>CAVOVU010000001.1:0-257553 GCA_963699935.1 Terriglobia bacterium
CTTAAGATCATCCCGCACCATCGCCTCGGTTCCAATCTGGGCTGGCCCATTTGTGTTGTTCTCGAGGACCGTGAAATTAGGGCGCAAAGCAATCGCTTGAGAATCATAGAAAGCTTACCGCTGGTCAGACGATGCTGACGCCAGCTTGGCTTTTTCAGGATGCAGCGTCAATTCCTGTACCCGCCAGTTGTTCATATCGGCGACCAGAAGGTATTTTCCGAACGCATGCAAAGGCGTGAATCCAATTGAACTGTCCCGATTCATGTCCGGATTCTCCCAGCATCCCCAGAATCTTCCCATCCAGCGAAAGCTTGTAAATGCGGCCAGGCTCCTCATCCGATGTGTAGAGATACTGAGGCGTCGTATTGGTGATGCAGATCGTCCACGGCTGGGTTGCGTCGGGAGGATTCGCCCTGGCGTTGCCCAATACAGGATGCCGTTTCTTATCATACGGGGCGTTCAACAGGATCGAGCGTAAGTATTTTCCGTCCGAGTCGAACACCTGAATGCGGTTATTGCTTCGGTCGGCAACATACACATTATTCTGCTTATCAACTCCGATGTTGTGAGGCAGATTGAATTGGCCGGGCTCTGCGCCCCGCGACCCCCAGGACTTGACCCAATCGCCGTGTTTGTCTACCTTCACCACCCGCGAATTGAAGTAGCCATCGCTGATGTACATGTTGTCGTCCGAGTCCCAGGCGATATCGGTCGGGCCGTGATAAAAACCGTCGGCAGCCACTGGAGGCTGGTCACCTTTCTGAAAGTCGATGTATTGATGCTGGTCAGGACCTTCCTCGCGACGGCCCAGGTTCATGGTCACGCGGCCTGCCGGGTTGAAGCGCATGATGGAGTTGGTCCCTTTATCCACCACCCACATGTTGTCATGCCGGTCAAAACGGACCGAGTGAGAGTAACCCAACCCATATACACCGCGCCCGATTTCCTTAACGAATTCGCCCTTCTCATTAAATTCGAGAATCTGGGTTGAGGACGCACCATACAATGGCCCGCCGTAGGTTCCGGGATGGTTCAGAACAACAATGTGGCCCTTCGAATTGACGGCTATGCCAAGCACTTCGCCGAAATTCATGCCCGCCGGAGTTTTCAGATAATCCACTACGGTATCGAATGGAATTAGCGGCGCCGGTTGGGTCTGAGCGAACGCCGGCAATGCCACCAGCATCAGCAGAATTGCGTTCACAGTTTTCACGAGGCCTTCCCCTTTTTCGAAACTTCAGCGGGCGAATAATAGCACAGGGAATTTAAAGCGCCTGAGGCTATCACCGAGTGCTTCTTGGCTTAGACGGCAGCACAAACCCACATCATTGCGCCGCCGAGACCCTGGGGTGGCCGATCTCCGGCGTCAACCGATGACAGATGATAGCCCCCGATTTTGTGGACCGCCCATTCCAGCCGCCATAGCAGATGTCTGGTTTTCCATCTACGCAGTAGCTCATCGGGAATCGGCCGGCAATTTTTGCAGTTTTCGAAGTCAAAATGGAAATTCTCATTTAGCATGTGTGCACTCACTTTTCTCAGGAGAACCTTTTACTGTGCCTCGTTTAACTTTCTCGCTCGTCACCGCTCTGGCGCTGGCCACCATCGCCGCCGCACAAACTGGAACTTGGCAGATCGATCCGAACCACACCGCGGCCCAATTTTCCGTGCGGCATCTCGGCGTATCCACGGTGCGAGGTGCCTTCACGAAAGTGACTGGTTCGGTGAAATATGATCCCGCCGACCCCACCAAGACTTCTCTCGACGCGACGATCGACGCCAATTCGGTGGACACGCGCGTGGAGATGCGCGACAACGATTTGCGCAGTCCGCGCTTTTTCGATGTGCAAAAGTATCCGACGATCACGTTCCACTCGAAGCAAGCCAAGGCGGCCGGATCCGAAAGCTGCAGATCACAGGAGACCTTACGATTCACGGCACGACCAAGAAAGTCGTCTCGATGTGGATGGCCCGACGGCTGCCATCAAAGATCCGATGGGCAAGGGCAGCGTATGGGTGCGTCGGCGACGACTAAGATCAACCGTCAGGATTTCGGCGTGACTACCATGCCAGGGATGATCGGCGACGACATCACCATCACGATCGACGTGGAACTGACCCAGTAAGTCCGTCGCATGGGATTTTCTGCATTGGACCTCAGGATGGGAAGAATTTTCTCGACGAATCTCGATTCGCCGGAAACCGTGTCCGAAACTCGCGATACCAGCGTTATCACAGTACTCGGTTCCGTCCCTTATCTTGGCCGGCCCGCACTACGGATTACGCTACGGCTTCGCTCCCGCTACCGGGGATTTCCAACGACTTAGAGGTCGTCCGCCTCTTGTAAGTCCTTTAAAGTCGCGTATGGGCCGTTCTTTCACGGCGGTACCCACAGAAGAAAAGGATCAGTTGAGAATCGGATTGACGCCTAAACGTGCGCTGTGTCCTTTTTGTGTCCTTCACAATTAGATGCCGTTCGATTTCCCCAACTTTTTCAACGTTTTTGGAAGCCGTCCATGCGGGTCTTTTGATCGTTAAGTTATTGTGGCGACTGCAGTTGACAACGCTGCAGCCGAATCGAGAACCATGACTCTTAATCAGTAGGTTGAAGGTTCGATTCCTTCCGCGCTCACCAGACCAATCTGCTTTCAGCACGGTTTCAACCTCAGCTTCTGGTTTGCGGGCTACACTTTCTTGAGCTGCGGTTGGTGGAGTCTCACCCGACCGTCATCATCCCACTTCACGACCGCGTCATCTTCGTTAGTGCGTTCAACTGTGCCGAATTCTCCCGTTGGCTTTCCGAAGTTGCCCAGACCCTGCACGCGATCTCCGGGTTTGAGTTCCTGATCGCTCGGGGCGGGTTCGGCGAGGCGTGGTTTCCTGGCGCGGTCTGAGTCAGGCGCCGCCCCTGGATGCGACAGGGGTGGTTGAGCGGCCTTGCGGAGTTTGGGTTTCCGATTCTTGATGATGGGAGTCACGTTAGGATGATTCTCTCTAAAGAGGGCGGGGTCAGCACTTCGCTGCCACGGTCCATTTCCTCAATGGATATAGCATAGGCCTCGAAAGAACGGGCACGCTGCACCAAACTGCACAGGTCTGCCACTTAATTTTGGTCAGTACTTTTGGTGCGGAAGCGGGTAGTAGTGGAGAACGCTGCTCAGCAGTGAACGGCGGACTTCCAACCCGCCTTTGCAATCAATGAAACCCATCCCCGCTCATGAAGGAACTGAGAGCGAGACCGGGTCGTGACTTCCATTTCGGCGCACAATAGAAAACGGTTTGGTCAATACTGCACAGAGTCTTGCCGTTCCCCTTGGTAGGCTCAGGTACACGCCTGTGGAGGAGGAGCATGCTTGCCCAAAATAAGAAGTGGGAACAGCTGTATGAACAGGCAGTAATGGAAGGTGATTCGCAGAAGATTCCAGAACGGATTGCCGCCACGCGTGAGGCGATCGCCGGAAGGTTACGAGACCTGGAACACGACAGCGACCATCATTCGGAAAGACACAGAATCGAAGATGCACTGTACGCCCTGGCGGTGCTTGAGCGTGAGATGAAGGGACGGTAGGTCAAGATGGCGACCTCTTCGTCCGATCTGATGCGCAGAAATCAGCGGAAACACGTGCAGGCCGGGCTGTCCGTGCCCAAACGATTAACGCAGTGGTCTGGGAACCTTCGAGTGTAGCGATGCCCTAGTTAGCCCTACACTTCAGCGCCTGAGAGTTCAAGACTGGGGGCCATGCCCCTCCCCCAAATAATTCAACCGCCCCTGGTTTCTCGACTCCTGATCATAACCTTCACGCTTTTTCTGTTTCCCGCACTCGCAGCCAGCCCGGCAGCGTCTTCTTCTTTTAGCAGTTACAGGTGGCACCATCGCACGCTCACAGCCAGCCCGTCGAGCCTGGCCTTCGGCAATATTCAAGTGGGCAGCGGCGGGACGCAGTATCAAACATTGACCAACTACGGTAGTTCGACGGTGACCATTTCCCAGGCCACCATCACCGGAGCGGGTTTCGACTTGAGCGGTTTGAGCCTGCCCGTGAGCCTGAGTCAGGGAGAGAGCGTAACCTTCAGCGTGACTTTCACTCCCCAAGCTGGAGGCGACACCAGCGGAGCCATCAACGTGGTTTCGAATGCGGTGAATGCAAATCTGGCCGTCGCCCTGTCAGGCACAGGCGTCTCGGCTGGGCAGTTGACCTCCAGCGCGGGCGCATTGAACTTTGGCAGCGTGGCCGTGGGCACGAGCAAGGTCATGACGGCGACACTGACCGCCAGCGGATCGAGCGTAACCATCACGGCGGCGACTTCCACCAGTGCGGAGTTCCATCTGGCTGGGTTGTCCCTGCCCATGACTCTCGCCGCCGGACAGAGCGCGCCGGTTTCGCTGACCTTCACACCACAAAGCAGCGGTGCCACTTCAGGCAGCATTTCCCTCACCAGCAATGCTGCCAATACGCCGGTGGTCGAGACGCTGTCTGGATCGGGTACGGCAGCAGCAACGTCCTCGCACACGGTCAGCCTGCGCTGGACCGCCAGCCCTTCGCCGGTAGCGGGATATAACGTATATCGCGGCTCAACGCCCGGCGGCCCCTATGCGAAGATCAATCCGGTAGTGACGGCCGGCACAAATTACGTGGACAGTTCGGTTCAAGCCGGAGCGACTTATTACTACGTCAGTACAGCGATCACGGCGGGAGGCCTGGAAAGCCAGTACTCCGCTCCATCGCAAGCCGCGATTCCCAGTCCGTAGGCAACGAGGATGATTTGTTGATTGAGGGCAACGCTTCCCACCCTTCGAAAACCACGAAGGGTGGGGCAGCCTCTAGGGTTACAACCATCGGAACAAGATTGGGTCAGCGCGTCTATCGGGATTTTTCGTCGAGCTTGAGGGTAAGCGAAAAGGCTTCGACGCGGTTGCGCCCGGCCTTCTTCGCCCGGTAGAGGGCGGCGTCGGCGCTTTGCAGCAGGGTCTCGAGGGTGGTGTCCAGGTCGCAACTGGTGACGGTCACGCCCATGCTTACCGTGACCGAGAGTGCGCCCGCAGGCGTGACGATCGGGTCGCGGGAAACCAGACGCCGGATTTCGTCGGCGCGGCGCGCGGCGGTGTGCAGGTCACAGCCCGGCAGCACCAGGATGAACTCTTCGCCGCCGTAGCGTCCGGCCACATCATAGAGTCTCAGGTCTGACTTCAGGCGGCGGGCCACCTCGGCAAGCACGGCGTCCCCCGCGGGATGGCCCAGAGTGTCGTTGATCTGCTTGAAGCCGTCCACGTCCGCCATGATCACTCCCGCCGGCCTGCCTTCGCGCTGGGTGCGGACCAGTTCGCGCTCGAGCGATGCCAGGATTTCGGCGCGGCTCAGCAGGTTGGTCAGGAAATCATGAGTGGCGGAAAACCTCAGACACTGTTGCAGATCGAGAATCCGTTTCCCCACCAGGATGCGGGCCCGCAGTTCGGACGGGTCAACCGGCTTGGCCAGATAGTCGTCGGCGCCGGCCTCCATCGCGGTCAGGAGATTCTTCTTGCGGTCCTTGGCGGTCAGCATGACGGTGTAGATATAGGTCCCATTTGACCCCAGGGTGCGAATGCGGCGGCACAGTTCGATGCCGTCAAATCCGGGCATGACCCAATCCAGCAAAGCAAAGGTGGGAGCATCGGGGGCCTGCAGAATTTCCCACGCGTCGGTGCCGTTTTCGGCTGTCACGAAATCGAAGCCGGCCTCTTCCAGGCACTCGCTGACGCGCGCGCGATCCAGCTTCGAATCGTCAACCAGAAGTATCTTCACCGGGTAAACGCCCCTGCTGATTGTGGTTCATATTAATCGGCAGGTGCAAGATACCGGCCGGAGCACGAACGGTGTTGTACTTCCGAAGGGAGTGGGATGCGATGGACGGAACACCCTCGGGAGTCCAGGAAACGCTACGGTCTTGCCGACTGTCGCCTGAGTTCTTCCCGGAATGCCTGTTCTCTTTCGGCAACATAGCTCATGTAGCCCTCGCGGTCGATAAAGGGATTCGCTCCACCAGGCTTCATCCGGGCGAACTTGGCTTCCATGCCGTAATAGTCGCCATGGGCGCCGAGAAACACATCGCAGGGCAAGCTCTTCAGCACCTGGAACGTGCGTTCATAATCCTGAGCAATTTGCGGATACTGTTTGTTGCCCACCAGCTTGTATCCGGGATTCACGTTTGGACTGCCCACAATTACCACGTCATATGACTTGCCGCCATCGCTGACTTTCGTGGTCCAGGTAGTGGTGCCGCGGGTGTGACCGGGCGTGAGATGTGCGACCAGCACGGTGTCTCCCAGACGCACTTCGTCGCCATCGTGCAGCACGCGGTCAACTTTTGTAGGTTTGAAATGCGTACCCGAGGAAGCGCCATACTGGAAATCAGCCTTGCCGCCCGATTCGATTACCGGCACGTCCGCGTCCATCACAAAGTATTTGGCGCCGGTCATTTCCTTCACGCGAGCGCTGCCCGCGCAGTGGTCGCCATGGGCATGGCTGATCAGCAGGATCTTGATGTCACTAAAATGAAAACCAAGCTTCTCGACGCTATCCTTGATGAGCGGAACCGAGGTTTCCAGGCTGCTGTTAATCAGGATGTGTCCCTGCGGTGTCGTGATCAGGTACGAGGCCAGTCCCTTGCTGCCCACGTAGTACACGTTCCCGATGACGCGGTGCGGCGGAAAGGGCTCGGTCCAGGCGGGGTCACTCTGCGCAGCGGCGCTGCCGGCCAGGCAAAGCAGCGAAAGCGCGATCAAAAACCAGAAATCTTTACGCATGCGCCCGATCTTCCTCCAGCCGATTGAATATTCAAGCTCCGCAGTGCAACACCGCCCAGACTGACTGACGACATTCTCCGCAGGGAACTTCTGGCTAATCTGAACCCGAATCGTGTTCCGCGGAAGGCGGGCTGCGGGATTGTGCACTCTGTGGGCGGGGTCGAGTGAGGCGTGTGAGAGCCGTCCCGGTCCGACCCGCGGGAGAATCGCTCCCACGCAATGAACCTGTGAGAGTCGGCAACGGACTCGATCCGTTAGCCGATCTTCTCCGCCAGCTCGATGATGATTCCCTCCGGGCCGCGAACATAGCAGAGCCGGTAGCTGTCCTCGTAGCGCTCCAGCTCGCCGACGAGTTTAACGCCGCGGGCTCGCAGGCCGGCAACCACCGCGTCGATGTCCTCGACGGCGAAGGCGACATGGCGAATACCCGGCGTGTTCGCCGGCGCCTGCCGGTTGTTGCCCTGTTGTGACGGCGAGTGGAACTTGGTCAGCTCGAGTCGTCCGTTGCCGTCCGGAGTCTGCATCATCGCAATGTCCGCCCGGACGCCCTCGAGCCCCACGACGCGGTCCACCCAGCGACCTTCGACAGGCGCCTCGCCCTGCAGCACGAGTCCGAGCTCGACGAAGAACTCAGTCGCGGCTGCGAGGTCGTCAACCACAATGCCGACGTGCTCCATCCGCTGGATAGCCATGTGCTCGATGGTAGCAGACTCGGGCCGCGGTGCTAAAAACGCCGGCGCCCTTGCAGGATATGAAGGGATTGGGGCCTGATATTTCGCGAAAGTCTTAAGCGGCGGCGGGGGTTTTCTTGCGCTGTTGCCCCCTCCAAACTAAAACCCCGCCCAAGCGGAGCCTGGACGGGGCAACCTCGTACCTGTGGGTCTAGTCGCTGGCGGGTTGGCTCTCGGTCAGCGGCGGGTAGCGCGGATCAGCGGGCGTAACCAGGCGGCCGGTGCGGCGCATGGTTGAGCAGTCATAGGAATAGACCGCGCCACAGAGCAGGCAGGCCTGGTAGGCGGTTCCGTGGACGCCGGCGTGCGGCCAGGTGAACTCGTGCCGGCAGCACATTTCGATAAGCCGTTGCAGGAGGATTGTCATGGCTGCTTTCGATTCCTTGGTTGTAACTGATGCTGTAATCAACCTACTACCAGTCGCCTTGGATGCGAGCTTGTTTCTTGGTCATCGGCGGCGGGAATTTGGACACTGTACTGTCTCATTACCCGGTTACCGAGGGAGGTGTAACGTAACTGCCCCGCTGACGTGGGCGGGCGGAACTACTGGAATTCCTTGAATGGCGCGGCTTGGGTTACGGTAGTGGTGCAGAGTTTTGAGCCGGTCCGCAGGTCAAGCGGCACGCTCTCCTGCGACGCAGGTCAGCAATGCAGGTCAGCAAAAGCGCTGCAGGAAAGCGGGACACCATGAAAGAGGGACAACATGCATAGTGCGAATGTGCCTGAGACCATGCGGCGCAGTTCGAGAGTGCCGATCACCCTTCCCATCGCCGTTACCAGCCTGGAGCCAAGCGCTCCCTTTTCCGAAATCTGCGAGACCCTGGTGGTCAGCGCGCATGGTTGTGCCATATTTTCTCCCACCCGGCTCGAAGCCGGCATCCCGGTGCAGTTCCGGCGCAAGGGAGGCGGCGCGGCCAAAGCGCACGTGGTTGACTGCAAGCCGATGGGCTCGGGTCAGCATGGCTGGCAGCTGGCGGCCAGGCTCGACCAGCCGGAGAATTTCTGGGGACTGGAATCATGTCCCGAAGACTGGGGGCGCCTGCTCGAGATTCATTCTGACGACCCGCAACCTCCGCGCAAAATGCCGCGAAGCGACAAAGCCCAACCCGGCGCGCCCGCACTGAAGATCGTTTCCGAAAAGGGCCATGCGCAATTGACCGAGTACGACATGCGCGCCATTGTGGCCGAGTTTGTGCAGCCCCTGCATGCGGAAGTGGTGGCGCTCAAGGAAAAACTTGCGCAGGGAGACGGCAAGCGCAGCAAGTTCGATATTTCACTGTCACATATTCCTCCCGAGGTCGAAGAGAAATTGTGGGTGCGCCTGCGCGAGGACCTGGGGACGCAAGTGCTGAAACAGACCCAGGAGCAATCGGCGCAGGTGCTGGGATCGGCCCAGACAATGATCGAGCAGAACATCCTCCGGGCATTGGAAGGATTCCGGCAGCAGGTGGCACAGCAACTGCAAACCGTCCAGCAGAACGCGCAGGGGTTGTCGGAAGAAATGGCCGAAGCGGTGGGCCAGCACTTCAATTCCAACGCGGAGAAATTTCAGAAGCAGGTGGCGGACGCGGGCGCCCGGGCGCAGCACCAGAGCGAAGAACACTTCCGCTCGCTGCAGAAACGTCTGGGTGAAGAGCACGATGCCTACCGCCGGGAAATGCAGAAGGCGCAGGACACGGTCTCAGTCGAAACCTCGCGGCTGCAGACGCAAGTCACCACCCTGGGCGGCCGCATCGTACAACTGGACGACACCGCATGCCGGCTGGAGTCCGGGATGGAGACCAGGCTTTCGCAGATGGCCAGCGACCAGATATCCGCAGCCCGGGTGCAGTTGGAGGGCGCGGTCGATGTCGTGCTCAAAGAGCTGGGCACGCGCAACGCCAAGGAACTCGACCGTCAACTGGATGACGCGCGCGGAAAATTGAAGATTGTCCAGAAGGGAATCGAGACTTCGGTATCCGACCTGGTCAAGACCGAAGTTGCGGCCAGCCTGCTGTCGTTCGGCCAGACCATGGAAGAGCTGGCTCAGGATTCGGTGGGACGCTGGCGGACGGCGCTGAGCAAGGACCTGACTTCAGTGGCCAGGATTCTGGGCAGCGGATTTCAGAACGAACCTGCCTCGAGCCGCGGCGAACAGGAAGCGGAAGAATAGTAACGCCAACGGCGGGCAGGACGCCCGCCGGACAGCCGGCGAGACGCCGGCGCTACACGACCTCTGCGGTCATTGACCCTTCGAGGTCGGGCGCAAATCGATATTGCCGACTCCGCCCGAGACGTCTAGCCGCAGGGTCACGGGCGACTTGCCATACATATCGTTTACGTATTCGTCGCCGTCGCGCTTTAACCCTCCCGAACTGATCGAACCGATGCCGCCGGTGGCGTGAACGCGCACGCCGACATCCTCCGGCAGCAGGATGATGGCATGGCCAACGCCTCCGTGGATCTCGGCGTCGAGGTCCTTCTTCCAGTCGCCGGTAAGGTCCGCGGTAAACTGGCCGGCACCCATGCTGATGTCCAGCCGGGTGAGCTAGAGGCCGCCGATTTTCAGATCGCTCTGGCCGGCCCCCATGTCAACCTTGAGCTGCATGGGAACGTCGTTCGCCAGACGGATGTTCCAGTCGTTGTGCGCAGGGCCGAAGTGAAATTTTTTCCCCGGCTGGGTGACATCGAGCTCACCTGTGCCGCCCGATACGTGGTAGGAAGTTTCCGGTTTGCCTTCAGCCTCGTCATAGTTGAAGTCGGCTTCCATCAGCTGGTTGGCGCCGCCGGACAGTTTCAGTTCGCCGGCCGGCATTTGAATGTGGACTCGAACCGGCTCTGATCCTTGCCGGTCGATGGCTTCCACATCGTGCAGGCGGCGCGAGGCGGTCTGAAAGCTGAGAGCAATTCCGGCGACGACCAGCAGCAGGATGACGGCAATCTCGCCGCCGCTGAGCCATGCTCGTCCGGCCTGCGAGCTGTCCCGCGGCCTGAACTGGTCCCAGACTTTCCCCAGCCCCAGAAAAATCAGCAGGAGCGGCCAGTAACGAGACAGCAAAGGCCACGGATCCAGGCCAGGCCGGAAGTTGCTGTAGAGAAAGAGCAGGCCCAGAGCGACGAGCAGGACTGCTCCGACTAGTGAACTGCGACGAGTTCCCGGCATCGAACCACCTCCCAGCGATTCCCGCTAGTCGGGACGGAATTCGGCCACACTCATTTCTTCAGGAGCGCGTCGAGCCCAGCTTGGGCGATCGCTTCGTCGATTTCGGACTTGGCGCCACTGGCCGCGATTCCGCCCAGGGTCTGGCCGTCCACCTGAATGGGCAAGCCGCCCTGGTTAGGGAAGAAGTCGGGAAAAGCCAGGACTTCGACATTGCCTTTTTTCACGGCATCGGCGCCACCCTTCGATGGAGAGCGGTAGAAAGCGGCGTGGCGTGCTTTTCGCTGGGCAAATTGAATGGTGTTGAGCGAGGCGGCGTCCGCCTTTTCCAGAAAAAGGAGATTGCCGCTTTCGTCCACGATACAGATGGTGACTTCAACATTCTGCTTTTTGGCTTCCGCCTCAGCGGCGGCGACCATGGTCTTGATCGCGGCCAGGTTCAGATATTTCCGGGTGGGAAGATCGGCGGATGATGTGGCCGCGACCGACGAGGTTGTTGCAGCCAGGGTCAACATCACAAACAGTAATTTGAACATGCGCAGGATGCTACCAGTTGGTTCCGTGGTTTTCCAGCAGGAAGGGCGGGCGCGGGGCGCCGGACCTCGGACGTCAGACGTCGGGCGTCAGACCTCGGACGTCAGACTTCAGACTCGGACTTCGAAGCAGCGTACAGATGGCAACAGGCCCAGCGTCTGATTGTGCACCGAATCTGAAATGAGAGACTCTGTAGAAGACCTTCCTGAGGTCTGAGGTCTGAGGTCCGAAGTCTGAGGTCCGAAGCCCGACGCCCGCTGCTAAGAATTCTTGCGGTTGAACCGGCAGAGCGGTTGAGTGGCGCGGATCTTGCCACACGCCAGCGCCATGGTTTCAAAGGCCCGCTCGTAGCGGAATTCCGGCTTGAGATATGGCTTCCTGGCGCTCCGGCGCCCATCGTGCGCAAGCTTGTCCGCGCTCGTGTTTTTCTCATTCATGGGCAAGGCGCTGCCTCTTCATCGGGCATAACGGGCGACGTTCGCCATTATGGACAAGTGTTTTCTCAAACAGACTACCATCAATGCGAGCCGGCCATGTTGCCGGTTATGATGACTTCCCGGGGCTCGATTCAGGTGTCTGCCGCAGGCTGTGGAAAAACCTGGCGATGTCGCGGGCCAGCAATTCCGGTTCCTCAGCGGCGGCGAAGTGGGCCCCGCGCGGCATTTCAGTCCACTGCTGAAGGTTATAGCCGCGCTCGATCCAGGGCCGCGGAGGGAAGGGCGCTTCTTTGGGGAAGTGCGCGACGGCACACGGCACGCCTACCTTTTCACCCCTCTTGAAGTGCAGCGGCGCCAGCCTCGACTCGTAGTAAAGACGACACGAAGAATGGATGGTCTCCGTCATCCAATAGAGGGTCACATTGCTGAGCAGTTCGTCCTTGCTGAAGCGGCGCTCGACCTCGCCATCGCAGTCCGACCAGTCGCGGAATTTCTCAACGATCCATGCCGCCAGTGCGGCCGGAGAATCATTCAGGCCATAGGCGCCGGTCTGGGGAGTATTGCGTTGCAGGTGGGCATAGGCGCCAGAGTCAACGTACCAGCGGTCGGCATCATCGAGCGACTCTTGCTCAATGTCGGCCAGCTTCGTTCCTGGCTCGAGATGCGGCCGGTAAGATCCTGGGATGTAGTTGAGATGAATTCCTATGATCCGACGGGCATGGCGCAATCCCAGGATGGTGCTTACCGATGCGCCAAAGTCGCCTCCCTGCGCGGCAAAGCGCTCATACCCCAATTCCGCCATCAGGCCGGCCCAAAGTTCGGCAATGCGCCAGGTGTTCATGCCGGGACGCGCCGGGCGGTCTGAAAAACCAAATCCGGGAAGGGACGGCACCACCACGTCGAATGAGTGTGCGGGGTCTCCTCCATAGCTGGCGGGGTTGGTCAGCAGCGGGATGATCTTGAGCATTTCGAGAAACGAACCCGGCCAGCCATGAGTCAGGACCAGCGGAATGGGCGCCGGTCCCTGGCCGCGCTCGTGGATGAAGTGAATCCCGATGCCATCGACGGTGCACCGGTAGTGGTGGAAGGAGGACAGTTTCTTCAGCTGCCCTTTCCAGTCGAACTCATTTTTCCAGTAGTCACACAGCCGCTGCATGAACTTTAAATCGACGCCGTAGGTCCAGTTCGAGCCGGGTATTTCATCGGGCCAGCGGGTGCGGGCCAGGCGCAAGCGGAGATCTTCGACCGCAGCTTCGGAATAAGGCAGAGAGAACGCTTCGATGCTCAATGGCGCAAACCTTGTCAGCCAGTATAGATAAAAAATCACGTCGGGGCGGGTCGCCCTCGCCCGCCCGGACGAGGGCGTCCGGGCCTACGCATACTCGGTTAGCATGGGGGCGTGACTGGCACGGAACATTCCCGGCACGTCGGATTGGCGCGCGCCCTTTCGAAGCTTGGCTACTGCTCCCGCTCCGAGGCTGCGGATCTCATTCGGGCGGGGCGGGTGAGTCTCAATGGCGCAGTCCGTCGCGATCCTGAGGCGCGAGTCCGCCTGGAGCGCGATCGAATGGAAGTGGACGGCCAGGCACTGGCCACCACCGCCAGGATCTATCTCATGCTCAACAAGCCGCATGGAGCCGTAACCACTGCGTCCGACGAAAAAGGCCGGCAGACCGTTTACGCGTTTCTGGATTCCGCGCTGCCCTGGGTGGCTCCGGTCGGGCGCCTCGATAAGGCCAGCGAAGGGCTGCTCCTGTTGACCAATGATCCGGAGTGGGCGGCCCAAGTGCAGGCTCCGGCTTCACACCTGAACAAGACCTATCACGTGCAGATCGACCGCGTGGCCGACGCCGCATTGCTGGAATCAATCAGCAAGGGAGTCAGAACGCAAGAGGGCGAGTTCCTCCGGGTCGCGAGCGTCCGCATCCTGCGTGGCGGCAAGCGTAATACCTGGCTCGAAATAGTTTTAGACGAGGGCAGGAACCGTCATATTCGACGAATGCTGGCAGGGCTTGGCGCGGAGGTGCTGCGCCTGGTGCGGGTTGCGATTGGCCCACTTCCCCTTGGGCAACTGCCCAAAGGGAGGGTGCGCGCGCTGACTCACGAAGAGAAGCAGGCAATCGACAAAGCATTGGGGGACCATTCGCACCATGCCGGAATTCGGCCGATGCGCCCAGGGTCTCACCGGCAATCCCGCTAGCCGGGTTCGCTTGGATCAGACGATCACGGCGCTACAGCGGCTTAGCAGGCCAGAAGAAAAAGCATCAGAGTGCAGGCAACGGGAAGACGCCATCCGGTATCTTCCCGGTGCACTTCTCAAGACAATTTATGGACCCGATCGAAAAGCTCAGCCAGGATGATCGCATCACAGTGCGGAGAGGCGGCGCGCCAGACCCGGAAGGGAACTGTGTGGTTTACTGGATGCAGCGAGCGCAGCGCGCCGCCGACAATCCCGCCCTGGATGTGGCCGTCCGCGTAGCCAACGAAGTGAACAAGCCGGTGGTGGTTTTTCTTGCGCCCGCGCCCTTTTATCCCCGCGCCAACCTTCGGCACTACCGTTTTCTGGCAGAGGGCATTCCGGACATTGCCGAAGAACTGGCGGCGCGGGACGTGGGGTTGGTTCTGCGCACCTATCCCGACCACAGTCTGCTGAAATTCTGCGAAGAAATGCGGCCTGCGATGGTGATTGGCGATGAAAATCCCATGCGGGAGCTGGAGCGATGGCGGGTGAATGTGGCATCCAGGATTCGCGTGCCCCTGTGGACGGTGGACGCGGATGTGGTCGTACCCACGAAGCTGTTGTTGAAGGAACAATTCGCGGCACGCACTATCCGGCCACGCATTCACGCCCTCTTGCCGCGGTTCCTGGCGCGGCCCGAAGAATTTGAAAGCTCAGGTGGGCTGGGTTCCCCCGGCGCGGCTGCATTCGCTCCTGCCGCAAGACGACCTGATGGCCGGATGGAAACTTGACCGGTCAGTTCAGCCGGTTCCGGGCTGGCGGGGTGGAAGCAAGCAAGGGTTGCGGGCACTCCGGGAATTCGTGGGTCATCGCCTGGCGGACTATCCCGAGTCGCGCAACCGCCCCGAGCAACATGGCACGAGCCGGCTTTCTCCCTATCTGCACTTCGGGCATGTGGGGCCGCTCACGGTTGCGCTCGCGGTACAGCGCAGCGACGCGCCCGCCCGGGCGAAGGAGGCGTTTCTCGAACAGGTCATCGTCAGGCGCGAGCTGGCAATCAATTTCGTGCGCTTCAACCCGGCCTACGACTCCATGGAGTGTCTGGAACCCTGGGCGCAACGCTCCTTGTCCGAGCATGCGGGAGACGGGCGGACGGTCATCTACGGCGAGGAGCAACTGGAACAGGGCATGACTCACGATCCGTTGTGGAATGCGGCCCAGAAGCAGATGGTGCTGATGGGCTGGATGCATAACTATCTGCGCATGTACTGGGCGAAGAAGATTCTGGAATGGAGTCCGTCAGTGGGCTGCGGCCTACCAGCGCGCCGTCCAGCTGAACGACCGTTACGAACTCGATGGGCGGGATCCCAACGGATATGCGGGAATCGCGTGGGCGATCGTGGGCAAGCACGACCGGGCCTGGACGGAGCGTCCGGTGTACGGGAAAATACGCTACATGTCGCTGGCCAGCACCGGGCGGAAGTTCGATTCCCGGCGCTACATCGAACAGATCGCGCAATTGGAGGAGAGGACGCATGGCCAATAGCCCATGGCTGACGTTCGCGCTCTTCCTCGGCATGTGCTTCTCGGTTGCCGCTATTGGATCGGTGTGGACGTCAGCATCGGTGCGGACGTGGTATGTGCAATTGCAAAAGCCTTCGTTCAATCCGCCCAGTTGGGTGTTCGGACCGGTGTGGTCGGCGCTGTACTTCATGATGGCGTTGAGCGCCTGGCTGGTGTGGCGACATGCAGGATGGAGCGAACCCCGGGCCGCCTTCTTACTCTTTTTTATCCAATTGGGATTGAATCTGGCATGGTCCGGTCTATTTTTCGGCCTTCATCGTCCGGGACTGGCATTTATTGACATCCTCGCGTTGCTGGCGGCGGTGGTTGCGACAGCCATCGTGTTCCACACATTTTCGGAGGCTGCGTTCTGGCTTATGGTTCCCTACGCGCTATGGGTGATGTTCGCCAGCCTGCTCAATTTCGAAATCTGGCGATTGAATTCTGGAAGTTAGGAACCAGCGTGCATGAAGGCGCAGGTGCTCAAGGCTTTGGCAGCCAGCTCGAGCTGTTGCAGGTCGTCGAGAGTGAAGTCGGGCCCGGCGGAGACCAGGTCGAAGCCCTTGTGGCAGATCTGAACTACGCCCAGCACCTGGTCTGTCTTGTCGAGGATGGGGGCGGTCATCAATTTGTGAATAGTGGCGGGATGAAGCTCCTCGCCTTCTTCAGAGGCGGGCTTGATACTCTCGAAGATGCTGGCGTGCTTTATGCGGGTGAAGTTGTTAAACAGCTCAGTTTTTCTGGTGACTACGGTGTGGGCGGCAACGGCTGTAGAACTGGAAATAGGGATCGCCCCCGCGGTGCTGAGCTCAAAAGGGCAAAGGAACTTCAGCAACCCGTCCTCCAGGCGCAGCAAGGCAACTTCATTGGGCCGCACACCAAAGACCTTTCCCAGTTCAACGCAACATTGATCGGGAGTGCCCGCCTGGACCAGCTGGCGCTGCAGTGCGGCGAGGTCGCGCGCGGGCGCCGCTGCGGCCGCTGATCCATCCTTACCCGAAGCTCGCTTGTCGCGCTGCATGTCGCACCCAAGGCGGAGATAGTCTCCGGCTACGCCATGCTGACGTTTATGGGGTGCCGGCATCAAGTTACGGAGGAACGGTACGGGGTACTGTGACTACCGTAACTTACAGATTCAACAATCACGTAGGGCGCGGAAAAACCGGCTCGGCGCAGGAAGCGCAGGACAAACCATAGGCCACGTTAGTGATACGGGCAGCACCGGGTAAAACCTGTATTTTGCGGCGCTCCGAGCAACTTTGCAGTTTTGTGCCGCACCCAAGCTTCCGGAGAACTTCGTTCCAAAGGAGGCATGACGCTATGCGTAGTCGATACCAGTACCTCAGTTCGATGCTACTGGCAGTTGCCTTTCTCGCGCCGGCCCTGACCACAGGTTGTGCAACCCACAGCTATCGAGTCTATGACCCGTATCGCAACCAGTATCACCGGTGGGACAGTAACGAAAGAATTTACTACAACCAGTGGGTGGTCGAGAATCATCGCGATGGCCGCGACTATCGCAGACTCGACCGCGATCAGCAAAAGGCATATTGGGAGTGGCGCTATAACCACCACGACGATCATGACCGCGATCATGATCGTGACCATGACGATCATGACCGGCATTAGAACGATGTGAACCGCCACGGGGCCTCGTTCCATGGAGTGTCCCCGTGGGGAGTTCGGAGAGCGGTTCTGGCAATATCCGTGTGCGCGACGCTGCACCTAGTGCGCTAGCCGGCGCTATTTTGTCGTGAGGGGAAAATGCTTTTCGCGCCAGCCGCGAATGCCCCCGTCCATGGAGAGCACGTTGGTGTAACCCATCTTCTGCAGGTTGTCAGCGGCCAGAGCGGAGCGATATCCGCCGCCGCAGTAGAGAACCAGCGGGGTATTCAGTTCGGGTACGCGCTCCTCGATATCGCGCTCGATGATGCCTTTGCCCAGATGAATCGCGTTCGGCAAATGGTCTTTGGCGTACTCGCTCTCTTCCCGGACATCGATCAGCAGGAAGCGATCGCCGCGGTCGAGTCTGGCTTTGATGTCGTCAACGCTGGTTTCGCGGACCCGATTCTTCGCATCTTCGACAATTTGCAGGAAACGAGCGGAATGCTGGTGTGCCATGAGGTTCCGTCCCACGGGTGGTTTGCAAACAGTAATTTTAGCGGAAATGGCGGTTAAGTTATTTGCCGGAGCCGGCGGCCGCTTCAGAGGCCTGTTCGTCGGGGTGAGGAGCATCGGGAGGAGAACTCAGGAATCTCTCCAGGTCAGCCTTCAGCTTGGCGCGGTCATCCTCGCTCAGGTCGGCGAACTCGAAGGGCTGCAGGCAGCCCTGGGTGGCCCACATGGGGAACAGCACCGCTGCTTTGCTGCGTATGGTGCTGCCGCCTACGTGAAACATCACTTCAGCTTTTATGCCCTCGTCCAGCGGGGCCTCGAGATGGAGCAGGCCGCCGGTGGCGGAAAGCTGATGTAAGCGGGCCCGTATTTCGCGCCCGCTCTCCAACCGGACTAAGGCCAGAATCGTCCCGGAAAATTTGACCCGGGGGGCGCGCCGCGCTTCGCCTGCTTTGTTGGATTGGGACATACATTCTTAATATGCCATTAGAAGCCGGGTAAGGGCAGATTACGAAAGAGTGCGGCCTTCGTCTTACTTTGGGGGAGGGTATTCGCCCTACCTTCGCGCCTAGAGAAAGACGGCTTTTCTCATGGTAAGCATCTGGCGATTACCGGGGTCACTTTACCGCGGGCGGCTGCCGCCGTAAGCTGCGGCCTTATGGCATTCAACGCCCTGCTGATGTGCCGCGAGGAACATGCGCTGCGTATCCTCGGGAAGGCCCTGGACGAAGTGGCAATGGAACAGGAAGTCTGCCTGTCAGCGCCCGAGGCCCTGGACCTGACCGTGCAGCGGCACTACTCGGCCCTGGTGATCGACTTCGACCTGCCGGGCGCGGCCACCGTGGCCCGCATGGCGCGACTGGCGCCGTCGCGTCACAGGCCCGTCATTTTTGGCATGATCGGGGCGCTCACTGAAATCTCCGAGACCTTTCAGGCAGGGGCGAATTTTATCTTTTACAAGCCACTCGGCGTGGAACAGATTGTCCGCTGCCTGCGCGCGGGCCGCGGCTTCATGCGGCCGGACCGCAGAAAATCAAAGCGGCAGAACCTGGAATCGCTGGTTTATCTTCAGTTCGGTATTGCTGCGCTTCCCGCCATGGTGCTTGATCTGAACCGGGACGGCCTGGCGTTGCAGGCTCCTGAACCCCTGCCACCGGTGCAGCAGGTGCCACTGCGCTTTGTCTTGCCTGGCACCAGTCACATGGTGGAGGGCATGGGCGAGGTGGTCTGGGCCGATGATGGCGGACGCGCCGGCATGCTGTTTTCACGCCTCACGCCCGCGTCGCGAAAATATCTGAAACAGTGGTTTGTAAAGCGCGACGCCAGAAAAAGAGCGGCTTCGCGTCCAGCTCCGCGAGTCGAAAAAGCCCGGGCTGGTAAAGCTCGCGGCGCAGCAGCCGGTTCCCGCTAAACTTCCCACTCTTGCAGCTTGCTGAACCTGCGTCTTCTGAGTGCGCTTACTAGGATCCAAGTCAAAGTCAACGTCAAGGTCAAAGGCGTCGGACAGGAGTGTCCGACCCACACACGTTCGGCGTGCTAGACTCAGCTTTCTCACAGAGATGGCATGCGCGAACTGACTTTCCTTTCTGCTGTATCCATGGCTGAGCAGATCCGGCAAAAAAAGCTGTCACCGGTTGAGCTGGTGGAGGCTCATCTTGTCCGGATCGAAGCGTTGAATCCAAGGCTGAACGCATATGTGCAGGTCGATGCCGAAGGGGCGCGACGGCAAGCTCGAGCGGCGGAGGCGGCGGTTCGCCAGGGCGAAAAGCTCGGAGTGTTGCACGGGGTCCCGCTCAGCATCAAGAGTTCGATGGAAGTCGCGGGTCTGCCTTGGGAGGCTGGAACCAGACTGCGGACGGGCGTCGTGGGCGAGAGGGACGCGCCGCTGGTGGCTCGTCTGCGCCAGGCTGGGGCCATCATTCTGGGCACAACCAATGCGCCCGAACTGCTCATGGCCTGGGAGACGGACAACCTTCTTTACGGGCAGACCAATAATCCCTGGGACCTCTTACGCACGCCCGGCGGATCGAGTGGCGGCGAGGCGGCGGCGATTGCGGCCGGCATGTCCGCCGGAGGAGTGGGCAGCGACGGCGGCGGATCGATTCGCGTGCCCGCCCACTTCAGCGGAATCTGCGGCCTGAAGCCCACGCCTGGACGCATCCCTGCAACCGGACACTTCCCGCTGTCGGTTGGACCGTTCGCGTTGCTGGGAGTGGTCGGGCCAATGGCCCGAGACGTGGGTGACCTGAGAGTTCTGTTTGAAGTCATGCAGGGTCCCGACGATGGCGATCCCTCGGCGGCGCCAGTGCCTCTGCGCTGGCCCGGACGCGATGAGCTAAAGGCCGCGCGCATCGGCTACTTCGAGGACGATGGCCGCACGCCGGTCACTGCGGAAACGCGGGCGGCAGTGAGAACTGCAGCCGAGGCTTTGCGGCGCGCGGGTTTTCAGGTGGAGCCCTTCCGTCCGGACGGCCTTGAGCGGGTCCGCCAACTATGGTGGAAGCTGTTCGGGGTTGCGGGTGGCATGATCCTCGGTCCTGTCACGCAGGGGCACGAAGCCGAACTGAGTCCGATCCTTAAAGAGTTTTCCAGTTGGGCGGCGGCAGAACCTTCGCATACCGGGCAGTCGCTGCTCGAAACCTGGATCGATCGCGATGTAGTGCGAATGCAAATATTCGCCCAGATGCGAGATTATCCCGTACTGCTTTGCCCGGTGGCTTCGATTCCCGCCTTCCGGCACGGCGAGCGCAGCTGGCAGGTCGAGGGAAAGACCGTGGAGTATCTCGATGCCTGGAGCTATACCGAATGGTTCAATCTGCTGGGCACGCCCGCCGTTGCGGTTCCCGTGGGGAAGTCGCCGGAAGGATTGCCCATCGGTGTGCAAATCGTGGCGCGTCCATGGCAGGAGGAGTTGGTGATTTCGGTGGCTGCGGCATTGCAGGAGCAGCTCGGCCGCTTTGGGCATCCGGCTTTGTAGCGATGGACATCCTCGCCCGTCAACACTGGCCCGTCATGGACTGATCATTGCCCGACGGGCAGGGACGCCCGTCCTCCATTTGTGGTTTACTTATTTCTGGCATGAATAAGCGAAGCCTCTTGCTCTGCGTCTGCATTGCCCTGGCCGCGGCGGCCATTCTTGCCGCTGCTCCGGAGGATTCCCATTCCAAGCCGGACGCCTCCGCCGAAGCTGCACGCCTGAACAACCTGGGCGCGGCTTACATGAATCAGCAGCTTTTCGAGAAAGGCCTCAAGGCCTTTCAGGAAGCGGGCGCCCGCGATCCAAAACTGCAGATCGCTTTTCTGAACCAGGGCATCGCGCTGCTCAACCTGGCGCGGATCGAACCCGCGAAGAGCGCTTCTCGAAGCTGCAGGCAAGAATGCTCCCAACGATCCCCACGCCTGGTTCAACCTGGGATTGCTGTACAAGAATTCCGACAATCCGCAGGGATCGGTGGAAGCCTTTCGCCACGTCACCGGGATCGATCCCAACGACGCCGACAGCTGGTATTTTCTGGGCGCCGCGTCGGCGCAGCTCAAGCAGTATCCGCAGGCCATCGACGCTTTCCAGCATGCGCTCAAGCTGAATCCGCTGCACGCATCGGCTGAATTCGGCATTGCGCGGGCCTACCAGCAGTCGGGCGATGCGGCCCATGCCCGCGAACATCTGGCGCGCTTCCAGCACATCACGCAAAACAAACTGGGCTCGCCCATCGGGCTGGCCTACGGCGACCAGGGAAAATATTCGACAGTGGAAGAAGCGGTGGGGGCGGCGGAGAAAGCCCTGCCGCCGATTCCGGTGCGCTTTGTTCCAGTAGCGGAGAGCGCGGGCCTGGTCTCAAAGGCTTCATCTGCCACAGCAACCGATCTGGCATCATTCCTCGGGCCGGGCGCATGTTTTCTTGATTATGACGGCGACGGCAAACCCGACATTTTTCTTCCTGACAACGGTCCGCAGGGCGGCATGGCGCTGTATCACAACCTGGGCAACGGTAAGTTTGAAGATGTGACGAGGAAGGCCGGGCTGGATTCTTCGCTTCACGCCATCGGGTGCACAGCGGGAGACTACGACAATGACGGCGCGACCGATCTGGCGGTGAGCCTCAACGGCCGCGTGCTTCTGCTGCACAACGAGAAGAACGGCCAATTTAAGGACGTTACGGCCGCGGCCGGCATCCAGAGTGAAGCCGCGCACATCAAGGATTTCCCCGAGTCTCGCTCGATGGCAGGCATTGTTGACGGTTTGCAGCTCAACGTCACCTTCATTGACTACGACCACGACGGAGACCTGGACCTGTATGTAACGCAGACTGCAAACACGCCCGGACCTGTCAGTATTGGGGGTTCTCAGGCCCTGCCATTCTCGCCGCACCAATTTTCGTGCGTGATGTGGCGCAACAACGGTGACTCCACCTTTACGAATGTTACGGATTCGGTCGGTCTGGCAGGAGAAGGCCCGAGCTTCGCCGCCGTCGGCACCGACTATAACAATGATCGCGCCATCGATCTCGTCGTAAGCGGAAAAGAACCGCCGACGATTTTCCAAAACCCGCGCGAAGGCAAGTTTCCCGCCCGGCATCCATGGTCAACGCCTGTACCTTCCCCCACACTTGGTATCGCCATTGCCGATCTCAATCACGATGGCTGGATGGACGTTGTTTTCACCAATTGGGGTACTGGCCTGACCTTCTGGCGCAACAATCATGGCAAGAGCTTCGAGCGAGTTGATCTCCCCAGGACGAATTGGACCCGCGCCTGGGGCGTGGCCGCTTTCGATTACGACAATGACGGCTGGATCGACCTGGTGGTCGTGGGCGAAACCGCCGAAGGCAAAGGCGAAGTCCGTCTCTTCCGCAATCTCGGACCTGACGGATTCAAAGACGTCACCGCCGATGTCGGCCTCGACAAGATTCAACTCAAGGACCCGCGCGCCATCGTCACCGCCGACTACGACGGCGACGGCGCCACCGATCTGCTGATCACGCAGAATCACGGTCCAGCTGTGCTTCTGCGCAACGAAGGCGGCAACAAGAATAACTGGCTGCGGCTTTCATTCAAGGGACTGGCCGACAACAAGAGCGCGATTGGCACCAAGGTTGAAGTTTTCGCCGGAGCGAATCGCCAGAAATTTGAAATTGCGGGATCGTCCGGCTACCTGGGACAGAACTCAACCGACTTCGTGGTCGGACTGGGCCAGGCCAAAGAGGCCGATGTGGTGCGCATGCTGTGGCCCTCCGGAGTCATACAGGATGAAATCCAGATTGCCGGAATGAAAGACCACAGTTTCCTCGAAATGGACCGCCGCGGCAGTTCCTGTCCCACGCTTTTCGTGTGGGATGGTTCCCACTATGAACTGGTGGGAGACATGCTGGGCGCGGGCGTGGTCGGCCACTGGGTTGGGCCCAATCAGCGCGACATTCCGCGGCCGACGGAATATATCAAGGTACCTCGCAATTCGGTGCGCGAAAAAGATGGCAAGCTCAGCTTCCGATTCATGGAACCGCTCGAAGAAGCGGTCTATCTCGACCAGGTGAAGCTGCTGGCCGTGGATCATCCGGCTGCTGACGATGTTTTCCCCAACGAATATTTCGCCAGCAGCTCCGCCCTATCCGCCGTTCAAGGTTGTCTATAGCCGCAATGCCCGTCCGCCGGCGGGCGCGTGGGACGAGCATGGTCACAATGTTTTGCCCGACTTGCTGGCACATCGTTACTTTGGCGATTTTGATGTCCTGAAGTTCCAGGGTTTCACCAAGCCGCATACGCTCGAGCTTGATCTGGGCCAAGCCTATCGCGGCGGCCCGCTTTGGCTGATGATGCACGGTGAAGTCGAATATTTCTCCGCCACCAGCATGTTTGCCGCGTATCAGTCCGGGATCGAGCCAGTCGCGCCTTACGTCGAGGCGCAGGACGCCGAGCGGAAAATGGGTCCGCGTTATCGACGACATGGGTTTTCCCGCCGGCGGCCCGCGCACCATGACCGCCGATCTGACCGGCAAGCTGCCGCAGGGAACGCAGCGCATCCGCATCACCACCAACCTGCAAATTTACTGGGACAACATCCTGATCAATCGCGCCGAACAGAACGGCAGTGCCCGCCTGACTCCGGTGCCGCTGGCGCACGCCGATCTGCGCTTCCACGGCTTTCCCCTAAAGATAGAAAACCAGCCCCCCGGCAACGTCTTGTACGTGTATGAGAAGACCAGTCCCACCGGGCCTTACACGCGGCCGGCGGGCGCCTACACCCGCTACGGCGACGTGCGCCCTCTGCTTACTGGATACGACGACCGCCTGGCAGTCTTCGGATCAGGCGATGAAGTGGTTCTCGACTTCGATCCCGCCAAGCTTCCGGCCTTACCCAAAGGTTGGGTGCGGGATTACTTCTTCGTGGCCAACGGCTACGAAAAGGACATGGATTTCTACGCCGCCGATGCCAATACCGTGCATCCGCTGCCCTTCCGCACCATGGGCACGTATCCTTATCCCAGGGGCCGATCGTTCCCGCTGGACGATGCGCACGTAGATTACCTTCTGGATTACAACACGCGCCATCTCTCAGGCAACGAGCCCAAGGGATACCGCTTCGACTATCCGCGCTGAGCTCATTTTGTCATCCTGAGCGGAGTAGCTTCGTCGCGAAGCGAAGCAGCTACGCAGTCGAAGGACCCCTATCAGCGGAATGAACATTGGACGTGCGGATTCGCAGCAAAAATCCCTCAATGCAGCATCATTCTGGGCTATAGGGGTCCTTCGACTCCGCCAGTTCATTCGCAAGCGAATGAACTGTCTCCGCTCAGGATGACACGATCTTCAGTGCGGAATCGTTTTAATCGTTGACATTGCCTGCCTCCCCATAATCCAATACGCGGGAATGGCAACCACTCCTGACAGTACTGCTGCCTCTTCCGGACTGCGCCTTCGGCGAACGCTCACCCTTTGGGACCTGATTCTCTACGGAATTATCGTCATCCAGCCCACCGCGCCCATGCCGGCCTACGGAGTGTTCAGCAATGCTGGGGGCGGACATGTGGTGACGTCCATTCTGATCGCCATGATTGCCATGGTGTTCACCGCCATGAGCTACGGGCGCATGGCGCGTGTCTATCCCAGCGCGGGTTCGGCTTACACCTATGTGGGCCGCGAGATCCATCCCTCGCTGGGTTACGTCACCGGCTGGAGCATGACCATGGACTACATGCTCAATCCCCTGATCTGCACCATCTGGTGCTCCAAGGCGATGGCCGATCTGCTGACCGGGACCCGCTATCAGATTCCGTATCCTGGCCTGCTGTGGCCGGTCATATTTGCCTGTTTGTTTACCGGGTTGAACCTGCGCGGGGTCAAGACTTCCGCCCGGATCAATCAAACCCTGTGCGCTATTATGGGTGCGGTGATTCTGGCGTTCTTCTGGTACACCATCCGCTACATTTTCCATCTGCCGCAATATCCCGAGGCGTACTTCCTGCGGCCGTTTTACAATCCGGAAACTTTTACCATCAACCGGGTATTTCACGGCACCTCGGTGGCGGTCCTTACCTATATAGGGTTCGATGGCATTTCAACTCTGTCGGAAGAGGTGGACAATCCAAAGCGGAACATTTTTCTGGCGACCGTGCTGGTCTGCGTGATTACAGGGTTTCTGGCGGCGGCTGAAGTCTATGGCGCGCAGTTGCTCAGCTCCCAGTACATGTTCTCCGCCGCCGAAGTGGAGAATGCATTCAGCCACGTGGCTGCAATCGCCGGAGGCCATCTGATGACCAAGGCCATCAGCATCACGCTGCTGATTGCGACGGTTGGCTCGGGCATGGGATCGCAACTGGGAGCGGCGCGCTTGCTTTACGGCATGGGACGCAGTAATGCCATTCCTAAGAAATTCTTTGGCGCCATCCATCCCCGGACCCGGATTCCGGCGAACAACGTGATCTTCGTTGGCGTGATTGCGTTGCTGGGCGCGTTCCTCATCACCTACGACAATGGAGCGCAGTTGCTCAACTTCGGCGCCCTTATCGCTTTCATGGGGGTCAACCTGGCGGCGCTGACTCACTACTACATCCGCGGCGCGGACCGCTCGCTGGGGCAACTGCTTCCGCCGATACTGGGCTTCGCCATCTGTCTGTTCATCTGGATACACCTGTCAAACCTGGCGCTGATCGCGGGATCGATCTGGATGGTCGCCGGGATCGCCTACGGAGCGTGGAAGACGCGAGGCTTCCAGAGCAACCTGGTGAATTTCGATGTGCCTCCGGAAGAGGAGTGAAGGCGCTTGCTGAATTCGCGACACTCAGACGGGCCAGATAATTTGAATTGCCGGATCGACGAAATGTCGAATTTGAACCCGAACGAGCGCTGTTCCAGCGAGCTTTTCAATTCGACAATTCGAAAATCCGGCAATCCGTCAATTATTCAACGTTCCAGCCGCTCACCTCTACCGCCGGCTGGGCCGCTCCCAGTTCCTGGGCTCGATAGCTGGCCGTGATCTCGCGCTTTTCGCCGGGCAACAGAGAAATATAGTTGTCCTGCCAGATCACGGGAAGAATCTCGTCTCCGCCTTTGCCCTTGTTTACTTTCAGACGCACAAAGAATGCCAGGCTCTTGCTGGGATTTTCCAGCGTGACCCGAGTGATGGCCTCTTCCCCCTTGCGCTCGGTGTGCTCTGCGACTGTAAGTTTCACTTTGGGTAGTTGAGACAAAGCGGTGTAATCCGCGTAGGACGAGGTTGGCGTTGTGTACCAGTTCGACTTCTCCCAATCCAGGGTTTCCGGTTTCGTCGAGAGCCAGTAGAAATTTGAACCTACCAGTTTGCCGGAAGAATCCTGCAGCCGAAGAACCAGGAAGTACGTGGGGCTGAGGCCGTCAATGTTGGGCAGGGTCAGGACCTTGCTGGTGCTGTCGGCGGCGGCGTCAAGCGAGACCTCTTTGGAAAACTTCTCGGTCATATCCAGGTTAAGGACTTTGGCAGTGAGCTTCAGGCCCGTGGCGTCCACATACTGGCTGCTGACTAACCAGACTGAGTGGTCGTCGTAGCCATACACCGGATGCAATGACTCCATGGCCCGCTTGGCGCCGAAATAGCCGCCGCCCGGGCGCAGGTAGAAGTCATAAAGGTGCCAGATCATCGAGGGCCAGGCGTTGTTCAGCATCCACTGGATCACGCCGGTTGAGGTGTACTTGTTGCGGCTGTAAGCCTCGTACATGGCGCGCACGCCTTCGTAAGTCTGCAGTTGCGATTTCAGGGCGTAGTCCTCGGCGCTGGTCGATGGACCGAAGCGGGCATTCAAAGCGTCGCTGAAAACGTGGAGATCCTTGAAGGCCCCGCCGCCGGCGTGGTAGTCCCAGACATTGTCGATGGGCCAGAGATGATCTTTACCCACCATGGCGCGAATGCTTTCAATGGGAGGCACCGCCGGGCCCATGCTGGTTTCGGTGTTGAAGCCGTAGGCGCCGCCGCAGCCGCCCTGGTTGCACTGCTGGGGATGAGTTGAATCGACACTGTCCGTCTGCCAATAGGAGGGCGCGACGTATTCATACGGCCCCGACATCTTTACACCACTCTCGCCGGAGAAGCCTGCAAGTTTGGCCGTGGCGGACGACACCACCGGATTCGTCCACAGCAGTTCTTTCTCAACTTTAAGGTAGGTTTGTTCAACGTCGGGCGGAGGCGGGTTGTCGCTGCCGTTCAGCCACGCGATCAGGCTGGGATGGCCGCGCAGGCGGTACATCTGGTCGCGCAACGACTGTTCCGCGATGGTGAAATCCTGCGCTTTCCAGTTGGCCCAGTGTTCCCAGTGATCGCAGCAGCACCAGCCGGCGATGAGCAGGATGCCGCGCTCGTCAGCCAGATCGAAGAACTCTTTGGGTTCCAGCTTGCCTTCGAGGCGGATGGTGTTCAATCCCATGTCCTGCACATAACGGAACTGGTCGCGCAGGCGCTGCGGGTCTTCGCGCAGCATCATGTCGGGAGACCAGCCGCCGCCGCGGATCAGGACGTTCTTGCCATTGATGGAAAACAGCCGCCGGTTGGCTGCGAGCACTTCGGATTTGACCTCGCGAATGCCAAACTTTTCTTCCGCCCGGTCGGAAATCTTTCCATCGAGATTGAATTCCAGGCTGAGGCTATAGCGTTCTGGTTTGCCCATCTGCGCCGGCCACCACAGTCGCGGATGGTCGATATTCAGCTGGGGGAATTGCTCGGAGGTGAACGTTACATCTTTCGATTCTCCAGCCCCGAGTTCAACTTCCTGGGAAAATTCGATCTTTTCGATGTGGCCGTTGAGCGTTCCCTTGACCGCGTGGTTGGCCGCGTTCTTCAGCAGGGCCGTGACCGTGAGGTGAGCTTTGTCGTTGGCCGGCGAATCGACTTTCGAAACTACGGCGGGATAACGCAGCGCCACGGGCCCACTGGTGGTGATGTCCACGTCGCGAAACAGGCCCATGTTCTTGTCCGGGGGCGCGGGGTTCCAGTCCACGAAAGTGATGGCCAGGTCGGTATCGGTGGGGGAGAAAACCTGCACCGCGAGCACATTCGCCTTGCCAATCAGCGCGGCGTCGGTGATGTTGAACTCGTAGGTCCGCCAGGCGCCGGCTACGTCTTCGGACTTGGCCAGCTGCTTCCCATTGAGAAAGATGTTGGCGCGGTAGTTGATCCCGCCAAAGTTCAGCCAGATGCTCTTACCCTTGAAGCTCGCGGGCAGCACGAATTCCTTGCGGAACCACCAGGGGATGATGAAAGGGCTGTCCGGCTGCATCGGGATGTTGGAAAAATTTGCCCCGATGGGATAGGTAACTCCGGGGAAAGTTCGCAGATTAGTGCCGAAAAACGGATCGGGATAGACCTTGTGCTTGACCAGGGCCGCGACCACGGTAGTGGGAACGGATACTTCGTACCAATCCTTGGGACGAAAAGCTGGGGTGGAAAGGGTCTCGCCCCTGGCGTCCACCTTGCCCGAAGACTGCAAGGACCAGCCGTCGCGAAGCGAGAGGGTCGCGTCGGGCATGAGGAGGCTGGAGTCCTGCGCAACCATCAGAGCCGGAGAAAGACAGGACCGCAATGCACAACAGGCTGCTCTTGTTCATCTTCATCAAGAGATCCTTTGCCGAAGAATTGGTTTTTTGAGATCGCGCTTCATTATGCCGCATTCGGCTCTAGGTTAATAACACGTAGTATTAATACGTTTCAATGGCTGATTTTAGTGGTCCGCTGCAGTTTTGTGGAGGACGGGCGTCCTCGCCCGTCTTTTTTGACTCCCGCAGGACGGGCGGGGACGGCCGTCCTCCATCCGGGCGCCATTAGTCTATAATTTAGCTTCCGCTTTCAAACTTTGGAGTGACAAGAAAATGATTCGATTTCTGCAGACCCCTGGCCCGATCAAGAAAATTGTTCTCGGCGGCTTGCTGACCGTCATTTGCGCCGCCATGGCGATCACACTGATCCCGGGCGGCATCGGCGACAGCATCGGCCTGGGAGGCCCGGGACAGGGCGTAGTTGCCAAAGTGGCCGGCGAGCCCGTGACCACGCTCGAGGTGCAGCGCGAGGCCCGGCAGATGCTGCGCCAGCAGTTTCCCCGCGGCGGCGAGCAGACCGCCATGTTGCTGCCCTACTTTGCCGAGCGCGCCGCCCAGAACCTGATCAGCCGCAAGGCCCTGGTCGCCGAAGCCGAACGGCTGGGCTTGCGGGTCACGGATGAAGAATTGCGCGACGAATTGCAGCACGGACGCTACTCGGCCACATTCTTTCCGGGCGGAAAATTTGTGGGCCAGCAGCAGTACGAGAACATTCTGCAAAATGCCGACCTGAGCGTTCCCATGTTCGAGCAGGGCGCGAAGGACGATATCCTGCTGGGTAAGCTGCGCAACCTGATCGCGGGCAGCGCGCTGGTCACGGACAGCGATGTCCGCCGGGAGTTCGAGAAGCAGAATACCAAGGTCAAGTTCGACTACGCCGTACTCCGGAAAGACGATCTGGCAAAACAGATCAAGCCCACGGAAGCCGAGCTGAAGGCTTTCTACGAGCGCAACAAGGCCAGCTACAACAACTCGATTCCGGAGAAGCGCAAAGTCCAGTATGTGGTCCTCGACACGGCCAAGATCGAAGCCGGAGTGAGCGTGTCTCACGAAGATCTGCAGGCCTACTACGACCAGCATCGCGACGAGTACCGCGTGCCCGAGCAAGTCAATGTAAGCCATATTCTGATCAAGACTCCACTGCCGGGTCCGGACGGAAAAGTTGACCCTAAAGGCGTGGAGGAGGCGCGCAAGAAGGCGGAAGATATTCTCAAGCAGCTGAAGGCGGGCGGAAACTTCGCCGAGTTGGCCAAAAAATATTCTGAAGACCCGGGCAGCGGCAAGAATGGCGGTTCGCTGGGCTGGATTGGCCGGGGCCGCACCGTGCCGGAATTCGAACAGACCGCATTCTCCCTGGCCAAGGGTGCGACCAGCGGTCTGGTGCAGAGCAGCTACGGCTTCCACATCATCCGTCTCGACGACAAGCAGGCCGCGCACGTGAAGCCGCTGGATGAGGTCAAGGATCAGATCGAAGGGGCCATCAAGCAGCAGAAAGCCGCCCAGGCTGCCACCAATCAGGTGAATGCGTTGCTGGCGCAGGCGCGCAGCGCGGGCTTGGACAAAGCGGCCGCTGCCAGGGGCCTTAGCGTCATCAACACCGACTTTGTGAGCCGCACCGACAGTCTGCCCGGCATTGGCAGTTCGCCGCAGTTCATGAGCGCGGTGTTTGGCCAGGCCGAAAAGTCTCCGCCCGACCAGGTTCAGACCGCGCAGGGCTACGCCGTGTTCCAGGTAGTGGCGATCAAACCGCCGGCAACTCCGACATTCGAGGAGATTCGCAGTCGCGTGGAAGACGAATTCCGGAACGAACGCGTCGCCGCCCTGCTTACTCAAAAAACCCAGGAACTGGCCGATCGCGCCAAGGCCGAACATGACTTGAAGAAGGCCGCGAAAGAAGCTGGCGCATCTATTAAGACGAGCGACTTCGTGCTGCCGGACGGGCAAGTCCCGGACATTGGTTCCATGTCGGGCGGCGCCTCGGTCGGCGTTCAGCCTGAAAAAGGGCGAGATCAGCGGCCCGATCAGCAACGGCACCACCGGCGTGGTGCTGTCAATTCTCGACCGCCAGGAACCGACTGCCCAGGATTTCGAGGCCAAGAAGGACCAGGTCCGCGACGCGCTGATCCAGAACAAGCAGCAGGAAATGTTCGGCCTGTTCCTGACCAATCTGCGCGCCCAGATGGAAAAATCGGGCAAGATCCAGATCAATGCCGACGAGATGAAGAGCCTGACCCGCGCCCAGGGCGGGGAACAGGGAGAGTAAAGCGCGGGCACCCACCGCTTCCACGATTGCTGGTAGCATCGGGATAGTTCAGATGACGTCATTTCCCCGCGCCACCGGTATCCTGCTGCATCCGACGTCCTTCCCATCGCGCGGTGGTATTGGTGATTTCGGTCCCGCCGCCTACGAGTTTGCCGACTTTCTGGCATCTGCGCGGCAAGGCCTGTGGCAAGTGCTGCCGCTGGGGCCGCCGGCCAATGGGAATTCTCCCTACTCTTCGACCTCCGCGTTTGCCGGCAATCCTTTGCTGATCAGCCTGGAGCGCCTGGCCGAGCGGGGGTGGCTTGCGTTCCTCAGAACTGGCCGGCCTTCGGCACGAAGCTGGCGCAATCGACTACGAAGAGGTCTTTCAGCGCAAGTCGCCGCTGATCACGGAGGCTGCCCGGGCCTTCCTGAAGAACGCCGGGGACAGCGCCCGCACCCGCTTTGAGCGCTTTTGTGCCGGGAATGCCTGGTGGCTGGAAGACTTTGTCCTGTTCGATGTGCTGCGCGAACGCAACCACCGGCGATGCTGGAAGGAGTGGCCGCGTTCCCTGGCCCGCCGCGAGGTTGCAGCCTTGTCCGCGGCCCGCAAGGATCTGAACGCCGAAATGGACCTCCGCCGGGTGATTCAGTTTTTCTTTTACGAGCAGTGGCATGCCCTGCGGCGTTACTGCGTCCAACGTTCCATCCGGGTGGTGGGGGATATTGCCATCTTTGTGGCTTATGACAGCGCTGACGTGTGGGCGCACTGCGATCTTTTCCGCCTGCGCAAGGAAGACCTCGAGCCGGAGGCTGTTTCCGGCGTGCCGCCTGACGCCTTCAGCGCCACCGGCCAGCGCTGGGGCACTCCTCTTTATGACTGGGACGCGATCCGGAAGCGAGGCTACGACTGGTGGATCGACCGGCTACGCTGGAGCACTCAGACGTGCGACTACATCCGTCTCGATCACTTCCGCGGCTTCGAGCAGTTCTGGGAGATTCCCGCCGCCGAAACTACCGCGGTAAAGGGCCGCTGGGTGGATGGCCCCAAGGACGAGCTGTTCAACAAGCTTCGTGACGCGCTGGGCGGGCTGCCCTTTTTTGCCGAAGACCTGGGCCACATCACCCCCGAAGTGCACGCGCTGCGGGAGCGTCACCATATTCCCGGAACATCCGTGTTGCAGTTTGGTTTCGCGGATGCCGGCGCCCATGTGTATCTGCCGCATCGCCTCACCTCCGATCGCGTCGTCTATACCGGCACTCACGACAATGACACCACGCTGGGCTGGTGGAAGTCAGGCGTATCGGAGAGCGAGCGGCGCGCGATCCAATCGTATGTCGGACCCTGCGAAGACGGCATTCACTGGGCTTTCATCCGCCTGGCGCAGGAGTCAGTCGCCAGTCTGGCCGTGGTTCCGCTGCAGGATGTGCTGGGACTGGGCAGCGAAGCCCGCCTTAATACTCCCAGCGTCTCCGAGGGAAATTTCCGCTGGCGTTATCAGCCCGGGTCTCTGACCCGCGCTCTCGCGGAAAAGCTTGCAGTCCTCGCCGAAGTGACTGACCGTGTGCCGCCGCCCATGCCAGTGCCGCCGGATGAAGACTTCGCGGCATGAATCGTCTGATGCAGGTTTAAGGTATTCTTTCCAGTCTGAGAACCGGGAACTTGAAACTGAGAGCTGAGATCCCATGCTCCTGAAGCACGAGGATGGGTTAGAGAGAAGCGACTTTCATGATCAAAGCAGTTAGAGGAACCCGCGACCTTCTGCCGCCGGAGACGGCCTTGTGGAATTTTGTCGAGGCCGCGGTGCGCGACGTTTTCCGCGCCTACAACTTTCACGAAATACGCACGCCGATTTTCGAATCGACCGAACTCTTTGCCCGCGGCGTGGGTGAGGAAACGGATGTGGTCGCGAAGGAGATGTACACCTGGGAAGATCGCGGGAGGGCCCAGAGTGACAAAGGCCAGTCGCTTACCCTGCGTCCCGAAAACACCGCCAGCGTGGTGCGTGCGTACATCGAGCACAAACTTTGGGATCGCGGGCTGAACAAGCTCTACTACATCGGTCCGCAGTTTCGGCGGGAACGGCCGCAGAAAGGACGCTATCGCCAGTTCTATCAGATTGGGGCGGAGGTCATCGGGCCGGCCAGCGCGGGCAGCGAGTCTCCGGCACGCGATGCTGAAGTGCTGGAGTTGCTGGCCACTCTGCTCGACCGGCTTGGCATCCGGGACTGGACGTTGCAACTGAATTCAGTGGGATGCGCGAATGACCGCGCGGCCTACAACGAGGCCCTGCGCAAGGCGCTGGAGCCGGTCGTGGGTGGCATGTGCGAGGATTGCAAGCGCCGCGCCGTCACCAATCCATTGCGCGTGTTCGATTGCAAAGTTCCCGAGGACCAGCCCATCATCGAGACCCTGCCGCGCATCAGCGCGTTTCTCGATGACGGTTGCCGCAAGCATTTCGAGCAAGTCAAAAGCATTCTGAATGCCGTCGGGGTCGAGTTCCAGGAAAACGATCGGCTGGTGCGCGGCCTCGACTACTACACCCGGACAGCCTTTGAGTTCACGCACGGCGCACTCGGGGCGCAGAACGCGATCCTCGGCGGCGGGCGCTACGATGGGCTTTCGGAATCGCTTGGCGGCCCCAGCGCTCCCGGAATCGGTTTTGCCATTGGCGAAGACCGCCTGGTGCTGGCGTTGCAGGAATCGGCCGAGGCGGTGCAGCGCAAGCCCGATGTTTACATTGCGCCTCTGGGCGCCGGCATGGACCGCGAAGGGGCGCGCCTGGCGCGCGAGCTGCGCCGTCACGACCTGGTGGCTGAATTGGGGGACGAGAATTTCCGGCTGAAAAAATCGTTCGAAACCGCCGACAAGCTGGGCGCGCGTTTTGCCCTGATCGTGGGCGAAAATGAAGTCAAGGCCGGTTCGTTCGCACTCAAGAATCTGGCAACCGGCGAACAGATTTCAGTGCCGCGCGCCGAACTGGCAGGAAAGATCCAGGCGAAGTAGCGGAAGTCGGATCAATGAAAGGCCTGTCTTTATTCAGGCGTCATGCTGAGCTTGCGAAGCATCTGGCGTGAAGCACGTGCGCGGCTTGGGCCAGCGCCGCTGTGCACGCCAGTTCCTTCGGGACTGAAGTCCCTCAGGATGACGCCGGGATGGGAGCTGGCACTACCGAAGTTGCGGAGACGTTTTGCTAACGGGAGGATTATGAGAAACTCAGCTTTGATCGCCTGCCTGCTCTGCTTTTCTTTCTCTCCGGCTGGATTTGCGCAGGGTCCGGGGAGCACGTCCAAACCTCTCAGCCCGCTGGAGCAGACGCTGATTTCGAACACTAACGCGGTCCCCGAAGCCCAAAAGAGCAGGAACGTGGACTTCCTGAAACGAACGTTGACAGATGACTTTGTCTTCGTCGGCAGTGAAGGCAAGCTGCATGACAAAGAGGAAATCGTGGAGAGCGCGCGTGGCGGTGAGTTGCAGGATTATTACACCTACAACCTGCGAGTGTTGCCGGTCAACGATCAGGTCGCGGTGGTGACCTACGACTGCATCATTCACATGCCCGAGGGCGATGCTCCCGGCATGGCGCCGCGCTATCAGCACCTCTCCGATCTTTGGGTGAAGCAGAATGACCAGTGGCGGCTGCGGTTCCAGCAGGCCACGGCGGCGCGGCCGATTGACTGAACAACAACCCGAGGGATAGGTCTCTGGTAGCCCTGCACGAGCGGGACGCTCGCGCCTACATTTATAATCTTTCATTCGGCTTACAACTCCATTCTTTACTGAAGGGCACAACTTGCTCGATTTTCTTGGCGATCTACGGCGGACCCATATGTGCGGCGCCTTGCGTCCGGCTGATTCCGGCAAAAAAGCAGTACTCATGGGATGGGTCAACCGGCGGCGCGATCTGGGCAACCTGATCTTTATTGATATTCGCGACCGCAGCGGTGTCACCCAGGTGGTGTTCAACAAGGAGCGCGACCCGGCCATTCACCAGAAAGCGGAAGCCTTGCGCAATGAGTACGTCATCGCCGTCGTAGGCACGGCCAAGCAGCGCGTCCCCGACACGGTCAACAGGAACATCGCCACCGGCGAGGTGGAACTGATCGCGGAAGAATTGCGCATCCTCAACGAGTCGAAGCAGCCGCCGTTCCTGCCCAGCGAAACTGTGCTGCCGAACGAGGAAATGCGCCTCAAGTATCGCTACATCGATTTGCGCCGCGATGCCATGCAATTCAACATCGAGCTGCGGCATAAAGTTGCGCTGGCCATTCGCGACTATCTTTCCGCGCAGGGATTTTTCGAGATTGAAACCCCTTTCATGACCCGCTCGACACCGGAGGGTGCGCGCGATTACCTGGTTCCCAGCCGGGTGCAGCCCGGCAGTTTCTATGCGCTGCCGCAGTCGCCGCAAATGTTCAAGCAGATCCTCATGATCTCCGGCTTCGACAAGTACTTCCAGATTGTGCGCTGCTTCCGCGACGAAGACCTGCGCGCCGACCGCCAGCCGGAGTTTACCCAGATCGATCTGGAGATGTCGTATCCCCAGCCGGAGCGGGTGTGGGAGGTGGTCGAAGGCTTTCTGACCGCCGCGTTCAAAGCTGCCGGACATGAGATCAAGACGCCGTTTCCGCGCATGAGTTATGACCAGGCCATGCGCCTTTACGGCAGTGACAAGCCGGACATGCGGCTGCCGGCGATGGCGGACGTGCGCTCCGCATTCACGCCCGAGGAGGTGGAGAAATTCGCGGCCGCCTTCAAGGTCAGCCCGGATTTTACTTCTCTGCTCATCCGGATTCCGAAGGCGGGTGAAATTTCCGGAACCGAACGCCGGACCATCGGCACCTACGGGGCCTTCGCGCATGCGCAGGGAACGTCATACGTCAGTTTGATGAGCGATCCCAATCGTTTTGCCCGCGACTATCCCAATTCGCTGGAGCCGGTGCTCAAAGCCGCTGGGGTTGAGGCAGGAGATTTGTGGGTGCTGGCGGTGCGCAAGGCGGAGTCGAAGCAGAGCGTGAACCAGTTCTATCAGACCTGCGGCCAACTCCGGCTCGACCTCGCCCAAAAGTATGCGGTCAAGCATGGGGCTTTTGCCAAGACCGGCGATCCTGCAAAAGATTATCGATTCTTGTGGGTCACCGACTTCCCCATGTTCGAGTGGGACCGCGAATCCGGTCGCTGGAATGCGGCCCATCATCCCTTCACTTCACTGCACGATGAAGACATGGCCAAGCTCGAAACCAGCTTCGATACCACCAGTGATCCCAAGTCGGCCTTGGGTGAGATTCGGGCGCTGGCCTATGACGTAGTGTTGAACGGCACCGAATTGGGCTCAGGCTCGATCCGCATTCATCGCCAGGATATTCAGAGCAAAATATTCCGCGCTCTCGGAATGACGGAAGAAGAGGCGCACTCGCGCTTCGGGTTCTTCCTGGAGGCGCTGGAGTACGGCACGCCCCCGCACGGCGGCATTGCGCTGGGACTGGATCGCATTGTGATGATCCTGGCCGGAGCGGACAGCCTGCGTGAGGTGATTCCATTTCCCAAGACGGCCCGGGCAGTCGATCTGATGGTCGATGCGCCTACCCCGGTGAGCGAGGCACAGCTGAAGGAGTTGGGGATCCAGGTGAAGAAGTAAAAGGACCAATTAGAATGCAGGCCTGAAGCTTTTGTTCGTTATGAGCAATTGTGAACAGTATGGTGAAGTTGTTCTGCTTTATACAAACAGAGTATGCCTGTTACCGGCACACTGCTGTGTATTCACCGCGATCCAAGCCAATTGAGCCTGCTAAGGGAAAAGGGATACGGCTTGATCAGCGCCTCCAATGGTAGCGACGGTTTGCGAATCCTGATGCTGAACCCAGTGGATGCGCTCGTAATTGAGTATTACCTGGGCCTGCTTAATGGTGCGGTAGTGGCGGATGTCGTCAAGCAGGTCAGGCCGCACCTGCCAATCGTCATGATTGCTGACCCTATGGAATTGCCCGTGGGAACCTTGAAGTCGGTGGACGTGGTGGTGGCAAAGTCCGATGGACCGCGCTGCCTATTGGAAAGTATCCATTCTGTGTTGCAGACCGCGCATGCCCCGCAACCCGACGGAATGGTGAAGGATCCAGCCGCACATCGACATCGCGAAGCTTCGCTGCGCGGTAGGGCCAGGCGATCGGAAGCAAGCCCACTCTCTGAAGAGCTCTGGGAAAAAGTCCGGAACGGGACTCTCAGCTTTTGACCCTCACTTCCCGAGTGCCCGCAGTTTATATCTCTGCAACTTGCCGGTCGCAGTTTTAGGCAGCTCGTCCACGAATTCCACCCAGCGCGGGCGCTTGAACACGGGCAGGCGGCTGAGTACGAATTCCTGCAGTTCGCGGGCGAGTTCGGCCGTGCCGGTCGTGCCATTTTTCAAAAGCACGTAGGCCGCCGGCTTCAGCAGTTCATCGTCGTCTTCGCGGCCAACAATCGCCGCTTCCTGGACGGCGGGGTGTTCGATCAGCACGGCTTCGATTTCGATGGGGCTGACCCACACGCCGCTGCATTTCAGCATGTCGTCGGAGCGTCCGGCGTACCAGAAATATCCGTCAGCGTCCTGGTAATACTTGTCGCCGGTGCGAATCCAGTGGCCTGCGATGGTGCTCTTGGATTTCTCGTGCTGGTTCCAGTAGTGGGAGCAGGTGGAATCGGAGTGGATCAGCAGGTTGCCGATATCTCCCGGCTTTGCAGGTTCGTCGTTTTCGTCCACAATCTTCGCCTCGTAGCCGGGGATGATCTGGCCGCTGGAGCCGGGGCGGACCGCGCCCGGGCGGTTGGCGATGAACATGTGCAGGACTTCGGTGGAGCCGATGGCGTCGAGAATCTCCACGCCGAAGCGCTCTTTGAAGCGATGGAACAGGGCCGCGGGCAGGGCTTCTCCGGCGGAGACGCCGTAGCGGATTGAAGAAAGATCAAAATCGGGCGCGCTTGGCGCGCCAGGACGGACGAGGGCGTCCGTCCCTACGTGGTCTTTCCTGTGGGCGAGCAGCGCCGCGTAGTTTGACGGCACCGAGAAAAATAGTGTTGGCCGGTGGCGCTCGATGATTTCGAATACGTGCTGCGGCCTGGGCGGTCCCGGCCACAGGATGCTGGTAGCACCTACGGCCAGCGGGAAATACAGCGCATTGCCCAGGCCATAAGCGAAGAAGAGTTTGGCCACGCTGAAGCAGCGGTCGGATTCGGTCATGGCGAGAATGCCCCGGGCATAGCGTTCGGCGCAGACCACCATGTCGTGCTGCAGGTGGACGCAGGCTTTGGGAAATCCGGTCGAACCGGACGAGTAGAGCCAGAACGCGGCATCGTCTTTGCTGGTGGGCTCGGCATCGAGCTGGGGCGAGTGCTTTTCGATCAGGTCAGCGAAACTCTGGGTATCTTTGTCCGTCGTGGCGGACGGCGCCGCGCCCACGACGATGACGTGCTGCAGATAGCGCAGCTTCTCCCATCCCTGCAGCTGGGGATAAAGGGCTTCGCTGACCACTGCCACCCGCGCCCGCGAATTGTTCAGGATGTAGTGATAGTCCGATGTCTTGAGCAGAGTATTGACTGGGACGGGGACGGCCCCAATCTTGATTGCTCCGAAAAAACTGAACGCGAACTCGGGAGTGTCGAGCAGCAGAAGGAGAACACGTTCCTCGATCCGCACGCCGAGCTGGCGCAGTGCGTTTCCGAAGCGGTTTACGCTCTCCCCAAGCTGACGATAGCTGACGCGGGCCTCTCCCGCCTCAATGGCAATTTTTTCTCCCCGGCCTTCCGGAATATGGCGATCGATGAAGTAGGTAGCGGCGTTGAACTGGTCGGGAAGCAGAATGGGCGCGCCCGAAATCATTTGACCAGGCTCATTTGGAAGTGGCGCCCTTGCGGAAACTGCGCAGAATAATTACCCCGCTGACGCCGAAGCTGGCCACCGCTCCCAGCGCCAGGGCCTCCGTGACCTGCGAATTGATGTGGAACAGGTCCACAAAGAACGCCGCCAGGGCGAAAAGAATGCCCAGGACATTCAGCCAGGCGGGCGAACTGGAGGATTGCGCCTGTTCCTTATTCTGCAGGCGGAGCTGCAGCAGGACGGCAGCCAGTCCGACGGCGCCCATTACCACCACCGCCAGCGGGCTGAAGAATGCGCCGCGGTTGGTAAACAGCACGACCATGGCCAGCGCCCCGCACAGCAGCCCGGAGGCGATCACTGTCCAACGGCGCGAGCGGTAGTCGAGTTTCTTCATTTCACCCCGAAGCGAAAGCCCATTGTAGTCAGAGTTTTGCCCAATGCAAAACCGATGCACCACCACGGTTACACAGGAATGAGCTACAATCGGCGGTGATTGCGCCGGTGGATTGGCCGGGTGTAGGCGCTGTGTTGTGTCAGGATGTCCGGAATCGGCCCTTTATCGATAAAGTGAGAGGCACTCTGCTATCGCCCATGCGGGGCGGCACTTCGACGCACGCCATTGTAAGAATTCGCAACTAGAGGAGGGAATTTATGGCAACCGTACTATCCAGCGTTCAAATGGACGACAAAGTCACAAGTTATATCTCCAAGACCCGCAAGATGCTGATAAACGGACAGTGGGTGGAAGCCGCCTCCGGCAAGACCTTCCCCACATACAACCCGGCCACGGGAGAGGTCCTGGCTCGCATAGCCGAGGGAGATCGTGAGGACATCGACCGCGCCGTTAAGGCAGCTCGCGCCGCCTTCGAAACCGGCCCCTGGTCAAAGATGACGCCCTCCGAGCGTGGACGCCTGATCTGGAAGCTGGGCGATTTGCTGGAGCAAAACCTGGAAGAATTCGCCGAACTGGAAATGCTGGACAATGGCAAGCCTCTGAAAGTCGCGCGGGTGGCGGACGTGCCCCTGGCCGTGGACCTGTTCCGCTACATGGCAGGTTGGGCGACCAAGATTGAAGGCAACACCATTCCCATTTCCGCCGGCACCAAATTCCTGGCTTACACTCTGCGCCAGCCGGTGGGCGTGGTGGGCCAGATCATTCCGTGGAATTTCCCCTTGCTGATGGCGGCCTGGAAACTGGGACCGGCACTGGCTACGGGATGCTGCGTGGTGATCAAGCCGGCGGAGCAGACGCCGCTTTCCTGCCTACGCCTGGGCGAACTGGTTCAAGAGGCCGGAATCCCCGACGGAGTTGTGAACATCGTCCCGGGCTATGGCGAAACTGCCGGTGCTGCCCTGGCCGCACATCCGGATGTGGACAAAGTCGCCTTCACCGGTTCCACGGAAGTCGGCAAACTCATTCTTCAGGCAGCGGCCGGCAATTTGAAGAAAGTGTCGCTGGAGTTGGGCGGCAAATCTCCCAACGTGGTCTTCAACGATGGAGACTTGAAGACGGCGATCTCAGGCTCGGCCAGCGCCATCTTCTTTAATCACGGACAATGCTGCTGTGCCGGCTCCCGGCTGTATGTGGAGAAGAGCATCTTCGACCAGGTGGTCGAAGGCGTGTCGGCGAAGGCGCAGAAGATCAAAGTCGGTCCGGGATGGGAGGAGGCCAGCGATATGGGGCCGCTGGTTTCGGAAGAGCAGCTCAACCGGGTTTGCGGCTTCCTCGAATCGGGACGCTCCGAAGGTGCCAAGGCCGTGGTTGGCGGCGGGCGGCACGGCGACAAGGGATATTTTGTCCAACCCACCGTGCTGGTCGATACCAACGAAAACATGAAAGTGGTGCGCGAGGAAATTTTCGGTCCGGTAGTTTCGGCAATTCCTTTCACCGACTACGACGACGTCCTCAAGCAGGCCAACAACACCGTGTACGGGCTGGCGGCAGGCATCTGGACTCGCGATATCGGAAAGGCACATCGCCTGGCCTCGCAACTGCGCGCCGGCACGGTGTGGATCAACTGCTATAACGTGTTCGACGCCGCCCTGCCCTTTGGCGGCTACAAGCAATCGGGCTGGGGCCGCGAGATGGGCCACGATGTCCTGGAGCTGTACACCGAGGTAAAGTCGGTGTGCGCCGCGCTCTAGTCTAGTGGGTCTTGGGCGGGTCTTTCACGGATCAACAGGGAAGCTTCGGCTTCCCTTTTTTCTTTACAGGTTGCGTGGGGACAGCCGCCCCTCGGCTGTCCGGTGGGGCGAAGCCTCGCCGTTGCTTCCGAAGCAAGTCGAGCTCCGCTCACCGGACATCCGAGGGGCCTGTCCCCACGCAACCTGTAATAGTGACCTTATCCAGGTTCCCGCGTCTATTCCGCATGAAAATCGCTCGCCGTTCTCTGCTCACCACGCTGGTGCTCTGTCTGTCGTCCTTCGGCCAGGACGCTGCCATGTTCCGCGGGGACCTGGCCCGCAGCGGCGTCTATAAGGCGCAGGGCATCCCCAGGTTCAGACAGGTCAAATGGAAGTTTCACACTGACGGCCAGGTGATCTCGTCGCCTGCAGTGGCCGATGGGGTGGCCTTCGTGGGGAGTACAGACGGGAACCTGTACGCGGTTGATCTCGCATCCGGTACACAAAAATGGAAGCTGCCTACCGGAGTGCGGGTGACGTCGTCGCCCGCGGTCGAGAATGGAGTCGTATATTTCGGCAGCTATAGCGGCAGGTTTTACGCGGTCGATGCCGCCACTGGGAAACTGAAATGGAAATTTCAGACCGAGGGTGAAAGGCGGTTCGCGGGCAAACACCTGCACGGATCTGAACCTGCCGCGGAGACCATGCCCGATCCCTTCGATTTTTATTTATCGTCTCCCGCGTTGTGGGGAGGGGCGGTGTATTTCGGAAGCGGTGACGGAAACGTCTATGCCCTGGATGCGGCAAGCGGAACGCTGAAGTGGAAATTTCACACCGGCGATGTCGTCCACGCGTCTCCGGCAATCTCTGATGGAACTTTGTTCATAGGCAGTTGGGACAGCTACTTCTACGCTCTTGATGCCGCCAGCGGAAAAGAGAAATGGCGCTTCAAGACCGGCGAAGACCACAACATTTACAACCAGGTCGGCATTCAATCCTCCGCCGCGGTCATGGATGGCGTCGTGTACTTTGGCTGCCGCGATTCGAACCTCTATGCGCTCGATGCCCATACGGGCGAGAAGAAGTGGGCCTTTAACAACAAAGGCTCGTGGGTCATCACCTCACCGGCGGTGCAGGATGGCAAGGTGTACTTTGCCACGTCAGATACTGGTACGGTCTATGCCCTGGATGCCAGGGCAGGGACCGCAATCTTCTCTCTGAAGTTCGGCGGCTGGCCGCTGTTCTCTTCGCCGGCCCTTGCGGGCGGCATGCTGTACATCGGCTCGCACCAGGGGAAGCTGATCGCCATAGATCTCGCCAGCCAGAAGCCCGCCTGGACATTTGAGACCGACGCTTCGCGGCAGAATGGCCCGGCGCTGACCAAGCCGGACGGAACTCCCAAATACGAAGCCGCATTCGCCGACAATTTCTACGACAGCATGGTAGTCGGCGTCCAGAAGATGATGAGCGTGGGCGCCATCCTGTCCTCCCCAGTGGTGGTAGAAAACGTGATCTTCGTGGGCAGCACGGACGGCTTCCTGTACGCACTGATGTAAGGCCTGCTTCTCTCGAACACCCAAGGGTGCCCCGTCCAAGCTCCGCTTGGGCGGGGATTTTTGTGGATGACGCAATTCACAGTCAGAGGAAATCCCAGTGCTCTCGGCTGAAAGAGTGTGTCCAAACGAAAATCCCCGTCCAAGCAGAGCTTGGACGGGGCACCCTGGAGTGTATATCCACGGGATGGGTGGTGCTTTATAGTGGGCCAATCGGACTGCTATTGATTCATGAGAACCCTCTGGCTCATCCTGCTGGTGTTCCTGATTGGCTGCTCCGCCAAGAAGAAGACGGTCGCGCCGGCCCAACCGCCACCGCCCGCGCCGGTGCGCAGCCAGATGCCGCCGCCCACTGCGGAGGTCATTGAACACTGTGTTGTGACCAAGCGGGAGAACGCCAATACGGTGTCATGCCGCTGCGTGCCGGTGACTACGCGCATCGACTCCAAGACCGGGCACACCGTCATCGTCTGCAAGAAGATGCCCGAGACCCGGTGACTGCCTGAGATTTGCACTTCGTCATGCGCTGGTTCCGGCCACCCACTCCGCCTGACGCGGTCCCCCGTGACTGAGCGCGTACAGCACCAGTTCCACGCGGCTCGATATCCCCAGCTTGTCGAAGATGCGGAACAGATACTTCTTGATGGTGTGCTCGCTGAGACAGAGTTCACGCGCCACCTCGCGGTTGCTCAGGCCGTCCGCCACCAGGGCCACCACCTGTTCTTCGCGTGGAGTCAGCAGGCGGATGCCTCGCGAATTGACCATGTGCAGCGAAGGCACCTGGCTCAGCGCCTCGACCAGGTATTGCATCTGTTCAGTGTTGGCCCACACCTGTCCCTGATGCACGCACTGGATACATTTGCAGAGCAATCGAAAAGGGTATTGGGAAAAACAAAACAGGCCGCGGGCCCCGGAGCGAAACGCATTGACCACGACCTCGCGATCGTAGGTGTCGAGCAGAATGATTTTTGCCACTTCGGGGTGCGCCAGGTGCATCCGGCGTATGACCGTCATGTCCGGCCATCCGTCTCGGGGGCTGTCCGCATTAAGCACGGCAACTTCTACCGGCATCGAGTCGATCGTGTGCAGGATGACGTCCGGATCAAGAATGCAGGAAGTGACCTGAAGCTCGGGACGGCGGCGAAGGGCGCTGACCAGAAGCTGGCATTGCATCTGATTAGAGTCGGCGACCAGCACTCCAATCGGAGTCGAGCTTCCAACTGATATTGATGTCACAAATCCTTTCGGCGCGCAGTTTGTTCCTCCGGTCCAATCCAGGTCCCGTACAAACAGGTCCCGTACAAATTGGTGCCAGCCTACAGGATTGCCCGGGAGAGGTTCTGTGACATCTCAACATTGCAGATGGTCGGATGACCTGTGGACAAGCCGGACGGAACTCGGCTACAGCCCAGCGCCGTCTCCAATCCGGGACCATAACTCCATGCATTCCATACAGATAGAGCCCAGGCCAGCCGCTCGCCACTCCGCCGGCAGGGGCCTGTCCAGTTCGCCAGTCCACTTTTGTGGGTACTACCAAAGAGGACGGGAACAAAGACCCTGGGGTTTGTAGCGCCGCCGTCCCGGCGGCTGTCGTGAGGGCGTCCCGCCCTCACACCGCCGAGGGCGGGACGCCCTCGGGACAGCCGGCAAGATGCCGGCGCTACATTTTTGAGAGCATCGCCGCCAGATGCCTACCTTTGTGGACAACACTTCCCATGTCTTGTCGCTCTTTGTCCACCGGGATAATTTGCTGATATCAAAGTTGCCGCGCCTCGGGGCGGCGGAAACGCAGAGAACAGAGAAGATGAAACGAGTTCTGATCTGTACGGTGGTTGTGCTTGCTGCTTTTGCCGTACAGGCAGGTTCGATGGCCGCCGTGGCTCAGGAGCAGACGAGAGTGACAAGCACCAGCCAGGGGGCGGCGGAGGCCACGAAATCCGGAATAGCGGACGGTGCATCGAGTCCAGACGAGATGGGGAACCGCCGTCCGCCCTACCGGATACGAAGAAGCGACGTGATCGAGATCAAATTCAATTTCGCCTCCGAGTTCGACCAGACCCTCAGCGTGCAGCCGGACGGCTTCATCGCCCTTCGGGATATGGATGAACTGTATGCGGAGGGCCTTACCGTGGCCGAATTGCGCAGCGCCGTCGGCCAGGCTTATGCCACGACCCTGCACGATCCGGAGGTCACGGTCACGCTAAAGGATTTCGAGAAGCCGTATTTCATCGCCACCGGGGCTGTGGCCCATCCGGGAAAGTACGAATTGCGCGGCGACGCTACCGTAACCGAAGGTGTGGCCCTGGCCGGAGGATTTACCGAACAGGCCAAGCACTCCCAGGTGGTACTGTTCCGGCGGATTTCCGGGGAACGGACCGAGGCCCGAATCCTGAACGTAAAACAGATGTTGAAGAACGCGTAACCTGGCTGAGGATTTCCATCTGCGGGCGGGAGACTTGTTGTACGTTCCGCAGAACACGATTTCGAAGATCCGGCGCTTCCTGCCGACTTCCAGTCTCAGCACATACGTAAACCCAACCCAATTTTAAAGAAGAGGCGCGGAAAGCAACACCTCTCGAAGACCGAATTGCAAGCCTCTCGGGCTTACCGTGCCCTCAAGCGGATTCAGCCGCTGCCCGATACCAGGAAAAGTAGATAGCAGGCCACCGGGCCGGAGAACTCCGCATGGGGGAAGAACTCACGATCATTCGCAAGCCCGTACCCGCCATCGCTCCCACGATGCGCGATCTGCTGGCGGTGCTGTTCCGGCAGCGCCGGCTGGCACTGTTCTCGTTTATTGCGATCTTCCTGGCGATTCTTGGCTATGGCGTGTTGGCGCCTTCCTACCAGTCCCACATGAATGTACTGGTGCGCCGAGGACGAGTGGATCCGCTGGTCACACCCGCGCCCACTCCTTCGCCCATGTTCCAGCGCGACGAAATCACAGAAGAAGAACTCAACTCACAAGTGGAGCTGCTGCGCGACGACGAAATTCTGCGCACCGTGGTGCAGGCCACGGCCCGGGCAAGTACCCCCTGGTACGAGCGTTACCTTGGAGGCAGCGAGGAAGTCCGGCTGGCTCGATCAGTGCGGCGGATGGCGAGCCGGCTGACGGTGGTGCCGATACGAAAAACCAACATCATCCAGGTGGACTACTCGTCGTCGGATCCCACGCAGGCAGCCGCGGTGCTGCATTCGCTGGCGCACGCCTATCTCGAAAGACAGCAGCGGGTGCGGCGTCCTTCGGGGGAGTACGAATTCTTCGACCAGCAAGTCACGCAGTCCCGGCGCGGCTTGCTGGATGCGGAGTTCCGCCTGATGGACTTCAGCAGCGATCAGGGCGTGGTCTCGGCAGCGCAGGAGCGCGATTTGGCACTACAGAAACTCAGCGATGCCGAAGCCAACGACCGCCAGACCCAGGTAACGATCGTTGAGACCCGGCAGCGCATCCGCGACCTGGAATCCAAGCTGAAGTCGCTGCCGGAACGTACCTTGACCGTGATCCGGAACTCCGACAACCCGCAATTAACGGAAAAAATGAAGTCAAAACTTCTGGAACTGCAATTGAAGCGGACTGAACTGCTGACCAAGTTCCAGCCTTCGTACCGCCTGGTGCAGGAGATCGATCAGCAAATTGCCGAGACCAGGGCCAGTATCCTGGGCGAGGAGCATTCGCCCCTGCGTGATGAGACCACCAACCAGGAGCCCAATCACGAATGGGCCAAGTCCGAACTGATCAAGGCGCAGGTGGAGTTGGGCACGCTCGAGGCCCATGGACAAGCGGTCCGCATACAGGTAACGGGCTATCGCGAAGTCGCCCAGCGGCTCGGGGGAAACGCCCTCCGGCAGGGTGAATTGCTGGCGGAATTGAAGGTAGCGGAAGAGAAATATCTGCTCTACGTGAACAAGCGCGAAGAGGCGAGAATCGAGGACGCGCTCGACCAGGGCGGAATTCTCAATGTCACCATTGCCGAGGAACCGAGAGTACCGGCGCTGCCGGCCCGGGCAGGATGGGTGTTTGGCCTGATCGGCGTAATGCTCGGCAGTACGCTGAGTACCGGCCTGGCTTTTACCGCTGATTATCTGACCCCGGGCTTCAGGACTCCGGATGAAGTTGTGGCCTATCTGGGCGTACCGGTTCTCGCATCGCTGCCCAGGTGAGTGCGTAAGGAGGAGACATCAATGAGTACACGGCCGGATCTACTGGAACACGCACTGGCGGGCGACATTTTCGAGACGGAAGCAAGCCAGCCACAGACGTCAGCGGCGCGCGAATCGATTGCGTGGAACCCCGATCGCTTCGGCGAAGAGCAGCTCCGCAGCCTGGTGCGGCAGGTATTTCTTCCGGGTTGGCCGAAGCCCGCCCGGCAAGTCGTCTTCTGCGCCGTCGAAGATGGCGATGTTGCCGGAATCTGCTTGCGGGTCGGGCAAGTACTGGCAGCCCAGATCCCCGGAAATGTGGCGCTGGTCGAGGCCCACCTGCGATCCGATGACGAGAACGAGGACTATGGAAGCTCGGGGCCGGTGTATCGTCCGGCCGGGTTCAGGCCCTTGCGCGACACCGCGCGACGCCTTTCCAGCCACCTGTGGCGCGTGCCGCGCGAAATGTTCATGGGTGAAAACGAAGCCGGCCTCTCGGTGGAATGGTTACCGGGAAGATTAAGAGAACTGCGGCTCGAATTTGACTACACCATCGTTCACGGTCCCCCGGCTGCACTGTGCAGCGACGCCGCATTGCTGGGCTACCTGAGCGACGGAGTCATTCTGGTGCTGGAGGCGAATTCGACGCGGCGGGCCGCGGCCCAGAGGGCTGTCCAGGTGCTGCAGGCTACCAATGCGCGACTGCTGGGATCGGTTTTGAGCGGGCGAACATTTCCGATTCCGGAAGGAATTTACCGGAGACTGTAGAGACGGATCGAACCGGCGCAGGCGAGGGACAAGGATTCAGTGACGAACCTCCACCCTGTCTCTCCACAAGACGGAGAGGCGAGGGTGGGCACCCTCTTGAATCATTGCAATTCGTTCCATGCACTCCTGAGCATTGAAGTAATTTTGCGGAAAACAGGCAGCCAAACCGAATGGGACTCAAGTAGCAGAGCTTCGTCCGATCCCCACTTACTTCCCATGACAATCTTCGCCGACCGCTTGCTGCCGGAAGCCCCGGAGGAAAGACCATCCTCAACCGCGCCCTGGTACGTGGTGCAGACCCGATACCGCCTCGAAAGTAAGGTTGCGTCCCAGCTGCAAGGGAAAGGCGTGGAAGTCTTTCTTCCTCTCTTGAACGAAACTCATCGCTGGAGTGACCGGCAAAAGATCATTTCTCTTCCCTTGTTCTCGGGATACGTCTTCGTGCGCTTGCAGCCGTCAGCCCCGTGGCGTACCAGGGTCCTGCGCACGGAAGGGGTCACGGGATTTGTGCAGGTGAACGGAGATGCGAGTCCGATTCCTGCCCGGCAGATTGACGACCTGCGCCGTCTGCTGACGCAGAAGCTGCCGTGCGCCCTGCACGCATTTCTGAGAGTGGGGCAGCGGGTAAGAATTCGAGGCGGCTGCCTCGACGGACTGGAAGGCATCCTGGCGCAAAGCACCCAGAAGACCCTGGTCATTTCGATGGAATGCATTCAACGATCGGTGGCGGTCACCATTGAAGGATACGAACTGGAGCCGGTCTAACATGTCCTTCCCCGCGGCGTTCAATCCGGAAGGCTTTCGCGGCCGGGCTCGGCCGGTTCCGGCAAAAACCTTGCAATCCATCGCATGGGACGGGGCGGTGGCCGCGCCTCGCTCCGGATTCGAATGGTTGGGGTGGCAGGGACAGGCCGCGACTCGACGCCGCGAGCGCGGGCCAGCACGGAATGTCCTGATCGTGGGGGCAGGACCCATGGGACGCAAGCTGGCCGCAATCCTGGAGCGGGAGCACATCGACGGCCGCGCTGTCGTGGGCTTCCTGGACGAACGCGAACTGGTGGCGGGCGATGTGCTCGGCCGGGTGAAGAATCTTGCCCGCATCGCGCGCCGCGAATTCGTGGACGAAGTCATCCTGGCGATTCCTGACCGGCGTGACCTGGCGAAATGGGTGGTCCGCGAAGCGCGCCGCAACCGCCTGAATATCCGGGTCGTTCCAGATCTCTATGACGATGAGTGTGAGCGCGCACTGGAGTCGGGCCATGAACCTAATCAGCTGGCCCTGCAGTATTTCGGGAATGTGCCCGTACTGACGCTGCACGAAGAGAGATCACCGGCGTCAGGCCTGTTCTGGAAGCGCGTCCTCGATATCACGCTGTCTGCGATTGCCTTGCTGGCGGCTGCGCCACTGCTGGCCGCCGTCGCCCTGGCCATCAAGGTCGCCTCGCCGGGGGCAGTGCTGTACCAGGCCAAACGCGTAGGGCTTAAGGGACAGAAGATTCATTTGCTACAAATTTCGCACCATGGTCTGCGATGCCGACAAGTTGAAGGATGGCCTGCGCTCCGGCAACGAGCGGCGGGGCCCGTGTTTCAAGATCGCCGCCGATCCCCGCATCACCCGCGTCGGCCAGTTTCTGCGGCGTTATAGCCTTGATGAACTGCCGCAGTTGTGGAACGTGCTGCGAGGCGAGATGAGCATGGTCGGTCCCAGGCCGCATCCTCTCGACGACTTCGGGCAATATCGCCTGGAGCATCTGCGCCGCCTCGACGTCACCCCGGGGATCACCGGGTTGTGGCAGGTCACCGCCCGGCGCGACCCATCGTTTCAGCGGAACATGGCCCTCGACCTGGAATACATCGAACACTGGAGTCTGGGACTGGACCTCTGGATTCTGTGGAAAACAATGTTCGTGATCCTGCATGGAAGCGGCGCCTAGGGTGGCCTCGAGCGGACAAATTACGCTGCGCAATTCGGTCCCCGCCCTGGCGCACTGGACAGTGGTCACGGCGTTCCGCCCGCTGCACGCCTTGATGGCTGCGCCCGCAATGCTGTTTCTCGCAACCCTCACCATCATGCTCTTCCGTCCTCCAGACATGGCGTTTTACTGGCTGGACCGCATCGCTTTTCTGCTTCTTATGGCCGTTGTGCTGTTGCGGGCGCTGGTGCTGCGCCGGCGGTTGACCATCGCCGCTCCCGCCATGTGGCCCATGGCCGGGTTGTTGTTGCTGGCGCTGGGCAGCCTTCTTGCCCAGTCGTATGACGCCCAGAGTTGGAGTGTGTTCGCCGCCAAGTGGGTCGTGCCCTTCGCGCTTTATCACCTGGCGGGATCGGTGTTCGACGACGCTGCCTCGCTGCGCCGCTTCGAGACCTTCGCCCTGGTAGTCCTGGTCTATCTGTGTGTGATTGCGATCCTGTTTCTTTGCGGCGCCAAAGCACTCATCTTCCCGCGCTTCATCCTCGACGAAAGTCTTGGCATTCACGCCGATCGCGCCCGCGGGCCGTTTCTGCAGGCGGTGGCAAATGGCGTCACCCTGAATCTGCTGGGGCTGATCGCCCTGGATTCATTCCGCCGTGGGCGATTGAAAGGCCTGTCCGCTCTATTGTTCCTGATTGCGGTGCCGCTGGCGGTCCTCGCGACCCAGACCAGGGCGGTGTGGCTGTCGTTTGCCGGATGCATTCCTGCATTGTTTTTTTTGACTTCGAGCCGGCGGGTTCGCCGCGCCTGCTGCCTTCTGATTCTGGCTGGAGGTGTGGGGCTGCTGACCGTACTCAGTTTCAATGACACCAACACTTCTTTCTTCGAACGGCTGGAAGAGCGCAGCCCGGTGGAATTCCGGGTGGTGATGTACCAGACTGGCCTGGAAATGTTTCTGGAAAAACCGCTCACCGGCTGGGGAACCAGCGACCTGCAATCCGAATTGGCGAAGCGGGTCCACGACTTTCATCAATCTTCCTTCTTCTTTCACAACACTTATCTGGAGATTGCCGTGCAGCACGGCATGCTGGGGCTGATTTTGTATCTGTGGCTTGTCATTGACCTTTTTCGGTTGGGCGGAAGGCGGCGCCCTTACACCGCCGCCCGCGAGGGCACACTCTTGGATGACCAATTCCGTTCATTCTGGCCGGTGCTGGTCGGGGTGTATCTGTTTAACGGTAGTTTCGTGGTGATGAATTACCAGTTCGTGAATGGATTGCTGTTTACCATCGCGGGCATTCTGGCGGCCCAGAATCGCCAGGTTGACTCCTCTTCGCAAGCTCTTCCCATCTGAACCACAGCAGTTCGCCCTCTTGCGATAGTGCCCACCGTCGCCTATCTCGCCAACCAGTTTCCCTCTCCCGTCGAACCCTACGTGTTCGAGGAGATCGCAGAGTTGCGCCGCCGTGGAGTGCAAGTGGTCCCGTGCAGCGCCCGTCGCCCAGATCCGTTGCAGGAGAGGCGAACTGCAATCACTCGCGGCTGAGACGCTGTATCTGCAACCGCTGAGCGTCTTACTTGTCATCCGCGCTTCCTGGTTCTGCCTGCGCCGGTGCGTTTTACTTGCGGACATTCTTTTTCGCGTGCTGGCACAAGGCAGCGAGCCGCCGGCGCGCCGCGCCCGCGCTCTTCTGCACACCTTGCTGGGCGCCTGCTATGCGCTGAAGCTGCAAGGACGCGGAGTCAGCCACATCCACGCGCACCACGGATATTTCGCGTCCTGGATCGCGATGGTCGCGGCCCGCCTGCTTCACATCGACTACAGCTTGACCCTGCACGGTTCGGACCTGCTGCTGCACGGCGCCTATCTGGATACCAAGCTGAAACACTGCGCTTTCTGCGTGACCGTTTCAGAGTTCAACCGCAACTTTGTTCTGGAGCGCTATCCCGACGTCGAGCCGGCGAAACTTATCGTGCGACGGCTGGGAGTGAGCTTGTCGGGTGCCGTCACTGCCGGGTCGCGAACTGACCGGGAACTGTCCCGCCTGACCATGCTGGCCGTGGGCAGACTGCACCCGGTGAAAGATCATGCCTTTCTGTTACACGCCTGCCACGAACTGAAAAGTTGCGGCATCGACTTTCTCTGCCTGATTGCGGGCGAAGGCCCGCAGCGCCCCTGGCTCGAGCACCTGATTCGAAACCTCGGGCTCGAGGCCCAGGTGAGACTTCTGGGCCACCTTTGCCGCCGGGAACTCGATGCCTGTTACAGATTGTGCGACCTGGTCGTGCTCACCAGTCGCAGCGAGGGCATTCCGCTTGTCCTGATGGAGGCGATGGCGCACGGCAAGACTGTTCTGGCGCCTGCAATCACCGGCATCCCCGAACTGGTGAAGCATGGTGAGACCGGCTTCCTTTATCAGGCGGGTTCGCTCGAAGATTTCGTCGCCCAAATCGACCTCATCCGCGGCTCCCATTCCGTGTTGCCCAGACTGCGCCGCGCTGCCCGTCAACACGTGCTGGAGCACTTCGACCGGGAGAAGAACCTGGCTGCCCTGGCTGACCTGCTGGTCTTCCGCATTACCAGAAAGGTAAGGAAAGACGCACATGAGAATTCTGTACTGCAACAAATATAACTTTGCCTTCAGCGGTACCGAGGTTTACCTCTTTGAACTGATGGAACTGATGCGTGCGCACCGACATGAGGCCGCATTATTTTCCATGGCGGACCCGCGCGGCGAACCGACGAAGTACGACCAGCACTTCGTTCCAGCCATCGATTTCAAAGGCGCCACGCCCGGTCCACTAATTGGCGCCCGGCAGGCGGCGCATGCGCTTTACTCACGTCAGGCGCGACAGAAGCTGCGCGACATGATCCAGGCTTTTCGCCCCGACGTCGCCCACCTGCGCAATATCTACCACCATCTTTCCCCCTCGATTCTGTGGGAACTCAAAGCGCAGGGCGTTCCCGTGGTCTATCACCTGAACGATTTCAAACTGCTTTGCCCCAGCTACAACATGGTGTCGCAGGGCCGAGCCTGTGAGCGCTGCCATGGCGGGAAGTTCTGGCATGTCGTCACGGAAGGCTGTTACTCGGGGCCTCCCGGCGCTGCGCTGGTGCTGGCGGCCGAAGCGTACCTGCACAAGTGGCTGCGAAGTTATGAAACCTGCGTGGACCGCTTTCTGGTGCCCAGCCGGTTCGTAAAAACGAAGCTGGTGGAAAACGGCTGGGACGCGGAGAAAATTGACGTGCTTCCGCATTTCCAGAACCTGCCGGCACATTCCGTGGCCGGCCCATCGCCGGACGCGCCCATCCTCTATTTCGGACGGCTCTCCGCAGAAAAAGGACTGACCGACCTGCTGCGCGCCATGCAACATCTTCCCAACGTCCGCCTGCAGATTGCGGGCGAGGGGCCACAACGGCCGGAACTCGAGCGGTTGGCGGCAGATCTCGATCTGGAGAACATTGAATTCCTGGGCCGGGTCGCAGGGCCTCAAATCAACCGTCTCATCTCCGCCTCGCGTTTTACTGTCCTGCCTTCGCGGGCTTACGAAACTCTGGGCAAGACCATTCTCGAATCCTACGCGGGGGGACGCGCGGTCATAGCCTCTGACCTGGGTTCGAGAAGGGAATTGGTGCATGACGGCGAAACCGGCGTCCTGTTCCGGGCGGGTGACGTGGCGCAACTGACCGCGGCGATCGCGTTCCTGATCGAACGGCCCCAACTGGCCGCGCAGATGGGCGCCGCCGGCCGAGCCCTGGTGGCCAGCCAGCATTCGCCGGAGAGCCATTACCGCGTCATGGCAGGCCTGTATGAACAGTTGGCGCCGCGACCAAGAAAAATGGATGGCGGGGGCTGCAGGTCGGTCGCGAAACCGGCGTTACGGGTCGCATTTATCGGCGGCCGCGGCGTGATTTCAAAATACAGCGGCGTAGAAACCTACTATGAGGAAATCGGCCCGCGTCTGGCCGAGATGGGACACGACATTACCGTGTACTGCCGTTCCTATTTCAGTCCCCGGCAAGCGGCGCACCACGGGATGCGACTGGTGCGGCTGCCCACCATCCGCTCGAAACACCTGGAAACCCTGGTACACACTTTTCTCAGCACCATCCATGCGCTGTTTAGCGACTGCGACATCGTGCACTATCAATGCCTGGGACCGGCGCTATTTTCTTTCCTGCCCCGCTGGTTCGGGAAGAAGACCGTGGTCACTGTACAGGGTCTGGATTGGCAGCGGCGAAAGTGGGGCCGGATCGCCTCCGCCATTCTGCGGATGGGAGAACGCGCAGCCGTCAAGCTCCCTGACCTGACCATGGTGGTGTCGCGGACCCTGCAAGAGTATTACCGCTCGCGCTATGGTGCGGAGCCGGTGTATGTGCCCAACGGGACCTCGTTGCGCCAGCGGCGCGCGGGCGGGCGGCTGCCAGAGTGGGGTCTCGAGTCCGGGTCTTACATTCTGTTCCTCGGACGATTTTCTCCGGAGAAGAATTGCGATCTGCTGATTCAGGCCTATGAACAGATGGACACTCCGGTAAAGCTTGTACTCGCCGGCGGATCAAGCCATTCGGATGCATACGTGAAGCGGCTGCGCGAGCATCAGAGCGATCGGGTCCGCGTTCTGGACTGGGTGTCCGGTGAGGCCCTGGATGAATTGCTTACCAATGCCATGCTGTTCGTGTTGCCCTCCGATATGGAAGGCCTCTCCCTGGCCCTGCTCGATGCCATGGGAGCGGGCGTTTGCGTGCTGGCCAGCGATGTTCCTGAAAACTGCGAAGTCGTCGAGGATGCGGGTTTACCTTTCGGCACGGCGATCGGAACGACCTCGAACGCATGCTGCGGTTGCTGATCTCCGAGCCCGAAATCCGGATGGCTGCCGCCGCCAGGGCCCGGGAAAGAGTGTGGGAGCATTATTTGTGGGGGCGAGTGGCGCGAGAGATTGAAAGCCGATATCTGGAACTTGATGCGGGCAATCTGCCCAGACCCGCCCCTCCGGAGCGGGCATCTGGTCATCGACGTCACGCCGCGTAGGTTGCCTGGTCCCTCGGGACGGCGTCGTCCTGAAGGACTTCAGTCCCGAAGGATATGGCGTGCACGCCATCGCTGGCCAGTCGCAGAGGTGGCGGGTAGCCCCACGCTTTTGACCTCGCTGGCGCCAAAAACATAGTGGGTGCCCCGTCCTTTGCGCACTTTGCAAAGGGCGGGAACCCGAAACGCGTGCGCAACTGGGTCGCAGCGCCACAAAAGGTTGTGTCGGCAGCATCGTTACCCGCCCTTGCAAAAAACGCAAGGACGGGGCACCCTCAGCACCGGTCGTCACGCCGCGTAGGTTTCTCCCCGCGGGGGTTCCCTGTGTCCCGTCACGCTGCAACTCCGCGTCCGAGTGAATAACCTTTCACAACCGGGCCGCTGTCGTTCTTGATTACAATCAGAGCGGCACCGCCGATGGAATCTCGGCGCGGCCTGCTCCCATGGAAAAGACGATTCTGGTGACCGGAGGGTCGGGGTTCATCGGTTCCAACTTCATCCTGCAATGGATGCAGCAGGAAGGCACTCCGGTGGTCAACCTCGACAAGCTGACCTACGCGGGCAATCCGCGCAACCTGCTCCAGGTTTCTTCCGATCCGCGATATTCCTTTACCCAGGGAGACGTGTGCGACCGCGAACTCCTGCGCAAATTGTTCAAACTCCACCAGCCCCGCGCCATCGTGCACTTCGCGGCCGAGAGTCATGTGGATCGTTCCATTCATGGGCCGGATGATTTCGTCCGCACCAATGTTTACGGAACATTTTGTCTGCTGGAAGAGGCTCGGGCCTATTGCGAAGGGCTTGACGGGCCGGACCGCAGGGCATTCCGCTTTCTTCATGTGTCCACCGACGAAGTGTACGGCTCGCTGGGCCCGGACGATCCGCCGTTTTGCGAGACCACGCCGTACGCGCCCAACAGCCCGTATTCCGCCTCCAAGGCCGGTTCTGACCATCTGGTGCGCGCCTATCACCACACTTACGGCCTTCCCACTCTGACCACCAATTGTTCCAATAACTACGGGCCTTACCAGTTTCCGGAAAAATTGATTCCGCTCGTGATTCTGAATGCCCGGGCCGGCAAGCCCTTGCCGGTGTACGGCGACGGGCAGAATGTGCGCGACTGGGTTTTCGTCGCCGATCACTGCGACGCCGTGCGTACCGTGCTGGCCAAAGGCAGAGTGGGAGAAACCTACAACATCGGCGGGCGGCAGCGAGAAACGAAACATCGAGATCGTGGAAACCATCTGCGCGATCCTGGACCAGTCGTGTCCCGGACGATCCCACCGTGCCCCATCGAAAGCTAATCACCTTTGTGAAGGACCGTCCCGGCCACGACCGCCGCTATGCCATCGATGCGCGCAAGATCGAGCGCGAATTGGGATGGAAGCCGCGCGAAAGTTTCGAGACCGGCATGCGCAAGACCATCGAATGGTATTTGCAAAATGAGGAGTGGGTGAAAGAGGTCACCAGCGGCGCCTACCGGAAGTGGATCGCCACCCAATACTCATAGGGTTGTTGCGCGCCTGGCCTCAGCGAAACCGGGAACTGACCGCATGCGAATCACTATCTTCGGCGCAACCGGCTTGCTGGGCAAAGCGCTGATGCGTGAGTGGAAGGATGACGAGGTCACCGGATTCAGCTTCCGCGGACGGCGACATCCGGGATGAGAAGCAGGTATTGACTCTGGTCCAGCGTGCTCGGCCCGATTGGATCGTTCTGGCGGCGGCTTACACCGATGTCGATGGCTGCGAAAGCAATCGCGACCTGGCTTTCGATGTGAACTGCCGCGGAGCGGTCAACGTGGCGCGCGCGGCGAAGCAGCATGGCTCCCGGCTGCTTTTTCTCAGCACGGACTACGTCTTCGATGGGACCAAAACGACGCCCTACGCGACCGATGACCCGCGCTCGCCGCGCAGCGTTTACGGGCAGTCGAAGGCCGAGGCGGAAGTGCAACTGGCGGAGATTCTTCCGGAGTGCTGCATCGTCCGGACTTCGTGGCTCTTTGGCCCGGGAGGAAAATGCTTCCCCGACACAATTCTGAAATTGGCCGCGACCCGGCCAGAGTTGGAAGTAGTGGGCGACCAGCGCGGTTCTCCGACCTACTCGATCGATCTGGCCCGCGCCATCATTCAGCTGTGCCGCCAGGGAGCCAGCGGCATCGTGCACGCCACTAACCGCGGCGAATGCTCGTGGTACGAGTTTGCCCGCGAAATCATCGCGCGGGCAGGCCTGAAAACAGTTGTGCGTGAGACCACGAGTGACAAGTTCGTACGCCCCGCCAAACGTCCCAAATATTCCGTGCTGTCCCCCGAAAGCCTGCAGAAATGCGGCATCGCCATGCCCGACTGGCAGGACGCGCTGACCAGATACCTGCTGGAAACCACGTAGGGACGGATGCCCTCATCCGTCCGGTGGAGCGAAGCTCCGACCAGGTTTTGCTACAGTCCCTTCGAGAAATGAAGAAGTCGAGCTGTGCTCCGACCGGACGGATGAGGGCATCGGTCCCTACGTGGTTTCTGGTGATCTACAGTTGCCCCAGGAGCGCAGTCCGCACCTTCTCCTGATGCTTGGGGTCCAGCTTGGCGCCGGCGCAGGTCACGTGGAACACGTCGGTCGCGGTCTGACCTTGCGTGTCGATGATCGCGACTTCGATATTGCAGCCCAGTTCGGCCATGGTGGAACTGATGTCGTACAGCAGTCCGGGACGGTCCTGGGCAATGATCTCGATCAGGGTGCTGTGTTGCGAACAGGTGTTGTCGGTCTGCACGCTGGTTTCGATCTTCACTTTCGGGTTCTGCACTCCCGGCTTGAATTTCGTCTCCATGAGATCGACCACATTAATTTCTCCCGAAACCGCCTCTGCAAGTTTCCGCTTCAGGCGGTTTATTTCGGAAGGATTGAGCTCAAGCGTGCGAAACCGGTCAGAGAAGCGGAAGGTGTCGAGCACCACGCCCGCCTTGTTGGCAAAGGCTTCGGCCTTCAGGATATTCATTCCCCAGGATGAGAGCGTGCCCACCACGTGGGAAAACAGGCCGGGGCAGTCCAGCGTCAACAGAACCAGTTCAAAGTAGCCGTCGCGACGGAGTATTTCAATCTGCGGCTCCTCATCTTTCAGCTTGAGGCGATCGTACATTCGGCAGTGAGCGACGATCTCGCCGGGCGTGTGCATCAGCAGATAGCGTTTGGGAAAACCTTCCAGAAAAGAAATGATGTGTTTTGAGTCTGGCTCGCCCGCGGCGGCGACAACTTCCTTGATGCGTTCGCTGTTGGTCGCGCTCGAGGTCAGGCGCTGATCGTCCACGCTCCGGCTGAGGTGGTTGAATGCGGCCGCATAGAGCTGCCATAGCATCTCAGCCTTCCACGGAGTCAGAGCTTCCGGGTTGACCGATTTAATGTCGGTGTAGGTAAGCAGCGTCAGCATCTTCAGCCGTTCCGTGGTGCCCACGCACTCACTGAACTCCGCCACCACGTTGACATCGAAGATGTCCTGGCGCCTGGTCGTGGCCGACATGCGCAAGTGGTTCGCGATCAGAAAGACCACAGTCTCGCGATCCGCCGGTTCCAGGCGCAGCCGCTCCAGCACGCTGGCTGAGGCCTGCAGGCTTCCGGCCACGTGGTCATCCGAGGGCATGCCCTTGCCGACATCGTGAAACAGGAGCGCCAGGAAAAGCAGGTCGGGACGTTCGAGTCCGTCCAGGATGTCGCGGAAGCGGCGTTCCATTTCGCTGTCGGGGGTTCGCAGCGCGTGAATGTTCTCGATCGCCACCAGCGAATGTTCATCGACCGTGTAGCGGTGGTAATAATCGCGAATGACCAGGGAATCGACCGCCTGAAATTCCGGAAACAGCAGGACCAGCACGCCCAGCCGGTGCATGGCGCGCAGAGCGGCGCCGGCATGAGGCGACACCAGGATTCGCCTGAAGTACGACCACACCTCCGGAGAATCCTGCGCCCATTCCCGCAGGCTGGGAAGCGCCGCCTCGACGCATCGTTCGGTTTCGGCAGTCAGCTTCAGGCCATGGCGGCCGACGAATTCGAAAAGGCCCAGAAGCATGGTGGGGTCTTGTACCGAGGAGAGCTGGCGCAAAAAGACGCGGCCCTCCACCACGGAGAAATCGGCGTTCGACAAGCGCGACTTGCGATTTTCGAAGAGCCGGTACAGACCGGAGCGTCCCGGCGGCACTTCATCGAAGAGCACGGTCAGCCGGTAAATCGAGCGAACGTGGCGGAAGTAAGTTCGCATCCAGACCGCGGCCGCGACCGGCGCGCCGTCCGGCAGCCCGATTCCCGCCGCCGCCGCTTCGGACTGAAGTTCGTAGGTCAGATCATTCAGGTCCCGGCCCTGGCGATAGTGCAGGAAGCATCGCACCGCTGAAAGAAAATCCAGGGCCGCGCCGCACTCCGCGCGAAAGGCGCTGGGCAGCAAGTTCTCCGGCGCGGGCCACAGCGCCGGTCTTCTCCAGTTCTGAAATCAGGCTGAGCCAGCAGGCCACCTGATAATCCCGCAGCCCGCCGGGGCAGTCCTTGATATTGGGTTCCAGGTGAAAAATGGTGTGGCCGTATTTGGTGTGGCGCGCCGAGGTCAGGTCGATCAGCCGCTGCTGCAGCTCCAGCGCCTCGCGCGCCACCATCTTGGGAATTACCTGCGAGCGAAGCTTTTCAAACAGCTCCGCATCGCCGCAGATGTAGCGGCAATCCAGCAGGGAAATGTTGAACTCGAGATTGTCGCGGTGCAGCTTGCCGCACTCCGCCAGGGAACGGGTGGTGGGGCTGACGCGGAGGTGCAGGTCCCAGAGGGCCTGGGAGATTCGCGGGATCACGCGCTTCTGCGCGTCTTCGCTCAGGGCCGATTCGTGCAGGAAGAGCACATCGACGTCGGAACAGGGAAATAGCGCACGACGGCCGTAGCCGCCCAGGGCAGCAACGCAGATCCGGTCGGGCGAGCCTGGGGAGAATTGATTCCACAACTCCGCAATGAGTGAATCAGTTAGATTCGAGCGCTCGCGGATTGCAGCTTGCCCGTCGTGTGAGTGCTCGAATCTCTCGCGTATCTTTTCCGACTCGGCCTGATATGCGTCCTGTGATATCGCGCTATTCGCCAGCACTGGCATCGGACTCCGGTGGCCTGACGTGATGGTGCGTTACAGTGCCACTCGTACAACGCGTGATTATCCTGTTTGCAGCCTGCGATCGCTAATCCAATGTTTTTATGACTAGGATTCAAAACGCTTATAGACCGGCTACGATTCCAGGATGTAGCCCTCCTCCCCGTGCATGCTTAAATCGAGCCCTTGCGTCTCCTGCTCTGCACTCACCCGCAAGCCGACAACTGCGTCGCAGATCTTCAGAATGATCAGCGTGCCGACAATCGCCAGCACCCACGCAATCGCGCATGCCGATGACCTGATTGAGGACCTGCCCGGCGTTGCCGTCCACCCAGCCCAAGCGGAACGGCTTGCCGGCGGCGTCCTTTAAGCCGTCGTTCACGGCGTTCGTGGCGAACACGCCGGTCAGAATCGCGCCCAGCGTTCCACCCGCTCCGTGGACGCCAAAGGCGTCCAGAGAATCGTCATAGCCGAACTTCTCTTCACCGTGGTCACCATGAAGAAGCAGACCAATCCTGCGGCGAAGCCGATCAGCAAGGCCGGGATCGGCTTGACGAATCCGGAGGCAGGAGTGATCGCGACCAGTCCCGCCACAGCGCCGGAGATGCCGCCCAGCATGCTGGGCTTGCCCGTTATGCATCCACTCGGCGAGCATCCAGCCCAGAGCCGCGGCGGCCGCCGCCGAAATGGGTGGCCACGAAAGCGCTGGTGGCCAGGCCGGATGCGCCGCCAGCGCGCTGCCGGCGTTGAAGCCGAACCAGCCCACCCACAGCAGGCACGCGCCGATGAAGCTGAGCACCAGGCTGTGCGGCTTCATCGGCTCCGTGCGGATAGCCCACGCGCTTGCCCAGATACAGCGCGCAGACCAGCGCGGAAACGCCCGAGGTGATGTGCACCACCGTGCCGCCGGCGAAATCGAAGCGAGGGGATGCTTCCGCCCAGCGAAGGCGTTCAGCAAGCCGCCCTTGCCCCACACCATGTGCGCCATCGGGAAGTAGACGATCAGCGCCCACAGCGTGGTGAACAGCAGCCATCGCGCTGAATTTCATCCGCTCGGCAAAAGCGCCCGAGATCAGCGCCGGGCGTGATGATCGCGAACATGAGCTGATAGACCATGAACGTCTGCTGCGGGATGGTGGCCGCGTAGTCGGCGTTCGGGCTGCGTCCCGACGCCATTCAGGAAGAGATATTGCAGGCCGCCGATGAACGGCGTGCCCGTTCGCCGAACGCCAGGCTGTAGCCCACCAGCGCCCAGAGCACCGTGATCACGGCCATCAGGACGAAGCTGTGCATCATGGTGCCGAGCACATTCTTCGGCGCACCAGGCCGCCGTAAAAAAGCGCCAGGCCGGGGCCGGTCATCATCAGGACCAGCGCGGCGCTCATCAGCATCCAGGCGTTATCGCCCGCGCTTTGCGCCGACTTAACGGCAGCGTTTAGTGCATCCAGGTCCGTCGTTTGTGCCAAAGCTGGGGACAACAGGAAGACCAACAATCCGGCCTTCAGGAATTTGCCAGTAAGCGTGCGTGCTTCCCAAGCTCGAACCGTTCGGGCAGCAAACGCAAAGACGGACGATTTCTCCATGGCCATCTTCACTCTCCTCAATCAGTCTGATCGGCCCGCACGGACGCTGTCCTGCACGTCGTACGCGCCCTATGGTGGAGTGAGGAAATCAGGATCAGCCCGGCACTCGACTCGTTTCTGCCGGAGCCCCGAAAATCTGATTTCCAGAGCTGCTCAAATGGTCAGAAAGGGAGGGGAACGCCCGTATCCTACGAAAACATCGCTGGCGGCGAGATGCGCGCCGAGGGTAACAGAAGGAACGCGGGAAGCCTGCAAGACGGGCACTGCGAGCAGGTTTGCAGCCACCGCCTTTGAACCGTTTTTGCGGAAACCTGCGCCCGATCTTGATTTGGCCGGACGCCCCACCGAAATGGCGCCGAGCGGGCGCGGCGCAAGGACATTGTGCTGGCCATGGGAGAGGCTGGACTGATCCTGGGAGCCAGAGGAGAAGGGCTCCGCCACCCCACAAAGCAAACCGATCACCAGAGCAAGGGAAGGGAGCAACCTTCCTCGGGATGTGAACTTCAAGTGCAAAGGAGTTCCATAAAACGGCAATAACCACTGCGTGATTGCGCTGGCGAAGCTGGCCGGTCTAGAGCGCCATAGCCCCGCGTTCCTGCGGAAATAGCGCACGACGGCCGTAGCCGCCCAGGGCAGCAACACAAATCTCCCCGGGCGAGCCTGGGGAGATTTGGTTCCATAAATCCCCAATCAGGGAATCAGTCAGACTCGAGCGCTCGCAGACTGCAGCCTGCCCGTCATGTGAGCGCTCGAATCTCCCGCGTATCTTTTCCGGCTGAGCCTGATATGCGTCCTGTGATATCGCGCTGTTCGCCAGCACTGGCATCCGACTCCGGTGGCCTGACGTGATGGTGCGTTAAAGTGCGGCCACTCCGCGCTCGTGGTTCCGAATCCGTATGGCCTCGTCCACCTTGGAGAGAAAAATCTTTCCGTCGCCGATCTTTCCCGTGCCCGCGCTTTGCACGATGGCATCGACGGCGGCGTTCACCAGGTTGTCGGCCAGCACCATTTCGATCTTGATCTTGGGCACGAGATCGACGGTGTATTCCCGGCCACGATAAACTTCGGTGTGACCCTTCTGCCTGCCGTGCCCGCGCACGTCAGAGATCGTCATGCCCTCAACCCCCAGTTCCGTCAGAACTCCTTTGACAGCTTCGAATCTGGACGGCTGAATAATCGCTTCAAGTTTCGTCATTGTGTTTATCCTCGTACTGGCGGATTCCAGTCCTAAAACCTTTCTAAGTTTCCAGTTCCTGCCCGACCTGCTAGCTGCGACTCAAAGAGCAGTTTACAGAGAAATTTCAACCGCCGCAGTTTCCGATATCGATGCCTGAAAGTGCTCCTTGGGAAAGGCATAACGCAACAGGGGCGGCGTGATCAACGTGGTGATCAACACAAGTACTACGGTTTGCGAATAAATGTCCCGTGTCACCAGGCCCGCCGCAAAACCAATGCTGGCCGTAATCAACCCGACCTCGCCCCGAGGAATCATTCCGATCCCTACAATGAAAGAGTCGCGCCTGCCGAATCCGGCAAAGCTGGCGCCAATGCCGCAACCCACAATCTTTCCCACAATCGCGATCACCAAGACGAGATTGAAGAACGCCAGATGCCCGCCCGCCTGCCACGCATTCACATCAAGCCCGATCGAAACCAGGAAGATCGGCCCAAAAAAAGAGTTGGTCATGGCTCGCAGTTCTTCAATGACACGCTCGTGAGATGGCGTGGAAGCGACGAAGAGCCCGGCGAGGTATGCACCCGTGATCGCAGCCATCTTCCCCAACGATTCAGACACAAAGGCCATCAAAAACGCAATCGACAGTGCGGCGGCGACCTCCATGTGGTGGCCATGCATGCGAGAGGCCTGTTTCATCAGCCAGCGCGTGAGAAACGGACCGGCGGCAAACATTGCTAGCAGACAACCAGTCATGGAACTTACCGGCATGACGAGGGCCTTCCAGTTGCCCGCGCTACCGCCTCCCGAATGCGCACTCACTGCGATGACTAAGGAAAGCACAATCAGTCCCAACACATCGTCAATAACGGCAGCGCCCAGAATCGTGGAACCAGCCTTGGATCGAATCTGGCTTAGATTCATCAGCGTCTGCGCGGTGATGGTGACACTGGTAGCCGTAAGAATTGTCCCGATGAATAACGCCTCTCGCCAGCTGAACCCGAACCATCGAGAGAGCAGGTAACCGCCCGCCATGGGCAGGACCACTCCGCCGGAAGCCGCCCAGAAAGCCGGTTTCAGTGCGCGCTTGGCCATCTGGATGTCAGTCTCCAGCCCAGCCACGAACATGAGCACTACTACGCCGAGTTCAGCCAGAACCTTGAAGACGCCGACTACCGAAGCACCACCTTCGCCCGGAGTAGCCAGCCAGTGCATGTGCCAAATGTTGAGCGCGCTGGGACCCAGGATCACGCCTGCCAGTAGTTCGCCCAGTACCGCGGGCAGCCCGAGGCGAGACGACAGAGAACCGGCAGTCTTTGCCGCCGCGATCAGCAGGGCGATGAACAAAAGTATCTGGAGCGAAGTGCTCATTGGCCTCCACGAGCCCGGACAGGCCGTACCGGACTTCTGGGGGCAGAGCGCGACGTTGAAATCGCGATGGCCAGCGCACAACCAGCAATCACAGGAAAGACAGGGGCATGCCCCAGGAGTATGAGGAAGAGGCCAATGATCACAGCCCACGACCAGGCCATCCGTTGTTTCTTCAGGGTTTCGAGCAACGTGTCAAGCATGTGTGACTCCTCCCGTTTACCAGCGAACATGCAGCAGAAGGGCCCCGATGACCGCCGCCAGGCCACTCCCCGCGAGGAACAGTCCAGGTTTACTGTACGGTTTGTTAAACCAGGGCCGTGCAATCCCATTGCGCTCGCGAGCGCGTTCTTCCTTGAGCAATTGGGTCAGCATCTTGCGTTGTTCCAGCGTGCTCACACAACGCAATGCCTGTTCCGCGGCGGCATAGCCTTTCTGCGGAATGCGCAGTTTGAAGTTGAGTTGCGCCAGCGTGTAGTGAGCCGCGAAACTGTCAGGCTGTAGTTGGGCGGCCAGTTCGAGATGATCGATCGCTGGATAGATTTTGTTGCTCAAGGCGTTGGCGAGGCCCAGAAAAACGTGGGCCTCTCCAAAGGCGGGAGCCACTTCGGTGCTCCGGGAGAGCGCAACCAGCGCGCCCCCCGGATCACCCAGTTGCAGCAGTTCCACTCCGCGCTGGAAGCACTCGACGGCTTCTCTCGGGAGGTCAAGTGCGGGCGGACATTGCCAGGTAAGAGATTGTCCGCCCAGGTCGCCGTTAACCGGAAAGGCGTTGGTCATCATGCCGTCTCCCGCGCAACCTGCAAACCAGCTTTGAAGTCGCTGGCCGCTGCACCGGCGTGGGTCGTATCCGGTTTCAGTACGAACTCGGGATAGCACAGAGCACCCATTTCAGGGATGTCCAGGCCCTCGAGTTCATCGGCCACCGCGGACCGCTGTCCGACGATGAAGTGAATCGCCATGTTCGCGACATACGAAAGTGAGAAGACAAAGCCCAGCAAAGTTGCCACGCCGATCAACTGGGCCACCAGTTGCGTGGGATCTCCGTAGAACAATCCCTTGACGCCGTTGGTGCCATCGGCAAACAGGCCGACCGAAATGACTCCCCAAATCCCGTTGGCGCCGTGGACCGAGATGGCGCCCACCGGATCATCCACCCGCAGAACACGGTCAATGAATTCGACGCTGACGCAAACCAGCAAGCCGGCGACGAACCCAATGATGACCGCTCCGATGGTGTTGACGTAGCCGCTGGGAGCGGTAATCGCCACCAGGCCCGCCAGCAAGCCATTGCCCGCCATGGAGGCATCGGGTTTACCGTACTTGATCCACATGTAGAGGAGCGCGCCAAATGAGCCCGTACATCCTGCCAGCATGGTGTCAACGGCGATGGTGCCGATGCGCAACGCCCCGGAAGCGCCGAGCGTGCTGCCCGGGTTAAATCCGAACCAGCCGAAGGCCAGAATGAAGCAACCGGTCAGTACGATGACCATGTCGTGTCCGGGCATGGCGTTTGACGATCCATCGCGGTTGTACTTGCCGATGCGAGGACCCACGATAAGAGATAAAGCGAGTGCCGTGACGCCACCCACCGCATGCACGACACCCGAGCCGGCGAAGTCGGCGTAGCCGGCTCCCAGTCCGTAATTGGCGCCCAGCTTCGAAAGCCATCCGCCGCCCCAGGCCCAGTTGGCGAACACGGGATAAGTAATCGCGCCCAGGAAGATCGACGAGACGCAGAAGGCGACATACTTCCAGCGTTCGGCCGCTGCGCCGGTCACGATTGTCAGCGCGGTATCCATGAAGACCATCTGGAACAGGAACAGAACCATCACGCCTACGTCATAGGTTGCGCCGGAGAGGAAGAATCCCTTGGTCCCCCAAAGGCCCCAGTCGTGTCCCAGCAGGTGAATAGTGAACTCATGGCTCAGCGGGTTGACGCCGCCCAGCATGGCGGTGCCGGCAGCGCCGCCCATCTGGATCGCATATCCGCACACCCAGTACGCGAAGAGACCGAAGCCATAGACCATGAAGTTCATCATCATGGTGTGATTGGCGTTCTTGGCCCGGCACAGTCCGGTTTCGACGATGGCGAAACCAGCCTGCATGAACATGACCAGAAAGCCGGTGACCAATGTCCAGACAAAATTGATCGCGATGCGATTCTGGCCCGCCTGGTTCACCAGATCCACCAGGGTGAGCGGTTTCGTGGGATCAGCGTGAACCACATCGTTCGCGGTTCCGGTCTTGGTGCCGCTGGGATCGCCTGCGGCCTGATCGTCGGCCGAAGGTCCACTGACGTTGAGAGGTGCGTCCACGGCGATCGGTGGAGGCGCAGGGGCAGCAGCGGGGGCGCTGGGCGCAGCGGCTTGACCCTGGGCCCAGGCCGGCAGACCACATACGAGCAGCGCAACCATCGCCGCCCACAAACATGGTTTCAACCAAGTGCAACGTTTCATTCCGTATCTCCTCGTGAGGTTGAACGCGAGCTTGATGGTTCGCCGCGCCCTCGATGTCTTCAGTCTTCCGCCGGGCTGCACCGATGCCACCGTCTTACTGCTTCCAGATTGCTTCCTTCTGATGGGCCTTGTTCAGTACGCTGAGAATCGCGACCAGCGTGATGCCGATTCCCAGGATGCACAGGAACATCCTCACCCCGGTGGACGACGTCATGTTGAGCGCGACCACCGGTAGCAACCATCCGAAAAGTGCCAGCAAAACTCCAACGAGCTTCATGGGGTTCCCCTCTTGTTTTGATCTATACCGCTTTGATCTTGTAGAAGCCGGCCGCAGAGGCAAACAGCAAACCCGCCCCTACGATGGCAAAGACGATGCCCAGCCCGCCTCCGTTGTGCAGCCCAGCCACAAAGGAAGTGAAGCCGACCAAAGTAGTCCCCAAATACGTTCCTTGCTTTGCATTCGCCGCCATTCTTTTGCTCCTTACGTCGAGTATTTGAACCGGGGCAAGCTTGCGACGCTTGCTACCCCGTCCGTTGGCTGCATCCATAAAAGGCAACCTGCTCCTGCAAAACCCGTCTATCTTCCTCGAACCCAACCTTGGCGCGGGCACGGCTTGGGTGCTGGTACTAGGGGTGGTTTGAGTTGAACCCAAGCCGTGTACCCACATAACAGCGGCATCGCTGCCGCCGGATTCCGGGAAGCCATGGCTTTCGCTCCCCGGGTAAAACTGCAGTTGCTTCAAATCGATAGCCTCCCGACTACTTGGCATCCGCGCTGCTGAAGGCATAGACCATGCCCAGGGTCACGGTGTTCTGCGAATCCTTGAGCCCCGAGGCGTGGTCCGGAAAAACATTCTGGTCCGACATGTCACGGCGGAATTCCAGCCGGGTCATGAGCTTGCTGGCCAGCATGCGCTGCAGGGTGAGTGTGAACTCGCTCAGCTTCTGCGGCGTTCCGGTTTGGGTGCCGCCGTTGTCGCTGAAGTATTCGCCGCGAGTGGCGAAGGCCCACTTGTCGTTGGGCGCATACTTGATGTATCCCGCAATGCCGCTCCAATGCACGGAAAACGGCGCCCCCGTAAGGTGGTCGTGGCCGTAGTCATAGTTCGCCAGGAAGGACAGCTTGCTGTTGGGCGAAAATGACACTACCGTGTCCGAAAGGTGCCTGAAGTTCGAGTTGTCGTTGAGTTGTTCCGGACCCACCAGGTAGTTCTGGATCAGGCTGAACTTGCTGTTCGGAGTCCAGGCGGCGCTGAAGCCGGTGGTCTTGCCGCTGTTGTTGTCGATGCTGTTGTTCCAGCCGTTCACCAGGTATCCGGTGAGGGCGAACTTCGAATTGAAGGCATACTTGGCGCTGGTGCCGAAATGAAAGTACGGAATGGCCAGGGCAAAGAGCAGGCCGCGCGAGTAGTTCCAGTTGTCCTTGGTCTCGATCACTTCTGCGCCGGCCGGGGTCACGAACTTGCCGACGTTGATCTGCAAACCCTTCCCGATGGGCGCCAGGTATTCCAGATATCCTTCCTTGAGGTATTGATCGAAGTTCGATTCTGTGGGAAATTGGCCGGGCTCGGTCGAATTGATGATATTCATCGCCTGTCCGAAGCCCAGAGCGACGTGATAACCGAGGCGGCTGGCCGTGGCATCCGGCGCCTTGTCCGCCACCAGTTCGATCATGTTCAATCCGAATTGGCCCGAGTTGATATCAAAGTTGCGAAAGGCCGTCGTTCGCCCGATCGGCTGGTTCGAGTTGTAGCCGTAGTACACATCGACAAACCCGCTCAACGTGGTTGGCCCCAGCAGGCCGGCGAGTCCAGTGGGTGCGGGAGTGGCAGCTGGCGCCGGTGTGGCGACCACGGCCTGGGCAGGCAGCAGGGGCCGCAGCTTTCTGCGCCTCCATCTGGCTGCGCAAGTCCGCCAGTTGTTTTTCCAAAGAGTCGATACGGCTGGCCAGGTCGGGCGCAGGCTCAGCCTGAGCCCAAGCTCGATTTGCGGAGCCGCAAATAATCCCCATACTTACAGCGAAAACCAAAACCCTCCAACGGAAGGCACGATTCATCTAGACGACTCTCTTTCTCCCCTAGTCATGTGTGGTGTGAACCACGGCACAGCCCCGTAACCAGCGTGCTGCACAGTACCGCCCTGCGGCTGTGAGAGTCCAATGCATAATTCTTTTCGCCCCTATCACAAATACTTTTAAAAACATTAATTTATGGAGGAGATAAGAGAAATTTATTGAGCGATCGCGGGAGTGGTCTGGCGACCATGAAAGTTGTCTGCGAAGTAGGTACCATGGTACATTGGTACCATGAAATCGGGCGAAGAGCTTCCTGGTAGAGCGGGTGCAAACCGGAGTTCGAATGGAAAAGCGCCTGCTCAAGGTCCTTAAGGCCTTCGGCGAGTACCACGACTTGACCCTGGGGGACCTGCTGGAGGGAATCGTCCTGCATGCCTTCGACGGCAAGACCCCGTTTGGTCAGGCATCCCTTGACCAGATCAGGGAGTTGAAGAAGTTCTATGGCCTGGAACTGGATTCGAGCGCCAGTCACCGCCTGAAGGAAACGAAGCGCGCGCGATCGTCCCACAAACGCGGCTCATGATATCCCTAACGGAGATCACCGATGCTGGTCAATTCGACGGAAGGGCAACTGACAGATCAGGAGTTGATAGAACGCTTTGAAGACGGCACGCTCTCGAATGAGCACTTTCATCATCGCGAGCACGTTCGGGCGGCGTTTCTGTATCTGACTGAACACCCTGTGCTCGAGGCCCTGCAGGCTTTTTCCCGAGCTCTGCGGAGATTCGCCGAGGCCCACGGGAAGCCGCAGCTCTATCATGCGACTGTGACCTGGGCGTACGTTTTTCTTATTCATGAGCGCATGATGCAAGGCGGCTACAAACCGGGCTGGGAGGAGTTTGCCCGCAACAATCCCGATCTTCTGACCTGGAAGGACGGAATCCTGACGCGATACTATCGCGCCGAGACCCTCGCCTCCGATCTGGCGAAAACGATTTTTGTGCTGCCCGACTTGCCTGCCAGCAGCATGTAGTTGCTGCCTGACTACCAACATTTAAGTTGGAACAGCAGGAAAGTCGAAGGCTATCGACAAATACAAATACAAAGACTAAAGACTAAAGACTAAAGACGAAGAAGGAACCCGGTTCTCAGTTGTCAGTTTCAAGTTCGCAGTGGCTTGGACTCGACGTGCGGCGATCTCTCAGGCCTCGCTGCCGTACACCGGGATCACCGCGCCGTTGACATCTTTGCCCGCATCCCCGGCCAGCCACACGATCAAGCTTGCGATGGCGGCAGGACGGACCCATTTGGAAGGGTCTGCGTCAGGCATGAATTTCCGGTTGGCCGGCGTGTCCATGGTGCCGGGCAGGATGGCATTGGCGGTCATTCCCGCGTCCTTGTTTTCCTGGGCCACGGTCCTGATCAATGAAACCATGGCGGCCTTGGAAGCGCTGTACGCGCCGACGCCTGCTCCAGGTTCCAGCGCGGCGCGGCTGCCGATGGCAACGATGCGTCCATTCCCCGTCTGGCGCATGACCGGGACCGCCGCGCGCAGAAGGTAGAAGGTGCTGTACAAGTTCACATTGAACATGCGTTGGAACGTCGCGTCGTCGGTTGCGGCGATCGACTGGCCGCCGGCGAACCCTCCCACGGTGTGGGCGAGAATGTCCAGACGGCCGAAGCGGGCTACCAGGTTGTCCAACGCAGCCTTCACTCCACCTGAAGTAGAAATGTCCGCCGGCAACGCGGTGAAGTTCGGACTGTTGAAAGACGACTGCTGAATTCTTTGTGACAGTCCGACGACGGTAGCGCCGGCATCGAGCAGCGCCTGGGTCACAAAAGTCCCCAGGCCTCCATCGGCGCCGGTAACGAGTGCGATTTTGCCTTTCATCGAACGCTCCTGTGAGTCTTCCTGGATTCTGTTGTCCACTAAAAGTAAACCAGAAGCGGTTCCGCCGCGTGTCCACCTGGAAATTGACGGTTGACAAAAACTGTCAACCGGTTGATTCAGAGCGTCAGTCGCTCGGGAAGAGTCTCCGATTGTGCCAAGGTAACTCTCCTAAACCCATGATTCTGCAGGGGTCTGAGATTTGTTATCTCGCGGCAAGGTGGCCCCTAAAGTGCGGCCGCTAGATGGCCGATAGATAGATCGCGTAGCCGCACTGGGGGATTTCCGTGGGAAAAGGCAACCGGCGACACAAGCGGATCAAGATGGTTTTGCCCGTGCGAATTTCGGGGAAGGACTCCGCTAATAACCCGGTGAACGAACTGGCGCACACTCTGGACATTACCCCCAACGGGGCCCGCTTAGGTGCGATTCATCACGCCTTGAAGGCCGGCGATAAACTTACCTTGCAATACCGGCAACGCAGGATTCAATTTCGCGTGGTCTGGGTAAAACCGATGGAAGGGACAAGCGAGTATCAAGTCGGCCTGGAAGGGCTCGGTTCCGTCGGTGAAAACTGGGGGCTTGAGCTACCGGAATCCGGCATGGCGGATGAATACCAGAGTTCCACCACTACCAGTTCATAGCTCGTCAGCAATCCAAAAATTCAGTCATCCTCAAATTACGTAGGCCCGGACGCCCTCGTCCGGGCAGGCGAGCAAAGGCTCGCCGGGGTTGGCGCCCACGCGCGCCAACGAGCGGGATTTTGTGAAAACAAAACGCGGAGCTTCGCTCCGCTGGGCGGGTGAGGGCGTCCGCCCCTACGCGTGCATCAGGCGGCCGCGCCGTAGAGTTTGCGTAACGACTTGACGTTGGTTGCCGGTCTTTCATGCAAAAGAAGTTCCGTCGCCTGTACCCGCCGGTCGTTGTGAAACCAGCGCTGGGCCACGCCATCGTGGAGGAAGTTGACCAAAGCCAGCAGAGTCATGCCCTGGTGGTGGGCCATCCAGCAGCGTACCAGTTCGTGGCGATGGCGCCAGTTGCGGCGGCCGGAAGCGGTGCTGTAGTCGGCCGCCTCATAGAATCCGTACGGGCCCAGCCAGCCCTCGCCTTCCATCCGGCGCAGGTTGCGCAACGCGGCGGAAGCATCCACGTGCAGCGCGAGGAATGTGGAATAGGGAGAGATGACCAGCATGTTGGCCTCACCCTGATGGAGCGAAATATCGGGCAGGCCGAAGGCCTGATACTGATAATTTCCCGCCTCATCCCGTTTGGCATAGGCCGATTCTGAAATCCCCCAGGGCACGCTCTTTTCGGCGGCATAAATCTGCTGCAGGCGGACCGCGGCAATGCGGGAATTATCCAGCAGCGTGTTGGGGTAGGTCCGCATCCAGAGTACCGGCATCAGATACTCGAACATGGTTCCGGTCCAGGAGAGCAGGACGGGAAGGCCGTGCTCGCGAGTGTGGGCCCGGCCCAGCAGAAACCAGACGTCCTGCGGAATATCTTCCTTGGCGATGGCGGCGAAAACCGCGATGCGCGCCTCCGAAGCCAGCAAGTCGTAACAGGCAGGTGGAAGTTTTCCCGCCTCCACATCGAAACCGAGCGACAGCAACTTGCGCCGCGGATCGAGCAGGAAGCGGAAGTCCATCTCGTCGGCGAATTTCCCGGCCTCATCGGCGATTCGCTTGAGATCTTCGATCAGAGCCAGCGCCCGCGAGCGGGCTTCCGGCAGCATGGCCTGCAATCGCTGGTAGAGGGCTTTGCGGTCGCCGGCGCCGTTGGCGTGATCGAGAGCGAACTGCAGACACGCCGTCAGCCTGTCCACCACTTCCGGCAAGCGCGCGATGGTCAAGCTTTGCGAGTCGAATTTGAATTCCAGGCTGGCATCTTTCCACAGCGGAACAAATTCCGGCAGCATCCACGGGGCATAGACCTGGACCGCTTTCCTCAGATTTCTCACCCGGGACAGAGACTCCGCCGCAAACCAGTGCACGTCGGACTCGTACTTGGGGTTCACCGTTTCCAGGTCGCTCTCCAGCAGTCCTTCTTCTGACGGCGCCAGCAGACGCTGCAGCCAGCTTCTTTTCCTGGTCTGCTCCTGAAACGTCTTGAAGCGTTTCTGGGGGAAGGCATGCCTTTCGACCAGGATGCGCAGATGATCGGCCAGGCCTGCGGCCAGTTGCTTCTCCAGCAACGGCCGCTGCAAAAGATCCAGGCAGCCCTGCTGTAACGTCCAGAGCGACGCCACCAGGTTGCCGCTATCGACGGCAGAAATGAACCGGGGCCGAAGCGGTTCGAGGGTGCGCGTGTCGTACCAGTTGAGCAGGTGCCCGTGAGAGCGCGAAAGCCTGGCCATCGTGGCCAGGGTCCGCAAGGTCTGTTCGGCGAATTCAGGAACGGTCAGAAAACCAAACTCGCAGGCCGCCTGGCGGGCATTCAAAAGAAAGCCCAGGTTGGTGGGCGAGATGCGTGCCGCGATGGCAGGAGGTTCTTCCTGCACATTATCGGGGACAAGCCAGTTGTGTTCCTCGGTACAGAACTCGGCGAAATAGCGCCAGGTGCGCAGCGCGGTCCGCTCCAGAAACAATTCGTCTTTGTCGGAAGTTTCGCTGCGCATGGCCCGCGAAGGCAGGTTGAGCCACATCGAAATCCACTTGCTGCAGCCCCAGAGCAGCAAAATGGGCAGCGCAGAAAAGAAAGCGTGGCGGCGGGTAAAGAACACCAGCGCGCCCAAAGCCAGCGCCAGCGCAGGCATCCAGTCAAGATAAACATCCACAGGGGTCCGCTTGCGGGTGCTGAGTTCGGTCTCCGCTGCTGTCTCCCATTCCAGCAGTCGCCGCCGCGTCACCAGTCGCCGGACCAGGGTTCGCACCACGGCATCGAGTGAGAGCAGCATCTGGTGCGGCAGGAATGACAGGGTGAAAAACATGCTGGCATTGGCCGTGAGCAGCGCGGTCCGAGCGTCTCTGACCACCTGGGATTTGCGCTCAACCGCGGCCCGCACCAGGTTGAACAAAAACTGGAACCAGGCCGGCACAAACAAAATGCCAAGGGTCGCCAGAGTCCAGTAGAGTGGGTTGCCGGGCAGTATCAGCCAGCCGAACACCAGCAGCAGGAAGGTGGCAGGCTCCACCAGGCTGCGGCGCAGATTGTCCAGAATCTTCCACTGTGACACCAGCGAGATGGGATTCGGCACCTTGCGTCCCGACTCGTCCGGCACTCGCGACAACAGCCAGCCTGTGATCTGCCAGTCGCCCCGCAGCCAGCGGTGTTTGCGGCGATTGTAGGCGCTGTAGTGCGAGGGATAGTCTTCGATGATCTCGATGTCGCTGGCCAGTCCGGCGCGCGCGTATGCGCCTTCGATCAGGTCGTGGCTGAGCAGGGCATTGCGCGGAAAGCGCCGGTCAAGCACCCGGTGCACCGTGTCCACTTCGTAGATACCTTTGCCGGCGAAGATGCCTTCTCCGTACAAATCCTGATACACGTCCGAAATAGCGCGGGTATAGATATCGAAACCCGTCTCTCCGGAATAGAGGCTGGCCAGCCGGGAACGGGAGGCGCTCTGCACGCTCACTCCCACGCGCGGCTGCAGGATGCCGTATCCGGCAACCACGACGTTTTTTTCCGGATCGATAATCGCCTGGTTCAAGGGATGGGCCATCGCCCCAATCATGCGATCGGCCGATCCACGCGGCAATTCTGTGTCCGCGTCCAGGGTGATGACGAAACGAATCTGCGGCAGGATCGACAGGTCGCCAATTTTCACCGGGAAACTGTCGTGTTCGGCGCGCAGCAGTTTGTTCAGGTCCATCAGTTTGCCGCGCTTGCGCTCCCAACCCATCCACACCCGCTCGCGCGGGTTGTAAACCCGGTGGCGATGGAAGAGAAAAAACGATCCCGAAGCCTGGCTGGCATACTTTTCGTTCAGTTCGCGCACCAGTTGTGCGCAGTATTCGATCACCGGGTCATCTTCGGACGAGGGTTCCGGAGAATCCGGCAGATCGGTAAGCAACGCGAAATGAATGTTGGGATCGTGATTGCCCAGGAACCGTACTTCCAGGTCCTCGACCAGGCGGCGGACCTGTTCATGATTGAACAGCAGACTGGGAATAGCCACCAGCGTGGTGCAGTTGTCGGGAACGCCTGCGGAGAAATCGAGCTTGGGCAGAATCTTTGGTTCCAACAGCGACGTCACCAGATAATTCACCAGCTGAATGGCGCTCTGCGAACAGGGCAGAAGCAGCATCAGCATGGAGAAAAGGATGAGTTCGAGAGAAGTGTAGGTGTTGGTCAGCAGCAGCACGATCGCTGACATGAGGGCGAGGGTCAACACTTCGGTTGCGGGCAGATAAAACTCATCCGGATGCCGGCGTAATAAAGACCCAATGCGCTGCCCCAAGGGGGGCTGAAAGCCCACTCTCCCGTGAAGGGAGGCAGAGCCTTCCGCCAGAAGGTAGTAACCAATGTGTCCCAAGCGGGCGGTCAGGCGCGGGCTGGCGTGGGCTTCCTGGTGCGCAGACCGCGCCAGGGCGAGCGCTGCGGTGGCCACATCGCCCTCGGGTAAATCGGCGTACTCGGCAATATTGGCGACCTCGGTGCGGTACAGGTCGCGGCTCTCGAAATCCATGCGCGCATAGGCGCCGGCCGGGTCCTGGCGCAGGATGCGATCGAACAGCACCAGAGGCTCGATCACTTCCTTCCAGGACGTCTGGCCAATATCGCGCATACTGCGCACACAAACCCCGGCGCCGTAGGAGCCCGCCGGGTCGGCCGCCACTTTGGATCCGCGGGCCGCGATTTCTTCGAGCAGCACCAGCTTCAGGGCTGGAACCAGTGCCCAGAGTTCGACCATCCTCAGCACCGTGCTCTGCTGAAAGGCCTGCACGTAGGCGTTTAGCGAATTGACGCTGAACTCATAGCTGGTGGTGGCCAGATATCCCGCGGCCAGGGCAACTACCCGGGGAGCAATCGCGCCGTCGGGCGTGCGCACGTGAGGCAGTTTGCGAACCAGTTTGAAGCCGTCTTTCGTACCCCGGAGGTCGGCATGGACAAGGCGCAGGTTGTCGTTCAGCCAGCGAAAGTCGTCGCCCACCACGGTCGCGGGCACGGGACCCTGAAAAGCCCGCAGCACGGGTCTGATGGCCCGGCGGAGAGCGCGGTAGCGCTCGAAGAAAAAACGCGACGAGTGCGTGTCCGGCAGCCACACCAGCCTCCGTCCCAGGTCCGCCGCCGCGGCGCCCAGGGCCTCCAGATTGGGGCCGGCTTCCTTAGGGGGCTCAGAAAAACGGTCGGCTTCCGCGCTCAACATCTCGATATGGGTGTCCGGAGGCATGGCTTGTGAAATTCTGCGGCCCGCGAATGCTAGCGATAGCTGGCGGCCTGCATTTCAAACATCTCCTTGTAGCGGCCGCCCAGGCGTGCCAGTTGTTCGTGACTTCCTTCTTCTGCAATCTTTCCGTTTTCGAGGACTACGATGCGGTCGGCCATGCGCACGGTGGAAAATCGGTGCGAAATAAAGAGCGCCATTTTCCCCGCGGTGAGTTCGGCAAAGCGCTGGAAAACCTCGAACTCGCTGCGTGCGTCGAGCGCGGCCGTGGGCTCGTCAAGAACCAGAAGTTGCGCATCGCGCAGGTAGGCCCGGGCCAGCGCAACTTTTTGCCACTCTCCGCCGGAAATATCCACGCCGGTTTCGAAGCGCCGGCCCAGCATTTGATCGTAACCACCGGGAAGCCTTCCAATGACCGCGTCCGCCAGGCTTTTCCGGGCGGCAGTCTCGAGCATCTTCAAGTCGTCAATCTCTTCAATCCGGCCCACCGCGATGTTTTCACGCGCCGTCATCTCATAGCGCATAAAGTCTTGAAAGATAACGCCAATCTCACGATAAAGGTCTTCCAGACGATACTCTCTCAAGTCCACCCCGTCGAGCAGCACCTGGCCCTCGGTGGGATCGTAAAGCCGCGTGATCAGCTTGACGATGGTGGTCTTACCCTCGCCGTTCTCTCCGATCAGCGCAACCCGTTCGCCAGGATGAAGATGGAAGTTCAGGCCGTTCAGCACCAGCCGCGAATTCCCCGGATACCGAAATGAAACATTGCGGAATTCAAATCCGCGAACAATCGGGCGTGGCGCGGGCAGGGCATCCGGCTTGGACTGGATGGTCGGCCGCATATCGAAAAAGGCCAGCAGGTCAGTCAGGAAAAGAGCCTGATCAGCGATGCCGGAGACGGTGGAGAAAATCTGCTGAATGTTGCTGCTGGCCTGCAAAATTGCGCCCGACAGCAGGTACCACAATCCGATGCTGTACGCGCCCGTGACTGTCCGCCAGATTACAAACACATAGGCCGAGTAGTAGCCCGCGAAGGCGATCACGGAAAGGAAAGCTCCGGCAATCAGCTTCCGCCGTGACAGGGCGACGTTCTCTTCGTAAATTCCGTCGGAGAGTCTGGTGAAGCGCTGCGTGAGGAACTGGCTGAGTCCGAATAGCTTGAGTTCCTTGGCGGCTTCCTTGCTGCCCCCCACCTGCCGCAGATAATCCAATTGGCGCCGCACCGGCGTCTGGCGAAAATTCTTGGCGTATCCCAGAAAGGCAAAATGGCTCTCTCCCAGGAATGCGGGAAGCACGCCCGCAATCAGCATCAGCATCAACCATGGCGAATAAACAATGATCGTGACCGACAGAGTCGTGGTTGTTATCACCAACTGGATCAGTCGCCCGATCTGCTGAATCATGCCCAGCCGGTCGGTGGCTTGTACCCGCGCCCGCTCCAGCCGGTCGTAAAACACCGGGTCTTCGTAGGCGATCAGGTCAAGTTCGGCGGCGTGCTTCATCACCTGAATGCTGACGTAGCGGGTGTATTTGTCCGCCAGCAGCGAGTCGGAATAATCGATGGCGCGGGCGAGAATGCCGCCCAGCACGGCGAGGCCGAATTCGCTCCCCACCAGCCACCACAACCGGGGTGACATTACATGCCCGGTGAACTTCGGGTGCACGATTTCGTCAACGATCAGCTTGGGAATCCAGAGCAGAGCGAGCGGCAACAGCGAAGCGAAGAGGCGGGCCACCAGACCAAACACCACGACCCCGGGCCCGGATTTCCACACGATCTTGAGCACCGGCGGAGTATTACGGAGCGCCGTAAGCCGCTCCTGCCAGCTGCTCAGGAAACTCTGCTGCTCCGCCATGCATGAATCCTAACCAAGTTTGGAGGTTTCTAGAAGCTATACCGAAAGTTGCCGCCACATGTAGATGCGGTGAGAGCCCGTAAGGTTTGTCGCTTCATAGAGTTATAAGTAGGCGAGTGTGGGGTCGGGCGCCCCCGCCCGCCGCCTTTGATCTTGACTCTGGTAGCGCCGGCGTCCCGCCGGCGGTCCGGAGGGCGTCCCGCTCTCCGCCCACGAAGCCAAAGCACAAAACCAGGCGGGCAGATCCCGCCCATCGGGCCGGCAGGATTCGGCGCTACACACCGGGTTTTACCTGATCGCAATCACTGCCAGGCCGTTCACCGGCAGCGTCAGGCTCAGCTCGCCGCCGGTGATTTCCCGGACTTCCGGCGCCCCAAGCTGAACCGAGTTGCGCAGCTTCTGAAGTTGCACCTGCGTGGGATAGACAGGCGACCCCATCTTTTCGTATGCAAGGTGCGGGTCACCATGTTCCTGGTCCACCCGGGAAATCGACGCATGGCGCGCCCCGCTCAAATTCTTAAATCGCAACACTACCGTCCTGGCGGCACCCTTTTGCTCGGGCGCGACCAGGTTCCATACCGCCACCACCAGGGAACCATCCGCGGCGCGAGTCGCCAAAGCAGAGTCGGAATCGAGAACGAGGCGCTTGTTCCCCAGTTGGTGCAGGAGTTCGAACGCGGCAAATGCCGGCTTGGGAATTCCTCCGGCAGTGATCAGTCCATAGCCGCCATAGAAGGGCTTCTTCACCACGCCCTGTTCTTCGAAAACATCCGAGAAGGTCCAGTAGGACATCTCGTCCACCAGCCCGTCGCACTGCCGTATAGTGTCCGCCATCCACGGCCCCATATATATGGAGTCGGTAATCTCCGGTTCGTTCTTGTAACTGGCGTTGAACTCGCTCCAGATCAGTGGCAGCGTGGGCAGGGCCGAAGCCTTGATCTGATCATGAACCTTTTTTACCGCGCGGCACACCATGCGGTCGCGGGGAATGTTTTCATTGGTGCCAAAGACATCTTTTGCGCTGTCGTTGCCGTAAACGTGGCTGGAGACGAAATCCACGGGCACATGTTTCTCCACACAATGCTGAATGAACGCGTCAGCCCACGCAGCCTGCGCGGTGGCGGGACCGCCCACCCGTAAGCGCGTACTCACCCGTTTGACTGCCGCCGCGCTGTGATCGTAAAGCTCGAAATAAGTCGGCTGCTTCGGGTCTCCCACCCAGAAATCGATATTGGGTTCGTTCCAGACTTCGAAGTACCACCTGGCAACTTCATCCAGGCCATAGCGATCGACCAGATGCTTCGTAAACTGGTAGATCAGGTCGTCCCATTTGGCCCAATCTTTGGGAGGCGCAACATTCTGCTTGTACCAGAAAGCATGCGGGGCATCCTTCGAAGCCAGTTTTTTCGGCATGAAACTCAATTCCACAAAAGGACGCACGCCATTCTGCAGGAGGCCGTCGTATGCCTGGTCAACGTAGGAGAAGTTGTAGATGGGACGGCCCGCGCTGTCTTCGTCGTACACGCCCATGTCGTCGAGAAAAATTGCGTGGAAGCGAATGTATTCCACGTCCGTGATCTGCTTCACCTGCCGCAAATCGTTGCGATAGCTTTCACGCAGAGTCAGGCTGGCCCGCCCCGAGCCAAACATGTGCTCCCAGAAATGAGGGAAGGGATGGGCGGGCGCCGAGGCGTCGATCACCAGAACTTCGGAGGGCTTCGCCGAGGTTTGCGCTCCTGCTCCGCACGTGAACAGCAGAACTGCAGACAGAATCGGCAAAAATATACTGCGGTCGCGCCTGAATATTCTCTTGGTCATATGGATTTCGTCCTTGGGAATATTTGCTTGCTTCTTCTATTCTGCCGGCACATTCGGACCAGCCAGAAAACCGCCATCCAGAACCAGGCTTTGGCCGGTCATAAAACTGGCCGCGCTGGAACACATCCACACTACAGCTTCCGCCACCTCGCTGGATTCGCCAAACCGGTTCATGGGATAAAAGGTCAGCGACTTTTTCTTGACGTCAGGCGCTCCAAACAGGCGGTCCGCCATGGCGGTTTCGATGGCCGCCGGACAAACCGCGTTAATCCTGATCCCATTTCCCCCGACCTCAATCGCAGCCGCCTTGGTCAGCCCCAATACACCATGTTTGCTGGCGGAATAGATTGCGGTGCCACGGCTTCCGATGAAGCCGGCGATGGATGAGTTGTTGACGATCGCACCGCCGCGGCCCTGCTTCAGCATCTGCCGTAGTTCATATTTCAGGCAGAGCCACGTGCCTTTGAGATTAATGTCAATGGCCTGGTCCCATTCTTCTTCTGTCTGCTCCACGATCGGGACCCAATGGCCCTCGATGCCCGCGTTGTTGAAGGCATAGTCAAGGCCGCCAAAAGCCGCGACAGTTTTTTCGACCAGACTTTCGACTTCGGATGCCCGCGACACATCCGCCCGGATAAAGACTCCTTCACCCCCGGCGCGACGGATCAGGTCCACCGTGGCGTTTCCTTCCGTCTCGCGCCGTCCGGCGACCACCACCCGGGCGCCTTTCCTGGCGAACAGAACCGCAGTCTCCCGCCCGATGCCTGAGGTCCCGCCGGTCACCAGCGCCACCTTGCCTTCGCACTCGCCCATTATCATTTTCTCCGGTTCGGATTTTCGAGCACAGGAACACGTCGCGGTTCGACGCCTGAAACCAGCGCGTGCGGCACGCCGGTATCACGTGAAGGATTTTACATGCAAGCAGGGGACGACAGTGGCTTCGACGATAGAGAGGTCTGGTTGGGCAACATCCCGGCCCAGACCAGAGTCAGCGGTTGCAGCGCCGGATGAATTTGATTTTTTGAAATAAAGGTAAACGGCGTTAGTTGGCTGGTTCCTCGGAGCGGGGATACATATCCTTCACGTGCTCAGCCAGCGCGCGGTTCAGTCGATCGATGAGATTCATCAACTTTTTCGGGTCTTGCTCGTCGCGGGCAGCTTCCGCCAATTGCTTCCAATCGTGGCCAGGCATTTCAGTCATGCGTGTCCTCCTGGAAGTTTCGCCAAACTCTTTTGCAGTTAGCTTGCCAAAAGCTGTTCGCCTGTCTTTTGTGTGGCTTACGGAAACGACGAGAAAGCGATGTACGCCCCACCGCGCAATTCGTACCTACAGAATTTACTGTAGGACGCGGGTTGCGAGGTCTCAAATCAAACCTCAAACACCGGAAACGGCTGACGCTTTTTCTCCTTCGCGAACCACACCAGGATCGATCCGATGGAGAAAATAGAGAAATTCGATTGGACTCAGCTTGCACCCACCGTCTAGCGTGTTCGCAGAACGAAGCCTGAAACTGGATTCCGAACCGAAACGGCACCGGTTCTGGTGTGGGCCGGCCCATGCCAGAAGTGCAGCCCGTGCCGCGCGTGGTAGCCGTTCATTGATTTTTTGAGGGATAAAATCGGCATTGCCGTCGAGCTGCGGGCTGCAGGAGCCCCATCGTCAACTAGTCGCGTCATGTTCCAGCAGTTACACTAATGGGATGCGCGAACCATCGCGCCCTGAATCCTAAATTGACTGCCAACGACGAGATCATTCAGAACATGAGCCAACCCGCTCCCACGCACGAAAATTACGTCCTGACCCTGGAAGAAATCGGCAACCTGGCCGCCGAGGGCGGCAACTCGGCGGAAACGTTGATGAACGTCGTCGCTTTGATCGCCAAACGCTTTCAAACCGACGTCTGTTCCGCATACCTGCTGGAGCCGGACCGGGCCAACCTGGTGTTGGCCGCGACCCTGGGACTTCGCCCCCAATGCATTGGCACCCTGCGCATGGGACTGCATGAGGGTCTGGCGGGCCTGGTCGCGGAACGGGTCGGTCCGGTGGCAGTGGAGCAGGCAAAAAACCATCCCCGCTTCAAGTATTTCAGTGAAGCCGGCGAAGATGCGTACCAGTCGTTCCTGGGCGTTCCGCTTATTGATCGCGGCGTGCTGCAGGGAGTGCTGGTAGTTCAGACCATTGCGCCGCGTGTGTTTCGGGATGACGAAGTCCGCATGCTGAGCGAGGCTGCGGCCCAGGTGGGCTCGGTGGTGAGCGAAGCCCGCACTCTGGACCGCTTTATCGCGCCCGCCCAGGAGCGGTTGTGGACTCTGGCGCGCAACCTGTGGTGGTCCTGGGACCATGACACCAGCAGTTTGTTTCGCGATCTGGATCCGGTGCGCTGGCGCCAGCTCAATCACAATCCCGTCGCCTTGCTCTCGGAGATTCCCCTGCCCGAGATGGAGCGCCGCGCCCGCGAACTGGTGCTGCACAGCCGCATCAATTACGCCTATCGCCGCCAGCGTGAATATCTCGAGGCTGACCGGACCTGGGGGGCCCGGCACGCGGGCATTCTGCGGCCGCGTCCGGTGGCGTACTTCTCCGCCGAATTCGGTTTGCACGTTTCCATTCCGGAGTACTCCGGTGGGCTGGGCGTGCTGGCCGGCGATCACGTCAAGAGCGCCTCCGACCTGGGCATCCCCCTGGTGGGCATCGGATTGTTTTATGGCCAGGGATATTTCCGGCAGCGCCTGGATCGCGCCGGCTGGCAGCAGGAAGAATATATCCAGACCGATGTCAATCAACTGCCGATGGAAGCCGCCATCGGACCCAACGGCGAACCTGTCACCGTCCAGGTCGAGACCCGCGGCACGGCCCTGCGCGCCAAAGTCTGGCGCATGAAGGTGGGACGCTGCAATTTACTCCTGCTCGACTCCAACATCGAGGGCAATCATCCCGAAGACCGCGAACTTACCTCGCGTCTCTATGGAGGAGATTCGCGCATCCGCATCCGCCAGGAACTGCTGCTGGGCATCGGAGGTTTCCGCGCCCTCCGGGCCATGGGCATCACGCCCGGGGTTCTGCACCTGAACGAAGGCCACAGCGGGTTCGCTGTGCTGGAAGCAATTCGAGACCGCATGCAGAGCGAGGGTATTGGCTTCGATCATGCGGTCCGCCGGGTTTCCCGGGAAACGGTTTTCACCACTCATACCCCCGTGCCCGCGGGCCACGACCGCTTTTACGCCGAGTTGATGGAGGAGCATCTGGGTCCCATGCGCGACGCTCTGGGTATCTCCCAGGAAAAGCTCATGGAACTGGGACGGGAGAATCCCGGCGATCACAATGAAGATTTCTGCATGACCGTCCTCGGCCTGCGGCTGGCCCGCCGCGCCAACGCGGTTTCCGCTTTGCATGGCGAAGTGTCCCGCGCACATGTGGACCGGCCTCTTTCCCGGCAAGCCCGAGGACGAAGTTCCCATCGGCCACATCACCAACGGCGTGCACGTTCCTTCCTGGCTGGCGCCGCAGATGTTCCGGCTCTACGACCGCCATCTGGGGACGGGCTGGCAGGAGAACAACGCCGATCCCGCGATCTGGGAGGGAATTGAAAATGTGGACGATGCCGAACTATGGGAAACCCATCTTCACCTGAAATCCCGTCTGCTGGATTTTGTGCGCCACCGGGTGGTCGAGCAGGCCGAGCGCCGCGACGAGTCTCCCGAAATGCTGCTGCGCCTGGGCCGGGTGCTCAGTCCGGATGCCCTGACCATCGGCTTTGCCCGCCGCTTCGCCACTTACAAGCGCGCCGACCTGATTCTGGCTGACATCCAGAAGCTTACTTCCATGGTGAACGATCCCAAGCGTCCGGTGCAGTTCATTTTTGCCGGCAAGGCGCATCCCCGCGACGAACCCGGCAAGAAGATGCTGCAGCAGATCGCCCGGCTGATGCGTCACCTGGAGTTTGCCGACAAGTTCGTCTTCGTCGAAGACTATGACATGAACGTGGGGCGGCACTTCGTCCAGGGTGTCGATGTCTGGCTGAACAATCCGCGGCGGCCGCTGGAAGCCTCGGGCACGAGTGGCCAGAAAGTGGTCCTGAACGGCGGCCTTAACTTGTCGGTTCTCGACGGCTGGTGGGCGGAAGCCTATGACGGCCTGAATGGATTCGCCATCGGCACCGGCAGAACTCACGCCGACATGAGCATTCACGACAGCCGTGATGGCGAAGACCTCTACCGCGTGCTGCGCGATGAAGTGATCCCGCTTTATTATGACCGCGATCGCGACGGACTGCCCCGCGGCTGGATCAGGCGCATGAAGCGCACCATCCGTACCCTGGGCTGGCGCTTCAATGCCAACCGCATGGTGATGGACTACACCACCAAGTGCTACGTGCCCGCGGCCGGCGGCATGTCCAGCGATCTCAGCAAAAAACTGTGATCGTGTGTTTGGGTCGGACGCTCCCTTCGACTTCGCTCAGGGCAGGCTCTGTCCGACTTCAGTCAGACCCGGCCAACGCTGTGCTGATGACTGAAGACCGACGACTGACGACTGAGTCTAAGAGTGTCCGACCACACACGGGCATCAATCTGCGGCATATTCTTCAGCGGAGCTTTTTCGTTCCACCCGCGGCAGAGTGGCCACCACCCGGGTGCCGTGGCTGTCTGAATGCATATCCATCCGGCCTCCGAGTTCGTTGATCCGTTCCCGCATTCCGGCCAGCCCCACCCCGCCATGAGCGCGCTTTCGACGAAAGCGGTCGAGAACGTCGGGCGGAACGCCCTTTCCATAATCTCTCACCTGGAGCACGACTTGACCGTTCGACGCGACTACGGAAACCTCCGCGCTGCGGCTCTTGGCATGGCGGTGAACATTGGTCAGGCTCTCCTGCAGAACGCGGAACAGGGCAAGTTCGAGGGAACTGGGCAGGCGGCCGAGGTCCTCCGGCATTTCCAGACTGGTTTGAATGCCGCTGCGTTTCGAGAAACCCTCCACATACCATTTCGCCGCGGAAGCGAAACCGGCCTCGTCCAGCAACGGCGGATGCAATAAGTGAGAGATGGTGCGGGTCTCCGTCATGGCCTGGTCCAGCAGCTTGATGCACTCCGAAATCAGGGCGTTGGGCGGCACCGAGTTGCCCAGCATGGTCAGGTTCATCTTTACTCCCACCAGGTACTGTCCCAGGCTGTCGTGAAGTTCGCGGGAGAATTTCCGGCGCTCCTGGTCCTGCAGCTCCAGCAGGCGCACACTGAGCGCGCGCAAGGACGCCTCGGCTTGCTCCCTCGCGTTTAACTCGGCATTCAGCAGGCGGTAGTGGAAGAAAAACAGACCCAGCGCGACCACGAAGGTCGCGGACAGGATGTACGTGGTAATGAGGAACAACCGGTCGGACCGCGCGCGGCGCGTATCCAGAAGGAGTTGTTCATGGTCCTGCATCGTCTGCAGCAGGGTGTCGGCCTGGGTTGATACGTCGAGAATTTCCTGCCGCAACCGCGCTTGCTCCTGTACATCCCCAGACCCACTGTGCTTCAACTGGACCGACCGGTTCAGCAGGTCCAGCCTGTGGCTGGTTACGCTTGTCAGTTGTCTCAGAACGTCCGATTGTTCGGGATTGTCAGCCAGCAGGCGTTCGACCAGCTGCATTTTCTGCGGAATGTCGGCGGCCGCCGATTGATAGTCCTCGAATAGGGCGTTGTCGCCGGTATCGACATACTGGGTGCGTGCCCGTCCCGCTCGGGCGCTGATGTTATTCAGGTCGGCCAGCGAGCTTTGAACGTCCCGCGTGTGTCCGACCCAGCGCTCCGCGATGCGCAGCCGGGCCACCGTGGCGTAAGCCGCCACGGCGCTGACCACCAGCAGAATTACCGCCGCGCCAAATGCCAGTTGGGTTTGCGTCCGTTCTGATACCAGTTTGTTCACAGGCCCTTGCCTTGGACTTCCAAACACAGGAAAAGCCTCATGCACTCGGACGGCGCCGCGACCGGGTGTCGCGACTGTGTATGTGCAACATTTTATACTACTTCAGGAACAGCGATGAATCCGCACTTCTGAGTGGAGTTCATCGGGCGCTGGCTGGCGGCAGCCTGACGCTCTTGAGAATGAAACACTTCCGCGTTGTATGATGCAAATGGAGAGGAAAGTGTCACTCCAGGCCCTGCTATCGGCTGCATTCGTGTTCATCGGCGCCCTGTTGCCGGTTTCGGCCCAGCTTCAGTTCCAAACCTTAAAGCGGGACGTGGTCGAGCAGAGACTCCAGAGCTACCACGGCGATGACAATCAGCGGGAAGCCACTCTGAAGTCCATGTTTGAAGCCGCCGGGTGCCGGGGGAGCAATCTGACCGAACAGCTGGTCAAGCACCTGAAGCAACCGAACCTTATCTGCGTGCTCTCCGGCAGCACCGATTCTATCGTCGTGATAGGCGCCCACTTTGACCACGTCGATGCCGGCGACGGCGTGGTGGATAACTGGACCGGCGCCTCCCTTCTGCCCAGCCTTTACCAGGCCCTCAGCGCCCGGCTGCGGCGCCATACATTTTATTTTGCGGCTTTTGCCGGCGAAGAAAAGGGACTGGTAGGTTCCCAGTTCTATGTAAAAAATCTGGCTGCGCCCGAACTGGCGAGAGTGCAGGCCATGGTGAATATGGACACCCTCGGACTGGGCCCCACCGAAGTCTGGGCCAGCCGTTCGGATCCAGATCTGGTGGCTCTGTTGAACGCACTGGCGCACGTCCTGAATCTTCCCCTGACCGGCGTCAACGTGGACGAAATTGGTTACTCAGACGAAGAGTCCTTCATCAAGCGCAAAATCCCCGTGGTCATTATTCACTCTCTGACCCAGGCGACCATCCCCATCCTGCACAGCCCGAAAGACAACTATGAGGCCATCCATCCGCAGGACTACTACGACAGCTACCGCCTGCTCAGCGCATTTCTCACCCTGCTCGACGAAAAGCTGGGCCCGGAAAAACCGGCGCCAGGGAAAAAGTCAGTTCCATGAAACTCATTTAGAAGATGGCCGGGCCCCACTCATTCGCGATTTTTTGCGGACTCTGGAATGGATTTCAGCCAGTCACGGACTTGCTATGGCGACTTCGCGAACCGCCTCACTAGGGCAACTGCAATTCGAGCGAATATAACTCGCGGTTGCCCACGTCGCGCATGATCAGCGGCGAGCCATCTGGTGCCACGCCATTCCAGGGCGCGCCGGACTCCACCATCGGCACGCGCGAGATGCCTTTCAAGGCAGCCACGCGTTCTTTCTTCCGCGTCGCCATCGAGACGCGGTCGATCTCAGGGCCGTCTGCTCCCAGATCTTCGAAATACTCGTATTTGCTGTCGAGCGACCAGTTGGGATAGCTCAAGATGGTTCCCGTCGCCAACTCGGACCACCTCCCCGTACTCAGTTCCAGAAGCATCGCCTTTTTGCCGTCCACAGAGAAGGTTGAGATGTAGCGGCCATCGGGCGACCAGCGAGGTGCCAGCATCCCCTGACTTCCGGGCAGAGTCGTAATTTTCTTTGCTTGCAGGTCGAATTGACCTACCAGGAACTCCTGCGATCTTGTGCTGACAAGCCCCGGCGGGTAGAGAGAAAGAATCAGCGATCTTCCATCCGGCGACCATTGCGGATCGTCGGGCCAGTACTGGCCACCGATCTGGACTTCCTCGGTCGCGTCTCCATCTGCAGAGACGATACAGGCTTTGGGGATTTGTCTTGGGAGCACGCATGTATAAGCGATTTGCCTGCCATCGGGAGACCAGCGCGGCATGGAAACGGTCACGGGAGCATACGTCAACTGGAGCTTTTCGCTGCCATCGGTTCGGCTGCGCCACAAGAGATAGTCGGGAAATTTCACGTAGGTGATCCACTTGCCGTCCCTTGAGAAATCAATTTCGCCGGCCGAGATACCGTTTAGAAAGGGAACAAACTGCTGTGATTTCGCGTCCAGAAGCTCTAGCTGCGCTCTCTGTTGTTCTCCAATCACGAACAAACGATCGCCCGTGAGAGCAGGAGCTGGACTGAAGTAGGCGAGCGGACCGGTGGTGATGGGTAACGGATCAGGGCTGCCGGGACGAAAAATTCCAGTACTCTCCCGAAGCGCCCAAATGTCGGAGCGGCCATTGTGAAAAGCGACGAAGAAATAGTAACGGCCATCAGCGCTCCATCTGCCGCAACATTCCTGTAGATCTTGATGAAAACCCGGAAGAAGCTGACGTACGCCGGAGCCGTCAATCCCGACATCCCAAAGGCTCAATCGGAAGTCTAGGCTACTCGCAGTAAAGCGTAGGTGCTTTGCATCGGGTGAAAACTGAAGTTCCGTACAAGGATCGACTGTCGTCATCAGCTTGTGCGATTGCGTTCCGTCCCACCTAGCGAGATAGATGTCGTGACCCTGCGAGTAGGCCAACTGCTGGCCGTCGCGGGACCAGGTCGCAGCATTCACCGCGAAGTCGCCAACGCGGCGCGGCGATCCTGTCGGAATAGGGACAATCCACGCCCCAGCTTGACCAGAACCAAGAATCCCATGTCCGTTGCCGGAATCGACTAGGAGTTCCGATCGGAGAGGTGAAACAGCTTGCAGGAAGCCATTCGTGAAGGGTGTAGGGAGATGGCTGATCTCGCCGCCGCTGGCTGAAACCTGGCTCAGCAGCACCCGTTCGTTCACAGTTTCGCCGAAATAAACCCGCGGACCGTCTGTCACCACGAGATCCTTTGGCAGGTTGTCGCTGGTGAGTTGCGCGGTCGAGAGTACGCGCGGTGCCGCCAATGGCGCACGCAGCCAGAAAAACGCAATTGCCGCCACCAGAGCAGCAAGTGCAAATAGGGCCGCCGCAGCCAGGTATGCGCGCCGCGTTTTTCGTGCTGGGCCCACGATCGGCTTGGCCGGAGCCGCGGAGTCTATTCCGTTTTCTAACGACTGAATCTGCTCGACACCAGCCGGGCCCTCCACGGGCCCGATAAATCGGTAGCCTCGACGGTATAGGGTTTCTACAAACCTCGGATTCTCAGAGTCATCGTTCAGCGCTTGCCGGAGCTTCTTGACTGCGCTATTCAGGCTGAGATCAAAATCGACGAAGGTGTCGCTTGGCCAAAGGGTTTTCTGCAGCTCCCCGCGCGTGACGATAGCGCCGGGTCGCGACAGCAGCATTATGAGTATCTGAAAAGGTTGACCCTGCAGCTTAATCCGAAGGCCCGACTTGCGCAGTTCTCGGGTGTCAAGGTCGACCTCAAACAATCCGAACCGGATAATCTTTGGATTTGCAACAGGGCGGCACATAACCCTCACCTATGACCCGAGAGTTTACACCAGAAGGGGTTTGCTTTCCGGCTGCTCCATTCCAGGTCACAGTTGGCTATGAGTCCATTGTTTTCAACAGAATAGACGGTCACATTTGTTCCTCCGTCAGATCACGAGATATCCATTGTTATGCCTGACTGCCGAATGCGAGAGTGCGCCGTTCCCAAGTTTTCCTTTCCGTAAGATCTGCGTTCAGTCTTGCCGTCGCACGGAAATGAGGAGTGACATGACCACATCGATTAGGCACCTGTATCCGATTCTTGGCGAAAGCCTGCGGCGCAGGCGACTCTTGTCCAAGGTGATCGGCCTCGGCGCAGTAAAGCTAAAAAAGCAGATCTGTATGAGATCGGCCATATTCAACGTATTGGCCATAGTGTTGGCAAGCTTGATGAGTTTTGCCCGGCTCTCTATCGAAAACCCTAAGCACGTAAACATCCCCGAAGAGCAGGCGCGACTGCTCTTGCGCTTGAGTTGCAGGGCTGTCGCTCACGAACTTCATCTACGCGAGTCGTCCATCTCAGAAATGGATATGCACTTGGTCCTCGGCGAGAAGGACGAGGGATTCGGATACGATGAACATGCCGTTCCCACGCTATTCCTCCGAGAGTGGGACGAGAAGAAATTCGTTACAGCAGCACTGAGGTTTGGCGTCGAGAGGAGTATAGATCAGCATCGGCAGGAACAGCTAATAGCCGACATATTGAATCATTACCAACAGATCAGTCCGATCTCAGCCGGTCATTTGCATAACTCTGCCGCTTCGCCAAGTCAGTTGCCGCACCAAGGCAATAACTGCCTTAGTCGAATAAGCGACGCCACCATTAGTGGTGTCGGCTGCAATATCCCTAACGCTGTTAGCCCTTCCGAATAGAAGGACCTCACGGCCGGGTGCCCCACGAATTCGCGTTTTTTGCGAATGGGTGGATGAACTGAGCCCTCTCTCATCGACGAAACTCCTCGATTCCATGATTCGTATTTAGGGGAAGGGAAGTTGGCGGAAGCGTGTGCGAGTCGAACACACCGGCGACGGGGTGACCCGCCGCCCGACGGTTTTGAAGACCGTGGCAGTCACCGGACTGCATGCGCTTCCGTAATTGACGATCCATACTTTAGCAGCATCGGCGTCGTCAACGTCTTGCATGGTCGATTCAGGCCGGGGAATCGAGAGCTTCCTTTAGCGCCTCGAATTAAGAGGACGGGGGGAACGGCGGGGACGAGCGGCCAGGGTCTTGCCACAGCGGCTGAAGCCGCTTCTCTTTTGCGACGCTCTTCGCACGGCTGAAGCCGTGCGCTTCCACCGCGTCGTTAACCGCCGAGTTCGCTGACACCGAGAAGGCCCAGGGTTTTCTCGGCGCCTTCTGCGATCTCGGCGGTAAATGCTTCTTTCACGGCGCGCATCCACGGCGCGCCTTCAGGGTGCGCTTTCACGTTCCCCGGCATGCTTTCCAGCGGCGTTCAAACCGCCCTCGCACGACAGAGGCGCTAGCGGAACGCAAATGGGGTGGCGGCGATCTGCGTTTGGTGAATCAGGGCGCCTGGGGGGTGTCGAATCCTAGGGCGTCGAAGACGTAAGCCTGGCTCCGGCGGTAGGAATTCCACTGGCCGAAGCGGTAGGAATTCCGCCGGCCGGCGAAGATGCAGGGCCGACGGCGACCTGTACGATGCTGTTCCGCACCGCGTATAGCACCAGCTCGCTGACCGAGTGCAGTCCAAGCTTTCGCATGATATTGCTGCGGTGGGTCTCCGCGGTCTTCACGCTCAAGTTGAGATGAGAGGCCACTTCCTTGGTGGACTTTCCCTCGGCCAGGAGCTGTACCACTTCGCGCTCGCGCGAGGTCAGACCGGGCAAAGCCGGTTCACCCCGGGAGGAACGATTGGTCTTTCCGAGGAAGCCGGAGAGCACCAGTTCCGCCACCCGGGCGGTGAAAAATGTTTTGTTGTGTTGCAGGGCTTCCACGGCGGTGACCAGGTCCCGGGCCGCATCCGATTTCAGAAGGAAGCCACGGGCGCCTGCGTCCAGAACGGCCTGCACGGCCTGGTCCGTGTCCGTAATGGTAAGAATCAGGATCCGCGTGGAGGGGTTTTCCCGCAGGATCTGTCGCGTGGCCTCGAGGCCGTTGAGCACCGGCATGCCAATATCCAGAATGGCGATGTCCGGCCTCGATTCTTTGGCTTTCTCGACCGCCTGGCGGCCATTGCCGGCCTCGGCGCAGACCTCCCAGTCAGGGTGTCCCTTGATGAGAGCAACCAGTCCGCGACGTACAATTTCGTGATCATCAGCAACCAGAATGCGCAGGCGATTCATAGGCGTAACTCCCTTGTCGTCTTATTGACTCGCGCAAGCCCCTCAATCCATGGTCTCGCAGATCCAGGGTCCCGCGGCGAGAGCAGTCTGGCCCCCGGTCGCCATGGCCCATCCCGGCGACCTTGCTTCAAAATCATGATTAAAGATCATTTTCTTTATCCATCCAGACCGGTTACGGCGTCAATACGGTCAATACTGTATGGCCGGTGGATTGGAGGGTTATCCACATGATCTTTACAAACCCGGCCTTCGGAATCTGCCATCCAAGACCAGCGCAAAAGGACCAGCGCAAAAGAGCCGTTTCGTGTCGCGGTGAACATCCGGTATTGTGAAAGGTTCATCTATATTGCATTTCCAAGAAATGGAGCCGCTTGACTAAACCCATACAAAACGAAGAAGAACTGGAGAAGCCATCGGTCACACTTCCGGGCACCGTAGAAAAAATCATCCCGTCGCCGCATCCCAGCGAACCGGAGAAAGCGCAAATCGGGATTGAAGGTGCAGACGATCTCTATCGGGAGATTCGGGTGGAGAATTCCTTGCAGGATGAAAACGGCAATGAGGTGGCGCTCAAGCCCGGCGCCCAGGTTGAAGTCACCATCGAGGCGGACGTCAGCGCCACCAAGCCCAGGGAGTCTTCCAACGGTAACGAGCCTTCGCGCCGAGATTGATCAGACGATTGAGTAAAGCCTGGTCCCGGGACCAGGCGGGTGCTCAGGCGGTTTTGGCTGCAGACAGATTCGTCCCTGTGGAAAGCAGGAACCTGATCCTGCCGTCCGGTTGAGTGAAGCAGACGTTCTCCATGCGGCGCTCCTGATTGCGCTGGCTTTCTTTACTGCGCGCAAGCTGGATGTCCGCAATCGCAGGCGATTTCCGTTTCGCCGGCTCCCGCTTCCTTGCACAACTCACTGCAATATTTCTCTCCCCTGGCGGGAACGCACAGGCAGGGCAGATGGGCGCACTTTTCTAATTTCTCCGGTGCCATCATGAAGTCCTCCGATCTGGAACTAAAGAAATAAAAGGAAGGCCGGCCCGCCTTAGTTTTGGCGGCGGGCCGGACAATTCGGTTGGAGCGCGGTTACGCGATCCGCCGGGCGCGCTTTTTGCCCGAGGCCTCGTCGCGATCCGGCTGAATCCGTTCCCCGCCGAGTGCCTCCTGGTTAATCTCCCCGGCCAGTTCGGTGAGTTTATCGTCGGTTTCCTTTTCTTCAGCCAGGGTTGCTTCGAGCAGAGATACGTGGTCACTTTCGCCCAGGGTCTCGGCAAAAGCGCGCGCCGTGCCGTAAGCCGCGATTTCATAGTGTTCGACCCGCTGCGCGGCCCCGATCAAGGCGGCATCCATGAGCGCGCCTTCGAAATCCTCCTTCATGACCTCGGAGCCCTCCTCGACCAGGCCTTCCATGCCCGCGCATTTCTTGCCCTTCGGACTTTCGCCGAGCATTTCGAATATCTGTTCGAGCCGCTCGACGTGGCCCTTGGTCTGTTGCAGGTGCTCCTCGAAGCCGGCCCGCAATTCATCCGAGGAACTGGCCTTGGCCAGTTTGGGGAGCGCTTTCACCAGTTGATTTTCCGCGCTGTAAAGGTCTTTCAGTTCGTCGATGTACAGATCTCTCAATTCCTGGTTTGCCATAATTGCTCCGATACAAAAATTTAATTACGTGCGTTGGATGCGGTCACCATCCCACACTGTGGTTCGATGGCCGAAGAATTTTGCCGGCCCGCGCTGCTGTCTTGTTTTCATGAACGACTGGATGGAAAGAACGCAAGGTCAGGATGAATACGCGCCGAAAACCAGGTGGACCAGGCGCCGGGTCAGGCGCGGAACGTAAAACTCAGGACGATGGGGCTGCTCCGGCGTGCGAACCCTGCCGCGTTCCTCACCGGTCCGCGACTCTTTGGCGGAAGGATAGTTGCGGTTTATGCGATCGATGACTTCCTGCAAGGTCAGGTGTTGCATAACGAACTCCAGAGTCAGGATTTAACCAGTTTCTTCCCGCCGCGGCTGGATCGCAATACAGTGGATTACCGAGTTTTGATTAGACCGCTGCGACGCGGCCCCACGAAGGTTTTTCCACAGGGAAAAGTTTGCTCGATCTGTTTTCTGACTGACTCCCCGATTCCTACAGCACTCCCTCTAGGTTTCGCGCTGAGCATCGGGTAGGGGAAATGCGTGGGCGAAATCATGTGCCGGTAACTTGGTGAGAACGCAGCGCCAAATTATCTGACCGTCCACGGGCCAGAATGGAATGATTTGGGGAATCTAGCGGGCAGCTTTGGCATGCGACATGCTTCTCTTAAACCGCAGAAGCACAAAATCTCTCGGGAGAATCTTATGACCAAACGCTCATATTCACTATGTTCACTGGGCCTTCTGCTGGGCCTGGGCTTGTCCGGAGTTCAACTCAACGCGCAACAGCCCGCGGATCCGCAATCACCTTCGCAGCCCCCGGCACAGCAGACAGCGCCTGATTCCCAGGCTCAATCGCAGCAGACCCAGGTTCAGACCTTCGCGGGCACGATCGTGAAAGCCGGCGACAAGTACGTGCTGCAGGATGCCAGCGGGACATCTTTTGATGTTGACCGCCAGGACCTGGTCAAGCCCCACGAAGGCAAGAAAGTTCGCATCAATGGCACGCTGGACCCAGACGGCAAAACCATCCACGTAAAATAGTCCAACCGGTGGATGCGAAGAAAAAGGGGCCGAAAATCGGCCCCTTTCCTTTTTAGGCGGATGACAGAGGGTGCTGAAAGAATTCCCTGCGGCCGGGCAGGCCCGTCGCACTCAATAACCGCGGACTCCGTTCACTTTCGACCGAGTGCGTTATTGCCTTGAGACGTCGCAACCCGGGGTGAACGCTAAATCGCGGACCCGTTTCTGGCGCCGTTGCCACGGGCGGCGGCCAGTTGCTTTTGCCTCACCGCCTCAGCCTTCAGCCGTTCCAAAACTTTCGGATCAGTCACGATCACTGCGTGGGGCAAGAGTTCCTTCAAGCTTTTCGGGCGTCGTCGCGATAGCGGGGCGCCTCTAACTCGTTTCATCATCCGTGGACCTCCATGAACTCTGGCTCGTCTTCCAGTTACCAGCATAGGCCGTCCACTAAAAAAAGGTGGGAATACGGAGTCCGTCTATCGCTGCTGTAAACGGCGGAGCGCTGAGCCGCCGCATTGCAAAAAGCGCTTGACAGTGGAGTATGGGTATAATATACGTATAGTTATCGTAGAATAAGCATGATCGTATCATATACGAAAGGTGCAATACGATGAGCGATGGACCCAAGAGCAAGGCCCCGGCCAGCCTGAAATACCGGCGAGTGGAGGTTGCGGGGATCAAGAAGGGCAGGCGCGGCAAGCACCACGAACTGGTCGAGGGCATTCTGCAGGAGTTGAAGACGCTGCCTGCGGGGTCAGCCATGAAAATACCGTTTGCGGATGTGGGCGGGATTGGACTGGCGAACCTTCGTTCGGCGGTCCACCGCGCGGCTGCCTCGGAGGGATTGCCGATCGAGACTCTGGCCGATGAAAAGAACCTGTACGTGTGGAAGACCGACAGCTCCGGCCCCTGAGGCGCCGCGGGACCTGGAAGGCCGATCCATTCCAACATCGAGGTTCAACATGTCCACATATCAATGGCACGAACTCTATAAAGCTGCATTGCTTGAAACCGACTGGTCGAAAATGGAAGAGCGCATTCTGGCTGCCGAGTCCGCGATCCAGAATAGAAAGCGCGAGTTCACTCTAAATTCTGGCGGGACCCCGGAGGAAAACCAGTCCCTCGCAGATGCCATGAACGGTCTGGATGTTCTCAGGTCCGAAGTGGCGTCATGGTCCCTCCACAAATCGCAGAGGAAAGAAGTACCGCCTAGGCCGCCAACAGGGAACGCAGAGCGCGCAGAAGGTTAGGACCAGCCGCATCTGACTTGGAGACCACATTCGCAATGCCCGCCTTCCGGGCCTCGTCCAACAACTGAGGATAGGTATGGAGGGTGAACATGAGGATGTGAATGCCGGGCGCGATGGCTTTGATTCGCCGGGCCGCATCGAGTCCGTTCATCACCGGCATCGAAAGGTCCAGCAGGACCAGGTCGGGATGAAGCTCTTTGACCAGCTCGATGGCGTCCCTTCCGTTTTCAGCCTCGCCGCATATCTCCCAATCAGTTTCGGTTTCTATGCGAAGGCGAAGGGAGCGCCGAATCGCCTGCGTGTCATCGACGACAAGAATTCTTGGGGTCATTGCTCGTCTCGAGATCTCAGGCTACTGCATCAGCCGAAATCCACAATACACCGGATACTGTACTCGAAAGCACACAAGCCCCGAGTTACAGAAACCTGGGCGGGAGCATCGGCAGAATTGCTGCATGCCGGGGGCCGTCAGCGGGATTGCGAAGTCGCCAGGGTGGGTAATTTCCACGCCGAAAAATCACGATTCAACAGCCCTTCAAGCTCCTCCACTTCGGGGAGAAAATGTTCGTAAAGCTTATGCGAAAGGTCCTCGGACACTTTCGTGAAGGGAGGACCGCCGCCAAGGACGAACTTCAGGAGTGGTGATTTCTTCACTGCCGCCACCACGGTGTCGAGTTGCCGGAGCTTGAGCCACTCCGCCATGGCGGTGGCGCTGCGCGTCCGGTAATAATTCCGCGGGTGGGTCATGGTCTCGGAGGTGAACACGCGCCCGATCTGCGACGGGGCCAGCTCGAATCGTGGAATGCCGATGAAGTCGGTCACGCCGTCGAGATACAATTGCGGTTCGTCCCGCAGATCATCGTAAACCGTGGCCAGGACCTGGTCCGGGCCCAGAGTACGCAGCCATGCCTTGAGATTGGCGCCGTACTTGCTCGATTCCAGGAGCTCAGTATCGCGGGTGATCGCCTCCTCGAAGCTCCACGGAATCATCCCGTACGCCCGCTTCAGCCGGTACAGAGAAACCACGCGTTCCACCGGGTTGCGGAAGATGCAAACCACCTTCGCATGGGGGATGGCTTTCGCGATCCGTTCCCGCGCCGGGGCCGAGGCAAAATATGTGGGCGCCACCTCGCCGACCAGCCGATCGTCCGTCGAAGTCGGAAAATGGGCGTAGTACCACTCAAATCCGCGGTCAAAGTGGTTATCGAAGAAGCGGGTCTCTTTGGTAGGGGAGGGTAAAAGGGTATGTCTGCCCAGGACTTCATGCAGCCAACTGGTTCCCGTCCGTGGGGGGCCGATGATAAAGAACGATGGCAGCGGCGATCGAGTGTCGCGCGTGACCCGACCCTGACGCGCCCCCGGTCCCGCCCCATTCAAGGAATCCATCCTTATCTGTTTGAGCATTGTCGCTTTGCCCCGCCCCGGGGCATTCGGTAACAGCGGTTCGATGTCCGCTGCCGGAATGCGGTTGGCCGTAAGCTGCTTCTTTTTCGAATCCTTTTGCCCGCGTTTCCGGGGGCTGCGGCACCGCGCCAGAATCTGCTATTTAGCGGGAGCGGCGTTGATTACGATTGAACTGGCGGTGTAGTTTGCGCCGTCGAAAGTCGTGGTCACGGTGACGTCGCCTCCTTCGTAGAGACGGTCTTCGATTCCGCTCATCGCCGGATCGAAGTGGATGTCATAGCTTTTCGAGTCTCTTGGATCCACCAACACCAGAAGTCCGATATGCAGGTCAAGGTGCGAAACCCGGCCTGCGAATACGAACGTCCCTCCCGGCCCAGCCAGAATAGAGATTTCACGCACCATTCCCGGACCCTTTGCCGAGGGACTGAATTTCAGACTGACCAGGGAGCCGGGACGCAGCTCGGAGGGGGAAGCGGGTTTACCGTCGTGCAACACGGTGGCGTCCGGGGCCAGCCGGAAGCTTGCCGGCTCAGGGGCCAGCACATCGCGCAGGACGAGGTCGCCACTGGCAGGGTCATAACTCTGCAATTGACCATTGCTCTGTCCGTTCGCGCTCTGGGTCAGGATGCGGACGCTGCGCGCAAATATGCCGGATCCGGCCATGGCCGTATCCAGGTAAACTCGTGCGCCAATTTGCAGGTCGCCCGGAGCGGCGGCCACGCCGTCGCGAAAGAAGCGGGTCCGGTCATCGAAAAGGATGACCATGTCGCGGCCGCCAAAAACGCGGACCGTGACCTGGTCGCGAACCGGGTCCAGAAGCCGGATGGTGCCCCCGACCAGCGTGGTCTGTCCGCGAGGCTGCGGCAACAGCTCGAGCCACATACGGTCGATGTCCTGGGGAGACTTGGTTGGAACTGTTACGTCCCGGTTCGGCCCTATGACCGCCATGGAAGCGGGTGGCGACGGTTCCTGCGCACAAGCAACTCCGGCAAGCAGGAACAGCGCAAGAAGTCGTTTCATAATCTACGCTTGACCCTAACCCCTGGAAAACCGTTCTGAACGCTCTGTTTCGATGCCTCCGCAGGGCGGCGGGTAGCTTCAGCGAAAGTAATTTTTTCGAGCGAAACAACGCCGCCCGTCCTCAGGCATCTCAATAGCGGCGAAAGCCCGGTAAGGACCAACAGGAAGGTTTCCCAATGGCTTGGAAGAGATGGCTGATCGTCTTCTGTGTAGGCGCAGTTTGGGGAGTACAAACCGCCCATGCCGGCGACCTGAAGATTTATCTGCCCAAGCGGAGCAAGCTGACCCCGGTCCAGCGCCTCAACCGTGAAGGGGTCGAGGCCATACGTAAGAACAACCTGGATAAGGCGAAATCGCTGTTTTACCGGGCGTATCTTTTCGATCCAGATGATCCCTTCACCCTCAACAACATGGGGTACATTTCCGAACTCGAAGGCCAGGCGGAACAGGCTCGGAATTTCTATACCCTGGCAGGGAAGCTGGGAACCGATGCGGTAGTTGACAAGGCCAGTACGCCGCACATGGAAGGGCAAACCTTCCTGAGTGCGCTCAGCAATGCTCATGATGTCCCCATGGAAGTGAACCGCTCGAACGTGGCCGCGGTACGGCTTCTGTCGGAGGGACGGGCTCCGGAAGCGGAGCAGGTTTTGCGCCATGCCTTGAACCTGGATGAGAGGAATCCCTTTACCCTGAATAACCTGGGGGTGGCAAAAGAGGCGGAGGGGGATTTTGAAGGGGCCTTGAAATATTATTCCGCGGCCGCCGACCTGCGCTCCGAGGAAAAGGTGATTGTCTCCCAGAACGGAGCCTGGCGGGGCAAGCCGATCAGCGAGATGGCGGCAGAGACCGCAAAACGGCTGACCCATCGTATGCAAACCGTGGGGGGACCGGAAGAGCGGGCGGGTTTGCTTAATCTGCATGGAGTGGCGGCCCTGAATCGTAACGACCGGCAAACGGCCGGCAAGGCTTTCCTGCAGGCCTACCAGCTTGATCCCAATAGCGCTTTTACCCTCAACAATCTCGGTTATCTGGCGGAAATGGATGGCGACCTCGAAACCGCGCAGGTGTTTTACGAGAAAGCCCGCATAGCGCAGAACGCCAAGGCCCGCGTCGGATTGGCCACGCGGCAGTCAGCTGAGGGGCTGAAATTATTCCAGGTGGCGGACGATAGCAACCAGAGCGTGGGTGTCAAGATCGGGGAACAGAGTGCTGCCCGGCGCCGCCAGACTGGACCCATCGAGCTCAAGCGCCGCGACGGCAAACCGGTGGACGAGCCTTCTCCGCCCGATGCCACCCAGCCCGCAATACCGCCGAAGTAGCTGAGAACCGAGAACTGAAAACCGACAACTGACCAAGATCAAATATCAAAAGCGTCGGACAGAGCCTGCCCTGAGCGAAGTCGAAGGGAGTGTCCGGCCCAAACTCTTTTTCTTCCTACTCGGTACCTGTCAGGTCGGAATTGGACGTGTCCGCGAGGTCATGATCGCTTGAGACTGGCGCGCCTTCGGTCGGATTCTGGGGCGATTCGCCATCCCCCGCCGAGGGATGTAGAGTCCAGCTCCATGAAGGCCGGGAAGATTGCCGAATGCTGGCCGCCGCGCTTCGCAGACGACGCCGGGATTGTAAGAGCGGGAATTTGACGAAGCCGCTCATGGTCTGGCGATGCCGGGACAGTTCGAACCAGCGCAGGTAGTGGCGAACCACGCTGGGCATGGTCATCCGCATGGCGGCGGAAAAATTGTGGTGGGCCAGTTGCCGCTGTTGTTCGGGAGACCGCAATATCGTGACCAGCTTGTCCGCGAGATCGCCCGGGTCGCCGGCTTTGTAGAAGCTGATGGCCATGTCTTCGTCCACCGCCATGCGGCGAAAATCGGCCAGGTCGGCGCACACGATGGGCACTCCGTACTCGCACGCCTGATGCGCGGGGCCGCTGGATCCGGTCGCCGAATCATAGGGCATGACCACAATGCTGGTGGTTCGATAGAGCTCGGGAATATCGTCTTCTGCCACATACCCGCGGAATTCGATGCGCGGGTTTCCTCGCTGCTGTTCCCGGATCCTCTCCCAATAGCCGGGCTTGGTGTGGTGGTTGGCTCCGGCAACGATCAGGCGGGCCTCCGGGACCTCGCTGCAAGAACACGCGGAAAGGCTTCCATCAGGGTTTCCAGCCGTTTGTAGGTCCCCCAGTGCCCGATGGCCAGAATCCGCTGGTCAGGATTGCCGCGCAGCGAGAAGTCGGGCGGAATCGGGCGCGGCTCGAAAACACCGTGCGTGCCCAGCAGAACATTCTGCGCCGAGTACTTCTCAATCAGGGTGCGCTGGTAGCCGGAAAGTAAAACCGAAACCGAGTGGGCCATCAGCAATACCCGGGTGGCCATGTCGCTGCCCAGGCGAAACAATCTTTCCTGGCGGACGCCGGCGCTGGCAAAATCGACGTGCTCGATGATGTGGTGCAGCGTGACGTGGGTGCGGAAGCCGAGCGCGCGGGCCAGAGCCGGCGCCCACAGACCCGCGAACGCGGCCACGGGACGTTCCTGGGTCGCGAAGGTGGAGAACACCAGGTTGAACCAGACCACGTCGGGTTTCAGTTTCCTTATCGTGCGCAGAAGGCGGATCGGGGTCGCCAGGTCGTTAAACTTCCAGCAGCGAATTACGTTGAAACCCGCAAGTTCGGCCTGCGGCCTGGAGCTGAGCGGTTCGCCGTTCTGGTCGGTGGCAAACTGATAGTCGCTAAGTTCATCCGCCAGGATGATCAGGTCGATCGTGGGGTTGCGCTGGAGTTCGCGCGCGATGTGAAACGCGTACTCGTTCAACTGGCGGCCGCTCGGGGGAAAAGTCGCAACCAAACAGATTCTCATGGGGGCGTGATCTCAAAAAACCGTGTTCTCAAAAATCAAAATATCGTGATGCGCACAAAGGGCCTGAACTGCTGGTTGTTCCCTCCGTTGAAATCGAAAAAACTTTGCTGCTGCAGGCCCACCGAGAAACGAATCGGATAGCGCAGCAGAACTTCGTTCCCTCCCTCCTCCTTAAACGAGCGTCCCACCGGCATGCCGTACGAAACCGCGAAGGAGCTCTGCACCGCGTCGTAAACGTGGAACCCCATGTTGCGGGAATAGGCGAACGATCCTTCCACGCTCCAGTTGCGGGTGGGGGAGTACTCCAGGTTTGCCGCCGGGCGCAGCGCCTGTGCAATCGCGAACTGATTGCCTTCGACGCGCCAGGCCCGCAGATGCTCGGCCAGGACCTTGACCGTGAAATTGTCGGTGACCTTGCGCTCCACTCCTACAAAGGACGAGGTAAAGAAAAATTCGCGTATGGTCGGCGAAAATTGCAGATCGCGGACCCCGTATCCGGTCAGCAGAGCGGTCTTTCCCCAGGGCCGGCCGATGCGGAAGTTCAGTTGCGCCCCCAGGTCCCGGGAATGCAGATCGCGTTCCGTAAAAGGCCCGGCTTCGCGGATGGCAAAGCCATTTACCGCGACCAGGTTGAAAAACGAACTGGTGGACATGTACACGAATTGCCGGAACAGGTTCTGGTTCATGTCCACCGGATCTTGCGCGTCGCGCCGCACCGTTTCCTGCACTCCGGTATTGAAGGTGAAAATGTTGTCGCCCAGGCGGAAGGTGGGATTCAGTCCGAAGTTGAAGGAGTAGTCCGTGGTGTCGCGGTTGACGATCTGGTTCACCGCGGGCACCGAGATCTCGCCGCGGCTGTTGCGCACCTGGAAGAAGCCCGTGGCGTCGGGCAGATTGTTGAGGTGCAGACGATAGGCCCCGGTCCACTGCGTCTCCAGCGACGAGCGCGGAGGCGGCAGCAGGGATGGATTCGAGCTGGTACTGGTCACTCCCAGTTTGGCGTCCAGTGCGTAGATCGTGGTGTCTTCAAAGATCGGAGTGATGGAAAAGTTCGACTGGAAACTCACTTTCGGCGTGATTCTCAGCCCTTCGGTTCCGCCCACTTCAAGCATTTCCCTCTGGACGGCATCGTCTTCTCCGGCGGCGTCGGCGGCTTGCGCGAAAGCGGTGAGCGCCTGCGTGTCGTGGTGCTGCTGCCGGTACACATTGGCCTTGGCCACAAGATAATCGTAGGACTGGTCTTCGCCGCTGCTGTTGTTGGCGCGATCGATCTGGATAAGCTGAGCTTCGGCCCGAGGAGTGTCGCCGCGTGCCAGGTAACTGTTGGCCAGACCGAGTCGCACCGATGTCTCGGGCGCCCCGGCCGCCAGAGCACGCTCAAAGAACGTCTGCGCCAATTCGAATTCATGCATGGCCAGAAACACATCGGCGGCCTGCAACCACTGCCGGCCTGTAGCCGGGGGAGCCTGGCCTCCGCGGACTTCCATCAAACCCAGCGCGACCTGGCGCCGCGCGTCTTCCCACTCGCCGTCCTGGGCCATGAGCTTGCCGATGGCCAGGCGCACGCTCAGCCGGTCGCTTCCCGGTGCCGCTAACGCCTTGGCAAAACGCTGCATGGCGCTGTCACGCTCGCCGATGATACTCAGGGCCTCGCCCGTCGAAACAAAAACGTCGCTTTGCCCGCTTTGCTCCGCCATTCCCACGTAGCGCAAGGTCTGCTCCCGGTCGCCCAGATGAGCGTAGGCTCGCGCCAGAAGAGCGTAGGTGGTGCTGTTGCCGGGCGCGAGCTTCTCCGCCACCTGCAGTTCATCGATGGCTTCCTGGTAGCGGTGCAAACCGAACAGGCTGTCGGCCAGCGCCAGGTGGAGTCCGGCCTGGTTGGGTGCAAGCTTCAGGGCCGTCCGGTATTCGCTGACCGCGTGGTTCAGCAATCCCAGATCGCCATAGGCGGTTGCCCGAATCAGGTGGATGGGCAGCGAATCTCCCATTATGTCCTGCGCCAGCTGCACCTGGCGCAACGCCACTTGTGAATGATGCAGATCGAGGCTGGCGTAGGCCAGGCCCATGTGGGCCTCGCCGTTCTTCGCGTCCAGGCGGAGCGCGGTCTCGAAATCCGCTGCCGCCGCCGCCGGCTGATGAAGGTCCTTAAGCACGTATCCGCGATTTACATAAGCCGTGACCATGGTGGAATCGATCGCCAGCGCGCGCGTGAAATCTTCCCGCGCCTCTTCGAGCTGCCCCGAATGTTTGTGGACATAACCTGCCAGCAGCGGAATGTCGGGCTCTTTGGGGAGCGAGTCGCGGTAGCGCGCTGTGAGCTCTCCCAGTTCGTCGTAGAGCTCCAGATGAAGCAGGTCATAGCCCAGATAGACAACGACGTCGCGATCCGCAGGGAGTTTCTTGATGGCCTCGCGTCCCACTTCGGCCGATTGCTTATAATCGCCGACCCCGCGTAAATAGCGCTCCTTCTCGCGCATGACCTGCGCATCCTGCTGCATTTCCGCCGATGCTCGGCCCAGCCACTGCGCCGCCAGCGGCAACTGACGGGCTTCAATGGCGGCATTCATGCCGCCGGCAACGATCCGGGAATTTTGCGGAGCACGTTCGAAAGCCTTGCGATACTGGGCCTCGGCCTTGGCAAAATTCCGCCGCGTGGCGTACAGATCGCCCAGCGCGAGGTAGGGTACGTACAAGCGGGGATAAGCAGCGGCCAGGCGCTGAAAGTATTTTTCCGCTTCCTGATCTTGCCCAGCTTCGCGGGAGACATAGCCCACCGAGGTGAGAGCAGAGCGATTGGTCGGGTCACCCTCGAGGATCTTCCGATAGGCCGCAATGGCTTCGTCACGCCGCCCGAGTTTGGCCAGCAGGTCCCCATCGAGCTGCAAGGTGTTGGGATCTTTGCCGTCGATCGCCAGTGCCTCATCTACATCCTGGCCCGCGCCCTTGAGGTCGCCGGAACTCATTCGGATCAGAGCGCGCAGGCGCAGGAACTCTGGCCGGGAACGTCCCTGCTCATTCATGGTGCTGATTGCGGACTCGGCAATTTCCAGTTGGTGATGCGAAGCAGCGTCGTCATGCAGGCCTTTGTAGATTTCCATCAGGTTCATGTGAAGCTGAATAGCGTAACGCGGTCCTTCAGCAGGGGCCTGAGGCAAACGCTCCAGCGCGGCGCTGTATTCGCGGGCGGCGTCGGGCAGGTTCTCCCGCAGGCGCGCCATTTGCCCGCGGATGGCGTGCACCCGGTAGTTCTCCGGTTCGACAGCGGCCGCGCGATCAACATATTTCTCGGCAAGCTCCAGCCGGCCGACGCGTCATTTGGGCCTGGGACGCGGAAAGTTGCAACGCGAGATTTTTCGGCGCAGCGTTGGCTGCCTGGGTGTAGAGCTTCGCCGCTTCCTCTTTCTGGCCCGAGAGCTGGTAGGTGAAGGCGAGTTCCGCTTTGATCGTGGGACTCCTGCCCGCAATCGATTTCAAGGCCTCAATGGCAGCCGGATAATTTCCCGCTTCGCGGTAGTAGCCTGCCAATGACCGCTTTACCTCAGGATCGTTGGGGGCCCGCTGCTTCGCCAGTTCGAGGTAGTGCAGTGACTGGTCGGGCTGGTTCAGGTGCCGGTAACACATGGCGATCAGCAGTTCCAGCCGGGCGGCAGCCTGCCCCTGTTCGGCGCGACGCAGGTTGGCCAGAGCCTCCTGATAGTTGCCCGCCTGCATCAGTAACTCGCCCAGGATTACCAGGTCGCTGGTGCGCTTGGGATCGGCGGCCAGCACCTCGTTCAAAATGCTTTTTGCTTCGTCGAATCGGCCGGCTCGGCCGTACGCCTGCGCCAGTCCGGATTTCCCGTCGAGCGAAGACGGATTCAAGCCCAGGCCGTGATTGTAGGAATCGATTGAAAGCTGGGTTTTGCCCGCCAGCCGGGCGCAGTAGCCCAGCAGGAACCACAGCTGCGGATCATTGGGCGCCCCTTGCGCGGCGCGTTGAGCGAAATCCAGGGCGGCCGCATACTTGCCGTCCTTCAGCGCCGTCTCGGCCGCCCGGGCGAGGCGGGCGTTCTGGATGTTTGATCCCCATCCCATTGATTTCTGAGGAGATGTGGGTTTGGTTTTCCCGCTTTTTTTATCGCTCTTTGGGGTTGCGGGAACAGGCGCAGAATCGGGAGACACCTTGTACGTCTGAGCTCGCAGCGACAGTGCAAACGCGAGCACGAGCCAGCACCAAGACAGCCTTTTCAGGCAACCCATCCGCGAACTCAAAGTGCCCCCGCTCCGGTCACTGATTTACGAAGCGGTTTTGATTCCACCGGGGGCTGAAGTGTTGGCTGACAGATCCACCTATTTGTCACAGCTTTGGCGCCGGTTAAGCAACCCCATCCCCCGCGCGGGAATCGAACCGCCGTTCGGGAGGAAACCTGTGCCTAGGGCTGAGACCGTCGCTCCGCGGCCAATACCGACCAGCTTCATCTTTTTACTGGCGTTTGCCATACACGCGCCGCTGCTTCTGATGAAGCTTCCGTTGAAGTCGTACGACACCAATTTCCACATCTTTTTCGCGTCGCATTACGTGCATCACTGGTTCGACCCCTGGAACTCGAAATGGTATGCCGGTTTTACCCAGACCACGTATCCGCCGCTGCCCCAGCAATGGCTTGCCCTGGTTTCCTATATCACCGGTCTCGACATGGCTTACATGGTGGTGCAGTTCGTCGCCATCCTGCTCTTGACCCTGGGGGTTTACCGCTTTGCGCGGCTCTGGGTTGACCCGCGGGCAGCTTCCCTGGCAGCGGTGGCCAGTGTGTTCCTTGGGGCGGAATCCTTTCTGGTGTATTCCGCGGGCCAGTTGTCCACCACTTGTGCGGCCCCGCTGTACCTGAACGCTATGCCCTATCTGTATCGGTGGGCGCGACGAGGCGGTTGGCGCTCCTTCTTCAAGGGCGCGACATTGGCGATCGCGGCCGCCGCTGCGCATAACGCCACGTTGATTTTCGGATCGTTGCTTTTCGCCCTTCCCGTGTTGGCGCTGGCGTGGCGCGACGGGAAGGAAGACGAACAAGTATCGCACTGCAGGCTTCATCACGCGCGTGGTTAGCGCCGTGTTGTTTGTGGCGCTGGGCATCGGAGTCGTGCTTCTGCCGTTCTGGATCGCGCTGCTCAAATATCCCGTGACCCAGGTTCCCATCCCGCATGCCAGCCGGGCCAGTTACATTTTGAGTCCAGAGTGGGCGGTCAACTTCTTCGTCGTTCCTTACGGAGCGATGATTCTGGCCCTCCCGTTCATTTTGCTGCGCGGTTCCTCGACCCCCCGGCTGCGCCCGCTGCTGCTGGGTTTCTGGCTGGCCTTCCTGCTGGGCTTGGGAGGGACGACGCCGGTAGGCAGAGTGCTCCTGGGCCGCGGCTTTGAAGTAATCACCATGGAGCGGTTCAGTTACTGGGCAACCTTGCTGGCTTTGCCCTTCGTGGGCCTGCTCGCCAGGGAATTGATCGACCGCTTCCGCATGCGCGCCGTAGTGGGATTGACCCTGGCGGCGGCCGCCACTTGTGCCCTGGCCGTGGCCTGGTCAAGCTATAAGCCCTCGGACGCGTTGGAACTCAAGGTGGACAGCGTGGCTGCCTGGCTCAATCGCGATGGCCATGACCGCTACCGTTACGTCGCCCTTGGATTCGGAAACAAAATCGCGCGCCTGGCAGTCTTGACCGACGCCGGCAGCGTGGATGGCGAATGGAACTCCGGCCGCATGTTGCCCGAACTGACCGAACACGGCGCTGGTTCTCTGAACGCCTCCAAATATTTCGGGAAGTCGGGTTTCGATGCGCTCAGCGCGATGCTTCATCACGCCGACCGCTACGGACTGAAGTGGGTCTTTGTACGCGACCCCTACTACGAGCCGCTCATGGTCTTTGCCGGCTGGCGCAAAGTGGACACTCTCGAGGACCGACACCATCAGCGTGTGGGGCAAGGACGACGTCCCACCCGCCACTCCGGTCAACGCACCGCAAATGCCGCCACCGTGGCAGGGACTCATGTGGGGCATTCTGCCGATCGGCAGCAGCATTCTGGCCATGCTGTTCCTGCTGATCCCGGACGAGCGCAAGCCATACCAGCCCGAACCCGAGCCGGAGACCGTGCGACAACCCGCCGCGGCCGAGGACCTGGTGCTGGGGAGGACACTCTCATGATGCGCGGATGGCTCCTGGCCCTGACCATCGTCGTGGTGACCGCCATTCTGATCACGATCGGCACCTTGTGGCCGGTCCAGACCGCGATCGCCATGGCTGCTCCGCGGCTGATGAGTAGTTCGTCATCGCCGAAAGGCGCGGCCCAGAACCTGATGCAGGAGATCCGCCGGAGAAACTGGCATGCGGCCTATGCCATGCTGGCCAACAAGTCCGAGTTTCAGGAGGCCGATTTTATCCGCGATCTGACCGGCAGCTATACCAGCCTGCGCAGCTACGCCGGACTGGAGAGCTTTGACCTTAGCCCGCAGCACGCCACCGCGGACGAGGCCAAATTCCGCGCCACTCTGAACTGGTCCAGCGTGGTGGGAACGTTTCAGGATGTGCGCGAGTTGCGCGTCGTAAAAGAGGGCGACCGCTGGCAGGTGGAATGGCCAATCAATCGGGAGCCGAAGCTGCCCCCGCAAGTGATTCCGGTCAACTATCTGCGCTGGGACGTGATCTACCGCGGCGCCGAGGATGACTGGGGCGCTCAGGACGTGGAGTCGCCGCACGTGCGTATCGTGGCCATGCATCCCGTGGACCGCGGCGGCGGCACCATCATACTGGGCGAACTGCTCAACGAGGATGTCGTTCCCGCCTTCGTGACTGTCAAGGCCACGCTGCTGGCCAAGGATGGATCCGCTCTCGCTACCGAAGACAGTTTTGCGAATATTTCGCATGTGCTCCTGCCCAAGCAGGTCACGCCTTTCCGCATTGATTTTCCCAAGGTCCGGCTGTCCCAGGTGGACAATGTCCGCATTGATCCTTCTTCGACGCTGGTCGCAGCCTCGGCTGATCCTGTAATCGGAATCGAGGACCAGAAACTGAATCCCCTGCCGACGACTTCATTGAGCGGGCAACTGGTGAATCAGAGCGGTCAGGTAGTCAACATCGCGCATATCCTGGGCACGTTTTACGACAGCCGCGGCCAGATTGTCTGGGTCTCGGACGGGTATGCCAACCGGGCGTTGCTGCCCCAGACCCCAGTCGCGTTTTCGCTGCCTTATCCGGCGGACCTGGCCGGCAAGATCAACAATTACCGCGTGGTGACCAGCACGTTCAGCGTGGGTCGCTTCCAATGAAACGCAGACTGACGGGCGTGCTGCTGGGCGCGATGCTGATGATTGTGATCGCGGCGGGTGGGCTATATCTGTCCGCGGCCGACGGCGATGCCCTGCAGATTCCCAAAGTGGTTGAAGCGGGAAGCAGCTTCTCGATTCCTACCCGCGCCGCCGGCAAAGCCGTCTTGTACATCGTCAGTCCGGCGCAGGTATTGCGGCGCAATGTGGAGCCGGGTGAGGCAGTCGTCATTGCCGCCGGAGACCTGCACAATGCGGGACACTACTTCGCGCTTCTGGCCGGCTCGGGGACAACCGAAAAGGCGGAGTTCGACGTGGTGGCTGCGAGTCAACCCGCGTCGCTGAATTTTCTGGCGAAACCGTCGCGCCTTCCGGTAAGCCGGCCGGACGGAATCAGCGGCGTGGCCTACGTGTTTGATGTTTACCGCAACCTGCTCGGGGAGCCCACGCCGGTTTCGTTTCAACTCTCGGACAGCGCGGGCGGTACCCAGACCCGGACCGTGCCCACCCGCAACGGAGTGGCCTGGGTGAAGATGGCGTCCGCGCCCAGGGCGGGAGCGGCGCAGTTCCAGGTCAGTGCAGGGAGCGTTTCGGATAAACGTGTGGTGCAGCAGGTCCCGGGAGATCCCTGCAATCTGAGAATGAGTGCCCAGCGTTCGGGCCAGCGCATGATCCTGGAAACCGAGCCGGTGCGCGATTGCAGCGGCAACGCAGTCTCGGACGGGACCATCGTTACCTTCACCCAGACTTACGACGGCCGCAGCGAAGCCACGGTGGATGTGCCCTTGAAACGTGACGTGGCGCGCACCGATCTGCCGGCTCGAGACGGGTCTGTAATCTCCGTGGCCACCGGCGTCGTGTTGGGAAATGAAATCCGGGTGGGAGGGCAGCGATGAGAGTGCTCTGGCCAACCCGCGGCCGTTCCGCGAAGCTGCTCCGCCTGGCCTGCGCGCTGCTTGCCGGGTTGCTGCTCGCGGGCTTCGCGCAGCCCACGGTCCGGGTGGACGCCGACGCAGTGGGTCCGCGCGCGCTCGAAGACCAGACCAAAACCGCGGTGGTGCGCGACTACCTGCAGGCCTGGAAGAGCATGAGCCAGGCGCTTCAGGAAAACCGGGTCGATGTGCTCGACACATCGTATCTGGGGCTGGCGAAAGAAAAACTGGCGGAGGCGGTGCGGGAGCAGCGGGAACTGGGCATCAGGACCAACTATCGCGACCTTTCACACCATCTCAAGATTGTCTTCTATTCGCCCGAAGGTTTGTCGGTGCAACTGGTGGATACCGTGGAATACGACATGCAGATCCTCGACCACGATCAAGTGCTGGCCCCGCCGCAGCATGTCCGCGCCCGCTACGTCGCAGTCCTGACTCCAACCGAAGTGCGTTGGAAAGTACGCGTCTTTCAGGCCCAGCCTGAATGATGCTTTGCAGGGCCGGAAACGAGCATGCTTCCGGAGCAGCGAAAAAACGAACCCAAGGAGCTGTCCATGATCTCGGTGGTCGTGCCGGTTTACAACGAAGAGGAAATCATTCCTCTGCTTCACGATGCCGTGGTGCGTGCCCTGAGCAAGCTGCGCGACACCTGGGAAGTAGTTTATGTAAATGACGGTTCGACCGACTCTACCCTGCAATTGTTGCGCAACCTGCAACTGACCGACACCCATGTGGTAGTGGTCGATCTTTCGCGTAACTGGGGACACATGGGAGCGATCTCGGCCGGTCTGCAGACCGCCGGTGGAGATGCAGTTGTATTGATGGATGGCGACTTGCAGGACCCTCCCGACGTTGTTCCTGAACTGGTGGAGGCATGGCGGCGCGGGGCGCAAGTGGTGACCGCGGTCCGGCGCACCCGGCAGGAACGCCGCAAGGTCCTGGCCCTGCTGTTCCCCCTGTTCTATCGCGTGCTGGGTGCGGTGGCGGATTTCCCCATCCCGCTGAACGCCGGCATCTTCGGGTTGCTGGATCGTCAGGCGGTGGACTCGATCAACGCCCTGTCGGAAGGGAACCGGTATCTGCCCGGCCTGCGTGCCTGGGTGGGATATCGCAACGCGATCGTGTATTACGACCGCGACGACCGGGTCGGCGGCGAAGGCAAGCTTTCATTTGTGAGCCGCATAAAGTATGCGATGGATGCGATCACCAGCTTCAGCTACAAACCGCTGCGCTTCAGTTTCGTCCTGTCGGGGCTGTCCCTGTTTGCCTCTTTTGTCCTGTTGATCGCGGCCCTGGTATCGGCCGGCCCGCTCAATCCGGTGGTGTACGGTATGGCCGCCTCGGTCTTTTTTGTGGGCAGCCTCCTGCTTCTGTCCGCGGGCATTTTGGGCGAGTACATCGGCCGGGTTTATGACGAAGTTCGGCACCGTCCGCTTTCGATCATTGCCCAGGTGTACGCCGCCGAGGAAGGCGCCTACCGGGCCCAACCGGCACGGCCGATGGCGGTGAAGTCGAACGGACAAAACAGCGAGCTGGAAAGAATTTCTCCGGCGGTCTGAGCGGCGCGGCGGCGCTCAACCTGTGCTGACCTAATGTCCTGTCCCGGAAATTCGCTGAATTAATACAAGATTGTCATCCCGACCGGAGCGGAGCGAAGCGAGCGCAGTGGAGAACGACCTGCTGTTTCAGGCACCGAAGCGAGCGCAGTGGAGGGACCTGCTGTTTCAGGCAACCGAAGCGAGCGCAGTGAAGGGCTTGCTGTCAGCACCAGCGGCTTGGAGGGACCTGCTGTTTCGAGATCTGCGGTTCAGCCCACTCCAACGTAATTCTGGGACGCACACTAGTTGGTATTGGGAGCGCACTTCTTTAGCCCGCGTTCAATCGCCGTGCCCTCTTCATAGTCATTCCAGGTGGCAATCAGCAGGAAAGGCTGGGGAGCGTACTCATGTGAGATCTTCAGCGTGTCAGCGAAAGTCTGGCCACAGCGCTGGGCGATGTGGCGATTCAGGGTCCAGGACGCCTTGCTGTCATCGAAGCCTGCCCAGGCCGCTCCGATGGCGATCTTGTCCGGATATTTCGACTGCATCGTCTGATAGAACCGGTGCAGATAATCTTCTCCCCAGTTGCTGCCATCAGTCGCGAACCCTTTCCTTCCCGGATTCACCCAGGCATAGAAGCCGTCGAACGCGTTGGCATACGGAGTGGAACGGAACACGTAAATGAGCAGAGGAGCAGGGTTCCACTGGTCGGTCTCCGCCCGCACCCGGTTCCAGTCAGTTTGCGCGCTCTTGGGGAAGATGAAGATCATGGGCCGCCCGTTATAGGTGAGATAGGCGTCGCGGCCGGGCGCATCGGGGGCCAGATAAGTCCGATGGAATTTGTCAAAGGCAGCCAGGGTGTCATCCGTAGCCTGACCGTTTCTGGCCTGGGTTTCGTCGTACATCATGGCGACTTTAAACTGCTTCTCCGGAGCAATGGACTGGATCAGGGCGTAACTGCGGTCCAGGAAGGGCTCGCGGTCGCCATACCAATCCACCACAAATCCTGAGATTCCCATGGATTTGGCTTCGTCCATCTGTTTGCGCAGGACCACCGGGTCTTGCGAGGAATAGCCCACGGAAATGTGTTTTGGATGCCCAAACCAGGGTTCATAAACCGCCAGAACCTTCCGTTCCGCCGCCATCGATGATACGTTCTGGATGAGGTCCCGGTGCAGCCCGGATTGAGTGCAGCCCTGGAGCAGGAGCAGCAGCAGCGCATACCAGAGCCTGAGAGGGTGCTTTGCCATCAGATGGGTTACCCATCTTTAGAAGGTATGGCGGGTATTCAGGTTGTGTGGCGGGGCGCGCAATTTGCCGCTGCAGGTAAGCAGCTTAGCTCGGGCTTTCGGCATCTGAAGGGCCGAGCGGGTAGTTTCTTCGGTGGTTTTTCCTCACCGCGAAAGCAACGAACGAAGATGCTTCAGCATAGTTCTCCCCCAGTCAGGTGGTCGGAGTCCAAGTGAACAATGGTTTGAACTCCAGTCCGGACGGTGATTCCAAGTCACTCCGGGCCAAGGTACTTTCGGGAAGCTTCATGTTGCTTGCGGGCTCCGGCTCGGTAACCGCGATCAACTTTCTCTACAACATAGCGGTGGCAAGGTCCCTGGGACCGAGCGGCTTCGGCCACGTCAGCGCCGTCTGCACCCTGCTGATCCTGATCTCGGCGGTCACACTTTCCTTTCAGATCGTCTCGGCCAAGATCGTGGCCCAGCAGGAATCGCTGCCGGCCAAGCGCACCGCCTATCGCGGGCTTCACTGGCGCGCCTGGGTTGGCGGCATTATTGCCGGATTGTTTCTGCTGGTGTTTCGAAACCCGATTGCGGGATACCTTAACCTGCCCGGCCCCGTTCCCGTGACCATGATGGCGATCGGAGCAGCCTTCTATGTCCCGCTCGGCAGCCGGCGCGGATATTTACAGGGCTCCTGCAGCTTCCGCCACCTGGCGCTCAATGTCGTGGCCGAGGGCATTGTACGGCTGGGCGGATCTCTGCTCGCCATTAAGTTGGGTTATGGTGTCACCGGTGTGATTGCCGCCAACGTGGCTGCGGTCGTGATGGCTTATCTGCTGGCCATTCCCATGCCCTGGACCAAAGTTGCCTACCATCCGGAACCGATTTCGGTGGCGTTCCGCGAGGGATTGCAGGCCATTACTTTTTTTGTCGGGGCCGTGATCATCAACAATTTCGACATCGTGCTGGTGAAACATTTCTTCCCGCCGGCGGAGGCTGGCCTCTACGCCGCAGTGGCTCTGGTGGGCCGGGTGATCTACGTCTTGTCCTGGTCGGCGGTGAGCGGCATGTTTCCGATTGCCGCCGGAACCCGCAGCAGCCAGAAGCGGGACCACGGCGTGCTCGCGACTTCCTTGTTGCTGGTACTGGGTATTGGATTTGCCATCACCATGGGCCTCTGGCTGGCTCCGGCCTGGATCTGGACGACGCTGTTTGGCGTTCGCTTCGGAATGGCCGGCGATCTCCCCTATCTGCTGATGCTCTACGCCGCCACCACCAGCATTTATTCCCTCAGCGTTGTGTTCATCGCGTACGAGATGTCGCACAAGATCGCCAACACCGCGTTGGTGCAACTGGCTTTCAGCGCGGTCCTGATCGGTAGCATCTACAGGTACCATGCCTCGCTCGAGCAGGTGATCCGCGTACAGCTGGCCATGATGATAGTGCTGCTGGTGGTGGTGGCTGTTCCCTTCGTCTTTAACCTGCTGGCGGGTTCAAACGCGGCGCAGGGCAGTCTTGGCTCCGAGGAGATAAGAATCGTTCGCCGGGTCTCCGAGCACGAAGTAATGGCGGAGTTTCTGAAAACTGACTTTCACAAACCTGAATTCCGCAAGTACCAGCAGAGTCTGGGCGGAATCGTGACCACGCCCAATCTCAACGATGTGGTGGAAAATGCGGTGCGACGGGCGCTTCTGTTCGTGCGGCACGGCGCCTTGTGGAGAGAACTTCCGGCGGGAACGCAGTGGTTCGAGGTGGAAATCGAGAGGGCGGAACTGGAGCGAATTCGTGTCTTTCCCCGGGCCCAGTGGCGCCGCCTGGCGCGGGGTAATTTCGGCCTTACGGAAGTTTCACACCGCATCTCTTCGGGCCAATGCGATGGCTTTGCCGATGAGGCCTTCCTGGTGAAAATTCAGCAGCTGCGCGATCGCCTGGACCAGGGCTGGCAGGCTGGCGCCATACTTCTGATCGGACTCGATCAGCGGGGCAGCCTTACCCTTTTGGATGGCAACCATCGGATGGTTGCGGCGCTGCTGGCTTCGCCGGAGTCCCTGACCCGGTTCCGCTTCTTCTGCGGCCTCTCCGCACGCATGAGCGAGTGCTGCTGGTATGAGACCAACGTCACGACTCTGGCGCGCTACGGGACCAATCTGGTCAGGTACCTCATCCACGATCCTAAAGAAGAACTGGAGCGGCTGTTGCAGGGTTTCGACTGACGCGCGGAGAACTGGACCGCGAGAAGAGAAGCGCTTTCTTACCACACCCCTTTGTCATTGCCCGTAAAGCGATAGGCGAGGAACGCGGAAATAGCCAGCGGAGGCAGCAGAGGCAGCCGGGAGAGGGCGCGGAAATCGGCGTGCCGTCCGGCATTCAGCAATTGGGATCCATAGAGGCCCGCCGCAGGTCCCTTGGAGACGCGCAAGAACTTGCCACCCAGATGAACCCGCAGACGGGGAGAAGGCACGGCCGCGACCACCTCGCGCGGTAGCTCAAGCTGGCCCCCGTAGGAATTCACATATTCCGCAATCAGAAGAAGGAAAGTGGCCACGCCCGGCCAGATGCCGCCCAGATCCGCTGCCCGGCGAAGCTCGGAAAAGTCGATAGCGTTGTCATTCAGCAGGCCGGCAAAATCCGCCATATCGCATAGCCGGAAATAAAGATGGCGATACATGCGCTGCAGGGTCGAGATGATGACCCGCTCTTCGGGCGCGGGCACGCGGAAGCGGTGGCCGCCCACGGTCCGGTTGACGCTGCGTTCGAGCACGCGATGCGCTAAAGCTTTCTGCTCCCCGGTCTGACCCAGGTAACGTACGTGGATCTCAACCAACTCGGGCAAATCGGGCAGCTTGAAATTCCACTTATTGGCCAGGCGGTCTCCCCAGCTGCGGGGTTCCCGTGCGGCATCAAAGTGCTGCGCCATCACCTGCAGGACCGTGCTCTCGTCGCCGTCGGTATAAAGATCAAGATCAGAGCCCAGGTCGGGCCAGTGATCGAGAGACTTGATCACCGCCACCTGCGCCCCTGCCGCCTCCAGGGCGGCACAGATGGGGACCAGATTCTCCACCGCATGCGCGATCCGGGCCGCTTCGTGGGCCAGGGTGCTTTCGCACCAGGTGCGAATACGGTCATGGCCCGGAACCTTGGACGCAGACCTTCCCAACGCCTCCAGGGCCCGCACGGTCACGTGATGCGCGTCGGCAAGACACAGAAAATCAGCCAGTTCCGCCGCGCTCAGGTCGGAAACCCGCTGCAGCAGGGGATAGACGCTGGCCGGATTCTCGGCGTTCGGCGGAGGCGCATCCTGCTGCCCGGGGAAGACCAGGCGGGACAGGATATCCACATATTGGGCGGTTCTGGAGTTGTCAGAGGGCATGAATTTGGTGCAAAATCGCCACTCTTTGATGTAGGGAGTAAGCTCCCGGGTTGGTTACCGCCACGGAGGCCGCTCCCATCGGGCGAATCGGCAGCCAACATATTCGCCTTGGGCGTCATCCAAGAGCGATACGAGGGGGAACTGTGGCTGCAAGCGCGATTCTCGTAGTCGGTACCCGGTCATTATTGAGCCCAGAGGGCGAAGAATCCTTTTCTGGAGACGGCGCGGAGCCACCTGCCAGTCCCATTGCCGGGCTGGAAGTTCTTGGACAATCGATTGTCGAACACACCATCGCCCGCCTGCACACTGCGGGCATCAATGCGGTGTCGGTGGTGCGCGAAGAGGGCTTCTCCCTTACCGCCGGTCGGCGTTTTGTTCCCGACGTTCTGATGAAGCAGGCGCGCAAGGGCTTCGAAAGAGTTCTGCTGATCCGGCTGGGGGCGTACACGGAAGTTGATTGTGCGGACCTGCTCCGGTTTCATGGCGACGCGGGAGCGGGTGTGACGCGGGTCTGCGATGCCTTCGGGCCCCTGGATTTCTGGGTCCTGGACTCGGCTCCCGCCAGCCGCTGCCGGCCGAATCTGGATTCGGCTTCGGAGGTCAACCCGCCGTCGGACTATCTCACCACCGGCTACGTAAATCGTCTGGCGGACGCCCGCGATCTCCGGCGCCTGGTGGCGGACGCTTTCCAGGGACGCTGTGCCATTCGGCCACGCGGACGGGAAGTAAAGCCGGGAGTCTGGATCGATGACGGGGCCCGGGTTCATCGCTCCGCGCGCATTGTTGCCCCCGCCTATATCGGACGCGGTACCAGGGTGCGGGCCGCGGCCGTGGTCACCCGCTTCAGCAATCTGGAACGCCGCTGCCTGGTGGATTACGGTACTGCCATTGAAGACTCTTCGGTGCTGCCTTATACCCACGTGGGCAGGGGGCTGGACGTGGCCCATGCGGTGGTTGAAGGCAGCCGCCTGGTGAATCTGTCGCGCAACGTGGCGGTCACGATCCGGGACGCGAACCTCATCGGCCCCACCGTCTCCCCCCGGCATTGGTTTGGATACGGGCGCAAAAAGGCGGAGATTGCCATCCCCATCACGGAAACGTTTGAAATCGAGCCTGTTCCTCACGCGGCCCTGCGGCCACGGACGGTCCTGCGGATACTGTCCAAAGGCGAAGTATGAAAAATTCGCCTTGGGCCGGCGCGGGACTTCCATCGGAGAGACTTATGAAATTTATCGGCAGGCCGGTGTGGTCGTGGGCGACTCGCCCGCGGGATGGCCTCCGCGGAATGGCCGCGCGTCTGGTGGCCTCCTCGCTGGTACTGGCCGTGATGCTCTCAAGTAGCGCAATGGCCCTTCCCGGACCGCAGCAGACGAGCCCTGATCAGTCGCGACCGGAAGGAGCTGCAAGCAGCCCGGCGCCAGCGCCGGCAGCCCAGCCCGCGGTTGAGCCCCTGCCCGACAGTCCCAGCGCCGCACGGCCGCAAGACGCTCAAGACACCTCCGGCCAGTCCGGCGCTGCGCAGTCGCTTCCGCAGCCCCAGCAAGGCGGAAATCAGAAGCCGGTAGGCACCGCCGCCGCTGAGACTGCGACCACCACCGGCTTCGCTGCGTCGAAGCCGGCAGGTGCGGCCCTGGCGCCCGCGAAACAGAAACGCTCACGCACCATTTTGATAAGCGTGGGTGCAATCGCAGGGGCGGCCGTCGCCCTGGGATTGGTGGTGGCACTGACGAAAGGCACTCCCAGCAAGCCGCCTGGCAGCCAATAGATCATTTCGCAAAAGGGCCCTACAATCGGACTGACCGTCCCTGATTCGCCGGTTCCATGGATCCAATCGATGATTGACCTATTTCATGATTGACCCATCACGAAGCCGGCGGCCCGTGCTGGTGAGTTTCTCTGGAATCGATGGCGCCGGCAAAAGCACGCAGATCGAAAATCTTCACAGCCACTTAAGCGCCGCCGGCTTTCAGGTCTGGCGGCTTGCCTTCTGGGACGATGTCGCCGTGCTGCGGCGCTTTCGCGAATTTTCCCGCAGCGCGCTGCTCAAGGGAGACGCCGGCGTCGGGTCCCCCGACCAGCCGGTAAATCGCCGCGATAAAAATGTCCAGACCTGGTACATGAACGCTTTCCGCTTCTTCCTTTATTCACTCGACGCCATCTGGCTCAATGTCGTGGTGAGAAAGGCCCTTCGGCCCCAGACCGGTGTGGTCATTTTTGACCGCTATCTTCACGATGAACTCGCCAACCTGCCGTTGCGCTCTCGCTTCACCCGCTCCTATGTTCGCCTCATGCTGAAGTGCGCACCCCAGCCCGACGTGGCGTATCTGCTCGATGCCGACCCGGTCCAGGCCCGTGAAAGAAAGCCGGAGTATCCGCTGGACTTTGTGCAGAGCAACCGCGCAGCCTACCTGGCGCTGAATGAACTCTCCGGCAGCATGACAGTGATTGCCCCCGGGACAACCGATGAAGTCGCAAGCAACGTGAGGCTGCAGATAGAGAAGAAACTGTGTGGGCCGGACTTGTGTGGGTCGGACACTCCTGTCCGACGCCTTTGATTTTGATTTTGCTGTTCAAGCCTTGGTTAGGTTGATCCTGATGCCTGGATGTTCAAAATCTGCATTCTGAAATCAACAATCTGAAATCGCATGTCGCTCTTTTGCAGATTGCAGATGAAGATTGAAAACCGGGTGTTTGCTCGGTGACCCTGACGCTGTCCCGACTAGCGGATGGTGATTTTCGCCACGGTCGAAACCTGGCTGGCTGCGGAAGTCGCCATGACTCTTATGCTGTAGGAGCCGGGAACGATTTCAGCCGAAGGCTCTGCCCCGGACGGGATCCCGGCGCAGGAGCTGACCAGCAGAACGCACGCGATCAGGCTGCTGAGAGCCAGGCCGCGGAGAATGCGTTTCCGGTCAACCTGGCCAAGCACAAGCACTCCCACCATTCCCAGCCCGAAACCCACCAGCGCACCCCGGCGAGGCGGCCTGGGTACAGGCCCCGGACGATGCGCCGGACGCACAACCGAGACTCTGAGAATTGACGTCGCGGCCTTGGCCCCCGGAGTAATCACGGACGGAGAGAAGGCGCACGACATCGCAGCCGGGAGACCGGAACAGGAGAGCGCGATGGGGCCGGAGGACTTTGATCGTGCGGTTACCGTGATCCGTGGACTTCCCGACTGGCCGTCCACGATAGTGACCGACGATGGTGAGGCGCTCAGTGAAATTACCGAAGCGGACGCTGGCGGCGGTGGCGAAGTCACCGGAGGCGTGCCTGGAGTGCCTTCCGGTGGGCCGGCAGACGATGATGAAGTTGCGCCGCCGCATTGTGCGGCATAGGGTACGGGCGCGGAAATCTGGTTTTTCAGGCTGGGCTTTCCGATGGCCTGCACAAATAATTTGTAATTTCCTTCCGCCAGCGAGTACCCGCACAGGTCGAGGGCATACGTGCCCACGGTCTGGTCCGCAAGCGGCATCAGGTTCTGACCATCCGAACTGACATATACCCGATAATGATCGATGGTATTTTCGCTCCCCGTGATCTTCCACTGCAGCAGGTTGCCGGCCATGGCCGCTGAGACGCTCACGCAGTTGTCAATTCCGGATTCGATCTCCGTTCCTTCTTCATAGTCATTCCAGGTGACCAGCTGCATGGCCGCGAGCTGGTTGGTCGAGTTGTAAAGGCTGTTGATCCTGGCAAACGTCTGCAGCCAGGTCTGGCCGCAGCGCTGGTCCATAATGCGGTTCAGCCCCCAGGACGCCAGTTTGTCGTTGAATCCTTTATATGAGGCGCCCCAGGTCAGGTCGCTCTGGGCCGCCAATCCGGTTTTGTAAAAACTGGTCAGATAGCTCATGCCAAAATCGCTGCTGGTGGCGATGTCCCAGGAGTAAGCACCGGCGCTCTCAGCGTGGCTGAAACCGCGGCTATGCTGAAACAGGAACATGGGGTTGCTGGCCAGCACGGCTTTGGCCGCACTCCAATCAATCGTGTAATGGAGGTCCACGTCGAAGTTGGTGACGACCGGGCGGCCACCCACTCTCAGATATGCGGGCGAGGGAAAATACGTCTGCTCGACGTACTGCAAATCATTATTCAGGGCCTGCTGAGGACTGCATCCGGGGCAGGAGTACCAGCGAATGGCGCCGCTGTCCACCATGATTGCGAAAGTGAACCCGGGATGGGCTTCAGCTTCCTGCATCACCAGCTTGGCGGCGCGGTCGATCTCGTTGTTCGGTCCGTACCAGACCATGACCACTCCGTCGATGCCGCGGCTGACCATGTCCGAGATTTGCCGCTTGACCTGCGCCGGATCGGTCGAACTGTAACCGATATTGATGTGGCTGGGCTTGCCGAACCAGAGCACCATGTGAGCGAAGACCTTGGTCTGCGCCCCGGGATAGAGCAGGGAGTGAATATCCAGCTTGCTTATGTTGGCTGCGCCCAGGTTGCCGTTTGATTGCGTTACAAAGTTGGTGGCCGCGCTGGTGTTGTTCGCGGTCTCCGCGGTCAGGGTAGTGGTCGGCGTGATCACCAGGTTGCCAGCGCGGCTGGCCAGAGGAAAGACCAGGACCGCTGCAATGACGGACAAGCGGATGCGGCGCGTTGCCTTCAAAGATTACCCTTAACGCGATCGGATTAATGCTCGACCTCAAGGTCGACTTGAAGGAATCTTATCCAGCACTCGCGGGTTAGGCATGTTACGGAGGGGAGTGGCCTTCGAGGTGACGCGAACACAGCTTTGCAGGTTACCGTCGAGAGACCGTGTGGGTCGGACACTCCCTTCGACTTCGCTCAGGGCAGGCTCTGTCCGACGCATTTGAAATTGATTTTGCTTTGGAGTTTGAGTAGTGGGTCAGTTTGGAACACCATGAACCACGAAGGGCGCGAAGTTACACGAAGGACTCAAAAACACAAAGTCAACAGGTCGGACAAAGCCTGCGCTGAGCGACGTCGAAGGGAGTGTCCGACCCACACAACCTCGCCCCGGTTTAGTCGGGATGCGCGATCTCACCTATCGAAGGCGGTAACACCATCAGGTTGGGGTGGTCCTGGTCGCGCCAATAAACTTGAAAGCACTCGCCGCGCTGCTGCGGTTCCCAGGTGGTGCCGTCCTCGTATGTAATTTTTCGCGGGAACAACGCCCAGCCCAGAATCGAATCGCCACCCTCCAGGTACGCATCTTTTTCCAGTGTCTGTTCGGCTCCGGCCGCGATCGGGCCCGTCGCGGGCCAGTTGGCGTCAAACGGACGGTGCAGATATTGCGGCGCCAGGAAATGCTCGGAGGTCAGGAACCATTCTTTGATCGGCTTTCCACTGGTGTTTTTCACCCGCACCGAATATTTGCCCGGCGTGTTCCAGAAAGTTCCCGAGACGAATTTCAGCGGGCACGAACGGGCGGGCGGCTCGTAGATGGTGAAGGTGCTCATCATGCCCGCTTCCATGTGGTCGGCCACGTGACAATGGAACAGCCATACTCCGGGATTGTCGGCCACCATATCCACCGAGAGAGTGGTGGCGGGAAGCAGTTCCACCACGTCCATGTGGCGGAAAGGATCGCTCACCGTCAACCCGTGCCAATGCGGGGTGTGCAAGTCCTTCTCGTTGCCCATGCCCATCAGGTGCCAGCGCACCTTCTCCCCTTTTTTCATCACCAGTCCGGGCAGGTTGCCGAAGATGTATCCGTTAATGGCATGGAAAAGTCCCGCGTCCTGTCCGTGAAGTTCGTCGAAGATCATGAATGACGTGACAAATTCCCGGTCCACATCTTTGGGACTGCCATCGGGCTTGGCCTTGCCCTTGGCGGTGATGATGATGGGCCCCATGAGGCCGGCGTTGATCTCCATGGGGCCGGCCGAATGCGGGTGGTACCACCAGACCACGGAGCTGAGCTGGCCCGGCCCGGGCCCGCTGCCGGCGTCGGCAAACCAGTGGTAGGTGAAGCGCGCGTTGGGCGGAACAATGGATCCGCGTCCAGCGGGCACGTAGTATGCGCCTTCATTGTCTTTGTCGTAGCGCACGCCGTGGGGATGAATGCCGTGAGAGCTGCGGCTGCGGTTGAGAAAGTCCACCACGATTTCATCGCCGACTTCGCCGCGAATAATGGGCCCCATAATTCCCAGCCACTCGGGTTGAGGCTTGCGGACTTTAAAGGTGGCGTCGGTGTATTCGATGTAGCGGGTTTTAGGCCACTTGGTCTGCTTCGCCCAGGGTTGGGGAATGGGACGGCCCTCGGTCAGGTTCAATCCGCTGGGCGCGTAGTCCCAGGTGACGTCTTCGGCTGCGATGTAGTAATGGCGGGTGACGCCGAAAGCAGGAACCGCCAGGAAAAGAAGAAAAAATGCGAGCTGCGGCCAGGATACAGTCCTCATGACTCCATTATCCCTGAATTGCCGCTCCCGGCGGCACTGAACTCAGAGTTGAAACTCAGATTATGAACCTCAGACCAATGAACTCAGGGCAAGTGGTCCATGTAGCAAGGCATCGTGTCCGGCTGCACTGGCGGCGTGGGCGGCGTCATCCAGGGCGCATTCACGAAGTCGAAAAACTCGCTCATGTTGAACTGGGCAGCGTCGCGTGCGGTCAGTGGATCGAGGCCAAACCGCGTTTCGATCAACTTGAGGATCGCGGTGTAGTCGGCGGGCGTGTGGGAAACGTAGTTCTTCTTCGAAAACGGTGAAACGACGATCAGCGGGACGCGATACCCCGTGTACACGAAATCACAAGTGGGGCCGGTCGTGGTAGTGCAGATGTCGCCGGGCATCAGGTCAATGCTGGTGCTGGGCTTGATTCCATCTGGACTCGGCATGGAATGCGGAGGCACATGGTCATAAAATCCACCACCTTCGTCCCAGGTGAGAATGAATACCGAGTCTTTCCAGTAGGGGCTCTTCATCAATGCATTGATCAGTGTGGATACGTATTTCGAGCCGGTCTGGATCCTGCCCGATGGGGCGTTGGGATCCACGCCAGCGTGCTCGTCCAGTCCTGCGGCAAACCCCGGATCAATTTCCGCCACCGCCGGCAGGTTCCCAGTCGTCAGGTCCGTCAAGAACTGGGACGCGGGCGCAAAGCCCGATTGATGGGTGGGGGCGAAGGTGAACATGCTCAACTCCGTCCCATTACTCAGGGGGACGTTGGTGTCATCGGTCACATACACCCGCCACGATACCCCCTTGTCATTCAGGGCTTCGAAAATGGTCTTGTTGGGCAGCTTGATGGCGGGCAGGGGATAGGCCCGGCCGGCTGAGGTTGCCGCCATCAGGTACATGCGGTTGGGCTGGGTGCGGGTCATGGCCGGTGAATACCAGCGGTCCGACGTGCCAAAGTTCGACGCCATAAAGTAGTAGTAGGGAAGGTCAGTCCCATCGTAGTAGCCCATGGCCCGGATTCCGTTGATGTCGTTGAATAGCGGAGTTCCCGTCCGCGCATCATGCCCCGCGGTGCGCACCCATCCATCCATGGTTGCCGTTCCAGAGACCGGACTGTTCATGTTCCAGTCCACGTGCGACTCGTTCCATGAAGGACTGGGGTTCTCCACGCACTGAGAAAGCATGTGAAATGAAGCCACCGGTGGACTGTTCACGCTGGTATGGCAATCGTTGGGAGGAAAAGGCTCGGACAACGCGGGATCGCAACCCGGACTGGTGGCGGCAGGCTGTGACGGGTTGTTGAACTGGGGCAGTCCGTCAAAAGGCTGATCGGGAATACCGTTGGCCGCCCAGTACTCGCGCATGGCGCCAAAGTAGTGGTCGAGGCTCCGGTTCTCCTGCATCATGAAAATAATGTGATTGATGGACTGCGCGGTGGCCACGAAGGTTGCCGTCGCCGTCTCCGCCGCGGTCAGCGTGACGGTGCATCCCGCCGTGCCGCTACACGCGCCGCTCCAGCCGTCGAACATATAGCTGGTGCCGGGTGTGGCCGTGAGCGTGACTTGCGTGCCCGAAGCGAAGTTCGCGGTGCAGGTACCGGGGCAGTTGATGCCGGCAGGGGTGCTGGTTACGGTTCCCGAGCCCGAACCCGCGGACGTGACCGTCAAGGCCACGTTGGAGCCTCCGCCGGGACCCGGTCCGCCGCCGCTTACCAATCCCCGGCAACCCGCCAGAAAAATAATTCCCAGCATTAGCCCTGCTCCAGGGAGCACCCTACGCGAAGCGGCCATGGACTTTCCCCTCCAAAAACTGCACTTTGGATGAGGAATCATAGAGATAGGTTGTAAGGGTGAAAGTCTGTCTTTCAGCTTGGGCAGGCCAGATCCGGCCCTGGACGGCCGATCCCGGGGCCCGGGCATCTTCCTGTGATTTCAGGTACTTAACGGCAGCCGCTCGCTCCTGCCCTTGTGCCGGCGGCTACGCCGGCTGCTCGACCGGTACGGAAAACCCGTAAAAGCTGTCCACGGCCTCGGAAACGGTTGCAAAAATCTCAAACAAACGATCGACCCGCGTGAGCTCCAGTATGACGGCTGAAGAGGGAGGGATGGCGGCGAGTTTCAAGTCCCCGTTCTGCTTCATGGCCTGTTCCATACAATGCAGCAACATGTCCACGCCTGCACTGTCGATCTCGGTGACCTGCGAAAAATCAAACACAACGCAGGGCCGGTCGCCGGTGAGCAGCGGGGTCACGTCGCGGAGAAACTCCCGGACCTGTCCCGATTTCAGTTGCAGAGGCAATTGCTTGACCGCTACGCGTCTTCGAGGTGTCATAATTTCATCGACCTACTGAGAATGTGTGGCCAGATTCTCCGCGCCCGACGAAGCTAAGATGCTGATGCGGTCCGAGTCGATGCCCGAAGCCTTGAGGGTAGCGGCCTTTCAGCCCATTCGCAAGCAACTTTTTTGCCGCGCCAAGATAGAGGCGGGCGGCGAACGCGGCATCATCGGTAACCGCATTCAGGCCGGTGAAGGCTTCAACAAAAATATCCCGAGTCAGGTTCTCCGCGGTGGTTACATCTTTCGTGACGCTTAAACTCAGGGAATAGATTCGGCCGGCATGCGCATGATAGAAAGCGAAAAGCGCCTGCCCGTCGCCTTCCTTCGCGCGCGCTAAAGGCGACGTTCTGTGTTCCACAACGAGGTTCGCAGCAGCTATGGCAGCCAAGTTTGTTGCCTCCAACTTCGAGCCGCCCGGTATCCAGGGCTTCCACAGCTTAGAGATGGCAAGCCGCATGGTCTATCGGGTTGTCTCTGTACTCTCCCCTACGTGTTGCTGTACGACAGCATCGAGCCGACCGGCCAACTGCGCCGCGCTCGAACCATCACCCCTTAGCAACTCGCGGTAATCAGCGCTGCTGGGTACCGGCTGACATCGATCTGGTTCGGGACCTGTCAAACATTTAGGCGTGGCTTGCGCCGGTTGTTCGGCCCCATTTCCTCCGAATTTCGGGGAATCTGCGGTTAACGGCGCTACAGGTTTTTCCGGAATGGAATTACCCGCAAGACAGGATTGTGGAGCGGCGGCCTGGTCGCTATTCTCTGCCCATGCTTCTGGTTTCCGCTTGTGATCCCCCCACCAGGCAGGCACCCTGCTTCCGTTTGGAAAAAGGGCGCCTGCCTCTCGCCTTCAAGTGTGCGGATTGCAGCGGCAGTTCTTACCGGAAGCACAATTCCCAGAGGTAACATTTGCGCTGTTCGTATCCTCGCCAGCGGAGAGGTGAGGTCAAGGGCGTTTCCCCAAAAACGCCGGCGCCGGTCATTCCAGAAAAAAGGCCACGGATGAGCGCGGATCTTCACGGATCAGAACCTCGAAAAAGAGAATCTGAACTGGATCCGTGTCAATCCGCGAAAATCCGTGGCCGTTCCTGTCTTGCGCCTACTTCGGCTGCGGGACGATGCGCAGATAGGGCTTGGGCGATTTCCAGCCTGCGGGATATTTCTGCTGCGCTTCTTCATTGGACACCGAAGGCAGAATGATGACTTCGTCGCCCGGCTTCCAGTTTACCGGCGTGGCCACTTTGTGCTTTGCCGTGAGCTGCATCGAATCGAGAACGCGCAGCACTTCGTCGAAGTTGCGTCCCGTGCTCATGGGATAGCTGAGCTGCAGCTTGATCTTCTTGTCCGGACCCACCACAAAAACCGTGCGCACGGTGGCGTTGTCGGCGGCAGTGCGTCCTTCACAGCTCTCGCCGGCCTCGGCAGGCAGCATGCCATAGAGCTTGGCGATCTTGAGCTGCGGGTCGCCGATCATGGGGTAATTCACTTTGTGGCCCTGGGTCTCTTCGATGTCCGCCGCCCACTTGCCGTGGTTGCTGACCGGGTCAACGCTGAGTCCGATGATTTTGGTGTTGCGCTTGGCGAATTCCGGCTGCAGTCCGGCCATGTAGCCGAGTTCGGTGGTGCACACCGGGGTAAAGTCCTTGGGGTGCGAAAACAGGATGGCCCAGCCGTCGCCGATCCACTCGTGAAAATGGATTGTGCCTTGCGTGGTTTCGGCGGTAAAGTCCGGCGCGGTGTCATTAATACGCGGCACGCTGGATGTAGCTTGAGTTGCAGGTGGGGTTACAGGTAACGCACTCATGGGTTTGTTCTCCTCAGTCATTAATTTTGACCATCCCGGAAGGCCGGGATTCCAATCTGCTCCCGCCGAGGCTTTCACAAACGGGCAAGAATCGAGCAAAAAAGAAACCCACCCGATTGGGGCCGGGTGGGTGTCGTAAAATCCTGCGGCGCTACCCACACCCCGGCGTCAGGCTACAACAACACAGGACGACGGGTGTGAAGCGCTGTCGCATCAAGGCATAGAATACTCGGCTGCCGAAATTCAGTCAAACCGAGCCCTGCGTGTGGAAGAGGCCGGGTGTGGGTCGGACACTCCCTTCGACTTCGCTCAGGGCAGGCTTTGTCCGACGCCTTTGAAGTCGATCTTGTTCTGGAATTTGGTCTCGAATTTTGTGCAACCTCTTCTTGCCCTCAAAATCAAAGTTAAAGGCGTCGGACAAGAGTGTCCGACCCGCACTACAATAAATCGCCATGAGCTCCGAGCTTCGTCGTTTTTCCTTCGTGCAACTCGACGTTTTTTGTTCCCGCCCCTTCGAGGGCAATTCCCTGGCAGTGTTTTCCGACGGGCGCGGGCTCAGCGACCTGCACATGCAAGCCCTGGCGCGGGAGATGAATCTTTCCGAGACTACCTTCGTCCTGCCCCGCGATCCCGCCATGGAACGGGAACGGGGCGTGAGAGTCCGCATCTTTACGGTACGCGAAGAATTGCCCTTTGCCGGACATCCCACGCTGGGCACGGCTTTCGCCCTGCGCGGTTCGACGGGCGCCCCCGAAGTCGTTCTCGACCTGAACGCCGGCAAGGTGCCTGTCCGTTTCGAGGACAACCCGGGCCAGCCCGCCTTCGGCGAGATGACCCAGGTGGAACCGAAGTTCGGGCTGATCCACGATCGCGAAACCGTGGTGCGCGCCACCAGCCTGCGTGACGGCGACATCGACCCTTCACTGCCGATCCAGACGATTTCCACCGGCCTGCCCTTTACCATTGTTCCGCTGCGAGGACTGGATGTGATCCGCCGGCTGCAGGTGGACCTGGTAAGGTCCAGCGAATACCTGCAGCAAACCCAAGGCGGCCAATTTTTTTACTTTGTGACCCGCGAGACCGTCGATCGCGGCGCCCGCCTGCATGCCCGCATGCTGTTCTACGGCGGCGAAGACCCTGCCACGGGTTCGGCCGCCGGCTGCGCCACGGCCTGGATGGTGGCCCACGGTGTCGCGAAACCTGACGAACGCGTGCTCATCGAACAGGGAATCGAGATGCTTCGGCCGAGCCGGATTTTTGTCCGCGCCTCGCGCCTGGATAACAGAGTGGTTAACGTTCGCGTCGGAGGAAATGTTGTGGAAGTCCTGCGCGGAGAAGTTGCTTTCTGAAGCGCCGCGCTGCAATTGCCGCGAGAAAATATGCCCATGCACAAGCCCGAATGTTTTTCAATGGGGCGAATTTACCATTAGCATCGGCGGCACTTTACAGCCGGCCTTTCTGGCCTTAGGATTTTGTCTCGCTCTGAGTTCTCCATATCAACCAAAAAGTTTTAAGCCTCTGGCGCCTTCATCACGGTCAGGTTGCCATCTTGGAAGCAGGAACAAAGCCGGAATGAAGCCGAAACGGACCATCCTTTGCGTTGACGACAACGAACAGTCCCTTTCCATCCGCAAGGTCATGCTCGAGACCCGCGGCTATCGCGTGATCGCCTGCAATAGCGGGGAAGAAGCTTTGGAGGTGTTCAAGAGAGGCGGCGTCGATCTGGTGCTCACCGACCTGGTGATGCCCGGGGTGGACGGCAGCAAACTCATCGACGCCATCAAGACGCTGTCGCCGCAAACTCCCGCCATTCTGCTCTCCGGAAAAGTGCGAATCTACGATCGCGACACCCGGGCGGATGTCTTCCTGCCCAAAGGCATGTATGCGCCGGTGGAATTACTGGAACGCATTCGCCTCCTCCTGGTGCGTAAACGCGGCCCCAAACGCGCCGTGTCTCCCGAGCATCCCGCGGACCGAATCGGCGCTGCCTGAAGCGCTGTCCATCCGAATTTCCCCTGAAGAGAGTGTCATCCCGAGCGCGGCTCGAGCCGCGCTGGCGCGGTGAGAGCAAATCGAGGGACCCCTATTGAGCCGAGGACTCGTCAGCGAATAGGGGTTCCCTCGACTTCGCTCGGGACAGGCTCTTCGACTCCGCGGAAGTCCGCGAGGCGAACTTTCCGCTCAGATGACAAAATTTAGATGAAGGGAAGTGTCCGCATTTACGGAGCCGATGCCGCCGGCGGCCCGCTCTCTGCAGCCTTCGTGTAATATCAATCAGTTGGATGCCTGCCTTCATCGAAGCCGTCGAACTGCGCAAGACCTACCGTGTGGGCAAAATTGACGTTCCCGCGCTCCGGGGAATCTCTTTTAACGTGCAAAAGGGAGAATTTGTCAGTGTCGTAGGCCCTTCGGGCAGCGGCAAATCCACGCTCTTCTACCTGCTGGGTGGACTGACCCGCGCCGATTCCGGGCACGTAGTCATCGATGGCGACGACTTCGCACAACTCTCCGACGCCGAGCGTACCCGGCTGCGCAAGCGCAAGATCGGATTCGTTTTCCAGAAATTCAACCTGTTGCCTACCCTGAACGCGCAGTCGAATATTGACATCGCGGTGGATATTGCCGGCGCCAACGGCGTTCGCGATGCCACATACTTCAACAAGATCGTAGGCCTGCTGGGACTGGAGAAGCGCCTGCCTCACCGGCCCTCCGAACTTTCCGGCGGCGAGCAGCAGCGGGTGGCGCTGGCCCGGGCACTGGTCAACAAACCGGCCATCGTGTTGGCCGACGAACCCACGGGCAATCTGGACTCGAAAAACTCCGAGATCGTGCTGGCCATGCTGCGGCACTCCAACCGGGAACTGGGCCAGACCGTGCTCATGATCACCCACAATCCGGAAGCGGCCAGCTACGGCGATCGCATCATTCATATGCGGGACGGCGAGATCGTGGCTCCGGAAAACGATCCGCAGTGGACCGGCCACCCGTCATGAGTCTGAAGTATGAGTCCGAAGTCGCGGTCTGAAGTCACAGCGCTCATTGCGCACCCCGGAGCCGCGCAGCGGCGCAAGAATACGGCGCAAGCCGTGGGTAAATGGTGGATCGCATGCGAGCCCCGGAAAGGGCGAAAGAAGAGGACTGTTGCCGCAAAATTCTTCCATCCCCGATGACGCGGCTACCGTATCAGGATAATCAGCATGGATGACCTGCGAAAACCCATTCTGCCGGGCAAAGGAGCGTCAGACTACGAACGCTACCTGCGCACCGATGAACTGCTGGCCTTGCAGAAAAGTCCGGAGGAATTCCGTCATCCGGATGAGATGACCTTTCTGGTGGTGCACCAGGCATCAGAGCTGCTGCTGAAAGGCGTCGCCTGGGAGCTGGAACGGGCCCGCGCCCTGATCGCGGACGGAGACTTCTTCAGCTCCGCTCAGCTCTTGCGCCGCGGCAATCACATGCTGGAGTATCCCATCTCCATGCTGCACGAGCTGGAGACCATCACGCCTTACGACTACCACCTGATTCGCGCCGGGCTGGGACACGGCAGCGGCCTCGACTCGCCCGGCTTCCTCGGACTGCTGCACATCGGTCCCCGCCTGGGCGAAGCCTTCAATTCCCAGTTGAGCAAGCTCAACCTCACCGTGGACGAACTCTATCGCCGCCACGCGGAATTTTTCGGACTGCACGACGTGGCCGAGCGTCTGCTCGATTTTGACGAACGCGTCCACCTCTTCCGCTTTCACCACCTCAAGCTGGCCCAGCGCATCATCGGCGGCGGAGTGGTCGGCACCATGGGCACGCCGGTGGAAGTCCTGCATCAGCGCATGGAGCATCTGTTCTACAAGGAATTATGGGATGTCCGCAACCGCATTACGGCGCAATCCATGCAGGGTTAATGTGGGCGCGAGCGTCCCGCTCGTGCTGGGGTGGGCTGAGAGTTGTCCATCGTCGTTCATCAGCGTCATTGCTGCAATCTCGCCTCCTGTTTATAATCAAATTCGCCGAGCGGGAGTAGCTCAGTGGTAGAGCGCGACCTTGCCAAGGTCGAAGTCGCGGGTTCGACCCCCGTCTCCCGCTCCAGATTGTCTATCGGAAGTTCCACGCCTTTAGGATTCATTGCGCCGGGTGGACAATTCCCGGCCAGGGCGCTAAGTTAGGCACGAGGGCGCGGTACCCAAGTGGTAAGGGAGAGGTCTGCAAAACCTTTATACGTCGGTTCGATTCCGACCCGCGCCTCCACTCTCTCGCTGCTGAATTTCTCTTGTCTGCCTTCACTGCGCGAACCGCCCTGCCTCACGCACGCTCATTTCGGGCTGGCACTGGCCTTGGTGTCGAGTTTTGCCTTGAGGGTGGCGACCGCGAGCGCCATGCAGGGATCTTTTTTGGCAGCCAGATCAGCCGCGGTGGGAATACACATCGTGTCGGGCGTGACGCCAACTTTTTCCAGGTCCTTGCCGTCGGGAAATATAAGGTGCGCGACGGTGGTCTGCACCCCATAAAACACCGCGGGATCGAATCCAATTTTCTGTTCAAAGGCGCGCGCGACCGAGACCTCGCCTGCCGTCTTGTCGCCGATAATGACGGCGCGCCCGGTCCGCTGCAGGTGTCGCGCCAGGGTTTCGCTGGCACTGGCACTCTCGCTGTCCACCAGGACGGACAGCGGAATGCCGGCGAACGACGGATGTTGCGGCTTTGAGATCAGCTTTTCAGTTTTGTCGCGACCTACCATGGCGGCGATTTCCGTTTCCTCTCCGTCAAAATAGCCGGCAAGTCGTTCCAGCACATTCACCGAGCCGCCCGGATTGCCGCGCAGGTCAAGGACCAAAGCCCGCGCGCCTTTGACCTTCCACAGCACCTTTTCCGCGCCCTCGAAATATCCCAATCGGCCAAAGTTGGCGTCGGCGCTGAATTCTCGAATTTTGACGTATGCGATACCGTCGATCGTCCCATATTCAAACGGGTTCTCGCTGGCCTCGGTCTCGGTTTCACGGACCCAGTCGAACACCCGGGAGAAATCGAAAGAGTATTCCATGGCGCGACGCATGTGAACATCGGCCTGGAGCGTAACCCGCTCAAGCTTTCCATCGCGCTGGAGGTCCACGATCATCACGCCGGCAGGTTGGATAAGCCGGTAGTAAACCTGGGTGGGGAAATAGTTCTTGCGATTGGCGGCCACGCCATCGATGCCGAGGACAGTGTCGCCCGGGACCAGACCGGCCTGGGCAGCCGGACCATGCTCCTTTACCTCATAGATGCGCACGATGTCGCCGTACGGTTTTGCCTTGAATCCAAACCTGGGCACCAGGGTCAGCGAGGGTGGCATGAAATTGGTGTGGGAATCGTCCATTTCCCGCACCATGAAGTAAATTGCGGAGTTCATCTCCGGCAGTTTGTCGCTCGCGTCTATTTTCTTCTGCGTCTCCTTCAGCAGTTTCTGCAAATCCACCCCCTTGAGGGAGGGATCGTAAAAGTTCTTCTGGATCACGCCGGCCACCCCCTGGGCGATAAGCCGCATGAGCTGGCGATTGCTTGCCGGAGTGCCTTGCGCCTGGGAAACTGTCGAAAGAAAACTGGCGGACAGAAGCAGCGCTGCGCAGTAGCGGGAAATTGCAAAACCTTGGACCATGCTGGTCCTCCGGAAACTCCTCACTCTAGCATCGGGTCGTCATGTTTGCGGGTAACGTTCTTGAGTCGGATTCAAGACTCATCGAGGGAAGGAGTGGCGGATCAGGAGCCTGCCGAACAGCGTCGGGTTGCTGGAGGGTGAGGTAAGGCCGGTCGCGATTTTTCTCGCGTCCTATTCGTCGTCGGAAGGCATGGGTTCTCCCACGATGTTGTAGTAAACGTCCTTGGTCTTCTTCGGCTTGGCGGGCTCGGTCTTCGGCACCGGGGGAATCGGCTTTGCAACAACTGCCTCGTCCACTGGCGTCGTGGGAGCAAGTGCTGCAGGTCTCGCTGCAGGCGTGGGCGGCGGAGCTGCAGAAACGGCAGCGGGTGCAGGCACCGTGACCGGTTCCGCCTTGACTGCCGGCGCGGGCGGAGTGTACGGCGAAGGAGTCTGGGTCAGCGCCGCAGTCGTCGTGGGCTGAGGGAATACTCGCGCGGGCTCGACGGCTGGAGACGACCTCTTTACGGTCCGGATTGTCTTCGTGGTCCCCGCCTGGAAGAAATAATTCAGGACCGCCGCTACCAGCGCTGCAATACAAAACTCCAGTACGGAAACGAACAGGTCGGGATAGTTATAGGGCCGCTGGGTGAACGAAGTCGGCAATCCCGCGGATTGGCCCATGACATCCCCCAGCCAGGGCACGACCACGTTGTTCATGACCGATACAATCAGGCCCCAGATCGCCTCGCCCAGGATCACTGCCATGATGATCCGCGCGATCCAGCGGCGCGTGTCCATCGCCTCGGACGTGAAGGGCTTCACCGTTTGATCCATGATTTCTGCCTTGACGAAGATTGTTACACAGCGGCCATTGGCGCGAAAGCCAGTAGAAACCCGATCGCAATTTGAAATGCTCACCAGGTATTTGCGGCTCGAAGCATGGCCAACTTCGAAGCCTTCGCAAACTTTCTTTGAAGCTGCCGTGAAAGCGGATACGCCAGTTTCGCCGCGACCTTCCGCGGCCGGGAGAAGGCGAGGAGGTCGTACCAGACCTCATCTTCGTGGCGTCTCCATTCAACTGTGAACCGCTCCTCTCCGCTCTCTGCATGTTCCCAGAGCGTGCCGTAAGCGAAACCAAACCGCTTGATGGGGCCGTCCTCGTCGACGACATAAGCGATGCGGCAGGCATTCAGAGAATGGATCCCGAAGTGATCGACCAAAACGGCGACGTTGGTTCCAACCTGTATGGGAGCATTAGGCCAATACAGATGTATCCATGGGATATTGAACATTTGCCAGCCGCGGAGGGCCGCCACGGCTCGGAGCCATGTAGCTTCGCCCGCTCCCAGCTGAATGCGATTGTGGTCCAGATTGTAGCCAGGCGGAGTGTCACCAGCCGACGCGCCGACTTCGTGGTACGAGAAGCGCGAACTGCTCTCCTTGTCGATAAAACGCCGGACTTCGTCTTCCGATGGTGCTATCAGGCGGAACAATGTGGGCCTTTACTCTCTTCCCGACATGCGTACTTCATAAATGGTTGGCAGAGCGTCCGAGTTGGTGCGAACAAAACTGCGCACCAGTTCGGTGCGCGAGAAGTGGCCCAGGCTCAAAAGCCGGATGCATTCGTCGGTGGCGCAACTCTCCCATGAAGATCGCTTTCCCCAGGGGAAACAGGTGGCCTCGATTACCCGTACTGGAAGCTGCTCCTGAAATCCAGATTCAATTTGCTCCCGCAGCCAGCGCATGTAATCCAGCTTCTCCGCGATGGCGATTTTTGGGTCTTGCCGGATTACCACGCCGGGAAAATCGGGGACATCGGTTCTCAAGGTGTGGATGTGTCCGTGTCCTTCCACCAGAATCTCGATGTCGAGTTCCATCAGGCGTTCCAGGCTGACCAGCCATTTGTGGCTGTCAACATCGGGGTTCGGCGTGGCAAAGTAGCTCCCCATAAAGGCGTCGCCTGCCAGCAGCAATTTCTCCTTGCGGTCGTACAGGACGATGTGGTCGTCGCAGTGGCCGGGAGTACTTACAACCTGCAACTCGCCGGCGTCCGTATCCACCCTCCCGCCCAACATCTCGAACGGTGGTTTCAGGTCCGGTGGCTGGCCGATGATCGCGGCGCGTACCCAGGGCAGCTTCTTGAACGGCGTGAGGAACTGGGCAGTCATCTCCGAAACGTAGATCGGAGCCCCGGTAAAATCAGACAACCAGTTGAGGTTGCCGACGTGCTCCTCATGAGCATGGGTGGCGACGATCTTTGTGATCTTCATGTTTGCCCGGCGAAGATGCCGCGCCAGCGACCGCCGCATCTTGGGCGAGCCCGGATCGACTGCGATTCCGTCGTAAACCACCGCAGTAAACAATTCGCCGAAGAGCAGCGGGACAGTGTTGGGGAGAGTCCCGTTCAGAAAGAAAATAGTCAGCTTGCCGTTCAGCAGGTCCAGCCGCTGATGATATGTCCGAGCGAAGATGCTGGTCCGTTGCACCGCGGCCTTGATGGCAGCCCATGCCACCAGCGGCAGGCGAATGAAAAAGCCGAGTGTGTAACATGACCAGAACGCGCCCAGTCGGGCTTGCCGTCGTACCGTTTCTGGTTTTGCCACACGACACGCGCCACCGCGGCATTTGCTCAGGGAATATCGGTTGCGGGCGACGAACCCGTACAGCAGCCGTCCCGCGCTCCGGAAGGGGAACCATCGCCCCACGACGCCAACCAGCCATGTCGAAGGGAACAGACGCGCCAAACAAGTGACTGCCTCCCAGCCGACTTGGATTTCGCCGTCAGGAGTGACCACGTGCAACTGGCGCAGACATTCATCCAGCTTAAGCCGGGAGTCAACCGTTCTTAAGACGTCGGCGCTGATGGGCACGCATAACGTCTTGCTTTTATCGTCGAGAGTCTTCAGCCACGATACGCAGGCCTGACAGATTTCACACTGCCCGTCGTAAAGTACCCGGTATCCCGAGGCAGCATGAGTCTTCTCTTCAAGGCTCTCCGCCATTTCAGCGTTTGATTGGCGCATGACTCGCTGCTTCGCTGCCCGCCATGTTAGGGCATATTGCGCCCGACCAGACACAAAAAAGGGCTGACCGGAGTCAGCCCATTATGCTCAAACCTTAATCGGTGCCTCAGTCCCTGGCGGTGACCAGGGGCATATGCACCAGATGCTCGCTCAGGAACCATACCTGCAATTCGTTGGTACGCAGGACGTCGCTGACGGCGAGGTCGTTGGTGCCATCGTCGCCCAGTTGATCGGCGCGCTCCGCCAGTTCGCGGCATTGGCCGATGATGATCTTGTGGGCATCGAGCAGACGGGAGAGCTGTACTGGCACTTCTTCGCGTCCGCGGGGCGGGCGTGTGATGCGGGTGGTTTCGGCCACGTCGGCTGCCATGGCGATGCTCAATCCGCCCAGCAGTTGAATGCGCTCGGCAATGGTATCGACCAGTTCCACCTGCTCGTCGTAATGCTTGTCGAAAAGAAGATGGAGCTGGTAAAACGTGGGTCCGGCCACTTGCCAGTGCGATTTCTTGTAGAGATCGCGCAGGGTCATGGTGTCGGCCAGAAGCTGGTTGAGGTGCTCGGTCATTTCCAGACGGACCGGTTCTTCAAGTTCGAGAGGCAAAGCGTGGTTCACAGTGCCGTATTGCTGGATTTCACCGGCTCTTTGGTCAAAGTGTGGTTGGGCGCTGATGCCGCCATTGTGGCCTGCGGTTTTCTTGGACATCGTAATTCTCCTCTTCTGATTTCTTTGGTACAGCCCTTTGGATGTTGGTGAAGGACGTTCGGGTAAAGGTTGCTGGTAAGATTTATCCGATAGAGAGCGAAACAATCCTTATTATAGCGCTTGCCAAACGGGGGATGTCCGCTCAAAAACGGCTGTCTCATTCTGCTGCGATTTCGCCGCGGGTCCAGTCGCCAGCAAAATTCCGCGCAATTGACTATCATGGAAGGTTCCGCATTCATTGATGGAGAAAACCAGACGTGGCTGAGACGCAGACCAACGGAGTGGAAGTTCTCGAAACCCGGGAGTGGCTGGATTCGCTGGATTATGTTTTGTCGCAGGGCGGACCGGAGCGGGCGGGACGCCTGCTGCAGCAACTTTCGCTGCACGCCCGCCGCGCCGCCGGCGTAAACCTTCCTTTCACCGCCACCACGCCATACCAGAACACGATCGCTTCCCGGCAGCAGCCGCCCTTTCCCGGCAGTCAGGAAATGGAGCGCCGCATCAAGAGCCTGGTGCGCTGGAATGCGCTGGCCATGGTGGTGCGGGCCAACAAGGTCGAGAGCGGCATTGGCGGTCACATTTCCACGTTTGCTTCCGCAGCCACTCTTTACGAAGTCGCCTTCAATCACTTTCTGCAGGCCCGGACTGAATCTGGAGATCGCGATCTGGTTTACTTCCAGGGCCACGCCGCGCCCGGCATGTACGCGCGGGCTTATCTCGAAGGCCGCATTCCCAAAGAGAAGCTGCAGAATTTCCGCCGCGAACTGAAAGAAGGCGGCGGCCTGTCTTCTTATCCCCACCCCTGGCTGATGCCGGACTTCTGGGAATTTCCCACGGTCAGCATGGGACTGGGACCGATCCAGGCTATTTACCAGGCCCGGTTTATTCGCTACCTGGAGAATCGCGGGTTGAAAAAATCCACGGGCGGCCGCGTCTGGGCGTTCCTGGGCGACGGCGAGATGGACGAACCGGAGTCTCTGGGCTCCATCACGCTGGCTTCGCGCGAGCGGCTGGACAACCTTACTTTTGTGATCAACTGCAACCTGCAGCGCCTGGATGGACCGGTGCGCGGCAATGGCAAGATCATTCAGGAACTGGAAGCAATTTTCCGCGGCGCCGGCTGGAACGTGATCAAAGTCATCTGGGGCAGCGACTGGGACAACCTCATCAGCAACGATCGTGATGGAATCCTGGTCAAGCGCATGGGCGAGATCACTGACGGCCAGTACCAGAAATATTTCGTCGAGAGCGGGGCTTACTTCCGGCACAACCTGTTCGGCAGCGATCCCCGCCTGCTGAAGATGGTGGAGCATCTTTCCGACGAACAGCTCTCCCGCATGCGGCTGGGCGGACACGATCCCATCAAAGTGCACGCTGCTTTCAAAGCCGCCACCGAACACAAGGGCGCGCCCACCGTCATCCTGGCCAAGACCATCAAAGGTTACGGGCTGGGCGAGGCGGGCGAAGGCAAGAACATTACGCACCAGCAGAAAAAACTGAACGAAGACGAACTGCGCGTGTTCCGCTCGCGGTTTGGGATCCCCATCGCGGACGAGGAACTGCACGACGCGCCCTTCCATCGTCCCGCGGATGACAGTCCGGAAATCCGCTACATGCAGGAGCGCCGCAAGCAGCTGGGCGGCTACCTGCCGGAGCGGAAAGTGCGCTCCCAGCCGATTGCCCCGGTTTCGGAAGCTCACTTCGAGGAATTCCACAAAGGCACCGAAGGCCGCGAAGTCTCGACCACCATGGTTTTCGTGCGGCTGCTGGGAAAATTGTTGCGTGATCCGGAAATCGGCAAGCTCATCGTTCCCATCATTCCGGACGAGGCCCGCACCTTTGGCATGGAGGCACTGTTCCGCCAGGTGGGAATTTATTCCAGCGTGGGCCAGCTTTACGAACCCGTCGATATGGACACTCTCCTTTATTACAAAGAGGCGAAAGACGGGCAGATTCTGGAGGAAGGCATCACCGAAGCGGGTTCAATCTGCTCCTTTATTGCCGCCGGGACCGCTTACGCCAATCACGGGATCAACACCATCCCGTTTTTTATTTATTACTCGATGTTCGGCTTCCAGCGCATTGGAGACTTTATCTGGGCCGCCGCCGATATGCGAACCCGGGGCTTCCTGATCGGCGGCACGGCCGGCCGCACCACACTGGCGGGCGAAGGATTGCAACATCAGGATGGCCACAGCCACGTGCTTGCTCTGTCAGTTCCGAACCTGCTGGCTTATGACCCGGCCTTCGCCTACGAAATCGGCGTCATCATTCAGGAAGGCATCAAGCGCATGTATGTCGATCAGGAATCGATCTTCTATTACCTGACGGTGACCAACGAACCGCTGCCCATGCCCGCCATGCCGGAAGGGAAGGATGTTCGCGAGGGCATTCTGAAGGGCATCTATCGTTTCCGGGCTTCTACGAAGAAGGATGCCAAGCTGCGCGCCCAGCTCTTCGGCAGCGGCACCATCATGTACGAAGTGCTCAAGGCGCAGCAGATCCTGGAAGAAAAATACGGTGTGGCGGCGGACGTGTGGAGCGTGACCAGCTACAAACAGCTTTATCGCGATGGCAACGATTGCGACCGCTGGAACATGCTGCATCCCGGGCGCGACTCCACGCGTGCCGTTTGTCAGCCAGGCGCTGAAAGATGCACCTGGAGTTCTGGTGGCGGCATCGGATTACATGAAGGTACTGCCGGAATCGATTGCGCAGTGGCTGCCGCGTCCGCTGGTGGCCCTGGGTACGGACGGTTTTGGGCGCAGCGAAAGCCGGGTGGCGCTGCGCGATTTCTTCGAGGTGGACGCGAAACACATCGTGCTGGCCACGCTGACGGCTTTGGCGCGGGAGAAGCAGGTCAAGCCCGACCTGCTGCAGCAGGCAGTGAAGGATTTGGGAATCAATCCGGAAAAAGCGAATCCGGCAAATACGTAGAGTCATGTCGGCGCGAGCGTCTCGCTCGTGCTGCAGCGCGACAAACCCAGCACGAGCGGGACGCTCGCGCCCACATCAGAGCATGGGGAGTGAATACTCAGTGACAGAATTCAAGCTGCCGGAACTCGGCGAAAACATCGACCAGGGCGACCTGGTCAGGCTGATGGTCTCGCTGGGCGCGAGCGTCACCGAAGGGCAACCCGTGATGGAGTTGGAGACCGACAAAGCAGTCGTCGAAGTTCCATCTTCCGTAACCGGTACGGTTCAGGAAATCCGCGTCAAGGAAGGCCAGAAAGTAAAAGTCGGCCAGGTGATTTTTACGGTGGAGAACGGCGCAGGCGCGAAAGTAAAGGGCGCCGAGACCAAGGGCGTCGAGAGCAAAGCCCCTGCCGCGAAAGCGCCGGCTGCAAACCCCGCTCCGGTCGCGAAGGCCGCGGCACAGCCGGTGACTGAGGCGCGACCACCTGCTCCCTCTACGCCGACTCAAGTCGCGAGTGGCGCAACCGACTTCAGACTGCCGGAACTGGGAGAGAACATTGACCAGGGCGACCTGGTCAGGCTGATGATTTCGCCGGGCTCCAAAGTTTCCGAGGGCCAGCCCGTCATGGAACTGGAAACCGACAAGGCTGTGGTCGAAGTGCCATCGTCGGTGACCGGCACAGTGAAAGAGATCAAGGTCAAGGAAGGCGAAAAAGTAAAAGTCGGCCAGGTGATTTTTACGCTCGAGGGCGGGGCTTCGGCGCCGGAGAAAGCGAAGCATGCGCCGGTCGAACACATTTCCGAACAACACGAAGCTCGACTGTCGGTGCAGGCCGCGATCCAGGCCGAGGGCAAGACCGCGGCCCAGGTATTTCTGCCGGACCAGCCGCAGCCGCATGCTCCCAAAGCTTTTTCCATGCCGGAGCAGTTGGGCAAAGTGGCCGGAACCGAGCATCGTGCGCCTGCTCCCGCTGCGCCTCATGTCCGGCGCCTGGCGCGAGAAATCGGCGTCGATATTTACGAAGTAAAGGGTAACGGTCCCGGCGGACGCATCAGCGAAGACGATGTGAAGGCCTACGCCAAATCGTTGCTGACTTCCGCCGCAGCGGCCGGGTCGGCGCCGGGGCGGCAGTTCGCGCAACCGGAGCTGCCCGACTTCACCAAGTTTGGAAAAGTAGAACGCGTCTCCATGCGTGGGGTGCGGCGCAAGACGGCGCAACACCTGTGGGAGGCCTGGACCACGATTCCCCACGTGACCCAGCAGGACAAGGCTGACATCACCGAGCTCGAACAATTGCGCGCCCGCTTCGCGCCCAAAGCGCAGGAAGCCGGCGGCAAGATGACGGTGACTGCGATCGCGTTGAAAGTCTGCGCCTCCGCGCTGAAGGTTTTCCCCCAGTTCAATGCCAGCATTGACATGTCGAAGGAAGAGATCATCTACAAGCAGTACATCAATATCGGCGTGGCCGTGGACACCGATCGCGGTTTGCTGGTCCCGGTGCTGCATGATGTGGACAAGAAGAACATTGTCGAACTGGCAGCCGAGCTGACTCAGCTCTCGAAAAAAGCCCGCGACAAAAAGCTCGCCCCTTCGGAGATGGAGGGCGGGACTTTCACGATTACGAATCTTGGCGGGGTTGGCGGCACCGGATTTTCACCCATCGTGAATTTTCCCGAGGTCGCGATTCTGGGCCTTTCGCGTTCCAGCATGGAGCCGGTGTGGATGAATGGCAAGTTCGAGCCGCGGCAGGTGCTGCCGCTTTCGCTCTCCTACGATCATCGCCTGATCGACGGAGCCGACGCGGCGCGCTTCCTGCGCTGGATCGCCGAGGCGTTCGAGCAGCCTTTCCTGCTGTCGGTGCAGGGATAGAAATGAAAAATCTTAAACCACAGAGGACACAGAGATGCACGGAGGAGATTTTGTTGCACTCCTCGGTGTTCTCTGCGTCCACCGCGGTTAAAGCCTTTCTGACCGAATGAACGAAACTTCAAACTTGCACATTGCAGTGGTGGGCGGCGGGCCGGGTGGTTACGCCGCGGCATTCCTGGCCGCCGATCTGGGACTCAGGGTCACTCTGATCGATCCGGAAGCAAATCCGGGCGGAGTCTGCCTGTACCGCGGCTGCATTCCGTCCAAAGCCCTGCTGCACGTGGCCAAGCTGATCGATGAATCCCGTCATGCCAAAAATTGGGGCATCGAGTACGCCGATCCCAAGATCGATCTCGCCCGCCTGCGCTCGTGGAAAGAGGGCGTCGTCAAAAAATTGACCGGCGGTCTGGGCATCCTCTCGAAGCAGCGCAAGGTGGAATATATTCAGGGACGCGCGGCCTTCGAGAATTCGAACACCCTGCGAGTTTCGAAGGCCGGCGGCGGCGATGAGAGCTTGACGTTCGATCGCATCATCCTCGCCACTGGTTCCCGTCCGGCGATTATTCCCGCGTTCAAGCTCGACACGCCTCGCGTCATGGACTCCACGTCCGCGCTGGACTTGAACGAGGTGCCGGGAACGCTGCTGGTGGTCGGCGGTGGTTACATCGGTCTGGAGTTGGGCACGGTGTACGCGGCGCTGGGCTCGAAAGTTTCCGTGGTCGAGATGCTCTCCGGGTTGCTGCCGGGCGCCGACCGCGACCTGGTGCTTCCCCTGCACAAGCGGATCGAAAAAAGTTTCTCGTCCATTCTGCTGAATACCACGGTCGCTGCCATGAAGGTCGAAGGCAACGGCATCCGTGTGACTTTTGACGGTCCCGAGGTCAAGGAACGAGAGCAGGTCTTCGAGAAAGTTCTGGTGTCGGTCGGGCGCAAGCCGAATTCAGAAATCCCCGGCCTCGAAAAGACACAAGTCCAGATCGGCCCGCGCGGATTCATTCAGGTGAACAAGCAGTTGCAAACCAGCGACCCCGCGATTTACGCCATCGGTGACGTGGTTGGCGAACCCATGCTGGCCCACAAAGCCTCGCATGAAGGACGCACCGCGGTGGAAGCCATCGCCGGGCATAAAGTAGCGTTTGAACCCGCCGCCATTCCCGCTGTCGTGTTCACGGACCCTGAGATCGCCTGGTGCGGCCTCACCGAAACTCAGGCACAAAAAGAAAACCGGGAGATCAAGGTTGCGAAATTTCCCTGGGCCGCGTCGGGCCGGGCCATGACCCTGGACCGCACCGAAGGCATGACCAAACTCATTCTCGACCCGAAGACCGAGCGCGTGCTGGGCGTGGGAATTGTGGGCGCCGGCGCCGGAGAACTCATCGCCGAAGGCGTGCTGGCGGTGGAAATGGCCGCTCTGGCCAAAGACATCGCCATGACCATTCATCCGCATCCAACACTCTCTGAAACCGTGATGGAAGCCGCTGAAGTTTTCTTCGGCACCAGCACCGACATCTACCGGCCGAAGAAGAGTTAGAAGTTCGATGCAGGCGCCGCCGCGCCGCCACGGAACCAGCACGAGCGAGGACGCTCGCGCCTACATTACAATCGTCGGAAGAAGATCATGTTCACGTTGCTAAGGCGAGCGCGGTGGTTGCCTTTCTGGCTGGCGATGGTTCTGCCCGCTTCGGCATCTCAGGTACTGCCTGGACAATCAACGGCCACTCCCGGCAATGGGAAGACAGCCGCAGCTGATCCTCTCGGGCGCAACACACCCAGCGGCACTTTGTATGGATTTCTCCAGGCGGCGCAGTCGGGAAACTATTCCATTGCGGCGCAGTATCTGCAGATGTCCGCGGCCCGTCGTCAGAGTCAGGGAGAAGACTCCGCTGCCAAGTTGAAAGTCGTGATCGATCGCGCCTTTACCGGCGACCTGCGGCAGATCAGCAATCAACCCGAGGGCACTCCACAGGAAGGAATGCCGCTCGACAAGCAGCGTGTCGGCAATCTGAACTCGGGCGATGTCGATGTTCCGCTGATTCTTGTTCGCGTCGTCGATGCTGAAGGCGGGAAGGTCTGGCTGATCTCCAACGACACTCTGGCCCGGCTTTCCGAGCTTTACGAGCAAGCCGCGGTGCACCAGGTGGAGACGCACCTTCCCCAGTTCCTGGTGCTTCACGAGTTCGCGGGTCTGCCGCTATGGCAGTGGCTCGCGGTGTTGCTCGCAATTCCGGTTGCCGCGCTCCTGGGATGGCTGGTGGTGCAGTTCCTCCGCTTGCCCTGGTACTTCTGGGCGCGCTACCGGAAACATGCGATAGCCCAGGCGTGGAGTTCCTTTGTGCGCCCGCTGTGGCTGGTGCTGGGGACGCTGGCCCATCGCATTCTGATGGGGTACGTTCGTCTTCCAGTACTGCAGAGGCATCGCTACCAGCAGATCGCTGGAGTGGTAGCGCTCATCGGCGCCAACTGGCTGCTCTGGCGAGTCCTGCGGGAAGTACTGCGAAGCGTGCGGCAGCGTGCCATTCTTTCCGGCCGTATGGGGACCAGTTCGCTCATGATTCTGGGCGAGCGCGTGCTCAAGGCCACCATTTTTCTGCTGGCAACTTTCGCCATACTGGGCGCGCTGGGTTTCAATCTCACTACCCTGCTCGCCGGAGTGGGAATCGGCGGCCTTGCCATTGCTTTTGCGGCTCAAAAGACGCTGGAGAATCTCCTCGGCGGGGTTTCCGTTCTGGGTGACGAAGTCATACGGGTGGGCGATTTCTGCCGCTTCGGCGACAAGGTGGGCACGGTCGAAGATATCAGCCTGCGCTCCACCCGGGTGCGGACCAATGAGCGGACTCAACTCTCCATCCCCAATGGTTCGCTGGCCACGATGAACCTGGAGAACTTCAGCCGGCGCGACAAAATTCTCCTCAACACGAAGCTCGGCCTGCGTTATGAGACGACCCCTGACCAGATGCGTTACGTGCTGGTGCAAATCCGTCGCCTGCTCTATGAACATCCCAAGGTCGAGACCCAGGGCGCGCGCAACCGCTTCATCTCGTTTGACGAGAGCGCGCTCAGCATGGAAATTTTCTGCTACATCCTCACCCAGGATTACAGCCAATTCCTTACCATCAAGGAAGACATCCTGCTCCGCATCATGGACATCGTGGACGCCGCCGGCACCAGCTTTGCCTTCCCATCGCAGACTGTCTATCTGGGGCGAGACACGGGTTTGAACAAAGAAAAAGCAGAGTGGGCCGCAGGCGAAGTACAGAAATGGCGGGAAGGCCACCAGTTGCCTTTTCCTGACTTTCCGCCAGAGGAGATTTCGGAAATCAGTAACTCGCTGCCCTATCCGCAACCCGGCTCCGCCGTCGCGAGAAAAGACGAGACACACTAACGCGAACCGCGAGACAAATAAGAAGTCATCAGCGGCGGGACGCCCCCGAGACAGCCGGCAGGATGCCGGCGCTACTTTTATTACTGTGCTTTTTTATTTTTGTTCCAGATTTCGGGCAGCCGAGACTGATCCCCACTGTTCTCAGAACTACTGGAACAATCGATGGTGTCTAGACCTTTGAACCGGAAAGGATCCGCGCTGCGTTCGAAAAGGCGGACGTTTTCGTTGCAGGCGCCCGTGCCCACCGCGGATCATCCCCAAGTCAAACAAAATGACGCGGATTCCGGATGGCGCCGGCGCGTCAAACCCGACCACACCCCCTCCGAGGCGGCGGCATCTTTCAAAGTCCGCTCCCCGCGCGGCACTCAACGGGGGACAGGGTGCCCGGAAATTACCACAGTAACTTGCCGCTCCTGACCGGCCTACCTACCATTAAACACTATGAGTTACCAAGCGCTCTTATTCTGTCCGGATGAAAAAACGGCCCGTGTGGTCAGCCAGGTCTTGAGTGAACTCGAGTTTGCTGTCGAGCCCTGCCACGAGCCTTTTGCCGCGGTAAAAAAACTGATGGTGCAGCACTTCGATGCGATCGTAGTGGACTGCGAAAACGAGCAGAATGCGGCCCTGCTCTTCAAGAGCGCGCGTAATTCTGGTTCGAACCAGGCGTCATTGGCGGTGGCGGTGGTGGAAGGACAGGCCGGCGTGGCCAAAGCGTTTCGCCTCGGCGCCAATCTGGTTCTTACCAAACCCATTCATGTGGAGCAGTCCAAAGGCACGCTCCGGGTAGCCCGCGGCCTGCTGCGCAAAGGACAAGCCGCCAAGCCAGCCGGACTTGCAGGCGCGGCTGAGCCGCCGGCCGCGGCAAAACCTTTTACGCCCGCGCCCTTTCCACCGCCACAGTCGATTACGCCGCCGCAATCGGTCAGCGCTTCGGCTTTTGAGCTGGATGCGGAACCGGCGCCACAGCCCGATCTGGTGGACGCCGCCTTGCTCGAGTACATGCCAGACTCCGCGCTTTCGGGCGCCGAGAAATCGCTGGGAACTGCGAACGAGTCCGATCCTTCCAAACAATATCCCTGGCAACCGCGTAAGCCCCTGGCTGAACCGATGGCGTCGGCCCTGCGCCGGGCAGCGGAGGCTGCGGGAAAATCCGAATTTGACGCCGCCGCTCCGGCTCCGGCGGACACTCCGCAATCCAGAACGGGGGCAGCCGCCGCCCCAGCCCGGGCCAAAGAAATTCCTTCGGCCGGTTTCAAAAAATTCGGTGTGGAACCGGCCGCCAGCGCGATTTCGGTTCCCTCCACCGAAGAGATCAGAGAGATCAAGAGGATCGAGGATCCATCCGCCAGCGACGGGTGGAATTCGAACTCCGCTGCCGCGGCAACCGAAGCGCCGAGCTTTAGTTCGGGGCTGGATGAGAACCAGGCTTCCGACGCGGGTGGCAGCAAGAAGATCCTGCTGGTGGTGGTGCTGTTAGTCGGACTGGCGGCCGCCGGCTATTTCGGCTGGACGAAAATGCAGTCCGCCCATCCCCAGCCGCCGGTGCCACAGTCCGCGGTTCCCGCAAGTTCGGGGACGGCTGGGCTGCCCGCGCAGTCTGCGCCTTCAGAATCACAGTCCACGGCGGGCGAGGTTGTGACTCAACCCGATCAGGATTTGAGTGCGGCGAGCGCCGTTCCAACGTCGTCCAAGCCTTCAGCCGCCGTGGTCGCGCAAGGGCCCGGAGTCAAGACTTCGGTTCCGGCCAAGGCCGCGTCAGCGGAAGATGATGTTACGGTCGTCGATGGCCCCTCGACCTCAGCCAAGCCAGAGCCCGCGCCGGTGTTGGTGGTAAAGAATGGATCTTCAACCCAGCCGAAGACTGAGTCTGAAGCTCCGGAACCGGTGGCCGCTCCGGCGGCAACCAGCATCGCGACCGGAGCCGGCAGCAGCGAGTTGTCGGCCCTGGTGAATACCAATGCCATCAATGCCCGGAAAGCACCCCAGGAGACACTGAGAATTTCACAGGGAGTTTCGCAGGGACTGATCATCAAGAGGGTCCAGCCGGTCTATCCCGAGCAGGCGCGGCAGATGCGTGTGGAAGGGAAAGTCGAGCTGCAGGCGAACATCTCCAAGTCGGGCAGCATCACCGGGGTGAAGCAGCTGAGTGGCGACCCGCTGTTGGGACGCGCCGCCACCGATGCGGTGCGGCAGTGGAAATACAAACCCTACTTCCTGAATGGCGAGCCCATCGAGATTCAGACCCAGATCACGGTGATCTTCAAACTGCCGTAGGGGCCGGTAGTGGCTCTTGAAAATGTCTCTGACCCACCGGCGTCATCCTGAACGGCCTTCAGGCCGTGAAGGATCTGACGTGAAGCAATAAACTCCCTTTGTCCTTTTGTTGCTGCCCGGTGCGCGCAGATCCATTCGACTTCGCTCAGGGCAGGCTCTTCGGGAGTGAAGTCCCTCTGGATGACGCCGCCGGAGGGATGATTTCGGAAAACGGTAGTGGGTCAATTTCTAAAAGCATGAACCACAAAGGACACGAAGGTTTACGAAGGAAGCCTCAGATTTGAAGCCTTCGTGATACTTCGTGTCCTTTGTGTGCTCGCGTGCCGTGAAACTGACCACTACCCGGAAAACATGCCTCTCCGACCCCACCTCGCCTCCGAGTTATAATCAAGAGATACCCACCCGCCGAAATTCACTTCTGTGAGGTGGCGGAACCAATTTCCATGGACTTCAAACTAGTCAGCGACTACACACCACGCGGCGACCAGGCCACGGCTCTTGAGGCCCTGGTGCGGGGTGTGTTCGACCGCGAGCAGCACCAGGTCCTGCTGGGCGTGACCGGGTCGGGCAAGACTTACACCATGGCCAAGGTGATTGAGCAGGCCAACCGGCCCGCGATTGTGATGGCGCACAACAAGACCCTGGCGGCGCAGCTCTATCACGAATTCAAGAGTTTTTTTCCCCATAACGCTGTGGAATATTTCGTTTCTTATTACGACTACTACCAGCCCGAAGCTTACGTTCCCGCCGCCGATCTTTACATCGAGAAGGAAGCCACCATCAATGACGAACTGGACAAGCTGCGGCTCTCCGCTACCCGCTCACTGTTTGAGCGCCGCGACTGCCTGATTGTGGCTTCCGTGAGTTGCATCTATGGCCTGGGCTCGCCCGAGGCCTACTATGGCATGCTGCTTTTCCTGGAAAAGGGCCAGAAGATCAAGCGCGAGGACATCACCCGCAAGCTGGTCGAAATTCTCTACGAGCGCACCGACGGCGATTTCCGGCGAGGCACCTTCCGGGTGCGCGGCGACGTCATCGAAATATTCCCCACATACGACGACATGGCGTATCGCATCGAATTGTGGGGAGACGAAGTCGAAGCACTTTCGCAGATCGATCCGCTGTTCGGCACCGTAAAACAGAAATATGCGCGCCTGCCCATCTATCCCAAGACGCACTATGTGATGAAACCGGAGACCCGGTCGAAAGCGGTGCAGTCGATCCGCGAAGAGCTGGCCTGGTGGGAAGCGGAGCAGGAAAAGCAGGGCCACCTGGTGGAAGCGCAGCGCGTGCACCAGCGCACCATGTACGACCTGGAGATGATCAAGGCCATGGGTTACTGCCATGGCATCGAGAACTACTCCCGTCATTTTACCGGACGACTGCCCGGGCGAACCGCCGCCGACATTGCTGGACTATTTTCCGCGCGATTACCTGATGTTCATCGACGAATCGCACCAGACGGTGCCGCAGCTGCACGGCATGTATCACGGCGACCGCTCGCGCAAGGAAACGCTGGTGGAATATGGCTTCCGCCTGCCCTCGGCGCTCGACAACCGGCCTCTGACGTTCGAGGAATTCGAACATCGCATGAACCAGATCATCTATGTTTCCGCCACGCCCGGCCCCTACGAACTGACCAAATCGGCGGGCGTGGTGGTGGAACAGATTATTCGTCCCACCGGCCTGGTCGATCCCCCAGTTGAAATTCGGCCGGTAAAAGGCCAGATCGACGACTTGCTGCACGAGATTCGCGAACGCGTGTCTCGGGGTGAACGAGTGCTGGTGACCACGTTGACCAAGCGCATGGCGGAAGACCTGGCTGAGTATTACAGCGAAGTGGGCGTGAAGTGCCGCTACATGCACTCCGAAATCGAAACTCTCGAACGGGTGAAAATCCTGCGCGATCTGCGCAAAGGCGAGTTTGATGTGCTGATCGGCATCAACCTGCTGCGCGAAGGGCTCGATCTGCCTGAAGTATCACTGGTCGCCATTCTCGACGCCGATAAAGAAGGTTTCCTGCGCTCCGCGGGGTCGCTGATCCAGACCATCGGCCGCTGCGCCCGCAATCTGAACGGCCGGGCCATCCTCTACGCTGACCGGCAGACCGATTCGATGAAGAAAGCTCTCAGCGAAACCGACCGCCGGCGCGCCATCCAGGTGGCTTACAACGAGGCCAACGGAATCACGCCGGAGTCCATCATTCGTCCGCTCGAAATGTCCCTGGCCAGAATCATCGAGGCGGACTATACCGATCTGACCGACGTCGAAGTAGAAGGCATGCCTGACTTCAAGTCCCAGGAAGAACTGGACGCCTACATCAAGAAGCTGGAAAGCGATATGCGCGAAGCCGCCAAGCGCTTTGAGTTCGAGAAAGCGGCCAGGCTCAGGGACACGATCAAGGAACTGCGGACAAAAGAATTCTTGTTCGTGTAAACCCGGTCATCAGTGTGGCGCGGGCGCCCTCGCCCGCGGCTTTTGCCTTTTGTCCCCCCTTCTGACCTGGCATGATTCCATCTGGGTGCAAGAGAACGCCGAGTGACCCGGCTGAATGCCATCATGTTTTCAAGCAATTTGTCAGTGACAAAATGGCGATGTCCCGCCACGGGTGAAGTGCCAGCAGATCAGCATCGCCGGTCACGATCAGGTCAGCTTTGCCATTTAGCGCGACTTCGAGAAATTTGTCGTCTTTGGGCTCGCGGCACTCGCGGACCGGATAGGTTATGGGAACAAACTCTGCCACGCGTCCCAGCAGTCGTAGGAATTGCTGCCGGTCTTCGAGGCTGATGTAGCGGTCGAATTTATGGCGCGCCAGTACGTCGGCCAGTTCGTTCATGGTGGCCTCGGAAACCAGCAGGATGCTGTCGTCCACAGCTTTGCGGACGGCCTGTCCGGGAACCGAAGAGGGCAGCAGAAGACGGCTGACCAGCGCATTGGTATCGACGACAATGCGCAACCGTGAGCGCATCAGTCTCGCAGGAGATCGTTGAGTGCTGCTTGGTCCAGGCCGCGAGCGCGCGCCTGGTCGGCGACGCGATCGCAGAAGCGCTGTAGCTCAGCCGCATTCAAGTCGCGAATCCTTGCATATTCCTCAGCCGACATAATGACGGCGACATCGCGTTTTTGGCGGCGGATTACGACCGGTTCACGCTGGGCCGCGTCCAACAATGCCGCCAGACGTTGCTTGGCTTCGGTTGCGGATACGCTTCGCATTTGTCTATAATAGACAAAATAGACATTATAATCAATAAGCTTTACACGATATCAGTGGTACACTGTTTCAGTGTCAGAAAAAAACCGCTTACGTAATGTGACGGTGACTCTGGAAGAGGACGTCGCTCAATGGGCCCGCATTGAGGCGGCACGCCGGGATACCAGCGTTTCGCGGCTCCTGGGAGAGCTGTTGAAAGAGCGCATGTCAACCCATCGCGGCCCGGCGGCCGACGCCGCGGAGCGACTGGCGAATTTCGGAAAGAGCCGCAAGCTGTCTTTGCGTGGACTCAAAATCAAAGACCTGATCAACGAAGGACGCCGGTGAGCCGGTTCGTCCTCGACGCCTCGGTCGTCTTGAGCTGGTGCTTCCCCGACGAAAATTCCGCGCTCGCCCGGCATGTCGCCTATCGATTCAAACAGGGCGACATCGCGCTGGCAGCCTCGTTCTGGCCGCATGAGGTGTTAAATGCCTTACTCGCCGGTGAAAGGCGCAAACGCATCTCCGGGGAGATGATTCAAAGCTTCCTCGATGACCTGGCGTTGCTCCCGGTTATGCTCGAACCATGCCCTGCCGGAATTGTTTTTGCCAGGGTCCAGTCCTTGAGCCGTCGGCATGAACTGACCCCCTACGACGCTGCGTACCTCGATCTGGCTGTCGAAAATGGATTGGCTCTCGCTACCTTGGACGAGGCCCTGGTTCTGGCCTGCCAAAAGGACGGCGTCGGATTGGTGCAGCCGTGATAAATCAAGGCTTCGACAGGGTGTCCCGGGGGCGATGATGCTCGCAGCAGAACGCGCTGGGTTATCGCCCCGATTTCGCCGCCAGAACAGCTGCCTTCTGATAGACCGTGTAGCCGTCCCTGACTACAGGCTGAAATTTCACCTCTGAGGCCGGCAGCTTTTCATTCTCTCCCAGGAACAAATACCCACCCGGCTCCAGATACAAATGCAGGCGCTGCACCAGCGCGGTCCGCTGCGCGGTCGAAAACCGAGGCAGCACGTCCATGCAGAAAATGCAGTCAAACTGTCCCAGAAAAGATGGCTGGGCCAGGTTCATGGGTGAGAACCTGACCAGATTGCGCAAGCGCGGCTTCACCAGCAGATGATCGCCTACTCTCGCAAAGTATGGCTGCACCAGGTGAGAAGGAATGTCCTTCAGAGCCGCCTGCGGATAAAGTCCCCGCTCGGCGGTTTCGAGCGCCTGCCGGCGAATGTCGCTGGCCACGATATTCACATTCCAGCCGCCACCGTTGCAGTTCACAACTTCGCACACCGACATGCCGATGCTGTAGGGTTCTTCTCCGGTGGAGCAACCAGCGCTCAGGACGCGAAGGCTGCGGGGATGTTCCGGCTTGCGTATTTCCAGCTGTGGCAAAACCACAGCGGCCAGCGCTTGCAGAGCTGCCGGGTATCGGAAGAAACGGGTTTCGCCATCCAGCAGGTACTCTGCGAGAAGTTCGCATTCCGTGCCGGAAGATCGCAGGCGCTCCAGCAGCAGGCCGGCTGAGGCGATGGGTTGGGAACGCAGTACTTCAGACAATGCGTGGGTCAGTTTCTCGGTGGTGGTATCGAGCAGCACGCCGAGGTGGCGCTCCAGGACCAGGCGCAGTTCGGAGAGTTCCTGCTCGCCAACGTCCACGTTTGCCTGAAGCTTGTGCATCACAACACTCCGCCGCTCGAACCGGAGAGATCGAAATGCGTGCCGGGGCGGGCACGATGTGGGGGAGGTCTGTTTCTTTCACTGCTCAGGAACTTGCGGCGGCCGTTCGGACCCTGGTCCTGGCCTCATTTTCGGCCTGCTGCTCCACCGCGTTCAGTTCCTTCTCGATCGAAGAAAAGCGCTGCAGGATCTCGTGCATGCGCACACCCATGTTACGGATGGTTTCAATTTGTGAACGCGATGCCGCCGAGAGCGATTGCGGTTCCAGCAACAGCAACTCGGAGTTGCCCATCACCGAGGTGAGGGCGTTGTTCAGCGTATGCCGCACATCCAGCATGTAGCGGCCCAGCGCAGCCTGCCGCTCCAGGGCCTTGCCCGCCTCTTCGGCGCGGTGTGCCCGTGCCCGGGTCTCGCCGTGCCGCAGGATTTCCGTGGAGAGAAGCAGCAGCGCATCCAGCCAGCCTTCCTGCTGCCGCAAGACAGTGACACCCGGCAACAAGTGGCCGCTTTCCGTGGCGGACTGTTGCCGGACAAACAGGACTGGGTTGCCGGCGGGCCGGAGCGAGTTGAATACCGCGGAAAGAACTTCGGGGCGCACCGCGCCCACAATCGCCATATCGAAACCGTCGCCGGCAAGATCGCGGCAGATGTCGCCGCTCATCAGGGTGAAGGCGGGCGCGCTCCGTTCACCTTGCCAACGGTCCATCACGACGCGTGAAAAATCAGCGTCATCTGAAATTATGAGTACCGTTGCCTGGTCCAAGTTTCTGCTCTCCGTTCCCTGATGAAGCCATGCTCCTAAGAAGCGCTGGCCTGCGCCGGGAAAATCGCTTCCTAATTTTTGCCGTCGTCCCCCGATTCAGCTTCAGCAGCAGACGAATCCTGGTCCCACTCCGGAGCTGCGGTCACATCGAACTCTGGGACCTCTGAGCTGGAAGGCGCAAACTGCGCGGCCGCGACCGCCGCCCTGGCGCGACCGGGCTCAGGTTGCGGTGGCAGCTTCACCGCTTTCTTCGTGGTGCGGGACAAGGCCGCATCCACCACATTGCGCAGATCGACCAGCATGCGCAACGGGCTGCCGGAAGAATACTCGGCATGAAACATCACTTTCCAGGACTGGCAGATCATGCGCAACCTGGAGACAGGCTCGTCGGCCGAAAATTGAGCCGAGCGGCAATCCAGGGTTTCAACCCCGCGCGCTTCCAGTTCGCGAAGCCCGTCCAGAATGGTATTCAGGTCCTGGTGCATCAGCCGGAAGAAGACCCGCCGCATCAGAAAGCTGAAGCGGGTGAAGGTCACCATGGCAATGGGTTCGAAGTAGTCGTCTGCTGCGGAAATCTTGAGCTTTCTGCCTTTTTCCAGAATGCCGCTGGTGAGCAACTCGTTCAGGCTGTGGCATCCGTTGGCGGACTGAATGAAATCTTCGATGGGATCAAGCCAGGAAGGCTGATTCAGGTCAATCTCTCCCAGGACAGGCTCCAGGGTCTGGGCCACATAGCCCAGGTCCACATCGGTGTCTTCCAGGCGGGAAGGAGCGCAGTGGGAAAAAAACTGGACCAGCAGAAAATCGATCTTGTCGCGGTCCGAGTCCACCCGGGTTGTCCGGCTGAGATGGTGCTCCAGCAGGGTTTGCAGACCTTCCTCGCTGGTCAGACTCGTGGTCTGAAGGAATTGGCGCAACTGATGGACCTCGATCTTCTGGTCCATATCGAGAAACCACTGCCGGGCTTGTTCCACGGACTCCTGCGGCGGATCTTCCAAGCCGGATTCCAGGTCGGGGCAAGGGGGCAGCTCGATCACAAACTCCCGTCCCAGTGCGCTATACAGAGGATGGAGCAGGCGCGCTTCCCGCCACTCCGCAGCCAGGTCCTTCTTTTTCGGTTTTAGAGTCATGGTTTCACGATCCAGTTGGAAACTTCCTGGGTAAAGCGGGCAACCACTGCGGTGCGTCCGCTGGTATATTGCAGAGCCACCACGGAGACTTCGGCGTCCAGTGTGCCATCGGAGTTCTGCACCTTCAGCCGGTCGGCAAACTCAAGCGGCAGAGTGGAGGAGAACAACACCTCGCGGGCGGTACCGAATTCGATGACCGTGCTTTCGGTGCAGTCATTTCCGTCCCCGGCCACCCGAGTCAGGCGCACCGGAATACGTACCGGACTAGCCTCGGGAAAGAACTTGGCCAGCTTGGCGGTGCAGCTCTCCTGCCGGACACGTGCTCGGCCCGTGGCCTGTGTGGACACTGCGAATACCTCGGTTTTCCAGGGTTGACGCGGCCTGGGTCCCCAGGCCTGCCGGTTAGCATGGCAAGGGCACCCGGACCGCATCGGCAAGTGAGAGTGCACTCTCGCAACCAAAGTCGGGCGATGGCAGAATTTACGTAAGATGCTGATTAATGGTTATTTATGTCGAAAGGCAGTGAAGGCGGGTGGAGGATCTGATCATGGGTTTGTCTCAGAATGAAACAATGTCTCAAGGGGCATCAGTATGGGTCGGACGCTCCTGTCCGACGCTTTTGACTTTGGTCTTGTCCCGGAAATTGCCTGAAACCTTGAAACCTTGAAACCCAAGAGCAAAGTCAAAGGCGTTGGACAAGGTGTCCGACCCACACACAGGAATTACTGCAACGCCTGGACTGGGGCTGATACTTCGCGGCCGCCGATGTTGTAGCGCTTGAGCTTGCGGTAGAGCGTGGCCCGGCTGATGCCCAGCATCTTTCCCGCGAGCGCCTTGTCGCCTTTCACCTGTTCGAAGACGCGCTCAATGGTGGCGCGTTCGATGTCCTCGAGATCCGTGGTCGTCAGCCGGGATGACATGGATTCGCTGCCCTGGTCTCCTGGGACCGCGGAGGTGATGGAGGGCGGCAGATCGTTGAAATCGATGGTCCGGCGGTCGCCCAGGGCGACGGCGCGCTCGACGCAATTCTCCAGCTCGCGCACATTTCCCGGCCAGTCATATTGCAGCAGGGACTTCATGGCCGCGGTGGTGATCTGAATCGATCCGCCGCGAGCGTAGCGCTCCAGGAACCAGTGCGCCAGCATGGGAATATCGGAGCGGCGTTCGCGCAGCGAGGGCAGGTGCACGGTGACCACGTTGAGGCGGAAGTAGAGGTCTTTGCGGAAGGTGCCGTTGCGATATTCCGCTTCGAGGTCGCGATTGGTGGCGGCGATCACGCGCACGTCCACCTTAATCTTCTGATTGCTGCCGACCGGGCGGACTTCCTTTTCCTGCAGAACGCGCAGCAGTTTGGCCTGCATCTCCTGCGGCAGTTCGCCGATTTCGTCCAGAAAAATGGTGCCGCCATTGGCCGACTGAAATAGACCTGTCCGCGCTCTTACCGCGCCGGTAAAGGCGCCCTTCTCGTAGCCAAACAGTTCGCTCTCGATCAGGGTGGGGACCAGCGATCCGCAATCCACCGCGACGAACGGACGTTTGGCGAAGGAGCCGCGGAAGTGGATGGCGCGCGCCACCAGTTCCTTGCCGGTACCGCTTTCTCCCGTGATCAGCACCGGCGTATGCGTGTCCTTCAGGCGCGAGATCATGCGCAGCACGTCCTGGATTTTGGCGGATGCGCCCACGATGCCGTGCAGTTCCGTCTCGGTATCCACGCGCTCGCGCAGGAACTCGTTCTCCTCCACCAGGCGGACTTTTTCCGCCATGCGGCGAAGGAACAGGCGCAGTTCCTCGAGCGGAGAGAAGGGTTTGCTGATGTAGTCGTAGGCGCCGAGCTTCATGGCCTGGACCGCGGTTTCGACCGACCCGTGGCCGGTCATGACCGCAACCTCGGTGCGGGGCAGCATCTTCTTCACCTTTTCCAGAAATGTCAGGCCGGACATGTTGGGCATTACCATGTCAGTGAGAATGATGTGAGCGGGCTGTTCCTCGAGCAGGGCCAGGGCGGATTCGCCGCCGTCGGCCTCCATGCAGGTAAAGCCCAGGGCTTCGCCCACGGTCATGCACAGCTGGCGGATGCTCTGCTCGTCATCGACAATCAGGAGGCGGATTCGCAAGTCTTCATTCACAGGGCTTTCCCCATGGTTTGTTCGACTACTGAAATAAACTGCTGTACCCGGAACGGTTTTTCGACGCAGGGAGCGCCGGTCTGGCGCAGCGTGGCCACGGTTTCTTCATTGGCAATATCGCCGGTGATGAAGACGATGCGGGCCGCCAGCTCGGGACGGTATTGCGCTACCCAGGCGTGGACATCGGCCCCGTTCACTCCTCCCGGGGTGCGCATGTCGGAAACGACGCCCAGAAATTCTCCCGACTCGAGCAGTCGCAGACCATCGGCGCCGGACTCGCTGCACACCACGGAGTAGCCGTTGCGCTCCAGCGTGGCTCGGACGTAGGCCATGACGGCGGGCTCATCCTCGATGAGCAACACCGGTAGAGTTGCGGGTTTGGTGACAGGTTGTGTGGTCATCGTTGTTTGACTCCGGCAGCGGCCCCAAGGGAGGCCGTCTCTGGGGTTGCGGGCAGCCGTACCACGAAGGTCGCGCCCGGTCCGCCGCTGTTGTTTTGGCAAAGAATCTCGCCGCCATGCTCGTGCACAATGCCGTAGCAGATGCTCAAGCCCAGGCCGGTCCCCTTGCCCACCTCCTTGGTGGTGAAGAAGGGATCGAAAATGCGGTCCGGATGCGAGATTCCAGGCCCATTGTCGCGAAAGGAAATTTCAACCGAGTTGCCCGCGCGCCGGGTGGCAATCTCAATCCGCGCCGCACGGCCAGTTTCACTTACTGCGTCGTACGCGTTGTTCAGGATGTTCAGGAACACCTGCTGCAGCTGGTGCGAATCCCCGACTACGCTGGGCAGCTCCTGGTCCAGCTGCTCGATGACTTCCACTCCGTGGCTTTGAAAATCGTAGGAGCGCAGTTGTACCGTCCGCCGCAGAATGGGATTAAGTTGCAGCGCTTTTCTCTGCGGCGGCATCTGGCGGGCAAAGCTGAGCAGGTTCTGGACGATCTGTTTGGTGCGCTGCGCCTCCTGCAGGATCACACGCATGTCCTTGCGGGCGCTTTCCGGCAGTTCAGGATTTTCCATCAGCAGGTCGGCGAAACCGAGGATTGCGGTAAGCGGATTGTTGACTTCGTGGGCCACGCCGGAAACCAGCTGTCCCACCGCTGCCATCTTTTCCGCGTGCATCAGTTTCGATTGCAGGCTGGCGGCGTCGGTCACGTCGGTCATCACCACCACCAGGCTGATGACGTGCGACTGCTCGTCGCGCATGGGGCTCAGGTTGACGGAAAAGTGGCCGATTCTGCCATCCCCGCGAAGGATCTGCAGTTCAAGATTGTCCACCTGGCGCCCGGCCAGAGTGGCGCTCAGGGCCTCGGTGAGAATGGTGCGCCGGGCCGGCGCCACCAGGTTTTCCAGGGGCAGGCCCAGCAACTGCTTCTGCTCGTAGCCCATGTCCTGCCAGCGCCGGTTGGCATAGCTGATCAGTCCGGCTGTGTCCGCCACCAGGATCAGGCTCTGCGTGTTGTTCAGGATCTTTCCCGAGAAGTCGCGCTCGCGCTGCAACTCCGCCTGGAAAGTTTTCAGCCCGCTGATGTCGAGCATCAGGCCGCGGAACTGGGTGACGTGCCCCTGATTGTCCCGCACCGCAAAGGCATTGATGAGAACGTACACCGCGGAGCCGTCGCGGCGGCGCAGCGTCTCTTCGTGGTTCCGCACCACGCCGTGCTCCTGCATCTCCCGGGCAAGTTCCTGGTGGCGATCAGGCGAAAAATAAACCTGGGTGCGAACGTCGGCTTGCAGCAGCTCTTCCCGGCTGGCGTAGCCGAGCATGCGAACCAGCGCGTCGTTGACTTCGATAAAGCGGCCGTCGGGGGTGGAGAAGAACAGGCCTTCCTGAATGTTGTCGAACAGTTCGCGGTAGCGCTGCTCCACTTCCAGGCGATCGCTGATGTCCTTCAGCACGTGAATGGTCTGCATGCCCTCGCTGCTGGCGCCGTGTACCCGCGAGGTAGAAACCAGGTAAGTGCGTTCCAGCACGGGATGGACATACTCATCATCTCCTTCGCTGGTGCTGCGGCAGAAAGGGCAGGAGCGTGGCGGCGGGGCCTCGCCCGAGGCCAGCAGAGCGGACATGTTGACGCCGATCAGCGCCTGGGGCTGCACCCCGATAAAGTCAGCGAGGGAACGGTTTACCCGCAGGACATCGCCGGCTTCGTCATGGGCCACGATGAAATCGCTGATGGCATCGAAAATTTCGATCCAGTGCCGGTTGGCCTGGTCCATGCGGGTAAACAGGCGGGCGTTTTCCAGGGCCACGGCGGCGTGGCCCGCGATGGCCTGCAGGACCTGTTTGTCCTCGTCGGCCAGAAGCTGTTCGCGATCTCCCAGGCAGAGGACGCCGACCAGTTCCGCCGACGCTCCCTGCAAGCGGACCAGGGTGCCGTTGCTTTCACCCAGCTCCGCGGCCAGCGCGGCGCCGAACAAATCCGTCGCGGGGGCGGAGACAATGACGCCTTCGTGCCGTGACAGGGCGTCTTCGATGGCATGGCTGAAGCGGCGCAACAGCGAGGGTTCCTGAATTTCCTGGCCGTCCGCGCCCTGCAGGATCAGGGTTTCCATGCCCGTCTCCTGTTTGACCACCAGCGCCGTCTGGTGAGCGCCCAGGATATCGGCGGCGCGGCCGACGAAGCTGCGGGCGAAGTCGGGAAGCCGCAGGTGGCCGTTGAGTTCGAGGGCCAGCGCCATCAGCGACTCCGCCCGGCGGCGGTGCTGTTCGGATTGATGTAGATTGCGGGTCACCTCCAGCGCGACCGCAACCTGTGCCGCCAGGGCACGGGCGCGACGGATCTCCTCCTGCGAAATGCCGGTGCGGTCGAGCCGGTCCAGGACCCCGAACATGCCCAGCACTTCGCCTTCGGTATCGAGCAGAGGGACGGTCAATAACTGCCGCACGTCGAACTTGCCCAGCATCTCCAGGTTGGCCCCGGGAACTTTGGCGGGCTCGTCCGACCAGAAGACTTCCTTGTGGAGCAGGGTCTGGCTGGCGGGCCCGGCGGGAAACATGAAATCCACTTGCCGGGGATGACCGTTTTCCGCCGCCCAGCGCACGTGAAAGGCGCCGTTTTCCAGCAATCCAATGAAGCCGCGTCCGAAACCCAGGAAGTCCGCGGCCCGCAGCGCAAACTGTTGCAGAAATTCATCCAACTGGCCGATGGAGCCCAGTTCGGCTGAAATATCCAGCAATTGGTGAAGTTCGTGAGCCTGCGCCCGGGCCGTGCTGTAGAGTTCCGCATTGGCGATGGCCACCGCGGCAAAACCGGTGACCACGGAAATCAGCGATTTTTCTTCCGCGCTGAAAACCCCCTCCGGCCGCGGATAGACCAGGACCGCGCCCTGCGTCTGGCGAGGTGCGGAAGGGTGCGGCAATCAACATCCCAGGCGGGACCAGTTCGCCAAGAGCGTGCGTGGCGGGATCAATGGCCACGCTGATGGGCTCGCCCGCGGCCACCGCCCGGCTGGCCAGGTCGGCGGCAAACTGCATTCCCCGGCGATCATGCCGGGCCCGCACCGAGGCCGCCAGCTGCGGAGACTCGGCCGCGACTGCCCGCAGACTGAAAGCGGTGCCTTCGCGCAGCAGCATGCAGACCAGGCGGGTGCGCAGCAGAACTCGCAGCCGGTCCGCGACCGCCTCGGCCACCGCGGCGGACTCCGGGGCGGAACGGAGAGCTTGCGCGACCTCGGCCAGAATCTTGGTTCGCCGGTGTTCCTCGCGTGAAACCTGGGTGAGGCGATTGGCTTCGAGCAGGCTGCCCAGTTGTCCGGCAAGAATGGTGGCCTTGGCCGCCAAATCCGGAGTGAAGAAGTCGGGGTCCGAACAATGCAGGAATACCGCTGCCCCGATCGAGTCGTTACTCACCACCAGCGGAGCGGCCATGATGGAACGGGCGCCGAATTCTGCAGCCATGACATAGCGGGCAGGATCCAGTTGGTTTTCGTAAACCGTCTTGCGCTGACGGATGGCTTCGACCGCGATGGCGACCGAGCTCTGGCTGGCCTTGACCCGGGTTCCCCGGAAACGGTCGGCCAAAAGTCCATCGGCCTCCGCTCCCTGCAATTCGTCGGCTGAAATCCGCTGCCAGTAATAGGCGCCATCCACCCCGAAGAGTTGGCGCGTGGCCTGACAGAACAGCCGGATCAGCGCTTCCGCCGGCGTGCCTTGAGCGGCTGCGTCGGAGAATCTGAGGAGGAGACGTTGGAAGGCATCGTCCGAACGCGGACTACCGCGCTGCACAGCGGTCGCATCTTCAGCCGACAAGGTCAAAGGGTCACCGTCCAGCCAGGGTTAAAGCCACAAGTAGTTGATATACAGCAAATTAGACTTACATTCTCAATTTGAGTCAAGCGAATAAGCAGGTCGGGTGCCGAGATGGTGAAATCGGGTTAGGCCTCGCCAGACGTGTATCAGACTGAGATGGCGACCAGTTGATGAGACGATTCTAAGCTCGGAACCAGCCTGGAATCGCGTCCCTCTGATAGCAGCTAAGCATATTAACTATAAGGCTTTAGAGAGAGATTATGGATCCTTCCGCAAGCCTTGTTGAGGCTGGCATCGGCATTGCACTTGAACGCATTCGGGAATTCTTCCCTTAGCAGGAGAGACCTGTGCGCGCGAGGACAATACTGCCGTCATTGCTCGGTGTGGTCCTGGGACTCTGGGTGATCACGGCCGGAACGCGGATCCTTTGTGTGCCCGCTATGGCCCAGGAGAGTGTGAAGACGGAGGAACTGTCGAGGAAGCCCAAAACGAAAGTTGCGCCGGTTTATCCCGACGTGGCGCGACGCATGGGCGTCACCGGCACGGTGAAGTTGTCCGTCGTCGTGGCACCCAACGGCACGGTGAAGAGTTCGAAGGTGATCGGGGGGCACCCGGTCCTGGTCAATGCCGCCATGGACGCCATGAAGCAGTGGAAATTTGAATCGGCCCCGACCGAGAGCAGCGGAATTGTGGAATTCAAGTTTCAGCCTAAAGACTAGGCCGAAACCGGAGCGGTCCGGTCCGCGTCCAGAAATGCGGCAGCAGCAAGCGGAGGAATAGCATGACGATCGGCAAAAAACTTTATTTGAGCTTCGGCGCGGTGCTGGTCATGGTCGTGGTGCTGTTTGCCGTAAACCTGGCCGCGGTGTATCGCGAGCACAGCGCCAAGGCGGCTGCGTCGCAGGCCCTGCAACTGGCGGACGCCACCGACAAGATCCGGTTTCAGATGATGCAGAACCGCCTCTATCTGACCAACTACCTGCTTAGCGGAGACAGCCGCGAGTCCGACCACGTCAATGACGGCGTCCACACCCTGGTGGACCGCCTGCAGAGCACAGTGGCCATCGCCAGCTCCGAGCAACAGCGAAGTGCGTTGGCGAAAGTACTGCAGACCGAGCAGAACTGGGCCCGGGATTTCGCCGAGCCCCTCATGCAAAAGCGCAAAGAGGTGGACCAGGGGAACTCCACCGTGGCCGAGCTGCAGATTTTTTACCTGCAGAAAGATGCCAGCTCATGGGTAAAGAACTCCACCGAATATCTTGACCTGGCGGACCAGGAAAGCAAGCGGGTGCTGGAGGAGCGGCGCAAGAGCGACGAAGCGGCGAGCAACTGGACCATCGGAATCGCGCTCCTGGGCACGCTGGCGGCGCTGGGTCTGGGCAGCCTGATTGCCTTCCGCACCGCCAAATCCATCACCGAACCGCTGACCGACCTCATGAAGGTCACCAAGCAGATCGGCACGGCCGGGGACCTGGACCACGAAATCGATATCAAGCGCGAAGACGAGATCGGTGAACTGGGCCGCACCTTCAACGGGATGGTGGGCTACCTGCGGGAGATGGCATCAGTCTCCGAAGCCATCGCCGGGGGAAATCTTTCGGTTGAGGTCACGCCCCGCTCCAAGGACGACACCCTGGGCAACGCATTTGTGCGCATGGTGGATGGCCTGAGAAATCTGGTGCGCAACGTGCGCGACGCCGCTTCGCAGGTGGCCAGCGCTTCCAGCCAGGTGGCGGGCGCCTCCGACGATTCGGCCAAGGTCAGCCTGCAAACCGCCTCCGCCATCGACGAAGTCACCAGCACCATGCACGAGATGAGCGTCAACGTGCAGAACATGGTGAAGAACACTCAGACCCAGGCTTCCAGCGTGAGCGAGACTTCAGCCTCGATCGATCAGATGGTGGCCTCCATTCAACGCGTGGCCGACACTGCCAAAGTGCTGCTCGACATTTCGAACCGCTCGCGGGAAGAAGTCCACAGCGGAATCAACACCATGGAGAAGGCCACGGACGGACTGAACAAGATCAACATCACCATCCGTTCGTCGGGCGAAATCATCGACGTGCTGGGACAGCGGGCCGATGACATCGGCAAGATCATCGAAGTCATCGACGACCTGGCGGAGCAGACCAACCTGCTGGCCCTGAATGCCGCCATCGAAGCGGCGCGGGCCGGCGAGCATGGCCTGGGATTCGCAGTGGTGGCCGACGAAGTCCGCAAGCTGGCGGAAAAGTCGGCCCAGTCCACCAAGGAAATTTCCGAACTGATCCAGAGCATTCAGAAGGAAGCGCGCAAGGCGGTCGAAAACATGGACCGCAGCACCGGCATCGTGAACGACGGGCTGGGCCTGGGACAGGAACTCAACGCGGCGCTGCGCAAGATCTCCAACGTGGTGACCGAGGTTTACAAGTTCGCCCAGGAAATCGGCGCGGCCACCAACGAGCAGTCGCATGGTTCTTCACAGATCGCGCGCGCCACCACGCGTTTGAACGAAATCACGCACGAGATCAACTCCGCGGTCGAGGAGCAGGCTTCCGGCGCCCAGGCGGTGGTCAAGGCCATGGAGCGCATGCGCGAACTGGTGCAGCAGACCACTTCCGGTTCGACGGAACTGGCGGCCTCGGCGGAGCAGATGTCAAAGATGTCCCGCGAATTGCTGGACGCCATGCACCGTTTCGCGCTGGAGCAGGCGGAACGGGGTCCGGCGCGTTACGACGAGCACCCCGCCGGCAACGTCCGGCGTGCCGCTGCCGGCGCCCGGGCCTGATCTGCAGAGTGCATCATGAACCCTGAATTGCACATCGTCGGATTCCAGGTGGGGCGCGAGACCTACGGCGTCCCCATCACCTCTCTGCACGAGATTGTGCGCGTGCCCGACATCACGGCCGTGCCGGATGCTCCCGACTACATGGAAGGGGTGATCAATCTTCGCGGCAAGATTGTTTCGGTCATCGATCTGCGCAAGCGCTTCGGTGAGCCCAAGACGGCGTTAAACCGCCGCAACCGCATTCTGGTGGTGGAACACGGCGGCAGGCTTTCGGGACTGATTGTCGATTCGGCTTCGGAGGTCCTCAAGATTCCGGCCAATGAGATTGAGCCTTCTCCGGCAACTCTGCAGGACGGCGGATTGAACTGCGTGACCGGTCTGGGCAAATATCGCGGCCGCCTGATCGTTCTGCTCGATATGGCCAAGCTGCTGGACAGCGGCCTGGGCCGGAAAGAACAAGCGGAGCGGGCAAGCGGCGAGGCGCGCGGCGCAGCCGCGGCCAAGTCGTAGCCGTCCCGGACTAGGGGAGCAGGGACGAACCGGAACTCATGGGCACATCCAGCATACCTGCGCAGTTTACCGAGGCTGAACTGAAGCTTCTGCAGGTGCTCGTGTACCAGGAGTGCGGCATGCACTTCGACGAGCGGCGCACCCACTTCCTGCAGGACCGCCTGCAGCGGCGTTTGAAGGAATGCCATCTCGATTCCTTCTACAGCTACTACCGCCTGCTGATCAGCAAGGAAGGCAAGGCCGAACTGGCCCGGCTGCTGGAAAATCTTACGGTCAACGAAACCAGCTTCTTCCGCAACAAGGCCCAACTGGATCTGTTCCACAAGCACATCCTCGACGACCTGATTCGCCGCAAGCAGGCGCAACGGGACTACGCCCTGCGCATCTGGAGCGCGGGTTGCTCCACCGGCCAGGAGCCTTACACCCTGGCCATGCTGGTGGCCGACAGCCTGGCGTATTACTACCTGCGCAATCCGCAGGCGGTGGCCACAGCTTCGCCCAAACCGCTGGTTCCTCCACCCTGGAAAGTCGAAATCATTGCCAGCGACATCAGCTACTCGGTGTTGCGCGACGGCCCAGGAAGGCACTTACTCAGAAACCCAAATGGCGAGCGTGGACTACAGCTACCGCTTGCGCTACTTCGACAAGACCGGCGACCGCTATGCCATCAAGAAGGCGCTGAAAGAGATCGTCCATTTCGACTTTCATAATTTGAAAACAGAATACCTGCCGCAGCGCAATGATGTGATCTTCTGCCGCAACGTCATGATGTATTTTGACGAACCCGAACAGAAGCGCTTGCTGGAAAAGTTCGCGCGCTGTCTCAATCTCCAGGGCTACCTGTTCGTGGGCCACGCGGAAAGCCTGCTTGCCCTGACCGACAAATTCACCATGGTGCATCGCAACAGCGGGACCGCCTACCAGAAGGTCGAGGTGAGCGGATGACCCAGTTTCCCGATGAGCGCGCCGCCGAAATGCTGGAACTTTTCTTCGAGTCCGCGCAGGAACTGCTGCAGGCGCTCAATGAAGAGGCGCTGAAGCTGGAAAAGCGTCCGGCGATGCCGAACTGGTGCGCGGCATCCGTCGCATCGTGCACACCCTCAAGGGCGATGCGGCGGCTTGCGGTTTTCGTGAACTGAGTAACGCCGCCCACGACCTGGAAGATGCCCTGGCGCTGGAATCGGCGTCCTCGCACGGCAGCCTGGCCGAGGTTGCATTTACCGCGGCCGACACCTTTGGCGCCATGCTGACGGCCTATCGCCGCAAAGGCAAACTGCCCTCGGCCGCGCCGTTGGCCAAAATGATTCGAGAGCTGACGCAGCAACCCAAAGGGAAGAAGCGTTCCAGGAAGACCGCCAAAGCGGCCGCCCTCGCCTGTTGCCTGGACCGAGTACGAGAAACTGGCGATCCAGAATGCGGTGAGCGCCGGGCAAGCATGTGTACCACGTCACCGCCGCCATCGATCCGAAGTGCGTGATGCCGATCGCGGCCCGGCAACTGGTGCTGAATGCGCTGGCCCCGGTCGCCGAAGTCCTGGGGGCGCGTCCCGAGGCCGGTTCTCCGGCCAGCACTCAGCGCCTGGAATTGCTGGTAGCCAGCGACAAGCCATCCGATCAGTTGTCCGCCCGGTGCCGTATTCCGACCGTAATATCGAGCGTCGTGGTGGAAGTGGTCAAGGCGGCTGAGCCTGCCGCGAGAAAAGCAGTTCCTGCCGAACCAGCAGGACACGCGGCCGCCTCACCCGCCCACTCGCACCACGCGCCACCCGAACCTGGTGATGACCACGCGGCCACGGGCAGACCTAATCATCCCGTGCTCGCGGAAAACATTTTGCGCGTGGACGCCGAACGCATCGACAGCGTGCTCAACCTGGTGGGGGAACTGATTATCGGCAGGTCCATGCTGCAGCAGGCGTTTACCGAGTTCGCGCGCCACGTTCCCAAGGAGGCCTTGCGCGGCCGCTTCAGCGATGCCATGGCCTTTCAGTCGCGCGTGCTCAGTGACCTGCAGCGCTCGGTCATGAAAATCCGAATGGTGCCGGTCGAGCAGCTTTTCCGGCGCTTTCCCCGCATGGTACGAGACGTCGCCAAGCAATGCGGCAAGGATGTCGGGCTGATGTTGAGCGGACAGGACACCGACCTGGACAAGAGTCTTTTGGACGTAGTCGCCGAACCCCTGACCCACCTGGTCCGCAATGCCGTCAGCCATGGCATCGAGAGTGCCGAAGAACGAGTCCGAAACGGGAAGCCGGCGCGCGGAACCATCCATCTCACTTCGTACCATCACGGCAATCAGGTTATCGTGGAAGTCAGTGATGACGGCGCCGGCATTGATGTCCAGAAAGTCAAAGCCAAGGCCTTAGAGAAGGGTCTGGTGACCCGGGAAGAGGCGGACAGTTTGGGCGAGGCCGAGATTCTCGCGCTGGTGTTCCGGCCTGGGTTCAGCACCGCCGACGAGATCACCGAAATCTCCGGCCGCGGCGTCGGCCTGGACGTGGTGCAGACCGTATTGCACCGACTGAAAGGCTCAGTCGAGATTGAGACCCGGGTGGGCCAGAGCACCACCTTCCGCCTTAAGTTGCCGCTCACGCTGGCCATCATCAAGGCCCTGCTGTTCCGGGTGGAGCAGAGGCTGTACGCCGTGGCCCTGAACGCAGTCGCGGAAATTGCCCGCGCCCGGGAATCCGACGTGCACCAGGTGCATAACCATGAAGTCTTGCAGCTGCGCGATCGCGTCCTGCCCCTGGTCCGACTGGGGCGCGCGCCGGGCAGGGGAGCCCAGGGGGGCTCGGAAAAGATCTTTGTGCTGGTGATTTCCATGGGCGAACGGAAGCTGGGGATGATCGTGGACAGCCTCGAGGGTGAAGAAGAGCTTGTCATCAAGGCGCTCGATGACCAGACCGTGGCCACCGACCTGATCAGCGGAGCTTCCATCCTGGGCGATGGACGGGTGGTGCTCATCGTCAATCTACCCGCCATTGTGGATCGCCACGGCAAGGTTCGTCCGGAAGAGGGAGAGGGCATCATCTCCGGACTCCTGCTTTCCCACGCCGACCGCAAGACCCTGCGCGAGAGCACGGCGGAGGTGCGTCCATGACGCCGGTGCGCGTGCTGGTGGTGGACGATTCCGCGCTCATGCGGAAGCTGATTCCACAGATTTTGCAGACCGACAGTTCGATCCAGGTGGTGGGCACCGCCATGGACGGCAACTTCGGCCTCAGGAAAATTGACGAGCTGAAGCCCCAGGTCATTACTCTGGATCTGGAGATGCCGGGCATGGGCGGCATCGACATGCTCAAAGAGATCATGCGGCGCCACCGCTTGCCGGTGATCGTCGTGAGTTCCCACAGCACGCAGGGAGCTTCGATCACGCTGCAGGCTCTGTCGCTGGGCGCATTTGATTTTGTGGCCAAGCCGAGCGACGTCTCCGCCCGCATGCCGCAGATCGCAGCCGAATTGATCGGCAAGATCAAGGCCGCGGCCCAGAGCCGGGGCGTGACCGTCAGGCCGGTGGGCGCGACTCCCCGTTCGGGGCAGAAAGCCCCCATCGATACCAAAAAAGCTCCCAACCGGGTGATTGCCATCGGGGTCTCTACCGGGGGGCCGCAGGCTTTGCAGTACGTTTTCTCGCAATTGCCGGCGGATTTTCCCGGTGCGATTGTGGTGGTGCAACACATGCCCGAAGGTTTTACCGAAATGTTTGCCCGGCGTCTGGACGAAATCTGCGCTGTCCGGGTCAAGGAAGCGCAGTCGGGGGATGTCCTGCTGGCGGGACGGGTGCTGATCTGCCCGGGAAGCCGGCATTTGAAAGTAAAACGCCTGCCGCTGGGCGATGTCGCGGTGCTGAGCGACGAGCCCCGAGTCAACGGCCACCGTCCCTCTGCCGATGTATTGTTCAAGAGCCTGGCCGACGAGTTCGGTTCCAAAGGCATTGCGGTGCTGATGACGGGCATGGGCGATGACGGGGCGCAAGGCATGGGCGCGGTCAAAGCGGTGGGAGGAATGACGATTGCGCAGAGCGAGGAGTCGTGCGTGGTCTATGGCATGCCCAAGGCGGCCATCGATCGCGGCTTCGCGGTGCGGGTCGTCGGGCTGGATGTTCTGGCCAACACCCTGCAGGCCCAATGCATGGCAGATCGCAAAAACGGATTTGGCAACGAACCGGGCGAGGGCGGCAAGGCCGCGGGCGCGGGGCGAGAATAGATTTGATGGGAGAGTCAAGGTTCGATTTCGCAAGAAAAGCAGGAGGGGTTATGGAGCAGTTTGCATCGTTAAAACGCAGCAAGGACGGCCAACCGGTCCGCTACCTGGTGGTGGACGATTCCGTCTTCGCCCGCAAGAACCTGGCCCGGATCGTTGAAACTTTCGGCGGCCAGGTGGCGGGTGAAGCCGGCGACGGCATGACCGCCATCACCGAATACGACCGCACCAATCCCGACATCGTGCTCATGGACATCACCATGCCGCAGATGGAAGGGATCGAGGCGGCCGAGAAGATCGTGGCGCAGCATCCTGAGGCGCGCATTGTCATGGTGTCTTCCGTGGGTTATCAGGAGAACATCGTGGCCGCGCTGCAGCGCGGGGCCCGTCACTTTGTGCAGAAGCCGGTCAAACCGGAAGTTCTGTATGAAGTCATCAAGTACGTGCTCGGCGAAGACGGCGCCGTGGCCAATGCTGCAGGCGCGGGAGCCTGATCTATGAAGATGGAGCTGATCCAGCCGTTCATCAATGCGGCGGACGCCGTCCTGGCCCAGGGCCTGCAGTCCCCCATGTCCATTGGGAACCTGAGCATGGAGCAGGAGGCGTACCGGCGCAAAGGAGTGGCCGCACTGGTGGCGATTACCGGCGACATCGAGGGCCGCATTGTGTTCGACCTCGATCCCCAAACCGCGGTGCGCGTGGCCAGCCATTTTGCCGGCGGCGAGCTGCCTGAATCCGACGACCTGGTGCGGGAAACAGTTTGTGAGTTGGCCAATCAGGTGACCGGAAACGCGGTCACCGCCCTGAATGATCAGGGCTTCCACTTCCGCGTGCATCCCCCCGTTCTACACACTTCCGAACACGGTCCCACCAGCAGCGAGGACACCGAAGCCCTGGTCATATGCTGCGAAACCGACCGGGGCAGCGTGTTCATGAACATCGCGCTGCGCTACAACGTTGAGATGTCCGGCGAGCGGGCGGCAGCCGCCGGCGAGTAGCGGACGTCGGACCTCGGACCTCAACTTCCAGTCCTCGAATTTCTCGCGACTGGTGTGCCGAGGGTTTGGAACCTTCAATAAATAATGTCATCTTGAGCGGAGGGAACAGACTCGCTTGCGAGTCCGTTCCCGCAGTCGAAAGATCTGCTTTGGAGCAAGGTATGCGGCCTGCGGTCTCCGCACAGGGCAGATGCAGTGCCGGCAGAAAGCAGGTCCCTCGACTTCGCTCGGGATGACAGAGTAGAGAGAGCGTCTGCGGTCCGAGGTCCGACGGCTGGCGTCCGACGTCCGCCCTACGGTCCCGCCATCACGAAGACCGGGTTCTGCGGCAATGCATTTCCGCCGTTGGGTGGAGTGGCGGTGCCCGGCGGAGCAGGCAAGTCAAGCACCGGAGTGTCATCGGAAGTACGAATGACCGTGGTGCTCCCCGCGTCGCACTTTCCTACAAGGACCTTCGTGCTGTCGGCCGAGGCGGCTGACGAGACCCGGAATCGCACTCCGCCCGCTACTCCCCCTGGAATGCCCAGGCCATTGACGTCGCAACCGGTCGGGAAGGCGGTAGAGATCTCGACCACGACAGCCCCAGTTCCACTCTGACTGCTGGCCGTAGCCCCGAGTGCTATTGGCAACGGTAAAGGTTCCGGCGTTTGCCGCCACCAGAGTAAATGTTCCGTTGTTGCCTGCGTCGGTCATGCCCGCGACCACGATTTCCATGCCTGGCCGGAGAGCCGGACCGGACGCCAGCGTGTAGGTGTAATTGGTATTCAAGCCGCTTTGTGTTGCCGCCGTGATGTTGACCGTGGGCTCGAGCGGAAATGTCTTTCTGACACTACCGTCGGTGGCGTTGATCACGGTGCCCGCGGAACTGATACAAAGCTGGGTGTCGCCGGGATTAGAAGTGCAGGGCGGAGTTTTTTGGGAACTCACAACGTAAACCCGGCTGCCATCAGGCAGGACGGCCACGGATTGCGGGCCGGAGGTAACCGGGGTCACAAACAGGACCGCCGGAGGATCCACGGAAACGTTGAGTGCGGTTACAGTATTGGCCACCGGATTGGTCACGTAGAGCCGATTCAGCTTGCTGTCATACACCATGTAATTGGCGCCCGCGCCCACCGGCGCCGAGCCCACGACTGAATCGGTGACGGTATCAATCGCGGACACGGTGCCGCTTCCGCTGTTGAGCACGTAGATTCTCGCACTGTCGGAGCGCGCGACTGCCCACACCGGAGTGGCCCCGGTGGTGATGGTCTGGACTACGCTGCGGTCCACCAGGCTGATGGCGGTCACGGTGCCGTCTCCCTGATTCACCGCGTAGAGTTTCTTCTGGTCCGGAGTCTCCGCCAGCGCGACGGGATGATTGCCCACCGCAATCAGGGGGTTCAGCACGGTATTGCTTGTGGCCGAGATTGCGGCCACCGTGTTGTTCCCGAAGTTCGCCACGTAAACCGTTCCGCTTTCCGTGGTGTGGACAAATACCGGCCGCGAACCCGCCGGCAGGGAAGTCGTTGTCACCACGGTGGCGGTTGATCCCGGGTTTGGAGAAAACGATGAGACCGAGTCCTCCAGGGTGTTGACGGCATATACGCGACCCCCATTGGAGATGAGGGTGGCGTGGGCCGGGCCCAGGCCAAGTTGGGCCACGCCGATGTTGGTGTCGCCCGAGACATCCATCCGGCTGCTGGCCCCGGGGTCAATGGAACCGTTGTTACTGAGCACCAGAACGAAATGAATCGCATCGGGATCGGGTGGGGGCGGAACAATAGGAACGGCGACGGGACGGTATTGGTCGCCGCAGCCAACGCAAATCAGGAAAACAGTCAGAACGCCCAGCAAACGGGCCCTGCGCCAAAAAATCATCCGCACCCCAGCAGAACCATCCATGAACTCACAATGATCCGGAAGAGGTTTCATTTTAATGGCTGGGCGGAATATGCGCCAGCGGGGGGACGTAAGCTCTTAGCTCTTAGCCTTTAGCTCTTGGCTCATGGCTTTTGGTGGTTGCCTTTTGGTCCCTGCTTCGAGGTCTGATGCATTGTTGCCGGCGAAAGGGTGCCCTTCCAGGATTGAAGCATTGGTCGGAAAATCACGACCGGCGTGGCTGGCCACTGTGAAGTGGATTTGCTAAAAGCTAAAAGCTAAAAGCTAAAAGCTAAAAAGCTAAAAGCCGCCTTATGCTTTCCCTCTGGACCGCTTTCCGGAGGCCGCATCCCGGGCGGGCGCCGCCGGTTTCTTCTTTCCTTCCATTTCGGCCAGGCTCTGTTTCAGGGCAGCCATCAGATCGACCACCGGAGCGAGTTTCTTCGGCTTCTCGACTTCAGTGATCTTGCCGCCTTCGAGCTTGGTTTCGATCAGCTTCTTCACGTTTTCCTGGAAGGTGTCGTGATATTTTTCCGGGTCCCACTCGGCGGCCAGAGCTTCAATCAACTGGTGAGCGACTTTGACTTCCGCGTCTTTCAATTCAACATCGGGCGCGCCGAAGCCTTCCACCTTGCGGACCTCTTCCGCGTAGTACATGGTGTGCAGCATGAGTCCGCCTTCGTGCGGACGCAGGAACACGGTGTACTCGCGATTGTGCATGGTCAGCTTGGCGATGGCGACGAATTCGCTTTCTTCCAGGGCCTTGGTCAGCAGGGCGTAGGGCCGGCGTCCCGCCTCTTCCGGCAGCATGTAGTAGGAGGATTCGAAAAAGACCGGGTCCACCTCGCTGGTCTTCACGAACTCGAGAATCTCCATGGTCTTCGCGGTTTGCGGCTCGATCTTCTTGATCTCTTCGGGTTCGATCACCACGTATTCGTCTTTGCGGAATTCGTAGCCCTTCACGATCTCGCTGCGCTCCACCACACGATTGTCGGCGGGACAATAATATTGCTGCTTGACCCGCTGCAGGTCGTCGCGATGCAACATGTTGAAGGAGATGCCGCTGCTGCGCGCGCCGGAAAAAAGACGAACCGGCATGGAGATCAGGCCGAACGTAAGATATCCCGACCAAACCGAGGCTGCCATAGTTTCCCCTCGAAGCAGAAAACGCCCAAGCGTAGTGCAGTTTAGACTACGCAGGGGCTTTGATGCAGTCCGCAGATGCGGGTAATCTGAAGAACAAGCCCCATCTATGGGACTGCCGGCACGGCTACACTATATCTTGTGGAGGCTTGAAACTGGCGCCGCGCTCTGAACCGCGTGACCGATGTGTTTGACCTCTCTCCATTCAGCGCTTTAACCATCCCCATTGCGGGTCATGAAGGGCGGTGGGTCGTCGCCGTTGCGCTCACCGTGGCCTTCACGCTGCTCGCCCGCCTGGTGCGCGGGGTGACCAACTCGGGCGCGGTGGCCGGGGCCTTCAGCTGCTTTGTGCTTTACGTGGGAGGCGGGCCGGGCGCCTTCGCGGCGCTGATCACGGTTTTCGCGCTGGCCTGGATCACGACCCGGCTCGGCTATGCGCGTAAACAGAAGCTGGGGACGGCGGAACGCCGCGAGGGCAGGAAGGCGTCCCAGGTCCTGGCAAATCTCGGAGTCGCTACAGCCTGCGCCGCGGCTTCCACCGTCAGTCATGAGCGGACAATTTTTCTGCTGGCGATGGCAGCGGCGCTCTCGGAAGCAGCCGCTGACACGGTTTCCAGCGAAGTGGGCCAGGCCTTTGGGGAGAAGGCCCGTCTGGTCACGACCTGGCGTTCCGTCCCGGCGGGAACCGATGGCGGGGTAAGCCTGATTGGGACCGCGGCTGGAATCGCCGCTGCCGGAATTGTGAGTGCGGTCTGTCTTCTGGGCGGGTTGCTGCCCCCGCAAGCGCTGGCGATTTCCATCGGCGCCGCCGTCCTGGGAACGATTGCCGACAGTTTTTTGGGAGCAGGACTCGAAAGGCGTGGGTTGGTTAATAACGACTTGGTAAACTTCCTCGGCACCTTGATGGCTGCGGCGTTTGCCTGGTGGCTGGCCTTCATTTACCTGTAGGTTCCGCGTTTTACCCCGGCAGGTCATGTACTGATGGGCCTTGCTGGCGGTTACCCTGCGCGCGAAAATCTCATAGAGCATCTTCTCTTGAGAGTGCTTGCATCTCACAGCTTTAGCCGGGTTTTCCAGAGAACGAACCCGAAAAGCGCGAAAGACGTATAGAAGTAAATGAAGATTCAGAAGTTTGTAATCGGTTATGTGCTGGCCCTGGCACTGTTGCTGTTTGCCCAGCAGCGTCCGGCCACCACCCAGGCTGCCGGCTTTCGCGAGGTCGCGGACCTTACCCACTCGCTGTCAACCAACGGCTTCGAAACACCGCATAAATCCGGTTATCGATTGGAGACCGTGGCTCTTTCGGAAAAGACCTACGCCGTCGAAGGCCTCCTCTTCAGAACAATTTTCCACCCGGATTGATGCTCCGTCCCGTTTGGGACGCGGCCAGTGGACGGTTGATCAGATTCCAGCCGGACGCTTGATCGGCCCGCTGGTGGTGCTGGATGTCAGCGCCAGCGCCGCGCGCAATCCCGACTATGAGATTTCGGTGCAGGACATCGCCAGCTGGGAGTCGGCCAACGGACAGATCCCCCTGGGCGCGGTGGTGATGGCGCGCACGGGTTGGGGAGCGCGCTGGAACTCAGTCAGCCGGTACCGCAATACCGATGCCAAAGGCAGCATGCACTTTCCCGGATATTCCGAGGATGCGGCCCGCTTCCTGGCCGAAGGACGGAACGCTCTTGGGCTGGGCATCGACACCCCAAATCTCGATCGCGGCTCGGCCAAAATATTGGCCGTCGGTCAGTACGCGCTGGAACACGGACTCTACCTTCTAACCAATGTAGCCAACCTCGACCGCATGCCCGCTAACGGCGCCGTAGCCATGGTCGCTCCCGCGAAAGTTGCAGGAGGATCGACAGCTCCGGTGCGCATACTGGCGCTGGTGCGATAGCTGTACAACCCGGTACGATCCACCAAAGGCATAAACCACGAAGGACACAAAGGACCACGAAGGAGATTCCTGATTCTCCTGGTTGATCTTTGGTCTTGTGATTGCCCCCTGCCGAGTGCTGGTGCGCATTGCATACCTGGGGCGCGTAGGGGTACATTGTCGGTCGGTTGGGAACTCGCAACCCACATCCCGGTTTACTCGTGGAAAAGCCAAACTCGAACGCAACCGTCGTGTTCCTCCTGGCGTTATTGCTGGGAGCCCTGGTGGTGGGCTTTTGGCTCTTTCGTTCATTTCTCCAACCTATAGCGTTCGCGATCGTGATTGGCGTCGGATTTTACCCTTTCTACCTTTGGGTACGGCGGAGTGTTCGTGGGCCTAACAAGTCTGCGCTGCTGGCCACCGTCGCAGTGCTCTTGATTTTTGTGCTGCCGGCTTCGCTGATTGCTTCCGCTGCCGGCACCCAGCTCATCAAGGCAGCGCGGTACCTGGGCGACCGCAGCGCTCAGGAAGGAGGAGCCGCGGCTTACCTCGGCGACAAACAGGAAAGAGTGATGGAGTGGCTCGGCCGATATGTGGATGTGGAAGAGTTACGCATCCAGGACGCTCTGGACAACCTGCCCGGCCAGGTGAGCAAGTTTCTGCTGGCGGCCGGGACCGGCCTGGTGGGAGGACTGGCAGGTTTTGCGGGCAATGCCATCCTGACATTTCTGATCTTGTTTTTCATTTTCCGTGATGGAGAAGCTGCGACCAGCAATGTCGCTGCCATTCTGCCGCTGGGCCCGAACCAGGCGAAGCGATTGCTGACAGCGGTGCGCGACAGCATCGTCGCCAACCTGTACGGCATTCTGGCGGTCGGCCTCACCCAGGGTCTGTTGACCGGGGCCGCCCTGGCGGTCCTCCGCGTGCCCTCGGCGTTGCTGCTCGGTTTAGCCGCCGCGGTTTGCTCGGTGATTCCGATCGTGGGAACGACTCTGGTCTGGGTCCCAGCTGCAATTTACCTCATGGCCACCGGACATCTCTGGAAAGGCATTGTCCTCATTGTGTGGGGATCGGTGGTTGTAGGCACGGTTGACAACATCGTTCGGCCGCTGGTGATCGGCAGCAGGGTTGAGCTTCATCCTCTTCTGCTGCTCTTCGCCCTGCTGGGCGGACTGCAGGTATTCGGCTTTATCGGGATTTTTATCGGGCCGCTGATCATCTCTCTGATCGCAGTGCTTACGACCATGCTGAGAGAGGAATTGGCAGCACCCCCGAACTGCTGCGCGAGCCGTAGGACAGGCCCCGGAGCCGATTGTCAATCAACATGCGCTGACAGCATTTGTATTTAATTTTTTCCGCAGGCCGCGATTCGCCGTTGCTTTTCTCGATTCTTTCACGTTTCCTATCAAGTCGTGGTGGTGTGGCGTGGGCGCCCTCGCCCGCGAGCTTTTGCGCGAACCTTTCAGGAGGCAGAGATGAGCGACCCCCGTTATCCCATCGGTAAATTTACCTTTGATGGCCCGCCCGACGAGCAACAGCGCCAGAAACTGATCAACGATATCGAGCAGACTCCGGCCGCCCTGCGGGCTGCGGCGCAGGGTCTATCGCCGCAGCAGATCGCAACGCCCTATCGCGATGGCGGATGGACAGTGCGGCAAGTGGTCCACCATGTTCCCGAAAGCCACATGAACGCCTACATCCGCTTCAAACTGGCGCTGACTGAAGATGCTCCAACCATCAAGCCTTACATGGAAGATCGCTGGGCTGAGCTTCCTGACGTTCAGTCCACGCCGCTGGAGGTCTCCTTGACCTTGCTGGACTCGTTGCACGACCGCTGGGTGCGCCTGTTGCGCGGGCTGCAACCGCAGGACTGGAAACGGACCTTCAACCATCCCGAACTGGGGAGAATGCCGCTGGAAAAGAACCTGGCCTTGTACTCCTGGCACGGCCGGCATCATGTGGCCCACATCACTGAGTTGCGCAAGAAGATGAACTGGTGATGAACTCGCTGCTGGCTTCTCGCTGCTGGCTGCCAGGGCTGGGTTTGCTTTGGCCAGGAGCCAGGAGCTAGAAGCCAGATCAGCTGCTCCGGTGATCCTCGCGGTCCGCTCCGGTTGGGATGCACTGAGACAGCAGGTCTCTCCACTGCGCTCGCTTCGCTTCGCTCCGGTCGGGATGACAATAATTATTAATTCGGCGAATTTCCGGGACAGTCCGCTAGGATGACAGAGGATTGGAGTTAGGATAGAAGGCCGGAAGAGCTGAATCAGATGTTTGCCAAAATCCAGCGCATTCATTTCGTCGGCATTGGCGGCATCGGCATGAGTGGGATTGCCGAGGTGCTGCTGAGCCTCGGCTACAGGATTTCCGGTTCTGATCTGAAGAGTTCACCGGTGACCGAGCGCCTGGCCGGCCTGGGCGCCACCGTCTTCGAGGGCCATGCCGCGGAGAACATCGCCGGCGCGGAAGTTGTGGTCACCAGTTCGGCGGTCGCGCTGGAGAATCCCGAAGTCGTCGAAGCGCACCGGCTCCACATACCTGTCATTCCACGCGCCGAGATGCTGGCCGAATTGATGCGTTTGAAGTATGGCATCGCGGTCGCCGGCATGCACGGCAAGACGACGACTACTTCCATGGTGGCCGCGGTGCTGGCCGCCGGAGGCCTTGACCCGACGGTCGTGGTCGGCGGGCGCGTGGACGCCCTGGGCTCCAATGCCCGCACCGGCAAGTCGGAATACCTGGTGGCCGAGGCGGACGAGAGCGATCGCTCGTTTCTCAAGCTTTCTCCCGTACTCGCAGTGGTCACCAACATCGACCGCGAGCACATGGATTGCTACCGCAACATGCGCGACGTGAAAAAGGCATTCCTCGATTTCATGGATCGCGTGCCCTTCTACGGCGTAGTTGTCGTCTGCAATGACGATGCGCCATTGCGCAAGTTGTTTCCCCAGATTCGGCGCCGCATCGTGACTTACGGTACCCGGCGAGGATCGGATTTTCACATCAAGCCGGGGAAATCTACATTTGAGTCGGACGACCGGCAGCCAGTCAGCCATTTTCGCGTGGCCTACGCCGACCGCGACCTCGGCGAATTCCGGCTGCACGTGCCCGGAGTGCATAACGTCCTGAATGCCACTGCGGCCATCGCGGTGGGAGTCGGTCTCGACATCAAGGCTGACGACATTCGCATGGCCCTGGAAAACTTCCGCGGCGTGGACCGGCGCTTCCAGTTGCGGGGCAAGGCCGCCGGGGTCAGCGTGATCGATGACTACGGCCATCATCCCACCGAGATTCGCGCCACGCTCGCCGCTGCCCGGCAGTGCGGCTTCGGCAAGATACACGTCATATTTCAGCCCCACCGCTACACCCGCACCCGTGACCTCATGGACGAATTTGCCACCGCCTTTGAGGACGCCGACTCGCTGGCCGTCCTCGACATTTATGCCGCCAGCGAGGCGCCGATCGAGGGCGTCACCGGTGAAGCCCTGACCCGCCAGATCAGCGGGAAAGGGAAGCGGCCGGCATCGTACGCGAGTTCATTTGCCGACGCGGTGGCATCGGTCGTGGCCATCGCCCAACCGGGAGACATGATTCTGACCCTGGGCGCTGGCAGCGTATCGCAACTGGGACCGATGATCCTGGCGAAATTGCAGGAAAAAGAGGCTGTGGCCCGGCCCCGGACCGCGGTCTCGGCGACCTAGCGCTCTTTTTTTGCCCGCGCACAAAACATCCCTGGCCTGATAACGACTTTTCAGCTGGCTCGTCTAATGGGCAAAGGAAGATGCCATGGAATCCGAAAAAGTAATGTACTGGATGACCCTGGGAGTTCTCGCGCTGGCCACCACGACCGGATTCGTCACAGAGCACCGGGGCTGGAGCGACCGCCTTGTGGACCGCTCAGTCGCGGTGGTATCGCAAGCCTCTGGTGTGGCCGCGCACTATGCCGAAATGGCGGATCTGATGCTGGCACGCAGCGAAAGTGACCTGTCCAGTCCGGCGGACGCCATGATCGATGTCCAGAACGATGTCCAGGGCGATGTCCAGAACGAGGTTCAGGCCCGTTTGGCTTGCGCCCGGCGCACTCTGGTACGCCGGCAGGCTCAACTGGTCCGCCTGCAGGCCATCAGAGTGCAGGTGCGGGCGTTGGAGCGCGCCCCGCGGACCATCGTTTTGCCCGCCCGGAACATGGTCATTCAGATTCCCCAGGCTCCGGAACTGCCGGAGTAACGCAAACCACGTAGGGGCAGATGTCCTCATCTGCGCGGCGGAGCAAAGCTCCGCTAGTTCTTTTTTCGCAATTATCTTTCTATGGAGTGCCAAAACCGGTCGAGCTGCGCTCGACTGCGCAGATGAGCACATCTGCCCCCGCGCACTTCGCCGGCGCCTGTGCAAAACCTGCTAAATTTTTCTATCTCTCTTGCTCAAAAGCAGTTATATTGATTTTGCTCAAGCGATTCCCTGACGACAATTGACCTGAGTTGATGGCGCGGAAATCCGGCCCCACCATCTCGCAGGAAGAATTGTATCCACTGGCCGACGAGCCAGGGCGCGAAGAAGCGCACGATGCGCGCCTGCTCGACTTGGACGTGGAACAGGAACCTCCGTTCCTGCGCGTGCAGAAGCGCGTTTCCGTACGCCGCGGTTCACTTCCCAAGAAGACTGTAACTCGGCTGACCTGGGCGGCTGTTGCCCTCGGCATTGTGTTCGTTTGCGGCATCGGTGTGGCCGCTCTTTATCACTACGGCGAGCGCTCCTGGCGTTTTCGGGTTGAATCGAGCGACGACATCGACATCAGCGGTCTGCAGAACGTTACCCGCGCGCAGGTGATGGAAGTAATGGGCGGCGACATCGGCCGCAACATTTTTTTCGTGCCGCTGGCGCAGCGGAAGGCGCAACTGGAGCAGATTCCCTGGGTGGAATCGGCCAGCGTGATGCGCTTCATCCCCAACCGGCTGAAAGTGGAAATTCACGAGCGCACTCCGGTGGCATTCGCGCGCGTCGGCTCCAGAATCCTGCTCACCGACGCGGGCGGCACGCTGATGGAATTGCCCGGCCGAAAAAAATATTCCTTCCCCGTGATCGTGGGCATGAACAGCGGGGAACCGCCGTCCACCCGCTCCGCCCGCATGAAGATCTACAACGACGTGGTAAGCCAACTCGACGCCGGAGGGGCGCGCTATTCGCAGGAGCTCAGCGAAATCGACCTCTCCGATCCTGACGACGTGAAGGTGACGGCCAACAATCACGCCGGCGAAGTGCTCGTCCATCTGGGATCTTCCCATTACCTGGAGCGCTACAAGATTTACGTCACCCACGTGCAGGAGTGGCAACAGCAGTTCGACAAACTGGAATCGGTGGACTTGCGCTACGACCGGCAGATCATCGTCAATCCGGATTTGCAGGGCCCAATGAAGCAACCACCGCTTTCCGCCGAAGCAGCCAGGAAGGCCATGGCAGCCGGGGTGAAGCCGGCAGCGCTGATCACCCGCATCCGCACTTCTCCCAGACCATCGCCGGCCCTGACGGCGAAGCCAGTTGCGACATCCGCGGCGAAGCCGGCTCCATCACGGCCGGCGGCCAGCGCAAAGACCGCCACCACCGCACATCGCAAAGCACGCGTCCGCCCAGCGCGGACCTGGAGCAAAGCCAGAGCAAAGGCCAAGCACACTGCGGCGGCGAAAGCTTCGGGCGGCAAAACCAGGCCCGCGCCAAAATCCGTCGCCGCGGTAAAGGCGTCGGCGAAACCAAGCCCGGCAATTGCCAAGGGAGAAACACAATAGGAATGGCGAACCCGCACGAGCACCTTCTGACCGCAATCGACGTAGGCAGTGCCAAGACCTGCGCGCTGGTGGCGGAGATTACCGACAACGGGTTGCGTTATCGCGGTCACGGCGTGGCCGAATCGCGCGGCTCGCGCAAGGGCGTCATCGTGGACCTGGACAAGGCCGTGAACTCGATTCAGAAGGCGGTCGAGCAAGCCGAAGACGTGGCGGGAGCGCCCATTGAGCACGCTTTGCTGGGCATGGCCGGGGCCCATGCCCGCGGCTTCAACAGCCACGGCGGTCTCAGCTTTGGCGCCCGGGCGCGCGAGATTGGCCGCGACGAGCTGCGCGGCGCCGTGGACAAGGCCCGCGCCATACCCCTGCCCGACGATCGCGAAATTCTTCACCTGCTGCCGCAGGAGTTCATTCTCGATGACCAGACCGGGGTGAATGATCCGCTGGGGATGATGGCCGCGCGACTCGAAGTGCGAGTGCATATGGTCACGGTCGCGTCCAGCGCGCTGCAGAACGTGGTGACGGCGGTGAATCGCGCCGGCGTGCATGTGGACGACACGGTGTTCGAGCCCCTGGCCTGTGCCGACGCCGTGCTGCGCGCCGACGAGCGCGAACTGGGCGTATGCCTGGCCGACCTGGGAGCGGGATCCACCAGCATCATCGTCTTCCAGGAAGGCGCGGTCGCCCACACTGCCGTAATTCCGGTGGGCGGCGATCACTTCACCAGCGATCTCTCGGTGGGACTCTGCACTCCGGTGGCCGAGGCGGAAAAAATCAAGCGGCTCTATGGCAATGCCATTGTCACTCTGATCCCGGAAGGCAATGAAGTTGAGGTCCCGTCGGTCGGCGACCGGCCGTCGCGGCTGATTTCGCAGCGCATGGTCGGAGAAATTCTCGAGCCCCGCGCCCGCGAACTGTTTGAAATGTTGCGCGACAATTTGCGTCACGCCGGAATGTTCGAGCTTTGCGTGGGTGGCATCGTGCTGACCGGCGGGGGATGCCGCTTGCCCGGCATTCTCGAAATCGCGGAGTCGGTGCTGCACCGGCCGCTGCGCCTGGCGTGGCCCGCGCCGCTGGCTAAAATGCCGTCCACGCTGGCTGAGCCCGAGTTCGCAACCGTCCTGGGCATGGTGTTCTACGGACACCGCGCCCGTATTGCTCGCGGTATTCAGAACGAGCGCTGGAGTTCAAAGCTGAAGGCCATGTTTGTAGGAAAAGGTGCATAGGTATTCGTAGCGTCCCCGGCAAGATGCCGGCGCTACTGTTTAGAAGATCCGGGAGACAAAGCAAGGCAAATCCACAGAAGGCGGCGTACATGAAAAAAGAAAACGACATTCGCATCAGCTTCAACGAAGACACCCGCAACGACGCCAAGATCAAAGTCATCGGTGTAGGTGGAGGCGGAAACAACGCAGTCAACCGCATGATCGATGCCGGCATGGAGGGCATCGAATTCGTGGTCGCGAACACCGACCTGCAGGCGCTGCGCATGTCGCGCGCGGCCATGAAGATCCAACTGGGGGTGAAGCTCACCAACGGCCTGGGCGCCGGCGCCAATCCCGAGGTCGGCCGCAAGGCTGCGCTCGAAGACTCCGACAAAATCATCGAGGCGCTCGAGGGCGCCGACATGGTGTTCGTCACTGCCGGACTGGGCGGCGGCACCGGCACCGGAGCTGCGCCGATCATCGCCTCGCTGGCCAGCGAAATGGGCGCGCTGACCGTTGCCGTGGTCACCAAGCCTTTCGCTTTCGAAGGCAAGCGCCGCATGCAGCAGGCCGAGCGCGGCATCTCCGAGCTGATGGATTCGGTGGATACCACCATCGTCATTCCCAACGAAAAGCTGCTGGCGGTCGCCCAGGACGCCGGCTTCTTCGAATCGTTCCGCGTGGCCGATGACATCCTGCGGCAAGGCGTTCAGGGCATCTCGGACATCATCACCATTCCGGGGATCATCAATCGTGACTTTGCCGACGTGAAGGCGATCATGGCAGGCATGGGCTACGCCGTGATGGGCACGGCCACGGCCAGCGGCACACGGCGGGCCATTGACGCCGCGCAAAAGGCCATTGCGTCTCCGCTGCTCGAAGCGGGCGCGATCGACGGCGCGCGCGGAATTCTCATCAACATAACCGGTTCCACGTCGCTCAAACTGGCCGAGGTGCAGGAAGCCTGCAGCATCATCCAGGGCGCCGCGCACGAAGATGCCAACATCATCTTTGGCGCCGTGCTCGACGAGAAGGCCAAGGATGCGGTGAAGATCACGGTGATCGCAACCGGCTTCAAGGATTCAGACATCCGGCGCCGGCAGGCGGAGATGCAGTCGGGTTTTGCCGTTTCCTCGTACGTGGCCGAGCCCGAGCCCGAGTACCGGCCCGAGCCGGTGCGTCCGCCCATCGTGATGGAGGAGGCGCCGCCCCGGCAAATGGCTGCACCTCATAACGAAGGCGTAGCGGTCGATACTCTGCGCGATGCCATGATCGCCAACTTCGAGAAGGAAGACCTCGACGTCCCGGCGTTCCTGCGCAAGCGCACTGAAATAACCTAGGGGATTTGTAGCGCCGGCGTCTCGCCCTCGGAGGTGAGGAAGTGTCCCCGCCGTACGGGCGGGACGCCCCTGAGCCTGTCCCGAGCTTGTCGAGGGAACAGCCGCCGGGACGGCGGCACTACTTTTGTTCTGCTGCTGTCTTTTTGGACCTCCCCCACGTCTAAGCTGACGGAGGAACGCCATGAAACGCGCCCTGCTGTCGTGCCTAACAATTGTTGTGTGTCTCGCATTTCTGCAGGCCGCAGCTCCGGAGTCCGATTCCGGCAAGCCGGAGTACACCAGCGACAATCATCTGCTTCCCCCGAAGAACTTCCGCGAATGGATCTTCCTGTCCTCCGGCCTGGGCATGAGCTACACGCCGGGCAGTGCCGATCACCAGATGTTTACCAACGTTTTTGTGCCGCAGTGGGCCTACTCCGAATTCGTCAAGAGCGGGAAGTGGCCGGACAAGACCATGTTCGTGGTGGAGGAGCGCGGTTCGGAAACGAAAGGCTCGATCAACAAAGTCGGGCATTTTCAAAGCGATCTCATGGGATACGGCGTGGAAGTGAAAGACGAAACCCGCTTCCCGGAGAAGTGGGCGTATTTCAATTTCGACGAGTCCACAAAATCAGCCCAGGCTAATCCCAAGGCCGCGTGCTGGCAGTGTCATGAAGACCATGCGGCCGTCGAACATTCTTTTGTGCAGTTTTATCCCACGCTGAAGCCGGTGGCGAAGAAGTTCGGAACTTACAAGCAAGCCGCGGAGAATCCGTAGGCCGTGTGTTGTGTGGGTCGGACACTCTTGTCCGACGCTTTTGATTTTGGTGTGGGTTTTAGTTTTGACTAACTGGCACGCCAAGGAATTCAAAATCAAAGTCAAATTGCAAAGGCGTCGGACGGGAGTGTCCGACCCACACACTCCTCAGTCCAGCCTGACCAGAAATACTTTGTCAGCGTCCGCCTGCGTTTCATGCACCACTTCCTCGGCCCGCTTGAGGTCATCTTTCAGGACGCGCACGCGGACCCACCAGTCGCCCACCGGGCTGCTGAAGCGCAACACTTTTGCGGTCTTATAGCGCCGGGTAAGACGGTTGGCCAATTTGTCTGCGTCGTCTTCATCCTGGAATGATCCGATTTGCACGGCCCATCGTCCGCCATGATCGAATGGCACCGGCGTGCGTAACACTTCCAGCCGGACCGGGGCGACGCCTGCCTTCCAGACGTCCGCCTGCTTGGCTGCGGCCAGTGAGAGATCGACAATTCGTCCTTTCACAAAGGGACCGCGATCGGTGATTCGCACGATGGTCGAATGCCCAGTCTTGAGGTTGGTGACTCGCACCGTCGATCCCAGCGGAAGAGTCAGGTGGGCGGCGGTCAGCTGATTCATGTCATAGATCTCGCCATTGGAGCTGCGGCGGTTGTGATAAGGCGCCCCGTACCAGCTGGCCTTGCCGGTTTCGACGGAAAGAGGTTTCGTGCCTTCGGGAACAGAGAGGGCGCTCGCGGCGTCGTCCGCTTTTTCCTGTTTCTTGTTCACGAGGTGGCGGAGTGGCTTCAGGCCGTCTTGGCGTGGCGGGGACAGGTGGGGGAACGGAGGCAGTCGCAGGCGGGGCCATGGGCGGCGGAGGCGGAGGACTGACCTTAGCCTGCTTCTTTCCGCCGCAGCCGCTCAGTATGAGCCCGGCCAGCACCAGGGGCAGGATCCAGACGGACAAAGGGCCCCTCAGCCGCGGTCGGACTTGACCTGGTCCAGATAGTCGGCCAGCCTGGACATCTTTTCGGCTGCGACCCGCAACGCTTTGGTGGAGTGTTGACGGACTGCCGGTACTACTTCGTCGTTGAGATAGGCGATGAATTCCGCGGTCTCCTTCTCCATGCGGTCGGCAGCCTCGGCCACCGATTTGTTTACGCGTGCAGAGGCGTCCTCTACCTTGCGATTGAAGTCAGTCATGCTGACAGTGTAGCTGTCGAAGCACAAAAATGCGCACCCCGCCGCGTGGGATGGCAGGTCTGGTCATTATTCCCCCCGGATGGGCCGTGGTCAACGGGGGAATACAGGCAGTAAAGCCCTGGCAGGCAGTCGTCGGTCGTCAGTCATCAGCCGATCGTGAGCTTCCAGCGCGACAGCCGTGGCCCTTGAGGCTGACGACCGATGACTGACGACCGACGACTGCTGTTAGAATTCTGCCCATGAAGAATCGCCCGGCGATCTTTTTCCTCCTGACCGCGCTGCTGTTGCTGCCCGGTTGTACCATGTGGCGCGAGCATCCTGGCAGCAGCAAGTGGACAGACGCAACCGGCGGCGAAGGCCTGGAGCGCAGCTTCTGGAGGCAGGTGAAGGACAAAAGATGGAATGAGCTGGAACACCATCTCGCCGGTAACTACATCGCGGTTTCGCCAGAACAGGGCCGGCTCGACAAGGCAGCCGCGCTTGCCCGCCTGCAGCAGTTGCAACTGGACGACTACACTCTCGGAGATGTCCAGACCGAGTTGAACTCTGACACCTTTGTGGTGAGCTATACCATCGCCATGCGGGGGACGATTGCCGGCCAGCCCCTGCCCTCGGAACCGGTGCGCATGATGACGGTCTGGCAGAAACAGAAGGCGGGGTGGATGGCCATTGCCCATTCCGTTCTTGGGGCGGAGAAGAAATAGCCCTGCTTCCGAAACAGGATCGCCGGTGGCAAATCTTCGCGTGACCAACCATTCCGCAAAGCTCTCCTGGGATAGCCCGAAATTTGATGCGCCCGCAATTCGTCGCTGGCGACGGCGTCTGCTCTCGTGGTACGACCTTAACCGGCGGGACCTGCCGTGGCGCCAGGATCGCGATCCCTACCGGGTTTGGCTCTCGGAAATCATGTTGCAGCAAACCCGCGTCTCGGCGGTGCTCGAGCACTATCGCCGTTTCCTGCGGCGATTTCCCACGGTGCAGAAACTGGCCTCGGCGCGGGAGCCGGCAGTGCTGGCCGCCTGGAGTGGGCTGGGATACTACCGGCGCGCCCGCATGATGCATGCCGCCGCGAAAGCCATCGTGAAGCAGCATGGCGGGAAATTTCCCCGCGGCATTGCCGAGCTGCGCGCGCTGCCCGGCATCGGCCGTTACACGGCGGCGGCCATCGCCAGCATTGTGTTCGAAGTGCCCGCGGCCGTAGTGGACGGAAACGTGGAGCGCGTGCTGGAGCGTGTGTTCGGAGCTGGTCTCACCGGCGAAGGTTTCTGGCAGACCGCCGAGACCCTGCTCAGTCGCAAGCGTCCCGGCGATTTCAACCAGGCCATGATGGAACTGGGCGCTACGGTATGCCTGCCCCGTCAGCCGCGATGTTCCGCCTGTCCGGTGTTCGGCCTCTGCGCCACGCGCGGACACCTCGCGCTGCCGAAGAAACGGGTTCATCAGCAGCAGCGCAATATCTGCTACGCGCTGGATGCTCGCAAGCGCTCGGTTTTTCTGGTGCAGCGGCCCAAACATTCGTCCCTGATGCCGGGGATGTGGGAATTGCCGGAAATTCCCGCCGCGAAAGCTCCGGGCGCGGCCAGCTTCACGCTGCGGCACTCCATTACCGTGACGGATTACACCGTCCGCGTGATGCGTGGTCCGGCGCCGGGGCCTGACCAGGGGCGGTGGGTGCCCAGAAAAAGCATTCCACGGCTGCCGCTGACTGGATTAACCAGAAAAATCCTGCGCCTGACTCGCGTCATCTAACAAAAGGGCTCGAAAAGGTTTCACCATATTTTCGGAGGACCCACGGGAGGGCGCACGATGGCGGCTTTGGAACGGGGAAAGACAGCTCCGGACTTCACTCTGCCGGCGATGGATGGCAAGCAGTTTTCGCTGCGCGAGGCGCTGGCGCGGGGGCCGGTCCTGGCGGCATTCTTTAAAATTTCCTGCCCCACCTGCCAGTACGCGCTCCCCTTCCTGCAACGCATCTATGAAGCCCACGGAAGCCATGCAGTCACCATTGTGGGTATTTCGCAAAACACCAGAAAAGATACGGCTGTCTTCATCAGGGAATATGGAATAACGTTTCCCGTTCTGCTGGACGACACCAGTTCCTATCCGGCTTCCAATGCTTACGGTCTCACCAATGTCCCCAGCAGCTTCTGGATCGCAAGGGACGGCGAAATCGAGATCTCAAGCGTGGGGTGGGTAAAAAAAGAAATGGAAGAATTCAACCAGCGCGCACAGACCCCGGCCGCCGCGGCGCAGCCGCTGTTCCACAAAAACGAACAGATCGCCGACTTCCGCGCCGGTTGAGGTTCGAAAAACTAGCCCGCGGTCGCGGGCTAAAAGCGGCGTCGGGCGTTGGACCTTTTTCCTTTGTCATCCTGAGCGCAGCAGACCGATTCGCGAGCGAATCGGCCTGCGGAGTCGAAGGAACCCTGTCCCTTCCATGAGGCCATGCGATGGGATTTCCTTTAGCGCGAGTCGGATCGGCAACAACGGCGCACAGTTGTAATAGGGGTCCTTCGACTGCGCTGCTGCTTCGCATCGCGAAGCAGCCTCTCCGCTCAGGATGACAGGGTTGAGGAGTGGAGGCTGCGTCTTGCAGCTGAGGTCGAATGTCTGAGGTCTGACGCCAGAGGTCTAACGTCAGAGGTCCGAGGTCCGACGCCCGACGCCGCTCGCCAACTCCCGTCCCGCCCTTCCTTCCCGTACAATAAAAAGTTCTCTCAGCCCACTTGGAGCCTTGAAGCATGCGAAAGAAGCTGGTGCCGCTGTCCCTGATTTTCCTGATCTGCGGGGTGCTGGCGCAGAACGCATCCCATCCCATGGCGGTTCATCTTGCACCGGCCGCGATTGCTGCATTTCAAAAAATCGATGCTGAGCACATCCGCGCTCATGTCCGCTTCCTCTCCCACGACCTGCTCGAGGGACGCGGCACCGGGCAGCGTGGCGGCGATATTGCGGCGGAGTACATTGCCACGCAATTCGCACTGGACGGACTCAAGCCCGCCGGCGACAACGGCACTTACATGCAGAAGGTCCCCATGGTCGGCATCACTCTTGCGCCGGGAACCACATTTTCGCTGGTCCCCGCCAAGGGACGCGCCCGGGAACTCAAGCTGCTCTCCGAATATGTGGCTCAGGATGAAACTCAACAAGCCGATTCAACCGTGAACGCAGAGATCGTTTATGTGGGCTACGGCATTGAGGCCCCGGAATATCAGTGGGACGACTACAAGGGCGTTGACGTGAAAGGCAAAGTCCTGCTGATGCTGGTGAACGAACCCACATCCGATGATCCCAAGTTCTTCAAGGGCAAGGCGCTCACCTACTACGGCCGCTGGACTTATAAATACGAGGAGGCTGCGCGCAAGGGCGCGGTGGGCGCGATTCTGATTCACCAGACTGAAATGGCCAGTTATCCCTGGGAAGTGGTGCGCAACTCAAATTCGGGGGAGGAGTCCCACCTCCAGCTGGATGGTTCGCCGAAACTGAAAGTCGCCTCCTGGATTCATCTTGACGTTGCCAAAGAACTGGCCGCCATGGCCGGACTGGATGTGGACCAGATGATGGCGCAGGCGCGCTCGCGCGACTTTCATCCTGTGACCCTTCCGGTGAAGCTGCAAGCCCATATGATCAGCAAGGTGCGGCCTTTCGAATCCAACAACGTCATTGCCATGCTGCCCGGCTCCGACGCGAAGTTGAAAACCGAAGCTGTCATGTACACAGCCCACTACGATCATCTCGGCATTCGTCCCGACATGCCGGGAGACAATATCTACAACGGCGCCGACGACAACGCGACCGGCTGCGGCATCCTGCTGGAAATGGCGCACGCCTACGCGATGGCGGCGCAGAGGCCGCGTCGGTCCATCCTGTTTGCCTCCGTAACCGCGGAGGAACAGGGCCTGCTGGGCTCGGAATATCTGGGCAAACATCCTCCGATTCCGGCCGGGAAGATCGCTCTCGATTTGAACTATGACGACATTCCGCCGCTCGGCGCTCCGGAAGAAGTGGAAGTGTCGGGCAGCGAGCGCACCACTTTTTATCCCACGGTGCAGGCCCTGGCCCAGGAATTTCGTCTGGCGATTCGTCCCGATTCGCATCCCGAGGCGGGACACTATTACCGCTCCGATCATTTCAGCCTGGCCCGCGTCGGCATTCCCGCGTTCTCCATCAACGAAGGCGTCAAGTACAAAGGCCACGACGCGGCTTGGGGGATGCAGCAGGCCAATGAATATACCGAGAAGCACTATCACCAGCCCAGCGACGAGTATCACGCAGACTCCGATTTCACCGGCGATGCGGTGATGACACGCTTCGGCTTTGCGCTGGGCTGGGTGGCAGCGAGTTCGCCGAAAGTAGTGGGCTGGCAAAAGGGCGATGAGTTTGAGGCGGCCCGATTGAAGAGCGGCGCGAACTGATCAACTGTGCTGGTGTGGTCGCGGGTGACTCGCCCGCGCTTGGCCGAGACGGGCGGGACGCCCGTCCTCCATTCTTTTAACTTTCCATCACTTTGATGTTGGGACTGAGAATGAGCGTGGGCTCGGTCACACGCTGCACATCGTCCGCGGTCAGTCCGGGAGCTACTTCTTCCAGCACCAGTCCGGTTGGGGTCACCTGAATCAGCGCCATTTCGGTGACGATTGTATGCACGACTTTTACGCCGGTCAGTGGCAAGGTGCACTTTTTCAGGATCTTGGGCTGAGAATCTTTGGTGGTGTGTTCCATGGCCACGATCACGCGGCGTGCGCTCGCCACCAGGTCCATGGCGCCGCCCATGCCTTTTACCATCTTGCCGGGAATCATCCAGTTTGCCAGGTTGCCTTCCTCATCGACCTCCATCGCCCCCAGCACGCTCAGATCGATGTGGCCACCGCGAATCATGGCAAATGAGTCGGCGCTGGAAAAATACGCCGTGCCTTTCATTTCGCTGACCGTTTCCTTGCCGGCGTTGATCAGATCGCAATCTTCCTCACCCTCGATGGGATAGGGGCCAATGCCGAGCATGCCATTCTCGGATTGGAGAATCACGTCCATGCCCGGCGGCACGTGATTGGCCACCAGCGTGGGCATGCCGATGCCGAGATTGACATAGAAGCCGTCGCGCAGTTCGCGGGCAATCCGTTTTACGATGCGCTCGCGTTTGTCGGTATCTTTCATAAGAGCAGTCGTTGGTCGTCGGTCATTGGTCGTCAGCAAAGCCCATTGCCCCGCCCTTGGCAATGGCCAACGACGACTGACGACTGACGACTATCCTCTCTTCCTGACCGTTCTGCGCTCGATCTTTCTCTCGAAAAGTTCTCCTTGAAAAATTCGCTGCACGTAAACGCTGGGGGTGTGAACCAGGTCAGGTTCGAGTTCGCCTACTTCGACCAGGTGCTCAACCTCGGCAATCGTAATTTTGGCGGCAGTGGCCATCATGGGATTAAAATTCCGCGCCGTCTTGCGATACACCAGGTTGCCCCACTTGTCGCCCTTCCATGCTTTTACAAATGCAAAATCCGCCTTCAGGGCGCGCTCCATCAGATATGGGCGCCCGTCGAACTCGCGGGTCTCCTTGTTTTCGGCGATGATCGTGCCTACTCCGGTGGGGGTATAGAAGGCGGGAATGCCGGCGCCGCCGGCGCGAATCCGCTCGGAAAAAGTTCCCTGCGGCACCAGGTCCAGTTCCAGCTTGCGCTGCAGGACCAGTTGCTCGAGCAGCTTGTTTTCCCCCACGTAGGTTCCGATGTGTTTGATGATCTGGCCGGCTGCGAGCAGGAGGCCGTTGCCCAATCCGTCCACGCCGACGTTGTTGCTGATGGTAGTGAGATTCTTCACGCCCTTGCGGACCAGGGCGCGGACCAGATTTTCCGGGATGCCACACAGCCCGAATCCGCCAATCATGATGGTGGCGCCATCGGGGATGTCCCTGATGGCCTCGTCGGCGCTGGCTACGACTTTGTTCATTGGACGTTTATTCGCGGCTTCAGAATTCTAACTGACAATCCACAGGAACTCACCACGAAGACACAGGAGGAAATTCATTTTTTGGTTTTCTCTGTGTCTCTGTGCCTCTGTGGTGGGTTCTTTCTCAGATGATGGGCCCGCTCGAACTCCAGCGCCAGTTCCCGCGTATCCAGGTTCTCCCGGATGTGCGCCAGGCGTTGTTCCAGCTTCAGCAGGGCCTGCCGGATGTTTTTCTTGTTGGTAAGCGCGACGTCGCGCCACATCGAGTAAGGACTGGCTGAAATGCGCGTCATCTCCCGCAGAGCGCGCCCTCCGGTCTCGAGCAGCGGAGCGTTCTCGCCGTATTCATCCACCAGAGTCGCGGCCAGGGCGGTCGAGATCAACTGCGGCAAGTGGCTGATCCAGGCACAGAGCTGGTCGTGCGCATCGGCATCCATGCTGGCTACGCCGGCGCCAATCTGTTCCACCCACTCCAGAAATTCCCCGCTCAGGCCTTCGAATATTTCCTGTCCCGGAGCTGGCGTAACAAACCACACCGCGCCCTGAAACAAATCAGGATCGGCGGATTCGACTCCCGATTGTTCTTTCCCCGCCATGGGATGCCCGGCGAGATAGCGCCGGCCAACGTTTTTGCCGAAGATGGCGGTCGCGCGGGCCAGGATCTCGCCTTTAGTGCTTCCCACATCGGTCAGCAGAGTCTTCGGCGCCATAACAGGGCCCAGGCGCCCGATCAGTTCAACGATCGCGCCCACCGGCGCTGCCAGCACAACCACCTGGCTGCCGCGTACGGCATCAGCGGGATCGGTATGGCCTTCATCGATCGCGCCTTTGTCCCGCGCCTGCTCCAGCACCGGGGCGCGGTCGCAGCCGACGATCCGGCCGGCGAAGCGCTGCTTTTTCAGGGCCAGTCCGAAGGACCCGCCGATGAGGCCCGTGCCGATGATGGTGATTTGGCGAATTGCCATTGATGTAACCACAGAGACACAGAGTCACAGAGGAAAATCTGGAACGGTGAAGCGCTCTACCGCCGCCACCTTCATTGCCCGGTTCGCTCGCCAGAAGGTGCGAAACCACAATTGGGATTTCTCCGTGGCTCGGTGCCTCTGTGGGGAAAACGACTACGCCACCTTGCGCCCTACCGCCGGAGCGATCATGCGCAACTCGTCCATCAGTTTGGCGAACTGATCAGGAAAAAGGGACTGCGCGCCGTCGGACAACGCCTTGTCCGGATCGTGGTGCACTTCGATCAGAAGCGCGTCCGCGCCCGCGGCCAGCGAGGCCCGGGCCATGGGCGGCACCTTGTCGCGCAACCCCGTGCCGTGCGACGGGTCGGAGGTCATGGGCAGGTGCGAGAGTTTCTTGATGATCGGAATCGCCGACACGTCCAGTGTGTTGCGGGTATAGGTTTCGAAAGTGCGGATGCCGCGTTCGCACAGAATCACGTCGTAGTTTCCGCCGGCCATGATGTATTCAGCGGAGAGCAGCAGTTCTTCGAGCGTGGCCGCAATGCCGCGCTTGAGCAGGACCGGCTTCTTTACTTTGCCCAGTTCGCGCAGCAGATTGAAGTTCTGCATATTGCGCGCGCCCACCTGGAAAATGTCGATGTAGGGCAGCATGAGCCCGATCTGCGAGATTTCCATGACCTCGCTGATCACCAGCATATTGAAGTGATCGCCGGCCTGGCGCAACAGCTTGAGACCTTCCTCGCCCATTCCCTGAAACGAATAAGGAGAGGAGCGCGGCTTGAAAGCGCCGCCGCGCAACACCCGCGCGCCCGCCTTCGCCACCTGTTCCGCCACGGTAAAAAGCTGTTCCTTCGATTCCACCGAGCAGGGCCCAGCCATCACGACCACCTGGTCGCCGCCGATCTGCACCCCGCGGGCAAGCTCGACGATCGTTCCCTGAGGCCGAAAACTGCGTCCCGCCAGTTTGTAAGGCGCGCTGATGCGGTGAACGTGCTCCACCCCGGACAGCACTTCGAGATTGCGCGTGTCGAAATCCACGCGCGCGCCCACCGCGGCCAGCACGGTCTGGCGCTCGCCCGTGGTGCGGTGCACGGAGAAGCCCATCCGGACCAGGTGTTCTACCACCTGCTGGATTTGCTCATCGGTTGCCGATTCCTGCATTGCAACAATCATAAGAAAGCCAGTGGTCGTCAGTCGTCGGTCTTCAGTCGTCAGCAGAATCTAGGCGCAGTTGGCTGACGACTGAAGACCGACGACTGACGACTGCATCAGTCATTCACATCGTTATCCAGCTCCGTATCGCCTCCGCCATCGGCGGCGGCCTGGGGCGCGATTTCCTGCTGCTGGATCCCCCGCATGATATCCATGATGCGCTCAAAAATGCGAAGCAAGTCACGGTCCGGCAAGGGTCCGGGATTCACGCTCCGGACGTTGTCAAATACCTTGCGCTCGCGGTCAGGCTCGTAAATCGGCATGCCCGCAGCCAGCTTCAGCTTGCCGATTTCGTGCGCGGCCTGGGCGCGCTGGCTCAACAACTCCACCAGCTTGCGGTCCAGGTCGTCGATCTTCACTCGCCAGTCGGAAATGTCCATAGCCCTCAGCCGTCAGCTTTCAGCCCTCAGCTAAATCGCCGTATCGTGATTGCAGTGGATGGCGAGCGAAGTGCGACTTCCCGCCGAATCCATGACTGTTATCTTGTGACTGAAGGCTGACGGCTGACGGCTGAAAGCTGCTTTACAAATTGTGCCACACTCTCCGCTTCTTTGCCCGGATTGCGTTCAATGATCTCGACGATCGCGCTGCCCACCACTGCCGCATCGGCAAATTTCCCCACTGCTCTGACTTGCTCCGCAGTGGATATGCCAAACCCTACCGCGACTGGCAGGTCAGTATACCTGCGCAGGCGGCCCACCAGTTTCGGCGCGTCTTCCGGCATCTGCTGGCGGGCCCCGGTCACTCCGGTGCGCGAAACCGCGTACACGAACCCGCTGGAGGCCTCGGCAATCTGCTTCAGCCGCACGTCCGTGCTGGTGGGCGCGGCCAGAAACACGGTGGCCAGATTCCTTTTTTGCATCTCGGCCAGGTATTCGCGCTGATTCTTCCACCGGCAAGTCGGTGATCAGCGCACCATCCACACAGGCGTCCTGGGCTGCTGCGCTGAAATTCCTTATTCCCATGCGCAACACCGGGTTCAGATAGGTAAAGATGATGAGTCCGGCCTGCGACTTCCTGCGGATCTGTCGGGCCAGCTCCAGCACCTGCGGAAGGGAAGTCCCGTGACGCAGCGCTCTCTCGCTGGCGCGCTGAACGACGGGTCCGTCTGCCACCGGATCGCTGAAGGGAACGCCCAGTTCAATGACCTCCGCGCCGGCGTCAATGGCCGCGAGGGCGATGTCGAGCGTGGTCGCAAGGTCAGGGTCGCCGCAAGTGAAATAGGCGACGAGAGCAGGACGGTTTTGAAATCGCAGCGGCATCGGTACCAGGAAAGCAGAAAACCACTTCCTAAAATTTCCCAACTACTCAATTCTTTCAGCTCACTCCAGCTTCAGGTTCTCGCGCAGGATTCCAATGTCCTTGTCGCCGCGTCCGGAAATATTCACGATCACGACATCGGACTTCTTCATCCTGGGGGCGCGCTTGATTGCCTCCGCGACCGCATGGGCGGATTCCATCGCCGGAATGATGCCTTCCATTCTCGCCAGCACAGTGCAGGCCTCGAGCGCTTCCTTGTCCGAGGCCGAAACGTATTCCGCGCGGCCCGTGTCCTTCAGCCATGCATGCTCGGGGCCAATCGAAGGATAGTCCAGGCCGGCCGAAATAGAGTGCGTCGCCGAAATCTGCCCGGCTTCGTCCTGCAGCACATATGAGTAGGTCCCCTGCAGCACGCCCGGCGCCCCGCCCTGGAAGCGCGCGGCATGATCGCCCAGGCGCCGGCCCCTGCCCCCCGCTTCCACGCCGATGAGTTGTACTTTCTTGTCCTTGATGAACTCGTGGAAGATGCCGATGGAATTGGATCCGCCGCCGACGCAGGCGATGATCGCCTGGGGCAGCTTGCCCTCGGCCTTAAGAATCTGTTTTCGCGCCTCGCGCCCGGTGACCTTGTGAAAGTCGCGCACCATGGTGGGATAAGGATGCGCTCCCAGCACGCTGCCCAGCAAGTAATGCGTGGTGCGCACGTTGGTCACCCAGTCGCGCATGGCTTCGTTGATCGCGTCCTTCAAGGTGCGGGAACCTGAATTCACGCCGCGGACTTCCGCCCCCAGCAGCCGCATGCGGAAAACGTTGAGCTCCTGCCGCCGCATGTCTTCCGTCCCCATGTACACGACGCATTCAAAGCCCAGCAGCGCGCATACCGTGGCGGTGGCCACGCCATGCTGCCCGGCGCCGGTCTCGGCGATGACGCGATGCTTGCCCATGCGCTCAACCAGCAGAGCCTGTCCCAGACAGTTGTTGATTTTGTGCGCGCCGGTATGAAGCAAATCTTCGCGCTTGAGATAAATCTTTGCCCCGCCCAGTTTCTTGGTGAGGCGCTGAGCAAAGAACAGAGGCGTGGGGCGGCCGGCGTAGGTGCGCAGCAGTTCGTCCAGACGCTTTTGGAACTTACGGTCCCGCTTCGCTTTCTCGTAGTGCCGCTCCAGTTCGTCGAGCGCCGCCATCAGAGTTTCGGGGACATAGCGTCCGCCATACACGCCGAAGCGTCCGGCCGACGGGGCTGCAGGTCGAGATTGGACTCTTGCGGTTGCCATTGTCAGTTCTTCTTGTCTGCTTTTCGGACCGCCTCTACAAAGGCGCGAACTTTTTCCGGGTCTTTTTTCCCCGGCTTGGCCTCAACCCCGGATGCAACATCCACTCCCCAGGGCCTTAGTATGCGGATTGCATCGACGAGGTTGGCAGGAGTAAGACCGCCCGCCACGACCGCATTTACGTCCCTGCCAATCGCCTTGATCGCCGGCGCGGCGATTTTCCAATCAAACGCTCTTCCCGTGCCACCTGGCAGTTCGGGCGTGCCGGAGTCAAAGAAAACAGCGCTGACCCCGAGGCCTCGACTCTTTAGCCAGTCGGAGCTACCGAGCTTTTCGGCCGGCACAACCAGAAAGATCTTCAAGTCTCCGGCGCCCTTCAGTTGCTGTAAGAACCCTGGCTCGAGGCATTGGTCACCGTGCAATTGCACTGCGGTTAGACCTGCTTCCGCTACAGTGAGCAGGATTTTCTCAACCGGTTCTTGTACGAAGACGCCGACTTTTTCGATGCCTGGCGCTAGCGTTGCCGCAATCCTTCCTGCCGCCTCTGGATCGATTCTCCGGGGACTCTTCTCGTAGAACACGAAGCCCAATGCGTCAGCCCCGGCTTCGACCGCGAGTCTTGCGTCTTCCAGATTTGTGGTGCCGCAAATCTTGATCCAAGTCATGAACCCAAGTTATAGACCCCAGTTCCCAGTTGCCGGTTGGGAGTTCTCAGAAGGATTTCGTACTGAGGGCAGAGCCTTCGCGTTCCGCTTCTGCCAATAGAGTCTTCAGCGCTTCGCCGGGAGACTCTGTTTTCATCAGAGACTCGCCGATCAGGAATGCCTGATACCCTGCCACGCGCAGGCGGGCAATGTCCGCGCCGCTGTCGATTCCACTTTCCGCCACCGAGACTACATTGTTCGGAATCATTTCTGCCAGCCGGAGGGCGGTATTCACATCCACCTTGAAGGTCCGCAGATCGCGATTGTTCACGCCAATGAGTTCGCAACCCGAGTCGATCGCGCGGTGCAACTCTTCCTCACTGTGGGCCTCGCAGAGCACATCCAGGCCCAGTTCGCGGCTCTTCTTGCTCAGGGCAACCAATTCCGCTGGTGACAGCACGGCGACAATGAGCAGGACCGCGTCGGCGCCGTGTGCTCGCGCCTGCAACAGTTGAAACTCGTCCACAACGAAATCTTTCTGCAGACAGGGGAGCTTGGAAGCGGCGGAAGCGCGCTGCAGGTTCGCCAGCGAACCCTGAAAAAACTCTTCATCGGTCAGCACCGACAGAGCCGCTGCGCCTGCTGCTTCCAGTTCTCGGGCCAGGCTTACTGCATCAAAGTTGGCGCGAATCAGTCCGCGGGAAGGCGAAGCTTTCTTCAGCTCAGCAATGATGGCCGGGCCAGTCTGGCTTGCCAGGGCCCGCCGAAAGCCGCGCGGGACATGCTGCCCTGCCTCTCGCTCCAACCGGCGCATGTCGGTGGAGCGCTTTGCATCAGCCACTCGGCGGCGCGTGGCAGCGACGATCTGGTCAAGGCTGGCAGCCATGGGGAATCTGAAGATTATACGGGAAGACGCGCGGAGGACACAGGCAGCGACACGTGAAGTCCTTCGTGTACCTTTGTGTCCTTCGTGGTTTAGGCATTTGACCCTTAAACCACCAAGGACACAAAGGTACACGAAGGAAATGCTTACGCCTTCATTCAGTCGAGAACTTGAACACGGTCTGCGACTGGAATTTCTTTCCTGGTCGCAGGATGGTTGAGGGAAAGTCCGGATGGTTGGGCGAGTCCGGAAAATGTTGCGTCTCCAGGCAAAAGCCGTAACGCTGTTTATAGACGTGCCCGTTTTTCCCGGTAATCGTTCCATCCAGAAAATTGCCCGAGTAGAACTGGACTCCTGGCTCGGTGGTCAAGACCTCCAGCACTCGTCCGCTGGTGGGTTCGTGTACCAGGGCGGCGCGGGTGAGGCTGTTGTCCTTGCGGTTGATCACCCAGTTGTGATCATAGCCGTGTCCCAACACCAGCTGTTCGTAGTCCTGGTTGATGCGTTCGCCGATCGTAGTGGGCTTGCTGAAGTCCATGGGCGTGCCCTGGACAGGCCGCAGTTCGCCGGTCGGGATCAGGGTCTTGTCCACCGGAGTAAACCGGTCCGCGTTGAGCAGGAGATGGTGCCCGAGAATGTCGCCGTTGCCCTCCCCAGCCAGGTTGAAATAGGTATGTTGGGAAAGATTCAGGGGCGTGGCTTTGTCAGTGGTGGCTTCGTAATCCACAATCAACTGGTTGTCGTCGGTCAGAGTATAGGTAACTTTGACTTTCAGGTTACCCGGATAGCCCTTCTTCGCCATCTTTGCTCAGATAGCTGTAAGCAACTCCGACGCCTTTTCCGTTCTTGAACTCCTTGGCCTCCCAGAGCTGTTTGTTGAACCCGTTCGTCCCGCCATGCAGGGAGTTCGGGCCGTCATTTTTGGCCAGGGTATATTTCACGCCATCGAGAGTGAACGTGGCGTTGGCGATCCGATTGGCGTAGCGGCCAACGATGGCACCGAAGTAGGTCGGATTCTGGAGATATCCGTCAACTTTGTCGTAGCCGAGAACGATGTCGCCCAGGTTGCCGTTCTTGTCCGGCACTCGCAGCGACACAATGATGCCGCCGTAGTTGATGGTGCGTAGTTCGAGGCCCTTTGAGTTGGTTAATGTAAACAGATCGACCGGCCTCCCGTCCCCGGTTTTTCCAAATGATTCCTTGCGAACCTGGTGTTTACCTTTTGCCGGCGCAGCCTCTCGTCCCATCACGCTGGAGACAAAGAGTGTCAGTAGCAGAATGTGAAGGATTGTCGTTTTATGATTCATCATAGCTGGTTGCCGAAGCCATCAGGGGCGTTCGCGCCGTTAAGGTTAGCACGCTCCCCGCCCTCGGACATAATTTCCCGCTGGTGGAAATTGCATCCGAAATCGGCTTCAGTGACGCTTACCTTAGTGTGGTCTCTCACACATTTTCTGCCCTTCCGGCGCCCCATCACCCCCTCCGAACCTCTTACAATAAGGAATGCTTCGCAGAGTCCACTTTTTGCAGCTGGCTTTCGTGGTGCTGTCGGCGAGTTTGCTCCGGGCGGACAGTGCGGCATTTGATCTGGCCGGGCCAAGAATAGAAGTGCGCGTGACCCGGGCGGGAAAAACCCTGCCCATCGCGCTTGTGCCCAACCTGCAGTCCGGGGACCGCCTCTGGATCCATCCCGACATGCCGGAGGGGGAATCGGTGCGTTTCCTCATGATTCCGGCGTTTCTCCGCGGTTCGACCAATCCGCCGCCCGAAAACTGGTTCACCAAAGTGGAAACCTGGAACAAGCACGTGCGCCAGGAAGGGATTGTGATCACGGTACCGCCGGGAGCGCAGCAGGCGCTGATTTTTCTTGCTCCACAAACCGGCGGCGATTTTGGCACCCTGCGGTCCGCGGTGCGGGGCAAGCCGGGCGCATTCGTGCGCGCGTCGCAGGACCTGAACCAGGCCAGCCTGGACCGCTCCCGTCTCGACAAATATCTGAATGCTGTCAAGGAAATGTCCGGTGGCGAGGCCAGCACCCTGCATGACCGGTCCGTGCTCCTGGCCCGCAGTCTGAACCTCAAGATCGACAATGAATGCTTCCAGAAGCCGCGGCAGCAGCAGGAATCGTGCCTCACCCAGAATCCCGATCAACTGGTGCTGGATGATGGCCACAGTCAATCCATGGTGGCGGCGCTCACGTCCGGAAGCGGGCCTGATCTCATCGGGCAGCTGAGCACCACTCGATTGGCAGGCGGCGGAGTCTATAGTCCCTACGTAGGCGCGGTCGTGGACCTGGCGAAAATGATGGAAAGCTTTCGCACCCCGGAGTACCGCTATATTCCGGCGCTGGCCCTGCCCCACATGGGTGAGCTGAATCTGAAGCTGAACAACCCGCCGTCGTTTCGCAAACCGATGTCGGTCATGGTGGTAAGTTTGCCGGCGGTGGAAGCCGCGCAGCTGCCTCCGCTCCGTCCGGTGGACACCAATCAGGTGCCGTGTCTGGAAAAACCGGAACTGCTGCTGGCGGCGGAAGGCGCTCCCGTGGTCTTCTCCACTGACTATGCACACAACATGGTTTTGCACGTCACCGACAAGGCAGGCCGGGCGCTTGATCTGCCCGCCACGGCGGACGCAGCCCGGGGCGGTTTCTTGATCGCCAACCGCAGCGTCACGGCCGACAAACTGGAAAGCGAAGTGAAAGGGACGCTTCGCGGCAGCTGGGGATTCGACCCCTTCGAGGGACCAGCCTTTCGCCTGCAAAGCTCCCATCCCGCAAAGTGGGTCCTCGCCTCGGCTGACGAAAGCGCGCTGGTGGTGGGCCGCGAGGACACCCTGCATTTCAAATCGGACGCCGCCGCTTGTGTCGAGAGCGTCGTTCTGAAAAACGAAAAAGGAAAATTGCTGAAGCCAGCCTGGACCTCGCCGAAGGCCGATGAACTGGAACTGAAAGTTCCGCTTAAAGACGAAGGCCCGGGAAGGATCACGATGCTGGTAAAGCAGTACGGTGCCGGCAAGGTGGACGAAGTCAGCCTGCGCAGTTATTCCGAAGCCGCCAGTCTGAATGCATTCTCACTCAATGCCGGCGATACGCAGGCGACATTGACCGGGGCCCGGCTGGACGAGGTGGCCGGCGCAGAAGTGAACGGCATCCGCTTCGCTCCGGCAGGGCTCTCCCGCGCGGACAATAAAGATGAACTGCGGCTGGCCACCGACGCCAAAGATGTTTCCGCGTTGCATGCCGGCGACAAGATTGTGGCTCACATCACTCTCAACGATGGCCGGGTGTTAAATGTTGAGGCGGTCGTCGGTCCGCCGCGCCCCAGAGTCACCCTTCTCAACAAGACCATCCAACTGGGCCCGACGCCTTCCGCCATTCGGCTGGGCTCTCAGGACGAATTGCCCCAGGACGGTAAGCTTTCTTTTTTCCTGCACTCGGAAATCCCGGAAACATTTCCACGCTCGGAAAAAATCGAGGTGGCTACCGCGGACGCGTCCTACAGCGCATCCTTGAGCCTGGACGATGGCACCCTGGTACCGCAGGATGGGCAAACCGTCATGGCGGTTTTCGACCCGCTGAAGAGTCTGGGAGCCTCTGCCTTCGGCCCGCTGCGCTTTCGGGCCGTGAGCGGCATTATCAAGGGCGACTGGCAGCCTCTGGCGACTCTGGTGCGGTTGCCCACCCTGAAGGAAGTGCGTTGTCCGGAGAGTCCAGATCAGCAATGTACGCTCTTCGGCACCAACCTTTTTCTGATCGGCGCAGTGGCCTCGGATTCCGAGTTCAAACGCTCGGTCCCGGTTCCGGTGGGATTTGCGCAGTCCACTCTGAGCGTGCCGCGTCCGGACGGCACCCTGCTCTACATCAAGCTGCGCGACGATCCCTCAGCAGCAAATCCAGTGTCTTTGCCGGTTTTGCCGGTGCAGCCATGAGCGGGAGAACCGGTTGACTTTGAAGGGGCCAATGCCCGTAATCAGGCCCGGGTGGCGAACTCCCGGGATTTCGGCAAAAAAAGTTCCCCGGCAGGCCTCAGCCGGTGCGGTCTTGAGGTAAACTTGTTCCATTGGATTTGCGCCGATCATGAGAACAAAGTTCCTACGAACCTTGGTTGTGGTCTTCGCCGCCTTGGCGGCGATGTTCCTGCCGATCCACCACGACGATCTCAGAGAATTTGACACTGCGTACATTCAAAGAGAAGTGTTGAGGGAGTCCACAGAAAGTCTTCTGGCCCAGTCGGACCGGCAGGCGGTTTACCTCCCGCGGTTCGCTTCCTCCGGCAAGAGCAGATACATCGCGAGGTCCGCGCCGATCACACCCTCTCCAACCTTGTCCGCCTTCTCCACTTGCGTTCTGCTGTGCTGAGACTTGCCTCCCCTGTAGCGTGAGCCCCCGGAAACCTGCACCGTATGGCTGCGCAGGATTCTCTCACCACATGCTCGCCAGCCGAACCTCGATTAAAGGAGAAACTTTCTCATGCAAATAGTCTCGAACGCTGTTACTCAAACCAACTGGAAGCAGGCTTTTCAGGATGCCGTATTTGAATTGGACCCGACGCGCCTTCTGCCGAAACTGGAAAGAGCGCAGAGGGCCATCGAAGACCGGCTCGCTGAAGTACATTCGGGCGACAGCAGAGTTCCACGGGAACTGATGGAACTTGAAGACGCGCAACGCACCATTCGATACCTGGCCAGGCACGAAGTGCACGCCTGAAACCAAAGCGTTGGCTGGGGCGGAAGCTGGTCGTCCGCTTTCAGCCAACGCTTTCTTCAGCCCGGCCGCTGTCTGCAATCCATTTCCGATTTGGAGAGAATTCCATGACTGATTTCACCGTGAGACTTTGGCGTGATGATGAGGGCCAGGATATCGCCGAATACGCCGTGATGCTGGCTGTGATCCTGGTATTGGTGGTGGGCACGATTCGCCTGGTGGGCTCAAACGCGAACAACGTTTTCTCCTCGGCGGCCAGTTCGATCCAGTAATCCGCAGGGGGGAAGGGAGAATCGTTCGAGAAAGACGGACCCAAAGCCTGGAAGGATGTGGCCACGAAAAGCCCGCATTAGAGAGCGGTCATAACAAAACAGTGGTGCCATCGAAGGGACTCGAACCCCCACACCCTTGCGAGTACATGGACCTGAACCATGCGCGTCTGCCAATTCCGCCACGATGGCACAAAAAAACTGGGATGCGGCATTTCTTCTCGAGGCCGCCTTCCAGGAAGGACAACGAGTAATATTCTACAGGGGGAGAGCAGACTGTTCAAACTGCAGACTGCCATGGAAAATTCCACCAAACCGGGCGATGCCGTGGCCAACCTTCGCGCACTGGCCCACGATCTCAGCAACTCGCTGGAGACGGTGCTGCAGGCCACCTATCTTTTGCAAGCCGCAAAGCTCGACGGCCGCAACGAAAAATGGGCGCAGATGATTGACGCAGCCGCGCGCGATGCCGCCCGCATCAACGGTGAGATCAGGAAGATACTGAATGCGCAGGGCTAAGTCGTTGTCATCCTGAGCGCAACCAGCCCATTCGCTTGCGAATGGGCTGATGAAGTCGAAGGACCCCTATCATCGCGACGACCGTGGCCGGGAAACGCATAGGTCCGTAAGGGAAGCAGAAATGCATGAAGCAGGTAGGGGTCCTTCGACTGCGGGGCTGCTTCGCGTTGCGAAGCAGCCCCTCCGCTCAGGATGACAACTAAAGAAAAGACAAAGACAAGAACCAAAGACCAAAGACCAAAGACCAAAGACCGTCTTCACCCTTCCAGCTTTGCCGTCATCGTGATATTTGCCTTCAGAAGCTTGGACACGGGGCATCCGCTCTTGGCATTTTCTGCCGCCTTCTGGAACGCCGCATCGTCGGCGCCGGGCACGCGCCCCACCACGTCGAGATGCACGGTGGTGATAGTCCAGCCGGAGTCAAGCTTTTCCAGGGTCAGCGTAGCAGAGGTTTCGATGCTCGATGCGGTGAGATTCGCGGCGCCCAATTGCCCTGAAAGCGCCATGGAAAAGCAACCGGCATGCGCCGCAGCGATGAGCTCTTCGGGGTTGGTTCCGGGCGTGTTTTCAAAACGGGTTGCAAACGAGTACGGAGTATTGGACAACACGCCGCTGCTGGCCGAGACCACTCCTTTGCCGTCCTTAAGACCGCCCTTCCATATTGCGCTTGCCTTGCGTTGCATGCGACTCTCCTGATCCGTTGAAGTGGGATAGCGTCCGCTTCATTGTAGCCGCACCCCAGCCCGCCTGTCAGGCCAAGCCGGTGTGGCGCGGGCGCCCCCGCCCGTGGCCTTTGGCTTTGAGGCTCGAATCCTGGAGCAGAGGCGCTGCGGGGTTGAGGTTGAAGATCAAGTCCTAAGAGGGAGATGGCACCCGAGGTTTCTGAGTTGCGCTGGCCTCTCGCGGGCGAGGTCGCCCGCGACCACACCACAGCATCTTATTTCACTGCAGGCAGGTCACTGTTCCAGCAGTTGGTGGTCATCAGCCAGATTCCAAGCCGGCGCCAGACCTGCACAAACTTCCCCCGGTCAGCGACGGTCGTGCCATTCGCCTGCTGGATGGCAACGGTATAGCGGCCTATTTCTATCGCCATGTCGCCCGACTCCTCGACCCGAGTCGTCTCCAGGCGAAGGTTCTGGTATCCGGCTTCGCCGAGTTTGCGCAGCATCAGCTCGATTGGCTTCTGACCCTGTACTCCTTCGCGTTGCGGCGGCATCAGGAAACCATCCGAGGTAAACAGGGCTGCCGCCTGATCATAGTTTCCGGTATTGAAAGCGGTGGCAAAATCCTGTGTGAGGCCCCGGACAGCGGACTGCACATCCAGCCAGGAGCTGACGTTTGAAGCGTTGCCAGACGAAGAGCGGTACATCGTGCTACCTCCGGGAGAGGGACAGCAGACGGCGCATTGCTTTCCAGGTTGCGACGTCGGTTGCCGCGATTATAACTCAAAGCCATGTGGAAAAGTTTCCCGGTCGCGGTTCTTTCCACGACTCGAGGCCCTCGACTGCCGGCGAAGCGAAGCGCCCCAGCGTTGGCGAGCTTCGCTCGCCCGCCCGGACGAGGCGTCCTGGCCTACGCATGCCTCCGGCCGAATCGGAGTTATCATGAACATTATGTATTTCGAACAGTTTTATCTCGGTTGCCTGGCTCACGCCTCTTACATGCTCGGGTCTGAAGGCGAAGCTGTGGTGGTCGATCCTCAGCGCGACGTGGATCTTTACTTAAAGGCCGCTCAGGAAAACGGCCTTACGATCCGCCACATTTTTGAAACTCACCTGCACGCCGATTTTGTCTCTGGGCACAAGGAACTCGCTGCCCGCACTGGAGCCAGGATTTATTTCGGGGCGCAGGCCGGGGTCACATTCACGCACGTTGCCGTTCAGGATGGCTTCGAGTTGGCTTTCGGCCAGGCTCGCATCAAGGTCCTCGAAACCCCGGGACACACGCTGGAGAGCATTTGCCTGGTGGTCACCAGTGATGATGAGAAGGCGCCGAAGCCGTGGGCCGCCTTAACCGGAGACACGCTGTTTATCGGCGACGTTGGCCGTCCCGATCTGTCGCGGACACTTACTCCCCAGCAACTGGCGGGCATGCTCTACGACAGCCTGCATGACAAGCTGCTGAAGTTGCCGGACGAAGTGCTGGTGTATCCCGCCCACGGCGCAGGTTCGCTGTGCGGACGCAATATGCGTGCCGAGCGCTCGTCCACGATCGGCACCGAGCGTCTCACCAACTATGCTCTGCAAATCCCGAACCGCGAGGAGTTCATCCGGCAGTTGACCAGCAACCTGCCGGCGCGTCCCGAATATTTCCTGCAGGATGCCGAGATCAATCGCGGAGGAGCGCCTGCGCTCTCCGACTTACCCGAACTGAAAGCAGTCACGCCCGCGGAACTGAAAGTCATGCTGGACGAGGGCGTGATCGCGCTGGATATCCGCCCCGGAGAGCAGTTTGCCGCCGGCCATGTGCCCGGGTCCGTCAACATTCCGTTGTCGGGCCAATTCGCTTCCTGGGCGGGAACGATTCTGGGTCTGTCGTCGCGTCCCGTGCTCATTGCCGATTCGCCGGAACAGTTGTCTGAAGCCCGCCTCCGCCTGGCCCGGGTTGGCATCGAAGCCGAACGCGGTTACCTGGAAGGCGGCGTCGCCGGCTGGGCGGGCGCGGGATTCGATCTGGCAACGCTGCGCGAGATCACGGTGCAGGAGTTGCAACAAGGGCTGGCGAAAAACGGAATGCAGGCGCTCGACGTCCGCCGCGAAGCGGAATTCATGGCCGGTCACATTGAAGAAGCCGCCTGGTGGCCGCTGGACCGCTTCCGGATTTCGCCTCCCGAGGTTGACCTGAATGTTCCGCTGGCGGTCCACTGTCAAAGCGGCTATCGCAGCATGATTGCCTGCAGCCTGCTGCAGCGCGCGGGTTTTAAGAACGTGGTCAACGTCAGCGGCGGATTTGGCGCCTGGCAGGAAGCAAAGTTGCCGGTAGCGACGGGCGCGCCGGTAGGGGCTTGATGGAGGACGGGCGTCTCGCCCGTCCCGCCGGGCGGGGACGCCCGGCCTCCAGCAAAGCCTCTCTGCCTGTAGAATGCACCTACCAAAACCAATGATCACTCTCGCCGACGTCCAAGCTGCCCTGGAGCGCATTCGCCCTTCCATCTATCTTTCGCCCTGCACTCTGTCCGCCACTTTCTCGCAACTTACCGGCAATTCCATTTATCTGAAACTCGACAACCTGCAGAGGACGGGCGCGTTCAAAGAGCGCGGCGCGCTGAACAAACTGTTGACCATGAGCGCGCAGGAACGCGATCAGGGAGTAATTGCAGCTTCGGCGGGAAACCACGCGCAGGGGTTGGCCTATCACGCCGGCCGGCGCGGGATCAAAGCCCAGATTTGCATGCCGCTCACGACGCCGTTGATCAAGGTTTCCGCCACCAAGTCCTACGGCGCCGAAGTCATTCTTCACGGCGCCAACTACGACGAGGCCTGCGAAGAAGCCATCCGGCGCGGTGAGCAACAACACCTCACCTTCATCCATCCCTTCGATGACGACGCGGTCATCGCCGGCCAGGGCACCCTGGGACTTGAAATGCTGCAGCAGCATCCGGAAATCGAGGCGGTGGTGGTCCCCATTGGCGGAGGCGGATTGATTGGCGGCATCGCCTGCGCCATCAAGGAAACAAATCCGAAAATTCAAATCATCGGAGTGCAGACGGCGCGGCTGCCATCGATGAAAGCGGCAGTGGCTGCAGGTAAACCCGTGACCCTGCCCGCGGCCGCCACCGTTGCCGACGGCATTGCGGTTCGCCGGGCCGGCGACCGCACTCTGCCTCTGGTCCAGAAATACGTGGACGACATTGTCACCGTGGACGAAGAAGAAATCGCCAACGCAGTCCTGCTCCTGCTGGAGCGCGAAAAAACCATGGCCGAAGGCGCCGGTGCAGCCGCCATCGCCGCCTTGATCAATCGCAAGATACATATGGCCGGGAAAAAGATTGCCGTGCTGGTCTGCGGCGGCAACATGGACGTTACCCTGCTGTCGCGCATCATCGAGCGCGGCCTGGTAAAGGATGGACGCCTGGTCCGCTTGCGCGTCCATCTTCCCGACTACCCCGGCGCCCTGCACCGCCTGACCGGAATCCTCGCCGACCACCGGGCCAACATCGTGGAGACGTCCTACGATCGCGCCTACTACGGAGTAAATCTGGGAGAAACAGCCATCGATATTACGATGGAAACCCGCGGCCCGGACCAGATTGCCGAATTACTCGCCGCCCTCGAGGCCGCTGGCTATTCCCACGAACGAGTGCTCTAAAAGAAATGTGGGTGAAGAAAGTGTGGGGTAGGACAGCAGTGTCCGACCCACACCGGTCACTTTGCGCCGGTTAGTTCGCGAATGATCTGGGCTTCCCGCTCCCGGTAGGGCTTCCCGTCGGGATAGAAAACTTCGTGGAACCACACCGGAGGCTTCTGCAGAACATAGGGCTTCTCCCACGAATCCCAGGGCAGGTAGGTTTGCGTCTTGCCCGCCACCAGTCCCCAGTTGATCGCCGCCACATGGTGTTTCTTGGCGATCGGCAGGATCAAATCAAACGTACTTCCCATGGGACGGGCCATGTACTCGGTACACAAAATTGGCCGGTGATAACCTTCCAGCTCTTCCACGCGCTTTTCGAAATCTTCCGGCCAGCTGTAGTTGTGAAATGAAATCACGTCTGACTGCTCCAACTGAATGCGCGCGGTCGCAGACAACTTCTCCGGCGACCAATCGCCTTCCCAGACTCCGCTGGTCAGCGGTTGCGACGGGTTGGCCGCGCGCGCCCAGGTGAAAACCTGGGGTAACAGAGCCAGCACAAGTTCCGCTTTGTTCTTCAGTTCCACCGTGCCATAGGCGCCTCCGTTGCCGTTGTTGGGTTCATTCCACAAGTCCCAGGCCAGGACCCGCGGATCATTGGCAAAGGCCCCAACCACACCCTGCACATACTCTTTGAGCCGCGGATATTGCGCCTCATCCTTTAGCGCATTCGCTCCCGGACTCTGCACCCAACCCGAATTGTGCACCCCTGGAATGGGCGGATGTTGCGGGCCAAGCTTGGGAAAAGGGTCCCAGACGGAATCAAAAAGCACAAACACAGGCCGGATGTGATGTTTGGCCGCGATGGTCAGGAAGGCATCAATCCTGTGCTTGAATCCGGCCGCATCCTGCTGCCACAACAGATCGTGGAGAAAGACCCGCATGGTATTCATGCCCAGACCCTGGGCCCAACCCAGTTCTTTGTCGATCTCCTGAGGATCGAAAGTATCCGCCTGCCACATTTCGAGCTCATTGATTGCGCTGGCCGGAATAAAATTGCTGCCCACCAGCCAGGGTTGCTGCTGGTACCAGCTATTGGCTTTTTCCTCGGACCATCGCGATGCCACCGCGAACCCCTGGCAGGAAAATGCAAGAATGAAAATCAGGATTACCCAACTGGATCGTTTCACGGCCGCCGCCCGCATGCTGCTGGAGTTTCCATTTTCCATCCTCCCATCGCTCCGCTGAAGGTTACAAACGCAAAGATGATCCTCTAAGATTGATCTCTCCGCAAGCCAGACTCCTCACCCTGATCCGGTTGCTGTCTTCCTGCGCTTGCGAGATTCGCCGCTCTGTTGCATCAGCTTGGTCACCACGCCCGTCCATCCCGTCTGATGGCTGGCGCCTACGCCGGCCCCGGAGTCGCCGTGGAAATATTCGTGAAACAGGACCAGGTCACGCCAGTGGGGGTCGGTCTGGAACTTTTCCAGATTCCCAAACACCGGCCGGCGGCGTTTCTCGTCCTGCAGAAAGATGTTGGTCATGCGGCGCGACAGCTCTCCCGCCACCTCCCACAAGGTCATCATCTTTCCCGATCCGGTTGGGAACTCGACTGTGAAGTCGTCGCCGAAGTAGTGGTAAAACTTCTGCAACGACTCAACCAGCAGGTAGTTCAACGGGAACCAGATGGGGCCGCGCCAGTTGGAATTGCCGCCGAACAGTCCGGTCGAAGATTCACCCGGCTCGTAGTCAACCCGATGTTCCATGTCCTGCACGGTCAACCTGTAGGGATGGTCACGGTGGAATTGTGACAGGGCGCGAATGCCGTACGGCGACAGGAACTCGCGTTCGTCCAGCATGAACTTCAGAATGCTCCGCAGCTGGTCCTGATCGGCAATCGACAACAATCGGCGTTCCCCGGCGCCTTCGGTGTGCATGCAGGCAAGACTGCTGGTGAGGTCCGGGCGATTGTCGATGAACCATTCCAGACGACGCTTGAAATCCGGCAGCTTGTTCGAGTACGTCCGGCTCCAGGGTTTCGACCGCGAACAACGGGATCAAGCCCACCATGGACCGGATCTTGATAGGGAACTGGTTGCCGTCGGGGAGCTTGAGCACGTCGTAAAAGAAGCCGTCTTCTTCGTTCCAAAGCCCCATGTGTTCGTCGCCGCGATGACTCATGGCGTTGGCGATATAGATGAAGTGCTCCCAGAATTTGCTGGCCACATCTTCGTAAGAAGGATCTTGCTCGGCTAATTCCAGTGCGATCGCGAGCAGATTCAGGGTGTACATCGCCATCCAGCTGGTACCGTCCGACTGTTCGATGTAGCCACCCGTCGGCAGGGGAGCACTGCGGTCGAACACGCCGATGTTGTCGAGCCCCAGAAAACCGCCCTGAAAGATATTCATTCCGTCGGCGTCCTTGCGGTTCACCCACCAGGTGAAGTTCAACATCAGCTTGTGGAAGATGCGCTGCAGGAATGCGCGATCACCTTTTCCGTTGCGCTTCTTGTCAATCTTGTAAACCCGCCACGCTGCCCAGGCGTGAACTGGAGGATTCACATCGCCGAATGCCCACTCATAGGCGGGAATCTGTCCGTTGGGATGCATGTACCACTCGCGCAGCATGAGCGTGAGCTGTTCCTTCGCGAAATCGGAATCGACCAGCGCCAGGGGAATGCAGTGAAACGCCAGGTCCCAGGCCGCATACCATGGGTACTCCCACTTGTCGGGCATGGAGATGACGTCGGCGTTGTAGAGGTGAGTCCACTCGTGGTTGCGGCCCTTGCGGCGTTCCACGGGTGGGGAAGGATTGCCGGGATCGCCCTGCAGCCAGTCTTTGACTACGTAGTGATAAAACTGCTTCGACCACAACATGCCGGCAAAGCCCTGGCGCATGACGTTCTTTGCATCCGCCGAAAGGTCCTGCGGTATGACGGTGGCGTAGAACTCGTCGGCCTCGTGTTGGCGGAGAGTAAATATTTGGTCGAAGCCGGCAAAGGCGTCTCGGTTTTTGAAATCGGAATCGGCCAGGCGCAAGCGGGCAACGACCGTCTCCCCCGCTCCAACCGTGAACTGGTAGTGGGCCGCTGCCTTCGTGCCGGTATGTTCTGGATTCACTGCTTCGGTAGCGCCCTGCACCACGTAGTCGTTGATGCCGTCCTTGACGTAGCGACCCCGGGTTTCAGTCCCGAACAGCAGGCGCGTGTTGGTTTCGTTTTCGGTGAAAAGCAGTTCTGGAGAGCCTTCACAGTGCAGCCAGCGGTTGCCGGGCTGATGATGATTCAGTTCGATCACCGGATCGGGCCCTGAGCGTGCCTGATGCAATTCCGGCCGCCGCCCGCGCCCTCCCCACGACCAGGTGTTGCGGAACCACACCGTGGGCAACAGGCGCAGGGTCGCCGCTTCCGGGCCACGGTTGGCAGCCGTTACCCTGATCAGGATGTCTTCGGTGTCGGCCTTGGCGTATTCCACGAACACATCGAAATAGCGGTCGTCGTTGAAGACTCCAGTGTCGAGCAATTCGAACTCCGGCTGGTCCTTGCCACGCCGCTGGTTCTCCTCCAGCAGCCGGGCGTAAGGAAACTCCGCCTGGGGATATTTGTAGAGATATTTCATGTAGGAGTGCGTGGGAGTGGAGTCGAGGTAGAAGTAGTATTCCTTTACGTCCTCGCCGTGATTGCCCTGGTTGCCGGTCAATCCGAAAATCCGTTCCTTCAGAATCGGATCGCGCTCGTTCCATAGCGCCAGCGCGAAACAGATCATCTGCCGCCGGTCACTGATGCCGGCCAGGCCGTCTTCATTCCAGCGGTAGGCTCGCGAACGGGCGTGGTCGTGTGGCAGATAGTCCCATGCACCTCCGTGGGCGCTGTAGTCTTCGCGCACCGTACCCCAGGCGCGTTCGCTGAGGTAGGGCCCCCAACGTTTCCAGTGTTTCCGTCGCGCGCCCGACTCTGACAGCCGATTTTCTTCCTGCGTCATGAGCCTCCCGCCCAGGAATCATGAACGGCAATGAGCCAGCTACGAGGCCTGGTGATCAATGTGCTGAGGGACAAGTCCGGCCTCGGACGCCCTGCCATGCCGTCACCTCCAGCCGGCGCGCCCAGAAACATTTCACCTGGCATTGTAAGGCACAGGACCGCCAGCAATCTTGTCGCGCAGGACGTGGACATCAGAAAGGTGCAGGAGTTGGCCGGCAAAAGCGATTCAGATGGCGCTTCACTCTGCCCATCTTGCTTTCCAGCATCGATTGGCGGCAGTCCGAAGGCTATGCGATACTAACCCTGCCCGAAGACGATGCGGGACACAGTATCGTGCAACCGGCACCAGAAATAGTGTCGGCGAGTCTGAAGCAACCGGAAACGGAACAGTGAACTTGCAGTAGCCCTTCGGTAGCGGCCCTGTGCCGTATATAAGCGCCGGGATGGCGGAACTGGCAGACGCAGCGGACTCAAAATCCGCCGACCTTCGGGTCTTGGGGGTTCGACTCCCCCTCCCGGCACCAACCACAAAAGCCCACAGAATACGCGGCTAGCTGTGCTAGCTCCCGCATGAGATGCACCTCCGGAGCAGACGCAGCGGATTTCGCGCAGATATCGTCACGAAATTAAAATCTATCACATTGAAATCCATAGGTTTATGGACACGTACTGAGTAGGCGAGGCTTACACATCAGTTACACATTTCGATGAGGACGGGAGCCGCTGGTAGCGATATCCCCGGAGTTTGAGCTGCTGATTCACGTACGGGCCTTTGGAGTCGGCTGCGAGGAATGCGGTGTATTCCTCGGCGGGCACGTCAAAGTATTGATAGACCTCACCCGATTGGCGAAACTCCAGTTCCAGCACGCGTTCCTGGGGAGCGTAGGCGATGCTGGCGATACTGCTGGACTCTACCGGAACTCTCTGCATTCTCGAATCGAGCGCCTTCCGGGCGCTCTCACTCCTCAGATGCGAATGACGCCAAGGAACGAACTCGCCCATTTGACTATGCGGTCACAACCGGACGCTTGCACCTGCATCCACTGCGCGTCGAAGACCGCGAAACTTCGAGTCACGCCCACAAGCAAGACATTGGCGCAGCAAAAAGACGGTCGCCGAAGGGGGCAGGCCTTCCGCCATCGTAGAGAACCACTCCCAGCTTGAAGTTATCGCCGCACGCGTCCGCCAACTTTCGGAGTCCCTTGAAGTCGCCAGCATTCACGGTAGCGCTCGCCTTGACCTCGATGCCGACCAATGCGCCACTTCCCGCTTCGATTACAAGGTCAACCTCGTCCTGATCTTTGTCCCGGTAGTGGTACAACGCGCAGCTCTCGGCAAACCAAGACGCCTGTTTCAACACCTCAGAGAAAACAAACGTTTCCAGCAATGGTCCGAAGACTGTCCGGTCTTTCGCGACCCGCTCCACACTAGCTCCTAAGAGTGCGCCGAGCAGGCCGGAGTCAAGGAAATGCAGCTTGGGCGTCTTTACCAAACGCTTCAACTGGTTCCGAAACCACGGTTCCACCCGACGAACGAGAAACAACTGCTCCAGGATGGCGACGTATTTCCTTGTGGTCTTGTCGTCAAACCCAACTTGGCCGCCTATCTGCGTGAAATTGGTGAGCTGGCCAGAATGGTGGGCAAGAACCTGTAGCAGACGCGGCATTTGGTCGAGTTTTTCCACGTCGGCAACCTCGCGCACATCCCGCTGCACGATGGCTCTTACATAATCGCGTGCCCATGTCTGGCGTCGTTTTGGATCTCCGCGTCGCAGCATTTCGGGGTAGCCGCCAGTCAGCACGGCTTGTACTAGGTCTTTGCCGATCATTGGCTCCGCAGGTTTGCCAAGTTTGCTATCGAACGCTGCTTTGAGGAATCCCGGCTTTTTGCCTCGGATTTCAGCCCGTGAGAGGGGCAGAAGGCTCACGATCTCCATGCGGCCAGCTAGACTCTCCGAGACTTGAGGCAGAGTGAGAATATTGGCTGAGCCCGTCAACAGAAACCGGCCGGGCCGGCGATCATCATCCACTGACTTCTTGATAGCCCGGAGAAGGTCGGGCACTCGCTGTACTTCGTCAATGGTCGTTCGGTCGAGAGCGCGCACCAACCCAGTTGGATCGCTGCGTGCTGCGGCCAGAACCGTGTCGTCGTCCATGGTGATGAATTCGCGATTGCCCGCGACTAAATCGCGGACCAGCGTGGTCTTGCCGCACTGACGCGGACCCGTAACCATGACAACCGGCGTGTCCTTGAGCGCGGTAGCCACCAGTTCGGCGGAAAAGCGAGGAAAGAGCGCGTGATCGGTATCGTCCATGCCGGGTGAAGGCTCCGTCTGATTCGGATTAATGTCCCGTCTATTTCGGATTATAGACTCGTCTGATCCGGAATGTAACGATGGACAGTACCGGGGCTCATTTTGGCGACTGCAGCGCCAATTCGATAGCCGATGGCACCGTAGCCATGTAGTCGCCGGGCGTACATTCGCGCCAGCATCAGCACCTGAGAATCGACATAGTCGTAGACGCGAACGACACGCTTAGCGTCGTGAAGCCGGTGGAGACGCCCAACATACTGTTGCAACGTTCCCTTCCAGGAAATCGGCATCGCCAAGAACAAGGTGTCTAGACGAGCATCATCAAAGCCCTCGCCAATGTAACTGCCAGTTGCCAGGATGACTCTTGACTCGCTCTCCGGAACAGCCGCAATCGCCTCCGCAATCGTGCGGCGCTGTTTCTTGCCCATGCCTCCTTTTAGCACAAACACGTTACTCACTTTGCCGGAGAGCGCCGTCTCAAAGTACTTCAAGTGATTGGTCCTGCCGGTGAGAAGCAGCGGTGAGCGCCGGTCACCGACTGCGCGCAGCAGATCGTCAAGGATCATTTCATTGCGAGCACGGTCATCTGCAAGTGCAGCGTACACCTCCTGAATCGTTGTATCGATCCGCTCGGGCGGCATGCAAAACTCAGTCAACCGAGGAACCACTTCATGTTCGAACGGAGTGACTGCGGTCATCGAACGTGCGCCGAGCTTATGTCGTATCGGACCGCACTGCATGTAGATGATCGGGTGGTGTCCATCTTTGCGCTCAGGCGTTGCCGTCAGGCCGAGGACGTACCTCGCCTTTACTTGCTTCATCACCTGCTCAAAAGTGAATGCCGACAGATGGTGGCACTCATCAACAATGACTTGCCCGTACTCGGCGACGAAGTCTTTGACTCCCTCTCTGCCGTGGGTGCTTTGGATGATGGCGATATCCAGGGTGCCACTGCGTTCGCTTTTCCCGCCTCCAATCTGGCCGATTGATTTGTCCGTAAGATTGAGGAACATCGCCAATCTCGCGTGCCACTGATCTAACAATTGTTGGCGGTGAACCAGTACGAGAGTATTCACCCTTCGCGCCGCGATCAGCCATGCGGCCAATGCGGTCTTGCCAAAAGCGGTAGGAGCGCAGAGGATCCCCTCGTCGTGTTCAGCAATCATGGAAACAGCGTCCTCCTGCGACGGGCGCAATTGGCCGCAGAACTCCACGTCAATTGCATGTCCCGCGCACCGCTCGTCACGGATGTCTGGCTTGATGCGATGCGCTTCAAACAGTTCGATTACCTCGGCCAGACACCCACGCGGCAAAGCAATGTGGTTGGCGAGGTCCTCGCCGCACGCAATTACTCGCGGCTTGTTGAATGTGGGAAGCCGCATTGCTTGGGCCTTGTAAAATTCAGGATTCTGAAATGCGGCCAAACGAAGCAGACGGTTCAGCATCGCCGAAGGCAGCCCATTCTTCTCGATATACAGAAGGTTTGCGCGAACGATTTGAACCGCGAGTGGAAACGGTCCTGGTATTGGGCGGTCTATTCTCTTTTGTGATGGCGGCAGCGCCCAGGGATCTTGCTCGGCGTCGTCCATAGTGCTGATCCTGACACCGATGAGATCTCCTCGTTTTTGAGCCTCCCGCACGACTGCCTCGACAGCGTCCGCCGACATTCTTTCCACGCTCCCCAGAAATGCCCACTGGTCTGGGTACGGATGGAATTCTGAATCAACAAAGACACTGTTTCCTTCCGCGCGCGGAATCTTTTGCAGAGGTAGAGCGATCAGGTTGCCAAGACCTCCCTTAGGCATCGTGTCCTGATTAGGAAAGAATCGGTCGTAGGACTCCAGACCCAGTTGGTGCCGGAACTCCATGGTTCGAGTGAGAATTGCGCATCCTAGTTTTCGCGCAATGGTCGCGGGAATCGCTCGATTGAAGAATATCCAAACATGGCCGCCGTTCCCTGAGCGAGAACGTTCCAAAACCGCTGGCACATTCGTCTCACGACAAGCCACAAGGAAAGCAGCGGCGTCCTTCTGCCAGGTCTTCTTATCGAAATCAACCGCCAGGAGCCAGCAGGTCTCGTCCGGCAAAAGCGGATAGATTCCGACCGTATAATCCCCGACAAGATGGCCTCGCACAACGTCTTGCGTTAGTGGCCTGAACTTTCTAGTCTGGCGATCAACCTTCTTGCGGTCCTTGTCTTTGGCCCGCAGATACGATTCCCAATCGCGATCTGCCCTCGGCATGTATCCGGATCGCCCGTCGGCGTTCTCCCAGCGAATGGCATACACATCGTCACGTCCACGGAAGAGACTGCGAAACAGCTCTATCCGCTGTTGCGCTGTACCCACTGCGGATCTGCGAACGTCTGGCGCTGTGCTTATGATCTGAGGACTCCGGCTGATGGGGCAAGGCTCAGGAATTCGTATACCGTGCTCGATCAAAAGGCCGCGCAGCTGACCATTTTCGGCACGCAGGCGTCGCACCTCCGCCACGGATGCCTCAAGGTTCGGAAACTCGTTGTCAGTTTTGCTCAAGTCAAAGACCTGCCGGCACTCCGACACTTGACCCCAAAATGATCGCACATCGCCGGCTTCCGCTTGCGCTGGCTTTCGCGTGTAGAGCCAAAGTGGGATGGCTCCTAGTCGTGGTAACCAAAAGCTCTAGCTAAGCTTGGCTCGGGATTGCCACACAAACGAGGTTCCTCGAAACGCTTGGCAGCGACGAGGAGAAATCTGCAGACAGGTGCACTGCGTGAAATTGCAAATTGACAAGAATGCATAGGCAGACGAAGAAGGGAACTCTTGGCGCCGCTCTGACCAGTCAGATAAAAAAACGCCCGGAAGGAGCGCGTCCCGCGAGCTTCTTCTTTGCGACATGACCGGTGGAAAACCTTCAAAACTGACACATTTGCGTACACACTTTCACGTCTTGTACAATACAAACTATTTATTATCATAGCGATACATGGATATGCAGCGGACTCAAAATCCGCCGACCTTCGGGTCTTGGGGGTTCGACCCCCCTCCCGGCACCAGCACAAAAACCCAGTGAATACGCGGCTAGCAAGCCCAGCTCTCTGCATACGACTAGCTTCTGTGGCAGACGCAGCGGACTTTTTGTTTTATCATTCACAGTCGTAGTCATATCCCAATGAAATGATTAAGCATATTCAAGCGGCATAGCAAGCCGGACCTGAACATCTATTACACACTTTTCTCGGGAGGAAAGAATTAAGTTTTCCGGTTCTTTCCCCATGGGCCGCCCGGCTGCCAGACTTGGTTTTCTTCGTTCCCCTTCAAAACGCCGTCCACAAGTGGCATTAAGAACTCTCGGATGACTTCGATAGTTTCTTTCAGCGAAGAATCTGCCTTAAGGTTGCTCTTCCGCAGGAACGCTCGCCATTGCGTCTGCTTCGTTGGAAGTTCATAGAACTCAGTCCGCAGTGCTAGCGGCGAGAATCTCGGCAGAGCCGTGCGCCGCGTCTTGAAAGTCGACTGAATGGCTGCGGCGAGAGTGCCACTGTCGAATTCGAACCTTTGTGCGAGTACCCAGAGATCGTAGAAGTCCTTCATGCGGCTGTTCGCGACGCCGAGTTTGACCATGGCTTCGAACTTCTCCGCAACCACACTCTCCTTGGAATACACGTGCAATTTGGGTGCAGGAAACTTAAGCAGCGTGGGGTACACCAATTCCTCTGATGCGGGAACAATGGTGTCTCCGAGACCGATGTCAATCTGAAGAGGAATACGCACATGCCCAAGCCGGGCTTCCACCCGTACCCGAACTCCTTCGTAGGCTTCCTCGTCCCGGATTCTTTCCACACGAATCATGTCTGGTAGAAACGTCAGGCCATCGTCTTCCACATCTTGCGAGCACACCTCGGAGAAGACTCTCCGGAAGTTGATATCGGACAGCACCCGTCCGAGCAGATCGAGATCGCGGGTTGGACGATACGTCTCCGCGGTCCAGAGTTGCAGTAGCAGAGCACCTTTGAGAACAAATGCGTCTCGATGGGGAGAAATGCTCAAGCGATAGAGGAATCGTTCCAATCCATAACGGGTCAGAACAAGCCCAAAATCTTCCTTGCGTTCCGTCGCCAGATTCAACAGCCGCTGCCGAACGGAAGCCGACAGATTTGCAACAGGCTTCTTCACGTGAGCGACTCCAGGTATGGTTGTATCACCCGTGCCACCCGGCAGACTTTCGCAGCCATGAAGAGTTCATCCATCGTGGCTTTCCGCTGTCGGTAGCAATCTCGCAGCGCTTCCAGAGCGACGTCCAGCCCTATCTTGTTGCGGTATTTGAAACAATCGGCGACAGTCTTTGCAGGATCAAAGACTCGCACGGCAACTCCCTCGAGTTTCTTCTCCTCGATGCCATAGGAAAGTGCTTTTCCGGAAAAATGCACAACACGCATCAGCGGATAATCCGCGCGTGGGCGACGAGCATTGTGGGCAATCGCTATCCAAACCTCACGCGGCGATTGCGTGGTGAGCCCGTGGAAGCGCAGCGCAGAGAGCAGGCAGATGACACCACGCGGTACGCGTTTCGCTGCCTCCACAAGCGTATGGTGCTCGGTCACCCGGCTACCATCGGCCACGTAGAGTCCTCTTCCCACTTGTCGCACTAGCCCGCGGTCCTTCGCCTGGCGGAGATATTCCCTTGGGATACCCACCACATTCAGGTCGCGTGGCCGGAATACCCCAGCCTTCCTGACCATGCGGGCTACGAGTTCTACCTTCGAAACAGTCATGGCCGCCTCTTTACCATATGCATGCATATTATCACAAGTGCAAACATATCGTAACATAGGAACGTCATGTCGATGTCGCTACGCCGAAAAGCATTGCGGTAGGGCCACTCATCGTAGGGGCTGACGGAGCAATTTCTCTTGAGGCCAGACTCGATGATAACGATACTGCCGAGGCTTGAAGTGGAGGTTGAGGTAAGTGCCTTTGGAATCGGCGGCGAGGAAAGCGGGTGTGCTCCTCGGCGGACACATCGAAGTATTGATAGACCTCTCCACTTTGTCTAAATTCAAGTTCCAGCACCCCGGGGCGTGAGAATTTCACGCCCCTTCTCATTGGCCCGAGGGCGCCCGGGCGTCCTGCTCGTGAGCCCCGCATTTTCAGCGGTTCCCGATGCCATGGCGCTCACCGGCACGAGGGGGCGTTCGAGTCCGCATCGAAGCCCGGTCAAGCGACCTCAGCCTGGTCCACGTGCCATAGTTATGTACTAGTGACATCTTCTCGCCTTCTGGTTACCAAGTTACCTTGCTCGCGTACCCCCTTCAGCGTGAAACAACAAACTGTTCTACTTGGAGAAGTGCATTGCGATATTCGACGTTTGTGGCGAGTTTGGTAGTGGCCGTGGCCGCTGTTGCGCACGCAGGAATCACCGTCAGCCAACTGACCAACGGGTCGTCGGTGCCACTGAACATGCGAGTGGTGGCATCCGCTTCGCCCTCTTCGTCCAGCTACAGAATTTCCGCGATGCAGATTGTCGTGAACAGCGTGATGGTGTACAGCACCTCGAACAGCTCGCTGGACACCCACGTCGGTGTGAAATCCGGCTCCAACCGCGTGCAGGTGAAGGCGTGGGACACCTCGGGCGCTTACTTCGAGAAATTGATGTACGTCATCGGCACTTCAGCCACCAGCACGGCGGGTAAGAAGATCTCGGACATTGATGAGCGCACGACCGGCTGGTTCTCCTGTGACGCATGCGCCGGCAAGAACGGATCTGGTCCTGACTCCACCTACTGGAGGCGGACCGGCCGCTCCTCGCCCTCGATAGACGGCAGTTCGGCCGAGTTCTTCCTGGGCGGGTCGACCCCGTACTCGAACGCACTCTGGTCGCAGAGCTTGGTGACCGACGGCCCGACCATCCGCAACATGCGCCACTTCATCAACGACCTCTACTTCTATTACACAAACGCGAACGCGGCGCAAGGTCTCGAGTTTAACATCAGCCAGTACATTGACAGCGTGGGCTATATTTACGGCATGCAGTGCAACATCCGCTCCGGTGCCGGGCCGCACTGGGACATCTCGGTGCCGAAAGACTACTCCAAGCCGCTAACGCTCGGGAACATGAAGTGGCAGAACACCGGCATATACTGCAAACCTCCGACGTACAAGTGGAACCACGTGACGCTCGAGTTCGAGCGCACGTCGGACAATAAGGTGAAGTTCATCTCCGTGACCCTGAATGGTGTGAAGAACTACATCAACGTCACGGTGAAGGCTCGAATCGCCCCGTCAGACTGGAAGGGCCTGGGAACGCATTACCAGATGAACGGCAATTACCGGCAGGAGGATTATCACACCTGGGTGGACAGGTACGCGGTGACGTACTGGTAGAGCAAGCGGCTGCGAAGTGTCCGGGGCCTGCGTCCCACGCAGGCCCTTGGTTTTTGGGGGAGCTTTGAAAACAACATCGCCGCGAGTTCACGACTTCCAAGTAGCTGCAGACAAGCAATATTCGAGGAGTGTGTCCATTTCCGAAACCGGTGCAGCTTTCGTCCCTGGAGTTGCCAACGTGCTCCGCCGAATTTCTAACGGAGTCTGGTTCCCGCGCGTGCTGATGCCCAGCAGCTTCGGCTTGCTGTCGACCATCAGTCGCCAGCAACAGCTTCAGAATATTCCCGGGGGTACACGTCCGACCCCCTTGAATATTTGGCATCGTGCTGTAACAGGAGTTTCTCCGCCGCTGCTTGTTATATAGTTGGCAACTAAAGCATAGCTTAAAGGGCGGAGTGCAGGCGCGAGCAACCACGACTCCTGCCGTTTCCTGTCGGCAAAGGCATGGAAATTGATGTGATGTCGCTACACCGCAAGCATTTCTCACGCGCGACCCTCAGCTCACTGGTGTTTGCCCTCGTTGCGCTCACCACCTTCGCGGCAGCACAGAAGGAGCCGCCGAGCCGGCGCGCGCCAGCCTGCAAGAGCAGCCCTCAGCTTGCGTCCACGGTTACGCCGAGGAATAGCCAAGCGCGGACAAAGTTCGTAAGCGATGTACTAAAGATGGCTGTGGCATTGCCCGCCGGAGACGCACAGGACCGCTTACAGGTTTTGGTGTCGGCGATCACGGTTGCTTCGACGGTCGATCCGAAGCTGGCGCGCAGCCTCGCGCAAGAAGGCGCTGAGATCGAGACGCGCGTCATCGCCAGCGGGCAGAAACCCGCGGCTTCGGTGATGGTATCCGCGAAGGTGGGTTGTGGGACGGCGCAGCGGTTCGTGGACGCGCTGGCGCCGACATCCGTCGGCGATGCCGAGCAGGCGCTGTTGGGCGCTCTCGGTTCGTGTCCGAAGACGCTGGACGCAGTTCGGTCAAAGCTTGAAGCAGGGATGGCGCAGAACGTGGTGGCACCGCGCGCATGGCTGGCCGCGATGGAAGCAAGCGGTCTGAAATCCGACTGGACGAAAGAGAAGTTCGAGGCGCTGTTCTCGTCATTGCCGAAAGACGAAACGCAGGGGCGCGCCGTGGCCCCCGATATCGCAACCCTGTACGCGCGCGTGGCTGCCGAAGCGGGGCGCGAACTCGCCGCGAAAGCGGGACTGCGGTTTCTCGAGTGGTTGAACCGTTTGCCGGAAGGCAGCGATCGCAACCTGGCAGTGAACGTCACGACCGGCGCAATGCGCGAGTTGCTCGGGCCGCAAGGCTACGAAGAGACGCTGGCGTCGAATGTGATGGCGCTGCAGGTTGCGCAAACGGAAGGCCAAGCGGCTGAAACCGACCTTGAAGCCGAAGAGAGCGTCTCCGTGCTGGAAGCGATGCGTGACAAGGAAGACCGCACGGCCGCTTTGAGCGAACTGCCGCCGTCACTACGCGCGCGCGAGGCGGCGGCAAGCGGCTTTGCACGCGGCAACGAGGGTGACCTGGAAGCGGCGAACAAGTACTTCGACCTGGCCTTCTCCGCCGTCGACTCGGCGTGGGACGTGCGGGGCGAGCACACCTCCATGGCAGCCGTAGTCACGGAGGTTTGCGAAGCAGCGGCGCAGGTCGATCCCGTATCGGCGCTGCGCCGGGCGCAACATCTGGGAGACTCTTCGGCTCAGGCCATCGGCATGCTGGCGGTGGCGCGAGTAGTGCTGACGCGGCAACAGGGATTGCAACCGTCCAAGGCAGTGAGCGCCAGTCCGTCTGACTAGTCACCCCCTCCCCTTGACCCGCAGAGCACTACGGCAGCGACGACGGGAAGCATCTGGCTTGTAATCCTATGCGAAAAGCCGAGAATGCCCTAAGAACCCCCCGACCGCAATCACGTGGGGAGGGCAGGAAAGGAGGGCAGGAATCAAACCATAATGCGATGAAGCAGCCGCTATCGAGGCGGGCGGAGGCTTAGGGCAGGAGGCCGTACACGTTCAGTTGATTGACCGCAACCACGTATACCCGCCCATCAATGACGGTCGGCACGGCGAAGACTGTTCCCCGCCCCAGCGCGTCGCGTGTAGCATTTTGCTGTGTATTGTAGAGTTCAGTGGCCAGGTTCGTTCCGTCGTAGGCATGCAGCGTGATGGTGTGGCTCAAAGTGTATTCCACCGTCCACACAATGCCTTCGGTCGCGCCGTTTGCGGAAACCACCGGAATCGGCCCGCGTCCTCTTTGTCCATTTCTCTGGAATATGGTATTGGAGACCGAAGTTTGGGTCATCTCGCCGTTGGTAAGCTTGTAAGCGTGCAGATTGCTCCCAACCGCGCCGATATAAACGAATCCGTTCCAGTAGGAAGGGGTACCGTAGATGCGAAGAGTGTTGTTGACATCAAGCTGGCCGCAGGGTTTTGAATTGATAAGAATTTCCTGCGGAATCTGACTATTGCTCCCCAAATTGAAATTCCCCAGGTTGTCGCGGTCCAGCAGGTAGATCCGTCCTTCCTTGCTCCCACTCACCATCAGATGCGTATGCGGGCCGGCCTGGTCAGGCAGCAGCATGGGCCCTCCCGATCCGAGGTCGAGATCGTCCTTATCGATGCAATCCTGGTTATAAGGCATGAACCAGTCCACGACGGAAAACGATCCGTTGTCCACTTTCAGTTTTAATACCGTGTCACCCCAGTCCGGCCCGCCCGTGATGTTGAAGTTGTGGCCGTCGCCGGTCTGTATATAGATATTGCCCTCGGCATCAGCGGTGGGAGCGGCACCGCCCTGCCACAGGCCCGCGCCTTCACTGTTGGGCGACAGGTTCAGCGCCGCCAGCTGCGTCAGCGTGGCAGCGTCATACGCGAAGAGCCAGCCGTGGTAGGGCTCGGTGTCGGAAAATGAGGCAAAAGAGATATAGACCACGCCGTTTACCAGTTGCAGCCCGGCACGTTGATTTTGGGTGGGCGGATGAAATGTCACATTCCCGCTGCCGTCAGCATCAATCCCCGTGCCCGGCACGGCGGCGGCGATCTCGCTCGGTCCGCCGAACTTTTCCGCCCCGGTGGTTATGTCCAGCGCATGCAGCCTATGGAACGTGGTGCCACTCTCTTCGGTCATGGCGGAGACATACAACGTTTGCGTCACCGGATCGATCACTGGCGTGCCAGTCACCCCGACCCGTGGTCCTATGCCGGTGCGTCCGCCAAAGCTGCCGTCGGCAGGCGTAATCCCGTTCGCACGATCAATGAAACTGCGCTTCCATAAGATCTTCGTCGGGTCGTCGGCATTCAGGGCATAGATACTATCGTTCTCGGTGGCCACGAAAATGACGTTGTGCGTGCCTCCCGCGATGGCAAGGTTTCTTACAAATAGGGGCTGGGTGTAAATGGAGCCATCGAGATGCGCCGACTTTGAAAGCCTTCCAAAGCTGCTGACGTTTACATTGGCGGTGGTGAGAGTGGTCTCGCTGAGGTTCGCGCCCGTGCCCGCGAGGTCGATCTTGTATCGGAGAACTCCATCGATGGAGGGAGGTGGAGGTGGAGGTGGAGGTGGCGGCGGCGGTGGAGGTGGCGGTGGAGGTGGCGGCGGCGGCGGCGGAGGAGGAGGAGGAGGAGGAGGAGGAGGAGGAGGAGGAGGAGGAGGAGGAGTTTTAGTTGGGGTAGGGTCACCACTCTGCGTAGTTGAAGCGCCGCCGCAACCGACAATGTAGATAGTGGCCGCAACTAAAGAGAGGAAAAGAACGATCCAGACGTATTTCAAGGATCCCAACTTCTTCGTTCTCATCGCAATCCCTCTGCCTCAACCATGAACGCAAAGCTCAGGGGCACTTTCACTATGCGCACAGGCTAATCTCTAATGATTTTTTTGGTTTCATTGCAATCGTCACCCACTCGACGAACCCTTAGCTATGGCGCAGACCCCCTGCAGTGATTAGAGGGGGGCTACACTGCAGATGAAAACTGTCAGAAGTGACACAAGCACTAAAACCATTCGTGCTATTGGCGTAACATCACGATTACACTCATTGGCCCGGATTTGGCGAACAAAGGGCGCAAGCTTGTGCTAACGTGTTTTGAACAGTTACGCGGTTAAGGCGTCACCGTGCCCTGCTTCCGCAATCCAGATCAGCAGAGATAGAAGCGAAGAAGGAATCGTCGGCAGCTTTGCTTGGAAACCGGGCGATCATAAGGGGCGATGCGACTTGATAAAGAATTAAGCAGTTTCCTTGGTCGCCAATGAACGAAGGTGATGGCGTTTCTCCCAGCGTGTGCTGACAACTTTCATTTCTTTCCAGTCGTAGGGAAATTCCTTGCCGCAATCCAAGCAAACGAGGTAGGTTCCGGTCAGAGAGGCGGCCTCATTACTACGAGTACCGCGACGAACGGTTACAGGAAAACTGCAACGGCTGTGCCTGCAACCAAAGACTCCTTCGATCAATCTACCTAGCATGCACCCTCCTCCAGAACATATATCGTTCCCCACTGCTGCGAGGTCCTGTGCTGTGTCCACTGGCCACGGGCCTGCCCACATTTTTGAGAAGGTCCAAGGCCCTCTGGAGACTGTCACAATTGCCAGTGCCGAAATCGCCGCAAAGCATAAGACGCCGTTCCGCGATGGGTGTACTGTCAGATATGACAGGGGGAGGACGCCCTTCTTGGAAGGCAGCGTTGGTTGACGTAACATCGCCATTGCACTCATCATCCGACCGGGCGCCTGCCCGAGGGAATCTCCGTAGGTCAATGAGTGCTATCGCGTGTGGCTGTTGAAAAACTCAGTGCTCGATGCAAGAGTCTGCCTAACTCGTTGAGCGGCTATGTCCCACGCATAGTCGGTGTGCCGTCCAAACTGAGATCCCAAACGTCTTGGCCAAGATTGACAGATGTCTAATTCTTGGTAGCCCAGGTTCTCTCTGCGGCTCTTTAAACCGGTGCTGATTCGGAGATCATCCAGGGGCCAGTTTAACTGCGGGCATTTTTCAACGTTCGCTTGATGTAAGAAACGGCTTTCCCGGTACGACCTATTCCGGCGCTGCAGTGGATTAGGACTGGCTTCTCCAGCCGTTGGTAGGCTCTCGAAACCTTCTCGAGTTCGCGGTCAACTAGGGTCACCAAGATGGAGAGGAGCTTGTTCCGCTCGTGCTCCCAGCCAGTTTAGTTCAGCGGTGGTCAGCTTGAAAGAAACGAATTAGCGAAGACCGTAGTAAAACTGTAGTAGTTCTATGCTCAAATCGGGGCAGATTGGATCATGACGGGTCAACAGGTGGGGTTTGTAAGCGGTTGAAAAATCATGTAGAGTAGAAAATTTTCACAACGGATCAGAACCCGCCCATGAACTCAAAATCCGCCGGTACTTAGTACCTTGGGGGTTCAACTCCCCCTCCCGGCACCAAGCCCAATCTCCGACAAACAGAGCATCCAGCGGGCGTGTGCAGCGCCGTGAAGGTCTGGGCCGAGGCAGGTGTTTGCAGGACGATAGACACAGCAGCCATGATTGCTGGAACCTTAGTTCTCAACGCTATTGGACACCGGTTCCAGCCTGGTTTCATATGAATTCCCTGATTCCCAAGCCATGGTCTCTGGTCTTCTCGGCCGGAAACTTATTGCCGGTCACGCACTCTTTAGGGAATCCACGGTGCTAGTGGCTGGAATAGCGGAAGGGCGCCGCTTTAGCGAGTTTCGCAAGGCATGAAGGATGCAGAGCGCGTCGTCCAGGCTGTCCTTCTCTTCAAATTTGTCTCCAGATGTGCAGGACAGCTCGCGCGTCCGCATTAGGAGTGCAGTTTCCGCGTCAGCGATGCGCTCGGCCAGCTTATTCAAATCCGACTCGCCCAGAGCCGTTCGATAAAGTTCTTTCCACGATTGGGCATCCAAACCTTTGCAAGTGCCGGTATTCATAAACTGAACTCCCGCGAAAAACAACTTCGCTTGTTGGCTGGTCTATACGCTGCTTATAGACCAACAATCGGGTAGGTACAACTCATTTTTCCGTGTACGATAACGTTCCCCAAAAAGCGGCCCGCAGTTACTGCGCCTCAAGGAATTGCCGCCCCTCCAACGAATGTGCGTGATGATTTTTCAGTTTACCGGGCCATCAGATTTCGGAATCGCGGACAGGTACAAATGACGCGCAAAAAAAAGGCGCAAGACCGAGTCTCGCGCCTTCCACCATTTTTACGATAGATCTGTGGCAAATCCGCCGTCACCCAGTAGCTTGGGGCATCAACTCCCCTCCCAGCACCGATTTCATCCGCACGCCGGGTGTTTGGGCTTTACTCTCCCTCGTGGTCTCCCACCTGTTGGGTCAAATAGCGCTCGTAGCCCAGTTCTTCAATCTGATGAAGCTGGGCTTCCAGCCAATCCACGTGGCTTTCTTCGTCCTTGAGCAGTTGCACCAGCAGGTCGCGTGATCCATTGTCGCCTTCCCCGGTCGCGATCTCGACGGCATCGTTGTACTGCTTCACCGCTGAGACCTCGAGCGACAGATCGCTTTCCAGCATCCCCTTGACCGTCTTCGACACTTTCAGTTCCAGGGGTTGCATGGAAGGTGTGCCGTCGAGAAACAGGATCCTCTCGATCAGGACCTCGGCATGTTTCATTTCTCCGATGGATTGCTTCTTGATGTATTCGGCGAGACGGTGGTATTTCCAGTTTTCGCACATCTCCGCATGCAGGAAATATTGGTTGATGGCGGTCAGTTCCTCACGGAGTGCCTTGTTCAACTCAGCGATGACTTTGGGATTTCCCTTCATGGGCAGCGAGTATGACAAAAATCAGCCCAGCGGGCAAACCCTTTTGCGGAAACAACTAGAGCCGGCCGCATTCCTTCGTCAACGTCGTACAGTTGATTGATCAAGCAGCCCTGCTATAGGGTTGTGCTGGAGCTGCGTCCTGGAAATCCATCTGGTTGACGGCACATACGAGTTGTTCCGGCACTACTACGCGCTGCCCTCCGCGCGGGACCAAAACGGCCGGGAGGTAGCCGCGGTGCGGGGCGTCCTCGCTTCGGTGCTGGGCATGATCAAAGGCGGCGCCACGCACCTGGCGGTGGCGACCGATCATGTGATCGAATCGTTTCGCAACGGCTTGTGGCCAGACTACAAGACCGGCGAAGGCATCGAGCCCGACCTGTTGGCGCAATTTCACCTGCTGGAAGAGGTCCTCTCGGCGGCCGGCCTTGTGGTCTGGCCCATGGTTGAGTTTGAAGCGGACGATGCCTTGCTGCTGCAGCGGTCGCGGCCGCCCGGGACCCACGGGTGGAACGCGTGATCATCTGCACCCCGGACAAGGACCTGGCCCAGTGCGTGCGCGGCACCCGCATCGTCCAGTTGAATCGCCGGACGGGCGTCACCTTCGACGAGTCTGGTGTGATCAAGAAGTTCGGCGTCTCGCCAGTATCGATTCCCGACTATCTGGCGCTGGTGGGCGATTCCGCGGACGGCTATCCTGGACTTCCAGGCTGGGGCGCGAAGTCCTCGGCGGCCGTGCTGGCCAAATTTGTTCATCTGGAATCGATTCCCGTCAGACGTTCGGGAGTGGCGGGTGAACGTCACCAATGCGAGTGCCCTTGCCGCTACGCTCTCCCGCGAACGCGAGCGCGCCCTTCTCTTTCGCACCCTGGCCACGCTCCGGACCGACATCGCGCTCTTTGAGAACGTCGATCAGTTGCGTTGGAAGGGCCCCACGGCTGGCTTTGAGGCGCTCGCGGCCCGACTGGACGCGGCGCGTACTGAAAGCCGGCGGGCAGGGACACGGCGTTCCCGGGGAGCGTCGTAAGGAGTTTCCTGCCTACTCTGCTTTCTTCTTTCTCTGCGGCGCAACCTCTTCCGGTTTCACGGCGGCTCCCTTGTTGCCCCAGGAATTGCGGACATAGTTGAGGACGTCGCTCACCTGCTGGTCGGTCAGGTCGGTGCTGAGCATTTCGTTGTCGTACTTTGCCCCGTTCACCGTGATGGGGCCCTGCGCGCCATTCACCACCATAGCGATGGCGCGGGCTTTGTTGGCCAGCAGGAAGTCCGACTTGGCCAGGGGAGGATAAATGTCCTTCATGCCTTCGCCCTTTTCCTGGTGGCAGGTGACACATTGGGAGTCGTAGATGGCCTTGCCCCGCGTGATGCTCGTCTTCAGATCAAAGGCCGGTTGTGACTGCCAGGCAGAGAGCGAACTGGCGGCGAATGTGCCGCACAGCAGAGCCAGCGTGATTTTCAAAACTGACTTCCGCATTGAGGTTCCTGTTTTCATGTTGAAGTCATCCGACGCGCTACACGTCACTGCGGCGAAAACGGTCGATCAAGTGGTCGCAGGCCCGGACCGTGATCGCCATCATGGTCAGAGTCGGATTCTGGCAGGCCGAGGACACATAGCAGGAACCATCGGTCACCAGCAGGTTCTTCACATCGTGTGCCTGGTTGAACGGGTCCAGCACAAATTTCTTGGGATCATTTCCCATGCGCGCCGTTCCTACTTCGTGGACCGCCATGCCCGGAATGCCAAAGCTGGTCTGGACGCTGATGTTCTTTGCGCCGGCCGCCTCCAGCATTTCCGCGGCGGTGACTCCGGCGTCGCGCATCATCGCGGCTTCGTTCTTGCCGTGGGCCATGCTGATGCGCAGCGCGGGAATGCCCCACGCGTCTTTCAGGTTCTGGTCAATCTCGCAAAAATTGTCGAAGCGGGCAAGCGACTCGCCGAAGGCGCCGAGCGATACTCCGTACCGTCCCTGTTTGACCGCTTTCTTGTACTCCACACCCAGGCCCTCCGCCTCCATGTTGAAATCGGGTCCGGAACCGCCCTGAAATCCGTACCCGCGGATGAAGTGCGGATGCTTGCCGCTGCCCGGCGTGTTGCGGTAGCGCACCATGTAGATCCCGTTGGGTCGGTGGGGCGGGTTCGCGCTGGGCGGAACATTGAGATCGTCAAAGCTGCCGCTGGCTCCGCCTCCGGCCACGTGGTCCATCAGGTAGTGGCCGAGCACGCCGCTGGAATTGGCCAGACCGTTGGGATATTCGGGTGTGGAAGAATTCAGCAGAATGCGGGTGGACTCGAGCGCCTGCGCGCACAGAATGACCGCCTTGCCCGGACCTCCTTCGTTTCTTTGGTCAAGCGATCGACGTAAGTCACGCCCCGCGCCTTGTTGGCGCCGCCGTCCATGTCCACATGGCTGACCACGGCATTCGTAATCAGGGTGCAGTTGCCGGATTTCAACGCGTCCTTCACCGTGGTGAACGGGCTGCTGAAGTAGGAGAACGTGCTGCAGCCGCGTTCGCAGGGGCCGCAATAGTGGCAGGGAGCGCGTCCGTTATGGGGTTGGGTGACGATGGCGGCGCGCCCGATGGTGAGGGTCCGGCCAAACTTCGCTTTCACCCGCTCGCGCAGACGCACTTCGCCGCAGGTCATCTGCATGGGTGGAAGAAATTGCCCGTCCGGCAGCATTTCGTTTTTCTCGGCGGCACCCGTGATGCCGACGTAGCGCTCGACGATGTCGTAATAAGGAGCCAGGTCAGCGTAGGAGAAGGGCCAGTCGTCGCCGTAACCGTCACGGCTGGCGGCCTTGAAATCGGTATCGCTGAGGCGATAACTCTGCCGGCCCCAAACCAGCGAGCGCCCGCCTACAATGCGCAGCCGCTGCCAGCTGAAGGGCCGGTCCGCGGGCGTGCTGTAGGGATTTTCCAGATCGTTGACGAACCACTCGTAGTTGTATTCCATGCAGGCATAGCACTGCTTCTGCACCGGGCGGGTACGTTCGATCTCGGGCGAGTGGTCGCGATACTTGAGCTTGTAGGCCGGCATGTGCTCGGTGAATTCCTTGGGCGATACCGCCCGGCCCGCCTCGAGCAAGGCTACTTTCAATCCCGCTTCGGCGAGCCGCTTTGCGGCCCAACCGCCGGTCGCTCCCGAGCCGACGACGATGACGTCGTATTTCTGCTGCAGCACATCCTGTGGCATGAGGTCTTCCTATTTGTGGGTAGTCGCGGGGTGCGCACAGCCCAGGTACGGGCCATGCGTAAAACTGCCGTCCCAGCCCAGTTCGCGCTCGCCGATCTCAGAGGTGTAATACGCCACCGCGATCATCGACTTAAGCCGGCCGAAGTGCTCCACGCCCGGGTCGGGAATATCTTTGTTGCCCCAGAAACTTGGCCTCTGGGGATAGGCCAGCGGCCGCAGAAGGTCGTCTTGCTCCTCCGGCGTCAGAGAGCGGAAATCTTTTTCGAACAGGCGCTGGCTCTCGCTGTCAATGTAAGTCAGGCTGGCCAGAAATTTCTGCTGAGACTCCACCGGTTCACCCGCCATGACCAGGTCCAGATAGCGATTGACCAGGGCTTCTTTTGCTCCGGGCGTATCCGTGGCCGGAATGATTACGGCGCTGAGCGCGATCAGAGCTTCGTTCTGGGGCTCACTTAGAAAGGCCGGCTTCCAGTTGGGGTCGGCCAGCAGTTTGGAGTCGTCTTCGCCGCGCTGCGCGGGAGTGAGTTCGGAGGCCGCGGTCTGGGCAAAAGAAAATGCCGGTCCCAGCGCCGCCGATGTACCGGCGAGAAGAGCAGCGCGAATCAGGTCACGCCGGCTGATTAGTGGAGAGGGCGGTGTGCCCGGGGGAGAGACTTCGGGTCCGTGATTTCTCATCGCCTGAGATATTAATTGCACGGGGGATTCAGCTCAATCGAAATCAGGGCTGCCCTTCCAGGGCCGGACCAGTCTCTCAGACCTTAACAACCGGAAGACGTGACGGGCTTTTGGGCGGACAACGCCAATTCATTACCCTGTAGGGGTAACCATGAATTTCCACTCTAAAGCCGTCCTCTCGGACACCCCCTTCAGAGGACCTTGGTGTTTTGCTCGCCGTGAAAGTGACCGCTACGATGTTCACGAGCCCTTCCCTGGAGATAAGCAATGCTTCGTTGGCTGACTGCCATTGGCACCGCACTCTCACTGTTCGCGTTGATCGCGAGCGGATCAAAGACCAGATCTCCAGCCAACCATGCCGGCCTATCAGGGTGGCCGCTCGCCGTAAAAGCCAACAATCAATTTGACAATTGGACCTAAGTCCGCAAGGATAGCCCGGTTCAGGCGGAGGAGGCCATCATGACGACAAATGAAACGGGAGACTGGCGCGACCTCTTTGATGTAGCGCTGTTTGAGCCGAACCGGGTCAAGTTGCGAAAGCGCATCGAGCGCGCCAGGCAAGCCATCAACGAGCGGCTTCAAGTTTTGATGGGCCAGCCAGGCGAGAGCGGGAGGGACATCTCGGAGCGCATCGCACTCAACGATGCCTTGACCACGCTGACTGAGTTGCACAAGATCGTTTACGCCCGGAAGCCGAACACGCAGGTTGGCGGCGAAGGTGGCCGGGCCGCAAGCTAGGTTAGAAACGCTCGCGCGCCGGAAGATTGATGCAGCAGGCCCGGTGAGACGGGATTTTGCAGGAAGGAGTTCTCTTGGCAATAAAACCGTTCCCGGATGCCATTCCATCCGAACTCCCACCGGCGAAGCTTTACCTGGATGACATTGGCGAGATACTGCAGATCCTGACTGATTCAAGCCAGGACTGTCAGGCCAGCTTCGTGGTCGGCAAATCGAAGTGTGACACGCTGGACGATCTGAAAGACCTGCGGGGACGCACCACCCGTTTCGTGCTCAACATCTCCTCTCCGGGAAAACACCAGACCCTGGAACTCACGCCGACCGCTACGCGGGTACACATCCACGAGATTGGGGACCAGTTGCCGGCCTGGTCGAAATATGTGAACGTCGCCGCAATTTTTGAGAAGAGAAGGCTGAGGCTCAAGTCCTTTGTACGCTCCGCGGCTGCGTGGGTGTTTGCGGCCTTGTGGCTGGCGGCGGTTGCAGTGTGGATCTTTGCCCCGCACGTCGCCAGACCCATCTCACTTCATAAATTGTCTGACATCGCGACCGGCTTTTTCCTGGCAGTTGCCGTCGTGTATTACTTTGTCAGTTCGCACAGCATTGTTTACCTGCGCTATCCACAAAGGGTCGGCGTGGGCCGATGGCTGGAAGATCACAAACCGGAAATTATTGTGGGAGCGGTGTGCGCTGTGCTGGCGGTGGTTGCCACAGAGGTCATAGAAAAGGGCTGGAGATGATGGAATAGAGCTGGAGAAAAGCCCCTATTGAGCCTGGCCTTGGTTTGCGGATAGGGGTCCTTCGACTCCGCCTGACCGCTCGCAAGCGAGCGGTCACGCTGCGCTCAGGATGACAGGGTTCTTACTCCGGAGAACTTACCATCGTTTTGCTTTGACTCCTCAGGATTTCCCCCACCAGGAACAGGTCGGTCAGAAGCGCCCGGAGATGGATCGAGGCGTTCAGATTGTCGATCAGTTGGGAACTGATGGCGGGTTGGGCCAGCACCAGTTCGAGAGCGGCCAGGGAATCCTGCGCATCCCGGTCGAGCACAGAAATGAAGGCCGCATACTTCACGGCGGGCTCAAGTCCAGAGTCCGCGATCGCGCCGCGAACAGCTCTCGGCCAGGCCGGTCAGGGCGTGGACGGCGCGCTGCAGAAATTCGCGGACCTGTCCGCCGGACTGACTGCCCTGGTCGGTGGGCAGGCCTTGCCCCGCGTATGCCAGCATGAACTCGTAGCACTCTTCGATGGCATCGCAGCGTTCAAAGAAATCAGTCGCCATCGGCGACACCTCGCGGCGCGCTGGGCGACGCCTCGACCACCCACCGTTTTGGATCGTGCTCTTTCAGGTAAAACTCGCGGCTCATGGTGCCAACGATCATCGACGCAGTAATGGGAAGCTTCTCCGGCCGGATGGCGAAATAGACGTGCACGATGACCAGCGTGATCAGTCCGACGCCCGCCAGTCCGTGCAGCACATACATCAGGCCCCAGGTCATGTCGCTGAACAAATACGGGTTGCGCGCAAAGAATATCGTGCGTACCCGGGTCATCATGAACACGCCGGTAAGGATCACCGACATCCCGGTAACGATGATGGCGCCGTGGTAAAGCTTGTTTTCCAGGGGATACTTGGCGAACTTGCGCGGCAAGGCCGAAGACTTTCCCATGAAGCGCTGAAATCTTTTCCAGGCGTCTTCGAGGTCGGCCCGGTCGGGCCAGATCGACCAGAAGTCCATATAGAACGACGCGTGGATGATGTGAAAGATAATCGAAATGGTAAGAACTGTGCCCGCAATCCAGTGATAAGTGACCCAGTCGAAGCGGACGCCCACTTTCGGCAGGAATGCGGTAAACAGCAGAACGAACATGGACGCTGCCATGATCCAGTGAAACAGCCGCGCCGCCAGCGAGTGCCGGGGAATGCGGGCGGGCAACTGGGCCGCAGCTTTCGGGGAAGCGTCGGCTGCGAATTCCTTTTCCTTGGCAAAGTAACGGATGTAAATCGCGTGCACGATGAGGAAGAGCATGCCCGCGATGAGCGCAACCCAAATCAGAAACCACGCGATATGGATGGGAACGTTCTGCCCTAACGGACTGGTTGCCCACTCTATGATGCCCATGCTGCCTCCTGCACGCCGCTGATGGAACGCTTCACCAGGTTTCGCATCAGCGGGATTTTATAGGCGTTGAACTGCAGCGGGACCGCGCCCTGTACCGCCAGCTTTCCCGCCATCTCACCGGTGGCGGCGCTGCGCTGCTTGCCGCGTACCGAGTCTTCCACCGCCTTCAATCGCAACGGCCGGGCGGCCGCGCCGTTCACCGCAATGCGGATGTCTTGAATTGTGTCTCCCGATAACTTCATGGCCGAAGCCACGTTCAGGAGAGGGAAGTCCCAGACATTCCGGTCGCGCACCTTTTCAAAATAAAACTGCGCGCCCGCCCAGGTGGAAGGAATGCGAATCGCGGTCAGCAAATGTCCGGGCTCGAGAATATTCATGTGGGTGATGTCGATGTCGGGTCCCAGGAAATAGTCCTCGGCATCCACCACGCGCTCGCCCTTGGGAGTGCGAATGACGAACTTGGCATCGAGCGCGATCAGCGCCGGAGCCGAGTCGGAGGGATTCACCGCCACACAGCGCTCGGCGTGCAGAATCGCGTGCTCGCGATTTCTGCCCACCGGAGTGTCGGCGTAGCAGATGTTGCCGCCGGCGCGATAGCAGGGCCAGCCCGCCCGGTAGTACCAGCAACGCGCGTCCTGCGACACGTTGCCGCCGAGCGTGCCCTGGTTGCGAATCTGCGGCGATGCGACCAGTTCCGCGGCTTGCGCCAGCAATCCGTATTTTTCCTTGACCACGGGATGGCGCACAACTTCCGTGAGCGTCGTCATGGCCCCGATTTCAATTCCGTCGGCGGTCGTGCGCACGCCCCTGAGTTCCTCGACTCCGCTCAGGTCCACCAGCGCTTTGGGCTTCTTGATGCGGTCTTTCAGCCAGTCGAAACTGTCGAGGCCGCCCGCCATCACCCACGCATCGCCCCCGTGCTGTTCGAGAAGCTTTTGCGCGTCGGCGATGGAACTCGGCTGAAACAACTGGAACGCCGGCATGATGTCTCGTATTACAGCCATGGTTCTCTCCGTTTCAAGTCGCTCTCTAGATAAATGCAGTCAGGGGGTCCTGCATGGGCCGCCCGGCTTCGAGCGATGTCAGAATCGTGTCCAGGTTGACCGGCGCGCGACGATAGATTTCATCGCCCAGCGCATCCGAGAGGGCGTTCAAGATGGCCCCGCACCCGCCACCCACCGGCGGCTCACCAATGCCGCGCGCACCCACCGGCGTTTCCGGGTCCGGAATATCGAGCGCCGCCCATTGCATGTTCACCGGTACGTCGAGGATGGTCGGTGGCTTGGTGTGATGGAATCGACGGGAAATGGTGTGGCCATACTGCGGATCGAAGACCCACTTCTGCCCAACCGCGTGGCCGATGCCCAGTATCGAGCGGCCAAGCACCTGGCCGCCGAGCGCCTTGGGATGGATCACCGTGCCCACGTCGGCCACGGCAAGAAAATCCGTGATGTAGTACTTCCCGGTTTCGGTATCGACTTCGACTTCCGCGAAGCTGGCGACGTAGGAGAACGTCTGGCCATCGTGCGGATACTTGTCCTTGGCCGCCGCGACCAGGCCCTGTCCAGCCAATGCCGCGATGGAAGCCTTGGTGTATTTGTTTACGTCTTCGGGCGCCTCGTGACCGTCGTATTTGCCGCCCAGTTGAATGGCTCGCTGCGCGGCCTGCGCCAAAGTCATGCTCTTGCCGCCGCCCTTGTGGAAGACGCGTTCGTTGGCAACTTCGTACTGTTCCGGTTTACCGCCGTAGGTCTTGGCGGCAATTTCCTGCAGTTTCTGTTTTGCGTCCATGGCCACGGCGTGCGCCGCCCGCGTCATGGCGTGAGTGGTCTGGCTGCCGCCGGAGACGCAGGTCCAGGGCAAGTTCTGGGAGGTATTGCCCCAGGTGACATCGCACTTCTCCCAGGGCACACCCAGCATTTCGGCCACAACGCGGTGTACGTCGCTGATCGATTCCGTGCCCAGGTTGCCGATTCCAGACTGGATCGCGATGCGTCCATCCGGCCGGATGACGATGAGCCCGTCATAGCCGGTCGAACCTGCGAAGAACGCGCTTGACGATACGCCCACACCGCGCACCTTGGTGCCGCTCCGTTTGGGGCGGGCGATCCGCTCTTTCCATTTGAACTGTTCAGCGCCGCGATCGAATGCTTCCTTGAGAAATGCGCTGGTCGAGTGTCCGCGCTTGCCGTCCCTCGGGGGACCGAAGGGCGCCTTGCCTTCGGGCGCGTTGACTTTTCGAATCTCCACCTGGTCGAGCGCAAGCTTGCGCGCCGCCTTGGCCAGGATCGGTTCCATGATGATGATGCCCTGCATACCGCCAGGTGCGCTTTGCGGACCTCTGGGTGGAGTGTTGGTCAGCATGGTCACGCCGCGCCAGCGCATCGCCGGCGGCTGATACAACAGGGAGACGACCACTCCTGAAGCGCCGGCGTCGCCATTGGCGTCGTAGGGGCCGTTGTTGGAGATAGCGAACATGTCCAGAGCAGTGATCTTGCCGTCCTTGGAAAAGCCGACCTTCATCCGGCCCTGGAAACCGGGCCGCGCGCGTCCGATGAAGTGTTCTTCCTCGCGGCTGACGCGCATCATCACTGGCGCATTGGCTTTCTTCGACAGTAGCGCCGGAATGATCGCGAAAATGTAGCCCGTGGCTTTGCTGCCAAAACCTCCGCCGGTGTATTCGCTGATGAGCACAATCTGGTTGGGATCCATATTCAACCAGCGTCCAAGGCCGGCCAGGGTTTGCACCGTGCTTTGCGTCCCCATGTGAATGAATAACTTGCCGTTCTGCCAATAAGCCAAAGCGGTGCGAGGCTCAAGCGTCTGGTGGCTGGTGTCGGGCGTGGAAAAAGTTTCATCGAGAACCAGCGCCGCGTTCTTGAAACCAGCATCCACATCGCCGTAGGACCACTCGTCAGGCGCCTTGCCCATGGGCAGGCGGCCTTCCTTCATCTCGGCAAAGTCAGCCGCGGTCCATTTGAGTTCTCCAACCTGGGGCGGCGGTGGGCTTGGCGGTTTCTCGCCCGGCTTGGCTGGAGGCACCGGCTGCCTGACCCAGATGTTGCCTTCACGTCGCGGGTTCGGCCCATTGGGGCGGAGGCTGTCGAGCGGATCGACCACGAAGGGCAGATGCTCAAATTCGATGTCAATCTTTTCGATGGCTTCCGCGGCCGTCAGTTCGTCCACGGCTGCAACGGCCAGAATCGGCTCGCCCTGGAACATTGGTTCCATGGTGAGCGCCTTCTCGCCTTGCTTGTTGGCCTTGATCACAACGCCGAGGTCGGTCACGCTGTCGGCGGGCGCGGGAAGATCGTCCTGCGTAAGAATCGCCTTGACCCCGGGCATGGCCAGCGCCTTGCTCAGATCAAGATGCTTCACGCGTCCGTGCGGCACCGGACTGAGCAGCAGCTTGCAGAACAGCATCCCGTCGGCGCGGTAGTCTTCGGCATACTTCGACTTGCCGGTGACTTTTGCGTAGAGGTCGGGCGTGGTGTAGTCCTTGCCAATGAGCTTGTATTTTGCTCCGAACTTTTGTTGAGCGGGCTTGCTCTCCGGGCTAGGCATGGTTCACCTTCCTCATGTTTTCTGCGCCTTTCATCATGGCGGTGAGGATCTTGTCGTAGTCCTGGCAGCGGCACAGGTTCCCCGAAATGCCGTGAGCCAGTTCCGAACGGCTGGGGCTGGGATTGGTTTTCAGGTATCCGACCGTCGCCATGATGAAGCCGGACATGCAGAAGGCGCACTGGAATCCCTGCTCATCAATCACGCCCTGCTGCACCGGGTGCAGCTTGCCGTCAGCGCTGGCCAGCCCTTCGATGGTCTGGACTTTCTTGCTCCGCACCGTATGGGTCAGGACGGAGCAGGAATAATGCGGCACATCGTCGATCAGCACGGTGCAGGCCCCGCACTCGGCGCGGTCGCAGCCCAGCTTGGTGCCGGTGAGTCCCAGTTTGTAGCGGAGCGTCCAGGCCAGCGTCTCCTGCTTCATGACGTCAACCCGCCGCGGCTGGCCGTTGACGTTCAGCGTAATCAGTCTTTCGCCTACGCTGTCGGTCGCCTGACCAAACACGGTGGAGGCGCGAAAAAGATAGTTCGCCGAGGACACCGCCACGCCGCTGCCGATGACTCCTTTGATGAAGTTGCGCCGCGAGATTCCCTTCGCCGTTTCGTCCATCGATTTATCCAATGGGTCATCCATGCCGGGCCTCCTCTTCACGTACATTCAACTCCCAACCGGCTATTTTTTGCAACCTCAATTGCCCTGTCAAACGAGAAATTCTAAGCGATGCGTTCAGCCCTGCAGCATGATCGGATTCGGCCGTCTGGAGCTCTGCCTTAAGCCTTTAACCACCAAAGGCACGAAGGTTCACGAAGGAACCGGGAACCTCCTTCGTGGCACTTCGTGTTAATGCATTTGGTCGGTCATCGATCAACCGCGGGTTTACAAAAACCCGACGGGAATGATACGTTGCGCGGTTATTTCCGTTACCATCTAGCGCGAGGGAAAAGATGACACTTCGTTGGATGTGCGGTTTGATGCTTGCCCTGACCCAACTGACTTCGGCCCAGCCTGCACCCGGACAGGCCCCTTCCGTTCCACCATCCTCCCAGATTACGGGATACAGCGCGGCAAACTCACCGGTCGAGAGCGATTGGGAGAAGAAGTTCCGGGATGGCATTTCGCCGGCGAACATTCGCGAAAACATGCGGCGCCTGAGCGCGCGCCCCCATCACGTGGGATCGCCGTACGACAAAGACAATGCCGAATGGATTCTCTCCAAATTCAAAGAATGGGGATTCGACGCGAAGATCGAGAGCTTCAACGTTCTGTTTCCCACGCCGAAGGTTCGCGTGGTCGAGATGCTGCAGCCGACCAAATTTCAGGCGAAGCTGCAGGAACCGGCGCTGGCGGTCGATCCCACCAGCGGCCAGACCGCCGAGCAACTCCCGACCTACAACGCCTATTCCGATCGATGGAGACGTGACCGCTCCGCTGGTGTACGTGAACTACGGCAATCGCGAAGATTATGAACAACTCGATCGCCTGGGAATTTCGGTCAAGGGCGCAATCGTGATTGCCCGTTACGGCTCGGGCTGGCGCGGCATCAAGCCCAAGGTCGCCGGCGAGCACGGAGCGGTCGGGTGCATCATTTATTCGGACCCGGAAGGCGACGGCTACTACAACGGTGACGATTATCCGAACGGGGGCTGGCGGCCGCGAGAGGGTGTGCAACGCGGCAGCGTGATGGACACAGACTATCCCGGCGATCCCCTGACGCCAGGCGTGGCCGCGACCGCGGACGCCAAGCGTCTCTCCATCAAAGAAGCCAAAACGATCACGAAGATTCCCGTGCTTCCGATTTCCTACGCCGACGCCCTCCCGCTGCTCTCGGCGCTCCACGGTCCGGTCGCTCCGGAGAGTTGGCGCGGGGCGCTGGCCATCACTTACCACATCGGTCCCGGGCCCGCCCAGGTACACCTCAAAGTCGCCTCCAACTGGGACCTCAAGCCGCTCTACGATGTCATCGCCACCCTGCCCGGCTCGGATGGAGGCCGCAATTGGGTGCTGCGCGGCAATCATCACGATGCCTGGGTGAACGGCGCCGACGATCCCATTTCCGGGCAGGCCGCCATGCTTGAGGAAGCACGCATGCTGGGCGAACTCCATCGCCAGGGCTGGACGCCAAAGCGCACCATCATCTATTGCGCCTGGGATGGCGAGGAACCCGGTTTGCTCGGGTCGGTCGAATGGGTGGAAGCCCATGTGGACGAACTGAAGCAACATGCCGTCGCTTACATCAATTCCGACAGCAATGAGCGGGGTTTCCTCTTCCCGGGCGGGACCCAGGATTTACAAACCTTCATCAGCGGCGTGGCCCGCGATGTACAGGACCCGGAAACCCACATGTCGGTGTTTCAACGCGCTCATCTCGCCGGCATTGCCCATGCGAAGGACGCGGAGCAGCGCAGCGACCTGCGCAAGCGCAGCGATCTGGTGGTTCACGCGCTGGGCGACGGATCGGACTACACCGCTTTTCAGGACTTCGCCGGCATCTCTACTCTGAGTGTTGAGTTCGGCGACGAAGACGATGGCACCCAGTATCATTCCATTTACGACGATTTCTACTGGTACACCCACTTCGTTGATACCGATTTCTCCTACGGACGCGCTCTGGCGCAAACCGCCGGCAGCGCGATGATGCGCCTGGCAGGGGCGGACCTGATTCCCGTGGATTACTCTCCGCAGGCCGAGGCCATTGCGAAATACGAGAGCGACCTGGAGAAGCTGCTCAAAGACAAGCAGGCCGAATTCACCGAGCGCAATCTGGAATTGCAGGAAGGTGTGTTTACGGCGACGGCAGATCCACGCCGGCCCACGCTGCCGCCTCCGGCCGAGACCGTGCCGCCCTACATGAATTTTTCTCCCATGAAGAATGCCATTGAGCTGCTGAAGAAGAGTTCAGAGCGTTATTCCAAGGCCCTTGCGGATTGGCACGCCAAGGGTTCGCCCGCCCTGTCTGAGCAATCGCTGGAACTGGTGAATGCGGACCTGCTGAAAGTTCCGCGGCTATTCCTGAACGAAAAGGGGCTTCCGGAGCGTCCCTGGTTTAAAAACCAGATTTACGCGCCGGGAGCTTACACGGGTTACGGGGCGAAGCCGATCGCGGCTGTCCGCGAATACATGGACGAGAAGAAGTGGAAAGAAGCCGAAGCGCAGATTCCTCAGGTTGCGCAGGTGATCGAGAACGTCGCGGCCGGCATCAACAAGGCGGCCGACGATCTGCAAAACGCGCAGTCACATTGATGCTTCATGGAGGACCGGGCGGAGACGCCCGGCCTCCATTCGAGGACGTAGCCTGATGATCGTAAACTTCGCGGAGCGCGCGCATAACCACAACTGGGAACTGGACCCGGTCACGCGATCGTTGCTCGACACCGACTTCTACAAGCTGCTGATGCTGCAGTTTATCTGGAAGCACTATCCCAAGACTCCGGTGTCGTTCTCGCTCCTGAACCGGACCACATCGGTCCGCCTGGCGGACATGTTTGCTCCTGAAGAGTTGACTGCCCAGCTAGAGCACGTCCGCCGCCTGCGTTTCCGCAAGTCGGAACTGGTCTGGCTGGCGGGCAACACTTTCTACGGCCAACGCGGAATTTTTGAACCCGCGTTCCTGGCCTGGCTGGAACACGATTTCAAGTTGTCGGATTACGAGCTGTCGGTCAAGGACGGCCAGTTCGATCTGTGCTTCAAGGGTTTGTGGACCGAGACCACGATGTGGGAGCTCTACGCCCTCGCGATTATTGACGAACTGAAGACCCGGGCAAATCTGAAAAGGTTGAGCGAGTTTGGCCTGGACATCCTGTACGCCCGGGCGAAAACCAAGTTGTGGGGCAAGATCGAACAGCTGGTCGGCGTGCCCGAGCTGCACGTGGCCGACTTCGGAACCCGGCGCCGGCATAGTTTTCTCTGGCAGGAATACGTGGTGGAGGCCATGGCGTCGAATCTGGGCAGCGCCTTCACCGGAACCTCGAACGCCTTTCTCGCGCACAAGCACGATCTGGAAGCGATTGGAACCAACGCGCACGAAATTCCCATGGTCCTGGCCGCGCTTGCGCCGGACGACCAGGCTCTGAAAGCTTCTCAATACCACGTGCTCGAGATGTGGCAGCGGACCTACGAAGGCGAACTCCTCATCATGCTGCCGGACACGTTTGGAACGACGCAGTTTCTGCAGAATGCGCCGGACTGGACCGCGGACTGGACCGGCCAGCGTGTCGACAGCAAGAGTCCCTACGTCGCGGGTGACGAATATATTCAGTGGCTGAAAGGTCGCGGCCGCGATCCACATACAAAGTTGATCATTGCTTCCGACACGCTCGACGTGGATGAAATTCTCGGCTTGCATGCGTATTTTGGCGGGACCCTGGCAAAGGGGATTACTCCCAGGGATTTTCGCAGCGCCACCGATTTCGGCGACCGCGGAAAATGGACGCCAGGGCGGCGGATTCGATTCAGCGCGGGCTGGGGCACATTGCTGACGAATGATTTCCGCGGCTGCGATCCCGCCGGCGGGAGCGGATTTGATCCGGCCAGCCTGATCTGCAAGGTGACGGACGCCGGCGGCCGCCCCGCAGTCAAACTCTCCGACAACTACGCCAAGGCTCTGGGCCTGGCTTCCGAGATCGAACGCTACCGCCGTATTTTCGGCACGGCCGGAGTCAGCAACGCCCCAGTGATCGCGTAATGGGCGGGAGTGAAACATCTCTATTCATTCATGAGGTGTCATCCTGAGCGAAGAGTTTGCTTTCGATTTCGAAAGCAAACACGAAGTCGAAGGACCCCTATGAGCACGCCACAGTTGGAAGCTGCGCCACGAACCACTGGGGAGACAGCCGCCCCGGCTGTCCAGTCGAGCGCAGCTCGGCCTGCTTCTCGATTGGAGCAAAACACTAGCGGAGCTTCGCTCCGCCGGACAGCCGGAGGCGGCTGTCCCCACGTGGTTTGTGGTGTGCTACACTCCGGCAGATTTTTCAGTCATCTCTCTTTTTATGTCCAGGGGTCACACCGATGAAGCTTCGCTCAGGCGGTCTGCGTCTCGCAGCGCTCGTCTTGATTTCGTCTTTCTTCCCATCCCTCGCGGGCGCGCAAGCGCCTCGCCCCATCACGGTTGACGATTACTTTCAGGTGCGGGAGGTCGATGACCCGCAGATCAGCGCCGACGGCCAGTGGGTGGCATACACGGTCTCAACCTCATCGCTGAAGGACGACGAAGACAAGACGCGAATCTGGATGGCGCCCACCGCCGGTGGCGATGCCATTCCGCTGACCCTGGAAGAGGTCTCATCCGAGCATCCGCGCTGGAGCCCGGACGGCAAGTATCTCGCATTTCTTTCCAAGCGCGACGAGGGCAAGACCCAGGTCTGGCTGCTGAACCGGCAGGGCGGCGAGGCCCAGCGCCTCACCGAGACCATTCAGGACGTAAAAGATTTTGCCTGGTCGCCGGACAGCAAACGCCTGGTCCTCATGCTGCAGGATCCCACCCCGGAGGACCTGGACGCAGCCAAGGAAAAAGCCACGGAAAAGAGTGAGGGCAAAGAGATCAAGGACAAGAAGCCCAAAGCTCAGCGCCCGTGGGTGGTTGATCGCTATCAGTTCAAGGAAGATGAAATTGGCTATCTGGAGCGCTTCCGCACCCATCTTTACGTCTTCGACATCGCCAGCAAGGCGCTGACCCAGGTCACCTCCGGCGACTTCGATGATGAGCATCCCGCCTGGTCGCCCGACGGCAAGCTCCTCGCCTTTAGCAGCAAACGCACCGGCCCGGACCCGGACCGCAACTATGACTCAAACATCTGGGTGGTGGCCGCCGATAATACCGACAAGGGCGTACACCCGACGCAGGTCACAACCAGCCCCGGTAGTGAGGATTCGCCGGCCTGGTCGCCGGACGGCATGTGGATCGCTTATGAGGCCCAGCCCGATCCCAAGCTCTTCATCTACGGCACCAGTCACATCGGCGTCTCGCCCGCTGGCGGCGGCGAAGCCAGAATCCTCACCCGGTCTCTGGATCGCATGTCCACCGAGCCGCGTTTTTCGCCGGATGGCAAATTTATTTACTTCATCGCCGACGATGACGGCACGCAGAACTTGTGCCGCGTTCCGGCCGCGGGCGGCGAGATTACCCGCCCCATCGGCGGCCGCCTGATGCTTTATTCCTATTCCGTCGCCAAGTCCGGCGAAGTGGCGGCGCTGATCACCACTCCGGACCGCCCGAGCGAAATTTTCACCATCCCGGACGGCAAGCTCACGCGGATCACGCACGTTAACGACGCATTTATCTCGCAGGTCAAACTCACCGCACCCGAATACGTGAAGTTCAAAAGTAAAGATGGCACCACGGTCTCCGGCTATCTCTACAAGCCGATCGACTACGTTGCGGGGAAGAAATACCCGGCCATCCTTCGTCCACACGGCGGGCCGGTCTGGGCCTACTACGCCGAGTACACGCACCTGGCGCAGCTCTTTGCCGCTAACGGCTATGTGGTTCTCTTTCCGAATCCGCGCGGTTCCACGGGTCGAGGGCAGGCCTACGCCAAAGCCATCTTTGCCGATTGGGGCAACAAGGATTTTCAGGACGACATGGCCATGGTGGACTACGCTGTCGCACAGGGCCTGGTCGATCCCGACAAGCTGGGCGTAGGGGGATGGTCCTACGGCGGCATCTCCACCGACTTCATCATTACTCAGACCACGCGTTTCAAGGCCGCCATCTCAGGTGCAGGCGCGGCCCTGTTTGCCTCTATGTACGGACACGACCGCTACATCCGCGACTACGAATACGAGCTGGGATATCCCTGGAAAGACAGAGCGGTCTGGGACAAAGTCTCACCCTTCTACAAGATTGAAAACGTCACCACGCCGACGCTGTTCATGGGCGGCGATATTGATTGGAATGTGCCCATCCTCGGCGGAGAGCAGATGTACCAGGCCTTGAAGAGCCTGGGCCGTGAAACCGAACTCGTGGTCTATCCCGGCGAATACCACGAATTCAAGGCGCCCTCTCATCTCAAGGACCGGCTGGAGCGCTACCTGGCCTGGTATGCCCACTATGTCAAAGCCGACGGTACCCCGGCCAGGCCGGCCAAACCGGTGCGCTGACTCCCGCGACAACCACGTAGGGGCGGGTGCCCCCACCCGCCCCGCCGGGCGAAGCCCGGCAGGGCTTCCGACAGCCCAAGTACATAGCCGAAGGCGAGCTGCGCTCGCCCACCCGGACGAGGGCGTCCGGCCTACACGGACTCTCCCGCCGGTGTATCCTAGACCAGGGGCTCCTATGCGGGTGTTTGATTATCTGAAAACCATCAAGTCTCCGGAGCTTCGCCTGGCTTGGTTGGTGGCGATCGCAGTGGACGCGATTCAGATCGGTGCTCTCCCGCTTATTTGTCGCCGGAGGTTTGTCGCCCGCGGATGCCGTACTCGACGCAGTTGCAGCCGTGATTCTTATCCAGTTGCTGGGATGGCATTGGGCCTTCCTGCCTACCCTGGCGGCGGAGCTGGTTCCCGGCTTCGACCTGTTTCCTACCTGGACAGCCGCAGTCTTCTTTGTGACGCGCCAGCAGGTTCATCCGGGAGAACCTGAGATTCTGCCTCCCGGCCCCGCGCCGGCTCGCCGGCCTTAAGCCTCAGCCGGGATCAGCGGTCAGCTCCTGCGAAAGCGCCGCGGACAGCACGAGCGGGACGCTCGCGCCTACATTGCGACAAAAAAAACGAAACGCCCCGGACTCGGTTAAGTCCTGGGGCGTTCGTTGAACAACCTCTCCCCCGAAAAGCTGTTCTCCAGACAATCTTGGCGGTGGATCCAGCAGGTCTTAAACACCGCTGAGTCCCGCGTGCCTGACTTGTCAGATCGCAGTTTTAATGCCAAAAGGCAGTCTCTGTAAGTCGCTGATGGAACGAGACTTCCGTCCGCAAAATGGACTTCCTGAGGCACCATTGTGCAAAGATTTGCGCAGCTGTGGCGGCAACTGGCCACGGAATACTACTCGGCTGGAGCTGCGTACTTGATTCGACTGTGCCGAATTCGGTGACGTTGAAGGCCCCGTTGGGGTCGAGTTCGACCCGCAGCATGTCGTAGATGCCCACGTAGGACACGACCGCGCGGAAAAGCTCGGGGCGCTGGGTGAAGGCCGCGCCCATGAGCAATCCGCCATTGCTGCCGCCGATGATCGCGAGGTGGGCGGGCGAAGTGTGCCTGCGTTCAATCATGTGCTGGGCGCAGGCAATGAAATCGTCAAAGACGTTTTGCTCGCGGGTCAGCCGTCCCGCCTGGTGCCATTCTTCGCCGTACTCCGCCGCCCCCGCGCAGATTGGCGATCACGTAAACCCCGCCCTGGTCGAGCCAGGTGCGGGTGAACGCGCCGAGGAAATATGGCTTCATGCTGATGCCGTAGCCGCCGTAGCCTTCGAGCAATGTGGGATTGGTTCCGTCGAGCCTGGTGCCGCGGCGCCGAATAATATTCATCGGGATGCGCGTGCCATCTTTCGAAACCGCAAACTCGCGCACGACCTCAGCGTCGTCGAAGTGGATAGGTGAAGTGCGAAACAATGCGGTGCGGACGGACTTGCCGGTGGCAGCGTCAAAGCGATACCAGGCTGAAGGCTCGAGATAGGGGGAGACGCCGAAAATCACGTCGCCGCCGCGGATGGGCTCCATCTGGTACACCGCCGAAACTGGCGGCAGGGGCGGACCAGGAAGTGGATGACCCTGCAGATCGAATACGCGGATGCGGGAAGGTCCACCCACGACATCGGTGACGTAAAGGTGTCCCGGAGCGGGCGCGAACTCCTCGATCGAGGCGCGGGCCCTTTCGTCGCCGGCCGGGCCTGAACTTTGGGGCACGATGACTTTGGCCTGGGCGAGATCGAGATGTGACAGGGGAAGACGCAGAATCTGGCCGCGGGGCGCGTCTTTCCGCGAGAGCAGGTAAAGAGCGGCGTCGGGACCCGGTTTGACGGCGACGATTCCATCCGCAAAATGCGTGACCTGGGTCCAGTGGCCGGCCGCGTCCATGACATAGTGCGCGAACTCGCCGCCGTCACCGTTCGCTACGGCTGCGACCAGCCACTGCCCATCGTCGCTCGCATGCAACTGGATTTCGGCGATGCGGGGAAATTCCTTGCCGATCACATACGTGTCCTGCTTGCTATCACTCCCAGCCGGTGAAAGTAAACCTGCTGGTAGAAATTGGCGTCCTTCGGCGGGCGTTCGTTGCCCTGGGGATAGCGGGTGTAGTAGAAACCGGAACTGTCCGCCTTCCATTCCAGGCTCCCGCCGGCGGTGGCGAAGTTGACGCGAGGCACCACATCGGACAATTCCTTGCCGGTGGCCACTTCGAAGACGTGAGCGGAACTGTCCTCCGATCCATTCTCGGAGAGCGCGGCGGCGACGAATTTGCCGTCCAGCGAAGGCACGTAGAAATCCACCGCGATGGAACCTTTGGCGCTTGAGGCGTTGGGATCCAAAATGACTTTGGCGCCGGCGGGATCATCGGCCGAAGCCATCGCCACCAGCATGGGTTGCTGCTGGGGTGGCTGGTACTTCATGGCAAACAGAGTGCCGCCGCGGTATTCCAAATTATAGTAGGCGGCGGAACTGGCGCTGAGCGCCTGTTTGAGCCTTTGCCGAATCGCCGGGCGTGCCGGCAGATGGTCGAGATACTCGCGGCTGCGCGCGTTCTGGGCGGCATTCCATTGCTTGACTTCGGGATCGTCCCAGTTTTCCAGCCAGCGATAGTCGTCGCTGATCTTGATGCCCTGATACTCCTCAGAGACTGGGTGTTTGGGAGTTGCGGGTGGCTGGGGAACCGAGGGGGCCTGGGCCAAAGCAAACACGGTCAGCAGTAATACGGCGATGGCGAGGCGAGCAGAAGCGGAGACTTTCATGAGTGCGCCTTTCGGTGGAAGCGGCCGCCGGAACGACGCGCATTCTATACCAAGCCGCCTTCGAACTCACTTCTGCTTTGCGTCCTTTGCGGTTCAGGCGTTGGGGAAGCCAGGCAAAAGTCAAACCCCTTACCGCAAAGGCCGCCAAGAAAAGCCGCAAGGGACGCAAACAACTCCGGACTGGGTAGTGGGTCAGTTTGAAATTTCTCCTTATCCACTGGCGTCATCCTGAACGGCCTTCAGGCCGTGAAGGATCTGGCGTGAAGCAGATACACCCCTTTGCCCCGGCGTTGCGGGCGATGCACGCCAGATCCTTCGGGACTGAAGTCCCTCAGGATGACGCCGCCGGGAAACCGACGGTTTCGAACTGACCTGCTACCCCGCTGAATTCGCTTGCCCGGCGAAACGACGTGTGGCACTATCCTCTTCTCTTCCCTCAAAAATTCCCACTGGAGTCTTTGCGCCAAATGGCGCGCGTGGCACTCCTGCGGCGCGAAGCGCTCCCGTGGCGACGAGGTGATTTATGAAGAGGATTCACCGCGCTGTAGCGTTGGTTCTGATGTATCTCCTGGCATTCAACACCCAACTGTTCGGTTGGGGAGCAGTCGGACACATGGCGGTGGCGTACATCGCGTATAACCGGTTGACTCCCGCGACCAAGAGCAGGGTGAGAGCGCTGCTCAAACAAAATCCGGACTACAACAAATGGGTGGGGATGGTTCCCGCCGGCACTGCCCCGAAGTTCAAGTACATGATGATCTTCATGATCGCGTCCACCTGGCCCGACCAGATCAAGAGCAAGGCGGGCTATACCGACGACGGCCCTGATCCGCATGGCAATCGTCCCGACGGGGCCTCGTCATCCCTGAACATCGGATACTCGGACCATCTGCACCACAAGTATTGGCACTTCGTGGACACACCTTTTTCTTCGGATGGCACCGCGCTGCCCGCGATCCCTTCCCCCAATGCGGAGACGCAAATCGCAACTTTTCGGGCGGTGCTGGGTACGAGTCCGGCGGGCGATGTGAAATCTTACGACCTGGTCTGGCTTCTCCACCTGGTGGGCGACGTGCATCAACCGCTGCATTCCTCGACCCGGGTCAGTGCGACTGATCCGGATGGGGACAGCGGCGGAAACAATGTAAAGCTGTGCGCGTCCCCCTGCCGGAGCGAACTGCATGGGCTTTGGGACCAGCTTCCCGGTACCGGGTCAGACCCGAACGCCGCGGTAGCCTACGCCAAGAACCTACCTGCGGCAGATGCGACCGCGGGAAGCGATCTGGTCGCTGCCGACTGGATCAAGGAAAGCTTCGACGACGCCAAGACTTCTGTTTACGTGACGCCCATCGGCGCTGGCGACGGGCCCTTTACCACCACGGTGGCCTACCGTGCCGCTGCCCGGAAATTGGCCAAAGAGCGCGTGGCCCTGGCCGGTGTGAGGCTGGCAAACCTCTTGAACGACGAACTGAAGTAAATTGATTTGTGTGGTCGCGGGCGGCCTCGCCCGCGGCTTTTGACTTGGTGCTCAAACCGGCGCGGGCGAGGCCGCCCGCGACCACACAGGCGCAGCCACACAAACAATCAGAGGCGGGCTATTTGGGCCGGGTGATCGCGCCTTCCGATGCCGTGGACACCAGCGCCGCATACTTGGCGAACACGCCGGTGGGATATCGGGGTTGCGGCGGTTTCCACTGCGCCATGCGCTGGCGCAGGGCGGCGTCGCTGACTTCGACCTCCAGCACGCCCTGGTTGACGTCGAAGTGAATGGTGTCGCCTTCGTGCACGGCCGCGATGGGGCCGCCCAGCGCGGCTTCAGGAGAAACATGTCCGGCCATCAGGCCGCGGGTTGCGCCGCTGAAGCGTCCGTCGGTCAACAGGGCAACCGACCCGCCCAGTCCTTCGCCGACAATCGCCGCCGTGACGCTCAGCATCTCGCGCATCCCCGGGCCGCCTTTGGGCCCTTCGTAGCGGATCACGACCACGTCCCCGGCCTTGATGCGTTTCTCGGTGACCGCAGTCATGGCGTCTTCTTCGGAATCGAAAACGCGCGCTGGTCCGCGATGGCTCAGGCGTTCGTGACCGCTGATTTTCGCCACGCATCCTTCGGGCGCAAGATTGCCGTGCAGGATGACCAGGCCGCCCGTTTTCTTCAACGGCTTGTCCAGAGGCGCGATGACTTCCTGGCCCGGGGTTTCCACCGCGCTCTCAGCTTCGGCGAACAATGTCTTGCCGCTGACCGTGAGAGTGTCCTCGCGAAGGAATTTCCCTTGCAACAGGCGTTTCACCAGCAGCGCGATGCCCCCGGCGCGGTGCATGTCAGCGGCCACAAAACGTCCTGAAGGTTTCAGGTCGGCCAGCAGCGGAGTGCGCTCGCTGACTTTCTGAAAATCGTCAATGTGCAAGGGGACGCCGGCCTCGCGCGCGATGGCCAGCAAATGCAGGACCGCATTGGTCGAACCGCCGGTGGCGGCGACGCCCGCGATCGCGTTCTCGAATGCAGCCCGAGTGAGGATGTCTCTGGGGTTGACCCCCTGGCGCAACAGATTCATCACCACTGCGCCGCAGTCATAAGCGACCTGGTCCTTCTGCGGGTCCATGGCAGGGACGCTGTTGAATCCCATGGGAGAAAGGCCGATTATCTCCATCACCGTGGACATGGTGTTGGCGGTGTACTGGCCGCCGCAGGCGCCGGCGGCGGGGCAGGCAACATCTTCCAGTTCGTGCAGTTCGGCGTCCGTCATCTTTCCGGCGGCGTTGGCGCCCACGGCTTCGAACACATCCTGAATGGTCACGTCTTTGCCGCGATAACTGCCGGGCGCGATGGTGCCGCCGTAAAGCACGAGGCCGGGAATATTCAACCGCGCCAGGGCCATGGCCCCGGCGGGAATGGTCTTGTCGCAGCCCACCACGCAGACCACCGCATCGAACATCTGTCCCCGGCAGACCAGTTCGATGGAGTCCGCGATAAGCTCGCGGCTGACCAGCGAAGCGCGCATGCCTTCCGTGCCCATGGTCTCGCCGTCGCTGATGGCGATGGTATTGAACTCCATGGGAGTGCCGCCGGCGGCGCGGATGCCTTCCTTCACTTTGGCCGAGAGCCGGCGCAGGTGGAAGTTGCAGGGCATGGTTTCGATCCAGGTGTTGGCCACGCCGATGAGCGGCTTGCTGAGATCGCTGTCGGTGAATCCGATTGCCTTGAACATGGCGCGCGACGGGGCGCGATCGCGTCCGTCCGTGATGCCGTGACTGCGGTGCTTGAGATCCATGGGAGAAAGATTATGACAGAGATGGGTTCATCTTAGAAACCTGGCGGCGCGGCGGGAAACGTCCAGCAGAGATTTTCTTTGCGTTCTTTGCGGCATTGCTTTGCGTCCTTTGCGGTAAAAGCTTTTCCCGCTTTCGTGCTGTATATTCTTTCGCGTGTGGTTGACCGAATGCCGAATGCTCGGGGAATGAGCAGATATGGGGTAGGGGTCCTTCGACTCCGCATGTCCGTTCGCAAGCGAACGGACATGCTGCGCTCAGGATGACATTGGGAAAAATATGAAGCGAGATGAGGGCTTTTTCCAGATTGATGAAATCGAGCAGGAGCGGGCGCGGGCCGGGAAGGCGTACCTGGAGTTTCTCCGCGTCCCGGCAATGAGCGCCGGAGTTTATACCTTACCCGCGGGCGGCACTGACTTGCAGAAGCCTCACCAGGAAGACGAGATGTACTTCGTAGTACGGGGGCGGGCGCGCATGAAAGCCGGTCCGGAAGATCGGGCCATCAGTCCGGGGAGCGTGATTTTTGTGGCGGCGCAGGTGGAACATCGCTTTTACGATATCGCTGAGGAACTTGAGCTGCTAGTGTTCTTTGCTCCCGCCGAAACTTAGGCGGCCAGGTTTTTCCTGTTGCTTCTGCGAGGCGTCATGCTGAGCTATTCGCGCGGTCCCGAAGATGAATTGTGGGAGCTGACGATCGCGCAGGTGCTCGATCGCGCCGTCGAACGCTGGGGTGACAGCCTGGCCCTGGTTTCCTGTCATCAATCGAAACGCTACACCTGGCGCGAACTGCACGCCGCCGCTACTGCCCTTGCGCGCGGCCTGGTGTCACTGGGCGTACAGCCCGCCGACCGTGTGGGATTGTGGTCCACGAACTGCGTCGAGTGGGTGCTGGTGCACCTGGCATGTGCGCGGGCGGGTGCAGTGCTGGTCAACGTGAATCCGGCGTATCGCACCCACGAATTGGCCTTCACGCTGCAGAAGTCGCGAATGAAAGTTTTGTTCCTGTGGGAGCGGGACAGCCGGGCGGAGTACGCGCAAATCCTGGACGAGGCGCGGTCGGGAAAACAGCTGAGCCTGGAGCACGCGATTTGTTTCGGCACCGGCCGGTGGAATGAATTACTGGCCGCGACGGCCGAGTTCAGTTCAGCCGCGAAGCCGACCGATGTCGCCAACATTCAATACACCTCGGGAACCACGGGCCAGCCCAAGGGAGTGATGCTGACCCATCGCAACCAGGTGAATAACGGAAAGATGCTGGCCTGGGGCATGCGCTACACGGAACGCGACCGGATATGCGTGCCAGTGCCCTTGTATCACTGCTTCGGGTGCGTGATCGGGACCATGTCGGCGCTGGCCAGCGGCGCTGCCATGGTTCTGCCCAACTGGACCTTCGATCCGCGGGCGACACTGCAGGCGGTGCAGGCCGAGCGGGCGACATCGCTTTACGGCGTGCCCGCCATGTTCATCGCCGAGCTGGGATTGCCGGATTTCAAGTCTTATGACTTATCCAGCCTGCGGACCGGGATGATGGCGGGGGCGCCCTGCCCGGTGGAGATAATGAAGCGGGTGATGTGCGAGATGCGCTGTGCCGAGTTGACCATCGGGTATGGACAGACCGAGAGCGCGCCGGTGGTGACCATGTCGCAGCCGGACGATCCCATGGAGCACAGGGTTTCGACCATCGGAAAGGCATTGCCGTGCACCGAGATGAAAATTGTCTCGGTACTTGATGGAGAGACCGTGCCCGCCGGCGAGCAAGGCGAGGTTTGCGCGCGCGGCTACATGGTGATGAAGGGATACGACGACGAACCCGAGGCGACGGCGCGCGCCATCGACGCGGAAGGCTGGCTGCACACCGGAGACCTGGGTGTGATGCGGGAAGACGGCTACATCCACTTGACCGGGCGGGCCAAGGACATGATTATTCGCGGCGGCGAGAATGTTTATCCCCGCGAGGTGGAAGAGTTCTTGTACACCCATCCCAAGGTGGCGGAGGCGCAGGTAGTGGGAATTCCGGATGAGCGCCTGGGAGAGGTGGTAGTGGCCTGGATCCGCTTGAAGAGGGATGAAAGCTCAACCGAAGAAGAGATACGGAAATTTTGCGAGGGGAAAATCGCGTACTTCAAGATTCCACAGTCGGTGCGCTTCGTGGAGCAGTTTCCCATGACGGTGACGGGAAAGATCCAGAAATTCCGGATCCGGGAGATCGAGATTGCGGACAGGGGCCTGGAGACGGTGGCGAAGCGGGAGACGGCGTAAATGCACTAAGGCATCGCGATCCCATGTGCGTCGCAAAAGCGCGTGACGGTATTCCTTAGTTTCTCATCGAGCAGGCGCAAGGCTGGAATCGCGATGCGGCTCGGAACGCCTCCGTAAAATGCGTCGGCGATCCCGCCTGCAATGCACGCCAGAGTATCGGCGTCACCGCCCAGAGAAACTGCCAGCCTGACTGCTTCTTCGTAGTCCGCGGAATCGAGAAAAGCTGTAATCGCCTCGGGGACGGTCCCCTGGCAGGACTCGTTGAACGAGTAACTTGGCCTGATGCTCGCGACAGTTCGGCTCAAATCGTAACCAAACTGCTTTTCTATCGCGCTCCGGATTTTGTTTTTTGACTCACCCTGTCGCGCCAGGAATATGGCGGTTGCCGTGGCTTGGGCTCCGCGAACGCCTTCCGGGTGGTTATGCGTGACGTCGGCACTCGCCTTCGCTTGCTTGAGCACCTCTTCGAGTGTCTGGAATGCGAATGCGACCGGACTCACTCGCATGGCGGACCCGTTCCCCCAGCTCTGGTATGGCTGGCGCGACCCCGCCTTTACCCAGTGCCAGAATCCGACGCCGTAACACCGGTCGGGATAGGCCCGGGTGTACTCATGGAAATTGTCAACATAGGAAGAGCCCGTGAGCAGGCAATCGGCAACCGCTAGGGTAAGAACGGTGTCATCGGTGAATCGGCTTTCGGCGACGAAGAGCGGGAAATCCGTGCGCTTCTGTGCCTGGAACTCATGTACCGAGCCGATAATGTCGCCTGCGATGGCGCCTATCATTCCAGTGTGATTCGCCCCGGGAGAGTTTACTGTTGGGCGCAGGGTTTCGGGGGACAGAACTTCAGCCGAGTGGTCGCGGCAGGTTTTCAGTAGCCTACGCCGTCTTAGTTTCCTTGCCCGGGATCCAGTAAATTTCTTCCTTCAACACTTCCTTGGCAAAGCCGATGCGCTGCAGCATGCCTTTGCCATGCTCGATCATCTGAGGGTGGCCGCACAGGTAGCCGACTGAGTTCGCGCCGTTGAGTCCCCACATGTCGGTGTATTTGCGAATCAAGTCATCGACCCGTCCGATTTCTCCCGTCCACTTCTGGTCGTCCCAGGGACGGCTCACGGTGGGGACGTATTTCAGCCACGGCACTTCGGCAGCAAATTTCCGCAGTTCGTCGAGGTAGCCGAATTCCCAGGAGCGGCTGGCACCGTTGAGCAGAAATAATTTCTGCTCGCCGGCAAACCTGCCCTCCTTCCAGTCTTTGTAGAGGGTGCGGACGTAGCTGACGAAGGGCGCAATGCCGGTGACGGTCGAAACCAGCAGGTGATTGGTGCGGCCGCCTTTAGTGTCGAGGGTGAAGCGTCCCTTGGGAACTTTTCGCATCAGCATTTCATCGCCGACTTGCAGCTTGTAAATGTCGGGAGTCAGTTCGCCGTGGGGCACCAGTTCAAAGAAAAACTCGATTTCACTTTCATACGGGGAGGACACAATGGAATATGGGCGCTCCGAACGCTTCTCCGCCCGCTGCACTCCCAGGGTGGCGTACTGGCCGGGCGCGAATTTGAATTCGCCGCTGGCCTGCACCCGGATCATCCACAGATCGGACGCGAAGTCCCTGCGCTGGGTGATTCTGGCCTGGTAAAACTTGTCGTCGGCAGTGCTCATTGCGGCCGCCCCTCGAGTTCGGCGAGCCTATAAGGTGCCTGAGTCCGTGCGCGGATGGCAAGCCGGAAGTGTTCTTGCGTAGTTTACTGATTCAAGACGGGCGGCGGTTCGGGAGTGGGCACAGCGGCGGCCTGCTTCAGTTTTTCCAGCTCATCCTGCAATTTTTGCCAGGCGGTTGCATCCTTCCTGGCGGCATTCGGCGCATTCGGGTCAGAGTAAAACTCAAATATGTTTTCGCTAAGAGCCGGGCTGAGTGGATCTGAGTTCTTGTCCGCCAGTTTGTCGATCAGGCTGGCATAGGTTTTGTCGGTGAGGGCATACTCTCCGGCGCGGGTTTCGCGTCCGGTATCGCAGTCGCGGTTGGGCAGGTCAAGTTTTGGGTCGTGTACCTGGCTGAGCAAGTGAGTATAGTTCTCGACCGTTTCGTTCACGCTCTTGATGTACATGTCCTCGGTTTGTTGAGTTGGAATTTTGAAGTTGACCGCCTTGAAGGGACCGACTTTGGGAATCAATTTGAGAAAGAACGCGAGGATCCGGCTTCCGATTCCGGGCTTGCGATACACCGTGCCCCACTCATGCTCGTAGTTGCTGCGAGAAAGGTGGTAGAGAAATTTCTTCTTGTTAAAGTTGGGCGTCTCTTTCACGATTACGTCGTGGCGCGAGAGCAGGGCCACCCGGGTCATTTCCGGGATCAGAGCGCTTATGCTGCGCCGGTAACTCCCGATCGCCAGATCGACACTGCCGAAAACATCGTCAAGCTTCAGGCCGTAAGTTTCAAAGAAGGCGCGCTCCAGGAGTGGTTTGGAAACCTCGAAACCGATCATGTCGTGATAGCGGTCGGAGGTATATCGGTTCCTGGCCACCTGCACCATGTCGAAACCGAATTCAGTCCGGATGTGGGCCTTGGGATCATCCGCGTAGGTCACGGTGTCGCCATATTTCTTTCGCAGCTTGGGAAATTCCAGGGCGACCACGCGATTGATGGTGGGATGCCCGCTGTTGTCGGAGGCATAGTGGGAGAGGGCGCCCAGCGCGAAAGCATACTCGTTGAGGTCAGAAGAGTCCCGCAGGAGCGCTTCCACAAAGTCGCCGCTGCGCACGTAGTGGACGAGATCGCTGAAGAACCTGTTGCCGAACGGGTAGTAGCCCATGTCCTGCAGCACGCATCCGCCATAGGCGTAGGCATGGGCCTTCTGCAGGTCCTGCTCCGTGGCGTCCGGGAAGCGCTTCTGCAGCAGGGGTTGGATGTGGTCCTTCCACATCAGGTCCACGACCTGCTCGTGGGTCAGCACCGAATAGCCCGACGTAAAAGACGAGCCGCAGCTGACAAACAGAATCAGCGCCAGGATCCACTCGAAATATCTTTTCGTCGGTTGCATGGACAGGACTTGGATGCTGGAATGAGCCTGAGAGGGTAATACTTGTCCATAAATCGCAGCCGGGAAGCTGCGAAATTCACACCGTCTGTGCCTGGCTCGCAGCCTGGGACAGGGTATCGCCGATCAGATCGCAGCGGTGACGGAGCCTCTGCAGCGACACTTTGATGGCCTCGCCGGCTGCTCTGTTATCCGCGGCGCTGGCTTCCCTGGCCACCCGGGCGGCGCTTTCCGAGAGGGCAGAAGCCACTTCGAGCAGGGCCAGAAGGGAATCGGCGTGCAGCTTCCACAACGATGGCGCGTTTTCCGCCCGCCTGAGTTCTTCCATTTCCGTGGTCATGCGGGCGACCACGGCCACAATGCGCACCAGGACCCGGGCGACGCTCCCGCGCGGGCTCTTTTCTTCCAGGTAGTCGGCGCTGCAGGCGTCCGCTTCGGCCGGGGTCAGCGTGAGATTGAAAAACCGCATGGGTACGACCTGACGAAATTTCGGGTCGGCTACACGCACAAACACCCGTATGGATTCCTCGACCTGACGGACCTTGGTCTCTTCAGTGGAAATCTGTTGCGGCGTGACCGCGGAGCGCATGGCCCGCACATCGAGCGCCGGCCGCAGGGCGCGCGCGGGCGGCGCCTTGGCGGCCGGGCGCGAAGTTCTTGGCCGGCGCGGGCGTGGGGACCACTGCAAGATATGACGTCCGGCGAATCGGCGGGCGCCGTTCCAACGCCTGTTTCAGCTTGGAGACACGGCGAAATTTTTCCAGCGCGGTGCTGTAGTCCACTTTCAGCAATTCGCTCTCTTCCAGGCCGGCCACGTGCTCGACGGTGACATCCACGCCTTCCACATTGCCCAGAATGCGTGCCGCCCTGCTCCTGCAAGGCCGCGGCGAATTCTCTTATCTCGGTGGCCGCGGCATGAAAGAACTCGTCAAACTTCTTGCCAAAAGCCGCGTTGTAAGGCGCGATGGTGGCCAGCACCCCGGGATGGTAGAAAGACGAATCCAGAGATTGTTTGAGCTCCCGCACCCGGGGGATGATTTCCGACTCGAGCAGCGAGTTCAGGTCGTGGCAGTTCTGGGCCTGCTCCTGCAGAGGATCGAAGCGCCGCAGCATTTGCACATGCTCCTCGGGCAACGAGGGGACATCGCTGTCGGCCAGGATTTCGATCAGGGCAATCTCGAAGGGCGAGAGCGGCAGCGAACCATCGAGCCCGTAGCCGCGGCGCTCCCATTGTCCGGGCACGCGCGGATGGCGATAGAGAAATGTGGCCACCAGGTCAGTCTTGTCGCGATTTACGTCGTCAGTATCTTTCTTACGGGTGAAATAGCGCAGGACGGCTTCCGCGATCTCGGGGTCGGTTTCCGCAGTGAACGCCCGTCGCAGCATGGCGGGCGTAATGGCCTGATCGAGCAGGCGCAACCAGCGCCGCATGCGCTCGAGCGTGGCATGCACTTCGCCATCGCCCTCCTGCAGCGAAATGGCCTCCAGGCCTGCCGGAACCGGGACTTCGCCCCCAATGGAATCCTGCAGGAGCTTCTCATAGAAGCCCTGCACCGTGGCCAGGATGGCCAGCTCCCATTTAGGATCCTCTACCACACTTTCACTCCCGCTGATCTGAGCCTGCGGAATGCTGTGAACACAGGTTTGGATTAGTAAAACCTAATGCAGGCGTCCCGCACAATCGTTTTCCCAAAGGGATGGCACTAAAGTCACAATGGAGGATGGTAAGAGCTAAAGTTTTGTGGCTGTAGTGTCATCCTGAGCGATCTCGCTCCTTCGCTTGCGAAGGAGCAGGTGAGTCGAAGGACCCCTATAGCAGCGCGTGGCCAGGGTAGAAGTGACTTTCCGGTGAACGCACCGGTTCGAGAACTGCAACCCGCGGACTTCCCAAGGTAGGGGTCCTTCGACTTCGTCTGTCCATTCGCGGAGCGAATGGACAGAGCTGCGCTCAGGATGACACCCGTTATTTCTTGAGGTCTTTTAATATTTCGCGGGCTGCGTTGGCTCCCGAGCCGCCGGTCAATCCCGCGCCGGGATGGGTGCCGGAGCCGCACAGGTAGAGATTCTGAATCGGCGTGCGATAGCGGGCCCAATCCAGCAGCGGACGCATGGTAAAGAACTGGTCCAGCGAAAGTTCACCGTGGAAGATGTGCCCGCCGGTGAGGCCGTAGGTTTCTTCCAGGTCCTGCGGAGTGATGATCTGGTGGCTCAGGATCAGCGAGGGCAGATTGGGCGCATATTGCGCCAGGGTCTTGACCACGGTGTCGCCGAGCGGCACGCGCTGTTTTTCCCAGTCGCTGCCTTTCAACTTGTAGGGAGCGTATTGCATGTAGATCGACATCACATGCTTGCCCTCGGGCGCGAGCGAGGGATCGGTGAGCGATGGAATCGCGACTTCGAGGTACGGCTGCCGGGAAAAATTTCCGTACTTGGATTCATCGAAGGCGCGCTCGAGATAGTCGATTTCCGGTCCGATGTGAATGCGGCTGCTCAGTGCGCGATCATGGTTTTCGCCCGCGAGCGCGGTGAATTTTGGAAGCCCGGCCAGCGCCAGATTTACCTTGGCGACCGTGCCCGGCATGCGATAGTGCTGCAACTTCATGACGAAATCGGGCGAGAGCTGTGCCGGATCAACCAGTTTCAGCAGCGTGCGTTTGGGGTCCGCGTTCGAGATCACTGCTCCGGCTGTAATTTCTTCGCCATTCGAGAGCACGACCCCGCTGGCGATGCCGTCCTTCACCCGGACTTCGATGACTTCGGCGCCGTTGCGAATCTCGGCACCGGCCTGCTGGGCGGCGGCAGCCATGGCTTGCGTGACCGCGCCCATCCCTCCACTGGCGAACCAGGAAGTACCCGCGGCGTGTTCGTCGCCGGCGGCGCGTATGAGCAGCACCAGGCTGCTGCCTGCGGACCAGGGGCCCAGGAACGTCCCGAAAATTCCGCGCGCGGCGATGGTGGCGCGCAGCAGTTCGGTCTCGAAATATTCCGCTACCAGATCAGCCACCGCCATCGGCCCCCAGCGCAGCAGGCGGTACATGTCGCGCCGGCCCAGTTTGCGCAGGGCGCGGCCGGTATTGAGCATTCCCCACAGATCGCCTGAACTGGGATTGTCGATGTCGGGCGGGGCCAGGGTGAGCGCCTTGCCAATGACGCGGCCCATTTTGGCGAGCGACGACTGGAACTGCGGATACTTCGTTGCATCCTTCTGCGAGAAATCCGCGATTTCCTGGGCGGCTTTTTCGGTGTCGTGGTAAAGAACCAGGGCACGGCCGTCGGGTGACAATGCGGTCACCGCAACGTCCGTCTTGATCATGTTCAGCCCGTGCTTCTCCAGTTGCATGGCGCGGACAATGTCGCGCCGCAGCGGTCCCGCCGAGTGCGCCAGAGTGGAGCAGCGGAAGCCGGGATGGAATTCTTCGGTGATGGCGGCGCCGCCGGGTTGAGCGCGGCGCTCCAGCACCAGCGGCTTGTATCCGGCTTTAGCCAGGTAGAAGGCGGTGACCAGCCCGTTGTGGCCGCCGCCGATGATGACGACGTCGCGCTGCCCGGGCACGTTCGCTTTTCGAGACATGCTTAGGCCGCCCCCTTGAAGTCTTTCAGAATTTCGAGGGCCGCCAGCCTGCCCGGACCGCCCATGATCCCGCCTCCGGGATGGGTGGCGGACCCGCACATGTACAGGTTCTTGATCGGAGTGCGGAATTGCGCCCAGCCCGGCACCGGACGCAGGAAGAAAAGCTGTTCCAGGGAAAGTTCGCCCTGGAAGATGTTGCCTTCGCTCAAGCCGAACTCGCGTTCCAGATCGAGCGGCGTGACCACCTGGCGATGCAGGATGATGTCCTTGATATTGGGCGCGTACTCGGCAATGGTGTTGATCACGTTGTCGCCGAACGCTTCTTTCTGGTCGTCCCAGTTAAGGCCGGGGCGCAGCTTGTAGGGCGCGTACTGCACGAAGCAGGACATGATGTGTTTGCCCGGCGGCGCGACCGACGGATCGGTCAGCGTGGGAATCACCATGTCAATGTAAGGACGGCGGGAGAAGTTGCCGTACTTGGCGTCGTCGTAAGCGCGCTCCATGTATTCCACGCTGGGAGAAATGGAAATCGCGCCCCGCAGATGCGCGCCCGGTCCGGGTATCGCTTTGAAGTTCGGGCAGCGCATCGAGCGCCAGGTTCACCTTGCCGGAAGAGCCGCGATACTTGTAGCGGTTCACGTCTTCCAGAAATTCCGCCGGCAGCGTGCCGGCCTCGAGAAATTTCGTGAAGGTCAGCCGGGGATCGACGCTCGACGAGATGATGTCGGCATAAATTTCGTCGCCGTCGGCGAGTACGACGCCCTTGGCTTTGCCGTTCTTCACGATGATCTGCGCGATCGCGAGCCTTGGTGCGGATTTCGGCTCCGGCTTCGCGGGCGGCATCGGCGATGGCGTTCGAAATCGCGCCCGTGCCGCCGCGGGCAAATCCCCAGGAACGGAAGGCGCCGTCAATTTCTCCCATGTAGTGATGCAGCAGAACGTAGGCCGTACCCGGCGAACGCACGCCGAGGAAAGTTCCGATAATGCCCGAGGCTGACATCGTGGCCTTGAGCACATCGGTTTCAAACCACTGGTCCAGGAAGTCGATGGCGCTCATGGTCATCAACTGCACCTGGTTGTACTTGTCCTCGCTGGTCATGCCCTGAAAGCGGCGGCCGATGAACAGCAGCTTCATCAGTTCTTTCGGATTCAGGGTTGCCGGATCAGGCGGAACCATGCTCAGGATCGGTTTCACGAAGCGGCACATGGCCTGCATCGCCTTACCGAATTCGTCGTAAGCTTCGGCGTCAACTTTCGAATGCCGCGCGATCTCGCGATGAGTTTTGCCGTGATCGTTCACCCGCCACAGATAGTCGCCGCTCGGCATGGGAGTGAACGTTCCGTCGAGCGGCAGGATTTCCAGGCCATGGCGGGGCAGGTCGAGATCGCGAATGATCTCCGGGCGCAGCAGCGAGACCACGTAGGAGCACACCGAGAACTTGAATCCGGGAAAGACTTCTTCGGTGACGGCGGCGCCTCCGAGCACGTGGCGGCGCTCCAGCACCAGAACTTTCTTCCCCGCGCGCGCCAGATAGGCGGCAGTGGTGAGGCCGTTGTGGCCTCCGCCGATGATGATTGCGTCATATTTCGAATTGCCGCTGGAAGCCATTTAAACCTTTAGCGCCGGGCGCTGATTTCAATTCGCAGGGATTTTAACAGGTATGGCCGGGAGCTGAGTGCATCGCGAATTCCCGTCCACGGAAAGGTAAGGTAAGGATGGAGGTCAGAGACCGCTTTTGAGTACGGCCCAGCTCAACATCGCGTTAGAGGACGACTGCATCATCGTGCCCTGTGAAGGCGAAATTGATTGTATCGGGAAGCGTACCCTTTGTCTGCACAAAATGCCAGCCTGACTGAGAGTCAAGTGCAAGGAATTGCTGGGAACGATCAGGACTGCATATAATCCAGCACGAGCATTCCTCCGTGTCCTTAGTGTCCTCCGTGGTTTAAAGTTTTTCATAACCACGGAGGACACGGAGGACACGGAGATCGAAGGAGCTGCCTTTTGCCAGTCGGAACCGCATTTCACGATAGAACTTTTCCGCTTTGCCAGAGCCTGAACTACCGCGAGTGGTCGGGCTACTACGCGGTCAGCGTGTATGAAGTGCATCACGAGCACGAGTACAACGCGATCCGCAACGCGGCCGCCCTCATCGATATTTCGCCGCTCTACAAGTATCTGATCACGGGCAAGGACGCCACCAAGCTGGTGAACCGCATCATCACCCGCGATATCACCAAGGTGAGGGTGGGACAGGTTATTTATTGCTGCTGGTGCGACGAGCAGGGAAACGTGATCGACGACGGCACCATCACGCGCCTGGAAGAGAACAAATATCGCTGGACCGCCGCCGATCCCAGCCTGCGCTGGTTCCGGCAAAACGGTTTGAACATGGACGTGCAGGTCGAAGATATTTCGGAGCAACTGGCCGCGCTGGCCTTGCAGGGGCCCACCTCCGGCAAGCTGTTGAAGGCAGTTGCGGAAGCCGCGGACATCGCCAATCTCAAATACTTTCGCATGACGCGGGGCAAGATCGGCAACGTTTACGTGGACATCTCGCGCACCGGATACACCGGCGATCTGGGCTATGAAATCTGGGTCCCGTGGAGTGATGCGGTGAAAGTCTGGGACGCGGTGATGGAAAAGGGCAAGCAGTTCGACATCCACGCCGCCGGAATGCTGGCGCTGGACGTGGCCCGGGTCGAAGCCGGGTTGCTGCTGATCGAAGTGGACTACACCAGCGCAAAGAAGGCGCTGATCGAGTCGCAGAAATATTCGCCCTACGAACTGGGCTTTGGGAAGATGGTCCACCTGGAGAAAGAAAATTTCATCGGCAAGGCCGCCCTGGTGAAGCAGCAGAAACAGGGCGTGCCGCGGCAGTTCGTGGGCCTGGAAATCGATTGGCCAGAAGTGGAGGCACGGTACGAGGAATTCGGCCTGACGCCGGCCGCGCCCAGCCAGGCTTCGCGCGTGGCCGTTCCCGTATATC
>CAVOVU010000002.1:0-857403 GCA_963699935.1 Terriglobia bacterium
GAGTACGAGCGGCTGCAGTTAAGAGGCTCGTCGTGGGGACGGGTCTCTGACCCATCCAGGCTGAGCGAAGCTTCGCAGGATTTCGCGGTGCTGGCTGATGCATTTCAAGATCGTCGGCAAGATTAGGGACGTCGAGGTCATTGCCAGCGGCCGGCCATCCGAGAGCGCAAGCGGCTATGGAAGTTCTATGGGAAAGCACGCTGGAAGAAGTTGAAAGGTATCGCAAGCGTCGAGTTTTCAGATGGTAAGATTTGCCAGGCCGAGGTTCACTGGTACGAAGCTCATGGGATTGGCGCGAAAGAGCACAAAATCAAAAGGATTATCGGGTAATCCGAAGACTGTCCCTCGAGGGGGAGAAGCTCGGTTTGTCCTTTGCGTGTTGAACAAGGACTACCCCGCCTCCCTGGAGTTACGGAAGGTTTATCAGGCTCTCGCTGACGAGCAAGCTTCCAGGAGCCACCAGTTTCGGGTGATCGACGAATCCGGGGAAGACTATTTGTATCCGGAAGAGTATTTCATTCCCATAAAGCTGCCACAAGCGGCGGAGCGAGCGGTGCTGCGGGGACAGTGATAGGCGCTTCCGACACGCGGGCGAGGGCGCCCGCGCCACACCTGCAGCTTCTGCGGATCCATCATGACGCGCAATGGAAGCTGCTACCGCTGCGGAAGCTGCGGGAGCACGAGCGGGTGCAGCTAGGAGCTCGATCGTGGGGGATTGCTGGCACGAAAGTGGCTAGCATTCCTCCGGACGTAAGAGTAAAAAGACAACGACTGTGAGGGGGTCACGGCTAGGCCGTGGCCCCTTTTCTACTTCTTGGAGGTTCCAATGGCGGATCCCCGGGCGTTTATCAGTTTTGATTTCGATCACGACAGCGATCAGCGGGTGCTTTTTGCTGGACAGAGCAAGCATTCGAAGACTCCGTTCAGTATTCAGGATTGGTCGTCTAAGGAGGAGTTGGCACAGAGCAAGTGGGAAGCCGCTCTTAAAGAAAAAATCAACAAATGCAATCTCATGGTTGTGCTCGTTGGAAAGAGTACTTGGTGGGCAACGGGCGTCATTAAGGAGATTACCTTCGCAAAAGAACAAAATGTCCCATTTTTTGGAGTCTACGTTGACGGTGCAGACTCTTCGACGTCGCTCCCGCCTGGACTCAACAGAAACAGAGTTATCAGCTGGACTTGGGACGGCATCGCCGCGGCTGTAAAACAGATGATGGGCGAAGGTAAGAACAAGTAGGAGAACATGATGAGAAGAGCGCTAGTAGTCGGCATTGACGAATATTCGCACTCCCCTCTACGGGGCTGCGTCAACGATGCCAATGACATGTCGCGGTTGCTGAAGACTCACGAAGACGGCTCGCCCAACTTTGACTGCCAATCGTTGACTTCGCCACCTTTTGATATAAACCGGGACATTTTGCGAGGGAAGATCGATGACCTCTTCCGAGATGAGTCAGATGTCGCCTTATTGTACTTTTCTGGGCATGGTTTTGCGAACGACTTTGGCGGTTACCTCGTCACGCAGGATGCAAAACAATACGACGAGGGTGTGCCAATGGACTTCGTTATCGGACGCGCAATAAAGTCGCCAGCTCGTGAGGTAGTAATACTTCTGGATTGTTGTTTCAGTGGAGCACTGGGCAGGCACCCGCCCTTGCTGATCGAACCGTCTTGCGCGAGGGGGTATGCCTGTTAACTGCCAGCCGCGGTTCACAAGTCTCTGTCGAAATAAGAGGCCAAGGCTTGTTCACGTCCTTGCTTCGTGCTGCGTTAGAGGGTGGCGCGTCGGACGTGATAGGAAAGGTTACTGTTGCGAGCGTCTATGCGTATGTGGACCAGGCACTGGGTGCCTGGGAGCAGCGACCACTGTTTAAGGCCGTCGTTTCTCAATTAATTCCACTGCGGAATTGCCGTCCCATCGTCCCACTTGAACTCTTGCGGCTTTTACCGAAGTATTTTACAACCGCAGATTATGAGTTTCCGTTGGACCCATCCTTTGAGCCGGAAGCAGAACCGGATCATCCCGAAAATGAGAGGGTATTCGCACATCTGCAAAAGTTCCGTGCGGCTCGATTAGTCGTGCCCGTCGGGGAAGAGCACCTTTATTTCGCCGCGATGAACCGCAAATCATGTAAGCTGACGCCGCTCGGCCAGTTTTACTGGTCCTTGGCGAACACTGGAAGACTGTGATTGCTGGACTAAGCGGTCACCAGAAAATCGGCAACGAGCAGATTGTCGAATGGGTTGAGCGACAACTCTTGACCACCCTGGCAACCGAGGGCGTGACCGAGGGTTGCATGTCGCTCGCAATCGGCGCGGATCAACTTTACGCTAATCTATTGCTCCGACTGGGCCTCCCTTTCAAGGTGATCGTTCCCTGTAGAGGATACGAGATGACTTTCAGAGCGGAAGATCGAGACGAATACTTTTCTCTACTGTCGCGAGCAAGAGAGGTAGTTTCTCTTGATTTCGACCGGCCATCAGAAGTCGCATTTTACGAAGCAGGCAAGGAGGTCGTGAATAGGTCGAACATACTGATCGCTGTCTGGGATGGCTTGGCCGCACGTGGGTTGGGGGGGACGGCAGATATCGTGAGTTTCGCACAGGAGCAGAAAAAACGTGTCGTTCACATCGACACCTCTGTCCAGTCTGTCACGATAATCTAAGAAACTCGGGACATCCATGATAAGTAAAAGTCAAGAGGAGACGGAGGTCTCCGGTCCCTTAGAGGATTAGACTCTCGAAGCGGGTGTGAGGCGGTCAAGTTAGCGAACGGCCTGCGATCCTGCAGAGTGGCCAAAGCAGCAGCTTGGCCAGACATCCATTTGCGGGAAACGGGTGTAAGCCCGGTCCACGAAGTATGAGTTAGGGTTGACCGGCCGGCCTCGATACAGACGGTAAGGAGCATCGGGAGTGGTGACTCCTCTGCCCAGTCCCCGAGGTGGCGAGGAACGGCCGGTGGATCGCCGCTGGGTTCGAAGGTTCTACTTCTCAGGCAGCTTTTTGTGTCGGCACTTCCGAGGGGGCGCGCACTTGGAAGGGCTGACCACTCTTGTCGACGGCCAGCAGATAGGCGACGAGTTTGCGCGCCACTGCCAGAGTGGCGCGGTTGCGATGTCCGCGCTCCAACTCGCGGGCCTGCAGCGCGGCCAGCTGCGGATTCCAGCGCGGGGCCAGTTTGGCGGCCTCGATCAGTGTGGTTTGCAGCCAGCGATTGCGCTGTTTGGAGATCGGTCCGCGTTGCTGTTTGCCCGCCGAAGATTCAAGGCAGCGGTCAGTCCGCAATAGCTCATGGCATCGGAGCTGGAACGGAAGCGCTGCGGATCGCCGACCTCCAGGGCCCAGGTCAGAGCGGTAATTTCTCCGACGGCGGGAATCGTCATCAACCGCTCGACGCGTTCGGCCAGTTCGGGATCGGCGAGCAACTCGCGGACCAGCCGCTTCTGCGTGCTCTCGAACATTTCCAGCGCGCCGCGGCTCAAGCGCAGCAGATCGATTACCGACTCCGGCACCTCTTCGAGTTCTTCCAGCAGGCTGGCAAAGTATTTCTTGCGGTGCAATTTCTCTTTCACGTGAGGGCGCCGGTTTCCATCAGCAGCCCGGCCATCTTGTTCTTCATGCGCACCGCTTCGCTCACCACCAGGCTGCGATAGCGCAGCAACCGGCGCAGTTCGCGAATCTGCGGCGCGGCCACATAGCAGGCCGGTAAAAGGTTGCAGCGCACCAGGTCGGCAATGGTGCGGGCGTCGATGGTATCGCTTTTCTTTTTGCCCGCGCTGATGGCTTTCATCTTGGCGGGATGCGCCATCTCCAACTGCTCGCCGTAGGGCTGTAGCGTGTCGTAGATCCAGTTGCTGAACAGGGTCGCCTCCAGCGCTCCCCGCCAGGGTTGCGGCCGTGCCGAAGCCCATCGCCGCAAGACCGCGCGTTGCGCCAACAGGCTGCCTTCTTCCACAATCTCGCCCGCGGCAGTTTTGACACAAAAACTGATGGTTTTCTTGTGTACGTCGAATCCGATATAGTGAAGGGCATTCATGGGGTTCTCCTGGTGAGCTTTCTGAGCCGGCGCTTTCCTCGCCGGTCTCAGCATCGTAGCCGCTCGGAGAACCCTTCTTCATTTCACTTATGCATTCATACAGACGGGTCGTTACCTGGCGGGTGACCCACATCTCCGCAGTGCCAGTTCCTGTTCAGCGCGGAGGTTAATTATGATTTGGCAATTGTATTTAGTTCCAGCGTGCGCACTTGCTGTGTGTGTCCTATCCGTTTTCCGCTTTAAGAACGGACTCGCGACAACGAAGGTTGGTGCAAAGCTGGCGCTAGACCACGTGGGAGATTGGGCGAAGTGGATGTCCGGGATCCAGACGGCAGGACTTGGCGCCCTCGCATTTCTTGTTATGGACGAGAAACATGCGCCAGTGCCTTTCCTAAGTCATAAGTCATAATTACGTTTTCTCCGTAGCTGCCCTCGTTTTCTTGGGTTTGGCTCTATTCTGCAGTGCTTGGGTCTTGTCGTCCCTTCCGTCCATGGCACTGCGCATCAACATGTCTGAAGAAACTAGGCGTTCGCGAGAGTTTGACATATACGAATTGCCAATTTACGGTTTGGCGACAACAAAACATCTCTATTTCAAAATTCCTCTTGGATATTTCATGACTCTACAGCATTGGTTTTGGGCCTTGGGACTGATCAGCCTCGGTGCGCTCATCTTATTGCGAGTTCATGCGGGGGGGGGGGTAGCTCATCCGACGGGCGGCTGGCATCCTTTCGCTTTCTTTGCGAAAGGGTGGGTGCGGGAATGCCGTCACGGACGACTGCGTTTGCATTCGACGCACGATCCCTATTCGAGCCAGTGACGATGCGGGTCCCTCGACTTCGCTCGGGAAACTCGGGGACATCCATGATAAGTAAAAGTCAAGAGGAGACGGAGGTCTCCGGTCCCTTAGAGGATTAGACTCTCGAAGCGGGTGTGTGGGGGTCAAGTTAGCGAACGGCCTGCGATCCTGCAGAGTGGCCAAAGCAGCAGCTTGGCCAGACATCCATTTGCGGGAAACGGGTGTAAGCCCCGGTCCACGAAGTATGAGTTAGGGTTGACCGGCCGGCCTCGATACAGACGGGTCGTTACCGGGTTTCCTGGACCTCATAATTGAACGGAATAAATCGGGTACCTTCCGTCCGTCACCGGATTATCGTCAACGCAGTTCTTTGCACAGGTCCCCGGCCGCGCCTAACCTCCGAACCTCTTACGCCACTTCAACCGGTATCAACTCTGCATTACGCTGCACTCCTGAGGGGTGGCATGAATTTCTTTGCCGCATTTCAGTCCGAGGTATTTCGCCCACTTGTCACGCTTCTCATACCGGGAGGATTAGCCACCAGCAGTTGGCTGGTGGCTCTGTGTTTGCGATTCCCCAAACTACGGGTGTCGATTGCAACGCACTCAGCTGAGAGCTACATCATTCTTTTCTTGGCGGTGACCGCGACCGGCATAATCCTTGAGGACTTAGGGGCCAAAATTGAGATTAGGTTCGACAATGCGGCTAATAAGCGCTCGGACGATAAGTTCGACAATGAATGGTATGCATATTTGAGAACGGCATTTGTTTGTGACCCAATCGGGCGCGGATACTTGCGTACCCTTGTTCTGCGTCTGAAGTTTCAGCTTGGAATCTTGCTGGGTTCAAGCGTGGCGGGCGTGGGTCTTCTATGGCTACTTTGGCTGGGGTTGCCGCTCTGCACAGGCCTTGTACTTCTGGGGATGGCTATAGCAATCGCCGCATGGCATTACCGGGCGGCAAAGGAAGTGCACGAGACATTGGGAAAGGTTCGGCACGAACTAGGGCAGGAGATCCGAATTGTCGGAGGTAAGTAGGCGGGTGGCCATCCTTTCGCGTTCTGTGCGAAAGGGTGGGTGCGGGACCGCCGTCACAAAAAACTACGTTTGCATAAGGCGCACAATCTATTCGTGCGGGTGACGATACAAGGCGGGTGGCCTAGTCACCTGCTAGAACGACCATGTCTCTCGCGCTCAGAGCGGTAACGGCATTCTGGATCTCTTGCTCAATCTCTGACTCGACGACCCTACTCTCCAAGATCACCGGGACATCCTGTGGGATCAAGTGCGCCACTTTCTGAAACGCGAGAATTGATTCGAGACTCAGGGCGTCGTGCTTGCTCTGCGTGTTTACTTCGCTTACGTGAACCTGCTGAATCTTTCCATTAAAACGCTGCAGAATACTGCAGGCTTCACTCATCGTAGGGTCAACTTGGCGAGCGTGACCGATATCGAAGCAAAAAGATGCACTCGGCAGATGCTTGAAGATTTCAGATAGGTCGTCGGCCGTCTGTCCGGTCGGCTTCCTCTTGTCCATATTTTCTATGCAGAGCCGATCTCCGAGGCGGGCCCACTCTTCTAGTGAATGGACAGCATCCGGATGGACGATGATTGGCCACCCTCGTCGCGCAACCTGTTCGAGAAGCCCGAGAGCGATAGTTTCAAAAGCGGGTTCCATCGAACTAGGTGCATGAAATGAGACGTACTCAAATTGACTTAAATCCAGCCGATCAAGTTGTTCGACGAGCGGAGCGAGTTCGTCCTGCCGCAATGCTGAGAGCTCTACGGCAGAGACGTTCTTGCCTGCCAACATCTCCAGAGCTCGCCGAAAGTCTCCTCGTGCGAGTGCGCCCGTAGAAAAACCGATTTGTCTCATTAAAAGATCCCGTACTTTCGCGTGAGCGGCGCAATAAGTGGATTTTCGAAAAAGAGGTGATCCAGCGCTCTCTCAAAGGAGCCGCTGACTTTTCTCACCTGCTGAAATGTCGGGTCAGTCCGAGAGTCGGCCGCACGAAGCGTCTTGAGCGCTTTGCGCGACTTCTCATCATCCAGAAGCGACAGAAACGAGCCGTAGGCTTCAAATAGCTCTTTCGCGACCAGTTCTGGAACTTCGTATTGTTCCATTGACTTCGCCAGGATTTCCAAAGGACTCAGTCTCACATGATTTCGAATGTGGTTGATGAGATTCAACCTTATATCATTCTCGTCGGTGGAAATCTGGTTCTGCAGATCTGAATCCAAATTCGAACTGAAGCAGACTAAGAGACCCGAGGCAAAGATCAATTTTCTTGACATCCTTAGCTTCGCGTTGCGCAATCCCCAGCCCTCACCTGCTCGGTCCCTTTGCTTGCTGGCAAAGTCTACCGCCATCGTTCTCCAAAAACGGACAATGTCGTTCAAGAGGAAGCGAGGTACGCGATACGCTTTGGAGTCGCGAGTCAACGGGTGTACATCTTCTTCGAGGTAGCGGTTGATCACACCACGCACGACCCGCTCGTATGCCTCTGTTCGCCTGCCTATAGGACACGATTCGAGCAAGAGTAATATCCGCTGAGTCGTGTTCCTGTTCGAGTCATTTTGGCCGCCGATCTGGTGGATGACGTCATGACTAAAAGCCATGTTTCCAAAGGTTCCTGTCGGCCCAGGTTCTTCGTACTCTTTCTCTCTGAATAGCCTTTGAATCTCCTGGCTAATTCTCAGATGATCGGAGTTGGCCTCACCGTCGATCAAGTACGTCCAATCGAGATCGCTTTTGGAGGTCCATTCCCCTCGCGCAAGCGAACCGAACACGACCAAGCTAGTGTCTTCAGTGGTGTATTTGCCGATCTCTTTTGAGAGGAGGTTGTCCAACTCCTCCCGAATTTTCAGGGAGGACTCACGACAGGCCCTCAGTTGATCCAAATCAAGAAGGCGTTTGATCGTTCCCCTTGTGGATTCGGCGGGTGTCATCTAGCACATTCTAACAATGTTTTGGGAGTTCTCCGGGTTGCAGCATCTATTGAAGCACTGGGCGAGTGGCTCTATGCGGACCTGTGACGGTGCGAGAGAACACAAGGTCCCCGCTCGACTCTCCCTCGTTGGCATTCGGAGTTCGCTCAGGTCAGGCTCTCGACTTCGCTCGGGATGAGAGAGGTTGGGGAGGTCTGAATCTTGAAGGTCACAATCCGCCGGCTTGTGGTGGTTGGGCTGGGGTTGTCAATAGGGAGAAATTACCGGAATGACGGTATCGTGAGGGAATGGTGGGAGATATAAAGCGGGGTGGGGTGTCCCATTTCCGGGTGTTGGGTTGATAAGATTGAATTAAGGCATCGAATATGCGCGGCCCATGGGGGCCGCGTTTTTTATTTGGGAGTGCATTTCGGATGCGAAGGAGTGGGCGTGAGAGAAGACATGGGCTCGAAGAGGACTCGTAAAGAACGCGGCGAGTGGGCGGAACTTTGTTTTATGGCGCGGGCGGCGGACCGGGGGTTGAATGTGTCGCGTCCGCATGGGGATTCGGCCAGTTATGACGTTGGGGTGGAACAGAATGGGAGGTTTCTGCGGATACAGGTGAAGTCAACGACGTTTTGCCGCAAGGGATCGTACACATCCAATATTACCGGGCCGAAGCATGAGCGCTATGCGCGGGGGAAAGTGGATTTCTTTGCGGTGTACCTGGTGCCGGTGGATGTCTGGTACATCATCCCGTTTGATGTGGTGGAGGGGAATTTGTCGTTGAACCTTACGCCGAGGAAGGGGCATAAGTTCGCGCAGTATATGGAAGGGTGGAATTTGTTGCGGGGGGCGGAGAAGAAGAAAGCTGTGGTGCGCGGCGGCGTATCTGCCGGGTAAGCTTTCTTGAACCGCTGGGTTATCAGGCAACAGCAGGTTCCCTTTCGACTCCCCCCTCGTTGGCACTCGGAGTTTGCTCAGGGCAGGCTCTCGACTTCGCCCGGGATGACAGTGGTTGGGAGGTCTGGAGCTTTGAGGTCAAAATACCCACTCTAATTTCGCAAAAGGCGCGAAATCAGGATGGGGCACCCGGTTGTCAGACAACAGCAGGTCCCTCCACTTCGCTTGCTGCGCTTCGCTTCGGTCGGGATGACAGTATTTGGGAAGTTTGATGCTTCGAGATCAAAATCCCCACCCTAATTTCGCAAAAGGCGCGAAATCAGGATGGGGCACCCGGCTGTCAGACAACAGCAGGTCTCTCCACTTCGCTCGCTGCGCTTCGCTTCGGTCGGGATGACAGTATTTGGGGAGTTTGATGCTTCGAGATCAAAATCCCCCACTCTAATTTCGCAAAGAGCGCGAAATTAGGATGGGGCACCCGGCCCCGCCGTTTCATCCTCCGCCTCATCCTCGATGCCGCTATACTCTTGGCCTATGCACAGAATGCTTATTGCACTCTCACTGGCTGTGTTGGCCACGTTCTCAATGGCGCAGACTCCGGGATCGGCACAGACCGCGGTGCTTGCCTCGATCAATCAGTTTGTGGATGGCTTCAACAAGGGCGATACGAAGATGGCGGTGGCGGCTTGTGCGGATGAGACATCCATCCTCGACGAATTTCCGCCGCACGAGTGGCATGGCGCCGGGGCCTGCGCGAAGTGGTTGAGGGACTTTGACGCCGATGCCAGGAAGAACGGTATTACCGATGGAGTGGTGACGGTGGGCGAGGCGTGGCACGTGGATATCAGCTCCGACTATGCCTATGTCGTCGTGCCGGCGAACTATACGTTCAAGCAGAAGGGGAAGCCGATGAGCGAAGTCGGCTCGATCATTACGCTCTCCCTGAAAAAGAGCGCGACGGGGTGGCTCATCACCGGGTGGGCCTGGGCGAAGCATTGAGCGGAGGGATCCGTAGTGACGAGGGACGAAGCCTGGAGTCTGGCCAATCATTGGGTTGCGGCGTGGAACGCTCATGATCTGGACCTGATCATGACCCACTATGAGGATGCAGTCGAGTTGATCTCGCCCGTGGCCGCCCGTCTTTTGGGGACGCCGGACGGCAGGGTGGCGGGGAAGGCAGACTTGAGAGCTTACTTCCAGCGCGGGCTGGAAGCCTATCCGGAACTCCAGTTTCATCTTGAGGACGTGCTCTGGGGCATCAATAGCATGGTGCTCTACTACACCAATCAAAAGGGAGCACGAACGGCGGAATTCATGGAAGTGTCGGCCAGCGGGAGAGTGGTGCGAGTTGTGGCGAACTACAGTTCCTAACTAAACAATCGTTGGGAAGGTCCAAAATCCCCACCCTAATTTCGCACAAGAGCGCGAAATTAGGATGGGGCACCTGTAGTTTCCTATTTCCCTCAAAACGAAGCCCCCGCCGGAGCAGGGGCTTGGAAAATCCGTACGCATCTGTGGGCGACGTTACTTCTTGACCGGCTCCGCCTTGGCATACTTGCGGCGGAAGCGCTCTACCCGGCCGGCGGTATCCATAAGCTTCTGCTTGCCGGTGAAGAAAGGATGGCAAGACGAGCAGATTTCTACGTGGATGTCGCCTTTATGTGTGGATCGAGTGGTAAAGCTGCTGCCGCAGGCGCACATGACGCGTATTTCGTTGTAAGCGGGATGAATCGCTGCCTTCATGGGGTCTCCAAACTTATTCGAGACATTAGATTCTAAAGGATTAGTGGAGGATTCAGCAACTGGGGAGTACGGGTCGGACACTGCTTTCGACTCGCTCAGGGCAGGCAGTTCACGCCTGCTTTGTTCTTTAGTCTTCATTTGTTCGGGGCAACGTCAACGGCTGAAGTCAAAGTCAACGGCGTCGGACAGAGTGTCCGACCCACACGGTGCAAAGAAAAAACGGCAGGACCGACCTCCTGCCGTTTTCGATTTGACCTGTGGGCCTACTTACCGCGGTTGACCGCTTTCTTGAGTTCGGCTCCGGATGAAAACTTGGCGACTTTGCGGGCAGCGATCTTGATGGTGGCGCCGGTCTGCGGATTACGCCCGTTGCGGGCTTTTCTCTGCGAGACGGAGAACGTGCCAAAACCAATCAACGCTACTCGATCCCCTTTTTTCAGAGCAGAAGTGATGCTGTCGACAGCAGTGTCGATAGCCGTGGCTGCCGTGGCTTTACTGATGTGGCAGCTAGCTGAGATTCGGTCAATGAGATCGGCTTTATTCATCGTCTCTCCTGGCAGGTTTCGTTAGTCCCCCAGCGCGCACAGGGGAGGAAAGAATGGACACTCGCTGAGTGGGGAAACCCGACGGCCTTATTTAGCTACCGTCTGAAGAGAATGTCAACTGTGGAAATCCGCGCGGGATGCCGAGTCTGGGTCACCGCAGCCGTGGTAGGGCCGGGTGCCGCCGGAAGTGGGCGATCCTTGAGCCCCTGTCAGCCGACCGAACAGGGTTTTTGAGATGAATACAGGTTTCCGGTGGGCGCTATTTCCTCAGGCCTCCACAATTCCTTCCTCGACTGCACAGGATGTACACAGGCACACCGGCTTTGCCACTTGCGTAAAGCGCGCCGGCGAGTGCAAAGTCTTAGTTAAGGAAAAGAACCCAGGTCATGAAAGTTTCCGCGGACGTGTGTCCTCTGTGTGAAGGTACTGGCTGGAAATCAGTCTCTGTCGGCTCCGATCGCCGGGTGACGCGTTGCGACTGCCGGCGGCAGGCGCGTACCCAGACCCTGCTCGCCGCGGCCCGCATTCCCAAGCGTTACGAACACTGCGAGCTGTCAAGCTTCGAGACTGAAGATTCGCGCAGGCACCTGGCTTCGGCCCGTCTCGCGGCCGGCAAGTTTGTCGAAGAATACCCGTTTGACAGCAGCGGTCTGATGTTTATCGGCGACATTGGCGTGGGCAAGACTCACCTTGCTGTTGGCATCATCAAAGAACTCATTCTCAGCAAGGGCATCGGCTGCCTGTTTTATGACTATCGCGAACTGCTGAAGGAAATCCAGAACTCATACAACTCTTCAGTGAAGGTTACCGAACTGGAGGTTCTACGCCCGGTCTTTGAAGCCGAAGTACTGTTGCTCGACGAACTGGGCGCGGTCAAGCCGACAGAATGGGTGTGGGACACAGTAAGCCTGGTTTTGAACACACGTTACAACGAAAACCGTACCACGATTATTACGACCAACTTCCCCAACCTGCCAGCAAGGGGACTTCGAAATAGCGTGAGCATTCGCAGTCGCGAGGCTGCGGAGCGCGCTGTCAGCGAGGAAACGCTCGGAGACCGGATTGGCGACCGCATGCTCTCTCGACTCCACGAAATGTGCCGGATTGTGAAGATGGCAGGCGATGACTTCCGCCAGAAGGTACGCAGCGCCAGCTTCCGCTAATCCACGGCCGAAGTTCCTCAGTGTCCTCAGTGGTGAATTCAACATAGAATGACCTCGTGCTGACCGAGCGCTTCGAGTTCAATCCGGATCGCGATGCGGAAGTGTTCGCCTCCGCGCCGAGTGCGCCGGCGGTCTTTATGTTGCGCGGTGACGATCCTCAGGCTGAGCCTTACGTCAGTAAGACGGCCAACTTGCGCCGCCGGCTGCACCGTCTGCTCGGGCCTCCGGGCCAGACCCGCAGGCTGAACTTGCGCGACCGCGTCCGCACGGTTGAGTACACCGCCACCGGCTCCGATTTCGAATCCGGCTTCGTGCTGTATGGCGCGCTGCGCCAGGCCTTCCCCAAGACCTATGCCGACCGCCTCCGGCTGCGCTTCGCCCCGCTGCTCAAGCTGCACATGGAAAATGAATACCCGCGGGCTTCGATCACCACCCGGCTGGGCCGCCTGGGCGGGCGATCTCTTTACTACGGGCCCTTTCCTTCACGCGCGGCGGCGGAAAAATTCGCCAACGATTCCCTGGATTTCTTCAAGATGCGGCGCTGCGTGGACGATCTCCATCCCGACCCGCAATTTCCCGGCTGCATCTACTCCGAGATGAAAATGTGTCTCGCCCCCTGCTTCAAAGGCTGCACCGACGAGGACTACCACAGCGAAGTCGCCCGGGTGCAGTCGTACTTCGACAGCAGCGGCGACTCGCTGGTGCGGGAGATAACCGCGCAGCGCGAGCAGGCCTCGTCCAGCCTGGAATTTGAAAGCGCCGCCGCCCTGCACGCCCGCGTGGAAAAACTCAAGCCCGTGCTCGGCCAGCTTCCCGAAATCGTGCGCCGCATCGATCAGTTGACCGCAATCATGGTGCAGGCGTCGGCCTTCCCCGAATCCGTGGCATTCTTCTTTATTGACACCGGCGTCATCACCGGCCCGCTTACGTTCCCCATCCAGGCCGCGGAGCACACCAAATCACAATCCATGGAGTCAAGGGTGCAGGCGGCGCTGGCCACGCTTCCGGCCGTCAGCACCAGGACCGCTCTTGAAACCATGGAGCACCTGGCCCTGCTCAAGCGCTGGTTCTACCGCAGCACCCGCTCGGGAGAGATCTTCTTCGCCGACCCCAAGAGTGGACTGCCCCTGCGCCGCCTGGTGCGCGGCATCGCCCGCGTCTATCGCGGAGAGAAACCGGAGGCCAATGCGGCGAATATCGACGACCGGGTGACCGGACCTTCCTAACCCGAGCGGGCCTGACGCCGGGTGATAGACTGTCTTCCCGAAATCATCAAGGAGAAATCACAATGGCGGACGCCAAAGTTTTATCCAATCAGAAAACAATTCTGTCCAACCAGGCCACCATCGTAAGAAACCAGAAAGCCATCCTGTCCAACCAGGGCGCAATCGTGAAGAACCAGAAGACCATCATCGCCAACCAGGGCGTCATCAAGAAGAACCAGGCTGCCCTCGACGAAATCCTGAAAAATCAAAAGTTGATTCTCGCGGCGGTTACCCGGTAGGCGCCGTTTCCGCTCGAGCCCGAGTGAGGACAGGCCCCTGGTCATGGAGGCCGGGCGTCCCGCCCGGCTGGACGGGCGGGGACGCCCGTCCTCCATGCCTCTCGGCAGGACTCCGCAAGTCGTCGCTGTCGCATCGGCGGCGAGTCCCCACCCATTGCAAAGAACGCAATGGGTCGGGCATGGTCGCGTTTCCGGTTTGACTTGGCCAGGCACCGGACATACCATTGGCCCGGCCCGAGCCCGGGGTAGTCAAGGAAAATCGAAATAAGAAAGAGGAAGCATCCATGAGAAAGAGATTTCCAGGAAACACAGTCGTAGCCGCTCGTGATTCTCCTGCTCGTCTGTGCAGCGTCGAGCGCCGCCTTCGCGCAGAAGGCAACCGTACTGCGAGTGGTCGTGGTCAAGGCGGACGATCCCGCCGCCTACGCTCAGGAGATCGAAAAGGGCAGGCAGGTGATGAAGAGTCTCGGGGTTCAGGGCCAGACCCGGGTGTGGCAGGCCAGGTTCGCCGGTCCGGACGCCGGCATGGTCGTAGCCACCATCGAGTATCCCAACATGGCCGCCTTTGCCGACGCTGTCGCCAAAACCAACGCCAGCAGCGAATACCAGGCGTGGATCAAGGGCCTCGACAAGATTCAGAAAAATTGTCTCCGACAGCCTCTACACCGAGTGGTAGCCAGGTAGTCCCACGACATTTAAACCCGAGCGTGCCCCACCCTCCTTCGCGTTTTCTGCGAAGAGGGTGGGATTTCCCTGCCCCCGCCTTTGCGGGGCTTTGTTTTTTGGGCTACAGGTAGAATAGGGACGTGCGCAAGTACTGGGACAATTCCGGGCCGGGCGCGGGCGAGTCGCCCGCGACCACACAGGCTCAGACCACACCTGTGCCTGTGCCTCGCTGACTATTGGGAAGTGTGCGGATTGCTCCGGCGACCGTGCTGGCACCCATGGCTGGGGTGACTGACACCGTGTTTCGCCGCTTCATTCGCAATCTGGGCGGGTGCGGGCTGATCATGACCGAGTTCACCTCGGCCGACGGCATCCTGCGCTCGAAGGACCGGAAGGCCAAGCTCTACCTGCACTTTTACGAGGACGAGCATCCCATCTCGGCGCAGCTTTTTGGCAGCGATCCCAAGGTGATGGCTGAGGCAGCCCGCATGGTTGAAGGACTGGGCTTCGACCTGGTGGACCTTAATCTCGGGTGTCCGGCGAAGAAGGTTGTGAAGTGCAACGGAGGGTCCGGCCTGCTGAAGGACTTGCCTGCGATCGGGAAGATTTTCGAGGCGGTGCGGGCGGCGGTCACGATTCCCTTCACCGTGAAATTCCGCGCCGGCTGGAATGACGACAACATCGTTTGCGTCGAGCTGGCGAAGATGGCGGAGGACTGCGGACTGTGCGCGGTGGCGCTGCATGCCCGCACCCGCGAGCAGGGTTACAGCGGCCAGGCGCGCTGGGACTGGATTGCCGCGGTCAAGGATGCGGTGAAGATTCCGGTGATTGGGAACGGCGACATCCGCACGCCGGAAGATGCTTGCGCCATGGTGGCGCAGACGGGATGCGATGCGGTGATGATCGGGCGGACGGCGCCGTCGAATCCCTGGATCTTCCGGCAGATCGAGCAGTACTGCGGCCACGCAGGGGCGGGCGCCCTCGCCCGCCCGGCCGAGCAGGGCTCGGCTTTGATTCCAGCTGGTGAAACAGATCTCTGGCGAGCTGCGCTCGCCTCCCCGGACGAGGGCGTCCGGGGCTACGCGGGGCGTGCGGTGGGTCGTGGTTATGACGAGCCCAGCGAAGCTGACCGCTACCAGATGATCCGGACATACTTCGAAATGTTGATCGAAGAAGAGATGCCGGGGGCCGAAGGCAAGATGAAGCAGTTTGCCTCGTGGTTCACGCATGGCGTGGCGGGCGGGGCGGCGTTGCGCAAAGCGATTTACGAATCGAAGAGCCGGGTGGAAATCCTCACCAGCGTTGAAGCATTCTTCGAGAACCGGCTCGGCATCGTGTGGCGCGGGCGCCCTCGCCCGCGAGAGTGTTGGTTCCACTCCTTAAGGTCTTTTGCGAGGAGTTGGTGTAAGCCGCAATTCACGCGCCCGGGCTGTGAGTGCGAATGTCATTAGGACGCCGTCAATCGCCTGTGTTCCAAGCACAAGGGGGGCTGACATTGGGGGGCACTCTACCGCATGCCTGAACCATGGTTTTGTTGTCGCGGCACTGGTTTACTTCCTGATTCCGGAGCAGTTTCATCCGCAACGGATGGCCTTCGTCTAACCGGCACAGTCTCGATGAGAAGGGAAGCCGGTGGAACATGAACCGTGCTCGTTTACAAGGCGGGTGTGAAGAAGGGTTACAGCGCTTATTGTCCAACTTGCTATGTGGATTGCGGCAAAGGCGCTATTACAGTAGCAAGGGCATGTTTACCATTCAAGGCTTGAGTCCCGATTTATGGTTTCAATTGCTTGTGGCCCTTGATGGATACCAGCCAGCATTCGTGGACAAGGTTGACCCTGCCCTCGGAGCACCCGTTGCTGCAACACTCGCGCGCCGAAAACCTGCGGGCGATCCCAGAGGATGGTTTCGGGTCGAGTTCAGGACTCCCGTGGTCTGGCAGTTCGTGACGCGATTGTGAAGCCGATAGGCATTCTTTTCGACGATAAAACAGGCAGATCGGGGTATGGGACTATCGAAGGCCTGGAATCGGTGGCTATCAGCAACAAGAAGGGAGGATTCCAGCTTGCTTGCTCGAAGCCGGGGCTCAAGATATTGGTTTCGGTTGAGGCGCGAGGGATGGCCTCCGCCTTTGATGTCATTCCTTCTGGAACGGGAATCACGTCATAACCCTGACCGATGGAGCTGTTGTCCGGGACCTCGTTGAAAATGGAAAACCGGTCGGAAATGCGGAAGTCGGACTCATCGGCCGTCCACGTGGTGGTTATGGTGCTAACCTACGGCTCGTTGGATATCCCTACGAGGAGATCCGAATCGGAACTCAGCCGGATGGCAGATTCGTAATAACAAATGTGCCGGTTCCCGCAGACTGGTACGTCTATGGAAAGATGGGCTCCCTCGCCGCTCGCGGTGCTACCGGAGCTGTCGAGTGCACCACGAAGCACGATGCTGAAATCGTGGAGATAGGCGACATCCAGATCAAACCGGCATACCGGCTCATCGGAAGGGTCGTGCTGAGTGATGGCAAGCCGATTCCAGAAGGAATGAGAGTGACAATTAGTTCCGAGCGTGTCTGGGACGACCAAACCGCCGCCTTGCCTCCTGACGGCCACTTCGAGTTCATCGGATTAGCAGCTGATGATTACTCGCTGTTCGCGTCCGTAAAAGGCTATTCGCTGTCGAAGACCCAAGTCCCAGTCACGAAAAAAAGGGCCGACGGGAATACCGAGACTATTACTTATATCCCGGGAATAGCACCGCCCTTTTCGCTCGCCCACGACATAGAGGGATACGTCATCAACCTCGACCCGCAGAAGAGCGAAAATGCGCCGCACGGGCGAGGACGCCCGCGCCTCCATTTTTGGGCGGACGCCTTTTCGCCTATGAGGTTGCCACTTCCGACTCACGCCTGGGACAGGTGGGAGCCGTGCTGGAAGTGGTATTGCAGGATTTTCGCGGCCAGAGTCGGGCTTACGGTACCGGCTTCGGTCTTGACCGCGCGCACGACTTCGCCCCGGCAGACTACTTCTGCCGCGGCCAGGCCTGCGATTTCAGCGGGCAGCACGAGGTTGATCTCGAGCTGCGCGTTGGCTGGGATCGGTTCTTCCGCCTGGAACAGCATTCCCGAGCGGCTGATGTTTTCGGTTGTGCCCTCACGCCAGCCGCTTTCTCCCACCAGCCGGTATTTCAGCGGCAGGTGAAGATCGAAGCGGGTAGCGCGGAAGGGGGAGGAAATCTTGTTTCGGGTGCGAGCCATTGGAGCGGGTTGAGCTAAGCGAGCAGACATGTGTATCTCCTGAGGGAGTGGGGTATCGAGCACCTCCCGCACTTTTGCTTTCAGGGCGGGGAGGGTAAAGGGCTTCTGGAGCAGGGTGATGCCTTCATCCAGCGTGCCGTTGTGGCCAATGTGGTTCTCCGTGTAACCCGACATGTACAGCACTCTCATCTCGGGGCGAGAGGGAGAAATCTGGTTGGCCAATTCACGCCCGTTCATTCCCGGCATGATGACGTCGGTCAACAGCAGGTGAATGGGGCCTTTTTGTGCCTGGGAAATCTTGATAGCGGCGGCGCCGTCGGGAGCGTCGATCACCCGGTATCCCTGGGTTTCGAGGGACTGGCGAGCCAGACGGCGCAGATTCTCTTCGTCTTCGACGAGCAGGATGGTTTCGTGGCCGGGGCTGGGCTGGTCTGCATCGGCAGCCAGCGCGGGCTGGGTCGCGAGGGCTTCTCCGGTGGCGCTAAAGCGTGGCAGATAGATCTTGAATGAGGTGCCTTTGCCGGCTTCGCTGTACAGCCAGATGTAGCCTTCGCTTTGCTTGACAATGCCGTACACCGTGGACAATCCGAGCCCGGTCCCCTTCAATCCTTTGGTGGTATAGAAGGGCTCGAAGATGTGGGCCTGGGTCTCGGCGTCCATGCCCATGCCAGTGTCGCTGATGGCGAGCATGACGTAGTCCCCGGGCTTCACCGGGGCATGGAAGCGGGCGTAGTTGGCGTCCAGGGTGACGTTGGCGGTTTCGATGGTCAGCTTCCCGCCGTGCGGCATGGCGTCGCGGGCGTTGACCGCCAGGTTCATGATGACCTGCTCGATCTGTCCGGGATCGGCTTTGACGGCGCCGATGTCCGGGCCGGGCACCATGACCAGATCGATATCTTCTCCGATCAGGCGGGTGAGCATTTTCACGTTTTCCGTGACCACGCCGTTCAGGTCAACAATTTTGGGAGCGAGCATCTGCTTGCGGCTGAAGGCCAGCAGCTGACGGGTGAGAGAGGTGGCGCGATCGGCGGCGTTGGCAATCTCCTGCGCATGAGCGCGCAGGGTGGAATCGGTGCCCAGGTGCTCCAGCAGGAACTCGGAGTATCCCGAGATCACCATCAGGAGGTTATTGAAGTCGTGGGCGATGCCGCCGGCCAGACGGCCCACGGCTTCCATCTTCTGGGCCTGGCGCAGTTGCTGTTCCAGGGCGCGGCGCTCGGTGACGTCCTCGGCGAAGAGTTCGAAGAAAATGGTGCTGGCTTCGTTGCGGAAGGCGCGTCCGGAGAGGCGCACGCTGATGATGCTGCGGTCCCGGCGCGCCCAGTCGGCATTGAGGCCGTGGAATTTTTGCAGGGAGCGCAGGTAGTCGGCCAGGCCGAACCACTGTTGCGAATCGGCATACAGGTTGGCCAGATTGCTTCCCACCAGCTCCGCGCCCGAGGGGTAGCCCAGCATGGCGACCAGGGCCGGGTTTACGTCGAGCAGGATGCCGGCGGAGTCGCAGCGGCATACCCCGTAGGGAGCATGGGTGACCAGGGACCGAAAGTTGATTTCAGAGCGGCGCAGGCCTTCCTGGGCGGAGCGCAGCGCGGCGTTGAAGGAGCAAATCAGACCGGCCACGAACACGAACAGCGCCAGATGTATGATGGCGCGGCGGTAGTCGGAGGGATTGTGCGCCCCAGCCAGCGAGAAATATGCGCTGACAGTAAGGGCGAATGAGGTAGCGACCAGGCCCGGCTTCCAACCGCCGTACCAGGCGCTGACCATAATGGCAACCGCGAACACCACCAGGCGGCTCTCGACCACGTCGGAGAGCAGAAAGGCCGGAATCAGGGCAAGAATAATGCTGAGAACGGCGACGCCGTATCGGAGGACTGGGGCCCGAGCCGGAGCGATGTTGCGGTTGCGAAGAAGGGGGAACTTCGCTCGCATGAGTTAAATTTAATTCCCAGAATGGGATGGCGCGAGTTACGGGAGTACATACAGGCTACGCTTTCGGGCAGATGAACGAAAGATTCGTGAGCTTTGGGCAACCCCGGAGGCGGGATGACCCTTTTGCGTCCTTTGCGGGCTCCTTTGCGATCTTTGCGGTCAAGATCTTAAAGTCTTAAACCGCAAAGGCCGCAAAGAATGCCGCAAAGGTCGCAAAGTTCAAAGCTTATTCCCTCGCAGGACTTGCGCGCGGCAGTAGAAAAACGGGACACTATGCATGATCGGCAAATGATCTACGCGATTGGGCGCCGGCGCCCACATCCATGAATATCGGACTGCTGGGCGGGACCTTCGATCCCATTCATCACGGACACCTGGCGCTGGCGCGGGCGGCGAAGGAGCGCTTTGATCTGGGGCGAATCCACTTTGTGCCGGCCAATGTTCCGCCCCACAAGCAGAGCCGGACGGTCACCCCATATTTTCACCGCTACGCCATGGTGGTGCTGGCCACCATGGGCGAGAAGGCGTTTGTCCCGTCGGTGTTGGAGGCTCCCGGAGTGGTTGAGGTTCCCGCCTCCGGCAGCAGGGGGCGGCCCGCAAAGGACGTTGTGCCGGGGGCGAACTACAGCATTGACACGGTGAAGCGTCTGAAAGAATCGCTGAAGAAAATCGACCGGGTATTTTTTCTGATCGGCATGGACGCCTTCGCCGAGATCGCGCACTGGCACCAGGCCGAGGCGTTGTTTCGCGAATGTGAATTTATCGTGGCCAGCCGTCCCGGATATTCGCTGGCCGATGTGGCCAATGCCCTGCCGGAGAAAATCCGGCCTCCACGGAACGTGAGCCAACCCTTCGCCAAACAGCCGGCCAAGGGCGACCTGGTGCTGAGCGGAGCGACCATCCATTTGCTGGAGAACGTGCACCAGGCGGTGTCGGCCACGGCGATCCGGGAAGCGGTGGCGGCGAAGAAACCGCTGCGCAAGTTCGTGGATGCGGCGGTGGAAGAGTACATAAAGAAGGAAGGGTTGTATGGGTAAAGTCGTCAGTCTTCGGTCGTCAGTCGTCAGAGAAGCGTCGTTGGTCTTTGGTCGTTGGACTTTGGCCAAAGCCATGGCTGGCGCCGGTGATTCCGGGACCTCAGCTACAATGGATTGGCCAACGACCAATGACCAACGACTAACGACCAATTACTGATGATAAAACTACAAGTCTCCGAAGCCATCCGTGCCTGCCTGGAAAAGAAGGCGGAAGAAATCACCATACTGGAACTGGAAAAAGGGTCGGGAGCGTTCACCGACTATTTCGTAGTGTGCAGCGGGACCAATCCGCGGCAGGTCCAGGCCATTGCCGACGAAGTGGAATTGCGCCTGAAAGGGGCCGGGCTGCGGCCTACTCACATCGAGGGCTACAAACAGGCGGAGTGGGTGTTGCTCGACTACGTGGATTTTGTGGTCCACGTTTTCTCCGAGAAGGCGCGCAAATTTTATGACCTGGAGCGGCTGTGGAAATCGGCGCGCCGCATGGAGCCGGCCGAACTAGTCGCCAGCCCGGCCAGGCAAAAACGGGCCCCGGTGCGCGGCCTGAGGAAGAAGCGAGCCTGAGTTCTGTTCTAAGACCTCGGCCCTTCAGACTATTTCTGGCCCATTGTTCTCTGTGCACTCCGTGTTCTCTGTGGTTGAATCCCATTGGTGAAACTCAAAGTTGCGTGGATTGGCAAGACCAAAGAACCCGCCATCCAGTCGCTGACGGATGAATACCTGAAGCGTCTGTCGCGCTACGCCGAAGCCGAAGGCACCACGCTCAAAGACGAGGCGGCGGTTTTGAGGCTATGCGCGCGGGATGCCCGGCCCCGGCATACGCTGGTGCTGCTCGACGAGCAAGGCAAGCAGCTTTCCTCCGAAGAGCTGGCAAAATTTCTGGGCGGCTATCAGGACCGGAATCCGCTTCCGCTGCTGTTCGCGGTGGGCGCGGCGGACGGTTTCACCGACCAGGCGCGACAGGCCGCCGCGCTGGTGCTCTCCCTGGGCAGGATGACGCTGGCGCACGAACTGGCGCGGGTGGTCCTGCTGGAGCAACTCTACCGGGCGTTCACCATTCTAAAGGGTCACCCCTATCATCTGGGGCATTGAGACCAATTCGGGAATTCAGGCGTGTACCTTCGTGATGTTCCCAGATTGGGCTCTGGAAGCCTAGAGTCGAGATGGCAGCAGAACACGCTGTGTATTCAGCCCTCCCCTTTAAGGATTGATTGTGATGAAGAATCCATTTGAAGTCTTGAAGACGAAAGAACAGGAAGTCGCCAAAGTCAAGAAAGAGATCAACGCCCTGCGGGTTACGATTCAGCTGATCGGGGACGAGAAATCCGCCACTGACCAGAAAGTGGACCTGCACTCTGTCATCGAAATGCCGTAGTCCGCAATTTCTCGCTTAACCTCCGAAAATCATCGATGGAGCACGGGCGTCACCGCCCGTGCTTTTTCTTGCCTGGCATCTTGTTTATCGCCAAAACGGCCACGTGTGGTTGCCGCCGACGGCTGTCCAGTCGAGCGCAGCTCGACGGAGGTTGCCGGCAGGAGAAATGGCGGAGCTTCGCTCCGCTGGACTGCCGAGGGCGGCTTGTCCCCACGTGGGTCGTACACCCAGCCAACTAATCAGGACACGGTGCACGAGCGGGGCGCTCGCGCCCACATTCGGCGGGAACAGGTACAATTAAAGATTCGCCGGTATGCCGGACATCCGCCGTGGTCTCATCATCGTGAATACCGGCCCGGGCAAGGGCAAAACCACTGCTGCCATGGGCACGGCGTTGCGGGCGGTGGGGCAGGGCATGCGGGTCCTGATGCTGCAGTTTTTGAAGGGCTCGTGGCACTACGGCGAACTCGATGCGGTGCAGGCGTTTGGCGACAAGTTCGTCATGAAGCAGATGGGCCGCGGCTTCGTGAAGGTGGGAACGGAAAAGCCCGACCCGGAAGATGTCCGCATGGTGGAAGAGGCCTGGGCGGAGGCTGCCAAGGCGATCAATTCGGGTGCCTGGGACCTGGTCATCCTGGATGAGATCAATTACGCCATCAGCTACGGCATGCTCGACCCCGCCCAAGTGGTGGAGACTCTGAAGAGCAAACCTGAAATGGTGCACATTATCTTGACCGGGCGAAATGCCCATCCGACAATTGTCGAGGTCGCCGACACCGTGACCGAGATGCGCCAGGTCAAGCACGCCTACGAGAAGGGCGTGATGGCGCAGAGAGGGATTGAGTACTAGAAAAACGGTCGTCAGTCTTCGGTCGTCGGTCTTCAGGCCTTCGCCGCCGGCGACCAACACGGTTAGCAAAGGTTTTGACCTTCGACTGAGGACTGACGACCGACGACTGACGACTGATTTATGGCATGGTTCAAACGACAAGCCGGTGAGCTGGATACTTCGGGCGAGCGCAAGGTGCGCACCGAGGGGCTGTGGGTGAAGTGTGAGACCTGCCGCCAGATCATCTGGAAAAAAGACCTGGAAGAGAACCTCAACGTTTGTCCCAAGTGCGACCGGCATTTCCGCATCGATGCGCGCACCCGCCTGGCCCAGTTGCTGGATGACAATGAGTACGAAGTCTCCGATTCCAACCTGACCTCCACCGACCCCCTGAAATTCGTGGACCTCAAGGCGTACTCGGCGCGCCTGAAGCAGGCGCAGGCTGACACGGGCTTGAAAGACGCGGTAATCAATGCGCGCGGCAAACTGAATGGGCGCACGGTCATCGTGAGTTCGATGGAGTACGCGTTCATCGGGGGAAGCATGGGAGCGGTGGTGGGCGAGGCCATAACCCGGGCCATCGAGCAGGCCACCGAAACCCGGGTGCCCATCGTGATCGTTTCCGCTTCGGGCGGGGCCCGCATGATGGAAGGCGTGATCAGCCTGATGCAACTGGCCAAGATTTCGGCCGCGCTGGCGCGCCTCGATGAAGCCAGGGTACCGTTTATCTCGATCCTGACCGACCCCACGACGGGAGGCGTGACTGCTTCCTTCGCCATGCTGGGTGACTTGAATATCGCCGAACCTGGGGCGTTGATCGGCTTCGCGGGTCCGCGGGTCATTGAGCAGACCATTCGCCAGAAGCTTCCCCAAGGTTTTCAGCGCAGTGAATTTCTGCTCGAGCACGGCATGCTGGACGCGGTGGTGCACCGCCGGCAACTGAAGTCGTATATTTCGCGAGCGCTGGAATTCATGGACCAGTCTTCTGGATATCAGTCTTCAGTCGTCGGTCGTCAGACGTCGGCATAGAACCTCAGTGGCCAGTCTTCAGTTCCCGGTTGTCAGTTGCTCCATCGAGCTGCCTGCTTCCCCTGTTCAGCCCTTCAGTTCGACGATTCGACGGCATGAACTCGAAGCGCCGGAGCTGAAGCTGGTACCCTAGTTTTAGCTGACGACGGACGACTGATGTCTTCCTACGAAACTGCCATAGCCCGCATGTTCGCTCTGGGCCACGAGCTGGCCCAAACGCCCTCGCACAAGTTCGATCTGGCGCACATGCGGGTGTTGCTGGCCGCGCTGGACAATCCGGAGCGGCATTTCCCCAGCGTGCTGATTGCCGGTACGAACGGCAAGGGATCGACCGCAGCCACCCTGGCTTCGATACTGCAGGCTTCGGGGCTCCGGACGGGGCTTTATACCTCGCCCCATCTGGTGCGGATCAATGAGCGCATACGAGATCGATGGAGAGCAGGTCGGCGAAGACGATTTTGCCCTGGTCCACGATCTGGTGGAGCGTACCGCCGAGCGCCTGGTCAGCGAGGGCGAGTTGCCCTGGCATCCCAGTTTTTTCGAGATGCTCACGGCGATTGCATTCGAGTACTTCGCGCGCCGGAAGGTGGACATGGCGGTGCTCGAGGTCGGCATGGGCGGACGGCTGGATGCGACCAACGTGGTGGAACCGCGAGTCAGCGTCATCACCGATATCTCGCTCGACCATCAGAAATTCCTGGGCAACACGGTGGCTGAGATCGCGGCGCGAGAAGGCGGGAATCATCCGTCCGGGCGGCGTGGTGGTCACTCTGCCCCAACAGCCGCAGGCCAACGACGTGATCGGAAACACGATTCTGGAGCGGGGCGCGCGGGCGGTGAATGCGGTGCCGTATGTGCCGCCGGTGAGTCCGGCCAGTGCGCAGTACCTGGTCCCCAGCACGGAGAAGAGTCCGGTTTCGCGGTATCCGCTGCAGGTGATGGGAGAGCAGATCCTGGTCGAGACTCCTTTGATCGGGCGGCACCAGTTGCGGAATGTCGCTCTGGCGATTGCGGCCGCCGAGGAACTGGGCCGGCAAGGGTTTTCGGTGACCGCTGCCTCGATCGAACGGGGTATTCGCGAAACCCATTGGCCGGGACGCTTCCAGGTAATGCCTGCCAGCGGCGGCGCGCCCGAATACATATTCGATGTGGCGCACAACCCGGCTGGAGCATGGGCGCTGCGCTCCACTCTTTCGGCGGGCTATCCGGAGCGCCCGTTGACGTTTATTTTTGGCGCCATGCGGGACAAGGCCATCGGAGAGATGGCGGAAATCCTGTTTCCGCTGGCGGAGCGGGTGATCGTGACCCGCGCCGACAATCCCCGGTCGGCCGCGCCGGAAGAGATTCGAGAAGCTGCGTCGCGGACCTCGGCCCAGATCGAAGAAGCTGCGGACGTGGCCGGCGCCCTGAAACTGGCGCGAACCTCGGCCCGGCCCGATGCCGTGGTGGTTATTACGGGATCGATATACATTGTAGGAGAGGCGATGCGCCTGCTCGGAGCGCGCATCTAACAAGCAGTGCCATCGGCGAAAACACCTATCGAGATGGACAGCGCCGCGGAGGCGGCGGAGGCCATCCCTCGCCTGACTCCTTCCCAACCCGCGACGGCAGCCGTTTCCCGACGCTACGGGTGGGCCAGCCGTCTGCGCTCGTACCTCATTTTCGATCCCCTCATCTGGATGTACACCGTCGTCCTGGGCATTGTCTCCATTCCGGTGTCGCTGTTCGGAAACCAGGGGCGCATCCTGCATGGCTTCGCCCGCTTCTGGTCCTGGCTGATCATGAAGACCATTGTCTCGCCCACGAAAGTGACCGGGATGGAAACGATTGACACCTCGAAACCCTACGTGTACGCGGTGAATCACGCTTCCGCCCTCGATATTCCCGTGTTGTATGTTTATCTGCCCTTCGAGTTCCGCATTGCGTTCAAAAAGGAATTGCTGTCGTATCCGATTGTGGGGTGGCACCTCAAGCGCTCGGGACAGATCTGCGTGGACCAGCAGAACCCGTCGCGCTCGATCGGCAGCATCCGTGCGGCGCTGAAGAGCCTGAAAAGCGGTATGCCCCTGGTCATCTTCCCCGAAGGGGGACGCACTCCCGATGGCGAGATCAAGCCATTTTTGCCCGGCGCCTTATTCCTGGCGATCAAGGCGCAGGTCGATATCGTGCCGGTGGCGCTGGTGGGAACCTTCGATCTGCTGCCGATGAATACCTATCACATCAAGTGCCGGCCTTTGGAAATGCGGGTGGGACAGCCGATTTCGACTGCAGGCTACACCTTGCGGAACATGGAAGCGCTTTCGGACAGGGTGCACAAGGCGGTGGAGGATTTGTACAAGGTGGGCTGAGTTCTTCCTCGACCATTCCAAATGGGATTTGAATAAGAAACAGATCTCAGTTGTGAGTTCTCAGTTCTCAGGAGGTTCGGGGCTGGCGGATTGGGAACGAAGGTCTTCCACTTTTTCTGCGATGGCGTACTTCAGGTCATCGATCCCTTTGCCGGTCACGGCGGAAATGGGAAATAACTCCAGATTTTTCTTTTTGCAATAGCGCTTGAGCTTGGCCAGTTTCTCTTTGTTGGCCACGTCGATCTTGGAGGCCACCATGATCACGGGCTTTTCTTCCAGATGAGCGCCGAAGCTGGCCAGCTCTTCGGCGATGACTTCGACATCTTTGACCGGATCGGGCCTGCCGCTGCCATCGGAAACATCCACCAGGTGCACCAGCAGGCGGTTGCGTTCGATGTGGCGCAGGAACTGGGTGCCCAGCCCGGCGCCGGTGTGAGCGCCTTCGATCAATCCTGGAATGTCGGCGACTACGAAACTCTTCTCGTCCGGCGGTTGGCCGACGACCGCCACGCCGAGGTTCGGCTGCAAGGTGGTGAAGGGATAGTCCGCGATCTTCGGCCGGGCCGCCGAAATGCGCGAGATCAGAGTGGACTTGCCCACGTTGGGATAGCCGACCAGGCCGACATCGGCGAGCAGCTTCAGTTCCAGGCGGAAGACACGCTCTTCGCCGGGACGCCCGGGCTCGTGCTCGCGCGGGGCTTGGTGAGTGGAGGTGGCGAAGCGCGCATTTCCGCGCCCGCCCCGGCCTCCACAGGCGATGACGATACGGTCATCCGGGTGAGAGAAGTCGTGGACTTTCTCTCCGGTTTCGTCGTCGTACACGATCGTGCCTACGGGTACTTTCAGGAGGACGTCCACGCCCTCGCGGCCGGTGCGGTTGGAGCCTTCTCCGTGGCGTCCGCGTTGCGCTTTGTATTCCGGATTGAAGCGGAAGTGCACCAGCGTATTGTGGCGCTCGCTGGACTCCATGATGACGTCGCCGCCCTTGCCGCCGTCGCCGCCCGAAGGGCCGCCGCGCGGGACGTACTTCTCCCGGCGGAAGGCCATGCAGCCGTTGCCGCCGTCGCCTGCTTTGACCCGGATTTTTGCCTCGTCGATGAACACAGTCGTCAGTCGTCAGTCCTCAGGTCGTCAGCCCTCACGCCACGTGGGACAGCGCGACGTCCTGGCCGAGAAATCGCTGGTCTCAGCTGATGGCTGAAAGCTGACAGAACTTAAACAAAAATGCCCCGGCCCGCGCCGAGGCTTGGGGCCGCGTATGTCTCGGGCGACCCTGTGATTGATTTCCGAACGCTACTTCGCTTCGAGCGGTTCGATCATGACAAACTTGCCCATCGAACCCTTGTTGAGGAACTTGATGCGGCCGCTGATCTTGGCGAAGAGGGTATCGTCTTTGCCGCGCCCGACGTTCAGGCCGGGTTTGACCCTGCGTACCCCGTTGGCGGACGATGATCGTGCCGCCGGGGACGATCTGTCCGCCAAAAGCCTTGAAGCCTAACCGCTGCGCGTTGGAGTCGCGTCCGTTTCGTGAACTGCCCAGACCTTTTTTATGTGCCATAGCTTGGTTTCCAGTTTCTGGTTTCTAGTTTCAAATTCGACTCAGGCCGCTACTTTTTCTTTTTCGGCGCCGACTTCCTGGGTGCTGCTTTTTTGGCTGCTGCTTTCTTTGCCGGACTTTTCGCCGCCTTCGCCTCGGCCTTGGGGGCGTCTTCTACCTCGACCGGCTTGACCTTCTTTGGTTTTGCTTCTTTCTTCGGGAGGTCGGGAGCGGAGAATTTCTGCCCGTCGTATGCGATCTCGGTGATGCGGACTGCGGTATATCCCTGGCGATGTCCGCGCAGTTTCTTGTACTGCTTTTTGCGTTTGTAATGGAAGACCAGAATTTTTGCGCCGCGGCCCTGCTCCACCACTTCACCGGTCACCAGCGCGCTGGATTGCGGGCGCGCGATCTGTCCGGGCTCGCCGGAGACGGCCAGCACGTCGTTGAACTCGATTTTCCCGTCGGTGCCGTTGCCCTGGTTCTCCAGTCGAATCACGTCGCCGGGCGCCACCCGGTACTGTTTACCACCGGCGCGGATGACCGCGTACATACTTATGCCTCCGTCCAATCTTGTGCCCGTCGCGGCCTGGCGCGATTGCCGGGAACCTGCTGAATTTCCTGTGCTTGCTTTCCGCGTCGGCGCTTTCGGCAACGAATGCGGGGCGGCTCCAGAACGGAGCCGTGAGTACAGGCAAACTCAACTATTTTAGCGTGTGCTGTGGAAAAGCGTCAAACCCGCAGGGTCCTGAAGCAGCCAGGCCGTGAGGATCGGCGTGTCATCGCCCGTTGGGATCAGCCAGACTGGCTGTCAGGATGACGCCGCTGGATTCACTGCCTACCTGGCTGTGGCGGGCTTTGAGCTTTCTCGTCCTGTGCGACAATTCCTCGCCGCATGGGAGGAAACATCAATGTACAAGCGCGTTTTGACCACTTTGTTCTGTGTGCTCGCACTCAGCTTTTCGACTCTGGCTGCACCCAAGCCCAAGAAGACAACTTCATCCGGAGCCCCGGACAAAACGTATCTGCAGAAAATTCTGGACGGCTGGAGTGCGGGCAATGCCGCCGACATGGCCCAGTACTACGACCACGGCGACTACAACTTCTTCGACATCGCTCCCCTGAAGTACAGCAATTGGGCCGAGTACGAGAAGGGCGTAACCGAGTTGCTGAAGGGTTACAAGAGCCTGAAGCTGACGTTGGGCGATGACACCCAGATCCACACCGACGGCAATCTGACCTGGACCACAACCACGGTCAAGGAAGACGCGCTCACCACCGCCGGAAAGCACGAAATGGCCACCTTGCGCTGGACCCTGATCTTTGAAAAGCAGGCGGGCAAGTGGATGATCGTGCACGAGCACATGTCGGAGCCATTGCAGTAGTCGAAGCAGGAAGGCGATTGAAGATTGCAGATTTCAGATTGGACGATCGCGAGGACCGGCAAATCTGAGATCTGCAGATCTGCGATTTCTATGCGTAGGCCCTTACAGAAGAAGTACACCGTCATGCCGATTCCCACCAGAATCACAAATGCCCGCACCCAGGCCTGGGGCAGCTTTTGCGCGTAGTGGGCCCCGAAATACCCGCCCACCAGCGCGCCCGCGATCATGACGATGGCCTGCGGCCAGTAAATCGCCCCCTTCACGACGAAAACCACCGCCGCCACGCCATTGATGGCGATCCCAGAATGCTCTTCAGGGCATTCATGGCATGAATGTCGGTCATGCCGATGGCCGCCAGCATGGCCAGGTTGACGATGCCAATGCCGCCGCCGAAATAGCCGCCATACACCGCAATGATCAATTCGAAGATCGAGGCGCCCACGATGGCGGAGTCGTGGTGGCGTCATGCGGAACACTCGGAGAGCGGCGGCGCGCCAGTCTATTGCCGAAAATAAAGAGCAGGGTCGCGCCCAGCATCAGCCAGGGCAGCACGCGCATGAAAGTGTGCGCCGGGGTTCGGAGCAGACAGAAACGCGCCGCCGACTCCGCCGCAGAGCCGGCGGCCAGAAGCGGTAGCCAGCATTCGTCTGGGCACATCAAGCCGGTTGCGATAGGCGCCTCCGCTGGCGGTCGCGCCTGTCCAGAGCGCGAGCGCATTGGTGGCGTTGGCTGGAATGGGAGGCACGCCGACGAAAAGAAGTGCGGGAAAGGTCAGGAAACTGCCTCCGCCAGCCACCGCGTTCAAGGCCCCGCCGACGATGCCGGCGACAAAAAGAAAGATGGCGTGTCGGAGCGTCAAGGGTAAAGGTTTATCACAAGAGGCGATTGACCACGAATCTGGGGGAGCCGGCGGTCGAACAAACTGCGGAGCTTTGCTCCGCCGGACAGCCGGGGGCGGCTGTCCCCGCGGGTTGGTGGCGTCGGGCACCGGTTCGCAGGCCGAGGTCCGACGCCTGAGGTCCGACGTCCGGTCTTTATCCTCCGAAGGTGCCGGTCGCAGCAGCGGCGCGCGAGGAAACGCGTTCGCGAATGTCGCGGGCTTTGCTCGCAATATTGCTGCGGGTTTCCTCTCCACTCGCAGGAGCCAGCAACAGGCCCAGGCCAACGCCGATGCCCAGTCCCAGGAGTGCGGCGGTAGCGGTGCCCACAACGTGGCTGTCTTCGCCCCGGATGACGTCGCTGGCGCGGCTGACCCGGTCGGCGGCAGTTTCATACGTGTCCTGCGCTCTTGACCTCAAGTCTTCCACGGTTCCGCCCAGACGATTGCGCCAGGAATCCAGTAAATAGACTCCCGCGCCCAGCAGGATATTCATAAGAACTTTGTCTTTACGTGATCTCATTTCTTTTGCCTCTTCATAAGAATAAAGTCGCTGTTATCAAGATGCCAGAGTTAGGGGAGCGGTTGGCAGCCTTTTTTTGCACAGGGTACGAGGGCGGGGAGCGCCGAATACTTTTTCGGGAATCGTTCCCTCCTGCTGTTGTATAGTTACGATTACTTACTTTTGCTTTCGTTCTATTGCTAAAGGCGCAAGCCGCGGAAGACTGGAGGACTGCGATGAGCTCGAGGACCACGTGGGTGCTGGCGCTTCTTCTCGGTGTCGCGGGGGCCCGGGCACAGACTGCAGGCCCGGCAGCCGCGCCGCCGACACCGGCTGCATCCGCCCAGATCGGCTACAAGGCGGCGGCCGACGCCGAGCAGAAGAAGACGCTCCTGCTGCGGGACTTCCACCCGGTCCAGATGCTGCACGCGCCCGCGCACCAGGTCCCCCGGGCGAAGTTCTATGTCATCGACGTGCACAATCACGTCAACGATGCGGCCGGCATTGATGAACACATGGACCCGAAGCGGGTGGTCGAGGTCATGGACAACACCAACGTGAAAACGGTGGTGATCCTGACCGGCATGTGGGGCGACAAGTTGCAGCACGTGATCGATGAGATGGTGAAGCCTTATCCGGGGCGGTTCATCGTCTTTACTCAACTGGACTGGAGCAAGGTTGACGACCCGGATTTCGGCCAGGAGATGGTAAGGCAACTGGACGATGCGGTGGCCCGGGGCGCTCGCGGGCTCAAGTTTCTGAAAGACCTGGGATTGGGAGTGCGGCTCAAGTCCGGCAAGCTGCTGGCCATCGACGATCCGAGACTGGACCCGGTCTGGCGCGAGTGCGGGCGCCTGGGCATTCCGGTTTCGATTCATACCGGCGATCCGGAAGCCTTCTTCCTGCCCACTGACGGCAAAAATGAGCGCTACGAGGAATTGACCGAGCATCCCGACTGGAGCTTTTACGGTCCGCAGTATCCCCAGCTGGAGGAGTTGCTGGAGGCGCGCAATCGTGTCTTCGCCCGGCACCCCGAGACCCGTTTTGTTTCCCTGCATATGGGCTGGCCGGAGAATCTGCCCTGGGTATCGCGCATGCTCGATGAGCATCCTAATGTCATGGTGGAGTTTGGCGCGCGGGAAGCTGAATTAGGCCGGCTGCCGCGGCAGACGCGCGAATTCTTTCTGAAATATCAGGACCGGGTCATGTTCGGCACCGACAACGCGATGGACGAGGAAATGTATCGCAATCACTTCCGCTGGCTGGAAACCGCGGACGAGTCGTTCGACTACTGGGGATATCCGGGGCAGGGGCGGTGGGAAATTTACGGCCTCGACCTGCCGGACCCGGTGCTGGAAAAAATCTATCACTTGAACGCGGAGAAAATGTTCAGCCGGTTCAAAGGTCTGAGCAAGGGAGCGAAATGATGAACACTGAATGCAGGGATCAAGCTTCGCCGCAGGGGAGAGTCATTCGTGGTGTGCTGGTGTCGCTGATGGCGGTGTTCTTGCTGAGCACGGGCTGCACCCGTCCGCCGGCCCGGACCGAAACCGCGGCGCCGGAGCCACCGTCGCAGATCAAGGTAGAAGTGAGGCCGGGCGGGCCGATTGTGCTGACCACGAGTGCGGCCGAATTCCAGATACTGCCCTCAGGCTACATACAGGCAGCGCTGCTCAAGGGCGACCAGAAGCTCACACTGGACCAGCCCGGCGCGGGCGGCAGTGATGTGCTGGTGCTGGATGGCAAGCCGGTTCAGTTCACCTTGAATCTTGGCGCGGCCAAGGTCGAGGACAGCGTGGGCAAGCTGGGGCGGGGCAAGCGGGTCGAAATTCCGGCGCAGGCGCAGGATCCCTCCGCCTCCAATATCCAGCGAACTCTGCAGGTCGAAGTCTATGACGCGTTTCCCAGCCTTGCTGCTCTCGAGTGCGGCATACAAAAACGCCGGCACAGCAGGACGTTCACATCGACAGCGTCATCGAGCAGCAGCACAAATTCGATGCCGGCCTGGCGCAGAAGAATGCGAAGCCTTATGACATGTGGAGTTATCTGGGAGCAAGCTACGACTGGGGAAAGGACGACGTGGTAAAGCTGGGCCGCACCTTCGCCCAACCCAACCTGATGGGCGCGGCGGTGAAAGGCGGCTATGGCGGCGGGATTCCGGTGGTCGCGTTCTGGACGGGCACGGTGGGCGAAGCCGTGGGCCACGTGGAAACCCTGCCGCTGACGCTCTCCCTTCCGGTCAAGGTGGGGGCGGATGGTGGCGTCAACGCGGGCGTTGATATTGCTGCCGAATACCACACTGAAGCCGGGAGAGACATATTCCACGCCGCGTAGTTTTGTCTCCGTGTACTCCGGGGACTTTTACGAGCCGCTGCATTTGTGGTCGAGCGTGCTGCAGAAAGAAGGATGGGAGATTCCCAAGCCCTCGGGCGAAGCTTACAACGTGAGCTGGTGCGGCTGGGGTTATGAATTCAACGTTACGCCGGCGGAGATGCTGGGCACGGTGCCTAAGTTAAAAGAGTTCGGCATCAAGTGGGCGACGCTCGACGATCGCTGGTTTGACACCTACGGAGACTGGAATGCGCGTGCCGACACCTTCCCCGGCGACTCCATCAAGAAAATGACGGACGACTTCCACAAGCAGGGCATGCTGGTGCAACTGTGGTGGCTGCCGTTAGGCGTGGAAGACGGGCAGGGCAGATGGGAGTCGCACAAGTACATCGTGTCGAAGATTGCGCAGGAGCATCCCGAATGGCTGATTCTCGACAAGAACGGAAAACATGCGCGCATGACGCGCGACCTGGCGGCGCTGTGTCCGGCGGTGCCTGAAGTGCAGGCGTACTTCAAGAAGCTGACCGAGAAATTTATCGGCGAGTGGGGTTTCGACGGATCGAAGCTGGACAATATTTACAGCGTGCCCATGTGCTACAACCCGGCGCACCATCACAAGTCTCCGCAGGATTCGGTCAACGCGATGGCTGACGTTTACAAAACCATCTTTCAGACCAGCCGCGCCCTCAAGCCGGAGAGCGTGACCCAGAGCTGTCCGTGCGGCACGCCGCCGTCGCTGGCCTGGCTGCCGTTTATCGATCAGGCCGTGACGGCTGATCCGGTGGGCGCGGTGCAGGTGCGGCGCCGCATCAAAATGTACAAGGCGCTGCTGGGGCCGGAGTCTGCGGTCTATGGCGATCACGTCGAGCTCTCGACCATGGACTCGCATCGGCAACAACTGGCGCGAGCACGGAGAGGATTTCGCTTCAACCATCGGCCCGGGCGGCGTGGTGGGAACGAAATTCGTCTGGCCCGATCCCGGACCGAAATACAAGGCGGTGGCGCTGACTCCAGAGAAAGAAGAGCACTGGAAGAAGTGGATCGGCATTTACAACCAGAAGATGCTTTCGAAGGGGACGTTCCGCAATCTATACGTGTATGGGTACGACACGCCAGAAGGTTACGCCATCGAGAAAGATGGAAAGATGTACTACGCGTTTTTTGCTCCGTCGGCGGCATCGTGGAAAGGCGAGATCGAACTGCGCGGACTTACACCGGGGAGCTATCACGTACGCGCCTACGCTGAAGACAAAGACCTGGGGACGGTAGAAGCCACGGCAGATGCAGCCCCCCGGCTCAAGACAGAGTTCAAAGATCATTTGCTGCTGGAAGTGGCAAAGTAGAGCATGTGTGGGGCGGGCGCCCTCGCCCGCCGCTCTGGACTCAAGCTCTTTAGCACGTTCAAGAATAGTTTTTGAGCCGGAGTCAAAGGCGGCGGGCGAGGGCGCCCGCCCCACACATGCATCTATGCGCTTTGATCGCGCAGGAAGCGCTCGCGATATTCCTTGTCGCGGAAGGCTTCAGTGCCGCCCGGCCGGGTCACGGAAAGAGCGCCGGCGCGGTTGCCGCTGGACAGGCATGCAGGAAGGTCGGAGCCTCGAAGATATTCATGCAAAAAGCCGGCGTCAAAGCTGTCGCCGGCGCCGACGGCATCGACTGCGGCAACATTCAAGGCCGGACTGGTAAATCGTTCTTTTCCTCTCTGCGCCAGTGCGCCCTCGTGACCAAGCTTCACCACCACCAGCGGGACCATTTCGGCCAGCTGCTGGATGGCCTTCTCCGGATCATCGGTTCCGGTGATCCTCGTAGCTTCGCGCGCATTGGGCAGCAGCACATCGACATATTTCAGCAAGTCCTTGACGCCTCCGCCCCAGAGGTCCTGCGGATCATCATTGGTATCGAGCGAGATGGTGAGGCCGGCCGCCTTCAAACGACGAAAGAGCTCGCCCAGGCCGGGCTGCAAGGCTTGCTGCAGATAGAGCGACGAAAGATGAAAATGGCGCGAGCCGGAAAGGTAGTCGAGGTCGAGATCTTTCAAGGACAGTTCGGCGATGGTGCCGGCGTAGGTCAGCATGTTGCGCCAGCCGGTGCGTTGCAGAATGATGGTGAGTCCGGTGGTGGTCGAGCCCCGGGCGCGCCGGACTTGTGAAACGTCCACGCCGCCCTCGGCCAGGCGATCAAGCGCGATCTTGCCCAGGGAATCGTCGCCAATCAGCGACTGGAAACCCACCTTGCTTCCCAGCGCCGCCAGATTGTGGGCCACGATGCCGGAAGAACTGCCCAGGGTAAGCATCATGCGGTCAGCCAGCAGTTCGCGCTCGGGCGGGAGTTCGTCAGGCAGGCCGTAAAGGATGAGGTCGAGGTTCAGTTCTCCGGCGATGGTGACGTCAAAACGTGGCATGTGAACGGTCATTATAGACGGTGCGGTCTGGGCGCGCGGGGAGCGGAAAAGCAGCCACGGATTTGCGCGGATTCACACGGATAAGGCCAAAGAGTGGTGGACCCGGAGAGACTTGAACTCCCAACCCCTGCGTTCGAAGCGCAGTGCTCTATCCAGTTGAGCTACGGGTCCATTGGCGGAGTGGCTTGCGCCCCAACATTGTAGTGCACTCGACCCACGTGGGGACAGCCGGGGGCGTGTCCCACGTGATTTGTGGTAGCCGATAGACTGATTGGTTGCCGAGGTGGGTCGATGCCCGAAACACAATTACCTGAGCCGTGGCTGCGCGGTACGTTGCAGGAAGTGCCGGCGGTGCAGCGGGCGGTCGTACATGCGCTGGAACTGGCAAGAGAAGACTTGCAGCGCTGGTGCGGCAGCCTGAGTGAAGAGCAGATCAATGCGCGTCCGGGCGGATTGCCGCCGGTGGCGTTTCATTTGCGCCATGTTGCCAGGAGTCTGGACCGGCTGCTGACTTACGCCGAGGGACGAGTTCTCAGCGATAGTCAACTGGCCGCATTGGAAACGGAGATGGGACCAGTAGCTGGGCGGGACGCCGTTTTTGCAGAACTGGACTCAGCTCTGACGAAAAGTATGAGCCGGGTTCAAGCCCTCGACGCGAATGCGCTGGAGCAACAGCGAAGCGTGGGCGGAAAACACTTGCCCACTACGGTCGCAGGGTTGCTCGTGCATGTTGCCGATCACACCCAGCGTCATGTGGGGCAGGCCATTACGACGGCGAAGATTGTTTCCACGGTTGTTTGAGTGAACCCGCGGCTTTCGCCGCGGGGTCTTTCTGCTACAGCGACTGCAGATTGAGTATCAGGGTTAGCACGTTGCCCAGGACGCTATACGAGCCGTTCGAATAGACGCCGTACTGGTAGCGGTCGTAGTAGCCATCCTCGTAACCGCGCTGAAAGCCCTGGCGGAAATAGTAGTTGTAGTCGGCCTGGTCTACGTAATATCCGTCATAGCCGAAGTTCGCGTCCTGATAAGCGAAACAGTCCTGGTAATCGGCGCGCCAGTGATCCTCGCGGTCGGCGGCGCCGGCACGGAAGCCTTCCTGGTAGCCGTAATTTACCGCCTGCCGCAGCGTGTCCGCCCCGTACTGGTTGATTTCGTAGTACGAGCCGCCGCGATTGTAGCGATAGATGGGGGCGGTATAGAAATACGGATCGTGGTTGTAATCGTGACGTTCGCGACGGAGGCGATCCTCCTGCTGCCGCACCCGCTCGTAATATTGCTGCTGGAAGCGATACTGGGCCATGCGCCTTTGCTGTTGCAGGGCGGCGGTCCGTTGCTGCGCCATGCGCTGCTGCTGGTCCAGGTGCTGGCGGTATTCCGCGACCCGCTGCTGCTGCTGTCGAATCAACTGCTGCTGCCGCTCCTGTGAGAGGCGTTGCTGATTCAGGTGGGCCTGCTTCTGCGCCTGCTGTTGCTGCTGCTGGTTGAGCTGTCTCTGCCGATCCTCCTGTTGCTGACGCTGGTTCTGCATCTGCTGCTGTTGCACTTGCTGCGCGTGCTGTTGCTGTTGGGCCTGTTCCTTCTGGCGCTCCTGCTGTTGACGTTGCTGTTGCGCGCGCTCCTGCTGTTGCATCTGCTCTTTTTGACGCTGTTCCTGCTGCTGTTGAGCGCGCTCCTGCTGGGCATGCTGTTGCTGCTGCCTTTGCTGATCCTGGCGCTGCTGCTGTGCGCGCTGCTCCTCTTGCGCCTGGCTTTTCTGACGCTGTTCCTGCTGCTGTCGAGCGCGTTCCTGTTGAGCATGTTGTTGCTGCTGCATCTGCTCATTCTGGCGCTTCTGCTGTTGGGCGCGATCTTCCTGCTGGGCCTGTTGCTTCTGGTGCTCCTGCTGCTGGCCTGTTTTGTTGCGCTGCTGTTCCTGTTCTTTTGCTGCTCCTGCTGCGGGTTGGGTTGTGGATGCGGCTGGGGTTTGGCTGCCTTTTCCGGTTTCGGCTCCTTGTCGTCCGGATGCTCTTGCTGTGAGTAGAGTGGAACGCTGACTCCCAAAAAAAACAAGAATACAAAAGTTGTGAGGACTGCCCCGAGTCTTTTCATGGTGCCTCCGCTAGGTTGATTAGATGCCAGAGACCAAACCGTGCCGTACGAGGTTACCCGTATTTTGCCGGCGGGGCTGCCTTAGAGGGCGCCAGTGGATTTCAGGTTCCACTCAGCTTTTCTCTCACCGTTCCCGGGATGACTCAAAAGCGGCGGACAAGTGTCCGCCCCACTACTGCCCCGAAGGCAGCGATAGCCTGATGGTATGATGCTGGCCGAGCGCGTGACCTGGAAGCCCATGTCATTCGCGGACGCGCAAACCCGAAGTCTGATCCACGGAGGCCCGGATGCCCTCCTTCGACTGCGCTCAGGACCCGGGCGGGGCGAGGAAGGCTCGCCCGGGTTTTAGGCGCGCCGAAATTCTGAAACCCGGCCGGGCGAGGCCGCGGGGGCGTTTTGTTTGGGGGCAAACAATCAGGGAGGACATTGAACACATGTCAGCAAGAGCCAGAATTCTGGTCGCGATGTTGGGCTTATTGGTGGCGCCTTCGTTACTGCGGGCGCAGGAGAAGACGTTGGCCGCCACTCCTCCGATGGGCTGGAACAGCTGGAACAAATTCGGATGCCATGTGAGCGAAGACCTGATCCGCCAAATGGCCGATGCCATGGTCAAGTCCGGCATGAAAGATGCCGGTTATCAATACGTCGTGATCGACGATTGCTGGCAAGTAGAGCGCGACGCCAGCGGCAACATCGTACCCGATGCCAAGACCTTTCCCTCGGGAATCAAGGCGCTGGCTGATTATGTCCATTCGCGCGGGCTCAAGTTTGGAATCTATTCCGATGCCGGGGTCAAGACTTGCGCCAAGCGTCCCGGCAGCCTGGGCCATGAATATCAGGATGCGTTGCAGTACGCCGCCTGGGGAGTCGATTACCTGAAGTACGACTGGTGCAACACATCGACCCAGGATGCGCAGGCTGCCTATGCGCTGATCCGCAACGCCCTGAACGCGACCGGCCGCCCGATTGTGCTGAGCATCTGCGAGTGGGGCACGGCCAAGCCGTGGCTTTGGGGCGAGAAGGTAGGCGGAAATCTCTGGCGCACCACCGGCGACATTCGCGACCAGTGGGAGAGCAAGGACCACCACCATCTCGGCATGCTCGACATCCTCGATCTACAGGTTGGAATAGAGAGTTATGCGGGGCCCGGCCACTGGAACGATCCTGACATGCTCGAAGTGGGCAACGGAGGCATGACGACGGAGGAGTACCGCGCCCACTTCAGCCTGTGGTCCATACTGGCGGCGCCTCTGATAGCGGGCAACGATTTGCGCGACATGAAGCCGGAGATCCACGACATTCTCACCAATAAGGAAGTGATCGCGGTAAACCAGGACCCGCTGGGCAGTCGAGGGCCGCCGGGTCGCGCAAGGATGGCGACCTGGAAGTCTGGGCCAAGCAGATGCAGGACGGAAGCCGCACCGTGGTCCTGCTCAATCGCGACACTAGCGAAAAGCAGATTGGTTTTTCATGGGAAGACATTGGGTATCCCAATCACTCTGAGTGCCGGGGTGCGTGATCTGTGGAAGGCCAAGGACATGGGACAAGTCACGGGGAAATTCTCCGCCGCGGTCGGGCCTCATTCGGTGGTGATGGTTAAAGTCGCACCCTGAGTCGCCGTGGCAAGGGGGGATCTCCAGACGAACTGAAGTTAAAAACCGGTGATCAGTTACTGGTTCTCAGTTCTCAGGGATTGCGCTAACAGGGAGTCTTCAATGCGTCAATTGCTCGCCATACTGGTTGTGGTGATTCTGCCGGCTGCGGCCGATGCTCAGAAATCATGCGAGGCCCTTTCGTCTCTTGAACTGGAAAAGACCACGATCACTTCGGCCCAGCTTGTCGCGGCGGGAACCTTCACTCCGCCAGCGGGGCAGCAGGGCTTTCCGGGCGCGGACGGTTACAAACAGGTCCCGGAGTTTTGCCGGGTCCGCGCCGACCTTCATCCGTCGAAAGACTCGGACATCAAGATCGAAGTGTGGATGCCCGCTTCAGCATGGAACGGGAAATACCAGGGACAGGGTAACGGAGGCTTTGCCGGAACGATTGATTACTCCGGTTTGGCCGGCGCCGTCCGTCGAGGCTACGCCAGCGCCGCCACCGATACCGGCCATGCAGGGGAAGCCACCGACGCAACTTGGGCCCTGGGACATCCCGAGAAAATTATTGATTTCGGCTACCGTGGCATTCACGAAATGTCGGTGCAGGCCAAGGCCGTGATCGCGGCGTTTTACGGCAAAGCTGCCCAACATTCTTATTTTGCCAGCTGCTCCGACGGAGGCCGCGAAGCTCTGATGGAAGCGCAGCGATTTCCCGATGACTACGACGGAATTGTTGCCGGCGCCCCCGCCAATTTTTGGACTCACCTGGTTGCGGGCGCCGCCTGGAACAGCCAGGCTCTGCTGGCGGACCCATCCAGTTATATCCCGGCGGCCAAATTACCCGCGATCAGCGCCGCAGCGATTGCCGCTTGCGACGCGAAGGATGGATTGACCGACGAACTCATCAGTGGCCCCGCAGCGTGCCATTTCGATCCCGCCCGGATGCAGTGCAAGGGACCAGAATCGGACACCTGCCTGACGGAGCCCCAGGTAACAGCGTTGAAAAAGATTTATGCCGGGCCCCGTGCTTCGAGCGGCACGCAGATTTTCCCTGGCTACATGCCGGGCGGCGAACTCGGCGGAGGCGGCTGGGCTCTCTGGATAACCGGCAGCGCGCCCCGCAGCAGTCTGCAATTTGCCTTCGGAAGTCATTTTTTTGCCTATATGGTCTTCGACGATGCTGACTGGGATTTTCGCAAATTCAAGCTGGAGGAAGACACCAAACTTGCGGACAAGAAGCTGGCAGCGATTCTCAACGCCACCAACCCTGACCTGCGGCCTTTCCAGAAACGCGGGGGCAAGCTGATCATGTATCACGGCTGGAGCGATGCCGCGATCTCCCCGGTCAACTCGATTCAGTATTACGACAGTGTCGTGAAAAAGATGGGGAGCGGGACCGGCGATTTCATCAGGCTGTTCATGGCTCCGGGGCTACAACACTGTTTCATGGGGCCGGGGCCCAACTCGTTTGGGCAGGTCTCAAGCGGCCCACAAGGGGACCCAGAGCACGACGTGCTGAGCGCGGTGGAGCGCTGGGTAGAAGCCGGGGTGGCCCCGCAGAAAGTAATTGCCACGAAATACGTCAATGATCTTGATCCCAGCCAGGGGGTCAAAATGACGCGACCGCTTTGCCCTTACCCGCAAGTGGCGGCATACAACGGAGCAGGCGATAAAAATGACGCTGCCAGCTTCGTCTGCGCAGACAGAGCCGCCAGTCATTAGCGCTACAGTACCTCCCCAAACCGATTACAGGTTCTTGCCGATGTATGGTTCCGCGCGGGTCAGCTAACTTTGAGTCGCCGTCTAATCATGCGTCGTGGAGGAATCATCATGAATAAGGACAGAGTGGAAGGCAAGGTCAAGGACATCGCGGGCCGAGCTGAACGCCAGGTCGGAGAATGGACCGGCGACGAGGAAGCCCAGGTAAAGGGTGCCGCCAAGCAGGTGGAAGGCAAAGTCCAGAATGCCTGGGGGCAAGCGAAAGATGCAGTGAAGAAGTCCAGTACGAGCGAGGCGGACAAGGAGAAAGCCGATCGGGAAGAAGAGGAACGGCAGCGGAAACGGGCGGCCAACGAGTAGGTTGACGCCGGCGGGGGGCCTCGGCAGGTCCCCCGTTTGTGAAAGTCAATGGTTCGGCTGGCCCGGTGCCAGGGTGCGAACCAGCGCTGCACTCAACAGGTCAGGTTTGAAGCCAAAGGGACCCGGCAGGCTTTTGTAGGCGACGCGGCCCTGCGCGTCGATCAGATATATTCGGTCGGGCCAGCCGGTGTAGGCCCGCTCGGTCGAGTTGCCAAACTCGTCCAGCACACTGGGAAACTTTATGCCCAGCTTGCGTACGCACGCTCCCGCGATGTAGGCACGATCCTCTTCATTTTTTGGACTGGCGAAGACGACCTGGTCCTTGATATTGCTCTGCATCTGCCAGACGTCGCTGGGATGCGCTTCCGTGATGTACACCACCAGAAACGCCACTCGATCGCGGTACTGCTCATAGAGTTTGTTGAGGGCAGGAACCTCCCGCCGGAATGGCGGTCAGGTATAACTTCCGAACACCAGCACCACCGGCTGCTGCTTGTTCAGGACTGAGAGCTGCACTCGTTCGGTCTTGTCCAGTTTGAGCAGGGAGAAATCCGGCGCGGCATCGCCGACTTGCAGATTGCCGGCCCGTGCGCGTGTCCACAGCGTTTCAAACGGAAAGAGGAGAAAAGGGACCGGTCCCGGCATCCTGGCCATGACCCGGCCGAAGGTCTCCGGCGGCTGATGCATAGACCACCAGATAAAGCCTCCGCAAGCGAGATAGACGACTGCCAGAACGATAGCGGCGATTAGCATTCGTTTGCGGGCGGTGGGACTGGGTTTCAGGCGCAACTTCAACGTGTCCCAACGCATGGCAGCGAACACTCTAGAGGCCGAGCGGCGAATCCGGCAATAGTGGGGAAATACTAGCACTCATGTTGAACGAGTCAGTCAAGCTGTGCAGTTTCCCTTAATAAATCAGTTTCAGCGAGAACTGGATCTGGCGCGACGGCCCGGAGGTCTTGCTGATGACGCCGAAGCCGCTCCCGCGCAGGATATTCGACGGCAGACTGAAATTCACCAGGTTAAACACATTGAAGAACTCGGCGCGAAATTCGATCGTGCCCAGTTCGCTGTTTCCGCGGCGGCCGAAGGGTGTGTCCTTGATCAGCGCGACGTCGTATTGCTGAAAGCCCGGTCCGCGGAAAGTGCTGCGTCCCAGCGTGCCGAAGCGGCCATGGTTGGGGCCGGTGCCGCCGGGAACGTTGATGGGAATCGAGAAGAATGATTCGTTGTTCGCGCCCCGTCCGAAATAATCCTCGCGCACTGCGCCGCTGGTGGAAAAGTGCGGCTGCTCCACCAGGTCGGGGCGGTCGGCCCCGCCTGCTCCCGCCCCGGTTTGCTGCACTCCCGAGTACACCGTAAAAGGCGGGCCGCTGGTCAGGGTGGTGATATTCAGGAACTGCCAGCCCCGGGTGAGAGTTCGTCCCAGCGGCCGCAGAAAACTTACATGGTCGAGCGGCAGAACCTGGATCACGCTCAGAGTAAAGGAGTGGGTGGCGTCGAATGTGGACGCGCCTTTTTCCGCGTCCGGGTCCCAGGGATTCTGGGGCATGGTCTGCAGCACCACGCCCGCTCCCGCGATCGAGCCTCCCAGCACCGCGCTGGTGTCGTCAATCGATTTGGAATAGGTGTAGCTGGCCTGCAGGCCCAGGCCCAGGCGCGCGGAATTCTTGCTGACGCCGGACTGCAGCGCATGATAAGTGGAATGCGAGCGGCTGGTCATCACGCTCTCCGGCCCAAACCCACCAACGGCATTACCCGATGAATCGAACTGGGTGAAGGGGGCGAAGGCGGGATCGGCCCCGCCATAGCTGTTGGGTGAATAGACCGCGGCCAGGTGGACTCCGGCGGTGGCCACATAGGCGGCGGTGAATTTGAAGTCTCTGAAATCGTGATCGATGCCGGCGGTGTAGCTTTCGATATACCCGTTGCGGAAGTTCTTGGCCAGCCCGACCATGGAGAGCAACTGCACCTGATTGCCCGGGGTGAGCGCGGTCAGATCGTTCTGGTAGCGCACCAGGTCCACCTGCGTGTTCGGCGGTACGTGACTGGCATCTCCGTTGGGAAACAGTGGTTTTCCCGCCGTAGTGTAGGGAGGCGGAAGGGTCACCGGCACCACTGAATTCTGAAATGGCAAAGGCACGTTGGGCAGGGCGCTGGCGTAGAGGGTGGTCGCAAGAGGAATGGCGCCGGTAAGAAAATTGTCCTGCCACAGGTTGGGAACAAGGGACGTGATCGCTCCGCCAACGTGCAGCATAGTGTGGCTGGTGACGGCATAGTCCACCGAGAGGCGCGGCGCCAGGCCCTTCCAGTCCTGGTCATAAGGAGGCTGCGGGTTGAAGTAGAAAGGTTGCCGCGCGGTGTGGTCCCAGTAGGGAACGTCGTGGCCGCTGGCGTTCACGAACCTGGGCAGCGAGGTACGATTCTCCGCTTCGTGGATGCGGCTGTTCACTTCATAGCGCAGCCCGTAGTTGATGGTCAGATTCGGCCGGGCCTTCCAGGTGTCCTGAAAGTAGAAGTTATAGGCTTCGCGGCGGACCGCAGCTTCGTCGAAGCGGTCGCCGGTGGGGGTGACGTCCGCGGCGGCGACGACGCCGTATGAATACGGAGTGGCAGTCAGCAGTCCGGTCAGCGAATCGGGCAACGGATCGCCGGGATGAATGTCGTGGGTGCCGCTGGCCGAAGTGATCAGCACGGGAGAATACGCCGTGCCGCCGCCAAACGTGTACTGGCCGTTGGGATTGGTGCCGAAAATCGTAGCGTCGCGGTTGTGCCGGATTTCCACTCCCCACTTGAAGACGTGATTGGAGTGCACGTAACTCATGTCTTGCCTGAACTGGTAGAGATTGCTGTACGAACCGAAAATCGAACCGCCGGGCGCGTTGAAAGCGAGAAAGAGGCCGTCGCCGAAAGCCATGGCCGGCTGGGTGTGATTGATGGCGGGGAAAAAGGGAGTGCTGCGAATGTAGCTGAACGCAGTGTCCGAAATCAGGTGCGGAGAAATGGTCCGCGAATATTTCACGCCTGCATTGCGCTGGTGATCGAAAAACTGCACCGCAAAACTGGGATCGATCGCCGTCTGATCGGGATTGGTCAGCGGCCCGGTCACCTGGTTGAGACTGAACCGGGTCAACAACGATGCCTTGTCTGAAATGCGGTGATCGACCCGCACGGAAAACTGGTCGGTGCGGGTGTAAATCTTGGACGAGGCAGCATAGGTGCGATCGCCATAGGCTCCCTTGGGATCGTTAGGCAGGGGATAGTGATCGAGCACCGGGACGATGGCCGGGTTCACCGGGACAGTCAGGGTGTCGCCGGGAAAAGTTTCGGTGTCAATGCCCTGGCGCTCGGCAGCGGTGGGGACGGGAAACACCTGCGTCGTCCCCAGCACCTGGCGGAATCCCTGGTACTGGCCGAAATAAAAAGTGCGGTTGCGGCCGTCGTAGATTTTCGGCAGCACCACGGGGCCGCCGTTGGTGAAGCCGAATTCATTGCGCACAAAGGGGGGAATGCGGCGCTCGTCGGCGACACTTTTGTGGTCGAAGTAGTTGCGGGCGTCGAAGGCGGCATTGCGGGCAAATTCGAAGAAGCTGCCATGGACCTGGTTGGTGCCGGATTTCGTGACCACGTTGGTGTAGCTGGCGGCGCCGTGACCGATCTCGGCCGTCATCACTCCGGTATTGGACTGCACTTCCTGGATGGCGTCCACGTTGAAGTTGGAAAAAGTGGCGCCGCCCATTTCCGGATCGGTGGTGTCGAACCCATCCAGGGAGAACACGGTAGTGGTGCCGCGCTGCCCGTTGACCGCAAATTGCTGGGTAAAGTTGGCGGCGCCGTTGGCATCGGTCATGGTGCCGGCGGCCAGCAGCAGCAACTTGCTGAAGTCGCGGGCATTCAGGGGAAGACTCGACACCTCGCCGCTCGAAAGCCGCTCGCCGCCGCTGGACTGTGCCGAAGACTCCTCGGCGGCGGGCAGAATGCGGACTTCCGCCGCCTGGGAAAATAGTTGCAGAGCGCCGTTGAGCGAGGCGCCGTCCGGAATGACGATGGGCTTCGCCAGGCGCCAGGTTTTGCCGGCAATTTCTACCGAAAGGTCGTAGTCTCCGGCAACGATCTCAGAGAGGGCAAACTCGCCGCCGGCAGTTGTCGTGGCTTGATAGTGCCGATCTCCCCTGGTCGAGGTGAGTCTGACGGTTGCCGCACTGACTGGTTTTCCGCCATCGTCGCGTAAAACGCCACGCCACGATGACAGCGCAAGAGCGCCGGCCACCGGCACCAACACGGCAATGAGGCACAGGATATGAAGAAGTTTCCCGAGACGGAAGGACATTGCAGGGAATTATATCCGCTGATGTAGCCGCGTGATGCAGGCGCGAGCGTCCCGCTCGTGCAACACCATCGTGTCGCTGTTATGTCTTCGTGGCTTCGAGTTCATGGTTGTGCTCTTTCACTGGTGCCCGGGGATATTCCTTTCGACCTCTGCGGGTAGAACTTCAGGGCACCAGCCAGGCGCGCGGTGAGGACGCATGAGCGGGACGCTCGCGCCTACATTTGCCGATGCGATATAGTAGCTTCTTCAGGTTTCAGAATGGCGCGTGTCCCGCGGTTGCGAGAAATTCCTACGTTGTTGCGGGCCGCCGCTCTGGTGTGCTCCGTCCGGCTGGCTTTGTGGATCGTCCCTTTTGCCCGGCTGCGGCGGGTGGTCACGTTCCTGGCCCGTCCGCGCTTACGGCGGCAGAGCGACTATTCGGCGGACCAGCTCAGTTGGGCGGTGCGCGCCATCAGCGGGTACGTGCCCCGCGCCACCTGTCTCACCCAGGCGCTGGTTCTGCATATCATGCTTCGGCAGGAAGGCTTGCCCTCGAGAATCCGGATTGGCGTCAGCAAAGAGGCAGGACACTTTGAGGCCCACGCCTGGGTGGAAAGCCTGGACCAGATTGTAATTGGCGACTCGGGCCTGCAGCGCTTCACTCCCATGACGGTTTGGGAATGACGGTCGAGTCGGCTGAAACAGCAGGTCCCCATTCGACTCCCCCTCGTTGCACTCGGAGTTCGCTCAGGGCAGGCTCTCCGCTACGCTCGCTTCGGTCCGCTCCGGTCGGGATGACAGAAACAGCAGGTCCCCATTCGACTCCCCCTCGTTGCACTCGGAGTTCGCTCAGGGCAGGCTCTCCACTACGCTCGCTTCGCTCCGCTCCGGTCGGGATGACAGAAACAGCAGGTCCCTCCGCTACGCTCGCTTCGCTCCGCTCCGGTCGGGATGACAGTATTTATTAAATTTATTAACGAATTTTCTGGGGCCGGACATTAGGTGCAGCGGCCAATCACTCGGGTGACAAACTGCGCGGCCGCCGCTTTTGAGGGGAAACAGTCTGCGAAGCGCTCCAGCAGGTCGGCGGCCAGCTCGGCTGCGCTGCGTTTTCCGTCGAAGGCGTCCAGCAGGAACCTCTCCGCTTCACCTTTGCGCGACAGCTTCGGCACATAGCTGGGGAATTGTTTCTTCACCTGTGCTGGGTCGAGAGGGAAATTCCACAGGGTGGAGTGGTCGAAGCGCGCTTTAACCGCTGAGGGGCCTTCGCCCGCGGTCTTTCCGTTCATTATTTCAATCTGCCATCGCCAGACTTCGCCGTTGTTGGTCTGTATTTTGGCTTGCACGCGGTCGCCGGTGCGCAACTCGACCGGCGTTTCCACCGGGAAGAAGCTATGGAGCCAGTCCACCGTGGGCGCCAGCGGGGAGTTGGTGAAAGAATGGCCGGGAGCCAGATCGAGCACGATCCACGCCGCCAAACCGTGCATGACGCCGTCCCGCGTCGCCACCGAGAGCGTTTCTCCGGCCACATAGGGGGTGCTGACTTCTTCAAAGTGAATGGTGGTCAGGGAAACGGGAGGCGTCAGCAGGTTTTCAGGTTCGACTTTGAGGTGGTAATCGGTATTCGCCGCAAACCGCCGGATTGAAGAAAGGTCGAGGCCGTAACGGCCTTTCTCCCAGATGTCCAGGTTGCGACCATCTTTTATTTCGACGGGCGCGACCAGGAGCTGAAGAGAGTGAGGAATGATCCTGCCACCCGGCTTGAGGAAGCGCTTTTTGGCGTCGAGCAATATGCCCAGCAATCCGCCCTGCAGGCCGAAGCTGCATCCGGTGTCGGAGACGATTACGTCCACCGGTTCGGGAAGCTGGATCTCCTGGGAGCGGCCGTGGCGGAATTCGACAATCTCGTTGAAGCCGTTGCCGGCGCTCAGCTCGCGCGCCAGCGGCAGGGCCCCGCTCATTTCGACGGCGTAAACCTTGCGGGCGCCGGCCAGGCAGGCGAAGAACGAAAGGATGCCGCTGCCAGCTCCAATGTCGAGCACGACGTCATTTTTGCGGACGACCTGGCTTATGGCTTTCTGGTAGGTGCCGGTGCGACGGGTGTCGGCAATCAGCCAGTGATGGAAGGGCAGTGAATCTTCTTCGGACACCTGTCATCCCTCACGGGGAATGCGGAAAACCAGGCGAGCCAGGAATCTGAGGCTTCCGGGTCCTTGCTCAGCGGTGGAGAGCGGCTAACAGATTCACGGGATGCTTCATCGGATTCGGATCGTCCGGCATCATCTCCGCCACACTGCCGAAACCGCCGAGCGCGATCTCTTCAATAGCTCCCAAATCTTCCAGCCTGGGAGAAGAATATGCCGCTTTTTGCCGCCGGTTGTACTGGTAAGGGCGATGAAGTTTTGGAATCCATAAAACCTAGACCTCCAACTCGTCTTCAAGCGGGGTGAAGACGCCTGCTTTCCAGCCACAAGGCCAAGTTCAGAGCCTGCCAAACCGAATTCCAGCTTTCAGGAAACCCGCAGTTAACTCGATCCTTGTCCGCTTTTATGGCATCGAGATTAACATAACCCTTAGCCGCACCCAAGGCCTGCGTGAACTGCTCCGGCCTCGAAAGTACCGGGTCTTGCTTGAGCAGCGACGTCATGAACGCTCCGCCGGTATCGGCCAGGAGCGTGCGTCCACGGACCATTTCGGGAAGGATCCCACGCATGCCCTCTCGTATCACTCTCTTCGGCAGAGGAGTGTAGGTTTTCATGTTCAGGGGAAGCGAGAGAAAGAACTCGATCACCCGGCGGTCTGAAAAGGGATGGCGGGCTTCGACTCCCAGCGTGGCCGCCAGTCTTCCCGAATGCTCGAAGAAAAATGGCAGGATACCGTTAGTGAAACTCCAGGAATGCAGCTTGCCGATGTCCCGGGAGGCTGTCCAGAGCGTTTGCCTTTTCAATTCAAAGCGTTCCGGGATTCGCATGCGAAGGGCAAAGTCAGGGTTATGCACGAACCCTCCGGATAAGGGCGGGGTTTGCGGCCGCGAAGCCGCCGCCATACTTCAAATAAGCCCGGCAGCATCGGAGCCAGGGCATGAGTTCTCAGGATCGACAAACGGGATTCGCCCATTTCCCTCGTACCAAAGGACAATTCCCGGCGCAGAGTATTCCATTGTCCCGAGCGGAGCAGAGTCGCGAGGTAAGTGTACGGCGGGATAATGTGGTCGCCGGAAATTCCGTCCAGCAGCACCCGTACTCCAGCCTTTCTGGCGGCGTCGAAACCGAACCAGTTGGTGAAGTAGGTAAAAATCTCAAAGGGTTCGTCGCTGTCCGCCATCTGCCGGGTCATCGCCGCGACCTGATCGGAGCGGACGATATGCGGCGTGAGCCCGCCACCGCGCAGGACTTCACGAATGAAGGGGGTCTCGCCACACTTTGCCTCGTCGGCATCGACCAGCGAGATGGTGTGCAGTGGTTGCTTCAATTCCGAGGCCAGCAACTCGCGGATGGTGCAGACGACGGAAGAGGAGTCGATGCCTCCGCTTAAAGTTGATCCGACGGGGTGGGTGCTGCGTAAACGGCAGCGGACCGCATCCACGAAAATTTCGCGGAAGGCCTCGCCATATTCCCGTAATGAACCAAGTTTCAGGACCGGCGGCGCCTTGAGGTCCCAATAGTCTCGCAAGTGGAACCGGCCTGGACTTATAGTCAGAGAATGGCCAGCGGGCAGCCGCTGGATGTCCTGGTAGAAAGTGGATTCTTCATCTTCGCGATCGAGTTCCTCGACCAGGAAATCGGCGAGGCGGGATTCATTCAGGCGGCGGGGGACCGCGTCCAGCGCCAGGATGGCGCGGATTTCAGAGCCGAAAGCGAAAAATGAGACCGAGCGATGATAGTAAAAAGGTTTAACCCCGACGTAGTCGCGGGCGCAGAATAAGCGCTGGTTGCAGGCGTCCCAGATGGCAAAGGCGAAGTCGCCCAGCAGCCGGTTGGGGCAGTCTTCCCCCCAGCACTGGTAGGCTCGAAGCACCAGTTCGGCATCGCTGTCATCGCGCGGGGCCAATCCCTTCGCGTCCAGCCAGCACCTAAGTTCCGCACGATTGTCGATGCGGCCATCCAGGGTGAGGCAAAGCGCGCTATCCTCATTCGTGAGCGGCTGCTTCTCAGGCGTAGATTCGGGAGTGGTTTGGAGGAGCAGATGGCCGAGACTGACGGGGCCATTGAGCCAGTACCGGATGCCACCCGGTCCCCGATGCGCGATGCTCCCCGCCATCCGCTCGAGGAGCAGCGGGTCAGCGGGCCGGTCGTCAAGGTTGTACAGGCCGATGATTCCGCTCATCAAGTTATAATTCTAGTTCTCTTGTGCTGTCCCAGAAATACGGGGAATGTCGAAAATGTAAGCGGCGCAGGTCGAGTTGGCTGAAACAGCAGGTCCCTCCACTGCGCTCGCTTCGCTCCGCTCCGGTCGGGATGACAACATTGATTCGACGGGACAGAACACACTAGCAGGTGGACGAAGTGGTTACATTGGCGAATCCAGCTAATCCGTTGTCCCGGGCTGCGAGCGCCAGACTCGACGTTGCCGGGACGGCCCGATACCGCGTCTGCGAACTGGTAGTCGAAAGCTCTGTTCCCCTGCCCGAACTGACCCAGGTTGAAGACGGAAGTCCTGACTGCCGCTTCGAAGTAATTCCTTCCGCTGAAGGTTTCACCGGAGATGTTCAGTGGTTCCATCAATGGAAAGATGCGGACCAGCAGACCTGGTTAAAGCTCGCCGATCGCGGCGAAGATTACCTGCTTCGGTTCTTTGATCAATGCGACGATCAATGCGACTTCCTGATTTCGCGCGACGGGAGCGACATCCGGTGCCGGCCTCTGCCGGGTACGCCGGAGTCCACCATCCGCCATCTGTTCCTCGACCAGGTGGTTCCGCTGGTTCTGAGCCGGCGGGAATCCCTGGTGCTGCATGCCAGCGCGATCCTTACTCCGCAGGGCGTGATCGGGTTCGTTGGCAAGAGCGGCCAGGGGAAGTCCACGCTGGCGGCATGCTTTGGCCAGAGCGGATTCCGGCTGCTTTCCGATGACTATCTGGTTCTACGAAAAATCACGCTCGGCGAGAGGGCCGACGATTGGGTGGCGATTCCAAGTTATCCCGGGGTCAGGCTCTGGCCGGAAAGCAGCGATGGAATATTCAGCGTCCCGCCGGAAAGCGCCGAGATTGCCCACTATACCGACAAGCGCAGGGTGAGCGATCCTGCCCTGGTCCCGTTTGCCGTGGGGCCGTCTGCTCTCCGCTGTTTGTACTTCTTGAACGACGAAAGAGAAGCATTTCTGCCGGAGCCGGCCATCCTTCCCCTCAAGCCCAGGAAAGCCTTCATGAAACTGGTGAGCTGCGCTTTCAGCCTGGATATCCGGGACAAGGTGCGGCTGGAGCGTCAATTTGAGGCCATCGGCCAAATCACCCGCCAACTGCCTTGCTTTCAGCTGGAGTATGCGCGAGACTTTGCCATGCTGCCGGCGGTTCAGCGCATGATTGTCGATCAGCCGGTGAGGGGTTGATTTATGACGCTGGTTCTGAACGATCATCTCAGGATTCCAGAACAGGTCCTCACCAGCAAAGTCGGCGACGAGACAGTCCTGCTGAATCTTCAAACCGGCATGTACTACAGCCTGGATCCGGTGGGGACCCGTTTCCTTGAACTGCTGCAAAAGAACAGCCGGCTGGACGAAGTTCATCATGCCTTGCTGGAACAGTTCGACGTCTCCACTGCGAAACTGGAAGCTGATCTGCTGAAGCTTTCCCAGGACATGCTGACGCGAGGCCTGCTGGTGAAGGACGGGGAGTAAAGCAGTGGATGGAGGACGGGCGTCCCCGCCCGTCCTCCAAATTCAGGCCCGGTTCTTACCCAACGCCCGGCCCGCCCACTTGCCCGCCAGGCGCAGAGGGCGGATGACATAGTAAAGGAAGCCAAGATAGCGGGGGAATCGCACGAATTCCAGGTCCGTTAGCTTGGGCGCAAAAATCAGGGTCGCGAAGTACCCCAACTTGTCCAGAGGCCGTGTGAGTACGCGCAGATGGCGGAAAGCCAGAGTGGCTTCCGGGGAGTCTTCCGGAAGAGGCACCTGGGGGAAGATCCGCAAGCGCTCCGGCAGGGCGGAAGGAGAACACTCCGCCGGCAGCGGTGTTCCCAGGAGCAGGGAGGACACCGCCAGAGTCTGGCGAATGACTGGGCCGAGTTCCAGCCGTTCCGCCTCTTCCATCGCCTTCCGCCAGTTCACCTTCCCGGACAACACGATCTGATGAATATCCACCAGCCATTTCAGGACCTGCCAGTCATGGTCCGCGGCGTGCATGCAGAGGTACAGGAATTCCCACTCCGGGCTTAGTGAACGCGCCGGCACTTCGAAACAGGTTTGGGGACGCGCCTCGGCCCAGAGGTCGCGGACGGCTTCGGGATTCTTCGAGGAATGTTGCACCAGGATCCAATGGACTTCCAGGACGAAGGAAATACCCCGGCCTTCACGGGAGACACTGAAATGCCTGCCATGACGCAGGGCAAGTTTCGAAAAATAGGGATGGTTGATCTCGGCGCGGTAGCCGGAAGCTAGAATGAGGTCGATGGCCCGTAATATGTCCGCGGGCGGAACCAGAATATCGATGTCGCCGCACACCCGGGCCGCCGGGTCGGCGAAGAGCGCCAGCGCCAGGGGAACGCCTTTCAGTGGAATGACGGGTATTGCGGCGTCCCCGAGCAGGCTCAACACCCGGGCCAATTCTTCCGCCAGCAACTGGTTGCGGAGCGCATTGGCCAGGTAGAGATTTCTCAGTCCGGACTGGACCGCCTCGGGCACGCCGGAGAAGCCGAGATCACTCAGGCTGCGATAGACCAGGGGGTAAACCTGGTGACTGCGGGCGCGTTCCATGATCACGGGCCAGCGTAGCGGGGTGGAGAGAAGTTCGAGGGCGCGGCCCCGCCCCTGGGACGTGAGTTGGCCGCGCGCCAGCAGCAGACAGAGTTCGTCCTCAGGGCTCATGGAGGAGATCATGGAAGAGACCATGGCGGAGCTGCTCGGGGTCGAAGTCATGACTTCGCTCATGATTTGCTCGAAGGGCGGTGCGGCGCTCGCATCCCGGCCATCGTACACTCAAGGTACACGATAAAACATGGCAGCCAGCGCTCTGGTGGTTGAAGACGTCGTGAAGTATTTCCCGGTGCCGCAAACCGGAGTGCGGGCGTTTCTCAATCCCTTTTCGCCGCTGACCCATCCTGCCCTTCTGGGCGTTTCGTTTCAGGTGGGAGCCGGGCGAAGTCGCTGCGCTGATCGGCGCCAACGGCTCGGGCAAGTCCACCCTGTTACGCATCCTGGCCACCCTGCTGGTGCCGACGCGGGGGAGTGCCAGCGTTTCCGGTTATGACGTGGAGCGGCAGGGCGCGCAAGTCCGCGCCCAGCTTGGGTTTCACACCGCCACCGACGGCGGCTTCTACGACCGGCTCACGGCGCGGGAAAATCTCAGCTTCTTCGCCGCCATGAACAATCTGTTCGACGCGGAAGCGGAACGCCGCCTCGAAGAATTAAGCGACCTCATGGGCATGGGCACCTACATCGACAGCCAGGTGCGCACACTTTCCACCGGCCAGGTGCACCGCCTGGGTCTGGCGCGGGCCATGATTCACCGTCCCAGCGTGCTTCTGCTGGATGAACCAACGCGCAGTCTGGATCCGATCGCGGCGGCGGAGTTCCGCAGGTTTCTGAAGACGCAACTGGTGGAACGCCACGGCACTACCATCCTGTTCGCTTCGCATACCCTGGCGGAAGTCGAGCAACTGGCGGACCGCGTGGTGTTGCTGGACAAGGGACGAATGCTGGCGTGCGATTCGCCGCGCGGCCTGCGGGCTGCGACCGGCGCGGCCACGCTCGAAGAGGCGCTGGAGCGGTTGACTCCGCCCGGCTCTCTGGCCGAGGTGTCCTCATGAACTCACAGCGCATGTTGCGCAAGGTGCTCGCTTTTTTCCGGCGGGATGTGGCCATCGCCCGCAGCTACCGCATTGCTTTCGCGCTGGAGATTCTGGAAGCCTTCTTTGGAGTGGCGACTTTTTATTACCTCTCACGATTCGTTTCGAACGACGAACTCAGCCACGCGCTTCCCGCCGGCGGCGACTATTTCGGCTTTCGCGCTGGTCGGCTTCGCGTTCTTCGACTATCTGACGGTTTCGATGAGCGCCTTCGACGGCAGCATCACCGAAGCGCAGCAGAACGGCACGCTCGAAGCCATGCTGGTCACGGAAACGCCGCTGACCATGATTCTGGCCGCTTCGGCTGCGTATCCGTTCGTCCTGCTGGCCATGCGGACGGTGATCTATCTTGCCTGGGGAGTGTTGTTTTTCCACTTCCCGATTCACGAAGCCAACTGGCTGGGGGCGGCGATCATTCTGGCGGTTTCAATTCTGGCCTTTCGCCGGCCTGGGAATTATTTCGACCGGATACCTGCTGCTCTTCAAGCGCGGCAATCCGGCGCGCTGGCTGATCGTGGGCGCATCCAGCCTGCTGGGCGGGATGATGTATCCGGTGTCGGTTCTGCCGGTGCCGTTGCAATGGCTGGCGCGGCTGCTTCCGGTCACGTACTCACTGGAGGGAATGCGGCAGGCGCTGCTCGCGGGCGCCAGTTTCGCGCAACTCTGGCCGGCGGTGCGGGCATTGCTGATTTTTGCCGTGGTCCTGTTGCCGCTTTCAGGCGTTGTGTTTGCCTGGGCGTTGCGCCGGACCAAGATTACCGGGACGCTTACGCACATGTAATTTTCCGTCCAAGCGGAGCTTGGATGGCACACCCCTTCACTACAAGCCGGCTCTAAATAGTGAGTATTGATGTGTGCCTCCGATTTTCTTGAACGCCGGATAGTTCGCCAGGACGGGTTCCAGCAACGGGTTGTGATACAGCAAATACACCGGGCGGGGACATTGGCGCAGCGAGTCGTCCATCCGGGCCATGACTTCGAGCAGTGCGGCTTCGGGCAGAGAATTAAACAGGTAGAGCAGGAGGGGCTCGGCCGGGAAAATAAATTCCCGGGCATCGCCACACACCGCCTCCAGGGCAAAGCACTGCTGCGAGCCGCTGGCGTAGGCGGTCAAGTTTTCCTGAGCTACGCGATGCAGGGCGGGAAGCAGTTCTACTCCAACAATGCGGCGGAATGGATAGTCCGCGGCCATCAAAAGCACGCGTCCTTTGCCCGAGCCCATATCGATGAAGGTAAATTCCTGAAAATTAATTTTCAGGCTCGCCATCATCTCCTTGAAGAGCGCGGGTTCGGTGGGCTGGTAGCCGGAATGAAATTGTCCCAGCAGGCGTTCGCGCCAGCCCACGGTCGCGCTGGTGGTGTTGACGCGATGGTCCCAATCATATTCCGCGTCACCGTAGCGGCGGCGGCGCTGCGCGGGCATGGACTCCCACAGAAATTCTCCGATGCGGCCGAAGAAACTCCGGGCAGCCAGCCAGAGTCCATCGCGCGCCCGGTCCTCTTTCCAGCGCCGATGGATGGTGGCGAGCAGGTCCGGAGTCCGCGCCGGGATGGGGGTTTCAGGTGGCCGCGTGGTCGTCATTTCGAGTGAGGCGGCACCGGCAGGCCCGCCCAGGCATTCACCAGGCCCAGAGTTTCGCGCACCACGGACAATACATCGCGCGTGTTCCGCCACCAGTGATCAGGATCGAATGGATCTTCGTGGGCGCCGTGAACCATGGCCCTGGGCTCGCTTTCCTACCAGCTTCCGCCAGAGGGTCCAGACTCGCCGCGTGTGTTGCGGGGATGTGACCAGAATGACCGTGGTCTTGCCGCTGCGCCGCATTTCGCGTCCTAATTCCTGCAGCTCTTCCTCGGTATTCACCACTGGCCCGGGAAGAATATGGATCGCGCTTTCCGGGACGCCCGCGTGAACCAGGATCTGGCGGTTGTAGTCTTCTTCACCGACGTAGTGGATGCCAAGTTTGGCCAGATCGTCCGCCGGGCTGTCGGGACGGCTGCACCAGACTTCGGGGGCGTAGCCCTGGGCGAAGACTTTGCCGGCTTCGACGGCGCGTTGCGGCATGCCTCCGCCCAGGACGAAAATTATGTCGGCGCGGGAAAGAGGGTCTTCGCGGTCGAGCCAGCGGCCGGCTCCGCGAAATATGTACAGCGCCGCCATCAGGATTAAGGCGATCAGCACGCCAAGGCGGGCTCGCTTCATGCAGACATGTTAACGCCGAACACGTGGGGACGGGGGCGGCTGTCCCCACGTGTGTTGTGGCGCTAGAAGTGGAAGCCGATCTGGGCGGTCAACGCTCGCGGCGTCACGTAGTGCGTCCCGCTGAAGGTTGACAGGAAGTTGTAGAGGGCAACTTTGTTGGTCAGGTTGACCGCGGTCAGCGTGACACTCCACTTGTAGCGTTCTCCGTGGAAAAGATTGTCGTCGCCCACGGCGAGGTCGAACAGGTGGCGCGGCGCAACCCGCGGCGGATTGGTGTCGTCGTTCTCTTTTCCCGGCGCCGGCAGAGCTAATCAGCGTTGATCCGTAGCCGGATGTGCAAATTCCCAGCGGTGTGGTCAAAGTAGGACGCGCACTGCCGCAGAAGAGACCGGCCTGGAGTTGCTGGTCGCCGGTCAATCCCGTCAGATCAACTGTGCCGGTAGCGTCCGCCACCGGCACTTCGCCGGCCACCAGTCCGCTGTCGTAACGCCAGTTGAAGCCGACCCATGGGCCGGCCTTCCAGGGCTGATACTGCACGTGCGTGGTCTGGTTGAAGCGTTCGTCGTGGTCGATGCGGAACGGGGATGAACGCCGTGCCCAAGGTTCCCGAGGGGACCGCGCCCGCGCCGCCAATCTGAGGAGTGAAGAACCGCGCCGCCACGCTGGAGAAGACCATCAGGGCCGAGACTCCATGGAAGTCGGGCACGCTTACGCGTCCCGCGAACCCGGGAATCTTGGAGTTATGCCACTCGATGGGAAACGTGATGGGAGTGCTGCCCAGCACGCTGAAGTCGTAGGCGTTGTGCGTGTACTTCCAGATATATTCGCCGGAGAAGACCACATACTTCCCAAACGCCTGTTGCAATCCGGCGTGAAACTCGTTGCGCCAGCCCGGAGCGAATGGAGTGGCCACGCCCGGCGTCACGCAACCCAGCAGCGAAGCCAGGACGAGCGAGTCGCATCCCGTGCTGGCCAGCACCAGGTTTTCGTTGAACGGAGTTTCAAGTACCCGGGCATAGGACACCCGAAGAACCGTGTTGGTCTTCTTCACGTTGTAGGCCACGCCCAGGCGGGGCTGGGCTTCCTTATGGGTTGTCAGCCCGTTGTAGAAGTCGCCGCGCAGGCCGAGGTTGAGCGACCAGCTTCCCTTGGTGATGGTGTCCTGCACATAGAGGGCAAGCTGTTTGATGTCGCTATGTCCGCGAAAACCGAACAGGCCGCTGGTGGACCCGGCGCAACCGTCTCCGGCTGCCGGCGTCGGCCGGCTCAGGTCAAAGCAGCCCAGCGAGCCGAAGAAATCGGCGTTGGAGGTAAACGGAGCTGGATAGAGTACAGGATCGGTCGAGACCGCCGATCCGCAATTGGCGGGATCGTTCAAGCCGGGGCTTCCCACCCAGGGTACTGCGTTTCCGTTGGCATCAAAGCAGGGAGCATTCAGGCCGGGATCGACCACTCCGAAGTTGGTGTTCTCGTCGAGGAAGGTCTGTTGATAGGTGGCTCCGGCTTTCAGGTTGTGAATCCCTTTCACCCAGGAGATATCCGAACGCAGACCGGCGTTGGTCAGTGTGCGGTCCTGGTTGACGGTCTCCTGCTGAATGGGGCCAAGATCGGAAAACGGATTGGCGCTGGGATAGTAGTTGTACTGGTCGCGGCGCACGAATCCGCCCAAGGTGAACACCGTGTTGGGATTGATCAGCCGGGTCCAGGAGGGCGCAACGTTGAAGGTCTTGATTTGCGAGCGCTGGTCCGTGGGGGCGACCGGATTGCCCAACACCGGGTCGGTCACGCCCGTATTCAGGTTGTCGAAGGCGTTCGGGGTCTGGAACCAGGAGCGGGTAAAGCCAAGATTGACGTGGACGGAATCCACTTTCGAGAGCTGAAAGTCCACCCGATCGAAGATGTTCTCTTCATTTCCCTTGTCGTGAAAAACGGCGAATTCCGGCGGATCGAGAAAGCGGCCGCTGTTCAATCCGCTGGCGGAAATGAAATTTCCCCAATTCTGGCCGCCGTAGCCCAGGTTGATGCCGAGATCGGCGGTGCCAAAGCTTCCATAGGAAGTTGTGATGCTGCCCTTGGGCGTGTTCATGCCCTGTCCCGAGCGCGTGGTCACGTTGATTACGACGCTGGTCTTCTCGCCGAACTCGGCCGGCGGAGCGCCGGAGATGACTTCCATCGACTCAATTGAGTCGAGCGGAATCTGGTTGGAAAAGACCTTGCTCTGCTGGTCAGTGATGGGCTGGCCATCGACGGAAAAGGAATTCTCCGCGTGGTCGCCCAGGCCGTGGAAGAGGCCGTTGGAATCGGCGGCGATTCCCGGAGAAGACAGAGTCACCAGAGAACTCAGCGACGACGATGCACTCTCCAGGGGCATTTTGTCGAACAAGCCGCGATCGACGTCGGTGTGGAAGGTCGAAGTGTTTTCCAGCAGGTCCTGGCCGGCGCCTTCCACGGTCACGGTTTCGCTCGAGCCCTTCACCTGGAGAGTAATGCTGACGGCTACCGGCACGATCGAACGAACATCAACGTCCTGGGCAGACGGAGCGAAACCCGGTCCGGTGACGGATAGGTGATAAGGATTGAAGGGAACGTTGGGGATACTGAATTTCCCTCCACTATCGGTGGTGACGGTACGCTCAAAACCGCTGACCGGATTACGAATCTCCACCACCGCGTTCGGGACCACGGCGCCGGTAGGATCTACCACCGAGCCTGTGACCGATGTGGAGCTCCCGCCGGACTGGGCGTAAGCATGAAATCCCAAAGCGAGTGAGAGAACTACCATGAAAGCGGCAAGCCGCGACTTCTTATATGAAGCCAGCATGATTCCTCCAAAAAGTCTAAGAAAAATGGAAAGAGGTGCGCTCAAGGCGCACTTGGTTCTGGTCAGCTCTTTGAATTTCTAGACGGCTGGAGGGGGGCGAACGCTGAGCGCGAAAGCTACCAGGCGCTGCTTGGCAGAAACTGGCGAAGAGGGGGAAATCGATGCCCGAACGAAGGTGCGGTTGGGCAGGACGGCCGAAACCTGCGGGGCAGCCGAATGGGCGGTCACGCAGATCGTACATTTTGCGGCATCGCTGGCGCTCGAGTGGTGGTGCGCAACGAATGCCACTGCTGAAAACAACGTCAGCAGCAGGCACAGAAACGCTATCCGCTTCGAGAATGACCGCATAACGATTACCGCAAGAATATGCCTTTAGACTCTACATCGAAAATAGAAACCAAGGCAACCGGTGTTGCTGCAGTTGCAACTGTCGGCCATCCCCGATGGTATTAAGGCCGTGGTAACCCGAGTGGCTGGATCAAGAATGTGTGGGTTGGACAGTCGTTGGCCTTTGGCGCTTGGCAAGACACGGCCACGGATTTGCACGGATTTACACGGATAAGGCAAAAACGAGAAAAGAGAAATGGATTTTTAGATCCAAATCCGTAAGATCCGCGGAAATCCGTGGCTAATGCTTTTGCCAACGACCAACGACCGAAGGCCAACGAGTATCCGACAACACTAGGGGCGCTTGAGGTGGATTTTGCCCCGGAAGGAGCGCAATTCAAACCGCGAACCGGTAATCGTGCCTGGCTTCAGCAGGAGATTCCCGGTACGGGCCGCGGAAAAACCGTTGGCAATGGGAAAGTCCGGATCCGCCCCGCCTTTGATGGATCGCGCCTTGATATCCACCAGAGCGCTGGAGGGTATCGAGACATCCAGGTCTCCCGAATGACTGGTCAGTAAATACTCTCCCACCGGGCCGGGATCGCCTTCATAGGAGATGAGTCCGCTTCCTGAGTTCACTTCGACCGATGGTCCGGTCACGTTGCGGAGGTTGACGTTGCCGCTCACCGAGTGGATGTCGAGGTGGCTGCCACGAATGTCAGTCAGGCTGATGGGCCCGGTGAGAGTTCTCACATGCAGGTGAGCATCGCGGATATCGGTGACCTCCACCGAGCCTGCGGCGGCTTCCAGGATGACATCGCCGCGCAATCCCTGCGCCCGGATGGTGCCGTCGGAGGAACGCAGACTGACAAAGGCATCGACCGGTACCAGCACGGTGTAATCCACCAGGTTGGAGCCCTGGCGGGTGGACATCGAGCGAAGCTCGATGCGATCCCCATGCTGCTCATTCACCAGGCTGACAGCATCGGAATGGGTCACAGTCTCGACCACGACTTGCCGGTTGGGCGAGGGCCGAACGGTGATAGGGCCGTAATTATTAGTGATGGAAACGACCGCCCTGGGTCCGACGGTATAGGTAAATTCCTTTTTGTCTTTGTCCTGCGCGGCGGCGCTCAGCGCCAGGAGGGAGATGACTATCACAACCCCCGTCGGGACCTCGACCATGTTACGGAAACTCATACGCCCCCCAACCCGTCAGGATAATTGGAATTACTGGAGTTATAAGCCCCCACATGCTCGGTTTGCAAGGTGGGCACCTAACTGCCTAGATGCTTGTCCAACCCTCAGAAGAGGCCTGACAAGGCGGCTAAATTCGCGGCGCCACCGGGCCTGAAGGCCGACAGCAGGTTGGCATCGAGAAGGCGGCCCTGGAAGGGCCGCTCTTTCACCGCAATTCTTTCACCGCAATTCTTGCCGCCGATCCTCCGAGACAACCAAACAATCCCGCCTGGCAACTAAATTATTAGTTGACGTTTGTGCCATGTATTTCGTCTAATCAAATTGAGGAAGATAGCCTGTGCCGCCCAGAAAGTCTGAAACTCTTACCGAAGCCGAATTGAGGTTGATGGACGTGTTGTGGCAGAAGGGTTCGGCCACCGTCCAGCAGGTGCTCGATGCGCTTCCCGAGAGACCGGCGCTGGCCTATAACTCAGTTCTGACCACCATTCGTGTGCTTGAAAACAAGGGCTACGTTGAACACGTCAAAGACGGCCGGGTCCACATTTACAAACCGGTGATGGAGCGTGAAGAAGCCACGCGCTCCGAAATCCGGCACCTGGTCAGCCGCTTCTTCAAGAATTCTCATGAGTTGCTGGTGCTTAACCTTCTCGAAGACCTGGGTTCCGAAAACAAGGGACTGGAAGCCGCTGAACTGGCGCGTCTCCGGCAATTGTTGCAAGCGAGAGAACAGAAATGATTGTTGCCGCGCTCAACCTTCAATCCGTGGCCCAGCTTTCCGCCGAGAGAATCCTGAACTGCACCGCGGAAGGCATGGTGATCGCGCTGCTGGCCTGGCTGGTGCTGCGCGCGGTCGGCCCGCAGAATTCGAACACGCGGTTCGCGGTGTGGTTTGCAGCTTTGTTGGGGATCGCGACGCTTCCCCTCTTCGGCAATTGGGCTGCCAGCGGCGCCGGTATGGCACAACGCTCCGAGATCACCATGCCGGGCTCGTGGGCGCTCTACATATTCGATGCGTGGTTGTTGATGGCGGCTGCAGGTTTGCTGAGAGTGGCCCTTGGTTTCTGGCATCTGCAGCGGATCCGCAAGAGCTGTGTGCCGGTCGATGTCGCGGCCCTCGACCCCAGCCTGAGGAGGACTTTGGAAGAGTTCGACTCCCCAAGGCCGGTGAGGCTGTGCGTGTCAGATCGCCTGCGGGTGCCGACCGCCATCGGGTTCACGAAGCCGCTGGTCGTCATCCCCTCCTGGACGATGCGGGAACTTTCTGCCGCGGAATTGAACCCCATCCTGCTGCATGAATTGGCGCATTTGCGGCGGCGGGATGACTGGACAAACCTGGTCCAGAAGATTCTGGGCGCGCTCTTGTTCTTCCATCCGGCGGTGTGGTGGATCGAGAAGAAGCTGGCGCTCGAACGCGAGATGGCCTGCGATGACTTGGTCCTGGCCAGCACCACCAGTCCGCGAGCCTACGCGGAGTGCCTGGTGTCTCTGGCCGAGAAGAGTTTTCTGCGGCGCGGGCTTGCCCTGGCGCAGGCCGCGGTTGACCGGCTGCGGAACGTCTCGCTGCGGGTATCGCAGATTCTGGACGTCCACCGCCCCAGGGCCACGCGAGTGTGGAGGCCGGCGCCCGTCCTGGTAGGCGGCGTGTCGCTGGTCTGCCTGCTGGGGTTGTCGCAGGCGCCCACCCGGCTGGTTTCGTTCGAGAATGCCTCGGTGTCCCCGGCTGTGGCGAATGCGACCGCACCCCGCGATTTTGAGCCGAATCAGCTATCGCACACGGGTGCTCAGGTCATTCCCGCGAAACTCCAGCTCGGGCCGGAAAATGTCCGACCAGAAAAGGTCGGTGCCCAAAAGAGAGATACGGCTCCCATGATCGCGGCCTCAGGGGCCAGGAACTCGTTCAAGAAAACGAGCCCCGCTGATGTCATCCCGGCAAAGGCCGTGCAACATCGGGCCAAGCCGCCGATGCTGGTGCGCAGCAGCATGGCGAACGACGGCGTTGCGCCTCCGACTGTATTTCTGGTGATGCGAACCGAGTTTGTGCAAACCGAATTTGTGGAAACCGGGCAATACGGCGCCTCCGGACCGGTGGTCTGGAACCTGTGCGTCTGGCAGGTGACCGTGATCGGACCAGGACAGAAAGTAACGACAGAGCAAATTATCGCCAGGGTGATTTGAGCTTTTTTTTGCAATTATCAACTAAATAATTAGTTGTCAATCAGGAGATGAAGAAATGAAGAGCTGGATAGCAAACTTGAAAAACAAGCTGGGCCTCCGTCTGATCGTGCCTGTTCTGACGATCGCGATGGTGGGCTCATTCGTGACCTACGATTTCGTGAAGGCGATGCCGGCCCGGGCGGCGATGCCGGGACCGACCACCACCGCCCTCGATGACGACAGTGTGGGAGCGCTGCTCTCGCTCGACCATGCCATGGAAACCCTGGCCGCGCGGGTGACCCCGGCCATCGTGAACGTCACGGTGACCTCACGCACCAAGGCCAACATGGCCGGCGGCGACGAGCAGGACATGCAGCAATTCTTCGGCCCCTTCGGCCAGTTCTTTGGACAGCAGATGCCGCAGCGGCAGCAGCCGCGCATTGAGCACGGACTGGGTACCGGCGTGATCATCTCGCCCGACGGCTATATCGTCACCAACAACCACGTGGTGGAGGGCGCCACCGACGTTCGCGTGACCATGAGCGATCGCCGGATTCTTCCGGCCAAGGTGGTGGGCACCGATCCGCTCACTGACCTTGCCGTCATCAAGATCGAGGGTCACGACCTGCCCAACGTGCCCTGGGGCGATTCCACGAAGCTGCATCCGGGCCAGACCGTTCTGGCTTTCGGCAACCCGTTCGGATTTCGCTTCACGGTAACGCGCGGCATCGTCAGCGCGCTGAACCGGCCGAACCCGTCGTCCGACGACGCCCGCAAGCCGGGCCAGTTCATACAGACCGACGCGGCCATCAATCCGGGAAACTCCGGCGGGCCTCTGGTGAACGCACACGGTGAAGTGGTGGGGATCAATACCTTCCTGATCTCGCCCTCGGGTTCGTTCTCCGGCATGGGATTCGCCATCCCCACCCAGATCGTGCGTCCCACGGTGGAGAAGCTGATCCAGTTTGGCAAGGTGACGCATGGTTATATCGGAGTCGGAATTTCCGACGTCACTCCTGACAACTCGCGGTTCTTCCACATGGACAAGGCCATCGGCGCGGTGGTGACCCAGGTAGAACCTGATTCGCCGGGCGCCAAAGCAGGCCTGAAAGTGGGCGATGTCATCACCCAGATCGACGGCAAGGAAGTGACCGATGCCGGCGGATTGCAGGTGGTGGTGGGAGGCCAGAACCCGGGCACAACCATTCATCTGCAAGTCATGCGCGACGGCAAGAGCCTCACCACTCCGGTGACTCTCGAAGCCATGGGCAGCCGCGACAAGTCGGGGAATGAAACCTCGGACGCGACCCAGGGAAAACCCCGCTGGGGAATCGGGCTGGGTGACATCACTCCCGATGTGCGCCAGCAACTGCAGGCGCCGGACAATCTTCGCGGCGCTGTGGTCGAGCGGGTACAGCCGGGCAGCCCCGCGGACAACGCCGGATTGCAGCAGGGCGACGTCATCCTCGAGGTTGACCGCAAGCCGGTGCAGAACGCCGCAGAGGTGCAGAAAGCGCTGGGCAGCGTGCCCACAGGACAGGATGCGCTGGTACTGGTGTGGTCGAACGGCGGCAACACCTTCCGTGTGCTGCATCCCACCGAGGCGGGCCAATCTGACAGCGGTTCATAACTAATTTGCGAGTTCTCCCCAGGGAGGCGGGGTTTTTGTCCCGCCTCCCCATTTTTTTGCCGTCCCCACCTGGTCTCTTGTGCCGAAGGCTTTTTATCGTCGCCAGCTTCCGCATCTGCAATGTGACTGCAAGCCTCACTTCCTGACCACCTGTACGCTGTATCACCACCAAAATTCAGGCCACGGATGAACACGGATTTCACGGATAAAGCCTTGGAATTTAGATCCGTGAAATCCGCGTGAATCCGTGGCCTTGAAGTTTCTAACCCAGCTGCAAACACTGGCGGCTGTCCCCAGGTGAATTTGTGGTGCCTTAACCGTGCTGGCTTACGGACAGGACATTCCCGTCCGGATCTTTGAACCATGCGACCTTGTTGCCATCGGGCGCGGTCCAGATTCCCAGCTCCTGATCCTGGACGAAGGGATATTTCTCGAAAGCCACGCCGCGCTCCTGCAGCCAACGGACCACTGCCTCGATGTCGCGGACTTCCCAGCCCAGGACGGTGTACGGGGCAGGGGTAAAATCCTGCGCCTTGGCGATCCGGATCATGGTTTCGCCGGCCCGCAACACCAGGGCAAAAGGGTCGTCGCTGACGAACCGGAATCCCAGTTTGCCCTCGTAAAATGCCCGGGCGCTGACGGGATCTTTAGTAGGAACGAAGCCAATCACTTTGCTTGCAGCCAGCATCTCCGCCTCCCGAACTGGAATTTACGCCTTTGAGCTTGCCGGGGGGAGGTCGAATATTTCCCCACCCTGGGTGAAAAATTGACCTATAATCCGGGGCCTGATTCATGCCCCCTGCTTCCCCTCCCCCGGGGCCGAAATTCCGAGGTCTTTCTATGGCGACCGATACTATACCGACCGGCGCGGCCCCGCGCATAGCGGTTGTGACCACCGATGAGTCGGTGCAGCTGGCGGCGCAGGAAGTATTGGCGTCCGCCTTTCACACCACGCTTTTGGGTTCGGGTGAGCAGGTACTGCCGTTGCTCGCCGAGGCCACCGTCGAAGCCGTCGTTCTGGACCTTGAAACCGCCCATGCCTCGGACGATCAAATGCTGCGGCTGGTACGCCAGCTTCGCGAGCACGACGAGGACCTGGTAATGCTCGGGTTTACCCGGTCGCACAACAAGACTTCGCGCCGGCAGTTCGAACAGGCCGGAATCGGTCATTGTTTCGTCGCGCCGGTCGATTTTGAGGAAGTGCAGGCAGTGCTCCGGGCCGCGCTCGAGGAACGGTCCGCGGAAATCGAGAACCGCAGGCTGCGCGCGGAGGCCCGCGAACGAAACTCGTTTTGCCAGCTGATCGGCGGCAGCGAGCCCATGCGGCTGGTGTATGACGCCATCAGCCGCGTGGCCGAGAGCGCGGTCAACGTGCTGGTGCGCGGGGAAAGCGGCACGGGAAAAGAGCTGGTGGCGCAGGCCATTGTGGCCAGCGGCCCGCGGCGGGACAAGCCTTTCGTCAGCGTAAACTGCGCCGCCCTGCCCGAAAGCCTGATCGAGGCCGAGTTGTTTGGCCATGAGAAGGGGGCGTTCACGGATGCCCACGAGTCCCGCGCCGGGCACATCGAATCGGCCAACGGCGGAACCTTGTTCCTGGACGAGATTGGGACCCTGGGGCTGACTTTGCAGAGCAAGCTGCTGCGCGTGCTGGAACAGCATGTGGTGCAGCGCATCGGCAGCCGGACGACCAAGAAAATCGACTTCAGGCTGATCGCCGCCACCAATGAAGACCTGGAGCAGGCGGTGCGGGCGGGCCGCTTCCGGGAAGATCTTTATTACCGGATCAACGTGGTTCCGATTGTGCTGCCCCCGTTGCGCGAGCGGCCGGGAGACGTAGCCATCCTGCTGGACCACTTTCTGCGCATGTATTGTGCCGCCAACAGTCTCCCGCTAAAACGCCTGGATTCGGACGCGCTCGAAATTCTCGAGGAATATCACTGGCCGGGCAACGTCCGGGAGCTGGAAAACCTGGTGCAGCGGCTGGTCATCATGGGGTCGGGCGGGGTGATCACGGCCAAGCACCTGCCCCAGCAGATTCTTTACACCAGCGCCGCCAAACAGGAGGCCCTGCTCATCCCGGAAGAGGGCATCTCGTTTGACGACGAGATGGCGCGGATTGAACTGGCCTACCTGCAGGCGGCTTTGCGGAGGACTGGAGGGAAGAAGGTGGCCGCCGCCGGGCTGCTCCAGATCAACGCCCAGAAGATGAAGTATTTGTGCCGCAAGTACGGACTCCAGGGTTAATTATTGACCCACGGCGGGTTATTTTTTAACCCACCGCGATTCACGGCTCCGAGGCCGGAGCCTGCTGTGACGGCGCCAACCCGCCCCATCTCATTGAATTGATTGAACTGCCGCATTGGAATGCTGTCCGGGAAGGTTTGGCACGGGCATTGCTTATACCCGATCAGACCGGACAGAGCCGACAGCGCCCGCGGTCAGGCAAGACAAAAATTTCAAACGGAGAAAACATCATGTCAGTCCAAAAGAAATCGTTGATCAGCCAGCGGAGCGCAGTGAAGGCGGCCATTCTGGCCAATCCGACCCAGAGCGTCGGTTCCGTCCCATCCGTGCGTCCGGCAGCTCGTGCCGCGTCGCGTCCGGCAGCTCGCGCCGCGTCGCGTCCGGCAGCTCGCGCCGCGTCGCGTCCGGCAGCTCGCGCTGCATCGCGTCCGGCAGCCCGCGCAGCGTCGCGTCCCGCCGCCCGTGCAGCTTCGCGTCCGGCAGCCCGTGCAGCCGTTCGCGCTACCAAGTAGGGGAACTGGCCGAATACAAGTAAGCGTCACTCGTCGAGAACCAAGGGGTCGCAGAAAGCCGCGGCCCCTTTTCTCTTGACCTCGGACCGTGCCGGAGGCTCACCACATCCGTCGGCCGACCAGGTCGCGGCCGAAGCGCCAGGCCAGTCCGGCAATACTGCGCCTGCCGATCATGATCCTGGCATTTCCGCTCATGCCTTCCCTGAGATCTCCCCGGTTCTGGAGCTCGACCTTCCCCAGATAGAACCTTGGCACTCGAATGCCCTCCAGTTGGGCCTTTTCGAACAACCCAGGTTCAATCGAGGCCGCCGCCGGAGCCAGCGAGGACAGAGTTCCCGCCCAGGACGCGAATTGGGATTCGGCATGGAGCCGCACCGGGGCACCCACACGAACGTCTCGCATGCCAAACTCCGGAACGTAGATGCGAGCTGTCATACTCGATAAGTCAGCCACTTCGGCCACCTCGGTTCCAGGTTTCAGGTAAGAGCCCAGCAGGTTGTGCATCCGGGGAGTGGTGACCGTTCCAGGAATAGGACTGACGACCTCGAGACGTTTCATCTCTTCCGCCAGGTTGCGATGCCGTTCCGCGAACTGCCTCCGGTCCTGCTCCGCCGGGCCAAAATTTCCATAGGTGAGGCTGGCCTGGGTGGCTCGCGCCGAGGCGTTCCGGAGGTCGGCGCCGGCCTGCGCGGAGGCGGATTCCATTTCCAGATTGCGCAACCGCAGCAGGGGCGCGCCGGGCGCGACCGTTTGCCCCTCATCGACCAAAACTTCCGCCACGGTCCCGGGCACCTCGGTGTGGACCAAGGTCCTGCGTACCGGCTCAAGCGCGAAACGGCCGTCAACGAACTCAGGCCAAATCGGCGCCAACAGCAACGCCAGAAGCGCCACTCCCACCAGTACCGAGCGGAGCGGCGTGAACCAGGCGAACAGGCGTTCCTTCTTGTCGAGATAAACGGTTTTCATGAATCGCTCCAGCATGGTGATGCGCGACCGGAAAATGCGCAGGCCGAGCAGCAGGGCCGGCACCCAGGCCCACTCCGGTGTGTATGACCTCAGGATGTGATAAACGAAAATTACTACGAAGGCCATCAGCAGGTAGCTGTACACGCCCGAGAGCGCGGAATAGACGATGTACAGCACTCGCCGGTGGCGCGGCACGTACTCCACTTCCGCGGGCAGACGAAAAATGTGTTTGCGGGTCCAGCTTGAAACGAACGCGGTCGAACGCTCTTTCAAATCGGCTTCACCGATCAGTTCGGCCAGCAGATAGTAGCCATCGAGCTTGATCAGCGGGTTGAGATTGAGCAGGGTCACGCCGATGCCGGTCACCATCATGACTTTGTAAGCCAGGTCATGGATGTACATGCCGGTGGCCGTGCCCCACCAGATGAAGGTGGCGACCACGCAGATCATGAGGTCGGCCCAGATGCCGGCAATGATGGTGGAGATGCGGGCCTTCTTGTCGCCCACGATCCAGACCTGAGTGGCGTCGCACACGAAAGTCGGCGCGAAGTACATCAGCAGGAACTGCATTTTCTCTACCCGGGCGCCGAAGTGTTTGCAGGTAAGGCCGTGGGCGGATTCGTGGAAAAAGGCCATGGCGCCGAACAGGAACCAGAATTCCACCAGGTCCCATCCGGTTTTTGCGGTGAAGTTGTAAAAAGCGAAGCTGTCATTCCAGATTTGCCCTAGTTTGTCGGTCCACATCCAGACCATGACGCCGAACATGAACAGGGTCAGAAGGGTGAACCAGGTGGTGTACACAAATTCAAAATAGGGCTGGATCCTGGTCAGATAGTCGTCCGCGTTGGGCCAGGTGTGAAGGGTGATGTCGGTCACATCGGCGATGTGAAAGCGGCCGCGCTTCTGCCGCTCCGTGCCCAGCTTGGCTTTGAGCGTGATGTTCTTTTCCAGGGGCGTCTTATAGAACAGTTCGCCCTGCTCTTCCAGGTAGGAGGTGAACTCCTTGACATAGTCCTCCGGGAAATCGATGTTGTACTCCTGGAGAAGCAGGTCCGAAATCTGCTTGTACGATCGTTCGCCATCGAATAGCTGGGCCACCTGCCACTGCTCCGGACTGAACCGAAGGTAGATGTCGGTGCCCGGCATTTTGGCCAGCACCACGCGCACGCCTTGTTCGATGTGTTCCCGGGAAATGACGCGGGGATCGAGCCTGGGGAAGCGGCGCTGGGCGGACTGCGCCGGGAGATCAGGCAGCGCTACCTCGAGAGCTTCGAGGATATTCATTTTGGATTGTTGAGGCGGATGGTGGCGAGCATTCCCGGCCGGAGGTCCGGCGCGGGTCCTTGCAACCGGGCCACGATCTCGATGGTTCCGCTCGAAGGATCAACCACCGGACTGATCTGCCGGACCGCCGCCGTGTGACGAACCGCCGAGGAGCCGTCGGCCAGTTCAACGGTCACGGTTTGCCCGTTCTTGAGCTTGCCCACAAAGCGTTCCGGAAGGGTGAACTTGACTTCGAGAGGGGACACGGCGGTGACCCAGAACAAGCGGTCGCTGATGGCAACTTTTTGTCCCACCCGGACGTAGCGGCGGGCGACGATACCGTCAAAGGGAGCGGTGATCCTGGTTTTTTCCTTCTCCAATTCGAGCGACATCTCGGTGGATTTTGCATTGCTCAGCAGTTCGGTCTCGCGGCTGATCTCGAACTTGTCCGCTTCCACTTTGTATTGTGCGTGCTCCAGGGTCTCCTTGGTGAAGACCCCCGCTTCCCAGAGCTTTTGCGCACGGCTCAGATCTGATTCGAGCACTTTCGTTTCCGCCTCCCAGTTTTTCAGGTTGGCCTGGATGGAGCGAGTTTTGGCGGCGGCCGCGTCGAGGTCAGCGGAAATCTGCCGGTCGTCGAGACGAGCCAGCAGCTGGCCCTTGCGCACGCGAGTGTTGGGCTCGGCCAGGATGGAGACGATGACGCCTTCGCGCAGCGCGGCTACATCCACCTGGTTTTCGACCACGATGGGGCCTGAAGCTACGAAGGCGCTGTCGTCCAGAGGAGGCGCGGAGACAGGCGTCGAAGGGCGCGGGGTGGGCTACCGGGGCCGCGGCGGCCACTCGCGAGGTTTCGCTCGAGTCGTTGCAGGCGTTCAGCGCAATGGCGATGGTCATCACGGCCGCGAGCTTGATAACCCGTTTCATAAAAACCTCCGACTGCTGGCCTCACACTTATACGCTCTGATCACTGCTCGGCGGGCAGGATGCCCGCCGGACAGCCGGCGGGACGCCGGCGCTACTTTTACCAGCCGAACTTTTACCATCCGAACCTTTACCATCCGAACCAGGACCATAGCTTGGACCAGATCCAGATGGCGGGGCGCCGGAAGAACACTTTTCCGGCGGGACTCCATCCCGTGACGACTTTGGCCCGGCCCTGCATGCCGTCGCGAATAGCGCCGTCGGGATTGGGCACCGCCACCCGGGCGAAAAAGACGCGATCGGACCCCTGCACCTGGCTTCTTGGACTCACCACCGTGACCGCACCGTGGAAGGTCCGGGTGGGGAAGCCGTCCAGCTTCACGGAAGCTTTCTCGCCGGGGTGAAGCAGCAGGACGTCATCTTCGTCGATGGCCATATCCACGATGGCGCGTGAGGTATCGATGACTTCAGCAAAAGTGTCGCCGGGCATGAGCTTCCGTCCCACCAGGTCTTCCACGTGCGAGGTGGCGACTACGCCGTTGATGGGGGAACGCAACTGGGTGCGATCCATGCGTTCGCGGGCGCGGGCCAGTTCCGAGGCCCAGTAGTCCGCCTGGATGCGCTGAATGCCGGCCTCGCCGCCGTCGTTGTTATTCAATGCCCGATTCATCTGCGAGACCGCGGTTTCGTACTTGGCCTGGGCGGCGGCCAGTTGCGCCCGGTATTGCCAGTCCGAAAGCGTGGCCAGCACAGTTCCCGTGACCACCGCATCGCCCTCGCGAACGTTGACGCGTTGCACGACGCCTTCGACCTCAGGCTGGATGAGAACGCTTTGCGCGGGACTGACCGAAGCGTCGCCCACCACGCGCAGCGGCAAGGGAAAGATCAGCAGGAAGAGCAGCGCCGCGGCTGCGCCCGCCACCAGCAAGCGCCCGGCGCCGTTTCTCGAGTGCGAGAAATTTTCGTTTCCGGTCGAGCACCGGCTTCAACAGGTCGATGAAAGGAACTTCGCGGTAGAGCGACGCGTTGCGTAGCGCCACCGTCGCCTGAGAGGCGAGAATCTTGATCATCTCCAGGTGGGCGGGACCGAGAAAGTCGGGATCGCTGCTCTCAAACGATAAGGTGCCGACCCGGCCGTCGTCGTCGGTCAGGGGCACGGCATAAAAGCCGCGCATGCCAGTCTCGGCGAAGTATTTGCCGAGCTTGGCCTGGGTCTCCGGACGTGGATCTTCGAACTGCTCTCCGGGTTGCGAGAAAGACACCGCGTCATTGGATAGGGACGCCCATTCCAGCAATTCCTGCAGGCGAACCACGTTCGGATCCTGCGGATTGATCCGAGGCATACCGGTGATGGCACGGACCTTTAACCGGCCGCGTTCCTCGAGCGCGATGGCCGCTCTTTCATATGGGATCACGGCGCCGGGCCCGGTCACAACCGCGTCCAGCACCCGGTCCAGATCAAGAGTAGAGGTGATTTCCGCGCTCACCTTGACCAGGGTTTCGAGGATCTCAACCTTGCGTTCGGCCTGCAGCATGCCGGCATTATTCAGCGCCGATGCCGCGGTCTCTGCAATGGAACTGAGCAGAAAAAGGTCGTCCTCGTCGAAGGGAGTTCCATTCAACTTGTTGATGACTTCGATGACGCCGACTTCGAATCCCTTGGCCACCAGGGGAGCGACCATGGCTGAAAAGATGCCGTCTTCCCGTCCCGCATTCCGGCGCTGCAGGCGCTCGTCGTCCCCATCCTCGATGATCAGAGGTTCGCCCGAGTCCGAGACCGCCGAGACGTAGCCCTCGCCGGTCTTTTCCGAAGCGCCTACCTCGCAGGTGGCGTCCTCGCCCGCCCGATCCATGAGCAGCAGTTCCTGCTCGTCCTTCACCAGCCAGAGATTTACCGCCTGGGCTTCGAGGAGTTCGCGCACCTTGGCGGTGATGATGGGATTGAGCTCGTCCATTTCGAGGGTGGAGTTGAAGACTTTTTCCACGTCGTAGAGCTGGGTCAGGCGCGAAATGGACTCGAGATGCGAGTTACGTTCGGCCTCGTAGTGGACCGCGCTCGAAAACGAGGGAGCGGCATATTCCACCAATTCGACCAACCCGGAGAGATCAGAAGGATTGATTACGGCGTCAAAAGAGGCTGCTTCCACGGCCCCGATCAAAGTCTGGTTGACGATCATGGGAGCGTAGGCCAGGGACAGGAGGCTGCGCCGGGCGTGCAGGTGAGCGTAGTCTTCGCGGACCAGGTTCGCTCCGGAGAGAAGCAAAGGCTGGCTCTCCCTGGCGAGAAGTCCCAGGGTGCCGGAATCGATGGGGATCGCCTCATCGTCCAGGTGAATGTCGCCGGCGACTGCCTTGGGAGACCAGCGCGTCATTTCCTGGTCATCTTCCAGAAGATAGACCACGGCGGCGGCGCCAGGCAGGATTTCCGCGATTTGCTGGGCCAGCAGGAAGGCGCGTGGCTGGACTTCACGTTCCTGGAGCAGGGCGCTCAGGAACCGGGCCTGCACATCGACAGAGGTCGACTTCGGCATTTCTTGTTCTGGCAGCCGCCCGTTGCCGGTCGCAAGACAACGAAGCTAATGGGGGAGGGTGCGGGTCCCGCGCACTTGCAAATTCGCGGCGGCTCCCGTAAGTTGAGCGGGCAATCTAACAAATCGCCCTGCCCCTGTCAATGTTTCCGGGCAGGGCAGGCGAGTGAGTTAGCCTTTGCGCTCTTTGCGGATTTTCTTGGCGTCCTTTGCGGTTCAAGCTTTTGGAGGATGCAGGGAAAGGTCAAACCCTTTTACCGCAAAGGGCGCAAAGAAGGCCCGCAAAGGGCGCAAAGGAGCACCTAGAGGAGCGAGATGGAGATCAGTGTCCGCAGGCTTTCCGAGGTTCAGATCGTACAGATTCGCGGGGCTTTACGGCTGGGTCCTGGAGTGGACAGCTTTCGCCAGACGGTGGACGATGCCCTGGCCGCCGGGGACACGCGCCTGGTGGTCAACTTCGCCGAAGTGCCGATGATTGACTCCAGCGGGATCGGGATCCTGGTCAAAGCCATGGCCTCGGCGAAGCAGCGGGGCGGCGGAGTGAAGCTGGTGACGCCGTCGAAATTTGTGGTGCAGACCCTGAAGCTGATTGGCGTGCTGAATCTGTTTGAGATTTTCGCAGATGAGAACGCCGCGGTGCAATCGTTCAACTCGCACTGAAAGGGTGGCGCGTCCGCGCTAGCGTACTTTCGCGGAAATATCGCAAATGTAAGCGGCGCAGGTCGGGACGGCTGAAACAGCAGGTCCCTCCACTGCGCTCGCTTCGCTTCGCTCCGGTCGGGATGACAATTATTAGTTCGGCGGATTTCTGGGACAGGACGCTAGCGGAGATGGATGTTGAGGATGTTGAAGATACCGAAGAGGTAGATCGCACTCCCCAGAGAGAGCAGGGCCAGGGTGAGAGTTGCCAGGGGCGAGCTGAAAAGACGCCGGCGAGGCGGGTTCTGGTGGTCGAGGGCAGCCCTGTACTTGTCGATCCACTCCTGGTCCTTGCTGACTTGACCAAACGATGACTGGATCGATTCCTGCAGCCGTTTCTGATCGTCTCCATCGAGTCCCAGAAAGCGGAAGGGTTGCTGGTTCCTTGAAACCGGTTTGAGCATTTCCGCGGTGCCGAGCACGGGTCCGGTCGGAGTCACAAACATCAGCTTTACGCGGGATTCCCGAACCGCCGGTTTGGGCAGGGAAAGCATGCCCCCGGTCAGCGAGATGACTTCCAGTTGTGCCTGGGTGCGGTGGCCGTCCTCAAATCGAAGCACGGCATGAGTAACGTCGGACAGATTCAAGCGCGGCGCCCGACGATCAGAACATTGGTGAGGGTTAGATTGGGGGAGGGCGTTCACAGCACGAGTATCCTCTTTGTGCGCCATGAAGAGGAGATTACGGAAGGACCTGCCACGGTCTCGTTACCTCGGAAAGCGGGCGCCCGACGTCGGACTTCGGGAAAATCGGCCACGGATATTCACTGATTTTCACGGATCAGAACCTTTTATTTTCTTGCCTTATCCGCGTGAATCCGTCGTGCGCCCCGCACATTTTTCGGACAACGCTGGTCTGGTGGAAGAGCGGTCCTTACAGGGCCGCGTTCTCAGCGCATCACACGCCGGCCTTTAGGCCCAGTGGCGCCACTGGGGCTGAAGCCCGACGCCCCCTCTTCCGGGACGCGGCGCTAAAGCGCCGCTCTTCCACTGCGCTCTTAGACGGCACTGTCCAGGCTCCCGCGCCATGAAACCTTGGCGTCGCCCTCGGGAATCGTTGCCCACAACGCCCGACGCCCGAGGTACGACGCCTGAGGTCTGCTCTCCCGAAGAGCTCCCGCCTTGCGGGCCAGCAGCACGAAGCCGGAGGATGCTGCGTCTTTTTCGACTCCGGCTAAACGGGTCCGCCCCGCGGCCTGCCTCCCATACTTTATTTCCGCCTTTCCCAACGCCAGGCGGGCTTCGTAAACCAGGCCGCGGATGCCGCGCTTTTCGGCCTCCAGAGCCACACTGTTCAGTGCCGTCGTGGCGGATTGCAGGTCTGCGCCTGCCCGAACTTCGGCAGCGGCAATCTCGAATTGCAGCCGCAACAGGCGTTGCTGTGTCTTTGCAGCCAAGGGCCTGCCCAGCGTGATTTCTTTGCCCGCCGCGCCTGAATTTCCCTGGGCGAGAAGGGCCTGCGCCAGAACGGCATGCGCGGAAATCTGCGATTCGGCAGCCTTCGCGACGCGGAATTCATCCAGTGCTTTGCGGGCCAACGCCTCGCCTTCCGCCGGCTTCCCTTCTTCAATCATCAGGCTGGCCAGCAGCACTGAAATCTCAGCCGCGCCGCTCTTTTCTCCAATTCCTCCCGCAGTTTGATGGCTTCCTGATATTTTTTGCGGGCTGCGGACAGCTCACCCTGCTGCATTGCGAGCGATCCCAGGTCTGCCAGCGCCACGCTCGATTCATGCTTTTCGCCTGCCTGCTGGCTCAGGGCGAGGGCCTCTTCGTAACTTTTCCTGGCGTCGGCGAAGTCGCCGGAGGCGGCATAGACGTCGCCCATTCCCACCAGCGGATAGGCCGACTTGCTCAGCTCTCCGTTTTTGCGAAAGATTTCCAGAGACTCCTGGTAGGCGCTCCTGGATGCGGCGATCTCACCCAAAGCCATCCGTACGTCACCCAGGTTGGTGAGGGCGGTGGCTGCGCCGTCGGGCGATCCCATGGTGCGCCAGATATCGAGTGCTGCCTGAAAATTCTTCTCCGCCGCGGCCAGATCTCCGGCCTGCACCATCTGGGCAGCGAGATTGTTCAACGTCGTCCCGATACCGGTCTGGTCGCCGACCTCGCGGTATAGCGCAAGCGCCTCTTCCGACAGCTTCCGGGCGGTGATCAGGTCGCCCTGGTCGCTGATCACGTTGGCCGCATTGTCGGTGGCGGCGGCGACCCCGGCTTTGCTGCCGATGGCGCGATAAATGGCGCCAGCCTGGTCATACATCTTCCGGGCGCCCGCCAGATCGCCGAGGTCGTAGAGAGCATTCGCGATGGTATTGATGGCCGCGGCCTGCCCGGCGCGATCGCCGATCGCGGCCGAAATATCCTGCCCTTCGCGGCACATCTGGATCGCCCCTTTAGCGTCGCCCAGGTTGCGCAGCGCGGCGCAACGAAACTGGAGGGATTTTGACACCAGGTATCGCGCACCCTGCTGCTTCGCCTTTTCACCCAACTCCGCCGCCAGGGTCAGGGTGCGCTTGTAGTCGGAGGCCTCGTTCGCCGCCATGATTTCGTCCAGGTCGATGCGCAGGTCCTGCCCCTGAGGCAGCTTTCTCAATGCGGCCAGAGTTGCGCGGGCATCCGAGACTTTGCTGGCCGAGATTTGCGCCGCGGCCAGGCGCAAACCGAAGTCCAGATTGTCCGGCGCGCTCTGGTACAGCGAGCGCCAGGTTTCAATCGCCTGGTCCCATTGATGGGAGGCTTCGTAGAACTGCCCCTGCACCCGCAACTGCTCCTCGCGCCGCAGGCCGCTGGAAAATTCGACTGCCTTCTGGGCGGCTGCAACCGCCTTCTGGTCGTAGCCCAGTGCCTTCCAGGCTGAAGCCAGGTAGGCATAGGACATGGCGTGCCGCGGGTCGGCCGCCGCCGCCTTCTCGAACCGATCTTGCGCTGCCAGGGGCTCGAAATTGCGCAGCTTCTGAAGGCCTTCCGAATAGAAGCGCGCCGCTTCCACGTTGGCCGGAAGTTCAGCCTTGACCGCGACCTCTTCCGCGGCGGCCGTTGGCCCGACGCCCAGCTTGCCGCGCAACTCGGAGCCGGCCAGCGTGATCAACTCGTCCAGGTGAGACTCGCTGCCGCGACGGGTCACGGTGGAGACGATCTGGCCGGTCTTCGCGTCCTGTAGCCGGAGGTCAACCCGGACGTCCGAGCCGTCTCCCAGGTCGAGATAGGAACCCAGGATGACGAAGTCGCTACCCAGGTTTTTTCGCACGCGGGCCAGCGTGTCGGCAGCGAGCGTGTCGGTTTCAGGCAGCGCGAGGTCGTTTTTTACCCGAGCCACGTTTTCTCCCGGGATGGTCAGCAGCTTCTCACCGGCCGCCAGTTCGCTGGTGAGCATTTCGGAGAGCGCAGTGGAGAGCCAGGCGGTCTCGGGACGTCCGGAAAGGTTCTTGAATCCCAGGATGGCGACGCTACGCCGCGAGGCCGCGGAAGGAACCAGCCTGACCTCGACTCCCGGGGAGTGGTGGCGAAGAAAGTAAGCGGCGCTGAGTGCGAACACGATCAATGCAGCCGTTCCCCAAAGCAGCCGCGTGCTGAGGGGTCGCGACGGCCCCCGCGATTGTGGCGAAACCCCGGCGGTCAGCCGCTCCAGGTCCCTTTCAAGTTCCCCTACGGACTGGTACCTCTCGGCGCGATTCTTGCGCAGCGCCTTCCAGATCACGCTCTCCAGCCCCGCCGATATTTGCGGATTGATCCGGCTGGGCAGCTCCGGTTCCTGGTTCAGGATGGCATTGATGAGCATGGGCCCATGGGTTTCCGGGAAGGGACGTTTGCCGGTGGCGAGTTCGTAAAGCACGGCGCCTGCAGCCCAGATATCCGTGCGGCGGTCGGAAGCTTCGCCGCGCAATTGCTCGGGAGACATGTAGGGCAGGGTCCCGGTGATCTGCTGCGAACTGGTCAGGCTCGCGGTGACCGCAAGATCGCCTTCGGGATGGGCGAACTGGGCCAGGCCGAAATCGAGGATCTTGAGGCGTCCGTCGGTGGTGAGGCGCAGGTTGGCTGGTTTCAGATCGCGATGGATGATGCCCCGCGCGTGTGCTGCCGCCAGGCCCTGCGCCAGTTGCAAGCCCAGGCGGACTACATCCTTCGAGGGCAGCGCTCCCGCAGCCAGCTTCTTGTCGAGCGATTCCCCGGCAATGTATTCGGTGACCAGAAAGTCGGTCTGGCCGTCGGTATCAAAGTCGTGAATGGTGGCGATATTAGGGTGGTTGAGCTTGGCCAGGGAGAGGGCTTCCTGGCGAAAACGCTTGCGGGCAGCCTCGTCGGCCAGGGTGCCGGGCGGCAGGACCTTGATGGCAACGTCTCGCTCCAACTGCTCGTCATGGGCAAGAAAGACGACTCCCATCCCGCCCGCGCCGATCTGCTCCACGATGCGGTAGTGGCTGAGATTTTTCCCGAGCATGTCCCCGAACACACCGGGATGTTAAGCCCATCCGGGAGGAGGGTCAAATGAACCTCGTGTGGTCGCGGGCGACTCGCCCGCGCGGGGTAAAGTCAAAAGCCGCGGGCGCGTCGCCCGCGACCACATGAGATCACACGCGTACCGCAGGGTTACCCTCACAGATAATACCCCTGGTGCAAATCTGTGGCAGCATGACGCATGCTTGAAAAACCAGAACTGATCGCGACACTTCAGGTGGGCATGGCCGCTTCTGGTGAATGCTCGGAGTGCCACGAGGTCTTCATCGTCAAGGGCTCTAGCAGCAAGCCCGAACCTCTGAGCAACCGGCTCAGGCAGATATTCGAGGAGCACGTCCGCGGCGTCGATCCGTCAAACGTTGATCCATCAAACGTCGAGCCATCGAAAAAAGCGATAGAGCCAAACGGCAATTTGGATTGACAGGGAAAGGAGACGCCGATACCCTATTCAGATACAGATCAGGCTGAATTCTATGGATCGTCCGGTAATCGTGAGCGGCGTGGCCCAGGAGGTGCGAGTGCTGGTACTCGCCCTTAGCGTGGCCATTCCTGGCCTGGTGCTTGCACCCCACGAAACAATGAGCGGCGGATGATTTAGCAAACTCAAGATCAGCAGGAGGCCATCATCCACCGCATCGGATGATGGCTTTTTTAGTTTCTGCATGTTTTGCATGCACGGCCGGTAGTGCCGGGGAGGAAGTCTTGGCTCAAGCAGAGCGTATTACCATATTTGACACCACCTTGCGCGACGGAGAGCAGTCGCCGGGTTGCAGTATGAACGTGGCCGAGAAGGTACGCATGGCGCACCAGCTCGATCGCCTGGGTGTGGACATCATCGAGGCGGGATTTCCCATCGCTTCGGAAGGGGACTTTGAGGCGGTGCGGGTGCTGGCCCGCGAGATTCGCCGTCCGGTGATCGCCGCACTGGCGCGCAGCTGTCCGGGTGACATCGAACGGGCCTGGCGCGCTCTCGATGGCGCTTCCCGCCCGCGTATTCATACCTTCCTTGCGACCTCTGATATCCATCTGCAGCACAAGCTCAAGATTTCACGCCGGCAGTGCCTGGAACAGGCCAGGGACGGCATCAAGCTGGCCCGGTCATTCTGTAAAGACGTCCAGTTTTCCGCCGAAGATGCCAGCCGCACCGAGATCAATTTCCTTTGCGAAGTGCTGGAGGCGGTGATCGAGGCCGGGGCGACGACCCTGAACATTCCAGACACGGTCGGCTTCAGCGTGCCCCACGAATTCGCCGAACTGATCCAGACCCTGCGGCGACGGGTGCGGGGAATCGAGGGTGTGACCATTTCGGTTCACTGCCACGATGACCTGGGCCTGTCCGTGGCAAACTCACTGGCAGCCATAGGGGCGGGCGCGCGCCAGGTGGAATGCACCGTGAATGGCATCGGTGAGCGCGCCGGGAACACTTCCCTGGAAGAGCTGATCATGGTGATGCGGGTCCGTCCGGAGCATTATCCATATGAAACGGCGGCGGTTGCCGAACAGCTGTTTCCGTCCAGCCAGCTCCTGTCGGAAATTACCGGGGTTTATGTGCAGCCGCACAAGGCCATCGTGGGGCGAAACGCGTTCGCCCACGAAGCCGGGATTCATCAGGATGGAATGATCAAAGACCCGTCCACGTATGAGATCATTGCGCCTCAGTCGGTGGGCGCCCCCCGCAACTCACTGGTGCTGGGCAAGCACTCGGGCCGGAACGCGCTGCGGGTGCGCTACGAGAAGCTGGGCTTCACCTTCGAACGGGCGCAGCTGGACGATGTGTACCGCCGTTTCGTGGCCCTGGCTGACAAGATCAAGACCATCGAGGATGGCCACCTTCTCGAGCTGGTGCGCGACGTGCCCAGCCGGACTTCGACCCTTCCGGACAGCGCAGGCAAGACGGCGTCCACCTGGATGGCCGCGGTGAGCAAGGAAGATCAGCCGGCGCATCCTGATCCGGCAGGCGCGAAAGAAAAGGCCCACGCTGCCCACGCTGCGCATGAGGGCGAGCAGGAAGATTATCTCTGGGGAGTATGATTACGCCGAGTGTCAGGTTACCGGGTTCAGGCCTGGAGGCGGAATCGAGTAGAGCTGAGATGTAAACCAGCGGTCAGTTGCTGGTTCTCGGTTCTCAGACGGGCAGGTTGTCCGGCGCGTTATTCCACGAAATAGCTGCGAAGATTCAAGATTGAGGACAGGGTCGATGACAAAAACGGGAGCACAAATTCTGTGGGAATGCCTGGAGCGCGAGGGCGTGAAGCACGTCTTCGGCTATCCGGGGGGCGCAATTCTGCCGGCGTATGACGCCCTGAAACACAGCGATATCCATCACATTCTGGTGCGCCACGAGCAGGGCGCCACGCATATGGCGGACGGCTATGCCCGCGCCAGCGGCGAAGTCGGCGTCGCGGTCGCGACTTCCGGCCCGGGCGCCACCAACATGGTCACCGGCATCGCCACCGCCATGCTGGATTCTTCTCCCATCGTCTGCATCACCGGACAAGTGGGCAGCAAGCTGATCGGCTCCGACGCCTTTCAGGAAACCGACATTACCGGCATCACCCTTCCCATCACCAAGCACAATTACCTGGTCACCCATGCGGATCAGCTGGCGCGGGTGTTGCGGGAAGCGTTTTATGTGGCCCGTTCCGGACGCCCCGGTCCCGTACTCGTTGATATCACCAAAGACGCGCAGCAATCTTCCTGCGAATTCGATTGGGAAGCCGCCCGGCCGCAATTGCCGGGCTATCGTCCCGATCTTTCTCCCGAGGAATCGGAATACGCTCAGGCGCTGGAGCTGATTCACAAAGCCAAGCGTCCGCTGATTCTCGCCGGGCATGGCATCATCGTTTCGGGCGCCATGGCGGAAGTTCTGACTCTGGCGGAAAAGGCCGGCATCCCTGTCGCCCTGACTCTGCTGGGCCTGGGAGCGTTTCCGGCTTCGCATCCTTTGAACCTGGGCATGATGGGTATGCACGGCGAAGCCTGGGTCAACCACGCCATTCAGGAAGCCGACCTGCTGCTGGCGCTGGGCATGCGCTTCGACGATCGCGTCACCGGCAATCTCAAGACCTACGCCCAGGATGCCAAGAAGATCCACATCGAAATCGATCCCGCGGAAATCAACAAGAACGTGAAGGTGGATGTCGCGCTGGTCGGCGATCTGCGCGAGGTGCTGAAAGAGCTGCTGCCTCGGGTGCAGTCGGTCGATCACACCGAATGGCTGGATTCCATCGACAAGCTCAAGGGCGATTCGGCGGTGCGGGACATGCAGAAGCTTCCCGACAACGGACATCTCTACGCCGCGCACGTCATCAACGATCTGTGGCGCGAGACTCGCAACAGCAATACCGTGGTCGTGACCGACGTGGGCCAGCACCAGATGTGGGAAGCGCAATACTTCAAGCACGAAAAGCCGCGGTCGTTGATTACATCCGGCGGCCTTGGAACCATGGGCTTCGCCCTGCCTGCGGCCATCGGGGCCAAGGTCGCGCGACCTGATTCCGAAGTCTGGGTCATCGTCGGCGACGGCGGCTTCCAGATGACCATGTCGGAACTCGCGACCATCCAGCAGGAAAAGCTGAAGATCAACATTGCGATCATCAACAACGGATTCCTCGGCATGGTGCGCCAGTGGCAGGAATTCTTCTACGAGCGCAACTACGAAGCCACGCCGCTGCTGAATCCCAATTTTGTGAAACTGGCGGAGGCTTACGGCATCCGCAGCATGGCGGTGACCGAGCGCTCGCAGGTGCTGCCGACAGTGCGGGCGGCACGCGATCACGAGGGCGCCGTGCTGATTGACTTCAAGGTCGAGCAGGAAGACACCGTCTATCCGATGGTCGCGGCCGGGTGCGTCTTTGAACGATATGATCCGGCGGCCGAGTCCCATCGTCGAAACCGCCGCCGATGAATAGTAAAGACGAATAAAGGTAAAAATGCTGAACATATTTGTGGTGTACGTCGAAAATAAGCCGGGCGTGCTGACCCGTGTGGCTTCGCTGTTCCGCCGCCGCGCCTTCAACATCGATTCGCTGACGGTCGGGCGCACGGAGAAGCCCGAAGTTTCGCGCATGACCATTACGGTCGATACCAATCCGGACCAGGCCAAGCGCATCGAGGCCAATCTTTACAACCTGGTGAACGTGCTGCTGGTCGAAAACATTACCCATGAGCCGGCGATTGCCCGCGACCTGGCCATGATCAAGGTGGCTGCGACTCACGAGGCGCGCTCGCATGTGCTCGAATTGGCCAGCGTGTTTCGCGCCCGCGTGGTGGATGTTGCGCCCGAATCGCTCACCATCGAAATTACCGGCGGCGAAGACAAGATTGACGGCCTGCTGGAAGTGCTGCGTCCTTACGGCGTGGTGGAGATGGTCCGCACCGGCATCGTTGCCATGCGGCGCGGCACTACGTCAGCCACCGCCAACCCGGCCCAGACGAAGACGCCCGAGATCGCGGCCGATGAAGGCGTGTCATATTCTGTCTGACCGACGGTTTGATCAAGCTCGCTTCAGATAAGTTCCGTACAATTCTGCTCTGTTATTTATCGAAAGGAACAGCAATGGCTAAGATGTATCACGAGAAAGATGCCGATGTTTCATTAATCCGGGCGAAAAAAGTCGCTATCATCGGCTACGGATCCCAGGGTCACGCCCACGCCCTCAGCCTGAAGGACAGCGGGGTTGACGTGCGCGTTGGATTGCCGACCAGCAGCGAATCACGCGCCAAAGCCAAAGCCAGCGGCCTGACCGTCGGCACTCCCGCCGAAGTTTCAGCCTGGGCCGACGTCATCATGGTGCTGGTGCCGGATACAGTTGCTTCCGAGGTCTATAAAAAAGACATCGCGCCCAACCTGACCGCCGGAAAGACGCTGATGTTCGCCCATGGCTTCAACATCCGCTTCGGCACCATCACGCCTCCAGCCAACGTGGATGTTTCGATGATTGCCCCAAAGGCTCCCGGACATCGGGTGCGCGAAGTGTTTGTGGAAGGCGGCGGCACGCCTGCGCTGCTGGCCATCCACCAGGATGCCACCGGAAAAGCCAAGCAGCTTGCGCTCTCCTACGGCAAGGCGATTGGCGCAACTCGCGCCGGTGTGATCGAAACCACATTCGCCGAGGAAACTGAAACCGACCTCTTCGGGGAACAGACCGTGCTGTGCGGCGGAGTCAGCGCACTGCTCAAAGCAGGATTCGAGACCCTGGTCGCGGCCGGTTACCAGCCCGAGATTGCCTACTTCGAATGCCTGCATGAACTCAAGCTCATCGTGGACCTGATCTATCGCGGCGGCCTCAATTACATGCGCTACTCGGTGAGCGACACCGCCGAATACGGCGATTACACCGCCGGGCCGCGCATCGTCACCGAGCAAACTCGCGAGACCATGCGGCAGTTGCTGCGCGAAATAAAGGATGGGACCTTCGCCAATAAGTGGATCAAAGAGAACGAGACTGGCCGCGAATGGTTCGAAGCCACCCGCGAAAAAGAACAGCAGCAGCAGATCGAAAAAGTGGGCGAGGAACTAAGAGCGAATGATGACGTTCCTCGATCCGGTCACCATCAAGCAGACCAGCAAGCGTACTAAAGTCCCGGCGTAGTTGATTCTTGTAGCGCCGCCTTCCGGCGGTTGTGGCGGCGGGCGTCCCGCCCGCCGCGCCGTGATACCTCCTCCCGCAATTCCATGGATCTATTGCCAGTTAAGCGTACTGCTGGGAGATAAAAACCCAGTAGTCAGTTTCTGGTTCTCAGTTCTTAGTTGAGTCTCTTGACATCCGGCCGTGTCGCCAGCAGACTATATGGCGAACAAATAGCGAAACTTCTCCCTCCAGCCAGGGCGATGTTCATCGAACTCCACTCCCGCTCGGCTTTCAGTTTTCTCGAAGGCGCTTCTCTGCCTGAGGACCTGATCGCCGTGTGCTCGCATCTGCAAATGCCGGCCATGGCGCTGCTCGACCGTGACGGCGTTTATGGCGCGCCCCGTTTTTACATGGCGGCAAAGAAGGCGGGAATCAAGGCGCATCTGGGAGCGGAGGTGACCTGTGAAATTTCAGATTTACAGATTTCAGATTGAAGATTTAAAACTCGGAAAAATCCGAATCAATCTGCAATCTGAAATCTAAAATCTGCGATTACTTCCGCCTTCCTCTTCTCGTCTCTTCCCGCGCCGGCTACCAGAACCTCTGCCGCCTGATCACAAAGATGAAGCTGCGGGCACAGAAAGGCGAAGGCGCTGTCCGCGAGGATGAGTTGCAGGAACATGCCGGCGGGTTGATTTGTCTGACCGGGGGCGATGACGGCCCGCTCGCCACCGCGCTGACTCAGGGCGGTATGCAGGAAGCGCGGCGTGCGGTGGAACACCTGATCCACATATTTGGCGCAGGCAACGTCTATGTGGAGCTGCAACGCCATTTTTATCGCCAGCAGGAAGCGCGCAACCGCGCCGCCATTGAAATTGCACGCTCGTTGCAGATCCCGCTGCTGGCGACGAATGGCGTTTGCTATGCAACCCCGCGGGAGCGCGAACTCTGCGATGTCTTCGCCGCCATTCGAAATCACAAAACGCTGGCCACTGCCGGACGTCTGCTGGCGCGCAACTCAGAGCGTCATCTGAAATCGCCGCGGCAGATGCAGCAACTGTTCGCCGATCTGCCCGAGGCCTTGTCGAATACGGTGGAGCTGTCGTCCCGGCTCGAATTCACACTCGAAGCTTTGGGATATGAATTCCCCAAATATCCCGTGCCGGAAGGCGAAACCATGATGTCGTTCCTGCGGGAGCGCACCCGGGAAGGTTTTCAGCAGCGCTATGGACGATCGGAGGCCAGCCTGCAAAGCCGTGCCCGGCGCCAGATTGAGCGTGAACTGGCGCTGATCGAAAAACTCAAGCTGCCCGGCTATTTTCTGATTGTGTGGGACCTGGTGCAGTTCTGCCGCGAGGAAAATATTCTTGTCCAGGGACGCGGCTCCGCCGCCAACAGCGCGGTCTGCTATTCGCTGGGAATCACGGCGGTCGATCCCATCAGCATGGAATTGCTCTTCGAGCGTTTTCTCTCCGAGGAGCGCGGCGAGTGGCCTGACATTGATCTCGACCTGCCCAGCGGCGACCAGCGTGAGCGCGTCATTCAATATTTGTACAAACGTTATGGCGAGCGCGGCGCCGCCATGACCGCCAACGTCATCACCTATCGCAGTCGCATGGCAGGGCGGGAAATGGGCAAGGCGCTGGGTTTCGATCCCGAAACTCTGGACAAAGTTTCGACTGCCGTCTCCACCTGGGAGTATCGTGACGCTCACGATGCGCTGGACCACCGCTTTCACGATGCCGGCCTGGACCTGAATCATCCCCGCCTGCGCAAATATTTCGAGCTGTGCGAAGCGGTGCAGGATTTGCCGCGCCATCTGGGCCAGCATTCCGGCGGCATGGTGATCTGCCAGGGGCAGCTCGATTCCGTGGTGCCGCTCGAACCCGCGTCCATGCCGGGCCGCGTAGTGGTGCAGTGGGACAAGGAAGACTGCGCCGACCTCGGCATCATCAAAGTGGACTTGCTCGGCCTGGGCATGATGGCGGCGCTGGAAGATTCCATCACGCTCATCCGCGATCATTATGGCGAAGAAGTGGATCTCGCCCACCTGCCGGCGGACGATCCCACGGTTTACGCCACGCTGCAAAAGGCCGACACCATCGGCATGTTCCAGGTGGAAAGCCGGGCCCAGATGTCGTGCCTGCCGCGCCTGCGCCCCAGGCGTTTCTACGACATCGTGGTGCAGGTGGCCATCATTCGCCCCGGGCCGATCGTGGGGCAGATGGTGAATCCGTTCTTGCAGCGGCGCATGGGACGCGAACCGATTACTTATCCGCATCCATCTCTCGAACCGGTGCTGGCTCGCACCCTGGGCGTCCCACTTTTCCAGGAACAGTTGTTGCGCATGGCCATGGTGGTCGCGGGATTCAGCGGCGGCGAGGCGGAAGAGTTGCGTCGCGCCATGGGCTTCAAGCGTTCGGAAACACGCATGAAGGAAATCGAGGCCAAACTTCGCGCCGGCATGGAACGAAATGGCATTTCACGCGAGGCCCAGGAGCAGATCGTACTTTCGATTACCTCTTTCGCGCTCTACGGATTTCCTGAGTCCCATGCCGCCAGCTTCGCGCTGATCGCCTACGCCAGCGCTTATCTGAAGTGTCACTACCTGGCCGCTTTCACCGCCGCCCTGCTCAACAACCAGCCCATGGGCTTTTACCGTCCCGCCACGATTGTGAAAGACGCGCAGCGTCACGGGTTGAAGATATTTCCTATTGATGTGATGAAGTCGGAGTGGGAGTGTACTGTCATCGGTCGTCAGTCGTCAGTCGTCAGGACGGTCGTTGGCCGTTGGCCGTTGGCCGCTGGCCAAAAACTTTGCCCGGAAGATGTCCCCGAAGATGCCGCTACCCCAGCCGCGGAGCGGCGAGAGAATGCAGCCCAGGGCGTAAGCCGTGGGTCAGGAACAGAGAATGACAAAGCCCCGGACGGGCGAAAGATGCCAGCCTCAATCGACGGTGGGCAGGACGCTCACCCGACAGCCGGCGGGACGCCGGCGCTACGTCTTGGGCTTCGTTATGTTCGCGGGTTGCGTGAGGACGCTGCTCACGCCATCGTTCGTCAGCGCAACCTGGCGCCGTTCACTTCTATTCACGATCTCATCCAGCGCGTTCCTGAATTGCGCAAGGATGAATTGAATACGCTGGCGGAAATCGGAGCTTTAAATTCAGTTTCCAGTTTCGAGTTCCCGGTTCCCAGTTCCGGCCACTGGAAACCGGCATCTGGAAACCGGAAACTTCATCGCCGCGACGCCCTCTGGCAAATCGAGCGCTCCGTGCGCCACTCCGGGCCGCTGCTCGACGAGCTTCCGGAGCCGGATGCCAGATCTCCGCTGCGCCCTATGAATCCGGAGGAGCGATTGGTGGCTGATTTCCGCGGCACCGGCATGACTGTGGGCCCGCACCCCATGGCCTATCACCGCGAACGCATGGATGCGATCGGAGTTTGCAAAGCCAGCGACCTGGCCGGCATGCCCAATGGAAAACATCTCCGCATTGGAGGATGCGTCATTGCCCGCCAGCGGCCGGGCACCGCCAAGGGTTTCGTCTTTCTCAGTTTGGAAGACGAAACCGGAGTCGCCAATGCCATCATCATGCCCGACTTGTTTCAGAAAAACCGTCTGCTGGTGACTTCGGAGCAGTTTCTGATGGTGGAAGGAACACTGCAAAATCAGGATAACGTTATCTCGGTGAAGGCGCAGCGGGTAATGCCGCTGTCGATTACCCGGGCCGAGACCAGTTCGCACGATTTTTACTGAGACTTCGATGTAAACGATTACTAAAATTGTTTCGCGCAAACAGATATTTTCTTGATTCTCCTCTCCCTGATTCACACACATTCGGTTTATGATTGAAGTGCACACTCGCACAATTTATTCGGGCCCCTGCGTGAAAAATCCAACGCGCCCGTGGCTCATTCTCTAATCCGGTTCATGTTGGGGATTCAAGCTGAACCTTGGCCTACATAAATAACTAAGGAGTACCGATTTATGGCACGCGCAAAGTCCGCTGGGAATGGCAGTACAGGTCGTAAGCAGGTGGCAACCATGCCTGCGCCGAAACTGGTTGAGGTCAGGAAGGATACGTTCGCGGCGAACCTGGAAGAAGAAATCCGCATTCGCGCATACCAACTGTACGAAGAGCGGGGATACTTGCCCGGTCACGAGGACGAAGATTGGCTGGTAGCGGAACAGGAAATTCTGAGCCGTCAAAACAGCAGCCAGCAGAGCGCTTAAGTTTCGGTTACGGACCGGCGTGGGGACAGCCCCCTTCGACTTCGCTCAGGGCAGGTCCTCGGCTGCCCAGTCGAGCAGCAACCAGATAGCGGAGCTTCGCTCCTCCGGACAGCCGAGGCGGCTGTCCCCACGTGGTGGTCTGTCCTGCCGAGTCTTGTATTCCGTGATCGTCGGTTGCCTCGGCACCCTCTTTCTGTAAAAATACCCCTTCGGGCCTCCCCATGTCACAAATTGGCAGTTTTGCGCTTCTGCTCGCCCTGGCACTGAGTACCTACTCCTTCCTCGCGGGTGTCCTGGCATTAGCGCGCCCGGGCCTGGCATCGGAACGGCTGGGCGAAACCGCGCGGCGCGCCGGAATTGCCACTTTTGCGGTTGTCTTTCTCGCGGCGCTCGTCCTGGTCATCTCGGCCTTCCAGGATAATTTTTCGATCGCCTACATTTATCATCACAGCAATCGCGACCTTCCGGCGCCCTACAAATTCGCCACGCTGTGGTCGGGGCAGGAAGGCTCACTGCTGTTCTGGTCGCTGCTGCTGGCCGCTTACGGATTCGTCTTGCGGTTGCGGCACAAGACTGATGCCCGGCTTTTTGCTTATGCATCCGCCATCATTGCCGCGGTGCAGATTTTCTTTCTGCTGCTGCTGAATTTCGCGGCCCACCCCTTTGCCCTGATGCAGGGCGAACTGCCCGCCGACGGCGCCGGACTGAACCCGCTGCTGCAGTATCCCGAAATGGTGATCCATCCCCCCATGCTGTACCTGGGATATGTGGGCTTCACCGTGCCCTTTGCTTTCGCTTTAGGCGCGCTGATCATGCGCTATCCCGGCGAAAAGTGGATTCGCATCACCCGCCGCTGGACCATGGTGACCTGGGCCTTCCTGACCTGCGGCGTGTTTCTCGGCGCGCACTGGGCGTATTCAGTTCTGGGCTGGGGCGGCTACTGGGGATGGGACCCGGTCGAGAACGCCTCGCTCATGCCCTGGCTGACCGGCACCGCGTTTCTGCACTCGGTAATGATGCAGGAAAAACGCGGCATGCTGAAGATGTGGAACATGTGGCTGATCTTCGCCACTTTCTGGCTGGCCATTCTCGGAACATTCCTGACGCGCAGCGGAATCATCAGCTCGGTGCACGCTTTTGCGCAGTCCTCCATCGGCGGATGGTTCAAGTGGTTTCTGCTGATCACGCTGGTCACGTTTACATACTTCTTCTTCAAGAACAAATCGCACCTGCGCAGCGAGCACAAACTGGAGTCGCTGATTTCGCGCGAGTCCAGCTTTCTGTTCAACAATCTCCTGCTGCTGCTGGCTTGCTTCACCGTGCTGTGGGGCACGTGGTTTCCCTTGATTTCGGAATATGTGCAAGGCAACAAGGTGACGGTGGGGCCGCCCTTCTATAACAAAGTTGCCATTCCGGTTGCGCTACTGCTGCTTCTGCTGACGGCTGTGGGCCCGCTGCTGGCATGGCGCAAGACGTCATTTGAGAGCCTGAAGCGCAACTTCATGTGGCCCGCGCTGGGCGCGCTTGCGGTCGGGATACTGATGGTCGCATTCGGGGTCCGGCCCTGGAGCGACGTCGCTTACTTCTACGCGCTCATGGCCGCGATGCTGGCAGCGCTGGTGGGGCTGACCGTCGCTTCGGAATTCATCCGCGGGGGCCGCGTCATCTCACGCCACACCGGGCAAAACCTGCTGGCCTCGATGGTGCACCTGTTCCATCGCAACACCCGCCGCTACGGCGGTTACATCGTGCATTTCGGCGTGGCCGTGGTGATCATCGGAATCCTGGGCACTCCTTTCAATCAGGACAAAGAAAAAGAAATGGGCTTTGGCGACAAGATGACCATCGGCCCTTACACCCTGGTCTGCGAGTCCTACACCCAGGATGACAATCCGAATTACAGCAACGAGTGGGCCATCATCAACGTCTTCAAGGGCGATCGCAAGATCGAGACCATGTATCCGGAGCGGCGCTTTTACAAAGCCAGCCAGCAGCCGCAGACCCTGCCCAGAATTCGCTCCACTTACAAAGAAGATCTTTACCTGACTTACGAAGGGCTGAATGAGCAGACGGGCCGTCCCATCATCAAGGCCCACCTGAACCCGCTGGTGATGTGGATCTGGGTAGGCGTGCTGATCATGATCGGCGGAACCGTGCTGGCGCTGATCCCGAACGCGCTGCCGGTCCGAGTCCCCGCTCCGGCCCGAATCCAGACTGCTCCGGTGGGAGCGGGAGACTGATCTCGAGGCGATTTCAGATTGAAGATTGTAGATTTCAGATTGGGATCACGGCGGCAAGGTCAAGATGCTATCAATGATGGGATCGACAATCTGAAATCAAGAATCTGCAATCTGCAACTATGAAGTCGTTACCCAATTCCGTCTGGCGCACTCTTCAGGCGGGAGCGCTCGCCCTGATGGTGTTTGCCCTGCTGGGTGCTGGTGACGAAGGAGCACGCTTCAACCGCCTGGGCCACAAGCTGATGTGCGTCTGTGGCTGCAGCCAGATCCTGCTGGAATGCAACCACGTGGGCTGCACCTATTCTGACCGCATGCGCGGCGAGCTCATGGCCGGACTCGATCGCGGCGAAAACGACGATTTGACGCTGCAGGACTTCGTACAGAAATACGGTCCCACGGTACTGGCCGCACCCACCGCGACCGGCTTCAACCGGGTGGCGTGGATCATGCCGTTTCTGGCACTCGCCCTGGGGCTGCTGACCACAATATTCATTGTGCTGGCGTGGAAAAAAAGACCCGCGCTGGCCGCTCCCGGCGGTGTTTTGCCGGCCAGCGGCCCGGAGCTTGAACGCTTTCGTACCCAGGCCAGGAAGGACACCCAACTATGACAGTCGCAGCCCTCACCTGCGCCATGGTGACCCTGTGCGTTCTCTTCTACGTATTTTATCTTCCCGGAAGATTGCACATGGGCCCGGACAAGACCCGGCTGACCTACCTGCAGGAGCGCAAGGAAATGGTGTATGAGAACCTGCGCGATCTGAATTTCGAGCATCAGGCAGGCAAGCTTCCCGACCAGGACTTCCAGTCGCTGAAGGCTTCGCTCGAGGATGAGGCAGCCGGCATCCTGGCAGAAATGGCGCGGCTCGAACAGGCCGCTACCCGCCCACTCCCCGGCCGAAAGGAAACCAGAGTTTGAAGCTCTCCCCCAAGGTAGTTGCTGCTACGCTCGCCATCCTGCTTTCCTCCGTCGCTTCGGCGCAAACTTTGAGCGGCACGCTCAAGAACGGGACCACCGGAAAGCCCGCCGCCGGAGATGACGTCATTCTCATCAAGCTGGGCCAGGGGATGGAAGAAGCCGGGCGCACCAAGGCTGACGCCAGCGGCCACTTCAGCTTTAAGGTTGCGGACGCGGGCCCGCATCTCATTCGCGCCGTCCACCAGGGCGTGACCTACCACAGCATGGCGCCTCCGGGGACGAACTCGGTCGAGGTGCAAGTCTTCGACGTATCGAAAAAGCTCAACGACATCAGCGTTACCGCCGACGTCATGCGTTTTCAGGCGCAGGGGAACGAGCTGCAGGGCACCCGCCTGTTCGCGGTGAACAATACCTCCAATCCGCCGCGCACCCAGATGAACGACCAGAACTTCGAGTTCTACCTGCCCGAAGGAGCGCGGATCGCGGAGTCCTCGGCTGAGACCGCGGGAGGGCAGCCGCTCAAGACAGATCCGGTCCCCCAGAAAGAGAAGAACCGTTACGCCTTCATTTTCCCATTGCGTCCGGGACAGACCCTGTTTCAGGTCGGCTTCGAGCTGCCCTACAGTGGCGAGTTGAGCATCGATCCCAAATCCCTCTACCCGGCGCAGCACTTTGTCGTGATGCTGCCCAAGACCATGCAGTTTTCGGCGGGGCCGGGCAGCGGCTTCGAATCCCGGGCAAATCCAAAGGAGCCGGGCGCCATGGTGCAGGTGGCGTCGAACACTGAACAGGGACAGCAGCTGGCTTTCAAGATTTCGGGTACGGGGACTTTGAACGAAGGCGACGACAGTGGTGGCGGAAACGCACCTTCGGGAGATAGCGGCGCTACCGCGGGGCGCGATTCCCGTCCCGGAGGCGGACTCGGGCCGCCCATCGATGCTCCGGATCCTCTGGAGAAGTATCGCTGGTACATCCTTGCAGGCTTTGCCGTAGTACTGGCGGCGGGTGCCTTCTACATAACAAGCCGGTCTCGTTCGGCGGAACCGTCGCTTGCGACCATCCCGGGCTTCGGTGCATCTGATGTAGATGCGCCTGAGAGTTTTCCGGCACGGCAGGCTGCGGGCCGCCCCGGACTGCTGCTCGAAGCACTGAAGGAAGAGCTGTTTCAGTTGGAAGTGGACCGCAAGCAGGGCAACATTTCTCAGCCGGAATACGAGCGGGCCCGGGCCGCACTGGACCATACCCTGGAACGAGCCATCAAGCGCGGAGCCTCCCCGCCCAAGAATGCTGCAGCCCGGGACTAGACTCCGAGGGCAGTTGACGCATCTCAATTTAAGCGCATATCATTTGCGTCTGACTTATAGCCATTAAGGACGCGGCCTGCGGGCCGCGAAGTTATTATCCATGGATAAAAAGAAGCTGGAGTACTTCAAAAAAAGATTGGAAACGCGGCAGGTGGAACTGCGCCGCATGGTCACTCGCACGGAACAGGATGGTCGCACCGTGGACGAGGATTCGGCACAGGACATTGCCGACCGGGCCGCGAGTTCCTATACCAAGGAATTCCTCTTTCACCAGAGCAACAACGACCGTCAGCTGCTGCAGATGGTGGACGGCGCGCTGGAACGCCTGCGCGAAGGCGAATTCGGGGAGTGCATCGCCTGCGGCAAGGAAATCAACGCCAAGCGCCTGGAGGCGGTGCCCTGGACCCGCCACTGCATCGAGTGTCAGGAAAAACTGGAACAGGGAATTCTGGAAGAGAGCTCGCGCTAAGTTCTGGAGCCGTTTTTAGGAGCTGAGGCCGCCGTGTTGACGGCGGCTTTCGCGCTTTCTGACACGCTCGGGAAGACTCGCAGGATCTCTGCGTGCTGAATGCCTTCGGCGTCTTGTATTTCCGCCGAGATGCTTAGGGATCCTTCGACTCCACCCACCCATTCGCATGCGAATGGGCGGGCTCCGCTCAGGATGACATGGTGGGGTTTTTCCCGGGGTCCACTTCATCCCAGGCCGCGTTTTTCCTCATCGTGTTAGACTCAATGACGGTCAATTCACAGCGTTAATCTCATCAGAAGAGGCGTTCGTGCGCGCAGAAACTCGTCATCGTCTTAAGGAAGACAGGTTCAGCCGGGCCACCATGGGCGCGGCCGAGGCCACCGTTCATTGGTCGGAGGAGCACAAGTCAAAGCTGATCGTCGGAGGCCTGATTCTGGCCGTGGTGCTGGCTGTGGGTTTTGGCGGTTGGTACTACCTGAACCAGCAGGACCAGAAAGCCAGCATCCAGTTGAACCAGGCAGTGCGCACGCTGGATACCCAGTTGCGCCCGGCCGGGACTCCCGCCGAACCTGATTTCCCAAGTTTTACTTCGGCCAGGGAACGCACCACCGAGGCCCACAAGCAGTTTCAGGCGATCGTGGACCAGTATCCGCATACCCGCACGGCGGAATTTGCCCGCTATTTCCTCGGCCTCACTTCTTCTCAGTTGAGTGACAACGCAGCCGCGGAGCGAGATTTGAAGAGTGCGGCCTCGTCCCACAATGAGGACCTGGCGGCGCTGGCCAGGCTGGCTCTGGCGTCGGTCTATCGCGACACCAATCGCACCAAGGATGCGATAGACATCTACAACCAGTTGATGGCCAAGCCGACGCGCAGCGTGGGCAAGACGACAGCGCAGATGGAACTGGCGGAAACCTACGAGTCCACCCAGCAGCCGGCCGAAGCCAAACGCGTTTACGAGCAGATTCAGAAGGAAAATCCCGCCACCGAGGTGGCGCAATTCGCCGCCCAGAAGCTGCAGGACCTGAAGTAGCGAGTTTGGGCGTCGGACGTCGGGCGTCAGACCTCGGACTTCAGACCTCGGCCGAACCTGGGCGAATTTCCTTCCAGGTCAACTCCAACTTTGTCATCTTGAGCGGAGAGAACGAACTCGCTTGCGAGGTCGTTTCCCGGAGTCGAAAGACCTGCTATTGGCTGGCACTATCGTGGTCGCCGGCAGAAAGCAGGTCCCTCGACTCCGCGGACCGCTCGCCAGCGAGCGATCCTGCTTCGCTCGGGATGACAGGGCAGATGAATGCGTCAGTATGAATGGCTACGCGGCCGGCCTTCAGACTCATCGCCCCAGCCAACTACTCTTTTGTCCTGGTAAAAAGTTTTTTCCACTCCTGAGGCGGAGTTGGGTTGGTCAGGGCGGGCCTCAGATTCACCGCCACGTGCTCTTTGCGTCCCATCCCTATTAAGGAAGTGGTGAGGCCGGGCGCGGAGCGCGAGAACTGAATGGCGTTGTCGGCGTCGGTTTTCATCCCCAGAACACTGCCTACGAAGTCGGGCAAGTCTCGCGTGAGCCTGGCCTGATACAGCGTGGCGCTGCCCATCACCGCGATCCCCAGGCGGGACGCCGCCGAGAGCAGCGACATCCTTTCTTTCCCGGCGCGCTGGTTGATCAGACCATAGGCCTCGGGCATCGCCAGATTGAAGGGTAGCTGTATGAAGCGGAAGCGGTGGTGCTGGCCTGCCACCTCGTCGGCGATCGTCGCCAGCTCAAAAAGATCCATGTAGTCGCGCGAACTGTCCGCCACCCGGAAAGCGCTCCAGGTGGCAACTCCGTAGTAATCGAGTTTGCCCGCCTTCACCAGTTTTTCGAGGGCGGCAAAGGCATCTTTAAGGCGCTGGCGGAAAACTTCGCGCGATACGTCCGCCAACTGCGACTCCGGATTGTGGATGTAGAACAGATCGATGGTTTCCAGGCCCAGGTTGCGGCGTGAACGCTCGATCTGATTTTCAAGATATACCGGCGACATGCAGTGCATCCCGCCCGCTAATTCCCTGGGATCGAGGACGCCGGTCTCGACGTACTCGCGATGAAAGTACTGGCGCGGGTCCGGGGGCGGATTGCCATCGAATGAAAGATAGCCGGCTTTGGTGCACACCAGGACCTCGTCGCGATGGAGTTCGCCGGAGTCCATCAGGGACCTGATCGCGGCCGCGATATTGCGCTCCGAACGCTGATGGCGGTAGTTGATGGCAGTATCGAGCACATTGATTCCTGATCTCAGCCCGGACTCAATGGCTGCGATGTAGGACTGGTCCGCGGCATCGCTGGGCTCGCCGAGATAGGTTCCCAGTCCGATGGACGACAGCCAGAGCTGGCTTACTCCCGGCACTTGCCCGGCCTGGCGGAAGTGGCCGGCATCGCGCAGGTTGGGGAAGCGGTCGCGATAGCGGGCGGTGCCGGCGGCAGAGGCATGTCCGGGGAGCATGGAAAGTAGTGTAGCAGCTGTGCGCGGGCCGGAAATCGCGGGGCCTCATGTGGTCATGTTATAATGACCATGGTCATATGGAGAGGTCATGAAAAAGATTGCCGCCGGACAATTCAAGGCGCATTGCTTACGAGTGATGGAGCAGGTGCACGCAACCCGCGAGCCGGTGTTGATCACCAAGCGAGGCAAACCTCTAGCCAAGCTAGTCCCGGCAGAAAAAATTAGCGATGACTTCATCGGCAGCCTGGAGGGCGTGATCAAGATCGTGGGAGACATCGAGTCTCCGGTCGTGCCGTTGGAGGACTGGGACGCCTTGCGATGATCATTCTCGACACCCATGTTCTGGTTTGGGCAGTCGCGGAGTCCAAAAGACTCTCTCGCCCGGCCGAACTCGCAATCCGAAAATCCCGCCTCCATGACGGTGTCGCCGTTTCTGCCGTCACTCTCTGGGAATTGGCTTTTCTCGTTGCGCGAGGTCGCATTCAAGGCTACGGAACTGTGGAGCGTTCCGTGGAGAAGTTGGTCGAAGGTGTCACCGTGAAATCCATAACTCCCGAAATCGCAGCCCTGGCGACTCAGTTTCCAGATGATTACCCTCACGATCCGGTGGACCGATTGATCGGCGCGACAGCACGGGCGGAGGGCCTGGCGCTGGTCACGCGCGACGAGAACATCCGCCGGTCTCCGCTGCTGAAAACCATCTGGTAGTCGCGGCGCATCCCGCGATCTTGCGTGTCCCGATCAGGACTCGTATTGCCAGCGTCCCCCCACCATAGTTCGCTCCACCTGAATCTTCAACAGCTCTGACGGATCGGCCTGGAAGGGATCCTGAGCCAGCACCACCAGATCGGCCAGTTGCCCCGGCTGAATCGAGCCCTTCAGATCTTCCTCAAAAGCCGCGTACGCGCCGTTGAGCGTGCCGCAGCGTATTGCTTCCTGCAGAGTAATCCTTTGATTCGCGCCCCAGACATTGCCCTGCATGTCGCGGCGGGTAAGCTGCGATTGCAGCCACATCATGGGATCGGACGGGCTGGCGGTGTAATCGGAGGAATCCGTGGGGCGCAGCCCGGCGTCGAGGAAACTGCGCATCGGGAACATGTGGTGGGTGCGCTCCTGACCGTAAAAGTGCATGACGTCACCATGAAAGTAGATGTAACAGGAGAAGGGCGCGGGAATCACCTGCAAAGCGCGCATGCGCTGGATCAGAGTGTCGGTGAGCAGGGTGCAATGCTCGATGCGGAAGCGGGGGTCTTTCTTCGGCAACTCCTTCTGGATCTGTTCATAGACTCCTAGAATACGGTCGATCGCCAGGTCGCCGTTGGCATGGGTCGCCAGTTGCCACCCTGCCGCATGCGCCTTGCGTCCCGTTTCGTAGAGTTGCTCGCGGCTGGAGAGCTGCAATCCGGAATAGTTATTGGGGATCCCGATGTAGGGTTGCGAGAGCCAGGCGGTCCGTTCCGAGATCGAGCCGTCAGCGTATTGCTTCACGCCCCCGATGCGTACCCATTCGTCGCCGAAACCGGTGTGAATCCCAGCGGCCATGAAATGATCGAGCGCAGCGGCGGAGATGTGACAATACACGCGCATCCGCAGTTCGCCCGCGTCGCGCGCGTCCTGATAGCCCTGCACGTCTTCGGGCGAAGCGTCAGCATCGCACGCCGAAGTGACTCCCTTGCTGGTAAACAGTTTGGAAATTAATGCCGCTCCCTGGCGATAGTCGTGGCGCGTATTCTTATCCGGAATCAGTTTGAGAAACACTTTGGCCGCGGCATCGCCCACAAAACCGGTGAGGTGACCTTCGGCGTCGTGCTCAAAGCGGCCGCCCGCCGGGTCAGGCGTTTGGTCGTTGACCTGCGCCAACTGCAGCGCCTTGGAGTTCACGAAGGCGGTGTGGCCGCCGCGGTGCTGCACCAGCACCGGCCGGTCGGGCACGGCCTGATCGAGATCATGGCGATTGAGCGGGCGGGGAGTTTTCCCGTCGTCGTACAAGAACCCCAGGACCCACTCTCCCGGCGGTGTCTGCTGCGCACGCTCATGCAATGCAGCCTGTATTTTTTCGATGGAGTCCTTGTCGCAGGCCACTTTGTGCAGATGCTCGACGCCTGACGCCACCGGATGGGAGTGCGCGTCGTTGAATCCTGGAAGCACACTCTTAAAGGCCAGATCGATTTTTCGCGTGCGCGCGCCGGCCAAAGGCAGCACTTCAGCATTCGATCCCACGGCCACAAAGCGGCCGCCGCTGATGGCCACAGCCTGGGCCCGTGGCTGGGCCTGATCCAGTGTCCAGAAATTTCCGTTATACAAAACGGTTTCCGGCTCTTCGGTTCGCAGGAGCGGCAGCGCCAGAAAGCCGCTCATGCCTTGCATGAAATCCGTCGAGAAAGTGGTCGCACTACAGCACCTCCAGAAAAGCTAGAGCCGCCAAAGTTCGGATGAATGCAAGCAGAGCATTATGGCCCAGTCGTAGTTTCCTGCCCAACCGACAGCTTGAACAACGAAATATTTCGGCCGAATGATTCTGCTTTCAAATCGCGGAATTCCGGAACTCTTTCCTGCAGCTCACGCGCCAGCCCAATGTCCCATCCCGCCTGAAAAATCCAGACGGCCTGGCCGGGTTTCAAGGTGAACGCGCGCACCATTTCATCCCAGCGGCGCGGAAACAGGTTCGCCGTCAAGACGTTGGTTTCCGGACCCAGGGAAATCACGCGATGGCCGCCGCAGGGAAATGTTCTGAAGGCGGCAGGAGGCAGGCCGGTGAAGCTGATTTCGGGACAGAGGTAGAACCTCAGCAGAAAACTGGTCTGGAAATCAACAAAGATCACATCGCCGGGAGAAACTTTTTGCCGGATCGACTCCATGGCCTGCGTCATGTTGCTGCGGCGCTGGTCTTCACGGCGCATGTACGGACGATGGGGCGCGCCGAACGCCTGGCAAATGGCAACCATCAGAACGGCAATGCCGACGGCGGGGAGCAATCGCCGGCGCGTCAACCTCGCGATCGCCAGGCTGACGCCGGCGACGGCAAAAGGTATCAGGAAAGCCGAGTGCCGGGTTCCGCCATACGGGTAAAGATCGACAATTGCGGTTGCGGCATTGATCACGAAGGGCAGCAGCAGGAACAAACCCATCTGTGCCGGGGACGGTCGCTTGCGGCCTGCCTGCTCTTTCCCGATCAACAGAAGAACAAAGCCTGCGATAAAGAGAACACCCGCGATGTCTCCGACTGCGAGCTGTCCAAAAGTGTATTGCAGAACTCCGAAGGTCCTGGCAAAGACGAACCCGAGCAGGTGGTCCTTGCCCCAATGAAAGTAGGAGTTCGCCAGCAGCACTTGCATGTGCTGCGCGGATGCGCCTGTTTTCAATTTGGAAATCTGGACGAGCCAAAGAAAGACGAAGAGCCCGAGCGCGCCCGCCTGTCCGGCGATCCAGAGGGCAACAATTCGCCGCGAAGGTCGATCGCTCACCAGTCGCCATAACGAATATGCCCCGACCGCACCCGCAAAGAGGATCGCCGAGAAATGCGTCAGCATGGCGAGATAGAGGAAAATGAAGCAGGCCGCCATCTTCCCGGCGGAATTCTCGTTCAGCGCGAGCTCAAGCATCCAGGCCGCGGCCATCATGAAACACAGCAGCAGCGGGTACTGCCGGACTTCGGCGGACAACTCGATGAACACCGGAAGCAGGCCCACCAGGATGAAACCGATCCAGCCCACGGTGGGCCCCAGAAGCCGGGTGAGCCAGCGGAAGAATATCCAGCAGAAGATCGTGCCCGCGATCACCGACGGCAAGCGCAGGAACAACTCCGACGTTCCCAACTTCCGCCACACGTGCAGGAACAAAATCAGCAAGGGAGGATGAGCCAGAGTGAGGCTCGTCTGGTAAGCCTCCGCCAGCGAGGATTTGTTGGCGGCCAGGAAGTGCATGGCCTCATCGAGATTGAGGAAGGTGCCGGAGGCTTTCCAGAGGCGGAGCAGAAACGCCAGCAGCAGCACCAGGGCCGCGAAGCGATTTTCCCGAGCGGAACTTTCAGTCATGGGGCAGCGATCATGATACGCGGGTGGTCTCCAATGCAGGCGCGAGCGTCCCGCTCGTGCAGCGGTGCCGCGAGAGATTGAAGATCAAGGTCAACCGCAGCGGGCGAGGGCGCCCGCCCTACACGACTGGCGTCCCTTCCTTGACACCCTTTCTTACGGCCTTTATTCTTTAAGTTACTTCCTGGAGAACTTGCTCTTCAGAGCGTGCTTCCGCGGGTCTTCGCGGTACGAATCAGCAGCGCGGGGGGTGCCTGATGTTCATCGAAATCCACGAACTTGAGTTGCATCCCATTGATTTCGAAGAGGAAATTCGTCCGGGTGCGCTTGACCTGGGTGAGGACCTGCGACAGGTAGAAGCGCTGCACTCCGCCGGACGCGCTCAACTGGTCGAAGAGCAGCATGGCAAGCATAAGATAGTAAAGGATATACGTCTTGACGGGAGCCTGAAGACCCGGGTTGAAATGACCTGTGCCCGCTGCCTGGAACCGGTGGCGCAGGAGGTGGCTCACAAGTTCGACCTGTTGTATCGTCCGCAGGGAGCTGATTCCGGCCGGGAGGAGCTTTCCGTCACTACCGCCGAGGCCGAGGTCAGTTATTATCAGGGTGAGGGATTGCAGCTGGAAGATGTTTTGCAGGAGCAGCTCCTGCTGGCGCTTCCCCTCAAGGCCATTTGCCGCGATGACTGCAAAGGGCTTTGTCCGCACTGCGGCCAGAACCTGAACGCGGAACAATGCGCCTGCGCCGAACCGCTGGAAGATCCGCGCTGGTCGGCGCTGAAAGATATTCGCGGCAAGCTGGACCACTGACTGAGATTGAAGAAAGTAACCGAGGAATCGAATGGCAAATCCGAAACGGCGACACTCCCAGAAGCGCACCAGTACTCGTCGCGCTCATGACGCACTGAAGAGCCACTCGCTCTCCGAGTGCCCCAACTGCCACGAGCGCAAGATGCCGCACCGCGCCTGCCCCAAGTGCGGCTACTACAAAGGCCGCGAAGTTCTGGACGTCAAAGAAGCCAGCTAGCCTGAACTCTCCATGCCAAGCGTCATAGCCTTGGACGCGATGGGCTCGGACCGGGCGCCGAAACCTGAGATCGAAGGTGCGATTCAGGCGGCCCGGCACCACGGCGTTCATGTCCTTCTTGTCGGCAACGAAGACGAACTGCGGGCCGAGCTGTCTCTCCATCCCGCCGCCGCCGGACTCCCCATTGATGTCGTCCACGCCAGTGAAGTCATCACCATGGAGGACAAGGCTGTCCAGGCGGTGCGCTCCAAGCGCGATTCCTCCATTCATGTAGGCGTCAGGCTGGTGCGCGAAGGCCGCGCTGTGGGCTTTGTGACCGCGGGCAACACCGGAGCGGCCATGGCCACGGCAAAAATGGTGCTGGGTGGGATCCCGGGAGTGGACCGGCCGGCGCTGGCCGCAGTTTTTCCCACCGCAGTGAGCACGGTCGCCATCCTGCTCGACGTCGGCGCCAACGTGGATTGCAAGCCGGAAAACCTGGAACAGTTCGCGGTCATGGGCGAAATCTACTTTCGCAGCATGTTCGGAACCCGGCGTCCGCGCGTTGGGCTACTTTCCATCGGTGAGGAAGAAAGCAAGGGCAACGAGTTGACCCGCGAGTCCTTCCAACTGCTGAAGCGCCTGCCGCTGAATTTCATCGGCAACGTGGAAGGCCGGGACATTTACAGCGGCAAGGTTGACGTGATCGTAGCCGACGGCTTCGTGGGCAACGTGGCGCTGAAGACTTCGGAAGGCGTGGCCAACCTGGTGCGCGCCACACTCAAGGAAACTCTGAAGGCCACCATCACACGCCAGGTGGGATATCTGTTGTCGCGCAGCGCCTTCGCCGATTTCAAAAAGCGCCTCGACCACACGGAATACGGGGGCGCGCCGCTGCTTGGCGTGCGCGGCGTGTGCTTCATTACGCACGGCTCGTCGAACATGAATGCGATCAAAAACGCCCTGCGAGTGGCGGCTGAGTTCGCCGAGCGCAATATCAACGACAAGATTGCGAAAGAAGTGGCTGGGCTAAGGCCTGCGGTGCCGGTGAGCACGTAGGCCTGGACGCGCCTTCGACTTCGCGCAGGGCAGGCTCTCGGCCGGGCGGGTGAGGGCACCCGCCCCTACGTAAAGCAAACACTATGACTACAGTGCAATCCATCGCCTTTCTCTTTCCCGGGCAGGGATCTCAGGTGGTCGGGATGGGCAAGGACCTGGCGGAAAAATATCCTGTCGCCCGCCAGGCTTTTGCCGAGGCCGATGAAGCCCTCGGCTACAACCTGTCGCAACTATGCTTCGAAGGTCCGGAGGAGAAACTGCGGTTGACGGAAATCACGCAGCCCGCGATCCTGACCGCGTCCGTCGCGGCCTGGCGGGTCCTCCACGAGAAGGGGGTGAACCCGAGATTCGTCGCCGGACACAGCCTGGGCGAATACTCCGCCAACGTTGCCGCCGGCACGATAAGTTTTGCCGATGCCGTACGAACCGTGCGCAATCGCGGGAAATATATGCAGGAGGCGGTTCCGGTGGGCGTGGGTGCGATGGCCGCAATCTTAGGAATGGACCTGGAGAGAGTTACCGCAGTGTGTGTGGAGGCCGCGCAGGGCGAAGTATGCGAGCCCGCTAACATTAATTCCGCGGAGCAGATCGTCATCTCCGGCCATGCTGCCGCCGTCGAGCGCGCCACCAAACTGGCCGGCGAACGCGGGGCCAAACGCGCGATCATGTTGCCGGTCAGCGCGCCCTTCCATTGTTCGCTGATGAAGCCGGCCCAGGACAGGCTGGCCGCGGACTTGGAGTCTCTACCATTCCAGAAGCCCGCTGTTCCGATCGTTGGTAACGTGGACGCAGCAGTGATCGAAGAGGGGGCCCGCACCCGCGATGCCCTGATCCGCCAGGTCACCGGCGCGGTGAAGTGGGAACAGTCAGTTCGCCTGCTCATCGCAAGCGGCATTCAGGCATTCGTGGAAGTCGGTCCAGGGAAGGTGCTGTGCGGCCTGATGCGTCAGATCGATCGCTCCAGGGCCAGCGTCAACGTGGGCGATGAAGCCTCGCTGCAGAAAACTCTGCAACAACTCGGCGCCAACGCGGTCTAGCCGATCAAGCCGGTGACGGAGTCTCCGGGGCCGGCACCAGAGCCGATTCACCCGCGCCCTTTGGTGTCAGCAGGGGCCAGCCACGGCGGAGCACGTAGTCAAGCCAGGCGCCGGCCATCTGCGAAGTCAGCACCGCCGCCAATATGAGTGTGGTGTAGAACTTCGGGCTGATGATGCCGGCATCAAAGGCCACGCTGGCCAGCACGATGCCGGGTCCTCCGCGCGCATTTGTGGTAATCGCGAGATTGATCAGATCCAGGCCGCGAAATCCTGCGCAGCGCCCCGCCAGCGAGACCGAAAGAATCTTCACTACGCAGCTTCCGGCGATGAAGACAAATACCATCCCCAACGAAAAGCCGCGAACCAGGTCAAGTTTCAGACCTACAATCGCGAAGTACAGAGGAACGAAGAAGGCAAACGACACCTTCCCGATGGCGTCGAGCGCTTCCGCAAAAAGCCGGCGTTTGGTATGCACAACGGCGAAGCCGGCAAGGAAAGCGGCAAACACCAGGCTGACGCCGAGGGCGCCAGCCACCACGCAGTATCCCAGAAGGACCGCCAGCGTGTAAGCCACGGGCGAGTGTTTCGCAATGACATTAAAGCGTGATTTGTTGATTCGCTTTATGGCCCGGGGAACAATGGTGAGTCCGAGTCCGAAGAATGCGACGGTCGCGATCAGGTGGTATGACAATTGGCGTGGGTTGAGCGCGTGTTGCCCAGCCAGCGCCGTGGCCACAGCCAGCGCCAGCCACAGGACGATGTCTTCCAACACGGCCACGCCAAGCACCAGGCGAGCAAACCGGGTATGAAGAATTTTCAAGTCGGCAAAAATCTTGGAAACCACCGGGACCGAAGTCACCGCCACCCCGACCGCGAGAATGATGATCAGAGAAATGCGGTTGCTGTTGGGGCCAGCGAGCGCGGGGCTGATGAGCCAGGGACCGAGCGCCAGCCCAAGGACAAAAGGTATTCCGGTGCCCACGATGGCCAGCCAACTCACTTCGCGGCGCTCTTCGCGGGTAAACAACTGGCGGGCCTCGGCGCCGGAAAGGAACATCAGCAGGAGCAGGCCGAGCCAGTAAACGAAATTCAGAATATTTGCCTGTTGCCGGATTGCGTCCATCAAGCCCGACGCCCAGGGCAATCGGCCAATCAGCGCGGGACCCAGCACCACGCCGGCGAAGATCTCGCCCACCACCTTCGGTTGCCGCAGTCTGACGAAAAGGTAGCCGAACAATTGCGCCAACCCGACCAGGGCCAGGAGTATGAAGAGAATAGAGGTCAGATCAGAGTTGGACACAGCAGGCGCACACTCCCCGGGACTTTCAGATGCCCGCAACTCGAAAAGGTTTGTAGAGGGCTCGGTCTTTTCTGTGATTATCTGACAAACCCGTGGAGGCGGGCGACTCGCCCGTGACTACGATCCCAGCCCTGGATTCACGCTACCGGAACAGCAATTCGCAGGGCGGCGGGCTCAAGGTTTTGTCCGATTTTTCAACCCATAATTGGGCATGCTCGGCGCGGTCGTTGACGATGACATCCACCACCACCCCGCTGGCGCCACTGCCGCAGGTGCTGGCGCCATTCACTTTGTAGCTCTTAATGATTCCCCACTGTCCGCCCTCACCCCAATCCTGGATGAACTGGCTCAAGGGATATCTGGGATGTTTGTCGGGATGCTGTTTCCATTGAGGGTCGGCGAAGTAGATCCCGTAGGCGGTTTCGTAGTCTTTGGTCTGCAGGGCGTTAAAAAATTTGTCCACTACGCGCTTTTCCGACCAGTAGCGATTCATCCACACCACGGCGGCGAGAGTCAGGATGACGACTACGGCGACGGCGATCCTGATCTTGCGGCGGCGCGCCGGGGCGGGATCGTACACTTTGGCATCCAGCAGAGTCATGGCTTCCTAAGCATAATAGATTGCGGGACGCAGGTAAAAGTTCCCGTTTGTCATCCTGAGCGGAGAAACTGCTTCGCAAAGCGAAGCAGTTGCGCAGTCGAAGGACCTCTATGAGCAGAAAAGAGTTGGCCGGGAAGAGAATTCTTGCTCCGACAGCCATGCCAGCCCGATCCCCGCACGGAACTCAGACTGCCGCTGATAGGGGTCCTTCGACTGCGGATGGCTCTTCGCCAAGCGAAGAGCCGTCCTCCGCTCAGGATGACAAACTTCTACAACGTGCGCTTGAACAGCGGCGTGGCGATGCTCAGGGCAATCACCGCGAAGAGCGTGAGATAGATGATGTCGGGCACAATGGCGGACAAGCCGGCTTCCTTCAGCAGCAGGGTCTTGAAACCGTGCACGGCAAAGGTGAAGGGGTCCACCTTGGCGATCCCGCGCAGCCACCAGGGAAATGCCTGGATGGGATAGACCGCGCCGCTGGGGAAAAATAGCAGGGTGTTCAGGATGCCAAAAATTGCGCGCGGCACCAGCGGGTCCTCGACCCGGACCACCAGCAGAAACATCATCGTATTCAAGGCCGCTGCGGTCAGAACAATCATCAGAATCAAACCCAGCGCGGTGGAGAAGCTGAACAGCGTGCCCACCCCAGCCAGCAGAGAGCCCACCACCGTGATGACCACTCCCACCATCACCGCTTTCACCACGCTGGATGCGTTGAGCCCCAGGACCAGTTCGGCTTTGGTAATGGGAGTCACCAGATAGCCTTCATGGACGCCGCGGGCCTTGTCGTCGATATAGAGCATGCCGCCGCCGATCATGACCGACATGAATATGGCCAGCGTGATCGAGCCCGGCAAAAGAAATTTCATGTATTCGATGTAGGGATAGAGTTCCACAATCTGCAGCACGGTTTTCTGCAGCAGACGCGGCTCCACCACGGGGTTGTTCAGCGCGTTGGTAATCTGGCTGAGCGAGTCCTCGAGCGCCGCGCTCATGAAATTGTCGCTGTTATCCACCACCAGCGCGATCTGCGGCCGGTCCTGTTCGTAAACCCGGCGGGAATATTGCGGAGGAATAATGACCGCGCCCTCGATTTTTCCGTTGCGCACATCTTCCATCGCCTTCTTCTGGTCGGTGTAATAGACCGGCAGGAAGGTCCGCATGTTGGCGCGGACCGAATCAAAGGCCTCGCGAATCTTGAGCGCCTGGGTGCCGCCGTCCTGATCGACCAGTCCCAGGCGGGCGTCGCGAATTTTGCCGCCGAAGGCATTGCCCAGCACGATCAGCTGCACCAGGGGGAAGATCATCGAAACCATCATCAGCGCCGGGGAGCGGAAAAATTTCCGCATTTCACGTTCGACAATTGCCAACATCCGGTTCATGGCTGCATTCCTGGTCTGGGCGGCATGACGAAGCCGTGGGCTTTCACCAGTTCGTCGCGCAACTGCCGTCCGGTGTAGTGGACGAATACGTCGTCCAGGCTGGTGTTCTGTACCAATAGCGATTTCACCAGCACTCCGGCGTGCACCGCGGCTTCCACCAGTTCGGTGGTGGTCCGCGACCCGTCGCCGGTGAGGATGCGATACATGCCCGCGCCCTCGTGCTGCACCGAGGTGACGCCGTTGAGTGCATGGAGCCGCTGCTCCCAATCGGCGGGCGCGTTTTCGAACTGCGCTTCGATCACATTGGATCCCGGCACGCTGGCCTTCAGCGCGGGCGGCGTATCGAGCGCCACCAGCTTGCCGTGGTCCACGATGGCGATGCGGTCGCACAGGCGGTCGGCTTCGTCCATGTAGTGCGTGGTGATCAGAATGGTGAGCTGGCGGTGCGATTTGATATTGGTCAGCATCTCCCACACCGCCACGCGCGAAACAGGATCGAGTCCGGTGGTGGGTTCATCGAGAAAAAATATTCGCGGACTGTGCACCAGGCCGCGCGCAATTTCCAGCCGCCGCCTCATGCCGCCGGAGAGCGTTTTGGTTTGCGCCGAGCGCCATTTGGTCAGGTCCACGAGTTCCAGCAGTTCGTCGATTGTGGCCTTGCGCTTCTTGGCCGGGACGTCGTAAAGCTTGGCGTAAATGTTCATGTTTTCCTCGATGGTGAGGTCGAGGTCGCTGGTCAGGGCCTGGGGGATCACGCCGATCGTCCGGCGAACGCTGTCAGGGTCCTTGCTCACATCGTGCCCCGCCACCCGCGCCGAGCCGGCAGTGATCGGAATGAGCGTGGTCATCATGCGGATCAGCGTGGACTTGCCCGCGCCGTTGGGGCCCAGCAGCCCAAAGATTTCTTCCTCTTTTACGTTGAAGGAAACATCATCGACGGCGGTGAAGTCGCCGTACTTCTTGACGATATGGTCCACTTCGATGGCATTGCCCGGGTTGATGGGCTTAGCGCGCCCGTCGGTCAGGGGCTGCCGTGCGCCGGGTCCACCATTCGGTTTGAAGTCAGCCACCATGTTTGGCCGTCAATCTGAAATCATCAATCTGCAATCTAAGATCTGAAATCACGGTTATTTCCCCGCTGACGCGCCGTTCGAAGCCGATGCTTTCAGCTGGTCCGGTGAAACCAGAACTTCCGCTGTCATGCCGGCTACGTAGGCGCCCCTGGGGTTGTCCAGGCGAACTTTGAGCACGATGGTCCGGATATCGCGCTTGCGCCGGCTCACGTCGCGCTGGGTGGCGAAGTCCGCCTCTGGAGCCTTAAAGAACACTTTGCCCGAGGTGACGGTGCCGCCCGGCAGGCGAATGCGCATCGTGTCTCCCAGACCGATGTTGTCCGACTCGGTTTCGGGAATCGCGGCGCGCACCCAGGTGTCGTTTAAATCCACAAGAGTGACAATGGGCTGGCCGGCAGTCAGCACTTCGCCTTCACGGGCGGCGCGCACCGAAATCGTGCCGCTCAAAGGCGCGTAAATCTTGGTGTAGCCCAGGCGGACTTCCGCTTCCTTGAGTTGGGCTTCGGCGTTGGCCAGTTGCCCGCGCGTTGATTGCACGGTGCTCGCGGCCGCGTTGGCCTGATGAATGTTGGCGAGAGCGGCATTCAGGTCGGCATCAGCCGCGCTCACCTGATCTTTCAAGGATTGCACGGTGGCCTGCTGCGCTTTCAGATTGCTTTCCGCCTGCACCCGGTCCTGGTCGGAGGCGACACCCTGTTTCGCCAGTTCGATCATGCGGCGGCTGTCGCTTTCGGTGCGCTGCAGCGTGGCTTCCGCCTGCAGCAGTTGGGCGCGGGCCGCCTGCAGCCGGGCCTGCGCATTCACCACGTTGCTCGAAGTCGAACCGTGGGTTGCCGCGCTGGTGGCCTGGCTGGCGGAAACCTGGGAGCGCAAACTGTCGATCATGGCCGCTGCGGCGCGGGCTTCTGCTTCCAGTTCCGAGGGGTCAAGTATCGCGATCAGGTCTCCCTGCTTGACTTGCGTGCCTTCGTCCACCAGCAGTTTGGCAATGCGGCCGGGAATCTGCGGGCTGATGATGATCTGATTGGAATCCACGGTGCCGATCAGCACCAGATCGCTGGAGCGCGGCGTCGAAACCAGGTAGTACACCGTGGCCGCGATCAGGATGATCCCGAGAATAATTAGAAATTTGTTGCGCGCGTTCAATTCGTTCTCCTTCGGAGTTCGCTCCCGGACGAAACAGCGCCGCCGAAATGAAATCCAGCACCGCGGCTCGCCGGGCGGCCACATGTTCCGGGGCAAAGGGATCGATCCCGGCGACCATGCGCAGCACCGGCGCATTGATGAAATGAAAGACGATGACCGCGATCATGGAAGGAACGAAGTGCACAGGATCGACGGGGCGAAACTCTCCCGCCGCCTGGCCTTCTTCGATCACCCTCGCCACCTTGCCGAACAGAGGCACGAAATATTGCCGGGCGATGCGCTCCAGTTGCGGCGCTTTACCGCGGGCGGCGCGCATCATCTCTCCCTGTGAGATTCGAGGATATAGGGGATGGCTGGCAATGTAGTCAAAGTGGGCGCCCACATAAGCCAGCAACTTTTTCCGTGGAGGCAGATCGCTGGACAGCGCGGCCTCGATGCTCTCCTTGAGCCCTCCAAAGACCTGGTCCAGCACCGCGGCGTAGAGTCTTTCCTTGTCCTTGAAGTAGTAATAGAGCAGGGCCTTGTTGACGCCGGCGGCGCGGGCGATGGCGTCAGTGCGGGCCCCGGCCACGCCTTCGCGGGAAAATTCACGGACGGCAGCCTGCAGGATGGCGGCCCGGCTTTCTTCGGGGCGTCCGCGGGATCCCAGGCGGGGTTTGGAAAGGGTGGATTTCATGCCGGCCTCGTCATTAATTAACCAGTTAGTTAGATAATACACGGTCGGCGGGCCCCCGTACAATACATTTTTTGGCTTGCAACAAATACAATCGAAGAGCTTTAGATCATCCTGGGGAGAACCATGAAATATCGGACACTCGGCCGCACCGGTTTTGAAGTCAGCGAGATGGCGCACGGCCTGTGGGGCATGAGCGGCTGGACCGGCTCGAACGACAAGGAGTCGCTCGCGGCTTTGCAGTTGGCCACCGACCTGGGCTGCAACTTCTTCGATACCGCCTGGGCCTACGGCGACGGCAAGAGCGATGGACTTTTGGGCGAAATTCTTACCCGGAACTCTTCTCCTCGCAATCCCAGCAAGCGCTTGTACGCGGCTTCCAAGATTCCGCCGATGAACGGAAAGTGGCCGGCGCGGTCGTCATACAAGTATCAGGAGGTTTTTCCGGCGGCGCATGTTTTCAAACATGCCGACCTGATCCGGAAGAAGCTCCGGGTGGACGCCATCGATGTGCTGCAGTTTCACGTCTGGGACGACAGCTGGACCGACCTGCCGGAATTTCGCAACACGGTGGAGAAGCTCAGGCGGGATGGCATCATCCGTCACTTCGGTCTCAGCCTCAATCGCTGGGAACCGGAAAACGGTCTCAAGGCTTTGCGCACCGGGCTGGTGGACGTGGTGCAGGTGATCCACAACATCTTTGATCAGTCACCCGAAGACAGACTCTTTCCCGTTTGCCAGGAGTTGAATATCGGCGTGATCGCGCGCGTGCCGCTCGACGAGGGCAGCCTGGGCGGAAAGATGACGCTGGAAACAAAATTTCCTGAAGGCGACTGGCGTGCCATGTACTTCGGCCCCAAGAACCTGCCCCCGACCATCGAGAGAGTGGAAAGACTGAAGACCGTGCTGCCGTCAGGAATGACGCTGCCGGATATGGCGCTGCGCTACATTCTTTCGTACCCGGCGGTGAGCACAATCATTGTTGGAATGAGGAAGCCGGAGCATGTCCGGCAGAACATCGCGGCCAGCGATGCCGGAGGGCTGGACGCGGGCCTGCTGAGCAAGTTGAAAGCTCACCGCTGGGACCGGAAGCCGCAGCCCTGGGCAGATTGATTCTTGTCATCCTGAATCAATCTGTCATCCTGAGCGGAGAAGCTGCTTCGCTTCGCGAAGCAGCTTTGGAGTCGAAGGATCCCTATAGCTAAAGCGGCAGCCGGCTTTTCGCGGTATTACTACGGGCGAGAAAAATCTGCAGGCGCAACCGGGGTTGCGATCGGTAGGGGTCCTTCGACTCCGCATTACGTTTCGCGAAGCGAAACGCAATGCTGCGCTCAGGATGACAGACTAACCCGCGCCGCCGGCTATCGATGGCACCAGCAGCACTTCGTCTCCATCCTGGAAGGCATACGCGTTTCCGCCCAGGAAGCGGATGTCTTCTTCGTTCACGTACACATTCAGGAAGCGGCGAATTTCTCCGGCCTCATCCCGCAGATGAGGCTTGAGATCGGGGAACTGCTGGTCGAGCGCGGTAAAGAGTTCTCCCAGATTGGCTGCCGAACACGTGACCTTCGCATTGCCCGCGGTGAGCCGGCGCAGCGCGGTCGGAATTTGCACTGTGATGTTCATCTAGACCTCGACAGCTTCCGGCACTTCTTTCGCGGGAGCGTTCAGCGTCCGTTCCATGTACTTCTCGAACTCGGCGAACTTGGGCGGAAATGGGCTCTTCGAGTTCGTACTTGCCGGCAAGCGCATCGGTGGTCTTCAGGCCGTTGCCGGTAATGCAGAGCACGGTGGTCTCGTCGGGCGAAATGCGTTCCTGGCGATACAGCTTGCGCGCCGTGCCGACAGTGACGCCGCCCGCGGTCTCGGTGAAGACTCCTTCCGTCTCCGCCAGCAACTGGATGCACTCCACCAGTTCGGGATCGGAAACATCCTCCGACCAGCCGCCGCTCTGGGTGATGACCTTGATGGCGTAGTGTCCGTCGGCTGGGTTGCCGATGGCCAGCGAACGCGCGATGGTTGTCGGCTTCTGCGGATCAATATCTTTGTTGCCGGCTTTCACGGCGGTGGAAATGGGAGAGCAGCCCGTAGCCTGCGCTCCGAAATATTTCACCGGCTTCGCTTCCACCAGTCCCAGGTGGACCAGTTCGTCAAATGCTTTCTTGATTTTTATGATCAGCGATCCGCCGGCCATCGGACACACGACGTTATCGGGCAGACGCCAGCCCAGTTGTTCGGCGATTTCGAAGCCAACCGTCTTCGAGCCTTCCGCGTAATAGGGACGCAGGTTCACATTCACGAAGCCCCAGGGGCGTTCGTCGGCAATCTGGGAGCACAGGCGATTGACCTGGTCGTAGCTTCCCGCAATGCGCACCAGTCTGGCGCCGAAAACCTGGGTGCCAAGAATCTTGGCGGGCTCGAGATCGGCGGGGATGAAAATCACGGCCTTGAAGCCGTTGCGGGCGGCCTGGGCCGCGACCGCGTTGGCCAGGTTTCCGGTGGACGAGCAGGAGACGGTATCGAATCCGAAACTACGCGCCTGCGACAAAGCCACTGCGACGACGCGGTCCTTAAAACTCAGGGAGGGCTGACAGACCGCGTCGTTTTTCAAGTAGAGGTGCTTCGCGCCCAGCTTTTGAGCCAGACGCGGCGCCTCGAGCAGTGGGGTAAATCCGGCTGGAACCGTGGGCTGATAATTCACGGGAAGAGGCAACAGATCGCGGTAACGCCACATGCTGGCCGGGCCCTGGGCAATCCGTTCCCGGGTAAAGGTGGGCCGCACAGCCTCGTAATCGTAGAAAACTTCCAGGGGAGAGAAACAGTCGTCGCAGATGGAACGGGGCTGGTTTCCCCAGCTCTTGCCGCACTCGCGACAGCGCAATTCGTATGTCCGTGTTTCCGAGGTCATTTGAGCCGCTCGCTTTGGAGTGGCGTGTCGGGACGAGCCGTCCGGAAAGTGCCCAGAAACGCGAAATCCTCTTTCCCTGAATAGAGGAAAAGAGGAACGAGATGCTAAGAATTCGGCACCCCGAATCTCATGTTCCCCCTGTGTAGGGCGAGAGTTGACACCGGGCGACCAGAAAATGAATTCTGATCCGGTTGTCGTGGCTTCGTAGGGCTCGTCCCTCAGCCACTCTGCATGAAATCCAAGGTCTGCTCCGTAGAGCAAACTTGATGAATGGTACCGGGGGAGGCCGGGGTTCGTCAAGAGACTTGGGCACCGCCGGTTTCCTGTTAACGCACGTTGCTATACTTTCCCCGGACGGTTCTCCGGAATGACAGAGCAAGTCTTTGGACTCGGCGTCAATCAGGTCATGGCGTATGCCGCCGTGGCCAACGTGCTGCTGGTGGTGGTGTTGGCTGCGATCAACGTCTATTACGCGGTTCACGCCAAGCGTCAGGCTGATGCCAGCCGCGAGCAGGTGGCGGTATTCACGCGGCAGGCCGAGATCGCGGCCGAAACCCTCTCATTTCTGCGCAAGCAGATCGATCAGCAGGTCCGCACCGACGTGGCTGCCGTGGCCCTGCAACTCAAGGTCGCCATCCATGTGATTGAGGATTGGCTGAAACGCATCGCTTCCGACAAACATCTCCAGCTGCCAGACGAGATCATCATCCTGCCGGTTGATTTCAATATCGCCACCCAGCGCGCCCATTCGATTGATCCCATTGGGGCGGAAAATATGGGGGCGGCCGCGCTGTACGTCAGCGAGGCCGAAACCAACCTGAAGATCCTGCGCACGCTTGCGGCGGACTCCCCGGGGGCGAAAGAGGTGCATGAAAGGGCCGCCAAGAGCCTGAATGCGGCCCGGTACAAGCTTTCCGTGGCCCGCACCCGCTGGGAAGCGCTGGAGGCGCCGGCGTCTTGACCGGCGGGACGGCGGCGGCGCATAATTACGGCCTTGAAAGTCCATGGCTTTCCGGATGAAAGCCCACATCCACCTTCCCCCAATGAAGGCCGCCTGGCCGAGTTCCGTCCACCGGAACAGGGAGATTCTTAGATGACCGAAGAAGCCAACAAGCGTATCGGCGATTACCAGATTCTTGATGAGTTGGGCAGCGGAGGAATGGGACGGGTGTGGCGTGTGCGGAACGTCATCACAGACCGCATTGAAGCCATGAAAGTCCTTCTTCCCGACCTGGCGGGACGGCAGGAACTGGCGGCGCGTTTCCAGCGCGAGATCAAATTGATGGCCAGCCTGAACCATCCCAACATCGCAGCCCTACGCACTGCGTTCACCGCCGACAACCAGCTGTACATGGTGATGGAGTACGTCGAAGGCACCAACCTGGCGGACAAACTGGAAAAGGGCCCGATCGCGGTCGGCGACGCCGTCAATTACATCAGCCAGGTGCTGAGCGCGGTGAGCTATGCCCACCAGCAGCACATTATTCATCGCGACATCAAGCCGGCCAATATGATGCTCACGCCGCAGGGCGTAGTCAAGCTGATGGATTTCGGCATCGCCCGCGCCGGTGAAGAACGCAGCCTGACCATGACTGGAACCACCATGGGCTCGTTGAGCTATATGTCTCCCGAGCAAGTGAAGGGCGAGGCCACCGATGCGCGCTCTGATCTGTACTCGGTGGGCGTGTCGCTGTACGAATTCGTGACTGGGCAGCGCCCCTTCACTGCCACCAGCGACTATTCGATCATGGCCGCCCATGTTAAAGAGGCGCCCAAGCCGCCCGTCGAACTGCATCCCGGACTGCCCGCGGCGCTCAACGAAATTATTCTGATGGCCATCGCCAAGGACCCGGCGCAACGCTTTCAGACCGCGGATGCTTTCCGCAATGCGCTGAGCTCGGTGCCGGTCGCAGCACCCACACCCGCCATGCTCGAAGCCACCACTGTGGACTCGATGACGGCGTTGCCCAATGTTCCCGACAGCGCCCGCCGCGACTCCGGCCGCTCCGGTTGCAGCCTTGAAGAGCCCTACGGCGCCGCCTCCGAGCCCTACGCCGACGCCCATGCCGCCACCGGCACAGGGAAGTGGTCATCGGGGCCTTTATATGACCCTGGGCGCTCTTATTGTGCTCGCCGGTCTGGTGGTCGCTGGAATCTACGTGCCCCGGATCAGCAAAACCCACGCCAAGGGGCCGGACGCGAACTCGATGGAGCAGACTGCGGACAGCACAACACCCAGCGCCATGCCGAGCGAAGCCCAGCCCAGCCAGCCGGCGCCGGCGGACGCCCCAGCTGCGGGCGCGATGAGTGCGGATTCTTCGCAGCCGCCGGCCGCACCCACGGCCACCACCGCTTCCCCGGACAGCTCGAATGCGATGCCATCGACACCACCCGCAACGCCGGCGGCTCCGGAGATGGACAAGCCGATGCAGAGCAATCTCGCCCCGGCCAAACCCAGCCATTCCCATGCCAAGAAGGTGATGGCCCAGAACGGCAGTTCCGGCGATATGGGCGCTCCTTCGCAGGGTGATAGCGGAATGGCTGCACCCGACGCCGCAAATGCGTCAGCTCAACTGGACGAGTTGGAGCAAACCGTTGACCAGCTTTCCAACCGCGCTGCCGCCGTGAACAGCGGTCTGGATCGTCTGCAGCAGGAGCAGAGCGCTGCCGGCTACGGACTGCGCGGCGACATGGTGGAACGCCAGGCGAGCCTCAAAGCCAACCTGTTCAAAGCTGAAGAGGCCATGCAACACCACGATGCAGTCAGGGCGAAGAAATACTCAGACCTGGCGGGAAAAGACCTGGAAGTCCTGGAGCGCTTCCTGGGCCACTGAGCGCTTTGTCATCAGAGCCCTGTCATCCTGAGCGCAGCCGGATGATTCGCTTGCGAATCAATCGGCGGAGTCGAAGGACCCCTATCGACTGGAATGACGATCGCTTCCGCGGATTTTCGGGACGCGAAAAACTTGGCGACCCCGGCTGCAGCTTCAGGTATAGGGGTCCTTCGACTGCGTAGCTGCTTCGCGAAGCGAAGCAGCTACTCCGCTCAGGATGACAATTTTTTATTTGCTGTACTGATTTCTCTTCTTTTCTTCGTGGCGTTCCTGTCCCAGTTGGATCAGGCGCTCGATCAGTTCCGGATAGGCCAAGCCTGACGCCGCCCACAGTTTGGGATACATGCTGATCGCGGTGAAGCCGGGCATGGTGTTGATCTCGTTGAGATAAATTTTCCGGTTCTTGGGGTCCATCAGGAAATCGACCCGTGCCAGGCCGGAACAGTCCACGGCCTGGAAGGCGCTGACGGCCAATTGCTTTATCTTTTTGGTTTCGGTTTTGCTCAATTTGGCTGGAATGATCAGCTGCGATCCTTCATCAACATACTTGGCGGTGTAGTCGTAGAATTCCTTGCCCGGGACGATCTCACCCGGCACTGAAGCAGCGGGCTGGTCGTTGCCCAGCACCGAAACTTCGATTTCGCGGGCCTTGTGCTTCTTGCCGCCTACACCCTCCTCGATCACAATCTTGCGATCGAATTTGGCGGCCTCTGCCATCGCCGGAGCCAGTTCCTTGCGTTCACGCGCCTTTGAAATTCCCACCGACGATCCCAGGTTGGCGGGCTTCACGAACACCGGGTACTTCAGCTTGCTTTCCACCAGTTTCTGCACTTTCTTCGGCGCAGCTTCCCAGTCACTGCGCAGCACGGTGACGTGTCTGACGATGGGCAGTCCAGCGGCCCGAAACAGCGACTTCATGACGTCCTTGTCCATGCCAGCGGCGGAGCCGAGCACGCCCGCGCCCACGTAGGCGATGTCCGCCAATTCGAACAATCCCTGGATGGTCCCGTCTTCGCCGAAGGTGCCGTGCAGCACGGGGAAGATGATGTCCACGTTGATGGCTCGGTCGCTGGCCCGGCGGGTGAGGGCTTCGGTCTGGAAGGCCGCCAGGGACCCGCCCGGACGCTGCGGTTCGGGTGGAACCACCACCGCCTGCCCGGTAGCCAGGACTGCGGCCCCCGGAGTGGCCCCGGGGTCGCCCGCCCTGAGATTAGAATGGACTTCGCTTTGGCCCCGCAACAGCAGTTCCGCATCGCGGGCAGTCAGCCACCGGCCTTCCTTGGTGATGCCGATGGGTACGACTTCGTACTTATTCTTATCAATGGCGTTCAGGACGGACGCGGCCGAGAGCAACGATACCTCATGTTCCCCGCTACGCCCGCCAAACAGGATGCCGACACGTAGTTTTTTCATGGCTCTTTTTCATGGATATGGGCTTGATAAGGCCCCTTCATTCTTGCACAATGTCATACCGTCTGGGTTGACCAGGGCTGCACCCCGAGCTAGCCTCGGCCGGTCTGGGCCGGGAACCTCTGCGTTGTCCTGATTTCTTTTGGGGAAGGGAAGATTACGTCATGCGAAAAGTAATGTCACTGGCCGCGCTGTTTTTGCTGTTCTCGGTTGCCGCGGCGTACGCGCAAGCAGCACCGGCCGCCCCCCGCAAAAAGCGGGTCGCAATATTTGACTTCGATTACGCCACTGTGCACGGAAATGTCGCGGCCCTGTTCGGCCAGGACGTGGACGTAGGCAAGGGCATCTCCGACCTGCTGGTCACCTATCTGGTCAAGGATGGCAGCTATTCGGTGATCGAGCGCAAAGCTCTGGACAAGATCATGGCGGAACAGAATTTTTCCAACAGCGACCGCGCCAATCCCAACTCCGCCGCCAAAATCGGGAAACTGCTGGGCGTGGACGCGATCATCGTCGGCAGCATCACTCAGTTCGGCAATGAGACCAAGAACATGAACCTGGGCGGCGCCGGCGGGGCGCTGGGCGGCTTCGGCCTGGGTGGGTTCGGACATAAAAAGTCCAAAGCCATCGTGTCCCTGACCGCGCGCATGGTGGACGTGGATACGGGCGAGATTCTGGCCGTGGCCGAAGGCCACGGTGAATCGGCGCGGGAAAGCACCTCGCTGCTCGGCGGTGGCGGCAACTGGCACGGATTCGGCAGCGGCAATGCCGACTTCGGCAGCAGCGACTTCCAGAGCACCATCATCGGTGAAGCCGTGAAGGCCGCGGTAGAAAAGACAAGCACCGAGGTGATCGCCGACAAGGACAAACTGGTGGCGCGCACTGTCGTGGTTGAAGGGTTGGTCGCGGCAGTCGATGGCGGACAGATCATCCTCAATGTCGGTGCCAAGGCCGGCGTGAAGGTGGGCGACCAACTGAACGTCGAGCGCGTGTCCAAGGAAATCAAGGACCCATCCACCGGCAAAGTGATCCGGCGCATGGCCACTTCGGTTGGCGTAGTAAAGGTGACTGATGTGGACGATATCTCGTCGGTTGCCACCACCGTTTCAGGCTCCGGCTTCAAAACCGGCGACGCGGTGAAAACGGTCACCCAATAACGTGTGGCGCGGGCGCCCCCGCCCGCGGCCTTTTGACTTTCACCAACGGGCGGCTTGCCGCCCGTTCCCTTCCTTCCCCCAAATGCTTCGCGTTGTTCCGGGCCTCTTCGTTTCAAGCAGCCGTCCGATGGCTCAAGCGGAGGTGTTATGCGATTGCTGAGAGTATTGAGCGTCGTCGTCCTCGGGTTAACCGTCCTGGCCGCACAACAGAAAAACCCTCTGACCAATGCCGACGTCATCAAGATGGTGAAGTCCGGTTTGGCGGAAACCACAATTGTGGCGGCCATTGCCGCCAATGACACGCAGTTCGATCTCTCCTCAACCGGCCTGCAGTCGCTGAACCAGGCCGGGGTCAGCAGCAAAGTGATCCGCGCCATGCTGGCGGCGGAGTCGAAGAAGAAAGATGCTGCCGCAGCGGCGGAGAATGCGGCGGCTGCGCCAAGTGCGAACACCACGCAAGATTCGACCCAGGACGCGTCATCCGGCATGAACCCCCAAGGCATGAGCCAGCAGGGGATGCCGCAGGGAATGTCATCGGAGCAGATGACGCAAATGATGAACAACATGCCTCCCGAAATGCGGGCGCGCATGCAAGCCTCCATGGCCCAGCGAAACGCGACCGGAAGATCCAGGAGGGGAGGGGCATCAGCTAACTCCATTCCAGCTCGTGCCGGTGTCCCGGTTCCGTTGGATAGCCCGCTCTATACGTCATTCACGCGGCTAAGGACCCAGCCCGGCTATCACATGGTCATGAGCATGCAAACCAGCGACCCCCGAATGGCAGCGATGGCCCAGAGCATCTTCAGCCCGGGGGAATTGGTAGTCGAGGGCAATACACGTCAATACACCATGCACTACAAGATGCAAGCCACGGACGTGCCGGGAACGGTGGATGACTGGGAAATTCGGGCGGTCGTACAAAACGGACGCGCGGCGCGGCTCATTACGTCGGCGGCGGTGCCTCGATTATTGAAGGAGAGCGAGGAAAAGGCAGCTCACGACCTGGCGGAATTGGACCGCATGGCCGCGACCTCGATCGCTCGCGCCGCGGCAGAGGGGCCCATGGGCGCGCTCGGCGCTGCATCCACCGCCGCATCGGTCGCCATGGCCCATGTGGAAGCGCCCAAAATGCTGAAGAAGGAGCGGGATATGTTTTCCTGGCAGTGCCGCGACGTCCCTCCGAGCGACGCGTCGGGCAGCCAAGCCAACCCGAACCTCACTGACCTGCACCCGATCGGCGACCAGAACGTAGACGGCGCGATGGCGGACGGCTATGAGTTCTACGACCACGAAAACGAGAAGACCCAGGGGACGGTGCATCTGTTCGTGGCCAAGGACACCGGCCTGCCGCTGCGCATCGAGATGGTGGATGCGAGCGGCGCCGGCGGGATCCAGATGAACTATGACCCGCTCACTGGTCCGGCCAACATAGAAATTCCGGCCTGCATGAACGCCAAATAGCCAGAGGAACACTAAGGGAAGAGGACAAAGCATGCGAATCATGAAGTTGGCCGGTCTGGCACTTGTGGCGCTTGGCCTGACGCTGCTTCTTGCTGGAGAGGGTGGTGCTCAGCAGGTCACTGATTCGCAGAGCAATCATTCGCAGGACACGGCCCACCCGGGTCCCGCGTCCAAGAGTCCGGCTCTGACCAACGCCGACGTGGTCAGGATGGTGAAGGGCGGGCTGCAGGAGAGCACGATCCTCAGCGTGATCGCGGCGACGGATTGTGACTTTGACGTATCCGTCGATGGCCTGCTGGCGCTGAAAACATCCGGCATCAGCGACAGAGTAATGGATGCCATGCTGGCCGCCGCTGCCAGGAAACGGACCTCTGCCGCCGCCACGCCCGTGGTACCCCAGGCCGCGTTGATCCAGAACTCTGACGCCATGGGTATGTCGCCGGACATAATGTCGCAGTTGTCTCCGGCGCAACGCCAGCAAATGGCGGCCGCGATGAGTCAAATGGGCGGAATGAATGGCATGGCGGGCAGGGGTGGGATGATGGGCATGCCGGGAATGGGCGCCATGATGATGTCGCCGGCGGTCTTGCCTCAGGTGAACCTGCTCCTTGGCCCGGACAAGAAGTTGATGGCCAGTTCGATGGCCCAGATGGCGCAGAGCACCACCAAAGGCATGCCCGGGGCAGGTTCGTCGGCTGGGTCCACACTGCAAAGTTTCGCAACCCAGGGGCTGACGTTCGCGGCCATCGCGGGCGGCGGCATGTTTGCCGGTCCGGCCATGGGCATCGCCTCCGGCATGATGGGTGGAATGATGGGCGGCCATCGCGGGATGCCCACGACCACTTATATCTGGGCGCTTCCCGGCCGCGCCTCTTCTTATGTGATGCCCACCACGCAGCCGAAATTTGACCTGCAGTTCGGCGAAATTACCGGCCTCGATCCCGATGCTTACGAGCCCGCACTGGTCCACTTACCCAGGACCACCGACAACTGGAGGCTGGTGGGGGCCACCAAACAGAAGATGAGTTACATGGGCGCGGGAGAACCGCAATCGATGATTGACGAAGAGCGCACCCCGCTCAAATCCACCCGCGTGGCGCGCGGCCATCTGCAGATCGAACCGGTCGCTCCCCTGGCGCCGGGAGAATACGGGCTGGTGCTGCGCCCCACCAAGGCCCACAAACCGAAGAAGGGCGCCTCCCAGTCGCAGGCCCAACAGGGAGTGTTCTACTCGGTTTGGGATTTCTCGATTCCCGGGGAAAGCGCGGACGCGCTTCCCGCCAGGAAGTAAGCTGGGGCAGGCGTCGCCCTTGCCGCCAGCAATTTCAGGCCAAAGTGTCATACAATGCTCACGCCTGCCCCCGGGTTCCAGAAAATCTCAACTAGACCCGTTCGTCATGGAGACGTGATGGCAACAGCCGCTGCAAGTCCCGGCAATCGCGCGAAGTTTGCGACCAGCGTCCCCGGGCGCCGTTACGACAACCTTTTCTTTTCGGCCATGGCGTTGCTCATACTGGCCACCGTTTTTCTGGGATTTGCACGCACTTACTACCTGGCGGGGATGATCCATGCCCCACTGCCCGCCTTCATCATTCACGTACACGGAGCGGTGTTTTCCTGCTGGGTCCTCTTGCTGGTCACGCAGACCGCCCTGGTCTCTGCCGGCCGGGTGGATATCCATCGCCGCCTGGGCGTGCTCGGCTTTCTTCTGGCTTGTTCGATGGTTGTTCTCGGCGTGCTGGCGGGTACAAATGCACTGGCCAGGGGCTTCGCGCCTCCCGGTCTGGATGCCGCGACTTTTTATGTCGTGCCCATCACGGACATGTTGATCTTTAGCACGTTGATCTTTTTCGCTTTTCGCAAGCGTTCCGATTCCCCGGCGCACAAGCGCCTCATCCTCATCGCTACCATTGCGCTGCTGATAGCCGCCATTGCGCGCTGGCCCTTCGCCATGTTCCTGGGGAAGCCTATCGCGGCTGGACTGTTCTCCTACGTCTTCCTGCTGATGCTGGTGGCCTACGACCTGTGGTCAATTCGGAAGGTCCATCGGGCTACGCTCTGGGCGGGGATGTTTCTCATCATCGTGCAACAAATACGAGTGCCCATCGGGATGACGGCACCCTGGCACGCCTTCGCCGGCTGGGCCCAAGCTCTGGGAAGCTAGCGCAGCCGCGTTCAGCCGGCCATTTAGAGCGCGCCGCGGCCACCCAGTTTGGCGGGGGTCGCAGTCCGCGATGGAAAATGCATCCCAGCCGCGTGCTGATTCATGGCAGTTGCTGCCTGGGTCCGCCGGTTGCCTATGAGGCTGTTGAAGTCCAGCGTAGTGACACTATGTTCACACAGCGCGCACTTAAAGGTGGTGCCGCCGTTCATCGATTTGGTGGTGTAGTATCGCACGCCTCCATTGTAGTCCTTCCGTGCGGCGGCACTTGCGGGCATTAGGTGAGCGACCTTAGGGTCCGACCCACACTGTGCCTGGATGCCAGGAAGGCAGTCAGCGGGGTTCCTGATAGTTTCGAATGAAATCCTCGGCGAGTTGATCCTGCGCTTCGCTCACTGAGGGCCTCGTCCGCCGCCGAACGCAAAATTCGCAGGCGCAGTCAGGGCGACTCGTACATTGTGATGAAGGTATCGGTGTGGGATCCGGGTCGTCCACGATTCGTATCCAAGACTTCGGAGAGCCTAGAGGATCTTCTTCCCAAAGGCTGATTGCGCCAGCTCCACCGCCAGGTCAGCCGTGCGGTTGTGCTCGTCAATCACAGGATTCACCTCGACGATCTCAAAGCTGAGCATGCGGCCGTGGTCGGCGATAATTTCCATGGCCAGGTGGGCTTCGCGATACGTCGCCCCGCCGCGGACCGGGGTGCCCACGCCGGGCGCGTCTTCGGGATCGATCCAGTCCATGTCGAGAGAGACGTGGTAGCCGGCGGTGCCGCGTCCGGCCATGCGCAGCGCTTCTTCCATCACCGTGCGCATGCCGCGCTCGTCGATATCGCGCATGGTGAAGACGCCGATGCCGGCGCGGCGAACATTTTCTTTCTCGACGGCATCAATGTCACGCACTCCTACCAGCACGCAGTTTTCCGGTTTCACCTTGGGCGAGAAGTCGAAAATGTTCGCCAGTTCGGCAGGCCCCAATCCCATGGTTGCGGCCAGCGGCATGCCGTGGACGTTTCCGCTGGGCGAGCTCTCCGGAGTGTTGATGTCGGTGTGCGCGTCAATCCAGATCAATCCAATTTTCTGGTTTTGGCGGCGATAGAACTCGGCCACGCCGGCGACCGTGCCCGCCGCCACCGAGTGGTCTCCGCCCAGCACCAGCGGAACCATGCCAGCCTCCAGAGTTTTCAGGACCAGCTCGGCATGCTTGGTGCAGGTGGCGGTAATTTCCTTCAGATACTTGGCCGACGGGTCTCCCGCCTTCTTCTGCTCGGCGATGGCGACGGAAACGTTGCCGGCGTCCTCGACCACGTGCCCCAGCGCTTCGAGGCGCGCCTCGAGCCCGGCGACTCGTACTGCCGAGGGGCCCATGTCCACGCCCCGGCGCGACTGTCCCAGGTCGAGCGGGACCCCGATCACCCGAATTTTTTTGGGCACGATGTTGGACGAAGATGTTGTTGGGGCCATAGATTTGGGATAACGGTTGTGCTCGGTGTCTTCCCCTGCACCGGCGACGCTCCGGCTGTTTGAGATTTTATCTTCAGTTGCCAGTCAAAAGTTCCCGGTTCTCAGTGTTATGCGCACTCACTTGTTCGGCGGTGAAAAAGGCCTATGGGTATAACCGATTCAACATCCGCGGGAAGGGTATCGTCTCCCGTACATGCTCCAGCCCGCAGATCCAGGCCACCGCGCGTTCGATGCCCATGCCGAAACCGCCGTGGGGCACGCTGCCGAATTTGCGCAGGTCAAGGTACCACTTGAAAGCCTCTTCGGGAAGGCCGTGTTCGCGAATGCGCTGCACCAGCAGATCGTGGGAGGCCATGCGCTGCGAGCCGCCGATGATCTCACCGTAGCCTTCCGGCGCCAGCACATCCACGCACAGAGCCAGGTCGGGGCGAAGCGGGTCGGGTTCCATGTAGAACGCCTTTATCCTGGCGGGATAGCGATGCACCATCACTGGCTTCTCAAACTGCGATGAAATGTAGGTTTCATCGGGCGATCCCAGGTCGCCGCCCCATTCGAACTTGTTTTCCAGCGCGCCTTTGGCGTGCGCTTCCTGCAACATCTTTGCCGCTTCGTCGTAGGTGATGCGCGGAAATGGAGTCTCAATCTTCTCCAGTTTGCTGACATCGCGCCCGATCACCTGCAGATCGCTGCGCCGCTTCTCCAGGCAGCGCTTCACCAGAAAGCTGATCAGGCCTTCCGCCAGTGCCATGATGTCGTCGAGTTCGGCATACGCGACCTCGGGTTCGACCATCCAGAATTCCGTAAGGTGGCGGCGCGTCTTGGATTTCTCCGCCCGAAAGGTTGGCCCGAACGAATACACCTTGCCCAGGGCCATGGCCGTGGCTTCGATGTAGAGTTGGCCGGACTGGGTAAGAAACGCCTGCTCGTCAAAGTAATCGACCGGAAAAAGAGTGCTGGTGCCTTCACAGGCGGCCGGAGTAAGAATGGGCGGATCGGTCAGGACAAAGCCGCGTTCGTCAAAGAAATCACGGGCCGCCTTGATGATCTCCGCCCGCACCCGCAGGATTGCTGCCTGCCGCTGCGAGCGCACCCACAAGTGCCGGTGCTCCATCAGAAATTCAACGCCGTGTTCCTTTGGAGAAATGGGATAAGGATCGCTCTCGGATACCCGCTGCACCACCTGAATCCCGGAGACATCGAGCTCATATCCGCCCGGCGCGCGCCGGTCGGCGCGGACTTTCCCTTCGACTATGACACTCGACTCCTGAGTGAGGCCTTTTATCGCGTCGAAGACCTCGGGAGCCACCGCATTTTTCGGCACTACGCCCTGGATCAGCCCGGAGCCGTCACGGAATTGCGGGAAGAGCAGTTTCCCGCTTTCCCGCAGGTTGTAGAGCCAGCCTCGAATGGTGACGGTCTGGCCTTCATGCTTGCCGATATCAGAAATCGAGCTGACAGGAGATGACATAAGATTCCAAAATCATTTACCGCCGAGCCCGCAGAGAGCGCCGAGAAAACCAGCCCATTTCTCGAGTCTCGTTCTTCCCTGCTTTTTCTCTGCGATCTCGGCGTCCTCGGCGGTGAACGAATCTAAGCCGATTCCAATCTCTCAAACGCCTCTTTCATTTTCTCCACTGGATTCACTTTCTCGTCGGCCTCGACTTCCAGCAGCAAGGGTAGTGCATGCGGCGCCGACCGCAGCAATTCCATCGCTGTTTTCCATTCGATGGTCCCCGCTCCCGGCCACAGATGGGAGTCGCGGTCTCCGGCATTGTCGTGCACGTGGGTGGAATGAATGTGGCCCTTCAGGATTTCGAAGGCCTCGGCCACGTTGTTCATGATATGGGCGTGGCCCAGATCGAAGCATACGCCCACGTCGTCGAAGTGGGTGATCTGGATAAACTCCACCAGTTTTTCCGGGGTGCACAGCTCGTTGGGAATATTTTCCAGCAGGATGCGCACGCCCAGCGGTTTGGCAAAAGCGCGCAGGTGTTCGATTGAAGTCATCGCGGCTTCGAACTTGCGGTCATCAAACGATTCGCCGCTGGTTCCCATGTGCTGTATCAGAAAGCGGAAGGGAATCTGCTCGGCCACTTCAATCGCCCGCTTGATCTCATCCATGGCCTCGATGCGCTGCGCCCGGTCGGTGGCGGCCACGTTCACCGGTGGGCGCGCCGGTGCGGCCCGACTCGTAGTCGGCGTGCATGGGCGAATGGACCGAATGCAGCGGAACACCGCTGGTTTGAAACCAGTCGGCGATTTCGCGCACATGCTGTTTGCGATTGGCATAGTCCAGGTGCTGGCGCGCGGCAAAAATCTCGATGGCCTGCGCCCCGCCCCGCACCAATCCGTCCAGCAGCCCGGGATGCAGCCGCTCTTTCACGTACACCAGTGTGGATATTGCCTTCAGCATACTGAACAGACCCGTGTGGGGCGGGCGCCCTCGCCCGCCGCCTTTGACTTCGACTCTAACTATTCAAAACTTTGACGCCGTCGGAACTGTGCCGTAATCAAGATCCAAATTCAAATTCAACGGCGGCGGGCGAGGGCGCCCGCCCCACATGAACTGATCTAGAATCCTATCGCTCTGCCGTTGTTTCGCGGGTCGCTGGCGCCCAGGCGTTCTCCCCGTTTCGGGTCAACCATGATGCACTCGCCGTCGCTCCAGGAGTCTCCCGCCTCGATGCGGTGACCCATTCCCTCCAAACGCTTGATGGTATCGGGAGAAAACCCCGACTCCATGCGGGCGACGTCGGGCAACCACTGGTGATGGAAGCGCGGCGCGTTCACCGCCTCCTGAATGTTCATTCCGTAATCAACCACGCCCATCAGGATATTGGCCACGGTGGTGATGATGCGCGGGCCGCCGGGCGAGCCCAGCACCAGAAACAGCTTACCGTCTTTGAGCACGATGGTGGGCGCCATCGCCGAAAGCGGACGCTTGCCCGGACCAATTGCATTGGCCGGCCCCTGGATCAGGCCGAACATGTTGGGCACGCCCTGCTTGGCCGCGAAGTCGTCCATCTCATCGTTCAGCAGAAAACCCATGCCTTCGGCAGTGACCCGCGAGCCCAGGCTGTCATTGAGCGTGGTCGTGACCGCAACCGCATTCCCCTCCGGATCGACCACCGAATAGTGAGTCGTATGGTCGGATTCCGCCACAGCGCGGGGCGGAAGATGCCCAGAGGCATATTGTTCGAGCTGGCTGAAGATCGCAGGCCGGACCAGATCTTTACTGGCGCTGGCGTGCTTGGGATCTATCGATTCCCGCCACGCCGCGCCGTACCGCTTGTCGATCAACTGGGCCACGGGAATATTGGAAAAATCCGGGTCCCCTAAAAACTCCGCCCGGTCGAAGAATGCGCGCCGGAAGGCTTCGAGCGTCAGATGCAACGCCGGGACCGACCGGGCCCCGAATTTTGCCAGGTCGTAGCCTTCAAGAATGTTCAGTATCTCGATCAGCGTGGTCCCGCCCGACGATGGTGGCGGCGCACTGATGATTTCGTATCCGCGGTAGGATCCTCGCACCGCCTCCCGCTCTTTCACTTCGTAGCGCGCCAGGTCGCCAATCGTGATCAGGCCCCCGCCCTTCTGCACGGATGCGGCCAGCTCACGGGCCATATCACCGTGATAGAAGTCATCCGGACTGCCGGCGATGCGTTTCAAAGTGCGGGCCAGATCAGGCTGTTTGAACACCTCGCCGGCTTTGTAATAATTTCCGTCACGCTGAAAAATGCGCCGCGATTCCGGAAACTGGCCCAGCGGTTTATCCTCCTGCAAATCCCGGGCGTCTTCGGCGGCGAGGGCGAATCCTTCTTCCGCCAGCTTGATCGCCGGGGCCATCACCCGCGCGAGTGACAGCTTGCCATACTTCTTTTCCGCATACACCATGCCTGCAACCGATCCCGGTACTCCGATCGCCTTGTAGCCGATGGTGCTGGCATCCTCAATCACATTTCCCTGGGCGTCGAGGTACATATTCGCCGTGGCCGCCGCCGGCGCTTTCTCGCGGTAGTCGATAAAGTGGGTCTTGCCATTGGCGAAGCGGACGAGCATGAAGCCGCCCCCACCCAGATTCCCCGCCTGGGGATGCACCACCGCCAGCGCGAAACCGACCGCGACTGCCGCGTCCACAGCATTGCCGCCTGCTTTCATCATCTGCACTCCGGCGCGCGACGCCAGCTGGTGCACGCTGGCCACCATCGCCCGGGGCGCCACCACCGGCACCAGCCGGGCGGCAAAACTGCGCGGCCCTGCCGCCGCCACGGCGAGAATAAAGAGCAGCAGAATGAATAACTTGCAATGAGATCGCATGAGCGGGGACTGCTAGAGGCTAGCCCAGCCGGAGAGTGGGAGTCAAATCAGCGTGATGACGGGTAGTGGGTCAGTTTGGAGCCCATGAACCACGAAGGGCACGAAGGTGCACAAAGAAACGCCTGGAAAACAAAGCCTCGTGAGATTCGACGTCCTACGTGGTTTATGCACTTGCCGCGTCTGTTCGCGAAACTGACCACTACCCGATGACGCGGAGCGCGGAAAAAAGCGGACGCACATCTGAAAATCCAGAATCTGAAATCTGTAAGCACTCTGTCGGGCAAAAGAACGTCAGTTCAATTCCCTGTAACCGTCAGGTTTTTCAGAAATGCCGTGGTACCCCCGGATGTCTTGTTTCCACCAATCTGGAAATTGACCACCTGCCGCCCGATTCCCCAACCCAGGCCGAAAACGCTGGGGCCGGACGCGCCGGTGAATTTGTACACCTTGGTATCGAAAGTCACGGAATCGTAGGTTACGTTTCCCGCCGAATCCCGGTGATATTTCAGGATGACGTGATGCCAGACCGCGGGCTTCCACACCTTTCTGGAGCAAGGGACATTCGAATTATTCCAGTGCGGGTGGCCCGAGTGGTTGGTCACGTATTGCCACATGCCTTTTGGGAAATTGCATTGCATTCCATAGATCACTGTGTTCCCGTTGAGCGTGACCTGGTTCAAGTCGAGTTCGATATTGTTGACGGTCGCCAGCTTGTTAAAGTAAATCCACGTATCCAGCGTAAAGGAAGTAGATTTGCCGTCCTTGTGATCAGGGCCGAGATAAATATGGAAGCGCTCTCCTCCGTAGTACTTCCATACCGCATCGAATTGCCGGAGCTCCCCGGACATTTTGCTGCTTCCCGTCGAGGACCCGTTCGTGCCCTTGTCGTGCTCCCAGCACCAACGGGGAATGCCGCATCCCGAAGTGCCGCCAGAGCTGGGAATGTCCTCAATGTTCTTTACTTGTTCTGCGCCAAAGGCCATGAGACTTGTAAACAGGCACAACGCGACTACTAACTTCACTGATGTTCTCCCCGTGATAGTTTGGTTCAAATCTGGCGACCGCTGTTCGGTCCGTTCCCGGTTTCGGCCAAAGGCAGGTTTGTTGTGAAGATTGTTACGGCAGCCGAGAACGAGGGTCAACTATCGGAAGTACAGGGGGTGCACCGGAGAGCACTGCAATATCGAAATGCAGAATCGTGGCGGCAGAATCGCCGTGTTCACTTCCCGGCGCGGCGAGATTTCGGACCTCGGCGGGTCGCTCTGGTTCTGGTAGCGCTGGTTCTGGATATCCTGGCTTTCGCCGCCACCATTTCATACGACTCTGTAATCAGGTCTGTAATATCGCTCCAGGTCAGGACATCCAGGCGCTCGAGCGCTACCCACTTGTAGCGGCCCAGGTAGGGCGCCGGAATGATGTCTTCGTGCTCCACCAGTTCGGCAAATTTTTCGGGTTCGCACTTGAACATCAGGCGCGGCGGGACCGCGCTCAGAGACAACAGCGCGAAAATCTTTCCGCCTACCTTGAAACAAAGAACTTCTCCCCACTGCAGCTTTTCGGTGGCATGGGGAAAAGAAAGACAGAAGCCGCGGATGGATTCAACACTCATGATTTCCTTATGAATCTAACGCCGGAAGTCCGCAATCAAAGAATGAGCAGGTGTGCGTGCCCGCGAGATCGGTTGTAGAGTCGTTTCAAACTGATTGATACCTCCAGGAGATTGAAATGCAAACCCGGCAACTTGGCAACTCTGACCTGCGCATTACCCCGGTGGGCTACGGGGCCTGGGCCATCGGCGGCGCCGGCTGGCAGTTCGCGTGGGGGGCGCAGGATGATAACGACTCCATCGCGGCCATTCATCGCTCGCTCGAGCTGGGCGTGAACTGGATCGACACTGCCGCGGTTTACGGCCTGGGCCACTCCGAAGAGGTTGTAGCCAGGGCCCTCAAGACGTGGCCGGGTCCGCGGCCTTACGTCTTCACCAAATGCGGACGGCTGTGGGATGAACAGGGCAATGTGCGGCGAGGCCTGGGCGCCGATTCCATCCGGCGCGAAATCGAGGACAGCCTGCGCCGCCTCGCCACCGATGTCATCGATCTCTACCAGATTCACTGGCCGCCTAGTCCAGACTCTCCCCAACTGGAAGAAGGCTGGGCCACGCTGGCCGAGTTGAAGCGGCAAGGCAAGGTGCGCTGGATTGGGGTCTCGAATTTCAATGTTGCGCAGTTGAAGCGGGTTCTGGCCATTGCGCCAGTTACCTCCCTGCAACCTCCATATTCGCTGGTTGATCGCGGAGTGGAGCGGGAAATTCTTCCTTACTGTCTGCAGGAGGGCATTGGCGTGATCGTGTATTCACCCATGGCTTCGGGTCTGTTGACGGGAGCGATGACCCGCGAACGTGCCGCGAAATTGCCCCAGGATGACTGGCGCCGCGCCAGTTCAAATTTCAACGAGCCCAAGCTGTCACGCAATCTCGCCCTGGCAGAACGGCTGCGCGAGATTGGCAAACGCCACGGCCGCTCGCCGGGTGAAGTTGCCATTGCCTGGACGCTCCGCAACCCGGCGGTGACCGGTGCCATCGTGGGTGCCCGCAATGGCAGCCAGGCCGAAGGCGTGATGCGCGCCGGGGAGTTGTCCCTTAACGACGAAGACGTAATTGAGATTGAAAGCTTCCTTGAATCGGCGGCGTAAGGGGCCAACAAGAAGGCGTCTAGTGGGGTTTGGGAAGGGCACGATTTCAGAGGCTGCGGAAAAACTCAATTTGCCCGGACGAAGCGACCACGGGGGCTAAAGCCCGCATACATTCCTGACGACCTACGCGGCCCTGAAGGGCCGCTCTTCCACGGAAGGGCCGACAGCTGCGAGTTTTTCCGCAGCCTCTGAAGTCGTGCCCCTTCCCAAACCCGTACGCGTGGAGCTTTCCCGCACCCCCGAGCCAATCGTGCCCTTCCGCGCCATCCTTACACCTCTTCGCGCGCCTCGCCCAGGGTTACGCTGACGTCGATCTTCTTTTTTCCGCGATAGATGGTGACCCGCACCGTGTCGCCGGCGCGATGGCTGTTCATGACCTGGCTGAGGTCCTGCTGGTCCTGGACCTGCTGGCCGTCGATGGCCACGATCAGGTCGCCGCCGAGAGTGATGGGAATGTTGCCAATGTAGGCGCGCTCGCTGCCGCCGCGCAGGCCGGCACGGTCGGCGGCCCCGCCGGGCGCCACCTGCACAATCAGCAAGCCGCTGTCTGCCGCCAGTCCCATCTGGTCCGCCAGTTCAGGGGTAATGGGAATCGTCCGCACACCCAGTGCCGGACGCCGCACCCGCCCCAGCGTCATCAAGATCATTCAGCACCGCTTTGGCCGTGTTTACCGGGATGGCGAAACCGATGCCCGCGCTCTGGCCGACGTTGGAAGCGATCAGGGTATTGATGCCGATCACTTCGCCGTGCCAGTTCAGCAGCGGGCCGCCGGAATTGCCGGGATTGATGGCCGCGTCGGTCTGGATGGCGTCATCGATCTGCATGCCGTCAGGTTCCTGTACCGGCCGGATCGAACTGATGATGCCGTTGGTCATGGTGCCGGCCAGGCCGAAAGGATTGCCAATGGCATAAACTTTTTGTCCCACCTGCAGATTGCGCGAATCGCCGAGCACCATCGGGGTCAGGCCGGGACCTTTAATCTGAATCACCGCCAGATCGTGAGAGCGGTCGGTCCCCACCACGGTGGCGCGGTATTTCTTGCGGTTGTGCAGCGTCACTTCCACCTGCCGGGCGTCGGCGATCACGTGGTAGTTGGTCAGCACGTGACCTTCTTTATCGATAATGAAGCCCGAGCCCTGGCCCTCCTGCGGCACCAGGCCATAAAAGAAATCAAAGGTCACTGCCCTCGAAGTGATGTTTACCACGGAATCGATGTTCTTGTGGTAAACGCTCATGTTGTTCTGTTCTTCAGCGTCGAAGGCGCCGTTCGACGCGGCCTCGGTAATCTCCACCCGGTTGCTGGGACGGCCAAACCAGTTGGCGGGATGCATCTGGCCGGAGCGGTAGGTAGTGAAGTAAAAGAACGCGCCGGCAAAAATCACGGCCAGCAGAACAGGACGCAGCAGCTTCATAGTTCAGGACCTTCCTACGATTCTAAATGCTACAGACCACGTGGGGACAGCCGGGGGCCTGCCCTGAGCGACAGTCGAATGGGCAGCTGTCCGCACACGGTTCCTGGCACCCTACGCTTCCTTCTTTAACTCGGCGTAGATTTCTCTCACCTGGCGGCTGGTTTCGTCGAGCGATCCGGAGTTGTCGATTACGTAATCGGCGGCCTTGATCTTTTCTTCGTCTGGAAGCTGGGCGGCCATGCGGCGGGCGACTTCGCGGCGGGCCGTTTCCTGGTCCACCTTCAGCCGCTGGGCCCAGCGCTCGACCCGCTGCTCCGGCCGGCAGGTCACGACCACCAGCCGGTCAAAGCGTTCGGCCATGCCAGCCTCGAGAATGAGCGCCGCCTCCACCAGGGCAATGGCGCGAGGATCGCGCCGGCCCACTTCGGCCATCCATTCTTCCTGCCGGCGAATCACGGCGGGATGGACGATCTGATTCAGCTCCTGGACGCGGGAAGGCTGGTGGGGGCCGCCGAATGCGAGTTCCCCCAGCCGGGCGCGGTTCACGCTGCCGTCCGGGTCTAAAATCCCGCTACCGAAGTGGTCCACAACTTCCTGGTAAACCGCCTGGCCGGGCTGCATGAGCTGGTGGGAAATCTGGTCGGCCTGGATCACGTGAGCGCCCTGCGCGGCAAACATCTCAGCCACCACCGACTTGCCCGCTGCGATGCCTCCGGTCAATCCGACCTTAAGCACTGCGGGCGTGCTCCGCCGCCCGGTTGGGCATGCGCGAACCCCTCCGCATCTTCGCCGCCTTTACGGTGTTGGCCATCAGCATGGCGATGGTCAGCGGGCCGACACCGCCGGGCACCGGCGTGATCGCTCCGGCAACTTCGGCTGCATTGGGATGAGCGTCCCCCACCAGGGTTGACCCCTTCGTACGGAAGCTCTCCTCGCGCTTCGCATTGCCCGCAAACAGCCGGTCAAATTCCGCGCGGTTCGGTCACCTTGTTCATGCCTACGTCAATGACCGTGGCCCCGGGTTTCACGAAGTCGCGGGTAATCATTCCGGCGCGGCCAATGGCGGCCACCAGGATGTCGGCGCGACGGCATACCCCGGGAAGGTCGCGCGTCTTCGAGTGGCAGACGGTCACGGTGGCATTGGCATTGATCAGCAGCATGGCCGTGGGTTTGCCCACAATATCGCTCCGCCCCACCACCACTGCTTCCTGACCCGCCACCGGAATATTGCTGCGCTTGAGGATCTCCATGATGCCCGCCGGCGTGCAGGGCACCAGCCCCGGGCGCTGGGTGGAGAGGAATCCCACATTGACGGGGTGGAAGCCGTCCACGTCCTTGGCTGGATCCACAGCCATCAGGATCTGCTTGGAGTCCACCTGCGGCGGCAACGGCAACTGCACCAGGATGCCATCAATCTCGTCGCGACGGTTCAGTTCGAGGACCAGTTCCAGCAACTCCGAGGTCGAAATCGTGTCCGGCGGAGTAAGTTTTTCGCTGTAGATTCCCACTTCCTCGCAACTCTTCACTTTGCCGCGAACGTAGATCTCAGATGCCGGATTGTGGCCGACCAGGATGACGGCCAGGCCGGGACGAATCCCGGCGGCAGCCATGTCTTTGACCTCGGACGCAACCTCGGCCCGGATCTCTGCGGCGATCTTGTTGCCGTCCAGAATTGTGGCAGCCATGAACCTAGCCTCCCGCTGGTGAAACTTTATCGTAAACTATCATGGTCAAAAGAGCTTTTAACCGCAAAGGACGCAAAGAGGCTCCTGCCTCCTAAGCTTCTGGCTCCTGGCTAGAAGTTAGAAGCCAGAAGCTAGAAGCCAGAAGCCAGAAGCTAGAAGCTAGAAGCTAGAAGCTTCGACCCCAAAGAGCGTAAAATGCCCTCCATGATTCCCCAGGACCTGCTCGAGATTCTGGTCTGCCCGGTCTGTAAGAAGCCGCTGGCACTGAAAGACGAAGGGCAGGGCCTGAAGTGCGGCGAGTGTCGCCGCGTCTATCCGGTGCGGGACGGCATCCCGGTCATGCTGGTGGACGAAGCTGTGATCGATCCTTCCTGAAGCTCTGGCAAGAGCCGCCGCATTGTGTCATTCCTGCTTGTCCCAGAACGACACAACGTGTCAATAATGGGAATCTCTGATATGGCCCGTTCGTGCCACTCAAAGTCCCGCGGCGGATGCATCCAAAGATTTAGCTCCCCTGCAACTTACCGCAACGTAAGGGGTTTAAGAAACCAAAGTGCGGGTATTTGCGTATATAGAGAAAGCGCCCGGGACGCGGCCCGAAAATTGCATGCAACGTTCACAGCAGGCAGTGAGTCTAATGAAATAAGCAGGTCAAGGTCGGAGGTGATAACGACCATGAAAGAACGATTCTCCAGTACCGAATTAACGGCTCTGCGAAACGATCTGTTGCAGGGAGGCCTGATCGATTCGCGGGAAGCCGCGGAGCTTTTGCAAGTCTTCCTCATGGGACGTGGCTACGGGGTATCGCCTCAAGCAGCCATGGACGCCGTGGGCCGGGTTGAGATGTCAGGCTGCTCCATGCCCGTGTTGCAAAAAGAGCTGGAGGGTCTGGCGCTGGTGATGTAAGCGGTGACCAAGAGTAGGTAAGAAATCTGCGGGGGCCTCAGAACCAAGCCGTTTCCCCGCGAGGTGAGTAACAAGAATGAGCCGGGCCAACCAGCCCGGCGTTTTTGTTTTAGGGCAGCTTCTGGCTCTTAGCCATTAGCTCTTAGCTGAATCCCACTGGCGATTCTGGGTGGTTAAACGCTAGAGAGCTAGGAGCTAGCAGCTAGAAGCTCCTTTCTCATTCGTACCGCAAACTCTCCACCGGATCCAGCTTTGCCGCGCGGGTGGCCGGGACTGTCCCAAAGATCACGCCCACAAACGACGAAACCAGAATCGCAACAATCGCCGATAAGCCCGAGATCGGGATACGGTATTCCGTCAGAAAACGTACCGAATACGGGATTGCCAAACCGATCACCACGCCGATCAGCCCTCCCACCAGAGAGATGGTCATGGCCTCGGCCAGGAACTGAAAGCGAATTTCGCGGTTGGTGGCGCCCAGGGCCTTACGGATGCCGATTTCCCGGATGCGCGAGCTCACGGTCGCCAGCATGATGTTCATGATGCCGATGCCGCTGACCAGCAGGACCACCGCCGCCACCAGCAACAGCACCAGGGTCAGGGCGTTGGCGGTCTTCTCCGCCAGAACCACCAGTTGGGTGAGATTCATCACGTTGTAAACCGACTCGGCCCGGTGCCGGCTCTGGATCACCCGCCGGATCTGGTCGGTTGCCGGCTGCACCATCGAAGGGTCGGCAGTCGAGAAGTAAATCTGTTTTACGGTTGGCGTGTCAGTAAAGTAGCGGCTCACCGTGTACGGAATCAGCATGGTGTAGTCCACGACTTCGGTTTGGCCGAAGGTGTCCACACGCTCCCGGAAGGTGCCCACGATGGTGAACGGCAGGCCGGTCAGCTTGATGGTTTTGCCGATAGCCTCTTGTTGCGACCCGTAGAGCTCCTCGGCCATTTTTTGGGTGATCACTCCCACCTTGGTGTGTTCCTGCTCGTCTTTGCTGTCAAAGAAACGTCCGGTGCTGACCACCAGGTTGCGCACGATCTTGTAGTCGGGAAAGACTCCCAGCACGGAGATGTCGCGTTCCTTGCCTCCGCCGACCGGAATGCGTTCGCCCAGAGAAACCACGGGAGAGGCGGCGACGATGCCCGGCACCTGCTCCCGCGCGGCCTTGAGGTCGTCGATGGTAAGTGGGTCGGGCGTGACGTTGGCGACGCGCTGTCCGCCGCTCTGGTACTCGGCCTCGATCTGGTTGGTGCCGATGGACTGGATCTGGTTCAGCACATACTGCTTGCCGGTCATGCCGATGGTGACAACCAGGATCAGCGAAGCGGTGCCGATCACCATGCCAAGCGCAGTCAGCGCGAAACGCACCTTATTACTGCGGAAAGTCTCGTAGGCAAAGCTGAGGACCTCGCCGTAAACCATACGGGGCGGACGTCGTTCCGGCGCGGTCGTCGTGGCTGTTGCCATGCGTTCTCTGGTTAGATGCTAGCCGTAACCGCCGGGAGGCGCAATTAACTCTGGCAGGTCGACTCCCGAAAGGGAAGTCCTGCTCCTCTGAAAAGGCTATGGCCGGTCGCGCCCCCAGGCTTCCACCTCGACAAAGCTGCACCACCTGCCGGGGTCCACCGGCACAAGATTGGTGATCCGCAGCCATGAAGTCCGCCGCTTCTCGAAGGGAAAGTCCTGAAACCCGGCCGACGGTCCGAGCTGGAGGGAGACGTGGCTTCCATCGGAAAACTCAACATCCGCGGTCTTCCAGTAGCTGTCGTGCGGGAAATCGGCGCGAACCATCAGGCGGATTTTGTCCAATTCGACGGGCCGGCCGAAGTCTAGCTTCCACCATAGGTCGGTGCGCAGCTGCGGACCCCACGACTGGTAAGGCCATACGCCGTGATGGCCGTTCTTCGTGGCTCCGTCAATCGCATTTCGCGCCTCGAAATCGAACAGGCCCCTGGAAGCGCTGTTTGTGGTGGCGTGGGGGAAGATATGGACCTCCGCCGGCTCCATTTGCCGCACATCGCAGGGATTCAGGGCGAGATTCCGATAGTCGCTAAGGTCGTGTCTATTCAGGGTACGAACTGCCACGCGATGAGATTTGCCGGCGAAACTTTCCGGCGCGTAGGCGCTGCCCGTGTCCTTTTCTTCAACTCCGTAGGGAATCTCATAGGAAACGCTTTCCGGAGAGGGGTTGGGGAGAAAGAGCACACACTCGGGCATGTTCTCGTCCAGTCGCACTGCCATGCGCTGTGGTCCGCTGAGAATGATGCGATCGCCTGGCTGATACTCGCGGTCCAAAACCAACATTGCCGAAGCCCCTTTGGACGACCCGGCATTCATTTCAGAGCCTGCAATTCGGGTCCCCTGGCGGTCTTGCACCTCAATGTGAAATCGCACATCGCTCGCGCCCCTCATGCCTGGCGACTCGTCAACCGCCGCAAGTGGTCCGCCTGCAATCGACCCGCAAAGAAAGACGGCAAGAACCCCGATCAACCTAATGGATCGATGCCAGTTAGATCTCGCGCTCATAAGTGCCCCAGTCTTTCCGAAGATATTTCCAAATCGTCCAAGTGGCTTCCGGAAGCTGCCTTCTGGTTGTTCACAAATCCAGCCGTGACACTTACAGGCTCTAGCGGGGCGGCTCCGCCGCGCCCCGGGCATAGTAGCTGACATGCTCCGGCTCCAGCTTCCGGCCTTTGGCGTTGAAAATCCGGAAATGCGCCAGGCCGGCTCGTTGCAGGGCAAACTGCAACGTCGTTCTTATTACGCCGAAACCATAAGTCACGCTGCGGCGGAAGTTGATGGAGGACGCCTCCTCGAAATATTTCGTCGGGCACGATACTTCGCCAATGCGGAAACCGAAGTTCACGCATTGCGCCAGCACCTGGTTGTCGAAGACAAAATCGTCGGAGTTTTCGAGCAGGGGAATTTCCAGCAAGACCTCGCGGCTGAAGGCCCGGTAGCCGGTGTGGTACTCCGACAGCTTGATCCCGAGAAACAGGTTCTCGAACGCGGTGAGGAAGCGGTTGGCTACATATTTATAGAAGGGCATGCCGCCGTGCAGCGCCTGGCCGCCGATGATGCGCGAGCCCAGGACCACATCGTAAACGTCATAGGCCACCATGCTGGCCATGGCAGTCACCAGCAACGGTGTGTACTGATAGTCGGGATGGACCATGATTACGACATCCGCGCCCGACGCCAGGGCCTCGCGGTAGCAGGTCTGCTGGTTGCGGCCGTAGCCGTAGTTCTGATCGTGCACAAAAAATTGCAGGCCCAGGCGCCCGGCGATCTCGACCGTGCGGTCGGAGCTGTGATCGTCCACCAGAATGCGGATGTCCACCAGTTCGGGCAACTCCGCCACGGTCGCGGCCAGGGTCTTCTCCGCGTTATATGCCGGCAACACCACGGCAATGCGTTTGCCATTGATCATGAACGATCATCATAATCTCAAGAGCCTGCCCTGAGCGAAGCCGAAGGGGCGGCTGTCCCCACGCGGGCTCTTTGTTGATAAAATATCTGTTCCGGTAAGCCCGAAACCCATGGCTGAAAAGCGAACCTTATTCGAGAAAGTCTGGGACGAGCACGTGGTCTCTTCGCCGCCCGACCGCCTGCCTCTTCTCTATATCGACCTGCACCTGGTCCACGAGGTCACCTCGCCCCAGGCCTTCGACGGCTTGCGCGCGGCCGGACGCCGGGTGCGCCAGCCCAATCGGACAATCGCGACGGTTGACCACAATATTCCGACCGAACCTCGCGGCACTCCTATCACCGATCCCATCGCCGCCCTCCAGATTCAGGCCTTGCAGAAGAATTGCAAGGAATTTGGCGTCCCCCTGTTCGACATGGATTCGCCCAACCAGGGCATCGTGCACGTCATCGGCCCCGAACTTGGACTCACCCAGCCGGGCATGACTATCGTCTGCGGCGACAGCCACACCAGCACGCATGGCGCATTCGGCGCGCTGGCATTCGGCATTGGCACATCGGAAGTCGAGCATGTGCTGGCCACGCAATGCCTGCCGCAGCGTAAGCCGAAGACGATGCTGATCCAGGTCAATGGTTCGCTGCCCGAAGGAGTGACGGCGAAAGACCTGGCGCTTGGCATCATCGGACAGATCGGGACCGACGGCGCCACCGGCCACGTCATTGAGTATGCCGGGGAGGCCGTCCGCGCGTCTTTCTGTAGAAGGCCGGATGACGCTGTGCAACATGAGCATCGAAGCCGGAGCCCGTGCCGGCATGATCGCGCCCGACGAAACCACCTTTGCCTATCTCAAAAATCGCCGCTTCGCTCCGCAAAACGGAAGTTGGGAAAGCACCGTGGCGCACTGGCGCACTCTGCCTACCGATCCCGGAGCGCGCTACGACAAAGTCATCGAAATCGATGCCTCGAAGCTGGCTCCGTTTGTGACCTGGGGAACCAATCCCGGCATGGTGGTCGCGGTCAGCGGCAGAGTTCCGGAACTGACCGATCTCAAAACCGAAGCCGATCGCCAGGCTGCCGAGCGCATGCTGGAATACATGGGACTGAAGCCCGGCACCCGCGTGGAAGAGATTCCGGTGGATCGCGTTTTTATCGGTTCCTGCACCAATTCACGGCTGGAAGATTTGCGCGCCGCCGCTCGCGTGGCCCGCGGCCATCACGTCAATGCGAAAGTGCGGGCCATGGTGGTGCCCGGATCGCAAGCGGTAAAACATGCCGCCGAGCAGGAAGGGCTCGACCGCATTTTCCAGGAAGCCGGATTCGAATGGCGCGAGTCCGGCTGCTCCATGTGCCTGGGCATGAATCCGGACATCCTGCAACCCGGCGAGCGCTGCGCGTCCACCAGCAACCGCAATTTTGAAGGCCGCCAGGGCCGCGGCGGACGCACGCACCTGGTAAGCCCGATGATGGCAGCAGCGGCCGCGGTGGCTGGCCACTTCACCGACATAAGAAACTGGAAATTCAACAAATAGCGCCGCAGCAAAGTAGCGCCGGCGTCTCGCCGGCTGTCCGGAGGGCGTCCCGCCCTCCGATCTGGAGACAGAATGCAACCGTTCCGCACGCACAAAGGCAAAGTCGCTCCGCTCGATCGCGCCAACGTCGATACCGACCAGATCATTCCCAAACAATTCCTGAAGCGGATCGAGCGCACCGGTTTCGGCGAGTTCCTGTTTTATGACTGGCGCCGCGGCAAGGACGGCGCGCAGGACCCATCGTTCACCCTGAACCAGCCGCGTTACAAGGGAGCCAGCATTCTGGTGGCGGGCAAGAACTTCGGCTGCGGATCGTCGCGCGAGCATGCCGTGTGGGCCCTGGAAGATTTCGGCTTCCGCGCCGTGATCGCCCCGTCGTTTGCCGACATCTTCGCCAACAACTGCGTAAAGAACGGCGTGCTGACCGTGGTGCTGAGCGAAAAAGAAGTCGAGGAAATCGTCCGCCGCGCCAGCCGAGTTACCCGACTACCAGCTCACGCTCGATCTGGAGCAATGCCAAGTGCACGATGACAGCGGATTCTCCGCCAGCTTCCAGATCGACGAATTCACCCGCCACTGCCTGCTCGAAGGCCTGGATGACATCGGGCTCACCCTGCAGCACGAGCCCGAAATTACAGCCTACGAATCCCGCCACCCGGCAGCGCAAAAGATCATGTAGGCGCGGACCTGTCCTGAGCGAAGTCGAAGGAGCCCTCGCCCGTGCGGCGGGGCGAAGCCCCGCTCAGATTTGTAGCGTGCTGTCAGAAGAATATCGAAATGCAAGCGGAGCAGGTCGAATAGGCTGAAAAGCCGGTCCCCATTCGACTCCCCTCGTGTGCACTCGGGGTTGCTCAAGGCAGGTCCCTCCACTACGCTCGCTCGGGTCGGGATGAAACAGCAGGTCCCTCCACTACGCTCGCTTCGCTCTGCTCCGGTCGGGATGACAATGTTAGTTCAATGAAATCCGGGACGGACATTATGCCCGCTAAACCGGCGGCCCCGCCGGCGCGCCCGACGACTTCAGCTTGGGTGTGTTCTGCCCTGGATTCTGCAGGAACAGCAGAATCTCGTGATCGATCTGCTCCATCACGGGACCGCGCGCCGCAATCTTCTTCACGGTGCCCTGCACTTCCCGCACTCCCGCCAGGGCCGCGGCCCGCACTTCGGGCGTCGCTTCGGAGTTGGCAGCCAAAATCATGAGGCGCTCCGCAACTTGGGTTTGCACCACGCCCGCGAGGTCCCGCTCCGCCGCTGTCTTTGCAGTTTCAGAAAAGGCGGTAGCTACCAGGGCTGACACCACGCTTCCCTGTGAGGGCGCCTGCGCGTCCTGGCGCGAGATCACCGCCAGGCGCTGCATGCGTTCGGGATCGAGGAGGCCGCCCACCACGATCTGGGAAACGGCGCGGGCGCCATCCTGCGGGCTGAAAAGATATCCCGCGGACGAGGCGAAGCGCTCGGGATCGGAATCGCGATTCTCCAGCGGCGCCAGCGCCTTCCAGACTTCCGGCGGAACATTGAGCTGGGATGGACTCAAAGCGCTCAGCGCCAGTTGCAGGGCCTGCTTCTGACTCTCGGCCGGCCAGAGACTGATGGGCTGCTGCCCATCGCCTGCGAGCGAGAGCGGCACCTCGGCGCTGCCGACCACGTTGATGGCGGCGCCCAGCGCGTAGCGATGAAACAGATAGACCAGCGGCAAGCGCGAGGTGAACATCGAATTGGGCTCGCCCGGCCGCAGCATGCGCGGACTGTAATGCGCCAGCAGCGCATTCCGCACGGGCAGTACTTCCTTCAGCCACGTGACCGGATCGGGTCCGTCATCATAAGAATTCCAGCGCGGGTCTTCCGTATTCCCCCAGACGATTCCCTTGGCGATGGCGGCTTTTACGATCGCGTCATGCCGCGCCTGCTCCTCCGGCGCTTTGCTGTCCGGCTTGCCCTGGCTGTATCCCCACTCGATGGCAAAGCGGTCGTAACTGCCGACGCCCTGCATGTAGGCATCGGAAAGATCCGCTGTGCCGTCGGCGCGAATTTTCACTCGCGGCGCGAAATAGTCCATCACTGAGCCGCGTCCGTAGGTGCTGGCCACGAAATTGTGTTCCAGGCCCAGCACGTGGCCCATTTCGTGGCAGGTGAGCAGGGCCAGGCGTTGCAGCATCACTTGTTGTTCGCTGGTCTGCGGATCGAGATTGTCCAGCGCGGCAAACGTGTCCAGCGCCGGCTCGGAGTTGTCGCGGCCCGAGGGCATCACGGACTCCCAATAGTTATTCATGGTGCGCATGCGGTGCGAATCGAGCTGCACCACGGCGTGAAGGATTTCACCGGTGCGCGGATCGACATGGCTCTGCCCGACAGACCATCCCCGTCCCGAGCGGTTCGTCCACTGGATGGTGGGATATCGAATGTCCATCGGGTCCGCACCCTCGGGCAGGTCCTCGATGCGCAGCGCATTCTTGAATCCCGCCTGTTCAAACGCCGCATTCCACCACAACGCTCCCATCCGCGCCGCCGAACGCATCGGTTCCGGAATGGCGCGGTCGAGATAGAACACGATCGGCTTCACCGGTTCACTGAGCGCGGCATTTGGATCTTTCTTCTGCAGGCGCCAGCGTTGCACCAGGTAACGCGTCAGCGGCTGATCGTAGGGCTGGGAAAAATCCTGAAAGCTGACACTGATAAATCCCACTCGCGGGTCCTGCTCCAGCGCTTCGTATCCGGGAGCCGGCATGGCCAGGAACGAATGGTGTTCGCGGACGCTCAGCGAATGCGGATCGGGCTGGTTGAGATCGCTCTCGGAATCGGTGGCGAAGGTCAGCAGCGCCTCCACTTCGGTGTTGAGGGGAAAGCTCGCGGTGTGCTCGAGATCGATTACGCTGCGGTCCTTGTCCAGCCGCCAGTCCGCCGCCTTGGAGGATTGCTCGCGCACCATCACGCCGCCCACGGCGCGGGTCGGACGGCGCAATTGCGAGAGCAGATCAAAGGCGTCGCGGAGCAGCAAGGCATTCGCGTCCACCAGCACCGTGCCATCGCGTTCCGCTTCAATGGGAAGCGACGCCAGCACGGACGCCGGGAAACTGTATTCCACGGAATGCTGCAACTCCGGCGCACCATGCGGAGCGCGGAAGCTGGTATTTTCCTGGATCACCAGCACGCGCGTGCCAACTCTCCGGAAACGGCACACAGCCTCGCCCCGAAGGAACTCCGGTCGGCGAAGGTCTCGATGGAACCGATCCCGCTGCCCAGCCCGGTGAAGTAAAGGAACTCTCCCTGTAGCGCCGACGGCGAGAGTTCAAACAGAATGTCGCCCTTTTTTTCATCCCAGTAATAGGGGAAGAAGCCGTCGTGTTTTTGCAATGCGGCGGTGCGCGCTGCCAGGGTGGAACCAGCATCGGCCGGGTGGGTTGAGGTCTGGGCGCCAGCGATGCTGCCAAGGACAACGACCAATGCGACCCAAAGATGCGTTCTCTTCATAGATTTTTGACTTATACATCACGATCGCGCACTTTCTCAAACCACCACCGGGCTGGAGTCACGCATCTCCTCGACACGAGGCCAGCCGCGGATGCGATGTCGCACTCCCCATACGGGGGCGTCGTCCTGAGGGACTTTCAGTCCCGAAGGACCTGGCGTGGTGCATACAACCGCCAGCCAGGCGCAGAGGTACTGCACGCCGGATGCTTCGCGAGCTCAGCATGACGCCTCGGATCAGGGTGGAAGCTCACTTAGCCGCACTCACCGGCTTTCCTTCTTCTACCGTGATTATGCGATCGACGGGTTGCGCGCCGATCTGCTGCTTGACCCCGCTGGGCCAATCGATTTCGATCTTGTCCACTCTTGTGGCCGGGCCCAGTCCGAAGTGGACGCGCTGGTCGGAACTCGAGCCGTAGCTTCCTCCGCTGAATACGTCGGCGCGCTGCCGGATTCCAGCCGCGGTCAGAAAGACCTTCGCGCCCACTGCATCTCGCGGACTCCTGGGGCCGCCGACCAGTTTCAGGGTCAGCCAGTGATTTCCGTTCTTGACCGCGTTGCGGAGTAATGTCGGCGTGGAATCAATATTGTTGATGACCACGTCGATGTGCCCATCATTAAAGATGTCGCCAAACGCCGCACCGCGGCCTGTGATGACGTCCGCCAGACCGCTTCCCGTGGCGGGTGGAACTTCCTGGAATTTGGAGCCATTGAGATTGCGGAAAAGCTGCGGCCGCTCCGCCCAGGTGGTGCCCCAATCCTGCAAGTCCACCTCCGGATAGACGTGTCCATTGACGATAAAAATGTCGAGCAGGCCGTCGTTATCGAAGTCGAGGAAACCGGTCCCCCAGGCCAGAAAAGGGACGGTCGGATCGCCCAGCCCGGCCTGATAAGTAACATCCGAAAAACTTCCCGCCCCATCATTTCTATAGAGGGTCTTGTAATCGTCGGAAAAAGTCGTGGTGAACAGATCGACCTTTCCGTCGCGGTTGTAATCTCCGATGCCGATTCCCATGGAGGCCTGCTCGCGTCCATCTTCGCTGAGCGCGAATCCCGATCCATAACTCACATCTTCGAACGTGCCGTTGTGACGGTTGCGATAGAAAAAGTTCGGCGTGGAATCATTGGCCACCAGCAGGTCCACCCAGCCGTCGTCGTCCACATCCACGAAGGCGGAAGCCAGGCCGTAGTAGCCGTCGGGATCGGAGACGCCGGCCTTGACACTGACGTCGGTAAAAGTGCCATCGCCGTTGTTATGGAACAGGTGGTCGCGCTCTCCGGGCAGGCCGCGCGGTCCGCACATCACATTGATTCCGCGAAACTGGCAGAAATTGGGCGGGATGGTACCTTGTCCCGCGATCGGCGGATGGTCGGCATCGAACTTCACATATCCGGGGACAAACAGATCGAGCCGTCCGTCGTGATCGTAGTCGCCCCAGGTCGGGCCCGTGGACCAGCCTCCGAGGGTCACGCCTGCCTTCTCGGCGACGTCAGTAAAAGTACCGTCGTGGTTGTTGTGATAGAGGCGGTTGCCGCCATAATTGGCCACGTAGATGTCGGGCCAGCCATCATTATCGTAGTCGCCGACAGCCACGCCAAATCCCCAGCGCTCGTTGCTGACGCCGGCTTTGTCGGTGACATCAGTAAATGTCCCATCGTGATTGTTGTGAAAGAGCATGGCGCGGGGCGCGGGCTCTTTGCCCTTGAAAGCCGCGAGCGTGGAACCGTTCAGAAGATAGATGTCGAGCCAGCCGTCGTTATCGTAGTCGAGCAGGGCGACGCCCGAGCCCGGAGTTTCGATAATCGAACTTTTTTCCCGCGTGCCGGAACGATGGTGAAACTTGTCCAGTCCAGCTTGCTTAGTGACGTCCGTAAATACGACCGGAGCGCCGTCCACAAATCCGCCTGCCGTGATGGGGCGGGATTTCGAGTCCTTGACCGCGGGTCGGGCCGCGCCGGTCGAGACTCCCATAGTTGTCGAGGGCGGCTTCTGCGGCTCCGTTTGCTGACTGTTTCCGGCAACCGCAAAGACAAAGATGAAGAGCGGAAGAAGAAATAATGTGTAAGAGGCCAGGCGCAGAGCGGACGTGATGGATTCCCTTTGAAGGAATCGGTTGCATGGAAAGCTGGCGAATTTCCTGAAGGCGGCGATGCCGCCAGATGGGCCACACGTTGAGCCTGAAGTTGAGGGCGCCTGACAGCATGGGCACGACAGATTGAGTGAATCGGGTTGGAGTATAGCGCACCGTGAACGTACACGAATAATACGGTGGAATCATTTTTCCGCCGACCGGCCCGCACGGCGGAGAGGGCAGGGCTTGCTCTTCGGCGGCGTCTTAACAGTGTCAAACTCGCGGAATCAAGGGCAGGGCGAAATAAGCGGGCAATCATAGATGCCGACCGGCTACGCACTCGAATACAGTCCGCACCGGGGCCCGTCAGCCGCGCTCTTTTTTTGTCGGCGAACCATGATCTGACACCGGCCCCCGTCGGAGAAGCGACGCTGTTCCGTGCGTCAATCCCCGCATTCCGCGCAGGCGGGCTCAGGATGCCGCGCCACTTCGGCGCCCGGCCGGCCAGTGCCAGAGCCTTCCCGCAGGCCGATTTATCTCGGTTCTGGGCGGAAACGCAGGTCTCCGACGGTCCCTACCCTCGCGAAAACACGACTGATCGGGCAAATCGGCCCGGTCCGCATTCATGAAGCTGATGCATCGGACGCAAAATTTTCTTGACAAGGTACAACGAATAACGGTACAAGCCTGTCTGCATCGTTAACGTTACCGGAAGACCACGTAACGCTCGGGAGTTTAGCTTGCCACTGCGAAGGGGTTGAAACATCCCGGCAGCTGTTGGCTGACTGATTTTGAGTGATCTTTTCGATTTGGTCCTCCCGCAGGGAGGAAAACCTTCAAAGGAGGCGCGCTGTGAAATTCTCGTCCTCGTTCGCCGAGTGTACCTCGTCGTGCAACCGTCGTATGCGGTGGCTACTGGTTCTTTCCGGGCTGGTCTTGGCTATGTCCCTGCAGGTCTTTGCCCAGGAAGCAACTGTTGTCGGAACGGTGACCGATCCAACCGGCGCCGCTCTACCGAATGTTTCGGTAACTTTCAAAAACATAGACACAGGTCTCACCACGAAGGTCACCACGAGTGCAGACGGCCAGTATGTGGCGGCTAATCTTCGCATCGGCCGTTACACCGTAGGCGTCACCGTGCCAGGGTTCAGGGCTGCCGAGAGGACGGGCGTGGTATTGAATGTGGGCGACCGCGACCGCTTGGACTTCCAGATGCAGGTCGGCCAGGCGACCGAAATGATAACCGTAGAAGCCAATGCGGTTGCCGTACAGACAGATACCGGAGAAGTCAGCAACCTGATCACCGGCAAGCAGATATCGGACCTCGCCGTCAACGGCACGAGCCTGTTCCAACTTGCTGCATTGGCTCCCGGAGCATCGAACGATATCACCAATTACAAGGATGTCCCCGTGGGTGGTGATACGAGCGTCAGCTTCAATGGCCAGCGCACCGCCCACAATGTCTTCATGGTAGATGGCGGTGAGAACTACGACCGCGGTTGCGGAGGCTGCGTAACTACGGCCCCTTCCAGCGAGTCGATGGCTGAGTTCCGCCAATTGACTTCGAACTACGGCGCCGACTATGGCCTCTCTTCTGCCGGAACCGTCACCATGGTCCTTAAGTCCGGCACCAGCAGGCTGCATGGCTCGGCATGGGAAAACAACCGCAATGACGCCTTTGATGCTCGCAACTACTTTTTCCCGGCTCCGAACAAGAAACAAGAATTGCGGATGAACATCTTCGGCTTCAATATCGGCGGCCCCGTCACCTTCGGCCACCTCTACAACCCGGACAAAAACAAGACCTTCTTCTTTTACAACATGGAGTGGCGCAGATACATCGACGGCGGGTCAACCAACCAGACGGTTCCCGATCCCGCAACTTACGGCGGCGACTTCAGCTCGGTTACCGATCCAATCCTGGTTCCCACTGCAGCCAGAGTGGCTCCTTCCGTTTTGTTTGCCAACTGTCCGGGCGGAGTCGCGCCAGCCGGCGTCGTGCCAGGCACGCAATTCCCGGGTAACATCATACCCGGCTGCATGATCCAGCCAAACGCGACTGCGTTGCTCGGTACGGGCTTTTTGCCGGCGCCAAACTCAGGCATCGCCAACGGTGTCGGGAGCTTCGTGGGCGGCTCCAGCACTCCGACGACCCTGAAGGAGGAGATCGTCCGCATCGATCACACCTTCAACAGCAAATTCTCCGTGTTCGGTCACTTTATTGCCGAGCAAATCTCACAAGGCTACAACACGGCTCAGTGGAGCGGTGACAACCTGCCTACGGTTGGAGACACGTTCAACAATCCAGCTTACAGCTACGTCATTCACGCTACCCACACCATCAGCCCGACGCTTCTCAACGAAATCGCCTTCAACTACAACGGCAACCGCATCAACATCATTCCCTTTGCCGCCACAGGGATGACGAGTCTCGCACTTCCGAGCGGATACGATTCGACCAACTCGCGTTTGTTCACCGGGGCCGAATAACCTGAATCGCATTCCCAACATTACCCTTAATAAACAAAGCGATGCGAATTTCCAGATCTCCAGCTGGCCGTGGGTTAACAGAGCTGACGGTTACCAGGTCCGCGACGACCTCTCCTGGAAGAAAGGTGCGCACAGTTTCAAGATCGGCGGAAGCTGGGCGCGCTACAAGAAAGTCCAGGACCTTTTCGGAACGACCCAGGGCGCATTCACGTTCGAGGGCGCAGATGCCCAGAGTTTCACCGGAAACAGCTTCGCTGACTTCCTGCTTGGCACCGCCGCCGGTTATAACGAGCTTGGCGTCCAGGACCACGGCAGCTGGCCTGCCATTTCCTACGCCGCGTACATTCAAGACAACTGGCGCGCAACTCACCGGCTGACCCTGAACCTCGGCCTACGCTGGGATGGAGCGCCTCACACGTACGAAACCGACAATCGCATGGGGAATTTCTATCCCAACCTTTACGATCCGTCCCAGGCCGCTACATTCGATAGTCTAGGGAATATCTGCAGCGGTCCAGCGGACCCCGGCTGCACCGCCGCAAGCCCTGGACTCGGCAGCAGCCCGAACCAGATCCTGGCGGGCATCCCCTTGTACCTGAACGGAATCGGAACGCCTGAGAAGAATGGCGTACCCAAGGGTCTGGTGAACAATCACTGGGGCATGTTCGGTCCGCGGATCGGCTTTGCCTATGACCTAACCGGTAGCGGCAAGACGATCGTTCGCGGCGGCTTCGGCATCATGTACGAACGCATTCAAGGCAACGATATGTACAATGCCGGTCCGAACATCCCGTTCAGTCTGAACGTTAACCTGAACAACGTACAGCTCCAAAACCCGAACATCCTGCTTTCGACCGGTGCAGCGCCCACGTTCCAGACCATCAAGGCGGCGGATATCATTGGTCTGGACATCAACAATTACAAGCCGTCAACTAGCACGCAATACAGTGCCGGCGTTCAGCATTCGTTCGGCGCTAGGACCGTTCTGTCTGTCTCTTACGTAGGCAATCAGAACCGACACTTGAACGACTATGTAAACACTAACCTTCCTTCGCTGAGCGATCTCGCGCTCATGACTGGAGGTACTCTTAATTACGAGAACGCGCCTAGCCTTCCGTACAAAGGGTTCAGAGCGATTAGTCAATCCAGGAACGAGGCGAACGGCCATTACAACTCCATGCAGATTGACTTGAACTCTCAAGCCAGCAAGGACTTGCAGCTTCGCGCCTTTTACACCCTTTCCCGCTCCATCGATCCAACCACAGGGGGCAGCGGTCAGGACTTGAATGGTGTCACGAACCCATATCTAGGGTGGCGGTACGATCTTGGGCCGAGTCAGTTCGACCGACTCCACAACTTCTCCGCCAACTTCATCTACAACATCCCGATTCTGCGCAACAGCTCGAACGGCCTGGTGAAGTCCCTGGTCGGTGGCTGGGCGGTATCGGGGATCATTACGATCGAGTCTGGGCCTGCCAGTCAACTTCACCGGGGGCAGCAATATCGTTGGCGGCGCCAACAGCCCCGGCAATCGGCCTGACTTGAACGGCAGCATCAAATATGTGCATGATCCGGTCGCGTCCTCGGACCCCTTCCAGCACATCCAGTACGTAGATACCTCGGTGTTTTCGACTCCCGCACCCGGCACCTGGGGCAACCTCAGCCACAACGCTATACGCGGGCCGGGCCGCGACAACTGGAACCTTTCTCTCTTCAAGACCTTCGCCTTCGGGGAGAGTGCGGGGTTGCAGCTTAAGTTGGAGACCTTCAACACCTTCAACCACACCCAGTTCCAGACCGTTGACGGCGGTCTCGGCGACAGCCGCTTCGGGGAGTTTACGGCGGCGTACCCTGCGAGAATTGTCCAGCTCTCCGGGAAGGTTTACTTTTAACCTCTAACCGAGAGCCCCTCCCGTCCCGCTCGCAGGAAGCTGCGAGCGGGACGACGGTTTACGACAAACTTCAGTTGCTCCAACGGCTCGCATCGAACAAGGTGCGAGCTTTTTATTATTAGGATGGAGTCCAAGCGGAACCCGACAGTGCTCCCAGGGTGAGCAGCCCTGAAGCTGAGAGTATGAATCGGGACTTACTTTGCTAGTGGTTCGACCGCAGCCAAAACGAAGGTCGTCAGTTTATACAACTTTGATATTGGTCTTCTGGGACACAAGCGCGACGCCGCCCTCAGCTGTGGGCTCAAAAGTGCCACGTTTTTCATCGGGACAGGCCTGGCTCGAGATCGTGGGAATATCCGGGATGGCAGTGACTCGCTTCTGAGCCGCTGCCCGGAAATGGTCGGTACGCGCTGAAGCTGACAGTAAATCTGAGCTTACTTTGCTGAGGACTCGTCGGTAGCAAAAATGTAGGTCGTCATTTTAAGCAACTTGATATTCGCATGCTCGGACACGAGCGCGATCCCCCCGTTACTTGTGGGTTCAAGTACCACATTTTTCATTCGGACAGGCCGACTCGAGAGAGTGGCAACGTCCGGGATGGCCCCTTGATTGGCTTCTGAGCCGCCGCTCTGAAATGGTCGGGACATCGGGGACTCCGACGCCTGGTTGGGTCCATTCAAGGTCCTGGAGTCCGGATCAGGAGATTCGATCGGCAAATTCGGCACTGCCTGCCCGGTCGCGGGGTAATACAAGGGCATCAAATAAGCGTAGATGGGAGCCCATCCGCCATCCCAGCTTACTGTGTTCATGCGGATCGCGAGCCGCGCTCGTTCCTCCCCCTTCCTGGATTCGGATTCGACAACCACCCCGGATGTGACCGCATTCTTGGGGATTAGCGTGCCATTAAACAGGGTGGCGGCCGCAAGTTTTCCTTGAACCTGAGTTCCGGCGGGGATTTTTCCGGCTTCGACGCTCTGCTGCAGAATCACAGGAAATTGACGCAAGACATGGGAAGGAGGAGGGGGCTGGTGACTCTGCTGGCCAATCGAAGCCGCAGAGCAAAACGCAAGTATCGCTCCTTGTACGACTAACCTTCGAGTCAACATCGGTCTTGCTTCCTTGCATTATCGCAGGAAAAGAGTATATCCCCGGACCGTCAGATTCGGATAGCCCAAATGTCTTGCTGGACAATTCAGCCACTACTCATCTCGCCTTCCCGTTGCTTCATCATGCTGGAGTGACTATTCTGAACTGTCGATGGGCGCAAAACCCCGGTAGTACACTTTGGCCATGAAAAGCTGGACATCGTTACTGGTTATTCTCGGCCTGCTGTGGCCGGTCTTTGCCAGTCCGCAGACAGCCACCCCAGCGCAGGCCATGGTGCTGGAGCAGCAGGGCAAGCTGGCAGAGGCGGCAGAGGCGTGGCGGGCGGTAACCGAGCATAATCCTCTAGACGCCGGGGCCTTTGCCAGCCTGGGCGTCGTGCTGGCCCGGCAAACCCAGTATAAAGAGGCTGCCGCAGCCTACCGCAGGGCCATTGCTCTCAATCCCCGGCTGCCCGGCATCCAGCTGAATCTGGGTTTGGCAGAGTATAAGCAGGGACACTTTCAAGCTGCGATTCCCCCGCTGCGGGCCGCGCTGCTTCAGGACCCAGGCAGCCAGCAGGCGCGCACTCTGCTGGGCCTGAGCTACTACGGCGCCAATCGATTCGCGGAAGCAGTTAAATATCTCGAAGCAGTGGCCAGGCTGGACCCTGCCAACGCCGAATTGCATCATGTGCTGGCCCAAAGCTGTTTGCGGGCCCAGAAATATCCTTGCGCCCAGGAACAGTTCCGCCAGCTCCTGCAGCAGGACCCGGACTCGGCAGCTGCGCACATGCTGCTGGGCCAGGCCCTCGACGGTCTGCAAAGGACGCACGAGGCGATTGCCGAGTTCGAGGCGGCGGCCAAGGTGGCGCCCCAGGAACCCAGCGTGCACTTTGGCCTCGGCTACCTGCACTGGAAGCTGCGTCAATATGACGAGGCGAAGACTGAATTCGAACAGGAGCTGGCCACCGATCCCAACCACGCGCAAGCCCTGGCCTATCTGGGTGACGTAGAGATGAAGCGGAATGATCCCGAGAAGGCCCTGACCCTGCTCAGGAAGGCGATCCGGCTGAGAAATGACATCCGCATCGCCTATCTCGATATTGGAGCCATTCTGGCCGAGCAGAACCACCGCCAGGAGGCGATTGCCGCCCTGCTCCAGGCGGAGAAGCTGGATCCCACCCAGCCCGACGTCCACCTTCGGCTGGGACGCCTGTACCAGGCCACGGGAAACGCGGCTGCGGCGCAGAAGGAGTTTGCCAAGCTTCGTGAACTGCATCAGGAGGCCGATGAAGGCATGGCCTCCAAGATGTCAGGCTCTCCGCCTCCACCGCCTCACTAAGTTTTCTTCCCGGTTGCAGTGCTCCCACGGGCCCAGTCTATTTCTAAAAGCGATCTCGCTAAAAAGGTTCGCCCTGCCATCAGACTGGAAAACACGTTGGCTGAGACCATCCTGAAAATATTCCAGATTGTAGTAAAACTATAGGTGCGGAGAGTTGGCCGAGTGGTTGATGGCACCGGTCTTGAAAACCGGCATACCCGGAAGGGTATCGGGGGTTCGAATCCCTCACTCTCCGCCAGGTCTTTGTTTCGGCGCGCTCTGGTTTGCTCCTCCGGATGATTGGCGCAGGCGGAGACAGTGGGCCCTTGAAACGACTCCGGCGTATCATAGCCGGCATGAATCCGGGGCGATTGCCAGGGGCTGCTGTATCTTGCGTTCTGCTTTTTTTCTGTTTGTCACACCTTCCTGCGGGCGTTGCCCAATCCGATCCGACTCCGGCCCAACTCAAGGAGTCCTTCGCGCATCCGCCCGACGACTGCCGCATCATGATGCGCTGGTGGTGGTTCGGCCCCGCGGTCACGAAACCCGAAATCCAGCGGGAACTTGAGCAGATGAAGGCGGCCGGCATAGGAGGCGTGGAGATCGCCACCCTGTATCCGCAAGCCCTGGACGACCTTCAGACCGGTTTCCGGAATCTGCCCTATCTCTCGGATGAATACATCGATGCGCTGCGCTTTGCCGCCTCTGAAGCCACGAGGCTGGGTCTGCGGATTGACGTCACCCTAGGCAGTGGATGGCCATTCGGCGGCCCACATATCCCCGTGACCCAGGCGGCGGGTGAAATGCGAGTGGAGACGGTTGCGATCCCAGCCAACGCGCGCTCGATCGCCGCGCCCGGCATTTCGACGGGCGAGCAATTGATTGCGATGTTCATGGTCCCGGGTTCCGGCGATGCCCTGGCTTTTTCGGAAGCGAAGCCGGTTCCAATCTCCGCGATCGAAAACGGACGCCTGAAGATTTCCACGGAACTGAGCGGTCCATCCAGCGCGGTCTTCTTTATCTCAAGCCGGACTGGAATGATGGTGAAACGCCCCGCGGTTGGGGCGGAAGGCTTCGTTCTCGACCACTACGATCAGAGCGCTACCGAGAACCACCTGCACGCCGTCGGTGACCGGTTGCTCGAAGCATTCGGCGATCATCCGCCGTACGCGGTATTCAGCGACAGCCTGGAAGACTATGGCTCCAACTGGACGGGCGATCTGCTGGAACAATTCCGCCAGCGCCGCGGCTATGACCTCACTCCTCATCTGCCGGCGCTGGTCGCCGATGCCGGACCGGAGACGGGCGCGGTCCGGCACGATTGGTCAAAGACTCTCACCGAACTCACGAACGAACGTTTTCTCGCGCCTCTGCACGCCTGGGCGCAGCAGCATCACACTCTTCTTCCGTTCGCAGACTTATGGATTCCCTCCGGTCACGCTCTCCAGCAACCGGTACGAGGATCTTCCCGAAGGCGAGGGCAAGGCAACCCTGCTGATGTGGCGGCAGTTTTCGGATACGCGCTGGGCAGCGTCCGCTGGGCATCTGTTCGGCAAGCCGGTGATTTCATCGGAAACCTGGACCTGGCTGCATTCCCCAGCCTTTCGCGCCACGCCACTCGATATGAAGGCGGAAGCAGATTTGCATTTCCTGCAGGGGATCAACCAGTTGGTGGGGCACGGCTGGCCGTATTCGCCGCAGAGTCGCCGGCGAGCCGGGATGGCGCATGTACGCTGCCGGAGCTTTTAATGCGCATAATCCCTGGTGGTTCGCCATGCCCGACCTGGCCGGATATCTTCAGCGGGTAAGCTTTGCCCTGCGGCAGGGCAAGCCGGTCAATGATGTTGCAGTATTGTTGCCGAACGACGACGCGTGGGCGAGTTTCTCCATCCCTCGCCAGTCGTCTGAGCCGGTAACCTCTAAGGGCGGCTTCAACACTCGCGGCGAAACTCTCAGCATCGACGAATCCATGGGAAAACTGCTGGGAGACAAAGTGATTCCGCAGATTCTGGACGCGGGTTTTAATCTCGACTTGGTTGATGGGGACGCCATCGACGCTTTCGGAATTCAATATCCCGTGCTGGTGCTGCCCGGCGTCAATCGCCTGCCGCTTTCCACTTACCAGAAGATCGAGCAGTACGCCCTGCATGGGGGCATTGTCATTGCCACGCGCAGCTTGCCTTCCACCGCGCCGGGACTGGTGAATGCTGACAGCGACAGCAAACAGATCCAGGACGTGTCCCAGCGCCTGTTCCGCGAGAAGGGCGCTCCCGGTCATTTTTTAGAAGATGAGAATCAGCTGGGAGCTCTTCTCGCAGGCAAGCTCAAGCCGGATGTCGTTTTTTCTCCGAAGACTCCGGAGATCGGCTTCAATCATCGTCAACTGAGCGCGGGCGACCTGTACTTTATTGCGAATACCAGCAATCAGCCGCATAAGGTCGCGGCAACTTTCCGTCCGTCTGCCAGAAGCGCCGAGTGGTGGGATGCATTTACCGGCCGGACCTCTCCGGTAGAGAACGCGGCCAAAATCGAAATCTCGCTGCAGCCCTATGAATCGCGCCTGATCTATCTCACAAATACATCTTCGACGACCAAGCCTGGACGCTCGCGGAGCAAGGATGCGCAATCGTCGGTCATCGATCTCTCCGGCGATTGGAATCTCAGGTTCAACGGACTGAATCAGGCCACGCACATGGCTACTCTTCACTCCTGGAGCGAGGAGGAATCCTTCAAATATTATTCCGGGCAGGTCGCCTACGAAAAAACCATCGAGCTGCCGGCCAACGTGAGCACGGCAGATTCTCTGGTCCTGGATTTTGGGGAAGGCAACCCGGTGGCCAAGCCTGATCCGCTGCCGGCGTTTAACCTGCGGGCTTTCCTGGAGGGACCGGTACGGGAAGCGGCGGAGGTCTATGTCAACGGCCAGCGTGCAGGCGTGGTATGGCATCCTCCGTACACCGTCGATGTAACATCGCTGCTGAAAGCGGGAAGGAATGAGTTGCGTATCGTGGTCGGCAACACGGCGGTTAATGCTCTGGCCAGTCGCGCCCTGCCCGACTATCGCCTGCTGAATGATCGCTATGGCGAGCGCTTCATTCCCCAGGGCATGGACAACCTGCAACCCCTTCCGTCCGGCCTTCTGGGTGGGCTCCGGCTAAGAATAAACGGCGTCATCCGATGAGTAGTGCAAAGCGGCGATCTGTGGAGGCATCTTGAACGATTTCCCGGACTTCGGTCTTGCCGGTAAAGTGGCGCTGGTCACCGGAGCGGCGCGCGGCTTGGGCCATGCCATCGCCCGGGCCCTGGCCCACGCCGGCGCGGACGTAGCGCTTGGCCTGCGTGATGTGAATGCGCAAGGAGATCTGGTGGCGCAGATCGAAGCGCTGGGCCGCCGCGCGCTTCCCCTGCAGATGGACATGACCCGGCTCAATGAGATATTTCAGGCGGTCGATCACACCGTCAGGCACTTCGGACGGCTCGACATTCTGGTCAACAATGCCGGACTCGCTCCCGACAACCTCGCAGAGAACGTGAGCGAAGAGGATTTCGATCTGACCCTGGCGGTCAATCTGAAAGGGACGTTTTTTGCCAGCCAGGCTGCCGGACGCGTCATGATCCGGCAGAAGAGCGGACGCATCATCAATATGAGCTCCCAGGCCGGGTTCGCTGCGCTTCCGACCGAGTCGGTGTATTGCATGACGAAGGCCGCCATCGCACATCTCACCAAATGCCTTGCGGTGGAGTGGGGGAAGTACAACATTACGGTGAACGCAGTCGCCCCTACGTTCATCCATACTCCAGGCACTGAGAGTTACCTGGCGGACCCCGCGTCGCGAGCGGACGTGATCGAGCGCATCGCCGCGCTGCACCGTATCGGCGAGCCCATGGATGTCGCGGGCGCGGTCGTATTCCTTGCTTCCAGCGCGGCGTCGCTTATCACCGGGGAAACGATTCTCATTGATGGAGGATGGACGGCACGATAGAGCTACCTGAGGCGCCCGCCCCGCGAAGGTTCGGTCTCCGCTTCAGAACTCAGTTTCTTTTCGGGTGTCTTCGTCCCGGGCCTGGTCGGCGGCGCGCGCGTCGTCATTTTCCTGTTGCTGCGAGAGCTTCTTGAATTCGGCGAACATGAGCTTCGACTTGTCCGCTTCGCCGAGCCGGGAATAGACACGCGCCAGCTGATAGTAAGCCGGGCCCAGAGTTGGGTCGCGGGTCACAGCCTGGCTTAACTCGTCGGCTGCCTCCTTCCAGCGCTCGGAGTGGACCAGGAGCATGCCCAGTTCGTAGTGCGATAACCCGTATTCCGGCTTGAGTTCGATGGCCTTTCGGAAGGATTCTTCAGCCTCGGGATATTTGTTCTGGCGCATCAGGAAGATTCCGAGATGGCAGCGGAAGCGGGCGTTGTTGGGGTCGAGAGCAATGGCCCGGCGGAAACATTGTTCCGCTTCCGCGTGTTTGTCCTGGCTGACCAGTGCCACTGCCTCGAGGAACAAGGTTCTGGCGGAATTCGGATTGAGTTCAGCGGCCCGCGCCAGGTTTTCCGCGGCCTCGGCGTAGCGCCGGATAAAGTACAGGCTGACGCCGGCCAGATAATGAGGTTCATCCCACTGCGGGGCCTGGGCAATCGCCTTCTGCGCAAGCTCGACAGCCGCCTCCTGCTGCCCCGCGCGTTGCAGGATGCGAGTACGCAGGACCAGGATTTGCGGATTGTCGGGCGCCAGGGCCAGCGCCTGCTCGGATTCCTGGTCAGCCTCGGGAAAGCGGTGCTCGAGATAGAATGCGCTTCCCCGCAAGTAATGATCGTCTGCGGTTTTCGCTTGCGCGATCAGCTCCAGGACCTGCGTCGCTCTGCCGGATGCAAGATACGCCAAAGCAAGCTGGTGACGAATCTCGATATCTTCAGGACGGAGGAGGTTGGCGGAGCGGAGGTAAATCGCGGCATCACCGGGTTGAGCATTCCTGAGGAAAAGCTGGCCGAGGGCGGCGTTCCACTGGAAATCAGCGCTGAGATGTTTGGCGGCCGCTTGCGCCTCGGTCCGCGCCTCGGCGGCCCGGCCGGCTTCGAGTTCGGCCCGGACAATATTGAAGGCCACATCGGGTCGGCGTGGATTCAGCCTTCTGGCCTGGATCAAGTGCGGCAGGGCGGCGGCGGGCTGCTTCAGTTCGAGAAGCACAACTCCGAGATCGTAGGCGGCGTCGGCCTGGTCGGGATTCAGTTTCACGGCCTGCTCCAGCTGGGCGCGCCCCTCCTCGAGGCGGTGGTCCCGCAGATATGCCAGCGCGAGGTTGTAGTGGCCCGAAAAGGAGCGCGGCTGCAATTCAAGGGCGCGCTGGTAGTGCTCGATGGCCGTTGTGGTGTGGCCCAGGCGGAATTCGGTGAGACCGAGCAGGAGGTAGGCGGGGGCGAATTTGGGATCGGCCTGGACGGCCTGGTGCAGCTTTTCAAGGGCGGTGACGGAATCGCCCGCTGCGAGTGCCTTCTGTGCAGATGCGAAGTAGGGCTGGGCCCGGGAGACGGGGGGTGCCGCCGATTGCGATTCTGTCGCATAGCTGATGGCGGCCGGGAAAAAGAAGGCGGCGGACAGCAGGCCGGTGACCAAACAGTCTGCAAACTTGTGCCAATGATCGGCCCGAGCGCGGGAAATGCCCAAAATCACACACCTGCCTCAAGAGTGCCAACTAAATCGATTAAATCGATAAAATACGGCCAATTATATCTTGACTACGCATCTTGCTGGCCTGTAATTTGGCTGCGTCAGCCGACAGCCTTTCCACTCCAAACCCGCCTGCGGGAGGTGCTTTGTGTTTTTCTCATCACGCAAAGCTTTTGCTTTTTTGGCAGCTGTGGTCCTGTTGAGCAGTTCCGTGCTGCATGCTGAAGTCACCGCTGGAATCCAGGGTACCGTGACCGACCCTATCCGGCGCCATCGTGCCCAATGCAACCGTGACCCTTAAGAATCCGGACACTGGGTTGGAACGCCGCAATCAGACGGACACCTCCGGAAACTACCAGTTCCTGAGCGTTCCGGTGGGCGAAAAGTATGTGCTGGAAGTCGAGGCCCAGGGGTTCCGCAAGTCGGTTCAAACCGGCATCACGCTCCTGGTCAACCAGAAGTACCGGGCCGACTTCGTCCTGGTAGTCGGCGCAGTCAACCAGACCGTGGACGTCTCTACTTCCACGACCCAGGTGGACACCAGCAGCACGCAGCTGGGTGACGTCATCGAGGGCAAGAAGATGACCGGCATTCCGCTGAATGGCCGCAGCTACATCGACTTGCTGGGCTTGCAGGCCGGCGTCATCCCGGTTTCCTCGGGCGCCTCCGACCACGACCGGTTCGTTTCCGGCAATCAGAACACCGGACAGGTGTCGGTTAACGGGCAGCGCGAGACTTCCAACTCGTTCATGGTGAACGGCGGCGACGTCGAAGAGAGCGTGCAGAACGGCGCTTCCATCGTTCCCACCCTCGACTCCATCGAAGAGTTCCGCCTTCTGACCAACTCTTTTAATGCTGAGTACGGCCGCTTCTCGGGTGCGATTGTGAACGTCGTCACCAAGAGCGGCACCAACGAGATTCACGGCTCTGTCTATGAATTTCTGCGCAACGAGAAACTGGACTCGAGAAATTACTTCGATCAGGAACGAGGCGTGTTCAAGCGCAACCAGTTTGGAGGCACCGTCGGTGCCCCGATAGTTAAAAACAAGGTCTTCTTCTTTGGCGACTACCAGGGCACACGCGAAATACGGGGGCTTTCCTCGGGCCTGATTAGCGTGCCGTCGCTGCTCGAGCGGACGGGCGATTTCTCCGACCTCTCGACAACTCAATACGCGGACTTTACCGGAGCGGTTCGCGGCGACAACAGCCCAACAAACTTTGCCGCCACCTTGACCAACCGGCTGGGCTATACGGTCACTCCAGGCGAGCAATACTGGTTCGACGGCTGTGTTACTACGGCGGCCTGCGTCTTTCCGGGCGCGGCCGGGCCGGTAATTCCTCAGGCTGCCTGGTCTCCGGTGGCCGTGAAAACGATGAAGTTCATCCCAACTCCAACGGGGGTCTCTGACGGATCGCCCAACTTCTCCACCACAGCCGAAAAAACGAATGTGAGAGACGACAAGTTCGGGGTCAAGGTTGATATCAACAAATTCGGCAACTGGTCAGTTTACTGGCACTTCGATGACAGCAGCTTTCTGAACCCCTATCCTGCATTCACCTCCAATGTGCCGGGATTTTCCGCAGTCACAGACTCTCGCGGCCAGTTGATCAGCGTGAGCAATACAGCCGTCATAAACCCCACTACAGTCAACGAACTGCACCTTAACTACACCCGGTTTGCCTTCCTGAAGAACAAACCGGTGGGCGGGCTGGGCCCGATCACGGACTTTGGCTATGTCGAGGGCGGGCTGGGAATCAATCCCGTGAACCCCGACACCGAGGGGGTTGCGCCGATTTCGTTTGGCCAGCTGGGAATGTCCTTCGGCCTGCCGGACGGCACCACCGGCCAGTACAACAACACCTATCAGATCACCGACAATTTCTCCAAGGTGCTGGGAAAGCACACCCTCAAGTTCGGTGGCGATATCCGCTACATTCAGATCAACGAGCGCAACACTTACACCTCCAACGGATGGTTTGAGTTCGACGGGGGCGAAACCGGCAACGACTTTGCCGACTATCTGCTGGGCGCGCCCGACTTGTTCAACCAGACCAGCCACCAACTGCTGGATTCCCGCACCAAGTATTTCGCACTGTATGCCCAGGACGCATACAAGGTCAGGTCAGACCTCACCATCAACTACGGACTGCGCTGGGATGTTAGCCAGCCCTTCTACGATACGCAGAACAGAATCCAGACCTTCGTGCCCGGGGTGCAGTCCAAGATTTATCCGGATTCACCGACGGGATTTGTCTTCCCCGGCGACCCGGGCATACCGAGCACGCTGGCACCCACGCAATATGACCGCTTCGCTCCACGGCTGGGAATTGCCTATTCACCGTCGGCCACCGAGGGAATCGCGGGGAAGATCTTTGGTGGACCTGGCAAGACCAGCATCCGCATCGGCGGCGGCCTTTACTACACTGCCATCCAGGACCAGAGTCTTTTCGTTGAAGTCGGCGACGCGCCCTTCGGATTGTTTTACGTCAGCCCGGTGCCGGTTTACCTGGAGGAGCCCTACAAGAACCGCACTACGCCGCCAAGTCCGGTGGGAAACCGCTTCCCGTTTACAATTCCGCCCGCGGGAGCCACGGGAATCTGGCCGATATATCTGCCGGTTTCAGGTTCACCTACCTTTAAGCCTACCAACAAGCTGCCTTATGCGGAGCACTTTAACTTCACCATCCAGCGCGAGCTGGGCAAGAGCGCTGTCCTTTCGATGGGCTATGTAGCATCGTGGGGCCGTCATCTGTTTTCCCAGATCGAGGCGAATCCAGGCATTGCGTCCAAATGTCTGGGGGTCGCCCCACCCCTGATTGCGCCTGGCGGAGAATGCGGTCCGTTCGGAGAAGACCAGATTTACAATCTCACCAACGGCACCGCCGTCAATGGAACGCGTCCCTATTCCGTGACCTCCGGCCGTGAATTGGCCAATGGGCAACTTGATTTCTCCAGCAATTCCTGGGAAGCCACGGTGGCCAATTCCAACTACAACTCATTGCAGACCAGCCTGGAAAAGAAGATTGGAGACTTCCGCTTCCTGGCCGCCTACACCTGGTCCAAGTCGCTCGACAACTCCTCGGGCTTCAGCGACCCGATCAACCCTTACAATCCCAACAACAGCCGTGCGCTTTCGCAGTTCGACATCACCCACAACTTTGTCTTCAGCTACGGGTATGAGTTGCCATTCTTCAGGAACGACCACGGGTTCAAGGGAAAGGCATTGGGCGGTTGGAGTGTCTCCGGTATCACGCGCTTTGCCACAGGTTTCCCAATTACTCTGAGTGAGAGCGACGATGCCTCCCTTTGCGGCTGCAACGGCGCGGATGTTCCAAACTATAACGGCCAGTCGATCCACTACTTCGACCCGCGCGGTCCGGGGAACCAGCTCTTCGATCCTTCTCCGTTCTCTCCGGAGACTATCGGAGTCCTGGGCAATGCCAACCGGCGCTTCTTCCACGGCCCGGGATTCAACAACTGGGACATGGCACTGCGCAAGAACACTATGATCGGCGAGAGAATGGCAATAGAGTTTCGCGCCGAAGTCTTCAATATGTTCAATCATGCTCAGTTCGAGAACCCTGATGGCGACGTGGTCGGCAGCAATTTTGGCCAGGTCACCAGCGCCCGCGATCCTCGCATCGGGCAGTTCGCGCTGAAGTTTTCTTTCTGAGTATCGGGTGACTCAGTTGCTTGAGGGCACGGCTTCGGCTCGTGCCCTTTTTTTGTTCGGCAAAGCACGCGCTTAGGGCTTTGATTCTCAATTCGTGCTCGTCTATTCTGGGACCATCATCCCGTGGTTAACGGCAAGCGAGGGCTTTGCCATAGCGAGGTCCGAAAATGGCCAATATTTCCCGATTAAATGTGAACGGCAGCGTTCACACCATCGAGCCAGACGAGAAAGTCAGCCTGCTGAGCGTGCTTCGTGACCAATTGGATCTTACCGGCACCAAGTATGGTTGCGGTGAAGGCGCGTGCGGAGCCTGTACCGTCCTGATCGATGGCCAGTGGCGCCGGTCGTGCATTACTCCCGTTGGCGCCGTAGGCGAGAAGAAAATCACCACCATTGAAGGTCTGGCCATCGGGGACCGCCTGCATCCGCTGCAGCAGGCCTTTCTCGACGAAGCCGCCATGCAGTGCGCCTACTGCACCTCCGGCATGATCATGACCGCGGTGGCGCTTTTGAAAACGAAGCCGAATCCTTCCGAAGCTGAGATTGTCGAATACATGGAAGGTAATGTTTGCCGTTGCGGCACCTACCCGCGCATTGTGGCCGCGATCGCGAAAGGGGCAAAAGCTCTCAGAGATTCAGGCGCGGCGAAGGAGCCAGGGCGATGAGCGCAAGTGTGAAGTCTTCCCACGCTCTCGAACCAGAACGCTACGAACTGGCCTCGCCGCCTTCCTATCGCTTCGAAGTGGACCGGCGCGGCTTCTTCAAGTTTCTCGGCGCCGGCATTCTGGTGGTGTGCGTTTTGAAAGACGCCGCGATGGCGCAGGAATCGGGCGGCCGGTTTCGGGGCGACGCCCTTCCCGCGGAGATCGGGGCCTGGATGCACATCGGCGAGGATGGACGCGTCACCGCCTTCACCGGAAAAGTGGAGGTGGGGCAGAACATCCGCACATCCCTGACTCAGGCGGTTGCAGAAGAACTGCGCGTCTCGACCAGCCAGATTGAAATGGTCATGGGCGACACCAAGCTCACTCCTTTTGATATGGGAACGTTTGGCAGCCGCACCACCCCGACCATGAATCTGCAGCTCAGGAAAGTTGCCGCGGCCGCCCGGGAGGTGCTGATCGGTCTTGGCGGCGGCGCAATGGAAAGTGGATCGGCAGCACCTGGTCGCCGCTGACGGCAGGGTTACCGACCCAGCGACGAAACGCTCTCTCGAATATGCTGCGCTTGCGAAAGGGCAGCAACTCTCGGAAACGGTTCCGGTAGAAGATCCGCTCGTTCCTGCTGCGCAGTGGACGGTCGCAGGTCAATCCCTGCCCCGGGTGGATGGTCGGGATGTTGTTACGGGCAAGCACCGCTATCCGTCGGACCAGAAGTTGCCCGACATGCTGCACGGGAAAATTTTGCGACCGGCGGCCTTTGAAGCGTCCCTGGCGTCGCTCGACACAAAGGAGGCCGAGCTGATCGCCGGTGTGACCGTGGTTCGCGATGGCAATTTTGTGGGCGTGACCGCCCCGACCGTCGAAACCGCATCTCGTGCGTTGACCGCCATCAAAGCGGAATGGAAGTCGGAGCCGCAACCTTCAAACAAAGAATTGTTCGACTACCTGAAGAAGACGCCGGACGGAAGCGATCCTGAAGAAACGGTTTTCAACTCGGGTTCGGTGGAGCAAGCTTGGCCGGCTGCCGATCATCACTTACAACAGACCTACACCGTTTCCTACATCGCCCACGTTCCACTCGAGCCCCGCGTTGCGGTAGCGCAATGGAGCCGGCGACGAGTTGACTGTGTGGACGGGCACGCAACGGCCATTCGGTGTCCGCGGTGAACTTGCCGAGGCCTTCCGCATTCCCGAAGACAAAATCCGCGTGCTGATGCCGGACACGGGTTCAGCTTACGGCGGCAAGCATACCGGGGAAGCGGCCATTGAGGCGGCGCGACTGGCGCGGGCAGCGAAGCGCCCGGTGAAACTGGTGTGGACCCGCGAGGAGGAATTTACCTGGGCGTACTTTCGTCCCGCGGGAGTGATGGAGGTGACCGGCGGGGTCCAAAAAGATGGCGGGTTAACCGCGTGGGAATTCCATAACTACAATTCGGGGACGGCGGGCATAAAAACGTTTCTATGAAATCCCGAACCAGAGTATCCGCTTTCATCGCACCCGCTCGCCCTTGCGGCAGGGCTCGTATCGCGCGCTGGCCGCCACGGCCAATCACTTCGCTCGCGAATCGTTCATGGACGAGCTGGCCCATTCGATAAAAATGGATCCGCTCGAGTTTCGGCTGAAGAACCTGAAAAACGAACGCCTGCGGGCAGTGTTCGAGGCGGCCGCCCAGAAATTCGGATGGGGACGGGCAAAATCTGCTGCCGGCCAGGGTTTCGGCATGGGCGGAGGATACGAAAAGCTGGGGAACGTTGCGACCTGTGCTGAAGTTGCGGTGGACCGGAAGTCCGGCAAGGTGAAAGTGGTGCGGGTGGTCACGGCCTTCGAGTGCGGAGCGATCGTCAACCCTGACAACCTGCGCAATCAGATTGAAGGCTCGAACATCATGGGGCTGGGCGGCGCGCTTTTTGAGGCCATTGAATTTGAAAACGGCCGCGTTCTGAACGGACGTTTGTCGCGATATCGCGTGCCGCGCTTCAGCGATGTGCCCGTGCTTGAGACCGTCCTGCTCGATCGCAAGGACCTTCCGTCGGCGGGTGCGGGCGAGTGCCCGATTGTGGGACTGGCTCCGGCGATCGGCAACGCGATTTTCGACGCGACGGGAGTGCGTCTGCGCTCGCTGCCCATGGTTCCGGCAGGCCTGAAAATCACCCAGGTGGACTGACTAATCTTTGTCCAGATATTCGCCGGGGACGTCATCCTCCGGCACTTCGTGGGTGTGGACTTCTTCTTCGTCGGCGTTTCCGGCGTCGGTGACGCCCTGCACCACGTCAGCCTCGAACGCATTTCCCTCTTCGATCAGTTCGTTCACACTCTCGGAGTCCACATCCTCGACTCTGGATAATCCCTGCAAGTCTCCCGATTGACCGGCTGAGCCCGAAGCTCTCCGCTGGAAGGTTACGGGATAGGAGCGTTCGCTTTTGCGCCGGGGCTTCTTCCTGGATGCAGCCTTCTTTTTCCGGGCGGTTGCGGCCTTGCCTGCGCTCTTTCTCTTCGCTGCTTTTTTCGCAGGAGCCTTCTTCTTCGCCAGCTTTTTCCTGGCCAGCTTCTTCTTCGGCGCTGCCTTCTTCCGCTTCGCCTGCTTCTTCCTGGGTTTCTTTCTGGTAGCCATACGCGCAGTTTACCACTGGCAGGTGATGCTTGCCTTTCAGCGGTTCGGGAACTATTTGATCTCGGTCCAGGGTTGCGCCTGGTTCAAGGCATATTTCGCGACAGCCTTTTCGTCGAATTCAAAGCCCAGACCAGGGGTCTGAGGCAACAATAAGTCGCCATCGCGGACTTCCAACTGACGGTTGATCAGCTTGCGAAAATTCAAGACCTGGTCGTCGGGGAAAAACTCGACATAGCGCGCGTTGGGCGCGGACGCCACCAGGTGCACATGCAGATCGTGCAGCCAGTGCGGACATATAGTCACGTCGTAACTGGCCGCCGTCTGCGCGATCCGGCGCCACTCGGAGATTCCGCCGCAGACGGCCGCGTCCGCCTGCAGGATTTCGGCTGCGCGCTTCTCCAGAATCTCCCGGAAGCGCCACCGCCCAGCCTCAATTTCGCCGGTTGCCACCGTGATGCCGATGGACGAAGCCAGCCGGGCGTGATTCTCAATGTCGTCGGGACTGAAAGGCTCCTCGACCCAATAGATATCGTACTTCTCAAAGCGCTTGCAGTAGAGCAGCGCCGTGGGCAGGTCGGCCCAGGCGTTGTTTACATCCAGCATCAGGAGCACATCGGGGCCAATCGCTTCCCGGGCGGCGCGGACTCGCTCTTCCTCCTGCGCGGGCGAGAGACGTCCAGCCTTCATTTTGACGGCGCGGAATCCCTGGCGCACATAGCCGCCCAGTTCCTCGCCCAAGTTACGCGGAGTCTTGCCTTCCAGATAGTATCCGCCACTGGCGTAGGCTGGCACTTTCTCCGTCGTCCAGCAGCCCAGATGGCGATATAACGGCAATCCTGCGGCCCGCGCGTTCAAGTCCCACAAGGCGACGTCGAGGATGCTGAGCGCACGCATCACGGTGCCGGCGCGTCCGTGGAGGATAGTTTCGCGATACATCTCCTCCCACAATCCTTCCACGCGATGGCTCTCCTGGCCCAGCAGCATGGGGGCGAAGAGCTCTTCGATCGCAACCCGGGCGATGTTTCCCCCGGCAGTGCCGGCATAACAGAACCCAATGCCCTCGGCGCCATCCGTTGACCGGACTTTCACCAGGCAGTATTCTCGCGCTCTTACAGTGCGGGTGGCGAATGACGTGACCCGGTCGAGCGGCACACGAACTACACAAACCGAGACTGAGCTGATGCGAGCCATCGCAGCCTTTCCGTACCAGTTACAGGATTCAACGGCAGTGGGAGATTATCGCCCGAAAGCCCGCGATTCGTCACGCGTGGTTGCTCGCGGGGACGCCGCGAATTAGGCTATGCTGCCCAGGCGGCGAAGACTCTGCACGCGCGCGGGAAAGGACTCTGGGATGGACCTGACGAACGTTTCCAAGCAGCGCCGCTGGGGCATCGTCGGCCTGCTTTTTACCGCGTCGCTGATCAACTATCTCGACCGGGCTGCGATCTCCTTCGCTCTGCCGCTGATTTCCCGGGATTTCCATCTGACCCCGGAAACCAAGGGCCTGCTGCTGTCTTCCTTTTTCTGGTCGTACGCGCTCATGCAGATTCCGATTGGCTGGTGCGCCGACCGCTTCAATTTGCGCTGGCTCTATGCCGGGGCCTTCGCCCTCTGGTCGCTGGCGCAGGGACTCACCGGCCTGGCGGAAAGCCTCGCGGTCCTCATTGGGTTCCGTATTCTTCTCGGCGTCGGAGAATCCATCTACCTTCCCGGTGGAACAAAAATCGTCAGCGTGCTGTTCCCGCCTGAAGAGCGCGGGCTGCCGTCGGGACTATTTGATTTTGGCACGCGCACCGGGCTCGTGCTCGAAGGCATCCTGGTTCCGTGGCTTTTGGTGCGTCATGGATGGCGTCACACTTTCCTTCTTTTAGGATTTGCAGGTCTGCTCTGGATTGTTCCCTGGCTCCTGGTCTTTCCCCGCCGCATGCGCGCGGCGGAACGGGCCGTGGCCTCATCGCCGCCCGTGGTGCGCCCCAGGATGCAGTGGAGCACATTGCTTGATCGCAACCTGCTGGGCATCTGCCTGGGATTTTTTTGCTTTGACTATTACTGGTATGTGCTGGTCACCTGGCTGCCCGACTACCTGGTGACCGTTCGCCACCTCAGCATCGTGCAGGCCGGCTTCTATGCTTCACTGGCGTTCTTTACCTTCGGAATATCCGAACCGCTGGGAGGATGGTTGGCCGATATCCTGATCCGCCGCGGCTGGGATGAAACCCGGACACGGAAAGGCATCGTGACCGTGGCATTCTTCATGGGCCTGTTACTGATCGCCGCGATGCGAACCTCGACTACGCCAATGGCGATCGGTTGCCTGATCGGGGCCTCGCTGGTCGGACTGGCCACCGGCAATCTGCTGGTGATTCTGCAATGCTGCGCTCCATTCGAAAGAGTCGGAATCTGGACTGGAGCGGAAAATTTTGCCGGCAACCTCGCCGGAATCGTCGCACCGCTGGCGGTGGGATTTCTGATCAAGCGAAATGGCTCGTATGTTCCGGGCTTTGAACTGGGCGTAATCGTTCTTCTGACGGGATTGCTGGCTTACTGGTTCATTGTCGGAGAGTTGAAGCCGCGATCGTCATAAATCGTCATTAAGTTCGGCATTCCTTAAAAAAAGTGTCATCCCGAGCGCGGCTCGAGCCGCGCTTGCGCGGTGAGAGCAAGTCGAGGGACCCCTACTTGGCCGGAGATTCATCCGCTAATAGAGGTCCTTCGACTCCGCGAGAGGTTTCGCGAGCGGAACCTATCGCTCCGCTCAGGAGGACAGATAAGGGAATTGCGCATCCCTCGAAGTCTTCAATGGTGCCCAAGACTATCCATTCGGATAGGAATTACTGCAATATCTTTCACCTTTGGCCCCCGCCGGACGGAAAAGCGACGCAGGGTTGCTCGGCGGATACCCAAATGCAGGTTTCTCTTGACCCCGTGACCGCTCACTTATATTGTCGCGTGCCGTAGGTCGTCCCTGGCCGAGACGGTCTAGGTTGAGCTGGAACAGCTCGAAGGATGTTTACCGTGTCTCTTCGTCGCCTGCTTGCAATTGCTTTGTTTACCTTTTTGATTGTGCTGGTGGTCGCGTCCTTGCGCTCGCCGGCAGTGAGCGCTGGATTCCAGCCCGTTTCACCCGAAGAACTGAAGATGACCGGGGAGCCCTGGCGCCAGGCGCGGCAGCCATCATTCTGTTCCGCCAGGTGGACCGGGACGATACCGGTCGCACCGCCCACGAGAACGATTATTTCCGCATCAAGATACTGACCGAAGAAGGGCGGAAGTACGCCGACATCGAAATCCCGTATTTCAAGGGCCGGGGCAACGTCGGGGCTATCCGGGCCCGGACCATCCGGCCCGACGGCTCCATCGCCGATTTCGACGGAAAGGTGTTTGACAAATCGATTGCCAAGGCCAAAGGACTCAAGTACCTGGCAAAGACTTTTACTCTGCCCGAGGTTCAGGTAGGCAGCGTCATTGAGTACTACTACACCCTCGACCTGGCTGAAGATTTTGTTTTCGACTCGCACTGGATTCTCAGCGACGAGCTGTTCACCAAGAGCGCCAGATTCTCCCTCAAGCCCTACCACTCCGACTACGGCACCATGGGCGTGCGCTGGAGCTGGCAGGGTCTGCCTCCGGGCACGGTCCCGCCGGCGGAGGGTGGAGATCATGTGGTCCGGCTGGAGGCCAGCAATATCCCCGCCTTCCAGACGGAAGACTTTATGCCGCCGGAGAACGAGCTGAAGTCGCGTGTGGACTTTGTCTATAGCGAAGATCAGTTCGAGCGCGATTCGGCGGTGTTCTGGAAGAAGACCGGCAAGAGCCTTAACGATCAGCTGGAAAATTTCGTGGGCAAGCGCAAGGCCATGGAGCAGGCGGTGGCCCAGATTGTTTCGCCCACCGATCCACCGGACGTGAAATTGCAGAAGATTTACGCCCGGGTGCAGCAATTGCGCAACACTTCCTACGAAGTCAGCAAGACGGAGCAGGAGCAGAAGCGTGAAAAGGAGAAAAGCCCGGGCAACGTCGAAGAGGCATGGAAGCGAGGCTACGCGGACGGGGTACAGCTTACCTGGCTTTATCTCGCACTGGTTCGGGCGGCGGGATTCGAAGCCTACGGGGTGTGGGTGGCGGACCGGAGCAACTATTTCTTCCAGCCCAAGATGATGGACCGCTCCAAGCTGGACGCCAATGTTGTGCTGGTAAAGCTCAATGGCAAGGACATCTATTGCGATCCGGGGGCGGCGTTTACCCCGTTCGGGCTGCTCACCTGGCCGGAGACCAACGTGCCGGGATTGCGGCTGGATAAGGACGGCGGAAGTTGGGTCCAGACCACGCTTCCGGAGAGCGCTGCGTCGCGCATCGAGCGCAAGGCGAATCTGAAAGCTTTCGGACACGGGCGATCTGGAAGGGAAGCTGACGGTTACCTTTACCGGGCTGGAAGCCACGCGACGGCGTGTCGAAATGCGCAACGAAGATGAAACCAATCGCAAGAAATTTCTCGAAGACCAGGTGCAGGAGTACGTCCCGGCGGCCGTCGAAGTGGAACTGACGAACCAGCCGGAGTGGAAAAGTTCCGAGTCCTCGCTCACGGCAGAATTTAGTTTGAAGGTCCCGGGCTGGGTGGCAGGGGCGGGACGCCGGGCGCTGGTTCCCGTCGGGCTCTTCAGCGGCACGGAGAAGCACGTATTCGATCACGCCAATCGGGTCCACCCCATCTATTTTGATTTTCCCTTCGAAAAACACGATGACATCACCATCGAGCTGCCCAGCGGGTGGCAAGTGAGCAGCCTGCCGGCGGCGCAGAAGCAGGATGCCCACGTAATCGTGTACTCCCTGCAAGTGGAGAACTCCAGGAACACGCTGCACCTGACCCGGAACTTGAACGTGGATTTTCTCCTCCTGGACACGAAGTATTACGGCGCGCTGCGAAATTTCTTTCAGGTGGTTCGAACCAGCGATGAGGAACAGATCGTCTTGCAACCAGGAACGGCGAGCGCTGCCAACTAGCCGGAAAATCGCGCGGGTTTTTCTGCGGGTTGCTGCCTGCCTGCTGGCCTGTGTGTCTCCGGCCGCGGCTGGTGGCGATGCGCCGCAGTGGATGCACGCGCTGGTCAACGCGCCGCTGCCTGCCCACGATGAAAAAACAGACGCCGTGTTGCTGTATTCGGAAAAGACGGTCACCGTCCTCTCCGCCGACAAGATCAAAAAGACGATGCGGGTCGCGTACAAGATTCTGCGCCCGGGCGGCCGCGATTACGGCGTGGTTGCAGTCTCCTTCAATCCCCACCAGAAGATCACCAGCCTGCATGGCTGGTGCATCCCCGCCCAGGGCAAGGACTACGAGGTCAAAGACAAGGATGCCGTGGAAGTCTCTCTGCCCAAGGTCGAGGGCAGCGAACTGGTTTCTGACGTAAAGGACAAGCTGCTGCGCATACCGGCGCCTGATCCGGGCAACATCATCGGGTATGAGTACGAAAAGGAAGAACAGCCTCTGGTTTTGCAGGACATCTGGAGTTTCCAGTCAGAGCCCCCGGTTCGGGAAAGCCATTACTCTTTGCAGCTTCCTCCCGGCTGGGAGTACAAGGCGTCATGGCTCAACTACCCGGAAAGCAAGCCTGCGTCGCCGGGAAGTAATCAGTGGCAGTGGGTAGTCAGCGATGTGAAGGGCATCCGGAAGGAAGACGAGATGCCGCCGCTGGAGGGAGTGGCGGGCCAGATGATCGTATCGTTCTTTCCCCCTGGCGGCGCGGCCGCGAATGGATTTGCCAGCTGGCAGCAGATGGGAAACTGGTACCGGAATCTCACCAGCGGCCGCCTCGACGCCTCCGCCGACATAAAGCAGAGGGTGGCGGCACTCACCGCGTCGGGCACGCTCCTGGCCAAAATGATGGCGATCGCGCAGTTTGTGCAGCACGACATTCGCTACGTCGCGATCGAGTTGGGCATTGGCGGCTTCCAGCCCCATCCCGCCAGCGATGTGTTTTCGCACCGTTACGGAGACTGCAAGGACAAGGCCACGCTGATGGCTTCCATGCTGCATGAGATTGGCGTGGATTCGTACTATGTTGTGATCAACTCGGAGCGGGGCTCGGTAACGCCCGACATGCCGGCACACGCGGGCGGGTTCGATCACGTGATTCTCGCCATCAAATTGCCCGATGGACTGACCAACCCGCTGCTGATCGCCACGCTGCAACATCCCCGGCTGGGGAAACTTTTGTTCTTCGATCCGACCAACGAACTGACGCCCTTCGGTCAGATCGGCGGATACCTTCAGGACAATTACGGCCTGCTGGTGACTCCGGACGGCGGCGAACTGGTTGAGGTGCCCAAACAGCCGGCGGCGATGAACGGCATTCAGCGCACCGCCAAACTTTCGCTCGATGGCAACGGCACACTGAAGGGTGAGGTCAAGGAGGTACGGATCGGCGATCGCGCCTGGTCACAACGGTGGGCGCTGCGCACCACCACCAAGGATATTGACCGCATCAAGCCCATCGAGGGCCTGCTGGCCAGCTCGATTTCGACCTTCGAGATCACTCATGCCAGCGTGGTGAATCTGAATCAGACCGACCTGCCCTTCGGTTTCGACTACTCCTTCGAAGCCGCGAACTACGCCAAAAATGCGGGCAACCTGCTGCTGGTGCGGCCGCGAGTGATCGGATCCAAATCCAGCGCCTTGCTGGAAACCAGGGAGCCGCGCAACTTCTCCATCGAATTCGAAGGCCCCGCCCAGGACACCGACACCTTCGAAATCACGCTGCCTCCAGGCTACGAGGTGGACGACCTGCCTCCTCCGGTCGATGTGGATTTCAGTTTTGCCAGCTACCACTCGAAGACGGCCGTGTCGGGGAATGCCATTCGCTATGACCGTACCTTCGAAGTCAAAGAGCTGAGCGTGCCCGTAAGCAAAGCGGAAGAGCTGAAAAAATTCTACCGAATCATCGCCAGCGACGAGCGCAACACGGTGGTCTTTAAGCCAGCTACGAAATAGAGGTGCGGAATCACAGTGCCAATCGCCCTGGGGGACCATGTCGAGGGCCCCGGCGCCTCCTGGCTGGACAGGGCGGCCACAAAGCCTGCCCACACCCCTAGCCGATTATGCACTTGACACGGATGACGCCCCCTGTCATGACTAGCCTGCCGTTTGGAGGGAAATCATGACCCTGACAAGTATCGTTGAAATCGTGGTGGTGGCTGCCATCGTTATCCTGGCAGTTCGTTTCTTTATGAAGCGGGGCTGAGTACTCACGCAAACCGGCGGCCTCGCCCACGGGAAGAGGCCGTCCCAGTTCACTGAGGTACGAAGGCTACACCCGTGATCAAATCCCGCGCACGGCCGATTTGTCCGCCACAAGCCATGGCCCCTTTGCTCCCTGGACTCTTTGCTCCATCTCCGAGTAACGGGTGGTGGCTCAATTGGAAGCCAATCCATTCCATCGATCCGGTGTGAAGCGGCTGTAACGCAGGGGCGAAGGGGGTCTCTGCTTCACGCCGGATCCTTCACGGCCTGAAAGCGTTCAGGATGACGCCTGCTGGCAAGGAGAAAGATCAGCTACCGAATAAGGGCGGCGATTTACACGAGCCGGATGGCGTAGTAAAGTTCGGCACGAACCGGTGGCGAACTAACGGGAGGGAACATGAGACTGGCGTCCATCAAGGCATTCCTCGCAGGGCTGTGCATCCTGCCTACACTTCTGATTGCGGCTGATACGCCACGCCTGGAGCAGAAGAATGGACGTTTCGCCCTGGTCGTGGATGGCAAACCCTTCCTCGTTCTGGCGGCACAGATCAACAATTCCAGCGCCTGGCCTGCCACATTGCCCAGCGTCTGGCCGGCGCTCGAAGCCATGCACGTCAATACGGTGGAAGCCCCGGTTTACTGGGAGCAGATGGAGCCCCAGCCCGGCAAATTCGATTTTTCCAATGTGGATGCGTTGCTTGCCGGAGCTCGCGAGCACCATCTGCGTCTGGTGCTGCTCTGGTTCGGCACCTGGAAGAATGGGCAGGCGCATTACATTCCGGAGTGGATGAAGAACGACACGAAACGGTATCCGCGGGCGTTGAGCGCCTACGGGAAAGTGCTTCCGGTTCTTTCCGCCAGTTCCGCCAACAATCTCGAGGCCGATAAACACGCCTTCGCCGCTCTCATGCGCCACCTCCGCGAAGCGGATGGCGCGCAGGGCACCGTCATCATGATCCAGGTGGAAAATGAGTCCGGCTCGATCGGGACCGTGCGTGACTACTCACCGGCGGCGCAAAAAGAATTTGCCGGCGCGGTTCCGCCGGCGCTGACCAGCGCGCTGCATGCAGGCAGTGGCAACTGGTCCCAGGTTTTTGGCCCCAACGCGGACGAGAGTTTTGCCGCTTACTCCGTCGCCCACTACATCAACGAAGTGGCGCGCGCCGGCAAAGCCGAATATCCCCTGCCCATGTATTGCAATGTGTGGATCAAGTACCCGGTGCACGCTCTCGAGGACCGCGACCGCGCCAGCCCGGGACAGGAGTATCCCAGCGGCGGGCCGCAGCAGGACAACATCAATATATGGAAGGCGGCGGCTCCTGCCATCGATCTTCTGGCACCTGACTTCTACTCCGACGATATGCGTTTCTATCACGAGATCATCGCCGCCTATCATCGCGACGACAACGCGCTGTTCATCCCGGAGACGGGAATGCAGAATAATTTCGGGCGGTACTTTTTCTACGCGCTGGGCCATGGCGCCATCGGGTTCTCGCCCTTCGGCGTGGACTACACCGGCTGGACCATTTCCGATGAAAAAATACCCGGCTGGCTGTCGGAAGACTTCGCTCTTTTTGCGCCCATCGCCAGCCAGGTCGCGCAATTGAACTTTGACGGCAAGCTGCAAACCGCCATCGAAGAGAAGGGTATGGTGAGAACACCGCTGCAATTCGGCGACGTGGACGCCGTGGTTTCCTTCGGTTTTCCGCAGCGCGATGGCGAGATGCCGCCCGGGAACGCGGATTCGCACGGGCGAGCCATGGTCGCCCAACTTGGCCCACTGGAATATCTGGTCACCGGATTTGATGCCAGCGTCAGTTTCCGGCTGGCGGATGCCGAAGGCAAGGGCCAGAACCAGCAACTGGAAATTCTCCGCGCCGAAGAGGGCCGCTACGTAAACGGCTCCTGGCAGGCCCTGCGCATATGGAACGGGGACCAGACCGACCGGGGCCTTAATTTCAAAGGCAGTCACCCTGAAGTCGTCCGCATCCGTCTGCATGCGATCGATTTATATGATAGAAGCGTGGCCCGTCCCGGACCGAACTAGGCGCCGGCGTTGCCTATACGGCCATCCATTGGATTTGGATTAGGGTAAGATATGGCCGTTCGATGGGTAGCTCTGCGGGCCGAGAGTAGTTCGTAAGGCCCATCAGGTCGAAGGGAGAGCTCGAAATGGCGGATGCTGAAGCTCGCCGTGGAACTCAACCTGCGATTACCGAAATCGATGTCCTGTGGATTACCGCCGGCCTGGGATGCGACGGCGACACCATCGCCATGACCGCGGCCACCCAGCCCAGCATCGAAGACATCGTGACCGGGGCCCTGCCCTGGATTCCCAAAGTCAACTTCCTCAATCCATTCCTCGCAATTGAAAATGGCGACGAGTTCATGCAGCGCTTCCACCTGGCGGCGCAGGACAAGCTGGGGCCTTTTATTCTCGTGATCGAAGGATCGATTCCGGACGAAACCAATAAAGAGGAAGGATACTGGGCCTCGTTCGGCACCGACCCTGAAACCGGCCAGCCCATCACCACCTGCGAATGGATCGATCGCCTGGCGCCCAAGGCCTGGGCGGTGATTGCGGCCGGGACCTGCGCCACCTACGGCGGCATTCATGCCATGGAAGGCAATCCCACTGGCTGCATGGGCCTGGCGGATTACCTGGGCTGGCAGTGGCGTTCGAAGGCGGATATTCCCATCGTATGCGTGCCGGGATGTCCGGTGCAGCCGGACAATTTCATGGAGACGCTGCTGTACCTGCTGCATATGGCGGCGGGGCGCGCGCCCATGATTCCCCTGGATGAGGCGTTGCGTCCCACCTGGTTATTTGGCAGCACGGTGCATGAAGGATGCGATCGCGGTGGATACTACGAGCAGGCGCAATTTGCCGACGAATACGGATCGCCGTTGTGCATCGTCAAGCTGGGATGCTGGGGTCCGGTGGTCCAGTGCAACGTGGGCAAGCGAGGCTGGATGGGCGGCATCGGCGGCTGTCCGAATATCGGCGGAATCTGCATTGGCTGCACCATGCCGGGCTTTCCGGACAAGTTCATGCCGTTCATGAACCAGCCGCCGGGTTCGCTTTTATCCTCGGCAGCCGTCCAGACTTATGGACGAGCCATTCACGCCTTGCGCCGCTTTACGCAGTCATCGCTCAACAAGGAGCCCGGATGGCGCAAGCGCCCGCGCTGATTGCGTGTGTGGGTCGGGTGGTGTGGATCGGACACTCCTGTCCGACGCTTTTGGGGTTGGGGTTGATGTTGGTGTGACGTTGCTGTGGTTGTTGCTGGATTGCCAACCGCAACGCCCGTGGAGTTCATGGTGGAAACAGGTCCAGGAATGCCGGAGTCAAAGTCAAAGGCGGCGGGCGAGGGCGCCCGCCCCACACTTCGGCCGGTTGCGCTGGCCGAGCCGGACCTTGATCCTGTTCAGGCCGAGGAGATTCTTCAGGAGTTAGCGGGAGTTTTTACTCAGAATGCCGGCATTGCCCGGCGCATCGTGTATCCGCCGGAAGAGCCCGATGCGGCCCCGGCTGCGGATCCTCAGCTTCCCAATCTGGAAGCCAGGTATCGCGCCCTGGTCGAGCAGATTCCCGCCGTCGTATTCATGGCCTATCTCGATCGCGGCATTGGCGAGGCCTACGTGAGCCCGCAGATCGAGGCGGCCCTGGGGTTCTCGCAAGAAGAATGGCTGGAGGACCCGGTGCGCTGGTACAGCCACATCCATCCTGACGACAAGCAGCGCTGGAGCACAGAGGCGGCCGACATGTTTCTTACCGGCAACCCTCTGCGGTCAGCCTATCGCGTGGTGGCGCGCGACGGACGGGTGATCTGGTTTCATTGTGAAGCCAAGATGATTCGCAAGCCCGACGGCGAGCCCTGGTTCATCCATGGCGTGGGATTCGACATTACCGACCTCAAGCGCACTGAGGAGGCTTTGCAGGAAGAGCGGAACGTGGTCTCTACCATCCTCCACACTGTGGGCGCTCTGGTCGTGGTGTTGGATCCCGAAGGCAGAATCATCCGGTTCAACCGGGCTTGCGAACAGACCAGCGGATATTCTTTCGCTGAAGTGGCAGGCCAGAAAATCTGGGACCTGTTCATGGTTCCGGAAGAAGTGGAGCGTTTCAAATCAGATTTTCAGCAACTATGCTCCGACCAGTTACCCAGTGACTATGAGGGCTACCTGGTGAAGCGGGACGGCTCACGCCGCCTGATCGCCTGGTCGAGCACGGTGCTGCCGGGCAATGACGGCGCGCTGACCTACATTATTGCCACCGGCATCGACATCACCGAACGCAGACATCTGGAAACAACCATTCTGGAGGTCAGCGGCCGGGAACAGCGACGCATCGGACAGGACCTGCATGACGGACTGGGCCAGCATCTGACCGGCATTGCCTTCATGAGCAAGGTGCAGGAACAGAAGCTCATGGAAAAAAGCCTGCCCGAGGCCGGAGACGCGGCCAAGATCGTGAAGCTGGTGAACGAAGCTATTAATAAGACGCGTGAACTGGCGCGCGGCCTGCTGCCGGTCGTCTCCGACGCGCAGGGGCTCATGTCCGCGCTTCAGCAATGGGCGGGTGAAGTGGAAGATCTGTTCGGGGTTTCCTGCCGCTTCCAGTGTTTTACCCCGGTGCTGATTCATGACGATACGATGGCCACGCACCTTTATTACATCGCGCGCGAAGCGGTCAACAATGCCATTAAACACGGCCACGGCAGCCAGATCGTGATCCGCCTTGCGGCCGACCAGGAACAGGGAGCGCTCACCATTACCGACAACGGCTCGGGTTTTGCGGACATCCCATCCAACAACGCGGGCATGGGACGTCATCTGATGAACTACCGCGCCCGGGTGATTGGCGGGTCCCTGGAGATGCAGCGACTGGCCACGGGAGGCACCATGGTGACATGTATTTTTCCGGTCAAATTTCCAGGCGGCAAGTCAATCAAAGAGCCAAGGACTAAAGAACCATGAAGACGGACACCAGCGCCACTTACAAATCCCAGAACCAGCCAGCGCCCAGGAAGAGCAGGATCCTGGTGGTGGACGACCATCCCATCGTGCGCCAGGGGCTGGCTTTGCTCATCAATCAGGAAGCCGACCTGGTGGTTTGCGGTGAAGCCGAGGAAGCCAGCGGCGCCATGCACGTGCTGTCGTCGGCGCGGCCCGATGTACTCATCGTGGATATTTCCCTCAACGGCCCGGATGGGCTCGACCTGCTTAAGAATATTCGGAACGTGCATCCGACGCTCCCGGTGCTGATCCTCTCCATGCACGACGAGTCGATCTACGCGGAACGCGCCCTGCGGGCGGGTGCGAATGGTTACATCATGAAGCAGGAGGCGACGGAAAAAGTGCTGGTGGCCCTGCGCCGCATTCTGGGCGGCGAGATTTACGTGAGCGACCGCATCGCCAACAAAATGCTGAAACACTACATCACCGGATCGGGCACCCTGCGCCACTCCTCCATCGCCGACCTGAGCGATCGCGAACTGGAGGTGTTCCGTTTAATCGGGGAAGGTCACGGCACCCGGCAGATTGCCGAAGAATTGCACCTTAGCGTAAAAACGGTCGAATCCTATCAGGCGCACATCAAGGAAAAATTATCTCTGCGCAGCGCGCGCGAACTCATGCAGCATGCCATCCAGTGGAACATGAATGAAAAGACGGCCTGATGTGACCGGAAAGCATCGGTGCCCCATTCATTTCGCGCCTTTTGCGAAATGAGTGGGGAACGACTTCGAGAGATTTCCAAAATTGTGACTGACCGCTCCCTCCCCCACTCATTTCGCAAGAGGGCGCGAAATGAATGGGGCACCGTCGGCTTCGGTTCTCTTTTCCAGTTTGGGAATGAACCAATCTCCCCGACGTATTTACCCTCCAAGTATCAGGGAAACCCTGATAGAAAAAATAGTGCTTCCCATGAAAGCGAATAAGTGGGGCTCCCGCTTGTGATGGCCTTTTGATTCGTTGATGCTAGGGGCGTCACAACAACGTTCCAGGTCTCATCGCTGAATTTTCGGGAAAACTGCTACCGGGTCAGGGTTACAGCTATTCACTCATCGTCCAAATAATTCGGCAGCTCCCGTCTCCCAGTCGAGGCGGGAAAGGAGAGTCGAGCTATGGCAGCGGAAACGGTTCCGTACGGTCGGAAAACGCAAAAACCATCGCCGGTCGCCGAGGTGCACATTCTCTGGATCACCGCCGGCCTCGGTTGTGACGGAGACTCGGTTTCAGTCACCGCGGCAACTCAACCCAGTATTGAAGACGTTTTGCTGGGAGCAATTCCCGGCCTTCCCAAGGTGCACCTGCACAATCCCGTTCTGGCCTATGAGAACGGAGACGACTTCCTGAAATTCTGGTACATGGCGGAGAAGGGCCAGCTCGACCCATTCGTACTTGTGGTGGAAGGATCGATCCCCAACGAGAAAATAAAGAAGGAAGGCTACTGGGCGGGGCTCGGAACCGATCCCAAGACTGGTCAGCCGATCACCACCAATGAGTGGATTGACCGCATCGCTCCCAAGGCCTTGGCAGTGATCGCGTGCGGAACCTGCGCCACCTACGGCGGCATTCACGCCATGGAAGGCAATCCCACGGGCGCCATGGGACTGGCGGACTACCTGGGTTGGGACTGGAAGTCGAAAGCTGGCCTGCCCATCGTCAATGTTCCGGGATGCCCGGTGCAGCCGGACAACTTCATGGAGACTGTCCTCTATCTTCTTTATCAGGTGTCCGGACTGGCGCCCATGATTCCGCTCGACGACCAACTGCGGCCTACCTGGCTGTTCGGCAAGACGGTCCACGAAGGCTGCGATCGCGCCGGCTACTACGAGCAGGGCGACTTCGCGGAAGTGTATGGTTCGCCGAAATGCATCGTGAAACTGGGATGCTGGGGTCCGGTAGTGAACTGCAACGTGCCCAAGCGCGGATGGATGGCCGGAATTGGCGGCTGTCCAAACGTAGGAGGCATCTGCATCGGCTGCACCATGCCCGGATTCCCCGACAAGTTCATGCCCTTCATGGATGAACCGCCGGGCGCCCGAGTCTCGAGTTCAGCCATCGGCGCCTATGGCCGAGCGATTCGCGCCCTGCGTTCGATGACCCAATCGACGGCCAACAAGGAGCCGAAGTGGCGTCATCCCCGCGCAGAACTGACCACCGGGTACCATCCCCGGTCTTACTGACAAGATTCCTACTGAGTCCAAAGGAGCGATCGAATGAGCACTATCACCGCACCGACGAAGGACGTTCCCGGAAAAAAGGGGAACCTGGTGGAAATGAACTGGGACCCGATCACTCGCATCGTGGGCAGCCTGGGCATTTTTACCAAGATCGACTTTGAGAACAAGCATGTGGTCGAGTGTCACAGCACCTCGTCCATCTTTCGCGGCTACAGCATTTTCATGAAGGGGAAAGACCCGCGCGACGCGCACTTCATCACCAGCCGCATCTGCGGCATCTGCGGCGACAACCATGCCACCTGCGCCACCTACGCGCAGAACATGGCGTTTGGTGTAAAGCCTCCTCCGATCGCGGAGTGGATCGTCAATCTCGGCGAAGCTGCCGAGTATATGTTCGATCACAATATCTTCCAGGACAATCTGGTCGGCGTGGATTTCTGCGAGCAGATGGTAAAGGAGACCAACCCCAAAGTCTGGGCCAAGGCTCAATCCACGGCGGCACCGCACGCCAGCGCGCATGGCTACCGCACCATTGCCGACATCATGACCGCGCTCAATCCGTTCACCGGAGCCTTCTATCGCGAAGCCCTGGTCATGAGCCGCATGACGCGTGAGATGTTCTGCCTGATGGAAGGGCGCCACGTTCATCCTTCCACCCTGTACCCGGGTGGCGTGGGCACCGTTCCCACCGTCCAGCTATTTACCGACTACCTGGTTCGGCTGATGAAGTATGTCGAGTTCATGAAGAAGGTCGTGCCCTTGCATGACGACCTGTTCGACTTCTTCTATGACGCGCTTGCCCGGCTACGAGGAAGTTGGCCGGCGGCGCGTGCTGCTGGCTTGCTGGGGATCATTCAATGATCCCGACGTTTGCGATTACACCTACAAGAACATGACGAACTGGGGCCGCGGCATGTTCGTCACGCCGGGGATCGTGGTGGACGGCAAGCTGGTGACCACCGACCTTGTGGACATCAATCTCAACATTCGCATCCTGCTGGGCAGTTCGTACTACGACGAGTGGAAGAACCAGCAAACCTTCGTCAAGACTGACCCGCTGGGCAATCCGGTGGACAAGAACCATCCCTGGAACCAGACTACGATTCCGCGGCCGCAGAAGCGCGACTTTGGCGGCAAGTACACCTGGGTGATGTCGCCGCGCTGGTTCGACAAACGCACCGGCGACCATCTGGCCATGGACACCGGCGGTGGCCCGATCGCTCGACTGTGGGCGACGGCGCTGGCCGGACTGGTGGACATCGGATACATCAAAGCCACCGGCAGCAGCGTGAAGATGTACCTGCCCAAGACCACGTCGCTGCCCGAGGTCGAGTTCGAATGGAAGATACCGAAGTGGAGCAACGCCATCGAACGCGACCGCGCCCGGACCTACTTCCAGGTCTATGCAGCTTGCGCCGCGCTTCATTTCATGGAGAAAGCGCTGGCGGAGTTGCATGCCGGACACACCAAGACATGGACCGAATTCAAAGTGCCCGAAGAAGCCATTGGTTGCGGCTTTCACGAAGCGGTCCGCGGCGTACTCTCGCACCACGTGGTGATCAAAGAGGGCAAGATCGCCAACTACCATCCCTATCCTCCGACGCCCTGGAACGCCAATCCGCGCGACATCTATGGCACTCCGGGTCCGTACGAGGATGCGGTGCAGAATACGCCGATCTTTGAAGAAAACGGCCCTGACAAGTTCAAGGGAATCGATATCATGCGCGCGGTGAGGAGCTTTGATCCGTGTCTGCCTTGCGGCGTGCACATGTATCTGGGGAACGGCAAAGTGCTGGAGACGCACCATTCCCCGATGTTCGGTCTTCAACCCTGAACTCGCACCATGGTGGACGAGGGAGTGAGGGTGGTAGCTGGGAATTGCCAGATACGCTCACAGAGGAGGGATCTGGCATCTCAAAACTGCGCTCTCACTCCAATTTTTTGCATTTGTCATCCTGAGCGAAGGCAATCCATTCGCTTTGCGAATGGGTTGCTGAAGTCGAAGGACCCCTGGCAGCCTCAGGGAACTTTCCCTCGGGGAGTTGGCGGCAGGAATGAAGTAGGGGTCCTTCGACTGCGTAGCGGATTCGCCAGCGAATCCGCTACTTCGCTCAGGATGACAGCAACGTTCTTTCAAGGAGGCTTGTGGCCGACAGCAGAGATTTTCGGGCAGACATGCAGCGCATCGGCGGGTTGGTGCAGGAAATAGAAGCCATCGCCGATCCGGCGGTGCGCGCCGCCACCAAGGGCCTGGTGCAGTCGCTGATGGATCTGCATGGCGCGGCACTGGAGAAGGCGCTGGATATCGTCGCCGACGCTGGAGAGCCGGGCATGGGCATCATCGACCGGATGGGTCGCGATGCGCTGGTGAGCAGCGTGCTGATTCTCTACGGGCTCCATCCCGAGGACATCGAAACCCGGGTAGTGAAAGCCGTTGAGCGGGTCCGGCCGCAGTTGCGCAAGCAGGGCTGTGAAGTCGAGTTGCTGGGGGTGAACGATGGCGCCATCCGGCTGCGGGTCGAAACCGGTTCGCATACCTGCGGCTCCACGGCAAAGACGGCGCAAGCGACTCTCGAAGAAGCTATGTACGATGCCGCGCCGGACATGGCTTCGCTGGTCATCGAAGGCCTGGAAGAGAAGCCCGCTTCCGGATTTGTGGCGCTGGACAAGCTGATGGGCACGTTCCGGCCGGATTGCAGGTCGAGGTCCATCCGCCGCAGGGCGCGGATTGAGATGGATTTTTGGTGAAGTTCGGATTGTCAATCATGAGCTCAGGACATTGACTGAATCCGCGCGGCTTTGGCACGCTGCGCCAGTTCGCCCGCCGCGAACGGCCGCTGGAACGCTGCGAGTTGTGCAGCGTCGGATTAGCGTCCTGGTCATCCGCACCTGATCGAACTGGAGCGCCGCAAGCTTCTCTGCACCTGCGACGCCTGCGCCATCCTGTTCAGCGGCCAGGGCGTAAAGTTCAAGCGCGTGCCGCGACGGGTGCGCTCTCTCCCCGGTTTCAATCTCAGCGATGCCGAGTGGAACGGCCTGATGGTTCCCATCAACATGGCGTTTTTCCTCAAGAGCAGCCTGGAGAACCGGGTGGTTGCGCTTTATCCCAGCCCGGCGGGCGCGACCGAGTCGCTGCTGGCGCTGGAATCCTGGAACGATATTGTCGAGCGTAATCCGGTTCTGAACGAAATGGAATCCGACGTGGAAGGGCTGCTGGTCAACCGTCTGGGCTATTCCCGTGGATATTCCGCTGCGGAATACTACCTGCTTCCCATCGACGAATGCTACAAGCTGGTGGGATTGATTCGCATGCACTGGAAGGGTCTCTCCGGCGGGACCGAAGTGTGGCGGGAACTGGGCGAGTTTTTCACCAGCGTGAAAGCGCGATCGGTCGAGGCCCCCTGTGAGAAGAAGGCAGTGCCTCAGGAGCCGGAGGAATCCCATGCCTGACCTGACCTTTCACGTCGAAGGCGCCGAAGTTGTCGCCCATGCAGCCACACCGTTGCTGGCTTTCAAACTTCGCCTGACCGACGCCAATCCGGAACAGACCATTCACACCGTCGCCTTGCGCTGCCAGATTCAGCTGGAAGTCACGCGCCGCAAATACACAGCCGAAGACCAGGAACGCTTGCTCGATCTGTTTGGCGAGCCCAGCCGCTGGGGCCAGACCTTGCGAAGTCTTCTATGGACGCACGCCAATCTGGTCGTGCCTTCGTTCAAGGGATCAACTGTGGTTGATCTCCCGGTGCCGTGCACGTTCGATTTCAACGTGGCTGCCACCAAATATTTCGACGGACTGGCAGACGGAGAAGTCCCGATTTGCCTGCAGTTCAGCGGCACGGTTTTCTATGAGGGCAACGATGGCGGCCTGCAGGTCGCGCCCATTTCCTGGGACAAGGAGGCCCGCTTCAAGCTGCCGGTAAAGATCTGGCGCGACATGATGGAGTCGTTACTATCCCAACAGCGCCTGGCTCTGCCTGCACAAGGACGCCTTCGACCGGCTGTATCAGTACAAAGTGAAGCACGGAATTCCTACCTGGGAAGAGGCGCTCGAGAGCCTCGTTCCGGTGGAAGAGACGGTGATCTGATGAATCTTGGGGTGGTGGAGCAGATCGCGAAAGCGGTGCTTTACGAGGGATACATGCTCTATCCCTATCGCCCGTCCTCGGTGAAAAATCAGCAGCGCTGGAATTTTGGCGTGCTCTGCCCGCAGTCTTACAGCGAAGCGCAGAAGGGCAGTGAGGCCTGGACCATGCAGACCGAGTGCCTGGTGGAAGGCAGTTCGATGACCGGGCTGGAAGTTCGAGTGCGCTTTCTGCAACTGGTGGCGCGAACCGTCGGCGAATTGACGATGCCGGTCAACGAGTTGTTGCCGGGCGAAGTACCGGAGTTTCGTCTGGTGGACCGGCTTGCGGTGAGCGGCCGCGTTTACCAGCCCTGGCAGGAGGCCGTCGAGCGCGAAGTTATTTTGCCGGTGTACAACGTGGAAGCGCTGGCCTACAGGCTGGTGCCGGATGCGTTTAGCTTCCCCGCGGAGAAGCAATTCGAATATCTGCGCGACGGCAATGGGCAGATCGTGGGCGTGATCATGCGCGAACGGAAGCAGCTTTGCGGCGCCCTCGAAATCATGAGCGAGAGAATTGAGGACGGAGTATTCAAGATCAGCGTTCGGGTTCGTAATACCACGCCGTTTGAAGATGACGAAGGACTCTACCCGCGACGACGCGTTGCTGAGCTCCCTGGCCTCCACCCACACCGTTCTGGGCGTGCAGGATGGACGATTTGTTTCGCTGCATGGCTCCGCCGGAGGCGCTCAGCGAGTTTGCCGCCAGGTGCCACAATGTCGGAACTTTCCCCGTGCTGGTCGGCGAGGAAGGGCAATTTGACACCCTGCTCTCCTCGCCCATCATCCTTTATGACTACCCCCAGATCGCGCCGGAAAGCGCGGGCGATTTGTTTGACGGGACCGAGATTGACGAGATTCTTTCGCTGCGCATCATGACCCTGACCGACGACGAGAAGCGCGAGATGAGCCAATCCGACGATCGGGCCCGCGCCATGCTGGAACGCACCGAGACCATGCCGGCGGAGCAGTTCATGAAGCTGCATGGAGTGCTGCGGGGGCTGCGCCCACTCAAGGAGGAAACTCAATGAACGAGTGGGAGTGGCAGCTGCTGGAAGAAAAGACGCCGCTCGATCATTTCGAGATTTCGGGAGTCGAGGTGCGGGCCGGAAGCCGCGTGCGCCTGCGTCCCCGCAAGGGCGGCGACGTGATGGACATCGCGCTGGCGGGGCAGATTGCCACCATCGAATGCATCGAGCAGGATTACGAAGGCAAGTGCCATGTCTGCGTGGTCCTCGACAACGACCCCGGGCGAGATATGGGCCTGCTGCGGCAGCCGGGGCATCGCTTCTTCTTCGATGCCGAAGAAGTCGAACCGCTTTCGGAAGATGAAGCCCGCGAACTCAAGCCCGCGCAGAAGCCCAGCATTCTGGTGGCCGGCATCGGCAACATTTTTCTGGGCGACGACGCCTTTGGCGTCGAAGTCGCCCGCCGCATGGCTGGCCTTGCGCTTCCCGCGAGCGTGCGCGTGGCCGACTTCGGCATCCGCGGTTTCGATCTCGCCTACGCCCTGCAGGACGGCTACGAAACCACCATCCTGGTGGATGCGTGTCCGCATGGCGAGGCACCGGGCACGCTCTACGTCATCGAGCCCGATCTGAAAGCATTGGACGGTCCCGATGCTGCTCCGGCCACGGTCGAAGCCCACGCCATGAATCCGATGAACGTGTTGCGCATGGCTAAAGCGATGAACATCGAAGTAAAGAACGTTCTGCTGGTGGGCTGTGAGCCGGAGACTCTGGGCGGCGACGAGGGTCAGATGGGGCTGAGCCCGCCGGTCGAGGCCGCCGTGGACGAGGCGGTCAAGCTGGTGGAGTCGCTGGTGAGCCGGATCCTGAACGGAAATGAGCCCTGATGCAGGAGCGGTTCCAAACATGGTTTGAAGCGGTAAACATTCTGCGGAGAAGAAGGAGACGGGCAATGGAAAATGGCAACGGAAGCTTCAACGACAAAGATACGCTGTTCATGCTCGGTGGCGTAGCGCTGATGGTCTTCGGTGCGGGCTTGATTCTCACCAATCCCATTGCGCGCCGCTACATGGGACAGTTGGGAGTCGGCGATTTGGCCAGCCTGGCTTTGCCGGACCTGGACCGCTACCTGAAATTGCGGGCCATGTGACAACGGGCAGAGACACCTTTGCAACTAAGTCAGGGGGAAAATCGGTTTGTCAACGGTAGGAACGCCGCCAGCCACAACGATTCGTTATGTAGTTGATGCCAGGACGAGCACATTTATTGTCCGGGCGTTTGCCACCGGGATGCTTTCGGTGTTTGGCCACAGCCCGACGATTGCGATCCCGGACTTCGAAGGCGAGGTGAAGTGGACTTCGAGTTCGCTGGAAGACGCAAGTCTGAGGATTGTGGTGCAGGCGTCATCGCTGACCGTGACCGACGACATCAGCAAGTCGGACCGCCGTGAAATCGAACGCAAGATGCATGAAGAAGTTCTGGAGACGAATGGCTTCCCGGAGATCATTTACGAATGTGGCCGGGTTTCGTCCATCCAGAAGATGGGCGAGGGGTCATTTACGGCCGTATTGAATGGGGATCTGACCTTGCATGGGGTGACGCTGAACCAGGCGATTTCCGCGAGAGTCGCGCTGAAAGGCGACACGTTGCGGGCCGCCGGAGAATTCTCCATACGGCAGAGTAATTACCAGATCAGGCCGGTGTCCGCCGCCGGAGGCACGGTGAAGCTGAAGGATGAGTTGAAGCTGTCGTTTGATATTGCCGCGCGGAAGGCTTGAGAGGCGTAGTTAGTCGTTGGTCGTTGGTCGTTAGTCGTTGGCCAAAGGCAAGGCCGGTTTGGCTTATGAGCAAAAGGGACAACGCACACTCGGAGGCTATGGATTTTGACAACGACCAACGACCAGCGACCAATGACCAACGACCGACGGCCAACGACCACCCGGGAGGATGCTCTATGTGCCTAGCCATACCAGGAAAGATCGTCGAAATCTCCGCTGACAATGCAGAGTCGGCGCTGGTTGATGTAGTCGGCGTGCGGCGCAAGATTGATCTGGGCCTGCTGCAGGACGACCGGCCCGTGCCCGGCGACTGGGTGCTGATCCATGTCGGTTTTGCCATGAGCAAGATCAGCGAGTGCGATGCTCTCGACCAGATGAACACGCTGCGTGCCCTGGGCGAGATCGATGGAGCCATGCAGGAAGTCCAGGGCTACGGCCTGGAGGAAGAAGATGACGTCGAAACCGACGACCTTGAAACTGCTGAGTTCAAAATAAGCGACGCCGACTTGAATTGACGCCTACCCGCGTCCAGCCTGCGAGGGAGGATCGGCATGAGATTTGTAGATGAGTTCCGCGAACCTGAACTGATTTCGAAGACGGCCGAGGAAATCCGCCGCCTGGCCGGCAGCGACCGGCACTACCGCCTGATGGAAGTCTGCGGCGGCCACACTCACGCCATCTATCGCTTCGGCCTCAAGGACATCCTTCCGGAAAATATCGAACTGATCCACGGGCCGGGCTGTCCGGTCTGCGTGCTTCCCATGGGGCGCATTGACGATGGGCTGTCCATCGCGCAACAACCCGACGTAATCTTTGCCGCGTTCGGCGACATGATGCGCGTTCCCGGGACCCAGGGCAGCCCACTCGAGCATAAAGCCCGTGGAATCGACGTTCGCATCGTGTATTCGCCCTCCGACGCACTGAAACTGGCCCGCCTGAATCCCGAAAAGCACGTCATGTTTTTCGCCATCGGCTTCGAGACCACGGCGCCCTCCACGGCGCTTACGCTGATGCGCGCCAAGGCTGAGGGCATCCACAACTTTTCCGTGTTTTGCAATCACGTAACCATCATCCCGGCGATCCGGGCGATTCTCGATTCACCGGACATGCGTCTGGACGCCTTCATCGGTCCCGGGCATGTCTCGACCGTGATCGGCTGCCGTCCCTACGAGTGGATTGCCAAGGACCAGGACAAACCGATTGTGGTCTCCGGCTTCGAACCGCTCGACATGTTGCAGTCGATCGTCATGCTGCTGCGCCAACTGAAGAACGGGCGAAGCCAAGGTCGAGAACCAGTACAAGCGCGTTGTGCCCTGGGAAGGCAACCGCGCGGCGCTTCGCGCCATGGCCGAGGTTTTCCAGTTGCGTCCTTATTTCGAGTGGCGTGGCCTGGGATTCATCTCTCAGTCTGCCCTGCGCCTGAACGACAAGTACGCGGCATGGGACGCGGAGCAGCGCTTCGAGGTCCCGGGCATTCGCGTGACCGACCCCAAGGCAGCGCAATGCGGAGAAGTGCTGAAGGGCGTGCTGAAGCCGCACCAGTGTAAACTCTTTGGCCGTGAGTGCACGCCGGAGCATCCTATCGGCGCGCTCATGGTGTCATCGGAAGGATCATGCGCCGCTTATCACAATTACGAACACCGGAAAGCAGCAATGGCGACCAGCCTGACCTCGATCGCCTGAAGCGCTCAGGTTGCTGCCGATATCAAGCCGGCGCCGGTCCGGTTTCGCGATCCCCAGATCGAGATGGCGCACGGAGCCGGAGGCAAGGCCAGCCGCAAACTGGTCGAAGGTCTCTTCGCGCCACTGCTTTTTGGATCGGTTCCCGGGCCCCTGGGAGATGCAGCGCACATCGATATCAACGGGAGCACCGTCGCGATCACGACGGACAGCTTTGTAGTCAAGCCGCTGAGCTTTCCCGGCGGATCGATCGGCGAACTCGCGGTGAACGGCACGGTGAATGACCTGGCGGTATCGGGCGCGCGTGCCGAGGCCCTGGTGGTCACCTTTGTGCTCGAAGCCGGGCTGCCCACGCCGGTGCTCGAGGCGGAGGTTCGTGCCCTGGCAAAAGCCGCGCGAGACGCGGGAGTCCGCATCGCCGGGGGCGACACGAAAGTCGTCGAACACGGCAAGGCGGATCAGATGTACGTCACCACCACGGGCATTGGCCGGCTGCTGCATGGAGTGACTATCGATCCGCGCTCCGTACGCGTCGGCGACAAGATTCTGCTTTCCGGGCCGATCGGCGATCACGGCATCACCATCCTGCTGGCGCGCGGCGAGCTCGACCTCGAAGCCGACCTTCGTTCCGACACGCGCTCCGTGCTGCCTCTGGTCGAAACTCTGGTTCATGCCGCCGGCCCGGGCGTCCGTTGGATGCGCGATCCAACCCGGGGCGGCGCGGCTACATCCTTAAACGAGCTGGCGCGCGATTGCGGTCTGGGCATGGTCCTCTTTGAAGATCAGATTCCGGTGCGCGACATGGTACGGGGCGCGTGCGAGTTGCTCGGCCTCGATCCGCTTCACATCGCGAACGAAGGGCAATTTCTGGCAGTGGTCTCGCCCGAGTACGCCGATGCCGCGATCAATGCGCTGAACCTGGCGGCCGGCGGTAGCGAAGCCCAGGTGATCGGCGAAGTTCGCGAACAGCCGGCGGGCACGGTGCTAGTGACGACCCGTTACGGAGGCAGCCGCATCGTGGACATGCTGGTCGGCGATCCCCTGCCGCGAATTTGTTAGGTAGAAACCATGGTGACAGCGGTCAAACTCGCAAGCCAGGTGGAAGAGCGGCTGCTCGAGAGGAACGAGCTATACGAGCAGTTCTTCTCACGCGAGGCACCGCGCCTGGCCGAAGCCTGCCGCGAGATGTCGGAAAGATTTCTGCGCGGAGGGCGGCTGCTTGCGTTCGGGCGCGGGCCCTACGCCACCGACGCGCAGCATGTTTCGGTGGAGTTTGTTCATCCCGTAATTGTGGGTAAGCGCGCGCTGCCCGCGCTGGATTTGTCGATCCTGTTCCGTCCCTGGCTCGAAGCCATTCTTCATCCCGAAGACATCGTCATGGGATTCGGTCCGCCCGAAGGCGATCCTGAAGTCTGGGCGACACTGCAACTGGCCCACCTCCAGGATGCGATGACGTTCGCTCTTCCCGGCATGGAAGGATCGTACGCGCTCGATGCCCCCACGCAGGATCCGTTCATGCACCAGGAAATGATCGAGATCCTGTACCACACGCTGTGGGAGACCGTGCACGTCTTCTTCGAGCATCGCGAGCTGGGCCATGAGGTAGGCGAGTCGGGATTCCTCTATCCGTTTCTGGGCACCGAAAAGCAGGGAACCACTGGCCTGCTGGCTGAGGTCGCAGGCTCGATTCTGATGAAGGTGCACGACGACGCCAAATTGCGCGGCCAGGTGGCGCGCGAAGAATCCGAACAGATCAGCAGCACGGCGCTGGCCATTCATCAGCGCCTGCAGCGCGGCGGCAAGCTCATTATCTTCGGCAACGGCGGCTCGGCGACGGACGCCAACGACTGGGCCATTGACTGTGTCCTTCCGCCGCTGGGCTTCAAGCCTGTTCCCGCGGTATCGCTGGCGCTGGAGCCGGCAAACATTACCGCCGTCGCCAATGATATTGGGACCGACGCCATCTTTCTGCGCCAGCTGATCGCGCAGGCCCGTCCCGAGGATGTGGCCGTGGCGATCTCAACCAGCGGCGGATCGCGCAACATCATCATGGCCCTCGAAGAGGCCCGCAAACGGAACATGCTGACGGTCGCGCTGCTCGGTTACGACGGCGGCGAGATCAAGCGCCGGCGTCTGGCTGACTTCCCCATGGTGGTGCGGTGCGATTACATTCCTCGCATTCAGGAAGTGCAGGCATCGATTTATCACGTGCTCCGCGAATCACTGGAGGTCTTGGACCGTGGCCAGGCTTGAACTCTACGGCACCGCGCGCTGCCCCTACACCGGGGAAATGCGCGATTGGCTGGAATGGAAACGTTCGGAATTTGTGGAGTACGACGTCGAGGCCGATCCCGCGGCCCGCCTGCGCATGCGTGAAGTGGCACGCGGGCAACGCAACGTTCCGCTGCTGGTGGAAGACGGCAAGGTGGTCCAGGTCGGCTGGCAGGGGCGCAGTTGCATTGTGGATACGGAGTGATCATGGCCAGCGCCTGTTCCATTCGGGTCCGCGGAGTGGTGCAGGGCGTGGGCTTCCGTCCCTTTGTGTATCGCCTGGCCCGCGCCAACACGCTCGGAGGATGGGTACTGAACGGCGAAGAAGGCGTCGAGATTTATCTGGAGGGCGCCGAGCAGGGTCTGCAGGCGTTTGTGCGCGAGATGAAAATGCAGCCGCCGCCCGCTGCCAGCATTGCGGAGATGGAAGTTCAGGAAGTCGCGCCGCTCGGCGTGAACGGATTTACCATCCGCGAAAGCCAGCACCGGGAGCGGCCGACCGTCAGGATTTCGCCTGACCTGCCGGTGTGCGAGGATTGCCTCGAAGAACTTTTCGATCCGCGCAATCCGCGCTATGGGTATCCCTACATCAACTGCACTAACTGTGGTCCGCGCTACACCGTTGTCCTGAGCCTGCCTTATGACCGGGGCAACACCACGATGAAGGACTGGCCGCTCGATGATTATTGCGCGGAAGAATTCAGCGATGCAGGCAACCGGCGCTTTCATGCCCAGCCGGTAGCGTGTCCGGCGTGCGGGCCCAGTTATTATCTGCAACCGCAGGAAAAGACCCTGCCCGGAACGGAATCCGCCATTCACCATGCGGCTGAACTGCTGAATGCGGGAAAGATCGTCGCGGTAAAAGGGCTGGGCGGATATCACCTGGCCTGCGATGCCCGAAATCCCGCGGCCGTGGCGGCTTTGCGCGAGCGCAAATATCGCAAGGAGAAGCCGTTTGCGGTCATGGCCCGGGACCTCGATGAAGCTCGCCGGCTGGTGGAACTCTCTTCGAACAGCGAAGACCTGCTCACTTCCATCGCTCGACCGATTGTGCTCGCTCCGGCAGAAGCTGAGCTGGTCGGTGTCGCTCCGCACAACAACGAGCTGGGAGTGATGCTTCCCTACACTCCGTTGCATCACCTGTTGTTTGCGGCGGGCGCGCCGGAAGCTTTGGTCATGACCAGCGCCAACCGCTCGAGTGAGCCCATCGCCTATCAGGACGACAGATGCCCTGCAGCGCCTCTCCGGTATCGCGGACGCATTCCTGATTGGACAGCGGCCGATCGCGCGCCGGGTTGACGATTCTGTGGTTCGCGATGGCGCTTTCGGCCCCGTCATCCTGCGGCGGGCGCGCGGCTATGCTCCCGGGGCCGTGGCTAAGCTGCCCTCCATCCGGCCGATCCTGGCGTTGGGCGCGGATTTGAAAAACACCATCACGCTGGTGGTGGACGGCCAGGCTTTCGTCAGTCAGCACATCGGGGACCTGGAGCACTACGAAGCTTTCTGCGCTTTTCAGGAAACCATTTCCGACCTGGTGGCCATGTATGAGGTTGATTGGGATGAATTACTGGTGGCCCACGACGGTCATCCCCAGTATGCTTCGACGCTCCACGCTTCCGGCCTGGGAGCGCTTCGGACGGTAGCGGTGCAGCATCATCGCGCGCATGTGGCATCGGTGCTGGCCGAGCGCGGCGAGTGGGAAAAGCACGTGCTGGGAGTGAGCTTCGACGGCACGGGTTACGGAGACGATGGCAGCATATGGGGCGGTGAGATTTTTGTGGGAAGCGTCAAGGATGGCTTTGAGCGCGTTGCCCATCTCCGCAACGCCACGCTTCCCGGCGGTGACGCGGCGGCGCAATACCCGGTGCAGGCCGCGGCCGGCTTTCTGGCGCAAGTCGATACATTGCCGGACATGACGGCTGCGCCGTTCAACTTCTCCGAGCGTTATGGAAACGCCGTGGAGCTGGTCACCAAGGGCGTGCGGACTTTCTCTACCACTTCAATGGGCCGGCTTTTCGACACGGTTGCCGCCCTGCTCGGGTTTACGCGAGAAATTTCTTTTGAAGGACAGGCCGCGATATGGGTAGAGCAGTTGGCGCGGGGCACTTCTATTACTGAGGCATATTCTTTTCCCTTCACCGGAGTGGAACTGGACTTCCGCCCGCTGCTGCAGGGCGTGATCCGTGATCGACTGCGCGGCCGGGATCCGCGAGAGATTGCGCGCGCCTTCCAGCGGGGCGTTGCCGCGGGTCTGCAGGGATTGTGCGACTGCGCTTTGCCAGTGCGCACGCTCTGGACACCATCGTTCTGTCGGGAGGAGTTTTCCAGAACGACTGTTGCTCGAAGATGTCAAGACGCTGCTGGCCGCCGGAAGCGGTTTCCGTGTGGACAAACCATGCGGTGCCGCCGAACGATGGCGGGATCAGTCTGGGGCAGGCGGCGCTGGCGGCGTTTGCGTCTCCTCTATTTCCTACAGTCCGTCATCCTGAGCTGGCGAAGGATCTGGCGTGAAGCGGCGGCCAAGTTCGGCGCGTGAGGCCGAAGGCACGGGCGCGAGTCCAGAGGCTGCCCGGAAAAGTCGGGCAAGGCGTGATGTTGGGAAGGGCGCAGCTTCAGCCGAGCCGACAGGGCATCAGTCGTTGCGCTAAGGGCACGGCTTCAGCTACCTGCCCGGATGACGCCCGTAGCGGGGCATTGAGATTGACACATGCATGAACTCTCCATCGCGATGAGCATTGTCGAAATGGCGCAGGAGGAAGCGCTGCAGCGCGGCGTGCAGGTCAACGCGGTGCATCTCAAGCTGGGCGCGCTTTCCGGCGTGGTGAAGGAGGCGCTGCTCTCGTCCTACGAGATGGCGTGCGATGATACGCCGCTGCGCGGCTCGCGCCTGGTCATTGAGGATGTGCCGGTAGTGATCTTTTGTCCGCATTGTAAGGGGCAGAGGCCGCTCAGTTCGATCCAACTATTTTGCTGTGCGGAATGCGGCACGCCGACTTCGGAGATCGTTCACGGCAAGGAACTCGAAGTGGTGGCATTGGAGATACAGTGATGAATCCGGAACCCCGAATGGTGGAAGTCCGAAAGAACGTGTTGAAGCAGAACGATGTCGTGGCCCGCGCCCTTCGCGATCGCTTTCACGCGGCGGGAGTGTTCGTGGTGAGCCTGGTTTCGAGTCCCGGCTCGGGCAAGACCGCGTTTCTCGAAAAGACGCTGACCCGCTGCGCCCGCGTTATCGTGTAGCCGCCCTGGTGGGTGATCTGGCAACGGAAAATGACGCGATGCGACTGGCTCGCAGCCAGGCGCCGGTCAAGCAGATCATTACCGGAACGCTCTGCCACCTGGAGGCCGCCATGGTGCAGCGTGCCGTGGACGAAGAGGGATGGGAACTCAGCCAACTGGATTTTCTCTTCATCGAGAACGTGGGCAACCTGGTTTGTCCCTCTTCCTACGATCTGGGGGAAGATCTTCGGGTGGTGCTGCTGTCGGTCACAGAGGGTGAAGACAAGCCACTCAAGTATCCGACAATCTTCAATAGCGCCGACGTAGCCATCATCACCAAAAGCGATCTGGCTGAGGCGGTTGAGTTCGATGCGGAAGCGACGCGGCGCAATATTCAGGCTGTCCGTCCGGGCATGCGCGTCTTCCAGCTCTCCGCCAAGACCGGCGAGGGGGTCGAGGAGTACCTGGAATTTCTGGCGGAACGGCTGGCTGAATCGCGAACCATGGCCGCCGTTTAGCGTAGCTTTATTGTTCGCATCCTTTGCGGTCCTTCTTTGCGTCCTTTGCGGTTAAGGGCTTGGTTGATCCCGCGCCGCGATCCACAGCCTAAACCGCAAAGGACGCAAAGGAATGTCGCAAAGGACGCAAAACCCACCACGTCAGGGCTCCAGCTTGAATATTTTGTCCATCAGCAGCCATTTCTCACCCGGCTTCGCGCCGGGGAGTGATTGCTGAAATTTCCACATCAGCTTCTCCCACTCCTGAACTTTCGGATTCTGAAGGTCAGCCTTTCCTTTGGCTTCGAAGGAGAAGCGCTCGTTCACTTCCATGATCATGAACATGCGCGTGCCCAGGAGGTAAATCTCCATGTCCTCGATGCCGGAATCTTTTATGCTGTGCGTAATTTCCGGCCAGATTTTCCGGTGATGGCGCTTGTAATCGGCAATCAGCGCTGGATCGTTTTTCAGATCTAGAGTCAGGCAGAATCTGCGGTTCATTTTGTCGGCGCAATCCTTCTTTCGCCCCGCTGGGGCTTCTTGGTCTTCCTAGCTGCCCCACGGCCTACGCCGTGGGCGGTATTCTTGCGCCGCTTTGCGGCGCCAGGAGTGACCTCGTTTTCGTACCTGGTGCAGAGCTCCAAAGTTTATCGGGCTGCATCTCCAAAAAGCACGCGGAAGACATAAGCATATTTGCCGGGGGCCTGCGCCGGAAGCTGCAGGTGCAAACCATCGGCCTCTTGCCGCGCCTGGATCCTGGCATCCGAGCCGAGCAATGCCACCGACTCAACTTTCTGGCTGCCCACGGCACTGCCCAGGGAATGGATGACCGCCTCTCCGCCGGCGGGCCAGCCCATTTCAATGACGTACAGGGTGTTGCCTTTAGTGGTAAAGCGGAAGTCTTCGGCGGTGTACGTGGCGGTGTCGGTGTCATGGAAGGAGCCGGCCGCGACCTGGGTCGGCCCTTCGCCGTAAACCTTCCACGGACGAGTGCCGTAAATAGCGTCGCCGTTTACCGCAAGCCATGAACCTACATCCCGCAACACCTGCTGCACTTCATCGGGAATGGTGCCATCCGACCTGGGGCCGATATTCAGGAGGAGATTGCCGTTCTTGCTGACGATGTCGATCAGCTGCTGCACCACAAATTGTGGCGACTTGAACGTGTCGTTCTTGATGTAGCCCCAGGATTTGTTGCTGATCGAAGTGTCGGTCTGCCAGTACAGAGGGCGAATGTCGCCCAGTTGTCCGCGCTCCAGGTCGAGCACGGCGGAGTGTTCGTCGATGGCCCAGTCTTTGTAGTTGATCACGCCGACGTGGTCGCCATACTTAAGCGAGGCGTTGTAGTAGAAGGCGGCGAAGCGGGTCAGGTTGGGACGGATCGAAGGCTGGCCGATCCACCAGTCAAAGTACATGATGTCGGGATGGTATTTCTCGACGATCTCGGACGAGCGGGCCAGCCAGTCGTCCGCCCAGGCGGAAGAGACGTAGGTGAAATCGTTGGCCAGCGGCGTGCCCCGTCTGGCTTCGAGCCAGGTATGCGCCGGGCCGTAGAAGGCGGCATATTTCGGGTCGTTGATGTCGGATGGAATGGTGCGGCCCACGCCCAGGAAAAAATTGTGTTCCACGCGGTGGGTGGAAGCGCCAAAATGCAAACCCTCCGCCCGAACCGCTTTGGCCAGGTCTCCGATGATGTCGCGCTTCGGGCCCATTTTGGCCGCGGTCCAGTCGCTCAGACCGCTGTCATACATGGCGAACCCGTCATGATGCTCGGCCACGGGGACCACGTACTTCGCGCCGGACTCCTTGAACAGGCGGGCCCAGGCGGCAGGGTCGAAGTGTTCGGCTTTGAACATGGGGATGAAATCCTTGTAGCCGAATTTGTCCTGCGTACCGTAGGTGGCGATGTGGTGCGCGTACTCTTCCGAATCTTTCCGGTACATGTTGCGCGGATACCACTCGTTGCCAAACGCGGGGACGGAATAGACGCCCCAATGGATGAAGATCCCGAACTTGGCGTCTTTGTACCAATCGGGGGCCTGGTATTTCTGCAGCGACTCCCAGTCAGGCCGGAACGGGCCCTGGTGAGCGACCCGGTCCACGTCGTTGAGGATTGCGGCGCGCGGGGCGTCATACTTTGCGCTCGCCTTCTGCCAGGCCTGGTCGATGACAGTGGGATCTTCGGAAACGGTGGGAGCAGTAGCCGAAGCCGGAGTCTGGGAGTGGCAGGGGAGAGCGGCGAAGACTGCGAGAGTCAGGATACCTGCTAAAAATCCGCGAAGCGAACTAAGAGGCTGGAGAGGCATGAGGATGTTCTCCTTATCACCAGTATTTATTTTGCTGTCAAGGACGGCCACTCGCTTTCACACGGTTTCTTCAGAAAGTCCGGCCTTGGCTCCGGCATAAGCGTAGGCCGCGATAAATACATAGGCCACGAGTGGCACCAGATACGCTGTGGCCATGCCGTGGGCCTGCGCAATCAGGCCCATGAGCGGCGGCACCACGGCCCCGCCGCCGATCGCCATCACCAGCAAAGAGCCGCCAATCTTGGTATTGGGCCCGAGTTTCTTCAATCCCAGAGCAAAGATGGTGGGAAACATCAGTGACATGAAGAAGCTGGTGAGAAAGACGGCCCACAATCCGACCCAGCCCGGCCGCAGCACCGCCACACTGACCAGCATGATGTTGACCAGGGCGTATGCGCCCAGTAATTTGTTGGGGGCGATAAAGCGCATCAGGTAAGCGGAGATAAAACGTCCGATCCCGAAGCCCCCCAGCGTGCCAGTAAGGAAGTATCCCGCGACTTTCTCCGGCTGGTGGGTGTAGTCCTGAACATACTGGATGAAATAGCTCCAGGTCCCCACCTGGGCGCCAACGTACAGGAACTGGGCTACCACGGCCAGCATGAAGTGCGGATAGCGCAGCAGGTCCCGAAAGCGCCCGTGATCGCCGCCGGCTTCATGCTCGCTCTGAATGGCTGGAAATCTGGTTCGCAAAATTAGCACCGCCCAGATTAGCGCGACCGCTCCCAGTACCAGGTAAGGCTTGACCACGCGCAGGGTTTCCGATTGCAGGTACGCGTCATAGAGGTGTTGCGACTTCATCGCATCAACCTGTTGCGAGCTCAGCTCCACTCCCGAAAAGATGAATGCCGTGCCGATCAGCACGCCGCTGATCGAGCCCAGGGGGTTGAAGGCCTGGGAGAAGTTGAGACGTCTCTCCGAGCTGTCGGGATCACCCAACTGCGCGATGAAGGGGTTGGAGGCAGTTTCCAGAAACGACAATCCGCTGGCGATGACGAAAAGTGCGAGCAGGAAAAAAATATAGCGTCCGGCCAGCGCGGCCGGCCAGAACAGGAACGTCCCCAGGCTGAACAGGAGCAGTCCGATCACAAACCCGGCCTTGTAACCGAGCTTGCGCATGAGCAGCGCCGCCGGCATCGCCAGGACGACGTAGCCCATGTAAAACGCGAACTGCACCAGGCCCGCCTCGAACCGGGTAATGGCAAATGATTTCATGAACTGCCGGATCAATACATCGTTCAGGTTGTTGGGCACGCCCCACAAAAAGAACAGCGCCGTGACCAGGAAGAAGGGCAGGAGATGCCCGGCGGGGAAGAGCGGCTGGTGGCCGGTGTTACTCGTTGCTGGACTGGCGGCGGGGTTCGATGTTTGCATAGGGTGATCTCTTATTCCGAGTGTGGTCGAGTGTAGGTTGTCTGTGTGGTCGCGGGCGACCCGCCCGCGGCTTTCAGTCCATCCGCATCATGATCTTCTTGACCCGGGACGGATTCTCGCTCCATGCCGCCAGGGCCTGCGGAGCTTCATTCATGGTCACGATCGAGCTCACGGCATCGTCCACGGGAAAGCGATGTTCTTCCAGCATGCGGATCACCTCGCGAAAATCTTCCGGCAGCGCGTTTCGCGATCCTAGAATGTCGAGTTCCTTCTGTACAAACAGCCGGGTCTCGTAAGCCACCCGCTCTTTGGCATAACCGATATACACGACTCTGCCGGTGAAAGCCACTTCTTCTACAGCGTTGCGGAAGGTTTCCGGCAATCCGATGGCCTCGATAATCACATCGGGGCCGCGGCCAGCGGTGAGATCAGCCAGGCGCGGGTGCAACTCTTCTCTGGTCGTGTTGATGGAATGAGTGGCGCCGGCGGCCCGTGCGGTGTTTAGCTTTTCGTCGTCCCTATCGATGGCGATGGTTTTTGCGCCGCGAAAGCCGGAGGCGGCCACCGCGCCGAGCCCGACTCCGCCGCAGCCCAGGACCGCTACCGTATCCTCGGCAGCCACGCGTCCGCGGGCCACCGCGTGGAAGCCGACGGTCAGCGGCTCCACCAGGCACAACTCCTTGAGAGTAAGTTTCGCGGGATAAATTCTTTCCGGAGGAACGACGATGTATTCCGTGGCCGCACCGTCCCGCTGCACCCCGAGCGTCTCATTGAACTGGCAGGCGTTGGTGCGGCCGCGGCGGCACGAGGCGCACCGGCCACAGCTGGTGTAGGGAGACAGCGTGACATCCACGCCGGCAGCCAGCGCGGGATTCCGGCTGCCTTCGACAATCGTGGCCGAAACTTCGTGCCCGGGAATTCGGGGAAACGATACCAGCGGGTTGCGGCCACGAAAGGAATTCAAATCGCTTCCGCAGAAACCCACCATGCGGACCTTCAACAGGAGATTGCCCGGGCCCACCGCTGGTTCGGGCACTGAACTGATCTCCGCGCGCCCCGGTTCTTTGAGTACAAGGGCCTTCAATTTATGGTCCTTCCCGCAGATGCGGGGCCGGTATGCAGCTTCTTTCTTAGGGCTGGATCGGTCAGGCCTAGCAGCGTGGCGCACAATACAAAACGTCCCAGACTTTATTAAGTCATGGGACGTTTGTCGAACAGCCCTCCCCCGAAGTCTGCTCAACATCAGGGTAAAGGCTGGGCCCGGGCCTGTGAATGGCCCGTTTGGGCTACTGTGGAAATCCGTCGAGCTCAGGAACAGGCGGGTAACCATGGGCACCCGCCATTGTACCGGGTGCGGGTAAAAGGCCGGGGACGTCCCTGACACGACGCCCGTTGACGGTCCAGATGTGAGGCGAGATACACTGCTGACTGGGTTGTGGTGAGGCCGGTCGGTGTGCCCCATTCAACCAGGTTTATCGTCCGTCTCGATGAGCGAAGAAAAACCAAGCCGCATCACCTGGATGGATGTGCTTTGGCTGTTCTTCCTGCTGGGCCTGGCGGCGCTGCCGCCGGTGTGGGAACCGCACAAGCAACTGGTGTTGCTGGCCATTGGCGTAGTGCAGCTGGCCGAAGGCCGAATCATCGCCAACGGGCCGCGCTACGGACCCTCCGCCGTGGTGTTGATCAAGATCCTGTTGGCGACGCTGCTGATCAATCACACGGACGAAGTGGGCATCAACAGCAGTTACTATCCTATTTACTACGTTCCGATCATTACTGCCGCCATCCACTTCGGCCCCTGGGGCACTCTTCTCTGGACCGCACTGGCCTCGGCCGCCTATTGTTCGTATCTCTATCCCGCGCTGCAGGAATATACGTTGACCCCCACGGCCGCCGCCCTGCTCGCCATTCGAATCATGTTTTTCTTCCTGGCGGCGATAGTGGTGAACCGCTTTACGCTCGAGAACCGGCGGAAGACGGCGCAATATCAGCAGGTGGCCGAGCAGTTGACCCAGGTCAATCGCCAGCTGGAGCGGGCCCAGGCGGAAGCCCGGCGGTCCGAGCGCCTGGCGGCCCTGGGCCAGCTTTCAGCCGGGCTGGCGCACGAAATCCGCAATCCTCTGGGCGTGATCAAGGGATCGGCGGAGACCCTCAACCGCAAGCTGGAAAACTCGAACCCCCTGGCCAGCGAGCTGGCGGGATACATATCGAGCGAAGTGAACCGGGCGAGCGCGCTGGTTACCCGCTTTTTGGACTTCGCGCGGCCGCTGCGCATCGAAACCCGTCTCCTGCGGGTGACGGACTTGCTTGACCAGGCCCTGAAAACGGTGGCGGAACAATGGAAGGGCGGTGCGATAGTGGTGAAACGTGAATATCAGGGCGATTTGCCCCTGGTACCGCTCGACGAGAATCTTTGTGAACAGGCATTTCTGAATCTGGTCCAGAACGCTTATGAGGCCATGGGCGAAGAGGGTGGAACTTTTAAGGTCGAGGTTTCAGATGCGCGCACGAACGGGCGTCAGGGAGTGCGGGTCAAGTTGAAGGACACTGGCCCTGGGGTCCCGGCGGAAATGCGCGAACAGATTTTCAATCCTTTTGTGACCACCAAGAAAACCGGCGTCGGACTGGGGCTTTCCATCGTTTCGAAGATTGTGGATGAGCATCACGGCACCATCCTGCTGGAGAAATCAGAAGAGAAGGGCGCTGGTTTTGTGATCTTCTTTCCGCTGGAGGAAGAGGCCGGGCAGGGAGCTGGAGGTTCATGACGATCCCGAACGCGACCATTCTGATTGTCGAGGACGAGGCAAAAATGCGCCGTCTTCTGGAACTCAATCTGGGAGATGACGGTTTCCAGACCCTGTCCGCCGAGGATGCGGAAACAGGGCTAAAGCTGCTGCAGAACGGCCCCGTCGATCTGGTGATCACCGATCTCAAGCTGCCGGGCATGAATGGACTGGATTTCCTGCAGGCGGTCAAGCGCTTTCAAGCCGCGCTGCCGGTGATTGTCATGACCGCGTTCGGGACGGTCGAAACCGCGGTCGAGGCCATGAAAGCCGGGGCCAGCGATTACGTGCTGAAGCCATTTTCGCTCGACGAAATGCGCATGGTGGTGCACAAGGAGCTCGATGTGCAGCGCCTGCGGGTGGAGAACCGGTCCCTGCGCGAGGCGCTGCAACAGCGTTACCAGCATCCCAACCTGGTGGCGCGCAGCGCCAAAATGCAGGAGGTCCTGGCCACGGTGGAACGGGTGGCGCCGACCAATTCCACTGTGCTGCTGGGCGGGGAAAGCGGCGTGGGCAAGGACCTGGTGGCGCGCGCTATCCACGAGAAATCCCGCCGGGCGTCCGGACCGTTCATCAAGATCAACAGCGCCGCCATTCCGGAGAACCTGCTGGAGAGCGAACTCTTCGGTTATGAAAAAGGCGCTTTTACCGGAGCCACCAGCAGCAAACCCGGCAAGTTCGAACTGGCTGACAAGGGAACTCTCTTCCTCGACGAGATCGGCGATGTGCCACCCGCAATCCAGGTCAAGCTGCTGCGGGTCTTGCAGGAGCGCCAGTTCGAACGCCTGGGCGGCACCAAGACCATCAAGGTGGATGTGCGCCTGGTGGCGGCCACCAATCGAGACTTGCGGGCGGCCCTCGAAGACGGCACCTTTCGCGAGGACCTCTACTACCGCCTCAATGTTGTGCCCATCGATATTCCTCCTCTGCGCGAGCACAAGGAGGACATTCCCGAGCTGGTGAATCTGTTTCTTTCGCGCTTCGCTCAGGAATCCGGCAAGAAGCTCAGCGGTGTTTCTCCGCAAGCTCTGAACATGCTGATGGACTATCACTGGCCGGGGAACGTGCGCGAGTTGCAGAACATTCTGGAGCGTGCGTCGGCGTTATCTGAAGGTCCGTTACTGGAAGCCGGCGACATTCATATTGATTCGCGCGTCCGGCAAGGCGGCCGATTTCCCGTCCGGCTTTCTTCCCGAAGGTATGACTCTGGAGCAGTGGGAAGACGAGATGATCCAGGAGGCTCTGCGCCGCGCTCACGGCAACAAGAGCCAGGCCGCGCGCCTGCTGGGACTCTCGCGCAACGCGCTGCGCTACCGGCTGTCGAAAATCGGCATCGGCGACGATCCGGAAAAAGAGAACGAGGAATAGGGCAGGACAGCTCTCACAAAAAGCCGCGAAGCGCGGCGTCAAGAATGAAGCTCGCACGGCGCAAGCCGCTGGGTCGATTAGCTCGGATCGCGATCGAGCCCGCGAGTGGGGCGAAAGCCAAGGGCGTTGTCGCCACGTGGTCTGTGGTTGAAAACCACCACTTCGGTTGAACTCAGCCAACGGCCTTCCCCGTATTTCTCAAGCGCCGGGGTCTGCATCTGTAACATATTGATAGTGAACGACTTATTCCTCAACCTGCCGAGAGGTTTGGCATGGCAACTGCATTGTCAATCATGCGCGAGTCTTTTCTCGCGAGAGGTGGGGCCATGAAAAACCGACTGGCATTGATGGTTGGAGCGCTGATTCTGGGCCTGTGTGCAATGACCATGGCACAGGACCAGCCTGCGGAGGAGCAATCTACGCAGGAGCAATCTGACGCTCGCTCCAGCGTAGCGCGCATCAGTTTGATCCACGGAGACGTTTCCTCGCAGCGCGGTGATTCCGGAGATTGGGCGACGGTGGTGTTGAACCAGCCCATCGTGAGCAGCGACAAGGTCTCTACCGGCGTCAACTCGCGGGCCGAGGTGCAGCTTGACCACGGAAACATCGTGCGCCTGGGCGACAACACGCTGGCCGGCATTGCGGGCCTCTCCCGGAGCCAGATCCAGATTCAAGTCGATCGCGGACTGATCGACTATTCGGTTTTCAAGGGCAGCGACGCCGCGGTGGAGATTGATACCGCAAACGTCGCCATCCGTCCCGATCAGAGGGATGGCGTTTATCGGATCGAAGTGAATTCGGAAGGCGAGACTTCGGTAATTGTCCGCAAGGGTTCGGCGCAGATTTCTACTCCCCAGGGCAGTACACAGATAGAACAGGGCCAGATGGCCATCGTCCGCGGGGTGGGAGACGACACGCAATACAAGTTGGAAGCCGCGCCGGCCAAAGACAGCTGGGATTCGTGGAACATCGACCGTGACCACACCATTCTCAGCGCCCAGTCGTGGAAAAATACCAATCGCTACTACGTAGGCTCAGAAGACCTCGACGCCTATGGACGCTGGGTGACGGTGCCGGACTATGGTCCGGTGTGGGCGCCTGCGGCGGGCCCGGGTTGGGCGCCATATCGCAGCGGACGCTGGGTGTGGGAGCCGGGCTGGGGCTGGACCTGGGTTTCGTATGAGCCCTGGGGCTGGGCGCCGTACCACTACGGGCGCTGGTTCGTTTACAACAGTTCGTGGGTGTGGTGGCCGGGGCCGGCTTACGGATATCCGCGGTACCGCCCGGTGTGGGCGCCCGCGTACGTCTCTTTCTTCGGCTTTGGCGGAGGCGTCGGCGTTGGGGTCGGGATTCGGTTCCGTCGGCTGGTTGCCGATCGGGCCCTGCGACACGTTCTATCCCTGGTACGGCCGTTACCGCTCGCACTACAACGTAGTCAACGTCACGAACATAAATGTGTACAACAACCGTGGATTTGGCGGTATCGCTCCCCTTCGTCGGGGCGGCGCCTACTCCAACGTACGGCTGGCCTCCATGAACTCCAGAGTGCGTGAAGGCATCTCAACCGTTCCGGCCGGGCATTTCGGCACGGGACGGTCCGCAGCCGTGGCCGTGAACGGCGAAGTTTTTCGCAGCGGGCGCAGGATCGAGGGCAATCTTCCCGTGGTCCCGACGCGCGCGGCACTATCGGTAAGCAACCGTCCGGCGGCGGCATCGACCATACCGCGCGGCGGAACACAGCAGCGCTTCTTCGAGAAATCGCGGCCGGCAGCCACGCCGCGATCGTTCGACAACGAAGTCTCGCGCATGCGGCAGTCGATCCAGCGTGGCGGCGCCGAAAATGCATTCGCGAGGGGCAACGGGCCCAGCCTGAACTCCGCGAACGGCACTGGGCGCGGATCGGTCGCACGGCCCGCGCCGGGAGTTCGGACTAACACTTCTGCACAGCAGGCTGAACGGGGAGCCAGTTCCCGGGACAACCAGGGCTTTGAGCGCTTCGGCTCGGGTCCGGCGCAAAGCCGGTCGCCAGGTCAGAATGTGCAGACTCAGAGGCGGAGCCCGGGGGACGATGTCCTCGCCGACAGGTAATGGCGGGATGGCGCGGCCTTCGAATTCCGACGGCGCCGGGTGGCGGAAGTTTTCCAATTCGAGTCCGGCGCAGCGCCCGGGAGGCATGAATCGTCCTATGGAACGGTCGTCGCCCTCGGGGATGTCCGCTGTTCCGCGGCCGGGAAATTCGCCGCGGCCGGAGGCCTCGACCAATGGCGGCGACTGGCGGCACTTCACGCCGCAGTCCGGAGGTTCTCCCGATCGCATGAATAATCGAATGAACAACGGAGGCGGCATGAACAGCCGGGCGGGGTGCGGATTCCCCGGCGCGTTACGAGATGTCGCGTCCCCAGATGGAATCGGTTGGGGGACGCAGCATGGCGCAGCCAGCCTCGCGCGGCTACTCCCGGCCGCCTCTGGAAATGAGGCAGCCGATCGTGATGCCGCGCGGCGGTGAAGGCAGGGGCAACGAGCCGCGCATGTCAGCTCCATCTCATGGCGGCGGTGGAGGCGGCGGTGGAGGCGGAAATCGTGGCGGCGGTGGTGGTGGCGGCGGTTCGCACGGCGGCGGCGGCCCGCACGGCGGCGGAGGCCGGCGCTAAGGGCAGGCGCTCATTTCCCGGTGATAACACAACGGCATCCCTTTGGATGCCGTTGCTTTTTGTGCTACCCTCCCCGCCATGGCGGTCACGGCCCCCCGGAAAATCATGCGCTGGATGCTCGATCATATGCTGTGGGACACGGCCGGGCGAAGGCAGGGGATTCTGGCCAGGCCTGTGGGCGACACGGAAACTCCTGCTGGCTTTCGTGGGATCAGCTGTGCTGACGTGGCGGGAATGGGTCGAGCACCATCCTCCTGAAATATTGATCGTGGCGCTGGTGCATTTCGTCTTCGTATTCGCGGTGATCGCGCTGCTGGTTTGTGTCGGGTTTTGGTTCCGCGGCAAGAGATCGCCCACCGCGCAAGGACCGCGGAGTCTGTAATCGAAAATCTCGCACGAGTCAATTCATCTGGTAGGGGTCCCTCGACTCGCCATGCTCGTCCGTAAGCGGACGAGCAGACTCGCTCGGGATGACACGTTGAATAACGTGTTGGGAATTAATGCCGCGCAAATAAGGTTTAAACTGATTTCCGTGATGCCAGAAAGTCGTGATGGCGGGCAACGAGCCGGGAAGAGAAAGTCCCGCAAGAAAGGTTTCCTGGCGCATCACTCGCTGAGTATTGCGTGCGTCGGCGTCCTGATCCTTTGGATTGTGCTTTATTCCGGCGCCGACCCCAGAACCCACTGGGGCTCGTTTTTTGGAAACGCCATCGCCGACTGGTCGGGAGTGGTAGTGACCGTGTTGGCCACCAAGTACCTTTATGAACGGGGCTCCGCAGAAAGCAGGAAGCCTCCGCTCAATTTGCGAGGCCCTTTCTGGGAAGCGATAACCGACCACTCCCTGACACTGTTTCTGTTAATCACCGGCGCTTGCTGGGTCGCCGTCTATAAACACGCCGACCCAGATTCGAAATGGGGACAGGTAGCTGGGAATGTAGTCTCGGAATGGACCCAGATTCTGGCCCTGGTGATTTTGACCAAGCGCCTGTTCGAGACCCACTCCAAAGAGAGCGAGAAGTGACCTCGCCCTTCAGACCCGTCCGGTAAGCGCCAGTATGACTACGATCAGCAGGACCAGTCCCAGCCCGCCGCTTGGGTAGTATCCCCAGCTGCCGCTGTAAGGCCACGTGGGCAGAGCGCCGAGCAACAAGAGCACCAGAAGCACGATCAGGATAGTTCCCATGGAAGTCCTCCTCGCATTTTTTAACAGCCAGTTTGCTGGACAAAGTTACAAGCGTGGCAGGCAAGGGACAATCAGGGCATTCCTGTAATCAAGGAAACATCTCCCCGTAGAGTGCTGACTGAAAAGACGGGACGCCCGTCCTCCATTAAGCGAAAGTCTACTGATGGATCCTTGCGGCCCAGCCTCCGCCGGGAGCGAGGGATATTTTCAGCTTGGTGTCGCGGGTAATCTGGGTCCTGGTCTTCTTGTAGTCACTGGCTATGCGGTCGGCGTTGAGGCCGTCCGCATACGCTTCCAGCCAGAAAGTTCCGGCAGGCAGGAAGGAGAAGTTCACTTCCAGGTCGCGCGCAGTCCAGTTGGTCATGGCGCCGACGTACCAATCCTTGCCGCTTCTGCGAGCGACGAGAGCATACTCGGCGATGCGGGCGTCGAGCACTTTCGTGTCGTCCCACACCGATGGAACAGGCGCGAGGAACTCCATCATCTCCGGCTCGCGCAAATAATTTGACGGGCTATCGGACAGCATCTGCAGCGGGCTCTCAAATACCACGTACATACCCAACTGATGGCAGCGCGTGCCCAGGCTCATGGGGCGATCGAAGACGGGAGAGAAGTCCTTCTTGGTTGCGTTCAGCATGGCGCCGGGAGTGAAATCCATCGGCCCCAGAAACATGCGGGTGAAAGGCAGCGTGATGTTGTGCTGAGGTTCGGTTTCAGCGCTCCACTTGCTCCACTCCAGGCCGCGCACGCCTTCGCCGCTGATCATGTTGGGCCAGGTGCGGGTCATGGTGATCTGGCTCTGTCCACCGTGAAAATCCACCAGCATGTGGCGCTTGGCCGCCTCGGCGCAAGTCTTGTAATAGAAGTTGATCAGCTTCTGATCGTTGCGCTGCATGAAATCAATCTTGAGGCCCTTGACTCCCCATTTCTGGAATTCGGCGAAGGCGGGGTCGAACTGGTCGTCGAGCGTCTTCCAGACCATCCACAGGATGATGCCGACATTTTTCTGCTTGGCGTACGCCGACAGCTCTTCCATATTCACTTCGGGCACGACTTCGAGCACGTTGCCGAGCTTGTACCATCCTTCATCGAGGATGATGTAAGGGATGCCGTACTTGGCGGCGAAATCGATGAAGTACTTATAGGTCTGGGTGTTCACGCCGGACTTGAAATCCACGCCGTCGATGTTGAGCGCGTTCCACCAGTCCCACGCGACCTTGCCCGGCTTGATCCAGGAGGTGTCCTGGATCTGCGACGGCTTGGCCAGCAGGTACACCAGCTGATTGGTGATCAGGTCGCCGTCCTTTTCAGCAATGCCCAACAGCCGCCAGGGATAGCTGCGGGTGCCGCGGGTCACGGCGATGTAGTCGGCCGCCTGGGTAACTTTGAAATCGCGGTCCTTTTCCAGCGTCTCTTTGAGTGGATACGGAGGGAAGGTGGCGGCCAGTCCATTGCCGCTGGTGCCGCGCAGCCAGAGTCCGGGATAGTCTTCAATGTCGGATTCCGCAACCGCCACTTTCACGCCGTTGGCGGCGTCCACCACCGCGGGCAGGCTGGCAATCGCGCTGGGCGCGATCGTGGCCATGTTCATCGGGAGGTAATGTCTTTCGTTGTGGGAAAAGAAACTCTCTTCTTGGGGATAATAGACACGATAATCGCCGGCGAAATTGAAGCTCGATTCTTCGCCGTAAACTTTTACCTCGGCCTGCGGCAAGGAGGTTTCCAGGCGATAAGCCACGCCTTCGTTATAAGCGCGGAAGACGACCGCGTAATTGCCTTCCATGGTCAGACGCAGTTCGTTGTAGTTCTCCCGGATTTTTGCGAACTTCTGCCGCACCGGCGGTTCGAGCGTGCCGTCATAGCTGCGCTCCTTGCTGGCCTTGACCTTGGGTTGCAGGCCCAGGGTGTTGTGATCAATGTCGATGGAGAAAGTCGAATTCTGGAGCAGCGGCGTTCCCTTGAACTGGACGTCATACTGGAAGCGGGCGCCGGTGCGGATCTTTACTTCGATCCGCTTGTCGGGAGAGAGCAGGTTGTAGCTGGCCTGCGCTAGCCCGGTCCCGGCCAGGCCCAGCAGCGGGAGCAGTATGAGAGCTGTATTTTTCCAGAAAGATTTCATTCGACGTTCTCCTTGGGGAGAGAATTGGATTTGCGCGCTAAGGCTCGGCCATCACGCGTCGTGGGCGCAGGACCATTCCGGGGGCAAGGCATCAGAGGGAGAGAATGTTACCGCAATATGCCCCAATTGTGTAAGCGGTCGCTGTCTTCGCCCCGGCCCGATTGCAGAGCTGGGTTTCTTTTGCGTCCTTTGCGTCCTTTGCGGTTAAAGATTTTGACTTGGCGGTAAATTAATCAAGTCTTAAACCGCAAAGGACGCAAAGGGAAGCCGCAAAGGACGCAAAGGTCGAGTTTTTCTTTGGCGGTTTAGGGGGCTACGACTGTCTGCTTTCCGGCATACTGCACGGTTTTATCCGGACGCTCCTCTGGACTGATGCCTGCGCCATGGTTCTCGCCGACGAATACGATCTTGAACACTCGGCTTTCCAGCATGCCGGGAAATTGGCCTTTGCGATCGCCGATGGTCAGCGCCTGTTTGGCGTCATCCCAATGCAGGGGGATGGTTGCGTACATGCCCTTTTCGTAGTTGTAGGTGTCGTTCTCGTCTTCGTAGAGGGTGAAGTCCGCATCTGCGCCGCGGTAGATTCTAAGCTCGATCGGATCGGCGGGCTTCTCGGTGGACCATTCTTCATCCGGGCCGAGCGGAAGAATCGATCCGGCGCGAATGTAGAGCGGCAGGCGGTCGAGCGGGGCGCTGGCGTCGATGGTCCGGCCGCCGGCGACGCTTGCTCCCGTCCAGAAGTCATACCACTTCGACTGCGGCAGATAGAGGCGGCGCGTAGTGGCAGCGGGCTCGGTGACCGGATTCACCAGGAACGCGGGGCCGTACATGAACTGGTCGCCAATGTTCTGGGCGCGAACGTCGGAGCGGAAGTCCATCACCAGCGGACGCATCGGCGTATAACTCTCGCTGGTTGTCTTCCACGCCAGCGAATAAATGTAGGGCAGCATGCGATAGCGCAGGCGGTCGAAGCTCACCAGGATTTTCTGCGCCTCCGGCCCGTACGACCAGAGTTCGTTCTGATCGGTCTTGCGCGTCCCGTGCACGCGCAGGATGGGACTGAAGGTGCCGTACTGAAACCAGCGGATGAACAGTTCGCGATAAGCGGGATCGTCGGGATCTCCGGAGACGAATCCGCCAATGTCCGTGGTCCAGTAAGGAATTCCGGAGAGCGCGAAATTCAGGCCTGCCGGAATCTGGCGCCGGAAACTGAAGAAGTCGGAGTTGATGTCGCCCGACCAGGCCGTGACTCCATAGCGCTGGTCGCCGGCGAAGGCCGAACGGGACAGAATGAAGACGCGCTTCTTGTCGGAAGCGCTGCGCTGTCCATCGTAAACCGCACCCGTGGTCATCAGCGGATAGATATTTACGTAACGATTGCCGCTGCCGGCGGCGAGCTTGTGGCCGAGCAGGATGTTTTCTTCCTGGCCTTCGGTTTCCGGCTCGGTCGTGTCCAGCCACCAGGCGTCCACGCCGATGTTGAACAGGGCCTTGTCCATCAGTTGCCAGTAGTATTTGCGGGCCTCGGGATTGGTGGCGTCGTACACCGCCATGCCATTGGTGTGATAGGGCGGCTTGGCGAATTTGAACTTGTCGACGAACCAGCCGCGTTTATCCATCTCGTCATAAACCGCGGAGCCCGGCTCGAAGAAAGGCCAGACTGAAATCATCAGGTGGAAATTCTGGGCGTGAAGCTGATCGATCATTCCTTTCGGGTCAGGATAATTCTTGTTGAAGACGTGTTCGCCCTTGCGGTTCCACCAGAACCAGTCCTGCACGATGTTATCGACCGGAATGTGCAGCTCGCGATATTTTCGCGCGACTCCCAGAATCTCGTCCTGCGACTTGTAGCGGTTCTTGCACTGCCAGAAGCCGTAGGCCCACTTGCCGAACATGGGCGCCTGCCCGGTCAGCTCGCGGTAGGCGGCGATGATCCGGTCAAAGTCAGGGCCGTAGAAAAAGTAGTAGTCGATGATGTCGGCCACTTCGGAACTGATGTACAGGTAATTCGCAAAGCGGTTGTTGAACCGGCTGCGCGAGTCGTTGTTCCAGTAAAGGCCGTAACCCTGGCTCGAAAGCAGCAGGGGGACCGCGATGTTGGTGTTGTCCTGCGAAATATCGACCGACTCGCCGCGATAGTTCCACACGCCTGCCTGGTGCTGGCCGAGTCCGTAGAGGGCCTCGCGCGAGCCGTAAATATTGATGAACGATTCCGCGCGATAAGTGTCCTCGCCATTGACCTTGACCGGCGTGAGCTTGCGGGTCGCCTCCTGCAGCAACTGTTTGCCCTCGAGGTCGCGATAAGTAATGCCGCCATCCTTGCGCGTGACCGTCACCGCCAGACGCGCGGTGGTGAGCGTCACCGCGTCATCGGCGGACTGCATCGTCCATTTGGTTTCGGGCCAGCTGGTTTTGGTGATCACGTAATCCGGTCGATCGGAGAACGTGGACGTGGCTGAGTAACGAACGCGAATGATGGAGTCGGTGCAAACCTGAAGCTTCAGCGTGCCGGTCTGCATGGTGAAGAGCACGCCGTCAGGTTGCTGCTGCACTGCGGTGACGGGATTCATGGGCGCCCACTGGGCATGGGCTGAGGCAGCGAGCAAAGTCAGAACGCAAAGCAGAAGTGATGGGCGGATGAGTCGGTGCCGTCTCTGCATGATCAAGAATTCCCGAGGTTGAAGTCTGGAAACCGGCCGGACATGCGGGCCTCGGCTTTCCGTCCACTGGTTCTGTCGACGGGAACCGGTTGTAAACGTTTTCAAAGCGCCACCAAATTAACATAAAACCAAACCTCGATGGCCCGGGAAGTTGGGTAAACTCCTCCTTCAGGCTGACCTCCAGCATGGATGTAATAATGGGATGCTAGTGTCCTGTCCCGGAAATTCGTTGAATTGGCCTTGTCATCCCGACCGGAGCGGAGCGAAGCGAGCGCAGTGGAGAGCCTGCTGAGCGAGCCCCGAGACGGCATACTCGGAGGCACGAACGTGAATCTGGACTACACCGTGATGCTCGCCGTCGCTTTGTCTGAGGCCCGCAAGGGACTGGCCGAAGGCGGCATCCCGATCGGCGCGGCAATTTTCGACGCGCAGGGCCAACTCCTCGGCGCTGGGCACAATCGCCGCGTGCAGCAGGGCGATCCCTCGATGCACGGTGAGACCGACGCATTTCGCAACGCGGGACGCCAGCGCAGCTATCGCAACCTCATCATGGTCACCACTCTGGCGCCCTGCTGGTATTGCAGCGGACTGGTCCGGCAATTTGGTTTCGGCACGGTGGTGGTGGGCGAGAGCCGCAACTTTCAGGGCGGCGTGGAATGGCTGCGCTCGCTCGGTGTGAAGCGTCGTCGATCTTGACTCCGCGGAGTGTGTTTCGTTGCTGGGCGAGTACATAAGGGCGAATCCCGAAGTCTGGAACGAGGACATCGGGGAGGAATAAGTGCAGGAGACATGAGCAGCTTTAAAGCGAGTTTGCAGCTTGTCACCTTCATGCTGGTGTTTGGACCTGCCGCCGTGCCGCAGGAGCCCACCTTCAATGCCCAGGCTAACGTGGTGGTGGTGCCAACGCTGGTGAGGGATGCAAACGGCAGCGTAGTGTACGGTCTGCAAGCCAAAGACTTCATCATCGAAGACGATGGCGTCGAACAGGTGCCCTATCTGGATGAAGCAGCCGAGGGCGAGCCAGTCTCGCTGATGATCGCGGTCCAGTGTGGGCGCAGAGCATGGCGCGAATTTGCCCGAATGCGCGGTGTCGCATCGATGCTGGAGCCAGTCCTGAGCCAACCCGACACCGAAACGGCTTTGGTCTTCTTTGACAGCAAACTTACTCTGGCGCGCGATTTCACTACCAACTCCGAACTTATCGAGGACGACCTCAAGAACCTGCGGGCGGGCGACAACGGCGCGGCAATACTCGACGCGGTGTCCTACTCGGTTAAATTGCTCAGCCAACAACCTGAGGGCCGCCAGCGCCTGCTGCTGCTGATCAGCGAAACACGAGACCACGGTAGCCGCTTTGCCAAGCTCGACGATGTGGTGAAGCTGATCGGAGTGGACAATGTTTCGGTTTACGCTCTTCCTTTCTCTCCGTCACTGTCACAAACACTGGATACGGAACGAGGCAGCAACCGGGACGAGGCTGGCTGGGGCGCCCAACCCAACGTACAAGGCGTTCTTCTGATGACGCTGGCAGCGATGAAAAAGAACGTGCCCCTGGCGATTGCGTCGATGAGCGGCGGTGAATACGAGCTGTTCGCGTCGCGCAAGAGCTTCGAGACCAGAATGAACAGCTTTGCCAATCACGTGCACGGCCGCTACCTCTTGAGCTTTGAACCGAAGAACCCTCGGCCCGGCCTGCATCAGATTCGGGTGCGCTTGAAAGACCCGGCGCGAGATGAGAGCGTGCTGTTCAGAAGCAACTATTGGGCCGGCGGGGTTGATCAGTAAGCACCGCGCCCACTATCAACGCGATGAAGAGTGCGTTCCTGCCGTATCGCCAGCGTTGTGATTTTATCTATACCGTCATCAAGCCCCAGAAACGCGAAGATTTGTGAGGCTCTGATTGGAAGGGGCAGAACTCAGGCTTGCACTGACGTGGGTCGCGAGAGAACTCAAAAGTTGTCATCCTGAGCGGAGTAGCCGCTTCGCATACGCGAAGCAGCTACGCAGTCGAAGGACCCCTACCAGCTACGTGTGTCGCCGCGAAATCTGATCGAGAACATATCCGTCGCCTCGAATAGAAAATCATCGAGCTGCCAGGGGTCCTTCGACTCCGCCAGTCCATTCGCGAGCGAATGGACTGGCTGCGCTCAGGATGACACATGTAGTTTCTCCGCAACTTCTGCCTCTCCGAAGGCAACTTACGCGGGCAGTTTTCTCCGGTGCCATGCGATCAGAAGGGCCGAACCGATAATCATCAGGCCGCCGCACAATCCAATCCACACCCCGACTGCGCCCCATCCTACTCTGAAACATAAGACATAGCCCACGGGGAGCCCGATCAGCCAGTAGGCGATGAAGTTGGCCAGCATGGGCGTCCTGGTGTCACCGGTGCCGCGCAGGGCTCCGGTCGCGACCGTCTGCAAGCCGTCGAACAACTGGAATGCGGCCGCCACCAGCAGCAGCGTGGCGCCGGTGCGTATCACCATCGGATCAGGCGAGAACAGGCGGGCAATCAAGGTCGGAATCGAAACGAAGAGCAGGCCCGAGCAGCTCATGAACCCGACTCCGAGGATGATGGCCGACCATCCCGCGCGCCGCGCTCCCGCACTATCCTTTCTTCCCAACTGTTGTCCCACGCGTACGGCGGCGGCGGAGCTGATGCCGAGCGGCACCATGAAGGCGAGGGCGGCGCAGTTCAATGCGATCTCGTGACCTGAAAGCGGGATGGGTCCGAGCTTCGCCACCACCGCGGTAGCGGCCGAGAAGGCGCCGATTTCGCACAGAATCTGGGTCGCCGCCGGCGCACCCAGCGTCAGCAGCGCCCAAACTCGACGCAGATCGATGCGGGCCGCGCGTGTCCACCGGGGCAGCGAGCGTTTTGACTCCACCCAGAGCAAAGTGACCACAAGCACGCCCGCCATGTAGATGCGGGCAAAACAGGTTGCCCAGCCGGAACCGGTGATCCCCATGGCGGGAAGCCCGAGATGTCCGTAGATCAGCGCCCAATCGCCAACCAGATTCACCAGGTTGGAGGAGATGAGCGCGAACATGATGGGAAGCACGACGTTCACCGCCTGCAGATAGCGACGGAGAGCGAAGTAGGCCAGCAGGGGCAACGTGCCCCAATTCAGCGCCCGCAGGAAGGGGCGCATCGGATCAACCAGTTCCGCGCTGATTCCGAAGCGCTGCATCAGGGGCGGCCAGAACGATACCGCCAGCATGAGGAGCGGGGTCAATGCGAAGGCAAGAAAAAGCCCGTTCACCAGCGAGAGGCGCGCGTCTTGCAGGTCCTCGCGGCCGTAGGCATGCGCGACGAAGGTATCCAGCCCAAGCAGCAGGCCGCCGCCAAAGATCGCGATGCTGTGATAAAGGCTCTGACCCAGGCCGGTGGCCCCGATGGCGACGGCACTGTCGGGCAATCGTCCCACCATGATGGTGTCCACGATGCCCATGCTCATCCAGCCGACCTCGGCGATGATGAGCGGCAGGGCCAGGCGCAGGGTCAGGACAAAGTCCGCCCGCCGCGGGACGACAGAAACGCTCTGAGATTCGACAGCCATCCGGTTCATTTTGACTATATCAACTGGCTTTGTGCTCGTGTGGCGCGGGCGCCCTCGCCCGCGAGAAGGCCGGATGAAAGTACGAAGCTGTGAGAAAGAGAAATGCCCGATAACGTCGGGAGCCAGCAATGTCTCCGTTTAACAATCTCCCGCCCCACGGGTCATCCTGAGAGACTTCAGTCCCGAAGGATCTCGCGCGCGCAACGCCCTGCTTGCCCAAGCGGCGCACCTGTTTCTCGCCAGATGCTTCGCAAGCTCAGCATGACGCCTTGGATTGTGAGCCAAATTTCAACGTGAGCACTGCCCAAAAGCCGCGGGCGGGGCGCCCGCGCCACACAGTCCGCTATACTGGCTGGCTCGGAAAGCATCGCATGAGCAATCCTTTCATGGCGCGCGCCATTCAGCTCTCGATTGAGAACGTTCAGTCTGGCCGGGGTGGGCCGTTCGGAACCGTCATTGTGCAGGCTGGGAACATCATTGCGGAGGGCGTGAACCAGGTGACCTTGACCAATGATCCCACCGCGCATGCTGAAATGCTCGCCATCCGTCAGGCTTGCCAGAGACTGGGTCTTTTCGAATTGAAAGACTGCGAACTCTATACCTCGTGCGAGCCTTGTCCCATGTGCCTGGGGGCGATTTACTGGGCGCGTCTGGCCCGCGTGTACTTTGGAAGTTCCGCGGCAGACGCATCGAAGAATGGGTTCGACGATTCGTTTATCTACGGCGAAATCGCGCAGCCCACGGCGCAGCGCAGGATTCCGATGATGCAGATGATGCGCGAGGAAGCGTTAGCGGCCTTTCACGCCTGGCAGCAAAAGCCGGACAAGACCCCTTACTAAACCAGATCGAAACCTCGAGGAAAGCGATTGATCGAACGCTATTTCAGGCTGGCCGAGAACCAGACCACGGTGAAGCAGGAGATGCTCGGCGGCCTCACTACCTTCCTCACCATGGCGTACATCGTCGTGGTGAATCCGCAAATCCTGGCGCAGGCGGGAATGCCGGTCGAGGGCGTGGTGTTTGCCACCTGTCTTTCCGCCGCCGTAGCGACACTGGTGATGGGGCTTTACGCCAACTATCCCATTGCGCTGGCGCCGGGCATGTCGCTCAATGCCTACTTTACTTATTCCGTTTGTTTGAACATGCACGTTCCCTGGCGCACCGCGCTGGGCGTGGTATTTCTTTCCGGCGTTCTCTTCCTGGTGCTCACTGTCACGCGGGTGCGCGAGCAGATCGTCAACGGCATGCCCGATTGCCTGAAGCATTCCACCGCCACCGGCATTGGCTTCTTTATTGCGTTCGTAGGGCTGCGGAATGCGAAGCTGGTGGTGGCCAATGCGGCCACGTTCGTCGGTCTGGGGAGTTTTGCCGACAAAGAAGTGCAGACTGCCTGCTTCGGAATCGTGCTGACCCTGTTCCTGATGGCGCGGAAGGTCAACGGTGCAATCCTGATCGGGATTGTCGGCACCACTCTGCTGGGCATGCTGCGCGGCATCACGCAGTGGCCGGCCGCGATCTTTTCCCTGCCTCATCCTTCATCCACTTTTCTGCAGCTTGATCTTCGGGGCGCCATTCATCTGGGGCTCCTCGAAATCCTGTTCGCCTTCCTGTTCGTGGACTTGTTCGACAATGTCGGCACCCTGGTAGGAGTATGCGAACAGGGCGGCTTTATCAAGGATGGAAAAATTCCGCGCGTGGGGCGGGCGCTGGTGGCGGATGCTGACCGGGACCATCTTCGGTGCGATCGCGGGCACCTCCACAGTGACCAGTTATATCGAAAGCGTGGCCGGAATCGCCGCCGGGGCCCGCACCGGACTCAGCAACATCGTGGTCGCCGCGCTTTTCCTGGGGGCCATGTTCTGTTCTCCCGCTGGCCACTGCCATTCCCGGCTATGCGACTGCCCCCGCGCTCATCCTGGTGGGAGCGCTGATGACGCAATCCATCGCGCACATCGCCTGGGCGGATTTCAGCGAAGCCGTGCCTGCATTTATCACCATGCTGGCCACGCCTCTCACCTTCAGCATCGCGACCGGCCTCAGCCTGGGACTGATTTCCTACACCGTGGTAAAAATCGCAGTCGGGAAAAGTTCGCGAAATCAACCTGCTGATCTGGATCCTTACCGTGCTGTTCATCCTGCGGTACATCTATCTGGCTGCGGCATGACCGCAGGCGTAAAGGTTCGTGTGGGGCCGGGTCTCTGACCCGGCCAGGGCGAGCACCGCTCGCCAGCCTTGTCTATTGTGGACTGTGGTGGTTTCTGCCTACTGTGCTAGGCTCGATTCATGGCAGAAAACGCCATCCAGCAGAAGTCGTTTCTCAGCGGCAGGGTTGCGCACTTCACCGAATCCGTCATCCGCGAGATGACGCGCCAGGCCATGCTGCACGGCGCCGTCAACCTGTCGCAGGGCTTCCCCGATTTTCCCGCTCCTGCCGAGATCAAACGCGCGGCCCAGGAAGCCATCGCCGCCGACGTCAATCAGTACGCCATCACCTGGGGAGCGAAGAACCTGCGCAACGCCATTGCCCGGCAGATGCAGTTGTGGCAGGGCATCGCGGTCGATCCGGAGCGCGAAATCACGGTTTGCTGCGGCTCCACCGAGACCATGATCTCGACCTTGATGGCGGTGTGCAATGCCGGCGACGAGGTGGTGATCTTCGAACCGTTCTACGAGAATTATGGGCCGGACGCGATTCTCTCCGGGGCCAAGCCGCGGTTTGTAAAACTGCGTCCGCCGGACACGCCCGATGGCGAGTGGACCTTCGATGAGCGCGAGCTGCGGGCGGCGTTTCACAGTCACACCAAGGCCATCATCGTAAATACGCCGAATAATCCCACCGGCAAGGTGTTTACCCGAAGCGAGCTGGAACTGATCCGCGACCTGTGTGTGGAATTCAACGTTCTCGCCATCACAGATGAGATCTACGAACACATTCTTTATGACGGCACCCGGCACATTTCGATGGCGGCGCTCGAAGGGATGCGCGAGCGCACCATCACCATCAACGGCTTGTCGAAAACCTACAGCGTGACCGGCTGGCGAGTGGGATGGGCCGTGGCTCCGCCCGCAATCACGGATGCCATTCGCAAAGTGCACGATTTTCTGACCGTGGGCGCGCCAGCCCCTTTGCAGGAGGCCGGCGCCGCCGCGTTGGGACTGCCTGCGGCTTATTACCAGGAGCTGGCCGAAGGCTACCGCAAGCGGCGTGACCGGCTGCTCCCGGTGCTGACCGAGGCTGGTTTCCGCTGTTTTCGTCCGCGCGGTGCTTATTACGTCATGACTGACATCAGCGCATTCGGGTTCGCGAACGATATCGAGTTCGTGAAATATCTGGTGAAAGACATTGGTGTGGCATCGGTTCCGGGCTCGAGTTTCTACAACGACGCCCGGGAGGGCGCGCAGCAGGTGCGCTTTGCCTTCTGCAAAAAAGATGCCACGCTGGATGCCGCCGGCGAGCGGCTGAAGAAGCTGCGAGACACGGAAATAGCGAGGGCGGGACGCCCCCGCGACAGCCGCCGGGACGCCGGCACTACCAAAGGCCTGCGACCAACCCACCACTTCCCCCTTAAGCATCTCATTGGATTCACAGGGTTCTGGGTTATACTGCGCTCAAGTTCCCAATTTCTCTGAGGAAGTGGTGGCACCATGTCTGTGAGGATGGCGGAAGGGGTATCGGCGCAGGTTCCGGCTGACGATTTTCAGGCGCTCGAAGAGAAAGTTTATCGCACCATTGAGCTGTACAAGTCGGCGCGCGAAGCCCGAACGGCGGCGGAGCGGGACACGCAGCGTCTGCGCCAGCAATTGGAGGAGCGCGAAGAAGAGTTGGACAGTTTGCGCCGCGAGATGGTACGGCTGCGCAAGGAACGGGAAGAGATCCGCGGCCGGGTGGAGAAGATGCTGGGTCAGATCGAGTCCATTTCCGAGGAGCAGGCGGTCAGCTGACCGGTCAGACCGTCCTGAGGAGAAACCAGTATGGCAACGGCCACGAAACACACCGCCATCAAGGATCCGAGCAATAACGCCGTGCGGGTTGAGATTTTCGACCAGCCCTACAATCTCCGCGGCTCGGATGCGGAATACATTCTCAAGCTGGCTGAGTACGTGGATGGCAAGATGCGCGCGGTGTCGGAACAGACCCACACCGTGGATACGGCGCGCCTGGCCGTGCTGGCGGCGCTGAACATCGCCGACGAATACCACCTGGTCAAGCGCAACCAGGACGTGGGATCGAGCGACTACCTGCGCCGCGCCCAGCATCTCTCGAGCGCGCTGGATGAAGTGTTGGAAGATAAGCGGCGCGCCGGGTAAAGATACCGTCAAACCCATCAACCACCAGGGGCACGAAGGGACACGAAGGAGTGGAAGATTTCCTTCGTGTCCCTTCGTGCCCTTGGTGGTTGATAGCTTTGTTCCTGAAAATCACCCTCCTTACTAAAGTTGCTGGCAAGCGGATTGCCAACTTTTTACGCCCTCCCTATTGCCAATGCCGGATGTTTACCCTAGCATCCTGACTGAAAGCCGACCTGCCGGGTTGGTGATGACGGGTCACCGATTTTTGAACCAATGCTGAATGAACGGGAGCTCGACTCGAACTAGGATCCGGTGTGCAACGCTCCGCCATGCGGAGATGCCTAAAGGGTCTCGGCGGGCGCCCAACGTCTACCGACGGGTTCATTCTCGGCCCCGCCACACGGCACAGTGGGTCGGCTTCTCATTTCTTCCCTGCGCTCCTCCTGCCTGCTCCTGCTAAAATTGATCTGCATGAGCTTGAGCTGTAACAAAATCTCCGGGCAGCGCATCTAGATCAATAGTGCTTCCTCAACTTTTTCATATCGGCAAGTTCTTCCTTCCCACCTACGGACTGTTGGTTTCCACGGGAGTTCTGGTCGGCCTCTGGATCAGCGTTCGCAACTCCGGCAAGCAGGGAATCAATCAGGACGACGCCTGGAACCTGGGTGTCCTGGTAGTCCTGTGCGGCATCATCGGCGCCAAGGTCCTGTACATCGTCAACGACTGGAGCTACTACACCGCCCATCCCGGCGACATCTTCAGTTGGTCCACGCTGCAGGCCGGCGGGGTTTTCTCCGGCGGGCTGATCGGCGCGTCGGTGGCGGCCGCGTGGTACATGCGCCAGCACCGCATGCCCGCGCTCGCGACCTGGGACGCCTTCGCGCCCGGCCTGGCCCTGGGACACGCCATCGGGCGCGTGGGATGTTTTGCCGCCGGCTGTTGCTATGGCAAGCCCACCCAGCATTTCTGGGGCGTGACTTTTACCAACCCCATCGCCAATGTGAATTCCTATACGCCGCTGGGCATACCGCTTGAGCCTACGCAGCTTTTCGAAGCGGCGGTCGAACTGGCAAATTTTTTCATTCTGATGTGGCTGTTCAAGCGCAAGAAGTTCGACGGGCAGGTGCTGGCAGCTTATTTCATTCTCTATGGCGTGGCCCGCTATTTCCTGGAATTCATTCGTGACGATCCCGGACGCGGCGAGGTCTTCGGCGGAATCATGACCGGGACGCAGCTGATCTCGATCGGCCTGGTGATCACTGGCGGCCTGATCTGGTGGCTGAAGTCGTCCACGCGGGTGGTTCCGGCGCACGCGCAGCGGTAGGTCAGCTTCAGTCAAAACAATCGTCCCCTTCGGGGACGAGCACGGGCGGGGCTCCTTCGACTTCGCTCAGGACAGGTCCGCGCCTACATGCCTTCACATGTAATTTCAGTCGCGGCTGAAGATGCCGGCAAACGGCTGGACCAGTTTCTGGTCGCGCATCTTCCTGAAACCAGCCGGGCCCGGGTCCAGCAACTCATCGCGCAACAACTGGTGCTGGTGAATGATGCCGTTGCCCGGGCGTCTTTGCGGCTGCGTGGAGGGGAACACATCGCCGTCCTCGGTTCCGCTTCGCAGCCCCCTCTGCGGGCGATGGCGGAAGATATTCCGCTGGACATTGTCTTCGAGGACGCCGATCTGGCGGTGGTAAACAAGCCTGCGGGCATGACGGTGCACGCCGGAGCGGGCGCGACCGACGACGAGCGCAATCGCGGCACCCTGGTGAATGCGCTGCTGCATCACTTTGGCCAGCTGTCGTCAGTCGGCGGCGAACTGCGTCCCGGAATCGTGCATCGCCTGGACAAGGCCACCAGCGGCCTGCTGGTGGTGGCCAAGAGCGACGAAGCACATCGCCGGCTGGCCAGCCAGTTCGTGCGCCGCCAGGTGAAAAAGAAATACATTGCCCTGGTGCATGGCTGGCTCAAGCAGGACCGCGGGACGATCAGCAGCAGCATCAGCCGCGACCGGGTGCGGCGCACTCGCATGACCACCAAGCGGTCCGGCGGACGCGAAGCCATTACCCATTACCAGGTCGAGCGCCGGCTGGATTCGCCGTACGGAAAATTCACCCTGCTGGAAGTTCGGATCGACACCGGCCGGACCCACCAGATCCGGGTCCATCTGGCATCGCTGCGCCATCCCGTGGTAGGCGACACGCTTTACGGCGCTCCCCGCGAGATAAGCAGTAAACCGGCCGCCCGCCTGTCACTTCCCAGAAATTTTCTGCATGCCGCGGCGTTGCAATTTCAGCACCCGCGCAGCGGCGAGCCGTTGTCCTTCGCAGCCCCGTTACCCGCGGAACTGGAAGATTTCCTGCAGCAACTCGGCACGTAAGTGTGGGTCGGACACTCCCCTCTGACTTCGCTCTGGGCAGCTCTTGCTTCGACGCTGTTGCGTTTGATATTGACTTGGTTTTGAATCGATCCACTACATCAAAGACGTCGGACAGAGCCTGCCCTGAGCGAAGTCGAGGGGAGTGTCCGACCCACACCGTCAAAGGCTATAATTGAGGCGTCATGAAGTTCCGCAGCGTCATTTTGTTGCTGGGCAGCGTGTGGTTCGTGGCATTGCTCGTGGCCCAGACTTCTTCGGACGAGCTGCCCTCCGCTCCCTCGGCGGTCAAACAGGAACGCAGCCAGCCCAAACCTGCTCCGCCGCCAGCGAGTGCGGCGCCGCCGGCGTCGAATATGTCGGAGACGGCCGAATCGCAAGCCAATCCTCCGGCCGATTCGCCCGCCGCCAAGCCTGAGGCAGCGCAATCCGATGCCTCGCCGAAGGCCACCCAAACACGAAGACAAGCCCGCGAACCCTGCCGATGACGCCGCTACCACGATTACCAAGACGGTGAACGAAGTGAACGTCGTGTTCACCGTCACCGACAAACATGGCCGCTACGTAAGGAACCTGGCGAAACGCGATTTCTCCGTAATCGATGACGGCAAACCCGCCGACCAGATTCGCAGTTTTCACAATGAGACCGATCTGCCACTGCAGGTCGGCCTGCTGGTCGATGCCAGTAACTCCATTCGGGACCGTTTCAAGTTCGAGCAGGAATCGGCCGTTGAGTTTCTCAACCAGACGATCCGGCCCCGCTATGACAAAGCGTTTGTCGTCGGTTTCGATGTCACTCCCGGAAGTGACCCAGGACTTCACCGACAACACGGAAGCGCTCTCGCGCGGAGTTCGGGCCGCTCCGGCCAGGCGGCGGCACCGCCATGTACGATGCGCTGTATTTTGCCTGCCGCGACAAGCTGCTGAAGGAACAGCAGAACGGGCCGGTGCGCCGGGCGATCATCCTGCTCAGCGACGGCGACGACAACATGAGCCACGTTACCCGCGAGGAAGCCATCGAGATGGCGCAGCGCGCGGAAGTGATCGTTTACACCATCAGCACCAATATCAGCCGCGGCAGTCGTGGCGGGGACAAAGTCCTGGATCGCATTGCCGAGGCCACCGGCGGACGTGCCTTCGTCCCGTTTCAACTGAATGATGTGGCCAACGCCTTCGTCGAAATCCAGGATGAACTGCGCAGCCAGTACGCGCTCTCTTACAAGCCCGCCGACTTGCGTATGGATGGCCGCTTCCACACCATCGAAATCCTGGCGCAGAACCACAAAGGCTTGCGCGTGCGCAGCCGCCGCGGTTACTTTGCGGCAACCCAATAGGCCGCAGGCATGGCGGGATATTCCGGCACGCCCCTTCCCCGAAAGCTGGGCCTCAAGCCGCAGTTAACCACGAAGGGCACGAAGGTGCACGAAGGAAAACCATTGAGACAAGGCCTTCGTGATACTTCGTGCCCTTCGTGGTTCATGCAGTTTCTTGGCTTATATGGCGAAACTGACGCACTACGGCCCACTGCGGTAGCAGCTAGCGTCGGCTGCAATCCGCAGGCGGCTGACTGGCGAGCAGGATCATCGTCTCCAGTGTTCGCGCCTTCTGGTCATCCTTGACGATCAGATAGCGGTGCTTTCCGCTTGCAGACGGCTCGAAGTGCGAAGCGCCGCCGGGCAGTACGCTGATCGTTCCCGGCGGCGAGAGCGAGAAATACCCTTCGTCCGGACGCACCGCATAAAGCACCGCCGTCAGGTCCCAGGTGGGCCGGTCGTATGGCATTTTCATATACGACCGGTAAGCTTCAGCGACCGGATGGTCCTGCACATAGGCGAAATCCCGCTCGATGCGCTTCGCGGGAAACTCCAGAGCAGCGCCAATTTCGAATCCGCTCACCACGATCGGCAGTCGGCCAATCGCGGAAGAGTTTTACAGCGGCAGGCACATCTTTTTCCAGATTGAATTCCGGTTTTCCGTCGGCGAAATTCCCCGCCATCACAGAAAGCATGCGGACTTTTTTGCGGACAAGGGTAGTTCCATCGTCCGGACTGGCCGCATCAGCCCTGGTCTCCAGCAAGCGGGCCAGATTTGTGCTGAAGCCCACCTGCACGATCACGACGCTTCCATCCTTCTGCTTCGCCAGCGTCTGCCGCAGCAGGGAGACTGCCTCCGGCGCCTGGGCGCCGTCCGATAGGCGGTGAGGATAGACGAAATTGCCGTCCGGCCGCCGCCGTCCGGCAGGGATCTCGATCATCGGATTCGACTCTGGCGTTTTTCCATTGCGCACGGTTCCAATCGGAATTTCAGGGCGCCCGTAGAAGGTATTGACCACGTCCACGTAGGGCGCGGCCCACTTGTTGTCCTTGGTGACTGTGACCGCGAGCAGGTTGATTTCATGGCGGCTCTGGAAGGCATGCAGCATGGCCAGGGCAAGCGCGTCATCGACGTCATTGCCCATGTCGGTGTCGAAAATGATGCCGGTGGGAGCCTGCGCGAAAAGAATAGAAGAGAGTGCGATGATCAGGCTGAAAACCAGGATCGCAATCCTCATGGATGTTCTTCCTCCAGCGGCGGTCAACCTTTCGCGGGAGAAGTATACGTGGGAATCGCAGGGGCAGAGAAAACGTCTCGAGCGAGTGTCATCCTGAGCGCAGCATTGAGTTTCGCTTTGCGAAACACAATGCGGAGTCGAAGGACCCCTACCTTCTGCAATGACGATTGCGTGGGAGATTCTCTGCCGGGAGCTACAAACCAGGCTGATCGGCTGCCGATATTGCTATAGGGGTCCTTCGACTTCGTAGCTGCTTCGCGAAGCGAAGCAGCCACTCCGCTCAGGATGACAGAGGTTTCTAGTCTCTCTTCGGCACCGCGTAATAGCCGGTGCGCGCCTGGATCTTGTAGTCTTTCTTGTTGGCCTGGATTTCCACCTTGCGGAATGTGCCGTCCAGGGCGGTGTTGGTTGGCGTGTAACCGACGTTGTACTGGCTGCGCAGTTCCCGCGCGATCTGGTCAAAGGCATCCTTCAGTTTGTCCATCTTGTTCCCGACGTCGATGACGCGGCCGCCGGTCTCGGCTGCCAGCTTCTTCATCTCGCGATCGCCGGAGTACCCGCCACCGCCGAAGCCGTAAAAGCCGCGGTCTGCGATCAGCAGGACATAACAGATCGAGTCCGACTTCTGCGCGGCCTCAATCGCATCCGTGATCTTGTATTCGCTGCCCTGGTCCTCACCGTCGGTCAGCAGGATCATGGCCTTGCGTCCCACTTCCTTGGCCAGTTCATCATGGGCCGCCAGATAGACGGTGTCGTAGAGCACCGTACCTTTGGGATTCGAACCGCACGGCAAGGGTCCGCCGCCCTGACCGGGCAGGCCGCCGCAACTGGACGGAGGAGCATTGATGCGCGCGCTGTTGAGGGCTGCCCGCAGCAGGCGCTGCGAGTTGGTGAAGTCCTGCAACAGGTTGGAATCGACATCGAAGCTGATCACAAACGCCAGGTCCTTGGGGCGCAGGATCTCATTCAGAAAATTGGCCCCGACTTCCTTCTCCATCTCGAGCACCTGCCGCTGGCTGCCGCTGGAATCGATCAGAATGCCCAGGGTCAGGGGGAGGTCGGATTCGGCGGTGAAATACTTGATGGTCTGGGGGTTGCCGTCCTCGTTGACCTTAAAGTCATTCCTGGTCAAATTGGGAATCAGTCCGCCTTTCTTATCTTTGACATTGAAGAAGAGCTGGACAACATTGACATTAACTTTGAGCGTGCTCACAGACTGGTCCCGCTCATCGTTCTGGCTCCCCGGGGACGGGTTGTCCGGGTCCGGAGTGCCGGCCAGGTGGGGAAGCTGCTGGGCCAGGGCCAGGGGCACGGCGGCCAGACCGGCTGCCACCATGGCGGTTGCCAGCAGTGAGGCTGCAAATGCCTGAAACCTGGGGACTCTTGCCATCCAGATATTCTCCCACGCTTTTTTTGTTAGTCTATTCCATCAGGTTAGATGCACGAAACTACAGGTCCCGGCATCCGAAATATAGGCAGTCGCGGTCAGTTGGAGGGGTTTCCGTGTGCTCAGTAACTGGTAAGACATCTAAGGCCTTTGGCGCAGCCGTGGTGGCGCTCTGCGTGTTTTGCGCGACCATGGCGGCCCAGCAGCAGGAAAAACCTCAATCCGACATTCCGGATGCGCCCTCAGCCTCGCGGCCCTTTCCCAATGCGCCGCCGCAAGGCCAGGCGCCGCAGAAACGGGCCCCCCAGGACCAGGCGCCGGAACAGCCGCCGCCCCCGAACCAGCCCCCGCCCACCAGTTCCAGCTCAACCGAAGATCCGGTTTATGCGCCCGGGGTGGCCCCTGCGCCTCCCTTCAAGGTAACGACCGTGCCCCAAGGCGGAGCCCCGGCGGGACACACCGGCGGCAGCGACGAACTGTTCAAGATCACGGTAAACACCAACCAGGTCGTGGTTCCAGTCATGGTGAAGGATGATTCCGGACGCCTGGTCAACGGTCTGCTATCGCGAGACTTCTCGGTTTTTGAGGACGGCAAAAAACAAAACCTGAATTTCTTTACCACCGATCCCTTCGCCCTCTCGGCGGCGGTGCTCTTTGATACCGGGATGCCGGACGTGGCCGTGCAGAAGGTGGTTCAGACCTTTTCGGCGCTGCAGGGGTCCTTCAGCGAGTTCGATGAAGTCTCGCTCTATACCTACAGCACCAGCGTGTCGCGGGTGACCGACTTTGCCGCGGTAGGCCGTCGATTGCAGGCGGCGCTCGACAGTCTCAAGATGGTCACCGGCAGAAATAACGGTCCTGCCGTGACCAGCGGCCCCATGGGGCCGCAGGGCCCCATGGTCAACGGCCGTCCCATTGAGGGCGGCGCCCCCAGGGTCATCACTCCACCGAAAGAATCCCACGTGCTCAACGATGCCATTGTGGCCGCCGCGCTCGAACTGCGGAAACGCGACCGCACCCGGCGCAAGGTCATTTTCATCGTCAGCGACGGCCGCGAATACGGCAGCAACGCCAGCTACAGCGATACCCTAAAGGTCCTGTTATCGAGCGGAGTTCAGGTGTACGGGGTAGCCGTGGAAGGGTCGGCGGTTCCCGGATACGGCTCGCTGCAGAAGCTGCACGTGCCCTTCACCGGCTCGCGGCTGGGTTACAACAACATCCTTCCCAAGTATGCCAGCGCCACCGGGGGTGAGATTTTCAGTGGATTTTCCCGCGACGCCATCGAGACCACCTATGCCCGCGCCCTGGGCGACGCCCGCAACCAGTACACGCTGGGGTATCTGACCCATGCCACCCCCAGCAGCACGCATCGCGAGATCGAGGTGCGCGTGGCGCGTCCCGACCTGACCGTGACCGCAAAAGAAGGCTACTACCCGGTCGGCCTGGGCCGCTGAGGAAGGGCTGCAGATTTCAGATTGGGTTTCTTTGCGACCTTTGCGGTTTCCTTTGCACGCTTTGCGGTCAAAAGCTCTTACCGCGAAGGACGCAAAGGAAAACCGCAAAGGTCGCAAAGGACTTCCCTGCTGGTTCGGTTTTCAATCTGAAATCTGAAATCTCCAATCTGAAATCTCCGATCTGAAATGGAGCCAGTGTTCCACAAGTAACCTGCGTAACCTGCCGGGGACACCGGGCCATGTGGTATAAAACCAGCAGCATCAAGCCAAATTCAACCGGGAGACGTTCGCGTCGATGCGGACGCGGCCACCGGTTCCGAGGGAAGTCTTGAGTTTCATCAACTTCGCAGCCCGCGAGATCAACTGCAAGATCGTTTATTACGGCGCCGGGTTGGGCGGCAAGACCACGAATCTTCAGTTCATCTACCAGAAGACCGCCGAGCAGCAGAAGGGCAAGATGATCTCCCTCGCCACGGAGACCGAACGCACCCTGTTTTTTGATTTTTTGCCTCTCGACCTGGGCTCGGTCCGCGGTTTCAAGACCCGCATTCACCTGTACACCGTCCCCGGCCAGGTGTTCTACGACGCCAGCCGCAAACTGATTCTGCGCGGCGTGGATGGCATCGTTTTCGTGGCCGACTCCCAGGAAGAACGCATGGACGCCAACGTTGAGGCCCTCGACAACCTGATGGCCAACCTCAAGGAACACGGCTACGACTTCAACAAGATTCCCTACGTCCTGCAACTCAACAAGCGCGATCTGCCCAACGTCCTCTCCGTGGACGCCCTGTCGAAACACCTTCGCCGGAAAAACGAGCCGCTGATTGAAGCCATCGCCTTCCAGGGTCCGGGAGTGTTTGAGACCCTGAAGGAAATTGCGCGTCAAGTGCTCACCGATTTGAAGCAAGGCGGGTAGGGCGGGCGGCGGACTTCAACTCGGACTTCAGACCTCAGACTTCGACATTCAGTTCTCAGCAAGACTGGTTCAGCGAAAGTTTTTTACCAGGATCAGGTTGGATTCCGCGAATTCGTTCTGCACGTACACGATGGATTTGCCGTCGTGCGCGAGGCTCAGTCCCCAGCCCGGTTCTTTTTCCAGAGTGTAGATAGGTACGATTTTGTTGCTGGCAAAATCCAGGAACTGAATGGTGGCGTGGGGCGACTTGTCGAACCTCAGGAAATAAATGCCGCTGGCGGTGAGCGCCCAGTTCGGCCAGCCACCGCCGCGGACTTCCTCCAGCACTTGCTCCTCTTGTCCGCCTTCCACCGGCATTCTCCACACTCCGCCGGCCTCGTATTTTGAGTAGTAGAGGAAGCGTCCATCGGGAGACTCGACTGGGGAAATGCCGCTGTTCCTGGTCAGCTTGACCGGGGCCCCGCCATGAACGGAAATTTTCCATATCTGAAAGGGTTCACTGCCGTGCTTGGAAGCGAAATAAATCCACTGGCCGTCGCGCGACCAGCTGGGAGAAAGGTTGTCGGAGCCCGGAATCGTGGGCAGTAGCCGGGGAACGCCGCCGGGCACCTCGACCACATAAATCTCGCCTTGCTCGCCGGGATGAAATTCGAAGGCGATGTAACGCCCATTGGGCGACCAGCGTGCCCGGCCCGCGGTACCGTGCAGGGAAGTAGCCTGGTCGCAACTGGAACCATCGGTGGCGCACGTCCAGATGTCCCAGAAGCCCAGGCGATTCGACTCAAAAGCGATCTGCTTTCCATCCGGCGACAGTTCGGGACGCATCTTGTCGCCCTTCTCCGAGATGAGCACAGCCGGCGGCTTCTGAGAGTGTTTCTGATCTTTCAGTTCCAATCGCCAGATATTGAACTTGGCCACCACCTGCTCGTAAACCAGCTGGTTTCCGATAGGCGGGATGGAGGGCCAGCCCGCTTCGCCCATGGCCCCCGCTACCGGTCGCGGTTCGCCTCCTGAAGCCGATATTCGCCACAAGCTGGCAGGACCTCCACGCGTCGAAGAGAAGACGACCTCGCGGCCGTCAGCCGTCCAGGTCGGAGGCCCGATGACGGGGCGGTGATCGAAGGTGAGCCGCCTGGCTTCGCCACCGGAAGCGCTGGTGACATAGAGATCGTTGCTCACTCCGGCGACGGTGGAGCGGACGAACGCCAGTTGCGAGCCGTCAGGCGAAAACGCAGGTTCGTGGTCGAGCGAGCCTCCCGGCGGCGAGGTCACCGGCCGAATGCTGTAGTCAGCCAATGACAGCAGCGAGATCCAGGAGCGGGGCTGATCGGCGGCCCGGGCCTCGGGAAAAGCCAGAGACTTGCCGTCGGGCGACCAGGCCAGCCCTGATCCCATGGGATTCGGTCCCCTGTAAACATGGCGTTCCGTGCCCCCCAACGCTGGAATGATCACGATGGAAGCTGTTTTGTCGTCGTAGCGGATGAACGCGATCTGCCGGCCGTCGGGCGACCAAGCCGGGCAGCAGTCGCCGGGATCGCTGGTGAGCCGGAGAGATTTTCCACCGCCCACCAGCGTGGTGTAGATGCCGGTATTGTGCGCCCCATCGCTGTCGCGAAATGCGACCTGGTTGCCGTCGGGAGAAAAGGCCGGCGTGACCTGGAATCCCCGCAGTCCCACCAGCGGCACCACCTCCATTGAAGGCAGGGGTTTTTCGGCGGTCTTCCGGTGATAAGCCCAGAACCCGATCGCACCCAGGAGAACCAGAAGTGGAACGCCTGCCATCCACAGTGATCTCCGGTGCCGCTGAACCAGGGGTACTTGAACGGCATGGGACCCGGAATCGGGGACGGCCGGTTGCGCCGCCGGGGCGTCATCGATTCGGGTATCCAGGCTCCCTATGAATCGATAACCCCGCTTGGCCACGGTTTCAATGAGGCGGGGCTTCTCGGCGGAATCACGCAGGGCCTGGCGCAGCCGGGCGACGGCGCTGTTCAAGCCATGATCGAAGTCAACAAATGTGTCCGCCGGCCACAGGTTCTGGCGCAGCTCGTCCCGCGTGACCACTTCCCCGGAACGTTCCAGCAACAAAGACAAAACACGCAGAGGCTGTTCTTGTAGTTTGACCAGCCGGCCTTGCTTGCGCAATTCACCCGCCCGCAGGTCAACTTCAAAAATATCGAACCGCACCACCTCTGCAGACAGCCCAGGATCTTGCATTCGGTCACCGTTTACTTGGACGAGCAGCTATCACCGTTGTTAGTGAGTGCGCGCCGGAATTCCTCCGCGCGGTCCGTGATCTCGAAAAAGGTCGGTTGTTTTGTGGAACTTGTCCCGTTACCCACAGGTGTGGCACGGGTGTGTGCCATTGCATTGCCGGCGCGCGTACTTGCGTTGAGAGTTGGGACGCCGCGGAAAACGAAATAGCAGTGAACGGTTTCTCGCCGGCAGATGAGTGGGATGAAAAAAAGACAAAGAACCCAGGGGGCATGGTGATGAACTCGCGCGTGCTGTTGTCATTTACGTTGCTGGCGGTGGTTTGGTTCGGCGCTTTGACGGAGATTGTGCATGGCCAGGCCGGCGGTACGACCGGGCCCAGCGGAGAATCGGGGCAGGCTGACTTCTCTTCTCTCGAAGCAAAAAGCCCTGAGCGGAGATGCGAAGGCGCAATACCTGGTGGGCCAGGCATATATGACCGGCACCCACGTTGCCCAGGATTATCAGGAAGCGGCGCGATGGTACCAGCAGGCTGCGTCCCAGGGCTCGGCCGACGCGGAATTCGGGTTGGGCTTTCTGTACGAACACGGAAAAGGGGTCGGGCAGGATTTCCGCCAGGCGGTGACATTTTATGCCGCCGCCGCCAACCAGGGTCACGCCATGGCGGAAAACAATCTCGGGTCCCTGTATGAGCATGGGCAGGGGGTACGCAAGAACGTTCGCGAGGCCGCGCGCTGGTATCGCATGGCCGCCGGCCGTGGCGAGGTCACGGCCCAGTGCAACCTGGCATCGCTATACTTTCGCGGCCACGGCGTCGCGAAAGACTACACCCAGGCAGCAACCTGGTTCCGGGCGGCTGCCGAACGCGGCTACGCTCCCGCACAGGATAATCTCGCTTGGATGTACTACCGCGGAGCCGGCGTGGCCCTCGACTATTCCGCAGCGGCCAGGTGGGCGCAGAAGTCTGCCGAGCAGGGTTATGCTCCGGCCCAGGTCGATTTTGGATATCTCTACGAGCAGGGAAAGGGGGTTCCGCTGGACTACGTCAGGGCCTACAAGTGGTACAAGCTGGCTGCCGCGGGAGGCGATGACCGGGGCCTGGCCAGAATGAAAAGCCTGGCTCGACTGATGACGCAAAAACAGATCAGCGAAGCCACCGATCGGGCCGCTCACTTCCCCGGCCCCAGAGCGCCGGCAGAAAACCCAGGCACCGCAAACAGTTTCCGAAGCTCATTCAAGGAGCGCTGAGACCACACACGTTCAACGCAGCTGCAGCGACTTCAGCATCTGTTCGAACGTGGGCACGCAGCCCTTCAAAGTCCTTGTCCGGGGCGATCGACACTATGTACAAGAGGCTGCCGTCCGAGCGCATGACCGCAACCAGCCAATCCCGCTCCTGGCTGGGATGTCCGCTCTGGTCCCGCAGGGGAGAGTTCCCGATCAAGTCCACCGACTTCCCCGCCACTCCATTCACCCGGATATTCTCATCGTGCCCGATCTCCCGCAGATCAGGGTTGGACTGGCGCAGCGAAGCCAGCAGATCGCGCATCGCCTGATCGAGGCTGACATTCGCGTCCTCGGGCTGGTAGGTATTGATCATCACACCGTAGGCGACGGCGTTCTGTGACACTCCGCTCGGCGGAGCGATGGTCACGGCCGAGTTCTGGTCGCCGTACACCTGCCAGTTTTCGGGATAAGAAATCGCAAAATCGCGGTGGCTGAAATTTCGCAGGCTGGTGCTGGGCTGCACCTTCGCAGGAGATGCATTCAAGGCCGGCGTCTGGCGCGCGGCGATTTGCTGCGCCGTAAGCGGATTCATGCCTGCCACCCGCTGTTTGATCTCGCGGAACTGGGCGCTGTCGCTGCGATAGTTGCTCTTGCGCGGCAGCGTGCCAACCTCCCTCGCCACCGCCTGTGCTCGATTTCCCGGGTCGGGATGGTCGCTGAAGAACTGCGGGCCGCGTGCTCCGCCTTGCTCCTGGATCTTGGCAAAGAAATCCGCCATGGCGCGAGGATTGAAGCCGGTGTCATACATGATGTCGGTGCCCAGCAGGTCAGCTTCGGACTCGGACTTGCGCGAGTTTTTCAAAAAGTACGAGCCGACTCCGAAACGCTAGTCCCATCTGTGCCATTTGCGAGAGCGCACCCTGGCCCATCACCCCGCCCAGAATGGCCAGCGGCAGCTGCGCCGCCATCTGCTTGCTGGCGGCGCGCGTGCCATGGCGCTGTACCACGTGCGAAATCTCGTGCGCCATTACCCCAGCCAGTTCGGCCTCGTTGTCCGCGGCCTGGATGGTCCCCACATTTACAAACACGGGACCGCCGGGAAGGGCGAAAGCGTTGATCTCTTTCTGGTTCACAACATGGAAGGTGTACGGCCACTTTTCTCCGGGAGCGTGCGCCGCCAGTTGCTGCCCCAGGCGCTGCACGTAAACCGAAACCGGGTCCGAGTCGGGAAGTACCGGCAGTTGCTTGCTGATCTGAGCTGCGGACTGCTGCCCGGCCTGCACTTCCTCCTGCGCGGAAAACATGTTGAAGCCATGCGAGGGCTCGACGCGGGCCTGGAGTGGCTGGATCTGCACGACACAAAAAGCCAGCAGCACCGCCAGGCAGCGCACGATGATTGGGTCGCTCCTCATAGCTCCCATTTTAGATGCAGGATCGATACCACGGTGACCCAACGGGTTGCGTAGGCCCAGATGTCCTCATCTGGGCGGATGAGCGAAGCTCATCTCTGAATTATCTTCCGGGGTTGGTTTCGAAGCAGCTTTGCGGAGCCGCTGCGTTCCTCAGGGCAGGTGAGGACACCTGCCCCCTACGCAATCAACATCCACGAAAAAAACAAGAGCGCCAGTTCACCTGGCGCCCGTGTGTTGTTTAGTTCGACGGTGGTGGATTACTTGCCGTCCAGCGTGCCGGTGGCGCCGAACTCGCGCCGGGCCACGGTACGAGCGGGACGAGCCATCGGAAGCGCTCCGGCCGCCGCGCCCTGGCGCTCCAGCAACATGGGCACCATGGCATTTTCGGCTTCCTTGACGAACATGAGGGTGCCCTCGGGACTCATGTCGATGCGGATGAAATCTCCCAGCTTGATCTGCCCAGTAGCAACCAGGTTGGCCAGCTGGAACACGATATGCCGCTCGATAGCGCGCTTGAGGTGCCGCGCGCCATATTTCGGATCGGTCCCCTCGTGCAGCAGGAAGCTTTTCACCTTGGGTGTGCAACTGAAGACGAACTGGTTCACCGCCGATGCCATCAGAATGCGTTGCTGCACCATGCCCAGTTCGATTTCCAGGATCTGCTGCAAGTGCTCGGAGCGCAGCGTCCTGAAGACCACGGACTTGTCGATGCGGTTCATGAACTCCGGACTGAACTTGCGCCGGGCCGCGTCCACCGCGGTGCGGTTGATCTTGTCGTCGAAAGCCGCGTCCACCTGCAGCGCCTTCCGCGAGAAGCCCAGGCCGCCATCGACCATGTTGCTCATCTCTCCTGCCCCCAGGTTCGAGGTCATGATGATAATGCACTGCGAAAGATCAACGCGGCGGTTGTCGCCCAGAGTCAAAGTCGCCTTGTCCAGAATGCCCAGCAGCAACTGCCAGAGCGAATCGGAGGCCTTTTCGATTTCGTCGAACAGCAGAATCGAAAGCTTGAGGGTCTCAGTGTGCCACTGGTTCAGAGCTTCCTGAGTGAGCAAGGGATGGGTTTCGCGATGGCCCAGATATCCCGGAGGCGAGCCGATCAGTTTCGCGATCTCATGCGAGTGCTGAAATTCAGCGCAGTCAATTTTGATGCAGGCACGGGGGTCTCCGAACAGGGCTTCGGCCATGGCTTCGACCACCCGGGTTTTGCCCGAGCCGGTGGGCCCAAGAAACAGAAGGTTGCCAACCGGACGTCCCGGAGGATTCAGTCCCGCCAGGAACATCTGGTAGATTTCGACCACTTTCTCGACGGCCTGGTCCTGACCGACGATCCTGCGGCGAAGGGCGCTTTCAAACTCCCGGGCATCATTGGAGCGACGAGTGGGGTCTAGCATGGTGTTGACGACGGTTTTCATATAGGGTCTGGCCCTGCTTTTTCCTTTCCTGGGCCCTTAATACCTCTGGAAAAGGGGGTCCGCCGTCTCGCAATGAGAGAGGGACAAATTCTGTCACTCGTCATCTTCGGCACTACGATTACTGCAAACGACTCTCCATCCCGAGCGAACCGCTCATTCCCAATTGTCTGTATGGTTTAGATGCTGGAAGCGGGACAAAAGGCACGGTGTTACTCCGCACCCGGAGTAGGGTAAAGGGAAATAGTTTGCCACTTACCTGGAAGTTCCTTGGCTCATCCGGTGTATGGACCTGGCCAGCACTGGCCCGACGTTATCTGGTTACCTGGCCTGAGCGACGCTAGCATCCGTGAAAATCGCGGTTTTTCACGGAGATCACTTTGCGTCCATCGGGCCCCACATCACTTGCTGCCATCCTGTTTATTTCTCTGAACTTGGCCTTGCCGGTGGTGGTATCGCCGGCGTTCGCCCAGACCGCGAAACCCAAGTTGTTGCGGACCTCGCGGCCGTCAACTCCTCTGGTTCCCAAGGCCCCGGAGCCGGCCCTGACCACGGTGGCGCCTCCGGGCAGCGCCCTTTATGTAGCCAAGCGGGGCGACAGCATCCCGCTGGTGGCCCGGCATTATCTGTCGCAGACTTCGTATTTGACCTCCAGCGAACTGAGCGAGGCCATTCGCAACGCCAACGCCGATTTCAAAGGCACTTTCCTGAAGGCCGGCCAGCCGGTGATCATTCCCGGACTGTTGCCCATGCCGATCGTCGAGAAGTCGGTGCCAGTGGCGCGCGATTTTGAAGTGCGCGCCGTGTACCTCACCGGCCTCATGGCTGCCAGCGACCGCGGCATACGCATCGTTCGCCGCTGGCGCGAAGTGGGCGGCAACGCCGTGGTCTTCGATATCAAGGACAGCGACGGCAGCGTAACCATTCCATTCGATCATCCGCTGCTGGGAGCTCACCGCAGCGCCTTCCATGACTTGCCGAAGTTCATCCACTTCCTGCATTCCCAGAACATGCATGCCATCGCCCGCATTGCCATCTTCCGCGACCAGCGGCTGGTGGAGACCCATCCCGAACTGGCGGTGAAGTCGCAGCGTACCGGCCAGCCGTGGCGCGAAAACGGCAAGCTGGTATGGACCGATCCTTCGCAGCCCAGGGTGCAGGAGTACGACATCGCGCTCGCGAAGAAAGCAGCCGAAGCCGGCGCCGACGAGATCCAGTTCGACTATGTGCGCTTCCCCGCGGAAGGCGACCAGAAAGACGCGAGCTTTGTTTTCCAGACCGCGCATCCCGAATGGCATCGCTCGGACGTGATTGCCGATTTCCTGAAACATGCCTACGCCGAATTGCATCCGACGGGCGCGCTGTTATCGCTTGACGTGTTCGGCATCATGGCCTGGCAGCGGCCGGTCGATCTGGCGACATACCGGGCAGGACATCGTGCGCATGGCCAAATATTGCGACGTGCTTTCACCCATGATCTATCCCTCACACTTCTTTGGTATGGATGGAATTGCGCGCCCCGGTGATGCGCCCGAGCATTTCATCGGTGTTTCCATGGAACGCTTCGAGAAGATCACGAAGGGCAGTGGCGTCGTGATACGGCCCTGGCTGCAGGCCTTCCGCTGGAGAACCAGGACCTATTCGCCGCAATACATCGAAACCCAGGTGCTGACCGCGAAGAACAAGGGCGGGATCGGCTTCCTGTTCTGGAATGCGGCCAACGACTACAGCAAGCCCTACGCCGCAATGCCGGAGATGATTGCGGCCAAGGGCAAGTATTTCCGCGGAGATGAACACCCCGGGACGGTGCAGGCGAGCATACCTTCAGGAACCAACTAAAGCTGTTTGTCATCCTGAGCGGAGGAGGAAGCTGCGCGCAGGCTTCCTGCGAAGTCGAAGGACCCCTAGCGCATGAGTGAACTCGTTAGTGCCAGCGAATGACAGGAGTGTAGTGCCGCGATTGTCCGATGATTACCTCTGTAACCGTGTTCGCGCACTCAGCTCAAACCTGATCGGCGTCCCTCCTCGGTTATAATTGGGCCAGTCCGTAGGAGTATTCATGGCGATCCAAAAGACCGAAAAAATCTGGCACAACGGCAAACTCATCCCCTGGGACAAGGCCACGCTGCACGTGATGTCGCACGTCGTCCACTACGGTTCCTCGGTATTTGAGGGCGTCCGCTGCTACGCCCTGCCCACCGGCCCGGCTATTTTTCGCGCCAAAGAGCACATGCAGCGCCTGCTGGATTCGGCCAAGATTTATCGCATTGACGTGGACTTCACGCGTGGAAGAACTGGTCGAAGGCATGGCTGAGGTGGTGAAGAACAACGGTGTCTGGCCCTGCTACATCCGTCCGATCGTGCTGCGCGGCTACGGCGAAGCCGGCGTCAACCCGTTCAACTCGCCGACCGAGGTTTACATCTGCAATTATCCCTGGGGAAAGTATCTTTCATCGGATTCCGGGGAAGGCGCGGACGTCTGCATCTCGTCCTGGACCCGCATCGCGCCCAACACCCTGCCGGCGATGGCCAAGTCAGCCGCCAACTACATGAACTCGCAGCTCATCAAGATGGAAGCCATCGTCAACGGCTATGTCGAGGGCATCGCGCTCGACGCCAACGGCTACGTGAGCGAAGGCTCGGGAGAAAATGTCTTCGTGGTGCGCAACGGCGTGCTGAATACGGCTCCCCTGGGCAATTCCGTCCTGCCCGGTATCACGCGCGAGTCAGTGCTGCAGATTGCCCGCGACCTGGGCATCCCGGTGACCGAGCAGGGCATTCCGCGCGAACTGCTCTACATCGCGGACGAAGTCTTCTTCACCGGCACCGCCGCCGAGGTCACCCCCATTCGTTCAGTGGACAAGATCAGCGTTGCCAAGGGCATGGTCGGCCCCATCACCAAAGCCATCCAGAAAGAGTTCTACGCCATCGTCAAGGGAGAAAAGCCCGACAAATATAAGTGGCTTACGCCGGTGGCCGTGGGCAGCAAGCAGCCCGTAGGGGTATAGCAAGAACCACGTGGGGAGAGCCGAGGGCGGCTGTCCCCGGTGGCAACTCAGCCACCCGAGCACTCTTCATTTTCCGCACCAGATCACATCAATCGGATATTTTTCAAAAATGCGGTCCGAAGTGAGCACCGTCATTTCTTCGACCATGGCCTGCGCGATGATCAAACGGTCAAAGGGATCGGAATGGTGCGACGGCAGGTCATACACTTTCACGGCATGCCGATGAGTCACCGCCATCGAGAGCAGACCCTGCCTCGCCATGAAGGCTGGTACCACTTGCGCCGGCGGTCCCGGGAAATTCAGTTTTCCGAGCCGCATCTTGATGCTCAATTCCCAGGAACTCGCGGCAGAAAGATAGATTTCTTCTTTTCCGTTCGCCAGAATTTCCCGGGCACCGTCGCCGAGGCGATCGTCTGCATGGACACTCCAAAGCCACGCGACGGTGTCCAGAAGGTATTTCATTTGCGCTTGCGGCGGCGGGGGGCGTCAATCAGTTCGGGCAGCGTGCCGCCATAAAATTGCTTCAGCAATTCGTCCGGCAAAGGGGCATCGAAGTCATCCGCTACCCACACTTCTCCCCGGGCGAAGCCTAAGGGACGGACATCTTGCTTCCGTACGACCGGCACCAGGCGCGCCACCGGAACTCCGGCACGGGCGATGACGACTTCCTCACCATTGGCTACGCGCTGCAGCAGACGCGAGAAGTGGGTTTTGGCCTCATGAATATTAACTTCCATGTACACCTTATAGACTAAGTCTATGGACTAAGTCAACCATGACGAACCCCATTTCCAACTGTCATCTTGCGAGCGCGGAGTCGAAAGACCTGCTGTTGGCGTGGGTCATCGATGCTGCCGGCGCAAAGCAGGTCCCTCGACTCCGCCGGATCGCTCGCCAGCGAGCAATCCTGCTGCGCTCGGGATGACAGGGTTGATCCAGGCGGCAGAGCAACTGCTCCGCCCATACGCGACCCCCGTTAGTCCAAAAGTCGTGGCCCTACGCGTCCTCCGCCGTTACTTAGGTCATCTTGGGCTGAGTGACTTTTCGGTTCATCATACGGGAGGTTATTTGGGGGAAGTGTCGAATGAATATTGATGATTTGCTGCGCATCGCGATGGAGCGCCGGGCCTCCGACTTGCATTTGAAGGTCGGCAACTATCCCCATCTGCGCATCGATGGCGACCTGACTCCGCTGACCGACCAGCCGCGCGTCAGCGCCGAAGACATGCTGACCATGGCGTTCAGCATGATGTCGGCGCGCCAGAAGCAGAAATTTAAGGAAACCACGGAAATCGACATGGCCTACGGCGTCGCCGGATTGGGCCGCTTCCGTGTGAACGTCTTCCAGCAACGCGGCAACGTGGGACTGGTGTTGCGCGTCATCCCCACCAAGATTCGCGCCCTCGACGAACTTTACTTGCCCAAGATTGTGGAACAGGTTTGCGAAATGCCGCGCGGGCTGATTCTGGTCACCGGCGTCACCGGTTCCGGTAAATCAACCACGCTGGCCGCGATGGTGGACCGCATCAACTCCACCCGCGCCGAACACATCATCACCATCGAAGACCCCATCGAATTTCTGCATCGCGACAAGAAGGGATACGTCAACCAGCGCGAGGTGGAAGTGGACACGCCGTCCTTCGGCGCGGCGTTGCGAGCTTCTCTGCGTCAGGATCCTGACGTCATTCTGGTCGGCGAAATGCGCGATCTCGAAACCATCGGCACCGCGCTGCACGCCGCCGAAACCGGTCACATGGTGTTCTCCACGTTGCACACGCTGGACGCGGTCGAAACCATCAACCGTATTATTGCGATTTTCCCGCCGCCGGAGCAGAAGCAGATCCGGTTGCAGCTCGCCGCGGTGCTGCGCGCCGTCATCAGTCAACGCCTGGTGCGACGCTGCGACGGCGACGGCCGCGTGCCGGCGGTCGAAGTGATGATCAACACCGCTTATATCCGGGAATGTATTCTGGTGCCGGAAAAGACGCGCGCGGTGCGTGACGCCATTTCTGCCGGAACTTCGCAGTACGGCATGCAGACCTTCGATCAGTCGCTATGGGACCTGTTCCAGGCAGGACTGATCAACTACGAAACCGCTTTGGAAAACGCCTCCAACGCCGACGACTTCAAGTTGCGGATGCAGGGCGTTTCTTCCACCAGCGATATTTCCCGCAACGCCATGCAGCAGACCGGGTTCAGCGGCAAGTAACGGGAAGTTGGCTGCAAAAAAACCAGGGGCGCGCATTTTCTTCATGCGCGCCCCTTTTCTGACACCGGTTTATTTTGCCGCCAGGGCTTGCGCCTGGACCATATATCCGGATGCGTATTTCGCGCGATGACAATCCGCGCCGCTCAGGATGGCCAGGGCGTCGTGCAGCGACGAAATCTCGAACACACGATTCAGACGGGTGCGGGTCAGCATCTCATGCACCAGATGCGACGGATTTGTCAGTTTGAGCTGGATGCCGTGGTTACGCGTCCAGTGGTGCAGTGACACCAGCGCGTTCAACCCGCCCGCGTCCATAAATTCCACCTGCGAGAGGTCGAGCACCACGATGCGCGTGGTCTTCTCCGAGACCACCGCGTTCCTGAGCGTGCAGACCTCCACGCCGCGCACCAGGCGCCCGCTGCAGTGCACCACCGCCACTCCGCTGTTTCTTTCCACATCTATCGTAAGCATGACTGACTCCCTCATTTTCTTTTCATGATAGACGACCGGGTGGGAGGAAAGTCACCGCCCGGCTTCCGCTCATTCCGTGAATTTCATGCATCCCTGGTGTATACGTAGTTGGTAGCGAAGGAGTTCCATGCTCAAGTCGTAGTAAGCATGCGATTTTGTTTTTTTACAAACAATTTACATGACTGAAATAACGTGCCGGGTATGCCGTTTCCCCGCCCCAAAAAGACCGATTCCGAAGACGTGCTCTACGAATATGCGGTAGGCGCGCTGGCCCGCCGCATGCGTTCGGTGGCTGAACTGAAACGCCTGCTGCGGCCCCGGGTCGAAGCCGATACCGAATACGGCAAGACATTGGTGGAACTGGTTATCCGCCGCTTGAAGGACCAGGGTTATCTGAACGACGCCAAATACGCCGCGGCGTTTTCGTCTTTCCGCCGCGACAATGAAAAGTTTGGCCGCCGCCGTGTGATCACCGACCTGAAGGCCAAGGGAGTGCACGGCGAAGTGATCGACAAGGCAGTGGGTTCAGTCTATGACGAAGTCAACGAAGAGCAGCAGGCCCGCGATTACCTGCGCCGCAAGCGGCTGCAAAAACCAAAGAGCCAGAAGGACGCGGCCCGCGTCTTCCGCCAGTTGATGCGCGCCGGATTCGGCGCCAAGACGATTTTCGCCATCCTGAAAAAGTGGGACGTGGACGACGAAACTCTCAGCGCGCTCGAGGGCGAGTTGGAATGAGAGGGGTGCCGGCCCGGGCACTCTTTGCGAACTTTGCGGTCTCTCTTTGCGTCCTTTGCGGTAGAGCGTTTGATCTCGGCTGAATCATCCAAAATCTTGAACCGCAAAGGACGCAAAGAAAACCGCAAAGGACGCGAAGAAAGGCCGGCGCAATCAAACAGGCGACCAGCTATAGAACGCCGGGCGTTGCGTTTGCGCCTGAAATGCTGGATACTCCCTGCGCACCCGTTTCACTCACCAGGAGGAAATATGAAAGCAAGATGGACAACCATGGTTGCGGCGATGCTGCTGGCAATCGCATCGTTCGCCTACTCGCAAGGCATGGCATCAGACATGGACAAGGCGGCCGACAAGACTGCGGACACAACCAAGGACGCGGCCAAAGACACGGCGCACGCGACCAAAAAAGCGGCCAAGAAGACCGCGCATGCCACCGGTAAGGCCGCCGATAAGACCGTGGACACGACCAAGGATGCGGCCAAGGACACCAGTCACGTCACCAAGAAGGCCGCCAAGAAGACGGCGGATGCAACCGACAAGGCGGCCGACAAGACTGCCGACACTTCGAAGGATGTGGCCAAAGGCACGGCTCACGTAGCCAAGAAGACCGGGCACGGCGTCACCAAAGGCGCCAAGGCGGTCGGTCACGGGGTCAAGAAGGGCGCGGACAAGACGGCAGACGCCGTGAAGTAGTTGCCATGACCAGATCGCTCTGAACGGGGACGGAACCCTTCAAATGCAGCCGGGCTAGGCCCGGCCTGGGCGGCCAGGAGTGCCCGTCCCCACACGGTTCTTGTGGATCACCGGGGCCTTGGGTTGCGCCAGTTGGATCAAAGAGCGGTTGCCCACCCGAATGAAATCCAGTTCCCGCGCCGCCTGCAGTGCGTGGATCGCTTCCTTGACCCGGGAGCGTGGGACAAAATTTCCGAAAAATGATTCCGCTTCCTGCTGGTCGGCGGCGATGACGCAATCCAGATACTTGGAGAGCAGCGCCGACAGCGCCTCTCCCACCGACAGTCCAATGCCTTCGCGCACCGCGTCCGGCGCCCAGCGGTAAAGCACGTCCCAGAACGCGCCCTCCTCCGGCTTGTAGTCCACCCGGGTGATGCGCAGCTTCGACCACAGTTCGCCGAGGGCATGGTCGAGCGCGACAAACGAAATGCTTCCGCCCAGGTCTTCGCGCATCTGCTGCTTCGAGATCGGTCCGGCCCGGCGAATCAATTCGAAAGCGTCGCAAGCCAGTTGCGAATACTCCGAACGCGGCTTGGGCTGCGGCGCCTGTCTGGGATTGCGTTCTCCCACCAGCGCATAGAAGTAAGGAAAAATCGAGCCCGCCACCAGGAAGGCATTATTCTCTTCAAACTGGTTGGCTTCATACGCGTCGTGATTGCGCAGCAGACGCACCATGACTTCGGTGGCCTCCCGCGCCCGCGGATCCGCATACGCATGCTGCTGGGCGGGCAGATGCTTCTCCGATCCCGTCCAGGCGCCGATGAAAGTCGGGGCCAGCAGCGGCGGGCGCATGGGATACATCAGGCAAAACCCGACCGACTCGATGAAGCGGTGCGCGTCGTCATGGGTGCGCAGGGGGGTGCCGTTCAGGTGCCACTTCTCCCGCCGCAGTTGATCGAGTTCGTGGTCAGTCATAAGAACAGCTTCTAGCTACTGGCTCCTGGCTTCTAGCTTCTAGCTTGAGACCCCTTTGCTGCTTCGACTTTGCTGGTAGCCATAAGCTAGTAGCCAGAAGCCAGCAGCCAGCAGCTTAGATTCTCTTGAATGCCTTCTGAATGTCCTTCATCGAGTATCGCAGAACTACCGGCCTGCCGTGCGGGCAGGTCATGGGACAATCGGTCTTGGCCAGTTCCGCCAGCAGCCATTCCATTTTATTCTGCTCCAGCGGCATGTTGACCTTGATGGCGGCATGACAGGCGATGGAAGCCGCGATGCGACCGCGAATCTTCTCCAGGTTTAAAGCCTGCTCTTCGCGGGCAAACTGGTCGAGCAGTTCGTGCAGCATGTGCTCGACGGCGGAAGCGTCAACTCCGGCGGGAGCGATTTTTACCGCAATGCTGCGGGTGCCAAAGGGTTCGACTTCGAATCCGTTCCTGGACAACTCGTCGGCGATGTCGGCGAAGACTGCTTGCTGCGCCAGCGTGAGTTCGATCACCAGGGGGAGCAACAGGCGCTGGCTTTCAACTTTCTGCGCCGCCCTCTGCTTCAGAATTCTCTCGAACAAGACGCGCTCGTGGGCCACGTGCTGATCGACAATCCACAGACCTTCGGGGTTTACCGCCAGGATGAAGGATTCGCGAATCTGGCCCAGCGGTTTGAGCGAGGCCAGGGCCGGGGCCAGATCGCCCGGCGCTTCCGCTTCGTCAGCGATGGGCGGAGCGCATGTGTCGTTGCCCATCGAGTCGAGCGCAGGTTCGGGGGCGCGCACCAGGGACAAAGCGGCGTTGCCCTCGACCGAAATGCCTTCTCCGAACTGAAAGCGCCCGCTGACCGGCGGTGGCACCGGCGCCTGCAGGCTGAAAGGCTGCGGCCCGGCCGGACGTATGGAGCGAGCGCCAGCCGGCGGCATCGGGGGAATCGTTGCGCGTCCCTGCCAGCGAGGGGCTGGCGGTGGGGTGGGCGCTGATCTCGACCGCGAACTGCGGCACCGGGCGCGCCTTCATCAACGCGGCGCGCACCGAGTCGCGCACGAAATCATGCATCACGCTCTGCTGGCGAAAACGTACTTCGGTCTTCGAGGGGTGCACATTGACATCCACTTCGCCGCTGGGCAGGTCGAGAAACAGCAGCACCACCGGGAAAACCGTGGGCGGCAGGATGTTGCGGTAGGCCTCGATGATGGCGTGCTGGATCAGGCGGTCGCGGATCAGGCGTCCATTCACGAACACGTAGATCGAATTGCGATTCAGTTTCTGGATTTCGGGCTTGGAGACGAAACCGTGTACGTGGAATTCGCCGAAGTCTGGGGATTCGGGATGTGGGTTTGGGGAATTTGGGATCCGGAAATAGCTTCTTCGCTTGCATCAGGTTCTTTTTCGGAAACTGGCTTCTCGCGGGCGAGGGCGCCCGCGCCACGCTGGGGTTCTTCTTTGCGGCGCCAGGGCGGAGGTTGCGGCAGGCCGATGCGTTCCAGCGGTTGCACCGCGGCGATCGGAATCAGCTGGTCGAGAACTTCCTTGCCGAAAACCTGGTACACGCGCTCGCTGTATCCCGCAACCGGCGGCGCCACCAGCATGGCGTTGGTGGCGGAGTGCAATTCGAAATGCTTGTCGGGATGGGCCAGCGCGTAGTGGGTCACGAGCGAGGCGATATGCGAAAGCTCGGTGGATTCTGCTTTGAGAAATTTCTTGCGCGCCGGAATATTGAAGAAGAGGTCGCGGACCGCGATCGAAGTTCCCGCCGGCAACCCGGCTTCTTCCACTTTGAAAATCTTGCCACCGTTGATTTCGACAACCGTTCCGGAGGCCTCGTCGGGAGCGCGGGTTTCGAGTCGCAGGCGGGAAACCGAAGCGATCGAAGGCAGGGCCTCTCCCCTGAAACCCAGCGTGGCCACGCTCAGCAGGTCGGCCGCATTCTTGATTTTCGAGGTGGCGTGGCGTTCGAAGGCCAGCAGGGCGTCATCGCGCACCATGCCGCAGCCGTTGTCGGTGATCTGTATGAGTTTCTTGCCGCCGGCTTCAACCTGAATCTGAATGCGGGTGGCGCCGGCATCGAGCGAATTTTCGAGCAGTTCCTTGGCCACCGAAGCCGGACGCTCCACCACTTCGCCGGCGGCAATCTGGTTGGCAACGTTTTCAGAAAGAACGTGGATTCTGCCCATGGGGAGCAAGCCTGATGCGAAGTCAGTGTCGCAGATGAAGGGCTGAGGAAGCAAAGCACGAACAGGCCAGTCGCTAATCCATGGAGAGGGAGTATGGGCGTGCGCTTCGCAGTCGTGCCCGCGCACGAAAAAATCGTGTCCTTCCCCATTGAGCGTCGCACTACAGCCGGAACTCGACTGACAGCGTAGTCTCAACCGGCGCGGGTTCGCCCTGGACGCGATAGGGACGGAAGCGCCACCAGCGGGCTGCGTCCATGGCTGCCGAAACCAGGGCGTCGGCGCCGCTTACCGGACGAATGTTGACCACGCTGCCATCGGCTGCAATGATCGCGTCGAGCACGACCACGCCCTGAAGACTGGCCCGGCGAGCCGCTTCCGGATACACCGGCTCAACCCGGCGGACCAGCAATCGCTCCATCACCTCGGCCGGGACCTTGGCCGAGGGCGGTTGCGCGTGTACATCCTTTCTCGCCATGCGTGCTTCCAGTTGCTGCCAGCCCCGGTGCCACTGCCACAATCCCCAGCCCCCGACCAGCACCAACAGGGCCAGGGTCAGCCGCAGCAGGCGTTCGACAGCCAGATTGCGCGCTGGAGTGGACCGGGCTGGGCGGCGTGCCTGCATGCCCAGGGCTGAAGTGGTCTGGGGGGCCGTCATCCTGGTCGAAGGGGAGGCAGAAACAGGCGTCCTGGAGCCTGGCGTCGAGGCGAGAGGCTGGGCCGTGCCTGCCCAGCTGCGAATCATCAATTTCTGGTCGCCCGACAGTCCCAGGAACTCGAAGCCGCAACGCAGCTGGTTATGATGTCGAACAACGGCTTTGGTGTGGAGCGAGTGGCCGGCGTTGGGCAACTGCAACTCGACTGCAACCCATTCACCCGGTTGAAGTTCGGCGGCCAGCACTGCGGCCACACCGCCTTCGCCGATGTCGAGGGACCGCCCCGGAATGCTGGCCGGAGCCCCGGCTCGGAGCACGGTGATATCCACGGGAATGGCCACCGGGTAACGAGGAATGCGCCGGCGGACTCCGCTCAAGCCCGATGCAGGGTGCCCCGAAGCGCTCATACTTTTACGCGATACGTACCACGCGACTCGGTCTAACTCGACCGTCTGACTCGCTGGTCTGACTCGACCGGTCTGACTCGACTGGTTTGACTCGACTGGTTTGACTCGAAATGACCGGCTCGATCTGAGCCACAGGGTCCAGGGGAAGCGACGGGATTTCCGTCCTCCCGGTCAGCACAGGCAGAACGCCCGCGCCTTCCATCGCTCCAATAAAGCGATAGCCCGAAGCAGGGCTCCGAGCCATATCGAATCGCAGCCGCCTGCCCTGTGTCCGGACAGGTCTCGCGCCAGCAACTCAGCTTAGGGCCAGCGCTTGGCGGTGTCTTCCCAGCCCGCGGCCCGGGCCGGCGCAGCCGCATTGACTGCCGTCTGCGGAATGCGGATGGGCTGCTGCGTTGCAGCCGCCGGAGCCAGAGTCGGCTTGTTGTCATTGCCGGCTTCCTTGTCTTCGGATAGAAGCGGGGCGGCTACACGCAACGCCTCGACTTCCTTTTCCAACCGCGACAGCTCAAGCTCTTTTTGCCTCAGAACCTCGTAAACATTCTTCATGCGTCAGCACCTGGAGACCCTATAGAGATTGGGACAATTAAACCGAACTCTATCAGTTGTCTCGGTTTTGTCAAGAATTAAGACCGGAACGACCGTGCTCTGGAAGGACACGCCCATCAGACCGTACTGGTTACTTTCCAATCTCTGTTCTGGTTGAAGCAGCAAGTTGCGCTGCTTTGCGGTTCAGGCTCGATCGCGGCTCAAGCTGGGCACTGATTTTACAACTCCGCGCTTAACCTTTCACAGGTCACCACGTCTAAGCCAACAGATTCGACCATGGGGCGTGCATTGCGGGCCGTCGATGGGACGGCAGAAGATGGGAAGGCAGAATTGACTGGAACAATTCTCGTGGAACCAGCAGGCCGGCCGTCGCGTATCACACCTCACGGGACGGTGTCGCTGCGGCGGACGCCGCAAGATCAGCGGGAGGCAGACCGGTAATGAGCTCCGGAGGGTGGGTCATGGACATTGGGCGAAGCGCTAGTAACGGCACGGGAAACAGAAGTCTTCCTGGCAGTTCGGATCCTCATGTTCAGGAAGTTGTGAAGGCAGCGCACGAAGAGCTGCGCCAGTTGATGCGCCAGCGCGCCGATGTGATGAAACGCATCGGGACGGTGAAACAAACCATCGTCGGACTGGCCAACCTTTTCGGCGATGAAGTGCTGAGCGAAGAACTGCTCGAACTGGTGGACCGCAAGAGCGGCGGACGCCAGCCCGGCTTCACCAAGGCCTGTCGCATGGTGCTGATGGAGGCGGCGCGTCCGCTGGCGGCACGCGAGGTGTGCGAACATATCCAGCAGCGTATTCCGCCGGTGTTATTGCGCCACAAAGATCCGCTGGCTTCGGTGACTACCGTGCTCAATCGCCTGGTGGAATACGGCGAAGCGCGCACGGTAGTGCGGGAAAACGGGCGCCGGGCATGGCAGTGGGTCGCGGACCCGGGCGAGAGCGGCTTCGGTCACTCCCGCAGCAGCCTGCCCAGTGTGTAGAGCGGGCGCCCTCGCCCGCTCCGTGGAAGAACGGCCCTTCAGGGCTGCGCAAGGTGTCAGGAGTTTGTGCGGGCTTCAGCCCCGTGGTCGCTTCGTCTGGGCAAATTGAGTTCCTCGCAGCCTGTGAAGTCCTGCCCTTCCCCAATATCAACATTCTTCACAGAGCTGTGTTTTTGTCCGGGAATTCTCCCAACATAAAGCAAACCCGAGCCGAGCTGCGCTCGGCCTGGACGGGTCGGAGACCCGTCCCCACACAGACGACTATCCGGGGAGCAGCATGCCTTTTTCGAGGTGACGGGTCACGTGCGCGTAGGAAGCCGCGTGCGGATCGTGAGTCACCATCACGATGGTCTTGTGAAAATCTTCGTTCAGGCGTTTCAGGATTTCGAGCACTTCGGTGGCGGAGTGGCTGTCCAGATCGCCGGTAGGCTCGTCCGCCAGCAGCAGGGTGGGATCGCTGACGATGGCGCGGGCAATGGCTACGCGCTGCTCCTGTCCGCCGGAGAGCTGCTTGGGCAGATGGCTGACGCGCTCTTCGAGGCCGACCAGTTTCAGCGCGGTCATCACGTGATCGCGGCGCTGTTGTGCGGAGAGTTTGGTCAGCAGCAGCGGCAGTTCGACGTTTTCAAACGCGGTGAGCACCGGAATCAGGTTGAAGGTCTGGAATACGTAGCCGATATGCTCGTTGCGCCAGTGCGCGGACTGGGAATCGCTGAAGCGGAAGATGTTTTCGCCCAGCACCAGCAGCTCGCCGGCAGTGGGCCGGTCGATGGCGGCAATCATGTTCAGCAGAGTGGTCTTGCCGGAACCCGAGGGACCCATCAGCGCCATGAACTCGCCGCCACCGATTTCGATGGAGACGTCATCCAGCGCCTTGACTTCAAAAGCGTCGCGCTTGAAAACCTTGCTGACGTTGCGGGCCTGCACGACCTTGGTTTGGATTGCGGTGTGGGGAACGGTAGCTGCGCTCATGACTGTCCTTTAATCTTGATTTTGTCGCCATCTTTCAAATCCTGCGGCCCCGAGGTGATGACATCCTCGCCGCCGTTGAGGCCTTGCACCAGCACGCCGTCGCTGCGTTGTGATTGAATCTTTACTTCCCGCGCCATGGCCTTGCCGTCAAACGCCAGGAAGACAATCTTCTTGCCGTCGCGGTCCTTGATCGCCGCAGTGGGCACGAAGACTCCCTGCGGCTGCGAACTGGTATGCTTGGTTTCGTCGGCCAGGAATTTGACTGTCGAGTTCATGTCGGGCCGCAGATATGAATCCGGCTTGAGGATTTGCACCTTCACCTGCACCGTCGCCTTGGCCCGGTTGGCCTGGGGCGAGATCTCGGCGATCACACCGTCGTACTTGCGGTCAGGATAGGCATCGGTGGTGACCACGGCTTTCTGCTTGGGCCCGAGCCGGGCAAAATCGTCCTGCGCAATGTCGAGTTCCACCTGCAGGTCGTTGAGATCGGCGAGCGAAACCACCAGGCCCTGCGGCCCGCCTTCGGCCGTGCTGGCAAATCCCGAAGTTACCAACTCGCCCTTTTCGGCGGCACGCTCCAGAATGGTTCCGGTCACCGGAGCGCGGATCACGGTTGCGTCGAGCAGGGACTTGGCATAGTCTGCCTGCCCCTGGGCCTGCTGCAGAGCGCCGCGGGCGCGGGCGATCTCCTCCGGCCGCGGACCGATCTTGGCCAACTGGAAACCCTGCTCCAGCGAATTCGCCCGCTGCTGGTCGGCTTCAAACTTCGCGGTGGCGTCGTCGAGCGCCTGCTTGGAGAGCACGCCCTGGGTCACCAGGCCGCGGGTGCGGTCGAGCGTAACCTTGTCGTTGGCCAGCGTCGCCCGGGCTTCATCGAGATTGTGCTGGGCTTGCTGAATTTCCTGGGGACGCGAACCGTTCTGCAGCTCTTCGAGGTAGGCCCTGGCATTCGCAGCCGCGCCACTGGCCTGATCGTACTGGGCGCGGAATTCATCGTCTTCGAGGCGTACCAGGATCTGGCCCTCTTTGACGTTGTCGCCCTTTTCGACGCCAATCCACTTCACCCGGCCGGTCACCTTGGAGTTCAGATTGATTTTGTGATGAGCCACAATGTAGCCGCTGGCGGAGAGCACCACGCCGCCCACCTCGCTGCTCTGCGCCGAAGCGCGTACCACGGTTACTTCCGGAGCATCGTGTGAGAGCAGCCGGTAGGACAGGGCGACGACGCCCAGCAGCACCAGCACCGCGATCCCGATCAGAATGTAACGGCTCGCCCAGGCGGGAGGCTCGCCCTCGCTGCCGCTGCGGGCCGAGCGATCGATTCTCAGGCTGCGCAGGTCTTCGTGTTTTGCGTCAATCGGCATATTTTATTTTCGTAGCGCCGGCGCTACCCTAATCCCGCAGGGCGCTCAGTATATCGCGGCGCGAGGCGTGCCAGGCCGGCGCGAACCCGCCCACCACTCCCATGATGAGGGCGAAGATGACGGCGCTCACCACCACCGCCGGCGTCATCTGCAGGCTGAATACTACTTCGCTGAAGGTCACCTGATTCTGCGTTCCGGTGGTCATGCCGTTGAAGGGCAACATCAGGATGATGCCCAGCGTCGCGCCCAGCAGGGACAGCAGCAGCGATTCCAGCATGAACGAGGTCAGAATGCTGGGCCGCGAAAATCCGATCACGCGCAAAGTTGCAATCTCGCGCCCGCGATAGGCCACTGCCGCATACATGGTGTTGGCCGCGGCAAAGCAGGAACCGACCGCCATGATGAAGGCCACAATCCAGCCCACAACTTTGATGGGACCGCCCGACTTGGTTTGCGAGGCGTAGTAGTCGGGTTCAAGCAGGCCGTTGAGTTCCAGGCGCTGGTCATCGTTGGCCCGATTTTTCAAGGCCAGGGCCGCGGCCGGATCCGTCGCCCGCACCAGCACCGACGAGTACACGGTGCGCTCAAAATCGGTGACCAGCTGATTGACGTCGCCCCAAATCTCGGAATCGTGCGCCGTACCGCTGCCGTCAAAGATGCCGACGATGGGCCATTCGCCCTTCCCGATGTGCACGGAATCGCCGATGTTGGCATGCTCGAAACGTTTGTTGATCGAACTGCTGACCACCACTTCCCGCTGTCCGGGGGTGAACCATCTCCCTTGGGTGATGTGGATCTGGGGGCGCATCTCGAGGCCCATCGGGGACATGAAGCGGGTGGTCACGTTGGTCTCTCCCGTCCCGCCCTTGCGCGGCAGCACTACCACCAGGATGTCTTCGCCCGAAACCAGCGGCTCGCCTTTGCTGTTCCGGGCGATGCCGGGCAGCTCCTTCAGGACCTGAAAAGCGTCGCGCGAGACTCCGCCGGCGGCCAGCTCCGAGTCCGAACCTTTACGCAGCATCAGCACATTGAGGGGATCGCCGGTCGTGGCAAAAGCCCGGCCCAGGCCCGCGAGCAGCGCCATGATGAACACCGCAGTGGCCACGGTGAGCGCGATTCCGAGCGCGGTCATGATGGTGAGGCTCTTGCGCAGCCGCAGATTGCGTACGTTATAGCTGAGAGGGATTGCCATTTTTGTTCTCGTCCTTCAACCCTGTTCCGGTTCAGCTCATCCGATGTGCCGCAAGCCGTCCACGATGTTGACCTTGGCGGCATGGTAGGAAGGGATGAAAGAACTGGCGAACCCCACCACGGCCGCAATCAGCAGCGCTGCCAGGATCGTGACCGGCGTGACCTTCATGCCGGTGAACATTCCGCCCTGGCTGGCCATCGCGCTCACGATAAAGAAGCACAGCAAGGAGCCCACCAGCCCTCCCACCACCGCCAGGGATACGGCCTCGCCGACGAACAATCCCAGAATGCTGTTGCGGGTAAAGCCCAGCGTCTTCAACACCGCGACTTCCCGGGTGCGCTCGCGAATCGACATCGCCATGGTATTGGCCGACACCAGCAGGATGGTGAACACCACCGCCAGGCAGATGCTCATGATGAAAGCCTTGATGTTGCCCAGCATCCCGATGAAGCCCAGCTGGAAGGCATGTTCGCTCTCGGTTTTGGTGGGGCGGTCGGCATTGCGGAAGGCTTCGTCGATGGCTTGCGCCACCTTGGGGACATCCTGCGGAGAATCGGCCAGCACGGCGTAGAAGCCTTCGCTGCCTTTGAGCTTGGGAAAGCCCTCGTCGATGTAATCCTTATTGAAATAAATCGACTGCGTGGGGTCGGGCGGGCTGAAGATTCCCCGGATGGTCAATTCCAGGTTCACCGGGAAAATCTTCCCCGTAATATTCAGGCGGTCGCCGACTTTCCAGCCAAATTTCTTGGCCAGGCCCACGTCCACGATGGCGCCGGCGCGGTCATGCTGCCAGGCTTCGAGCTGGTCGGCGGGTATCTTGAACTCCGGATACACCTTCATGAATTCCTGCGGGTCGGTCCCGAACTGGGCAATGAAGTGTTCCGGCTTGTCGTCCATGTACTGCCCGCCAAACCACTGCTGGTTCACCACTTCCTTCACGCCCGGAATGGCCTGGATCTTCTGCTTGTAATAGCTGGGCAGACTGAAGACCAGCGACACCTTGTGGCGGACGATCAGGCGCTGCGCCGATTGTTCGCTGGGCTTGCTGTCATAAAAACTGCGCCAGATGGTGATCAGAAAGGTGAGCAGAAGCAGCGAGCCGCCGATGCTGAGCACAGTCAGGATGCTGCGGCGCTTGTTGCGGAAGGCGTTTTTGGTGACAAATCGAGTCAGGGTCATAGCGAACTCCGGGAGCCTGCAGGACGGGTGCGGCCAAAACCGCAGCCAGCATTCTATCAGTATAGACGGAAGATTTCGGCCCCCGTAACTGCGTCCTATCCACAAATCACGAAACTTGCCCTCTTAGATAAGTAGAACTACGCTGCGACTCAGAAAGTTACGGCCCAGACACCGAAAAGGTTCCATGGCATTCCCCACCTCCTCCTTCCGCCTGAAAGCCAGGCTCCGGTTGTCCGGCGCCCTGTACTTACGGTTATGTCGAACGAGCCCCGGAGAAATCGACAGAGGCCAGTCTCTTTTTTCTTCCCCTCGGATTGTGATAGGCGACGACGGCTACCCTGGGCCAGGCAGCCTCATCAGTCGTCGGTCGGCAGTCTTCAGTCCTCAGAAAGACCAGATTCCGCTGACGACTGACGCCTGAAAAGTGACTACTGACGCCTGATGCTTAATTCTAGTGGTCAGTCCTCAGTTGTCAGTTCTCAGAAATCGGCTGGCGACTGAAGACCGACGACTGACGACTAATTCCCGGTTGCCTCTGACAGCCTAATCCACTAGCATGGCGCACGGAACTTACCGGAAACCGGCGGCGGATGGAGGAGTATGGGCGAAAGCGCGGCGCACCTCACCCACAAAGCACTGACCGGAATAGACATAGCAATTATTGCCGTTTACTTCGTCGTCATATTCGCCATCGGCTTTTACTTCGCTCGGAAAGAGCGCACCTCAACCGACTACTTCCTGGCCAGCCGCAACGTGGGCTGGTTTGCCATCGGGGCGTCGCTGTTCGTTTCGAATATATCGACTGAGCACTTCATCGGGCTGGCCGGCTCCGGGGCCAGTTCGGGCCTGGCGGTGGGCTCGTTTGAATGGCTGGCCTGCCTGATCCTGCTGATTCTGGGCTGGGTTTTTGTCCCGTTTTACCTGCGTTCCAACGTGTTCACCATGCCGGAGTTTCTGGAGCGGCGCTTCAGCCGGTCCTGCGCCGTGTATCTGGCGGGAATTTCCATCCTGGCTTATGTCTTTACCAAGATCTCGGTCCATCTTTATGCGGCTGCGATCGTGCTGGAGCGCGTAGTGGGCTGGAGCCCGCTGACCGCGGCTGTAATCCTCGTTATCGCCACTGGTATTTACACCATCGCCGGAGGTCTGGCCGCGGTCATTTATACCGACCTGGTGCAGACCCTGATCCTGATTTTCGGAGCCGTTATCCTGACCGTGATCGGAATGCACGAAGTGGGCGGGTTCGCCGGCCTGCGCGCCGCGCTGCCCGCCAGCTACTTCCACATGGTCAAGCCCATGAGCGACCCCGACTTTCCCTGGACGGGGATTTTCTTCGGCGCGCCCATTCTCGGCATCTGGTACTGGTGCACCGACCAGGTGATCGTGCAGCGGGTGCTCTCGGCCAAGGATGAAGGGCACGCCAAAGCGGCCACCATCTTTGCCGGCTTCCTCAAGATCCTGCCGGTCTTCATGCTGGTGCTGCCCGGCCTGATCGCGGTCGCTCTCTATCGCGATCTGTTCAAGTTCGGGCCTAACGGCGAAGTGCTGAATGGCGACATCGCTTATCCCACGCTGATCATCAATCTGCTTCCGACCGGCCTGGTGGGCGTGATGATCGCCGCGCTGCTGGCGGCATTGATGGGAGCCATGAGTTCGGTGTTCAATTCGGCTTCGACCCTGGTCACGCTCGACTTCTATAAAAAGATCAAGCCTGACGCGAGCGAAAAGCAACTGGTCGGCTTCGGGCGCGTGATGACCGGCGTGATGGTTGTGCTGGGCCTGGCCTGGGTGCCGTTCATTCATCTGATCAGCAGCCAGCTCTACATCTACCTGCAGAGCGTGCAGGGGTACATCAGCCCGCCGATTGCGGCCTGCTTCATCCTGGGAATTCTGTGGCCGCGGCTGAACTCGCAGGGCGCAATCACCTCGCTGCTGACTGGTTTTGTCATGGGCGCGGCGCGTTTTATTCTCGAACTGATGGACCGCGCCGCCGGCGGCCACGCTTTCGACAATGCATTTCTGCGCGGCCTGGTGGACATGAACTTCCTGCACTATTCCATCCTGATGTTCGTGATCTGCTGCGTAGTGCTGATCGGAGTCAGCCTGGTGACGCCGGCGCCGGATCGCCAGAAACTGGCCGGCCTGACCTTCGCTACCGTCGGCGAGAAGATGGACGTGACTCCTGTGCTGAGCCACAAACCCGCGGCCGAGACCGCAGCCGAGCACCGCCTCAACGTGATTTTCAGCCTGGCGCTGCTCGCCACCGTGATCGGACTCTGGTTCCATTTCCGGTAATTGGGATGGAGGGCGGGTGTCCACGAAAGACGGAACTCCGAAATGGCGCGCATCCGCAGCCTCAGGCCCAACGTCACCCGCGAAGAGGCGACCGAGCAGTTTTCTTCCGGTGCGTTCGATTTCCTGCGTGACACTACTTTCGGCCCGCTGCGTTCGGTGGCTGACTTCTACATTCCCTTCCGCCTCTTCCAGATCGAAATCCTGAACGGCGGCAAGCGTGACCTGCGGGTATTCGGCCTGGACGCGGTGAACGGGTCGCTGGACCTTTATCACTTCGAGCAGCTGCCCGGCGAGCGCGAAGTGCTCTATCTGGAGACGCGCAACTGCTCCGAGCCGATGCTGGGGGAAGCCGAAGCGGGAAAGATCGTCATCGTCAAAGTGCAGCGGCTGCTCTTTACCACGGGATTCTTCCGGGTGCGCGATCTGCATATTTCGGCAGTGCCAGTGGCCGGCGAGATCTATGTGCCTTATTGGGTGGGATTTCGCGGCCGCGGATTGCGGGCGCGCCTGGCCGTGATTGACGCGGTGCGGCGCAGGCCGGAGGGGGCCAAAGTGCGGCAGTTGTTGCGGGCCTGGCTGACCTCGATCCGAACCACCTAAGGAGTCTTCAGTCGTCGGTCTTCAGTCGTCAGCGCTCCTGGAGGCCGCAGGTGAAGATGATCCGGACTTTTTGCTGATGACCGACGACTGATGACCGGCGACTCCTTCTGTCCGTCATCCTGTGGAAATTTCTTGCACGTCGGCGTACTATCTCAGCCCTGTTTTGGAAAGGAACGCGCCACATGATGCTAGGCATGTCCCTCACGACGTTTACCCAGGTGCACGTCATTATCAGTCTGATAGGGATCGTTTCTGGTTTCGTCGTGCTGTTCGGGTTGCTCTCGGCGAAACGGCTCAACGCCTGGACTGCGCTCTTCCTGCTGACCACGGTGCTGACCAGCGTGACCGGGTTCGGCTTTCCCTTCGAACATCTTTTGCCCTCGCATAAGGTCGGCATCATCTCGCTGGTGGTGCTGGCGATTGCCATCCCGGCGCGTTACAGCTTCCACATGGCGGGCAAATGGCGCTGGATTTATGTGGTGACGGCCATGATTGGCCTCTATCTCAACGTGTTCGTGTTGGTGGTGCAGTCCTTCCGGAGGGTTCCGTCGTTGAACGCGATGGCTCCCACCCAATCGGAGCCGCCATTCCTGGTTGCCCAACTGGTGGTGCTGGCGCTGTTTATCGTGCTCACCATTTTTGCGGTCAAGAGGTTCCATCCCGAGGCTGGCCGCGCCTCTTAATCGGCCGCAAGGCATTTTGCCCACCACTGCTGCCACACCCAGGAGCCCGACCAAGGGCTTCGGTGCGCGAGTGAAAATCTGAACGCCGCTTGCTATAACGTACGCATGCGCCTACTCGATTACGCACCCCGGCCCGCGCACCTCAAATGGCTCCTCGATTCTGACCCGGCCATCCGTTGGCAGGTCATGCGGGACCTCACCGGTGAAGCCCTCAATGCGATTGCAGCCGAGCGATCCCGGGTCGCAACCGAAGGCTGGGGAGCCCAACTTCTCGCCCGTCAATCTCGTGCCGGCAACTGGGGCGCGGGCCCCCGCGGGTGGAGAGACGATCTGCCGAAGGGCGACCGAGGCTTGCTCATTACCCTCTACAGCGTGGTCGCCTTGATGGACCTCGGTCTGGACCCCGCCAGCAAACAGGCTGGCAAAATGATCGACCGTATCGACCAGCGGCTGGTGTTCAAGCGGCTCAACAACCGGCCTTTCCTTGAGGGCGAAACGGAGCCCTGCATCAACGGCAGAATCCTCGGCATCGGCGCCTATTTCAACAGGCCGAACCACGCACTGGCCAATCGACTCCTGGGCGAGCAGCTCGCAGATGGCGGCTGGAACTGCGAAGCGCCCAAGAGCCGGCGCTCTTCCTTCCATACCACCATCTGCGTGCTCGAAGGACTGCTCGAATACGAACGAGCAGGGGGCAAATCTTCGGCCGTCGCCAAGTCGGTTACCCGGGCCCGCAAGAGGGCGGAAAACTATCTGCTCGAGCGCCGCATGTTCCACTCGCTGCGAAGCGGTGAAGTCATCCAAAAACGCTGGCTTCGCTTCTCGTTCCCGACGTTCTGGCACTACGACGTCTTGCGCGGTCTCGATTATCTGCGGAATGCGGGAGTCAAACCTGACAGCCGCGTCCGTGACGCCATCGAAATCGTGATCAAGCGCCGTCACCAGAACGGGCGCTGGCCGCTCAACCTCCTTCATCCCGAACATATTCCATTGCAGATGGAGACTGGTGTCGGCAGCGCAAGCCGCTGGAACACAATGCGGGCTCTCCGGGTTCTTCGGTGGTACCAGAACTCAACGCCGTAGGTGGGACCTGGGCCCATTAGACGGGATGTACAAGTGTGCATATTCGTGGCCAGCCAAATGCATTCCTGTTCTGTGAATCTGGTGACAGAAGTCGAGATTCACAGGACCCATCGGAATGAAGCAGCAAAGCGCACGAACCACAGCTATAGGGCAGAGTTATGAAAGCAAGGGGCTATTCTCACCTTCATGTCCATCCATGGAGCGAACCAGGAGGGCGGCCAACCGGAGGAGCGCAGCCTGTCGGAGGCTGATTCTGATATCGGTGCTCTGCCTGTGCGCCGGTATTTCGGCACATGCCGCCGTAACCCTGGTGTCGATACAGTCGCCCGGTGTCAGCGCCAGCCGGACCAGCCCGGTCAACTCCCCCGTCCACTTTGAGGCTACGGCCGAAAGCGATCTGCACGTAACCGGATACGTGGTTTACGTCGATGACAAGAACGTCTATCAGACCATGGGCTCGGCGCTCGATGCCTGGGTGGTCCTGCCGCCCGACACTACTCATTTCGTTTATGTCAGGGCGTGGGATGCGAGCGGCTCGTTTTTGGCCAGCCCTGGTTATTGGATCAGAGTGACCGGGCTGGTTCCGCCGATTCCGCCCGCCAGCGCCGTCCGCATCACGAATCTGGTGGCACCCTCCCTGGATGCGTCTGCTTCGTGGGTGGTTGACAACAAGAGTCACGTGGGCGGGCAGTGCAACCACGGGAGCATCGGAAGCTTTGCCAACAGCTTTGACCCCAATACCAGGAACGCGCCCGACTTGGCGGATTTCGGACAGCACTGGCTGGTCAACAGCGAATGCCAGTACGATGACAGTCTCTTTTACTGGAAGCATGTGCCCGGGGGGATTCCCGAGAGCACAAATTTCCTCTGGGACCTGTGGTTCTACATTCCAACCACCACCGACGCAGCCACGGTGCAAGCCATCGAATTCGACCTGTTTCAAACCGTACGGTTCGACGATGGTGTGCATGAATTCATGTTCGGCTCGCAGTGCCACTATCGCACTAACGAGTGGCAGCTCTGGCTTCCTCAGAACGGGGCCCTGGCCTGGGTCAACACGGGTCTTTCGCCCTGCCAGTTTCAGACCGGTGCGTGGCACCACATGACGTACTTTCTGCAGCGAGTGACCGCCAGCGGATATCAGAAGGGTCCGGGCAGCGCGCAATCCGCCGGCGATGCCAACACTCATTTGCGCTTCGGGACCCTCACCCTCGATGGCACCACCATGTATCTGGGCGCGCTCTCGAACTCCACCATTCCCTACCCGGCGTGGAGGCCGGTGCTGGGAGTGCAACACCAGCTGGACACGGCGGCCACGGGCGTGACCATTGAACAGTATGTGACCCGGGAAACGGTGACCGCATGGTAAGGCGAGCTCGGCGGCAACCGGCAGTGTCCTGTATTCAGTGCACTTTTTCAACGCCCTGATCGGACGGGTGCCCGCCTCCGTCTCTCCGTTTTTTGGAGAGACAGGGCGGGTTCCTGGCGGTAGGGACTTTAGAAAATCTTGAACCGCCAAGGACGCTAAGAAAAAGCCGCAACGAACGCCAAGCAAACCAGCCGAACCCCAGGTTTGCTTTAGCAGAACGACAGACTAGAACGGTTCTTTGTGCGGGCTCCTGGGGGCCAGCTTCGCCTGGGGAAGGCCCTGGTTTAGCACCAAGACGTTGCCGATGTATCCGTCGGTGTGGGCGTAGATGCCCTGGATCATCAGGGCGTGGCCGACCAGTCTCAGGTATCGCTTCTGGCTGTGCTGCAGCCGGTAGGCCGCGAATGACGTAGCCACCTGCAAGGCGCCCATGGTCGCCACATAGCGCGCCGCGGAGGGATGCTGGCCCAGCAGGAATGCGCTGCCCTGAGGGAATCCGGCTTCTTCGTAGCCCGAGGGGTGGGCCACGGTGGTGTAGCCGTCCAGGACATTGGAAAGGGTGTAGGCGCCGACCTCGATCCAGAATATTTTCTTGCTGAATACCTGCTCGGAACGATTGCGAGCCGGGCTCAGAATTGCGCTGGGCGCGTCGAAAGTTTGAGCTGACAGGCTGGCTGCCAGCAACAGCATCAGAGACGTGATCAGCGCTCTCATATCGTCAGGCCATTGAGTGCAACCTCCGTTCCAAGCAAAGTGCGACAAATACAGGACATGGCAGAAACGCGCCCAGGCGAGTGCGCAGGAAATTGCGCACGCGGCAGCGCTTTCTCTTTCATCCGCCTGTGTGGGACTGGAAATGGACATCGAATCGCACCCGGCAATTCGACCTGGCAGCCGAATTCGGCGTGCCGTGGTAACAGTGCGATGTTTACGGCGGTAACTGTTACCCGCAGCCGTTTCCCGCATCGCCGATTGCCGGACTTCGTCCGGCCGGGCAGGTGAGGACACCTGCCCCTACACGGGCGACTGCAGGAACGGATGGTAGAGAAAGCCGAGGCGGCCGCGGCGACGTGAACGAGGAAGAAAGGTCAAAGGCGTCGGACAATGCCTGCCCTGAGGGAAGTCGAAGGGAGTGTCCGACCCACACACGAAACTTATCACTCGATTCTCGGAGGCGTATGATTTTGTTCCTGGCCCCGTGAGAATCCCCTTTTTCTCGAGGAGCTTTCCGAGGGCCAGGAGGTACGCATGCGGCGCCTTCTATCCGCACTCGCGGTGATGATCGTAAGCGCGAGCCTGCTGGCACAGACTTCTCCCTCGGCTGCGAAACCCCGAGTGCCCCCTCCCGCTTGCATGGTGGGCGGCCGGGTGGTAACCGCCGCGGAAGGCAGCCCGTTGAAATCGGCCCGGGTCTTCCTGCGGCTGGAGGGTTCGGAGTCCACTAAAGGACAGATGTTTGCAGCTACTACCGACAGCGACGGACATTTCCTTCTCAAGGACGTTCCTCCCGGCCGTTACCGGTTTGTCGCCACCCGACCAGGCTTCGTGAACCAGCCATACCAGGCCAAGGGAAGCGATGATGGAGCATTGTTGTCGCTGAAGTCCGGAGAGAAGGTCGGCGACGTCCTGTTCCGCATGATCGCCTCCGGGGTCATCACGGGGCGCGTGATAAATGATGAGGGTGAAGGGGTAGTGCACGCCCAGGTGATGGCTCTGCGCGCGCCCAGCGAGGATGAGATAGAAGACCAGGCCGCTGATGGGTCCCCAGCGGCCGCGAGTCGAGGCCCGAATTGCAGCCCGTAGCGTCGGTCCAGACCGACGATCGCGGCCAGTATCGCATTTTCGGACTCAAGCCTGGCGACTACTACATAAGAGCGGAGAACTCATTTGACCCCGATAACAACATTCGGGCGGACGAGAGTTTTTGGGTGCAGCAGATCGAGGGCAGCGAATACGCGCCGGCATACTACCCTGGAGTAACTCAATCCAGTCAGGCCCAGGTGGTTCCTGTAAAAGCCGGCGATGAAGCGCAGGCCGACGTGCTTCTGCAGCGAACCAAAACCGCTGAAATTGCCGGACACGTCATTGGCCGGAATGGTCCTACCAAGGGTGTATGGGTGGAGTTGATGCAGCGCGGAGCGGACATTTCTGGCTCCGATCGGCACGATACGACCGATGAGACAGGCACCTTCCGGTTTAAGGGCGTACCGCCTGGAAATTATGTAATCTCTGCCTACACCAGCGAGGAAGGTGACCACGTTTATCAGCCCCGGGGTGAACAGAAGATCGAAGTGAATGGCGAGAACATCGATTCTCTTACGATCTCAATCGGTCGCGGAATCAATCTTCCGGGCCGGATCACGGTGGACGGAATGGGTTCACCCGCATGGGACAGGGTTCGCATTAACTTGTCGGGAATTGAGGGTGAGTCATTCGGTGGACAGAGCGATGTGAAGAAGGACGGAACTTTCGAAATCAAATCAGTCAACGACGGGGACTATGCGGTCATGTTCTGGGGGTTGCAGGACGGCTGGTATGTGAAGTCGGCGCGACTGGGAGCCCAGGACCTCCTTGAGAAGGGATTGCAACTGGAGGCAGGCAACCCGGGTGGCAGAATAGAGGTGGTTGTGAGTTCGGTGGGCGCACAACTGGAAGGCTCTGTCAGCGGCCACGATGGACTGGTCATCGGGGCGCGCGTTTCGATCGCGCCCGAACCCGAGACGCCCTACAATCGATCTCGTTCGCACAGCGAGAAGACAGACCAGAGAGGCCATTTCGTTGTGACAGGACTGGCGCCGGGCACGTATCGACTGCGCGCCCGGTACTCGGCGGCGCCGGGAAAGACTCTTCGCTCCGACCCGCAAACCGTAACCTTGTCCGAGCGCGACCACAAGACGTTGCAGCTGGAGATCGCCGAGCCTCCGGCCGAGTAGCCCCGCCATCGAGAAATTCCCGCGTGGGTCGGTTTCACTATATGACCCACAAAATGCATAAACCACGAAGGGCACGAAGTATCACGAAGGGTTTAGTTTCCAGGATTTGCTTCGTGACGTTCGTCTCTTTGTGGTTCGTGGCACGAACTGACTCAACTTTCCAAATCCCAGGGCGCAGTCAAATCCCACCCTCTTTCGCAACAAACGCGAAGGAGGTGGGGCACCCTCAAGCTTTCGAGTCCCTCAAGTTTTCGCCGGCGCGGCGCGAGGCCTACTTGCTTTTCAGTTCGACGACGATCAAATCCATTCCCTTGTCGCCCGTGTTCTCGGGCAGGTGAGTGGTGGCTGGGTCGTATTGCGAATCTCCCGCCTTCACGTTAAAGGCCTGGGTCTTGCCATCGGGGAAGCTGAACTGGCCCTTGGCGTTGGTGAGAAACACCGCCACGGTTGCCGGATGGCTGTGCATTATCGACTTCTCGTGCGGGCCGTAGTGCACTCTCAGAATCCGTACCTGGTCGTTTTCACTTACGACGGTGTAGTGCTTGGGATCGGTCTTCACTGCGTCCTGGGCTGAGAGCATGGGGACGAGACAAACGCACACCGCTACCACACAAAGCGCGAGCCGCTTTCGCATGTCGATCTCCTTTTTTAGGGGGAAGTGATGAGAAGCGGCCCAAAGCTACTCTGCCGCTGCAGCAATGTCAATTGCGAGTGCGTGGAAAAAGAGTAATCTGCAATGGGGCGAGAGGAGGATGTGTGAAGAACGTGGTTTCACAGTTATGGTTGTGTTTACATGTGTTGTTGGCAGTGGCGGTAATGAGTTTTACGCTGGAAATGTCGGCCCAGGAACATGGTGGGAAGCCTGGAAGTCAAGCGGAACAGCATCCGGCCATGCAGCATGCCGGAGGCCACGAGCAGGGAGTTGGCGGCGGGCACATTCCGCAGCATGGTCCGCCTCCGATGCGGACCCCGGCAAAAACTCCGCAAAGAAAATCACCGCCGCCGGCTGAGCAGCGGCGGAACTACCAGGACCAGCCGGGGCATCCGCAAGCGCCACATGTCCACGCCGAGAATGATCACTGGGTGGGACACGACACCGGCAGGAACGATCCGCATTATCATCTCGATCATCCCTGGCAGCATGGACATTTCACGGGAGCGATCGGGCCGCAGCACATCTGGCGGCTGCACGGAGGTAACCGTGAGCGCTTCGACATTGGCGGGTTCTTTTTTCAGGCCGCGCCCTACGACTACGACATCTGCAACGACTGGCTGTGGGACAACGATGACATCGTGATCTACGCCGACCCGGATCACGATGGCTGGTACCTGGCGTACAACACGCGTTTAGGGACCTATGTGCACGTGCTGTATCTGGGGCCCTAGAAGTTTGGAGCTTGGCTACGGGGCGGACTTCGGGTCCGCCCTTTTTTGTTTTTTGCGGGGCCGCCTCCGGCGTACTTTCTGCGGAGTTTTCCGGCCGTTGCTACATGGATGTTCCATTCATTTGCGGGTACCTTCGTAACTCCCATCCCGGATTGAGCCGCGATATTCTAGTCGCACCTTTCCCCCAAGGAAGACCTCTGGCGTCTTTCCAAAAGACCGCCGGTTCATTGATTGATCGGGGCTCAGGGAGCAATGGCCACTAAGATCGGACGTTTCGAGATACTCAGCGAAATTACGCACTCCGAGATTGGCGCGGTCTATAAGGCCGCCGATGCGGAGAGCGGGCAGACGATCGCCCTGAAGACCATCCATCTGGACAAGCTGGCGGAACAGGCTGACACGGTGATGCAGTACATACTGCAGGAAGCGGCCGGCACTTCTCCGCTCAGCAGTCACAACATCGCGCAGCTTATCGGCGTCGAACAAGTCGATACCCAGTGTTGCGCCGCCATGGAGTATGTGCAGGGCAACAGCATTGGAACCATGCTGGCCCGCAAGGAAGGTTTTTCCATCTGGGACCTGCAGGACATCGTGCGCCAGACCTGCCAGGGGCTGGACCACGCGCACTCGCACAACGTCGTGCACTACAGCCTGGAGCCGGCCAAGATCATGGTCACCTGGGACGGCACCGTCAAGGTGCTGAGCTTTGGCGTTTCCTGCATGGGAGCGTTTACCTGCCAGGCTTCGGGGAAGGCGCCAGAAGTTTTGCACTACGTTTCACCGGAGCAGCTGCGGGGAGACCCGGTAGACGGCCGTTCCAACATTTTCAGCCTGGGCGCGATCCTGTACGAGATGGCGACCGAGGCCAAAGCTTTTCCCGGAGACGACGCGGACCAGGTGCGGCACGCCATTATCGAAACCATGCCCCCGGCCCCGATCGAGGTCAACCGCAAGATTCATCCTGTGCTGAGCGAAGTCATCATGAAGGCGCTCGCCAAGGCAGCGGAAGATCGCTATCAGAGTGGGCAGGAACTGGTCAACGATCTGGAGCGCTGCAAGGAAAGCGCAGCCAAGACGGTCGGCAAGAAACCGGCCGCACCGGCCCAGGGATTGAGCGCAGCGCCGCAAAAAGCAGCCGCTCCCGCCCCGGAGGAGTCCAAGTCTGTCACCGCCAAAGCGCGGCCTTCGTCAGCGCCTTCCGCGCCAGCGCAACCAGCCAAGGCGGAGGTTGCGCCGGCGTCGGCAAAAGCAGCTGCCGCGGCTGCGGGATGGGAAAGCGCGGGCGCCCCTTCCCCGGTCGAAGCGGCGAAGCCGGCCAAGGCTGCCTCAAGTCCAGCAAGAGGGACCGGGCAGAGCGCGTTCCAGGAACGCGCCAGCGCCGTGGCCGAGACGGTTGAGCCTGCATCCCAGACACCCGCGTTCCAGGTTGATCCGTCGATGGCGGAAGAAGCCAAGAACGCTGCGCGCGGTCCCAGCTTTTCCGAAATGACCGAACTGCCGCCGCTGAAAGAAGTGTACATAGCACCGCCTCCGCCTCCAGCGGCGGTCGAGACGGAACCCGAGCCGGCAGTGTCTTCACTTCGGAAGCAGCCCGAGAAACCCAAGGTGCAGCCGCGGGAAGTGGCGCGCAAGGCGGTGAAGGAAATCAAGAAGACCCCGCCCAAACTGTTCCTGTATTCGATCGCGGGCGCGGTCGCCATCATTCTGCTGGTGGTGGGATTTATCGCCTTGCGCATTCATTCCGAAAATTCCGAGGACGAAGGTTCAGCGGCAGCACCGGCCGCGACCGCGCCCGTGGCAGCCGCGAAGCCCGCGTGGAACCCGGCACAGCCGCCCGTGACGGCCGCCACACCAGCCCAGCCGGAACAGGTCACAGTGGGCCAGGAAGCGCCCGCGGTTTCGGTGGTCCCCAGGTACGGCAAGAACAAGAAGAAGGCCAAAGCACAGCCGGTTGCTTCTGCCACCGTGATTCCCGGTCAACTCAACATCAATTCCACCCCGGAAGGCGCGGAAGTTCGCATTGACGGACGAAGCGATCCCAGCTGGGTCACTCCTTTCAATCTGGCTGGACTGTCGCCCGGGCAGCATAGCGTCACCGTTGCCCGCACGGGATATGCACCCGAGAGCCGCACCATCGATGTAGCTTCCGGCAGCAAATTATTTCTGGTGATCCAGCTGGCGCAGATTACGGCCGCGGTTGCGATCAGCAGCCAGCCTGCGGGAGCGCAGATTTTCATCGACGGCAAAGATACCGGGCGCGTGACTCCGGCGCAGCTCTCCGTGGACAAGCCGGGCGCGCATACTATCCTGGTCAGGAAGCAGGGATACCTCGAGCAAACCTCCAGCGCCAACCTGCAAGCCGGCCAAGTGTTCCATTTCGCGCCCACGCTCAAGAATCTGGGCTCAACCGATGAGATCAAGATCGGCGGACGATTCAAGAAACTGTTCGGCGGCGGAGACACGGCAGGCATGGGGGCGGTGAACATCAAGACCCAGCCCAAAGGCGCACAGGTCGCGGTCAACAACCGTATTGTGGACAAGCCGTCTCCGGTGGACTTCTATCTCAACCCCGGAACTTACGTGATTGACGTCACTATGTCGGGATTCAAGCCGCTCCATCGCGTGATCGACGTGGAGAAGGGCGGCAAGGTCGCGATCGATGAGAATCTCGAACGGCAGTGAAAGGGCAGCACTTGGCAATCAGCACTTAGCAATTAGCAATTGTTGACCCCGAAAGACCTTTACGTCATCGCGCGAGTCCGAAAACCGCAACGCCAAACTCCAAATCCTTATAGGCACAACTGGGCATAAAAAAAGGCCGCCATTTTCACGGCGGCCTTTTCTCTTCAGGCTTTGGCTAAATGCCAAGTGCCGATTGCTAAGTGCTGCTTCTCAATATCCCCAGCCTCTGCCTCCGCGATAGCTCGACTGATACCCCGCCGCGTAGCCGCTGCTGTATTGCGACCGGTAGTAGTTCTTGTCCCCGAAACCACTGTTGTAACCGTGCGTCCGGTTTCCGTATTCATTGCGAGGATTGGGGTTGAACGGCTTGTTCTGGGACATGTCCCGCTGCGCCATGTAGCGGCCGTCCTGATAGCCGAAGTTGTAGCCGCCATTCCCGCCCCGGCCGTAGCCGCCCCCGGGGTAACCGTAGCCGCCGCCACTGGGATAGCCATAGCCACCGCCACTGGGATAGCCGTAGCCACCGGGATAGCCGCGAGGGTAGCGGTTGTAGATCTGGCCGCCGCCGTAGTAGCCGTCGTTACGACGGTGGTCACGTTCCCAACGGTCGTGATCGCGGTCCCGGTCGTGCCCCCAGTGTCCCCAGTTGCCCCAGTTGTTATGATTTCGATTGCGGTCGCGATCGCGATCATGATCGCGATCATGGTGACGATCGTGATCGCCATGCTTGTCCCAGTGATCATGCTTGTCCTTATACTGATCGTGGTCGCGGGCCAAGGCGAAACCGCTGAACATCAAGATCATCGCGACTGCCAGGGCTGCCATTTTCATGCGCATAGTTCCTCCCACCCGGCGCCATCGTTCGCAGGGCTTGATTGCAATCACGCCTGCCCTCGAAACGATTCCTGGGACCGGTTTGCTAGAAGTTCGGATGCCGAAGAAAATTAATTCGGCTGTACCGCGGAGCATATTTTTTTGAAGCTTAAGCGAACCTTAAATCTAAGCCGTGCAATCACTTGGGAGTGATAGACTGAGCACGTTTGAGGGCGAAGGAGAGGCGATTATTTATGCCAATTGAGCGGGTCGGAGTGATCGGCGCGGGCACCATGGGCAACGGCATTGCCCACGTTTTCGCGCGCTGCGGATACCGCGTGACCCTGTGCGATGTGGAGCAGAAATTCCTTGATCGCGGCCTCGAAACCATCGGCAAGAACCTCGACCGTGAGCTGGCCAAGGGCAAGATCACGGCCGCGGACAAAGCGGCGGCCCTGAAGCGGATTGTGCCCGCGCTCGGCCGCGCTGAACTTGCAGCCTGCGACTTCGTGATCGAAGCGGCCACGGAGAAATTCGAAATCAAGGCGGAAATCTTCCGTGACCTGGACCAGATCTGCCGTCCGGAAGTGATTCTGGCCTCGAATACTTCTTCCATTTCGATTACCCGGTTGGCGGCCGTGACCCGGCGTCCGGCAAGAATTATTGGAATGCATTTTTTCAATCCGGTGCCGGTGATGAAACTGGCGGAAGTGATTCGCGGGCTGGCCACTTCGCAGGAAACCTTTGCCACGGTGCGTGATCTGGCCCTGCAACTCGACAAGACGCCGATCGAAGTGAACGATGCTCCCGGCTTTGTTTCGAACCGCGTGCTCATGCCGCTGCTGAACGAAGCCATGTACGCGGTGATGGAAGGCGTGGCCACTCCGGAAGCGGTCGATGAAGTGTTCAAGCTGGGCATGGCACATCCCATGGGCCCGCTGACCCTGGCGGATTTCATCGGCCTCGACGTCTGTCTCGACATCATGCGCGTGCTGCAGGATGGCCTGGGTGATCCCAAGTACCGGCCCTGTCCGCTGCTGATCAAGATGGTGGACGCAGGCTGGCTGGGAAAGAAAAGCGGAAGAGGTTTCTACAAATACTAAGCTGGGGATGTGTGGCGCGGGCGCCCTCGCCCGCGCCGGACACGAAGATCAGTAACAGTGAAGATGACGGACAAGGGCGATCGCGGCGTCTATATTCTTGGCGTCGTACTCGGTGTGGCTGCTGGATTTCTCGATGTAAAGGTTGGCGACTTGCTGCTGACCGCGCTCTTCGTGCTGATGGCAACCATGCTGTTGGGCGCGCTTCGTCCACTTCGTCCCTGGCGATGGACACTGACCGTGGCCGTCTTCGTCCCGCTTGTTCAGCTTGCCGCGTTTGCCCTGTTGACCGAAAAACCCTATCGCGCCCAGATCTACGAGTCGTTTCTGGGCTTCCTCACTGGAATTGCCGGTGCCTATGGCGGAGCCACGGCCAGGAAAGGGGTGACGACGTTGTTTGGTAAATAGGTGGGTTGGTTGGAATTCAGTGAATAGATATCAGTTCTCGGTTCTCAGTTTCCGGCTGTGAAAGAGCTGCGGTTGTCTCCTCATCCCATTAGTTACTCGCGTTTCCACAGGCGGCGCGAGTATTCTTCGAGGATGGGAGTTTCGGTTTCGGTGCTGGCCAGCGGCAGCCGGGGAAACAGTACGATCGTTTCCAGCTCGCGCACCAGAATTCTGGTGGATGCGGGAATTTCCTGCCGCGAGACGGTCAAGCGCATGCGGGCGCAGGGCGAGGACCCGCAAACTCTTTCGGCAATCCTGATTACGCACGAACACTCCGACCACGTTTACGGGCTGGCGGTGCTGGCGAAAAAGTTTCAGGTGCCGGTATTCATGACCGGGGCCACTCACCAGGCGTGGGCACGGTCGCTGCGCGACGAAGCGGGTGAGCTGCCGCAACTGGCGCGCCTGGAAATCTTTTCCGCCGGCCGCGGCTTTCAGGTGGGCGACATTTCGATCACTCCATTCACCATTCCGCACGATGCCGCCGATCCAGTCGGAGTCACGCTCCGCGCCGACGGCATCAAGGTGGGGATCGCGACTGACCTGGGATACATGCCGCCCAATGTGTGCGATCAGTTGCGCGGTTGCGACGTGCTGGTCATTGAATCCAACCACGATCTGGAAATGTTGCGGGGCGGGCCCTATCCCTGGTCGGTCAAGCAGCGGGTGGGAAGCCAGACTGGACACCTGTCGAACGACAAACTCGCGAAATTCTTATGCACCGAATACGACGGGAACGCATCATACATAGTGTTGGCGCATCTATCTGAGCTCAACAACCATCCCGAGCTGGCACGAGTGACAGCGGAAAAGGCCCTGGGGCGACGCCGGACATTGCTGCACAACCGGGTGATGCTGGCACAACAATCGCAGCCGATGGAAGCGATCCAGCTGTAGCCTCGTATGAGTGAGTGCGTTGATCCTATTGTTGGGAAAATTCTGGCGGGCTGGCGTTATGACATCTCCGGCCTGGCGCCGGAGATGCGTGAAGACTACGAAGACCACTTTGACGGCTGCGCCCACTGCCGCTATCGCCAGCGTCTTCATCGCAATATCGACCTCGCCCTGATTGGTCTGGCATCGGTTTCCGCTGCGGTCTTCCTCATGGCTTTTGGCGTGATCCTACATCTCAATCCCCGGCACGCCTTCTGGCTGGAACTGGCAGCGCTGGTGGGCTTCGCGCTTTCGGCTCTGATCTGGCTCGGCGTCGCCGTAGCCACGCCCGCGCCCATGGCCGTAGTCGATGCCGCCAAGCTGGGAGCACGACGCGTGCATGATCGCCTGCCGGCGGAAATCCGCGAACGCCTGCCGGAAGAATTCCGCCTGAAAATTACCGGCTCGTAAGAATTTCTACCGCCGAGCACGCGGAGATCGCAGAGAACGATCATTTTGCTGTGTTTCTCCGCGGTCTCGGCGTGCTCGGCAGTCAAGAATATCTTGCTGCTTTTCGCCCCTCGCCGTCCTTCCAATGCGATAGGCTAGAGGCATGTCCATTACAGGTCCAGACGACCTTGCCGGCATGCGTGCCGCCGGCGCCATTGTGCGCCGCATGCTCGACGCCATGAAGCGGGCAGTGCGTCCCGGAATCACTACTGCTGAACTTGATGCGGTCGGTGCCGCGGTCATGCATGAGCACGGCGCGCAATCCGCCCCGCAACTGGTCTATAAATTTCCCGGCGTGAATTGCATCAGCCTGAACGACGAAGCGGTGCACGGTATTCCCGGAGAACGTGCGGTCGAGGCCGGCGACCTGGTCAAACTCGACGTTACTATAGAGAAAGATGGATTCATGGCCGACGCCGCGGAGACTGTTGCGGTAGGCGAGGTTTCCGCGGAGAGCAGGCTTTTGATTGCGTGTGCCGAGCGGGCCTTTACCAAGGCCATGCTGGTGGCCCGCGCCGGATTCCGTGTATTCGAGATTGGTCGTGTGGTCGAACGCGAAGTGCGGCGCTGCGGTTTCTCCGTGATTCGCGATCTGGGTGGACACGGCATTGGCCGCACCATCCACGAAGAACCCCGCGTGCCCAACTACGCCGACCCCGAAGCCAGCCAGATTCTCACCGAAGGCCTGGTCATCACGGTGGAGCCCATCATTGCCGCAGGATCGGGACGCGCCGTTGTAGCCAGCGATGGTTGGACAGTCCGCACCGCCGACCGCAGGGCGTCGGCACACTTCGAGCATACCCTCGTCATCACCAAGGGCGAGCCTATTCTCTTGACCGCGGCTTAAGAATTTTCGAAAAACCAGTTCTCTGTTCTCGGTGACCTAGTTCTCAGAACTTGCGGGTCGCTGGGTCCGAGTTGACGGCCGATTGCTACAATTCCAACGTTGTCTATCTCGTTTCAGATCGATGCTACTTCCGGTCCTGCTCGAGCCGGGCGGCTGACCACGCCGCACGGAGTCATCGAGACGCCGGTATTCATGCCGGTGGGGACCGTGGCTTCAGTCAAAGGGGTTTCTCAGGACATCCTGGAGGAACTGGGCGTACAAATCCTTCTGGGGAATACCTACCATCTTTATCTGCGGCCGGGAGTGGAGCAGGTGCGGCAGCTTGGCGGCCTGCATGGTTTCATGGCGTGGCCGCGCGCGATACTCACCGACTCTGGCGGCTTCCAGGTTTTCAGCCTGAACGAATTGCGCAAGGTGAACGAGGAAGGAGTGACCTTTCGCTCGCATCTCGACGGCTCATCGCATTTCTTCAGCCCGGAGAGTGCCATGGAGGCCCAGATCGGCCTGGGCGCAGACGTCATCATGGCGTTTGATGAATGCACCGAGTATCCGGCGCATGGGGAGCGGGCGCGGCAGTCGATGGAGTTGACCCTGCGCTGGGCGGCGCGCAGCAAGAAGTATTTTGAAGGGCATAAACACGAAGTGCCATGGAATACCGGAAACGATGGCCGAAGCCAGGCGCTTTTTGGCATCGTGCAGGGCGGCATGGATGCTGCGCTGCGCAAGGAATCAGCCGAGCGCACCATCGAGATTGGCTTTCCCGGCTATGCCATTGGGGGCTTAAGCGTGGGCGAGCCGCGCGCGCTTACTCGCGAAATCGTGGAATCCACGCTTGAGCATCTCCCCCCCGAAAAGCCGCGCTATCTCATGGGGGTAGGCACGCCGGAGGAGATTGTCGAATATGCCAATCTGGGAATCGACATGATGGACTGCGTTTTGCCTACCCGGGCGGCGCGCCACGGCTTGTTGTTTACCTCGCAGGGCAGGATTTCCATCAAACAGGCCAGATTCGCGGCCGATGAGGGTGCGCTGGACCCGAATTGCGGCTGCCGGGTGTGCCGGCGCTACTCCCGCGCCTATCTGCGGCATCTTTATGCCGCCAACGAGGTTTTGGCCCAGGTCCTGAATACTGTCCACAACCTGAGCTTCTACCTTGACACCATGCGGTCGGTGCGTCATTCTATTGCGCTTGGGAATAGGGCCCAACTTCTTTCTGGGGATCGGTCGGGAGTAAAACCATGAGTCCGGCATCTCCAGTGCATGCCTGAAGTAAAAGAATCTCCGGCCTGAGGAAGTGAGAAATCCTGCGGTAAAATGCACAGGGCCAGGACGCGCCAGGGGGCGAAGTCCTGATCTATTGGGGTGGAACGAGTCGCTGCATGAGCATCGCAAACTTATTGGCGCTACAAACCATCGGATCAGGGGGCTGGCTGGGGTTTGCTCCACTGATCTTCATCTTTGCCATCTTTTATTTTCTTCTGATCATGCCGCAGCAGCGCCGCCAGAAAAAGTGGCAGCAGATGCTGAACGATCTGAAGACCGGGGACAAGGTGGTCACCAGCGGTGGGTTGCGCGGGACTGTCATCGCGCTGCGCGACGACTACATTCAACTGCGTGTCCCGCCGGACAATTTACGCATCGAAGTGACCCGGGCCTCGGTGGCATCGGTCGTTGCTCCGGAGGACAAGAACAACAAGGCAGCATAAGGTAGCGCCGCCTTCCCGGCAGCTGTGAGGGGACATTCCGCCCCACCGCCGAGGGCGAGACGCCCTCGGGACAGCCGGCAGGATGCCGGCGCTACAAGAAAATCGTCAGGCCATGAATAAGACTCTAGGTTGGAAGCTCGGACTCAGCGTTGGCATCCTGCTGCTGTTCCTGTTTGGTATCTTCGGAATACCGAAGGACTTCTCGGGCAGCGGGCTGCTGGCGGCGATCACGCAACGCATTCATCTGGGACTCGATCTCAAGGGTGGCACCCACCTGATTCTGCAGGTGCAGGTCAATGACGCGGTAAACGGCGATTCGGACCGCGCCGTGGAGCGGCTCAAGGAAGACCTGCGCACCCACAAGATCAATTACACCGAGATCAGCAAGCCGGACCCGGTCGGCCGTCCCGACCAGATCGTGCTCAAGGGCGTGCCTCCGGAGGCCACCTCGGATTTGCGCTCAGTGGTGAGCGAACGGCTGCCCGAATATGACCTCAACTCGGGCGCGGAAAATACATGGACATTTTCCATGAAGCCGCAGGCCCTGGCCGAGCTCAAGAACCGCGCTGTAACTCTGGCGATTGAGACCATCCGCAACCGCATCGATCAGCTGGGAGTCACCGAACCTGTCATTCAGGAGCACGGTTTGGGCCAGTATCAGATACTGGTGCAGCTCCCGGGAGTGGACGATCCCGGCCGGGTGAAGGAAATCATGCAGTCCACCGCCATGCTTGAAATCAAGCAGGTGCTGGGCGGGCCGTATTCCAGCGAGCAGGACGCTTTGCAGCAGCATAACGGCGTGCTGCCTCCGGATTCCTTGGTGTTGCGGGGAAGCAGCATCGGCAGCCGGACCGGCGAGGACACTGGCGAGGAGTATTACCTGGTGACGCGCAGTTCGGCGGTGGCCGGGGCCGACTTGCGCTCGGGTGGCGCAACGGTCGGGCGCGACAGCAATACCAATTCGCCTGACGTCGGGTTCGTTCTGACCAACGAGGGGGGAAGAAAGTTTGCCGCTTTTACCGGTTCGCACGTCGGCGACAAGCTGGCGGTGGTGCTGGACAACCGGGTACGCGAAGTGGCCACCATCAACGAGCAGATCCGCGATCAGGGGCGGATCAGCGGCGGCGGAATGACTGACCAGAACGCCAAGGACCTGGCCCTGGTGCTGAATTCAGGCGCCTTGCCCGCCGGCATCAAGTATCTGGAGGAGCGCACGGTGGGGCCGTCGCTGGGATCGGATTCGATCCGTGCAGGAATCCGGGCCGCGGTCATCGGCATGATCGCCGTGCTGCTCTTCATGCTGGTGTACTATCGCGGCGCGGGCATCAACGCCGACCTGGCCTTGATTCTGAACCTGATCATTCTGCTGGGTTTCATGGGATACTTCGGGGCCACTCTGACCCTGCCGGGAATTGCCGGCGTCATCCTGACGGTGGGCATGGGCGTGGACTCGAATGTGCTGATTTTTGAGCGCATCCGGGAGGAGTTGCGGAACGGGAAGACGGCGCCCTCGGCGGTGGAGCAGGGCTTTGCCCATGCCTGGATCACCATCGTCGATACCCACGTCACCACCATCGTTTCGGCCGCCATTCTGTTCATGTTCGGTACTGGCCCGGTCAAGGGATTCGCGGTCACGCTGACCTTTGGCCTGCTGGCCAACCTGTTTACCGCGGTATTTGTCTCGCGCATGATTTTTGACTGGCTGTTGAGTCGCCACCAGCGCGGAGAAGCGTTGAGCATCTGAGTTGGAGCCTGCGCGATTAAGGCGGGTTTCTTTGCGTTCTTGGCGGTTTCTTTGCGCACTTTGCGGTAAAAAGCTTTTGACCGCAAAGGTCGCCAAGGCTCCGCAAAGGACGCAAAGAAAAGCGGCGATTGAGTAGGGAAAAGAGGGGTTTGACGACAGCGTGGAATTTTTTCGAAATCCAAACATAGACTTTCTGGGCAAGAAGTGGTATTTTCTCGCCTTTTCGCTGGTGTTCAGTGTGGCGGGCGTATTCTCCATGCTGTTCTGGCATGGGGTGCCGCTGGGCGTGGACTTCCGGGGCGGGACCTTGGTGTATGTGAAGTTTTCCCACCCGCCCAATGACAATGCCATCCACGAGGCATTGCGAAAAGCGGGTTTGCCGCAGGCGAAGATACAGCGCCTCGGCGTGGTCACGAACAATGAAGTGCTGATCGACCTCGACGTGCGGGAGACCAGCGAGAAGGCGCTCGATCAGGGCAAAATTCAGATCATCAATGCGCTGGAGACCAATGCTCCGGCGGGCAAGCTGGACCTGAACAACAGCAGTTCTTTGACAATCGCAAATTATTTACTGGAAAAAGACCCGCTGCGCGCGGGCACCGACGCCAGCCAGCGTTACGCTGCGGCGGCCCGGGCCATCGTTGACTATCGCGACAAGACCCGGGGCGGGGTTCTGAGCTCGTTCGATGAACTGAAGAGCGCGAGCGACCCCGCGGTGGTCGCGGCCCTGCAGGACGGGTTCTTCCTTTCCGATTTCGGGGTTTACCAGGTGGAAATCGTCGGGCCGCAAGTGGGAGCGCAACTTAAAGGTCAGGCCCTGCGGGCGGTCGCGTTTTCGCTGCTCGGGATGCTGGTTTACCTGGCTTTCCGCTTCGAGTGGATTTACGGCGTGGCGGCGGTGATCACCGTGTTTCACGATACCCTGATCACCCTGGGTGCATTCTCCCTGGCGAACAAGGAAGTCTCGCTCACCGTGATCGCGGCCATTCTGACCCTGATTGGTTATTCGAATAATGACACCATCGTCATCTTTGACCGCATCAGAGAGAACCTGAAGTTGATGCGGCGGGAGAAGTTGTCAGAAATCGTAAACCGGAGTATTAATCAAACGCTGAGCCGGACGATCCTGACCGCGGGTTTGACGTTTTTGACGGTTTTGGCGCTCTACCTGTTCGGGGGAGAGGTGCTGCACGGCTTCTCTTTCGCCCTGGTGATTGGAATTCTGATCGGAACCTATTCCTCGATCGCGATTGCCGCGCCGATCCTGGTCGCCTACCAGGACTGGCGGTCGAACCGGGGAAAGCCGGTGGCGGTGATAGCCGGCAAGAGCAAGGCGGCGCCCAGCAAGGGTCGCGTGGCCAGCGGCCAGTAGATCGGGTTCCAAGGCAAGCCGGAGACGGGATTGGGCATGGTTTCAACAGTTTGAAGCAGACCGTGTGGTTTGGAGAGTATTCGTTGGGTTTGGGAGCAAAGCAGCTGCAGGCGGTGTCTAAACATACGTAGGGTCTTGCAGGAGAATCCTCATGTTTGAAGATAGCCTCATTGAATCGGGCGGCAGGCTCAAAACAAAGCGCGGCGTGACGACCTTTCTGTCCTTTGGTTTGCAGATCGCACTGGTCGGAGTGCTGGTTCTGATCCCGCTGCTGTTTACCGAAGCACTGCCCAAAACCCAGCTGATGACTTTCCTGGTGGCCCCCCCGCCCCCGCCGCCACCTCCGCCGCCACCCGCCGCTCAACAGATCAAGGTGGTAAAGCAAATCCAGACTGACATCATTAACGGGCAACTGCGCACCCCCACCAAGATCCCGGAAAAAGTCCAGATGATCAAGGAAGAGGAGGCGCCGCCGCCAGTCTCGACCATGGCCGGCGTGGTGGGTGGTGTCCCCGGCGCGGCCGGCGGACAAATGGGTGGAGTGATCGGCGGTATTATCAACTCGACGCCGATCGCCGTTCCCAAGGTGGCCACTCCGCAGCGCGTGCGGGTGTCCCAGGGCGTGACCCAGGGCCTGCTGATTCGCAAAATTCAGCCCACCTATCCACCCCTGGCCCGGCAGGCGCGCATCCAAGGTGCAGTGCTGCTGCAGGCTGAGATCAGCAAGGATGGCACGATTCAGAATCTGCGCCTGATCAGCGGCCACCCCATGCTGGCTCCCTCCGCCATTGAGGCGGTGAAGCAGTGGAAGTACAAACCGTACATTCTGAACGGCGAGCCGGTGGAAGTGGAAACGCAGATTACGGTTAACTTTACCCTGGCCGGAGGTTAGACTCTCGGTCTGCCCAACGGCGAGGCAGTTTCGCAGCATGAAATAGTTTTGCAATCTGACCAGCTCTGAGGAGGAACGCGACTCATGTTCGTAGCCAATCTAGCAGCACTCGCATTTACACATATGTCCACCATGGCGGCCTGGTTTTTCCAGGAGCAGGCAGCGGTGGGTTGGGACCCGATTTCGCTGTGGCACCAGATGGGTATTCCAGCGAAGGCAGTGGTCATCATTCTGTTCGTCATGTCGGGCTGGTCAATCGGAGTCATGATTGATCGCGCCATGGCTTTCAGCGCCGCGCGCAAACAGTCGCGCGCGTTTGCTCCGGCCGTGGCCGGCGCCCTGCGCGATGGCAAGATCGAAGAAGCCATCAAGGTCGCCGAGCGCAACAAGAAGAGCCACCTGGCCAAGGTCGTCACCTCGGGCCTGATGGAATTCCGCGCGCACCAGGAAAGCGGAGAGATTCCGGGCGAGACCATCGAAGCTTCCAAGCGCGCTCTGGAGCGCACCGAAGCCATCGTTCACGCCGAGCTGAAGCGCGGCCTGGGCGGACTGGCAACCATCGGCTCGACCGCCCCGTTCGTGGGACTGCTGGGAACGGTGGTCGGCATCATCAACGCGTTTAAAGGTATTCAGTCCGAAAAGGCCACCGGTCTGGCAGCCGTCGCCGGCGGTATTTCGGAAGCGCTGGTGACCACCGCAATCGGACTTTTCGTCGCGATTCCGGCCGTCATGATGTTCAACTATCTGACCGGTCGCGTGGAAGCGTTCGACGTGGAGATGGATAACTCGTCGAGCGAACTGATCGATTACTTCCTGAAGCGGCGGGGAATGCGCCGCAGCTAGGTCCCTGGTCCCAGACTGCATACCTCAGAGTGGCTGATCTGGCGCCGGGCAAGACCCGGCGCCAGGTTTAAGGGCTTGGGGTTGCGGGCCTGAGGTTCGAGAGACCGAGGCGCTGAGCATCGTCCTCAGCTCGGGCGCAGGGCAAGAGAGCGCCCAGGAGAGTGAGTTTTATGGCGTTGAACAAACGGAACGAAGGAGTCAAGGTCAACTCCAACATCAACGTGACCCCGATGGTGGACGTGATGCTGGTGTTGCTGATCATCTTCATGGTGATCACGCCCATGTTGCAGCACGGTGTAAGCGTTGACATGGCCAAGGTCAACAATCCGGAGTCGATGCCCGACGCAGACAAAGAAGACGCCCTGCTGGTGTCAGTCATGCGCGACGGGACGGTTTACTTCGGGACGGACAAACTTCCAGCCGACCAGTTGACCGGCAAGGTGAAGGACCGCCTGGCCAACAAGACTGACAAGCGCGTTTTCGTCAAAGCGGACGCGCGCGCCCGTTTCGGCGCCGTGGTTGAGGTCGTGGACAATGTGCGAGCTGCGGGCGTGGACCAGCTTGGTCTGCTGACCGAACAGCGCAAGACGACGGCCGCACCTGCCCCGCCAGCGGCACCGGCCGCAGCACCGAGCGGCGGACAATAGCCGGAAGATTGTAACCAGACATTCGCAGCCAGAGATTCGAGGAGAATTGTTATGGGAATGGCAATGGGATCGGGCGGCGGTCAGAGCGCGGACATGAACGTCACGCCGCTGATTGACGTGCTGCTGGTGCTGATCATCATCTTCATGGTGATCACGCCGTTAACCCCCAAGGGACTGGATGCGCTGGTGCCCCAACCGCCACCGCCGAATGCCCCCAAGAACACAACTCCGGACCGCACCATCGTGGTGCAGTTGATCGACCGGGGAGCAGGTCAGCCGCCCGCGTTGAAGATCAACCAGGAGGAAACCACCTGGGACAATCTGCAGGGCCGCCTGACTGACATCTTCAAGACGCGCGCGGAAAAGGTGATGTTCGTCAAGGGCGACGACGCGGTTCCGTTTGCCGATGTGGCCAACGTGATCGACATCGCGCACGCCTCGGGCGTCGATAAAGTGGGCCTGATTACGGCCAAGATCGAAGCCGGCGGTTAGTCCTGTAGTTTTCTGGTACACCGTGGTGGGGCGGATGTGGGTCCGCCCAGTCGTCTCATCCGCACACATCCGGCACCTTCGCGTGCGGGTCGTCCGTCGGCACAAGCACAGGCCTGACGATTTCTGGCAAGGGAGACTTACAGCGCAATGAAAACAAGCATACGAATGCTGGCGATGGCAGCGCTCGGTTTGGCGTTGCTGGCCACCACGGGCTGCAGCAAGCTGAGAGCGCGCGACCAGCTCAACAAGGGCGTGCAGTCCTACAAGAACGCCAAGTACGAAGAGGCCATCAACCACTTTCAGCAGGCGGTGTCGCTGGATCCCACCTTGCTGAATGCGCGCCTCTATCTGGCCACCGCGTTTGCCCAGCAATATATTCCCGGCGTCGATGCGGAAGACAACAATCGCATGGGACAGAACGCGATTGACCAGTACAGCGCCGTGCTGGAGCGCGATCCCAAGAACATCAACAGCGTCAAGGGCATCGCCTACCTCTACCTGCAGATGAAGAAATTCGAGGATGCCAAGACTTTCTACCGCAAGGCCATCGCCCTCGACCCCAATGATCCGGAACCGTACTATTCGGTGGCGGTCATCGACTGGACGCAGAGTTACCAGCCTCGCATGGAAGAGCGCGCCAAGGCAGGACTGAAGCCGGACGAGTGGATCATGAAGGACAAGGCCAACAAGAAAGTCTGCGAAGACCTGCGGGAGAAGAGCTCGCCCGTGATCGAAGATGGAATTGCGGAGTTGGAGAAGGCGCTGCAGTTGCGTCCTGATTACGACGACGCCATGGCTTATCTGAACCTGCTGTACCGCGAGCGGGGAGACTTGCAGTGCGACGATCCGGCCGCACACGCCGCGGATTTGAAAACGGCCGACGAATGGGTGGACAAGACCATGGCCACCAAGAAAGCCAAGGCCGAAAAGCAGCCCGGCAATCAGGGCATCACCATGCCCAGCAAGTAGGAATGCCGAACACTTTTAGCTGACAAGAGCCTCTTCTGCATAGGAAGAGGCTTTTGTATTTTAGAAAGCAGGCGTCAGTCTTCAGTTGTCGGTCGTCAGTTCAATCATGTTCAAGAAGATTCTCATCGCTAATCGGGGGGAGATCGCGGTGCGAGTCATTCGCGCCTGCCGCGAATTGGGAATTCTTTCCGCCGCGGTCTATTCCGATGTGGATCGCGCCGGATTGCATGTCTTGAGCGCGGACGAGGCCTACTCCATCGGTGCCGCGGCTGCGGCCGAGTCTTACCTCAACATCGGCAAAATCCTCGCGGCCGCAAAACGTTGCGGCGCGGACGCGATTCATCCCGGCTACGGCTTTCTTTCGGAGAATGCGAAGTTCGCCCAGGCTTGCACTGATGCCGGCATAAAGTTCATCGGGCCCAGCGCGGCTTCCATGGAAATGATGGGATCAAAGACCCGGGCCCGCCAGGAGATGGAAAAGGCCGGCGTCCCGTTTGTACCGGGAACATCGCACGGGCTGGAATCGGTCCAGCAGGCCAGGCAGGTGGCGGCGGAAATCGGCTACCCCGTCATGCTGAAAGCGGCGGCGGGCGGCGGCGGCAAGGGGATGCGCCTGGTACAGACCCCGCAAGAGCTGGAATCCGCGCTGGAAGCGGCGCAGAGCGAGGCGCAGCGGGCTTTCGGAGACGGCGAAGTCTATCTGGAGAAAGCCATCGTCAACCCCCGGCACATCGAGATGCAGGTGCTGGCGGACGAACACGGCAACACGGTCTATCTGGGCGAACGCGAGTGTTCCATCCAGCGCCGTCATCAGAAAGTGATGGAAGAGGCGCCCTCGCCAGTGGTGGACGCAGAAATGCGCCGGCGCATGGGCGAGGTCGCGGTCCGCGTCGCCCGGGCTGCTGATTACCACAATGCCGGCACAGTCGAGTTTCTGGTGGACCCGAACCAGGGGGATCTCGAGAAGAACTTCTATTTCCTGGAAATGAATACACGCCTGCAAGTCGAGCATCCGGTGACGGAACTGGTCACGGGACTGGACCTGGTGGAGCTGCAGATTCGCATCGCGGCGGGAGAGAAGCTTCCGTTCAGGCAGGAAGAGATTCTCATCCGGGGACACGCCATCGAATGCCGCATCTACGCCGAAGATGCGGACAATAATTTTTTCCCCAGTCCGGGCAAGATCGAAACGCTGCTGATTCCAGCCGGGCCGGGAATCCGCCTGGACAGCGGAGTGTACGCCGGCTGGACCGTGCCTATCGACTACGATCCGCTGCTGGCCAAGCTGATCGGCTACGGACAGGACCGGCAGCAGGCGATCGCCCGGCTGACTCGGGCCCTGCCGGAATACTTCGTGGCTGGAATCAAGACAAACCTGGGTCTGTTCCGGCGGATCCTGGCGGATCGAGATTTTCAGTCGGGCAAGATCGACACCGGGTATCTGGACCGCCTGCTGGCGGCGAAGGCGAGCAGCGAGGATGTAGAGGCTGAGAAAAGGATCGCCGCGATTGCTGCCGCTGTCTTCAGTGTGCTGGATTCAACCGCGAATGCGGCTGCCTCGAAACCCGCAGCCCCCGAGTCAGGCTGGAAAAAAGCGGGCCGCACCGAGGGATTGACGTAGCAGATGGAGGACGGGCGTCCTCGCCCGTCATTGGCGAGGTCTAATTTAACGCGGTCCGGGACGGGCGGGACGCTCGTCCTCCATTTACATTTTGCATTCGAAATTTCGACGATGATCTACGACGTCACCATCGATGGAACAACCTACCGTCTGGACCTGAATCTGGATCGCGCCACCGGGCGCTGGCGCTGCCTGGTGGACGGATGCGAGGTCGAACTGGACGCGGTGCTGGCGCAGCCTGATGCGCTCTCCATCCTGATCGAAGGGAAGGCCTGGCAGATCAGGCGCGAGCGCCTCGCCTCCGGCCTGCAAATATGGGTTGGCGATCAGTCTTATGCCGCCGAGGCGAGTGATTCCCGATCTCTCCGCAATCGCAAAGCGCGTGGCGATGCCGGCAAAGGGCCGCGACATCTGGTGGCTCCAATGCCCGGGAAAGTGGTTCGTTTCCTGGTTGAAGTGAATGCGCCGGTGGAAGTTGGGCAGGGCGTGGTGGTGGTCGAAGCAATGAAGATGCAAAACGAAATCAAATCGCCGAAAAAAGGGATTGTGCGGAAATTGCCGGTGAGCGAAGGCGCGGCGGTTAATGCCGGCGATGTGCTGGCGATTGTGGAGTAGAACTGGCGGTTCATCCACTGATTCTCGAAATCAGTGTGATACGCGTATATGGGCGAAGTGCGCGATCGTTTCGGTTCCAACCCATAAGGCAATCTTGCCTTGCGTTTGTTTGAGGTCGTTGACGACCAGGGCCGGTTGCGGCGAGCCCTGCACGTACAAACGCGCCTTGTCACCACGCACTTCGATCTTCAGCCTGGTCCATTCTCCGGGGACGACGTCTGCATAGCTCTCGTATTTCTCCGGGAACTCCTTACGCAATCGAAACCAGGGGAAGTCCGGGTAAGAAATGTATTGGGTCGAATGGTTGCGTCGCACCTGGTCGTCGGCGCGCCCATTCGTGGGACGCAGGTAAAAGCATTCGTACTTTGCGGCGTCCTTGGCCGCGTCAAGAGTGACGCGGAAGGCCACACCGACAAATCCCCGCGGTGCTGTGCTCTTTGCCGTCGGGCTGGGTTCACCCGTCAACTCGATTTCAATTGTGCCGTCTCGAAAGTCAGTCCTATTCAAGATGACAAGTTGAATCCCGTCGGCGGCATCCGGCGCTGCGGTGTCAATCACTCGCAGTGCTTTTCGTCCTTTGTACCTTACCCATTCCGTTTTCACGTTGCGAGGCTGCTGTTCATCCAGTCTGTCCAGCGCGATGGCCGTAGTCTTGACCGCAGCCTTGGTGCCAGGCGTTTGAGCTGCAGCACCGATCGCGAGGTATGCCAGCACTGCGATGACTGTGAGGAGAAACTTCATGGCAAATACTTGCTTCTTGATTTCCTGCATCCCGTTCATCCGACTTACTCTGACCGTAGCGCTTTCATCGGATCGATGCGCGATGCGCGCCAGGACGGGACAAGACACGCCGCAATGGAAGACAGCAGTAAAGTTAGAATGACCAACAAGAACACGGTCACATCGAGCGGACTGGTTCCGTAGAGTACAGAACGAATCAGTCGTGTGACGGCAACGCTGGCGGCCATTCCCAGGACAAGCCCGGCCAGCGCCGGGCGCAGTCCGTCCACCAGCATCAGGCGCAGCACCCGCTCGCGCTCTGCACCTAGCGCCATGCGAATGCCGATCTCCGCCGTTCGCTGGGTAACCAGATACGACAGCACACCATAGAGCCCAACCGCGGCCAGCAGCAGGGACAATCCCGCGAAACTCAATACCAACGTCGCAGTGAAACTGGAACTCGCGGTGGATTCACCGACAATTTGCTCCATGGTCAGTATGTTCTTGAGCGCAAGGTCGGGGTCCAGAGAGGCAATCATTTTCTGGATCGGAATTGCGAGTGGATTTACGTCTTTTGCAGAGCGTACAACCAGGACGGAATCGCCGGAATTGCCTGGAATGCCTGCCAGGATCGGAAACCACATCATGGGGCGGACGGGGCGGTCGATCTGATAGCTCGTATCACCGACCACTCCAACAATCTCGTAGTTCTCGCCCTGCTGAGTTCGCCACTCCACACGCAGATGCTTTCCAATCGGATCCTCGGCAGGAAAGGATTGCCGGACGAATTCCTGGTTCACGATCGCGTACTTATCGTGCTCCAGCCGGTCGTTTTCAGAGAAGGAGCGTCCTCGGACCAGGGGAATTTGAAGGGTTGAGAAATAGTCGGGATCGGCGGTGCGGTATGCGGCGAAGTGATGTTCTCCAAGGGGCTGGGGGGGATGCTCGGGAATCCAGAATTCGTCATCGCCATAGTAGCCATCGCCTGGCACAACGTTCGTGAGGCCGGCAGCCTTCACGCCTGGAATATGACGCACCTTTTCCAGTAATTCTGTGTCAAAGTTTACGATCTGTTCGGGTTTTGAGTATTTGTCCCCGCGAAGGAAATAGTTCATGGTCAGCACGTTCTTTGTCGTGCAGCCCAGGTTAACGGCTCGAAGACGCAGAAAACTTCTGAAGAGCAAACCCGCGGCAACCAGCAGGACAACCGTCAGGGCAACCTCGACGGTCAACAAAGCTTTCCGCATCGACGTGCGAGATGCACTTCCCCCAATTCCTCGCGAATTCTCCTGCAGAGCCGAAAGGACATTGCCTCCGCTCGCGGAGATGGCAGGGAGCAGGCCGGCTAGAACTCCCGCCAGTGATGTACTCCCAAGCGCAAACGCAACCGCCATGCCGTCCAAACGAACGCTATACGCGCGCGGCAGCCCTTCCCAATGAGTCGTCAACCAGTGAGTTCCCGCGGTTGCGAATAACAGGCCGACGATTCCTCCACCCATGCAAATCAGCAGGCTCTCGGTGAGTTGCTGCCGGATGAGGGAAAGGCGGCTGCTTCCGAGGGCTGAGCGAATCGCCATTTCTCTCTGACGAGCGGCCGACCGGGCGACGAGCAGGTTAGAGAGATTCAGAGACGCGATCAAGAGGAGGCAGACAACCGCTGACAGCAGCACATACAAAGGCGTCTTTACTTCTCCGACCATGTCCTCCAGCAGCGGTATTGCGTTGGCACCCTGCTCGACGGGTCCGGTGCCGTTGAGCCGCAGGTAGATCTGATGCTGGACAGAGCTGAGCTCCTGAATGGCAACCGTTGACTGGATGCCCGGCTTAAGACGTCCCACAACGTAGCCGATGTGATCGTAGTGGCTCAACTGGATCACGGGAGGTGTATCAGTTTTCCAGGGCACCCACAGCTGAATTTTCGGATTCGGATATTGAAACCAGTCTGGCAGGACACCAACTACCGTATATAGCTGACCATTGAGTCGAACGGTATTTCCCGGAACTGCAGGATTGCGGTTGAAGCGGCGCTCAAACAAGCTCCAGGAGAGAATCGCGGTGCGCGCAGCGCCAGGATTATCGTCAGCTGGCGTGAACGAGCGTCCCATCACTGGATTGATTCCGAGAGTCGAGAAAAAATTCCACGAACAGGTGCCCGCGTTGAGGAACTCGGGAAGTTCGCCATCCGTGGCCGACATGTTGAATCCTGTCCAGCGCCAGATCGCCAACTGCTCATAACCGTGCGAGGCATTCTGCCAGTCGTAGAAATCGCCCGGAGCCACCGTATTGCGGGACCACACTGCGTCCTGACTGTAGATTGCCACCAGGCGATCCGGGTGCGGAAAGGGCAATGGACGCAACAGAACGGAGTGAATGACGGTGAACAAAGAAACGCTTGTGCCAATGCCGATCGCCATCACCAGCATTGCCACTGCGGTGAATCCCGGCGTCCGCAACAAGGTGCGCGCCGCATATCGCAGATCACGCCCAAATACCTCCAGCCATGGGAGTCCTCTGCGGTCGCGCGCGATTTGCTGGACCTGCTCCACACCGCCCAATCTGATGTGAGCCTGTCGCCGTGCTTCCTCGGGCGTCATACCGCGACGCAAATTATCGTCAACATGCATCTGGAGAATGCTCTGTAGCTCATCGCCAAAATCCCGATCGCAATGGCCTGAGCCTATGGTGGCGCGCAATCGCATCCATAATCTCCGAAGCTTCGGCATTAGCCCTCCTCGGAAGGCGATAAGAAGCGGGCCACGATCGCAGTCGCCTGTTGCCAGTCGTGCGTTTGACGTTCGAGTTGGCGGCGCCCGGTTCTACTCAGGCGATAGAACTTGGCCTTGCGATTATTGTCGGAAACACCCCATTCGGAAGTGATGGCTCCTTCTTGTTCGAGCTTGAGTAACGCGGGATAAAGAGTGCCGTAATTGAGGGACAGCTGATCGCCGCTAATCTGCTCGATGCGCCTTGCAAGGCCGTACCCATGCTGCGGCCCCATGGTCGCTAATGTTCGTAAGACCATCAATGACAGCGTGCCCAGCCAGACCTCAGTCTTGTTTGCCATGGTCATTCCTATTGGATGCCCATATATAGCATGATTTCTATGGGACTGCAATATGTCTTGAGTGTTGTCGGAAGGACCTTATCGTAGGCCGCTGTCGTCCGCTTGGCGTATGACGGGTTGCTCGGAAACGATAGCTTCTCGAGTTAGCGCTTATAGGCGGGTGTCCTCACCCGCCCGGCGGGGCGAAGCCCGGGAGATTTAGTCGGCTGGAACCTAAAGCCAAAACCCTGGCGAGCTTTGCTCGCCTGCCCGGACGAGGGCGTCCGGGCCTGCGTGGTTTGCGGCTACTGGGCGGTGCCGTTGCCGTCCAGCACTTTTTGCGCGTAGTAGTTTTCTACTTTGGCTTGATCGCGGAGGACCTCGTAATACGCCGCCTTGAGTAGTTGCTCGCGTCGGTCGCGGAGTTGGGTGCGGATGGCCTGCTGCACCCGCGGATCGGCTAACTCGCGCTGTCCCGCCGGCTCCTTCGAAATCAGCTTCACGATCTGGAATCCCATGACCTGCTTGTTCATGGGATTGGCCAGAGTGATCAGGCCGCTGTATTGGCCGGGTTTCAGCTTGGCCACGGCGTCGCGCGTGCCGGGGTCGGTATTGTGCAGAGAAGACTCCGGCGCGAATCCCAGGTCGCCTCCACTGCTCGAAGTCTCCGTATCCTCCGAGTAATTCATGGCCAGGGTGCCGAAGTCGTCGCCACTGTCCAGCCGGTTCATGATCATCTGGATTTTCTTGCGGGCATCGGCTTCGTTCTGCGCTTTGTCGTTCTTCAGGTTGTGGACCTGGGGGTTGGGCGTGGCGGTCACCAGGATGCGGGCCAGGTGATACTGAGGTTCAATCAGGTTAAATTCCGCCTTGTGCGCGTTGTAGTAGTTCGTGATGTCCTGGTCGGAGACGTTGATCTTGGACGTGATTTCCTTGTTCAGGACTTTGTCCACGGTAAGGGAACGTCGAAGATCGCGCTTGAAGTCGTCCACCGTGATTTTCTTTTCCTTCAGGCGGGCGTCGAACTGCTCCTTGGTGTAGGGAGACTTGATTTCGTTCAGCTTGGCATCCACTTCTTCATCGGTGGCCAGCAGTCCCAGCTTCTCCGCCCGGCGCATCAGGATTTCGTTGTCGATCAGTTCCTTCAGAATGCTGAGGCGCAGGCTGGTGGCCTGCTCGCCGACCGGCACCTGGTCGGAGCCGGCAGTCTGGTTCTGATAGTACTTTTCCACGTCGGTGCGATAGATCTTGCGGCCATCGACGGTGGCGGCCACATCGTCGCCAGCGCGTTTGGAGGTGCAGCCGGCGGAAAAAATCAGGAGGCTAACGGCGAAAAGTACAACCAGGCTGTGACGCAAGAGATCGTGTATTTTCAAAACAGGTCCTCCGCATTGCCAGTGGATACCAGGCCCGGTCCAACCCGAGGTGAGTTTAGGATTATTTGCTCCCCGACTGCGCCGCGTCCGCCGGGGCCGAGGCAGGATGCACCGGCGGCGTCTGGCCCGCCTGCACCAGGGCGCGGTCCAGGACAGCGCGAAGCTCATCGATCGGAAGCGCTCCATCCACCTTCTCGCCGTTGATGAACATGGTCGGGGTAGCTTCCACGCCCAGATCCTCGCCCTCGTGGACGGAAGCTTTTATCCTGTCGTCCTGTTGCGCTTTGATACAGGCCTGGAGTTTGGCCGCATCCACGTTGTGCTTCTGTCCCTGCGCCATGGCGATGCGATCGAGGGCGGCAAACTGACCGTCGTGACTCTTCTCGGAATTTACTTCTTTCTGGTTGGCATGCATGTAGTCGGCGAAATCCCAATAGGCGTCGGGGTTTTGCGCCGCCAGGCAATTGGCGTTTACCGCGGCATGGGTGGCCCAGGGATGGATCTCGGCCAGCGGGAAATCCTTATAGATGAACAGTACCCGGTCGCCATATTCCTTCAGCAGGGCCGGGAACAGGGTCTGGTGCATGCGCGAGCAGAAAGGGCACTCGAAGTCGTCATAGTTGACCGCCACTACCTTGGCCTGGCTGTTGCCACGGGTGGGGCGTCCGTTGACGTCGATCTTCTTCATGATCTCGGCAAAGGGGTCCTTGCTGAGATCCAGCTTGGTCATGCGCAGCAGCGTCTTTCCATCCTTGGCCAGAAGAAAATCGTAGGTCTTCTTCTTGTCGCCACCATCGAAGGTGATGGTCAAAGCGTCGTAACCGGTAAACTCGCTGGGCTTGGTCGGGCCCAGAACGACTTTTACGTTGGGTGGAATGGTGTAGAAAATCCGCACCTGTTGCTCGATCCGCCGGGACACCTCGGGCGGCGTTGACTGGGCGATGCAGCCCAGGCAAATCAGGAGAAGCACAACTGTGGCACGCCGCAGAAACGTCACTAGAAACCGCCTGTACATTGAAGATAACCACGATTATCTCACACGGGGCAAGCCAAGTTATGGTGGCGTATGCTGAGCTTGCGAAGCATCTGGCGTTTCGCTGGTGTGCGGTTTGGGCAGCGCGGGCGCTGTCCACGCCCCATCCTTCGGGACTGAAGTCCCTCAGGATGACTCCGAATCTGGGTTTTGGCTGGCAGATCAGCGCCCGCGGGTCAATAGTTCGGCGGCCAGCAATGTGTTCATGGAGCCGGAGCGAAAGCCTTCGAGGTCCAGGGTGACAAATTTGAAACCCAGCGCTTTGAAGATGCGGGTGAACTCGGCGGCCATCTCCGGGCTCAATGCGCGGGTCATCTCCTCGCGCGCGATCTCGATGCGCACAATGTCGCCATGATGACGGACCCGCACCTGGCGGAAGCCGAGGGCGTGCAGGGCATCTTCACCCTGTTCGACGACGCTCAGGGCTTCGCGCGTCACTTCGCGCCCGTACTCGATGCGCGACGACAGACAGGCCGAAGCCGGCTTGTCCCATATGCGCAGTCCGGCGGCGCGCGCGAGGTCGCGGATATCCTGTTTGGTCAGCCCAGCCTGGCGCAGGGGCGCAGCCACCCGGTGCTGCTCGGCGGCCTTTTGCCCGGGCCGGAAGTCGCCCTGGTCGTCGAGGTTTACTCCGTAGGCGATGGCATCGAAGCCGCGCTGGCTGCGAAATCCCTCCATGGTCGTGAACAGCTCATCCTTGCAATGAAAGCAGCGGGAAGCGTCATTGCGTGAGTATTCCGGGCGATCGAGTTCGCCGGTCACAATAATCTCCAGCGGGATCCCTGCCTCGCCGGCGAAGGCGGTTGCATCCGCCAGTTGCGTGCGGGCCAGGCTGGGCGAGTCGGCGATGACGGCCAGCATGTTGCTGCCCAACGCCTGGTGCGCCGCCCAGGCCAGAAAGGCTGAGTCCACGCCACCGGAGTAGGCGACCAGGGTTCGCCCCAGGCCGCGGAGATGCTCGTCCAGCAGGGCCCGTTTGGAGGCGAGATTGGGGGCGTCCGGCACAGGGATATCTTACGATGGTTGGCCGGTTAGCGCGAATTCTGCAAGGGAATCGAGCTTGCGGCTGTCATCCTGAGCGGAGTCTTTCCATTCGCTTGCGAATGGAAAGATGCAGTCGAAGGATCCCTATGCCCTGAGGTTTCCCTTTAGCCGGGCGCTTGCAGGTTGCGCGAAAGGGTCATTTTGCTTACCCGCACCATGTCGGATTGGCTTCGTGATTGTGGAAGTTTTCCGGGCCGATCAGTTCGTTGCAGGTAGGGGTCCTTCGACTCCCCGATTGCTTCGCTGCGCGAAGCAATCGCTCCGCTCAGGATGACAGGGTGCTCTAGAACAAGCCTGTGGCTTATACTTTCGCGTTGCATGCCCACGTCCCCTGCCCATCGTCTTGCATACATTGACTGGATGCGCGGCCTGGCCTGCGTGCTGATGTTTCAGACTCACTGCTACGACTCCTGGCTGAATCCGGAAGCCCGCAAGACGACATTTTTCATGTGGTCTCAACTGGGCGGGACTTTGCCGGCGCCGCTCTTTCTCTTTCTGGCAGGAATTTCCTTTGCGCTGGTGATCGACAAGCTGCGCCAGAAAAGTCTGGCACCGAACCGGATCGCGCAAAAGACCATCCGGCGCGGCGCGGAGATTCTGGCCCTGGGGCTACTGTTCCGCTTGCAGGAATACGTCATTGCCTGGGGATGGGCCCCGTGGAGCGACCTGCTGCGGGTGGACATCCTGAATACCATCGGCATTTCAATGATGCTGATGGGCGGGGTGTGCTGGATCGTGCTGAAGCTGGGTCCGGCGACCCGCATCCGACAGGTTCTCGGAGTGACGGCGGGCGGAGTGGCGATGCTGATTTCTCTGCTGACTCCACTGCTCTGGACCACGTGGCGCCTGCGCTGGCTGCCCTGGCCGATCGAGTCGTACATTGACGGCGTGCACAACCTGGGGCAGCCGCAGTCGTGGCTTTTCCCCATCTTCCCCTGGACGGCGTTCGCCTTCGCCGGCCTGGCGATCGGGTTCGTCTTGTTGAGCGATTGGGCGCGCCGGCGTGAAGCTTTAGTGTTTGCGGTGGCGGGCGCGAGCGGAGTGGGCCTGATCTATCTGGCGCGATGGTTGGACGCGCGACCCGAGCGGCTTTACGCGGTCTATGACTTCTGGCATACCAGCCCGAATTTCTTTCTGATTCGCGTGGGCCTGCTGCTGGCGATTCTGGCGGCGACTTACGCGTGGTGCCGGTGGGGCGCGGGCCAGTGGGGATTCAGTCCGCTGATACAACTGGGGCAAACTTCTCTGCTGGTGTACTGGGTGCACATTGAATTCGTGTACGGGCGGCTTTCGATTGTGCCCAAGCATGGGGTCGGAATTCGGGCGGCATCGTTTGGCCTGTTGGTGATTTTCCTGGCCATGCTGGCGCTGTCAATCCTGCGCACCCGGTGGAAAGCACGCAGCTGGACGCCATGGAGGACGGGCGTCCCCGCCCGTCAGCTGTAAACCAGCACGAGCGTGGGCGCTCGCGCCTACATATAACAGCACCTGGCGGATGGCATTCTCCACCAGCTTCAGCCCAATCGCCCAGCGCTGGCGGGCTTGCGCTTCGTCGTCTCCGTAGCCGAAGAGATAGAACGTGATGTAGAAGCCCTCGCGGGTTTCGCCGCCGACGTGGTAAAAGCAGCGCCGGATGAGCAATTCGGCGGCCGCGGGAATTTCTGGGACGCGCTTCAGGAGTTGCGTAATCCGTTTCGCGAATTGCTCATGCTCCGCGAAAGAACAGCGCGAGGTCTCGTGCGAGAACAGTAAGTCCACGTAAGAACCGAACTTGTGCGCGGCCCCGAAAATTTCCTCTTCGGGATTGATCTCCGTGCTCGCCCAGGTGTCACACTTCGCGGTTTCGAGAATTCCGCCGGGCGAGTTCATGACCGCAAGAAACTCGGCCAATTCAGGCGCGCGGCTGGCCTCTTCGACCTCGAGCAGAAGCTCAGGCTGACGCTTCAGATCGTAATAGCGCGGGCCGCCATCGGCGGCGGCCCAGGGCAATTCCAGGGTTTCGTCATCGGCTCCAAGTTCGACCGCGAAGTCAGCTTCCACGCTAGCGCGCGGGAGCGGGTTGCGGCGCGGCTTGAGGGGCGGGAGTGGTCGGAGCGAAGTTCACCGTCGGCGCCTGGCGCGATCCCTCGGAGGCAGCGAAATAAGCGTCATTGGGTTTGAAGCCTGCCCATCCGGCGAAGATGTTGTTGGGGAATTTCTGGATGTACGTGTTGTAGTCCTGCAGCGTGTCGTTGTAGCGCTTGCGTTCGACCGCGATGCGGTTTTCGGTGCCGGCCAGTTCGTCCTGCAATTTCAGGAAGTTTTCGTTCGACTTCAGTTGGGGATAGTTCTCCACAATGACCAGCAGGCGGCCCAGGGCGCCGTCCAGTTGCTGGTTGGCGGCAATCTTGCCCGCGGGAGTGCCGGCAGAGAGCAAGCGCGGAACGGGCCTTGGCGATATCGCCAAAAACCGTCTGCTCCTGTAGCGCAATGCCTTTCACGGTTGCGACCAGGTTGGGGATCAGGTCGGCGCGGCGTTGCAGCACGATGTCCACCTGCGACCAGGAGGCCTTCACCGCCTCATTCTTGGTCACCAGCGTATTGCGGACGCCTACATATTGCCCGAAGGCGACAAAAGCCAGCAGCGCCAGAATGGCGATCACGATTAAAACTTTGACCATACTTTCCTCCTGAATCAAGAGTCACAGAAACGGTGAAGCCCGATCCCGCCTGAATGCGTCATTTAACTTTATCCAGCATTGTATCGACTGCGGTGGTTACGTGCTGCACGGCGGCCAGGTAGCGGGTGAAAACGTCTTTGGCGTCGAATTGTTTGCGGTCCGCCTTGTGGTCGCGGATGTCAAGCAATTGCAGGAACGCCGAGGGCTCAAAGGGAATGCGGGTAGCCAGAAGCTGGATGGCCTCGCGCTTGGAGTGCGGAGCGGCATCGCCCAGCGCCAGCAAGGCGTGCCTGAACAGGGTCCCGAAGGTTGACACCGAGCCCAGCAGCAGCTGCCACAGGGCGCGATCGTTGTCGCCGGCTTCGAGCAGGCGCTGCCGCAGCAGGATCAGCTTCTCGCGCAGCTCATATTCCAGCTGGGCGCGATGCTGGTGCATGGGGATTTGCAGGGGGCCCAGCACTTCATCGCCAAACAGCACGCGGTGGTGGTGTTGCATGTCCAGAAACTCGATGGAGAACACGTCGGTGGAGTGTTCCAGTTCTTCCTGGGTCATGATCAGGGGCGCGGGATTTTTCTGGCGATGCCACCACTCCACCACCGGCGCGATGGCGGAGAGTTTGGAAAACGAACTCTCGCGCAGGATGCAGAGCAGGTTCAGGTTGGAGAAATCCGTCTGGTACTCTCCGGTCGCGGCCGAGCCGTAGAGAACGATGCTCTGAAGGTTCTGGCCCGCCGCTTGCTTCATGCGGCTGACGAATTCGTCGATCTGTTTTTCTGCGACCATTTGCGAAACCTCCCTGCTGCGCCAACCTTAATGGAGGACGGGCGTCCCGCCCGTCTGTCCCTGAATTTCGTTACTGCGATGACTGTACGCGCCGAGGGCAAGCCTGCCCTCGGGACAGCCGGGGGAGCCGGCGCTACAAAAGGCCGACGCTACAAAAATACGACTACCAGCTTCCGCTGGCGCCGCCGCCGCCGGAACTGCCACCGCCGAATCCTCCGAAACCACCGCCACCGCCTCCGAAACCGCCGCCACCGCCCCGGTAACCGCCACCGCCGCCGCCACCCAATCCGGAAAGCAGGATCCAGAACAGGACACTGCGCAGGGGCGTGAACATGATGATCAGCAGAATGACGCCCAGAATGAGCAGCTGTTTTCCGGACAGCCCTCGCTGCGGCGCGCTCTGCGGCTGCGACGTGAATTGCGGGCGATCGCCGGTCAACTCGATGCCGGCGTCCTGCGCGATGACGTCGGCGACCCGCGAAGTCATCAGCGACACGGCGCCGTTGTAGTCATTCTGCCGCAGCAGCGGGACCGCTTCGCGGCCAAAGCCTCCAACCTTGCCATCGGTCAGGATCGGCTCCAGCCCGTAGCCGACTTCGATGCGGTATTTGTGGTCCTGCACCGCCAGCAGGATCAGGACTCCGTGGTCCGTGGCCTTGCTGCCGATGCCCCACTGCTTGTAGAGGGCGACGGCGTAGCTCTCGATGTCGGAGCCGTCCAGGGTATTGATTGTGACCACGGCAATCTGCGCATGCGCTTTCTGGTCGAGCTGCTGGCAGATGTTGTCGAGCTGCGCGATGGTGGTCTGATCGAGGACGTGAGCGAAGTCGTTGACGTAGTCGGTGGGGCGCAGTTGGGAGACGGGCTCTGCTGAAAGCCAGATGGGGAGCGCCAGCAGGATGATGGCGACGCGGATCGACTGCGGGAACTTCATCCGCCGTGATTGTATAGGAAAGCGCGTTGAGCTTCGCTCGACCCGACACGGAAGTCAAAGGCGGTCGGACAGGAGTGTCCGACCTGCACGAGCGAGGACGCTCGCGCCTACATTGCGCGCAGGAATTCTACGACCTGGGATTCGGCCCAGCGGCCGTCGCTGCTGCCGTTGGCCTCGGCCAGGTAGGAGCAGTGGCCCCCGTCTTCGGTTTCGACGAACGTGATGTGAGGATTGCTCAGGATTTTCTCGCGGGTTTCGGGCAGGATGCGAATGAAAGGATCATTGGCTGCGTTCAGGATGAAAGTGGGGACGGAGATCCGGTCCACCACGTGCGCGGCAGCGGAGCGGTCGTAATAGTCGTCGGCGCCGGTGAAGCCGCAATAGAACGCGGTAATTCTGTCGTCAAATTCGCGCAGGCTGCGGATGCCACGCAGGCGCGAGGTATCGAACACGCCGGGAAACAGGCGGGCCTTGGTGCGCAGCCGGCGATTCAGGCTCCATAAGAAATATTGCTCATACAGGCGGTTGCCAGGCAAATGCAGTGCGTCAGCCGAAGCCGCGAGATTCACCGCCGGGCAGACCGCGGCTACGGCGCGGAATTGAGCTGGACCCGCGCTTCCCCATTCGCCGGCCAATTTCAGCACCAGATTTCCGCCCATGGAAAAGCCGGCCAGGGCGAAGCGCGAGATGTGGTCCTGCTCGATAAGATTCTGCGCTACGGCGGCGACGTCCTGCGAGCGGCCGGAATGGTAGAGCGTCGGTGCCAGGCCTTCGGTGCCGCCGCAGTTGCGCTGATTCATCCGGACTACGTTCATGCCGAGGGCAAGGCCCTTGGCGGCAATCCCCTGCATGTAGCTGGAATCGCTCGAGCCCTCGAGGCCGTGGACGATGATGACGGTCAGCGCGTTCTGCCGGTCGCTCTGCCAGTGACAGTGGGCCAGCACCTGGACGCCGGGTTCGACTTCGATGAGGCGCGCCTCGGCGGGAGGGAGAGCAATGCGGCGCGCGAGGAAGAAACTGGCCAGGGTCTGCCGATGTCCGCCGCTCAGGCCACGCCGGGCTACGAAAGCCGGCGTTTTCGTTTGCACAGTCTCCACTGCATGATTTTAAATGGGTATGACTTTAAACGGTGCCGGCCGCGCAGGCTGTCGTAAAGGAGTCACAGCAATGCCGATTTTCGAGTACATCTGCAAGCAATGCGATCACCAGTTCGAAGCCCTGGTCTATGGCCAGCAGAAGGCGGAGTGTCCCAAGTGCCACGGCAGCAAGCTGGCGCCGCAGCTTTCGGTGTTTGCCGTCAGCGCCAAAGGCAGTTCTACCGCCTCGTCGCCCTCAACCGGTGCCTGTGGCTCCTGTGGCGACCCGCGCGGGCCGGGCTCCTGTTCGCTCCCGAATTGAGCCGAGCGCGATTCGGCCGATCCCTCTAAGTGATGTGCAGTAAGTAGTTAACCGTGTGACCACGGGCACCAGGCCAGCGTGACCGGGGTAAGTTTTCTTCGCCACTCCCCCACCGTACCATCCTCATCAGCAGCAAGCCTCGAAGTACAGCCTTCGGGGCAAAAGGAGCCCGGGATGGATCGTCGCCGCAAGCCTCGCGTCACCGCATGTTTGCCCGTAAGAGTCTGGGGCGTGGATGCGCATGATCTGCCTTTCATGCAGGTGGCCAGCGTCAAGAACCTGAGCAGCACAGGCGTGGTCATTCAGGGCATGCGCCGCCAGGTCAAGCCGGGCGAAATTCTGGAAGTGCAACTGGACGAGGAAAAAGCCCAGTTCCTGGTGATCTGGACCGGGATGCAGGGCACACCCGGCGCCGGCGAGATGGGCTTGCAGCGGCTGGCCTCAGAGCCCTGCCTGTGGGGCGTGGCCCTGGGCTGCTACAGCGAAATGGTGGCCGAAGGGTAAGGTCCGGCACGGGCAGACCCTCTTCAGGGCCCTCCGAAGACAAATTCTAAAGTTTTATCCGTGTTGATCGGCGTGAATCCGTGGTAACGAATTCGCGTGCTGCACACATTTTGGCGGGTGGGTTAGAAACTTCAGGGCCACGGATTCACGCGGATTTCACGGATCTACCATCTCCATCAGACCAGTTGCACCTCGGCGGCAGTTTCCACTATGCTGCCGAATTCGTGCCATCTTCGGGTCATTTCCGCAATCATCAGACTGCAAAAGCGGGGAGAGCGAATCGTGCGGATTATCCTGGCGGTAATGTTGTGCGTGGCCTTCACATCCGTGGTTGAGGCGCAGCCGCCGCAATCCTTGAATCTCATGCCCCTGCCGGCAAAGGTGCAGACGGGCAATGGTCAGCTTCTCATCGATCGCAACTTCTCGGTCTCGATCGCCGGGCACCACGAGGCGCGGCTGGATCGCGCGGTCGAGATTTTCCTCGGCCAGCTTCGCCAGCAAACCGGGATGCCTCCCATCGACATGAAGGTCACGGATTCTCCGAGCGCCACGCTGGTGATTCAGGCTGCCGGCGGGACCAAGCCGGTGCAGGAGCTGGGCGAAGACGAATCGTACAAGCTTGATGTCACCGATTCCGGCGCGAAGTTGAACGCCGCGACTACGCTCGGCGTCATGCGCGGGCTCGAAACTTTCCTGCAACTGGTGCGGACCATCGAGCGCAGGTTTCGCCGTGCCCGCGGTTTCGATCGACGACAGCCCGCGCTTTCCCTGGCGCGGATTGATGATCGATGCCGGCCGCCACTTCATCCCGCTCGACGTGCTGAAGCGCAACCTCGACGGCATGGCGGCGGTCAAGCTGAACGTGTTTCACTGGCATCTTTCGGAAAACCAGGGCTTCCGGATCGAGAGCAAGAAATTTCCCAAGCTGCAGGAGATGGGTTCGGATGGACTGTACTACACCCAGGCCGAAGTCCGGGACCTGATTGCCTATGCGCGCGAGCGCGGCATCCGCGTGGTTCCGGAGTTCGATATGCCGGGACACTCTACCGCCTGGTTTGTCGGTTATCCCGAACTGGCCAGCGGGCCGGGGCCTTACCAGATCGAACGCCAGTGGGGCGTTATGGATCCCGCCATGGATCCCACCAAAGAGGAGACGTACAAGTTTCTCGACAAATTTATCGGCGAGATGGCCGGGCTTTTTCCCGACCAGTTTTTTCATATCGGCGGCGATGAAGTAAACGGCAAGGAATGGGACGCGAATCCCAAGATCCAGGCCTTCAAGCAGGCCCACGGATTGAAAGACAATGCCGACCTGCAGGCGTACTTCAACCAGCGGGTGCAGAAAATCGTGGCCAGGCACGGCAAGACCATGCTGGGCTGGGATGAAATTCTTCGCCCCGATCTGCCCAAGGACATCGCGATTCAGTCGTGGCGCGGGCCGGATTCCCTGGCGCAGGCGGCAAAGCAGGGCTATCGCGGATTGCTTTCGTCCGGCTTTTACGTTGACTTGATGTGGTCAGCGGAGCGGCACTATGCGACCGAGCCGCTGAGTGGCGCCGCCGCCAACCTGACTCCAGACGAGCAGAAACTGATCCTGGGCGGCGAAGCTTGCATGTGGTCGGAGTATGTTTCGCCGGAAAATATCGATTCCCGCATCTGGCCCCGCACCGCGGCCATCGCCGAAAGATTATGGTCGTCGCAGGATGTCCGCGACGTGAACTCGATGTACCAGCGCATGGCGGTGACCAGCCGCTGGCTGGACGGGTTGGGCCTGACTCACAATTCGAGCTACGCTCCCATGCTCCGCCGCATTGCCGGGACGGACAACATCGCTGCTCTGAAAGCTCTGGCCGACGTGCTTGAGCCGGTGAAGGACTACACGCGGGAGGAAACCGCGCCGGCGCCGGCCACCAGCGCTTCGCCGTTGAATCGCGTGGTGGACGCGGTGCGTCCCGAGAGTGCGACTGCGCGAGAGTTTGCCCAGGCCGTCAACGAATTTACTGGCGGCGCGGCCAGGCCGGGCACCGAAGCCCGCATCAGAGAATTGCTCACTCGCTGGCGTGACAACCAGGTTGAGCTCCAGCCCCAGTTCGAAAAATCTCTTCTGGTCAAGGAAGTAGCGCCGGTCTCGCAGAGCCTCTCCGCGCTCGGGGCCGCAGGTCTGACTGCTCTCGATTATCTCGATCGCGGCGAACCGGCACCGGCGGCCTGGGTAACCGCACAGCTGGCTTTGGTCGAGCAAGCCAAAAAGGCGCAAGCCCAACTGCTGATCATGGTCGCGCCGTCGGTCGAGAAGCTGATTCAGGCCAGCGCTGGGCAGGCCGCTCCGCCTTCAGCAACCACAAACTAGGGTCGCGTCCCGGAAATTGGTTGATTCAATATTGTCATCCCGACCGGAGCGGAGCGAAGCGAGCGCAGTGGAGGGACCTGCTGTTTCAGCCAACCCAACCTGCGCCGCTTGCATTTCGATATTCGATGTATTCCCGGGACAGCAAACTGCCAGCAGGTATTCATCATTCTCCGATCGCCGGATGTAATATTACAGAGTGTGTGATAGACTAAACCAAGTAAACTAAGTCCTGTGAAAACTATGAAAACAGTGAACATTCACGAAGCTAAAACTCAGCTCTCGAAACTCATACAAGAGGCCTCAAAGGGCGAGGCCTTCGTTATAGCCAAGGCTGGTAAACCAGTCGTGAAGGTCACTGCGCTGGGCGCTCCGACCGGTTCTCAAGTACGGCGGCTTGGTTTCATGGCGGGACAGATCTCGGTGCCGGACGACTTTGACCGAATGGGCAAGGCGGAAATCGAGCGAATTTTCGGCGGCGGTGCATGAAATTTCTGCTGGATACTCATCTTCTTCTCTGGGCTGCCGGTGAACCCAGGCGGCTGTCAAAGCAAGCGCGGGCTCTCATTGACAATCCGGACAACGAGCTTCTCTTCAGCGCGGCGAGTCTGTGGGAGGTGGCAATCAAACGCGGTCTGGGCCGGAAAGATTTTAAGGTGGATGCGCGGCTGCTGCGCCGGGGGTTATTGGACAACGAGTACCGCGAATTGCCAATCATCAGCGATCATGTGGTGGCCACGGAGAGTTTGCCGCTGATTCATAGGGATCCTTTCGACAGAATTTTAGTGGCGCAGGCAACTGTCGAAGGCATCACGCTGCTGACCATCGATTCCCTGGTGTCGCAGTACCCGGGGCCTATCCGGACAGTGTAGAAATCCTCGCTATCATCCCCTTGAGGTATTTATGCAGCAGTTCTAGTACCCTGATGGCGTAGGATGTGCGCCGTGCGAGCCGGAGAGACCGATGACCCAGGACGATTTCACCACCAAGCCTGAATCCTGGCCCGCTTTGCCGCTCGAAGCCTGGCAGGACACTTACGCCACGCTGCACATGTGGACCCAGATTGTGGGCAAGGTCCGTCTGGCGCAAAGCCCGCTGGTCAATCACTGGTGGGAGGTGCCGCTTTACATCAGCGCGCGCGGGCTCACCACTTCTGCCATACCGTACCAGCGCGGTATCTTCGAAGTGGAATTCGATTTTCTCCAGCACAACCTCGTCATCCAGACCAGTGCAGGCCGGGACAAGACCATTCCTCTGGCGCCGCGCTCGGTGGCTGATTTCTACAAGGAGTTCATGGCGGCGCTGGCAGGGCTCGGCATCGAAGTAAAAATCTGGCACATGCCGGTCGAAATTCCCAACCCGATCGCATTTGATCTCGATACCCAGCATGCGTCCTACAATCCGGAATACGTGACCCGCTTCTGGCGCATCCTGCTGGTGGTGGAGAGTATTTTTCAGGAATTCCGGTCGCGCTTTATTGGCAAGAACAGCCCGGTGCATTTCTTCTGGGGAAGTTTCGATCTGGCGGTCACGCGTTTTTCCGGACGGCGCGCCCCCGAGCGCGAAGGCGCCGACCCGATCACGCGCGAGGCCTACTCGCATGAAGTGATCAGCGCAGGCTTCTGGCCCGGTGGCGGCGAGATCAAAGGGCCGGCCTTCTATGCCTATGCCGCCCCGGAGCCCGCGGGTTACGGGCAGAGCCCGGTGCGTCCGGCGAAGGCGTTCTATCATTCCGGGTTGAAAGAATTCTTCCTGATGTACGACGACGTTCGTACGGCCGCTTCACCGCGAACTGACCTGCTCGAATTTCTGCAAAGCACATACGAGGCCGGCGCCCAGCTGGCGAAATGGGACCGGGCGGAGCTGGAAAGAGCAGGCTAAGATTTCCTTGGTGTACCTTCGTGTCCTTGGCGGTTAACGTTTCGTCTGAAACCCCAAGGCTTCGACCACCAAGGACACGAAGGTACACGAAGGAAAACCAATAAAGCCTTTCAGGTCAACAATTTAGTCTTGTTTGAGACGATCGTCCAAGGCCTTGAGCAAAATCTGCATGGTCTTCCGTTACCTGTCCAGGGTTACCGATGGGTCCTATCATCAAACGTCCCTCATTCGACTATGGCGACTCCGACTCTCGATCCCAAGACCAGCGACACGGTCCAGGCACTGGTGCAACTTCTCCGCTCGCGCTCCTCGGAGGAGATACGGCAGCGCATGTACGATAATCCGCCGGGAAGTCCATGGTGGGCGGCGTGCAAGACCGAGCTTGATCTGCGCAACAGCGAACGGGCGGCGACCGCCCTGGTCGATACTTCGCGCGTGCTGGACAAAATGCGCAGCGCCACCGACCACCTTGACGAACTCACCGACAAGCTGCTGCAGGCGACGACGGACATGGCCGAGGTGGTGAAGACCGTACGCGAATCCGGCCGGCGGATGGAAATTGCAACCTACGTGATCGTGGGATTGACCATCGTGCAGCTGTTTTATATCGCCTTCGAGTTCTCCGCCAGGCACTAGAAGTGTGGGCGCGAGCGTCCCGCTCGCGCAAAGATCGCCACGAAGGGCACTATTTCGTGCTGCAGTCTTTGCCGTATGGCGCAGCCTCCGTTACCATAGCCCGCGTGGCCAACTACATCGGGGCAATCGATCAGGGCACCACCAGCACGCGCTTCTGCGTGTTTGACGCAGCCGGCAAGACGGTAGCGGCGGCGCAAAAAGAACACGAGCAGATTTATCCGCAGCCGGGGTGGGTGGAGCACGATCCCGCGGAAATCTGGCGGTCCACGCAGGATGTGATTGCCCAGGCGCTCGAGCAGGGCAAACTTCGCGCCGCCGACCTGGCGGCCATCGGGATCACCAACCAGCGTGAGACGACCGTGCTGTGGGATCGGAAGACCGGCAAGCCCGTGGCTAACGCCCTGGTCTGGCAGGACACTCGAGTAGATGACTACGTCGCGGAATTTTCGCGCGCAAGGCGGAGCCGACCGGTTTCGGGCCAAGACCGGCCTGCCGCTCAGCACTTACTTCAGCGGTTTAAAGATTCGCTGGCTGCTCGATCACGTGCCCGGCGTCCGCAAGAAGGCGGAAGCCGGCGAAGTAATTTTCGGCAACATCGATTCCTTTCTCACCTGGCACCTTACCGGCGGCCCCAACGGCGGGCTTCACATCACCGACGTCACCAACGCCAGCCGCACCCAATTGATGGACCTCGATACGCTTTCCTGGGACGAAGAACTGCTGGACGCGTTCGGCGTTCCCGCGGCGATGTTGCCGCGCATCTGCTCCAGCGGCGAAGCCTACGGGACGGTCAAAGTCGGCGCTGCGCAGGGAGTTGCGATTGCCGGAATCCTGGGCGACCAGCAGGCCGCGCTGGTGGGCCAGACCTGCTTCAAATCCGGCGAAGCCAAGAACACTTACGGCACAGGTTGTTTCCTGCTGATGAATACCGGCGAACGCGCCGTGCGTTCCCACCACGGGCTGCTTACCACCGTCGCCTACAAGCTCGGCAACCACCCTGCGCACTATGCGCTTGAGGGCAGCATTGCCATCACCGGCGCGCTGGTGCAATGGGTACGCGACAATCTGGGGTTGATCGGAAGCAGTCCCGAGATCGAAACTCTGGCCCGAACGGTGGAAGACAACGGCGGCGTTTATTTTGTGCCGGCATTCTCCGGCCTCTATGCGCCTTACTGGAAGCACAATGCCCGCGGCGTGATCGCGGGCCTGACCCGCTACGTGAACAAGGGACACCTGGCGCGCGCCGTGCTCGAGGCGACAGCCTTCCAGACCCGCGAAGTGGTCGAAGCCATGGAGCAGGATTCAGGCATCGCCCTGGATGTCCTGCGCGTGGACGGCGGCATGGTGGACAACGCGCTCCTGATGCAGTTTCAGGCCGATATTCTGAATCGCCCGGTGGTCAAGCCCCTGAACAAAGAAACGACCTCTCTGGGCGCGGCCTACGCCGCCGGCCTGGCGGTGGGTTTCTACAAGAACACCGACGACCTGCGGGCGCGCTGGTCAGTGGGCCAAACCTGGAATCCGAGCCTGGACGAACCGAAGCGCGCCGAGATGTACCGGCTGTGGAAGAAAGCTGTGACCCGGTCGTTTGATTGGACGGAATAGGCTTTCGCGTTTACCAGATCGTCTGCAGGGCTTTCGATTTTCGGATGTCGGCGTCCGCGGTGACTAGCGGGATTCCCTCAGTCAATGCAGTGGCCCCGATCACCCGGTCTGCAGGATCTTTGGGATAGCTGGCTGGAAATCCCATGGCGCTCACGCAAACCCGGCTGGTAATTGGAAGCACAACGAACCGGGATTCCACCTCTGTCAGGAAAGTTTCGAGACTGGCACTCAGTTGAAGACGGCGCTTGCTTTCGCCCAAAGCGATCTCAAGCAAAGTCATATCGGATATCGCCAATCCCTCGCCGCTGAGACGAGTTTCCTGTATGGCCGCTGCAGCTTTTCTGGAAATCCTGTCGGGCTCAAGAGCCAGCCAGAGTACGACATGGGTGTCAACCAGAATCATCCCAACTCGCCCCACTCATCCGCCGAAAGAACCGGAGAAACCACATCGCCGGTGATGCGGCCGCGATTGCGGAAGAACCCGAAAATGTCGTCCACCGAGGTTTTGACCGGCACCAGCATCGCTACCGGCTTGCCGTGTTTAGTGATGACTACCGTCTCGCGCTTAGTCTTGACCTCCTCCATCACGGCAAGACAGTTGGTCTTGAATACGCCTGCGGGCATAGTTTTCATCGCCGGTTCCCCTATTGCAACCATGGTCATTATACCATGGTCATAATCTGACTGACGACATCGGGTACAGGCCGGGGCAAATGTATTAGCTGGTTCAGAACCAATCGAGGGAATGGACCGAAAAGATTCGGTAAGGGCCAGGTTCGGAATCATTGAATACTCCCTCGGAGACATCCTTTTCTGCTTCTGCCTCGTCGAAGCTGGCGAGTAGACAATGCGCGTTCGTAGGAACTTTTTCCGCCAGCGAGTTGCACGAGAGTGGTGAGCATTCCGGAGAACTTCTGGCAAAGAAAGTGACCACGTCGAAGCCCTCAAGTTTCTTCCTGGCGGGTGGGGTCACATTGACCGGAAAATTGGGGGCGAAGGTGTTCCAGCTTTTGCCGTCAAATTCCAGCTCATGAACTTCGTAATAAAAGAGGGTTGTGGGGGTAACATCAATCGAGTTTTCCCGAGCGACCGTTAGAATGATCTCGGGTGAGTCAAAAAGCCAATAGCCATTATGCTTCCATAAGCTTATGTAATCGGCGAAAGTTTCGCTTATGCACGGACTCACTGAATATATGTTTGTAACCTGGGCCGCCTTGAGAGAATCCGGCTTCTCGCGTACATGCTTTGCCATGTAGCCAGCCGGGATCATTCCCCCTCGCCCACCTTCAGCACCGCCAGGAACGCTTCCTGCGGAATATCCACCCGGCCGATGCGCTTCATTCGCCGCTTGCCTTCTTTTTGCTTCTCGAGCAGCTTGCGTTTGCGCGAGATATCGCCGCCATAGCACTTGGCGATCACGTTCTTGCGGATGGCCGATACCGTCTCGCGGGCGATGATCTTCGATCCGATCGAGGCCTGGATCGCGACCTCGAACATTTGCCGTGGAATCAGTTGCCGCATTTTGGAAACCAGCAGCTTGCCGCGTTCGTAGGCAAAATCGCGATGCACAATGATGGAGAGCGCGTCCACCGCTTCGCCCGCCACCAGAATGTCCAGCTTCACCATGGGCGATTCCCAGTAATCGGCCAGGTGATAGTCGAGCGAAGCGTAGCCGCGGGAGACTGACTTCAGCCGGTCATAGAAATCGAGCACAATTTCGTTGAGCGGCAGTTCGTAGTGCAGCATCACGCGTGAGGAGCTGACGTATTCAAATGTCTTCTGCTTGCCGCGCTTGTCTTCCACCAGCTTCAGGATTCCGCCTACGTATTCTTCGTTGGTGAGAATGGTGGCCAGGATCACCGGCTCTTCGACTTTGGCAATCTCGCTCGGATCCGGCCAGCGCGAAGGGTTGTCGACTTCGATCAATGTGCCGTCGGTTTTGGTGATCTTGTAGCGCACGCCGGGGGCGGTGGTGATCAGCTCCAGGTTGAACTCGCGCTCCAGCCGTTCCTGGATGATCTCCATGTGCAGCAGGCCGAGAAAGCCGCAGCGGAAGCCGAAGCCCAGCGCGACCGAACTCTCCGGCTCGAAGAAGAACGACGAATCGTTAAGGCGCAATTTTTCCAGCGCCTCGCGCAGTTGGGTGTGTTCGTGCGCGTCCACGGTGTAGAGCCCGGCAAAAACCATGGGCTTGATTTCTTCGAAGCCGGGCAGCGGCTCGATGGCGGGATTGGCTTCGTCGGTAATGGTGTCGCCGATTTTGGTGTCGGCCACGGTCTTGCTGTTGGCCATCAGGAAGCCGACTTCGCCGGCGCGAAGCTCTTCCACTTCCACCGGCTTGGGGGTGAGAACGCCGAGGGTTTCGACTTCCAGCACGCGTCCATTCCACATCAGGCGGATTTTCTGTCCCTTGCGGATGGTGCCTTCGAACACGCGCGTCAGCACAATCACGCCGCGGTAGGGATCAAACCAGGAGTCGAAAATCAGCGCCTGCAGCCGGTTGTCCGGATTGCCCTTGGGCGGAGGCACGCGCTTGACGATGGCTTCCAGCACGTCGGGCACGCCGAGGCCGGTCTTGGCGCTGATCAGCACGGCGTCAGAGGCGTCGAGCCCGACCGCGCCTTCGATCATCTCCTTGGTGCGTTCCACATCGGCGCTGGGCAGGTCGATCTTGTTGATGACCGGAATGATTTCAAGGCGATGGTTGATGGCCAGATAGGCATTGGCCAGGGTCTGCGCTTCCACGCCTTGCGAGGCGTCCACCACCAGCAGCGCGCCTTCGCAGGAGGCCAGCGAGCGCGAGACTTCGTAGGAAAAATCAACGTGGCCCGGCGTGTCGATCAGGTTGAGCTGGTAGGTCTGGCCGTCCTGCGCGGTGTACATCATGCGGACGGCGTGCGCCTTGATGGTGATGCCGCGCTCCCGCTCCAGGTCCATGGAGTCGAGCACCTGGGCCTGCATCTCGCGCGCGGTCAGCGAGCCGGTCAACTCCAGCAGGCGGTCAGCCAGCGTGGATTTGCCATGATCGATATGAGCAATGATGGCAAAATTGCGGAGAAAGGCGGCGTCCATGGCTGCAGCGGTCAATAGGTGATTCTAACAGGCGGGCGCCGGACCTCAGACGCTCAGTCGCCTGCGCATCGTTGCTTTGCCGAGGTCTGAGGTCTGACGCCTGACGTCCGGTACAATTTGAGGCAATGCTCGTACTTGCTTCCGCGTCGCCGCGCCGCCAGGAGTTGTTGCGCAACGCGGGCATTTCCTTCACGGTGTATCCAACCAACATTCCCGAATTGCCGCGGCCGGGAGAGGACCCGCGCGACTGCGCGGAACGCCTGGCGCGAGAGAAGGCACAGGCTGCGCTCCGTCAGCAGCCCGGCAAGCTGGTTCTGGGCGCGGACACCATTGTCGTGGTCGAGGGCGAGATTCTCGGCAAGCCTCGCGATGAAGGCGATGCCGGGCGCATGCTGCGTTTACTCTCCGGACGAACCCACCAGGTCACAACCGGCGTCTGCCTCGCCGGACTGAGAACTGAGAACCAGAAACTGGAAACCGGGTTTGAAGACACCCGCTCCGCAACCACGCTGGTAACGATGTTCCCAATTACCGACGAAGACATTCGTTCCTACATCGCGACCGGCGAACCCATGGACAAAGCCGGCGCCTACGCCATCCAGGGCAGGGCTTCGCGCTGGATTCCGTGCATCGAGGGGGACTATTTCAACGTGGTGGGTTTGCCCGTGGCGCTGGTGTTCAGGATGCTGCAGCAACACGGGTTTGATGAGCGGGAAGACTAGTGGTGGAGCTTCCGGCCTGGCGCCGGCTGTCTAGGTCTTCTTGTCCGCGTCCTGCTCGCCGTCTTTTACCGCTGACTTGAAATTCTTGATGCCTTCGCCCAGTCCTTTGCCCAGGTCGGCCAGCTTGCTGGGTCCAAAGATCAGAAGCGCAATGGCCAGCAGGATCAGAATTTCCGGCAACCCCAGTTTTCCAGGCATGTGAATCCTCCCTAACGGGTTTGCCAAGCGCTTCCTGAGCGCACTACGAGTTGGCGAGGAACCCTGTGGAAATTCTAGGCTACATGGTGGCTGTAGTCAAAGTATGTGGGGGCCTGTCATGTGGGGCATGCGTCCCCGCCGCCGCGCTTGGCTTTGATCCTCAAGCTTTTGCGGCGGTGCTGCACGAGCGGGACGCTCGCGCCTACATCAGGCGCGCTCGATCAGCTCCGCCAGCAGCGCGGCCCGGCGCGGCAATTCAGCGATGATGATGGACTCATGAGTGGCGTGGGCGCCTTCTCCTACTCCTCCCAGGCCATCCAGCGTGGGGATTCCCAGGCTCGCGGTGAAGTTTCCATCCGAGCCGCCGCCTACCGACGCTTCTTCCAGCTTCCAGCCCAGCTGTTTTGCGATTTCGGAAGCCTTCCTGTACAGCGCGGCTACTCCCGCGCTCCGTTCCATGGGCGGACGGTTCACGCCGCCCGTGATTTCCAGCTTGCACTTGCGGTTGAAAGGCTTGAGCGCTTTCAGCTGGCGGTCGATTCCGGGAACGTCCTTCAGGCGCGCCACGCGCACATCGAGAGAAGCGGTGGCCTGTGCGGCAATTACGTTTGTCCGCGTGCCGCCGGAGATCTGGCCGACATTCAGAGTGAGGCCGCGCTTCAGGTCCACCAGTCTGGCGATGGCGATGATTTGCCTTGCCAGTTCGACTATCGCGCTCTCGCCTTTCTCGAAATCCAGTCCGGAGTGCGCCGCCTTTCCAGTCACTGTGAGGGTGTATTCGCCCACCCCTTTGCGGGCGGTTTTCAGGGCGCCCTTGGTTCCGTAAGCGGGCTCCAGAACCAGGACGGCCTCGGATTTTCGGGCCAGGCTTTCGGTGATGCGGCGGGAGGAACTGCTCCCCACTTCTTCGTCGGACACAAGCAGCACGCGTCACCGGACGGGGCAGGCTGTCACTGTGCCAGCTACGCAATCCTTCAAGAGCATGCAGCGCCAGCGCAATGCCGGACTTCATATCGAGGGCGCCGGGTCCCCATAGCCGTCCGTCAGCCACGCGGCATGGCATGGTCGAGAGCGTGCCCATGGGATAGACCGTATCGAGGTGGCCGAGGAGCAGGACTGGCTTGCCACTGCGCGCGCCGGCAAAGTCCACTTGCAGGTGGTCGCCGAAATCCTGAACGCGATGGAATTTGGCATGACCGCCGATTTTCTCGAAGCGCCCGGCCAGAAGCGCGCCCAGTTGGTCCACTGCCGGTTTGTGGTCGCTGGGCGATTCGATTTCCACCAACTGGCGGATGGTTTCGGTGATGGTGTCTTTCCGCTCGGTAAAATAGCGCAGCCGGTTGGCGGCTTCGCCGGACGCGGGTGGAGATGATTGTGGCTTCTTGAGGACCTTCTTCATATGAGTATTCCCGGCGTGGATCAAGCCACGAAAGCTTTAACCACGAAGGACACGAAGGTTCACGAAGGAAGGCCCTGAGCAGCAACCTTCGTGATCCTTCGTGTCCTTGGTGGTTCGTGGGTTTTGCGGTTGCATCACGAAGCCTATTCTCGCAGTATTCCGCGGCCGAGTCGCGGTACAGTATAATCTTCGCTCCTGACCAGCACAGCCTGACGAGAGAAAATGACCGACACCGCTCACCCTGGGACCAAAACCCCGGCGCCGGAAAAGACCACGCTGGACATTATCGACATTTTCCACATCCTGCCGCACCGCTTTCCCTTTCTGCTCATCGACCGCGTGATTGAGATCCAGCCCCGGCAGCGCATCGTGGCCATCAAGAATGTGACGATTAACGAGCCCTTCTTTGCCGGGCACTTTCCCAATCTTCCTATCATGCCGGGCGTGCTGATCGTGGAAGCCATCGCCCAGGCCGGCGGGGCGCTGTTGCTCACCGAAGTGGAAGACCGGAAGGACAAGCTCATCATGTTCACCGGAATCGAGCGGGCAAAATTCCGCCGGCCGGTGGTGCCCGGCGATCAGTTGCGCATCGAAGTCGAGCTCAAGAACTGGCGTGCCCGGGCGAGCATGATTGCCGTCCGTATGGAGGGAATGGTTTACGTTGGCGCCAGGCGCGTGGCCGAAGCCGTGGTCAGCTGCCAACTGGTGGACACCGCCCGCGGGCGCGGCGGGTCGGATGGCGCCGCAGAGACGGACGAACCGGAATAAGCTCCCGTATGGCCAAACGTCCGCAGTCAAACAGTACAGCGCAGACGGACTCCAAGGCGAAGACTTCCGCACAGGTTCATCCCACGGCCATCATTGATCCCCGCGCGAAAATTCATCCCTCCTGCAAGATCGGCCCCTATTGCGTGATTGGGCCGGAAGTCGAAATGGGCGAAGGCTGCCATCTGGTTTCGCACGTCGCCATCGAGGGACCGACGAAAATCGGCTCGGACAACGGGTTCTTTCCCTTCTGCTCGATCGGCATGGCGCCGCAGGACATCACTTATGCCGGCGAACCCACGCGGCTCGAGATCGGCGACCACAACGAGATTCGCGAGTTTGTCACCATCAACCGGGGTACGGTCAAGGGCGGCGGGGTGACTCGCGTGGGCAGTTACACGCTGGTGATGGCCTACACTCACATCGCGCACGATTGCGTCATCGGCGACCATGTCATTCTGGCCAATGCCGCAACCCTCGGGGGACATGTCACGGTCGAGGAATGGGCGGTGGTGGGAGCGCTGTGCCCGGTGCATCACTTTGTGCGCATTGGGGCGCACTCATTCATTGGCGGCGGCACGACCATCACCCGGGACGTGCTGCCGTTCTCGAAGACCGCGGCGGCGCGGGACACCCACGCCTATGGACTCAACGCCGTGGGACTGGAGCGGCGCGGCTTCAGCAAGGAACGCATCCGCAAGATCCACCATGCCTACAAGCTGCTGCTGGCCTCCAAACTCAATACCTCGCAGGCGCTGGAGCGCTTGAAGTCCGAGCCCGAGCGGGGGGAAGACGTGGACATGCTGATAAGATTCATCGAAGCGTCGGAACGCGGCGTGATCAAGTAGGCGGAGCGGAACTTTCTAGCAGATCGGCCAAAGTCCGGGACACAACTTTTCGTCGTAGAGAACGTGAGCGATTGTCCATTCGTCGAGAATGTCAATCGCGGGATCTTTCGTCAGTTGCGCGTTGATCATGGCCCGAACCAGTTTCTCGATGTTGCCCTGGGCTTCGGTCTTGCGTTCCGCGAACTCGTGCAAACCAACTTTGTGGGTTTCAAGGCCCGATGTGATCAGTGCCTTGATTCCACTTTCGCACCGGATGGAGAACTTGAACCGATGTCTGGCTGCTGCCCGTACTGCCGCCCCCCACATGTATCCTGACGGGTGCTGGATGATGGACGGGGTTTCAGCCATAAGAGCTCTCAGTCGGTCCTTCAAGTTCGCGGATGAAAGATTGTGCTACGTGACGCGAAGCATAAGCAAGCATGAGTCCGACTCCGGGTCTCTATTCGAGGGTCATCCTGAGCTTGCGAAGGGATCTGGTGCGCAGTGGATGTGCAGCTAGCCAGTTCGCTTTGTCGAACTTTCTAGCGGAGTCGAAGGACCCTGCCTGGCCTCGGAATGTGTGAGCCTATAGGGGTCCTTCGACTCCGGGAATGTTTCGCAAGCGAAACATTCCGCTCCGCTCAGGATGACAGAGGGACCAAAGTTTGAAGAGCGTACAGCCAGATCTTTCGGGATTGAAGTCCTTCACGACGACGCCGGTGGTTTTGTTTTTGCCGTCCAGCACTGAGAAAATGTCTTAATCATGCCGGAACGAATTGGTCTCATCGCCGGAAATGGAAGTTTTCCCTTGCTGGTGCTCGATGCGGCGCGCGCCCAGGGGTTCGAGGTCATCGTCGCCGCCATCAGGGAAGAGGCCTTTCCGGAAATCGAGCAGCACGGGGCCGCAGCGGTGCACTGGCTTTCGCTGGGAGAATTGTCCAAGCTGATCGAGACGTTTCAACGCGAAGGCGTGCGCCGCGCCATCATGGCGGGACAGGTGAAGCACAAGCAGATTTTTTCCAGCATCCGTCCCGACTGGAAGCTGGCCAAGCTGCTGCTGTCGCTGGGCACGCGCAACACCGACTCGCTGCTGGGCGCGGTCGCCCAGACGCTGGCCGAGGAGGGCATCACGCTGGAAAATTCAACCTCGTTTCTGGAGCCCTTGCTGGCCCGGGCTGGGGTGCTTACGAAACGCGAGCCCACGCCGCAGGAAAAAAAGAACATCGAATATGGACGCGCCGTGGCCCGCCACCTGGCGCAGTATGATATCGGTCAGACCGTCGTGGTCGCCGAGTCCGCCTGTGTTGCGGTCGAAGCCATGGAGGGCACCGACGCCGCTATTGGACGCGCCGGCGAGATCATGCGGTCGCTGGCCGGAGAGGCGTCCACGCTCGGCCGCGGGCTAACGGTGGTGAAAATCGCCAAGCCGAATCAGGACATGCGTTTTGACGTGCCCGTGGTCGGCGTGAAAACCATCGAAGTCATGCGCCAGGCGGGGGCCACCTGTCTGGCCCTGGATGCGGGGAAGTGCCTGTTGCTGGATGGGAACGCCGTCATCGCCGCCGCCGATGCGGCAGGATATCGCGATAGTGGCTGACTCGTTGCATTAATATTGTCATCCCGACCGGAGCGGAGCGAAGCGAGCGCAGTGGAGGGACCTGCTGTTTCAGCCCACTCGATCTGCGCCGCTTACATTTCGAGTTCCATATAGTCCTGGGACAGCACTAGCAAAGTCGAAGTCGTTCATGTGACGATCGTTCATGTGACGAATCTGGAGGGCTCCATGACTGAAACTTTTCGCCTCGCCGATCAAATCCGCCGCGCCTTCGAAGGCAACGCCTGGCACGGTGACTCGATTCTCGAACTGCTGGCCGGGGTGAATGCCAGAACGGCCGCCGCCCGGCCGATCAAAAATGCCCACAGCATCTGGGAGATTCTGCTGCACATCGCCGCCTGGGATGATGCCGTGCGCCGCCGAATTGGGGGCACGGCCGTAACTCTCACGGACGAGCAGAATTTTCCGCCGGTGAGGGACACCAGCGAAGCGGCCTGGAGCCAGGCCATTGATTCCACCAAGAGCACTCACCACGAATTGATCAAGGCAGTGGCTTCCTTTCCCGATTCGCGGCTGGGGGAGCAGGTCCCGGGCAAGAGCCAGAACTACTACAACTTTTTCTACATGTTCAGCGGCATCGTGCAGCACGAGCTTTACCATGCCGGCCAGATCGCTCTGCTGAAGAAGGCCGCGGAGTGATCGCCTCCCGCGATGCGAGGGTGTCATCCTGAACTGGCGAAGGGCCTGCCCTGAGCGAAGTCGAAGGGATCCGGCGTGGAGCGGATGTGCAGTCGCGGTTCGCCGTCTGCCGGCGCACGCCAGATCCTTCGGGACTGAAGTCCCTCAGGATGACGCCGGTGCTGGGGATGACGCGGTTCTCGGGAACGGAGATTCATAGCTGCCTGACAACTTTATTAACGTCGCGGTGGTCGGCGTGGGCGCCTTCGGGCGCAACCACGCCCGCATCTATCACCAACTGGCCCAGCAGGGCGAAGCCGTCCGCCTGGTGGGCGTGGTGGATCCGGATGTGGCGCGGGCCGACGCTGTGGCCAGCGAATTCGGTTGCCGCGCATTTGGTTCGGTCGAGCAACTGGTGACCACGCACAGCGAAGTGCAGGCCGCCTCCGTGGCCGTACCCACGGTGCGGCACCTGGAGACCGCCCGGGCCCTCATGCAGGCCGGCGTCGATGTGCTGGCGGAAAAGCCGTTGGCCGCTTCGCTGGCCGAGGCCGACGAACTGGTCCGCCTGGCGCAGAGTCTGAATCGCATCGGCCAGGTGGGACACCTGGAACGCTTCAATCCGGCGGTCCGGGCCACCGCGCCTCTCATCACCCAGCCCATGTTTTTTGAAGTGCACCGGTTGAGCGTGTTCACTCCACGCTCGCTCGATGTGGACGTGATTCTCGATCTCATGATCCACGATCTCGACGTCGTGCTCTGGCTGGTGAAATCGCCGGTGAAGGAAATCCGCGCCGTGGGTCTGCCCATTCTTTCCGGCAAGGCCGACATTGCCAACGTTCGCCTGGAGTTCGAATCCGGCTGCGTGGCCAACTTCACCGCCAGCCGGGTTTCCACCGAGCGCGTCCGCAAGCTGCGTTTCTTTCAGCCCCGGCAATATATTTCTCTCGACTACGGCCGCCAGGAGGTGCTCGTCTTCAGCGTGGGCGAGCCGGGCGAGGGGGCGGGAACGCCGTCGGTGAATCCGCAGATCAAGGTGGCCAGGCCGGCGATCGTGGCGGAGGAACCGTTGCAGGCTGAGCTCAGATCGTTCCTGGAGGCGGTGCGGACCCGCTCCAAACCGCTGGTCTCATTCGAAGACGGACGGCGCGCCCTCGCGCTGGCGCTCGACATCGTGGCCGCGATCCGGGAGCACGGTAAGAAAATTCAGCTTGAGCACTTGCGCTGATCCTCCCTGAAGCTTTGTAAGTGCTTGCTGCGGAACGGTCCAGCGTGATTCTTCCTTTTACACTTCTTGACAGACAAGGGCAGCGCTTCAGGGTAACCTTTATTGACCAGTCAGGTACAAAGGTAAGGGCCGGGGCGCCCTGGTTTTTCGCAGATATTTGGGAAAGATGCGAGAATAGAAAATCAGTCGTCGGTCGTCAGTCATCAGTCGTCGGACCTTATGATTGGTCAGTCGTTGCTGGCGGCGAGCAGCAGAAGCCCCGGTTTTGGCCAACGACCAAAGACGTTTCCGCCCGGCAACCAAGGGTGCAACAGCCGTCTCTAATGGGATAAGCCAGCAGGTCGATGTCAATCACTGAAATACCGCCGCGGAACCCCGTCCCAGCAGCGCAACCGCCCACCGCCCCGGGCAGCGATCTCTACGACGCCAGCAGCTGGGAGACCGCTTACCTCGAAATGCACGATGTTCCCGCCCTGCTGATCCAGTTGCAGGACGATCTCTCGCGCTCGCGGCAACGGGAAGCTTTCTGGATTTCGGTGGTCGTCCACCTGGCCATCGTCATCCTGGTGGTCAACTCTGCCCGGCTGGAAGGCCTGATGCGCAAGCGCTCCGTGATTCTGGTCAGTCCGCAAGACCTGATGAAGGAGAAAGAGCTTACCTACCTGGAGCTTCCCCCGGACGAGCAGAAACTTACCAAGCGGCCGGACACCAACAAGATTTCAGACAAAGACCGGATGGCGACGTCGAAGGCCCCACAACTGGACCGTAAGGAATTGAAAAAGATTCTGGACAGCGCGCGACCTGGCGCGCCCGGCCCGAGCGCTCCGCCGGCCCAGTCGCAGCCCGCTCCGCCTAACCCAGCGGCGCAGGGCCCGCAGGCGCCGCAGGAACAGCCCTCGGCACCGCCTCCTCCGCCGGACCAGGTGGCCCGCCTGCAGAGTCCGCCTGCAGGAAAACCCACGCCGAGTTTCAATACCGGCCCTATGTCCGCGGGATCGGCCATCGAGCAGGCGGCCCGCGCGGCGGCGTCGAACCGGGGCGGATATGGCGGCGACGGCGGCGATTATGGCCTGGGCCAGGGCAGGCAGGCCGGCGAGGCCATCGGTCCGCTGGACGTACTCAGCGACACCATGGGTGTGGATTTCGGTCCCTACCTGGCGCGGGTGCTGCATGATGTCCGCGAAAACTGGTATCGCATCATCCCCGAATCGGCGCGCGCGCCGCTTATGAAGAAGGGGAAAGTTTCGATTGAGTTTGCCATCCTGAAGGACGGCCAGGTGGCGGGGTTGCAGATCGTGGGCTCGTCAGGAGACGTGGCGCTCGACCGCGCCGCCTACGGCGGGATCACCGCGTCCAAACCCTTTCCGCCGCTGCCCACCGAGTTCAGCGGCCAATATCTCGCTCTGCGCTTCCACTTCTACTACAACCCGGAAAGATCGGAAATCCAGTAAAGCAGTCGTCGGTCTTCGGTCGTCAGTAAATTCAAAGTCTCATTCAACGAAGGTCGCATCTCCCGACCAACAGAGGCTGATTGTGCTGACGACCGAAGACCGACGACTGACGACTGCCTTCACCGCTGCCCACCGAGTTCAGCGGCCAATATCTCGCTCTGCGCTTCCACTTCTACTACAACCCGGAAAGATCGGAAATCCAGTAAAGCAGTCGTCGGTCTTCAGTCGTCAGTAAATTCAAAGTCTCACTCAACGAAGCTCGCCTCTCCCGAAACAGAGGCTGATTGTGCTGACGACCGAAGACTGACGACTGATGACTGCCTTCACCACACTCTGCATCTTTTTTGCCGCACCATGGGGGAGCCGGCCTTGCACTGGAAGGCCTGCTGAAACTCCGGTGTGTTGGAGACTACCCCGTTGGCCCGATACTTGTCGGGGGAGTGAGGGTCGATGGTCGCCCACATGCGCTTGGTCTCGTCACGGGTGTTGGAACACCAGGCCTGGCCGTAGCCGATGAAGAAGCGCTGCTCGGGGGTGAATCCGTCAATCGATTCCAGCTTCTGGCCGTGGGTTTCGGCCTTCCAGGCCATGTAGGCCAGCATCAGACCGCCCAGGTCGGCGACATTCTCGCCCATGGTCAGCTCGCCGTTGACCTTGAGGTCATCGACCGCCACGTACTGGGAGTACTGGTCCGCGATGCAACTGGCGCGCTGGTCAAACTGCTGGCCATCCTCTGCCGTCCACCAGTCGCGCAGATTGCCTTGCGCGTCGAACTGGCGGCCTTCGTCATCGAAGCCGTGGGTCAGTTCGTGCCCAATGGTGGCTCCGGTGTCGCCGTAGTTCGGAGCATCGTCCGCCCGGGGATCAAAAAACGGCGGTTGCAGGATGCCCGCCGGAAAATTGATGTCGTTGATCTGGGGATTGTAGTAGGCATTCACCGTCGGCGGGCTCATGCTCCACTCGCCGCGGTCCACCGGCTTGCCGATTTTCGCGATCTGGCGATTGAACTCAAAGACGCGGGCGCGCAGCACGTTGCCCATGTTGTCGTCGCGAGCGATGCTCAGAGCGCTGTAGTCCCGCCATTTGTCGGGATAGCCGATCTTGTTGGCCAGGGTGTGCAACTTCTCCAACGCCTGCTGCTTGGTCGCCGCCGACATCCAGGGCAGGCCGTCGATGTCCTGCTGCATGGCTTCTTCAATCTGCTTCACCATTTTCTGGGCACGCTGTTTGGCCTCGGGCGGGAAGGCGCGTTGCACGTAGGCCTGGCCCAGGGCTTCACCCAGATCGTTGTCCACGTAGCTCACACAGCGCTGCCAGCGCGGTTCGAGTTCCTGCGCCCCGGCCAGGGTCTTGCCGAAGAAATCGAAATCGGCGTCCACAAATGCCGAGGAGAGATAGGGCGCGTTGGCATGGACCAGGTGCCAGCGCAGGTAGGCCTTCCAGCTTTCCAGGTCTTCGTTCTTCAAGGCCGAATCCATCGCCTTGAGGAATTCAGGCGCGGTGACATTGAGCGAGCGCAATCCCGGTTGGCCGGCCCGGGCAAAGTACTCCTTCCAGCGGAATGACGGGCTGAGCGTTTCGAGCTCCCGGCGCGACATCTTGTGGTAAAGGAGCTTGGGATCGCGACGCTCCACCTGGGTCAGCGATCCTTTTGCCAGGGCGGTCTCAATGCGCAGAACGGATTGGGCTGCGGTGGCCGCGACCGCCGGCGCATCGCCCAGCAGCTCAAGCATCTTCTGGATCTGGACCACGTAGGCCTGGCGGAGTTCCGCGGATTTCGCATCCGTCTTCAGATAGTAGTCGCGGTCGGGAAGTCCCAGGCCGCCCTGGTCCACTTCCGCGATGACCTGGGAGGAGTTCTTGAAATCCTGGTCAGACTGGAAGTCGAACAAAACGCCCTGGCCCAGCATTCCGGCGGCGACCCTGGCTAGATCTCGTCGGGAATGCATTCCGCTGATTCGCTCCAGGCCGGCTTGCAGCGGGTTGGCCCCGGCGGCCTCTACGTTTTTTTCATCCATGCAGGCGGCATAGTAGTCGCCAATTTTTTGTTTTACCGGATCGCGGGAAGCGCCGCCCGCCGCGGCTTCTTCGAGGATCCCGCGCAGCAGGGCTTTATTGTCATCCTGCAGCTTCCAGGCCGCGCTCCAGCTGGTCTTGTCGGGCGGAATGGGGTTCTTTTTCAGCCAGCCCCCGCATGAGTAGGCAAAAAAGTCGGTGCACGGGTCCACGCTGCTATCGATGGAAGTAACGTCGAGGACCGGGGGATGGACGGTTGTGGAGACGGTGGAAGCGTTCTGTGCGTAAACCGCGGCGGTAGCCAGAACCAGGGTCAGAACGAAGGTGATTCGAAACATTGCTCTCCTCACGCACCTGGGGAATTGCAGATTGTAGATTTCAAATTAACCATCATCCTCGACGACCTGAGAACTGCGAACTGGAATCTGAGATCTGAAATCCACAACCTGAAATCTGAAATCTTGGCGCTTATGATTTTTCCAGCCGGATCGCGCCGTCGCCGGTATGAATGGTCAGCAGGTTGCCGCCGCCATTGAGCTTACCGCGAATATTGTTTGAGCCCAGTCTTCCTTCCACGCTCACCGGCACATCCAGGGTGATGCGGCCGTCGCCGGTCCGCAGATCAACGTCAGCGGCGAAGGAACCTGGCAGTTGCAAAGTTACGGCGCCATCTCCCGCGTGCAGGTCCCAGCCTGAACCCACAGTCGAGCCGGCCAGGGCCTGGGCTTCGATGCGACCGTCGCCGCTGGTGAGCGCGAGCCCATCGAATCGCCCCGTCGCCTTTAAGTGGCCATCGCCGGTGCGAGCTTTGAGGATGCCGTCCACTCCGTCGATGTCCTGACCGCCATCGCCTGATTGAACCTCCATGGTCCCCTTGAAGCTGGTCAACCGGATGGAGCCATCGCCGGTGCGTAAATTCACTCGCCCTTCGCGAGGCATGTGAATTTCGACATCCACCCGATGGCTGCGGATATCAACACAAACAATGCAGACCTGGCGTGGAAGCCGAACTTCAATTTCGACTGAGTCCCCGGTCTGATGCTCCAGCACTTTGACGCCGCCTTCGCCGATCTTCCAGTTGTCAGTCGTTACCGTGGCGGCGATAGTGTTCTGGTCCCAGGTATCCACGCGGATGTTGGCATCGGAGGTTTCCACCCGCAGCTCAGGCTTGCCGGTGACGGTGTAGGTTTTCGACCACTGTTCCGCCTGGACCGCCGGCGCCACCGCCAGACACAAGCCCATAATCGTCAAGATGATTCGCTTCATATTCGAGCTCCCATCCCGGGCAGAAACACTTCTGCCTCGGTTTCAGACGGAGATACGCAGCTTTGGTGAGCGCGGTTCCAGAAAATGTGGGCGCGAGCGTCCCGCTCGTGCCGGGCAGCACGAGCGGGACGCTCGCGCCTACATTCAGGGATAGGCCAGCCGCAGCAGCGTTCTCTCTGAAAAGGGCACGTATAGCAGCGCCGCCGTGGCGGCAAATGCCGCCCCGAACCCGATTTTTTCAGCCAACAGAAACGGGGCCACTGCCCACAGCTGGTCAAGGGCCAATATCAGCGGGAATATCCGCTGAAATTTTGCTCCCAATCCACGGTGATCGAAGGCCACTGCCGATATCAGATAACAGCGGAGGGGGATACCCACGCCCGCTGTCACCAGCACGGCCATGAAGACGGCGCGCGATCCCCACTCCGGCAAGAACACGCTGGTGACTGGTTCAATCCCGCTCAGGCGAAAGAGTGCACTCACGTAAAAGATCAGATACATCACTTGAATCAGTCCGAAGAGGCCGCGGGTCAGGCCCCGATGGGGCAAGGGAACCTCGAGTTCAGGATGGAAGGCTGCCGCGACCGCACTGCCGGCCGCTTCCGGAGAGTCGTGCGCCTTCGCCGCTGCCGTTTGCAGGGGAGCGAGGAAGCGATATCCGCGCCGCGCCAGGGTTTCGACATAACGCGGGTTCGAGGCCGAGTCTCCCAGGGCCTCCCGCAATTTGTTGATCGCGGTATTCAGGCTGTGGTCGAAATCCACGAAAGTGTCGGCGGGCCATAATTTCTCGCGGAGTTCCTCGCGTGTGACCACCTCTCCAGCGCGGTGGAGCAGGTATGCCAGTATCTGAAAGGGCTGCTCCTGCAGCCGGACCCGGGCTCCATTCTTGCGCAATTCACCGGCCGCAAGGTCAACTTCGAAAACCGCGAAGCGGATGGTTTTTTGCGGGGAACTGCGTGGTGGCGTGGACACGGCAGCAGGAAGTTTAGCATTGGGATGGTGTGGCGCGGGCGCCCCGCTCGTGCGGCGGCTAGATTGGGGTTCAAGTCTTTCGACGCAGCCGTACGAAGGCATGGGAGGTTTCGCCGTCGGCACTATCGTCTCGCTCGGAGAAAATGATTGCAGCTCCCGCACGAGCGAGGGCGCCCGCGCCTACATTGAACCGGAGCGGGCGCTACAATAATGCTCGTGCCCGCTGCCCAGCCCCAGCCACCGGATAAGCCTTCCCAGAGGCCGACGTCCAAGTCCAACATCTGCAGGCTTGAAGCGGCCGGGATTCTAATCATTGGGGCGGTGGTTCTGATGCTGATTCTCACCCGCTACTGGCATCACATTGCCTGGGGTGCCCGCTGACCGCGCCGTCCGAGCCCCTGCTGCTGGTGGTGCTCGGTCCCACGGGAAGCGGTAAGACGGCCCTTTCCCTGGCGCTGGCGGAACGCTTCCGCGGAGAGATCGTAAACTGCGATTCGGTCGCCATGTATCGCGAGTTTGAGATTGGGACGGCCAAACCAACTCCTGCCGAGCGCGCCCGTATTCCTCATCATCTCCTGGATTTTGTGGAGCCTTCCGGCTACATCACCGCCGGCGAATACGCTCGCCAGGCCCGCCAGGTGCTGGACCAGATCAAGGGGCGGGGAGCTTTGCCGATCGTGGTGGGCGGGACTGGCCTGTATCTGCGCGCGCTGCTGGAGGGCCTGTTTGCCGGTCCGCAGCGTTCCGAGGAACTGCGCCAGCGGCTGCGTCAGCGCGCTGAAGAGAAGGGAGCCGGCTATCTGCATCGCATGCTGGGCCGCCTCGACTCAGCAGCCGCCGCGAAGATTCATGCCAACGACACTGCCAAGCTGCTGCGGGCGATTGAAGTCTGCCTGGCTGCGCGAACGAAAATGAGCGAATTGTGGAAACAGGGCCGCGATCCGCTGCGCGGCTTCCAGATTGTGCGTGTGGGGCTCGATCCCGACCGCAATGTTTTGTATGACCGCATCAACCAGCGCGCGCAACACATGTTTGACGGTGGCCTGGTCGAAGAAACTCGGAGTCTGCTGGAAAAATACGGTACGGGCGCACGCCCGCTGTCCGCCCTCGGTTACAAACAGGCGGTGGCCCTCGTCCGTGGCGAGATCGACCGCAAGACCGCTGTCCAGATGGCGCAACAGGCACATCGCAACTACGCCAAGCGTCAGATGACCTGGTTCCGCCGCGAGCCTGATGTAATCTGGATTTCTGGTTTCGGAGATGACACCGGGGTCCAGAGCGAGGCCATTCGGAAGATTACAGAGATACAGACCACAGGTTAGTGGCGAGCGAGGGTGGTGTTGTCGCGGCCGAGCTTCCTTTGCGTCCTTTGCGGTTAAGGATCTTTTTCGATCATGCCAACATCAAACACTTTAACCGCAAAGATCGCAAAGAGATGCCGCAAAGAACGCAAAGAAGCGCGTGACCAAGTCAGTTAGCGCTGCAAAATCTCTTGCAGCGCATTCTTCAATTCCGGATGCTGGAATTGATATCCGCTGGACGCAAGCCTGGCCGGCTCCACGCGCTGGCTGCCAAGGAAGAGTTCCTCACCCATCTCTCCGAAGATGATTCGGACGGCGAAGGCGGGCATGGGGAAGAGTGCCGGGCGCCCCAGGACCGAAGCCAGAATGCGGGTGAACTCCGCATTGCTCACGGGATTCGGCGCCACGGTGTTGACCGGCCCGGAGAGCGATTCGTGGTTCAACACGTGCTCGATCGCGCCGACGACGTCACGCACCGAGACCCAGGGCCACCACTGGCGTCCGTTCCCCAGCCTGCCGCCCAGACCCATGCGGAAGGCGGGCAGCATTTTCGGCAGGGCGCCTCCTTCCGCGCTCATCACCACCCCAAATCGCATTTGCGCGGTGCGGATTCCCGCCTTGGCCGCGGGTTGTGTGGCGGCTTCCCACTGGCGGCATATTTCCGCGGAAAAGCCCTCACCCGACGGGCTGTCCTCGCGCAGAATCTCGTCGCCGCGATTGCCGTAGAAGCCGACGGCGGACGCAGAAATGAATACGCGCGGGGGCGGCGACGCCTTCGCTGCCGCTTCCGCCAGGTGGCCCGTGCCCTGGGCGCGGCTTTCGAGGATGCGCCGCTTCTTGGCTGCAGTCCAGCGGCCGACGATTGATTCTCCTGCCAGATGAATGACCGCGTCAAAGCCGGAGACGGAATCCGGCGACAAAGGGCGGGCCGGGTCCCAGATTATCTGGTCCGGGGAGTCGGTTGCCTTCCGCACCAGGCGGGTGACCTCTGCTCCGCCGGCCCTCAGAGAGGGTACCAGCGCCGCGCCAATCGGCCCGGAGGCCCCGCTGATCAGGATGCGAGAGGAAGTCATGACGGCTTGGTGTGCCTCAACCTTAGCAGAATCGTATTGGTTTGGCTCCGCGCCATTGTCCCCACGTGGCCGCGGGTAGCCCAATGTCAGCCCAGCCACAAGCTATAATCATGCATGGCGACGCTGCGCCAACAGTTCGCGACCAATGTGCTCACGGTGACCCGGTTCCGCGAGCTCATGCGCCGAATGCGGGCCAACCGGCCCAACGACGATCTCGAACTCATTCGCAAGGCCTACGAATTTTCCCAGAAACACCACGCCGGACAGAGCCGCGCCTCCGGTCAACCCTACCTGGTCCATCCCCTCGAAGTGGCGCTGGTCTTGGCCGAAATGAAAATGGATCCCGTGGCCATCGCCGCCGGCCTGTTGCATGACTCGGTCGAAGATACCTCGGTGACCGTGGTCGATATTCGCAAGGAATTTGGCGAACAGGTGGCGCACATCGTAGAGGGAGTCACCAAAATCAGCGCCATCGATTTCGCCACCCGCGAGGAGCAACAGGCCGAAAATCTACGCAAGATGATGCTGGCAATGGTGGATGACATCCGTGTGGTGCTCATCAAGCTGGCCGACCGCCTGCACAACATGCGCACTCTCGAACATCTGCCCGCCGAGAGACAGGAGAAGATTGCCAAGGAGACACTTGAGATCTACGCCCCCATCGCCCACCGCCTGGGCATGGGCAAGATCCGGGGAGAACTGGAGGACCTGGGGTTCCGCTACGTCGATCCCATCGCTTACCAGCAGGTGCACGATGCGGTCGAAGCGCGGCGCAAGGCGGGCGAAGCTTTCCTGGCGCGGGTGGAATCCATATTCCGCGACAAGCTGAAAGAGGCGGGGATTACCGCTACCGTGGAAAGCCGTATCAAGCGCCTGTACAGCATCCACAAAAAACTGCAGCGCCAGCATATTGCGGTCGAGCAGGTCTATGACCTCTATGCTATGCGCGTGATCACGAAGTCGGTGCAGGACTGTTACGCCGTGCTGGGCATCATCCACAACCTGTGGCGGCCTGTCCCCGGCCGGATCAAAGATTTCATCGCCATGCCGCGGCCGAATTTCTATCAATCGCTGCATACTTCCGTGATCGCCGAGGAAGGCACGCCCTTTGAAGTGCAGATCCGCACCGAGGAAATGCACAAGATGGCGGAAGAGGGTATCGCCGCGCACTGGAAGTACAAGGACGGCCCGGTCTCGGCGCAGGACGAGCAACGGCTGGCGTGGCTGCGCCAGGTGGTGGAATGGCAGCGCGATGTCTCCGATCCCAGCGAGTTCCTGTCCACTCTCAAGATCGACCTTTATCCCGAAGAGGTTTATACCTTCACGCCCAAGGGCAAGGTTGTAGTTCTGCCGCGGGATTCTTCGCCCATCGACTTTGCCTATTCCGTTCACACCGAAGTCGGCCACAGTTGCGTGGGAGCGAAAGTGAATGGCCGCATGGTCCCGCTGCGCTTCAAGCTGCATAGCGGCGACATCGTCGAGATCCTTACCCAGACCGGGCACAAACCCAGCCGCGACTGGCTGGCCATCGCCAAGTCGTCGCGCGCCCGCAACAAGATCAAGCACTGGCTTAATGTCCATCAGCGGGAGCGTGCCATCGAAATTGGCCGCAAGTTGATTGAGAAAGAAGCGCGCAAGTATCGCGTATCGCTCAAGGACATCAAGGACGAGGAGTGGCAGAAGATCGCCTCCGACTACGGCGCGGGACGTCCCGACGACTTGATGGCGGGCATTGGCTACGGCAAATATTCGGCCCGGCAGATCTTGGGACGCATGGCGCCGGCGGCCGGCACGCCCCTGGCGGATGAGGAAAAAGAGAAGGCCGGCGGCCTCGCCAGCGTGGTGCGGCGCGTTTTCGGCGGCGACCAGAACAATAACGCCATTCGCGTAAAGGGGCACGGCGACCTGCTGGTTTACCGCGCCCGCTGTTGTAACCCGATCCGGGGTGAATCCATTGTCGGTTACGTGACTCGCGGCAAAGGGGTCGCGGTGCATGCCGTCAACTGTCCCAACGTCACCAACCTGTTGTATGAACCCGAACGCAAGATTGATGTCGAGTGGGCCCAGGACGACGGCGCGCCCAGCGCTTATCCGGTCAAACTCACCGTCTTCTGCGACGACCGTTTTGGGATGCTGAAACAGATCACCGCCGTGATCAGTGACACTCAAACCAACATCCGCAACATCGAAGCCCGCACCAGCAACGGCCAGGCCAACGTTGACATCGTGCTGGACATCGCAGACTTGAAGCACCTGGAAAATATCGTCAATGGCGTGCGCAAGATTCCCGGAGTGCACGATGTCCAGAGACTGCAGAAAATCTAGTCGTCGGCAAGAGCCTGACTGAGAACTGACAACTAAAACCTGATTACTGGTTTTTGTCTCTTGTTTCTTTTCTTGGTTTTTCGTTGTCGCTGTGGGCCGTTCCTGGCTGCCCAGGTTGACTCCAACGGCGTCCATCTGCATTAATTCTGACGATTGATTTCGGAGGGCTCATGCGCGACGTGATCGCAACCAAAGAAGGACCGCAGGCCATTGGACCCTATTCCCAGGCCATACGGGCGAATGGATTCGTTTTCGTCTCCGGACAGGTGGCCATCGATCCAGCGAACCAGCAGGTGATCAGCGGAGACGTCGCGGCGCAGACTGACCGCGTGCTCAAAAACCTTTCCGCAATCCTCACCGCCGCAGGAAGCGGTCTCAAGAAAGTTGTGCGCTCGACCGTCTTCCTGAAGAATATGGGCGACTTCACGGCCATGAATGAAGTCTATGGCCGCTATTTCAACGTCGCGCCTCCCGCCCGGTCAACCGTCGAGGTGGCCCGTCTTCCGAAAGACGTTCTGGTGGAGATTGACGTGATCGCGCTGGCGTAGGCCCGCTGCCGGGAACAGTCGCGCAACGTCTCTTTCGCCCTTTCAGGGCTAGCTCTTTAGGCCGCTTCGCGGCCAGGTCCGGTCTGGGTAGTGGTGCAGTTTCGTGATAAGCCATGACAAGTGCATAAACCACGAAGGACTCGAGGTATCACGAAGGCTTTGTTTTCCGGTCTGCGCGACTGGTCACCAGCCTCCCCATCCATTTAGAATCCCTAGTCCCGCATTTCTCGGACCGAGCAGGGAGTGCACCTTGATTCCACGCTATACCCGCCCTGACATGGGCCGCATCTGGAGCGATGAGAATCGCTTTCGGACCTGGCTGGCGGTCGAAGTCGCCGCCACCGAAACCCTGGCCGAAGCCGGCATGGTACCCAAGGACGCTGCCCGCGCCATTCGTGAGCGGGCTGATTTCAATCTGGACCGGATTGCCGAAATCGAGGCGGAGGTCCGCCACGATGTCATCGCATTCACGACCGCCGTGGCTGAGATCGTCGGTCCGCACGCCCGCTGGTTTCACTACGGCCTGACTTCGAACGACGTAGTCGATACTTCGCAGGCCCTGCTGATCCAGCAGGCGTCCGCGATCATCGCTGCCGATCTGGAAAAACTTTCGGCTGTTCTCGAACGCCGCGCGTGGGAATTCAAAGATACTCCCATGATCGGCCGTACCCATGGCATTCACGCCGAGCCCATCACGTTCGGATTCAAGCTGGCCAACTGGTACTCCGAGACCCAACGCAACATCGTGCGCTTTCGCAGTGCCGCCGAAGACATGCGGGTGGGAAAATTTTCCGGAGCGGTGGGCACGTTCGCCCATCTCAGCCCCGAGCTGGAGGAAGGGATGTGCGAGCGGCTTGGATTGAAAGCCGCCGCCATCTCGTCCCAGGTAATCCAGCGCGATCGTCATGCGGCGTACCTCGCCACGCTGGCCGTGATCGCCTGCACGCTCGACAAGATCGCCACTGAACTCCGCCACCTGCAGCGCACCGAAGTCCGCGAAGTCGAGGAATTCTTCAGCGAGAAACAGAAGGGCTCGTCCGCCATGCCCCACAAGCGCAACCCGATCACTCTGGAACAGATCAGCGGCCTCGCCCGAGTGGTGCGCTCGAACGCGCAAGCGGCATTCGAGAACGTTGCCCTGTGGCACGAGCGCGATATCTCGCACTCGTCGGTCGAACGCGTCATCATTCCCGATTCCACAACCCTGGTGGATTACATGCTGCAGAAGACCACCAACGTGCTCGACACCATGTTTGTGTACCTGGAACGCATGCAGGAGAATCTGGAAAGCACCGGCGGCCTGGTGTTCAGCGGACAGCTTTTGCTCGACCTGGTGGAGCATGGAGTCTCGCGCGAGGAAGCCTATCGCACAGTGCAGAACCACGCCATGCGGGCCTGGAAGGAAGGCCGGAATTTTCGCGAACTGGTTTTGAAGGACAAGAGCATTACCAGCCGGGTTCCGCGCGCGCAGATCGAGCGGGCGTTTGATTTGAAGCGTCAGCTCAGGAACATCGACAAGATTTTCGCGCGGGTATTTGGCAGCGGGGGGAAGGCGTCAGCAAAATCAGGTTCGCGGGGGCGGAGTAAATCTCCGCGACGCCGCGGATGACGAAAACTCCCGCCCAAGGCGGAGCCTGGACGGGGCACCCCGGCACGAGCGGGATGCTCGCGGCCACATAAACATTAGGTTCGTTTTGCCAGCGCTCCATCGACCGACGCCGCGCCCGGCCCCAGCATGACCAGCGCGATGCACGCAGCCAGCATAATCAACGGATGTTCGAAGCCTCCGGGCTTGATGAAGCCATTCCTCAGGTGGACCAGCAGAATGGCCACGATCATGTCAAAACCATTCAAGGCGGCGGCCCAGCGGGTGAGCAGTCCGATGACCAGCGCGAGGCCTCCGAGAAGTTCGACGAAGGTTACGATCGCCGACGACACGGCCGGCGCCGGCACACCGATGGCACCGAACATCCCCGCTGTTCCGTGAAGACCCATCTGAAACAGTTTCTGCCACCCGTGCGCCAGAAAGATGATGCCGGTCACCACCCGCAAAATCGTAATCCCCCAAGACTGATTCGAAATCTGATTTGAACCGTTGCTCATGAGATTTTCTCCAGAACTGTTCTATGTGTTCTCGTTCGCGTCTCGGCACCAACTGCCGGAAAAATACCGGGAGGGCCAGTCCGGCCCTCTGTCGGATTCGGGGCGGTTACGCCCTTTCGACGGTGAAGCCCGCGGACTTCCGTTCTTCCAGCCCGCCTTCATAGGCGCGGACTTTTTCGTAGCCGAGCTTCACCAGTTTCTCCGCGGCCACGCGGCTCCGCGGACACTTCGGGCCGCCGCAGTATACGACGATCCCGGCATCCTTGGGCAAATTCGTGCTTTCGCACTTCGCTTCCGACCTTGTCCAAAGGCACATCAGTAACCCATTGCGGTTACCTATTATGTGCAGCAACTTGCGCTTGCCGCCTCCGCAATGACTCCCACAATCCCAGCTAAGCTATTTTCCTGCAATAGTTTACGGGAATCGTTGTTATTGGCTGACAAGCTGCAATCGGTATCTATGCCTGCTCGCTCAGGGGCATAGATCGGGGTGCCATTTTGTGGAAGCTGACGGGCAATAACGCAGTCACCAAGCCCGGGCATTCGCTCCTTCCCGCGCTCGTCATTCTGTTTCTGGTTTCCTACGGCCTGCTCACCATGCTGGTGGTGGAGCAGGGCCGAACCATCGATTCGCAGCGCGGCCTGATTGAGATGCTCTTCAGTGACAGCGTCGAGTTGACCGGCTTGAAAGGGAAGGAAAATCAGCGGCAGCAGGCCGAAGCCCAGGCGCGGGCCCACGCCCTGAAGAAATCGCCTCCGGCGCAGGCAGTACCGCGAACGCCCCAGGTGCAGTCCCCGTCGTCCAACCCGCCGCAGGCCGGCGCGAAGAGTCAGAGCACCAGCAAACTTGCGAGACCGCTTCCGCAGAGACCTCCGAAAGCCACGGCTGACCAGGATGACGAACGCCGGATCCTGGTTTCGATTTAGATTTTCGGGGCCGGATTTTAGGAAACGTTACTCCCCATGAAAGTATTCGCGACATTGTTGTTGTCAGCTTCGCTGTACGGCTCGTACCGCCTGCCACCGCCCAAGCCGCCCGTCGATCGCAGCGCCGCCACGCGCCCCGCCCGCAAGGGCGGCCAGTGGTACTTCGCGGAAAACGGCCACGCCGTTTACTGCTTTGGCCCAGTCCGGCTCATGCCGCAAGCCGAAGGTGGACTGCAACGCGTCGCCACTTTCTGTCAGGGCGACAAGAACATGGTCCCGCTGAAGGATTAAGAGCTGCTGCTGGCTGCTGGCTCCTAGCTTCTGGCTACTCGGCTTCACGATGCTTTTTTGGGTTTGGCTAGAAGCCAGGAGCCCGAAGCTAGTAGCTGCCCTGCAAATCCTATACATTTTCCTCATGCCCAAGTTCGAGAAGCACATCTTCATCTGCGGCAACCAGCGCCCGGCTGGGGCCCCGCGCCCCTGCTGCGATCCTGCGGGCCAGGCCGAACTGCAAAAGTCATTCAAGGAAAAATTGGCGGCGCGCGGACTCAAAGGAAGAGTTCGTGCCAACCAGTCCGGCTGTCTCGATCAATGCGAGCACGGCCCCAACCTGGTGGTGTATCCCGACGCGGTCTGGTACGGCCGGGTTACGCTGGACGATGTGGATGAGATTATCGAGTCGCACATCCTGGGAGGAAAGCCGGTCGAGAGACTGACGCTGCCCGACTCCTGCCTCAATACCACCTGCGAGCACAGAATGCCGAAGGCTGCCACCAAGGGCTAGTGCTATCCACCATACTTGGGGGCCCCGAACGGTGCTTGGAGTAAAACGATCTGGTCCCTATCGTTCCCGAGATTATGGAATCATCTTGAAGACGACGCCTGTTCCGGGAAACGGCTTCGAGAATAACGTAGTGCCATAGAGCGTGCCCGACTCGTCGAGAACCAGCTTGCCGGAAGGAGCTATTGCGGGATAGCCCTTGAATACATGAAGGGTTTTTCCTGTGAAGCTGTCGTCTGGATTGTGCACCAGCATAAAGATGGTGCCGTAATCATTGGTGCCGTTTAAGCTCGTCGTTCCATAGACATTTCCAGCAGCGTCAACTGCCAAACCACCGCTGGGATCGGCCGACGGCGTATCCAGGAATGTATGAATTTTTTTGTAGCTCCAGCTGCCATCCGGTTGTGGCTTGAACTGGAAAACGGTGCCACAACCCGTTTGCAACGGACAGGGAGGCATAGCAGCTCCACCGCCCCAGACTGTCACTCCAAAAAGGTTGCCGTCGGCATCCATGGTGAGACCGCCATTCGGGGCCCAACCGTCACTTTTGGAGGCGCAGAAGCAGTGTAGGCCAAAAGATCCGCGAGCTCGCGAGATGGTAGGCGCGGCAGGAATTGAACCTGCAACCGTCGGATTAGAAATCCGATGCTCTATCCGTTTGAGCTACGCGCCCATCCTTGCTAAGGCCCCGCCATAAATTACTTGCAGGCGGAGCCCCAAAACGTTCCAGCGCTGTCAGGATCTGGTGTCAGTGATGGCGCTGGTGGGGGTCTTCAATTTACCACCTTCAAACCTGCCTTTAAGATACTAGCAAGCGCACGCATTCAAGGAACTACCCTTCTGAACCGACGGTCGTGCCCGGTGAAGTTACGAATCCCGGCCTCGGCGGCCATTTTCGGTTGCGATGATGAGGGGCGTCGAACTCACTCACTGTCGATCCGCGCTCCACGTGCCCTTCCCGGTTTGCCCGGACCCCGCGCACGACCACGAACCCGAAGCATGAGCGCCCTGCGGCGCGCGGCTTGCCGACTGGAAGGCACCAACAAATTTGCAGGTCACATCCGCCACTCCGAGTGAACCGCTGAAAGTCGCTGACCCGGAAGAATCCACGCTCCCCTTGCCCTCACCCGGATCGGTCACGGTAATGGCACCATTGGCCACGGAAAATGCGACGGACCCATTCGCAGGGTTGCTTGCAAAGGACCCACTGTATGTTCCCTGATACGAACCATCGTACTTGTTGTTGGCGGGCGTCTGACCAGACACGGTTGACGCGAGGGCGAAGATGCCGACCAGCACTGCTATGTATAAACGCGAAGGCGCTCGATTTCCCATGGTCTTCATTTGTCATGCTCCGATCTGTAATTGGTTACCTAAAATCACCGTTCGAAACTCTGAAAACAGCGGGGTATTAATTGTTTAAACCAGACCCCTGCCGCTCGCAAGGAATTTCCGGCGTCCGCAGAGCGCAGGCCCGTAGGACCGTTCCGCGCCCGCCCCTACGTGGTTTGCGCGTGGCCAGATGCTGGGAGTACATGTCCCGATTTTCTGCGGGTCATGACCGGAGATCACATGGTTTAACCCTCGTTTCCTGTGACAATAGAGGCATGAGAGTTTCCTGGAAGAGGTTGCTGGCAGTCACGGGAGCCCTGGCCCTGGCGCTCGCCTGCGCCAATTGCGGCGGGGGCCTGAGCGGTTCGACCATCGGCTCCGGAGGCGGTGGCAGCGGCAGCGGTTCAGGCGGCGGCAGCGGCTCGGGCGGCGGGTCCGGCGGTGGGGGCAACAACCAGAGCGCCTGCAGCGCGATGAGCGCGGGACAGGGCGCCAGCCTCAACGGGTTTCGTCCCTTCAGCAGCGATAGCCTCTGGAACAAAGATATTTCCGCCTCGCCGGTCGATCCGAACTCGGATGCCATCATCAATTTCATCGGGTCCAGCGTCGGAATGCATGCCGATTTTGGATCGGGACAGTACCAGGGCTCGAATATCGGAATCCCGTACTCCGTAGTGAGCGGGACGCAGGCTCCGGTCGGCATCACTTTCACCGCTTATGGCTCGGAGAGCGATCCCGGGCCGATGCCGGTACCGGGCAATGCGCCAATTGAGGGCGATCCCAATCCCGGCAACGGCGATCGCCACGTGCTGGTGCTCGATAACAACAATTGTTTTCTCTACGAATTGTTCAGCGCGGTCCCCAACGGCAACGGGAGTTGGAATGCCGCGTCGGCGGCGGTTTGGGACCTGCTGAGTGACGGCAAGACCCAGCGTCCCTGGACCTGGACTTCGGCCGATGCCGCAGGTCTGCCGATTTTCCCGGGCCTGGTGCGCTATGACGAAGTGGCCGCGGGACAGATTCAGCACGCCATTCGCGTCACCCTGCAGGACAGCCGGGCCGCGGCGGTGCTTCCCGCCACGCACTGGGCGGCCAACTCCACCAGCGCGAATGCACCGCCCATGGGCATGCGCATGCGCCTGAAAGCCAACTACAACATTTCCGGATTCTCTACTCAGGTACAGGTCATCCTCTCCGCCATGAAGACGTACGGGTTGATCATGGCCGATAACGGCAGCTCCATGTACATCAGCGGCGCGCCCGACAGCCGCTGGGACAACGACGCTCTGCACGACCTGGGGCAGGTGCCAGCCTCTGCATTTGAAGTCGTAAAGATGGACACGGTTTATACCGGATCGAATGTGCCGCAAGGCGCGGCCCCGGGCATCAACAGCTTCACCGCGACACCCACCGGCGTGACCGCGGGCGGCAACGTGACCTTGTCCTGGGATGTCAGCAATGCCGCTTACGTCATCGTCTCGCCGCAGGCGGGAGCGGTGCGGGGAACCAGTGTAATTGTCCAACCCGGCCAGACCACCACCTACAAGCTGTACGCCACCAACCAGTACGGGCGCACCACGGCAATGGTCACGGTAACCGTGCCGTAGATCGCGTGGGGACAGCCGCCCTCGGCTGTCAGGTCGAGCAAAGCTCGAGAAGGTTTTCTTAGGACAGCAGCGGAACTTCGCTCCGCCGGACACGAGGGCGGCTGTCCCCACGTGTCTATTTTTTCAGAAGAGTTTTTCCTGCCTGCGGAGATTTCCGAATGAGCCGATATTGGCCAGCGCGAAATTGAAGCGAAACTGATTTTCATTGCGGACCGATCCCAGGGCAAAGCGGCGGTATTCGACGCTGAAGCCGCAGCAGTCCCAGTTGTAGGCGGCCTGCACCGCCGCATACTGCAGAAAGCCCAGGTTGGCGTCGAAGCCCAGGTTGGTCGCTCCACTGAATCCTCTTTTGTTCGGCTGCCCGTAGCCGAACAGCACACGGAACTGATTGAACATCTGCTGCCCCGTGGTGGGAGTATCACTGGGCGCCCGGAGATATGCATCTCCACCACCGATGGTGAACGAACCGAAACGATAGTTCACGAACGCGGTGCTGGCATTGATCCGGCTTTGCTTGAAATCGTAGTCGATGTCCCACTCCGCTTCAGTCCGGCTGGTGGCGGCGAATTTGAGGCGCGAGATCAGTGGAGAAAGACGCCGGGCCTGGGTCAGGAAAGCGATACCGGTAAAGTCCGCAGTGGTGGTGAACACATTCCTCTGCCCCGGCACCAGGGCCCCTCCAAAGGTGGGATCAAGAAAATATTTCTGGCCCAGTTCCCAGGTAACGACTTCCCGCACCCGTGGTTCGGCCTGACACGGAATTCCACCGCGATCCAGTTGCCGCTCCCAGGGAACCGGACTCTCGGCTGCCGGGTGACCGATGATAAGAGATGCCATGCCGGTGGCGTCGCAATTCTCCGGTTTCTCCGAAGTACGTTTGGCATAGAGACGGTTGACCACCGCGTATTCGACTTCGCTGGTGTTGCTCAGGATGTCGCGTTCATCGAAGCGCAGAATGCGGGAGAAATTATCGACTCCGGTAACGTAGCGGTAAACGGCACGCGGCTCGATGACGTGCTTCCATTTGCGCCCCAGGAATTCGCGGTCGTAAACCCGCTCCAGGGCGGGCGGGCGGATTTCCACCGATCCCTCGACCGCCTTGCGATTGATGACATCGCTCTCGGCCACACCCACGCTGCCGCTGCCGCCATGGACGAGTTGCTGGGTGTAGAAGGTCTCGCGCAACGACAGCTCGGGACGCACCGACCACCCGTGCAGCACCAGCGGAAGCGAGAGCGTCGGACGTAGATCAAAGCGTCCCACCAGCGGTGCGGTCCGGAACGAAGGTTCGCTGCGCGACAGTCCTTCGGCGGCGACGTCGTAGGACCAGTAAAACGGCGAGCGCCCGATGGCGTGGTCCACGCTGGACGACTCGAAGCTGGGGGCATGCAAAATGGTGATGACGTCGCCCGGCGTCGTGCTTTCAAAGTTCTGATAGCGCTGCGTAGACCCGTTATAGAAAAATCCACGCGTGGCGTTGGACAGAAACGCTTCCGACTTTACCTCGGAGTTCACCGCCTGGCTGAAGACATCGTTAAAAGCCAGTCGAAAAACGAACGAGCTCAGATAGTCGATACTGGCCACGCCGCGGAAGTTGTGGGCAAAAGTATCTTCTGCATCGAGGTGTACCTCATGCCCACCCTGGTCGAGAGGTGGCTGGGGAACTGGCTGCCCGCCCACGATTATGGGTGGTTGTGGAATGCCGCGATCGAAGACCCCAAAATAGTCCAGGTACACATACGACTTTTCGCTCGGCCGGGCGCGAAACTCAATTTGCGGCGCCCAACCCCGCCGGGTGAAATATTCGGCCCCGGCGGTCAGGTCCATGCTGCGATTGATGGCCCAGAAAATGGAATCTCCAAAGATTGTGCCCTTGATCGAAGACCTTCCGATGTTAGGGATGAGAAACCCAGTCTGCCGGGGCTCGCGCTCCACCGGGTGGGTGGCGAAAGGAAAATAAAAAACCGGCACGCCCTCAATACGGAAAGTGCTGTGATAAATGGTGGCATTCCCGCCCACTTCGACGACAATCTTGTGCGCGTTGAACTCCCACTTGGGGCGCGGCAACTCGCAGGTGGTGATGGTCCCGTCATAGACGACATAGTGGTCAGGACCGGTCTTCTCCACTACTGCACCGGAAAAGGCAAAGGGATTGGTGGTAGTCAGGGTCAGTCGCTTTCCCCGCAACCGCATGCCCGTGGTTCCCACTACATGTTCAAAGCGCCCGGATTCAGCCCTGATGTTGTAGGTGGCATGAGTAGCTACAACGTGCTCGTCGTTGGGCCCGCCGTCGAGCACCACGTGGCCATCCGCGATGGCTTCTCCCGTGTCGGAGTTGTAATCGACCGAATCGGCATACAGGATGTACGTGCCATAGTGGATTTCCGCCTGCCCGCGCAGCTTGAAAACGGCGCCGTCTTTCTCCTGCTGCAGGGCCCGGATGGTAACGTCCTGCTCTCTCACCGAGGACGGCGCGGACGGCAGCGAAGATTGTTCTTTCGGCTTTTCCGGAGCGGAAAGCAACTGGCTGGTAACTATGGGCGGAGCGAGTAGCAGATGACAAACAAACGCCGCCGTGATAAGGAATCGAGTGCGGGATGTCATCGCAAGCGGACGAAACCCCTGGCGAGGCGGATCCACGCTGGGGTATGGTGACGTTAGCACGGCTCCAGCCTGGTAGCAAAGTTCAGGACAGAGTTCGGGACAAAGCTCAGGGCGTCCGTGTGAATTATTTTTAGAGTCGGAGCTTTCTTCTTGCGGGACCAGTTCATCTCTTGCCGCATAGCAGTCGTTCTGCCGCTGGAGTTTCACCGGGACCCGATCATTCCTTCATGAAACCAAGATTCGAACCCGATGTTCCGGTGGACGCAAGCCAAAACCATTCAGAGATTCTGATTGATCCTGAAGCGTACGATGCCAGCGAGCAGCAATTTGCTGCCAGCCTCGAGCCCAGTGCCGCCCACGCTCAACCCAGGTTCGTGGTGGAAGATGAACCGCCTAAAGCATCGAACGGGAGAGAATTTGAGAGGTTCCTTCCAGTGGAAGAACCGGCTGTGGAATCTCCGGAGACCGGGATGCCCGCCGCGGCGCAAGCCGAAGCGGAGCAGTCGCAGGATCCCGATGCCTGGCGGCGCGAGGTGGCGGAGCGCTTGAGTCATTATCGGGCGCGCCGGCGTACGCGGGAGCCACGTTATCCTTCGCTGCAATTGAAGTTCGAGACGGAGCCGGGTTTTGACGCTTCAGCTGAGGCACCACACTCGCCTGCTGGCCCCGCCATGCGCCAGACCGCGGACTACGTGCCATCAGCCGCCGCTCCCCGCATCACCCTGGCTGAGCCGGCAAACTATCCGCGGATCATGCCAGCCATCACGGAAACCACCGCCAAGGTCATCGAGTTTGCCAGCTACAGCCCCGCGCCCCGGGCGCTGGACGAACTGGCCGAACCGGTGCTCGACCGTCCCAGAATCATCGAAGCTCCCGAACTGGTGCCTCCGCCGCCAGCCCTCGGCGGCTTTCTGATCGAACCCGTGGAAGAGCCGGCGAACGAGAGGCGGCCGGGATTCGAGATTCCGCTGCAGGCGGCTCCCATGGCACGGCGCATCGCAGCCTCCGCCATCGATGCCACCCTGGTGATGTCGGCCTTCGCGGCTTTCGCCTACATTTTCTTTCGTTTCACAGCTGAGCTGCCGCCGCTGGCAAGGGTCGCTGGAGCCGGCGTGCTTCTCGTCGGCCTGATGTGGTCTGCCTATCAATACCTGCTGCTGGTTTACAGTGGCACAACGCCCGGCCTGAAGCTGGCGAAGCTCGAACTGCATCGCTTTGACGGCAGCCCGGTCCCGCTGCGGCTACGCCGCTGGCGCGTCCTGACATCCGTCCTTTCCGGACTGTCGCTCGGCCTGGGATATGCCTGGTGCTTCCTCGACGAAGACCGCCTCTGCTGGCACGATCGCATCACACGAACCTACATGGCGCCCAGGAACAGGTAGTGCCGCCAGCCTTCGCTGACGGCTCACGAGGGACGGACCCGATCGCAGCTGACCACTCGGCTGATTGTGTGGCGCGGCGCCCGGCCCGCGTATCTGATCGCGGTGCCTCTCATGCATATGTTCCACCGCGGCCGAGAGCAAGATGCCCTCGGGACAGCCGGCGAGACGCCGGCGCTACAAAACGCTCTCGCCCCTGCGTGAGTTGTTTTGTCTGCTAACATCTTTTGGTGACTCCGACTTCTCCCGTTCGCGTACGTTTTGCGCCCTCTCCCACCGGGCATCTCCACGTTGGCAACGCACGTACCGCCCTGTTCAACTGGCTTTTTGCCAGAAAAAAAGGCGGCACCATGGTGCTGCGCATCGAGGACACGGACGTCGAACGCAGCGAGGCCCGCTTCGAAGATCAGCTCATCGCCGACCTCAAGTGGCTGGGTCTCGACTGGGACGAAGGGCCCGACCTGGGCGGACCGTATGCGCCCTATCGCCAGTCCGAGCGTCTGGAGATTTACCGCGAGCACGCCGAGCGCCTGATCGCCGAGGGCAAGGCCTATCTTTGCTTCTGCAGCGAAGAAGATTTGCAGAAAGAGCGCGAACGGGCCCAGGCCGAACATCGTCAGCCCATCTATTCCGGCAAATGCCGCGCCATCGATCCGGCCGAAGCAGGTAAACGGCGAACTTCGGGAGAATCCTGCGCGATCCGGCTGAGAATTCCCGAGCATCCCATCCGCTTTCACGACATTGTGCATGGCGATGTCGAATTCTCGAACGAAGTGGTGAGCGATCCCATCATCCTGCGCTCGAACGGAATGCCGGTGTACAACTACGTGGTGGTGATCGACGACGCGCTGATGAAGATCACGCACGTGATCCGCGGCGACGATCATCTTTCGAATACGCCCAAGCAGGTGGCGCTGTATGAGGCCCTGGGCTGGCCCGTTCCCGAGTTCGCTCACCTCTCGACGATTCTGGGCAGCGACCGCGAGCGGCTCTCCAAACGGCACGGCGCGACTTCGATCGCCAATTTCCGCGACATGGGCGTACTGCCCGAAGCGTTGGTGAATTATCTGGCGCTGCTGGGATGGGCGCCGACCGGCGGCACCCGGGAAATTTTCAGCCCTGAAGAATTGAAGAAGGAATTTTCTCTCGAACGGGTGACGCCGGCGGCGGCCATGTTCGACATGGAGAAGCTGTACTGGTTGAACCGGCACTACATCAAAAGCTGGTCCGTGGGAAATCTGGTCGCGCTGGGCGCGTGGTTTCTTTCCAAGGCAGGCTACATTGAACTGAAAGATGCGAAGTGGTTGAGCGCGGAAAGCTTTCCGGAGATTGAACTTGATCTGGAGACACAAGTCTGGCTCACCCGGGTCACCGAGTTGCTGGCTCCATCTGTCGATCGCCTGGAGCAGTTGCCCGAGCGCGCGGCGCTGATCTTCAAATACGATGCCAGATGCCGCCCTGGCCGCTCCCGATAATGCCGAGGTGCTCGGCTGGGCCAACACCGACGCCGTCCTGGGAAGATTCACGGTCAAGATTCTGGAAGACGAATCCGCCGCTGGCGCACAACTCACGCCCGAACGATTCAAGCAGCTGGTCAACGAAGTAAAAGCCGAGACCGGCGCCAAGGGCAAAGAATTGTTTCATCCCATTCGCATCGTGGTCACCGGTTCACACTCCGGGCCGGAGTTCGACAGGCTGATCCCCATTCTCGAGGAGGGCAGCCGGCTCAATCTGCCCAGGCACGTTCTCAGCGTGCGCGAGCGGGTGGAAGAATTCGCCAGGCAACGCGGCCATTAGAATTGATTCCGTCAAAATGGTCTGCTGAGTTTACGAACAGTTCGGATTCTCAATTCTCGAAGAGGAGTCATCCTGAGCGAGTCCACCTCTTCGCTTGCGAAGGGGTGGGTGAGTCGAAGGACCCCTACTTTTCCGACCCTGCCGGCCAAAATGTCTTTCGCTTGCCCACCGTGTCAGAGCTGATAGGGGTCCTTCGACTCCGCGGCTGCTTCGCGAAGCGAAGCAGCCACTGCGCTCAGGATGACAGGGCCACAAGGATTCTTGTTCCAGCCACCGATTGCGTTTGGCTGACACCTGTTAGCCGCCGTGCTATCGTCCTTTCATGATTCGAAATCTGGCTGTCTTCCTCCTGCTGGTGTCTGCCAGCTTGCCCGGCCTGGCCAAAGAGAAGTATCAACACCCTGGTCCCATCTATCTCGATCATGGCGGCGAAAAGTGGGCACAGAAGAGCCTCAAGAAGCTGTCCCTGGAAGAAAAGGTTGGCCAACTTTTCATGGTCTGGGTGCGGGCGGAGTTTCTCAATGTAAACAGTCCCGAGTATCTGCAATTGCGCGACACCATGAGCAAGTATCACGTCGGCTCGTTCGCCATGACGGTGCCGTGGGAGCCTCCATTTCTCTATCGCAGCGAACCCTATGAGGCTGCCGAACTGCTCAACCGGTTGCAGCAGGATTCCAAACTGCCGCTGCTCTTCGCCGCAGATTTTGAGCGCGGGGTCACCATGCGGCTTCGCGGCGCAACCCCGTTCCCGCACGCCATGGCCTTCGGGGCGGCTGGGAAAGAGGAGTACGCCAAGGCCTTCGGCCGCATTACCGCCGAGGAGGCTCGCGCCGTCGGAGTGCATTGGAATTTCTTTCCCGACGCCGACGTCAACTCCAATCCAGCCAACCCCATTATCAACACCCGTTCTTTCGGAGAGGATCCCGGGCAGGTGGGAGATCTTGTTGCCGCGTACATCCGGGGGGCGCGCGCCGGCGGAATGATGACTACGGCCAAACATTTCCCCGGCCATGGCGATACCGCAACCGATTCCCACCTCAGCGTGGCCCAGGTCACTGGAGACCGGGCGCGCTTGAATTCGGTGGAACTGCCGCCCTTCCGCAAGGCCATCGCGGCGGGAGTCGATTCCGTCATGGTGGCGCACGTCAGCGTCCCGGCGCTCGAGCCCGATCCCAACCGTGTGGCCACAACTTCTCCCGCGATCGTCAGCGATCTGCTCAAGCATGAACTCGGATTTCAGGGGATCGTGGTCACCGACGCGCTTGATATGGCCGGGCTGACCCGTCTTTACGCCGCCAACATCGGGCGCGCCGCCGTGGACGCCTTCAAGGCCGGCAGCGATCTGCTGCTTATCCCGGCTGACCTGGAAGCGTCCTACAACGCTGTCCTGGAAGCCGCTCGCAGCGGAGAAATTCCCTCCGCCCAGCTCGACGCCTCAGTCCTCAAGCTGTTGAAGGCAAAAGCCGCGCTGGGATTAAACAAGGCCCGCCTGGTGGATGTGAACACTCTGCCTGAAATCATCGGCAAGCCGGAGAACCTGGCCCTGGGCCAGCAGATTGCCGACGACGCCGTCACCCTGGTCCGTGACAACGGCAAAATGCTGCCCCTGAAACAATCGGGAACTGTGAAGGGTGGACTTCCGTATCAACAAGCGGTGGAAGTGCACAACCGGGTGGTGGCGGTGGTGCTCTCTGAAGATGTGCGCACCGAATCCGGCCGCGCTCTGGAACGCGCAGTCAAGGCCCGCGTGCCCGATGCCAATGTGATTTATGTGGACCCTCGCATCGCAACCGTTATGACAGACGAGATCCTGAAAGCCGTGGACCAGGCAGAGGCCGTGATCGCCGCGGTTTACGTGGTACCGACCGCGGGCAAGGCCATCGCAGGCGCGAATGGTCCCACGAATTCGGTTGCGCTCAATGATGCCAGCGGCACGCTGCTGCAGGCGATTCTGGACCATGCCGCGGCGAAAACCGCGGTCGTCGCCATGGGGAATCCGTACGTGGCGCAGGATTTCCCCGCCATACAGAATTATCTTTGCACTTTTTCCAATGCCGGCATTTCGGAAATCAGCGCGGTCAAAGCTCTTTTTGGCGAGATCGCCATTCATGGCCACTTGCCGGTCAGCATTCCCAACATCGCTCAACGCGGCGCCGGCATGGAGCGCCCCGCACAACTCGCAGTGGAGGGATCGCAGCATGCGCATAGCACAGCGGCTAAACGGTAATTCTCGCCTGGCCTTCGTTCTCACCTTTGCTTTCGGGGCCCTGCTGGCCTTGCCCGGCTGCAGCGTCAACGTAAAGAAAAACGGTGAGGGGGACGAGAAGAAGGTGGATATCGAAACTCCTATGGGCGCCCTTCACGTCTCCAAGGATGCAGACGTGCGCGACATCGGCCTCCCGGTTTATCCCGGCGCGCGCCCCAAGGAGCATGGCGACGACGACCACGACAACAACGCCCACGTCAATATTTCCAGCGGTCTTTTCGGTCTGAAGGTGGTGGCCATCGAATACCTGTCCGACGATCCGCCCCAGAAAATCATCGCCTACTACAAAGAACAACTCAAGAAATACGGCGAGGTGCTGGAATGCCATGCCAAGGACAATCACGCCGGCACAATGATCAATCCCGGTGATCATGCCGGCCATTCCGAACGACTGAAGTGCGAGGGAGACCAGAGCGGCGAGACGGTGGAACTGAAAGTCGGTACGGAGCAGAGCCAGCACATCGCCAGCATCAAACCCGGCGACGACGGCAAAGGCTCGGATTTCGGCCTGGTCTATATTCAGATGCGCGGCGGCAAGGACACCATCTGAGAGAGATTGCAGATTTCAGATTGTAGATTGCTAGATCTAGTGTGCTGCCCCAAAATACATGGGATATCGAAATGTAAGCGGCGCTGGTCGAGTGGGCTGAAACAGCAGGTCCCTCCACTACGCTCGCTTCGCTACGCTCCGGTCGGGATGACAGGATTGGATCTACGAATTTTCGGACTAGATTGCGATTTTCCAATCTTCAATCTGAAATCCCGCAGTCACCCTTCCTTGCCTCCGCTCGCCGCCCTGCTGTAACTTGAAACTCAGTGGAGTATCCCTGTCATCGTTGTGGCGCTGCTGTGGAACAAGGCACCGCCTTCTGCCCGCAGTGCAGTGCGCCGCAAATTCGGGTTGCGGTGGCGGAGACGGTGCCGCCTTCGGGGGCCATTTCTGAATCGGCGATTCCGCCGCTGCCAGCTTATTTCGGCTCGTCACTGGCCCCGCGGATCGACTGGTCGCAGGCCCGGCCGGCCACCGCCCTGGCCGGTCTGATCGCGGCCGTGCTCATGATTACCCCGTTTGCCGGCCTTGGATTAGGGATGCTGATCGGCGGCAGTCTGTCGGTGGTCTTTTACCGGCGCCGGGTCCCGGCGGCCCGGCTCACACCTGGAATGGGCGCCCGCCTCGGCATGGTGACCGGGGTTCTGGGCAGCGCCTGTCTCGCCATCGTGCTCGCCATCCGCACTCTGCTGACCCACGGCTGGGATAGCGTCCGCGAAGATCTGATCGCGGGAGTCGAACAGGCCGCGGCCCGCAATCCCGATCCGCAAACCCACCAAGTCGTGGAATTTCTCAAATCTCCTCAAGGCATCGTCTTGCTGCTCATCATGGCCCTGATTACTACCGTGATCTTCTTTGTAATCTTTTCCGGATTGGGCGGCGCTCTGGGCGCGGTCCTGCTTCGTCGCCGCAAAGAACTCTAGGAGCGGTCGTTGGTCGTTGGCCATTGATCATTGGCCTTTGGTCGTTGGCCTTTGGTCAAAAGGGACCGCCGCTGCCAAATTGGTATGAGGATATTTCGACCAAGGACCAACGACCAACGACGAACGACCAACGACGAACGACCGTTGGCTCAGAGTTGCACGCCACCAAAAGGCAGTCTATAGTCACCGTTATTTTCGGAGAGTGCCATGAAACATCTCCTGAACTGGGCCTTGAGCGCGCTGGCGGTCTGGATTGTGGCCCGGCTGGTGCCGGGCTTTCACGTCAGCGGGCCGCTGGCCGCTTTGATTGCGGCACTGGTGATCGGCTTCGTCAACGCCACCCTGGGCGTCTTCCTGAAAATCGTCACCTTTCCCCTGGTCCTGCTCACGCTGGGGCTGTTCTGGCTGGTGATCAACGCGGCCATGATCGAACTGGCCTCGGCGGTGGTTCCCGGTTTCCATGTGGATACCTTCGGCGCCGCTTTTGTGGGAGCGATTGTGCTCGCCCTGGTCAACATGTTCTTCCGCTGGTTGGCAGGGACGGGAAGAAACCGGAATTGATTTTGGAAGGACTTGCGAGGGCGGGAAGCCCTCGCGACAGCCGGCGGGACGCCGGCGCTACAGACTACACGCCCTCGCCACAGGCGGCTGAGCCTGCCCTGAGCGCAGTCGAAGGGCCGGCGCTACAAACTGCAGGCCACGCGGAATCCGTAATCGGCGTAGTGAAATTCCGCTGGGATGCTGGAGCGGGCCGCGCAGCGGCTGGCCTTGACGTGATGCCGCCAGGACCCGCCCCGCGACGCCTTCCGGTCGCCCCGCTCAGGACCCGCGGGATTGAGCTCGGGTGATATCGCGTAGTAGCCCGCCTGATACCAGTCGCTGCACCACTCATGCACGTTCTCGCAGATGTCATAAAGTCCAAAAGCATTGGGCGCGTACCGGCCTACAGGTTCAGGGCCTTTCTTCCATCGGGTTTCGTAATCCGGCAGTGATTGCGGCGGGGCGTCTCCCCAGGGATAGAGCTGGTTTTCGACGCCGCCACGCGCGGCCCGTTCCCACTCGGCCTCGGTCGGCAAACGATAACTCCGGCCGCTGCCCTGGCTGAGCCACTCGCAATACTTCACCGCCTCAAACCAGGAAACCGCGACTACCGGCTGTTCCGGATGGTTGAAAGCAGGGTCCTGGCAGAGCGGCGCCGCAGGATTTCCCGTGGCGCGAGCGAAGTGATCGTAAGCGGCATTCGTCACCGCGCAGGACGCTAGCAGAAATTCGTCCACCCACACACGGTGAACGGGACGCTCGTTGTCCTGCCCGCTCTCCGACCCCATCCCGAACCAGCCTTCGGGAATGTGCACTAGTTCGGGCTCAACCAGGATGGGGCGCGGTGATGGACTCGGCGAAGAAGGCATGTGGTTACAGTCTAAAGGGCTGTGTTCAATCTTCCTGCTTGCACAGAGGCAGGTCGAAGGCGGCCGGCGTGGGCGCCCGCCCTACACTGATGGGAAAAGCAGTTCCGTCACAAAGTGGAAAACCTCTTCCACGGGCCGATCTGCGATCAGCTGTCGTCGTTTCATCCGCTGTGTTTTCATGTAGATACAAGGATGCTTCATGGGCCTAAACGTGCTTTGTATTAGTCCACCAAGACAGATTCAAACCATTTTAGAGACGAGCATGTACTTATGAAACTATTGTTGAAACTGCTTATCGGCGGCGTGCTTTTGACGGCCACAGGATTTGCGCAAGAACTAAAGCGCGACGCGCTTCGGCAGGAGCCCGTCGCGGAGTCGCAAATTTCAACCGAACAGATCATTGCCACGGGTGTGCGCCATCGCCCTGCTCCTGTTGTACAGCCTAAGGCACTGCCGCCATTGAATCCCTCGCTGGGAGAAATTGCACGCCGGGCCCGGGCCGCTCATGCCGAGGCCCCCAAGGCGAAGCTGGTGGTTGCGGACGACGCGCCCCCGCAAAACTGACGCGGCATTATTCACCGGTCAGCGTTCGGGGATTCAGCGTCCCTGACCTCCGAATACCTGCTCGAAGGCCTGGTCCAGTTCAGTCAAGGCGCGCGCACAGTCGCCTTTGAAACTCGATCCATGCATGATGGCCAGAGTGTCCGGCTTAAGGCTGGCCAGCTTATGCAGGTTCTTCGAAGTTGTGCCGCTGTAGGGCACATAGTCGGCGAGGATTCCTGCCTGGTAAACCCGCATGGCGGCTTGCGATCTGCCCACCACGTCTGACTCAGTCAACGGCTCTATATCTCCTGTCTGATGGAACAAGTCTGAACACAGGAGTGTCTTGTGTGTCTCCTCAAAGAGCAGGCCGGCGTCCCAGCCGTGCGGCAGATGTGGGGTCTGGCAATAGCGGAAGCGGTACTTGCCGGTTGAAAATGTTTCTCCATCGGCCATCGGACGAGCTTCGCGCCCAATGAAGTCGTTTACGCAAACCAGCGCGCCTACCTGGCTGCACACAACATCGGCGTTCGGCGCCACCGCCAGCCATTCATTGAGGGACCCGCATTCATCCGATTCAAAGTGGCTAAAGGAGATATGCCTCAACTCGGTCAGCCGGATGAGCTTTGACACCGCTTCTCGAACTTCCGTGAACATGCCTCGAAGCCCGGTATGAAACAAGAGCGGCTCCTGGTCCTTGATCAGAAAGTGATTGAACTGTAGATCGCCCCACGCGGCATAGATCGAGATCCGGTAAACGTCCGGGGCAATCTCGGTAACGCTAGCCATAGCAGCCTCCCCAATTGTCGATACAATCCCTTCAGGATTCTAAGATTTCTCTCAGTGAAAAACAGGACAAAATCGTCAACCTTGGCAGGAATATTTCGGCAGCGCTGCCCCCGTTGCCGCATGGGGAGAATTTTTCTTTATTCCATCTTCCGCGGTTTCCCGAAGATGTGCCAGCGCTGTTCGGTCTGCGACCTGAAATTTCAGCGGGAAGAAGGATATTTTCTGGGGGCCATGTACATCAGCTTTGGCCTGGCGCTTGCCATCATCGCTCTAATCGCGGCGCTGCTGTGGGCGATTACAGGCTGGTGGATCAACAAGGATGTGATCTGGGCAGTAGTCCTGTTCGTCCCGCTGGCGCCGACCATCTCACTCCTCGCCCGCGTGCTCTGGATCTATCTGGACCAGACTTTTGATCCGGAACCCCCGGTGCCGGGAAACATCGGTGCCGGCTCGGATTGAAATTGGTCGTTGGTCGTTGGTCATTGGTCCTTGGTCGTTGGGTCAAATTGACGCGCAGCGGCTGTCAAGAAAAAGGAAGGCGCCGAAAAACCGGGCTCCTGGTTTCGGCCAACGACCAACGACCAACGACCAACGACCAACGGCAACGACCAACGACCAACACTCAGCGCACTTCGGCGAGTTGAGTGCGCAGCTTGTGCGTGGCGCGGAACAGCGTGTTCTTGATCGTGCCTTCCGTGGTGTTCAACATTCCGGCCACGGTGCGCAGCCTCATGCCGTGGTAATGCTTGAGTTCGAACACCATGCGTTCGCGGGGCGAGAGCCGGCCCAGGGCGCGAACGATGCATTGCTGCAGTTCGCGTCCCGCAAAGCTTCGCTCGGGGCTGGCGTTCGGACTGTGATCGGGCATGCGGTCGAGCAGGTCTTCCTGCTCGCCATCAGGCATAGAGGTCGTATTCAAGTCCCGGCCGCGGGAATGCTTCTTGCGCAGATGGTCCAGACAGAGATTGGTGACGATGCGATAGATCCAGGTGTAGAACGAACACTCGAAACGAAAACGCGCCAGATTGATGTAGGCGCGTAGAAACGCTTCCTGATAGATGTCCTGCCCATCTTCGGGCGACCCGGTGAGATGGATGGCCAGGCGCAGCACGGCGCGATCGTACTGACGCACCAGTTCTTCGAAGGCAGCCGTGTTTCCCTGTTGCGCCTGGCGAATCAGCGCGGAATCGTCCACCCGGACCGGCGTGCCCGAAGCGGGCTTGCCGGAAGCCAGAACCGGGCGGTTCAGGTATGGCGTCAAACGAATTTTGCCGCTCTCAGACAGACTCATATCGGTTTACCCAACGAACTTGTAACCCGTGCCGTGCACCGTGAGGATGAAGCGAGGCTCGTCCGGCTTCGGCTCAACCTTCTGCCGCAAGCGCACAATGTGCGCGTCCACGGTGCGTGTAGTGGGAAAGCGGTCGTAGCCCCACACGTCCTCAAGCAGGCGATCGCGGCTCAGAGTCTCGCCGGGATGGCACAGGAAATATTTCAGCAGCTCGAATTCCTTGGACGAAAAATCCATGGCCTTGCCGCTGCGCGAAACCTGGCAGCTTTTCAGATTCACTTCGACCTCGCCAAAGGAATAACGCTCCTGGTCTTTGGGAACAACCTTGGCGCGGCGCAGCACGGCCTTCACCCGGGCCAGCAATTCGCGGATCGAAAAGGGCTTGGTGACATAGTCATCCGCGCCCAGTTCCAGGCCGACTACCTTGTCCACTTCCTGGCCGCGCGCCGTCAGCATGATGATCGGCACCGAGGGCCGCTTGGCCTTGAGCTGCTTGCAGACATCGAGGCCGCTCATCCGGGGCATCATCACGTCGAGGATGACCAGGTCGGGAGCTTCTTTCAGGGCGCGTTCCAGCCCAGCCACGCCGTCGGGAGCGGTGATGACGTCATAGCCTTCGAATTCGAAGTTGTCGCGCAGGCCCGCCACCATGTTGGGCTCGTCTTCGACAATCAAGATTCTCGTCATGCCGTAGTCCTTTACTTTCCGCTGCGGTCGAGCTGCGCTCCCACGTGGTTCGTCAGGCTGAGACTGTTCCGCCGTTGTACAGCGCCGGCTTGACCGGTAACACGATGGTGAATTTGCTGCCCTGGCCGGGCGCACTGTCCACCGAAACTTCGCCGCCGTGGGCTTGCACGATATGGCGCACCAGTGAAAGGCCGAGGCCGCTGCCTTTCGTGTTGTGCACCAGCGGGTCCCCCACGCGATAGAACTTCTCGAAAATCTTCTGCTGCTCCTGGTGCGGAATGCCAATGCCCTGGTCCACTACTTCCAGCTTTACCGAGCCGTTGTCGCGATAGAGATTGACGCCGATATACTTCCGGTCCTGCGAATACTTGAGCGCGTTGTTCACCAGGTTCAACAGGGAGCGGGCCATGGCTTCACGGTCCACGCGCATGGGCGGCACCTCGTCAATCTTCTCTTCAAACTGAAAGCCGCTCTGCTCCAGCTGGTAGCGGTAGGAATCGAGCGTGTTATGCACCAGTTCGCTCATATCGGTTTCGCGGAAGTCGTATTCCTTGCGTCCCGCCTCGATGCGCGAAAAATCCAGGATGTTGTTGATCAGTGCAGTCAGGCGTTCGCTCTCTTTCCGGATAATGCGGTAGTACTCCTGATATTTCTCCGGACTGGTGAGCCGGCCCATCTCCAGGGTCTCGGCATAGAGCCGGATCAGCGAAAGGGGCGTGCGCAACTCGTGCGAAACGTTGGAAACAAAATCGGACTTCAGCCGCGCCAGCGCCATTTCCTTGGTGACATTGCGATAGGTCAGCGCAATGCCGCCGGCCAGCACCAGGGAAAGAGCGGCCAGCGTAAGCAAGCTCATGCGCGCGAAGCGTTCGCCGATGGCAGCCAGCGTGTTCCCACGCAGCTTGATGGCCAGGGTCAATCCCGGGAAAGCGCCCTCAAGATTCCTCTCTACTTCGGGAGCGCCGCCATCCCATCCCGTGGATTGAGCCAGGGCCGCCGATTCATATTTGCCGCGCAGCATCATAACGGCATGATTCTTGTCGCTCTGGGCGTCGGCCACGTTGTGGTTAATGACGTCATCCAGGGTCTGCGGAAAGAACTGGTCTTTCAGGTAGTCGGCGTCCAGACCGGCGCCCGCGATGGCGAGCGATCCTGTCTTCTCGTCTCTTACGATGAACAGTGCCGTCGATTGATAGACCTTCTTGTCGCCACGCGGCACCCATTCCCCCTCGAAGATATAGGGCGATCCCTTCTTCTGGAGATGTACCAGTTTTTCGGAGAAGTCGTGGAAGTCCATTTTCAGCCAACCCTCGTACATCTTGTTCAGCCAGTCGGCCTCATCGCGAAAACCCTCTTCTTTCTTCAACCGGCTGGATTGGGAACGAAACACCATTCCGGTCTCCGGGGAATACATGAATACGTGCGCAATGTAGGGATGCGCGGCCAGAATTTTGTCCAACGTCGGCTCGCATACCTCACTGGGCGTGGGAAACTCAGTGCGGACGTCGTCCACCAGTTCGTAGGCTTTGTGATTGATCTGCTTCTCCGAGATGGCCAGGACCTGGCTGTATTCGCGCTGAAATGTGGCTTCCACCGCACGGTCGCGCTGAATGTGTCTGACATGCCAGGCACTCAGGATCACCAGGGCGGCGGCGGGCAATATGACCGCGAGCTCCAGGGTAAGGAGCAATCGGGTTTTTTCGTTCCGCCGTTTCATATTCATTTCCTGAGCGTCTGCGCCCGGGTGCTCGCCCCGGTCCGCAATCAAACATAGTCAAGCGGGGCCTGACCAGTGTCAATCGGGGGTAAAAATACGTAAAAAGTTGTGAACTGGTTGATCAGGAGGGTTCACTTCGAAAAGCAGCCACGGATCTTCACGGATTCACACGGATCACAACCAGGTCTTGATCCGTGAAGATCGGTGACGATCTGAGGCCGACGGCAGGGTTTTCAGCTGCTAGGGCAGTCTGAAATCAACCGTGACGAAGGTTTCGGCCTCGACGGCGCGGCCGTTTACCAGATAGGGCTGGTAGCGCCACTTCTTCACGGCTCGATACGCGGCCTGGCCAAGGAGGAAAGATCCGCGCACCAGTTTCAGGTCCTGAATGGTGCCGTCCCGGCCAATCCATGCCTGCAGCACGACCGGACCCTGCAAGCGTGCCTTGACCGCCTGTTCAGGATAGCTGGGCAGAACTTTTTGCAGCAGCAGCCTGCGAGAGATGTCCTCGGACAGGGACACGGGCTCGAGGGCGGCGAGAAGCGACGGAGCAATCCGAGCCACGCTGCGCATGCTCGCGCTCTGCACCGGGTTGCTCAAACTGTCCGGAATGCGAACGGCGTTGGTGGCTGCGGCCGGCTGCTGATTTGCCTGTTCGGCTTCAACCTGAGCGGGTTGCGACGCTGCCGCGGGTTTGGCGGCGGCGTTCTGAAACGGGTCCCTGACCGGAGTGACGCGAATGCGCCCCACCGCCCGCCCGGGATGCGCGGTTTGCTGATCGTCGTCATTCTCGGCCAGCTGGACCGGTGCCGCCGGAGCGTCGTTCGCGCTGGGTCGGTACAGCCAGGCTTGCGTCTGTTCCAGCATGCGACCGTATATTCTGGCCACCGAGGTCTTCGTGCCCTGTCCCCAAAGCGGTTCGCTGAAAACGTAGCCTACGGAAAGAAAGGCGATCGCGATGGCCAGGCCTGGCAGCACCCGGTTTCGAACCTTTGGCCGAGGGCTCGCCGAGGAGGAAAAACTGGGCTGTGGTGCGTTGAACAGGGTTTGCACCCGGGACCGGTACAGCAGGTCGTCGTCAAAAATCGACTCGGCGGCGACCACCGGCGACACACCTTCGGCACGACGTGGGGGAGGTGGGGAGGGCCAGGCACGAAGACGAGGCAGGGGATGCGGGGCCCTGCCGTCTGCAGCCGTGCTTTCTTCGACCTCGTGCTCTAAATTCTCCGGAGATTTGCTCTCCAGTACCGGAAACGGTTGAGCCTGCGCCGGGTTCGCGGTCATATCCTGTCCAGAGGGCGACTCCATCCGGGGCAGCCAGGACCTCATCTGGACAAGAAATGGATCACACGTCAGCAACGCATACTTGACTTTGTCGGGAAGGAGCGGCCGGCCCAGGACCAGGTCGGCGCCCGCTGCCAGCGCGGCTGCCGCGGCCTCCGTGTTGGCGATGGCAATGGTAAAGGCCGAATGATTGGCCTTCAGTTCACGCACTGTCTTCAGCAGGAAAACCGCTTCCAGTCCTTCGTTCCAGTCGGAGACCACTACATCGAAACTGCGGCGGGTGATCTTTTCCACCGCGCTGAAGATTTCCGGGCAAGTTTCGACTTCGAATTCGAGATCCGTGAAAGCGAGACTCAGGGCGCGTGAGGCCTCCTCATCGGAGGAGAACAGCAGAGAGTGTGGCCACATAGTAATCAGACTAGTAGGGCTGGATTGAAGCCACAAGTTACGAACTACACGGCAGGTGACTGCGGGGGGACACGTAACTGCGCGGTCAGTTACCTGTCCCTAAGGACAGATGTCCACGGTAACCGCGGAACCTGGCCCGGGTGCGGCAAGGTGCGGCGGCGCCCTTCTACCCGATTGCGCCGGACAAAACCGGGTGAAAACCCTGAACCAGACTGGCTTTCAGCAGACCGGGCAGGTACGAGCTCCCGCCGCGACCGAATTACTTGCGGAACTGCTGGGCCACCGATTCCGGCAGGTCCTCTTCCAGCTTGGCGGCCAGCCAGCGCTGCAGCACGGGCCGCTGATCGGATTGAATCATCAACGAACGCAGGCCGGCGCGCCCGTTCTCGTCGCGCCAGCAGATTTCGGCCTCAATCTGGAACTGAGGCTCCTGGCCGGGCAGCATGAAGAGAACGCGAACCTGTGTCCCGGGTTTCAAGGCGGGCGATCCAGTGATGGCCAGGCCACCCTCACTGATATTAACCAGCCGGCAGGTGATTTCGTCGGTTTTGGTCACGAGGGTGGCTGAAAGATCCGTCGGACAACGAAAGGAACGGCGCCGCTCGCGCACGATCAATCCGAACGCCGCTTTCAGGACTCGTCCCACCGACCCCGCGGAGATCGGCTTTTCGATCATGAAATTTGCCTGGATCTCCGGCTTCGCCGGTTTACCCGCGTCGGTAATAGCAAAAGTCACAGCCGTGCGATTGGACGGGGATAGACGCACCTGACCCAGCACTTGATCTGACTCAGTCAATCCGAGATCAATAATGACCGCCTCAAATTTTTTGCGGCTTAGTGAGCGCAGGGCCGTAGTGACATCAACACAGACTTCGGTCCCGATCGCCAGTTGCTGCATGCCCTCAGACAGATGCTGAATCGCAATGGAATCGTCGCAGACCAGGAGCACCCGACCCATCGAAGCGCTCGCCCCAGCTGAACCCATCCCCCAGCCCCCAGTGTCACCCAGTTGTTCTGGCTCACTCCGATTGTCCCCTGCAATGAGCCAGTTGCGGATTAAAATCCACTGTTCGTCGGAAAACCGGAACGGCAGGCGCCGGCCGTCGTAAAACTGGAACAGAGTCCAGACCAGGAACCATCGAGATCGCCGGGCATCACCCGCCAGGGGACTGGTTGAGTTGGGAGAGCGCCACTTTTTGCCGGCCATCTTCAGCAAAATTCGCCGGATCGAGCCAGCGCTCGAAGTTGGCCTTTCGCACCGGCCATTCGGAATCCAGCATGGAGAACCATGCGGTGTCCCGATTTCGCCCTTTGACAATCATGTGCTGACGGAAAATTCCTTCAAACCTGAAACCGAAGCGCAATGCGGCCCGCCGCGAAGGCGCATTGAGGGCATTGCACTTCCATTCGTAGCGACGGTATCCCAGCTCCTCGAAGACATGGCGCGCCATGAGATACATGGCCTCGGTCGCGAGTGCGGTCTGTTGCAGTCGCGGAGTAAAGAGGATGCTGCCCACTTCGATTACCCGATGTACGGGTTCGATGCGCATGTAAGCGGCGTAGCCCAGCGCCCTCGCCGAGGCTGAATCTACGATGGCGAAGAACAACGGATCTTCAGAAGCTGCTATCCGCTGCAGGTGGCTGTCGAAAGCCGCGCGATCGGAAAATGGTCCCTCGAACAGATATTGCCAGAGCCGTTCTCCGTTCTCCCCTCGCGTCCCTTCATAGAGCGAGTCGCCGTGGGCGCGAGGGTCAAGCGGCGCCAGCATGACCCGTCTGCCCCACGAGCGTCGTCCGCGCCGGGCGCCGGGCCGGGGAAGTGTCAACCCGGGCGTTGCTGGGCACCGCGCCTTCAAATGAGTCTTCGTCCAACATTTATCAGTTGTCCTTTCGGGTGTAGCCGGTGCAGAAGATCAACCGGAGCGCTGGTTAACCACTATAGTGCACCAGTTTGACGGGGTACCCACTGCGTTTGTCACCGCAAGCGAGCTTAAAAGCCTGGGCCGCCTGCCCTGTGGAATCACTAGTGGAAAAGGAAGAGGCAGGTTGAAACGGAAGACGCGGCCTAGAAAAACTCGCTCATGTCGGGAGCGGTGCTTGCGGCCGCCGGGTAGGTCTGAATCCCCAGGCCCTGGAGAATCAGGCGCAGCGTGCTCTGGTGCTGATAAAGAGACGGCGACCGGTAGCCCTGCTTTGCCTTCGGACTGATAATGAAGGCCGCGACGTGGCCCCCACCGTCAGTCGAATCATTGATCTTCCGCCTCATCGAAGACAATGATCAGCAAACCGTCCTTCTGAAATGCCACGCTCGAGATCAACGGCGTGATGTTGTTCTGCAGCCATGCGTCAGCCAACTGGAGCGGTCCATCGTGCGCATTATTCAGAAGATTCGGCACCAGGAAAGGAGAAATTCGGCAACTGCTCATTGGACAGGTCGGAACGATATTGAGATAAGGAAACGAGATTGTTCGACTGGGCGCTGCTGTTTACGACGTCGGTAAAGTACGCAAAAGGGTTATGGCGCTTCGCATATGGATACACATCACCCCCGGTGTACCCGGTTGAAGGGATGCTCTCGGCGTATGACTTCCAGGTTTTGCCGGCAGCGATCAGTTGGCGAACGATATTGTCCACGCCAACCGTGCCGGCAAACTCATCATCGTTGGTGACCAGCTGCCCGGTCGTGAGCATGAAGTAGTTTCCGATGGAAGGATGCGTATTCGCGAAGTACTGAGTAGCCAGGCCGTACTGTGAAGCCAGGCTGTTGAGATACGGCATGGCCGAATTTCCAACCACTTCGGAATAGCTGTGGTTCTCCTCGAGAACCATAACCACATGGCCAAACTGGGGGACGGAAGCAGATGGGGGTGGGGGTGCTGGTGGTCTCGGACCTCCCGCCGAAGAAAGACTGCAACCCGTCGCCACCGCCAGGATGATCCAGACGAAGAAGGCATTCGTAGTGCTCGCCGCCCGCTTGTACAAGGACCGCATCCTGGTTCTCTTGAAGGATCTGGTTTCGGACCAGTGTCTTCGATGCCGGCGTGACCTCTCGGGATGTGCGGGGATGACACCAGGGGAGGGCCGTCCTTACCCTTAAAGCATGCGGGTTTGGACGCCACGGTGGGGAATCTTGGCACAATTTGCAATCATCTCTGATCAGCCCTCCTTCCCTCGAATGTGAGCGGTTGTGACCAGACAGTCAAATCGATAACAGAGTAGCGTGGTGCTGTTCCACTCTGGATGCTCCAGGTTCCCAGGCCGGAGTTCACCGGTGCACAGCGCGCGAAGTTCTGCGCGAGGACCTACAGCAAAATCAAATCCCAAGTGAAACCTGGCCCGCCGCAAGGCGAGAATCTCAGGAGGATTCCATGAATAGGGTATTCCTAGTGATGGTGCTATCGGCCCTGCTGGTGACGCTTGGGTTGGCGCAGACACCCGCCGCCGGCAGCAACACAGACCCGGCCAACGTAAAGGGCTGCCTGGGTGGGTCGGATGGCAACTACACGGTGGTCGAGGACGGCACCCGTCAGCTTTTCAAGATCACCACCAGCAGCGTTGATCTCAAACCGCATCTCGGCCACGACGTAAAACTCATCGGGCACAAGACAGGCGCGACCGCGAGTCCGGGCGCTGCTGATAACAGCTTTGCCGTTACTGAACTGAGTATGATTTCCGAAAACTGTGCCGCCACTGCCGCTGCGGCGGCTGCGACAGTCATTCCGCCTGCGAAGACTGTCATCGCACCCGATCCCGCCCCGGTTGCGCCTGCAACGAATGCCAGCGCAGCTGACGCGGCCCCTGCTGCACCGGCAACGACTGCCAGCGCGCCCGCCGTGGACGCGGCAACACCGGTTGCGACTGCAAGTACGCCCGCTGTGGACTCTTCTGCACCGGCTGCGACGGTCGCTCCCTCGGCTGCGGTGGTCAGCACGCCTGCCGTGGAACCAGTTGTGCCCGCTGCAACTGTTGCCCCGCCGGCAGCGGCTCCTGCCACGCCTGCTGTCGAAGCCGCCGCGCCGGCCGCGACGGTTGAACCGCCTCTGGCCACGCCTGCGCCCGCCGTGGAAGTCGCGGCGCCAGCTGCGAACGATACTCACGCAGCGCGACCGTCAGCCCATGCTCGCAAACTTGCAGCCGCAAAGGCTGCAGCCGCTACTGAATCCGCGGAGCCCGTAACACCGACCCCGGAGCCGGCCACAGCACCCGCAGCGGACGCCGCGACACCTGCTGCGACCGCTACGCCTGTCAGTCCGTCTGCGGAGACGGTCGCCGCGCCTGATACCGCTGCACCCGATGCCGCCGTGCCCGCACCCGTGGCGACTCATCGCACCGGATCCCTGGCGCTCTTGATTACATTTGTCGTGCTGGTAATCGTCTTGGGCACGACGGCCCCTCTCATCGGCAGGTGGAGGAAACGGAAAGCGCTGGAACGCGACGGCAGCCCGAATCTCTCTTTCACCAATGATTCGACGGCGACTGAACTGACGACCAATGAAGCGGGCACCGGCCGGGACAAGGCAGGGCCGCGCAAAGTTGCCTGAGGATGCTATCGCCAGAAATACATGGAATGTGAGCGGCGCAGGTGGAAGTGGGCTGAAACAAGCAGGTCCCCATTCGGCTCCCCCTCGTGTGCACTCGGAGTTCGCTCAGGGCAGGCTCTCCACTGCGCTCGCTTCGCTCGCTCCGGTCGGGATGACAGTATCAACTCAATATTTTCGGGACAGAAAGCCAGGTGTGAGCACAATGCGGAGGTGACGCGGCAGGCTCGATCGGGACCGGGTAAAACCGGGAAGGCGGAGCTTCAGCTCCGCCTCCTCGAAGACTGCAATTCTTACGCTGATACTCCAGCGGCGATCTTGTGGAAGGTCGAGTTGACCACTTCGCTGGTCTGGACCTTGGGCGTGCCCTCGATGAATCTGGACATCGTCTTCAACACTTCAGGATAGGTGTTGTTGTTGTACGTGTCCGAGCTGGCCTTGTTTTCCCACAGGCTGATCGCCGTCACATCGATTCCGCCGGGGCCGGAGAACGTAATTTCGTCCCTGAAGCCGTTCTGCTTGCGCAGTAAGGGAAGAATGTCCTTGTCGAATGTGCGGGTGTAATCGGCGAGCATATTGGATTTCAGATGAAAGGAAACATTGCGTGCAAACATATTCAACCTCCTTAAGGTTGTGGTCCGCTAAGAGAGGAGGAGCTTCAGATGGACTGACTTAGTTCAGGAACCTGAAAGAGGAGCAAGGATGCTCTCTCCCACTGGCTGTTGCACTTGAGTGGCCCTCTGCCTTGATCCCGTCAACTTGTTGCTTCGATAGGGCATAGAGCGCACCCGAAACCGCAGAATTCGGTGCCGCCGTGTATCTTTGGCGGGAGGCAGGCACAAAGGGCGACCCTGCGGAAGTGAGGACGGGTCCACGCTTCCTCAATCGACGGCATAAAGCAGGTCCCCGTTCGACTCCCCCTCGTCGGCACTCGGGGTTCGCTCAGGGCAGGCTCTCGACTTCGCTCGGGATGACAGTTTCGAGAGCTGGGTGCTGATTTGGGGTAAAATCCCCCGCATATGACGATCAGCCTCCGCTTCGCTCTCACGGTTCTCATGCTCGCAGCCGCTGTTACCGCCACCTTCTCGCAAGCGATTCAAAAGCTCGATCCTGCTCTCGACAAGCTTGTGCCTCCGAACGCCACCCTGGAAAAGGTAGCGACAGGTTTCAACAAGTGGACGGAAGGACCGGTCTGGACCCGCAAAGGCACTCTTCTGTTCGCGGAAATTCCGTCGAACAACATCGACCAGTGGGTGCCCGGGCAGAGCGCCAGCGTCTTCATACATCCCAGCGGATATGAAGGAACGGAGCCCTACAAAGGATCGGAGCCGGGCTCCAACGGAATGACACTCGACGCCGACGGCCGGGTCACGGTTGCGGGGCACGCGCGGCGCAACGTCTGGCGCCTGGAGACTCTCGATCCCAAGGCACAGATCACAGTGCTGGCGGATTCCTATCAGGGAAAGAAGCTCAACAGTCCGAACGATGTTGCGTATAAATCCGACGGCTCGCTGTACTTTACCGATCCGCCTTACGGCCTGCCCACGCAGAGCGACGATGAGCCCCTGAAAGAGTTGCAATTCAACGGCGTTTACCGCATTCCGGGCGCGCGCCAGCAGAAGCCCGGCGCCCCGCCCGACCGCGACAAGCTGCAACTGATCATCAAGGACCTGCCCCGGCCCAACGGCCTGGCTTTTTCTCCGGACGAGAAATTCCTGTACGTTGCCGACTCCGGCAAGAAGCTATGGATGCGCTACCGGGTGCAGCCCGACGGATCGGTCAGCGATGGGAGCGTTTTACTCGACGCCTCCTCCGAGCCAGTGATGGGTCCGCCCGACGGGTTGCGGGTGGACAAGAAAGGAAACATCTTCAGTTCCGGGCCGGGCGGCGTCTGGATCATTTCTCCGGAAGGCAAACATCTCGGGACGATCAAGGTTCCGGAGGTGGTCAGTAACGTGGCCTGGGGTGAGAAGGACGGTAAGACCCTTTACATCACGGGCAGCACCAGCATCTATCGCATCAAGGTGAAAGTTGGCGGCGTGGTTCCTGGATTCTACGTCGTGGGCTCCGTCACTGTTTGAGTTTGCTTTCGACCAATTCTTCCACGCGCTGCAACACTTCATCTTCCGACAATTGCGTGGAATCCAGCAGCAGGGCGTCGCTGGCGGGCGCCAGCGGCGACGTGGCCCGGGTACGATCGCGGCGATCGCGCTCGCGCAGTTCCGCCACGATAGCGTGCGCCGCCGCTCCGCTCACATTTTGCTGCTGCAGTCGCCGCTGTTCGCGTACCCCCGGGTCGGCGTCGAGAAAGATTTTTACGTCGGCCTCGGGAAAGACCTTGGTGCCAATGTCGCGGCCTTCCATGACCACGCCGCCACCGGCACCCATTTCCTTTTGCCGGGCCACCATCCACTGCCGCACTCCGGGGTGGACCGACACGCGCGAGGCGGCCTCGGTCACGTCGGGTTCGCGCACCCGCTGGCTCACGTCGCGGCCGTCCAGCAGTACCCGGTTGCCGCCCATGCTGGGTTCGAGATGAATGCGCGTGTCATGCGCCAGCTTGACCAGCGCGGACTCGTCGTCGAATGATACATCCCACTCGATCGCCTTCAGAGCCAGGGCGCGGTACATGGCGCCGCTTTCCAGGTTCACATAGCCCAGCTTGCGGGCCAGGCGCGAGGCGATAGTGCTCTTGCCGGCGCCGGCTGGGCCGTCAATGGCGATGATGAGCTTGCGTGTGGAGGTGACGATCATTCTGGAAGCTAACGATTGTACACGGTGCGCGATCGTACGACGCCCTTTCACCGATGCTAGAATCGAGTAGGAAACCAGCGACTCGATTCCAGACCATCTCATGCTGACCGGTTCCGAAATTCGCCGCAAATTTCTGGACTTTTTCGTCCAGAAGGGACACCGCGAGGTGCACTCGTCGTCCCTCGTCCCGCAAAACGACCCGACTCTGCTGTTCACCAATGCGGGCATGAACCAGTTCAAGGATGTCTTCCTCGGCCTGGAAAAACGCGATTACACCCGGGCCACGACGTCGCAGAAATGCGTGCGCGCCGGGGGCAAGCACAACGATCTCGAAAACGTGGGCTTCACCAACCGGCATCACACGTTTTTCGAAATGCTGGGAAATTTTTCCTTTGGCGACTACTTCAAAAAAGACGCCATCGCCTATGCCTGGGAGCTGATCACCTCGCCGCAATGGTTCGGCATCGACAAGAACAAGCTGTATGTGACCATCTTCAACGGCGAAGGCGGCATGCAGCGCGATGCCGAAGCTTACGATTTATGGCTCGGCCAGGGCGTACCGAAAGAGCGCATCTTCGAGTTCGGCCTGAAAGACAATTTCTGGCAGATGGGCGACACCGGCCCCTGCGGTCCCTGCAGCGAGATCCACTACGACATGGGCGTGGCGGCGTCCGACCAGGGCCACACGGATTGCAAGTTTGGCTGCGACTGCGGACGCTATGTTGAGCTGTGGAACCTCGTCTTCATGCAGTTCGACCGCGATGCCAGCGGCAAGCTGAATCCGCTGCCCAAGCCGTCGATCGATACCGGCATGGGCTTGGAGCGGGTGGCGGCGGTGCTGCAGGGCGTGATTTCGAATTACGATACGGATTTGTTCACGCCGCTGATCGCACGCGCGGCCGAACTGACCGGAGCCCGTGTGGGGACGGGTCTCCGACCCGTCCAGGCCGAGCAAAGCTCGGCTGGTTCGACAGTCCGCAGCTTCTCTGCGAGTGATCGCGGACCACTCGCGCGCGGCAACGTTCCTGATCTCCGACGGAGTGTTGCCATCGAACGAAGGCCGTGGATACGTTCTGCGGAAGATCATCCGGCGGGCAATCACGCATGGACGATTGCTTGGACAGACCAAGCCCTTTCTCCACGAGATGGTCTTTGCAGTGCGCGACCTGATGCAGGATGCATATCCAGAACTGAAGGAAACGGTGGACCGAGTTTCGAAAGTGGTCCTGGCAGAAGAGAGCGCGGTTCGCACACACGCTGGATTCTGGCCTGGCAAGATTGGAAGATCTTCTCGACGTTGCTGCAGGACGGTTTGAGCTTCGACTACAACGACGCGGAACTTAGAAGATCCGACACTCGAGCTCTCGAGGTCACACTACTGCCGAACGACATTGACGTACGTGCGAAGCTCGTGCAAAGCAGCTGGACCGGACGACGAGCGCGTTCAAGCTCTACGACACTTTGGACTGCCCCTGGATTTCATGCAGGATGCCGCGCGAGATCAGCGGCATCGTCTTCGACCAGGCCGGCTTCGACCGCGCCATGCAGGAACAGCGCGAACGCGCCCGCGCCTCCTGGAAGGGCGCCGCCAAGCAGACCGCCAATCCCGCCTACCAGCAGCTTCCGAAGTCAGAGTTCGAAGGCTACCGCCAGACCCGCTCCAACGGCTGCGAGATTCTGGCCATCATCCACAACGGCCAGGGCGTGCAGGAACTCAAGCCCGGCGAAGAAGGCGAAGTCATCCTCGACCACACGCCGTTTTACGCCGAATCCGGCGGCCAGGTCGGCGACCGGGGATGGCTCTACAGCGACGATCACAACACCATCGTGGCCGAAGTGAAAGGCTGCTACTACCCGATCCAGGGAGTGCGCGCGCATCAGGTCATCATGAAATCCCCACCCTCCGCAAAGAACGCGGAAGGGTGGGGCACCTTCGCGTGGGCAGAAAAGTCGATGCCGTGGTTGACGCCGAAATTCGGCTGGCCACCATGCGCAATCACACCGCGACGCACCTGCTGCAAGCCGGACTGCGCGAAGTTCTGGGTAAGCACGTCAAGCAGGCGGGGTCGCTGGTGGCGCCCAATCATCTGCGCTTCGACTTCTCCCACTTCACCGCCGTGGCGGACGAAGAACTGCAGGACATCGAAGACCTGATCAACAAGGAAGTGCTGAGCAACGAGAAGATCGAAGTCATCGAAAACGTGCCGATCGATGTCGCCATCAACGAATACAAGGCCATGGCGCTGTTCGGTGAAAAATACGGCGACAAGGTGCGCGTCATCAAGATCGGCGACTTCTCCACCGAACTGTGCGGCGGCACTCACACCGCGCGACCGGCGAGATCGGCCTGATTAAGGTTTTGAAAGAAGGCAGCGTCTCGTCGGGCGTGCGCCGCATTGAGGCCGTCACCGGCGAAGGGTCACTGCATCACTTCCAGAAAGACCATGAACTGGAGAGCGTAGTGCGAGCTTCGTGGGTCCCACCCTTTCGCAAAGAACGCGAAAGGATGGGGCACCCGCAATCGAAGAGGCTTCTCTGTCGCCGGCGGAAGCACTGAGAGCCGAGCTCGAAAAGAAAGACGCGGAAATCAAGCGGCTGGCCCGCGAACTCGATCAGGTCGCGGATGAAATCGGCATCCTCTTCGGTGGCCTCCGTCACCGAACGGATCAAGGACGTACGTGGCGTGAAAGTACTGGCGCACCGGGTGGATAATCTCGAGCGCGCGCAGATGCGTACGCTGGTCGATCAACTGCGCGACAAGGTGGGATCGGGCGTGGTGGTTCTGGGCTCGGCCACGAACGGCAGCGTTGGTCTTATTGTAGGCATCACCAAAGACCTTACCGGCAAGATCCAGGCGGGAAGAGTCATCGCGCCGATAGCGCAGAAAGTCGGCGGTAAGGGCGGTGGCAGGCCGGACCTCGCCGAAGCCGGGGGCAAGGACCCAGCGGCGCTGGATGCAGCGCTGGACGAGGTGTACGGAGTGGTGGAAGGCTTGTTGGGAAAGTAGAACCAGTTATCAGATTTGAGTTCCCGGTTCTCAGCAAGGTTTGCCGGCGCTATACTCCGGGGCATGTGAGGGGCGTGTGAAAAACCGCATTCGTTTCATCAGCCACCAGGGCAAGAAGATCCTGCTGGTGGATTGCACCAATTGCTCCGCCGAAGAACTGGAAAAGTTCGCCGATCTGGTGCCGGAGCGGGTTACCGCTGAACCTCGCGGAACGGTGCTGCTGCTGGCCGACTTCACGGGCTCGAAGGTGGACAAGAAGGCGGTAGAGCGGGTCAAGCCCGCGCTGGTCATTGACCGGCCGCATATCAAGCGTTCTGCCTGGGTGGGAACGGACAGCTTACCCAAAATTTTCTACGAGCACATGAAGTCTTTTTCGCAGCGAGAGTTGCCCACCTTCAAGACCCGCGAGGAAGCGCTGGACTGGCTGGTCGCGGACTGAGTCCGAGGCCGGCGCTACAAATTCAACTTCTCCACTTCAGCGTGACGGGGCCTGTCAGGGGATGCTTCATCTCGCCGCCGGTCCGCGCCGCCTCCAGGTGCGCGGCTTTTAGTCCGAAATACCATTTGGCGGGACGGTCGGCGTCATCGATCAGCATCAGGTGCGGATTGTGCTTCAGCCCTTCTGACTGTTTCTCCATGGTCTGGCGGTCTTGTTCCACAAACTTCGCGAACACAAACTTGAGCAGCTGCGGTCCCAGCGGCAGCCAGCGGAAAATGTTCCACGCCGCCACCACATCGATGCGGCATTGGCTGCGGGTGATGGGCGTCACCGTGGTCAGTGACGAGAACCAGTACTTGCCGGCGCGGATGGTCTCCAGCCGCAGGTTGGGCAGAACAAAATCAATGGTGGTGGTGATCGATTCCGCGTCGGCATACAGCCGCAGCAGTTTGTAGGGCGCGCTGTTCGAGCTGGGGGTGTGCGCGCTCATGCGGAAGCCGTTGGGGATGGGTTCGAAATTCTTCTGCTTCTCGTGAATGCTGTCACGACTGCGCCACCACCAGGCCTGATGGACGAACGGCCCATGCGCGGGATCCATCAGCCCGATGATTCCGTGATCGACGCTGCAAGGCAGATCGGCGGTCAGGTAGGCGAGTTTGTACTTCTCGCTGAAGGTTGGGACGCGAGGCGCTGGCATGGGCGCGTCATCGGCCCGGGTGAATCCGGCGCCGGGCGGCGGCGGTTGGGGAATGAAGACCCAGATGAAGTCGTCATGCTCCTGGCAGGGATAGCTGCCGGCGTAGATGCGATCGATCTTCAGCTTCTGGTCCGCGGTGAGAGAAGGAATCAGCTTGCACTGTCCGGTGTGCCCATCGAATCGCCAGCCGTGATAGCTGCACTCCACCTGCTGGCCGTCAAAGTGGCCGTGGGAAAGCGGCATACCGCGGTGCGGGCAGGCATCGTGCAGCGCGAAAGCCCGGCCCTGGCTATCGCGGCCGATGGCCAGCGGAGTCTCAAGCAGCATGGCCTTTTGTAGACGGCTCCCGCCTACCTGTTTACCGGGCAGGGCGCGATACCAGAAGCCATAAAGCATCAGGGAGTCCGGCGCCTCGCGTTGCGGCAGAGCGATGTCGTTCATGAGCAGGCAGCCTACTACAGCAACCGATGTAGGCGCGAGCGCCCCGCTCGTGCAGCGCCCGGAACCCCGCAGCACGAGCGGGACGCTCGCCTCCCTACCCTGTTAAGGTAACCAGCGAGCGGCGTAAACATCTATATTTTCAGCAAATTGCTGGATTACTTCGGTGGTTCTATTGGTCTTCTGAGCAATTGCTACCGCTCCAGCGCCAGCCTATAATTGCTTCACTCTGGTAGATGTTTCTCCGTCAGGTTCCGGGTAGGTAGGCGCGGGGTATTAGTTTGTCCGCGCGCAAGCACTAAACCCGGCTATGCGAAAACGCCTGCAAATCGCCCTGATGGCAAGCCCCGTACTCGCGACCTTCCTTTCTTTCACTACCTCTACGCCATATCTGCGGGCGCAGGCCGGTGCCGCAAGCATCACCACCAGCGTTGACGGCTCGGGACGCAAAGTGTACGTCAATGACGAAGCTCCCGCAGCCCCGAGACGGTCAACCACCCCTGCGGTCCAAGGCAGCGGGCTGATGTACTGGAGTCCCACTGCCCACCGCTGGAAGGCAGTTCCATCCGCCAATGTCCGGGCGGCGCGCTCAGCCGCCGCTGAAGTCAGCAACTCGCAGGATGTTTCCAGCTACGTGCGGGGCAAGCCCTTTACCCAGCAGCAGATCGATGCCGCCATCGATCAGGCTGCGGCCCGGCACAATGTGGACCCCAGTCTGGTGCGCGCGGTCATCAAGGTGGAATCGAACTTCAACCCCAACGCAGTCTCCCGCACCGGGGCGATGGGGCTGATGCAGTTGATGCCACAGACGGCGCGGAGCCTGAACGTGGTCAACCCGTTCGATCCCCAGCAGAACGTGGATGCGGGCGTCCGCCACCTCAAGCGGTTGATGGAAAGCTATGGTGGCGACGTCAAGCTGAGCCTGGCGGCCTACAACGCCGGTGCGGGCGCAGTGGCGAGAAGCGCGGGCATTCCGCACTTCCGCGAGACCCGCAACTACGTGAAGCGCATCACCCAGATCTATTACGGCGGGAGCGATGCCAGCTACCGCATTCTGGGCAGTCCGGTGCGCGAGCCTGTCCGGGTTACACGGGATGACCGGGGCGTCTTAAACTTCAGCAACACCGACTGAGAAACCGGCATCTGTAGCAGGGTAAGCAACGGAACATCGCTCTCGCGAGCACGCGACTACGGGCTTAGGCGACAACAGGCTGGAAAATTGAAGAACTCCGATCGAAGCCAACGCGCAAGGCGTCTGGGTGCGGCCCTGCTCCTGCTGTTGCTCCCGGCGCTGCCTCTGCAGGCACGAGGCAAGTCCGAGGCCTGGGCGCGCACCCAATATGCCACCGCCGAGCGCATGCGGGAGACCCTGAACAACCTTCCCTCCGCGCAGCAGAGCCGCCACGAATACCAGCGCGTGATCGCAGCCTACCGGCGCGTGTACTACGGTTCGCCGACTTGCTCCAAGGCAGACCCGAGCGTAGTCGCTGTGGCTGAACTGCTGACGGAGATGGGCCGGCGCTTTAACGATGACAAGGCCCTGCGTTCGGCCATCGGCCAGTACAAGTTCCTGCGCCGCGAATACCCCGGCAGCCGCGACCGCATCGATGCGCTCTTCACCATGGGCCAGATCTATCAGGATGATCTGAAAGACCAGGCCCAGGCCAAACCGGTATTCGAGGAATTTCTCCACCGCTATCCTCACCACCATCTGGCGAGCGAGGCCCGGAAGGCGCTGGCCGAACCGGTGCAGCAAGCGGGCTTGCGATCAAAGGATGAGGACGATTCGGACGACGATTCCAGCGCCCCGCAAATGCGCTCCGGGAAGCCGAACTCCGGCAAGAGTCCGGCATCCGCGGCGGCTGAAAATGCAGCACCCAAGCCTGACGCGGAAGACGCGAACCGGAAGGTAGCGCACGTCACCAGCGTCCGTCACTGGTCCAACCCGGGCTACACCCGGGTCGCTATTGGCCTGGAAAGAGACATAAAGTTCGACGCCCAGCGCATTGACAATCCCGAGCGAATCTTTTTTGATCTGCTCGACACCAACCTGACCTCAGAGTTGTTGGGCAAGACTTTTGAGGTGGATGACGGGCTGCTGAAAAAGATCCGGGTGGCGCAGTTCCAGCCGGGAAAAGCCCGCATCGTTCTGGAAGTTGAAGACCGTTCCGACTACACCACCTTCCTGCTCACCGATCCTCCTCGCCTGATCATTGACGTTCACAGCAAGGACATTCACCCGGACACTCAGGCCAGGAACGGTCAGGCGAAGAGGGTTGGCGCAGGGAACGGCAATGGTCCGGCCAGCCCGGACACGGAATCCGCGGACGAAAAACCCGTGAAAGAGGCGGCGGCAGGAGCATCCAAACCGACGACCGCGGAAGCCAAGCCGCAAGGGAAGGACAGCACCAGGAAGCCCGCCTCACTGACCAGTGTGGGCAGCGACGCCGGCACCAAGAAAATAGTGGTGGACGCGGACGATGACGACGACTCCAGCCCGGCCACGGTCGCCAAACTCGATCCGCCGGAGATCAAGCCGCAAACCCGGGCCGCGACTACGCTGACCCGGCCTACGGCGGCCAAAGGCTCCAGCCGGAACAAGAGCAAACCGCCCCTGGTTTTTCCCGATGCCCGCGAAGCTTCGCCGACGGCCAACGGCGACCGCTCGCTGATCCGCGCCCTGGGATTGAAGATCGGCAAAATCGTGATCGACCCCGGCCACGGCGGACACGATACCGGAACCATCGGGCCTCACGGCCTGGAAGAAAAAGACCTGGTGCTCGATGTCGGCCGGCGCCTGGGCAAGCTGCTGCAGGCCCGGCTGGGCGCCGACGTGGTTTATACCCGCAAGGACGACACATTTATTCCCCTGGAAACTCGCACTTCGATCGCCAACCAGGAACAGGCGGACCTGTTCGTTTCAATCCACGCCAACTCCAGCCGCGACCCGGACGCGCGGGGCGTCGAGACCTATTACCTGAACTTCACCTCGTCGGCCGAAGCGCTGGATGTGGCGGCGCGCGAAAATGCGGCCTCGGATAAATCCATCCACGAGCTGCAGGACCTGGTAAAGAAGATCGCATTGAAAGAGAAGATTGAGGAATCGCGCGAGTTTGCCTCCAACGTGCAGCGCGCCCTGCACAGCGGACTGGCCGCGAAGAGTCCCGGCATCCGCGATCGCGGGGTCAAGAAGGCGCCGTTCATCGTGCTGATCGGGGCCAACATGCCGTCGATTCTGGCCGAGATTTCGTTCGTCAGCAACCCGGGCGACGAGCGCCGGCTGCGGACTTCCGACTATCGCCAGCGCATCGCCGAGTCGCTCTACCGGGGAATATCGAAGTATGTGGGCGGCTTGAGCGGAGTCAAAGTCGCCAGCAAGATTGATAGAGACGAGAACTAGTAGCTCAGTCTTGGCGTCCTTTGCGGTTCAAGATTTTCACCCTGGCCAGCCGCAAGGTCAAACTCTTTGACCGCAAAGTGCGCAAAGAACACCACCCGCAAAGGACGCAAAGAAAACCGTGGACCCCTTTACCTGCCCGATGGAAACTTTCCGGCTTGGCCTGTAGTCTAAGTATTACAGGGCCTATCCCCTCCCTGCCTGATTATGGTCAGCAGATTCATTTCCGTTATTGTTTTGTTGACACTGAGCGTGGGCATCGCTTTCGCGGGCGAGCCGCCCGCGGCCACACCCGCCACACCACCTGCACCAGCCGCAGCACCTTCCTCCATTCTTCCCGCACAGTTTGCCGGATGGCATATCTCGGGCTCGATTCGGAGCAGCAAAGACCCGGCGGTGGCTGACTCTGTCAACGCTGACCTGCTTAAGGAATACGGCCTGACTGACTTCGAATCCGGGACCTACGTCGCCGAAGACGGACGCAAGGTCGCTCTCAAAGCCATCCGTTTCGCCGACGCCAGCGGCGCTTACGGCGCTTTCACCTATTACAAGCTGCCGCAGATGCGTCAGGAGTCGATTCCGGACCTGGGTTCGTCGCTGAACGAGCGGGTGCTTTTTTATCGCGGCAACATCCTGGTGGACGCGGTGTTTGAGAAGCTTAGCGCGATGTCCGCCGCGTCCCTGCGGGAACTGTCGCAGGCGCTGCCCTTGCCCGCCGGGAACGCCGGCAATCTGCCCAGCCTGCCGGCATATCTCCCCAAGTCAGGTTACGTGAAGAACACCGCGAAATACGTGATGGGACCGGTGGGTCTGGACAAGATCAACGCGCCCCTTTCCGCGCAACTGGTGGACTTCAACGCCAGCGCGGAAGTGGCCCAGGGCGCCTACCAGACTTCGGGAGGGGTGGCCACGCTGATGCTGATCGCCTATCCGACACCGCAACTGGCGGCGGAGCATTTGCGCAAGATCGAAGCCGCTACTCAGGCCAACGGATCGACGCAGCCCGGAAGTCCGATCGCGATTGCGGGCCCGAGTTTCCAGAAGCGCACCGGTCCTATCGTAGTGATCGCAACCGGCGCGGTTTCGCAGAGTGAAGCCCGCGCTCTCTTGAGTGCGGTGAACTACGAAGCTGATGTCACCTGGAACGAGAACACCTATCAGGGCAAGAAAAACAGTCTGGCCAACTTGCTATTGAACGTTTTTCTGTTGTGCGGAATTCTGATCGTGTTTGCAGCCGTGGCGGGGCTGGCGTTCGGAGGGATCCGGATCTTCTTCAACCGCATTTTGCCGGAACGAGTGCTGCACCGCGAAACCCCCAGCGATTTCATCTCTCTGAACCTGTCCGAGGGTCAGGGCGAGGCCGCCGATTCCAAGGTAAGCCCATCAATCAAAGCCATTTAGGAGAGCAAAAGCGGTCAAAGCTTAAAAATGGCCGGCACTGCAGACGTGTTAACCTATTTTGTAAGTTGTTGAATCCAAAGATATTTATTTCCCAAAAATTCCTTGACACCCCCCTTTTTCGGCTCATAAGATTTCGCCAGAAAGTTTTGACGGATTTTTGCCCCGTTGGAACTATTCTCCCTAAAAGAAGAGGCCGCCCCTTTGCCAGGGTGGCCTTTTTATTTGGAAGCAGTCGTCGGTCGTCGGTCCTCAGTCGTCAGCACAGCCGAGCTTGGTTGAATGAGATTTTGAATTTCCTGACGACTGAAGACCGACGACTGACGACTGCCTCCCGGCCTTTGTTAGAATCGAGAGCAAGCCGACGTAGCTCAGTTGGTAGAGCAGCCGATTCGTAATCGGCAGGTCAGCGGTTCAAGTCCGCTCGTCGGCTCCAGCCTAACTTCAATCCTTCAAATCAGTTTGTCGCTTCTGGCGGAACGACGACGAGCTATCCGGTTCTGAGTTGATGGTCGCGTCAAGTTTGAAAAAACCCGCATCTCTGCGGGCCAAGGTACGAGTCATGTGACCGTTATGGCAGGTCGATGGGCTGCAGCGGGCGTTGCTGGGCCGGGTGCGCGGTTTGCGGCAGAGGCACAGATCGCACCACTGCTGTTTTGCCGTTCGCGTCCACACTGAAGGTTGTGGATGTGGTGTCGGTTGCGCCAAACTGATCCATCACTGTCACGGTCGCTGTGTAACTGCCGATGGCGGGAAAAGTCTCCAGCGCCGCCGGAGTGGAGAAATGGCTCCCGTCGGAGTACTGCATCTGCCGGCTGATCAGAAACCCGTCAGGATCCGAAGACGTGGCGGTGCACCCGAGAACGGTCGTCCGCGAGATGTTGGGCATGGGCTGTACTGCGATTCTGGCTACCGGGGGAAGGTCGTCGGGCTCCGCCAGCACGTTGAACGAGGTGCTGGCGGTTTGGTTTCCTGCCTGGTCGAACGATTGCACGGAAATCTGATGGCTTCCGGTAAAGATTTTGATGGCAGTATTCAGCGTGTCGCCATTGGTCGCATACCCCTCCTGACCATCGATCAGCACCCGCATTACGGAAACCGGAGTTCCGGGATTGGCGGAGGCCACCAGCATGGTTGGCCAATTTACCGTCGAACCGGCGCCGGGAGAGAGGACAGTGATGCCCCCTGCCGACGGTTTCACTGAAATCTGTTGCACCACGACCGCCGAGGCACCGGCCGCATCATACGCGGAGGCGGTGATGAGGTATGTGCCCACCGTCTGATACGAGTGCGAAGCGGACAGCCCGGTAATGACCGTGCCGTCGCCAAAGTCGATCGCCGAGTGGGCGATCGTGCCGGAGGACGCTGCAACCGTGGCTGCGTACGCCAGCGGCCCGGTTTGCGAGATACTAAGCGCGACGTCAGGCGGCTGGTCACCGGGATGGTAGGCCATCGCCGGTGACATTTTATTCTGGAAACTGGGTGCGCCGGTTGCTTTGATGTACACGAGATAAGTGCTGTCGGGAAGTTTCAGCGGGCCCAGATCGAATGTGTGCGTCCCGGTGGGCACATCGCCCAGATTCGCCAGGTTGGCGCCATCGGTGCTGAGGAATACGGTGTAGTGATCAATCGTGTTCTCCGCTCCACCGTTGACGCTCCAATGGATCGTCGTGCCCGACTGCGAAGGCGCCAGATAAATGCAGTTGTCAATGCCGGGTTCAATTGCCGTTCCCTCCTCGTAGTCGTTCCAGGTGGCAATCTGTATGGCGGGGAGTTGTTCGCTACTGGAGTAAAACTTGCCTGCCTCGCTGAAAGTTTGCTGCCAGGCCTGGCCACATTGCTGGTTGGTGACGCGGTTCGTTCCCCATGTGGCCAGCGTGTCATTGAAGCCTTTATAGACGGAACCGAATGCGACGCTTCCCGTCTTCTGCTGGGCTGCTTCATAGAAGGCGCCCTGGGACGCCAGATTGAGGTCGAACGGGTTGCTTGCATCGACGTTGACCCATGAAAATCCACCGTCAGAGGAAGTATGGCTTAACCCTTTTGCCCCCTGAAAAATCAACAATGGATTACCCGGGATCGAGGAAATCACCCGGCTCCAGTCAATGTAGTAAGCGTCCACCCCGAAAAAGAAAATGACGGGCCGGCCGTTCATTTGCATGTACGCCGGCGATGATTCATATTGCGTCGCGACGTAGGTCAAGTCGGATATGAGTTGATCGGTCACATCGCATCCGTTGCCCGCGGCTGCCGTGCCTAACGCTCCTACATCTTCCATGATGGCAAATTGGAATTGGCCAGCATGGGCTTCAGCCTCGCTTTTGAGCAACATCGTGGCCGCGTCGATGGTGGTATTCGCCGGGCCATACCAGGCCGCAATAGCGCCCTGTATGCCGCGGCTGATCATGTCCACCACCTGGCGATGCACCTGCCCGGCATCGGCCGAATTGTAGCCAACGTTCATGTGGGCGGCCTTGCCGAACCAGCCCAGCCAGGTCGCATAGATTCGAGTGCTGGAGCCGCTGTACAGCAGGGACCGAAGCGGCAACTTGCTGACATTGCCGGCGCCTGCATTTCCGTTTGTCTGTGCTATGAACGAATCGGCCGCACTCGTGTTGTTACCGGTCTCCGCCTGCAGCGTGGTCGTGACTGCCGGACCGGAACCGCCGGGCGAGGAGGGCGCTGGCTGCGCCGCTGAACCCCCACAAGCGACCAGTGCGCCCAGAAGTCCGATCAAAAGGGAAATATCCAGCGGGAGGGAGACACGGCTGTACTTCATAGAAAAACTACTCCATGGATGAACAAAACATGAATGCCACAACCGTCATCCATGCCAGAGTTGAAACGACTGGAGCCGCCGGACGGTTCCTGGAGACGGTTGCTGCAGGCGGTTTGATGGGCCCACCAGTTAGCTCAGGTTCCTGATGACATCCCCTCATCCGTCATTCAAAGCTTGAGAAACCAAAATATCTCGGGGTCTAAACGAATCAAACCCCAGCGAGGGAGAATAGTTGTGGGGCCTACGGAAGATGGGAATGCGCTAAAAGATCTTACTCTTACCCTAGTTCGCTGGGCATTCGTCGTAGCTGGGGCCACATGGGCCGCCGCCGAACTTGACGATTCGTGATGGGCAGGTCATCGCTCAAGTCCGCTAGTCGGCTCCAGGTTCTTCCTGGTGCGCGAAGTTTTCCGCTCACATTGCACTCCGAATTGGGCAAGTTGTCAGCTGAGATTCCCTTTTGGGCGACTTTGCACTTGCCAACTGGGAGTAACCTTTCCGATAATATGGCAAGAGTTCAATAACCATCGTGTATCGATACACTCAAGCGGATCTGCTTCGCATTCTGCGGGTCACGGCGCGCCAGTTGGCAGCCTGGGAAAAGGCCGGGCTCGTTGCCGCTGCCGAGAGCTATACGTTTTTCGAACTCCTGCAAATCAAGAAAGTACGCGACCTGTGCGCCCGCAAGGTGCGGCCCGCGGTGATCCGGCAATCGCTGGAAGCCATGCTGAAGCAGGTTGCGGGGATGGAAAATCCGCTGCTCGAAGCCGGGGCCTTTACCACCGGTCACCGCATCGCCTTCCGTCACCAGGGCAAAGTGGTCGAACCCATCGCCGGGCAGTTCATGTTCGACTTCACTCCCGGACAGCGGCTCGTGGCCAGTACTCCCATCTCCAGTCGCAGGGAAGCTGCGCCAACCGATGCGGCTGAGTTGTTTGCCCGCGGCATCGCCCTGGAGGAAGACCCCAACCATCAGGCGCAGGCCATTGAAATGTACCAGCAGGTGCTCGAAATCGATCCCGATCACGCCGCTGCGCATATCAACCTGGGCACGCTGCACTACAACCGGCAGGAGTACGCGCTGGCGGAAAAGCATTACCGCCATGCCATCGAGGTGGATCCGCGCTACGCCCTGGCTTACTTCGATCTGGGCAACGTGCTGGACGAAACCGGCCGGGTGGCGGAAGCCATCCAGACTTACAGCACCGCCCTGCGGCTGGCGCCTACTTACGCCGACGCCCATTACAACCTGGCCCTGGCTTACGAAAAAATCAAGGAACCGCGCAAAGCCCTCAAACACTGGCGCGCTTATGTGAAGCTGGACACGGTTGGCCCCTGGGCGGTTCACGCCCGCAACCAGATCCAGCGCATCCTGCAAGCCGACGGACTCAAACTCGTGCAGGGCGGGAAGCAGTAACGGCTTAGATGGAGGCCGGGCGTCCCTGCCCGGTTGGACGGGCGAGACGCCCTTGCCTCCATCAACGCAGCGAGTCGCCGGTCGCTACAAGTTGCTAGAATTCTTAGCCTTCCACTCTGTGTCTTGAAGGTGCTTTCATGCCTGACGCCACTCTGCAGCTTCCGCCTCCCACTCCCCTGACTGTCCTTCACCGAAGACGAAGTCATGTTTCGCGACAACATCCGCCAGTTTGCGGACGAGAAACTCCGTCCTCTGGTCAAAGAGATGGATGAAAAGGGCGTCTTCGACAAGGACCTGATTCACCAGTTTTTTCAGCTCGGCTTGATGGGCATCGAGATTCCCGAGCAGTATGGCGGCGGCGGCGGCAAATTCTTCGAGGCCATCCTGGCGGTCGAGGAAATGTCGCGGGTGGATGCGTCCGCCGGCGTCGTGGTGGACGTGCAGAACACGCTGGTCAACAATGCCCTGCTGCGCTGGGGCAGCGAGGAGCAGAAGAAACGCTTCCTGCCGCGCATGGCAGCCGATACCTGCGGCGCCTACGCCCTCAGCGAGGCCGGTTCGGGATCGGATGCCTTCGCCCTGCAGACCCGGGCCACGCTCAAGGGCAGCGACTACGTCCTTAATGGCCGCAAACTGTGGATCACCAATGGCAAGGAAGCCGGGCTCTTTGTGCTGTTTGCCACGGTCGATCCCGCGGCCGGGTACAAGGGAATCACCGCGTTCCTCATCGAGAAAGAGTTTCCCCGGCTTCACCGTGGGCAAAAAAGAAGACAAGCTGGGGATTCGCGCTTCATCCACCTGCGAGCTGATTCTTGAAGATTGCCAGGTGCCGAAATCCAACGTGCTGGGCGAAGTGGGCAAAGGCTACAAGATCGCGATTGAGACCCTGAACGAGGGCCGCATCGGAATCGGGGCGCAGATGGCCGGAGTGGCCCGCGGCGCCTGGGAGTATGCGGCCAAATATGCGCAGGAGCGCAAACAGTTCGGCAAACCCATCAGCGACTTTCAGGGCATCCAGTTCCAGATTGCGCAGATGGCCACCGAAATCGAGGCGGCCCGGCTGATGGTGTACAACGCGGCGCGCATGAAAGATGCCGGCATGCCCTTCGTCAAGGAAGCGGCCATGACCAAACTCTTCTGCTCGCAGGTGGCGGAGCGCGTGACCTCGCTGGCCATCGAAATTTACGGCGGCTACGGCTTTACCAAGGACTATCCGGTGGAGAAGTACTGGCGCGATTCCAAGATCGGCAAGATCTACGAAGGCACCTCCAACATGCAGCTGGCCACCATCGCCAAGCTGCTGATGGGCGGAAGGTAAGGTGTTCAGGTTTTCTTTGCGACCTTTGCGGTGTCTTGGCGCCCTTTGCGGTTAAAGGGTTTGACGTTGACTCCGGTAATATCCTGACTCGACCTGCTCACAAATTCCTGCCATGCCCGTCGAATGGAAGGGTCAGCCTGTCTGCGTGCTCGTGGAATCTCAAAGGAAAAACAAATGACAAAGCAATCGATAGCTGCGCTCGTTATCGCGACGGCTCTATGTACCGCGTCCCTGGCGCAAATGCCGGCCAACGGAAAGGCTGAGGCGGGAACGCCTCCCGTGCGTTTGCCCGGACTGGACAAGCGGCTGATCGACACCACCGCCGATCCCTGCACCGATTTCTTCAAATATGCCTGCGGCAATTTTTCCAGGCTGTACCCGATTCCTAACGATCGTTCCGCTTACGGCACCGGCGCCATGATTGCCGATTACACCGAATACATCCTGCACACCATGCTGGAAAAGGCCGCCGCGGGCGGCGCCGGCCGCACTCCGAATGAACAGAAAATCGGCGACTCTTACGCCGCCTGCATGGATGTGGACGCGATCAACCAGAAGGGGCTGAAACCGCTGCAGCCGGAGTTCGATCGCATTGCCGCGCTCAAAAGTAAAGACGAGTTGCCCGAACTGCTCGCCCGCTTCCAGTTGATCGCCGCCAACGCATTCATGAGCTTTGGCGAACAGCAGGACTTCAAGGATGCCCGGAAGCAGATTGCCGTGGCGGATCAGGGTGGCCTGGGCCTGCCGGAACGCGATTATTATTTCCGTACCGGAGACGCAGCCGAGAAGACCCGCACCCAGTACGTGCAGCACATCGCCAATATGCTGAAGCTGGTGGGCGAGCCGGAAGACAAAGCCGCCAGCGATGCCACAGCCATCATGCAGCTGGAAACCGCGCTGGCCAAGGTTTCCATGGACATCACGTCGCGACGCGATCCCAACAAGGTTTACCACCTGATGCCGGTGTCCGAGTTTGCAGCTCTGGCTCCGGGCCTGGCCTGGGACCGCTTTCTGGCCGCGTCCGGGGCGCCCCCGATCACCGAACTGAACGTCACCAATCCCGACTTCTTCAAGGGACTGAATGCCCTGCTCGCCTCCACCGATCTGGATACGATCAAGACTTATTTACGCTGGCAGCTGATTCTATCCACCCCGGGCTACGTGCTGCCCCGGGCGCTCGACGATGAACGCTTCGATTTCTACGGCCGCAAGTTGCGCGGCCAGCCGGAACAGAGGGCCCGCTACAAGCGCTGCGTGCAGGCCACTGACGGGGCGCTGGGTGAAGCCCTGGGCCAGGTCTATGTGGCGCAGGAATTTCCTCCCGCCAACAAACAGGCCACGGTGCAAATGGTGAAGGACATCGAGGCGGCGATGGACCAGGACATCGACACCCTGGACTGGATGAGCTCGGCAACCAAAGTGCGCGCCAAGGAAAAGCTGCGCGCCGTGGCCGACAAGATCGGATATCCCGACCACTGGCGGGACTACTCCACTCTGACCATCGCGCGGGACGATGCTTTCGGGAATGCGCAGCGCGCCACTGAGTTTGAGGCCCGGCGCCAACTGGCTAAAATCGGCAAGCCGGTCAATCGCGGGGAGTGGTTCATCACCCCGGCAACGGTTGATGCATACTACGACCCCAGCATGAATGACATCAATTTCCCGGCCGGCATCCTGCAACCCCCGCTATATGACAGTCACGCCTCGGACGCGACGAATTACGGCCACATTGGCGGCATCGTGGGACACGAACTTACCCATGGCTTCGACGATCAGGGCCGGCAATTCGATGCCAACGGAAACCTGGAAGACTGGTGGACTGCCGAGGATGGCAAACACTTTGACGAGAAAGCGGACTGCGAAGTGAAGGAGTACGGCAACTTTGTCGCGGTCGATGACGCCAAGGTAAACGGCAAGCTGACTCTGGGCGAGAACACCGCCGACAACGGCGGCTTGCGCCTCGCCTACATCGCGCTTCTGGCCGATGCGAAGCGGAAGAACATCAACCTGAATAAGAAGGAAGACGGATATACGCCGATCCAGCAATTCTTCCTGGGACACGGACAAAGCTGGTGCGGCAACACCCGCCCCGAACAACTGCGTCTGCAAGTGCAGACCGATCCGCACTCACCCCGGCAGTTCCGCGTGAACGGCGTGGTGCAGAACATGCCGGAGTTCGGCAAAGCGTTCGGCTGCAAGGCCGGTCAGCCCATGATGCCGGTGAATGCCTGCCGGGTGTGGTAAGACCGCGGGCTGTCGCCACAATGCGTCTTCTGCACCGACAGGCAATCGGCACATCCCGCCCACGTAGGCCCTGATGCCCTCCATCGACTTCGCTCAGGACCCGGGCAGGCGAGCGTAGCTCGCCAAGGTTTTGAATGGTGAGGCGGAAAACACCCTGGCCGGGCTGCACCCGCCCCTACGTAGTTCTGGGCGGAAGAGCCGAAATTCTCGCGCATGAAAGTATCATCTGCGCAGGAGCTTCCTCGCCGAGAGCACGCGCGATCGTGATGGGATGAGTCGCCAGAACCGAGATCTGTCCCAAAGCGCTTTGCGGTTCGTGGAAAACGCCGAGTTGCCGCAGCACTGTGCCGCGGTCGTAATAGATTTTTTCTCCGGCCAGACGGTCCTCGGCGTCGAAGGTGTACACGCCGCAGAGCGGGAACTCAACTCGCCGTCCCGTCGCCGGAAGGCCACGCCAGCCGCCGAGGTGCGTACCGCGAATGATGACTTCAAGCAGAATCGCATCGTCCGCGACATGCCGGCGCTGTACTTCAATTGCGAGGTCAGGCAAAGCCTTCATCAGCTGCTGGTAAAACTGACGGACACCGTCGCGGCCCTTATAGTGTTCCTCCCAGGGCTCATCATCGTACCGTGCGGAATCGCCGAAGGTGCGTAGAACACCTTCGAGATCATGCTCGTTTTCCAGCCGAACGTGCTGCTCAACCACAGCGATGCGAGCCGACGCTTTGTCTTTCGGAATGGATGCGCTTGCCACATTAACCTTCAGTCGCGTTTATGCCGTCCCAGCGATAAATACTACCATCGGTAACTCTCATGCATCGCGACGGCGAGCGCTGGCCGAATCCCGGGAGTACGGCAGGCGGGCCGGAGGGACGAGAGTTTTCTTGTCATCGACCTCAGGTCAACAATCCAAATTCACCCTGGTACAACCCGGCCCGCTGGACGGTCCACGGGGAGCCCGCGCGGGACGAGATCTGCGGAAAACGCGGCACGCCTACCCGAGCGCAACTCTTGACAAGCGTTCCGAGGCGGCAATAATGGGGTTGCGTGCGGAACTGGGCCCGGTTCAGGATCACCCATCTCTTTCCAGCCGAGCCTGGAATGGGGCATGGGGTGAGACGGAGTACAAACGGAGGACCGCCATGCCGAAAGTCAAAGCCAACAACTTGACCATGAACTATGAACAACAAGGAAGCGGAGAGCCGCTCATTCTCCTTCCTTTCTTGTCCGCCGACCACGCCTGTTACGCCTTTCAGGTGGCAGAGTATGCCAAGCGCTTTACCTGCTTCTCGCTCGACCTGCGCGGGACCGGTGAAACCGACAAACCCGAAGGCGCCTATTCCACCGAGGTTCTCGCGGACGATGTTGCTGCTTTCATGCAAGCGGTGGGGGTTCAAAAGGCGCATGTCTCGGGTCTGTCTCTGGGCGCGGCGACCGGCATGTGGCTCGCGGCGAAGTATCCCGACAGAGTTCAGTCGTTGTCGCTGCATAGCGGCTGGCCCAAGACGGACCCTTTCATCAAGACTGTGATTGAAGGCTTCCAGATAGCGGCAAAAGCGCTGGAGAGTGTTCCCCAGATGACCATTCACGCCATCTTCCCCTGGTGCTTTACACCCGAGCTATATGCCGCCAAGCCGGACTACATCCAGTCGCTGGCGGACTTTGTTCTGAGCCGGCCGGCGCAGTCTGTTGCGGCTTTCATGCAGCAGTCGAATGCCGTGTTGACGCATGACGCGGAGGCGCAGCTTGCCAGGATTACAGCGCCGACGCAGATAACATTCGGACGTTACGACATGGTGACGTCCACTCGGTTCGCAGAGCGGATGAACGGTGGTATTCGCAATTCCGAGCTGCTGATCTTTGAAGAGAGTGCGCACGCGCCGATCTACCAACAGGTCGAAGAGTTCAACCGGAAGACCCTGCAGTTCCTGGAGCGCCACACGGGGGCGGTGGCGGCATAGGGGCGCGAAAACAAACCGCGAGCCAGAACCGCCTAGGACTTCATCAGCTTGGAGAAATACCGGTTGTCGTAAAACATCGTGCTGTTGTGCACGAACTCCAGCACCTTGTGCATCTTGTCCCGGTCTTCGCGGTTCATGTCATTGAACTGGATGGCAATGCCTGATCCGGGATCGATGCGCACTACGAACCCTGAAGCCTGCAGCCTGCCGTCGTCAATCGAGAAAATCACTTTCAATTTGGAGCCGGCGGGCATGAGCGTGCTGGTTTCCACGTAGCAACCGCCCAGGCTGACGTCGATCAGGTTGCCCAGGATGGGCACATCCCCTTCCTGCGGCCGCAACTCGATCGTGACCCGGCACTTCATGCGGGGATACAAGCGGCGGTTCTTGCGCGAAGGCTGTTTCTGCTTTTCGATGTACATGCGGCGGTCGGCTTCGGCCAGCAGCGCTTCCGCATCCTTTCCGTCTTCCGGGTACAGGGCCTGGCCCACGCTCAAGGAAAGGATGTCCTCGCTGCAAACTTCCTGGCCGGCCAGCCGCGCCAGTTCACGCAGGCTCTCCGCCTTCTTGGCTGCGGCATCCGCGGTCAGGCCCGGGGCCACCACCACAAATTCGTCTCCGCCCATGCGGGCCACATAGTCGTACTCGCGGCAGCTCTCTTTTAATGCCTGTGCGAACAGGCGAAGCACGCGATTGCCTTCCAGGTGGCCGAAGCGGTCATTGATCTGCTTGAAGCCGTCCATATCGCTGACCATGACGACCAGGGATGTGGTGTCGCGCTTGCAGCGGGCCAGTTCGCGATCCAGTTGCAGGAACAGCGAGCGGGCATTGGGCAGTCCGGTAAGGTAGTCAGTGACTGCGGAGCTCTCGGCTTGCTCGAACTTCACGGCGTTTTCGATGGCCAGCGCCATCTTCGAGCTGATGGCCAGCAGGATGCGCAAGTGGTCGGAAGTGAAGGCGTCGGTTTCCGCGTGATAGAGCGCCAGCACGCCGACCACGCCGGCCAGTCCTTCCAGAGGAATCGCCAGCGCGGAGCGCAGAGTGCTGAATTTCGTGGGATCGTTGAGATACCCCGGTTCCACCGAGGGGTTGCCATTGATGATCGGTTTTCGGTTCTGGGCCACCCAGCCGGAGAGGCCGCTGCCCCACGGAATGCGCAGCGACGAGAACAGGCGGTGGTTGTCCCCGCTCACATGCTTCGGAACCAGTTCCGCGTCCCGCTTTACATAGATCGCGATGGCATCGTACGGCACCAGCCGTCTGAGCTTCACTGAGAACACCGACAGGGTTTCGTCCAGGCTGAGTGACGCGCCCAGGTCCTGGCTCAGTTCAAACAGTGTCTGCGCTTCCTGCCGCGCCGCCGCGATGGACGACAGGAACGTAGCTTCCTGGCCGGGGGCGTCCTTGACCGTGATGTCTTCAAAGCCAGCCGCCGGCGCCGCTCCCGCTTCCACTTTCATTTCGGTGGAGAGCGGTGTCACGGGTTCGCGCCTGAAGGTGGATTCAACCAGCTTCTCCAGCTGACGGTAGCGTCTCTCGAGAACGCTCACGACTTTGGGATCGAATGACTTTCCCGACTCCGCCGACAGCCGCTTCATGACCTCTTCCAACGGCAGCGCCCGCCGGTATTGCCGGTCCGATGCCATGGCGTCGAGAAAGTCCACGGAAGAAAGAATGCGCGCCCCAATCGGAATCTCTTCACCCTTCAGCCCGAAGGGATAGCCCGATCCGTCCCACTTTTCGTGATGGGCCCGGACAATCGGCACCACCGGGTAGGGAAAGCGGACCCGTTCCAGGATCTCCGCCCCCACCAGAGGGTGGATTTTCATCTTTTCAAATTCTTCCGGAGTAAGGCGCCCAGGTTTTGAAATGATGTGCTCGGGCACGGCCAGCTTGCCAATGTCATGCAACAGCGCTGCCGCGTGCAGCGCTTCCATTTCGCCCGGGGTGACGTGCAGTTCCTTGGCCACCTCGATGGCATACACCCGCACCCGTTGCAGGTGATCGTGCGTAGTGTGGTCCTTGGCCTCGATGGCCAGCGCCAGGGCCTCGATGGTGCGCAGGTGCAGAGTCGCCATTTCTTCCACGTGGCGTTTTTCGTCTTCCAGTTTCCCCAGATACAGGCGATAGGACCGGTAGATCAGGTAAATGATGGGAACGATCAGCAGCGAGGTTTCCCATCCGAACTCGCGGTTGAACCAGCCGATCATGCCGGCGAAGGCGGCGCCCACCAGGTAATAAGGGAACGACCAGAAGTAGCATTCCACCCACAGGGTTCGGATGGACCTTTGTTCGGTGAGCGCGATCACGGCTGCGATCGAGCCGGTGTTGGCTGCGAAGTAAGAGATAGCCGCCAATCCCAGCAGCAGGGGATGGCTCTTCACCTGTGCCCCGGAGATCGCCAGGTGGTAAACGTTGTAGGCTACGGCGATTGAAATGGCGCTGGCCGACAGATTGAACGTGACCTGCAGCGGGCTGGGGCGGTCGCGATAGAAGCACTGGACAAGGATGGCGCCAGTCGCCAAAGCCAGAGTCTCGGCAAAGCCCAATTCCAGTATGCCCAGCAGGATGAACAGAAAGTTCACTGACATCGTGCCGGTAATCCCCGGCAAGCGCACCTTGAGCCGGGCGGCCAGAATCGCGATCAGCAGGTAGCAGATGAACTGGGCGATATTCTTGCTGGTGGGCCGTACCGCGCCGTACATCAGCACACACGTCCCCGCCATGACGACAAGGCTGATAAACACCTTGGCGCCCAAGGTCAGTTCTCTCCACCGCTGAGAGCCGCTACCCACGTCCCTCCGATAGGATTCCCGGTTTAGTACATGCTGGAATCTGAGCTTATTGATAACAGCTAAGGTGTTCTAAAACAACAACTTGCGCTATTTCTGACCAAACTTTCGTAACTAGAATTCCTTACCGAAGCGCGGCGAGGATAAGAGACGCGATTTCAGCTACTTGTGTTGTCATGCTGGCGCGAGCGCCGCGCTCGTGCATTCCCGCGATACTGCGGTTGTGGCCTCCTTGGTTCCATCTCCTAAAATTTCTTGACAGCAAGTACTGTATGGCATACAGTGTATGCCATACACTATGCAGCACACGGTAGAAGGGTCGGCCAACAGCGAAGTCCTCGAAAACCTGCGGCTTGAGCTCAGGCGGGGTTGCCTGATTCTGGCGGTGCTGGCTGAACTGCGGGACGAACGCTATGGCTACACCCTGCGCAAAGCACTTTCCGAGCAGGGCATGGAGATCGATGAAGGCACGTTGTATCCGCTGCTGCGCCGGCTGGAGAGCCAAGGGTCTGCTGGTCAGCGAGTGGCGCGAGGAAGAGAAGCGCAATAAACGTTTCTACCACCTGTCCGCCGAGGGCAAGCTGATCCTGAAACAACTCTCCGCCGAGTGGAAGAACATCAACGCGTCGCTGGACGGGATTCTCTAAGGTTTGCTGGTTGGGTTTTTGAGCGCCACGGGCGCCGCTGGAATCGCATTTTTATAGTTTCCAAGGAGCATGATATGGAATTGATCGAACGGTATCTGCAGGCGGTAAAGTTCGCGCTTCCCCAGGAACAGCGCGACGACATCATCAAGGAATTGCGTGACAACATCCTCTCCCAGATCGAGGAGAAGGAGGCGGAGCTTGGTCACCCCCTGAGTGAGGACGAGCAGGTGGAGCTGCTGAAGAAGCTGGGCAGCCCCATGCGCCTGGCCAGCCGCTATCGCAAGCAGCAATACATGATTGGATCGACTATGTTTCCCATCTACTGGAAGGTATTGAAGGCCTCGCTGGGCCTCGCGTTTCTGGTACTGGTGGTCGCCAGTATTGCGACCGCTGCCGCCGGCAAGACTTTCATGGAGAGCCTGGGAGTGTTGTTCCGCTATCCCAGCGTCGCGTTGATGACCTTTGCCTGGATCACTCTGGTCTTCTCCGCCCTGGAGTTCTTTGGCGCGCGGCTCGGGCTGAAGGACACCTGGGACCCGCGCAAGCTGCCGCCGCTGGTGAAGCACAGTCCGCGCAAGTCGCGTTTCGAGCTGATCGCGCAGCTCCTGGTGCAGACCATTTTCAGCGTTTGGTGGCTGGCCGGGCTGCACTATCAGTACCTCATCCTCGGCCCGGGCATTGCCTTCCTCCGCTTTGGCGCAGTGTGGCAAACCATCTATCCCCTGTTTGTGGTGATGGTGCTGGTGGATATATCGCTCACGACTGCCATGCTGATATGGCCGCAGTGGGTCCAGGGTAGAAGCGTGTCGCGCCTGGTCATGAGCGCGCTCGGTCTGGTCGTTCTCTATTTCCTGCTCAACGCTCCCGAGTTGTTTGTGCCCGCGGACGCTAGCGCTGCACAACTGCAAACCCTGGCGAAGGGCATCAACACCGGAGTCCATCTGGGCCTGATGATTGCCGCCGTCGTGAACGTGGTCAACATCGGGGTGGAATCGGTCCGCTTCATCGGGCGGAGGCTCGGCCGGGTGCACCAGGCGACGGTGTCGTAATTTACGGATTACCGGATTTACGGATTGTCGAATCTGAGGTCTTGCTGATTTTCCAGTTCGTCAATCCGTCAATCCGGCAATCCGGCAATTCGAAAATACGTCAATCTGTTACTTCTGCCTGTAGAAACTCAACCCCGCGTCCCCCTGCTCCAGCTTGCGATAGCGGAGCAGAGGCGCAAAACCGTTGCCGGGATCGAATCGTTTGTCATGCTCGGCGACGACTACCGCATCCGGCGCCAGCAGAGTGGACTGCGAGAGCGTCTGGAGCACCTGAGCATAGATCTTCTCCAGGCGATAGGGAGGATCGAGAAAGACGAAGTCCGCCGTGATGTTCCTCGCTTCCAGCTGGCGCAGAGCGCGAGCGGCGTCTTCCTTCAACACCTCGACGCCCGACTCCACTTTCAGCGAGTCGAGATTGCGCCGGATCAGGGTGACGGCGGAGGTCGAGGATTCTGCAAAGTAAACTTTGGCCGCGCCCCGGCTCAAGGCTTCGATGCCGACCGCGCCGGTTCCGGCACAAAGGTCGAACCAGACCTTGCCCTCGAACGCCGCCGCGTTTCCCGCGCCCAGCACATTGAACAGGGTCTCGCGCAGCCGGTCGGCGGTGGGGCGCAGGTCCATCCCGCGCAACGAGTGCAAGGGGCGGCTGCGAAATTTTCCCGCAATCACTCTCATGATGCCGCCTGGCCTGGCGCCGCGCCGCCCCGCCCGCGCCCGGCCTTCCCATTACCTTGGATATGCTGAAATTGCAACTCCCCGCTCCAATCCGTTGTCTAAACTATATAGAATAGCGTTAGGGAAAGAGGCGGCAGGTTTCTCATGAGAAGTTGGTCCATTTCGGCAGGCCGGGTGTTTGGCGTTGAACTGCGCATCCACTGGACCTTTTTCCTGATGCCGCTGTTTGTGTGGGGCACGGAATACACCGCCCATCGCACCGCCAACGAGGGGCGGGGCCTGGCCCTGGTCGGCATCATCTTCGCCTGCGTCCTGGCCCATGAGTTCGGTCATGCCCTGGTGGCCAGACGCGCGGGAGTTCGAGTGAAGTCCATCATCCTGCTGCCCATCGGCGGAGTCACGCAAGTGGACGACAGCCAGCCCGCAGCCGACACCAAACTCGTTCCCTGGAAGCGGGACATTCGCATCGCCATGGCAGGACCGCTGGCCAACCTGCTGCTGGCTTTGATCTCGGGCTGCGTTATTGTTGCCATCGCTCCCCATTTCGACCTCTGGAGCTGGCCTTTCATGCGCTCCGGCAATCTTCCCCGCAGCCTGGTGTGGGTCAATCTTTATATCGCCGGATGCAACTTGCTACCCGCCTATCCCATGGATGGCGGGCGGGTGTTGCGGGCGCTCTTCAGCCGCCACATGGACCCGATCCAGGCCACGCGCCGCGCGGTATCGATCGGCCAGGCCTTTGCCACTATGTTCATCCTGGGCGGCATGCTTTTGTCCAACTACTGGCTGACGCTGGTTGGACTATTCCTGTTCATCGCGTCGCAGATGGAAGAGCGCTCCGCCGTTTTTCAGTCAGTACTGGAGAAAGTGCACCTGGAAGACGTGATGCTCACCGATTTTGCCACGCTCTCTCCCGCCGACACGCTCGAAGACGCGCTGGAAAAAGCGGTGCACTGCCTGCAGGACGATTTCCCCGTGATCCGCGGCAGCGACATGGTGGGAGTGATTTCGAAGCAGAAAATACTGGAAGCGCTGCGGGCTGAAGGCAACGGCTATGTTCAGGCGGTGATGAACCGTATTTTTGACGTGGCCCAGAGAGGCGAATCCCTGGCGTCAGCCTTTCGCAAACTCACCACGAAAAACCTGAGCATCATTCCCGTAGTCGAAGATCAGCGCCTGGTAGGTATCGTCACTCTGCAAAACCTGATGCACTCCATGGCGTTGCTGGCAGAAAGCCGCAAGCTCCGCAAGCAAGCCTTAAATTCCTAGCCACGGATTTTCACTCCACGGATCGAAATCTTTGTGGCCTCATGCAGTACTCTTTGCGTCCTTTGCGGGCCTTCTTGGCGAACTTTGCGGTTGATTTTTGAATGATTCAGGCGAGTTCAAACTCTTTACCGCTCTTTACCGCAAAGGACGCCATGAAGCGCCGCAAAGTGCGCAAAGTACCCGCACAGTTGCACTGTGGTAACCAGTGGGGAATAACGAAATCTCGGATTCTCTTGCCTCATCCGTGTGAATCCGCGTAAATCCGTGGCTGATTTGCCCCTAGAATTTCACCACGATTCCGACCGAAGGCTCTGCCATGTGGCCTCGGGCCCCAGTGAACAGGTTCTGGATTTTGTAATCGGGCGCTTTGTAAACCAGCCCGCGATACTGCAGGCGCAGGGCCAGGTGATTGGAGAGGGAAGACCGGTGAATCAGGGGCAGGCTGGAAAAGATGCGCCAGTCGAATCCTCCGCCATAGAGGAAGGCCGGCTTGGTTTGCTGCGAGGCCGGAATGAAAGTCTGCACACCGTTGATGTAGTTGGCGTCGTAGCTGGGATAAAAAACCAGCGCGGCCGCGCCTGCAAAAACGAACGGTTCGACTTTGGCGCTTTCGTGGAAACTGAAAACGTAAGCCCCAGAGTATTCTCCGGTGGTGCTGTGAATACGATACGTCAACGGCGCGGCAAAGTAGATCTGGGAGTTCGCGGTATGGGAATAGTTGATCTCGACCGAGCTGTGATCGGAAAACCGGTAGCGCCCGGTGACGAGGACCGCGCCCGAGTTGGTCGGGGTAAGCACCGTGCCGTTGCCCGTGGACTGCTTGCTGAACACCGCTGCTCCGCCCAGGCTCACGTCAAAACGGTTGGCCTGGGACCATGCCATGGATGAAAGCAGAAAGATCGCTGCCATTGCGATGCTGCATCTTCTCAACATCAATTGTCCTCGCGCGTTTGGGTTCGTAACCTGTTGGAACCAGTCATGGCTTCCGGGGATGCTTGGCTGCGCTGATTTTTCACGTGTCATCCTGAGCGGAGTAACTGCTTCGCGAAGCGAAGCAGTTACGCAGTCGAAGGATCCCTACCCCTTTTACGGTCTCGCCGCAGAATCCCGCGGAACAATTCCTTGCACCTGCGATGCCAGGGATCCTTCCACTCCGCCAGTCCATTCGCGAGCGAATGGACTGGCTTCGCTCAGGATGACACTACTAGTTTTCCGTCACCCTAAAACAGCCGGATTGCTTTGGCCTGTTCCACCGCCGGCACTCTTCTCAATTCAGCCAGTACTTCTGGAGACACTTTTCCGTCCACGTGCACCACCGCAATCGCTTCCCGGGGAGCATTGGGCTTGGCGTTGCCCACCCGGCGTCCCAGCGAGAAGTCGGCGATATTGATCTTGTGCTTGCCCAGAATCGTGCCTACCTTCCCGATCACTCCGGGAACGTCGCGGTTGCGCAGGTAAATGAGGTTGCGCTCGAGCGGGGCTTCCACGTCAATCCCATCCACATGCAGCAGTCGCGGCCTGTCCTTGTGCAGGACTGCGCCCTTGACCAGGTGTTCTCCCGCTGCCGTCCTGAGCAGCACCGAGAGCACGCTGCCCGAGCCTCCGCTGGAACTGTGTGGTTTGCGCGACTCGTGGATGCGCAGGCCGCGGGCCGATGCGATCGCCTCCGCGTTCACCAGGTTGGCCTTCTCCTCCAGCGCTTCATTCAGGATGCCTTTGACCGCGGCGTTGCGGATCAGGTCGGTCTTCGATTCCGCCATGTGTCCGGTGTAGCGCAGGGAAATTTCTTCCAGCGTTCCCTCGCTCACTTGCGCCAGGAATGAACCCAGCCGCTCCGCCAGCACGATGTAAGGCTGCAGTTCGAGATATTCATCGTGCGAGACCGAGGGCACGTTCACCGCATTCTGGATGACGCCGTGCTTCAGGTATTCCTTCACCTGCAGGGCAATCTGATAGCCGACCGCCTCCTGGGCTTCGTAGGTCGAGCCGGCAATGTGAGGGGTCAGAATGATGTTATCGAGCGCTGTTAAGCGGCGAGTTTTTCAAAGGCTCGTCGGCAAAAACATCCAGCGCCGCGCCCGCCACCAGCCCCTGCTTGACGGCTTGCGCCAGCGCGGCTTCATCCACCAGTTCGCCGCGCGCGCAATTCACCAGCCTCACCCCGCGCTTCATTCGCTTGACCGAATCCGCATTGATCATGCCCGCGGTTTGCGGTGTGAGTCCCACATGCAGGGTGAGGTAATCGGCGGCTGCATAAACTTCTTCCAGCTTGGCCAGGCGTATGCCTTGCTCCTTGGCCACTGCGGTTGAGACAAAGGGGTCGTGCGCGACAATCTCCATCCCGAAGGCCCGCGCCCGCCGCGCCACTTCCATGCCGATTCTGCCCAGGCCCACGATGCCCAGGGTCTTGCCCCGCAGTTCGCTGCCTTGAAGAGATTTTTTCTCCCACTTTCCGGCATGCATCAACTCGTTGGCGCGGCCGATATGTCGGGCCATGGCCAGCATCAGGGCCAGCGCATGTTCGGCCACGGCGATGGCATTGGCGCCAGGGGTGTTCATCACGGCGATGCCCTTGCGGGTGGCGGCATCGAGGTCGATGTTGTCCACGCCCACGCCGGCGCGCCCGATGACCCGCAATTTACGGGCGTGCTCCAGCAGATCGGCGTCCACCTGCACCGCCGAGCGGACGATGAGCGCGTCGGCCGACTGCAACTGCGCCGCCAGCTTACCCTCGACCTGGTCGGGCGTGACGATGGTCCAGCGGGGCTCACGCAACAGATCGATGGCCGAGGATGAAATCTTTTCTGCTACCACAACTTTCATAGTCAGGGTCAACTCTCCAGGGGATTGCGATGCTTCCTGCTACTGCGCTGCTTCAGCGCCGCTGCACATGCAAAATCTTTACCAGGAAATGACAGGCCGGTGACACCCGCGCCTGGGCCCTCCTCGTACGCTCACACCAGAACCTAGACCCAATCTCGCGGGGAGATCTTTATGAAAACAATCCTGATCGTTCTGTTGACCGCCTGCGCTCTCGGATGCGGCGGTTACGGTTCCGGCTCCGGCTCCGGTTCGATGGCTCCGGGAGCGCCGAGTATCGCTGCCCCGCTGGTACCCAATACCGCGACTGCCGGCAGCGCCGCTTTCACCTTGACCGTCAACGGCAGCGGATTTGTCGGTCAATCGGTTGTCTATTGGAATTCCACGGCGCATACCACGACATTCGTGACCAGCAGCCAGCTTACCGCGGCGATTCCGGCCGTTGACGTCGCCACCGCGGGCGCTGTGCCCGTGTTCGTGAAAAATCCCGGTGGCACGGGAATCTACAACAACCAGCCGCCCCAGAATTCCAACATGGTGAACTTTACGGTGCAGTAATCGATGGGTCACGTCAGGCGCCAACCGGCTGCCGTTTTTCCGCGGCGCTGCGCGCGTACACTTCCTGCGCCGCCCGCACCGCGGCGCCGTACTCCACCGGTTTCGCGGTCACGCTGGCGAGCACATGCTCGAGCGCGGCCAGAATTCCGATGGTGTCGAGATAGTCGTAATAACCCAGGTGCGCGATGCGGAAAAGTTTGCCTTTCATCTCGCCCTGGCCGTTGGCCACCACTGCGGCAAAGGATTCGCGGAACTCCTTGACGATCGCGCCGGAGTCCGTTCCCGGCGGCGATTGAATTGCCGTGAGCGCCGCCGCCGGCGAAGCTGCCGCGAACAGCTTCAAGCCCAGGGCCAGCGCTCCGGCGCGGGTCATGTCCGCCGCCAGCTCGGCATTGTTGACCAGGGCTTCACGTCCCGCCACCAGGTCGCCCTTGCCCATCTCTCGAACAAAATCGAGTGCCGCTCCCAGTGCGGCGAATAACGAGGTCGCGGGCGTGTAGGCCGACTCTCCCTTCGCCGCGGCCTTGCGTTCTTTGCGAAAGTCGAAGTAGTAGCGCGGAGATTTGGCCGTCTCCATGCGCTTCCATGCCCGCTCGCTCACGGCGCAGTAGGCCAGCCCAGGCGGAATCATCAATGCTTTCTGCGAGCCCCCGATGATGACGTCGATACCCCAGCCATCCACATCGAAGTGGGTGGTGCCCAGCCCGGTGATGGCGTCCACCACCAGCAAGGTGTCGTCGCCCTGGGCGCGGACCAGTTTCGCAATCCCCTTTACATCGTGCCGGGCGCCAGTCGAACTCTCCGTCGCCTGCAGATAAACGCAGCGCACGTCGGGCGTCAGCTTTTGCCGGATGTCGTCCAGTGAAATCGTCTCGCCGTAGGGCGCGCTATGGACTTCGACGACGCAGCCAAAGGCTTTGGCCAGATCGCGCCAGCGCTCGCCAAACTTGCCCGCGGTCAGCACCAGAACTTTGTCGCCGGGCGAGGTCAGGTTGGAGACTGAACCCTCCATCACGCCGGTCCCGGACGAAGCCAGCACCAGTACGTCGTTCCGCGTGCCGATGAAGTCTTTCATGTCCGCCAGCACGCGCGTGTACAAAGCGCGGAAGTCAGCGGTGCGATGGTGCATGGCGAAGGAAGCCATGGCAGTTTGGGCAGCGGGAAGTATAGGAGTTGGGCCGGGAGTGAATAGACGGTTCTTGCGCAACATTTACGAAGGGGTCCTTTGCTGTTGGAAGATCGTATTATTTTACCGGAATAAAGCACTCTTCACCACGGCGGGCACCAGGCGAGTGTCATCCTGAGCGGAGTCGGCCCATTCGCTTGCGGATGGGCTGACGCAGTCGAAGGACCCCTGTTCTGTATGTTCCGCCCGAAGCAATAGCTGTCGCGATTGGGTGCATACCGCAACCAAAGCAATCGTCTCTGCGGATCTGGTTAGAGGGGTTAGGGGTCCTTCGACTGCGCGGCTGCTTCGCCAGGCGAAGCAGCCCCTTCGCTCAGGATGACAGCCTGCGGTTAAGTTTGGTCTCCATCCAGACGCTATAATCCCACCATGAGCCTCAGCGAGCAGATCCAAAAGGACATCACCGCCGCCATGAAGGCGCGCGACGAGCACCGCCTGTCCACCCTGCGCATGGTCAAGACCGCGCTCAAGAACCGCGAGATCGAGAAGATGGCGCCGCTCGACGACAAGGAATCGCAGCAGGTCCTGACCACCCTGATCAAGCAGCGCAAGGATTCGGTCGAGCAGTTCACCAAGGGCGGCCGCCAGGAAATGGCCGACAAGGAAGCCGCCGAAATCGTGCTGATCGAAGCCTATATGCCGAAGGCCGCAGGCGAAGACCAGATCGTGGCCGGGGTCCGAGCGGTCATCGCAGAAATGGGCGCGCCTACCATGAAAGAAATGGGCACGGTGATGAAGAACGTGATGGCCCGATTCTCCGGCGCTGGAATCCGCGTGGATGGAAAAGTGGTCAGCGATGCGGTGAAGCGGGAGTTGGCGGGGAAATAGTCTGAACACTTCCGTACGAATCGACAAATGGCTCTGGGCCGCCCGTTTCTTCAAGACGCGGGCCCTGGCCGCGCGGGCTTGTGAACTCGGTAGGATTCAGTCCAGCGGCCAGCCCGCCAAACCCGCCCGTCAGGTTCATATCGGAGACATGCTGCGCGTGACCAGCGAGGGCGGCGAGTTTCATGTGGAAGTGCTGCTGCTCAGCGAGACGCGCGGGCCGGCTTCGGTTGCGCAGACGCTCTACCGTGAGACCGAGGCCAGCAAGGAACAACGTCTGAAGGTGGCAGCGGAACGTAAGGCGATGCGGCAGTTCGAAGAGTTGCCCGCGGGCCGGCCATCAAAGCGCGACCGCCGCCGGATCATCCAGTTCCGGGGACGGGTGTGAGAAAGAAGCCCACGCAGGGGCGGACGCCCTCGTCCGCCCAGTCGAGCAAAGCTCGACAATAACTTCGCGAAAATCTCCACCGACCTGAGCCGCCCAAATTCGTGGGCGACAGGGAAAACCCTGCCGAGCTGCGCTCAGGCCTACGTGATTCTATTTGCTCCGCTGCAGCTCCCGGTACGCTTCGCTCTTTGATACGCCCATCTCTTTGGCGATCTTCTTGAGTGCCGCTTTCTCATCCAGCTTTTCCGCTGTCATGATCTGCTCCAGCCGCTGGCGCACGCTCACACCGGCCGCGGATTTCTGCTGTCCCTCTTCGGCTTTGCCGATCAGCAGCGTGATCTCGCCCTTGATGTCACCCCGGGCGTTCAATGTTTCCAGAATTTCGCCGGCCCGGCCGCGCAGAAACTCTTCGTGAATCTTGGTGACCTCGCGCGCGATGACCACCTGACGTTCCGCTCCCAGGATGGCGACGACATCTTCCATCGCTTCTTTCACCCGGTGCGGCGCTTCGTAAAAAACCTGCGTCCGTGGCGAGGCCTTGACGCTTTCCAGCATCTGTCGCCGCTGTCCGCTTTTCGGAGGAAGAAATCCGCTGAAGCGAAACGAGTCCGTGGGCAAGCCGCTGGCCACCAGCGCCGCCAGAAACGCCGACGCTCCCGGAATCGGCACCACCGGAATATGGTGCCGGATCGCCAATGAAATCAGGCGGAACCCGGGATCGGAGATGCCCGGCATTCCGGCATCCGTCACCAGGGCCACGCGCGCGCCGCCTTCCAGATCGAGCACCAGTTCCGGGGCGCGGGTCAGTTCATTGTGTTCGTGATAGCTGACGGTGCGGGTTGCGACGCCGTAGTGGTGCAGCAGCTTTTGCGTCTGGCGGGTATCTTCACAAGCGATCTGGTCGGCTTCCTTGAGCACGCGCACCGCCCGCAGCGTGATGTCTTCCAGGTTGCCGATGGGTGTGGCCACCAGGTAGAGGCCCGGCGACAGCGTGCCTTTCGGGTTCGCAAGCGTGTCATCGCCCGGCTTCATGAAGGCGAGTCTAACATCGGGTACAACGCATGGTCTTGTGACTGGGCTGTTCACTTCTTCGCGGCCTTGGCGGCCTTCTTTGCGTCCTTTGCGGTTAAAGGGTTTGAGTCTGCACTAGCAACCGCCAAAGCTCTAGACCGCAGAGGACGCAAAGAAAGCCCAAGGACGCGAAAGAGTCACCGATTGCAGAGCCGCAGCCGGATATGCAGCATCGACCGCCGGTTCATTGACGAGGCCTTGTACAAACCCTAGAATCAGGAGGGCAGATGTCAGTTGTCAGATCTCAGTTTTCAGTTCCTGAGGTCCGGAATTGTACCCCGTCTGCCTTTTTGAGGAGCGTCTCAGGAAGTCCATGCCCCTTTACGAATACGAGTGCAAGAAGTGCCATCACCGCTTCGAGCGCATCCAGAAATTCTCCGATCCGCATGTCAAGAAATGCCCCAAGTGCGGCGGCCCCATCGAGCAGGTAATCTCCGCTCCGGCGGTCCAGTTCAAGGGTTCGGGATGGTACGTCACCGATTACGCCAAGAAGTCATCGACCGGCTCGGCCTCGTCTTCTTCGAACGGAGATTCCGGCAAGGACTCGAAATCCAAATCGGAAGATTCGTCTAAATCAGAAAGCTCTTCGAAATCGGATGCTTCGAAGTCAGAGGACTCAAAGAAATCCGAAAGTCAAGAAGAAGTAATGTAGGCGCGAGCGTCCCGCTCGGGCTCCCTCTGGAAACCTATCGCCACCTCAGGCTGTATCCCAGCGCCGCCAGGATCTGGTTTTCGAACTCATACTCCAGCACAAAGGTGAAGTTGCTTTCCTGTTCTTCCCAGGAAGACGCGTATTGGGTCAGGTCCCGGCTATAGAACGAATAGGCGGCGGCATAGCGGACGTTGCAGGGCTTCGGACACGCGATCATCCCGGTTGGATCGGACCGCTGCTCGCCGGTCGCGGCCAGCAGGTCGAATGCGCTGACGTCAGGCCTGGGGCCCACGCGTAGCTGGTGAGGCACGATATCGAGCGCGCGCCGGTCACCCGGACGGATGTCCGCCGACGCTCCGAAAGACTGATCTTTGCAAGGGATTGAGATCCACCTCTTGCGAGACGCTATCCTGCGCCGCCTGCCAGATCGTCCACAGATCTGCGTCAGAGTGTCTGGTCTGGTTAACGAACCCTGCCGCAGGCCCGCCGGGCTGCCCGCCGCATCCCAGTAAGGCCAACCCCAGCAAAAACTTCCAAAGGTTTCGCCGCATAGGCCTGGTTCCAACTGATGGCAAGAAGACCATCGGCCACAAGGCGGTTCGTCTCCAGCGGGAGAGGCCCCGATGAATCGTTTCAGGAGTGCGGGCATCTAAGTAGTCGTTATAACGAGGATTCTATCTATGATCGACATCAGACGCAGTGCAGAGCGCGGCGGAGGCGACTTCGGCTGGCTCAAGACGCAACACTCATTTTCCTTTGATACCTACCACGACCCGCGCTTCATGGGATTCCGCTCGCTGCGCGTCATCAACGAGGACTGGGTGCAGGCCGGTCATGGCTTCCCCATGCATCCGCATCGCGACATGGAAATCATCACTTACGTTCTGGATGGCGCCCTGGAGCACAAGGACAGCATGGGCAACGGTTCCATCATCCGTCCCGGCGATGGACAGCGCATGAGCGCGGGAACCGGAGTGCGGCACAGCGAGGCCAACGCCTCGAAGACCGACGCGGCACACCTGCTGCAAATCTGGATTTTGCCCGACCGTCGAGGGCACGAGCCAGGCTACGAACAGAAGGCGTTCCCGGAAGCCGAAAAACGCGGCAAGTTGCGCCTGATAGCCAGCCCGAATGGAAGTGACGGCTCCGTGACCATCCACCAGGATGCCAAGCTGTTTGCGTCCCTGCTTCAGCCTGGGCAGGAAGTAAGACACGAACTGGGCAAGGGCCGCTACGCCTGGCTGCAAGTGGCCAAGGGCGCGGTAGAACTGAACGGCAACAGCCTGAGCCAGGGCGACGGCGCCGCCATAAGCGACGAACAGCGGCTGACAGTCAAAGCCACAGAAGACGCGGAAGTCCTGCTCTTCGACCTGCAGTAAAACGTGTGGGCGGGCGCCCTCGGCCGCCGCCTTTGATTTTGATTTTTGATTTTGACCTGAATGTTGCCTTTGGGCTGAATCTTTAAGAGTCTTTTTCCAGCTGCCCCTTGCCAGCGGCCGCAAGTCCCAAATCCAACATCAGCGTCAAAGGCGGCGGGCGAGGGCGCCCGCCCCACATTGGGTTGCGGCAGGTCGTTGCCCTCGCCCTGCTTCTGTGCTAACTTCACCGATCAATTGGGCATGCGCTTCCTCTTTAATCACGAGAAATCTTCCCGTTCGGCGCCGCGGGAACCGGTCATGGCCGAGGTTCCTGAACTCCACGCCGCCCAGTTGGCCGCCGCCTATTACGGTGAGCGGCAGGGGGGCGACCTCCACGATTTCGTTCGGGTCACTCCCAACCGTGTGCTCTTTGGGCTGTTGGACATGGCCGGACGCCTGGAACAAAACAGTGCCATCGTCTCCGCTGCCCAGCAAACTTTCCGCACCCGATCGCAGGAGCTGTTCTCCGCTGAAGATGTCAACGAGGCCGACGCCATGGCGGAGCTCTGCCTGGAGCTCAACCGCGCCATTATGGCGGCGGAAGGAGGCATCCGCTCCTGTCCCGCCTTTGCCGGCTGTTACAACGAAGACCTCGGGACCATCTGCTATTTCAACGCCGGGCACACTCCCGGACTGCTCCGCGATCTTTCCGGCATTACCGAACTCAGGGCCACGGGTCTGCCTCTCGGACTTTTTTCGCATGCCACGTGCGAAGCTCCCCTGGTCGCCTTGCCCCCCGGCGCCGCGCTTCTGCTGGTTTCCCGAGGTTTGCTTGAGGGCAGGCGGCGGCGGGAGGAATTCGGGCTGGAGCGGGTCAAGAGCGGCTTACAACAGGCTGCCGACGAAACCGCGGAAGAGCTGTGCGCCTCGACCATTGAAGGCGTACAGCAGTTCATGCGCAAGCCCCCCGTCCACAACGACGTGACTGCCCTGGCATTGGTCCGGGCAAATGGTCGAGCACCCTCAGTCGGGCAGAACTAACTCCATCCACTCTCTTGTCATCCCTCCAGGATATACTTATATGTGTAATTACTATCAATAAACTACATTTATAAATGTAATTATAGTTGCAATTGTTACACATTTAAATGTAATATAAGAGAAGAGCGGACTGATATGAAATCTGAATTCAAGGGTTTGCGACTCCGGCAACTGGAACGAAGTCTGCAGCCATTTTTGCTGGCGCGCGAGGTTTCTCGGCCACAAAGAGGCTGGATTCGCGCGATAAGGGAAGCCTCCGGCATGACTCTGCTCGAGTTGGCCACGCGGATGAAACGCAGTCTTTCGCTGGCGGCACAATTTGAAAAGTCGGAAGCCAGTTATCGAATAACACTCAATAGTCTCAGGCAAGTGGCGGACGCAATGGGATGCGATCTGGTGTATGCGCTCGTACCCCGGCAAGGAACTCTGCACGACCTTGCGGAACGACGCGCAACCGAGCAAGCAAGCGCTGACGTGTTAGCGGTCGAACACACCATGGCCCTCGAAAACCAGGCAGTCGGCGGCGTGAAAGAGAAAATTCAGGAAGAAGCAAACCGCATTCTGAAGGGGAAGTAGCAGTCATGCCGCTATTGGATGTTGGGGAGGGGAGCACGCCGCTTACGCCCGAGGAACTAAGTGACCTCATTCCCAACCTGGCTGCGCGGGAAGAACTGAACGAATGGGAGCGCGAGAACATCCTGCGCGCACGGCGGTGGGCGTTGGGACGCAGGAACTTTAAGAGATCTGATCCCATCTCGGATGAGTACATCCGAAAACTTCACGACAAGATGTTTGATCAGACATGGAAGTGGGCGGGCTGCTATCGCAAAACAGAAAAGACCATCGGGGTTCCAGTTCAACAGATGCGAGAGATGCTGGTCACACTGCTGGGTGATGCCAGGTATTGGATAAAAAACGAAACTTACCCTGCTGACGAGATTGCTGTTCGGTTTCATCACCGCCTGGTTCTCATTCACCTCTTTCCCAATGGAAATGGCAGACATGCCCGACTGATTGCTGATGTCGTCGCGGTTAAGTTGGGAAGACCTGTCTTTGCCTGGGGCGGGCTTAGCCTGATAAAACCGGGGGAAGCGCGGGAAAAGTACCTGCAAGCTTTGGGAACCGCCGATGCGGGAGAGTTTGTCCCGCTGATCGAGTTTGCGCGCTCCTAGCGAGAGCAAAGCTAGTGGAGGCGGGGCGTTCCCGCCCGGCTGGACGGGCGAGACGCCCGTCCTCCATTCTGTTCTTACCTTTTCTTCTTCCGCACCGGCTTTGCCGGAGGCGCCTGCGCCTTCTCCGGGGCCAGCTCATCAGCAGTGACGAAAACTGGTTCGATATCAGTGGGAATCCCCTGCAGGCGGTCGAGCGACTTCTGCAAAGCGGGGCGCACCACTCCCATTTCATCCTGCAGCTTCTTCGCTCCCGCGTAATCTCCCTGGGCCTCGAGGGTAAGCAGATCGTGGTCCAGGTCGCGCACACCCTGTTTGAATTTTTCCAGGTCCAGGGTGAAAGTCTGGTCCGCCTTCTGGGTGAATGCCCCTTTGTCCAGGAGGTAATTGAACTGGATCGCCATGCCCTTGCCGTGAGCGTCATTCAGTCCGAAGCGGAGGCTGCGGAACATGGAGGCCAGATAGGTGGTGTAGAGCTGCCGCTGGGCGGCGTCGTCGGAAGCCAGCACGCTCGACAACTTCATCTCCTGGGCATGGTCCATCATGTATTGCAGCGCGAAGAGGCCGGTGATATCGGCTTTGGCTTCTTCAAGGGCGCTGTAGAGTTCCTTCAGTTCGGCGCGGGGAGTGGTGTCGCGTCCGTCCACCTTGATCTGGTGCGGCCCCAGCCCGTGCATCAGTTCGTGGGCCACGATGTGAGTAAAGAATGATTCGAAGTTCACGTCCCGGGCTGCCCCCGGCAGCATCCGGCGCGCGATTGGAATCAACACGCTGCGAAACTTTGCCTCCTGCACATTCTTGAGCATCACCCGCTTGCTGCCCTTCTGATTGACCACCCGCTCGTCATTGGGCAGATTGTAGGCGGCGGTAGCCACTCCGTGGTTGCCGTCTCCGGAGCACAGAATCTCGTCCACCACCCGGATCGGCGCCGCCGCACCCAGCTTGGGATTACGGTACTGCGGATCGATGGGCAGGTTGTCCTCGATCTCCTGCAGGTGCGCGCTGAGAGCGGAAAACTTTGCGCTGGCTGCATCGTCCCGCAGGTTCAGGAAGGTTTCAAAGGCCGCTTTGTAGCCAAAGAGTTCGTCGTTGTAGGTCTCGTAGGGACCAATGGTGATGTCGATCGGGGCGTCCAGGTCCATCCAGGCCAGGTCGCTGGCATAGTAATCGTTGGAGAGAAACGCATCCGCGCGCAGGTTGAGAAAAGTCTTCAGCGAGGCGTTGTCTGTGAGGTTGGCCGCCTCTTTAAGCAGTCCCGCGGCCTGGGTCAGATCGTCTTTGTAGGCGTCGCTGTAAGGAACAGCCTCCAGGGTTTTCGTACCAGCCGCGTTGGTTCGGCGGATCACGGTGAAAAATCCTTTTGCTTCCTCCTGTCTTTCCTTAGGCAAGGAGGCAACCCAGGTCTCGAATTCCTCTCTGGTCATGTCCTCGGGATAAAAGTTTGCTCCCTTGGGCTTCTCCGCGGGGACGCCGGGAAGAAATGCGCGAAAATCATCCAGCGCGGACCAGGGACTCTTGTTGATCCAGAAATACCGCAGCCGCGCCTTGCCCAGGCTGCGTGGTGTCCTTCTGCAGCCGCGCATACAGGGCCGGGTTGCCGCTCCAGTACTGGACCAGGAAAATGTCGTTCATGATGCGACCGGCTTCGATCAGCTTGACCAGCGCCTGCCGGTCCCCGCTTGAAAGCTTCGATGTATCCACGCGCAAGGTGGTGGGCGCATAGCGTGCAGTCATCTTCTGCAGTTGGGCAAGTCCGGGTGCTGATGATTTGGTCTTCCGATCTTTGGTCTTCTGGGCGGTCGCGGGGATGGCGGCAAGTCCAACGAGAATAATCAGTGCGCAAGATGCCAGAAGTCTCATCAAGGTCTCCTTACAGCGAACATTGAGATCAAACGCAAAAGCAGAATCTTAAACCGCAAAGGTCGCAAAGAGATACCGCAAAGGTCGCAAAGTTTGCAAAGATCAAGGGGCTTCTTCGCGAACTTTGCAGTTCGGTTCCGCTCCCGCACCCGCATCGCAGGTGGCCGTGGACCCGCCTCCAGAGGTACAATCTGCGGAGGCCGTAGGCGCTTGTTTTCTGACTTGAAATTACGGCCACCTACATCGCTATGCGAAAATTATTCCCCTGGTTGTTGCTGGTTTGCTTTGCCGCCCTGCCTTCCTTTTTGTCCGCCGACACGGTGGTCGAGGAGATTATAGCCCGGGTTAATAATCAGATCATTACGCGCGCCGAATACCTGCGCAGCAAAGACCAGCTGAAACAGGAAGCGCAGCAGCAAGACCCGGCGAATGTCGACAAGATCGTCGCCGACAAGGACAAGGACGTCCTGCGCGATTTGATCGACCAGCAATTGCTGCTCGAAAAAGGCAAAGACCTGGGCATCACCGCCGATACCGAAGTGATCAAACGGCTCGACGAAATGCGCAAGGAAATGAAGCTGGAATCGATGGAGGACCTGGAGAAGGCTGCCCAGGCGCAGGGCATCGCCTTCGAGGATTTCAAGCAGAACCTGAAGAACCAGATCATCACCCAGCAGGTGATTTCCAAGGAAGTCGGTTCCCGGATGTCCATCGGCAAGGACGAATTGCAGCAGTTCTACGATGCTCACAAGAGCCAGATGGAGCAGCCGGAACAGATCCGGTTGAGTGAATTGCTGATTTCCACCGAAAAGAAGGAGAAGGACGCTACCGCAGATGACGCCCAGCAAGTCGCCGCGGCGCAAGCCAAGGCGGATGACTTGCTGGCCCAGATCCGCAAAGGGGCGGCCTTCGACGAAATCGCCAAGAAGAATTCCGACGGGCCCACCGCCGCTCAGGGTGGCGATCTCGGTTACTTCAAGCGCGCCACTCTGGCCAAGGAACTCGAGGACAAGACTTTTGCCATGAAGCCGGGCGAGGTTTCGGACGTCATCCGCACCAAGCAGGGCTTTGTCATCCTCAAGGTCACCGAACACCAGCAGGCTGGGACGCCTCCGCTGAGCCAGATAGAGGGTAGAGTTCAGGACGCCATCTACATGCAGAAACTGCAGCCTGCCCTGCGAGCGTACTTGCAGAAGCTGCGCGAGGACGCCTACATCAAGATTGCGAGCGGGTATGTGGATACCGGCGCCAGCCCCAACCAGACCGCGCCCATCGAAACCACCGCCAAGGACGCGGGCGCCAAGGAATTAAAGAAAAAGAAGAAAAAGCTGGGCATCATCTAGGGAATACCAGAGCCTCCGGAAGCGAGAGACAGGCTGTGATCTATGAAGGAATTTTTCGTTTCCGACTGCGTCCAGTACGAGAACAAGATCATCACCTCCACTTTTGTGGTGGTTTCCCGCCAGGTCAAACCCAAAAAAAGCGGTGAACCTTACCTGGCCTTTACCCTGGGCGATCGCAGCGGCCACATCGAGGCCAAGATGTGGGACAACGTCGAAGACGCCATTGACGCCTGCAATCAGGACGACTTCATCAAGGTCAAGGGCCTGATCAATAAGTACAAGAACCGCTTCCAGCTCACCATTCACAAGCTGCGCCGGGTGGGAGAATCGGAAATCGATTTCGCCGACTATCTTCCCAAGACCAGCAAAGATATTGGCGAGCTATGGCAGACTCTGGCGGGCTACGTCGCCACTTTCAAAGATCCTCATCTCAAGGCGCTGGTTGAGGCTTTCATGGCGGACCCGGAAATCGCGGAAGCCTACCGCAACGCCCCCGCGGCCAAGACGCTGCATCACGCTTTCATCGGCGGTTTGCTCGAGCACGTGGTCTCGCTTTTCAATTCCTGCGACCTCATGTGCCGCAATTATCCGCAGATCAACCGCGACCTGCTTCTCACCGGAGCCTTCTTTCACGATATCGGCAAGATCCACGAACTGACCTACAACCGCTCGTTTTCCTACAGCACGCGCGGCCAGTTGCTGGGACACATGATCATCGAACTGGAGATGCTGCAGGCCAAGCTGCCGCTGGTGCCCGGTTTCCCCGAATCGTTGAAGACGCTGGTTGAGCACCTCATCATCAGCCATCATGGACAGTACGATTTTGGATCGCCCAAACTGCCCATGTTCCCCGAAGCGCTGATGCTGCACTACCTGGACGATCTCGATTCCAAGATGGAAGCCATGCGGGCCCAGTTTGAACGAGGTGGGGAATCGGAGGGGGCCTGGACGGGTTACAATCCGTCGCTGGGTCGCCCCCTGCTGAACACCGCGAAATTCCTGGCGGGCAAGGCCCCGGAGGAAGAAAGCAAGACCGCTCCCGAGCCCCCGATCCCGGTTTCAGAAAAGGCGGCCGAGTCGGAAGAAAAGAGTGGCGGCGCCATGACTTCCGCGGCGCATGAGGATAAAATCTAGGCGCTTGGCATGGGCCCCTCGTCTGCATCCGGTTGAAATATTGCGCATCTTTCTGATCGGCGATTCCCGTCATTGGAGGAAATCATGAGAACCCGTCTGACAGCACTCACGCTTGGTCTCTATTTATCTTTTGCGGTGCTCGGCTGCAACAAGCCGGCCGCTCCGCCAGATTCGAGCGCCTCACCGTCCTCCAGCGATGGCAGCAGCAGTTCGGCTGCGCCGAGTGGAGACGCCGCCGGCTCTGGTTCAGCAATGTCCAGTACCGCGATGTCGAACATGAAGCCCGAGCCTGCGAAACCTTTGGTAGTCCCGGCAGGCACGGTGTTGACGGTCCGGCTGGGTCAAACGGTCGGCTCCAAGATCAGTTCGGCGGGACAGACCTTTACCGCCACTCTTGCCAGCGCGGTGATGGTCGATGGCAAAACGGCGATCCCTTCCGGAGCGGCAGCCTCCGGAACGGTAGTGGATGCCAAGCCGCTGGGCCGTTTCAAAGGCGGGGCATCGCTGCAGCTGCGCTTGACTTCGATCGCGATTGGCGGTGCTGAGCAGTCCATCTCCACTTCATCCGTGGTCCGCGCAGAAAAAGGCAAGGGTAAGCGCACTGCCGTGCTGGCGGGCGGCGGCGCTGGTCTGGGCGCGTTGATCGGCGGTCTGGCGGGTGGTGGCAAGGGCGCCGCCATCGGCGCTCTGGCAGGCGGCGGCGCGGGTGCCGGCGGCGCTGCTTTCACCGGCAACAAGGATGTTGTCCTGCCCGCCGAATCCGCCCTCAGCTTCAAGCTGGAACAGCCACTCGAAGTGAAGTAGTTGTTTATCTCAAATACCGGCCCAGGGCGCGCAGCCCTGGGTCCGCTTTTTGCGCGCCGCATGTTGAACTTCGACCAATTCCGTCTCCTGACTTTCGACTGCTACGGTACCCTGATCGACTGGGAGGCCGGGATATTCTCCGCGCTGCGACCGATTCTCGCCCGTCACGGCAAGACCATCTCCGATTCCGAACTCCTGCGCCTTTACTCTGAATTCGAAGCGCAGGCCGAACAAGGCGAGTTCCGTCCCTATCGCAAGGTTCTCGAGTCGGTCGTAGAAGGCTTCGGCGAGCGTCTGGGATTCATGCCGACTGAATCCGAGATACGTTCCCTGCCGGACTCGCTGCCCAACTGGCTGCCTTTTCCGGATACCATCGCCGCCCTCGCCAAGCTAAAGGCGCGCTACCAGCTTGCGGTCATCTCCAACGTTGACGACGACCTTTTCGCCGCCACAGCCCGCCGCCTCGGCGTGCCCTTCGACTACGTGATCACCGCGCAGCAGGCCCGTGCCTACAAACCATCGTTGCAGATATTCAAACTCGCTCAGCAACGCACCGGAGTGGTCTCCAGCCAGTGGCTGCACGTCGGGCAAAGCATCTACCACGACGTAGTCCCCGCTCAGTCTCTCGGAATTAAGACTGTCTGGGTGAACCGCGCATCGCCCCGTCCCGGAGCCGGCGCTGCCAAAACCGCATCCGCCCGGCCAGACCTCGAAGTACCCGACCTGAAGTCCCTCGCCCAACTGACATCTGAGAACCAGGAACTGCAAACTGGTTCTTGAATCCCCAACCGGTATTAAACTGGTAGCAACCACCAGCACAATCGGAGAAATCCAGATGCCAACCAGCACCGCCCGCTCTAACCCGCTTGCTTACCTGAGCGATCAGCTCAACGATCTCAAGGCCAAGGGCACGCATTTCCGCCTGCGCGTGCTCGATGACGAACAAGCCGCGGTCTGCACTTTCGACGGCAAGAAGGTCATCAACCTGGCCTCGAATAATTACCTGGGTCTGACCACACACCCCAAGCTGCGCGAGGCCGCGCTCCAGGCCACGCGCAAGTACGGTGTGGGATCAGGCGCGGTGCGCACCATCGCCGGCACCATGAAAATCCACATGGAGCTGGAAGAAAGAATCGCCCGCTTCAAGAACGTCGAAGCCTGCGTGGTCTTTCAGTCCGGGTTCGCGGCCAATGCCGGCACGGTGTCCGCGGTGCTGGGCAAAGAAGATTTCATCATCTCCGACCAACTGAACCACGCTTCGATCATCGACGGCGCCCGCTTGTCGCGCGCCAAGATTCTGGTCTTCGAACACAAGAACATGGCCCAGGCGGAGGAGCGACTGTCCAGCATCAAGGACCAGCCCGGCAAGAGGCTGCTGATCACCGACGGCGTCTTCTCCATGGACGGCGACATCGGCCCGCTGCCTGCCCTGTGCGACCTGGCGGAGAAGTACGGCGCCATCATGATGGTGGACGACGCTCACGCCTCCGGCGTGCTGGGCCGCAATGGCCGCGGCACCATCGATCATTTCAAAATGCACGGCCGCGTGGATATCCAGGTCGGAACGTTGTCAAAAGCAATCGGAGCGCTCGGCGGCTACGTCTGCGGCACCCGCGACCTGATCGATTTTCTCTATCATCGCGCCCGGCCGTTTCTGTTTTCGACTTCGCATCCGCCCTCGGTGGCGGCCACTTGCATTGCGGCTTTCGACGTTCTGGAAAACGAGCCCGAACGCATCGAGAAACTTTGGGAGAATACCCGTTTCTGGAAGAGGGAACTGGGCCTGCTCGGTTTCGACATCGGAGGCAAGACAACGCCCGCCAGCGAAACGCCCATCACTCCGATCATCATCGGCGACGGCAAACTCACCATGGACTTTTCCCGCGAGCTGTTTAAGGAAGGCGTGCTGGGCACGGGCATTGCGTTTCCCACAGTGCCCGAAGGCAAGGCCCGCATACGGACGATCATGACCGCCACGCATACCCAGGACGAATTGCAGCAGGCGTTGGAAGTGCTGAAGCGCGTGGGGAAGCGAATGGGGATTGTGAAGGCGCGAGCGTCCTCGCTCGTGCAGCGCCATCCATAAAATTAGCGCTATGAGGATCGAGGTAAGGTGGGGCGCTTGCGCCTGATTAGCGAGCCGTTGCGGCGAGTTCTCGCTGAATGACGCCTTTGTGGGTCTGCGGAAATTTGGCTTTGGCCTCGATCCCAGCCGCCCAGCGTAATAAAGTAGCTTGTCCACGCTCTTATTGGCAATCTTCCCATTAAGCAATTCGCTCACCCGGGGCTGCGGCTCTCGCAGGATCACCTGCAGTTGCTTCGGCGAATACTTGCGAGCGCATTTCAAAATGGCCTGATACAAGTCGGCCTTGAATTTCAACGCCGTGGCCAACTCAGGTGAGAAGCCGAGATCATCCAGCACGTTTTCTCGCGTAACGTAGGTAGGTTTGGTTTTTCCCCTTGCCAAGTTTAGCCCCCTCTTATTCGCGCCCTTACTGACTTCAGCCGCTGTCTCGCCGTATTAATTTCTCTAGCTGGCGTTTCGCGGCTCTTCTTCTGAAAACAATGCAGCACATGGACCACGTCGCGAATCCGAGACAAATAAATCACCCGATACCAAGCCCGCTCATCCTGATCCCGTAGTTCAAAAACTCCGGGGCCGATGTTACTCATTGGCCGGTAGTCGGTAGGTTGCTGTCCTTGTTGCAGAAGACGCAACTGAAACCCCAGGTTCTGGCGGACATCCTCAGGGAACGAACTGATCACCTCTTTGGAATCGCCTTCCCATGCGATCACCGCGTCTTTAGGAACAGCTGGCATCCATTCGATACACGGAAAGCATACCAAATATACATGTGGTTGTATATACTAAGATCTAAGATGTTGCAACCACGCCGCTTTCCGGCGTCGATATATTTGCGATTCCGGCTGGCTGGCACGTGCAGAATAAGGGGAAGGTTTCCGTCAATGTAATGTTTCAGTATGGGCCGCGCGGACTCGAGCAACGCGTAGGCGACTCTTTCTCGCTGTATTCTCGCTTCATTGTCCAAATCGTGGAGACGCTTGAGCGATTCGTTGAAACTAGCTGCTGATTAAGTTGAGGTTCGCTCGGCCCCAGACGGGTAGGAGACTTGCCCCAACACACTCGCAGGCGATCAATCCGCCCGATACACGATCCTCCCACCCACAATCGTCGCCACGACTTTCCCCGTAAATTGCGCCCCACCAAACGGGGAATTCTGCGATCGCGAGTGCGATTTGGCGGCGTCAAAGGTCCAGCGCTTTTGCGGATCGAAGATGGTGACATCGGCATGGCTGCCGCGGATCAGCGTGCCCCGTCCTCTCAGGCTGAACACCCGCGCCGGGCCGGAAGTGAGGAGCTCGACAATCCTGCTAAGCGGGATCTTGTGTCCGCGATGAAGGTGCGTGATTGCCAGGCCGAGCGCGGTCTCGAGCCCGGTGATCCCGAACGCCGCGCGTTCGAACTCGATGATTTTTTCGTGCGGCGCGTGGGGAGCGTGGTCGGTGGCGATCGCATCCACGGTGCCGTCGGCCAGCGCTACCAGGATGGCTTCGCGGTCGGAGTCTGACCGCAGGGGCGGGTTCATCTTGAAGTTGGTGTCGTACTCGCCAACGTCAGCGTCGGTCAGGGCGAAGTGGTGCGGCGTAACTTCGCAGGTCACCTGCGACTTGCTGCGCTTTCCCCGGCGTACCGCTTTCAGTGCGTCCGCGGTCGAAAGATGCGCCACGTGCAGGCGCGCGCCGGTGAACTGTTGCGCCAGTTGCACATCACGCTCCACGATCAAAGCCTCGGCTGCCGCTTTCATGCCGCGCAGGCCCAGTCGAAATGCGGTGGGCCCGTCATTCATGGAGCAGCGATCGGTCATGCGTGTATCTTCGGCGTGTTGAATGACCGGCAAGATTGATTTCGGACGACAAGCGCATGGTCTCGCGCATGACGCTGTCGTTGAGAATGGGCTTGCCATCGTCGCTGACGCCCACCGCTCCGGCCCGCTGCAACGCGCGGAAGTCGGTAAGCACCGCACCTTTGCTGGCATGAGTCGCAGCCGCGATCGGAAAGACGTTCACCACCGCGCCGCGTTCCGGCTGTTGCAGCCAGGTGACCCACTCCGGCGAGTCCACCACGGGCTGCGTGTTGGGCATGCAGCAGACGGAGGTGAATCCTCCCGCGGCTGCCGCGGCCGTGCCCGTGGCGATGGTTTCCTTGTAGTTTTGGCCAGGCTCGCGCAAGTGAACATGCAAATCGATGAAGCCGGGAGCGACGATCAGCCCGCGCGCGTCGAATTTCTCGTGGGCGGTGCCGCGCGTCTTGCCGGGCGGAGCGATCTCGGCCACCTGCCCGTCTCGCAGCAGAACGTCCATGGGCGCATCGATCTTCGCAGCCGGATCGATAAGCCGTCCGCCCTTGATCAACAGGCTGTAATTTTCTCTCTTAATCAAATGCACAACCCTTAATTTCTGGCCACGGATTCACGCGGATCAACACGGATCAAAACATCACGAACGTAAAGAGATTATCCGTGGAGATCCGCGTAAATCCGTGGCCGGAAGTTGATTTCATCTCGCCCTACCCAACGCCCGGGCCAGGATCGCCATGCGCACCGGCACTCCGTTCCGCACCTCTTCCACAATGGCCGACTGCGGACAATCGGCCACTTCCCAGGTCAACTCCAGTCCGCGGATGATGGGCCCGGGATGCATCAGCATGGCATCTTTCTTTGCCCCCTTGAGACGCGCCATGGTCATCTGGTAACGGGCAACGTAATCCTGCAGGCTGATCTTCGTCCCCGCCAGGCGCTCCTTCTGCACTCGCAGGGTCATGACCACGTCAGCCCCGTGGACTGCATCTTCCACGGTATGCGCGATGTGCAGGCCGGGTGCCAGGCTGAGCGCGGTTTCGGGCAGAAACTCCGGCGGCCCGCAGAGCGTAATGCGCGCCCCGAATTTGCTGAGCAGGTGAATGGCGGAGCGGGCCACGCGGCTGTGATAAATATCGCCCACGATCGCCACTTGCAGACCCTTGAGGGCTTTCTTGTGACGCAGGATGGTGTAGGCATCGAGCAGTGCCTGCGAAGGATGCTCATGCATGCCGTCGCCGGCGTTGATCACGGGAATATCCAGATACCGCGCCATCAGCGCCGCCGCGCCCGCCTGGGGATGGCGGATGACGATCACATCCGCGCCCACCGCCCGCAGGGTGTAGCCGGTATCCAGCAGCGACTCGCCTTTTTCGATGCTCGATCCGCTGGAGAGCACCAGGGTGGTCATGGCGCCCAGCGATTTGGCTGCGATTTCGAAGGAACTGCGGGTGCGGGTGGAGGCCTCGTAAAACAGCAGCAGAACACGCTTGCCCCGCAGCATGGGGCGAGGCTTAAGCGGATTCATCCGCCGGGCCAGCTTAAGCAGGCCCAGAATGTTCTCTGCTCCGAGATGTTCAATCCCCAGCAGGGAGCCGCGAGCAGCTTGGTTCATGGTATGCAGGGCCAGTCGGAGTCTCAGGTTTAAGATTTCAGATTACAGATTCTAGATTGCAGATTTGAGATCGACGTTTTCAAATCGCAGATCCAACCCGCACAACCGGGGACCGGCACAATCTGAAATCAACAATCTTCAATCTGAAATCGGGTTCGCCGCATCAGTCCTGGCGTTCGACCAGCAGAACCTTCTCTGCGTCATCCACCTCGCGAAGCTTCACTTCGATAATTTCCCGGTCCGAGGTCTGCACCTTGCGTCCGACAAACCGGGCCTCAATGGGCAATTCGCGATGCCCACGGTCAATCAGCACGCACAACTGCACCCGTTTGGGGCGCCCCTCCCGGAACAGCGCGTCCAGCGCGGCCCGAATGGTGCGGCCGGTGTAGAGAACGTCATCCACCAGAATGATGTTCTTGCCGCCAATGGGAAATCCGATCTCGGTTTTTTGCACGACCGGCTTCGGTCCCAGGGTGGACAAGTCGTCGCGATACAGAGTGATGTCCAGGGTGCCGACGGGAACCGGGGTCTTCTCAATGCGCGAAATCATCTGGCCCAGGCGTTGTGCCAGGGGCACGCCGCGCCGCCGGATCCCCACCAGGCCCAGGTCGTCCGCGCCATTGTTTTTCTCGATGATCTCGTGCACCAGGCGGACCAGCGTCCGCTCAATTTCCGAGGCCGACATGAGTTGCGACTTTTCGCGCAGGCCCGCTGGACGTGGAGATATTTTCGCAGTCATAAACGCTGCATCATACCCGGGCAACGCAATCCGGAGCAAGATGGCCGGAGACCAGGCGGCACCTAACTCTTCCCGAATCAGGAGCGTACAACCCAACAAACATTCGGCAGCCGCACCGGGTAAAACCTGTCAGCTTCCCGGTGCGGGACAACTTGCAAAAGATGTTTGCCGGTCACAGACGGCGGCCGATCGCCGTGATATACCCAGCAAGTCCCTTTCTCCAGTCCGGACTCGTCCACGATTCGATTCATGGGTGGGGGCGAGTCAATGTCGAGCGCCAGACGTTATTTCTCGTTTCTTGTGATCTTGTTTCTGGCCACGGCAGTCATGGCCCAGGATACTTCCACGGGAGCGATCCGCGGAACGGTGAGTGACAGCGCCGGAGCGCGGATTGGCGATGCTGCCGTGGTGCTGGTGAACGCCGCCACCAACTTCCGCTATTCCACCAGCAGCGATGTCAGCGGCCGTTTTGCCTTCGAACTGCTGCCGCCGGGAGAATATTCCGCGCGCGCCGACTCGCCCGGAATGTCGCCGCAGGCCACGCCTCGCCTGCGGGTGGACGTGGGCGGCACCACCGAGTTGACGTTCAAACTGGCGGTCGCCGGGGCCAGCGAAACGGTGACAGTTTCAGGGGAGCCGCCGATGGTCGAAAGCCAGCCCAGCGGCATTTCGACCCTGATTGACGAACGGGCCATCAACGATCTACCGCTCAACGGACGGCGTTACACCGATCTCGCCTTGCTGACGCCTGGAGTCACGCAGGACCCGCGCGGGCTGAGCTCCAGTTCGAATGGGGACCTCGCCTTTGGCGGAATCCGCGGCTACCAGTCCAGTTATCTGGTGGACGGCGGCGACAACAACAACGCTTTTTTCGGACAGGCCCGCGGCCGCTATCGCGCGCCCTACCAGTTCTCCAACGAAGTGGTGCAGGAGTTCCGCGTCTCCTCGAACACTTACGGCGCCGACCTGGGGCGCGCCGGCGGTGCGGTGGTGAACGTGGTCACCAAATCGGGTTCCAATCGCCTGCACGGGACCGATTTCTATTTCTTCAAGGACAGCGCCATGGCGGCCCAGCATCCTTTCATGGACTTCAAACCGCACGACCAGCAGCAGCAGTTCGGATTTACCCTGGGCGGCCCCATCAAACGCAACCGGGCATTTTTCTTCACCGGATTCGATCAGCACATCTTCCATGTGCCGGCGGTGGTGCGATTTCTTGATGGAAGCTCAGTCGTGGTCCCGCAGGCCGCCGCCGGACCGGACACCCCGGGCGACTACGAGGCCAGCGACCAGGCGCTGGTGTTCGCCACCGCCGCGCAACTCTCGAAGCAGGCCGGCACCTTTCCCTCATCGATGCTGGGCAATGCCGGCTTCTTCAAGCTTGACCTGGTGCTCAACCAGCACAACAATCTTTCCCTGCGTCTGAACACGTCGCGCTACTACGGGCATAACAATGTCTTCCTCGATCCCGCCAGCCCGCTGTCCAGTTTCGGCATCAGCGACAACGGCGAGGAGGATGTTTCCACGGAAAGCGCATCGGCGGCCCTTACCAGCAATCTTTCCATCAAAGCGGTGAGCCGCTTTCGGGCCCAGTTCTCGCGCGATCTGCAATCTTCAACCGCCAACAGCACCGACCCGCTGACCAAGATTTCCGACATGATCGAGGGCTTTGGACGCTCATCCATTCTTCCCCGCCAGACCCGCGAGCACCGCCTGCATCTGGCCGAGACGTTGAGTGTGGAAGGCAAAAGAAATTCCTGGAAGTTTGGCGGCGATGTGCTGGTGACCTGGATCTACAACTTCTTTCCCTCGTTGAGTGGCGGAGAGTACATTTTCGATCCCATCAAGGTGAACCCGTTTACCTTCGAAACTCAGGAAGCCGGCCTCGAACTGACTCCCCTGCGCGCCTACGCGCATCAGGTCCCGCACTACTATCTGCAGAGCTTCGGCCCTGCCGTCACTCATCCCGACACCAACGAGTACGCCGGATTTCTGCAGGACACGATCCGGGTCTCAGACCGCCTGGCCCTGAGCCTGGGCGCGCGCTATGACTTGCAGACGTTCACCACGAAAGGACTGCAGGCGAATCCGCTGTGGCCGGATGCGGGCCGGGTGCCGTACAACACCGGCAATTTCGCGCCCCGCGTGGGGCTGGCATACTCGATCGGGAACGAGCGCCCGTTCGTGGTTCGCGCTGGATTTGGAATCTTCTACACCCGCATTCCGCAGATCTACAATTCAGCGGTCCAGAGCGACAGCGGGTTGGCGGGAAATTTTCTCTTTCTCAACAACAATAATTTTTTCGACCACCAGGTATTTCCGCAATATCCCAATCCACTAGTGAACTGCCCCGTGACCTCCACGAATTGCCAGTTGCCTACCGGCCTGGCGCAACTTGAGCAGGCGGATGTCTCGGCGTTTTCGCACAACTTCAAGACTCCCCGGGTGCAACAGGCCAGCCTCAATGTGGAGCGCGAAGTGGCGCATCGCATGTCGGTGGGCGTCTCCTATATGTACGTGCATGGCGTGGACCTGATCCGGGCGCGGGATGCGAACCTGCCGCCGCCGGTCAACGTCTCTTATCCGGTGTACGATGCCTCCGGAACAAATTTTCTGGGCACGTATTACGACGTTGACTCCTTCTCAACCTTTCAACCCACGCGTTCGCTGACCTGCCCCTTCCCGCCCTGCATTAATCCCCTGGCGCGTCCGATTCCTCAGTTGGGGTCGATCAATGTTTTTGAGAGCGCGGCCTCGAGCGTCTATCACGGCGCCACGCTTTCCATTCGCCGCCGCATGACCAGTGGCGTTTATTTCATGCTGGCCTACACTTTCGCGCACGCCATCGACGATGGCCAGGATGCGCTGGTGGCGGGGCGTCCGGCGACGGTGCAGGATTCCTACGCGCCTAATTCAGAAAAGGGCCCCAGCGTTACCGACCAGCGCCAGCGCTTCGTCTTCTCTTTTGTTCTGGCCCCCAAGCCCTTTCACCGCGACCATGAGTGGTTGGGAATGTTTTTCAACAACTGGAAAGCGTCCGGCGTATTTACCTATGGCAGCGGCCGTCCGGTCAGCGCCACGCGTGACCGGCGACGCCAACCAGGATGGCAATAACAGCAACGACCGGCTTCCGGGAGTTTCCCGCAACTCCCTCCTCGGGCCGGACTACGCCACTACCGACATGCGCCTGACCCGGCGTCTCTATGCCGGTGACCGGGTGAAGTTGGAACTGATGGTCGAGTCCTTCAACCTGCTGAACCGTGACAACCGGCGGGTCCAAATCACGCAGGATGGTTTTCAAAGCAACTCGGCACAGTTTGTTCAAACCGATAAGACTATTGGAATCAATATCTTCCCAGCTCAGTACCGCGTGCCATCGAGCTTTCTCAGGGCCACCGATGCCTACGCGCCCCGGCAGATTCAACTGGCCCTGAAGCTGATCTATTAGGCATAAACGGTTCCATAGATGGAAGCTAGCAGCATTTTCTCTGCATGAAATTGCTACATACCACTTGACTTGCCGTGGGAACCTTGCAATAACTATCCCCGTCCAAACGGGACCGGTTTGGGGGTGTAGTTCAGTTGGCAGAAGTAAGACTTCAAGAGGGCGAGTCCCTCGAAAACGCATTACGCCGCTTCAAGCGCAAGGTGCAACAGGAAGACATCATCAAGGAGGTCAAGCGTCACTCCTTTTACCTGAAACCGGGCGAGAAGAAGCGTGTGAAGGAAGCATTGGCGCGCAAACGCAGCAGGAAAAAAGCGCGTAAAGAACAAGACTAAGGTCTATGGGCTGCCACGCCAAGTGGTGGCCCATTTGCTTGTTCGCAGCAGATTGTCAAAAATTGTAAAGCTGTAATCCTTGCCGCCAAAAGCGGCAGGGCGGGCCGAGTCCAGGGGAAATTTTCCAGGTCGTAGCTTGAGGGGGCAACGACCCTGAGTCCACGCGCGTCACGCTACTCGTCTGCGAGGTCTCGGGGAATGGGCTGAAGGGAGCATCTCTCAATGGAATTTCAGGACAAGGTATTGAAGTGCATTGACTGTGGCGGGGATTTTATCTTCACCGCGGGCGAGCAACTATTCTTTCACGACAAGCAGTTCAAAAACGAACCCAAACGCTGTAAGGCTTGCAAGACCAAACGCGTGTCCGTGTTAGGGGCGGCGCCTTCGGGGCAAGGCAACGGCTTCGCCAAGGTGGAGACGCGCACCACGTGCTCGGAGTGCGGCAAGGAAACCACCGTACCTTTCAAGCCGACGCAAGGGCGTCCAGTATTCTGCCGGGAGTGCTTCCAGCAGAAGAGGCAAGTAGCCTCGGCTTGATGTTGAAGGAGAATTTGTAGGCGATTCCAGAGTCGGCGGCCAAGCTCACCTTCCTCCCGCTTCCCGATTCCAAGGCGAATCTCGTCTGCCCGTGGAGAACTCCGCGCGGCGGAGGTTGGGTCAGTTTCACCAAAATGCATAAACCACGAAGGGCACGAAGTATCACGAAGGCTTTTGTCTCAATGGTTTTCCTTCGCGCCCTTTGTGGTTAACGATTTCGGAACTGACTCACTACGCGGCGGAGACATGTGTCTCTGTCTTCAAGGCGAAGCGTCGAAACGGCGGCCCGACTGCGTTAGTATGGAAACGTGGCAACTTTCCACGTGGTGAATTTCGGCTGCCGGGCCACGCAGGCGGACGGCGCTGCCATCGAACGCCAGTTGCGGGAGCGCGGCCTGGAGCGTGCCGAAGAACCTGCGCGGGCGGAGCTTGTAGTTCTTAACACCTGCACCGTGACCGCCGCGGCCGACCAGGACGCCCGCGCCACCATCCGCCGCATCCATCGCAAGAACCCCGAAGCCCGGATCGTGGTCACCGGCTGCTACGCGCAACGCGCGCCGGAAGAAATCGCCGCTCTGCCCGGCGTGAGCCAGGTGATCGGCAACTCCCATAAACACCAGTTGGCGCAAATAATTGGGCTTCAGGCGTCGGACTTCAGACCCCAGCCGGCCCAGTTCGTCCCCCTCACGCAACTGACATCAGATGGCCGGCGTCGGATGTCTGAGGCCCGAAGCCCGATCTTTGTTTCCGACATCTTCGCCCACACGGAACTGCAGGCTGCACCGGTTTTTGATATGGCCAACGGGGATGTTTCCAACGGGGACGCCGGCAATGAACGCACCCGGCCGAATCTAAAAGTGCAGGACGGTTGCGATAACCGCTGTTCATTTTGCGTGATTCCCTCCGTCCGCGGACAGAGCCGTTCGCTCCCGATGACCGAGGTCATTCGCGAGGTCAAAGCGTTAGTGGGCGCTGGCTATCGCGAAGTGGTGATTTCAGGCATCAACCTGGGCCGCTGGGGAAGAGATTTAGACGTCGGGCCTCAGCTGTCAGCGCCCGGGAAAACCGGCCAACGACCAACGACCAATGGCCAACGACCAGGGTTCGAAGATATTGTCCGCGCCATTCTCTTCGAAACCGCGCTGCAGAAGCTGCGCCTCAGTTCGGTCGAGCCCATGGACTGGAGTGACGAACTCATTCACCTGATGGCCACCTCGCCCCGCATCGCCAAACATGCGCACGTGCCCTTGCAGTCGGGCAGTGACGCCGTGCTGCGCCGCATGCACCGCAAGTATCGTCCCTGGCACTATCGGGAGAAGGTTGAAAAAATTCACGTCGCCATGCCCACGGCAGCGATTGGAGCGGACGTGATGGCAGGTTTCCCCGGTGAAACCGATGCCGAATTCGAGGAGACTCGCCGCTTCATCGAAGAGCTGCCTCTCACCTACCTGCACGTCTTCACCTACTCGGCGCGTCCCGGAACTCCGGCTGCCGCCATGGGCAGGCAGGTCCCCGTACACGTCGCTCGCGAGCGTAACCGCGTTCTGCGCGATCTGGCTTCAGCAAAAAAACTGGCTTTTATGAGTGGCTTTATCGGCCAGCGGATCGAAACCATCACACTGAATGTTTCCGGCGCAGATCAGCAGGGTGAATTCACCGAGGGGCTCACGGACAACTACCTGCCTATGCGCGTGTCCGGAAGTCACGCGCCCAACCGCTGGATTCACACCCGGGTCGAGCGAGTTCACGACGGCGCCCTGCTGGGAATCGCCGGCTAGGGTCTTCGCTATTTAGCGGATCAGATTATTTGGCAGAACAGATTAGGCATGGGCGGCGGCGCTGCCTTGTCATTTCTTGGCGATCAGCCGGCTGGCAATCTTATCGTACTTGCTTTGGGTCAGGACGTGACGCGTTACGAGTTGGTCCGGAGTGTCGTAAGGACGCCCGGCAATGACTTTGTCCGCATCCGGGCCGCTCACACCCGGCAAAGTGATTAATTGCTCGCGGGTGGCAGCGTTCACGTCGAGCGGCTTGTCGCGGCTCCAGCCTTCACGTATTCCCGCTGCCACTGCTTTGGCGTCAACTTTCAGTTCAGCGGTAGCTTGGGCAGTCTTCTCCTTGAGCTCTTGAGGGTTCTGTTTGGAAGTGCAGGCCGCCAGCGCAGCCAGCAAGAGCATCGCAACCAGAGAGGAGCCTCGGGGAAAGCGCATGTAGATTGACCTCGGACTTTTGATGAATTCCCCGGTCCGCCAGTTGGCTGGTGTTGGCGGGGATGGGCTTCCGCGAGGTCAAATACGCGCGCGGCCTGCGATCACCAGAAGCTCCTTTACTGGTCCCACTCCGCTGAAATTGGTGAGCCGTCGTCCGCCCAGAAGAAAGTTTCTTTGCGAAGCAATGCCTCCACCCCTCTCAATACCTCGTTGCCGCTGTTCTTCGTGACCGCGCCTCGGTAGCCGGCATTGCGTGCTTCTCGGGCCAGTTGCCGGGACACTTCCTGAACGCTGATCAACAACATCGGCAGCCGGGGGTGAGCTCTGGCGATGGCCGGCGCCGCCTGCAGTCCGGTCATGACGGGCATGCTCAAATCCATGACCACAACATCCGGATTGAGCTGCTCAACCTTGGCAATGGCCTCAGCGCCCGTGCTGGCATCGCCGCATACCTGCCAGTCAGGCTGCTGCTCCAGCAGTCTCCGCAATAGCAGGCGGATGGTGGCATCGTCATCGGCGATCAAAATGCGGGTTGGCACAGCACCAGTACGCCACATTTGCGCCCGCAGAACAATACAGCAAATCCCCGACCCGTGACCGGGATGATTCCGGACCGAAGGGAGTGTCCGACCCACACTTACCGGCGTCCGAATACTTCTTTCAGCAGGTTGGTGGTCTGCGCTGCCGGATCTTTGCGAATTTTGCGTTCTTCCTGACCCAATTCGTAGAAGAGTCCGTCAAGCGCCTTGCCGACCACGTAGTGGCTGATGTCCAGGTCCTGATTTTTCGCAAAGGGAATGGCTTTGTACTGCGAAACCAGGGCGTTGTACTGCTGGGTGACGCCGTTTTTGGACATGGTCTTCTCCACCACGGGGCGGAATGCGGCGGTCAGCTGGGGCGTGGTCTTTTCCTTGAAGTAGTTGGTGGCAGCGGTATCGCCGCCGGAGAGAATTCTGCGTGCGTCATCGAAGGTCATGGCGGTGATGGCGTCAATAAAAATTTTGCGCGCCGCGGGAGCCGCCGACTCCGCGGCCCGATTCATGCTCAGGACAAAATCATCAACTTTGGGACCATAGCCCACCATGCGCAGGCCCTTTTCCAGTGTCCGCAGGTTGTTTGGCATCAGAATTTTTATGTCGGGATTGCTGAAGTATCCATTGGGGCGCCCGGTAAGTTTCACCGCTTGTTCGGCGCCGATCTGCAGGGCCTGCTTCAGGCCCGAGGAGATTTTGGTGTCACTGAGAGTCGAGCCTCCCAGCCCGAGGCGTCTGGCAATGTCTTCCACCTGGGCAAGGGACAGGGTCGTCATCAATAAACAAGTGGCACCAAGCAACAGGCTGCGTTTCATATGGGATTCTCCCTGCCGGCACGAATCCGAAGAAAATCATCTGCCGGGCTAACTCGGAACCGGATTCACGCACCTAAGCTCCCGACGTTACACGAAATCGTGTTGCGCGATTAACTTTTTATATAAGGAGAACTTCATGGGAAACGATACTGAAAAAAACCAGCAGAACCCGGGACAGCGACCCAGCAATCCTGGAAACCAGGCCGATCCGAACCGGCAGAATCCGACGGAGAGCGGGAAGCATGTGTACAACCCGCAGGATCCGACCACGAAAAAGCCGGGCCAGGACAGCGGCACAAGCGAGCGTCCGGACCGAGAAGGATCCGAGGACGTGGAAAAGCGCCGCGCATCCTGACCCGGGAGCGCGACCCTGGAACATGAAGCCACGGCGAACCTGCCGTGGCTTTCTGTCCTGCATCGAATCTCGACGAGACCTGGCTGGAGACGCCGCAGGCGAAGACCATCGGGACGAGAGACGGCGGCCATGCTATACTTTTTCCTATCTCATTCGCCCTGTTAGCTGACGGAGGGTTGTATCGATAAACGCTTTATCCGAACAAACGAACGCATCCGGGCGCGGGAAATCCGCGTCATCGACGATGAAGGCCAGCAGATCGGCATTTTGACTCCCTACGATGCGCTCAAGATGGCCCGCGAGAAGAACCTGGACCTGGTCGAAATTTCGCCCACCGCGACTCCTCCCGTATGCCGCATCATGGACTATGGGAAATTCCTGTACCAGCAGGAGAAGAAAGAACGCGAGGCCAAAAAGCACCAAAAAGTAATCGTGGTGAAGGAAGTAAAGTTCCGCATCAATGTGGACGACCACGATTATGAAACCAAAAAGAACCACGTTCTGCGCTTCCTCGATGAGGGAGACAAGGTCAAGGCGACGATTTTCTTCCGGGGACGGGAGATGACGCGCACCAACCTGGGACGCGAAATCCTGGAACGGCTGATCAAAGATATCGCCGACAAGGGAATTGTGGAGTTCCGTCCACGACAGGAAGGCAACACGCTGCACGCCATCCTGGCGCCTAAAAAAGATGCCGGACAGAAACAGCCCGCGCAGTCGCAGCCGGCCCCAGGCCGGGTAAATCAGGCGTAGGAATCTGAGAAGCATTTAGCAATTGGCACTTGGCAGTCAGCCAAGTCGGAAATGCCGGTTTGGCCAGGAGACTGCCAATTGCTGAAACTGAAACTGAGGATTCATGCCCAAGCTTAAAACACATAAGGGAGCCGCCAAGCGCTTCAAGAAGACGGCCACTGGCAAGGTCAAGCGTCATCATTCACACTTGCGTCACATGCTGACGTCGAAGGCCAAGAAGCGCAAAGGCAAGCTGCGCCAGGCCGTTCTGGTAAGCGATGCGGACACCCCCAAGATCAAGCGAATGATTCCGTACTAGAAGTTTTGTTGGTGTGGACGCGGACCTGCCCTGAGCGAAGTCGAAGAGGGCTCGCCCGCGTTGAGGGCTGCGAATTTCGCGGCCCAGGCGCGTGAAGAGGCAACCAGACCTTCAAGTCTCCTACCTCCAGCCGCCATAACGTGAAATTAAAAAGGAGCTACCCATGCCTCGCGTAAAACGGGGAACCAAACGCCGCGCCAAGCGCAAGAAGATACTCGACCGCGCCAGCGGCTATTTCCTCACAAAATCCAAACTCTACCGGTCCGCCAAAGAAGCGGTCGAGCGCGGGCTCAAGTTTGCCTACTCTGGCCGCAAGCAGAAGAAGCGCCAGTATCGCTCCCTCTGGATCGTGCGCATCGGCGCCGCCGCCAAACTGAACGGGATGAGCTACAACCAGTTCATTCACGGACTCAAAAAAGGCGGCGTGGAACTCGATCGCAAGATCCTGGCCGACCTGGCGGTAAACGATCCGGGCGCATTTAAAAGCCTCGCCGAGCAGGCGAAGGGCGCTCTCGGCGGGGCAGCGTAAGAAAGCCTTTAGCTCCTGGCTTCTGGCTTTTAGCTTCTGGCTTCTAGCTTCTGGCTATGGCGGATGCGCGTGGCTTTGGCCGCCTGCGAAAAGTACCGGATTCTGGCAGCTTGGGATTTAGCTTTGGGAAGGTTTTGTGGAAGGGCACGACTTCAGTCGTGCCGCCAGCGGTCCAAAACCAGACCGGCTTTAGCCGCTGGGGTTCGCTGTTTCATCCCGCCATCTATTTTTCTGCAATCGGGATAATTTTCGAGAGAAGACGTGGCATACACCGTTCCCAAATTAAAAAGCTTCACGCCGGCCGCGCTGGACAAAGCTGTCGAGAAGCTGCTGGCCGCGCTGAAAGAAGAAGCCGCGGGCGTCACATCCGAAGCCGACCGGAAGGCATTCCGTGATCGCTGGATAGGGCGCAAGAACGGAGTCCTCACCGAAATCAATGATCTTTGGCTGAAAGCGGCCCCGAAAGATGCCAAGCGCGACGTGGGGCAGCGCGTCAATGAGGTCAGGAAACGGGTCACGGCGCAAGTTGAGGCTGCCCCTCATGCCGGACACGAGGTTAGTGGACACGTTATGGGTGAGGTCCGAAGTGTCCAGGCAAAGCAGCAAACAAATGCAATCGTAACAACGACCCTCGACATCACCCTCCCGGGCATTCGCCGCCCGCTTGGCTCCGAGCATCCCGTGATCAAGACGATGCACGAGATCGTCTCCGTCTTCCGCAATCTCGGCTACTCGGTCGAGGAGGGTCCGGTCATCGAGACCGACTACTACAATTTCGAAGCACTGAATTTTCCGCCGAACCATCCCGCGCGCGATACCCAGGACACGCTGTTCATTGCCCGCCAGGAATCGAAACCGCAACGCGACCGCCTGCTGCTGCGCACCCACACTTCGCCGGTGCAGATTCGCACCATGGAGAAGATGAAGCCGCCGGTCAGGATTGTGATTCCGGGCAAAGTGCACCGCAACGATCCTCCGGACGCCAGTCACTCGCCCATGTTTCATCAGGTCGAAGGGCTGGCCGTGGACGCGAACATTACCTTCTGCGATTTGAAAGGGACGCTCGACCACGCCATGAAGGCGCTGTTCGGATCGAGTGTGAAGACCAGCTTCCGGCCGTCATTCTTCCCTTTCACCGAGCCCAGCGCGGAGATGATGGTGTCTTGTTTCATCTGTGGGGGCAGCGGCAAGCGCGGCTCCGAACCCTGCCGCCCCTGTAAACAGACCGGATGGATCGAAATTCTCGGCTGCGGCATGGTCGATCCCAACGTTTACGGTTTTGTGGATTACGATCCCAAGAAGGTTTCGGGATTCGCCTTCGGCATGGGCGCCGACCGCATCGCGATTCTGAAATACGGCGTGGATGACATCCAGTTGTTTTTCAATGGGGATGTGAGATTTCTGGAACAGTTCGGATGAGGCAGTCGTCGGTCGTCAGGCGTCGGTCGTCGGCCCAGACCAAAGGCCAGAGGCTCTGAGCCAGAAGCCAGAAGCCAGAAGCCAGAAGCTAGAAGCAGAAATGAAACTTTCTCCAGCATGGCTGCGTGAGTTCGTGGATGCCAAGGTGGACGACCGCCGCCTGGCTCACGACCTCACTGCGGTTGGAATTGCGGTTGAGAGCATTAGCGGCGAAGGAAAGAATACCGTCTTCGAGATGGAGATTGGCACCAATCGTCCCGATGCCATGAACCATTACGGTGTGGCGCGCGAGGCGTCAGTGATCTACAACCTGCCACTTCGGGCTGTGGACTCGAAACTGCCTGCGGCCCCGGGCAACTCGGGGTTCGCCATCGAAATCGCCGACCAGGCCGGCTGCGCCCGTTATACGGCTAGGATCGTTCGCGATGTAAACGTCAAACCATCTTCCGACGCGATGGCCAGGCGGTTGCTGCTGGTCGATCAGCGCCCCATCAACAATGCCGCTGACGCCACCAACTACACGCTGTGGGAGATGGGACATCCCACTCACGTCTTCGATCTCGATCTGCTGACAGGCGGCAAGATTCTGGTGCGGCGGGCCGTCAGTGGCGAGACCCTGAAAACGCTGGACGGCGTCGAGCGCAAACTTACCCCGGAAGATCTGGTCATCGCCGATGCGGCGAAACCGGTTGCGCTGGCGGGAGTCATGGGCGGATTCGACACCATGATTACCGCGAAGACGAAAAATATCCTGATCGAGTCAGCCTGGTTTGATCCGGCCACGGTGCGGAAGACTGCGCGGCGCCACGGGCTGCATACCGATGCTTCGCATCGTTTCGAACGCGGCGCGGATTTCGAAGCCACGACCCAGGCTTGCGACCGGGTATCCGTACTCCTTCTCGAATCGGCCGGAGGCAAACTGGACGGCGGCGCGATCGACGTGGTGGCGCGTCAGGTTGATCTCGCACCCGTGGCCCTGCATCTTTCGGAGGTGCACCGCATTCTCGGGGAGAAGCTCGAGACCAACGAAATTTTCCGAATTCTGCAGCAACTGGGTTTTGAGTTGATGCCGGAGCGGGGCGGCGACCCTGATTTCACTGTCCACATTCCGAGCTGGCGTCTCGACGTGGAACGCGAAATCGATCTGGTCGAAGAGATTGCGCGCCTGCATGGCTACGACAAATTCGCCAATACGCTGCCGGCCTATGCCGGGGCAGTGGTGGAAGCGCCTGATGCGGAGAAAGACCACAAGCTTCGGACTTCGCTGCTGGCGCTCGGTTACGACGAAGCCGTATCGCTCACCTTTATCTCGCATGAAGACGCGGAAACATTTTCTGCGTCGCCGGTCGTCGAACTCGCCAATCCTCAGAGCGAAGAAGCGTCGGTGATGCGGAGTTCCCTGGTGCCCGGCATGCTCAATATGCTGGCCTACAACCTCAACCGCGGAGCGGACCAGGTGCGCCTGTTTGAGGCCGGCAGCATTTTCGAAGCAAAGGATGGCGGGGCGGCCGAACCCAAACGCGTCTGCATGGGCGCTACGTCTCCGCCTTTGCAAAAGGCGCAAGAATGGGGTGCTCGCGACGGAGGATTCTTTGATCTGAAAGGTGATGTGGAGAGTTTGCTGCAGGCCTTTCAGCACCAGATGTTGAAGTACGATGCCCAGACGTCGGACTACTATTATCCTGGGCGCTCGGCGCGCGCCTTGATGGATGGCGCCGTGATAGCGGAGTTTGGACAGGTCCATCCCGACGTCGCCGCACGGCGCAAGCTGCGTCAAAGCGTTTTTATTGCCGAGGTTTACCTCGACCGGCTTTTTCCGCAGGGCCTGCGGGTCGTCCGCTATCAACCCTTGCCCCGCTATCCTGCGGTGGAGCGGGATTTTTCGTTTGTCTTTGATGACGGGATTAGATTCGAAACAATTCAGCAGGTTGTCATCGGACTCGGCGTGGCTGATTTGCGGAGCTTTGCTCCGGTAGAAATTTTCCGCGGAGGCAGTGTTCCCGCGGGAAAGTACTCACTGCTGCTGCGGGCCCGCTTTCAGTCAGCTGAGCGAACGCTGCGGGAAGAAGAGGTAGCACAGTCGTCGGCGCAGATCATCAAGGCGCTGGAATCTCTGGGCGGAAAACTGCGGGCCTAGTTTTCTGGCTGTGAAAAAGCAGCAGTGTCATCCTGAGCGCAAGCCACCCATTTCGCTTGCGAATGGGTGGGTGAAGTCGAAGGACCCCTGTCTTGCCGCAAGAGCTGACGTGAGAGGTTGCCTGAAATTCCACGGGGAAAGTTTTCTGCCGCGGGCAGGGGTCCTTCGACTGCGCCGCTGCTTCGCCAGGCGAAGCAGCCACTCCGCTCAGGATGACAGTTTGGTTCTTGTACACTATTGACGTGCGCGTTTTCTTCCGCGTGACTTTCCTCGCCGCGGCGGTACTGGTTGCAGGTGCCGCCCTCTCCGCCACCGACAAACCAACTCCCACTTTCTATAAAGACATCTTGCCCCTGCTCCAGGACCATTGTCAGAGCTGTCATCGCCCCGGGGAAGTCGCTCCCATGCCGCTGGTGACGTACGAGCAGACCCGGCCATGGGCGGCGGCTATCGCGAAATCGGTAGAAGGCAAAATGATGCCACCGTGGTTTGCCGACCCGCGCTTCGGACACTTTTCCAACGATCCTTCGCTCGGGCCCCAGCAGATCGCGACCCTGCTGGCATGGGTGAAGGCGGGCGCTCCAGTCGGCAATCCGCATGACGCGCCTCCGCCTCCGCACTGGGCCCAAGGCTGGAACATCGCGCCGCCGGATGTCGTTCTGCCCATGCCGACACCGGTCACGATCCCGGCGGGTGGCGACGTGGAATACACCTACGAGATCGTGCCTACACATTTCAGTGAAGGCAAATGGATACAGATGGCGGAAGTTCGTCCCTCCAGCCCGCAGTATGTGCATCATGCGGTGGTGTACATACGGCCGCCGGATTCCAAGTGGCTGCGGCATGCGCCGGTCGGAGTGCCGTTCACGGCTTCGACTGCTCAGCGATCCCCAGGATCGTCTGGAGGCGCACGGGACCACCAGCGACCTGCTGCTGGTGTACGCCCCTGGTAGCTCGCCTGACCACTGGCCTGACGGCATGGCAAAGTTCGTCCCGGCGGGATCAGACCTGGTTTTTCAGGTGCACTACACCACCAACGGCAAGGCTGGAAGCGACCGCACCAGCGTCGGACTGGTGTTTGCCAGGACGGCCCCCCGGCAGCGGGTTCTCACCCTGCAACTCAACGATCACGCCTTCATCATTCCCCCCGGCGCGGATAACTTTCGGGTGGAAGTGCGGGGCACACTGCCGCACGACGCCACGCTGCTCAGCCTGTTTCCGCATATGCATCTGCGGGGGAAAACTTTTGAGTACGACATTGTTAAGCCCGACGGCTCGATCGAGACCCTGTTGCGTGTGAACTACCATTTTCACTGGCAACTGAGTTACCGGCTGGCCGAGCCGCGACTGCTGAAGGCTGGAACCAGGTTGCGGGCCGTGGCCTGGTATGACAACTCGCGCAACAATCCGCACAATCCCGATCCGGATGCGACCGTCACCTGGGGCGACCAGACTTATCAGGAGATGATGGTGGGGTTCTTCGATGTGGCAGTCCCGGCGAGTATGGATAAAGAACAGTTTTTCATGCGCGGCCAGAGTGCCCACTAAGGAGCACCCAGCCCAGGATGCGGTGGTAAGACAGTTTGGAGACCTGACCCACTACCCAGGATGGCCGCTCTCTTTCCATTTGTCTGTTGTTATGTTGTGACTTCCTGAACAGACTCAACAAACACTCTCTGCTCTTGCTATCCAAACTCACATGGCGCGCGTCTAGCAACAACGGGGCATAAGTAAAAATCCAGATTGCAAACCCCACGGGAGATATCGGGACGAGATGCTCGCTCAGGACGAGTCCGTCCACTCATTGGAAATTCAAAGGAGTGATCGTATGCGCCGAAATGGTTTCAACCGCCTGGTGTTGACTGTGGTTGTGTTAGGCATGGCAACGTGGAGTGCCTGTGAGAAGACGAATACCGCGGGGACGTCCGCAGCTTCGGGTTCCGGCGGAAAGATTCCGGTCACAACCAAATCAGAAGATGCGCGCAAGGAATTCCTGCAGGGGCGGGAACTTTCGGAAAAGCTTCTGGCCCAGGACTCGGTACAGCATTTTGACAAAGCCATTGCGCTGGATCCGGAGTTCGCGTCTGCGGAGTTGGCGCGGGCCAATGCGGCCGGCACGGCCAAGGAATTCTTTGAGCACCTGAACAAGGCGGTGGCCCTGGCGGACAAGGCGTCGGATGGCGAGCGGCTGCTCATTCTTGCCAACCAGGCCGGAGCCAACGGCGACGCCGTCAAGCAGAAGGAATATTTCGAGAAAGCTGGTGGCCGCTTACCCGAACGATGAACGGGCGCATTTCAATCTGGGTGCTTTCGATTTTGGGCAGCAGGACTATCCCCAGGCCATCGAGCATTTGAAAAAAGCGCCGGAGCTGGCCCCAAACTATTCGCCCGCTTACAACATGCTGGGCTACGCCTACCGGCAGGCCGGCGACTACGCCAACGCCGAGCAGGCCTTCAGGAAATACATCGAACTGATTCCGAACGATCCTAATCCCTATGACTCTTACGCCGAACTGTTGCTGAAGATGGGTAAGTTCGACGAATCGATCGCGCAGTACCGCAAGGCGCTGATGATCGATCCCCACTTCGTACCTTCGCATTTCGGGATTGCGGCTGACCTGCTGTATATGGGCAAGCCGGCCGATGCGACAGCGGAGCTGCAGAAGATGGCCGACCTGGCGCGCAATGACGGAGAACTCAGGACAGCGCTGTTTGGCATGGCGGTCGTAGCCTCGGATAGCGGCAAGATGGACAGCGCAGTACAGGCGATGGACAAGGAATATGCCGTTGCGGAAAAGAAGAACGACGTAGCCGCCATGGCGGCCGACCTTCAGGCCAAGGGTAACATCATTGCCGAAATGGCGAAGTATGACGTGGCGGCGCAGCAGTTCGATCGCTCCCTGCAGATGGTGGAGAGCTCAAGCCTGTCGCAGGAGATCAAGGACAATGCGAAGCTCCTGCATCACTACAATCTGTGTGCCTTGGCGATCGGAAAGAAGGACTACGCAGCGGCGAAGGCCCACGCGGACGAATACCGCCAGGGAGCAGAGGCGTCGAAGAACCCGGCGCAATTGAAACTTGCCCATGAACTGGCCGGCCGGATTGCGCTGGCGCAGAAAAATTACGACGATGCAATCAAGGAACTGGAGCAAGCCAACCAGCAGGACCCTCGCAACCTGTATCGCATCGGCCAGGCCTATCAGGCCAAGGGCGATGCCGAACAGGCGCGGAAGTTCTTCTCCGAGGCTGCAGGGTTTAATTCTTTGCCGGCCTTGAACTACGCTTTTGTTCGGGCGAAGGCGCAGAAGATGGCGGCAGGTACGAAAGGATAGGGAAGAAAGAATTCCGCATCCGGGCGTCATCCTGAGGGACTTCAGTCCCGAAGGATCTTGCGTGCACCAGCGAGCGGGCGAACAGAGAACGCATCGCCGGCCCACGCCAGATCCTTCGCAGGCTCAGGATGACGCCTTTTAGAGTTCCAACAGATTCTGCCTTTCCCGCCCGAACCCGCTTTGCCGTTTCCACATCCTGAAGGAAACTACGCCCCAGTGTAGGATAATGAATTGACTCTGCTCGGGAACTGTTGCGCAAGGGCCGGGCCAGACAATCGCATGCCAACTGCATACCTGGAAGAAGTGAATCCGTGGGAAGCGCAGGTTGCGCGGTCCGACGTGGCCGCGCAGAAGCTTCAGCTCGACGAAGGCTTGTGGAGAATACTGCGTGAGCCCAGCCGGGAGTTTATCGTTCATATACCAGTCCAGCTGGACAACGGGCATCTGGAAGTGTTTACCGGATTCCGGGTGCAGCATTCGATCGATCGCGGGCCGGCCAAGGGCGGCATTCGCTATACCCCCAACGTCACCCTCGACGAGACGCGCGCCCTGGCGAGCTGGATGACCTGGAAGTGCGCCGTGGTGAACATTCCGTTCGGAGGCGCGGCCGGGGGAGTGATTTGCGATCCCGACCGGATGTCCAAACGTGAACTCGAGCGCCTTACGCGCCGTTACACCGCGGAGTTGATGGAGGTGCTGGGGCCGGAAAAAGATGTTCCCGGCCCGGACATCAACACTGACGAGCAGATCATGGCCTGGATCATGGATACCTATTCCATGCATGTGCACCACACCGTGACCGCGGTTGTGACCGGCAAGCCCCTCGAATTGGGCGGGTCGCATGGGCGCATCGAGGCCACGGGGCGCGGCCTGATGATTGTTTGTGATGAGGCGGTGAAGAGGCTGGGCATGAGTCCGGACCGGACCCGGGTGGTGATTCAGGGCTTCGGCAATGTGGGCTCGAACGCCGCCCGGCTGATGCGCCGCAGGGGATACAAGATTGTTGGCGTATCCACCAGTAGAGGTGGTTTATACAACAAGAATGGCATCGATATTGAGGCGCTCTCGCTGCACTACCAGCGCGAGCGCACGCTGGAGGGCTTTCCCGGCTCCGAAGCGGCCAGTTCCTCCGATTTGCTGGTCGCTGACTGCGACATTCTCATTCCCGCGGCGACAGAAAATCAGATCACGAGCCGAAATGCGGAAAAAGTGCGGGCCAAAGTTCTGTGCGAGGGAGCGAATGGTCCCACCACCGCCGAGGCCGATGAAATCCTGGTGGACAAAGGCGTGTTTGTCATTCCTGACATCCTGGCCAACTCGGGCGGGGTCACTGTGTCCTACTTCGAATGGGTGCAGGACCGCCAGGGATACTTCTGGACGGAATCGATGGTGAACGATCACCTGCAACACACCATGAAGACCGCCTTCGCGGAAGTTCTGAAGTACGCCGAGACCCACAAGGTCAGCAACCGCATTGCGGCGTACATGCTGGCCCTCGACCGGGTGGCATACACGCTGCGGCAACGCGGAATCTACGCATAAAACCGGACGGTGGATGACGCCAACCCCTCTATGGCGGAGAGTCGCGACTCTCGCGGGACGCGGACTGGCGCTGCTGCTGGCCCTGTCGCTGACCGCCTGGGCCGCGGCCGCGTTGTACTTCGACCTGCTGCCCGGCGCTTCTGTTCGCACTCTTGGAGCCTCAAGCTACGGCATCGCCATGGTGGGCGCCCTGCTGACCTTCCGCGGACGCGGGAAAGGGATCGCAATCTGCCTCGCAGGATTCGCCCTGGTACTGGCGTGGTGGCTTACGCTGAAGCCATCGAATGACCGGGCCTGGCAGCCTGACGTGGCGCAGACCGCATGGGCGGAAATCGATGGCGATCACGTCACCATTCACAACGTGCGCAACTGCGACTACCGCACCGAAGGCGATTACACTCCGCATTGGGAAACCCGCTCCTACGACCTTTCACAAATACGGGGCATGGATATTTTTCTGACCTACTGGGGTTCGCCCTGGATCGCTCATCCCATCGTGAGTTTCCAGTTCGGCGACAACGATTATATTGCCATGTCGATCGAGACCAGGAAAGAAGTGGGGGAGCAGTATTCGGCGATCCGCGGATTTTTCCGCTACTACGAACTCATTTACACGGTGAGCGACGAGCGCGATGTGGTGCGCCTGCGGACCAATTACCGCAAGGGGGAAGAAACGTATCTCTTTCACACGCCGGCAACGCCCGAACATGCTCGGTCCACGTTCTCTGAATTATCTGAAGAAGATTAACCGGATACGAAATCGTCCGGAGTGGTACAACGCGCTGACCAACAACTGCACCACCAACATCGCCACGCTGGCGGGCGAACCCCAGTTAGACTGGCGCGTGCTGCTGAACGGCCGCGCGGACCAGATGCTCTACGAACGCGGAGATCTGGCGACGGGAAATCTTCCCTTCGCCCAGCTCAAGCAGCAGGCGCACATCAACGCGGCAGCGCGGGCGGCGAACGATGCCCCCGATTTCTCCCGCCGGATTCGAGAAGGGCGCGCGGGTTTTTGATGCGGCGCGGCTCGCGAAAAAATCTGCCAGCTTCGGGCTAAAGGAAGTCGGTTGCCGCAGGTGCCACGCCGAAGGTCGAGACTCTCAGTGGAAGACAAGGTCGAGGGCGTAAAGCTCCTGAATGCTGCGATCACGCATCAGGATCGGGGCGTCATCGGGGTCAGTCCCATCCAGCCGGCAAAAATGTCTGCGAGCTGGGGGAAATCCTTGAGGCTTACCACGTGTTCCAACCGGCGGTCTTTTATTCTCACGCGAACCACTTCCCCTGCGCCAGCCACGTTCTCCCGTAGAGCCAGGGGCTCCGGCAGGCTAGTCGTAATCCATGTGGTCTCGCCCCCCTGAGCTGTCGCGAACTGGGCGCTAGTGTAGCACTATTTCGGGACAGCCAGTCTCGTCACCTCCGGCTGTAACCGATTGTAAAATAGATACTTACGGAGCCACTAACATTTCAGATGGCGGTCATACACCGCCCATTGAGCTGCCCTTTTCCCTGATCAATCCTCGGAGCCGCCGGCAACCGCGGCCCGGGGTGGGTAGTGAAAAAAGCAGCTTGGTTCTTCTGTCTATTGTCATCGATGATGTTCTTGCTTTCCCCTGGTACAGCACAGTCAGACCCCGAGCCGTCACGATCAGCGGCCAACGTTCCTCCTTCGTCATTGGTTGTCCGTGATCCAGTGCAACCTCGGGTCACTGCGGATCCTTACCGACCGGCTCGGCCCCAGCGCTTCGAGTGCAGCGAAGGCATTACTTTGGAGAAATGCAGGCAGGAAATGGTGGTCCTCAGAAAGGTCCTGGCAAATTATCCGGCATCCGACCTCGGAGACTGGACATGGGTGCTGGTGCGTTCCGAAAATTGGAGGCTGATCTTACAGGCGCGCGACCTCAATCCAGGGGTTCCGGCGCTGACCGCGCTGGACGCAAGAACGACATTCTTCGAAGAGGCGCTGGTAGATGGACCATCCGGGCGCGTTTCTGAGCTCATGGATACATGGCATGCCAGCCGGAGCGGTCTTTTGGATCTCGCGGTTCGACATGAACTGGGCCATTCGCTCTGCTCCGCCGAGAACGAACGGGAGGCCGACCGCGTGGCCAGGCTTCTCGACCAGAAAAAACCGGTTGTCTGCGAGGGGAAGACCAAGGCCAGGCAGAAGTCCGGTTATCATGTGTCATCGAACTAGATATGCTCCCAGCGATCCGTTCATGATTAGCGCAAAGCGGCCGCCCCCTTCTACTGCGAGACCAATTTCAGGATGGTGCCGTTGTAGTCCACCAGATATAACTCTCCGGCGGCGTCCTTACCGAACGAAGTGAGTGTGCGGTTGGTGGTGAGCAGGTCACCACGAGTCCAGGTATTGGCGGGCGCTTCGGTCAGGCTCCAGATCTTGCCGGTGAGATCGGCAAAGATGTACTTGTTCGCCAGGCTGGAAATGGCGCTGCCTTTGTAAACGTAGCCGCCAATTACGGCGATGCCATCGGTGTGCGGGTACTCCGCAATCGGCAGAACCTTGTTGCTGGTGTCGCAGCCGGAGGACGGGTTGTAGCAGTGCGTACCCTCCATCATTCTCCAGCCGAAATTGCCACCCTTTTGCAGGAGATCAATTTCTTCCCAGCTCTCCTGGCCGACGTCGGCGACGAACATGCGGTTGGTCACGGGCTCAAAGGAAAAGCGCCACGGATTGCGCAGGCCGTAGGCAAAGATCTCGGGCAGCCCGCCACTCGACGCGAAGGGATTGTCGGCGGGAATCGCGTATTGCTTTCCGGATGCGAAGGGAGGCTCCACATCGATACGCAGCATCTTCCCCAGAAACGACGACAGGTTCTGCGCGTTGTTAAGAGGATCGCCACCGCTGCCGCCATCCCCCAGCCCGATGTAGAGAAAGCCGTCGGGGCCAAAGACCAGCTGACCGCCTTTGTGGTTGGCGAACGGCTGGTTCACGACCAGCAGAACCCGCTCGCTGTTAGGGTCGGCGGTGTTGGGGTCCGAGGCCAGGGTCTGGTACTCGGCAATGATGGTCTGCTTGCCCCCATCGTCAATTGTGTAGTTCAGATAAAACTTGTGGTTGGTGCTGTAGCTGGGGTGAAAGGCAAGACCCAATAAGCCCTGTTCCTGACCGTCAAAGTTGGTCAGGCTCTGGATGTCCAGAAAATTTCCTGACCGCAGGGCGCCGTTCTCGAGGATGCGGATTGTGCCCCGCTGTTCCACGACAAAAAACCGGTTGTCTCCGGGCGGCCGTTCCATGCCTACTGGATTGCTGAGCCCGCTGACGACCGTAGAGAGAGCCAGGCTGCCTGGGCCGGGTGGGGGCGGTGTAGAGCCAAGGGAACCCCCGCCCCCGCAGCCGGGAAGCAGGAGAACCAGTAGTAACAGGGAACTAACTGGCAAGCAATTTTTGTACGACATTACCTGCAAGCTTAACTGAGTCCGCAGGGCTTTGCCAGGGGTGGCGACGCAATGCTCACGTAGGCCCGGGCGCCCTCCGCCGGGCGGGTGAGGTTACCCGCCCCTACGTGGATCGCGGCACAGGTCTTACTGCAGGACCAATTTCAGGATGATGCCGTTATAGTCAACTACATAAAGTTCTCCGGCAGCATCCCGGGCAAATGATGTGAGGGTGCGGTTGGTGGAGAGCAGGTTGCCACGAGTCCAGGTATTGGCAGGCGCCTCGGTCAGGCTCCATATCGTGCCCGTAAGATCGGCGAAGATATATTTGTTTGCCAGGCTGGGGATGGCGCTGCCCTTGTAAACGTATCCGCCAATCACGGCAACCCCATCGGTGTGCGGGTATTCGGTGATGGGCAGAATCTTGCCGGTCATATTACAGGTGGCGGTGCCGGGCGGGTAACAGTGCGTGCCCTCCATGACGTTCCAGCCGAAGTTGCCGCCCTTCTGCAGGATGTCAACTTCTTCCCAGTTGTCCTGACCCACGTCGGCGACGAACAGGCGATTGGTGACCGGTTCGAACGAAAAGCGCCAGGGATTGCGCAGTCCGTAGGCGTAGATCTCGGGAAGGCCGCCACCACCGGCGAATGGATTGTCCGCGGGAATTCCGTATTCCTTTCCCGTGGCGAAGGGAGGGTCAACATTAATTCTGAGCATTTTCCCCAGGAAGGTGGACAGATTCTGTCCATTGCCCATGGGATCGCCGCCGCTGCCGCCGTCGCCCAGCCCGATATACAGGAAACCGTCGGGGCCGAAGACCAGCTGGCCGCCTTTGTGGTTGGTGAACGGCTGGTTCACCACCAGCAGAACGCGCTCACTGTTCGGATCGGCTGTGTTAGGGTCGTTGGCCAGGGTCTGGAACTCGGAAACGATGGTCTCCCGATCGCCCTCATCCAGCGTGTAGTTCACATAAAACTTATGGTTGGTGCTGTAATTGGGATGGAAGGCGATTCCCAGCAGTCCCTGTTCCTGTCCGTCGAAGTTGGTCAGGCTCTGGATGTCCAGAAAATTTCCGGACTGCAGGACGCCATTATCGAGTATTCGAATGGTCCCTCGCTGTTCAACGATAAAGAAGCGGTTGTCCCCAGGCGGGTGTTCCATACCTACCGGATTACTGAGCCCGCTTACAACCGTGGTCAGGGCAAGCGTGCCCGCAGGGGCGGCGTAGGTAAATCCATTGCTCAAGGTGCCGCTCTGAGCATCCGTGTTGGTGACCTGGACGCTGACGGCTCCAGCCGCATGAGCTGGAGTGACGGCTGTGATCGAAGTGCTGTTTACCAGTGCGACGCTGGTTGCGGACGTCCCGCCCAGCTTCACCGTGGCTCCGGCCAGGAAACCGGTGCCGGTGATGGTGACGGTTGTGCCGCCATCGCCTGGCCCGGAGTTGGGCGTGATGGCCGTTACCGTGGGCGCCGGGTTAGGCGCGGTGTAGGTAAAGCCATTGGTCAAGGTGCCGCTTTGGGCATCGGTGTTGGTGACCACGACGCTGACTGCTCCAGCCGCGTGGGCCGGAGTGACGGCTGTGATCGAGGTGCTGTTCACCAGTGCGACGCTGGTGGCAGACGTCCCCCCCAGCTTTATGGTGGCTCCGGACAGGAAACCGGTGCCGGTGATGGTCACGCTGGTTCCGCCGTTGGTCGATCCAGAGTTGGGAGTGATCGCAGTCACCGTCGGCGCCGGATTGGACTGAGGCCCGGTGTAGGTATAGCCATTGGTCAGGGTGCCGCTCTTGGCATCGGTGTTGGTGACCACGACGCTCACGGCGCCGGCCGCATGGGCCGGAGTAATGGCCGTGATGGCGTTGCCGTTCACCACGGTCACACCGGTCGCGGATGACCCGCCCAGTTGCACCGTGGCTCCTTGCAGAAAACCCGTGCCGGTGAGGGCTATCGCAGTGCCGCCGTTGATGGTGCCGGTGACAGGCGACATCGCCGTCACAGTTGGCGCCGGATTGTTGGGCGCGACGTACGTGTAGCCATTGCTCAAGGTACCGCTCAGGGCGTCCGTGTTGGTCACTACAACGCTGACTGCACCGGCTGCGTGGGCCGGAGTTGTGGCCGTGATCGATGTGCCGCTTACTATCGTTACTCCTGCCGCGGATGTTCCGCCCAGTTTCACCGACGCTCCTGCCAGGAAACCTGTACCCGTGATAGTCACGGCGGTCCCGCCGTTGGTGGTTCCAGAGTTCGGCGTGATCGCGGTCACGGTCGGCGCCAGCGTGAGGCGCGGCATAGGTATAGCCGCCGGCCAGGGTATTGCTTTGCGCGTCGGAGTTGGTGACCATGATGTTCACAGCACCGGCTGCGTGGGCTGGAGTTGTGGCTGTGATCGATGTGCTGCCTGCCAGGGTCACGCCCGTGGCAGGGGTCCCGCCAAAGCTCACTGTGGCTCCCGATAGGAAGCCTGTGCCGGTGATGGTCACGCTGGTGCCACCGCTGGTTGTCCCCGTGTTGGGTGTGATCGAAGCTACGTGGGGCGCCGGGTTGGAAGTCGGGTTGGGGGTGGCCGCGATGCCGCCGCCGCAACCGGGCAGGAACAGCGCCAGCAGCAACAGGGAACAGACTGGCAAACAATATTTATGTGACATTAAGAAGAACCTAATCTTGGCGAGGGTGGGCCTGCCAGTCTCGGATGGACATCCGAAACCCACGATGGGAGGGGCACTGGTTACTGTCCGATGTGATCTCTCTTACGGGACTTGCGTAACCTTCGCAGGTCCTCTGCGAGGTCACTTTCGGGGTCGTTTATCGCTGGAGCAAGGGGTGCACGAGCGGGACGCTCGCGCGCATATTTTGTCCCGGAGAGGTTCTGTGGCAGACTCCTTGGGGCGCATATCGAAAATATGTTCGGTTCGATCGAAGCAGGTGGCACCAAATTCGTTTGTGGAGTGGGAACCGGGCCAGCGGACCTGAAGACGATGCAGTTTCCCACGACCACGCCCGAGGCCACGCTGGCCATCGCCATTGAATTTCTGCGCGAGGAGTCGGGCGGCGAACTGAAGGCGGTGGGGATCGGATCTTTTGGCCCCATCGATCTCCATCAGCACCTCGCTTACATTCGGCTATGTCACCTCCACGCCGAAGCCCGGCTGGCAGAATTACAATCTGGCGGGCACGGTGCGGGATGCGCTGGGCGTGCCGGTTGGTTTTGACACCGACGTGGATGCAGCCGCGCTGGGCGAGGCCCGCTGGGGCGCGGCGCAAAATCTGACCGACTTCCTTTATCTCACCATCGGCACGGGCATCGGCGGCGGCGCGATCATCAACGGCCGCGTTCTTCATGGCATGGTGCATCCGGAGATGGGCCACATCCGGGTTCCGCATGATCTGGTACGTGACCCCTACCCCGGGGGGTGCCCTTATCATGGCGATTGCCTGGAAGGGCTGGCCTCGGGGCCGGCCATGCAGACGCGCTGGGGCAAAGCGGCCTCGGACCTCCCGCCCGACCATCCGGCCTGGACCCTGGAAGCGCATTACCTGGCCCATGGATTGGCCAACTGGGTGTTGACTCTGTCGCCCCAGCGCATTCTGCTGGGCGGCGGCGTATTACGGCAGACCCATCTGTTCGGTCGAATTCGCCAGGACCTTGTGGGATTGCTGAATGGATATGTCCGCGCGACGGAAGTCATGCGCGATATTGACCAGTATGTGGTCCCTCCGCAACTCGGAGGCCGGGCCGGGGTTCTGGGCGGGCTGGTGCTGGCCGAGCAGGCCTATGCTCGTCTGGATCGGGAGTAAAGTGTGTGGGTCGGACACTCCCTTCGACTTCGCTCAGGGCAGGCTTTGTCCGACGCTTTTGACTTGGCCTTTGATTTTGGAAGATGCTGGCCGCGGGTGAGCAAGGCCGCAAATCAGGGTCAAAGGCGTCGGACAGGAGTGTCCGACCCACACAAGTTCGAGGCTGGACCCTTCTTTCCTTCAGCCTGTTGATTGAGCGCGGACAACATCTGCCGGGTGTCCGCAGCCTGCATACTCCCGGCCATTTGCAGTTCCGCCTTGGCAGCGGAGGGATCCAGGATTCGAAGAGTCGGAGTGCGATAGGGCTTCTTTGCGACCTTAAGGTCCCGAATCACCAATGCAACCTCCGACCCTGGTTTTTTAGCCATGTGGTTGGACACGTCGCAAGCGATACAAGTGAATTGAACTTCAAGCGCGAATGATCTGGAAGAAATTGATACAGGAAGAATTCAACGGCAGGAAAAAGAAATTAGTTCGAGTCGCTTTTCCGACGCCATTCAACGAGAGTGCCGGCCCGATGAACCGAGCGCGGAACTTTGGTGGTTGATTGCGGACCGCTAGTTGGAAGGTTCGAGAACACCTTCGGTGGTGATCCGGCTGGCCTTGCGGATTTCTGCGGCAACCTTTACCAGGGCCTCGTCGGCGCGAGCTGGGCCGTCATCTGAGATCATCGAACTGGCAGCCAGGGTAAAAAGCAGCGCGTCTTCCTGCTTGTCAAAATACAGAACTACCTGACTCGCTGCCATGTGAAAGCCTCCCGGGGTTACTCTCCAAAATCATAGGCTGAATTGACGACGGATTGCAGGTACTCTCTTGATGCCTCCTGCTCTTTCCCAAAAAAAAGACCACGCAGGGGCGGGTGCCCTCACCCGCCCGGCGGAGCGAAGTCCGTTCAAAACTGAAAGCTGTCCTGGCAAACGGTAGGTTCACACCGAGAGGCCCCGAACCAGGCGAGCTTCGCTCGCCCGCCCGGGTCCTGAGCGAAGTCGAAGGAGGGCGTCCGGGCCTACGTGAATCTCGAATCACCCGGGCCGTGGCAGCCACGCCAAGATGCTACAGTTAATGAGTAAATGTCCGCTCCTGAATCCCGCTTCGTAAAGGCCTGCCGGTCCCTCGCGGTGGACCGAACGCCAGTCTGGTTCATGCGCCAGGCGGGACGTTACATGCCGGAATATCGCGCCGTGCGCAAGCAGTATTCTCTGATCGAGATATGCAAGCGTCCGGAAGTAGCGGCCGAAGTAACGATTACAGCCGCGGAAGCGCTGGGGGTTGACGCCGCCATCATCTTCGCCGATCTGTTGCTTCCCCTTGAAGTGATGGGACTGCCGTTTCATTTTTCGCCGGGCGAAGGCCCGGTAATCGAGAAACCGGTGCGCGACCAGGCCGATATTTCCCAACTTCGAACCGATCGCGCCGCCGATCTGGGATATGTAGCGCAGGCGGTGCGGCTGGTGAGCAAGCACTTTGGGGCGGGCCTGCCCGTAATCGGTTTCTGTGGAGCGCCCTTTACCCTGGCCAGTTACATGATCGAGGGCGGCAGCTCGCGCAATTACGTGAACACCAAGAAGATGATGTATTCCGCGCCCGCGGCCTGGGACCAGCTTCTGGATAAGCTCGTGACGGTGGTCGCTGAGTACGCGGCGGAACAGGTGCGCGCGGGCGCGGATGTGATCCAGGTATTCGACAGCTGGGTGGGCTGTCTCAGCGTGCAGGACTACCGGCGCTATGTGTTGCCTCGCACCACCGAACTGGTAAAGGCCTTGCAGAAGGCCGGGGTGCCCATCATTTATTTCGGCACCGACAGCGCCACTCTTTTGCCCTCGATGAAAGAAACCGGCGCCGAAGTGATTGGCCTGGACTGGCGGATCCCGCTGGATCAGGGGTGGAACACAGTCGGGTCGGGGGCAGTGCAGGGAAACCTGGATCCAGTTTTGCTGTTTGCGGATTGGAAAGAAGTCAAGGCGGGTGCGACAGAGATTCTGCGGCGCGCCGGCGGACGTCCTGGGCATATTTTTAATTTGGGGCATGGCATTCTGCCCGAGACTCCGGTGGAGAACGTGAAGGCGCTGGCCAGGTTTGTACAGGAATTTTCAGGAGGCGATATCCGGTGAGGGGTCGAGTCTGTGCCGGCGTTTCGCGGGCGATTCCCCTTCGACTTCGCTCAGGGCGGGTTCGCGACCGCACTGGAACATCCATCCATAGCCGATGATTCGATTGGAGCCTTGATTTTGCCTGCTGCTCAGAGAAATGCGGTTTTGCTTTTGGCGCATGGGAGTCCCGATTCCGTGGATGACATACCGGAATTTCTGGACCAGATCACGCGCGGCCGGCCTGTTCCGCCGGAAGTGGTTGAGGAAGTAAAGCATCGCTATGGGCTGATTGGCCGGTCTCCGCTGACCGAACTCACACGGCGCCAGGGCGAATTGCTGGCCGAAGAACTAGGGTTGCCGGTTTACGTCGGCATGCGTAACTGGAAGCCGTTTGTGGCGGACACGATTGCCGCCATGAAAGGCGACGGCGTGGAGCGCGCTGTGGTCATCTGCCTGGCTCCGCAGAACTCGCGCACCAGCGTTGGTCTCTATCGCGCGGCATTGAATGTCAAAGGCGGTGTGCCTTTTTCCGTGGAATTCGTGGAGTCGTGGCATGATCATCCCCTCCTGATCTCGGCCTTCGCCGAAAAATTGTGCGCCGGATGGGATCGGGCCTGCGCTGAGCTGGGTGTGCGGGTGCCTGTCATCTTTACCGCTCACAGCGTTCCTCAGCGCACCATTGCGGAAGGCGATCCCTATGAAGCCCAGGCCAAAGAAACGGCCAGCCTGGTGGCGCTGGCAGCCGGGCTCACTGCCGACGACTGGAGGTTCGCCTTTCAAAGCCAGGGGATGTCGGGCGGCGCGTGGCTCGGACCCACGGTTGAAAATACGATTCTCGAATTGAAGGGCAAAGGTCATCGCGGGCTGTTTGTGCAGCCCATTGGGTTTCTCTGCGATCACGTCGAAGTGCTGTATGACATCGATATAGGCTTCAAGGAATTTGCGGAAAAGGAAGGCATGCGGTTGTGGCGCGCCGAATCGCTGAATGATTCGCGGTTGTTGACCGCGGCCCTGGCGGACGTGGCGCGGTCGCGCTTGGGAAAATGAAACGGATCGCCATTGTCGGCGGCGGCATCTCCGGGCTGGCGGCGGCGTTCGCGGTCGAGGAACGGCGCCGGGCCGGCGAGGCGCTGGAGTTTGTGGTTTACGAATCGGGCCCGCGCTTCGGCGGTGTGTTGTTCACCGAGCAGGTGCAGGGTTGCCTGATCGAGGCTGGCCCGGATTCGTTTCTCACGGAAAAACCCTGGGCCGCGGACCTCTGCCGCCGCCTCGGTATTGCAGACCAGCTCATCGGCTCCAACGACGCCGATCGCAAGACCTACATTCTGGTGAAGGGCAAGCTCTTGCCCATGCCTGATGGGCTGATGTTCATGGTCCCGACCCAGCTTTCCCCAGCAATTTTGTCGCCGCTGTTTTCTCCGGCGACGAAGCTGCGCGTGGCGCGTGAGTGGTGGTACCAGGCGCGAGTGTCGAATGGCGACGAGAGTGTGGCGGCGCTGGTGGACCGCCACTACGGCGCGGAAATGGTCGATCGGCTGGCCGACCCCCTGCTCGCCGGAGTCTATGGCGGCGATGCCGCGCAACTCAGCGCGCGCGCGGTGCTGCCGCGCCTGGTCGAAATGGAGTCGAAGTACGGCAGCCTGGGGCGGGGGATGCTGGCGGCCCGCAAACACGTCAATCGTTCCCAGCCTGCGCCTCCCATCTTCTCCTCTCTCCAGGGCGGAATGCAGCAACTCGCGGAGGCATTGATGGCCAGGCTTCCCGCGGAGGCGTTGCGGGCAGACTCTCCCGTGCAAGCCGTCCAGAGGCAGGATCGAGGCTGGGTGGTTTCGGCAGGATACGCGTCCGATCAATTCGATACTGTGATTCTGGCCACACCGGCCACCACCGCGGCCCCGCTGCTTGAAATAGCCAGCGCCGAACTGGCCTCCGAACTCAAGGCCATTTCGTATAGTTCCTCGGTCACGGTGGCGCTGGGCTTCGACCAGAGTGTGCGTGCCAACCTGCCTGCAGGCTTTGGGTTTCTGGTGCCGCGCCGCGAGGGCAAGCGCCTGCTGGCCGCCACTTTTGTCCATAACAAGTTTCCCCATCGTGCCCCGAAAGATCGCGCTCTGTTGCGCTGCTTTCTGGGCGGGAGCCGCGATGAGGAAGTCTTGCAACTCACGGACGAAAATATTCTGAACATCGTGCGCGACGAACTCCGGCGAATTCTTGGAGTGAAGGCTGACCCGCTCTTCACTCGTCTGTATCGCTGGAAGGGTGCGATGGCGCAATACACCGTTGGCCACCTGGAACGGCTGCAACGAATCGAAGGCCTGGTAAAGCAACTGCCGGGGTTGGCGTTGGCGGGCAACGCCTATCGCGGGATTGGCGTGCCCGACTGCATACGTTCAGGCGAGGCCGCGGTGCAACAAGTTCTATCGTAGCGCCCGCACGGCAGCCGCCGGGACGGCGGCGCTACATAGACGATCTGCATTACGGCCGTAATATGGGTACCTGCTCTCCTATTGCAGAAACATCCTGGTTCGGTCAGGGTTAATACAATCGGTAAGCCCTATGAGCAGACGGATTCTGGCCCTGTTTTTGCTCACGCTGTTCGCGCTCCTGCCTTTGCGGGCGCAAGAGCAGAAATCGCAGGATGACATCCCGATGGGGGACAAGCCTGCGCCCAGCGCACCGGCGGACGTCCTGCACGATGCCTCCCAGCCGTCCCCTGACACGTCCCAGGAAAAGCCCCAGGCAGCACCAGGCATGAGCAGCATGTCCATGCCGGACCTGAAGGGGATGAACAACGACGGCAGCGCCCACGCCATGCTGTCCATGTCCGATCGGAGTATGGACATGGGACCGCACATGAAGATGACGACCCTGCGCGATCTGAAGCCGGGAGACCAGGAGAAGGCGAATCAAGTGGTGGCCGCCGCGCGCCAGGCGGCTGAGAAATATACCGACTACAAAGTCGCGCTGGCTGACGGCTACAAGATTTTTCTCCCCAACCTGCCGCAAAAGCAATACCACTTCACCAACTATCGCTATGCTTTTGAGGCGGCGATTCAGTTCAATCCCGATCATCCCACGTCGTTGCTCTATGAAAAGACGGGCGATGGCTACAAGCTGATCGGTGTGATGTACACCGCGCCCAAAAATTCCAACTGGAATGATCTGGACCAGCGCATTCCGTTGAGCATTGCGCAGTGGCACGCGCACATCAACCTGTGCCTCCCGCCTCCCGATAGACGGGGCGAAGCCTGGGGAGCGCACCCGAAGTTCGGCCTGGCAGGCTCCATCACGACCCGCGCGGACTGTGATGCCGCCGGCGGAAAATTCATGCCCCAGATATTCGGCTGGATGGTGCATGTGTATCCCTTCGAGCAGAAGCCGGAAGATATCTGGTCGGTCGAGCGCCAGGCAAACCATCACATGGACTGAGTTTCCGCGCGATCTTGCGCGAACACAAAACCATCACTGACCACAAAGTTCACGACCGAGCATGCCGTGATCGCGATTCCGTTGGCTGGCAGATAGTTCATGTGTCCCAGGCCCACCAGCAGTTTCATCAGTAGCAGATTCCCGCCGATAGAAAACAATCCAGTAGTCAGATTGAACTTGAGGAAGCGGGTGAATCCTGCTCCAGAGCGGTCCGCCCAGGTGAAGCGTGCATGCCAGAGGAAATTGTGGATGACTGCGGTCTCGACCGCCAGCGCCGCGGCGATCAGATAGTTGAAGTGCAACCCGGCCTTCAGCACGAACAAAGCGAGCAACTGCGCGGCTATACCTATTCCGCCCACGAAATTGAACTTGAGCCAGCGCATCGCCGTGGAACGCCAGCCGCTTCGCGTCATCGGATGCGCTCCTCCGCATACAGACGGCGGGTATTGCGGACCGTGAAGAAAATCAGCATGGCAGCCATGCCGATGATGCCGGCCGCTCCGCCTACGTCGAACAGGCGGTAGTGTCCGTGGAAAATCATGGGACGATACAAGAGCGCGATGTTTCCGATGGACAGCAGAATGCGCAGCTCGGTGGGGCCGAAACTCCAGAAGGAGAGTTGAAATTCTCCCAACGTGTAGGTGGCCAGGTAAGACTGGATGGAGAGCAGCAGAAACCCAACCAGCAGGGCGGTCGCGATGTAGGGATGCATATACCCCGACAGCGCCAGCCCGGCCATGAGCGCCAGCCCGCCGAAGCTGTCAATGATGTGGTCCACGTAGAAGCCGTACCGCGGCCGCTGCTGCTGGCGAACCCGGGCCAGAGTTCCGTCGAGACTGTCTCCTAGCCAATTAAGGGCCAGGAAAAAGATTCCGGCGATAAGCCAGTAACGGTTCCAGGCAGCCAGGGCATAGCTGACTCCCGCCATCACCTGGGCGATGAATCCCAATAGCGTAAGGTGATCGGAACTGATACGCCTCGGCGTGCGTTCCGCCATCCAGACCAGTGCCCGCTTTTCGGGATTGCTGGTCAGACCGTTGTGGATTCGGGTGGCGTTCTCGAAGCGCTTGATGCGCCGTACTTCGGTGAGAATTTTAGGGTTTGTCTGTTCGCAGAAATCAATCATGGGAGTCGCCATTGTTTTGCTCCGGGGCCCAGTTTGGCTGCGGGCTTCGGGCTGCGCAATGCACTGCGGGTAAACTGTGGGTTAACTGGAGATCAATTTGTAAGTGGTTGACTGAGCTCAGGATGCGGAGCGTCTAAACTTTGGATGGCGCCTTATCTACTGTGGGGGCGGGACGCCGCCGCTACTTAGAGGATGGGACCGGTAGTTGCTTCCTCGATGGAGTCTCTCAGTTGCTGGATCGCCCAGTCGATTTGCTCGGCTGTGATGACTGCGGGCGGTGCGATGAGCAGATGGTCGCCCGAGGTTCCGTCCACGCAGCCCTGGATGGGATAAACCAGCAGGCCGCGCTTCAAGGCTGCGTTGGCTACGCGTCCCGCGAAGTTAAACTCCGGGGCGAAGGGCTGCTTGGATTGCTGGTCGGCCACAAATTCCACACCGCGCAGCAACCCGATGCCGCGGACTTCGCCGACCGCTTTCAGGTCGAGCAGGGTGGATAGCGAACGCTCCAATTTGGCGGCGACACTGTCGGCCCGCCCGGAGTCTGATGCCTGCACCAGTTTCTGATGCCGCAAACGGTGCAGCACGGCGCGTCCGGCGGCCAGCGAGACCGGGTGAGCGTTGTAGGTGAAGCCGTGCAGAAACGATCCCGATACAATTCCGTCAACCACTTTCTTAGTCGCAATCACCGCGCCCAGCGGAGCGTAACCGCTGGAGAGACCCTTGGCCGCGATCAGAATATCGGGCGCAATGTCCCAGTGTTCGATGGCGAAGTTCCGTCCGGTGCGGCCCATGCCGGTCATGACTTCATCGGCAATCAGCAGAACGCCATGGCGGTGGCAGACTTCCGCAACCTTTTGCAGATAACCCGGCGGCGGGAGTACCGCGCCCAGGGTGGCGCCGCTGACCGGCTCAAAGATGAAGGCGGCAGCTTCACCGTTGGCGGATTCAATCGCTCTCTCCAACTCGGCCGCATATTCCAGACCACAGTTGCGGCAGCCGTCCGCGCAGTCGTAATTGCAGCGATAGCAGTATGGAATTCCTACATGTGCGAACTCGCGCACCATGGGCAGATAAATTTCGCGTCGCCGCTGGTTGCCGGAGACGGAAAGCGCGCCCAGGGTCGAGCCGTGATAACTCTGCGTCCGGCTGAGCACCTGGTAACGCCTGGCTTGTCCAATCTCCACCTGATATTGCCGCGCCAGCTTGAGAGCGGTTTCGACTGATTCCGATCCGCCGCAGGTGAAGTACACGGCGCCTCCCCAAAAATTCTCTCCGGCAAACTCAAGGAGTTCGCGCGCGTACTCTTCCGCGACCGGAGTGGTGAACTGGCTGGTGTGGGCGAACTCCAATTGCGTCAGTTGCCCGGCCATGGCGGCAGCGATTTCGGGAATTCCGTGTCCGATGAGGTTTACCGCCGCGGAGCCGGAAAAATCCAGGTAGCGCTTGCCTTCCGTGTCCCACAGGTAAACACCTTCGCCACGAACGGCGGAAGGGAATGTCTTTCGGAAAGAACGCCGAAAAACGGCGGAGCGAGTAGAGTTCTGCTCGTCAGAGGAATGAGGCACACTCTGGATTATCCAGCGGGCTGAGTTGCAGTGTCAAAATGCCAGCAGGTTGTGTGGGACCGGGTCTTCGACCCGGTCGGGCCGGGCCACGCCCGGCGAGGTTTCTCTCGCCTCTTCGGAGCTGTCCTTGCGTGCACGGTGATGACCTCCCGTCGGCTACTCGGCGAGGCGCTTGACAGCCCTGCGCCGAACCCTGAAACTTCTCTGTCCTATTCTGAATCCGTTCAATCCCGAACCAGGAGCGGCCCGTGAACCACCTATTGAGAAATAAATTCTTCACCGCGCTTGTTTGTCTGACGCTTCTATCGATCGCGTTCGGGCAGGCCAGTCCGGCCGATAAGACTGCGCCCCAGATCAGCTATATCCTGGCCGGACGCCTGTTTGATGCTACCAACGACAACGTTCGTGAAAATATGGTCATCGCGGTTGAAAACGAGCGCATCAAGAGCGTGGGCTCGGCTGCCGATGTAAAGATTCCGCCGGGCGCTAAAGTGATCGACCTCTCGCAGGCGACAGTGCTTCCCGGGTTAATCGATTGCCACACCCACCTTGGTTCTCGCGCCGACCGGTATAACGAAATCTACAACTTCAAGGACTCGCCCTTCGACCACGCCTTCGCCGCCGTCCTGAATGCGCGCAAGACGCTGGAAGCCGGCTTCACCTCGGTGCGCGACGTGGGCTCGGACCCGTTTCTGGCGGTGGATTTGCGCAACTCGATCAACGAGGGTTATCTGGTGGGCCCGCGGGTAGTGGCCAGTGGTCCCGCCATCTCCATTACCGGGGGGCACGGCGACCTGAATAATTTTTCACCTCAGACCCGGGTCATGATGTTTCCCGAGGAACGCGATTTCCAGATCGCTGACAGCGTGGACCAGGTCCGCCACGTAATTCGCGCCCAGGAAAAATACGGGGTGGATGTGATCAAGATCCTGGCCACCGGTGGAGTGCTCTCGCGCGGAGACAGTCCGGGGGCAGCCCAATTCACCTACGAAGAACTCAAGGCGGCCGCTGACACGGCGCACATGGGTGGCCGGAAAATCGCTGCCCATGCTCACGGTACCGAGGGCATCAAGAATGCCATCCGGGCCGGCATCGATTCCATCGAACACGCCAGCCTGATTGATGACGAGGGCATCCGCCTGGCCAAGGAGCACGGAACTTACCTGGTGATGGATATCTACAACGACGATTACATCCTGAACGAAGCGCCCAAGTGGGGACTGCCCACCGAAAATCTGGACAAGGAGAGGATGGTGGGACGCCTGCAGCGGGAGAATTTCCGCAAGGCGTTTCAGGCGGGCGTGAAGATGGCATTCGGCACCGACGCAGGTGTCTATCCTCATGGCGACAATGCCAAACAGTTTTTCTACATGGTGAAGTTCGGGATGACGCCGGCGCAGGCCATCCGCGCCGCGACTTCAAGCGCCGCCGATCTGATTGGGCGGGCCAGGGATGTGGGCACAATTGAGGCCGGCAAGTATGCCGACATCGTTGCCGTCAATGCCGATCCCCTGGCCGATGTGCGCGCGCTGGAGCATGTCGATTTCGTGATGAAGGGCGGCGTCGTTTACAAAGACACGCGGGTACAGCATCCGGCAGCAAACTGAAGGAATCGTGTGGTGTGGGGCGGGCGCCCTCGCCCGCCGCTTTTGGAGTTGTAGTTGCTGGGTTCTCTGGGGCCCTCGATCTTGTTTGAGTATCTCAAGTCCAAGTCAAAGGCGGCGGGCGAGGGCGCCCGCCCCACACTTGCCCCACACGAACCATTAGGCGTATCAGGTGCGCGGAATGTTTGCGTGTAGAATCGCCCCTTGATGGCGAATTCTGCAGACTCTCCGGAAGCGCGCCCGGTTCGCGGCTTCGCTCGTATTCTTCGTCTCTTTCGTCCTTCGCACCAGCACAGCGCGTTCTCGGCCACCCTGTTGCTGATGACGGCGGTCATGCTTTCAAGGGTGATCGGTTACGTCCGCGAAGCCTATATTGCGTACGCCTTCGGCGCCGGTCCTGCGACGGATGCCTACGTCGCCGGCTTCACCATCCCCGACTGGCTCAATTACCTGGTGGCGGGCGGCACTGCTTCCATCACTTTTGTTTCGATCTACACCCGGTTCCTGGCCGAAAACAAGGAAGAAGAAGCGCAGAAGACATTTTCGGTCATCATCACGGTGATGACCGCGGTGCTGGGTGTGGGCGTTCTGCTGGCGGAATTCTTTACTCCGGAAATTCGCGCCATCTCTTTCCCCATTTCAGCGCGGAACAGATGGAACTCTGCGTTCACCTGACGCGCATTCTGCTGCCCGCCCAGATCTTCTTTTATGTCGGCGGCGTGGTTTCGGCGGTGCTGCTCTCGCGCCGGCTGTTTCTGTTTCCTGCATTTTCCCCGCTGCTATATAACGCGGCCATCATCATGGGCGGCGTGCTGCTCTCGCATCGCTTTGGCATAGCGTCGCTGGCCTATGGGGCGTTGGCAGGCAGCTTCCTGGGGCCGTTTCTGATCAACGCCATCGGCGCCGCCCGCATCGGCACCGGTTACAGCATCTCGTTCGACGTGCGCAACCCGGCATTTCGCGAGTGGGTAAAGCTTTCCATCCCCCTGATGCTGGGCGTGTCGCTGGTTACCGCCGACGATTGGATCCTGCGCTACTTCGCTTCCGGAGCGGTGGGCGATATTACCCGGCTCAACTATGCCAAGCGCCTGTTCGCCGTGCCGATCGCGGTGCTGGGACAGGCCACCAGCCAGGCCTCGCTGCCATTTTTCGCCAAGCTGTTCGGAGAGAAGCGGCTGCGCGAGTTTGCCGACACCGTGAACGGGTCCATCTACCGCATTGTGGCAACGTCGCTGCTGGCAACTAGTTTCATGATGGCAGCGGCGCTTCCCCTCATCGATCTGGTCTATCGTCGCGGGCACTTCCAGTTTTCTGATTCGCAGGAAACCGCGCTTTATTTCTTCTGGTTCACGCTCTCGCTCTGCTTCTGGTCGGCGCAGGGCCTTTACTCACGGGCGTTTTACGCGGCCGGGAACACGCTCGTTCCCATGGTCGCCAGCAGCCTGATTACGGTTGCCTCCATTCCGATCTACTCGGCGCTCTTCCACAAGTTCTCGACGGTGGGGCTGGCGATGGCGTCTGACCTGGGCATCGTGGCCAACACTCTGGCCCTGGCGGTGTTGCTGCATCGCCGCCAACTGGTGCGGGTGAACGAATTGCATTGGGCGGAAATCGGGAAGGCGGGAGTGACATCGCTGGTGGCCGGAGGGCTGAGCTATCAGGTTGCTCGCGTCCTGCTGGTCAACAATAGCCGGATCGCCGACCTCAAGGCCCTTGGCCTGATTACTCGTCACATGGGCGGGCGCGGTAGCGGCGGGTTTGTGGATTACGCGGTCGTCGTTGCCAGGCGATCTTCGCCGCCGCAAACCGACAACCTATCCTCGCGTCGCGGAGGAGCAGGCGGAAGAGTTGAGCAAAGGGATAGAACCGTAGTGATTTTTTTCAGATCTCAGATACCAGTTCTCTGTTCTCAGACAAAAAAACGGACGCTCTTGAACGAATCAGGAGCGTCCGCCGTGATCTTGCCGAGAAGGTCTAGACTCGGGCTGCGCTGGCGGTTTCAGCCGCGACTTTAACTTCTTCGCCGTTGGCCTTCTGGCCGGCTTTACGGATATCGATGCCGCCCTTGAAGAAGGCGCCGTCTTCGATGGAGATGCGAGCGGCCACAACGTCTCCGGTGAGCGACCCGTCGCTGCGGATATCGACGCGGTCGCTGGCCGTCAGGTTACCGCGGACCTTGCCCAGGACCACGATTTCACGGGCATTGATGTTGGCTGAAACTACCCCGTTGCGACCCACGGTCACACGGTTGCCCGACAGATTGATCGACCCTTCCACCCGGCCGTCGATGTAAAGCGATTCCGAACCCGTTACCTCGCCTTTGATCACCAGGGATTTGCCGATCGTAGCCTGGTCCGCCGTGGTGGTCGCAACCGGACGCGGAGCTGGAGCCGTGGGTTCGCTCGCGGCAGAGGTTGTTGCAGGAGCGGGCATCGCCGGGCGTTCCGGCTCACCTGGCCGGCCTGGAGTCATAGGCTGATTCGTGGGTTTCCACATGTGGCAAAAATCCTTTCCTCGTATGGATTCAGGGTAAAGGCCGCACTTCGGTGACCAATTGGCATTTTACTCCAGCAAACTGCAAACCGCGCCTGTGAAAATCGCCTATTTGTTGAATCGGCGGGACATGAACGGCGGGGTTGCACACGGGATCAAACCGTATGCCTCCACGCATGCCCGGAGCGCGATTGCCAGAATCATGCAAATTTGTCCATGACCGGCATTTTTTCCGCAATACCGTCTTCGCCGTCCACCACTTGCACGTCTTGTGGAGGAATGGCGCCGTCGAAAGAGCATCGGGCACAGGTTACTAGTGTAATGCGCGGTTTCCGAGACCTGGGCACAATCTGATTAGAATTCCATTAGTCTGGAGAGACTTGAGACCGGAATCCTTCTTCTCTTGTCGGGGAGCTATGAAATTCTTACGCCGTCGCATCCTACCTGCTTTGCTGTTCCTGGCTTGCGTTGGCGCCGCGGCGCGGGCGCAGGACCAGCCGCGCCAGCAACATGTTGGCCGGGTTCAGGATTGGAGTTATCGCCACGTGGTACTGAGCGGCGGATTGCCGGCCGCTGACCTGGACAAGGCACAGGCGGAGCCTCGCATTCTGTTTCGCCTGGCCGAGCGCAATCTTCACCGGGCCTCCGTCCGAACTGGCGCGAAAGGATTGGATAGGGGTGACCGCGGTCCGCGGCGCCGGCCGCGCCCACGGAGTCGTGACCTCAAGATCGACTGGAGCGTTCCCCTGGGCGCAGGTATCGTAGCCCCTTACATGTTCCCAGCCAAGTACAGCTTCGACATCAACGAAACGCCCAATTGCACTAACGACTACGTCGTGTTTGGACTGAACGTTGCGGGAGCGACGGGCGGGCAGGCGAACGTGATCGGCCTGAGAAATCTTTATTCCGGAACTGCCCCCGCCGGGCTTTGCCCAGGCGCAGCGGCCACGTTCTACTGGGCGTATAACGGAAGCACTGCAGGCGGCTCGGTGCTGACCTCGCCCGTAGTTTCACTGGACGGGACGAAGGTCGCATATGTTGAGAGCGCTGCCGGATCGGCAGTCTTTCATGTCCTCAAATGGAAGTCAGGGGAAGGCACTTCAGCTACGGCCTCCGCGGCCCCCACTCTTAACGGTTCCTGTACTGCTACCAGTTCGTGCCTCAAGTCAGTGACCTTCTCTGCTGGTTCGACTGCAACCCTGGCGTCCCCTTGGGTGGACTACTCGGCTGATAAGGCTTTTGTGGGCAGCGATAACGGCATCATCTATCGCATCAGTTGCGTCTTCAATTGTGCGCTCAACACCCAGCCCACGGTGGACTGGAGTTTTACCCTGCCCGTGGCCGGCACCGGCGGCTCTTCGGCCACCCCGAACGGCCCGGTTTACGACTCTCAGACTGGGCGCTTGATCGTGGGGGACCAGCTCGGCGAGCTCTGGACCATCAATGCGAGCGGAGCCACACCCAGCCTGTTTGCCGGACCGGTGATGATCGGGGGCGGAGGCTGCCCGGTTGCAATCCGCCAGGACGTACGGTCTCTGGGCCGGACTGCAACGCGAATGGCGGCTCTTTCGGTATCCCGGATTCCGTCATTCTCGACGGCTCGGTCGGTAAGGTTTTTGCCTTTTCCGGCAATGACGGAAACAATGGCGACGGCGCTGTTGTGGTCCAACTCAACGAGAACCTCACCCTGCCGGTGCGCGTCCACATCGGTCGTGGTGGCCAGGGAGTTAACATTGCCAATTGGAATATTCACAGCGGCGCTTTTGATGACGCTTACTTCGGCGCCACACCCGCGAATGGCCACCTCTTCGTGTGCGGTACTACGTCCGCCAACAACCGGCAGCCCACTCACTATTGGATCGGATTCGACGCATATCCCACCATGAATGCCACTCCGGATGGCAGTTTGCTCCGTCTCGCTGTCAACAATCTGGCATGCGCGCCCTACACCGAGCTTTTCAATCCCAACATCACCCTCTCGGGCGGGCCGAACGATCACGATCTGCTCATAAGCGGGTTGATGGGCGCCGGCGGCAATGGATACATCATCACCAACGACATCAGCACGGGAGCGATCACGGTTGGGGAGGACTTTGTGAACTATCCGGGTGGAGTCAGCGGCATTGTCGTCGATAACACAAGCGCCGCCGCTCAAGCCTCCAGCGTGTACTTCAGCACCCAGGGTGTGGTGAATGTGGGGACTTGCGCGAATGCCCGCTGCGCCGTCAAGCTCACTCAGTCTGGACTGCAATAGGGCCGGATGAGTCATCCTGAGCGGAGTAACTGCTTCGCGAAAGCGAAGCAGTTGCGAAGTCGAAGGACCCCTACTCCAGGAAACCGCTCTCGGCACGCAGTACATAAAGTCCAACGCTAGCTTCTGCCCTGGGCGCCTTTGCTCATCCCGCCCTCTCGGGTATTCTGTCGGTGTATGAAATCAGAAACGGTGGTCACTCGCAGGCCCGACACGAACGAGTACGCGCCTTATTACGGCAAATACATCTCGCTGGTCCCCGAGGGCGACATTCTCGCCACCCTGGAAACTCAGTTGCCCGAGACCCTGGCGCTGCTTGCTCCGCGGGAGGCGGACGGGGATTTCCGCTATGCTCCGGGCAAGTGGAGTGTGAAGGAGTCGCTCGGGCACGTTATCGACACCGAACGCGTCTTCAGCTACCGCGGCCTGCGTATTGCGCGCAACGACAAAACTCCCCTGGCCGGCTTCGAGCAGGACGATTACGTGAAATACGGCCCGTTCGCCCAAAGCAGCCTGGCGGCCCTGTTGCATGAGTTTGCATCGGTCCGCAAAGCCACGGTAGCCCTGTTCCGCGCGCTGGATGAAGCGGCGTGGAGCCGTCGCGGTGTGGCCAGCAACAACGAAGTCACGGTGCGCGCCCTGGCTTACATGATTGCCGGGCATGAACTGCATCATCGCAGACTGTTTCAGGAGAAATATTTTCCGGCGCAGGCTTCCTGAGGCGCGCAGCATGCCCCAGCCCAGCTCAGGTATGCTTGACCGTGACACTCCGTCAGCATGCCTGTCACTATGCTTTCCGATTCCGCCATCCTGAAGAAGATCGAGCAGCAGTCCAAACGCACAGCGGGATTCAAGCAGCTGGCGCGTGAACTCGGCGTCCACGGAGACGCGCGCCGCGAACTGTTCGAGCGCTTGAAACACCTGGCGGCCGGGGGACAACTTCAGCAGGTTGGGCCCGACCGCTATGCCATTCCGCAAGCGGCTGCCGGCAAAAACATGGCGGTGGGCCGGTTGAGCATGCACCGGGATGGCTTCGGGTTTGTGATTCCAGAAGCCAACTCGCTCGATGAACGCCTGAAAGCGAAGCTCGCAGGAGATATTTTCATCCCGCCTCCCTTCGTGGGATCGGCCATGCACGGCGATCGCGTGCTGGTGGAAATCGGCAATATCCGTCCCGATGGCCGCGCCGAGGGCCGCATCGTGCGCCTGGTCGGGCGGGCGCATGCGACTGTCGTGGGGAAATTTCACTACGGCACCCGGCGGAATTACGTTACTCCGATCGATCAGAAGATTACGCAGGAGATCGTGATACCCGAGGGGATGGAGTATCCAGCCTCCGCGGCCGATGCGAATACTTCTGGCCCACCGCGGCCAGGGCAGGATACCCTCGCGACCGTCGGCGGGGCGGCGCTACCTGAGAGCAGAAAGAGTCCGCATCGCGTGCTCGGCCAGGAAGCGGCGCGGCGCGTAGCCTGGGATGACCTGGAAAATGTTGTGGTGGATGTCGAGATCACCGACTGGCCTACGGCCACGCAGAACCCGCGCGGGCGGGTCGTGGAGATTCTGGGCTACGAAGACGATTTCGGGGCGGACGTCGAGATCATGATCCGCAAGCATCACCTGCCCCATCGCTTTCCACCCGCGGTGCTGGCCGAAGCGCAGGATGCCGAGCCCATCATTCCCGCTGACGAAGCGCGTAAACGGCGGGACTTCCGCGCCCTGCCCATTGTGACCATCGATGGAGAAACCGCTCGCGATTTCGACGACGCTGTGATCGTCCAGCATCTGAAGAATGGAAACTTTGAGCTGCAGGTGCACATCGCCGACGTGGCCCACTACGTTACTCCGGATTCGGCGCTCGATCAGGAAGCGCGCCTGCGCGGCACCAGCGTCTATTTTCCCGATCGCGCCGTGCCCATGCTTCCACTCGAGCTTTCGACCGATATTTGCAGCCTGCGCCCGCAGGTGGACCGCCTGGTGATGTCGTGCGTCATGGAGATCGATCATCAGGGAGAAATTCTCGGGTACGAGTTGAGCGAAGGCATGATTCGTTCCGCGGAACGCATGACCTATACCGACGTGAACCTGGTGCTCGAAGGCGACGCCGGCGCCCGCCAGCGCTACAGCCAGCTGGTGGCCGGGTTCGAGCGGATGCGCGATCTGGCACTGATCCTGAACCGCAAGCGCGAGCGCCGCGGCTCCATTGATTTCGATCTGCCCGAGCCGGTGATCGAGTTCGACGAATTCGGACTGATGAAGAGCATCACCCGTTCGGAGCGCAACATGGCGCATCGCCTGATTGAGGAATTCATGCTTTCGGCCAACGAGTGCGTGGCCTCGTATCTGGAAAACAAGCGCATCGCTTCGCTCTACCGGATTCACGAGAAGCCCGACGCCAAGCGGGTTTATGACTTTGAAGTGATCGCCGCAACTTTTGGTTATTCGTTGGGCGTAGGGCCGCTGCCCATTCAGCGAGTTCAGCTTAAGACTGACCGGCGCGCCAACTATGGAACGGGCAAGCGCACCCGTGAGATCGAAATTCCCAAAGAAGTGCACATCACGCCGCGCATGTATCAGAAGCTGACAGAGAAGATTGCCGGCAAGCCGGAAGAGCGCATTCTTTCCTTCCTGATGCTGCGCTCGCTGAAACAGGCGCGCTATTCCGAAGAGAACCTGGGACACTTTGCGCTGGCCGCGACGGCGTACACTCACTTCACGTCGCCGATCCGCCGCTATCCGGACCTGATCATTCACCGCATTCTGAAAGAAGTTTGCGGCAGCTGAAAGTAGCGCCGGCCTCGCGCAGACGGGACTCGGCGCAGCAGATTCGAGCTACCGAAGACGTCGAGCGCGTCTTACGAGCGGTCGGCCTCGAACCCAAGCGGGCTTCCAGCCCGCCATCGGGCCGGCAGGATGCCGGCGCTACAACTGCTTCGCCGTGGTCCAAGCGGCGCGACCACTCCGCCCATCGCGAGGCTGTCCAGCCTGAAGGCGGCCCCATCCCGATCGAAGAGCTGCACGACATCGCCGAAGAATCCAGCCAGTCCGAGCGCCGCGCTGACGAGGCCGAGCGCGAGCTGATGGAGTGGAAGAAGGTCAAGTTCATGCAGGACCGGGTCGGAGAAGACTTCGACGGCCTGGTCATCAGCGTCACCAAGTTCGGGTTCTTCGTGGAGTTGACCGATCTGTTCGTGGAAGGACTGGTGCCGCTCGATTCCCTGGCCGACGACCGCTACACGTATCACGAAAATACCCGCGAAATCATCGGCCTGCGCAGCCGCAAGATCTACAGCCTGGGACAGAGAGTGCGAGTGCTGGTGGACCGCATCGATCCGGTGGAGAAAAAGATCCAGTTCGCCGTACTCGAGGAAAAGCCGGCTGCGAAGCGCAAGAAGCGCTGAAGCTGGTGTAAAATCCTTGAGTCAACCCTACCGCCGCGTTTATGAACGCGGCCGGTTCCTTCCAGTCGGGACGTGGCTCAGCCTGGTAGAGCACTCGCTTGGGGTGCGAGGGGTCGGCAGTTCAAATCTGCCCGTCCCGACCAATTCTCCTCAACTAAGAGTTCCGCGTTCCCATCCTTCGCGAAGGAACGCCAGTGAGTGCCAAATCGCTTTAAGCTACACTCTATATCCAAGTTGATGACAGACCTGAGAATATCAAGGTGGATAGCTTGTCGTCGCTGGATTCATGTCGTTCTCGTGGGCACCGTGCCGGCATGGTGGGCGGAATCGGATTCCCAAAGAGGGTCAGCCTAATTCCGACCCTGAGCCACGCCTGATATGGATTGCCCGGCTGTCGCTGATCCCTTCTTGCTCTGGGCGCTCCTATTGGTGGAATTGCGCAGAGCAAGAAGGTTCCTTCGCCCTCGACACCCAAACTCTTCTCGGAGAACCGTAGCCGGTGACCGAAGTGCCTGACCACTTGAGCTGTTCGGCACATTCCTACCCCAATCGTAGCTCTTCATCCGTTTCCCTTCCTGGCTCTGAGATCGAAAACCGGTAAGGGTGGGCCACCACGCCGTGTTCGACCTGCGCCTTTATGTCCGAGTACGCGGCTTCGATGAGCCGGCTTAGGGCTCGGCGTTGGTGGCCGTTCCAGGCCTCAGCTTCACATGGCGCATGAATTTGCCGGTGCCTTGCAACAAACGGGCCGGATCGGGCAGCGCTGCGCCGTGAAAGAATCCCACGTTTACGTGCGAAGTGAATACATTGACGTAGCCGAAGGGAGCATCGCCTAAACATGCCACCGGACGGCCGTCATGCGGAAAGCTCCCGGACTTCGTCTCCGCACTTTCGCATCGCCTCAAACCACTGACCAGCGATGGCTCCCAATTCAGCCAGCATGCTCTTTCATCTTCATCCATGCATCGATGGCGGGATCGTGCTCGACCGCGCCGTTGAATCGCAGGAATTCCGCTTTCATCGTCGCTCCATGTTTTGCTTTCGAGATCTCTGACCCCACGTTCCCCACCGTCTGGAGGCAAGACCTGTTACGCTCCTGCCGCCAAACCGCCTGGATAAGACTGAAATCCATGCGCCGCGGATATCAAAGCGCCGGATCAGGCCGTTTTCGATTCGAAACAAGTGACCGACAATCTGATCCACCAGAATATTTCCCTTGAGGTCGCGCACCAGTTGATGGACTTCCACGGCCAGTTCGCCTTGGGGGCCGTGGGCGAAGGCGACCGGCTCGACGTGCGGATCGATCATCGCCCACTGACGCGTCCAGTACTTGCGCACCTCGTCGCGTCCGTGGACATGACCGCCTTCCATGCCATTTGCCCACATGAGCATCCTCGTGCATGGCGGACGAGCACGGTCTCCATGTCACGAGCGATGAAGCGGTCGTAGACACGTTTGAGCAGGTCCACTTCGTCCGGCAATTCAAATCTCCCTTCGTCATGGCCCGACGCCAGGCCCACGCCAGGTCTGCGCCTTTCCATGATAAGCGGTTTTTTATCTGCCGAGACATCGGCGGGTGGCCCAGGCTTTTGGCCTTGCTGGCGCCATAGACACAGTGGGTGCCCCGTCCTTTGCGCACTTGGCAAAGGGCGGGAACCTGGAACGTATGCGCGACCGGGTCGCAGAGCCACAAAAGTTCTGTCGGCTGCATCGTTACCCGCCCTTGCAAAAAACGCAAGGACGGGGCACCCTCAGCATAGATGCTGCACACAGACATCATCAAAAGGGCGGGCCACCCGGCCCATGTCCTGGGACTCGACACAAAGAGCGCGAAGGATGGGGCAGCCGAGCCCAAAAATAACAAGTGGTCCCGGGGTGGGCGCTAGTTTTGCTTTCGTGCCTTAGCCAGGAGCCAGACGAATAAGCCCACAGCTATCCAGGCGGTAAGAGCCAGGGCAATGTTCCGCACGGGCGGAAGATAGCAAAGGCGATTGTGGCTCATCCAGGAAATCGAACGAGGTCGGTCTTCCGACCGAATGTTAGACCAAGTCGAGGGCCCACCTGCCCCGGTGAGAATCGTTTTTCCCATTGCTTGCAAATGGCCGCCCGCGAGTGGAGAATGGCGCGGGGATTCTGGGATGGGGTCGGTGGATGACAGGCCGCGAAAGTTCGGCGCGGTTACACCCTGGCTGGTTCTGCTGGCAATTTCCCTTCTGATCAACTACATCGACCGCGGCAACCTGTCCCTGGCTGCGCCGCTGCTCAGAGATGAGTTACACCTTACCGCCTGGCAGCTTGGCATTTTGTTTTCCGCGTTCTTCTGGACCTATACCGCCCTGCAGTTCGGAATGGGATGGGTGGTGGACCGGTTTGAGGTCAATCAGGTCATCGCCGCCGGTTTCCTGGTGTGGTCACTGGCGACGGCGGCGACTGGCCTGGTCCAGGGATTCACCATGCTGCTGCTGATGCGGTTGCTGCTCGGCATCGGCGAGTCCGTGGCCTTTCCCTCCTGCTCGAAAATTCTTGCACTCCACGTGGCCGAACCGGACCGCGGATTCGCCAACGGCATCATCATCGCCGGGATGAAGTCGGGGCCCGCCGTGGGGGCGCTTGGAGCTGGACTTCTGATGGGCAGGTACGGCTGGCGCCCGGTGTTCATCGGGATCGGGGTGCTCAGCCTGGCGTGGCTTCCGGCCTGGCGGAAATGGATGCCGCGAGGCCAGTCGCCGGCTCATTCCGACGCGACCGGTGTTCCTACCCTGACCGGCATCCTGCGTCAGCGTTCCTTTTGGGGCGCCTGCACGGGCCATTTTTGTGCCAACTACCTGATGTATTTCATGGTCACGTGGCTTCCGTTCTATCTCGTGCACGAGCGCCAGCTTTCGGTGCAATCCATGGCCATCACGGCGAGTGCGTATTACCTGGTGGATGCGGCGGCAGCGATCGTGACGGGCTGGTTTTCGGACTTCTGGATACGCCGCGGCTTTTCACTCCAACCCGCGTCCGCAAATCCGCCATGGTGATCGGACATACGACCGGAGCCATCGCGCTGGCGGGATGCGCCCTGGCCGGTCCGCATAGCTACCTGGCGTGGCTGCTGGCCGCGGGAGTCGGATCGGGAATGGCGGGGTCAGGTATCTACGCGTTTTGTCAGATCCTTGCCGGCCCCAAGGCGGCTGGTAGGTGGACGGGATTTCAGAACGGTTTCGCGAATCTCGCGGGCATCGTCGCGCCGGCGCTCACCGGATTCGTGGTGAACCGGGCGGGGAATTTCCAAGCGGCACTTGCGATTACGGCGGCAGTATCGTTGGCCGGTGGCTTCGCGTGGGTCTTTGCGATCGGCCCACTCCGGGAGGTGACTTGGGCGGGAGATCAGCCAGGTCTTCCGGCTGCCGCGGTGTACCCCGGCAACCATTGATCACGCCCAGCTCCGGAGCGGGCAAGCTGGTGCACTCCTCACATTTCATGCAGATCGTTTCTGGACCTCCGGCAACTCGGCCAGCGCCTGGGATAGAATCGCTGGGCGCAAACGCCAGGAGACAGATATGCCATCGGTACTCATTACTGGAACAAGTAAAGGAATCGGTTTGGAGTCGGCGCTGGCCTTTGGCCGTGCGGGCTACAAAGTTCACGCCACCATGCGCAACCCGGCGCAGTCTCCGGAGCTGGCTCAAATGGCGGCGCGCGAAAAACTGCCGATAACGGTCTCGACCATGGATGTGGACTCCGACCAGTCGGTGAGCCGCGCCATCGCGGCAATCCAAAAAGACCACGGCCCGATTGACGTGCTGGTTAACAACGCCGGCATAGAGCGTGCAGGCTCGATAGAAGAGCTTCCGCTGGCTGATTTCCGGTCGGTCATGGAGACCAACTATTTCGGAGCCATCCGTTGCATCCAGGCTTTGGTTCCGCACATGCGGCAACGCCGCAGCGGATGCATTATCAACGTCAGTTCGGTGGCCGGGAGAATTGCCAGTGCGCCCCTGACGCCTTACATGTCTTCGAAGTGGGCGCTGGAAGCCTTGAGCGAGGGGCTGGCGGGCGAGATGAAGACGTTCAATGTCCGGGTCGCCATTGTCGAACCCGGCATCATTGATACCGCGATGGCGCGGCGCATTGGAGATCAGCCGGACCATTCGCCGTACCGGCAGCGTGCGCGTTTCGCTTTGCTATTTGAGGCTTCGCTGAAAAATCCGGCCCCGCCTTCCCTGGTCGCACAGAAGATCGTGGAAATCGCGAAGAGTGGAACCTGGCAACTCCGTCATCCAGTCGGCCCCGACGCAGCACCCTTCCTGCAGTGGCGCAGTGGAATGACCGATGAAGAATGGGTGGAGCTAAGCGGCAGCGACGACGAAACCTGGTACCGCCGCGTGCAAAGCGACTTCGGCCTGGATACCCGGCCCAGGAACTAGCTTTTGGTTTGCGAAGGTTCGAGAGTCGGCTGCCTGTCCTGACGATCTTCTGCCCAGGTGGGCCAGCGCGCCCTAGGTCATCCCGAATCGATCGCCGCATCTTTCCATCGGCCGCAGCAGGTAATGAACGGTGCGAACCAGTTCGATCGGGGCGCTCTTGTTCACCAGTGTGCTTACGCCGAGAGAGCGCAGTTGTTCACGCTCCGCGCGAGACGGAAGGTCATGGTAGGTTACGACCACGAGCGGCTTCAAACCGGCGCGATGGAAGTGGGTGAGCACCTGAATGCAGTGGCGATCAGAAAGATAATCGTCCAGCACCAGCAAATCAAAAGCGCCAGTGGAAAGGACCTCGAAAGCAACGTCACCACTTACCGTGACCGCCGTGTCGAATCCTTCGTTCTCCAGTGCATGCTCCAGCGCCACCAGAACATCCTCGTCATTGTCTGCGATCAGAATTCTTCCTGCCTCGTCTTGTCCCATCGCTGTCCCTCAATGTTGTTTCGTGATTGCAATTCCACCAGGGTCACCGCCGAGTAGATGAAAAATCCACCTGCTCGCGGCGACCCTCATGGAATGCGGGGTTGCGGCACTAGCTGCCTTCGGCCATGGTCGAAAGGTCAAGGTTCGAAAGACGGCTTCTGGCGTTTTCGTAGTCCATGACTGTGTCCATGGTTTCGTACAGCGACGCGGCATGGTTATAGAGATTGCTGACCGTGTCCGTATAGGGCGCCCAATAGATGCTCTTGCGATCGTCGGCTATCAGATTGAGGGCCCGACTCAGTTCCTGTGCCACCGCCGCCAGGTGTGGCCGTGCACTCGCAATGGCCATCTGCTGTCCTCCATTCGCCTGGGCCTTGAGTTCCTCCAGATTCGTCAGGGTCCGGCCCAAATCGTTGACCTGTTCTTTGAGAATTTCGAGACTGTGCGCGTGACTCCTCCAATCGAATTGCCGAGTGGGCGTCATCGAATCCAGCGTATCTGCGTGGCGCCGCACCTCGAGAGCCATCTCCTTGAACGATGAAAGATGATCGGCGACAACGGGGTGTTCGTTGTCCACGGGTTCAGACACTTCGGCACGCGCCGGGACTGAGGTTAGAAGGCCCACCAGCAATACTGTGAATAAAGAAGATGCCATTGATGATTTGTTTTTCTTCACTGTCATTTGTCTCCTCCGATTGGCCGCCCGATTCAGACCGGAGGTCCGCGAACCTGGGGTGGCCAAATCATGATGATGTGATGCGCCTGTTCTGCTCCGGAACACTACAAAATATGAGCGCGATCGGTAGCTTTTGCTTAACGAAGCGGGCAAATGATCGCAATCACATCGAAGGACCAGTTTCGTGATTGGGCCTCCGCCCCGCGCAAGGAAGGGACCGACATACTTAAGATAAGGTGCAGGCTCCACATTCATCGCTAGAATTTTGTTAATCTACAATTGTCATGGAATGGCTGAATTACCATCACCTGCGCTACTTCTGGACGGTGGCGTCGATGGGGAGCATCAGCAAGGCCAGCAAGGAGCTGCGGGTTTCGTCCCCGGCGATCAGTGCTCAGCTGCGCAGCCTGGAAGAAAACCTGGGAGAGAAGCTGTTTGTCCGCTCCGGCCGCAACCTGATCCTGACCGAGGTTGGACGGGTGGTTTTCAGCTACAGCGGCGAGATTTTCGCGCTGGGGCGGGAATTGACGCAGACGGTAAAAAACCAGCCTGCCGGACGGCCGCTGCGCCTGGTAGTGGGCGTCGTGGATGCGCTGCCCAAGATGATTGCCCAATGGCTGATCGCGCCTGCGCTACGCCTCCGCCAGTCGGTGCGCATTGTCTGCCGGGAGGGCAGTTCCGAGCAGCTGACCTCACAGCTCGCGAGACACGAACTCGACGTGGTGTTGTCCGACGTGGCCTGCCCTCCCAATGCCGGGGCCCGCGTGTATAACCATCTTCTCGGCGAGTGCGGTGTGACCTTTGTGGCCACGCCGGCGCTTGCCAGGGGCCTCAAGAATGATTTTCCGCGCTCGCTGGATGGCGCTCCCATGCTGCTCCCTGTGGAAAACACAGGGGAGCGCAGAAATCTCAACTATTGGTTCGATTCCCAAGGCATTCGGCCTCAGATCACCGGCGAGTTCCAGGACCACGCCCTGCTCCGTGCCTTCGGCCAGGCCGGCATCGGAGTATTTCCCATCCCCTCCGTCTTCGAAAAGCAGATCGAGAGACAGGGCAGTCTCCGGCGGATTGGCCGTACCGAGGATGTCCGCAATCGCTTCTATGCCATCTCCGTGGAGAGAAAGCTTAAGCACCCGGCGGTTCTGGCCATTTGCGATACGGCCCGCCAGCTGTTTACCTGAAGTAGAAAGGCGTGGGCTGGCCTGTCCAAATTCGTTCACTACACCGACGGCTTCATTGTCTCCTGGCTCTGGCTGGGGGGTGGACCGAAGCCGCAGCGTCCGCGCATGCCTTGCCGGAAACGCTCCCGCTCCTCCGGGGTCATGTGCGCCCAGCGTTCAGCCATGCGACGGCCGAATTTGGAGCGATGAGAACCGTGGCGCCCAAATCCGCCGAAGAGGATCCGGCACAGCGCCAGAATTCCAAGCGCTTGCCAGAAAGTGATCAGGCGCCAGCCGAAGAGCGGCGGCAGCAGCCAGTTCCACAGCTGCATGACGATTTCGCCGCCGATGGCGATGAACAGCAGTATCCCCAGAATCGCCAGCGGAGAAAGCAAAATCATTTTCATCCATCTTTTGCTCATGTTCAGTTCCTCATGCTTTCGTAAATTCGTCGTAGATGCTTTGCAATCGCTCGCGCAGATGCAGCACCGCATAGCGTTTGCGCGAGAGCAGCGTATTCACGCTCACGCCGGTCTCGGCCGCCATCTCCTTGAAGCTGCGCCCTTCCAGTTCGTGCGCGACAAACACCTCGCGCTGCTCCTCCGGCAGTTCGTCGACCGCCAACTCGAGCTCATCGAGAAGCACATTGCGGGCGTAAAGCGCCTCCGGGCCGGCATCGGGCGAGGGCAGCAGATCTTCGAACCGCAGACGTTCGTCGTCCTCGTCCCCGGCCGCGGTAGTCGCTGAAGCTCTCCGGCTTCTTCTTGCGGAAGAGATCGGTGATGCGGTTGCGCGCCACGCGAAACAGCCAGCCGGTGACGTGCTCGATCGGCATCAGCAGGCGGTTGGCTTCCACCAGCTCGTAGAAGACGTCCTGCAGAATGTCCTCGGCGTCGCGCGGGTCGGGCACGCGCCGGCGAATGAAGTTGCGCAGCCGGGACTGCTCCCGCTTCACCACTTCGGCGATCCGCTGGTCCTGTTCGAGTGCCATCCGCTCCAGGCTCGCCGCGTCCTTCCTCTACGGTTGTAGACGAATGAGGGGGTGCGGATATTGTAGGGCGGCTGTCCCCAGGTGTTTTTTGGTAAGCTCTCTTCGCGCTCGAACCTCGACGTTAAAAGCAGACTGGAGAACTATGCTCAATCGCCGCAGCTTCATCATCGCCAGTGGACTTACCGCCCTCGCCTCCACCAGAGTGCTGGGTGCAAACGACACCGTTCGCGTGGGAGTGATTGGGGCCGGCGGCCGCATGCGGAACCTGCTGGATGCCGCCGACAAGCTCGGCCCTTACCAGATCGTGGCGGTGAGCGATGTGTATGGGCCGCACCGCGATGCGGTCCGCGAACGGTCTAACGGAGTGGCGACCACCCATCTGGATTATCGGGAGGTACTCGCAACCGACGTCGATGCGGTGTTCATCGCGTCGCCCGACCACTGGCACGTGCGCATGGCGGTCGATGCCCTTGCCGCCGGCAAAGACGTTTATCTGGAAAAGCCTGTTACCCATGCCATCGAGGAAGGCGCCACGCTCACCCGCGCGGTGCGGTCCAGCAAGCAGATTCTGCAGTGCGGCATGCAGCAGCGCAGCTGGACGCACTTTCGTGACGCCGTGGACCTGATCCAGTCCGGCAGCCTGGGACGCGTCCCGCAGGTTCGAACCTATTGGTGGCAGAACTATCATCGGGACTGGGCGCCTAAACCCATCGACACCCAGGCGCTCGATTGGAAGCTGTGGCTCGGCTCCGCTCCCGATCAGCCCTTCAGCGAGGAAAAATATAACCATTGGCGCTGGTACTGGAACTTCGGCGGCGGCGCCATGACCGATTTGTTCAGCCACTGGATCGACGTGGTGCACTGGGCCATGAAATCCGACCAGCCGCGCGAGGCCCATATGCTGGCCGACAAATATGTTTTCGAGCAGTGGGATTGTCCCGACACGATCCAGGCCGCTTTCCGTTACCCGGGATTCGATGTGGGGTACGACGGCATGATGAATTCTTCCGTCGATGACGGCGGGCTGGAGTTCCGCGGGACCGAGGCAACGCTAAAGCTCAATCGCAGCGGCTTCTCTGTTTATCGCGAGGGCGTGCAGGACGGGCAAAATCCGGTGCTGACAGAGAAAAGTTTCCGTGACGGCACCATCTCGCACGTAGAGAATTTCCTGGCTTGCGTCAAGAGCCGCAAAGAGCCGAACGCGCCGGTGGAAACCGGGGTGGCCGCGGCGCGCGCCGGCCACATCGGCAATCTGGCCTTCCATCGCGGCGGCCAGACGGCGTGGCCTCCGAAGGCCTGAGACCCACGGACACCCGCCTACTGTCCTTCGCCCAGTTCGCGAATCCAGATATTGCGGAAGCGCACCGGGTTGCCGTGGTCCTGCAAACTGAGCGGAAGCTTGTCCGGCGTGGGTTTGTAAGGAGGGCGCACGTGGTGGCCGGTGGGGCCGGACAACTCTACATTGTCCTGCACCAGCACTCCATTGTGCAGCACCGTGACTCGCGCCGGGCGCGTGACCTTTCCACCCTGGTCAAAACGCGGACCGTGAAAGACGATGTCATACGTCTGCCACTGTCCCGGCGGCCTGGAAGCGTTCACCTGCGGCGGAAACTGCGCGTACACGGCCGAAGCCTGGCCGTCGGCATAGGTTTTGCTCTGGTAGGAATCCAGCACCTGAATTTCATAGAGGCCCATCAGGAAGACGCCGCTGTTGCCGCGTTCCTGCCCCTCGCCGGCCGGGGGAGTGGGCTCGGTGAACTCGACATGAAGTTGGCAATCGCCAAACGGCTGGCGGGTCTGGATGATCCCGCTGTGAGGCACCACTTCCATGTAGCCGTCCGCTACCTTCCACTTCGCCGCCTGGCCATCCGCGCCCGTCCATTGGGAAAGGTCCTTGCCGGAGAACAACACAATGGCATCTGACGGCGGACGGCCCGGCGTATCCTGCGTGCTCGCGGTTCCCGCCTCGATTACCGGGGGTACGGGACGGTCAGGGTCATTCGGCTTCCAGCGCTGGTCCACCTGCGCCACAGAGAGCTGCGCCAGGCAAAGAGCGAACGTCAGTACGGAGAGAAGTGCTTTCATCGGCAAGGCCTCCTTGCTCAAGATTTTCAGGAGAAAGATACACGAGAAAGATACACGAGATCGCAGAACGGCCAGCGCCGAGGTCCTTATTTTTGTCCGGACTTGGGGATGGTGAGGACAAGAGAAAGGTTGTCGCCCAGTCCGAGATAGTCGCCGGAGTCATCGGTGGCGTAGGCCGTCCAGGTGAAGACGATTTTTCGCGTGCCACGCGGGACCTGTCCAGATGCCTGGCAGAGGACCAGGCCGGTGCTGCCTCTTTCCGCTTTAGGAAGGGTGGCCGTATCGTAGCGCGTGGTTTCAATTTTCCCGAGTTCCTTGCCGGCCGCGTCCTGAAAAGACGCGATCAGCTGGCCGGTCGTGCTGCTGTTGAGAAAGCCGCCGAGGTAGGCGGAGATCGCAGCTGTGACCGGTTGCGTGTCGATTTCGTTGGCGCTGGCCGAGAGATCAACGGTTTGCGACGTCGAGAGTTGGTGGACGCTCTCCCCAAAAGCCAGTCTCAGGTAATGGTCGCCACAAGCGGGACATCCGGACAGCCCCCAATCCCATTCGCTGCCCTGACTGCCGTATTTCACGAGTTGCAGGCCCTCGGCTTTGGTCCATCCCGGCACATCCTCAATGGTTTTCCCTTCGGTTTCGGCAGTGCCGTTTTTGAGCAGGTTGTGATCGAACTGCGACGCCGGCGTCCTGGTTGGGGAGACAGAGCGTTTTGTTTGAGCGGCGGTAATGGTCGAGACAAGCGTGAGCGTGATCAGGGCCAGGCAGGGATGCAGCAGCTTCATGGAATCTCCGTAGCAGTTTATGGATTGGAATTTGAACGCGACTCTCTTGATTTTATCGTGCGGGCTGAGGAATCGATGATGATGAATCGAATGTGTAATCTGCCAGCGGACCAAGCCGCATTGGCGATTGCGGCCTCCGTTTCATTCCCTGAGTCCAAAGCGCCAGCCGTGCATCTACGTGGGCATGAAAAACTTGACGCGATTCAACCTGCAACAAGCCATCGCGGTCCTGGGCCGCACTCCCGCCACCCTGGATGCCCTGTTGCGCGGGCTGCCCGACGTCTGGGTGCGCAGCAACGAAGGGAACGACACCTGGAGCGCATTCGTTATCGTGGGCCATCTGATCGTCGGTGAGCGCACCGATTGGATGCCGCGGGTGCGGATCATACTCGAAAACGGAGAAGCGCGGCCGTTCGATCCCTTTGACCGCTCTGCGGAGAGCGAGATTCAAGGCAAGCCGCTGGAGCAACTCCTGGACGAATTCGCCCGGCTGCGGCGGGAGAATCTGGCTGCGCTGCAGGCCCTGAATTTACAGAAGGAAGATCTGGTGCGGCGAGGAAAGCATCCCGCGTTGGGAGCGGTAACGCTGGCGGAACTTCTGGCGACGTGGGTGGTCCACGATCTCACGCATCTGCATCAACTATCGCGCGTGATGGCCCACCAGTATCGCGATGCCGTGGGCCCGTGGAGTGTCTATCTGGGCGTGCTGAAGTGCGCAGGTCACAGCGCTCCCTAGCGTCCTCACTCATGAGGGTACCCCGTCAAGCTTTGCCTGGGCGGGGCACCCCTTCAGAGTAGAGCACAACTCGCGCTGCATTCAGCCTGCCTCAGGTCGTGGGCTGAAAAACCAGGCGCGGCTGCGCTGTGGTGGCTGGAGCCCGAAGACTCGGCGCGGCTTCGGGTTGCGCCGGCTGAGTGTTCTGTTCCGAACCATTCTCGTCCAGTCCCGCGTCACCATTGACATTGAAGTGCAAGGCTTCAGGGTCCAGTGTTGGCGTGATCAGGTAGCTCGACGAGGAGTCGTAGTCAGACAAAGCGTCCGGAGCGTCAGACGGCGGATTGTTGTAACCGATGTCAGGATAATCCTGATAGTAGTTGTACGACGGCCAGGGCGAGTACAAATAGGGGTTGTACCACCATGGGTTCCAGCCGAAGGCCCAGCCCGATCCCCAATAGCTGCCCCAATACGGCCAGCCTACGCCGAAGCCCCAACCCCAGCCGAAGCCTGCTCCAAAAAAGCCACCGCTCCAACCGTAGTTGTAGTATCCCGGCCAATAGCCTCTGTTCCAGCCGTAGCCCCGCCAGCCGAAACCGCCGTAGCGGCTCCCGTGCCAGCCGTTCCCGTGCCAACCGTAGCTGCCGTTGTGGCCGCCAAAGGAATTGAAGCGCGAGCTGCCAAACAGGCGCGTACTCGAACCGAATCGCGCATTCCCAAATGATCGGAAATTAGAATGACCCGAACGCGATCCTGCAAAAGAGGAATTGCCGAAACCGGCGCCACCGCGAATCGAGCCTGATTGTGAAGTCCGCCCCGCTCCGATGCCTGGAGATGAGCCCCTGGATGGGCCAAAGGAGTGCCAGCCACCGTCGGACCTTCCGCCGTTATGAGCGGAGAAGCCGGAGGAGGCGAAGTTTCCGGAGCTGCGTCCTCCGCTGAAGCGCGAAGAACCGCCGCCGTTGCCAAAGGAATGCCAACGGCCATCATTGATCGCGGAACGGAAATTCGATGAGCGATTGCCGGACGAACGATTCCCGAATGACCGATTGCCGGACGAGCGATTGCTGAACGAACGGTTGCCGAATGACCCGGAATTGCGGCCGGACGAAAATCCACGGCTTTGCCCGGTCATGCCGCGCGAGGAACCGAAGCCGCCGTAGGAGCCCCGGCCTGCTGCCGATCCGCCCCGAAAACCACCGCCCCGGTTATAACTTCCGCCACCAAAAGATCGCGTGCCGCCACCATACGAGCGCATGCCCCCGTAGGAGCCGCCGCCACGATATCCTCCGCCACTGCTGAACCCGCCACCGCCACGGGAAGAACCACCGCCGTGGAATCCTCCCCCGCCCCCGCTATGAAAACCGCCGCCGCCACCGCCGTGGAAACCCCCACCCCCACCGCCGCCGTGAAAGCCGCCGCCGCCACCGCCGCCGCCGTGGAAGCCTCCGCCGCCACCGCCACCGCCGTGACCGCCGCGCTGGCCGAATGCGGGATTGGGCGCGAGAGCAAAGACCGTGAAAGCAGCAAATGCGATGAGGGATCTAACCTGTCCAGAGATGCTCATGACCTCACCTTCCCTTCGAGCGTGGTAACGGACTTTCAATTGCAGAGTCTGCGAGTAAGCTCGACTCAAATTCTCGTTCTGGTGCATGAAGAGCCACGAAACCCGTGCTACTCGCGGACACCGCCACTATGAAAGATGCAGCTGGAGTGCCAATGGTCGGCTGAACTGTCAGCAATCATTAACCCCACTGTTCTCAACATGTCAGAGCGGATAAGAAATCTCGGGCAGGCGGCGGTGACGGGCTGTAGTTGGCCCAATTCCACCACGGGTGGTGGTTTTCGGCCAAGGAGAGACCCCAGCCGAAGTCATTCCCGTTTCTGCTCAGTTACCAGCGTGCGGTTTGCGACTCGAGGCGGAACACAGTCATGCAACTTTTGTCGGCCCTCGAGGGTTCAATATAGGTAGTAGAAATCATGCGATTCTGGAGGAGAGCTTGAAGACGTATCATTTTTTTCACGGACGAAACCGGTTGATCCAGTTCCTGGCGCTGGGAATTATTTGCGCGGCAACGTTGCCGGCCAGCGCTCAGAGCGTCGCCTTCAGCCCCAATCAGGGCGAAAGTGACGGCGTCAGCGCCGGGGGGAAATGGATGGTGTTCCATTCCGAAGACAAGATGACCGGCGCCAAAAGGGTGCGCTTTGAGATTCTGTCGGACAACTACCTGCGGGAAGATCCGGACTACAAGCCACGGATCCAATTGACCTGCACGAATGGCAAGTACACCGCCGCCGATTTCAATCCCGGCATCCGTCTGGGCCCGCCCAACCGTCCTGGCTTCTGGGGACAGCCCCAGATGGAGGTGATGGTCCGGGTTGACGATAGTCACAGCTACCACGGCTGGAACTGGATTCGCAACCGTTTCCTCTCCATGGACAAAGGCACTACTCGCGAACTGATCGGAGCCCGCATTTTCAAAGTGCAAATCCGCGGCCGCAACGGACCTGAAATCGCGGAATTTTCACCCGCCGGCCTGGACCTCGCACGGGTAAAGCAGACTTGCGATTTGACCGCCAAGAAAACCAGCAAGGATTAGTACGGCCGCAAGCCATGGCTGTGGGTCGGACACTCTTGTCCGACGCCTTTGACTTTGGTTTGGACTTTGACTTTGGTTTTGACTTCGACTTTGCATGGTACTCCAGCAATCAAACGACGGCCACCCAAGACCGAAATCAACTTCAAAATCGGACAGGGGTGTCCGACCCACACTGGCCCGCCGCCGGGCCTCGCACCATGGTTACTTGTCTCCCGTGCCGTTTCGATATGGAATGACAAGATAAGGAGGGGCTATGGGTCGAGCATTAGGCTTCCTGGGAATCGTCATTGTGATGGCGGTGGGGATGTATCTCTACTCCATCCAGTTGAAGGAAGCGTCGGCGCCCGGCGGGGCCGGCACTCCAACTGGAACGGCGAACATAGTGGGCGTGAAGAATGATCTGATCAGCATCGCCAACGCCGAGCGCGCATACTTCGCCACCGAACAGAAGTACGCTTCTCTCGATGAGTTGACTGAAGGGAAGTACATCACCATTGAGAGACAGCGGCCCCCTTACACATACGACGTTGCAACTACGTCCAGCGGCTTTCGCGTGACCGCAACCCGCGACACTGCGGGCTCTCCGGCGCAGCTCTGGATCGACGAGACCATGCAGGTGCAATCGTCGAACTAGGAGTCTGCCGACAGTCCCATCCCTGCTTGAGTTGCTTATTCTGCATTGATCACACCTTGCTGACTGCGAGTTGATGCGCCCTGTATGATCTACCGATCAGTATGGCCAGACCGATGAAGCGCATCCTGGTTACCGGAGCTGCGGGCAAGGTGGGCAGCCATTTCATTGCTCACATTCTGCAGTCGGACCAGGATGTGAGGATTCGGGCGCTATGTCATAACCGGATGCTGGAGCCTGAGGAGCGTCTGGAAATCGTGCGCGGAACCATCTCGGACCGCGCGACTGTGCACTCGGCCATGGCGGGAATCACCCACGTTCTGCATTGCGCCACCTGCAAGGAAACTCCCGATGACGTGATGGACGTGACCGTCAAAGGCCTGTTCTGGCTGCTGGAAGAGTGCCGTAGCAGCGCCGCATTCAAACAGATTATTCTCATCGGTGGCGACGCCGCGCTGGGGCATTTCTTTTATCCTCATCCCCTGCCAGTCACCGAACAACAAAAGCACGGCGCGTATCCCGGCTGCTATGCGCTCTCCAAAGTTCTCGAAGAAGTGATGCTGGAGCAATATTTCATCCAGTATGACCTCCCGGGGTGCTGCTTGCGGGCACCCTGGATCATGGAAAAAGATGACTTCAAATATTCTCTGTCGTTTGGCGAAGACGTCTTCGGAGGGCCACGATGGCGCGACCTGGTGGGCGCGAAGCGGGCCGACGAGTACGTAAAAAGCGGAGCGGTACCGTTGATGCTGGACCCGAAAGGGAAGCCTGTGCAACGCAATTTCGTGCATGTAAGCGACCTGGTGGCGGCCATCGCGCGCGCTCTGGACCATCCCAAAGCCCACCAGCAGACTTTCAATATCTGCATGGATGAACCTGTGGATTACCGGCACGTGGCTGACTATCTGAAGGAAACCCGGGAGCTTCCCTCGGTGGAGATCGAAACCCCCTTCTGGTCAACCTGGCTGGACAACACCAAAGCGAAATTCCTGCTGGGCTGGCGGCCGGTCTTCGATCTGAAGCGGCTGATCGAAGAAGCCTGGACTTATCAGCGCAGTGAATCCGACCCGCGCCGGGTCTGGTATCCGGGCTAGGGTTCGAAATACTCGACAGCTAGGGGGTGTCTCAGTTTCAGGTTTGGCTCACAATTCAAGGCGTCATGCTGAGCTCGCGAAGCATCTGGCGTGAAGCACGTGCGGCTCGGGCAAGCGCGAGTGCTGTGCACGCCAGATGCTTCGGGACTGAAGTCCCTCAGGATGGCGCCGGGTTAATGGGGATTTTTCAAACTGAGTCACTACTCGACCGCCATGCAAATTGACGCTCACCAGCACTTCTGGATCTATGATCCGCGCGAGTATGACTGGATCGACGATTCGATGGCAGCGCTGCGCCGTGATTTCCTGCCTGACGCTCTGCAGCCGGAACTGGAGCGGGCGGGTTTTCAGGGATGCGTTGCGGTACAGGCGCGGCAAAGCATCGAGGAGACGCGATGGCTGCTCGAACTGGCCGCGTCGTCGCCTTTTATTCTGGGCGTTGTGGGTTGGGTGGATTTGCAGTCTCCAGACGTGCGATCGCAGTTGCAGGCCTTTGCCCGCTATCCCAAGCTGGTGGGGGTGCGCCACATAGTGCAAGGGGAGCCCGACGAACGATTCCTGCTGCGGCCGGAATTTCTGCGCGGCATTTCTGTTCTGGAAGAGTTCAATCTGGCCTACGACATTTTGATTTATCCCAAACATCTTTCCGTGGCGGCCGAGTTCGTGCGCCAATTTCCCCGCCAGCGTTTCGTCTTGGACCACCTGGCCAAACCTCTGATCAAGAGCGGAAGCCTGCAGCCCTGGGAGCGCGGGATCAGAGAGCTGGCAGCCCTTCCGAATGTCTTTTGTAAATTGTCCGGATTGGTGACGGAAGCGGACTGGCGGCAGTGGAAGCCCGAGCACATAGCGCCCTATCTGGACGTTGCCTTCGAATGCTTTGGAGCGGAGCGCCTGATGATTGGATCTGATTGGCCGGTGTGCACGGTTGCCGCGTCGTATTCCAGAGCGATGGGAGTGGTGAAAGATTATATTGGCCGCCAGTCGCTCCCGGCGCAGGAAGCGATCCTGGGAGGGAACGCGCAGCGATTCTGGAAATTGAAATCGCCGGCGCGTGGCTAGGCCTGTGGACGATTTATCCTCGCACGTCAGCCAGATTCACTATTCTTGGCGTCCTTTGCGGTCTTTCTTTGCGAACTTTGCGGTTTAAGATTTTTGAACGATTCAAACAAGATCAAACCTTTACCGCAAAGAACGCAAAGGAACCGCAAAGGACGCAAAGAAAACTGTCAGGACACTTACAGGGATCAAAGAGATGAGTTCGTCTGCCCTGTTCTACAATAGACTTCGATGCCCGACCGGGTGCTGCAACTCGATTCCAGGGACAATGTCCTGATCGCGCTCACCGACCTCAGCCAGGGTGAGCAGATTGAATTTGCCGGCAACACCTGCACGCTGGTTTCAGGCGTGCCTGCCAAGCATAAGTTCGCAACTCAGGACCTGGCCGCCGGCGGCGCCGTAATTATGTACGGCGTGCTGGTGGGCAAGGCTGCGAAGCCCATCCAACGGGGCGAAAGGCTGACTACCAGCAACGTTCAGCACCAGGCTTCTGATTTCCACGAGCAGTCCGGCCAGTACCGCTGGCAGGCGCCTGATATTTCACGCTGGACGCAGCGGACGTTCGCAGGTTATGCCAGGCCCGATGGCCAGGTAGGCACGCGCAACTACTGGCTGGTGGTTCCGCTGGTGTTTTGTGAGAACAGAAACATCGGCGTTCTGAAGCAGGCCTTTGAAGAAGAGCTGGGTTTTGCCGCGCCGCAGATCTATCGCCGGCAGGTGGCCGAACTGGCAAAGCTCTATCGGGAAGGCAGACTGGACACCGCCGGATCTGGCAGTTCCTCTGGAAACGGCTCCGAGCCGCAGCGCTCCCGCGTGTTTGAGAACATCGACGGCATCAAGTTCCTGCTGCATGAAGGCGGATGCGGCGGGACCCGGGAAGACGCCAACAATCTGTGCGGGTTGATTGCGGGATACATCAATCATCCCAACGTCGCGGGAGCGACGGTCCTCAGCCTGGGTTGCCAGAACGCACAGATTGGACTCCTGCGAAACCAGATCGAGAAGCGCAATCCGAATCTCAACAAACCAGTGATCATTCTGGAGCAGCAACAAAGCGGCACTGAATCGGCCATGCTTTCGGATGCCATCCTAAAGACATTTCTTGGCTTGGTCGAGGCCAATCAGGCCCGGCGTTCACCGGCGCCGCTCTCTCATTTGTGTCTGGGTTTGAAGTGTGGTGGCTCGGACGGATTCTCCGGGCTCTCGGCCAATCCTGCCATCGGACACACCGCCGATCTTCTCGTGGCCCTCGGGGGCCGGGCGATTCTTTCGGAATTTCCAGAATTGTGCGGCGTGGAACAGCAATTGATTAACCGCGCCACGCGAAAGGAAGTTTCAGACCGGTTTGTGAAGTTGATGCGAGACTACCAGGCACGCGCCCGATCGGTGGGGGCCGGCTTCGAAATGAATCCGTCGCCGGGAAACATTCGCGACGGCCTGCTGACCGACGCCATGAAGTCGGCCGGCGCGGCCAAAAAAGGCGGGACTTCCCCAGTGACCGCCGTGCTGGACTACCCCGAATACTCGACTGAGCCGGGACTGCACTTGCAGTGCACGCCGGGAAATGACGTGGAATGCGTGACCGCGCAAGTGGGCGCGGGAGCGAGCGTTGTCCTGTTTACCACCGGCCTGGGCACGCCGACGGGAAATCCCATCACTCCCGTAGTCAAGCTGTCCACCAATTCATCCCTGGCGCGGCGCATGAATGACATTATTGATATCGACACCGGCGGGGTAGTTTCGGGCGAGACCACCATCGAGCATATGGGCGAAAATATCCTCGAGTTGGTGATCAAAGTGGCCAGCGGCGAGATCAGAACGAAGGCCGAGCTGAATGCTCAGAATGATTTCATCCCGTGGAAGAGAGGCATCTCGCTCTGAGTCAACCGCAAGCCAATACCAATCTCAGACTCGACGGCAAAGTTGCCCTGGTGACCGGCGGGGGCAGCGGCATTGGGCAGGCGATTGCCCTGAAGTTTGCCGCGCACGGGGCCACCGTGCGGGTCCTGGACGTGAGTCTCGGGGCGGGGGAAGAGACTTGCCGGCAGATTATTTCTGCGGGAGGAAAAGCATCGGTCTGCGCCTGTGACGTCACTGACCAGAAACTGGTCAAGGAGACCTTCACCCAGCTGGCCGCAAACGGGCCGGTATCGATTCTGGTGAACAATGCGGGAGTTTCGCACATTGGCACGGTCGAGAGCACGACGGAAGCAGACTTCGACCGGGTGTTTCGCGTGAATGTGAAGGGTTATTACAACTGCATGCAGGCCGCGGTTGCCTCCATGAAAGCCAGTGGCGGGGGCGTGATCCTGAACATGGCGTCCATAGCGGGTTCGGTCGGGCTTGCCGACCGCTTTGCTTATTCCATGAGCAAGGCCGCCGTGATCTCGATGACTTATTCGGCCGCACGGGATTGCCTGGCTTACAAGATCCGCTGCAACTGCATCTCGCCGGCCCGGGTGCACACTCCATTTGTGGATAACTACCTGCGCAATACTTATCCCGGGCGCGAGCGGGAGATGTTCGAAAAATTGTCGCAGGCGCAGCCTATTGGAAGAATGGCGGAACCGGGGGAAGTGGCTTCACTGGCGCTCTTTTTGTGTTCCGACGAGGCGTCCTTTATTACTGGAGTGGACTATCCGATCGATGGAGGTTTTTTCAATCTCCACGGCTGATGAGCGGACCTGAACCGGCATGGACCTCGAACTGAAAGACAGAGTCGTCATCGTGACCGGCGGGGCCAGGGGAATTGGCGCGGCCATCGTGCGCTTGCTCGCTGCCGAGGGCGCGGTGCCGGTGATCGTCGATCGCGATGCCGAAGCTGGCGCGCAGCTGCAACATGAGTTGCGCAGCAAGGGCGCTCCCTACGGCTTGGTCAACGTCGAGCTCGCGAATTCCGATGACTGTTCCCGCGCGGTGGAGCAGACGGTCAAAACATTTGGACGCCTTGATGCGCTGGTCAACAATGCGGGCCGCAACGACAAAGTCGGCCTGGAGCAGGGAAATCCGCGCGAATACGTGGCCTCGCTCGAACGCAACCTGGTGCATTACTACAGCATGGCGCACTACGCGCTGCCCCAGCTGAAGCGGGCCAGGGGAGCGATCGTCAACATCGGATCAAAAACTGCAGTCACCGGACAGGGCGGCACTTCCGGCTACGCGTCGTCGAAAGGCGCTGTGATGGCGCTCACCCGGGAATGGGCCGCGGAACTGCTGCCGTACAACATCCGGGTCAATACTATTCTGCCGGCCGAGGTGATGACCCCGCTCTACCGGGAGTGGCTGGCCACGTTTCCAAATCCCGAGGAAAAACTCAGCGCCATCCTTTCGAAAATCCCCTTGGGCAAGCGCATGACGACGGCGGACGAAATCGCCGCTATGGCGATTTTTCTGCTCTCGGGCAAATCCGGGCACACCACCGGCCAGCATATTTTCGTGGACGGCGGTTATAGCCATCTGGACCGGGCCTTGACCTGAAGGGCGGACCTCGGGCGTCAGACTTCGGACGTCAGGCGCCGGGGCATTCGCGTAACATCGCCGCAGATTTGGTTGTTTGCCGTCCACTACACTCTTCGCGGGAGGCGAGTCTATGGGAAAGTCAGGCTGTGTGAGGACGTGGGTTTCGGGCAAGTGGATTCTGTCGGGCATCGCGTGTCTTTTCGTGATGTTCGGCGGAGCGTCATTGGTGCAGGCGGTGGCGGCGCAGAACGCTTCGACCGCGCAGTACCCTTCGTATCCCAGCGAAACGCCGCAGCAGTTTGAGCCCAGGACCGACAGCTTTGACTACGTCAGGCGGGAAGTGATGATTCCCATGCGCGACGGAGTGAAGTTGTACACCGTCATTCTCATACCGAAGGGCGCCCGGGGCGCGCCCATCCTTCTGACGCGCACGCCTTACAGCGCGAACGAGCTCACCAGCCATGATCCGCGCGGAGGAGAAGAAACGAACGCCGCCCCCAGTTCCCACCTGGGCCCGATCCTGAACGGCTATGACAACGCCACTGAGGTGATCGTCGAAGGCGGTTATATCCGCGTGGTGCAGGACGTGCGCGGGAAATATGGTTCCGAAGGCGACTACGTAATGAACCGTCCCTTGCACGGGCCGCAGAATCCCACGCCGGTCGATCATTCCACCGACACCTATGACACCATCGACTGGCTGGTGAAAAATATTCCGGAGAGCAACGGCAAGGTCGGCATCCTCGGCATTTCGTACGACGGTTTTTTGCCCTTGATGGCGCTGGTCAATCCGCATCCGGCGTTGAAAGTCGCGGTGCCGATGAATCCCATGGTTGACGGCTGGATGGGCGACGACTGGTTCCACAATGGCGCTTTCCGCCAGCAGAATATGTCGTACATCTACGAGCAGGAAGCCACGCGCAAGAACGACGCCAAGTGGTGGAGCAGCAACTTCGACGACTACGACATGTTCATGCAGGCCGGATCAGCCGGAGAGCTGGGACGCATCCGCGGGCTCGAGCAGGTGGGATTCTGGCGGAAGATTCTCGAGCATCCCGCTTACGACGCCTTCTGGCGCGACCAGGCGATGGACCAGATTCTCGCGGCCCAACCTCTGAAGGTGCCGGTGATGCTGGTGCACAGCCTGTGGGACCAGGAAGACATTTATGGTGCGATCGCGGTTTACAAGGCGATCAAACCGAAGGACACGAACAACGACAAGGTTTTTCTGGTGATGGGCCCGTGGCATCACGGGCAGGAAATTGACGATGGCAGCACGCTCGGCGCCTTGAAGTTCAACAGCGATACCGGACTCTATTTCCGGCAGAATATTCTGCGGCCATTCCTGGACCAGTACCTGAAAGATGGCGCGCCTAAAGCCGACATTCCGCCGGTGACCGCGTTTGAAACCGGGACCAACACGTGGCGGCGATTGTCCGCGTGGCCGTCCGGCTGTGAGAAGGGCTGCGATGTCCGGCCCACCCCGCTCTATCTCACTGCTGGTTTGAAGCTGGGTTTCACTGCGCCAAAAACCGGCGACGCCGAATTTGACGAGTACATTTCCGATCCGGCCAAGCCCGTGCCCTTCCGCGCCCGCCCGATTCAACCTGTCGGTTACACCACCGGCTACACCTGGGCGCAGTGGCTGGTGGACGATCAGCGCGAGGCATCCGGGCGTCCGGATGTATTGGCCTTCGTTTCCGATACCTTAAAGGCGCCGGTAAAAATCAGTGGGCAACCCGTGGCCAATTTGATTGCCTCCACCAGCGGCACCGACTCCGACTGGGTGGTGAAGCTGATCGATGTGTATCCCGACGAAGTGGCCGGCCAGGCGGCCATGGGAGGGTATCAGTTGATGATCTCGGCCGATGTCTTTCGTGGCCGCTATCGCGAGAGCCTGGAGACAGCCAAGCCGATTGCCGCCGGCAAACCGCTGCCGTACCGCTTCGAGCTACCCACGGCAAATCATGTATTTCTGCCTGGACACAAGATCATGGTGCAGATTCAGTCGAGTTGGTTCCCGCTCTACGACCGCAACCCGCAGACTTTCGTGCCGAGTATCTTCTGGGCCAAACCTGGGGACTACCGGAAGGCGGTGCAGCGTGTCTATCATGCCAGCGGCGAGGCCAGCTTCATCCAGTTGCCTCTGGTCACGACGCCCTGACCGGTCACAGCATTCCGCCGGTCTGAACTTCAAGGATCGCGAGCGCTTGCTCCAGCTTATGAATTGCTTGCCCGATTTCGGGATGTTCCGCAACCTTGCCCTGCAGAGTCTTTAGCAGAGTGTGAGCTTCGGCCACATGTTCCGCAGCTTGCCCTGGACCGGAGCCTGGCTTTGATTCGCCTTGGGTTTGCATTTGCGTCCTCTGTTCAGATTCTAAACCCTGGATGGGTTCGGAAATCGTTCGCCGGAAATCGGGTGGAAACGCGCCGATTTTGTGTGGGTCGGACACTCCCTTTCGAAGGGAGTGTCCGACCCACATTTGTGCTTCTCGGGCCAGCACGGGCATCAGCGCCGGGATGAGAGCATGCTGAGAATGTCCTTCAGGCCCTGGCGAATATATTTCAGCTCGGAAGTGGGACGCGCCGGGAAGGGCAGGGGATCCTGCTTCTTGTCGGTCTTGATCTCGGTCCGGAGATGCTGCCGCGCGCCCGGGATGGTGAACCCCTCTTCGTACAGCAGTTGCTTGATGCGCAGTACGCTCTCGACGTCCTTGCGGCGATACATGCGTTGACCCGTGCTGCTCTTTACCGGCTTGAGTTGGGGAAATTCGGTTTCCCAGAAACGCAGCACGTAAGCCGGCAGGTGGCACAGGCGGGAAACTTCTCCGATGCGGAAATAGAGCTTTTCAGGAATCAGGACTTCGATCGCAGCGGACTTGGCTTTGGCTCGGGTTCGTGGGCTCATCTTAAATTTCCAGAAGCCGCATTCCTCGCACCGGCGTTCTTTTTCCCATCCGCGTTTCTAGCATGACCTGCGCCTCCGGGACAACCACATTCTAAAGGATTCCGGCGTTCCTGGCCCCGGCAGAGCGGGAAATGGGCGAAAAATGAGGGCCGCGACGGCCTTTCGACGGTGACGGTTGAGCGGTATCGTACACTGGCGGCAGATTGGTCATGATTCAACTTATGCGAACCGATCCCATCGAACTGGAAATCTTCAAGAACATTTACCACTCCATTGCCGAGGAGATGGGCGCCGCCCTGCGGCGGACCGCGTTTTCTCCCAACATCAAGGAGCGGCGCGACTACTCCTGCGCCATCTTTGACGCTCACGGCGAAGTGATTGCCATGGGCGATCACATGCCCGTGCATCTGGGTTCGATGCCGATGTCGGTGCGCGCGGCCATTGATAGCTTTCCGCTGGGGCCCGGCGACGTGGCCATGCTGAACGATCCCTTTTGCGGGGGGACGCACCTGCCGGACATTACATTGGTGGCGCCGGTGTATATCGGGCGCAAACGGCGAGGGCAAGATGCCCTCGCAAAAGCCGGCGGGGAGACCGGTGCTACGGGAAACCATCCCGACTTCTATGTAGCTTCGCGGGCGCACCACGCCGATGTCGGCGGGACTTATCCTGGGTCGATGGGGCTGTGCCGTGAAATTTATCAGGAAGGATTGCGCATTCCGCCGGTGCGGATCATGCGCGCGGGAAAGATGGAGCGTGATGTTCTGGCGTTGCTGTTGAACAACGTTCGTACCCCCAAAGAGCGCGAAGGCGACCTGGGGGCGCAGATTGCCGCCTGCCACACCGGTGCTGAGCGCTTGCGCCAGGTTTGCGCGCGTTATGGGCTGGGGCGGGCGCAGTCGGCATCGCGCAGGCTGCTGGACTACTCGGAGCGGATGATGCGCGCGTTTTTGGCGCAGGTGCCGAAGGGCGCGTACCGGGCGGAAGATTTTATGGACAGCGACGGAATCAGCGACCGTGCGGTGAAGATTGTAGTGGCCGTGAAATTTCAGGAGGCTCGCGGGCGAGTCGCCCGCGGCCACACGGTCACCGTGGATTTCAGCGGTTCCGATCCCCAGGTTCAGGGCAGTATCAATGCGGTCGAGGCCATCACTTACTCTGCCTGCTTCTACGTATTCCGCTGCCTGCTGGCCGAAGATGTGCCGGCGACCTCCGGGCTGATGCGCCCGATCCGGGTGATTGCCCCGGCAGGAACGGTGGTGAATGCGCGGCCTCCGGCGGCCGTGGCGGGAGGGAATGTCGAGACCTCGCAACGGATCGTGGACGTGCTGCTGCGAGCCCTGGCGCAGGCTCTCCCCGGGCAGATTCCGGCTGCGGCTTCGGGAACCATGAACAATCTCACCATCGGAGGAATGGATCCCCGTAGCGGCGAGCCCTTTGCCTACTATGAAACCATCGCCGGCGGAATGGGTGCGCGTCCGACCAAGGCGGGGGTTTCGGGTGTGCACACCCACATGACAAATTCGCTGAACACGCCGGCGGAGGCGCTGGAGTATTCGTACCCGCTGCGGGTGCGGCAATATTCCCTGCGGCCGGGAAGCGGCGGCGATGGCAGACACCGCGGCGGGGACGGAATCATCCGGGAGATAGAAGTGATGACCGAAGCCGAAGTCACGCTGCTAGCTGACCGGCGTGTACGTGGACCCTGGGGACTGAGCGGGGGCGCGGACGGTTTGCCCGGGAACGCATCCGTGGTCCGGGCGGACGGTTCGATGGAAAAATTGGCGGGCAAATCCAATGTGCGGCTGAGCAAGGGAGAACGGATTCGGATTGAGACTCCGGGCGGGGGCGGTTGGGGAAACTCAAAAGATCAAGATCGATGAAACAACAGGAGGCGTGATGCAACGGATAAAGTCAGTGGGCATTCTTTCCTGCGCCAAGATGTTAGGGGTCTTGTACGGCTGTCTGGGTCTTCTTTTTATTCCCTTCGCCCTGATCGCCGGGCTGGCCAGCATGGCGACGCAACAGGCCAATAGCGCCATCGGCGGCGCGGCCATGCTGGCCCTGGGGATCATCGCACCGTTCATCTATGGCGCGATGGGCTTCGTGTTCGGCGCCATCGGGGCATGGATCTATAACCTGGTCGCGAAGTGGCTGGGTGGCATCGAAATCCAGCTGGAACCGGTTCCTACGGTTGCTCTCTCGGCGTGAACCGTTTGTCCGTGCTCTTCCGCATCCCGAACGCAGTATCTGCGTGGTGTTAAAATAAAGAGTTTGGCTGCTCATTTCGGAACCCCACGGGTTGTCTTTCATGCAAAAAACGATGCTCGCGGTGGTCAAGCCGGAAGCCGCGCCGGGCGCGGAGATTCGCGAAGTCAAAGTTCCGGCGTTTGGCCGGAACGAGGTACTGGTCAAGGTAAAAGTCGCTTCCATCTGCGGCACTGATCTGCATATTTACGAGTGGGACCGCTGGGCGCAGAACCGGATTCATCCGCCCCTGATTCCCGGCCATGAATTTTGTGGCGAAGTGGCGGCCTTCGGCGACGAGGTCACCAGCGTGAAAGAGGGCGACTTCGTTTCCGCGGAGATGCATGTGGCCTGCGGCAAGTGTCTGCAATGCCGCACCGGAGAGGCCCACATCTGCCAGAGCGTGAAGATCATCGGCGTGGATGCGGACGGGGCGTTTGCCGAATACGTTGTGATTCCGGAATCGAATATCTGGAAGCTCGATCCGGCCATTCCGCAGGAGTACGCGTCAATTCTGGACCCCTTGGGGAACGCCGTGCATTGCGTGCTGGCGGGTGAGATTGCAGCCAGGACAGTCGCCATCACAGGTTGCGGACCCATCGGGCTATTCTCGATTGCAGTGGCACGCGCAGTGGGAGCGACCACGATTTTTGCCATCGAGGTGAATGAGCATCGCCGCCGCCTGGCTCAGGAGATGAAGGCAGATTTCGCGCTTGATCCTTCAAAAGACAACGTGCGCGCCATCGTGATGGAGCAAACCGGCGGACTGGGTGCGGACGTCGTGCTCGAGATGGCGGGCCATCCCAGCGCAATACGGACCGCTTTCGACGTTGTCCGGCGCGGTGGGCGAATTTCGCTTCTGGGGCTGACCTCCAAGCCCATTTCCCTGAACTTCTCCGAGGACATCATTTTCAAGGGCATTACCGTTCAAGGCATCAGCGGACGCCGCATGTATCAGACCTGGTACCAGATGACTGCGCTGCTGAAGGCTGGGAAACTCGACCTCCACCCTGTGATCACCGATCGCATCGCGATGAAAGATTTCTCCAGCGCCATGGATAGATTGAAGACGGGCGAGGCGAGCAAGATTCTGGTCTATCCCAACGGTACGAAGTAATTCAGTTGTCAGTTGTGTGTTCCCGGTTCTCAGTCAAATCCATTCATCGGATACAATTCAGAACCATGCTTCGTTACTTCACTGCGGGGGAATCTCATGGCGAGGCCCTGGTCGCGTTTCTCTCGGGCTTGCCTGCCGGGCTGAAAGTGGACCAGGCCTTTCTGGACCGCGAACTGTGGCGACGGCAGCAGGGCTTTGGCCGCGGCGGACGAATGAAGATCGAGACCGACAAAGCACATATTCTGTCGGGAGTGCATCACGGGGCAACCATTGGATCGCCGGTCGCGGTCCTTCTGGAAAACAAAGATTGGAAGAACTGGCAGGAAGCGCTTCCGGTGGAAGAAGGAGATTCCGCCAAACACAAGCGCGTGGCTTCGCCTCGTCCCGGTCACGCCGATCTGGCGGGCGCGCTGAAATACAATTTTCCCGAAGCCCGCTACGTGCTGGAGCGAGCGTCGGCGCGGGAATCCGCGGCGCGTGTCGCTGTGGGGGCCCTGGCAAAGTTATTCTTGCGCGCCCTGGGAATCGAGGTGTTCAGCCACGTGGTGGCAGTTGGCGGCGCTGTATTGAAGAAGGATGTGTCGTGGGAACAGATTCGCGGCCTCGCGGAGCGCAATGATGTGCTGCTGAATTGCGCCGATCCCGAAGCTGAGCAGCAAATGAAGGAAGAAGTGGAGAAGGTGCTGCGAACGGGAGATTCGGTCGGCGGCATTTTCGAAGTGGTGGGGCACGGTGTACCGCCGGGATTGGGCACGTATGCCCAGTGGGATGAACGGCTGGACGGCCTGCTGGCCGGCGCGGTCATGTCACTGCAGGCGGTGAAGGCGGTCGAAATCGGAGCGGGAGTGACGGCGGCATCCTCGCCGGGTTCCGCCGTGCACGATGAAATAGGCTACGGCGCGGCCACTGGATTTACCCGCAGCAGAAATAATGCCGGCGGAATTGAAGGCGGAGTTTCGAACGGCCAGGACATCGTGGTGCGCGGATATCTGAAGCCGATTTCCACCCTGCGCCGTCCGTTGCAGTCAGTGGATTTTGCCACCCGGGAGCCGGTCAAGGCGGCTTACGAGCGCTCGGATGTGTGCGTGGTGCCGGCTGCAGGCGTGGCGGCGGAGGCCATGGTGGCATTGACTCTGGCCGGTTGCGCGCTGGAGAAATTCGGCGGTGATTCCATGACCGAAACATCGCGAAACTTTAAGGGATACCTGGAGCAAGTAAAGAATTACTGAGGCGCTCGACTAAACCTGCATGATCTATCCCATTGTGAAGTTTGGAAATCCGGTTCTGGAGAAACCTGCCGAACCGGTCACTGCCTTTGACGGCGATTTGAAGAAGCTGGTGGATGACATGTTCGAGTCGATGTACGCGGCGCACGGCGTGGGGCTGGCGGCGCCGCAGATCGGTATTTCGAGGCGGCTGGCGGTCATCGACGTGACGTTCAAGGAAGATCCGGACGCCAAGCTGGTGATTGCGAATCCAGAAATCATCCGCACCGAGGGCCGTCACACCCAGAACGAGGGCTGCCTGAGCATCCCTGAATTTCGCGAACCGGTGACCCGCGCGCGCAAAGTCACCATCCGGGCGCAGGATGTTAACGGAAAATGGTTCGAGAAAACCGGCGAAGATCTGCTGGCCCGCGCCTTCCTGCACGAAACCGATCATCTGAATGGCAAGCTATACATCAGCCACATCAGCGCGCTCAAGCGCGACTTCATGAAGCGCAAAATCCGCAAGCTGATGAAAGCGGGAGAATGGTAGGGAACGCAGGCGTCGGGCGTCAGACCTCGGACGTCGGCGAGGCGATTTGGGTCTGAGGTCTGACGTCCGATGCCCGTTTCATCTCAATCTCGTTTTCTGCGGCACTCCGGCATTTGCCGTGCCTACTCTCGAAAAGCTGGTTGAGGCCGGCTTTTCCGTGTCTCTGGTCGTGACCCAGCCGGACAGGCCCCGGGGCCGGGGCATGGAGCTCGCGCTCTCGCCGGTGAAGCAGCGGGGACTGCAACTGGGATTGCAGATCAGCCAACCGGACAAGATCAGAAGTAACGAAGAGTTTCGCGGGCAGCTTGCGCGGATCGCGCCTGACGCAATCATCGTGGTCGGATACGGGCGCATCATTCCGCAATGGATGATCGATCTGCCGCCGCTGGGAAACCTTAATCTGCATGCCTCCCTGCTGCCGAAATATCGCGGTGCGGCGCCCATTCAGTGGGCCATTGCCCGCGGCGAAAGCGTAAGCGGGGTCACCACCATGCGCATCGACGCCGGACTCGATACCGGAGACATTCTGCTGCAGGAGGAAATTCCAATTGCGCCCGAGGACACGGCGGTAACGCTGGCGCCGCGAATGGCTGCGATCGGCGCCGCTCTTATGGTTGAAACCCTGCGCGGGCTGCAGGCTGGTGCGGTCCACCCTCGGCCGCAGGACCATGCCAGCGCCACGCTGGCGCCCATTCTGAAGAAAGAAGATGGCCAGATTGATTTTCACCTCACAGCCCGGGAAATCCTGAATCGCCTGCGCGGCTTTCAGCCCTGGCCGGGTGCGTACACCACGTTTCGCGACAAGAACCTGCACCTATGGGCAGCGCAGGCTGTCGAGCGTACCGCACCTGCAGCTGAAATCATGGTGGAGAGCGGTCATCTGTTTGTGGGTTGCGGAGCAGGCGCGCTCGAACTACTCGAATTGCAACTCGAAGGGAAGAAGCGCATGCCGGCCGCCGACTTCATCCACGGCCATCAGCCCCGCAACGGCGAAAAGATGGGTCACTGAGAACCGGGAACTAATCACTGGCAACTGATGTTGTGAATTCATGTCCATTTCTCCCGCTCGCACCGCGGCGTTCGACATCCTGCTTCGCATTGAGCAGCACGATGCCTACGCCTCCGAGTTGTTGCACTCGGGCCCCTACGCAAAACTCTCGCCCGACGACCATGGTCTGGCCACCGAGCTGGTAATGGGAGTGCTGCGATGGCGGTCGCTGCTGGACGCTGAGATCGGTCGATTCTCGGACAAGGGCGTGGGCAAGCTCGACATTGAAGTGCTCACCGCATTGCGGCTTGCGGCATATCAATTGTTATTCCTTGACCGGATTCCGCAGCGGGCCGCGGTGCACGAGAGTGTGGAACTGGTAAAGCGCGCCCGCAAGCTTTCGGCTGCTCCCTTCGCGAATGCGGTGCTGCGCAAGCTGGCGGGAAGTGCTGTCGGAGCCCCAAATCCTTTCTCGGAACTGGATCAACCCACGAAATTTGACGCTGCCGGGCCAGGAGGCTCTGCAGATCTCTCTCCGAAACTAGCGCATCCGCTTTGGCTGGTTGAGCGCTGGGTGCAGCAGTTCGGTCTGGAAGGGGCGGGCCGGATTTGTAACTACGACCAGCATCCTCCGGCAGCCGCCATTCGTTTCTCTGACCCCGGAACGGAAGCGGAATTGAAGCGCGGCGGAATCGAGCTTGCGCCCGGCCATTTGCTGGCTTCGGCGCGCCGGGTCCGGGCTGGGAATATATCCACGACTCGGACCTTCGCTGAGGGCCGCGTTGCCATCCAGGACGAGGCCTCGCAGTTGGTGGCGTTACTGGTGGGGAAGGGGGCGAGAATCCTGGATTGTTGTGCGGCGCCCGGAGGAAAGACTCGGGTATTGGCTGAGCGGAATCCCGAGGCCAGTATTGTTGCTCTGGAGTTGCATGCTCATCGTGCCCGGCTGCTGCGGAAACTGGTCCCGGCCAGGAATGTGGAAGTGATCAACGCCAACGTGCTCGATTTCACGCCGGGGGCAAATTTCGATCGGGTGCTGGCTGACGTTCCCTGCTCCGGCACCGGCACTCTGGCGCACAATCCTGAAATCAAATGGCGGCTGCAGCCTGGAGATTTGGCTGACTTGCAAGGTCGGCAGCTGGCGATTCTTCGCGCGGCCATGCGTTGTGTCGCGGCGGGAGGAAGACTGGTGTATTCCACCTGTTCGCTGGAGCCGCAAGAGAATGAAGAAGTCGTGGAGAAGGCGCTCTCCGGCCAGACAGAATTTTCCGTTTTCGATTGCCGATTGGAACTCGAACGCCTGCGGGCGGAAGGCGAACTGGCGTGGAAGGATTTGGATTCGTTGGCGAGCGGGCGTTTTCTGAGGACCATTCCTGGGGTGCATCCCTGCGATGGTTTTTTTGTGGCGATCCTGAACAAGAACTGACTTATTTCGCCGGCGCTACGAAAACCGCTAACGCACTTCGAAGTTTACGGTTGCTCCGGTGAGGACTTTCTCGCCGGCCGGCGGATTTTGGGTCACGATCGTGCTGCCTGGGAACGGGGGCGACACGGGCGTTCCCGGGGAACCCTGGGGAGGCGGGGCCGCGGTCACACTTCCCACTTTCATTCCGGAATTCTGTACGGCCTGGATGGTGCTGCCCAGTTGCTGTCCCACGAAGCTGGGCATGACGAAGGCCTGGGGTTGCGAAGAGGTCGCGACCAGCAGACTGATTTTGGGGGCGGAGACGCCACTCGCGTTCGGGGGCGGAGCCTGCGCCATGACCTGGCTGTCCGGGGCATCCGGCGACTGCATTTGTGCGATGGCGCCTACATCCAACCCGCGGCGCCGGATATTGATGTTGGCGGCGCGCTCGGTCTGGCCGATGACATTGGGGATGGCGATGCGCTGCGGGCCGAGACTCTCGGCCACGCGGACTTGCCAACCCTGACGCACCTGGCTTCCGGCGGGCGGAAGCTGGGACAGGATCTTTCCTTCCGCGACCGTGGGGCTGTAGTACTGACGTTCTACATTCAGTTCGAGTCCCTTCTGCTCAGCGATCATACGGGCCGCGGCCGGGCTCTCGCCTACCAGGTTGGGGACGGTGACTTCGTGGCCGTGGATGGCCAGGCGCATGGCGGTGAGCGCGGAGATCAGCGCCACCACCAGCAGGACTAGCGCCAGCAGGACCAGCCGGAAGAAAGATTTCATCAAGGCAGATTATAGTTTGGCGGGGACGGCCGGCAACTTTCATCGCTGTGCCGGCTTTTTCGCGGGCGAGTCCCCTTCGACTCCGCTCAGGGCAGGTCCGCGACCACGCAAACTCAAGCACGAGCGGTTCCCGATTCAGGATCGAGATACCGCGTCACCATGTTTCCGAACCCGCACCATCTATACTGGTTCGCATGCCTGCGGTGAACGTGACGCCGGAAACCGAGCTTCTCAGCACCCTGCGGCGTCACTGGGGATACGATTCCTTCCGGCCTTTGCAGGAGCGCATCGTGCGCAGCCTGCTCGACGGTCGTGACAGTTGTGTGGTGATGCCGACCGGGGGCGGGAAGTCGCTGTGCTACCAGTTGCCGGCCGTGATGCTGGGACGGACCGCGATCGTCATCTCGCCTTTGATTGCGTTGATGCAGGACCAGGCGGCGCAGCTGGCGCAGATGGGAATTCCCGCCGCGGTGCTGAACAGTTCTCTGTCCGGTGAGAAGCAGACCCAGGTCATACGCAAGGCGGCCGAGGGCGAATATCGGTTGCTGTATCTTTCTCCGGAGCGGCTGGCGCGGGCCGATACCATTGACTGGCTGCAACGGGTCCCCATCGCTTTCTTTGCCATCGATGAAGCGCACTGCATCTCCGAGTGGGGCCATGAATTTCGCCCGGAATACCGGCAGCTGAGCCGGTTGCGAGTGCACTTTCCGGATCGTCCCATTGCCGCCTTTACTGCCAGCGCCACCCGGCGCGTGCGTCACGACATTCTTCACCAGCTTCAGCTACGCGATCCGCACAAGTACATTGCCAGCTTTCACCGCTCGAACTTGCGCTACCTGGTAAAGGAATGCGAAGGACGCGAGCAGCCCAGCCTGTTGTTGCGCGCCTTGCGCAACTACGAGGATCGCAGCGTCATTGTTTACGCGCCCACCATTGCCCGGGTTGGGGAGACGGTGAACTATCTCAAAGCGCAACAGATTTCCGCCATCGGCTATCACGGCAAGATGGAAGCGGCGGAGCGGCGGGACAATCAGGAGCGCTGGATGTCGGACGAAGTGCGCGTGCTGGTGGGCACGATCGCCTTCGGATCTGGGCATCAACAAAGCTTCGGTGCGCGCGGTGGTCCACCTCGCGCTGCCCAAATCGATCGAGCAGTATTACCAGGAGGCGGGACGCGCGGGGCGCGACGGACAGCCGGCCGATTGCATTCTGCTCTGGCAGAAGCGCGATGCAGCCTTGCTGGCGTATTTTGCCGACCAGATTGTCGATCCGGCGGAGAAAGAGCGGGCGTGGCAGCGCTACCACACCATCCGCCGATTTCGCTGAATCCGAACGGCTGCCGGCACCGGCAGATTTGCCTGCATTTCGGAGAGAGTCCGAAGTGGACGACTTGCGGCGCTTGCGACGCGTGCGGCTGCGAATCTGACTGGCTGGTGAAGTCCACCAAAGCAGCGCTGCCGAAGGTGAGCCCCATCGCGGCCCCAGCACGGCCGGCCAAGCCGCTGTCCGCTGGAGTCGCTGACCTCGATCCTGCCCTGCGCGAGTACTTGCGGGAGTGGCGGCGGGCCGCGGCGAAACAGCAGGGCGTGCCAGCTTTCGTGGTCATGCACGATTCCGCGCTTGACGAAGTCTGCCGCAAGCGGCCGGGTTCGATCCTCGAGCTGCTCAGTATTTCCGGATTCGGTGAGTACAAGGCCGCTCTCTACGGCCCACGGATATTCGAAGCGTTGGAGCAATTCCGCAACGGTGCCCGCGCTGCCCCGCTGCCGGAGACAGACGCGCAGCCGCGTCCGGCCAGGCGGGCCAGTGGTTTATGATGGTGGGTCTCGAGTAAGATTCACATTCCCGATTAGGCGTTCTGCCTGAGGACCAGCATGAGCACAACCATTGTTCCGGCTGAGAAGTCGCACCTGACCCGCGAAGAGATCAATCGCAAGCAGAAGGAATTCATCTTTCCTTCGGTCTCAACCTACTACTCCGATCCCCTGCCCATGGACCATGCCTCCATGCAGCATGTGTGGGACGTCGAAGGAAAGAAGTATCTCGACTTTTTCGGCGGCATTGTGACCATCAGCGTCGGCCACTGCAATCCGCGGGTAACTTCGCGCACCAAGGAGCAGATCGATCGCATGCAGCACGTTTCGACCTGCTTCCCCAATGTGCCGATGGTTGAGTTGGCGGAGAAACTGGCGCAGATCACGCCGGGAGCACTGAAGAAATCTTATTTCACCAACAGCGGGACCGAGGCCAACGAGACCGCGATCCAGGTGGCGCGCATGCACACCGGTAATTTTGAGGTGGTGGCGTTGCGGCACGGCTACAGCGGGCGCTCGTCGCTGACCCGCGGGCTTACCGGCATGAACACCTGGCGCAAAGGCACGATTGAAGTCGGCATCGTGCATGCCATGAATCCGTATTGCTATCGCTGTCCCCTGGGGCTGAAATATCCTTCCTGTGAAGTTGCCTGCGCGAAAGATATTGAGAGCGTGATTCAGTTCTCGACCTCAGGCCGCATTGCCGCCTTCCTGGCAGAGCCCATACAGGGGGTAGGCGGGTTCATCACGCCTCCGAAGGAGTATTTCAAGCTGGCTTTCAGCATCGTCAAACAGTACGGCGGGGATTTTATTTCCGACGAAGTGCAGACCGCCTGGGGACGCACCGGTCACAAGTGGTTCGGCATCGAACATTGGGAAGTCGAGCCCGACATGATTACCGCCGCCAAGGGGCTGGGCAACGGCACGCCCATCGGACTGACCGTAGCCAAGCCTGAAATCGCGGATTCATTTCAGGGAATGACGATCTCGACCTTCGGCGGCAATCCCGTGACCAGCGTGACCGCGCGAGCGGTTATTGACATCATCGAGGAAGATGATTTGCGGACGAACGCAGCGGTGGTGGGAGATTACTTCCGCAAGAAGCTGGAAGAATTGCAGGCGAAGCACCCGATCATCGGCGACGTTCGCGGCATGGGCCTGATGCAGGCGCTTGAGTTGGTGGAAGATCGCGAAAGCAAGAAGCCGGCGTCTGCCGCCACGAATGCCTTGATGGAAGAAGCGCGGAAGCGCGGGTTGCTGGTGGGCAAGGGCGGGTTCTACGGCAACGTGATCAGGATGTCGCCGCCATTGAATATTGGAAAGTCTGATGTGGATGAGGCGGCGCGGATTCTGGATGAAAGTTTTGCGGCGCTGAAAAAGTAACAAGCTTCAGGGCTGTTCGGAATCTCCAGGCTCAAGGCCATCGCGATCCTGCCACCGATGTCCACAGGATCGGCACGTCCACGCCTTTGTATGCAGCGGGATCGGCACCCCAAGCCATGCGGAGGTGTAGGCAACCTTCTGATTTAACTGTTCGAAGTTGACATCGAACGATTGGCACTCAGGACATCGAGGTTGTTGATACTCTCCGACACCTTCGACATCCAATAGCTCCGGCGTGGGTTCATCCAGGATGGCGGTGGCTGCTACGGCGTCTTCCTCGTTCACCAGGAGCTTAACTCCGCCCAATAAGTTGGATATAAACCAGTCCATTCGCACCATGTTGTCGTCGGTCAGGAAGCACTCGATTCCCGACGACTCGAGACTGCCTTTGGCCAAGAGTGCTTCCGGCAAGTCCCGGAAGCGGCGAATCGATACCAAGTCCCGTTCTTCGATGATTTTCCCGCCGACTGGAGGCAAATCTACGCTGATCGCCAATCCCCTCCGACTCAGTTCCGTTCTTAGGGTTTCACGAGCCACATCGGTAAGAGATGCCGCGTCATCGGCGACATTCTCCAGTTCCTCGGGAGTCATTCCGGAATAGAGCTCGGTCAGGCGCTGCCGCTCTTGTTCGGGATCCAAAGTCATGGCGAGGAATCATACTCGGCAATGCCTGAGCCTTCAAATTGCCGAGCTGCGCTCGGCCGGACAGCCGAGGGCGGCTGTCCCCACGTGGACCGTGGTGGCACTTGAGCCCCTGTCATCCTGAGCGGAGAAACTGCTTCGCGAAGCGAAGCAGTTTCGCAGTCGAAGGACCCCTACCTCGCCGCAAATGGCTGGCTGCTTTCAGCCGGCTGGAAGCTCAAACAACCGCGAAGATTGTGTTGTACAAAACCTAGCCGAGCTGCGCTCGGCCAGGACGGGTCGGAGACCGTCCCCACACGGGCTTAGTGAGTTTCATCTCCCGCCGGCGCTGTGTCTGGAGTATCCAGCTTTTGTCCCGATGAGTTCGGCGCGGCGTCCGGCGGCGGCTGGAATTCTCCCGGGTCTTTTCCGGCCAGAGCGGCCTTCATGAAGTCCATCCAGATGGGTAAGGCGGCGCGGGCGCCGGTTTCTCTTGCTCCGAGAAATTTCTTCTCGTCGTAGCCCACCCAGACACCACAAGTGATCGAAGGTGAGAATCCGACGAACCAGGCATCGGTAAAGTTGTTGGTGGTGCCGGTTTTTCCCGCCAGTGGATATTTCAGCGTGGACGCGGCGATGCCTGTGCCATGCAGCACCACCTCGCGCAGCATGGCCGTCAAGGTGCGCGCGGTGCGGGCGCTGACCACGTCCCTCACGTCGGGAAAATTCTCTTCCAGGGTGCGGCCTTCGTAGTCTGTCACCTTGGTGATGTAGCGCGGCGTGATGTGCACACCGTCATTGGGAAACACGCTGAAGGCGGAAGTCTGCTCCATCGGCGTCACTTCGACCGCGCCCAGCGCCACCGGCAAATACGGCGGAATGTTAGAAGTGATGCCGAAGCGATGGGCGTAGTCGATGACCACCTTGATCCCGAGGTTGTCGGCCAGCTTCAGCGCGGGGATATTACGCGATTGGGCCAGCGCGCGCCGCAGCGTAATCATGCCTTCAAACTTTTCGTCGTAATTGTGGGGTTCGTACGCCGGGCCTGTAGGCATGGGAAACGAGATGGGCGCGTCGAGGATGGTGTCATCCGGCGTGGCGCCGCGGTCGATGGCGGCGGTGTACACGTAAGGTTTGAACGAAGATCCGACCTGGCGCAGTGCCTGGGTCGCGCGGTTGAACTTGGAGAGGTTGAAATCGCGTCCGCCGACCATGGCTTTGATTTCGCCGGTGGCATTGTCGATTGCCACCAGCGCGCCCTGCACGCCGGAATCTTCTTCCAGGCTCACTCGCGCTTTCCCATCCGCATTCAGCGCCAGCACTTTCACGTAAGCAATATCGCCGGGCTTCAGGATGGCGGACAGCCGGTTTCGGGTCCAGGCGACGTCGGCAGAGGTGAGGGTTGCCGAGTAGCGGCCGAATCGGACGCTCGCGAAAGCCGGAGTTGCGGACGTGACCAGGACGTGGACGTAGCTGTTCACCTCGGGGTCACTCTCCCAGTCCGGATGCTGGTAGTTGGCCAGCGTCACATCGCCGGTCAAGACATTCTGCAGACGGCCTCTCCAACCATGGCGGCGCTCATAGGCGGCCAGGCCGTCGAATAGGGCGCGATTGGCGGCGCGCTGCAGGTCCATGTCGAGCGAGGTGTAAACTCTCAGGCCGCCTTCGTGGACCTGGTCGCTGCCGTATTTGCCTTCCAGGTAACGGCGGATTTCCTCGACGAAATATGGCGCCAGCGAATCCGGATCATGAGCGAGTGCAAGGCGGACAGGCTGTTCGCGGGCCGAGGCCGCCTGCTGCGCGGTGATCTCTCCGTCCTCGAGCATGGAATTGATGACCAGGTTGCGGCGCTTGAGAGCATGGTCAGGATGCGTGATGGGCGAATAGTAGGTCGGCGATTTGGGCAGGCCGGCGAGCAATGCGGCCTCGTCGAGAGTCAATTTTCTCGCCGGCTTGCTGAAATAAAACTGGGAGGCGGCCTCGAATCCGTAAACCCCGTGGCCAAGATAGATCTGGTTGGCGTACAGGGTAAAGATCTGCGGCTTGGTGAAACGGCGCTCGATCTGCACGGCCAGCAGCGCTTCCTGAATCTTGCGATGAAATGACCGGTCGGGCGAGAGGAAGAGATTGCGGGCCAGTTGCATGGTCAGGGTCGAGGCGCCCTGCACGCGGCCGCCCGACCGGATGTCGCGGTAGGCGGCCCCGGCGATGCGCCAGACGTTGATCCCCCAGTGCCGGTAGAAATCTTTGTCTTCGATCGAAATCAGCGCCTGGCGCATGACCGGAGGATAGTCGTCATAGGTAGCGACCACCCGGCGCTGCAGCGCGAACGACCCGATGGTGCGTCCCTGGTCGTCGTAGAGTTCAGTGATCGAACTGGGGCGATAGTGTTCCAGTTGATCGACCTGCGGCAGATCGGTGGAGTAAACCAGAAGCAGCCCGACCGTGGCCCCCACCAGGGCAGACACCAGCACCAGCAGGCCGATTATCAGGCGGCCCACCATTTTGTTCTCGGCGCCGGTGGACGCCGGGGAGTCTTGCAACTGGAATTTCACGAGAGATCGCGTTCAGGATATCAGGAGAGGAGTCGCCGGTCGTTAGTCCTTGGTCGTTGGCCGATAGTCGCCGGGCGCCAGTGTCCTCAGCTCGCCGTGTGGTTTACGGGCAAGACTGGGGGACAGCTGGCACCAAATAAAATCGCGCGCCCGAGAGCGCGCGATCAAGACCAACGACCAACGACCAAAGACCAACGACCAAAGACCAAAGACCAGACCAGCGGCCGACTAGCCCGCCTTGCTCTTCAGCACCTGAATCGCTTTGTGCAACTGCTCGTCCTCTTGCGGAGGCTTGGTTTTGTCTTCCTCCGCCGGAGCGGCGCCATCGTCATCATCCGGAAGCGCGGCATCGTCGTCACTGTCCGCGATCACAATGTTTGGCGTGACGGCGCTGTCCTGGATGGCTTTGCCGCTGGGCGAGTAATACTTGGCGATCGACAGAATCAACGCCGAGCCATCGGGGAGTGGAATGGTTTTCTGGATCGAGCCATCGCCGAAAGTCTTGTCGCCTACAACATCTCCGCGGGCATTTTCCAGAACAGCCGCAGCTACCACCTCAGCCGGTCCGGCCGTGCCTTTGTTCACCAGGACGACCAGGGGCAGGTTGGTGATGGCCTTCGAAGCGTCCGCGTTGAAGGCCTCGCGCGGATATTTCTGGCCCTGCAAATAAGTAATGGTGCCATGGTTGAGGAATAAATTGGCAGCGGCGATGCCTTCCGATTCTTCGCCTTCGGCGCAGTTGCGCAGGTCGAGGATCAGTTTCCTGGCTCCGGACTTCTGCAGCGCGCGAACTTTCGCCGCTACTTCCTGTGCCTTGCCTTTGTTGAAAGCGTCCACCTGGATGTATCCGATGCCATCCTCGACCATCTTGTCGGTGACCGGGGGCACGGTGACGATATCGCGGGTGATGACCATCTTCGTGGGCTCGGCGCGACGGGCCCGAACCACGGAAACGTTGAGGTTCGAACCAGGTTGCCCCATCAGCAGGTTGTGGATTTCGGCGAGTGACATCTCGCGCGTGCTCTTACCCTCGATGGCTTCAAAAATATCGCTGGCTTGTATGCCGGCCTTGTCGGCCGGTCCGCCGGGAATTACCGAGATGACCGCGGCATAGCCGAATCGCTTGGACACCGCTGCCCCGATCTCGCCTTTCGCCTCGGTCTGATTGGCCTTGTACTCTTTGAACTCGGAGGCGGTCAGATAGCTGGAGTTCGGGTCGAGCGATTCCAGCAGACCGTGCAACGCGCCATCGGTCACCAGTGGGATGTTGGGCTCTTCCACATACTCGCTGCGCACCCGCGAAAGCACTTCGCTGTAAACCTGTAATTGCCGGTAAGAGCCATCGTTGTTGGAGGCGCGAACGCCGTCCAATCCGCCCAAATACATAAACAGCAGAACAGCGGCGGAGGAAACTACAATTGCGGCCTTGGTCTTCATGGACATCGGATTTAATCTTCTTTGGAGGAGAAATTATTCCCTGCGCGCTAACCGGAATATTATATCTGCTTTGATGCCGGATTACCGCGCTTTGCTTCGAGCAAAAATGACCTTCAGTAACCGGCCCGCGCAGGTTCTGGACTCACGCCCGCCTCGCGCTCCGCAATCATTCACCCAAAAGGACTTACGTCGTACCTTCAGCACGGCGGTTTGGTGTATATTTCTCCCGGCTCGAAAGGTGGAGAAATGCGATTTCATCTGGCATTGATCATCGTGGCTGCGGCTGTCTTCATGGCAGGGTCGGTTCCCCCGGCGCAAGCGCAGTCGGGAGAATGGAAGCAGCTGTTTGATGGCAAGGACCTGGTGGGGTGGAAGCACGTCGGCCCCGGCGAAATGACGGTTGAGGATGGCCTGATCCGCACCCACGGCGGCATGGGGCTGCTTTATTGGACGGGTGGGACGCTGGGCGATTGCGTGATCCGCGTTGTGTTCAAGATGCGCGATCACAACGATAACTCCGGAATCTACATCCGCATTCCGATCGAGCCCCGTGAAGCCTGGATGCCGGTGCATTACGGATATGAAGTGCAAATCGATAACGATCCGGAAAAATCCAACGAAGACGACTATCACGCGACCGGCACCCTGTATTCGCTGACCAAGGCCCTGGCCCGTCCCGGCAAGCCTGGGCCGGAGTGGAACACGATGGAGATCACGCTGGACGGGCCCCACACCAACGTTGTGGTAAACGGCGTGAAGGTGACCGAGTTCACTGAAGGCGATCCCGTGCCGGCCAGGAAATTTGACTTCGAACCGCAACGCGGCCCGCGCCCGCAGGAAGGTTATATCGGGCTGCAGAATCACAGCGACAATGACATCGTATTCTTCAAGGAAGTCGCGGTGAAGATGTTGAAGAAATAGCAGTCGTCGGTCGTCAGTCTTCAGTCGTCGGGGAATGGCTGGCGACTGAAGACCGACGACTGAAGACTGATTGGAGGCTCAATGAACAGGAACCGTTTCTCGCGGCGTGAATTCATCGGACTGGGTGCGGCCGCGGCCGGCGCATCAATGGGGCTGAAGACCATCTTGCTGGATCCTGACCCGCTCTGGGCCTTGCCCCAAACCATGGCCGCGAGTGATCGAGTGCGGTTTGGCATGATCGGAATCGGCATGCAGGGGTCAGGGCTGCTGACCAATGCGATCGAGTTGCCGGGAGTGCAGTGTGCAGCCGCCTGCGATCTTTATGATGGCCGCCACACTCTGGCGAAAGAGATTGTCCGTCCTGACCTGCCCACCACGCGGCGCTATCAGGAATTGCTGGAGAACAAGGACATCGATTGCATCGTGGCTGCGGTGCCTGACCACTGGCACAAGCAGGTGGTGGTGGACGCGGTCAGCGCAGGCAAGGACATCTACATCGAAAAGCCCATGTCGCACACCGCCGAAGAAGGCGTAGAGATGGTGGCGGCGGCGAAAAAGGCCGGGCGCATCGTGCAGGTAGGCTCGCAACGGGTGAGTTCCGTGATCTGCGCCAAGGCCAGGGAGTTGGTGGCGCAGGGCGCCCTCGGCGATCTGATGCTGGTAGAGGGCTCGCTAGGCCGCAACGATCCCACCGGAGCCTGGGAGTATCCACCGCCCACCGATCTTTCCCCGCAAACCCTGGACTGGGACACCTGGCAGGGAACCGTGCCCAAGCGGCAGTTCGATCCCCTGATTTTTGCCCGCTGGCGTTGCTGGAAGGAATACGGCACCGGCGTGGCCGGCGATCTGCTGGTCCACCTGGTGAGCGGAATGCAATATGTGCTGGGCATCAATGAAGCGCCGAAGCAGGCCATGGCCATGGGCGGGATTCTGCGCTGGAAGGATGGCCGGAACATGCCCGACGTGCACTGCACGCTGTTTAAGTACGGCGAAATTCCGGTTTATATGCGACTCAGTCTGGGGACGGAGATGCCTGAGACCTATCGCTTCCAGGGTTCGAAGGGCATTCTGGAACTGACCGAATTCAACCTCACCTACACTCCGCAGGCGGGCGTGGATACCGGTCCCAGCTATTACGCATCGGGCTTTCCCAAGGCCATGCGGGAGGAATACTTCAAGAAGTGGCACGAAGAACACGATGCCGTGCCGGGCAAGGAACCGGCTCTGGAGGGCGTGAACTATCGCAGCGCGTCCTGGGATGACGTCAAGCCTCACCTGTGGAATTTCTTCCAGGCGGTACGCACCCGCAAGCCGGTGATGGAGGACGTCGTGTTTGGCCATCACGCGGCGCTGGCATGCCACATGGCAAACCAATCGTACTTCCGCAAGACTGCGGTGACCTGGGACGAAGGGTCGAAGACAATCAAGAGCTAGGCAGTCGTCGGTCGTCAGTCTTCAGTCGTCAGGCTTTGGGCTTGCTGACGACTGAAGACTGACGACCGACGACTGATTCCAACTGGCGTAATGCCATAACTGTCCTTCCCATCTCATTTTCCTGGAACAGCCGGATGCCCGCGATTCCGGCTGCTCCGGCCTGAATGCAGGCCGCCGCATTTTCCAGTGTGACGCCGCCCAACGCGATCACGGGAATTTTTTCCTGACAAGCTTCATGCAAGGCTTCGAGACCCGTGGGGCGAGTGCTTCGCCCTGGCTTGTACTTTTCAAAGACTGGCCCGAAAATCGCGAAATCAGCTCCTTCTTCAGCGGCGCGGGCGACCTCGGCCCGGGTGTGGCACGAGACCCCAATCGTTACTCGATTGCCCGCGCCACTATTAGTCCAGACCGTTCGCACGTCGGCGGGAGAAATGTCATCCGAGCGCAGATGCACGCCATGGGCTCCGCAGGCGAGGGCAACGTCTGTGCGGGTGTTTATCAGAACACCAGTATTCAGTTTGTTGTTCTCTGTTCTCAGTTGGACGATCTCGCGGGCCAGGAGTTCGAGGTCGTGTGCGGAGAGGTCTTTCTCGCGCAGTTGGATGTAGTCCACGCCGCAGCGAGCCGCTTGCGCCACGGTTGCGAGTAAATGGGAGCGGCGGGAATCTGCGTCACCCGGGAACTGAGAGCGGTCGGTGATGTAGTAGAGAAGCAATTCGATCTTCGTTCGTTGGTCTTAGTCTTCTGACGACTGAAGACCGACGACTGACGACTGCTTAAGGATTGGTCTTCGCAATCTCCGGCATGGCTTCAGGCGCCTTGGGCTGGGGGCCAAGATGATACTTGACCAGGCCGTCGCGAAGAAACTCAAAGCCCTCCTCGGGCGAATCTACCATGCGGAACAGCTCCAGATCAGCGGCCGAGATGGTGCCGGCATCGATCATGGCGTCAAAGTTGATCAGGCTCTTCCAGTACGCGCTGCCATAAATGACGACCAGGATCTTCTTGGCCAGCTTCTGGGTCTGGGCCAGAGTCAGGATTTCAAAGAGTTCGTCCAGGGTCCCGAAGCCGCCGGGAAAGATCACCAGGGCCTTGGCCAGATAGGCGAACCAGAACTTGCGCATGAAGAAGTAGTGGAATTCAAAATTGAGCGACGGAGTGATGTACGGATTCGGATTTTGTTCAAACGGCAGATTGATGTTCAGCCCAATGGTTTTTCCGCCTGCTTCCTGAGCGCCCAGGTTGGCGGCTTCCATGATGCCGGGTCCGCCGCCGGTGGTCACGACGAAGCGCCGCCTGCGGGCGGGAATCTGGGCTGACCACTGGGTCAGCAGGAAAGCCAGCTTGCGCGCGTCCTCGTAGTAGTGCGCCATGTCCACCGAAGCCAGCGCTTTTTTCCGTTCCGCCGAATGCTCTCCGGGTCCCACTTCAATTTCGGTGAGATTCCGCTCGGCGTCCGAGCGGCTGTGAAAGCGCGCTGAGCCGAAGAAAACAACCGTGTCCTGGATCTGCTCCCGCCGGAAACGGGAGAGCGGCTCCATGTACTCGGAGAGAATGCGCAAGACGCGCCCGTCCGGGCTATTGAGGAAGGATTCGTTCTCGTACGCCAGGGGCGCAGACTTGAGTTTGCCGTCACTCATGTTGAGCTTGTCTTTCTGTCAGGGCCGGGTTTCGTCGTGGAAGTGAACTGCCTCCCAGAATCCGATCCAGATGTCGAGCAGTCCCAGGCCGCTGCACAGGCCGCGAACAAAACCGTTGGAAACAAAAGTCCGCAAGCCGGGAGAAGCCAGCAGGAAGTAATTGTCTGTCCATTCCGGCCGCCAGGGCAGGATGACCAGCAGCACGCCCACGCTGGCACAGAAGAAAACGAACAGCAGCACCAGAACTCGGTGCAGCCAGAGTTGAAAGCCGGTCCGGTGAAGCTCGGTGCCATTGCCGGGCGGGCCTCCCAGGCCGCGTCCGCCCAGCGCTTCATCAGGCAGCTTCGCGGACAGGGACTCGGAAGGAACTTTATTGATGGAAGAATCCGGACTTGCGGTCACATCGCGCTCCCATGGTTCGTGAATGCGACCGTGAATGCGACCGGCTGGTGCTCTCCCGCGTCCGCGGCTCCCAAGCATAGAAGGAAACCCATTCCGTCATTCTACGACTTCAGAGCTTTGATGCGCTCGCCTACATCGCGATAGTCGATATTGGTGCCGTAAACCTCCGTGAAATAGTTCAGGGCTGCGGTCTTGTTGCCGGCAGCTTCGTAGGAGGAGGCCAATTCATAGTTCAGGGCGGTGCGGGTCTCTTCGTCAATGTGGGGCAGCTTGAGGGCTTTTTCATACCAGCGGATCGCCGCCTCGGCCACGCCCTTGTCGAGGAAGCACTGGGCCAGCCAGGTATAAGTCTGCATCAGTTGCGGGAAAGCTGTGACCGCGATCCACCGCCTGGCAAACTTTCTGCAGTTCGCCGATGGCTTCATCCAGCAATCCCATTTCGCGGAAGGCGACGCCGAGGTTGTAATGAGTCTCGGGGTCTTCCTGAGCGCTGGCGGAGTCGTCTTCAAGTTCGTGCTTCAGCTCGCCGAACATGTCGGCCAGGTCAACGCTGGCGGCAGCCGCCTGCGGCGTTGCCGCAGCGACTTCAGGTGCGAGAGTCCGCTTCTTGGTCGGCTGATAGGTGAAAGTGGGAGCCGCCGTGGTAGTCGGAGTGGCAGCCGGAGCAGGACTTTCCTTGGCCGGAGCCGTCGCTGCTGCGGCGTGGCTGGGAGTCGCCGTCCGCGACTCGCGCGCCACCGCAGGTTGCTGGTGCGGCGCGGGCGGTGCGGGCGGGGGCGGCAGGAAGGCGTCACCCAAAGAGGCTTCCAGGTCGGACACGAATTCGCCCAATACACCGGCGGGCTCGGCTTGAGGGCTGGCCTGGGCGTATTCCGTCATGGCCGGTGCCGGGGCTGGCGCTATCGGGCGGACCGGGACCTTGAATTCCTCGTGCTGCGCGGCCGGAATTTCATCGGCCTCGTCCACGGAAAACTCTTCTACTGCTGCAGGCGGTTTCGAACTGGTTTGAGCCTCGGCGACCTCAATTTCCTGCTGTACTGCCGCCAGTTTGTCCGCGCCGGGCTTCAACTTTTCCAGTTTCGCGAAGACCAGGCGGGCCTGTTCGACCATGGAGTGCGCCAGATAGAAACGCAGCTCTTCGATCGTTTCCGTGATGGTCTCGGAGCGGGCATGGTCGGCGTCCGCGTCCGAAGCTTCCGCACTTTCGGCGAAGGCAGCCGGCGTCGGCTCCTCCGTTACCTCGCCATCCCACTCCGCGGAAATGTCAATTTCGCTTTCCGGGGCAGGCGCTTCGGACCGGACCTCAAATTCGCTCGATGCGGGTGCGGCAGACGAGCCCGTCTGATGAAAAAAGAGTCCGGAGGACAAAGGTGCGGGGGCGGAAACGGCGGAAGCTTCCGCAGCGTCGGCTGTGTCGAACTGATCGATGGCGGGCGTAGCCATGGTCGCGGGCGCAAACGGCATCGCAGCCGTCGCGTCGCTCTCTTTGTGCGACTTGGCGGAAGTGCGTTCCTCGTACTTGCCGGCCAGATCACTATAGCGGCTGGCTTCATCCGGGTGTCCGGCATCGTGATAGAGCTGTTCCAGATTGCGGCAGCAGACCGCGGCTTCGCTGAAGCGGCCGGCGCGGGTATGCAATGCGGCCAGGCGCTGGTTGAGGCGCAGGTCGCGCGGGGCCTTGGGCAGGGCGGACATCAGAGGTCCCAGGGCCTTGGCCGGCATATTGTAAGAAACGAACAGTTCGGCGTCGGTCAGCGCGGCCCGCACCGCCAGGGCCACGTCGTCGGCGTAACGCTGGTCGATAAACGGAGCGGTAGCTTCGAGTTCCTCCACCAGAACCGCGCCCTCTTCCGGAGTGATGAGCCGCGAGCCGGACGGACCTCCGCCCTGTTTGGCCACCACCTGCTCATAGTTCCGGGTGTGCAGCTGGTTCTGAGGCTCCAGTTGGGTCAGCTTCAAATAATAGTCGCGGGCTTTCTCCAGATTTCCGGACTGCACCGAGGCGTGCGCCAGCAACTCGTAAAGTTCCGTAATGTGAGTGGTGTCGCCGGCCTTCTGCGAAAGATCGAGCAGAATTTCCAGGGCAGGCGCATTTTCCCGCATATGCCCGATCAGCGAATGCAGGCTTTCCAGCACCTTGCCTGAGTCCGTGGCTACAAGCCGATCACAATACTGCTGGTAAACCTGCAGAACGTCGGCAAACTGGCCCGCGGCCATGAGCGCGTCGGCGTAGGTGGTGATCGCTCCCGTGTCGTTGTGGACGGTGCACAATTTGGCTGCCAGGGTGCCCGCATCCGACAGGCGTCCGCTCTGCAGGTAGGCCTGCATCAGGGCGCGCAGACCGTCGGGATGGCTGTCGAGGTCGGCCACCTTCTCCAGGTTCTTGATGGCTGCAGGCATGTCGCCGGAATCGAAAGCGTTGCGGCCGCGCAGCAGCAGAGCATGACTGTTGCTGGGATCCAGCGTCAGCATGCGGTTCAGGATTTCTTCCGCGGGCCCCAGTTGGCCGCGTCCACGCAGGCTGTCGGCGGCGGCGGCGAAGAGCTGCCAGGCTTCCGTCTTCTTGTTGAGCCGGATATAAACTTCGGCCAGCCGGGTGCGCATGGCGACGTTTTCCGGATCCATCTCCAGGGTCTTCTGGAAAATCCGTACTGCCTGTTCCAGTTCTCCGGAGCGCAGAAATTCTTCCGCTACCTGCAGGTATTGCGCCCGGGCATCGTTAAAAAGTCCCTGTTGGGTATAGAGCTCGGCCAGTCGCAGTACGCTCTCCAGCGTGGGTTTCAGCTTGGTGAGCTTCTTGTACATGGCGATGGCTTTGACGGTGAAGCCCTGTGTGGCATAGGCGTCGCCAACGCTCTTGAAGGATTCGACGGCCTTGTCGCTCTGGCCGAGACGGGCGTAGAGGTCTCCAATGGTGTTGGAGACAGTGAGTTCCTTGGGGTCAGCTTTGAGAACTTTTTCGTACTCAGCAATGGCATTTTGCAGCTTGCCCTGCTGGACGAACTTCTCCGCAGCGCTGAGAGCTTTCTGTTTGTTGAAGCCAAAACCAAACGCCATAAGATTGCTGACTCCAGCTCCCGGTTTATTTCCCGCCAGAAAACATCTCCGTGAGAAGGTTCACCGACGGGTTGGCCATCCGACCGGCCATGTCTGCCGATCATACGAGGGATGGTCTTTCGGACAAGGGTCATTGTAAGACGGGTTACCCAGAATCGTATGGTTACTAAGGGTTACCGAAAGGGAGTGTACGACCGAGTTACGTCCGGAACCGCCCTCGCGAGACTGGAGAGCGGGCAGGACGCCCGTCCTCGATCTGACGGCACACCGGTTCCCTAAGCCGTCACTACAACTGGCGGACTTGTTCTTGTAAGATCATTTCCGGCAACATTCAGCGTCCCGGGGGGGCACGCTGGGTTGGGAAAACCTCGCTTCGCTACATTCGCCGCGTTCCTATCCAGGAAGTAAAGAACGTGATTTCGGGCCCAGGCATTCTTTACCCCCTGCGGCAAATGAGGGAGAACCATGGGCAGATGGCTTACATGGGTGTCGCACCAACGCCTGACTGGATGGGCGTGTTCCCAGTGCGGCTGGACCTTTCCGGTGCCGGCGATGCTGACCGATCAGGAAGCCAAGAGCGCCTACGACCGGCTGGCGGCGAGCAAGTTCCAGGACCACGATTGCTCGGTGCACGGCGAACCGGCGGTGCTGGTTGACTCTGAGAGTTTTGCGGCGAGGGCCAGAAAGCTGGTCACCCGGGGTTTCAAGCCCAAAGACGCCGCCCAGATTACTCTGCAGGAAATTACCTTCGAGAACCGTAACGATCCCAGTGCCGCCAGGAAAGCCCAGGCGGATGCGGAAGACTTTCTGCGCCGCGTGAAAGACGGGCTGATCTGAGGCCCCGGAAATCCGCCACTACCTCAGGCCCGTGCGATGGCTGCCAGCAGGAATAAAGACAATACCAGGATCAGGGGCTTGGGAAGCTTGCGCAGGACTTGCCATACCACGATGCTCATCGAGCCATCCTTCCCGCGGTTGAATCCGCGAACGAGTCCCCCCAACCAAGCCTGCAGTAACGGATTTCTAGTATTGGCACTCCGCGCGCGTTCGGTATAGCCTCAAACTCGACCGCGGCATTTTACGGCGGGAATACCCATGAAAGGCAAGCCCTTTTTATGACCTGGATTCGCACTATTCCGGTCTCCCAAGGCGACGAAAAGCTGCGCCAGGCAATGGAAGCCCAGAAGGCCTTGTATCCAAAGGAGTACGCCACCCCGGTGCATCCCACGGAAGGTGGGGGGGCGATGATCACCGAATCCCACAGCCTCATTCCCGAGGCCCTCTACCATGCCTTCGCCACTTTCGGGGTGCTGATGTCTCCCGACCTGCCGCTCTCCCGGCGCGCAGCACGAGATGATCACCACCGTGGTTTCGGTCACCAACCGGTGCGTGTATTGAATTGACTCACACGCAGAGTTTCTGCGTCGAGTCACGTTGGATACAGCTCTTGTCGATGCGCTGGAAAAGGACTACACCACCGCTCCCATCAGCGCGCAGGAGCGGGTCATGCTCGACTACGTGGTAAAGATAACCAAGGATGCCACCAAGATCTGGAAAGACGATCATGAACGGCTGCGTGCCGCCGGCTTCGACGACAAGGCGATTCTGCAGATCACATTGATCGCCTCCTGGTTCAACTACATCAACCGCGTGGCGGACGCGCTGGGAGTAGGAAGAGAGTAGCTGGCCAGGGAGATTGTGTGGGGCCGGGTCTTCGACCCCGTCCCACACAGCCTGTGCCCGCAGTTACTGCTTTTCTGACTGTGGCTGCGACAAAAACTCGCTGTCTCTCCCCAGCAGGCTCACGCCGTCTCCAGGCTCTGCGATCCACTTCCAGACCCGGCGCCCGCCCGCGTCCAGCGAGCAGTGCGCTTCGCCGTAGTCCGCCAGCCGGTTCAACACCGTGGTCACCGACGCGATCGGGTCCTTGTGGCGTTCCAGCACCTCGGGAAACTTCTGCTGCAGCGCCTGGCAAACCAGCCGGGCGCCGAGAGGCCGGTTTGCGTCCATGAGCACCACTCGACAGGCGCGCGTGAAACCTGGCTGCCGGCTGGCTGATTTGCGATCGAGGAAGCCGAGCAACTGGTCGCCGAGCACGCCGTCGCCGAAAATATTCGCCAGCCCGGCCAGGGTCTGCTTGATGGTGCCGATGCGCTTCATGAGTTCCGCCCGCCGTGCGAGCAGTTCGTGAAGCTCCCGTTCCGCGGAGCGGATGACTTCCTGCAGGTGCGGGTCAGCCGCCTGCGCTTGTCCGTTGTTGCCATTCGTGCTGGTTTCCATTGGGCCCTCCCGGGCGGCGCGGTCGTCAGCTGTCTAGCGTGGATTGCCGGCCTTTGCACTTTGGACGTCTCCGGAACGCTTCTGGACAGCATCACTGCCCCACTTTGCCTGCAGAATTTGCTGGCCGATGGTCTGGTTCTCCTGCCAGACCTGGGTCAGCACGTGACGGCGGTCCCCGCTCTCAAACACCAGCTTGGGCCGGACTGGCGCAGTTGACGTTTGCACTGACTCGGTCAGGAGGTTCACCAGTACGCGGCCTTCGGAATCCCGCAGTTCGAGTTGCCAGGGCTGGCTGCGCACCAGCGAGTAGTGTCCCGCCGGGAAAAATCGGCTGCCCACCGCGAAGTCGAATGGAATGTTTGCCTGAATGATTTGCTCACTGCGTTGCCCTTGAGCGGAGCTCAGCGCCAGGATACTCAGAAGAAGTGAAGTAACGATGCGTCCAGCCAGGTTTTTCATAACACTCTCCCCGTGTTTGTCTAGTTCGTAGTAACCGCGCTTGCGCGGATGCTGTTGAATACCGAAGCCGAGTCTGCGGCACACTGGACCTTCTGGCTATCCGCTTCTTGCCGTCAAACCGTTTCCGGCACTTGTGAGGGGTTGGACGTGATGGAAGACCTATGAGATTTATTGTTTGTTTTCATCCAATCGATGAACTACACTCATAGGTAAAATGAGTCCCGAAACTGGAAGTCCGCCACCTGAAATTACTGGTGACCGTGGCCGAAGAGGGCAGCGTCACCGAGGCGGGAAAGCGTCTTCATCTCACGCAATCCGCCCTCAGTCACCAGTTGCGCGATGCCGAAGAAAAACTGGGCACGGCCCTGTTTCTCCGGCTGGGAAGAAAAATGGTCCTCACGCCGGCCGGCGAGCGCCTGATTGCATGTGCGCGCCGGGTCCTGAGCGAACTCAGCGATACCGAGGTTCAGATCGAGGGACTCAATGGCGGCGCGCGGGGTGAGGTCCGCCTGAGTACCGAATGCTATACCTGCTATCACTGGCTGCCGCCGGTGCTGCAGAAGTTTCACAGCAAGTTTTCGAAGGTAGAAGTGAACATCGTCGCCAGCGCGACTTCGAATCCGGCGGCGGCGTTGCTTGAGGGCAAACTGGATGTCGCCATCATCAGTTGTCCGCCGCGCAACAAGAGTCTCCGAGTTACACCCATGTTCGAAGATGAACTGGTCCTGGTGATGTCTCCCAAGCATCGCCTGGCCTCGATGAGCATGGTGCGGCCCAGGGACCTGGAGACGGAGACGATTCTGATCTACCCTCCGCGGGAAGAGAGCACACTGATTAACAAGCTGCTGAAGCCGGCCGGCGTGGAGGCGCAGCGGGTCATCGAAGTCCCGCTCACCGAAGCGATCGTTGAACTGGCTGGCGCGGGGACCGGCATTGGCTTCCTCGCCCGCTGGGCGGTGGCCCCCGCGGTGGAAGCGGGCAAGGTTGCCATCCGGCCGCTGAACGGTCGCGGATTCAAGCGGCAATGGTACGCGGTGACCCTGCGCAATCAGCCCACCGCGCCGTTTCTGGCGGAGTTTCTGAATCTGTTGTCAAACTTCTGTCCGAAAAATGCACGGCGCATGTCGGCGTAGTCGAAAATATCCTCCTCGTCATCCTGAGCGCAGCGTGCACTTCGCAAGGCGAAGTGCACGTGGAGTCGAAGGACCCCTATAAGTGCGATGCCGCCGTTTGTGTTTAACAAGCTTCGTCAAAATATCCCCAAGCGTTTTGCCGGGTATAGGGGTCCTTCGACTGCGTAGCTGCTTCGCTTCGCGAAGCAGTTACTCCGCTCAGGATGACAGCGTTGGAGGCTGCAAAGCGATACCATCCTGAACATGGAGCGCCGCTCCGTGGTCGAATACCTCGAGAGTTTCCTGCAACGAGGGCGAGAGTGCGCCTACGTTCAGCTTCGCGGATACCGTACCGTGCGCTGGACCTACCGGCAAGTGGCCGAGACCGCTTTTCGCTTTGCCCGCGAACTGGAAAGACGTGGAATCGGTAAAGGCGAGCGCGTCCTGCTGTGGGGGCCAAACTCGGCCGAGTGGGTGGCGGCGTTTTTTGGTTGCGCCCTGCGCGGCGTGATCGTTGTCCCTATTGATGACGCCGGTGCTGCCGATTTCGCCCAGCGCGTTTATCAGCAGGTGGATGGAAAGCTGATGGTGTGTTCGCGTGAGCATGTTCTGCCCTCAATCCCAGTTTTGACTTTTGAAGATTTGCAGGACGCATTGTCACCTCATGCCTCCGCACCTTACGACGCCGCAGCGCTCGGGCCCGCGGATGTCCTGGAAATCGTTTTTACTTCTGGAACTACCGCTGAACCAAAAGGCGTGGTGATCACGCATGGCAATGTGCTGGGCAATATCGCTCCCCTCGAAACCGAAATCCAGAGATATTTGAAGTACGAGCGCTGGGTGCATCCCGTTCGCTTCCTGAACCTGCTGCCCTTGAGTCACGTGTTTGGTCAATTCCTGGGAATATTTCTGCCGCAACTCCTCGGGGGCACGGTGATATTCCAGAATGCGCTCAAGCCCGGCGAAGTCATTCGCACCATCCGCCGCGAGCGCGTGTCGGTGCTGGTGGCGGTGCCTCGCATTCTGCAATCGCTGAAAGAAAAGATTGAGCGGGACCTGGAGGACGAAGGCCGCCTGCAGGATTTTCAACGACGCTTTCAAGCGGCGGAAGGAAAGCATTTCCTCCATCGCTGGTGGATTTTCCGGCGCGTGCATCGCCAGTTCGGATGGAAGTTCTGGGCGTTCATTTCCGGCGGAGCCGCGCTCGACCGCGTGACCGAAGAGTTCTGGGGACGCCTGGGATACGCCGCCATCCAGGGCTACGGGCTCACCGAAACCACGTCCATCGTCAGCGTGAATCATCCCTTTCGACTGGGCAAGGGATCGATTGGCAAAGTACTGGCAGGGCGCGAAGTCAAACTGGCCCCGGACGGCGAAATCCTGGTCCGCGGCAGCGGCGTGGCTGCCGGATACTGGACCGGGCACGAACTGCAGCCCATCACAGCGGACCAAGGCTGGTACGGCACCGGAGACATCGGCGCGCTCGATGCCGAAGGCAATCTGTATTTCAAGGGCCGCAAGAAGGATGTGATCGTCACTGCCGCCGGGATGAATATCTATCCCGAGGACCTCGAGGCCGCCCTGCGCCGCCAACCTGAAGTGAAAGACTGTGTGGTAATCGCGCTGCCGCGAGACGGGAACGCCGAGCCCTGCGCGGTAGTGATCATGCGCGATGGCAAGTTTGATCCTGAACCGGTGGTAAGGCGCGCTAACGAAACTCTGGCCGAGTACCAGCGCATGCGGAACTGGTTTCTGTGGCCGGAGGACGACTTCCCGCGCACCTCCACGCAGAAGCCGCGAACCAGCGCGATCCTGAAAGTTGTGCAGGCGCGAGTGGGGCCGGTGCCGGCCGGGCAAACCGTACTGAGTCCGCTGGCCGAATTGATTGCGCGGGTGAAAGGGAAAGCCGCGGGGGAGTTGGGTCAGGAGATCCAATCTTGAAGCCGATCTGAATCTCAGTTCGCTCGATCGTGTGGAATTGCTGGGCGCGCTCGAAGATCGCTACCAGGTGGATTTAAGCGAGACCCGGTTCGCCGCGGTAAAGACGGTCGGCGATTTAGAGCGCATGCTACACGGCAAGCTTCCGCCGCGCGCGCCTTATCACTATCCGGCGTGGGTGCAGCGTTGGCCCACCACCTGGGTGCGGCTGATCATTCATTATCTGCTTTTGCGTCCCGCTGTGTTTCTGTTGGGCTGGCCGCGCATCAGCGGGCGCGAAAATCTGCGCGGCGTTCGCGGGCCGGTGCTGGTGGTGTGCAATCACATCGCCGACGTGGATGTGGGTTTTGTGCAGACCGCTCTTCCCGCCCGCTTCCGGCATCGGCTGGCCACAGCCACAGGAGGCGAGGCGCTGGAGGCGCTGCGCACTCCGCCCAGCGGTCGAGTTTTTCCGGGCCGTGTTTATGACCGTGTGCGGTGGACCCTGGGAGTCTCGCTTCTCAACCTGTTTCCGCTGCCGCGCGAAGCCGGATTCCGCGAGAGCTTCGCTTTCGCGGGAGAGTCCGTGGATCGGGGTTACAGCATTCTGGTCTTTCCCGAAGGGCACCACACCACCGATGGCAAAATGCGTCCCTTCCGCGCAGGCGTGGGATTACTGGCAAATAATCTGGCGATACCGGTCGTCCCGATTCGGATCGACGGACTCTTCGAATTGAAAAAAGCGAAGAAGAAATTTGCGCCGCCGGGGAAGATACAGGTGAAAATCGGGGTGCCGGTGCGGTTTCCGCGCGGCAGGGCTCCGGAGTGGATTGCCGCCGAGTTGCAGAAGGCGGTCGAAAGCTTGTAGGCCGCGTGAGCTTCGGCCTTGTTTATCGATCTTGTTACCGTCCGAACAAACCTGCCTAATGGGCTCTGCATCAGAGTGTGAACGTGTAGTATTTTTGCAGGTGGCGAGATGGAATCGGCATGAGCGGGAGTTCTCGCCGGCGCGGTAGGCACAAGTAAGAATTCAGCGGAGGTCGCAAGAGATGCATTTCGATATGAAGCAGTTATCCCGAGTGGCAACGGCTTTCGTGCTGCTCACGGTGTTCGCCGTTCCCCAGAATTTGCTGGCAGAAGGGGCGGCTCACGTCGTGAGTCCTTCTGACCTGCAACGGGCGGCGGTGCAAGCCTCGAACCTGCGGCAGCAGAATGTGGAACAGGTCAGGCAATTTTTCTCCTCCGAGAAGGCGGAGCAGGCATTGCGCTCCGCGCACATGAACCCGGAGCAGGTGAAGAACGCCGTTTCTACCCTGGACGATGCGGAACTGGCGCAACTGGCCCAGCGAACCCAAAAGGCGCAGGCTGATTTTGCCGCTGGCTCCCTGAGCGATCGCGACCTGATCATCATTTTGGTGGCGGTTGCGGTTCTCATTCTGATCATTGTTGCGGTCCGCTAGGGGTCTTAAGATGTTTGGCCGCGCGGTCAGGGTCGGGTTTCTGCTGATCGGGCGTCTGCGGCATGCTGCTGGCCGCGGACCTTCCGGGCGTCTGGCTGGATGTCCCTTTCGTCAAGCAGGAAAAAGATGGCTGTGGAGCGGCCAGCATTGCCATGGTGCTGCAATACTGGCAGGCCCAGCAGGGGCAGTCGCCCAACCACGCTTCCGACCCGACCCGTATCCAGCGCGCGCTCTATTCGGCCAAAGCCCACGGCATCTATGCTTCCGACATGGAGCGCTACTTCCAGGAGCAGGGGTTCCGCACGTTTACAATTCGCGGAGAGTGGGAAGACCTCCAACAGCATCTCGCCAAAGGACGTCCCTTGATCGTTGCCCTGAATGCCTCCGGCGGCGGCGCTCTGCGCTACCCTCTGCACTATGTGGTCGTCGCGGGACTGGGCCCGGAAACCGTGATGGTCAACGACCCGGCTCAGCGCAAGCTTCTGCAACAGGACCGGTCGAGCTTCGAACGGGAATGGAGCGCCGCCGGAAAATGGACGCTGCTGGCACTGCCTCAAAACCAATCGCGCTGATCCCAGCCGTTGTCTTTCTTTTCTTTTTGAGCTTTGCCGCCCAGGCGGTCGCGCAAACCTCGGACCTTGCCTTGCTCGAACGGCTGCGGCAGTTGACTGCACAACAGAATTGGCAGGAAGTGATAGTTCTCGCCGAGTCCGCGCACGCCCCTGCGGCTGACATCGATTTCTATTACGGCACGGCATTGGCCCAGGAAGGCCGATGGGAAGAGGCCCAGCGTGCTTTTGCCGCCGGAGCCCGGCTGCAGCCGGGCGACAAGCGCTTTCCGCTGGAGCTGGCGGGCGTGGCATTCAAGCAGAAGCGCTATCCCGCCGCGGCGCGCCACCTGCGGCAGGCCTTGCGGCTGGATCCCACCGATGCCTACGGCAACGATTTTCTGGGCACCGTCTATTTCCTGCAGGGGAACATCGCGGCTGCGCTGAAGTTCTGGAACCGCGTAGGCAAGCCACAGGTTGCGGAGGTGCGAAGCCAGCCCACGCCGGAAGTGAACGCCGCCCTGCTCGATCGCGCCATGGTTTTCGCGCCGGCCAGCGTTCTGCGCCTGCCCGATCTGCTGACTACCGAAGCCCGCGTCGATGGACTGGAAATATTTTCCCGCTACCAGTTTGATTTGCAGGCCCGCGACGACGGCAAGTTTGACATTCTTTTCCGCAACCGCGAGCGCGACGGATGGGGCCATGGCACCACTGGAAAAACTGTTTCTGCTGTTTCGGGGGCTGCCGTTTCAAAGCATCACTCCGGAGATTTACAACCTGCGCCATCAGGCCATCAACTTTGTCTCCATGTATCGCTGGGATGCGGAGAAGCGCCGGGTGGTGGCGCGACTCTCAAGCCCGTTTCAGGCCAATCCTAAATTTCGCTACGCATTGACTGCCGATCTGCGCGGTGAAAACTGGGACGTCAGAAATTCATTTCAGGGCCCGGCTCCGGTGCTGGAAAGTTTCAACATGCGGCGGGAAGCCGTGGGTGTGGACTTCGCTGCTTTCGAAAGCGGGCGCTGGCAGTGGTCTTTGGGGGCCGAAGTTTCGCATCGTGATTTCCGAAGCGTGAGTGCGGGAACTGCGTTGACTCCCAGCCTGCTGACCAAGGGGTACCAGCTCAAACAAATCGCAAAGTTGGATGCCGGGCTCTGGCGATTGCCGGAGCGGCGATTGACCCTCGAGGGCGGCGTGTCGTCACAGCTGGGGCGCATCTGGTCGCAACCCTCCCACTCGTTCGAGAAGCTGCAGGGCTCGCTCCGGCTGCACTGGTTTCCGCAATCGCAGGGCGACGACTATGAAATACAGCACCGCATCAGAGCGGGCAAAACCTTCGGAGAAGTTCCGTTCGACGAACTCTTTATGCTCGGTCTCGAGCGCGACAACGATCTGGAGATGCGCGGGCACATCGGAACCCGTGACGGCAGAAAGGGCAGCGCGCCCCTGGGCAGAAATTATTTCCTGTCGAACTGGGAAGCCGACAAAAACCTTTATCGCAACGGGATCTTTACGGTCAAGCTGGGGCCATTTCTCGATGTCGGCAAAATCACCGACCCCTCCGCCGGATTGGGTTCACAGAAGTGGTTGTGGGACCTGGGGGCGCAAGCCACAGTGCGCGTGTTCGGAGTCGGAGTGGTGTTTTCCTACGGCGAAGATTTGCGGACGGGGAACAACGCTTTTTACGTCACCATGCGGTAGCAGCACGAACCACGTGGGACGGGCGCGCCCGTCCCCACGTGGCCCGTGGCGGTTAACGATGCGCGCTATAATGTGGTCATGAAAAACGGATCAATTTTTTCTGCCATTGTGCTGTGTTTCGCGTTTCTCGCCCTGTCGATTGCGGCCGCGGCCAAGACCACGGTTGAACTGAAAGATGCGCAGGGCAAAAGCGTAGGAACGGCGGTGCTATGGAGCAAGGGAGCATCGTCGGGCGTGTCCATGGAACTCAAGCTCCATGACCTTCCGCCCGGGGTGCATGCCTTGCACTTCCATCAGAAAGCGCAGTGCGACGCACCGGACTTCAAGTCGGCCGGCCCGCACTTTAATCCTGAGGGGAAGAAGCATGGCCTGGAGAATCCCGAAGGCCACCACGCCGGGGACATGAACAATTTCACCGTTGACGCCAAGGGCCGCGCCAAGTTCAAGGTGGTTAACAAAGACGTAACTCTGGGCGACGACAGCCACTCCTTGTTCAGCAACGGCGGAACGGCACTGGTGATTCATGCCAAGGCAGATGACATGAAGTCTGACCCAGCGGGAAACGCGGGCGACCGTATGGCCTGTGGCGTAATCACAAAATAGCTGCAAATAACACAGTTTGAACAGGTTATGCACAGTTAGCGGGTCAGAAAATACAGTGAAGACCCGATAGACCCTTAGTTGACCCGACGGCCACCTCGTATGGCGTATGGCGGCAGACCTCGGGCGCCAGACGAGACCTCGGTGCAAATTTTAAGGTCTAACGCTCTGGGTCCGACGTCCGAATGTCCGGCGTCCGACGTCCCTTCTCTCAGTCATAGCTTCCCTCCACCTGCCACTGCCCGTTGAGCAAATCCCGAACCAGGCGATAGAGCGTGATGCCGGTGGCTTCCTGTAACGCGATGTCCCACTCGTCGCGAGCCCATCCTTCCTGTTCCCACCAGTCTCCGGAAGTGCGCCAGGGACCCGCGGCCCAGAGGATTTCCCCACAGATGTCCTTGCGCCGGGGGCAAGCAATGCGCGCCGGCCGGCCCTCCTGCAGAGTTACCGTGGCGCGCACCGATGGGCGGAAGATGCGCATGGCGGTGACCGCGACTTCGTTTTGTTTTTGCAGTTCCCGGGGATTGTCATTCCGGGATGCCCTGGGATTGCGAGCCGCCTGCTCCTGCCTGGGGTCGGGGGCAAAGTGCTGCATGCGGAATGCTTCGGGATGGTGCGTGTCCAGCAATTGCAGCGATCCCACTTTATTTTGGCCGACTATTCCCGCAATCCTTGCCAATGTGAGTTCGAGTTTTTCCGGCTCCGGAGAAGGAGGCAGGAACAATCCGCTCTGCGCTGCCCGCGGCCGCACCGGTTCCGCCGATAAATGGATCCCCACGATAGGAGCGCCGGGCGGGTGCGCGTTCAAGTCAAGCTGCAGGAGCTTGAGGAAGACTTTGGGGTCCAGCAGGGGAACAGGCAGGCGCAGGGTGCGGTGGAAACTTTGTCGAGCTTGCGCTCGACCAGGACGGGCGGGGGCGCCCGTCCCCACGTGATCCAATGTCAGGGTCAGGTTTAATTCCTGGGTGGCTAAAGCCCGCGCGCCCAGGCGGGCGCATAGCTGTTCCAGCAAACGACTTAGCAGAAACGCCAGCGGTTCGAGCAGCACCAGTGGATATTCCAGTTCGATCGCCTCTTCAAAGACCAGTAGCGGCTCCACTGGAACCAGCGAACGCGAACTGCAGCCCCGCGCCAATTGTTGCAGGCGAATACCTTCCTGCCCCAGGCGCTCGCTCAGGGCAATTTCAGGCAAGGCGGCCAGAGCGCGAAGATTGCGGATGCCCCAGCGCTCGAGCACGTCCAGAGTCTGGAGATCGTGACCTCCGGTAAACAACACTTCCAGGGGAAGGTTGCCCAACTGCTCGGCTTCTCTTCCCTGAGGAATCACAACCACCCCGGAAAAGCCGAGAGCGGCGAGCACGGCGGTGTCCGGATTGGAGGCCACGGCAACGTTGGTTTCGAGGCCCAGATCGGAAGCGCGGCGCGCCACATCCCGCGCGATTTTCGGCAGCGGACCGAAAAGCGGCTCCAGGCCGTCGAGGTCGAGAAGCACAGTGTCACAACCCGAATCTTGCACTCGCGGTGAAAATGACTGGGCGCAATCGAGCAAGGCAGCGTGGGCGGCAGCCTCCTGTAATAAAGATCGTGGACGCAGGACAAGATCAGGGCAGGCCTCCACCTGAAGTTTCGTCATTCCCGCTGAAACTCCCGCGTGGCGGGCCTTTTCATTCAAAGCAAAAATGGTTTGCAGCGGCGCTTTGCCTTCCAGCACGGCCAAAGCCTGTGAACGCAAGTTGGGTTCGGCGCGCAGCAGGGCTTCGACCGGAAAGTCAGGAACGTAGATGCAGGCGAAGGCAGTCATTAATAAATCAGTCGTCAGTCGTCAGTCGTCGGTCATCAGTCGTCAGAAATTCGTAGCGCCGGCTGTCGCGAGGGCGTCTCGCCCTCGCAGCAAAACCGCAACACTTGCCCGGGCGCAATCGAAAGCACTGCCGCGCCTACGCCATCCGCACCGCTTTGGTGGCGAATGCCGTAGTGATGCCTTGCGCCGGTTTTCGCCGCAGGCGCGAACGCAACAGCTCTCCTTCAACGCGCAATCCATCCAGAAGTTGTGCGTGGGCCGGAGAAAGTTCGCTTTTAACTGATGGCTGAGAGCTGATAGCCGAAAGCTGCCTCTCCGCCCGCAGCCTGATCAGCAGGGAAGCGCAAGTGGGAGCGCAGGGCGCCTGGGCCACCACCAATAGCACCGTGGCAGTGGGTTCAACCGCGCGCTGAAAGCGAAACCAGGAAGCCAGCGGAATCCGCCGCGCCACCGCGTCCGGCACATCCCCAAGATCAATGGCCACCAGGCCAAAGCCCCCGCTTTGCAGGAGCAGGTCGGTGACACGCAGTGCCTGCTCGAGAGAGCGGGCGTCGGGCGTCGGACCTCGGACGTCGGACGTCAGATCGTTGTCCACTGATCTCTGACTCCTGACTTCGAACTTCGCCCCCGAGGCCTGAGGTCTGAGGTCTGACGCCTGACGTCCGACGCCTGAGGTCCGAGGTCTGACGTCCGACGCCGGGTTACAGCGGATCCACAGCAATCTCTCCAGCTCAACTCCCGCAGCCGCAGCCGAGACCGCATCGAGCGCGTCCGTGGTGTCCACCAGGGCGCAGACTTCCTGACGCCGGGTAGCTGCCGCCAGGGCGGCCAGTAAAACGCTGGTGCGTCCGGAAGAAGCGGGTCCGCAAATTTCGCTCAGACATCCCCGCGGCAGCCCACCGGCAAGCTCATCGATCTCGCGAATTCCGCTGGAGATCATTTCCGGCGCCGGCCGCACCTCCAGCCGCGAGGCCGCAGTCACGCCCCTCAGCTTGGGCAAAGCCGCCAGGCGTTGTAAAACCTGCGCCGGTTCCTTCCTGGAAGCAACGACAGCAGCACCGCCCGCTGGGGCGGAAAAGAGTGGGGAAGCCATAGAGGACCTCAAAATTTCAGGGAACGCCGAGGCGGCTGGCCGAGGCTGCGAATTGCATATTCGCTTTTTATTCGCTATTGGGAATTTAGCTCCGGGAGGGAAAGCTGTCAAGAGATAAAGGTGACGGCCCGGGGGGCGACAACCTGGCGCCGGCGTCCCGCCGGCGGTCTGGCCGGCGTCTCGCCCGCCCATCGGGCCGGCTAGAGGCTGGCGCTACTCACGACGGCCTGGCCGGTTTGCTTTGTTATAATGACTGCTCTCCGGCGGCGCTATCGTCTAGGGGTTAGGACGGAAGATTCTCAATCTTCAAACACGGGTTCGATTCCCGTTAGCGCTACCAGCTCTTTCCCGCTATCTCGTGTTACTTCCTGCACTTGCTGCCGGCGCTCTCTTGTCAGTAGCCCGGTTGATCTACCAGGTGCCCATGCGCAGCACCAGGCCAGAAGTGAACTGCATTCCCCTCTTGTAACTGACTCCGTTCAAATCACTCGTCCACGACCGGGTATAGTCAAAGCTTGCCACTCGAACCGCGAGTGCGTTATTGAGTTTGTACTCGACTCCGACTCCCGCCGCCAAGGCGAAGCCGTTGGTTTCATAGTGCCGCGTGTACTTTGTGTGCAGTTCATTTAAGCTGTCTGTCGGTTTCGCCGCTGCCAGCACTTCCTTCCGCTGTTCGGGGTTGGTCCGCTCCTGGGTGAGCTTAGTTCCGCCGACCAGCACATGCGCGTGGGGTATCCAACGACTTGAAATCCGCGGCGTCCATCGCGGACCAGCCATGTAGCTGAGCGAATCGCCGGTGAGGTTGGGCGCCAGACCGAGCAGTTTGCAGCCGTTGACATCGACGACAATCTGCCAATCGGTAGCCATCCGAAACGCGGCAGAACTTCCCCCGCCTGCACACGACCCTTGTGAACCGCTGCCGATGTATTGGCGAAAATTCGGAGTAAGCGTGAACTCAAAGGGAGCGACTCCAGGAGGTGGATGCACCTCGACCTTTCTGGCGTCTCGTTTCATCTGAGCCAATGCCAGACCCTCAGGGTAAGGACGGAAAGGGCTCGGGCGGTCATCGCGCTCCCATGGATACCGGCCTTCGAACATGTTGGCAAAGGAGCGCGCTGGATTCAGTCCGCGCGACAGCGCACGGAGGTAGGAATTGCGGGTATGAGCTTCGATGGTGCGAATCAAATACTTATCCAGCACGTCTTCGAGGATGGTCCATCCCAAACCTGTTGCAGGAGTGACGACGTGATCCACGAAACCTTGCGCAGGATACTCGGCCTGGATATGGCCTAAGGAAGCTTCGCTCACAGGACCAATCTCAAATTGCACGCTAAACACATAGGAAAAGGCGGCGCTGCGGAGCTTGGCCTTCCAATAGCGCGTGTTCTTGCCAAACACCACATCCCGGTAGGCTCTGTCATTGTGCTGCCATATAAACCCCGTAACCGAACCTTCCATCGGGTGACCGATGTAGTTCACCAGGAAGGTATCGCCGTCCGCCCATCCGTGCATGTTGCCGAGCGAGTTCGCATAGCCGCCGAAGAAGGGGTCTCCGAAGGCATCCCGAGTTCCTTGCTCGGTTGCGCAGCGGAAGGCCTGCGAAAAAACAAGAAAAGCGCCCGAGCTTAAGAGCAGGTGATGCCAATCGACTCCCCGAGGTGGTGGCGGCGCCGGAGAGATCACGGGAACCAAAGCATTTTCCCCGGCACCGGGCCTTAAACGATAAGAGCCTGAGAACGCTTCACCTGGCGCGGGCTCTATGCCGGCTAGATATTCTTGTGCAGATGTGCTCGGCGATGTGGCCAAGACGAGAAATGCGATGCCGGCAGTCACCACCCGCCGTATGCTTTGCGTCATAGCAAGGCCGCACCCAACATGTATTGCCGGAATTCCCGAATCACCTGAGTCGTTTGCACAAGTGCCTTTTCACCTCGGATCAGTTGTTCCGGTCAGTCTCACTTTATGTTTGGGAAAACTTCGCGACTACTGACAAGCCTGACAGTGCCGGATTGCTGGCCTTGCTGTTCTCTTTACGGGATAGGTGTGAGAACCTCTCCCGCTGGTCCAAATAGGTTGGCTGGGAGACGAGGCTACAGGTCTGCAGTTTCGAGGGTTGGGCGTTCTGCGACGCACTGAGCCATGGAGCGAATGGAGCGATTCACTCCTCTGGCTATCTTTGCTGCCTACATGTGGACCTGCAGAGTTCTGGTCCGGTCGCAGTCGGAGGGCAATGCAACCACAGAAATTGATCGCGGCTGGACAAAATTCCTCGGCATACTCCACAAGGACCAGCGCGGCCAGGCAACGGTTAGCCTCATTGACCCGGAGTACCGGGCGAAACAAACGGCGCAAACTGGTGAGAACCCCTTGTTTACGACAGTTAGCCACCTTGGGATTGACATGCTGAGGTGAAGCTATTGATTGAAGGCTTTGAAAAACAGGTTTGTCCCCTCCGGCAAGCAGTAGAAAAGTGCTTGATGATCAGCTTTAACGGGCTTGCTGCTGGCCTGCACAAACGAGATCGCAATGATTTCGTTTTTATGTTCCTTTCGCCCCTCAACCTTGAGAGTTTCCTCTCGGTAAAACACAGTGACCACCATACCGACCTGCACCTGAGACAAGGGCAACGGCGCGGTCGTGGTCTTGGTTACCGGCATATGACAGCTTGCAGGGGTGTGCCCCACAAACCTGTCGGTTTTCCTTCCGTGTGTGTATACCAGAGTGATGGTACCGTCGCTTGTTTCCACAACGTTCCCCGTGAATGTCTCTCCGCTGTATCCCATCGGATAAGGGGCGGGTGGCGCAGTACCGTACTGGGCCAAGGCGGACTGTCCCAACCACAAGCCTAGGGATGCGACTCGGAGAAGCAAGCCGACAGTACGTCTCAAACCGTAGCGACCGGTTAAGAGCCTGGGGTTACAACCTGGGCAAGTCATATGTCAATCGACCCGAGAAGTTAGCCTAGTACCCAGCAGTCGTCAAGCGAAGACGGCAATAGGCCAATGTACTTGGCGATAAATCGCGATTACACTCACAACGCGCCAAAAAGGGGACAATTTGGGGCACAGTTTCCAGCTGGCGTAGCGCAAGCCATGAAAGCACAGAGCATGTCGATAGATTCTCAATCTTCAAGCACGGGTTTGACCCCCGTTAGCGCTACCAAACCTTTCCCTTTCGACGTAAGCAATCGACGTTCCGACGCCGCCTACAGTGGCACCGCATGGCGTGCAATGTACTCATCCAGGGAGTGGTCGGGCCCGATGTAGTGAAACTCTTCGGCGTAGTCGAGGCCGTATTTTTTGCCGGCGGCCCGATCTTTGGCTTCGACCGCCATTTTCGTAAACTCGTTGATGGCGGCACTGTCGGCGCCGGATAACGTTGGCACACTCAGCTTCCGTTCAACCAGAGAAGCATTCAGTTCCTTGATCATGTGAGTCATCATGGTCCGGCATGCCCGCAGGCAGGCGAGTTTGGTTTCGACCGTCGGGCTGATATCCACCACACGATTCACTAGCTGCGGGCCTCGGGCGAAATAGTATTTCTCGGATACGCTGTGTGGCTTCAAACCCGCGGCGAAGTGTTCCGGCATATCCAGATGGCCGCCGGACATCCAGCAGGCCGCTTCCACGGCCTGTGCGGTCACGTAGTGGTCCGGATTTTCCTCGTAATGCCCCCAGGGATCGTAGCTGAAGATGGTGTCAACCTTTAGCAGACGAAACAGAAAAATGAGCCGGGCGCGGATTTCCGTGCGCGCCAGGTCGTCCATGCGGTGATTGCGATAGCCGAGGTCGAACGTCTGCTTCAGGCCCGACGCCTGCAGGAAGGCCTTGGCGTCCTGCTCGTTGGCAAGCACGGTTTCTCCCAGAGTGAGGTCGTAGGAGTCTTTTTCGTCGTTGCTGGTCCGGATGAAGTAGCCGGTATAACCCTCCCGCAGGAGTTTGGCGACGGTGCCGCAGGCAAAAAACGGTCCGTCATCCAGGTGAGGTGTGATCACGGCCAGCGTTTTTCCCTGGTGCGGAGTTCCGGAGACAGCCCGCTCGATCACGATATCCGCGGACGGGTTAGTGTGTGACGGCAGTTGCGGCGCAGCAAGCAAACCTGCAGCCGCAGCACCTTTGAAGAAATCACGCCGTTCCATCGGAACCATCCTTCCATGATCAGCGGCGATCTCTGGCCTCGAAATCCCGATAGTGGGTCAGTCTGGAGACCATGAACCACGAAGGTACACGAAGGGAACCCTGGAGAAAGCCTTCGTGATACTTCGTGTCCTTCGTGGTTTATGCACTTGCCGTCTTATCCCGAAACTGACGCACTACCGAAAGCTCGCCTGAGTTCCGCGCGGCAAAGCCAGCGCACCAGCCGGGCTTTGCCCGGCGGAGCGGGTGAGCCACCCGCCCCTACGTGGTTCTCGAATCCTGGGGAGGAACCGCGACCCGCATTCGACCCTACCCACCGTCGATCATAAGTCGAAGACCAGCAAGCCCGTCCGAGCGATATTGGCGGCATAGTGATGCATCAGGTTCCGGGCAAGCGGAGGCTGGCCCCAAACGTAGCTCCGACCCGGCTCCGCCCTTTTGCACGTCCTTCCTTATCGAAGTCGCATATTTTGCGAACATTAGTCGATCCTGGCTGGTCTGGAGGGCATTTTCGGGTCTTGGCGATGGGGTGGCGGTGCAATGACAAGTCCCTTTTTGTGCAAATCTCTTCACATCCGGCCTCTCGAGGGGTGCCGGCCCCATGATTCCATGCCCTTGCTGGTTTGGAAGCCGGCGTGCACTTTAAGGGGTTGCCAAATGCTATTTTCCTCCCCCCGAGCTTGAAACCACAGATTTCATTGAGGAGCACTTGAGAGACACCAGCTTAAGCATGGTTCGCCATCGTCGTCCCCGGCGCAGCCGGAAGCATGCCGGGACCAAGTTTCTGGTAGTGCTGTTATTTGCAGCAACGGCAGCGATAACCTGGCAGTTTGCCCGGCAACCGGTGTCGAGTTCGCGGTACGCATCTTTGAAGCCCAGTCCGATTGGCCTGAACCAGGCCGTCCCCTCTGATCTGGCGAGTCAGGAATATGCTGCCTTCATGGCGGGTCGGCCCAGCCGTCCGGCATACCTGTATTCGGTGATTCCCGGCGGAGTCGCGAGCGTCGAAGAACTGCGACAGGCCATGGAGCGCGATCCCGTGGTGGCGAGGGAATTTCAGGGATTTGATTTTCAGCGGGCCCACCTGGTGCAGGTCTCCGAAAAGCAGGCGATGCATGTCGCCTACCGCGTGGGCGACAAGGTGTACTGGACCCGGAAGAAGGTGGTATTGCACCCGGGCGAAACCCTGATCAGTGACGGAAAAATTGTGGCCCGCACGCGCTGCGGAAATCGCATCGCGATGGCTGCACTCGGGCCGCCCGCGATCGTGGAGCCGGTAGAAGCAGACTTCAATGAGCCGCTTTTTTCCAATGACATGGTGACCCGCGAAGCCGAGCCCCAGCTCGATACTTATGCGGCCGCCCTGCCAGTCCAGGCCAATTCACTGCAACCGGTCGCCGGGCACAGGCGCATCGCTCCATTTTTCCTCCTGCCGTTCTTCGGGTTGCCCGGCGGCGGCGGTTCGTCCCACACTCCTTTGGCGGTCACTCCTGAGCCCGGCACCATGCTGCTGCTGTCCTCCGGGCTGGTGGGAGTGTACTGGAAAGCCCGAAAGTCGAGGCGCAAACCATAAGTGCGAACTCTCGGGTCGGCCATGCTGAGCCTTTCCAATCCGAACATCCTGAAAACCCGTTTCTTGAAACCCGGTTTCCTGAAAGAAGATTTCCGGGGACCCAGGCTTCTGGTTTACGTCCAGGCTTCGATCCTTTTTGCACTGGCGGTGTGGCTGTATGCCCCACTCGCCATCGGCCTGGCGAGTCTGTGGTGGCACGACCCGAATTACACCCACGGTTTCTTTGTCCCGGTGTTTTCTCTTTTCCTGGTCTGGGAGAGGCGCGCTAAGCTGGCGGCGCTCAGAAGCCAGCCAGCCTGGTCGGGTCTGGTCATTCTCTTGTTTGCCTTGCTGGCACTGGTGTTGAACACGATCAATTCAGGGTTCTTTCTGTACCGCATCTCGCTACTTCTTTTTATCGCTGGACTGGTGGTCTTTCTCGCCGGGTGGAAACATCTGGCGGCGGTTTCGTTTCCGCTGGCCTTTCTCGTCCTGATGATTCCTTCCTCCACATTGTTGAGCGAGATCACCCTTCCGCTCCAGATGGTTGCTTCCAAGGCGGCAAGTTTCCTGTTGATGCTGTTGGGAATTCCCGCGGTTCGGGAGGGCAACATCATTCTTCTGCCAACGGCGCGGCTGGAGGTGGCAGAGGCGTGCAGCGGAATTCGGTCGCTGTTCTCACTGATTACACTTACCGTCATTTACGGGTATCTGGCGGAGACGAAAACGAGCCTGCGGGTCCTGCTGGTTCTTATGGCTGTACCGGTTTCGGTCCTGGCGAATGCCCTGCGCATCGCGGTTACCGGAGTGGTGGTGGAATATTGGGGCATCGAAGGCGCGCAAGGGACCCTTCACCTGCTTGCGGGATGGCTCATCTTTGCCGGCTCACTGGCGCTTGTCTTCCTGCTCCATCGCTTCTCCCGGGCCCTGTTTTTTACCCGGGACGAGGCCGGAGCGCGGGAGGAATACGCATGAACTCCTGGAACGCTCGAGTCACGATTGTCACTTTACTGTTGGCCGGGACCGCGCTGTTTCTGCAGGCCCGGGCCCGCAGTGAGTTTGTCTTGCCGCAGACCGCGCTGGCCACATTTCCAGTGGAATTGCAGAACTGGGTGGGGACTGACGTTTTCCTTGACGACGAGAGTCTGAAGACTCTTCGCCCGGGAGATTTTCTGCAGCGAACCTACCGGGACGAGACGGGCGGCACAGGTTACGTCGATCTGTACGTGGCGTATCTTCAGAATCAGCACGCGCTGTTCCATCACCTTCCGCAGGATTGTCTGGAAGGCTCAGGCTGGTCGCCGGTGGAGTCAGGAATAACCACGCTCGCGCTTCCCGGGGAGGCGCCTTTCCGGGCCAATCGCTACCTGATTGCCAAAGGAGACGATCGCCAGCTGGTTCTGTTCTGGTATTCGGCGCGCGGCCGCAGGGTCGCCAGTGAAGACTGGATGAACGTTTACCTGGCGGTTGATTCGCTACTCTTGAACCGCACGGACAACGCGCTGATTCGAATGAACACCGAGTTGCAGCCGGGAGAAAAGCCCGAGGACGCGGAACGCCGGCTGCTTTCGTTTGCCGGACTCGCGGGTCCGCTGCTCAAAGACTACATTCCGCTTTAACCCCGGTACCACGTAGGCCCGGACGCCCCGTCCGGGTGGGCTAAACTCGCCTGAGTTTCTGCGCGACCAAGCAAAGAACCAGCCGGGCTTTGCCCGGCCGGGCGGGTGAGGGCACCCGCCCCTACGTGGTTCCCGGCCGATCAACCATCAATTGGTTCCTTTTAGATATTTATCGAACCACTCGACCGAGCGCCGGATCGAATCGATCTGGTTCTCGCGCTTCTCGAAGCCGTGGCCTTCGTTGGGGTAGTAATGCGCATCCACGGTTTTCCCGTCTTTCTTCAGGAGTTCCACTACCTGTTCTGCCTCTTCCTTGGGAACGCGGGGATCGTTCTCTCCTTGGAGAACCAGCAACGGAGCCTTCACGTTGTGGATGTACGTGATGGGAGAAGCCGCGTCATAGATGGCGCGATCCTTTACGGGATCTCCCAGCAGGCTCTTTTCATACTCCTGCAGCATGGCGTCCTCATGTTGCAGCATGGTCATCCAGTTGATAATGCCGTAGAGTTCCACGCCCGCCGCCCACACATCCGGAGACCGGCCGATGGCCATCAGAGTCATGAATCCACCGTAGGAGCCACCCGTGATGCCGATCTTTTTCGGATTCACGTAACCGGTGGCCTCGAGAAATTTGGCTGCGTAAACTTCATCCTGCAGATCGCCGCCGCCCAGGTCTTTGTAGTTGGCTTTTTGGAATTCAATGCCGTAGCCGGTCGAGCCGCGCACGTTGGGCGCGATGCAGATGTATCCCCGGGAGACGAAGGCCGCGATGCGCGGGCTCCAGTAATCCTGGGACTGCCCGGTGGGGCCGCCGTGGGGCAGGACCAGTGCGGGGTTCGAGGCGTCGCGCTTAAGATTGAACGGCACCCACAACAATGCGCTGATGGTCTTTCCGTCGAATGATTTGTAGCTTATGACCTGCGAAGGAGGCCGGGGCGCGGCCTTCAGGCTGGCAATCACGGAATAGGTAAGCTGTCGCGGTTTTCGCGAGGCCAGATCATAGACCCAGAAGTCTGCGGGCTCGACCGAACTCTCGTGCGACAACAGCAGGCGGTCACCAGAAAACGAAAACGAGGTTGGGTAAGCCGCAAAGGAGTTCACGCCGCCGGGAACGGGGATTTTCTCGGACTTGGTGGTAGCGGCGTCTTCGAGATAAACATCCGAGCGGCCGTCGGCATTTATGGCGTAGGTGAAGCGCCTGCCGTCGGGCGAGAAGTCACCCGCACTGGCCTCCCACTTGGTATCTGTCACCCACGTGATCTTTTTGCTGGCTAGGTCGAGGAGAGCGACGTTCTGGTAGCCGCTCTTGGCGTTGGATGTGATCAAAAGCGTCCGCCCATCCTTGGATACTGAAGATGCCGTGTTTAGAGATTTTCCCTGATGCGAGGTCAAATTCGTGGTGTTTCCACTGGCGACATCAATGGCGTAAATATCGGCATCGGTAAAGCTGACTTCCATTCGGTTGGCGTAAAGTGTCTTTCCGTCAGGACTCCAGGCCACCGATTGCCATAAGTGGTCGGGCGTACTTTCGTGAGTGAGCAGTGTCACTTTGCGCGTGGCCCAATCCATCAGCGCAATGTTGTAAACCGTGGCGTCCTTGGGTTTATGGTTCAGGGCGATGGTCTTGCCGTCGGGCGACCAGCGCGGGTTCTCCTCGCGGACCTCGGGAGTGTTGGTCAGATTGATGGCTTCACCGCCTTCGCTCGGAATGGCGAAGATGTCCCAGAGTTCGTTGCCGGCAGTGTCCTGCTGAAACAGGATCCACTTGCCGTCGGGCGACCAGGTTTCGCTGTATTGCCTGTCATCCGATTGCGCCAGTTGAATCGGCCATCCCCCATTTGCGCTTACCTTCCATAAATTCGATCGGCCGGATATGTCGGTGGTGAAGACAATCTCGTTGCCGTCGGGAGACCAGGATGCGCTCGACACGGAACGTGTGAAATAGAGATCGTCAATCGGAATGGGTCGGGCATCCGGATTGGTGGCGGAGGTGATTGTTTTGGCGTCGGTGATTTGGCGCGTATCCGGGCCTGAAGACTGGGCAGCCGCGAAAGTGCAGGCATAGAGAAAAAAGAAAAGAAGACAGGTGCTCGGCGCTGATTTCATCTACGACCTCATTTGAAAGCCGATATGGCAGGTTCCGCTGGAATCTGCGGTCGGATTGTACACCGGGGGCAAGAAGCTTACACAATGACACGAGGGTTCTGAACTCTGGCGCTATTTACCTTTTGGTTTGGTGGTTTCGACGATGCCGCTGCCCTCGCGGATTGTTAGTATCTGATTGGCCTTCACCTGGGTGAAGCGTTCAATCTTCTGCGTGGTCGGCCACTTGACTTCGATGACATCCACGGTCTGCGCCTTGCCCAGACCGAAGTGAAGGCGCAGATCGCATTGCGACATCACGCTGGAGCCGCTGTGGACTTCGTCCATCTGTGCGTGCTTGCCGGTCACCACACGTACCCGGGCGCCGATGGCGGTGCGATTGCATTTGGTGCCGATCAGCTTGATCTTGATCCAGTTCTGCAGGTTGCCGCCGTCGTTGCGCAGCAGCGAAGGCAGGTCGTTCATGTTCAAGATAACCGCGTCAATGTCGCCATCGTTGTCGTAGTCGCCGAAGGCGGCGCCGCGGCTGGAGAAGAGCTCGGTGATGCCAGGCCCGGATTCAGCCGAGACATCTTTGAACCGCCCGTTGCCCAGGTTCTTATACAGCAGCCGCGGGTTCTTGAAAGTCTGCCCGATGTCGTGGCCTTCAATCTCGGGATAGACGTGTCCGTTGATCTGCATGAGGTCGGGCCAGCCGTCGTTGTCGTAGTCGAGGAAGCCGCAGCCCCAGGCGACGTAGCGGTTGTTGATGCCGATGCCGGATGAAAACGTAACGTCGGTGAAAGTCCCGTCGCCGTTGTTGTGATAGAGGTTGCAAGTGTCGTCAGCGAAGTTCGTCTTGAAAATATCGAACCAGCCGTCGCAGTCATAGTCGCCGACCGCCACACCCATGCCGGCCTGCTCGTGGCCGTTGTCACTGTAGGCGCATCCGGCGAGCACGGCGATATCGGTGAAAGTGCCGTCGTGGTTGTTGCGGAACAGCATGCTGGGTTGCGAGTCCACCGCCACGTAAATATCCGGCCAGCCGTCGTTGTCAAAATCATAAGAGACGGCGGTGATGGAATAGCGCGGGCCGGGCTTCAGAATGCCCGACTTCTCGGAGACGTCGGTAAAAGTTCCGTCGCCGTTGTTGTGATAAAGCACGTTGGTGTCGCCCGGCAGGCCGCGGGGGCCGCACATCACGGGGATGCCCTTTCCACTGGCAAAGGGGATCGTTGGCGGAAGGCGCTTTCGCCGGATCGAGTCTTATGTAGTTGCATACGAAGAGATCGAGGTGGCCGTCGCGGTCGTAATCGAGCCAGGTGCAGCCGGCTCCCCAGCGGTATTGTTCGTCGTAAACCCCGGCCTTGCGGGTGACGTCGGTGAAAGTTCCGTCGCCGTTGTTGTGAAACAGGATGTTGTGTCCCCAGAAGCAGCAGAACAGATCGTCCCAGCCGTCGTTGTCATAGTCGCCGACACAGATGCCAGTCTGCCAACCGGTGCGCCCCAGGCCGGATTTCTCGGTGACGTCGGTAAAGGTTCCGTCGCGATTATTTTTGTAGAGATGCGAAGTGGGGGCCTTGCCGGGCGGCCAGTTGGCGTCGAGGCGCGTGCCGTTGGTGAAATAGATGTCGAGCCAGCCATCATTGTCGTAGTCGAAGAACGCCAGGCCGCTGCCTTTGGCTTCGATGATGTAGCGCTTGTGATCGACGCGCGCCCCAGACGTTGGGAGCATTCAGGCCGGCTTCGCGGGCCACATCCACGAACGTGACCGGGGAAGCTGCCGGCGGAGTGGCTGCGGCTGCCTGGAGTGAATTCCTCCACCTCCAGAGCGGCGTGGTGAGTGCGTCCAGCAGCGTGCTGCCGAGGACGATGGCGGAGGAGCCCAGGAAATGGCGTCGCGGAAGATTCATAGATTGTCAGTTGCCAGCCTACAGTTGCCAGTTGTCAGATAAAGCCGTCCGTATGACGACTGAAGACCGACGACTGACGACTTTTTCATTTGCTGGGGACCTTGGGAAATTTGCGGGGCACGATTCCTGTGCCTTCTTTGACCGCGATGATCTGATCGATGGGAACATTCGTCAGGCGGTCCACTTGTCCGCTGGGCCAGGTGATTTCCAGGGAATCGATTTTGGTGCGTTTGCCCAGGCCAAACTGGATTCGCGGGTCGTTGGCTGACATGTAACTCATGCCGCCCTTGGCCTGCTCCACGTGGACTGCCCCTTCGGCCGTAAGCTTCAGGGACGCGCCGACGCCGTCGCGGTTGGAGCGCGTGCCGATCAACAGAATTTCCAGCCAGTGGTTGGCGTTCCCTCCGTCGTTGCGCAGGAGCGACGGATAGTCGCCGCGGTTGTTGGTGACGATGTCGATGTCGCCGTCGTTGTCGTAGTCGGCGGTGGCGAGGCCACGGCCTGCGATGGGGCGCATGAAGTCGGGGCCCAGGGACTCCGACGCTTTTTCGAACTGGCCTTTACCCAGGTTCCGGAACATCAGCAGCGGCTCTTTGTAAGACACTTCGCCGTGGTAGAGATTGATATTGTCCAGCATGGCGCCGTTCAGTTGCAGGATGTCGGGCCAGCCGTCGTTATCGTAGTCGAGAAATTTCATGGCCACGCCGCTCAGCAGGACGGCCTTGTTTCCAATGCCGGAGCGGAAGGTGTCGTCAAGGAAAGTCCCGTCGTGGTTGTTGTGATAGAGGCGATTGAGTTCGAAATCGAGGTGGGTGATATAGACGTCCTGCCAGCCGTCGCCGTCAACGTCGGCAGCGTCGATGCCCATTCCGGCCTCGTAACGTCCGTCCTCGCTCGCCGCCATGCCGGAGATCAACGACACATCTTCAAAAGTTCCGTTGCGTTTGTTGATGAATAAAAAATTGGGCCAGGTGTCATTGGCGATGGCGATGTCAGTCCAGCCGTCGTTGTTGAAGTCGGCCAGGACCACGCCCATGCCCTTGGATTCGGGCTTGCCGACGCCGGACGCGTCGCTCACGTCGGTGAAAGTGCCGTCATGGTTGTTGTGGTAGAGCTTGGTCTTCTGTCCTTTGTAGTTTCCGGGATGGCAGTAGGAACGGTAGCCGGGCCGGCGCTCGCCACACCAGATGTTGTTCTTCGGCGACCACTCGATGTAGTTGGTGACCAGCAGGTCAAGCCATCCGTCTTTGTCGTAATCAAACCATCCGGCGCTGGCGGACCATCCGTCTTTGTCGGCGACTCCGGCCTTGGCGGTGACGTCGGTAAAAGTTCCATCGCCGTTGTTGTGATAAAGGATGGCGCTGCCGTAGCCGGTCACGTAGAGATCGGGATAGCCGTCGTTGTCGAAGTCTCCAACCGCAACCCCCTGGCCGTAGTGTCCCGCACCTCCCACGCCGGCTTTTTCGGTGACGTCAGTAAAAGTTCCGTCGCCGTTGTTGTGATAGAGCGCGCTGCGCAGGGGCTGGGGCGGTTTGTAAATATCGGTGGCAGCGGACTGGACGAAATACAGGTCCATCAGCCCGTCCTGGTCGTAGTCGAGCCAGGCCACGCCGGTGCCCATGGTTTCCAGGTAATACTTTTCGTCGGTCGCAGTGCCGTCCTGAAGAAAAGTAATTCCGGCGGCCTGGCGAACTTCGGTGTAGCGGACGGGCACGCGGTCGTCTGCCGTCTTCGGAGGCTGGCCTGCGAAGGCCGGCATGCTGAAGGCCGTTCCGGCGATCAGCCATGAGCGCCAGCCCTACGCGTCGTTCCGAAGCCCGGCGCCTTACCCGTTTTCGATTTCTTCCGCATTCTCGTTGATTTCCGTCGAGACCTCAGAGCGTCCGGTCAGCCAGCGACAGCGCCAGCTGAAGTAATTGCTGCCGGGCGGCCATCGACATGGGTTCCTGCGCGGAAGAAGACTTGGCCGGGGCCCGGGACAGCACTTCTTCAATCCGATTCACATCCAGGCCGCCGGCGCTGCTGCCTTTGAAGCGGTTCAGCACTTCGCGGGCCTTGGCGATTTGTCCAGTTTGATAATAGAACACGCCGAGCGTGGAGTAGCTGCCGGGCCACTCGGGCAAAAGATCCACGGCGCGCTCCAGGCGCTCGGCGGCCTGCGTGGTGTTGCCTTCGAGCACCGAAACAATTCCCATGCCCCAGAGGATTTTGCCGGAGCCCGGAATTCGAGTCAGACCTTTCTGCAGAGTAGCTTTCGCACCCGCGACATCTTTCTCGCGCAACTGCACCAGCGTAAGCGAGAGGTAATACTGGTCGTTGTCGGGATTTCTGGCAATCGCATCGCGAAAGATTTCAGCGGCCCGGGCAGTCTCACCCAGATGAGCGTGAATGTCTCCCAGCAGGGCCAGGAACGCGGCGTCCTGCTGACCCGTTGCCGAAACCTGTTGGGCTGCTTCGAGTGCCTGGGGATAGGCGCCTTTGCGGAAATAGGCATCGGCCAGGTCGAATTTTATGTCGTCAGAGTCTGGGCTGGCCCGCAACGCCGTCTGGAAATGCTGGATGGCATCGTCGTACAGATGGAAGCGGGCCAGCAGCACACCTACTCCGGTCTGAGTGCGATAGTCGCCCGAACTGAGCTGGTCAAGCTGCGCGATCGTGCTGCGGGCTTCCTCGACCTTTCCCAGTTTCAGATACGCTTCCGCCAGCAGGTAAAGGTCCTGCGGGCGGTCGGGATGCTTCTGGATCTGCGCCGTCAGCTCGGTCAAATCGAGTTGCGTTCGCTCCTGAGGCGCAAGGGTGGAGCGGTTGTCCAGATAGTCAAAAAGATGTTGATAAGGATACGGACCCGCTGACGCGTCTTTGGAAAGCGTCTGAAACACATTCAAGTCTCGCTGCGCCGCCTCCGTCTGATGGAGGCTGCGCTCGACCATGGCGAGCTTGTAATATCCGGCTGCGGGATTGCGGCTTACCTTCACATATCTCCGCAGCAGAGTCGCAGCCTCCTCGAATTTCTTATCGGCGATTCGCAGGTTCGCCAACTCGAGCAGCGCGTCGGAAAGATCGGGATTGGAGCGCAGCGCTGCCTGGAAAAGCTTTTCCGCGGCCGCCTGATTTCCCTGCCGTCCCTCGATGTAGCCCATGTTGAACAGGCACGAAGCATTGTGCGGGTCCAGTTTGAGGCCCTGCTCGAAATATTTTCTGGCTTCATCGAAGCGTCCCAGGTGCCGGTAGGAGAGCCCCATGAAGACGTAGGAGCGCGCCGATGGATCCAGTTCAATCAGCACCTTGAACTCGTCGATGGCCTTTTCTGTCTTTCCGGCCATGAAATAGCTTTCGCCCAGCGCGGCGTGCAGGTCGGCCCGCCTGGGGGCGATTTTCACGCCGGATTCGAGCAGCGGGATCGCGTCCTCAAAATAATTCTGCGTCATGCTGACCCGGGCCAGCAGAAAGATGACGTCCGTATTCTCCGGCGCCAGCTTGTGGGCGCGCACCAGAAGGTCCAGTGCATCCACGACCTTGGTCTGCTCGGAATAGACCCGCGCCATCAGGTAAAGAGTTTCAGCCGAGTCGGGTTTCAGTTTCAGGGCCCGGCTCAAAACCAGTTCAGCTTTCTTGTACTCGGCGCTCTGCAGATAAACCTGGCCCAGGTTAAATAGAATCTCGAAAGTATCCGGCTGCAGGGCGCTGGCTTTTTCGAGTTCCAGCTGGGCCGCCGGGTACTGCGTTGCTCCCGCCAGCAATACGCCCAGAGTGAAGTGCAGTTGAACGTCATCTCTCTTCGAGGCGGAGAGTTCCCGTGCCAGCTTCAGACCTTCGGCTGTCCGTCCGGCCTGAAAGTATGCGCGAACGAGGTTGAAACGCGTCGGCATATCTGCCGGGCGCACCCGTTGAAGGTGGGGAATGGCGTCGGCCGGCAAACGACGGGCCATCAGGACCAGGCCGAGATTGTAGTTGGCCTCGCGGTTGCCGGGATCAACCCGCAAGACTTGTCCAAACTCTTTTTCCGCCAGATCGAATTTTTCCTGAGCGACGTAAACGTTTCCCAGATTGTTATGAGTTCGAGCGGAATTGGGATCGAGCTTCAGGGCGTGCTGAAAGGCTTCCAGAGCGTGGTCGTAGTCCTTCTCGCTGCCGTACGCGATTCCCAGTAAGTTGTAACCCTCCACGCTCGAAGGGTTCAGCTTGAGTTGCTCCTCGATCTTTACTTTGGCGTCTGCGATCGATCCCTGGCGCAGCAGGGTCTCCGCTTCGAGGAAAGGCGATGCGGCCTTCGAAGCCGGCCGGGCGGTGCTCTGCGCAGGATGGGATTGCTGTGCTCTAGACCCTGCAGCAGGAACGAAAACGACCGCGAACGCCAGAATGCAGCGCAGTCCAGGCCGGCGGCGCAGGCTTCCGGGTGACTGCTGAAATGAGGCGCCGCTGACCATCTCCCGGTATATCTCCGCAGGCACTTTGATTACACGTGTCAAAGGCTCAATGTAGCATTTCCAGCGCCTGCTGGGCCATCTTGTGCTCCGGCTGCTGGCGCAGCAGCGCGAGCAATACTTCCCGGGCCTTTTCCTTGTCGTTCAAAATGACGTAAAGGCGGGCCAGATTCATGTAGGCCTGGTCGAAATTCGGGGCCACCTGAATGCATGTCTTGAATCTTTGCTCGGCTTCCGGATACCGCTGCTCGCGCACGAAGAGCACGCCCAGGTTGTTGAGCGCGTCGGGATAGTCGGGACGCACGCTCACGGCCCTTTCGAGATACTGTTGGGCCCGCTGGGCCTGGTCTTGCCGGGCGTAGAGCATTCCCAGGTTGTAGTTGACTTCGGGATCGTCGGGCTCAATTTCGTGCGCGCGAGTTCAGAAACTTTTCCGCGTCCGCCAGGTTGCCCTGGCGCCGGTACAGGTTTCCCAGATTCAGCAGCGCGATGGTGTAGGTTGGCCGCTGCTGCAATGACTGCTGGAAGTTGCGAACCGCTTCGTCCGGATGATTTTGGTTCGCCGCAATCATTCCGAGATTGTTCCAGGCCTCGGGATACTCGGGACGCAGCTTCACCGCCCGTTCCAGATATTCGCGCGCTTCGGGGAAGGCATTTCTGCGGAGATACAGCGTTCCCAGGTTGTAAAAGGCTTCGGGATTGTCGGGCTTGGCGGCGATGACCTGCTTGAAGGACGCTTCCGCCTGTTCCAGATATCCGTGCTGAAAAAACGACACGCCATAGGTAAAGTCGTTGCGCTGGAACGCGCTTTGGAAAAGTGTCCCAGCGAACGGCAGAGCCTTGCGCACGCGCTCGCCCGGACTGTTCGGGACCGATTTCACATCTTCCAGCAATCGCTCCGTAGTTACTGGCCCCTGGTACACCTTGACGATTCTGCCTTCCTTATTGACGAGAAACGATGTGGGCAGGCCGAGGTCGCGGCGGCGGTCGAAGAGGTAGCGATAAACAATGTTATAGACGCCTGCTACATCCGGGGTAACGAGCAGGGTGGGGAAGGAGAACCCTTCTCTGGCTACGAATGTTTTCACTGCTTGCGGGTCGCGAGGATCGTCCACATTGATGCCAACGATGCGGAGTCCACCCGACGCAAGGGGCGATCGATGCTGGCCGAGAAGCCGCAGCTGCTCGCGGCAGGACGGCGAGGCGGTGGACCAAAACGTAAGCAGGACAAAGCTGTCCCGGAACGATCGCAGTTCCCATGTTTTGCCGGCCAAATCGGGCAACGAGAAGTCCGGCGCGCTTAAGGGTTCGATCAGCCAGGTCTCGACCGATGATGGCAAAGGCTCCAACTTTTCGGCACCTCCCGCATGCGCATAAGAGGGAGGCGACACGGCAAATGGCTTGACCAGAAAGTCGTTGGCGCCCTCCTGAATTTCGATGCGGCGGTTCACCGGCAAATTCTCGAACGTCTGCATGAGGCCGCTGGGCCAGCGAACCGTGGCGCGGACCGGGCCCTCGCCTTTCCCCAGCCCGAAGAAAAGCTCCTTGGTGTGCTGCGACAGAAATCCGGAACCGGCCTGGAGGTATTTGGTCTGGCGGAGCGCCCCCGCTTCGACGGTGACCGCGGCCCCGATGGCATCGCGACTGCTTTTTTGTCCACGCAGGCGGAAGGCGATGGAGTGGCCAATGTCCTTCATCGTGTTGCGCAGGACCCGCAATTGCGGCGCGTTGCGGTTTTTGAGGATCACTTCCAGCCGTCCGTCGTGGTCGAGGTCGGCAAGGACAAAGGCCCGGCTATCGTCGGGAAAGTCCATTCCAACCGCGCCGGAGACTTCAGAAAACGTGCCATCGCGGTTGTTGGCGTAGAAAACGTTTCTCTCCGGACCGGCCCAGGAAGAATCCGAGCGGATCAGTTCGTTGATCGCGTTCCATCCCTGCTCGTACCTGGACGACGGGTTCGAGTTCTGCGGTGAATTTCCCACCACCTGCCGCCAGAAGAAGCTGGAAAGGTTGCGAGGGTCGGGTCCGGAGATATAGCCATTGGCGATGTACAGGTCAGGGAAGCCATCGTGATCGAAATCCCATGCGTCGGAAGACCAGGCCCAGCGGCCCATCTCGGCTCCCGCCTGGCCGCTTACGTTTTGAAACTTGCCGCTGCCCTGATTGCGATAGAGAGAATTGCCACGGGCGTGTCCGCGGTAGAGGGCGCGGATGTTTTCGGGATCTTTCTGGTGGAAAATCTCTTGTTCTGACACCCGCTGGCCGGCCGCGGACCACATATTGGCCACGTAAATGTCCTGGTTCCCGTCGTTGTCAAAGTCGAACCAGCATGCGCTCATGCCCGCGCCCGCGTCTTCCACTCCTGCTTCGGTCGAGACGGCCGCGAAGGTCCCGTCGCCGTTGTTGCGATAAAGATTGCTGCGTCCGAAGTCATTGGCTACGTAGAGGTCGGGTGTCCCGTCGGAATTGAGATCGCCCCAGGCGCAGGCAAAGCTGTAGCGATCGTTATCGACGTTCAGTCCCGCAGCCGCAGTCCGGTCGCTGAAGGTCGCGTTGCCTTCGTTGTGCAGCAGGAAGTTCGGCGGCCCATTGCGCGCGTCAAAGTAAGGCACGGGATAGTGGTACTGGTCCAGGCCGGCATAGTAGCTGTACAGGCAGAAATAGATGTCGAGACGCCCGTCGCGATCGTAGTCCGCGATGGCGGCGTGGGTGAAAGTTCCCTGCGGAGGCTGGGCAAACTTGAAGGCGTCCGGCTTAAGCGAAAATTTTCCCTTTCCCTGGTTCAGGAACAGCAACGGGCCGCTGCCGCAAACCACCAGAAGGTCCTGGACTCCCTTGTTTTCGAAATCGGCGAACAGGGCGCACGCCGTGTCATCGAGCACGGCGACACCCGATGCTTCAGTCACGTCCTCAAAGGTGCCATCGCCGCGATTGTGATAGAGCCGGTTGGGAAGCCCCGCGGGTTGGCACACGTAGAGATCGTCAAATCCGTCGTTGTCGATGTCTCCCACGGCCAGGCCGTTGTTGCCATAGACGTCGATCCCGGAGGCTCCGTCGAGCACGGTGCGCCAGTGGTCCACTCCGCGGAGCATCTGGTTTTTGTAGGACGCGGTCTGGCCCAGGGCCTGGGCTGTGATGTCAATGAAGACCGGCTCGCGGGCGCGGGCGAGAGTCTCTTCGGTCGCCTGCCAGCGCAGCACTCGCCAGCCCTGGGCTTCAGCTCCGCGACCACCGGGTCAGCCAGTGCCCCACGCGCTGCTCGCGTCCGCCGTCCTTCCGCGTGCCCACCAGGTCATAGCGAATGTCGATATCAAACGTTGATGCGGAGCCCGCAATTTCCTTGATGCTTACTATTTCGAATTCCGCCGTCTCCACTCGCGATAACGGAAGCAAATAATCTCCCATCTCGCGGAGAAAGCGCTCGCGGCCGGGGGCGACATCCCGAGCGAAACGTCTTTGTAAGATCTCGATGCCATGGTCCGAACGCCGCGCCACTTCGCGGGTTGGAAGCAGTGCAGAGGCCGCGATCGAAGCATCGAGAAATTTCGTCAGGGAGGCGAGCGCGGGAGGCGCCGCCCTGAGCTCCACGCTCCATTGCTTGAGCAGCGGCATGATTTCAAACGCATATTTTTCGGTGAGATACTCGTCCGAGCCGGGAAGGACTTTGAGCAGAACATCGTCCAGCGGAGACTTCGCGGGATAGTGCGGAGTCAGACGGAAATCAGCGAAGGGGAACGAAGAGGAGCGGTCCCGGGGCGTTTCGAAGAGCGGCAGCCGGAAAGGCGCGCTCTGAAAGGGCGCGGGAAGAAAGAGTACAGGCGCCCACCGTATTCCTCTTAAGAAGGTTCGACGTGAAAACAATGTGGTCTTCGTCTTTGTGACGCGCCATCCTCAAGCGTTCCCGCCATGAGGACCCACCGAAGCTTAGCACTCGCCGCAAAGTTAATCCAAACGGCGGGTCGCAGGGGATGTTTCCTTTGCGCCCTTTGCGGATTTCCTTTGCGGCCTTTGCGGTTAAAGGGTTTCGCGGATTGCGCCGCCATAACTCCCAAAGGCTCGCAGAGAACTACGCAAAACTCGAAAAGAAGTCAGCAGCGTCCCGCATAGTGAGCAGGTTCCAGGGCGCAGCTTGGGAAGATTCTAGAGGTCTCGCGAACCGGGAAGCCCCGGACTTGGGCGACCAAAGGGGGATAGTACAAAGGCACTAGTTTTATTCTTGACAAGTTCTCCAAACCTGTTCTAAGGTTGACCCGTTTCGCCAATGTACACGTTTACATGATGCGACCCCGAAATCACGTTTCGTTTGCATCCGGCCCTGGAAGGTCACTAAACAAAGAGTTTAAGAGGAGCACCCTGACCATGAGAGCCCATCAATATCCTCTGCGCTGGTTCCGTTCGCTTGGCTGCATCGCGCTTGCCTTTGCTTGCTTCCTGCTGATTACCGCGCAACCCGGATTGGCCCAGGTGGACCAGGGTGCCATCAGCGGTTTGATCACGGATCCCACCGGCGCCGTCGTGTCCAACGCCCAGGTGACCCTGACCAACCTGGATAACGGCTTGGTGCTGCAGACCGCCAGCAGCAACAGTGGGGAATACACCTTCTCGCCGGTCAGGATCGGAAACTACAGTATTTCCGCCACCTCCCAGGGCTTCGCCACCACGACTCAAAAAGATCTGAAACTCAGCGTGCAGCAGCGTCTGTCGGTAAACCTGCAACTGAAGCCTGGTGCCACCAGCGAGCGGATTGAAGTGAGTGCCGCGGCGCCACTGATGCAGACCGAAGACGCTTCGGTCGGACAGGTGGTGGATGGCCACACCATTAACAACATGGCGCTGAACGGCCGGAATTTCACCTTCCTGGCGCAGCTCGCCGCCGGTGTGAACTCTCCCCAGGCGGACACCCGCGGTAACGCTGCCAGCGGTGCTTTCGCGGCCAACGGCAATCGTCCGGCACAGAACAACTACATGCTGGATGGCATCGACAACAACTCCGACACCGTGGACTTCCTGAACGGAACCAACTACGTTGTGCTTCCTCCGTTGGAAGCCATCCAGGAATTCAAGGTGCAGACCTCCGGCTTCAGCGCCGAGTTCGGCCGCTCCGGCGCCGCCGTGCTCAACGCCACCATCAAGTCTGGCACCAACAGCTTCCACGGCGCGGCCTGGGAGTATCTCCGCAACGACGCTCTCGACGCAGCCGACTGGTTTGAAAATTTCCACAACGTTCCCAAAGGCGAGCTCCGGCAGAACCAGTTCGGAGTATCGCTCGGCGGACCGATCATCAAGAACAAGGTCTTCATCTTCGGCGACTACGAAGGACTGCGCCGCCTTCAGGGCACAATTCTGAGCGGTTCAGTCCCCACCGTCCTGGAGCGAAACGGTATCAACGGCCTGGGCGCTGACCCCACGATTGCAGATTTTTCGGATTTGATCACCGGTCAATAACGGAAATACCCTCGAAACTGACGCGGTTCGGCCGGACCGCTCCCCATCGGAACGATTCTCTGATCCTCGCGACCACCCGGCCACGTCGTCGCAGTCAGCAGCTGGTCGATCCGACTTCAGGCCGGCTCGCGGTCAGCACGGGCTTTGTCCGGGATCCCATTAACACCAACTGCCCGGCCAGCACCGCGGCGTACAGTCTCGCCAACTGCACCCTGAACCAGCTGCCGCTCAACCGGTTGGATCCAAACGCCATTGCGCTGTTTAACCTCTATCCCTTGCCCACCAACAACGGCACACTGTTTTCGAATTACGGAAACTCTCCCAAACTGGATGAGAGCCGCAACTCGTTTGACACCCGGATGGACATCAACTTCAGCGAAAAGAACCAGTTGTTCTATCGCTTCAGCTATGTGGACGATCCCCAGTTCATCCCCGGAATTTTCGGCGGCATAGCGGATGGCGGCGGTTTCCAGCAGGGCAACCAGACTGCGCTCGCGCAACAGAGCGCATTGGCTTACACCCATGTTTTCTCCCCGACTATGGTCAACGTGGCCCGCGCCGGTCTTAACTATCTGCACACCACGCGCGTTTCACCCTCGGCCAATGATCTCAGCGACATTCCCGCACAATTCGGTATCCAGGGCATTCCGCAGCTGAACGAGAACGGCGGACTTCCCGCTTTCGGAATCAATGGACTCTCAACTCTGGGCAGTAACGCCTTCCTGCCCTCTGACGAAGTCACTTCTACTTTCCAGGTGACGGACGACTTCACCAAAATCTATGGCAAGCACACCTTCAAGATGGGTTTTGAGTGGCAACATGTGAAGTTCTCGACCCTGCAACCACCGTGGTCCCGCGGCGAGTTCGACTACGGCAGCGTTTACACAGACGTTCCCAACGTGCAGCAATGGCAATACCGGACGCGCGCAGTTCCTGCTGTCGCCGACGCTTCATGACCCGACCGTAGCGGATGGAATTGACAACGTTGGCGGCGCCTCGACCGGCGGCGGCAACAACAGCATGTACGCATCCAACATTTCTCTAACCGACAACGGCAAGAATTACTACGGCAGTTACTTCAATGACGATTGGAAGGTCACACCCAAGCTGACGGTAAACCTCGGCTTGCGCTGGGACTTCTTCGGTCTCGTGTTCGAACACCACGGGGCCCAGGCCAACTTCGTTCCCAGCGGCCCGCCCAGCAATACTCCGCTGTACTTGCTTCCGGCAGGAACCAATCCTGCGAACTTCTCTCCCAGCTTCAACACCTTGACTGCGCACAGGATGGCATTGGGGTTGTGATCGGCGATAAGTACGGTAAGGGACTGGGGAAGTCGCAAAAATATAATTTTGCACCCCGGTTTGGGTTTTGCCTACCAGGTCAGCCCCAAACTGGTCGCCCGCGGCGGGTTTGGGATGTTTTACAACGGGTTTGAGAACCGCGGATTTTCACCCAACCTGGGAGAAAACTATCCCTTCCAGTTCAACTTCCAATACTCTGCGGCGGACGACGGTCACCCCATCTCATTCCCCGGATGCGCCCCCGGCAGCCAGTCTTTGAAGTTGGCTTCTCGTGCACTCCGCTTGACCCAACCTTGGTCAATGCCAGCGGTTTGGCGCTGCGCGGCATCCAGTTCGACTACCAAACCCCCTATTCCATGAGCGGTAACTTGACGCTGCAATATCAAGTAACGCCGACCTTCAGCGTGCAGGCTGGATACGTGACCTCGCTGGCGCGGCATTTGGAGTCGTTCCCCGGCTCTAACCGCCCCACTCAGATATTGCCCGTGGACGCGGCCTTACCGGGCGACCGCTGTTCTTCCTGCGCAAGGCGGGTTGCCCTTCCTTGATTTCGGGCAAAACGCGAGCTACGCCATCACCAGCGGAAACAGCCACTATCATTCCCTCCAGACCAAGGCGGAAAAACAATTCGCGAGTGGGCTGAGCTTCCTTGCGACCTACACCTGGTCGCAGGCGCGCACCGACGCTGGCGATCTGCTCAACGGCGGGAGCACGGCTGGTTTCCGGGCCCCGTATGTTCCAGGCGCCGGAATTGCGTACGATTACGGTCTGGCTTCGTTCGATATTCGCAACGTCGTGCACCTGAGCGGCAGCTACGAGCTTCCTTTCGGCAGAAGCAAGCGCTTCATGGCGAACGGCGGCAGGATTACGAATACGCTGCTCGGAGGCTGGAGCGTGAGCTGGGGTGCGGTCCTGCAAGGCGGACAACCGATAACCCTCAGCTGTCCTTCTGGCACCGGCAACGGTACGGGATGCTATGACATCCTGATCCCGGGGCAAGATCCAAAGAGAGGTATGCATATCGACTCCAACGGACAGCCCAGCTTCCTCGGGAATGCCGGGGGCATGGACCCAGCCTTGCGTGTGGCGGCTCAACCGGGCCCGACCCCACGTTCGGTTCCGGGATGCATTCCGATTGATGGCGGCCTCGGCCTGCTGGGTGGCTCCCCACCCAGATTGCCGGACCACCGTTCAAGCGGCTGGATTTCTCCACCTTCAAGGAATTCAGGCTCGGCGAACGCTTCAACCTGCAGTTCCGGGCTGAGTTCTTCAACATCCTCAACCACCCGAACTTCAACGCTCCGAATTTCGGCGGCAACGGAGTTCAATCGGTTTCGGGTTCGGGCAACTTCACCAGTTCGAACTTCGGCGAAGTGGGTTCCACTCGCGATGCTCCCTATGATCCGAGGCAGATCCAGTTTGCTCTGAAGTTGCGGTTCTAAGCTGGGATAGCAATCACGGGCGGAAGGCGCTGGTTAGCAACGCCTTCCGCCCGTTATACGTTCGTCAGACTCTCCGCCCGCTCGGGTGCGGTGGTAGCATGGGAAGACCGTGATCATCCGGCAACGGTCGCTGTGGTTCATTCCTTTCGTTTCCCTGCTCTGGTTGGCGTGGGTCCCGCCGGCGATGGCCACCGCCGCTGAGAAACCGCGCCTGGAGCGTGAATTCCAGGCCGCCGTGGCGCAATATGAATCGGGCCATTTCCCTGAAGCCGCCCAACGGCTGGAGGCCATGGTGCGCGAAGTCCCCGAAAGCTTCGATGTCCACGAGCTGCTGGGCCTGGTCTATTCCGCGCAATCGCTGGACACAAAAGCCAGCCCGCACCTGCAGAAGGCAGTGCGCCTGAAACCGGATTCCGCGTCCGCCCGCACCAACCTGGCGGCCAATCTGATGCGCCTGGGAAAGGCAGAACTGGCAGGAGTGGAATTCAGGAAGGCGGTTGAGCTCGAACCGAAAAACTTCGATACCAACCACAACCTGGGCGAGTTTTATGTTCATTCTGGAAAAGTCGCCGAGGCTGCGCGTTTTCTTGCCCAGGCCCAGAAAATTGATCCGTCTTCCTACGATAATGGCTACGATCTGTCTCTGGCTTACGTTCTGACCGGGCAGCTCGCCGATGCCCGGCAATTGGTGCAGGATCTGTTGAAAAAGAAGAACACGGCGGAGCTGCACAACCTGCTGGGCGAGATTGAAGAGAAAGACGGAAAATTCGTCGAGGCGGCCAATGAATACGAAACCGCCGCCCACATGGATCCGAGCGAGAGCAACCTCTTCGACTGGGGAAGCGAACTTCTGATTCACCGCACCCTTGGCCCCGCCATTGAAGTGTTCCAGCACGCCACCGAGCGTTATCCCAAATCGCCCCGCCTGATCATCGGCCTGGGCATGGCTTTGTACTCGCGCGGCAATTACGACGAGGCGGTGAAGGCCCTGCTGCACGGGGCTGACCTCGATCCTTCCGATCCCAGCTGCTACCTCTTTCTGTCCAAGGCCTACGACAGCTCGCCGGGGCAGGCGGACGAGGTCATCCAGCGCTTCCGGCGCTTCGCCGAGTTGCAGCCGAAAAATGCCCGCGCCTCCTACTACTACGCGATGAGCTTATGGAAGGGAAAGCGGGCGCAGGACCCGGGGATGGATTTGCAGCAGATTGAAGGCCTGCTGAAGAAGTCAATCGCGTTGGACGACAAGCTGGCCGAGGCCCACCTGCAATTGGGGAACCTTTATTCTGACCAGACCAGGTACGCGGAGGCCATTCCGGAATATGTCCGGGCGCGTGAATTGAGTCCGGACCTGGCCGACGTTCACTACCGGCTGGGCCAGGCCTATGTGCACACCAAGCAGACTGAACTTGCGCAGGCAGAGTTGCAGGTGTATCAACGACTCCGGGCCGAGCATCTGGCGGAAGTCGATAAGCAGAGGGCGGACATTCGGCAGTTCGTCTATTCCGCGAAAGGCGGGCAGACGGCGAAGTAAATGAAGTTTAATGTGGGCGCGAGCGTCTCGCTCGTGCTGGCGTGTACGAGCGGGACGCTCGCGCCCACATAAAAGAATTCAGATCTGGAATGCAATGGCATACAGCTCTTCAACGCGAACCGCGAGACTCCGGGCCGCTGCCGCGGCATCGAGTCCTCGAGAGCTGGCCCGGCAGCTGGCCTGCAATCGCCGCGAATTCCTGCGGACCGCCGCCGGCCTGGCGCTGGGAAGCGCATTGCTCGGCCCCAGCGCCATGGCCAGAGCGGCGACCACTCGCAAGAAGAGAAAAGTAGTCGTCATTACTTTTGGCGGCGGAGCGCGCGACCAGGAGACGTTTGCGCCCGAGGGGCAGGAAAACATCCCGCACCTGATGCGCGAACTCATCCCGCAGTCGGCCTTCTTCACTCAGGTGGTCAACCGGGGAATCCTGGGCCATTATGTGGCCACGGCCAGCCTGGTCACCGGGGTGTACGAGACCTTTAACAACTTTGCCGCGGTTCCCCCGGCCAACCCGACAGTGTTCGAGTACTTCCGCAAAGATTTGAAGCGTCCGCGTTCGGATGCGTGGGTGGTGGCTCCCAGCAACGGGTTCAACCGGATTGGAGAAAGCAGCCATCCTTCCTATGGCGTAGGGACGGGAGCAACAGTAATTCTGCCCAAGCATCTGTTGACCGCGGCCCTGGCGGGCGGCAGTGGCGACTACGAGCACCTGCTGCGCGACAACTATGAGACTCCGTTTTACGCGCCCGAGCTCGGCGGCCGCGAGTTCGAATTGCAGCAGCTTGAAATGCTGCTGAAGCTCTCGGTGGATGACTTCAAGGCGCATGCGCGGACGCTATCGAGCCCGGACGAGCTCTCGGTGTATATCGCGCGCCAGTTAATGCGCCAGGTGGCGCCGAGCCTGCTGTGGATCACCATGCACGACATTGATATTGCGCACGCCGGAGCCTACTCGCTCTACATTGACGGCATCCGGCGCACCGACCGCTTGTGCGCTGAGATTTGGCAGGCCATCCAGGCCGAGCCGGAATATGCCGGCAACACCACGCTCTTTATCCTGCCGGACTTTGGGCGAGATTCGGATGAGGACTCCGGGGGCAACGGGTTTCAGCACCATCGCACCGGCGACGCTCTCTCCCGCACCACCTGGATGATGGCGCTGGGTGCCGGCGTGCGCCCGGGCGTGGTGTATGACCGCGCCATGGAGTCCACCGATCTGGTGCCAACGCTCGGATCCATGCTCGATTTCTCGGCCTCGCTCGCGCAGGGCAAGCCGATACCGGAATTGTTGTAGGGCTTATGCTGCCAACCGATCTCAAGCCGGAGCAGTTCAAGGACTATCCGCCAGAAGCCAGAAAGCTGGTCACGGATTACGTCGGGGCGCTGCGACCCCTGCCCCTGACCTTCGTGGCCAGCCTGCTGCGAGAGGTCATCGATTACGATTTCAAGTTTCCTCCCGAACGTAAGGCCATCGAGAAGGAACTTGCGAACCTGAACGCTCTTTCCGCGGAACAGTCAAAAGAATGGTTCCTGGGATTCGCCCAGATCAGTTCGTCCGAGAAGCTCGAAAAACTTGATTGGATCAACTCGCCGGCCCAGTTTGTCGAGCAGCTCTCGGCGCATCTGTGGAGCACCCACCAACTGGATGCCTTTCGCAAGGCGGCGATAGATTATGCCAGCCGTCTGCAAGCCGCGGTGCCGCCGGAGCCGCCCACGGCCCCGCGTCTCGGCATTGCAGTCATCGGCCAGGGCGCAGCTGCGCACGACGAGCCGCTGTTCCGCAAGCTGCGATCTCATGGCGGATACTTCAGCCAGGTCAATCCCGAGCACGGCCTGGAGACGCTGCTGAACGCGGTCGCAGCCCGCGCCAAAGCGAATCCCGCTCCCTACGCTCACTGGTACATTGATGGCGGCGAGGAGGCGGCCCACGATCCTGCGCTGACCTGCGTCTCCTACAAAGCGCTGGAGCCCGCGCGCGCGGTCCTGTTGCGCAAGATGCACGGAGAGATCCAAAAGCCCGGCATGGGACCGGAGGCGCTGCGCACGCTGTTGGCGCAGATGCGTCCCGCGGACCTGGGGATGGCGCCGTCAGGGGACGGAGTGCTGGACCGCTTTCAGCTCAAGCTCCTGACCGAAGGTTCGGGCACCCAGATTTTCAGCACTACCTTCGCGCAATGGGCGGCGCGCGAAACCCTGCGCCGGGCCCAGCCTCTCACCTTACTTGTGCGCTTTGCCCCACGAGTGCGGCAGCAACCGATGAACGAGTTGCTGTCTGGCATCCGCTCCGATGCCGAACTTGATCCCGCAGGTTCCCTGGTGGACGCGGACATGGGCTCGTACTACACCTATCTGAATCAGCAGCGCCTGACCGGGGCGGAGAAATCTTCATTCCTGGTGTGGTTCGAAGGCCACAGTGAGGCCGTGGCGATCGGCCCGGCGCTGCCGCGCGGAACCGCATCGTCCAATCCCACCGACCTCAAACAACTGCTCACCTGGGTAAGCTAGCACTGCTGAGAGCTTCTAGCTTCTGGCTCCTAGCTCCTGGCCCCCCGGCTCATTCCTCTTCGTCCGGGATTGGCTAGAAGCTAGGAGCTAGAAGCTAGAAGCTGTCTTGTTTATTTCGACAATACCGCTACTCCATAGACGGCAAGCTTGACTGATTGTTTCGATCCGCCTTCGAGCACATCCGTCATGGCAGACGGCAGTGACACGGTCTGTTCACTCTTCGACAGGTTGACCAGAATGTACACGACTCCGTGGTCGCCGTAGCGCGGATAGACTTCGACCCCGTCAGGGACCGCACCCAGTGCGGGTTTCACGCCGCTCACTTCCGCCATCCATTTGGCCGCTGCGTTCATGGCCGAGCCATCGAGCCAGGCGCCGATGTAAGTAATCCGGCCTTTTCCGACTTTGCGCGTGATGGCCGCGGGCTTGCCATCGAGCCAGCCGTTGCTCTTGCCGTAGGTCTCGAGCACCTCGGTGTCTTTATCATTCGCACTCAGCAGCTCAGCCCATAGTTTGCCTTGCCCGGAGCCGAATTTTCCTTCGATCGCAACCGGCTCGAGCAGCGCGTAATACTGCTCAACCCGTCCACCCAGCAGGTCGGCGAGCGGCCCGGGCTGGCGTTGCGGCTGCAGACCGTTGTCTTCGTCTTTCATCGCCGAGCGCTGGCCCAGCACCAGGTGCCCGCCCCCGCGCACATAGGCGATAAGATTCTTCGCCGCTGCATCTGAAAGCACGTTCAGTCCCGGAGCCACAACCAGTTTGTATTGACCTAGCGGCGCCACGGGTTCGACGACATCGATAGACTGGCACACCGCGCGCAGCGGCCCGTAGTAGCTGACTAATTCTGCCGCTGGATCGTAATTCTTATTGTGACGCTGCCAGTCGATGGCCCAGCGGCTGTCGTAAGAATGCAGCATCGCAACTTCGGATTTGACCGACGTTCCCGCCAGCGCCGGACCCGCCTTGGCGAACTCCCGGCCAATCTGCTGCGCTTCCGCATACAAGGGCACAGGTGTTCCGTCCGCTCCCACCAGCGTGCCGTGATATTCCTCCTGGCCATTCAAGGCGCTGCGCCACTGCCAGTAGCTGACCACGTCCGCGCCGTGTCCCACCGCATGCCAGGCCATTGCCCGGACTTCTCCCTTATCGAGCGAGTTGTTGACCGGGGCCCAGTTTACCGAGCCGGGTTGGGTCTCCATGACCCAGAAATTCTTGCCTTTGAATCCGCGAGTCAGGTCGTGGGCGAAGCCGTTCCTGGCGGGGTCGAGATGTCCCTGGCCGACGTAGTCATCCCATGAAGCGAGGTCGAGATCTTTCTCGACCACGTAGTGATCGAAGCCGTCAAACCAGCCCATCGTGTTCGTGGTGATGAATTGCCTGGGATCGGAATTGGCGCGAATGACCTCCAGTTGATTCTTCTGATAGCTGCGCCAGGTATCGCTGACGAATCGCTTCCAGGCCAGCAGCAGCCCGGGATTGCCGTATTGCGTCTGAATCGGAATCTGGCTCCAGTCAAAAATTGTTTCGCTCCAGTAGGAAGTGGTCCAGCGCGCATTCAGGTTGTCGAGAGTGACGTAACGCGCCTTGAGCCATTGCTGGAATTGTGACTTGGTATCGGGATCGAAAGAAATGTCGGAATACTCGTTATCGATTTGCCAGCCCAGTACATAAGGATTGTGGCCAAAGCGTTTCGCCAGCTGTTCGGCGATTTTGCGGGCCAGTTCGCGGTACTTTGCGTTGGCGAAGTTGAACTGCTGCCGATTGCCATGCTCGGCGCGGTGGCCTTCTTCATCGACCCGCAGAGTCTCGGGATATTTCTGCGTAAGCCAGGCCGGCGGGGCAGCGGTCGGAGTGCCTACTACGGTGTAGATGCCGTGCTTCGCGGCGGCGGCGACGGCGCGGTCCAGCCAGTCCAGATCATACTGGCCTTCGCTCGGGTTCCATGCGGCTCCAGGCAAACTCGCCCACGCGCACCATGTGGATTCCGGCCTGCTGCATCAGCGTGAGGTCGGCGTCCCAGCGCGACTCCGGCCATTGTTCCGGATACCACGCGGTCCCCAACATGATGGGCGGAGGAGGGGATGTTTGCGCGCTGAGAGTGAGCGTTAGCAGAAGAACAGCAGCAACAACCCCAAAGAGCGCGAATTCTATACCCCGTGACCATCGAATGGTGCGCATGATGACTCCTGATGTTTGCTGAAAGTGATGCCTTAGCCGCTCTCTGAGATCTGAAGTCCGCAGTCCGAAGTCCGACGCCCGAAGTCTGACGTCCGCGGTCCGACGTCCGCTCAGCTCAGATTTTGGTTCCGCGCCGGCCCAGGAAGAGCATCAGCGCGCCAAACAGCAGCATGACGATTCCCCACTCCAGGTTGATGTTGATGCCGAGCGAGCGTTCATAAATAGCTTTGTCGCTTAGCGCTCCAAAGGCGATCAGCAAGATCCCAAAAATGGTGAACAGAAAACCAATGGGCAGCCGGATGTCGAGTCCCATCTTTATCTCCTATCGGAAAATAATATTCAGCAAGGCGGTGGCCGCCAGCACCACCACAGCCAGCACCGCGGGCCGCTGATACCAACTCAGGCCCTGCTGGGTGGGGCGTTCGGTCAGCGAGTACACCAGGCCCGTGAGTTCCTTCTCGTCGTGCGCCCGGGTCAGCAGGCTGACCACGATCGTGATCACGAAGCAGGTGGTCCAGGCATAGATGGCGGTCCAGAAATTCTGCGCCATCTCACTGGGATAAATGTGCATGGCGGCGATCCATCCCCCCTTCACGCCAGGGACGCCTCCCTGAGGCAAAGTCACGGCGTGGTGCAACGCCGCAGCCAGCGTGCCTCCCAGCAGGCCGCTGAAGGCGCCGTGGCCGGTGGTCCGCTTCCAGAACATGCCCAGCAGGAAAGTCGCAAACAGCGGAGCATTCACGAAAGCGAACACCAGTTGCAGCATGTCCATGATGTTGTTGAAGCGCGTTGCCATGTACGCCGTCGCGATGGACAGCGCTATGCCGAAGATGGTGGCCATGCGGCCCATCCATAGATAGTGTTCGTCGCTGGCTTTCTTATTTATGTAGGACTGGTAAATGTCGTACGTCCACACCGTATTGAATGCAGTCACGTTTCCCGCCATGCCGGACATGAAGCTGGCCAGCAGCGCGGTCAGGCCAAGGCCCAGGATTCCAGTAGGGAAGTAATGCAGCAGCATGTTGGGAGTGGCCAGGTCGTAATCGAGTTCCACGGTGCCGTCCCGGTCTCGGAGCGGCTGCCCTGAGGCATCCAACTTCGCCGGAATCAATCCTCGTCCCTGAATGGTGGTGGCGCCATGTGCGCCCGCCAGGTTGGACAGATTCTGCGTAGGCAGAGCAATTGCGATCAATCCCGGCAGAATGACCAGGACCGGGAAAAGCATCTTGGGGAAGGCCGCGATCAACGGCGTGCAGCGTGCCGAATTCATCGAGTTCGCCGCCATGGCCCGCTGGATGACCAGAAAGTCGGTGCACCAGTATCCAAACGAGAGCACGAAGCCAAGCCCCATGGTCAGGCCGAACCATTCCACTCCCAGGCGGTTGGTGTGCGGATTGGTCATGCCCAGCCATGAGTGCGTGTATGTGGGATCCAGATTGGCCGTGAGCCCGTGCCAGCCGCCAATGTTCTTCAGGCCCAGCCAGACCAGCGGAAGGAACCCGGCGACAATCAGGAAAAACTGGACGACTTCGTTGTAGATGGCGCTGGTCAATCCTCCCAGCAGGATGTATCCCAGAACCACCAGCGCTGAAATCACCAGGGAGAAGTGAAATATCCAGGTCTGAGGCAGGCCCAGCCAGGCAAAAGGCGCGTCGAAAATGTGCAGGATCTGAATCAGCTTCGCCATGGCATACATGGAAATGCCGGAAGAAAAAAGAGTCATGATGGCGAACGAAACCGCGTTGAGGCCGCGGGTCTTTTCATCAAAGCGCAGGCGGAGATATTCCGGCACCGAGCGTGCCCGCGAGCCGTAGTAGAAAGGCATCATGAACACGCCCACGAAGACCATCGCCGGAATGGCGCCGATCCAGTAAAAATGGCTGGTCGCGATGCCGTACTTGGCCCCCGAAGCGCCCATCCCAATCACTTCCTGCGCCCCCAGATTGGCGGAAAGAAAGGCCAGCCCGGCAACCCAGGCGGGGATGGAGCGCCCGGCCAGAAAGAAATCCGTGCTGGTCTTTACATAGCGCTTAAGGACCGCTCCGATTCCGAGCACGAAGACGAAATACACGATCATGATGGTCCAATCGATGGTCCTCAACATGAATAGTTCTCCTTCGTGAATCGTGAGCTGAAATGAAAACCGCTGCCTTCAGGCAAACGGTGTAAACGATTGCAGGCTTGCCGCGCCTGTGTCAACGAGTTTTACCCGCTGATTCGAGCTACCTCAAAACCAACTGTCATCCTGAGCGCAGTTTGTCCGTTCGCTTGCGAACGGACAAACGGAGTCGAAGGACCCCTACCCCCGGCAATCACCCGTTTCCTTGCACTGAGAATTGCCCCACGCTGCGGCGATGTACGAACAGCGACTGCGCTCATAGGGGTCTTTCGACTACGCAGCTGCTTCGCAAAGCGAAGCAGCCCTCCGCTCAGGGTGACACCTTCTTGGTTAACGATTTCAAATGCGCCGCTGCGCTTTCCGGCGTGATGTCCCGTTGCGGCATGCCCAGCATTTCAAATCCCACCATGAATTTTCGAATGGTCGCCGAGCGCAGCAACGGAGGATAGAAGTGGGCGTGAAAGTGCCATTCATGGTGCGGGTTGCCGTCCGTGGGCGATTGATGAAAACCCATGGAATACGGGAAGGGTACGTCAAAAACCTTGTCGTAGGTTGAGGTTACCTGCCGCAGCACCTCAGCCAGCAGGCCGACCTCTTGCTCGGTAAACTCGGAAAACGATCCCAGATGGCGGCGGCTGCACACCATGACTTCGAACGGCCAGACCGCCCAGAAAGGCACCAGGGCCACGAAGCCCTCGTTCTGGCAGACCAGGCGAACTTTTTGCTGGTCCTCCAGATGAACGTAATCACACAGTAAACATGTGTTATGTCTCTCAAAATAGCTGGCCTGGCAGGCCAGCTCTTTTCCCGGAATGTCGGGAACAGAATGAGTGGCCCATATCTGGCAGTGGGGATGAGGGTTACTGGCTCCCATCATTGCGCCACGATTCTCGAATATCTGCACGTGGTTGATATATGGCATCGTGCCCAGCTCCCGGAATTGGGCAGTCCAGGTCTGGATCACGCCTGCGATGTCCTTCGGCGACATGGTGGCCAGGGTCAGGTTGTGGCGGGGGGAGAAGCAGATTACCCGGCACAGCCCGGGTTCGCCCTCCGCGATCAGCAGCCCCCGGTTTTCGATGTCCAGGCGGTCGTCGCGAACTGTCGGCTTGAGCGCGGCGAAATCGTTGTCAAAGACAAAGGTGCCGGTGTAGCGCGGATTGAGCACGCCCCCAACCCGGGCATTGCCCGGGCAAAGGTAGCAGGTGGGGTCATATTCGGGTTCAGCCTGGCTGGAGACCTTCTCCAGTTGTCCCTGCCAGGGCCGTCCGGCGCGGTGCGGAGATACCAGTAACCACTCGCCGGTCAGAGGGTTGAATCTGCGATGTGGATCTTCGGTAAGCTTCAATAACGTGCCTCCGACCCTTGAGTTACAATGTACCCGAAAGCTGGGCGCCGACTGGAAAATCAGTGAATAAAAGGGGTTTGACAGGAAGCGGTCAGGCCGCCTATTGTGTTTTCTTGTAATCGCTTACATATGCAGTATTTCATACTCCCATCCCGGATTTCACGCCTTGTTTTTCGCTTAGCCTTGGCCTTGTTCGGAACGATATGAAGTCGGCAGAATTAGCTCAACATTTTGAGAAGGCCTTTGGGTCGCCGCCTCGAATCTTCTGCGCCCCGGGCCGCGTCAATCTGTTGGGCGAACACACCGATTACAACGACGGCTTCGTAATGCCCTGTGCCATCGGTTTCTCCACCCGCGTGGCCATTTCCCCCCGCAGCGACCGCAAGCTGGTAGTTCGATCGGAAGAATTTTCCCAGCAATTTGAATTCGATCTGGATAACCTGCCCAGCCACGGCAAGGGCGCATGGTCAGACTACGTTCTGGGTATTGCGGTGATGCTGGCTGAGATCGGGCATCCGACTCCGGGCGCCAGCCTGCTGGTTCGCGGTGAAGTGCCCATCGGCGCGGGCCTCAGTTCCTCGGCCGCGATTGAAGTGGCCAGCGCGCTCGCCCTGATGAGCCTCAATGGCGCGCGGCTTTCACTGCCTGAAGTCGCAAAGTTATGCCAGAGAGCGGAAAACGTATTTATCGGCGCGCGGGTCGGCATCATGGACCAGTTTGTTTCCTGTCTCGGCCGCGCTGGTCATGCCTTGCTGCTCGACTGCCGCTCTCTGGAGTACAAGTTGATTCCCATCCCGGAGAACGTTCGGCTGGTGATCTGCAACACCATGGTGAAGCACGAACACGCCAGCGGTTCCTACAATCAGCGCCGTGACGAATGCGATGAGGGAGTGCAGATTCTGAGCGAGTGGTATCCCAATGCTCGTGCTCTGAGAGACATTTCCGTGGAGCAGCTCGAGCAACACAGCGCCGGGATGCCAGCCACCATCTACAAGCGCTGTCTGCACGTGGTCTCGGAGAACCAGCGGGTGCTGGAAGGCGCCAAGTACCTGGCAGCCGGCGATGTAGGCCGATTTGGAAGCCTGATGCGCGAATCGCATCGCAGCCTCCGCGATCTCTTTGAAGTCAGTTGCCGGGAGCTGGACATCATGGTCGAAATTGCGGAGTCGCTCGCTGGCTACTGCGGCGGACGCATGACCGGCGGCGGCTTCGGCGGCTGCACCGTGAACCTGGTGAAGAGCGACGATGCTTCCAGATTTTCCGCGCAGATCTCGGAGCGATATCAGGCCGCCACCGGGATCAAGCCTGATGTTTATGTGTGCTCGGCGGCCAACGGCGCCAGCGCGGATTAGCACAGTAATCGGCGTTGAAGCTAAGGGAAACTCTCTCGCCCAAGTTATCTTCCTCAGTGAGGAATGCCCAATACACAGGCCGCTGCTTGACTACAGGGGTCCTTCGACTGCGTGGCTGCTTCGCCTGGCGAAGCAGCTACTTCGCTCAGGATGACAATGGAGCTCTAGATGGCGCGGGTGGAACCGCGCATCACCAGGTGGGTCGGAATTGAGTAATCGACATGCGGCCCCTCGTCTTTTCGGATGAGGGCCTCGAGCGCCGCAAACGCGGTGACGGCCAGCTGGGTTCGCGACAGGATCACGGTGGTCAGCGGCGGTTGGGTGAGATGCGCGAACGAAATATCGTCGAAGCCGATCAGCGATATGTCTTCCGGAACTTTCAATCCGGCGTGCAGGATCGCACCCAGCGCCCCGATTGCGGTAAGGTCGTTCGAGGTGATGACCGCGGTGGGGCGCTGCGGTAATTTCAGCAGGCTTCTCATGGCCATGGCGCCGCCTTCGATCCGGTGGTCTCCTTTTTCGATCATCGCCTTTTCGGAGAGTCCTCTGGACTTCAGCCCCGAGAGGTAAGCGTCGCGCCGCATGCGGGCCGATTCCAGGTTCATGGGGCCCGCGATGAAGGCGATTCGTCGATGGTTGAGCGAAAAAAGATGCTGCATGGCCTCGTGAATGCCCTGGGCGTAATCGATGCGAATGTTGGCGCTGTGCAGACCAGTCTTGCCGGTGTCCATGAACACAGTAGGAATGTTGCGGCGGGTCAGTTCGGTCACCAGCGCGGGGTCGGCTTCAGAAGTCATGATGGCCACGCCATCGACTTTGCGCTCCACCATGCGCCGGATGCATCCCGCCATCCGCTTGGGGTTGTAATCGGTGTTCCCGATGATGACTTCCTGGCCGCGCTCCACCGCCTGATCTTCAAAACTCTTCACCAGTTCGGGGAAAAAAGGGTTGGTGATGTCGGAAATGATCAGTCCCAGCATCCGGCTTCTTCCTGAAACCAGGGTGCGGGCGTGGGTGTTGGGATAGAAGTTCAGCTCTTCGATGGCCTGGCGCACGCGCGCCGCCGTGCCGGGCCTGACCTTCTCGGAATCGTTGATGGTGCGCGAAACCGTGGCGGTTGAGACCTTCGCCCGTTTCGCGACTTCCTTAATGTTCATGCATGTCCACGAGGGACGTCTCGAGAGGAGAGTCCTATTTTAGCAATGATTGCCGGTCCAAAGGAATTCGAGGACTTCAGTCCCGAAGGATCTGGCGTGCATCGGCGGCAACGCCGGGGCAAAGGGGTGTATCTGCTTCACGCCAGATCCTTCACGGCCTGAAGGCCGTTCAGATGACGCCAGTGGATAAGGAGATTTCAAACTGAGGCAACTTAGCAAATTGCCGGTCAAAGGAATCAGGAGTGTCTGACCCACACAGATTCCCCGCGTGTAAGCGTTTACAGGAACGGCCCAATATTAGATAATGCACCCCGCAATCATTCCACAGGCTGCCTCGAGGGGAAACCATGGACCGACGCAACTTTCTCAAGACTACCGGCACGTTCATCGCCGGTGCCAGCATCGCCCATTCGGCTTTAGCCAATGCCGCGGCGGAGGCCAATACCACCCCGGGACGCCTGGTTCTGCCCATGAATCGCAACTGGCGTTTCAGCCGCACCGTGGCGGAAGGGGCGCACGCCCGCGATTTTGACGACTCCGGATACGAGCGCGTCGTAATTCCTCATACCAACATTCGCCTGCCCTGGCACAGCTTTGACGAAAAAAGCTATGAGTTCGTCTCCAGCTACCGCCGCCGCTTCAAGCTTCCCGCCGAGGCCCGGGGCAAGCGCGTCTTCGTGGATTTCGAAGGGGCCATGACCGCTTCCACCGTCTGGATCAACGGCCAGCGCCTGGGCGAATACAAGGGCGGATACACGCCTTTTTCCTTTGACCTCACTCCGCACCTCGATTTTGATGGCGAGAACGTGCTCGCGGTGGACCTTGATTCCAGCGAGCGCCCTGACATTCCTCCCTTCGGCTACCAGATTGACTACCTGACCTTCGGCGGCCTTTACCGCGAAGTCTCTCTTCGCATCGTTCCGGCGACATTCATCGAAAATGTTTTTGCCAGGACAAAGGACGTCTTGACCGATCACCCCAGCCTGGATGTGGATTGCTACATCCAGCGCACGGAGGCATCGCGAGATGCGCTGACCCTCGAAGTCAGTCTCCGCGACGGCGATCGCGTGCTGGCCAAGGGCACGCAGAAGATTCCTGCCGCCCAAGCCGCAACCGAACCCGCTGCCTACACCGTCCACCTGGACAAACTTGGCGCCATCAAGCTATGGGACCTTGACGCATCCGAATCTCTATAGCGTACAGGTCCGTCTGCTGCGCGGGACGCAGGCGGTGGACGAAGTCTCGCGCACCATCGGTTTTCGCGAAGCGCAATTCACCGATCACGGCTTCGAACTCAATGGCAAAGTGATCAAGCTGCGCGGGTTGGACCGCCATCAGACCTTTCCCTTCGTCGGCCAGGCCATGCCGGGCCGCGCCCAGCGCCGGGACGCGCACATTCTCCGCCACAAGCTGAGGTGCAATATCGTGCGCACCTCGCACTATCCGCAATCGCGCCACTTTCTCGATGCCTGCGACGAAATCGGATTGCTGGTGCTCGAGGAAATTCCCGGCTGGCAGCACATCGGCGACGAACCCTGGAAACTGATATCGATCGACAACGTGGGCCGCATGATTCGCCGCGACTGGAACCATCCTTCCATCATCCTGTGGGGGGTGCGCATTAACGAGTCGAAGGACGATCACGATTTCTACGTTCGCACCAATGCGCTGGCCCACAAACTGGACCCCACAAGGCAGACCGGCGGCATCCGCTATTTTCAGGAATCGGAATTCCTCGAAGACGTGTTCACCATGAACGACTTCGGTTTTCCCCTGAAGCCGCCCAATCACTCGCGCTATCTGAACACCGAGTTCGTCGGGCACACCTATCCCACCAAAACCATCGACCAGGTGGAACGGTTAACCGAACATACGCTGCGCCACGCCCGCATCCACGACCAGCTGGCTTCGAACCCGCAATACGCCGGCGGCATTGGCTGGTGCGCCTTCGACTACAACACGCACGGCGATTTTGGCTCCGGCGATCGCATCTGCTATCACGGCGTCACCGACATCTTCCGCGAGCCCAAGCCGGCGGCTGGATTCTACAAGTCACAATGCGATCCCGCCGAAGAGATCGTGCTGGAGCCGGCCTTCCACTGGGCGCGGGGCGATGCCTCCATCGGATTCTCGAACGCAGTCATGTGCTCCAACTGCGACCAGATAAAACTCTACATCGCGGACGAACTGGTGGCCACGGTCGATCCTGACCGCAAGCAATTTGCCCACCTTCGTTACGCCCCGTTTGTCGTCGAACTGGGCGAACTCTTTCACAAATGGGGAGACCTGCGTCTCGAGGGCTACATTCAGGGTAAACAGGTCATCGTGAAGAAATATTCCGGCAAGGGACATCGACCAGAAATTTACCCTGTTGCCCGACGACAAAAGCCTGATTGCGGATGGCGCCGACACCACCCGGGTCGTGCTGCGCGTGACCGACGAGTTTGACGCCATCCGCCCATTTGCCAACGACGCCGTCAAGTTCGAACTGGAAGGCCCCGCCGAACTTATCGGGGACAATCCGTTCGCCTTGATCGGCGGAACCGGCGCGGTTTGGATTCGAGCCAAAGAGCAGGCCGGGACCGTCAGGCTTACTGCCACGCATCCTGTGTTAGGAAAGCAGCAGGTAGAGTTTGAGGTTGCTGCTGCCGCTCCGGAGGCGGTGTAGTTCGTTCTGCGCGAATGCTGCCTGGCGCCAGTCCAAGCCGCGAAGCGGCGCAAGAATCCAGCCCCGGGCGTAAGCCCGGGGTCAGCTGGCGAAGTCATGCGAGCCCCAACGGGGCGAAAGAAACGTTGCGCCTTCAAAAAAAGCGGAGCTTCGCTCCGCTGGACGGACGAGTGCGTCCGTCCCTACGTGGTCTTTTGACGGATCAAATCTTCGACGTCGCCGATCTTTTCTCCCAACAAATTCAGCTTGCGGGCCAGGCCTTGAATTTCGGACTCCGCGCGGCGGTTGACATCGTAATCGAGCTCGCCGCGCAGGCGGTCCTTGGTGTCCTGCCGGTTCTGGCTCATCATGATGACCGGCGCCTGAATGGCGGCCAGCATGGAGAGGAACAGGTTGAGCAGAATAAAGGGATAGGGGTCCCAGGCCTTTCCGCGCAACACGATATTCATGGCGGTGTAGCCGGTGATGGCCAGGGCGAAGGTGATGATGAATGTCCACGAGCCGCCGAAGCTGGCCACGCGATCGGCGATGCGCTCGCCGAAGGTCATGTCCTCCTCGATGATGTCGTTGGGATTGCGGCTGGCGCGCACCCGCACCAGTTGCTGCGAGGCGTGAAACTGGCGGCCCAGCACGGTCAACATGTCCATTCCGGCATGCGGTTTGCGCTGCAGCAGAGTGGCGATATCGTCGCGGTCCACTTCCAGGCACACGGTTTCTGAGACGGCGACCGCCTCGGTCTGGTGCGGCGTCTGCTCCAGCATGGAAGCGAAGCCAAAGAACTCGCCTTCGGCCGGTTGATCGACCACGACTTCCTGATGGTCCTCATCCACGGTCGTGACCCGGACCGCGCCGGATATCATCACATAGGCTCGCCCGCCCGGGTCGCCGATTTTCCAGATACGCTGGCGCGGAGTAAAGGTCTTGACTTCGACCTGTCCCGCCAAAACCGCGGTCTCGTCGTCGTCCAGCAGGGCAAACAGGGGAACGCGTCTCAGTATCTCTGGGCTGCACGCCATGGATCACCTCGTCAGGCAGAGGGACGCCTGATCCGTCCAGAAGGATGTCATAAAGGGCAAAAGGCGACAACTGGCGTGGATGATCCCATGAAATCATGAGTGTCAGGTTGCCCGGCGTTTGCTTTTTTGCGATCTTTGCGTCCTTTCTTTGCGTCCTTTGCGGTAAAGGCTTTTGACCTTACCAGGAGCGCTAAAGATCTTAACCGCAAAGGACGCAAAGGAAGGCCGCAAAGAACGCAAAGCAGACTTATGGCCGCGCAAACGCGCGGGAGTGAAACTCCATAATTTCGCTCATGTGAGACAGGAAATAGGTCAGGCTATGGTCGCCGGGGTAGGAGTGATATTCGTGCTCCACGCCTTCCGCCTGCAATTGGCGGTGCAAGGCGGCGGCGCCGTCCTCGAATCCGAAGTCATCCTGCTGGCCGCAATTGAAGTAGATGGCAAGATTTCTCAGCCCCAAGCGGTTCTTTCTGGCGAGCAGAAAAATATTGTTCTGCTGCCAATGCGCCGGGTTGATGGGCTCGCCGAATGCCGGTCCCATGACCCGCCCCAGAGGCGTACCCGAGCGCCCGGCATCCGAAAGCTCTTGCGGAGTCTGCGTGATCAGGGCAGCGCTTTGCGCGCTGACGGCGGAAAACAGTTCGGGATGGGCAAATGCAAAGCGCAGCGCCCCGTACCCTCCCATGGAGATGCCGGTGATGGCCCGGCCTCTCCGTCCCGGGCGGACGCGATATTTGCTTTCGATGTAAGGCATGAACTCCTGAAGGAAGAAATCGCTGTAGCGGAGCTTATTGCCGGGCGAGTTGATATAGAAACTGCGCTTTCCCTCCGGCGCCACCACCAGAAAGTCTGCGATCTTGTGCTGGCGACGCAGGTCATCGATCACGCTCCATCCCCCGGTGCTGAACAGGGTCTGCTCGTTTTGTCCCAGGCCGTGGAGGAAGTAAAGGACCGGATAGCGCCGTGGCGTGGAATCCTTGGCGTCATAGTCCGGCGGCAATTGCACACAGTAATGGACCGCCTGTTTGAGGATGCGGCTGTTGATGACGTTGCAGTCGGTGCGGCTTTGCGCGTTCGCCGCCAGCGGAAGCAGGATGGTCAGCGCGAGCAGGGGCCGGCGAAATCGAAGCATGGATTTCAGTTTACTCGTAGCGCAGCGCCTGTACGGGATCGAGCCGAGCCGCGCGCGCAGCCGGATAAAGGCCCGAAACCAGGCTGACGATAAAGGCAAAAACGATGGCTGCCCCACCAGCCACCACGGCACCGACCAGAAACTTTCGGGCGGAAGCGCCTGGCGCTTCAGGTAAATATTCGTCCCCAGGTTGATGACATGGCCGATGGCCCAACCCAGCGCCACTCCCACTACCCCGCCCAGCAGGCCCATGGCTCCGGCCTCGGCGAAGAAAAGTTTCTTTACATCGCTGTCGCTGGCGCCGATGGCCTTCATGATTCCGATCTCGCGGCGCCGCTCCAGGATGGCCATGACCAGGGTATTCACGATGCCGATTGAAGCCACGGCCAGCGCCAGGCTGCCAAAAATTCCCAGGAACAGATCGAGCACGGCAAAGAATTGCCGCAGGCTGCGGGTGGCGTCGAGTATCGAAAAAGTGTTGAACCCCAATTTCTTGATGGCCTGCTCGACCGCTTCCACGTTCTTGGGATTCTTTACCCGCACGCTCACCGTGGAATAGCTGGGCTGCTTGCTGAAGCCGCGCATGCTGTCGCGCACATCGGAAGGCTGCATGACGCGCAGGTCCTGGGCCAGCTTCAAAGGCAGGAAGACTCGCGCCCGGGCGGCGCCTCGCATGCTGTCAGGGTCCAGATCGGAGATGCCTACAATTTTCAGCTTCTGCTCGCGCGAGATTACGGAATAGGCCGCGTCGGATTCGGATTCAGTCGCTGCTCCGGATTTCGCGGGAGTGTTTTCCGCAGCCGACTCTGGCGCGGAAACCCGCTGCGCGTAGCGCATGATCAGCTCCTGCCCTAAAAGCGGCTTGGCCAATTCGCTAACCGGAACATCGTCTTCATGGCCGGGCGGTGGCGTCTTGCCCAGCAGTTCCAGGGCAAACGATTTTTGCAGAATGACCTCAGGCGCAGTTTCAGAAGAGAAAAAACTGCCCGGGATTCCAGTGAAGGCGTCGTTCGATCGCGCCGAATCCGGAATGCCCGACACCATGGTCAGGTGGGGCTTGTCCTGATAGCTGAGTTCAGTAATGAAACGGATGTCCGGATAAGCCTCCAGCACGTCAGGCAGGCGTTCGATCTCCTGGCGGGCCGGTTCATCCAGGGTGCGGCTTTCGGCGGCGGAGGCGGTGTTTCTCTCCTCGTTGCGATTGAAGCCACGCAACTCGCGGCGCGAGGTCACGACCACGGTATCGAAAAGGCCGGACTTGGCCAGGTGCCGGGTGGCCAGCTTTTGCAGGCCAATGCCGAGTGAAAGCATGGCCACCAGTGACGCCACTCCGACCGAGATGCCAATTGTAGTCAGGGAATTGCGCAGCGACGACTCGCGCAGATTGCGCAAGGCAAGCTCGGAGAGATCGTAAGTCTTCATCGAGTGGCACCCTCGAGATTTTTCTCGCTATTGCTTTTCATCATTTGGACGATCGTCCACCAGTTTCCCATCAGCCAGCAGGATCATGCGCCCGGCGTAGCGCTCGGCCAGGGCCCGCTCGTGAGTCACCATCACGATGGTCATTCCCAAAGACTGGTTGAATTCGCGGATGAAATTCATAATCTCGGTGCCGGTATGGCTGTCGAGATTGCCGGTGGGTTCATCCGCCAGCAGAAGCTTGGGCTGATTGATCAATGCGCGGGCCAGCGCCGCCCGCTGCTGTTCGCCACCGGAAAGTTCGCTGGGCCGGTGGGTCATGCGGGCTCCCAACCCGACGCGTTCCAGCGCCTGACGGGTGAGCGCCTGGCGCTGGCCGCGGTCCACTTCGGCAAAACGAAGCGGCAGATCGACATTTTCCGCCAGGGTCATTCGTGAAACCAGGTTGAACGATTGAAAGACCATGCCGACGGTGCGCAGGCGATGCTTGGCCAACTCCTCGCGCGAAAGTTGGGCCAGGTCGCGGTCCTCCACGATGACTGCTCCTGAAGTCGGCCGGTCAAGGCCGGCGATGAGGTTCAGCAGGGAAGACTTGCCTGACCCGGAACTGCCCAGCAACGCGACGAATTCTCCCGGCTGAATTTGCAGCGACACGCCGTCCACCGCGCGTATCAGCGCCTCGCCCATCTGGTAATGGCGGCACAGATCGACGATGCGGATGGCGGGTGTGCCGTTCGGGCTGCCGGATGATTTGGAGTTCAGGGTCATTTATGGTGCGGCGTATCTCTGTGTCCTCGGTGTCCTCTGTGGTTCGAAGCACAAAACAGCAGGTCCCTCCACTGTGCTCGCTGCGCTTCGCTCCGGTCGGGATGACAGAGATATTAATCAGCGGACCTCTCCTCTTATTAGACGCAAGGCGTCGGCGGAACTGACGTCCCGCTCGCCATTTTTGGTGGGGACTCCTTCTTCGGCCGGCACCGCCGTATCGCCCTCGCCCGGCGCCAGGAACAAATTATTCTGCAGACCCTGTTGCTTGGTGTAGAGATCGAAGTAACGGCCCTGCAGCGCGTACAGTTCCTCGTGAGTGCCGCGCTCGACGATCTGGCCCTGCTCGACCACCAGGATCTGGTCGGCCCGGCGGATGGTGGATAGCCGGTGGGCAATCACGAATGTGGTGCGCCCCTGCATAAGATATGAAAGTCCGTGCTGGATCATCTCCTCAGATTCGGAGTCGAGGCTCGAAGTCGCTTCATCGAGGATCAAAACGCGCGGCTCGGCCAGAATGGCGCGGGCAATCGAAATTCTCTGGCGCTGTCCTCCGGAAAGCTTCACTCCACGTTCGCCGACGATGGTGTCGTATTTATCCGGAAAGCTTTCCGCGAATTCGTCCACTCGCGCGATGTGGCAGGCGCGCATGATTTCTTCCTCGCTGGCCTGTGGGCGCGAGAATGCAACATTCTCCCGGATGGTTCCGTCAAACAAGAAAGATTCCTGCAGCACCACTCCCAGGCGAGTGCGATAGGAATCAAGGCGCACCGTGCTGAGATCGACCCCATCGACCAGCACTCTGCCCTCAGTAGGCACATAAAACGCTGAAATCAACCCGATAATCGTTGATTTGCCCGAGCCCGACGAGCCGACCAGCGCCGTCACCGTTCCCGGTTCAGCCTGAAAATCCACATCGCGCAATACCATGCGACTGCCATCGTAGCTGAAGCTCACGTGGTCAAATTCCACCTTGCCGTAGATGTCGTCCAGGGTCACGGCGCGCTTGGGATCCTGGTCTTCGGGCCGCTCGTGGAGAATTTCCTGGGTTCGTTCCAGGCCGGCCAGAGCCTCTGTGATCTGTGTCCCGATGTTTACGATCTGGACGATGGGCGCAACCAGGAACCCGAGAAAAAGCGTGTAGGTAAAAAAACTGCCGATGGTCAGCGTGCCGGCCATGATCTGGTGCGCGCCCATGTACATGATGATCGCGCCCACCACGCCCATGAGCAGGCTGGCGGAAAGGCTCATGACCGACGTGGCGGTCAGGGTTTTCATCACGTTGTCCAGCAACCGGCGCACGCCGCCCGAAAAGACCGCCTCCTCGCGCTCCTCCGCGTGATATCCCTTGATCACTCGTACCCCACCCAGCGATTCCGCCAGGCGTCCGGTCACTTCGGCGTTGATTTTTCCGCGCTGCCGGAAAATCGGCCGAATCGTTCTGAACGCCTTATTCAGTGCAATGGCGAAGCAAAGCAGGAAACTGAACGCGAGGATGGTCATGGCCGGGCTGATGCGAAAGAGCACGACCATCGCAATGCCCGAGGTGAGCAGTCCGCCCACCAGATCGACCAGTCCGGTCCCCAGCAGGTTCCGCACTCCTTCCACGTCGGTCATGATGCGCGAGACCAGTGTGCCGGTCTTGTTGGAATCGTAGAACGCGACCGGGAGATGCGAGATGTGAGCCTGCACTCTCTGGCGAAGTTCCGCGATCAGGCGCTGCGCCGCTTTCGATAACAATTGCGTGAGCGCGAATGACGTGATCCCCTGAATGAACGTGGCCACCAGTACGACCGAGACCAGGCGCCGCAACAATTCGACGTGATGTTTGGCGATGACGCTGTCAATCAGGAATTTGGTCGAATACGGAAGCACCAGCCCGGACACGCGGTTGATGACCATCAGAACAAAGCCCAGGGCGAGCAGGCCCCGGCGGGGACGCATCAGTTCCCAGACCGCGGGCAGCACATTCCGCAACCGCTCGGTTGTCATCGCCGGCTTGGGCTTCGTGGTAGAAGGCACGCTCACTGCTGTGTTTAGACTTGTCCGGGGAGTGGAAGGGTTCATTTTTGCGGGATGCCAGAACGCTGCGGCAATTGAAAAAGCGCGGCCTGCGCAGCCGCGCCTTGATGCCTTGAATGGAATATTGCCGGACTATTCGTCCAGGTGCGAATTAGGAAGCGCCAGTTGTTCAGCCGCGGCTGCGAAGTCTTCAGCGGAGATTTCGAAAGACCCGTCGGATTCGGTTGCCGGTTTCTCCAGCTTTCGCTGGACCTTGCGTTCGGCCTTTTCCCGTTGTTTTTCCTGCCGCGAGCGCTCTTTCTGACGCTTGGTGAAGCTGGAACGGCCTCGACCAGACATAGACACCTCCAAGGGACATTTTTTTGGCAAATCGTTTTTCCGGCAGATCGGCGTTCGTAAAAACTGCTCTACCGGTCTTGCTCCTTACCAGCGCGGCTCTCGAGGCTGTCGCGCATGGCCCTGATAGTCGTCACGTCCACCACCCCCACCGCTCGAACGTCCACCGCCTCCGGGACGTCCACCACCGCCGCCAGGGCGGCCGCCGCCGCGGGGCGGGCCACCGCGGTCGGTCTTGGGACGCGCTTCGTTAATGTTCAAAGCGCGCCCACCCAGTTCTTTGCCATTGAGCGCCGCTATCGCTTTCTCGGCTTCGGCGGAATCGGTCATTTCGACGAACGCAAAGCCGCGCGAACGGCCGGTGTCGCGATCGGTCACGATGCTGACTTGCTCGATGGCCCCGTGGGGTTCGAACAGCGCCCGCAACTCTGCTTCGGTGGTGCTGTGGGGGATGTTGCCAACAAACAGCTTCTTCATGATAGTTCCTCGTGTTGCAGGCTAAAGTGTAACTCAAATTTCAGGATGCCGGTTTTTCCGCAGTGCTGCGCGGCTTCTTGCCGGACTCGGGTTTACTCACGCTCAGTCCGGCCGCCTGCAGCAGTTCGCGGGTGCGCTGACGGCGGTGAATATTCTGTTTCCGTTCCCGGTTGAATCGGGCCTTGTCTCCGTTAAATCGCGACATCTTTTTCTCCCTTGAGTCGTACGGTCCCAGCCATGCAATCCGAGGCTTCGCTCAAGGCTGGTCCAACCCTGCCGAGCCACTACCGATCCCACTGCCTGGCTAAAGAAGCGCTCCTGCATGCGGGTCAAGGACTGGACTATGGGGCAGCGTAACGATGCGCCTACAGAGAAGCAGGTCCTCTCAATCGCGAAGGCGCAGGGTGATTTTAGCGATGTGTCTTCGTGGTTAAGTAACTTCTAGCCTTAGCATTATACCTGCTCGATGCGGAAGTGAAGGAAAATACTGAGGAAGCCGCCGTTTACCCCGACCCACGTGGGGACAGCCGCCCTCGGCTGTCCAGTCGAGCGCAGCTCGGCAAGGTCTGCCTCGGCAAAAGAACCTGCGGTGCGATGCTCCGCCGGCCGGCCGAGGACGGCTGTCCCCACGTGGTTCGGGGTAACCCGGTTACCGAAGTCTGGTTGCTTGGGCGACCGTCAGCATTTTATCCCCCTAAATTTGGACTTTTCTGCTAAACTAAGAGTGCGTTTGATTAGAATCGGTTGTTGAGCAGCTTCTCGCATACCAGCTTGAACCGCCCTTTAGTACCTCCGATCTCACAGCGTAAATCGATTAAAAAGGAAACAGTAACAAAATGGCAGAACAAGGAACAGTAAAGTGGTTTAACGACGCCAAAGGCTACGGCTTTATCAGCCGTCAGAGTGGCGAAGATGTATTTGTGCACTTCTCGGCGATCCAGGCAGGCGGCTTTCGCAGCCTGCAGGAGGGCCAGAGTGTGGAGTTCGATGTGACCAAGGGGCCAAAGGGCTGGCAAGCTGAGAACGTCCGTCCGCTGTAAGCAGAGCGGAAACTCTAGATAGAAAAGCGTGCCCGCGGCGGAAACCAACGAGCGGGCACGCTCTCACCAACCAAACGCAAGTTTTTCCACCAGCCAGGAACGGGGTGTCTCTGACACGCGACGAAATCAAGGCTTCTTACGCCATAATTCGCCACAACATCCGGACCTACGAATCCGGAGGGGTGGTTCTGGTGGTCAAGGGCAAGGAAAACGCTGAACTTAAAGTGAAGCACTTCGAAACCGGGCAGAGCTCGGAAGATCGTCACGCCGGATGGCGCTACTTTGTGGAGAAATCAGACCTCAAAGCCGGCATGGACCCCGCCGAAGCGACCAACCTCCGGCAGATGAAACTGGAAATCAGAGAATCACAGGAGCAACCCGACTCCATGTCGGTTGCCAACCCTCCGCGTCAAAACTAACCTCCGCCGTTAAAACGTAAAATCACCCACGTAGGCCCGGACGCCCTCCTCCGGGCGGACGAGGCGTCTGCCCCTCCGCGTTCTGCGCTAGTGACGACGTTCGGTTTCCTTCAGAATGACGGCGAAGCTGCGCCCCCCAAAACTGAATCCCTGCGAAACCGTTCCTCTCACGCCCACCTTGGCACCGTTGCTGGGCACGCCGTATCTCTGGCTGAACACCCAGATCTGACCTGTGCCATCCTCCACCTGAAATACGCCGGAGCCGAGCAGCCCGAACGAATTGCTTACCCGCCCGCCGATGGCAACTTCCCGGCCAGCGTAGCGCCCGGGGTCACGGTTGATTTTTTCGATGCTGGTGCGCGTAGGACAACCCGCCAAGACCAGTGTCCCTGCCATGAGCAGCAGAGCAAGTGAGAGCCTGTTAAGCAGTCTGACCACGCCAACCTCCCCAACCATCAAGTTTGAAATTCTAAGCGGCATTTTATCCGTACCGCCACCAGCTTCCACCTATGATGCATTCTGGAATCTTGTTGCTGGCCGATATTTTCCAGGAGTATATTTCCCTTGCCGGATTGCACACGAATTCGCAGTCGAAAGGGAGCGCCGCTGGTGGCGCTCCCTTCGCATTTTAAGGCTGGCTTAACAAAACAGTGTTTCGTCTATGAGGAGAAGCGCCATGCAGGAAACACCGCAGCAGTACACCGAACGCATGCTCAATCACAGCCGCGGGAAGGAGCCGCTGCGCCTGCAGCAGGCCACTCCCCGCAAGCTGGCCGCCCTCACTAGAGGGCTCAGCAAGAAGCAGTTGACCCGGCGTCCAGGGCCGGGAAAGTGGTCCATCGCTGAAATCCTCGCCCATCTGGCGGACGCGGAGTTGGTCGTCGGCTTTCGCCTGCGTCTTATGCTGGCGTCCAATGGTACCCCGATCCAGGCCTTCGATCAGGACGCATGGGCCGAGACTTTCAGCTATAACGGCCGTGACCCGAAAACGTCACTCGAAACCTTTCGCACCCTGCGCCAGAACAATCTGCGGCTGCTCAGTTCCGTGCCTCGCAAGCTATGGGAGAACTACGGCCAGCACTCGGAACGCGGCAAGGAAACCGTGGAGCACGTCATGCGAATGATGGCCGGCCACGACCTCAACCACCTGCAGCAGCTGGAGAAAATCGCAAAAGGCTGAACGCTTGTGGCGCGGGCGCCCTCGCCCGCGGCTTTTGACCTTGAGCTTAACTCTCGCGGGCGCCCGCGCCACACCGACAGCCGGCAAGAACGCCGGCGCTACAACGTCTCCGCGAACAGCCTTGTCAGCTTCTCAAACGCCCGATCGGCCTGGGGCTGGTTATAAACCGGACTGTCGGGCACGGTCCAGCTATGGTACGCGCCTTCGTACACTTCACTTTCATATTTGCCTCCCCAGGCTTCAAGGGCGCGGTTGAGTTTCTCGATTGCTTCAGCCGGCATGCTCTTGTCGTTGGTGGCGTGTCCGAAGTAAAGCCGGGCGGTCAGGGACGGCTGCAAAGCGAAGTGAGGACTATCAGGCGCATCGGTAGCCAGCCCTCCAGCGTGGAATGACGCCGCCGCTGCTATACGGTCCGGCCGTGAAAATGCCGTGTATAGCGCCATCTTGCCGGTGAAACAGTATCCCACCACGCCCATCGGGCCGGCTTTGACTGAAGCCTGTCGCGCCAGGAAATCCACGTAGTCCGAGGCGTCGCAGGTGATGGCCTCCGCGGTCAGAGGAGTGGAGAGTTCGGCCAGTCGCCTCGTGGTGCGCTCATCGCCAAACTTCTTGGGGAAATCGAACAACGGCAGTCCTCCGCTGCGGTAAAACACATTGGGCATCAGGACGACGTAGCCTTCCGCCGAGAGCCGGCGCGCCATTTCTTCCTGGGAAGTCCGAATGCCGCCGATGTCGGTGTAGTGAATCACGCCCGGCCAGCGGCCCAGGCCTTCCGGGGAATAGATGACGCCCTCGGTGGTTCCTGCAGCGGTTGGAATCTGGATTTTCTGCTCGGTCATAGGCCCTCCTGGGACGACCGTCCCCACGACGAGTTTATTTACTTGGAGATATACGTCCCTACTTAATTATATCACGCTATAGCCAATTTGGCAAGTAAATACATCCGAGGGTAGTTCGTTCAGTTTGGAGACCATGAACCACGAAGGGCACGAAGATACACGAAGGAAACCCTGGAAAACAAAGCCTTCGTGATACTTCGTGTCGTTCGTGGTTTAAGCACTTGCTGTGGTTTACCCATCCGAGGATGTCCGTCCATGCTCGCTTGAGCGCGGGCCTCCGAAAACGCCGTAGTTTCCTTGCATGAGAAAATCCGCCCTGGGGTTGGGCGTGCGGGTGGAGAAACCAAAATCCTCCCGAGCCGAGCTTGGACACATCGAGAGTGCGGGCCCCCTCAATGGCCTGACTTCTCCAGACGCTGCGCCTGGGTCAGGCCGAGTTGCGCTTCTGCACTCTTCGGCTGCAATAGCAGTGCCGCCTCAAACTGGTCCTCCGCGTTCTTGGGGTCCTTGAGAGCGAGATAAACCTGGCCTAGCAGAAGCCGTGCCGGAAACTGGCTGGGAGTAAGCTTCAGGCTGGCTTCAAGCGCGTCGCGCGCTCCGGCGAAGTCGCCGGTCTTTTCCCGCGCCTGGCCTTCGTAGAAGGCAGCGGTCGAGTCCTCGGGACGGACCTCTCTCGCCTGCTTCAAGTGCTCGGCGGCCCGGGCGAAGTCTCCGGAGTGAAACTCCAGCTCTCCCAGTTGACGCAGCGCTGTGGGCGATTTGGGATCGAGTCGCAGGACCTTTTCCAGCGCCTGCCGCGCTTCGCCGGTGCGATTGTCATCCGACGCAATCATGGCCGCGTGCAACAGGTTCTGCTCGTCAATCTTGTCCTTGGGGTCGGGCAGGTTCGACGCTGGCGCTGGATGCATCAGCCTTGATCTCCGCCAGCATCCCGCGAAATTTCTGCACGGTTGCATCCGACGGCTGGTAGTGGTTCGCCAGTTCTCCTGGATCGGCCTGCAGGTCGTATAACTCCGGCCGCGGCGCCTCGATGAACTTGAACCCCCCGGCGCGCACCGACCGCAGGGGCGCCCAGCCGAAGCGCAGGGGATAGTCGGTTTCGCCGATGGCAATGCGATCTTCATTCCTGGTACCGGCCAGGAAAGGCTGCAGCGATTCGCCGTCCAGGACTTCGGGCGGAGCAACATGCACGAGGCTGATGACTGTGGGCAGGATGTCCGTGGTTCGCACCTGGGCGTCAACTATCTTGCCCGGATTGCCGCCGCCGGGCGTCTTCATGATGAGGGGCACGTGGGTGGTGGAATCGTAGAGAAAAATTCCGTGCGTGTCCTCGTGATGCTCGCCCAGGCCTTCGCCATGATCTCCGACCACGACGATGAGCGCATTGTCGTAGCGGCCCGTCTTCTTCAGATACCCGACAAATCTATTCAGGACGGAATCGGCATAGGCAATCTCGCCGTCGTACAGGCGATCTTTGTAAGTCTGCGAGTAAGGAGGAGGCGGTTCGTAGGGATCATGGGGGTCGTAGAGATGGACCCAGACGAAATGCGGGCCGGCGGGATGCGCGGCCATCCATGCTTCCGCGTGCTGCACGACCTCCTGACCTCGCCGCTCTACACGACCCCAGCGCGATTTCGTCTTGGACTGCGCAGGAAAGTTGTCGTAGAAATCGAAGCCGCGATCCAGTCCCGGGGCGAGAGTTTTGCTGTCCAGGATGACCGCGCCGATGAAAGCCGCGGTGTGATAGCCGTTCGTCTTCAGCAGCGTGGCGAGAGTAGGATGCGCCGCCGCCAGAGGCACCGCAAAATCAGTGACGCCGTGACTGCTGGGCAGCAGGCCGGTCAGGATACTGGTGTGCGAAGTGTTGGTGATCGGGCTGGGCGTGAACGCATGGGTGAACCGAATGCCGTCTTTCGCCAGCCCGTCGAGCGCCGGCGTCTGAATGTTTTCGTAGCCATAGCAGTGGACGTGGTCGGCGCGGAGGGTGTCGATGGTGACCAGGAAAACGTCAGGCTTAGCGGCATTTTTCTGTGCCTGTCCAGCCCCAAGGACAGCAGAGGCTAACCAGAAAATGACCAGGATACGAGCGGCCCTCACGCATTTCAGACTAGCATAATCAGCCCATGTGATCGTTCGGGAGCGCGGCGTTGCTGGGATATAATTTTGCCATCCGATGATTTCCTCCCGGTCTCTTGCAGTCCTCGTGACCGCCAGCCTGCTGCTCTGGTCATCTGCCGCATTCGCGGCGCCGGCAGCGGTGCCGAATGTGGTGGTCATCACGATCGACACCCTGCGCGCCGATCATCTCGGCTGCTACGGATATAAGCAGATTCGCACTCCGAACATCGACGCGTTGGCGGGCGACGGCGCGCGCTTTGCGCGTGCCTACACGGCAGTGCCGGTCACGCTGCCCTCGCACACCGTAATGTTTACAGGGACTTATCCCATGCGGAGCGGCATGCACGATTTCGCCGCCAACAAACTGGGCCCGAGCCAGCCTACCCTGGCTTCCGTGCTTAAGGAAAATGGGTATGTCACCGGAGCCGTGATCGGTTCGGCGGTGCTTGATTCGCGCTTTGGACTGAATCGCGGGTTCGATTTTTACTACGACCACTTCGATTTCAATCGCCTTCAGGAATCCAACCTGGAAGAAATGGAGCGTCCCGGCAACCTGGTGGCCGATGTGGCCCTGGACTGGCTCAGCCAGAATTACCAGAAAAAATTCTTTCTCTGGATGCACCTGTACGATCCTCACTATCCCTATCATCCCCCGGCTCCGTATGCCGCGGAGTACAAGGACCGCCCCTACGACGGAGAAATCGCCTTCGCGGATTCGCAAGTAGGACGCCTCATTCACTTCCTGAAGTCCAAGGGCCTGTATGAGAACACCATGATCGTTCTCACCGGCGATCACGGCGAGAGCCTGGGAGAGCACGGTGAGAAAACCCATGGCTTCTTCATCTACAACGCCACGCTGCACGTTCCGTTCATCATTCATCTGCCGGGCGCGGCGGCTCCCCGGGTGGTGCCCGGCCTGGTGAATCTTGCCGACCTGATGCCCACCGTGCTGCAGGAATTGAAAATCGATGTTCCCGCCCAGGTGCAGGGTCAAAACCTGCTCCCTCTCATCAGGGCAAAAGAGCCGGGCGAAGACCGCACTCTGTACGCCGAGACCTTTCTGCCGCGCCTGCACTTCAACTGGAGCGAACTGCGCGGAGTCGAGACTGATAACTATCACTTCATCGATGCGCCCAAACCCGAGTTGTATGACCTGACCAAAGATCCCGGCGAAACCCGCAATCTGTTTGGAGACAAGAAGGCTGTCGGGGAGGAGATGCGGGCCCGCCTGGCCAAAGTGATTCAGCAGTACAGTGCCGGCCCTGAACTGGCGGAAAAAACCGGCCTCGATCCCGCATTGATGGAACGGCTGAAATCGCTCGGCTATGCCGGATTTTCCGGCGGCGGCAGCCCGACCATCACTGACCGTGCCTTGCCCGATCCCAAAGACCGTATCCAGGTGTACGAACTGATTTCAGACGCGATTGCCGAAAGCCAGCACGGCGACTATCCCGCCTCGACCGAGAAATTTATTCAAGCCCTGAAGAGCGATCCTGACTCCGTGCCTGTGCACTATCTGCTGGGATTGAACTACTATCGCATGCGCGACTTTCCCAAGTCTGTGGAGCACCTGAAACGCGTAATCGAACTCAGCCCGGACTATGCTCTGGCAACGTTTCAGCTGGGTTTGTCGTATGGACGCTCAGGTGACTTCGATCATGCTATCGAGACTCTGAAAAAGGCGCTGGAGCTCGATCCCAGTAATTTTTCCGCGGCTTACAACCTGGGAGCGGCCTATGTGCAGAAGCAGATGATGACCGAAGCCGCGGGAGCGTTTCGTTCCTCGGTTACGATTGCGCCTGAGTATGCCCCCGGGCATCGCGCGTTGGGAGAAATCCTGCTGTACCAGGGCCAGGTTGATGATGCGCTCAGCGAGCTGCGGCGTGCGGTTGAGCTGTCGCCGCAGGACCCCGGCAATCATGCGGCTTTGGCGAAAGCATTGTCGGCCAAGGGGCTGACCGCAGAGGCCGAGGAAGAGATGCGCAAGGCGCAGTCACGGCCGCAATAGTTCCGTATCTGTACTGACATTTCATTGAAGAGCACTCTCCCACATCCGACGCTTCTGCTCCTGATCCTCGTGGCGGTCTCGCTGCCCAAAGGCCTGGAAGCAGCCACCCCGCCCCGGCGGTCGTCCCCGAATGTGATTCTCATCACCATTGACACGGTTCGCGCCGATCACCTCGGCTGTTACGGCGCGACTGACGTGAAGACCCCGACCCTCGACGGGCTGGCGCGCGACGGCATTGTCTTCGAGCGCGCCATCTCCCAGGTGCCGCTGACCTGGCCGTCGCATGCCGCGATCCTGACCGGTACTTATCCCTTTCAGAACGGTGTGCAGGACTTTACCGGGCAGCCTCTCGACCCTCGCTTCCGCTCCGTGGCCCAGGTTTTCAAGCAGCAGGGCTACGCCACCGGAGCGGTGGTGAGCGCGTTCGTGCTGGACCGCAGCTGGGGGCTGTCGCGTGGCTTCGACTTCTACGACGACGCATTCTCAGCCCAGGCCTTTCTACACAAGGACATTGGACTGGTGGACCGCAAGGCCGGCGAGAGCGTCACCCATGCGATTTCATGGCTGCAGAAGCCCACGCGACGGCCGTTCTTCTTTTGGTTGCACTTGTATGATCCCCACAGTCCTTACGATCCGCCGGAGCCTTTTCGCACGCAGTACCGCTCACATCCCTATGACGGCGAAATCGCCTACGCCGACCACGAACTGGGGCGTCTGATCGCCTGGCTGAAGCAGAACCGGCTTTACGATCGCACCGCCATCGTCGTGCTCAGCGATCACGGAGAATCGCTGGGCGAGCACGGCGAAAAAGAGCATGGCTTCTTTGTCTATAACTCGACCGTCCACATTCCGCTGATCGTGAAACCGCCCGCGGGAAGCCGAATCCGACCCGGCCGCGTGGCGGCGCCGGTGGAGACGGTCGCGGTGGCCCCGACCCTGACCCGCCTGGCCGGAATGAAGGATGAGATTCAAAAGCAGTTTCCTCATCCTGGCCTTCTGGAAGACAAAAGTGAAGATGCAGCCTACAGCGAGAGTTTTTACGCCTTCAGTTCATTCGGCTGGAGCCCGCTGCATGCACTGCAGACCAGCCGCTATCACTACATCCAGGCGCCCACCCGCGAACTCTACGACGTGATCGCCGACCCTCAGGAGAAAAATAACCTGGCTCCGCAACAGACGGCAACAGTCGCCGTTTTCGACGACAAACTGCAGTCGCTGCTGCGGCAGAATCCATTCAAGCCAGGTGAACCCGGGACCTCAGGCCTGAGTCCGGACGCACTGGAAAAACTGCAGGCGCTGGGCTACGTCGCCTACCGCTCGCCAGTTTCGCCAGAGGCATTAGCGGCAGGCCTGCCCGATCCCAAGAGCAAGTTGTGGGAGTTCAATGCCATTCTGGAGGCAGCCGATGCCTTTCAGGCAGGCGACATCGATCGCGGCAAGGGGCTGCTGGCGAAGGTCCGCGAGAGCGATCCGAAGATGTATGTCGTGTCGTTCATGCTGGGAGAGAATGCGCTGCGCAGGAAGGCCTGGGACGAGGCTGCGACCGAACTACAAAAGTGTCTGGAGTTGAATCCCAACTTCGACCAGGCCATGGCCGCCCTGGCGCGCGCCTTGCTGAACCTGGGCCGAATCGGACGAAGCCAAAGCCTGGCTGGACAAAGCTCTGAAGTTCAATCCGCAGAACTACCGCGCCTGGTACGAGCGTGGATTCATCGAATCGAAGACAGACCAAAAAGCTGCGATCGCGAGCTTCGAGAAGGCGGTCTCAATCCAGGGAAATTTCGCACCACTCCGCCGCGACTTGGGGCTGGCATACTTCCAGCAACAGAACTATGCCGAGGCAGCCAGGAACCTCAGCCGGGCCGTCGATCTCGGCGTAAGCGAAGCCATGGTGTACAACTTCCTGGGCATATCGTATAGCCGGACCAACCAGGTAGCGAAGGCTGCGGCAAGTTATAAGAAAGCGCTCGAACTGGATCCGAAGCTGGCCGAGGCCTACCTGAATCTGGCGTATGCCCACCAGAAAATGGGACAAGTCAGCGCGGCACGGAAGGAATACCAGACCGCCTGCACTCTGGAAGAAAAATACTGCCGCTTCGTTCCTGGCGCGGTGCAGTAATCTCGAACCCTCAGTCCGTTCCGGTCTTTGCGGTCTTACTCTCCAGCCTATGCAGTACTTCGCGGGCCTTCGGTGCAAAAGGATCGTTGGGACTGGCCTTCAGAAAAATTCTGAGCTCAGTTACGGCGTCGGTTGGGCGACCGCGCTGCAGAAACAAGTTCACCAGGGCAAGATGCGCCTTTACCATCTTGGGATCAAGCTGCAGCGAGGTTTGCAGTTCCTTTTCAGCTTGCTCAGTATTACCGGTCCGCATATACAAAGAGCCCAGCAAGAAGTGGCCCAGCGAACTGTTGGGCTCCTTACTCAAACCTTCTTCTAACCACCGGGCTGCATCCTGGTACTTCTGGGTCAGAAGGAACAGGTTGCCCAGATTGAAAAATGCGGCTGCGTCGCTGGGATTCGTCTTAATCACTCTCTCGAATTGTTCCTGTGCAGCCGCGAATTGCGATTTACCCAGATACGCTGAGCCCAGATTATTTCGCGCGGCGTAAAATTCCGGGGCCAGGCTGACCGCCTTCTGATAATGAGCTATGGCGTCGTCAACGCGACCATCTTTTTCAGCATTCATCCCCTTGTTGAACTCTTTTAGGGCTGACTTGGGTACCTGTTTGGTGAATTCGGCCGAGTTCACCATATTGGGATTGCTTCCGGCAGAAGGCTTTGCTGTCGCCACTTTGTCCCTGGGGACAAGGTGGATCCGGGCCATATTCACACTGCTCAGCAGCGGATTTATTTGCACCGACACGTCAGCTGGGCTGTACTTCTCGTCGTCCACCAACAGGTGGTAGACATTTGGCGAAAGTTCAGAAAACGAAAACTTGCCTTCGCTATCCGTGAACGTGGTGGCAATCGTGTTGTTGCGGAATTGTAGCGTTACCATTATGGGGCGGTCAGGCATCTCGCCGTGATACGTTTGTACGCTACCCACGATGGTATAGGCTTGCTGCCCGTAGGTCAGAGACGCCTGCAGAGAAACCCACAGCAGTAGAACGAGCCCGATCCCGCGCTTGCTGTCCATGAGACGCCCCCAAGCTAACCGAGCCAAACAAAAATGGGGCTTGGTCCGTGAAGACCAAGCCCCGCAGTTGTGACCCGAGCTCGGCTTAGAACGAAATCTTCAAGCCGAACTGCAGGATGCGAGCGTCGAATGCGCCACTGGCCCCGCCGAATGCACCTGAGTTGATTTTGTTCTGTCCGGCGAAGTTAGCTCCAGGCAGTTTGAAGTTGACGTTGTTCAGCAGGTTGAACGATTCCGCGCGGAACTGCACCGCAGCCCGTTCGGTAATCTTGAAGTTCTTGAACAGGGACATGTCCATGTCGAAGAAGTTCGGCCCAGTGAAGGTGTTGCGTCCAAGATTGCCGACGCAGCCCAGGCACGGACTAGTAAATGTTGGCGGAGTGGGACCAGCCGCATTGAACCAGCCATCGGCCCATTGCGCCCGGGAAGGATTAAAGTCCACCATGTTGGAATTTGGGCGGTCAATTCGCTCGCCGTCCAGGTTGTAGTCACCGCCGGTATTAACGCAATTTCCGCCGTTGACGTCTGCGGCTGTGCAGGGTGTGGTCGTGCCCGGCTCATGAAGGTTGGCAAAGCTGGATCGGAACGGTTCCCAGTGGGCGCCGGTCTGGAAGGACAGAATACCGTTTAACTGCCAGCCTCCTGCAATCGCGTTGTAAAACCCGTGAGCATTCCGGGCAATTGGGATCTCCCAGATGTAGTTACCCACCAGGCGGTGACGAATGTCGAAGGTGGAGTTTCCTCGATCCAACTGTGGCTGGGTAAGATCGGTGCTGTAGCCATCACCAGCGCCCGCGCCATTTCCAGTAGTGGCGCTGTTGTGCCAGGCGGATCCATTGTCAATAGAGTGACTGTAGGTATAGGCGACCTGGAAAGAGAGGCCGTGACTGGCTTGCTTCTTCAAGGTTGCCTGCAGCGAGTTGTAATTGGAGTTGTTGACATTCCGCCAGTTGCGCGACTGCCCCAGGTTCGGGTTGAGCGTACCCAGAGGGTTGATGGGAATCGTCGTTCCCGGATACGGCGTCAGGTCGGTTTGTCCGCAGATGGTGCGATTGAAGTTGTCCACCGTGCATCCACCCACCGGCATTAGGCCGCCCGGAATACGGTTAATGTCCTCGGCACGGAACAACTTGTGACCGGTCGTGCCCACAACGTTCACTTCGGCGACGAAGTGATTGCCCATCTGGTGCTGCGTACCCAGGAAGTAGCTGTACACGTAGGGATCGCGAATGCCGCTGGGGAAGATCAAACCGCTGCGGAAGGACAAGTGGGGATCATTCGGTGCCCACCCGACGATGTTGCCCGTAGCTTGCACCCCAGTGCCCTGGCCGGGATTGGTTGGAGGGCCACTAAACGTGGGTGCCGCTCCTGAGGGAACGCATGTGCCTAAGGTTGCGCCGCAAGTCGTTGGACCGTACACAACATCGGCAATACCTCCTCCCAGGAAGTTGGCGGCCTGGTCGAAGGAGTAGAAAGGAGCGTTCCAGCGGGAGTTGGAGAGCGGGTTGTAGAGCGTGCCCTCGTAAGATACGCCGAATCCACCGCGAAGAGCAGTCTTGCCGTCCCCAAACACGTCGTAGGCAAAGCCCACTCGCGGCCCCCAGTTGTTGTGGTCGCCCAGGCCCAGGCTCTTGGCCACCGTGAAGCCTCCCGGACCGCAACCCGGTGTTCCCGCAACACTATGGCCAGGGTTCAGCACGCCTCCCGGCAGGAACACGCAGGGCGTACTCGCATCCTTGATCTGGCCGGCGCCTGTTGCCAGGTTATCGATGAAGCTGTTGCCCGGTCCCAACAGGAAGTTAGTCACCAGACCATCTTCCTCGGTGTGACGTGTGTACAGGTCGTAGCGTATTCCTAAATTCAGGGTCAAACGGCGTGTCGCCTTCCAATCATCCTGGAAGTAACCTCCGTACTCCCAATTTCGCCAATGGCGCTTGTTGGTGGCAAGTTCGGCTGGTCGGCCGCTAATGATGCCCGGATCCACTCCCGCGTTCTCCTGCAGCGGCGCATCGAGCGCGAAGTAGATCGGGTCGTTAAAGTAGTAGGACGGACGGCCCACGTTGAATTCGCTGTTTTCCAGGTTCCGCCGGATGTCGATACCCATCTTCATGTTGTGGTTGCCATGGTTGACCGAAACCATGTCCGAATAGCTGTAAACGTGGTCCTTGAAGAATTGGGGATAGCCGTTGTAGGAACCAAAGCCAGCCGAGCCATCGTTGAAGTAAATCTGCGGAACGCCCGGAGTCAGGGTGACAGTCGAGGTCTTATTCAACGTATAACCCGCCCGGAACTCGTTCAGCACTTTCGGGCTGAAGGTGTGAATGAAGCTGATCTGCCCGTTGGGAAAAAAGGCCGTCGTGGGATTCAGGAAGCCTCTCGCCGAACTGAAGTTGGCGTTGAACGGGCCAAAGCCGTCGTTCGATTTCAACCAGTTGAACGAGGCAAAAAACCGATCGCGTTCGCTGGGGTTGTAGTCCAGCCGCAGTGAAGCTTCGTTGCCGTTGAACAGATTGTTGGAAGTCTGAGATTTGAAATTGATCACGCTGCTCTGAAGAAACGGAGCATCGCGGTTCACGGCTCCCGCCGTAATGGCCAGCGGCACACTACAGCCGCCCGCGACAGCGTTGGCCTGATCCTGTGCCGTCACTCCTAGCAAGGCCTGGAACCGTGTTGCCAACGCAGCGCTATTGTTGTCCGGGCACAGCCAGGGTGTGAAGTCGCTACCGGCATACTGGTTCAAGCTGGTCGAGGCCCCTCCCGGACTGGTCGGCGCAAAATTCGAGTACAACAAGTTGGCTACCGAGTTCGGCTCCGCTGCAGCCACAGCGTCACGCCAGTCCTGCGATTCCTGCTGCACCGGGGTGGGTGGCTGAACCGTGGTGAACCGGTCGCCTTGGTAGGAAGGAAGAAGAACAGCTTGTCCTTGATAATCGGGCCGCCGAAGGTCCCGCCAAACTGGTTGAAGCGCAGCGCGGGCCGATCTACCCCATTGTGATTCAGAAAGAAGTTATTGGCATCGAAGGAGTCGTTACGGAAGAATTCCCAGGCGCTGCCGTGCTACTGGTTGGTGCCTGATTTGGTGATCAGATTGGTCACCGAGCCGGCGCTGTTGCCGTATTGCGCCGACATGTTCAGGGTCAACTCCTGAAATTCCTGAACCGTGTCCTCAATCGGCTGGTTCACCGCGCCGCCGCTCAGGCCCTTGTTGGAGGAGCCATTGATCAGGAAGCCGTTGAAGTCCTCCCGCAGACCGTTGACCACAGTGTTGGCGCCGACTCTCCTGCACTGACCCCGCGCACATTCACCGCGCCCGGCGCCAGCTGAATCAGGTCATAAACGTTGCGGCCATTCAGCGGCAGGTTCGCCACCTGGGAGATGGCACCGTGTTCGCCAGCTTCGAGTCTTCCGTATTCACCGCCGCGGCTTCGCCGGTGACCTCGATGACCTCCCGGGTCTGGCCCAATTGCATGCTGAAGTCGGCGCGCTGGATGGTTCCGGCGTTAAGTACGAGATCCTTGTTCGGTAATGGTCTTGAAGCCCTGCGCTTCGGCCGTGATCTGGTAGGTCCCGGCGGGCAATTCGTTGAACTTGTAGAGCCCGGTCTGCCCAGTCTCCGTGGTAACCGACAAATTCGGTCCCGACGTTGGTCACGGTGACCTTGGCATTCGAAATGGCCGCGCCCGACGGATCGGTCACGGTCCCGGTAAACTGGCCATTCTGGATTTGCGCGAACGCGCCCAGGCACAGTGCCAATAACGACAACGACAGAAGGATCAAGTGCAGTTTCTTCATTGACCTACCCTCTCGTACCTACAATGTGTTTTTCTAACTGAAGCCCCGGGGCCCGAGCTTACCGGCTGGCACCGCGACGTTGCGGTGTGCCGGATAGCTTTCTAACAACAGACTGTCAGTGTCTGTTATGTGTATCTTACTGATTTAATTGAACTAACTACATTGGGTACGGCAAAAACACGTAACCCCACCAAACAAATAATTGACAATTCTTTGGCACGTGGCTCTCCAAAGGGTCTGCGTAATGCTGTCAATGGTTTAGGCGAGGAATGATCGGGTCGCAACTATGGCGAACTATAGACCTTCAATGACAGCACTCCAGAATTTGGAAGATTGTCATGGATGTCAGCCAGATACGCTCGATAGTGCTGTGGAATCCTGTTATACGGGCTCGCGCTAGCGGACGGGCCTCTTGGCCCTCTTTCCCGCAGCTCGCTTGCTCGCAGCCTCAGGCCCCCGGCGGCCCACAACTCCGGCCCCTTCTTCGATGACCAGTTCCTGATCGGCCACCTGCCTGGCCAACGCTGGTCGACCACTGCCCGATGGCCAATGGACGGTAATGGAATCGACCTGGGTGGCGGCCCCCAGGCCGAAATGCAGCCTGGGATCGCTGGCCGATTCGAAACTGCTGTTGGCACGCACTTCGGCGCTCTGCTTCAGGCCGCCGGCCGTCACTTCTACCCGGGCGCCGAAGCCGTCGCGATTGGACTTTTTGCCCACCGTCCTGATGCGCAGCCAGTGTCCCTTCCTGGCGGACTGGTTACGCAGGAGGACCGGCGAACCATCCAGGACCGTAACCAGCAAGTCTTCGCCGCCGTTGTTCAGGAAATCGGCGGTGGCGGTGCCGCGGGCCACATAACGCCGGGACAGCGGCTGCCCTGCGCCCAGGCCGATCTCGGCAAACTTTCCGTCCCGCAGATTGCGGAACAGCAGCGGCCGCTCCGCGTAGGTCACGCCGAAAGAATGCTGGTCCACCTGGGGATTCACGTGTCCGTTGGCGACGAAGACATCGGGCCAGCCGTCGTTGTCGAAGTCGAGAAATTTTACTCCGAAGCCGAGGAAGGGGACACTCACCGGACCAAAGCTGGCGCTTCCCGCCAGGTCGGTGAACTGACCGTCGTGATCATTGTGATAGAGGTTGTTGGTGTCGTCGGAGAAGTTGGTCTTGACGATGTCGGGCCAGCCGTCGTGATCGTAGTCGGCGGAGTCGATACCCATCCCGGCCTGCTCGCGTCCGTCGGCGCTGTAGGCCACTCCCGATTCCGCGCCCACTTCGGTGAATCCGCCTTTGCAATCGTTGTGGTAGAGCAAACTGGGCGAGGAATCGTTGGCCACGTACAGATCGAGGCATCCATCCTTGTCATAGTCCAGCCAAAGCACTCCCAGCCCGTAGTAGCTGTCGGGATCGATCTTCAGCTTCTCGGTTACATCGGTGAAGGTGCCGTCGCCATTGTTGTGGTACAGGCGGTCGCGGCCGCCCTTGAGTCCGCGCGGGCCGCAGGACACCGCAATGCCGCGATAGGTACAGAACGGGCCTTGCCCGAATTCCGGGAGATGATTGAGATCAAGGTCCACGTATCCGGCCACGTAGAGGTCGAGGTTGCCGTCGTTGTCATAGTCGCCAAAGGCCGCGCTGGTGCCCCAGCGTCCGTCGTTTCCTACTCCGGCTTTCCCCGTGACGTCGCTGAACGATCCGTCGTGGTTGTTATGGTAAAGCGCCCCGCCGTCGAGATAAGTGATGTAGAGATCTTCCCACCCGTCGTTGTCATAGTCGCCGACGGCGACGCCGAAGCCCCAGCCGCAATGCGTGATTCCAGCCCTGGCGCTGACGTCGGTGAAAGTGCCGTCATGATTGTTACGGTAGAGCTTGCCGGGATGGCACTTACCCGAGCGCAAATCTTCGAGCGTGGAACCGTTGACCAGGAAGATGTCCATCCAGCCGTCATTGTCATAGTCGAGAACCGCCACGCCGCCGCACATGGATTCCATGATGTAGCGCTTTTCAGGGCCTCCACAGGTGAGATGGAAATCGATGCCGGAGGTGCGGGTGACGTCGGCAAAAGAGATAGCACCTGCAGCTACGGGCCTCGCCGCTTTTGCAAGCGCCGGCCTTGCGGGTCGAGTCTGTCCCGCCGCCGCGCCCGTCCACAGAAAAAGGGCCGCTGCAACCCATGCGGTCGCGGTGAACCCTGAGTGAAAGAATCGTTTAATCGGGCTCACTGAGGTCGGCCCGTGGCCATGCCTCCCATTTCCGGCTGGGCTTTCTTCAGTTCGGCAAAGCGTTGCCATTCCTGCCGGGCCTGGTCTGCCTTGCCCAGCTTCTGCAGGGCGCGAGCCAGTTGGTAGTGTGGGCTGGGATCGCCAGGTTTCAGCTCGATGCAACGCTGCAAGGCGGTCACCGCGGCTTCAGCGTTGCCGTCGAGAAGCAGCGCCTTGCCCAGATCGTAACGCCGGGTCCGCGTTGGTGGGGTCAAGCTCGGTGGCGCGTTTCAAGTGGGGCAGCGCGTCTTTCACTTCACCGGTTTCGAGCAGGCAGTGTCCGAGCTGGTAGAGAAGCTGGGGATTGTCGGGAGAGCGGACGAGTTCCTTCCGGTATTCGGCGATGGCTTCCTGATTACGTCCCAGGCTGGCATAAGCGAATCCCAGGTGATAGTGCCCGAGTGGCGTGTTGGGATCGATGTGCAACGCACTCTGAAACTGCTCGATCGCCTGCACGGTGCGATTGGTGTTCTGGTAGGCCCGTCCCAAGAGCACGTGGGACAGGGCATGGGAGGGTTGCAGCTTGACTGCTTTCTCCAGTTCGCCGGCAGCGGCCGCATATTGGCTCTGCTGGAGCGAGACTAAAGCCAGGTCGAAGTGAATGTCGAAATGGCCGCTCTCGAGGGCTTCTGAACGCCTTAGAGCCTCCAGCGCCAGCGCGTTCTGCCCCGCCTTGAAGTAGGCGAGTCCGAGCCAATGCTGGAGTTGCGCGTCCTGCGGCCAGCGGGCGACGGCTTCACGCCCAATCTGGGTGGCCTCCGTCAGCCGGCCCAGTTGGAGCAAGCTCAGCACCAGGCCGCGGTTGGCGGGAAGATTGTCCGGAGCGATTTGCCGGGCCTGCTCGAAGCTGGCGGCAGCGCGCGAATAGTCGTCGGCATCCAGAGCCGCCCGGCCGCTTCGCAGTAGCTCCTGAACGGTTGGCGATTGCGCCGAGGTGATGGTGCCGGCCAGCAAGGCCAGGCAGACCGCGAGGCGCCGGTAATTTGGCCGCATAAGCACCACCGCTCAGAATCCTAACGGTTCAACCGGACGGGTGCAATTCCGACTGAGGCGCTCGCTCACCCGCCGGACAGCCGCCGGGACGGCGGCGCTACCAAAACCAAGCTGCTAGAATCTCCTGCGATGCAAAAGCGCATTCGATCCGTTCTCCTTATCTTTCTAGCCGGGTTCCTTTTCGCAGAGGAGCCCGTGAAATTCGACCCCCTGCCGGTTCCGGTCACCAACAATGCCGTCACCAGCGTAAAGAGCCGGGGATCCTTGCTGATCTACTCGCTCATGGGTATGGGAGCCAAGAAAACCTGGGACGCGGCCAGTAATGCCGCCTACACGCTCGATCCCTACACCGGGAAATGGGCAGAGATGCATTCGGTTCCGGGGACGGTGGGACGCCTGGCGGCGACGGCCGTCGGCGCCCGGGAGCATGTTTTCCTTTTCGGCGGCTACGTCGTCGATGGCCAGGGCGGGGAAACCACGGTGCCCGACGTCAACGCGTACGAACCTCTGACCGATCGCTGGTTCCGCGCCGAAGACCTCCCGGTTGCGGTGGATGATTCGGTGGCCGGGGTCTATCGCGACCGCTACATCTACCTGGTGAGCGGATGGTCGAAGACGGATGCGGTGAACAACGTCCAGTTGTACGACGCACAGAAAAACAAGTGGTCGCAAGCCACGCCGATCCCGGGCACGCCTGTGTTCGGCCACGCCGGAGCGGTGGTGGGAGACACCATCGTGTACATCGACGGCGCCCACAAAAACGCGAGCGGAGCCCAGCCCAAATACATCACCACGGATGAATGCTGGATGGGCAAGATTGATCATCACGACTTCACGAAAATTCAATGGACCAAGTTGCCCAGCCATCCGGGTACAGCGCGTTACCGGATCGCGGCGGGAGGTTCGGAGAAAGATCAGAAGGTTTACTTTTCCGGCGGGACCGACAATCCGTACAACTACAACGGCATCGGCTACAACGGAGAGCCGGCAGAGCCGTCCCCGGTGACCTTCGCCTTCAACCTGCGCACCAGCAAGTGGGAAACCATCAACCTGCATACGCCCGAGCCGACCATGGACCATCGTGGACTGGTGGTTGTCCCCGAAGGGTTAGTGATCATCGGCGGCATGGAGAAGGGACAGCAGGTGACGTCGCGAGTGACCATCCTGCCCAAGCCAGGGAAAACAAAGTAACCGGTGTGGATTTTGACTTTTCCGCAAACGAACAAAGTGTGGGGCGGGCGCCCTCGCCCGCCGCCTTTGAACTTGATCTTGGGTTGTCCGGTTGACAGGGGGGGCGGGAACGAGTATTTCTGACTTCAGCAAGAGCCGTATTTCATGAAGCGCTGGCAGTTATTAATCCTGATTTTCGAATTGGCCTTGTTCGCAGCCATCCTGGTTTTGCCGCAGGTAGCGCTGCCCGATCTTGCTTTCCATGAAGGCACTTCGCCGGTGGCGGCGCACGCGCGCCTCTGTGATCCTGCGCCCGGAACGGCGATTACTATTGCGCCTCAGATTCTGCCTGCGGAGCCAATCGTGCAAGTGCGCGGCGAGACTCCAGATGTCTCGGCCCCGCCGGCGGTCCACTCCCGGCTTTCAAAGTTGTGCGTTCTGATCTGCTAACCCGTCCTGCCTTCCAGTTCACTCGAATTTATTTCCTGTAAAGCTTGCTCCGCGAGGGGCGTGCCTGTGTTGCGTTGCGGGTCCGCGGAGCTTCGGGGATGGCGGCGCCGGCCTGCTGCCAGGCCTTGCAGTAAGAGACTCTGGCGCGGCCGTGCTGCCGCCGACTCCGAATAGCTGCACACTTTGATATCTTGTTGATATCTTGCGTTGGCAGCTTGCCGCACCAGCGGGACGCTCGCGCCCACACTTGAATCTACTGGCCTCGGGCCAGCACCAGGGTTATGTCGTCGGGCTGCTCGTTGGCGCCGATCCAGTCGTCCACGGCAGCGGTCACGATTTCGCAGATGCGGGCCAGCGGCTGCTCGCGATGCTCCCACACCAGGTCAATCAGGCGCTGTTCGCCGAATTCTCCGAAATCATTTTCGGGCTCGGTCACTCCGTCGCTGTAGGCCAGGAAGAGTTCCCCCTGGCGCAGCGCGACCGTTGCTTCCTCATAACTTCTGCGGTCGAACAGGCCGATGACCGTGCCGCCCTGCTCCAGCCGTCGCACCGACCCATCTTCGCCCAGGATAATGGGAGGCAGGTGACCGCCGTTGCTGTAGGTGAGGTTGCGCTCGTGACCGTCGTAAACAGCCAGAAACAGGGTGGCGTATTTTTCCGCCGGCGTGCTCTGGTAAAGCTGATGATTGAGCAGCGAGAGCATCGCGCCCGAAGACAACTCCGCCCCGTTCAAGTGGGGAGTGAGCACCACGCGGGAGCCGGCGGCCGCGCCCGCTCCAACCGGTTCCCGCAAGCTGGGCATGCCCTCCAGACTGTAGGCGCGGACGGCGGAGTGGATCGTGGCCATCAGCAGAGCCGCGGAAATTCCCTTTCCGCTGACGTCACCCACCGCCAGGATGAGCTTGTGCGGATCCACGGTCAGGAAATCGTAATAGTCTCCGCTGACGGTGCGCGCGGGCCGGCAGAAGCCGTACACCTCGAGTGAAGCCAGTTGCGAAATGTGCTGCGGGAAGAGCTGTTCCTGCACTTCCTGCGCGATGGTCAATTCGTTCTGCAGCCGCTGCTTTTCCTTTTGTTCCTCGATCAGGTTCTCGATGGACGCGGTCATGGAGTTGAACGAGTTGGCCAGGGTGGCCAGCTGGTCGCTCGACTTCACTGAAATGCGGTGACTGAAGTCTCCCCGGTTAATGTGGGTGGTGGCGTCGTAGAGTTGGGCCACGGCGCCGGTCACGGTGCGCGTGAGGCGAGTCCCGATCCACAACGCCAGCACTTCGATAATGGCAAAAATCACCGCGGCGAAGAGCAGCAAATACTCCACGCCGGTGGCAAAGTCGCCCAGGGCGGCGAACAGGCGGGTATAGAGCACCGAAGGCCGGGTCTGTACTCTGAGCAGAGCTCCCGTTTTCTTTTGCTCGCCGGTGGCCCAATCCACCACGGGGAGCGGCGTTCCGAACGTGATCTCGTGGTCCAGGCTGTTGTCCGCCGCAGGCAACAGGCCGGCGGTGAAGGCGGGACGAAGCTCCTCCTGACCGCTGTCCAGCGTCATGCCGCTACGGCCCGGACGGATGGTGATGTCCTGTTTGTCAGCTGATTCCAGGGAGATGAGGGGAGCAGCAGAGTTGGCGGATGGCGTGCCGGGACCCGCGGAGTTGAACCCGGAGGCGTAGAGCGTGATCTCGCCCAGATCCTTCGCCAGTTTCTCCAGCAGGTTGCGGTCCAGCGCGTCGCTCGAAATCACCGTCAGCTTCTGCGGCCCGGCACCGAGTTCCGTTCCCGCGCGTAAATACAGCTGGCCCTGGTCGCGGACGATCGCACCGAAGCTTGCCGTCAGGAACGAGGGCAGCGCAAATGGAGTCTTCCCGGGCGCGGCGCCGGTGCACACGGCGAGCGGAGTTTCGCCTTTCCAGGCGCAAATCTGGCGGGAGCTCCAGGACGAATCGTTGCGCTTCAGCCCTTCGAGCGATTCGGCAATGGCCGGTTGGCCCTGCTCTACGCGGGCCTTCAGTTCATTGGCAATAGCGGCGTTCGCCGATTGCAGACTGCGCAGCCGGGAATCCAGCTCTGAAGTCACTACGAAATTCGCGAACTGGCCGGCAAACAGGTACAGAGTGATGAACGCCATCGCCACCAGCAGGACCACCGGAATCACGCCGATGAACATGTAGGTCACGATCAGCCGGTTGCGCAGGCGCCACAGCATTTTGGCCTTGAGCCAGCGGAAGGCGAGCAGGGCAAAAAGGATGATGGCGAGAAAGCTGAGAATTCCGATCCATCCACTAAGCGCCAGACCGAAGGAAACTTTAAACAGCCCGAAGAGTTTTTGCAGGGCGAAGAGAAGCAGGTCCAGTCCCAGCAGATAACAGGCGGCACGGGCCAGCCGGGTGCGAGGCAGCACGCCAGCTGCCTGCAGTCGGAAACGCAGCGTGCGGAGAGATAGCTCCATGGCGAAAAGGAGATTATAGAGCGGATGGCGGGCGCCGGGCGCCGGACTTCGGGCGTCGGACCTCAGACGTCGGGAGCGCCGGCGTCCGGCGCCGTAGCTGTCCGGAGGGCGTCCCGCCCTCCGCCCCGCAAGGAGCCGAGATCAGGCCAGCACAGGGGGATGCTGAAGGTTGAAAGTCTCAGGGCTGAAGTCGGACCCCTGAAGTCTGACGTCCGAGGTCCGAAGTCCGACGCCCGAAGTCCGGCGCCCGCCCTCAGATTTCAGGGTAGAAATCGAAGAAGGCTTCCAGGCTGGTTTTTAACTGCTTCTCGATCTCTTCCTTGCTGCCCTCGAGGACGTGCATGGTGACATGGGCTTCGCGTCCATTTTTCAGCTTCAGGCTTGCGTCCCCTACTTCAGCGACTTCCTCCGAGGGCAGTAGCCGCATTCCATACACGAGTGTCAGGTTTGCCATACGTTGATTTTAACCCCGGCGCCGGGGTGCGGACCTCGGACCAAAAACCACGGATTCGGCCAAGGTAGCGCCGGCATCCTGCCCTCCGCCCTGCAAGCAGTCGCAATAGGGACATGAGAGCGAGGGGCAGGGCCTGAGGTCCGAGGTCCGCTCTCCGACGCCTGCTGATAAAATCCCTGAGTGATCCGAAACCTGTCAGCATTGATGATCTGCCTGGGCTTCAGCGTTCTGGCGGCCGCGCAGCAGCCGGCGCAGCCAAAGGTCAAGGTAAACGTGCTTAACGTGTGTTCGCCTTCGGCCGCGGAGCAGCAGGAAATTGCCTCGGCGCTGGCACGGGTGCCCAGACAGCCGCTCTTTGGCGTTGATTTCGAAATCGATCGCGGGCGCTCCAGTCTCGAAGTGGGGCCAGGATTTTTGCAGCCGGGATCGGGCAGCCAGATGTCGTCCGACCCCGGCACTGCCAACTGGGTGCGCATCCGGCGGGAGTTTTCCGTGCAGGCGCTGTTTTCGACGGTGCAGTACTCCTTCAGCGTCGATCCCAAAAATATGGTGGAGACGCTGGTCTTCCGGGTGCGCGAGCCCAAAGACCTGTTGCAGGTTGCGATCGAAGACAGCGCTTCAGCGGTCACGCCTCCTGCCACCATGCTGACCAGCAGCACGCCGGCCAGTCGCATCAAGCTGGAGCGCTTCGGCAAATCGTCGGTGGTGCTGGCGCGGTGTATGGGATCGGAGGCAGGACCGGCGCCGGACCAAAGCGCGTACGAGCCGTTGTTTCAGAGCGCCTCGGCGATCCTTTCAAACTACCGGGGCTTGCTGGGGGCGCGGACTACCGTGCCCGCTGAACTGGAGCGCCTCGGCGGCGCGGCGGAGAAGAAGGCGGAGCGGTCCCCTGCACCCAGAAAGCCTGTAGCGAAGAAGAAATAAGCACGTCAGCGGAAGGCGGGACGCCCTCCGGACAGCCGGTGGAAGGCCGGCGCTGCCCTTGCATCCAAATTTGAACTCGGCCATCTAACACTGCACGTGTCTGCCGCAAGTCACTATGGAAAACATTCGCAACGTCGTCATCATCGGGTCTGGGTGCTCTGGTCACACTGCGGCGCTCTACACTGCCCGCGCCAACCTCAAGCCTCTGGTGATTGAAGGCCATGAGCCCGGAGGCCAGCTCTCGCTCACGACGCTGGTGGAAAATTTCCCCGGGTTTCCCGAGGGCATCCAGGGCCCCGAGCTGATTGAGAACATGCGCAAGCAGGCGGGACGCTTTGGCGCGCAATATCAGCTGGGCCATGTGGTCAGCGTTGACCTGAGCCAGCGGCCCTTCGCGGTGAATTTTGGCAAAGAGACGATTCACGCCCGCACCCTGATCATTGCCAGTGGAGCTTCCGCGCGCTGGCTGGGATTGCCCGGGGAGAAGGCGTTGATCGGTCACGGAGTTTCTTCCTGCGCCACCTGTGACGGCTTCTTTTTCTCCGGAAAGGAAATTGCAGTCATCGGTGGCGGCGATTCGGCCATGGAGGAAGCCATCTTCCTGACCCGGTTCGCCACCAAAGTGACGCTGATTCATCGCCGCGATCAGTTCCGCGCATCGAAAATCATGCTTGACCGGGCCCAGCAAAACAAGAAAATTGATTTTCTTACCGGCACCGTGGTCGAGGATGTGCTCGACCCGGCCAAAAAAGAAGTAACCGCCCTCAAGTTGCGCGATGTGAAAACCGACAAAGTTCGTGACTTCCCCACCAGCGCCATGTTCCTGGGCATCGGCCACATTCCGAATGCCGGAATGTTCGAGGGCCAGCTTGAAACCGATCAGGACGGATATCTGGTGACCACCAACAATGTCTTCACCCGGGTGCCGGGCGTGTACGCTTGCGGTGACGTGCAGGACCGGCGTTATCGTCAAGCCATCACCGCCGCCGGTTCGGGCTGCATGGCTGCACTCGAAGCGGAGAGATTTCTGGAAGGCGCAGGAGAGTAACCAGGCCCGGCTGTAACAAGAAGTTTTGCGGAGGTTAATTCCAAATGGCGCGTCCAGCCCCGACCTGTTCCCACCTGGGAGAAATACGTCAGGTTAAACCCAGCGGCCAAGGCTGCAAGGAATGCCTGGAGATGGGCGATACCTGGGTCCATCTGAGGGAGTGCCTGATTTGCGGCCATGTGGGCTGCTGCGATTCTTCCAAGAACAAACACGCCACCAAACATTTCCATCAGACTAAACACCCCATCGTGCAATCGTTCGAACCGGGCGAGAACTGGCGCTGGTGTTATGTGGATGAGGTATTTCTGGACTGACCGCGGGCTCCCGCCCGCCGCGCCGAGGGCGGACGCCCTCGGGACAGCCGGCAAGATGCCGGCGCTACTCTCGAGCAATCTGCTGCAACTTACGTCCGATATCCGCATTGGTTACCGAGGTCATCTTTTCCCAATCGACAGAGGCTAATAAGCTGCAAACGGTTCTGGAACTCCTATGAATCGCTGCAAGACAGCTTTCCTCCTGGTGCTTTCTTCGCTTCTCATCCTGGTTCCGGCTTCGTTTGGCCAGCAGGAGCAGACCGAGAGCGCCCGCAGAATCCTGCACCGCGTGACCCCCCAGTATCCCGAGATGGCCCGTACCATGAATATAAAAGGGAACGTGAAGGCAGAAGCAGTGGTGGAACCGAACGGCGTGGTCAAGTCCGTCGAAGTGAAGGGCGGACATCCGGTGCTGGTACGGGCGGCGCAGGACGCAATCTACAAGTGGAAATGGGCGCCAGCCACACGCGAAACCCGGGAACCCATCGAAGTCAGGTTCGATCCGCAGCAATAACGAAGAGTGTGGGCCGGACACTCCCTTGGGAAGGGCACGAAGGTTGGGAGTGTCCGATCCACATCAATCAAAATCCGCAGCACATGCTGATCAAGCGCGTTCCTCGACTGTGATACAAAATTCTGTGATCTTCATGCGCTGCGAAGGCACTTGCCATCCCGACCTGGGCCTGGAACCAAGACGGTGCTGAGGGCGTTTTTTATTTCTCTTTCGGAGAGCCGCTGGCTGCGCGGCATGGCTGAACGCTCCGCCGTGGGGCGGCGTCTGTCCAGCCGTTTCGTGGCCGGCACCCAGGTCGAAGATGCCCTGCGGGTCACGCAAGCCGTCAACCGGGCAGGTCTGAGCGTTTCCGTCGATAACCTCGGCGAGAACGTCACCAACGCCGATGAAGCCCGCGACAGCGCCCGCCTCTACCATCAGATGCTGGACGAAATCTCGAGCCGCCGGCTCAACGCCAACGTCAGCCTGAAGCTCACCCACATGGGACTCGACGTGGACGAGCAACTTGCCCGCGATCTGGTTACCGGACTGGTGGCGAAAGCCGCCGCCATGCAGCCGCCTAATTTCGTCCGGGTGGACATGGAAGGCTCACCCTACACCCGGCGCACCCTCGATTTCGTGCATGAACTGCACCGCATGCCCGGTCATGCGGGCGCGGTGGGCGCGGTGATCCAGTCGTATATGCGGAGCGCGGAGAGTGACATCGAAAAACTGCTGGCTGACCGTATCCGCATTCGCCTGTGTAAAGGGGCGTACAAGGAGCCGGACGAAATCGCTTTCCAGAAAAAATCGGAAGTGGACGCGAACTACGTCCGGCTGATGAAAGTCCTGATGAAGAGCGGCGTCTATCACGGGCTGGCGACGCACGACGAAAACATCATCGAGCAAGCCAAGACTTTTGCCCGGCAGGAACAGATTTCCCCCGACGCTTTTGAATTCCAGATGCTGTATGGTATCCGCCGCGACTTGCAGCGGCGCCTGGTGCGCGAGGGCTGGCGCATGCGCGTCTATGTCCCGTTTGGCACGGAGTGGTATCCCTATTTCATGCGCCGCCTGGCGGAACGGCCGGCGAATGCGCTTTTCCTGGCCCGAAACCTCTTCCGCTAGCGCGCCGTGATGACCTGCACAAAGTTTGGGAAGTGCACGACAGTTGGGAATTGCCCGACGTGTCCCGCCGGTTTGGGAAGGGCACGGCTTCAGCCGTGCCACAAATCGCCGTAGATTTGCTGGCGCTTTAGCGCCTGAGGTTTGCTTTTCTCGACCGTGAAGCTCACCCCAGGCGCTGAAGCGCGAGCAAATCCAGAGGACTTAGCGGCCCGACTGAAGTCGGGCCCTTCCCGAAAACTGCTTGAAATAGAGTTTTTCCGCAGCCTCTGAAGTCGTGCCCTTTCCAAACCGCGAGTCAGCAGCACGACTGAACCCGCCCCTTTTCCAAATCTGCTGCGCGATGAAAGCGGCGCCTCCCGACACTACATGATTCACTGTATTGGAAGGCATGAGTGTTGCTGTAACAATCTCAATCTACGGAATTTAAAGAATGAGTATCAGTAACACTCCGGTGACTGCTTCGCTGGCGCCGCCTGCGCAGTGGCACGACCGCGACGCGCATGGGCACGTGGTCCAGTTCTATACCGAGGATGCGGCCCTCTTGGGCGCAATCAGCCGCTTTATCGGCACCGCGCTCGGGGCCGGAGATGCAGCCGTGGTGATCGCGACCCGGGCCCATCGTGATGGGCTCTTCCTGCAATTGCAAGAGCGCGGCTTCGACGTAACCGGCGCGGTCCGGCAGGGGCGACTGATTGCAGTCGATGCGGCCGAGACGCTTTCCCGGTTCATGCGCGATGGCTGGCCGGACCCGGAGCGTTTCGCCTCCGTGGTGGGCGGCTTCTTCGATCAAATCAGGGCTGTCACCGGTACCGACCAGCCCCGAGTTGCCGCCTTTGGAGAAATGGTCGCCCTGTTGTGGGCCGAAGGAAATTCCCAAGCGGCGATCCGGCTCGAAGAACTCTGGAACGATCTGGCCCACACTCATTCCTTCTCTCTGCGTTGCGCCTATCCCATCGCCAGTTTCAATCGGGACGAAGACGGTGAGCCCTTTCTGAAAATCTGTGCCGCGCACTCCGCGGTGATTCCGGATGAGAGCTATACCGCGCTGTCCACGGATGAAGAACGTCTGCGCAGCATCTCTCACTTGCAGCAGAAAGTGCAGGTGCTCGAAACCGCCAAGACGGAGCGCGCTGACGCCCAGAACTCGCTGCGGCGCAAACAGTCGGAACTGGCCGATCTCCTGGAAAATGCCGTCGAAGGAGTGCAGCGGGTGGGCGCGGACCAGAAGATCCTGTGGGCCAACCAGGCGCTATTGCATCTGCTGGGGTATTCCGCGGGGGAGTACGTCGGCCATCCGTTCTCCGAGTTCCACGTCGATAAAAATGTGTTTGCCGAGTATTGGCGAAGGCTGATGCGGGGCGAAGACATTTACGATTGTCCCGCCGAGCTGCGCTGCCAGGACGGTTCCGTAAAGCAGGTGCAGATTTACTCCAACGGGCTGTGGGAAAACGGTGAGTTCGTGCATACCCGATGTTTTGTTCGCGATGTCACCGAACAGAAGCGGGCGGAGCACGCATTGCGCGAGAGCGAAGCCAATTTGCGCCTGGCGAACGATCGGCTGGAATCGCAGGTAGAACAGCGCACTGCCGCCTTGCGGCAGCTGTCCACCCGCGTGCTCACCTTGCAGGATGCCGAGCGCCGCCGCATTGCGCGTGAACTGCACGATAGCCTGGGACAGTATCTGGTGGGTTTGAAACTCAATCTTGACATGCTTCGCCAGGCGCCGGACCAGGCCGGCTTGTGGACGCAATCGCAAGAGCTGATGCAGCGATGCGTCTCCGAGATCCGGACGCTCTCCTACCTGCTGCATCCGCCGATGATCGACGACGTGGGACTGGCCTCTGCCGCCCGCTGGTTCGTGGACGGGATCGCACAGCGCAGTGGAATCCAGGTCAGCCTGGATGCGCCCCACGATATGGCGCGTTTGCCGGCCGAAGTGGAAATTGGCCTTTTCCGCGTCCTGCAGGAGGGCCTGACCAACGTGCACCGGCATTCCGGTGCGTCGGCGGCGGATGTCCTGATCCGGCAGGAGGCGGGGCAGATGGTCCTGGAAATAAAAGACAATGGGCGCGGCATCGGGCAGGAAGTGCTCAGTCGTTTTGTTTCGACCGGCGCCGGGGTGGGCGTTGGACTCAGCGGGATGCGTGAGCGCGTGCGTGAACTCGGTGGCCGGATGAAGCTCGAAACCGACAGCCAGGGCACCTGGCTGCAAATTGTGATACCTCTGGCCCCTGAATCTGCTCCAACCAGCCTGTCATCCTGAGCGCAGCATCTGCATTCGCTTGCGAATGGAGATGCGGAGTCGAAGGACCCCTGCCCGCTCGGCGATGTATGGACTTGCGGCTTTCCTTTCGCAACCAGACCTTCGAGAACATTCCTGCCATAGTGGTCCCCTCGACTGCGTTGACTGCTTCACTGCTTGAAGCAGTCACTTCGCTCAGGATGACAGGTTGGTTCTCCTCACGGAATGAGTTTCTCCGAACAAAAAGTGGAACCTCGACGCGCACCCGCGAATCGAAATTACTAAGACCAATCCTGAACAGGAGAAATTCATGGGACCACGTATTGACTACTACAAATTGTCGCCCGAAGGCTACAAGGCCATGCTGGGCCTCGAACACTATCTCAATCACAGCAGCCTGGAGAAAAAACTGCTGCACCTGCTCAAGTTGCGGGTGTCGCAGATCAACGGCTGCGCCTTTTGTCTGGACATGCACTGGAAGGACCTGCAAGTAGAAGGCGAAAACGAACAGCGCATGTACTCGCTGGATGCCTGGCGCGAGACATCCTATTACACCGAGCGCGAACGAGCCGCACTGGCCTGGGCGGAAGCGGTCACCAACATCCGGGAGGGACATGTGCCGGATTCGGTGTACGAAGAGACGCGCCGGCACTTCAGCGAGCAGGAGGTGGCGGACCTTACGCTGGCCGTCGTTGCCATCAATGGCTGGAACCGGGTCAGCATCGCATTTCGCGTGGTACCGGGAAGCTACCAGCCGCCGCAGAGGCTGAAGAAAGGCGCGCAACCCGAAGCGGTCAGCGTGTGACCTCCGCCAGCAACTGTTTCCACAGCGTGAGGTTTTTCCAGTACTCGACGTGCGCGACCAGGGGAATCAAGGCTTCTTCGTCGCGCACGTTTTCCACTCCCGGGGGTGCGGACGTGCCCGGCAAGTCGTAAAAGTCCAGCGAACCGCAAATGATGTCATTTCGCGAATACACGTTGACCCAGCGGAAGGTGCGGTTGCGGTAGTCCTGAATCATGGGTTGCACCACCGCGGCGAGTTGCTCGCGGATGTGCTGGGTGTTCTTTCCCATCACGCTGAAGAAGAAAGCGATTTTGTCCAGCGGGCTGCCGAAAGTAAGAAATAACCCGGTGCGGCGAGTAATCCCAGTCGCGTCTGCCGCCAGGGCATCATCGGCAATCAGGCGGTTGAGCGTGTCATAGGCGATGACCGATCCCAGAGAGTGGCCCACCACGGCCACTTTCTCGTACTCAAAATCGTCACTGTCGTTTGCTTTCGCCAGGTAAACCGCGCCCGCGGATTCCTTGGCCGCGTCTTTGATTTTTTTCCGTATGTCCTCAAAGCGGTCAATTTTGTTGGACGAGATATACGCGGTCACATCTCCCACAAACTGCACCAGGAGATTTCGCACCACCGCGCTGATCAGAAACAGAAATGGCCAGATCCAGAACCGCGAGGTCAGTACCCCCTTCAGAAACCTGCAGATGCAATCCCACATGTCGGCACCGACCAGCCAGCGCAGCCAGTGGGTGGGCCAGCCGCACAGCCAAGCCAGCACGGGCGGGAATGGGATGACCCAGGCCTGTCCCCGGTATGCCAGCCAGATGATCACGGCGACTGCACTCACATAAGCCAGAAATGCAAAGTAGAACAGGGCGTGCAGAGTGGGGCTGGTCTCGCTTTCTTTCTTTTCTTCAGGCGTTGCGCCTTCCCTCAGGCCGCTCTTGTGTTTGGAGACATTTCGCCATTGCACAATGTGGGCCAGAACCATGATCGCGATGACCAACAACACCAGCGCATTGGCAAAGTGAATCACGGAGTTCTGAAAGGACTCGGGTTTGAGCCAATCCGGAACGCACCGCAGCCATACGATGAGGGCCATGATCTTGGCGCCTGCCAGTATGGTTGCGATCGTGATTGCGAAAGCCACCCAGGTCAAATCTCTTACTCTCCGTCCGTACGCCAGCGACTTGCCGCGAGTGGGCCGGCTCATCTCGGCAAGAAACAGCGTTACCCCGAAGGTGATCGCGACCGCACAAACTATGCTTGCCACTGCGGTCAGGGTCTGAACCTGCTCCCTGGGAACAAATTTCTGCACGCTGCTGATGCCCGCCAGCGACGCGCCCATGCCAACCACGATGGCGTTGATCACAGTCAGGGCTGCCAGCACCGCCAGAGTCACCAGCAGGTAAGTTGGAGTACGCCAGCTCAGGGGAAACTTGACCATGTTGCCGAACAGCGCCCGGGCAAATCCGGTAAAAAAATTGGCCAGCCCGTGGGTGCCGCCGTCCCAGAGAAAACTGATGACGTCCGCCAGTTTGACCGCTCCCTCGGTCTTGGGGGCCCAGTAGCATTCGTACAGGTGGACCTCCTGCGGCTGGGCGCCGGGGCGGGGCAGGGCCAGTTCGACCCGCTGCAGTACGGTGGCGCCGACTCGCACCTCGCGAAATTTGGGCGGAGGAACCGGCAATGGAGGACTGGAGTGCGCGGCCGCGCTGATCAACCCCTCGGCCAGCTGCTCCAGGGTTTCAAAAGGCACCTGCTGGCCCATGCCGTGGACGATCCAGACCGCTCGCTTTTTGGTCGTGCCCGGCGTGCGGACGGCCATCTTCGCTCGCATTTTCTGGGCGGCGTCCGTGATTTCTCCCGCAGCGGGCGCCAGCGGAAAAGATTCGTAAGACACCGGACTCTCGACCGAGAACCGGCCTACAGATCGTTGATTAGACATGGTGGGATTGGACATTGGGAGTCGCTCCTTAAACAGACGCACGGCCTCCGGCAAGGAAGCCGATTTCAGTTTCTGTCAGGGTTCGGCCCGGTGACACACGCATGGGAAAGTCTTTTCGGCGGGGAAAGTGAAGTGATTCTCCCTCTCGGACGAGAGCGAGTCAATATGAAAATTCCGCGCGGGAGGTCCGGGAGTTCATAACGAGAGTTCCCAGGTTTCTGACACCAGATCGTCGCGGCCCCAGTCGCGGTGCGGCTTTTCCTCCATCAGGCGGAATCCGGCTTGCTGGTAGAGATGACGGGCGGCGGGCAACTCACTTTGCGTCCATAGAACTATTTTTCTGTATCCTGCCTGTCGGGCGAAGCGCACGCATTCGCCGACCAGGCGCTTGCCGATGCCCAGTCCGCGCGCCGATGGTTCCACCAGCAGCAGGCGCAGCTTGGCGACCGTCTTCGATTTCTTCACCAGAAATACCGAGCCCACGATCCCGCCGTCTTTTTCAGCCATCCAGCAACGCTCCCGCCTGGGATCGAAGTGCAGAATGAATTTGGCCGCAATCCCGGCCACCAGGGCCTCGAAGCGCTCATCGTATCCGTATTCCTGCGCGTACAGCACGCCGTGGCGGTGGACGACCCAGCCCATGTCGCCGGGTTGGTGCGAGCGCAAAAGATACGGGGTTTTCGGTTCAGGGCTGGGATTGAGCAGGTCTTCAATGGATCGCATGGCCTCGGCCAGTCGCACCCGCTCCTCCGGTGAGAGGGCCTGCAGCAAAGTGGCGACTTCCTGGTTCTGGCGCTCGTCCAGGGTGGCGAAAATCTTCCGGCCGCGGGCTGTCAGCCCCAGCAGGCTTTGGCGGCCATCCCGGGGAGAGGCTGATTTGCTGACCAGGCCGCGCTTTTCCAGTCCGCGCAGGATGCGGCTGAGATAACCCGGATCGAGTCCCAATTCCTCGCAAAGTTCGGTGGCAGAGGGCTGCGGGCGGTGCGCGATCTCGTAGAGCACGCGCACCTCGGCCAGAGAGAACGGACTCTTGAGCAGCCCTTCGCGCAGCACGCCGATCTGCCGGGTGTAGAAACGGTTAAAGGCACGCACGGCGGAAAGGGTGGGGTCCATAATGTGACAGTGTCAAACATATACTTGACAATGTCAAACAATCCTTACCGCGTGCTTATCGTTGAGAAAGCCGGCGTCCCGGCAAATTGACTTGGGCGTAGCGGAAGCAGTCCACGCTATGGTCGTTCACCATGCCCACGGCCTGCATGAAGGCGTAGCAGATGGTTGAGCCCACGAAGTTGAAGCCGCGTTTCTTGAGGTCCTTGCTCATGGCGTCGGACTCGGAGGTGCGGGCCGGAAGGCGCTGGCCCGTGCGCCATGCATTCATCCGCGGGGTTCCCGCCGACGAACTGCCAGATGTAGGTGTCGAAGGAACCAAACTCCTCCTGGACAGCTAGAAAAGCCTGCGCATTCTTGGCCGCGGATGCGACCTTGAGCCGGTTGCGAATGATGCCCGGATTGCGCAGCAGGCTCTGCTGTTTGCGGCGATCGTAGCGGGCGATGCGCTGCGGGTTGAAGCCATCGAAGGCCAGGCGATAGTTCTCCCGCTTCTGCAAAACCGTGTCCCAACTCAGACCGGCCTGGGCGCCTTCGAGGATCAGGAATTCAAAGAGGACGCGATCATCGTGCTGGGGCAGACCCCATTCTTCATCGTGATAACGAATGGATAGCGGGTTGCTGGGCCACGAACAACGGGTCAAATTGGAGGCCTTTGCTTTCATGCGGCTCCAATTCTACAAGGAGGAGACCAATGTGGCGCGGGCGCCCCCGCCCGCGGCTTTTGAAGTTGGTCCAGGGCCACGCGGGCGGGGTACCCGCGCCACACTCCAGCCCACCCCGGCAATGACCAGGCGCGTGCTCCTTTTGTAACTTGGCTTTGGCCCGGCCGTCCCCTAGAGTTCAGACTGTATCCGCAGCGGCTGCTTTCGGCCCCTTACGTGCATCTAATTGAAAGACGAAGCTGTTAGGGTGGTGTGGCGTGAAAATTTGGGATGGGCTGGGAATGAACTACACGAACTGGTGCCGGGGACTGGTGGCAGCCGTTGTACTCACGGCTGGCTTGCCCTTGCTGGCCCAGTCCCCGTACGTGGCCGCGTCCAGCCTGGCTCTGCCTGACGCTTCCGCTTCCACCGGATCCGATCCCTCCGATTCCATCCTTACCATCAAGAAGCAGGTGAGCGAGGTCAATGTGCTGTTCATTGCCACTGACCATCGCGGCAAGTTCGTGCGCAATTTGAACCAGGGCGATTTCACCATCCTGGACGATCACAAGCCCCCCCAGGCCATCGTAAACTTCCGCCGCGAGACCGATCTGCCGCTGGAGTTGGGCCTGCTGGTGGACACCAGCGGATCGGTGCACAGCCGCTTTGATTTCGAGCAGGAAGCCGCGGTCAGCTTTCTGCAGCACACCCTGCGGGCGAATTTCGACAAAGCTTTTGTCATGGGTTTCAGCAGTCACAGCCAGGTCACGCAGGAGTTCACCGACAACGTGCAACTGCTCGAAACCGGGGTCAGAAGCTTGCGCAACGGCGGGGGAACGGCGATGTATGACGCCATCTACCGGGCCTGCCGCGAAAAGCTGAGCAAGGAGCGGAGTGACCATCCGGTGCGGCGGGCCATCATCGTAGTGAGCGATGGCGAAGACAACCAGAGCGAGGTCACCAAGGCGATGGCGCTGGAGATGGCACAGCGCGCCGAAGTGATCATTTACGCGATCTCCACCGACGACAGCGGCCTGATTCTGCGCGGCGACAAGGCCATGCAACAGATCGCCGATGCCACCGGCGGCCGCGCCTTCTTTCCCTTCAAGATGAAGGACATCAAAAATTCGTTTGCCGCAATCGAAGATGAATTGCGCAGCCAGTACGTGGTCTCCTACAAGCCGGCTGATTTTGACGCCGACGGACGCTACCGCTCGATTGAAATTACCGCGCTGAAGAAAGACCTCCAGGTGCGGGCCCGCAAGGGCTACTACGCGCCGCGGCAGTAGCGGAAAAAATTCAAAACCAGTTGTTCAATGAGATGATCCGGGAAGGGCACGAATTCACTCGCGCCAATAAGCCAATCTGAGGCTGGCTGTTCGCCGCCGGAACAGCGAACCCCAGGGGCTGAAGCCCTCTCGCAAACGACTCAGTTGGCACGGCTGAAGAGGCTGCGGAAAAACTCAATTTGCCCGGACGAAGCGACCACGGGGGCTAAAGCCCGCAAACATTCCTAACGACTTACGCGGCCCTGAAGGGCCGCTCTTCCACGGGAGGGCTGACATTTGCGAGTTTTTCCGCAGCCTCTGAAGCCGTGCCCTTCCACACGGGTTACGATGCTACAATTTCGTCAAGGCTTCAGCCGGCATCCAACCTGGTGTAAGCCCATGAAGCAGGTACCGTGGTTCTCTTCAAGTCAGTGCCGCGCGCGAGAGTCTGGCTGGTTTTGGCGGCGACCCTAATTCTGTCGTTCGTGTTGAATACGGCCTTCGCGGCCGCGCAACAAGCGACGCGCAAGCGTCCCGCCAAAGCGGCGAAGAAGGCTGCTCCCGAGCCCGCCCCCGCCCCTGTGCCGCCTCCTCCGCCTCCCACGCCGGAGCAGTTGCCGGCAGTTCCGCCCCAGGTCCACTACAGCCAGGGACAGCTTACGATTGTGGCCGAGAACTCGACCCTGGCTGACATTTTGCGGGCGGTGCGGGCGCAAACCGGCGCCGCGATAGAAGTTCCTCCCAATGCCACCGAGCGGGTGGTGACCCACCTGGGCCCAGGGCCGGCGCGCGATGTTCTGGCTGCGCTGCTGAATGGATCACACTTCAACTACGTCATGCTGGGTTCGGCGGCCCATCCCGACAGTGTGGACAGGCTCATCCTGACTTCCAAATCTGGCGGCGTCCCCGAGCCCGCTCCGCCTCCGACCGTGACGCCGGTGGCTGAGGGCAACGAAGAAGGGCAGATGGATGATGTCGCCCCGCCAGGCATGGATATGGCCGAGCAGCCCGTGGATAACCCGGCCGGAGACTCCAGCAACGAAGAGAACCAGGACCAGCCGCAGGACGGTCAACAGCAGGTAAAGACTCCGGAGCAATTACTGCGCGAGCTGCAGAAGCAACAGCTGCTACAGCAGCAACAATTACAACAGCAGCAACAGCAACAGCAACAGGGGCAACAGCCGGCACCTCCGCCCAACGAGAACCAATAGCGGAGTTCTCGCCTCCCCAGCGAAAGTTCCGTTTTTCACCGGGAGCTCAATCCAGCTGCGGGTACTCGTGAGACGGGCGAGGACGCCCATCCTCGATCGAAGACTGGACAAAAATCCCTGAAGGTCTGAGGTCTGACGCCCGAGGTCTGAAGTGTGAGGTCTGAGGTCTGATGCCCGACGCCCGACGTTCAGTCGCCGCCGGCCTGGCTCTGGCTGGGCACGAGGACGGGGGTGCTGGCGCTGCGCCGGCGCGAACCGTAGGCGAAGGCGTAGAGAATGCCGGTTACAGCGGCGTAGGCCGCCAGAATCCCCACCACTACGACCGTGATGGCAGTAAAGGAGATAACGAAAGCAACCAGTAACCCGCCCAAGCTCGGCCTACTTTCCAGTTAAGTGCCGGACAAAGCGTTCCGGGACCCGTTTGGCGCAATCGATCACTTTACCCGCGTTGACGCTAGCCGCTGTTAGCAACTAAGATACGTGAGTAGAGTCGCGCAAACCCACTTTCCTTCATTTCTGTGGGGCCGTCCAATTACGGAAGGCCAGTCGCAACTTCCGCCAATTTCATGCCAATTACCAAGATCTCGGTGCGGGGGGCGCGGCAGCATAACCTCAAGAATATAAACGTCGAAATCCCCCGTAATACCCTGACCGTGATTACCGGGCTCAGCGGCTCGGGGAAGTCTTCCCTGGCCTTTGACACCATTTACGCCGAGGGCCAGAGGCGCTATGTGGAAACCCTCTCGGCCTACGCCCGGCAGTTTCTGGATCAGATGGAGCGTCCGGACGTGGACGCCATCGACGGTCTGAGCCCCTCCATTTCAATCGAGCAGAAGACCACCAGCCGGAGCCCGCGGTCCACGGTGGGAACGATCACCGAAATCTACGATTATCTTCGCCTTTTATTTGCTTCGATCGGGGTGCCGCACTGCCCTGAATGCGGGCGGGCGATTGCGCGCCAGTCGGCGGAGCAGATCGTGCAGCGCGTGATGGGTCTGACTCCGGAGGACCGCGTGATGGTGCTGGCCCCGATCGTGCGCGGGCGCAAGGGTGAGTTCAAGAAAGAAATGGAGAAGCTGGTGCAGCACGGCTTCACCAGGGCGCGGATCGACGGCGAACTGGTCAATCTCGAAGATGACATTCCGCTGGACAAGCGCAAAAACCACACCATCGAAGTCGTGATCGACCGGCTGCTGGTGAAGCCTGGGATCGAACACCGGCTGGAGTTGTCAGTGGGCCTGGCCATGAAGCTCGCGGGCGGGTTGGTGCAGGTTGCGGTGGTGGGCGGGGATGAGCAGCTCTATTCGGCGAAGCTGGCGTGTCCGGATTGCGGCATCAGCGTGCCGCAACTGGAGCCACGCTCGTTTTCCTTCAACAGCGCTTACGGTGCCTGCCCGGAGTGCCATGGCCTGGGCAGCCGCTATGAATTTGATCCGGCGCGGATCATCGCCGACTGGTCGAAGCCACTGCTCGAGGGCGGACTGGGACCGGGATCAGCTTCGCAGAACCTGATTCATCAGCTGCAGATCACTGCGGCCGCCCACGGATTCGACCTGGCGACGCCCTTTGAAAAGTTTCCCGAGAAGACCCAGAACCTGCTGCTGTACGGCGAGGCGGGCAAGAACGGGACGAGCGGGAAGCCGGGGAAGACCGGGTTCCGCGGGATTCTGGGATATCTCAAACAAGCCGTGGACGATTCCAGGTCCGACGCCTATCGCGAATTTCTGCTGGACTACATGTCGGCGACCAAGTGCCCGGCGTGCCAGGGCAAGCGGTTGCGGCCGGAGAGCCTGGCGGTGAAAGTGAACGGCATGTCGATCGCCGACTTCACGGCCTTGCCGGTGTCGCGGGCGCTGGCGACGGCGCGCAAGATCAAACTCAACGGACGCGAGGCCATCATTGCCGGGCGCATTGTGCACGAGATTGTGGAGCGCCTGCAATTTCTGGATGCCGTGGGCCTGGGCTACATCTCGCTGGAGCGGTCGGCCGCGACATTATCCGGCGGGGAAGGCCAGCGCATCCGGCTGGCCACGCAGATTGGATCGAAGCTGCGGGGTGTGCTCTACGTACTGGACGAGCCTTCGATCGGATTGCATCATCGCGACAATGGCCGCTTGCTCAAGGCGCTCGAGGAATTGCGCGATCTGGGAAACACCGTCCTGGTGGTGGAACACGACGAAGAAACCATCCGGCGTGCCGACTACGTGATTGATCTTGGCCCGGGAGCAGGCCGCCATGGCGGCGGACTGGTGGCGCATGGAACTCCGCGGGAGATCGAACTGGCGCCGGAATCGCTGACCGGCGCCTACATTTCCGGGCGGGTCCAGATCGAGATGCGGCCGGAGCGGCGGGCGCCCAACGGGGCGGCGATCACGCTGCTGGGTGCGCGGGAAAATAATCTCAAGAACCTTGATGTGGTATTTCCGCTGGGCGTGATGACGGTTGTGACCGGGGTCTCGGGATCGGGCAAATCAACCCTGGTCAACGACATTCTTTACCGCGCCCTGGCCCAGAAACTCTACCGCTCGCGGGAAGAGCCCGGCAGCCACAAAACAATTTCCGGCACGGAGAATATCGACAAAGTCATTCGCATCGACCAGTCGCCGATCGGGCGCACGCCACGTTCGAATCCGGCAACCTATACCGGGGTGTTCGCGCAGATCCGCGATCTCTACGCCATGCTGCCCGAGTCCCGCGAGCGGGGCTACAAGCCGGGACGCTTCTCCTTCAACGTTTCAGGCGGACGCTGCGAGGCCTGTCAGGGTGAAGGACAGCGGCGGATCGAGATGAACTTCCTGCCCGATGTGTATGTTCTCTGCGAAGTCTGCGGCGGCAAGCGCTACAACCACGAGACCCTGGCGGTGAAGTACAAAGGACAATCGATCGCCGATCTGCTGGAAATGCCGGTGTCGGATGCATTGCCGATCCTGGAGAACATTCCCCAGGTGCGGCAGAAACTGCAGACCCTGGTGGATGTGGGGCTGGGGTACATTCACCTGGGACAGTCCGCAGTGACGCTGTCTGGCGGAGAAGCGCAACGCATCAAACTGGCGCGGGAGTTGAGCAAACGGCAGACTGGGAAGACGATGTATCTGCTGGACGAGCCGACCACCGGCCTGCACTTTGATGATGTGAAGAAACTGCTCGAAGTGCTGCACCGGCTGACCGACCTGGGAAATACAGTTATGATCATCGAGCACAATCTGGATGTGATCCGCAACGCCGACTGGATCATTGATCTTGGTCCGGAAGGCGGAGAAGAGGGCGGGCGCATCGTTGCCCAGGGCACGCCTGAGCAGGTGGCGCGCAACAAGAAGTCATACACCGGGCAGGCGCTGGCAGGATATTTTGCCAACGGACAGAAGAGTTCGATCGCGTAATTGTGTAGGGCGGGCGCCCTCGCCCGCCGCTTTTGCAGTTGATGTTGTTTTTTGAATTTGCAGTGCCGGTTCAGTAGTAACAAAAACTCAAAGGCGGCGGACAAGAGTGTCCGCCCCACACAGGTGTCCAAACCAATTGTCTTCTCCGGATCATCCTCTTTCCGAAATGCAGCTCGACCAGCCGGTTGAGCCGGCCCCGCCTGCGATGGCGATCAACCCGGGTGCGGAAAATCCACCCTGGAGTGGGCTCGACCTCCTGATTGTAGGGCTGGTTCTGGTGGCGGCCCTGTTCCTTTTCAGCTCGATATCTTTCGTCATCGTCTTGCATAGCTCAGCCGCGAACGGCATGTCTGCCGCCGAATTGGGCAAAAATCCCGGGCCGCTGGTGATTGTCCCAGCCATGACCCTGGCTTACCTGGCCATGCTGACTGCCATGTATGGTCTGGTGACGCGTCACCGGCAACGGCCTTTCTGGCAGACGGTGGGGTGGCGGTGGCCAGGGAACCTGGGCTGGCTGGGCTTCATGGTGGGAGGGGCGCTCCTGGCTGTCGTCCTGGGGGAGTTGTCACGGCTGTTGCCGATTCCCAAGTCATTGCCCATGGACAAGTTTTTCCAGAACCGCCAGGGCGCATATCTGATGATGATTTTTGGCGTGGCCATCGCGCCGCTGGCCGAAGAAATGCTTTTTCGCGGATTCCTGTACCCGGTGCTCGACCGGTGGCTGCAGACGCTGTTTATGACGCCGCGTCAGCTTCGCCGGGGGTGCATCTGGGTCCTGATCATGGCCGCCTGGGGATACCTTGAGCACCGGCTTCCGCTGGCATGGTCGGTCCTGCTGGCGGTCGTGGTTTTTCTGGTGGTCGGCGCGCTGGTGGTGGCGCAAAGTTTGAAGTCGGGAGAGCGGCCGTCGGGCCTGTGGCTGCTGCCGGCCGCCACCACTGTGTCATGGGGGCTGGCCGCGGGAGCGATTTCCAGTCATGCCTTCGGAATCGCCACGACCGTCCTGTTGGTCGTGGCCATTCTGCTGGGAGGGTTCAGCATGGCGCCGGCGCCGGACACCTCGGTCGCCGGCCGGTGGGGCCGGTTGCTGGCGGTGCTGGCGACCAGCATCGCTTTTGCCATGGTCCATAGCGAACAGCTGGGCCAGGCCTGGGGGCCCCTGCTGGTGCTGTTCATGGTCGGCCTGGTCCTGACCATCACCCGGATGGTGACCCGCTCGGTGACCCCCGGACTCATGATTCACGTGGGCTACAACCTGATGCTCTTTGGCGTGCTCTATATCGGGACGGACCACTTCCGGCATCTGGAGCGCATGACTCAATAGCAGGCGTCGAAAGTGATATCGTTAGGCTGCGATGGCTTCCACTCGTCAGGATTTGCTGCGTTTGCTGGCTTCCAAGTCATTCCGGCTGGGCCAGTTCAAGCTTTCGTCCGGCGGCACCAGCGATTACTACATCGACTGCCGCACCACCACCCTGGCGGCCAAGGGCGCGCGCCTTACCGGGCAGGTGGTCCTCGATGAGATTCGAAACCGGGGATGGAAGCCCAAAGCGATTGGCGGCCTCACCATGGGTGCCGATCCCATCGTCGTCGCGGTTTCTCTGGCCAGCGGCGAGGTGGATGGATTTCTGGTGCGCAAGGCGGAAAAGCAGCATGGCACGGGACGGCGCATCGAAGGCTTTCAGGAAAAAGGCGCGCGGGTGGTGATCGTGGACGATGTTTGCACCACGGGAGCCTCGACGGTGCAGGCCATTGAAGCGGCGCGGGAATTCGGCTTTCAGGTTGTGGGCGTATTGTGCCTGGTGGAACGGGAGGAGGCGGGAGGGCGTCCGAACGTGGAACAAGCCGCCGCCCCGGCGCCATTTATTTCCGTGTTTACCGCCCGCGAGGTGCGGCAGGAGCACCTCCTGCAAAACGACGAGACCTCGCCGGGCATTCCCGTGGCAGGCTCCGGCTGCGAAATCTGCGGCAAGCCGGCGGTGGTGCACAACCCAAGAATCCGTTGCGAAGTGCATAAAAACTAAAATCAGTCGTCGGTCGTCGGTCTTCAGTCGTCAGTTAGACCCTGAGACGACCGGGTTGCTGACGACTGACGACCGACGACTAAGACTGAAGACCAAAGACTAAGACTGACGACTGCCCCTATGATTCAAACTCTCGAATGGACCGACTCCGGCGTACGCTTCATTGACCAGACCAAGCTGCCGACCGAAGAGACCTACGTTACCTGCAAGACCTATACCCAGGTGGCGGACGTCATCCGCAACATGGTGGTGCGGGGCGCGCCGGCGATTGGCGTAGCCGCGGCCATGGGCATCGCGCTGGGGGTGAAAAATTCCAAGGCTGAAAACGGCGGCGATCTGAAGCATGACTTTGACCAGATCTGTGACGTCATTGGCAAGACGCGGCCCACCGCGGTAAATCTTTTCTGGGCGATCAAGCGCATGCGCGACAAATTTGAAATGTTGCGGGTGCGGCCGCTGCCGCAGATCAAGCAGGCGCTGGTGGAAGAGGCCCAGCGCATGCACGCCGAGGACATCGCGGCCAACCAGGCCATGGGGCGGCACGGCGCCACCCTGATGCCGGCCAGCGGAGGCGTGCTCACCCACTGCAACGCCGGCGCCCTGGCCACCTGTGGATACGGCACCGCTCTGGGAGTGATCCGCGCCGCCGTGGAGCAGGGCAAGAAAATACACGTTTTTGCCGACGAGACGCGTCCCTTCCTGCAGGGCTCGCGATTGACCGCATGGGAGTTGATGAAGGATGGCATTCCCACCACGGTAATTTCCGACAACATGGCCGGCGCCATGATGAACCAGGGGAAAATCAACGCCATCGTGGTGGGCGCCGACCGCATCGCCGCCAACGGCGATGTGGCCAACAAGATTGGTACGTACTCAGTGGCGGTGCTGGCCAAGGAACATGGCATCCCGTTTTATGTGGCAGCACCGCTTTCGACGGTGGATTTCGAAACCCCCGATGGGAGCGGGATTCCTATCGAGCAGCGCGACGGAAAAGAAGTCACGCATATCGCCGGCCGGCAGATGGTGCCCGATGGCGTGGAGGTAGAGAACCCGGCGTTCGATGTGACCCCGGCAAAGTACGTTACCGCGATCGTGACCGAGAAAGGCATTGCGCGGGCGCCGTATGAAGAATCGCTGCGCCGGCTGGCGCCCGAGAGGTCGGCGGGCTGAATGGCGCTTCACGCTGGGATGGAGAAGACAAAGCTGGTTGAAGATAAAACTGTTTGAAGAGAAGCCAGATAAAACCGGTTTGAAGATAAAACCGGTGGTCAGTTTCAGGTTGTCAGTTCTCAGATTTCTCGGCTGTGGTTTGTACGATGACTGCGGGGAACTTTTCGGGCCTTTTCCTCGTAACTAAAGCAGGAGATACGGTCATGTTAGCTTTTCTTCTCTGGTGCATTCTTTTTGTGGTGTGCTGGCCGCTGGCGCTGCTGGCCCTGGTGCTGTACCCGTTTGTGTGGGTGCTGCTGCTGCCGTTTCGTCTGGTAGGAATAGCCGTCCATGGCGCGCTGGCGCTGGTGTGGGCTGTCGTCATGCTTCCGGGAAGGTTGCTGAGTGCACCGTTTCGGATTTAGGCCTGCGCGAGATACACAGCGGGCCGCAGCGGCTGAAGCCGCCATCGCATAATTTCAGAAACCAGAAACTGCCTTATTCCTCCCCCTGCATGCCGGCTTTCACTCCCTTTAAATTCAGGTTGCGGATCAGCCGCAGCAAAGAATTGGGATGCATTCCCAGCGTCTTCGCGGCTTCGATGTAATTGCCATTCGCCTGCTGCAAGGCCTGCAGGATCAATTGCTTCTTGGTTTCCTTGATGCTGCCATGGTATTTGTCGGACGATGCCGTGGTGGTGGAGGCGGCCTCGAGAACCGCCTCCGGCAGGTCGTCGGGGAGAATGGAATCCGTCGAGCCCAGCACCAGTGCGCGTTCCAGGGCATTCTCCAGTTCACGAACGTTCCCCGGCCAATCGTAGTGCATCAGGCAAGCCAGGGCTTCAGGGGACAGCGATTTTGCCCGCGTGCGGCACTTGCGGCTGGCCTTGGCGAGAAAATAGTCGGCCAGTACGGATATGTCCTCACGGCGCTCGCGTAGCGGAGGCATCTGCAGGCTGACCACGTTCAGGCGGTAATACAGATCGTTGCGGAAGGTGCCGGACTTGACCGCTTCGGGCAGGCTTCGGTTGGTGGCCGCGACCAGGCGAATATTCAGCTTGATCGGCCGGGTGCCGCCCAGGCGCTCGAATTCGCGCTCCTGCAGGACGCGCAGCAGCTTGGCTTGCAGGCCGGGGGCAAGTTCGCCGATCTCGTCGAGGAACAGCGTGCCCCCTTCGGCCACTTCCACCTTGCCTTTCTTTTGCCCGGCCGCGCCGGTGAACGCGCCTTTTTCGTGGCCGAACAACTCGCTCTCCAACAGGCTCTCGGCGATGGCGGCGCAGTTGATGGCCACGAAAGGCCGCTCCGCCCGGGGGCTATTGCGATGGATGGCATGGGCCACCAGTTCTTTACCCGTTCCACTTTCTCCCTGGATGAGTGATGTGGAATCGGTGGGCGCGACCCGGCGAATGAAGTCGAATACTTTGCGCATGGCGGGACTGCCGCCGACCATATTGTGCTCGACATCGATTTCAGCCCGCAGTTCCTGGTTTTCCTGTCGCAGCTTTTCCCAGTGACGAACGTTGTCAAAGGCCAGGCTGGCGATGCCCGCAACCGCGGTCATGACCTGCAGGTGATCTTCGTCGAACTCCGTGGTCGGGCTGGTGCTGTCCAGGTAGATGGCGCCCAGGACCCTTTTTCCAACCACCAGGGGAACACAGAGCAGGGAGCTGACTTTCAATTCCGTCAAGGTCTTGACCTGGCGCAGCGCCTCGTTGCCCAGGACATCACTCACCAGCAGGCCGATGCGGTCTCTCAAAACCCGCTGCACCACGGTGCGGCTGACCCGGACAGGATGGCCGGGCCCGCGCACCCGGTCCCAGGCCGCGGTAGAAGTGAACTCTTCCGGATGATCGCAGAGCAGCACGGCTCCGCGCTCGGCCGGGACCACGTCGAATATGAAGCCCAGAAGCTGCCATTGCAGCGAGTCCTGATCGCGAATGCCGCCAATCCCGGTGGCGATCTTCAGCAGGGAATTCAGGTCGCGCGCCCGGCGGGCACTGGGAGGCAGGTTGGCCACGATCTTGTCGGGCTGCAGGTAGAGCGAGTCCTCCGCCCGAAGCAGAAGCGGAGAACCCTCGAAGCCCGCAGTCTCCAGGAATTCAACCGGATTCTTGTCGAAGTGTTCTCCGTCCTCCTTGAGCAGGAAGATGAGTACGGAATCGCCGATATAGATCTGGTCGCCGTGCCGTATCTGCTGTTGCTCCACCGGCACGCCGTTGACCAGCGTGCCGTTGCGGCTTTTGAGATCGCGGATGGAGAACTGTTCGTCGTGGGCCAGCACCAGGCAGTGCCGGCGCGATAGTGCGGGATCAGCCGCCCAAAGTTGGTTTGAGGAGTCGCGGCCGATGGATACTTCCCCAGCCGGCAAAGAGAAAGCCGTGCCTTTCAAAGGACCGCCGATACCGATCAGTCTGGGATTTTTCTCCGACATGCTGGTTGCTGTTTAGCATATATCGTACCGCCGTGTACACGTGGAGATGTTCCTGGGGTAGTGAAGTCAGTTTCGTGATAAGAGACGGCAAGTGCATAAACCACGAACGACACGAAGTATCACGAAGGCTTTGTTTTCCAGGGCTTCCTTCGTGTACCTTCGTGCCCTTCGTGGTTCAAGGTCTCCAAACTGACCCACTCCTGGGGTTGCAGGACCGGCGGCTGTCAGGACCGGTGATAGTGCGGTCCCACAGTCAAGATCCCGATCCAACCACCCCAATTAACCTGATGGATTGCGGCCACTAACACTTGGGTTAGCGGCGAGGCCGGGCTGCGCTCGACCAGTAGCCAGCCGTAATGCCTGCCATCCAACACAAGGTCAGAGGAGTCAGCGACTTGTCGCCATATTTCCATCTGGGCGTGGACCCGGGTTGAGTCTGGCACGCCACCTGCAATCAACCTCTGCAGCAACGGTTTTCAACCCGCTGCGAAAAGTCAGAGACGGCCGATAGCGAAACAAGGCAGTAAGGCATTTGAAGACAGGCTGATCCTGCGTGGTTTCACCGTCTCGAACACGAGGAGGATTTATGAAAAACCAACTGTTTGCTTTAATCGGCCTGGGCCTGCTGCTGGCTACCGCATCTGCCTATGCTCAGACCGGAGTGGTGAAGGCGAATGTTCCGTTCAACTTCATCGTCAATAAAGCCGACCTGCCCGCCGGGCAATACACGATCCAGCCTGTTGGCCTCTCTGGAAGCGCGATGGCCATTCAGAGCCCGGACGGTCAGATCGTCAAGTTAGTTCTGCCGCATGCCTGCGAGTCAGGAGAGGCGCAGAAGACCAGCAAGCTGGTTTTCCACCGCTACGGCTCGCAGTACTTCCTGGCACAGGTCTGGACGGCAGGGAACGACCGGGGACAGGAACTGCCCAAGAGCGGCCGCGAGCGCGAAGTCGCGATGGACTACCCGGCCCAGAATGTTGTCGTAGTCGCTGCGTTGCGCTAGATGCGCCCTCGGGGGAAGGCGTACCTCTGGCATAGCGAAGCATAAAGAGGGGCACATCCGGTGCCCCTTTTTTATTTTTCCGCCCGCCCATGAAGGGCAGAGACGCGCTCCCGGCAACCGGGAAGCAACTGGCGAGGCCGTTCGGTGCCTGCTACCATCGCACCGATGGCCCCCGCCCGCCGCAGGAAAAAAGTTCGAATCGAAGCCAAGAAAGGCCGCCGGAAAAGCGATCGGGCGGCCCTGCGCCCGCCCGGCGAACTGGTCATCATCACCGGCATGAGCGGATCGGGCAAAGCGTCCGTGCTCAAGGCCTTCGAGGACCTGGGCTATTACTGCGTGGATAACCTGCCGGTGGAGTTGATTCCGCGTTTCGCGGAATTGATCGGGCAGTCGCTCGAGATCAGCCGGACCGCCCTGGTGGTGGACGTTCGTGAGGGCACGCAACTGGAGTCGCTGCCGGCCATCGTCAACTCGGTCAAGCGCATGCTGCCGACCAAGGTGATTTTCCTCGAAGCCTCGGAATCCATCCTGCTGCGCCGTTTCAGCGAGACCCGGCGGCCGCATCCGTTGGGCGCCGATACTCCGGTGAAGTCGTCATTGGCCGCCGAGCGCCGCCATCTCCGCTACATCCGCGCCATGGCGGACCTGGTGATCGATACCTCCAAGTTTAACGTTCATGAGCTTCGGGCCTACATCACGCATCGCTTTCACAAAAAGGAGTCGGGCAAGAATATTCTGGTCTCCTGCGTGAGTTTCGGATTCAAACATGGAGTGCCCGACGACGCCGACCTGCTTTTCGACGTGCGCTTCCTGCCCAACCCGCACTTCGTGCCCGAGTTTCGTCCGCTGACCGGGCGGGACCCGAAAGTCGCCAAATATATCCGTTCCTTTCCCCAGAGCCGGGAATTTATCCAGCGAATTTCAAAGTTGCTGGTGTACCTGCTGCCCCACTACATTCGCGAAGGCAAGAGCTATTTGACCATCTCCTTCGGCTGCACCGGGGGCCAGCATCGCTCGGTCATGATCGCGGAAGATGTGGGCAAGCGCCTGCGCAAGGCGGGATACCGGGTGAAGGTGGTGCATCGCGACAGTCCGGGGTAGGGCGACGTCAGACGTCAGTTGCGTCAGATTCGGCTACCAGACTTTTTGGGGGGAAGATAGCGTTGGATTTTCCCCTTGCTGATTGAATCGTGATCCGATTAGTCCGGCGCCTGACGACCGACGACTGACGCCCGACGACTGAAGTAGAATAAGACCTTGCGACATATGCTGATTCCACCAGGCGCGGGCCCCGGCGGGCCGCGCAGCGAGAGCCCCGAATGCGGCAACTGACCCGCCTTTTGCGGTATGTTCTGCCCTTCGGGCTGCAGTTGGTGCCGGGTGTAGTGCTGTTGGCCGCAGTCGGGTTTCTGGAGGCGTTTCGCCTGGTCCTGGTCAAGCCGATCTTTGACCGCGTCCTGAACCCATCGACCGGATCGGACAACATTCAACTCTTCACCATTCCCGGCAGCGGGCACGTGGTCTATCTGCAGCAGTTCGTTCCCGCCCATTTTCACAATGCCTGGACGATTGTGGCCTACGCGCTGGTGGCGTCCACCATCCTGAAGGGTATTTTCGATTATGCCGGCACTTACCTGGTAAACCATGCCGGGTTCGGCATGATCACCGATCTGCGCAATGACTTGTACAACTCGGTGCTGCGGCGCTCAGCGGCCTTTTTTCAGAAGCACACCACGGGGACGCTCATTTCAACCATCATTAATGACATCGAGCGCGTGCAGTACGCCATGTCGAGCGTGCTGGCGGAATTCCTGCAGCAGTTCTTTACATTTCTGTTCACAGCCGCGGCGGTGATCGTGCTGGGGCGGAAACTGGCCTGGGTGCTGCTCCTGTTTATCCCTTTCATCATCTACTCGGCGGTCAGGATTGGGCGCCGGGTGCGCAGCACCACGCGCGGCGGTCAGGACAAGCTGGCGGACATTCAGAACATCCTGCAGGAAACCATCAGCGGCAACCGCATCGTAAAGGCCTTCAGCATGGAATCCTGGGAGATGGCGCGCTTTCGCCAGGCCGCCCAAAGGCTCTTCAAGGCCAACCTGCGCTCGGTGGCGGCGGCGGCGATGAGTTCTCCCCTGATGGATATTTTCGGCGCGATCGCGATCGCCATGCTCCTGCTATTGGGCCGTGACCGCATCGCGCACAACGAATTTACCCTGGGAACGTTTGGCGCATTCATCACAGCGGTTTTCAGCCTGTATAACCCGGTGCGAAAGTTTGCCTTCTTTAACAACAATTTCCAGCAGGCGCTGGGCGCATCCTCGGAGATATTCAAGTTCATGGATACCGAGGACGACGTCAAGGAAAAGCCCGGGGTCAAGCCGCTACCGCCTTTTGCCGATAGCATACGGCTGGAGGGTGTGTGCTTCTCCTACGAGGCGGACGGCGACGAGTCCCGCGAAATTCTGTGCAACATCAATCTGGAGGTGCGGGTGGGGGAGGTAGTGGCGGTGGTGGGGTCGAGCGGCGCGGGCAAGAGCACGCTGGTCCACCTGATCCCTCGCTTTTTCGACGTGACCGCCGGACGCCTGCTGATCGATGGACGCGACGTGCGCGACACCACGCTGGCCTCGCTGCGCTCCCAGATCGGCGTAGTCACCCAGGAGACGGTGCTGTTCAATGACACTCTGCGCAACAACATTGCCTATGGACAGCCCTCCATTTCGCAGAAGCAGGTAGAGGCCGCGGCCCGCGCTGCTTTGGCGCACGACTTCATCATGGAATTGCCGAACGGTTACGAGACCATGATCGGCGAGCGCGGGGTGCGGCTCTCCGGCGGCGAACGGCAGCGCATTGCCATTGCCCGCGCACTGCTGAAGAATGCGCCGATCCTGATTCTGGACGAGGCCACGTCCGCGCTCGACAGCGAGTCGGAAGCGCTGGTGCAGTCGGCGCTGCAGAATCTCATGACCGGACGGACGGTGTTTGTAATCGCGCACCGGCTTTCGACGGTCCGGCGCGCGGACCGGATCGTGGTGCTGGAGAACGGGACCATCGAGGACATCGGCCCGCACGAAGCAGCTTATGCAGAAACCTGGGACCTACCGGCGGTTGTATGATCTTCAGTTCGCGGAGGGCGAGCCCAAGGTGAACGCGGTTCGGTAAGTTGCCAGTGGCCGAGGGCGAGACGCCCTCGGGACAGCGGCGCTACGAAAATCATGCCTATTCGTTCCATGACCGGGTTTGCGCAGGTGAAGGGTCAGGTGTCCGATCCGCAAATCAGTGTGCCGGGCAAGAGCCCGCTGGGCTTCACTTTGTCTTTGAAATCGGTGAACCACCGCTTTCTCGATGTGCACTTCCGCATGCCGTCGGACAGCGATGCGCTGGAGATGAAGTTGCGCCGGCTGCTCAAGGAGAAACTGGCCCGGGGGCACGTGGAGCTGACTCTCAATCTGGAGCGCGGCGGCAGTGAGAACTTTGCGCTCAACCGCCAGATCGCCGGCGGCTACATTCAGGCCTTTCGCGCCGCGGCGGCCGAGTTCGGCCTGGCAGCCGAGCCCGACCTGAACGCGGTCCTGCGTCTTCCCGGCGCGCTGGATACGGCCGCGCTGCCCGCCGATGGCGCGCTGGAATCGTCCGTCCTGGCCAGGGTGGAAGAACTGCTCAACCACCTGAACCAGATGCGCGAAGAAGAAGGGCGCGGCATCGACCGCGAGTTGCGGCAGCGCATGGCCCATGTGCAGAAGGCTGGGGAGGGTGTGGAAAAGCATCGCCAGACGGTGCTGCAGACGTACGTCGAAAGGCTGAAAACGCGCATGCAGGAACTGATTGGGAGCCAGGTCGAACCGGAGCGCCTGCTGCAGGAGGCGGCGTTGCTGGTTGATCGCAGCGATATTCAGGAAGAGCTGGTCCGGCTGGATACTCACGTAAAGCACTTCCTCGGCTTGCTCGATCAGGGCGGAGAAGTGGGCAAGAAGCTGGATTTTCTCCTGCAGGAAATGAATCGGGAAGCCAACACGCTGCTCTCGAAGACCTCCGGCCTGGCCGGCGAAGCGTTGAAAATCACGGAGATGGGACTGGCCATCAAGACCGAAATCGAGAAGGCCCGGGAACAGGTGCAGAACCTCGAATGAGCGGCGTGTACATCATTTCAGCGCCCTCTGGTTCGGGCAAATCCACGCTGGTGGACCGGGTGCGGCAGATTGTGCCCGGCCTGAAATTTTCCATCTCCTACACCACCCGGGCGGCGCGGGGCGACGAGCAGGACGGGAGAGAATATTTTTTTGTCTCGCGGGCCGAATTTGAGGAAATGATCGCCAAGGATGAATTTCTCGAATATGCCAACGTGTTTGGCAACTACTACGGCACGGCGCGCCGCTTTTTGCGCGAGGCCAGGGAAGACGGAAAGGACCTGTTGCTGGACATCGATGTGCAGGGCGCGGCCCAGATCAAGGCCAGGATTCCGGAGGCGGTGAGCATCTTCGTTCTGCCTCCCAACCGTCAGGAACTGGAGAAGCGGCTGCGCACCCGCAGTCTGGATGCCGAAGATGTGATTCATCGCCGTTTGGTCACGGCCTCTCGGGAGATTGAGAATTACCAGAAATACGACTATATTTTGGTTAACGACCGCCTGGAAGAATCTATCGACGCGCTGAAGTCGATCCTGCTCGCGGAGCGACTGAAGCGATCAGGAGCCCAGGGACAGGCACAAGGGTCCGTTGACGACACCGACCTGATGGCCAAAGCAGAGCGCTGCCGGCTGAATAACGTGCGGGAGCGGCTGCAACCGATTTTGGCCTCGTTCGAGAAAGTAGCGGCGCCCGGTGGACGCTAGCGGCAAGGGGAGAAGACGATGAAGTTGATGGATGGATTTGACAGCAACTATCGGTACATCCTGGTGGCTGCGCGCCGAGCGCGGCAATTGCAGGGTGGCGCGCCTCCGGTCATCGAAACGCCTTCCCGCAAGCCCTGCCGGATTGCGCAGGACGAAATCAAGGCGGGCAAGGTGAAGTGGGTGATCCCCGAAATGCCGCGTTCGGCGGCAGAGGTTGCCAGCGAGATGCTGGAGAAGGCGATTGCCAAGGACGTCTGAATTGCAGATTGCAGATTTTTGATGTCAGATTTTTTCGACCACGGTGCGAGCCCCGCCGGGTTCAATCTGAAACCTTCAATCTGGAATCTGCAATCGCTGTGATCTTCCCATGAAAGTGGCGCTAGGAGTCAGTGGCGGCATTGCGGCCTACAAGGCGGCCGAAGTTGTGCGCCTGTTACAGGACCGCGGCATCCGGGTGCAGGTCATCATGACCCAGGGAGCGCAGGAATTTATTCGCCCCCTCACCTTTGCCGCGCTCTCCGGCGAAAAAGTCATTACCCAGATGTTTGCGTCGGGCGGCGACGAGAAAAGCGCTCAGCCCAATATCGATTCAGCCATCGAGCATATCGCGGTGGCGCAATCGATTGATGCGCTCCTGGTGGTGCCCGCCACGGCCGACCTCCTCGCTAAATTCGCACAAGGCATCGCCAACGACTTCCTGACCACGCTTTATCTGGCCACGACCGCGCCGGTGGTGGTTGCCCCGGCCATGAACGTCAACATGTGGAACCATCCTGCCACCCAGGCGAACCTGGAACTGCTGCGCCAGCGCGGCGTGCGCATTGTTGAACCGGGCGAGGGCTACCTGGCTTGCGGCATGACGGGCCCGGGGCGGCTGGCTGAGAATGAACAAATCGTCGCGGCCACCATGGAAGCTTTGGGAGCTTCGCAGGAACTGGCCGGAGAAACCGTGCTGATCACGGCCGGCCCCACCCGCGAGAAGATCGATCCGGTGCGCTATCTCACCAACCGCTCCAGCGGACGCATGGGATACGCGCTGGCCGAAGCTGCCCTGCGCCGCGGGGCGCGAGTGCTGCTGGTGAGCGGGCCTACAGCCCTGACACCTCCCGGCGGCGCCGAAGTCACGCGGGTTGAATCCGCCGAGCAGATGCGCCAGGTGTGTACTGAAGCTGCTGCCTGAAGCGACCATTGTCATCAAGACCGCAGCGGTGGCCGACTATCGGCCCAAAAGTCGCGGCCGAGCAGAAGATCAAGCGCAAGGGTGCACTGTCGCTGGAACTGGAGCCGACGGCCGACATTCTGGCGGAACTGGCCCGCGCCAAAAGCTCGCAACTCATCATCGGGTTCGCTGCGGAAACCGAGAACGTGCTGGAAAATGCGCGCAAGAAGTTGATGTCCAAGGCGCTCGATGCCATCGTAGTCAATGATGTGTCGCGCGAAGGCGTGGGCTTCGATTCCGACCGCAACGCGGTCACCATCATCACCCACAGCGAGGTGATCGAAGTGCCTGAAACCAGCAAGTGGGAAGTCGCACAGCGCGTGCTCGACCAGGCAGTTCGCTTGCGAAAGGTGCCACAGGCCAGGTAGCCGGCAATGCCCAAAGGATTTCAGATTGTTGATTTTAGATTTAAGATTGGATACCAGCCCCTCGTCACGAGGAAGTTCAATCTGAAATCCGCAATCTGAAATCTGCAATCGTTTTGAAATCCCATGTCCCCGACCCTGGACCCACAACTCAAGCGCGCCCTGGCCGAGCGCATCCGCTACTACAACGAACTTGGCATCTTTGATTTTTATCGGCGGGATTTCTACCGGCGTGAGACCACTGTTCAAATCCCGCCAGAAGAGCGAGAACCATTGCCCCGAGCCAAAGCTGCAGCCGTGCTTCCCATGCAGGAGCTAGTCGAAATTTCCCACTCGTCCGAGTCTGTCATGAGCGATCCCGCCCAGGGGCTGCGCGCCATCCGCGAAGACATCGGCGACTGCACCCGCTGCCGCCTGGCCAAACAGGGACGCAAGCAGATCGTCTTCGGCGTGGGCAATCCGCGGGCGGAACTGATGTTCATCGGCGAAGCGCCGGGCGCCGATGAAGACCAGCAGGGCGAGCCCTTCGTCGGCCGCGCCGGACAGCTGCTCAACAACATGATCAAGGCCATGGGCCTGCGGCGCGAAGATATCTATATCGCGAATATCATCAAGTGCCGGCCTCCAGGCAACCGCACGCCGGAACGCGACGAGTGCGAAACCTGCTCGCCTTTTCTGATGCGGCAGATTGCCACCATCAGGCCCAAAGCGATCGTGGCCCTGGGCGCGGTTGCGGCCAAGACACTGCTGGCGATCAATGCTCCGATGACCGAGCTGCGCGGCAAATGGTATGACTTTCGCGGTACCAAGCTTGCAGTCACCTACCATCCTGCATTTCTGTTGCGCGATCCCCGGCAGAAGAAGGAAACCTGGAAGGATCTCCAGATGGTGATGAAGGACCTGGGGCTGGTGGCCCCGGCAAAGTCTCCTGAATAGGAAACTCGTCGAATGGAGCGTGTGGTTAGCGGTGCCTGGATTCTGTCGCTGACGTCAATAACACGACCTTGGCATTGAGCCAGCAGGAGGCGTCGACGGCTCGAAGTACATCTTGCCAGGGCACATCCGCCCCCGCCTCCACATACACCAGGTGCACCGGCTCCTTACTGAGTTCCGCTCTAAGACTGCTATCTAAGTCATCCCACGACAGCGGCTTCGAGTTCAGAAATAGCTTTGGGGGCAAGTTCGGGTCGGCGACTTGTACCTTGAGCACCAGCGGCACATCCCAGCGATCGATGTGACCCGGATGCGGAACACTCTTCATCACGAAAACTGCGAGTCCTTTGGAGCTGAAGCGACGACCGAACTCATAGAACACCATGTGGAACATCACCAGCCAGCTGAGTACCAAGGCACAAATCAGCCCGAACGACGGCAGAGTGGTAAGGGCGGGGTTTAGTGGAAGCTTCTGGGCCCATTGAAAATGCTGGCTGACGGATTCGGAATCCGTTATGTCCGTGGCCGCGGAGAGTCTGCGTCTGTAACGCGCCCGGACGAATCGCACCAGCATGCTTGCCCCCACCGCCATGGCAAGAGCCGAAAGCCAAAGTGCCGGCGTTGTTTCGTCTTCATGGTCGCCTTTGCTGGTGGAAATTCTCAGCCTCGGATGGCCGGAATTGAGGCAGGTTGAATCGGACAGAACTTGTAAATCAAGATCGTAAATCCCCTTATAGCTATAGAAGTCGCCGATATAACCAGGCAGGTATCCCTGGCGCTCGCTGGAAAACACATATCCGCGATCGTGCAGGCCCCATCGCACCTTAAATGGGGTAAGGGAGGAGCATTTCGGGTCAATCAGATTGAAATCGGTGGCATCCAGCCGGATCTGGTACTCGCCCTCGAGGTTGATAAGGAATGATCCTGTTCGAGTCTGCCCAGGAGCCAGAGAAACCGGCATATCCACTGCAGTGAATGTTCGGGTGGCCATCCAATGCTGGATGCCGGCGAACAAAGCGATCCCCAGGAGCAAGAGCCCGATGCCAACCCACGCTGAACGCCGGAGCGGTGAGCCGATCTCGATTCTTTGTTCGTTCCGAGAAGGGGACGGTCCGCGGCCTATCTGCAGCTCACCCGATTGCGGCGGTGGCGAAGTCAGAGAAATCCGGTGGGCTCGCTCACGGCGCAGCGCAATCAACTGAAAGACCGCAGTGCCCACGATCAGAATCAGGCCGAAGGGCGAGAGAATTGTGGAAAATACACCGATTCCCGGTACGACATACTCGACACCACCGACATAACGTAAAATGAGATCAAAGACGAGTCCGGCAAGAATCAGATAGATCCCGATTCGAGCCGAGAGCGGTGTCCGCATTAGTCATACTGACCCCGACAAAGGCATGAAAGTTCCTGCGCGGACCGCTGGGTGCGCGATGTCTCGCACCTCTGCGAGGCGTTGGGAAGTTCTAGAGTCTCCACTTGAGCACCACCCCGCGCATGTTTGCAGAATGTTACGATGCCACTGCGCCGTCACAAACAGCGCAACTATCTTCCATGCCTGAATTCTGCGACGTAGCCTTGCCGGTGCCGCTGGACCTCGTTTTCACCTACGCTGTTCCGGATGGGATGCAGCCGGTTGTGGGTGGGCGTGTGCTGGTGCCCTTCCGCCAGCAGCGCATGTCGGGAATTGTCACTGCCCTGCACGATGACAAGCCGGAAGTTAAGACCAAGAACGTAATCAGCGTGCTTGATTCCGCGCCGGTGCTTGACCAGCAGTTGATCCGGCTGGGCCAGTGGATTGCCGACTATTATCTCGCCCCCGTCGGCGAAGTTTTCCGCACCATGCTGCCGCTGGGTGCGGAATTCAAGCGGACGATTGGCTACCGCATCACCGAACAAGGCCACATGGCGCTGCATTTGGCTGGAATGTCGGGGTCATCCGCGCGTTCCCAGAAAACTCCCGAAGAGCAACTGGCTGAATTCCGGGTGCTCGACTACCTGGCCGAACGTGAGACGACGCGGGAAGAAAGTTTGCGGGCCGCAACCCGTGCGTCCAGGCCGCTGCTCGCCGGAATGGCGCGAAAAAAGTGGATCGTTCGCGAAGATTTGTCCGAGGCCCGCGATGCAACCCGCACCGTCAGAGTCGCGGTATTAAAGAATGTCGAAGGCAAGCTCAACTCCAATCAACGAACGCTGGTTGATACTCTGGCCGCCGCCGGAGGCAGGGCGCCTGTCGATATGCTGCAGTCGCTTGATGTCCCAAAGAGTACTTTGAACACGCTGGTACGGCGGGGGCTGGTGGAAATGATCGAGGAACCGGCGGAATTCACGGTGTCGGTGCTGAAGGCGAGGCCCAGCCTGTTTGACTCGCAGTTCAGCGCGGCGCAGCAGGCGGCGCTGAAATCCATCCAGCAGAGTGTGAGCGCGCGCAAGTTTTCCGGCATGCTGCTGCACGGCGTCACCGGATCGGGCAAGACGGCAATCTATCTTTCGGCCATGCGTGCGGTGCTTGAGGCGGAGCGATCGGCCATCTTGCTGGTCCCCGAAATCGGGCTCACTCCGGCCGTCGCCGCTGACTTGCATCAACTGTTCGGAGAAGGAGTTGCCATTTTGCATTCGGCGCTGTCCGATAAAGAACGCGCCGAGCAGTGGCACCGCATCAGGCGCGGAGATGCCCGCATGGTGGTGGGCACGCGTTCAGCGGTGTTCGCTCCCGTCACTGATCTGGCGCTGGTAATCGTGGACGAGGAGCAGGACCCGTCTTACAAGCAGGAAGAGACGCCGCGCTATCACGCCCGCGATGTCGCGGTGATGCGGGCCAAGATGGCGAATGCGGCGGTGGTGCTGGGTTCAGCCACGCCGTCGCTGGAGTCCTACTTCAACGCCAAAAAAGGCAAGTACCGGTTGCTGGAATTGCCCGACCGCGTAGAGCAGCGTCCACTGCCGGAAGTCGAGATCATCGACATGCGTCAGGAGTTCCAGGAAACCGGAAGCGAACAGGTGATCTCGCGCAAGCTGGCAGAAGAAATTAAAGAACGGCAGGAGCGCAAAGAGCAGGTCATGGTGCTGCTGAACCGGCGGGGTTATTCCCCGGTGGTGCTGTGCCGCTCTTGCGGCAAAACGCTTGAGTGCAAAAACTGCGCCATCGCCATGACCCATCACAAGCGCTCTCACCGCATGGAATGCCACTATTGCGGGTACACCGCGCCGGTGCCGAAAGCATGCATCCATTGCGGCAGCGAGTATGTCTATTTTCTTGGCACGGGTTCGGAGAAGCTGGAAGAGTTGCTGCACGGGATGTTTCCCCAGGCGCGCATCGGGCGTCTCGATCGCGATACGGTGCGCGGCCGCGAAGACTTCGAACGCGCTCTCAATGCTCTCGATGAAGGCGAACTCGACCTGCTGGTGGGCACGCAGATGATCGCCAAGGGCCACGACATTCACGGGGTCACGCTGGTCGGCGTAGTTGGCGCCGACATGGCACTCGGTTTCCCGGATTTTCGCGCCGCCGAGCGCACGTTTCAGTTGCTGACCCAGGTGGAAGGCCGAGCCGGGCGCGGTCAGACGCCGGGCAAAGTCGTGCTGCAAACTTATTTTCCTGACCACTACGCGGTGCAGTACGCGGCGAACCACGACTTTGTAGGTTTCTACGAAAAAGAGTTGCGCTTTCGCAGCTGGATGCACTATCCGCCCTACAGCGCACTGGCGAATGTTCTGGTGCGAAGCGACAAACTGGATGAGGCGTTGCGCTGGTCAGGAATCCTGGGGAAGTGGTTTGAGAAAACCCGGCATGAAGGAATTCGAGTCCTGGGACCCGCGGCCGCGCCCATCGTACGTTTAAAGCGTGATTACCGGTATCACTTTGTGTTGAAGTCCGCCAGCCGAGAAAAACTGAACACGTTGCTGCGGACCCTCCTGGCGTATGCAGCGCAGCAGAAAATTCCGCGGACGCAGGTAATCGTGGATGTGGATGCAGTGTGGTTGATGTGAGTGTAGCGCCGCCGTACCGTTGGCTGTCCGGCGGGCGTCTCGGCCCGCCGACCGCGGGCAAGGACTTGTCTAACGCAGTCGAAGGAGCCCAAGGGACAGCCGAAGAGAGATCGGCGCTACAATAGGCCCTCCTCTGGCGCAAAAATTCTCTCACTACTTCCTTCACATCGCGATGCTGGCCGTCCACCGCGTAGTTGAGCCGGCGCATATCGTCATCGGAAATCTTTCCTGCGAGCTCATCCAGCGCTTTTCCCACCTCCGGATGACGCGCCAGCATCTCCGGCCGAATAATCGGCACGGCTTCGTACGGCGGGAAGTAATGGCGATCGTCCTCCAGAACGAACAGGTCCAGCGCGGGAATCAAACCATCGGTGGTGTTTCCCGCGGCGAGGTCCACTTGCTTGTCTCTTGAGAGCGCGCGCCAGCAGGCCCAGGTCCATGATGCGCGGGGACTCGGCGAAGCGCAGGCCGTAGGTTGCCGCCAGCCCCTTGTAACCGTCGGGACGTTCCATGAACTCGTAACCGAAGCCGGCGCGCCATTGCGGCGTGTAGGCGGCGGCCTGGGAGATGGTCTTCAGGCCGAGCCGGCGGGCGTCTTCACCGCGGATCTCGATGGCGAAGGTGTCATTGAATCCGAAAGTTTGGCCGAGCTGGAGATTGAAACGCCTGGCGTATTCGGCCTTGACCTGGTCGTAAACCTGTTGCGGATTGCTGGAAGGCTGCGCTTTCAGGATCGCAGTCAAAGCGGTCCCGGTGTATTCGGGATAGACATCGATGCGGCCGCCAAGAATCGCCTGGTGACAGATGTAAGTCCCGGCCAGATAGAAGCGGCGTTCAACCGGGAGATGAGTTTTGTTTTCGATTTGCTGGGCGATGATTTCGCCCAGGACGAGTTGTTCGGTGAAGTTTTTGGAGCCGATCACGATGCGGTCGGCGCGCGGCGGCCCGCATGATGCCAGGAGAAGCAGCGCGGCCAGGGCGGCTGCGAGTTTTCGAATCGCAATGAGCGGCGGGATGCGCATGATTTTTCGGCGGCAAGGGCCGGAACAGGTCTAGCGCGGGGCCAGGCGCTTCTCCAGCCATCCCAGGCTGGTGTCTGCGAGTATGGCCAGACCGGCGGCGGGAATCGCGCCCGCCAGGATCACCTGATTGTTGACCATGGCCAGTCCGCGGAAGATATATTCGCCGAGGCCGCCTGCGCCAATGGCGGCGGCGATCGTTGCCACACCGATGGAGAGCACAGTGGCGACCCGAATGCCCGCGATGATCACGCTCAACGCCAGCGGAAATTCCACCTGCCAGAGCAGTTGGCGGTCCGTCATGCCCATGCCGCGTCCGGCCTCCACGATCGCGGGGTCCACGCCTCGGATTCCGGTATAAGTGTTGCGAATGAGGGGCAGGAGAGCATACAGCGTAAGCGCCAGGATCGCGAGGCGGTCGGCGCGAGCGCCGATCCAGGGTGCGGGGAGGAGAAATCCAAACAGGGCCAGGCTGGGGATGGTCTGGATGATATTTGCGCCGCCGAGCACAGGCTTGGTAAACACCGGCCAGCGTGTGATCAGGATGCCGAGGGGGATTCCGATAAATACCGCCAAAGCAATGGAAGCGCCCACCAGCCAGAGATGCTCGGCGGTGAGCTCCAGAACTTCGATGTGGTTTTGCTGGATGAATTGCAGGACATTCATGATTGACCTCTGCAAGAGCGTGCGTTTCGGGAGCGGATTCCACCAGTATTTATTTTGCAGCTCCGAGGGCCAGACGCCCTCGGGACAGCCGGCTGAGCCTGCCCTGAGCGTAGTCGAAGGGCCGCGCTACTTTGAGGGTTCACCGTGACTCCCTGGTGTGGGCGAGAGTTCAGTCTTGAAGGCATCTACGTAGGCGGCGACCATGGGGTCGGTGGAATTTAGAAATTCGTTGGGCGTGAGGGTGACTACTAATTGGCCTGACTCCATGAGCGCCACGCGGGTGCCGAGCAGCAGGGCCTCACGCAGGTCATGGGTGACGAAGACCACCGTCTTTCCCAGGCGCTGTTGCAGGGCCAGGAATTCGCGTTGCAGTTCGGCGCGCGTGATGGGGTCCAGCGCGCCGAAAGGCTCGTCCATCAGGAGGAATGCCGGGTCAGCCGCCAGGGCGCGGGCCACGCCCACTCTCTGCCGCTGTCCGCCCGACAATTCGCGCGGGTAGCGCGCTGCCAGTTGAGGTTCAAGGCCCACTAACTGGAGCAGTTCCGCGACCCGGTGCTGGATGCGATCAGCGGGCCATCCCTCGATATGCGGAACGACTCCGATGTTGCGGGCGACGGTGAAATGCGGGAAGAGTCCGACTTCCTGTATGACGTATCCGATCATGCGGCGCAGGCGGATTACGTCCCACTGATCGAGGGAGCGGCCGTCCACGTAGATCGCGCCCGCGCTCTGCGTAAGCAGGCGATTGATCAGCTTCAGAGTGGTGGTCTTGCCGGAGCCGCTGCGGCCCAGCAGCACCAGGGTTTCGCCGCGCCGCACTTCCAGGTTGAGATCGCGAAGCAGGGTGTTGCCATTATCCAGGCGGTAGCTCACATTGCGAAAGTGGATGGCCGGGCCGGCATTGGGAGAGTGGTTCATGCGGTGCTTTCCATCGTATTACCACGGTGAGGGCAAGATGCCCTCACGACAGCCGGCTGAGCCTGCCCTGAGCGCAGTCGAAGGGCCGGCGCTACCAATCGGTGCTACAAAACTTTGTATGCTTTTTCTGGCAGGCCGGTGATGCGAATGCCGGAGTGGCCTTTGTGACGAATGTTGAGGCCGATCAGGAGCGCGGTGATCTGCTCCAGGATGCGCGCATTCTCCAATTTGCCCCCATCAATGGCGCGCACGCCGGGAATTTTTGCCGCCAGCGTTCTCACCGTCGTCGAGGCGTCGGCATCGTCGCTGCAGACAATGACGTCGCAGTCAACCGGAGCGTCGCCATTCAGGATCTCGGCGGACGTGTTATGGAAGGCGGCCACCACTGACACTCCCGGAGGCACGAGTTCAGCGGTTTGCTGTGCCGCGGAGCCTTGCCAGACGCCAAGCGTACGGCTGGCCCGGCCACCAACGCTGGCGGCGAGAGGCACCGTAGCATCAACCACGATGCTGCCTTCCGGGATCGCCGGCTTGATTTGCTTAAGCAGTGCGACCTGGCCTTCAAACGGGATGGTCAGCACCAAAAGATCGGCCGCAGCGCACGCGGTGCTGTTTTCCTCGCCTGAGATTGTTGCTTTGCTGCCGACTGCGTCGCGGATTTTTGCTGCAGCCTCGCGGGCCCGCGCAGCGTCCCGCGATCCGATGATCACGGTCTCGCCGGCGCGGACCCAGCGCAGTGCGAGTCCAAAGCCCTCCGGTCCGGTTCCGCCGAGGACAGCGATGACGCCGGGCATGATTACTGCTGACTCCATCAGGCAAACTCCGGTTCCAGCGCTTCCTCGATCGCGACCTGGTCCGGCGGCAGCCTGAGGCTGATCCTGGTATAGACGGTGTTGCGTTCGGCCGGAATGCGCCCGGTCTCAAGAATCAGCGACTGGAATTCCTCGCCGCTGGTGTATTGTCCCGCCGTGGCGCCGGCTTCGCGCGAGATGTTTTCTTCCATCAATGTTCCGCCGTAGTCATTGGCGCCGGCATGCAGGCAGAGCTGCGACAGCCGCCGGTTCAGCTTTACCCACGACACCTGAATATTGTTGATGGCGCCCGCCAGCATCACCCGCGCCAGGGCGTGAATCTTGAGATGCTCGGCCAGGGTGGGGCCGGGCCGGGCGATTCCCTGATGAAAGAGCAGCGTGTTCTGATGCACGAAGCCGAGCGGAACAAACTCGGTGAAGCCTCCGGTCTGCTGCTGGATGTCGCGAAGAAGCTCAAGCTGATTGACCCAGTGCGTCGGGAGTTTCGACGTGCCCGTACATCAGCGTGGAGGTGCTGCGAATGCCGCACTGGTGGGCGGTGCGGATCACTTGTTTCCATTGTTCGGTGGAAAGTTTGTTGCGGGAAAGCACGAAGCGCACGTCGTCATCGAGAATTTCAGCCGCGGTTCCTGGAAGAGTGTCGAGGCCATTGTCGCGCAGCATCTTCAGATAATCGGGCAGCGGCATGCCGGTCAATTCGACCCCGTACACGATCTCCATGGGCGAGAAGGCGTGAATGTGCATGTCGGGCACGGCCGCTTTGATCGCGCGCAGGATGTCGCGATAGTAGAACGGAGGCAATCCGTGGGGCAGCCCGCCCTGGATGCAGACTTCAGTCGCGCCCAGCGCCCGGGCCTCGACCGCTTTCTGCGCCATGGTCTCGAGGCTGTGGAAGTAGCTGTCTTCCTCGCGCGGGCCACGGCTGAAGGCGCAGAACTTGCAGCCGACAAAACAGACGTTCGTAAAATTAATGTTGCGGTTGACCACGTAGGTGACGATGTTTCCCACCAGATCGCGGCGCAGCTTATCGGCCGCCACCAGCAAGCCGAGCAGGTCGTCGCCTTCGGCGTGGGCGAGAAGCAGGCATTGCTCGCGGGAAAGCACGCTGCCGTCCTGCGACGCCAGAACCTGATCGAGTGCGTTGCGCGCCTCCGAGGACATGCTCTTGGCCACGGCCGTCCATTCGAGAGCCGGAAACATCTCCAGTTCAGAATCGGTTAGGGCTCGGATCACGGCTCCTCCTCGGAAAACACGGCTCAGCGAAACAGGTCACTCGCGGCGGGACGAATCAGGTCACGCGCGCTGCCCCGGCCGGGACGATAAGCGAACCCTCGAATGATACACGCCGGGGTACGAGCTAGCTTGCCGCAGACCAGGCCGGCAGCGCAAGCCAGCTGGTCGGCGTCCGCTTCAATACTAGCCTGTAGTTTGTATCCGTGCGAGTCAGGCTGGCCTCGGTAGTCGTGAAGCGCCTGCATGCCGGCCACGCCGATGGCAACTTCGGTCAGGCCTTCGCGCCAGGGCCGGCCGAAAGTATCTGTGATGATCACCGGGATGGAAAGGTGCAGCGTCTTTTTCAGCTCACGATGAATTCGCGCGGCGGACCGGTCGGGATCGTTCGGCAAAAGGAGCGCGTGGCGTCCTCCGTCAACATTGGAGACGTCCACCGCGCTGTTGGCGCAGATCAGGCCGTGGCGAGTTTCCGTGATCAGGACGCCGCGCTTGCGCCGCACGATTCGGCGGCTCTGCCGGAAGGCCAATTCGATGACGCGCGCATCGAGGTGATAGCGTTCGGCCCAGCGGCGTGAAGCGGCGGAGGGCCTTATTTTTTCCAGCTCAACCAGTTGGCCTTCCGCCTTGGAAACAATCTTGTGTTTGATGACCAGGATGTCGCCCGGCCGCAGTTTGTGATGCTTCAGGGCGTCGAGGAGCAGGCTGGTGAGGGAATCGCCGGGCTTGACCTCTGCTGCAACGTAGAGCGGGATGATGCGGAGTTCGGCAGCGGGCCGGCCTTTCTTTCGCCCCTGCGGGGGTGTGGTTGATCGCGACGGTGGCGCCTTACTCATTCGCGGCTACAGGAAGATCGTCAACCTGCCACTGCCTGATCAGGCGCTGGGCATGAGTTTCGCCGGGGGCGGCGGCAAGGGCGCGCAGATCAGAAGGGTTGTCGATGTCGAGTGCGATGCCGGGAAGGGAGAGCACCACGCATGGTTTTCCCGTGGCCTGCGCGGCGGCGTGGTGAGGCGCAAAGCTGTCGTTTCCGAAGCGCGCGGGAAACAGTCCGGCGGGGCGTCGCCAGATCGCGTTTGTGCCGCGGCCGTCCGCGGCGCGCACCAGCACCGAGCCTTCAGCCGGCGCGGATTGCAGGATCTTTTCCAGTTCCCAGCTTTGGATGAGAGGAATGTCGCCGGGAATCACCAGCGTGCTGTCCACTCCCTGGGCCTCGCAGTAGCTGGTTGCCATTTCGATGGCGTCGGTCTGGCTGCGGTTTGCGTTGTCGGGAATCACGGAAAAGCAAAAATGCCTGGCCAGCTGAATAGCAAAGGGATCGCTGGTCACGATGCTGACCTGGGGGCGCTCGATCCACGTACCCAGAGTCTCGAGCACATCGAGCAGCATGGCTTGCGCCAGTTCGGTGCGGGTGGGTTGATCGAACAGCGCGGCGAGGCGTTGCTTGGCGCTCGAAAGATTTTTGACCGGGACCAGAATCATGACAGGTCCGAGCCCGCGTGGGCGGCGCTTTCGTTTGAGGCCGGAGACTCGACCTGGGAGAGGATTTCGCGGGCGAGGTTAATCTTTTCGTCGGCTGTCCCCATGATCGTGTTGGCGCAGTGGACCCGAAGCGTGGGCTTTCTTAATTCCTCGGCGGCCTTGGCATCACGGCGGTCAACCACCAGGAGGTCGAGAAATTCGCGGTAAGCCTGGGCCACGCCTGCGATGGAAACTGGCAGACCCTGCGCGGCCATCAGAATGCCGGCTGGTCCCGAGATCGCGGTGTTGCCGATAATCGGACTCACCGCCGCCACCAGGGCGGGAGTTTGCTTGAGCGCTTCCGTGATGCCGGGCACGGCCAGGATCGGTCCAATGCTGGTGACCGGGTTGCTCGGCGCCAGCAGGACCACGGAAGCCGACATGATGGCATCGATCACTCCCGGGGCGGGTTGGGCTTTTTCAATGCCCGCGAAACGAATCGAGTTGACCGGGTCCTGATACCAGCGCTGCACGAAATATTCTTCAAAGCTAAGCTCGCCGATGGGCGTATCCACGCGGGTTTCCACACGGTCGTTGCTCATGGGCAGGATGCGGGCCTGCACTCCCATTTTGGCTGCGATTTCCGCGGACACTTCAGACAGCGTCTTGCCCTGCTTAAGTAATTTCGTGCGCAGCAGGTGGACGGCAAGATCGCGGTCGCCGGTGTGAAACCAGATGGGCTCTCCCAGGTCGCCCATGGCCTGCAGGCAAAAAAACGTGTCGCCCTTGACGCCCCAGCCGCGTTCCTTGCTCAGCAGCCCGGCCAGTACATAAGTGATGGAATCGAGGTCGGGCGAAACGTACAGTCCCCACCATTCCAGATCGTCACCGGTGTTCACGATGATGGTGAGGTCCTTGGCTGGAACGACCTGACGCAGGCCATCCACAAACTTTGCGCCACCCGTACCGCCCGTGAGTACGACGATCATGCCGCTCTTTCCCTCCCTGCGTAGCCTTCGCGATCGGCGGCTGCCTGGACTCTTTCCGAGCAGCAATCCGGTCCGCGATGTGAGCGATGTCAGGAACTCAGGATAAACCGGCAGACGCTGGCGCAAAATGTATCCTCTTGATTCCGTGCGGGCCTTGAGTTGCTCCAGGTGCGGCCAGGGTCTTTCCGGATTGATGAAATCAGGGGTCAATGGCGAAACCCCTCCCCAGTCGTTGATGCCGGCATCGAGCAGCTCGTCGTAATAAGGCGCGGAAAGATTCGGCGGCGCTTGAAGATTGACCTCCGGCATGAGAAGCCTCGCCACCGCGACGGTTCGCAACATCTCGCCCCGCGTCGGTTCCGGCCAGTCGCGCATGGGAATCTCCGCCTTCACCCGGAAATTCTGCACGATCACTTCCTGGATGTGGCCATAGCGGCGATGCATCTCGCGGATGGCGAGCAGCGTATCCACGCGGTCTTCAAGAGTTTCGCCGATTCCGATCAGCAGGCCGGTGGTGAAAGGCACCGACTGTTTGCCCGCTTCTTCAATGGTGCGCAAGCGTTTAGCCGGGACCTTGTCGGGAGCGTTGTCATGCGCGGCGCCGGGCGCGAGCAGGGTGTTGGTGGTTTCGAGCATCAGGCCCATGCTGGGCGAAACCGCTGCCAGGCGAGCGATCCATTCAGCGCTCAACAGCCCGGGATTGGGATGCGGCAGCAGGGTCGTCTCGCGCAGCACCCGTTCGCACATGGCCTCGAGATAATGCAGAGTCGAGTTGTAACCCAGGTGGCGCAGGGTCGCGCGCATTTCAGGGAAACGCCAGCTCGGGCTTATCGCCCAGGCTGAAGAGGGCTTCCGTGCAACCCATCTTTTCGCCGGCGTGCGCGACTTCCATGACCTGGTCCGGGGTCATGGTGTGCGCGCCGGGTTCGCCGGGATCGCGGCGGAAGGTACAGTAGCCGCAGTAGTCGCGGCACAGGTTGGTCAGGGGGATGAAGACTTTGCGCGAATAGGTGATCACGCCGGGCTTGAATCGTTGCTTCAGATCGAGCGCGGTAGCGAGGAGAGCGGGAAGTTCATCATCCGGACAGCGCAGCAGCAGGCACGCTCCCTCGCGCGAGAGCGGCAGCCCGTCACGCACTTCGTCGAGATAAGCGGTGAGCGAATTTTCCTGCACCCGCATGTCTTCTTGCGCTCCCAGGGCCCGGAAAGATGGGCCTCACAGATGAACCACCAGAATGATACATCGATTCGGAACGCCGCGCGGTCCAACCTCGTTGGTCTCCAGCCAGGGTTGAATTGTCCAACTCCCTGCGTTTAGTGGTAAAACTCTTAGGGCGGAACCGGCAATTGTGCGGCTCTGCCGGAAAGTTTACGAAACATCAGGACTCCAGCCTGCACATGGCCGTCACGCAAACCGAGTTCCGCAGCGCGCTAGGCAGTTTTGCCACCGGCGTGACTGTGATCACGGTGGACTACGAGGGCGAGGTTCACGGGATGACCGCCAACGCCTTCAGCTCGGTGTCGCTCGATCCGCCGCTGGTGCTGGTTTGCGTTGACCATCGCGCCCGCACCCACGCTCACCTGCATGCCCGGAAGCGGTTCGGGGTAAACGTGCTGGCGGAGGACCAGCAGATCATCTCCGAATATTATGCCCGCCCGGCGCAGGACCATCGCCATGCCGAACAGGAGGCGGGAGCGCATTTTGATCGCACGGCGCATGGCACCCCGGTGCTCAACGGCGCCCTGGCCTATCTCGAGTGCCGGCTGCATAGCTCCCAGGATGCCGGCGACCACACGATTTTTATCGCTGAAGTCGAGGAAGTCGTGGTGCGCGGAGGCGATCCCCTGCTCTATCACCGCGGGGAATATCGAACTATCGGAAGCTCTCGGGCTTAGTCGTCAGGTTCTCGTGTGGCGCGGGCGCCCTCGCCCCCTGATCGTTCACGACCGAGCCGGGACGCGCCCAGGTAAGCTAAGATGAGTCGCTCAAATTCCAGCACTTGTTCCGGACGGAGACCCCATGTCGAATCGAAGGCAATTCATGCGCACGCTCTCCGGCGTGGCGGCCCTTAGCATCACCACCGATGTGAGCAAGCTGGGACGAATGCACTTTCTCCACATGGCCACCGCCATGCCGGACCCTGGCCTGCACGATCGCCTCGAACCGGACTGGTACCGGCGCAAGATTGTTCAGGTGCAACAGAAGATGAAAGAGCGCAAGCTCAACGCGCTGCTCCTTCTGGACGCGACCAACATCATCTATACCGTCGGATATTTTCACCTCTCGACCGAGCGTCCTCTGGCGGCGCTGATTCCAGACTCCGGCGATCCGGTGATGTTCGTTCCCGGACTGGAGGTTGATCAGGTCAAGACCTGGTGGGTGAAAGACTACGAATCGTACTTTGATTTTCCCGGCCCGGTGAACCGGGTGCGCTGGATCTTCGAGCGGGTGGCCAAGCGGGGATTCGATCGGGCGCGCATTGGCATCGAGGAGCCCCGGCCCAGCCGGCTGCATCAAATAAACCTGGGCGCCCCCAAAGCCAAAATTGTGGTGGCCGGAGACCTGGTCGATGACCTTCGCCTGGTCAAGGACGAAGACGAAGTTCGCATCATGCGCCGGGCCATGACCTACGCTGATTTCAAGGTGCAGGCCGGCCGCGAGTTCGTGCAACGCAATGGCAGCGTGACCGAGGACGAGATCCTGAAAGTCACCGCCGACGCCGTCGCCGACCGCATGTCGAAAGAATTGCGTGATGTGGTCGGTGTCGGCATTGATCCGCCCTTCGGAGGCCTGGTGCCCTTCGGCAAACGTTCGGCGTTTCCTCACGCTGTCCCGAGCAAAGACCGGCTCAAGAGTGGAGACGCCCTGGTTCTCAGTTTCGGCGCGCAGGTGGGTGGATACAACGTGGAGTGCGAGCGCTCGTTCTGCGTGGGCAAACCGACCGACTACGCCAAGCGCCTGTTCGAGGCCATGCTCGCGGCCCACGACATCGGCGTGGAGAATTTGACGGAAGGCGCGGTAGCGGAGGAAGTGGACCAGAAAAGTCTGGACCAGATCCGCAAGGCGGGCTTTGAAAAGTTTCTGAAACATCGCACCGGGCACGGTATCGGCCTCGAAGGCCACGAAGCGCCGTGGATCGCCGAGGGCGACAAGACTGTCCTGCAGCAGGGCATGGCTTTCAGCTGCGAGCCCGGGGTTTACGATCCGGATTGGGGCGGTTTTCGGCATTCCGACACGGTCATCGTCCGGAAAGACAAGGGCGAAGTGCTGAACACCTATCCCACCCGCCTGGAGGACATGGTCATCGAGATTTGAGCAGGTCTGTGCAGGATCAACATCAGAACGATTCGGAGAAACGCAAATGGCAGAGAAAATTGAGAAACAGGAAACCGAGTGGCAAAAGCAGTTATCGCCCGAGCAGTACTACGTGACCCGCAAGGCGGGGACCGAACCGGCGTTTAGCGGCAAGTACTGGAAGACCAAAGATGCCGGCACCTATACCTGTGTCTGCTGCGGACAACCTCTGTTCAGCTCAGAGACCAAGTTCGAGTCGGGCACGGGCTGGCCCAGCTTTTTCAAGCCAGTGGACGAAGCGGCGGTGGTCAACCACACTGACAAGACCTACGGCATGGTTCGCACCGAGACCCGTTGCGCCCGCTGCGATGCCCACCTGGGACATGTCTTTGAAGACGGCCCCGCTCCGACCGGCCTGCGCTACTGTATGAATTCCGCAGCTCTGGATTTGAAGCCGGAAGAAAAGAAATGAGCAGGTAAAAGAGTGTGGGGCGGGCGCCCTCGCCCGCCGCCTTTGACTTTGCTTTTGACTTTGACTTGTGGCTTTTCAAACAAGGAAAGTCAAAAGCGTCGGACAGTCCGACCCACACCAGTGAACTAAACGCCGGCGACAGCGGCCGCCGCTCGGGGCTGCTCGGTCGTGGCGGGCTTGCTCTCCGCTTGCGCCTGCTTCTGGGCCTGAGACTTGTCCTGCTTGTGCTCGACCGCGCGCACCTGCACGCTGCCCTTCAGAATGGCTCCGTCCTCAACGCTGATGCGCTGGGTGATGACGTCACCGGTGAGCGCGCCTTCGCTGCGGATGTCCAGGCGGTCGGTGCACTGAATGTTGCCCTGCACCTTGCCCAGGATCACAACTTCGCGGGCCGTGATGTTGGCGGCGACGCTGCCGTTGCGTCCCACGGTGATGCGGTGATCGGCAAAATTGACGGTGCCCTCAATTCGCCCATCAATGTAGAGCGATTCGGTTCCGCTGACTTCGCCCTTGATGACCACGGAACGGCCGATCGTAGCCTGTTCCACGGGCACGCTGACGCTTTTGCTGGGGCTGAAGGATGGGTTCGAGGGTAACTGCGATTTTTGAGAATCTGATGGCTGCAGCATCGGTTGCGGCGCTCCTTATCGTGTTCCGCGCGGCGCGCACCAGGGGCGTTACCGCATGCGGCGAGTCTGCTTACCTGCTCTTCTATGGCCGATTGGCCAAGCTGAATATCGCACGGGAGCAGGCAACAGGGCAGGTTACGGAAGAACGGTGTACGGGTTCGAAAATCAGGTAACCGGAAAAGGATGGGGGCGCCAGCCCCGGCAAAATGCTATGCCTCAAGGGCTTGGCCCAACTCTTCCCACTCCGCCAGCCGGCTCTGCAAAGCCGCGCGGCTTTTCCCCAGTTCCTGCGTAACCCGCTGTGTCTCCTCGGCGCTGACGAAGCTCTGCAGGGCCGCTTCGCACTCGGCGATGGCATCTTCCAGGCGGTTGATTTCAGACTCGAGTTCGTGGACGCGATCTTCCATCTGCTTGCGTTTGATGGGATTCAGCCGCCTGGCCGCAGCATCCTCGGGTTTCGCCGGCTGTCCGTTGGCATTGCCATTCGCCGGCTGCGCATTTGCTGGTGACGTAACCGCTTTCTGCAACGCCGCGGCACCGCCCTCCTTCCGCCAGCGGTAATCCTCGTAGTTGCCGGGATAGACTTCGACCCGTCCCTCCCCAACCTCCAGGACTCGCGTGGCCAGCTTGTCGATGAAATAGCGGTCGTGCGAGACAAAGACCACGGTGCCGTTGTAGTCGGTCAGCGCCTTCAGCAGAACGTCTTTGGCGCGCATGTCGAGATGGTTGGTGGGTTCGTCGAGGAGCAGAAAATTTGCCGGATGCAGCAGCATGCGCAGCAGCGCGTAGCGGTTGCGCTCGCCGCCCGAGAGCACGCCGATGCGCTTGAACACGTCGTCGGCGGAAAACAGGAAGCATCCCAGAAGGCTGCGCAACTCGGTCTGGGTGGAGCGGGGGGACATCTCGCCCAGATCGTCGAGAATGCGCGCATCGGGATCGAGTTCCTTGTACTGGTCCTGCGCGAAGTAATCGGGATCGGCATTGTGGCCCAGGCGGTACTCTCCCCGGGTCAGCGGCTCGGTCTGCGCCAGCAGCTTGATCAGCGTGGATTTTCCGGCGCCGTTTACTCCCACCAGCGCGATCCGGTCGCCGCGCTCGATCAGGAAACTGACATCGCGGAATACCTCCTTCTCGCCGTAGGATTTCGCCACCCCGACGAACTCGGCCACGATCCGCCCCGCGGGCTTGGGTTGCGGAAAGGAAAAGTGAATCGTCTTCTCTTCCTCCGGCAGTTCGATGCGCTCGATCTTCTCCAGTTCCTTGATCCGGCTCTGCACCTGCTTGGCCTTGGTGGCCTGGTAGCGAAAGCGATTGATGAAGACCTCGAGTTGCTCGATGCGCTCGCGCTGGTTGCGGTAGGCGGCTTCCAGCTGCTCCAGCCTCTCCGTCTTCGCGTTCAGATACTTTGCATAATTGCCGTGGTAAAGATGAATGCGCTTGTTCCAGATCTCGACAATCTTGTTAATGGTCACGTCGAGAAAATAGCGGTCGTGCGAGATCAGCACAAAAGCGTAGGGATAGTTGCCGAGATACTCCTCCAGCCAGTTGCGGGCTTCGAGATCAAGATGGTTGGTGGGCTCGTCCAGCAGCAGCAGGTTGGGCTGCTGCAGCAGCAGCTTGACCAGCGCGATGCGCATCTGCCAGCCGCCGGAAAATTCCTCCGTCTGCCGGGTCCAGTCTTCCTTTCGAAAACCCAACCCCGAAAGTACGGTGCCGACCTGCGCCTCGATGGCGTATCCGTCGCGCGTGGTAAATTCGTGCTCGATGCGCTGGTAGCGCTCCGCCACCTGCGCATACTCCTGCGAAGCGTGGTCGAGTTCGGACATGCGCCCGGTCAGCTCTTCCATCTCCTCTTCCATGCGTCGCAGATGTGCAAACACCGACATGCACTCGGCAAACACGGTGCGCCCGGAGAGCGCCAAACCATCCTGCGGAAGGTACCCCGCGCTGATGCCTTTGGCCCGGCTGACTGAGCCATAGTCGAGGCTCTCGGTTCCCGCCAGAATTTTCAGCAGGGTGGATTTGCCGGTGCCGTTTGCGCCGACCAGGCCGACGCGGTCGCGGGGCGTAATCATCCAGTCCGCTCCTTCGAACAGGAGCTTATGGCCGTAGCGTTTTCCGGCAGAAGAAAGCTGGAGCATTCCAGTAATCGTCTCACGAGAGCGCTTATTTGAAGAAGCGCCTGTCATCCTGAGCGGAGCAGGAAGCCCGTGCACGGGCTTCCTGCGAAGTCGAAGGACCCCTATTCCATAAGTGAACCCTGGGGGTCTGGATTAGGATCGGCGGCCGGGAGGGAATAGGGGTGCTTCGGCTCCGCCTGGCCGGCCGCAAGCGACCGCCCAGACTCCGCTCAGCATGACAGTTCTGCTGGGGAGTGTGGGGGCGGGACACTCCCGCCACAGCCGCCGGGACGACGACGCTACATTTCTGGAAGGCTAGCGCGCCGCCGCGGTCTGGGCCAGGCCAATTTTCTCCAGCGCCCGATCGACCACCGCCTGCAGTTCGCGCGCGTATTTTACTTCGCGGCCTTTGGCCAGAATTTTCCGGGCTTCCTCAGGGCCGAACCAGGTGGGATTCCGGCTCTCCTCGTGCGGCTCTTCTACGCGCTCCACCTCGAGCAGGAACGCCTTGATTACATACTCCCGCACTCCGGGTGGTTTCCAGAAAACTCCTTTGGAATGGATGTAGAGGCAGAAATGCCGGGACTCAATGCGGCCGCGGACGCCGGCTTCTTCGCGGGCCTCGCGTTCCGCCGCCTGGCCATGGGAGAGATCGGACTCGGGGTCGCCTTTGGGGAAGGTCCACTTGCCGCCGCCGTTCGTGTTCACCAGCAGGAACTCGATCGAGGGACCGCGCCGCCGGTAGCAGACAGCGGCCACCTGCAGCGGAAGCGCGTGTTGTGGAATCCGGGCCGCTCCCATTTCGAAGCCTCCGCAGAACTTTCCCCGCCACAATCCTAATCCAGAAGATATTTCAGTAGTGTTAAAGTGCAACGGAAAAGGTGCAGGCCAGCATTACTAAAGGGGTTACGGGCACTTTTCAAGCTGGGGCACCGTCCCGCCAGGGTTAACCGGCGTTTCCAGCAGGCGCATGGTGTCGAGGACGGTCGAGATGACGATTTCATCCCCGACGGCGGTGTTGATCATCATGTGGTAGAGGCAGCGGGTGGGCCAATCGGCGCCGAAGTAGTGTTTCACGAATTCGATGCGGTCCCGGTCCACGGTATCGACCAGATCTTCGGCCTCTTTCTCGCTGTGCCCGATCAGCCGCAGGCGCCGCAGCTTTTCTGATCGCGGCGCATAGAGGAAAACGTGGAACACGTCCGGAAGCTCGCGCAGAAAGTAGGGAGCGCCCCGTCCCACGATCACGCAGTTTCCCGCCGTGGCCACCCGGGTCATTACTTCCTGCCCGATGGCCACAAAGCGGTCCGTGTCGAAGGGTTCCGTGCCCTTGAAGGGCATGCTGCGTTCGTAGCTGCCCCGCCAGAATGTCTTGGCCAGGCGATGGAAGGTGCTGTCCAGGCGCTCGTCGCAGTACATCACGGCAGAGCGGTCAACCTGGGCTTCGCGGGCGATCTCTTCGGTCAGGGCCTGGTCCCAGAGCTTCCAGCCCAGGCGCTTGGCGATTTCGCGAGCTATTTCCGCGGCGCCGCTACCGAATTCCCGCTCGACCGTGATCACTCGAAACACGGTGCCTCCTGGCTTCCCCGATTGGTCACGGGAAGGGCACGGCTTCAGCCGTGCCATCACGCCCGTTCCTGATCGGGCTTCAGCCCCTGGGGCTGGCTTCCCGCTGATGCAATAACTTCCTTACGAAAGGTGGACAGCAGCCCTCAGCGGCTAAAGCCGCGAGATACGATGTCCTTGTGGCACGGCTGAAGCCGTGCCCTTCCGACCACCCTTCCCCTCACAAGCTCACGAAATGGATCGCCTAGTGGACCGCCATCTCACCGCCTGTGGGTGGGCGTTTCATCAGAAAGACCAGCGGAACCATCACTAGAATAGCTACTCCCAGGAGCCAGAAGTTGTCAATGTAGGCCAGCATCCCGGCTTGTCGAAAAACATTGCCCTGCAACAGCGCGTAAGCCTTATGCATGGCGTCAGAAGGGGAAAACCCCCGGGCCTCGAGCCCTTGTGCCATGCCCTGAAGCGTGGACTGGACCTGCGGGTTGGCGGGTGAAAGGTGGCTTGACATCCGGGCGATGTGATATTGCGACCGGCGGTCGAGCATGGTGGTCACAATCGAAATGCCGACACTCCCTCCGATGTTGCGCGCCAGGTTCATCAGCCCCGAGGCCGCATTGTTCTTCTCCTTGGGCAGAAACGCGTAGGCCGCGGTGTTGATCGGGATAAAAAGGAAGGCCAGGCCCATGGTCTGGATCATGCGGGCGAACACAATTGTCCGGAAATCAACTCCCAGGGAAAAGTTGGTCATGTGAAAGAGCGAGAAGGAAAGCACCACCAGTCCGTACACCATCAGTTTGCGGGCGTCGTAACGGGAGAGCAGAAAGCCCACCAGTGGCATCAGCATCATCAGGCTGAACCCGCCCGGCAACAGCGCCAGACCGGCCTGTTCGGCGGTGTAGCCCAGCAGGGTCTGGGTGAAGAGCGGGAGCAGCACCGTGCTGCCCAGCAGGGCAAACCCCAGCATGAACATCAGCATATTGGAAGCCGCGAAGGTCCGGTTAGTGAACAGGTGCAGATCGATCACCGGGTCCTTGCGCGTCCACTCCCAGTAGATGAGAAACAGCAGGGAAGCCGCCGCGATCACCGAGAGCACAACGATGAAATGCGATTCGAACCAGTCTTCGCGCTGGCCTTTATCCAGGACAATCTGTAGCGAGCCCAAACCCAGCGTCACCAGGCCGAGCCCGATGTAATCGATTTTCGTTTCCGAAAGCTTCTTGCGCTGCATGAAGGGCGGGTCCTGGATAAGGCGCGAGGTCAGTACCAGGGAAAGGATACCCACCGGAATATTCAGAAAAAAGATCCAGCGCCAGGTGAAGTTGTCCGTGATCCATCCGCCCAGCGTGGGGCCGATGGCCGGCGCCAGCACGACGGCGAGGCCATAGACGGCGAAAGCCATGCCGCGTTTCGCGGGAGGGAACGTATCTGCCAGAATGGCCTGTTCGCTGGGCTGCAAGCCTCCGCCCCCCACGCCTTGCAGGATGCGAAAGAAAATCAGCATCCCCAGGTTCGGCGCCAGCCCGCACAGGAAAGAACTGACGGTGAAGATGGCCACGCAGCTCATGTAAAAACGCTTGCGCCCGATGATGGAAGAAATCCAGCCGCTAAGCGGCAGCACGATGGCGTTTGAAACCAGGTAGGAAGTCAGTACCCATGTGCTTTCGTCGGTGCCGGCGGAAAGGTTGCCGGCGATGTGCGGAAGCGCCACGTTGGCGATGCTGGTGTCCAGCACCTCCATGAACGTGGCCAGCGTGACCGCCAGCGCGATGATCCAGGGATTGATAGCCGGGCGCGGCAGGGCCGAGCCGTCCGCGGTCAGAGCGGCCGAACTCATCTCACCCAAACCTTGGGCTCGACCGACATTCCCGGCCGCAGGATATGTTCCTTGGTCTCTCCCGCATCAAACGTGATTTTCACCGGGATGCGCTGTACCACCTTCACATAGTTGCCGGTGGCGTTTTCCGGGGGAAGCAGGCTGAACAGCGCCCCGCTGGCTCCCGCGATGCTTTGCACGTGTCCGTTGTACTTCTTTCCGTATGCGTCCACCGAAATGGTCGCGCGTTGTCCGGGCCGCATGTAGCGCAGCTGGTCTTCCTTGAAGTTGGCGGTCACCCAGATGTCGTCCAGGTTGATGATCTTCATCAGTTCCTGGCCGATCTGGACATTCTGGCCGACTTCGACCGACCGGTTGCTGACGATTCCGCTCACCGGAGCGACCAGCCGCGTGTACTGCAGATTCAGGTTGGCCTGGTCCAGCTCGGCCTTCTTCTGCTGGGCCTGGGCTACGGCGGCCTGGGCGCGCGCGCGAATCGCGGACATCTGTTGTGGCGCGGTCCCGGCGGAACGCAGATTGGCTTCGGCTTGCTCGCGCTTGGCCTGGGCCTGCGAGACCATCTGTTCGGCGGCCACGGCGGACGCCCGGGCGGCGGCAACTCCCGCCGCGCTGGAGCGCGCCGCGGCGACGGCCTGGTCATACTGCTGGTGGGAAATTTCCTGCTTGTCCACCAGCTGTTTGTAGCGGCCGACATCGTTCTGCGCCTTGATGTCATTGGCGATGGCCTGCTCCAGTTGGGCCCGCGCCGCCTCCAGTTGCTGGCGCGCCACCGAAACCCCCGCCCGTGCGCCCTCTACGTCCGCCTGAGACGCTGACAGTTGGCTGTCGGTGTTCACCGATGTGATCGGAACGTTTGCCTGCAGCGATTCCGCCGTAGCCTCGGCATCGCGGTAGGCAGCACTGGCCTTCGCCACCGCCACCTGGTAGTCCCGGGGATCGATCTCGACCAGCGGTGTGCCCGCTTCCACAAACTGGTTGTCGTTGACCAGTAGCTTGATGACGTGTCCGGACACCCGTGTGCTGATGGCGTTGAGGTGGCCGTCGATCTGCGCGTCGTCGGTAGCTTCGTAGCTGCCCAGGTAGCGCCACAGAAAGAAGCCGGCCACCAGCAGCACAATTCCGCCCACGATCAGGGCCAGCCGAAAGCGCGGATTGCGCGAGGCTTGCTTCCAGCGGAGGTCCCGCTCCGAAGCCGGCAAGGGAGGATGCTCCCGGGTTTCAACTGCTGGCGTGTCATGCACGGTCGTGGTTGTCGTTTGTTCCATATCACTTGCCACTCAGATATTGCCTTACGCCCTGCTCCGCATATCCCATGGCGCGGACCAGTTCGATCTTGGCCAGGTTGTGAGCGTACAGGCTTGAAATATAGCTTTCATGGGCCGCGGCGACGGTCTGCTGTGCCTCGACCACCTCCAGGTTGTCGGTGACCCCCGCGGAAAATCGGTCGCGGGCCTGAATCAGCGTCTGTTCCGCCAGATCGACGGAACTGCGCGCGACTTCAACCTGTTCGTCGGCGGCCGCAATGTCCAGCAGGGCGGTGCGCACCTCATATTCAATCTGGCCGCGCAAATTGTCCAATTGGGCGCGCGCCTGGCGCAGGGTGGCATCGGCCTGCAGCAGGTCGGCGTGGGCTTTGCCTCCCTGAAAAATGGGGATGTTCAGCCGCCCGCTGACGCTGTAGGTTCCGTGCGAGCTCCCGAAGTTGATCCCCAGGGCGCCATAGTCAGCCAGCAAATCCAGCGTGGGATAGTGCTCAGCGGTCGCCCCTTTGCGATAGTGTTCCGCGGCCCGCACCTGCTGTACCGCCGCCAGGTAGTCCGAGCGGGAAGCATAGGCGCGCTGCAGGCTGGCCTCAATTCCGGCCGTGGCCAGGCGATCATACGGGGCCTTCGAAGTCAGCGCGATTTCCTGTCCCGTCGGGAGTCCGATGGCGCGCACCAGGGCCAGTTTCTGTTTGGCATACTGGTTGCGCGCCACGATCAGCTGTTGCTGCCGGTTCTGGAATTCCACCCGGGCCCTCAGCGTGTCGATGGCTGGGCTGAGCCCCGCGTTCTGCTGGTCGGTGGCCTTGCCGTACAACGCCTCCGCGCTTTCCAATTGCGCTTCTGCGGTTTCCACCCGAGCCGCGCCCGAGAGCGCTTGCAGATAGGCGTTGCCGGTTGCCAATACAACCAGCTCGCGGGCATCCTTGTAGCTGTATTGCGCGGCCTTCTCATCCTCGACCGCTCCCCGCTCGCGGTTGAGTGCTTTAAGGTTCAGGATCGACTGGGTAAGGTACACCCGGGCGTCAGTAAATCCGTAGGGCCCGATCACCGTGGGAAATCCGGGGAAGCGCAGCCCCCGGGCAGCCAGGTTGTCCTGCACCACATTTACGCTGACCGCGCCACTGACGTTAGGCAGAAGCTGGCTCAATTCCTTCCATTTCGCTCCCCGGGCGGCGATGGAGTTATAGCTCTGCAGCAGCACTCCGAGGTTATTTTTCAGGCCGAGGTCGATCGCATCCTGGAAGGTAAGCGACATCACTTCCGGCTTGGCGGTTCCCTGGGCAACACTGCCGCCGAAGGGGTTCTGGTTCGAGGGAGCGGTGATTTCTATGGAAGCCGCAGGAGCGGCGTCCTGTGCCGTGCTCGGATATCCGCTGCCAACCTGCCCCTGTGCTTGTCCAGACCACAACGCGAACAGGCAGACAGCGACACCTGTCGAAACGATCATTCTAGCTGGGAATAACGATCTTTCAGGGTTCAGGTCTTCCATATCGAGCAGGGACGGAGCTTAAGTGATGGAATAAGCTATCTTGATTCCAAGTGCCGCATTATAGATGCAAACGATTCCTGGCAGGGCCCCGGGCTGCCCGCATTTTTGATGCGAGCGGCGGACCGGCTCTCCGGTTACAAAACTTTTCACTTACTCCCGGGCAGCCTGTTGCATCTAAAGTCTATATCGTTCCGGAGGGTCACTTGAGACAGCTCAGTTTATTAGCGGTTCTGCTTCTTTCTTTCCTCATACCAGGCACGGTCCACGCGCAGCAGTTTGATGCCGCCTTCGGCGTGGGCACACTGACTGCGCCCTCGGCTTCGAGCGCTTCGGGAGACCACAACCCGGTGTCTCTGACCGGCGGAGCGTACCCCGTCTTCAGCGCGGACCTGCTGTTGAAAGGACCACTGGGAGTCAGTGGCGAGCTGGCCTGGAGGGCTAGCCGGAACCTCTATGCGGGCTTCCAGCCCTACCGTCCGCTTTTCTATGATTTCAACGGGATCTACGCTCCTAAGCTCGGCCCTCACGCAGCCGCTGAAATGATGGCCGGCATCGGCTGGGAGAGCCTGCGCTTTTACACCGGGAGCCTCAATTGCGGCGCTATCACCTGCACCGACTTCGTCAGCAGCAACCACTTCATGGGCCACATCGGCGGCGGCTTCCGCTATTACTTTCACGGCCATTTCTTTGTTCGCCCGGAAGCTCACCTGTACATGATTCACAACAACCAGGAATTCAGTTCTCCCTACGCGACCCGCTTTGGCGTGTCGCTGGGCTACACCTTCGCGCCTGGATTCTGAAAGGCAGTGCGCCCACTCTAAGGTGCGGGCATTGAGCGTCACCAGTGCGGTCCTCTTCTGAGTGGATTGACCTCGAAGCATCCGAAGGTCCTTGTACTCAAGTCCTCGGACGCGGCCGGCGTGTAAGGTTTGCAGGCCGATCGAGCCGCTCTTACCGCAGGCGGGCAGGATCTTCGTCTGGTATAACGCGTGACCTCCACGCCATCGACCGCCATCCGGATGGTGCCGGTCTTGAGGTGCGCGAGAATCTCGGTTTCATGCCAGAGATGTGGATCAAAATCGGGATGGGGTAATTTCTCGCGCGGCGGACCCTTCTTGCCTGGATGATAGTCCCACATGCCGCCGACTCGGAGGAATGACGAGGATGCAATCCCCGTATCCCCAAGTCCGGCATGCGATTCCCCCAGAAGCAAACCCCCAGGTGGTTCTTCTCGCTGACCAGCCGTGATTTCAGAATGAGCCGGAAGTCGCGTAGTCGCCGGCGGTAAGAATAAGCTGGCCGCCGGTGGTCGGTGACGCCGTGGATAGCGTCGTCCTGTACGAGAAGATCGCGGGATTGCCGTTCCAGCCTTGAGAGTCGCTCCATCGAAAAGTGCGGTGCGCGCTGGAACGGCGTTGACGGGAGCGGCTGAGGACTTGTGGAACTGTGAGCAACCCGCCAGCAGCAAACTTCCCACCATCATTGTGATGAGGTATTTATTCATCGACTGGCCTTCCGAGCAATCCGTTCAGTTTTAGCCCAGCTGGGAAGAACGCGGCAGGAACCGCCGGATACCGAAGTCATACACCGCGCCGCCGATCACTCCGCCCACCAGCGGCGCCACAACGGGCACCCACCAGGCCTGGCTCCCGTCGGTAATGCCGTTGTTGCGAAAGCCGGCCAGCACCGTGAACAACCGGGGACCAAAATCACGCGCCGGATTGATCGCATATCCGTGCATCGCCCCAAAGCTCATGCCGATCGCAACCACCACCAGCCCAATCATCAGCGGCGCCAGGTTCGCTCCCGGCGGCATGTTGAATTCATCAATGATGGCGAACACCAGAAGCAGCAGCAACGCCGTGCCGATCACCTGGTCCAGAAATCCTGCCTGGGGCAAATTGGGGAAGGCCGGGAAGGTGGTGAACACGCCCGCGGTTTTTTCCAGATGCGGGTCCACCTGGTGGAAGGCAGGCAGATAGTTTCGATACACCAGCGCGGCGGCCACGAATGCTCCGGCAGTCTGCGCGATCGAGTAGGGCAATACTTTCCGCCAGGGAAATCCCCTGAAAACCGCCAGCGCCAGAGTGACGGCAGGATTCAGGTGCGCCCCCGAGATTTTTCCGGCGACGTAAATCCCCATGGTCACTCCCAATCCCCATCCCAAAGTGATATTGGTGTAACCGCCGTGAATCATCTCGCCCGGCGTCTGGCTGGGAAAGAGCACAACCATCGCGACCACGCCCGTCCCGAACATGATCAACACGAAAGTTCCGAGAAACTCGGCAATCAACTCCGCCAGCAGCGGGAACTTGGGATTCATCAGGGCTCCGTTAGTCTTGCCGCGACGTAGTCTAACAACGTTCTCTGCGTGCCGAATATATCTTCCTGAGCGCCCGTGCGTACCGCGTCGCGTACTTTGCGACAGGATGGGCGAAGAGGAGTGTGGGTCCGCAAGCCGCTGTCATGGGGAAAAGATCATCTTCTGACCCTGAGACGCGTGTCATCCTCTGGAGCGCAGCAGGAAGCCCGCGGGCTTCCTGCGGAGTCGAAGGACCCCTATTGCATATCCGAACCATTCAGCCCCGGGTTTCTCCATGGCAGCACGAAGAGGATAGGGGTGCTTCGGCTCCGCCTGGCCGGTCGCAAGCGACCGTCCAGACTGCGCTCAGCATGACAGTTCGTTGTGGAGCGTGGGGGCTTCCTGAGCGCCGGCGTCGCGTACTTTGCGACAGGGTGGGTGAAGTAATCTATCGAGCGCTGCCCGGGTGCACCGTCAAGATGACGCGCCGGTAAGAAGTCAGCCGCGGCACTCCATCGTCCGTGACCGCCAGGATGATGTGCGCTGTCCCATTCCCCAGGCATTGCCCTCTGGGCAACCACTGCGGACGACAAACCGCGGTCGCCGTCACCGTGGCTTTTGCCGTGTCGGCGCCGCTGATGGTGACCGAGGCCAGGTTCGCATCGCTACTGCCTGCTTCGCCGTAGTGAAACCAGTGGTAATGCAGGCCCTGGCCGTCAGGATCGCGACTCTGGCTTGCGTCCAATGACACTGCCTTGCCGACTTCGGCATCGATCATGATGGGGGCCGTTTCAGGCTGGCCATTCACTTCCACCAGCGGATTATGATTGGCATGACTGTAATCCTTAATGGTCCAGTCCATCCGCGCCGCAAAATCGTTCTGATAAGCTTCGCGCCAGCGCCAGATCGTTGCCTGGTCGGACGTGTACTCCCTGCCATCCACGCCCGCCACCGTGTCCTGCGACGTGACCCGCGAAAACGTGTTGCCGCCCTGAGTCCAGATGGCATGGGTCTCGCCGTACGGTTGCCGGTAAATATAGCGGCCTCCCCACCCTCCCCAGTCAGGCCGGCGATAGGCGTTCAGCCCGTTGTCGATCAGCCCCAGGAAAGACGGCGTGTCCCCTTCCATGATGAAGGCAAACCTGGGATACAGTTTTCCCAGCGGCCCCTTGCTGCGGATGTTCGCGTCCAGCCACTCGTTGGTGACGATGGTCGAATCCGCGCCCGCGCCGTTGCGGTAGTAAACGTCGCCGCTGATTCCGGTCCAGGTCGCGTAGTAGTAGTCGTCTCCCTTCTGGGTTGAGGGCTGAACAATGTAGAACAAATTGGGAAATTCCCGCCGGATCCAGGGGCCGGTATCGTCCTGATCGGTGATGGAATAAACCCGGATTTTCCCGACGAATCTGTCCACCTCGCCGGCCGGACGGGTGGCGCGCACGTGCAAGAGCGCCTGGGCCAGGGTGTTGGCCCCGCCCCAGATGCAAATCCACAGCGGCCGCGGGTCGTCGCGGTCAACCGCCCGAATGATCGCCTCCGCGCCTGCCGACATTTTGTCGGCGCCGATGGCGGCCAATCCGTATCCCGGCTGCCCGGTGAGAACCCGGCCGTCAAGATCCTCTGCAGTCGGCCAGCCCTTGGCGTGCAGCAGAAGATTGGGCCGCACCTTCCCATAGGCTTCGATCAGGGCATGCATGGTTTCAGGATGCACCGCACTCTTCTGCCAGGTGGAGGTAGTGGCAACGATTCCTTCAATTTCAAATTCATTCGTGTACAAGAGCAGGCGAACGAACGACATTTGATCATCAGGCTCGTTGCCGATGTCGCTCATGATGACCACGCGCGGGCGCCCGGTGAACTCGTCCACGTGAGTTGGAGCAAGGGGCTCCGCCGCAAATGACAATCCCGCGAGGCCTATGCCCTGCAGGAACACAATGAAACACTTCCACCGAATCATCGGACGTCGCGCCGGCTTGTTTGTCCGACGATATTTGGTTGAATCCATAGAGTGTTCTTCGAAAACCGAGCCAGTTAAGCACCAGGGTCGGGTGCGCCTTTCCGTCGTATTCGCACCCGAATCGAAGGACGTGACGTGTACGGTATGTCCCCCGGCGATGATGCTTGAGATCTCTTCCTGCGCCCGGGTGGAGTGGCCTGAGCTGCCGCCGTTGACCCCGTAAAGAATGTTGGCCATGAGATGCCGCAGTATAGCGCGCACTTCGGGTATACCTTGCTGGACGGCCAGAACAGGTCAGATACGATTGATCATCCTTGTAAACCGTTAAATCTGTGCCGGTTAACAGAGGTGCGCTCGCCTGAATGATATTCCATTGAAGGAATATCCCACGTGTGGCGATACTCTCTTTGTGCCTTGGAAGGTTGAGTTCACCGACGAGTTTGAGCGCTGGTGGAATTCTCTCTCTGTGGACGAACAGGTCGAAATTAGCGCCAAGGTCGAGCTTCTCCAGGAGCATGGCTATGTTCCGAGACCTATGCGACGTGATTTTGCGTTTGCCCCTGAAATGAAGGGGCTGCGGGGAAAGGTCGAAGAGAAGCAGCTGCGGGTCTTGTACGCGTTTGATCCGATCCGCACGCGTTACTTTTGATTGGTGGAGATAAGAGTGGCGATCCGAAGTGGTATCAGAAGTTTGTACCGGTGGCCGATGATTTGTTCGACCGGCATCTAAGGCAACTCGCCCGAGAGCGCAAGAAGTAGAGCACCAAAAAACAACGGCCCGTATTGGCCGACCCAGGAGAATGAAATGGCTAAGAATTTCAAGACTCTTCGAGAGAAGATGTCTCCCGAGGCGCGAGCACAGTCCTAACGTCAAGAGCGCGAAGTATCGGTCACAGATGCCCCTTGACGAAGTGCAGAAGCGCGGGACATGACCCAACAGCATCTGGCTAGGATTTCAAGGTCAATCAAGCCGCCGTGTCAAAGATGGAAAGGCGCACGGATATGTATGTAAGCACCCTCCAGGATTTTGTCAGAGCAATGGGAGGAGAACTCAAGATCACTGCGAGTTTTCCCGAGGGTACGGTTGAGATTCGGCAATTCCAGGCGAAGGCAGATAGTCAGGAAAATGTATAGGCCCTTGCGCTATTCACGAGTGGCTCCGTGGAATTCAAGGGCTGTAGGTTGTGGGGTGGGAGACGGGGATTGAACCCGCAACGTCCGGAGCCACAGTCCGGTGCTCTACCAATTGAGCTACTCCCACCGTTTCTCCTCGATTATAGCAACTGGGGTGAGAGCTGTCAGAGATGGGGGGAGGGCGGTGCAGACACTGTAAAAGCGTTAGTGTCGGCCGACGCCGACGTACTGGAATCCCATGGCGCGCAGGCGGGTCGAGTCGAGGAGGTTTTTGGTATCCACAATCACCGGACGCTTCAGCAGGTGCTTGATGCGATCGAAATCGAGGCTGCGGAATTCGGGCCAGCCCGTGCCCACCACCAGTGCATCCATGCCCTCGGCGGCGGCGTAAGGCGTTTCGCAATAGTGCACGGTGCCGTTCAATTCCATGCGCGCCTCCGGGAGGGCCACCGGATCGTAAGCTCGGACCCGGGCGCCGCGGGCCACCAGGTTCTGCGCCAGCCGCAGCGACGATGAGCCGGCCACCGAGTTGGTATTGGGCTTGAAAGCCAGGCCGAGAATGCCGACGTCTTTGTTCTGCACCGATTGCACAATGTGCGAAATCTTGTCCACGATACGGTCGGCCAGCCCGAGATTCACTTCCCGCGCCGCGCTCAATATTTTGAGCGAGACTCCCTTGGCGCGCGCCAGTTCGGCCAGCGATTCCATGTCAGACTCGGCGAAGATTCCGCCCATGCCTGCTCCCGGCTGCAGGCAGCGGGGCGCGATTTTCTTGTCCAGCCCCAGCGCCATGGCCAGGCTCACAGCATCGGCGTTCACCTTCTCGCACAAGGTCGAGAGCTCATTGATGAAAGAAATCTTGGTGGCGACGAACGCCGTGGCCGATTCCCGCACCAGTTCCGCGGTTTCGTGATTGGTCACGATCACCGGCACGCCCCGCATGACCAGGGGATGGAGAATCTGTTTCAACGCCAGTACCGCGTCGTTGGCGGGCGTCCCCAGGATGATCCGGTCGGGCCAGTTGAAATCTTCCACCGCGCAGCCCGGAGTAAGAAATACCGGCTGCGACACGATGGTCGCCTTCAGCCCGGCGTCCTTCAATCGCTTCTCTACGCTGGTTGCGGTTCCCACCGGCACCGGCGTCATGATAGTCAGAATGGGAGGCTTCGGCGCCAGGCGCGCGATCCGCACTGCCAGGTCGGCCAGATGCTGCGGCGTGTCTTCGGCCAGAAAAATCACCTGGGCCTTTCTGGCGAACGATTCCATGTCGGTGGAATACGCCAGCCGCCCGGAACGCACATTACGCTTGATGACTTCGGTCAGGTTTTTTTCGAAGAAGGGCACATTGCCCTGGGCCATCTCGACCATGCGGGTACTATCGGGGTGGCAGCAGGTTACCGGAGTTCCAAAGTCTGCCAGACAGGCTGAAACCACCGTCCCGAGATAGCCAGACCCGTAAACTCCTGTCTGCATAAGCCTCCTGGCCGTAGTGTCCTGAAACCCGCGCGGGCAGCGGCTTTACGCAGCAACCCCACATCCTATGTACGCCCTGAAAGCGACCTTGGCAATAGACGGGAAGGCCATGTACTTCGGAGGTTGAAAGCGAGCGTCGGGCGTCGGACTTCGGCCCTCGGACGCTAATAAATCAGCCACGGATTTCGCGGATTCACACGGATTAGGACCAAAACGATGAAGATAGAAAGAGAGATTATTGATCTGGGAAAATCCGCGGCTTGATTTTCCCGAGGTCTGAGGTCCGAGGTCCGCTTTAAGACACCAGCTGGCCGCCCAGCGGGACTCCGGCAAGATCGACCCAGCAGTTCTGTTCATCTTCGCGCACGAATGTCAGCTCGCTTACCTGGATGTCGCGGCTGCACTCGAAGTGGCTCCAGCGCTCGGAAGCAACGCGATAAGCCTGCTGCGCCTGGGCTTCGGCACTCATCTTGACGATGGTCAGGTGAGGCATGTAAGGCCACTCTTCCTGGGCGGCCAGGGCCTTGATGTTGAGCTGTTCGTGCAGTTCACGCATGCGGTAGGCCCCATCACCCACGCGGATAAAAACCGTGGGTGTGCGCGGGATGAAAGTTTCGACCTCGCCCAGCGTCACCGTAAAAGGCGCCACCCGGCTGCAGGTTTCTTCCAGCAACTCCAGTGCCGAGCGTTCCGCTCCCTGCAGCAGGCGCGGCGGAAGCACGGTCAGATGGGCTGCCAGATGAGGGAGTTCGGGGTGTAGCTGGCGGCGCAGGCCTTCGACAAATTCCCCGACCGGATTTCTTACGTAGGCCACCAGGGCATAACGCGGGGTCAGCATGATCCAGTGCGAATTATACGCCGTGAACGTAAACGGAGCACTGGATTGGGCCTGAGAAGAGACCTCAGGCGGCGGGCGTCGGACCTCAGACTTCAGGAATCCGGAAGGCGCTATTGGAATGAAAAGGTCGGCTATAATCGAAGAGAAGTTCTCTCTTCACAGTCGGGGCGTAGCGCAGCCTGGTAGCGCACCTGCCTTGGGCGCAGGGGGTCCGCGGTTCAAATCCGCGCGCCCCGACCAATAACTTCATCAGCTACGAGTTCCGGACTGGGTTCTCATCCTTCGCAAAGAGGGCCAAAAAAGGTGGGCCATCCCGCCGTCCGCAAGTTCTTGGCGAAGCCTGCTCACATCTGTTTGCAGGCTCTCCAATGTGACTTCATCAGGCATCGGCAGGAAGTGTAGGTCTGGCAATGCCTGGTGTCAATCGTGGCAAGTGCAAGCAAGTTCGACTGGGCGGGACTGGTAGAATCTCCGCATGGATTGGCTGTCCAATCACTTCTGGCAGTTGTTCAGCGGTGTCGGCGGAACGGCTATAGTGGCGTTCCTCATTTTCTGGTTGGAGCGGGAACGCCGCAATCCAACAAAGTCATCGGGCATTCAGGGAAACACCGAGTCACCCGGTCACAGTTCGAGATTCACAACTGACGGGTTCACCCATTCCAGTGGCTCTCAAATCACCCAGCACAACTACTTCACCCCCGCGCCTACACCAGTTCCCATGGGGCCGTGGGTCCGCTATAGACTATCGGCTCTGGCCGATCAATGGTGGCTTCCATTTACGTTGCTCTTTGGATTCATCTTCGGCCCGCTCGGGGAAGAAGCTGGTTGGTGTGGTTACCTGCTTCCAGATCTACTAAGGCGGTACTCTCCGTTTGTTTATCCAGCTTAATTCTCGGCCTTATTGCGGCAATCTGGCACTTTCCAGAAGGCCTGATCGTCGGCAGTCCCTCATATTTTCATTCCGTGATGGGACTGGTTCTCTTTACTGCGAGCGTGACTTCATGAGAATTCTAGCGACAATTCTGGTTCTCCATACCAGAAGAGCGTTCTTCACGCGATGGTGTTTCACTGGACTGTGATACCGGCGGTAGCAATATCAAGAATCACCTTTCCGGCCAACCAAGAACCACCTGATTGGGTACGGGCAATCTCGCTAATTGCCTTCACATTGGTCGCAACCGTGATCTTTAGAAAGCGATTATGCTCGGGCGGGTGGCCCAGGCTTTTGATCTCGCTGGCGCCAAAAAGGTAGTGGGTGCCCCGTCCTTTGCGCACTTTGCAAAGGGCGGGAACCTGGAACGCATGCGCGATCTGGTTGCAGAGCCACAAAAGTTGTGTCGGCAGCATCGTTACCCGCCCTTGCAAAAAACGCAAGGACGGGGCACCCGCTTTGACCCCTGAAGTAAACTCGTCGCACGGAAAGGGCGGGCCACCTGTCAACTTGGAACGCATGCGCGATCTGGTTGCACAGCCACAAAAGTTGTGTGGGCAGCATCGTTACCCGCCCCTTCGGCTCCGCTCAGGGCAGGCTCTTGCAAAAAACGCAAGGACGGGGCACCCTCACCCATAGATGGCGCACGCAACATCATCAAGGGATGGGCCAGCCCGCCATGCAGACCAACGATCCGCGCCGCACGGGCCGAGGAGCCCGGGCGTCATTGGCCTTTCGCCGTCTTCTGCCGTAGCCCTTTCTGTTCGACGGCCAGCTTGTAGGCTACGTAGTATTTGTAAATGTTTCGGACGTAGGTGACGGTTTCCTGCCCGATGTCCTGGGCGGCGATCAGTTCAACGTTATCGAACCAGACATCAGGATTGAGTCCGCCTTCTGCGGCCTGCTTGCGCAGACGGGCGACACGGGTCGGGCCGGCATTGTAACTGGCAAAGACGAACATCGTGCGGTCGACCGGACTCAGCTTTGGGTCGTTGAAATAGGTGTCGGCGATGTTGCGCAGCATCTTAGCCCCGGCGTGAATGTTGGCGTCGGCCACGCTCACGTCGGCGATGTTGATGGGTGAGGCGGCGGCGTATCTGGGCATGACCTGCATGATGCCCACCGCACCCCGCGGGCTGCGCAGGTTCTGGTTCAGCATGGATTCCTGGTAGCCCTGTGCGGCCAGCATCAGGAAATCAAAATCGTATTGCGCGGCATATTTCTGAAACAGCGCAATGGTGGCGCGAAACTTTTCCATCTCTTTGCCGGAGGTGGAATTTTTCACCCACTTGGTATTTTTCAGGTAGCGACGCAAGATCGTGTTTCCGAAAGACGTACCAACTCCATGGCCGGCGACGAATTCATCCAGAAGCTGTTTGAGCTGGGGATTGTTCTTGCGCATAACTAGCGCGGTTTGTCCCTCGGTGGCGAGCGGCATGTCGGGATGCGCCCTCAAGTTATCGAAGACCTTTGACCACAGTTCGGCGCGGTCCCGCGTCGTTATGGTGGCGGGGATCAGGCCGGCGTTGACCATCTGGACCAGATCGTCTTCGGTTAGGTTCTTGTCAGCTTCCCGAACCTCGATGGGCGTCTTGCCTGCTTTCTGCAGCGAGTCGTTCAACTTCCGCAGTTCTTGGTAGGCGATCGTGAGCGGATTGACATAGATTTCCTTCCCTGCAAGTTCGTCGAGGGTGGAAAACGAGCCGAACCCGGGCCCGCTCACTACGATCCGGGTCACATTGGTCTGAATAGGGACGGAAAAGGCAAACCGCTTCTCACGCTCAGGAGTGACAGCAATGGCGTTCGCGACGAAGTCACCCATTCCTTCGCTGAGGGCGGCTTCCGCTTGAGGCGGTGCGACCGGCAGGTATGTGACTTTCAGCTGCACGGTTCCAGTCTTAAGCTTCTTGTTGGCAAACCTCTGGAACTCTTCCAGCGATTCGTAGATGGCGCCTCGGGGCCGTCCCTTGTCATAAAAGAAGCCGATGGGATTCAGAATGACAAGGGCACGGATGTTGCGCCTCTTCACCATTTCGTCGAGATCGCCCGTGTGGTGCTCGAAGTGAAGCGGTAACAGCAGAGCATTCGTCGCGGTGGACGATGTCGGAACGGAGGCAGCCGCTTGTTGCTTTGTCTGGTCGGTACCGGCTTGCGGCGTAGCTTCTTTCTTGCCGCAGGCAATCAGCAGCAACGCAACACACACAATTGCGAGCAGGGGAGCCCGGAGGGATGAATTCAGGTCTGTGAACATTCTTGTCCCCGGATCAGCCTACCAAACGGGCTGAGAATTGTTGGCGAAAAATCGCCGTTACACTCATTGAGCCCTCGTCGGCCAGCCCGTCAATCCTCAATGAGTGAAATCGCCGGATTTCGTCAGTTGATTTCGCCAGTTGAACAGGTTCGGGAGTGGTGCGTCGAAGAACTCGGGGTGTCGCCTACTGGCAGTTATCACAGTGGTATTAGGCCCCGCCTACGGCGAACATCGTGTACCCAACACATTCGACCAGGGTTGGAGACGTGCGGGTATGTCTAGGGACATGCTTTCAGGGCATTGGAGGCGCGCGTGTTGGAATTCACAGGCACTGCAAACTATGTGCAGGAATGACTGTTCCTCTGAGGGATTTGCAGGCATAGCCATGGACGGGCCATGATTTCCTGATCAGGGACGGTCGATGAAGCCGAGCGGGGGGCATCGGGACACTGGCGAACCCCCTGACGCGGCGTGTCCACCCGGTAAGGAGTTCAACCAAACTCGTCAGCGATGCTCAGGGAACAACCATGACTGAGTCGCTCTCCTCCCACACCACAGAACCTGGCCGCATTGCTCGCCATGCAATGCAGGCGAATCAAACCGGCTGGAAACGCTGGCTTCCCGGGTTGAACACCCTGCGTCAGTACGAGTCGTCCTGGCTGCGGCACGACCTTGTGGCCGGTCTCGTCATGACGACCATGCTCGTGCCGGTCGGCATCGCGTACGCCGAGGCATCCGGGGTGCCGGGTATCAACGGCCTCTACGCAACCATCGTGCCGCTGCTCGCGTACGCCCTGTTCGGTCCGAGCCGCATTCTCGTCCTGGGCCCAGACTCGGCGCTCGCGTCCGTGATCCTCACGGTCGTGCTGCCGCTTTCAGCGGGTGAGCCGCGACGTGCGGTGGCGCTGGCTGGAATGATGGCAATTGTCTCCGGCGTCGTCTGCGTTGCCACGGGCCTGGCACGTCTGGGCTTCATCACCGAGCTGCTCTCGAAGCCGATCCGCTATGGCTACATGAACGGCATTGCTCTCACGGTGCTGCTGAGCCAGGTCCCAAAGCTTTTAGGGTTCTCCGCCACCGCGAACGGCCCAGTGCGCCAAGCGTGGGGAATCGTCGGCAAGGTGCTCCGAGGGAACACGAACCTCATGGCGCTCGCGATCGGCGCGAGCACGCTTGCTCTCATACTGTTACTGAAGCGCTGGCCGCGCGTACCAGGCATTTTGATCGCCGTGGTCGCCGCCACCGGTGTAGTCGCGGCCTTCGGCCTGGCAAAACGCGGCGTGTCCGTGCTCGGCCTTTTGCCGCAAGGTTTGCCCTCACCTCGCCTACCCCTTGTCCACGTCGACGATCTGGTACCGATCCTCATGGGTGGCGTCGCGGTTGCACTCGTTTCATTCGCGGACACGAGCGTGCTTTCTCGAACCTATGCGGCGCGTCTGCGCACACCGGTCGACCCAAACCAGGAGATGGTAGGCCTCGGCGTCGCCAATCTCGCCGCCGCCTTTTTTCAGGGCTTCCCCGTCAGCAGCAGCTCATCGCGCACGCCGGTGGCAGAGGCGGCTGGCGCAAAGACCCAGCTGACGGGGGTGGTGGGCGCCCTCGCCATCGCACTGCTGCTGGTGCTCGCGCCCAATCTACTCCAGCATCTGCCGCACACCGCCCTGGCTGCCGTCGTCATTGCGTCGGCCATTGGCCTGGTCGAAGTTTCCAACCTACGCCGCATCTATCGCATCCAGCGCTGGGAGTTCTGGCTTTCGATGGCCTGCTTCGCCGGTGTGGCCGCCTTCGGCGCCATTCCGGGCATTGGTCTCGCGATCGTGATTGCTGTGATTGAGTTCCTCTGGGACGGCTGGCGCCCACATTCGGCCGTGCTCGGCCGCGTCGATCGCATCAAGGGCTATCACGACATTACCCGCTATCCCGAGGCGCGCTTGATCCCGGGCCTCGTGCTGTTCCGTTGGGATGCGCCGCTCTTCTTCGCGAATGCCGAGTTGTTCCACGAACGCGTCCTCGATGCCATTGCCAACTCACCGACGCCCGTAAGTTGGCTCGTGGTCGCGGCGGAGCCGGTCACGAGCGTTGACGTCACCGCAGCCGATGCGGTCTGCGAGCTCGACGACACCCTGCACGGCGCCGGCATCGAGTTGTGTTTCGCCGAGATGAAGGATCCAGTCAAGGACAAGTTGAAGCGCTTCGGACTCTTCACGCGCTTTGGCGAACAAACCTTCTTCGCGACCCTCGGCGAAGCGGTGAGCGCTTACCGAGCGACTCATCCCATTGAGTGGGTCGACTGGGAAGATCACACGTCGTAGTGCCAAGTATGAAGCTGCTGCGACTCGCTTATCAAGAAGATCCTCGGCTAGGTGTCTTTCTCTCCCGTCTATTCCCAGCGCGCAGGAGAATGGTGTAAACCACACTTGGCTGCGTTGCCGGCAAGTCGGAAACAATCGGGTTGTTGGCGAAAAATCGCGATTACACTCATTGACCCCCCGGGGAGGCTCAGGGGTCGTAGTTGCTTTCCCGGTCAAAACCCCAGACGTGCTGAAGTGATTGGTTTGGGTCATTGGTTTGGGGTACATGGTCACGGACAGGAAGATAGGGTACATACCCTAGTGACCAACCACTGTCTTCAGTTCACTCTTCATCGTGCAATTCAGGAGGTTCTCATGTTTCAAATCCGGCTCGTTATTGCCCTGTTCGCTGCACTAGTATTCCTGCCAGGAAGTTCAGTAGGGCGTGAAACACAACCCGAGATGACGGCGGCCCTCCAGAACCTGCGGGAAGCCCAGAGGAACCTGCAATTAGGCTCGCATGACAAGGGCGGCCACCGGGCGAATGCGGTGCGGATTATCAGCCAGGCCATCGCAGAGGTTGAGGCGGGCATAAAATACGACAACCGGCATTGATAGGCGGGTAGCCCAGGCTTTTGATCTCGCTGGCGCCAACAAGGTAGTGGGTGCCCCGTCCTTTGCGCACTTGGCAAAGGGCGGGAACCTGGAACGCATGCGCGATCTGGTTGCACAGCCACAAAAGTTGTGTCGGCAGCATCGTTACCCGCCCCTTCGGCTCCGCTCAGGGCAGGCTCTTGCAAAAAACACAAAGACGGGGCACCCCTCACCATAGATGGCGCACGCAACATCATCAAAGGATGGGCCAGCCCGCCCGGCAAACTCAGGTACCTTCTCACCATTTCGAAACTGCTGTGCCCTGGAACATCACCACTCCGCTTCCACCCTCTGTCCCCGACTTTGCGCGCGCATGGTACCATGCCGCTGTGAGCGATGCGGTTTACGTCTCAAGTGCCCGTTCGGCCGCCCCCGCCGCGGCGGTGACTGCGCGGCACTCTCTACTCGTCCGCGTCACTCACTGGATCACCACCCTGTGTTTTTTTGCCCTGCTGGTAAGTGGATTTGAACTTGTGATCTCTCATCCCCGCTTCTATTGGGGGGAAACCGGCAATGTATTGACTCCGCCGTTGTTCAAGCTGCCAATCCCGGCCTCGAGATCATTGGTGCCGACCGGCTACGGCTACGTACTGCCCGACCAGAACGGCTGGAGCCGGTATCTACACTTTCAGGCTGCCTGGGTGGTGGTATTGACCGGCTTGCTTTACGTAATCTCCAGCTTTTTCACGGGACACTTGCGGAAGAACCTGCTCCCGCATAAGGCCGATCTTTCGTGGCGGGTCTTCTTCAGGGCGATCGCAAACCAGTTGCGCTTCGCGCGGCCGAGTGCGGCAGGGGCCTGGTCGTATAACCTGCTGCAGCGGCTTGCCTACCTTTTCGTGATCTTCGTTTTGTTTCCCCTGGTGATATGGACGGGCCTGGCGATGTCTCCGGCGTTTGTTTCCGCGGTTCCGGCGACCGTCAATTGGCTCGGCGGCCAGCAATCAGCGCGCACGCTTCACTTCTTCGTCTCACTGGCTCTCGTGCTCTTCCTGCTGGTCCACGTGGTGATGGTTTTTCTTGCCGGATTCAGGAGCCGCATGCGGGCGATGATCACCGGCCGCGCCGCTGAACCTATGGAGCGCACATGAGCGAGTCGTCATCTCGAGATCTATCGCGCCGGAAACTGATCACAACCGGAATCGCCGCGGCGGCGGGCGTAGCCGGCCTGGGCGTGGCTGCGCGCATGGCGCACAAGTTTGGACTGGTCCCGCCTGATCACGGTGGAATTTACGGCCTCGGCGAAACCCTGACGTATGCTTCCCAGCGGTTGCTGACCAGGCACTCGCTGGCCCGTGAGTTTCCCCGGAGCCAGATTTCGAAGCCTCCAATGGCGAACGAAATCGCGCCCCTGAATGACGAGTTCAAGCGCCTTCAGGCTGGAGGCTTCGCTGACTGGCGGCTCTCCATCGACGGCATGGTCGCCCGGCCTGCATCGTTTTCGCTTGACCAGCTGAAGAGTTACCCGTCTCGCAGCCAGATCACCATGCTGCAGTGTGAAGAGGGCTGGTCGTACATCGCCGAGTGGATCGGGGTGCCGCTCTCTCACGTGTTGGACGCTGTGGGAGTTCTCCCGCAAGCCCGATATGTTGTCTATTTCTCGATCGATCCCGGCTGGTGGGAAAGTATTGACATGGCCGATGCCTTGCATCCGCAGACCTTCCTCGCCTATGGGATGAATGGCGGTGAACTTCCGGTGGGCAACGGCGGGCCGCTTCGCCTGCGGCTGCCGCGGCAACTCGGCTACAAGAGCGTGAAATTTATCACCCACATGACCGTCGCCGACAGTCTGAAAGGGTTCGGCAAGGGTCTGGGCTCCGCCTCGCCCGAAGCAGGCTATGCCTGGTACGCGGGCATCTGACACGGGTCAGCTTCTAGCTTCTGGCTTCTAGCTCCTGGCTAAATCCAAAACTCTTTCCATCCGGCCTGCGGCGACAACCTCGAGTGCGTTCTTGCCGACGACTGACGTCTGACGACCGACGACTGATCGCGACTCAAGATCGAACCGGCTTCGCTGCCAGCCACCAGCGCCGCAGCGCGACCAGCGACCAGACACCCTCCACAATTCCAAATGGCCAGGCGCCCTGCAGGAAGCCATAAATCGACCCCAGCACACAGGCCACGCTGAATCCCAGGATGAACCAGCGGCTGCGATTCTCGAAGGCGTAGCACACCAGCATCGCGGTCACGGCAAAGAGTCCGAAGAGCGTGAGGCGGTTCAAAGCGCTGCTCCCTGAGTCTGCTTACCAACTCCCCTGCTTTCGTCCCATCCACCATACCAGCCCAATCGTTGCCGTATTCTGGTCCTTCTTGAAAACACCGGTCTGGTCGGTCAAAAAGAATGGTTGATTGGAAAAATCCCGTCGCCATTCGGTGCGGGCCAGGAACCCGTCGGTAAATTTGTATTCGTAGGTCAGCGTGGTTTCCTTTAATGCCTGAGTTGTACCGCTGAACAAGCCGCCGCGATCTGACAGATACTCGGCCCGCGCCGCCAGCCCAACTTTGGGCGTCACCTGGTAGCGCACGTATCCGGCTCCTCCATCAACGTGAGCCGGAGCCGAATGCGACACCACCCGATTGATCACGTAATCGCCCTCCGCGGCCAGCGTGAGTTTCGCCGTCGGTGTCCATGTCGCATACGAATCGAAAGCGTGAAACCACCCGTTCGGAGCCGGCACCACCGGAGTCACCGGCAGCCCAGGCTGGGTGGGTTCGGTGGGGAAACCCGGATTCAGTATCGGCACAACGTCACGCTGCTCCTGCCCGCCGTAGTAGTTGATGTTCCAGCTCACCGTCTTGGAAGGATGAAGCGTAAGAAACATGAGTTGTGATTTGAAGCCATTGAAGTCTTCGGCTTGCCCGACTCCGTTCACAACTCCATAGGTCAGCGTGGCAAAATTGTTGAATTGGTAGGTTGCCCGTACGCCGGTGTGATAAAACGGCAGGAAATTGAAGAAATACGAGCGGGAATAGTTGATTTGATCCTTGTTGTAGTTCCCCTCCAGCCCCAGGGAACTCGCCCATTTGCCGAAGTCGACGGTTAAGCCTTTGCCCAGAGGGAAAATGTATGTCCCATAAGCCTGCCAGATGGGGCGATAGGTTTGAGGCCGAAGTTCATTACCTGGATTCCCTTGACTGGATTCCGTTGCCTGTCCGTATTGCAGATCGAGCCGAATCCCAAAGCGATTCCCCGCGGAAACGTCAGCCGCATGTTCGATGATCAGGTTTGCCTGGTTCAGACTGAAGCTGTTGCTGCTGACGTCGTAGGCGCGCAGCAGATTGACCCTCCCCACGGGCTGATTGAAGTTGTATCCGTAGTAGCCGTCGATGCCGACATTGATAGTGGTCCCGTGAAAGAAGTCCAGGACACTGCGATCGTCAGGGCTGAGCACGGCTGCAACGGGGGCGCCGTTCGCCGGCTGTGGGGCGCCGGCGGAATTTTCCGCCGCACCTGCAGCAGGTGGCTGTTTCGGTGCCTGGCTCTCTAGAATCGCGACTTTAGCTTGCAGATCGTGAACAGCCTGCCGGAGCTCTTGAACCTCCTGCGCAGTGGCCGGAACCGGCGGTTCCTGCTGCGAGTAAAGGACGGGGACAGCGAATAACATGGCCGCTGCTACGCCAGCTATGTACTTCACCCATCCTGTTGCAGATACGGCGGCTGAAGTTCCGCGTGTGTTGATTTTCATACTCGTTTCTATCCTTCCCTTTTTCCAGCATGTCGAGGGCACATCAGTCACACTTCGGGCCTCCAGAGTGAAACTTCATGAAGGGTGACATGGAGGGCGCCGCGACTAAACGACCACAAGAGGTGTGGCCAACCCTGTCGGTAGTCGGATGGCTATTTCGAGAGGGAATCCAGCGCCAGGTTCAGTTCCAGAACGTTGACCCGAGGCTCTCCGAAGAAGCCCCATTGTCTTCCCTGAGTTTGCCGCGCCACGATGGCCCGCACCGCCGGTTCGCTCATGCCGCGTGCTTTGGCGATGCGCGGCACCTGGAACTCGGCGGAGGCCGGCGTGATCTCGGGATCGAAGCCCGAAGCAGAAGTTGTGACCATATCCACGGGCACCGGCTTTCCAGGATTCTCTGCCTGGGCAGTGGCCACGTCAGTGTTAACGCGATCGATGAGCTTCTGATTGGTTGGCCCCAGGTTGGATCCGGCAGAAGCGGTGGCATCATAGCCATTCGCGCCGGCCGCGGACGGACGGGGGTGAAAGTATCCCGCGCCCACGAAGGGTTGCGCGATGATGCGCGAGGCCACGACCGTGCCGTTGCGCTCGACCAGTTGTCCGTTGGCCTTGTCGCGAAAGAAAAGCTGCGCCAGCGCCGTGACCACCAGGGGATAGACCAGACCCAGCAGCACGGTGGTGACGATGGTCATGAGTACGGAAATCAGGAGGTTCTTTTTCATGGCAGTTCTCGTTAATTCCTGCCTCGTCTCTAAATCTGAAATCTAGAATCTAGAATTCTGAAATCTGAAATCTGAAATCTGCAAAATCCCTAAGCCATCCCGATGCGCGTGATGACCATATCAATCAGCTTGATGCCAATAAACGGGATGATGATCCCGCCCACGCCGTAGATCAGCAGGTTGTTGCGCAAGAGCGCCGCCGCGCCCATGGCGCGATACTTCACGCCCCGCAGCGCCAGCGGAATCAGGGCGACGATAATCAGCGCGTTGAAAATAACAGCCGACAAAATCGCCGACCCCGGCGTCTTGAGATGCATGATGTTGAGCGCGTTCAGCACCGGGAACGTGCCGGCAAACATCGCCGGGATGATGGCAAAATATTTGGCCACGTCGTTGGCGATGGAGAACGTGGTCAGTGCCCCGCGCGTCATCAGCAACTGCTTGCCGATTTCGACGATCTCGATCAGCTTGGTGGGATTCGAATCCAGGTCCACCATGTTGCCCGCTTCTTTCGCGGCCTGGGTGCCGGTGTTCATGGCGACGCCGACGTCGGCCTGGGCCAGCGCGGGCGCGTCGTTGGTGCCGTCGCCGGTCATGGCCACCAGTTTTCCGTCGGCCTGTTCGCGGCGAATCAGGTCCATCTTTTCCTTGGGCGTGGCCTGGGCGAGAAAATCATCCACGCCGGCTTCGCGGGCGATGGCGGCAGCGGTAAGCGGATTATCGCCCGTGATCATGACGGTGCGAATGCCCATGGCGCGAAGCTGGCTGAAGCGTTCGCTGATTCCACCTTTCACGATGTCCTTGAGATAGATCACCCCCAGCGCCCGCTTGTTTTCCGAAACCACCAGCGGCGTGCCTCCGGAACGCGCGATCTGTTCCACCGTCGCCTGCACTTCTTTGGGGAGGCCGTTGCCGTTCACCGCGGAGATATATTTTGCGATGGCGTCCGACGCGCCCTTGCGGATCTCGCGGCCATCCAGATTGACGCCTGACATGCGGGTCTGCGCCGTGAAGGGCACGAAGTGCGCTTCGTGCGCCGCCAGGTCGCGTCCCCGCAGGCCATACCTTTCCTTTGCCAACACCACAATCGAGCGGCCTTCCGGGGTTTCATCCGGAAGCGATGACAATTGCGCAGCGTCGGCCAGTTGCGCCTCGGTCACTCCCGGCGCGCACACAAACTCCGCGGCCTGGCGATTTCCCAAGGTGATGGTGCCGGTTTTATCCAGAAGCAGAGTGTTGACGTCGCCCGCGGCCTCGACCGCGCGTCCCGACATGGCCAGCACGTTGTGCTGCACCAGGCGGTCCATGCCGGCAATGCCGATGGCGGAAAGCAAGCCCCCGATCGTGGTCGGAATCAGGCAGACCAGCAGCGATACCAGAACAAACACCGTCTGCGGCGATCCTGAATAAATCGCGAAGGGCTGCAGCGTGACCACGGCCAGCAGAAAGATAATGGTCAAGCCCGCCAGCAGGATGTTGAGCGCGATTTCATTGGGCGTCTTCTGCCGCTCCGCGCCCTCGACCAGCGCGATCATGCGATCGAGGAAAGTTTCGCCGGGATTGGAAGTGATCTTGATCTTGATGTAGTCGGAGAGCACGCGCGTGCCTCCGGTCACGGCCGAGCGGTCGCCGCCGGCCTCGCGAATCACCGGCGCGGATTCGCCCGTGATCGCGGACTCGTCCACCGAGGCCACGCCTTCCACGATTTCGCCGTCGCCCGGGATGAATTCGCCCGCCGACACCGACACCATGTCGCCCGAACGCAGCTTGGAGCTGGCGATCTTTTCGATTTGGCCGTCGGGCAGCACCCGGTTGGCGACCGTTTCCGATCGGGCCTTGCGCAGGGCGTCCGCCTGGGCCTTGCCGCGCCCTTCCGCCATGGCTTCCGCGAAATTGGCGAACAGCACCGTGAACCACAGCCACAGCGTGATCTGCAGATTGAAGCCAAACTGGCCCTGGTGGCCCAGCTACATCGCGCACCAGCAGGACACGTGGTCAGCACGCTGCCCACTTCCACCACAAACATGACGGGATTGCCCATCATCTTGCGGGGATTCAGTTTCAGTATCGAGTCCCAGATCGCGCGTCGCACGATCTTCAAGTCCCAAATCGCTTTGCCTTTTTTCTCTGCCATATCTCCTCAGAAGGTCTTTCCGGCCTGCATCAACAGGTGCTCAAGAATCGGTCCCAGGCTCAGCGCGGGGAAGAACGTCAACGCACCCACAATCACGATCACCCCCACCAGCAGGACGCTGAACAGCGGCGTTGTGACCGGGAACGTGCCCAGCGACGGCGGAACGTATTTCTTTTTCGCCAGGTTTCCGGCAATGGCCAGCATGGGAAGAATCATGAAGAAGCGCCCGATCAGCATGGTGATGCCGCCGGCGATGTTGTACCAGGGCGTATTTCCGTTCAGTCCGCCGAAAGCGGAGCCGTTATTACCGGCCTGCGATGTGAAGGCATACAGAATCTGCGTCAAGCCATGCGGTCCCGGATTGCTGATGCTCGATGTCCCGAATCCCTGGACCGACGAGATGCCCGTAAAGCGCCAGGATGATGAGCGGAAAGACCAGCGTCACCAGCATGGCCATCTTCACGTCATAAGCTTCGATCTTCTTCCCCAGGTACTCCGGCGTGCGTCCCACCATCAATCCGGCGATGAAGACGGCCAGCACGACATAAATCAGGATGCCGTACATGCCCGCGCCCACGCCGCCAAACACGGTTTCGCTCAGCATGATGTTGGCCAGCGGCACCATCCCGCCCAGCGGGGTGTAGGAATCGTGCCAGCCATTGATGGCGCCGCAACTGGCGTCGGTAGTGATGGTGGCAAACAGCGTGGAGTCGGCAATGCCGAAGCGGACTTCCTTGCCTTCCATGTTGCCGCCGGACTGCATCAGGCTGGCATGCTGATCAACTCCCTTGAGCAGAGGATTGCCTTTGGCTTCCGCCCAGTACGCCGTCGTCACGCCGCATACGAACAGAATCGCCATGGCTGCCCAGACCGCCCAGCCGTGGCGTGGCGATCCCGTCATCCGTCCCAGGGTGTAGGTCAGGCCGGCTGGAATCACGAAAATTGAAATCATTTCCAGGTAATTGCTTAACGGCGTGGGATTCTCGAAGGGATGCGAGCTGTTGGCGTTAAAGAAGCCGCCGCCGTTGGTGCCCAGCATCTTGATCGCTTCCTGGGAAGCGACCGGTCCCTGCGCAATCACCTGGTCGGTAACCGTATCCATTACCGGCTTGCCGTCGGGGCCGACAACTGGTTTCCCGTCAGTGACCCTCTGCACTTGTTGCGGCTCAACCAGCTTCACCGTGTCATATGGACGGAAGTTCTGCACCACGCCTTGCGAGACCAGGATCAACGCATAAACGATGCACGTCGGCAGCAGCACCCAGAGCGTGGTCCGCGTGAGATCAACCCAGAAATTGCCGATGGTGTCCTTCTCGCGGCGCGAGATGCCGCGAATGAAGGCAATCGCGAGCGCGATGCCAACCGCGGCGGAGGCGAAGTTGTGATAGGCCAGCCCAGCCATCTGCGTGAGATAGCTCATGGTGGACTCGCCGCTGTAGTTCTGCCAGTTGGTGTTGGTGGTGAACGAGGCCGCAGTGTTGAAGGCAAGATCGGACGCCGACCGCCGCGAACTTCTGGGGATTCAAGGGCAGGATCTGCTGGGTGCGCTCGATCAGATACAGCACCAGCATGGAGACGCAACTGAACAGCAACATGGCGAACGCATATTCCGTCCAGCGCATCTCGTGTTCTTCGTCCACCAGGGTCAGGCGGTATAACAGCCGCTCCACTGGACGCAACACCGGATCGAGGAAGGTGCGTTCACGGTTGAACACGCGCGCCATGAACACGCCCATGGGCTTGGTGATCGCCAGTATCACGGCGAGATACACGATGATTTGCAGCCAGCCATTTACCGTCATTGGAATTAAAACCTCTCCGGTCTCAGCAGGGCGTACAGCAGATAGACCATCAGTCCAGCGCTCACAATCAGCATGATGATTGATTCAGCATCCATGTCATTTCACCTCAGCGAATGCGATCGCAGAACTTCACATACGCGATGGAAATCAGAAAGAAAGCAACCGTCAGTGCAACGAAAATGATGTCTCGCATGTCTGGCATTCTCCGATTTGTACGCCGCCTCAGCCTGAGCGATAACGGCGCTCGGTTGTGGCATTAACTTCTCGACCGGCCTTGCCGGCCGTTGCTGCATGCATCCGGCCCACCGCTGTCTCCCTGGGCCCGCTGCCGGAATTCCAGGTGAGAGCTGTGGTGATTCGAACCACTCCAATCGCCAGGTGGGAAGCGGAATTCGCAACCGCGACGCGGTGCCGGGCCCGAATGCGCGACGCATCTGCGGCGTAGTGTAGCCCTCCCGGGCGGACCGCGTGCTCGGAATGCATCTTCCCATCGAGGGTCAAGGCGACAAGAAATCGGATCATGAATCCCACGCCCAGAACGCACCCCAGCAGCATGAGTACGCTCGCCCTCGCGACTGTCTCCAGGTGAAGCATTGTGGTTCTCTCAATAGCATTGGATAGTTTTGACCATAAAGTTTGTGTAAGAAGTGCATAAAGAGATCGTAAAGAGAGTTAAGCGATTGAGCAGGCGGGAGTTGATCCGACAGGATGGGGTGCTGCAGCCCACGTGGGGTCAGCCGCCTGGGATTCCAGGCGAAGACGCTCGCCAGGGTTCGCCAGGCCATGCAGAGTATAAGGCTAGCGGAGCTTCGCGCCGCCGGACAGCCGGGGCGGCTGTCCCCTCGTGGATCCCGCCACATTAAGCGAAGAGTTCAAACACTCCCGGCAGGTTCGAAGCGGTATCCCACCCAGGGTTCCGTGATGATGTAGCGCGGCGTGTCCGTGGAGTCGATTTTCTTTCGCAGCTGTGCCACCAGCACGCGCAGGTGTTCCGGCTGTTCCACGCTGTTGGGCCCCCAGATGGCGAGAAGGAGGGCGCGATGCGTAACCACCCGGCTGGCATGTCTCGCCAGATAAAGCAGGAGTTCGAACTCCTTGGGGGTAAGCCGGACGTCGCTGTTCTTGACCGAAACCCGGAATGCGTCCGCATCAATCTTGAAGTCGCCGATGGTGATGGTCCGCTTGGCCGGGTCCTCGGTGGGCTGGGCGCGCGCCAGGTTCCTTCGCACCCGGGCCAGGAGTTCGTCCATGCCAACCGGCTTGGTTACGTAGTCGTCCGCGCCCGCGTCCAGCGCTTCAACTTTGGTCTTCTCCTCGCCCTTCACCGACAGCACGATAATCGGCAGCGTGGTCTCCGCGCGCAGTTGGCGGCACAGTTCGATTCCATTCATGTTGGGCATGGAAATATCGGTGACTACCAGGTCGGGTTGCCACTCTCGCGCCGATCTCAGGCCGGCATGGCCGTCATTGGCGGTACGGACTTCATAGCCGCTGCCGGTGAGAGCAGTGCGCAGCACCCGCGTAATCTGCGGTTCATCATCCACCACCAGGATGCGCTTCTTATCAGCCATGTAGGTTCAAGAGGATTGCTGGGTCACAATGTGCACATCGACCGGCGGCGCATCCCGGAGAAATTTGTGGATGGCATTCAGATACAGGTAGCGCTTCCAGCCCTTGACCGACGAATGGCCAAACACCACCTGGGTGATGTGTTTCTCCCGGACAAACTGGGCCACCGCTTTGGCGACTGTGGGCGACGTCAGTTTGACCACCTGGGCGCCCACCGCTTCGGCAAAACGAACGTTCGACGCCAGAGAGCGCTGGTTGGCGTCGTTGTCGTCCACTCCAATGTCCACGTAAACCACATACAACTCCCCGTCGAGCCGCTTGGCCATGCGGGCCGCGCGGGCAATGAGGTGCTGCGCCGCGGGATTGGAGCTGATCGCGACCGCGAATCGTTCCCGTATGCCAAGGATGCGCTCTCCCCCCTCCTGCTCGAGATAGCTTTCCAGGCTGCGGTCAACCTCCTGTGCCACCTCCTGCAGGGCCAGTTCCCGGAGCGCAATCAGGTTTCCGGGACGGAAAAAATTCGAGAGCGCTTTCTCCACCCGGTCCAGCGGATAAATATCGCCACGCCGCATGCGGGTCTGCAGCGCTTCCGGAGTAAGGTCGGCCATCACCACTTCCCGCACCCGCTTCATTACCCAGTCCGGCACAGTCTCCCGTACCGTGATGCCGCTGATGCGTTGCACGCTGGGCGCGACACTCTCCAGGTGCTGCACATTCATGGTGGTCAATACGTCGATGTTGGCGTCCAGCAGTTCCAGGACGTCCTCGTAGCGCTTGCGGTTCTTGCTGCCTTCGATGTTGGTGTGCGCCAGCTCGTCAACCACCACCACGGCGGGCTTGCGCGCCAGGATGCCATCCAGGTCCATTTCCTCGAAAATGGTGCCCTTATACTCAATCTTCTTCCGGGGGATGGTTTCCAGTTTTTCCGTCAGTTCAACCACCCCTTTTCGCCCATGGGTCTCGACCATGCCGATGGCCACGTCTTCGCCCCGGCTCTTCCGCCGGATGGCCTCGCTCAGCATGTTGTAGGTTTTCCCCACGCCCGGCGCATATCCGAGAAAAAGCTTGAGCGTACCCCCCTTTTTTTCAGGCGCAGCGTGTTCAAGCCATTGTTCGGGAGTCTTGGTCATCGCCGCCTATTGTCGTGGACGCCGCTCGATTTGTCGATATTCGGCTACAATCCTTGCTCGTGAACCGGTCGGTGATCAGAGCGGCGCTTCGTTTTGCGGCTTGTGCCGCGGTGCTGTTCCTTGTGGCCTACGTTTATACCGCCGCCATCCGGGTGAATCCCACCACTGTCGCCCTCACCCTTCTGATCTGGGTCTTGATCGTCTCCGCTCTGTGGGGCTTGCGCTACGCGCTCTTTACGGCATTCTTCGCCACCACGGTTTTCAACTTCTACTTTCTTCCTCCTCTGCGTACATTCACCATCGCAGGCACACAGAACTGGATTGCCCTTTTTTCCTTTCTGACCACTGCCGTGATCGCCAGCCAATTGTCCGATCGGGCCCGCAAGCAAACCGAGGAGGCGGTCGGCCGGCGGCGCGAACTGGAACGCCTGTACAGCTTCAGCCAGCAGTTGCTGACGGCGGACAACGTTTTGCAGCTGCTCAATGCGGTCCCCGGGCACGTCGTCGAATCGTTCGGCGTGTCTGCCGCGGCCGTTTATGTCCCGGAGAAGGGCAACATCTATCGTTCGGGAAGCAACCCGCCTGGTCTGGATGTCGAACAACTCAAATCCATCATTGCGCGCGGCGAAGCGGTGGTGGACAGCGCCGGTAACCTGAGTTTCACTCCGCTGAAGATGGGCGTGCGGACGGTCGGTGCCATGGGCGTTGCCGGCAACCTTTCCCGCCAGACCCTGGCGGCCGTGGGCAGCCTGATCGCCATCGCAGTCGAGCGCGCCAATGCGGTGGAAACCCTGGCGCGCTCCGAAGGGGCGCGCGAAGGCGAACGGTTGCGCTCCGCCATTCTTGATTCCGTCACCCACGAGTTCCGCACCCCTCTGACCTCGATCAAGGCTTCGATTACCAGCCTGCTATCCCCCACCGGCCTGGATCCGGCTGCTCGTCAGGAACTGATGACCGTCATCAACGAAGAGAGCGATCGCTTGAACCGCCTGGTGGGCGAAGCCGCGGAAGTGGCCCAACTTGAATCCCATGAATTCCAGCTCGACCTCAGAGATTGTGGCGTGCTTGAGCTGGTACAGGCCGCGGTCAGCGAAGTCAAACAGGTACTGGGCAAGCACTCCGTCGAGATCAGGGTGCCGCAGGCCATTGCCGTCCGTCTCGACCCTGATCGGATCAAGGAAGTTCTTGTCCAGTTGCTGGAGAATGCCGCCAAATACTCGCCGCCCGAGTCTCCCATCCGGATCACCGCCGAGTTGAAAGGCGCCAGTCTAGAAGTGAGTGTCGCCGACCAGGGAGCAGGCATTGACGACATGGAGCAGGGACTGATTTTCGACAAGTTCTATCGCGGAAAGAACCAGCGCTACCGGGTGCAGGGCACGGGCATGGGGTTGGCTATCGCGCGCGCGATTGTGGAAGCCCACGGCGGCAAAATCGGTGTTACCAGCCAGCTTGAATGCGGCTCCGTGTTCTACTTTCTCTTGCCGGTGCGACAGTAAGGCGCCGCTTGCGCTCCGGGGGACGTGGTCCCAGCGGATCGGGGCGGTAGCGGAGCAGCGCCAGCGCAGTGACATCGTTGTGGGCTGGCGCGGTGTCCATGAAATTCTGCGCCGCCTGCAGAATGGCCAGGCACAAATCCTGCGCCGTGAGCGCGGATGCCCGCTCCAGGCTGTCCTTCGTGCCTGCCAGCCCGAATTCCTCGTTGTTGTACTCCGCTTCCACGATTCCGCGCGAAACCACCAGAAGCACCGCGCCCGGCCCCAGGGCGCAGGTGGAGGCGCTGTGGGTGGCATGCGAGAAGATGCCCAGCGGCAGGCCGCTCGCTTCCAGCTGGGTGATGCCGGAATCGTCGCGCAGCAGTCCCGGAGTGTGACCGGCGTTGGCGTAGCAGACTGTACCCAGGTCTTCGTTATAGCAACCGATGAACGCGGGACAGCTGCGAATCCCGCCGGCAACCTGCAGGATGGTGCAGTTGATCGCATGGCAGAGCCCAACCATCGCTTCCGCCTCGTTGAAGTCCTCCCCGGCGAAAAGATTGGGCGCGAGACTTCGAAAGGTGCCCTGAGCGGCAATGAGGATGGCGCGCGTGTCCTCCCTGCGGCCGGCCAGGTCGAACAGCCCGAACAGTACGCGCGACGGGCCCACCCGCAGGAATTCGTAAAAGTCGCCGGCCACGCGCTGGTTGTGGTACACGGCCGCGATCTCCGCCCGGCGCAGCACCGGCACGTCGGAATGCCGCGGATCGCTGATGTGCAGCACTCCCTCCCGGCGCTTGAACAGGGAGCGCACAAAATCCGCTGGGGGCACAGTCAGCGCCCGAATGATCTCCCCGGTTCGTGTCATAGCTCGTTCGCTGCGGCCTTTGTCCGCGCCTTCGACCCGGTGCCGGATTCGGCGTTTCGCTTCCCGGGACCGGGGACCTTGCTTCAAGGGCCTAATCGGCATTTCTTTCCATTAGCGTTAGATGGCCGGCTAAATCGCCTGGCCACGCCGGCTCGATCGGTGGGTATGGCGATGCCCCCGGGCGGAGGTATATTTCGTCATCCACGTCGGGAAACCGACTTTTGAATTTGTTTTCAACCACGAAACTTTTTCCGATGACACAATGCGCCAGTGGTCATGGCTGGGGCTCCACATGCAAGATGCTGGGAGATGTGGAGCCTCATGCCGCTTGCAAACTTCTCTGCGGCGTTCAGCCCCGTGCCTTTTTTTGAAGCAGGGGGAATCTCCCTCCGTGTCCTCTGTGTCCTCCGTGGTTTTTTACTGTTTCCCCCGTAGCCCGATTGTGCCGTCGCTCTGGCACCACCGAGCCATTTACCCGGACCGGCAAGCGATTTAGTTTGTTCTTGAGCAGTTCTGGGGGAGGGCTGTTCGACGGGCGTCCCAAGACTCAAACCTGGGTCCGGGGCGCTTTCGTTTTGCCACCAGACGGCTCGCTCCGACTCCAGGCGTCAGCCAGTTGATTCCAGAGGCTGCGTCAGAAGCCTGGGGGCGAGAAAAAAGTGCGAATAAAGCGGACCCACAGAGCCGCGAAGGGAGCAAGAATACCGCCTGCGGCGCGGGCCGGGGGTAAGACCCGTCGTCAGGGCAGTGTCCCTTCGGATGTGCAAATCCCAAAGCATGTACAAGTTCGGCGGAAGCGGCAAATCTTCGCATGTCCAGGCTGGACGCAGGACTAAGTACCATCATTCACGCTGGTTACGGGGATTTTAGGGTCGCGCAGGAAGTCCGCCAAAGCTGCGCCATCTGTTCCCAAAATGGAACAGGCCCTCGCTTCCACAAGCTTTCCACAGGTTGTGGAAGCGGAGTTGTAGCCCGATCTGCCTTGGGAAGCCCTATTCCGGCGACTCCATGCCGTCCTGGGCCATGGACTCAAAGCGGGTGGACCGCTTGACGAAAGCCAGCTTGATCCGGCCGGTAGGGCCGTTGCGCTGCTTGGCGATAATGATCTCGGCGACCCCGTCCAGTTCGGGCTCGTCGGGCTTGTAAACCTCTTCGCGGAAGATGAATGCCACCACATCCGCATCCTGCTCGATCGACCCCGATTCGCGCAGGTCGGCCAGTTGAGGACGGTGGTCGCCGCCCCGGCTCTCCGGCGCCCGGCTCAACTGGGACAGCGCCACCACCGGCACCTTGAGTTCCTTGGCCAGGCCCTTGAGCCCGCGCGAGATGGCGGACACTTCCTGGGTCCGGTTTTCGTAGCGCCTGCCGCCGCCTGACATGAGCTGCAGGTAGTCCACGATAATCAGATCGAGCCTGCCCTGGGACTGCTGCAGCCGCCGCGCCTTGGCCCGCATTTCGCTGAGGCTGATTCCCGGCGTGTCATCGATGAAAATCGGCGCGTGCGCCAACTGGTCCATGGCGTGGACCACTTTGTCCATATCGTCGCGCCACAGCGAGCCGGTGCGCATCTTGTGCGAGTCCACGCGCGCCTTCGAACACAGCAGCCGCAGCAGCAGGGCCTCGCGCGACATTTCCAGAGAAAACATGCCGACCACTTTCTGGTCTTCGATCGATGCATTTTCGGCGATGTTCATGGCGAATGCCGTCTTCCCCATGGAAGGCCGGGCGGCGATGATGATCAGGTCGGAGCGCTGCAGCCCGCTGGTCATTTCGTCGAGATCGGTGTAGTGCGTGGCCAGCCCGGTGATGCGCTGGCCGCGCTGCAGCAGGGCATCGACCGATCCGAAAGATTCCTTGACGATTTCCTGCACGCCCATGAAGCCGCGCCCGATGCGCTTCTCGGAGAGCTGCATGATGGCGGCTTCAACATCGTTGAGAACTTCTTCGGCGGGGTCGCTCTGCTCGGCGGCACGGGCGATGGCGGAATTGGAAACGTGGATCACCCCGCGCATCAGCGCCTTGTCGCGCACAATCTTGATGTAGTGCTCGATGCTGGGCCGGTCGGGCACGCCATCCACCAGGCCGGAGATGTAGCCCACATCGCCGATGGCCTCCAGTTCCTTGTGGCGATCGAACTCTTCGACCAGCGTGATCATGTCGATCGGCCGCGAAGACTCGGCCAGGTCCATCATGCGGGTGTAAATGCGGCGATGGGAGTCGAGAGAAAAATCTTCGGGCTTGAGATGCTCCGCCGCCTGGTTGTAGGCAAAGTTGTCCAGCAGGATGGCGCCGAGAATCGACCGCTCGGCTTCAACGTTGGCCGGCAGGCTGTGCGCGAGACTGTAGTCAGTAGTTGCCAAGGTCGTGTGATCTGGAACCAAAATCAGCTTGAAAGCTCGAACGCGATGCTAACCGTGAAGTCCTTGTGAATGAGCAGTAGCGCCTTCGGAAAACCCGGACCAAACCGATTATTTTCGGAGCCATACGTGCTGCCAGTATAGGAGAACAAAAAGCGAATTTTCAAGGGCAAGTTGGCGGTGTTGGCGTTACCGTCAGTGATTAGCTTGATCCGTGCGAATCCGCGAGAATCCGTGGCCGAAGAAGTCCAACAATAAAATGCGGCCCAGGCCAGCCACCCGGGCCGCATCGCTCGTGAGTGCCACGCCAGCAGGTTTCACCGCGTTAAACGGCGAAGTGTAACCTTGGGAAACCGCACTCTCAAAGGAGCACACGTTGCCCGGCACACCCTGTTGACGATCCCTCCGCAAATACTAGATTCGCGGATATTGTCCTGCCGCGACTGCGAGAGTGGGCGGCGTCAGTCCTGCTTTTTAGGGAAGGACTCTCTGAGGAGGCCGCAACGCCCGAGTTTCCTGAAACCCGCCGAAGCGCGTTTCTAAAAACCCTCCCGGTGGTTCACCCTCGAGAACCGCCGGTCACCGCCAGCTCTGTTTGTCGTCGCGAGCAGGCTCAATGCAGCTCACGTTTGCACTGTGAGCACTTTGCGCGAATACCGAATCACACGCAACGGAAAATTGAGCCTGAGTTGTGCAGAAACTGTGGAGGACGGGACTTCCTTGTGGAAAGGGAAGGAAAAGGCGGAGAAAATCTTGGCCACGGATTACACGGATGAACGCGGATAAGACCTTTTTTATGTGGTCAGGAGGACTTCGCGGTTTCGTCGATCTTCTTCTAGATTGCAGAAAAAAAAGGCACGACCGAAGCCGTGCCTTTCATCCATGTAGATCCGTGAAAATCCGTGGCCAGGTTCTAGTCGCGCACTCCATCCAGAAACGCCCGCAACTTCCGCGAACGCGAGGGATGCCGCAGCTTCCGCAACGCCTTCGCCTCGATTTGGCGGATGCGTTCGCGGGTCACGGCAAACGACTGGCCTACTTCCTCCAGCGTGTGCTCCGAACCGTCCTCCAGACCAAAGCGCATCTTGATGACCTTCTCTTCGCGCGGAGTGAGCGTGCGCAGCACCTGCGAAGTCTGGTCTTTCAGGTTGACGTTGATCACGGCCTCGGCGGGCGAGACCACGGCGCGGTCTTCGATGAAGTCGCCCAGATGCGAATCTTCCTCTTCGCCAATCGGCGTTTCGAGAGAGATGGGCTCCTGCGCGATCTTCAGCACCTTGCGCACTTTGGCCACCGGAATGTCCATGCGCTTGGCGATTTCTTCCGACGTCGGTTCGCGTCCCAGTTCCTGCACCAGCTGCCGCGAGGTGCGGATCAGCTTGTTGATGGTCTCGATCATGTGCACGGGGATGCGAATCGTACGCGCCTGATCAGCAATTGCACGAGTAATCGCCTGCCGAATCCACCACGTGGCATAAGTCGAAAACTTATACCCGCGGCGGTATTCGAACTTGTCCACGGCTTTCATCAAACCGATGTTGCCTTCCTGGATCAGGTCCAGGAACTGCAAACCGCGGTTGGTGTACTTTTTCGCGATGGAAACCACCAGCCGGAGGTTGGCCTCGATCAGTTCCCGCTTGGCCTGCTCCGCATCCATGTCCCCCTGGATGATTTCCCGTTGGGTCCGCTTGAGTTCCTGAAAGGAAACCCCGGCTTCGCCCTCCAGTTTTTCCAGCTCCGAGCGGACCGACCGCGACTGCCGGCGATAGTCCTTCTTCTGCTCTTCGCTGCGGGTGGCTTCCGCTTTGCGTTCCAGGTTCTGGGATTGCCGGTCGAGCGACCGCATGGTATCGACCGTCTTGTTTACCCGGTCGATCAGCCGCTTGCGCTCGGCGTTGGTAAAGCCCAGCTTGCGGACACACAGAGAAACCGCCACCACGGCGCGCGCCAGGTTCAGGCGATACCGGCGGTAATCCTTGGGCCGCTTCTTCTGGGAAACCGTGGCGAACTTCTCGATCAGCTGTCCAGCCTTCTTGTAAGCCTTGGCCAGATCGTCGATCTTCCCGGTGAACTCCTTCAGGCGGTTCTGGAGGATCTCGTCGGTGATCTCCTCCTCGTCGAAGGTGACCACTTCCTTGATGGAGCGGACGCCTTTCTTGAGGTCCTCTCCCATCGCCAAAAGTTCGTTAATGACAATCGGCGACCGCGAGAGCGCTTTCAGCACCCGCAGCTGCCCGCGCTCGATGCGCTTGGCGATTTCAACTTCGCCTTCGCGCGTAAGCAGCGGCACCGTCCCCATCTCGCGCAGATACATGCGGACGGGATCGTTGGTTTTTTCCAGAGCGCCGGGCGTGAGGTCGAGTTCGACGTCCTCGCCGGCTTCTCCTTCTTCTTCAAACTTCTTATCGAGGGCGGAGGAGGGAAGTTTCGGTCCCTCCAGCACATCGATGCCCTGCGTGCCAATGGTGGTCAGCAGATCGTCCAGGTCCTCGGGAGAATGCACGTCGTGCGGGATAAGGTCGTTGACCTGGTCATAGGTCAGATATCCCTTCTCTTTACCTGTGTCGATCAGCTTTTTGATATCGTCGTACTTGTCGTCAAGAGCCAAGACGGATTACCTTCTTTTCGTCCTACGAAAAGGACAGAGAGCGTTTTTTAGCGGTGGGAACGTGAAGCGGCGAGCTGCGCGCCGGGCACAAACCTTCGAATTATAGCATCGGATGGGTTTAGTGGATATCAGCGATAGGCTGATTTTTGACACACCCCGTCCATGTTCCCGTCAACTGTTCATTTAGATGTTATGGAACTCCATTTAGTTTCATAGTGTTTTGGGTCTAAGCCGGCCGGGCGGTGGGGCCCTCGTCGGCCAGGCTGGGGTCCATCAGGGCCCGCTTTAGCCGCATCTTTTCCTCCAAAAGGGCCTGTATCTGGCCGGCTTCCCGCCCCCGGGTGACCTGCAGTTCTCTCTGCACCCGTTCCAGCCTTCTCCTGAGTTGGATGCGCCGCAAGGCCCGTACTGCGCCCTCCAGCCGTTCGGCGGAGAGCTCCTCGTCATCCTTCATGAGGATGGAGGCCAGCAGGTTGCGGTCCCCCTCGGGTAAGGGCAGGTCGGTGACGTGGACGGCCTCAGACCGAAGCAGCACTTCGATCAGCGATTCGGCGGCCACGCCCTGGTGCAGAAGTTCGCTCTTGAGGACGAACTGGGCCTGGCGGCAGGGATCGAACTCCTCTTCCGCGCCGTCGCGGGCCGAAAGATGCTCTTCCGAGGTCTGAATCTCAGTGGCCGAAACCAGCGCCCGGATCAGTATCTTTTCCGCATCCGTAATCTGGACCTCCGCCCGGGCCTTCAGGGTGGCCGTGGAACGGTTGGCCGCAGCGTGCTTCAACTCCTGGCGCAGCACCGCCGAGTCGATGCCCAGCTTCTGCGCCATCTCCTTTGCCAGTTCGTCCCGAACAATGCGGCTGGGCACGCGCTGGATGTGAGGCAGCAGATAGTTCACCGCCTTCACCTTGCCCTCGGCGCTGCGGACCGGGAATTGCGCCCGCGCCCGTTCGATCAGATAGTCAAAATACTTCTGCGAATTTTTCAGCGCGCCGGCGTATGCCTCTTTCCCCTTGCGCCGGATAAACAGGTCAGGATCAAAGCCCGATTCCAGGGTCAGCACCTTCACCTGAAACTCTTCCTCGACCAGGAGGCCGAGAGTACGCTCCGTGGCCTTGGCCCCAGCCGTATCCGGATCGAAATTAACCACCACATTCTTCGTAAAGCGCCCCAATAGCCTGGCCTGCAGTTCGGTGAAAGCCGTCCCCGAGCTGGCGATCACGTTGTGGAATCCCGCGGCATAGACCGAAATGCAGTCCATCTGACCCTCGACCAGGATGGCGTAATCCAATTTGCGGATCGCCTCTTTCGCCTTGTCGAGATTGAACAGCACCCGCGACTTGGAGTAGATCGCAGTCTCCGGCGAATTCAAATATTTGGGACCAGCCTTCTCGTCCGCCGAAAGCGTGCGCCCGGTAAAGGCAATGACGCGCCCGGCTTCATTCGTGATCGGAAACATCACCCGGTTGCGGAACTTGGAGTACATGGCGGCGGTCGTTGGCCGTTGGTCGTTGGCCGTTGGCTTAAGATCGCTCGCGGAATCACTTTGAGTTCCGACCTCCGCCCTGTCATCCCGAGCGGAGTCGAGGGCCTGCCCCGAGCTTGTCGAGGGGGACCTGTTGTTTTGCTGAGGGCTGACGGCTGAAGGCTGACGGCTGCCCTCCGCTTTCCACGAAAACACCCCACTTTCCCGCAGCACTTCTTCTTCAAACTCGCCCTTCAACCGGTCGCGCAGCACAAAGCCTGAATCCGGGGCGAACCCGATCCGGAAGGCTTTGATCACATCGTCGTTCAGCCCGCGCCCGGCCAGATACTCGCGGGCATGTGCTCCCTCGGGCCGCCTCAGATACTCCTGAAAAAAAGCGCAGGACCGCTCATTCACATCGAGCAGCACGGTGCGAAGCCCGGCTTCCCTGGCCTCAGCCGGACTCGAGAACGTCACCTTGGGCAAAGCAATGCCCAACTTCTGCGCCACCGCCCTCACCGCCTCGGGGAAAGTAATGTTTTCGACTTTCTGGACAAAACTGAACACATCGCCCGACACGCCGCAGCCGAAACAGTGATAAAACTGCTTCGTGGCATGCACCGAAAACGACGGCGTCTTCTCGTTATGAAAGGGACAGAGCCCGGAGTAGTTCTGCGCCCCCGCCTTCTTCAGCTTGACGTAATCCCCGACAATGCGAACGATGTCCGCCTGCAGCTTGACGGTTTCCTTGAAGTCGCCGGAGTCGGTCATGGTTGGAGGCAAAGCTGTCCGCAGGAATTGTGAGGCAGAAAGGCCCTGATTTGAATATACCGGAAGCCGATTGCTGTGGAGAAGCTGTGGAAGGAGTCGCTATTTGGTTGATCGCAGCGGAAAACGAAGTTGTTTCTTTGTCATGCTGAGCGGAGGAAGGGCGGTCGCTTGCGACCGCTCTTCCGCAGTCGAAGCACCCCTACCTTCTTCACACTCCTTCATCCACGGATACCACTCTTTGCTCAAATCCAGCCATTGCGGGTTCATCGATTCGATCAGCACAACCTTCTTCGCCCGGCGCCAACCTTTCAGCCGTTTCTCGCGCCCAATCGCTTTATGAACATCATCGTACGATTCCCAGTAGAGAAGGCGCTCAACATCGTAAACATCGGTGAAACCCTCAATGCGGTGGAACTTGTGCTCGAAGGCTCGCTTGTGGAGGTTGCCCGTTATCCCGATATAGAGAGTTCCGGAGAGGCTGCCCATGATGTACACGCAATAGGTTCGACGAGCGCGCATGAGGGTATAGGGGTCCTTCGACTCTCCGCTTCTTCGCCAGCGAAGAAGCGGCTTCGCTCAGGATGACAGGGTAGAGGGAGAGTGGAGAAGAATGCTGTGACGGCCGTCACAAACCCTCCAATCTCTCCCAATTTGGAATGTCATGCTGAGCGGAGGAAGAGCGGTCGCTTGCGACCGCTCTTCTGCAGTCGAAGCACCCCTATATCACCGCAAATCTAAATTCGCAGCTCCACCACCGTCGCCCCGCCGCCCCCTTCATTCTGCGGAGGCTCGGTCACCGATTCCACATGCGGATGCTTCTGCAAATACTGTCGCAACGCTTTCCGCAGAATTCCCATGCCGCTGCCATGCACCACGCGCACCCGCGGCAGTCCGGCCAGGAACGCGCGATCCACGAATTTCTCCACTTCGCGGGTGGCGTCGTCCACGGTGCGGCCGATGACGTTGATCTCTGACGGCACGCTGGCGTCTTCTTTCTCCAAAGACACCGAAATTCCGCGCGCCCGGGCGGCTTTGACCGGCGAATCAGCTGCCCGCGACAGCACTTCCGCGATGTCGTCGCGGGCGATCTTCATTTTCATGGCGCCGATTTCGACTTCAAAATGGTTCTCGTCGATGCGCCGGCTGACCACGGCAGGCCGGCCCACCGATTTGAGTTTGACCGTGTCGCCCTCGGAAACATGCTTCACTACCTGCGGTTGCGCATTGGGATCGCCCCGGTCGGCCCCGGTGGTGTGCGCTACCACGGTGGAATCGAACTGCTCGCTGAATTCCCGCCGCAGTTTCGAAATACGCCGCTCGGCATCTTTCGACAGCTTTTGCGATGCCGCCCGATCCTGGACGGCGTTAACCATCTCCCGCGCCTGATACTCGAAATCCCGTAGCAGGGTTTCGAGTTTTGTCTCCATCTCTTTGATTTTCGCCTGCTGCTCTTTCCGTCCCTCGGCGGCAAGGCTCGCCTGTTCGCGTCTCCAGTTCCTGCTCGCGTGCCTTCAGGCGAAAGCGTTCGGCTCTCGGCCTCGCGCAAGTTGGCATGCAGGCTGTCGAGAAACTGGCCCACATCGCGCGCCTGCGTGCCCAGCTTCGACCGCGCGGCCTCAATGATGGATGGATTCAGTCCCAGGCGCTGCGCGATGTTGATTCCCGCCGAAGCTCCCGGCACGCCGATCTTCAATTCGTAGGTAGGTTGCAGCGTGGCTTCGTCGAATCCCACCGAAGAATTCACCACGCCCGGCGTATTGGCGCCGAAAACCTTCAGCGAGGTGTGATGGGTGGAGATGACCGTGACGCAGCCGATGTGCCGGAAATGCTCGGCAATGGCGACCGCCAGCGCCGCGCCTTCTTCCGGATCCGTGGCTGAGCCCAGTTCATCCAGCAGCACCAGCGAGTTTGCCGTCGCAGTGCGCGAGATGAAGTCGATGTTGGTGACGTGGGCGGAGAACGTCGAAAGATTCTGTTCGATGGACTGATAGTCGCCGATATCGGCCAGCACGGCATCGAACACCGGCAACTCGGCGCGGTCCGCGGGCACGGGAATGCCGGACTGCGCCATCAGGGCCAGCAGGCCAACCGTCTTCAGCGCCACGGTTTTTCCGCCGGTGTTGGGACCGGTGATGACCAGTTCCAGGCGTTCGCCTTCGAGCTCGATGCTGACGGGAACGACGTGCCCGCCCTTTGCCTTCAGATTGCGTTCCAGCAGCGGGTGGCGAGCCTTGATCAAGACCAGCCGAGCAGGGCTCGGCCCGGACAGGCGGGAACGGCTGTCCCCACGTGGTTCTTGCCGGTCCACGGAATCGTTCCCCAACATGAGCACCGGCACGCAGGCGTAGTCTTCGGCGAAGCGGGCCTTGGCAAATTGCAGCTCCAGTTCACCCAGCACGTCCACAGCCTTCAGGACCGGCTCGGAGTTTTCGCCAATGCGGCGCGTCATCTCCAGCAGGATGCGGTGAATCTCCGCCATTTCTTCGTCAAGCAGCCGCACCAGTTCATTGTTCTGGTCGATGGTCTCGAGCGGCTCGACAAAGACGGTTTGCCCGCTGGAACTGGCTCCGTGAATTACGCCCTGCACCCGGCGTTTCTGCTCGATCTTGATGGGGATCACGAAGCGCTCGCCGCGGATCGTGATCAGCTCATCCTGCACCGCGCCGCCTTCGGCCAGGCGGCGCAAATAGCCTCGCAGCGACTCCTGGATCGTCCGCTTTTGCCGTTCGATCTCGCGCCGGATTCGCGCCAGTTCCGGCGAAGCGCGGTCTTCGAGCGTGCCGTCAGGTTGGATCTTGTTGCGAAAGCCGCGCAGGAATTCGGTGAAGTCGATGATTCCGGATGAAAGCTCCGCTACCGCCGTCCACTCCACCTTCATTGCCGCCGGCGGACTCAAGGCGATCTCCCGCCACTCGGCCGCGCGGTCGATCACCAGCACCACATCGCGAATCTCCGTGGTTTCGAGGACCGCACCCGCAATGCGCGCCTTCTCGACCGGAGTTGAGATATTCAACAGTCCGGAGAACTCGAAGCGCCCTCCCACCCGGCGGAATTCCCGTATTTCGCGGGTGAGCTGGTGCTGATTTTCGATCCAGCGGCGATCGACGGATGGAGCCAGCGCAGCAGTCCGCTCCTGCCCCAGCGGCGAAGATCCGTATCCCCGGATCAACTCCAGCAGAGACTCAAACTCCAGTACCCGGGCACTGCTGTGGATGAGAGCGGACGGCATCGCCTTCATGTTACAAGAAGCCGCCATTAGGGGCGGACGCCCTGGTCCGCCCAGTCGAGCGCAGCTCGACAGGTCCCTTAAGTCGCGTAGCCCTGAGAACGGAGAACTAAAATCTGAAATCTGAGAATCTGAAATCCAGAATCCCGAATAAGAAACCAAGAATCAGGAACTAGAAATCAGAAACCAAGAATAAAACAGAAGCCAGGAACCAGAAGCCAGGAACCAGAAGCCAGAACCAGAAACCAGCCCTAGGCCTGGGCGGCTCCGGCCATCCTCGGTGCCGGCTGCTTTGCCGCGGGAAAACGAAGCTCGAAAACCGCTCCACCTTCAGGACGGTTCTCACAGCTGATTTGTCCGTGGTGGTCCTGGACGACGCCATACGTGACGCTCAAACCCAGCCCCATGCCCTTGCCGACAGCCTTGGTGGTATAGAAAGGATCGAAGATACGCCCCGGGTCGCGGATGCCCGGGCCGGAATCGGAAAATTCCATCACCAGTTCGTCGCCTTCCTCCAGCACGCTCACTGAAAGAGTCCCACCGCCCACCTCTTCCAGGGCGTCGGTCGCGTTCCCGATAATTTCCACGCAGCACTGGAAGAGCTGATTGACGTTGCCCCAGATCTGCGGCAGCCCGGGAGCAATCCGGCTCTCCAGATGAATGCTTTTGTTTTCCGTGCGCAGCATTTTCATCTGCAGGGCGCGTTGTACGATCGATCCCATATCCAGCAGCGTCTTTTCTCCCGGCGACTGCTGGGCAAAGCTGAGCAGGCTGGACAACAATTCCCGGGTCCGCCTGGCCTGTTGTCCGATCTTGCGCGCCATGCTGGCCTGCTCCGATTCCAGACCCGCCTGCGCTGCCAGCAACTCGGAATATCCCAGGATCGCCGCCAGTGGATTGTTGATCTCGTGTGCCGCTCCTGACACCAGTTGGGCGAGCGATGCCAGCTTCTCTCGCTGCACCAGTTCGGTTTGCAGCCGCTTCATATTTTCCAGGCTGGAGCGCGATTCTTCCAGCAGCCGCACCAATTCCCGGTCCATCAGGAATTGGCGAAGAAATACGAACATCCCCAGCACCAGCATCGCCGCCAGCGTAACCAGCAGGCGGAACTGGCGCAGGGTGGGCGGCCCCGTATCCCGAAACCACGCCCAATAGCCCATCACTGGAAGCGAAAGCATGGCCAGCATGGCGAGCCGGGGTGCCAGCATTTGCCAGCGCGAGAGCTCTGACGGCGCCGGCTCCGATGGAGGCTTCAATTCCCGCGCCAGAAGAGTGGCCCAGATCATCCAGCCAATCGCAGCGATGAGCGGAACGTCATAGATGCTGCCGGTGTAATATTGCCCGCGAGCGATGGCGCCATTCAGTACCAGGGAGCTTACCGCGTACAGTCCCGTAGCCACGAACATGTTCCGGTAGATTTGTTTCCAGGCGCTCCGCGCATTCCATGCCAGTATGCCCAGCACCACCAGGAATGCCATATTTTCCACCAGGTAAAGCAGATCGTAGTGGGGACTATAGAGCGAAACATTGAGCACTACATATTCGTCGGGAAACACAATGAAGGCATACAGAAAAACCCACCACACCAGCAGCATCAGGAAGGTCAAGGTGCTGAAGTAGAGTTTCTTTTCATCCGACAGGTGGGGACGCAGCGCCACTGCCGCCATAAAGGGCACGACGTGCACAAAGAGGACGACGTCACCGATGAACGGATCCGGAAGCGTGCGTCGCAGAATCACCTCGTATAGCGTCCACAAGGCCAGGTTGGTTGACCACAGCAGACAGCCCAGCGCCATCAGTCCCCAGAACAACCGAACCTGGCCGCGGGTCGAAACCGCGTTCGCCACCATGAGCAGGAAGGCAAGAAACAGCAGCGAAAACTGGACAATATCGCCGAAGGCCAGCAAGCCGAACCCGGCCGGCATGGTCAACGACACGCTGGCATAGAGTAATGTTATGCCGACGATGCCGGCGATCCGCCATTGACGCTTCGAGATCATTAGATATTCCGCATTTTAGTGGCTGAGGTTGCAGCCGATCAGTTTCGGGCGAGACAAAGAGTTACTTTAGTACCGCTGGGGCCAGTCGTCAGTCGTCGGTCGTCAGTCGTCAGCCTTTCCCGCCTTCCGCCGCCGGTGTTGCCCTTATTGGCTGACGACCGACGACTGAAGACCGACGACTGACGACTGCCTCCCTGCCTGCTAGAATCACCCCATGACCTTCCCGGTCACACGCCTCCGCCGCCTGCGCCAGAATGAGCGCCTGCGCGCCCTGGTGCGCGAGACCCGGCTTACCCCTGAGGCCTTTGTGTACCCGTTGTTCGTCTGCCCGGGAGAAGGTGTGCGCAAGGAAGTCCGGTCGATGCCGGGCGTGTTCAATCTTTCCGTGGATGAAGCGGTGAAAGAAGCGCGAGCCACCGCGTCGCTGGGCGTTCCCGCCATCATCCTCTTCGGATTGCCTGAGGCCAAAGACGAGGTTGCCACCGGCGCCTGGGCGGAAAACGGAATCGTTCAACAAGCCGCCCGTGCCATCAAGCGCGAAGTGCCTGACCTCATCATCATGGGCGATGTTTGCCTGTGCGAGTACATGTCTCACGGACACTGCGGCGTCGTGCGCACGCCCCAATCCCCGCAGTCGCTGGGAGCGGCCGCGAAGAATTCCATGGCTGCCCTGGCCGTGAAACCTCAGGACAAGATGAAGGCCATCGACGCGCTGGCCGCGGCCCGTACCGCCGGGCAGGAATTCGAAATTCTCAACGACGCTACTCTGGAACTGCTGGCCCGGACCGCGGTTTCTCAGGTTCGTGCCGGGGTTGACATCGTTGCCCCTCCGACATGATGGATGGCCGCGTAGCCGCCATCCGCAAGGCGCTCGATGAGGCCGGCCTGCCCAACGCCCCTATCCTTTCTTATGCGGCCAAGTTCGCTTCCGGCTTCTACGGCCCCTTCCGCGAGGCTGCCGATTCCGCGCCCCAGTTCGGCGATCGCCGCTCCTACCAGATGGATGGCGCCAACCTGCGCGAAGCCATGCGCGAGATCGAGGCCGATATCGAAGAAGGCGCGGACATGATCATGGTGAAACCCGCCTTGCCTTATCTGGACGTGATTGCCGCGGCCCGCCAGCGTTTCGACCTGCCTTTGGCGGCCTACCAGGTCTCCGGCGAGTACGCCATGATCGAAGCCGCCGCCCGCAATAACTGGATCGACCGCGACCGCGTCATGATGGAGTCGCTGACCTCGATTCGCCGCGCCGGCGCCGCCATCATCGTCACCTATTACGCCCGCGAAGCGGCCCGCTTGCTGGGCTAAGTTCTACTCTGTCATTCTTCCACTCTGTCGTCCTGAGCGAAGTCGCTTCTTCGCTCGCGAAGAAGCGGAGAGTCGAAGGACCCCTATACCCTCATGCGCGCTTCCCGAGCGTATTGAACGCGCAATGATTGGTCTTGAGCAGGGGTGGTACCGGTGGATGAAAGAGTGTGGAGCAGGTAGGGGTGCTTCGACTCCGGAAGAGCGGTCGCGAGCGACCGCTCTTCCTCCGCTCAGCATGACAGAGGAGCCTGTCATGGGCAGAGTCGATGGAACCCGATCCGGCCGAGCGAAGCTCGCCTAATAGCGCTGCGGATTCTGCACGTAGATGACCCGGTCATTCTTGCAGGCCCACACCAGCGCCACAATCCATCCAATCACGCTCCATCCCAGAAAGAAATTGAGTAGAAAGATGGAAACCTTGTCGTATTTCTCGCGCAGCAGGGCGACAATCGTCGGCAGGAAGTAAAGGAGAAATCCCGATCCAAAGATCGGAAACAGGAAGAACCCGAAGACGTGCATTAGAGGCCTCCTTACAGATAATTCTACGTCCAACATGGGCAGTAAGTTCCCTCAATGTAATCGTTGCTCCAGGGTGTCCTGTCCACGCTTCGCCTGGCGGGGGTATTGTCGCGAATCGGCGGCGAAGCAAGCCGCCATCCACTGCCGCGCAGCGTTGCTATCGCAACCTGGAGCCTGCCTGTTCTAGAATCAAACGTTTGCTGTAGTGCATCTCTTCTTAGTGAGGAACGCTCCTTGCCTGAAACCATTTATGACATCGCCATCATCGGCAGTGGTCCGGCCGGCTACACCGCCGCCATCCGCGCCGGCCAATATGGACTGAAGACTGCTCTCATCGAGAAGGACAATGTGCTCGGCGGTACCTGCCTGCACGTCGGCTGTATCCCGACCAAGGCCCTGCTGTTCAATGCCGAGCTCTGGGACCACCTGAAAGAGGCGAAAGAATTCGGTATCGAAGGGGTGGACGCGCGCAAGCTGAATTGGGCAGCCATCCAGGAGCGCAAGTCGAAGATCGTGGCCAAACACACCAAGGGCCTCGATTTCCTGATGAAGAAAAACAAGGTGGAAACCATCCGAGGCTACGGCAAGCTGACCGGTCCCGCACAAAACGGCGTGTTGACGGTCGAAGTCTCCGCTGACAGCAAGGCCAGCCAGGTCAAGGCGAAAAACGTAATCCTCTGTACCGGATCGGAAGCCCGCATGCTGCCTGGCCTGGAACCCGGCGACCGCATTCTCAGCAACATCGAGATTCTCGCGCTCAAGGAAATTCCCAAGTCGCTGGTGATTGTCGGTGCAGGCGCGGTCGGCGTGGAATTCGCGTCCATCTTCCGTTCCTTCGGCGCCGAAGTCACCATGATCGAAATGCTGCCCCGCCTCGTTCCCGTGGAAGATGAGGAAGTCTCAAAGGAGCTGGCGCGGGTTTATCGCAAGCGCGGCATCAATTTCCACACCGGCGCTAAAGTGGACAAGGTCGAAAAAAGCAAGGCAGGAATCACGGTCAACTTCAGCGTTGGCGGGAAACCGCAGAAGATCGAAGCGGAGAGAATCCTGATCGCGGTTGGCCGCAAACCGCGCACCGAAAACATCGGCCTGGAAAGAACGAAGATCAAGCCCGACCGCGGCTTCATCAAGACCGACAGCTGGATGCAGACCGCCGAGCCCGGAGTGTACGCCATCGGCGACATCGTGCTGGGGACGCCGCAACTGGCCCACGTCGGCGCCATGGAAGGCATCGTCGCCGTGACCAAAATTGCCGGCAAGAAGGGTAAGCCGATCAACCCGGAGCACATTCCAAACGCAACCTACTGCCATCCTGAAATTGGCAGCGTCGGCTTGACCGAGGCCAAGGCCGAAGAGGCGGGCTACAACGTCAAGGTCGGCAAGTTCCCCTTCACCGCCAACTCGCGCGCTTCCATCGTGGGCCAGCACGAGGGCTTCATCAAGATCGTCTCCGACGCCGACTACGGCGAGATTCTGGGAGTGCACATCATCGGCCCGCAGGCCACCGAGTTGATCGCCGAAGCGGTCGTGGCCATCGAACTCGAAGCCACGGTGGAAGACTTGATGTGGACGATTCACGCCCACCCCACGCTGGCCGAGGCCATGCTCGATGCCTCCAACAGCGTGTATGGGATGGCCGTCAACGCCTGAGAAACCGGCCACGGATTTACACGGATCTAACAGATAGATCTTTTAGTTGTTTCTGATCCGTGTTCATCCGTGAAAATCCGTGGCAAAGAATTTCTTGATCTCCGTCCTCCAACTCGGCACCATCGACTACGCCACCGGCCTGCGTCTGCAGGAGCGCCTCGTCGATCTGCGCAAGGAAGGCCGCATCGGCGACGTTCTCCTTCTGCTCGAACATTCGCCCGTGATCACTCTCGGCCGCAATGCCAGCCGGAAAAACATCGTTGCGTCGCCCGAACTGCTCGCCCATCGGGGCGTGGAGGTATTCGAATGCGACCGCGGCGGGGACGTCACGTTCCATGGTCCCGGCCAGCTGGTTGGCTATCCCATTTTCGATTTGCGCGGCATCGCCACGCCCGACGGCAAGCGCAAGACCCTGGGCGCGATCGAATACGTCCGCCGCCTGGAAGAAGTGCTGATTCGCACCTGCGCCGACTTCAGCATTCCCGCTGCCCGCATCTGCGGCCTCACCGGCGTCTGGACAAATTCCCAAACCGTGTCATCCCGAGCGCAGCAGGACGATTCGCTCGCGAATCGCCCTGAGGAGTCGAGGGACCTGCTGTCCCCTCAGCAAGCCAAAATCGCCGCCATCGGTGTCCACATCTCCCGCGCCGTCACTTCCCACGGCTTCGCCCTCAACGTCAACACCGACCTCGACTATTTCGACCTGATCATCCCTTGCGGGATTGCCACCAGGCCCGTCACCTCGATGGCGAAAGAACTGAACCGGGAACTCTCGCTCCAGGACGTTGCCCATTCCATCTCCCGCAATTTCGGTATTCTCTTCGAGAGTCAGATGCTCTGGCTGGAGAGTCTGGATGCGTTATCAGGACAATCCGTGGGAGTGCCGCTAAAGCGACCAGAGCAACTGCGCCAGCTGCACAAAGAAGAAGATACGTTCTGGGCATAAGACGCGACAGAACCGAACCCTCCGCGTTAGCATGGATGACGCCGCCGATGGCCAAAAAGCAAAAAGCAAAACGTGCTGTCAGGTCCGCACCAGCCTCAGGCGCGAACCAGCGCACCTATACCATTCCCGATCTTCGCCTCGAAAAGCTCGAGATCTCCATCCGGCAGGTCCGCAAAGGCGGCAAAGTCAGCTACGAAGTCACCGGCGACCTCAGCGCGCCGGTCCCGCCCATCCGGGAATCGAAATATCTGAGCCAGAAACAATGCATCGAGATCTACCGCTGGATGCTGCTCAACCGGAAAATGGAGGCCGCGCTCGAGAATCTTTACAAGCAGGGTAAAGTCGTCGGTGGAGTTTACTTTGGTCTGGGCCAGGAAGCCTGCTCCTGCGCCTCCGCTTACGCCCTGCATAAAGAAGACTGGCTGGGCCCCATGATCCGCAATCAGGGTTCGACCCTGGTCCGCGGTTTCTCCCCGCGCGACATCATGATGCAGTACATGGCCAAGGCCGGCTCACCGACGCATGGCCGCGACGCATCGTCGCACTTCGGTGACATCAAAGACCGCAACGTGGTTTCTCCCATCTCAACCCTCGGCGACCTGCTTCCCGTTCTCGCCGGAGTCGCCCTGGGCGCGCGTTTGCAGGGACGCAATATCGCAGTCATGACTTACATCGGCGACGGCGGCCAGTCCACCGGCGTCACCTACGAAGGCTTGAACTTCGCCGCCGTGCAGGACCTCGGCCTCGTCCTGTTCGTCGAAAATAATCTCTGGGCCTACTCCACGCCGGCCGACATGCAATTCCGCGTCAAAGACCTCGCCGAGCGCGCCATCGCCTACGGCATTCCCGGCGTAATCGTTGACGGCACCGACCCCTGCCAGGTTTACGACGCCGCCCACGAAGCCTGCGAACGCGCCCGCCGCGGCCAGGGCCCCACCCTCATCGAAGCCAAGATGATGCGCATGAAAGGCCACGCCATCCACGACGCCGCCGACTACGTTCCCAAACCCTTGTTCGAATACTGGCGCAAGCGGGATTGCATCAGCCGTTTCGAAAATTACCTGTTAAACGTAAAAAAGTGGCTGACTCCAACTGAGAACAGAGAACTGATCGCTGGTGTTGATCAACAACTGGAAGCCGACCGTGATTTCGCAGTCGCCAGCCCCATGCCGCAACCGGAATCCGCCGCTGGCGGTGTGTATTGCGAGAATGGCTGCCATGAAATCAAACCGAAGTACGCGAAGCCGAAATCCACTAAGGGATCAATTGTCAGCCCCGGAGGCACAAACGCCGCTGTGCATTTGAAATGAAGGGGCCTGTGAAAAGAGCGGGGGATTAAGGATCGCATGCCACAACTCACCTATCTCGAAGCCATCCGCCAGGGCATCTGGGAGGAAATGGAGCGCGATCCCACCGTCTTCTGCCTGGGCGAGGACATCGGCATCTACGGCGGCGCATTCAAAGTCACCGACGGCTTCATCGACCGCTTCGGACCCGAGCGCGTCATCGATACTCCCATCGCGGAATCCGCCATCGTCGGCGCCGCCTTCGGCGCCTCGCTCACCGGCATGCGTCCGGTGGCTGAGTTCCAGTTCATGGATTTCATCGGCTGCGCTTTCAACCAGATCGTCAACATGGTTGCCAAAGCTCACTATCGCTGGGGCGCACCCGCGCCGTTAGTGATTCGCGGACCCAGCGGCGGCAACGTGCACGGCGGCCCCTTTCATTCCCAGAACCCCGAAATGTGGTTTGTGCACGCGCCCGGCCTGAAAGTGGTTTGTCCGGCCAGCGCCTACGACGCCAAGGGCCTGATCAAGGCGGCTATCCGCGACAATAATCCCGTCATCTTCTTTGAGCACAAGTATCTCTATCGCCGCATCAAGGAGGAAGTGCCGGCGGAAGATTACATCGTGCCGCTGGGCAAGGCACGCATTGCCCGTGAAGGCCGCGACCTGAGTATCATTACTTATGCCGCCATGGTGCACACCGCGCTGGAAGCCGCCGAGACGTTAAGCGCAGAAGGGATCGAGATCGAAATCCTGGACTTGCGCACCATCTCGCCGCTCGATCGCGAAGCCATCGCCGCCACCGTGCGCAAGACCAGCAAGGTCATCATTCTGCACGAGCACTCCCGTACCGGAGGCCTGGCCGGCGAAATTGCTGCCATCATTAATGAAGACGCTTTCGATTGTCTCGACGGCCCCATCGTGCGCATCGCTGCCCAGGATTCTCCGGTGCCCTTCTCGCCACCGCAGGAGGAGTACTTCCTGCCTCAGGTAAGTGATGTGTTGCGTGAAGCCCGGCGGTTGAAAGCATACTGAACCGCGTGGGGGCGCAGCTCGGCAAGGCAGGGCGATTTGAATGCAGGAAAATCTGGTTACCATCGCGGTCTTTCATAGCCAGCCGGAATTCCTGCTGGCCCGCACCCGCCTGGAATCAGCCGACATCGAATGCTTCGCGTATGATGAAAACATGCTTCGCATCGGTGGCTGGCATTCCCATATACTCGGCGGAATCAAGCTGCAGGTGAGAGAATCGGAAGCGCAGGACGCCCGTGCCATTCTGCATCACACGGCACCGCTGGACAATCCGTAGCGGCGTCCTCTTAAAAATATTCGTCAACAGGAGGCAGGAATGCGCAATTTCATCCTTGGCGTCGTCATCACCTTGCTCTGTCCTCCTGCTGGGAGGGCTGGCCATCGCCATGCTCGGCTTCTTACCCACCAATGCCGACTCTAACCCGCCGAAGATGGAACGCCGCATCGCCATGTCCGCCATGGATGCGTCCATGGAGCGTCATGCCCCGCGCCTGACCAACCCTCTGCCCCCGACTGACGAAAACCTGATCGACGGAATGAAAATCTACACCATGAACTGCGCCGGATGTCATGGTGGCCTCGACAACAAACCCAGTCCGCTCGCTGGCTCCTTCTACCCCCCGCCTCCCCAGTTGATCATCCATCCCCTGGATGATCCCGAGTGGCATATCTACTACGCCGTCCGCACCGGCATCCGCTACACCGGTATGCCCGCGTGGAACAAGGCCCTGAGCGACCAGGATATGTGGAAAGTCACCGCCTTCCTCTCGCGTATCGAAAAACTGCCTCTGCCCGTGCAGGACTATTGGAAGAAATCCACCGGAGTCGCTCCGCCCCCGGTTGACCCTAAAGGCGAAGAGAACGGGCACCACGATTAGAGATCTGCGGAAACCGGAACGGCTGGGCTGGATATATATAATAAGGATTTGCGCGCGCCTGAAATGGAGCGCATAGAAGGGAATTATGCCGACTGATATCGTCATGCCCCAGATGGGCGAATCGATCTTTGAAGGGACCATCACCAAATGGCTGAAGAAGCCGGGTGACAAGGTGCAGCGCGACGAGCCCCTGTTCGAGATTTCAACTGACAAGGTGGACGCCGAAATTCCTGCGCCGGCTTCCGGAGTCCTGCAGGAGATCAAGGTCGCTGAAGGCGCCACCGTGCAGGTAAACACCGTAGTCGGCACGATTGCTGACGGCGATGGTGCTGCTGCCAGGCCCGCGTCCGTTGCCCCGTCCGCTCCCGCAAAAAAAGAAGCCGCCCCAACCCGCACGCCTCCGCCCGTGGCTGAACCCAAGCCGGTGGCCCCGGTCTCACAACCTCAAGCCTCCCATGACGAAGACGACCATGCGCGCTCCTCTCCGCTGGTCCGCAAAATCGCGCGCGAGCACAACATCGATCTGGCGCAGGTACCGGGAACCGGACTGGGCGGGCGCATCACCAAGCAGGACATCACCGCTTTTCTGGAAGGCACGCCTGCCCCCGCCGCGCCGGCTCCTGCCGCGAAGCCGGATGCCGGCTCTCCAGCCCCGGTGGCTATTCCGGGCGACCTGGTGCCCATGAGCCATATTCGCAAGATCATCGCTCACCGCATGATCGAGTCTCGCCGCACCAGCGCCCACGTGCACTGCATGTTCGAGGTTGACCTGACCCGCATCGTTCAGTTGCGCAACAAAACCAAGTCGGCTTTCGAAAAACGCAATGGCGCCCGCCTTACGTTCATGCCGTTTTTCACCCGCGCCGCTATCATTGCGCTGCAGCAGTTCCCCATCGTGAATGCGTCGATCGAAGGCGAAAGCATCCGCTACCATCGCCACGTCAATGTGGGCATCGCGGTCGCCCTCGATTGGGGCCTCATCGTTCCGGTGCTGAAGAACGCGGACGAACTCAACTTCCTCGGCCTGCAGCGCGGCATCACCGACCTGGGAGAACGCGCCCGCAGCAAGAAACTCAAACCGGAAGAAGTTGAAGGTTCCACCTTCACCATCACCAACCCCGGCCAGTTTGGCGCCGTCTTCGGATTGCCCATCATCAACCAGCCCAACTCCGCAATCATGGGCGTGGGTGGAATTACCAAGGCGCCCGTCGTGGTGACCGATGACAACGGCAACGATTCCATCGCCATCCGCTCCCTCGTCCATCTGACTCTGGGCTACGACCACCGGATCATCGATGGCGCGGTCGCCGACCAGTTCATGGCCGAGGTCAAGAAAGCGCTCGAGAACTGGAGCGAAGAAATCGGCTAAGGCTGAGTCGGCTTCGCCCAGGTGGAAGCGTTCAAGCACAAGACTGTGCCATCGATCACCGCGCTCAATCCCTGCTTGAATTTTTCCGGATCCACAATATGCCGGGACGTCACCGCATCCGTCAGTTGCAGCGCCGCTGACACAAACGACATCGCCGCGTTTTTCTTTTCGACTCCCGAACGGCTGGCAAATAATCCTTCTATTCCCGTCACAATAGAGGGCACAAACGCGATTCCCTGCAGCAGCTTGGACAGAAAGTCCATGGATTCTCCTATATGTATGTATGGTTGGATCGAACTAAGAACTGAAAACCGGGAACTGAGAACTAAAATTTAACATTCAGAGGCAGAGCCGGGCGTCCGTTACTTGAACCCCCAGCGATCATGCAGCGCAATGGCCGCGCTGATCGCCGCCGTGATTGCCGCGTTCACAATCCGGTCATAAACTCCGCGGCGAATGTCGCTTTTTTCAAGTTGTGTCACCCGGTCTTCAACCAGCTTGACCCGGCCGGGCTGCCCGCTCCCCACCAGCATGTCCATCTTGGCTTCCAGTCGGCCCAGCTTTTCCAGCACTTCTCCCTGAAAGTCGCTGTCCGTCACCCGCATGACCAGGGACTGCCTCCCCGCGTTTGCCGGGTGGGCATAATTGGCCGAGCCTTCGTCCTGGCGGTCTTTCATAATGGATATTTGAGGTGCAAGGCGGTCGTGTACCGTGAATATTTCGGCGGCGTCGAGTTGTCATACTGCCGCAGGTAGTAGTTCTGTACCGCGGCCAGCCTTGTCAGGGTGAAGGTCTGAGTGGAGAACCGGCCGGCCAGGTTGCGGTCGTTGTCTTGCCCCCAGCCAAAGTCAGTCCATCGCACCTCAATTCCGCCGCCGCTGCCCGGAGCCACACCGGCATCCACATCCACGCTGGTCGATGTAACATGAGTGATCTCAGCGGCGGTCAAATCCGGCAGAAACAGCGCGCCCACTTGTGCCGTGGTCATCGCCGTCAGGCTGAGAGGCAGGACTACGTTTCCGGAACCGAACTCAAATGCCAGAGGCGAGCTGACATCGTCGGCAAACCGCACCCGATAAAAGCTGTGCTCCTCCTTCAAGTCCTTGATCTCGATCTCAACTTCGCGCACGATCGCCTGGAATGCGGCCGCGCGTGAAGCAACGCTGACGCTCACTCCTTCCCCGGGGAAGATGTCTTCCGCGTTTCCGGGCAGAAAAGCGCTCCAGGTGGCGTACTCGCCTGTCCATGCCGTTCCCGCCGCGTCATCCAGCAAGGCGAGCGCCGCGTTCTCGCAATCCGCCGAGGTGCGCGGAGACGGCGTCTGTACCCGCCGCACCATTCCCCGCACCCCGTCATCGCTTCCATTCTGCTGCGCCGCGATGCGGGCCGGGTCCGTCACCCGCGCTATCGCCCGCCCCAACCCGCGGTACTGCACCTCAATGAGTTCATTCTCCGCGGGAACATTCACGTTGCCCGGAGACGGAAAAAACTGCACTGCGGAACTCGACAGAATGATGCATTCCGCGCCCTCCGTTTGTGAGCCCACGAGTCGCGTCCGGTAACTCTCTCCCGGCCGCGCACTGCGCACTTCGGCATCGACCGGTTGCAGCATGCGGGTGAACGGGATGGTGCAGCTAAGATTCAGCGCATTGACCAGGGCATAGGTACAAAATCCGCTTACATTTCCGATCACGCCGTCATACAGCACGGTCGAAGGCACGATCAGGGTTGCCGAATTCGCCGGATCGGTGGCATGGACTTCAAGCACCACCCGCAGGTCCGCGGCCACGGCATTTCCTCCAAATCCGCTGCCGGCAGGATGCCCCGCGGAGTGAAAGATCTGCCGCCTCCGGTAAATCTCGGTCGAATAGAAGCGCGTCGTCAGCGCATAGTGGTGTCCCGCGACCGTATTGACCGCCAGCCCCGTCACCGCGCCGCTTACCAGCGCGCGAATGGTGGATTCTCCGCCGCTTGGTGTGATCCGGAATCCCGCCAGGCATCCCGCGATCGAAATGGCATTGGGATACAGTCCGCCCAGCACGCCGTCCGAGGCTGCGTTGAACACAGCATCACCATGTTGCAGCACCAGCGCGCCCGCCAGTTCGATCTTTTCAGCGAACACCACCGTGCTCTCGCCGTCAACTCCGGTGCCGCCGGCCACCTGCAACTTTCCGTTGCTCACCGTCAGTGCGCTCGCTGGGTCGGTCGCGGTCCATCGCGTCGGGTTCAATGCCGTCCCGGCATATTCTTCGTCCAGCAGGGTCCGGCCGCTCCGGCTGAAGGGAATCTGCGAAAGATAAAATTTCAGGCTCAGCCCATCGCCGACGAAGTAATCCTTCACGTAATCTTGCGGCTCGGTTATTCCGACCACGGTGACATCATTCATCAGCCCCTCGGAAGGCTGCAGTGACAGGCCGTCGTCTGAAAGATTCGGATCCGCCTCCGTGATCGCATGCACCACGCCTCCCACCGGGAGAAAACTCAGAGCACCGCCGATGGCGCGATAGCTGCCTCGCGCTTGAAGCGCGATCTCGGCCGCATGCTGCGACCACTTCTTCTGCGGATCGGCGGGATACCAGAGCAGCGTGTCAACATCCTGCATGGCGCTGTCATCGAAGACGCCAGGCAGCAGGTCCTCAGCGAGTTGCCGAAGCGCGTTGCCGCCGCCCCGATCCACGAACGGTGACCGGTTGGGAAGGCGCTTGCGGTCCAGCGCCGACTCGTCACTTCGCGCCACCAGGTTGTAACGGTAAACGGGTCCTCGTTGGCCCCAGCCCAGGTATTCATACACCGGCGCCTGCGTCAGATAGCCGGTAAAGACATCCTGCCCATTGGTTCTTCCCAGCATTACCCGGGCCCCGTTGGCCGGCACCACGAAGTCCGGTCCATCCGCCACCAGGCTGAATTTCAGTTCGGCCGGCTTGTTCAGCCGCCGCACTACTTGCGGCGACCGCGATCCGTCGATCGCCGAGGTGTAGTCGCGCAGCCCGTGTCCGTCGAGATTGTCGATTTGCAGCTTCATGTTGAATGAGTACGGAGATCTCCGAACGGTTCTGACAACAACTTGGATTCCATTACTGGTTACGCCCGAGCCAAACCCTGCGGGACGTGGCACTCCCCGGTAACTCGGCGCGGTTACCAAGGGTATTTTCCGAATTGCCACTCCGAAAGGCCCCAGGTTCAGCGAGTTGCGGAATCGCCGCGGAAAATTGCGGAAAGGGCGATGAAGCCTTTAGTAAACGGATGCCGAGCCTGCTGGAAAATAGCTGCGATAACACAGCACCGCCTGGGCATCGTTCTCGTCGATATGGGGAAGGGCCGCAAATGCCGCGCGCAATGCGATTGCGACAATCGGCTTCGATACTTCCACTTCCTGTTCCCGCTGAAATCCGGGGCCAGCCCCCGGCGTGCCCGCCATAGTCACGGGACTGAGGCGCGGATAGAAAAAGCAGATCCGCCCTCCTGACTCCTCTTCCGCCACGAACAGCCCGGACCATTCCTGAAAGAACGATCCGCCCTCGCGGTCCACAAAGGCGACAACCTTCTGCGCTCCCGCTCCCGCCGCCGGCGCTCCTCCCAGTAGCGGCTGCGTCAGCAGCAGAGAGGTCACGGTTTTTTCCGCCACTTTTCCCAGGTTGAAGGTCACGCGCCGAACATAATTCGGATCGTGGTTCACGTCGGCGGGATCGTTCACGTACGCCGCAGCGATTCCCGCGCCCACGTATCCCGTCTGCTGCTGATAATCGGCGTCCACCGCCAGCATGTCGCCGGCGGAGAAATCGTCCACCGCTCCCGCGCCTAGCACGACTTCGCTGGCGCTCGATCCCGGAAGCACCGCCACCGCTCCCACAGGTGTCCCACCGGAAGGCTGCGCATTCGCGCTGGGATCGCTGGCCAGCACATTCATGTGCTCCGACCCTGCGGCCAGCGCCATCTGCAGCTTCCCCCATTCGCGGAAGTCAAATTCCACGCGAGCGTCCAGGGGGCCGCGAAACTGTGCCACCGCTGTCCCTCGCGTCGAAGGCCGCAGGGTTTCCGTGCTCGTCCCGCAAGAGCGCTGAAAGTGGTCCACCCAGCCCAGATCCAGCCAGGGCGCCGGCGGCGCATCCAGTTGGAAGGCGCCGTGTTTGCCAGGATCGAATATGGCAGGCGCTTCCGTCTCCCGGTTCACTGGCGCAAAGTATGCCCGGACTCGCCGCGTGATCGGGACCATCGCGGCACGCAGCGACCACGTGCTCATAGCGTATTCACCTCGGGAAAGAAGAACACCTTGAGAAGCGCCCTCCGTTCCAGCCGTACCGATTGTCCTTTGCCGGGCAGAGTTCCATTGCGTGGGCCATCGCTTCCGGTTACCGCGCCCAATTGCGGCGCCGTCCAGAAAATATTCGTCCCCAGGCTCACGCTGGGCGTCTGCGTAAAATCCTGCTTGGATGTCCGTGCCGGCTGGCAGATACCCATCAACTCCATATCAAGCGTGGCCAGGGTCCGGCCGCGATCCACTCCGCTTTCCACCGTTCCCAGAGTATGGTGAGAAATCACGCAGTCCATGGCCATGAGCGCCCGGCTCCCCGCCTGGCCCTCAACCGTCTGGTTCGCCGCCCATTCGATGTAGAACGCGTCCGGCAATGGTTCCACGGGAATCACCAGTTCGTTCTCGGCGACAATCACCGCCGGCCGCGTCGCCCCGTTCAGCGTGACCGTGCGCTGCGGGTTAAGCGACGCCAACCGTTCCCGTAGCGCCATGTAAAAACTGTCTTTGGCAAATTGCATGAGTCAGTCCTCAGTCGTCAGTCGTCGGTCGTCAGCCTTTTCAACAGTGCGCGGCTCTGTGCGCTGACGACTGAAGACTGACGACCAACGACCGCCTTCCTACTCCACTCCCACTACCCGGTACAGATACGCCATTCCGCCAAAATATTCGGTGCTGAAACTCTCGATGTGAAACAGGTCGCTGCCGTACACAACTCCCATCACGCCTTCAAAAAAAACCTCGGCGGAGGCCACGTTGCGAGAACTTAGCTCCGCCATTACCGCCGCGGCGGGTAGCAGGAATTCCAGCCGCCGGCGCGGTCCGGTGCTGTCGGTGGCGAGGTTGCGCACCACAACCGGGGAGAGGTTGACCTCTTCGATTCCCGGGTCCGTCAACCCCAGCTGCGCGCCAGGATCGGCGCCGATCTGAAACAGGGGCAGCAGCAGCCTGATCTCCGAACCGCCGAGCGAGCGCAGCATGGCGTCCGCGGCCCGTACCAGCGCCATGCCAAAAATTCCGAACTGCATTCCGGTCTGCGACATGCTCAGCCCACTTTCTGCGCCACATATGGCGCCAACAGAGTGCGGACCGTTTGGTCCACCAGGCCGTCGGAGAAATAATCCATCTGCATGCGGTCCAGTTTTCCAGAGCGTACGTTGAGTGCCGGCGTGGCCTGGGCATTGCGAACGATCTGCGCGCAGGCCACTTTCACCGCATCGGAAATCGTGCTCAGGCCCGCCGTGTACACCAGGTCGATCTCGCTGTAACCCAGGCCCACGGCGTTCATCGGCAAGGTCAACTCGCCGGTGTCCGGGTAAACGTCGATGCCTGCCGGATCGACCGCATTCCATGTGCCGGGTAGTCCGAACATCGTGGCAACATCAGAGCTCAGGTCATCGAACGGCCACTCGCCCCGCCGCGGGATCGCGTACCGGCCTCGTGCCGAAACAATCGGGGTGGATGCCGGCGTCACCGTCGCCAGCGGCACGTAGGTCACCCGCACCGTGTTCCGGCCCGCCGCGATCCGCACCCGCTCTTCGTATTGCGCCACGCCCAGCGTTGCCCTTCGGCAGTGCGCGTCAATGACCGCCGATGCCGCGGTCACCCACGCCGCCGGTGTGGTCGCTTCCAGCCCATAGGTTTCGTATTCCGAAGGAGAGAGATAGTTCATAGGAATTCTCGAATGGTCCGAGCATCGCCAGTCGTCAGTCCGCGTCATCGAGTTTTCTGACGACTGAGGACTGACGACTGACGACTGCCCTTACCGGTCTACCTTCACTTCGTAGTGCGCGTAGGACGCGCCCTTCACCACCACGCCGCCGAATTTCACCACCACCATCTGCGAAGCCAGTGATCCCGGGAGGCCCAACTGGAACACCCGGGGGCTTGAATCCGTCAGCCAGTGATACTCGATCAGGTCTTCGGTGACGATGTAGCAGGGCAGAACCGCCGTGCCACTGCCCGGGGTTCCGGTGTAGCCGATCGACCACTCCGGAATCAGCGGCAGATCCCCCGCCTGCGTGGACAGCGCCTTCACCCGCAAACCGCCTGCGACCTCCGTGGTCGAAAGCACCACGTTGAACGCCGTCTTCATCTCCCGGTCGATCAGGTCGAGCAGCACCGGGATTGGCGTAGATCGCGGTCGGCCGCACTTCGAATGAAGAATTCGCCACCATTCCAGCCACCACACCCTTGATTCCGTCCACGATGCTTTCCGTGGTGGCGACGGTATGAGTATTGCCACCGGCCACAATCTGCCCGATTGCGCCGAAGTACTGCACCGTGGTCGGTGTGCCCAGTGAGGTGTCGGTGCCATTCCACAGCGCGACGTCATGAGTGCGCATCAGCCCCTCGACTGCATCGGCCAGGTCCTTGGCTTGCAGAAATGCGAACTGGCTCTGCTGCGAACCCACTTCCATGTCGAACAGGTTGTAGTTGATCTGCGAAACCAGGGCCTTCAGCGGCACACTCCGCTCTACTCGCGTCGGACTGCCGGCCGTGGCCACAATGTTGCGTGGATCGACAAAGCCCACCGCGGCGGTCGGCGAGACAATCGCCGTTTGCTCGAAGAAGCGCGATGGATGCCCGGTTGCCGGCACCTGCCGGATGCGTTGTCCAAAGGCCCCCCGCCGCCGCACGATGTCGAAAATTTCCGTTTGATACCGATTGATCTCTACCGCGCCCGGCCCCAGAAAGTCGGCCGCCGCTTGCAGATCAAGAAATTGTGCTTTCATGTTTTCTCCTGAAAAGATTTGCCCGCTATGATGAAGTGCAAAAAGTCGAAAGGGCACGACCGAAGCCGTGCCCCTCAAACTGAGAACCGAGAACCAAAAACTGAAAACTGAAAATCAATCACTAATAAAACGCCACACCACAACCCGACCGAAAGTTCGAAAGATTATTCGATCATCCCCGCCCGGGCCATTTCTGCTTTCACCGCAATCCGCTGGTCCACAGTCAGGGACTGAAGAGTTTTGTCCAGCGCCGCGGCTTCAAGCCTGTCGCCCATCTCACCGTTCTTGCTCAGCAACGCCGTGACCAGCGGAGGCAGCGTCTTCCGCGCCAGCCGGGTAGCCTGCGCTTTGAGATCGTTATTGTTTTGCTCCAGCTCGGCCACGCGTCGCTGGAGGGTGTCATCGTGGTCCGTCTCAGTCCGTGGATGGTTTGTGTCGGCTTCGTCCAGTTGCTCCTCGACCGCGGCCACGATTCGGTCAACCTTTGCATTGAGCGCTTCCTGCTGACCGTCAAGCCTTCCCAGAACCCGGTCCAACGCCTCGGCGGCGTTGGCCAGCCTCTCCGCCGTGGCCATCAGTTGCTGCGTCATCTCTTCGTTCATGATTTCTCCTTGTGAAGATGGTGATGAGGCCGAGGCCTCACCGCTTCCTGCCCTGCAACTTCCCCTGCTTTACCCCAACTCAATCCACGTATTCCGGTAAGCCGCCTTGTCGCGTCGTAACACTGCTGCGCCGGTAAAGGTCACCTGGGTAAGCGTCCACACCCGGCTCCGCACGTCCGCCACCCGGGCGTCGGCGATTTCATACGACATTCCTAGCGGAGAGTAAGCATGATGGCCCGGGCCCGTAGCCTGCAGCGATGTTCTGGCGAGCGCTTGCCGCTCGCCTGGTCCCGGCCGGTTCCCGCCGCCGCGGCCAATCTCGCGCACCATCTCGGGAAAGTCTTTGGCAAACAGATATCCGCCCAGTTCCAGTTGCCTGCCCACAATCTCGGCTCGCGTGATCACTCCGATCTTGCGCCGCGCGTCATGCCGGTCGAGCGATGGCGCATAGTCCAGACCCATCCCGAGCAATGACGCCAGTGCTGCGTCGGCCGCCGCTCGCGCCAGCACCACCCTGTGCCCGCGCGCCCCCGCCGGCGCCTTGTCCGATACCACATCCACCAGCGTCAGGACTCCGCGAAACGGTTCCCGGTTGGGATGCCCAGCCACGCGCGGCATCTCGATCGCCATCGATTCCAGTTCAATGTTCATGAGGTTGTCATCCCGGCGCGTGCTTCTGCCCGCGCCCGCCCAACACAGACGAGTCAAAGAGTGAATCAAAATCCGTGAAAATCCGTGAAATCCGTGGCCGATGTTAGAGCGGAGGCAGTCCCCGCATGAGCCTGACTTCATTCACAGTGAGCACGCCGTTCCGGATCAGGATCTCCTGAATTTGCGCCTGCTCCATCTCACTTCCGGAGGAATCCATATCGGAGAAAATGAACTCCAGGTCGTGCCAGCCCAGCTTCTTGCTGATGGCGTCGCGGGTGAGATGCTCCGCGAACAGACGGGCCGTAGGCACAATGGCCTGGCGAAATGCCTGGTCGGTCATTTCTGCAGCGGTGGAACGGTTTACGTCCTTCTCCAGGCCCAGGGACTGCGGCGGAAGGTCGAAAGCATTCGCGATGATGCGCAACAGAAACTCCTGCCACTGCAAGCGCAGGTCAGCATCGGTGCCGCCGCCAAAGCGCAACACTTCCGGTTTGTTTTCTACGGAGAGAATGGGCACCCGGCCCGTGCCCTCGATCTCATCCTGCCACCACCGGATCAATCGTTCGTGGTGCTCGGGGCTCAGACCCTGCAGCCAGAGCGCATATTCCACGACTGAGTTCGACGCCAGCCGTGCCGCGTACCGGTTCGCCCCCAGAAATGCGTTTATGGTTTCAAATGCGACTTCCAGTCGCCCCAGGCCAAAGGGCGTGTGAGTGCGCGGATTGAGCCTGATGTAGATCAGTTCATCGTCGTTCAGAGATACCTGCGCCTCCGGACCCAGCCTCCCCGTGACCTGCGCGTAGCGCGCCGATCCCGGCAGCCCATCCCAATCGCTCTTGATGCGGATGGACGCTCCGTCCACCGGCCAGAGCGTGAGCGGCCGCAGCGCATCGCCCGTGACTTCCACTTCGATTGCCCCGAAGCCGCCGACGATCACGTCTTCCAGCACCTGCTCCGTGAATGAGCGGAACGAATCGTCCGGGTTCGGGGCGCCGAAGTTATCGGTCAGCATCTGCGCCCGCGCTTCGACGTCGGGCATCACCTGATTTCGTCCCGGCCGTGGCTGGATTCGCCAGCGCATCCCCGCGATGCTGTCCTTGATCGTGTTGATTGCTTTCCGCGCTACCGGGGTTTCCGAAAACCGCCGCAGATTCACCGGCGATGGCTTCGGGTAAACATCCGGCCGCGGCCCGTACGTGTTAAGGATGGAAGGCAAGGGCACCGTCCGCCGCTTGCCCTCCATACCTCCGGCCAGAGACACTCCAGCGATCCGGCGCATGGCGCCGCGCAACTTTTCTGTGATGTTCATGATTTGCTTTTGAATGTGTAGAGCGGGCGCTCTCGCCCGCACAGGTCGTTGATCCGGCTATCAAAGATTTCAGGCCCTCAGTTCCAATCGCGCCCGCTCCGCGATCAGGGGCATCTCCGCTACCGCTGCCACTTGAATCTTCTCTTCCGCCAACGCGCCCAATGCAAACTCCACTCCGCCCAGCGTCCGGTCCAGGTCGTCGTCGACCACGGCCGTCAGCGAGGGGTTCGCCTGGATCTTCTGCGCGATCCCTTCTCGCAATCTTCGGATACCGCGCCGCCAGCAGTGATCGCCTGCTCCACGCTGGTCTTCAGGGAAACAGCATGGAAAAGCTTGATCTCCGCTCCCACCCGGTATCCGAAATCAAACCTGAACGGGATCTCCAGGTTTGGTGTAGTGAGCTGCCGGGATTTCCTTCATCAGCGATGTCCAGACTCCGGCCTGTTCGAAGGCGCTCTCGCATGCCCTTCAAAATCCGCTGTCGTTCCGACCGCTCCAGCCGGGCCTCGCCCTTCGGCCCTTCGAAATACAATCGCGCAATGATTTCCATTTCTTTCGCCGGTTCCTCCGCCAGGCAGCCCTTGGTCGGCGATACCTGGATCAGGTTGGAAAACGAGTCGTCCAGCTTCCGCAGCAGCGCTTCGCGGTCTCGCGCCTGCCTTAGTTGTCCGCGAATGTCACGCTCCAGCGCCTCCAGCATCTCGACATCCACCTGAGGATCGAGGCATCGCACCCGCCGCCAGTCGCGCGTGAACCGCACATCCGCAAATCCTTCTCCATCCCCACCCGGCTCCAGCATCACCAGGCCAACGTTGACAAACTCGTCCTTCACCGCGTCCGGTACGTACCGCAGAAGAAAGAATTCGAGCTTCTTCAAATCAGCCATGATTACTCAATCTGACAACTGTGAACCGAAAACTGGCAACTGAAATAGTTTCTGGTCAATCCGGAAATGGCGCAACCCAAAAAGCAATAAAGCTGCATCTCAGCTGCCAACCGCCAATTGTCCTACGCATCTTCCTCCCAGTTCGGAAAAGGCCGCCTCGGCGAGGTCCGAAATGCCGTAATCAGTTCCCGCACCATCGTTCTCCGCTCCAACAGCGACCGCACCAGGGCCTCCAGCGCATCCCACTCCTGGCTGTACCACTCCGGCGGAATGTCGCCGGCCGCTCTCCAGATCACGTCATCCCCCATGTTCTCGATTCGTGACAGCCACGGTTCGAAAGATGCCCAGCTGCGAACACCGGCATACACTTCATTCCGTGCATAAACTCCGCGCAGCGGATAATCCGGAAAACTCCATTCTCCGGCGTTAAAGCAGTAGCCCTGATCGATGAACGTCGCCGTGTATCTTCGCTCCCGCATCTTCCGCCAGAATGCGGCCTGGCGCCCGTTGGCATTGCCGGTCCACTTGTCCATGGCCAGAATGCCGGCAAATGTTTCCAGGTTCCGCACCCGCTCCAGCATGTCCACGGGAAGATAGTCGAAGACTTGCCCTTCCAGTGGACTCACCACATACTGCGATCCAAATTGCAACCCTGGCTGGCAGGGAATCGTATTTCCCGCCAGCTGTATGTTCAGCTCCGGCGTGTGCTGTACCAGCCAGTCGCCTACTTCCACGACCTCGGTCGTGGGCACCGGTAGCTCGGCACCTTCCGCCAGCCGGGTCGCCAATAGCTCATTCGCCAGCACCCGCAGATGCTGGGGATTGTTGCGAAACTTCACCACATAAAACTTGCCGTCGGAGCAGCGCATCAGGTGTCCCTGAGCTCCGCCCCGCATTCTGCGCACGTGCTGGACTGCCGTCACTGCCAATGTCTGTCCCGGGCAAAAGGTTTTCGTAGCGCCCGCCCTTCGACTGCGCTCAGGGCAGGCTCAGCCGGCTGTCGCGAGGGCTCCGTGCAAACTAGGAGTCGAGGCAACCCCGGACCCGCAGCCTACACTGCCCCCGTCACTCCTGTCTGTGACGGATGAACATTCACTTTCGCAGCGGCAGACTGGCCACTTCCAGCATCGCCCTGCGTGAAAGCTCTCCCACCACAGCCCGGCGCGCCGCCAGCGCAATGGCCATGGCCATTACACAATCGTCATGTGTGCCGCCGGCCGCTCCCGAGGTACCGTCCGGATGTCTCACGAAAGTCCGGAACTCGTTCAGAAGCCGCGCGCTGCGGAAGAGTTTCGGATCCGTCGCCAGCACCGCCGCCAGGTTCTCTACCATTGCCGGCCGGCTGGCCGCGGACGTCAGCCACCCGTCCTGTCCACCGTCGCGAAACACATTGGCACTTCCATCCACCCGCAAGTGAGCCAGCACTCCGTATCCGTGGTTGTTGCGCTCCACCACTAGCAGGCCATGGTTGTACGAACGCCCCAGGGCGATCAGCTTCGTGGCCAGTTCGCGCGGCGGAAAGTGGCCACGCAGTTCCGCGCACTGCATTGCGGTCCGGCGCTCGATCACCTGCGCGCACGCGTAGTCGCCTTCCGACCCGCCGCCAGCCGGATCCACGCCAACAATGTATTGCCTGCCCGCCTGCGGGGGAAACCACGTCGCCAGCCGCCCGTTGTCCTGAGTTTCCAGCGGCTCACCACTGTCCGCGAAGGCCTGCTCAATCGCCTCCAGATCGAACACGCACTCGCCCGACGCCCGGAAGCAGGTGACCGCATCCTCGGCAAACTCCTGCGCCGCCAGCCCGCGCAACTGTGCCCGGTTCAACCGCCGCCAGCCGATCTGGCTCTCCGTGAGGCGCTCGCGCTCCATCAATTGTTCTTCGTCCGGCATGAAGGGCCGCACCGCAGCGGTTCCGTCCTCAATGCGGTAGTCTCCGTCATACCACCAGGGAAAAAAGTGGCGGCGATATCCGGTTTCATCGGCGCGGTGCCATTCTTCGTAAAACACTCCCCCCGCACCGTTGGGCGTCGATTCCAGGACGATCTCCCCCTGGGCCGGCACCGCCGCGCGCAGCGATGCCAGCGTTTCCATTCCGTCGCGGGGCCAGCGGGCGACTTCCGAGCAATGCAGATTATGGATTGTCATCCCCCGCCCCGCGTTGGGGTCCGCCGCCGTGGCCACGCGGTATTCGCTGTCCAGCCGCGGGAAAACGATTTGGCGGACGTTGGAGCGCGACGTCACCAGCGCGCCCCGTCGCATCCCTTCGGGCAGGTTCTCCCAGAAGCGATGCACAATTTTGAAAATCTCCTCCGCTGATTCCTGGTTATGCGCCACTTGCACCGCGGTCGTTCCCGCTTGCGTGATGGTATGGATAAAGAATCGCGCCGCAATATATGTCGTCATCCCCAGCTGCCGCGCCTTCAGAACGATGTTCTTCCGGGTACATCTCCGGGAATATTCCATCTGTGCGCGGTTCGGCCGCAGCCGCACCAGGCCCTTGCTCTTACTCCGCACCTTGAGCAGCCCCTCGATCAGCAGGTCTTCTATCGTTGGACCAGCCGAACCGCCTGCTTCGCACCCGCTCCTGACCAAATCCGCCGGCGCAATTGTGCTCTGCGGTCGATGCGTGAGTTCACTCCCCAACCGCATCAGCAGTTCGAGATCAGCCATCACTGTAAATCTCTCCTCAGCCCTCACCAGCCAAGTTGAAACCAGAAACCAGAAAACTCTTACGGCGCAATCCGTACGTGCCCCGTGTACTCCGGTACAAACGCCTGCGCGCCAATTTCCCATCCCGAACCGAACTGGGTCTGGTCGATGCCCATGAGGTCAAACTTGTACTCCGCTCCCAGGGCCGCGCCCTGGTCCACCAGTGGCGAAGTCTGCCCTGGGCGCAAATCCGGGGCCACGCCCGAGCTCGAGTCCGCGTAGTAGGTGGTGCCTGCATTGGGCTGTGCCCCGACCAGGTAATTGACCAGCTGTGAGTTGCTCATCAGCGTCGCTCCCCCGGACTTCAGCGCATCCAGCAGCACGCCCACCTGGTGCGCTGAGAGTTCGTTCATATGAAAGAACACTCCCATGGGAACTCCCCACACCGCCGATTTGAAAACCAGCGCTCGCACTTTGTTGGCCAGCTGCGAGTCACTCAGGTTCTGGAAATTTGGCGCCACACCCTGGCTCAGGATGTTCTGCACGTTGATGCCGGTCCCCAGAACGGTGGCGGCGTTGGGAGATGGCTGCATCACTCCGCCACCCCGTGCCCCCGCATATCCCGCCGCCACCGCAATGGCCTCCGTTGATGTGTCTTCGTAGCTCCCGGGATACACGTACACCCAGCTTCCGGGTATGCTGGCGGAGACCTCGTTGGAGTCGTCGGACTCGCCCGCCTGATTTAGCGCGGTTACGACGTAATACCAGACCTGCTGCGGGCTCACGCCATAGTCGAAATAGAGCAGGTCCGTCAACGGCCCCGCGATCTTCGAATACGGACCGCCGCTGCTTCCCGAGCGATAAACGTTATAGCCGGTTGCCCCATCGGATTCATTCCACGCCAGTCTCACCGAGCGGTTGCCGCCGATCCCCACCAGGTTCGCGTTCATCCATGCCTTGGACCAGGTCAGTTCGTCGTTCATCAGCCGCGGCTTGTCTATGGTGAGGGTGTAGGTTGCGTTCTTGATGTCCTGTGAACTCACGTCCGCGAGATCTTCGCTCTTGACCGCCGTTTTCATGTTCGGATCTGCGGTCACTGAGAACACGCCGCGCTGGTTCAAAGTAGCGATGATCCCGCCCAGCGTGTCCAGGCCGCTGGGTACGAGGTCCGTCCCTGAAGCGCTCAGGTCCCAACTCACCTGGGCATTCGCATCCCCGGGCGCGGCGATGGTCAGGTGCTTGTTGGAAATCGATAGCGTCACGCTTGACGCCGAGGTCCCGGTGTAATGCAGCGTGAAAGCGTTGGGAAATACAAAGTACTGGTGCGAGACCGAATGGCAGTTCAAGTCCCAGCCCGCGTTGATCCATGACTGGAATGTTGGAATTAGCTGCCTGGAGAGGTCATAGCCCGTGACCACTGCGATGCTCAGGGGCGCGTTCCTGACCTGAAACGCCGGAAGCAGCGACTGAATGAACTGGTGAGAACCATCAACCAATCCCGGGTCGTCATAGGTGACGCTGATCCGTGCCGGGTAGCGCATGAATCCGCGCACGTGCGGCGGCGTGTCCACCGCCAGATTGTGCCCCCCGTCGATCGGCCCCGGTGTGCCCGTCACATCGGTCGAGACTCCGGTCGCAAGATTGTTGGCGTAGAAGTGACAGTAGGAATAGGTCACCGCCGCCGTGTTGTCCATCAACCCGTACGTCCGGTTCGCGTACGCTCTGCAATTCTTCAATTCGATCGCCGTGGCGGTCCCGTCGAAGCGGTAGCCGATGTAGTTTCGGTGCGCATCCGTGTTGTAGATATGGAGGTCCCCCACCGTTCCGCTGGTGTGCACATAAAATCCGATGGGGACGGTTGCATTCGGCACCTGGGAATCGGCCACCATGTTCGCCAGCCAGATATGATCGCTGCTCCCCTGCACCTGCACGCCGTAGCCGTCATACCAGTCCAATTGGATGTGTTGCATCTCGATGTAGCTGGCGTTGTTGAGATTGATCAGGCTTTGTCCGCTCAGAATGATTGGCGTCACTCCGGCGAACGCGATGACCGGGTTCCCGCCTGACGAGTACACTGACAGGCTTTGTGTGGCGGGATCGTAAAACCAGTCACGGTCGTGCGCCAGCGCGTTCGCCGACGCCTGCGAGTTGCCCCAGATCGTGCCGAATTGCACAAAGTTGAGCTGCGAAATTGCCTGCTCCGCGCTCAAGGTCGTTTGCCAGACGTTGCCGGACGCGTTTGTCCATTGCGCCGCCGTGGTCGGAGCATACCCGGTGAACCTGGGTGGACGCCCGCTGCCGTACGCGTCGAACTTGATCACATTGCCCGCCGTCCCGCTCGAGGGCGGCGTCAACCATTCGTTCCACACTCCGTCGCGCTTGAACAAAATTACGTCCCCCGGCTGGAACGTCGAAATGCCTACCTTTAACAGCGTGCGCCAGGGCGTCAGCGCCGAGAGACCATCATTGGCGTTGCTGCCCAGGGGATCGACGTAGTAAGTCGCCCCCCATGCTTGCGCCGCCAGCACCACCACCGTGATTGCGAGTCTTTTGATCATGAACTGAGAACCGGGAACTGGTAACTGACAACTGAATCCACAAACCCAGGTTCCTGCCTGGGTTTCCGTCAAACAAAAACGCCCAGCTCGCTGGCTGGGCGTCGAAAGGTTTGTCAAAACTGCCGGCACGTAAGGAGACTCGCCTACTGCACGGAACCCGAAAGATTGCCAGGCGGAGAAGGCGGCACCTGAAATGTCCCCTGGCACTTCGTCCAGTCACTGGAGACCAGGTTGCCCGTGTTGTCCCGGCCTACCGCTGTCACCGCGAACGTCCTTTGTCCCAGATTCGAAGTTTGAAATGTTCCGGTGATGGCCGTTACCTTTCCGCTTGCGTTCAAGGGGTTCTGCACCGCCGCGATGAGCACCGGTGCTCCGCTGGTTGCGTCGTGCATCTCGAAGTGGTCCATGCAATTTGTCGTGACCGTGGCGCTGCAAACCGGCACCCCGGTGTAGTCGTAGCTCCAGGTAAGGTTGACCGTGGACCCACACGCCCGCGAAGCGAGCAGCAGTAGAAAAATGGCCGGCAAAAATCTTGTCATGGTGAGGCTCCTGATATTTTCGACCCAATCCTTCACTGCAGGGACCAGGTTGGAATCGTGGTTGCTGTGTAGGCATCGCCTGGAATCGTGATCGAACTGGGCAGCGTGCCGCCCGTGGTCACGCTCTCCTGCACCGCGCCCGCGAACGTGAATCCGACGCCGGTCGAACTTCCGATCAGCGCCGCGCACGAACTTGCGCAACTCGTGGTGATCGCCAGGTAGTATTTTCCCTGCTTGATCGTGCTCGAGGCCGTCCAGTTCAAGGTCTTCCAGCCGGTGGACGGCGCAAACGTCGTCCCCGCGGTGCTGCCGATGTGGGCCAACAGGGCGCCGGCGCTGTTGTAAAGCCCGACATCGTAGGTGTTCGCCGTATTGTCCGCCGTCTGCACGTTGTACGTGACCTGCGTGGTGGCCAGCGGCGTGGCGCTGCCATACACCACTCCGTAGAGTTTGGCCACGTTCGCCGTCGTCAGGAATGAAACACTGCCCGCAGCCGAAGGTTGGGTAAACCAGGGAACTGAACTCGCGCTCCCCGAACTTGGCGGTTCCATGCTGGCAAACACCAGATAGGTTCCCGCGCCGCTGTTCGTGGCCATGGCCCGTCCGATTACTTGCACTCCACCCGGCCTCGTCGCGCCCGCGTCATGGCAGTCGGCCGCGTTGGTCGTGCTTGCCACCACGTAGTCCCCGCCCGTTGTCGATCCGTCAAAACTGCACTGCGCATATCCTCGATAGATGACGATTGCGTTTCCAGTGGTCCCACTGCCGCCACTCACAATCCCGATGATTCCATCGCTGTCGGTGGTCGCGGCCTTCACCGCGCAGGGAGAACTCGCGCCGTTGTATTTCGCGAGAAAATTTAAGCTCGTGCCTGTGGTGGCGTCGTTGCAGGGCTCAAACGTCAAGGCGCCCGAACTCGTTATGTCGAACGACGTGCCCGCGTAATATGTCTTGGTCCGCAACGTAGGGGCGCCGACATTATAGGAGTTGTCGGCGAAGGGCTTCAGGCTCGATGCCGTGTCAATGGCCCACCGGACATTACTCCCGATCCAGAACGCGATCCCGCGCTGCAGCCCCGTCCCGCCGTTCTCGCTGGCCACCGCGAAGTATCCATCAGCATTGTCCCACTTGAAACCAATCCGCTCGTAGTTGGAGGCATCCGTTCGGGTGCCGTAAATCCGCAAGGCCTGCGGATTGGTCCCGTTGTACTCTTCCAGGGTGTTCGCATCGCTGTTGAAAACGTTCTGCAGCCCCAGTTGGACCGCCTGCCCGTTGTTGCTGATCACCTTGGGACAATGGCAGCTCGAGTCAAACCAGAACAGCCCGTAGTTGGCGATACCGCTGGGGGCATTGGTCTCGGCAATCTGGATCACGTCGGCGGTGCTGCAATTTGCATTTCCATTGGCCTGAATGCCGGTGGCGAAACTGCCGGAGCACTGGGTTGGGGCTTGCGAGAAAACAAACGAACCTGCCTGCACTGCGCCCGCCACGGTGAGTGTCCCGTCCATCTGCACATCCGTCTTGAACTCCTTGAGACTCGAGGTCAATCGTTCCAGCCAGTTCGTCCCATCTCCCACGTTGCCGATGTAGTTGGAGAGCGATCGCGGCGCTCCCAGGCTGATCCCGATATTCAACGGGTTCCCGTCCCCCTGGTCGTATCCGATGAAGGCGTCGTTGGCGTCATTGCTGGGCCGGTTGTTCGCAGTGGCAATGGTCTTCTGGAAATTGGAATCGGAGAGCGTGATGATGTGTCCGGGCCCGGTCCCCAGCGTGGAAAAATTCATGCGGCCCTTGAGGTTGGTCCGCAGTCCGCCGTCGGTGTTGGGTTTTACCGCCATCAGAAATGCTCCCTGCTCGTAAAACACCGACGGTGCCATCGCCGAATAGCAGCTCAACCACAGCGGCGTCCAGCCCACAAGCGCGTCGCAATTCGCGGAGATCAGGGCCGGCGCGGTCGATCCTTGAACCGCGACCACGTTCGAGGGAGCACTATCCATCCAGGCCCGGGCACCTGCCAGAACGCTGTTGGTATCCTCGCTCGAGCTCAACACCAGGCTTCCCGGCCAGAAGTTGAGCAGCGGAAAGTAGGTTGGCACGGCCACGCTGTAGGTCTGCAGCGCTGCCTGGGTGTCCACGAATGTGCACACGCCGTTGGCGCAGGCTGAGCTCCGCAAAACGCCGGTCACGACCGCATAGTTGCCCGTCCCGTAGGGTGCCTGTTCACGCGGGCCCGCAATCGCCGTCACTCGCAGCAAGTCGAGTGTGGCAGCCCCGGCAATGTCCGGTGTGGTCACCGTGATGTTTCCCGATCCATTGCTCAGCGCGCTTCCCGCGTACAACGGGTTCGACGGACCGTTCGTCGCGTGATGCGCCACCACGTAGTAGCGGTAGTCAGTGCTTCCGGTGTTGGCAAACGCCGGAAAGGCCCCGTTCGGCGCTTCTCCACCCTGGATCTTGACCGTGCTCCCCTGCGCGATCACTCCGGCTTGTCCGATCGCGCCCAGGGGATTGGCGCACTCTCCAACCTCTTCATACACGTTGGCCAGCTCGAAGCCGCCAAAGCCCCCCTGCCGAATTCCAGCCCGGACGCCGTACTGCGCAAAGCCCTGAATTACGCTGTCGGAAATTCGCAGTGTATTGCCGGCTTGCCAGTCAATTCCATTCGCCGAGCACTGCAACGATATGTTCAGATGTTTTAACCACCCCACTCCCGGAAACGTACCAAACGGTCCCGGCGCCGAAATGATGGGGTTGCAAACCGTCGCGTCGCATCGAACCCCGAAATTTCCCTGCCCGCCGCCCAGGGTAGTGTCCAATCCATCCAGCAGGAATGACTCATCGTCGTCCACTTGCACGTAACTGCCGAACGTCCCGCCTCCCGAGTTCACCCGGGTGGACACATTGAACAGCCTCGTCTTCTGCGCATTTACTTCGATGAAGGGTTTTTGTCCATTGGCGATGGCCGGACGGCCGCGGGGATTGATCAGGGTAATGTCCTGAAAAAGGTTGGCATTCGAAGGGTCACCCACAAATATGCAGGTGTCGTTCATCCAGCACTCGACGATGGATCCCGAGAAGTCCACGGTGAGGTTCGAACCCCGGATCGAGACCCGCGCGAATGCCTTGTATTCTCCGGGGGGCACAATCACCTTTCCCGATTGTGAACTGCCGGTCGGGTTCGTCGGTGTAAAGCGGGTCACGATCACGGCTTCCTGCAGTCCCGACGACGCGCTGCCGATGGTGTACCCCACGGCATGCGCGTTGGCCGTCGTAAATTGCAGGGTCCCGGGGTGGCCGTCTCCAGCGCAGGTTCCGCCGGTTACCAGCACCGCTTCCGGCGTTCCCGTGCCGGCGATGTAAACGTAATACTGGGGCTCCGTGGCCACCACCCCGGCGACGCATGCCGACAGGTTTACCGTCTTCGCTCCCGGAGTGGCCAGGCCGGTCGATGGAGACTGCGACCAGTTGAAGTCCGGCGAATATTTCACCGCCGCCATGCCCGCCGTCACTCCGCTGCCCGCCCGCGGCTGATATTTTCCCGCCGAGGCCACGTACGTGATCACCTGGTTGTCGCTGGGCGCCGTCGCATCTACCGGCACGTTCTGAATCGACACCGCATTGCTGCTGGCTCCGCACGCTCCCCAGCTGGAGTCTCCGTGCAGGCACAGGTTGATGTTCGCCGTCCCGTTACCCAGTTGACCGACCGGAACAACTCCGCCGATCACGTCCGCTTTTACGGTCAGCCCGTTGTCCACGTAATGCTTGGTGGCGGCCTGGTTGGGCGCCACCGGATCGCCGGGCAGTTGGAGCGGACCCGACATCGAGTCTCCGGCTTTGCTCACGAACGAGCCCACCCCCGACGTCGTGACCGCCGAATTTCCCGACCCCAGTACGGTCCGCACCGCAGCGATCGTGGTCGGTGAAATGGCCGTTACAATCCAGTATTCAGTCTTTACCGTTCCATCATCCAGTTGGTAAACAACCGTGTAGAACGTCCCCGGTGGTGTCGCGCCTGTGTTCGGAACCAGGTCCACCGACAACACACCGCCTTCGGCCAGGGTCACGCTCTTCCTGCCCGCCGCGACCGCTTGTCCCGCGGCCGTACTGAACGTTGGCCAGGAGATCAGCAGTGTGCCGCCCGCGAGGGTTCCGTCCGCGCGATACACCACATCGCTGATCGTAGTGGTGGCCGGTGTTTGCGCCCACGAGGCCGTCAGCCCCGCCACTACAAACGCCAGCAAGTAGAAAAGCCGCCCCCAGGGGCGGCGGTGCTCGTCGAACATGTTTCCTCCCTTGCCGAGTCTCACCCGCAAGGCAGACTCTCCCCTCCACCCGGAAGGGAAAATTTGCCTCGCTGAAATGTTTAGGATTGGTTGTTAACTGAGAACTGGGAACCAGCAACTGAAAACAGGTTTCTTACTTTTCCGCTCTCACCTGCTGGTCGAGAAACTTCTCCACGCTGCGCACATACACATCCGCAAAGTCCACCACCGGGCGTTCTTTTTCGATCAGGTCCTGGGCCGCATCCGGCGTCCAACCCATCGAGCACAACACCGCCAGCGTCATCATCGGCGCCCGGTGGACCCCGGCCGCGCAGTGAATGAACAGCTTGGTCTCGTCCTGGCTGAGTGCCTGGGTCGCGAACTCCACACCGCGCTCAAATACCTCGGGCGGTTTGGGCTGAAAATCGTCGTCGATCGGGTTCCACAGCACTTCAATGGCATGCGGCGCTGCCAGCGTGGAATCGTCAAATTCGATCTGCATATCGATGATGTGCGTGATTCCTGCCTGCGAAACCGCCGCCATGTTCTCCGCCGTCCAGATTCCACCGCCGACCGCAATCCGGCCCGTCACCCACGTCATGTCCATGATGAAAGCCCCGTGCAGTAAAGGCTGAAACGCCACCGCCAACCCTGAGTGCCTCGTCGTTTGGCGGCTGAACGTCGCCGATAAACGGTCCGCGGCGGGCGCCCAAAGACTGGTTGCCGTTGCCCAACTGTCGGTTTTCATTTTAAGCCATCCTCGACGGCCCCAGCGGAGGGTCGCGAATCTTTGGTAACTCCTGGTTCCGGTATCGGCTCGTCGGGAAGGCCGAGTCTCCGCAGCAGGACCGCGGCCAGCGAATCCTCTTCCGCTGCGTCATTCGTCGATGTCGCGGGATAAAGTCCAATCATCTCGAAAAGATATTTCATCCCCAGATAATGGCCCTTGCCCACCTGGTCGATCATGGTCTCGACCATGCCGATGGCGCCATTTCCCACAATGTCGGCAATATGCCGGCGGAGCTCCGCCAGGTCCGGTGCTTCGCGCCCGGCTGATTTCACCGGCGGAGCCACACTCGCTTTGGTTGTTCCCGTCCGCACTTTTGCTTTCTTCATGCTGTGTCTTGATATCGGATGTTCGTCACCAAAGGAAAAGGGCGCGCCCTTGAGCGCGCCCACCAAATCTCTTTCTCAATCTCTAAATCTAGAATAGCAAATCAATTGGGGAGAATGGGACATGCTCTCCCCAAATTTATTCGCCCTGTGCACAAGCACTTACAGGAATTTCCCCGCCATTCCCCTCTTGACAGGTTTTTCTCCGGGCAACATCGGTGGCAGGGAGTCGAATCAGTAAACCGGAACCCAGAAAGATCTCGGTCACCCGGTCGAGAGCTTCCGGAAACCGCCGCCCCACGGTACGCCGCCAGCAGCCCAGAACGCGCGCGGCTTCGTTTTGGGTGTAATCCTGGAGTGCGATCCTCGCAATCAATTTATGCTCGAACTCGCCCAGTTGCTCCAGGCCACGGGCCACATCATGCACAAAGATCACCGCATCTTCAAAAGTCCCGGCATGATAGGAGGTGACCCGCGTCCGGAAGAATTCCCGGCCCAACAACGACGGCAGTCGTCCCACCTCCACCGACAGCCGTTGATAACGCCTCAGCATGCCCAGCGTTCGCTCCCGGTAGAGCCATAAATCAGGGTCGTGCCCGTTCATCGGAACTGCCTCGCTCCCTGAACCCGGCCGGGATCTCATGCCCACCCGTCGTAAAGGAGCTTGCCCCGCCGCTGCGCCCGCTTCTCGATGGGCAAGAGAGTGTGACGGAAAGCATGGAGTGACCGTCATGCGGTTCCTCCTTTTCCGCAATAAACCGCCAGTTCGCCCGCCTGCGCCTTGATCTCGATCTTGTGGTTCCCGGGCAAACGCGGCCGGCTGGTGATTCTGCGGGGGGAGGGCAGGTCCAGCATCTCCAGGTCGCACGGAGCGCAGTAAATTTCCTGCGCTCCACGGAGTCGCAACCACAGGGCCCCACAGCGTTCACAGTACTTGAGCTCCAACTGGATTACTTCCGGATCTTCGCTTTCCATGATTGCCTCCATCGTTTCTCGGTTGCGGGCAAAACAAAAGAGCCCTGTGCCGATTACTCGGTCACAGGGCTCGTTTCTCTTACGATGACCTGTTGGAATTATTTAGTTATGAGTACGTTGCCTTGCCGGGTTGGGGAACTATTGGCCGACCTGGTCCTGGTAAAGCGTCGGCTGCCGGAAATAGCCCTCCTCATAGCCGGATTTCAGCACGCGGCCATTCTGCACCACGACGCTGAGCCGGCCCGTAAAATGGAGCTCCCGCAATAGCCGCTCCATGGCGGAAGAAAGCATCTCCGCGCACCGCACCTTGCGGCGGAATTCCACGAAGTTGTTTTCCTCGCTCTCGGATTGTGATTGGCTCAACATGACCTGTTCTGCTCTTGGTTATTAAATTCCCCCTCATTAATAAATAGCTATACAAGGCGCTGATCGTATAGCTCCTTATTTCCCAAGTCAAGGAAATATTGCCTTCTGGATGTTCTAACTATTTTATGAATAGCCACACGCTATACTCGCGAGCTATACTCGACCCATGAAGTTCCGGGCCCTGCAGGAGAATCTGCGCAAAGCTCTCTGGGAGCGCATCGAAGAAGGCGAGCTGACCGGCCTGCGCCTGGCCCGCGAAACCGGCTTCAGGCAGGCCCACATTTCCAACTTTCTCAACCGCAAACGGGGCCTCAGCGTCGAGGGCATGGACAAAGTGTTGAACGTGCAGCGCCTGTCGGTCCTGGACCTGCTCGATCCCGGCGAGATCAACAAGCGCGCCAGCATCACTCCCCCCAGCGACGACCAGTTCGAAAACGTTCTCCTGGTGGAGGGGGCGGTTGCGGCGCGTCAGCCCTTGATCATGAGCATGAAGGTAAAGGACATTCTGAAATTCAAGAAAAGCTTTCTGCGCCGCCTGCGCCCGGAAATGGAGGGTGACCGCGAAGGCTGGGAGCGCTTCGTGATCATCCGCGCCGATGGCCGTGAAGGCATGGGCATGTATCCCCGCCTGCTGCCCGGCGCCACCGTCCTGATTGACCGCCACTACAATTCCCTCAAGCCCTATCGCAAGGGCGAATCGAACATGTACGCGGTGGCCCGCGACGGCAGCTGCACCGTGAAATATGTGGAAGTTGCCGGCAATCACCTGGTCCTGCGTCCTCACAATCAGGCCTATCCAGTCGAAGTCATGGCCATGGAACCGGGCAAGAAGGTGCATGACTACCTGATCGGGCGCATCTGCTACGTGGGCATCGAAACCTAGTTCTGTCTCGGAAATTCGCCGAATTAATATTGTCATCCCGACCGGAGCGGAGCGAAGCGAGCGCAGTGGAGAGCCTGCCCTGAGCGAACTCCGAGTGCACACGAGGAGGAGTCGAATGGGGACCCGCTGTTTCAGCCAACTCGATCTGCGCCGTTGACATTTTCTGCGACCCACACTAGTCCGCGACGGTTTCATTTCTCCAGCGGCCACTCCCTCAAAACGCCTTCCAGCAGTGCGACCGCTTCATCCAGCGTTGCCAACTCTTGCCGGGTGAGCCGGCCGAGATGGCGTGCCAGATATTCGATCCTGCGCCGCCTGCCCTCATGCAGCAGGCGCTCGCCGCTTGGAGTGGCGCGGATCCGCACCCGGCGCGCGTCTTTGGGATCGGTCACGCGCTGCGCCAGGCGGCGGTCCACCAACCCGGTAACAATGCGGCTCATGGTCGGAGGCTTCACCTGCTCGGCTGCTGCCAGCTCGCCCAGGGTCATCGGCCCCCCGAAAACCAGCACCGACAAGGCCGAGAGCCGGGCCGGGCCTTCGCCCGCGGCGGCATCCTGCCTGCGCACCCGGCGTAATACGTGAATGGCTGCGGAATGCAACCGGTCAGCGATGGCGGCCAGGTCCCGGGGAGAGGGCGGATTTTTCGGCTTGCGTCCGGCCATGAAATATAGTTAGCTATACTAACAATTACACCTGGAGGCTGACCGCCATGACTTCCGCCACCCTGCCCATCGGAATTTCTCGACTGGGCCAGATCGCGATCAACGTACATGACCTGGACCGGGCCACTGCATTTTACCGGGACGTGCTCGCCCTGCCGCTGTTGTTCACCGCCGGCGGCCTGGCCTTCTTCGATTGCGGCGGCGTCCGCCTCATGCTCAGCCGCGCCGAGAAGCCGGAGTTCGACCACCCCAGCTCAATTCTGTACTTTACTGTACCCGACATCGCCGGCGCGCACCGGCAAATGCTGAGTCATGGAGTGCGCTTCGAAGACGCGCCGCACCTGATCGCAAAAATGCCCACCCACGATCTCTGGATGACGTTTTTCCGCGACTCTGAGCAAAATCTGCTGGCACTCATGTGCGAGATGCCGCAGGCAGCATAAAAAGACCACGTGGGGACAGCCGCCCTCGGCTGTCTCTCCGCGGATTCCGGTTCTACACGAGCGTGACGCTCGCGCCCACATGGGCAAAAGGGGGCCCCTGAACTAGGCAACTCTTGCGGGCGACGCAAAAGAATTACCCAGCCCAGGGGCTTAGGGAGAAAATCAGACTTCAGGCTTCGGACCTCAGACCCGCCTCGATTCGCCGAGGTCCGAAGTCTGAGGTCCGACGCCCATTACTGCTGACTGTCCGGAGCAGCTCCGGCCGGAGGAGCGTTATCGCCCCCCTTGTGCCATCGCTTCATCCGGTTGGCCTGCTCTTCGCGCATCTTGTCGAAATTCTTCTGCTGATCGTCGTTCAGAACGCTCTTGATCTGCGTGTCGGAGCTTTGCCGAAGTTCCTGCATCTTGCTGAACCGGTCTTCGCGAGACAGCGACGAATCATTGCGAATCCCGTCCATCTGCTTGCGCTGGTCCTCGAGGATGGGTTTCAGTTTCGCCTGCTGGTCATCGCTCAGGTTCAACTGTTTGGTCAAATGCTTGAGTTGATCGTCCACCGTCGGCATGTGACGGTGGCCCATATGCCTTCCCATGCCGGGCGCAGATTGCTGGTCGGGCTGCTGCCCGGCCGGAGGTGGCGCCGGTTCGTCCTGGCCAAAGGCGGTGCCGGCAGCGAAGCCCAGACTAAGCAAGGCCGCGAGAACAGCCGTCGCAACCAGCGAACTGCGGTTGCCTCCTCTGTATCTGGATCCCTTGGGGACTGTAGATTTCCACATGTTTGTGCTCTCCAATTCTGACTCCTGTGACATCGGAAGCTTTCCGCCCCCGGAGAAAAATCTCTCTGTAGTTAGAACACCTCGTGATCCGCAGCGGAGTAAAGACTTGGTAAAACAACGTAAAAGTTCGTAAAGGGTCCAGTCGTCAGTCGTCAGTCTTCAGTCGTCGGCACAACAGCACTGCCCGGCTGACGGCTGAAGACTGACGACCGACGACTGTGTTACAAGTCTTTACTCCGCTTGACGCACTCTTTACGCAGGCCCGGCAACTTCCCATTGAAGGGCTCGCATCAGTCGGTCTTTACCGTTGTACCTCCAAATTCTCGCAGCCAAAAAGGGGTGACATGGTGGGCCGAATCTTGCGCTTGACGTCGTGGTGTGCCGGCATTCTTTGTTTTGGAACAATTCTGTTTCTTGCGGGATGCGGCGGAGGGGGAGGCAGCACCCGCTCCCGTTTCATGAACGCGGTCCCGGACGAATCCAGTCTGGAAGTGCTCGTGGATAGTACTGCGCTGTCGAACAATCTCGCCTACGGCACCAGCACGGGATACCAATCCGCGCAATCCGGCTCCCATCAAGTCGCAATTGACGCTTCCGGATCGAGTACGGCTTTGCTGCAACAGTCCATCACATTCGCGTCCGGCGCGGACACGACCGTCATTTTCTACAATTTTTCTCAAAGCGCAGCCAGCATGGTGCTGTCCGATGACAACTCAGCGCCGGCCTCGGGTGATTTCAAGATTCGCGTCGTCAATGCGTCGCCCAACCTCGGTCCCGCCGACGTCTATATTGTTACCGCGGGCACGGACCTGAACACCGTCAGTCCCACCTTGAGCAATCTGGCTTTTGGTTCGGCCGCCAGCTATCAGTCTCTGGCTGCGGGGAGCTACGAGGTTGCGCTCACCGCGGCTGGCCAGAAGCAGAAAGTCATCGACACCGGTTCGATTTCGCTCAGTTCCGGCCAGGTCAGGACGCTGGTGGCGACAAATAGCCAGTCCGGCGGATTTTCCTACTCCCTGCTGCAAGATGTGAACTGAATAGAACAGTCGTCGGTCGTCGGTCTTCAGTCGTCAGAAAGGCTTGTAAAGCAGTCGTCGGTCTTCAGTCTTCAGTCGTCAGAAAGGCTGGTGAACGGAGGACCTTGGCTGAAGACTGACGACTGACGACCGACGACTGTTTCACCCCACATAATCATCTGTTACCATCGAGCCGAGGGAGTCATTCATGGAAGAAGTACCAGGCGGAGTATCGGGATCGCGCCGCAATGAAGATATCGCGCTGGATCTCATGAAATTTGTCGCCATGACCACTGGCTACGGCCGGACCACTTCGTCAGGAGTCGGGTTCCAGGGCACGGGGGCGGCCGCCAAGCCGGAAGAGTATGCCGGACATCTGCTCGAGCTCTACACCAAGTGCCTGCAGACGGTCGCCGGAAAAAAGTAACAAGTGCGGGCTGGACACTAGTGTCGGCGGATACTCCCTTCGACTTCGCTCGGGCAGGCTTTGTCCGACGCCATTGCTGTTGATTTTTGAGCTTTTCTGCGGCTTGCGAAAACCTTCCTCCGGGAGCAGAATGGCCCCCTGAATTTCGACCGGGGAGGCACATCATGGTTGCGCAACCGACCTCGTTGTTACGCCAGGCTTCCGGGTGGTCCATCGTCTGGGGAGTCCTGCTCATCGTGTTTGGAATCGTGGCCATCGGCTCGCCGCTTCTGGCGGCCGTGGCTGTCAACGCGCTCATCGCATGGCTCATCATTTTCGCCGGCGCGGTCCATGTGGCAGTAGCTTTTCACGCTCATGGCGCTGGAAGCCTGATCTGGAAGCTGCTGGTGGGCCTGGCTTACATCTTCATCGGCGGATACCTGCTCTGGCATCCCCTGCTGGGAGTCGCATCATTGACGCTCCTGCTGGCATCACTCTTTTTCCTCGAGGGCGTGCTGGACGTGGTGCTCTACTTCAAGCTGCGTCCCGGGCGGGGCGCCGGCTGGGTGCTGTTCGACGGGCTGGTTACCCTGCTGCTGGCACTGTTCATCGGCTTCCACTGGCCGTCCAGTTCGGCCTGGGCGATTGGCACGCTGGTGGGCGTGAGCATGATCATGAGCGGAGTCACCCGCGTCATGATGTCGCTGGCAGTGCGCCGGCTGACCGAACCCACCACCCTGCCCAAGGCTGCCTAGCATCTGCCGAAGGTGTGGTTCGGAGGAAGGTGTGGGTCGGACACTCCCTTCGACTTCGCTCAGGGCAGGCTTGGTCCGACGCCTTTGAATTTTGAAGGTGGAGGTCGGTCCTCGCCTGTCCGGATTCCGATCAGAACGAGGACCGAGCTTTGCTCTTACCGGCGGCCGCGCTTGCCTTTGCGACGGGCCGGCTTCTTTGCAGCCTTGCGTGCCGGACGCCGCTTGGCGGCCTTCTTCCGGGCTGGCTTGCGTGCTGGCTTCTTCTTTTTCGCCGGCTTCTTCCTGACAGCTTTTTTGGCCGGCTTTTTCCTGGCTGCTTTCTTCGCTGCCGGCTTACGCGGCGGCTTGGGCGGCCCTCCACCACCTGACGGTCGGGGTGCGGCTGGAGCAGGCGTGGCGGGCTCGGGTTGCGGCTCGATCATGCCCGGCACTTCGGCTTCTTCCTCTTCCTCTTCTTCTTCGTAATCTTCTTCTAGCGAATCGCCGTAGGCGCCGCTGTCGCCAAATTCATCCATCTCGTCATCTCGTGCGTAGAGGGCGTCGTCAAAGCTCATTGTTCCTCCTGGTTTTTGGACCGCGCCGGGCGCGGGCCGCTCCGCCAGCGCTGCGGGTACTAGGGAATTAAAAAGACAACTGAAAGACCAACGTTTTGGCTGAACGGGGCGCGATTATAGCACAGCGTTTTCGCGCGACCGCATTCGAGAACCGGTTTGCAGCCGTCCTGCAGGTTGCATATTACACCGAGAGGGCAAAGTCGAGTAGAAGCTGCCGAGTATTTTGCGCAGGTGGGATGAAGGGCCATTCAATAGGGCAAAGAACGGGAAGAAGGCCATGGGAGGGTACGGCTTCAGCCGAGCCCTTCCCAATCCGCACGGGCATTCAATCTCCAGGGCAATTCCAGAGTCCAAAGCGAGAGCGGAAAAGTTAGACCTGAAGCCTGGAAGCACCAGCTGAATGCCAGAGGCCAGCAGCTAGCAGCTAGCAGCCAGCAGCTGCTTCATCTCACGCTTTTGATCAGAATAACCATTCCAGGCCGCAGCATCGGCAGATTGCCGTTGTCCCGCTTCAGGGCTTCGACCGTGGTGTGGTGAGTCGTGGCAATCGAGGTCAGGGTCTCTCCAGGCTGCACCTTGTGATGTTGCACGATCTTAGGAGAGGCAGGGCGTAAGTCATTACCGGTCTCGGACTTGGAAGCCGACGGTCGTTCCTTGGGAAGGGTGGTTGGGGTCACCGGCAGGTGAACATAGACGATGCGTCGTCCACGCAAACTGTCTCCCCGCAGATGATTCCAGCGGCGAATCATGGTGGGGGGAAGACTGAAATTGTCCGCTACAGTCTGCACCGTGTCACCGCGCCGCACCCGGTAGCGGGTAGTGTGGCGGGCGTAGGTAGCACCGTCTTCGGTGGCCGCATGTTTCCCCGGCGGAATCGGAATGATCAGTTTGCTCTCCGGCTTCACGTCATCACTAGCCAGGACATGGTTTTCCTGCTCGATGGCCTTCACACTGGTGCGATAGGTTCGGGCAATCGAGGCCAGCGTGTCGCCTTCCGCCACTTCGTGATACCGCCACCACACCCGCATCTGCGGCGGGATGGGTTCGATCGCCGCCAGGTAGCGATCTCTGGTCCCGGCCGGCAGGCGCAGCTCAAAGCTCTGATCTTTGGGAGTGGTCAGGCGCAGCAGGCTGGGATTCAGGTCCTGCAGGGTCGCCGGCGTGACATCGATGCACTGGGCCACCAGACGAAGGTCAACCGAATAATCAATCTTCACCGCGTCGTAGGGGACCGGTTGCTCGGGAACAATATCGTCCAGCCCATACTGCCCTGGGTTCTTGGCCATGATTGTTACGGCCAGAATGATGGGCACGTAGTTGCGCGTTTCCTTGGGCAGCACGTTGCGCCGGTAAAGCTCCCAGAAATCGGCATAGCCGGTGCGCTTGACCGCACTTTGCACCGTGCCTGGCCCGGAGTTGTAAGCGGCCATGGCCAGATACCAGTCGCCAAACTGGTTGTAGAGATCTTTCAGGTGATGGGCGGCGGCGCGAGTGGATTTTTCCGGGTCCTGACGCTCGTCCACCCACAGGTTGTGCTGCAAGCCATAGCCCCGGGCGCGGCTGGCCATGAACTGCCACATGCCGCGGGCGCCAACCCGCGATAACGCCAGGGGATGGAAACCCGATTCCGCCTGCGCCAGGTAAATCAGCTCCTGGGGAACGCCTTGTTCCCGCAGCGTGCTCTCGATCATCTCACGATAGCGCCCGCCGCGTTCCAGCGCATGTTGCAGGGTTTCGTGTCCGCGAGTCGTGGAAAAATAATTGATGAAGCCCGCCACCTGATCGGTAAGCATGAGGGGCAGTTCCGAATGGGTGGCCTGGACCTCAGCCTCGGCTCGCGCTTTTACGTTGGGGTCAACCGGAGGGGTTTCATCGTTGACTTCATCAATTGGCGCGGGCTCGGCTTTCTGTTTCGGGTCCGGTGTGTCCGACTGCAGGGCAGCCAGTTCCGGACGGTTTACGCTATCAAGCACCCGGTCCAGTTCATGCTCGATCCGTTCGTCCGACCTGATCTCCGCCGGACTTTGCGACAACATATCGACGGCGCGGTCGAAGCTGCGCTTGGCCGCTTCCAGGTCCCCAGCCTTGAACTTTTCCTCTCCCGCCTGGTACGCCTTCTCGGCGTTCACGATCAGCTCAGCAACCGGGTCTGGATTGGGTCGAGGTGCAATCTGGGCCTGCTCAGCAGGAATTGGCGCGGGATCCGCCTGGGGAACGGCCCCTCGAGCTGCAGTCAGGGTTGGCGCGTTGGCTTGCGCTGCCGGCAGCTTCCCCTGGCGCTGATCAGTGTGGCAGGCAGTGCCCGCCAGAACCAGGGCCAGCAGCGGCGCGCTGAACAGTTTGAGTTTGCTCATTCCCATGTGTATCTATAGCTTGGTCTATCTATAACTTGCGATACGACTTGCGCTGCCAACGCCGCGGCTGCTTCGGACCAGATCAATGGGCCGAGAGTAGAATCGTACTCCCCCCTAATTTGCAGGGTCAATCCGTAATGGGGTACCCCCTCGTTACTTTAGACAGGCCGGGCAAGGTCTCATGCCGCCGCCCGCCCCGGGGATTTGTGACTTCGGGAAATCGGCCACTAGTACCAATGACGGCCCCCATCTTGCGCAGCAGGTTTATACTCGTCGCAGCTTATAGGGAGCCCTGGTGGATACCTGCCCCCAATTCTTTCGATGTCATCCCAATCTCGACGATGGCGTGAATCGCAACATCGTAGAGTCGGAAATCGAAGGCGGCGCATTCCTCGAGGACCTTCCCGCCCGCACCATGCTGCAGATTCAGACCCAGCACCGCTGGTACACGGTGGTGCATCGTGGACGGGGCGAAGCCTGGATCTGGGGTCATCCCGCTTTCTGTCCTGAGCCTGTGCTGGTGAGAATTGAAGGTTCGTCGTGGGGCGGTTCCATGCTGAAGATCGGATTTGTCGGCCGTGGCATGCATCTGGAATTTCGCCATCCCTCCTATCGCACTCCAATCGTGACCTCGCGCATTCTGGAAATTCGCCAGTGCGAGCAGGACGCACCCGACTTTGCGACCGCCGCCTACGAAACCCGCCCGACCAACTAGTTTGTCGGGTAAACCCGCCAGAGTAAAATGATTGCGCTATCAGCAAAGGAGGCTTTACCCGTATGCGTTCGAAAACCAGCCTGGGCGCAGCCCTGGCCGTTATGTTCATCGTCCTTGCTACTGCCCTGGCATCGGCGGCCGCCGCGCCGCCGAACGATGCCTGTTCACTGGTCACCCAGGCCCAGGTGAGCGCCGCCCTCGGCGTCTCGATGGGCGCGGGTTCGCACGTGACTCCAACGTTCTTGAGGACATGCACCTGGAATCCGTCGGGCAGTTCCGGCAACGGAGTCAGAGCCCTCACCCTCTACATCCAGTCCGCGGACCAGTACGAGGCTGGGAAACAGATGCTGGAACAGATGGGGGCCATGGCGAAGGTTGAAAAACATGAAAATTCCAAGCCCCCTGTCATCACGCCGCTTAGCGGCATCGGGGATGATGCCTTTTACCTGGATATGGCCAATACCATGAGCCTCATTGCCAAGAAAGGAAATGTCCAGTTCAAGTTTGTTATCTACGGCGACCTGCCCGCGGAAAAGAAGAAGGCTGCGGAGAAGGCTCTCGCCCTGGAAGTTGTTTCCAAGCTCTGATTCACCCAGTATTGCGTGTTTGTGTGGCGCGGGCGCCCCGCCCGCGGCTTTTGACGCTCAAGCTCGTTCTTGTGGGCAAAGTGTGCGAGGCCTTTTGAGGTTTGTCTTAAGCGCGAGGTCTAAGGTTAAGCTCATGCCCTCGCGCGAGGGCGCCCGCGCCACGGCATTCATTCTGGCGGCCTTAAGACCCCGGAATAACCCGGGCGGTCTTCGTACGTCTAATCCATGGGCTGCTTGGCTGTTCCAGTATCTTCAAGAACCTGATAGGAGAATCATGGGCCGCAAATTCGCCGGATTATTGTTTATTTTCGCCCTGCTGGTTGCAAGTCTCTCGGCCATCGCCCAGGAGTCCATGCCGGCGCCGGGAGCTTCCAGTTATCTGGCCGGGACGGCCGAATCCTTTCTGGCCTCCTGCCGCAGCGATGTGGATGACGGCAAGAAGCGCATTGCCGTCCTCAAAGCAAGCCAGCAGCCGAGAGATGCCATGACCACGCTGCAGGCATTCGACACCGCCCTGGTGGTCATCATTGACGCCGAAAATCGTGCCGGCCTGGCCGAGCAGGTCCATCCCTCGAAGCCCTTCCGCGATGCGGCCCAGACTTGCGAGCAGGAAGTCAGCCGCGTGCTTACCGACATCTCGCTCGATAAAGACATGTATCAGGTGCTGGCCTCGCTCGATGGCTCCCGGCTCGATTCTGCCGGCAGCTATTACCTGCGGACCACATTGCGCGACTACCATCGCGCCGGGGTTGACCGCGACGACGCCACCCGGGAGAAAATACGGACGCTGCAGGACGAACTGGTAAAAATCGGCCAGCAGTTTGATCAAAACATCGCCGCCGATGTGCGCAAGTTGCAGGTCAACGCCTCCGACCTCGATGGACTTCCCGAAGATTTCAAACGCTCCCACCCTCCCGACGCCTCCGGCAAGGTCACGCTAACCACCGACAACACCGACTATTTTCCCTTCATGGACTACGCCAAAAGCGAGGCCGCGCGGAAAGAGTTCTTCGTGCTCTACCGGCAGCGCGCCTATCCCAAAAACATTGACGTGCTGGGGCAGCTACTGCAAAAGCGTCATGAACTCGCCAACGTTCTGGGATATCCCGATTGGGCGGCTTACATCACGGAAGACAAAATGGTTGGCACGGAACAGAATGCCGCCGACTTCATCGAAAAAATCACCAGCGCGGCCCATGCCGGGTCAAAACGCGACTACGACGAATTGCTGGCCTACAAGAAACATGAGGACCCAAAGGCGGAAAGCGTCAACGCCTGGGATGTGTCTCACCTGGTGCGGGGAGCGAAGATAGAAAAGTTCGGGTACGACTCCGAAGTCATCCGTCCTTATTTCGAATACTCGCGGGTCTTGCAGGGCATTCTCGACATCAGCAGCCGCATGTACGGGATTACGTACAAACCGGTGACGTCGGCGCAGGTGTGGCATCCCGAAGTCACGGTCTATGACGTTTACGACCAGAGCAAACTGATCGGACGGATTTACTTCGACATGTTTCCCCGGGAAAACAAATACAAACACTATGCCACCTTCACCCTGGCCACCGGGAAGAACGGATTCCGCCTGCCGGAATACGTCCTGGTCTGCAATTTCCCCAAAGCCAGCGGCGGACCCGGGCTCATGGAACGTGATGACGTCATCACTTTCTTCCACGAGTTCGGACACCTCATTCACGGCATCATGAGGGGAAACACCAAGTGGGCTGAGGGCGATCTGGAGAATGATTTCATCGAGGCCCCTTCCCAGATGTTCGAAGAATGGCCGAAAGACCCCGCCATCTTGAAGCTGTTCGCCCGCCACTACAAGACGAACGAGCCCATTCCCGCGGAACTGGCGGAGAAAGCCCGGGCCGCCGATGACTTCGGTCGCGCCCTCAACGTGCGCACCCAGATGTTCTACGCCGCCATCAGCCTCGACTTCTATAACCGCGACCCGCAAGGACTCGACACCGACAAACTGGTGGCCCAGTTGCAGGAGCGCTACACGCCTTTCAAGTATGTGGAAGGCACCCACATGCACACGGCCTTTGGCCACCTCAACGGCTACTCCGCGGTTTACTACACCTACATGTGGTCGCTGGTCATCGCGAAAGACATGTTTACGGAATTCAAAAAAGACGGACTGCTCAATCCCGAAGTCGCGGCCAAATACCGCTCGGCGGTCCTGGGAGCCAGCGGCACCAAGCCGGCCGCGCAGCTGGTGCGCGATTTTCTGGGACGCCCGTATTCGTTTCAGGCATACGCCGATTGGCTGAATGGAAAGTAAGGGGCGTCGTGGGGTCCTTGGTCGATTTGCCGAAAGCGTCGTTGGTCCTTGGTCTTTGGTCGTTGGCCAAAATCAAAAGCGCGGCCACTGATCACACGGATTTTCACGGATCAAGATCTTTTTTCTTGTTGCTTTATCCGTGTAAATCCGTGAAATCCGTGGCTGATGTTTTTGGCCAACGACCAACGACCAACGACTAACGACCAACGACGGCTTTCCCCTATCTTTTCCGCGAATATGCCCGTGCATACTCCGGCACCGGCGTGTTCGGATCCAGCCTGGGATCGTTGATCGGCGCGCCCGGGGCGATGGCCAACGGGATCACGCCGGCCCAGGTCCGAAACGAGTAATCCTCCTCGTCATCAATCGGCGGACCCTGGCGTACTTTCGCCGAAAACTCTTCGATCGGCAGCTGCATCACCAGCGTCTGCTTGAGTTCTTTTTCGTTGGGCTGGCGTGACTCCGCCCAGCGCCCGGGCAAAATATGTTCCGACAGCAGGCGCAACGCCTCCAGCTTTTCTTTTGCGTCCAGCACCGCCACCGCCGTCCCCAGCACCACAACCGACCGGTAATTCATGGAGTGATTAAAGATCGACCGCGCCAGCACCAACCCTTCGAGCAGCGTGACCGTGATGCACACGGCGACGCCCTTGTCGAGATTGCGCAGCATGCGACTGGCCGCCGAGCCGTGGATGTAAAGGTTGTCGCCCGCTCGTCCGTAGGCAGTCGGAATCACGAACGGCTGCCCGTCCACCGCAAAGCCGACGTGGCAGATAAAGCCTTCATCCAGAATTTCGTAAGCCGCCGCGCGCTCGTAAACTCCGCGATGGGCCTCGCGGACCACACGAGTCCGCGCCGTGGGGGCATGAGTTTCAGACATGTAAAGGAGTCTCCGGCAAGCGCCAAGAATAGGCAGTCAGTTTAGCAGAGAGGACAGAGGTCGTTGGTCGTTGGTCCTTGGTCGTTGGTCAAAATCTCTTGAGAAGAGTGTGACCGGCGAACGACCAACGACCAACGACCAACGACGGTTCTCCGCCTTACCAGGTCAGTTTCAGCGCGAACTGCAGTTGCCGCGGATCGAATGCCGCCGTGGCCGTTTGGCCGCTGTTCCACAACGGGTTCACATCTGCCACGTTGAAGCGGTTGATGTAGTTGAAGGCGTCCACAATGCCTTCCAGCGCCACCCGGTCACCGATTGGAATCCGCTTGGAGATCCGCATATCGGTGAAGACGTTGTAAGGCCTGGTCCCGGCATTCCGCCCGAGGTTGCCGTCGAGCGTGCCATCCAGAAAACATGCCGGCATCAAGTATCCCGTGGGTGAGAACTTTGACGCGGCCGCGGTATCGCCGCAGCTGTTCGTGGCACCTGCCGCCGCCGTGTTCGGCCGGTCGGTAGGCGTGCTGAAGTCAAAGTTACGATCATCTCCGGTGATGATGTTGAACGGGCGTCCCGAGGCCATCTCGAAAATGGGTGCAATCGTCCAGCCGGAGAAAAACTTGCTGGCGAAACCGCTGCCGCCGAGCGTTCCGCTCTGATACATACCGCTCAGCACAAAGCGATGCCGCTGATCAAAGGCCGAGTTCGAGCGTTCGGCCGCCAGATCGTAATTGTCCTGCGGTTCCAGGGGAGACTGCAGATCCGTGGAGTCGTCGATGGTATGCGACCAGGTATAGGAGGCCAGAAATTCGTAGTGCTGCCCGAAACGTTTGCGCAGGTTGGCGGTCAGGCCGTGATACACCGAGCTGCCGCTGGAAAAATTGGCGGGCGTATCGCTGAAAGGCACGCACCCGCTCAGCGTGGTGGGATCGCACGCCGCGCTCAGACCATCGGCCGCGATGATCTGCTGCGCCAGCCCCACGCAGCCGGCCGCCGGTGAGAGCAGCAAAGCCTGGCCCAGCGCGGGATTCAGTCCCGAAGGACGAAAGAAATTTGCCAGCGCTGCCGCCACCCAGGGCTGCCCGCTGCCATTGAATCCGCAGGGATTTCCAGCCGCGCCCACTCCTTCCGGACCCAGCGTGGAAGCGCCCGACGTGGGATCGCCCAACGCCACCTGCCAGTTGGCCAGCAGCGGCCCCGGCTTCACCGCGTTGGCGTTGATCGGACGGTTCAGATGACGTCCGCCGTTGAAGTTGTAAGCCAGGCTGAAGGAAAGATCATGTCCCAGGTCCTGCTCAAACGTCAGATTGGCCTGGTGCGATACGGCGTATTGAAAGTTCTTCGCCGTGGGAAAACTGAAAGGCAGGAATGACAGCGGCACGGGCGCGGCCGGATTCAAGAACGCCTGTCCAACAAAGATAGAGGGCGCGTTCGGCGTGGGATTGAAACGCTGCTGATTGGGCAGGTAGTTGAACGGCGCCGGCAGGCAGCCCAGCAATCCCTGAAAGGCATTAGTGGCATTCAGATTTGACAACGTCGCGTTGCATCCGCCGGGGGCTCCCGGAGTCAGAACCAGTTGAGGCGCCTGGGAGCCATCAGCCACGTCGGAATCGAAAGCCAGGCCCAGCAGAGGATGGTCGTAGAACATACCGTACGAAGCCCGGACCACGCTCTTCCCGTCTTTGTGCGGGTCCCACGCCAGACCGATGCGCGGCGCGAAATTGTTGAAGTCCCGCGGAATTCCCTGGGTGATGCCGATCGAGTTTTCCGCGGCTTGCGAAAGCGCGTTGATCGCCCTGAACGTGGGCGTGAATTCGACGTCGTAGCGCACCCCGTAGTTCAGCGTCAGGTTGGGCAACATGCGCCAGCTGTCCTGGAGAAAACCAGCCGCCGTGGTGTTGCTGAACGAATCGTGGGGATTGCCCACGCCTTGTATGAAATTCGACGGGATTCCCGCGCCATAGGCCTGCACTGGATTGAAGGCGGGGAAAGGCACGCCCGGTGGAGGCGCGATGGCCGGGTTGTCGAATCCCAGGCTCTGCTGGCCGAAGTTGTAGATGCCGCCAAAATTCACCGTGAAATCGGCCTGCAACGGGATGAAGTTGCTGTCCACCCCAAACTTGATGTTGTGCGAACCCTTCGACCAAGAGAAGTTGTCCGTAAACTGGTAGCGCTCCTCGGTGCGGTTGACGAAAGAGAACGGCTCGCGGCCAAAGAACGCGAAGCCCGGAATGTTTACCGCCACGTTGCTGCCTCCCGCGGCCCGCGAGAAGTTGTAGAGCAAGCCCCGCCGGGCATACTGGAATCGCAGCTCATTGATCTTGTTCGCGCCGATGGTCCACTGGTCCTGACCGGCGATGTTCCAGTCGTGATAGTTTTCCAGCGAAGTGCGCGAAAAGGAATTTTGCCCGAAATTCTGCGGACCCTGAGCCTGCACCTGAATGCCGGTCTGGTCGCTGGGACTCACGCCCGCCCGCAACGTGATCCGGTTATTGTTGGTCAGGTTGTGGTCCAGGCGAAGCGAGTAAAGATCGGTGCGCTGCGAGACCGGAAAGTTGCCGATCAGGCTGTTCAAGGGTACGAAAGAGGCCGGCACAAAGCACGTCGAAGTGGGTGGCGGACACGACGTGGGGAAGCCGCTGAATCCTCCCAAACTTGCCGGCCATGCCCCTTTCAGCGCCATGCCCGAAGACGATGCCGCCAGGGCCGTGTACTGCCCCACTTCCTGTCCAAACAATGGATTGAGAAACTCCTGCTGCAACACTGCGGGATTGGTCAGGAACCCGATTTGCTGGGGTGTCAGCAGCACGGTGCCGAAGGGTTGGCCGACCTGCGTAGTGTCAAACGGCACCAGACCGAAATTGTTGGCCCCGATCGAAGAAAATCCGGTCTCCTGCCGCCAGGTGCCTTCATAGGAGAAGTAGTAAAAAGTCTTGTCCTTCTTGATTGCGCCGCCGATGGCTGCTCCTGCCTGCACTCGCGTGTACGCCGGATCGGGAACCGTGCTGAAGGGATTGACCGCCTGGAAATTGCGATTTCGTAAATAGCCGAAGAGCGAACCGTGCAGGTCATTCGATCCCGAGCGCGTAATGATATTCACCACTCCGCCGGAAGCGCGCCCGTACTCGGCTGCATATCCGTTGGTGATGATCTGAAACTCCTGCACGCCTTCCTGTGAAATGGTGGAGCGAATGCCGTTGGTGGAATTGTCCACCGCGTCGGCGCCGTCCACGTTGACCAGGTTGGCCCGGGCCCGCTGCCCGCTCATGTTGAGCCCGGAAGTGGGCGCGGCCCCGATGCTGGGAGCGGTATCGCGAGCCAGGCGAGAATCGGTCAGCGCAAAGTTGATGTAGTTGCGCCCATTGATCGGAAGATTGTCGATACGCCGCTGGTCAATTGTGTCGGTGGATGAGGTGCGTTGCGTTTCCACCAGCTCCGCCGCCGAACTCACATTGATCACTTCCTGGCTTCCCGCCACCGACAAGACGATGGGAAGTTCCGCCATCTGTCCCACGGTGATGACTACGTTCGGTACTGTGGCCCGGGCAAAACCCGGCGCCTCGGCCGTGACCGTGTATTGCGCCGGAGGCAGCAACAGAATGTGATACTGGCCGTCGGTGTTCTCGCTGGTGGCGCGCTCCAGTCCCTTGGCCTCGTCCCGCGCCGTGACGGTGGCGTTGGTCACCAGGCTGCCCTTGGGGTCCCTGATGGTGATATGCAGGTCGCCGGTTGAGGCTCCCTGAGCGAAGCCCAGAGCAGCGAGCAGGACAATCAGACACGCAACCGAGACCAGCTTTCGTACGACCATAAAAATTATCTCCGTGGAGGAAGGACCCTGAGTTTGCGCTGTCGGCAGCGATCACTCTTCGTAGGCGGGAATTGAACCGGCACGCTTTCAGACACCCAAACGTCGCAGGGTTTTTACATCAGATAGAGTGTCGAAATCAAGCTAAATCACTGACGGGAACAGGCTTAGTTAGCCTGGCAATAACTGGGAACCGACAACTTATGACAGAGAACTGAAGTTAATTCCTATGCTCGATGCCGTAACTCTCATGCTTTGATGTCTTAAGCGCCCAAGCCATACGCGGGGTGTTGTGGGCGATGCCAAAGCGTCCGTGAGCGTCGAGCAGGATCATGCCGCCGTGCCCGTCCACCCGCTCCTTGAGATAGTTGATGGCCTCGGCCGCCACCCACTCCGGCAGACTGCCGGTTGCCACCCGGTCGGCCGCCCACTTGGCCAGCACCAGCTTCATGATGGGCTCACCCCAACCCGTGGTGGAGGCCGCCGCGGTCTGGTTGTCGGCGTAGCAGCCGCATCCGATGAGCGAGGAATCGCCCAGGCGTCCGGGTGCCTTGTTCAGGGTGCCGCCGGTGGAAGTCGCGGCCGCGATGTTGCCATCGCCATCGAGCGCCACCGCGCCCACGGTGTCGTGAGAAATCGTGGGCGCAAACAGGTCAATTCTGGCGTCCGCGGCCCGCGCCTGAAATTCCCGCAGGCGTTCGACCTCGCGCGGAATAATCAGGTCTTCGTTGCGGCACAGCGGGATGCCATGTTCGGCCGCGAAGCGCTCGGCCCCTTCGGCCACAAAGTACACATGCGGGCTGTCGCTCAGAATCTTGCGCGCCGCGCGGACGGGATTCGCGATGCGCTCCACGCAGCCCACCCCTCCACCGCGCAGGGTGGCGCCGTCCATGATGAAGGCATCGAGCTGTACTTTGCCGTCGCGATTGAGAAAGCTGCCGCGGCCGGCATCAAAAGTCTCGTCGTCTTCCATGATGACCACGGCTTCCTCGACGGCGTCAAGCGCCGGCCCGCCGCGTTCGAGCACCCGCCAGCCCGCAGCCATGGCGTTGCGCACACCGTTGAGATGAGCTTCCACCATGTCATCAGGAATGGCCCAGGCACCGCCATGAATGACCAGAACAGGATCGTGCAAAGAAAGAATCCTCGGAAGAAATGTCGGAATAGGATATCAGGGTGCCGAGGCCGGGACTCTCAAGGCTTGAAAGAAACGGTTAGCCGGAAGAAGCGAAAGCCCCGATGGTCCGTCCGGGGCTTAGAGTACTGAACACCGCCTGCGAAGCTCTTTCAGAATAACTCTAGCGGCGGGGTTGTCAAGGAGATTCAGTTTTCGCCAAGTGACTACGGAGGGCGAGGGAGTCGAACCCTAATGGCTGGTTAAGTCACTCGACCGCTTCGCAGGCGGCGTCCAGTACCCACTGGAAACACCCTCCAAACGCTGCCCGCCGCGACGATTGTATTGGCTTGGAGAGGACATGGATTGAGTGAAAGAAAATAAATCGGCTCTTTGTTCGGAAACGGGAAGGCTGTGAGAAATGCGTCACTCCATCTGCGTATTTACGCGGCCTGGCCGGCCTTCTGTGGCAGCGCGTCCGCACCCTCGGTCCGCGTGTAGGTGTAGCGGATGCGGTGGATCACGGTGATCGTCGATAGCACCGCGATCAGCCACAGCACCGGCGCCATGCGGTTGAACAGGGCACCGATGATCACCAGCACCAGGCGTTCCGGACGTTCCATGAACCCCACGCGGCAGGAGCCGATGAGCGACTCGGCGCGGGCGCGAGTGTAGCTGACCATGATGGAGCTGACCATCACGAAGGCGGTCAGCACAACATAGAAGAAGCGATCGCCGCGGGCGAAGAACACCAGCAGTCCAAAGAACTGGGAAGCATCACTGTAGCGGTCAATGACGGAGTCGAAAAAGCCGCCAAAGCGGGTCACCTGGCCGCTGGCCCGGGCTACGCGTCCATCCACCAGGTCAAAAAAACCGGAGCCGATGATGACCAGCCCGGCATAGCGGAACATTCGTGCCTGGTTGTCGCTGTTGGCGTAGCCGAACAGGCAGGCTGCGATGGTGTTCACAACCAGGCCGAGGAAGGTGAGCACGTTGGGATTGATCCGCGCCAGAGCGAGCCAGCGCACGATTGCGTCCAGCAGCACGCCGCAGCCGCGTCCAAAGGCGCTAGTCCAAGTCATGAATTCTTCTCACCCAGGCGATCCCCATGCCCGCGGCTCAGTCCTGATGAAACCCTGTCGTCATCCTGAAGGACTTCAGTCCTGAAGGATCTCGCGCGTACCGGCACCGTCGCTCTCATCATTTGGCTTCGGTCTGCTCGTGGATGGTAGTCAGGCTCAGTATTTCCATTTCGCGATTGCCGTTGGGCGTGACTACGACCGCGCTGTCTCCCACTTTCTTGTTCAGCAGGGCGCGGCCAATGGGAGAACTGGTGGAGATCTTGCCCGCGGTCACATCCGATTCTTCGCTGGTCACCAGCTTGTACTCCACCTCGGCGTTCTTGGAATTGTCATACACCCGGACGGTGGAGCCCAGCCCGACCTTATCTTTCGGGATATTATCCATGTTGATAAGGGCAAGCTCGGCCATGCGCGCGCCCAATTGCCGCAGCCGCGCCTTGACGAACTCCTGCCGCTGCTTGGCCATGTGATACTCAGCGTTTTCACTGAGGTCTCCCAGCGCGGCGGCTTTCTTGATTTCCTTGGGAAGCTCATGAACCAGCTCGTGTTCGAGCACGTTCATTTCTTCCTGCAACTTCCTCTTAATCTGTTCAGTCATGCGCTTGAGGATTATAAACCCGGCGTTGGGGTTCGGACCTCAGACCTCGGACGTCAGACGTCGGACCTGAGGACTGGACGTCAGACCCCGGCCGACGCCAGAGGGTCCGAAGTCTGAGGTCCGAGGTCCGAAGCCTGACCTCTGCTTCTGGATTGCCTTTCGGGTCGCGCTGGGATAGACTAAAAGAGTGCAGTTCCTCAGGTCCCCTGTCCTCGTGGGTGTTCCCTCATGATCAGCGGCGACGGTAATTTCCACATAGGCGATAAGGTCGTCTATCCCAATCATGGCGTTGGAGTTATCGAACAAATCAGCAGCCGGACCATCGGCGAAACTGTGGAAAAATTCTATCTGCTGAAGATCAAGGCCAGCAGCCTGAAGGTCATGGTGCCGTTCCACAACGTAAACACTGTCGGCCTGCGGCGGGTGGTCAAAAACGGCGAGATCCAGAAAATCGTTGATTTTCTTACAGATGGCGAGTGTGACAACAACGCGGACTGGAAATACCGCTTCAAGGAAAACTCAGAACGGATGCGTACCGGCTCGCTGCTGGAAGTGTCAGCGGTCCTGAAGGGGCTGCTCCTGCTAAACCAGTCCAAGCCGCTGTCCTTCCGCGAAAAGAAGATGCTGGAACGGGCCCGCTACCTCCTGGTGAGCGAACTGGCCATGGCCAAAAACTGCGAAGAAGCCCTGATCGAAGAAATGCTCTCCAAAGCTCTTTCCAAGAGCAAACTACGCTTCCCGGAAGCCTCGGATTTTGTAGCCTAGGGCAGTCGTCGGTCGTCAGTCTTCAGTCGTCAGGACAATCCCCCTATGCAACGTTCTTATCTGCGATAGAGGTTATCGCCTTGATCAGACCGTTAAGCATGCGGGCGATTTCACCTCGCGGAATTCCCCAGCCGGAGCACTTCAGCTTCTGGCAGGTATGCAAGTCGGCTGGCGATGGTGAGCTGGGTCTCGACCTCAAAGACAGATCCGCGGGCGTGGTGCAGAAATTGCAGAAACTCCCTGTCAGTACGACGGCCTTTGCCTTCGGCGATATTGCTCGCAATCGACACCGCAGCACGCCTCAGCTGACTCGTCAGACCGAACATTTCCTCTTTCGGAAAGCCTCGAGTGCAGGAATAGATGTCCATCACCAGTTCGATAGCCTTTTGCCAAACCTTGATTTCGCGATATGAGCCGCCCATTTTAATGCTCTCCCAGCCGTATGCTTGTAGCAGATTGACCGTGGCCACGTCTGTGACCGATGAACAAACAGAATGGTTGGGCAAGATCGCTAAGTGAGGTATTGATTTGCTGACGACTGAAGACCGACGACCGACGACTGACGACTGACGACTGACGACTGCTACTCCCCCATCCACGCCCCGTACGGCTTCAGCGACTCGATGTGGTCGAAGACGATTTTCATGGCGGCCGTGATGGGGACCGCAAGAACCAGGCCCATGGCGCCCCATAGCCATCCCCAGACCAGCAGCGCCATGGTTACTGCCAGCGGGTTCAACTGCAGGCGGTTGCCCAGGAACTTGGGGTAGAGCACGTTGAGCGCGACCAGGTGCAGACCCAGCACTGTCATCATGATCACGATCGCGTCTCCCGAATTCATGTGTCCCAGGCTGACGAAGATCGGCGGGGCCATGGCCAGCACAACGCCGAGGTAGGGAACCAGGCTCAGGAATCCGCTGATGAAACCAATGAAATAGAAAAACGGCACATGCAGGATCGCAAATGCGATGGTGCTTACCGTTCCCAGAAACAGGCCAATCAGCAGATTTCCCACCATGAAGCTGCGAATCATCGCGGAAATCAGGCCCAGCGTGATGTACGCCGTGTTGCGGTTCTCCAGGGAGAAAAGCATGACCGTCGCAGAGCGGACATGATGCTGCCAGCTCAGCATGAAATACACCAGAAATGGAACGAACGACGCAGCCAGCAGGGCTTGCGATACTGAACCGAAACCGCGGGTCAGGACGTCTTCCCAATTGGTGCTCGAACGGGGCTCTGCCTTGATCTGCCCCGCTGGCTCTGTGGAGCCCAGCGATTCCGCCCGTAGCCGGACCTGGGTAATTTCCTGGCGAATGGTTTGCGTGTATTTGGACAAGTCCTGAATAAAAATTATGGCCTGGTTCGAGGAGTAGTACACCAGGCCGGTGAGCAGGGTGAAGAGCAAAATCACGGCAACCGCCGCGGCCAAACCGCGAGGCAGGTGAAGCAGAATGAAAAACTCCATCACTGGGGCCAGAATGAAGGCCAGCAAAACCGACACCAGCATCACCGCCAGCACCAACTCTCCCCAATAACAGAGGCCCAGAATAGTGGCGATTCCAATGGCCTGAAACGCCCAGTGCGCCTTCGGCGGCTTGGGCGGAGGCGCGGGCTGGGCGGGTGCCAGAACGACTGGCGCAGGAACGTCGGACGCAGGAGTGCCGGGCCCTGCCAGTCGGTCGATCTCGGCCTCGTCAATGGCCATACGGGTATCGTAGCCTAACAGCAAAAAAGTGTATGCGACATATAATCGCCAGGTGCCTTCTCACCAAACCGATGCCTCCGCCGCCGGGCGTCTGCCGCGAATCCTGGGCCTGGATGTAGGCTCGAAGCGGATCGGACTTGCCATTTCCGACCCGCTCGGCATCACGGCGCAGGGACTGGAAACCCTGCAGCGGCAAAACAAGCGATTGGATTTCACCCACTTGGAGGGGGTCATCCGCGAGTACAAAGTGGCGGAGATCGTGATTGGCCTGCCCCTGCGCATGACCGGCGCCGAGGGGACGCAGGCGGAGAAGATGAAAACCTTTGCCGAAGAAATTCGCCGCCGCTTTCGCCTGCCCGTCCACCTCTGGGACGAGCGCCTCACTTCGGTCCAAGCCAACCGCCTGCTCCGGGAGACCGATATGTCAATCAAGCGCCGCGGCCAGGTGGTGGACCAGATGGCAGCAGTCCTGATACTGCAGTCCTGGATGGACGCGAGGGCAGGGGGCTAGGGCCAGTCGTCAGTCGTCGGTCGTCAGGTTGTGGTCTTTGGCCTTTGGTCGTTGGTCTTTGGTCGTTGGTCGTTGGCAAGAGCATTAGCCACGGATTTCCACGGATCTTCACCGATCTGAATCTAACCCTTTCTTCTTTTCCTTTATCCGTGTAAATCGGTGAAAATCCGTGGCCGCAGTTCGGACAGACGACCAAAGGCCAACGACCAAAGGCCAACGACCAACGACCCTTCTTCATCTAAACTATTTGTAACTTGCGAAAGTTTCTGGCCATTCTGCTGCTTGCCGTCTTGGGAGTTGGCGGCTGGCTGGCGTGGGCGCTATGGTTGCCCGTTACGCCGGCGGGGCAGAAGTTCGTGATGTTGCGGCCGGGCTATTCCACCCGAAGGATCGCGGCCGAACTCCGGGCTGCAGGAGTGATCAGGAGCCGCTTTGCCTTCATCCTCTGGCATCGTTTCCACCGCCGGCAGTCGCTGAAGGCCGGCGAATACCTGTTCGACAAGACGGCGAGAATGTTGGAGGTCAACGACCGCCTGGTCCGGGGCGACATCTACGTGCACACGGTGGTGATCCCCGAAGGCTTCACCATGTTCGACATCGCGCAGGCCATTCAGGATGCCGGCCTGGGATCAAGCCAGGATTTTCTTGCCGTGGCGCAATCCGACCGCGAGTTGATTTCCGACCTGGCCCCCGAGGCCAAGAGCCTGGAAGGCTTCCTGTTTCCCAACACCTACGAGTTCACCCGCACCCAGAGTATGAAAGACATCGCGGCCGTCATGGTCAGGCAGTTCCGCCAGGTAGCGGCCCAGATTGGACTGACGGCGAACGGACTGACCCCGAACGGATCGGCGCCCAACAGCCTGACCACGATCGGCCTGATCCCCAACGGTCCGACCCCGAGCGGACAGGGAATGGATGTGCAGAAGACGGTGACCATGGCATCCATAATCGAAAAGGAGACTGCCGTCCCCGAGGAGCGCGCGGTCGTGGCCAGCGTTTACTACAACCGGTTGGCGCGAAAAATTGCGCTGCAGGCCGATCCCAGCGTGATTTACGCCGAAATGCTCAACGGCAATTATTCCGGAAGCTTGCATCATGCAGACATGGGGTTTCAGTCCGCTTACAACACTTATGCTCATCCCGGCCTCCCACCCGGGCCCATCGGGAATCCCGGCCGCACTTCTCTCGAAGCCGCCATGCATCCGGCACAGACCGATTATTTTTATTTTGTCAGCGACGGCAATGGCCACCACCGTTTCTCCCGCAGTCTCGAAGAACACAATCAGAATGTGGCCAAACTCCGGCAGGCGATGCAGGGAAAGTAGAGTCTTCTAACCTGGGGGCGTGCCAGATGCTGATCTGACACCCCCCTGGGCGGCATGTCCGTGGTTTAATCACATATACTTGATTTACTGATGAACCCAACTGAGTCCTGAGGAATCCAATCCACTGTAGATGCGTACTCTTTCCCGTATCCGTGTCCTGGGCTTTCTGTTAGTGATTCTGCCGCTGACGGGGTGTCTGTTTCGCTCGCGCCGGGTGGAGAGACAGATCAGCACCGCCCCGCTGAAGTCCGCGACCCAGGCGGAATTGATCGATTACATCAACTCCCAGGCGGCCAAGATCAAGAGTCTGCAGGCGACCGTCGATATTGATACGTCGGTGGGCGGGGTCAAGAAGGGCAAGGTCATCGACTATCAGCAGATCCGGGGCTACATACTGGCGCGCAAGCCGTCCATGTTGCGAATGATCGGCCTGCTGCCCATTGTGCGCAACAAGGCCTTCGACATGGTGAGCGACGGCCGCGACTTCAAGCTGTGGATCCCGCCCAAGAACCGCTTCGTGATGGGACGAAATGATATCGAGTCCCACAATCCGGAGCAGCCCATGGAGAACCTGCGCCCGCAACAGATTTACGACTCGTTAATTCTGCGTGAGATCGATCCTGCGAACGAGATCGCGGTCATGCAGAACAGCTTCGAAATCGTGACCGACGCCAAGCACCACCAGGTGCAGCAGGCGGACTACGAAATTGAAGTTATCCGGAAAGGGGAGCGCGGCTGGTATCTTTCCCGCAAGATCATTTTCAGCCGCACCGACCTGCTGCCGCATCGCCAGCTGATTTACGATCAGGACGGGAACCTGGCCACGGATTCGCACTATGAAGGCTACAAAGACTACGACGGGCTGAACTTTCCCTTGCAGATTGAAATCTGGAGACCGCAGGAAGAGTACGACATTACCCTGACCATCCTGAAGTTGCAGTTGAACGAACAGCTTGCCGATGACAAGTTCGCGCTGGAGCAGCCGGCCGGCGCCCAGGTGGTGCATCTGGACCAGCCGCAGTCAAGTCTGATGAGAAGCGCGGGCCCGAAGTGAGCAGCCGCCTTCAGGGCCGAGCAGTAGCCAGTAGCTAGGAGCTAGGAGCCAGAAGCTGCTCTCATGATGAACCAGATGATTGTCGCCAACCTGGTGCACCGGCCCATCCGGTCGCTGATCAGCATTGTGGCGATTGCTCTCGAGGTGACGCTGATCCTGCTGATCGTGGGGCTCTCCGTCGGCATGCTGAATGATGCCCGGCAACGCCAGGCCGGCATCGGGGCCGACGTGATCGTGCAGCCGCCCAATACTTCTTTCATGGCCGGCGTCAGCAATGCTCCCATGTCGATCAAAATCGGTGGCGTGCTGGCGCAATTGCCCCACGTCAAGACCGTTTCGCCGGTGATCTGGCAGCTCACCACCACCAAGAATCTGGAAGTCATCTACGGCATCGATCTCAAGACGTTCGAGGCGCTGGTCCCCTTCCACTTCCTGCACGGCGGCCCTTTCCAGGGACCGAACGATTGTTTGGTGGACGACTACTTTGCCCAGTCGCAGCACGTGAGAGTGGGCGACACGCTGGAGATTCTCAACCATCCCTTCCGGGTGGCGGGCATCGTGGAGCATGGCCGCGGAGCGCGCAAGTTTTTGCCCATGAGTACGCTGCAGGAGTTGATCGGCAGCGAAGGCAAGGCCTCGGTTTTTTACGTGAAGCTCGACGATCCCGCGAATGCCGACGCCGTGGTGCAGGAAGTGAAGGGCGTGCCGGGAATGCAGGACTATTCGGTCCGCTCCATGCGGGAATATCTTTCCATGATGACCACCAGCAGTTATCCCGGGCTGTCCACGTTCATCAACGTGGTGATCGGGATCTCCGTGGTGATCGGATTCATCGTGATCTTCCAGGCCATGTACACCGCGGTCATGGAGCGCACCCGCGAAATCGGGATTTTGAAGTCCATTGGGGCCTCGAAGCTGTACATCGTGAATGTGATCCTGCGGGAGACCGTGCTGTTGGCGATCGGCGGCATCGTGGTGGGAGTCCTTTTCAGCCTGGCTGCCCGCGCCGGCATCCGCTACCGACTGCCTACGCTCCCGGTGGTCGTGACCGGCAAGTGGATTCTGATCTCCACCGTAATCGCCATCATAGGGGCCATTCTGGGGGCGCTGTACCCGGCATACAAGGCGGCGCAGAAGGACCCCATCGAGGCGCTGGCCTACGAGTAGGGCGGACTTCGGGCGTCAGCCATCCAACCTTGGCATCCAAACAAGAAATGTCATCCTGAGCGAAGCCGCTTCTTCGCTTGCGAAGAAGCGGAGAGTCGAAGGACACCTATTCCCAGAACGGAACCAGCAAGTGCGAGCCTTGATTTCCTGACTTCGTATCGGGACCCAGATGAACCCATGCCAACTGGGGTCGGAGAAGGGAATAGGGGTGCTTCGACTGCGAATGATGGGCCGCAAGCGGCCCATCATTCTCCGCTCAGCATGACAGGGACTATGGATCCCCGAAGACCGACGGCGCCGTCCGCGTTGACAATATCCGCTAGCGTACGTTATCTTTAAGTCTTTAGCAGTCCTGCGGTTGCCCGCCTGGTACCCTGCGCCTTCGGCGTTGAAGTGGATACTCAGCGGTCTTCTTTAGCTTTTTTAATTTCTGGGAGACTCGTAATGTCAACCTATTTCCCCAAAGCGGGGGAAATTGTGCGCAAGTGGTACGTCGTGGATGCCTCGGGGCAGACGCTCGGCCGGCTGGCTTCACAAGTCGCCCGCATCCTCATGGGTAAGGAAAATCCGCGCTACACCCCGTTTATCGATACCGGAGATCACGTCATCGTGATTAACGCCGGGAAGGTGAAGACCACCGGCATGAAGTCCGAGCAGAAGGTGTATCAGCATTACACCGGATATCCGGGCGGGTTGCGCACGGAAGAATTTCGCAAGCGTTTTGATCGCAAGCCCGAGCTGATTGTCGAAGAGGCGATCAAGCGCATGCTGCCCAAGACCAAGATGGGCGGGCACATGATTTCCAAGCTGCAGGTGTATCGCGGCGACAAGCATCCGCACGAGGCGCAGAAGCCCGAAGTGCGGGTGCTGGAGACAAGAGCATAGAGGCGGTTTCCGGTTTCTGGTTTCAAAAGCAAGTGCGAGAAGATTTGGAATTCTTTGAAAGGTCAGATAGCCGGATTCTCTCCCAGCCGGATTGGCCAGGAGCTGAGGCCAGGAGCTAGAAGCTAAATCATGGCAGAGTTAGTGCAATATTACGGTACGGGACGCCGCAAGTCGGCGATCGCGCGCGTCTATCTGCGTCCGGGCAGTGGCGATTTCAAAGTCAACGGACGTCCCTTTCGAGCAATATTTCGTGACTGAATCGCAGCGTTCGAGCGCGAAACAGCCTTTGCTCTCGACCGAGACCGCGGCCACTTTCAATGTTCTCGCCCGGGTCAGCGGCGGCGGAGTGAACGGTCAGGCCGACGCGGTGAAGCTGGGTATCGCCCGCGCCCTGATGCTGTTCAACATCGAGTTGCGCAAGAAGCTCAAGGCGGAAGGCATGGTCAGCCGCGATTCGCGCTCCAAGGAACGCAAGAAGTACGGTCAGAAGGGCGCGAGGAAACGGTTCCAGTACAGCAAGCGGTAGAGATGTGTCCGAGCAGATCGAGATTCCTCGCTCCGCTCGGAATGACAAGGTTGGGAGTTGGCTAAGAGCTAGAAGCTAATAGCTAGCAACTGACTTAGGTGTTCAATTCTTCCTGTGCCTCGCGGCGCGGGGCGGGAATGGCAATCCGGAGCAGCCTTAGGGTGAGCGCCGGATGCAGACCAAATGAGGAGGTTGATTGGCTAACATTACCATGAAGGAGTTGCTCGAAGCAGGAGTCCACTTCGGGCATCAGACCAAGCGCTGGAATCCCAAGATGAAGGAATACATCTTCGGCGAGCGCAACGGGATTTACATCATCGACCTGCAAAAGACGCTGAAGATGTTCAAGGAAGCGTCGAAATTCGTGGCCGACCTGGCCGCGGCGGGCAAAATTGTGCTTTTTGTGGGCACCAAGCGACAGGCGCAGGACGCCATCGCGGAAGAAGCCACGAAATGTGGCGGCTTCTACGTGAACCAGCGCTGGCTGGGCGGACTGCTCACCAACTGGGTTACGGTGCAGAAGTCGGTCAAGCGGCTGAAGGAACTCGACGAGATGGCCACCGATGGCCGCTACGAGTTGCTGCCCAAAAAAGAAGTGATCAAGCTGGAGCGCGAGCGCAAGCACCTGCAAGCCAACCTGGCCGGCATCAAGAACATGAACCGGCTGCCGGACGCGATCTTCGTGATCGATTCCAACAAGGAACAGATCGCGGTGCGTGAGGCCCGCAAGCTCGGCATCCCCGTGGTGGCAGTGGTGGATACCAATTGCGATCCCAGCGAAGTGGATTATGTGATCCCGGGCAATGACGACGCGTTACGCGCCATCCGCCTGTTTGCCTCGAAGATCTCCGATTCAGTCGCCGAGGGCGCACAGTTGATGACGGACAAGCAGGCCGCTGATCTGGCCGCAGCCGTCTATACCGAACCCGAGGCGGTTCCGGCCGCAGAGGCGGCTGAGGAGCTTGCAGCTGCGGGCGCTCCTGAAGCCGGGGCGGAGGACATCAGCATGGAAGACGTTCTGGGCAAGGGCGTACGCAAGCAGCCTGCCGCCGCCAGCGAAACCGCGGACGAAGACGTTCCCCAGGTTGAGACCCAGACGTATTAGGAACAGTCGTCGGTCTTCAGTCGTCGGTCGTCAGCGAAACCGGGAGGGCATGGCTTCAGCCGTGCCGAGTGAAACTTTTAGAACGCGGGGCTTAGCCCCTGAGGGAAATCAGACCCGCGCGGGTCGTCCGGCGCGGGTCAAAGTTTGTAAGGACAGTCGTGAGTCCTCAGTCGTCGGTCGTCAGCTCAACCCTCGAAGTCATGGATCGAGCTGACGACTGAAGACTGAGGACTGAAGACTATTTTTATGAGCACAACTACCGTGAATATTTCCGCTACCCAAGTGAAAGAGCTCCGCGAGAAGACCGGGGCGCCGATGATGGATTGCAAACAGGCCCTCACTGAAGCCAAGGGCGATCAGGAGCAGGCGGTCGTGCTGCTGCGCAAGAAAGGAATCTCGGTCGCCGGAAAGAAGGCGAGCCGCGTGACCAAGGAAGGCGCCGTAGCCAGCTACATTCACGCCGGAGGCAAGATCGGCGTGCTGGTCGAAGTGAATTGCGAGAGTGACTTTGTGGCCCGCACCGACGACTTCAAGGAACTGGTGCACGACATCGCCATGCACATCGCTGCCAGCGATCCGAAATTCGTGCGCAAGGAAGACGTCACTCCAGAGGCTTACGAGCGCGAGAAAGACATCTACCGCGCCCAGGCCGCTGCGACGGGCAAGCCGCCCCAGGTGGTCGAAAAGATCGTGGAAGGCAAGATGAGCAAGTTCTACGAAGAAGTCTGCCTGCTGGAGCAGCCGTTTATCCGCGACCAGACGGTCACCATCGGCCAGTTGGTCGCCACCAAGGTGGGCAAGCTGGGCGAGAATATCGCGGTACGCCGTTTTGCGCGCTTCAAGGTGGGCGAGGTGGGCGAGACCATCGCCGTCACCAAGCCGGAACAGAAAGCCGAATAAGGTAGTTTCAGGTTTCCGGTTTCTAGTTTCCGGCGAAGGGCGCGTGTACGATAGGCATCGGGAAAGTGACTAGAAACTGGAAACCAGAAACTGGAAACCAACTGATGCCGACTCCGGTTTTCAAACGCATTCTGCTCAAACTCTCCGGCGAGGCCCTGGCCGCCAACCAGGGCTTCGGCGTGGATCCCTTGCGCATTCACGAAATCGCCGCTGAACTGGCGGACGTCCACTCCCTGAACATCCAGATTGCCATCGTAGTCGGCGGGGGGAATTTCTTTCGCGGCGTGGCCCAGCAGGCGCGGGAGATGGACCGCGTCTCCGCCGATCATATGGGCATGCTGGCCACAGTGATCAACGCGCTGGCCCTGCAGGACGCGCTCGAAAAACAGGGTATTCACACCCGGGTGCAGTCGGCGATCGAGATGAACCAGGTGGCTGAGCCATTTATCCGCCGGCGCGCCATACGCCATATGGAAAAGGAGCGAATCGTGATTTTTGCCGGCGGCACCGGCAACCCGTATTTCTCGACCGACACGGCCGCATCCCTGCGCGCCATGGAAATCAAGGCGGACGTCATTCTCAAAGCCACAAAAGTCGATGGCATTTACGATGCCGACCCCATGCTGGTCAAAGACGCCAAGAAATTTGCCGAAATCAGCTATATGGAAGTGCTGAAGCGGGGACTCAAGGTGATGGACTCAACCGCCATTTCGCTGTGCAAAGACAATAACCTGCCCATCATCATTTTCAATCTCAATCACCGCGGGAATATCCGCAAAGTCGTCATCGGCGAGAAAATCGGATCGCTGGTAAGCGCGTAAGCCCTGGCCACGGATTTTCGCGGATTCACACGGATAAACCATTTGGACGCGTCAGTTTTCAGGCACCACAAGCCGCCTTCCCAGCTTTATTTTTCCGGGGTGGATCCGGGTTAATCCGTGAGATCCGTGGCCTGTTTTTGTCGTGGGAAGGTTTATAATTTCACGTTTTGACTTTGAAAGAATACGGAGTTGAACATGGCTGACGCTGGTCCACTAAGAGACATTCGCATTCAACTCAAGACGCGGATGGACAAAGCAGTGGAAGACTTTCGCAAGGCGATGGCCGGGACCCGCACCGGGCGGGCCTCGGTGCACATGCTGGACGCGGTCAGCGTGGACTACTACGGTTCGCAGATGCCGCTGAACCAGATTGCCCAGGTGCACGCGCCCGAGCCTCAACTCATCACCGTGCAGCCTTTCGATCCCAGCTCACTGGCTGCGATCGAGAAGGGCATACGCACCGCCGATCTCGGCTTGAATCCCATGAACGACGGCAAGATCATCCGCGTGCCGGTGCCGCCGCTTACCGAAGAGCGCCGCAAGGACATGGTCAAGCATCTGCACAAGATGCTGGAGGAGCACCGCACCGCGGTGCGCAACATCCGCCGCGACGGCAACGACGCCATCAAGAAGGCCACCAAAGATAAGAAGATCGCCGAGGATGACGAGAAGCGGGCGATGGATGAAATCCAGAAACTGACCGACGACGAAATCAAGAAGATGGAAGAAATGAGCAAGGCAAAAGAGAAGGAAGTAATGGAAATCTAGAGGCGGGGTCGGACCTCCGACCTCAGACCTCAAACGGGGCACCCACCGCCTCCGCATCGACCGAGCCCGTCCTTAAGTAACGCGAACCTTCCTAAAGTAAGAGCCTTCTCACGCCGAGACGACAAACTCATCGCTATACAGAGTGCAGGAGGTTTCATGAAACGCCTTTTTGCACTTTCTGCAGCACTCGCGCTGACAGCGCTCAGTTTGGTTGGATGTGGGGGATCGACCAAGATTTCGACTCCCCAAGCGGGTGCGGTTTACGTTACCGGCGAGGATGCGCCCCTGGCATCCGTCGTCAGTCTGAACCTCACCATCAATTCCATTACTCTCACCGGAGCCAAGAGTTCGCCGGTACTGGTATCTTCTCCGATTACGGTGGATTTTGCGCGACTGGTGGGCCTGCGCGCCCCGCTGGGCTTCAGCGCGGTGCCGGCTGATACTTACACCAGCGCGACTTTTGTGCTGGCCAGTCCGGTGATCACCTCGATCAGCACCACCACGGCGACGACACTGAACGGCACCTTCAGCGCTCCTACCAGCACCGCTCCTCAGACCACGTCCGTGACCGTGACTTTTCCCGCTCCCATGGTGGTAGCTGCGGATGGTCTGTCGGGCCTGCATATGGAATTCGACATCCCGAAATCTCTGGAAGTGGTAACGGGACAGGTCACGGGCGTGATCACGCCGGTGATATTCGCGACCGCCGTCAAGGCGAGCGACGCCGAAGGCAAGATCACCGAACTGGCAGGCACGCTCTCTGCTGTCAGCACGGCCAATAGCTCATTCACTATGCAGGGGGCGATCGGATCCCAGGTCACGGTCGCGGTGAATAGCAGCACCACCTTTAACCAGGGATTCTCCCTGGCCACTCTGCCCGGCACAGGCACATTTGTCGCGCTGCAGGGTACGGTGCGGAAGGACGGCAGCATCCTGGCCAGTGACGTGGAAGTTATCACCACGGATTCAGCCTTTGTCTCCGGCCGCGTTCTGGCTTTCACCGCGACTTCCGGCGTGGTGCAGTCCGTCACTCTGTGGGTGGACGAAGTCGGCGGAGGAACTACCGCTTTACTCGACACCGTGCAGACCATCAACGTGGCCGCGGTGACCGAGTATAACGTGTGTCCCTTCAACAACACCGGCATTACTACCACCGGCATGTTCGACGCTACGAAGGTGGTGCTGGGCCAGCGCATCTTCGTGGGCGGCGCCTTCGCCAGTCCGGTATTTGTAGCCGACCTCATCTCGCTGCGCCGCCAGGGCGTTTACGGGACGGTGGTGCCGGCCAGCGTTGTGGTTACCGGTAGTACAGGCACGTTCCAGATGTCGAACACCGGGCTTCTCGGGTACACGCTCGGGGCGCCTTTGAAAGTGAACACGGTGGCCGGGACCGGGTTCTCTCAGGGCAACAGTGAAGCCTTGACCCTGGCAGGTTTGGGGACGGCAAGCGCCACGGCCTCGGTGGGTGTGGTGGCACGCGGACTGGTTTTGAAAGACTCCGTCAGCGGCGATGCGGTGCTGTGGGCGCATCGGGTGCGGGAAGTGGAGGAACTGCCATAGTCGAGATGAACCGGCGGTTCCAGCGGGCGGCCCCGGGCCGCCCCTTTTTTTCGAGGTTATAATCAAATCCACGATGAAGAAGGTTGTACACGCCGCCTGTCCCCACGATTGTCCTGATGCCTGCGGTGTTCTGATCACGGTGGATGAGGGCCGTGCCACCCGGATTCAGGGCGATCCCGCGCATCCCGTGACCCGCGGCTTCCTGTGCGCCAAGGTGGCCAAGTATCTGGATCGGGTCTATTCGCCGGATCGGGTGCTTTATCCCATGCGGCGGGTGCGAGCGAAGGGGCTCGCGGGCGAGTCGCCCGCGTCCACACAAAACTTCCAGCGTATTTCCTGGGACGATGCGCTCGACGAAATTGCTTCGCGGTTCCGCCAGATTGTTTCCGAGTTTGGCAGTGAGGCCATTTTGCCGTACTCCTACGGAGGCACACTGGGCGCGCTCAATGGCGCATCCATGGACCGGCGGTTCTTTCATCGCCTGGGAGCGTCGCAGCTGGCCCGAAATATCTGTTCGGCGGCGGGCGAGGCGGGACTGAAATCCGTGACCGGCATCAAGCTGGGCACTGATCCGGAACAGTTCACGCATTCCCGCTACATTATCGCGTGGGGCGCGAACATCCACGGCAACAACGTCCACTTGTGGCCATTCATCGCCGAGGCGCGGCGCAAGGGCGCCAGGCTGGTGGTGATTGATCCTTACCGCACCCGCACCGCGGCCTGTGCGGACTGGTACCTGCCCATCAATCCCGGGACCGACGCGGCGCTGGCGCTGGGCATGATGCACGTCATCATCAATGACGGATTGCATGACGCCGATTATCTCGCCCGCTACACCGTGGGTTTCGATCAGCTGCGCGAAAAAGTGAAGGAATACCCGCCGGAGCGGGTGGAGAAGTGGACGGGCATTGCGGCGGCTGACATTGCCAAACTTGCCCGCGATTATGCGACCACGCATCCCGCCGTGATTCGGGTGAATTACGGAGTGCAGCGTTCCGAAGGTGGCGGCATGGCCACGCGTGCGATCACCATGCTGCCCTGTGTTACGGGTTCATGGAAAGAAGTCGGCGGCGGGCTTCAGCTTTCGACCAGCGGGGCTTTTGGTCTCAATCGTGAAGCCCTGGAGCGCGCCGATCTGATGGAGAAACCTCTGGGAAGGCCCGCGCGCACCGTTAACATGGTGGAACTGGGCACGGCGCTCAACACGCTGACCAACCCGCCCATCCAGGCGCTCTTCGTTTACAACTCGAATCCGGCGGCAGTCTGTCCCGACCATAACCAGGTCATTCGAGGCTTGCAGCGTCCGGATTTGTTCACCGTGGTGCACGAGCAGTTCTTCACCGATACCGTCGATTATGCCGACATCGTTCTTCCCGCAACCACGTTTTTCGAGCATAAGGACCTGCAGGCCGCCTATGGACACTACTATCTGCAGGTGTCGGATGCTGCCATCGAACCGCTGGGCGAATGCCGCTCTAACGTGGAAGTGTTTCGCGCCCTGGCCGGCCGCATGGGGTTTGGCGAGGACTGCTTCCAGGACTCCGTTGACCAGATGATCGATACCGCTTTGCATTCCGACAACCCCTGGCTTCGCGGAATTGACCGGCAGAGGCTGGAGCGCGAAGGGCATGTCCGGCTTAATTTTGAAAATCAGTTCTCAGGCTCCAGTTCTCAGTTCTCGGATTTCCTGCCTTTCGCGGAAGGCAATTTCGGGACGAAGAGTGGCAAGGCAGAGCTTTACAGCGAGGATCTTAAGGCGCAAGGGATCGATCCGGTGGCTGCATTTACCCCTCCGGAGGAATCGCGGCACAGTTCGCGGGCGAGGCAGTTTCCCCTGGAGCTTTTGGCCCGCAAGGCGGACAACTTCCTGAATAGCACGTTTTGCAATTTGCCGGTGGTCCAGGAGATGGAGGAAGCCGGGTTGCTGGAGATGAGTGCGGCTGATGCCAGGGCGCGCAGGATTGTCGATGGCGACGTGGTGCGCGTCTTCAACGGCCGCGGAGACATCACGCTGCGGGCCCGGGTGGATGGGGCGGTGCAGGCGGGAGTGGTTTCTGCTAAGCTGCACTGGGCCAAGCTAAACTCGGGAAGCCGCAACATAAATGTACTTACTTCGGAAAAACTTACGGACCTAGGCAACTCCGCCACGTTTTATTCCGTCTTGGTTGAAGTAGAGCTCGTTAAACCGTCTCCCTGAAGGTGGAGCGGTTTGGACGGTCTCCACGGCTCTACCGTATAATTGCCACTTTCCATACTCCCAGGATCCGAGGTAGTAACGATTCTTCGTTTTCATCAGGATAGCCCTGTAGTGACGAAGAGCAGGTCGGGCCATGCGTGGCCTGTTCCGGCTGGGGCATCGCCTTCATCTTCTTCAATCATAAAGATTTGTAAAGCGCGATGGCCTTTTCTGCTCCTCCTGCTTTTGTTGTGTTCGGCAGGATGGGGGCAGCAGGACTTAATTACCGAGATCGTGATCCACGGGAACCGGCGAATTCCGGCTGAAACCGTGCGCGGACGCATTTTTACCCGCCCCGGCGATGTCTATGACGCGGCCGCCCTGGAACGCGACTTTAACTCCTTGTGGAATACCGGATATTTCGAAGACATTCGGTTCGAGCGGGAGCAGACCCCCAAAGGCTGGCGCCTTCATGTGTACGTCAAGGAGCGCCCTACCATCAGCGAGATCGATTATCTGGGTCTGAGCTCGGTTTCGAAGAGTGATGTGCTGGACCGTTTCAAGGAGCGCAAGGTAGGACTCTCGCCCGAAAGCCAATACGATCCCACAAAGGTAAAGAAGGCGGAGGTCACGATCCGGGAGTTGCTTTCGGAGCATGGGCGGCAGTTTGCCACGGTACGCACCGAAGTCCAGCCCATCCCGCCCGCCAAGGTCAGCGTTACCTTTGTGGTGAAGGAAGGCCCCAAGGTCAGTGTGGGCAAGATTACTTTTATCGGCAACAAACATGTGAACTCGCGCGTTCTGCGCGGGGCCATGAAGAACCTGAAGCCGATTGGGATCCCGCACTCTATTTTCCTGGAAAACATCTTTGCCAAGACCTACGACGCCACCAAGCTGGATGAAGACACGGAGCGGGTGCGGGCGGAATTTCAGAACCGCGGCTACTTCAAAGTCGTAGTGCAGGATGCCAAGACGGAAATTCACGACACCGGCCATCCGGGTTTTCACATTCCCCTGCTGATGAAGGGGGCGGGCAAGGCCGTTGATATAACCATTCCGATCGATGAAGGCGAACAGTATCGCCTGGGTGAAATCACGTTCAAGGGCAATGAGGAGGTCAAAAATATCAAGGCCTTGCGCTCCCTCTTTCCCATGAAAGACGGCGATATCTTCTCGCGTGAAAAGGTGGCCAAGGGGCTGGACAACCTGCGCAACGCGTATCGCGAGTTGGGCCACATCAACTTCACTTCGATTCCCAACACCACCTTCGATGAAGACAAGAAGCTGGTGATGCTCTCGATCGATATCGATGAGGGCAAGAAGTTTTACGTCCGCAGAATTGAATTTGCCGGCAACACCACCACCCGCGACAAGGTCATCCGCCGCGAAGTGGCGCTTGAGGAAGGGCAGGTTTACGACGAACGGCTGTGGAAGCTGAGCCTGCTGCGGCTCAACCAATTGGGATATTTCGAGCAACTGAAGCCCGACGACCCCAACGTGACCGAAACCCATCTGGACGAAAAGAATGGCACGGTTGACCTTACGCTCAAGGTCCATGAGAAGGGCAAGAACGCCATTGGCCTGAACGGCGGGGTCAGCGGACTGGCCGGCGCCTTCATCGGGATCAACTACAGCACCAACAACTTCCTCGGCCTGGGTGAAACCCTGGCGGTACAGACCAGCATCGGCAATGCGCAGCGCATTCTGTCGTTCAGTTTTACCGAGCCCTATCTTTTTGATCGTCCCATCCAGGGCGGCTTTTCGGTGTTCACTCAGAAATTCAACTATAACGAGGCCCGGCAGCAGGCGATCTTTACCGGGCAGCAGGTGAATCTGCCGGCAGCCTATCTGAACAACCTGCAGAATTACACTCAGTCCAGTACGGGCTTCACCGGATCACTGAGCTACCAGCTGCACCATTCGTTCAAGCGCATTGGCATAACCTACTCCTTCGACCAGTCCTCCATCGTCGCGCTGAGCAACGCGTCGAAGATATTGTTCACCGATCTGGCCTTTCAGGGGATCAGCGGCCCCAATTCGCTGGAAGGCATCATCACCAGCAAAGTGCTGCCCAACTTTTCGTTCAGCACCATCGACAGCCCAATCTCGCCTCACCGTGGGACCAGCGTGTTTCTGGGCGGGGAAATTGCCGGGCTGGGGGGGACGGTGCGGTCGGTACGCCCGATCGTTCAGTACAAACACTTCAAGCCCATGCAGAAGGGGCGCAATACGATTGGCTTTAACTTTCAGGGCTCGTTCCTCACCGGCTATGGCGGTGTGGTGGCTCCGCCCTTTCAGCGCTTCTACCTGGGCGGCGAAAATGACCTACGGGGCTTTGATATCCTGACCGTCTCTCCCGTCGCGTTCCTTCCCAGCAAGAGCAGTATTGCGCTGCGCAACCCTGACGGCACCGTGGTCCCCAAGGACCCGGCCAACCCGCTTCGCGGCAGCTACACGGTTCCGGTTCCGGTCGAGCGCATCGTGTTTCCTGGCGGCGACGCCAGCCTGGTCACGAACCTGGAATACCGGATAACGATTGCCGGGCCGGTCGCGTTGGCGCCATTCATGGACGTGGGCATGAATCCGGTTATCCGGGGATCACAGTTGCGCATCAATCCCGGACAACTGGCCGACATCAACAACACCGTGTTCGGTTGTCCCGCTCTCGACATCGCGCTGAACTGTACCGGCGGACATCTTCAGAGTCCGCAATTTTCCCAAAATCTGCAGGTGGTGAGTTCGACCAACTGGAAGCCCAGGATGTCCACAGGGTTGGAACTGCAGGTGTTTCTGCCCATCGTCAATGCCCCGTTCCGGGTCTATTGGGCGTACAACCCGTTGCGGTTGGACAATATCACTCGCGGCCCGGTTCCTATTACGCGCGACATGTTCCCGCCGGGAGCTGCAGGAGACTTCACCTTTCAGCAGGCGTCGCGCAGTCTGGCGCCCGAGTTTCAATTGCGTGAGCCGCGCAAGACGTTTCGCTTCAGCGTGGCCACGACATTTTGAGGGACAGTCGTCGGTCGTCAGTCTTCAGTCGTCAGGAGTTCTCAGCTGAAGACCGACGACTGACGACTGTCGTCTGTCGGCTGGTTGACCTTGACCGGAGGCTATACCTATAATGGGAATATCCACGCCCTGATGAACGCAGCCAACAGGGTGGTCACCACGCCGCTTCAGGTTCGGCGTGAGGCGCTGGGAACTCTGGCCCAGTCTCTTCCGTTGACAGCGAACGGTCGGGTTAGTGCTTAGGCGCGGCCAGCATTGGCTTGAATGAAAAATCTAACCAATTTCCCAGGATAAATTTCCAAGGAGTTCAAAATCAACCACATGACAAGCAAGTTCGCGCGATTTCTTATGTCCACCGTGTTCGCCGTTTCGGTTGCGGCCCTGGCCCAGACTTCTGCGCTGCCCGCGGCCCCGAGTGCCGCCGCCAGCAACGCCGCTGCCCCCGCCGTCACCAACGCTACCGGAACCCGGATGGGGACGGTCAATGTCGAGCAAGCCATCTTCGCCACCAACGAAGGCCAGCGCGACTTCGAAGCTTTGACCAAGAAGCTGGAGCCCAAACAAACCGAACTCAAGAACCAGAACGACGAAGTCGAGAGTCTGAAGAAGCAGCTCAATGCCCAGGGCGACGACCCTGAACGACGAAAGCCGGGGCACGCTGGTAAAGCAGATTGAGCAGAAGCAGAAGTCCCTGGAGCGGTCGGTGCAGGACGCGCGCGAAGATGCCCAGAACCAGCAGAACGAAATCGCGCAACGTATTCTGCAGAAGATGGGACCGATGCTGGTGAAATATGCCGCTGACAATGGTTTCGGGGTGATCATCGACACTTCGAATCCCTGGCCCAACGGGCCCGTGCTTTGGGCCGGGCCGGCGGTGGATATCACCCGGCCGGTGGTTGAGCTTTACAACGCGCAGTCAGGTGTGCCGGCGCCAGCTCCGAGGCCCGCCGCAACCAGACCGGCAGCGCCCACGGCAAGGCCCGCAACCACGACGCCGGCAGCGCCCAAGCCGCAAGGCACTCAGCCCAAGAAGTAGCCTTGCAACCGTAGTCACAGTGCTTTCTCGACACCCAGTGCCCGACACCCGGTGTCGCGAAAAAGTTCCCGCAGGCCGCGTGCAGACGCGGCCTTTTTTCCTGGCCGCAGTGCGCTCCGAATTGCATCTGAAAATCCGCTGTCTGGTGTCCTTACTCATAGTCACGTCCACATTGAGGAGGACACCATGTTTGCCGATCTCTCGTCTGATTCTGACTGGTCCGGCCATTCTCACCGGGGCTGGACAACCCTGATCTCGTTTGCTCTGCAGGCACTCGCGGTTGGGTGCCTGCTTCTGTTGCCCTTGCTCTACAACGAAGGGCTCCCGAAACTGGTGTTGCTGGCGCCCTTCCTGACGCCAGTCCCGCCACCGGCGGCGCCGCCAGAGCAGCCGCGCCACAATCTTTCATCCCGCGCCCAGAGCAACATGATGGGAACGATGCTGGTGACTCCGCGCGAGATTCCGCATGACGTGAACATGCTGACAGAAACGGTGCCGCCGCCACCCATGATCGATCCCGGCGCGGCCGGCGTGCGCCACGGATTCGGCGATGCTCATGGCCAGGGAGTTCTTGATTCCGTGCTCGGCTCCAATCTGGCGCCGCCCCCACCTCTGCCCGCGGTCCGTCATCCTCCGGTCTCGCACATGATGGAAGGGAACCTCATCTATCGCGTGCAGCCGCGCTATCCCGCGTTGGCGATTCAAGCCCGGATCCAGGGCCAGGTCGTGCTGCGCGCCATGATCAGTCGCGAAGGCGCGATTGAAAATCTGCAGGTATTGAGCGGCCCTGGCATGCTGGCGCCGGCCGCCCTCGATGCGGTGCGGCAGTGGCGATACCGGCCCTATGTGCTCAATGGAGAACCCGTGGAGGTGGAAACCCAGGTGACAGTGAATTTCGTCCTGGGGGGCGGATAGGGTTGATGGCCGTCCGCAGGTTCGGGAGTAGCACAGGCGTAACCTCGTGAGCTGCGGGACGCCCGCTATAATCGCCTTACGTGGCTACCGCTGAAATCTTGAAGCGCACGGCGACCCGACCCACCTGGGCCCAGGTGTCGCTCGAGAACCTGCGTTACAACTTCGGCGTTGTACAACGGCACATTGGAGCGGGCATCACCGTTTGCGCGGTGGTCAAGGCAGACGCGTACGGGCACGGTGCAACGGAGTGCGCACGCGCCCTCGAGGAAGAAGGAGCGCGCTGGCTGGGCGTCACTTCACTCGATGAAGCGATTCCCCTGCGCGATGCCGGCATTCGCACTCGCATCCTCTTAATGACGGGATTCTGGCGGGGCGAAGAAGAAGAAATCATTCGCCTGCAACTGACGCCCACGGTTTGGGAACCAGGGCAGGTCGAGTTGCTGGAAAAGGCCGCTGCCGGCCTGGGCTTGCCTCGACTTGCCGTGCACCTGAAAGTGGACACCGGCATGGGCCGGCTGGGCGTCGATCCCGAAGACCTGTACCCGGTCTGTTCCGCGTTGAAGTCGTCGCCCCACCTGCTGCTGGAAGGTCTCTCCACCCACCTGGCTTCTTCCGAAGTTCTGGACGCGCCTTCGGTGAATGAGCAGTTGCAGAAGTTCGAGCAGGTGCGCAGCGTGGTGCGTAACGAGGGATTCGATCCTCCGCTGATTCACGTGGCCAACACCGGCGCCGTGATTTCCCGGCGAGAGTCATGGAACACCATGGTGCGTCCGGGAATCGCGCTGTATGGCTACCACCTGCCTTTTGAGCGGGCGGGAAGAGAAGTCAGCGGCGCCAAGCTGCGGCTCGGCGTCAAACCGGTGCTCACCTGGAAAACCCGAATCCTCTCGCTGCGCGACGTGCGCGCCAACCAGGCCCTGGGGTATGGCGGAACATATGTGACCAAGGCCCCGGCGCGCATCGCGGTGCTTCCCGTCGGTTACGCCGATGGCTTGAATCGCGCTCTGTCATCCCGTGGACGCGTGATCGTGCGTGAGCACTACGCTCCCATCGTAGGCCGCATTTCGATGGATCTGACCCTGGCGGATGTGACCGGCCTGCCGGGTGTTTCCGTGGGCGATGAAGTCGTCCTGCTCGGCGCTCTCGATGGTTTGAACGTGGACGCACGCGAGCACGCCGAACTGGCCAACACGAATGTGTACGAAATTCTTTGCGCGATTTCGAAGCGGGTGCCGCGGAAGTATAGCTAGTCGTTGGCCGTTGGTCGTTGGTCGTTGGCCAAACCGAAATCCCGTTCCTATCGATTTCTGCTCTTTACGACCTCTACGTATTTCCTTAGAACGGCATTGATCGAGGTCTGGTAGCCTTTGCCGGTTTTGCGGAAGAAGGCAAGCACATCGGGATCAAGCCGCAAAGTGATTTGTTTCTTCGGTCCCGGCCACAATATGGCGTTGGCAAAGAAATCGGGCCCCTGCTTTGGAATGTCGGAGTAGTCAATGTCCTTGTCCTGGAGCGCATCAATCCGCTTCCAGTCCGTCCTGGAGCGCCTTTTCGTATTGTTCCCGCTCTTCATGATCTGCCTTTCTCAGTGAGATGATGCGGATGGTATCTTGTGGGCGTTCTGCGAAGGCTACAAACGCAATGCGACCCCGAATCATCCCAATTCCAAGCCATCGCTCCTCGCCATAGTCTTGCTCGGTATCCGGCCGAACAAGAAGAGGTCCGCGGAAAATTCCTCAGCGTCGGCGAAATCGAACCCGTGTTTTCGAAGGTTGGAACGGTTCTTGGCTTCATCCCACTCCAGTCTCACGATTGTAACTCCAAATGTAGCTACACACAAGGACTAGCGGAGCGATCATAGGTCTCGCGCCTGTCAGAGCGCTGTGACAGCCGTCACACATTCCTACCTCCCTTTGCTATCCTGATAGGAATGCCGTCCCGCTACGAGCAGTGGATGTATGACTGGGAAACGCGCCTGACCTCGGTGGACAACAACCGGGTGGTGCGTCCCCTGGAGTGGGGAGTCGAGTGGGCGCGGGATTGGCCGTGCCGCAACGGCTTCGCTCCCGGACATCTTCCCGGAAAAGGCGATTCGGAAAAATTTCTGTGCGAGTATAACCAGCGCATCGTGGCCTCGAGCGACGAGTTTTATTCTTATACTTCGCCTTCGGATTTTCGGCTTGAGCGGCGCGAAATCCAGGTCTTCAGCACGCGAGAGGTGCCGGACCCGGGCCTGGAGGCGAAAGTGCGCGGCACGCATGCTGATTTCCTGCGCTTTACTTCGCCGGTGCATACGCCTTATCCCGAAAACAATCTGGTGAACGCGCGCTGGTTTCCGGCGCGTGGGCGGCGGGCCATGGTGCTGCTGCCGCACTGGAATTCCGATGCCCTGGCTTACACCGGACTGTGCCGAGTGCTGAACCTGATGGGCATCGCGGTGCTGCGCCTGAGCATGCCGTATCACGATATCCGCATGCCCGCGGACACGCGCCGCGCTGACTATGCCGTTTCCGCCAATATCGGGCGCACGCTCGACGCCTGCCGCCAGGCGGTGGTGGACGTGCGCTGCTGCCTGGACTGGCTGGAACAGAAGGGATACAGCCGCCTTGGCATCCTGGGCACCAGCCTGGGTTCCTGCTATTCCTTTCTTGCCGCCGCGCACGATCCCCGCATTCGCGTGGCCGCCTTCAATCATGCCTCCACCAATGTCGCCGACGTGGTCTGGCACGGGCAATCCACGCGCCACATCCGTCAGGGTCTCGAAGCGGAAATCGATCTCGACCGGCTGCGCGCCTTGTGGAGCGGCATCAGCCCGATTTCTTATTTCGAGCAGTTCGCCCGCTGGCCCAAGAAATCCCTCATCATTTATGCCAGGTACGACATGACTTTTCTGCCGGAGCTTTCGCGCGATGCCGTAGCGGAGTTCGAACGTTACGGACTGGACCACAAAGTCGTGGTGCTGCCCTGCGGCCACTACACCACCGGCGAGACGCCCTACAAATACATGGATGGCTGGCAACTGGTTTCGTTTTTGCGGACAGCGTTTGAAAGCGTGTGAAAAAGCTATTAGCTCTTAGCCTTTAGCTATTAGCGTAAATCTCATGTCCACACCGGGCCGTGAACCTCCAGATTTGTTTCTTTGGCTAAGAGCTAAAGGCTAAAGGCTAAGAGCTAAGTTAGAATGGCTGTGAGTGCCACCGAAGAGAACTCCATCATGAAAACTGACCGCATGTCGCTCCCGCTCGAACGAAGCCGATCCGCAGATCGCCGCTGCCATCGATAACGAAGTTCGCCGTCAGCACGAAGGACTGGAGCTGATCGCTTCCGAGAACTTTGTCAGCGAGGCCGTGCTGGAGGCCATGGGCTCGGTGTTCACCAACAAGTACGCCGAGGGCTATCCCGGCAAGCGCTACTACGGCGGCTGCGAGTTTGCCGACGTGGTGGAAGAGTTGGCGCGGGAGCGGGCCAAGAAGCTTTTTGGAGCGGAACACGCCAATGTGCAGCCTCACGCCGGGTCGCAGGCCAACATGGAAGCCTATGCGGCGGTGTTGCAGCCCGGCGATACCATTCTCGGACTCAACCTGGCGCACGGCGGCCATCTTACGCACGGCCATCATCTGAATTTTTCCGGAAAGACTTATCGCATCGTTCCTTATGGAGTGACCAAGGAAACCGAGACCATCGACTACGACGACCTGGAAAAGCTGGCGGAAAAAGAGCGGCCGAAGCTGATCATCGGCGGGGGCAGCGCCTATCCCCGAATCATTGATTTTGCCCGCATGCGGCAGATCGCAGACAAAGTTGGCGCGCTCTATCTGGTGGATATGGCGCATTTCGCCGGGCTGGTTGCGGGAGGCGTGCATCCTTCGCCAGTGCCGCATGCGCATATCGTCACTACCACTACGCACAAGACTTTGCGCGGACCTCGCGCCGGCATGATCCTGAGCAAACAGGAGTTTGCCGCTGCCATCGATAAGGTCGTGTTTCCTGGGATGCAGGGCGGCCCGCTGGTCCACATCATTGCGGCCAAGGCGGTCAGCTTTCTCGAAGCGATGCAGCCAGAATTCCGGGAATACGCGCGGCAGATCGTGGCCAACGCCAAAGTGCTGGCCGAAACGCTGGCGGCCGAGGGCTTCCGGATTATTTCCGGAGGCACCGACACTCACCTCATGCTGGTGGATGTGTTCTCTCAAGGCATACTCGGCAGCGAGGCGGAGAAGGCCCTGGGCGAAGCCGCCATCACGGTCAATAAGAATGCCATTCCCTTCGACACCAATCCGCCCATGAAGCCGAGCGGCATCCGCATTGGCACGCCCGCGCTCACCACTCGCGGCATGAAGGAAGAAGAGATGAAGCAGGTGGGACGCTGGATCTCGGAAGCCCTGCATCATCGAACCGAAGCGGCGGTGCTGGGCAAGATACGCAACCAGGTGTTGAGTCTGGCGGAGGCCTTTCCGCTGTATCCCGAGCGGCGCGCGAAAGCCCAGATGGAAGTGCGGGCGTAGCTGCAAATGGAGGACGGGCGTCCCGCCCGTCCCGGATCCGACCTATCAAGAACTCTTCAATCCTGACGGGCGGGGACGCCCGTCCTCCATTTGCTGGCCGAACCGGGTGCTCTGTGGTTAAATTCTCCCGGTGAGAGTCGCCATCGACATCCGGCGCATGACTGAATTCGGCGTGGGCACTTACACGCGCAATATTGTGCGGGCGCTGGGCCGGCTGGACAGCGAAAGCAAATATTTCCTGATCGGCCCGCCGGAGAAAGTGGCGGAGATCGGTCCGCTTCCGCCTAATTTTCACACTGTACCTTTGCTGGGACACGATGGCACCATCAAGAACTATTTCGACTACCGCGCCATCCTCAAGCGCCTGCATTGCGACCTGGTGCATATTCCGCACCTGTTCTGGCTGCCGCGAAACCTGCCCTGTCCTTATGTGATGACCGTGCACGACGTGCTGGACCACATGTACCGAGCCCGCGACCAATCCGGGTTCAAGCGCTCACTGCATTTTTACCTGACCCATCGCGCGCTGAAGGGAGCGGCGCGAATCTTCGCTGTTTCCAATTTCACCAAGAGCGAAGTGGAGAAGCTGTTCGCCATTCCCGCCGCCCGCACGGAAGTGGTGTACAACGCGATTGACGAACGCTTTCTGCGCGGCCATGCCAGCGACGCCGACCGGCAGTTGCTGGCGGAGCGCTACCTGGTCAACCATCCGTTTCTGCTCTACACCGGCCGCATCAGCCCGCACAAGAACGTGGTCCGGATCATCGAGGCCTTCTCCGCGCTGAAAGCGGAACTGGAGAAGGAAGGGCTGTTTCCCGGATTGAAGTTGATCATTATTGGAGACGAGCTGTCCAAGCACCCCGACCTGCGCCGCACCGTGATTCGCAGCCGCATGCAGACCGACGTGCGCTTCATGGGATTCGTGCCCATCGAAGTGCTGCGCATTTTTTACGACGTGGCGAAAATCTTCGTGTTCCCGTCGCTCTACGAGGGATTTGGACTGCCGCCGCTGGAGGCCATGGCGCACGGCACGCCGGTGGTGACTTCGAACACGTCCTCGCTGCCCGAGGTGGTGGGCAACGCCGCCGTGCTGGTAAATCCGGAAAATGTTTTTGAAATCATGCGCGCGCTGCACCGCGTGCTGGTCGATCAGGCGCTGCGCGACAAACTCAAGGCTCGGGGCTACGAGCAGGCCAAGCGATTTTCATGGGAAGCAGCCGCCCGGCAGATTCTGCGCGCGTACCACGAAGTGTCGGAAAAAAGGCCGGGGCCGCCTCCACTGGCAAACGAACGGGAAGCCAGCTTCCGTGCGGCCAACCCCTAGCCGGACTCAGGCATTCTTGAGCAAGGGCTGTCCCGGAGAATTAAACTCCAGGCGATGCAGCTTGGCGGCGATGCGGGTGCGGTCGGCTTCGGTGGAAGCGGCAGCGTGGCGTTTTCTCAGTTTGGCAACCTTTTCATTGCGGGTGCGGCGTCGCCGGATTTCAGGCCGGCGGCTGGGTGCGGACATAAGTGCTCCTCGTCTCTGAATCGACAACCAGTCTATCATCTGGTGTTCCCGCGGGTGGGTAAGCGGCGAAAGCATAGACGGCCCAGTTTCCGAAAGCCTCAACCGCAAGGGCATAAACCACAAAGGACACGAAGGTCCACGAAGGAAGCCTGCAACTAAATCCTTCGTGATACTTCGTGTCCTTCGTGGTTTGTGCCTTCTGCGGATGGTACGGTGAAACTTGCTCCCGCGGCAACCGAGGCTATCCCGAAGAACGGAACCTGCGGATAAGCAAAGTGTGCCGGTCCGAGCGGTAAAAGCCGAGCACGTAAATCGTGGCTTTTCCCTTGGTCGAATAGATGACCTGACGAATGCGCAGCAGGGGAGCGCCGCGAGGGACGGCGCAAAGTTCCGCAGTCCTCGCGTCCGCGGCGGTGGCATCGACTTCTTCGTCGGCGTGAGCCAGTTCGATTCCGTAGTCGTGTTCGAGGGTAGAGAACAGGGAATTGCGTCCCAGGCCGGCTGAGACCAGGCCGCCAAAATCTTCGCCAGACAGGTAGCACGCTTCCAGGGCAAAGGGTTCGTTGGCCGCCTGGCGCAGGCGCTCTACCTTGACCAGGGGGCTGTTGGGGGGGAGGGAAAGACGGGCTGCAATCTCCGGCTCTTTTTCGATCAGCTTGATGCACAGAAGACGGGAGCAAGCCACCAGGCCGCGACTGGCCATCTGCTCGGTGTAACTCATCAGCTTGTTGAAATGGATCTTGGGAGGCGCCACGAAAGTTCCGGCGCCGCGCCGCCTTTCCACGATGCCTTCGCGCTCCAGCGAAGTCAGCGCGTGGCGGGCCGTCATCAGGCTTACCTGATGGATCCTGGCCAGCTCTCTTTCAGAATCCACCACATCGCCCGGCTTCAGCTGTCCGGTCTCGATGCGTTTCCAGATCACGCCGCGGATTCTTTTATAAGCCGGGGTCCCGTTTCGGCCGTTCTGTGCCATGAATAATTCTGACCTCGTGAAACAGAATTTGAACACTCAACAGTTGTGATTACTCGTTGCTGGTGCTGCATCGGTAAGATGCAGAAAGCAATTTACGAATCCTCCCGTTTATTCGTTCCGTACATTACCCGGCCCTCCTTTGCGAATGCGGCACCTTGCCGGGAAGCGCGGCATCGAGCGCCTGATAAGCGGCCCCCCAGATGGGGGCATCCTCATTCAGGACCACATAAATCGGAATGCGAGCCAGCACCGGCGCGAGCAAGGTCTTGTCGCAGAAGGCGCGGAAGAATGTCCCGTCCTTCAGCTTGGGCAAAATCTTGGGAGCGATTCCACCCGCTACATAGACCCCACCGAAAGCCAGGGCCCGCACGGCCAGGTTTCCCGCCTCGGCGCCATACGCACCAGTCCAGAGATCCATGGTCGCGACACAGACGTTGCAGGTGCCCGTACAGGCCTGTTCGGCGATCTCGCGAGCGCTGTCCCCGTCGCCGTCAAACGAAGGATGGCGAACGGAGGGATCGAGGAATTCGTGGATGGCGCGGATACCTCGCCCCGAGATAACGTCTTCGCAACAGACGTGTGGAAGACGTTGCTTCAGGTGGACCAGAAGCTGGATCTCGCGATCGGTGCGCGGCGCAAAACTGGCCAGGCCGCCCTCGGAAGGGAACATGCGATACTGGCGGCCATCCCAGAAAAGAAAGGTCTCACCCAGTCCGGTGCCCACCGCCATCACCGCCCGGGTGCCATTGGGCTGAGCGACGCCCTGGTTGAGGACGGCCAGGTCTTTCGCGGGCAGCTTGTCCAGGCTCCAGGCCGTGGCCACAACATCATTCAGCAGGACGATGTTCTTCGGGTTTACATCGAGCCGGCTCGCCAGGTCCGGGGGATTCAGGTCCCAGGGCAGATTGTTGGCGTGGAGGCGGCCGTCAACCACGGCGCCCGCCACCCCAAACCCTGCCGCGGTTATGCGCTGGGCGGCAATGTTACCGGCGCGCTCCGCCGCCTGACGGCGGAAGTCTTCGACAAGATCTTCGAATCGGGAGAAGTCGCGGGTAGCGTAGCGGCACTGGAAAACCGGCTCCAGGGCGCCTGTTTCAGCCTCCCGGAGCAGGGCCAGGTTGCATTTGGTGCCGCCAATGTCGCCTGCCAGAATCATGTTTACGACTCAATCCGGAGAATTACCGTCCTGAAACCACCCTAGCGCGGGGGCATTATAGCTCGAATTGCTATAGAGCTGAAGTTATTGTAATCCCCGGAGTGACCGGCGAGGCGCGGACGAGTGTTCGCCGGGGCAGGGTCAGCCGAAGCTGAGACCGGTTCGCTCCTGACCAACGCCAGCCTGCCATGGTCGTTTGTGTGATCGCGGGAGAGCGCGCTCAAACGGCGATCGGTTGCATCAATTCCTTCGATTATCGGCATAATGCCAGATAATCCGGCCTGGGGACGGTTCCGACCTCCAGCCATGTACCCAGCCGATACCCGCCCGGCTGCTGCTGGACGGCACTCCTGCCGTTTTCCGGATGAGGGTCAGCAAAAATAAAAGTTCCGGGATGGGCACTTTTTTCTTGACGGTCATCATCGCTCTGCTATATAGCATGTGCTCAATATGGAGTGCCAGATTGCGCCGGCACTCCAATGAGGTGTCTTCCAGGAGGTTTGTGATGCGACGATCGATGAAGGTGGGGTTTGTCGTTCTGCTGCTGGTCGGAGTCCTCGGCGTCCTGCAACCTGCGTGGAGCCAGGAAGTGACCGCGTCCATCGTGGGAACGGTTACAGATCCCAGCGGAGCACCGCTCAAGGATGCCGACGTTACGGCGACCGATACCGAGCGCGGAACCGTATTGAGCACCAAGACCAACGATGCGGGCGCGTACAACATCACCCGGGTCCCGGTCGGGAATTACACGGTGAAAATTTCGGCGCCGGGATTTCAGACAGCCGTGCACTCCGGCATCGTCCTGGTACTGAACCAGACGGCGCGCATCGACATGCAGATGAAACTCGGGCAGGTCAGCGAGACGGTGGAAGTCACCGGCTCCGCTCCCATCCTGCAGACCGACCGGACCGAAGTAGGCACCGTCATCGATTCCACGACAAACGAGGCCCTCCCCCTGGCCACGCGCAACTATGTGCAGCTGACGCTGCTGGCGCCGGGCGCGATCACTCCCAGTCCGGATGGCTTTAACAACGGCGACAATACCGCCAACGGCTCCCGGCCATACATCAACGGGAACCGGGAGCAGGCCAACAACTTTATCCTGGACGGCATGGACAACAACCAGGTGTCGGACAACCTGGTCGGCTTTACCCCCGCGCCGGACGCCATTCAGGAATTCAACCTTATTACCCAGAATGCCTCGGCGGAGTTCGGAAACTACCAGGGCGGGATCGTCAGTACCACGATCAAGTCCGGCACCAACAGTTTTCACGGCGCTCTGTGGGAGTTCTTCCGCAACGATAAGCTGAACTCGAATTCGTGGGAAAACAGGTTCAACGGAAGTGAGAGACCCCTGTTGCGCTGGAACATGTTCGGCGGTACCGTCGGCGGGCCGATCGTCAAGAACAAGCTGTTCTTCTTCTTCGACTACCAGGCGCAGCGCTTCGATCACCCCTCCACGACCCTTCCGCTTAATGTGTTCACAGCAGCGGAGCGCACCGGCGACTTTGGGGATATCTGCACTACGGGCTTTGCAGCCGGTATTTGCACCACTGCGAGTCAACAGTTGCATGACCCTCTGAACGGGAACGCCCCCTTCCTCAATAATGTGATTACTGAACCCATTGATCCGGTGGCGCAGGCTTTGTTCGCGTCCTCCCTCTATCCCGCTGCGAGCGGTTCGGGTACGCAGAACAATGCCAGCTACACGCAAAACAAGTTGATCAACAGCTACCAGTACGACATCAAAGTTGACTTTAACGCCACCAACAACGACCATATTTTCGGACGATTTTCCCATTCCAAGCAGCACAACCCCACGATCAATTCGTTTGCCTTGCTGGGCACCGGCTTCTCGGACGCGCCCATCGACAACTATGTGGTGGACTGGAGCCACACCTTCAGTTCGAACCTGCTGAACGACCTGCGCTTCGGCGTCAACCACGTCAAACTGCATAACGGCACCCAGTTTGACAGTTCGGTCGGAGACCTGGGGACTCAGCTCGGGATCGCCAACGCGAACGCTGGAGGACCGGGATTGCTTGAGCTGGGCTTCAATGGTGGAAATCCCAGTGGCCCGGCCGAAGGAGTTCTTACCAACGTGGGCAGCAATGGAATTCAGCAGAGGTTTCAGGACGCGGTGATTCAGGCTTCAGATGCGGTGGTGCTGACTCACAACCGCCATGTGTTCCACATGGGCTTTGAGTTCTGGCGCGACCGCATGAACAATTTCTACTCCGGCAACAGCGGCACGCTCGGAGCCATCATTTTCAACGGTGCATACACCTCGTCGGATCCGACCAACGTAACCCCTGCTACCGGTGGGTATGGCGGAGCCGATTTCTACCTTGGTCTGCCCTCCTCGTACGGCAAAGGTATTTCTGCCGGACAGTGGGGCCATCGAGCCAATATTTTTGCCGGGTATGTTCAGGACGACTGGAGAGCCACTCAAAACCTCACCATCAACCTTGGCCTGCGCTACGAAGCCCACACTCCCTGGATAGAGGCGCATGACCAGCAAGTCAATTTCGATCTTTTCACCGGACAAGTGCTTGCACCCAATTGTGCCAAGGTAGATCTGGGCACTGCCCCCGTGACTTGTAAGCAAGTCAGCAACGGCGGCCTCTACAACGGTACGTATGGCGCGAAAGACTTTCAGCCTCGCGTCGGCTTTGCCTGGACGCCATCGCGTCTGGGAGGAAAGACGGTATTCCGCGGCGCCTTCAGTATCTCGTCTTATCTCGAAGGGACGGGCACGAACCTGCGCCTCCCCATCAATCCACCCTTCACCAAGGCTGAGACCCTGGTGCAGTACAACAACGTTGCGCTGCCGGCAACCACTACCGAAGATGGTCTGGCGCCTGTCGGGTCGGCCAGCGACCCATTCGCCGGAGCCCTGGTCCGGGTCTGGGATCCGAATGTGCAGCCTGCCATTACCCAGCAGTGGAATGGGACGGTGCAGCACCAGTTCGGAAACAACACGGTCCAGGTCGGCTATGTGGGCCAGCACGGAACTCATTTGATGGTTCCCATGCCATACCTGCAGAGGCAGTTACTCCCGGCCAGCGCCTGCGGCACTCCTCCGTGCACAGCGCCCAGCGTCTTTTTCTCAGGGAATCCCGCGTTCCAGTCGGACATCTCCCAGATCTCGGGCACGGCGTCCGTGGGCAACATGAACTACCACGCGTTGCAGGCTGTATTCCAGAAGCGTTATTCCAACGGTTTGCAATATCAGGTGGCTTACACGCTTTCACGTTGCATGACCGACAACAGCGGCTACTACGGCAACTGGGGAGCGCAGGCGTCTCCGGCGAACCCGTACTATCAGAACCTCTACGACCCGAAGGCTGACTGGGCAGAGTGCTTCTTCGACGCCAAGCATAACCTCAGCAGCTACGCGGTTTACGAGATCCCGTTTGGTCGCGGCAAGAAGTTCGGCAACGATACCAATCGGGCGGTGGACGCGATTGCCGGCGGTTGGTCGCTCGCTCCCATCATTTCCATCCATTCCGGCTTCCCGCTGGCGCTGTACGATTTCGGTACGGATTCGACGGGAACCAATTCGCGAGGATTGCGTCCGGATTGCGGTTCAGGAGCGGGGAAAACCTTTGGCCGGCAAACCGCCCTCAGTGGTGGCAAATACATAGGCTACCAGTGGTTTGATCCCACGCCCTATACGGCGCCTGCGGTCGGCACCTTCGGCAATTGTCCGGCGCAGGGACCGGTTCGCGGGCCGGGCTATGCGGACGTCGATTTGAGCGTGCAAAAGGACTTTACTTTTACCGAAAGAGTGAAGCTCCAATTCCGCTCTGACTTCCTCAATGCCTTCAATCGCGTGAACTTGAGCACTCCCGCGACCGCGCTGGGCACAAACATGGGGGTGGTGAACACATCGCAATCTCCACGCGTGATTCAATTTGCCCTGAAGCTCTACTACTGACGCGGTATGATTGGGGCAGGCGTTTCTGACGCCTGCCCTATTTTTTATGTCTGAATCCCTTTCCACGGCTCTGGTTTCCACGGTTCTAGGCGTGCTGCTTTGCGGAAGCTCTACCGCTCAGACCAAGGCAAAGCCGGCAAGCCCTCCTTCCTCCACGGCCCAGCAGGGGTTGAAGCTGGCTAATGACGGCCACTGCGAGCAGGCCATTCCCATCTTGAGGAAGGCTGCAACCCAGCCTGGGGACAAAGAGCTCAAGCGCCAGGTGGGGTTCAATGGCGTGCGCTGCGCCATGTCCGAGAACCGGCCGGATGCGGCGGTGGACTTCCTGCGCTTCCTGAACCGTGAGTTCCCGCACGATCCCGACGTTCTCTACGTATCGGTGCACACTTACTCCGATCTCTCCACGTCGGCGGCGCAGGAACTGGCGGCGACCGCGCCCACCTCGTACCAGGCGCGCCGGCTCAATGCCGAGGCGCTCGAACTGCAGGGCAAGTGGGATCAGGCGGCCAACGAATACAAGCGCATCCTGCAACAGGACCCGCGCATGCCCGGAATCCATTTCCTGCTGGCGCGCCTGCTGCTCTCGAAGCCTGATCCGAGCCCTACGGTGGCCGAGGAGGCTAAAAAGGAACTGCAGCAGGAAATCGAGATTGATCCCACGAATGCTGGCGCGGAGTACGTCTTGGGTGAACTGGCGCGGCAGGACAGTCAGTGGCCCGACGCGATCGCCCACTTCACCCGCGCCACCAAGCTGGACGCGACCTTCGGCGATGCTTACCTCGGGTTGGGCGTGTCCCTGATTTCGTCCAAACAATTTCCGGAAGCGGTCCCGCCGCTCGAGGCAGCGGTCAAGCTGGAACCGAGGAACCCGGCGGCGCACTACAATCTGGCCATGGCCTACAATCGCTCCGGACGCAAGCAGGACGCGGACAGGGAATTTGCCATCCATCGCCAGATGACCGAGAAGAGCGGCGCTCAGCCCGGATCGCCGCCGGGGACTCAGCCGGAAAATTCCAACTAGGGCGGCGGGCCGGCATTTCGCGCCAGTGTCATCCCGAGCGCGGCTCGAGCCGCGCCAGCGGTGAGAGCAAGTCGAGGGACCCCTACCTGACCGCTGCGTCATCAGCTGCGGTGCGGATGAGTTCTCAGTTGCCCATGCCGAAAAGTTACCCGTTCGATAGGGGTCCTTCGACTGCGCGACTGCTTCGCGATGCGAAGCAGTCACTCCGCTCAGGATGACAGCGGGAAGTTTTTCTGACGGTACAATGGTTGTCGAGAAGCAATCGCTGAATTGAACAATCTCATTTCATGGCAAACGAATGGATTGCGGCTGCTCTCCCGGCGGGAACTGCTGAGGGGGCTGGCTGGCAGCGTCGCGTTTAGCGGATTAGCGCGTCTCGCTGGCGCCCTGCCTGACCCGGTTTATCCTTTTGAAGAAGTTCCTCCTTCCGTCAGCGGCATTACCTGGGCACATGTGAACGGGAAGTCTCCGGAGCGATTCCTGCCGGAGACCACCGGCGCGGGATGCGCTTTCCTCGACTACGACAACGACGGGTGGATGGACATCTACCTGGTCAACAGCGGCAAGTGCGACTTTTTCACTCCTGATCCGCCGCTGCGCAATGCGCTCTATCGCAACAATCGTGACGGCACCTTTACTGATGTGACCGCGAAAGCCGGGGTGGCCGCCGGCGGCTACGGCCAGGGCGTGGCGGTTGGCGACTACGATGGCGACGGCTTTCCCGACATGTATGTTACGCAGTACGGCCGCAGCATCCTCTATCACAACAATGGCGATGGCACGTTCACCGATGTGACCGAGAAGGCCGGCGTGGCCGCGCCGGGATGGGCTTCCAGCGCGGTCTGGTTCGATTACGACAACGATGGGCGGCTGGACCTGTTCGTCTGCCAGTTTGTGGAGTTCTCCAAGTCGCTGAACAAGACCTGCGGGCCGGGCGAGGAAGGCAAGCATGGGTATTGCATTCCGCGTCTCTACAATCCCATGCCGAGCTGGCTGTTTCACAACAACGGCGACGGCACATTTACGGACGTGAGCCGGGCCTCGGGCATTGCCAAGTATCCGGGAAAGGCCTGGGGAGTGGTGGCCACCGACCTCAATAACGACGGCCGGATGGACCTGTTCGTGGCCAATGACACCGTGGCCAACTTCCTGTTCATGAACCGCGGAGCAGGGAAGTTTGAAGAGATCGGCACTCCGGCCGGAGTGGCCTTCAGCGCCGACGGCCGCGCCCGCTCCGGGATGGGCGTGGACTCCGCCGACTACGATCAGGATGGCTGGATGGACCTGTTCGTGGCCAATATCGACCGCGAAATTTACTCCATCTATCAGAACAATCACGACGAAACTTTTGACGACAAGGCGCGGGAGACCGGCGTGGGCATGGCCACCCGGCTGATGAGCGGCTGGGGGCTGAAATTCTTCGACTACGATAATGACGGTAACCTCGACCTGTTTCTGGCCAACGGCAATCCCGATGATCTGATTGAGGGCCTGCATCCAGGAGTTACATATAAGGAGCCGCCCATTCTCATGCACAACACGGGGCGGGGGTTCGAGAACGTCAGCGCGCAGAGCGGGCCGATATTTTCCACCCAGATTTCGGCTCGCGGCATGGCCATCGGAGACTTCGACAACGATGGCGCGGTGGACGTTCTGATTGCGGTCAATGGCGGGCCGCCGATTCTATTGCGCAACCAGGCCGCGAAACAGAGCCACTGGCTGGGCGTTCGGCTGATCGGAAAAAAGTCGAACCCGGACGCGATTGGAGCGCGCGTCTCCTATCAGGCGGGCGATCTGAAACGCAGTCACATGAAAGTGGGCGGAGGCAGCTATCTGTCGTCGCATGATCCCCGCATGGTGCTGGGGCTTGGCGCGCGCAGGAAGATTGACTGGCTCGAAGTGAAATGGCCGCTGCCCGGCGGCGCGGTGGAGCGGTTTACCGATCTTCCCATTGATCGCTACATCACCATTGTCGAGGGGCAGGGGAAGTGGACGTGAGGCAGCGCGCTCTATTTTCGCCTCGGCGTCATCCTGAGGGACTTCAGGCCCGAAGGATCTGGCGTGGAGCGACGCGATCGCTTGCCGGCCGCAGATGTACTACAACGCCAGATGCTTCGCAAGCTCAGCATGACGGCGGGAAGGTTCTACTTGATCCTTACGAACTTAATGCAGACCGGAGACGTCACCGGCAGAACCTCGCCGGTGGGCGTCAAGTGGCCGGTCTGCTGATCGACCTTGAAGACCACAATGTTATTGCTGGCCTGGTTGGCGGCCAGCAGGTAGCCGCCGCCGGGTGCGATTTCAAAGTTGCGCGGCGTTTTGCCACCGGTGGGGACGTTTTCCAGCAGTTTGGGTGCGCCGGTTGCGGGATCGAGGGCGAAGACGGCAATGCTGTCGTGCCCGCGGTTCGAGCCATAGAGAAATTTTCCGGCGGCGTCCACCTTGATTTCCGCGGTATCGTTCTGTCCCTTGAAGCCCTCCGGCAAGGTTGAGACTGCGGTCAGGCGCTTCAGGCCCCCGTTGGCGGCGTCGTAGGAAAATTCCGTGACTGTCGAACCCAGTTCGGCGATGACATACACGAACTTGTCGCTGGGATGGAAAACGAAGTGCCTCGGGCCGGCCCCCGGCGCAACTTCCGCGAAGGGCGGATGGTTCGCCGCCAGCGTGCCCTTGGCCGCGTCGAATCGGTAAACCAGCACCTGGTCGAGCCCCAGATCGGTGTTTAGCGCAAAGTGATTGTCGCGGGAGAGGTCGATCTGATGCGCGTGCGGCCCTTCCTGATGCTCCGGGTTGGGTCCGTGGCCGGCGTGCTGGTCCACGGCCGACGCGTCGCCCAGTTTGCCGTCCTTGAGAACCGGGAAGACGGCCACGCTGCCGCTATCGTAATTGGCCACCAGGACGTATTTCCCGGTCTGGTCGAGCGACACATGGCAGGGCCCGGCGCCGTGCGACGGGACCTGGTTCAGGAACGTTAGCTTGCCTGACTTTCGGTCGATGGCAAACGCGCTGACCGCGCCGGTCTTTTTTCCCTCATAGTCCGAGACCTCGTTGACCGCATACAGAAATCGCCGGGTCGGGTCGATGGCCAGGAATGACGGGTTGACGGTTTCCGCCACCAGTCCGAGCGGCGTCGCCTGACCCGTGGCAGCATCGAAGCGGTAGGCATAAATCCCCTTGCTCTCGGGACCGGTGTAGGTGCCCACATACATAAGGTAGGAGCTCCTGGAAGGGCCTTTCCGAGCCTGGCTGGTGGGAGGCACGAGCAGCAGCAGAAAGGACAGAGCAATGGAGAACGCAAAACTACGGCGCGTTATTTTCATTTCACCTCGGCTTTGTGGTCAGTAGGTTTTCGGCTTGCCAGATGCACCCGGCCGGCGATCCGTAGCGAGGGAACCACAAATTCCGTGAATGCCCCCCGCTGGGTTGGGGTAAGAGACTGGCAGCAAGCCCGCTCGGGAGTCTCATAGAGAATAGAAGAAAACGATCCTTTGACTCGCACCTGGACCGAAATCGGTTCCTCGGCGTAATTTACCAGCTCGACAACCTTTTCGCCGCGGCCGGGCGATTGGTATGAAACCGCAACCACGGTCAGGGCGTTCCAGAGGCTCAGGGCCAGTTCATCCTTGCCTTGATCTCTATCCAGCAGGCGGCGTATGTCCTGGGCGAAGGTTTCGGGGTCGATCACCTGTCCCTGGAGCTCGATGATACGGCCTTTGCCGGTGGCATAGGCAACGGAGTGCTCGCCCGCGGGAACCGGCTGGCCGGATTGCCAGGGATAAGGCCCGTGCGCGTCCACTACCACCACCACACCGCCCTTGGAGGCGAAATCAGCCAGACCCTTCATCGCCGGATCGTCCAGGGTGGCTAATACTACGAGCAAGTCGAAGCGATCGAGGCTCCGCGGCTTCAAGTCAGAAGCTTTCAGGACGGCGAACGGAATGTTGTGGCGAGCCAGAAGGTTGATGGGTTCGTAGGATTTCTGGTAGGTATCGGTGATCACGCCGACGTTGGCATCGGGTTTGCCGACGTTCTTTTCCCCTCGCGAAGCAAACGCCAGATAGCCCTTGAGCTGGTTGAAGACCGCCAGCGCGGAGGGATTGTTTTGGGCTAGGTCAGCCTGCAGCCGCGGATTGAAGTCGAGGACGAGATCGGCGCGGAACGCTCCCGCCTCGGCCACTGCAAGCGCATAGTCCGCGGGAGCCGGGCCACTTTCCTGCAGCTGGGGATCCGACAAGTCCCACTGGAACTCATAAAGAGGAGTCTGTGACGGGCGGAAAGCGTGATCGAGCCTGAAAAGGGCGAGATTGGTATCTACCCAGGGCTGGGCGGTGGGGCTGGTCACCTGCAGCACGCCCTCTCTCTTGATGACCATCTGTCCCTTCATCTGCGGCTGTTTTGCCCTGGGGTTAAGCACCAGCACAGGAAGGCCGGGATAAGCCGAGCGCAGCTGCTGGAGCTCCTGATCAATCTGGCCGGGTTGGGCATCACCCGGATTGAGAATGATGCCCGCCAGGTCGCTCCTGGCCATGCTGCGCGCTATGTCGGCAGTCTTGCCAAGTGGAACTTCGCCATAGACGCGGTAGCCCTGCCTGTGGGCAGTGCTGATGAGCGCGGCATCATCCCAGGAAACAACCAGATCGCTGACGCCCATCGTAGCCGGAGCGGGAAGCGAAGGCTGGCTCCAGCGCAACAGCACCCTGCTCCAGGCGGGCGTTGCCGCCAGCAGGAGAATCACGGTCAGAATTCGGGTTCGCATGAATATGGAACTTGCCGAGGCCATCATCGCAGGCCGCCGGAGTCAGTCTGGGCGCTGGCCGCCGGGCGCAGGGCGCTACCGTTGATCAGAATCCGGGGGCCGCTGGATGCCAACTCCGACTTGCCATCCGGAGAGATCCAGACCGCCGCCACGCCCGCCATGGTTTTGACCAGTTCTTTGCCCTTGTCGGGGCCCACCAGTAATAACGTTGTCGAAAGCGCATCGGAGGCAGTGCCGGTTCTTGCTACCACGCTGACCGCGAAGGGCGTCCTTTCCGGCGCGCCACTGTCTGGATCGATTATGTGGCCCGCCTGCTCCGGCGACAGGAGGCTGGGCGGAGTCTGCTCGGAGGTGGAGATGCTGCTGTCGGACAGCATGGCCGCGGGATCTACCCGGTTCGACGGATCTTTCAGATGCACCAGCCATCCGGCCTGTCCCGGAGGAGTACCCAGAGCGACCAGCGTGCTGCCTCCGGCATCAAGCAGGGCGCGCGAGATACCGCGCGCGCGCAACACTTCGGCCGCCCGGTCCAGGGCATAGCCTTTGCCGATGGCGCCCAAATCAATCTGGGTACAAGGAGATTGGAACTGCACCCGGTCGGGGGGCAGCAATTCAACTTTCTGATAGCCCACACAGGCCCGAACTTTTTCTTCGTCGGCGGAAGAGGGAGGCTGTCCTCCTCGGATGGCGGCCTTCCATAAGTTGACCAGCGGGCCCACGGTGACGTCGAATTTTCCTCCCGAAAGGCGGGAATACTGCAAAGCTTCGCCGATTACGCGATACAAATCAGGAGGAACTCGCTCCGGGCGGGAGTGCGAGGAATGGTTCAAACGGCTTAGCGCGCTGTCGGGCTTGTAGTCGCTCATCACATCATCGAGCCGGACGACTTCCTGAAGCGCCAGATCGATGGCGTCTGACACCTGCTTCTGCGAACCGCCATAAGCGACAATCTCGAAGACGGTCCCCATCACGTACTTCTTCTTGTGAACTATGGAAGCCTGTGGCTGGGCTTCAGGTGACGCCTGGGCTGAAGCCAGGACCACCGGCACCCAGAGCAAAACGGCGGCAAGTGGCTTATTCCAGCGCATAGACCTCACCGTCGTTGCTGGCGACGTACATTGCGTCCCCGGTCAGCACTGGAGCGGACTGGACCGACCCTCCCAGGCCAGCTCTCCAGGCCACACTGCCGTTTGCAATGTCGAACGCCTGCGTTCCTCCCGCCTGAATGCAGACCAGGCCGCTGGCGATGACCGGTGGCGCGGTGACGACATCGCTGGCCTGGATCTTCCAGCGCAGTCGGCCGGTTGGGATCTCGAATGCGTAGAGGAAACCGTCCTTGCTGCCGACGACGACGAGATCTTCGAAAACCGCGGGGGACGAAGATATCCCGAGTCCGGTCTCATACTTCCAGCGCACCGCGCCGGTCGCGGCATCAAGCGCATAGAAGTAGAAGTCCTCCGATCCGATCAGCACCGTATCTCCGGCCACTGCGGGGGAGGAATCGATGCCGTTTCCAGTTGGAGTGCTCCACACCGTTTTGCCGGACGAGGCAGCGAGGCAGTAAACCTTGCCGTCGCCGCAGCCAAGGTAAAGGTGGTCGTCTCCAACCCAGGCCGTTGAATAAATCCGGCCGCCCAGTTCCTGGGTCCAGCGCTTGCGGCCGGTATCGATGTCCACTGCATATAGATGGGCATCGGCGCTGCCGAAAAAAACTACGCCATCGCGGATGACCGGCGAGGTCCAGACTTCAGCGGCGGCGGCCATTTCCCACGCCGGCTTTCCGGAATCCCGATCCACGGCATAGACCTTGCCCGAGTCACAGCCAAAGAGCACTTTGTTGCCGGAAAGAGAAGGCGTGGAGTGGATGTGGTCGGCGGCCTGAAACTGCCACTTCTGGCGGCCCTTTTCGATATCTATGGCGTGCAGGTTTCCCGCCATCGAGGTCACGTACAGAACTCCGGAGCGCAGCACCGGCGCGGAACGGACGGAGCCTCCCATGCGAACGTGCCAGCGCACCTGGTCGGGCGCCCTGGCGGGACGAATACCCTGGCCTCCGGTGCGCGCCTTGTCATAGAGAAGCCCGGGCCAGTCGGTCTCAGCGATTGATGGCTCGGAGGTCTGGGGTGGTCCTGGCATTGAGTCGGTCAGCCGAGGCGGATTTTTCCATGGTCGATGCGCTTGAGGTCAGCCACGCCCAACCCCAGCTTTCCAGCGGACGCAATATGGCCCGGCCGGCGGTAGAACAGGTTCTTTTGCGGATTGTGATAAAACTCCATGCCGTTAGTGGTGATGCTCTCCGCCTTGTGCTCCCAAAGCGAGGGGACGCCCTCTTCGCGCCGCTTCTTTTCGATGGCCTCCAGTTCGACTGTGTCCATGGCCACGGGGTCAGTACCGAAAAAGAGAATTCCCGCCTGATAAATAAACTCCTGCACCTGAGTCAGCGGGCCGCCGTGCCAGACCTGGCGCATGCCGTCCATGATGTGCAGCACCGCCTTCGAACGCAGGGGCTCAACCGAGCACATGACGCCGATGAGCGGATCGGTGAATGAAAAGGGCGAACGGTGTGAGCGGGCGACGTTATTAAAGGTGCCGTAACCCAGGTTTTTCAGGCAGCCGGTCACGCCCGAGGCGGAGTGGTCCTTCATGGTCGGAACGTTGATAATTTTGGTGAGGCCGTGGGCCACAATTCTCGCCATATACGAGCGGTTCTCCCACTCGCCAAAGAAAGTGGCCTGGCAATAAACCTCGGGATCGTATCCGGAATCAACCAAACCGTCCTGGATCCCCACCACACGCACTCCGGGCGGAAGCAGCGCCTGGTAGCTGCCGATATCGATTTCATATTCGTAGCGGTCGTACACGACGATGTTGCCGGCGGGCACGCCCGCTGACTGGACGCCGTTGATGATCTCGCGCACGATTTCGGGAGATGAGCAGCAGGCCGGCGCGCCGGAGGGATTAATCTTGATGCCGACGATGTCAGAAGGCTCGACAAATTTGGCCCAGGCCGCGGAAGCTGACTGCTCGCCGGTCAATTCTTTCATTCCGCGCTCGATCATCTCGCGGACCACGGGTTGCGAGACCCGGTTGCGCACGATGGATTTCGAATCGGTGACTTCCACCACCCGTCCAGGAAATAGTCCAGGCATACCCAGCGGGGACTTAGCCGGCTTCGGTCCATGGACGACTTCGATGGGAGGCGGTTCGGGCAGGGTCACGTCGCCGAAAGCTTTGGGATCGATGCCATCAAGGAACAGGCTGGCGCTTCCCACACAACTAGCCTTGACGAACGTCCGCCGATCCATAAGGTTGGCCCTGAGCGCGTGAAAGGTACCGCTCAGGCTACCCCATGCTTCCGGCCATTTCAAGCGGGGCCAGGGAGACTTCACAATTCTCGTCAACCTTCTGATGACAATACTTCGTCGACTCGATAAACTTGCTGGTTTGATTAAAGGCTTGTGAGCAGAATTCTTAGCTCTGAGTCCTCCGCGTCCTCCGTGGTTTTATTGATGGCTTGACCACAGAGGACACGGAGGACGCAGAGGAAAGCCAAAACGCCCTGCGGTTGAGGGCGTGGGAACAAAATCCTTACCTCAGTGCTCTCTGTGTCCTCCGTGGTTCATTGATGTTGACCACGGAGGACACGGAGGAAAGGCAAGAAAGGCCCCCACATGCGGGAATGGATTAAGACTCTCGGAATCGTAGTAGCGCTGGTTACAATTCTCGGTATGCCTGCCAACACTCTCGCCCAGACGCCCCGTTATGACCTGTTGTTGAAGGGCGGCCATGTAATTGACCCCGCAAATAACGTGGACGCAGTCATGGACGTGGCGGTGGTGAAAGACAAAATTGCCGCCGTCGAAAAAGACATTCCCGCCAGCCAGGCAGGGAAGGTGGTGGACGCTTCCGGACTCTACGTCACCCCCGGACTCGTCGATATTCATGTTCACATCGGCCACGGCGGCGCGCCGCTTGACTGGTTCACTCCCGAGGGCCGTTCTCACCTGACCCCGTACGGCATCCCCGCGGACATCGCGCTGCAGTCGGGCGTAACCACAATGGTGGACGCGGGAAGTTCGGGTGCGGACACGTTTCTTCTGGAAAAGGAAGAAGTCATCGATCGTGCCAAGGTACGGGTGCTGGCCTTCTTGAACATCGTGGCCAACGGGATGCAGGGCGACCTGGAACAGTCGGTGGACCAGATGGATGTGAAGCGCTGCGCCGAGACCATCAAGAAGTATCCCGACATCATCGTCGGCGTGAAGACGGCCCACTACTGGACCGAGGATCCATGGGACGGAGAACACACGCCCTGGGCCGCCGTGGACCGGGCCGAAGAGTGCGGCCGCGCGGTCAACCTGCCAGTGATGTTCGATTTCTGGCCGCGGCCGGACCGCAGCTATGCCGATCTCATCCTGAAGAAGATGCGGCCGGGCGACATTCACACTCACGTTTTCGCGCAACAATTTCCCATCCTGCTGGCGGACGGCAAGCTCAATCCGATTCTGACCGAGGCCCGCGCCCGGGGAGTGATCTTTGACGTTGGCCATGGGGCTGGCAGTTTCTGGTTTCGCAACGCCGTGCCGGCGGTCAAACAAGGGTTTCTTCCCGACTCCATTTCGACCGATCTGCATAGCGGAAACTTCACCGTGCTCAGCATGACTCAGGTGATGTCCAAATTTCTGGCCATGGGAGTGCCGCTGCAGGACCTCATCCGGCGCTCGACGGTCAATCCGGCGCGGGAGATCCATCACCCTGAGTTGGGAACGCTGTCGGTGGGGAAGGAAGCTGACATTGCCGTGCTGGAACAGCTTAACGGCCCGTTCAGCTACATTGACTGCGGCTTTGCCCGGATGGACGGCAAAGGCAAGCTGATCGCACGCATGACGGTGCGGGCGGGGCGGATTGTGTTTGATCCTTCCGGGCTCAGCATGGTGGAGTGGGAAAAAGCGCGTCCGCAATATTTCAATATGCCCGGGCCGGGACATTCCCAGCCGGCGCAGGCTGATGATTTCCCGAGATAACAATTAATCAAGGAGAAGCAAATGCCAGGAACCATCAGCCGTCGCAAGTTGTTGCGGAGCGGAGGGCAGGCCATTGTTGCGGGCGGAGCTGCCGCAGTCTGTGCCGGTTCAGCCTTGCCGGCAGTTGCGTCATCGCGCCCCAAGGTGAAGGGCGTGGACTATTACCAGAAGCTGGGCGTTGCTACCTTCATCAATGCAGCGGGGACCTACACCACGCTTACCGCGTCCACGATGCCGGATGAAGTGCAGGCGGCGGTGGCGCTGGCGGCTCTCCATCCCGTCAACCTGATTGAATTGCACGAAGCCGCGGGCCAGTACCTGGCCAAGCGACTGCGCTGCGAAGGTGCCCTGGTCACCGCCGGGGCTGCGTCGGCGCTCACGTTGGGAACTGCAGCTTGCGTTACCGCCGGCAACGACGCGGACATTCTCAGCATTCCGACCGACATGAATAGTTTGAAGAATGAAGTCATCGTGCAAAAGTCGCATCGCTATGACTATGACCACGCCGTCCGCAATTGCGGCGTGCGCTTCGTGGAAGTCGAAACTCTCGAGCAGTACGAGCAGGCCTTCAATGAGCGCACGGTGATGACGCACTTCTTCAACGCCGGAGAAGAGCACATCAGCCGCGAAGACTGGGTGCGGGTGGCCCACAAGCACGGAGTGCCATGTTTCAACGACGCGGCCGCCGACGTCCCTCCGATTTCGAACCTGTGGAACTACACCCAGATGGGATTTGACCTGGTGACATTTTCCGGAGGCAAGGGCTTGCGCGGCCCGCAGTGCACGGGCTTGCTGCTGGGGAGAAAGGACCTGATCGATGCCGCCAGAAAAAACAATTCGCCAAATTCGAATACGGTTGGCCGGGGGATGAAAGTCGCCAAAGAGGAAATTGTCGGCCTGGTGGCGGCGGTGGACTGGTTTCTGGCCCAGGACGACGCCGCCATGGAAGCCGATTACCGCCAGCGGGCGGAGCGCATTGCCGGGGCGCTGAAGAGCGTCCCGACAGTGCAAACTCAGATCTTCATTCCTGCGGTGGCGAATCACGTTCCCGCATCTGGTGATTACCTATGACCAGAGCCGGGTCAAGATCGCGGCCAAGGAAGTGATGGAAAAGATGCGCCAGGGCACGCCCCGCATCGAACTGAATCCAGGGACTGGCGGCCCTCCTGCGAGCGCGGGCCTGCCCGGGGGCAGCAATACCATCGTGGTCGGAGTCTGGATGTTGCAGCCCGGGGAGGACCTGATCGTGGCGAAGCGGCTGCGCGAGGTCTTGCAGGCCGCGGCTTAGCGGGCTTGTATGCACGCCCGTTCCCACCGCGTGACCGCCTTGGCCGGACGAACCCTCCTTTTTTTATTGTTAATGGGTCTGGTGGCGGCCCGGGCGGAGGTGCGGGTCTGGCAGGGAACTCTGGCGTTGCCAACCTACGAGGAAGGCCCGCCGGATCCGAATCCGCCGTTTGATCAGTTCGCTACGGACCGTTTCAATTATCCCTATACCCTGCGTAACAATCTGACCGGCCGCCGCGCTGAACATAAATGGCGCGCCATCTATCTGGAAAATGAATACCTGAAATGTTCAGTGCTGCCCGACATTGGCGGGCATCTTTACACCTGCGTGGACAAGATCAACGGCCAGCCCATTTTCTACGCCAATCCTTCCATCAAGAAAGCGGAGATCGGATATCGCGGGGCGTGGGCGGCGTTTGGAGTCGAGTTCAATTTTCCGGTTTCGCACAATTGGGTCTCAATGTCGCCGGTCGATTTCGCGTTTGCCAAACACGACGACGGCAGCGCCTCGGTGACGGTGGGAAATATCGATCGCGTCTATGGCATGCAGTGGACGGTGGAACTGGTGTTGCGGCCGCAGTCCACCGTGCTCGAGCAACACGTGACTCTGTACAACCGCAGCGACGCGAGACATCGATTCTATTGGTGGAGCAATGCCGGGGTGGAAGTGTGGGACGATTCGCGAATCGACTATCCCATGCGCTTTGCCGCCAGCCACGGTTTTACCGAAGTGCAACCCTGGCCGGTGGAGGCTGACGGTACGGACCTGAGCCTGATCCGGAACCAGAAGAAAGGCCCGGTGTCGATGTTCGTGCACGGCAGCCGCGAGCCCTTCATGGGACTCTGGAACCCGCATACTAACGCTGGCATCGCGCATTTTGCCAACTATGACGAGCTTCCCGCCAAGAAAATATGGTCGTGGGGAGTTGACGCCGATGGTTTGGACTGGCGCAAGACGCTGTCCGATAACGACAGCGCGTATTCCGAGGTGCAGGCTGGGCTGTTCCGCAACCAGGAGACATACGCGTTTTTGCAACCCCGGCAGAGCATAAAGTTTTCCGAATACTGGATGCCGGTGCGCGACATCGGCGGTATTTCACGGGCGAATCTCAACGGCATCGTTCATCTCAGCCGCAAGGACAATGCGCTGTCGGTTGGTCTGAATGTCAATCATGCGGTGCAGCATGCCTCGCTGCGCATTCTGGACGCGAAGCAACAAATCTTTCAGGAGAATATCGATCTTTCGCCAGATCGGGTGTGGTCACACCAGCTTGTTTTGGCAAATCCACAGGACAAGTACACCTTCGAGCTGCAGGATGATCACGGCGAAGTGCTGCTGCACCAGACGGAAGGCGAATACGATTGGACGCCGGCGACAGAGATTCATGTGGGGCCGCAGACGGCGTATCCCACGCCACCGGTCGAGAAGCGAAGCGAGGACGATTGGCTCCAACTCGGCAAGCAGCAGGAACTTGACGGAGAACTCCTGCCGGCGCTCACGACTTATCAGCAGGCGCTGGCGAAATATCCCGACAGCTTCGGGTTGCAGAAGGCGGCTGGCCGTCTGTGTGCGGGACTGTTGCGGTTTGCCGAGGCGAAAAAATATCTTGAGGCGGTCCATGCCCGCGACACCAGTGATGCGGAAGTCTCCTACTATCTGGGCATTGCGTACGACGCTTTGGGAGAAACCCGGGCCGCACGAGAAGCGTTCGACGCGGCGCACCTCATGCCTGAGTTCAGAGCCGCCGGTGATATCCGATTGGGCGAGCTCTCAGCCCGGGCAGGTGAACTGAATCAGGCGGAGTCATACCTGCAGGAGGCGCTGCGGGACGCGCCCGATGATCTTCGAACGGCCGAAGAACTGGCGGCAGTGCGCCGCTTTCTGGGGAAACCCGCGGCACGAGACTTTGCCCAGGAATGGCTGGCGCGCTTTCCACAGAGTTATTTCTTGCAGGAACAGTTGGCGGCGCCGGAACTGAATCATCTGGCGGACGATGCCGACCGGGTGTTGAATGTGGCCGCGCTGTACATGCGCCTGGGCATGTACCAGGCGGCGCTGGAAGTGCTTACGCGAAACTATCCTGCCGCCGTGCCCGATGAGACTGAACCGGGAGGGTTGCCGCCCCAGCTGCATCCCCTGGTCGCATACTTCCGGGCCTACTGCATGGAGAAGCTCGGTCAGCCGGCGTCCGCCGCCTACCAGGCCGCCGGCAAGCTTTCTACGGCCTACGTTTTTCCGAGCAGCGCGCAAGAACTCGATGTCCTGCGAGCTGCGCTTCGGGAGAATGCCGAGGACGGCACCGCCCACTATCTTCTGGGCACGCTCTATTTTTCCCGCGGCCTGACCGAAGAAGCGCTGGCGGAGTGGAACGCGGCGCGCAAGTTCGCTCCCGGCCTGCCAGTGTTGCATGCCAGCCTGGGGCGGGTCCTGTTGCAGGTGAAGAACGATCCCGAACAGGCCCTCGCGGTATTTCGCGAGGGCCTGCGCAACGATCCCAACAATGCTGAACTCTACGTGGGCATCGACCAGACCCTCAGCCTGCTGAAAAGGCCCGCGCGCGAGCGTGTGGTTGCCCTGCGACTTTATCCCGACCGCGCAAACATGCCGACGCGGTTGATTTACGAGCTGATCTTGAACCTGGCGGAAGCCGGAGAATACGATGCCGCGACCGCACTGTTCCACAACCGCTTCTTCTCTCGGGAAGAGGGCGGGACCAACGTTCGCCAGGTTTGGATCGAAGTTCAACTGCAGCGGGCTCTGGGGTTGGCTAAAAGCGGCCATTGCAGCAAAGCCTTGTCGGCCGTGGAACATCTGCCGTCACCGGTGCCTGACCTGCCCTTTACCCGAGATGGGCTGGAGCCAATTCTGAGTTCGGCCCGGACGAATTATCTGGTGGGGGAAGTCTATGGCAGTTGCGGAGAAGCGGACAAAGCGAAATCCCGATTAGAGCAGGCTGCCGCGCAGTCCAATCCTGATCAGATTGTCTGGGCTTATCAGTCGGCGCGAATTCTCCCCGGGTTTGATCAGAAAGAGTGGCAGCAGCGGCTTGAGTCAGCGCTAAGCAGGAACTTCGGCCAGACCAGTTGGGGATATTACAACCGGGGAATGATCAACCACGCGCTCGGTCATGCCGCCGACGCCGAAATTGATTTCCGCCGGGCTCTTCTGATGCCGGATGGGCTCCTGGCTTACCACTTGATCCGGTTGGGGTTTGCCCAGTAGGCGTAGTAAGCGTGGCCGCCGCGATGGGCTGGCCCCGGCGCAGCCCTTAACGAAACCCATCCACCAGGACGATATCTCCTTCGACGTGCTCGATGCCGGAGATAAGAAATGTGCGTCCGTCAGCAGAAACAGACGGTCCCCACTGGGCAAACAGGCCAGGCAAGTCGGCGATTTTGGCGACTCTCTGGCTCGCAAAGTCGAAGCGATTTACGGAGAAGTGCCGCGGTACGCCTTGAATGAAATACATTCCGCCCAGTGTCGGCGCCCAATTCACATCGGCTGGCATTCCCTGGACTGGACGTTCGTCCCCGCCGTTCGCCGATACCGACCAAACCTCTTCATGGCCGTTGATCAGCCTGTCAAAAAATACACGTGCTCCATCCGCAGTTTCCTGTGGCCCGAACCGGTCCTTGCCTCCTCCGGTCAAACGAACCGCATCGCCGCCATTCACCGGCGCCTTCCAGATATCCTCAAATGGTTCGGTAGAGAAATAGATCCACTGTCCATCCGCCGACCAGAATGGATCGGCAGCATGTGCTGTTCCCGTGGGAAATACTTTCGGAGGTCCTCCTTCGATGTTCGCGACGTATAGTTCGGGACCGTCCGACGCCCGCACGTCGAAGACGACTCTCCGGCCATCGGGCGCCCAACTCGGCGCGCCAACCTCAGCCCCTCCGAAAGAAGTTAATTGGAGCGGATTTGAACCAGAGCGATCGCTGATCCAAACCTCTGCGCTGCCCGAACGGGAGGATTGGAAGGCAATGTATTGGCCGTCGGGCGAAATGCGCGCACCCGAGTCACCACGGCTGGAACTGATTAGCTTTGTCGGTGCAAGAGCAGACTTCCTTTGCCCGGCGACTGCGAGTTGCCAAATGCTGCTGGGATGACGCACCTGAGCATAAGCCAGGCGATTTCCGGCTCGCGCCACGGTCACGCTTTCCGCATCCTGGGCGAAGTTCAGCTTTTCCGGTCTTCCACCGGTGACCGGTACGCGCCACAGGTGGTGGCCCGCCGCATAGACGATAGAATGGCCGTCCGCCGCCCATGTGAGATCCGAGAAGCCCTCCGAGGATTTGACGCGGGTCACTTCACGTGCTTGAGTTCCGTCCTGGCTTTGCAGGTAGATCTTGAAGACACCTTCGGTGAGCGCACACATCGACGCGAGATACTTGCCATCGGGCGAGAAGGCAGGATGCAGCGTCTCAACACAATCCGGGGCAGGATCTGGCAGAGTCCGTTCTTCATAGGTCTCGACATTCACCAGGTGAATGCTGTAGTGCTCGGGGGACGAAGCCGCTTTCGTCTCGGGAGAACCTGCTTCGGAGAATGCCACCCCCTTGCTGTCCGGCGACCAGGCTATGGCAATTCGTTCTGGCCCTCCAAAATGAGTGATGGCAGCGAGCTTTCGCTCCGCACCTCCGAGCGCTGAGATGAGGTAGACACCGCTCGCGTCAGGCTCAGCTTCTCGCTTGAATGCGATGAATCGGCCATCGGGGGACCAGGCCGATGCCATAAATCTGGCGGGGTGGTGAGTAAGCTGGACTACGCGCTCTTCTCCGACCTGCTTGACGTAAAGGTCAAATTGGAAATCCTTGTCATATCCGAACCAGGAGAATACGACCTGGTTCCCATCGGGCGAGAACCTGGGTGCGACTTCAAGGCCCGGGAAGGTGGTCAAGGGGACGATGGTCAGGTTGTCGGATTGTAAGTGTGGCAAGGGCCGCAGCAGGTAGCCGCCAATTGCCGCCAGCAAAAGTAGTCCCAGGGTTACGGCCGCGCCTGCCAGCACGGCCATGCGCGGGCTCCGGGTTCGGCTTTTCAGTGACCGGGACTTCTTTGCTCTTAGTCTCGACTTCAGCGCCATGGGCGCCATTGGTTACATGCGCGATAAATCGATATCCGCGGCGTGGCAGTGTCTCGACGTAGCGAGGATTCTCGGCCGAATCTCGCAGAGCTTCCCTCAGCCGCGTGATGGCTTTGTTGAGTCCGCGCTCGAAGTCCACGTTGGTCTGCTCGGACCATAGCCGCCTGGCGAGTTCTTCCCGGGTTAGAACTTCGCCGGGCCGCTCCAGCAAGAGGGTGAGCACCTGGAACGGCTGCTCCTGAATCTTGACCTTCTTTCCGTCACGACGCAACTCACCGGATTGAGCATCTACCTCGAATGCTCCAAAGCGGATCGGCGTCACGGAGCCCTCCCGTCCCAAGTTAGAAAGGTATCCTACCCGACTTCATTCTCAAATGAAACATGTCCAATCCACGCCTAACTGCATCATTCGCCATCTTTTATCAGGGAACACAATCGCCACATAGAGAGAACACGCTCGCCCTTTACGGTCTTGGGCTCTCGAATTACTGTCGCTCCGGCCTAAAGGAGGTCACAATGCCAAACAAATTGATTTCTTTTGCAGTCGTCGTGCCCATCGCGGTCATATCTGGAGTACTGGCGCTGGTGGCGTCTGCCTCTCCCCAGTCCGCGTCCTTACAATCCGCTGTTCAGAAAGTCGGACCGCCACACAGATGTTCGGCCAGGACGATTGCCGGCGACTACGCCTATACCATCGAAGGCACGCTTCTCATCTCTCCCACCGTTACACTCCCGATTCACGGAATCTCCCTGGCCCATTACGACGGCAAAGGAAATAAGACCCAGCTGGACCACGTCGTCGTGAACGGGGAAGAGCCGCAGGAGGAATGGACTCCCGGCAGCGGCACCTACACTGTGAATGAGGATTGCACGGGTTCGCAGGAAGTCTTTGTCAACGGTGATCTCAATTCGCCCATTCGCAGTCACTTCATTGTCGATAAAGGTGGCCGGGAAATTCGTGAGGTGATTGACGCAAATGCCGTCACAGCGATCGGCGCCAGAGTCGAATAATCCCGAACGGCCGCCTGATCGTGGCTGCAAATACAAGCCTGCAATAGCGGCCTTTCGCAACGATTGTTCGATTCGCGGATCGTCTGGTTTGACTGGCAGGACGACGGGGCTTCTTCAAGCAATGCGGAACCCCGCCATTCTCTAGTCGCATCGGGCCGCCGGGCGAGTGGGGACACTGGCGAAATCCGGAGTGGGCGCAACCAGTCGAAGGACCCTGTAGAAATCTTTTGTGGCAGCCGGACCTGTAAGCCGAATTCTGTCTGCCGGATTGCTCCGGCAGGACGGTCATTCCTCTGGGCCGCGCATTACTGCGCGGCTCAAGCGACCTACCCGGAGGTTGTGGCGCGCCGAGCCGGCACGCGCCCCAGGCGAGGCTTATTCAGCCCGCCTCAGGCTCCCTCCCTATTTGGTCTTGCTCCGTGTGGGGTTTGCCCTGCCCGCCGCATTACTGCGACGGCGGTGCGCTCTTACCGCACCTTTTCACCCTTACCCCGGCGTTGCCGCCAGGGCGGTATATTTTCTGTGGCACTTTCCGTCGAATGGACCCGCCCAAGCAAGCTTGGACGGGGCACCCTCCCGGACGTTATCCGGCACACTGCTCTGCGGAGTTCGGACTTTCCTCCCCCGCCACTTGACGTAGCGAGAGCGACCGTCCGGTCCAGCTGCCAACGCTTTATTGTAACAGTCGTCAGTCATCGGTCGTCATTCGTCAAAACAACCGGCCACGGATTTTCACGGATTCACACGGATAAACCAACCCTTTTTTCTTTTTCCTGATCCGTGAAATCCGTGGAAATCCGTGGCTGCTTTTCAGTTCGGCAGGTTCTTATCTAACTTCTCGATCTTCCAGAAGGCGTTCGGCCGGCGTTCGTTGACCGGAGGGAGGGGGAATAATTTCTGGTGCGGTTCGGTCTGGTACCAGAAGGCTACGCTGGTGTAGTCGTCGGAGCGGTCGTCGGCGTGGCCGTGTTCGATGGTCGCACGCAGCGATTTCTGAAAGTAGATCGGGTCCTCGATGTGGAAGCGATACATGGTGTGGCTGCCGGTCCAGTCCCGATTGCCCTTTTGCGAAAAACCGATGAATGGATAGTTGAATTCTTCTTGAAAGCCCCACGCATTGTTGAAGTAATCTTCCATGCCGGTCCCGTTGATGGTGGCGCGGGCGCTGTCTCCGTCCACAAAAAACATGTCGTCGCCTTCGCCCCACCATCCCGTCGAGAGCCCGAACACATTGAGGATGGTTCCCACGTATTGCCCCTTGCCTTTGGCCTCCATGAATACGTAATTGTTCCGCCCATCCACGTTTTTGCCGCCGGACTCTGATTCCGGGACGGCTCGGGTGAGTTCGTGCCGCCACTGGGCGTGAAACCGCCCCTGGTTCGACACTATCTGCGCGTCACGGTACTCCTGATAATCAATGTGGAAGTAGAGATTACGCACGGCCTGGGTCCCGTCATTGGTCAGGGTGATGCGCGCGCCTTTGCCAAAGGGCATCTCGAAGTAGCAGTTCATGGCGCGATCCTGCACGGTGACGGGCAGTGACCACCAGGAATGATATTTCTGGCCCTCATCGGCCATCTCGAAGCCAGTCCCGAAGAAGTCGCCAATCGGCACCTCGACGCTGGGATCGGTTTCGCCGTCCCAGTACATGCGCAGTACCAGTTCGCGCAAATGATACGGACTGGGCGAGTTGATGGTGAACCAGATATGGCGGATGGAGCCGGCGCCCTTGATGTCCGCGAGTGCGACGGTTGACCCGGCCTTCACTTCAACCCAGTCCGCGTTGCCCCCGGAGAGGTCCGCGCTTGAGGCCCGTCTCGAAACCGCATCGCTCAGATTAGCCAGCCCATCCAAGGGACTGTTCCGCTGTCCGAAAGCTGCCAACGAAAGACATATAAGAAGGCCGATGGTCCTGATCATGGCTATCCCCCTGCAGAATTGCGGTAGGAACCTTATCACAGGCCTGGAATGTTATGTGCGTGCCTGGGTCAGGGCAGAGATCGCCTTCGAAAAGCGTTGCAATTCAGCCTTGCCGCTTAAACTGCTAGACTTGATGCACGCTGCTCGTTGTAAGCGCCCGGCGCCTGACGACTGACGACTGAAGACCGACGACTGCCCCATGACTACCCTTGAAGCCATCCGCATTGCGCTCTTGTCGCTGTGGGCGAACAAGCTTCGTTCCGCCCTGACCCTGCTGGGCGTGGTCATCGGGGTGGCGGCCGTAATTGCCGTGGTCACCTTCGTCAACGGAATCAATGGCTACGTGGCGGAGAAGATTTTCAATCTGGGGGCTGATGTCTTCATCATCAGCAAAGTGACTCCCGTCATTACCAACGTTGACCAGTTGCTCGAAGGCCAAAAGCGCAAAGACCTGACCATGGAGGACTACCAGGCGGTGCTGGAGTCCTGCAGGCACTGCGCCATGATTGGGGCATCTACCATCAACACTTCCGGCCATGTGAGATATGAGGAACAATCTCTCACGGACACATGGATCCGCGGGCTGACGCCGTCCATGGCCCCGATTCTTGATCTCGATCTCACCGCCGGCCGCATGGTGAACGAAAATGATGAGGAGAACCGGTCCCAGGTGGGTGTAATCGGGACCGACGTAGTGGACAGTTTTTTCCCCACCGTCGATCCGCTGGGCAAGGAGATTCGCGTCGAGGGCGAAGTGTACCGGATCATCGGCGTGGGCAAGAAGCAGGGCACCACGCTGGGCCAGAGTCGCGACAATTATGTTGCCATCCCGATCACTACTTATCTGAAACAGTTTGGATCGCACACCAGCATTCGCATCTCGGGCAAGGCCAACGGCGTAGGCACGGAACTGGACGCCGCCATCGACGAGGCCCGCGCCGTTCTGCGGGCCCGGCGCCATGATTTGCCCGGACGTCCGGACAGTTTTGCGGCTGAAACCAATGCCAGCTTCCTGAGTATCTGGTCGAACCTGAGTGGAACGTTTTTTATTGCGATGATCGCCATCGCCGCAATTTCACTGGTGGTGGGCGGCATCGTGATCATGAACATCATGCTGGTGTCGGTCACGGAAAGGACGCGCGAGATCGGCATACGAAAAGCGATGGGAGCGCGCCGCCAGGATGTGCTGCTGCAGTTCCTGATCGAGTCCGCAACCATGGCGCTGGTGGGCGGTCTGCTGGGAGTGCTGTTCGGAATTGCTTTTGCCAAGGGCATCACCGCGATCATCGGCATGCCCTCTGAAATCAAGCTGTGGGCGGTGGCGGCCGGCCTGCTGGTTTCGGCCAGTGTGGGCGTGTTCTTCGGGGTGTACCCGGCAAGGCGGGCGGCGATGCTCGATCCCATCGCGGCCTTGAGATTTGAACTCTAAAAACCAGTTTCTGGTTTCATGTTTCCGGTTTCAAAACCAGAAACTAGAAACCGGATACTAGAAACCAGTTTCCCATGCTGCGTAGAAGCGATTACGGCGAAGTGGTGCAGATGGCACTGGACACCATCCGCACCAATAAAATGCGGTCGGCACTGACTGTGCTCGGCATCGTCATCGGCGTCGCCGTCGTCATCGGTATTTCTTCGGTCGTACGTGGACTCAACGACAACGTCAGCCAGGTCATCAGCAGTCTGGGCTCTAACATCGTCTTTGCCTATCACCAGCCACTGACCTTCGGCCGGCCTACGGAAGAAATTCGGACACGCAAAGAACTCACGTTCGACGATTTCCAGGCGGTGCAGCAGCTGCCGCACGTAAAGATCGCCACCACCGGGCTGCGCTATTTTCGCCAGGAATTCGGCACCGGCACTTACGAGGTCAAGTACAACGGGCGTAAAGTCAAGAACACGATTCTGGAGGGAGATACCGGAACCTGGAAGGATGTGTTCGATCTCGACATCGCGGCCGGACGCTGGATGAACGAGATTGATGAAGAACATCATTCACCGGTCATCGTCCTGGGCTCGGACACGGCGGAGGAGTTGTTTCCCAATGAAGGGGCACTGGGCAAGGAAATTAATATTGATGGCCAGCTGTTCACCGTGATCGGAGTGGCGGCGAAACGCAAGAGCGTGTTCGCTGGGGGCAAGAATCCGGATGACAACATCGTGTATTTCCCGCTGTCCACGTTCCGCAAACTGCATCCTGAGCTGAAAACATTCTGGATCAGCGTCAAAGCTACTTCGCACGACGATATGCCCAAGGCCATCGACGAGATCCGCGAACTGCTGCGCCGCCGCCGCAGAGTTTCGGCGGACAAGCCCGACAATTTCGCTGTGTTTACTCAAGACTCGCTCTCCGAGGTGTGGAACCAGGTCACGGGTGCCGTCTTCATTTTCATGTTTGCGGTTTCCAGCGTGGGTTTGATCGTGGGCGGCGTCGGGGTGATGAACATCATGCTGGTTTCGGTGACCGAGCGGACGCGAGAGATCGGAGTACGCAAAGCCATCGGCGCGCGCAAACGCGATATCCTGCTGCAATTCACACTGGAGGCCATAACGCTGACCGCGCTGGGCGGAGTTCTGGGCGTGCTGCTGGGGGCGATCATTACCTGGACGATTCCCGCGATCTGGAGTTCGCTGCCGGCGCGAATGTCATTCTTCTGGGCCGCATTCGGATTGGGTTCGGCTGCGGCGGAGGGGTTGCTGTTTGGGATCTATCCCGCGTGGAAGGCCGCGAACCTGGATCCAATCGAGTCCCTGCGCTACGAGTAGCCCGATCTGAGAACTGAGATCTAGAATCTGAGATCTGAAATCTTAAATCTCAAATCGGTCATGGACGCCAGGGTACACCAAGGAATCCACGGGTGATTCATCGCATTGTCGCCGTCGCTTCGACCGCTGCCGGGGCGTTTGCCGCCTGTAGCATGGCTTATTACCTGGTCTGCCTGTATGGCGCCGCTCGATTTCTCGGCGAGCGAAAAGCGGCGGGCGGGGGCGCCCGCCCTACATTACCCACACCGCCAGTTTCCATTCTGAAGCCGCTTAAAGGCACCGATCCCGAGATGTATGAGAGCTTTCGCAGTCACTGTCAGCAGGACTATCCCGAATACGAAATCATTTTTGGAGTCAGCGATCCTGCCGACCCCGCTCTGCAACTGGTGGAAAAATTGAAACTGGAGTTCCCGCAGCGCGCCATCCGCTCGATGGTTTGTGCGGAGAACCTCGGTTCCAATACCAAGGTGAGCAACCTGGCGCAAATGCTGCGGCAGGCGAAGCATGAAAACCTTCTGGTCAATGACAGCGATATTCGAGTTCCGTCTGACTACTTGCAGCGTGTGATGACTCCGCTGGCCGATCCGCAAGTGGGGTTGGTCACCTGCCTTTATCGCGGTATGGCCAGTCCGACTACGGGTTCACGGCTGGAAGCGTTGGGCATCAGCACGGATTTTTCCGCCGGCGTGCTGGCGGCGCGACAGCTCGAAGACGGGATTCGTTTCGGATTGGGTTCTACCCTTGTTTTCCGTCGCGACGATCTTGAGGCTATCGGGGGCTTTGAGGCGCTGGTGGACTACCTGGCGGATGACTATGAAATCGGCAGACGCATGGCGGAGCGAGGGTTGAGAGTGACGCTTTCCGATGTGGTGGTTGAAACGTTTCTTCCCGCGTACACCCTGCGCCAGTTTGTGGAACATCAGCTGCGCTGGGGACGCACTGTCCGTGATTCGAGGCGCTGGGGATATCTGGGGTTGGCGCTGACTTTTGGATTCCCCTGGGCAGTGTTGGCAGTGGTCGGGAGTCAGGGTGCGCCCTGGTCGTGGGCCTTGCTGGCCGCATCTCTGGCTTTGCGAATCGTCGTGGCGCTGGTCGTGGGATGGTCGGTTTTGCGCGATCGCCAGGTGTTGAAGCTGATGCCGTGGCTTCCATTGCGGGATTTGGTCGCCGTGCTGGTTTGGTTGGCGAGCCTGACTGGGAACAGAGTAGTGTGGCGAGGCGACTCCTTCATTTTGAAGAGTGGCAAGCTGGCGCGAATCGATTCTTAGTGTGAGAGAAACTCGATGGAGATGAGCTTGGGAAGGGCACGACTTCAGTCGTGCCGCCAAGTCGCCCAAGTTTTATTGCGCTTTTGCGCCCGAGGGTGGCTGTACGACCCTGCATTTGCATTTCGGCACGACTTTGGAACCGAGTACAAGCACACCCCCAGCGGCTAAAGCCGCAACTACATTTGCCCTTAGTTGGCACGACTGAAGTCGTGCCCTTCCACAAAACTGACTCGCCCTTCCACAGGCCTTTCGAGCACGGCCCTCCATGAAGCTGCGAAAATCGTCCTTCCCGTTTCTACAACTTCGCTCCCACGCTGCTATTCGCCGCCCGGTTCTGCGGAACAATTCTGCCGCCCTGGCTGAAGCGGTAGGTTTCTCCGCGCCAGAAAAACGTGCGGCTGCCGAAGCTGGCCAGCCAGGTAAAGAAGCCCAGCAGGTCGCGAACGGGATAGAGCCAGGACAAGTACAGGGCGCGCCGATCGCCGATAATTCCCCAGCCTACGGCAATCGATTGCACGACCCGGTTGATGAAGGCCGCCGCGAAAAGCCCAACTCCCAGTGACCAGTGTCCCATCGCCACCGCTGAGATTAATCCCAGAACTCCGAAGGGCAGGGCATAGGTGAGACCCGTTCCTATGTGGCCCAGGGGACGGGAGAAACGCGTACTCTTCATCCAGCGCAACTGGTCGCCCAGGGTCCTCTTCAGCGAGCGCGGTGTGAGCACGTGCTGGATGATGTGATGAGAAAAAATCACTTTGTAGCCAGCCGCCCAGATCAGGTTGCCCAGAACGAAATCATCCGAATAGTAGTCCGCCGTAGCCGCGATGCCGCCAATTTTGTCCAGCGCGTCGCGGCGCAAGGCGACCGCCGGGCCCAGGGCGAAGCGGATGCCCTCCAGCATGTCCGCGACCATGACTCCGGAGGGCATTTCTACCGACATTCCCAACGCCTCAAGGGTTGACCAGAAATCACCCGCCGTCACGCCCCGGTAGGGGCAGGTCACCAGGCCGATTGCCGGATTGAGCAGCGCTGGAATCACCTGGCGCAGAAAATCCGGGGAGACCCGCACATCGCTGTCGCTGATCACGAAATAATCGTTGGCCGAGCCGGGAATCATCTTGCTCAGAGAGAAGACTTTGGCATTGGGCCAGGTGGGCGGGCCTGAGACGACGATCCGGCTCCTGACTTGCGGATATCGCTGGCATATCTTCTCCGCGAGCAGCAAGCCTGCGTCCGCGGCATCGCGGGCCCCCAACACAACTTCGAACGCAGGGTAGTCCTGCTGAAAGAAGCTTTCCAGATTTTCCTCAAGTTGGGCCTCCATGCCGTGCACCGGTTTGAAAATGGTGACGGCGGGCAGCGAAGACTCGGGGGTTGCAGTGGCCGACTGCCGGGCTGCGCGCGCGCCGCGACGCCATCGGACCGCCGCCATCAGGGCCATCAACAGAAAAATTGTAGAGCTGAAGATGCCCAGGAGCGCGATTCCCAGCAGCACATGCCACACCAGGGCCGCAGCCGTCACGGGGTTGACTTTCTGCAGGCAGGGATGAGCGCGGCTGGGAGGTTCATTGGGGATCCGGCAGGCAATTATACGAGGGATGGAGCTGCGGGAAACAGTTCGCGGCGGGCACATTCAGAAATCTTTAACCGCAAAGGGCGCAAAGGATTTCGCAAAGGTCGCAAAGGCTAGACACCGGCGGCTGCGGCGAGGGCGGGTTTGGCTTCGTCGAGAATTTCGCGGATCTTGCGGGCCATGGTCTTCAAGGAGAAGGGCTTTTGCAGGAAGCGTGTGGTTACGTCAATCGCACCGTGGTGCTGGAAGGTGGTTTCGGCATAGCCGGAGACGAAGAGGACCCTCATTTCCGGCCGGTCTGGCGCCAGCTCTGCCGCCAGCCGCGCTCCACCCATCTGGGGCATGACTACATCCGTGATCATCAGATCGATGACGCCGTTGTACGCCCTCGCCAGGGCCAGGGCTTCGGTGCCATTCTTGGCCTCCAGAACAATATAGCCGCTCAGGCTGAGAAATTCCCGCGTGGACTGCCGCACGGCGTCTTCATCCTCCGCCAGCAGCAGAGTTTCGCAGCCGCGCGGGCACCCCTCCACCAGCAAGGGAGGCTGCAGGGCAAGCTTCGCCTGCCGCGCCTGGGGTAGATAAATCTTGAAGGTGGTTCCCAGGCCGGGTTCACTGTACACCCAGATGAATCCGCTATTCTGTTTCACGATGCCGTAAACCGTGGCCAGGCCGAGCCCGGTGCCTTTGCCTTCCTCCTTGGTGGTGTAGAAAGGCTCGAAGATATGGGACAGATGCTCGGGCGCGATTCCCGATCCAGAGTCCGTGACCGTCAGCAGAACATAGGGGCCGGGAGGGACCATGGAGTGTTCCTGGACATAGGCGTCCTCCAGCCGCAGGCTTGCGGTCTCAATGACCAGCCGGCCGCCCTTGGGCATGGCATCGCGTGCATTGGCGGCGAGGTTCATAAGAATCTGCTCGATCTGCACCGGGTCCGCTTTTACCTTGCCTAGTTTTTCTCCGGGAACGAATACCAGCTCGATATCTTCTCCGATCAGGCGAGGCAGCATCTTGTTGACGTCCTCGATGATCTGGTTGAGATCGAGCAGTTGCAGGCTCTGCATCTGCTTGCGTCCGAAGGCCAGCAATTGCCGGGTGAGGTCGGCGGCGCGGCGGGAAGCCTTCTGGATCTCATCGACATTGCGGCGCAGGGGATGCTGGGGCGCCAGCGAATCCAGCATCAGCTCGGCGTAGGAACTGATGACCATCAGCAGATTGTTGAAGTCATGGGCCACGCCTCCGGCCAGCCTGCCGATCGCATCCATCTTCTGGGCCTGCTGCAGTTGATTTTCCAGCCGCCGCCGGTCGGTGATGTCCCGATCGTTGGAGATAAAATGCGTGATCCTGCCTTCACCGTCGCGCAGGGGAGTTACGGTTTTCTCGGCGACGAAGACGTCCCCGTTCTTTTTGCGGTTCACCATGGTGCAGCGAAACACATTGCCCGCGAGAATGGTTTGCCACATCTCCTTGTAGAGTTCAGCATTCTGCTGGCCGGATTTCAGCACCCGCGGGGTCTGGCCCATTAATTCTCCGGGAGTGTAGCCGGAGACCGCCTCGAAGGCCGGGTTCACGTACTCAATCACACCCTCGCGATCGGTAATCATGACCAGGTCGGCCGACTGCTCGACCGCGCGCCATAGTTTGCGCAGAGTGTCCTCCGTCTTTTCGCGTTGCCGTTCCTTGCGATAGACATCGATGGCATGGCGGACGTTGCCCGGAATCACGGGCGGACCTGCCAGGGATGCTGCGGCGAAATCTTCGCCGCCATCTTTCAGCGCCATCTCCACGGCGACTTCATCCATGTGATCGCTGAGAAAGATCGCAGGCGCGCCCGGACGGTTTCGCCGTAACTCGTGCAGCAGGCGCCGTGCCGCGTCCTCTTCCGGCTTGTATTCGCACAACAACAGATCGTAAGTGCACTGGCTCAGACGTATCAGCGCCTCTTCGGTAGAGCGCGCATGGTCCAGCCCCAGGTGTCCCTCCCCGTTCTGGCTCAGGAGTTCGCGCAGGTAGCGGAAGTTGTCGTTGTCCCCCACCAGCAACAACTGTATCGGCGCATTGCCGAGGTCGGAGCTTGCGGTGCTTTCCATTGGAGAACCGTTCCGTCTGCTACTTGCTACATCGGAGGGGAAGGGTGTGCGCATGGCGGGAAGCGCCGCCGTCAGGAAAAGAAGGCGAACCGGGATTGTCAGATTGGGAGGCGTGCAGCTTTGGGAGCGCCTGTGGTTAGACGGCGCTGCATGAAACCAGTACAAATCTTGAGTTGACGACAAGCCATCTCCGGAGATGATCTTCCGGGGTTAATCCTCCATGGGCACGCCCTGCCTGTGAATTCACCAGGCTCATTTAGACTGGTTATTCCTGACCGGGTCGCGGATGGCCATCGAAACTACGTTCTTTCGGGATCTCGCCTATGTCTTTGGCGCCGCCGTCGTGGGCGGGAGTGTGGCCAAGTTGCTGCGGCAGCCGTTGATCCTGGGATATGTTCTCGGCGGATTTCTGATCGGGCCCTTTACTCCGGGTCCGACCCTGTCGGAGGTCCACCAGTTCGAAGTGCTGGCTGAAATTGGCGTCATCCTGCTGATGTACTCGATCGGCCTGGAGTTTTCCTTCAGCGAGCTTCTGCAGGTGAAGTGGGTGGCCATCTTCGGAGCGCCGCTGGGTATACTGCTCTCGATCGGCATGGGCATGGGCGTGGGACGGCTGATGGGCTGGAGCCTCCCCCAGGGCATCGCGATGGGTGCAATCGTTTCCGTCGCCAGCACCATGGTGCTCTCCCGCCTGCTGGCGGACCGTGGCGAATTACGCTCGTCCCACGGCCACGTGATGATCGGCATCACGCTGGTGGAGGACCTCGCAGTCGTAGTTCTGACCGTCCTGCTGCCTTCGCTGACCAGCCTCACGGGAAGCCATTTTCTTGCGCTCGGAGTCGCGCTGGGCAAGGCCCTCCTGATTATTACGCCGGTCATGTTCGTGGCGGCTAAGCTGGTACCGCCGTTAATGAAACGGGTGGGTAGGGCGGGCAATGAAGAGCTCTATGTGCTGGTGGTGCTGGCGCTGGGTTTTGCCACCGCCGCCGTGACCCAGGCGGTGGGGCTGTCGCTGGCGCTGGGCGCGTTTCTGGCCGGTCTGATCGTCAGCGAGTCGGGAACGACTCACAAAATGCTGGACAAGCTGTCGCCCCTGCGCGATGCGTTTGTGGCGTTGTTTTTCGTCACCATCGGGGCGCTGGTGGACCCGCGCATCCTGGTCTCCAAGCCTGCGCTGTGGGGAGCGATTGCGATCATGACCATGGTTGGAAAGTTTGCCCTCTGGGCCCTGATCGTCTGGCTGTTTCGCTATCCTCCGCGAACTGCGCTCCTGGTTGGCCTGGGGCTCACGCAGATCGGCGAGTTTTCCTATGTTCTGGTGCGGGTGGCCCGCGATGCCCAGTTGGTCACCGACGATATGTATCACGCCACTCTGACGGCTTCGGTGATCACGATCTTGTTGAATGGCCTGGTAATGAAGGCGCTGCCCCGGAAGCCCGCGCCGGCGGAGTAGAGCGGCGGCCCGCGGGGGGTGCGAATCCAGCACGCATCCCGTCGCATCCGTTATTCTAGTAGCAGACATATGGCAACCCGATCCAAACCTGCTGGTCAATCCGCCGCAACCGCCGTGCTGGACGTCCCGAATGGCGAACGGGAGCGCGTGTTCGAACCTTTTCGTCATTATGGGTACCTGGAAGCCGATCTCGATCCGCTGGGATTTCTGCCGCCCGTTTCCCATCCCAACCTGCGGATCGAAGGCGAACTCGCGGATGAAGCGCGCCGCGATCTATTGCGGCACCGTGGGCGCGGAGTTCATGCACATTACCGACCCCGAGCGGCGGCGCTGGATCCAGGAACGCATGGAAGGGCCCCAGCCCGCGGTGGACCAGGGGCGCGTGCTCGACCAGTTGATCCGGGCTGATCTGTTCGAGCAGGTGCTGCAGCAGCGCTACCTGGGCAGCAAGCGTTTCTCCCTCGAAGGCGTGACCGCCATGATCCCGCTGGTGGATGAAATTCTGGATGCGGCCGGGCAACAGGGTGCGGTGGAACTGGTGATGGGCATGAGCCATCGAGGCCGCTTGAACGTTATTGTGCAGGTGGCCAGGCGCTCGCCGGAGGAAATCTTCGCAGGGTTTGAGGATGTTGATCCGCGCAGCGTTCTGGGCAGCGGCGATGTGAAATATCACATGGGCGCGACCGGGGAATATGTGACCAGCTCGGGGACGAAAATTCATATTCACCTGGTCTCAAATCCCAGCCACCTGGAAGCGGTGGATCCGGTGACCGTGGGCCGTACCCGGGCCAAGCAGGACCGTGACGGGGAGGACGGATCGCGGAAATTTCTGCCTTTACTGGTCCACGGCGACGCTGCCTTTGCGGGGCAGGGCATCGTGGCTGAGACCCTGAATTTGTCCGATCTCAAGGGTTACACCGTGGGTGGGACTATCCACATCATCGCCAACAATCTGCTCGGCTTCACCACGCTGTACAGCGAGGAGCACTCGTCGCGCTTTTCCGCCCAGTTGGCCCGCCGCCAGTCGATTCCCATCTTTCACGTGAATGCGGAAGACGTGGACGCGGTCGTGCGGGTGGGCCGCCTGGCTCTGGAGTATCGCTACACCTGGAAGGGCGACGTGGTCGTGGACCTGATTGGCTACCGCCGCCACGGGCACAGCGAAGTGGATGATCCGACTGTTACCCAGCCGCTGCTCTATAAGGCGATCAAAGATCATCCCCCGCTGTGGGAGATTTACGCCGAAGATATCGGCGTGGAGAACGTGCAGGAGCAGGTGGCCAAGGTCAGGGAAGAGCTGGAAGCAGCCCAGAAAAAAGCAAAAAGCATTCGCAAGAAGCCCCTGCTGCGCGAGTTGCCCAATTACTGGAATGACTACAAAGGCGGCCGCTACAAGCCTGAGTATGAAGTGGACACCGGCCTCTCGGCGGAAGAACTGAGCGAGATCACCGCGAAGCTCACGACCTACCCGGCGGACTTTCATATCCATCCAAAGGTCAAGAAGTTACTGGAACAGCGTTCGGAGATGGGCGCGGGCAAGCGCCTGGTGGACTACGGCATGGCCGAAGCGCTGGCGCTGGGAGGGCTGGTGAAGGCGGGGATTCCGGTGCGGTTGACGGGGCAGGACACCCGCCGCGGGACTTTCAACCAGCGCCACTCGGTGCTGCTCGATATCGAAAATGAGCAGGAGTACGTTCCGCTCGAAAACATTGCCGAAGGCCAGGCGCGCTGCCAGATTTACAACTCGTCCCTATCCGAGGCTGGCGTGTTGGGATTTGAGTATGGCTATAGCCGGGATTATCCCGAGACGTTAGTCATGTGGGAAGCGCAGTTTGGCGACTTTGCCAACGTGGCGCAGGCGGTGATCGATCAATTCGTCAGCGCCGGCGAAGATAAATGGGGGCTGCTCTCGGGCGTGGTGCTGCTTCTACCCCATGGCCACGAAGGCCAGGGACCGGAGCACTCGAGCGCCCGTCCGGAACGTTTCCTGCAACTCGCGGCGCGCGATAATTTCCAGATCTGCCAGCCTTCGACTGCAGTGCAGTATTTTCACCTGCTGCGCCGCCAGGCCCTGCGGCACTGGCGCAAACCGCTGGTCGTATTCACTCCAAAGAGCATGCTGCGCCATCCCGACGCGTCGTCTCCCATTGCAGACTTCACTCACCAGCGCTTTCTGACGGTATTGCCGGAAACGGAAGTCAGCGACGCGACCCGCATCCTGATCTGCACCGGAAAGATCGGCCACGAGTTGCGCGCCGAACGCAAGAAGAGGAACGACCAGGCGACCGCGATTGTGTCGGTCGAACAGCTGTATCCTTTCCCGGAGAAAGAACTTGAAGCGGCGATCGGACAATTTCCGTCAGCGCGGGAAGTTGTGTGGGTGCAGGAAGAGCCGGCCAACATGGGCGCGCTGTTCTACGTGCTGCCTCGCCTGCGCCGCATTGCCGGCGAGCGTGCCGTCCTGTCGGTAAAGCGTTCCGCCAGCGCCAGCCCGGCGACTGGGTCGGCCAAGGCGCACGAAGTGGAGCAGAAGACTTTGCTGACGCTGGCCTTCCCGAACAAGACCTAATCAGGGTAGCGGAGATTGTGTGGCGCGGGCGCCCGCGCCCGCGGGTTTTCCGGTTCGAGCTCAAACATCCGTTGCATCCGGGGATGTTACCCTTCTGCTTTGACTTCCATGCCAGCCCGTCCCCGAACTCAGCCCTTCACATCGCCATCGACACCGGCGGCACCTTCACCGACTGCGTCTGGGTCGAGCGCGGCCAGGTGCGCATGCTCAAGGTCTTCTCCACGCCGGCCGATCCATCGCAGGCGATTGTTGAAGCGCTGGAAAAGATCGGACACGCGTGACTCGAGCGGTCCTTCTGCATGGCACCACAGTGGGCACGAACACGTTGCTGCAGCGCAAGGGCGCGCGCGTGGCGCTGGTCACCACCGCAGGTTTTGAAGATGCCATCGAGATCGGCCGCCAGGCCCGTCCCAAGCTCTACGATTTCTTCTTCGATCGCGTCGAGCCTCTGGTTCCTGCCGATTTGCGTTTCGGCATCGACGAGCGCACCGCCAGCGACGGCGAGATTCTGCATGCGCCATCTCTGCAGGACCTGAATCGCTCTCTCTGAGAATGTTCAGCAGAAACATCCCGAAGCCATTGCCATCTCGCTGCTGTTTTCTTTCGCCAACCCGAAGACGGAGAATGCCGTCGCCAGTGCCCTGCAAAAACTCGGGCGTCCCACTCTCGATCTCGCACCAGATTCTTCCCGAGTTCCGCGAGTACGAGCGCACCAGCACCGTGGTGGTGAACGCGTATCTGCAGCCCGTCATGCAGCGTTATCTGGAAAACCTCGATCGCCGGTCTAATGCCGCATCTTTGTCATGCAATCGAGTGGCGGGATCACGGCTCTCGCTTCCGCAGCGCGCGAACCAGTTCGAACCGTGCTCTCCGGGCCGGCAGGGGGCGTCGTAGGCGCCGCCGCCATGGCGCGCCGCAGCGGCTTCGACCGAATCATCTCTTTCGACATGGGCGGCACTTCCACCGATGTTGCGCTGGTTGACCGCGAAACCCGGGCCAGCAGCCAGGCTGAGATTGCAGGCTTCCCCATCGGCGTTCCCATGCTCGACATACATACTGTAGGCGCCGGGGGAGGCTCCATCGCGCGCTTCGACGCCGGCGGAGCGTTGCGCGTCGGGCCCGAATCTGCCGGAGCCGATCCCGGTCCGATCTGCTACGGCCGCGGCACGCAGCCCACGGTGACGGATGCCAACCTGCTTCTCGGCCGGCTGCAGCCACAGCGTTTTCTGGGCGGCGACTTCACTCTCGATCTCGAGCGCACACGCCGCCTGGTCGCGGAGTGGCTCAAGCGGCATGGGTCGAAGCTTACCCTGGAGCAATTCGCTGCTGGAATCGTCCGCGTGGTCAACGCCACCATGGAGAAGGCCATACGCGTGGTCTCAATCGAGCGCGGATACGACCCGCGGGAGTTCACGCTGGTCGCCTTCGGCGGCGCGGGCGGCCTCCATGCCTGCGAACTGGCGGAGGCGCTCAGCATCCCGCGCGTGATTGTTCCCGCCCTGCCCGGGGCCCTCTCGGCTTTCGGAATCCTGGTCAGCGACGTAGTGAAGGATTATTCCCGCACGGTGCTCTGGCGGGTTGCGGACAAGCTTCCAAGCGATCGACTGGAAAAAGACCGGCTGGAACGCGAGTTCGCCGCACTGCGCCGCCGTGCCGAAAAAGATTTCCGCGACGAAAAATGGACGGGCGCGATCAAATACCAGTTCAGCGTGGACGTCCGCTACCAGGGCCAGGGATACGAATTGAATGTCCCATTCACCCGTTCCCTGATCCGGGATTTTCGCAGTGAGCACCAGCGCCGCTACGGCTACAGCTATCCGGCACGCGCCGTCGAACTGGTGACCCTGCGCCTGCGGGCCACAATCAAATCCCATCAGACCCGAGCCCACGTGGGGACGGGCGCCCCCGCCCGTCCTGGCCGGGCGGAGCCCGGCAGGAGTTTCCCGAATCGTGCCGCAGTGTTTTTCTCCGGCAAAAAGTTCGCGGCTGCAATCTATTCCCGCGATACCCTGCCGGCTGGCAGGAAATACTCCGGCCCCGCCGTAATAACGGAGTACAGCGCGACCACGGTGGTTCCTCCCGGCATGAGTTTCCGAACAGATCGCTCCGGAAACCTGATGATCGAGATGGGGACATCTCCTAGAGGAGCCCGCGGCCGATAGTGGAGGATGTATGAACGCCGCCCGCACACAATGCTCTGTCATCCCGAGCGAAGAAGGATTGTTCGCTTGCGAACAATCCTTCGGAGTCGAGGGACCTGCTTTCCGCCGACGCCCCGCCGCGGAGCCATAACTCTCACGCGCCCCCGGACGCATCGATGGCGAAGCGAACAACAGGTCTTTCGACTAGGTGAACGCACTCGCACGCGAGTTCGTTCACTCCGCTCAAGATGACATGGGAACGTTAGGGGCGGATGGCATACCCAGGCAGGCTCTTCGAGACTGAAGCCTCTCAGGATGACGTCTGGGTTGGAGAAACGGGGCCAATCCCGCCAGACTAGGTCTCCCACAGGCCCGCCCGCTACAATACCTGCCATGAAACCCAGCATCTTTGTGGTCGAAGACGATCCGGACATTTCCCGCCTGGTGCGGCATCATCTGGAAGCGGATGGCTTCGCGGTGAAAGTGTTCTCCACCGGAAACACCGTGATCAGCGATTCCGAACGGCAGCGTCCGGCGCTGTTCATTCTCGACATCATGGTCCCGGGCAAGGACGGCCTCGAGCTGTGCCGCCAGATCCGGCAGATCCCTGCTCTGGCTGCGACTCCGGTCATCTTTCTGACGGCAAAGAGCGGCGAGGCGGACCGCATTCTCGGCCTGGAGCTGGGCGCCGATGACTACATCCCAAAGCCGTTCAGTCCGCGCGAACTGGTGGCGCGGGTCAAGGCGGTGCTGCGCCGGTTCGAGCGGCCCTTGTCGCAGGGGCCGGTGAAAATCGGTGAAATCGAAATCGATCCCGGCGCGATGACGCTGACCGTGAGCGGCAACCTGGTGACCACGACCGCCACTGAGTTCCGGCTGCTCGACTATTTTGCCCGTCACATCGGCCGCGTATTTACCCGCGATCAGTTGCTGGATTCGGTGTGGCGCGACACCGCGTACGTCACGCCCCGTTCGGTGGATGTTTACGTGCGCCGCATTCGCGAAAAAATCGAACCTGATCCTGAAAATCCCCGCTACCTGAAGACGGTGAGGGGGGCTGGCTACCGCTTCGAGGCCCCGAAGTGAGGAAACGGATATTTTTCAAATTGCTGGGCGCCTTCGTCCTGGTGATTGGGGTGGCGGCGATCTTCAATTTCCCGCTTCATGCCTGGAAGGGCACGCTGCTGGCCTTGCTGGTGGCGCTTATCATTTCAGCCATCGCCGCTCAGGCCACGGCCCGCCGCCTGGAGGGCATCGTGCGGTTTGCCGACAGAATCGCCGCCGGAGACCTGGCGGCGCGCATCGAGGAAACTTCCGGCGACGAAATCGGACAGGTGGCCGCCTCGCTGGACAAAACCGCCCGCCACCTGGAAGAAAGTTTTGCCGCATTGCAGCACAGCCAGCGCCAGCTCGAGACCGTGCTCAACAGCATGCAGGACGCCGTCATTGCCGTCAGCGCCGATGATCGCGTGCAGTGGGCCAACCAGACCATGGACAAACTGGTTCCGCAACACACCCGCAAGAACGCCCTCCTGGTGGAGACGGTTCGCGACCCTGATTTCCTGACTGCGGTGCGGGGCGCGAGTGAAGCGCGAAAAGTATTTACCGCCCGGGCCGGGTCCATCGCCCCGGGACGCACCTTCGACGTGACCGCCGCGCCCATGCCCGGCGGCGGCGCCGTGGCGGTCCTGCGCGACCTGACCGAGACGGAACGGGTGGAGAAGACCCGTCGCGACTTCATCGCCAATGTCTCGCACGAATTGCGCACGCCGCTGACTTCCATTCAGGGCTATACCGAAACCCTGCTGGACAGCGCGCCGGGCAACGACCATTCCCGCGAGTTCCTCGAGATTATCCGCAAGAGCGCGCTGCGCATGTCGCGCCTCACCGAAGATCTGCTCACTCTGGCGCGAGTGGAATCCGGCGAGCAGCGTTTCGAGATCGAATCCACCGCTCCCGCGGACCTGCTGCAGGAAGCAGTACAGAGCTTTCGCGAAATTGCGCGGACCCAAAACGTGGAATTGATCGTCGAAGACCATGCCGCGGTCCGGGTGGGGGCCGATCCCGAGGCGATTCATCAGGTCTTTTCCAATCTGGTGGACAACGCTTTGAAATACGCCCAGTCAGGGGGAAAGATCATTCTGGGGGCGAGGCCGGTCGCAGGGGGCGTTGAATTCTATGTGCAGGATTTCGGTCCCGGCATTCCCTCCGAGCACCTGGCCCGCCTGTTCGAGCGCTTCTACCGGGTGGACAAGGCGCGCTCGCGCGAATCGGGAGGAACGGGGCTGGGACTGGCGATCGCCAAACATATCGTGCTGGCCCACGGCGGCTCCATTCGCGCCCAGAGCGAACTCAACCACGGCTCGACTTTCCTGTTTACCCTGCCGCTGGGTTAGAAGCGGGTGGAGACGGGCGTCCCCGCACGTCGGGATTGAAGACAATAGTTGTCGTGAAGTTTGATCCCGGGACGGGCGGGACGCCCGTCCTCCAAATTGCGGAGCTTCGCTCCGCTGGACAGCCGAGGGCGGCTGTCCCCACGCGAGCAGCGCCATAAATTTACGTCCTGTTAACCAAACTGTTGGCAAAACAACCTATCCTCCGGTAGTGGCCATCCATATCAGAAAGAGCGGAACCAGACTGAAGATGGTGCGGCCGGTCAGGGTCGCCGGGAGGCGCGCGCGCATGAGTACCGCGATTTTCAGGAGCCCGGAGCCGGAATCTCCCTATAGCTATCTGGTGAAGCGCACGGTTGAGGCTTGCCAGGTCGCCAAGGAAGCGGCTGCCACGGCCGCCGAGGGCATAGCCACCGCATCCTGTCCGCTGTTGAATACTCTTCGTGACCGCGAAAAGGAACTCGATCGCCTGGACATGGAAATCGATGCCGGAGTGACCCAGGTGGTCACTCAGGTCAGCGATGCGGAAGCGCGCGAGCTGCTGGCCTGCATGAAGTTCATGATCAGCCTGGAGCGCATCGGCGACCTGCTGCTCAGCTTTGCCGGAAGCGCACAAGCAGTTTGTGCCCGCATCGATCCGCAGGACATTCGCGACCTGACCCACATGGCGACGGTGCTGGAGAAAATGCTGGCCGACGCCGGTACAGCTTTTTCCACTCGCGACGTTAAAAAAGCGGTTGACGTGCTGCGCGCCGACGCCGAGATCGACCGCCTGCGCAATCTGATCTTTCTGCGTCACATCGAAAACCCGGAAAACCAGCAGCGTCATGCCAGCCTGCAGGTCATCTTCATGACCCAGTCGCTCGAGCGCGCGGGCGATCATGCCAAGAACCTTGCCGAAGAGGTATGCCATTTCGTCAGCGGCCATACCGTCCGCCATGTCCTGATGACTTACGACAAGCCCATTGAACAGATGTTTCTGGACTGGCTGCGCGCCCGCGAAGACCACCAGTGAAGCAAAGTAGCGCCGGCGTCCCGCCGGCTGTCGGGCGGACATCCTGCCCTTCCCGCGCCCTGACGACATAGATATCCATGGACCGGCTGCGGGCGCGCAAAGACCACCAGCAAGTTGGGCAGCGTGTGACGTCCGTCACAGCTTTTATTGATCCCCGCAACCTACACTGTGTACACGCAGCGCGTCCGAACTGCGGGCAAGATGCCCGCCGCACAGCCGGCGGGACGCCGGCGCTACAACAACCATGTTTTCCGGCCGCCTTACGCACGCCACGATTCGCATCCTTGACTGGATCGCCCGCCGGACCTTGCCGCCGGACAACGTTGCTGAACACCTCCGCACCGGTAGGCGAGGCGAGGAAGACGCCTACTTCTATCTTCGGAGAAACGGCTACACCATGGTCGCCCGGAACTTCCGCGCGCCCAACCGGCGCGGCGAAATCGACTTGATCGGCTGGCACCAGGACATCCTATGTTTTGTCGAAGTCAAGACCCGCACCACCCGCGATGTGAAGCCCGCCGAAGCCGCCGTTGACCGGGACAAGCGCCGGGAACTTCTCGCCGTGGCCCGTGAATACCTGCGCCATCTGCCGGCTTCCTGCCCGTGGTGCCTGGAAATCATCACCGTGTACTACGATCAGCCCACTGGCCAGCCGCAGATCGAACTGTTCCGGAACGTTCACCTCGAGGCGTAAAATACCTTCATTCGCTTCGCGCGGCTGGTTGTGGACCGCGGAAAGGATTCCAGTAATTGCCTGAGCTTCGCAAGGACCCCATCGTCGGCCGCTGGGTCATCATTTCGACCGACCGCGCCAAACGCCCCACCGACTTCGCTCGCGAAGCCGTCAAAATCAAGGGCGGTTTCTGCCCCTTCTGTTATGGCAACGAATCCAAGACACCGCCTGAAATTCAAGCGTACCGTCCCAATCCCAACGGCGGACCTCCGCCGCAGCGCGATACTCCGGGCTGGACGGTGCGCGTAGTTCCCAACAAATTCCCGGCACTCGGCATCGAGGGCAATCTCAACCGCCAGGCCGAGGGCATGTTCGACCGCATGAACGGCATTGGAGCGCACGAGGTCATCATCGAGACTCCGGACCACAACGCCAGCCTGGCGAATCTTCCACCCAAGCGCATTGAAGACGTGCTCTGGACATTTCGCGACCGCATTCTCGACCTCAAGAAGGACCGCCGCTTCAAGTACATCCTGATTTTCAAGAATCATGGAGAAGCTGCCGGAGCCTCGTTGGAGCACGCGCACTCGCAGCTGATAGCGCTGCCCATTCTTCCGATCTACGTGAGTGAAGAAATCGAAGGCGCCAAGCAGTACTACATCTACAAAGAGCGCTGCGTGTTCTGCGACGTGATTCGCCAGGAAACCGAGACCGGCACCCGCGTGGTGGCAGAGAACACCGACTTCATCACTCTCGCTCCCTACGCGCCCCGCTTTCCATTCGAGACCTGGATCCTTCCCAAACAGCATGAGTCGGCATTCGAGAATTCCTCTACTCACATGTTTGAGAATCTGGCCCGGGCGCTGAAGACGCTGCTCACCAAGGCGGAGCGGGTGCTGGACAATCCTCCCTACAACCTGGTCATCCACACTTCGCCGGTGCAGGACCCAACCAACGACCACTACCACTGGCATATTGAGTTCATGCCCAAGCTGACCAAGACGGCGGGCTTCGAGTGGGGCACCGGTTTCTACATCAATCCCACGCCGCCGGAAGAAGCCGCCAAGTTTTTGCGCGAAGCCAGCGTGGAAGAGGCTCGCGACCACAGACACGGGCTAGCGCAAGCCCGATCCGTAAGAATGTGCCGCGGTTTGACACCCTCGCTCGCCCTCACTAAGATTCCGCACTTGCGAGACTGCCTATGAAACGTCTTCTCTTCCTGCTGCTGGTGCTTACCGCGTTTGGCTATGCAGCCGCGAATCCTGCGGCGCTCGTCAACAACGTTCCCAACCGCACCACCATCAGCCTGAATGGCGCATGGCAGGCCATCGTCGATCCTTACGAAACCGGCCTGAACGCCCGCTTCTACCTGAACGCCAAAGCCAAAGACAAACACGAGCTCCTCGAATACGATTTCGACAAGTCCGATGTTCTGAACGTTCCCGGCGACTGGAACTCGCAGAAGAAGGAACTGTTCTTTTACGAGGGCCCGGTGTGGTACAAGAAGTCGTTTTCCTACCACAAGCGGGAACACACGCGCGTGTTCGTCTATTTCGGGGCCGCCAACTATTTCACCCGCGTTTATCTCAACGGGCAGGCCCTGGGCGAACACGAAGGCGGATTCACGCCTTTCAACTTCGAAGTCACCGATCAGATTCGTGAAGGCGAAAACTTCGTAGTCGTGGAGGTCAACAACGCCCGCCGCCGCGATGCCGTCCCCACTGTAAATACCGACTGGTGGAACTACGGAGGGCTTACCCGCGACGTGATGCTGGTGGAAGTCCCCGAAACTTTCATCCAGGATTATCTTGTGCAGCTCGCCAAGGGATCGGGCAGCGAGATCTCGGGCTGGGTGCAGCTCAGCGGTTCCCTGCTCGGCGCAGCAGGTCACGGTGGAAATTCCCGAGGCGAAGATCAAACAGACCGTTACCACGGATGCCGCCGGCCGCGCGGAGTTCCGCTTTCCCGCCAAGCTCGAGCTATGGTCGCCCGAACATCCCAGGCTCTACGACGTTGTAGTGTCGAGCGGCGCCGACAAAGTACACGATACCATCGGGTTCCGCACCATTGAAACTCGCGGCACTCAAATATTGCTGAACGGCAAGCCCATTTTCCTGCGCGGCATTGCTCTGCATGAAGAGGCCCCGGTCCGCGGCGGGAGGGCGTTCACCCAGCAAGACGCCGAAACTCTACTGGGCTGGGCCCGCGAGCTGGGCTGTAATTTCGTGCGCCTGACGCACTACCCGCACAGCGAGAACATGACCCGCCTGGCCGACCGCATGGGAATCATGGTGTGGTCCGAAATCCCGGTTTACTGGGACATCGACTGGGAGAACCCAGCCACCCTGCAAAACGCCGAGAGCCAGCTGCACGAGATGATTGCCCGCGATCACAATCGGGCTTCGGTGGTCTTGTGGTCGCTTTCGAACGAGACCCCGGTCAAACCCGCGCGGACCACGTTTCTGCGCCAGCTTGCAGAGGCTGCGCGCCAGCAGGACTCGACTCGCCTGATCACCTCGGCGCTGAATCGGGTTGACGATGCCGGGCCGGACACTCGCGCCCTCAATGATCCCGTGGGCGAGTACGCTCGACGTGCTGGGACTGAACGAGTATCTGGGCTGGTATGGAGGACGTCCCGAAGATGCCGACCGCATGCAGTGGAAGTTTGCCTGGGACAAGCCGGTCATCGTGAGCGAATTCGGCGCCGGAGCGCCCCGTACGGCAGACATGGCGAAGCCGATGAGCGCTGGACTGAGGAGTACCAGGCCAATCTTTACCAGCACCAGATCACCATGCTGAAAAAGATTCCATCGCTGGCAGGCATGTCGCCCTGGGTGCTGATGGACTTCCACTCGCCGCGCCGCCTGCTGCCCGGCACCCAGGATTACTACAACCGCAAGGGATTGGTTTCGAATACGGGACAGCACAAGCAGGCGTTCTACGTGCTGCAGAAGTTCTACCGGGAAATGGAAGCTGGAAAATACAATTGTAGATATCAGGTTAATCCGGGTTGGAAGGCACGGCTTCACAGGCTGCCGAAAACGCCGTCGAGGGAAGCTCACCGCAGGCGCTGAAGCGCGAACCAATCTGGACGACTTAGCGGCCCGACTGAAGTCGGGCCCTTCCCGAAGGCTGGTTGAAATAGCATTTTTCCGCAGCCTGTTCAGCCGTGCCACCAAAAGTCTAAGGGAGACGCGGCTTCAGCCGCCGGGTTTGGCTTCTAGGCCTGGGTGCGGTCGAGAAATTCTGAGTGCCATGCCATCTGGATCGCTTCCAGCTTGCCTTCGTTCGATTTCTTGGGATCATCCTTGAACTCGGGCAACTCCGTCACCAGCCGGTGCAAATCCGTGAAGCGCACCGCCAGCGGATCAGTTTCAGGATGCTGCTCGGAGAGCAGGAGTCCGAGGTCGTCCGCATCATCCCAGGTCAGATCTTTCGGCATGCGTTGCTCCTTGGAATCGTCGTTGGCCATTGGTCGTTCGTCGTTGGCCAACGACCAAAGACTAACGACTGCGTTCTAGTGTTCTTCCGAAACGTAATTCCGGTTCCACGCCGGAATCTCGACGACCACTTTGCCGGGCTTGTTGATCACGGCCTGGCAGCCGAGTCGGGAGTTTAACTGCAAATCGGCAGCCATGTCCAGCCGGTCGGCTTCGTCGTCATCCATTTCGGAAAGATTGCCGGCGCCCTCTTTTACCCAGATGTGACAGGTGGTGCAGGCGCAATTGCCGCCGCAGGCGTGGTCCAGCCGGATGCCGTTGTTCAGGGCAACGTCAAGCAGGGATTCCGGTTTGCCGTGGTCCTTGTAATGCAGCTTGCCGTGTTCGAACTGCACGGTTTTGCCCTCGGGCAGAAATGTGACCTGGACCGTGTTCTCGCCGGGAGCGTCAACGGTTGCTGTTCCCGAACCCTGATTTTTTTCTTCCGCCATCACAGCTCCTAATCTTGGATCGCGTGCGTGTTCTAGACGACTGACAACTGACGACCGACGACTGTCCTATTCAAATTCCGCTTTGGCCACCGGGTGCGGCGCGTCCGGGCCCTTCGCCCATGTCGGCCTGGTCCATGGTCTTGCCTTTGAGGGCTGTGGACACTGCGCTGTCCATCATCAGTTCAGCCAGTCGCATGGTGCCCTGGTTGAGCGCGTCGATCGCGCTGCGGATCGCCGGATAGTCGTCTTCACCCTTGCACTTCGTTCAAAGCTTTTTCCAGCTTGGCGATGCGCTTCTTTTCCGCGCTGGTGAGCTGGCCCCAGGCCGGACTCTTCTTTCCCTTTTCGAGCGCGGCCAGGATGGTACCGGCTTCGTTCCGCGCCTCGATCACCTGGCGCTGACGGAAGTCTTCTTCGGCCGAGTCAAACGAATCGAGAATCATGCTCTCCACTTGCTCATCGGTCAAACCGTAGCTGGGCTGGACTTCGATTTCCGCTTCCGTTCCGCTGCGCTGCTCACGCGCGGAGACATGCAGAATGCCATTCGCGTCGATGAGGAATTTAACTTCCACGCGCGGTATTCCGGCCGGCATTGGCGGAATGCCTTTCAGGTCGAAGCGGGCCAGCGAGCGGCAGTCTTTTGCCAGCTCCCGCTCGCCCTGCAGCACGTGGATGGCGACATTGGCCTGCCCGTCCACCTGCGTGGTGTAGTGCTGAGTCGCGGAGGCCGGAATCGTTGAGTTGCGAAGGATAATCTTGTCGGTCACGCCGCCGGCCACTTCGATGCCCAGAGACAAAGGCGTCACGTCGAGCAACAGCATGTTTTCCGTGGCCTCGGAGCCGCCGGAAAGAATATTGGCTTGCACCGCTGCGCCCAGGGCGACGACTTCGTCCGGATTCAAGTCGGTGTGCGGCTTGCGCTGGAACATCTCTTCCACCAGGGCGCGCACTTTGGGAATTCGCGTGGACCCGCCGACCAGCACCACTTCATCAATCTGCTCCGGCTTCAGGCCGGCATCTTTCAGGGCCTGCTTGCAGGGGCCGACCGTGCGATCGATGATGGGCTGAATCAGTTGTTCGAATTGCTCCCGTGTGATCTCTCGTTGATAGTGCTGCCCGCCCGGCAGTTCAACTTCGAGCGTAGTTGCAGGCTGCGAAGAGAGCGCAATCTTGGCTTCGATCACGGCCTTGCGGATGGTGGCCACGGCTTCGCCGTTGCGCGAGACATCGAGCCCCATGTCACCGCGAATGTCGTCGAGCGCGATCGTGATCAGCAGATTGTCGATATCATCGCCGCCCAGATGCGTATCGCCATTGGTCGCGACCACCTCAAAGATTCCGTCATGCAATTTGAGGATCGACACATCGAAGGTGCCGCCACCCAGGTCGTACACGGCGACGACGCCATTCTGCTTTTTATCGAGACCGTAGGCCAGGGAAGCAGCCGTCGGCTCATTGACCAGGCGGAGGACTTCGAGGCCGGCAATGCGGCCCGCGTCCTTCGTGGCCTGCCGCTGGGCGTCGTTGAAGTAGGCTGGCACGGTAATGACGGCCTTCGTGACCGGCGCATTGAAGAATCGTTCCGCGTTGCGCTTGAGTTGGCGCAGCACGAAGGCGGAAATCTCCGGAGGCGTGAACGTCTTCTCGCCCAGCCGGATGCGCAGAACTTCGCCGGGCTGAAGATCGTCGGCCAGTTGGAACGGAAACAGCTTCAGTTCTTGCTGGATATCTTCAATGCCGCGCCCCATCAGGCGCTTGATGGAATAAACGGCACGCTCCGGAGTCTCAATCAGATATTTGCGCGCTGCGTTGCCGACAATGATCTGGTCTTTGTCATCCAGCGCCACAACGGACGGCACCAGGTTCAACCCGTCTTCGCCCGGGATCACGACCGGCCTGTCCCCCTGCATGAAAGCCACCAGGGAGTTGGTGGTTCCGAGATCGATGCCGACGATGCGATCAGCTGACATAATTTGCGGATTGACGAATTTACGGATTGACGAATTGTGAACTGATTTTCAATTCGTCAATCCGAAAATCCGTCAATCTTCAATTCCCCAGCGCTTCATTCACGTCCCGTACCAGGTTCCTGATGTAGCTGCGGCGGTTCAGCAGATCGACCATGCGGTCCAGTGCTGCGCGCCGGTCTTCGTCGTGTCGGCGTCAAGGCACTGGTCCCAGCTGGCTCCAATGAGTCCTGCAATTCTTCCGCCAGCTCTTCGTATTTCTTCTCAAACTGCGCCCTGTGCGTTTCCAGATCTTTCACCAGAGCAGGATCGGCTTCGCCCATTTTCTGGTTCATGCGCAGCTCTTCGAGTTGCATATTCAGCTCAAACACTTCTTCGAGCAGGTCGGGAGGCACAATCTGTTTCTTCACTTCGCCGCTGGCACGCGCCTTCTCGGTCGCGGTCTTCGATTGCTCTTCGAGTTCCACGCCTTCCAGACGCAGCAGGTACTGGGTGCGCTTGATGGGATCTTTCAGGGTGCGGTAAGCGTCGTTGAGCAGCGAACTTTGCTCCAGGCTCCACTCCTGTTCGCGCTTGTCGGCGCGGGCGTTAAGGTCGGGATGCAGCTTCCGGCTCAGTTCGTAGAACTCTTTTTCCAGTTGAGCTACATCCACATTCAGCTTTCGCGGCAATCCAAAGAACGAGAAGTAGTCCACCGGTAGTGGCGGCTGCACCTTGCCGCAGGCGTGGCAGAAGTGGGCCGCGCGCATGTCTCCGCACGACCAGCAACTGGCCGTGTCTTCGCCTTTGCCCTCTGCTGCGATCGTCTTGGACGTATCAATCGTCATGTCTAAATTCGGTGGCCAGTGCTTGTGTGGTCGCGGGCGACTCGCCCGCGATACCGCGCCAAAAACTCTCAGGGATTTCCAGTCAGCTGGGGACCGGAAAAACTAAGGCGGAGCGCGGGGGCCTTGCCTGCTCCAGGCTCGCGGGCGAGTCGCCCGCGGCCACACAAGTCACACCAACCACACAAAAATTACCCTGAGAATGACGTCCCGCAGCCGCACGACTTCGATGCATTCGGATTAACGAACACGAATCCCTGCTGCATCAGAGTCTCCTGATAATCCAGCACCATGCCGTTCAAATAGATGAAACGATTTCGGATCGACAAACACGCGCACATCGCCGAACTGGAAGATGCGGTCGCGCTCGCGGGGCTGGGTATCGAAGCGGATGTTATAGCTCAGCCCGGAACACCCGCCGCCCTGCACTCCCAGGCGCAGCCCGCCCTGTTTCGGGCGAAATGCCTTCCTTGACGATGGCCGAACGCACTTTCGCCAGCGCCTTGTCCGTGACCTTGACGCCGCCCTTGGCCGGGGCCGCCGGCTTGGTTGTTTCTTCCGTTAGTGGTTCCATAGATGAGCTCCCAATACGCCGTCGGCTGTTACTGAGAGCCGACGGCTGACAGCTAACGACTTATTTGGCTTCGACAGCCACCGGCTTGGCCGCGCCCTGCTTGGCCTTCCAGTCATGAATCGCCGCCCGGATGGCGTCTTCCGCCAGCACCGAACAGTGAATCTTTACCGGAGGCAGCGCGAGTTCTTTCACGATCTCGGTGTTCTTGATCTGCAGCGCTTCATCGACAGTCTTGCCCTTCACCCATTCGGTGGCCAGGGAAGACGATGCGATGGCGGAGCCGCAGCCGAAAGTCTTGAACTTCGCGTCTTCGATGATGTTGGTCTGCGGATTGACTTTGATCTGCAGCTTCATCACGTCGCCGCACTCCGGCGCGCCGACAAGACCAGTTCCGACTTCGTTGCTGTTCTTGTCCATCGAGCCCACGTTGCGCGGGTTTGAATAATGATCGAGTACCTTGTCGCTGTATGCCATTTTTGACCCTCTCCTGAAAAATTAAGCTCGTGTCATCCTGAGCGCAGCTTGATCGGTTGCTTTGCAACCGATCAACGGAGTCGAAGGACCCCTTTCCCCTCCGGTGAAGCGGATCGCGGTGCAACCCTTCTTTCGCCCTTTCAGGGCTGCCAAACCCATTCTGCCGCTTCGCGGCGCGAAACTTACTCTGCCGCCCACTTGACGCTCTTCAAGTCCACGCCCTCTTTCGCCATCTCGTACAGCGGCGAAAGCTCGCGCAGCCGTTCCACCGTTTCGATGACCCGGTCGGCCACGTAATCCACTTCGGCTTCGGTGTTGAAGCGGCCGATGCCGAAGCGAATCGAACTGTGCGCCAGATCGTCTCCTGTTCCTAGAGCCTTTAATACATATGACGGCTCCAGAGTCGCCGAGGTGCACGCCGATCCGCTCGAAACTGCGATGTCATTGATGCCCATCAGCAGCGACTCGCCTTCGACGTAGGCAAAGCTGATATTCAGATTGCCGGGCAGCCGATGCTCCATGGATCCGTTAACGTAAACCTCGTCCAGCCGGCCCATGATGCGGTCGCGCAGCCGGTTGCGCAGACCCGCCAGCGTGCACGATTCCTTCGCCATGTCTTCCGAAGCGATGGCGCAGGCCTTGCCCAGCCCAACAATTCCGGGGACGTTCAGGGTCCCGGAACGCATGCCGCGTTCGTGACCGCCGCCGTCAATGATGGCGGAAATCTGTACCCGGGGATTTTTGCGGCGCACGTACAGGGCGCCGACGCCCTTGGGCCCGTACATTTTGTGGGCCGAGATCGACATCAGGTCGATGTTCATCTTGTTCACGTCAATCGGAATCTTGCCTACGGCCTGGGTGGCGTCGGTGTGGAAGATCACGCCACGCTCGCGACAGAGCTTCCCGATTTCCGCCACCGGTTGCACCACGCCAATTTCGTTATTGGCGGCCATGATGGTCACCAGGATGGTCTTGTCATCCATGGCGCGCTTCAGCTCTTCCAGATCAACCAGGCCGTCTTTCTGCACCGGCATGTAGGTGACGCGGTAGCCGTACTTCTCCAGGCGCTTGCAGGTATCGAGCACGGCCTTGTGCTCGGTCACGGCGGTGATGATGTGGTTGCCTTTTTCCCGGTACATCTCGGCCACGCCCTTGATGGCGAGGTTGTCGCTTTCGGTGGCGCCCGAAGTGAAAATGATTTCTTTGGGAGTCGCGCCAATCAGCTTGGCCACGCGCTCGCGCGCGGTCTCGACGCCTTCTTCGCCCGCCCAGCCGAACGAGTGGTTGCGGCTGGCCGCGTTGCCGAACTTCTCCATGAAGTAGGGCAGCATTTCTTCCAGCACCCGGGGATCCATGGGCGTGGTGGCGTGGTTGTCCATGTACACCGGGCAGCTTCACGCCGTTGGCGGCAGTGCGCTGCTCCTGGGTCTCGGGGTGTCCATTTGTCCCCTGGGGGATGGTCTTTACATCGGTGCTCATAATTGCTCTCCTCAGAACCTGCTTATCCAATGGTTACGAATTCGGTTGCGCTCTTCGCCTTGTCGTGGCGGACCTTGTCATGGCCGGCCCTGTCGCCGTCATGGGCCGACTCTTCTTTCATCTCCAGGATAGTGATGCTCCGCAGCAGCTCTTCGATTCCGTGGCTGACCCGCCGCAAAGGCTCGCGGATACTGCAACGGTCGCTCTGGTCACATTCGCCGCGCACGGTTACGCATGAAGTAATGAAGAGCGGGCCATCAATCGCCCGGATCACTTCGAACGCCGAAATCATTCCCGGATCGCGAGCCAGCGTGTAACCGCCGTTGGTCCCGTGCTGCGAATGCAGCAACCCGGCTTTGACCAGCCGCTGCAGAATCTTGGCCAGCGCCTCCTGGGGGATGCCGTAGGCGTCCGCTACATCCTTGGCGCTGCAGGCTCCGCGTTCGCCGTGCTCGGCCAGATGCTTCATGGCCATCAACCCGTAATCCGCCTTCTTGGTCAGCTTGAGCATGGTCGGCAAATCCGACCTTTTCAGTCGGATATGTCTATATTAGACGCCAAGCTGCTCAAATGCAACCCCTTACAGGCAATGGTCACAAACTGGCGTTGAGTTGCGGAGGATTGCGGCGAATCGCTCCAGGGTGGAGTAACCTGACCCCGTTCTGTTCCCTGGTTGAAGGGGCCGGGCTACACCGTTTCTCTGGATATGACTCAAAAGATCACGGAGGGGCTTGACATCTGGGGAAGGCGGTCTAAAATACCGCCAATTTCCGGCGAAATCCCCGGCCGTTGACAGGGAACCAGCACCCGGATTTATGACTCCATCCCCGCCGTCCGAACTCCCCGATAAGAAAAGCAACATGCCGCCGTGTAAGCACCCGCGCGTCCAAATCGTGGCCCGCGAAGAAGACTCTGAATTCGTTGAATGCAAGGAATGCGGCGAAATCTTCGAATCCAGCGAATTCAAGGACATGGTCATCGAGGACACCAAGCTTCCCAACGAATCGTAATTCCCCGGCTGCTGTTTTCATCAACATGGCCGAGGCTGCGAGGGCAGGAAGTCCTGGCGACAGCCGGCGGGGCGCCGGCGCTACATGGAAGCGTGACAAAGGTAACCCTGCTCCTGGCCTTTCCTGTTGTTGCGGCCATAACAATTTGTTACTGTCGCCCGGGGATTATCTTGTCCGCGAAAAATCAGAGTCCGCTTGTGGCCTTGGTAGTGGACGATTCCATGCTGATCCGGCACACCGTGTGCCGTTTTCTCGAGGAGCGTGGTTACAGCGTGGAGTCGGCAACCAACGGCGAAGAAGCGCTGCCCATCGCCCAGCGGATTCATCCCGACATCATCATCACCGATATGCAAATGCCAAAGATGAGCGGCACCGAACTCATCACGGCGCTCAAGGCGCGGCCCGAAACCGCCGATATCCCGATCGTCATCGTGGCGGGAAAAAACAGCGGCTTCGATGCCCAGGAACACCGCGCCAATTTCGCCATTTTCAAAGACATCGACATCGAAGCGCAGCTCAGCAAGGCGCTGGAAGCCCTTCTCGGAAGCCGCGTCACCAAAGTCAAAGCTGCAGGGAAGCAGGGGTAAGGCGGCAATTAGCATTTGGCATTTAGCACTTAGCCCAACCCTGCTGCGGTCTCTTCTCATAACGATGGCCACGAAAGTTTGGCTAATTGCTAAGTGCCAATTGCCAAGTGCCTTACCGCAACGCCATCCCTGCCTCCGCCGAGAAATCCATGGGAGCGAACTCTCTGGCAAGAAATTTAGGATAGGCTGCGGCTGCAATCATGGCAGCGTTATCGGTCGAGAGAGGACGCGAAGGGAAATACACCGGCAGGCCTTCCATGGCGGCGTCCTGCTCAAAGCGCTGGCGCAATTCATTGTTCGCGGCCACGCCGCCGGTGACGAACAGCGTGGCGGCGTTGCAGGCCCGTGCCGCAGCCAGGGTCTTCATGACCAGATCGCTCACCAGCGCCCGCTGGAATGACGCCACCAGATCGAGCGTTTTGCGGTCGGTATGAAGAAGGAAGTCTTCGAGCTTGGGCTTCTCGATCGTGCTCAACGCCTTTCGTCGGGCCTCAATCGAAGCCCGCATCTCGTGGACTTCGACGTAGCGCAAGACTGCGGTCTTGATTCCACTGTAGGAGAAATCAAAGCGCGGGACTTCGGTACCGTCGCTCTTGTCGTTGTCCCTCCGGTCCCGGTGCTTGAGCTGTGCGGGCGGAAACTTCACCGCCGTGGGATCGCCGTGAGTGGACAGCCGGTCGATAATGGGGCCGCCCGGATATCCCAGCCCCAATAACTTCGCAACCTTGTCGAAGGCTTCACCGGCAGCGTCGTCGCGGGTGTGCCCGATGTTCTGGTACGACCAGTGTTCTTCCCGCTGCTCGGCCAGGTAAAGATGAGTGTGCCCGCCCGAAACCACCAGAGCCAGCACCGGGAAAATCATCTCGCGATTGTCCTTCTGGCGTTCTTCGAGCAGGACGGCATGAATGTGTCCTTCGAGGTGATTGACTGCGATCAGGGGCTTGTCGAGCGCGAAGGCCAGCGCTTTGGCGTATCCGATTCCGACCAGCAGTGCTCCGGCCAGTCCCGGCCCCTGCGTGACCGCCAGCGCGTCGATCGACTGGTAGGTCTGTCCGGCATCGGCCAGAGCCTGGCGGACCACGGGCACAATCGCCTTCAAATGCTCCCGCGATGCCAGCTCGGGAACCACTCCGCCATAAGGCTGGTGCGCGGCGATCTGCGAGAAGATGACGTTCGAAACCATTCTCTCGCCCGAATACACGACCGACGCAGCCGTCTCATCACAGGAGCTTTCAATGCCGAGAATGTAGGCGCCAGCCATGGTCTCCAGTTTAAATCACGAACAAGGATGGAGGCCGGGCGTCCCGCCCGTCATGCACGGACCGTGCCCTGTGGGCGGGACGCCCGTTCCCCATCAAGGCTTGTGTCCGCTGGCTTGCAGCGCGGCTACAATATGCATGATGTCGAGTGAGAGCCCGAGCGTGCCACCCGCCACTGAGCCGGTCAGTTCGCTCTACGATACCCGCCTGCCCGAACTCTCGCGCTGGCGGCGGATGCAGATCCCGGTCATCGCCGCGGCGGTCATCGCCGTCATTCGTGCACTCGGCCCCACTCTGCGCTTCGAAGAAGTGGGCATGCATCACTACCGGGAATCGCGCGCCCGGGGCGTGCCGGTGGTTTCCGCCTTCTGGCATCGCTGCATCATTTCCGCCACCTGGTACTGGCGCAACCGGGGCGTGGTGGTGATGAACACTACTAACTTCGACGGCCAGTGGACGCGCCGCGTGATCGAGCACTTCGGCTTTTCCACCGCTCAGGGCAGTTCCACTCGCGGAGGCCTGCGCGGACTCGCGGTGATGGCGCGGCGCATGGAAGAAGGCGTGGACTCGTCGTTTACCATCGATGGCCCGCGCGGCCCGCGCTATGTGGCCAAACCCGGACCGGTGATGCTGGCCCGCAAGACCGGCCGGCCTATTTACGTTTTTCACATTGGAGTCGAAAAAGCGCACACCCTGGAAAAAGCCTGGGATTTGATGGCGATTCCGCATCCCTTCTCGCGGGCGGTGATCGTGAGCGCCCCGCTGATCCCGGTTTCGCCGGACGCAGATGCGGAGGAACTCGAACGCAAGCACGCGGAGATGCAGGCCGCGCTCGAGCGCGTCCGCGACGTGGCCGAATCATGGTTCGGATTGAGCGACGCCGAACGCGAGCGGTTGCGCAAGGAATGGAATGTCTGAATCATCCCAAATCACGTGGGGACCGCCGCGCTCGGCTGTCCGGTCGCCCGCAGGGCGACTTTGGTGTAAGCAGAATGTCTGAGACCAGAGCTTTCGCCGAGCAGATTGTTCGTACTCTGCGCGAAAATGGCCATCAGGCTTACCTCGTAGGCGGCTGCGTCCGCGACCTTCTGCTCGGTATCGAACCCACCGATTACGACGTTGCCACCGACGCCACGCCCGACGAGGTCATGCAGATCTTTCCCGAAACCTACGCGGTGGGCGCGCAGTTCGGAGTCGTGCTGGTCCCGCTCAGAGACGAGGCGAACCACACAGTTGAGGTCGCCACCTTCCGCAGTGACATCGGCTACAGCGACGGCCGCCATCCCGACCAGGTACGTTTCAGCAAGAGCGCTCGGGAAGATGTCGCAGCGCCGCGACTTCACCATCAACGGTCTGCTGCTCGATCCCGTCAAGAATGAAGTGCTGGATTTTGTCGGCGGCCGCAAAGACCTCGAGGCCGGAATCATTCGCGCCATCGGGGATCCTGAGCTACGCTTCTCAGAAGACAAGCTGCGCATGCTGCGAGCGGTGCGCTTTGCCGCCCGCTTCGGCTACAGCATCGAGCCCGCGACGTTTGCTGCCATCCAAAAGCTGGCGGCCGGAATCAGTCAAGTCTCACGTGAGCGAGTACGCGATGAATTGACCAAAATGCTCACCGAGGGCCGCGCCCGCCAGGCCTTCCTGCTGCTCGACGAAACTGGCCTGCTCCGCGAAGTCCTGCCGGAGATTTCGGCGATGAAAGGCGTGCAGCAACCGCCGGAATTTCATCCTGAAGGCGACGTTTTTGTGCACACCCTGCTGCTGCTCCAGGAACTGCCGCATCCCTGCCCGGCGACTCTGGCATGGGGCGCGCTCCTGCATGATGTCGGGAAGCCTCCCACGTTCCGCGTGGCCCCAGACCGCATTCGCTTTGACAGTCACGTGGACGTGGGCGTAAAGATGGCGGAATCGATCTGCCGACGTTTGCGGTTTGCCAACGACGACACTGAGCAAATCCTGGCCCTGGTGGCCAACCACATGCGTTTCTCGCACGTGCCGCAGATGAAGGACTCCACCTTCAAGAGATTTGTGCGCATGCCCGAGTTTGAGCAGCACATCGAACTGCACCGGCTGGACTGCCAGGCTAGCCATTGCGACCTGACTTCCTACAACTTCACCCGCCAGAGAATCGCCTCGATTCCCCCGGAAACAATTCGGCCTGCATCGCTCATCAGCGGCGATGACCTGATTGCGGCCGGGTACGAGCCCGGGCCGCGCTTCAAGGAAATTCTTTCGCAGGTCGAGGATGCCCAGCTCGAAGGGCGTCTGCAGTCGAAAGACAGCGCGCTGGAGTACGTGAGGCGAGAATTTCCCCGCCAGGGCGACCATTCGGGCGGGAACTGACGGGACGGCGACAGGCTGTCAAGGCCCGCCGGGCTCTCATTTGTCCTCAAACGGTTGAAGTCAAAAGAAATATATTCTTTCTCTGCCTGTCCCATTTACCCTGCGCAAATTGTTATGCTGAAAATATGGCGTGCAAGTTTTTCCTCAGCCGGCGAGAGCCGGGAGAGTGGTAAAATCCTTTTCGCTCCCACAAAGAATTTGATCCGTTGATGACTCGAGGCATGGAACAGGTCGGCGCAGGTCTGGAGAAAATCGTTGCCGGCAGTTTACGGCGCGCTCCGGCGGGACAAGGCCCGTTGCAGGCCTGGGCGCTGGCTTGCGGACAGGCGGTAGCGGCACGCACCCGGGCCATCGATTTCACTCAGGGTATTCTGCGCGTGCAAGTTCCCGACGCAGGCTGGCGAACTGAGTTGCAGGCGCTGGCGCCCCAATATGTTGCTGTCATCAACCGCTATCTGGCCGAGAGCGTCACCCGAATTGAGTTTGTGGTTCCGGACACGGCCGCGGGCCGGAGCGCCCGCGCCACACAAATCACGAGAGCATGAAAGTTACGGAAAAAGACGTTGCTTACGTGGCCGATCTCGGCAATCTGGAGTTGACCGCGGAAGAGCGCACGCGCATGGTGCGCGACCTGAACTCCATTCTCGGTCACATTGACAGCTTGAACGAGTTGGATACGTCAAACGTCCCGCCCATGGCGCAGGTTTCGGACCGCTACGGCGTGGATCAGTCGAAGCAGGGAAGCGAACGCTTCACTTACGCCAGCCGCGAAGATATCCACGAAGGCTTGCGCAAGTCGCTGCCCCACGACGTAGCCCTGGAAAACGCTCCCGACTCCGACGGAACATTCTTCAAAGTGCCGAAAGTGATTGAGAGATAGGAAGAAACGTCGTTGGTCGTTGGACCAACGACTGCCCCGTGAATCTCGACCTGCTCACAATTGATGCCGCCCGCTCCGCTGTGCAGGAGCGCAAGACCAGTGCTGCGGCGCTGGCGGAATCGTTTTACGCCAAGATCGAGACTGACGATCCGAAAATTGGCGCGTTTCTGACGCTTTCGAAAGAGCGCGCGATGGCCAAAGCTGCAGAGATGGACGCGCTCGCGGCAAAGGGCGAGAAGCTTCCGCCGCTGGGCGGCGTGCCGGTCGCAATCAAAGATGTGATGGTCACCAAGGGCGTTCGCACCACGGCAGGTTCAAAGATTCTGGGCAACTACGTTCCGCCGTACGATTGCACCGCCGTCGCTCGTCTCGAAGCCGCCGGCGCCGTCGTGCTGGGCAAGCTGAATTGCGACGAGTTCGCGATGGGTTCGTCCAACGAGAACTCGGCGTGGAAGCCGGTGCACAATCCGCGAGATTTGACTCGTGTTCCAGGAGGTTCGTCGGGCGGGTCAGCCGCGGCCGTGGCTGCGGACATGGCGGTGGCGACATTGGGCTCCGACACGGGCGGTTCCATTCGTCAGCCCGCGTCTTTTTGCGGTGTGGTCGGGCTAATGCCGACCTATGGACGCGTCTCGCGCTACGGCTTGATAGCCTTTGCTTCATCGCTCGATCACATTGGGCCGCTCACGAAGACCGTCAAGGATGCGGCCATCGTGCTGCGAACCATTGCCGGCCGCGATCCCATGGATTCGACATCCGCCGACATTCCGGTCCCGGACTACGTCGCGGAGTTGGAAAAGCCGGTGCACGGATTGAAGATTGGCGTGGCCAAGGAGTATCTGGGAGAAGGCCTGGATAAGGAAGTGCGCAGCGCGATTGAGGCGGCGATCCAGAAACTGGCCCGGCAGGGATGCGAGATCGTGGAAGTTTCGCTGCCCCACACCAAGTACGCTATTCCGGCCTACTACATCGTGGCCACGGCGGAGGCTTCGTCGAACCTGGCCCGCTTTGACGGCGTGCGCTATGGATATCGCGCCGAGCGATGCCCGCACACTTTCGGAAATGTATCGCCGCAGCCGCGATCAGGCTTTTGGCGCGGAAGTAAAGCGCCGCATCATGCTGGGGACATACGCGCTGAGCGCGGGCTACTACGACGCCTACTATCTGAAGGCGCAAAAGGTGCGCACCTTGCTGACTCGTGACTTCGAAGAGGCGTTCAAGAAAGTGGATGCCATTGTGGCTCCGGTGAGTCCCACGGCGGCGTTCAAGCTGGGCGAGAAAGTGGACGATCCCCTGGCCATGTATCTGGCGGACATCTACACCGTGACCGCGGACCTGGCGGGGATTCCGGGAATTTCCGTGCCCTGCGGCCAGACCAAAGAAAAGTTGCCCATCGGCTTGCAGATTTTGGGCCGGCATTTCGACGAGAGCACGATATTGCGGGTCGCGCAGGCGAGCGAGAAAGCAGCGTAAGTAAAAAGAAGGCTCCGGGTTTGTTGTAAAGACAATCGCCATCGGCTTCGGCCGGTGGCGATTTTGTTTTTGGGGCGCTGGCGCGGATGGTTTCCCCGGCCGTCCGGCGCCGCTTGTTCGGGTCGGGTCCAATCCAAACTGTTGAAAAAACTTGATCACGGAGAAAACACTTATGAAGTCAAATTCGATGAGCAGAATCCTGCTGTCTGTTGTTCTGAGCATTTCACTAATCGCAACCGGTTGCAGCGCCCAGTGGATCAGCGTGGCCCTGGCCGATTTGCCCGTGCTTACACAGATGGCATTGAACATCGCGGCGCTGGTGGCGACCCTGCAATCGGGAAAGCAGTTGACCCCGGCCGAAGCCCTGGCCATCCAGAATATTTCTGCGGAAGCCAGCAAAGATCTGACCCTATTGCAGGCGCTGTACAACTCCTACAAGACCAACCCGAGTGCAGACACTTTGCAGAAGATCGAAAGTCTGATTCAGGACACGAGCCAGAATCTGCCGGCGCTCCTGCAGGCGGCCCACATCGGCGACCCGGCGCTTTCTGCTCGAATCACCGCTGCGGTAAACCTGATCCTCACCAGCGTCAGCAGCTTTGCCTCGCTGATTCCGCAGGCCGCGTCAGCCACGTCGAAGACGGCGCGGCGAAACACTGTCATTCCTCATCCCAGGGACTTGAAGCGGCAGTGGAACCAGCAGGTATGCGCTCCCAGCGGCAACGCAGTCCTTGATGCCGCACTCAGCGAACGAGTTTTGCGATAGCCACACAGAAACTAGGAACTAGGAACTGGGAACAAGAAACTAGGAACTGGACCTGGAAACCCAGAAACCTAGAAACCTAGAAACCCAGAAACCAGTTGCCAGAGACCAGTTCTCTGTTCCCAGTTGCATTCGAGGTTTTACGTTATGACCCTGCCTGTAATTGCGATTACGAATGTATCCACGTGCCTTAGCGATACGGAGGTTGCAGCTGTGATTCCAGCGTTGCAACGTCAGGTCACCGTGGATTTCAGGGCATATTGGGAAGCCGATTGCCAGTTGATGTTTTTACCCAGCGGAGAGCTACTCACCGAAGGCTGGTGGCAGATCTCCGTGACTGATAATCCTGACCAGGCCGGCGCCCTCGGTTATCACGAACTGACCAGCCGCGGAACTCCCTTGGGCAAAGTATTTGCCGGGCTTGATCTGCAAAGTGGAGGGTCGTGGACTGTCACTCTGAGCCACGAGCTCCTCGAGATGCTTGCCGATCCGTGGATCAACTGGTGCGCGCAAGGTTCGGACGGAAAGATTTATGCCCTGGAAGTCTGTGACGCAGTAGAGGCCGACCGGCTGGGTTACGAGATCGATGGCGTGCTGGTTTCGGATTTCATCACCCCGTCGTGGTTTGAGCCCACGCATGCCGATCGGGTGGATTTCAAGCGGCGACTCCTGCACCCGTTGCAACTGGCCGAGGGAGGATACATCTCGCTGCTGGAGGCGGGCGGCGGATGGACGCAGATCGCGGCGCAGGGCGAGCCTGGCGGTCCGATTCCATGGGGGAGCCGGAGGCAACGGCGCAACATGGAAAAGGCAGACTGGCGACGAAGTCTGCCGCGCTGAGGAAACAGACCTACTTCCTGCGCCAGCGCACCCCATCCTTGGTGATTTCGACGAGCAGTCCGGCTGAGGTCAATTCGGCGCGGACAGCGTCCGAGACCTGGAAATTTCGCGCCCGGCGAGCGGCTTCCATATCGGCGATCTTCGCTTCGATCTCGGCATCGGTCAGGCCTTGCGTTCCTGCGGCAGCCAACAATTCCGGGCTGACCTCGTTCTCCCGCCCCTCCGCCTTTGCCCATTCGAGAATGGCTTTCATCTTGGACGCATCGTCATCCCGCAGGACGGAAAAGATTTCGTCAAACTTATCGAGCGCGGCCAGCAGGGGCGCTACATCATCTTTCTTCATCTGCCCGTTATCGATCGCGACGTTGGCTTTGCGTACCATGTCAAAGATGGCTGCTTGCGCCTGAGCGGTGTTGAGGTCGTCGTTGAGCGCGGAAGTCATGCGTTCCACAGCTTCGCCAGCCAGATTGGAATCGGCCGAACCAGGCGGGAATTGGCCGGCCTTCAGGCGTAACTGGAAGTTCCGCAATTTTTCCACGTTGCTGGCCATTTGCTTCAAGCCATCGAAGGTAAAGTTTAGCTGGTGGCGATAAGGCACCGAGGCCAACAACAGACGGATGGCGGAGGGTTTGTATCCCCGCAGCGCCAGATCGCGCAAGGTGAAGAAATTGCCCGCGCTCTTGGACATCTTTTCGCCTTCGACCAGCAGAAAGCGGGCGTGAAACCAGAAGTGCACGAAAGGCTTTCCGGTCAGCGCTTCGGACTGCGCGATTTCATTTTCATGATGCGGGAAAATGAGGTCCTCGCCGCCGGCGTGCAAATCGAACGTCTCCCCCAGTTCATGCATGGACATTGCCGAACACTCGATGTGCCAGCCCGGCCGTCCGGGTCCGATCGGACTCTCCCAGAATGCCTCCCCTGGTTTGGGCGCCTTCCACAACGCGAAGTCGCGGGCATTGTCTTTTTCGTACTCGTCCACGTCCACGCGCGCGCCGTCTTCCATGCCCGCGAAATCTTTCCTGGAGAGTTTGCCGTAGCCGGGGAACCTGGCGATGCGAAAGTAATACGACCCGTCGTCGGTTCGGTAGGCAAAGCCTTTCTTCACCAGCGCCGCAACGAAGCGCGCCATCTCTTCGATATGGTCGGTGGCGCGGGCGAGGACCGGCTGCTCGATATTCAGCGTGGCACTGTCTTCGAGAAAGGCCTTCTCGTATTTCGCGGTGTAGGCCTTGACGCTCAAGCCTTCCTGGGCCGAGTTGCGGATGATCTTGTCGTCCACGTCGGTAATGTTCATGACATGGCGCACCCGGAATCCACTCTGCAGCAGGAAGCGGCGCAGAATGTCCACCGCGACAAAAGTCCGGAAGTTGCCGATGTGGCCGTAGTCATAGACCGTGGGCCCGCAGGCATACATCCGCACTTCGTTATTTTGCAGGGGATGGAATTCTTCGATCTTGCCGGTCAGCGTGTTGTAGAGGCGCAAAGCCATTGGACCAGTCGTCAGTCTTCAGTCGTCGGCCACCCATCAGCATGCTGCCAGGCCTGAGGACTGGGGAAAATTGTGGATAGAATCGTCAATTCTAGGGGGATGCGGGAAAGAGGGTCAAATCGAGCCTCCTGACGACTTCGTGACCTCAGCATGAGCGTGGTTCGCGGCGTGCAGCCGCTGACCGACCAGTAACACGTAGTGCAATGCCGAAACCACGGTGAAAGCCACAGTGGCATGAAGAAACGTGGTCTGGGTGAGCCAGATCCAGCGGGCATGCTTGATCTGAAACAGCATCACAAAAAAAATCGCAGCCACCTGGGCAAACGTGTTGGCCTTGCCAAAAATGCTGGGGCGGAAATCGCGCAGTCCGGCGATGGCATAAAGCACCGCGCTGGCAAACAGAATCGAGATATCGCGGCTGAAGACCAGCACAGTGTACTTCCACGCAATCTTGTGCAGAATGGCCAGCACCATGAACATGGTGCTGAGCAGAAGCTTGTCCGCGATGGGATCGAGATACTGCCCCAGCGTAGTTTGCTGTTTGAGGGTCCGCGCCAGCATTCCATCAAGTCCGTCGCTGAAGCCCGCCAGGACAAACAACACCAGCGCCCACTTGTAGTGGCCGGCCACCAGGTTGATCACGATGAAGGGCACGAACATCATGCGCAGCAGGGTCAACTGGTTCGGCGCAGTGAGCAGTTGGGACAACTTCATTTCAGATCTCCGCCCGCCTGGCACCCAGCCATTAGACTGGCGGTGAGCACTGAAGCCGGATCCAGGCCCGTCTTGGCAGTGAAACGCTGAGAGAGCGAAGGAATGTCGCCATCCGGAGCATCAAGCTCCACCCGCTCGACGCGATGCATGGGAAAGAAGACTACACCGCAGGAAGCAGGGTCGCCTGCTTTGATCATGGAAACCAGATCTTCGAATGAACCCAGTTCGATGCCGGCAAGACTCAGCCCCTGAGCGGTCAGGGCCAGAATTGCGCCCCAGAACTTTTCTCGAGGATTCCCCAGGGTCAACAGCACAATCGCGCCGGGCCGAAACGGGTTCTCAATCCCGGCGATGGGCGCGTCGCGGGAGTCGTCAGGGTCCATACAGGATTGTCGCCGTGAACGGGGAGACTTTGCAACTACGCGGTGGAACAACCGAAGCGTTCGTGGGAATGAACTGCCGAAATTCTTCTGCGCAGAATCGGCAGGAATCGCGGCCATTGTCAGCGGGCAGCTGACTGTCATCACCGGGAACGCCATTTCAGCCCCCACTGTCCCGCCAGCCCGCTCTTACGAATTATTTCTTACACTTTCGTCTGGTTTCGATTCTGATGTACTATCTCCGATATCGGGCGCTCGTGCCGAGCTTTGACTTTGCCCTTGCCGGAGAGCCAATGAATCGACGCCGTTTCTTGCAATCCGCCGCCGCAACCGGACTCACTGTCGGCCTGCTCAAGGCCGGCGCCAATGCCGCCATGCCTGAACACAACTGGGACAAATACGATTGGGGATCGGGGCCTGCGGTTCCCGACCGGCTTTATCAGGGGCCGTTTCCGCAGTACGGTCCCTGCGCCGTTGTCCCCGACAGCGATGTCTCGATGATTACTTCGCCGTCCAGGGAAATTGTCGCCAATTACGGCATGGGACTCGTCGCATATCTCTCCGACGACACTGGACCGCTGGTTATCCCCGGCGAGAGCCAGGAAAAAACTCTGGAGGACCTGGTCAAGCTGCCCTTCGTGCAGAAGGTTTACCTTCGTCCCAACTGGCGCGAGGTCCAGAAGCAGCCCGGCCGGCTCGACTTCGCGGAGTGGTGGAAGATTGCGTTCGATCTGGCTCGTCGCTACGACAAGCCCATCGGGTTCCGCGTTCAGCTGGAGAATCCCGACGTCCCCGAACCTGGGATGCCCGATTTTCTTCTTAACAAGGTCCCCTACGTAAAGCTCAAAGGCGAGTGGAAGGGCAACCCCGCCGAAACGCGCTATAAGAAAGATAACCGCGTGCCGCGCTACGATCACCCGGCATATCAGGCTGCGTTCCGCGAATTGAACGAGTTGCTGGCCGCCGAACTCAATGGTCATCCCCAGATCGAATTCATGGACACGATGATGTACGGCTTCTGGGGCGAAGGCCACACCTGGCCCTACGAGGGCAATCCTTTTCCCAGTCAGTTGGTCGCGGAACAGACCTGGATGTCGATGTTCGAGACCCAACTCAAATACTGGACCAAAGTCCCGCTGGCGACGAACACGCAGCCCGACTTCAGCAACGTGGGCAACGCCGACATGCTCGATCGCACCATGCGCACTGGCAACTGGCTGCGTACCGACACCATCTTCATCGAGAACACTCAGATCGAGGCGCTGAGCTACCGCCCGCCCTGGGCCGCGGCCATCTGCGAGGTTGGTTTCACCACCGGCGATCCGAAGCAACTTCAGATCGACGAAGACGGAATCACCTACAACGAGCAGATCATTTCTCACGCCGCCGATGTCGGCGTCAACTATCTATCGGTGTGGAGCTGGCACAACCAATCGGCCCGCAGCATTACCAGCTACTATGAAAAGTTTCCCGGCCCCATCGATGAAATGGCCCGGCGGATCGGCTACCGTATCCGCCCGTCGTTTATCTGGACTTTCAAACGGGATGGAGCAAATGGTCTGGTGGTCGGACTCGCCAACGATGGCATCACGCCGGTTCCCGGAGTGCTCCGCCTGAGCGTGTTCAGTGAGGACAACAAGATCAACGTATCCGGCTGCGTTGACCCGGGATACCCGAAGCCGATTGGCGTTCATCAGGCCATGCTGATACTGCCTGCAGGCGTCCCATGGCAGGGCCTGCGGTTGAAAGCCGAACTTGAAGTGAAGGGCGTGCGTCATCCCGTCCGATGGGCGTGCCGGCAGAAGGTCAACTCCGATGGCTCTTTGACGCTTCGTCACAATTACAAACCAGATCAGCCACTAGTGTAGAGGCGTAGAACTTGTCGGACTCAAAACATCTGTCATCTTGAGCGGAGTGGTTTTTCGCGAATGCGAAAAACCGCGGAGTCGAAAGACCCCTACCGCAGGCAGACTGTTTTCGGCAGGGACATGCGACTGCTGCAGAAACTCACGCTACCGAACCGTATAGGAGGAATCCCTTGAACCTGGACGTGAATCGCCGCGATTTTCTGAAGATCACTGCTGGCGCTGGCGCCGCCTTGGCCATGCCGACCATGGGGCATTCCGCCGTCTCCTCCAACAAAATGATCGGCATCCAGGTCGGAGCAATTTCCTTTGTGGATGAAGGCACGGAGAAAGTCCTCGACGTCCTTCAGGAACGTGCCGGCGTGAATACTCTGTTTCTTGCGGTATTCACTTACGGGCGCGGCATCGCTGGAAGGCAGATACCGGGCCAGCCGCTGCCCGATCACGGCAAGCAGGAATACGACCTCAATTTTCACGGCGGGAATTTCGCCACCCCTCATCCCCAGTACTACAAGAACACGGTGATCAAGGACACGCGCGCGCCCGACCACGGCGACCTGGACATCCTGGCCGAAGTGCTCCCGGCGGCGAAGAAGCGCGGCATGAAGGTCATCTGCTGGCTTGAAGATGTTTTTCGCACCGACTTGCCGAACATCCAGAAAGTCCAGGAGCGGGACCTCTACGGGCGGAATGCCGAGACCCTGTGCGTCAATAATCCCGACTACCGGAATTTCTTTACCGGACTGGTCGAGGATTACACCCGTTCCTATGACATCGACGGAATCATGTGGGGATCCGAGCGCCAGGGCGCGCTCTGTGACAGTCTGGGGGCCACGCATGACACCCCGCCGATCGATCCTGGAAACGTGACCTGCTTCTGCGAGTTTTGCCAGGCCAAAGCGAAAGACCGCGGCATTAATGTGGAACGCGCCCGGCAGGGATTTCTCGAGCTGGAAAAATTCGTGCGCTCGGCGCGCAGCGGCAAGCGCCCCGTGGACGGCTACTACGTTCAATTCTGGCGAATCCTGTTGCGCTATCCCGAACTGGCCGCATGGGAAATGCTCTTTACTGACGGTCTTCGCGAAACCTACGCCGCAATCTACAAAACCGTAAAGACAGCGAAACCGGCGGTGCCCGTGGGCTGGCACATCTGGCACAACAATTCCTTCAATCCCATCTATCGCGCGGAACAGGACCTGCATGAGCTCTCGAACTATTCAGATTTCATAAAAGTGGTTATGTACAACAACTGCGGCGGCGAGCGCCTGGCGCTGTACGCGGACAACATCGGCTCGACGCTTTATGGAGATCTCTCGAAACAGGCCCTGCTCGATATGAACTATTCGCTGATGGGATTCAAGGAGGGCAGCTACGATCAGATTCCCCACACTGGGCTTTCGTCCGACTACGTCTATCGCGAGACCAAACGAGCACTGGAGGGAGTTGCCGGCACCAACACCCGGATCTGCCAGGCATCGATATCGATATTCCCACCGAGCCCAACCACAGCAAGTGCACGCCGCAAAGCGTAAAGGCAGCAGTTCTGGCGGCTTTCCGCGCCGGCGCGCCCGGCGTGCTGCTATCCCGGAAGTATTCCGAGATGCGGCTGGCCAACCTCAGCGGCGCCGGGGACGCGATTCGCGAGTTGAAATTGTAGCCGGCCGGCTCAAATTGTTCGTTGCGCGCTAGTCTTCAGGCGCGGGTTCGTTGGGCGCAGCTTCGGCAGGGGCCAGAGGCAATTGCGAAGCGCTGCTCAGCAGGCCGCGTTCCTGGGGCGAGAACTCGCTCTTGAAGCGGTCGGAATCGATGACCTGTTGCCGCTGGGCGGGAGGCATGGCGCTGAGATCGCGGATGGCGGTCCGCAATTTTTTCCGGCGATCCGGAGGCAGATCTCGGAGTTGCGAAAACAGCTGCCGCGCCTGCTGCTTCTGATCGGGAGTCAGGTGCTCCCAGGTTTCCATGCGTTGCAGGATGCGATTTTGCTGCTGCGGCGGGAGACTGTTGAAACGCAGCAGCCGTTCTCTCAATATCTGCTGCCGGGCCGGCGGAAGGCTGCGGAACTGGGGATCGTTGTCGAGAGCTTTCTGCTGTTGATCGGGAGGCAGGTCCTTGTAGCGGCGCAGCCATTGTCCGGCGTGATTGGCCTGCGCCTGCTGCCGCGCTTCCTGCCGTTGCTGGCGTCTTTCAGCGGCACGACCCTGGGCCCAACCCGGCGAAGTGGCGGAGGCCAGTAGCAGGGCCACCGTCGCAACCTTTATCGTGATGGACTTCAGCGCGGACACTGTTTGTGGTTCTCCCGATTCGCACCTCACCACTTGCGCTCATGATCCGGCACCGCAAGGCCCGCCCGCACCGCCTGCGAAGGATGTCAAACAGCATTACGGATTGGCCGTCACATCCGCCTGCACCGCGAGATCATCGAGCACATCGAAGTCGGAGTAGAGATTCTGATTTTTCTCCAGCGCCTGCAAGTCTCCCACGGCCGTGCCCGGCTCCGCCTGAGCTTGCGGGCCCACTGCCACCAGGGGCGCCGTCGTGCTGCTTCCCCGCTCGCCGCTGTTCATCCGAACCAGGCTTACGCCGACCACCATCACCAGGGCAAACGACGCGGCCAGCACCGGCTTACGCAGCCAGTGCATCCAGCCGGCGGTCTGCTTCGAGCTCTCCTCGCGCAAACGCGCGCGCATGCGGACATCAAAATAGGGCGACGGCTCCGGCGCCTGCCACTCGTCCAGCAGTGACATGGTCTGGCGGAAAGCCTCGAGCTTGCCGGTACACTCGGCGCAGGAGTCGAGGTGGGCCTTCACTTCGGGCGTGACCGCGGTCAGTCCCGCGGCCAGGTCCGGCATTACTTCGCGAGTTTCATTGCACTTCATGACTGCTTCCTTTACACAAACTCTTTGAGCTGTTCGCGCAGCGTTTCATAAGCGCGAAACAGCAATGACTTGGTGGCGGATTCGCTCAGCTTCAACACGTCGGCGATCTGGCGATACTCCATCTGCTGATACTTGTGCATCACCACCGCGATTCTCTGGCGCTCGGGCAGGGCCTGCACCCGCTGCCGGATGGCGGCCACCCGCTCCCGCCGCACGATCGCTTCCTCGGCGCTGGGCGTCCGGTCGGGCAGGTCCAAAGTGTGCCCATTCTCCTCGTCCGGTTCGTCCAGGCTGACCGTATTCTCGGGACGCTCGTGGCGCGTGTCGCGCGCATGATTCACCGCCAGGTTGGTCGCGATGCGATACAGCCAGGTGGTGAACTTGGCGCTGGCCTCATAGCTTTCGCGCGAGCGGTAAACCCGCAGGAAAACTTCCTGGGCCAGATCCTCCGCGGCGGCATTGTTGTGCGCCATGCGGAACATGAAGTTGACCATGGGCCGGCGGTACTTCTGCACCAGATATTCGAAAGCCGAGTCGTCGCCGGCTTTCACCTGCAGCATGATCTGGGCATCGCTGAGCGCGTCGTCCCGAACTCCGCCGGAGGCTGCTGCCTCGCCCTCGAAGGGCGGCGCTTGCGGTCCCCCAGCCAATGCAAGCAACCCGCGATCCATGGCTACGCTGCTCACATCTGATTCAACCCCTGAAGAGGACGAAAGTTGCGCCTCATCCGCGTTCGTCTCCGGCCCGGAAGTGCCTTCGGTACTATGGGCTGCGGTTACTTTGGCGGGTCTGGGGTCGGTAGGCATGGGTGCGTCGTAGCCTGCGCGTCTTCCCTGCGCCCACATGGAGACCGCTGGACCGGCCCCGGAAGTCGCAGCAGGATCAGGCTATCACGGTCCCGGGATACACGAAACTGGTTCGTTTGCTAGAATATAGCGGCAGTTCGAGTTGGGCGCTTAACTCAGCGGTAGAGTGCCATCCTCACACGGTGGAAGTCGTAGGTTCAAATCCTACAGCGCCCACCATCCCATCTCCGGATGCGATGGAATCACTGACCACCTGGCGGGAGCCAGCTCACCCGAAAATTTTTCACTAGAGACTAACCTGCCCGAGCACTTGGCGTGGACGGGACAGAGCCCCGTCCCCACAGCATCTACCTTACCCGCTGCTACCTGACCCGCTGCTACCTCGACCCGTTGCCCCAGGAGCGCAAAACTGCGTTGATCGATGGAATCGCCGGCGTAGTCTGCCCGGATGAGGTGCGAGCCCTTATGCTGGAACGAAATCGTAAAGGTGGCCCGGCCTCCGCTCAGGACGGCGGTCGCCAGTACCCGGTGAAAATCTCTGAAAGTTATCGTGCCTGTGGGCGTTCCTCCGGAGCTGGCTATAATGACGGCCGTAAAAGTTACCGGGTGTCCGCGACGGGATGGATTGTGAGATGAAGTCAGCCTGACCCGGGTTTTCGCCCGGATCGCCTGGCTGAGCGCGGGCGATGTACTGGGCTGGAACGTCGGGTCGCCGCCGTAGCTGGCTGTGATGGCGTGGATGCCGGCTTCGAGGGTCGTGGTTGAAAACCGTGCCTTGCCCCGGCGGTTTACTGGCACGCTGTCCAGGGCGTGACCGCTGTCACTAAATGTAATTGTCCCCGTGGGCGTGCCCCGAGCCGCCGAGCTCGAGATAACGGTCGCGGTGAAGGTCACGCGACGATCGAGGTTGGCGGGATTCCGGGAAGAAATTACGGTTGTGGAAGTGGCGCGGGCAAAGCCGGTTGTGAAGTTCAGTAATTCAGTGACGAAAACGGAGTCAGCCACCATCAGGTCGGGCCTGCCATCTCCGTTGAAATCCGCCACCAGTTCGGAAAAGCCGACAGCGCCGCTGGACAGGTAGCTCTGCGGCGGCTGAAAGCTGCCGTCACCGTTCCCCAACAGGACGTTCCGGTTGGACACGACAAGGTCCACTTTGCCATCACCATCGAGGTCGCTGGCAGCGATCGCGTTTGGTCCAATAATGGGAAAGCCGGGCCATGGATCTCCCACGGGGTAAGTCGTTCCTGCCTGGAAGGTGCCATCTCCATTTCCCAGCAGCACCGCAATCGAACCATCGCTGCAGGGTCCAAACGCCTCGCAGTTGTTGTTCCCCACCGCCAGGTCGAGCTTGCCGTCTCCGTTGAAGTCCGCCGCTACGACCGAGAAGGCCCAGGCATCGATAGAGGAATAGCGGACTGCAGCCTGGAAGGACCCGTCGCCATTGCCCCGCAGCACCGCCACGGAGCCGGTCGCGCATGACGTGCTAAATCCGTCCGACGAACAATTACCATTGGCCACCGCCAGGTCGAGTTTGCCGTCGCCGTCGAGGTCTGCAATCGCCACCGCCAGGGCGAAGGGATCTCCGGAGGAGTAGCTCACGGCGGGACGGAAGCTCCCGTCTCCGTTCCCCAAGAGGATGTTCACCGCGCCCGGCGACCCGTCGAGACAGCAATTCGGTTGGGAGACGACGGCGAGGTCGAGCTTGCCGTCACCATTGAAGTCTCCGGCCGCCACCTGCCGCGGCGAATTTCCGGGGACTGGGAAAATGGCCGGCGGTTGAAAAGTGCCCTGGCCATTCCCCTTGAGCACGCCGAGCACACCATGGGTGCAGTCCGAAGCTGAGGCGCAGGAGTTGGCGACGACGATGTCCGGCTTGCCATCACTGTTGAAGTCACCCACCGCCAGAGAGACAGGAGTATCGCCGCCGGAGGGGTAGCTCGCGGCGGGCTGGTAGGCTGCGCTCGCGGTGCTCAACCGCACGTCCACGGTGTTGCTGGTACAAGCCAGGCCGCCGCAGGCGAGGACCAGATCGGGCTTACCGTCACCGTTGAAGTCGGCCGCGGTGGCGGCCAGCAGGGCTGCGCCGTGGGAGGAGAAGCTGGTGGGGGAGCGGAAGTTTCCGTCGCCACTGCCCAGCAGCGCGATCACTGAACTGGCGGAGCAATCCTGAGCGATCAGGCAATCGTTGGAAACGACAAGATCGAAGTTCCCGTCTCCGTTAATGTCTCCGGCGGCGGCGAAGAAGGAAAATGAGCCTCCCGACTCAAAGCTGTTTGCCACCTGAAATGTGCCGTCCCCAGCGCCCAGCATCAGAGTCGCCCCGGCGGACTCATTGGAGACTGCCAGGTCGGGGTCGCCATCCCGGTTGAAATCCGCGACGGTCAGGGAGTAAGAATTCTGGCTCGGCGAAAAATAGTCAACAGCGGTCCTGAGGGTGCCGTCTCCGTTGCCCAGCAGCACGGCCACCACTCCATTCACGCAGTTGTTGAGATCGTTGCAGACATCGGCCACGGCGAGGTCGGGCTTGTTGTCATGGTTGAAATCAGCTACGACCACCATGGAGGCGAGAGCGCCTCCCGTGGCATAACTTACTGCTGGCTGAAAAGTGCCATTGCCGTTGCCCGCGAGCACGGCAACATTGCCGCTTACATAGTTGGTGACGGCCAGATCCAGTCTGCCATCGCCATTGAGGTCGGCCAAAGCCACCGACGAGGCGCTGTCGCCGCCCGAGGCGTAGGTCACCACAGGCTGGAACGTGCCGTCGCCACGGCCCAACAGAATGCCGACATTGTTAATCTCGTAATTGGCCACCGCGAGGTCGGGCTTTCCGTCCCCGTTCAAGTCACCGGCCGCCGTGAAAGTTGCATCGCCTCCCGCGCCGTAGCTCACCGCTGCGCGAAACGATCCATCGCCGTTTCCCAGCAGGATGGTCACCGAGCCGTTGCTGCAGCCGAGGTCGGAGCACTGGTTGGCCAGGGCCAGGTCCGGTTTGCCATCGCCATTGAAGTCGTCCACAGTCACTGACTGCGTGAAATATCCCCCGGAGTTGTAGCTCACCGGCGGCTGGTAGGTGCCATCTCCGTTGCCCAGCAAAATGCCCACCGAGCCGGAAGTGCAGTTGGAGTCGAAACAGTGATTGGTGATGGCCAGATCCGGTTTGTTGTCGCGGTTGAAGTCCCCTATCGCAATCGTCCGGGCGCCCAGGCCGCCGGTGTCGTAAGTGGGAGGTACGAAGAAGATAGGATTCGCGATGCCGGAAGCGTCCAACGCTCGCAGGCCGGACGCGGCCAGCCTGGATCCGCGCGGGGAGGTTGGAGCGTCCGGCTTCAGAATCTGGCCGGACGCCGAGGCGCTGCGATTCGCGATGCCCCTGCCGTTGGAGACGAGTGGCGCGCGCCGGTAGCCGTGGCCTGACCCCCTGACATTGTCATTGTTTGGCGTCAGCCTGGCGGTTTTCGACTGCACCGGCAGGCCGAGCCCCAACCGGCACGACATCAACACGAATGACATGATCGCGAAAAGCAGGGCGGGGACCTTCCACTTCATAACTCCTCCGAAGAGTTGTTTCCGGGAGACAGGTGGGACACAAACCGGTGATTCACAACTCGGAACTCCTGAGCGTTCAGGCGGCCAAATGGTTAGAGGAAAGTTGGGCAAAGGGGAACGATTGCGGGTTATTGAAGGTCGCGCCGTCGGTCGGCATTGTGTCCTCGGGCCTACGGTTCAGGAAACTAGTGAGTCTCCCTGATGATGTGCTCAGCTGGGAAGAGGAGTTGCATTCTGATCTCCATCATCAGAGGTTGTCAAGAATTAGTCTCATATTTTTTTGATTGCGGTGTCCGACAGGACGCGTTCATTCGTGAGCCTGAGCGGGCGGGGAGCCTGGTGTCGGCGGGCACGATTCCTGGTGCTGTGCAAAGTAACAGGCCCGCGGATTACCGCACTCCCGGGGCAGGGAGACGACTGAAAACAGGCCCGGGGACATGCCCTTCTGTCCAAACCTCGGTTACTTGGCGTACATCCTTTGCTGGCATAATCTGAATCCATATTCAGAACGACGGCGCCGGCCTTGGCCACCGGCACAAAGCGACAAACTAGATATCAACAGGAGAGCAGTAATGCCCAGGACCCTGGTCTGCCCGTCCCGCAAGAGGGTTGTTATCTCCATATTTGCCTTCATCTCCAGCTTGATCATTCTGGCCGGCGCCGCCCCGGCGCAAACCCGCAACCGCATCACGCAAAGGATCGCGGACACCGAACCGGTGGTGGTTTCAATGCCGCACCGCTGGGCGCGCGCTGAATTTGATCAGGGCCGGGTCGAAGGCAGCCTGAATATCAATCACGCTGCCATCGTGTTCAAGCTGGCGCCCTCCCAGCAGGCTGATCTGGACAAATTGCTGGCGGAACAACAGGACCCGCACTCGGCAAACTATCGCCGGTGGCTGACGCCGGAGCAATACGCGGCGCGCTTCGGCATGAGCGATAGCGACCTCGCGCAAGTGACCTCCTGGCTGAAAGCGCAAGGCCTGGCCGTGGACGGCTTCTCCCGCGCCCGCACCCGCGTCTTTTTCAGTGGGACCGCGGCCCAGGTGGAAAGCGTCTTCCACACCGAACTGCATCGCTACCTGGTAAACGGACAAATGAGTCTGGCGAATGCTACCGAGATTTCCGTTCCGCAGGCGATTTCCGGCATGGTGCTGGGGGTCCGCGGCTTGGAGACTTTCCGCCCCCTGCCCCGGGCACGCGTGGCCAGGCCGAATTTTACTTCGCACGTGTCGGGGAGTCATTTCGTGTCGCCCGGAGACTTCGCCACGATCTACAACCTGAATCCCTTGTACGCCGCCGGACTGGATGGAACGGGAGAGACAATTGCGGTCGTGGGACAAACTCAGATTCACACCGCTGACATTGATGCCTTCCGGACTGCCGCCGGTTTGCCGGCAAAGAATCTTCAGTTGGTTTCGGTGAACGGCACCGGGTATTCCAGCCGGCGATGAAGTCGAGGCCGATCTCGACGTGGAATGGTCTGGCGCCGTGGCCAGGAATGCAACGATTCTCTACGTTTACACGGGCGGCAATTCGCAGACCAACAACGTCTTTAACGCCCTGGAATACGCCATCGACAATAACCTGGCGCCGGTGGTCAGCACCAGCTACGGCAATTGTGAAGCGAACCTGGGCTCGTTTACTGCGACCCTGCGTACAGATGTGCAGCAAGCCAATTCCCAGGGCCAGACAGTCATGGCGGCCTCGGGTGACGCCGGAGCGGCCGATTGCGAACTTCAAACTGCCCAGTCTGCTACCCACGGCCTCGCCGTAGATTCGCCAGCCAGCGTTCCTGAGGTTACAGCCCTTGGGGGCAGCGAATTTACCGGGGACGCCACCAGCACCGTAACCGGAGGCAACGCCGCGGCCGATCCTCCGTTCTGGGGCGGCACCACCGGTGGAAACGACAATCTCAGCTCCGCCCTTGCCTATATCCCGGAAATGGCCTGGAACGACACGGCCGCATCGATCGCGGCCTCAGGAGGCCTTTCCGCCACGGGCGGCGGAGTGAGCACGGTTTTCGCCAAGCCCGCCTGGCAGACAGCCCTGACCTTCGCCGACGGTCATCGCGATGTTCCTGACGTGTCTTTGACCGCTTCCCCCAACCACGATGGCTCGCTGATCTGTTCACAGGCTGCAGTCACGTCGAGCGGATCGAGCGCCACAAGTTGTACTGCTGGTTTCAGAGACAGCCTCGGGAATCTGTCGCCGGTGGGCGGCACCTCGGTGGGCTCACCGGCTTTTGCCGGGATTGTCGCGATCCTCAACCAGGCGACACAATCGGGCGGGTTGGGCAATATCAATCCCACCCTCTACAGCCTGGGAGGAACGGGCGCGTACCACGACATCACTACCGGCAACAACAAGGTCCCATGCACCACGGGTTCGACCGGCTGTCCTTCGGGCGCAAACCCGATGATCGGCTACAGCGCTGCTGCCGGATACGACCTGGTCACCGGCCTGGGCTCCGTCAATGCCAACGTCATGGCCACTTCATGGCCCGGCTTTGTATTGACTCCAAACTTTTCCATGGGGGGCACTCCGGTAAGCATTACATCACCGGGACAGGGCGGGACTTCGACCGTCACCCTGACTCCAACCAACGGCTTTGTCGGCACGGTGGACCTCGCATGCGCCCTGACTCCAGCTTCCACTACTGCCGGAGTCACTTGCAGCATTCCCGCGTCGGTGGCGCTGAACGGATCGAGTGAGACGGCAAGCCTGACGATTTCCACGACCGCGCCGCACGTGCTCTCCGGCGCCATCTCAGCGCAGGGGCCGCGTGGCCTGGGCTGGCTGGCGGCCAGCAGCAGCGCCTTGTTTGCCGGCATTTTCTTCCTGGGCGTGCCCTCACGCCGCCGTCGCATGACCGGGCTCGGACTCATGCTGCTGGTATTTTTCGCCGCCGGCGTGGGTTGCGGTGGAGGGAGCAGCAGCGGTGGATCCGCGAAGACCGGGGGAACGCCCAAGGGCAGCTACAACATCACGGTGACAGCCACCAGCGGCTCGTTGTCCCATACCGCCAACGTAGCCGTGACCGTGCAGTAGGTTGTGTGGGTCCGACCCACACCAGCATCTTCGACCCCACACACCACACTACAAATTGACGGCTGTGGTGTTGCCGCCGCAGACCAGGACGCCGACCCGCTCTCCGGGCTGTGGCTGGTAGCGCCGCGAGAGAAGGGCCGCGAAGGCGGCTGCGCCGCCTGGCTCGGCGACCACCCTGAGCGCTTTCCACAATGCGCTCTGGGCTTGCTGGATGGCTTCGTCGGAAACCAGTAGCACACTCTTCACATGCGCCTGGGCGATAGGGAACATGAGTTCGCCGACGCGCTTTGGGGCGAGCGAGTCAGCGGCGATTCCTCCCGCTTCGGCGTCAACCGGCCGTCCCACCTCTAACGCCCGGGTGAGAGTGGGCGCGGCTTCGGGCTCCACGCCGATGATTTTGATTCGCTCTCCATACCAAGCGGCGATGCCGCCGATCAGGCCGCCTCCCCCAACCGCCACGATAAGACTGTCGAGCTGGGGAGCCTGCTCTTCAAACTCCAGGCCCACCGTACCCTGGCCCAGCAGTGTCTCCACCTGGTCGTAGGCGTGTATCTCGAGAGCGCCGGATTGTGCCGCCCACTCCGCGCTGGCGGCCAGCGCATCGGCATAGCGTTCCCCGGTGACCACCAGGTCGGCGCCGCATTCCCTGATGCGTTCCAACTTTGTCGGCGAAGCCACTTCCGGAACAAAGATTCTGGCCGGCTTCTTCAGCTTCATGGCGGCAAAGGCCACAGCCACGCCATGATTGCCGCCCGAGGCCGCGACCACGCCCGCCGCAGGGACGTCGCGCAGCAGCAGGTTGGCGAACGCTCCCCGGGCCTTGAATGACCCGGCATGCTGTAGTGACTCCAGCTTGAGGACGATACGGATGCCGTCGAGTCCGAAATCCGGGCCTTCGACTTCAACTACCGGGGTTCTTCGTATATGGGGACGGATCGTTCCGTAGGTGCTGGTGATGCTTTCACGGTCGATGAGTGCGGGTTGACCGAGGGTAATTTCGGGGTGCATAGCGTAATCATAATCGGACTTGAACTTTTTCTTGCGGGGTGCCGATAAAGGGGGCGTGAACGCTCCTGCATCCGCACCCGATCCTCGTGGGCCCAAGGCTGCTCCTGCGCCTGGCCTGCGTTTTGTGGCCCGCCAGCCGATTCTCACCAAGGACGAGAAAGTCTTTGGCTATGAGCTGTTGTTTCGCGACGGCATCGAAGACTATTTCTGCGCCAAGGATGCCGAGGCTGCCTCAAAGACCATGCTGGACAGCTCGCTGATCATGGGACTCGACGTCCTGTGCAACGGCGGCCGCGCTTTCGTCAACTGCACCCGCGACATGCTGCTGAAGGACTACGTAACCCTGCTGCCTTCGAGCCAGACCGTGGTTGAGATTCTGGAAAGTGTAGAACCCGACGACCTGGTGATGGCCGCCTGCCAGCGCCTCAAGGAAGCCGGATACATGATCGCGCTCGACGACTTTGCAGTGGACGACAAACGGGAAGTGCTGACCGACGTCGCCGATATCATCAAGGTCGATGTAAGGACCACCACGCCGGAGCAGCGGGCCGCGCTGGTCAAGCGCTACGGGCCCTGGCGCTGCCGCATGCTGGCCGAGAAAGTTGAGACCCGCGAGGAATTCCTGGCCGCCCAGAAGGCGGGCTTTGCCTACTTTCAGGGTTACTTCTTTCGCAAGCCGGAGACGGTCAGAACGCACGCGGTCCCCGGCAACCGGCTCAACTACATAAAGATGCTGCAGGTGGTTTCGAAACCCGAACTGGAGCCGCGTGAGATCGAGAACGCCATCAAGGGCGAGGCCTCGCTGTGTTATCGCCTGCTGCGCTACATGAACTCCGCCACCTTCGGTTTTGCCAGCGAAATTCACTCGGTGCGGCACGCCCTCGCCATCATGGGAGAGCGGGAAGTCAGGCGCTGGGTCCGGCTGGTGGTCACGCTGGCTGCGGGACAGAACAAGTCGAGCGACCTGGTGCTTTCCGCCATGGTTCGTGCCCGCTTCTGCGAATTGCTCTCACCCAAAATCAAGCACGGCGAATCCGATCTGTTCCTGCTGGGGTTGCTTTCCCTGATGGATGCCATTCTTGAAATTCCCATGTCCGAAGTTCTGGAGAAGGTGTCCATCGATTCGGAGACCAAAGCCGTACTTCTGGGCGGCACCAGCTATCTGCGACCGCTGTACCAACTCATGCTGGCGCAGGAGTCGGGAGACTGGCAGGGAACCGCTGAACTCTCCAAAGCGATGAAGCTGGCGGAAAGCGAAGTCGCCGAAAAATACTGGCAGGCGATGCAGTGGGCGCGGGAGATGAGCGGCCAGTAAGCCAGCGACGCTGTTTCCAGTCCCACCCGCGCCCAGGGAAACGGGCGCTTCATTACCATTGTGCAAAACTGCCTGACTTAGGACTTGCGCTCCCTGCTCGGGGGGCGGTAACATCATAGGTGTTTCCAGTGGCCATGCTCTCTAGCTGGCCCTCCGCGCCCCCTGGCTTCAGACGCCATACGGAAAAAGACATTCACGCGTGAGTTTCAGCCGCACGGGGTTTTCGGCGCATTGGCGCATGCCTGTGTCCGAAGCGAGGTTTTACCAGAAAGCGGTCATTGATCCAGCAAGATCGAGTCCCCCTTCGGGCGGACTGAATGCAGCGATAAAAACGAGAACAATATGAATGCAGGACCCGGACATCCCTCCGGTGGTGGTGGAGGGAGAAGCAAGCGGCGACGCGGGCGTCGTCCGCCCAATCGTGGTGGCGCGCCTAACGGCCGCGACCGCCAGCAGCATAGCGGCATCTACAGCGCACCCATGGACCACAGCTACCGCGCCACGCTGGGCGGGAACAATGGATCGAGACCGGGCCGCATGCGTCCCGGATTCGCTCCCGCCTACGCACCGCTCGAGCCTGAGCCGCTGCCCCAGGGCGATAACGGCAACTCCCGCATCTTTGCCTTTGTCGATGATCTCTTCTTTCAGGCCAAGATCCAGGAGACGGCGCGCAAGCTGAATGTGAAGGTCGAATTCGTGAAGACGGAAAAAGACCTGCTCGATCACATGAAGCTGAATGGCGAAGAGAAACCGTCGCTGATCATCTTCGACATGAACAACGCCAACGCCAAACCCCTGACTTTGATCCCCAAACTCAAGACCAAGTTGAAGAAGGGGACGTCGATCATCGGATTCCTGTCGCACGTGCAGGGAGACTTGAAGATGAAGGCGCACGAGGTGGGATGCGACATGGTGTTGCCGCGGTCAGCGTTCTCGCAGAACCTGCCGCAACTGCTGCGCCGCCACGGCGCCCCGGAACCCGAAGCCACGAACTAGTCAGTTGATGGAGGACGGGCGTCCTCGCCCGTCACGCATCTCCGCACGAGCGGGACGCTCGCGCCTACACTTCCTCTCCATATCTAGCCGGGGGGCCACTTCAGATTTCTTCCGCCCAGCAGATGCACATGCAGGTGGAACACCGACTGGCCGGCACCCGGCCCCACATTCAACACAGTGCGATAGCCGTTTTCGATACCACGCTGGCGGGCAATCCGGGCGGCAGCCAGATGGCACAGGCCGACGAGCTCCGCATCTTCGGCAGACGCTTCTTTCAGGCCGACGACATGTCTCCTCGGGACCACAAGCACATGCGTCGGGGCTTGCGGATTGATGTCTTCGAAAGCGAAGGTGTGCTCGTCCTCGTAAACTTTTTTGGCGGGGATTTCACCGGCGATGATGCGGCAGAACAGGCAGTCGTTCATGGCAGTCCAGTCTGGAGATTTCAGATTTTAGATGGACGATTGTAGATTTTGGGCCGCGGAATGTGAAATCGGAGCGGGCTGCGGTAGCAGGTCAGTTTTGGAGCTCTCCCTTGAGGTCCAGGAAATCCAGATCAAAGGCGTCCTACAGAGCCTGCCCTGAGCGAAGTCGAAGGGAGTGTCCGACCCACACCATCCCTGCCCACATATCGGCACCCGGCAGGAGCCCTTTACGGAAGATTTTCAGTCAGAAAGAGAAAAAGTTTTCCACATTGGGAGTGCCGAAGAAGTAATTTGCCATCCGTTACGAAAGGACGGTAATCGACCACATAAATCAAACAAATCTATTTAATTCATGACGTTACAAACAAGGTTCAGTTTTGGTAACAAAGTACATTTTAAGTTGAACCGTCGGCCAATAAGTCCCATACTGTCGAAGAGTTATAACGCCTCAGGCGAGGCTGTGAGTAACTTGGCCAGCTTCGTGCATCGAGATCTGGTATCCGAACCGAGGGATGGGGAAAACAATCAGTGATTTCGAAGAAACGCTTTGCAGTATTAGGACTACTAGTCGCATTCATTTTGACCGTTCTGCCTGAGTATGGGGTGGGAGCCACGGTCAGTACCCGTTCCTTGACCTCGGGGAAATCCAAGTCAGCGAAGGTGAGTGAAGGTCCGCGGGCGCGGAAGCGCCTGAGCAAGCTGTCGCGCAGCCGTGGGCGCACCGTGCGTACCGCCCGGGCGCGACGCCGGCGCAGCCGACGCCATTACGAGCGCTTCACCGCCAACTCGTTCGCCAAGGATGTCACCGAGGGCGACGTCACCGATGGCGAAGATCCGATGGTTCGCCAGGCCGCCATCGACGCGCTGGGCAACATGAACGGCACCGTGCTCGCCATCGAACCCACCAGCGGCCGAGTGTTGGCCATGGTGAACCAGAAACTGGCCCTTTCGAGCGGCGCGCAACCCTGCTCCACTATCAAGCTTTCCGTGGCCCTGGCGGCATTGAGCGAGGACCTGATCACAAAAGACACCCAGATCGCCCTGGGCCGCCGCAGCCGCATGAACCTGACAACCGCCCTGGCCCACTCCAATAACGCCTACTTTGAGGCCCTGGGACGCAAGCTGGGATTTGAAAAAGTCAGCTTCTACGCCCACCAGTTCGGACTGGGTGAACTGGCCGGATACAACATCGACGGCGAACACCTGGGCACTTACCCGCAACACGAGATTTCGTCCCGGCTGGGCGGCGTAGGCAAGATGTGCTCCTTCGGAGAAGGCGTTTCCATGACGCCGCTGCAACTTGGCGCCATGGTATCCGCGATCGCCAACGGCGGCACTCTTTACTACCTGCAGCATCCCACCACGCCGGACGAAGTGGCGAGCTTTGAACCACGGGTGAAGCGCCACCTCGACATCGCACCCCTGATTCCCGAAATCTCCGACGGTATGGCGGCAGCGGTAAGCTACGGCACGGCGCGCAGCGTCCGGGTCAATTTCAACGAAGAAGAGATTCTGGGAAAGACCGGCACCTGCTCCAAGGCCGGCACCCGCTTCGGATGGTTTGCCTCCTACGCCAACACCGACGTCGGCCGCATCGTGGTCGTCGTCTTCCTGCAAGGCGGCCGCCCGACATTCGGGCCGAAAGCAGCGGAAATTTCCGGACGGATGTATCGCAGTCTCTACGATCATTCGTTCTTTGAAGTGCATCCCGCAGCGCCCGCGGACACAGCTGACGTGAAGCCGGTCAGCAGCACGCAGCAGTAAAGCCATCAGCCGTCAGCCTTCAGCCATCAGCAAAGGCCTCTCGCAGCCTGTCATCCCGACCGGAGCAAGATCATTCGCGAACGCGAATGATCCTGCGCAGTGGAGGGACCTGCTTTGATTTCCTTACAGTCACCGTGACTCAACCCGCGGAAAACCCCGCCCAAGCGGAGCTTGGACGGGGCACCTCGTGAGTTAGCAATTGAAGCACAGGATTCAGAAGTAACTGAGCCAGGCATCGCTGCGGCGCTGTTTCAAGGCGGCAAACCAGCGGCACAGCGGATAAAGCGCGACCACAACCGAGGCCCAGATCAGATAAATAACCGGCAAGGAGAATCCCCAGCCCGGTGGCTGCGTGAAGGGAAACTTGTCGATGGTTGGCGACTCGAACATCCAGTGCGCCTGCCCGTAACGCACGTAGCACACTACGACCGCGAGCAGATGAATCAGCGGGAAGTGCAGCAGGTAATAAAACATCGGCACTTTGCCGAGGACCAGCGCGGGCCGCAGGAACTGCGGCGTCCCGCCATCGACTGCCCAGAGAAAAAGCAGTGCCGGGCCGAGCGTCATCAGCAGAAACAAAAGCGACGGCGGATACTTGTTGGTGTTCAGAAATGAGAGCACGGTGAAGGCTGCGGATTTCTGCGCGCTCCAGCGCAGCGGATCGCCGTAAATATTGATTCCGCGAAGGACACGAAGGCGGCCGTAGTCCCCAGTCCGGCGCGCAACAAAAACGTCCTGCGGCGGTCGGATGTCCAGGCATAAATTTGTCCCAGGCCGTATCCCACAGCGGTGACTCCAACCCAGGGAATCAGCGTGTATGCGACGAAAACCGAGTACCGCGGGGTGGCCACGATGAAATTAAGACGGTGCAGGATGGACCAGAGCGGGTTGGACGACTGGATTGGGTCGAGCAGATTGTGTCCGGCGATCAGCACCGCCCCGAAGGCGGTCACCACCGGCGTGGGCAGATGCACCAGCGCCGAAAGCACGATCATGGCCCATCCCAGCGCCCACAGCACATCGAGCAGCGTCAGGTGATAGTCGAAATTAAACTGCAAGCCGAGGCAGCGGAACAGCACCACTTCCAGGAAGATCAGCCACAGTCCCCGGGTGAACAAAAATCGCGACAGTTCGCGCTTGGTCTTTTTGCGCAGCGACAAATACGCGCCGGTACCGGTGAGCAGAAAGAAAACCGGCGCGCAAAAATGCGTGACCCAGCGCGTGAAGAATAGCGGAATCGTGGTCTGGGCCAGGTTGGTAGGGCTGATGCTGGTTTGACCAAAGAAATCGCGAGTGTGATCGAGCGCCATCAGAATCATGATGACGCCGCGGAGAACGTCAATCGATTCCAGGCGGAAGCGCTTCGGGGGCGGCATCGGTTACTGCTGCAGAATGAGCCTGTGATGCCCTGACTTCCGGACTGCGTGCCATTTCCTGCCTCACGCTGATCTTAGACGATGGGTGCCGCAACAAGTTAGAGGCGTGTTGTTCCCTTGTCATCTTGAGCGGAGTGAACGGACTCGCTCGCGAGTCCGTTCACGCAGTCGAAAGACCTGTTGTTCGCCTGCGCCATCGATGCCCTTTTCGAGTGCGGGTGAGAGTTATAAGCTCTGCGGCGGCGCTGGCAGAAAGCAGGTCCCTCGACTCTGAAGGATTGTTCGCAAGCGAACAATCCTTCTCCGCTCGGGATGACAGTGGATTGTGTGTGGCCTCATCCCAAACACAAAAACGCCCAGCCTCCCGGCCGGGCGTTGCTGACGACTGACGACTGACGACCGACGACTATCTTCCCGCTTTCCTCTCGTCCTTCTCCACCACGCCGTCTCTTGATGTAGATCACGCGGTGGGCGTATTCGGCGATGTCGTGTTCGTGGGTGACCAGGACGATGGTGTTGCCGTTGGCTTGCAGGCGATCCATCAGGGCCATGATTTCGTTTCCGGTCTGGGAGTCGAGGTTGCCGGTGGGTTCGTCGGCCAGGATGATGGACGGACGATTCACCAGCGCGCGGGCGATGGCGACTCTCTGGCGCTGTCCGCCGGAAAGTTCGTTGGGCTTGTGCATCATGCGCGATTCCATGCCCACCGAGGCCAGCGCGTCTTTGGCGCGCTGCACGCGTTCTTCGCCGGGAATGCCGGCGTAAATCAGCGGCAGCTCCACGTTGTGCAGGGCGGTGGCGCGGGCCAGCAGATTGAAAGTCTGGAAGACGAAACCGATTTCTTTATTGCGGATGCGCGCCAGTTCGTCGTCGTCCAGTTCGCTGACCAGTTGACTGTTCAGCCAGTAGTGGCCTTTGCTGGGCGTATCCAGGCAGCCGATGAGATTCATCAGGGTGGATTTGCCGGAGCCCGAGGGTCCCATGATGGCAACGTATTCGTTGCGCTGGATGCGGATGTTCACGCCGCGCAGCGCGTGCACCTGCTGCTCCGAGCCCATGTCGTAGGTCTTCCACAGGTCTTCGGTGCAGATCATGCACGATTCGGGTGGCGCCGACACTACGGGTTGCGCAATGTTGATCACTTCTGCGGTTGCCATTTTTCTCTCCTGGTCTCGGGACACCCTGCCGGCTCCGATCCGTTTCTGCTGGCTGCCTGTTGGACGAACAAATAGGGCAGTCGTTAGTCGTCGGTCGTCAGTCTTCAGCCAAACCCCGCGCCTGACCGACGACTGAAGACCGACGACTGACGACTAGCTCTAGCTCTCGTCTTCTTTCTTCGGCTCCGTGTTATCTACCTTTATGCTAGTTCCCGGCCGCAGCGTACGCAGCACTTTGTAACTTCCGGTAACGATTTCGTCACCCGGCTTCAACCCGCTCAGGACCTCGATATCGGTGGTGCCGGTGATGCCGGTCTGCACCGGCAGGAATTCGGCCTTGCGATCACGGATGACGAATACACCCTGGACTTCCTCTTTATCCGTTTGCTGCATTGGATGCTTCGCTGGAGGGCGCGGCGGCCTGGACGCTACCCTTCTCAGCGCTGGCTTTCAAATCGGCGCGCGAGCGCACGGTCAGGGCCTGGATGGGAATGGACAACGCGCCACTGCGCGTGGCCGTAGTTATTTTCGCGGTGGCCGAAAGTCCGGGGCGCAGGTTTTCCGGCGGGTCCTGCAGCGTGACCACGACCTTGAAGTCCTTGGCTTCCTGGCTGGCCGAAGTTTGCTGCGAGGTGGAGACGCCGGTGGAGCGAACGATGGCGTTGTTGCCAATCTCGGTCACGACCGCTTTGAAAATCTTCTTGGGAATGGCGTCAATGCTGACTTCGGCGGGCTGACCCAGACGCACGTTGACGATGTCGGTTTCGTCCACTTTGACCTCGGCGGTGATGACGGACATGTCGGCCAGGGTCATGAGCGTGCTGCCGGGAGAATTCTGGATGCCAATCACAACCGTCTCGCCTTCCCGCACCGGCAGGTTAGTGATCATGCCATTGTAGGGCGCGGCGTAAGTGGTCTTTTTCAAAACATCGGTGGCGTGAGTCAGGTTGGCGCGGTTTAGAGAGATGTGGCGATCGGCGGAATCTTTTTGCGCCTTGGCCTGGGCGACGCGCGCCTGGGCCTGCGCCAGGCCGGCCTGCGCGGTCTGCCACGCCGCTTTCTGGCTGTCGTATTCCGACTTCGCGATCAGCGCATCTTTGAACAGGCCCTGGGCCCGGGTCCAATCGAGCTGGGCGCGTTCGACATCGGACTGGGCGCGGTTCAGATCGGCCGTGGAAGTATTCATGGCGGCTGCTGCGGCGGCGGAATCGGTCACTGCCGCTTCGACGGACGCCTCCGTGGCATTCACATCGGCGGAGGGTTGTACGTTCTCCAGTTGCGCCAGCAATTGGCCTTTCTTGACCCGGTCGCCTTCCTTGACGTAAAGCCGGGTGATTTTGCCGAAGGCGTTGGCCCCGATGTTGACGTAAGTCTTCGGCCGGATCTCGCCAGATGCGCTTACAATCGACGCCAGATCCTGGCGCGCCACTTTGCCGGTCTGCACGGTGACCACGCCCTTGCGGCTTTGGTGAACGGCAATTCCGGCAATCGCCAGGCTCGCGACGGCAACGCCGATGCCGATAAGTATTTTCTTTCCCTTGCTCATCTTCCCCTTGTTACGCCTTCAGTGGGCCGGCATTCGCGTCCCCTGGCGCGGACTTGACAGGCGCCCATTTCTGATCAGTGCTGTCGTTTCCACCCGGATTCCTTGGCGCAACTGGGTACACGCCATCAGATACGGTAATGCGGGTTCAAAAGTTCCTGCGGAACCTATTGTGGTGCGGGAGCTGAAGCACTCAGGCCGGCCAGACCAGGCGTTGATAACAGGTCGATTATAGCTGGAGCAGGGCGGAGAATCGAGGAAACTGTGTTACCCACTTTGGAGACGCCCGGAAAGCCCATTTTTACAATCTTTACAATTGGTTAGAGGGCTGCGGTGGGCCTTGCCTTGGGCCTGCTAAAGTCATAGAATGGCAAACCAAGAGTTATATGTCGTAAGGAGTGCCCTCATGTCCCGGGTTGGGTTTCTGAAACGCCTCTTCACGGTCTTCGTTCTACCCGCACTTATTTTGGCGATGGTATCGTTTGCCTCCGCACAGGAGGAAAAGACGGACACAGCAGATCCGTCTGCTGCCCCGGCATCTGCTCAGGAAAAGAGTACATCGGAAGACCCGCTTAAGCGTCCGCTTACCGAAAAGCAGAAGAAGCAGAATTCCAAGTCGCTGAAGATCGAATTAAGCAAGACCTACAAGAAGTGGCTTGACGAAGACGTGCGCTGGATCATCACCGACGAGGAGCAGAAAGCCTTCAAACTGCTCTCCAACGACGAAGAGCGCGACCAGTTCATCGAGGCCTTCTGGCAACGCCGCGATCCCACACCCGACACGATCGAAAACGAATTCAAGGAAGAACACTACCGCCGCATGGCCTACGCCAACGAGCATTTTGCCGCGGGCATTCCGGGCTGGAAAAGCGATCGCGGACGAATCTACATCATGTACGGTCCGGCGGACGAAATTGAATCGCATCCTTCGGGCGGCACCTACGATCGCCCCATGGATGAAGGCGGCGGCAGCACTTCAACTTTCCCCTTTGAAGACTGGCGCTATCGCTATCTCGAGGGCATCGGACAGGAAGTGATCATCGAGTTCGTGGACACCTGCATGTGCGGCGACTATCACATGACCATGGACCGGTCGGAAAAAGACGCGCTGCTCTACACCCCGAACGCCGGGTTGACCTTGTACGAGCAGATGGGCATGGCAAGCAAGGCGGACCGGTTTAGTGGCGGCGGCCTGGAGCGGCTGGGCGCGGGTCCTTTTAACACCGATAATCAGACCAAACAGTTTGACCGCCTGGAGCAGTTCTACAAGCTGCAAAAACCTCCCGCGGTGAAGTTCAAGGACCTGGAGGAAGTGGTCAGCCACAAGATCAGCGTGAACCTGATGCCGTTTGACGTGCGCACCGATTTCGTGCGCGTGACCGGCGACACGGTGCTGGTGCCGATTACGATCCAGGTGAAGAATCGCGACATCACATTTGTGAACAAAGACGGGATACAGCGCGGCACGGTGAATATTTTCGGCCGGGTCACGACCCTGACCGGCAAGATCGTGCAGACCTTCGAAGACACGGTGCAGGTGGATGTGCCGGCGGAGTTGCTGCCCAAGGTGACGGAGAATTCGTCGGTGTACTGGAAGGCGCTGCCGCTGCGTCCGAATCTGTACCGGATCGATGTTGCGGTGAAGGATGTAAACGGTGACCGCTCGGGATTGTGGAGCAGCCGCCTGCCTGTGCCGAGCTACGACGACGACCGTCTGGCGTCCTCTTCGCTGATTGTGGCGGACACCATGCAGCCGGTTTCGACCAAGGAAATCGGCACTGGAATGTTTGTGATCGGCAACACCAAGATACGGCCGCGAGTGGCGTCCGCTAATGGCAAGCCGGTGTCTTTCAAGCGCAACCAGAAGGTATATTTCTGGATGCAGGTTTACAATTTGGGAATGGATGACAAGACCCACAAGCCCTCGGCCACGGTGGAGTACGATGTCATCAACGCAGCCACCAACAAGGCTGTGATACACACCGTGGAATCCACGGACCAGATGGGGAATATTGGCGACCAAGTGACCCTACAAAAACCTCTCTCGGCCGCCAGTCTTGATCCTGGGATCTATCGCATTCAAATCAAGGTGAACGATAATATCTCCAAGCAGACGGTGGACCCGTCGGCGACATTTGCCGTCGAGTAGCCTGCAGAGCTTGGTCTCGCGTGAGGTGGTCGGACTGATGTTGGGCAGACTCGGGTTGAAGCTCGGGTTTTTGGGTATTGCGCTGGCGCTTCCGGCGCTGGCTGCGGACCGCCCTGCATCCATATCCGGCTACGTGCGCAGTGCTTCTGGTATTCCCCAGATGGGCGCCATGGTGGAAGTGCTGGGATCGGCGGCCCACAGCCTGAAGGTATTCACCGACGAGAATGGCTTCTACTCGGCCAGCGGTCTGCTGCCCGGGGTGTACAGCGTAAAGGCCTACTCGCCGTCGTTTCTTCCGGCATTGCGTGAGAAGGTCGGGCTGCAGCCCGGCAGCAGCGTGCTGGTCAACCTGAAACTCAGCGGACTGTTCGAGGCCATTCAACTGCCGGCGATGCGCGGCCCGGCTGACGATGATGACTGGAAGTGGGTGCTGCGCTCGGCGTCCAACCGCCCCATTCTGCGGATGCTGGGAGACGGTACTGTGGCTCCCGTGGCCGCAGCAGAAGTGGGCGGAAGCGAACCGGGCGGGGACAGGCCTGGTTTCGACAAGCGTGACCTGAAGGGCTCGCTGTCGTTCGTGGCAGGTTCGGGCTCCGGCGGTTTCGGAAGCTCGTCTGACGTGAACACAGGCTTTTCGGTCGAGCGGTCGCTGTTCGCCTCCGGAACGGTGGCCTTGCAGGGCAATGTGGGCTACAACGGCGGTTCGCCCAACACCGTGCTGCGCGCCTCCTACAGCCATACGCTGCCCAACGGTTCGAAGCCGGAGATGGCGTTTACCATGCGCCGCCTGGCCTCGCCGGGAATCAATGGCCGCGACACCGCGCTGCAGGCGCTGGCGCTTTCCGCGTCGGATGAATTCACCCTCGGCGACATTCTGGAACTGCGGTTCGGCAGTGAGCTGCAGACCATCCAGTTCCTGGGACGGGTGACCGCGTTTCGTCCCTTCGGCTCGGCCGACCTGCATCTCTCGCCCAACACCGTGCTGGAGTATCGTTATTCCACCTCGGAACCAGATGAACGCATGGACAAGGGCTTTGATTCGGCGCCGGCGGACTTGAGCGAGTCCAACCCGCGCGTCAGCATGGCGGCATTCTCGACCACGCTGGAGCGGGCGCATCATCACGAAGTCTCGCTCTCCCGCCGCATGGGCAACACCAGCCTGCAACTGGCGGTGTATTCGGATCGCGTAGTGGACCCGGCGCTGACCGGCGTGGGCGACGCTTCGGCAGAGGCCGGGGAAGTGCTGCCCGATCTCTACTCCGAAACCTTCACCTACCGGGGCAAGGAATTGGACGCTCGCGGAATGCGCGTGGTCCTGCAGCGCAAGCTGGGTTCTCAACTGACGGCGACTCTGGATTATGGATACGGCGGGGTGCTGGACCTGAACAATACCGATGTCGCCCTGCAGGACGCGCGCCGCGACACCTACGTGCGTGACCGCCACACGGCGGCGGCGAAGTTCAGCGGCGTGTTGCCCGGCGCCAAGACCCGCTGGATTGCCTCCTACCGCTGGATCAGCGGACAGGCCCTGACCCCGGTGGACATGTTTAACGAGTCGGCGGGGCAGTCCGATCCTTACCTGAATATTTTCCTGCGCCAGCCGATTCCGGGAACCGGCTTCCTGCCCTGCCACATGGATGCGGTGGTGGATGTACGCAATCTTCTGGCCCAGGGATACGTTCCTCTCATGGGTCAGGACGGCCGAACCCTTTACCTGGTGCAATCGGCGCGCACGGTGCGCGGCGGCGTGGCCTTTACCTTCTAGGCGTCGGACCTCGGACTTCAGACTTCGGACTTAGCCCTACCTTCGCTGTTCCTCTCATCCTCGACATGTTTGGTTATTCAGGATGTCTATCCGCCTCATCCGTAAGACAAATGACGTGGCAGCAGGGTTATAATCGGCGGCAATTTCCATCAGACAGCTCCAACAAATGTCGCGTTGGGGCGCGACCCGCAGTGGCGTGCAGGCTTAAGGAGCCTTTTATATGCGTGTGAGGATGATTTTCGCTTTTGTGGTTCTGGTTTCGGCCTCATTGATGGCCCAAACGTTTCGCGGGACCATCCTGGGAACGGTCACCGATGCCTCGGGCGCGGTAATTTCCGGGGCGAACGTGATGGTGAAGAACGTGGGCACCGGCCAGGAGCGCAGCACGCAGACCAGCGCCGACGGCAGCTACAGCGTGCCCGAATTGCCGATCGGCAGCTATACCGTCACCATTTCGCAAAGCGGCTTTCAAACCTCGGTGACCACCAACGTGGTGGTGGACGTGGCCAGCGAGCGCCGGGTGGATGCTTCGCTGCAGGCCGGCCAGGTCTCGCAGACGGTGGAGGTCTCGGGCGAGGCTCTGTCCCAGGTCGATACCACTTCGGCGCAGTTGGGCGGAACCCTGACCCAGGAGACGATTGCCAATCTGCCGGTGAACGGGCGCGACTATACCAAGCTGATTTATCTGAACCCGGGTGTTGCCGGGTCGCCGGACCAGATTTCGGATTCTCCCGGATCGTACGGCACTTTCTCGATGAATGGTTCACGCGGCCGCTCGAACAATTTTCTGCTCGACGGCACCGACATGAATGACGGTTACCGCAACGACCCCGCCATCAACGAAGCGGGCGTGTTCGGCGATCCGGCGACCATTCTTCCCATCGACGCCGTGGCTGAACTGCGCACCATCTCAAATTATGAAGCGGAGTACGGCCGCAACAGCGGGGCCGTGATCAACATCGTGACCAAGAGCGGCACCAACCAGTGGCACGGTTCCGCTCTGGAGTACTTGCGCACCGGGCAGTTCGGGGCGCGCAATTACTTCAACAACGAGGGGCCCAAGAACCCGTTCCACAATAACCAGTTCGGCGCTTCGCTGGGCGGGCCGATCATCAAGGACAAGACCTTTTTCTACTTCAATTATGAAGGACAGCGCGAGTCTGGAGCGCAGGCGGGCCAGAGTTGCGTGCCCGACCCGGCACAGATTGCGCAGGCAAAGGCGAACATCGCGTCCTGGGGCGAGACCCTGAATCCGGTGACGGCGGCGCTGCTGGCGCGAAATCCCTGGCCGAGCCCTAATATCGGCGGGGCCGTAAGCGACGGAAACGGCTGTGCCACAAACAACGTTTCGACGGCGATCAACTTCTTGAACAACATCAACAGCCTGATCGGCAAGATTGATCACAATTTCAATCCCAGCAACCTGCTGACCGGTCGCTATTACTTCGGAGACAGCACGCAATCGTTTCCTCTGTCGTTGACCGGCAGCGGCGGCCAGGTGCCGGGTTTCAACACGCACACCCCGACGCGGGTGCAGCTGGTTTCGATTTCCTACGTGAAGGTGGTCAACTCCAACCAGTTGAACGAAGCACGCCTGGGATGGAACCGGTTTGCCGAAGGCTTCTTCCCCGAAGACCAGAGTTTCAATCCCAATTCGATCGGTCTGAATACTGGAGTATCGGCCTACGACGGCGGTCTTCCCGTGATCAGCGTGGGCGACTTTTCGGGCTTAGGGGCCAGTTCTTCCGTGCCTCGCAACCGGGTGGACGCCAACTGGCACTTCATCGACAACTACTCGTGGAAATCGGGCAAGCACGACATCAAGTTCGGATACGAGTTCCGCCGCACCACCATCATGCAGCTCCTCGACCACAATTTCCGTGGTACGTTAAGCTTTGGCTCGGTTCTTGATACGAATCCGCTGAACCCGAATGGTTCCCTGACTCCGCTCGAAGCCTTCCTGGAAGGCGTGCCGAATGATGGAGGTCAGATCACGGGCAACACCCTGCGGCATACTTCGGAGAACAGCCACGGCATCTACCTGCAGGACAGCTTCCGCTGGACGCCGCGCCTGACCCTTAACTTCGGTATGCGTTGGGATTATTTCGGCGTGGTTGGCGAGAAGAACAACCTGTTTTACCAGTTTGATCCCGCGAATGGCGGATCGGTCTCGCAAGTGGGCAGCAGTGGCGGACCCTCGCATCTCTACAATCCGGACTACAACAACTTCGCGCCCCGCGTGGCCTTTTCCTACGATCTGACCGGCAAAGGGCGGACCGTACTCCGCGGTGGATGGGGCATGTTCTATGACGCCTTCTCGCAGGACATTTTCCTGGGACACTTGCCGTGGAATTGCATCTTTTGTCCTGGGCCGGCCTATCCCGGAACGGGTCCGGTGGGGCTCCAGTTCGGAAGCGTGAGTCTGGATGCAAACGATAGAGGGACGCCGTTGGACGCAACCCAGCCGGTTTACACCGGTTTCGGTGCGAACAGTGACTTCCTCGCGGCCGATCCCAATTTGCGCACACCCTACACCCAGAATTTCAATCTGAACGTTCAACAGCAAATAGGGAGCAAAGCGATGCTCCAGATCGGGTACGCTGGATCGAAGGGGACCAAGCTGTTCCAGTTCCTGGACATCAACCAGCCCAGCCAACAGCAGATCACGGCGTCCGATCTGGCGATCGGTGTCAGCGGGTATGGCGTCCCCCGTCCGTTTTCAAATTTCTTCTATCTGAACCAGGAAAGATCTTCGGCCAATTCCATCTATCACTCACTGCAGACCAGTCTGCACATCAGCAGCTGGCATGGGCTTTCCACGCAGGCGAATTTTGTCTGGTCGCACGGAATTGATACGGCCAGCGACCTTGAAGACTTCACTCCCAACCAGGCTCAGCCGCAGGACAGCACCAATCCGGCAGGAGACCGTGGCAATTCCAGTTTCGACATCCGCCGCCGTTTTACCTGGAACTTCAACTACGAATTTCCCAGGATGAGCGGTTCGCTGGCCAGGCTGAAGAATGGCTGGGGCGTGGACGGAGTGATGAACCTGCAGGACGGCCAGCCCTGGCAACTTAACTACGAGTTTGAAGGCGACTATTCCGGCGCGGGTGAAGGATTCGACCGGCCCGACGTGATAGGGCCGCTCCACTACTCGACCAATCCATCGGCATTCCTCGACCTGAGCTCTTTCGCCGCGCCCTGCACCTGGAGCCCGGTGGCCGATCCCACGGACAGCAGCGAGACTAATTGCGTGGCGGGCACGCGGCACTTCGGCAACCTGGGTCGCAATTCGCTGCGGGGGCCCAGCTTCAAGGAGTTCAACTTCTCGCTGTACAAGAACACCGCGTTGAGCGAACGGGTCAACCTCCAGATCCGGGCGGAGTTTTTCAACCTGCTCAACCACCCCAACTTCTCCAATCCGGAGCTGCCGAACTTTATCGCCGACGTGGGTTCGCCGGACCACTTCACCGGGCAGCATACCGGCTTCTATCAGATCACCGCCACGGGCGACACCGGCATCGGCAATCCGTTCCTGGGCGGAGGCGGGCCGCGGGGGATGCAACTGGCGGCGAAGATTACGTTCTAGGGGGGGGCAGAAATGGTCGCATGGGGACAGTCGCCCCGGCTGTTCGGGCGAGCGCAGCTCGCCAACTGTTTATGGTTATGGCGGAATTGAAGACTGCGGAGCTGCGCTCCGCTGGACAGCCGGGGGCGGCTGTCCCCACGCGATTGGCTTGGCTCAACCCACTCCTCGTACCTGCCCAAACACTTTTTCGGCCTCGGCGTACGTGCTAGGTTTTTCTTTTGATCAATTTTCCTTCACGTGGAAGATGGTGATGCGCCGCGCCTATTGCGTCTGCCTCCTGACCTGCCTGTTCCTGGCTCCGCCGTGCCTTGCCCATCACATCAAGCAAAGCGCAGCCAGGACGATGCCGGTGACCACGTCTTCGCCCAAGGCGCGGGACCTGTTCGACCGCGCGCTCACCGACTACGAGAACCTATATCTGGAACGGGCCAATATCGGCTGGAGGGCGGCGGTTGAGGCTGATCCCAACTTCGCGGTGGCCTATGTTTTTATCGCCTACAACAGCAACGATCCCGCGGAAGCCAACGCGGCACGGGAAAAGGCCAAGCTGCTGGCTTCCAAAGCATCTCCCGGAGAACGCCTGCTGATCCAGTGGATTGCCGGGGCCAAGGAAAATAATTTCATCGCAGCCATTTCCGGCATGAACGACCTGCTGGAAATGTTTCCCAAAGACAAGCGTCTGGCCTTCCTGGCGGGAAACTGGATGATGGGGCAGAACAGCTACGAGCAGGCGCAAAAGACGCTGGAGCGGGCGCTGGCCATCGACAAGAATTATCCGCCTGCCCTGAACGACCTGGGCTACTGCTATGCGCAAAGCCGCGAGTATCCCAGGGCCTTCGAAGCCATGGAGCGCTATGTCGCGGCGCTTCCCAACCTGCCCAATCCGCAGGATTCGTATGCCGAAATCCTGCGCATGTCGGGCAACTTCGACGCCGCCATCGAGCACTACCAGGCGGCGCTGAAGATCGATCCCGATTTCGACTATTCGCAACTCGGCCTGGGGGACACCTACGCGCTGATGGGAAATCAAGCTGCAGGCGCGGGTGGAGTACGAAAAGGCCATCCAGAAAGCGCATACCGAAGCAGACCGCCTGTCCTACGCGTTGCAGAGCGCCACCACATGGGCGCGCGAAGGCAACTTTGCCGAAGCCGATAAAGCGTTTGCCGCGGTTGCCGACAAAGCTCACAGCGCCGGCTTCGACCTCACCGAGGCGCAAGCCCATCGCATGATGAGCCTCTACCAGACCGACGATGCCGAGGCCCTGAAGCACCTGGCCGCTGCCGAAGAGGCCCTCAACCACCCGACCAGCAGCATCTCGCAATCCGACCGGGAGGACGAACGGGCCCGGATCCTGCGCTACCGTGCGGTCCGCGCCGATCACGCCGGCAACCAGGAACTGGCGACTCAAACCCTGCAGCAACTCGAGACCATGGCGGGCAGCACGCGCAGCGCCGTGGTGCAGAGTTCGTATCACGGCGCCGCCGGGACGCTGCTGATGAACAAGCAGAAAGTCCCGGAGGCGATTGCCCACCTGGAAGAGGATGAAGACAATCCCTACTCGCTGGAACTGTTGTCCCGGGCCTACTCGATCACCGGCGCCAGCGACAAGCGGCACGAAGTCGAAGTCAAACTGCGCGCCAGCAATGCGCCCACCATGGAACAGGCCCTGGTAGTGCCCGCGGTCCGCTCCCGGCGTCCGGAAGGCGAGTAGCGATACGGTCGCCAGTCGTCAGTCTTCAGTCGTCAGCCAGTTTTAGTCTTCAGCTGACGACTGAAGACCGACGACTGACGACCGTCTTCTGTGGTACGCTCCCCTTCTCATGACAGACCTCAAGCGCGAACGTCGCTCCGGTCAGCGGGTTGCGGCGCGGGTGCCGGTTTCGATCAAGTCCCAGGCCGGACCGGTAGAGGCCACCGGCTTCACTCGCGACCTAAACAAGGGCGGGATCTTTCTCTACACCGACTCTCGCATCATTGCCGGCAGCGAACTGGAGATGGTCCTGATTTTGCCCCCCGAACTTACCCAGGGTACAAAACAATGGGTATGCTGCCGGGCGTCGGTGTTGCGAGTCGAAGACAGCGAAGACGGTGGAGACTTTGGCGTGGCCGCCAGCATCCGCAGCATCGAGGTCCTGCCCGAGATCCCCAGCTAAGTATATGATCAGCCTTAACTTGCTTGCGTGATAGTGCGTTTTGGCTGCGGCAGAGACGATCCCCATCCAGAGTAAAAAAAACGCGAAATCTCTTAAATTCTTGATGCATATGCATCAGTTTTGGTGCAATAATGCAGGCCCCTTGAAATGCTCTGGCTCAAGGTATCTCTGATTCAGTCGATGCAGATTAGAGAGCTGCAATTCTGATCTGAATCAACGATCACGAAAATTCGGGTGGTCCGGTATGTGGATGGAGAAATTGTTTGCCGGCGTGTTGCGGGTGCTCACCCCACTGGGGCCGCGTTACATCAGACCTTCACTGGCGCAGCGGATATATCTGCTGTGGGTCTTCCGCAACTTTCAAGTGCTGCCCCTGCAAGTGCTGACGCGGCGGCAACGCCGGGTGATCGACGAATTATGCGTGGAGCCGCGCTTCGTCTCCCTGACGGACCCTGACGGCTGGGAAGCCCCGATCCTGGGGACGCTGGAGCGCCGTCCTCCTATTTCCCAAGGGTCGCACGCGCATGCCAGGATCGCGGACGCAGTCTCGCCCTTCGGAGCAGACCTGTCGAAGGCGGAGAATCGTTCCTGAGCGGGGAGAGAGTCAGGTTTGAGAGAGTCAAGGTTTCAAGGTTTCAAAGTGTCAAGGTTTCAAAGTTTACAAACCGAATTCAACCTTGAAACCTTGAAACCTTGAAACCTTGAAACCTTGAAACCTTGAAACCTTGAAACCTTGAAACCTTGAAACCTTGAAACCTTGAAACCTTGAAACCCAAGACCCAATCCCTGGGCCGGCGCGCGTTGGTGCGTCCGCAATCCACTGTGTTATATTCGTTAGCGTATTTGCAGTCAGCTGATCCAGTGGTTCCGGCAAGCAGCTTCCCGGCTGCAGCATGAGGCGATCGCCCGCAACCCGCGTCAAGATCGGCGGGTCCCCGGGGCTGAAACTCAATCCAGAAACGGGCGCGTAGCTCAATTGGCAGAGCAACTGACTCTTAATCAGTAGGTTGAAGGTTCGATTCCTTCCGCGCTCACCATCTTTTCAAGCACTTGGCAGCTTCGGCTCGATCCCCATTCCACCGATTGTGTCCTTTTTGTGTCCTTACTGGACTCGACGGCTGGCCACCTCGGCCACCTCATCGATGTTTTGGTGCTGGTACTTCATGGTTGTGCTCACGGTCGTGTGTCCCATGACGTTCATGACCGCAAACAAGTTTTTGGTTGCACGGTACATCTCAGTTCCAAAGCCATGACGCGCGCAGTAGAGGACGAGGTCGTTTGGCAACCCGGCCTCCTTCCTGGCTTTCTCGAACTGTTTGGCTACCGTTGTCAGATGCCCACCGCGGGCGCGTTTTGAGGGAAAGATCCATCCTTCCTTCTGCTCCGAGTATCGCGCCAGAAGTGCCTGGCGAACACGTGGACTGATTGGCACGAATCTCCGTCCCTTGGGCGATTTGCTCTCGTAGACGAAATATCGTTTGTTGCCCCAGTCCAGATGCTCCCATCGCATTCGAAAAACTTCCTTCTGGTTGCGCATCCCGGAATCACGCATGATCATCAACACATCGCGAAGCGGCTGTTTGCAGAAAGGCAAAAGCTTGGCTTCTACTTCGGCGTCAATGACGCGCTCCCGCGCGTGCTCCTGCATGAGTTTGATCTTTGGAGAAGCCTTGATGATGTTCCATTCCTCGGCTTTTCCGAGCATCCGCCGCAGGGTACGCAAGGCATTGTTGTGATTTGAAGGACCACCTGGGAAGGTGAGCCGGTCAGCATCATCCTTGGTGATCGCATTGACCCTCATGGCTACTACGTCAGTCTCTTCAAGCAACCGCCAGCCGTTCTCGTAATAGTCCTTAGTCTTTTGCTTGAGTGTCGTGTTGCCTTCTACCCATTCAAAAAACCGGATCTTGAAATCACGCAACAGCGGGCTTCGCTTTCTGAGAACCACATCTCCTTTCTCTTCGGCTTGGGCGAGCAGCAGCGATTCCACTCGCCGAGCCGCCGCCAGGTTGGCTTTCTTGGTAGATCCACGGTAGCGCGTACCGTCGACCCAAAAATGGTAATGGTAGATCTCGCCTCGTTTGTGCAGAGCCATCGCTCTAGCCTCCATGTGCCCGCACGGACGGCATTCGCTTGTTGGCTCTGACGTAACGTTCTACGTCAGCAAGATCATACTTGATTCGTCCTCCCAGTTTCACGTAGGTCGGACCGATCTCCGCACAACGCCAGTACCGCAAGGTGCTTTCTGGGACACCCCAAATCTCTGAAAGTTCCTTGGTGCTGACGAGCTGTCGACGCCTATGCTGGTCCGCAGGTTCAATCCAGCCAGTTGGTGCCTGGAAAGGAAGGGGAATCCCGGAGAGGTCGATGTTGGAAGTCTCGCTGCAATCGCCGAGCGTTTCAGCGTTTGCACTCAGCTGACGCAAAATACCATTTCCCATGTTGCACCTCTATTCACGGCTGCTAAGTTTCCGCAGGGCTGGTGATGTTAAGCAATTTGCTTCAATCCTGCAGCCGTGTCCAACAACTTCTCGTCCGCGTGATATTCCTGCCGGGAATATCAGACAGCGGCAAACCGATTCGTCACCTCACGTTTCGTTGAGCAAATCCACTTCGCGGATGCGGAGCGGACGTTTCAGAAGAACTGAGTCCAACAGTGAAGCAGCCACGACAGCCTCGTCTGTCTTGTCGGGGAAGTTGGACGCAGATTTGCGAGGAAAATGGCTATGCGCCCGCCAACACAACGACATCTTTGGGGCGTCTGATTAGACCCCTCCGTGTACCTGTATCCGAGTCGCACTTGCCAACCAATTGCCTTCACAAAGAATCGCGCCGAGCGGCGCGATCTACTTGGTCGCGACACCATGCTCGTCTGTTATTCCTCGCAGGAATAACAGAGTGACGAGAAGTTGTTGGACATGGTGATTGAGTGGGGGGTATGTTTGCGCCACAAGCAGCCGATTTGATGTCTTGCGGGAGGGTTCAAACAACACGTTGGTTCCGAGTCTATGCCGTCAGTCGGATCGAGCGCTTTCTTCAGTCGAAGTGCGCGGGTCCAACTGCGGTTGTTCGTTCCTGAAGGCCCGAGCAATGGTGCAACGGAAGAGCTTGCAAAGAAGTCTGTAGCCGGGGTGGAGTCCACGGGTTCTACGCAGGTATTGAAGGCGTGATCCTGCATTCAATTTCGCGTCGGAGCAAGAACGGTGCTTCGCACCGGAAGAATTGTGACACTCCACCCCTGATAGGGAACTGCCCAGATACTTTGGTATCTCGGCAGATACCGATGAAAACACACGATCTTGAAATGAGTCGGTATCTGAAGAGATACCGCCCCTGGCAACTAACGGAGGTTCCCGTATGGCTGACATTGACATGATCGAGGAACGAGTTTCCGGGAAGTTGCGAGGCCGCGCGCGGCGCTCTTGCAACCTCAGTACCAAGCTCACGGCAGATGAGGCGAAGGCGGTCCAAGAGGCCGCGGCGCGAGCGGGAAAAACTCCGAGCGAATGGGCGCGCGATCGATTGCTGAGCAGTGTCGTTGTCGGCAGTCACACGCAGATGGAAATGCACATTTTCACTGAACTTGTCGGTATTCAAATGCTTCTCATGAACACGCTGGAACCGCTGCTGCGTGGCGACAAGATCGCCCAGGAACAGCTCACCATCCTCTTTCGCCAAGTCCAGACAACCAAGGCCACAAAGGCGCAGGAACTCCTCGCCAAGCGCAGCCAGAGCAAGGAGAAATAGCCATGCGCTCCGTCCAGCAGTGGGACCGTCGGGAGTCGATTATTTGGCCGCCCCGCCATTGTCTTTACACCCTCGCCATGTTCCGGTGACCGATCTGCCTGCGACTGTCCTGTCTCTCCGGCAGATAGTAGGCTGAGGTTGAAACTGGGTCATATTCCAGAAGACCGAAAAATCTGACCTATACCAAAGGCGCACACTTCGCGGATTCTCTCCGGAGATAATGTCCTGCCTTGTGCCATGCGCGAGGCCTCACGCACTTCGTCGGTCACTTGCCCAAAGAGAGTTTCTCCCGCCGCCTCCACCTGCCGGCGGGCCTTCGCATGTAACTGGGGCGCAATCTTCTCCCGCCAATCCGCCTGCAAAGTAACGAGATCGGCTCCAAATGTTTCCAGCGTGTCATGGATGTACAGCGTATCCTTGGCTCGTTCGTCGCGATTTCGTTTCCTATGGATCAGAATTTTTTGCGAGATAAAACTTGCCGGGTTCGCTACCAATATGGACTTTTCTCCTTCCAGAGGAAAGCCACTGGCACGTGACAAGATGACAGTCCAAGGCGCATGTAGCAATAGCTCGAGGTGGCGCAGATTTTGCGACACTACGCCACCGAGTTGGGTCGTCCCTTTGCTCTTGCCGCCGCGTTCATGGGCGCTGCCCACCAGAGGTGTAAGAAACTCCGCGTAAAATTCGCCCCGTTCCGCGGTCAGATGATAGTGGGTCGAAGGCGGCTTGTGTTCGCCCAAAAACTGCGCTTGAAACCCGTTTGCCTGCAAGCGCTGATAGATGTCCTGGCCTTCCACCTTCAACTCGATCGGTAGCGCGACATCGGCGTCGAGCGTCGTAAGAGGAGCATAGTCCAGTGTCTGCGCGGCGGGATGAAGACGATGCAGGCGGTGCGCCCAGCCGCCGATAATCACCACCTGGTCGAGCCAGGGAGTGAGCGACTCGATCAGTCGAGCGAAGGCTTGGAGGTCGGCTCCTGTCGAAGTCATGCGTCCTTCCCATCCAATAGTTGCGAGAGAGCTTTCTGGGCAATGATTTTGGCCTGGTCTTTGCCGCGGGCCGGATGGTGGGAGACATCGAGCCATACCTGAAGAATGTCGGCGACGGGAACGCCATGGCGTTCGACGGCCGCGCGAAAGATGGCTTCCGCGTTTTCTGGAATTCTCACGAAGGCGTCCGCCTGATGCCGGGCATCTTCCATGGAGAGGCCAAGTTGCGCGAGCACTTCCCGATCCAACCGTTCCAGGTAGAGATGAGGCAGCGATCCATGTACGAACTTGAAACCCAGGGCCTCGGCAGCGGCAAACAATCCCAGACAGATCCGATTTGGAGCCTTGGATAAAGGTCCCTGGGCCGCTCGCTTGTTCGGCGAAGGTTTTCTGGCAAGTCTCGAAACGTACGCATGTACAGCAACCGCGAGTTGATTGTTTGATCCGCGAATCACCCAACGCACCGGAATCTCGCGGACACGCTGCTGATTCGCCGCCAGCCAGCGTTCGAGCAATGCTTCGCGGCGGACCACCCGCAAGAATTCATTATCTTCGAGAAATCCTTCGCTCGAAAGCTGGCGGACGAAGCGGAACGCGCTCATCACCGACACCTGGGCTGCCTCGGCCAGTTGGGAAGCGTTTTCATATTGCTTCCGTGGGGCCGAGAGCATGGAGTCGGGGACGTCTTTGGCAAGCAATACTTTCAGCATCCACTGGTTCAAGTCAGAAAACAAATAGGCAGGAGAGGACGGTTTCTCCGGCGCGCGCGCGCCGCGCGAAGGTGAACCTGCGGAGTTGAGCCATTCCATACCGGGCCCGCGAAACATACGAAAGCCACTGGCGTCGATCAGTCCGACAGCCATGTTCGGCGCATTCCGTTCGACGAAAGCCTGCACGTGCTCGGCCAGTGATTTTGAGACATGGTCAACTGCAAGGACCGCGACGGGTATGGCAGGGCCCGGTATTTGCTGTGCCGCTGCCTGGGCTTCGAGGATGGCTTGCGACAGGAGAGGCACCGCCCGGTCTCTTCTAGCTTCCGAGGACGCCTTGATCTGGACAATGTATTTCTGGTTTCCGTGCTGGGCCACGAGGTCGATGCCTTCATCGAGGTCTTTCGCCTGGCGTTGCACGCTCCATCCGGCCCCCTGGAAGAGCTTGGCCAACAGGTCCTCGTAGGCCTGGCCACGGCTGGCAGCGACGATGGCATTGGAAAGGGGCATGAGCTATTTTACCACGGCCAAGATAATTAACATGGCCGTGATTATTACCATGGCCATGGTAAGACAGCGGGCAGCACGCGGTGGTTTCCTGGTCACTCACCGTAAGTCTCTTACTTGCAGCGGAATACGCGCCGGGCAGAAGAAAAGCGCCGCGCGGGAAAGACTGCTCGGCTGGGGGAACGGGTGATCTCCCATTTTTTGCTGGCGAGTGTACGGAGCGCGGGAGGCCAGTCAAGGCTCTGCGCTTCGCTCCGACCGCTACGCGGCGCAAAAAATGCGGCCTTGACTAACCTCCCTCTCCGCCCCTGTGTTGCTTCCAGCTATCGAAAAAATGTGAGAAACCAATGGGACCCGAGGAAATGATCTGAGGGGAAGACAGCATCCCTTGCGCCTTCGGTGCGCGCACAGCCGGGGTGCACAGTGCGTCCGGTGAGTGTCCGGGTTTGTCCGGTGCACATCCGTCGTCTGTCCGGCGTTGCGGGATGTGTTTGGCGGTCGACCTCATTCGTGGTCTAAGCGTTATCGTCGCTGAGATGACAGGGGCGGAACTCAAGTCACGGTTCACTATCCTTGCATGCCGCCAGCACAGCCAGCATCGCAGAGCGATCGCAAGATTCGGCCACTACACGTTCGCCGAGGTCATCCTGATTTCGGGGCAGGAGAAGATGGTTAGCCCGGTGTCCGTGGTGTCCATTAACCTCGGAATTTGGTTCTACGAGGTTGAAACAGGCGACACAGGCGAATCGATTGAACCTGAGGAAAGCCACTAAAGACGCGGGTTTCCGATAAAGGTAAGAAAACAAGTTGGGGACGTAGTTCAGTTGGTTAGAACGCTGCCCTGTCACCGACTTCCGAAACACAATCGATCGGGTATCCGCTGTTTCCTCCGCAAAGCACAACTTACCCCCATCAATTTTCACTTGAATTCGCAACGGTTGCTTTCACTCATTAAAATGCCTGCCTGTGATGCAGGAGGCAGCCGGTCAGAGTCCAGTCGCTACGCCATCTTCGCGCAGGTCCTTCATTCTAGGGTTTATGGCAATGCCTTCCATGGCCTTTACCGCTAATTCTTTGATCTCGGTGAGATCGCGTTGCATCTTGGCCCAGCCATACCACATTGCATGGTCTGGAATTCCGTGGGACGTACCTGGAATGCGGGAATCGTGGAACGTCAGGAGGTGGAGGTTGATGTCGGGAGCCTTACTTACGGCGACCGGCCATTTCATCTGCGATAGCGAGCTTATGGGTTGAAGATAGCAGTCGCGCTGCGAGAGGGAACACTAGGTTGTCCTCGATATTGATATGTTGCTTGTATGTGGAAACAAGGCCGGCGACCGCTTTTCGAAAGGCTCCGACGCCTGCGGCTTCCAAACTTCCAGTCGCGAGATAGCGCTGCCCCAGCTCTTCCACCTCTGCGTGCAACGATCCAGCCAAGACATGGTCGTGTTCGAGAAGCTCAAGCCTCTCGATCGCATTTTCTATATCGGGCTGATGCATCTGACGCATACGCGGGAATAAGGACTCTTCCTCGTCCGCGGTATGCTTAGGCGCAGCTTCTCGAAAATAGCGCAACGCAGATTCCAGGGCAGGGCGAGTTTCTTCGGTCGGCGGGCGATCGATGACCGACGCTACTCGTTCGAGAGTTCCCATGAACATCTCAATCCGACGGTGACAATCCGACAACAGGCCGGTCGGGTCGGAAAAACTGTGCGACTTGGCTCCAATCTGTACGGGCATCAGCAGCTCCTACGACAAAGTCTTGCCGAATAGCTCTAGAGTATCCATATCGCCTTTGACAAAGCACCAGCTAAGAAATCGTCTGCGCTGACCCGTTCGCGATATCCTGCGTGATGTAAGCATTCACAAGCACCCCGCATTCCTCGTTGCAGCGGAAGCAATAACGAGCACCACAGGGTAGCCCGCCCTTCTTAGGATTCTCGCGGACATCTTCAATCCGGCGCTCTTCTTCAGGCTTGTTCTGATTCAGATGGTTGTCGTTTTGCATTTATTCTCTCATCGTTTCGAGCTTGTCTCGTTACGTTGGAGGCGTCCGAAAGCACGTCAGAATAAAAATATTGCAACCCATCATCTCGATGTGCCCATCTACCGTCTCCAATGCCCCGAACACAAGCATGACAGACGGGAGATTGCTTGCCTGTGACTTGTGTCACAGCGTGGACCTTCAGCGAAGAGTATGACTTAGGGCAGGGAGGAAGCGGTTCACGAGGTTTTTCAGAATCGCGAACCTCGGAATCCACGCGATCCACAAAGAGATAAAGCCCCATGACAGATCAGGAACATCAATCCCGAGAATATGGCGGCTGGAAGCGCGCTTCGATGATTGCCGGCAAGAAAAGATTCCAGAGCAGCGCTCAACAGCCAGATCTGCACGATCAGAAGAACAGCAATGAGAGACATCGCTCCGGCGATTGCGGTCAGGCCGCGATTTTGCGGAGGCAGGTCGTTTGAATTTGGCATCCCGTTAACCTTTTACCTCAATCGCAATCAATTGTTCGCCTCGTGCTTCCAGAACAATACGCGGCAATGGGCGTGACGGCGGCCCTTGCAGCACCGCGCCATCCTTGATCGAGAAGAAGCCCTTGTGGCAAGGGCATTCAAGCCGGTTTTCCGCTTGAGAATAATAGACCGCGCACGAAAGATGAGTGCATTTCTGACTGTAGCCTACATATTCGTCTTCGGCGGTGCGGACCAGGATGCAATGGTCGTCTTTTGTTGGATAGCTGAAAAGTTTCACTCCCCCAACCGGAATCTCTCCGACGTTGGGCCACTGGTTGCTGCGGGTAGACAGGGGTCTTGTAGAAAACCGAACGGATCAGAATCCACATGTTGCCCACAAACATGCCGAGGCTGGTCAAGACGAGGAATTTGGTGAGCTGCCGGCGCGTCACATAACGTTCGTCCGCCGTGCGAACCGAGAACTCTTCTTTCCAGAGCGGTTCGCTATTGCCCCGTCGCAACCAATTCATTTCGCTCCTCCCACATGTAGTCCACGACATCGAGTGCGATCGCCTCCCGCTCCGCCGGGGCCATCATGTAAACCTTGGTCGTGATCTTCTGGTTGCCGAAATAAAAAATATTGGTTGGCTTTTCGCGGCGATGGGCTATCTCCTCGGGCCTGACATATGACAGTGCCTGACTCGGACAGACGGTGGCGCACATCGGCCGCTTGCCGACAGAAGTGCGGTCGTAGCACATGTCGCACTTCATCATCTGCTGCTCCGGGATCATCATCTTCGGGATGCCGAAGGGGCAGGCCAGCACACAGTTATTAGCAGGCGATGCAGCGCGGCTTAAGCGACGAGTGGACGATCCCGTCCTCGCCTTTCTTGATGGCGTCCGCGGGGCAGACCTGCGCGCAGGTCGGCTCGTCGCAGTGCCAGCAGACGTATGCCGCCGAACGCGATGGTTTCCTTCCGGTCGATGAAGTCGAAGTTGATCATCGACTTTCCGCGATGGGTGTCGCACTCCTCGCACGCCTGCAGGCAGGACTGGCAGCCGATGCAGCGCGAAGGATCGACATAGAATTCGTATCCGAACATTAGTCGCCTCCTTGCAGTCGTGCCGTGTTTGTGTGCGACTCGGTCGTCGGGAGACGCGTCAGGTCCCTGCGCCTTAGCGATGCGGCAGGCCGAAACTTTGAATTCCGGAATCTTGCTGCGCGGGTCGAGTGTCCGATGCGTCAGCCGGTTTGCGCTCCGCGTGCCAGCCCAGTGATAAGGAATGAACACGGTGTCGGGCCGAATCGTCTTCACGACCATGGCGCGAATCGTCAGGTCGTCGCGTCGGGTTGTGACCGTGATCCAGTCGCCGTCGCTGATGCCATGTTGTTCGGCCAGACGCGGATGAATTTCTGCCCGTGGTTCGGGGTACTGATCGACTAGTGCCCCGATACGCCGGGTTTGAGTGCCCGACAGATATTGGCTGACCACTCGGCCGGTGGTCAGGAATAGCGGATATTCATCGCCCACCGGATCGCCGCTGGGACGCCAGTCCGTAACGTTGAAGTGCGCTTTGCCGTCATGGGTGAAAGAACTTCCTGTCTACGAATAGGCGCGGCGTGCCGGGGTGGTCGAGCGATGGGACAGGGCCAGAAGATCGCCCATCTCCTTGTCGATCTTTCGTAGGTGATGCCGTAGTAGTCGGCAACACCGCCGCGCGAGGCGACGCGTAGTTCCTCGAAAATATCGCGCAGGATTCTTGAATGGAAAGAACTGCCCGCGCCCAAGCCGGTGCGCCAAATCGATGATGATGTCTGAATCGCGTCGGGCGTCGCCCGGCGGATCGATGCTGCTTTTCCAGTGAATGACACGGCCTTCGGCGCTGCAACCGAGACCCATCTTCTTCCTCCTGCAGGCTGCCGGCCATGACAACGTCGGCGTGATGCGCCGTTTCGGAGAGAAAAAAATCGACAACGCCGAAGAATTCCAGTTTCGACAAGCGCTTCGCGGGTGAAGTTCGCGTCGGGAAGCGAAACCAGCGGATTGAAACACATGCGAGAGCAGACCTTTGATTTCGCCGCTGTGGATTGCGTTCATGATTTCTTGGGCGCTGTAGCCTGGCTGGGGAAGTTCTTCCGGCTTGATGCCCCAGACGCCGGCTACGTGTTCACGGGCCGCCGGATCGGCGAGAGAACGCTGACCTGGAAGTTGGTCGCATTTCTGCCCATGCTCGCGTCCACCCTGGCCGTTTCCCTGGCCGGTAATCATCGTTGGCCCGGCACCTTCGCGGCCGATGTTGCCGGTGGCAAGAGCGATATTGATCACCGCCAGACAGTTCTCTACGCCTTTGGATTGATGCTCCAGTCCGCGGGCGTGCATCATGATGGCGCGCTTCGATTTGCCGATCCAGCGCGCGGCCTTCTCGATCGCTTCGGGTGGCACGCCGGTCATATCGGCAGCACGTTGCGGAGATCCCACTGCTTGACGGATTCAGCCACGGCTCTCGAACCCGGTGGTGTGTTGGCTCGATGAATTCGCGATCCTCCAGCCCGTCGCGCAGGATCACGTGCAGCATTCCCATCAACAGCGCGAGATCGGTGCCCGGACGCAGTGGCAGATAAAGATCGGCATTGCGCGTAATGGGAGTCATGCGAGGATCCGCCACGATCAGCTTGCCGCCGTTGTCGCGGCAGCGCCAGATGTAGTCGGTGGTGATCGGCGCGCACTCGCCGATATTGGCGCCGATCACAAACAGCACTTCCGCCTTCGGAATATCGCTCCATGGAATCGGTGCTGCGGTCGACGCCAAACGCCAGCTTTGTAGGCCGTTCCGGCCGAGACCATGCAGAGCCGTCCGTTGTAATCGATGTGGCGAGTGCCGAGAGCCACGCGCGCGAATTTACCGAGCAGGTACGACTTCTCAGTCGTGAGCGAGGCGCCGCCGTAAACGGCCACGGCATCCTTGCCATAGTTCTCCTGGATCTCGCGCAGCCGGCTGCGCGGTGAAATCCAGCGCATCGTCCCATGACGCAGTGCGAAATCCCTGTCTCGGTTCGCATCAGCGGAGTCGAGCAAGCGGTCGGGATGATTACCTTGCAGATAGCGCTTCACGCCTTTCGGGCACAGCATGCCGCGGTTGAACGGAAACTCCTCCCAAGGCTCGAAGCCGATCACGTGATTGTCGCGGACCTTTAATTGAATTCCGCATTGTTGACCGCAAAAACAGCAATGAGTTTTGACCAACTTCTCCGCGGGATGGACAGACTCGTCTCCCCAGCCGCCGGGCGGATATAATTCAGATGGGGCCCGAATTTGTCTTTGAGAATCTCTTCGGAAACCGGAGCTTTAGCCATTCGCTTCCTCTTTCAATCCTCAATTGCGCAAGCGAAAGCGACTTGCGCTTGCAGGCCGGACACAACTCCTGCCAATTGCCCGCTGGTCCCGGCATCGGAGTAGTCGAATCCGACTTGTGGCAGCACACGCTTCAGATCGTCAACGTGCATGAGGGACGCAAAACGCTCGCCACAGCGTGCACAGATCGCGCCCGTCGCCTTCGTCGCCCGCGCGCTGGTAAAGCTTCACTCCCAACTGTGCGGGACGCTGAAAAATGTGAAAGAACTTCCCAAACGGAAGATAGAGCAGGGCGGCGATGACAGTGATGGCGTGAAATATGGCAATGAAATCGTAGAAGCTGCCGCGCGAGCCACTCCTGGGAGACCGTAAGAGCCAAGCCGGTGATCGAAATGGCAAAGAGCAGAATCAACGGACAGAAATCCATCGCGAAGTTTGAACAGCACGCGCCCCTTCATCCCGCATGCGGCGCCACAGCGAAAGGGCAATGCCAGCCAGAACCAAAACCGCAGCAACATCAAGTCCGTGAAAAAGCATCAGCGCCTGAACGTGTGCAGATGGAACGTGCCCGCCGGGAACCCGAACAGGTATGTCACGTATGTCATCTGATCGTTCGGGGCGCTGCCGAAATAAATCCAGCCGAATACGAGCGGGAAAGTGATCACCACCGCAAGCACACAGCCCCAGAAAGAGCATCTGATGCATCGCCCAACGCAGCCTGGAGCGTTTTGCGATGAACGTTTGCGCCAGAAGATGAGTTGCTGCTAGCGCGGTGACGTGGCTAAGACTGCGAAACACTCCTCGTTCCCTGAACAATTGCCATCCCCGCTTCCAATAGACATAGGTGGGTGGCTTCCGAATCCAGACGGAGTAGTGGTAAATGACTCCCCACGTCGCGAAAATGATTGCGAACGTGTAGATCACGAGCGCAGCATCGAAATTCTGCAGATTGCGTGATCCGAGGACTATGGCGGCGAGCAGAACCAGAGTCCATAGCGTTGCCCAAGCTCCAGCGCGTACATGGTCGGCGGTGCGGATCAGCGCCGGGGGAAGTTTCGCTGCAAGCGCCTCTTCACGCGCTAAGAACACGCGGCGGTTCATCCACCAAAGAACACCGGCAACCGATGAGAGCAAGAGAAATCCCGGCCAGACCACTCCGAGCCGGTCACGAAACATGCCTAAGAGCAGAGGTGGGAAAAATCCACCCATCCCGCCCATCGCGCCGACCAGTCCAGTAACCGTGGCTCTTTGAGTAGGGAAATATCGCGGCACAAGTTGAAAAACTGCTCCGTTACCTATACCGAGCAGGGCAGCGCAACCCAGCGCGCCAACCGTGAAGGGCAACATTGACGGCACACCGAGCAGCAATCCAAAAGCCGCCACGGCAGGCAGAATCCATGAAAGGACTCGCGCTCCGCCAATCTTGTCGGATAGCCAACCACCGAGCGGGCGACACAGGGTAGCCAGCACCACAAATCCAGCAGTTCGGAAACCGGCGTCGGCGGGCGTGAGACCGAATTGATCACGCAACAATGTTGGCAAGTAAATCGAGAAGGCGACAAAGCCACCGAAGGTTAGAAAGTAGAGCGCGGCGAGAGCCCATGCGAGAGGTTCACGTGCCAGGACACCGAGCATTTCGGAGAGACTTTTGGGACTTGTAGTTTGGGGAGCATTTCGCGCGAAGACGACAAATATGCCTGCCCAAACCAACAGGATGATCGAAACTCCCCAATAGACCGTACGAAACCCGTAGGCAGCAGCTACCACCGGTCCCAGAAAGACCGCAGCGGACTGGCCAATATTTCCTAAACCATAGACGCCGAGTGCACTGCCCTGGCTCTCCATGGAGAACCAGCGGGAAACGTAACCTACTCCAACAGCAAATGAAGAGCCCGCCATTCCGAGAAAGAAGGCCACGATGAGAAGATTTTGGTAGCTGGACGCGGAGGGAACCAGGGTCACCGGCACTGCGACAAAGAACATCAAGACAGTGAAAACAACGCGGCCCCCAAAGCGGTCAGCCAGCATTCCTATCGGTATGCGGGCCAGCGCGCCGAGAAGAACTGGTACTGCAACCAGAAAGGCAGTTTGAGTGGCGGAGAGATGAAACTGTTGTCTAAAACGGGGCGCGAAGGCACTGATCAGTCCCCACGCGGCAAAGCACACCGTGAACGACACGGTGCCTAGGAGCAGATGCCGCTTTTGCGAATCCTGAGAATGCCCCACTGCTTACTCCCACAAATCTTTTTAGCGATTCTACTCTCGCCGGAGCGTACTAGATTGGTCGGCGATAACGAATCTGCCGCCAGCTCTGTGTTCGAAAGTCTATACCTGTGTGGATGGAGGACGCTGCACGAAGGTGGCCAGTAAGTTAAATGCAAATAATGTTACAGCCGTCATTTCTGTGATAGCGGATACGGGAAGCCAAGTCCATGCCGATCGGGCCAACCCTTGATAGGCGAGAATTTCTGAACTGACGCGCAATACGCATCCGGCGGTGAGAAAGAGAAGTGCGACGAACATGAGCTTCGTGCTGAACAGCAATCGCATCCCGGAAAAAGCCGGCAACACCCGCTGTCCAATCGCAAATACCATTGTGGCTAGAAAGCCAACGGTAAGTGCATGCCGTGATGCTCCCCAAATCCCATGCGAATTCTGAACTGACGCCGCCCATATCCCTAGCGTGCCAGCTGCGAAAGCCCAGATGTATGCCAGACGCACAAAGGCTGGAAAGCTTGTATGTACTCCTTTGACTTTCGCTGGGCGCTCAACCGGTTCGAATAGCCGGAGCGCATAGATTGCCGTGGCCAATCCAATCACCAGAACGAAGCTTGCGGTCTTCATCCAACCTGAAAAGGCGAGTAAGACACCGGCGGAATTTAGCGTGACCCCAAACAACAGGATGCGTCCGCGTACTGCACGCAGCCCTAAAAAGACAGGTAGCCACTTGGCGCTGAAGCCCCACACGAAAGGGACCAAGAACCCCCAGGTCTGAAGAACAAGAAATCGTTGTTCGAAATCAGCTGGTATTTCGGGGGATGTTCCTCGAATCGCGAGCATCAGCGTGATCCCGAGGTTAACCAGAAGTGCGAGAAGTAATCCGACTGACCCAGCAATTACCACAAACACCCATTCGTCCAATTTACTCTTGGCGGAATCTTGAGGACGATGACCGGAAACAGTCCAAAAGAAAATCAGAAAGGCAGCCAGTTCAAAGGCGGCTGACAGCGGCATAAGAGTTCTCCACTGCCACTGGTACACACTGGTGAGCCATCGCATGGTAACGCCGATAGTCCATAGCGCCCAAGACGACCACACCGCCGACAAAGCAAACGAGTTCAAACGACGCAGCTTGGGAATGGAATAGAACCCAATTCCCAGGATGAATGTTCCGATCCAACCGAAGATCTGAGCATGGCCATGTGCCTGAATCCATGACGCGGACACCGAATCTGCAGCACGATGGCTACTGATCGCCAGGAGATTCCAAACTCCGAGAAAAGTTCCCGGAAGCAACACAAACAGCAGCCCCGTACTGATGTAGAGGATGAGTAAGCGCGACAGTGTCGTTTCTCGCGCCGCTGTAATATCGAAAATCTGCAGCGGCGTGAGCGGGCGACCGGCTTCTTTCTCAATGCGTGTTGGCAGTGCAGCCATGACCGTTCTCTCCGTTAGTGCGTCTTTTCCATCGCAATCGCCCGAGGAAAGAGAATGTTGTTCTCCAGGTGAATGTGCTGGTGAAGGTCGGCTTCAAAGTCGGCCAGCGCCTTATAGAGCGTTTGATAGCTGATACACCCATCGCCTGGAGCCTTATAGCTACAACTGGCTTCGCGCATGATGCGCAATGCATTCCCAGCGGAGTCGTGCTCGTGTTCCATCATGGTGACTGGATTTTGCACGCTGCCAAACGGTGGCGGCAGAACCGGTTCCCTTTGGATGACGGCTTCTTCCATCCTGACGATGTAGGGGAACAAAACGCGCTCTTCTTTCATCATGTGAGTCGTCAGTTCCTGAACCAGGCTCTGAAAGCTGGCTCGGACCTGTTGCAGTTCGGGATGATTCTTCCCATGGACAGAGCAGACTTTATCGAGGAGAGGAGCGAGCCGTGCCAGTTCCTCACGCGTGTATTTGTGGTGCGTGTTTTTGATGTGTGCGACCAAATCTGCGAGGGGTTCGGTCTGCCAGTTCCGGTCCTTCTGCGCGGCATGGGCCGCTTCCTCAGCCATCTCCAGAGAATCGATCACCTGATCGACGGATAGATTGGACGCTCGGCAAGCATCTCCCAGCGATTTGTTGCCTCCGCAGCAGTAGTCAATGCCCAGCTTTTCAAAGACTCTGGTGGCCGCTGTATTCTCCAGCGCCAATTCACGAACGGTTCTTTCAGCGGTCATGGTCATTGCAGTCTCCTGACGACCCAGCTCGATGCTTACAGGTCGTGCTTGATGTTATGAAGTTAACGGAGAGGCAGATCGGTGCCGATGACTTTTGTCACGAAGAACAAGAATCGGGCGAGAAAGCTCAGAATCGGAGGAATCGGAAAGAGGCGAAGAATGAGAAGGAGGGTCTTAAATTTATTCTGGTGAATCGGTTTCGGCTTCCAGCGCTTTCAGATTGGAGATTGTCACCGTCCGCCCGTCGATCTGCAGTATCCCCTCTGCCTGAAGGCGAGAGAGGTTGCGGGACACGAGTTCGCGCACGGTCCCAATGTGCGATGCCAGTTCCTGATTGCTGGCTGGCAGCGTGATTTCCACGCCTGCAGCGGAGCGTTTGCCATCCTTGTGAGCGAGACGCAACAGAAATGAAGCCAGCCTGTGACGCACCGTGGTGAAGGAGAGTTCTTCAATGATTCCGACCAGGCGGCGCAAGCGAGAACCGACCACCCTCAAGACCTTCAGGGCCACCTGAGGGTGGGCTAGGCATAAAGCCTGAAAATCCTGCTTGCTGACAAACAGCAGCGTGGCTTCATCGACCGCCGTTACAGATGCGGGATAGTTACCACCATCGAAGACAGGAAGTTCAGCAATGGAGCTGCCCGGCCCATCGATACTAAGCACCTGTTCGCGCCCGTTGGCTGAACTCTTGAAGATCCGGACGTGACCAGACTCGACGACGTAGAGTCCCGAACAAGCCTCGCCTTCGCTAAAGACGCTCTGCCCAGCCGAATAGTTGCGCGGCACAGCCCGTTGAGCGAGGAAATTCAGTTCGCTTTCCGTGAGTCCGGAGAAGATCGGGACTTTGGCGAGCGTTTTTCCAACCGCAGAGGTGGTTTCAGGCACGATGACTATTGTATCGGAGCACTGTGGCGGAGAAGGTGCGCATGTTCGGGGACACTCTTTTCGCCTTCGGCGCTCTGGTTGTTTGTGCTGGGATTCGTTACTGGTCACTCCTTCGACCACACCGCCACGCTCGACGAGGGGGAATATTCACCGCGTTTGGTCGGCAAGAAAGTCAAAGATGAAGACAAAGTTACAGTGGGTAATTAAATCTTAGTACTCGCGCAGTATTTGCCGCTGGGGGAGTCTCTCTCAGCGGCATTTGCATTTGCGACGCACTCTGAAAGGCCAAAGGCGAGACGAGGAGTTGAAAAGTCTGTCGTGACATAAGTCATCGTCTGGATGCTCAGGCTCGCCTAGCCTGTGTTCAGGAGAAAAACCGTGAGCGAATTAATTGACAACCGGGCGCATCGAATTTCGGTCTTGAAAGAAATCATCCAGCATCTTCACGCGGGAGCCGCCCCTGAGCTCGTACGAGAACAACTTCGCACGATCGTCGGCGAGACGGACGCCTCGGAAATCATGGCCATGGAACAGCAGTTGATTGCTGAGGGAATGCCAGTCGAAGAAGTGCGCTCAATGTGCGATCTGCACTCTCAAGTCACTCGGGATGTGCTGGTCCAATTGGCTCCTCCGCCAACCATTGAACCGGGACACCCACTCGATACCTTCCGCCGTGAAAACGCCGCAGTCAAACAAGTGATCGGAGCAACGCGCGCGATCCTGGCCGAAACGACGGACTTGGCTCCGGATAGCGACGCCAAAGAGATCGTTTTTCGCTTGCGACAATCTGCAAATGATCTGATGGACATTGACAAGCACTATCAGCGCAAGGAACATGGCCTATTTTCCTGCCTTGAGAGGCATGGAATAACCGGACCGTCCAAGGTCATGTGGTCGAAAGACGATGAGGTACGAAAGCTGCTAAAGCAGATGAATCAGGCAGCGCACGACTGCGGTTCGACTGTTGCCGATGTAAGAGAGATCTTTAGGCGGCACGTGCGGTCTGCTCTATCGGCAGTTGAAGAGATGATTTTCAAAGAGGAAAACATTCTCTTTCCAATGTCATTGCAGACCCTTACGCAAAACGAGTGGGCCGAAATATGGTCGGCATCCCCGCAATACGGTTGGTGTCTGGTCGAACCCCAGCAGGGATATCGTCCTCCGGCGGCGGCCGCTGCCGCGACTGGCAGCTTGCCCAAAGACGGCACACTTATGATGCCGACCGGCCATGTCAGCGTCGAACAACTGACAGCGGTGCTTTCGACTTTGCCGCTCGATCTCACGTTCGTGGACGCCGATGACCGGGTTGCGTTTTTCAGCGAAGGCCCGGATCGCATCTTTGCGCGCAGTAAGGCGATCATCGGACGCAAGGTTCAGCATTGCCACCCTCCGCGCAGCGCCGACACCGTCAACAAGATTCTCGACGACTTCCGCTCGGGGCGCCAAAACGTGGCTGAGTTCTGGATCAACTTTCAAAGTAAGCTCGTGCACATCCGTTATTTCGCTGTTCGCAACGACGAAGGAAAGTACCTGGGCACGGTTGAACTCACTCAGGACTTGGCGCCGTTGCGCGAACTTTCCGGCGAGAGGAGACTCTTGGCATACGAAAGCAACTAAGAATGGATTGAACTCCTGAATTACGAATAGATTGCTAGGGTGTTTTGCCCTTCGTAGGTGGTACGAACAAACCGGGATCCGGAGACATTAAGGGGACGTTAAGAGATGCCCTCCGGTGTCGTTTTGTGCCATACGGTGTCCGCCTCATCGACGAACTTTCCAATAATCAGGAGAGCTTCGAGACTAGGTCTCAAAGTCAACCACGCAAGGAAACTCTGGTTAGAAGCTATGCAATACAAAACTCTGTGTGCCGCTTCTGGTGTCGCTCACGAGGAAGCGCGTCACTTATCTCGCCCTTGAACTGGACCGAAGTTGGACTGAAAAGCGTCATCCTTTAGATTTGGTAGTTGAACTTCTGGCATTGTGCGCCTGAAGATTTCTTCGACCGTACGCGGGCTTATGAGGAGGCGCGGAATCGTCTATACTAGCCAGCGCCGAGAACAGACTCCATCTTGGGTGCAGCGGACTGAACGTTGACGCAAACATCGATACAACTCGGATCCATCGGAATCTGGACATTCCGATTCGAGCACTGCCCAGCTGCCCAGGCGCAAGAAGCGGCTGCGGAACTGGAGCAACTCGGCTTCGGAGCCATTTGGTTTGGTGAAGCCGCAGGACGGGAAGCGCTCACCCAGGCGGGCGTCCTGTTGGCAGGAACGAAACGAGCCGCAATCGTCACTGGAATTGCGAACATCTATGCTCGCGATCCGGTCACGATGGCGGCGGGGCAGAAAACATTAGCCGAGGCCTATCCCGGCCGATTCGTCCTTGGACTTGGCGTCAGCCATATTCCATTGGTCGAGAAATTACGCGGGCATCGTTATGAGAAGCCCGTCTCCACCATGCGGGCTTATCTGGATGCCATGGATCAAGCTCCTTACCAGGCGGTGCCTCCGTCCATCAAGCCAATCCGACTTCTGGCGGCTCTCGGACCAAAAATGCTGCAGCTTGCCGCGGAACGAGCTGACGGCGCACATCCCTACAACGTGAACCCGGAGCACACCGCTCAGGCCCGCGCGATACTGGGTCAGGGGCCATACTTGTGTCCAGAGCAAGCGGTCGTGTTGGAGACAGATCCGGCGAAGGCACGGAAGATTGCCAGGGATTTCCTCGCCACTTATCTCGCCTTACCGAACTACACGAACAACTTCCTCCGGTTGGGCTTCGACGAGTCGGACATCAAGAATGGTGGAAGTGATCGCCTGATCGATAGCATTATCGCCTGGGGCGATCTGAACGCAATCCGCAACCGCATTCGCGCCCATCACTCCGCCGGCGCGGACCACGTTTGCGTCCAAGTTCTTTCAGCAAACCCGCGGTCACTTCCGTTAGCAGAGTGGCGGGAAATCGCACCGGCTCTCCTGCGCGGCTAGGAATTCCCGCTAAACCGACGGCGTATTCTTTCGCTGGTCACAGAGTTCATGATCTAAGCCACTCCATTCCGCGCACGCGGGTCTCTGGTGTTAATCTCTGTTCTCGAAGCCAACCACGGAGGAGTTATATGTCACGCGTGCCCCGTCTTGATCCCGAGAAACTCGCGCCCGAGCAGCGCAAGGTCTATGACACCATCGTGGCTGGCCCGCGTGGCCGCGTCGTCGGCCCGTTGCTGGTGTGGCTGCCGAGTCCCGTGCTTGCCGAACGCGCGCAGGCTTTAGGCGCGTTTTGCCGTTTCGGCACGAGCCTGCCGCTGCGGCTTTCCGAACTTGCCATCCTCGTGACCGGCGCGCACTGGCAGGCGGCCTTCGAGTGGCACGAGCATGCGCCCATCGGGCTCAAGGCCGGGCTCGACGCCGGCACCATCGAGGCGATTCGCGTCGGCAAGCCGCCCAAGCTGACGAAAAGCGACGAGGCTGCCGGTATGCCTTCGCCAAGGAACTCCTCGATACCCGCAAGGTCTCCGCTGCGACCTACGAGCGTGCGGTCGCGGAGATCGGCCTGAGGCCGTGGTCGAGCTCGTCGGAATCCTCGGCTACTATAGTCTGGTCTCGATGACCATCAACGCCTTCGAAGTGCCGCCGCCCGACGGCGCGCCGCAGCCGTTTGTTTCATGAAGCCCTCCCCAGGAGGGCACTCACTAAACAACATGAAATCAGTGTCGGTCATCATCGCCCGCGAAAGCGAAGGGCGGGCCGTCCAAAGGAAACGGGAATGCTGCGCCGCGGCCCTTTCCCCCGTATTTTTCGGTGGGGGTTTTCCGCTCACTCCGCAAATGAAGCTTAGAATGCGAATTGAAATAGGGCCAAACAACCGCGATCGTTAACCGCCAAACCAAATTCTCGGAAGAGGTTTTATGACAAGGAAAGCAAGCAATCTGAAGCCGCGGCGTGAATTTCTCAGGCTGGCCGCGTTTGCCGGTGCGGCAGCGCTCACGGGAAATGGAGTGGCAGCCGCAGGGGAACAAAATGCTGGTCCACAGGCACCGGACAGTCATGAGGGGGATGACAAGATGGAGTTCCTTCGTGTCAGCGGCCGTCACATAGTCAATGCGAAAGGGAAACAGGTTCGCCTGAGGGGAACCTGTCCGGGCGGCTGGATGAATATGGAGGATTTCATTAATGGGCACCCAGGCGCGGAGCATACTCTCCGAGCGCAGATGGCGGAGGTGCTTGGTCCGGCCAGAGCACAGTTCTTCTTCGAGCGCATGCTGGACTACTTCTTCAACGAAGACGATGTGATCTTTCTCAGGAAGGCCGGCGCCAGCGTCGTCAGGATACCTCTTAATTATCGACACTTCGAGGACGATGCCGCACCTTTCAAATACATAGAGGCGGGTTTTGCCCGTCTCGATAAGGTGTTAAGCCACTGCGAAAGACATGGTCTTTACGTCATTCTGGACCTTCATTCGGCGCAGGGGTGGCAGAACGTTCACTGGCATTCTGACAACGCATCGCGCATCAGCCTTTTCTGGGAGGTTGCGTTTTATCAGGATCGTTTCGTTGCCCTTT
>CAVOVU010000003.1:0-138249 GCA_963699935.1 Terriglobia bacterium
ACTACTTTCCGAACAGCATTTAGGTGATCACGCCATACACATCGTCCCTGCCCTGGGGATGGATGCGGCAGAACTTGAGCGGATTGCTACGAACCTTGAGACTCACTTCGACAATTGATCAGTATTTCGTCGCGACTTCTTCGCACGCATAAATCGACCAGATTGGCCAACACGATTGCCCGGATCGACGCATACAACCTCAAAAGGCCTGCCCTAGGACGCGCCAGCCCACTCAAACTATTTATGGAGAGAAGTAAATGGCTGGCATGCATCGCCGAAGAATCGCTCTCGGACGAAAGGCAGCGCATGCCGGGCCTCGCTGTAGCCCAAACCACGGAGGTCTTTGATCTCCTTGATTCCATCAATCCGGAAACGGCTGGTTCGGACAACTGGGTCAATCCTCATGACCCGGTCCTCTCCTTGTCCCTACCGGTCAGATGCATCGCCATACCGAGCGCCGAACGCGATTGGCCGCGCATCGCAGCAAAAATTGCGCGATTGAGCCAATACCAGCCGGTGTGCCAGCCGACTTTGAAGTCGATCGTTTCGTCGGTACAGCCTAGGCTCAGCACGTCGACATTCCCTGGATCCTGTCCCAGTAGGGTTATCGCTTCGACAACTGCGAGCGCCACAGGATTGTTTGCCCACACGGCACCATCCACCAACGTTAAATTTGTGCTCGAGTCATATGCCGGGAAGTATGTCGGCGCAGCGGCGGTGGCCATCGCAACCTCAACAGCTTCGACTCTGTAGTCCATCATGAGACGTTTGCTGTGCGCGGTTTTGTAAATATGGATATCGGCCTTGCTGGCATCGAACGAAGGAATAAGCAGCCGGACGTTAGAGTCTGCCAGCGTCCTCTTGCCGAATACTCTCGATAACGCACTCCGTAACGGCTCGGGATCGTGCTTGTCAAAGCCGAGTAAAAGGCGCAGAGTCGCCGTTTTGCCGGGAGGAAAAACGCCTGGCCCGAGTGTGACCAGAAAGTCTGTCATGTCGCGGGCCGTCATGCCCAGACCTAGACCCAGTGCCAGTATGCCACCCACAGACGTGCCTGCAACTAGGTCGAAATATTGCGCGACGGATGTGAGGTCTAATGCGGTTTCCAGTTCGCCGAGGAACGAGGCGGGAAAGAGCCCCTTGATGCCACCACCATCGATCGACAAGATTCTAAATCGGCTCATTTTTTCCTGCGGTCGGATCGTGCCCACCACCAAGCCATTCCCCAGTGACAAGCCAAACCTCGTAGAAGAAGAGCCAGAACGAAATCCACGGGATGATGTATTCCGAAATCTTAAGGTCGGATCGCCATTCACCCGTCAGGTGAAGGCAGAGATCACGTCCGTTGAAGACATGTGGCAGCTTTGTGTGTCCGGGCGCTAGCCTTAGTTCCGGCCGTAGGACTCTGACACACGGCCGTACCGGAACCTTGTAGTCAAGCTCGATCGTGTACTTATCGCTTGTACAAGACGGCTGCAGTGTCCCCAGACATTTCAAATCGTGGCGTGCCGCAATGACGCGGAAGTCTGGGAAGGCTACCTTCAAGAAATACGCTTGTTGCGAAGGCGTGAGCGGCCTTTGCCGAAGATACTTATTCTGCCCCATAGAAGGTGTTTGGGCGAACGGACACCACCGCCGACGTAGCGGCGGTAATTAAGCCTTTTGCGGTAACGCCAGCCCTCCCCGCCAATCTCTCTCCCTGGGCGCGGGTCGCGCGCTTCTTCAGAACTACTCTTACTGGCTCGCCAAACAGCACCTCTAGCTCTTGGTTTACATTACCCTCCTTCGCAACAGCCTCCACCCAAAGGCGCCGGAATTCCCGCATGCCCTTCTCGAAAGCAAGATAGGCAGACGGGTTGGCATCCCAGCGCTCACTGAGGTTCTCCTTCTCGTTCGATGGATTCGGGACATGAAGGCGGCAGCCCCGGCCACGAGCGTCATCGATGTAGCGGATGATCCCTTCTAGTACGAAAGTCAGCGCCTTGCTAACAGATTGTTCTCCGTTGTAGGCGTGGCCAGCAAGAGTAGTCAGGACGATTGAGATAGGTGCCAAATCTGGATCACCACCTGCGTAGTAAAGGTCCCGCCATCTCTTAATTAGTTGAACTACAAGTTCAAGCGGCCTTTTCTCTCCGACAGCTTGCTGCTCCGGCACTGCCGATGCCTTGTCAAACATGCGTTCGACCAGCAAGAGTCTGCTCCTCCTTTTGAACCAGTTAATGTAGCCGAGAGGGTTGCTATCACTCCAGCCTTTCAAATTGCGGTCTGGGACCTTGACGCAGGTTCCCCCTGCGGTAGAGTTCCGGCAGGCGGGCAGAACATCCATGTAAAAGTCGTCTGCGTACTCAAGGCGCACGCAGCGGTTTTTCAGTGATGTCATTGAGCGATAAGTGTCGTCCGTTCGCAGGAAGGTGTACAGAGTTCGGATCAACGCCATGGGATCAACAGCGTTATCATTACGCGAAAGCTGAAGGACAAAATCTAGGTCGTGAGGTCCTGAGATCGGTTTCACCGTTGTGCCCAATGCCATCGATCCTTGGGGATAAATCTCCGGTAAAAAGTATCGGAATGGACTCGCGCTACCCTCAAGCAGTTTGTTCAGCGTGTTATATCTCTCCACGGCCAGATCGTATCTTGCAGTGGTCAGCTGAACTTCTTCGCACACTTGAAAGAGCAACTCGTCAAGCCCGGTAACGAAAGTCTGCGGGAAGGAAAGAGCAGAAACAACAGCCATAACACGCCTCATTTTCGGGATTGCTACACGCTGGCGGGATACGGCTGGAGCTTAAGGCAGTCGCTAATCTGACGTCAGTGGTCGCGAAATCCAAATTTGACTACAAGAACTGAAATAACAGGGGCGGACAGCCAATAATCGCCGCCCCTAACTCCATTACGAGCACCCGCTAGTATCCCGCAACTCCCGCACCGGTAGCAGCTTCCATTCCGGGTCATGATGGATCCGCAGAAGCTGCAGGTGGGGGCGTCGCCCAGGTCGATGAGTCCGGCGAGAGCGTCGGCGGCGTGGACGGGACCGGGCGTCGGACCTCGGACTTCGGCCGTTGGTCGGGCAGCCGAGCCGCTCAATCGTCTGCGCCTGAGGGCTGAGGTCCGGCGCCGGGCGTCCGCATTCTGAGGTTTTCGAACAGCATGCCCTGCTGGCCGGTGAGGAAGCGCAACTGCAGCCAGCGGAAGATGTAGTCCATGATCGACTTGGCGAAGCCGATGTCGGGATTGTTGGTCCAGCCGCTGGGTTCGAAGCGGGTGTGGGCAAACTTTTCGCAGAACAGTTTCAGCGGCACGCCGTGTTGCAGCGCGATGGAGACGGCCAGAGCGAAGCTGTCCATCAGGCCGCTGACCGTGGAGCCTTCCTTGGCCATGGTGATGAAGAGCTCGCCGGGTTCGCCGTCGGGATAAAGGCCGACGGTGATGTAGCCCTCGTGTCCGCCCACGTTGAATTTGTGAGTGATGGAGGCGCGCTCCTCCTGCAGCTTGTGGCGGACGGCGCGCGGCGGAGCGTTGAGATCGTCTTCTTCGACGTGCTGGGCGCGGCCGCGGCGGCAGCATCGCCTTTCTTCGGAGCGCAGTCGTGGTGCCGGACGCGCTCAGCGGTTGCGACTTCTTGCATCCGTCGCGATAAACGGCCACAGCCTTCAACCCCAGCTTCCATGCCTGGAGATAAGCACTCCATGATGTCTTCCACGGAGGCATTCTCCGGCAGGTTCACTGTCTTAGAGATCGCGCCAGAAATAAAAGGTTGCGCCGCCGCCATCATTTTCAGATGGCCCATGTAATGGATGGAGCGCGTGCCTTTGGCCGGCTTGAACGAGCAGTCAAACACCGCGAGATGCTCATCTTTAATATCCGGCGCGCCTTCGATGGTGCCGGTGGCGTCAATGTAGGTGACAATCTTGTCGGCTTCGTCGTGATCGTAGCCCAGCTTGAACAAGCGCCGTAGGCACGGTATTGTTCACGATCTTGATCATCCCCCCGCCCACCAGCTTCTTGTACTTCACCAGCGCCAGATCCGGCTCAATCCCGGTAGTATCGCAATCCATCATGAACCCAATTGTTCCTGTTGGGGCTAGGACTGTTACTTGGGAGTTGCGGTAGCCGTGTTTTTCGCCGTGGGCCAGGGCTTCGTCCCAGCAGGCTTTGCTGGATTCGTAGAGGCGGTTGGGACATTCGTCTTGTTGATGTTGTTGACGGAGCGCGGTGCATGCGGATTACGTCGAGGAAGGGCTCGCGGTTGATGTACCAGCCGGGGCAGGCTCCGCCGGGCATGACGTTTGCGCCGAGATTGGTTTCGGCCAGGCCTTTCTGGGTGGGCTCGGTGGCGGGAACCAACGGCGGGCAGAATTCGGCGATACGGGAGGATTGCAGATACGCTTCGCCGCACATGATGGCGGTGACGCAGGCGGCGTAGTCGCGTCCGGCGTCGGAGTCGTAGGGGAGACCGGCGGCCATCAGCAGAGCGCCGAGATTCGCGTAGCCAGGCCCAGCGGACGGTAGTCGTGCGAATTTTCGCGATCATTTCCGTCGGATAGCCGGCGTTGTCGACCAGAATTTCCTGCGCGGTAATAAGGACATCGACGGCGTGGCGATAGGCTTCCACGTCAAACGTGCCGTTGGGCGCGAACTTCAGCAGGTTCAGGCTGGCCAGGTTGCAGGCGGAGTCGTCGAGGAACATGTACTCGGTGCACGGATTGCTGGCGTTGATGCGGGCCGTGTTCTTCGAGGTGTGCCAGCGGTTGACCGTGGTGTCGTATTGCATGCCGGGATCGCCGCAGCGCCAGGTGGCGTCGGAGATCCGGAAGAGCAGGTCTTTGGCTTTGAAGGTCTGCATGGGGCGGCCGTCTTTGACGGCGCGCGTGGAGAAATCGGTGTCGCGCAGGACGGCGTACATGAAGTCATCGGTGACGCGGACGGAGTTGTTGGCGTTCTGGAAGAAGATGGACGAGTAGGCATCCGAGTCGGGCGAAGAACCGTCGTATCCGCATGCGATCAGGGCGTGCGCCTTGGCTTCTTCTTTAGACTTGCACTCGATGAACTCAACGATATCGGGATGGTCAATGTTGAGGATGACCATCTTGGCGGCGCGGCGGGTCTTGCCGCCGGACTTGATGACGCCGGCGAAGGCGTCAAAGCCTTTCATGAAGCTGAGCGGACCGCTCGTACTCCCGCAGCTCCCGCACCGGTAGCAGCTTCCATTGCGGGTCATGATGGATCCGCAGAAGCTGCAGGTGGGGGCGTCGCCCAGGTCGATGAGTCCGGCGAGGGCGTCGGCGGCGTGGACTGAACCGGGCGTCGGACCTCGGACTTCGGACCTCTGGTCGGAAGCAGCCGAGCCGGTCACATCGTCTGCGCCTGACGGCTGAGGTCCGGCGCCCGGCGTCCGCAGTCTGAGATTCTCGAACAGCATGCCCTGCTGGCCGGTGAGGAAGCGCAACTGCAGCCAGCGGAAGATGTAGTCCATGATCGACTTGGCGAAGCCGATGTCGGGATTGCTGGTCCAGCCGCTGGGTTCGAAGCGGGTGTGGGCAAACTTTTCGCAGAACAGTTTCAGCGGCACGCCGTGTTGCAGCGCGATGGAGACGGCCAGAGCGAAGCTGTCCATCAGGCCGCTGACCGTGGAGCCTTCCTTGGCCATGGTGATGAAGAGCTCGCCCGGGCTCGCCGTCGGGATAAAGCCCGACGGTGATGTAGCCCTCGTGTCCGCCCACGTTGAATTTGTGAGTGATGGACGCGCGCTCTTCCTGCAGCTTGTGGCGGACGGCGCGCGGCGGAGCGTTGAGATCGTCTTCTTCGACATGCTGCGCGGCGACCGCGGCGGCAGCATCGCCCTTCTTCGAGAGCGCAGTCGTGGTGCCGGACGCGCTCAGCGGTTGCGACTTCTTGCATCCATCACGATAAACGGCCACAGCCTTCAACCCCAGTTTCCATGCCTGGAGATAAGCACTCCATGATGTCTTCCACGGAGGCATTCTCCGGCAGGTTCACTGTCTTAGAGATGGCGCCGGAAATAAAAGGTTGCGCCGCCGCCATCATTTTCAGATGCCCCATGTAATGGATCGACCGCGTCCCCTTGGCCGGCTTGAACGAGCAGTCAAACACCGCCAGATGCTCGTCCTTAATATCCGGCGCCCCTTCAATGGTCCCGGTAGCGTCAATGTAAGAAACAATCTTGTCCGCTTCATCGTGATCGTACCCCAGCTTGAACAAAGCCGTAGGCACAGTATTATTCACAATCTTAATCATCCCCCCGCCCACCAGCTTCTTGTACTTCACCAAAGCCAAGTCCGGCTCAATCCCAGTAGTATCGCAATCCATCATGAACCCAATTGTTCCTGTTGGGGCTAGAACTGTTACTTGGGAGTTGCGGTAGCCGTGTTTTTCGCCGCTGGCCAGGGCTTCGTCCCAGGTGGCTTTGCTGGATTCGTAGAGATGTGGTTGGGACATTCGTTTTGTTGATGTTGTTTACGCTGACGCGCGGTGCATGCGGATTACGTCGAGGAAGGGTTCGCGGTTTATGTACCAGCCGGGGCAGGCTCCTCCGGGCATGACGTTTGCGCCGAGATTGGTTTCGGCCAGGCCTTTTTGGGTGGGCTCGGTGGCGGGAACCAGCGGCGGGCAGGATTCGGCGATGCGGGAGGATTGCAGGTAGGCTTGGCCGCACATGATTGCGGTGACGCAGGCGGCGTAGTCGCGTCCGGCGTCGGAGTCGTAGGGGAGGCCGGCGGCCATCAGCAGCGCGCCGAGATTGGCGTAGCCCAGGCCTAGCGGACGGTAGTCGTGCGAATTCTTGGCGATCATTTCCGTCGGGTAGCCGGCGTTGTCGACCAGAATTTCCTGCGCGGTGATGAGCACATCCACCGCGTGGCGATAGGCTTCCACGTCGAAGGTGCCGTTGGGCGCGAACTTCAGCAGGTTCAGGCTGGCCAGGTTGCAGGCGGAGTCGTCGAGGAACATGTACTCCGAGCACGGATTGCTGGCGTTGATGCGGGCCGTGTTCTTCGAAGTGTGCCAGCGGTTGACCGTGGTGTCGTACTGCATGCCGGGATCGCCGCAGCGCCAGGTGGCGTCGGAGATCCGGTAGAGCAGGTCTTTGGCTTTGAAGTTCTGCATGGGGCGTCCGTCTTTGACGGCGCGGGTGGTGAAGCCGTTGTCGCGCAGGACGGAGTACATGAAGTCGTCGGTGACGCGGACGGAGTTGTTGGCGTTCTGGAAGAAGATGGACGAGTAGGCGTCGGAGTCGGGCGAAGAGCCGTCGTATCCCGATGCGATCAGGGCGTGCGCCTTGGCTTCTTCTTTGGATTTGCACTCGATGAAATCGACGATATCGGGATGGTCGATGTTGAGGATGACCATCTTGGCGGCGCGGCGGGTCTTGCCGCCTGACTTGATGACGCCGGCGAAGGCGTCAAAGCCCTTCATGAAGCTGAGCGGACCGCTGGCGGTGCCACCGCCACTCAGGCCTTCAGTGGAAGAACGCAGCGAGGAAAGATTGGTGCCGGTGCCCGATCCCCACTTGAAGAGCATGCCTTCGGTCTTGGCCAGAGTGAGGATGGAGTCGAGCGAGTCCTTTACCGAGTTGATGAAGCAGGCCGAGCACTGCGGCGTCTTGTAGCCGGTGACGCCGAACTCGACTCTTGCTGCGGCCGGGTTCCAGTGCCAGTTCTGGGCGTCGGAGTTGGGCTCGATGCGGTCGCATCCTACGTTGAACCAGACCGGCGAGTTGAAGGCGGCGTACTGGCGCAGCAGGATGTGCGAGAGTTCGTCGTGGAAAGTTGCGCCGTCTTCCGGCGTCTTGAAATAGCCCTGCGACAAACCCCAGTCGCGGATGGTCTCGGCTACGCGGGTCACCAGGGCGCGCACTCCGCTCTCGCGCTCGGGCGTGCCCAGCGTGCCGTGCAGATACTTGCTGGCCACAATATTGGTGGCGGTCACCGACCAGTCTTTGGGGACTTCGACATCTTTCTGTTCGAAGATGGCGTTGCCCTTGGCGTCGGTGATCAGGGCGGTGCGCTTCTCCCATTCGATTTCGTCGTAGGGAGAGACGCCAGCCTTGGTAAAGAAGCGGCGGAAGCTGAGGCCTGGGGCCTTCCTGGTGGCGGCGTTTACCGGGGTTGCACTGGGAACCACGGAGGTCTCGGCGGTGGGGGCTCCTGCTTTTACCTCTGCCATTGCTTTCTCTTCTTTCCTGTGGAGTCTGTATTTCTTCGACCGCTAATTTTCAGTATCACGCAAATTCTGGTTGCTTTAAAAACCAGTTGTTAGTTTTTAGTTCTCTGTTCCCAGTTCGGTGGTTTCGGAGAGCCAGCGTTGCAATGCAGTGTAGGCGGCATGGCGCTGGCTTTCGTCTTCGATGACCGCATAGCGGGCGAAGCAGCGGCCAGCCCGCAGACGCTCGCGCTGCGGACTGCCGGGCAGGAACAGGCGGCCGAGGGCCATCCCCAGGTCATCGGTCTCGGAGATCTGGAACAGGGCAAGCATGCGTTTGCCCCCGCTGGCCGGGGCGACGATTTCTTCTCCCAGGGCGAAGACGCCGGGCTTACTGGAGACCAGCGCCACGCTCAAACTATCCGCACAACCAAACCAGCGTGACCACTGCACGCGGCGATAGTCGAATGCGGGTTCGACGCCATAGCGGGCAAACGACTCACTGACCATGCGCTCCAGAACTTCCATGCAATCCTCAATTTCAGCCGCGAAGGAAAGGGGTTGCCAGCCCTCTTCTCGAGGCATTTTCCACAGCCTGACTTGTCAACTGTCGTCGCTCCCTCGGGAGGAGTTCAGCCACTGCTATTAAAGAACGAGGGAGCGGCCACCGCACCAGCAAACCCGCCCAAGAACGGGTTACATCTTCTATTTGGCCGGCCGCCCGAAGTCACCTCAACCTCGACCGACCCTTTGTTTTCTTGCTATTGCCCAGCCTTGCCACGCCTTCATTTCGAAGGCGTTCAAAGCCTTATGGGATGCAAACAGTACGCCCGTATGTTGGGGCTGTCAAGAGGGTATCCCTATATATTGTATCTCAGTCTTGGCAAGTGGGATGCCGCCCCCTCGTCCGGGCTTTTCCACAAGGTCACATTTCAGGAGTGCCACGGGCAAAAGTTCGGTAGCACGATGGAGCTGTGCCACCATGCATTGGCAATGGTCTCCTGGCCGGGTCGCAGCCCAGACTTCGGGTGCTGGTCACGCCATCATCTCGGCTCGGGTCGAGCTCCGGCGCTTCAGATCCGAAATGGGAAAATTTCGCCGGTTCAGCAGGGGCTTTTCAACGGCGGGACCCATGGTTACGTAAACGTCCTCAAAAATTTCCCGGGGCGCGATTCTCAGCGTGCCATCGGAGGATTCCACAAGATAGTCGCCTCGTTGCCCGCGATGTTCACGTCCGAGCGCATCCCGGAACTCCAGGGGACCGGTGAGCTGCCTGGCCCGGATCAAAAATCGCGTGCGATAGACTTGCCATTCGCCTTCTGATTTCGTCACGTTATTCCGCCCTTGGGGGAGGGAAGGTTTCTGGAATTTGGTTGTCGGCAAAACGCAGTTTCCCTGGCTGGATTTTCTGTGAAGGTGAAAAAGAATCTACGCGCGATCGGTAGTGTGGTCAATCCCCAAGTTCGGTGCAAATCTCAAATTTTCTGAAAGAAATTTTCGCGGACACAGCGAGATGAGGGAAGGCGCGAACAGACGCTGCTGGAGCGGCGATATGGACCGCATCAGGCTGCAGAGCAAGGGCTGCGTGCCAAGCACGGCTGGGAATTTTCCACAAGCCATAGCACGGAATCGAGACCTGCCTTGTCCGTCGCAGCCTGGCGTCGTACACTCCCTTGCGCTCGCATGCCGGATGACCTCAATCTACGTGGCCAGGGCAGCTTTCCCGCGACACGATGGTCGCTGATCGCGGCGGCCCGCAGTGCGGAGCCGGAAGCACGGCAACGCGCGCTCGAAATCCTGGTCGCCGCCTACTGGAAGCCAGTTTACAAATACGTCCGCCTGCGTTGGAACAAGGACAACGAGCAGGCCCAGGACCTGACCCAGGAATTTTTTGTCCGCCTTCTGGAGAAAGATTTTCTCGCGCAGTACGACCCGAAGCGGGCGCGGCTGCGGACTTTCCTGCGGGTGTGCGTGGACCATCTGGTGGCCAATGAAGACAAGGCGGCGCGGCGCCTGAAGCGCGGCGGAGAAGTGGAATTCCTGCCGCTCGATTTCGAATCCGCGGAAGGCGAGTTGCAGCAGATCGAGATTCCGTCGCCCGGCTCGATGGAAGATTTCTTCGTGCGCGAATGGGTGCGCAGCGTTTTCAGCCTTTCCCTGGAGCGTTTGCGTCAGGAATGCGAGCAGCGCGGCAAGCTCGTACACTTTCGCCTGCTGGAATTCTATGACATCGACGAAGCGAACCGAGAGCTGACCTATGAACAGGTAGCGCGGCAGTTCGGCTTGAAGCCCTCGGATGTCACCAACTACCTGGCTTTTGCCCGGCGCGAGTTTCGCCGGATTGTGCTGGAGCAGCTGCGTGAGATGACAGAAAGCGAAGAAGAGTTCCGGCGCGAAGCGCACACCCTGCTGGGAATCGACGCGCCGTGAGGACACACACGCCATGAAGTGGCTGTCGGACCGGGCCCTTGATCGCCTGCGCGCGGCCGCCGACGCGCCCGACCTCAGCGGCACCGGTTACGTACTGCTCGATAAGCTGGGCGCGGGCGGCATGGGCAGCGTGTTCCGGGTCGAGCACACCGCCCTGGGCCGGCAGGTCGCACTGAAGGTCATCGGGATTGTGGATTCCACTGGCGAATTCAGCGCACGCCTGTTGCGCGAGGCCAGAATCATCGCTCAGCTTGAGCATCCCGGAATTGTCCCCGTGCACGACGTTGGCACCCTGCCCGATGGCCGGGTCTTCTACACGATGAAGCTGGTACAGGGGCGGCAGCTCGACCAGCAGCGCCATGAACTGGGCGGCGTACCCGAACGTTTGCGAACCTTCCAAAAAATCTGCGATGCGGTCTCATTCGCTCATGCCCACAACGTGCTGCACCGTGATCTGAAGCCGCAAAACATCATGGTTGGACCATTCGGGGAAGTGCTGGTCATGGATTGGGGTCTGGCCAAGTTGCTGGATGCCGATATTCCGGCAAACGAAGAGAATTCTGCGCGGCATCCACCGCGTTCCGATTCCAAGGATACCGCCCACGGTGTGGTTCTCGGCACTCCCGGCTACATGGCGCCGGAACAGGAACGCGGCGAAGTCGCGGCGGTGGGGCCGCGGGCCGACGTATATTCGCTGGGTGCTGTCCTCAGATTCTTGCTGGACAATTCCGGCCGGACGCCCAAAGCCTTATCCGCGATTGCCAGCAAAGCTCTGGCGGAGGATGCGCAACAAAGATATGGGTCGGTGGAAGAACTGGGCAACGACGTGGCGCGCTATCTGGATGGATTGCCGGTCAGTGCGTATCCGGAGGGTCCGCTGGGGCGTCTGTGGCGATGGGTAGTCAGGAACCGCGCCTGGATTCTGCTGGTGGTGGCGTATCTGGTGATGCGGGCGGTGTTCATTCTTTGGCGGGGAAGATAGGTTGAAACGGGGATGGTAGATCTCAGATTGATGATTTCAGATTGCAAGGTCTCGATCGTCAAGATTTCAAATCTAAAATCTGCGGTTCTGAAATTCCCAGCGCTTAAAGGATTTCGCGGCCACGTTGAATAAGAAGCTAGCGGGCAAATCGCCGCGAGGAGAGCATATGAACAAGATCGTGCTGGGGCTGCTGGTGGGTGGCATTCTGGGTGTCTTTGACGGGCTGAGCGCGTGGTTCACGCCCGCAGTGCGGGCCCAACTGCTGGGCATCGTGATCGGATCCACGGTAAAGGGGTTGATAGCAGGCATTCTGATTGGCTACTTCGCAAAAAAGGTGAACTCGTTACCGCTGGGCCTGCTCTTCGGACTGGGCATCGGACTGGTGCTGGCATACGCGGTCGCGGCCATGCCGGACCCGAGCGGCAAGCACTACTATTTTGAGATCATGCTCCCGGGCGGCATTGTGGGCATGATCGTCGGCTACGCTACACAGCGTTTCGGCCAATCCGCGCAATTGGCCGGCCGATAGACCGAGGATTTAAGCTTCTAGCTTCTGGCTTCAAGCTACTGGCTGGAAAACATGTGGGGCGGTACACGGCCAGGGGCTGGTATTTTGGAGCTAGGGGCCAGGAGCTAGAAGCCAGAAGCTAGAAGCGCCATTGGTGACCGAACGCAGAACGCGGTAAAGTATCGGTCTCGCATGGCGAATGAGCAGGAAAAAGAAGCTGCGGCCCGCGCCAGCCTGCGCTTCGTGCGCGATGGCGATATCGTCGGGCTGGGAACGGGATCCACCGCCGCCTTCGCGGTGCGCTTTCTGGGCGAACGAGTACAGGCCGGGCTGAAGATTCGCGGCATACCCACTTCGATTCATACCCAGGAACTGGCCGCCAGCCTGGCCATCCCGCTGACCACGCTGGATGAAGTTCAGGATATCGACGTCACCATCGACGGGGCGGACGAAGTGGACCCCCAACTCAGCCTGATCAAAGGTGGGGGCGGGGCACTGCTGCGGGAAAAAATCGTGGCTTCCGCAACTCGCAAGTTTGTGGTCATCGCCGACTCCAGCAAGCGGGTCCCGATGCTGGGCAAGTTTCCCGTCCCGGTGGAAGTGATCAAGTTCGCCGAAGCCGTGGTGGCGAAAAAGATTGCCTTACTGGGGGCTGCGGTCAAAGTGCGCGCCGATTTGTCGGGCCGCAAGTTCATCACCGACGAAGGCAATCACATTCTGGACTGTAATTTTGGGCAGATTCCCGATCCGCCGGCTTTGGCCCGCGAACTGGAGAGGATGCCCGGCGTGGTCGAGCACGGATTATTTATCGGGATGGCGGCCCTGGCGTTGATCGCGACGGGTGATCAAGTGATCGAGTTGCGGCGCGACGACCGCGAAAAGCATTAACCACGGAGGACGCGGAGGAAAGCTTTTTAACCACAGAGGGCACAGAGGACACCGAGGAAAGCTTCTTAACCACAGAGGACACTGAGGACACTGAGGAATGCCGACCCCGGTTCGCCGCTAGGCCGCAATCTCCCGCAACGACTGCAACAGCCTTTCCACTTCAGCAGCGGTGTTGTAATGTGCCAGACCGATGCGCAGGAAGCCGCCATCTTTTTCCACATCAAGCCGCTCGGTAAGATTCAGGGCGTAGTAATTGCCGTCCCAGGTAAAGATGCCGCGCTCGCCTAATCTGGTGGCGAGTTCCAGGGGAGAATGGCCGGCAATGCGCACCGCGACCGTGGGACAACGGCGGTCAAGCTTCGCGACATCGCTGATGCCGTAGAACTTCAGTCCTGGAAGAGCGAGCAATCCCCGAATCAGCGTTTCCACCAATCCGCGTTCGTGCTGCTGGATGGCGCCGTAAGCGGCCAGCAGCGCGGCGCGGCGCGTGGACTGCCGAAGGGTCCGCCTGGCGTCCCAGATCGGCCAGATATTCAACGCAGGCAGCGATCCCGGCGATGCATTCATGATTCAGCGTGCCCCATTCCCAGCGGTTGGGCACGGCATTGGTATTGGCGCGCACTTTGTAGGGTTGCAGGCGCTGCAAGTGTTCGCGCTTGCCATAGAGAATCCCCATGTGCGGGCCGAAGAACTTGTAGCTCGAACACACCAGGAAATCGCAATCCAGGGCGCGGACATCAATCGAACCGTGGGGCGCGTAGTGGACGGCGTCAATGTATGCCAGCGCGCCTTTCTGATGGGCGAGGCGGACAATTTCTTTCACGTCATTGATGGTGCCCACTGCATTGGAGGCGTAGCCAACCGCTACCACGCGGGTCCGGCTGTTGAGCTTTTGCGCCAGGTCAGCCAGGTTGAGGGTGCAATCTTCCTGGTTCACATCCACGAAGCGGATGGTCACGCCGCGCTCCTCGAGCGCCCGCCAGGGCGAGACGTTGGCGTCGTGATCGAGGTGAGTGAGCAGGATTTCGTCGCCTGGACCGAGTTCGCGGCCGAGGGAGCGGCTGAGGGCGAAGGTCAGCGTGGTCATGTTGGGGCCGAAGACCACTTCATCCTGGTCGCAGGCAAAAAAATCCGCCATGGCGGCGCGGGCGTCGGCAATGACGGCGTCGGTGCGGCGGCTGGTGGCGTATGCACCGCAGGTATTGGCGTTCGAGTTTTTCAAATATTCGCTGATGGCATCGATCACCCGCTGCGGGACCTGGGTGCCGCCGGGTCCGTCGAGAAAGACGGCGGGCTGGCCGGCCACGGTCTGCGAGAGCGAAGGGAATTGGGAGCGTACCCGGGTGAGATCGAGGGCAAGGGTTTCAGTTGCTGCAATTGGCATAGGGTCCTTGGTGGCGCCGGCGTCGCGAGGGCGTCCCGCCCTCGGTCGTGCTCAACTCATTATTTTCAGCCCGTCATTCTCAGCCATCATTCTCAGCCAGTCATGCTCAGCCCATCATGGTGGTGTGTTCCGGCTGGATCTTGTAGATCACGCGGGTCTCGGTCGGCTGGCGGTAGGGATATTTGTCCACGCCCAGATACTTCTTGGCCATTTTGTCGATGTGCGCGTCGGCGCCCTCTTCGGTGATTTCGACCACGCGGCCGCGGATTTCGAGATAGCGATAAGGATTTTCCGGATCGACGATGGCCAGGGCCACGCGCGGGTCGCGGCGCACGTTGCGATCCTTCTGGCGGCCCTTGGCGGAATTGAAAATGACCAGGTCGCCCTCCAGGTCGCACCACACCGGGGTCACCTGGGGACGCCCGTCGGGCATCAACGTTCCTAAGCTGGCGAAGGCCCGCTTGCTGAACAGATCACGATACTTTTCCGGAATGGCTGAGGACATGCTTACCCTCCTGTGGAGCCTGGTGAAAATATTTGGTTTCGAGATTATAGACGTTCAGGGCCGGGTGGGAAGGTCAAAGCGCGTGGGGAAGGTGGCTTTTGGCGGCGCCCACAATCGTTTACAATAGCGGACTTTTGCGAGTGCTCGGAGGAGCCGGTGATGGGCAGTCCCCAATCATGCAGGCGGCAAATAATCTGTATCGCTGTGGCGTTGCTGCTCGCCTTCAGCGCGGCCCCGGCTGGTGCACAGGCGGCACCCAAAGCGCCCCCTACTGTTGTCTTCATGACCGACTTCGGCATAGTGGATGATTCAGTGGCCCTGTGCAAGGGCGTGATGTATTCCATTGCGCCCGAGCTGCGCATCGTGGACCTGACTCACCAGGTCACGCCATTCTCGATACTCGACGGCGCTCGCTTCCTTTACGGTGCGACTCCGTACTTCCCCGCCGGCACCGTGTTCGTGGTGGTTATCGATCCCGGGGTTGGAAGCACGCGCAAGGCGGTGGTGGTGAAGTCGAAGCGAGGGCAGTATTTTGTGCTGCCCGACAATGGGCTGATGACGCTGGTCGAGGACCGCGATGGAATTGAGGCCGTGCGTGAGATCACGAACCGCGACTGGATGATCGGCTCCGCCTTGTCGTCCACGTTCCATGGGCGGGACATTTTTTCGCCGGTCGGGCGCGCACCTGGCCCACGGCGAGGACTGGACGCGCGTCGGGCCGGAGATGGCGGTAAACCAGTTAGTCCGGCTCGATCTGGTGGCGTCCCGGCTCGACGAGACATGGACTGAGCGGCGAGGTGATCGCCACCGATGGCCCTTTCGGCAACCTGGTGACCAACATCAGCGGCGACGATTTTCTCAAGCTGGGTTACCTTCACGGGCAGAGTGTGCATGTCACCCTGGGCAAGACGGAGATGAATATTCCGTTTGTAAGGACGTTCAGCGACGTGGCTTTGAAAAAGCCGCTGCTGTATATCGATTCGCGGGGTCACCTGGCGCTGGCGGTAAATCAGGGCAGCTTCGCGGCCGCATACTCAATCCAGCCGCCGGTCCCGATTTTCTTTCCGCGCGCGAAAAACTAGCCTCTTCCCGAAGACCACGCGGGCGGGGGCGCCCGCGCCACGCTTGATCACACTTGATTTAGGGACTGGGTGATCCCTCGACGTCTTTTGCCATTTCGGGCAGCACTGCCCGCAGTAGCGCAACAAAGTCAGATTTCACCCGCTCGCCGGTCTCGAGTACTTCTTCGTGGTTGATGACCTGGTCGAGAATCCCTGCCGCCATGTTGGTCACGCAGGAAATCGCCAGAACTTTTATTCCCATGTGGCGCGCGGCAATGACTTCGAGCACGGTGGACATCCCCACCAGGTCGGCGCCTATCGTCCGCAAGTAGCGGATCTCTGCGGGAGTCTCATAATTTGGCCCCAGCAAGGCAGCGTAAACGCCCTGGTGGAGGGTCTTGCCGGCCTTCTGCGCAGCCTGCAGTGCGATGTCGCGATAGGGCTTCCAGTAGGCCTGCGTCATGTCCGGGAAGCGCGGGCCAAAGCGATCGTCATTAGGGCCGGCCAGCGGATTTTGTCCCTGCAGATTGATGTGGTCGGTGAGCACGACCAGGGCACCCTGCTGGTACTCCCGATTGATGCCGCCGGCCGCGTTGGTAAGAATCACGGCGCGGATGTTCATGCAGTCAAATACCCGCATGGGGAAGGCGACTTCGCTGGCGGAGTAGCCTTCGTACAGGTGCACCCGGCCCTGCATGACGGCCACGGGGACGCCGGCGGCGTTGCCGATGACCATCTGTCCGGCGTGACCCACGGCTGTCGAGCGCGGAAAGAATGGAATGTTGGTGTAGGGAATGCGCGTGGCTTCTGCAAGTTCATCGGCGAAGCCACCCAGGCCGGAGCCCAGTACCAGCCCAATCTTCGGGCGCAGCGTGGTCTGGGAAAGCAGGAACTTTGCGGCTGCGGCGGCGTTGGTAAAGTCGTTGGGAGTACTCATGGTGCCGGTAAAGACTCAGTTGTCAGTTCCCAGATGATAGTTCTCAGTTGTTTTGCAGTGTACTCGGGGCCGTCGCCGGGCTGCCAGAAATTTATGGCACAAATAAAAGCCGCTACCAGCAAGGCTTTTCGGGGATTTTCACAGTCAAGGGTTGGGTCAGTTTTTCCGCTGCAACGGGTCTGAGCAGCGGAAAATCAGAGTCGCTGGAGGAAAACGTGGCTGTAATTTCGGCATCTTGCACCAGGAACGCGGCAGGTGGCTGTGGACGGGCTGCACTCGATTGATTTTCCAGCAGATAAAACGCTCCGTTTTTTATTGACTCTAAAATTAGAAGGAGTAAAAACAAACTCGTTCTTTGACAGCTTCTGAAGTTTTCCCGGTTGGTGCGGCGTCCGGGGCTCAAGCCAGGTCACTCTCTGCATCGCAAGATGACGGAGGGAAGGCGGGCAAGGGTCTATAGCAAAGCGCTGGTCGAGGCGAACAAGAAGATATGTCGGAGGCAGGATAGAGTCCCGAGGCGTTAGGCAGGTTTGTCCGGTTGGCGGTAAGCCCGGAGCCCAAGCATGATCGCGCGCGGCAGCCCGCAAGGGTAGCTGCGAGAGCAGGTCGGCGAGGGTCTAAAGCGAGCTACTGGCCGAGACGAATGGGCTTAACATCACCTCGGGGCTCTTATTTTTTGCTGGTTACGGTCCCTGTACCACCTGCAGCTTTTCTGCCGGCGCCAGCCGGGCGCGAAAAATAGAGTTGGTTGCAGCCACTTCGCCGACCGCATCCACATGCACGTCGTAGGCTCCCCGCGGCAGGTTCTCCGCAAACGGAATTTCAAACTCGTCGGTATCTTTGTTCAGGGTGAAATGCTGATAGCCGACGGCGGTGGCGCGGCCATATTCGTTGACCGCCAGAGCGATCACGGTGAAATCGAAGTCGTCCCCGGTCTGGTTGGATACGCGGATGGCGGCTTCCAGGCGGTGGCCCGTCACCCTGGGCTTCCTGCTCCACTCGACCACCAGCGGGGCCACCGCGGGCAGGATGAATTCCTTTTTCTTTTGCGCCGCAGGCTTGCCGCTATCGGTGACGGTGACGATGAATCGAAAGCTGTCAACTTCGGTGGGCGTGCCGCTCAAAGTGCCGTCGGGCGCCAGCTCGATTCCCGTCGGCGGGGTCCCGGCAGTTACTTCCCAAGTAAGAGGAGTGATGCCGCCTTGCGCCTCCAGCTTGAAGTGATAGGGCCGGTGCAGGAACGCTTTGGGCAGGGGAGCGGTCGAGAACACGATGGGCTCGCCCGTAGCCGCACCCTGCTGGGCTGAGGATGATCCCAGCAGAGCCAGGCACAAAATTGCCGATCCTGCGACCCTCAGTCTCATAGGAGCCTTAGATGGCACTTTAACACCGGAGGGGAGGCCTGAAACCGCCCGGAAGGCCAGTGCCAGGGACTGAGCGCTTCCCGGCGTGGGAGATTTCTAACCCGCGGTCACCCCTGCACTCGACTCCTGCCGCTTGGTCACGGTAAGCTAAATGGTTTTGTGGAGGGCGTGCGAAATGCAAGAGGCAGTCGCCAGGCTTTGGCCCGAGATCCAATGGATCGAAGACAAGAAGCTGCGCAGCCAGGTGACTGAGACCTGGGTAAAGGCGCTGGAGCGCAGCCCGCTGAAGCCTGACGACCTGAATCTCATTCCCTTCACTCTGCTGGTGCCCAATTGCCCTATCACCTTCATGGAGCACAAGCGTTGCGTGGTGCACATCGCGCGCCAGAGCGCTGAAGCCATGCAGCAGTTTATGGGGCGCGCGCTGCCCATTCACATGGACACGGTAATCGCGGGCGCCATTCTGGCCGATGTAGGCAAGCTGCTGGAATATGAACTGGGGGCGGACGGAAAGAGCCGGCAGAGCGAGCGTGGAGAAGCGTTGCGCCATCCTTTTACCGGAGTCGCGCTGGCGCTGGAATGCGGCGTCCCCGACGCCGTCTGCCACATCATCGCGGCCCACGCCGCGGAAGGCGACCTGGTGAAGCGCACCACCGAGGCCTACATCGTGCATCACGCCGATTTCATGGCGTTCCTGCCTTTCAAGAACCCTAAAAACATCAAACTGAAATAGGAGACTTCGCGTTGGCTACGAAAGCAGCAATCGCCCGAGAAACGATTACCGCCGGAATGTCGCGCTGGGCGGCCGGCCTGAGCTATGCGCAACTTTCGCAGGAGGCGGTGTACCAGGCCAAACGCTTTCTGCTGGATTCCGTGGGCTGTGCGCTGGGCGGATATCAGCAGCACGACGTGAAGATCGCGCTTGAAGTGCTCGACGAAATCGCCGGAAACGGTCCGGCGACCGTGATTGGCACAGGCAAGCGCATTGATCCGGTCTCGGCTTCGCTGGCGAACGGCTTGATGATCCGCTGCATGGACTACAACGATATTTACTGGAAGCAGGACCCCTCGCATCCTTCGGACATTTTTCCGGCGGCGCTGGCCGGCTGCGAGCGCGCGAAGAGTGATGGCAAGGAGCTGATCGTCGGGCTCGTCCTGGGACATGAATTCGAGATGCGCTTCTGCGAGGCGGCTTTTCCGGGGATTCGCGAGCGCGGCTGGCATCACGCCACGCTGACGGCGTTCGTCTCGCCTATCGTCGCGGGCCGCGGCCATGCATCTGGGATGGGAGCAGATTCAGCATGCCATCGGCATTTCGGCCAGCCGTCATGCCACGCTGGGCGCGGTCACCGCTGGCAAACTGACCATGATGAAGAACACCGTCGATCCCATGGCCACGCAGAGCGGAGTGCTGGCCGCGCTCATGGCCGAGAAAGGCTACACCGGGCCTGAGCATGTGGTGGACGGCAAGGAAGGCTTGACCCACTGCTTCGGCCCCGCATGGAAATTGAACCTGCTGACGGACGGACTGGGCGAGTCGTGGCGCATCACGCAGTGCGGCATGAAAGCTTTTCCCACCGAGGCGCTTACCCACACGCCGATTTCCGCGGTGCTCGATATCGTCAAGTCGAACGACTTGAAGCCGGAGCAAGTCGAGAAAGTACAGATACGGTCGCTGGCGCGGGCGGCGGACATTCTTTCCGATCCCAGCAAGTACGATCCGCAGTCGAAAGAGACGGCCGACCATTCGCTTCCCTATGTGATTGCGGCGGCGATTGCCGAGCGGCAGGTCACGCCGGTGCAGTTCGAGATGAAGAAGATCATGGACCCGACGATCCGTGCGCAGTTGAAAAAAGTTGAAGTGGTGGCCGATCCCGAGATCGAGAAAGTCTTCCCTGCCTTGCAGCGTGTGATCGTGAACCTGACGACCACCGACGGGCGGACATTTACCAAGCAACTGGATTATCCCAAGGGCGATCCGCGCAACCCGCTCTCCGATGCGGAAGTCGAGGAGAAGTTCGCGGCGCTGGCGGATGGTGTACTGTCGGAAGGGGCGCAGAAAAAACTCAAGGACGCGATCTGGAATTTGGAGAAAGTCGGGTCGGTGAGCAAGCTGATGGCGTTGATGAAAGCGGATGTGCGGAAGAAGGCGGCGCCAAGGAAACGGAAGAAATGAACATTCAGGACTTGCGACGGAAGGCCGAATCCGGCAGCGTGGTCGCGCAATCCATTCTTGGAGTTTGTTACTTGGATGGGATCGACACTAAGGTCGATTACACGGAAGCGCTTCGTTTCTTGTCTGCCGCAGCTGAAAAAGGTGCTCCCCGGGCGTTGGCTGGGCTGGCACGAATGTACGCGACCGGACTGGGAGTGCCGACGAGTGTATCCGAGGCGGTAAGGCTTTAAACAGCCGCAGCAGAACGCGGAGAGTTTATGGCGCAGATTGAACTCGGACGAATCTTCTCACGCGGCCTAGGCGTGGGGGTCGATCCGGAGGCGGCTTTGAGGTGGTTTTCGGCGGCGGCAGCTCAGGAAGGTCGCGTAGAAGATGGCGAGGAGCTCCGAGAAGCCAAGACGTACATCGCCGCACGCGGCTGCTAGATGATAGGGGTCCTTCGACTCCGTATTGCATTTCGCGAGCGAAATGCAATACTCCGCTCAGGATGACATGGAGCAGGACCAGGAGTGATGCATGGGTCAGACCATCGTTGAAAAAATCGCGCAGGCGCATCTTGCCGAAGGGCCGAAGCGGCCGTTGCGCACCGGGGATTTCGTGGCCATCCGCCCGCACCGCGTGATGACGCATGACAATACCTCGGCGGTGATGAAGAAGTTTCAGACCATCGGCGCGAAGAAGATCCAGAATCCCAAACAGCTGGTCTTTGCCCTCGACCACGACATCCAGAACAAGGAAGATTCGAACCTGCACAAGTACCAGGCCATCGAGGGCTTCGCGAAATATCATGGCGTGGATTTCTATCCGGCGGGTTCGGGCATCGGCCACCAGATCATGGTGGAGCGGGGATACGTTGTGCCCGGGTCTTTCGTGGTGGCTTCGGACTCGCATTCGAATATGTATGGCGCGCTGGGCGCGGTGGGCACGCCGATCGTGCGCACCGACGCCGCTGCGGCGTGGGCAACGGGAGATTTCTGGTGGCAGATTCCGCGCTCCATCCAGGTGGTGCTCGAAGGCGCGCTGCCTGCGGGCGCGACCGGCAAAGACGTCATCATTACGCTGTGCGGAATTTATAACCACGACGAAGTGTTGAACTCGGCCGTCGAATTCAGCGGGCCGGGCGTGGCCAGCCTTTCCATGGACGCCCGCTTTTCCATTTCCAACATGTCCACGGAGTGGGGGCCGCTGGTGGGATGGTTTCCGGTGGATGAAGTCACCATCAAGTATCTGCAATCAGTGAAGCAACGACTGGCGGCGATGGGCATCGAGCGCTTCACCGACCGCGACATCGCGAACTGGACGGAGAACCCGCCGCGGCCCGATCCCGATGCGGCCTATGCCGCACGAATCGTGCTCGACCTGTCGCAAGTAAGTCCGCACGTTTCCGGACCGGACACGGTGCAGATCATGGCGTCGCTGGCTGAGATCGAGAAACAGAGGATCCCGATCCAGAAGGCTTACCTGCTTTCCTGCGTAAATTCGCGGATTGAGGACCTCGCCGCCGCAGCCACCGTGCTGCAAGGCAAAAAAGTTGCTCCCGGAGTGAAGTTGTATCTGGGCGCGGCCAGCAAGTGGGTGCAGGAGGAAGCGGAGCGGCGGGGCATCTGGCAGACCTTGCTCGACGCCGGTGCGAACCCGTTGCCGGCGGGCTGCGGGCCGTGTATCGGCCTGGGCGTCGGCCTGCTGGAGCCGGGCGAAGTGGGGATTTCCGCTACCAACCGCAATTTCAAAGGCCGCATGGGATCGCGCGATGCGAAATGCTATCTCGCCAGCCCGGAGGTGGTGGCCGCTTCCGCCGTGGCCGGCTACATCCGCGGACACACCAAAATGGCGGATCGCAATCCCGCGCGCGACTACAAGGAATTTCCCGCTGGAGCTGCGGCCGAGAAAGTCGAGATTCTGCCCGGCTTTCCCGAGCGGGTGCGGGGACGGCTGGTGTTTTTGCCGCAAGACAACGTCAACACCGACGCGATTTACGGGAAGGACTACACTTACCGCGACGATGTCACCCCGGAAACCATGGCGAAAGTGGTGATGGAGAATTACGATCCGCAATTCGCCGGGCGCACGCGGGCCGGCGACGTGGTGGTGAGCGGCTTCAATTTTGGCACCGGGTCGAGCCGCGAGCAGGCAGTCACCTGTCTGAAGGCAAAAGGAATTCCGCTGGTGATTGCGGCCAGTTTCTCGCAGACCTATTTGCGCAACGCTTATAACAACGGGTTCCTGTGCGTGGAGGTTCCGGAACTGGTGAAGCGGCTGCGCGAGCAGTTTGCCAAGGAAATCGGCGCCAAAGAAAAGACAATCATTCCCGGGGACGAGATTGATATTGATTTCACCTCGGGCCTGATTGGCTGGCGCGGCGAGAAATTTGCCTTTCCGGCGCTGGGCAGCGTTCCGCAATCGCTGGTGATCGCGCAGGGCGTGGAGAACCTGGTGGCCAAGCGGTTGGGATTGGGCTAAGGCGAATCAACCACGGAGGACACTGAGGGCACAGAGGAATTTCTCTGGAGAATCTGGTGGTCAAGCGGCTGTGCTTGGGGCAGGGCTGTTTACATGTGGGGCGGGCGCCAACGCCCGCCAGCAGTGCCGAATCATACAATCAATCGAGTTCAGGCCAGGTTGTTTTCAGCGGTAGGGGTCCTTCGACTCCGCATTGCGTTTCGCAAGCGAAACTCAATGCCGCGCTCAGGATGACACGAGGAGAATTTAGAGGATGGCGAAACATACAGTAGTGACGATGCCGGGCGATGGAATCGGAAACCAGGTCCTGCCTGAGGCGTTGCGGGTTTTGAAAGCGGTTGGCTTTGACGCTGAATACATCCATGCCGACATTGGCTGGGAGATCTGGTGCAACGAAGGCAACGCGCTGCCGGATCGAACCATTGAGTTGCTCAAGAAACACAAGCTCGGATTGTTCGGAGCTATCACGTCGAAACCCAACAAGGAAGCGCAGGCCGAGCTGAAGCCGGAGCTGCGCGGCAAGGGACTGGTTTACTACAGCCCGATCGTCACCATGCGGCAGAAGTTCAATCTGGATATCTGCATGCGTCCCTGCATCGGGTTCATCGGCAACCCTCTGAACTACATTCGCAAGCGCACCGATGGCGGATTCGACGAGCCCAAGGTTGACACCACCGTGTTTCGCCAGGGAACGGAGGGCATGTACGTGGGCGTGGAGTGGACGAACCCTCCGGAGAACGTGCGGGCCGCGCTGAATACGCATCCCCGCTTCAAGGCATTCAACAGCGTGCCCGGCCCTGATCTTGCGGTGAGCGTGCGCATCATCACGCGGGCGGCGGCGCGGCGCATTGTCACCGCCGCGTTTGAGTATGCCAAGAAGCGCGGGTTCAAGGGCGTGACCATTTGCGAGAAGCCGAACGTCGTTCGGGAAACTTCGGGAATGATGGAGGAGACGGCCAAGGAAGTGGCGAAGGGTTATCCGGGAATCGGGCTGTGGTCAACCAACATCGATGCGCAGTTGATGTGGCTGAACAAGAATCCGGAAGAGTACAACGTGATCGTCGCCTCGAACCTGTTCGGCGATATCTTGTCCGACGCATTCGCTGGGCTGGTGGGCGGGCTGGGCTTTGCCGCTTCCGGCAACATTGGGGACGAAGTCGCCGTCTTTGAACCCACGCACGGGTCGGCCCCCAAGTATGCCGAGCTGAATCCTCCGATTGTGAATCCGATTGCGATGGTTCTCTCCGCGGCGATGATGCTTGATCACATTGGGGAAGGCGCGAAAGCGGACCGCATCCGCAAGGCGATTGCCGAGGTCGTGCAGGAGGGCAAAGTGCGGACCTACGACATGATGCGGATTCCTGGCGGCGCGAAAGTCCATTGGGCAGGGCGCGGCCAGCACGGTGCAGATGGGGGATGCGATTCTGGCGAAGCTGAAGTAGCTTCTCGGTCCCCACGTGGACTGCGGGCAAGTATGACGGATTCGGCGGAAAAATCGGCGGGTACTGGGGAAGCCGGGCATTGTGGCAAGGGCGTGCGCTCCGATGTGCACGTGGCCATCGAGGGGCGGGACAGCGGCGGCCTCGAGATCACGATGCAGTCCCGGGTTGCGCCCTACTACGGCGACGCCATTCTGGCGCAGGCCCGTCAGGTATTCGACGTGCTTGGCATCAAGCATGCCCGGGTAGAAATCCGCGACGAGGGCGCGCTGCCGTTCGTAATTTCGGCGCGGATTGAGACTGCGGCGCGCCGGGCCGGGCTGGGCCTGGGCCGCAAGGCTTCGCCGGAGAAGGTCGCGCTGCCGGAGCCGTCGCCGCGCGATCGCTTGCGCCGCTCGCGTTTATATCTTCCCGGCTCTGAGCCCAAATACTTCATCAACGCGGCCCTGCATGGGCCCGATGCCATCATTCTCGATCTGGAAGATTCGGTGCATCACGCGGAAAAGGATGCGGCGCGAATTCTTGTCCGCAACACGCTGCGGGCCGTGGATTTCGGCGAATGCGAGCGCATGGTGCGCATCAACCAATTGCCCATGGGACTCGAGGACCTGGCGGAGATTGTTCCTGAATCACCGGACCTGGTGCTGCTGCCCAAGGCGGAGCTTCCCGAGCAGATCGCGGAAACCGACCGCATGATCGGGGAACTGAAGGGGCGCCACGGCATCACGCGTCCCATCTGGCTGATGCCGATTCTGGAGTCCGCGCTCGGGATTGAGAACGCGTCGGCCATCGCACAAGCCAGCAAGAATGTGGTGGCGCTCACCATCGGGCTCGAGGACTACACCGCCGATCTGGGCGTAGCCAAGACAACGGAAGGCCGCGAGTCGCTCTACGCCCGATCACGTTTGGTGAATGCGGCGAAGGCGTTGGGAGTCCAGGCCATCGACTCCGTTTTTGGCGACGTGGGCGATATGGAGGGTTTGCGGCGCTGGGCCGAGAGTTCGCGTGCACTCGGGTTCGAGGGCATGGGATGCATTCATCCTGGGCAGATTCCGGTGATTCATGAGGCTTTCGCTCCGTCGGTTACCGAAATCGAAAAAGCGACAAAGATTGTCGCGGCCTTCGAAGAAGCGCAGCAGCGCGGACTGGGCGTGGTCAGCCTGGGATCGAAGATGATTGATCCCCCCGTGGTGCAGCGGGCGCAGAAACTTGTCGAGCTGGCGAAGAGAATGGGGAAGGCTTAGTGATGGCGCACCAAAAAGCTTTAACCACCAAGGACACGAAGGTACACGAAGGAATTCCTTCGTGATCCTTGGTGTCGTTCGTGGTTACCGGTTTTAGGAGCGGAATGACGGATCGAACCGAGCTGGTGCAGAACGCCGCCGGACGCATGGTTCCGACCATGGTCAATGGCAAACCCCAGATTCCCTACCTGGGCGTGGCCAAGTACCAGCCACGCGGCCGCAAGGCGGCGCCCCCGGTGCGGTCGAGCAAAGATTATCCCGACAACGGCGACAAGCGCGTTCCCGATCTCGAGACTGCACTGCGCAAATGCGGGCTGCGCGACGGCATGGTGATCTCGAACCACCATCATTTGCGGGATGGCGACCGGGTCGCGCTCCTGATGCTGGAGGCTGCAGCGAAAATCGGCGTGAAAGACCTGCTCTGGTTTCCCAGCGCATCATTTCCATCGCAGAAATCCGCTATCGAGTTGATGCAGTCAGGAGTGATCCATCACATCGAAGGTTCGATGAACGGGCCTCTGGGCGACTACTGCACTCAGGGCAAGATGCGCGGCCTGGGCGTTTTGCGTTCGCACGGCGGGCGCTGGCAAGCCATTCAGGACGGCGAAGTGCATATCGATATCGCGGTGATCGCCGCGCCCTCTGCCGACGCCTTCGGCAACGCCGATGGGTCGCATGGCAAGTCGGCCTGCGGATCGCTGGGCTTCGCGCTGGCCGACTCGATCTACGCCGACAACGTGATCGTGGTCACCGACAATCTGGTTCCCTTTCCCTGCATTCCCTGGCAGATTCAGGGCAACAATGTCGATTATGTTGTGGAAGTCGATTCCATCGGCGATCCGGCCAGGATTGTCTCGGGCACCACGCAGATCACGCGCTCACCCGACCGGCTGCGGGTGGCGGAATACGTGGCGCGCTTCCTCCGCGACGCGGGAATCATGCGCAACGGGTTTTCCTTCCAGGCGGGTGCGGGCGGCATCGCGCTGGCCTTTGTGGACTACCTGCGCCGCATGATGAAAGAGGCCGGCGTGAAAGCCCGTTTCGTGCGCGGCGGATCGACGCGCTACCTGGTGGAGATGCTGCAGGAAGGATTGACTGACTACATTCTCGACGGCCAGACTTTCGATCTCGATGCAGTGAAATCCATCGCCGGGGATGCCCGTCACGTGCCGACTTCTCCGTTTACCTCCTACAACTATCACGGCAAGGGATCGTTCGCGTCGATGCTGGATGCGGTGGTGCTGGGCGCCACCGAAGTGGATGTGAATTTCAACGGCAACGTGGTGACGCACTCCGATGGCAGGCTGCTGCACGGCATCGGCGGCTGGCAGAACTGCCTCGAGGCCGGATGCACCATCCTGGCGGTGCCATCCTTCCGCGATCGTATTCCGGTGATCGTCGATGAAGTGACCACGCTGACCGGCCCCGGCGAATTAATTGACGTGGTCGTCACCGAGCGCGGGATTGCCATCAATCCGCGGCGCCAGGATTTGCTCGATGCGGTGAAAGGTTCAAGCCTGCCGGTCCGGCCGATTCAGGAGATCAAGGCGGAAGTAGAACGCATCTGCGGCGGCAAGCCGGTGCGGCCGAAGCTGGGTGAGCGTCCGGTGGCAATCGTCAAATGGGTGGATGGGACTGTGCTGGACACGGTTTGGCAGGTGGGTTAAGAAATTCGGGCCACGGATGAACGCGGATTTTCACGGATTAAAATTCAAAGGGTTTATCCGTGACAATCCGCGTTTATCCGTGGCCTGAAGTTTTTCGTTACTCATTCTTCATTGCGTCAATCAACTGGAATAGCTGGGTGCGGTCCACGACTTCAACGAAGGGCTTGCCCTGCGTCTTGTTGCTGACCACATAAATTGTTGGCGTGTGATTGATGCCGACACGCTGGCCGGTGTTCTTGTCCTGGTTGATGGCTGCGGCCAGCTTGCCTTGCGGATCGACCACGAAGGGGAGTTCCACTTTGTGATCGGCGGCAAACTTTTCCGCAAACCCGCGCAGGGTCGGCGGGGTGATCTCCGGCTGGTGCTGGAAGATGTAGTCGCGAAACGCGATGCCCAACTCTTTCGATTGGCTGTCGAAATAGCGGGCAATGACGGCGGCATCGTACGACCAGTTGTGCATGGGCAGCGGGAAATCGTGGCGGACCACGGGGATCTTGTAGGTGCGGGCGGCCTCTTCCACCAACGGAGCCGCGCGGCGGCAGTCCGGGCATTGCAGGTCTTCAAAAACCACCAGGGCGACCTGGGCCCCTTTGGGCGGCCGGAGGGCCGGATCGACAGTCTGGGCTGAAGCCAGCGAAGCCACCAGCAGAAAGGCCAGAGCGAGCACGGTGTACGGAGTTGTCATAATTTATTGGATGCAGGGTTTGGCGATAGTCTCTAACTCATTCTAATTCTACGGTAACTGGGGCTCGCCCCAAAAGCTCAAACCACTAAGGACACTAAGGTGCACGAAGGGACCCCTCTTAGAGCAGGCGCAACTGGCGCCGTTCCAGGGCGAGCAACTTTTCCTTGATCGGCAATCCGCCGCCGTAGCCGGTGAGTTTGCCATTGCTGCCGATAACGCGATGGCACGGAATCACAATTGGAATTGGATTCGAGCCGTTGGCCAGGCCAACCGCGCGCGAGGCGTTAGGATTTCCGACCCGCCGGGCCAGTTCTCCGTAAGAGATGGTCTCCCCGTAGGGAATTTCGCATAAACGCTTCCACACCGCGAGCTGAAACGGGGTTCCCTGAGGCGCGAGCGGCAGGTCGAAGGCTTCCAGTTCACCGGCGAAGTAGGCCCGCAGCTGACGAACAGTTTCGCGCCAGGTACTCCGCACTCTCACGCCAATGCGGATCGGATCGAACTGGACTTCTACCGTTCATAAAATCTATGCGCCGCAATCCGGTGTCGTCCGCCATGAGCATTAACGGCCCGACGGGACCTTCCATTCGTGTAAAGCAGCTGAGGCCCGCGGTTGTGGTTACCGTTGTCATTCTTGGATCAAACATTTTAACCACAGAGGACGCAGAGGACACGGAGGCCTTCTGGTCGAAATTTATATGACCGCCGCCTGCTCGCGCCGTTTGGACTGGATTTCAATGAAAATGTGCACCAGCGAAACTGCCGCTGGTGTGACGCCGGGAATACGCGAAGCATGACCCAGGGTGCGGGGCCGGACCTTGATCAGCGTTTCCTGTATCTCGCGCGAGAGGCCGCTGACCGAGCCGTAGTCGAACCATTGCGGAATGGTGTGCTGCTCGGCTTTTTTGAGACGCTCGATGGCGCGCTGCTGCTGTAAGAGGTAGCCGGCGTACTTGATCTCCGTCTCGACCGACTTGAGTTCGTTGCGAGTGGCGGAGGAAAGATGGGCCACGGATTCGCGCGGATTTTCACGGATTTCTTCTTCGAAGAATTCCGGGGCAAGTTCTCGGAGCAGGGAAGCAGGCGCTCGATTGTGATTTCCGGACGCTTGAGTAATTGCGCCAGACTTTGGCCGATGGCGGAAACGGCAGTCGTTGGCCTCGGCCGAGCTTTGCTCGGCTGGGCGGACGAGGGCGTCCGCCCCTACGTCGTCTCGGATCATTGTTTCCAGCATTCCGGGGGTGAGCTTTGATTTCTCCAGCACCGCCTTCATGGATTCGTGGCGTTGTTGCTTGGCCTGGAAATCAGACCAGGCGGCGTCGGATATCAGGCCCACGCGGCGGCCGTGGGGAGTGAGGCGGCGGTCGGCGTTGTCGATCCGTAGATGCAGGCGGAACTCGGCGCGCGAGGTAAACATGCGGTAAGGCTCGTTGGTGCCCTTGCTGATCAGGTCATCGATCAGGATCGCGGTGTAGGCCTCGGTGCGATCGAGGACCAGCGGCGGTTCGTTCCTGACCTGCAACGCGGCATTGATGCCGGCCATCAGGCCCTGGCAGGCGGCCTCTTCGTAGCCGCTGGTGCCGTTGATCTGGCCGCCGAGAAACAGGCCGGCAATTTTCTTGGTCTCGAGCGTGCGCTCCAGTTCCGTGGGGTCGATGGCGTCGTATTCGATGGCGTAGCCGGGACGCAGCATGTCCGCATTATCGAGGCCGGGAATCGACTTAAGAATCTCCATCTGGACTTCGACCGGCAGTGACGTGCTCATGCCGTTGACGTAAATCTCGTGCGTGTTCAGGCCCTCAGGCTCGAGGAAGAGCTGGTGCGTGATCTTGTCGGGAAACTTGACGATCTTGTCTTCAATCGAAGGACAGTAGCGCGGCCCGACGGAATGAATCTGCCCGCTGTACATGGGAGAGCGATGAACGTTTTCGCGGATGATGCGGTGCGTCTCCGGCGTGGTCCAGGCAATGTAACAGGGCACTTGTGAGTCGTGATGCGCGACCCGCCGGGTGCGAAAGCTGAACGGGGTGGGATCGTCGTCGCCGGGCTGCACCTGAAACTTCGACCAGTCGATGGTGCGGCCATCGAGGCGCGGCGGCGTGCCCGTCTTGAGCCGGCAACCGCGCAGGCCAAGCTGCTTGAGCGCCTCGCCCAAAAGTACGGCGGCGGGTTCGCCGGAGCGTCCCGCGGGATACTGCTGTTCGCCGCAATGGATCAGGCCGTTCAGAAACGTGCCGGTCGTGATGATGACAGCGGCGGCGCCGACGGTGCGTCCGTCGCGGAGGCGGATGCCGATGACTCGCTTGCGGGAGTCGTCGTTAGTCGTTGGCCTTTGGCCGTTGGCCGCTCTTGCACTACCGGCTTGGGATTCGGAAGACCAGTTTTCAGTTGATAGTTCCCGGTTCTCAGCAGTTTGTGTTGGGGGATTTGCCAACGACGGCTCCACTATTAAGTCCGCAACTTCCGCCTGCTTGATTTTCAGGTTGGGCTGCGATTCCAGCACTTCGCGCATCTTCAGGCGGTAGGCTTGCTTGTCGCACTGGGCGCGAGGCGACCACACCGCCGGGCCGCGGGAAGTGTTGAGCAGGCGGAACTGGATGCCGACCGCGTCGGTGATTTCGCCCATGATGCCGCCCAGGGCATCCACTTCGCGGACCAGGTGTCCCTTGGCAATGCCGCCGATGGCGGGATTGCAGGACATCTGGGCGATGAGATCGACGTTGAGAGTGTAGAGGGCGGTCTTAAGCCCCATGCGGGCCGCGGCCATGGCGGCTTCGCAGCCGGCGTGTCCCGCGCCGACGACGACCACATCGAATTGTTCGGTAAAGCGGGACATGGCAGCCTTCATTCTAGCAAGGTCCGCTCAACTGAACTGCTTGGAGGACGGGCGTGCTAGAATTGGGGGCCGCCGATATCTGTGAACGTGGCTTCCTGCCACTGGGGCGAGGGAAAATACCAGTGGCTGGCGCCGGCCTCGTGATTATTTCCGCCAGAACCGTACGGGATGGTCGGAGAGCGCCAGTAATCCATCCCCATCTGCAGCAAGGCTCCGGGAGAAATCATCACCCGGGCCCGGACGGTACAACCGTCGCGTTTGCCGGCCGGCAGTGCGGCGCGCGCCGACGGGCTCCAGAAGTGCCACACCCGATCGCTGCGCCGGCCTACGGCCAGCACCACGGAGTGGTTCCGCGGATCGTAAGCCAGCGGAATGGGACTGTGGGCGTCGCTGGCAAACCACGGCTGGCGCTGGTAGAGGCCGCCGCGGAGCTGGCCGGAGTCGTCGTTGAGGACAACCTCGCGGCCGTCGATCTGGCAAGTCAGCCTGGTCCACGCGACCTCGACCTGGGCCACTTCGTGGCCCGGCACGCGCGTGTCCGCAATCGCGATGCCCCAGAGCCGGGCTGAATTGAAATCGGCTGGGGCGGGTACCGGATTTACATATCCAGCTTTGTAACTGACTTCATCCGGAATTCGTGGATCGTTTGTAACCACGAACGCGGATGGGCTGGCGCCGCGCCCCTGTGGAGTGACCACCACAATGTTCGAACTCGAGACCCGGTGGGGAACAATCGCGACCACCTTCTGCGGAGAGACGAGTTGAAAGGCTGCCCCGGTCGCACCAAACAGCACCGCGGAAATCGCCTTCAGATTCTTCCCGCTGACTTCCACCCGCGTGCCTTCGGGGCCGCTGGGGGGAGCGAAACTGAGTATTTCCGGCGGACCAACCTGGGCTGCGGCCGAGAGTGCGGCAAACAGGAGGAAGCCACGGCCGGCAGACTTCGCAAGGGCGATCCGGGGAATGCGCGTTGGTGGAAGCAATCGCCCTCCAGCACTTCAGGTTCACATTACGTAAAAGTCAAGAGGGGTGCTGTGATGTCCGTCACACTGTTCCCGCGGGCATCCCCTGAGGCGAGACGCCCGCCGGGCCGCCCTACAAGTTGCGGGCTGCGTGGAGGCGCCCTTATAGTGACTCTTCAGGCTTAAAGAGGACGTCCTAAAATTATGGCGAAAGCAATGCCCCTCGGGGCGCGTGGCGAAGTCGAGCAAACTGTCGAGTTGAAGCATACCCTGGCAGCCCATAACCCCAATCTTCCTCCCGTGTATTCCACGCCGGACATGATCCGGCTGATGGAGATTGCCTGTTTCCAGGCCCTGCAGCCCTTTTGCGAGGACGACGAAATCACGGTTGGGACCGCAATCCACGTCGAGCACCGGGCCGCCAGCGGAATTGGGGCAAAGATTCGCGCGGAAGGAGTTCTCGAATCTTTCGACGGAAAGTTTTATACGCTGAGGGTGACCGCGCGGGATGATGCCCAGGAGATAGGACGAGGCACGGTCGGCCGGGCCGTGGTGAGTGTGGGAAAGTTTCTGGAAAAGATGGAGATGAAAAAGACCAGTGGTTAGTTTTTAGTTGTCGGTTCTCAGTTATGGCTGAAGTGCGGGGAAAAACGGAAGCGTTCCGGGCCATGCATCGCGGCCCGCAGGTCCTCCTGCTGCCCAATGCCTGGGATGTGGCCAGCGCGCGGGTGATTCAGCAGGCGGGCTTCGGGGCGATTGCTACCACCAGCGCCGGCGTCGCCTTCAGCCTGGGATATCCCGATGGACAGCGCATTTCGCGGAAGGAGATGCTGGAAGCAGTTCGCCGCATAGCCTCTGCGATCCAGGTTCCGGTTACGGCCGACGTCGAGGCAGGATACGGCGATCGTCCCGAAGATGCCGCCCGCACTGCGCAGGACGTCCTGGCTGCCGGCGCGGTCGGAATGAATCTGGAGGATGCGACCGGCGATCCGCGGCATCCGCTCCTGGACCTCGCGCTGCAGGTTGAAAGAGTGAAGGCGGTGCGGGAATTCCCGATCGTTTTGAACGCTCGCACTGACGTTTACCTGCTTGAGATCGGGGCCCCGGAAAAGCGTTATGAAGAAGCCCTGCGGCGGCTGGCGGCGTTTCGCGATGCCGGAGCAGACTGCGTGTTCGTTCCCGGCCTGCGCGAGCCGGCAACCATCGCGCGCCTGGTGAAAGACCTGCAGTGTCCGGTCAACATCCTGGGCGGCCCGGGAACTCCTTCCGTGCCTGAGTTGCAGAAACTGGGCGTGGCCCGGGTCAGCCTGGGTTCGGGCCCGATGCGGGCAACGCTGGGTCTGCTGCGTCGCCTGGCGGAAGAGCTCAAGAGTGCGGGAACCTATGCCACGCTGGCAGGCGCCATCCCTTATGCGGAAATAAACGGCATGATGGAATGATCAGGATTTGGCACCATGGAAAAGGTGGTTCAGCGCGTTCTCGACTACATCCGTCGCCAGGATCTTCTGCAAGCCGGCGACCGGGTAGGCGTAGCGGTCTCCGGCGGGGCCGATTCCGTGGCCTTGCTGCGCATCATGCTGGAGTTGCGGCCGGAACTCGGTGTCGTGCTTTCCGTCGTCCACTTCAATCACAAGCTGCGCGGAGTTGAAGCCGAGGCTGACCAGCAGTTCGTGACGCAACTTGCCCACCGGCACCAGCTGGAGTTGCACGTCAGCGGGGGCGACGTCGCGGCCCATGGTCGAAAGCAGCGCCTCAGCATCGAGGCCTCCGCCCGCCAGCTTCGCTACCGGTATTTCCGGCAGCTGTTCGAGGAGCAGAAGCTGAACCGCATCGCTACCGGTCATACTCTGGACGATCAGGCGGAAACTGTTTTACTTAGAATTGTTCGCGGAGCCGGGACCCGCGGGCTGGCTGGGATTTATCCCCAGTTGCAAGTTAAAGGTTCTCAGTTCTCAGTGGTGCGTCCGTTGCTGCAGACCCGGCGAAGGCTGCTGGAAGCCTATCTTGCGGAAATTGGTCAGGACTGGCGCGAGGACTCGAGCAACCGTGACCTGCGTCACGCGCGCAACCGGGTACGCCACGGGATCGTTCCCCGGCTGGAGCGAACTCTGAATCCGTCGGTGCGTGAAAGGCTGGCGGAGACTGCCGATATTGCGCGCTCCGAGGAAGAGTACTGGCAGAAAGAAGTTGACCGCGCGCTGCCCGAAGTCTGGCAGGCGGAGCGGCGGACCCTCGAACCGGCAGGACTGGCGGGGTTGCCTCTGGCGTTGCGGCGGCGGGTGGTGCGAGCGGCAGCGGAAGCGCTGGGCTTGCGGCTCGAGTTCCGTCACGTGGAAGAGATTCTGGAACTCGCGCGCGGAGGGGCCCTTTCCGCCACGTTGCCGCAGGGGTGGGTTATTTCCCTGGAGACAGGCGGGTTGCGATTCGATTCCTCCAGCCCGGCTGCGGCTACGAATTCGGACTATCACTACACTTTGTCAGTGCCGGGCGCGGTCGAGGTTCCGGAAGCCGGGACACGGTTTGAAGCGGCGCTGGTGTCGGGGAGCGCAAGCTCGGGTTATAATCCCGACCACATGCTTGATCCGGCATTGCTGCAACAAGAGTTGACCGTGCGCAACTGGCGCGCGGGCGATCGCTACTGGCCGGCGCATAGCAAGGCCCCGAAGAAGATCAAGGAACTGCTGCAGGAGCGCAAGTTGACCGGCCCGGAACGCAAGCTTTGGCCGGTCGGGGTGAGCGGACAGGAGATCGTGTGGGTGCGTGGCTTTCCCACGCCGGCCCGATTGCGTCCGCCGGATGGCACCCAGCGGGCCCTGGTAATTCGCGAGTTGGCCAGTCGGAGAGGACCCAAGCATGAATGAGTTCGCAAGGCCGGGGCTGCCGCGCACCGTGATCCCCGCCGAACAGATACAGAAGCGGGTACGGGAGATGGGGCGGCAGATTTCCGACGACTACCGCGGCCAGTCCATCCACCTGCTGGCCCTGCTGGAGAACGGCTTCATCTTTATGGCCGACCTGGTGCGGGCGCTGGAAGTTCCGGTGATCTGCCAGTTCATCAAGCCCAAATATCACCTGCACGAGGAAGATGGCTCGGGTGGGGTTCTGGAGATTTTCTTCAGCCATGAACCCGACATTCGCGGCCAGAATGTGCTGGTGGTGGAGGGCCTGGTGCATTCCGGGATCACCACCGAATTTCTGATGAGCGATCTGAAAGCACGGGGCGCGGCGTCGGTCAAACTGGCCACTCTGCTGGACCGGCAATCGGCCCGCCGGGTGCAGTTACAGCCCGATTATTTCGGCTTTCTGGTGGATGAGGCTTTCCTGGTGGGTTACGGTTTGGGCTCCCCCGAGCAGACCAACCGGAACCTGCCCTATGTTGGCGCTGCAACCTGAACGGAACCCATGACTTAAGTCATTGGCAGAAGGCCGACCTTTTTTCCCTTGAAACGGTTAGAATATGGGTCTGGCAACTTGTCCAATCCAAAACCTGTGGCTGGGCATCTAATTAATGTGCCGCCATGGTTCGCGTTGGCGTGCGTTTTTATCAGGAGTCTTCGGTGAATTCTACAGTTAAAACAGTGGTTTTCTGGTTGGTGATCGTGCTCTCGGCCTTCCTGCTCTGGCAGGTGATGAAGGCCGGCAACGCGGGGCAGAAGGACAAGCCGGTAAGCTTCTCGCAATTCCTGACGGATGTGGACCAGGGCAATGTGAAAGAGGTCACCATCAACGGTCAGGAAGTTCGCGGCACCTATCGCAACGATAATTCCGCGTTTCATACCACCGCCCCGTCCAATTACCCGGACATGATCAAGACGCTGCGCGACAAGGGCGTCAGCATGAATATCCGCGACATTACCAGCGGCAGTTGGCCGCTTCAGTTGCTGGGGACGTGGGCACCGCTGATCCTGCTCGCGGCGCTGTGGTTCTTCATGATTCGCCAGATGCAGACCGGCGGCAACAAGGCGTTGTCTTTCGGCAAGAGCCGGGCCCGGCTGCTCTCCATGCAGCAGAAGAAAGTCACGTTTAAAGACGTCGCCGGAGTTGACGAAGCCAAGGAAGAGCTGAAAGAGATCATCGAATTCCTGCGCGAGGCGCAGAAGTTCCAGAAGCTGGGCGGACGCATCCCCAAAGGCGTGCTGCTGGTTGGACCTCCGGGAACGGGCAAGACCCTGCTGGCACGAGCTGTCGCCGGGGAAGCGAACGTTCCGTTTTTCTCCATCTCCGGTTCCGACTTCGTGGAAATGTTTGTAGGCGTTGGCGCCAGCCGGGTGCGCGACCTGTTCGAACAGGGCAAGAAGAACGCTCCCTGCATCATCTTTATTGACGAGATCGACGCCGTCGGACGCCATCGCGGCGCCGGCCTGGGCGGCGGTCACGACGAGCGCGAGCAGACCCTGAACCAGTTGCTGGTGGAAATGGACGGCTTCGAGTCCAACGAAGGCGTGATTCTGATGGCCGCCACCAACCGGCCTGACGTGCTGGATCCGGCGCTGCTGCGTCCCGGACGTTTTGACCGGCGGGTGGTCGTCAGCCGTCCCGATGTGCGCGGACGGGAAGAGATCCTGCGCGTGCATACCCGCAAGATTCCCTTGGCGGACGATGTGGACCTGTTCGTGTTGGGCCGCGGCACTCCGGGCTTCTCCGGCGCGGACCTGGCCAACATGGTGAACGAAGCGGCGCTGGCGGCGGCACGGCAGAACCGCAAAGCCGTCCTCATGTACGACTTCGAACTGGCCAAAGATAAAGTCCTCATGGGCGTGGAGCGCAAGTCCATGCTGCTCTCGGATGAGGAAAAGAAAAACACCGCCTATCACGAAGCCGGCCATGCGCTGGTGGCGGCCCTGCTGCCTCATTCCGATCCGTTGCACAAAGTGACCATCATTCCTCGCGGAATGGCTCTCGGCGTCACCATGCAATTGCCCATCGACGACCGGCACAACTATTACAAGAACTACCTCGAAACCTCGATTGCCATCCTGATGGGCGGCCGTCTGGCGGAAGAGATGTTCCTGGATTCGATGAGCACCGGCGCCGGCAACGACATTGAACGAGCCACGGAACTGGCGCGCAAGATGGTATGCGAGTGGGGCATGAGCGACCTGGGGCCGCTCACTTTCGGCAAGAAGGAAGAGCAGATCTTCCTGGGCCGCGAGATTGCCCAGCATCGCGACTACAGCGAGGCCACGGCGGTCAAGATCGACGCGGAAGTGCAGAAGCTGGTCAAGCGCGGTTACGACTCTGCCAAAGACCTGCTGCATGCCAACCGCGATGTGCTGGTCAGGATTGCGCTGGCGCTGATCGAACGCGAAGTGCTGGACGCAGCCCAGATCAAGATGATCATCGACGGCCAGGAACTGCCCAAGATCGTTCCTCCGGTCAAACCCGACGACGGAGTGCAGCAGGTGATCAAGCCCGACCTTCAGCCGGGACGGGCGAAGGGCGGCGAAAGACCGGCGCCAGCGTAGAGCGGGCGTCAGGCATCGGACCTCAGACTTCAGCAAGGGCGGCCCCAAGCCGCCCTATTTTTTTCTCGGAATGCGTAGGGGCAGATGTCCCGTATTGTCAACGGCTCAGTCGCTCTACCCGGCCCGCGGCATTTTTGAGGCCTTTTCACATCCTGCTTCGGGATGGGTTTAAACTGTTCGCGCCTGCCATTTCGGTCGAAGCAATTCTCGAACCGCCCGCCGGAGGCGCGAATGTCCTTTCGACATGTCTTTGTCGCAGTGGCGATTGCCTTCTCGCTGGTTCTTGCCGCCTTTCTCATCAACCGGTCACGCCCAAAAATCGAGACGGAGCAGGCGGGCGGAGATTTTGTGCGGGCCACCGGAAAGTGCGCCGAATGCCACTCCCGCACGCAGTATTCCGTGGTCCATGAGTACGAGATGAGCAAGCACGCTCAAAAGGGCGTGAACTGCCTGGATTGCCATCAAGCCGCGCCCGGGCAGGACAAGAAAGACCATCACGGTTTTATGATTTCAGCAGGTCACCTGACAGCCGGTAACTGTCGCGGCTGCCATGAAGATATTTACCAGCAATTTTTGCGCAGCCGCCACGCCGCCACTTCCTGGGCGGCCATCTATGGCGAGAAGGGACTTACTCCCGAGCAGGTAAATTTTTCGGAGAAGTATCAGCCCGGAGGAGTGCGGCGGCCTCCACATCCCTTCGTGCAACTGGAAGGCGGTTCCGCCATGACCAGTGGCTGCGAACAATGCCACAGCGTTGGAAAGCCAAATACGGATGGCACCATTGGCACCTGCACCAATTGCCACACCCGGCATACCAGTTCGGTTGCGATCGCCCGCCAGCCCCGCACTTGCGGACAGTGTCATCTGGGCCCGGATCATTCTCAAATTGAAATCTACGAAGAGTCCAAACACGGCCTTATGTTTGCCGCGCAGGAGAAACTTCTCGATCTGACCGTAGAACCGAAGAAGCTGACCACTCGAGAAATGTTCGTCCCCACCTGTGCGACCTGCCACATGAGCGGTCTCAATGGCCTTGGAGTCACGCATGATCCCTCCGAGCGCCTGTCATATTTTCTGGCGAACGCCATCAGCGAGAAGCGCCCGAACTACGCTGACGCGCAAGCCAGGATGCAACAAATCTGCTCGCAGTGCCATACCGCCTCAGTCATCAATCGCGTGTACGACCAGGCGGAAAAGGTCGTAACCACGACGAATGACAATGTCGCGCGGGCCAAAGCCCTGATGGATAGTCTCCGCAGCCAGGGCTTGCTCAAGGGCCCGCCTTTCTCGCAGCCCATTGACTTCATCTATTTCGATCTGTGGCACTACGATGGCCGCACCGCTAAACACGGCGCATTCATGGGAGGCGCAGACTTCGTACAGTGGCATGGCAACTATCCGATGCTGCAAAAAAAGATCGAGCTGGAGACCATGGCCGCCGAACTAAGGAGGGGCAGTGCCAAGAAGTGACGCACGCCAGTGGCTTCGTCCCGGCATCCTCCTGGAGATCTTCGTTCTCCTCAATCTGGGCTTTTTGACGTTCGATATTTACCTGGCCCATTCAGTGAACGACTTCCGGCAAAGGGCAGAGTACGTACCGTTATATTTTTCGGCGCTGGCACCGGTGTTGCTGCTGGCGAGTCTCGCATTCCAGCGTAAAAGGCCATTGGTGTGGAAGGCGATGGGCCATGTGGTTGGCTGGTCAGCCATTCTTATCGGACTGACCGGGGTCATCCTGCACCTGGACAGTTCTTTTTTTTATGAGAGAACCATTCGAAGCCTGACTTACTCTGCTCCATTTGCCGCGCCCCTTGCCTATACCGGGCTCGGGTTCCTGCTATTGCTCAACCGCCTGCAGGAGCCAAGCAGCGAGGAGTGGGCGCGGTGGGTGCTGTTCCTGGCGCTGGGAGGATTCATCGGGAACTTTGTTTTCAGCCTCACCGACCACGCCGGAAATGGCTTCTTCGACCGACTGGAGTGGGTCCCGGTTGTGGCTAGCGCCCTGGCCGTAGGGTTTCTCGCTACGCCTCTCCTCTTACGCGTGTCGAAAGAGTTTCTGACGCTGTGCGCCGCCGTGTTGCTTTTGGAAGCCGGAGTCGGAGCCTGGGGCTTCGTGTTGCACGCTCAACGGAATCTGGCCGGGCCTTCGATCCATGCTTTCGACAATTTCATTTACGGCGCACCGCCCCTGGCTCCGCTTCTGTTCCCGAATCTGGTTGCGTTGGGATTGCTGGCGCTCTGGCGACTCAGGCTCATTCAGTACGCCTGACATTGGGCTGTCCATGTAGCGTCGGCATCTTGCCGCGCCGTCGCGGGGGTATCTTCCCTCCGCAGCGGTGGGCGGGGACGCCCACCGGACAGCCGCCGGGACGGCGGCGCTACACGAACTTCAAGCTGCGATCGCGATCAGCGGCTTGGTCCGCTCCAGCACTTCGCCGATTTCGACTGCCGGCACGCCCGCGGTTTTGAGATCGCGGAGCAGGTTGGGAGAATGCTCCGCGGCGACTGCGATTAACAATCCTCCGGCGGTTTGCGGATCAAACAGGATCGTCCTTAATTCTTCCGAAATTGCTTCCGTCGTAATCCACCGTGCATTCCGCAAAATCGCGGTTGTTTTTCAGGCCGCCGGGGAGGTCGCCGGCGCGAATGCAATCCAGAGCGCCTTCGATTACGGGGATTTGATTGATGTCGAAGCGCAGCGAGACATTCGAAGCCAGGGCCATTTCGCGGGCGTGGCCGATCAGGCCGAAGCCGGTGACGTCGGTGAGGGAGTGGATCGGGTCGTTGGCCGTTGGTCGTTGGCCGTTGGCTTAAAGCTGCCGAGCTTCGCTCGGCCTGGACGGGTCGAGGACCCGTCCCCACACGGTTCGTCGGTGGAGCAGAACGCGAGTGATGACCTCGCTGGCAGTTTTGTTCAGCGTGGTCATCGAGCGCGTCGCGGCATCTATCCAGGATTGCTTGGCGGTCCCTTTCTTGATCGCGGTGCGAGATCACGCCCGTGCCTAGTGCTTTGGTAAACAGCAAGCGGTCGCCGGGGCGAGCGCCGCCATTGGTGAAGACCCGGTTGGGATCGATGAGGCCGGTCACGGAATATCCGAACTTGGTTTCCTCGTCACGGATGCTGTGGCCGCCCACGACGGTGCACTTCGCTTCCATCATCTTTGAAAGTCCGCCGGCCAGGATTTGCTCGAGAACTTCCAGGTCGCCCTTGGCTGGGAAGCACACCAGAGCCAGCGCGGTGATGGGGCGGCCGCCCATGGCGTAAACGTCACTCAAGGCGTTGGTGGCGGCGATCTGGCCAAAAGTGTAGGGATCGTCCACCATGGGAGTGAAGAAATCGACGGTCTGCACCAGGGCCAGGTCGGGGCCGATCCGGTACACACCCGCGTCATCGGCGTGATCGAAGCCCACCAGTACGTTGGGATCGTGCTGGCGTGGAAGTTTGCCCAGCACCTGGTCGAGAAGAGCAGGACTCAGTTTGGAGGCGCAGCCTCCGGCTTTTACTGTCTCGGTGAGCCGGATTTTGACTTCGGGCATAGGAACATTCTAGAAGAATTGTCGAATTTACGGATTTTCGAATTGCTGGATTGAGAAGCCGGAAGCTTTTCAATTCGTCAATCCGTAAATTCGACAATCCGAAAATTACTTCGCTGCCACATCCGTCACCCGCAGCTCCGGATACTCGTGGTTCCAGTCCGCGGTAACGTGTTCGAAGATGAGGCGAAAAGGCTTGCTCTGGGCCGGGGCCAGGGGCGCGACGCGGAGATCCACCGCCTCGGGGTAGGGACCGCTGGTCTGCAGAATGCGCAGGGGAACATCGTCGGCCTGCACCACCTGGCCGAGCGTGTCCTTGAAGCTGACGTTCACTACAGCATGACTGACGGTCTGGTCTCCGCTATTGGTAACTGTACCGTCAAGGTAGGTGACGGTGGCCCCCACAAAATTCTCCGCCGCGCTCATCTTCATGTCGGAGAACTTCAAGTTGGCGGCGTACGCCGGGGGCGGATTCGCAATTTTGGAATCGGTGCGCAACAGCAGGGAAGCGATCACGACCACGACGACCACCAGCACCACGCCGAATACAATTGGAAGCCAACTGGAACCGCTCTCGTCCGGGGTCGTGGGCGTGGGCTGGAGCAGAGTTCCCATGAGGAGATTGTACGGGAATCCGGGATTAGAGATTTCAGATTGATGATTTCAGATTGCAGATTTCCCGTTAGAGGGTTTCAATCTGAAATCTCGAATCTACAATCTGAGATCGCCTTATTCGCCGCCGACGATCAGGCCGTCGATGCGGATGGTTGGGCTGGCCATGGCTCCGCGAAATTCCAGGTCACTGGCGATCTCCGAAATGTTGAAGAACATTTCTTTCAGATTTCCCGCCACCGTGATCTCTTCCACCGGGTAGGTCAGCTCGCCGCCTGAGATCCAGAGACCGGAGGCGCCGCGGGAATAGTCGCCGGTCACCAGGTTGGCGCCGTGGCCGAGAAATTCGGTGACGTACAGTCCCTCGGGAATGTCGGCGATTATTTCTTTTGCGGTCCTGGTCCCCGGTTGCAGGAAATAATTTCCCGGTCCGATACCCGGAGTGCCTGCCAGTCCGCGGGAGGCGTTGGCGGTAGTCTGAAGGCCGAGTTTCTTTGCGGTATAGGTGTTCAGCAGGTATGACTTGAGCACGCCCTTCTCAATGACCACCGTGCGGCGGGTGGGAATGCCTTCGCCATCAAAGGGCGCGGTGCCGAAACCTCCGACCATGGTGCCGTCGTCGATGACGGTAACGTGGTCGCCGGCAATTTTTTCGCCCAGCTTGCCCGCCAGAAACGACGCGCCGCGATAAACCGAGTCTCCGTTGATGCCTTCGAAAATATGCCCCAGGATGGAAGTGGCCACCATGGGATCGAGCACGATGGGGACCTTCGCCGTCTTCACCTTGCGCCCACCCAGGCGCCTCAAGGTACGCTGCGCGGCGATCTTGCCTACCTCTTCGGGAGACTCCAGCCGGCCCAGATTGCGGGCCACCGAGAACCAGTAATCACGCTGCATGCCGCCATTTTCCGACTGCGCGATGGGCACGGCCGCCACGGAACAATAAGACCGGCGATACTCGCCTACAAACCCGTGAGAGTTGGCCAGGACTTTGTGGCCGGTGGCGGCGTCGAACGAACCGCCTTCTGAGTTCTTGATGCGAGGGTCGTAGTCGAGCGCGGCCTTCTCGGCGCGGCGGGCGTAGTTGATGCGCTCTTCCCCGGGCAGCGAGTACACGTCCGCAGAGTAGAGGTCGAGATCGCCGGCCAGCGAGCCCAGTTGCGATGCGTCGGGAATGCCGCTGAAGGGATCCTCAGAGGTAATTTTCGCCAGCTCGAGGGCGGACTTAAGCATGCGGTCGAGCGCTTCGCGGGAGAGATCGCTGGAATAGGTGCTGGCGGAACGCTGGCCGTGAAAGACCCGCACGCCAATGGAGCGGGAACCGGCTTCCTTTAAAGTCTCAACCTGGCCCAGGCGTACGAGCGTGGAAAATTCATCGCCCTCGCGAACCACGCACTCGGCGGCCGTCGCGCCTCCGGACATGGCGCGGCGGACGATGTCCTGCGCGAGATCACGAAGATCAGTTTTCAGTTCCTGGTTCTTAGTTATCAGTTCGATTTGAGGCATAAGAAAAGATTTTAGATTTGTGATTGCAGATTTCAGATTGAAAGACGAGGGTCGTAGTGCTCTTCAATCTGCAATCTAAAATCTGCAATCTGAAATGCTCTACTGCATGAAGCCGCCGGGATCTTTCTTGGCCGTGCCACCGACGGTCAGGCGATCAACTTTCAGGGTGGGAATGCCGACTCCCACGGGTACGGCTTGCCCGTCTTTGCCGCAGGTGCCGACGCCTTCATCGAGCTTCAGGTCGTTGCCTACCATGGAGACGCGGGTGAGCACGTCGGGACCGTTGCCGATCAGGGTCGCGCCTTTGATTGGTGCGGTCACGTGTCCGTCTTCAATGAGATAGGCCTCGGAGGCGGAGAAGACGAATTTCCCGCTGGTGATGTCCACCTGGCCGCCGCCGAAATTTACCGCGTACACGCCATGCTTGACGGAGCGGATGATGTCTTCGGGATCGTCCTGCCCGGCGAGCATGTAGGTGTTGGTCATGCGGGGCATGGGGATGTGTTCGTAGCTTTCGCGGCGGCCGTTGCCGGTGTCGGCCATGCCCATCAGGCGGGAGGAAAGCTTGTCGCTGAGGTATCCCTTGAGAATTCCTTTTTCGATCAGGACGGTGTTCTGCGTGGGCTGGCCTTCGTCGTCCACATTGAGCGAGCCGCGCCGCCAGGGCATGGTGCCGTTATCGACCACGGTGCACTTTTCGCTGGCTACGCGCTTGCCGATGAGGCCGGCAAAGGCTGAAGTCTGCTTGCGATTGAAGTCGGCTTCGAGGCCGTGACCGACCGCCTCGTGCAACAGCACGCCGGGCCATCCCGGACCGAGCACCACTTCCATTTCGCCGGCCGGAGCTTCCCGCGCGTCCAGTTGCAGTATGGCCTGGCGGGCTGCTTCTTTCGCGAAATATTCGGGAGTTTTTTCACCGAAAAAGAAATCGAGGGCAACGCGTCCGCCGCCGCCGGAAGCTGCCGCGGGCGGAATTGCCTTCGGTCTTGGCGATGCAGGAAACATTCATGCGGGCCAGGGGCTGGGAATCCTCCGCGAAAGTTCCATCGGAACCCACCACCAGGATGTTGCGCAACTCGTCGGAGTAGCTGGCGCGGACTTCCTTGATGCGCGGATCGTAGGCGCGCGCCGCTGCGTCGCCGCGCATGACCAGCTCAACCTTGGCGGTAATTTCCGCATCCACCGAAGGCAGCGTCACCGGATAAAGACTGCGCGCCGGTTTTTCCTGAAAGCCTACCACCGGGGTCTTGGAAGGGCCGCTGGCGATCAGGGCCGCGGTGCGCGCCGCGTGCAGAATTCGCTCGGACGAAAGATCGTCGGTGTAAGCGTAGCCGGTACGCTCACCGACCACGACGCGAACCCCGCAACCTGCGGAAATTCCCTGGGACGCGGACTTCACCATGGACTCATCCACCATCAGCGATGTGGAGGAGAGGTACTCAAAGTACAGATCGGCGTACTCTCCGCCGGCTGAGAGGGCAGCCGCCAGATAGCGCTCCAGATCATGTTCGGTGAGGCCGTAATGCTGAAAAAAGAACCGATTTTTGTCCACGGTAATTAGATGTCCTTGGGCCGGGAAAGACTCCCCGGAAGTCTTTTCATTATCCCACATGGGTTGAGGGAGTGTCCGACCCACACACCCACGTGGTCATACGTCACAGACAGGAATTGGGGAAGGTGAAAGCATCTTAATCATGACCCCCGAAGCCCTGGCTCGCACCATTGAGGATTTTCTTGCCGGCGCGCGAGATGCCATCGTGCTCGATGACGGCGCCGCCATGTTTGACCTGGCTCAGGCCAGGTATTCCGTTTCCGGCGAGCGCAACAAGTGCCTGCTCCACCTATGGTCGGAGGAGAGAAACATGGTGCGGCGAGTGCTGGATGTGGAAATCAAGCATGAGGTGCTGCGGCTGGCGGTGCAGCGGCTGGGGCAGACGCGTCCCAGCAAACTGGAGATTTGCCGACAACGCGACCGCCGCACGCCTACCGCGAAACGCGCCGCACGGCTGGCCTACCAGCGCAGCCTGCAGCGTACCCTGGAGCTCCGCTTTCCCGCCTATGTTGCCTCTCCTCTCACGACTTCTCCGGACCTGGAGCGATCATTTGGTCCTATTTACGCTCGCGGGATGCTGCGCCGCGGGCAATCCGGCTTCGCCGTTCTGGGCGTCAATCCGCAGGAGACGCAGTCCTCGATGGATGCCGCTCTGACTTTTGGAATCCTGTGGCTCGATGCCTGCCGCGTGGCCCAGGCAGGGAAAATAATGGTCGAGGGCCTGAAGCTGTTCTTGCCTGCGGGGTCTTCTGCATTGACCCGCGAGCGCATGGCGCATCTACACCCTGGCGCCGCCAAGTGGCAGCTATACGAACTGGAAGGCCGGGAAGACCAGCTCAAGGAAATCGAGGTTACGGACCGTGGCAATGTTCGGACCCGGCTGGTGCACTGGACGGACGAGGCCCAAGCCAGGGAGCGATTTGCTGCGGCCATCGATCGAGTCCGGGAGCTGATGCCTGAATCCGAAGCGGCCGTAATCTCGCCCGCCGAGATGGCCTTCCGCTGCCATGGATTGGAATTCGCCAGGGCACGTCTGGCGTACCAACCCGGAACGCTGTGCCCCACGGCGGAAATCGTATTTGGAGTGGGCGCGGATGAAAGAGTGCTGGTGGAGCAGAACGCCGATGCCTTCCGGAGCCTGGTGCATAGCGTCGGAGAGGTCCGCCATGCCGAGGGTCCGCGAGATCACGCGCTGTGGCGGTCTGCATCCTGAGCGCTGGCTGGAATCCCTGGTGGTGCAGGATGTGTCCGAGGTGGACGAGCGCCTCGATGCCTCCTGCCTGTATTCCCAGGTGCCGGCGTTCTCGGCTTCAGACCGCGCCATGATTGATGTGCTGACCACCACGCGCGAGGGCAGACTGGCGGTGGTCGAACTGAAAGCCGACGAAGATATCCACCTGCCCCTGCAGGGCCTGGACTACTGGTCGCGGGTGGCCTGGCACCATGCCCGGGGAGAGTTTCAGCGCTTCGGATATTTTCCCCAGCGGGAATTGTCGAGCGAGCAGCCTTTGTTATTTCTGGTGGCGCCGGCGTTGCACGTGCATCCCGCTACCGACACTTTGCTGCACTACATCTCGCCCGAGATTGAGTGGACGGTGGTGGGTATCGACGAGCGCTGGCGCAACGGGGTCCGGGCGGTATTCCGGAAGCGGCCGCGAGACATAGCTTCGAAGATCGACACGAAGTCCCGGAACCCCAGAGCCCGAGACTGTGCCTGATCCGGGGGCGGGATTTATTTCTCAGGCCAGGCTCCCAGCAGGCGGCGGACGTCCACCAACTGGGCCACGTGATAGGCATTGTGGTCGGCCAGCAGCAAGGCCTCGCGCAGGATGGTCTGACCGTCTCCCCAGGGAATGCGGGCATAAAGATCAGTTTTTGGATTGGCAACCAGGCCCTGCATGGCCTTGAGGTCCTTGCGAAATCTCTTGATGCTGGCATTCCACGCGGCCGTGCTGGGCGCAGCTTCGCTGCGCGGCCAGTAGCCCTGGGGCCAATCGGGCGAGACATGCTTTCGATTGCGGCTGAATTCGAGAATGTCCCGTTGCGCGATGCGCAGGTGCTCGAGCAGCATCCACGGGGAATGCGGAAATCCCGCCGGCTTCATGCCCCTTAATTTGGTGGGGATTCCTGCGATTGCGTCTTCGAAACGGGCGTGTGCGCTCCCGCCCTTGAGCAATTCCAGCAAGTGCTGGCGCAAAGAAGTGTCGTGGTCGGGTTTCATGATCTTTCCCCTGTTGCCCGGGCGGACCGGGCGGGTTGGCCTAACCAATTATAGAGATGCAAAAATCAGTCAAAAGTTTTTGCAGGAGAATGACAAGCCCGGCGTGGACAGGGATTGCCGTCCCGCGATAACCTACTTGCCCCAAGGAGTCTTTATGCGTCTATGGATGGTTTTGCTGGTATCGGTTGTTCTTGGAGCTGGACTGATCTCTGCCTTCGCGGCCATGCCCGCGGTGGGCACCACCGCTCCCGACTTTACGCTCCCTTCGCAGGACGGCACCCAGGTCAGTCTCAGCGATTTGCGGGGAAAATGGGTGGTGCTCTACTTCTATCCCAAGGACGGGACGCCGGGATGCACCATCGAGGCGCACAATTTTCAGCGTGACCAGCCGCAGTATTCGCAGCGCAACGCGGTCGTGGTCGGAGTCAGCGTGGACACCACCGATTCCCACAAGGAGTTCTGTTCCAAGGAAGGCCTGAACTTCAAGCTGCTGGCCGATACCGAACACAAAGTGGTCAAACAATACGATTCCACCATGAATTACAAAGGCGTCGAAATCGCCGCGCGCAACACTTTCATCATCGATCCGCAGGGCAAGATCGAGCGCGCCTACACCAGCGTGGATCCGAACAAGCACAGTCAGGAAGTGCTGGCGGCCCTGGACGAACTGCACGCCGCAAAGTGATCTGTTACCCGGACGGATGGAGGACGGGCGTCCCGCCCGTCCCGCCGTCCCGCTTTAGTCCTCCGAGCGCGCGCCTTCCCGCCAGCGTTTAAACTGCAGGTATGAACGTCCAGCCCGATCTGGTTCCGTATCGTGATTTCTATCGCATTCTCCTCGCCGCGGTTGGTCCGCGTCCCATTGCCTGGGTTTCCACGCTGAACCAGGGACACCTGAATCTGGCTCCCTTTTCATTTTTCAACGCGCTCTCAGCCAAGCCGCCACTGCTGGGCTTCTGCCCCTCGCTGCGACAGGTGGATGGCCAGTCCGCTCCCAAGGACACGCTGCGGAACATTCGCGAGACTGGTGAATTCGTGGTGAACGTGGTCACCTTCGCAGTCGCCGAGGCCATGAACCTGACCAGCGGGGAGTATGAGCCCTCGGTGGACGAATTCGCGCTGGCCCGGCTGACCACCCGGCCCTCCCAGGTGGTGCGGCCGCCACAGGTTGCGGAATCTCCGGTCAGCTTTGAATGCAAACTTGACCGGATCATCGATTTCAGCACTGAGCCGCCAGGCAGCAGCCTGGTGATCGGCGAAATCGTGTGCGTTCACCTGGAGGAGAGCGTGGTGAAGGAAGGCCGCCTGGATCCGGACTCGCTCGACCTGATTGGACGCATGGGCGGCACGCAATATTCCCGCACTACCCAACGCTTCGACATGAAACGCCCTGAGGTGCAGGGCCGCTGAAGCGCACTGATCCCCACAAGTTGGCGCCTTGGCCTTCTACAGTGAAGTACTTCCTCCGCTACTTGATGACCCCGATGGCGGGTCGCAGGGCAGCTAAGTAGCATTTAGAAGAACAGAAAACGAACGGTGTGAAGTTTCATGGTCTCTGATGCGGAGGCGCGACGCCCGCCCTGGCAGGCGTCCGCGCGCACGCTGTTCCGGCAGGTTCCCAGATGATTGCGCCCAATCAGGCGAAGGAGTTTGAAATGAAAATCAGGAAATCATTAATACTGGCATTAACTATCGGATTGTTCTTAAGCACATTCGCCATGGCGGAAGATGAGCCTTCGGAACAGGTAAAACGCCTGGACGCTTCGGCGGCTGTGCTGGATGAAATCATGGGGACTCCTGACAAGGGGATCCCGGAAGAAATTCTCGGCTCCGCCGAATGCGTGGCTGTGATCCCATCCATGGTCAAGATTGGATTCATTTTCGGCGGGCGTCACGGACGAGGCCTGGCAACGTGCCGCACCAAATCCGGATGGAGCGCCCCCGCTCCCTTCACCGTCACCGGCGGAAGCTGGGGACTTCAGATCGGTGGCGAAGCGGTTGACGTGGTGATGCTCGCCATGAACGACCAGGGCATGGCCAAGATGCTGACCAGCAAATTCAAGATCGGCGCTGACGCTTCTGCCGCCGCCGGACCCGTCGGCCGTCACGCCGAAGCGGATACTGACTGGAAGATGCGTGCCCAGATCCTGACCTATTCCCGGGCCCGGGGGATTTTCGCCGGCATCACCGTGAACGGCGCGTCCATCACGCAGGACAAGGATGGCACGCGCATCCTTTACGGCAAGATGATTCCTGCCGCTCAGATCCTCAAAGGAGAAGTGGCCCCGCCGGAAGGATCGCACCAGTTCATGGCGGCAGTCAGGAAGTATGCCAACCAGGCCGCAGTGGCCGACGCCTCGGAACACCGGACGGAAGGCACCGCCTCCGCGTCTGAACCGCACGCCCGGATGCTGACTTCTTCCGAAGCGCAAAACGCAATCCAGGAAAAGATGAAGGAAGAACCGGGATTGAATAGCACCAAGGTGGATGTAACGTTGACGGCCGGCACGGTGAAACTTTCGGGATCGGTTCCCAGCACCGAGGACCGCGACAAGGTGGTGCGAATCGCAAAATCCTACGCCGGCAACCGCGAAATACAGGACCAGTTGGCGATTGAGACAGAACAGAACCGTTAACTGAATCGAAAAAACCGCAGGCCCCGCTCTCCGCAACCGGAGGGTGGGGCTTTTTAATTCCAGATCAATCCAGTCGAGAGATCAGTCTAGTCCAGATCAATTTTCTCAAACCCCAGGCCCTGCAGCAGGCTGGTGAGAGTAGAAGTCGCGTTCTGCTGGGCAGTCTTCAGGATGCCATCGGCGAGGGCGGCCGCCAGCAGTTGGCGTTCCGCTTCCTGACGCACCTGGGATTCAAGATCGGGATCGGTGGGAACCAGGAAGCCGGTCTGGCGCGAATACACCCGCGTCTTGGCGCTGTCCAGCCGCGTACCGAATACCTGGGCCGCCGGCAGATGCAAGTGAACCTGCTTGCCCTCCACCTGGACATCGCCTGGTTTCAAGGCGGAGAAGTCAATGCCGGCAACAACCTCTCCGTGCACCAGGAGCAGCAGGCGGTCTCCCGCCAGAAAATCGGGGAAGATGGGATTTTCCTTGGCTCCGCTCACGACTTTGTCCATGGTGTAAACCACGGTTTCCAGCCGCTGCAGGCGCTGGATGCGATCGACCACAGTGGGCTGGGTGACATCAATGCTCAGGGTCCGTCCGGTCACCGCCGACCAGAAGCGGCCCAGCAAAGCCGGTCCGGAACTCCGCGAGAGCAGCACAAATCCGAACAAGCCAAGCAGGAGTGCTCCGAGGAGCAGCCCGGCGATGAGGGCGAACACGACCGAGCTTGTAGATCGGCCGGCTTTGGGTGGATCGGGCACGCTGCAAGGTTACCATTGCCTGAGACATACGCAGGGGCAGATGTCCTCATCTGCCCGGCGGAGCGAAGCTCCGCTATTTTTCAGGGATTTTGGAGAGGCCCGTCGGGGAACCACTTAAGGAAGGGTCGAGCTGCGCTCGACTGGACAGATGAGGACATCTGTCCCTACGTGAAGCAGTTCCGGGCCGAAGATGCCCACTGCAACGAAATGGTTGCATTTTTATCCCGCACCAAGGTAAGATGCACATAGGACGCAGCAGTAAGCGTTCAACTCGTCGCTGTACGCCCTTTCTTCCAACGGTTCAAAAAGTGGCCCAATAGTATGCGTGGGGTGACCCTAGCTCGCCTCGCAACAGGTTCGGAGAGACCCTATGGCGTGGTACGCGTATTGCATCACTGAGCAGCAGACCCTGGCCAACGGCACTCGTTCTCGTCGTCCTTCCCTGCTGGAAGGGGTTCAAGGCGTCAACGGAGCCGCAGTTCTGGCCTATCCCAGCGGAGAATTCAACATCGTCGTCAGCGAGTACGAGCGCGATAACGTGCAGTTTGGGGAGAAAAACGTCCTCGAACACGCCCGCGTCGTGAGCGTCTGCTTCCGTAGTGGGACCGTGCTTCCGTTCCGTTTTGGCACGATTTTCGATTCGGATGAGGCGTTGCGGCAGGCTGTCCGGTCGAACCGCCGCACCTTCGGCCAGAGCGTGGCCCGGCTGCGCGGCAAGGCCGAAATGCACCTCAAGCTGAGGGTCAAGGATGGCTCCCTGCGCGAAGCCATGGCCGAAATCGTCCTGCCGGACACGGTTGGCGGCGATTACCTGATCAAGCTGCGGGAGAAAGCCTCCCAGGACCGCGAGCGGCGGACAAAAGCCCGGGCGCTCTCGGTGCAAGTCCACAAGTTGTTCAATCCGCTGGAAGAAGAGATCAGCTGTAAACGAGTGGATTCCGACGGAATGTTGATCGATATCGCCCACCTGATTGATTCCAAGTCCATCGAAAAATATCAGAATCGCTACAGCAGCGCCGCCAAGCAGTTGAAGAACTGCGAACTGGCGATCAGCGGACCCTGGCCGCCGTATCACTTCCTGCCCGGCAAGTTGCGCATGGTGGCGGGGAACTCCTAAAAGCGGACTTCGGACCTCAGACGTCGGACATCAGACCTCGAGCCCTCAGCCGGGGTCTGACGTCCCTCCCGCAGTCCGGCTTTCGAGGGTCAGACTGTGCAGCGAATGTGCAGGAATCTGCATTCCGACCCTGGCCACGCCTGCCTGTGACTTTCTTTTCCCGAGCGGCAACGTCGCTTCTAAGTGGTTACTTTACAGCGGTTTGCCGAAGTTTCGGCAGATGAGTGCCGAGCTCCGACGCTTTGGTTGCGGAAATGCACTTAGGTGGGTAACCAAAAGAGGCCGCTGACAAATGACCTTCACTCTCTGTTTTTCGCGATATCTCTCTAGTTGCCTTTCCGGCTGCCGGATCGGCTCTCCGCTTCGCCATTCCTGACTCAACCTTCCACTTTGCCTCTTTTAATTGTGGCCCCAGCAATGGGGCCATTTTTTTGTGCTGCGCGATTTTGCTCCTGGTTCCCGCGTTCACTCCCAGCGCACAGGCATTAGTCCCAGGATTTGCGGTAGTCTTTACTTCAAATGCGAATGACAAGCCTTCTTCTCCTGCTAACCCTGGCCCCTGGCATTCTCCTTGCCCAGAACCAAACTGTCCCGGTTAACTCGGACTACGAGCGTCCCCAAGCGACGGCTGCCACTCCACTGCCGGCGGAACTGATTCAGCAACTTTCGGCGATTCGCGATGCCGCTTTGACCGACGACTACGCTTACCGGCAGGTGGCCCACATCACCGAGAATATTGGCCCTCGTCCCGTGGGATCGCCGCAGGCCCAGGCCGCGATTGAGTACGTGGCCGGCGAAATGCGGAAGCTGGGGCTGGAGGTACATCTGGAGCCGGTGCAGGCGCGCCATTGGATTCGGGGAGCCGAATCCGCCGAACTGGTGGAGTATCCCGGACAAGCGCCGGGAACCACCCAGAAGATTGTGCTCACGGCATTGGGTGGAAATCGTCCCACGCCGCCGGAGGGAATCACGGCGGAGGTCGTCGTGGCCAATAGCTTTGCCGACCTCGATCGCCTGGGTCGGCAGAATGTGGCGCGGGAAGATCGTTCTGTTCAACGTTGTCTTTGACAAGCAGAAGGCGGCCGGCGGCTATGCCGGAGAAGCTTATGACGAAGCAGTGGCCTATCGTGCGCTGGGGGCACAAAAGGCAGCCGCGCTGGGGGCTATTGGCTCGCTGGTCAGGTCAGTGGGCGGCGCCGACTATCGCTTGCCGCACACCGGGAGAAGCCGAGCAGCCAACATTCCGGCCGGAGCGGTGACCAGCGAAGATGCTGACCTGATTGCTCATCTGGCTGCTCAGGGCAAGGTTCGCATGCACGTTATTTTGACCTCCCAGACGGCGGAAGAAGTTGGCACATTTAACGTGGTGGGAGATCTAAAAGGCTCCGAGCATCCGGAGCAGGTGGTGATCGTCTCCGGACACCTCGATTCCTGGGACCTGGGAACCGGAGCCATTGACGACGCAGCCGGGGTGGCCGTCGCCATGGAAACCGCGCAACTGATGCAGCAACTTCATCTGCGCCCCAGGCGGACGCTGCGGGTGATTGCCTGGATCGACGAAGAAAACCTGGGAAGAGGCCATGTGGCCTATGCCAAAGCGCACGCCGCCGAGATCGGCAACCACGTAGCGGCGATCGAAAGCGACCTGGGGGCTTCTCATCCCATGGGCTTTCGCGCCAAGATCAGCGCCGAGGCAGCGGCCCGGCTGCAACCCGTGCTGGATGTGCTGCAGCCCGCGGGCTCAAACCTGATGGTGCTGAGCAGCGATAGTCCCGAAGCCGACATCGAGCCCCTGGCCAAGCAGGGCGTGCCCGCTTTCGGCCTGTTGCAGGACGGCCGGACATACTTCAATTACCATCACACCGCCGCCGATACGCTGGACAAAATCGTTCCCCAGGAACTGCGGGAAAACGCTACCGCCATGGCCGTCATGGGCTACGCGCTGGCGACGATGCCGGACCCGTTGCCGCGCTGAAACCACGTGGGGACGGGCGCCCTCGCCCGTCCGGCGGAGCAAGGCTCCGCTATTTTCGCTGTCAGGTTCAAAAAACCTGTCGAGCCATGCTCGACAGGACAGCCGAGGGCGGCTGTCCCCACGCGTGCCCGCAAGAACTAGATCGTAGATGGTGGAAGCTTGTGGTCGGAGCCGTCTGCACACCCTGCCGCGACGTTCAAGCCTCTGGCGCACGCAAATCACCACAATAAGAAGCCCGCCGAAGAGTAAAGCGAGGTCGCCGATGCTGAACAGTCCGAGCCCGGCCTGGTCGGCCAGCAGAGGCAACTGCGTTTGCACCGTCGCACCCTGCCACATCGGGCTCGCAGGGCGCACCGTGGATGGCATTCCCACCACGGGCATCGACCCGGCATTGCTGTCCGTCACCAGGGCATTCATCGCCAGTCCGCAGAGCATGAGTAGAACGCCGGTCCGAACCAGGGGAGATCGAACCAAACGCAACACCAACCACAGGATCGCGCACGAGGCACACAGCCAGATCGCCGGATGCTCCATCCACGCCAACTGATGCGCCATGGTGACGAAATGCAAGGTCTTCTCCGAATGCCGAGGATAAGGGGACAGGCAGCAAGCGCGATGCCAGACCGGGCCAGATGCTAAGTCCCTTCCTGGCAATTGGATGTAAGACAGCCCGACCGAAAGACGGGTCTTTTTCCAAAGATCACTGCTAACTACTTTCACCTGTGAGGGAAAACGCAATGCCCGGTGCTGGTGTAAACGCTGTTTACGTCAACGATGCCGCTCTTGTAACCAGTGTGGGAGGCGCCCATCCTATTCGCGGTGTCTAAAACACTATGCTATTCAATCGGCTGGTGATGTTTGCGGTATTCGCGGGTGCGCTGTTTCCGCAAGACGCGCCGAAACCGAAGTCCGATGTCCAAACGCAGTGGCAGGCCACCGACCAATTGTGTGGACAACTCGAACTGGCGGCTTCACTGAAGAAACAAATCATGGTGAATGGAACGTCTGAATTACGTCTCTACTCCGCGTATCTCGAAAACGCGACTGCGAACCTCTATCGAGCGCCACCACCAGGTGAGGAATGTTGTACGTCAAAACCTATAGCGACCACCCGGTCTCGCAGGTTTGGCGCATTCGAGTTTGAAGGAGTGCAGCCCGGAACGTATTGGCTTCGAGTGCAGAAGAATGAGGTACTCAGTCTGATTCCCGTCCGCGTCACGCACGGGTTCGACAAGAAGGCATGCCACGACCCTTCGGTCGGTCGCAGCTTCGTGGTGGATTCTAGTCCGCCACAAATCAAAACGAGAATCGTTAAGGGGATGATTGGACGTAACATTGCGCCCAGCCCAACCCTCTCCAGAGGCAACGAGTGTAGTCGCGGTTGTTGTGCGATGCTGCATTCTGCGATTTCGACGCATGTTCACAAGCTAGAGTCGTTTGAAAGAGTTCTGAGGCAAATGCCCTGCGCAGCCAAGGTCCGACTTCTTCATTGGAATCGACACCAACGTAACTTTCTCGGGCCGTATGACCAGCAGTAGTGTGCTGAGTGAGGACATATCCTCCAACTGAGGGGATCGTTTGTGATCGACGACGCCTGCAAAATATCAACCGCACGTTTTCTTATCCGTTATTCCCATTCCTCTTCAACCATCCTTAAAATCAGCATCCTGACATTACTGCTGGCCGCCACCAGTGCCTTGGCCATCGCGAACGGTGGCCAATCGAACCAGAACCCATGCGGCATCACCGGCCAGGATGCCGCTGGCTTGAACGGCGACCTCGGTACCAACATCCACGCGCTGGGGGATTACAGGGAGACCATCGCGGGTTTGCTCGAGGAAAGCGAGTTCGAGCAACTCGATTGTCTTGCCGATCGTCTTCGATCGAGCAAAGAGAGATTCCCCGGTGGAGGATGGAAACTCCACGTTCTATATGAAGGTTTGGAAAACCCGGTCCAATATCCCCAACATCCCACGGAAGAAGACTGGAACGTCCTTCTGCGTCGTCTCAAGCAGTGGGTTGCGGTTCGCCCCGGTCTCTTACCGCCCGCGTTGCACTTGCCTCCGCTTATGTTGAGTACGCATGGTATGCGCGGGGTAACGGTTACATCGATACGGTCAGCGCAAGCGGAAGCGAGCTCTTCGAGGAACGCACGGCTGAGGCGAGGCGAATCCTCGAGAAGGCCTCGGCCCTGCCCACCAAGTGTCCTGAGTGGTACCTCGCCATGCAAAGGGTAGCCGAGAGCCAGGGCTGGAGTGTGGCGGAGGCGCGAGCCCTTTTCGATGAGGGGAACAAGTTTGAACCGGGTTATTACTACACCGCTCGCGTCTTTGCTTACTATCTGCAGCCCAAATGGGGCGGTGAAGCGGGAGATACCGAGAAGTTCACGCTGGAGGTGGCGGACCGCATCGGAGGGGACCAGGGCGACTTTCTCTATTTCCAGCTCGCGACCTCTCTCATTTGCGGCTGCGGGGACGAGCCGCAGCTGTCCTGGGCAAGAATCAAACGAGGGTTTGAGGCCTCGGAGAAGCAATACGGAGTATCCATGCTGAACCTGAACCAGATTGCTTTCCTGGCGTCTCGCTACGGTGAACTCGATCGCGGTCATGGCAGACAAAGCCATGGCGCGCATTGGGGAGCAATGGCATGACGAGACCTGGAAGAACAAAGAGGCCTTCGAAACGACGAAGAAATGGGCTGCCAGCTACGCACCCGCCGCGGCCAAGCTTCATGCGATGGAAGAAGACGCGAAAACGAACATGCAAACACCGGAAGGCCTTCACTACATGGCCTCTTTCGAAAAGACGTACAGGGAATTTGTGCAGCAATGTGTGCAAATCGAAGGGCCCATTCTCGGTAAGTTCGAGACACTAACCAAGGTAGGCGCGACGGGTACGGTCGAGGACGTCAAAATCTACTGGAACGGACCCACGGCCATGTGTGTATATCAGAAACTGCACACCCTCCAGCAAGCAAAGGCGACGCCGTTTCCGCCGCCACCGCAAGCTCCGTACTGGGTAAGGCTTGATCTCGACGGGGCGCAGTTTACGGCGGTCGCATCCAAGTAAGGGCCCAAACCCCGGCTGCCATCTGAGCAGTCTTGTTGGGGAACGGATCGAGACCGAAAGGGTGTGGATTCAGTTCACAACGATCGTCTGAACGGTTGGGTGTTCATGGCAGTATCTCCTTTGGTCGGACTTGCCCGTCACATCCCGAAGGGGGAAACTGCTTTCGGGATCTTACCGCAATGAGGCCATTCAGTCGATTGTGACTCCCTAAACAGGTAGTTGGCGTAATACCGCCATTTTTACCGACTACGCCCGGAACCGGGCCTTCTCATCCCATCTGTTTACATCAGCCACCGAGTCGCCGGGCAGAACTGGTCGTCATCGTAAGGCAAAGCCCCGACCAGAGCACGAGACCGCTGAACATCCAAAACGTGTCCGCAGTGCGATGGTGATATAGCGGCGTAAGGCCAGCCAAGCTCACACAGAGCACCCCAGCTGCGGGAACGGCAAGCAATTCCCGCAGAATCCGCGGCAGACGCAAGCGGGCACCGTAGCCCAAGAGACCGTCGAGCCATCTTCCGATGGCGTACCAAACAAGCGGCACTAATGGGATGGATGTATACAGCCATGCCGTTTCGTTTCGGGAAACAAAACTGCACTAATCAGCGTGGAGACAAACATCGCCGGAAGTTCAAGGATCAGGGCGATCTTCTGAACAGGTTTGAGTGGTGGCGGTTCAAACAGTTCCACCGGTACACCAATGTCCTCCTGGTATGCAACAGAACGGTATCCTGAGTCACGGAACAGCATGCTTGCGGCATGAGGTTGGCCTGCCAACGAAGACCAGACGAGCACGACATGAATGAGAGTGAACACCAGCGGTAAGACACGACGAAAGCCGATCCGACGCATGTAGTTATAGACACCGAGCATGGGCAGAGATGGAGCAGCAATTTCAATCCTTATCGGGTTCGCTATAATCACGCCGATGGCCAGCGACGCCTTTCTCTCGTGGTCGAACCGGACCGTGCTTCGCCCGGGCCGCGAAGAGCCCTACCTGTCGATCCAGGACATCGTCGTTTTCGTCCGCGATCTGGACGTGAGTAAGCGGTTCTACCTGGAACAATTGGGCTTCGAACTCATCACAGAACAACGCCTTCCCACCGGCGAACGCTGGATCGAGGTGGCGCCTCCCGACGGTAGCGCGAATCTCGCGCTGGTTGAACCCAAGCCCGACGCGCCGGAATACAAACTGATTGGCGGCTACCGCTGGGTCCTGTTCATGACCGAAGATGTCCACGCCAAGTACAAAGAATGGAGCGAACGCGGGGTTCGTTTCACAACTGCTCCGGAGACGCCGGGGTGGGGCGGCACCTATGCGCGTTTCGAGGATCCGGACGGGAATGGGTTTGGCCTGGAAGGCTTCGATGAGGTCAGGCAAAGCCTGGAGTTGCGCCGGCAGGCGCACGCCGAAAAACTCGAATCCGAACGCCGCACCGCCCAGGAAATGGAAATAGCGCGGCAGGTGCAGGCGCGGTTGTTTCCGCAGATTCAGCCGGAGATGAAAACGGTGGAGTACGCGGGTGTCTGCCTGCAGGCGCGCCAGGTGGGCGGGGATTATTTCGATTTCCTGAATCTGGGGCCGCAGCGGCTGGGGTTGATCATCGGCGATGTTTCCGGCAAGGGGATCGCCGCCGCTCTGCTGATGGCGAATTTGCAGGCCAGCCTGCGCAGCCAGTCGGCGCTGGCCTTCGATCAGCCCGAGGCGTTGCTCCGGTCGGTGAACCGCCTGTTCTATGACAATACCGGCGACAGCGCCTATGCCTCGCTTTTGTTTGCCGATTACGACGAAGCGGCGGGGCGGCTGCGCTACGTCAATTGCGGCCATTTGTCAGGTCTGCTGGTAAGAAGCGACGGCAAGGTGGATCGGCTCGATTCCACCAGCACGCTGCTCGGACTGTTCAGAGAGTGGAATTGCTCGATGCGGGAGCAGGAGCTTTCTCCCGGGGACGTGCTTGCGCTCTACACGGATGGCATCACCGAAGCCAGTAACGAGCAAGGAGAGGAATTTGGCGAGCGGTACCTGATTGAATCCCTTCAGCAACATCGGGACCTGCCGTGCCAGGCTCTGTTGACCGCAATCGTGGATGGGGTCCGGCGATTCAATTTTCAGGAACAACACGACGACATCACGGCGATCGTCGCGAAGTTCAAAGCGGCCAGCTGACGTTCCAAGACACGGTTCGTCACGTTCCGCCGTTCCGCCTTCATAGCGGAGTATCGCCATTTCACCCATTGACCGGTTGTGAGTGTAGTCGCCTGATTGCGTCAACCACCCGAGCGCTTGAATGTATATCGCCCAACTACGACGACTATCGCAATTGAGAAACCGACAGCCATAAGATCGGCGTACCAAAAAATTAGGCCGGAAAACCAAGCATCTGGCCACTGTCGGCGAATCAGGACAGCACAGGGTTCCGCTGCTGGCCGGAGAAGCAACCACGAAAGAGCGAGAGTCACACCCCCTGCTGCTATTACGCGCAATATGCGAACTATTTTTGCCTTCATGACGAAGCGTTCATACGAGTGAACAATCGTTACAAGTACCGCAAGGCCGAATAGGCTCTCGCGGGGTGCGGAGCCTGCAGCTGGGGAGAAAACTCCGAAATTTGAACTCCGCATGTCACAATCGGAAGGCTGCAAACCTTCCCTATTCTGTTGGGAATTCGGAAGGCTGCAAACCTTCCCTATCTGTTGGGAATCCTGTAGTCACGCCAGCATAGAAGAATGAAATCTTTGCTACTCTCCCTTCTGCTGGTCGTATTCGTGTCCCCATGCGTTGTAGCCAGCGTCGCCATCACCACCACGAGCGTGCCCAGGGGCACGGTCAGAACCTCCTATTCTGCGGCCATCAACGCCAGCGGCGGCTGCGCTCCCTACAAGTGGACGATCGTATCGGGTGCCCTGCCAGCGGGCGTCACCGCGAAGGTGCCCAGTTCGACCATGTCGCTGAACCTCGCCGGAACGCCGACCACGGCAGCTACCTACTCCTTCGCCGTGAAGGTCACGGGCTGCCGCGGGGAGGTCTCACAGGTGGCGTACAAGGTCGTCATCCAGGGCACAGAATCGGTCGTCGCGATCACCACGAAAAGCGTTCCCAACGGCACGGTCGGAACCGCCTACTCCGCGGCCATCCAAACCAGCGGTGGCTGCACTCCCTACAAGTGGAAGATTGTATCCGGTGCCCTGCCAGCCGGCGTCACCGCCAAGGTGCCCAGTTCGACAACGTCATTGAAGCTCGCCGGGACGCCGACCAGGGCAGGCACGTACTCTTTCGCAGCAAAGGTTACCGGATGCGGCGGGCATATCTCGCAACTGGCGTACAAGATCGTCATCCAGGCCACGGCCAATCATGTTGTGGACCTGAACTGGAATCCTTCGAGGTCGAGCAAGATCGTCGGCTACAACCTCTATCGCAGGACCGACGGGGAGACATGGAAGAAGATCAACGTGAGCCTGATTGCTTCCACGCTCTACAGCGATTCCACCGTCGCGAATAGCACGATCCACTACTACGCGGCGACGGCCGTCGATACAAACGGCCGTGAAAGCCCGAAGACAGCCGCAGTGAAAGCGGTCGTCCCCTAGTTTCTACACGAGCTGCCGTGTCCCATAGCGGTCCTCTCGTTGGCGGTTTCGCGTGATGCCAGAATCGCCTGCTTTCAACAGTTGACTTCCGAATAGCCCGTCAACGGGAGTATCGAGGGGTTGGGCAGTTCAACTCAATGCACCACTACCGAATCCTCTAATTAATTGACGTGCCAGTTACAGGAGCGCAGAATTGATGCCGCTGTTGGTGTGGCAGCGGGCCACATCGATCGCGGCGAGGCAAGTTCGCGCGGGCTCGTCGCTGGGATACTCCCTAACCTCTGCGCGATCCACTTGCACGCGGTTGTCATAGTGCTCGGGCCCCTTATTCTGCGAGCGCGCCGCTGGAGAAATTTCCATGAAAAGAAATGCGTTCGCGACCGCCGCGCTCCTGGTCGCCGTGGCGACCATGGCTTCCGCACAAACCTATAAGGTGATGCACAATTTCGGGACCACTTCGACCGACCCCCAGGCTCCCGGTGAACCGGGCGTCATTTGCCAGTCCCGCGGCGGCTACCTGTTCAGTGCAGGGGGAACCCAGGGGAACCCGGGCGCAGCTTTCCGGCTCACCACTGACGGACACTACAAGGTGATGCATGCATTCTCTGGCAGCGACGGCCAAATGCCGGCGGGAGGGCTGACTCTCGGACGGGACGGATGGTTTTACGGAAGCACCGTTTCTGGCGGTCCGGGGACCTGGGGAACGTTATACAAGATGCGTTCCAACGGGCAAGTGACGAGGCTGCACTACTATTCGGGCGGGAATGGCGGGAACCCGTGGGCGGCGCCTATCCAGAGCGTGGCCGGCGATTTTTACGGCGTGACGCACGGAAGTTTCAACTTCGGACAAATTTACAAAGTCTCCCAGTCAGGTCAATATGCCCAGCTGCATTCCATGACCGTGTTCGAGGGAATCTATCAGGTAGCTCCGCTCGTGCAGGGAACGGATTTCGCGTTTTACGGGGCCGCTATTGACTCCGGTGGGACGCAGGGTCCGGGGGACTTGTATCGAATCACTTCGACCGGCGACTTCGAAGTGCTTTACACCTTTGACGGTATCCACGGTAATCATCCATCCGGCGGCTTGATTCAGGCTACGGACGGAAACTTTTATGGAGTGGCGTCAGAAGGCGGCTCTTTCGGAGCGGGTACGGTCTTTCAGATGACTCCAGATCGCACCGTCAACGTGCTCTACAACTTCAGCGGTGGAGCGGATGGAGGCGGGCCTGTAGGAGGCATGGTTGAGGCCAGTGATGGAAACCTGTATGGCACGACGTCCAGCGGTGGAGCGAATGGAGCGGGAGTACTCTTTCGCCTGACTCCGAGCGGGACCTACACAGTGCTGCATGATTTCGCCGAGGCCACAGGCAGTGCTCCGAGAAGTTCTCTGATACAGCACACTAATGGACGCCTCTACGGGATGACGTCCAGCGGAGGTTCGGCGAACCTCGGCGTATTTTTCAGTTTTGATGCCGGGTTGCCGCCTTTCGTAACCTACCTGCCCACTTACGGCCGCGCCGGCGGCGTGGTGCAGATTCTGGGACAGGGCTTCACCGACACAACCCAGGTTCTCTTCAACGGAACACCCGCAAGCTTCAAGCTCGTCTATCCCACGTTTATCAAGGCCACTATCCCGGATGGGGCCACCACCGGGCCGATCACGGTCAGTACAACGAATGGCACACTGACCAGCAACAAGATATTCATTGTGCACCCATAAGACCGACACGCAGACGCGACCGCCATGGATACTGATCGCACGATGCGCCGAAGCGTCCAACCATCGATTGACAGTCACGCCTGAGAGCTGGCAATAAAGGGCGCAAGGTCGTGCAACGCCTGATTACGACAGTTAACTTCCGGTTTGCCCCTTAACTCGGGAACAATCGCCAGTAATGTCCACAAATCAGACTTGCGGACTGTGCGCCTACATGCGCGCGGCTGAGTGCCTCAGAAGGCCGAGCTTGTTCTAAAGAAGGGTTGCCGGTCATTCGCGCGAAGGAGGGTTTGCTTCAAGGTGCTTCGATAGGCTTTACGTGACACAGTTGTTCGTCGGGGGCACTGGCCTATTCGGCTGAGAGCCGCAATTCATCGCATCATTCAATACTGGCATCCTCCCAAAAGACGCACCTTCGACGCCGGTCGGAGGTATGCCCGGCCAACTTCAAATCGTTTCAGGGGTATTTGCCGTGATTGCTCTAGAGCAACGACGTTTCCCGCGCGCCCTGTATAGTTGCGATGCTCTACTTGGGGGCTGATTGCAGGTAGGGAGCGCCTCCTATACAAGATGGTCAAGCAATTTTCCAGGCTTGATCTTCAGGGCTTTGCACAAAGAGATGATGTTTTCGAGGCTGATGTTGCGGCCTTCCCCGCTCGCAATCGGAGATGTAGTTTCTGGAGAGCCCACACGGATTCGTCCACGACCGCAGTTTAGCCGCAAGCGAGTGATTCTATTGCCCCAACTCTTCGGATCGAGATGGTCAGCCCGGTTCACCTTGCGACGCTGGGTCGCATACCGAGCCAACTGGTTGGTTCATAACCGGCAAAGCATGCCCGGTGCATATAATGACCCACGCGGCAAGAAGCTCAGTTATCCCCATCTTGTTATTGTGAGGTGGAATTGATGCCAGCGCAGAGCCCGCCAACACAGGCCATCCAGGTCGACCACAACACCACAGAAGTTCCCCGCCTGGCTCCCCTGTTTCGTCAAGCGTCAAAAGCTATAGCAGCCCTTGTCGCTACTTTGGGGCTCGTGGTTCTTTACGGCTGGGCGTTCAATGTACCCGCCCTGACGGTTGTACGCCCGACGTTCGCGTCGATGAAAGCCAACACGGCTGCATTGTTCGTGTTATTGGGTACGGCGCTCTGGATTGCGAGCGATGACCGGCGGCAGCGCAGCCGACGCATTCTGGGGCTCTTGGTAGTCATCATTGCTGGTTTGACACTTGCGGAGTACGTCTTCCACGTCAGTCTTGGAATCGACCAGCTACTTTTTCGCGACCCACGCACTTCAGTTACAGCGTATCCGGGCAGAATGGCGATTGCGCCGGCAATCTGTTTCCTGCTTTTGGGTTTGTCTGTTCTGCTATCGGGAATAAGAAAGGCGCTGGTACTGCTACACGTATTTGTAGTCGTATGTTTCGTTATCTGTCTGGTGGCTCTGTGCGGCTATCTGTATGGAGTCGAGTCACTCTACTCGATTACGCCCTTCTCCTCGATGGCTCTGCACACATCCATCGGCCTCGTGGCAGCATGTCTGGCCTACCTTCTTGCACGGCCAGACGAAGGAATAATGGCCGTCGCTGCCAGTGACAGCAACGCGGGTCTTCTTCTGCGAATCATGATTCCGGTAATTGTAATTGTGTCCATTGCGCTCGGTTGGTTGGGACTCGAAGGACAAAGAGCCAATCTGTACGACACGCAATTCGGTGTTGCTCTGCTGGTGCTTGGAAGCATCGGATGCCTGACCCTGTTGACTACGCTGATTGCCCGATCAATGCATCGATTAGAACGAGAACGGGAACAGACTGAGGATGAGTTGAGGACGTCAGAGGAGAAATTTTCCAAAGCGTTTCGAGAAAGCCCGATGGCTCTCACGCTGAGTAGCAAGAAAGATTATCGTTACCTCGACGTCAACGAAACTTTTGAACGACTAACTGGTTGGCGTCGTGACGAGGTGATTGGACGGACTCCGTTCGATATCTCGCTCTGGGTCGATCCGACTGAACGGGTGGCGGCGGTAAAGCGACTTGCGGCAGAGGGTTCTATTCGTGATGTGGAGTTTCGCTATCGCCGCAAGGATGGTACGGAGATGGTCGGCCTAGGGGCAGCAGAACTGATAAAGATCGGAAATGAACAATGCGTACTTTCCGTGGTGGCAGACATTACTCAACGCAAACGGGCGGAGGAGGCTGTCAAGGAAAGCGAACTGCGTTTCCGGTTGTTGGCAGATACGGCTCCCGTGCTGATTTGGATGTCGGGCACCGACAAACTCTGCACCTACTTCAACAAGCCTTGGCTGGGCTTCACTGGAAAATCAATTGATGCGGAACTTGGAAACGGATGGTTAGAGGGGGTACACAGTGAAGACTTTCAACGTTGTTTCGAGACCTACACGCAAGCTTTTGATTCTCGCACCGACTTCAGAATGGAGTATCGGCTGCGGCGGAGCGATGGAGAATATCGATGGGTTTTAGACATTGGGGTGCCTAGATTCAATCAGGATCACTCGTTTGCCGGTTACATAGGCACTTGTATCGATGTCACCGAACGGAAGCGAGCAGAAGAGGCGCTTTCAGGCATCAGCCGAAAGTTGATTGAGGCACAGGAGCAGGAACGTACCCGGATCGCCAGAGAGCTTCACGACGACATCGGTCAACGTCTCGCACTGTTGGCTATCGAGTTAGAACAAGTCCACGAAGACCTCTCAATTTGCCCGAAGTCCGCAGCCGTATGGGCGAACTCCAGAAGCGGACCTCCGAGATAGCCACCGATATCCAATCCTTGTCGCACGAGTTGCATTCGTCAAAACTGGAATATCTGGGCATTGCTGCGGCCATGAGAGGCTTCTGCCGAGAGTTCGGCGAGCAGCAGAAAGTGGAGATTGACTTCCAAATCCACGATTTACCCAGCCCTTTGTCGCCGGACATTTCTCTTTGCTTCTTCCGAGTACTGCAGGAAGCCCTCCATAATTCGGCAAAACACAGTGGGGTACGGCACTTCGAAGTGCGATTGTGGGGAACGTCGGATGAGATTCATCTCACGGTTAGGGATTCCGGCGTAGGCTTTGACCGCGAAGCGGCAAAGAAGAGCCGAGGGCTTGGCCTCATCAGCATGGAGGAGCGGCTGAAGCTGGTGAACGGAACGTTTTCAATCGAATCGCAACCCAAGCGTGGTACCACGATCCACGCTCGCGTGCCCCTGAGAGGGCCTCTGTCAGATCGAGTACGTATCGCGTGATAGCCTGTAGCCGCACTGAAATAATGAAGTCAGAGAGCTGGCTCTTTCCGCTTCGCTCTTTGATCATCTCCATCTTCGGGTCGGCCGTAAATGGGTTCTTCCGAATCAAAGGGCGTCATTCGATCGAGCGAATTCGCGGGTGAAGCTTCACATCTCGTTTCGGCATCATAGCCCCCAGCCGTAGGGCTCTTGATTTGTGAACGGGACTCTCGTCAAATCTTGCATTTCAGAATCCGCATGTCAATTGGCGTAATATCCATTTCACTCATTGGCCCGGGTTCCCGCGCTGCCTAAGAAACCTCTGGCGCTCGCGCGAGCGAAAACCGTTGGCGCACTCTCTGCCACTCTTCCGTTCCGAACAGGCGGGGGCCGACCTCGATGAGGCGGGGCGTCATGTTGAAGACTGCTACCCGAGTCCATGGCCGGCCGTCGCGCATCCGAAGGCCCTTTTCATTCAGGTCGCTCACGATGCTCGAATAGGGGAAGTCCTGCACCAGCAACTCCATCATCAGCATCAGGGTCCTGTTCTCGACGGGATCAACCTCCAATCGTTGGCAATCGTCCGAGATGCGCAGTCCATATGGAATGTCCTCGTTGATATCCGCCAGGGGCCGGGGATTCCGAGTCAGGTAACTCCTTGTTTGTTCGCCGCGGGAGTCGCCACATTTGAGCGGCACTTCAAAACTTGACGAGCGGCGTGTTGTGCGCCTGATTCGTTCAGACAGTCTTCTACCTCATTACATGCAGTATGGCACTGCCTCGGACGCGATCAGGGAATGAGAACCTGGCGCGTGATGTGTCCGTTGCTCTCCCAGAAGGTCACTTTGCTGGCGAGGATGGGATCGTCCGGCGCCGGCTGCACGTTGCCGTCGGCGTCGAATGCCCTGGACGTCACCATGTGCTGGCCGGTGGCGGGCATTCCCCAGCCGAACGTCCAGAATCTCCACGCGAAGCCCCGCCTGTTCTGGTTGTGGCGCGACCGGCCCGAAGAGCCTCGCCGGCATCCACGGTCCGTTGTCGATGCGGACTTCCACCGCCGCGATCGGCGCACCCCAGGCGGCGCCAAGGACGACGTAGCGGTTGTCTCGACGTATGACTTTTGCTGGGGCCGACTTGAGGCGATCGTGCCTCACGGTGCTGAATGTCCAGAGCGGCTGGCCGTTGCGCTGCTCCTCGCGGATGGTCACGTAGTCTCGCGCCATGAAGTTCCCCGCATGGCGCTGGTCGCGTACCTCGATGCGCGTCAGCCACTTGACGTTGGCCACGCCATACCAACCCGGAGCGATCAGGCGGACGGGAAACCGTTCTTTTCGGGCAGGGGCTCGCCGTTCATTTCGTAGCAGAGCAGGTTGCGCGGGTCGAGCGCATCGTCGAGCGACATGCTGCGGGCGAACTGCTCGGTGATCGTCAAATCCAGTCCGCCACCCGCATCCGGTTCGACGACGCCCGTCAGCCCACCGCTCACGATCCCCGAGTTGTCGCGGATTACCTGGGTTCCCCGATCGCTCCCGTAGAAGACGACTTCGACGGCCCCCTTGAGAAGACCCGCCTCCTCCAGCATCGGAGCGAGAGGTGTGCCGGCCCAGCGGGCATTGCCGATGAAGCCAGTGGCAAAGGGCAGCCCGGTGCCATTGTTGCCGGAGCACTCCAATGTGAAGTCGATCTCGCGGCGCGGGCGGGCCTTGAGGTCTGCCAGCGACAAAGACAAGCGATGCCTGACCAGGCCAGCAACCGCCACGCGCCACGCGGCAGGGTTGTCAAGGCCGTGGGTATGCCGTAGTGCGTGACGAAATGGAACTTCTCGGGAGGGATGAGCCAGGAGTTGAGCTCCTCCCAGACGAGCTGGCTTCCGCCGATATCCGGGGCGGGAAACGGCGGGGGCTGGTCGAGCCACGGGATGACCACGTCGCCGGGCCGTCCCAGTGATTGCGACGGGTCAGGCTGGTCGTCATTCCCGTCCTCCTCGCCGGAGGGGAAAGCGTTCGCCGGTCCTGCCACTTGCAGCACGGTCAGCCCCGTCAGCCCCGCCAAGGCCGCACCACCACCCTTCAGCAGTGTGCGCCGAGAAACTTCCCGATTCACCGTGGTCGAATCTGTTCCACGGACTGGTTCCTCATTTTCCGTCGCATGCTCTCGGCTGTCAGGGGACGAATCCGTCATCCCCGGCTTCTCCATTTTGTTCGTCCTCTCTTTTCCAAACATGACAATCCTCCTCAAGCTCTCTAAGCCCCAACTGAGCTTTTTGAAACTTAGGTTGTGTTAGTAAGGCCTGATACGGACGCCAAGCTGCCGCCTCTAACGGGCCGCAAGACAATTCAAACGACAAAGCAGTGGTATCGCGTGAGCGGGGTTAGCAGAGGAAAGTACAGAAGAGTTCCTGAAACGTGCGAGAGTCAGTCAACCGGCTTGGGTAAACCGGCGAAATTCTGCGGATACTGGTCCTCCGCGGCTGCGCAAATATTCTTTGCCCAAACGCTGTGTCCGATTGTCGAGGTTCCCAAGAAGAAACAGCCTTCTCGACTACGATCTCATTTGTTGGAGTGTTGGCTTCGTCGAACGGTGTTTCTAAAATATCTGTCTTCGGCACCAGTACAAGTGCGACGGTGAAGAGGAGATAGACGACCGCAAGTCGAGTTGGCCTCGCATGACGCACGAACATAACTGAAAAAAATCTACGAAGGGAAAACGAGACTGATGGCGAGGCGGCTCTCATTGTGTCGCTCCTCTTGTCAAGATGAGCGTGGTTAGGTTGTATTCAGCGCCGTTGGGTTCGATGCCTGAGAGAAACCGTTCGCCTCTGGGGGTGCTGCGCTTCCGAGCGAGAGGAAACTGCTCTTCGGAGAGGCGATTCAGCGGAAGTGTGAGCTTGCGAGACGCAGAAGTCAAGAAAAAATGAAGCTGTGTATCACACCCGATATGCAAAAAAAAAAAAAAAAAAAAAAAAAAAAAAGCAGGAGCCATGGCCATGACGGCAAATTGCTGGAATCATTCAGGGTCTGAACGTACATCATGTTGCCCCCGACAATCCGAGGGATGCTTGACCGTCATTTTGGGATAGTTGGCGATAAATCGCCATTACACTCATTGACCCGCGGTTCTTCCCGCCCTGCCTAAGAAACCTCTGGCTCTCTCGAAAGCGAGAACCGTTGTCGCACTCTCTGCCACTCTTCCGTTCCGAACAGGCGGGGGCCGACCTCGATGAGGCGGGGCGTCATGTTGAAGACTGCTACCCGAGTCCATGGCCTGCCGTCGCGCATCCGAAGGCCCTTTTCATTCAGGTCGCTGACAATGCTTGAATAGGGGAAGTCCTGCACCAGCAACTCCATCATCAGCATCAGGGTCCTGTTCTCAAGCGGATCAACCTCCAATCGCTGGCAGTCGTCCGAGATGCGCAGTCCATATGGAATGTCCTCGTTATATCCGCCAGGGGTCGGGGATTCCGAGTCGGGTAACTCGCGCCGCCACTCGATCGATACGATTTGCCATCCCCCGGCGGTGCGCTGCCTGATGACCTCGGAGTCGAACGGGCCGGAAATAACGTCACGAATCCGTTCAAAATGTGCCATGGTAAGCCTCCTCGATCGTGTTGCAATTTATCTGCCAATATCAAGACGGCTGCGAACCTCTCCGGCGCTGAAAAAGTATGGCCTTTGCGTCGCGATTCAAGGGCTCTGTGTCCGCTCTCGGAATTCACTGTCCGATTCTGGACGCCTGGGCCGGCCGGGATCGCGTACTTTGCGATGTGTGGGCGGTGCATACGGCTTGCGTCATCCGTCGCGGGTAGAAAAAATATCCAGTGGGCAAGGGGTCAGCCGGCAACAGCGGGAAAGAAAGAAGGTGGAAGCCCTGTTCGCGGAACTCAAGAATCAAATCGGATTGCGTCGCCTCCGTCTGCGGAGCTTACGGTTTGTACGGGAGCAGTTCTTCCTGGCGGCGGCTGCCCAGAACCTCAAGCGAGTAGTCCGCTTCCTCAGCCAACCGACAACACTCACTCTGGAAGCGGCCTCTTAGCTGAGGCCAGAAGAAAGAACTCGGCCGCCGCAATCATCGCAGCCGTAAAGACATTCGGATGTTTACGCCAAGTATCCGCCCTTCGAAGTGTTGATCGGTTGTTTCAAGGAGATTCCTTTGGAGAGCGGAATCGAACGGGAATAGATGTTCCTGGAACCTGCTTAACGCACGGCTCTTCCAATCCATCCGATTGGTTCGGCAACCACCGGTACAGCTCAAGATCAGAAGAAGCATCGGCCGACACTCCGGCTGTATACCAATTGTGCGCCCTGACGTCGCCGCGCACCGTGATCCATTCTCCGGGCTTGAGACTTACGGTCGTATTCGATTTCACCGAGCCGTACAATTCCAGCCACCCCATGGAGATTGCGCCACCTGGAGTGCGTGCGAAGAGTGGCAACATAGCACTGTAGTGGTCAGAATCGTTTTCAGGCAGGCGGCCTGTAATTCTTGGGCTCACGGGCAGTATGACCGAAACCTGACCGTAATTCTCAACTCTAAAAACTACGGATATTTGTTCTCTCGGGTCAATATCTGTCGGAGTCAGCGATTCCACTGACACTCGCACAGCCCTGCGCGCGGTCCTCGCTTGTTCCGTGTCGCAGATCATGAACTTTCCCGACCTGACCGCCCCGGAGTATCTGCTTTCGCCAACATCAGGTAGCGTGATCCGCCGAACCTCTTGGGCGGAGGAGAATGCGCTCAAGAGCAAGCTAACGATCAGGACCGTGACCGGCATGATGGCTACCCAATCCACACGAAGTATAGATTACTGTTGAATCAATTACCTCGTTGACGCTTTGGGCAGGTACCCGACCGTAATAGAAATCGCAAGGCGGTGGGGAGTCGGGATCGCCATGCGTCTTCCCCATGTTCTGCGCCAGGAACAATAAAGAGGCAGGTACTTGAATCAGAGCCGATAGCGTGCGCGAGTCGCTTCACGTCATTCACCATTTCTCGTTTTGCGTCGCCTTCTCCCTCTTGCGTACCCGCACCGATGTAAACTCGTGGCGGCCACTGGTGAAATTGCGCAGACCGGCGGAGAAGGCGATCGTTGTCAATGTACAGCGACGGGCTTTCCAATAGCAGCCAGCGATACCTCCCTGGACGTTCCAGAACCGTGTACAAAGCGATTGCGGCGCCATAGGAAGCTCCTGCAAGACCGACCGCGTCCTTCTGGGTGCGGTACCTCGATTCGACGAGAGGCCGGACTTCTTGTTCCAGGAAATCCGGGAACCGGCTGCCGTGCGGCACCGGTACCGGAGGAATCAGGAAATCATCCGGGTATGGCAAATATTCATTCGCACGGTCGGACCCAGGATTCCTGGATTCGAGAGTCGATCCACCGTTGTCGATGCCGACGAAAATGGTAGCTGGAATCTTGCCCGAAGCGATCAACTCACTGGCGATGGCATCGAGGTGGCGGCCATGAAAGGTGGCAATGCCATCCGTAAAGTAGAACACCGGATATCTCGATTGCGCCTGCGAGTCATCGTCGTACCCAGACGGCACCCACACCCGAATGGTGCGCGTGTTGTTAAAGACTTTGCTGTGTAGCGTCAGCAAGTCCAATCTCGGTGCGGATCGGACCTGGGCTGCCGAAACGGTCACGATCCCGAGGACTAAAACCAGACTCGCAGAATAACGTTGACTGAGAATTTCGGTGGGCATTTGCATTAGACGAAGAATAGGGTGAACGGTCACCGGGTCAATTGCCCTCCATTCCGCGCGGGTTGAGTGATAGAGTTTCAGGAATGCGATCCAACCGATCTGTGCCGCCTTGCGCCGTGATACCCGTGCTCATTTACCCCGACCCCAGCGCCGCCGCGGATTGGCTGGGCAAGGCTTTTGGCTTTACCATCCGGCTCCGCATCGCCAATCACCGCATCCAGATGAAGGCCGGCGAGGGCTGCTTCACCATCGCCGAGGGAAGTGTGTCGCCCAACCATTCGCACACCATTCAGGTTCGTATCGAAGATGCCAGCGGACACTGCGAACGCGCGCGGCAGAACGGAGCCATCATCCTGACTGAACCTCAAGATCAACCTTACGGCGAGCGCCAATACAACGCTCAGGACTTTTACGGCCACCGCTGGGACTTCACCGAAACCATCACCGATGTCGCTCCCGAAGAGTGGAGTGACGGTCAATTTCATGTTGAGCATCCCTGACCGTGGTGGGACCTGGCGATTTCACGCATTGACCCTGTACCCGGCTGGTCTGATCCTAATTTACTGAACCATCGGGCTGCTGCCCGGCCACATTCCGAAGACGATTTCAGGGAACTCCGCGCGCAGCTCGGCATGTTGCTCTGCCATCAGGGCTTCCGGTGGCGGCGCGGCCAGCCTTGCGAGTCTGTCGAACTGCGCTCGACCCGACAGCCGGGGCGGCTGTCTCCACGTGGTTGCCGGCACGAGCGAGGACGCTCGCGCCCACATTTGGGCTCATGCATCCCTTTCGCCGGCGGACCATCTAATGGAGTGAGCATCAAAATTTATGGGAAACACATTCAAGACCGCCTTTCTGCTTACCGCGCTGACACTTTTGCTGATGGCGGTAGGCCGCGTTTTGGGCGGACAGAACGGGATGTTGCTGGCGCTGGGCATTGCCGTGGTCACGAACTTCGTCGCTTACTTCTTTTCGGACAAGATCGCGCTGAAAACCTATCGCGCACAACCGGTCACGCGCGAGCAGTTGCCGCGGGTTTACAACGTGGTGGAGCGGCTGACCCAGAAAATCGGCTTGCCCATGCCGAAGATATTCGTCATCCCGACGGAGTCACCTAACGCATTCGCCACGGGACGCAATCCAAAGCACGCGTCGGTTGCGGTCACGCAGGGCATTCTGGGCCTGCTCAACGACGAAGAACTCGAAGGCGTGCTGGCCCACGAACTGGGACACGTAAACAATCGCGACATTCTGATCAGTTCGGTGGCCGCTACCATCGCCGGCGCCATCACCTGGCTGCGCTACGGCGCCTACTTCGGGATGGGCGATCGCGATGATCGCCGCGGTGGAGCCATGGGCGGTTTGCTCATGCTGATCCTGGCCCCGATTGCCGCCATGATGATCCAGATGGCGGTTTCGCGGTCGCGCGAGTACGCGGCCGACGAAACCGGCGCGCACTTCACCGGCAATCCTTATGCTCTGGCCAGCGCTTTGGCCAAGCTCGACGCGTATTCCCGACGCGTGCCTATGATGGGTACGCCTACCACCGCGCACCTGTTCATCATTCAGCCGCTGTTGGGCATGAATTTTGGCAACCTGTTTTCCACCCATCCGCCGATTGCCAAACGCATCGAACGGCTGACGGGAAGGCCGGCAGAGTTTACGCAGTAAAGCGGGCGTCAGACTTCGGACGTCAGACCTCAGAGGCCGTATCTCGGGAGTCAAGCAGCAGGTTGAAGCACAAGTGGGGATCGCTGACGTCTGACGCCCAAGGTCCGACGCCCGTCCAGTGACGTTCGTAACGCCTCCTGCCCGCCGCAACTGCCGTAAGCGCATAGTAGAATTTCTCGATGTCGCCTGAAACCGCCATTGCCGCATCCCACCGGGCAACCCAGCTGGAGAATGCGCTGCGCAAAGTGATTCGCGGCAAGGATGACGTTGTCCGGCTGGCCCTGGTCTCGGTGCTGGCCCGTGGACACTTGCTGATCGAAGGTGTCCCTGGAGTGGGCAAGACGACTCTCGGCCAGGCCCTGGCACGGGCCATCGACTGTACTTTTCAGCGGGTGCAGTTCACCAGCGACATGCTTCCCTCCGACGTCCTGGGCATTTCGATCTACTCCGCCATCGAGCAGCAGTTTGAGTTCAAGCGGGGGCCGGTTTTCACCAACGTCCTGCTCGCGGATGAGATCAACCGCACCACCCCCAAGACCCAGTCCGCGCTGCTCGAGGCCATGAACGAAGGCCAGGTCACGGTGGACTCGCATTCTTATTCCTTGCCGCAACCGTTCCTGGTGATCGCCACCCAGAATCCGATCGAGCACCATGGGACTTACCCTTTGCCGGAGTCGCAACTGGATCGCTTTCTGATGCGGGTGCGCATGGGATACCCCGATGGCGAGTCGGAACGGGAGATTCTGCGCTCTGAAGCTGGCACCGCCCAACTGGAATTGCTGGAACCCGTGCTTACCGGCGCTGATGTGCTCGAAATGCAGCAGGCGGTCACGCAGGTGCGGGTGGATGATTCGCTGGTTGGCTATGTGCTCGCGATTGTTCGCGCTACCCGCGAGTCTGAGCAATTCTCATTGGGGGTTTCTCCCCGCGGATCCCAGATGCTTTACCGCGCCGGGCAGGCCATGGCCTTTCTCGATGGCCGCACCTTCTGCGTTCCTGAAGACTTCAAGCCGCTGGTGGTGGCAGTCTTCGCCCACCGCGTGGCGGTGAATGGCCGCTACTCTTCTACCCTCAAGAAATCCGAACAGGCGGAGCAGTTGCTCCGGGAACTGGTCGAAACCATCCGCGTGCCGGTGTAGGCCGGGTGGCTCTCAAGTGGTAATAAAAAATCAGTTGTTAGTTTCTAGTTCCCGGTTCTCAGTTTGCCGTTCATAATGGTTACCTGTCATGTCGTCTTTTCTTCGATTTCTTATGCTGCTGGCTTTGATCGTCTGGCTGGGTGGGGTGATATTTTTCCCGGTGGTCGCTCAGACTGCCTTCTCGGTACTGCCGACGCGCCAACTGGCGGGCTCGGTGGTGGGCCGCTCGCTGGGAATTCTGCACTGGATGGGAATGGTCTCGGGGGTGGTTTTTCTGGCCAGTTCCCTGCTGGCCAGCCGCCTGAGCACCGGCGAAGCTCATGTGTTCGCCGCGCGGAATGTGCTCATCTGCATGATGCTGCTGCTTACCTTGATTTCGCAATTTGGCGTGATTCCGCGCATGGACGCGATCCGGGCGTCGATTGGAGAAATCGATGCTGTGCCCATCGATAATCCGGCGCGCATGCAGTTCGATGCCTTGCACCACTGGTCAACCCGCATCGAGAGCGGCGTAATCCTGCTGGGCCTGGTGGTCGCTTATGTTACTGCGCGGTCGCTGACCTGATCTGGCTGTTATCATCTTCCTGTCCCTTTTCCTTCCTATGAAAACCGGCATTATTGGCCTGCCTCAGGTGGGCAAGACCTCTCTGTTCCGCATTCTCACCAAGGCGCATCTTTCCGACCAGGCCTACGCCAACCCGCGCGAGGCCCACATTGGAGTGGCCAAAGTTCCCGACGAACGGCTCGATCGCCTGGCCGCACTCTACAACCCGAAGAAGCTGACCCACGCCTCCGTGGAATATGTGGACGTGGGCGCCATCGGCCAGGAAGCACTCAAGGAGAGCGCGTACGTCGGGCACCTGCGCAATGTGGATGCCCTGGCACACGTGGTCCGCGCCTTCGATGATCCCTCCATTCCGCACGTCGGACCGGTAGATCCCCTGCGCGACATCAAGAACGTCGATTTCGACCTCATGGTCAGCGATCTGGGACAAATCGAAAAACGGCTGGAGCGCCTGGAGAAAGACCTGAAGAAGATGCGCACTCCCGACCTGGAAAAAGAATTCGATCTTCTGAAACGGGCCAACGCGCATTTGGGTACGGAGCGGCCACTGCGCGAAATGGAAATGACGCCGGAGGACAAGAAGCGTCTGCGCGGCTTCATGTTTTTGAGCGAGAAGCCGATTCTTTATGTGCTCAATGTCGGCGAGAGCACAGAGTTAGGCAACGATCTCGAAAACGCGATCGCCAAGTACAACTTGACCGAGGTGGCGTCGCGGCCGAATGCGTCTGCGTCCGCGATCTGCGGAAAGGTGGAGGCGGAACTCGCGGAAATGAGCGACGAGGATGCCGCCGAGTTTCTGGGCAGCTACGGCTTGAGAGAAAGTGGACTGGTCCGCCTGATTCGCACCACCTACTCGCTGTTGGGACTGATTTCCTTTTTCACCGCCGGCGAAGACGAATGCCGGGCCTGGACCATTCCCGTCCGCACCCGCGCAGTGGAAGCCGCCGGCGCCATCCATTCCGACCTCGAAAAACACTTTATCCGCGCTGAAACCATCCGCTGGGACCAGCTCCTCGAAGCCGGCTCAGAAGCTAATGCACGCGCCAAAGGCACTCTGCGTCTCGAAGGGAAAGACTACATCGTGCAGGATGGCGACGTGATGCATATCCGGCATAGCGGGTAATTCCCGTTTTGAAACTGAGAACAGCGAACTCAAAACCAGGGATAAACAAACCAGTTCCCGGTTCTCAGTTTTTAGTTCTTAGTGTTCATACGTCACATCTTTCTGCGGTAGATGTTGTCATGATTGTCCCGGAGGATCTTTATGGGGCAGTCATACCGGGACCTGATCGCCTGGCAGAAGGCCATGGATTTTGTGATGGACGTTTACCGCACCAGCAAAGCCTTTCCGCGGGACGAACTATACGGACTCTCCAGCCAGCTGCGGAGATCGGCGGTCGGAGTTCCCACGAACATTGCGGAGGGGCAGGCGCGCTTCTCCGCCAACGAATTCCATTATTTCCTGGGACGCGCCCGAGGATCGCTGGTCGAGGTGGAAACTCAACTCATGATTGCCCAAAAGCTCGCCTACTTTACTCCGGAGCATGGTAAGCAGCTCCTTGACCAGGCGGCGGAGTTGGGAAAAATACTGAATGGCTTGATCGGCGCCATAAGGCCGGCCGCATAGCTGAGAACCGGGAACTGGAGACCGGGAACTGTTATTATCGCCCGCGTACATGCATCCCATCCTGCTCAGCGTCCTGCTCGGCCTCACTGCAGCTGCGGCCAATGTTTTCGGCGGAGCCATTATCGTTCAGAAGAATTGGGACCGGTCTTACCTCAAGTACTTCGTGGCGCTGGGCGCGGGCTTCATGCTGGCGACGGCGATTGTAGAGATCTTCCCTGCCAGTCTGGAGCTTCGGGGCAAGAGCGCCGCCTTCCTGGTTCTCGCCGGATACCTCATCGTTCACTTGTTCGAACATACCGTCACGCCGCACTTCCATTTCGGCGAGGAAACTCACAAGGATGCGTTCGTCCACGGTCACCGGGGATACTCGGTGCTCCTGGGATTGATTATCCATACGTTTTTTGACGGTATCGCGATTGCTTCGGGGTTCATTGTTTCCGACTGGCTGGGATGGGTCATCTTTCTGGCGATTTTCCTGCACAAGATTCCGGAGGGATTCACCATAGCGTCAGTCATGCTGGCCAGCGGGCAAAGCCGGCGCACCGCCTGGGGCGCGTCGATGCTGTTGGGCGCATCCACGCTGGCCGGAGTCCTTACCATGGCGCTGTTCCGCCATCAAGTCAGTTACGGATTGCCGCTTTCGGCAGGGGTGACGATTTATGTGGCCGCCTCAGACCTGATGCCTGAGGTCAACCGGGAACCGGGTGTAAGGATGGCGCTGGTGGTCTTCCTGGGGGTGGGGCTGCTCTTTCTGCTCGATACCCTGGTCCACGTGCACTAGCTAACCAGTACCCAGTTTCCAGTACCCAGTACCTGGACACAACTACGCTGCGGGCCGTTTGAGCGATGCGATCAGACCACTGAGAATGCGCCCGACCTCGTGAACCCTACCCAATAAATCTTGGCTTGCTCTGCCGAAAGATACTGCAGTCGCTGTGCTAACAGAAGCTGAGTTTCTAGTTCAGCCAAGGGAACCTGAAGAATGACGGAGAAAATGCATGAACTCACCCTTGTTGAAATGCGCCTGCCCCTCGGCAATATTGCTGGGTACAGACACAGCCGCCCGGCGAATCTGATCGGTGAGGCTGTAGAGTTCTCTGCGGGGAAAACTGTCCGTGAGCTGATAGACGAGTTCCACCAGATCCATCGCTCTTTGCCACACCACGAGATCTTTGAAGTGTTGGGCCACAAAAACCTGGCTACGGGCTACTGGGTACTGGCCACTATTCCACCGTATGTTTTGCCGTGTAGCCTTCGCGGGCCATGACGGTGTACTTCACGTCCTTGCCTTTCTGGTCTTTCACTTTCAGCGGGCCTCCGCCGGGAGCGACAACCTCCACTTTCAGTTTGCGATAGGTGCCGTCCAGCTTGGGATTGGTGGGGTGGTAGGCCAGGTTGTACTGGTTGCGGATATCGCCGATGACATCGTGAAAAATCTCGGGCAGCTCTGCCTGAAAGCGGGGAAAGTACGCCCGTCCGCCGGTCAGGCTGGCAAAGGTCCTCATCTCGTTATCGCCCTGCAGGTAATCCATTTCGCCAACCGGAATGCCCATGCCGTGGGTGTATCCGCATTGGTGGGACTCACAGTAGTTGCGCACGGCAAACCCCACACTGATGGGGAAAATGGTGACGTCGTGGGTGGTCTTGATCTTCTTCATGATCTGGTCGAGGTTGAGCTTGCTGAAAGTGTCCACGCCGGTGGTCACCAGGATGATGTACTTGCGTCCCTGAATCTGATCGACGCGGTCCAGCGTGTCATAGAGGGCATCAAACAGGTTGGTCTCGGAGAAACCCGGAATGCGCAACTGATTCAGCGCGCCATACACCGCCTGCTTGTCCTGGGTAAAGTCGGCCAGGATGTGCGGCTTCATGTCGTAGGAGATCACCGCCACCCAGTCATTTTTCTTGAGGGCATTGGCAAAAGAGTAGCTGGCGTTCAGCGCATCTACCATGAAGTAATAGTTGGTGGAGGCAAATTCAACCAGCAGCACGGCCGTAATGGGGGCTTGCGAAACATCGAAGTCAGCCACCGATTGCTGGACTCCATCCTCCAGCACGCGGAAGTTGTCCTTCTTCAGGCCGGGGATGAATTGCCCATCTTTGGTGGTGACCAGAACGTCCACATTCACCAGCGGGACGTCCACTTTGATGGAATAATCCGGCATGCCCTCCACCTTTTTCGGCCTGGCCGGGGGCGGTGGTGGCGGCGGTTCTTCCTTCTTTTTGGGGATGGCGTAGGGCCCGACGTCGTTCTGGGGGCCGCCAGCCTCGGGCGGCGCTTCCTGCTTCTGCCCACTGGCGGCTGGTTCGGACTGGTCTTGGCCGAGCACCCCGGGTGCGCCCACGGTCAGGGACAGCAAAGCCAGCATCATCAAGGGGATAGTAAGAGCGGGCCGGCGAAACTTCAGATTTCTAATCCAATCATTTCTAATCCAGTGAATGGAAAACATGGAATTCCTCGGTAAATCGTTATGCTAGTATAGACGCAGGGCTTCGCGATTGGGATGTTTTGCACGGCCTTTTGACTGTCGCTTTTCGCTTCTCTTCCGCCCCGAGAGCAGGATACAAAGCGCAAAGTATAAGGTTTCTGGTCGCGGCCACCAGGCTCCAGGTCCAAATTCATGAGACGTGCGCTTTTCTCCAGTGTCATTGCTCTTCTGCTCTCTTCCATCATCCAGGCCCAGGCACCCAAACCGGTTGAAACCATTCCGGTGAGCGAGATCCATGCCGGAATGCACGGCGTGGCTTATACGGTTTTCCAGGGCACCAAACCGGAATCCATGGGAGTGGAAGTTCTCGGGATTCTGAGGAACGCCAACGGCCCCAAAGGCGACATCATCCTGGTGCGTTTGTCGGGTGAGAAGGTGGAATATACCGGGGTGGTCGCGGGCATGAGCGGAAGTCCGGTTTATTTGAACGGCAAACTGGCGGGGGCGCTGGCCTTCCGCATCGGCGAATTCTCCAAGGAGCCGATCGCCGGCGTGACTCCCATCAAAGAGATGTTAGAGATCAGCGCCATGGACCGCAGGCCGGGGAGCACCGTGAACGCTGAGTCTTCGGTCCACACACCCACCCGAACCTCAGGGCCTGGGGCGGATGGACTTACTTCTGACGGACTCGCAACCAAGGACTATGCCAACTATCTGAAGCCGATCGAAGCTCCGCTGGTGTTCAGCGGATTCTCGCAGGAGGCGATGCAGCGCTTCTCTCCCCAGTTCGCCAAGGCCGGGATCGTACCGGTAATGGGAGTAGGCTCGGTCAGCGAAAGCAAGCAGCCTGAACCTTTGGAGCCGGGCTCGGCCATCAGCGCGATTCTGGTGCGCGGCGACATGGACATCGCAGCCACCTGCACCGTCACCTACATGGACGCCCACCACCTGCTGGCCTGCGGTCATCCCCTGCTGCAATTTGGCATGGTGGATTTGCCTATGACCAAGGCGGAGGTCCTGGCCACACTGCCCTCGCCGCTCAACGCCTTCAAGATCGTAAATGCCACGGAGCCGGTCGGGGCCTTCGTGCAGGACCGGCACACCGGCATTCTGGGAGAGTTTGGCAAGCAACCGGAGATGATTCCGGTGACGTTGAATATCCACGGCGGGGCGGCCGACAAGCAATTTCATTACGAGGTGCTGAACAACGCGAACCTGAGTCCGCTGGCCATGATGGCCACGGTGTTCAATGCACTGCACGGGGTGAACGAGTACGGCGAAGACACCACCTACCGCATGAACGGCCGGATCAGCGTGAACGGATATCCCGACGTCACGGTGCAGAACATGTTTGCTCCGTCGGATGGGGGACAGCCGGCCGCGGTCATGGCGGCGCTTTCGCTGGGGGAACGTTTCAGCCGCATCTACGACAATCCGTACACCGTGCCTGGCATTCGCGGCGTCGAGCTTAATTTCGACCTGGTGCGCGAACGCCGCTGGGCCCGGCTCGAAGGCGCCCGCACCGATTTGATCGAAGCCCGTCCGGGCGACGAGATCACCATCGAAACCGTGCTGCGTCCCTACCGGGGCGAAGTGATTCTGCATCAGATTCCCATTCATATTCCGACCTCCACATCGCGGGGACCCTTGCGGATTCTGGTCAGCGATGGCGAGACCCTGGACCGCGTTCGCCGTGGCAACCCGCTGCTGGGACGCAAGATGGACCTGGCCTCCACCATCGCTTTGCTCAACAAACAGCATGTGAACAATCGGGTGTACGTTTCGCTGCTGGAGGCTGATCCGGAAGCCATGGTCGCGGACAAGGTCATGCCCACGCTGCCGCTTTCCATCATGAACGTAATGGACAGCATGCGCGGCACCCAGGAGATGATCGTGCAGGGCGAGTCGTCGGTGAACGAGGCGGCCACCGGCCCATTGGATTACGTAGTCGCGGGCGCGCAGGTCCTGACCATTACGGTGAAGTAAGAGTGTTCGTGTGGCCGCGGGCGACCCGCCCGCGAGACTTGGAAACCCAAAATCAAAAACTGCGGGCGAGTCGCCCGCGACCACACCAAACCACATCAAACTACACCCAAAGCAGCATCCCAGCCCTGCGTGATAGTCTGAGTTCTTCCGCTCCAAGATCGCAATGAGGTAACAAAATTGGCAATCCGTGCGCGCAAGGAATTCTTCCTCTTTCTTACTGCCTTATTACTTTTCGCAACCTTCGCTTTCGCCGAAGGCACTCGTACCTGGGAGCAGTCCAAGTTTGAAGATCTGAGCAAGGGCACGGCAACGGGCGTCGCCATTCGCAGCGCCGGCGGCCTGGAACTGGCTCCCGCCTTTAAGGCGATCTCGACCACTCCGTCCACTTATATATGGTCGATCGCGGCTGACCAGAGCGGAAATCTCTATGTGGCTACCGGCGGACCCGCCCGGGTGTATCGCATTACCCCGCAGGGACAGTCCTCCACCATTTTCGAGCCCCAGGAGTTGCAGGTGCAGGCGCTGGCGGTGGACAAGAACGGCGTTCTCTACGCCGCCACCAATCCGGATGGGAAGGTTTATCGCATTGAGCGTTTAGCCAGCCCGGGGGCGGCCAAGGGAAAGGAGCCGGCGACGATCAAAGCCTCCAGCGAATACTCCGCCTCGGTATATTTCGATCCCGGGACGAAATATATATGGGACCTGGCGTTCGATAATGCCGGCAACCTGTACGTGGCCACCGGCGATCATGGCGAAATCTATCGGGTAACTCCCAAGGGGGAGCATTCCGTATTTTTCAAAAGCGATGAAGCCCACATTCGGGTGCTGTCGGTGGACGCGCAGGGCAATCTGATCGCGGGCTCGGACGGCAGTGGACTGGTGTACCAGATCAAGCCCAGCGGTGAAGGCTTCGTGCTTTACAGCGCTCCCAAGAAAGAAATTACAGCGCTGGCCATCGACAAAGCCGGGAATATTTATGCCGCCGGCGTGGGAGAGAAACGTACTGGACCCACTCCGTCACTCTTTCCGGCCGCCGGTCACAACTCCCATACCCGCCCCCACCGGCGGGGCGGCACAACCCGGCATGGTAGTGCTGAACCCGGGCGCTGCGCCTCCCGCCCTGGTGAGCAGCATCCCGCTTACCGGAATGAGCGCCAGCGGCGGTTCGGAAATCTACCGGATCGCGCCCGACGGCTCGCCCCGACGCATCTGGGCTTCGCGAGAGGACCTGGTGTACGCGCTGGCTTTTGATTCCGGAGGACGCCTGTTGGCCGGCACAGGAAACCGCGGACATGTTTTCGCCATCACCGGCGAAGATCGTTTCGTCGATCTGCTGAAGGCCAGCGCCACCCAGGTCACAGCTTTCGCCAAAGCTCCAGCGGGCGGACTTTATGTGTCAACCAGCAACCTGGGCAAGGTATTTCTGCTGGGCGGGTCGGCTGAATCCGAGGGCAGCTACGAGAGCGATGTGTTCGACGCCAAGGTCTTCTCCCGCTGGGGCCGCGCCGAATTGCGCGGCACGGGGCAGGTCCAGCTCTTTGCCCGCAGCGGCAACGTGGACAATCCCGACCGCAACTGGAGCCCCTGGCAGCCCGTCGATCTGCTGAAAGACCCGGTACTCAATGTGCCGTCGGCCCGCTTCATCCAGTGGAAGGCCGTGCTGCACGCCGGGACTACCGCGCCCAGCGTGGACAGTGTGCTGCTGAATTACCTGCCCAAGAACGTCGCTCCCGACTTCGACGATGTAACGGTGCAGGTGGGCGTGCGTTACCAGCCTCTGCCCAAGCTCGCGGTGGTGCCCGATACCAGCGGGACCGCGGCCGCCAATCCGCAGCCGCGTTTCGACGCGCCGCCGCCCACGACTCGCGATTCCGATTCCATCGGCGTGAAATGGACCGTCCACGACGACAACGACGACCAGATGGTTTACTCGGTCTATTACCGTGGCGACGGTGAAACCCGCTGGTTGCTGCTGAAGGATGACCTGAGTGACAAGTACTACTCCTTTGACGCGTCGCTGCTGCCGGATGGCGGTTACACGGTCGAAGTCATGGCTTCGGATGCACCCTCGCATTCTCCCGGCCAGGCGCTGACTTCGACCCGGGAGAGCGCACGCTTCGAAGTAGATACCACCCCGCCCCGAATCGAGGGGCTCAAAGCAGCTGTGGAGGGCACGCAAATCCACGTCAGCTTCCACGCCATCGACGGATTTTCCAACATCAAGCGCGCCGAGTATTCCGTCGATGCTGCCGACTGGCAATACGTGGAACCGGTGGGCCAGCTGGCGGATTCAAAAACCGCGAATTATGATTTCCAGGTGGCCGTGCCTGCGGGCGGGAATCCGGCGTTACTGGACCCGGGGAAAATCTCCGCGGAGCACGTGGTGGTGGTGCGGGTGTATGACCGCTTCGACAATATGAGTTCGGCAAAAACGTTGATTCGGGGCAAGTAGCCTGGGGACCGCCCAGTCCCTGTTCGAAACTGAGAACCGGGAACTGGCTTTAATCAGTTTCCGGTTCTTAGTTCTCGGTTCTCAGTTTCTCGGTCTTCGTTCAGTTTGTGATTTGGTCGGCATTTCGCAGTTCCGGGAAGGCCCACGCCCATATTGCGATCACTGCCAGGGTTCCTACTCCACCCAGCACGACTGCGGGTACCGTCCCAAACCATTGTGCCGTCAATCCGGACTCGAACTGGCCCAACTCGTTTGAGACTCCGATAAAGATCATGTCCACGGCATTTACCCGTCCGCGCATTTCATCCGGTGTGGCCAGCTGCACCAGGATGGAGCGGATGATCACGCTGACCATGTCGGAGGCCCCGAGCAACAGAAGAGCTACCAGCGAGAGGGTCAGGCTGCGCGAAAGCCCGAAAATGATTGTGCACACGCCGAATCCGGCCACGCAGACCAACATGGTGAGCCCGGCACGGCGCCGCAGGGGACGGTGCGCCACCAGAATCGCCATGGCGATCGCGCCTACGCCGGGAGCGCTGCGCAACAGTCCCAGTCCCCAGGGTCCGGTTTTCAGAATCTCGCTGGCATAGACCGGGAGCAGCGCTACCGCGCCTCCCAGCAGGACGGCAAACATGTCCAGCGAGATCGAGCCCAGCACCAGCTTATGGTTCCAGATGTAGTGGAAGCCCGCCAGCACCGTGTTCCAGGTGACCGGTTCCCGCGCCCGGGCCTGGGTCTGCAGGGTGATGCGAAGAGTGGAAAAGACGGCGGCCAGCCCGGTGACTACCGCCGTGGCGTACACCACCGTGGGCCCGTGCGAGAGTGCGTACAGAAAGCCGCCGATTGAGGGCCCGAGGATGGTTGCCGCCTGAAAGATGCTGGCGTTCCAGGCCACGGCATTGGGGAAATGTTCTTCCGGAACCAGCTGGGGCAGAAGCGCGCGGCTCACCGGAGCATTGAAGGCGCGTACTACACCCACCATCACCACGACGGCGTAAATCAGATGAACAGAATGGGTGCGGCTCCAGGCGATCGCCCACAGCAGTCCGGAAGCAACGGCGAAGCCGCAGTAGCACAACGTGACCACTTTGCGCCGGTCGAAGCGGTCCGCCACATGTCCCGAAACCAGGAACAGAAGCATGCCGGGCAGAAACTGGGCCAGGCCGATCAGGCCGAGATCAAGGGGCCGCCGGGTGATCTCGTACACCTGCCATCCCACTGCCACCGACTGCATTTCCAGGGCGGCCACGATAAAGAAGCGCGCCGCCTGGTAAATGGTGAAGTCGGGATAGGTGAACGCAATGCGGCCGGCCGGGAGACTGGAGTCGAGGGATTCTGCCATCCTTAACCACTGTGCCACAGAACTACTGCGGAGTGGAGCAGGACTTCTGGCACGCAATAGATATTGTTCAGCTCTGGGCCTTCGCCTCCTAGGTGCCTGAGTGGGTTGCGCCCGGACAGTCTTTAGTCGTGCCGCCCGGCCTCAAAGTGTGCGGCGCTTTAGCGCCAGGAGTTTGCTAGGCTGCGGAAAAACTCAATTTGCCCGGACGAAGCAACCACGGGGGCTAAAGCCCGCATACATTCCTGACGACTTACGCGGCCCTGAAGGGCCGCTCTTCCACGGAAGGGCCGACATTTGCGAGTTTTTCCGCAGACCCTTCAGTCGTCCCCTTCCCTACGACCCGATGACGCGCGGCTCCAACCGCAATCGAACCTCGCGGGCGGGTGGAGCAGGCCTTCTGGCCCCCAACAAATCGCTATAATCCGCAGCGTGCCGGTATATCTCCGCACGGTCGGGTGGGTGGCGTGCGTCGTGTATGCGACCATCCCGTTATTTTGGCTGCTCATCCATCCTCGTGTGAATTACTGGCGCTCGCGGCGGGGCTCTCCGTATCGCCTCCTGATACCTTTCTGGATTGCCATGTGGGCAGTGGTGGCGGCTGGCACCGCGAAGTGGCGGGACCTGACGCTGTACGCCACGCCATGGAGTTGGCTGCCCGCTGTCTTGCTGTTCGCCAGCGGAGTGTGGATCTACCGCCGGTCCGGGGCCGGTTTCAGCGCCGCTCAGCTCGGAGGTCTTCCGGAACTCATCCCCGGACATGGCGAACAGCATCTGATCACCTCTGGCATACGCGCCCGGGTGCGCCATCCGGTCTATCTGGGACATTTATGCGAGATGCTGGCGTGGAGCGTAGGAACCGGATTGGCGGTTTGCTATGGCCTGACATTGTTCGCGCTAATTACGGGCGCCTTCATGGTCTGGCTCGAAGATAGAGAGCTTGAGCAGCGATTCGGCGCGGAATACCGCGAGTATCGGCGGAGGGTGCCGGCGGTCGTGCCCAGAGAAAATCTATTCAGAAATGGTCGATAGCGTCTTGTCCCAACGTCGTGGCGATGCACGCCAGATCCATCACGGCCTCAAGGCCGCTCAGGATGACGCCGAGGCAGGGATTGACTCAAGCTCTGCAGCCGGCAGCTATAATTCGGTCTGGCTGAAAGCTGATAGCTAACGGCTGACTGCTTCCTTCATGCGCTTCGAATTCTTCATCGCCACCCGCTATCTGCGCGCCAAGCGCCGCCAGGCTGTTATTGGCGTGATCACCGGCATCTCCATTGCCGGTGTCGCCGCTGGAGTGGCGTCGCTGGTGGTGGCTCTAGCCATCAACAACGGCTTCCGTCAGGACCTGCAGGACCGGCTGCTGGGCTCGACCTCGCACATCAATCTTTTGCGGGTGGAGAGCGACGGTATCAAAAACTGGCGCCCGCTGATGGAGCGTTTATCCAAACAGCCGCACGTGGTCGGCACCGCGCCTGCAATTTACGAACAAGTTTTGATCTCGAGAGGTCCGCGGGCCCGCGGGGCAGTGTTGAAAGGGATGATTCCTGCTTATGAACGCAAGGTGAGCGACCTGCTGAACACGGTGAAGATTGGATCGATGGATCCGCTGGACACAGACGGGACTGAGCCGGGTGTTCAACCCGGCCGGGGCACGTCAGACACCCGCCCCCAGACGAATTCTCCTGACGACTTGAACTCGGTGCAGGAGCGTATTGCTTCCATGCCGCCCATCGTTTTGGGAAAAGACATTGCGGAAGACCTGGATGCCACGCTGAATTCGGTGGTGCTGGTCACCAGTCCGCAGGGAGAGCTCACGCCGTTTGGACTGGTTCCGAAGTACAGCCGCTTCCGCGTGGTCGGGATTTTCAATTCAGGATTCTTCGACTACGACAGTTCGTGGGCCTTCACCCGCCTCTCTGACACGCAAAATCTGGAAGGCCTGGGCGACCAGATCACGGTGCTCGAGTTCAAGGTGGATGATATTTACCAGGCCGGGAAGATTTCCGGGCAACTCGAACAGGCTGCCGGCAAAGGCTTCATGGCCACCAACTGGATGGAGCAGAACAAGGCGCTGTTCCGCGCTTTGCGGCTGGAGCGGCTGGTGACGTTCATCACCATCGGACTGATCGTTTTCGTCGCCGCTCTGAATATTCTGATCTCGCTGACCATGATGGTGATGGAGAAAACGCGCGACATCGCCGTGCTCATGTCGATGGGCACGAGGAAATCGCAAGTGCGCCGGTTGTTTATCACACAAGGATTGTTGATTGGCGTTATTGGTACGGCGATCGGGTTGGTGCTCGGCTATGCGCTGTCCTGGGCGGGGGGACACTATCATTTGCTGTCATTGGCCCCCGAAGTTTATTCCATCGATTACGTACCCTTCGCCCCCCGCGCCATCGATGGCGTCCTGGTCGCGCTGGTGGCCATCGGGATTTCCCTGGTGGCAACGCTGTATCCCTCCTGGTCGGCGGCACGGATTCTTCCCGCTGAAGCTCTCCGCTACGAGTGACCATGGGCCGGCGTAGTGACCATGGTCATGTCGTAATTCGCAAAAATTGGGCTTAAGGTTTCCTTCATAGACGCTCTCCAATGAGGGAGCAGGAGGTTCCGGCCCGGTGTTCATGTTTTAATGAGGGGTTGGGCTTGCGGATAGCTGAGAGCTATGGCAGGCGGCTGGCGTGAGCCGGGGAGCTGACCTTTTGCATCTAATTGAACAGGAAACGATGCTGCGCGTCGAAGGTCTGAAAAAAGTCTTTCGCTCGGGCGCGTCGGACCTGGTGCTCTTTGACAACTTGTCGTTTCAGGTGGCCAGAGGAGAAATGCTGGCCATCGTGGGCGAGTCAGGCTCGGGCAAGAGTACCTTGTTACACATCCTCGGCGCTCTTGATCGTGCTTCTTCGGGTGACGTATACTGCGCCCACTTGCGATTGAGTTCGCTCTCAGAAGATGACGCGGCCGGGTTCCGAAATCATGAACTCGGTTTCGTCTGGCAGTTCCACTACCTGCTGCCGGAATTCACGGCACTGGAAAACGTGGCCATGCCGCTTCTGCTTCGGGGTCTGGCCCGGCAGAAGGCGGAGGGGGAAGCTTCGCGGTGGCTGCACGAGGTAGGACTGGAGCAGCGCTCGCATCACCGGGCGGGAGAACTTTCCGGCGGTGAGCAGCAGCGCGTGGCCCTGGCCCGGGCACTCATCACCCAGCCGAAGCTTTTGCTGGCGGATGAGCCCACGGGAGATCTCGACAGCCGAACAGCGGACTCGGTTTTTGAATTGATCGCCCGGCTACATCGCGACTACCAGCTGACCTCACTGATTGCCACCCACAATTTTGCCTTTGCGCGCCGCTGTCACCGGGTGTTGCATTTGCAGCGCGGGAAGATGGAGGAAGTCGCTCCGGAGACCCTGTCCGGCTAGAGTTGACAGGAATTGGCAGAATTCCCGAAACGGAAGGGGCGTAGGAGATAAGGCCGGTTGTCAGTTTACGGTTCTCAGTTCTCGGTTGGCGGTGATGCATTGCTCGGGATGTCTTTGGTAACGGGGTTCTACCGGCGCTTCCGGGCCATAGACGGGTTGGCAGGTAGATTGCAATAATGATGAGGACAGGTGGTTTCCCAGGGTTCGGGCCGTAAGCAGAAACCTCGGTCCTCAGTAGAGCCAAGGGGGGTAGGGCTTTATGTTTGAACGTTATACGGAAAAAGCAAGGCGCGTCATCTTTTTTGCGCGCTACGAAGCCAGCCAGTTCGGGTCTCCTTATATTGAGACGGAGCACCTGCTGCTTGGACTGTTGCGCGAAGACAAAGCCCTGACTAATCGCTTTCTGCGTTCGCACGCTTCAGTTGAATCCATTCGCAAGCAGATCGAGGGACACACCACCATCCGGGAAAAAGTCTCGACCTCGGTGGATCTGCCATTAAGCAATGAGTGCAAGCGGGTGCTGGCCTATGCCGCGGAAGAGGCGGAACGGCTTTCGCACAAGCACATCGGCACCGAGCATTTGCTTTTGGGTTTACTGAGGGAAGAGAAGTGCTTTGCGGCTGAAATTCTGCACGAACGCGGTCTGAGGCTATCGACCATTCGCGAGGAATTGGCGCGCAGCAGCCAGGAAAAATCAGCGCCCCAACGCCAGCGCGAATCTTCACTGCTCAGCGAATTCTCACGCGACCTGACCCAGGCCGCCATGGACAACCAGCTTGATCCGCTGGTGGGACGCGATGGCGAACTGGAACGCGTCATCCAGATTCTGTGCCGCCGCACCAAGAACAATCCGGTGCTGATCGGCGAACCGGGCGTGGGCAAGACCGCCATCGTCGAAGGGCTGGCGCAGCGCATCGCGGACGGCGAAGTCCCTTCGTTTCTGGCGGATAAGCGCATTCTCGGACTCGACCTCTCGCTGATAGTCGCGGGCACCAAATACCGCGGCCAGTTTGAAGAGCGCCTGAAGACCATCATGAAGGAACTGATGGAATCGCAGAACTCCATCATCTTCATCGACGAGTTGCATACCCTGGTAGGCGCAGGCTCGGCGGAGGGCTCGCTCGATGCGGCCAACATCCTGAAGCCGGCATTGTCACGCGGTGAGATCCAGTGCATCGGCGCTACCACGCCGGGCGAGTATCGCAAGTCGATCGAAAAAGATCGTTCGCTGGAGCGCCGCTTCCAGGCGGTAAAAGTTCCGCCGCCGGATGAAGCCAACGCCACCAAGATTCTGTTCGGGATCAAAGACCGATACGAGAAGTTCCATGCCGTCACTTACACCGACGACTCCATCAACTTCGCGGTATCGCACTCGAACCGTTATATTCCGGACCGCTTCCTGCCGGACAAGGCCATCGACCTGATCGACGAAGCCGGAGCGCGGGTCAAACTGCGCCAGACTTCGCTGCCCGAGGAGATTACCGAAGTCCAGAAGCGCATCAAGTTCATCGTCCACCGTATGGAGAACGCCATCGCGAACCACGAGTTCGAGAAGGCGCGCTTCTACTCGGATGAGGAACGCAAGGAGCGCGAGAACCTGCGCGCTCTTCGCGAAAAATACCACCTCGATGAATCCTCCACCGGCGTTGTCGGTCGGGAGGACATCGAGGACGTGGTATCGCGGTGGACCGGCGTCCCCATCACCTCAATTAAGGAAGAAGAGTCGCAGAAGCTGCTGCGCATCGAAGAAGAGCTGCACAAGCGGATCATTTCGCAGGACAAGGCCATCATCGCCCTGGCCCGCGCCATCCGCCGCAGCCGCGCCGGGTTAAAGAGCCCGAACCGTCCCATCGGCTCGTTCCTGTTCCTCGGCCCCACCGGTGTCGGCAAGACCGAAGTCGCCCGCACCCTGGCCCAGTTCATGTTTGGTAGCGAGAAGTCGCTGGTGCGATTCGATATGTCCGAGTTCATGGAAAAGCACTCAGTCTCGAAGCTGATCGGTTCGCCTCCGGGCTACGTCGGCTACGAAGAAGGCGGGCAGCTTACCGAGCGCGTAAAGCGTGCCCCCTATTCCGTCGTGCTGCTGGATGAGGTCGAGAAGGCGCATCCGGATGTCTTCAATATCCTGTTGCAGGTGTTTGAAGACGGCCAGCTGACCGACGGCCTGGGCAACACGGTGGACTTCAAGAACACCATCATCATCATGACCTCGAACATCGGCGCCCGGCACTTGCAGAAACGCGAGGGCCTGGGCTTCCAGTCCAGCAACGAGGACATGATTTCGGGCAAGGTCGAAGACCTGGTCAAGGGCGAAGTCAAACGGACCTTCAATCCGGAATTCCTCAACCGGCTGGATGAGATCATTCTGTTCACCGCCCTGGGCGAGCAGGACCTGATCCAGATTCTGGAACTGATGGTCACGCAGCTCAATCAGAACCTGGCCCAGAAGTCGATCACGGTTACGGTCACGGATGAGGCCAAGAAGTGGATCCTGAACCAGACGCTGGGCGATCGCAGCTATGGTGCGCGTCCCTTGCGGCGGGCTTTGCAGAAGTACATCGAAGACCCGCTCTCGGAAGCGCTGATCCAGGGCACCATCACGACCCGGCCGGCGTTTATCGAGGTCTTCCTGGACGGGCAGAAGCTTTACTATCGTCCGGTGGACTCGGAGAAGGCCGAAGGCGTGTTGTTGTACGAGAATTAGCTTTCAGCCGCCAGCTTTCAGCCGTCAGCTTGTGCTGGCGGCTTTATTTTCTTTTGCGAACTTTGCGAAGTCCTTTGCGCTCTTTGCGGTCAAAGGCTTTACCGCAAAGGACGCAGAGGTAATCACGCCAAGGGCGCAAAGAAATTCCTATGGAACTTGTGGTTTATTCATCTCTCTTTTGCCCCGACTGCCGGGTGGCCAAGCGCTTCCTGCAGGGGCATAACATTCCATTTAAAGAGGTTGACATCGAAAGCACGCCCGGCGCGGCGGAAGAAGTCGTGGCCCGAACCGGAAAGCGCGCTATTCCGCAATTTGTCATCGATGGTGAATGGGTGCAGCCATATCGCACGGGAGAAGGCTTTCTGTACGAGGAAATGGCGCAACGGCTAGGTATTAAAGAGCTATAGGTCCACCCGTACATCACCTTCCGTACCCTAGAAGACCCCGCCTTCAGGCCCCAAGATAGTAGGTCACAGGTCTGCCCGGCGGACCCGCATTTTCCCTCCCCCAAATTGCCGCGGCAGCCGGTTCGTCCTCATGACCGAGAACCAGCATTCGCCGGAAGAAGAGCCGGTCTGCACCACCTGGGCACGGATGGTGGAGGTCGTGCTGGGCCTGTTCCTGATCGTAGGGACCGGCGTCATGGCCCACTATTACGCCCCGCCTGCCCCGCTGCCGGTGCCGGTGCCGGCCCCAGTTCGTCCGGTCATCGTCAACGACCACCAGGACGAACTCCGTCAGCTAACCCGCGATGTGGATGAACTGAAGCAGGAGCAGGCGATGCCGGCCCTGGTCCTGAACCGTTACCGCAATTCAATCTGTTACATCTACGGCATCTACCAGGTCGGGATGCCGGGACGCCGTCCCGCCCTGCGCGCCCGTATTTCCGGGACCGGCTTTGTGGTAGCGGAAGGATTGCTGGCCACCAACCGTCACGTGGCCGAGCCCTGGTACGGTGACTCCGAAGCCGATGCCCTGATCAGCCGGGGCGCTAAGCCGTTGCTGGAAAAGCTTGTGGCCTTCTTCCCGGGATTTCCGCTGCCGGTGGATATCACGCCTCTGGTGCTGTCCGCGAGCGGCGACCTGGCGGTGCTGCACGTAGAAAATTCGCAGGCCATCAGCCGCCTTCGACCTCTTCCGCTGGCGGAGCGGGCCTCGAACCCGGGGGAATTGGTCGCGGTAGTTGGATACCCCATGGGAGTGCTGGGGATGGTGGCGAAATCGCCGCCGGCGGTTTACGAACGCCTGGCTTACCGCCGCGATGACATTGGCGCGGCCAATGAACTGGCAGCGCTGTCGCTGATCCGCCCGTCGGCGACCTGCGGACATTTGGGAGACGTGGTTGGGGACAAGCTGATCTACGACGCTCCCACCGCCCACGGGGGCAGCGGCGGCCCGGTCTTCAACTCGCAAGGCGAGGTGATCGGCATCAATGAAGCCTACATTGATGGCTTCTCCGGCGGGACTCTGGGCGTGTCCGTGCAGGCGCTTCGGCCACTGATCGCAGCGGCGCAGAAGAGGGTCAGCGTCAGCGCCAGATTCAATCGAAACCCTAGATAAGAACCAGCGTCATCCTGAACCCGGCTTCAGCCGGGTGAAGGATCTGGCGAGCAGGCGCGCAGCCGTGTGGGCGGCCGGTGATGTTCGTCACAGACACGCTTGCCGGGATCATTCACAATGCCCCGGAAAAGGCACGCCATCAGGAAGCCGAAACACTCTCTACGTTTACATCATGACCAACGGACCTCGCTCGCACGTGCTTTACACAGGCATAACCGGCAACTTGCCGCGTCGCGTGTTCGAGCACAAGAGCAAACTCAGCACGGGTTTTACCAGTCGCTACAATTTGACTCGGTTGGTCTATTACGAAATGTTCGTCTATCCGGCGGAGGCGATTGCCCGGGAGAAGGAAATCAAAGGCTGGCGGCGCAGCAAGAAGATCGCGCTAATTCAGGCCATGAACCCGCACTGGCACGATCTGGCGGCAGAATGGCAGGATCTGTACAAGCCGGTAAACCGGCTCTCCGCTGACCCACGCCAGGCCGCTCAGGATGACGCCGTCGAAATAGAGGTCCAGGGTGACGCCATCGAGAAGTAGAGATTGTTACTGGAAGCGCTTCACCCACCCCGGCTCGCGCACGTGCTCCTCATCCAGCCGGTGCAGCCGCGCAGCCATGATTCCCGGCCTTCCCAGATAGCCAACCACGTGCTGCGGATCTTTGCGGTCCACCACTGGCAAGCGGCCGATGTTATTGCGCAGCATCTTGGCGGCGGCCTCATGCAAGGTTTCGTCAGGATAGGTCACGATCACTTTGCGGCTTCCCGCTTCGAGCAAAGGCATGACTCCGGAAGGATCTTCGTCAAGCGAACGCAAGACATCGCCGCGGGTGATGATTCCCAGTAACCGGCTTTCCGCATCCATAAGCAGCATCCCCTGGTGGCGGCTTACTTCCGGCTCGTGGCGGGCAATGCGTTCGGCCAATTCGCGGACCGGCATCTCGGCGGGAAGAGTGGGCGCTTCGCGGTCCATGGTTTCCGACACCACCATCTGCTGCAGCACGTCGGCTTCGTAGTCCTGGTGGATGCGCAATCCCCGCCGGACCAGCTTCTCCGTCATGATGGAAGCCTTGGGCATGAGCAGGATGGCAACTCCGTCGGCAATTACGGTGACCAGCATCAGGGGCAATACCGAGTTGTAGTCGCGGGTAATCTCGAAGGCAAAGACGATAAACGAGAACGCGGCCCGCGAGGCAGCACCGAATACTGCGCCCATGGCTACGAGAGCGAAGGCCCCGGCAGATAGGTGAGCGGCGGGGAAGGCCTCATTCATTCCCATGGCAAATACTCCGCCCAGGGCGGCGCTTGACATGAACATGGGCGCGAGCAGGCCGCCCGAGGTTCCCGAACCCAGTGAAATTACCAGGGCCACCGCTTTGGCCAGCATCACCACGATCAAGACCTTCAATGCGAGATTCGCATTCAGAATGTCGCTGATGGTGTCATAGCCGACGCCCAGCACCCGGGGAACGAAGTATCCGATGATGCCGAGTCCCAGGGCCCCGATTGCGGGCCACCAGAGTTGGTCAATGGGCAGCTTCTCGAACAGGTCTTCGGTCCAATAAAGCAACTTGCTGAAGCCAACGGCCGCCAGGCCGCAAATCACGCCCAGCACCAGGTAAAACGGAAGAGCGCTGGGGACGCCGAAATCCATGGTCGTAACCGTGAACATCGGGCCCGCGCCCAGCAATTGCATGTGAACGGCGGTGGCCAGGGTGCTGGCTACAACCAGGGGAATAAACGATCGCGCCTTGAACTCAAAGAGCAGCAGCTCGATGGCAAGAATCACGCCCGCAATGGGCGTATTGAAGGTCGCGGACATGCCGGCGGCCGCGCCACAGGCCAGCAATACCTTGCGCTCCGACGCCGTAGTGTGAAAGATCTGGCCTACCAGCGATCCCACGGCGCCGCCGGTCTGAATGATGGGACCTTCCGCGCCGAAGGGGCCGCCGGTCCCAATCGCGATGGCCGCCGAGATGGGCTTGAGAATCGCCACTCGAGGCTGAATGCGGCTGCGATTGAAGAGCACCGCTTCCATGGCTTCGGGAATGCCGTGTCCCCTGATTTTCGACGACCCATACTTCGCCATGACTCCGACGATAAGCCCGCCGATGACCGGAATCGGAATGACCCAAAGGCCCAGATGATTGTGGCGAGCGCTGGTAAAGTCGGCCACGAAGCGGCCGTAGAAGGAGATGTTGGTCAACAGTCCGATCAGCCGGTACAGGAGAAACGCGATACCGCCGGCCACCAGGCCAATCGCCGCCGCCAGGAACGAGACCAGCACCATGCGGAACTGGGCAGGCTCGGCCAGAGTTGTGTCGCCAACCTGTGCGCCCGTGGCCGCGATCGTAGGGCGGGATTCGCGGCCCGCGCCATCTCCGGAGATTTCTTTCTCGTTCGGCTCCGTCACCTTTGACCTGCTTCCCCGAATTGCCTTGAAGGAGTTTCAGGGGGCAGGGGTTGAGCACTTTTGGTCGGCCGCATGGCCCGTTCCAGGGCGGCGACCAGTGCCGGGCCCTGGGTGCGCAACTCGGCTTTGTGCCCCATGGACAATTCGCGAAGGACTCTTTCGCCTTTCGCAGTAAGGCCCAGCAGGACCTGACGACGATCATCCCCGGCACGGCTTCGCCGCACCAGGCCTCCGGCGGAAAGGCGGTTCACCAGTTCGACCGTGCTGTGGTGCTGGAGTTGCAACCGCTCAGCCAGCGTTCCAACAGTGGGGTGCAGCCCGTCCGGCAGTCCCTTGAGGGCCAGCATCAGCTGGTGCTGTTGCGGTTCCAGCCGCATTTTCCGCGCTGCCTGTTCGCTGAAGTGAAGGAAACGGCGAATCTGGTAGCGCAGTTCGGCCAGCGCCTGGTAGTCAGAAAGGGCGAGCGTGCTTTCCATGTTTATAATATATCGTATCACGATATATTATGAAAAGAACAACACGGTGCGCAGGGGCGAGCCGGTTTCCAGTGGACCACGCCAGGTCCTTCACGGCCTGAAGGCCGTTCAGGATGACGCCATCAAGAAAATGGGATTCGAATTCCGCTCTTAGGCTTTGACGACTTTGCCGCTTTTCAGGCAGGAAGTGCAGACGCGGATGCGTTTGGTGGCAGCGCCCACTTTGGCGTGCACCGGACGCAGGTTCACGTTCCAGCGCCGCTTGGTGATGTTATGGGCGTGGCTGATGTTGTTTCCGAATTGCGGCCCCTTGCCGCAGAGCTCACATACTTGTGCCATGGACTGCTCCAGGTAAGTTCAGAACTTGATGTGTAAAACATCGATTTTACCGGATTTCTCGCCCTTCCACAACTTCAGGGAGAGGGCATGGGTGTCCACGTTCAACAGTCCGGTTTGCTTTGCGTGCTTCGCGGCTTTTCTTCGCGTCCTTTGCGGTAAGTTTTGCCCTCCCCTCAAGCGTTCAAGAATCTTAAACCGCAAAGGACGCAAAGGTATCGCAAAGGCCGCAAAGAGGGCTCTGTGCGATACTGAAATCATGGCCCCGCCGCCCGATCCCAAGTCGGTGAAAGTGAACCTGACAACTGGGACCGGCGTGGACATCGAGTGGAAGGACGGCCACCACTCCCACTACACGTTCCCCTTCCTGCGCGATGCCTGTCCGTGCGCTCTTTGTGACGACGAGCGCGGCAAGTCTGGGCGCAAGCCTGGCGAGGCACCCAAGCTCGCGCCCGGCGCGCTCCCCATGTTCAAGGAGGCGGCCAAGCCCCTCTCGGCTGACGCGGTGGGCAAATACGCAATCAAGTTTCACTGGAATGACGGGCACGAGCTGGGCATTTATTCCTGGCAGTTTCTGAGGGATGTTTGCCCCTGCGAAGAGTGCAAAGGCAATCGTGCCGCCGCGAAGACGGGATAGCCCTCGCCAAAGCAGGTAAAATTCAAGCAGTGAACCCTGGAGCCGTTCCACTTTTGTCCTTCCTCGACAAACTCAACCCGCAGCAACGCGCCGCCGTTGAAACTACGGACGGGCCGGTCCTCATCCTGGCAGGGGCGGGCAGCGGCAAGACGCGGGTCATCACCTACCGCATCGCCTATCTCATCGAAAATCTGGGCGTGATGCCTGAAGCCATTCTGGCCATGACCTTTACCAACAAGGCCGCGCAGGAAATGGTCGAACGTGTGGACAAGCTGGTGGGCGGCCTCTCCATCGCCAAGCCGACGATTTCAACGTTTCACTCTTTCTGTGTGCGGGTGTTGCGGCGGGACATTGAACAGCTGCGCATTCCTTCGGCTGTGCCGGGCCAGCCCCCGATCGGACTGACGAAAAGCTTTGTCATCTACGACGAGTCCGATCAGCAGCAACTGGTGAAATCGGCGATGCGGCGGCTCGGTATCGACGACAAACAAACCACGCCGCGTTCGGTGCTGTCCCATATTTCGTGGGCCAAGAACCATATGCTCGATCCGCAGGAGGTGTATCTGCAGTCGGGCGATCCCAAGACGGAAAAAGTGGCCCACATTTACGAGGAGTATCGCAAGGAGCTGCGCAGGGCCAATGCACTTGATTTCGACGACCTGCTGCTCGAGACCGTGCGCCTGCTGAAAGCGGTGCCGGCAGTCCGCGATTATTACAACCGGCGCTACCAGTACGTCATGATCGACGAGTATCAGGACACCAACCGCCCGCAGTACGAGCTGATGCGGTTGCTCGCAGGCACGCACCACAACATCTGCGCGGTGGGCGATGAAGATCAGTCCATCTATTCCTGGCGTGGCGCCGACATCCGCAACATTCTGGAATTTGAGAAGGACTTTCCCGAAGCCAAGATCATCCGCCTGGAGCAGAACTACCGCTCGACCCAGAACATCCTGCAGGGCGCGTCGGCGGTGGTCGCAAACAATCTCAAGCGCAAGGGCAAGAACCTGTGGACGGAACGCCAGGGGGGCTCGAAGATCGGTTACTACGAGGCTCCGGACGGGGAGAACGAATCCCTTTTTGCCGCGGACTACATTTCGAAATATCTGCGCGAAGCCATTGACCAAGACCAGGGAGAGACTGCGCGCGCCGCCGTGCTTTATCGCACGAACTCGCAGTCCCGCCTCTACGAAGAGGCCATGCGCCGCTACGGCCTGAAGTACCACGTAGTTGGAGGCTTCTCGTTTTACGAACGCGCCGAAATCAAGGACATGATTTCGTACCTCAAGGTCATCCATAACCCGGAGGACTCCATCGCCCTGTTGCGCGTGATCAACACGCCGGTCCGCGGAATCGGCAAGAGCAGTATTGAAACTCTGGAACGGGTTGCGCTCGAGACCGGCCTTTCGCTGTGGGGAGCGATTGCGGAAGTGATCAAGCGCCAGCTACTGCCGCCGCGGGCGGTGGCTGCTCTGAAGACATTCGTCAACATCATCGAAGACGGGCGCGCCATCCTGTCGGGAACGATTGCGGAGAGGCTGGAAGAGACAGCGGGTGCAGAGGACAAGCCTGGGCGGCCGCGGGCGACTCGCCCGCGCAGTGCGGACGGCGAAGAACTGGATGATCCGTCGGTTGCGGACGATACCGATTTCAGCCCGGACAATTTTTCTTTCGACTTTGGCGGCGACCTGGGAGCGGACGGGGAAATTCCGCTGGTCAGCGAGCCTGCGAGTGCTTTGCCTGACGATGAGGTGGAAGCGGGGCTCCTCCACGACAGCCGGCAGGATGCCGGCGCTACAAATGCGAGCGCCAGCACGGCGGAGATCCTGAAATTTCTTATCGATCGCACCGGTTACATCAAGCTGCTCGAAGAAGAAGACACGCCCGAGGCATTTTCCCGCGTTGAAAATCTACGCGAACTGGTGAACGCCGCGATGGATTCGCGCGACCGCGGAGAAACGCTCGATCAGTTTCTCGACCATGCCGCCCTGGTCAGCGACGCTGATGCTTATGACGAGCGCGCCCAGATCACGCTTATGACCCTGCACGCCGCCAAGGGCCTGGAGTTTCCCCTGGTCTTCCTCGGCGGCCTGGAGGAAGGCCTGTTCCCGCACTCGCGCACTTTTCTGCAGCCCGACGACATCGAAGAAGAGCGCCGCCTTTGCTACGTCGGCATGACCCGCGCGATGGACACACTGATTCTGACCCGAGCCGTTTATCGCCGCCGCTACGGCACTGATCTGCCCGAGGCCAGTATTCCGTCGAGGTTTCTCGAAGAGATCCCAGTGGAACTGGTCGAAGACCTGGGAACATCAAGAAGAGCCCGCTCAGGTCGTGTGGCCGCGGGCGACTCGACCGCGTTCGGGTCGGCGCGGGCGAGTCGACCCCGCGACCACACGACCCGGCACACGAGCAGGAATCCACTCACTACGCTTACGAAGATGAAGATCAGAGTGCGGCCTGGACGAATCAACAGAAGACACGCACGCCAGCGTCCCCTTATTCCGGCAAGTCCTACAACTCCATCGAGAACATCGCCGACTTTTTCGCCTCGAGAGGCAAGAAATTCAGCGTGCCCAAACTGCCGGTCGAGGCGCCCAGAGGGCGGAAGGGATTCCGTCCGGGGCAGAAGGTCCGCCATCCCAAATATGGCGAAGGCACGGTGTACCAGCGCGAAGGAGAAGGTGAAGATGCCAAGATTACGGTACAATTCCCTCGCTTCGGTTTAAAGAAGCTGGTGGAGAAGTATGCCCAGCTGGAAGGAATCAGCTCTTAGCCTTTAGCGATTAGCTTTTAGCCACTTCCGGAGTCCTCATGTGTTGGCTAAGAGCTAATGGCTAAGAGCTAGAAGCTAGCTTTTCCAAGGAGAAACAAACAGCACTCATGGCAAACACAAGCACACTGAGCAAGGAAGAGCGCAAGAAGAGCAAGCGTGCGGCGCGCAAGAAGCGCAAGACAGACAATCCGCTGAAGCCCCGCGAATATGCCCGCGGTTCGGCCAAGCGCAAAGTCAAGAAGATGGCACGCGGCACAGCGAAACGGTAAACACCGCACCTGGCAATGAGCGGTGGGCGCAAGGCTGCGTTCATTGGCTGAATGCCAGGTGCCATTGCCGGTGCTGACGTCAGAAGGTACAGGAGACCAAAACCCTTTGGCACAACCACCAACGGCCCGCACATCTGACAACCAGCTGCTCTGCTGCAAGTCCATCGACAAGCTGATTGCGGAAGCCGACGAGCCGGGGCATCGTCTTAAGAAGACGCTGGGGCCGTGGTCGCTCACGGCCCTCGGCATCGGCGCAATCATCGGTTCGGGGATATTTGTGCTGACGGGCACGGCCGCTGCGGGAGAACATTTCTCGGCTCCCTCGATCCTGCATGCGCAAGTTCTGGACCTGATCTCGAATTTCCTGCGCACCGGAAGCACGGCAGGAGCGTTGATGCACGGCCGCCCCCCGGCCGGACCCTCCATTGCCATTTCGTTTCTGCTGGTGGCGGTGGCCTGCAGTTTTGCCGGCCTGTGTTATGCCGAACTGGCGTCGATGATTCCCATCGCCGGCAGCGCCTACACCTATTCCTACGCGACTCTGGGCGAGATTTTTGCCTGGATCATCGGCTGGGATTTGATCCTGGAATATGTGGTCAGCAACGTGGCCGTCGCGGTGGGCTTCAGCGGATATGCCAAAGCGCAGCTGGCAGCTTTCGGGGTCAACCTGCCCAGCGAGTGGGCAAGCCCGGTGTGGGCTTCGGGGCACTGGACCGGCGCGTACTTCAACGTGCCTGGTTTCCTGATCGTATTTATTCTGACCCTGCTGCTGGTGCGGGGTGTAAAGGAATCAGCCGGCGCCAACAATGTGATGGTGATGATCAAGATCGGCGCCATCCTGACCTTTCTGGTAGTGGGCGGGATGCTGGTCAACAAGGCCAACTGGACGCCCTTCGCGCCTTCGGGATTCGCCGGAATTGTCACCGGTGGCGCCATCGTGTTCTTCACTTACATCGGCTTTGATTCCGTATCCACTGCGGCCGAGGAATGCAAGACCCCGCAGCGCGACCTGCCTTTCGGCATCATCGCTTCTCTGATCATCTGCACCATTTTGTACGTCGGGGTTGCGATCGTACTGCTGGGCATGATGAAGTACACGACTTTCGTTTCCGGCGAAGCGGCGGAAGCGCCCGTGGCCTATGCTCTGAAATACCTGGGCGCGCACCCTTTTTTCCGTTCCGTGATCGTGGTGGGCGCGCTCACCGGTATGATTTCGTCGCTGCTGGTGTTTCAGTACGGACAGGCGCGCATCTGGTACGCCATGTCGCGCGACGGCCTGCTGCCCAAACTTTTTTCCGTGGTGCACCCCAAGTTCAAAACTCCCTACTGGTCCACCTGGATTGCCTGCTTCGCGGTGGGGATACCGGCTGGGCTGGTGGACATTGGTGACGCCGCCGACCTCTCCAATATCGGCACGCTGTTCGCCTTCGTCCTGGTATCGCTGGGAGTCATTTTTCTGCGCCGCCGGCAACCCGATCGCCCGCGCGCATTCCGCGTACCGTTTGTTCCCTGGTTTCCGCTGATCTCGGTGTTGTTGTGTGGCGGACTCATGACCGGACTGACGGTGATCACATGGCTGCGTTTTGTCATCTGGCTCGCGCTGGGCCTGGCCATTTACATTTTCTACAGCCGCCATCACAGCGAATTCGCCAAAGCCAAAAAGTAGTAACCGGGGCTTGAGCGGTCTGAGATGCCCTCTCGAAAGATTGACTTCTGCAACTGATCTGGAGGTTAAATTTCAGTAGTCAGTTTCCAGTTCTCAGATCTCAGAACTGATACCTGCCGTTTCTCCTGCAAAGCCCCGATCTTCAATCTACAATCAGAAGGGTATGGCATCGCAGCCCAGCTCGTTCATCGTTACCCTGCCCAAAGCCGAGCTGCATCTCCATCTTGAAGGTGCGATCGACCCTACCACCCTGCTCGAACTGCGCCAGCGTCACGGCAAGAGCAGCAGCCTGTCCGAAATCGAGCAGCTTTACAGCTACCAGGATTTCAACGGCTTCCTGATGGCATTCAAGGCAGTCACCGAGGATCTGCAAACTGCCGACGATTACGAACTCATCACCTACCGCATGATGGAAAGGCTCAAGGCGCAGCATGTGCTTCATGCCGAAGTGTACGTGTCGGTGGGGGTCAACCTGTGGCGCAAGCAGGATTTCGAGGCGATCTTCGAGGGTTTGGATCGAGGCCGCCGAAACGGCGAGCGCGATTTTGGGGTTTCGTTGTTATGGATATTTGATGCAGTGCGCCAGTTCGGCCCGGTTGCCGCCCGCAAAGTCTTCGAAGTTGCGGCGCGCTACCGGGAGCGGAACGTCGTAGCCATCGGCATCGGTGGCGACGAGCAGAAGGGTCCGTCCGAGTTGTTTCGCGATGCCTTCGCCTATGCCGCTGAAAACGGGCTCCATCTGACCGCCCATGCGGGCGAGAACGCCGGGCCTGAGTCGGTGTGGGGCGCGCTCAATCTCCGCGCCGAGCGCATCGGGCACGGACTGACGGCTGCGCAGGACCCGGAGCTGGTGGAAGAACTGTCCACTCGCCAGGTACCGGTGGAAATTTGTATCACCAGCAATCTGCGTACCGGCTCCTGCCCTTCGTTGGGCGCTCATCCGGTCCGCCAGTATTTTGACCAGGGAATCATGATCACGCTGAACACTGACGATCCCGCCATGTTTCGTACTTCCCTGGCGCGGGAATATCAGCTGGCCCAGCAGTCCTTCGGATTTACCGAAGAACACCTGCGGGAGCTGGCGCGGAATTCCTTCGAAGCCTCTTTCCTTCCCGCAGAGAAGAAACTCAGTTTCCTGAATTTGTTTGACGCAGCGGCCACCCACACTTAGATTTCCAGATCGGTGTTTTTCGGAGCTTGGGGCATGAAAGCAGTTCTGATTGCCGGGCTGTTCCTGCATAGTTTCCTGTGGGCCGGGGTGCAGCCGAAGAGCACGGACGACGTGCTCATTTTCACCAACGTAAACGTTGTGGGCGTACGCGACGGCGAAATCGCTCAAGGCGTGACCCTGGTAATCAAGAAAGGGCGGATCAGCGGCCTGGCCAAAGTGGGCTTCGTCGGCCCGGGCCGGAACATTCAGATCGTCAATGCCAACGGAAAATATCTGATCCCCGGACTGTGGGACATGCATGTGCATAGCGCTTTCGTGTCTCCCGCATGGGACGAAAAGGTCATCGACCCGCTGTACATTGCCAACGGCGTGACCGGCGTGCGAGACATGGGCGGCGATCCAGACGTGCTGGAAAGCCGGCGCAGGCGCATCGACAGCGGTGAATTGCTGGGCCCGCACCTGATGCTGGCCGGCCCGTTTCTGGCGGCCGGGAAGAGCGACCGGCAAACCATCGCGGTGAATACTCCGGAAGACGCGCGCCAGGCGGTGGACGCGGTGAAAAAGCGGGGCCTGGATTTCGTGAAGATACTCTCTGTTTCCCGCGAATCTTATTTCGCAGTCGCCGACGAATCTGCAAAGCAGGCTATTCCGTTTGTCGGGCACGTTCCCCACTCCGTGAGCGCGCGCGAGGCTGCCGCGGCGGGACAAAAGAGCATCGAGCACCTGACTGGAATCCTGCTGGCTTGTTCCTCCCAGGAAGACGAACTTCGGGCCCAGGGCCTTGCGGCATTAGAGAAACGCGACTATGACGCTTATCAAAAACTCGGCCCGCGGATCATGAGCACCTATGACCCGGCAAGAGCGGGGGCTTTGTTTTTGCAGCTGGCAAAGAGCAACACCTGGCAGGTACCTACGCTGGTGTGGACAGAGACCAACAGCCGGATCGACGATGCGGACCTGCAATCCGACCCGCGACTGAAGTACGTTCCTGCGTCGGTGCGGGGGCAGTGGGACCCGGCGAAGCTCCGCGAAAAAACTTCACGGGAGGAGATCGCAGCCCTGAAGACCGAGGCTGCCCGCGATGTGGATCTGGTCAAGGCGATGCACGGCGCCGGGGTGCGGTTCATGGCCGGCAGCGACGGCCCCGACCCTTACGTGTATCCCGGATTCAGCCTGCACGATGAACTGGAATGGCTGGTAAAAAGCGGGTTCACTCCCTTGCAGGCCTTGCAGTCCGCCACTTTTAACCCGGCGCTGTTCATGTCCAACATGGACAAATACGGAGTGGTGGAGCTGCAGCGCGTGGCCGATCTGGTGCTGCTGGACGCGAACCCGCTCGACGATATCCGCAACACGCGCAAGATTTTTGGGGTGGTCGTCGGCGGCAAATATTATTCGCGGCGCGACCTGGACACCATACTCCAGCAGGTCGAGAAGCTGGCCGCCCAGGAGTAGGGACGGGAAAAGTCGAACTCGCCGCTAGCCGTTAGTTTTATGAGAGAGCTACTTCCATGACCCAGCATATCGGCATCGTCGCCTGCAGCGCGGAAGGGGCCGCGCTTTGCTACCGCACCATTGCGCTCGAGGGCGCGCATTTGATGGGGACTCACGACCACCCCGAAGTCTCCATGCACACGCATCCCCTGGCTCGATACATGGATTGCATCCATGCTGGGGATTGGCCCGGCGTCGCCGATCTGATGCTCTCGTCGGCTGACAAGCTGGCCGCGGCAGGCGCCGATTTCCTCATCTGTCCCGACAATACCATTCACCAGGCCTTCGATCTGGTCGAACAGCGCTCCCCGCGCCCCTGGCTGCACATCGCACAAGAGGTTGCGAGCGAAGCCCGGCGGAGCCACTTCAAGCGCATCGGCGTGTTGGGTACACGCTATCTGATGGAGGGGCCCGTCTATCCGGAGAAGTTGAGAGCCGCCGGCCTTGAACACCGCATCCCGGAAGCGCAGGCGCGGGAGAGAATCAATCAGATCATCATGGACGAACTGGTGAACGCCCAGTTCACGGCACGTTCTCTGTCATATTTTCAGGAGGTAATCCGGACCCTGGGCGACCAGGGCTGCGATGCCGTAGTTCTGGGGTGTACAGAGATTCCGCTGCTGGTCACACCCGATTCATCGTCATTGCCCACCCTGGATTCAACCCGCCTGCTGGCCAGGGCTGCGGTGAAAAGAGCCGCAGGCACTACCTGAGACCGTGTGGGGACGGGTTCGGAGCCTGCGCTGAGCGAAGTCGAAGGGACCGTTCCCGGAGACCACCATGCCGCTGAAATTTCGACGCCTGCCCGCCACCTTCGCCATCTGCCGCCTGGCGCCCAATGCTCCGGTTCCGGCGGGAATGGTGGATACGCCTCTGGTCTGCGTAACCCGCACCTCCGAAGAACTCTCCATCGTCTGCCCTGTCAATCAAGCTCCGCAAAATGCAAAATGCGAATTGCCATGGATTTGTTTCAAACTCGAAGGACCGTTCCCCTTCTCGCTGACCGGTATTCTGGCCTCTGTCATCGACCCGCTGGCTCAAAGCGGCATCCCTATTTTTGCCATTTCCACTTTTGATACCGACTACGTGCTGGTGAAAGAGGAATTTGCGGAGTCAGCGTTGAAGACGCTGCAGTCTGCCGGGCACGAGTTGATTTCCTGACTGGTCTGCCGTGAGGCATTCTTGCGTTCCGGGGTTGTCAGCTTGAAATGAAAATCAGTTTGCAGTTAACAGTTCCCGGTTCTCAGATTCTCCATTCACTTGACGAATGGCACCAAACGCTGCCCAATCGGTGCACTTCGGGCACCTCTATGCTCTAATAATAGTGATGGCTTCTGCCCAAACCACAGTGCGCCGCGGCATAAAGGCGTTGCACCGCAACTTGCGGGGTGCGCGCATGATCGCGGGCGCGCTTGCCTCCACCGACCATCCTCTGCTGGCGCATATCATCCCCATTCGGCGCTGTAACCTGGCTTGCGAGTACTGCAACGAGTATGACGATTTCTCCAAGCCGGTCCCGACCGAGGCCATGTTTCAACGGGTGGACAAGCTTGCCGAGTTGGGAACGTCAGTCATTACCATCAGCGGCGGCGAACCTCTGCTTCATCCCGAGCTCGATGAAATCATCCGGCGCATTCGCAAACGCGGCATGATCGCCGGACTGATCACGAATGGTTATCTGCTGGTGGCGGAACGGATCCAGCGCCTCAACCGCGCCGGTCTGGAGTGGCTGCAAATTTCTATCGATAACGTTACTCCGGACGAGGTCTCGAAAAAAAGTCTGAAGGTGCTGGACAAGAAGCTCGAACTGCTGGCCGAGCATGCCGATTTCCACGTGAACATCAATTCCGTGGTGGGCGGCGGGGTGAAAAATCCGCAAGACGCGCTCACCATCGGCAAGCGCGCCCTGGGCCTGGGTTTCAGCTCCACCATCGGCATCATTCACGACGGGTCGGGGCAACTGCAGCCGCTGAATGATGAGGAGCGGCGGGTGTACAACGAAATGAAGTCGATGGAGAAGAGCAGCTTCACCCGCATCAACGGCTTCCAGGACAACATCGCGCAAGGGCGTCCCAATCAATGGCGCTGCCGGGCGGGCGCGCGCTATCTCTACATTTGCGAAGACGGCCTGGTCCATTACTGCTCGCAGCAGCGCGGCTACCCCGCCGTTCCCCTGGAGAAGTACACCGTCGATGACATTCGACGCGAATATCTTTCGGAAAAAACCTGCGCTCCCAATTGCACGGTTTCATGCGTCCACCAGGTGTCGGTGTTTGACTCGTGGCGCGCGCCGCAGTTTCCCGCACCGGCCGCGGTCGGGCCGGGCTCCGGCGACCTGATCCAAATCAACTAAAAGCATTTCGACCCGCGCAGGGGCGGGTGCCCGGGCAGGGCCCGGCGAGCCTTGGATTATCCAAACCTCTGGCGAGCTGCGCTCGCCTGCCCGGACGAGGCGTCCGGGCCTACGTGGATTCAGTTTCCATATATCATTGCGAAACGGTGGCACTATGGACAAACGACAGTTCCTGAAAACTTCTGGCGTTCTTATCACCGGCGGCGTATTGTCCCGCCTGGTGAATGGTGAGCAACAACCCGCAGCCCGGACGAATTGGTCGGGCAACTACCAATACAGTACCGACCGGTTGCATCTTCCCAGGACGTTGGAGGAAGTCCAGCAGGTCGTAAAGAAGTGCAGCAAGCTGAAGGCGCTGGGCGCGCGCCATTCGTTCAACGGGATCGCCGACAGCCGGGAGAACCAAATCTCCCTGAAGCTTCTCGACCAGATTGCGTTGGATCCAAAGTCGCGCACTGTCACCGTCGGCGGGGGTGTTACCTACGGCCAGCTTGCGCCGTACATCGATGGCCAGGGTTTTGCCGTGCACAATCTGGCCTCGTTGCCCCATGTCTCCGTCGCTGGCGCATGCGCCACTGCCACTCATGGTTCGGGCAGCAAGAATGGAAACCTGTCAACGGCCGTCTCGGCGATGGAAATCGTCACGGCTGATGGCGAGGTCGTAACTCTGTCCCGGCAAAAGGACGGCGACCGGTTTCCCGGCGCAGTGGTGGCTCTGGGCGGGCTGGGTATCGTCACCAAGGTCACGCTCGAGGTGCAGCCAACCTTCCAGGTGAGGCAGGTGGTTTACGAAAATCTCTCTCTGGCGCAACTGGAGAAACATCTTGAAGATATTTTTTCCAGCGCCTACAGCGTCAGTCTCTTCACCGACTGGCAAAATCATCGCGCCACTCAGGTCTGGATCAAGCGGCGTGTCGAACCCGGGGAGTCTTTCGAATTCGCGCCGGAATTTTATGGGGCGAAGCTCGCAACCCAGAAACTTCACCCGCTGGCCGGCCACTCCGCGGAAAATTGCACCGAGCAAATGGGGATTCCGGGGCCGTGGTACGAACGGTTGCCGCATTTCCGCATCAACTTCACGCCCAGCAGCGGAGCGGAGTTGCAAAGCGAGTTTTTTGTCCCCCGCGACCGGGGATATGAAGCCATTCTTGCGGTGGAAAAGCTGCGGGACCGCGTCGGGCCCCATCTTTTTATCTCGGAGTTGCGCACCATCGAGGCGGACCATCTTTGGATGAGCACTGCCTACCAGCGGCCATCCCTGGCGATTCACTTCACGTGGAAACCGGAATGGCCTGCGGTCAAACAGCTATTGCCGGTGATCGAGGAACAACTGGCGCCCTTTGACGCGCGGCCGCACTGGGCCAAGCTCTTTACTATGGCGCCATCGCGGCTGAAGGCGCTCTATGCGAAATTGCCGGATTATCAGGAACTGCTGAAGCACTACGATCCGCGGGGGAAGTTCCGCAATGAATTCCTGAATACCAACATTTATGGTGGATAGAGCACAGGCGGGCCGCGAAGAGCGGTTCCTAGCGTCGTGCTACTCCTCGCGGGCCGAGCGATTGGCAAGGCTGCCGGAACCTCGATGCCCTTACGGGCCACAGCGATGAATCTTGATGATCCAGGTCCGCGTGGTTTCCCACCCTTCGAAAACCACGAAGGGTGGGGCAGCCCTCTGTTGCACCCGCCCGTCCGCTAGTCGCCGTATTGGCTGCTCAGATACTTGCCGACATCAGTCTGCAGCTGGCCGTAGTCGTCGTGGATGGTGGCGCGCAAAGCGGATTCGGTGGAACTCCCCTCAGCCAGCCGTTGCAGGATGCGCTGCAGTTCGCTCATGCCCTGGGTGTCGATGATGAATTGCACCGCGGCCAGAGATTCGTCATAGGCCAGCATGGCCTCCAGGCCCGAAAAGCGCATGAAGCTGCCCTCCAGCGCGTTGAAGGGAATTTCCTGTTGCGCCTTGAAGAGTTGGGCCAGGCGGCGTCCGCGCGACGACAATGATTTCGGTTCCATGGCCTGCGCGATGCCCTCGTTCAACCACTGCGGACAGCGCCCACCGGAAAGCTGGTTGATGAAAGAGTGCGCCAGTTCATGCTTCAGCACGCGTGACAGCTCGGGAGTGACCGAACTCATCCCGTTGACCGGAACGCGCAGCTTGCCATCGTTGACCGCCCCCGCCCATGAGGGCGACTGAGTGACGTCGAAAAAAGTCTGGTCGGTGTAGAGGATGACGGCAATGCTGCCGCGCGGGGCCACGCCGAGATCGCGCACCAGGTCGGCATAATGCGACTCCAGGGTGGAAACCAGATCGCGGCGCAACGACTCGGGCGTCTGCCGGCCTTCATATTTCAGGGTGAAATGGCTGCTTTCGTTCTGCGTGTACTCCGACTCCGCGCTGGCATCGCGCTCCGCCTTCTCCAGATATTTCTGCACCTGGGCATCGGGACGAAGCTGCAAAGACCGTTTCCAGCTGCGGATGGCGTCCTTATTGCGGTCGCTGGCATACTGCGCATAGCCCAGGATGGCCAGCGTGTCGGGCGAATCGGGCGCGATTCGCACCGCGCGTTCCGCGTAGGGCAAGGCTTCAACCGCGTTCCCGGTGCGCAGCAGCAGCGCGACATAGTAATTCAGGATGGTGGGATTCTGACCGTCAAAGCGCAACGCGGTTTCAAAATAGGTCCGCGCCTTGCTGAAATTGGTTTGCTCCATCTCGTGCTTGCCGGCGATGAAATAGGCGGCGGCGGTCACAGGCCCGTTGCCTTGTTGCTCGATCGCGGCCAGCGCGTCGCCGTCCACCTTGCCGTCGTGGACGATCTTGCTGCTGACCCCCGGCTCACCCTTCATATTGTCGGCAGGCGTTAGTGAAGGAACATCCCCGGAACCCTTGCCGGCGGAGGAGGCCCGCTCCGGACGGATTCCCCCGGCCTCGACACGCTCGACCAATGATTTCGGAATTGCGTAAGAGTCTTCGCCGACTTCATACTCCAGGTGGGAGCCGTTCTCGTGGACCTGGTCGGCGTAGATGGCGCGGCCGTTTTTCAGGCGAATCACTTCCGCAGAAGCGCCGGTTGCGCCCAGGAACAGGCCCGATAATAGCAGGAAGATGACAGAAGGCCGCACTATGGCGCATTCTAGCAACAGGGGTGAAACCCAGCCTACGTGACCAAGGTAATCAGAATTATTCCACTGCAGGCGCTGGCGCTTTGTTCGCTGGCGTTGGGCTTGTTTGCGGCGCCGCCCAGCAGCGCGCAGGCTCCAGCGGTTGCCCCGGCGCCGCCTTCCAGCGCTGCAGCCTCCAGCCCGCCAGAACACTCCGCGGAAGCCCTCTATTTGCGGTTGCGCAGCGTGGGGCTCGACAAATCGCGGGTGTATCACATCCGCGATGTGACGCTGGAGCGCGCCGCCTTTCACATCACCTTTGACGATGGCACCATCGCTTTCACCGAAGACGTCGCCGGTCACGTCACCGGGGCTTTTTTTGAAGGCGAGGGCGAAGTGCTGCTGATTCCCAGCAACCAGGCAGAGCGGGCCTCCATGACGCTTTTCACCGGGGCGGCCATCCTGGAAGAGAAGTTTGTCACCGGATATTTTCGGTTCAATGACAACACCTTTGCCGAGTTGCAGCCAGCGCTCCGTCCGGCCGAGGACGCGCAGGAGTTTCTGACCCAATGGGACTCCGCCGCCCACAACCTGGCTCAGCTCGACGCTTTGCGGCTGCTTCTCAGCTTCAGTAATTCCCTGCCTACATCCGGGCCGGAAGGCGCAGCACCCGCGAAATCCAAACTGCCCGCCGACGATGACCGCATGCTGCATGCGCGGCTTCAGGGACGGACGCTCGGGACTTTTGATCTCTACTTCGACTCCCTGGCGGCGGAACAAATCTGGGCCGGCCAACAGAAGTCGATCGGCGGTGAAAGTTACTACGACGTGTGGAGCGCTTTCGCCCTGGGTCAGCCCGGCGGCCGTTCCGGCGACGCCGCCGGCGTCATGGGAGAAGAAGCGAAGCCCGAGGCGGTCAGCGTTTCGCAGTACAAGATCCAGGTTCACGTAGCGCCGCCCACCCGGCTCGATGCCGAAGCCTTCGAGCAACTGGAAGTACGGCAGGGCGGGCAGCGCGCCGTGCTCTTCGAATTGTCCCGCTTCCTCCAGATCAGCAAGGTCGAGGCAGACGGCCGCCCGCTGGAGTTCATTCACAACCAGGCGCTCGAAGGTACGCAACTGGCGCGCCGCGGCAATGACCTGGTTGCCGTCATCTTTCCCCAGCCACTGCGTGCCGGTGAACAGATTGCCCTGCACTTCGTGTATGGCGGCGAGGTACTCTCCGAGGCCGGGGCCGGGCTGCTGTACGTAGGCGCCCGCGGAACCTGGTATCCGAACCGCGGTCTGGAGATGGCGAAGTTCGATTTGCAATTCCGCTATCCCGCGGGTTGGACGCTGCTCGCGACCGGCAAGCGAATTGTGGGTGCTCCTGCCGACCTGCCGCCAGGGGAACAATCGAGCCATTGGGTTTCGGACCGTCCCATGCCGATTGCCGGGTTTAACCTGGGCAAGTACTCACGGGTCGAGGCGCAGGCGGGCAAGATAGTGGTGGAAGCCTACGCGGCCTCGGGGGTGGAGCGAGCTTTCCCGCAAGGCACGACCCAGGCGCTGGTTTTGCCTCCACCCCTGGCGCCCTTCCCGCGAGCTCACGCCACCGACGAGGTCACGCTGAACACGGCTCCGCCATCTCCGGCGCGCAATGCGCAGGCGGTCGCGGATACGTCGGCGCGCGCGGTTGAGTTCTTTTCCCGGCACTTCGGTCCCTACCCTTATTCCAGCCTGGCGCTCACCCAAATGCCCGGCGATGTCAGTCAGGGATGGCCCTCGCTTATCTTCCTCTCCAGCTTTTCCTTCCTCACGCCGCAGGAAAAGGCGCATTTGCATATGAGTCCGGTGGCCAAGATCCTGAGCGATAACGTGATTGCCCACGAGACCGCTCATCAATGGTGGGGCGATCTCCTGTACTGGAAGAGCTACCGCGATCAATGGGTCTTCGAGGCCCTGGCCAACTACAGCGCCCTGCTGCTGCTCGAGTCCAGCTCGCCGCAGCAGTTTCATGCGGTCATGGAGAAATACCGCGAGAACCTTCTGGTCAAGAACAAAGAGGGCTCTCCTCTGGCGGACGCGGGTCCAGTCACTTTCGGCACCCGGCTCAACTGCTCTCACTTTCCCGAGGGATATGAGGCCATCAGCTATGGCCGCGGCACCTGGCTTTTCCATATGCTGCGCTACATGCTGCGCGACGCCGCCCAGAAGAGCAGCGGTCGTTCCGCAGAGCTTTCAGACGCACAGGCGGATGCTCCCTTTTTGCGTGCGCTCAACCAGGTCAGAGAACGCTTCCAGGAGAGGGCCATCAATACCCGCGAGTTGCTTCAGGTATTCGAAGAAGAGTTGCCCCCGTCGCTGCGCTATGAAGGACGCAAATCGCTGGACTGGTTCTACGAGGGATGGATCAATGGCACGGCGCTTCCTCATCTGAAATTGCAGTCCGTGAAGTACCTGCAAAAGTCCGGGACTGCGGTGGTCGCGGGCACGATTGCGCAAGAGGACGCGCCGAAAGAACTGGTGACCCTGGTGCCGGTGTATGCCGTGCTGGCGGGAAAGAATGTGCTGCTGGGCCAGGTGTTCGCCGACGGGCCGGAAACCAGCTTCCGCCTGGCGGCGCCTGCGGGCACACGCAAGGTCGTACTCGATCCCTACGAGACGGTGCTGACGCGACCGTAGCGGTCTTCAGGTCGGTGCCAGGCTTTGCTGGTGCGGGCTGGCCTCCCGAGTCTTTCCCGAAAATTCGCCCGTCGTCCCGAAACGACCGCGCAATCATGGTTCCCGGTCTCGTGCCAATTTCCACTCTGCAGCGTATAACTCGTGGCCCATCAGCGTGCCGTGCGGGGAAGGTTGGCCGGCAGAAGAATGGAAGGGCAAATGCATCATGCCCCCAGAGGGGTGAAACATGCAGGCGGCAGACTCCAACCGCGGAGCCGAACCATCGGTTTGCGCTTCTCCAATCGCAGTACCGAACCGTCCGATTCCAACCATTCTGCTGGTGGAAGATGAGGCCTTCGTTCGCGAGGTGGCTTGCGAAATCCTGCGGGTTGCCGGGTACCGGGTGTTGCCTGCGCGAAATGCTGCGGAGGCGGTACCAGCCTTCCTCGCTCATCGGGAGGAGGTGCAACTCCTGCTCACTGATGTGGTGTTGCCCGACCGCAATGGCCGCGACCTGGCGTTTGAGTTAGCGACCCTGGGGCATGCTTTCAGGATCATCTTCATCTCGGGTTATCCGGAGAATTCGGTTACCAGAAACGGATTTCAGAAGCCCGGATGGTTCTATCTTCCCAAACCATTCTCCGCCGCTGCCCTGCTGCAAAAAGTCAATGAAGTAATGAACCAAGCTTCAACCTAACCTTTGAATGCAACCTGGAAGTGGATGCAGGCTTGAGCGTCCTGCTCGCTTGGATCGGTGTGCTTGTGGCCTGAACTCGCAGGGCCTGCGATTCTTTACGACGATCAAAAACCTGGCGGAGGTTCGCTCCGCAGCCGGGGGCGGCTGTCCCCACGTAGTCCGCGATGGCTGCAGCACGAGCGAGGACGCTCGCGCCTACATTGCGAATCGCTGGCACCTGCGCTTCGCTGGCTAGGCGGCGGATTCGTCTCGGACGACATGTTCGGCAAGGATCGCTTCCGCGGTCTGCTCCGCCGAAACCTGATAGGTTCCGTTGGCAATGGCGGCCTGGATCGCCGCTATGCGCTCGCTCCGGACCTCCGGCGGGCCAGCCTGGGCTAACCGGCTGGCCCATTGCCTTTCCGGAGGCCCCTGGGCGTGGTCCTGGGCGCGGTTTGTCCCGGTCTGTGTCATTGAACTCTGGTGGGTTGACCCTCCTGCTTCAGCCCCTCCGCTGGTTGGTGCGTTCGTCTCAATGCTCATGCGCTCTCTTCCTCCGCTTGAAATGCCCTGCAATTCAAGTATCGGCGGCTGATTAGAAACCTTTAATAAGCCGTGAAACCTCCTCTGGTTCGCCCGGCAACTGCTTGTCCTGGCCCAGCCGAAACTCTGCTTTTATCCGTTCGCTTGCATCCGTTACCTGTAGTCTCCGTAGCGGCCGGTCCGTCCTCGAAAACGAGCTTGAACGGACCTCCAGCCGGCTCACGCTCCGCCCACCGCCCCTTTCGCAATCTGGGGATCCGGGCCGCCCTCGCCCACTTCGGCCAGCCGGGCACGCAAGCGGATCACCGCCATGGAGTGAATCTGTGAAACTCGCGACTCTCCCACTCCCAGGATGATCCCGACTTCCTTCATGGTCAGCTCTTCGTAGTAGTAAAGCGCGAGCACCTGCTGCTCTTTCTCCGGCAGCTCGGCGATGGCCCGCGCCAGCAGATGCTTCATCTCGGAGCGCAAACAAAGAAACAGCGGCGTTTCTTCCGAGTCGTCCGGCAGATATTCACACAGGTCTTCTTCCCGTCCGTCGCGCGGCGACTCGATGCGCAGACTGCCGATCTCGAGTCCGGAAATTTCTCCCAGCAGAAGCTGCAAGCCGCGCAAATCGATGCCCAGTTCGGCTGCCAGCTCGGGCTCGCTGGGATTGCGTCCCAGCGACGAACGCAGGGCATTGTTGGCTTCCTCCAGGCGCCGGGCCTTGCGCCGGAGATCGCGCGGGCTCCAGTCCATCTCCCGCAGACTGTCCAGGATCGCCCCCCGGATACGGAACTTGGCATAGGACCCGAACTGGACATGCTTGCTGTGATCGAACTTCTGCAGGGCATCAATCAACCCCAGCACGCCGGCATGCACCAGATCTTCCAGGGGCACGTGGCGGGGCAGACGGTCGTGAATCCTGCGCGCGATGTAACGGACCTGCGGCAGCTGTTCCACCAGCAGCCGCTCGCGTTCATCATCGTTCTGCCAGCCGGCAAAAGCCCGCAGGCCTGCTTCGGTCATGGGGCCTCCGTTCTAAACCGTCCGCCAGGCCGTAGTTCCGAAGCCGGAGGCTCGAGCAAATCGGGCATGCTGTGATTTGAAGCCGGTGAGGTAAGAAGGAGATTAGTGGGAGATTAGATGGGCCTGTTGCGCGGAAATCTTTCCCACTCTCAGGAGAAGGACTGAAGTGGGAAATCTGCCAGAAACGCTCAATCCAAAAATGGAGGACGGGCGTCCACGCCCGTCGCGGCCGAACCAAGAGTCCGAAGGCTCGCACTTGTCCAAGAGTGCCCGCCCAAATGGATGGGGCTTCTCAGAGGAAGGCGGCGGGCGAGGGCGCCCGCCCTACACGATCCTGGCGCTGATATATCCTCAAGGCTGTGTCTGCCGCCGAGGAATACGAGCAGCGTCTCAAAGCGCGTGAGGCCGGCGCCGCGCGGCAGCAGAAAATTCACATTCGGCTCGGAAACCTTCGCCTGGCGCTGGTGATTGTGGCCGCAGCCATGGCATGGGTGTCGCTCCGCGGGCAGACGTTCCCGCTGGCCTGGTTGCTGGCTCCCGCGCTGCTCTTCGTTGCGGTTACGGCTTATCATTCGAAGGTCTTGCGCGCTCTCGACCTGGCGCAACGTGCTGCCGCCTACTATCGCAAGGGACTGGCCCGGATGGCTGACCAGTGGGCGGGCACAGGGCAAACCGGAGAGCGCTTCGACGATCCTCATCATGTCTATGCCTCCGATCTCGACTTGTTCCGCCGGGGTGGTTTGTTCGAATTGCTTTCCGCGGCGCGCACTCGCATGGGTGAGGAGACGCTGGCGCAATGGCTGCTGGCGCCTTCACCTCTCGAGCAGGTCCGGGAACGGCAGCTTGCGGTGGCTGAACTTCGGGCGCAACTCGACCTCGCTGAAGACCTGGCGGTACTGGGGGAAGATGCCAAAGTCGGGGTCCATCCCGAGGCCCTGATGCGATGGGCGGAGGCCCCGAACCGCATGGATCCGCCAGGGCTGCGCTGGCTGGCCCCGGCATTGGCTGCCGGCGCGGTCGCTTGCGTTTTCATCTGGGCCTTCTGGGGGATGGCCACTCCCCTGGTCTTGGTGGTGATTCTTGAAGCTGTGCTGACCTACAGGTTGCGCCATCCCCTGGCGGAGGTCCTGCATGGAGCGGAACAGACTTTCCATGGCCTGGAACTCCTCTCTGGACTGCTGGCGCGACTCGAAGGCCACAGCTTTCAGTCGCCGCGACTGCAGACGCTGCAGCGCGAGCTCCTGTCCCATCACCTGCCCGGTTCGCGGGCCCTGGCTCGACTGAACACCATCGTCGATCTGATCGATTCCCGCGAGCACTTCCTGGTACGCACTCTGGACGCTCCCTTCATGTATTCAGTGCAGGTGGCACTGGCGGCCGAACGCTGGCGCCGCGCTCACGGGCACGCAGTGCGGAGCTGGGTGACGGCGATTGGTGAAATCGAAGCTCTCCTCTCTTTCGCGACCTACAGCTACGAACATCCTGCCGACCCCTTCCCTGAGTTCGTGGCCGGGGCCGCGTTTTTCGATGGTACCGAGATCGGCCACCCCCTGGTGCCCTCGGCAACCTGTGTCCGGAACAGCGTTTGTGTGGGTGGAGACACCCGCGTGCTGCTGGTGAGCGGTTCCAATATGTCGGGCAAGAGCACCTTGCTGCGGTCTGTGGGAATCAATGTAGTCCTGGCCATGGCCGGCGCACCGGTACGGGCGCGAAGTTTGCGGCTCACCCCGCTACGGCTGGGGGCCAGCATCCGCATCAACGACTCGCTGCAGGAGGGCAGCTCGCGCTTCTACGCCGAGATCACCCGCCTGCGCAAGATCTTCGACCTGGCCGGCGGGGAGCCGGCGCTGATGTTTTTACTGGATGAGTTGCTGCAAGGCACCAACTCGAAAGATCGCCGAATCGGCGCGGAAGGCGTGGTGCGGGCGCTGGTCGAACGCGGAGCCGTTGGACTGATCAGCACCCACGATCTGGCGCTCACTGAAATCGGGGGCCTGCCGCATGGCTATCTGCACAACCTCCACTTCCAGGATGAGTTCGAAAATGGAAGGATGCGATTCGACTACAGGTTGCGCGAGGGTGTGGTCACCAGGAGCAACGGCCTGGAGCTTATGCGATCGATCGGATTGGATGTGTAGGCCGCTGCGGACCGGTGCAGGGAGAGGCACCTTCAGCGGCCGGGTTGAGCACAGCTCGACGACCGGGTGGCGTCACGCAGAAGCCCAACTTCCACGCTCAGACAGTCGGCTCCGCGGTGCAGGCGGAAACTCCCGCCGGCGGCCTCGAAGATGGCGCGCGCGATGCCCAGTCCCAACCGCCTCGCCATATCATCCGGCAAGTGGTCGTGATTCGGCCCAGGGGGCGATGCGCCATCGAATTCGCCGTGGCCCGACAGGATCAGGGTCAACCAGGCTTCGGCGCCACGCTCTTCCACCTCGATCTTCAGCACTGCGCCGGGGCCGCCCGAGGCAAATCCGAATGCGAGCAGATGAAAGAGCGCCTGGCGCAGGCGTTGCGCATCGAACCGCACCGGACAGGGGGAGCGAGGCGAATAACAGACCTGCACTCCGGCCGAGTGCGCCACGGGCAGCAGATCCGTGACTGCATCCTCGACCACCCAGCGGAGCTCGAGAACTTCGCCATCCCCTCCGGCCTGGCCGGCGTCAAATAACTCACGAATGGCGGTGGCCAGCCACGACGCTTTCTCGGCCTGTTCCAGGGTCCGGCTCACGATTTCGCCATACTGTTCCGCGGTCGGGTTCTGGAGCTGCGCCAGCTCCAGCGAGCAACACAAGGTGGTGAGGGGTTGGCTGAGCTGGTGAAACAGATCGGCGACCAACTGGCGAGGTTCGCCGATAGCCGCCGCCGATGGATTTTCCATGATCTTCAGCCTCATGATTCCGCGCTTGTTCCCGTGGCTGTCCCTCGATCTGAGCGTGCGCTGAGTTCGTAGCCCACTCCGCGGATGGTATGAATCAGGTGCTTGCCGTAGCCATCGTCCACCTTGCGGCGCAGGTAGTTGACGTAAACATCGACCACGTTGGTGCAGGTATCGAAGGAGAGATTCCACACGTGCTCGATGATCATGGCGCGGGTAATGCGGCGGCCGGCGTTGCGCATGAGATATTCCAGCAGGCAAAATTCTTTTGAGGTCAGCTCAATCCGCCGGCCCGCCCGCTCCACCCGGCGTTCCACCCGGTCCAGCTTCAAATCGTCCACTGCCAGCACCGACTCTGCCGGCAGGTGGCTGCGCCGCATGAGGGCCCGGATGCGCGCCGACAGTTCGGAGAAGGAAAACGGCTTGCCCAGATAGTCGTCCGCACCCAGGTCCAGGCATTGCACCCGGTCTTCCACCCGGGTGCGCCCGGTCAGCACCAGAATCGGTATGCTCGGTTTACGGGTGCGCAGAAAACGCAGGATGGCCACTCCGTCCAGCCGGGGCAGGTTGAGGTCGAGAACCACCAGGTCGAAGTCCAGTTCGCCCGCCATGGCGCGCGCCTGCTCACCATCGCCGGAAACGTCCACCGCGTAGTGTTCAGACTCCAACCCTTTTTTTACGAAACTGGCCAGCGCTGCGTCGTCTTCCGCCACTAGAATTCGCATAAGATCAATCTAATTTGAACTGCTCTGATCTTAGTCAGGAAGCCAGCCGGGAGAAACTATTCAGCACTGATCAAAGGTCTTGCTTTCCGGCAACGGAACTGCGGGCAGAAAGGGAACTGGCACGGCCTTCGTGGAACCTGCCCCGTCACTCAATTGCCCTTCCCGGCTCCGGCGATAAGGCGGATAATTGTCCCAAACCAATACGCAGCCGAAAGGAATTTACTGGGGCGTGAATTTCTGGAGCCCAAAAACGCTCAGATCTCTGGTCCTGCCGGGAGGCATCTTCCTGCTGGCGGCCAGTGTGGTCTTTCGCGGTGCCTTCGGCACTATTCCAGCCGCTGCCGTGGTGTTTTCCTTTTATGCTGTATTTGGCGCCGGCATGCTGCTGGCCTGGCGCTTCCATTCCAGCCGCATCCTGTTTGTGCTCGCTACTTTGTTTCTGGGCCACCGCGCCCTGGAATTTTTTTCTTCGGGCCGCATCGCTTCCGCCGGACCCGGCCGGATCGCCCTCGAAGCTGTTGCCTTTCTGCTGCCGCTGAACTTTGTTGCTTTCTCCGTATTTCGCGAACGAGGACTGGTTTTCCCGGCCATTCTGCCCCGGCTGGCGCTGTTGTTCTTCGAGTCGGTTTTTGTCGCCATCATTTGCCGCCCTGGAGAAACCATCGCCCCCGGGTTCTTGCATCCCCGGTTTCTCGGGCACTTTTCCGGGACGCCCCTCCCTACCCTGGCCGTTCTGGCCTTCGCCGCCGCCTTCGGGATCCTGCTGGTGCGCTTCCTGCTCTATCGCCAACCCACGGAGAGCGGCCTGCTATGGGCGCTGCTGGCGGCGTTTCTTTCCTTTCAGGTTGGGGCGGTAGGACCGGCGGCAACCGCTTACGTGGCGACCGCAGGGCTGATTCTGATTAGTTCCATCATCGAGAATTCTTACTTTTTGGCCTACCACGACGAACTGACTACCCTGCCAGCCCGCCGCGCTTTCAATGACGCACTGTTTCATCTTGAAGGACCGTATGCGGTTGCCGTCGTGGACATCGATCACTTTAAAAGATTCAACGACACCTACGGGCACGAGACCGGCGACGAGGTGCTGCGCATGGTGGCAGGCAAACTCGCCGGCGTCACCGGGGGTGGCCGAGCTTATCGCGTGGGTGGAGAAGAATTTTCCATCCTGTTTCCGGGGAAGACGGCCAAAGACGCGATGCCTCACCTGGAGCTGCTCCGCTCCGTAATCGAAGTTTCCACTTTCCGCGTGCGCGCAGAACAGGAACGCCGCCGCGCTCCGGAAGCACGCCGGCGGGCGTCAGGTCAGGCAGTCCAGAGCCAGGATTCTCGCGGACAGGATTTTCGCGGCCACGACCGGCGAAGCTCTGAACGCCGGACGAAGGCGCGCCGTGCTCCCGCGCCCAGAAGGACAACCCGCACTGACCGGCTCAGCGATGGAACCCCGAGCACCGAAATCTCGGTGACCGTCAGCATCGGAGTAGCTGAACCCAGGGCGGGAATTCGCGCGGTCGAGGATGTAATCCAGGCCGCCGACCAGGCCTTGTACCGGGCCAAACAGGCGGGACGCAATCGAGTGGAGTTTGCGGCCATAGCTCGCGTGGCCAAGCTCAAGCGCAACATCGCTTGAAATGCAAATTGGTTGCGACGACCAACCGGACGATCCGCGTGAACTCGGCAACAGGCGGGAAGACGTCAGGGCCGCGGGGCCTGTGCGCCGATCCAATTCTCAACCTCCGTACGCAGCACATCCAGCGGAAGCGGGCCACTGCCGACCACTTCATCGTGAAACGCGCGCAAATCGAATTTGCTGCCCAGCTTCTGCCGGGCCTGTTCGCGTAATCTCAAAATTTCCAACTGTCCCAGTTTGTATGCCAGCGCCTGCCCCGGCCAGGCTATGTAGCGGTCCACTTCGGTTTGCACATTGGGCTCGTCCATCGCGGTGTAGCGATGGAAAAAGTCCACCATCTGGTCCCGCGACCAGTGCTTCTCGTGGACTCCGGTATCGATCACCAGCCGGATAGCGCGCCACATCTCGTTTTCGAGCCGTCCATAGTCGCTGTAAGGGTCTTCGTAAAAGCCGATTTCCTTGCCCAGTCGCTCCGAGTACAGCGCCCAGCCTTCGATGAACGCGGTGTAGTCCCCGTTTTTGCGGAACGCAGGCAGATCCTTCAACTCCTGACCGATGGAAATTTGCAGGTGATGTCCGGGCACGCCTTCGTGGTACGCGATGGCCTCGATGTTCAGGGTCAGGCGATGCTCCGGGTCCCACTCGTTCACATTGATATGTCCGGGACGCGAACCGTCCTGTGCGCCAGGCATGTAATCCGCCGGGACCGCGTTCTTGGCACGAAACGAGTCCATGGGGATGACCTCGAGCTTGTTTTGCGGCAGGCGTCCAAAGAGCTGGGGCAGTCGCTTCTCCATTTGCCGCGTGTACTTTGTATAGAGGTCCAGGACTTGCTCACCGGAAGTCGCATAAAACCTGCGATCGTCCTTGATATGTTGGTTCAGGCTGGCCAGATCCTTAAAGCCCAGCTTGTGGGCCAGGGCCAGCATCTCGGCCTCAGTCTCGGCCACCTGCTGGAGTCCGATCTGGTGGATCTCTTCGGGGGTCAGGTCGGTGGTCGTCATGCGTTTGACTTGAAAGCGATAGCGCTCGGCGCCGTCGGGCAGCGCCCATACTCCCGGCTCGGTGCGGCCTTGAGGCGCATAATCGTCACGCACGAAGGCGACGAAACGCTTGTAGGCCGGAAGAATCTCGCTATTGATCGCGGCCAGCACCGCCAAGCGCAGCCGCTTCTGATCAGCCTCGGAAATGCCGGCAGGAAATGTCTTCAGCGGCTTGGCAAAGGGGCTGGAGTCAGCCTCGGTGTTGGCGATCTCCTGAGTCTGCGGCACCACTTTTTCCAGCAGGTAACGGGGCGGCATCAACCCGTCTTTCATTCCCTGACGCATGTTGGCGGTCACTTGCTCCAGCATCCCGGGGACCTGATGCAATCGGGAGAGGTAATCGTCGTAGTCCTTCACGCTGTTGAAAGGCGTTAACGTCACCAACTCCAGCAGGCTGAGATGCGGGCCGTCCATCTGGTTGACCGGCATCTCCCAGGGCTTGAAGCGCGCGCCTTCAATGTCCTGGCGCAGGTTTCGGATCATCAACTCACGGCTCAGCGTATCCTGGGCAGACAATCCAGCCGGATCAATGGCCTCGAAGCGGGCCAGGAACTTGCGCCTGGTTTCTTCGTCGGACCGATAAAACTTCGGAGACCGGTCGGTAAGACGATCGTTGTAGCGGTTGTCCCCCAACGATGTTGCGGATTCGGGGTCGGATCGCAGCTCGTACTGCCATTCCTCGTCGAATAGCGAAAGCAGATTGGCTCCGCCGGCCCTCGATGTCGGCCGGGCTTTCCCGCGGCCTGCGTCTTCTGCGCCGGCAAGGCTCCCGGGCACCAAGCGATCGCAATCAGAACCGCAAAACAACAGATTCGCGCTCCCTCAATGTTCATCAAGTCTCCCGATGCAGCGTCCGCCTTGCCGACAAGGGCGGGACGCCGACGCTACATTTTCTCGATTGGCCAGGTGAGTCTCGACGGCCCGGCTTGCTCTCGCCAGCGGATATTCTATACATTAGCGCACGATTGCAGGCTTCGCCCGGGCAATGGGTCAGTTTCGTGATATGACACGGCAAGTGCATAAACCACGAGGGACACCAAGTATCACGAAGGCTTTGTGTTCCAGGGTTTCTTTCGTGTACCTTCGTGCCCTTCGTGGTTCATGGTCTCCAAACTGAACCACTGCATTCGCCCGCCGAAGCTATCGAGCGGCGCCGTGCTGTGAGACGATAAAGGACGTACGAGAGCGCGACCATTCATGACCAAGCAGCCGTGTCCGAAGAATTCGAGCCATCGATTCCCATACCGGCGGCGAGCCCACACGGCTGGTAGTCAGCGGCGGCCCTGACCTGGGAATCGGGCCGCTCAGCGCTCGTCTGGAACGATTCCGCGCCGAACACGATGATTTCCGTTCCGCCGTGGTGAATGAGCCGCGGGGTTCAGACGTGATGGTCGGCGCTCTGTTGTGTGAACCGGTGGACCCGAGCTGCGCCGCCGGCGTGATCTTCTTCAACAATGTGGGGTACCTGGGCATGTGCGGGCACGGCACCATTGGACTGGTCGCGACGCTCTCCTACATGGACCGCATCAAGCCCGGCGAGCATCGCATCGAGACTCCGGTGGGTACGGTAAGCGCCATCCTCCACGATAGCGGTGAAGTGACGGTAAATAATGTCCCGAGCTATCGCAGCGCGGCGAAGGTCGCCGTCGATGTTCCGGGCTTTGGACCGGTATGCGGCGATGTTGCCTGGGGGGGAAACTGGTTTTATCTGGTCGAGGCCCAGGGCCACGAACTCGTGCTCAACAGTGTGGAAGCGCTAACGAACTATACCTGGGCAATCCGCCAGGCATTGCGCGCTCACCAGATCACAGGCGCGAACGGGGAAGAGATAGACCACATCGAACTGTTCGGTCCCTCGCAACAGCCCGGAGTCAACAGCAAGAATTTCGTCCTGTGCCCGGGCAAGGCTTATGACCGATCTCCATGCGGCACCGGGACCAGCGCCAAGCTGGCGTGCCTGTATGCCGACGGCAAGCTGCGCGAAGGCCAGGTGTGGAGACAGGAAAGCATTGTCGGCAGCGTGTTTGAAGGCAGTATTAAGGTGCGCGACGGACAGGTCCACCCCAGCATCAAGGGCTCTGCGTTCGTTAATGCAGACGCGAACCTGGTCCTCGACCCGCGCGATCCATTCTGCATGGGCATTCGGACAGGCGTTCAGCCATGACCGCGCTCGCCTACGACGTGGTGGTGGTTGGGGCGGGCATCGTCGGCGCGGCTTGCGCGGAAGAGTGCACCCGCCAGGGCCTGCGGGTGGCAATCATCGACCGTGATGTTGATTGGAGGCGGCGCCACCGCTGCCGGCATGGGCCACATCGTCGTCATGGACGACTCCGAAGCCCAGTTTGCTCTCACCCGCTACTCGCAGCAACTCTGGCAGCAGTTGCGTCCGGAGCTTCCTCCTGACGTCGAATACGAACCCTGCGGAACGATTTGGGTGGCAGCGGACGACGAGGAGATGGCCGAAGTGCGGCGCAAGCAGAATTACTACGGCCAACGGGGCATCGTAACCGAGGTGCTCGATCCCCAGACCCTGGAGCATCTCGAACCCAATTTGCGCAAGGGCATGGCCGGCGGCCTGCTCGTGCCCGAGGACGTCGTGTTGTATCCTCCCTGCGCCGCACGCTTCTTGATCGAACGCGCCCAGGCGGCCGGTGCGAAACTCCACCTTGGCAGTTCAGTTTCACAGATCGGAAAAGGGGTGGTGCGCCTCGCCGACGGTACGGAGTTTTCCGCGGCTACCATCGTCAACGCGGCCGGCGCCTGGGCATCCGCGCTTACTCCGGGCTTGGGCGTCAAAAAACGGAAAGGCCATCTGGCGATTACCGATCGCTACCCTGGATTCGTTCGTCACCAACTGGTTGAGCTGGGATACCTGAAAAGCGCGCATTCCTCCGCCGCCGATTCCGTGGCTTTCAATGTGCAACCCCGCAGGACCGGGCAGATCCTCATAGGCTCATCGCGCCAGTACGGGGCGGAACACGGAGAAGTCGATAACGGCATTCTCGCTCGCATGCTGCGACGCGCGCAGGAGTACATGCCGAAGTTGGCGGAGCTGTCCACCATCAGAGTGTGGACTGGATTCCGCGCCGCGACTCCAGACAAGCTTCCGCTCATCGGCCCCTGGCCAGGAGACCCAACATTATTTCTCGCCACCGGCCACGAAGGACTGGGAATTACTACGTCCCTCGCGACCGCGCGGCTGCTGGTCGATCAGGTTCTCGGCAGAAATCCTGCCATCCCGGTCGAGCCGTATTTGCCGTCTCGGGTCCCGGCCGAGCACGCTTATGCCTGAACCGATCACGGTCACCGTTAACGGGCGTTCGATTGCTGTGCCTCCCGGCGCAACGGTCGCAGTGGCCGTTGTGCTGGCCGGTGCGGCGTGTCGCAAATCTGTCAGCGGAGAAACGCGGGGTCCGCTGTGCGGGATGGGGATTTGTTTTGAATGCCGCGTGGCCGTCAACGGGCAGCTACATTGCCGCTCTTGCCAGATAATTTGCCAGCCCGGCATGGAAGTCAGGACCGATGAGTAGCCTAACCAGAATGCAATTCGACGTGCTGGTAGTCGGCGGAGGCCCCGCTGGCCTCGCCGCGGCCGCATGCGCGGCGGAATGCGGGCCGCAGGTGGGACTCGTGGATGACAATCCCGCCCTCGGCGGACAGATCTGGCGTGGCGCGGCCGGAAACACCGCACCCGAGGCCGCTCATTGGTACGCCCGGCTGCAGGCTGCCGGTGCAAGCGTGCTGTGCGGGAGCCGGGTGTTTCATCAGCCTGAGCCGGAAACTCTGCTGGCGGAAGGGCCGGCTGGTGCTCTCGAACTGAAATACAGGAAATTGATATTGGCCACCGGCGCCAGGGAACGATTCCTCCCGTTTCCCGGCTGGACGCTTCCCAACGTCATGGGCGCGGGCGGGCTGCAAGCGATGGTGAAATCCGGCCTCCCCATTGCGGGAAAACGAGTGGTGGTCGCGGGTAGCGGCCCGCTGCTTCTGGCGGTGGCAGCGTACTTGCGCCAGCACGGCGCCGAAATCCCCATCATTAGTGAGCAGGCTTCATGGAGGTCTCTGGCCGGTTTTGGTCTGGCGCTTTTGCGTCAGCCTGAAAAAATCCGCCAGGGATTATCTTTGCGAAAACAACTCTCGGGGATTCCCTTCGCGCGCCAATTCCTGGCCTGTGTCCGCTCGAGGGCAAGCCGCCATCGAGGAAGTGGTGATCTCGCAGAGTGGGAAAAGTAAAACCATTGCGTGCGACTACCTGGCCTGCGGATTTCACCTGGTGCCCAATAGCGAACTGGCAATGCTGCTGGGATGCCGGGTGCAGGATGACCTGGTGCAGGTGGATGATTATCAGCAAACCTCGGTCCCGGGAATTTTCTGTGCCGGCGAACCCACCGGCATCGGCGGCCTTGAGCTATCGCTGGTCGAAGGCCAGATCGCGGGCCTCGCTGCCGCTGGCCGCGAGACCGCAGCCCAGCCGCTGTTCGCGGAACGCGAGAAGCTGAGAAGGTTCGCCCGCGTGCTCGACCGCACATTTAGCTCTGCGCGCCGAACTGCGAGGCTTGCCCCTTCCCGAAACCATCGTGTGCCGGTGTGAAGATGTTACCTGCTCACGACTGGCTCAACACACTTCCTGGCGTGCCGCCAAATTGCAGACTCGCTGTGGAATGGGCCCGTGCCAGGCCCGCATCTGCGGACCCGCAGCCGGATTCTTGTTTGGCTGGTCGCAGGACTCGATACGGCCGCCCATTTTCCCCACCCGTTTCGAAAATCTCGTAACATCTAATTCGGAAGTCGAGCACGGTGCAATCACAGGAGGCCGCGGATGATCTGGAAAGGCGTGATGCCGGCGATTACCACTTGTTTCGATGAGGCCTTGCAGATCGACCACGGCTTCCTGGCCGAACATTGCCGGTGGCTGCTGGACAACGGCTGCAGCGGAGTCGTGGTACTGGGTTCTTTGGGCGAAGGCGCAACTCTCTCGTTCGAGGAAAGAGTCGCAATCGTGCGGACAGCGGTTAAAGCCGTGCACGGCCGCGGCCCGGTGGTTGCTTCGATTTCCGCGCTCTCTACCGCCGAAGCCGAGGCCCAGGCCAAAGCCGCGGCCGATGCAGGATGCGACGCGCTCATGGTGCTGCCACCCTACGTCTATCAGGGCGATTGGCGCGAAATGAAGGCGCATGTCTCGGCGGTGTTCGAAGCCACTCCGCTTTCGTGCATGCTGTACAACAACCCGGTGGCTTACGGCACCGATTTTCTTCCCCCGCAAATTCAGGAACTGGCGGCGGAGCACGAAAATCTGGGAGCAGTGAAAGAATCCAGCACGGACGTCAGGCGTGTCGCCGCCATCCGGGCTCTGCTGGGAGATCGTCTCGCAATTTTCGTCGGCGTGGATGACGCGATCGTGGAAGCGATTTCCGTCGGGGCCACGGGTTGGATTGCCGGCTTGGCCAACGCCCTGCCGCGAGAGTCGGTCGAACTCTTCAACTATGCCATCAACGGTGAGCCGGAAAAAGCATTCGAACTGTACCGATGGTTCCTGCCCTTGCTCCGCTTGGACACGGTCCCCAAATTCGTTCAGCTGATCAAGCTGGCGCAAGCCGAAGCCGGCATGGGAAATGCACGGGTGCGACCGCCCCGGCTGGAGTTGGCCGACGAAGAATTGCAAAGTGCGAAACAACTTATCCGGGATGCCTTGCACACGCGGCCGCAAACTATCGGCAGCACGGTGCCGAGCGCAAAGTGAGCCGCTGGGGTGCCCCACCCTCTTCGCGTTCTGTGCGAAAGGGTGGGTCGCGGTTCCTACTTCGGATACCAATCCAGCAAGCGGACCTCTATCCCCGTCCCTTCCAATCCTTTCTGAAATACAGCCAGATCGGACCCGCGGTAGTGATATGGAATGACAACCTTGGGATGGAACGCCTTGACCGCCTCCGCAGCCTCGTCGGGTGGCATGGTGTAGGGCAGATTCATGCACACGAACGCCACATCAATGTTCTTGAGCGCGCGCATCTCGGGAACGCCTTCCGTATCGCCTGAGAAATAGAAACGCTTGCCACCGTAGGTGAGAACGTAGCCGTTGCCGCGTCCCTTGTCGTGAAAAAGTTTTCCCGGCGAGGGGCCGCGCTTCAGGTTGTAGGCAGGGATGGCCTCGATGGTCCAGTCCTGCCAGGTTTTGGTTTCTCCGTTGGCAATGGGCTTGGCGCTGGTCACGGTCTGGACCACGGCGGGCGGCGCCAGTATCTCGGTCCCGGCCTTGCTGATTTCCTTGATTGCATCTGGATCCATGTGGTCGCCGTGTATGTCGGTAATCAGGATGAGGTCGGCTTTCGGTTGCCCAGAAAAGTTTGCAGGCTTGGCGGGATCGAGATAGATAATCTTTCCCCCCGCCTCAATGAGGGTGCTGGCATGATTCAGCGGCGTAATTTTGACCGGCCCCGCCGATGTGGGAAAGATTTGCGTCTGGGTCGCGGAATATGCCAGCGGCATCGAGACGAAGAGGAGACAGATGAGAATCAAAAATAATTTCATGGTTAACCTTCCTTTCTATAGCTTGATCGTTTTCCCAGTTCTGGCCGCTTCGTAGATACCCATCATGATGGTCAAGTCTCGCACTCCTTCTTCGCCGGGCGTAAGCGGCTCCTTGTTCTCCATCACGCAGCCGGACATGTGGTCCATCTCAAGCGCAAAGTGATCGCGCACGGGGAGCAGGCGCTCTTCCGTGGTTTCGCCGTGGTGCACATACATGCGCAGGCCGGTGTACTGGGTCGCGGGCTCGAGCTCGAACCAACCCTTGGTGGTCACTACGCGATACCGATTTTGTCCCGAGTAGCCGTAGCTGGAAGTGCAATTGGCCAGGATTCCGCTGGGGAATCGCAGCTGAAAATTTATCGTCTCCTCCACTTCCTTGAAACGCACGTCGCCTGGCGTGGTGTACATCATAGCGTTGATCTCGCTGGGTTCCTCTCCGGTTATGTAGCGCGCTGCCTGCAACGAATAGATGCCGATGTCCATCAGCGATCCGCCGCCCGCGAGCGTTTTGTTCAGCCGCCACTGCGTGGGGTCGCCGATGTTGAAGCCGTGATCGGCCAGAATGACTTTGGTTGGCCCCAGCTCCTGCTGCCGCGCCATGCGGATCGCCTCCTGGTTGTAAGGTTCATAACGACAGCGGTAGGCCACCATCAGTTTTCGGTTGGCCTTGCGTCCAGCGTCCACCATCTGCTGACAGTCGGCGGGTGTGTTGGCCATGGGCTTTTCCGAGAGCACATGCTTGCCGGCCTGGAGCCCGCGAATCGTGTACTCGGCATGCATCCCGTTGGGCAGCACGATGTAGATGATGTCAACTTCCGGATTGTCCCGGATGGTGTCGTAGTTCTGATAGTTGTAAATATTCTTCGGGTTCACGCCGTAACGCAGCGCCAGTTTGTTGGCTTTGTCGGGATGGCCGCTGACAAAGGCCACCACCTTCGACTTCTCGCATTTGGCAAACGCCGGCAGGATCTGGTTGATGGCCAGACTGCCCAGGCCGACAATCGCCCATCCTAATTTCTTTCCCGGTGGATCCGGCACTTCCAGCGCGTCAGCGCTTTTCAGGAGCGTTCCGGCAAGATTGGCTACCGCCAGACTCTGGCCAACTTTGGCGATGAACCCCCGGCGAGTGATTTCTTTGGCGAATGAATCAGACACGTTCAGACCTCCGGTTGGAGATGGGCCATTCCGTGCGGCGACAGTTTACAGCACTCGCCCGCGCCGATAATAAGGCGAGAGATGACTAAGACCTGGTGGCAGATAAGCCAGGACGCTGGTTTATCTCGGACAATAGTGAAGCTTCACTGGCATTGCTGGCTGCATAGTTCTGTGGATATAAGTCGCTCATCACCGAAAACCAGATCGGCGCTGATACCGCAGAATGGCCTTCTGCGGTTACTTCACTAATTTCTGAGGGGTGTGCAATGAAGGTCCTGGCCTATTTTGCTTGCTGCTCGTTACCTCGAAGTCTGGCTTCGGCCCAGATGTATAGCTATTCGAAAATCGACGAGTCCGTCGCCGTGGACAATGGAGTAACGGCGCTATTGGATGGGGATCATGTGTGACCTGCGCGGCGGCGTTGCGACCGGAACCGCCACCATTCCAGTTCTCCGTTTATCACCAGCCCCTCGGTTGACGGGGCCAGCCGCGATTTTATATCAGCGGCAGCGCCTACACCAACGGGTTGTGGTGGCACAAGGTCGGCGCCAATGATGCGGTATCCCACTTCAGAATGGATTTTTGGCTCAACGTCACCAGCGATACCCAATATGCGCAGGCACTGGAATTCGATGTTTTTCAGTTCAAGAAGCAGATTACCCAATTCGCCACCGGAACAAATTCATGTTCGGGACACAATGCAACTACGCTGCCGGCGTCTGGGATGTCTGGGACGCTCTCGTCACAAATGGTCGCATAGCAGCGTCGCCTGCACTCGCTTCAAACCCGACACCTGGTACCACCTTACGCTCAACTTTCACAGCACCCCCAGACAATTACGAGCACTACGACTCGGTCACCATCGCCAGTACAACAGCAGGGCAGGCTGGTCAATTACAAGACATACAATTGGAACATTGCGTTTCCATCGAGTGCGCTGCCGGCAGGGTGGGGCGAAAATATGGGCCTGCAGTTTCAGATGGACATCGCCAAAACTGGCGCCAGCATGACGGAATACGTTGACGGTGTCACCCTGACCGCCTGGTAATGGTAGTGGCGCTGATTTGCTCCTGATATCGCTATACTATTAGCCGCCTTGCAGCCGAATGGAAATTATGCGGAGGGGCGGACGTTTTGAAAATATCAGGACAATCAATCATCGGATCCCGTTCCGGCGGCGACGGTGGGCCAACGTTTCAGGCCACGAATCCCCGTACCGGCCGAGAGCTTGCCGCCGGACTTCTTCGCCGCAAAACCTGACGAAGTAAATCTGGCGGCCCGCCTCGCCCATGAAGCTTTTGCCCGCTACAGCCAGATCTCGGGCCGTGACAGAGGGAAGTTCCTGCGCACCGTCGCGGCCAAGCTTGAAGGCGCCGTGGATGCGCTGGTGGAGCGCGCCGAGCAGGAGAGCGCTCTGCCCAAGCCCCGACTGCAAGGAGAAACTGCGCGCACCTGCGGCCAACTTCGTCTTTTCGCGGAAGTGGTGGAAGAAGGTTCGTGGGTCATGGCCCGCATCGACCGGGCTGACCCAGGCCGCAAGCCCGCTCCGCGGCCCGATATCCGCTCCATGCTGCATGCGCTCGGCCCCGTGGTGGTCTTCGGCGCGAGCAACTTTCCCCTGGCCTTCTCGGTGGCCGGGGGAGACACGGCCTCGGCATTGGCCGCGGGAAATCCCGTGATCGTCAAAGGGCATCCCGCCCACCCTGGAACCAGCGAACTGGTGGGACAGTTGTTGCGGGAGAGCGTTCAGGAATGCGGCTTGCCGGAAGGAGTCTTCTCGCTCCTGCTCGATTCCGGCGCCGGCGTGGGTGTAGCGCTGGTCAAACATCCGCTGGTGAAGGCCGTGGGCTTTACCGGATCGCATCATGCCGGAAGGGCGCTGATGGACCTGGCGGCTGCGCGTCCCGAGCCCATCCCGGTGTTTGCCGAGATGAGCAGCACCAATCCGGTTTTCATTTTGCCGGGCGCGCTGCGGCAAAGCGGCGACGACCTCGCCACTGGAACCTACGCTTCTCTCACCATGGGGGCGGGCCAGTTCTGCACCAAGCCCGGACTCGTATTCCTGCCCGAGAACGGCGACGCCACGAACTTCATCGACAAGCTGGGGAAACTGATCGTCGAGTCCCGCCAGTTCAATCTGCTGACCTCCGGAATACGGACCGCTTATCAATCCACCACGGCGCGCCGCCAGAGCGAAAAAGGAGTGAGGCTGCTGGCGGCGAGGCGGGGTTCGAGCGATGACCAGGAGATCGGGGTAGGCGCCGCGCTGTTCGAAGCCGACCGCGAGTCATTCCTGCGAAATCCGGAACTGGCTGCGGAAGTCTTCGGCCCCGCCACCCTGGTAGTGCGCCATTCCACCCGCGAGCAGGTCCTGGAGCTGGCGCGCAACCTGGGTGGACATCTGACTGCGACCATTCACGGCACGGAAGCCGATCTGCGCGAGTTCAGCGACTTACTTGCAATCTTGAGGACCAAGGTTGGCCGGCTGGTATTTAATGGTTTCCCGACCGGGGTTGAAGTTTCCCACGCCATGGTGCACGGCGGCCCCTATCCATCGACCTCCGATGGACGCTCGACCTCGGTTGGCAGCGGAGCAATTTTCCGCTTTTGCCGGCCTGTCTGTTACCAGGGATTTCCCGAGTCCACCTTGCCCGACGAATTGCGCGACAGCAACCCGCTGGGTATCTGGCGAATGCTGGACGGAGAAATGACCAAGGAAGCGCTGCCAGTCTAAAGCAAGGGTGTGAACCCGGGGTTCAGCTCTCGTTCACCGATGCGGCGCGAGCCGCACGGGCGAACGGACCGAGGGGAGAGAGGGAAGACCGCGCACGTTGAGTTTCGAGCAACTCGGCGAATTGAGGTGCGACCACCGGCCGGCTGAAATAATATCCCTGGGCCTGGTCACATTGGTGGGCCTGCAGAAAAGCCAGTTCTTCCGGGGTTTCCACGCCCTCCGCCACCACCCGCAGGTTCAAGCTTCTTCCCATACTGATGACCGCAGTCACAATAGTAGTTTCGCTCGGGGTGGTGGTGATCTGGCGGACGAAAGACTGGTCGATCTTGAGGGCATCGATGGCAAACCTTCTCAGGTAGCTCAGGCTGGAGTATCCCGTGCCGAAGTCATCGACCGCCAGCTGCACGCCTCGCGCCCGCAGGGTCTTCAGGATGACTTCGGTGGACTCGGCGTGCTTCATCAGAACGCTTTCGGTCAGTTCAAGCTCGAGAAATTTCGGATCCAGTCCGGTTTCCTCCAGGGTGGCGAACACTCCCTGCAGGAAGTTTTCGTTGCGAAATTGAACGGCGGAGATGTTCACCGCTATACTGACCAGGGGCAGTCCTGCATCCAGCCAGGCGCGGGCCTGCCGGCAGGCTTCGCGCAGGATCCAGTTTCCGATGGGTCGAATGAGGCCGCAGTCTTCCGCAATCGGAATGAATTGCCCGGGCGGGATGGGCCCGCGAACGGGATGGGTCCAGCGCAGTAAGGCCTCTGCCCCGGTGATCTCTCCCGTCTTGAGGCTGACTTTGGGCTGATAGTGGACGGCAAATTCCTGCCGTTCCAGGGCCCGCCGCAGACTCTCTTCGATGGCCTGCCGCTCCACCGCCCGGACGTTCATCGCCGGCTTGAAAAATTTGTAGCTCTGACGGCCATTTTCCTTGGCCTGGTACATGGCGGTGTCCGCGTTTTTGATGAGCGTCTCGGCGTCCAGCCCATCGTCGGGAAAGACGCTGACTCCGATGCTGGTGGTGACGTGGAGATCGTGGTGGTCGATGGAGTGGGCTTCGGCCACGGCCTGAAGCATTCGGCGCGCTGTAATGGCGGTGTCCTCCGACCGTTCTACTTCGGAAAGCAGCACCACGAATTCATCGCCGCCCTGCCGGCTTACGGTGTCGGAGGCGCGTACACATTCCACCAGGCGCTTGGCGATGGATTGCAGAAGCTTGTCCCCGGTGGGATGGCCCAGGGAGTCATTGATGTGTTTGAAGCCATCCAGGTCCAGAAACAGGACTGCCACTCTCTTGTCGTGACGGGGCGCGAGGGCGATGGCCTGGCTGACCCGGTCGTTTAATAACATGCGATTGGGCAAACCGGTAAGAAAGTCGTGTTCAGCGGAATGGGTGATCTGGTCCGCCATGGCCCGGGCCGCGCTCACGTCGCGGAAGACGATGACAGCCCCGGTGGAGTTGCCCTCGCGGTCGTGAATGGGAGAAACGGAATCTTCGATGGGAATTTCAAATCCGTCGCGCCGCACCAGCACATAGTTTGACGGCCGATGCGCTGTGCCGTTTGGCTCAACCGCCGTCTCCATCGGATTTGGCGACGCTACACGGCTGGCAGCGTCCAGGATTCGGAAAACTTCGGTCCAGGGGAAGGCCGGCTGCTTCCTGCAACGACCAACCTGTCATTTTTTCCGCCACCAGGTTGAGGAAGGTGACCTTGCCCAGGCTGTCGGTGCAAGCCACGGCGTCTCCGATGCAGTTGAGTGTGACCTGGGCGCGTTCCTTTTCGACGAACAGGGCCTCTTCCATGGCCTTGCGCTCGATGGCATAGCGCAGCGATCGCAGCAGGCTGCGAGCATCGATTTGACCTTTGATGAGATAGTCCTGCGCGCCTTCCTGCAAGGCTTGTGACGGCCAGCATCTCGTCGTCCATTCCGGTAAGTACCACCAGCGGGACGCGGGGGGCAACGGTGTGGGCACGCCGTACCGCGGCCAGTCCGTGAGCATCGGGCAAGCCCAGGTCAAGCAAAATGAGGTCAACCGTGTGCTCCGCCAGGTGCTTCTCCGCCTCTCTCATGTATTCCACGTGGGTCAATTCGGTGTGTTGCGAGCCTTGTTCATTCAACATCTCGCGCAGCAGACGGGCATCTCCCGGGTTGTCTTCAACCAGAAGAAGTATCTTGATCACCTTTCCGCTCATCCGCTCTGCTCCTGCTGCGGCAACTTGACTTTGGTCAGCCAGAAATCATTGATGCTCTTCACCAGGCCCTCGAACGCATCCAGTTGCACCGGCTTGGTGAGGTAGCAATTGGCCTGGAGTTCATAGCTTTTCACAATGTCCGATTCCGCGTCGGAAGTGGTCAGGATTACGGTGGGGATGGTTTTCAGATTGTCATCCTCCTTGATGTGTGCCAGCACTTCGCGGCCGTCCATCTTGGGCAGGTTCAGATCCAGCAGGATCAGGTCGGGGCGAGGGGCGCGGAGGTGGACGCCCTCACGCCGCAGGAAGGCCATGGCCTCCACTCCATCCGCAGCCACGTGCAGAAGGATGGACTGGTTGGCGTCGCGGAAGGCCTCCTGCGTCAGCCGGACGTCTCCGGGACTGTCTTCAACCAATAGAACTTGTATGGGCATACCGTCTCCTCCATGGCGCCATGATTCCGTCTCCATCAGCTCGGGCTTTCCTTCTCCGTTCACTTTTGGCTCCGTGGCTGCGGCAACTTGACCCGGGTGAGCCAGAAATCATTGATGCTCTTCACCAGGTTGTGGAAAGCCTCGAAATGCATGGGCTTGCTGAGATAGCAGTTGGCCTGCAACTGATAGCTCTTTACAACATCCGACTCCGCCTCGGAGGAAGTCAGGATCACGGTGGGGATGGTTTTCAGGCCGGCATCCTCCTTGATGCAGGCCAGGACCTCGCGTCCGTCCATTTTGGGCAGATTCAGGTCCAGCAGGACCAGGTCGGGACGAGGAGCATCCAGGTACCGCCCCTGCTTCCTCAGGAAGGCCATGGCCTCGACGCCGTCGCTGGCGACGTGGAGCTCGATGAAGCGGATTGACATCGCGAAAAGCTTCCTGTGTCAGCCGCAAATCTCCGGGACTGTCTTCGACCAAGAGAACTTGTAGAGGCATGCTCGCTTCCTCCGGTGGTGTTCAATATTTTTTTACTTCCCAGGGTGCTTTCCCGGCCCGGCTTCCGCGTTTTCTGGCGTCAATTCTCCTGCGGCGGCAACGTGGCCGTGGCCAGCCAGAAATCATTGATGCTCTTCACCAGGTTCTCGAACGCGTCCAACTGCACCGGCTTGTTGAGGTAGCAGTTGGCCCGCAGTTGATAGCTCTTAACGATGTCCGCTTCCGCCTCGGAGGTGGTCAGGATCACGGTCGGGATGGTTTTCAGGATTTCGTCCTCCTTGATGTGAGCCAGCAGCTCGCGGCCGTCCATCCGCGGCATGTTCAGATCCAGCAGGATCAGGACGGGGCGAGGGGCATGGGCATTGCGCCCCTCCTGCCGCAGAAAGGCCAGTGGCCTCCACGCCGTCGTTGGCCACGTGCAAATGGATTGCCGGATTGGTCTCGCGGAAGGCCTCCCGCGTCAGCCGGACATCCCCGGGACTGTCTTCGACCAGCAGAACTTCTACGGACGTTTTTCTATCGGGCATGGGACCCTCCAGTGGCTTTCATGGCTTTCATTTCGCTTCCCGCCAGGGCAAAGAGAAATGTGGAACCCTGCCCGGGCTGGGACTCGACCGAGATGCTGCCGCCGTGCCGTTCGACGATCTTCTTGCAGATGGCCAGTCCGATGCCGGTGCCGGCAAACTCTTCCCGCTTGTGCAGCCGCTGGAACATGCCAAAAATCTTTTCAAAGTATTGCGAATCAATTCCCAGTCCGTTGTCTTTCACCGCAAACATCCATTTGCTTTCGCCGCTCCCGGCGACGGAGATGTGCACCTGGGGAACGCCGCCGGGGCGCTGGTACTTGATGGCATTGCCGACCAGGTTTTGAAACAGCTGGATGAGCTGGGTTTCGTCCGCCAGGACTGGGGGCAGGGGATCGTGAGTCACCAGCGCGCCGCTTTCTTCGATGGCGCCACGCAGGTTGATGAGGGCGCGCTGCAGGGCCTCTTCGCTCGAGGTATCGAGCAGGTCCCTTCCTTTTGTCCCCACCCGCGAGTAGGCCAGCAGGTCCTGGATCAGCCGCTGCATGCGGCTGGCCCCATCCACCGCGAACGCAATAAACTCATCCGCATCGGCGTCCAGTTTGCCTTTGTAGCGCCGGGAAAGCAGCTGGGTATAACTGGCCACCATGCGCAGCGGCTCCTGCAGATCGTGCGAGGCGATGTAGGCAAACTGGCCCAGCTCTTCGTTGGAACGGTTTAATTCCTCCACCTTCCGCAAAAGGTGCAGTTCGGCGCTCTTGCGGGTGCTGATATCGCGGATGGCGGCCGTGACCAGGATGCCCTCGGCGCTTTCGAGCGGGCTCAACATGATTTCGATGGGGAAATCGCTGCCGTTCTTGTGCCGCCCGGTGAGTTCAATGCCGGTTCCGATCTGCTGCGCCAGGGCATCTTCGGCGGAGCGCAGCGCGTCCGCGACCAGCCGTTCCGCGAAGCCTTCCGGAATGATGTTTTTCACCTGCTGCCCCACCAGTTCGTCGCGGCGGTAGCCGAATTGCTTTTCCGCCTGCACATTGAGCAGCACGATCTCTCCCGCCGGATTCACCACCACCATGGCATCGGGGGCGGCTTCCAGCAGCCCGCGGTAGCGGCCCTCCATCTGCGCCAGATGCCTTTCCGCATCCTTGCGCACGCTGATGTCGCGGATGGCCGCCGTGACCAGGATGCCTTCGGCGCTTTCGAGCGGACTCAGCATGATCTCGAGGGGAAACTCGGTGCCATCCTTACGCCGCCCGGAGAGCTCGAGGCCGGTGCCCATCTGCTGGGCCAGGGCTTCGGCGGCGGTGCGGGTACCGTCCGCGATCAGGCGTTCGGCAAAGCCTTCGGGAATGATGCTCTTCACCTTCTTGCCCACCAGCTCGTCGCGGCGGTAGCCGAACTGCTTCTCCGCCTGCACATTCAGCAGGACGATTTCTCCTCCCGGCTTCACCACCACCATGGCGTCCGGGGCCGCTTCCAGCAGCCCGCGATACCGGCCCTCCATCTGCGCCAGATGCTTGTCGGCGGCCTTGCGCACGCTGATGTCGCGAATCGCGGCTGTGACCAGGATGCCTTCGGCGCTTTCGAGCGGGCTCAGCATGATTTCGATGGGAAACTCGGTGCCATCCCGGCGCCGCCCGGTGAGTTCGATCCCGGTGCCGATCTGCTGCGCCAGGGCTTCGGCGGCGGTGCGGGTGCCGTCGGCGATCAGCCGTTCGGCGAAACCTTCAGGAATGATGTTCTTGACCTGCTGCCCCACCAGTTCGTCGCGGCGGTAGCCGAACTGCTTTTCCGCCTGCACGTTCAGCAGGACGATTTCTCCGCCCGGATTCACCACCACCATGGCATCGGGCGCCGCTTCCAGCAGCCCGCGGTACCGGCCTTCCATCTGCGCCAGATGCTTTTCCGCGTCCTTGCGCACGCTGATGTCGCGGATGGCCGCCGTCACCAGCGTGCCTTCCGCGCTTTCGAGCGGGCTCAGCATGATCTCGATGGGAAACTCGGTGCCATCCTTGCGCCGCCCCGATAGTTCGATCCCGGTGCCGATCTGCTGCGCCAGGGCTTCGGCGGCGGTGCGGGTGCCGTCGGCGATCAGCCGTTCGGCGAAGCCTTCAGGAATGATGTTCTTGACCTGCTGCCCCACCAGTTCGTCGCGGCGGTAGCCGAACTGCTTTTCCGCCTGCACATTCAGCAGGACGATTTCTCCGCCCGGATTCACCACCACCATGGCATCGGGGGCGGCCTCCAGCAGCCCGCGATACTTCGCTCCGGACTCCTTGCTCTCGCTGAGATCGCGGCTGATCTCGGTAAAGCCGCGCAGATTTCCCGCCGGATCGCGCAGTGCGGTGCAGGTGACATTGGCCAAAAACCGGGAGCCATCTTTTCGCACCCGCATGGCCTGTTCTTCATGCCGGCCGCTGGCGGCGGCGATGGCGAGCACTCCCTGCGGGCGGCCGCCCTGGATGTCTTCCGCGGGAAAGAGACAGGAAAAATTGCGCCCGACAATCTGTTCCGCACTGTAGCCCTGGATGCGCTCCGCCCCGGCGTTCCAACTCACGATCCGGCCCTGCGGGTCCAGCATGAAAATGGCGTGGTCCTGCACTCCGTCGAGCAGCATCCGGTACTGTTCTTCGCTGTCCCGCAGCGCCTCTTCTGCCTGCCCGCGTCCGGAGTTGCGGTGTTGCAGGCTCCAGCCCGCGGCTCCGGCAATCAACAGGCCCAGCACGGTCCCGAGGACTAGAACGTTCCGGACCTGGCCCAGGCGCCGCCGGGCGTCCTCACTGCGCAGCTGCAGCAGGCGCCGCTCTTCCGCCTGCAGCTGGAGCACGGCAGCCTGTAATTCCTCTTCCCTCGATTGGCCCGCTCCGCCGCGCAAGGACTCGGCGGCCGCCTCCACGCCCTGGCCGTTGCGCAAAGCGATCACCCGATCGGCGTCCTGGATTTTCTGCGCTGCCCGCTGTTCGAGCTCGGGCAGCTGGCGCTGGGTTTGCGCGTTGTCCGCAGTCAGGCGGCGCAACCCGGCCTGGTCCTGGGCCGCCCGGGAGCGGCTGCGGTGGTAGGTTTCGAGATAATTTTCGCTGCCGGTCAGCACAAATCCCCGGCTGCTGGACTCGATACTCTCCATGGCGAACTGCAGGTCCTGGAGGGTCTCCAGAACCTCGTGGGTATGGCGCACCCAGCGGGTGCTGGCGCTGGACACGACCACGCCGCGATAGGAAGCGGCGCCGACGATGAGCAGGGCCAAAATCGCCGACCCGAACCCGAGCTGTACCTTCCGATTCGAGCCTGATGTGGTCTTCATTTCACCCGATCAGCACCGGGCGCCGAACAGCCCGGCGACAAGTGCGCGAGAGCCCCTGACTGGAAGCGGAAATGCTGAATGTGCTCGCGAGTCTCAATTATGGATTTTGAGGATGAACAACCGAATTAAGACCTTCTGACAATGCCCGTTTGGGTTTTCAAATTGGGACCCCACGATCTGGACCCGCCCGCAGTTAAAAGGCTCCCCGCGCCTTCATCAACGACGAATCCATGCTCTCGACCTGCCGTTGCAGTTGTTGCTGGGCCACTTCGTCGAGACCGGTAAACTCGATGCCCATGCCCACTCCGCCATCGCTGGTCCTGACCACGGCCGTGGTTTGCACTCGTTCGGAATCCAACCAGAAGGAGATGGTCACCTTCTCTCTGACCGGCAGGGGCGTCCTGGTCTCGACATAGCAGCCTCCGGCGCTCATGTCCGCCGTCGTCGCCGCCTTACCTGAGCCCACACTCTGCCCATCGCGGATTTCGATGGGAAAGGAAATCCGGTGGCGCCGGAATTTTCTTTTGTCCTTCGCCACCGGTACGGTTCGGAGAATAGGAGCAGTTGCCGTGATCCGGTGCGCCGCCCGCTGCTGCTCCCAGGGACACGGCTGTCCCGCCAGGATTTCTACTCCCAGATCAATGGGTAAGTCCGGTCCCGTCACCCAAATCACCCGGCAGCGGGCTTTGCGGTCGGCGAGCTGCACTCCGATGACGTCCCCGACGAGAAGCTTCGCTTCAAGTCCGGAGAGCCGGGCGCCGCGATCACTGATATCCCGGGTGTGGGCGTTTCGCGAGAAAGGACGGCCCTCCGCATCCATGCCGAACACTCGCACCACCAGCTCGGCAAGGAAACGGGGCTCGGGCTGGTCGGACATGCAGTGATGGCGTGCGCGGCACTGTGAGGACTCCCTGGCATTTAGAACCCGGCTCTCACGCTGCGCGCGCGCTTCCATGCCTCCATTTCGGGTCCGGTTGCAGGGCCTTCCTTCAAGACGAGCCACACCAGACATCACATTTGCTGGCGGGCCTCTAATTATGGGATTGAGTGACTGACTGGCAGAATTAGTAATCTCTGATATGGCGGATCTGATTTTCAAAGCGGGAAGAGGATGGGCGCGCCAGCGCAGTTGCAGATAAAGAATGCGCCGTGCTGAAACCTTGTTTCGTTTGGCGCCAGCGCAGGAGCATGGGGAGCGCTGCGCCAAAGGCAGGCACCGGGTTCGAAACGCACTCATTTCCAGACTGGCTTTACCAGACCAGCGCGAAGAACAAACTTCCCCCGGCCAATGGCACATTTGGAGCACCTGCGCGGAGATCATTAAAAAAGCTATGCCGGCGATGCGGCAGTTGCCCAGGACGCTTTCCGGGTACTCGCAAAGCCGAACCTGCGCTCCAACGCTTTCTGAGAATGAAGCCGAAAGAGCGAGAGTCTCTCTGACCCTGGCTGGATCCAGTGATGCTCTCGGGATGGTGTAAATGATTAAGATTGAAGCGGCAAAGTTATCTATAACGACCGTGGTAAACTGATACCTCCGCACGCCGGAGAGGTGGCAGAGTGGCCGAATGCGGCGGTTTGCTAAACCGTTGTACGGGCTAATACCTGTACCGAGGGTTCGAATCCCTCCCTCTCCGCCATTCACTCATAGAGTGGGACTTACCTTCAACTACTGCACTGTGCCCGTCGGGTTGTCACCTTCTTCTGGAGCGCAAGTGGAGCACAATAGGGCTTCAGAGAACTGCCTCATCAGGGATGCCCTCGCTATATTTCGTGGTTTGCAGCTCGACTCCGGTAAGAGTGTCACCTTCTTTCTTGGCCTCGACGACCCCG
>CAVOVU010000004.1:0-35660 GCA_963699935.1 Terriglobia bacterium
TGGGTCAGTCGCGCTTTATGATTTCGGTGTGGACTTTGGTGGTGACGCCTGGGGGCGAGGGCATGAAGTAGTCCAGGGTCTCGCGGACCTTTCCGGTGAGACTCAGGCTGACGGCTGCGGGAGTTGGTTCCGTCCCGCTATTGGCGGCGCTGGCGTGGGGGCATTGGCCGGCAAAGTTGCTGGTGGTCGGAGACGCCTTCTCGACTTTTATGTTCATGAAATTCTTGTTCCACTCCTCGGTGGCGTCGCCGGATACTTTCAATGCCATCGCACTGGCGTATTGTCCCTGGCACATTGCAGCCGTGGCGTTTCCTTGAAAAGAGGCTTGCACCTGCTCTCCGGTAAAGGTGCCATCGTCATGGAAGGTGATCGGAACTTCAACCGGAGTCATGGCATGGTGTCCGTTCACAATGCCGAAGTGGATGTCGGTCTCGGAAGAAATCCGCAGGGAGTAATGCAGGGGTTCGCATCCGCAGTCCACGTCGCCCTTGAACTCGCCGCCGGTGGCCGCAATCCAGTCGTTGCCCAGGCTGATCAGGCCGCCCTGGGTCATGCGCCGCGGTGGTTCGGGTTTGTAGTTGGTCACGTGGCTCAGGCCCTGGTCATTCAGGCCGCGATTGCCTAAGAAAGCGGTGCCGGTGAAATTACTGTTGCCGTTGTCGTCGGTCAGATGGCCGATGAAATCGGCGCCCTGCTTGAACACGTCCCGCATCTGCTTGCACAAGGTTTTCGCGTCCTTGCCCAGAAACGAATGCTCCGGAGTTGCCATGGCCCAGGTGGAAGGGGTGCCGTTGCGCTTGGGAGGCATGTCGCTGTGACAATTCTTGCATTCGTTGGGCCCCACTTTCCCGGGACCGTGCGCGGTACGCGGGGCGTTGGGATCGGTGGAATCGCCCTTGGCCTCGTCGGAAAAAGGATCGACTCCGCCGTGGCAGTTCAGGCAGCGCGGCTCCTGGGTCAGGGTGGGGACGATTTTGGCGAAGGCAGCGATGGATTTTTGCGCCTGAGAATCGGAGAGGGGGCAGACGGCGTCTTTGCTGGTGGACTGCTTGTCCAGTGGGTTCATCTGGGCCGCAGCCGGAAGGGCGAGGAGGGCGGTGGCAAGCGCAATCCACAATATTCGAAGGATTGTCATCAGGGTGAGCGCTGGAACTGAGTGCAGGTGGATCGACCATACGGTACGGAGTGGGCGGCGTCAATGCAGATCTTGCGGCTGCAGGTGTGGGGCGGGGGGGCCGACTCGCACAAGCGCGGATAAATCTCTTCAATATGGCTTATAAGGTTTTTTAATTAGCCGGGGAATGGGCCTCGCGATATCCTGATAGTTGCGAACCAGCCGTACGATCCCCACTGTAGGCATAGTCGAGGTCACATCTAAGGAGATTCATGTTGAACGAACTGCGCAACTTTTTAGCACTGTCGTATGACGAACTGGAACAGTTGAATCTGAAGGCGAAAGAGCAGCGCAAGAACCGCGTTGCCCTGCACAAAATCCAGGAAGAGCGGCTCAAGTACCTGACCGACGAAAAGCACATCAAGGCGGTGACCGTGCTTTTCAGCGATCTCGAAGGCCGGCTGCACATGCTGGACTACGACAAGAAGTTCCTGATCAAGAGCTGGGACAACCTGACCTTTGACGGGTCGTCGATTCGCGGATTCACGGCGCAGCGGGAAAGCGATCTGCGGCTGGGGATCGACTGGGCGGCGTTTTACTGGGGGCCGGCCGATTATTTCGGGTCGGGCAAAGTGCTGGTCTTCGGCGACGTCATCGACAAGGGCGGCACGCCGTACGCCGCCGACATCCGCGGCATTCTCAAACTGTATGCCGAAAAGCAGTACAAGGAGGAAGGCTACACCCTGAACGCGGCCAACGAGATTGAAGGCTTCCTGTTTCAGGGAGTGGACGCGGAGCGGCGCTACAACGAAACCGGCAAGTTTGAATACGTCAATACCGGCGGCTATTATCACTCGCTGCCCGGCGATCCGCTGCGCACCTTCATCGATACCACCGCGGAAGTGCAGCGCGCCATGGGCTTCCAGAACGAGAAAGACCATCCGGAAGTGGCGCCGTCGCAGTTTGAAATCAATTACGGGTACGGCGAAGTGGTGGCTGCAGCCGACCAGATCCAGATCTACAAGCTGGTTTGCCGGCAGGTCGCAACCCACATGGGCTTGACCGCCAGCTTCCTGCCGAAACCGGTGGTGGGCGTGAATGGCAGCGGCATGCACACCAACGTGTCCATCAGCAAAGGCGGCAAGAACCTGTTCTGGGACCCCAAGGGCGAGGAAAAGCTGAGCAAGCTGGGATGGTCGTTCGTGGACCGCATACTCACCCACGGCAATGACATCTGCCTGCTGCTGAATCCGAGCGTGAACGCCTACCGGCGGCTGGATCCGCACTTCGAAGCGCCCAACCAGATCAAGGCTTCGGCGGTGGATCGCGGCTCCATGATTCGTATTCCCATCGGCAACGAGAAGAGCATGCGGGTGGAAGTGCGCTCGGTGGCCCCGGACGCGAATCCCTACATGGTGATGCTCTCGATCTTCAAGACCGGGATTGACGGCGATACGGCGAAAATCAAAAACCTGCGTCAGGCTGAGCGTTACCTGCCGGACAATATTTACGACGCGATGGCGAATTTCGACAAAGCGGCGTGGACGACGAAGCTTTTCGGCGAGGATGTAAAGGGGCGGTACCTGGAGTTGAAAAAGGCGGCGGCCGATCGCTGTCCGCGTCTGCTGGGAACGTTTGTGAAGGCGCCGGAGGTGCAGTATCACCACGACGTTTACAACCAGTTTCTGTGGAATTTGTTCTAGATTCGGGCTGGAATGTTGAGGCCGCGTTCAGAATGAGGGCCGCGTTCTTCGGAGCGCGGCCTTTGTGCTTTACAAATGTTTGCAGGATTGACTGTGTCTTTACATGCGTGGCCGCGCATTCATAAAATATGATTGCCTGGGAATTACGGCGGTCCGCCGCTGGAAGGGAGAAGACTCATGAACCGGCCACGTGATTGGCATTGGCCAATATGCTGCTCTTTTGCGCCTCCAGCGCTCTGGCTCAGCATGGTGGTCACGGCGGCGGTCGTCGGGGTGCTCCTGGCAGCGCAGGGAGTGCCGGAACCGGCGACGCAGGTCTGACGGATTTCAATCATGCACTGGCGGTTCAGGCTACTCCTGACCAGGCATCCCGGTTTCTGTCGCTGGCGAAGAGCACGGAGGCCGCGAGGAAACAGGCGCAGGATCTGCTCCGGCTGGCCGCTAAGGCCGATGAACCGGCTGAGTTTTCTCGGCACGTCGCCTCCCTGAAAGATGCGGTGGAAGAGGTGCAGAGCGGAAACAGATCTTTTGTGAAAAGTTTTTCAAAATCGCAGAAATCAGGACTGAAGGAACTGACGAAAAAGCTGGACAAGGCGGATGCCGAGATCACGAAGCAAAAGAAGGCCCTGGATCAACACCTGGGACTTCCCCAGGGCGACGACGAAGGGGTTGCCAGCCTGGCGGACAAGATGGAAAAAGCGCTGGCAGAGTTTCAGGCCCAGCAGCTGAGTCTGGCCAATGAGATGGGGATCCAGGCGCCGGCGCAGTGAAGGCAGATGAGCCTGTGTGGTCGCGGGCGACTCGCCCGCGTGGTTTTGGGTTAGAGTGCGGACAAAAAACAGGCGAGGAGAATTTGCTCCTCGCCTTTTGCTTTCGCGGCCTCACTGGTTCAAGGCGCGCGGGCGAGTCGCCCGCGTCCACATGGTCTACTTGCCAACCTAGAAAAGCGCGGTCGGCCGGCGCTTCCAGTTCTTTCCTTTTTCTTTGGCAATATTTTCCATGTCGTTCACGTAGGCGCCCGCCTGGGTCAGTACATGGTGCAGATCGTTGCCGACGCTGATGAAGGTGAAACCTTTTTCCAGGAACTCGCCCACGCGAGCGGTGCCGAAGAGGAAGAGTCCGAGAATGAGATTGTTCTTGCGGGCGTGATCGACCAGTTTCTGAGTGGCCGCGCCCAGTTCCGGCGAGGTGTACATGTGGGGGAATTCGTACTTCTCGTAGAGTCCCATCGACATGCACAGATCGTTCTGGCCGAGGAACAGGATGTCCACGCCCGGGCACAGCGGCGATTTCCGCAATATTATCGATGCACGAAGCCGTTTCCACCTGCAGCGCGACGATGCCGTTGTTGTTGAAGTTGCCGGCGTAGCCCAGAAGCCCCGCCTTGTTCATGCTGCGCTGCGGGAAATAAACCGAGCGCGTTCCCACCCGGGGATACTTGGTGCAGCTCACCGCCTGGCGCGCTTCTTCCGCGGTATTGATGTAGGGAATGAGAACGCCGTCGGCGCCCATGTCGAGGGCCTGCTGGATGCCGGGGCGATCGTCGTATCCGCCGACGCGGACCATGGACTTGGCGCCGCCGTTTGAAATTCCGGAAAGCATGGCGGAGAGTTTCTCGTAGCCCATGGGACCGTGCTGGGTATCCACCAGCAACCAGTCATAGCCGCTGTGGGCCAGTTGTTCGGCAACGGTGGGGCTGTGCGCGTTCAGGAACAAGCCCATCTTGGGCAGGCCTTCGCGCAGCTGCTTCTTGAAGTCGGCGCCACTGAGGGTGGCTTCGGGCATGGCTGATTCCTCCTGAGAGTCGAGTGAAAGTTTCCTAGTGTAACTCACCGGACTGGAAAACTGGCGTGGCGTCGCTGAATCAACTATGACCCGCGGACATGCATAGTTGCGGATGTGGTCACGGGCGACTCGCCCGCGTGTGGCGGAGACGCAGGCGAAGAGTGTTTCCTTGAGGAAGTTGAATTCTCAGGTTTTGGTTTGTTCCCGGATGATCGGATGCTCCTGCTTAACGTCCACCCGCAGTCTGGTTTTCAGGTCACACAAACTAAAGTCAAAGGCAGCGGGCGAGTCGCCCGCGCCCACACGTTCAAAGCCTTTACAAAGCTTTACGATCAGCCTCACAACCAATTCCGCCTTAGTCGCGTTCTCACCACTGCGGAGCAAATCGTCTGCGAGAGGCCCCAGTGAAGCTGAGTTTCGACCGTTTTGCGGCTTGGAGCGCGATCATAGCCGTGGCCTTCTGTCCGGCGATCGCGCAATCTACCGGGGCTGGGCAAACTAGCGGTCAGCCCGATTCCGCCAACTCGGCAAACCAGCCGCTGACTACCCTGTCAGTTCAGGTCAAAGTGGTGAACGTGCTGGCCACGGTGCGGGACAAGCACGGAAAGATTGTGAACGGCTTGAATAAGGACGACTTCACCTTGAGCGAGGACGGCCGTCCGCAAGCCGTCAAGTACTTCGCTCGTGAAACCGATCTCCCGCTCACGCTTGGACTGCTGGTGGATACCAGCCTGAGCCAACGGCGGGTGCTGAGCGAGGAACGCGACGCCAGTGAAAGTTTTCTGGCGCAGATATTGCGCGAGGAGCAGGACAAGGCTTTTGTCATTCACTTCGATCGTGAGGTGGAATTGCTGCAGGACCTTACTGCCTCGCACGAAAAATTACATGCCGCGCTGGAGTCGTTGGCCACGCCGCAGTTCAGCCGCGCCAGCGGAGGCGGCGGTCCGGGCCCGGGTTCGGGTCGCGGTTCCGGACGGCAGGGGGGCGGCACGCTGCTTTATGACGCGATCTATCTGGCTTCCGATGAATTGATGCAAAAACAGCCCGGCCGCAAGGCATTAATCGTGCTCTCCGACGGCGTGGACATGGGCAGCAAGGAAAGCCTTGACGTCGCCATCGAGTCCGCCCAGAGGGCCAACACTATTGTTTATTCCATCCTGTTTAAAGATGACGACGCTTACGGAAACGGCGGAGGTTTCGGCCGCACCGGCATCAGCATCCCGGGGATGGGAGGGCCGGGAATGGGTCGCGGCGGCGTGGGAGGCCCCGGGCGCGGTGGCCGGCGGTACCCGCAGGAGCATGCTGACGGGAAGAAAATCCTGGAGCGAATGTCGAAGGAAACCGGTGGACGTCTGTTTGAGGTTTCAAGGAAAGAGCCCGTCAATCAAATCTACTCCCAGATTGAAGAAGAGCTGCGCAACCAGTACAACCTCGGCTACACACCCGACCGGGCAAATTCCGTTGACGTCGGGATACCACAAGATTGAGGTGGCCGCTAAGAAGAAAGATCTGGTGGTGCAGGCCAGAGACGGATACTACGGCGAGAAGTAAAATCGGCCGTTGGTCCTTGGTCGTTGGTCTTTGGCCGTTGGCCGCTGGCGCGGGGTAATGGCTATAATCTCTGCGTTACTGTCGATAAGCCGCTACTTAGCCGCACACACGAACGCTACTAACGGCCAAAGATCAACGGCCAAAGACCAAGGACCAAGGGCCAACGACCAACGGCCCTCGTGTTATGCTACCGCCTGCCGTTAACGTACACGGCGCAACTCAAATGCCAGCACATGTTCTCGGAATCGACGTCGGCACCGGGGGAACTCGCGCCCTGATTGTGGACGAGGGCGGACGGATACTCGGCTCCGCTACCGAGGAGCACGCCCCCTTCGCCTCGCCTCAGATTGGTTGGGCGGAGCAAGATCCGGAGGACTGGTGGCGGGCCTGCGGGATCGCTGTGCGGAAGGCCCTGGCCGGCGCGGCTCTTGCGCTCCGATCAGATTGGCTGCGTGGGATTTTCCGGCCAGATGCACGGCGCCGTGATGCTGGACGGCGCCGACCAGGTGGTGCGTCCGGCACTCATCTGGTGCGATGTGCGCACCGAAAAACAGTGCCGCGAACTCTCGGATAAGATCGGCGCCCAGGAACTCATCCGCCTGACCTGCAATCCTGCGCTGCCTAATTTCACGTTGACCAAATTCATGTGGGTGCGCGAGAACGAACCGCAGAACTGGAAGCGGGTGCGCTCCGTGATGCTGCCCAAGGATTACGTCCGCTTCCGGCTTACCGGCGAGCGGGCCACGGACATGGCCGACGCCTCGGGCACGTTGCTGCTGGATGTCGCGAATCGCCGCTGGTCGCGGGAGGTCATGCAGGCGGCGGGCATAGAGGAGTCGCTGCTGCCGCGGCTGTTCGAGTCTCCCGAAATTTGCGGGAAAATTTCTACGGCCGGCGCCGCTGCTACCGGATTGAATGCGGGTACGCCAGTCGTGGCCGGGGCTGGGGATCAGGCGGCGGGCGCGGTCGGCATGGGAATCGCGACGCCGGGCGCGGTGAGCGCCACTATCGGAACCTCCGGAGTCGTCTTCGCCGCCACCGACCGGCCGTCGCTCGACGCCAAGGGAAGGCTGCACACGTTCTGTCACGCCGTTCCCGGGCGCTGGCACGTCATGGGAGTGACCCAGGCTGCCGGCCTTTCCTTGCGCTGGTTTCGCGACACTTTTGGCGCAGGCACGCCAGACGCGAATGACAGGCGCGATCCCTACGAGCGCCTCACCGCGGAGGCTGCCGCCGTCCCGCCTGGGTCCGACGGGCTTTTGTGGGCGCCATACCTGATGGGCGAACGCACCCCGCATCTCGATCCCAACGCGCGCGCCGCCTTGATCGGCCTGACCGCGTCGCACACCCGGGGACACATAGTTCGCGCCATCCTTGAGGGCGTGGCGTTCAGTCTGCGGGACTCGTTCACGCTGTTCGCCGAGATGGGAGTGCCGGTAAGAAGCATTCGCCTGGGCGGTGGCGGAGCGCGCTCGCCCTTGTGGCGCCAGATCCAGGCCGATGTGTACGGCCACGAAGTCGAGATTCTGGAAGCTGAGGAAGGCGCAGCCTACGGTGCCGCAATTCTGGCGGGAGTCGGAGCCGGAGTGTGGGGTTCGGTCGATGCCGCCTGCAGCAAAGTTGTGAGAGTCGCGCAGCGCGTGGCTCCGCAACCCGCGGTGGTTGAGCGCATGAACAAAAGTTATGCAGCGTACCGCCGGATGTATCCGGCGATTGCGGCGGTGATGACAGGCGGCTAGTTTCAGGTTGTGTGGAAGAGCGGCGCTTTAGCGCCGCGTCGCTGGTCTGGGTGACGGGGCTTCAGCCCCAGTGGCGCCACTCGGCCTGAAGGCCGATGTAAGGTGATATGGAGAACGCGGCCCTGAAGGGCCGCTCTTCCACGTCGCAATCGATCCTTATCCGGAGAAGTTTACTCGGGCAATCTCTCCTCGTTGCTGATGCTGAACTCGGCCGCTACTCCTGGAGCATCTGTTCCCGGCTGTCCTCCGCCGACATGGAGGCGATGGCCCCCGGCGGCAACGATTCGATCTCCGTTTGAGTTCACTGCGCTCAGGTCGCGAGCATCCAGAGTGAATTGGACATGTCTGCTCTCACCCGCTGCGAGGTGTACGCGCGCCATCCCGCGCAACGCATGCAGCGGAGAGCCGGGAGATTTTGGGAAACTCAAATACAGCTGAACGACCTCATCGCCTTCGCGTTCGCCGGCATTCTTCACATCCGCGTCAACGCTGAGCGAATCCCCTGCCTTGAGCGTGGTCGCCGAGAGCTTCAGATTGCTGTAGGCGAACTTTGAGTAACTCAGGCCATAGCCGAAAGGATAGAGCGGCTGTCCTTCAAAGTAGCGGTAGGTACGGTTCTTCATGGAGTAGTCGTCGAACGGCGGCAATTGCTCGACGCCCTTGTAAAACGTCACCGGCAGGCGTCCTGCCGGATTATTCACTCCCGCCAGCGATTCGGCGATTGCGCTGCCACCTTCTTCGCCGGAATACCAGGCTTCGAGGATGGCATTGGCATTTTCGCTGGCCCAGTTCACCGAGAGCGCGCTGCCGTTCATCAGCACCACCACCAGCGGCTTGCCCGTGCCTTTGACGGCTTTCAGCAGGTCTTCTTCCTCTTTCGGCAGGTCGAGCGAGGTGCGGTCTCCACCGGCAAAGCCGGGCACGGCGACATCCATCTCTTCGCCTTCGAGGTCGGACGTAATTCCCACCACTGCGATGACCACGTCCGCCTTTTTGGCGGCTGCTACCGCATCTCCGATCGGGTCCGGGCTGAGTTGGCGCCAAACCAGTTTCACGCCGCGCGCGCGTCCCTGAAAATACTCGATCTTGAGCGCATAGCGGTGACCCTTCTCCAGGGCCACATCCGCGACCATCGCACGGGAGTCATGGCTCTTCTGGTCGTCAACAATCATTTTGCCGTCCAGCCACAAGCGGTCAATGCTGCCGTCGAGGCCCAGACGATAATTTCCCGATGCCTCCGGGGTGAGGAAGCCGGTCCAGCGTACCGCGAAGATGTCAGTCTTTGAGGTCGTGCCCGGGGCAAAGGTGAAATTCACGTCCTTGTCCACCTGGCTTTTCACCGGCGCGCCTTTGAAAGCGGGGTCGGAGAAATATTCAGCTTTAAGGCCCGGCTTTCCGTCGGGCGTGGACAACGCCGACGCGGGTACCGGACCATATTCGAGCAGGAACGTGGTGCCCGGCGTAAAGGTCACATCGGAGCCGGCAAACTGTTTGCGAATGCCGTCGAGCGCCGTGGTGGCTCGTGACGGAGTGCCGTTGTAGTTGCCTTCGAGCACATGCACGGAATCGGCCAGCGGCCCCACCACCGCAATCTTTTTTGTGCTTGCAGCCAGTGGCAGGGCGCCGTCGTTCTTCAGCAATACCATCGACTCGCGCGCTATCTTGAGCGCCAGTTGGCGGTGGGCTTCGCTGTCAATCACGGAATCCGGGATCTGCGCGTACTTCACCATTTCCGGCGGATCGAACATCCCCAACTGGAACCGGGCGGTGAACAGGCGCTTCACTGCCACGTCAACGTCTTTCTCGCTCAACAAACCCTGCTTCACCGCATCGACGTACTTCACGTAATCGGAGTTGTCGATGGCTTTCTGACCGAAGTCGGCGCACTCGTTGTCGGTGCCGCGCTTCAGCGAAATCGCAGCGGCCTCCGCCATGGTCTGGGTGAAGTGATGGCCGCGCTCGATGTCGGCAACCGCATCGCAGTCTGACACCACGTAGCCGTTAAATTTCCAGGCGCCGCGCAACTGGTCTTCGAGCAGGAAAGCATTGGCGCATGCCGGTTCGGCATTGACGCGGTTGTAGGCGCACATTACCGACCGTGCCTTGCCTTCAGTCACGGTGGCTCGGAAGGCGGGCAGGTAGGTGTCTTCCATGTCGTGCTTGGTGGCGTCCACGTTGACCCAGTGGCGCGTGGTCTCGGGACCGCTGTGCACAGCAAAATGTTTGGGCGTGGCGATCACCTGAAGATATTTCGGATCGTCGCCCTGTAAGCCCTTGACGAACGCGACTCCCATTCGTCCGGTGAGGAACGGATCTTCCCCGTAAGTCTCCTGCCCGCGCCCCCAGCGCGGATCGCGGAATATGTTGATGTTGGGCGACCAGAAATCCAGGCCTTCGTAGATGTCCCGCCTTCCTGCCCGCACCGCCTGATTATGTTTGGCCCGGGCCTCCTGACCAATGGCGGTCGCCATCTGGTGAATCAGGGGAGCGTCGAAGGTGGCGGCCAAGCCAATCGGTTCCGGGAAGACGGTGGCGGTCCCCGCCCGGGCAACCCCATGCAGGGCCTCGCTCCACCAGTCGTACTCGGGGACCTTGAGCCGGGGAATGGCGCGCGACTGGTTGACCAGCTGCGAGGCCTTCTCTTCGAGCGTCATCCGCGAAACCAGGTCGTCCACCCGGACATTTACCGGCTGGGCGGGATCCAGATAGACCAGCGGGCCGGAAGATTTGCCGGTTTGGGCCACCGAGCCGCCCAGCATGATGAATAGAAAGACCAACCTGCAGATGACGGTGACAAAACGGGGCTGACCGGGCATCGAATTAGGCATCAGGGGTGGCTCCTCGGGGGTTTGGGGTGACAGCTATCCAGATATGCGCGTTGGAGTATATCATCGTTAACGTACACGAAAGCCCCTGAGGTTCCCTGGGGCCGCCGGGTGCCGCGACGGCTGTAGGGACGAGAAGTCAGGTCGAGCTCAGGACAGGGACATTCGAATGAAGAAAGAACAACACGGCATTCACTTGATCGCGGAGTTGGCGGACGTCTCGATCGGAACAGTGGACCGCGCCCTGCACGGGCGCGGCGGCATCAAGGAAGCCACCCGGCAAAGAATCCTGCAGATCGCGAGACGAATCGGGTACACGCCCAATCTGGCGGCTCGGGCCCTGTCCGTGGCCCGGACCAACACCCGGGTCGGCGTCTGCATGCCCCGGGAAATCCATTTTTTCTATGACGAACTGTGGAGCGGAGTTCTGGACGAGGCCCGGCGCGTGGCCCAGTTCGGTGTCCAGTTCCTCAATCGTCCGGTGCAGGTGCTGGGCGAAGGCGATACTGAAGCTCTCTCCGAACTGGTGCAAAGCGGAGTCAACGGGATTATTCTGACCGCCGGAAATCCCACCGGCCTCAAGCCCCTCGTGGACCAGGCTGAGGAGCGCGGGATCCCCGTGGTTTGCGTATCCACCGACGCTCCCGAGAGCCGGCGCTCCAGCATCGTGTGCGTGGAGCCGCGGTTGAATGGATGTCTGGCGGGTGAGTTGATGGGCAAGTTTGTGCCGCCGGGCTCGCATGTCGCAGTCGTAGCGGGCATGCTGGCCACGGAAGATCATCGCAAGAAGACGGATGGCTTCACCGAAGCGTTTCCGCAACACTGCGCGGGTGGGAAGATTGTCACCGTCATTGAAGGCCATGAAGACGAGGAAGAAAGTTTTCAAAAGACCTTCGACCTGCTGCGCCGGGAGCCCACGCTGGCCGGACTCTACGTGAACACGGTGAACTGTCTTCCGGTATGCCGCGCGCTGGGCGCTCATGGCATGGCGGGAAAAGTAAAACTCATCACCACCGATCTGTTCGCGGAGATGTCTCCCTATTTCCAAAAGGGAATCATCACCGCGTCGATTTACCAGCAACCCCATCGCCAGGGACAAATGGCAGTGCGCATGATGGCCGACCACCTCACCAACAAGGTGCCGCTCCCTCCCACCGTCCACCTCAGCCCGGGCGTGGTGATGTCATCGAACCTGCAACTGTTCCGCGAGATCAGGCTGGCCGGCGTGAAGCTGGACGATGCTGCGCTGCGCACTCGCGTGGCGCTCTAGCCAGTTCTTATTTTCATCGCATGGAAACCTGGATACGCCCGTGGAAGAGCGGCGATTCAGCGGCGCGTCGCCGGCGGGAAAACGTTGGGGCTTCCAGCCCCATGGCGTCACTGGGCCTAAAGGCCGACCCGTATCGCACGGGAAACGCGGCCCTGTAAGGGCCGCTGTTCCACAATGCTATAGCAACTCGTTCACACCTGATCCCGAGTCGCGCCCCGTGCAGCGAGAATCTTTGTGGCGTTCTCGTGATAGACCCGCTGCAGGATGGAATCCGGCAGGCCGAATCCGTTCAGACTCCAGTGATAGTCGAATTGCTCAATTTCGTAGAAGTGCTCGTCCAGCGATTCCAGGATGCGAAACGTGACCCGGTACATCGGCGGGTCAAAGCCCATGTCGGTTCCGTAGAGAAGACGGTCTGAATGCTGGGCGTAGAACTGGGAGGCAAAGCGAGGGATGGGAGCGGTCTCGGCGTAGCGGGCGGAGATGTCGGCGTAGAGGTTCGGATTACGCTCGAAGAGCTGGCCCAGATGCGCCAGATCGTAATCGAGATTGGCGAAGTGGCAGGCGATGAAGGTGGTCTGTGGATGCTTCTGCACCGCGCGCTCGAGGAGGTCGATCATCCCCGAGAGCCCGACGATGTTGGGCTGGTTGTCCAGGCGCCACTGGTAAGCGTTCATCAGGCCGTCATTGGTCCGGTCCATTTTCTGGTACATCCAGATGGGATCGGCCACGTGGATGCTGACCGGCATGCCGAGTTCCGCGCATTTCTCAAACAGGGCGATCCATGCGGGTGTCATCGGGATGTAATCCCCTGGTCTTAGACTTGCCAGAGGCCATGCCCTGGCCCTTGTCATGCAACTCGCCGACGCCCCGGGCGCCGGCTTGATGACATCTTTCGAGTTCCCGCACGGCGGCCGCACCGAAACCCGGCCTGTCATAGCCGGTGTAGTCGAAGCCGCACCACATTTCGAAGCGCTCCGGATACTTGGCGTATTGAAGGTAAGTGGCATCAAACTCCGCGCCCACGGAAGAAGTGAGAATCACAGTCTTTTCGACTCCTACCTCGTCCATGGTGTGGACCCATTCGGCAATCTGCTCCGGAGTTTTGGCGTAGGGATGCGAATGCATATCAATGATGGGATATTTGGCCCGGGCAATCTCCGTCACCGGAATTTTGTAGATGGATTTCGGCCGGTAATCCTTGAGCAATATCTGCTCAGGGGATTCCTGGGCGGGCTGTGTCTTTGAGCGCGGTGTCTCGTTCTCCGCATCACGCTTCTCACCGTAACCGAGCACGGCCGACGTGGGAGCCGCCGCTAATCCGGCCGCGCTGGCTGCTTTAAGAAATGCTCTTCGATTCATAGGCCCTCCAGGCAGACGCTTCGCCAACTATCAGTGAACCTCTCCAGGTTCTACGCGGACTTCCCCCAGGGAACCTCTGTCCAACCCGTTCGAATCTTCCAGGTGAAGGGAGACGCGACCGGGCTGTCCGGGCGGAGCGGTTTCGGTTTCGAGCGTGACCAACTCAACCGGATCTGCATTGGCCACGGGCACGCTTCCCAGGCTGGCACCATGCTCGTCATAAAAATGGGCGACCAGGCGTCCGGCAAAAAACACACCAAACGAACCCGAAAGCTTGAGCTTGCCACTCTCCAGGCGACTGGCGCGGAGCGGGCTTGCTACCAGGCCGGCTTCGGTCACACCGTGGAATTCGCTCCCCGCGCGGGTGGGAAACCATTCCGTGTCGAGATTGCAGCTTTCGCCGGGGCGCAGCCGGCACAAGGGAGAATTGACTTCAGCCTCCAGATAGTAGGGCGATGAGTCGTCGTCCGCGGGCATGGAGGCCATGCCCTCAGCGCTCAACTTCACTGCGGGCCCGTTGGTCCAAAAGATGATGGACGCCTTTCCTGGATAAGCCCGGGATTCGTCAAATTGGAAGCGCTCCACCATGCCGTAACGGCTGGTGCCATCGACGACTGCCAGCCAGCCTGCGGTCGAGTCCAGCCACAATTCGGCGGCCATGTGCACATAGCGCAAAGTAAAGAGCCCATCGTCTCTTATCGAGGCCGCGCGATTTTCCGCTGGACCGAAGCGCACGTGATAACGGTTGAGATAGCTGCTGGACGGATTCGCCGGAGTGAAGGTGCGGAAATCGTGATTGATGCCCGAGCGAACGCCGGGGCTTGCCGGATTTGGATCGCTCGTATCGTATTGCGAGACCGATTGCATCGACCATTCCAGGTTGTGCCCGGTGATGTTCTTCATGTTGGCGCGAAAGTAGATTCGCGGCGAATCTGCTTCCAGCCGGATGGTGCGCACGAACTGGACCCCGGTGCGGGGATCGGCCGGGCCCGTAAGTTCGATTTCGCACTGTTGCCCTTCCGAAACCTTTCGAAAGGAAAACGGGCTGTCGTCGATCGCATCCGAGCCGCCGGCCCAGTGTTGTTCGTCGTCAGTTGCCTTCGGGCAGGAGCCATATCTTGTCGCCGCCATAGTTGAACCATTCGCCCGAGCTCGGCGGCAGATACTTTCCCTCATACTTAGGATTCACGAAGAGGTACGGATGTCCGGCGAAGACAACCTGCATCAAGCGTCCGCCGTTCTGCGGCACAACCGTCAGCTGGACCCAGCGGTTGGATATCTGTTGTGCGTGCCAGCCCTTATAATCCGCGGGTTGGACGCGGCAAGGGGAAGTGGCGGGCGGACGAGATCCATTGCCGCTTTGAGCAAAAACCAGATTTATACCGAGTCCGGCAAGAAACACCAGACTGAAAAAACTGCGGATCCGACTGGCCCTGGCCCACTGCAGTTTCATAGTTGTCCCTCTCCTGAGGAGCGACGGCGCTGCAAGTGTACGACGAAGCACCGGTTTCAACCAAGGCGGCACTGCAGCCAGCAGGGCCTTCCGCAATAACGAAAGGAAAACTAATAAAACGAAATAAATTGATGTGCGTTCCAGGTTTTTCTGTGATATACCAAGTTCGCTCGCGCTGAGCGCTCGCCGAGGCTCAGCTTATTGAAAGCAATCACGTTCTTCGCGCAGCGTGAGTTTATCCGGAACGATTCGTTGACCAGGGAGGTGTTGGAATGGGTGGCGCAAGATCCGATCGGCGATCGTTTATCAAACTGGCGGCGGCAGCTCCGCTGTTGACCCAGATCGCAGCCCGAAATCTCTACGCCCAGGCCGCCACCGCCATCGGCAAGGACCCCCGGCAGAATGTTTATACCCGCCTGGGAGTAAAGACGGTCATTAATTGCCGCGGTACGTGGACTTATCTCAGCGGATCTCTGGAGTTTCCGGAAGTCCGTCAGGCCCAGGTGGAGGCGGCGCAACATTTCGTCAACATGCTGGAATTGCAGCGCGGCGTGGGCCGGCGGCTTGGCGGAGTTGACCGGCGCCGAGTCCGGAATGATCACCTCCGGAGCGGCGGGCGCAATGGCGGCCGCAACGGCTGCGTGCATGGCCGGCACCGACGACCATCACGTCTGGCAACTGCCCGATACCACCGGCCTTAAACATGAAGTGATCATGGTGGGCGGCAGAAGCGCCTTTGACAGCGCCATCCGGCTGACCGGAGCGAAACTGGTGCTGGTGTTTTCTCCCGAAGAACTGGCCAATGCGGTCAATGAAAACACGGCCATGATCTACACCACGGACCTGGGCGAGAAGCTGCAGCGCGTACTCGCGGTCGCGAAAGATCGCAAGGTGCCGATGTTGCTGGATGACGCGGCCGGCATCCCTCCCGCTGATAATGCGAAGCTCTATGCCCGCATGAAGATCGATCTCTACTGCTTCTCCGGCGGAAAGGGTTTGTGCGGACCGCAGTGTAGCGGACTGCTCCTGGGTCGAAAGGACCTGATCGAGGCAGCTCTGATGAACAGCGCTCCACGCGAAGGGTCCGTGTGCCGCCCCATGAAAGTTGGGAAGGAAGAAATAATCGGCTGCCTGACCGCGCTTGAGACCTGGCTGAACCTGGATGAGAAGAAAATTTACGGCGAATGGAATGGTCGCGTGGACCGCATCCGCAAGCTGGTGGACACCGTTCCGGGCGTGAAAACAGACATCTATGTTCCGGACGACGGCAACCGCTTTCCAACCCTGAGAGTCTCGTGGGACCAGGCGGCTTGGGGCTTCACCACATCCGACTGCGTGCGCAAGCTGCGGGAAAACGATCCCGTCATCGAGGTGCTGGGTTCCGACAATCCCAGCCTGGTGACGGCGGTTCGCGAAGGCAAGCCAAACTCGAAAGAGCACAAGGAAGCTGACCACATCGAACTGGTTTCGATGACCATACAGCCCGGGCAGGAAATCATCGTGGGGCAAACCCTGCGGGCGGTCCTGAGCGCGGCACAAAAAGGAAAGCCCGCGTAGGGCGCGAATTGCAGGGAGGAGCCTGGTGCAAGATCGAATGCGATTACTGCTTGTCGGCTTGTTGCTTTCCTGCGCGGCCGGAGCCCAGGCTCAGTTTAAGGCCGTCGTTCCCGCGCAAGCCTCCCCCGCCGCGAACCGCTTCTACTCGCCCGGGGTCGATGCAGGCGACTATGTGTACGTTTCCGGGCAGGGACCTCGTCGCCCGGACGGTACTTTGCCCGCGACTTTCGCGGCGCAGGTGCAGCAGGCTCTCGACAATGTCAAGTCAGTTGTCGAAGCCGCCGGTTTGACCATGGAGCACGTGGTCTATACCCAGGTCTATCTCGAAGACATCAGCAAATATGGAGAGATGAATAAAGTCTTCGCGCGGGCCTTCGCCAAAACGCCGCCGGCGCGAGCGGTGCTGGGCGTGGCCAAGCTTCCCGAATCAGCGATTCAGATCAGCGCCATCGCCGTGCGCAATCTGGCGGAGCGGCGAGCAGTCTATCCGTCAGGCTACAAGTCGGACGAACCAGTTTCGCCCGGCATTCTCACCCGCGACCAGTTTTTCGTTTCCGGCATGCTCGGCAGCGATCCCGCCAGTGGGAAGGTTCCCGACGATCCGGCAGCCCAGGTGGACTTCGCGCTCGACCGCATGAAGGCGCTGTTGGAAGCTGCAGGACTCGATCTTAGCCACATGGTTTTCGTCAATCCGTACCTGACGGCGGCCGTTCCCATGCGGGTCATGAACCAGCACTATGCGCAGCGCTTCGAATTCGGCAACACGCCGGCGCGCGCCACCATCGAGGTATCGAGCCTGCCCGAGGGCGCGCACATCGAGTACACGGGCGTGGCGGTGCGTGATCTGAAACAAAGGCAGGCCGTGCGTCCCAAGAACATGGCGCCCAGCCCGACCGCGAGTCCCTGTGTTTTTGCCGGCGACATTCTGTACTGTTCGGCCAAGAGCGGCTTCATCCCCGGACCGCACGGCGGCGTCTATGCCTCCACCACCGCCCATCAACTGCGGCAGACCATGCGTAATCAGCTCGACAACCTGGAAGAAGCCGGTATGAATTTCGACCAGGTAGTGTCCACCAATGTCTATCTGGATGATCTGTCGGACACGCCGGCGTTCGACGAAGTGTATGCCCAGTATTTCAATCACGTCCTGCCGGCGCGAACCACGATCGCGCAAATCGCGCCCACGCAGCGCGCCCCCGACAAAGAAGACCACTACCCTGATCTGGAACAGGTATCGCTCATCGCGATTCGAAGCAGCGCCAGCCACTGACGAGAAGCACGAAGTCGGGAGGAACTTTGAGGCCTGGGATGCCCCATTCATTCGCGCCTTTTGCGAATGAGTGGAGGACGCAGTCTTGTCCGCTAAATGACAGGTGGGCCAGACGCCCTCTTTCATCTGGATCAAATCACAATTTGGCGCTAATCAAACACACGGCCAGCATAAACAGATACATCGCTGAAAGTCCCCCGCCCAGGATGAAGGCTTGCGTCAGCCATGGTCTTTTTCTCAGGTATGCGGCTTGTCCGTAGATGAGGGCCAGACAGGGGAAGGACGCATAGAACAAAGCCTGCACTCCAGGCGCCGCGGGGTAGAGCTTCGTGAACCCGATGTAGAGAACCGCCATCACCAGTGCGCTCAATATCATGAAAAGCGATGCAGTCCGCCGATCGCTGGCCGAGAGTCTTGGCCCACCGGCAGCGCATCGTTGCAACATTTCGAGTGTCATTGTGTCATCTCCTGTGCGGTCTTCTATTGGTTTCGAATCAGAATGCTGAATTTGCGGATGCAGGTGCGCGTCCACGGCTCCGCCCAACACGTCCAATACCAGGCCCGGTGAGGCGCGCTGACTAGCCAGCACGGCGGCAAATTCCTCGCCGTAGCGCTCGCGCCAGCGCGCGGGATACAGCCGAAGCAGCAAGTTCATGCGCTGGCCAGTCGGCGCTGCCCGGCGCGCGCCACCGTCAGCATGGCATCCAGGCGGGCGCGCAAGGCGCGTTCTCCCAAAGCGGTAAGCTGGTAGGGGTTGCGGCGGTCTTCGCTTTTCAATGGCGCAATGAGCCCGCGCGCCTCCAGCCGGGCCAGGGCCCCATACAGTGTTCCCGGCCCCAGCCGCACACCAGTGATGGCGGCTATGTCTTCGGTCATGGAATAGCCGTGCCTGGGCCCCTCGGCCAGGCTCACCAGAATCAGTAAGGCCGGCTCCGAGAAGCGGCCAAAATCATCGAGCTCAGCATCGTCCTTGGTTTTTCGCATGATGAATATCGTCCTGCGTAATACGTGAGGAGTATTACGTATAGCGATATAGTACGTGAGACGTACTACGGTGTCAAGAGAAGAAAATAAAAGGTGGGGTATCCACCAATTCAGACGCAATATATATCCGGCTTCGCCGTAGGCCCGTCCAGGTGCCCTACCAGCCGTTTCTCCATTCCGTCGCGGGCGGGGGTGAGTTGCTGGCGGAGGTGCTCCATCTCCTCGTCGGGTAGAGGTGAGAAACTGCGGGCTACTTCAATATTATGTTCGAGCATTTCCAGACGCGGCATTCCCACCACCGCGGTGGTGACGGGCAGGCTCATCGAATAGCGCAGCAGAGAGCTGATGTCGCTTTTTCCGGAGCCGCTTCCCAATAGATATTCCTGCCCCGTTACCTTCATGGCAATGATTCCGAGGTTCTTCTCCCGAGCGGTGGGGAGGGCGAGTTCTTCAAAGCGTCCGTTGCGCGAGGCATTCAGGGCCATCTGCACGCAGTCGAGATCGTGCCGCTGGATGGCCTGGGCCATCACTTCTCCGTTGGTGTGGCTGGTCATGCCGATGAAGCGTGCCATCTTCTGGTCACGCGCCTCGAGTGCACCTTTGAGCGCCCCGTCGGGAGCCTCGACCTTCGCCAGGTCATCGGCCTGGCCCAGACTGTGAATGTGGACCAGGTCCACGTGGTCCACCTGCAGCCGCTTCAGGCTGCCTTCCAGCCGCCGCAGGAATCCGTCCCGGGTGCGGTCGGGAATTTTAGTGGCCAGCCAGACTTCCTTGCGACGCGCCGCCATCGCCTGGCCGACGCGCGACTCGCTCTCGCCATCGCCGTAGGCATAAGCCGTGTCCAGATAGGTAATGCCGAGATCAATGGCCCGGTTCAGGGCCGCCAGCGCCTTGTCTTCGTCGTGGTACATAAGGAAGCGGCTGCCGCATCCGAAGGCCAGAATCGAAACTTTGGCGCCGGTTCGCCCCAGAGTGCGGGAGGGAAGCGGACCCGCCACGGCGGGCCGGGCGGCGGCAACATCCTTCAGCAGCGACAAACTCGCGCCCGCCGCCGTCCCTAAACCGATTCGCTCAAGAAATTTTCTGCGTGAGAGATCTTTGCCCATGGCTGTCTCCCTTGATGGATTCAAAGATGGACTAAGGCCGCACCGAGTTTTGACGAATCCAGCTTAACCCGGGGGAGCAGCTGACAGGAACCGCAAAGTCGCAGAGGGGAGGCAGAGAGTCGTGAATCTCATATTCCGGCCGTTCGACCAGCCGACTCCCGGCTGTCCGAAATGAGGCGCACCAAGAGAGATAACCTCATTCTTGTGCCCAACCGGCCTATCATTCCATGAACCATCAGCAGGAGGTACGCACAATGTCCGCGAATCAGGTAGTGCTTTACTTCGACAAGCAGGAGGACGCTCTGCTCTTCACCGTAGCTGCCAGTTCGGTGATGTCAGCAGAAGGACCGGTCCACCGGAGCGACGCAGCGGTCAAGGTTGCGGCAGAGATCTGCAAAGCCAGTCGAATCACGGCTGCGGGCGTTCTGAACATCACGTGAAGGATGGCACACATAAGATGATCCGAAAAGTTCTGCTGCAAATTGGGGCCCCTACGCTCCTCGCTTTCATGGCATGGAATGCGTATCTTGCTGTCAACCATTTACAACAGATGCAACACATTGCGGCACGCACCCTGGAAAGCTCGACCATCCAGGCTGACATTTCCAGCGTTCTGAAAGAGTTGACCGACATGGAAACAGGTCAGCGCGGATATCTGTTAACCGGAGACTCCTCGTACTTGCAGCCCTATACCGACGCGAAGGGCAGGATCGGAGCCGACCTTGCCGACCTTCGCGCAGGGCTCGCCAATCGGGCGGAGAGCGAACGGACGCAGGTGTCGGAGCTCGAGTCTTTGGCTACATCAAAACAGGCTGAGATGGAGCGGTCCATTACTTTGCGCCAACAGGGATATCGCCATCGCGCATTCATGCTGGTGGATTCGAACGAAGGCATGGAGTACATGGATCAAGCTCGCGGGCTCCTGTCGTCGATATCCGAGGCGGAGAAGAACAATTTCGGCATGCTCGATAGAGAGAGGAATACGACTTTAAGCAAGGCATTGCGGGAAACCATTGTTGCCAATTTGTGCCTGGTCCTATTGACAGCATGTCTGTTTGGGCTCGTCCGTTACCACGGGCAAGTGCTTGAACAGGAAACCGCGGAGAGCAAACAAGCGCTTGCGGTCCGCGATTTGCAGCTGGAGAGACTGACGTTTGCGCTTTCCAATCAAGCCCGATCCAAGACCTCCGCCATCGAGGCAAACGCCCGCCTGCTGATCGACAACTACGGTGGATTTCTGCCCCGGCAAGGCCACGAATATGCTGAGCAGATAAAGGAAGCATCCATACAAATGGAGCAGCTTCGCCAGGATCTGGTTGCCAGCCCAGGCCGTAGCAGGGATGACAAGGCAGCCTAATGACCATCGCCCGGGCCGATAGCGAAGCCTCCGCGGGGCTGTGATGAACTGGGAAATCTGGGTTGCTACATGTGCGGTCGCTCGCTAGAATGAAAACGCTTTGAAGGACCACCCTCCTACCTTTGTGAGCGGCAGGATTTCTGCATCGAGATGCCCACCAGCGAAATTGCGCGCTCTTCAGACTTCCACAAAAGCGTCTTCGGCTGGAACAGGCGGAAACACAGCAATGGCAGCACGTGCTTTGATGACACAACCGGCGAGTGAAAATAGCGTCATTTGCCCATCTCCTCCAACTCCTACAACTAACCAACCAGGTGATTCACCGTTTTAGCTGGGAGCAACAGGAGTGACCCGTATGCGACTGGAACTCCCCCTTCTTCGCAGACGCTATATCCCTCCGGCACGGGCTCCGATCCTGCGCTACGGAGTTGCTGTCCTCAGCATCATTCTTGCTCTGATTCCGGCGTTGCTGATCTCCGATGTGGTCGAGAGCCGGCTCGTGGTCTTTGCGGTCGCCATCATGGTCAGCGCCTGGTATGGGGGCTGGAAACCCGGCCTGGCGGCCACGTCATTCGCCTTGACCGTGAGCGCGTATTTTTCACTCGCAGCCGCACGCGTTCCCGCCGACTATCGCAAGGCGATCATACATCTCACCCTGTTTGTGTTCGTGGCGTTGCTCATTTGCTGGTTCAATGCCGCGCTGCGCTCAGCCCAGGAAGGGCTGCGCTATTCGGAAAGCAACCTGCGCTCGCTGGTGACGAATGCTCCGTACGGCATCTGCCGTTGCGACTCTACCGGCATTCTGCTCGATGTGAACCCTGCACTGGTCACGACTCTCGGCTACGCCTTGAGCTCTGAGCTGGCGGGCCGCAATCTGGCCAATCTGTATAAAGATACCGAGCAGTGGTTCGATCTCGCCGACTACCTTCGCTCGCTGACGCGATTTCACGGGCTGGTGGCGGAGTGGATGCGAAAGGATGGGAGTTCCGTCATCGTCCGCCTTTCCGGACGCGCCATACGCGGCGAACGCAATGCCATCTTCTTCGAGCTTTTCACCGAAGACGTAACTGAGCGTCGTGCCCTCGAACAGCAACTCCGCCAGGCGCAAAAGATGGAGGCAGTGGGCCGTCTCGCAGGCGGCATCGCCCACGATTTCAATAATCTGCTCATGGTGATGTCCGGGTATTGCGAGTTCCTGCTGGAGCGCATTGGTTCCGACGCGGCGCTGCGCGGATCGGTCCAGGAGATTGCCAATGCCGGCGATCGTGCCGCTGCCCTGATACGACAGCTGCTGGCCTTCAGCCGCAAGCAGATGCTGGCGCCAACGGTGGTGAATTTGAATGCCATCGTGAGCGAGAACCTCAAGATGCTTACCCGAATGATCGGCGAGGATGTCGACCTGATCATGGTTCCGGGGGCGGAGATTGGCGGTGCGAACGCCGATCCCGGACAGATCGAGCAGGTCATCATGAACCTCGCCGTGAATGCGCGGGACGCGATGCCTCACGGCGGCAAGCTCACCATCGAGACGGCGAACGTCACGCTGGACGAGGAGTATGCCCGCCTGCACGTCCCGGTAACGCCCGGGGAATACGTGATGCTGGCCATCAGCGATACCGGCGTGGGCATCGACGCAGAAACCCAGTCGCACATCTTCGAACCCTTCTTCACGACGAAAGGGTTGAAGGGGACCGGGCTTGGGCTCTCCACGGTGTACGGCATCATCAAGCAGAGTGGAGGCTACATCTGGGTCCATAGCGAACCCGGCAAGGGCACCTCGTTCAAGATTTACTTGCCGCGCGTGAGTGCAAGCGGAGAAGCAATCGCTGTCCGGCCCGCGGCTGTAATCGCCAAACCTGCGGTTAAACCCGCCAAACACGAACAGGCTGTGGAAACGATTCTACTGGTCGAGGACGAAAGCACCCTGCGCCACCTGGTTCACCAGTATCTGGAGAACCAGGGCTATACCGTGCTGGAGGCCGCCGACGGCGCCGCGGCGATAGAAATTTCCCAAGCGCACCTGGGGACCATCCACCTGCTGTTGACCGACGTCATTCTGCCGGGGATGAATGGGCGCGAATTGGCCCACCGCCTCTATGCGTTGCGGCCGGAGACCAGAGTGCTTTACATGTCGGGCTACAGCGAGAATGCCATCGCCCATGACGGCATTCTGGAAGAAGGCATCACGCTGCTCCAGAAGCCGTTCACCCTCCCCGCTCTGAAAGCCAAGGTGCGGGAGAAGCTCTCGCGTCTCACCAGGGCGCAACGCTTCAAGCTTCATGTGCCGCTGAAATATCGGCTGGTTGGCGAAGGCAATTGGCGCAAAGGCACCACGGAAAACATAAGCCGTTCCGGAATGTTATTCCGGGCGGAGGAGATGGTTTCACCCAATACCATGCTTGAAATCAGCATTGTGCTACCGGCAGAAATTGCAGGTCTGTCGGCCGCCGAAGTCGTCTGCCGTGGCGAGGTTGTCCGAACTTTGGAACCAAAACAACCGATGATGAATCCGGCACTGGCAGCGAAGATTTTGCAGTATCACTTCCAGCACGGGTTGCAGCCGTCGCCAGGGTAACTCAGTAACAACTTCCCAAAGGGTTACCGGCAGGTTGCTTCTCGCCCGGCCCGAGGCGATTAAAGTAGCAGTTATCCACAGCTCGAAACCGCCCACAGACGCGGCTCAAGGCATATACTCCGCCAGTCCGAAATTTCCCTCGGAGGCCCTCCCCATGAACAAATCAGTAGAAGTCGTGTTAACCGCTTTGGCGCTGGCTGGGATGTATTGCGCCATTCCAAAGACGTCTGCCCCGGTCGGCAATCCTGTGGTTCAAACCGAACGGGCGGTATTGATCGCCGATGGTACCGACCCCATGCCCTTTCACCGTGGAAGGAAAACACTGCACTAGATAAGGGACGATATCCATAAGGCGACGAAGCGGGCGGCGAAGAGAAAAGGTTTGCACGGCCGCCGAGGGAGAGGTATGCTTTTGCCCTTCAGGTGCAGAAGCGATGAACTGGCTCATGTACGCAAGCTGGCTGGTGGGACCGGCGCTGCAAATCACCCTTCTCACCTTCATGGTCCGGCGCAAACTGCACGTAGTTTTTCCACGATTCTTTACCTACATCCTGTTTCAGATCGTCAAGTCCGGATTTTTGTTCGTCATCTACCGCTACTATGAGGGAAGCTATTTCGACGTGTACTGGAGTGGGAATGCCATCAGCGTGGTGCTGGCGGCCACGGTGATGGATGAAATACTGCACAGTCTGTTCCAGCAATATGGCGGTATCCAGAATTTAGGGTCCATCATCTTCCGATGGGCCTGCGGATTGCTTCTCCTGCTTTCAATCGTGAATGCCTTCTCCAGCCAGCAGGCGAGTGCAGACAGGGTGGTATCGGCGGTGCTGGCCTTTGACCGCAGCGTGCGCATCATGCAGTGTGGGCTCTTCCTCCTCCTGATGGTTCTGTGTCGCTTGCTCAGAAATTACTTCCGGCAACACGTATTCGGCATCGCGCTGGGATTCGGAGTTTTTGCCAGCATTGAGCTGATCGCGGTCAGCATCGTGATGCATTACGGGGACGGCCCGGTTGCGATCGTCAGCTTAATGAAGAGTGCAGCCTACAATGCGGTTACTCTTCTCTGGATTGTTTACCTCAGACGTCAGAGCCAGTCGATACCGGAGATTGAAGTGGCTCCCCAACTTAACGCCCTGAATATGGCATTGGTCGCGTCGGCTCACCCGGGAGGGAACGACTTCCTTGTAATGGTGGAGGATGCCGTGGACCGCGTCTTGTCTCGGGGTTCCTGGCCGAGACCGTCCGCGAAGGGATCTCAAATCATCAGCCGCAAACCCGAACCAGAAGAGCGCAATTAACCAAGTTCCCGCCAGGTGCCAACAGATGAAGCCCACAGCAAATCAAGCAGGCACTGGAGCGAGTTGGCCTCCATTAGAAGACCAGGTCATCACCTTCAAGTCCCTCGACGGTTTGCAAACGGGTGTTCTGAAGGAGGTGAGGTGGGGGCTTCTGTGGAGAGATTTCATTCTTGAGGACGGGCGAGTGATACCAGAGCACAAAATCCTGGGGTGCCCTGAGCCGCCAGTCTGGCGCAAAGCCGATGAGGTCACACAGGATGAGCGGGAGGCCTGGGAAAGAAGACTGGTTTCCATGGCCGAAGCCGGGTTGGATCCCCGGGACCGGGAGCAGGCTTTCTGGGCCGAACTAAACCAGTACCTGGCCTATACATATCTCAGGTTTAAGCCAACCGAGCAACACCCGGCGGACCCTGAGTAGCGACCCGAAACTGGAGCACCCATCAGCCCGCGACGAGAACGGAGTATAGAACCGTGAGTGGAGCACACGAGAAATCCGAGAAGGAGCGCGTCTGGAAATTGCTTTCGAGCGCTGGTCTGGTGGACATCACACTCGATGAGTTTCCAGAGCGGATCAAAGAGGCGAAGCTGGTTGTGATGGGACGGTTGAGTGAATTGCTGGAACTGACAACCGACGTTGAGGAGCGCCAATCCGCGGCATACTCTCTGGCCACATTAAAGAGACTCGAGACCACACTGCGGCGAAGCGGAAAACGGCCGGGTTGCGATTGAGCAGGTTTCAAACCCCCAAGCCATTTTTTCGGCAACCGAGAAACTAGTGCGTGGCAGAGGGCCGAGCGCGTCCGGAGAAAACCGAGTGTGATCAGTTGAAAAACTAAGAATCTGGTGGCGGCGGTTGGACTCGAACCAACGACCTACGGATTATGAGACCGTCGCTCTAGCCACCTGAGCTACGCCGCCACATGTTTACAACGACTTACACGGACCACTGCTCTTTCCATGCGGTTGGGAGAAGGCATGGGCCAACATCCAGGCAGGCTGTTCACGAAGGTTTCGGGTTCGCTGCGACTGGCAATGAAGATTGTAGATGGTCAACCGCAACCGGCGCAACGCTGTGCTCACCGGCTGCCACCCGGCCGGTCGTTGGGCGATTTTGTTGAAAGCATTGCCGGGCAGACGCGGCACAGCGCCCGCCATCGCTGATCAAAACAAACTGCCCGCGCCAGCGACCGCGATTTTGCTTGCTCCCTGGAAAGAAATTGTGAGTTTGTGGGAGAGCTCGTCGTAATGGTAGTCCGTGCCGGCGCGCAGTTTGACTCCGTTCCGGGTCACTCCTGTGACTTCTTTGCAATACACTTCGACGGTGCCGGGCGCTCCCAGTTCTCCAAACTCAATCTTCAGGCCGTCGCCCGCCGGCTCTAACGTGATCCTCTGCACTCCGCTGCCGGTGTAGTAGTCGAACCGGCTCTTGTTGCCAGCCGAGGGAAAGAATTGCAGGCGCAGCTTCGGAGTCCAGTTCTGTTCCCAGTTGTTGTTCAGCTTTACGATGTCGCCGCGCGGAATGATTGCTCCCTCGCGAACGTACACCGGGACAGTCCCTAACGGTGCGGCCGCTTTGATCGTGCTGCTTCCCGCATACACGGTTTGCTTGTCGTGGTAGTTCATCCATTTCCCGGCGGGTAGATAGACCTCGCGTTCCGTGGCCTGCGCGGTGGTTACGGGCGCTACAAGAAGACTATCGCCATAGAGGTACTCGTCCCACATGTCGGTCAGGCGAGCGTCGTCAGGGTAGGCGAGGACCAGCGCCCGCATGATGGGCATGCCGTCCTGCGTGGCCTGGTACATCGCGGACCGCGTGTACGGGATGAGGTCGTGATGCGCGGCAACATATTTTTTCGCGATGCCGACCACCTCCGGGCTGTAATCATCCCAGAGCGTCCGCTTGGGGCCAAGGATGACCTCCATCATCGGACTGAAGGCGCTGAACTCCAGCCAGCGGGCCAGCAACTCGTTGTCCGCTGACGGCGGAGCAAAGTAGCCGCCGGTGTCGGAGCCCCACATGGGGAAGTTAATGGTCCCGGAGCGCAAGCCATTTTTTACCGTGACCTGAAGCCCTTCGAACGTGGACCAGGAGTCGCCGTTCCAGATGGCGGAATACTTGCGGGTAGTGTCGTTGGCGTTGCGGGAGAAGATGAAGTAGTCGTTGCCGTACGCCGCGCTCATCCCTTCGGCCGACAGTTTGGGGAAAAGCACCGCGAACTGATTCTCCAGCAACTCCGGCATTTCGTTTTCCTCGCCACGGTCGATCTTGTAGCCTTTTATGCCGAGGCGAACGTAGGCATTGAGCTTCTGCTTGAACCAGTCATAGACTTCCGGACGCCGGATATCGGCCGCCGGCCATTTCAACGGGAAAAGATAACCTTTGGCCGAGCCCTCCTTAAATAGGTCACCGGAACAGCGGTTCGCTGTCCACAAGAGAAGATTCATGCCGCGATCATTCAGGTCATGGATCATCTTGGCGGGATCGGGAAACGACGGATCGAAATCCATGGCGCCCCATCCCAGCTCTCCGGAGGAGTACGGCCGGTCGAGCCACATGGCTCCTGCCGGAAGGTGCAGGGCGCGCAGGCGGTCGGCATCTTGCATCACCTTTTCCTGAGCGTTGGTGACCCCGCGCAAATCGGCATGGTGGTCGTCCCGCCACCAGATGCTGCCAAAAGCCCAGAGCGGCGGCATGAAGGCGGGGCCGGCAAGGGCGTTGTAGCGATTCAGGATGTCGGCATAGGACGGCCCATAGATAATGTCGTATGTGAGGTGCGAGTCCTTGAAGGAAAAAGTTGTCTTGCCCGCTTGCGCGATCGCATAGTGGGCCTGCGAAAGGCTCTCGACATAGATGCCGTACTTATTCGATGTCATGTAGAAGGGCGCTCGCGCGCTGGCGTGATGAACGTAGCGCTCGTTGCCCATGCCCAGAAATTCGTGGTCGGCGCCCCGGTTGTCCAGGCTACCGCCGAAGGGCTGCTCCCAGATTCCGTAATAGTGTTCGCCCTGATCATTGAACTCCTCAGAGATTTCGCTGGGTGTCGCATCCTTATAAGTAATTGCAACCTGCAACACCTCCGGCTTCACGAAAGTGAAACTCACCTGGGCTACCGCGGGCGTTCCCGGGGGCATGCTCTCCCGACCTGCCAGCTGCAACCTGAGTTCGGCCTGCAGGCGGTTTGCCGATCTGCTTACGTTTGCCGCCTCGGACGCCGGGTACAGTTCGGGCCCGAAAGTGACGCCTGTGCTGCTCTGGGAAAGCAGCAGCTTGCCGGTGGAGCGCTCGATCACCCGGTAGGAATAAGGAGACGTGTTCAATTCGAAGCGCAAGACCGAAGACTCAAGCGTCTCGGTGGCTGCCAGAAGTTCTGAATTCAAGAACAGGAGGAAAATTGCAATCAAGAGCAGTGAGCCATAATTCCTGGAGCGATGGTTCCTGAAACTCTTCACCATGAAGACCTCGGGAGCAGGATATGAACTGCGGACCTGGAAATCAACCAGACATGTTCGCGACGTTGCCGCAGCCAATCAAAGTTCAAGCCGGACACGCTGGCTTGCCAGCGGCGTGTCCGGCTTGTCGGTCCTGCCGGCGCCAAGCTAGAAATAAAGCTTCAACGCCAGTTGACCAATGCGTGGGTCCGACGCCTGCTGAATGGCGCCGAATGCGCTTGCGCTGACCTTCTGGAAGTTGGTCAGAGAAGCGGTGTCATCCATGAAGTTGGCGCGGTTGAAAACGTTGAAGAACTCGGCGCGGAACTCGAGTCTCCACCGTTCCGTGAACACAAAGTTCTTGGTCGTGTTCATGTCCCAGGTGTAGGCGCCGGGCAGGCGAAATCCATTCTTGCCTGAGGTGCCGAAGGTCCCGGTGGCTTGGGCTTTGGTCTCAAAGGCGGCTTTGTTGAGCCAGTCCACGCAAGGCTTGGGGTTGCTGCCGGTACTGATCCCGGCGGCCGCGCAGGCGCCGCCGGCGTAGGGATCAGCACCCGGAATCAATGTGACCCGGTCCTGGCCTATGCCGGTGCCGGAGATTTCCCCGCCTTGCAGCAGGTTGAGCGCACGTCCGGTCTGGGCAGAAACCACTCCGCCCAGTTGCCATCCGCCCAGGACATTACGCAGAAATCCGTTGCCCCGCGCAGGCGTGGGCAGCACCCACACGTACGACGCGACGAAGCGATGGGTGTGATCGAAGTCCGACGGCCCGTAGTCAAACTGATGACGCAGCGGATCGTCCCAGGGACGCGTCGAGAACGTGTCAAAGCCGGTCACTCCAGCCCCTGCGGGAAGGTCGTCGATGCTCCTGGAGTAGGTGTAACTGCCGAGAATGGTCAGCCCATGCGACGCACGCTTCTCAATCGAGGCTTGGAACGAATGGTAGATGGAATTGACGTCCTGCATGTCCTGCTGGACCTGCGAAAATGGCGGGACGGTAAAGCCCTGGGAGGCGGCGATCAGGTTAAGCCGCCCCGTACCTGCCGTTCCAGTTGCGTTAGGAAACGCGGGGTTCAGGTTGAGAGTTTCCGTAAGATGATTGCTGCGCGAGCCCACGTACGCGGCACGCATCAGGAGGTCCCACGGCAACTGATGTTCGAGGGCCAGGTTCCAGTTGTAAACCGTGGGCACCTGGTACTTGTGGTTGGGGTCCCAGCTCAAATAGAGCGCGCCTCCGGGAAAGATCGAGTCTTTCGGAGGGGGGAACGGAGCGGGAAATATGTTGGCCTGCGAGGTGCAGCCCAGGGCGGTTTGAGTGGAGGCCTGGGTACACAGCGGATCGCTGATGCTTCCCGGCTTGACTGCGCTGGTGCTGAAAATGAGCTGCGGGCTGAAAGGCGCCTGGTCCACAAAGCGGTTGTTGATGATTCCGGTGATGCGGGTGTCGTAGAAAATACCGGCGCCGCCGCGCAGGCTGGTCTTGCCATCGCCGAAGACATCGTACGCAAAACCCACGCGCGGCGCGAAATTGTTCAGACTGGCATTCACTCCGTTGGGCGGAACGCCAGGGTCGCCAGGGAAGTACGCTCCCGGAGGCGCATTAGGGAACTGGGTGGAACGGGTCCCGGCAATCAGACCGTCGATGCGGAATTGCTGCACCCGGCCTTTCAGTTCGCGCCAGGGCAGAGCGGGCTCGTAGCGCAGTCCCAGGTTGACGGTCAGGCGGCGAGTAACGCGAATGCTGTCCTGGGCGTACACGCCGGCAAAAGTGTTGCGATTGTTCTTGAACTCTCCCGCACCCTGGCGGAAAGCCAGGTTGCCACTGTAGTCCCCGAGCGCGCCTGACAGGAAGGCGTTGATTCCGTTAAAGCTGAACTCCGCCGGTTGGAAGAAAAGATTGTTGAGATCGACACGGCTGCGCTCAATGATTCCACCAAAGCGGAAATCGTGCCGGCCCTTCACCCAACTGACATCATCGCTCCAGGTGAAATTGTTCCGGATGAAACTGGCATTGGGGTTGTCGCCGAAGTTGAAAAAGCCGTTGACGCGGATTTGTTGGATGGCGTTTGTGGGCGGCTGAAAGGGGATATTCGAGCCCAGATCCTGGACACTGGGCACGGTCGCGGCGGGACCCCGGCTTGCCGCTTCCCGCGCATAGCTGAAACGAAAATCATTCAGCAGCGTGGGCCTGAAAATGTGGTTTTCGTGGATCAGGTAATTCTGATTGGTAATAGTGGCCCCGTCAGCGTAGGCCAGGAAATTCGAGGGATCGAAAACCGCGCCGCGTTGAAACTGGTTGTAGCCGTAACGTACCGAGAGCCGGTCGTTCTGTGTAAACGAATGGTCCACGCGGCCCAAGTATTCCTTGAAATTCTCATTGTCTGGCTTCAAAAACGTCACCGCCCGGTTCGTACTCAACGGCAGACCGGCCAGAATGTTCAAAGATACCGGGTCAATGGTGCCGGGTGTGCCGCCCGGACCGCCGGTATTCAGGTAGGTTTCGATGTCGCAGGTCGGGCATGACGAGGTAACTGGGCCGGATGCGGGGATCGAACTTAACGCCGTGGTGGGTACAGTGGAACTCGTCGGCGTCCCCACATTGCGGAAGCGGGTGAACTGCACTCCGAAAAAGAAAAACGTGCGGTTGCGGATGATGGGTCCGCCGAAAGTGCCGCCAAACTGGTTGCGCTTGATTTGATCGCGTCCATTGTCTTTAGTCGGCGTCAGAACGCCGTTTACCGGAAGAGAAGAAGGGGCAAAGTAGTTGCGGGCGTTGAACACGGAATTGCGCAGGAACTCGAAGGCGTTGCCGTGAAAGTTGTTGCTGCCGGACTTGGTGATGACGTTGACCACCGCGCCCGCGTTTTGTCCGTATTCGGCGGTGTAGTTGCTGGTCTGCACGCTGAATTCCTGCAGCGCATCAGGAAAGGGGAAGGGCTGGTTGACGTTGGTGTACTCGTCCACATAGTTGCCGCCGTCGAGCTGATAGCTGACCATGTTCTGGCGCGCGCCGTTGGCCGAAATGGTGACTGCGCCGGGAAACGTCTTGGTGAATCCCTGGTCCGCGCCACCGTTGGGAGAGTTGACCGATCCTGGCGACAGCAGCGTGAGCTGGGCGGCATTGCGTCCGTTCAGAGGCAGTTCGGTAATGCGGGCCTGTTCGACCACCTGTCTGATGGTCGAGGTCATGGTATCGACCTGGGGCGCGTTGCCTTCCACCTGGACAATTTCGCTTCCCGATCCCACTTTCAGTTGCAGGCTGAGAGTCAGAGTCTGGTCGGCCAGCAAGGTGACATTTTGCCTGGCATCGCTGAACCCTTTGGCCTTGATGTTTACGGTGTAGTCGGCGGGACGAAGAGAAGGCACGAAATAATATCCCCCGGCGTCGGTTGCGGCCTCGCGAGCGAACCCGGTGCCAATCTGCGTGACCGTGATCTGCGCCGAAACGATGGCAGCGCCGGTCGGATCGGTAATCGTTCCCGCGATGCTTCCCAATCCTTGTCCGTGCGCTAGATTCGACGACAAGGTCGAAAAGACAGCCAGGCTCAGAAGCGCCAGAACAATTTTCCTTTTCATTCTTGTGCCTTTCCAGGAGCGCGTTGCTGCTGCAAATGTTCGCCCTGTCCCCAAAGCAGCCGGTGCTAACTTGTCAGGTTCCCAAGCCATCCGTAACTCAGCGGGGCATGAAGCGTACAAGTACTCGGATACAACGCCGTCCCGTTGGTTTTGATACAGTGACCCATGGGCGCGGAAGATAGGCCAGAAACGTTTTGACTGTCAATACCAGAAAAATTCAAGAGGCGATTTAGGAACATTAAAGAACGGCGAGGCTGACGAGAAATGGATATTCACCAGTTGAAACTGTTTCTTGCAGTGATGGAATCTTCCAGCATGACGCACGCAGCGCAGCAGTTCCACCTGTCTCCGGGCGCGGTCAGTTTGCAACTCCACAGCCTGGCGGAGGAACTGCACGCCGAGCTTTTTGTGCGTTCGGGAAAGAGGCTGGTGGCCACGCCGGCGGCCGTGCGACTGGCGGAACGCGCCAAGGACGTAGTGCGCACCATGAGCCAGATCCAGCAGGAATTTGCCGACGATGTTTCGAAGGACGTGCGCCCGTTCCAGTTCGCCACCGGTGTCACCACCTTGATTCACCAGCTGGGCGGACCGCTGCGCGAAGTGCGAAAACGGTTCCCCAACGCCGATATCGGTGTGACCGTGGGAGTGACCGAGGAGATTGTCGCGGGCCTGCTGGAACGGCGCTTCGACCTGGGCCTGATTTCGCTTCCCGTGTTCGAGCAGAGCCTGGAAATCATGCCGCTGTTCGATGAGGAACTGCTGGTGTTGCGGCCCTCGCCGAACAGCGTCCGCAGTTCGCGCACGGGCGTGATTCAGGCCGCGGACCTGGCGCACGTTCCATTTCTTCTTTACCCCAAGCCCAGCAACATCCGGCACATCATCGATCAATTTTTTCAGGAGATCAATGTCACGCCGCGGGTGGTCATGGAAGCCGAGGACAGCGAAGCCATCAAGGGATTGGTGGAGTCGGGATTCGGTTATTCGATACTGCCGCAACACGCGCTGCGGGGCCGGAACCGTTTTTTTCAAACTTTCCGGGTGGCGGGGCATCGTTTGAGCAGAAGCCTGGCGCTGGCCATGGTCCGCACCGATTATCCCCGCAAGTTGACGGAATCGATTGCCGAGTTTCTGCAGAAGATACTGACCAGCCAGTGATCGAGACCTTGCTTACCGCCGTTCACGGGTGGGACGCCCGTGCTCCATCTTCCGTTCTTCAGACCAGGTTGACGAATCGTTCGAAGTTTCCGCGGAACAGGCGGTTCACATCGCGCTGGATATTTTGTCGCGTGACCGCACGGCCATCACGGGCCAGCAGTCTGTAGCTGTTGCCCAGCACCTGCGACATGGTGGCGCGGGTGTTCCGCCATTTGTAGAGGACCTGCTCGAGCACCCGCGCATCGGAGTGCTGCGGAATGAAACTCGTCCCCAGCAACTCAATACGCTCCCGCGTGATCTCTTCCACGATGGAAGGATTGTTCAGGAACCACCAGCATCCGAAAGGCATGAGGTTGCTGAACTTGCGGGCGTACACGCAGAGTTCGTGCTGATTTTCGCGGCTCAGGACGCTGGTCAGAATGCGGTTGTCCGGGTAGTCGCGGCAGATATTTTCCAATGAGCGCAGGTCCGCCCTGCCCACCGCATCCCCGGCCAGCCGGATTCTCGGATTCACCTGGCGGCGGACTCCGATCATGAGAGACAGCGGCAGATCGAACTCCCGGCACGAGGGCAGCACCGCATCCCTCAGCAGCCTGCCCTGAATGCTGTCTTCCGGAAACTGGAAGGCGTCGGTGAGCGACACCGCCATGTACACCGGGTTCATGCGCTCGCACCAGTCGGCAAGAAACCGGCGCACCTCGGCCGCCGATTTGCCGCCGGCCTGGGCGTCCACGGCATAGCCTTGCTCGGCCAGCCGCTGCCAGTGACCCGGCCAGCCCCAGAGAATTCTATCCAGGCGCAACACCGCCAAGAAGTCGGCGCGGGAATGCCCGCCATTCATCCAGACTTTCTCTTCTTCGGGGTGCAGTGGATCGTTGGTCATGACTACGGAACTTACCCCCGCCATCTGCAGGACTTTCGAAACATGCGATTCAAGTTTTTGGGCGCGGAAGAACGACCGTGCCTCTTCGAGGTCGGGACTATCGGTGGGCAGGTCGAAGGCTTCGAGAACGGCGATGACACCGCGGGTGGCCTCTGAGAGCGGACTATTCTCCACGAACAGGGCCTGCCAGATGGCATCGGCCTGCTCGCGTTTCGGCATCTCCCAGTAGCGCTCGGGAGAAAGGCTCGTCGAGCGGAACAGTTCCGCTTCGAGGTAGTGATACGTCAGCAGTTCGTCGATGCCCCACAAACCGATGCCGCCAAATTCCGGGGCAAACAGGTGAGTGTGAACGTCGATAAACTGTGTTGTCGCGATTACTTCATCCACGGTCGCCTGGATCTGGTCTGCGGTCAGCAGATCGTTGCCAAGCTGTCGTCTGGTCGGTGTGGTTTCCATTCCTTCCTGCGCTTTCGTTCTGAGGCCTGCAATCAAGAGCTCAAGCAGTGATCAAGCCAGGCTTTAATATTAGCCCGGACAGCCGGTGAATTCGAGCAGATGCATGGAAGCGGTTTTACTTGTCCTGATGCAAGCTGTCAAATCAAGAGAGTTAAACGAGGCTTTTAGAAACTCTCAATGCGAAGTTATTGCCGGCTCGCTTCCAGCCCGGACAGGCGTCGGGAAGGCACGACTTCAACCATGCCGCCCAGCGCAAAAACCATATGAGTCTGGCTGAAATCAGACGTTAAAATTTCTCGTTTGACATTATTTTGCGGTTGCTTCAGTCTCCTGTGCGCCGCCTCATCAAGCATCTGAACCAGAAACCATACGGAGGAATCATGTTTGCCAAGCCCACCGAGAGAAGAGACTTATTGAAGCTGACAGGAGCTGGGATTGCCGGCTCTGCGTTGGGAGCAGTCGCCACGGTTCAGCCGGCCGTTGCGAAGGCAAAGACAGACTCTGCCTCCCGGGGCACTCTCGACGTAAGAGCTTTCGGCGCAACTGGCGACGGCAAGACTCTGGACACACCCGCCGTCAACAAAGCTATCGATGCGGCCTCCGCGGCGGGTGGCGGCATCGTGCGCTTCCCGGCTGGAAATTATCTCTGCTATTCCATCCACCTGAAGAGCCACATCACTCTGCTTCTGGATGCGGGCGCGACCATCGTGGCTGCCGACGCGCCCGCCGCGGGCGCAAGCGGCGGCTATGATCCGCCCGAGCCCAATGCCTGGGACAAATTTCAGGATTTTGGCCACAGCCACTGGCACAACAGCCTGATCTGGGCGAAGAACTGCAGAATATTTCCATCGAGGGCCAGGGGCTGATCTGGGGCAAGGGCCTGAGCCGCGGAGATCACGACGCCGTACTGGGCCGCGGGCGTGGGAAACAAGTCCATCAGCCTGAAGAATTGTCACAACGTGAATCTGCGCGACATCTCGATCCTGCACGGCGGGCACTTCGCCATTCTGGCTACGGGCGTGGACAACCTCACCATCGACAATCTGAAGATCGACACTAACCGGGATGCCATCGACATCGACTGCTGCCGCAATGTCCGCGTCTCCAATTGCAGCGTCAACTCGCCCTGGGACGACGGCATCTGCCTGAAAGATTCCTACGGCCTCGGCTTCGCACGCTCCACCGACCACGTTACCATCACCAACTGCTACG
>CAVOVU010000005.1:0-64866 GCA_963699935.1 Terriglobia bacterium
CCGCGCCCCGGGTGTCATTGATGCTGCGGCGTAAATCCAAAGCGCGCATGTATTGCGAAACCGCCTGATCGTACCTGCCCATGTAAACCGAAGCCTCGCCGAGATTGTGGACGGCCTCGACGATGTCCTGGGGCACTTTCGATTTTTCGCGAAGTTGCAAGGCCTGCTGGAAGTAGGTGAAGGCGTCCTCGTATTGCGCTTTTTCGAAGTACGCGGACCCGATGTTATTCAGGCAGATGGCCTGCAGGCTCTCATTGCCGATATCGCGCTGCACCTGCAGCGATTCCTTGTAGAGTTTGAGGGCCTGGTCGTGATCGCCGCGATCGTCCACAAAGTTGCCAAAATCGAGCAGGGTGGCGCCAACTCCGCGCTTGTCGCCGATGTCGCGCCGGATCTTCAACGCCTCCTGAAAGCTGGCCTGGGCAGCGGCATTCTTGCCCAGTTGCGCCTGCACGTTGCCCATTTCGCTCAGGCTGGCGGCGGCTCCGCGCAGCTGGCCGATCTTGCGCTTGATAACCAGCGATTTCTGGAAATTGTCCAATGCCACTTCGGGCTTGTTCAACGCTTCATACGCCAGTCCCATCACGTGCAAACTGTTCGCGGTTTGCTGCTGGTTGTCAGTCTGGGTGGCCAATGTGTTGGCGCGGTTGATGGATTCGAGCCCCTTGGACGCATTGCCGCTCTTGATTTCGACCCGCGCCAGTTCCAGCAAGGCGTCGATGTCCTGGGGGTCGCGCTTGAGCACATTGTTGAAATGCTCGCGGGCCTGATCGTAAGCGCTGGTGGCCTCGTAGAGACTGCCCAGGGCAAACTGAATGTCGGTGTCTTCGGGCGAAACCTTCGCCATGTCGCTGTAATACTGGATGGCTTTCTGATTGTCATTCACCACCCGGGCATGGCTGGCGATGATCAGGTAGCGCTCGCGGGCGGGCAGATTGCTGCTGAGGTCTTCAGCCTTGCGCGCGGCCTGTTCAGCTTCGCTGTCATATCCCAGGCTGGCATAGGTCTGGCCCATTTTCGAATAGGCCAGGGCGAACTCCGGGTCCTGCTGCACCGCGGACTGGAAGCGCTTCAAGGCCTCCATGTCGTTGCCCTGGCGGGCCAGTTCGAGGCCGTCATTGTAAGACCGCAGGGCATCCATGGACGTGGAGCTGGGCCGGAACGATTGCGCCTGCAGTTCCTTGATCACGTCGGGCGAGACCGAAAGGTTTTGCCGAATCAGCTCTGCCAGGCGATCGACCGCATTGGGTATGTCCTTTTCATTCGCCGCCTCGATCTTCAGCGGGATGCGGCGGTCGCGCCTCAGGTCCTGCAGGCTGGCATCGATGCGTATCTGGTCGCCGAACCTGGCGTACTGCCCGGAAATCACCGTGTCAGCGTTGGCCGACTCTGAAACATTGCGCAGTTTGTCGGGATCAAATTGCACGTTTCCGGTCAGGTGCAGATCGTTCAGGATCTGGTGCACGCGATCGGGAGAAACCGTGCGCAGGCTGGCTGACTGGCCAACCCCCGTGCTCAACATTTCCGCAATGCTGGAGCTGTACCAGTCCAGCGCGGGGTCGCCGGATGCGTTGCGAAAGGGCAGGATAGCGAGTGAAACCACCGGCCCGGTCCGGGCGGCCTGGGGCTTGAACAATTTGTCCCGGAACACGAAGCCCACGATGGCCAGGACGACGACCGCCGCTGCGGTCCCGAACCAATGCCAGGGGTAGCTTCGTCCCCAGGGCCTGACTCCGCTGGGAAAGTGCAGGGTTGCGGCCGCGTGACCGCCCTGCCAGGCGTCCAGGTCGGCGAGAATTTCCGCCGAACTCTGGTAGCGCAGCTTCAGGTCGGGCTCCATGCATTTGCCGACGATGTTGCTCAGCGGCTTCGGGATGGAGGCGTCGTGGCTTGAAACCGGGGCAGCGCGCTCCTGGGTGCGCTTGAGCAGGCTGGCTACCACGCTGTCGGCCTTGTACGGCATTTTGCCGGTCAGCAGTTCATAGAAGATCAGCCCCATCGCGAACAGGTCGGAGCGCTGATCCAGATCCTTGCCCAGGGCCTGCTCCGGCGACATGTAGTCCATGGTGCCGACCAGGGCCCCGGTCTGGGTCATGCCGTCGCCTTCGAGGGTGCGGGCCAGGCCGAAATCCATTACCAGGATTCGCCCGGCTTTGTCGCGCATGATGTTTTGCGGCTTCAGGTCGCGGTGAATGATGCCGGCGCTGTGCGCGGCTTCCAGCGCGCGGCAGGTCTGCTGCATGATCTCGACCGCTTCATCGGGCGCGAGTTTTCCCTTCTTCTGCATCAGGCCGCGCAAGTCCTCACCCTCGACGAACTCCATGGTGATGAACTTCATGCCGTCGGCTTCGCTCAGGTCATAGATCCGGATGACGTTCTTGTGGGTGACCTGGGTAGCCAGCAGCAGTTCCTGCTTGAAGCGGTCGATGATCGCCTGGTGCCCGGCCAATTCGGGCCGGATGACTTTCAGCGCCACCATGCGATTCAGTTCGCGGTCGCGAGCTTTGTAAACCGCCCCCATCCCGCCTTCGCCGAGGATTTGCAGGATTTCGTAGCGCTGGCCGAGAATCGCACCCGGCTGCAGCATGGACGGGTTGCTCTGTGGCCTGGGTATCCGCGGCGGCGCGGGCTTACCAGGGCCGGTGCCGCCATCGATCATGGTTGGAGCGTCGGAACCTGACACATCCACTAAGGTCGGGGAATCCGACGGATCGACACCGGGCACGTCCACAATGGTCGGCGAGTCCGAGGCGGGGACGCTTGTACTTTGGCCGGGAATTCCGATCAGGGTTGGCGCGTCCGAGGGCGGAGGGACACCGGGGGATGAGCTGTCGCCTTTGGAAGGTGTGCGCACGGCCGCGCCACCTTCGCCAGGGTCTGACGGCTTTCCATCCGGGCGGCCTCGGGAGAACTCTTCCATGAATGACCTCGGCCCGTGACGGGGAACGGAAGCTCCTAAAGGCAACCCCGGGCTAGCACACACGAGCCCAACGCGCGGAACCAGTGGGGGCAGAGGCCCGCAAGTTGACCAGTATATAACGTAGTCTCACCAGTGTCAGCCGCCAGTCACCGCGAAGTGAACAGGCTGGAAATGCCCCGCGTGGCTGGTTTTGGAGGGATGTTGATGGAGGAACATCCCCACGCTGGGGACCTGAGGTATATATGATGGTGAGCGACACACGATGCGAACCGTTGCCGTTATCCCCGCCCGTCTGGCCTCCACCCGGCTGGCGCGCAAAGCGCTCCGCGAAATTGCCGGGAAACCCCTGATGGGCTGGGTTTACCAGGCAGTCCGCTCCTCGTCCGTGCTCGACGACGTGATCATCGCCACTGACTCCGATGAAATTAAAGTAGTCTGCCAACGCCACGGCTGGAAGGCCCGGATGACTTCCGCCGCGCACCGCAGCGGCACCGAGCGGGTGCATGAGATATCGCAATCCGTGGCGGCGGATGTTTACCTCAACATCCAGGGAGATGAGCCCATGACCCGGGCGGAACACATCGCCGGGCTGATTGAAGTCATGCAAGACCCGGCGGTGCAGGTCGGAACCCTGATGACGGCGGCAGCCCCCGCTGACATCGACAACCCAAGTGCGGTAAAAGTGGTCACGGATGCTGCGGGGCGCGCTCTCTATTTCTCCCGCGCGACTATTCCCTACGACCGCGACGGCGCTCGGCCAAAGTATTTCAAGCATCTCGGCTTCTATGCTTATCGCAAGACGGCGCTGGACCGCTTCGTCGCGCTGCCTGAGTCCGCGCTCGAGCGCAGCGAGCGCCTGGAGCAATTGCGCTTTCTCGAGAATGGCATCGCGATTCAAGTGCGCGAGACGCCGTATGACACCGTGGGGGTGGACACGGAGGAAGACCTGCGCCGGGTGGAAGAGATCCTTCGTTCACGTGCCTAGTCTTCAGAATCGGTCTCGATTTTCAGAACCGTTCCGGTCTCTTGCGCATAGCTTTGTGGATTTTCTTCCATTCCTCCTTGACCTGCCTCGCCACCTCGGGATTCATCTTGCGCTCCTGAAAGCGCAGCTCGGCCAGCAGCTTGCGATAGTTCTCCAGCCGCTCGAACGACAGTTCGCCCTGCTCGACAGCTGCGTCCACGGCGCATCCTGGCTCGCCACGATGACCACAGTCCCGGAACCTGCATCCCTGGGAAAGAGTTGCGATATCGTCGAAGGCCTGCGCCGCCCCTTCCTCATGGTTCCAGAGCTGGAGTTCGCGCATTCCCGGCGTATCGATCAGCATGCCTCCGCCGGAAAGAAAGATCATCTGGCGCGAGGTGGTGGTGTGCTTTCCCCGGTCATCATGATCGCGCACCGCCTGCACGGGTAAGGCTGCATCCGCGAGCCCATTGATGATGGTGGACTTGCCGACACCGGACGAGCCCACAAAGGCAGCTGTAGTTCCGCGCGACACATACTCGCCCACGGCGTCGATGCCAGTTTTTTCCAGCGCGCTTAGCAAGTGCACCGGAGTTCCCAGGGCGATGCTGTCCACATCAGCGGCGCGCGCCGTCGCGTCCGGACAGAGGTCCGCTTTGTTGAGCAGGATGACGGGCCGTGCGCCGCTGTCCCACACCATGGTCAGATAGCGCTCGATGCGCCGCAGGTTGAATTCGCGATTCAGCGCGCTGACCACGAATACCGTATCGAGGTTCGTGGCCACGATCTGTTCGCTCATCTCCCGCCCGGCAACCTTGCGGGCGAGCTTGGTTTTCCGCGGCAGAATGTGTTCGATCCGCGCCCGCCCTTCTTCCGGACGCGATCATGATCGCGACCCAGTCTCCGACGGCGGGGAAGTCTTCCCGGCTGGCTGCAAGATGGTGCAGCTTGCCGGCAGTTTCTGCCAGGTACTCTGCCTGCGCTGACCTCACCCGGTAAAAGCCCTTGAACTCCTCGACCACGCGGGCGGGCAGGAGACCGGACTGCTTGATCTCCACAAAATAACTTTCGAAGAACGAATTCCACCCCAGGTCCGCGATGTGCGCGGTGAATTCCATGGGAAAGCTCCTTCCCTGCGACCGTCTCAAACGGTCTGCCTGGCTCCAATGCGACAGGGACTCAGTTGCCGTCGAATGGCGGCGATTGCGTCCAGGAGATGGCGATGAAACGGAAGGAGATCTGGTTCTGCGCGTGCGGCAATTCTGAAGAGCCGGAACTAAGCAGGGCACCTAGAAAAGCAGGGCAGAGGCAGACCTATGCTTCCGCGTGAACAGGGCAGACATAGGCGCCTCCTGAGGAGAAATGTTCCTGGCCGCCGGCCAGGACAAAAACAAGATAAGCCGAGGAGAAGGCTCAGTCAAGCGGTTCCGCGAAGGACTGTGCCTTGCTGGAATCAACCGTATGACCCAGGCCATCTGGTCGGGACGCACGAGCGGGACGCTCGCGCCTACATTTAACTCCTGCTTTTGAGCCACCACAGCAGCGCCGCGCCGGCGGCGACTCCTGTCACGGTCAGTCCTGCTCGTTTCATTGAACGCTCCAGTTCCGCCTGCCGCTTCTCGACCTGAGGCTGCTCGGGATATGCGCCATCGGGTTGGAGTGGTCCTTTCAGCGCGGTTGCGATCACCTCGGCCAGGTGCAGGGCGTGGCGGTCGGTGGATTGCGCGATCTGTTCGCGGCAACTGAAGCCGTCGGCGATGATCAGGCTGTCGGGCGCGGCGGCGCGGACCGCGGGCAGAAGCTCCAACTCTCCGATCGCCATCGAAACGTCATACTTTTCTTCGTCGAAGCCGAACGAGCCTGCCATGCCGCAACAGCCTGGCGCGGGCGCGCTCCAGTCGATGCCCATTTTTCTTAGAACGGATTCCTCGTCGGTCATTTTCATCAGCGACTTGTGATGGCAATGTCCGTGGATGAGGGCTTTGGCGGCGAGATGCGGAAGGTGAAAGTCGGCGGCTTTCTTTTCCAGAAATTCGCTGAGCAGGAAGTTCTGCCGGGACAGCTGGTGCGCCCGTTCATCCTGGGGGAAGAAATTGAGCAGTTCGTCGCGAAAGACAGCGGCGCAGCTGGGCTCGAGAACCACGATTGGAATCCCGGTCTCGATTTGGGGAGCGAGGGTGTCAAGAATTTTCAGCAACAGGCCCCTGGCACGGTCCAGCATGCCGAAATCGTAGAGGGGGCGGCCGCAGCAGAGAATGGACTCGGGGATGATCACGCGAAATCCGGCGGCTTCCAGAACTTCGACCGCGGCCTTGGCGGTATCAGGCAGGAAATAGTTGTTGAAGGTATCGGGCCAGAGCATGACCAGCGCAGCGTCGGGATTTCGCGGCTCTCTCCGCTCAAACCAGCTGCGAAAGGTTTCGGGAGCGAATGCAGGAATGCTGCGCTGCTGCGGCATTCCCGCCGCAAACCTGGCAATATCACGCAGCAAAGGCAATTGGGTGGCGAGGTTCACCAGTCCGGGTGCCTTCGAAGCAAGCCGCGCCCAAATGTCGATGTTGGCGAAAGCGTAGTCGCTGCGGGGACGCAGGCGGCCTTCGTGATAGTGCGAGAGGAACTCTGCTTTATATGTGGCCAGGTCCACGCCCACCGGACAGTCGCTCTTGCAGCCTTTGCACGAGAGGCACAGATCGAGCGACTCCTTTACACTCTCGTCGCGCCAGCGGTCGCGGATCACTTCGCCTTTGGCCATCTCCCACAGCAGGTGGGCGCGGCCGCGGGTGGAGTGCTCCTCTTCATGGGTCACACGCCAGCTGGGACACATGACGCCGCCCTCTTCGCGCCGGCATTTTCCTACGCCGACGCAGCGCAAGGTGGCGTGGGACAGGCTGCCATGGTCATGGGGAAACTGGAAGTGGGTTTCGGGGTCCCAGGGTTTGTAGTCGGCGCCCAGCCGCAAATTCTGATCCATGCGATAGGGTTCAACCACCTTGCCGGGATTCATCTTCCAGGCAGGGTCCCAGATGGCTTTGAACTCGCGAAAGGCGCGCAACAATTCCGGCCCAAACATTTTTGGCAGCAGTTCGGCGCGTGCCTGGCCGTCTCCGTGCTCGCCGGAGAGCGATCCGCCGTAGCTGACCACCAGGTCGGCGGCGGCTTCCATGAACTTCCGGAATTTGGCGATGCCCTGCTCCGATTGCAGATCGAAGTTAGTGCGATTGTGGACGCAGCCGTGGCCAAAGTGTCCGTAAAGGGTACCGCGGTAGTCGAAGCTGGTCATCAACTGGCGCAACTCGCGCAAGTATTTGCCCAGCTTTTCCGGAGCTACGGCAGAATCCTCCCAGCCTTCCCAAGTGAGGTCTTCGCCGGGAACGTACGAAATCACGCCCAGGCTGGACTCGCGTACCTCCCACACCCGCTTGACCTGCTCGCGGTTGGTGAACAGCCGCAGGCTGGGCGGGTTCGGACCGCGGCTCAGGGCTTGCATCAGGCGGGACGCCTGGGCTTCAGCGGCGGCGATAGTATCGGCGCCGAATTCGGCCAGCAGCCAGCCGCCGCCTTCGGGCAGCAGCGACAAGCCTTCCGAATTGATGCCGCGCCGCCGCGTGTATTCCACCAGCAAATCGTCAATACCCTCGAGGCCGATGGGCTTGTATGCAATGACGTCGGGCACATGGTCGGCGCACTGGAAGATGTCGGGATAGGCAATCACCAGCAGCACTCGCGCCGGAGGACTTTCCACCAGGCGACACGTCGCCTCAAGCACGGAGACACAGGTGCCCTCGGACCCGACCAGCGCGCGGGCCACATCAAAACCATTCTCGGGCAGCAGGAAGTTCAGGTTATAACCCGAAACTCGCCGTGGAATATTGGGATAGCGCTGGCGTACGAGATCTGAATATTGATCGCGAAGCTTCTTCAGGCCGGCGTAGATTTCCCCCCGCCGGCCGCCGTCGCGAATGATCTGCTCCAGTTCTGCGTCGCTGGTTTTACCTGCCTTCATCCGCAGACCGTCGTAAGTGAGGATTTCGAGAGCCTCGATGTTGTCGTCGGTCTTTCCCGCCATGACGGAATGCACGCCGCAGGAGTTGTTGCCGATCATGCCGCCCAAGGTGCAGCGATCGTGGGTGGCCGGGTCCGGTCCGAAGGTCAGATGATGTTTTTCAGCGGCGTTGCGCAGGTGATCGAGCACCACTCCGGGCTGCACCCGCGCCGTGCGCCGCTGGGGATCGATTTCCAGGATGTTACCCATGTAGCGGGTGAAGTCCAGCACCAGTGCCACATTGCAGCACTGCCCGGCCAGGGAGGTCCCGCTCCCACGACAAAGTAGAGGGGCGCCGTATTCGCGCGCCAGTGAGACCGCGGCGATGACATCATCGGCGTCGCGGGGTAAAACCACACCGATGGGGACCTGGCGATAGTTGGAGCCGTCGGTGGCATAGAGGGCGCGGCTGCTGGAATCGAAACGGGCGTCGCCGCGGATGTGGCGGCGCAGGGCCTGTTCCAGCGCGGCGGCGTCCACCAGGGAGCTCGGAACGGCGCTGGCAATTGCTACGTAGTTATCGGACATTTTTTGGCTTTTGCTGGTGTGGGGAGGGCGCCCTCGCCCGCCGATTTTGACCTGGAGTTTGCCGGAGTCATCGAAATCGAAACCAAAACACAGCAAGATCAAAATCGACTTCAAAATCAAAAGCGGCGGGCGAGGGCGCCCGCCCCACATGTGACACCTTCAGTTGTCGGAATCGCCGCCATTGACCATTTTGCCGGAGACTCTGGCGATATGAATTCTGGTCTTGCCGTCCTTGAGCTCAATGTTGATGGTAATCATGTTTTTCTTGTCGGTAGAGATGATGGCATAGTGGTCGCCGGTGGTGGAGACCACGCTGGCATTGGGCAGCCTCGACTTGTAAAACTCGCCCACGGTGCTGACTGGATCACCGGTCTCAAAATCCGCTGTGGCGGTATGCATTGCTCCCATGGTCATGTTCGACGTGCTGCCCTTGATCACCTCCGCTCCAGGATACAAATCAATCCCGAGATTGCGGGCGGCGTCATCGGGGTCGGTGGAAGTATTGACGCTGCCGAAGGGAGTCTCGACCCGCACATTTCCATTTTCATTGTGAATCCGGCTGCGCTTCGCGATGCGGTAACCGATGAAGGAAACGGTCCCGATTGCCAGAATCCCGAGAACCACTATGACCGCGACTACGATCAGAATGATCTTGAGGGCGCTCCCGTTTTTCTGGCTTGAAACGGGAGCGGTTCCGGCGGGAGTGACGGAAGCGGCCGCGGCCCCGGGCTGGGTGGTGCCGCACTTGTTGCAGAACTTTGCTCCGCTGTCCAGGGTTGCGCCACAGGAATTGCAGAATGCCATCGCATCACCTCGTCGTTATTTATTCTTCACAGACGGCGGAGTATATCGCAAATCAGAGCAGCCGGGTGGTGTAGTCGGCCAGGCTTAGCCCCAACAGCAACAGAAGAAAGAAGATGGCTGAGACCACCACTACCTTGACCAGTTTCTCGCTGGTGTACTTGACATGCATGAAGATCAGGACGACCAGCAGCGCCTTGAAGGTGGCAATGACCAGGGCCACGATCGTATTGAAGGGACCGAGATCGATGAAGGCGACGCCGGCGGTAACGCCGGTCAGCACCAGCAGCGCCAGCCAGACGGCAATGTTGGTTTTCGCGGAGACAATGTGTTCGGACATGGTAGCGCTCGTTTTCCTTTGCGGTATCCTTTGCGATCTTTGCGGTAAAAAGCTTTTAACCGCAAAGGACGCAAAGGAGCCGCAAAGAACGCAAAGAAACTTATTTTTTCCGATCAATCAAATACAACAGCGGAAACAGGTAAATCCAGACAATATCCACAAAGTGCCAGTACAGGCCGGAGTTCTCCAGCGGCGTGTGATATTCGGGCGTGTACTTGCCCTTCCACGCGTAGTACAGCAAATAGCTGAAAATCCCGACCCCGATGATCATGTGCAGGGCGTGCATGCCGGTCATGGCAAAGTACAGCGAAAAGAAAATCTGGGCGTGATGCTGGTCCACCGGCTGGTCAGGATGGCTGGGAATGCTGCCTTCGAAATTGAAAGTGGGCCCGGGAACGTGATGCTCTTTGAACTTGCTGGTCCACTCGACAGCTTTAACTCCCAGAAAGGCCAACCCCAATACCAGGGTGAGGGCGAGATAGATGACCTGCTGCTGGCGCTTGCCCAGTTGCGCGGCGCGTACTGCCATCACCACGGTCAGGCTGCTGCAGATGAGTACGGCGGTGTTGACCGTGCCCAGGGTGATGTCCAACGAGTTGCTGGCGGCGGCGAAGTCGGGAAAATACCAGAGACGGTAGATGAGATAGGCGCAGAACATGCCGCCGAAGAACATGATCTCGGTCGCCAGAAACAGCCACATGCCCAGTGACGAGGCCTGGCGCTGCTGCTCCATGTCGGCGAAGTGATGCTTGAGTGCCGGATTGTGATGTTCCACTGCGATCGGGCTATCCGCCACTGCGCGCCTCCTGCGGAGCCGGAATGTGCTCGTAGTCGTAAGCTTCCCAAGTGACCACCGGAGGCTCGTCAAAATTGAAAGTGGGAGGCGGCGAGGTGGTCATCCACTCCAGGCCGGACGCGCCCCAGGGATTGTCGGGAGCGACTTTTCCGTAGCGCATGGACCACAAAAAATACACCATGGGCAGAAGGTAACCGACGGCGAGGACCGTGGCCCCGGCGGTGGACAGCACGTTCAAGACCTGGAATTCCGGCGGATACTGCCAGTAGCGGCGCGGCATCCCCAGGTAGCCCAGAATAAATTGTGGGAAGAAAGTCAGGTTGAACCCCAGGAACACAGTAATCGCGGCCAGTCGGCCCAGCGACTCGGGATACATGCGTCCGGAAATTTTTGGCCACCAGAAATGCATGCCTCCGAGGTAACCCATGAGCGCGCCACCCACCATGATGTAGTGAAAGTGGGCCACCACGAAGTAGGTGTCGGTCACGTGCACATCGATTCCCAAAGCGGCGAGAAACAATCCGGTAAGGCCGCCCATGGTAAACAGGCCGACGAAACCGAAGGCATAGAGCATCGGGGTGGAGAACGTAATCGAGCCTTTGTACATGGTCGCGGTCCAGTTGAAGACCTTGATCGCCGAAGGCACCGCGACCAGATAGCTGAGAGCGGAAAAGACGAGCGCAGCGTAAAGCGAAATTCCGGCCACAAACATGTGGTGGGCCCAGACCAGGAAGCCAAAAACGGCGATGCTGATGCTCGACAAGGCGATGAACTTATAACCGAAGATGCGTTTGCGGCAGAAGCACGGGATAATTTCGGTGACCACTCCCATCGAGGGCAGAATCATGATGTACACGGCGGGATGGGAATAGAACCAGAACAGGTGCTGGAACAGCAGCGGGTCGCCACCGCGGGTGGGATCGAAGATCCCGAGGTGCAACGACCGTTCGAGGACCACCAGCACCAGCGTGACCGCGATCACGGGCGTCCCCAGCAACTGGATGATGCTGGTAGCGTAGTGCGCCCAGATGAACAGAGGCAGGCGGTCCCAGGTCATCCCCGGGGCCCGCATGCGGTGGATGGTGACCACGAAATTCAGCCCGGTCAGGATTGAGGAGAATCCCGAGATAAAGATGGCCAGCCCGGCCTCGATCACCTTCGTGTTGCTGAAAGCGGTGCTGAAGGGAGTGTAGAAAGTCCAGCCTGTGTCCACGCCCCCGGTGAGCATGCAGTGCAGCATGAGGACGCCGGCGATGATGTACAGGTACCAGCTCAGCAGATTGATTCGCGGGAAGGCCAGGTCCTTGGCGCCGATCATCAGCGGCACCAGGAAATTGCCCAGCACGGCGGGAATCGAGGGAATCAGAAAGAAGAAAACCATCACCATGCCGTGCATGGTGAAGAGCTTGTTGTAAGTGTCGGCCTGCACCAGGTCGCCTGCCGGAGTCAGCAGCTCCAGCCGGATCAGCAGGGCAAAAAATCCTCCAATAAAAAAGAAAAAGGTAATGGAAAGCAGGTAGAGCAGGGCGATGCGCTTGTGATCGACCGTAAGCAGCCAGGACTTGATGCCGTATTCCTGGTTGAGATAGTTCTCGCGTTCCGCGGTGATTGCTGCGGTGGCCATTGCTATTGCACCTTTGGTTCCTGCGGCTTCGCGCCTGACGGAACCACCGTCGGGCCGCCCGCCGCTCCCGAGGGACTCGGGTTCAATGATTTTACGTATGCCACCAGCGCGTTAAGCTGTTCTTCGCTCACCAGTCCCTGGAAAACCGGCATGATGGGCTTGAATCCGCTCACGATTTTCGCGCCCGGCGTCAAAATGGATTCACGAATGTAATTCTCGTCGGCAGTGATTATGCGTCCGTCTTCCAGTTGCACCGGCTTGCCGAACAGCCCCACCAGGTTGGGACCGCGGCCCTGGGTATCCGAACGGTGGCAGGTGGAGCAGCCCAGCTGCTGAAAAATATTCTGGCCGTTCGACGCCATGGTCCCGGAAGCACCTCCGCCGCTGAGCCAGGCCTCGTACTGCGCCGGTTCGAGCACCACGACTTGTCCGATCATTCCCGAGTGCTGCGATCCGCAATATTCGGCGCAGAACAGATGATAAGTCCCCGCTTTGGTGGGATGAAACCAGGCCGTGGTGTAGCGGCCGGGCAGGACATCCTGCTTGATGCGGAACGCGGGCACGTAGAAGCTGTGGATCACATCCTGCGAAGTCAGGATCATTTTTACGTCACGGCCCAGCGGCACGTGCAGTTCGTTGATCTCGCGCTGGCCTTCTTCGTGCTGCAGCTTCCACATCCACTGCTTGGCGACGACATAGACTTCGGTGGCGCCGCGCGGAGGCGTGCGTTCCTTGAAGTAGATCACCGCGCCCCACACGAAGATCACGACAAAAATAAAGAGCGGAATCACCGACCAGGTCACCTCCAGCGCGGTCGAGCCTTCAATCTGTTCAGCTGCGACGCCCCTGCGCCGGCGGTAGCGCACCGCGAACACCACAATCATGGTGAAGATGGCCACACTCATGAGCGCCGACAACGCCACCAGAAATATGAAAAGCGCGTCCACGCTTCCGGCAGTGGTCGAAGCCCGTGCAGGCCAAAGTGGAAAAGTATCGAACATAGTCAGTTGTCGGTCTTCAGTCCTCGGTCGTCAGCCCATCCGTGTAGGGCGGGCGCCCTCGCCCGCCGTTTTTGACTTTGCCTTCCCTGCCCAACATCTCATCTTGCCGCATGTCCCCTGGGCCCGGATCCCAAACGGATCAGGACGGTCATCAAAATCCCCAGCCCCAGCAGAGTGGCAAGCCCCGCCAGCTTCAGCACCCGCGAAATAATCGCCCCGTACTTGCCGGTCGTGGGATCGTAGTGATAGCAGTACAGCAATACCTGGTCGGCCAGCGTGCCGATCTTGTTCTGCGACGCCTGGATCAATCCCAGGCGCAAATCCTTGGGCGCGTAGTCCACGCCGTAGTAGTACTGGGCAATCTTGCCCTCGGGCGTAAGAATCATGATGGCGGTGGCGTGCGCAAACTGGCCGGTCTTGGGATCGTACTGGTACTGAAATCCGGCGGCTTTGGTCAGCGCGTCAATCGATTCCTGCGGGCCGGTAAGAAAGTGCCAGCCCTCGGCGGCTCCGGCGCGGCCATATCGCTTCAGGAATTCGGCCTTTTTCTTCGTGGCCATGTCCGGGGTTTCGCGAGGATCGAAGCTGACGGTCAGGACGTCGAATTCCTTTCCCACGTCGAATTTCAGCACTCGCAATGCACCTTCCAGGCCGCTCAGCACCTCGCCGCAAAGCATGGGGCAGTTGTAGTAGACCAGATTGAGGATCATCGGCTTTTTGCCGAAGTAATCTCCCAGGCGGACGGGCTTGCCGGTTTCATCGCGGAAGCTGAGGTCCGCGGGAATCTGTTCATCCAGATGCTGCTCGATGCCGACATTCTGCAGGCCCGGAGGACGCACGTTGGCCGGCGGCGACATGATGCCCTTGGTCATGCCCTGGCCAAAGGCTGGCAAGGTCATGAGCAGCGCCATGAAGATGGCTGCCAGAATCCGTTTCGAGTTGGTCGCTACGTTCAGCATCTAATTTCCTTTGACCGCTACAGCAAACCTCAGCGGCTAAAGCCGCTCGATGCGTCGATCTCTTTCGGCACGACTAAAGTCGTGCCCTTCCACACGCGCTCTTCGGGTCGTACCCTTCCATCTACTTCTTCTTCGCGGGCTGGCGGCTGGTGTCTGACCGCCGCGCCGCTTGTTTCACCATGTTTATTTCCGATGGCGGAACCGTGCCGGCCTGCGGCCGGGTGGGCAGCCCACGCTGCGCCACGAGCTCCATGGCGCGGTCAATCGGAATCCGTACCACGCCAGCGGGCTGATCGACCCAACCATAACTGTGTAACGTCTGTTCTTCCTGCACTCGAAAGGCTCTGATCTCCCTCGGTTCGTCGGTTTCCAGGCGCGGCTCAGGAAATTTCGTGATGTCCCCGGGCGTAACCGAGCGCAGGTCCGACCTGGTCTGCTGCACCAACGGATTCAGCGCGGGTTGGTGGCGATTCTCCCGCGCATCCAGGTAGCTGTACATTCCTTTCAGAAGGAGTGCCACCAGCAGGCAGCCGACGGTCAGGCCGACCAAAAAAAGGATGACCGGTTTTGCCCCGAGGTCTTCGCGCTCAAACTCCGCTTCCTCGTTGTGCTCGTTGATGTGAATGTCGTCAGTCATCACTCAGCCAATCGACCATCTACTCGTGCGTCGCTTCCAGAACTTCGACCGCAAACACGTCGTAGGCCGGCACCAGCGGCCTCGTGCTCAGATTGCGGAAGAAGTACGCCAGCCACAACCCTCCCATCGCGATCGGGACCACGATGTCCAGCCATGTAATGTTGAAGGTCACGGAAAAATTGGGCTCGATCACCCAGAACAGGTCCACATATCGCATCAGCAACAGCCACACCGCCAGCCAGACCAGACGTGTGATGTCGCGCTTAAACGGGCGCGAAATCAGGAACACAAACGGCACCGCGAAGTGGAACAGCACCAGGAACAAGCCCGACGTATCCCCAGCCGCCATGCAAGCGCCGGATGTACCAGGTAATTTCTTCGGGCAAATTTCCCGCCCAGATGATGAGCCACTGCGAAAATGCGAAGTAGGCCCACACCATGATGAAGGCCAGCATGAATTTTCCGTGATCGTGCACCTGCTCGGGCTTGAGCAGTTCCGACATGGGCTTGTAGCGGAACAGGATGCGCTCCACCACCACGGCGAAACACAGCGCCGAGAGCACCTGCCCGATCAGGAATGACAGGCCAAAGATGGTGGAAATCCAGCTGGGATCAATGGACATGATCCAATCAATGGCGGCAAAGGTGATGGTGAAGCCGTAGAGGATCAGGCCCGGCCCGCTGAGCGCCTTGAAGCGTCCGCTGTTATCGCGCATGGGCGGGTGGTCCTGCTCCGCCGACCACTTGGTCAGAAAGAAAGAAAGCGCCCACCAGATGGCGAAATAAATCGCGGCCCGGATGATAAATCCATTCACTGAGAGATAACTTTGCGTGAGTTCCTGCAGGTGTTCGCGCAGATGTTTGTCCGCGATCGCATCCAGCGGCCGGGCCCAGATGTAGAGGCGGCGTATTCCAAACAGCAGTGGGATGAACAATGCCACCATCAGGGGCACGCAGCGCATGGCCGCTCCCAGAATTCTGCGGATCACCATTCCCCATGCGCCCTTGGTCAGATGGCGAAGCATGAGAATCGCCATCGATCCCAGAGTCACGCCCAGCCACGCCATGAACGCCATCAGGTAGGCGCGGAAAAACTGGTCGGGCTGAAGCCATGCGCCGACGGCGGCGATCACTCCGAACACTAATCCCACAATCAACGAGCGCTGCTGGATGGTCTTCACCACCGGCGGCGTCATCAGGTCGAGTTTGGTCATGGGAGCCGTGCTCATTTCGGCTCCTCTTCCGCAGAACGGTGTGCAGGTTCGGATTCGATCACGGGCAAGGTCGCACCAGATCCGAGTTCCTCGAACCGCGGCGGCTCGGAGGGGACCTTCTGTCCCGCGGGAACGTCGGCGGCGGTGGCGTCCTGGCTCAATTGCAGGGCGCGGATGTAGGCCACAATGGCCCAGCGATCCTGGGGCGCGATTTGCGACGCGTAGTCGGGCATGGCGCCGAAGCCGTTGGTGATCACGTCGAAGAAGTATCCCAGGGGCGCCTTGCGCAGGCGCTCGATGTGATAAGAGGGCGGTTTGCGCGGGAAACCACGCGACGGAATCACGCCGTTGCCATCGCCCACGCGGGAGTGGCAGGGCGCGCAGTAAATGTCGTAACGCTGCTGTCCGCGCGCCAGGACTTCCGCGGTCACCGGAAACGGCATGTAGTCTCCGGGATTGCTGCCTATTTTTCCGGTATAGAGATAAGTATCTTCGCGCAACTGGCCGCGAGCGACCGTGCCTTCGACCGGCGGCCGCGCCGAGCGCAGGTCGGAATAGAAATCGCTGCGGGCAAAAGGCTTGAAGCGCGGCTGGTCGTGCATGTCCTGGCGGCACCCGGCCAGCGTCAGCAGGACGGTGAGCAAGGCAAGGGTCGAGCAGGCCTTCAGGCCTGCAATACAAAACCCTCTTCCCCTTGTCATCCTGAGCGGAGCGAGAAGATTCGCTTGCGAAACTTCTCGTGGAGTCGAAGGACCCCTATGGGCAGATGAGTCGGTGGTTGGGTAGGGGGTCCCTCGACTTGCTCTCACCGCGCCAGCGCGGCTCGAGCCGCGCTCGGGATGACTCGTTCTTTTGGCAGAAACGTTCCACCCCAAGCCCGAAAAATTGGAAAGGATGCTTAATCGGGCACCTCCGAAATGGAGCGTGGCCCCAGCCCTTCCAGAAAGCGGCGGACTTCGGTTGGGTTGTATTTCGGATCGGAGGAGAACACGATCAGGAAAAACCTGTCTTTCGTCGCGAACGCGAAACGCGGAACATTGAATACGGGATGGTAGGGCATGGGCAGGCCGTTGAGCGCCAGCATGCCGAATACCGCGAAGATCCCGGCAAAGAGAATGGTCAACTCGAATGTCGGGACGATGAATGCCGGCCACGAGTGATACGGCTTGCCACCCACGTTGACCGGATAGCTCACCACCGAAATCCAATACTGCATCAGGTATCCGCTGAGGCCACCGATCAGGCCGCCGATCAGCACCACCAGGGGGACCTCGTCGTGATGGAAGCCGATGGCTTCGGCCAAACCCTCAACCGGGAACGGGACTGTAAGCGTCAATCCTCTTATATCCGGCTTCCCGCGTGCGGTTGGCCGCGTCCATCAACGAATTGACGGAATCGAATTCGGCCATCAATCCGTAAGCTTTTGTGCGCTTCATTCCTTGACCTCCGCTTCGGGAAGCAAGGTCCGCATTTCAAAGATCGAAATCATGGGCAGGATGCGCACGAACAGGAACATGGCGGCGAGGAACATGCCGATGGTTCCTATGTAGGTCATCCAGTCCCAGCGGGTGGGATAGTACATGCCCCAGGAAGAAGTCAGGAAGTCGCGGTGCAGGCTGACCACCACAATGATGAACCGCTCCAGCCACATGCCCACCAGCACGACCAGCGAGACCAGGAACAGCCAGACCGGACTGCTGCGCAGCTTGGAAATCCACAGAACCTGCGGAATGCCCAGGTTGCAGATCAGCAGCATGTAGTAGAAAAACGAGTACGGCCCGTGCAGGCGGTTCCACAGCAGAAAAGCGTCGTAGCGGTTCCCGCTGTACCAACCCATGAAAGCTTCAACGCCGTAGCCGTAAGCCACGATCAGGCCGGTGGCCAGCATGACCTTGGCCGAGTTCTGCAGGTGCCGTTCGGTGATGAAATCTTCGAGGTTGTAAATCTTGCGGATGGGAATGGCCAGCATCAGCACCATGGCGAAGCCGGAGTAAATGGCGCCCGCCACGAAGTAAGGCGGGAAGATGGTGGTATGCCAGCCGGGCACGATGCCCATGGCAAAATCAAAACTGACCACGGTATGCACGGAGAGCACCAGCGGCGTAGCCAGGCCAGCGAGCAGCAGGTAGGCGGTTTCATAGCGGTGCCAGTGCCGCGCCGATCCGCGCCAGCCCATGGCCAGCATGCCGTAGATGATTTTCTTCCAGCGTTCTTCGGAGCGGTCGCGCAGAGTGGCGAGATCGGGAATGAGTCCGATAAACCAGAACAGGGCCGAGATGGTGGCGTAGGTTGAGACCGCAAACACGTCCCACACCAGCGGGCTGCGGAATTGCGGCCACACGTTCATGGTGTTGGGATAGGGAAAGAGCCAGTATGCGACCCACGGACGTCCTACGTGGATGGCGGGGAAAATTCCCGCGCAGGCCACGGCAAACAGCGTCATGGCTTCGGCAAAGCGGTTGATGGAATTGCGCCACGATTGCCGCAACAGCAGCAGGATGGCGGAAATCAGCGTGCCCGCGTGCCCGATTCCGATCCACCAGACAAAGTTGACGATGGCAAATCCCCAGCCGATGGGAATGGTGACGCCCCAGATGCCGACGCCTTTCACAAACAGATAGCCGATGGCGAACAGCAGCATCATGGTAAGCAGGAACATGACGCCAAAGCCGATGAACCAGGCATTGGAGGTAGGACGAGTCAGCACGATCGAACTGATCTTGTCCGTGACCGAACCCAGGGTGTATCCAGGCTCGATGACCGGCGCTCGTGTCTCTCTGGGTTCGTCCATGATTTAACTGTGCTCTGCTTCGAGTTCAGGATTTGGGTTGCGAATGTCGGCCAGGTACGTAGTCCGGGGACGCGTGTTCAGGTCCGCCAGCAGTCTATAGTTCCGCCCCTGCGCTTTCAGTTTTGAAACTTGGCTGTTCGGGATCGTTGATGTTGCCGAAAACAATGGCGTTTGCCGGGCACGACTGCTGGCATGCCGTCTGCAGTTCGCCATCCTGGATTTTGCGGTCTTCGCGTTCGGCATCGATCCGATGCTGGTTGATGCGCTGCACGCAGTAGGTGCACTTTTCCATCACGCCGCGGCTGCGCACGGTCACATCCGGATTGCGCATCATCTTGTACTGCGAAGTTTCCCAGTCCTGAAACAACAGGAAATTAAACCGCCGCACTTTGTAAGGGCAGTTGTCGGAGCAGTAGCGCGTCCCCACGCAGCGGTTGTAAACCATGTCATTCAGGCCTTCGCTGCTGTGCACGGTCGCACCCACCGGGCATACCACTTCGCAGGGAGCGTTCTCGCACTGCTGGCACGGCACCGGCTGGAAGTAGGCTTTGGGATTGTCGCGGTCGCCCTGGTAGTAGGAATCCACCCGCAGCCAATGCATGTGCCGGCCGAGGACGGTCTGTTCCTTGCCGACCACGGCGATGTTGTTCTCGGACTGGCAGGCGACAATGCAGTTGTTGCAGCCCACGCAGGCATTCATGTCCACCGTCATGCCCCAGGCGTAAGGCTCAGCCGCATAGGGGTAGGGCTTGTACAGAGTCAGCTCTTTCGGCGGCTCTTCTTCGCGCGCGAAGTCCGGTTCCTTGCGGTACTCCTCGATGCTGGCCGTGCGCACCAGGGGACGCGCGCCGGTGGGCGTGTCCATGGTCTGATAGCCCTGTGTGGAGGCCAGCTTGTACGTGCCTCCGGCCTTGCGAATGGCAACGCCGCTGGTAAACCAGGGCGTGGCGCTGGTGCGCAGCGCGTACATATCGAAACCGGCGCCGGTGCCGACGCGGCCGGCGCGGCGGCGTCCGTAGCCCAAAAATACGGTGATGGAATTGTCAGGATGCCCAACCTGGATCCAGACCGGAGCGGTCACCTTCTTGCCGTTGAGTTCGAGTTCGACCAGGTCTTCAGTTTTGATCCCCATGCGGTCGGCCATGGCCGGGCCCATCAGCACCGGGTTGTCCCAGGTGAGCTTGTTCATCGGCTTGGGCAGTTCCTGCAGCCAGCCGTTGTTGGAGAATTGTCCGTCGTAGATGGAGGGATCGCGGCGGAAGTTGATTTCGATGGCCTTGGCGTCGATCCGCGGCGTGGCTGGAAAACTCGCGGCCTTGCTTCGCGAACCTGCTTCGGCGCGAATGCTGTGCCTTCAACCCAGCCATCGTGCAGCGACTTTCGCCAGAACTCGTCGAAGTCGGCGCCGGGATGCTGCTTCTTCCAGTAGGCCTGCACGATTTCGTGGCCGCCGGTGTTGGCCTGCCCGGACAGCATCGCCACCAGTTCGTACGCGCTCTTGCCGTCGTACAGCGGCGCAATCAGCGGTTGCACAATGCTCACCGTGCCGTCATAAGCGCGGGCGTCGCCCCAGGCCTCGAGATAGTGGGCTTCGTTCACGTGCCACTGGCAGAGTTCCGCGGTCTCGTTCTGATAAAGGCCGAGGTGCACGCGCAGAGGGATGTTGGTGTTCTTGAGCGCGTCGGCGAAGCCGAAGTCGGCGGGGGCATCGTAGGCAGGATTTCCGCCCAAGATGATCAGCATGTCCACCTTGCCGCCGCGCATGTCGGCGACCAGGTCTTTGAGCGATTCGTTTTGATTTACCGGATTCGCGTTGACAGGATCGGTATAGAAAACTGTCTTGCCGACATTGCCCAGAGCTTGATTTATCGCGTGCGCGATCGCGTGAACGGCCGGAGGTTGATGATCACCAGGAATTACAACGCTTGAACCACGGTGCGCAGTGCAGATCCTGAACTACTGCCTGCAGAAACTTTGCGGGTTCTCCACTTATCGCGTCCACGCCAGTTTCAATCCCGTGTGCAGGTTCCCAGAAAGCGCGCACACGGTTCGACTCAGAGCGGCCCGCACAGGCAGCCGATGGTCCGCCCTCGCGCCCGTCGAACTCGGCGTGCTCTCGACCACATACAGCCGGCTCATCTCGCCCGCGTCGGGATTGCGGCGTTTGGCGAAATCTCGGGCGTAACGCGTGAACCCGGGGAAGCCCGCGTACAGGAAGTCAGCATCGAGCGAAACGATTACGTCGGCTTTCGAAAAGTCATAGCGCGTCTCCACCGGCTGCCCGAAGGCCAGCTTCGCGCCTTCGAGCACGTTATCGCGGTTGACCGGCTCATACACATGCCACTTGGCCTGGGGATTAACCTTGATGAAACGACTGCAACTGGTCGGCCAGCGTGGGCGAGGAAATCGTCGGCGTGAGGATGCGAATGCCTGCTCCCTGCAATCCTTTCTGAATATTCAGGGGGGCGCGCATGGCCTCGACCAGCGATCCCCAGGAGCGAATGTCGCCGAGATAAGTCACGGTCTGCGAACGGTCGGGGTCGTACATTCCCAGAATCGAGGCCTGGGAGAAAATATCGGTGCCGCCGAGACTGGCCGGATGCTGGTCGTTGCCTTCAATCTTGGTGGGGCGATACAGGTGGCTCTCGACCAGAACGGGGCTGGCATATCCGCCCAGCGTGAACGCCGTGGCAAAGAACAGCGGCCGCCCGGGAACGACCTCTTCCGGCTGCTTCACATAGGGAACAATCGGTTCGAGCGGCTGCTTGGTGCAGGCGGTCATGCCCGCCATGGCCAGCGATGCGCCCATCAGCTTGAGGAAGCCGCGGCGCGAAACTGAATCCAGCCACTCCGACGCGCCCTTGGGGAATTCCCGGTGCAGCATTTCCTGAAAATCGGGGCTGCCCGCCAGCTCCTCAAGGCTGCGCCAGTATTCCGGACCCTGGGTCTCGGCAAGGCGGTCGCGGGCCGCGTCCAGATCGAGCGTGCCCTTCTTGCTGGGGCAGACGTCCTCGCGGCGCGGCTTAGCGGTTTTGTTCTTCCATCTTCATAACCTTGCTTCTGGAGGCCGGGCGTCCCCGCCCGTCCTCCATCAATCATCAACCAAACTCTACCGGTGGCACGTCGAACAGCTGGTTATGTCCGTTACCGTGCGCAACTTGTACTTTTTCACCAGATCAGTGCCGAGAGAAAGCTGGTCGGTATATTCCTTTCCATCAAACTCGACCGGCTTGCCGCTCGTCGGCTGCTCATAGCGCATATTGAAAACCTGGTCGCGCGGGCGCAGATTCTTTTCCGGTGCGCGATGACACTCCAGGCACCACTCCATCTGCAGCGAAGCCTGGTTATACATCAGCGGCATGCGGTCCACCGGGCCGTGGCAGGTGTTACAGCCTACGCCCTTGTTGATATGAATGCTGTGATCGAAATAGACGAAGTCGGGGAGATCGTTCACCCGGGTCCAGACCAGCGACTTGCCGCTCTTGTAGCTCTCGCGCACCGGTTCGAGCAGGGCTGCGTTGGTCCAGATCTGCGCATGGCAGTTCATGCAGGTCTTGGTGGGCGGAATGCCCGCGAAAGCGGAAGTTTCGACCGAGGTGTGACAGTAGCGGCAGTCAATTCCCAGTCCGGCGACATGGTGCTGGTGACTGAAGGGGACAGGCTGCGGGCGGCGCACGCCCGCGTAGGTCACGTAGGGCGAGCGTTGAATCTCCGCCGCCGCCCAGAACAACGCCGCTACGACGAATATGGCGCCATAGATCGTCGCTCGCGAAAGTGTGTTCGTGCTGCGATGAAAGATCTGCATCGAAAGAGGGCGTTCCGTGCCGCGGCGCCCCACGACAGGCGACCGGTTGATGGAGCGTTAAGCTCAGCCGTATTAAGCCGCAAACCAGCGAACAATAAAACTGGAGATTATAGCAGGCCAAAGATTGTGGATGCACAACCGGAGTTTGCGCCGTGGAAAAAATCCTATTCAACGAAATCGATCCGGAGGTTTCGTGCGCTAACGTACGGCCACTGATTTCCACGGATCAGCCATTCGATGGCTGTGAAGAGCGGCTAGCGCCGCTCTTACACAGTGGTGGAATCTGGACCGCGCGGGAGCCTGCGTAAATGAGGAGCGGGCCGCACGATCTACTTCAGGTTCATCACCAGCAGTTTGGGTTCGGTCATTTCTTCGATGGCATAACGCAGCCCTTCGCGGCCCAGACCGGAGTCTTTGACCCCGCCATAAGGCATGTGGTCGATGCGGAACGCGGGCACATCTCCGGCAATCAGCCCGCCGACTTCCAGTTCTTCGTAGGCGTTGAAGATCAGCTTGGCGTCGCGGGTGAATAGTCCCGCCTGCAGGCCGTAGGGAGAGTTGTTGATCTGCTTCAGGGCCTGATTGAAATCGTCATACGGTTCGACGGTAACCACCGGAGCGAATATTTCCTGGCAATTTACTTTCATCTCCGGGCGGGTGCCGGTGAGAACCGTGGGCTCAAGCATCGCTCCCTGGCGCTGTCCGCCGCATAGCAGGCGGGCCCCGCCGCGCACCGCTTCCTGAATCCAGTCGCTGGCGCGGACCGCATCGCTCTCGCGGATCAGCGGTCCCAGGTCGGTGGAATCATCCAGCGGATCTCCCGTCTTCAGTTTCTTCACACCTTCCAGCAGGTGGTCAGTGAACCTGGCAAAGGCGGAGCGCTCCACCAGAATGCGCTGCACCGAAATGCAGGTCTGACCGGCGTAGGAGAAGCCGCCCACCACGCACCGGTCGGCGGCGTATGCCAGATCGGCGTCGCTGTGCACGATCACACCGGCATTGCCCCCGAGTTCCAGGACGACTTTCTTCTTCCCGCAATTCTTCTTGATCTGCCAGCCCACAGCCGCGCTGCCGGTGAAGCTGATCAGCTTGATGCGCTCATCGGTCACCAGCAGTCCGGCGTCTTCGTTCGAAAGAGGAAGCACATTCAATCCGCCGTCCGGCCAGCCCGCCTGTTGCACCGCTTCCGCCAGCAGCAACGCGGTCAGAGGAGTCTGTGGCGCGGGTTTCAGGACCAGGGGACAACCGGCGGCAATGGCGGGCGCAACTTTGTGCGCCACCAGGTTCAGGGGAAAATTAAAGGGAGTGATTCCGGCAATCGGTCCCAGGGGAAAGCGGCGGACAATGCCCCAGCGACCGGCGGTAAACTCCTGCCAGTCGAGCGGCAGGTACTCGCCGTAAATCCGCGTGCTCTCCTCGGCGGCAACGTTGAAGGTAAAGATGGCACGCTCCACCTCGGTGCGCGCGGCCTTGATCGGCTTGCCCGACTCCTGCGCCATGGTGCGGGCAAATTCCTGCTTGCGCTCGTAGATGTTCTCCGACACCCGCCGCAGCACGCGCTGGCGTTCAAAAGCCGGAAGGCGCCGGGTGGTTCCGAAAGCTTTTACCGCGGCTGCAATCGCGGCCTCGGCGTGTTCCCGCCTGCCCTGGAACACAGAAGCGATCCCGCTGCCGTCATACGGTGACCGGATCTCAATCGGATCGCCTTCCTCGATCCATTTGCCATCGACAAAAAATCCTTGCGTGCCGGCTGGAGTCGCAGTCATCTGTGCCATGGCGTTATCTTAGACCTCCACCGGAAGTGGAATGTTAAATAACGGTGTGATTATAGGCTTTTCGGAAGCCCGGCCAAGCCCATCGACGCTGCCCACGTAGGGGCGGGTGCCCTCACCCGCCCAGCCGGGCCAGGGCCCGGCAGTTTTTATTGTGGCGAAACGGCAAAGCTCGGCGAGTTGTGCTCGCCCGCCCGGACGAGGGCGTCCGGGCCTACGTGTTTCGTTTTGAGGGATAATATTTCCGCACCACAGAGGGTGGCTTCACTTGCCGCAATCCATTCTGCAAATCAGCGAATTGCTGCGCCAGGGCTCAGTCTCGCCGGTCGAGCTCACCACCGCGTGCCTGGCCCGCATTGAAAAGCTCAATCCCAGGCTGAATGCGTTCATTACGGTCACGGCAGAATCGGCCCTGGTGCAGGCCCGCCAGGCCGAAGCCGAGATACGGAAGCGGCGACTGGCGCGGAGCGCTGCACGGTATTCCTCTGGCCCTGAAAGACCTGATCGACACCGCCGGGGTGCGCACCACCGCCGCCAGTTTCGTTTTCAAAGACCGCGTCCCCACGGAAGACGCGGAAGTTGTTCGCCGCTTGAAGGCTGCCGGCGCGGTCCTTCTGGGGAAGCAGAATCTGCACGAATTTGCCTATGGCGGCAGTTCCATGATCAGCGCTTTCGGCGAGGTGCGAAACGCATGGAACCCGGAGCACATCCCCGGCGGTTCTTCGGGAGGCTCAGCCACCGCGGTCGCCGCCGGCCTGGGTTACGGCGCGATCGGCACCGACACCGCTGGCTCGGTCCGCGAACCCGCCGCGTTATGCGGCGTGGTCGGCCTGAAGCCAACTTATGGAAGGGTCAGCGCCCGGGGCGTGATTCCGCTTTCAGCTTCTCTCGATCACGTCGGGCCGATCGGACGGACCGTCTCAGACGTGGCTGTGATTTTTGCCGCCATCGCCGGCCACGATGCTGCGGACAAAACCAGCGTGGATGTTCCAGTCGAAGACTATGTGGCGGCGCTGGGAAAAAAATTACAGCCGCTACGAATCGGCGTTCCAAAGAAATTCTTTTTTGAAGATCTGGACAGGGAAGTGGCCTCCGCGATCGATCACGCGATTGCAGGCCTGGCTGCCATGGGCGCTGAGATACGCGAACTGGAACTATCCGTGCCGACCGACCGCACGCTGCAAAGCGCGGAGTCCTATGCCTTTCATGCCGACTTCGTCGCTCGCGGCCCGGAACTTTACCAGCCGGAAACCCTGCGCCGGATTCGCGCCGGTCAAAACGTGAGTCCGGATGTGCTGCTCCGATGCCGCGCTGAACTGGAAAAGGCCCGGCGTGACATCGCGATGGTTTTTGCGGATGTGGATGTGCTGGTCACTCCGACAACTCCGATTGCGGCGCCTGCGATCGCGGAACTGAAGCAGAATCCCGAGCTTCTCCGTCCGCGGGAACTGCTCCTGCTGCGAAATACGCGTCCCATTAACGTTTGGGGGTTGCCCGCGATTTCAGTTCCCTGCGGATTCACCGAAGCCGGCTTACCCATCGGCCTGCAGATCATCGGACCACACTGGGGAGAAGCCCGCATCCTCCAGGTTGCCAACGCCTACGAGCAGGCCACAGCCTGGCACAAGCGGCAACCCCTGTCATCCTGAGCGGAGGATTGCGTTTCGCTCGCGAAACGCAATTCGAAGTCGAAGGACCCCTATGTATTCCGCAGACGTCTCAAAGCAATGTTTGAGCACATCCAACTCGTGGTAACGATAGGGATGCTTCGACTCCGTTCGACCGGTCGCAAGCGACCGGCCGGCCTCCGCTCAGCATGACAATCTTGATGAGAGTTAATTTCCCGCCAGGGCTTTATCCATGAATCCGGCTTCGTCGGCCTTCATTTTCTTCAGGCCGTCGGCGGGCAGATAGACCATGTGTCCGGCGTCGTAGGTGGCGAAGGAAATATTCTTTCTGATACTGCGGCGCCAGATTCAGGTGATCGATGGTGTAGTCGGCGGCATAGAACGGAGTCGCCAGATCGTAAAGACCTTCCATCACCAGAACTTTCAGGTAGGGATTTTTCACAATCGCCTGGCGCAGCGCCGTGGCCGTGTCCGGGAAGCCGGTGATGCCCGAACCCCAGTTCCAGGAATTTTCAAAGAAGTTCTGGTCGGCGGGAAACACCTGGTAGGGCATGTCGGTCTTGTAACCCAGCTCGGTCCGGACGTAGTTATTGAAGACCGACGTGAAAGGCGGCAGGATCGCTGATTCGGTGGGATCGTAAAACGGCGTGTCCAGCAATCCGTTCGGATCGGGTCCGGTGAAACGGCCGTCCAGGCGGCCCACGCGCAGTTTCTGATCGAGCAACAGATAGTGCGTAAACTTCGGCACGTCGATACGCAGGTTGGCCTGGTCGAGAACGTCTTTACTCAAGCCGGTGTAGCGCGCCATCTGATCGATGACTTTCTGCCGCTCCTCCGGAGTAATCGCATCGCCTTTGGCCAGCGCCTGGGCGTATTCGGTCGAGGCCCATTGCTCCGACTCCTGCGCGCGCCTTGGCCATGTCCTGCATCAGGTCGGGCGGCAGTTTCTTGTGATAGCCCGCAATCATGGTGAAGCTGGGAATCAGCAGGATGTAAGGCTGGTCGTTACTCTTGGTGTCTTCGAGAGTCTGGAAACTGAGCGCGGTCGAGAGCAGGGTGATGCCATTGAAGGAAATGCCCTGGTCCACGAGATTGCCGGCGATGCCGGCGGCGCGAGTGGTTCCGTAACTCTCGCCGAACAGGAAGAGCGGCGAACTCCAGCGCTCGTAGCGGGTGAGATACAGCCGGATGAATTCGCTGAACGCGTCGATGTCGCCCTTCACGCCCAGGAATTTCTTGGACAACTCCGCGTTGGCGGCGCGGCTGAAGCCGGTTGACATCGCATCCACCAGCACCAGGTCGCTCTTGTCGAGCAGGGTATTCGGGTTGTCGGCAATGTGGTAGGGCGCGGGCGGCAGCAGGCCGTCGGGCCGCAATCCTGCCCGCCGCGGTCCCAGCGCGCCCATGTGCAGCCAGACGGTCGCCGAACCCGGGCCGCCGTTGAAGGCAAAAGTCAGCGGACGCTTTTCCGCGTCCTGGCCATCGAGCGTGTAAGCCACGAAAAACATCTCGGCTTCGATCTTGCCGTCGCCCCGCTTGAGCGGAAGCCGGCCCGTGGTGGCGGTGTACTTCAGCACTTTGCCGTCGAGCGTAATCTGGTGATGGGTCACAACCGGCGGAACTTCGGAGACGTCAAATTCTTCTTTGTCCTTGTCGGCGCCCGGTTTGGGAGCGGCCGCCTTCTGCTCTTCGGCCGGGTTGGCCTCGGGGGTTTTCTCGGCCGGCTTCTTCTCCTTTTCCTGGGCTTGCCGCTTCCGTGTTCTTGGTCTTCTTCTCCTTATTTTCTGGGGCTCGTCGTTTGACGAATTGGCTTGCTGCGCCACGGCTCCGCCACAAATGCGCACAGCAAAGCAAATGTCAGAATCAAGGACACGCATGTATGGGGCTCCTGAAGCTATGTTGGATTTGAGTCGCGACAATCGAAATGACCGCAGCGCGGAATTATACCGGAGAGACGAGCGCGGCATCTTACGGCCGTTGCCGTCCACAGTCGTCAATCAGAATACTCACGCATTTGTTACAGGCGGCGGGAAGACGGATTGCTAAGATGTTCCGGTGCCGCTGACAATTTCCCGCAAAACTCAAAGGCACGATTCTTCGCGTTGATTCTCTTGCGCCCATTCCCTGGCTCGTCCATGGCTTTCAGCACCCGGCCGGGCGGATTTTCCAGGGTCTATGGCGGGAGAAGCCTGAATCTCGGCTTCACCCGGGAGGATTCGCGGCGGGCAGTGGAACAGAATCGGGCCGCGTTTCTCCGTCAATTGGGGGCCGTCAGGAAGGGGCGCGCGTGGCCCCTGATCACCGTCCGGCAGGTCCACTCTGACCTTATTCATTGCGTTTCTGAAGTCCCCGAACCAGGTTTGACGGGCGACGGCCTGATCACGCGAACCCCTGGCCTGCTGCTGGCAATTCTCACCGCCGATTGCCTGCCGGTGATTCTGGTGGACACAAAGCGCCGGGCGGTGGGAGTGTTTCATGCGGGCTGGCGGGGAACGGTGAAGCGGATCGTGGAGAAAGGCGTCGGCGAGATGCACCGCTGTTTCGGCACTCGTGCCGGCGATCTCAAGGCGGCCATCGGACCAGGGGTCCATGGATGCTGCTACGCGGTCGGCCGGGAAGTGCGGACCCAGTTCGAATCCCAGTTTGAATATGGCAGCAAGCTGTTCCGCGAGGTCGAGGAGTCAGACCCGGTCCGCGAGAAGTATCCGCTGCTGTTTTTGACGGCCCGCGCTCCCGGCCACAGCGAGCTGCCCAAAAAGATTTTTCTCGATCTGGTGGAGGCCAACCGCCGCCAGCTCATGGCTGCCGGGGTGGCGGCGAAGAACATCAGCGCCTCGCCGCTGTGCACTTCATGCCGCACCGATCTGCTGTTCTCCTATCGCGCGGAAAAGGGAGTCACCGGCCGCATGATGGCGGTGGCAGGAATTCGTCCTTGAGGTCACGGAGATTGAAGTGAAAGATTTCGGCGGCGAAGGTTCTTCTTTGCGAACTTTGCGGCTTTTCTTTGCGTCCTTTGCGGTAAAAGATCTTAACCGCAAAGGACGCAAAGGACTCGCCAAGGGCGCAAAGGTGGGACTGTCTGTGGCTGTTGTGCCTCGCCGCGCTGCCCGTTTGCAAGGCTCAAAGCGCGGTGTCGAAAGAACAGATCGATCAAATCTTTGCCGGGCTCAAGTCGGATGGAGGCCCCGGCGGCGCCGTGCTCGTCATCAGGAACGGAAGCATCATATTCGAGCGCGGTTACGGCGTGGCTGATCTGCGCTCCCGGCGCAAGATTGACGCGCACACCAATTTCCGTCTGGCGTCGTGCACCAAGCAGTTCACGGCCATGGCGGTCATGCTGCTGGCGCGTGATGGCAAGCTGCGCTACGAGGACCGTCTCACCGACATTTTTCCCGACTTTCCGGAGTACGGAAAATCCATCACCATTCGCAATCTTCTGAACCACACCTCAGGCCTGCTCGACTACGAAGACCTGATGGCGAAGCCCGCGGCCGGCACTCCGCCGGAAAATATTCCCCAGATTAAAGACGCCGGCGTGCTGCAGCTGCTGAAAGAACAGAAGACCACGAAATTTCCTCCCGGCACCAGGTGGGATTACAGCAACTCCGGCTATGCCGTGCTGGCCATGGTGGTGGAAAAAGTCTCGGGCCAGCCCTTCGGCGATTTTCTTCACGACCGCATCTTCGCCCCCCTGGACATGAAGCAAACCGTGGCCTACGAGAAGGGCAAGAATACAGTGGCCCACCGCGCCTATGGCCATACTCATGACGGAAACGCCTGGCGCGAGATGGACCAGAGCCCGACTTCGGCGGTCCTGGGCGATGGCGGGATCTATTCTTCCCTCGATGATCTGGCCAAGTGGGACCGCGCGCTGGCCCACTACACTTTGCTGAGTGAGGCTGAGATGGAGCCGGCGATCATTCCGGTCAAGGTGCGCGGATGGCAGCGTGCAGGAACCGGACGGCACGGCCGGCCGCCTACGGCTTTGGCTGGTTCCTGAATCCCTACCGCAATCGCCCGCGCATGTGGCACTATGGCGAAACCGTGGGCTTTCGCACCACGATTCAACGGCTGGTGGAAGACAAACTCACGATCATCGTGCTGTGCAATCGCGACGACGTAGTCCCCGCTAATCTGGCATTGAAAGTTGCCGATCTTTTCCTCAGGGCGGATCATTGACCCTTGCAGTAAGATTCGAACGAACTCCGCAGACGCTCCGTAGCGCCGGCATCTTGCCGGCTGTCCCGAGGGCGTCTCGCCCTCGGCTCGGCGAGCGAAAGCGCCCTGAATAGCCGTAAGAACCGGAGCAAGAAGGAATAGGATAAGAGATGCCCATGTCTGAAGTAGTCGAGAAGCCCGCGGTTGAAAGCGCGAACCCGGCGCCCAGGTCCAGCGACGCGCCTGCCGTCGAGGTCTATGCCGTCTATGGCGTCGAGCCCGAGATCCAGGCTTACGCCATGGCCAAGTATTCGCGCTCGGCGCTTTCCATGAAAGAGTCGCTGCGCGAGATCAGCCAGCAGAAGGCCGAGAAGTTTCTCAATACCTTCTACTTCCAGTACGGCCACCGCTCCATCGCCGACCTGGCGCACATTGCGCTGGCCATCGAGCGCCTGTCGATTCTCGCGGCCATCGCGGTCGCCGACGAGCAGCGCTGGGACGGCCAGGAGCGTTCCACCCGTTACCAGGATTTCAAAAAAAGCGGCTATTATGCGCCCGACTTCGGCCAAGACCGTGTGGTGGCGGGCGACCCGCCCGCCCCGGTGTCCGCCAAAGATTTCTATCGGGACACGGTCGATTCATTGTTCGCAGAGTACGAAACTCTGTCGGACCGCATGTTCCTGTACCTGGCCAGCATCACGCCCAAGCCCGACGAGATGAAGCAGGAGGCCTACGAGCGCACCCTGCGGGCCCGCGCTTTCGATATCTCCCGCTACCTGCTGCCGCTCGCGGCCAACACTTCACTGGGCGAGATTGTGAACGCGCGCACGCTTGAGAGCCAGGTGTCGCATCTGCTTTCTCATACTCACAAGGAAATCCGGGAATTGGGAGGGCTGCTGAAAAATGCCGCCATCTCCCCCGCCTACAACGTGAACCAGGACTCACTGCGGGAGTTGGTCGAGCAGATTCGCGCGGCTTCGCCGGAGTTGGGCGCGCGCGCCGAGCAGGAACTGTTGCGGGAAGTCCGCGTGGCCCCGACGCTGGTGAAATACGCCGACCCCAGCCAGTACGAGATCGAAACCCGGCGCACCATGAGGCAGATTGCATCCGAACTGATGGGGGATTTGCCCATGGCCGCGGCTCCGACCGTCGATCTTCTGGAAGAAGAGTTGCTCGAGGTCGAGCTGGCCACCACATTGGTCTATGAGCACTGCCACTATTCCTATCGCCAGATTCGCCTGGCGGTCGAAGCTGCCGGCGGAGCCATTCGCCGCGAGATCATCGATCTGGGCCTGCGCCATCGCGGCCGCCATGACGAGATGCTCAGGGCCTTCTGCGCCGGACAGCAGTTCCGCTTCGACATCCTGATGGATATCGGCGGCTTCCGCGACATGCACCGCCACCGCCGCTGCATCCAGATCGGACAGGACTTCACCACCAGGCACGGATACGACGCTCCTGCCGAACTGGAAGCCTCAGGGACGCGGGAGAACTACGATGCGGTGATGCAGCGTACTGCGAGCGCGGTCGAGCAGTTGGCTGCGAGTGGAGGAGCAGAGGCGCGCGAAAATTCTCAGTACGCAATTCCGCTGGGCTTTCGCAAGCGCACCCTCTTCAAGATGGATTTTGCCGAGGTGGTTTACATCTCCGAGCTGAGGACCGGGCCCGCCGGCCATTTCTCCTACCGTAACGTGGCCTATGCCATGTACGAAGCGGTGGCGAAGAAGTATCCCGCGCTGGCGAAATATTTAAGGGTGCATGATGTGAGGGAGCCGGTGGATTTGCTGAAGCGTTGATCCAGGGCCTCAGATCAAAATCAAGTTCAAAGGCCGCGGGCGAGGGCGCCCGCGCCACACTCTTTGTGGGTTAGTCTGGTTTAGATGGGGTAACCGGCAAGTTCCCACCCTCGTCTCTAAAAAATGACTAGTTCATTCTGAACTAAAGTACCCTAGCCAATCGCGCGAGACGCCTAGATGATAGGTACTTCCGGTCGTCTGCCCGGATCCCAAAGAATGGTGCCGGATTGTCTTTATGCCTGGTCTCTGTATCCATGAGTTTTTCTGGCCGTTGCGAGGCGCTGACGGCCGCTACTACCAGGTGTGCCGTCTGTGCGGGGCCCAGTGCGAATACGACTGGAAGAACATGCGGCGGGTGGATCTCGAGCCGGAGGCGGTTGCATCGGAAAACTCTGCTGATATCAAGCCCCAGGCTCAACTGAAGAACCTGCCTCGCCTCAGGCTGCTGGTCGAACTGGAACCGGCGTACCGGGTTTTCCTGCGAAACCTGTACGACACGCTGCGATCGATTCCGCCCCGGGCCCACGAATTCCGGTCTTTGTCTTTCTGGCGCGAGGTCCTGTTCTACTCCGGCCTGCCCTGGCGGCGCTTTGGGCAATCGCTGCTCGGCCACGCGGTCGTACTTACGCTGGTGTTGATCGTGTCCCACTCATGGACGGAAGATCAGCCACTGCGGCGAAGCCCCTTTGAAAATACCCACCTCACGTATTACAAACCTGATGGGTCTTATCCAGCGCTCCGCGGCAACCCGGCCCCGGTGCAGCGAGCGTCCCGGAAGCAGATTGACTCGGCGCGCCGCGGCTCCATCCGGGTGGCGCCCGAGCGCGCCCAGGCAGACATCAAAGCGCCTGAGATCAAGCTGAAGGGGCCGGCGCGACCCAACATGGCAGCCTCGAACCCGGTTCTTCCTGCCATGCCGCTTGCGTCCACTGGGTCTTCGCGATTCAGCGGACCTTCGAGTCCGACTGCGATCGTCGCCCCTCCGCCCGAGGTGAGCCAGGGGACATCGCGCCGGTTCGGATCGCTTGCAGCGTCGGGAGTCGCGCCCGCACCCCAGGTTGGAATCGAATCCTCAAGGCGTGTGATGACCGTCGCCGGTGCCGCCGTGGTTGGCCCGCCACCTGTTTTGCAGGCGTCAGTACGCAGGGCCGGGGACATGAATATTGGCCCATCCGCAGTGGTCGTGGTCGCGCCTGCGCCGCGATTGCCGGTGGGCGAGCAGCGCACAATTTCGGGAACGCTCCAGTCGGGACTGGGCGGTCTGGCAGGATTGGCCGTGCCGCCTCCACCTAAAGTCTCCGGTTCGGAAGGCCTCGGCAGCGGGCGTGCCGGGCTGATGTCCGGTGCCGGTTCTGGTGTGGTGCCGCCTCCGCCATCGGTGCAGGCTATTGAAAACGCCAACAACCGCTGGAGCGGGACGTGGAGGTCCGTTGTCTGGTAGTTCGCTCTCGGGCGCTGGCGTGCAGGTTGTGCCGCCCCCGCCATCCCTTGGGGGCGCGGGCAATGCTGGCACAGGTCAACGCGCGGGTTTGTTTTCCGGCACTGGTTCTGGCGAGGCGGTACAGGGCGTGCCGCCCGCTCCTTCAGTTGGGGAGGGAGGCAACTCCGGCCATGGAGGCCGCCAATGGCGATGGCCAATGCTCCAGCGCTGGCTCCGGCGCCGCCGATCACTGACAACCCGCGGCAGCAGCCTGCGGCCGTCCGGGAACCTCCTACCCAGGAGATGCCTCTGCGCCTGATTGGCCTGGCCATGGCCCTGCCGAGTTCGTCCTATTTTTCCAACTACGAGGTCTATATCGCCGAGCGGCGGCTGCGAAAGAATCTGACCGAACTGGTCAAGCTGGTGTACGTCTATCTTCCCTATCAACGCAGGCTATCGGAGTATGGTGTGGACAATTCGAAGGTGTACAAGCTGCTGGTCAGCCGGGACCGTAGTTGCGACGAATCCCTGATGCAGATGACCTGGCCTGAAACCGATCCTCACCCGGACGCGCACAATGCCGCCGATGCCCCCGGCCTGAGTGCCGCCGACAAGAAAGGCACGCTGCCCTGCTACCGCACCACCGCCGACGATTACCGCAAAGCGATCGCACGCCGATAAATTCGCCCTTTGAATCCCTTGAGATAAGGGCCGCTGACCCGCCATTACGAAGGTTATGTGAGGCTGTCAATGCCGCTTGTTGCCCGCGCTCTCTCTGCCCTTAAATAAAGTGGGGGCGTTATGAAAAAAGTGTGCATGCTCGGGTTGGTGTTGGTGTCTCTTGGCAGACTATCGCTCGCGCAAGACAAGGTGTTCGACTGGGTTCGCGCCAGCGATGAGGTTTCGCAGCTCGATCCGGCGGACTACCACGCGGGCCGCGTCTATCGTCCGGGTCCCGACGGCGGCGGCATGCACGTTGACATTCAGGCAAAGCGGCCGGTAACCATCGCCATGGCGTTTGCCAGCGACTGGAATGACTGGCAGCAGCATCCGGAGAGTCAGGCGGCCCCTGAGTTTCGTTGCCTGCGTGAGCACGTGACCAGCACGACCTACGAGTGCCACATGCCGCCGAACCGGCCCATGGTGCTGCTCATTCGCGATGAGCGAACCTCCGATCGCGCCGTGTTGACCGGGATTGGAGTGGTGCTGGGCCGCGGCGCCAGGCAGTTCATCTCGCCCAATGACGTGACGGTCACCTACTACAGCTGGACGTGCGTACAGAATTGCATCCAGCCGGAGTTCCAGTGGTTTTCTCTGGTGAAAGAGAAATACGAGCTGACCTCCGTTCCGAAGATCTACAGCCTTCTGACCCCGGAGCGCGACGGGCAGCAGGTGAATGTGAGGATCAAGGCACCGGTCCCCATGACGATCGCGCTGTTGCCGTCCGAACTTGCCGACCAGGTGTATGACAACCCGGCAGCGCTTTCCTCCGCGCTTGCCAAGACCTCATGCAAGCAGCGCGGAGTTCAGTCGCTCAGCTTCGACTGCACGGTCAACCTCGCCGATGGACGCCAGTCGCTGGTGGTGGTTCCAGACGCGGCCAAGGTCCCGCACAAGAAGGCGGAAATCCAGTTGCAAACGGTGAAGTGCTCGGCTAACTGCGACCTGCTCAACAAATAGATTTCCCAGTTGTCGTCGAACTGAACGAGGATCCCCATTTCTCGCTCTTTTGCGAGAAAGGGCTTGTCCGGAACGATGAGATAGACCCCTGTTCCCGCCAATACTCGGCACGCCGCTCAGTCAAAGCCAGGCAATGGCGTAATCACCTATGTACAATGTCATGTCCGCCATCTTGTTCCAGGCCTTCCAGCGCTATTCTCGAAAATCGTAAGCAACCTGTTCCAGACTGACTGGACGATGGGAGGACGAAATGAGCGAACATTACCACGATGCCGGCGATCTGCGGTTTCTCAAGGAGATGGGCAAACTCGCGCCCACGGAGTTCAACGCCTGGCTCGGCCTCGATAACATTGTTCGGCGTGAGGACGGCGCCATTCCGAGAAAATATCGCGAGCTCATCGCATTGGGCGTCGCTTTCACGACCCAGTGCCCCTACTGCATCGAAGCGCACGTAAAAGGCGCGAAAGCGGCAGGCGCGTCTCGCGAAGAAATCACCGAAAGCTCACTGATTGCCGCTGCCTTGCGCGCGGGTGGAGCGGCAACCCACGGCGCCATGGCGCTGAAGTTCTACGACCAGGTCTGAGTCATCGGGAGGGTGCGGGCTGCCCAGGCTTCTTGATCTCGCAAGCCCAACCAGCCTTGTGGGTGCCCCGTCCTTCGCGTTTGTTTTGCGGAGGGTGGGAGGCAGGCTGATTGCACGACGGGCTTCTTTCACACTGCGCGCACAAAGCGAAATGTTCCCGGCCCACAGTGCTGAGCTCAAGCATCGCCGACCAGGTATCAGCAGTCTCGCTCCCACCCTTGCGCAAAGAACGCGCAAGGATGGGGCACCCACTTTTCACTACGGATAAGGAAAAAGAAAATTACACTGGGAGCCGCGTTAGGTGTACATCACTTTGCGGTCGCCCTTCACAATCCGCCCCACGGTGAAGGCTTTTTCTCCCGCGCGCTCCAGCACGGTCTGGGCTTTCTTGAACTTTTTCGAGGGGACCACCAGCAGCATTCCCAGTCCCATATTGAAGGTGCGGAGCATCTCGTCCTGCGGAACGTTTCCCAGTTGCTGCAGGTGCTCGAAGATCGGCGGCACTTGCCAGGAGCCCATTTCGATGACCGCGGCCACGCCTCGAGGCAGGACGCGAGGCAGATTTTCGGTGATGCCGCCGCCCGTGATGTGGGCCATGGCGGAGACACACTCCCCATCCACCAGGCGTTTGATGGCCGGCCAGTAGCTTTTGTGGGTGCGCAGAAGTTCGTTGCCCACTTTTCCCTTGAGTTCATTCACGTATGAATCCAGGGTGTATTTGCCGACTTCGAAAAGCAGCTTGCGGGCCAGGGCGTAGCCATTGGTGTGCAGGCCGTTCGAGGCCAGGCCCAGGATCACGTCGCCGACTTCCACCGTTTTGCCGGTGATGATGCGCTCGCGCTCGACCGCGCCCACGATGAATCCGGCCAGGTCGTATTCGCCGTCGGGATAAAAACCCGGCATCTCGGCCGTTTCCCCGCCAATCAGGGCGCAGCCGTTGTGCTTGCAGGCGTCCGCCAGGCCTTCGATGACTTTCTCCGTGACCTCCGGCTCGATCTTGCCCGTGGCCAGATAGTCCATGAAGAAGAGCGGCGTGGCGCCCTGCACCGCGATGTCGTTGACGCAATGATTGACCAGGTCGGCGCCAATGGTGTGATGGACGTCCATCTCAAAGGCGATTTTCAGCTTGGTGCCCACTCCGTCCACGCTCGACACCAGGATCGGGTCCACCCACTTCGCCTTGTCCACGGCGAACAGGCCGCCGAACCCGCCGATTTCGCTCAGGACGCTGCGGGTGAAAGTCTTGTGGGCGAGATACTTGATCCGCTTCTTGGTGCGGTTGGCGCGGTCAATGTCCACCCCAGCGTCGGCGTAGGTGACGGCGGTCTTCGAGGGGTCATGGGCCACGGGAGTCAGTGCGTCTCGTTTATGTGGGGATTTGCCAGGCGTTGCTAACCGCGCAATCGGGGATTGTAGCACGGTCTCGGGCGAGGAAAATCAGGCGCGCGCCAAAACCGGAATTCCGGAACACAGCTCGAGGGGTACGAAAAAGCCGCGGGAAGAAAGCCCGGAAAAGCGGGAATGTGCAGGTCAGTGGGAAGACGTAATCCACCGCAGACGCGCGGCTGGGCTACCAGTCCGGCCCGCACGATTCCTGGTTATTGCGTGATGTAGGCCGAGACGTAATAAATCAGCACGCCGAACAGGGCCAGGCCAGAAACCGCGTATGCGGTCAGGACCCAGAAATTGCGTCCCTCGTGGTGCGTCGCGGTAGATGTTGAACTGGCGGTGGTTGAACTCCCTAGGGCTCGATTCTCCATGAATCCTCCACGGACAAGGTGGAAAGCAGACGCTGCCTGGCGTCCTGGCTGCCAGAGCAGCCCTGATGCGGCGCATGTTACTACGAGACCGGGGCCCCTGGCACAGAAAAATCGCGGGTGTAGGGCGCCCGGGGCGCTGGTTGGAGCCTTCGCCGGCAGCCCCTCGGGAGGACACACCAGCTGTAAATGGGGCTGCACGCACGAATTTCCCTGCCAATCGCCTTGCTCAGATCGTGGCATGGACAATTCTTGCCGACCGTCCGGCAGAACCTATAGAGAGCCCCTGACGTTCGGGAAACAAACGCCGCCCGGTGAGCAATCCTGATCAGTAAACCTATGGGGAGTGCCGAATACTGTTGACTGGTTCCGTGCGGGACAAGCTTCGGGTAGGGCTCAAGAGTGAGCAGAGGACGTGACTATGCTTTGGACAATTTGTGTGGTGCTTCTGATCTTGTGGCTTTTGGGCTTCAGCCTGCATGTGGGCGGAGGTTTGATCCACTTGCTCCTGGTGGTTGGACTGGTGGTTTTGGTCATTAATCTTTTTAGCGGCCGCCGCACTGCAGTCTGACCGGACCTGATTTCATCGCAGTGCCAATTGCTTTTTCAGGAGGCAGCAAACATGTTGAGCACAAAGAATTGGATTTATCTGGGATTAATCGTGGCTGCGCTTGTGATTTTCATTCCGCGCAGCCTTGCGCAAACCATTTCCTGTTCGTCCGACGACGGCAAGCGTCACTATTGTTCAGCCAATGGGCATGGGCGAGCCCAGCTGGTGAGACAGCGTAGCGAGTCGGCTTGCACCGAGGGTTACAGCTGGGGATCGGACAACCACGGCATCTGGGTGGACCATGGCTGCCGGGCTGACTTCGCGATGGGTGGCGGCCGCGACCACGATGGGGACCACGACCGGGATCACGACCGGGACGGATATCACGGCGATAACCACGGATACGGCTCGGGGCAAGTAGTTTCGTGCTCGTCGGATGACATGCACCGGCACTATTGCCCAGCCGACACGCGAGGTGGCGTGCAACTGGTCAAGCAGAATAGCGACTCGTCATGCCGGCAGGGCCGCAGTTGGGGTTTTGATCAGCGCGGCATCTGGGTCGATCACGGCTGCCGGGCTGATTTTCAGGTTGGCCGGTAAGCCAAGGGCCGGCATCGGGGCAGGATCGGTAGATCTTCCCCCAAGGACAGGCCAGACGAGGCTCTGTTGCAACCTTGAACGCGAGCATGGAGGACGGGCGTCCCCACTCGTCCTTTGCCGTAAGGGCGAAAGAGGAAGTTGAGCCAGAGTCTCTAGATGACAGCCCGCCTGCGGGACGGCCTGCCGCACAACCGCATTGTTGGTGTAAAGACGACTCTGCGATCCCTGAACTACTCCCAGCACCTGGTGTGCTGTCCAGAAATACACGGAATATCGAATGCAAGCGGCGCAGGCTGAAACAGCAGGTCCCCATTCGACTCCCCCTCGTGTGCACTCGGGGCTCGCTCAGGGCAGGCTCTCCACTGCGCTCGCTGCGCTTCGCTCCGGTCGGGATGACACTCTTGCTTCAACAATTCAACGAATTTACGGTCTCCTGGACATAGAGTGTAGCTTCGAGCTGATTTCTCAGTAACTGGCGAAACCTGGCGGTTACACTCACAACCTAGGGGAAAGAGCCATGGTGGGATGGAGGCTTTCCAGCCGCAAGTCACCGGCGCCGCAGAAGGTGACCACCGGCCGCTTCGAGATCGAGCGCGACGGCAAGGTCGCCTACCTTGAATACACCATGACTGGAAGTGTGCTGGGACTGATCCATACCGAGGTCCCGGCCGAATTGCGTGGTCTGGGTCTGGCGTCTTCTCTGGCGGAAACCGCGCTCCAGTACGCGCTCAAGAACGGATTGAAGGTGGACGTGATTTGCCCCTCGGTGCTCGACTACCTCGCGAAACATCCCGAGTATTCACACCTGGTCTTGCGCTGAAGATGCGCTCCATGCCCCTGCCCGCAATCCGATCCAGCTGTTGTAGCCAGGTGTTTACACTCATGACCTGATTGTGAGTGCAATGGCGATTTGGCAACTATTAGAAAACTCTCGCTGATTCGGCACTCAGATGAGAACACAGTCGGAGACTGGCACGGGCGACATTCGTCGGTGTCTAATTCACTAACTAAAGGAGCGGCTGAGAATGCGCCGTCTGGAGCTGCCATGGCGTTTCCTGCTTCCGGGCATCATACTTCCGGCGTCTGTCGCGATGTGGCTGCAGTACTATATGTCGGTTCGAGCATCCGACGATTCTCAGCCAGCGTGGGCTTGGTATGGTAGCCCCATTAGTGCTGCTCTGAATTTTCCAGCTTTTGTCTACTCCGGTCCTGCAAACTGGTTGTTCAGGATGGGCGTCCCGGGCTTCAAAGCGGGTAGGTTTTGGATTCACCCGCAAGTTATTGTCTTCTTCCTGCTCGTGGTCGTGCATTGGTACTGGATAGGAGGGAAGGTCGAGCAGCGGTGGCCGAAGCCTCCGTCGAAACCGGCTCATGTGCTCATAGCACTTTACGGAATTGGTGCATTCCTATGGTTCTTGTTCGCTCTAGGCAGTGTATACGCGGTCGTAGAGGTTTGGCTCTGGCTGCGCCATTCGGCTGTTTTCTGGGCGCACGAGATTTATCCATTCACCTGTCTCCTTTGGAGTGTTGGCCTGTCGGTGTATTTTTCGAAGTCGTTTGTAGGCGGTCTCCGCGCAAGAGGAACGTAATAAACTCCTCTGCGTCTAGGGTTGTTGCTTGCTAACTGTCGTTAACAATTACACCCACGAGCCAGGCCAGCTCATTGATTTGCCATCACTGGGCTAGAATGATCCAGACCTCTTGAAAGGACCAGACCCATGTCATCTTCGCCACTCACGCCCGATCAGGCCAAATTCGTCCTGGGCATGGCATTGCCCACGCTTAAGAATGAACACCAGACCACCAGGCGGGTGATCGAAGCCATTCCACTCGACAAAGGTGACTATCGTCCCGACGCGGTTTCGAAAACCGCGCTGGAACTGGCGTGGCACATCGTGGCTTCGGAGCAGCGCTTTTTCGGCGGAATACCTGTGGGCGCGTTTGATTTCAGTCCCATTCCCCGGCCGGAGCCGATCACAAACTCTGCCGGCATTGCCGCCTGGTTTGATGAGAGCTTTGCCGCGAATCTACGGAAACTCGAAGGCCTCAGTGGCGAGTCTCTGGCCAGGATGATGGATTTCCGGGGCATGTTCCAGCTTCCCGCGGTCGGCTTCATACAGCTGGCGCTGAACCACACCATCCACCATCGCGGACAGCTCTCCGTGTACCTGCGTCCCATGGGCGGCAAAGTGCCGTCCATCTACGGCGAGAGCTACGACGCCACGCAGGCCCGGCTGGCGAAAGAAAGCAAAGCCAGCTAACTGGTCGGAACGCTTACCCGCGGTCGAGAGACGCTTCAAGAATCGCCGGGAGGGCACCTGATTAGTTCACTATCTCTGACTTGCCCTTCAGCATGACCGGGTGATGCTGGCGAGACCACTCGTCTGCTTTGGCCTTGCCTTTTTCCACCTCTTTGGGAGTCAGTTCTTTTTCCAGGAGTTCTCTCTCCTGTTTAGCTTGTGGCAGATCGGACGCGGAGCCTAGGAGTGGGCCTGGCGGCTGGCCAGTCTGCCTGCGTCTGTCCGACTAACCTGGTCTTGATCTGCGTCCTTCGTGAACTCGATGCCGTACAGGTACAGAGCGCGATAGCGGACCGTTCCGGAGATGCGGACCCGTTCCTTGCATCCGGGCGGAAGAAATTCAACCTGAATTTGAGATCCCAGGGGCAGATTGGCGAGAGTGAACAGGCCCATCCCGACCTCGCTGAGATTGATGCCCAGAGCATCGATCCGGGCAGAGCCAGTGAATATCTGCACCGAGGTGTTCAGCAACTGGCGTTGCCGGCGCCGCCGGTCTGATTTGGAATTGAATTTGAGATTCATCGGACAACGCCAGAGAGGACAAAGGTAGCGCAGCGATACTCCCGGGCGAAGATTACGGAGGTTCAGCGCCCTGCTAATGGGCCTGGGGTGATTGTCGTGAACTTTGATGAGGCTGGGGTTTCGATTGTCCCGATGTCTTCACCGCTTACCTCTAAAACTCCAGGTGAAACCGCAGGCTCGACACCAACGCCGGTCCACGATCGCGGTTATATCCCGGATTGTTGATGTGCTGCAGATCAAACGCGCTGTAGATTCCGCGCCAAACATGCAGGTTGTAATAGCCCTCCAAGATGTTCTCCCGCCCATAATTCAGGTTGCCATCGCCCAGCAGAAAGCCCAATCCTCCGAGCCGCAGATACTCCTGATGGTCTTTTTTGATCGCATTGCTGACCACAACCGCGCCCATCTTATCGAGCTTCCTTCTCCAGCGTTCCCCCGCAAGGTCCGCCCCGAACTGGAAGGTCTGATCCACTTCCGTGTAGGCATACGATTCGTGCTGGCCCTCGTTCCATCCGAAGCGCGCGAACGCACGGGCATTCCGCTTGATCTGCTCCTGCAGATTCACCCCGAAGCCGTACTTCACGGTCGTGTGCTGGGGATGGTCGGTGATGATCGGTTGTGCGGTCTTCCGGGCAAGAAAATCGGCGTTGGCATCGCGGTACACGCCCATGTTGGCGTGGTTGATGAAAGTAAGGAGCTTGATGCTCGTCGCGCGCCGGCCGCCAATCGCGGGATGCAATTCCAATTCGAAGTTTTCCGCCCGCGCCTTGCGCAGGTTCCATTGCAGATCGATGCCGTTGGCTACCTTCGGCATCAGAGCTTCTTCGAATCGAAATGCCCAGTTGCGGTCGTGATATTCCGCCAGCAGTCCAATGGTGTATCCGCGCGTGTCGGCGGCATAGTCGTAAGCGCCGTTGTTGTCCACCGTCCAGTTCAGGAACTGGAGATGGCTGTCGCTGCCGATGTCGTTAACGTCGAAAAAGTCGTTTACTCCCATCTTTCCAAAACGCAGCTCCAGGCGTCGCACCGGAACTTCGGTTGCCAGGTACCAGGGGTTGCGCTCTGCCTCTACCATTTCGCTGCTCAGCGGAATAATCTGCCGGACCATCCCCCGCGCAAGATAAGGGGTCGTCCCCAGCGTTGGGTTGCGCACGACATCGAGATCGGTGAAACCGCCCAGGCCCAGCGCGTCGCTGATGCCGCCACCATCCGCCATCTCGAAGTGCATGAAGATTTCGGTCGTGCCGGTAAGCTGATAGCCGGTAAAGAGCGTGCCTATGTTCGAAGTCGCGTGCTCGGCTACCGCCCGAAAGCTGTTTGGCCCGCTGTACTCCGCATCGAACGATGGATGCCATTGCGTGACAATATTGTCCTGGCCCGAAACCCACCAGCGTGCCGTCTGCGAGTGGGGAAGCATGGTCAGTACGGGTTCGTCGGACGTTGAGTCTTCTGTAGATTTTTCACCGGCACTTTGAGCCTGGACTAGAGATGTCATCCACAACAGGGCTCCGCACAGAGAAACCAGGGCCCATTTCGCAAAGCGGCGTCGGATCATGCGATGCCCTGCGTGTTGGGAATATCTTTTCACAATTCGTTGACTCGGCCTTAGGTCGAAAGATTACTAGCCAATCGTTAATGAAATGTTAATGGGCTTTTTGTCCAAAGAACCCGGCTAGTTCCAACACGTCATAGAGCACCAGCAGCATCATAAGAACCAGGTAGCCACGCAGCGCCGTCAAGGCCAGCTTTACACTCGTCGTCATCTGCATACGGCCTAGCGTAGCGATCTCGATCTTTTCTTCTGGCATGTCATCCAGCGGATGCACGACCAGAAAGTGATCCTGGGGAACCTCGGAAACCATCGAAGGTCTGAAAAAATCAAGCGTCTTCATGAGCGCACCTCTCCTTCCTTAACTTGCCGGAAATAGTCTGGGGGCAGCCACCTGCGCCGCCAGGATCAGCGAGAGAATGAAGAGGACGATGATAATCGTCCAGTTCACCCAGTTGTTCCAGGGCTTGTTGACGAACTTTTCGCCCAGCACTTCTTTGTCGTTGAGCAACAATTGCAGGAAGATGATGGCCGAGGGCAGCATGATCCCCGCCAGCACCTGCACGCCCAGAATGATCAGCTGCAATGGCGCTCGGGGAATCAGTACAATTGCCGCCGCCAGCCCAACACACACCACGTAAGTCAAGTAGAATCCGGGGGCCTGTCGCACCGGCATCTCCAGGCTATGTGCCCAGCCTCTCACTTCGCCATACGCCCAGGCGCTCGAAAGCGAGATGGCCGTGGTTCCGAGAACCGCCGCGTTGATCATCAGTAGAAGGATCCCGCCCCGGATCGTCGCGCCCGCCACCAGGTGCAGATCGCTCGCCATTTGCGCGGGGTCGGAGAAGCTGATTCCATGCACCCTGGCCGCGTTGCCCGCGATCATCATGCAGGCTGCTACTACGATCGTGAAAGTGGCGCCGAGCAGAGTATCCAAACGCGCCCATCTCAGGTCTGCGAAGCGCAAACGCTTATCGGCGATGCAGCTTTGCTGAAAGAACAGCTGCCACGGAGCGATGGTCGTACCCACGATCGCGATCACCAGAAACGTCAGGCTGGAGGTAAGCCCGCCTTGCGGTATTCCGGGGATCGCAGTGTTGTAAAAAATCTCGGCGAACGGCGGCCGCAGCTTCAACGCGATAAATATCCATGCCAGGTCCAGCAGGCAGAGGAACACCGTGATCCGCTCCCATCGCCGGTAGCTGCCGGTGAGCACCATAATGACCAGCGCCACGGCTGCCAGCGGCACTCCCACTCGCGGCGCAATGTTCATGTGGCTTAACGCGAGGGAGATGGCCGCGAACTCGGTCACCAGCGTCAGGAAGTTCACCAGTTGCAGATCCACCAGCGAAAACAGACCCCACCAGCGGCCGAAGCGCTGGTAGATCATGGTGGCATGTCCTTTTCCGGTGACAATCCCCAGGCGGACCACCATCTCCTGAATGAAGTACGTCACCGGCAGGAGCAACAGGAGCACCCACAGGAGACGCGTTCCATACTGAGCTCCGGCTTGAACGTAGGTGGAAACCGCGCCCGCGTCATTGTCCGCTTCCATGACGATCAGGCCGGGGCCGAAAACCATCAGGAAGGTCATCACGTGATACAGCCACTTACTGCGCACAACGCGGCCGCGAACCGGCTGCGCCTGGTCAGCGCTTACGGGAATTGAAAGTATTTCTTCTGGCATGGCCTTGTCCTGGCATTGGCCTGCGAGTCGCGCTTCGGTAGAAGACACAACACACCTGTTCGCACAGCTACCCTTGCATATCTCGTGGGACACTCTGAGATTGCCTCGGGTCCTGTCCGTTCCTGCGTGAGTTGTCGTGGGAAGAAGAAGCAGAGGTGAAGTGATAGGGGAGGAGGACTGCTGCTATCGAGTCACATCTACCGCTTCTATCCGTCGGTCCGACACGTACTCGGAGGCTCGTCGATTTTTTTTGTCATAGGCCTTTCTGATGAAAACAGAGAAAGTCGATCTCACCTTCCCCGCTCGTTTTGTAATACCATAGGGGGGTATACTACGGTCAAGGGAAAAATGCACACCGCAGAAGAAAAACCCAAGCTTATCCTCCGGATTAAACGAATCAAGGGCCAAATCGCCGCTATCGAGCGTGCGCTGGAAGCTGACGAAGATTGCTCCGATTTGCTGCAATTGATCACCGCGGCTCGCGGCGCCATGAACGGACTGATGGCAGAATTGCTGGAAGGACACATCCGTTTTCATGTCATCGATCCCAAGCAGAAGATCAGCTCGGAGCAGGCTCTCGCCGCCGATGAACTCATCGACATCGTGCGCTCGTACTTGAAGTAAAGAAACAGCAGGGACGCTGCGCCGGAGAGGACAAGGTAGCGCAGCATTCCTTCGGCATATAATCGCCTGGCCTGACTTTTGCGCAAAGCTCGGCTTCGCGAAGTGGTGGAACCGCTGGGCGCCGGCGGCTACCGCGAGGTGTATCACGCTCGCGATACGCGACTCGGCCGGGATGCGTAAGGTCTTGCCTGGAATAGATCGGCCTGAAATAAATCGGAAGATGTGCAGCACCCGGGATGGACTTCGCGCTCACCCGTGGGCGGCTGACAAAAACGGAGACAACCGGTTTCAATCGAAGGAGAAAATCTCATGGGCACTATTACAGTGAGAGATGGCACGACGATCTACTACAAAGACTGGGGCAAAGGTCAACCCATGGTGTTCAGCCACGGCTGGCCGCTCAGCGCGGACGACTGGGAAGCGCAAATGCTCTTTTTCGGCCAGCACGGTTATCGCGTCATCGCGCATGACCGGCGGGGCCACGGCCGTTCCACCCAGACCTGGGATGGCAACGAGATGGACACCTACGCCGACGATCTCGCGGTGCTGACTGAAAAGCTTGACCTGAAGAATGCAATCCATGTGGGCCACTCGACCGGCGGCGGAGAAGTCGCCCGTTACATCGGCCGGCATGGGACGAAACGTGTCGCCACGGCCGTGCTCATCAGCGCGGTCCCACCCTTGATGCTGAAGACGGAGAAGAACCCCGGGGGCTTGCCCATCTCGGTCTTCGACGGTCTGCGGGCCCAGCTGGTGGCCAATCGGGCGGAGTTCTACAGGGACATTACGCTTCCGTTCTACGGTTATAACCGGCCCGGCGCCAGGATTTCAGAAGGCATCCGGCAACGCTGGTGGCTGCAGGGGATGATGGGAGGCAATAAACCCCATTACGACTGCATCAAGGCTTTCTCGGAGACGGATTTTACCGAGGACCTTAAGAAGTTCGATGTGCCAACCCTCATCCTTCATGGCGACGATGATCAGATCGTGCCCATCGGGGCGGCGGCCCTGATGTCCGCGAAGATTGTGAAGAACGCCACACTAAAGGTTTATCCCGGGTTTCCGCACGGGATGCCCACAACCCACGCAGACCAGATCAACGCCGACCTGCTCAACTTTCTGGAAGAGCAGAAGAGCTCTAAAGTAGCCTGAGTTCAGGACGCCGCGGCAGCACCCAGATTTCCGGTCAGTGCTGCCGCATTTTTTCTGGGTAGGCGCTACTGCTCCTGGTCCGGCCCTGCCGAATTTTCCTGCTCGACCTGCGACTCGGCCTGGTCGGCGGCTTTTTCCTGCTCGGTCAGCTCCTGTTCCGCGTTCGTATCCGGCGCCGGGGGTGGCACATCGGAGGCCGTGGTGCCTGTGTCCGGGGCCTTGGGCAAGCCGCCCTTGCCCTGCTTTTCCGCCAGGTCCTTCATGCCGCTGTCCAGCTGTTCCTGGAAGTGGTTACGCATGTCCTGCAGGTCGTCCACGGAAACGGCCACTTGCTGGCCCGCGCCGCAGTCGCCCTTCTTGCTGGCCTGGACGCTGGCGTTGACTCTCTGGTCGCCATCGGGAGTGTCGGTGAGCCGGGTGATGACGTCGCCCGCGGTGAGGTCGCATTCCTGGCCGTTGGACACAACTGTAATATCGTTGGCCACGACAAAGGTGCGCCGCGCGGGATCGAGCGCCGGCGGCACTTCACCGTCAGCCGGTTGCTGAGCCTGCGCCTGTCCACCTGATCCGCCCTGCCCGCCCGAGGACTGTTGTTGCTCGGCTTCCAGTTGCGCTTTCACTTCCTCCGCGATTGCCTGCTTCACTTCCGGAGTCAGAGACACCTGACTATTGTTGGCGCTCTGGGCGGCTCCGTCCTGGTAGCCCTGATCGTATTGCGCTCCGGCATTCGCGTCAGCCCGGGCTGCATAAGCGGCTTGCAGGTTGGCTGCAATCACGTAATCCGTAAGCCAGAAAGCCGCCGATGGATACACGGAATAGGGCGCGAAATATCCGCCGTAGTAGCCGTACCATGGCCCCCAGCCCCAGCCCCCGATGCCCACGCCCCAGTACACCGGCGCCCCCCACGGACGATACGCCCAGCTGTAAAAGACGGGGTGATACCAGTAGGCGGGATAGTAGCCATAATAGTGGCGGCGGTTGTAGTAGTAGCCGCGATAGACCCCGACCCGGTAAGCCCCGTGCACATAGTAAGTACGTGAATAGAAGGCGCGTCCACCCCGTGTAACGTAGGCCCGCTGCACATAGCCGCGGCCTCCGCCCCGGACCACGATGCGCACGCCGCGGCGTTCGGTCACGATGGTGCGGCCGCCGCGCAGATTATGTTGAATCCGCATTCCGTCGCGGTGAATGGAGCGAACCTGCCCGTTCGGCCGATAGCTCGCTGACCCACCACCCTTCAGATTTACCGTGCGCCCGGGAGCGCGGTGGTTGTTCATGCCCCCGCGATTGCTGGCGGTGTTTCCACCCCGGTTGCCAGAAGGATATCTACCCTGATTGCCGGCGTTTCCACTTCGATTTCCGGGATTGTTGGATGTGTTTCCTCCGCGATTGCCAGAGGCGTTTCCGCCCTGGTTGCCGGAGGGATTTCCGACCGCGATTGCCGGCGGCGTTTCCGCTTCGATCGGCGGGCGTGTTCCCGCCGCGATTGTTGGGAGTATTGCCGCCGCGATTGCCGGCGTTCCCGGAATGACTGCCAGGAGCGCCAGCGGTCCGTCCCGGCTGCGTGCCCGTGGCCTCCCTTTGGCCACGCGAGTTTCCATGGCTGGGAGCAGAGGAATGACTGGGGCCCGATGCGTGGCTGGGAGCGCTCCCGTGCTCCTGGCCGCCGGAGCGGCCGGGATTACCCGCATGCTCACCCTGTCCGCCCGATTCCCTGTGCTGTCCCCACGCCGGCAACGAAATCGTCAGGACTGCAAGAACTAAAATGGACGTCCGCAGAGAATCGCGGCTTCGGGTAGGTAAGTTCATTACGGCCTCCAGATTTCAACTTAGGGGAAACAGCATTGCAAGGCTCGATTGCGCTTCCCGGTCAGGGCCTATGCCCATCCTGCCATGCTACCTTTCGCCTGAACAGTGTCAAAGTTACGTCAGTTCTGGGTAGTGGGTCAGTTTCGTGATATGACACGGCAAGTGCATAAACCACGAAGGACACGAAGTATCACGAAGGCTTTGTTTTCCAGAGTTTCCTTCGTGTACCTTCGTGCCCTTCGTGGTTCATGGTCTCCAAACTGACCCAGTTCTGCCCGTTGCGGATGGTCCAGGCCCACACGGTAACAGGCCCATTCGGTCTGCCGGATGTCCCACTGATCCGCGTGTCTGGTGGGCGGGTGGCCGGCCTTTGATTGTGTCTGTGTGCGCCAGCGGTGAGGGTGCCCCGTCCTTGCGCTTTTGGCAAGGGCGGGTGACGATGTTGCCGACACAACTTTTGTTACTCTGCAACCCGGTCGCGCATGCGTCCCAGGTTCCCGCCCTTTGCAAAGTGCGCAAAGGACGGGGCACCCACTGCCGGGGGCCCCACACATTCGCGTACTTTGTGAATGTGGGCGATGCGTGCGTCATCTCACTCATGGATTGCGCCATTTCGGGACCAATCGTTCAGCGCTCCGAGCAACGGAGTTTGATCGTGATCCCGACGCATTCCAGTTGTGCCGGCACCCGGCACCCGGCTCTAAGCGGAGTTCCGCAGGCGTTTAAATCCGCATCCCATCCCGGCCGAGCGTTAACCGTACGTCAGGTCGGTGCTCTGTCCGACTTCGATGATATAGCCGTCAGGATCGCGGATGTAGCAGCGAATCTCGCCGTACTTGGGTATCGGCGGCGTGATGAACTCGGCTCCTCGACTCTTCCAGAGTTCATAGCACGCCTGAATATCCGCAACCCGGAAATTCATAAAGCTGTTGATGTGATTCGGGTCGGGGACGCTGAGCGTTACCGTCGGCTTGTCCGGGGTCGGCCCGCCCCCAACGTTCAGAATCATCCAGATATTCGCCAGCTGAAGGTACGGAGGCGCGTTGCCGTCACCCATGGTCAGAATGCGAGCGCCAAAGACCTTTTCGTAGTAGCGAGCCGATCGCTCGACGTCGGCGACGGTGAGAAAATGCGCGATGCTCATCCCCTCTCGCGGGGGCATCTCATAGCTCTTCTGTTCGATTTGTACGCTGCTCATTGACGACTCCTAGTCCGATAAACAGTGCTTAGCTGCTGATTCTGGTTTCGTAATTCTACCTGCTGCCGATTAGGCCTGACGAGGCAAGGAAAAACAATTAGACCAAGAAACCGGGGAATGTCCGTTTTCCCCAATGTTTCCCCATCCTTGATGAACCGCGCCGCCATTGTGCGATTGAAAAGCAAGCCCACCCAAGGCATGAGATCCACGAGATACGAACCTTTCAGAGCTGCTTTAACCCTGGGGATCGATTTTCCGGCCAAGCAGGTCAGACAGAACGAATCTCGAATCCCCACCGGTGGAGCTGGACGGCTATAAAAGTTTCAGAGTAATCGATGAATTGCTTGACGAGGTTCAGCGTTTTCCCGAACATTTGCGTGACGATCACATTGTCATCTAGCCGCGTTCCTACCATCATCTCAGCAGCGATGTAATCAGCAAATTCGTAGTGGATGTCGCCTTTCTTGTCTCCAGCGGTAGCGGTAAACACACAGTCAGTCATGCCGGTCGTCGGGATCGCCTGGGCAAACCGATCAGGAAGAAAATGGAACATAGCGCCGTGCCTCACCGATTTCAAATGCATCTGCTCTAAGGTTTGGCCGGACGTATCTTTGATGATGAGCCAGACGCTCGTTTCGAAGCTCTTATCACCGGCAAGCACCTCATTCATAGCTCGGATTAATTTCAAGGCCTCATAGAGAATGCCTGACGCAAAGAAATACGAATTCATCTTATCTCGCTGCGCAGAAGGGGTATCTTTCGTTCCGGCATTCACCATCAATGAATGTGCTGAATGCAAAGCGTTCACGGCTCGTGCGAGAGCTACGACATAGGCGAACTTCTTATCGCCCGCACACCTCTTGAGCACGTCTGGATTTCCGTAGATTTGACGCACTCTCTCGTTGTCCTTCAAAGACCCTCCGTTTGACTAGCTCGCCCGGCATTCTACGATGAAGAAACCCCGAGACAAAATGACAGAAAACCGGGGACATCCATGATAAGTAAAAGTCAAGAGGAGACGGAGGTCTCCGGTCCCGTAGAGGATTAGACTCTCGAAGCGGGTGTGAGGCGGTCAAGTTAGCGAACGGCCTGCGATCCTGCAGAGTGGCCAAAGCAGCAGCTTGGCCAGACATCCATTTGCGGGAAACGGGTGTAAGCCCGGTCCACGAAGTATGAGTTAGGGTTGACCGGCCGGCCTCGATACAGACGGTAAGGAGCATCGGGAGTGGTGACTCCTCTGCCCAGTCCCCGAGGTGGCGAGGAACGGCCGGTGGATCGCCGCTGGGTTCGAAGGTTCTACTTCTCAGGCAGCTTTTTGTGTCGGCACTTCCGAGGGGGCGCGCACTTGGAAGGGCTGACCACTCTTGTCGACGGCCAGCAGATAGGCGACGAGTTTGCGCGCCACTGCCAGAGTGGCGCGGTTGCGATGTCCGCGCTCCAACTCGCGGGCCTGCAGCGCGGCCAGCTGCGGATTCCAGCGCGGGGCCAGTTTGGCGGCCTCGATCAGTGTGGTTTGCAGCCAGCGATTGCGCTGTTTGGAGATCGGTCCGCGTTGCTGCTTGCCCGCCGAAGACTTCAAGGCAGCGGTCAGTCCGCAATAGCTCATGGCATCGGAGCTGGAACGGAAGCGCTGCGGATCGCCGACCTCCAGGGCCCAGGTCAGAGCGGTAATTTCTCCGACGGCGGGAATCGTCATCAACCGCTCGACGCGTTCGGCCAGTTCGGGATAGGCGAGTAACTCGCGGACCAGCCGCTTCTGCGTGCTCTCGAACATTTCCAGCGCGCCGCGGCTCAAGCGCAGCAGATCGATTACCGACTCCGGCACCTCTTCGAGTTCTTCCAGCAGGCTGGCAAAGTATTTCTTGCGGTGCAATTTCTCTTTCACGTAGAGGGCGCCGGTTTCCATCAGCAGCCCGGCCATCTTGTTTTTCATGCGCACCGCTTCGCTCACCACTAGGCTGCGATAGCGCAGCAACCGGCGCAGTTCGCGAATCTGCGGCGCGGCCACATAGCAGGCCGGTAAAAGGTTGCAGCGCACCAGGTCGGCAATGGTGCGGGCGTCGATGGTATCGCTCTTCTTCTTGCCCGCGCTGATGGCTTTCATCTTGGCGGGATGCGCCATCTCCAACTGCTCGCCGTAGGGCTGTAGCGTGTCGTAGATCCAGTTGCTGAACAGGGTCGCCTCCAGCGCTCCCCGCCAGGGTTGCGGCCGTGCCGAAGCCCATCGCCGCAAGACCGCGCGTTGCGCCAACAGGCTGCCTTCTTCCACAATCTCGCCCGCGGCAGTTTTGACACAAAAACTGATGGTTTTCTTGTGTACGTCGAATCCGATATAGTGAAGGGCATTCATGGGGTTCTCCTGGTGAGCTTTCTGAGCCGGCGCTTTCCTCGCCGGTCTCAGCATCGTAGCCGCTCGGAGAACCCTTCTTCATTTCACTTATGCATTCATACAGACGGAACGTTCACCAATTTCCATTGTCGAAAAATGGAAAACGTCCCGTCTGTCCCCGGTTTCCCTCCGATTCTTATGCCGCTGAAACCGACTTCTTCTTCGCATCGAGTGCCGGTAGAAGAAGTTTCAGAAGCGCTTCATCAGAGAACGGGTTCTGACCTGAGATCAGCTCGCGATCTTGAAGGACATAGCTCGTCCATGGAGCGAGCACACTTACGTCACCGCCCGCCGTACTCAAGGCGAAGTCCGGGTAGAAGAGAACCTTGCCACCAATCTCAAGCGGTTCCCGCTGCTGCTCTTCCGCTGTCGAAAAGATGGTCATCTTATATCCGGAATAGATCCAGCCTTGAGCCTTTGCGTGCGCTCCGGCGGCATCGCCCGCCGCCAGCGCGGCGACCACCTCCTTCGAATTCGGAAGAGCCGAGAGAAGTGAAATCGGGCCATGGCAGAGCACTGCCGTAGGCTTGGATGTTTCATGAAAGTGTCTCAGCACGGTGCCCGCGTCGGGATCATCGAGCAGGTCCATCATCGGGCCATGGCCGCCGGGGACGAAAACAGCGTCATATTGATCCAGGCCCGATGCGATGACATCCGAGATGCGAGTTGGATTTTTGAGCCCGGTCAGGGTGTCGCGGAATTTCAGATAGTCCTGAAGCTTAGCCTCGTCTCCACCGAAGAAGCCGGCTACAGCTGAATTGACATCCAATTGCGGCGTGTTGCCTTTGGGGTTGGCGAAAGTGATTTCGTAGCCCTCATTCATCAGGGCGCGAACCGGAACCGTCAGCTCGTTGAGATAGTAGCCAGCGCCGGCATAAACCTTGCCATCTTTCAAGGGCAAGCCGTGACCGCTCGAGACCAGCACCAGGACTTTTCCTTTAGTTGTCATTTTGTTCTCCTTTTTGAAATCGAATCTGTTCCCTGAGATGTTAACCTAAGAGCTGCGGGGTTAGACTGGAGATGTGACGTGATGTTCGCGCGAATCCCATACATTGAAATTGCGGAACGTGACTTGGCTACCCGCTGTCGGATCATAGCATGCGTCACTTGTGTCGAGTACGGTGCTATTCGATGGCAAATGCGTCCAGCTGAATTGGTTCGAGACCGTGCTTGCTGAGGTAGTCGTTGGCTTTGCGGAAATGGCCACATCCGCTGAAAGCCTGTTAACCACGGTCGGGACGGATGCCCCGCTTTAAGGACCAAATGCCGTCGCTCATCCAGGATATTGCTCGAATAACTTGGCGTGAGCGCCCGACAGCATGAACACGAGGTGATCGCGCTCGGCGGACAACTGTTTTCAACGTCGGAATGGTCACTGCTTTTTTCCACCTAATCTTGGCATGGATGTTGAAGCGACCATCCTCCACCGTCAGAGTGGTGTTCAGCAAGAACACTCGCTGCTCAGCCCACGACTGCGAATGCTTGGTTTCGGCATCGCCCGGCGCCGGTAGTCGCGCCGCACCTCTTCAAAGATGTACTTGAGTGAACGTGGCACGTTTCCGGTCGATATCGGCACGGCAAAGGCTCGGCCTATAGCCTGACCCTCACGGGCATACGGGTCGTTGGCCGAGAATGACCACGCGAACTTTGTTGAACGGGCAGTCCTCGAACGCACTGGAATACATCCTTCTCGCTCGGGTAGACGATACTTAGACTCTCCTTCGTGCAGAGGCAGACGACCTGCGTCAGACTCTAGACATTAAAGCCCTTCGGAGAATGGAATACACAACCGCTATTACCGGTGCTCATAGTAAGTCATCCTGCCCGGCCTCGCCACGAGCCCTTCACCTCTGGGAAGACGCCATAAAGTTTCTCACCGAGGAAGCAATCTCGTCGGCAGCCGTGTCCAGGGCGAAATGGCCGCCGTCAACCATGTGGACCTCGGCGTTCGGAACATCCTCGCGGTAGCTCTCCGGCTCGCTCGGGTCAAACGATGTTTCGTATTTGCCCCAGATCACGAGCAGCCGTGGTTGCTTCTCGCGCATCCATTCCTGCCATTTCAGATAGGAATCGACGTTGGTTCGGTAGTCGTAGAAAAGATCGCTTTGTATCTCAGCCTGGCCGGGCCGATTCAGAAAATAAAATTCGTCGGTCCAGAGGTCGGGATCGTGGCGCTCCACCTCGGGATCGTTTCCCACGTGTCGCGCACGCGCGGCCTCCAGCGACAAGAGATTGGCGCGCAATGCGCTCTCATTGGCGGCGCGATCAGCCCAGAACGCCCGGCGCGTTTTCCAATTTGCTCCCAAGCCCCGGTTGTGGGCGACGGCGTCCTGCACGATCAGCGCTTCGACTCGCTCCGGATGCTCCAGTGCCATGCGAAAGCCGACGGGGCCACCGTAGTCCTGCATGTAAAGGGTATAGCGCGAGAGCCCGAGCGCCTCGGTGAAGTGGTTCATGGTCTCAGCCAAATGGTCGAAGGTGTATGCGAATTTCTTCGGGTCCGGCCAGTCACTGTGTCCGAAACCCGGATAATCAGGCGCTATCAGGTGGTAGCGATCGGAAAGCCTTGCGAAAAGCGGTTCGAACATCCGCGACGACGATGGAAGGCCGTGGAGCAGGAGAATCGTTTCCGCATTTGTCGGCCCAGCCTCCCGATAGAAGATCGACAGGCCGTCAATCTGTGTCGTGCGATAAAACGTCGATAAACGTGGGATTCATCGGTGATTGCTTTCCCTTCATCATGCGCGAGGAAACATTCGCATCAGCGGGTTCCGCAAGAGCGGCACGGATTTCTTCCCCCGGCCCAGCCTGCGTTGATATGCGGCCCTATGCGTAAGTTCACAAATTCTCTTGCCTATAATTCAAGCGATACGCCGCTGATCGGAATCATCAACCACCAAGACTCGGATCGTCACTCAAATTGCAAAAAAGGTTAATACCAATCGGCTTTGAACTCTGTAGAGATTTGTAAATGAGGTTCTACCAGAATTGACAGGTCACCGCGTTCTACGACGGCGATCGCTCGCGCATCCTGATCGGAGCCGTGTTCCTTCGGACTGGCGATGCTCAACCTCTTGTGGTTCGTGGCTGCGATCAGGACTATCTTGGCAGATGCTGGACAAGACGGGTGGGGCGCGGCGGCGACCGCCTCCAGCGCGGTGCTCGGAGGGCTTTTCTCCTGCTCATCACGATGGGCGCAGCGCTCGCCGGGTGCCCCGCACATTCGCGTACTCTGTGACTGTGTGGGCGATGCGTGCCTCATCTCACTCATAGATTGCGCCATCTCGGGTACCAATCGTTCAGCGCTCCGAGCAACGGAGTTTGATTGTGATCCCGACGCATTCCAGTTGTGCCGAAAACCTACACATCGAAAAGCGCGAGATGTGTGGGGCACACGGAACTGCTTAGCGGGCGCCCGGCAGAGATGCGGACGCCTGGCGGGCAATTAGGAGAAAGCCCTTGCCGCGAGCATCGGATTGAAGGCGATCCAATCGAGCGCGGGCGGCGGGTCTGCCGGCGTGGAGTTCGGCCCTCCCCAGAAGGAGGCGCGCCTCAAGTTCGAAGACGGCGTAGCCGTCATGCCTGGCCCGGGCCTGAAGAGCGTTCAGATTGCGTCCTGCTTCGGCTGTCTTGCCGGAGAGAGTCTCAACCTCGGCTTCCGCGAAGCCGGCTTTCATGCGAACCATGCGATCGCTGCCCCGATTCGCCAGAGCAACGGCGTGCACCGCAGCAGCGCGGGCGTCACTGAGTTTTCCCTGGGCCAGAAGCGAACGGGTCAACATGGCATAGGCCAGAGCCGCGGAACCGGGCACGTTGTTCTTTTCAAAGACTGATGCCGCCTTGCGGGCCAGGGATTCCGCGTCTGCAGGTCTAGCCTGGTCCAGAGCGATCTCGGCCAGTTGCAGGTCGCTTTCGGCCGAGTAGTTCTTTTCCTCGTTGTGCTCGCGCAGAGTCAGGGACTGTTGGGTCGATGCCAGCGCTTCATCCAAACGGTCCTGGGCGGTCAGCACCTCGGCCAGACCGATCAGCGAAGAACTCAGGCCCCGCTTGAAGGAGATTTCCTTCTGCAGGGCCATGGCCTGATTGTATTTCTCGGCGGCGCCGGCGAGCTGGCCCTGGTGGTAGAGCACCTCTCCCAGGTTGAACAGCACGATGGATTCGCCGCGCTTGTCGCCAATGTCGCGAAACCCCTGGAGGGCCTCCTCTTTCATGCGTCTTGCCGATGACAAGTCTCCCGCGCTCAAGGCGACATCTCCCAGGTCGTCGAGATCTGCGGCAACACCGCGTTTGTCATTCTGGGAGCGCTGAATGCGGAGGGCCTCCTCCATCCGCTCCCGGGCGTGCTCGAGATCGCCTTGCTCGAAGAAAAGGATACCGAGATTGTTGGAGCATGAGGCGATGTCCCAGTTGGCTCCGATGCGGCGGAACTCGCGCAGAGCTTCTTCAAAAGATTTTTGCGCCTCGGGCAGGTCCCCCTTGTCCTTCTGATCAATCGCAATGCCATGGAGGGCCTTGGCGGCGTTGCGAGCGTCGCCCGCGGCGAGCCAGAGCTCGCGGGCGCGAGTATCGTCGGCGATGGCCTGGTCGGGCTCACCCAGGTTCACCCACGCCCAGGCTTCGCGATCGAGCGCAGTGGCTAACATGAGCCCGCTTCCCAGAGCTTGCGCCCGGGCAACGCCGGCAGCAGCAGCTTTTTGACTGCGCGTCATGTCGCCCAGCCTCTCCGAGGCCGAGGCTTCGATCAGATCGATGCGCGGGTCTTTGCCTTCCGGTTCCGCCAACTTGCGCAACGCTACAACGGTTTGCAGAGCATCGCTGGAGCGGTCAGCCCGGATTTGCGCATTGGCGAAGCGCAGTCCATATTCCAGGCTGTCAGGAAGGGAATCATGCAGGGCGCGATAGACCTCGAGGGCTGCGGGACGATCATGAGTGAGGTCGCGATAACGGCCCTCTATGGAGAGGCGGTCTTCTTGCGAGAGATTGGCGGAGAGATCGAAAGCTTTCCTGGCTTCGGCTTGAGCGTTGAGCTCGTAGCCCAGGATGGACAAGCTCTCAGCCAATGCGGAATGAGAGAGGGCATGATTGGGATCAGCGCTGACGGCCTTTTCCAGCAGGCTGCGGGCGGCGAGGGCGTCAAAGGCCCGGAGTCTGGCCAGGGCCTCCGCGTAAAGGCGCTCCGCTTCGGAATTTGACGGAACCGCAGCCCGTACCTCGCGCACGGCTGTAGGCGAGAGGGAGCCGACGCCAAGGGTGCGGCGCAGACTGTCACCCCCGGCAGAAACGAGCTGGGGGAGTTCGCTCTCGCTGCCGTCCTCGGTAAAGGCCGCGATGGTTTCGCCAGTGTGAGTGTCCTGGGCTTGCAGAGCGATTCTGAGCTTGGTGCCGGATCCATCCGTCAGCGCCAGATACGAGCCGGACACGACCATGTCCGTGCCCAGCTGGTTGTGAATCTTGTCCAGCGTTTCCCCGCCGTAGGTGTTGGTTGCGGCGAGCGACAGATCCAACTTCATGCGAGCGATGTTTTCGCTGGGAATCACCCTGATTTGCCGCCCGGAGGCAAGTTCCGCGCCCAATAATTCCGCCATCGCGGTTGAAATCCACTCTTCGTCTGGCTTCCCCGACAGGTTTTTGAATCCCAGAACGGCGATCGAGGGACGGGGCTTGATCGATGCGGACGCCGCGGTGCCCGCGGAATGACGAAAAATTCCCATACGCACCCCTACGACACCGATCCCCAGCAGCAAGACTGCGGCGATGCTCAGGGGAAGCCACCTTCCGGGTGTGAATGGACTGCCTCTGGCCGGCGCGGGCACGTTCGGGAACGGCGCCTGGATCGTGAGCGGCGTGGGCTCCGCCGGGAGTTGCACCGGAATGCTGCGCTCTACCGGGAAGATAAAGCGGTAACCGAGCTTGGGGACCGTCTGTATATAACGGGGGTCCGTGGCCGAATCGCTCAGGACGCCGCGCAGTTCCTTGATCGCGGTGTTCAGGCTGTGTTCGAAATCTACAAATGTGTCCGAGGGCCAGAGCTGCTGACGGAGTTGTTCGCGGGTGACCACCTCGCTGGAGCGTTCGACCAACAGAGATAAGACCTGAAAGGGCTGAGGCCGGAGCTTGACCTTGGTGCCGAATTTATAAAGTTCTCGAGAGCTGAGATACAGCTCGTAGGGGCCGAACTTAATGACCACCAGGGACGGGTCCATGGAGTACCGCGAGTATGGCATGGCGGCCACTCATATTAGCCCTGTCCGGACGGCTGGAGCAAGAAGTAATCTGCCTTGGAATGAGCCAGTTACGCCTTCACCTTTTTTTGATTAGATTTCCAGACGGTCTGCCTTGCCAGAAGGGGAAAGGGCGGGGATAATCCGGCGTCGGTTGCAGAGCCGCAGGGACTCAGCAGACTGCGGGTTGCTATTCCTGGGAGGGAATCATATGCGCGCGCCATCTGGCATCGGACACTGGGTAAGAATCCATGGCAGGAAGTTGGGGATAGTCGCGGGGGTGTTCAGTCTTGTCACGGTGGCGACCGCGTTAGTGATTCCTAATATGTTTCCGTTCCTTGACCGGACCGGAATTGTCTCCACCTATAACACCCACGGCCCGATCAAGGACAACTCCGCCTTCTTCCAGAGTCTTGGGACCAACGGAAGAAGTTGCGCCACTTGCCATGTCCTCAGTAATGCGATGGGGTTGAGCACGGACAATATCCAGGCGCGATTTTTCCTGACCCGCGGACGCGATCCCCTGTTTGCCGCGGTGGATGGCGCCAATTGCCCGAACACCAGTTCGAACAATCCGGCGTCCCATAGCTTGCTGCTGAAGAATGGACTGATCCGCATTCCAATGCAGTTGCCCGCGGTCACCCAGTTCACCATCCGCGCCGTGGTTGATCCCTACGGATGCGCCATCGTCACTGATCCCGGCTCCGGGCTGCAGACGGTCTCGGTGTACCGGCGTCCTTTGCCGACGACCAATCTCAGGTTTCTGAGCGCCGTCATGTTTGACGGCCGTGAAACCATCGCGCCACTGAACAACCCCCAGACCTTTCAGGCCAACCTGGTCACCGACCTGATGCACCAGTCGGTTTCCGCGACTACCGGCCATGCGCAGGCGGTCGTGCCTCCGACCATCGCGCAGCAGACCGACATCGTCAACTTCGAGCTGGGATTGTTCAGCGCCCAACTGGCGGACTACCAGGCCGGGTTGCTCAATCAGTATGGAGCACTGGGCGGGGCGCCTGGTCTCTCGGCGCAAAACTATTACCCGGGAATCAACGATACGCTGGGCGCGGACCCGACCGGCGCGGCGTTCAATCCCACGGGATTCACGCTCTATTCGTCGTGGGAAAACCTGAAATCCGGAAACCGGAGAGACTGGGCTCAGGTAGCCGCGCGTCAGGACATCGCCGCCGGAGAAAAGCTTTTCAACTCACATCCCTTGACCGTTACCGGCGTGCGCGGACTGAACGATAACCCGGCCCTTGCCGCCGCGCTGGGGGTTTCGCTGCCTATTGCGTCGTTTCCCGGGACCTGCACCACCTGTCATGACGCGCCCAACGTCGGGGACCACTCCCTGCCCTTGCCTCTCGATATCGGAACCGGGCATGACACCACTCTCGAAACCGACCCGCAAATCTCTACCGGATTGATGCAGCTCAGCTCTCCCGACGTACCGGTGTTCGAAATCACGGGATGTCCAAACCCGTTCGCGGCCTCCGGGTCCACCGAGCCCTACGTGATTTACACGACCGACCCCGGCAAGGCGCTTCTCACCGGGCAGTGCGGAGACGTGAACCGCATCAAGGGACCGATCCTTCGGGGCCTGGCGGCCCGCGCTCCGTACTTCCACAACGGCGCAGCCCGGGACTTGACCGAATTGATGAATTTCTACAACGAGCGCTTCCAGATGAACCTGACCGACAAGGAGAAGACGCAGCTGATCGCTTTCCTGAACAGCCTGTAGGGCAGTGGCAAGGGTGTCGAGAAAATGACAGCCGCCGGGCGCCTTTTGGTGTCCCCAGACGGGATTACAACCATGGGGCAGGCTCCACTTTTCATAGCTGCTGTAACAAGCCGGTAAACACTGCCCGCAATGTGGCGTGCGCTAAACCGTCCAGAGGCAGATTCCGCCGGGGCGCGCCTTTCATGTACAGCTCCAATTCTCGCAACTGCTTTAGCTGTGCTCAGCGTAGCCTGTAACCTCCGCAAGTGGGGGCGTCTTCTGATTCACTAGCCGTTGGCGGGTGTGTTGAACCCGGGTGTTTAAGTTTCAGAGTTATACTTCACAGAGCCAGATGACCATAAGAACCCGGAATGCCGATTAGGGCTTATTACAACGCAACCGCATCAAACTTCCTAAAGGATGACTCTGAACGCATTCTCGGTGTTCTAACGGCGGGACATCATCATGCCTTAGAGGAGCAGCAACGTTGGGCTTGGCTTCAACAGATTTCGATCCTCAAAACTTCCCTCGCAAGCCGACCGGACGCAAGAGTCTTTCTTGAGTTCTATATTCCAAGAATGGGTAAGCGCGCAGACGCCGTACTGATCGCTAAAAACATCGTTTTCGTGGTCGAGTTCAAGGCCGGGGCAAGCGGGCACGCATCAATCGATTTTGATCAAGTGGAAGACTATGCTCTCGATCTAAAGAATTTTCATGAAGGCAGTCACAGTGCCCCGATCGTTCCTGTGTTGGTCTCAACCGATGCTGAATCTCGACCAATACCCGACCTGAAGTTTGCCGACGACCTTGTCGCCTCACCTGTAGGGACAAACAAGACTGGTCTAGGAGCTCTGATCGACGCAATTTGCGTTGCGCAAACGTTTCCAAGACTCGATGTTGACGAGTGGATGGCCAAGGGTTACAAGCCGACGCCTACGATCGTTCAGGCAGCCGAGATCCTTTATCGCACACATAGCGTGATCGACATCTCGCGATCGGATGCTGGCGCAAAGAACCTCCAAGAAACGACTGTCAGTGTCAGCTCCGTGATCGATCGAGCCCGACAGAAACGCAAGAAAGCGATTTGCTTCGTGACGGGCGTACCTGGTTCAGGCAAGACACTTGCTGGGCTGAATATCGCGACACGGCGCTCAGTTGAGCATATCGATGAGCATGCCGTTTTTCTGTCGGGCAATGGCCCACTCGTTGATGTCCTACGAGAGGCCCTTACACGCGACAAAGCCGCGCGTGAAGGCGTCTCGAAGAAGGCGGCTGAGCGCGAGGTTCGCAGCTTTATTCAGAATATCCACCATTTCCGAGATGACTATGTCGGCAACAATGCTGTCCCTCTCGAGAAAGTTGTTGTGTTTGACGAAGCTCAACGCGCCTGGACCCGTAAGCAGGCGGCTAGCTTCATGCAGCGCAAACGGGGACAACCCGACTTCGATATGTCCGAGCCAGAGTTCCTCATCAGCGTAATGGATCGGCATCCAGATTGGTGTACAGTCGTTTGCCTTGTCGGCGGAGGTCAAGAGATCAACACCGGAGAAGCTGGTATTTCCGAATGGATCAATGCTCTCGAAAGTCGGTTTCCCACTTGGGAAGTCAGCATCTCGTCGCACATGGCACTTCCAGAGTATGGTTCTGAGAGCCAAGTCGAACTTTTTCTAGCATCGCCCCGAGTTCACTCGAACGATCACCTTCATCTAGCAGTTTCGATGAGGTCCTTTCGGGCAGAGGCTCTCTCCGGATTGGTTGGGCACATCATCGACAACGAACCAGAAGCAGCCCGCGCCACTTATACAAAGATAGAAACGGCCTACCCCATCTATTTGACCCGAGATCTTAACGCATCAAGGACTTGGCTGCGTAGCAAGGCCCGCGGAACGGAGCGCTATGGGTTGGTCGCATCTTCGGGTGCTCAGCGCCTTCGGCCAGAAGGGATTCACATCAAAGCAAAGCTTGATCCTGTTAATTGGTTTCTGAATGACGACTCGGATGTTCGATCTTCTTATTACCTAGAGGATGTGGCAAGCGAGTTTGCAGTCCAAGGCCTTGAACTAGATTGGGTCGGGGTATGTTGGGATGGAGACTTCCACCACAAGAATGGAATGTGGTTTTACCAAAGCTTCGAAGGCACAAAGTGGCAATCCATGATTGATGAGTCCAGGCGGCTTTACCTGAAGAATGCTTATCGAGTAATTTTGACGCGAGCCCGTCAGGGAATGATCCTCTTTGTTCCAAGGGGCGATCTATCTGACCGCACTCGCCCTCCATCCTTCTACGACGGTACCTTCGAGTTTCTTCTCTCCTGCGGGATTCCAACGCTCGAATAAGCGGGGGACTGCGGGGACGAACCCGCTCCTCCTCTCACTCCCCAACTTCGCAGGAACCATCTAACGCATAGAGGACTCGGGGACAGGTTGAACTGTCCCCTATTCTCTTTTCCGCTGAGCTTAAGCCGCCTCGAAGCGATCGTGGTTCATCACCTTGGTCCACGCCGCCGCGAAGTCTTTCACGAACTTCTCCTTCGAGTCCGAGGATGCATAGACTTCCGCGAGGGCACGGAGTTGCGAGTGCGAGCCGAAGATCAGGTCCACACGAGTGCCGGTCCACTTGACCTGGTTCGTCTTGCGGTCGCGTCCCTCGTACACAGCTCCGGAGCCATTGGACTGATTGGACGGCTGCCATTGCGTGTTCATGTCCAGCAGGTTGACGAAGAAGTCGTTGGTCAGCGTGCCCGGCTTCTGAGTGAAGACACCATGCTTCGAGTTGCCGGTATTCGCGCCCAGGACGCGTAAGCCACCGACGAGGGCCGTCATCTCCGGCGCCGTCAGCCTCAGTAACTGCGCCTTATCGACCAACATCTCCTCCGGCGACAGGCGCTGCTTGCCGCCCAGATAGTTGCGGAATCCATCTGCTTTGGGTTCGAGCGGCTCGAAGGATTCAACATCAGTTTGCTCCTGCGACGCGTCCATGCGTCCCGGCTTGAAGGGGATCTTCATCTCGGTTCCGGCTTCTTTCGCGGCTTTCTCGATGGCTGCATCGCCGCCGAGAACGATCAGGTCCGCCAGCGAGACTTTCTTCCCACCAGAGGCAGAAGCGTTGAACTCCTTCTGGATTGCTTCCAGCTTCTGCAGCACCTTCTCCAATTCGGTTGGCTGGTTTACCTCCCAGAACCTTTGCGGCACCAGTCGAATGCGCGCGCCGTTGGCTCCACCGCGCTTATCCGAGCCGCGGAAGGTTGACGCCGACGCCCAGGCGGTCGAGACCAACTGGGAAATGGACAGGCCGGATGCGAGGATTTTTGCCTTCAGCGCGGCAATGTCCTGCTCCCCGATCAGCGGATGATTCACCGCGGGGATCGGGTCCTGCCACGGCAGCGGTTCCTTGGGAACGAGCGGGCCGAGATAGCGCACGATCGGACCCATGTCGCGGTGCGTCAGCTTGAACCACGCCCGGGCAAACGCGTCGGCGAGCTGGTCCGGATGCTCGTAGAAACGCCGCGAAATCTTTTCGTACGCAGGATCGAAGCGCAAGGCGAGGTCAGTGGTCAGCATGGAGGGCGCGTGACGCTTTGACGGATCGTGCGCGTCCGGCACGGTGCCGTTGCCTGCGCCATTTTTCGGTGTCCACTGATGCGCGCCGGCCGGGCTCTTGGTCAGTTCCCAGTCGTAGCTGAACAGGTTGGTGAAGAAGTTGTTGCTCCACTTGGTCGGCGTCTGGGTCCAGGTGACTTCCAGGCCGCTGCCGATGGTGTCAGCACCAAAACCTTTACCAAATTTATTCTTCCACCCCAGGCCCTGGTCCTGAATCTCGGCAGCTTCTGGTTCGGGGCCCACATAGTCAGCGGGGATGGCAGCGCCGTGGGTCTTCCCGAAGGTATGCCCGCCGGCAATCAGTGCGACCGTTTCTTCGTCATTCATGGCCATGCGCTTGAAGGTTTCGCGAATGTCCCGGCCCGCGGCAATGGGATCGGGCTTTCCATTGGGCCCTTCCGGGTTCACGTAAATCAGTCCCATCTGGACCGCAGCCAGCGGATTCGAAAGATCACGATCGCCGCTGTAGCGCTCGTCCGCCAGCCACTTGCCTTCGGGACCCCAGAAAACGTCCTCTTCGGGCTCCCACACATCCGCGCGTCCGCCGCCGAAACCAAATGTCTTGAAGCCCATCGACTCGAGGGCGACGTTGCCGGCGAGAATCATCAAGTCAGCCCAGGAGATTTTGCGGCCGTATTTCTGCTTGATCGGCCACAGCAGGCGGCGCGCCTTGTCGAGGTTTACATTGTCCGGCCAGCTATTGAGCGGGGCGAAGCGCTGCTGCCCGGCTCCGGCGCCGCCGCGGCCATCGCCGATGCGGTACGTGCCTGCACTGTGCCACGCCATGCGGATGAACAGCCCTCCGTAGTGCCCGAAGTCGGCCGGCCACCAATCCTGCGAGTCGGTCATGAGCGCATGCAGGTCTTTGATCACAGCATTCAGATCAAGAGTCTTGAATTCTTTTGCGTAATTGAACTCCTTGCCCATTGGATCAGACAGGTCCGAGTGCTGGTGCAGGACATTCAGGTTCACCTGGTTCGGCCACCAGTCGCGGTTGGTGGGCGCGGAGGCGCCGTGGTTGAACGGGCACTTGGATTCGGTTGAGTTGTTTTTGCCCTGATCTTTGACCTGAACTTCGGGGGAAACAGTCCCCGATGAAGAGGCCAGTGTGTTTTCCATATGCTTTGAATTTTCCATATGCTCTTCCTTTGAATTAGTTCAAAACTGTGATGATCTACGAACCCTTCAAACCGCAGTTCGCGCCCTGGGTGCCGACGCGCTTACGTGATCGGCGGTTCAACAAGTATTCACACATCTCCAGACTTAACGGGAAGCGCGGCGCGGCGCGCACTTCGCGCAGAGTCCGCGGAAAATGAGCTGGCATTCGCGAACGATTCGTTTACCGAGAGACCGGGAGGCAGGCCTGGGCACGTCGTACCAGTCCACATCCTCCACATTGCCGCAGCGGTCACAGATGAAGTGGTGGTGGCGCATGCCTTCCAGATCGAACCGCCCGGCGCGGCCTTCGACAGCCACTTCCCGCACCAGGCCCGCCTTCACCAGGTCCCGCAGGTTGTTATAAGTCGTGGCCCGGGAAGAGCGGGGATCCATGCGATTCACGGCTTTGAAGATTTCCGCCGCCGTGGGATGCCCCTTGTGGTCCATCAGGAATGCCATCACGGCGTAGCGCTGCGCAGTGCAACGCAACCCGCTGCCTTCCAGAGACTGTTTGATCGCTTCGGCGTCCATCGGAAACTTTAGATTATATCTAATCTGATAGTTTGTCTAGA
>CAVOVU010000006.1:0-1213210 GCA_963699935.1 Terriglobia bacterium
TTTGTGTCCCGCCAGCATTTGACCGCCGGGTTATACCCCGATTGCGAGCCGGGGGCCACTCATCAGCTGTTGCCATCAGGGTCATTGAACGCAGCAAAAGAATGCTCCTTAATTTGTTTGTGTCCACGGGGCTCGGTTGCTGGCCCCCGGTATGGCGCGCTACTGCACGGTGGAGTCGTCGCTGTATATGTCATCTCCCACCGCCGCGTCCGCCATGGCGTACCGCATCGCTGCTGTGGGCCGGCTACGAGTCGGGTCCGCGGCGGCCCATGAGTTTCACAATCGCTGGCAAGGGGTTTTGCGGATTTTCCATTCGCAGCAGCTTGTCGGTTCGTAGTTGGATGACTTCGATCCATGCGGGATCGGGAAGAATATAGAACTGCTCTTTCCGGATTGCGTCGAAGACAACGTCAGCGACCTGATGAGGAGGCATGCCGGTTTCGAGAGCAGCCTTGAATGCGGCGAGGCCGGCTTGCCTTTCTGGAGTCATGGCGACGGGTTCGTTAAGCAGTTCCGCGGGCCGGTGGTTCTCGGCGTTGGCGATGTTGGTCCGCACCATCCCGGGGCAGAGCACCGATACGCTAACCAGCGAGTTCCGTTGTTGCAGCGTCAGGTACAGGCTTTCCGAGAGCGCTACCACCGCATGCTTCGTCGCGGCATAAGCAGCCGAGCCTCCACCCACGACGAGCCCGGCAGTCGAGGCCGTATTGATGATGTGGCACTCCGTGTTCTGTGCCAGCATCAGCGGCGTGAACACCTTAACCCCATGGATCACGCCCCACAAATTGACCCCGACGACCCATTCCCAATCGTTCCAGGTTGCCTCCCAGGGCGCCCCGCCGGCAGCCACCCCGGCATTGTTGAACAGCAGGTGCACCTGGCCAAATGCATCCAGCGCTTGCCGGGCCAGTAGTTCGACGTCACTCCGTTTCGAGACGTCCGTCCTCACCCCAATCACAGTTCCGCCCGCGGCCTTCATTTCCGCTTCTGCCCTGCTGAGATTCGCTTCGTCGACGTCGGCGAGGGCTATTTTCATGCCCTCGCGAACGCAACGTTCAGCCAGGGCACGCCCGATGCCGCTCGCCGCCCCAGTAATCACCGCGACTTTGCCTTTGAAGTCTCTCATCGTGCCCTCTAACAAATATTGCAGAGGAAATCCGGCTTATGATGCGCGTCTCTCTGCCGCCGCGCCGTTCCGGCCTTCAATGGCCTTGATGGAGTTTTCAAACGCTTCTCCAAAACGCTCTTGCCGACGGTACCGACCACGAAGCCGAGCAGCCGTCCCTTGAGGTTCTTGCCATAGCGTACGACCACCACGTCGATGTCGGTCAAACCGTCGGGCCTACGGGTGAAGGTGTAGGTGTGGCCGGACGCGCCCCCCACGTGTTGGAGTCGGTCGTCCTGAGGACGACCTGGGTGAACGATTCCGGTACATGGAAAACGGCTTCGACGCACTGCTCGCTGGTGAAGGGCAAGTAATGCGCTTCCTGCCAGAATAACGGCTCACTCCAAGGGGTTACTGTTGTAAAGAACATTTACACCAGTAACCCGGTCATTTCTTCAGCCACCCGTTTAACTCCATCCAATCGGCGAACCGGTCAATCCAGTGGTCTGTGGGAAGGTTCTGCTTGCGCATTCCAAAGCCGTGGCCGCCCCTGGCGTACATGTGCAGTTCCGCCGATTTGTGCGCGGCCATCCACCTCTCGTACAAGGCAACGCTTTCGGGCGCGAGTCCCAGCTGATCGTCGGTCGCGGCCGCGACAAACATTGGCGGCGCGTCCGCCGGGACGGGGACATCTTTGGATATTTCCCCGCCCGCATAGATCGGAGCCACGAAGGCGGGCCGGCCTTCAGGCAAGTAGTGGAAGGCAACTCCGGAGACGACCCTGCCCCCAGCAGAGAATCCGACAATACCGACGCGGTCGGGAGAAACTCCCCATTCCGAAGCGTGCTGCCGGACGTAGGTGACGGCCGCTAACCCATCGGCGACGGACAGGGGAATGACCGGTGCTACCAGTTCGTCAAATTTCTGCCGGTTCGGAAATAGCGCCATGAATTCCTGGGCGGCATCCTCGCCGGTGTGCGCGAGGCGGTACTTCAGCACAAACGCGGTCACGCCTCTGGCAGCCAGGTACTTCGCAACATCGATGCCTTCGCTGTTGATGGAGAGCGCCATAAATCCGCCGCCCGGACAGATCACCACAGCGGTGCCGTTTCTCAACTCCGGAGCGGGCTTGAAAACCGTCAGGCTGGGTTTGGTCACGTTGGTGACAACTTCAGTGTTCCAGACTTTGGAGAAGTATTCTTTCTCGGGATAGTTCTCCGGCGTCGAGCCCGGCGGCGTGCCGGGGTAGAGGGGAATGACATCCTGGGCGGCGGCCAGGGTCGCCAGGAAAACTGCCAGGAAAAGAATCCGAAGGAGGAATGTTTTCATGGCCGCGTAGTTTAGCAGAGAGTCGCGTCTGGGGATTGATTTCAGGCGGACCCGGTTCCATCGCTCCGGTCCCTGCGGGCTTCAGCGAGGTGCCGGGTGCGCCGGGCATTCGCGTTTTTGCGAATGAACGGGTACCCGTTCGGTGAGTGCAATGGCGAAGTTTTCTGGGATGGTTCTCTTTTGGGACTTTTCCACCGGGATCCTAATAAATTCGCCTTTTCTTCGCTTCGGGTCCGGTGTATAATCCGCGCTTCGGCACATTCTACATTCTTCATAACTCAAAAGGAGCCGCATTTTTATGGCTGACGAACGAACAAAAGCAATCGATCTGGCGTTCGCGCAAATCGAAAAGCAGTTTGGCAAGGGCTCCATCATGCGGCTGGGCTCGAAGGAAATCGTACCCATTGCCGTGATTCCCACCGGCGCCATTTCTTTCGACGCAGCGCTGGGCGTGGGCGGCTTCCCGCGCGGGCGCGTGGTCGAAATTTTCGGACCGGAATCCTCCGGCAAAACCACCATTGCCCTGCAGGTGGTTGCGCAAGCCCAAAAGACCGGCGGCATGGCGGCCTTTGTCGATGCCGAGCATGCGCTCGATCCCGCGTACGCCAAGAAACTCGGGGTGGATGTCGATAACCTTCTGGTCTCCCAGCCCGATTATGGCGAGCAAGCGCTCGAGATCACGGAAGCGCTGGTGCGCTCCGGCGCGATCGACGTGCTGGTTGTGGATTCAGTGGCCGCGCTCGTCCCCAAGGCCGAACTCGATGGCGAAATGGGCGACAGCCACATGGGATTGCAGGCGCGGCTCATGTCGCAGGCGCTGCGCAAATTGACCGGAACAGTTTCCAAGTCGCGCACCTGTCTCATTTTCATTAACCAGATCCGCGAAAAAATCGGAGTGATGTTCGGCAATCCGGAAACCACCACCGGCGGTCGCGCTCTGAAGTTTTATTCCTCGGTACGCGTGGATATCCGCCGCATCGCTGCAATCAAGGAAGGCGACGTGATGATCGGTTCACGCACCAAGGTCAAAGTGGTGAAGAACAAGGTGGCCGCGCCCTTCCGCGAAGCCGAGTTCGACATCCTGTACGGCGAAGGCATTTCGCGGGAAGGCGATCTGCTCGATCTGGCGGTGAACAACAATCTGCTGGAGAAATCGGGCGCCTGGTACAGCTACAAGGGCGAGCGCATCGGCCAGGGGCGCGAGAACGCGCGTCAATTCCTGAAGGACAACGTCGAAACCTTCGTCAAGCTGGAAGCCGAAGTGCGCAAGCATCTGGGCCTGACTACGCCGACAGTTCAACCCATGGCCGCAGCCCAGGCAGCGGCGGCGGCTCCGAGCATTCCCCAGGGAACGAGCGCTCGCGTTACCACCATGCCGAGCGCGCCCCCGGAAGCTGCCAAGGTGCCGGCCGCGAGGCGCTAAGTCTGTTTATGGAGGACGGGCGTCCTCGCCCGTCCAGCATTGGCCATTGCCTGACGGGCGGGACGCCCGTCCTCCACCTGCTCGAGCCTTGCTCGGGATCACGCTGGGCAAAACAATTGCCATCTCTCATCCCTGCCGCATAGAATCTTCTTTAACGCTTGTCTGCCTATTGCCCGTCAGGAAATGGCCCGTCAGGAAAAATGAGGACTTCTTTGAAGAAGGTCATCGCCATCTATCCCGGTTCGTTTGATCCGCCGACTAACGGGCACCTGGATCTGATTGAACGGGGCAGCAAGATTTTCGACGAGCTGATCGTCGCCATTCTGCGCAATCCGGAGAAGAGCCCCCTGTTCAGCCTGGGCGAGCGCCGCGCCATGCTGGAGGCTTTGACCGCCGATTTCAAGAACGTTCAAGTGGACGTTTTTGACGGCCTCACAGTGGACTACGCGGCCCGGGTCAAGGCCAGTGCCGTGTTGCGCGGGATCCGCGCCCTCAGCGATTATGAATACGAGCTGCAGATGGCCATGATGAACCGCAAGCTGCAGCCCGACCTGGAAACGGTTTTCATGATGCCGGCCGAACAGTACTCCTACCTGAGTTCCCGGCTGGTGCGCGAGGTGGCCAAGCTCGGCGGGTCCATCCGGGACCTGGTGCCGGAAATGGTGGAACAGCGGCTCAGGGAAAAGCTTGATCCCGCCATCAAACTAAAAGACGCAAGAAGGACAAAGACAGGAAAACGAGCATGACTCCAGTTACGGAAGCAGTTCCGGCCCTCAAACTTACGGAACGGATCAACCGCATCGAGCCCTCTGCCACCATGGCAGTGGTGGCCGAGGCCGACAAGCTGCGCCAGCAGGGAATTGATGTCGTTGATTTCGGCGCCGGCGAACCGCATTTTTCCACGCCGCAGCACGTCAAGGATGCCGCTATCGCCGCCATCCAGAATAATTTCTCGAAGTACACGGCAGTGGGCGGAACGGCCGAGCTGCGCGATGCCATCGTGCTTCGCCATGCGACCGATTTCCAGTCTGCCTACCGCCGCGAGGAATCCATGGCTTCGGTCGGGGGGAAGCACGCCCTGTTCAATGCCATCCAGGTGCTGGTCGATCACGGCGATGAAGTCATTTTGCCGGTGCCGTACTGGGTGTCGTTCAAGGACATCGTGCGCTATGCCGGCGGGAATTGCGTGCTGCTGCAAGCCGACGAAAGCCAGGGCTTCCGGGTGACGGCGGAGATGATCGAGCGCCTGGTGACTCCGCGCACCAAGATGATCATTCTGAATTCGCCCTCGAACCCTTCGGGTGCAGTCATGTCGCCGAAGGACCTGAAGGCGGTGGTGAAACTGGCGGCGCGAGCGCGGCATCTGGGTGCTCTCCGATGAGTGCTATGTCTATCTGAACTACACCGGCGAGCAGTTTTCCGTGGGATCGCTGCGCGAGTATCGCGAGCGCATGCTGATCATCGGGTCGCTGTCGAAGACATATGCCATGACGGGCTGGCGGCTGGGCTACGCGCTGGGGCCGGCTGCGGTGATCGCGGCCATGCAGAAGCTGCAAAGCCAGTCCACTTCGAACCCGACTTCCATTGTGCAAAAGGCCGCGGTGGCGGCGTTGAACGGGCCGCAGCAGTGCGTGGAAGAAATGCGTCTTGAATACATCAAGCTGCGCGACCATGTAGTCAAGGGACTGCGCTCGATTCCGGGCGTGCAATGCACGCTGCCGGAAGGCGCGTTTTATGCCTATCCTAATATTTCGTCCTTCATCGGGCGCGGCGGCATCAAATCGGCTTCCGATGTTGCCGGCCGCTTGCTGCGCGAAGCGCATGTGGCGACTGTTCCTGGCGAGGGCTTCGGCACGCGCGAACATATCCGGGTTTCCTACGCCACCTCGGTCACCGAACTGGACCGCGGACTGGAGCGCATGCGCAAATTCCTGGCGGCCTTGTAAGGCGGGCGCTCTACTGAAGGCCCTCGGGCTCGCTCCTGAGTTGTAATTCCATGTGCGTATCGCGTGAGCGCTCTCTATCCATTTTCGATGCAGCCCGCCTTCGACCCGCGTCCGTGGGGGACGCTTGACCTTTCGCCGATTTATCCCAACCACCGGTTCGAGGAGAAGATCGGCGAAGCCTGGTTGACCGGCGACGCCTGCAAGGTGGCGAATGGCCCGTTGAGCGGGCAGTCGCTCTCGGAGTTAAGTTCGAAGTATGGCCGCGAGCTGGTGGGCGAGGCGCCCGCCGATCCCAACCGCTTTCCCTTGCTTCTGAAGTTTCTCTTTCCCCACGAAAAACTTTCCGTGCAGGTGCATCCGGATGACGAGGCCGCGCGACGGGTGGGGCAGCCCTGGGGAAAAACCGAATGCTGGTACGTGGCCCACGCGAAGCCCGGCGCGCAGATTGGGCTGGGCCTCAAGCCTGGCGTTACCCGCGATCAGTTCGAGCGCGCGATTGCGGAGAAACGCGCCGAGGAACTGCTGAACTGGGTCAACGTTTATCCGGGCGAGATGATTTACGTGGCCGGCGGCACCGTGCACACGCTCGGCCCGGGAGCGATCATCGTCGAAACCCAGCAGCAATCGGACACGACTTATCGTCTTTATGACTATGGACGCCCGCGCGAATTGCATCTGAAAGAAGGCCTGGCGGCCATCAAGGAAAAAGTTGGATCCGGCAAGGTGGTCCGCCCGGCGCCCTCAAGTTTGAACGGCGGGGCGAATCGACGCGCGCCCCTGATCTCGTCGCCATACTTTGTGGTGGAAATGTTTGAACTCAAGCAGCCGCATTCCTTTAGCACTGAGGGCGACAAGGGAAAGAATTCAGTCCAGATTCTGGTGGCAGTGGAAGGGTGCGGAATTGTCGAAGCTGCCGGGGCGAATCCGGTTACCCTAGCCAGAGGGGACGCGGTGGTGGTGCCCGCGGCGGTCGGCGAATTTCAGGTGCGCCCGCAATGGGCGGTGGAATTTCTCCGGGCATCGGTGCCGGGCGGGCTGGTCTCTGAGCCCGATACGAGGATGTAGTGAACTTCCAGATATCAGATTTCAGTTCTCAGATCTCAGTTGAGCCGGATCTGAAAGGTATTGACATTGAACTGTGGCTAAGACAAATTTCCATCCCGTGATTCTCGCCGGCGGGCGCGGCACACGCTTCTGGCCCCTGAGCCGGCAGCGTCGCGCCAAGCAACTGCTGGCGCTCGACGGCAAGCAGACCATGATCCAGCAGACCGTCGGCGGCTGCTGCCGCTGGCTTCCCCGGCACGTTTCTGGGTCATCACCAACCAGCATTTGCAGCGCGAGATCGTGCGCCAGCTTCCGAGGCTCAGCCCAAAGCAGATTCTGGCCGAACCGGTGGGGCGCAATACGGCGCCCGCCATCGGTTTGGCGGCGTTCATTCTGCTGAACAGCGATCCCGATGCCGTGATTGGTTTGTTCCCCTCCGACCACGTGATCGCCGACGAAAAAGCGGTATCGCGAGGTCTTGAAGAAGGGAATTGAGATCGCGGCCGCGGGAGAAAATATCGTGGTCCTGGGAATCCGTCCCACGCGCGCCGAAACCGGCTACGGTTACATCGAGGCTGGCTCCGCCTTTAACGGCGAAGCCCTTCGCGTGCGCCGCTTTACGGAAAAGCCGGATGCAGCGCGAGCCGCAGACTTTGTGAAGGCCGGGAACTATTTCTGGAACAGCGGCATGTTTTTGTGGAGCGCCCGCACCCTGGCGAACGCGCTGCGTGGAGCACCTGCCCAAGACCGCCGCATTGCTGCAGCAGATTGCGGCCACGTTCGGCACCCGCAAGTTTGCCGCCACGTTTGCCCGGCTCTATCCCAAATGCGAGAACATCAGCATCGATTATGCCGTGCTCGAGCCGCGCTCCGGCAAGGGCGAACAGAACTCCAACATCTTTTGCCTTCCCGCCGATTTTGGATGGAATGATCTGGGTTCGTGGACCGCGCTGCACGAGCATCACGCGGCCCGACGCCGGCCAAAGGACGGCAACCTGATCGCCGCCGAAGGCATGGTTCACGCTCAATGCCGGCGGCAATTACATTCACGCGCCCGGAAAATTCGTCGCAGCGTTAGGCGTAAACAATCTGGTGGTCGTGGAAACGGAAGACGCTCTGCTCATCACCACACGCGAACAGGCCCAGGATGTCGGCAAAGTGGTGAAGTATCTGGACGAGAAGAAGCTGAGAAATCTGGTGTAGCAGTCGTCAGTCGTCGGTCGTCAGAAAACCAAAGACCCCGATTTGCTGGCGACTGAACGACCGACGACTGACGACTGCTTATGATCAAATTCGGCACCGACGGCTGGCGCGGCATTATCGCCGACGATTTTACGTTTGAGAACGTCCGCCGTGTGGCGGGCGGGATTGCAGCCTACGTTTTCAAGCCATGAGGATGCGGCTCGCGGCGTAGTTGTCGGCTATGACACGCGTTTTCTGTCCCAGCACGCCGCCCGGATCGCAGCCGAGGTCATTGCCGGGGCGGGCATTCCGGTCCAGATCGCGTCGGACTCCACCCCGACGCCAGCGATTTCGCTGGCCGTAAAGAGCCAGGGTGCTGCCGGCGGAGTGGTTGTCACCTCCAGCCACAATCCCTGGAACTGGAATGGCGTTAAGTTCAAAGCCAGGTTTGGCGGGTCGGCCACGCCCGCCATCATGAAGGTGATTGAAGAAGAAGTCGGCGCCGGGGCGATGCCCAAAGGGCAGAAGGCTTCCATCAGGGAGGTTGACCTCAAACCGGCATACATAGAGGCCATCTGCCGGTTTGCCGATCTTGATCTCATCGCCAGGGCAAAGTTCAGGTTCGCGGTGGATTCCATGTACGGTTCAGGACGCGGCGTGCTGACCAAAATCTTCCAGGACCGCGGCATCTCACTACATCGCCATCCGCCAGGAGTTGAATCCGTTATTCCCCGGGATCAATCCGGAGCCCATCGAGCCCCACGTAGAAATGCTGCGCCAGACGGTACTGAAAGAAAGGTGCCACGCCGGGCTGGCGGTTGACGGCGACGCGGACCGCATCGGAGCCATCGCCGAAGATGGCAGCTTCGTCGATTCACACAAATGCTTTGCCGTCCTCTTGCGTTGGGCCCTGGAGCGGAAGAAGTGGCCCGGGGACGTGGTGCGGGCTTTCAATACCACTGGCATGGTGGACCGCATCGCCGCCAGGTACGGACGCAAGCTGATCGAGTGTCCCATCGGGTTCAAGTACATCGCCGACCTGATGATGGAACACGAAATCGTGGTAGGAGGAGAAGAATCCGGAGGGATCGGATATTCGCGTTACCTGCCGGAGCGTGACGGCACCCTCAACTGCCTGTTGCTGGCCAACGTCATGGCCGAGGAGGGCAAACCCCTGGGGCAGCTGGTGGCCGATCTGCAGCGCGAGTACGGACCGCATTATTACGGACGCCGCGATCTGCACATTACCGAAGAAATGAAGCAAAGCGCGGTCCAGCGCGCCCGCTCGGACCAGACCACCCAGCTTGGCCGCTACGCCATCAAAAGGAAGGAAGGGCTGGACGGAATAAAGTTCTTCCTTGACACATCGAGCCACGGCGCTCCCAAAAACGGCAACGGCGCAATCCCCTGGGTGCTGTTCCGGATGTCCGGCACCGAGCCTCTGCTGCGGGTCTATGCCGAGGCGGAGTCGCCTGAGCTCGTAGCAGAGATTCTCGCCGTGGCGGAGGCTTTCGTCCGGCGCCCGGCTTAGGCCAACCGCCGAAAACGCGGAAGACACTGATAACTATTGGACTTTTGGGTCTCGCATTTCGTTTCCGGCGATACGATAATCAATCGGGCACCAATGGTTTCAGCAGCCGCTATCGTCCCGGTCGCTACCGACACTCCTGAGGCGCGGCATTACAACCGCATCCGGCGGTGGCTGGGCATTGCCGACTTTCTTCTGGGGCTGGCCCTCATGGTTGCGCTTCTGGCGACGGGTTGGAGCGGCGCTCTCCGCGACATTGCCTACGAAGCCACATTTCAGCACTACAGCCTGGCCCTGTTCCTCTACCTGCTGATGATCATGGTTGTGGCCAAGGTGCTGGGGCTCGGACTGGACTACTACAGTTTTCGCCTCGAACACCGCTATCACCTTTCCAACATGCGCTTGCGCGCCTGGTTGTGGGACGAGGGCAAGGGTTTTCTGGTTGGCCTGGTCCTGGCTGGAATCGTGGCCGAGTTGCTGTACTTCATCATGCGGCAGGCGCCGCAGCACTGGTGGCTGATCGCCTGGGGGGCGTTTCTGGGACTGTTCGTCCTGCTGGCCCAGCTCGCTCCGGTGGTCCTGTTTCCCATCTTTTACAAGTTCGCCCCCCTGGAAAATGAGGAATTGAAGGCGCGGTTGGTGAAGCTGGGGGAGCGTGCCGGCACCCGGGTCCGCGGGGTTTACCAGTGGAAGCTATCGGAAAAAAGCAAGAAAGCGAATGCGGCCCTAACCGGACTGGGGAACACCCGCCGCATCATTCTCGCCGACACCCTGCTGGCGAACTATTCCACCGATGAGATCGAAGCCGTTCTGGCCCACGAACTGGGCCACCACGTGCACCGCCATATTTTCAAGAGCATCCTGGTGCAGGCCGGCGTTACATTTGTCGGATTCTGGGCGGCGAATCTGGTGTTGCACTATGCGGTTGACCGCATGCACATGTTCGAGACCCTGTCCGATTTTGCGAACCTTCCGCTGTTGATGCTGGTGGCCACCACCCTGTCCGTCCTGGTGCTGCCGCTGCTCAATGCTTACTCTCGTTTCAACGAGCGCCAGGCCGACCGCTATGCCTTCCGATCCATCCCAACGGTCCAGCCTTTTGTCTCTGCCATGAACAAGCTGGCCGACCAGAACCTGGCCGAGCATTCCCCTGCCCCCTGGGTGGAATGGCTTTTTCACTCTCATCCCGCCATTTCGCGGCGCGTGGCGGCGGCCCAGGCCTGGGCACAGGCAGCGCAGACAGCTTCAAATCACCGCTCGGCGTAAACCCGCCCCGATGCCCGTCCAGCCCCGCGTCCGGGGCTTCCATAAGCAAAATAACATATTTGTAATCAACAGCTTACATGTTTACCTCCCTGCCTCTCCCCAACTCGTCCGGATTCTGGGACAATAGTACATACCGCCAGCTGGGGCATCTCCTACCTTCTTAATCGCGGCTGGGAAGCAGGTTTTTATGGCTTTAGACTCCGAAATCATCCTTAACCTTCCCGAGACCGAGCGCATGACGCGGACGGCGGCTGAGCCGGCGCTGCGCGGATCTGTCCTCGTTCTTATCCAGTTCGACGTCTGCGAAGAGATTCGCCTCGATGAGCTCCGCAAGATTTTTGGCGCCCGCACCCTGGAGCAGCCCAGCTTCAAGCACCCCGCTCCGGGATACGTTCGCTACCAGCGGCCTCCCGTGGTCGAGCCCATCGAACCGTTGATCCTGGACAGTGGCGAGCGCCTGGAAGGTCAGATCAAGTATTACGATTACGGCGTGCTGAGCGTAGTCTTCGAGCTGCCCTTTTCCGGTGACTGGGACACTCTGGTTCAAATGGGCAGCCGCTGGGTTTGGGACGTGGACTTTGAGAAGCACGCGTCCCGCATCGCACGTCAGAAGCTGGAACGCGCTGCCCCGGCCCTGGTCAAGCCCTATTCGGAATGGTTGAGCGAGGACTATTTTATTTTCCATGTCCGGGAGATTGCGGGCTCGCCCTCCGCCTCCGAGTTGTGCGCCTCCCAGGGCGGATCCATCGCCCAGATTGTGCGCGGTGAAACGGCACAGCTTTCGGATGGCGAGCGCAACGAGATCCTTCAATCGCGCATTTCTTACTATCCCAACGATTTGGCGGTGATTGGCTGGAACGCCGCCTTTCTCTACGACAGCGAGGCCGGCGCCGAGACCGCAATCCAGTTGCTGGAGTACGCCAACTCGCAGTTGCTGGAATTCCGCCACTACGATGAATTGCTTACCCGCGAACTGGGAATGGTGTATGCCGGCCTCGACAAAGGCACGGGAATGCTGGCCCGCTGGCGCCTGGCCAGGGCCGCGACCAAACTGCATACCGTCCTGCTCGACGTGAACGAACTGACCGAGCGCGCCGACAACGCCATCAAGTTTCTCAGCGACATGTTTTCCGCCCGTCTGTACAAGCTGGCGGCGGCCAAAGTCGGCGTGCCCGACTACAAAGACCTGGTCACCCAGAAACTGCAAACTGCCGAAGACCTTTACCGCTTCATGGTGGACCAGTTCAACCAGAGCCGCGCATTCGTGCTCGAACTCATGGTCGTGATCATCCTGGTCATCGAACTGGTCTTCTTCTTCGGCGGCAAGATTTAAATGTAGGCGCGAGCGTCCCGCTCGTGCCGGGGCCACTCATCATTTAGCATCATGGACAAAGAAGCACGGGCGGGGACGCCCGCGCCCACATTAGGTTCAGGGAGGAACATGCGAGGACTCAAGGGCAAGCGCGTCCTGATCACCGGAGGCGCAAGCGGAATCGGGGCCGCGACCGCCGCGCGCTTTCTGGAAGAAGGGTCAGCCGTTGTGGTGCTGGATCGCGACGACAAGGGCCGGGCGCAAATCCACTCTCAACTTCCGAAATTGACGGGCACGGTGCATGCCGACGTTTCTGATCTGAAACAGGTAGTGGGGGCTTTCGTCGAGGCCGTGCGCCTGCTGGGCGGCGTGGATGTGCTGATCAACAACGCCGGCATCAGCATCCGCCATAACTTCCTCGACATCACTCCCGAGGAATGGGACAAGGTGATGGCGGTCAACCTCACTGGCGTCTTTTACATGGCCCAGACCGCGGCGCGGCACATGTGGGAGCGCGGCAGCGGCGTTATTCTGCAGACGGCGTCCACCAATGGCCTGGTCGGGCAGCCTTTCTATGCCGATTACAATGCCACGAAAGCGGGCGTGATCGAGCTGACCAAGTCCATGGCCCTCGAACTCGCGCCCAAAGTTCGCGTGTGCGCCATCGCGCCAGGATACGTGCTTACTCCCATGCAGCGCGCCGAATATACAGATGAGATGCTGGACGCGGTAAACCGAAAAGTTCCCCTGGGACGCCATGCGCAGCCGGAAGAGATCGCGGCATTGTTTGCGTTTCTGGCCTCCGACGATGCCGCTTACATCACCGGACACGTGTACACCATCGATGGCGCGGAAACCGCCGGAGGCCTGGCCAGCAGGTGAGGCACGAAGGGCACGAATTAAAGAAGCCACTCAAAAATTGTCATCCTGAGCGGAGTCGAAGGACCCCTATCATCTTTACGGTACTTTGAGCGCGAAGGCATAAGATTCGCTGTATACGGTTCAGCAGGTAGGGATCCTTCGACTGCGTGGCTGCTTCGCGTTGCGAAGCTGCCACTCCGCTCAGGATGACATAGAACTCATGCCGAATCAGCTCAACGGAAAAATCGCGCTGGTCACCGGCGCCGCCTCCGGCATTGGACGAACCGCCGCCCGGCTCTTTGCTCGTGAAGGAGCCGCGGTCCTCCTCACCGACATGAATGAATCAGCCGGGCATGGGGCAGCCGCCGAAATCACAGAGCAGGGCGGCCGCGCTATCTTCGAGCCCGGTGACGTCACCAGCGCCGCCGACTGCGGGCGCGTGACCGAACGCGCCGTCGGTGAATTTGGCGGTATCCACATCCTGTTCAACAACGCCGGCATCATTCGACGCGCCTCGGTGGTCGAACTCAGCGAAACCGACTGGGACCGTGTGATGGCGGTCAACGTGAAGGCCATTTTCCTAATGTCCCGCCATGTCATCCCGGTAATGGCAGCAGCTGGCGGAGGGTCCATCATCAACACCGCGTCCGGTTGGGGTCTTGCCGGCGGACCCCGAGCGGCGGTGTACTGTGCTTCCAAGGGCGCCGTGGTCCTGCTGACCAAGGCCATGGCGATTGATCATGGCCCGCAGAATATTCGCGTAAACTGCATTTGCCCGGGCGACACGGACACTGCCATGCTGCGCCATGAGGCCCAGCAGCTGGGGGAGCCGGGCGAAAAATTTCTGGAGGACGCGGCAAAGAGGCCGCTGGGACGGGTAGGCAAGCCGGAAGAAATCGCGCAAGCCGCCCTGTATCTGGCCAGTGATGCCTCGTCGTTCGTAACCGGGACCGCCCTCGTGGTCGATGGCGGAGGCCTGGCTGGATCCACGTAAGGGCGGACGCCCTCGTCGGCCCGGCGGAGCAAATCTCGGCAATGGGTTTTTGTGGGAACGCTTTCTGGCGAGCCTCGCTTGCCTGCCCGGGTCCTGAGCGAAGTCGTAAGGAGGGCGTCCGGGCCTGCGCAGTCTTATGCGTCTGCAAGACAAAGTCGCGCTCATCACCGGCGGCACCTCCGGCATCGGCGAAGCCACCGCTCTGCTCTTCGCCAGGGAAGGCGCCAGGGTCGCCATCACCGGCCGCAACGAGAAGCGCGGCCACGCCGTTATCGAACAGATCCTGGAGGGCGGCGGGCAGGCCATCTTCATGCGCACCGACGTGCGCAAGGCCGCCGAATGCCGCCGCGCCGTCGATGAAACCGTAAGCGCTTTCGGACGCCTCGACATCCTCTTCAACAACGCCGGCGTGTTCTATCCTCACACCACGCTCGATTGCAGCGAAGAAGAGTGGGACCTGCAGATTGATGTGAACCTGAAGGGAACTTTCCTGATGTCGAAGTTTGCGCTGCCCGGCATGATCGGGCAGCGAAGTGGTGTGATCATCAACAACAGTTCGGGCTGGGGAATCGTGGGCGGCGATGCCGCCATCGCCTACTGTGCCTCGAAAGGCGGCGTCGTACTTCTTACCAAAGCCATGGCGATCGATCATGGGCGCCAGGGAATCCGCGTAAACTGCATCTGCCCCGGCGATGTGGACACGCCCATGCTCCCGGAAGACGCCCGCATGCGCGGCCAGAAATGGGAAGATTATCTGGCTGGCTGCAGCAATCGTCCGTTGGGACGGATCGGCACCTCGGATGAGATAGCAAAAGCCGCGCTGTTCCTGGCCTCGGACGACTCGTCGTTCATGACGGGAGCAACCCTGGTGGTGGACGGGGGCGGCACCGCAGACTAGAAGAAAATCAGGCCACGGATTTGCACGGATCTTCACGGATCAGGCAAAAAACAAGGAAGATCCTGATCCGTAAAAATCCGCGAAAATCCGTCGCTGTCGTGAAGTTGTTTTGGAATGCTTGCAAGCCGCAAAAACTCGCAACAGTGGTTTGCGCGCTCCCAGCAATCGCTGGTCGAAGGCGTGAACTCGCCTTCGCGCGGCGCTGCCGTGTTCTCTCCCGGCCCGGTATTTCTTGAGCGCGGCCAGGGCTCTCACGTGTGGGATGCCGACGGCAACGAATACATTGACTTCATGATGTCATTCGGGGCGCTCATCCAGGGACACGCTCATCCCAAACTGGTGGAAGTCGTTTCTCAGACCATGGCGCAAGGCTCGCACTTTGCTGCTGCAACCTCCGCCGAAGTGGAAGCGGCGGAGCGCCTGCGGCGCATGGTCCCATCCGCCGAGGTTGTGCGCTTCGCCAACAGCGGCAGCGAAGCCACCATGCTCGCCTTGCGCCTGGCCCGCGCCCACACTGGCCGCACCAAATTCCTTAAATTCGAAGGTCACTACCACGGCTGGTACGATCCCTATCTTTTGAACGCGCACAGTCATGCGCCGGAGAAGCTGGGCCCGCCGGAGAATCCGAACCGCATGCCCGACTCGGAAGGCATTCCGGCATCGACCTTCGAGGATGTTGTCCTGGCACCCTGGAATGATGTCGCTGCCCTCGAACGCGTCATGAAGCAACATGGCCGTGAACTCGCCGCCGTGATCACTGAGCCGATCATGGCCAACATGGGCTGCATCCTGCCGCGTGAGGGATATCTCAAACGGCTTCGCGCGCTCACGCAAGAATACGGCGCCCTGTTGATCCTCGACGAAGTGGTCACCGGGTTCCGTTACGCCCCAGGCGGATGTCAGGAGTATTACGGCATCACGCCCGACATCAGCACTTTCGGCAAGGCTTTGGGTGCAGGATTTCCCGTGGGCGCGGTGGCCGGACCGAGGTCCATTCTGGATCGTATGCGCTGGAGCGAAAACATGGTGCTGCACTACGGCACTTTTAACGGACACCGGCTCACCATGAAAATCGTGGCCGCGAACCTCGACCTGCTGGGCGCGGACGGCGTCTATCAGAAGCTGCACGCCGTGGGCAACGCCGCCATCGCAGGCCTGCGCGAAGTCTTTCGGCGGCACAATATGAAGGCCATCGTGCAGGGCTTCGGTCCCATGTTCCAGGTTTACTTCACCGTTCGTGATGCCATCCACGATTATCGCGACTATTGCAAATATGTGGACACTCATCTCTACTCTCGCTTCGTTCATCGCCTGCTCGAACAAGGCATTTACATGACTCCATCCAACGGCCTGCACTGGATCATCTCCACCGCGCATACGGAGAAAGATGTTGCCACGCTGATCGAAGCCGCGGACCTGGCCTGCGCCGGCCTGGAATGAACGCCGTGATAAAAAATGCCGTTGTCTTTCTGGGTGGTGGGCGCATAACCAGTGCGTTGCTGGCCGGTTTACGCCTGGCAGGATTCAGGCAGCCCGTCGTTGTGCATGATCGCAACGCTCACAAGCTGCGCCAACTCAAACGCCAGTACGATATTCAGATTGAGCCTGACCTGCATCGCGCCGTCGAGCAGGCCCATCTTCTGATCGTCGCGGTGCGGCCCGATGCAGTCCGCGACCTGTTGCGGCAGACAGGCAATATTCGGATGGGACACTCCCGCCCGCTCACGGCTGTGAGCCTGGCCGCCGGAATTCCGCTCAAGAATTTACGCGCATGGGCGGGCCTTCCACTGCGCTGGGCACGTGCCATGCCCAGTCCGGTTGCTCGCACCGGACGCGGTCTTACGGCAATAACATTCGACCGCGGTTTGCCGGTCTCAGCCCGCCGCGAAATACGGGACTTCTTTTCGCGAGTAGGTACCGTGCTCGAAATTCCCGAGCGCAGGTTCGACGCCTTCACCGTAACTTACTCTTCCAGCCATGGCTATCATGCCCTGTCCGCGCTGGCCGAAGCCGCCGGGAATCTTGGTCTGGATCGCAAGATCGCATTGACCGCGGCCGCGCACGCCCTGGCCGACGGGGTGCTGGCATGGCGCGAGTCCACTCTTTCGCTGGATGCGCTGCTGAACGAAGCCGCCACTCCCGGCGGCATCGCCGCCAGCACCATGGCAAAGATGGATCAATCGGGATACAAACGCAGCGTCCAACTCGGTTTGCGGGCGGGGATGAGTCGAGCCGCAAAGAACGCGAAGCGCTGATCCCAAGTTCTCCTCGAGATCAGAAATCACTTCTGTCGCCCTTCGGCTTCGGCCAGCCACCCACGACGCAGCTTCTCGGACGGGATGCTCGACAGGTAGGGCTTGATATCGAGAATCGGGGTTCCATCCAGCATATCGACGCCGTGAACATGCAACTCGATCCCTTCGCGGCGGCGCAGTTCGACAACCGTCAGCCCAATCGGATTCGGACGTCGCGGAGAGCGGGTGGCAAACACGCCATGCGACCGATCGTCGGAGGGCGGTGAAGCCAGCAAATCGTCGCCTCGCAATTTCTCCCTGGGAGAGCGATCGAACTCCCAGATGACGAACAGATGCGAAAAGCCTTCGATGTCAGTGAGCCCGGGCTCAAACTCAGGCAGGATCTTGAGCACACCATCGGCGTCGTGCTTAACGCCAAGGCCCTTGGGAATCTCGCGCGTGCTTTTGTACGGACTACTTACAAATCCAATCGGCTGCGATGTAAACATTGAGGAGAAGGCCTCCGCGTCCCATATTAATCGAGAGGAGGCTGAAGTTCGCGTGTCGCAACTCCCGAGTTTGCCCCGTCCAAGCTTCGTTCGAGCGGGTTTTCTGCAAACCGAAACAAGAAGGCGGAGCCTTGCTCCGCCGGACAGCCGGGGGCGGCTGTCCCCACGTGGTCCATGGCGGGCGCCGCCATTAGTGCCGGCTCACCACTCTTCGGGCCAGCCGGCCAACCCTGACCACGCGATAGAGGGGAAACAACGGCGGGGGCAACTGCACCGCCGACCACTCTCCAGCACCCGGAGTGACCAGGAGCCGCCACCAGAAGGAAACACGGTCGCGGCGACGCTCGCGCAATTCCGTCATCAAGCGAAAATAAGCGATCGTCTCCGGATCGAATTCTTCGTCCGCCACAATCAAATTCACAATCCGTTGCGTTAGATCTTCCGCAATCGCATTCTCTGCTCCGAACTGTGCCGGCAATTCTGCTCCGAGCAGCCTATGGGCCAGCAGAAATGTGAGAGTCACGATGCGCACAATGCCGAGCCGCTCGGCCTCGGTCCGCAGCGCCACCCAATCCAGGGTCCGGGAGCGCGCCAGACGCGCAATGTCGCTCAGCCACGAAATCTGCCGCCAGGCGTGCTTGGCTGCGTGCACGCACAGCACGAGCATCAGGTCCTGGTCGCAGAGTGTGTGCAACTTCTGGCCCTCGATCGTCATCAGGGCCGCTCTCCTGAAGAAATCGCTGACGTCGAATCCGATGGCGTAAAAGCGCGGCAGAATTTGCCACTTGATCTCCAGCAGGTTGCGCCCGCGGGCGCCGTCGAAGGTGTATTCGTACCCGGACTTCAGGTAGTCGCGCTCGGCGGCCTGCGCCAGGCGGAGCCCCGGTGCGTACCCTAACTCAGCCAGCGCCACCTTGATCCTGGGCAGATCCTCGCTACGAATCAGCAGATCGAGATCGGAGAACTGGCGCAGCGCGACGTTGCCATAGAGCGCCTCCGCCAGGACCGGACCTTTGTAGGGCAAGACTTCCAGTCCACGGGCCTGCAGATGCCGGCAAATATTGAGCAACTCAACTGTCAGCCAAAGAGCACGGTGCGCGTTGGACTGGTCCTTCCGGCGGAGCGCTTCCAATCCCGGCGAATGAGTGGCATCCATCTCGTTGGACAACCGGCGGTACAGCAGTGGCACCAGGCCATGATGATGCGCGAGTTCAACCATGCGCTCCCAATCCACGCCATGTCCAAGAATTTGCCGGATACGCGCGCCGGTGCTTCCGCCCGATTGATCACCGCAGCAGGCGAGAACCAAATCCAGTTCAGGACTGAAAGTGCAGGCGTAGGGAGAGTTTGAGCCGGGCAGCCGGGATGGCGCGGGTTGCGGCAAAGTGATAGTCGTCGGCGACAGGGCTCTATGCCGGGGCCGGTGAAATCCTATCGTCGAAACTATCATACGAACGATGCATGCGCTCGTTTACTCGATCTGTTCCCCGCGTTGCCTCGCGTGCTTTCGACAGAGGAATCCCGTTTGCCTCTGCTCCAGTGTCCAGCGGTCACGTGCAGCGGGTACCCAGCCACGCAATAGCGTCCAACATTATGTCTTTCGCCCGGGGAGTGCGGTGGGTTATCGTGAGCTCTGAGGCAATCCCGGCGAAAAGCCGCGCCGGTGTGAGTCTTTGACCGGTACGGCTGAAAGAATTTTTAACCGATGGATCCTCAGGCGCTCGACAAAATCAGGTGCAGTTTGGCGGTCGAGGTGCTGCGATCGCGGGGTGTATTGAAGTTGCGTGCCGCCGGAGTCAGCATGCTGCCGACTCTGTGGCCCGGCGACCTGCTCACCGTCCAATGCCTTCGCGCGGAGGAGGCCGAGCCCGGCGAGATTGTGCTCTACATGCGCAGCGATCGCTTTTTCGTGCACCGGATCGTGAGCAAGAACCTGGGCCAGGACAATGCGTCGCTGATTACCCGGGGTGATTGCATGCCCGCTGACGATCCCCCGATTGGGAGCAGCGAAATGTTGGGCAAAGTTACGGCGATCCAGCGCTCGGACTCGATATTTCCGCCGGCCCGCAGGCTTTCGCTCACACGCCGGCTTCTGGCGTATGGGTTCTGTCACTGGAGCCTGTTCCGGTGCGCCGGACTCCGGCTCTGGAACTACCGCAGCGATGGCCAGGATGAAGGCACATTCGTCAGCGCAGCACAGTAAGCCGAACATAGGCACGGACGATTTCAATCCCCTGCCACGGAGCTGCCCGAGAATGAATCCGAGCTATCACATCACGGTCGAGATCGGCGGCATGCCGATTGCCTTGCGCACGCAAGACAATTCGTTCCGTCAACTACTGGCCCGCCGCTATGCTGGATTTGTCGATTCCTCCGCCTCCCCCAGGTTCGAATTTGATATCGAGTTGACGAAACGGCCCGCGAGCGCTCCCGATGACGATGTGCGAGTGGAAATGCGGAATGGCACGTGGCGTCTGCGGAGAGGCGATTTCCGCGCCCAGTGGGACCCTGCTGCCGGCCGTGGCCGCATTCGCCAGTCCGCCAACCCTTACTCGATTGACTCCGTCCTGCGCATTGTCCACACCCTGATCCTGGCGCGGGAAGGAGGCTTCCTGCTGCATTCCGCCGGGGCCATTCGCAACGGGCGGGCCTTTCTCTTTTCGGGAGTGTCGGGTGCCGGCAAGACTACGATCTCCCGCCTCGCGCCCCTGGACGTGACTCTGCTGACCGATGAAGTGTCTTACGTCCGCCATGTCGATGGCACGTATCGCGCCTGCGGAACGCCTTTCGCGGGTGAGCTCGCGCGAGTCGGAGAAAACTGTTCCGCTCCCATCGATTCTCTGTTCTTCCTGAAGCAGGGTCCGGAAAACAGGATTGAGCCTATGGCGAAATCCGAAGCGATCCTCCGCCTGATGCGGAACATTCTCTTTTTCGCCGGCGATGCCGGGCTGGTGGAGAATGTTTTTCGGTCGGCCTGCGAGTTCGTGGAGCGCGTTCCGGTGCGGCGCTTGACCTTTACTCCCGACTCGCGGGTTTGGGACTTGATCCGGTGAACCACGAATGACGGAAAAATACGGCGCCAGGTACATAACCAAAAGCTCTGCCATTGCCTCTCGCCTGCTCGGCGGAGAGATGATGATCATGTCCACCGTGGATTCAACCTTCTTTACCCTGAATCCGGTGGCCACTGTGATCTGGCAGGCAGCCGACGGCCGTACTCCGCTGTCTGAGATCGTGGCCGAACAGGTCTGCGCTGAGTTCGAGGTTGACTTCGAGACTGCGCACCGCGACGCCGAGGGTTTCGTCGAAGAACTCTCCAGCCACGGCATCCTCCTGCTTTCGGACCGCCCCCTTCCAGAATCAGCTGCCGACCCCACGGAGGCCGCGTGAGCCAGGGTCAAGTCAGCGTGGGGCAAGCTAGCTTGGGACCAGTGAGCCTCATGCAGGAGATGAGCCAGCGGGCCCTGGACCTGGGCGTGCCTATGTCAGTCCACTTCGACATTACTTACCGCTGCAACGAGCGCTGCGTGCACTGCTATCTCGATCACGACGACCACGGCGAAATGACGACCGCCGAAATCAAGCGCGTGCTCGACGAACTGGCCGACGCCGGCACCTTCTTCCTGACCTTCAGCGGCGGCGAAGTGCTGATGCGGCGCGATTTCTTCGAGCTTCTCGAATACGCCCGACACCTGATGTTCGCGGTGAGAATCAAGACCAACGCCGTGATGATTGGCGAAGCGGAAGCCCAGCGCATGCTGGAATTAGGCGTTGACCAGGTGCAGGTCAGCATCTACTCCCATCGCCCCGAGGTGCACGACGCCATCACCAAGCTTCCCGGTTCACTGCGGCGCAGTGTTGAAGCCATCCGCTTTCTCACCGCGCAGGGGCTGCGAGTCACGATTGCCAATGTTCTGATGACGGCCAACATGGGGGACCATGCCGGCGTGCAGGCCCTGGCCCGCGAACTGGGCGTTCAGTACACTCTCGACCCGACCATCACACCGAAAATGGACGGCGATACTTCGATCCTGAACCTGCGGATTCCGGGCTCGGAACTCGATGGCGTCTTTCACAACGAAAACCTGGTGGGTAACGTCGAAGAGTTTTGCGCCCCTCCGCCCGCGCCGGACGAGGACGTCATGGAAGGTTATCCCTGCAGCGCGGGTCATACCCTGGCTTATATTTCTCCTTACGGAGATGTCTTTCCCTGCGTCCAGTTTCCGCTGCCCAGCGGCAACGTGCGGCGGCAGAAATTTCTGGACATCTGGAACCACTCTTCCGAACTCAATGAAGTCCGCTCCATTCGCGCCAAGGATTTGACCGTCTGCTCGAGTTGCAGTCACGTCGGCACCTGCACCCGCTGTCCCGGCCTGGCCTATATGGAGGGCAGCATGCGCGGGCCCTCGACCGCCGACTGCGAGAAATCATTCCATCGCACTGGAATCCCGTCCGCAAATATGCTTCGCCGGGAACGAACCTCGCCTTCCGGTCCATTAATTCAGATCCAGCCCCTGACCGTTTAGAGACAGGGTTACTTTAGTGTTCTTTCCCGCCCAGGATGCCGTCGCCACGGCCGCGCCATGCACGTAAAATCGAAGAGACCTCACCATGGACTCCACGGAAAATCCGGCTGACACGGGAAGGCGCAGCACCCGAATCCGCGCCCAGATTCCGCTTCGCGTTACCAGCCTTGACCCTGCGACTCCATTCTCGGAATCCGGACACACTCTCGTGGTGAATACACAAGGCTGCGGCGTGCGCCTTTCACGCGCGCTGGAACCCGGCCTGGCTGTTTCTCTGGACGAAATCCCGGCTGGAAGTGTGACCGCCCGCATCGCAAACTGCGTGCCGCTGGGTAGCGGAGGCCAATGGTGGATGGTGGGCATCGCGCTCGACGAACCCGGAAATGTCTGGGGCATTCATCCCACGCCCGCAGACTGGGGATCGGAAGCCGCCAATGCCGCTGCGGCAGGCGCAACCGGATCCGCTGAGAGCCCGGCCAAGAGCGGCGAATGGCCCTTCCGCCAATTCTCCAGTCGCGGAGAATTTCACCCCGGCAAAAGATAGCGGTCGCCGTCCATCACTGCCCACTGTCATCCCGACCGGAGCGAAGCGGAGTGGAGGGACCTGCTTTCCCCTCGGAGATAGTACCGCCTCGTGAGACCTTGGGAGGAAGAACTGCACGTGCAGGCCGCTTCCCACAACAGGTCCCCATTCGACTCCCCCTCGTGTGCACTCGGAGTTCGCTCAGGGCAAGCTCTCCACTGCGCTCGCTGCGCTTCGCTTCGGTCGGGATGACAGGACACTTAAAAAGCCACTACCAGTTCGTGATTGAGCCATCCGGGCGGAAGTAGGTTTGGGCGCGGGCCGTCACCGGCTCCGTGATTTCGGCGATCTTGGTCAGCTGCTTGTAGTCAAGCTCGACCCCCAGGCCCGGCCGTTCATTGGGATAGAGCTTGCCGTTCTTGAAATCCAGGCAGACCGGCAGGTGCGGCAGCGTCCGGCCCTGGTAGTTGTACTCCATCAGGACGGGCTGCGAGAAAGTTCCCAGGCTGTTGACCAGGGCCGCAGTCGAAATCGGTCCGGTGAAATGGGGAGCGATGCCGACAAAGTGGGTCTCGCAAATGGCGGCGATCTTCATCATCTCGGTGATGCCGCCGACGTTGGGCAGGGTGGCGCGAACAAAATCGATATCGTGATCCTCCACTAGTTTGTTGAAGTCCCAGCGGTTGCCCCACTCTTCACCCGCCGCCAGGGGGACGTTCACCTTCTGGCGCAGGATCGGGAGGTCCTGCAGAAAAGCTTCGGTGCGAACCGGGTCTTCGACGAAAAAGGGCGCCAGGTCTTCGATCAGGTTGCAGCCCCGGATGGCATCGGCAAGATCGAAACGCTGGTGGAAATCGATCACCCAATCGCCGTCCTTGCCCACACCCTCCCGCGCCTGCGTGCATTCGTCGCGCAGGTGAGTCACGCGCTCGCGGGTGTTGTAGGTCGTATTGGCGGGAAGGTCCATGGCGCCGAAGCGGAAGGCGCGATAGCCGGCCTCGATGGTGGCGTGGGCGCGCTCCTTAATGCTCATGCCCGGCGTGATGCCCGGAATAATTCCGGCCGTGTTGTAACACTCGCAATAGTTGCGCACCATCCCGCCCAGCAGCTCGTGCACGGGCAGGCCCTGTACTTTTCCTTTAATGTCCCACAAAGCTAGATCGAGCGCGCCAATGGCATGGGTCTTCTCGCGGCCGGCGGGATAGAAGAAGGCGCGGTTCATGTCCTGCCACAGAAGCTCGATGTACTGCGGGTCCCGGCCAATCAACCTGCCGGCGGACTGGGACAGCGTGTCCTTCGATCCGCCTTCGCCGATGCCGGTGATTCCGGCGTCGGTTTCGATGGTGACCACTACGTCGCTCTGGTTGAAAAGCGGATTGGGATCTGGCGGCAGGTAAGCCCGCACCCGCGTGATCTTCATCTTCGGGAGCGCGGCGAAAGCAGGCAGCACTCCCGCAGCGCCCATAATTGTTGCGGCTGCCAACGACCTGAGAAAGTTCCGTCTCTCCATGAATTCGCGCCCCCTGGCACGCTTGCCGGTGCGAATCTTACGTAGGCAAAGCGAAGCAAGTCAAAGCAGGCGGGGCTCCCGACGGAGAAAATACTCCCTCCTTTTGGACTCCCTCCTTTGGGGAATTGAAGGGCGGCAGGTGCCTGAAACCCACCCTAAGAGGGGTCAATGAGTATAGAGGCCTGATTTCGTAAATTGTCGAACTTGGACTGCTCTGCCTCCATCCAATACATTCCTGTCACTTCTAACAGTTCCCCATACACCGAACCCGTCTTAGCCTGAATCGTTTCTTCTAACCTTCGCCCCTCCGTTTCAGCATCAGGCTGCCCTGAACGATCAGGCATCCACAAAACTCCCTCACCCAAATCCCTTTCCCCCCCCCCTCCTTTCCCAGCAGCCGCCGGAGCCGAAGCCCTGCCGAACCAGTCGGCCACCGCCACCACACCCGCCAAAGTCGCTCGTGTTTACGTCCAGACTGCAAAAGGGGTGAATGTTTATACCACCTCGTCAACCGGCAAGCTGACCCTGGTGTTGGGCTCGCCCTTCAAGAACACCGTAGGCCTGATGATCGGCACCGCCAGAAGCCTGATGGTGGGCACCCACTACATTCATTCTTACGCGATCAAATCCACCGGCGGGATCGGGGGGCGTGGCGCAGATCAACCCCCTGAGTGCGGCACTACCCTGGGGGACGATCGACCGCACTGGCAGAGGCCTACATCCAGAACGTCTGACTACCTCAATCTCTCAGATCAATGCGACCACCGGCAGCCCCACTCGCCCTCTTACACCAACGACTACTACGGCAACCTTTTCTATAACGGCGCCAAGCTCAAACCCGCGGTTTACCCGGAGTCGATGGTGATCAACCCCCAGGGCAATCTACTAGCGGTGAGCGGGGCTCATTACGATGAGTCCATGAAGGAAGTGCCGGGTCTTCAGGTCTTCCACTTCAACGGACGCAATCCCATCACCGGGTACTCCAATATCCTTACCAGGGACCTCATCAGCAGCGTTGCCTGGGACAAGAGCTATCACCTCTACGCCACCAGCCGTGCCACCAACAAGCTGTATGTCTTCACCATCACGCCGAGCTCCATCAAGCCGGTCGCGGGATCACCCTTCACCCTAAGTGGCCCCAGCACCCTTGTGGTTCGACCGTTGTAGCCAAGCGATGGGGGAGAGCGGCCATCGGTCGTTGGTCGTTGGCTTACAAAGGCAGCCACGGATTTTACGGATCAAACAAAAGGAATTTAGGGATCTATCCGTGTTAATCGATGAAATCCGTGGCTGATTTTGTCAGGCCAAAGGCCAACGCCAACGACCAACGACGATTTCTTCCCTTATTCGGAAAACAAAAATGCGGAAGCGGCCGCCAGATTCGATGGCCGCTTCCGCATGGGGAGTTCACTTGGCGGGTTGAGATTCGGCGATGGATCCCAGTTTCGCCGATTCTGTTGCCACCGGCGATCTGGGTGCCGAATAGTAGAGACTTAAACCGAGGTTTCCGAGGTACAGCGCGCTCACGAACGATTCTCCGGCCGCATTGCGAGTCAGCACCAGCGTGCTGCCCGTGCTGAGTTTTTCCGTCGAAACCGCGGCCGGCAGCACGATTGCGATCTGCGCAGCCCCGGTTTTGCCGACCATGATGGCCGCCGGCAAGCTCGGGGACTGCAATGCGAACGAGTACACTCCGGGGGACAGAAGCACGTTGCCCCATCGGGCTTCGTGGGTAAGGGTGAACTTTCCGGCGGCCGACTGCGCCTGGGCGGGAATGGCGGATGCAGCCAGCGCGCCGATGGCCAGGATAACGACTTTGAACAGCATGGAACTGCGAGTTGATTTCATGACCTGATCTCCTCTGCGGGTTGTCGCGAGCCGACACACCGGCGCGTGCGCCGAATGAGCGCCGCTCGCGTGATTTCTGTTGGGACGACGAGGTCAGGAATGGAACGTCAAACGACAGGAGTTAGGGAACGAACTTCAGAGTTCGCGGCACCTGGGCTTGCAGTCTGTTTCGTACAGACTATCGGACATTGCTACTGTGCCAGCGCGAGGCGCCGAAGTCCAATTCAAAAAATCAATTGCCGGTATCTTTCAAAGCTTTGTCATCCTGAGCGGAGTGACGGCTTCGCAGGGCGAAGCCGTCGCGCAGTCGAAGGCCCCCTACGCCCCTCTGATACCTCGCGATACTTGCGGGCCACCAATCCTTCCAACTTCATTGAACAACGCCGGCATTGTGGCACTGCCAGGGGTCCTTCGACTTCACCATCCCATTCGCAAGCGAATGGGATGGTTCCGCTCAGGATGACACTGGAAGGGCGGGCCGGCACAGATGGCCCGGACTTGCAGAGCTGCGCTCCGCCGGGCTGGGGCGCCCGCCCCTACGTGTTCTTCGTAAAGAAAAAAGGCCGCCCGTGGGCGGCCCTTTTTCAGCAAATAGAATCCTACGACGTCACACCGGCTCCCGCCTGGGGCGTGGCTGCCGCCGCGGTCGCTGCGGCTGCTTCGTTCAGAATGCGGTGGTGGATGGTGAACAACGCCAACTCCAGCCGGTCAGAGACGCCGATCTTGTCATACACGTTGCGCAGGTAGTTCTTGATCACCTGCTCGGTGGTCCCTAGCTGCGATGCGATTTCTTTGTTCTTATAACCCTGAACGATCAGAGCCACGATGCGCAGTTCTTTCGCGGTCAGGCGATCGCGCACTCGCAGGCCCACCATGTCATTTTCGGTCAACTCGCTGGGCACGGCGATGTCCTGCACCCAATTTTCGCCGCGCGCCACTTTTCGCACACAGTCCACCAGCGCGGCGCTGGTCACGTTGCGATAGACCACGCCGTTGGCCCCTGCGCCCATGTAGCGCTGCGCGCTCTCGCCGGTATCGGCCAGCACGACAACCCGGGTTTTGGCTTTAGTGGCGGCCTGCAGAATGCCGGTGAAATCGGAATGGAACCCGCCCGCAACCACCAGAACGGCGGCGCGAAATTTGTCCAGAGCCATGAACATCTGCTCCTGGGTTTGCGCCTGCGCCACAATGCGCATTTCGTCCTCAACCGCCAGCACTTTGGCGATGCCCGCCCGGAAGATGGCTTGATTGTCGGCCAGAATCAATTTCAGCATCTCTGTCAGCTCCTCGCCTCTAGTGGCGAACGAAATCGTAGGAGTCAATCACGCAGGCCACACCCCGCGCCTCCGTGGGACCGCCGGCAGGTTCGTCGGTGCGCACAACACGACCCCGGCACTGGATGACTACGCCTTCTTTGGCCCCCGTCATTTCTGGCGGTAATGTAATCTCGAATTCGACAGTCGAGCCCATTTCCAGCGCAGCGTCAGCCTTGATGTACACTCCGGCGGCGCTCAGATTTCCGGTGACGCCGCTGTGCTCGCCGCCTTCCTCTGATTTGTGGATCTTAATCGGCAATTCCAGGGGGAACCGCTTCCCCGTGCGCGCGTCGGACACAAGACCTCCTCGCTCCCGCCCATTTCCAGCTGCGAAACCCAGCCCCATGCCGGATCTCCTGAATAGAGCCACAACCATCTGCTTGCGCGGTTATATCACGGATGACACCCCTCGGAACAGCCTGATAACGCAACAGAAAGGGTAAGAACTAGGTTCCCCCGGCTTCCGGCCCGGTCGCCATGGTCAGGCCTGAGGCCGAACCGGCCCATTTCCACCTGACGACGGAATCCCTCTCGGACCCTGGCCACCCAAACTGGGATTCTTCCCACGACTTCAGACCTCAGCCTTCGGGCTTCCATGCTGTTCAGCGCAGGCATGGGCATCGCGGCATCTTCCGGCTGACGCGGAAGGCATTCTCCACCCTCGCGATCGTAGTTGGTCTGCATCGAGTCGCGCCGTGCTCCGCCGTTGAAGATTCGACGGGGCCTGCCGATAGTCCACGAAGATGTTTGCACAAAGAGACCGTGACTTCGAATTTGCGGGCGGCTCCAGGCAAACTCCTTGCCCTTATTTGCAACCAAAGCCTGTGAAAATTATCTTATGGCGCCTTGCTGCAGTTCTGCTGGCCGGGACCGTGAGCGCGTTCGGGCAGGCGCGTTCCGTCCAGGTACTTCCCGAACTGCCCTTGAGCGGGGCTAATGAGCACGCCAGTTCCTATCATCCGATCAACGGCCGTCAACGGCTCAATTGGTTTGTAAAAAGTACAGTTGGCCCGGTTGGCCTGAGCGCCGGCGTGTTCAGCGCTGCCATCTCCACCGCCACGGACAATCCACGCGAGTACGGTCCTCATTGGGACGGGTTCGGCAAACGCTACGGGATGCGTCTCACAGGCATCTCCACAGGCAATGCCATGGAGGCAGGACTGGGCTCGCTCTGGGGAGAAGACCCCCGCTATTTTCGCGCCGCAGGGGAACCCCTCAAGGGACGAGTAAAGAACATCATCGTGATGACCTTTGCCGCCCGCCGGGCCGACGGAAATTTAGCGCCGGCCTATGCTCGATACCTGGGCACCGCGGGAAACAATTTTCTCTCCAACACCTGGCGGCCTGACAGCCAATCCAGCGTAAGCGACGCCTGCGTCAGAACGTTGCTGGGCTTCGCGGGACGCATGGGCAGCAATGCCTTCGCCGAGTTCTGGCCGGACGCGCGCAAGTTCATATTTCGCAGGAAGTGATTTCGGCGGAAGTATTTCTTTGCGACCTTGCGGAATTCTTTGCGATCTTGGCGGTCAAGACCTTTACCGCAAAGGACGCAAAGAAATCCGCGAAGTTTGCAAAGAAAGGCCGGATGCACGCACAACTTTCAGAAAGCGCCGCCGCCCCCGCCGCCGAAGCCGCCTCCGGAGAAGCCGCCTCCGCCACCCCCGCCAAAACCTGAGCCACTGGAACTCGAGCGCGGCGCGGAGACGAACACCTGGTTCATGTCCGAAGCCATGCTGTGCATGGAACTGGAGAAAAATATCGGATTGAAGCCGGTCATGCCATTGGGCGACACGTACCAGTTGGGCGGGTTCTGGATGATCCCGGCAAAAGCCTGCGCCCAGTGATGCTCCACTCCGAGCGCCATGGCATAGGGCAGGTATTTTTCGAATGTATCCGGTGGCATGCGCTTCAGGCGGTCGGCGTCCACGCGATTCATGAACTCCTGGAACCCCAGCACCGCAATACGGGTGCGCGCCCCCTGCACCGTTTTCGCCGACATCTGGCGGGCGAACAACCACCAGACAATGGCGGAAACAATGCCGCACCCGATGAGAAGTACCACCGAGTTGAATATTTGTTTGTAACCGCTGAATTGCGCGATGAGAAACGGGGCCACAATCACCAGGGCCGCTCCAACGCTGTAGCCGTTGGCCGAATCGGGATCGAGCAGGTACATGCCTTTGTTTTTCAGTGCCGCCTTTATGTCCTGCTTTATGACTGGAATCGTGGTGTAGAAGCGGTTCTTCAGGCTGGACAGCCGGGTCTGCTGCCCGCCCGCGAAAATATTCTCCAGCATTACCCTCTCGTGGGGCGCGAGCCCCTGCCATTCGGTCAGCGGCTTGACCAGATGAAAGATGTAGTCCCTGGAGTGGAAGACCAGCAGGGTGGTGTCCACGGTCTCTTCAATTTTTATGTAGCCACGCACTGCCAGGTCCACAATCGTGGACGTAATATCGCGGGGATGGATGGTGTCATCGATCAGCGCGCCGGCTTCGGCGGGAGACATTCCGGGCGGCGGTTCATACATGGGCGCGACCGAACGCCCGGGATCAGGATCGCGGCCTTTGTACCACCACAGCACGTACATCACGGCGAAGGTAACGAAAGGCAAAAATACGATGGGGTTGCTGCTGAGAAACCAGAAGGCTCGGGTGAGCCCGCCCGGCTCCTTGAGAATGCCCTTGGGAATGAAGATATCAACCGTCATTCCGCCGCGCATGGGCAGGGGGTTGGTGGTCTCGAAGGCCACGTCGGCACCGTTGACCTCGGACGTGGCATCGCGCTGGGCCGATCCATAAACTCCGGTGAAGGCCTGCGCCCGCAGCCGTCCCGCTGCCGCCTTGGGCAAATAGACGTGCGCCTCGGCGTGATCGATCGGCACCGGCCAGTCGTTGCCGGTCACGTTCCAGTAGAACTCGTCGTGGTCTTCAAAATAGCGGATGCCGTTGCGGACGACGTAGCTGATCTCGACCGTGCGCGTGGTGTCCACCGCGCCGGGAATGTAGATTTTCAGGTCGCGGTATCCACCGGAAGTTTTGGAGTCATACTTCAGCTTCTGGCCGGCGCCGTCGGTGACCGCCGTGACATCGAGGAACAGCGTGTAGTTGGTGCCGCGCGGGCCCGGATACTCAATGGGAATTGTGCGGTGGATGCCGTGCCATTGGCCAATGAAGACCAGGCTGATGCGTTCCTTGACCAGGGCGGTGCCGTCTTCGCTGATCAGGACCGTGTCCTGAAAGTCAGCGATCCGCCAGCTCTGGGCAAGCAGCGGAGTAGTCAGAGCCAGCAGGCAAGCCAGAATCAAAAGGTTGCGGCGGAAGGTATATCCTTGAGCCGCGAAGCGGCGCAAGAATGTAGCCCACGGCGCAAGCCCTGGGTCAAAAGCCGGCGGAGATTGAGCCCCAAAGGGGCGAAAGAATCGTTCGGAATCGACAACTCCTGGGCGACGGTCTCGCCGCGCTCTACCGCCCCGCTCGGGGCTCGCAAGGTCGCCGTTCGGTAAACCCACGGCTTACGCCGTGGGCTGCATTCTTGCGCCGCTCCGCGGCTGATCGCCCGCGTTAGAACTTCACCGCCACCGGTTCGCGATCGGCTGCGGCCACTTCGAAGAACTGCCGCTGCTGGAAGCCGAACATTCCTGCAAGAATATTCGTCGGAAAAGACTGGATCTTCGTATTCAGGTCGCGCACCACGGCGTTGTAGTAACGCCGCGCATTCTGGATCGAGTCTTCCGTCTGGCTGAGCGAGCCCTGCAGTTGAGTGAACTCCTCGGAGGCCTTTAACTGAGGATAATTTTCCGCCACCGCGAACAGGCTCTTCAGGGCTCCACTGAGCTGGTTTTCAGCCTGGGCCTTGTCACCCGGCGTGGTGGCTTGCATGGCCTGGGAGCGAAACTTGGCGATGTTCTCGAATGTGCCCTTCTCGTGCGCGGCGTAACCCTTTACCGTTTCGACCAGATTGGGGATCAGGTCGTGGCGCCGTTTCAGCTGTACATCAATGTCCGACCAGGCGTTGTCGCAGCGGACACGCAACTGGACGAGGCTGTTGTACATCCCAACTAGCAGGATGACGATGACAACCAGTATGCCCAGGAAGATTAGAGCCATGAGCGTCTCCCTCGCGTGGAAATGGGGAACAGGGCCGACGGTAGCACACGGCGCATTCTGGCGCAATCATGCGGTCCGGGGACGCGAGAAATACAGGTATCGAGGGCCGTCGCCGACAGTTTAAAATTGTTGTGACTCATATGATTGTGACCCTTGGGGTCCCGAGGTGGAACATCGGCTATCCAGGAAAGATCGCGCAAAGGCTGGCAGCGGTATTAATGTTCTCGTCGGCCATCATTTTTTCGTCGGCGGCTCGCGCCCAGACCTGCCAGATGGCCGGTGATATGGACCCGGCCACGGCTTCGGCCCTGACTGCGACCGCGAAGCGCCTCTACGACATGGCGGCGCGGGGAGACTCGGCCTCGCTGCGGCAGAATGCGATGGCCAGCCTGGCATCGAATTTTTCCGGCATCGAGAGCGCCGTCAAGGATAACCAGCCCAACCTGACCGGGGTGCAACCGGCACCGCGTCCGCCCTTTCTGCTCAAGGCCGAGGGGACGGCGCCGCTGCAACGCGCCGAATTCCTATGCGGTATTTTCGGCGCTCAGGGACAGACTCGAGACAGCGCAGTCTTCGTGATTCCCAATCTGCCGCCGGGAAATTACGGCATCGTCACTCTTGATGCAGCCTCCCCGCAGGGCGCCTACACCGTGTCTTTTGTTTTGCAGCAGCAGGGCAACGATTGGAAGCTGGGCGGGTTCTACGCCAAGCCCGCCCAGATTTCGGGCCACGACGGCAACTGGTTCGCCAGCCGCGCCCGGGAATTCAAGGCCAAGGGACAACTCCACAATTCCTGGTTCTACTTTGGCGAGGCCCGGGAGCTGCTGGTTCCGGTCCCCTTCATGGCCACCGCCGTCACTGACCGGCTGTATGACGAGATGCAGGCGCAGAAGCCGGCTGACTTGCCTCCGCTCGATCTCACGGCGGGCGGCAAAACCTATAGAGTCACCGATCTGTTTCCGATCCCGGTAGGCCACGACTTCCATCTGGTGGTGCGATACCAGTCCGCGAGTGTCTCCGACACCGGAAAGACCTTTCAGGACAACACCGCAGTGATGAAAGCGCTGGTGGCGAAATATCCGGAGTTCCGCGATGCCTTTGCCGGAATTGTGGCCCGCGCAGTGGAACCTTCGGGAAGAGATTACGGATCGATGCTGGCGATGAAAGACATAAAGTAGCTTCTGGCTTCTAGCTTCTAAGGCAAAACACACTCCTCCGGGTCCTTGTCTTCCCGCAGGCGCAGAAAGACCGGAGCGCGCAACTTCATGCCGCCTTCGGCGTCTCATGGGTCCATTCCGAGAACTTGATCTCTGCCACCAGTTCAGGCTTGATCCAGCGCACTTTCCGCAACGCTTCCACTCCATGGGGGAAGGGACTGACTTTTGTCTCCCTCTTCTTCAGCACCTGCCAGATGTTTTTGAGCATGGCCTGATCGAATCCAGTGCCCGCCTGACCGACATGAATGAGGTCGCCATCTTTGTCGTAGAGACCCAGCACGAGCGAGCCAAAAAATTCGCGGCTGCCCTCGGGGTCGGTGTACCCGCCGACGACGCAATCCACCGTCTGGGTGATCTTGATCTTCAGCCACTCGCGGCTGCGGCGCTCCTCGTAAACGCTGCTCCGGCGCTTGGCTAGAATTCCCTCCAGCCCTTTTTGCCGGGCAACGCTGAACAGCGCCTTGCCCTGGGGAAAATGCTCGGAGTACCGGAGCGGACCATCTGCGGCAGTAATTTTCGCCAGCGCCGCTTTGCGTTGTTCCAGCGAGACTCGTCGCAGATCGTCCCCGTCGAGATACAGCAGATCGAATGCGTAGTATTGCACCGGAATGTCCGGGCGCGAACCGGTGCGACGCCCTCCCTGGCGAATGCCCGTGCGTTGCTGTATCAGGCTGAACGAGGACCGGCCCTGGTCGTCGAGCACTGCGATCTCGCCATCGAGAATGGCGGTGTCGGCCCGGATGAACTCCGGCAAACTGTGCAATTCCGGAAATTGTGCCGTGAGGTCATTCTGATTTCGCGAAACCAGGCGAACTTTGCCTTTGGCGATAAAAGCAATGGCACGGTAGCCGTCCCACTTGATTTCGAACAGCCATTCGGGATCGTCAAAAGGATCATCCACCGAAGTTGCCAGCATGGGGTGGATCGCCGTGGGCATGGGACGTTTGACTGCGCCCTCCAAATCTTTAACCACGGAGGACACAGGGGACACGGAGGCCGCCTTTTGGTTCCGCGGAACTGCGGGGCCGGCTACGGCCTTATCTTTTTCTTTTTTTTTTGCTTTGCCTTTCTCCGTGTCGTCTCCGTGGTTGATTTCTTTTTGTTCTTCTTATCAAACTTGGCGATCGCATCGGCCAGCCACGGTGCCTTCACCGCTCCGCGAGAGGCTGGACGGCTGCTGGTCCACTGCGCCGATCCCCGGTCGCCTGCAATATCGGCCATGCTGCGGCCGGTGAGCGCCGATTCGTCGTACTGATCGATGTCGAAGCCCTTCACCACGGCGTCGTCCTGCTTCTTGATCAGCAGCCACTCCGTCCCCTTGGTGCCGGGACGACGCGAGCGCATGTGAATCAGCGCGAAGTCGCCATTCAGTTTCTTGCCGTGCAGCCGGATTTTGAAATCGCCCTTCTTCAGCATGGCCGAGGCTTCCGCATCGGTTCCCGGAACAAACTTTCCGTTGACGGGCTCGGGTGACAGCGGTTCCCACGTACCGACATCCCAGACCATCACGGTGCCCGCTCCATAATTGCCTTCAGGAATGGTGCCTTCAAAGTCAAAGTACGAAACCGGATGATCTTCCACCTGCATGGCCAGGCGTTTGTCAGCGGGATCGAGGGAAGGACCTTTGGGCACCGCCCAGGACTTGAGCACGCCTTCCATCTCCAGGCGGAAATCGTAGTGCAGACGCGTGGCCCGGTGCTTTTGCACCACGAAGCGATGCTTCGACTTCTTCTCCAGCTTTGGAGGAGGTTCGGGGGTCGCCTCAAAGCGCCGTTTGCGTTTGTATTCGTCCAAGTGACACAGGATCATTTTAGACCACTGCGTCACTTCGCCCCGGAGGGGAACTAGGGCGAGATATAATTCACGCCAGCCATGCCCCTAGCAACGGGTACACGGCTTGGTCCATACGAGATCGTGGCCCAGGTGGGCGCGGGTGGAATGGGCGAGGTGTACAGCGCTCGTGACACTCGCCTCGACCGTGTGGTCGCGATTAAGGTCCTTCCCCTCCATCGCTCGGACCAGGCGGACGCGCGGGAACGCTTCGAGCGTGAAGGGCGGGCCATTGCCGCGCTCAATCATCCCCACATCTGCCAACTCTACGACGTGGGCACCGAGGGAGCGATCAACTACCTGGTCCTGGAATTTCTGCAGGGCGAAACCCTGGCGGACCGTCTGGTCAGAGGTCCATTTACGCTCAGCGAGCTCTTGCGCTGCGCCCTGGAAGTCACCGACGCCCTGGACACAGCCCACCGGCGGGGAATCATTCACCGCGATCTGAAGCCGGGAAATATTTTTCTCACCGCGCACGGCGAGTACAAGGTACTGGACTTTGGACTGGCCAAGCTGGCGGACGACGCGGCCCCGGAATCAGCGACCGCGACAGTTTCGCCCGTGACGATGGCGGGCACGGCGGTGGGCACCATCGCCTACATGTCGCCGGAGCAGGCGCGGGGCGAGGCTTTGGACGAGCGCACTGACATTTTTTCCTTCGGCACCGTGCTGTACGAATTGGCCACCGGGAAACCGGCCTTTCATGGCAAGACCTCCGCCATCATTTTCAAGGCTATTCTCGATGAAACCCCCGCGGCACTGTCGCAACGCAACCCGATCCTACCCGTCAGGCTCGATGACATTGTCAGCAAGGCGCTGGAGAAAGACCCTGGTTTGCGTTACCAGTCTGCCGCGGAGCTGCGGGCGGACCTGCAGAGGCTGAAGCGCGACAGTGAATCCGGCAGGATGTCTGCCCAGGTCCCGCAGCGGCGCCTTACCACACGGCGGGGCTCGTGGGCAGTTCTTGCCCTTGGGCTCGTGTTCGCCACTGCAATCGGAATCTTTTACTACATGGAACGCCGGCAATCGGCGCACTCCACCGTTTGGGAGCAACTGACATTTTTCACCGACTCCGCGGTGTACCCCGCGCTCTCTCCGGATGGGCGCATGCTGGCCTTTATAAGGGGAAGCGGAACTTTCTTCGGTCGAGGCGACATCTATGTGAAACTGCTTCCTTCCGGGGATGCGGTTCAACTTACTCATGGCTCCGGGTACAAGCTCGCCCCCGTCTTCTCGCCCGACGGCTCACGCATCGCCTACGGCACCATCGATCCGTTTGATACCTGGGAAGTCCCTGTCCTGGGCGGGCAGCCCCGGCTGCTCCTGAAAAATGCATCCTCCCTTTCCTGGATCGATAACGGCAAGCACCTGCTCTTCTCCGAGATTCAGGGAGGCCTGCACATGATCCTGGTCACTACCAACCAGGACCGGGGAGAGAGGCGGGAGGTCTATGTTCCTCCCGGCGAACGCAGCATGGTGCACCACTCCTATCTCTCACCCGATGGCCGCTGGGTGCTGATGGTCCTGATGGATGAGAGCGGATCGTTGCTTCCCTGCCAGGTCGTTCCCTTTGATGGCCACGGAAGCATGAGAACGATAGGACCTTCCCCCGCAACGTGCACCTCCGCCGCCTGGTCGCCCGATGGCAATTGGGTCTATTTCAGCGCGAACCCCGGCGGCCGCTTCCATATCTGGCGGCAGAAGTTCCCCGACGGGCCGCTGCAGCAAGTGACCTCCGGTACCACCGAAGAAGAAGGCATCGCCATGAGCCCCGACGGCCAATCATTGCTGACCTCCGTGGGCGCACAGGACGCTACTATCTGGCTGCATGACGCTAGTGGTGATCACCAGCTCTCGTCGGAAGGCAACGCCTGGGGAACGACTATCTCGTGGGATAAGAGCAAGCTCTACTACGAGACGCAAGGCGGGCAGAGTCCGGGCGTTGATCTGTGGGTTCGAGATCTGGCCAGTGGCAGCAGCGAGCGTGTGATCTCGGGCTCCGCCATCCAGCCTGGCAGCAACCTGGTGGGTTATGCCCTTTCCCATGATGGCAAGACGGTCGCGCTGTCTATCAAGAATGATGCCGGGGTGGGTCAGATATGGCTGGCCCCGGTCGATCATCGCTCTTCCCCGCGCCTGCTGGCCTCGCCCACCAGCCAGGACTCGCCTGGATTTCTTCCCAATGGCGACCTGGTACTGCGCTCCATTGAAGGCTCACAGAACTTCTTGTATCGCACCGCTCCGGACGGGTCGGGACGCCGCAAGGTGACACCGGGTCCTATCCTCGACCTGATCTCAATCTCTCCCGACGGCCGCTGGGCCCTGGCGTCAGTCAAGTCCGACCAGAGCGACCACCCGGCCGTGACCGTCGCCTTCCCGCTGGAGGGCGGCCCAGCCGTAAATGTGTGCACCTTCTATTGCACTGGCGGTTGGGACATCAGCGGGAGCCTCTTCTTTGTCACGTCGGGAGACTCGAAGACCTATGTGCTACCCGTCAGCCGAGGCCTTGGCATTCCTGATTTCCCGAAGGGCGATCTCAGAGCGGGCGGCTGGAAGGCGGACAAACGAGTTATGTTGATCCCGCGGGGAATCGACTCCGCTGCTGGACCAGAGTATTACTCCTACACTCGCTCGAATACGCGGCGCAATATCTATCGCATCCCGTTGCCCGACTAAACTTGAACAAGCTATGAAACGAGAGTATCCCGATTCCCCGCTGGTGGGCGTGGGCGCAATCATCATTGAGGATGGCCGCGTGCTGCTGGTGAAACGTGGGCACCCTCCGCTGGCGGGAGAGTGGTCGATTCCCGGAGGTGTTCTGGAATTGGGCGAGACGGTGCGGTCAGCGGCGGTCCGCGAAGCCCGGGAGGAGACCTGCCTGACGGTGGAGCCGGTCGAACTGCTGGGCGTTTATGACCGCGTGCTGCAGGACGATGCCGGCCGCATTCTCTATCATTTTGTGTTGATCGATTTTCTTTGCCGCCCGCTGGCGGGCAAGGCGCAGGCCGCCGGCGATGCCGACGAAGTGCGATGGTTTACGCCCGACGAAGCCGGAGTCCTCGGGTTAGCTGAGGACACGGCCGAAGTAGTACGGCTCGGGTTTCAAGCGGTTGTTTCGAGCGGACCGAAGAGCAGGACGGTCCGCTGAATATTCGCTCTCGGGTTGCGCACGAAGGACTCTCTCTCATGGTCTGGTTCTTCACGTTCTTTCTGGTTTCGGGCTTCTGCAGCATCCTTTACGAGATCGTGTGGCTGCGCCTCGCCATGGCTCAGTTTGGCGTTACCACCGCCCTGGCCTCGATCGTGATCTCGGTCTTCATGGCCGGGCTGGGCCTGGGTTCCTGGGGAAGCGGACGCCTCATCCGCAACTACGAAAACCGGGTCAGGGTCCCTGCGCTTCGGATCTACGCGCTGGCGGAATTGTTGATCGGCATATCGGCCTTGCTGGTCCCCTACCAGTTGTTGTACGGACGAAAACTCCTGGAGTGGACAGGAGCATCTTCCTCCTGGGCCTACTATCTGGGATCGGGGATCTGGATCGCTCTCACCCTGGTTCCATGGTGCGCCTGCATGGGAGCTACGATACCGGTGGCCATGCTTGCGATCCGCCGCTGGGATCCAGAGCGCTCGCAACGATCGTTCAGCTATCTCTACCTGTCCAACGTGCTGGGCGCAGTAATCGGAGCAACCTTCCCCCTGCTGCTGATTGAACTCTACGGCTTCCGCGATACCTTGAAAATCGGCGCGGCGTTCAACGGGTTGCTGGCCCTGTCTGCGATGTCCCTGAGTCTGGGCCGGACCGAGTCTGAACCCACCGGCCCGGTGAAGGCCGCGCCGGCGATGAAAGAGATTGCAAGCCGGGCCTCCAGCCAGGGAAACAAACCGCTGGTTCTGCTCTTTCTCACCGGACTGACCAGCATTGGCATGGAAGTGGTCTGGATCCGGCAGTTCACTCCCTATCTCGGCACCGTGGTGTACGCTTTCGCTTCCATCCTGGCAACTTACCTGGTCTCAACTTTTATCGGGTTGCAGATCTACAGACTCTGGAGCGGAAGGAATCGACGCGAAGGAAATCTGATCTGGGTCTTGCTGGGATTGTTTGCCCTTCTGCCGCTGCTCGCGGCCAATCCCGGCATCCATATCTCCCGTCTGTTGCGCCTGATCGTGGGCATCGCTCCATTTTCCGGCGTCCTGGGATTCCTTACTCCCCTGCTGGTGGATCGCTGGTCGGGCGGCGATCCCGGCAAGGCAGGAAAAGCTTATGCCGTGAACGTTCTCGGCTGCATCCTGGGACCGCTTCTCTCCGGCTTCCTGCTGTTGCCCCTGATAAGCGAGCGCTGGGTATTGTTCGTGCTTCTCGCTGCCCTGGCTCCTGATGGCGGTTCGCCCGGCTGGGCCTTCAGACGAGACGTCTCGACTGGCAGGCAGGTGTTTCCTACGCCGTGGTGCTGTCGGCTCTGGCGCTCGTCTTCACCCAGAAGAGTTACGAAGATCAATTCGGACACAGTGAAGTTCTGCGCGACAACACCGCGACCATCATCGCCATGGGAGAGGGCAGGAACAAGCGCCTGCGGGTCAATGGAATGGGAATTACCGGACTCACTGCCATCACCAAGTTCATGGCGCACCTGCCGCTGGCCTTTCTCGATCATCCTCCGAAGAACGCCCTGGTGGTGTGTTTTGGTATGGGCACCACTTACCGTTCCCTGATGTCATGGGACATTCCTGTGACCGCGGTGGAGCTGGTGCCGAGCGTTCCGCGCGTCTTCGGGTACTTTCACGCCGATGGTCCCGCACTGCTGCGTTCGCCGCTGTCGCACGTGGTCATTGACGATGGCCGGCGCTACCTGGAACGGGCTTCTGAACAATATGATGTGATTACGATCGATCCGCCGCCCCCGGTGCAAGCCGCAGGTTCGAGCCTGCTCTACTCCATGGAGTTTTACGCGATCATCCGTCGGCGATTGCGCCCGGAAGGAATTCTGCAGCAGTGGCTGCCGGGGGGAGACGCGGTCGTCCGGGCCGCCGTGGCGCGCGCCCTGAAAGAGTCTTTCCCCTACGTGCGTGTATTTCATTCGGTGGAAGGTTGGGGCTACCACTTCCTGGCCAGCGAAAGCCCTCTGCCCAACCCGACCGCGGCGGAGCTTGCCCAGCGCCTGCCCGCCAAAGCGGCGACCGATCTGCTGGAATGGGGACCGGAGACAACGCCGGAGGGTCAGTTTGCCGATGTGCTCAAGCGAGAGGTTTCACTCGACGATTTGATTCAGCAAGCCCCGGCAGCATCCGCCCTGCGGGACGACCGCCCGGTCAACGAATACTACCTGATGCGTCGCCGCTCAGGGCCCCGGCACTAGCGCTGAACGTGTGGGGCGGACCGCCCGAGGGCGCCCGCCCCATACTCCGATTCGCGCCATGTAGCGCAGGCGTCCCGCCGGCTGTCCCGAGGGCATCCTGCCCTCGGCGGGGGAGCCGCCGGAACGCCGACGGACGAAAGCTATTTGCTGGAATGAATCTGCTGAGAGCTTCTTGCCGGTTTGGGAGTGAACTTCACAGGCCGCGGTCCGGGTTTCGCGGAAGTTCGGGATCGTGCCGGAGCAACGGTCGAAGCCCCGGTTTCATTCTCAGACATGGCCAGCAACTGCTTCATGATTTGTGCTTTTTCCCACTTTTGGGCTTTTTTGGGCTTCGGTACGTATTTCCGCGCCAGGACGACGCCGACTGCCAGGGCGGTCACAACCGCGATCCATAGGATGCTGATCATCGACGCCTGCCTTCCGGGCGTTAGTGGTCAACCGGGCTCAACATAAATTGTGCCTCCCCGCACCCCGAGGACGTAGGTCACCGAGGTTGCTGTCCTCAACCCAGTGTTGCCGTGTACCCATTCCTCGTCTGGTTCACGATCGAGCCAGTTACCCCATGGGTTCGGACCTCGGACGTCGGACTTCGGCCGACGCCAGAAGCCTGAAGTCCGGGGTCTGACGTCCGACGCCCGCAAATAGAACGGCCCGCGCATTTTTCAATACGCGGGCCGCCCGGTGCACTGTTTGGGATTGACCAAGAGGCGGCCACTCTAAAGGTGGTCCCCTTCGGATAACTCCGGGTCCCGGCGCGACCTCACGCCGGGCGGAATTGCAACCCTAAATCACCGGTAGTCGTGCGATGGTTCTTAGAGCGACCGCTCTAAGTCACAGCCACCTCACCTGGTCTTTTACTACTCCCACATGAATCAGAACTTGTCATCAGACCACCTCCTTTCCGGTGTAATTGCACATTAGTACGGGAAGGCTTGTGCACGTCAACCGGCACGAAAGTGGGGCGTACATCAGAGGTAATTTCTGCCGGATTTTGATTTGGGTGGAGCAGCGCTTTAGCGCTGCGTTGAATCAACACTGAGTGCATTGCCCGCCGAGGTCATGTCAATCTTCGAACGAAGACTACGTCCAAGCTGGATCGGAACAGTGCCTGCTCTTCCGCATATGCAGATGGAACCTCATTTGAATGCGGCCAATTACGTCCGCGGCAGTTCGCGACCTGATGGTAAACCAGGATTAATTCGTCGCGCTAGTTTGTTCGATGCAGCGAACGGCTGCTGCCCGGCATCCCTCGGCACATAATGCTGCCCTTAGGTCAGCAGCCCGCGTGGATTTAACTGACCATTCCGAGTCAATTGGCTGCCCGACGTCATGATGCTCTGACACTTGTACTCCGTATTCGCAAGTTAGGATTCTCTCTGTGCGGAGCCAGATACGCTGATCTGACGGCGACCGTGCTCCTCTCTGGCAACGGGCTGCTTAAACCAGTGGACGTGGCCTGCATTCGCGATCACTTAAACATTCCATTCAGTGCTGGACGGTCACGTACTGACCGTTCCGTAACGAAGCCCATCGACTACGGAGTTGCGGCTGGAGCTGAGGTATCAAGCATGTTGAACGACCGGCAATACCTTAGGACGCGTTAATTTCCGCACGGCATGCGACTACGTCCACGTCCGAATACTGTCACGATCAGTCAGTCCCACTGCAGTTTCGTGGAAACCGCGAATCCGGCTCCTGAAGTGACGACATCCGCTTCGACGTGATGATCACCGATGAGCAGGTCTCTAGCCTGTGAGACTCAACGACACTGGATGAAAGCAGCCGACGAGCATCCCGAGCCTTACACGAGCCGATGGTACACCGATGCGAGCTTTGGTCACGCCTGCCACGTCAGACCTAATACCATCGAGCTAGTGCACTTTCTGACGTGAAGGCGCCTAGAGCCGTCTAGATACGCAGTCAATAGCGGTTATCTCAGTCATGAGAAAGCTGCCTGGGCTACGGCTAGAGTCAAGCTCGGCATCGGCGACCAAGCTGTTGTATGCAGGCCTGAAGGCCTGCTCCACCCATTGTCACATTGTCTCTCGTCAGTACCGCCACGACTTCAAATCCGCTCCCGGCCGGCGCGGTCTTTTCCATCCGCTCAAGAATCTTCGGCAGATACATGGTGTTGTAGTGCAGGCGCGAAAGATAGTTGGGCAGATTGGGATCGCCATTCCAGCAATGCTCGGCGCGATCGCCGTACTTCACTTCGCCGTCGTAGGGCGGGTTCTTCGTGGATTTCAGAAAATCTTCCAGGTAGTAAACCGCGTCGGTCAGAAAATAAGTGTCGGCGGAGCCCACGTAGATGTGAAGCTTGCCCTGCAGTTTGGGGCCGAGCGTGGCCCAGTCGCGTTGCATGATGGCGCTCAGGTCGTAATGCTCCTTCCAATAGGCGGCGACGCTGCGATCGATTTCGCCGGTTTCCTTGTTGAAAATCTGTTTGGGATAGCCATCGTCGCCGACCGGCCCGTACACCGCCTGCCAGATATCGAATTGTTCTCCCGAGCGGGCGTGCGAGCCCAGCGCGAGTTCGTACTGGTTCATGCCCTGCACCGTGCCCAGGGTGCGTCCGAGATAGTCGCGCATGGCGGGCTGCGCGACTTTTGTGTGCGGGCCCAGCATGTAAAACGCGTTTGGGTCGCTATAAATGTTGATCGTGGTATAGGCGCGAAAATCGACCGGATCAGGGCAGGCCACGAACACGCCGTTGTAGTGGTCGGGATAAAACACCTGCACCGCCAGCGATTCCCAGCCTCCGGTGGAACCGCCGTAGGCGAAGCGCGCCCAGCCTTGTCCGATACCGCGAAACTGTTTCTCGATGGCGGGAATAAGTTCGGTCTCGATAGCGTCGCCGTAAGGGCCAAGGTTGGCCGAGTTCACTGCGTAGGAATCATCGTAGTAAGGGTTGGCGTGATTGATGTCCGCAATGATGACGCGCGGAAAGCCGGGCCCGATCCACTGTTGATAGAACTTGTAAGCCTCCTCCTGCTGAATGCGGTTGTAGCCGGAGATGTGGAAGCGCTCACTGTAGTCGGGCTTCAGATTGGGATCGGGCGGCTCGGTGCGAAAGCCGGTGAAGTCGGCGTTAAAGTGATCTTCATTGATGATGACCGGAAAATGAACGCTGGGATGCGCATCAAATCCCTCAGGCACCAGCACGTTGGCGCTGAGGTACATGGGACGTCCCCAGAATTTGGTGAGCAGCGCGCTCTGAATTTTGAGGTGACGGATGTATTTCGTGTCCTGCGGCGGCGGAATCGGCGGGATTTCCTGATCGAGCACGATTGCAACCGGTCCGGCCGAAGGACCCAGCGTGATCTTGCGCGGCGTGGAATAGAGATTGCCGGGCGCGATGTTCCAGTGCTGCCCTTCGCCGCGGTCCATCGGCAGCTTGATGGTATGGCCATCGGAGCGATGGAAAGTTTCGTAGCGATGCAGCACCGCCTGCACGTAATACTCTCCCGCCGGCACATCGCGCAGGCTGCGGACGGGATAGCCGTTGGCGGAATCGTCCACTACAACGGTTTGGCCGGGCTTCATGCCGTCAACGTCCATCCCGAACATCATCTGGGTGCGGACGGAGTCGTCGATCTGCATGCGGGGTTCGGCGGAAGGGTCAGTCGAAAGCAGCAGGAAGACGCGCCCATCGAGCGGCTTCTCGCTGCGGCTCCTGGGGAAGGAAACTGAGAAAGTGGGGTCGGCGGCGTGCGCCAGAGAAACTAAAATGACAGCAGTTAGCGCAACCAGAACCACACCGCTCTTATGAAAGAACATAGGCCTCCTCGTAAGCCTTGAAAACATGTGGCGCGGGCGCCCTCGCCCGCGGCCTTTGACTTTAACTGTTCACCACCAAAATCAAAAGCACGCGGGCGAGGGCGCCCGCGCCACACTGAATCACCAGTTTCCGAACTCCCCCGCGGGTCATGGCCCACAGGAATCTACCTGCTTCTCTCCCGCCTTCCTACACTGGAAGTAACCATCGGGTAACCGGATTTCTGTATTCGCCAAATCCGTCAGCCTTTCCAGCGATAGGCATCCGGTTGCGGCAGGCCGATGTGGGCCAGCACGCGGTAGGCGAATTCGCGGGCCATAGCATCTAAGCTGGCCGGCCGGAAATAGAAAGCCGGGATCAGCGGGTACACGGTGGCGCCGGCATCGGCGGCCCGGTACATGTTTCGAATGTGGATCTTATTGAGCGGCGTCTCGCGGACGCAGAGCACCAGCGGACGCTTCTCTTTGAGGCAGACGTCAGCGGCGCGCTCGATCAGTTGGGACGCGATGCCGTTGGCAATTCGGGCCAGCGTGCCCATGCTGCAGGGGATTACGACCATGGCGTCGGCGGGATAGGAGCCGCTGGCGATGTTGGCGCCGATATCGGCATTGGCTTGCTGGTGAATTTTGCGTGCGGACTTGCGGCCCAGGATTTGTCCGACCAGGTTGCTCCGCCCGCGCAGCCCGAGTTCTTCGGCCATGACGCGCAGAGCGCTGTCGGAGGCGATGAAGTTGACGGTCTGAACGCGTGAGTCGCGTTCCACCGCCAGCAGCAAGTGTTTCAGGAACAGCGATCCACTGGCTCCGGTAGTGGCGACGGTCAGGTTCTGCGGCGGGTGATTGGGCAAACTGGACTCCCGACCTCTCTCGAACATTGGAGCATAGGGAGCCTGGGAAGAAGAGTCAAGGAGCGGTCGCACTGGTCGTTAGCCACCGAGTTCAGGGCGCCAACGACTAGGCCTAGACGATGACCAAGGACTGACGACTGACGACTGACGACTGACGACTGATATGGCATCCATCTCCAGTTTGCGGCTGCGGCGCAGTGAGGCGCAGTTGCACGCCCTGGCTGGCGTCGAGCGCGAGATCCGGGTCAACGATCCCAACGGCCGCCGCAAATATCTGCAGGATTTCAGCCAGGCCTTCCGATCCTACGAATCGGTTATCGACCGGCAGCAACTGAGCGCCGACGTACGCCGCGGGGACATCGTTCTCATCGGCGACTATCACGCCTTGCCGGCCGCGCAGCGCTTTGCCGCAACTCTGCTGGAAGAACGCGCCCAGCCCGGAGACCGTCCCGTGGTACTGGGCCTCGAAACCATCTTCTCCCGCGACCAGCACATCCTCGATGAATGGTGGCGGCGCGAGATTGACGCCGAAGAGTTGCGGCAGCGCATTCGCTTCGACCTCGACTGGGGCTACGACTGGGCTCCGTTTTACGAATTGCTGGTCACTGCGCGCGAGCACGCCGACGCCATCTATGGTCTGGACTGCATGCCGCGGGAAGATCTGCGCAAGATCGGCGCGCGCGATCGTCACGCCGTCCACAAGCTGTCCGAAATCCGGCAGCGTCATCCCCACGCCGTCATGCTGGTGCTGTTTGGCGAGTCGCACCTCGCGCCTGGACATCTTCCCAAAGTGCTGCGGGAGAAATTGCCGGAGGAGCGGGTCATCACCGTGCTGCAAAACGTGGATGCGCTTTACTGGCGCGCCGCCGGCGAACCAGCGGAACGGGTCGAGGCCGTGCGCGTGAGTCAGGACGTAGTCTGCGTATTCAATTCCACGCCCCTGGAGAAATACGAGAATTACCGCCTTCACCTCAGCCGCTGGGGACGCACCGACGAAGAAGGTCCCGACCTCGCCCCCACCATCTACAACCTGATCGACAGCCTGCTGCGCTTTCTCGACATCGACCGCTATTCTTCGCACAACGGCACCCAGCCGAAGTTCCTGGTGGACCTGATGCCGGAAGTTTACTGCCGCGCATCCGACGCGCGTTTGCGCCATCTGCTCTCCCGCCACCATGCCGACGGGGACGAAACCGAAGCCATGGTGCGCCACGTGGAGGAGCGAGGCAGCGTTTATCTGCCCCAGGTCAATGCTTTCTACGTGCGTGAGTTCAAGATGATGTATGCGGCTGAAGAAGCGGCACGCTTCCTGCATCATGCCTGCCGCGGGTTACCGGGGCGGGAGAAAGGCCGCAGAAACTGGGGGCAGCACGACCCATTTTTATCTCCAGACCATGGAATATGCGCTGGGATATTTTGGCTCGCGAGTGTTGTATCCGGCGCGCCCCGAGGCCGGAGGCGCGGGAAGTCGCGAACTGCCGGAGGAAGCTCCAGCATCCCCACGCAAGAAAACAGAAGCCAGCTCCCAACTGCTGGGCTACATGCTGGGCGATGCGTTGTACGATGCCTATCTCAAGGGACGGGTCACGCGCGGCATGCTGCGGCGGTGGTTTCTCTTCCACCTGGAAGAACCCGGCAAAGCCAAAGAAGTGTATCGGGAAATCGCCGCAAGAGTCCGCGGCCACGGCAAGAAGCTCCCCGCCTCAGCCACCAGATAGTTTTCCAGTAGCGCCGGCGTCTCGCCGGCGCTACATCAAAGCAAATGCTACTCTAGACTCGCGGTGGCTGAGTGCTGACCGCTGAGTGCTTCTCTGAACGCTGACTCCATCCGCGAACTGTTCGACCAGGTGCGACGCGGCAAGCTTTCTCCCGACGCCGCGGTTGACCGCCTGCGGCATCTTCCCTTCGAAGATCTGGGATTCGCCAACCTGGACCACCATCGCGCCCTGCGTAACGGGATGCCGGAAGTGATTTTCGGTCCGGGCAAGACTCCGGCCCAGATGGCGTCCATCTTTTCCCGGTTGGCCAAACACGGCGGCAACATCCTGGCGACCCGGGTAAGCGCGGAGCAACTGGCCGCGGTAAAAAAGAAAGTTCCCAAAGTCGAGTATCAGGCACTGGCACGCGCCATCACTTTGCGGCGCGACCAGAAGAAGTATGGCAAAGGAATCATCGCCGTGGTTTCCGCCGGCACCAGTGACATTCCGGTGGCGGAAGAAGCCGTAGTCACCGCCGAAATGATGGGCAACGACGTCGAACATCTGTACGACGTGGGAGTCGCGGGAATTCACCGCCTGCTGGCCAATCGCGCGTCCCTGACGCGGGCCCGGGTGGTGATCGTATGCGCCGGAATGGAAGGCGCGCTGCCCAGCGTGGTGGGCGGCCTGGTCGGCGTTCCCGTGATCGCCGTGCCTACCAGCGTGGGCTACGGCGCGGCGTTCCAGGGCCTGGCCGCGCTTTTGGGGATGATGAATTCCTGTGCCTCGAATGTGAGCGTGGTGAATATAGACAATGGGTTTGGCGCCGGCTATGTGGCGGCGTTGATTAATCGGCTGTAGTGCTTCGCGGCGGACCGCTCCGTGTCCTCGGTGTCCTCCGTGGTCAAAACCCAAAACCATATGACCACGGAGGACGCAGAGGACACGGAGGAACCGTGACGGCAAAAAAGGGCACGGCCGAAGCCGTGCCTGTCTCTGCTTCACATTCCAACCCTGCACGAGCGGGACGCTCGCGCCTACATCGACATTACGAGCCCTTCACTACTTCCAGGTTGTTCTGCACGCTGAAGACGCCGAAGACCTGGTTGGCCCGCATGCCGGCGATTTGCTTGTCCATCGCCGTGGCCACCGTGCCGTAGAGGCTCAGCTTGCCGTTGTCCACCACAATCCGGATCGGTTTTGCCGGATCGCTGGCGTAGCGGCCCAGCACCGGGTCGCGATAAATGGCGCGCAGGGCGCTGATTCGGATACGGTCGTCGAAGCCCGACACCGGCGAAACCTTGATGTTGTCCACGACGTCCTTCACGCCCGGCATGGTATTCGCCAGTGCCAGGGCTGAGTCGCGGCCAACGTCGTTGTAAGTTTCGCCATTAAGGGTCGCGACGCCGTCCTTCACCGAGACGTCAACAAAGTTGAACAGGTTGTCGTAGCCCATGCGGTCGTAGTGCAACTTGCGCTCGAGCCTGGCTTCGAGCTCGGCGTCGGGCGCGGACGAACTGACCGCCACCATATTTCGCACGCCCTGCACTTTGTCCAGCTTTCGCACTTTCTTGGCCGCATCCAGTTTCTGCTGGTAGAGATCCACCGTCCCGGAGAGCGTTACGATGCCGTCCTCGGTACTCGCCTGCAGGTTGCGGAACTCCTGCTTCCTGGTTAATTGCTGGGTCACGCGGTTTTGAATGTCGCTGTCATAGCGCGCGCTGTTCGTTTGCGCCGCCAGACCAACGCTGAGAATGCCTAGCGCAAGAAATGATGCCGTGGCCCTGAGAATATTTTTCATATGATTACCCTCTCCTCCCCCGGCGTTTATTAACCGGTTAGTTAATTAATTTGATGCCGGAAAAAGCCGGATGGATGCCACCGCCACTTACTGGGGAGAAGCGTCGGATTCGGAAGCGTCAAGGTTCCGCAAAGGACGCGAAGCGCATGGACACGCTGGAGGGCCAGAACCCGCCACCGTACTGCCTGAGCACTACGCTTGATAATATTCGTTATAACGATTACATTCAAGAAGGTGGCAAGAGACCTTCAGGCCGAGATCCATCAATCCAAGCCCTTCAACACGCTCGAAGACGAAGCTGGGGTGGCCTTGCAGCGTACGGCAGACCGTCTGCAATGGCGCCTGAGCGAAATGCTGAAGGCATTTGGCCTCTCGCCGACCCAATACAATGCCCTGCGCATCCTGCGCGGCGCCGGGGATGAAGGACGCTCATGCAGCGAGATTGCCGAGCGCATGATCAATCGCGATCCTGATATCACCCGCCTGGTTGACCGTCTGGAGCGCAGGGGCCTGGCGGTGCGCAGCCGCCAGGGGCATGACCGCCGGGTCATTACCACTCGCATCACACCGGCTGGTCTCGAGCTGCTGCAGACCCTGGATGGCCCCGTCGAGGAGTTTAACCGGAAGATGCTGGGCGCTTTGGGCGCAGAGCGTTTGCAGGCGTTAATCGGCCTTCTGGAAGTCATCAGGGCGCAAGCTGAATAATATTTCCGGGCCTACGCGCACCCTCCGGGCTGTCCACCTGGTGCTTGCTAAGACACTTCCGGATCAGGTCGGAAAGCGCCAAAATCTAGGGAGACCCTTCGCGGTCCTCTGTGCCAAACTGCGCCAAAAAAGAAGGATGCAATCATGAAGAAATTCGCAGGCTTGATGTGCACGATCTCGATCTGCACGATATTGCTGGCCGGGTTCGCGGTGGCCCAGCAGGAGAACACCCCTGTCGAGCCGATGGACCAGACCCCGGTATTCCGTGTGAACGTGGTGTCGCGGACCACCAAAGCGGTGAACTATCGCCATCGCGGCGGTTCCACCACCGTGGACATGAAAGGCACCAGCCTGATGCCGGAAGTGACCGGCAAAGCCAAGGTGGACAGCAAGAACGGACGCCTCCAGATCAATGTCGATCTCTCCAAGCTGGGGCCGGCCAGCCGCGTGGGTCCGCAGTTTCTGACCTATGTGCTGTGGGCCATCACGCCCGAAGGGCGCGCCCAGAACCTGGGCGAGATTGTTCCCGATAACGGCAAGAGCGGCCTCGATGTGACCACCGACCTGCAGGCCTTCGGCTTGATCGTGACTGCGGAGCCCTACTTCTCGGTCACACGGCCGAGCGACGCGGTAGTGGCGGAAAACATCATCCGGCAGGAGACCAAGGGCTTCGAAGAAGCCATCGACGCGAAATTCGATATGCTCGAAGGCGGCCAGTACACGGTTGATGTACCTGCCCAGCAATTGCCTTCGGCGACCGCCGATCCCAAGACACCGCTGACCCTGCTCGAAGCGCGCAATGCCGTCGCCATCGCCAAAGCGGCGGGCGCGGAGCACTACGCGGCCGACAGCCTGCAAAAAGCCGAGACCTACCTGGCGCGGGCCGAGGATTATCTCAAGCGTAAACAGGGCAAGACGCCGATCGGCACGGCCGCGCGTGGCGCCACGCAGATGGCCGAAGACGCCCGCGTGCTGACCCTGCGCCGCAAAGAGCAGGAGCGCATCGCAAACGAAAAGCAGGCCATGCTGGACAAGCAGCAAAAGGCCGAGGCGGAAGCCCAGGCCTCCGCCCTGGCGGAAGCCCAAGCCAAGGCACAAGCCGAAGAAGATGCCCGCAAACGGGCGCAGGCCGAGGCCGACCGGGCCGCCGCGGAAAAAGCCCAGGCCGAGGCGCAACTGCAGCAGGCCCAGGCCGATGCGGCGCGCGGCCGCCGCCACTGGCGGAACAGCAGAAGGCCGAAGCCGAAGCGGAGAAGCAACGCCAGGCCGCGGCTGAAGCTATCCGCCAGAAAGAAGAGCAGCGCCAGCGCCTGCTCAACCAGCTCAACCAGGTGCTGGAGACCAAGGACACCGACCGCGGCCTGGTGGTGAGCATGCCCGACGTGCTGTTTGATTCCGGCAGCTATACCCTGAAGCCCGCCGCGCGGGAGCGGCTGGCACGAATCTCAGGCATCGTCCTGGCTTATCCCGATCTGCGTCTGGAGATTGAAGGCCACACCGACAGCGTGGGCAGTGATGCCTACAACCAGGCTCTGTCGGAAAAGCGGGCTGCGTCGGTCCGCGACTATCTGGTCGACAACAGTGTGTCGATCAACAACGTGATCGCGCGCGGCTTCGGCAAAACGCGTCCGGTGGCGGACAACAGCACGGCTGCGGGTCGCAAGCTGAATCGCCGGGTGGAGATGATCGTGTCAGGCGACGTGATCGGAACCCAGGTTACGCCGGGAGCAACCACTGCGCCGGCGCCGCCGCCGCAGTAGCATCCATGAAATCCGAGAGGGCCGCAAGCCGCAGGGCGGGTGCGCGGGCAGGGCGAATTGTGCCCCTTGCCCGCCCCGCAATCGCGCTGTTTTTGTGGCCTTATAATACCCGCCATGGTCAGTTCCCCTTCCTTTGGTCTGGCGGACCCACCGGCTTCGCCTCTGGATCGAGAGAACTCCCATCTTCGAGTTCACGCGGTCAACGTTTTCGTCCACGATCAGGACCGGAGTCTGCAATTCTACGTGGAACAACTGGGATTCAGCCTGGCCTTTGATGTGCGCCTGCAATCGGGACAGCGCTGGGTGGGGGTTGCGCCTCCGCATGGTACGGCGGTACTTACCCTGATCGCGCCCGATCCCGAGTCGGACGAGTACAAGCTCATCGGACAACCTACGCAGATTGCGTTTGTGGCCGAAGACGTCGTGGCAACTTACACCCAGTGGAGCCGGCGTGGAGTCCGCTTTCGTCATGTCCCGAAGCTGCGGCGGGTCAAGTACGAGAAGAGTACGCGGGATGGGACGGGAAATGCGCCCTCGCTGCTCCTGGGAAAGCAGCCTCCGATCTGGGGAGGAGTATTTACCCGCTTCGAAGACATCGATCATAATTCCTTCGCACTGGTCAGCTTCGACGAAATGACCCAGGCGGTCGAGGCACAGCGGCGCGCCGCAGCCGAGAAGCTGGAAGCCGAACGCCGCGCCGGCCAGGAAATGGAAATTGCCCGGCAAGTGCAGGCCAGGCTCTTCCCCCAGAGCTTCCCTCCGCTGAAAACACTCGACTATGCGGGCGTCTGTATTCAGGCCCGCCAGGTGGGCGGCGACTACTACGACTTCCTTAACCTGGGTCAGGAACGCCTCGGGATGGTGCTGGGCGACATTTCAGGAAAAGGAATCGCGGGCGCTCTCCTGATGGCCAACCTGCAGGCAAATCTGCGCAGCCAGTGCGCCATCGCCGTGGACGAACTGCAACGCCTGCTGCGGTGCGTGAACCAGGTGTTTTACGACAACACGCCCGACAATGCCTATGCCACGCTCTTCTTTGCCGAATATCACGACCAGGCACAACGCCTGCGCTACGCCAACTGCGGGCATCTCTCGGCGCTCCTGCTCCGCGGCAATGACACGCTGGAGCGGCTGGACTCCACGGCGACGGTGCTTGGACTCTTCCAGCAATGGGATTGCTCGATCGGGGAGTGCCAACTCCTGTCCGGCGACATGATCGCGTTCTACACCGACGGCATCACCGAAGCCTTCAACCTGCGGGGAGAAGAATTCGGCGAGCAGCGCCTGGCCGAAGGGCTGCGCCGGCATCGCGCATTGGCTTCGCAGGAACTGCTGGCGGCGATCGTGGATGAAGTTCGGCAGTTCAGTCCCGCGGAGCAGTACGACGATATGACTATGATCATTGCCAAGTGCAGGGCGTAACTCAACCGGACGCTACTCCTCAGGTGGTTGCGGTTCGAGAGGTAGCACCCTCTATCGGCTGACTCAAGCGCTCGGTGGAGGGAACGAAGTAGTACGCGCCCGTCAGCGGCCGCGTGTAACGCGTCAGCGCATCGCGCGCGCCTCCTGCCAGGCCTGCCATGCTCTGCAGCATTTTGCAAAGTCGTTGCTGATCGGCGCTGAATCCCACGAACATGGTCCCGTGGTCGGTGACCGTCCCATAGGGCATGTTGCGGCGAAAGATCTTGCCAAACCTGTCCTGATCGGTGCTGGCGACGTGGGAGTCTGGTGCCTTGTTCTCGATCTCAACGCTGTCCACCTTCATTCGTCCAATCACCCGCTCTGGACTGGCGACTGGAAGCGACTCCCACGCGGCCGTGTCGTGTACCCATTTTTGCAGCAGCAGAATAGTTCCGCCTGCGCCGGGGTTTCCTTCCGGTATGAGCGCTACCTCCCCTGCCTCGATCAGAGTGGGATTTTCGGTTCCGTCGATGAAACCGGTCAGGTCGCGATCATGCTGGTAAGGCCAACTCGCGGTCTCCTCCGCGACGGATCCGAGTCCTTTGAGTTCGGCTATCGCCTGGCGTGCGACATCGAAGATCACATCGTATGAACTGCCCGAGAGCCAAAGTACAGCGTCGTGCTGAGTGGCAGGCATCGCGAACCCATCGGAGCCTAGCAGGTCTTGATTGAAACCGTGAATGGCTGCGGGCGCATCGTCGGGCGCAGCCTTGCGCCAAAGTTCCGGTCTGAAACCTGCCACCAGGTTAACTCCACCCGCCGTCGTCCTGGGCTCGCGGAGGGATGAGACCGCTGCCACAAGGTCTTGTGCCTTCTGTCCAGCGGAGGTGTCAAATTCCAGGTAGGCGTGAGACGCGGTTCCGAGAGCAAAGATCCCGCTCTGAGGACTCTTCATGCGGCCATGATAATCGCGCGGCCAATATCTTAGGGAGATCAAAGCCGCAGGAACGCCGGGGCGAAAAACCGCGCTGCCTGAAGGTCACCGGTTTACACTCGTCATCCGGTCAATGAGTGTAATAGCGATATTTCAACAGTCAGCAGCAAGACAACCGCAAAAACGAAAACGTTAAGCCTTCGATTCTGCTCAAAAAGATGCTAGACTCCTGCCCGTGAGTTCGCGATGTCCGACCAGGGCCCAATCCGGCAGATTTTTCATTTCAGCGTGTTCGAAATGGACCTCGAACAGCGGGAGCTGCGGCGGAGTGGACTCAAGATCAAGCTTCAGGATCAGCCCTTTCAGCTTTTGGCCGCTCTGCTCGAACGACCCGGAAAACTGGTTACTCGCGAGGAATTGCGCAAACATCTCTGGCCAGCCGATACCTTCGTCGATTTCGACCACAGCCTGAATGCGGCCATCCGCAGACTACGCGGGGCCTTGGGGGACGACCCCGACACTCCTCGTTTTATTGAGACTGTCCCCCGGCACGGCTATCGCTTTCTGGCCGATGTCCGAGGCCACGGCTCGATGCCCGAAGAGATCGAACGCGGTTCGGCCGCGCCGGCAGGTCCGCGGTTTCGTCTTCCCAGCCCTGCGATTTTGGTCTCGTTAGTTATTCTTGCGGCGCTTGGATTGGGCACGGAGCAACACATGCTTCGCGGCCGGGTATTGAGCCCACCCATGAGGACGCTGCCCCTTACGACTTATCCCGGCGCAGAAGATCATCCTGCATTTTCGAAGGACGGTGAGCAAGTAGCGTTTATCTGGGATGGCAATACAGCGAAAGGAACCGATGTTTACGTAAAACGCATCGGAGCCGAGAAACCGTTGCAACTCACCCAAGGTAGTGGTTTCGTGTGCTGCGCTGCCTGGACTTCCGACGACCGCTACATTGCGTTCGAACGTTGCGGCGAGAATGCTGGCATCTTTCTTGTGCCCTCATTTGGTGGCGCGGAGAGAAGGCTCGGAAAAGCGATAGGCTGCAACGGTCTTAGCTGGTCGCCGGCCGGGCAGCTTCTAGTGTTTTCGGACAAGAGTTCTCCGGACGCGTCCTTCGCTCTGTTTCTCATGTCGGCCGACGATTTGCAGCCGCATCAACTGACATTTCCGACAGACAGAGTAGTTGGAGACCAGGACCCGGTCTTCTCGCCTGACGGAAAATCCGTGTCCTTTATCAGGATCATTGGAGAGGCAACCGCGGACATTTATACGGTTCCGATATCCGGTGGCGTTACTCGCCGACTGACTTTTGACGACGCGTTCGTGAACGGCGCGACCTGGACAGCAGATTCGAACGATATTGTTTTCTCCTCGTCCCGGGGTGGAAGCCAATCACTTTGGGTGGTGCCGGCTGCGGGAGGCCAGCCAACCCGATTGCCTCTGGGGGGCGCTGTCGCGGCCCAGCCCGCAATCTCGCGTGACGGCCATCGCCTCGCCTACAGGCAGGGCTTGATCCGTCCTAACCTTTGGGTGATCGAGATTTCCGGCGGCGTTCACTCAAAGAAAGTCGCGAAGCCCTTCTTTTTATCTGCAACCTACAACAACAGTCCGCGATTCTCGCCGGATGGCAAAAAGGTCGCGTTCTCTTCGCAGCGCTCCGGCGACATGGAGGTTTGGACATGCGACGCCGCGGACTGTTCCGATCCCCAGCAGTTGACGTTTCTGAAAGCCGTCAGTGGGACGCCCCGCTGGTCTCCTGACGGCAAGCGGATCGTCTTCGATTCCCGGCCACACAAGCATAGCCAGATCCTGATGATCAATGCCGAGGGCGGCAAACCAGTTGCTCTCACCGATGGCACGGCAGAGGATAAAGTCCCAAGTTGGTCGGCCGATGGAAGGTTCGTCTACTTTTCGTCGAATCGCAGTGGCGCACCGCAGATTTGGAAGGTCGCCGTCAGCGGAGGAGAGCCTTCCCAGGTTACGCGACATGGCGGCTTCGCGGCGTTTGAGTCTTCCGATGGCAGGTTCCTGTACTTCGCCAAAGAGGATCAGGCTGGCATCTGGCGAATGGCCACCAGAGGAGGCGATGAGGTCTTGATTCTTCCTCGACCATTACCGGCGCACTGGGGAGATTGGGCTCTGACGGATCGAGGAATTTATTACATGGACGAATCGGGCCAGCATCCAGCTATTGAATTTGCTGCATTCCCTAATCAAACAGTAACCAAAATCGCGGAGGTAGACAGTCTTCCACCTCCATGGGATCCCGGCTTCGCGGTGTCGCCCGATGGGAAGCAGATCATCTTTTCCCAAGTCGACCGGTCGGCCGTCGATATCATGCTGGTCGAAAATTTCCATTTAGAGTCGCAGTAAGGCGTTTCGAAAATCAGGTCGCCTTTGCTGCCTTGCCCAGTTCTTCTAGACAAGGGGGGCCGACGTAGTCAATGAGTGTAATGGCGATTTTGCAACAGTCGAGATATCGACGTAAGATTCCAGCCGCATGAACGGCTCCCTTCGGCAGCAGACTCTACCTTCAGTGTTGTTCCTCATCGCCGGACTTGCCTTTGCGGTGAGACGTTGGTTCGCTCTGCCGCCCACTCCAATAACCTCTGTCGTGGTACAGCGCCATTACGTCGAACTAAGTTGGCTAGGCGTAGGTGTGGTGGTTTGTCTGCTTTACGCAATCCTGTACTACATGGCTGCACGATTCCTCAATCTGAGCATCTCGCTGGGCTTGTCGCTAATCCATCTATTGGATTCCATCGATTAACACGGATAGATCCCTAAATTCCTTTTGTTTGATCCGTGAAATCCGTGGCTGCCTTTGTAAGCCAACGACCAACGACCGATGGCCAACGACGTCCTTCCGACCTAGTTCGTACGCGAGTTGCGCCGCAGTTCGTCGGTCACGACCACCGCTTCGGCAACCTGCCGCATGGATTTGCGGGTCTGCCGGCTCTGCCGTTGCAAGGCGAGATACGCCTGCTCTTCATCGATCGCAAGATCGCGCTGCAGAATGCCCTTCGCGCGTTCCACGATCTTCCGCGTTTCCAGTTGCTGCGAAAGATTCGTGTTCTCGCTCTCCAGGCGAGCCATCTCGATTTCAGCGCCCACCAGAAATCCCGCGGTCGAAATCAGCCGTATTTCGCGCTGGTTGTGCACGTGCGGACGGCGATGCTGCAGGTTGATCACGCCCACTACGCGCCCGCGCGACATCAAGGGCACGGAGAGAAAGGCTTCGTAAGTGTCCTCGGGCAGTTCGTGGAAGAATTGAAAGCGCGGGTCTTTCGAAGCGTTCTTCGACACCGCAACCGGCTCGCGATGTTCCGCCACCCAGCCGGTGATGCCTTCTCCGACATTCAGCTTGAGGCGGTCCACCACGTCCGGATGTGGATTCTTTGAAGCCCGCAATAGTAGCTGTTCGTCTTCGAGAACATAAATCAGGCAGGAATCGCACTTCACGAGGGCCGAGGCAAAATCTACAACCCGCGCGAGCACCTCATGTAAAGCGTCCGCGGAAGCCATTTGAGTGCCAAGTTCATGAAGAAAATCTACAGAGGGATCGTCTAGAGGTAATGATGTGGACATGCTTTCACGATAGGGGGCGGGATTCGCGTTGTCCAATTGCAATTTTCGATCACGGCGATAAAACCTTTTCGCGCGACTTAGTGGAATTAAATGAATCTTAGGAAGGCTTGCAAGATTGTCTTGTTACAGTGTGACAGGGCACTCCTTTAATGCGAGCAGGTCAGAACGCGACGAGCAGCGCGCCGCACGCGGGAACCTCATTTCATCCTGTTGGTAGCAGCATGCGCTCTCGCGCTTGCCTCGCCTTCGGATCGCCACCAGTCGCGGCACATGGTCGCATAGACAGAGGGTTCTTCTCTGAATTCGTCCCAGGTCGGTACCCAATCCGTTGATCCCCCGCCTGCGAGCTCCAGAAGACTCTGCATCGCGGTGAAATCGATATCATTTTGATGATCATCCAATTTTCGCAAAAAAATGGGAGCACTTTCGAGCCGCCTAAAACTCCGCAGAGACTGGAGAGCCGACTCCCTCAAGGCTGGGTCGCTCGATTCTGCGAACCGGTCAATGAATGGGAGGGCTGACGGGTTCCTTATCTGGAAAATAGCCGAATAAAGGCGGCTCTGCATGAGATAGAGGCGATCTCGCGGCATGAAGAGCTCGTGTGGAGGCGGAGGTTGATCGTTTAGATATTCAGCTACCTCAGGAAGAACGGACAAATCGTTGACAGTCAGTAGTGCTTCCCATACGTATGCCCGTTCAACAGGATCGGCCGTGGCAAGGCGATCTGTCAGTTCGCGGGTGGAGCGCAGCCTCCGGAGGTTACCCAGGCAGAGAATACTCTGCAGTTGGATTTCATGATCCGGATCGTCAAGTCCAGCCTTAAAATCATCTTCCAGCCCGGACAACGGATCACTTGAATTGAAAGGTGTTGCCAAAAGCCGAGAAACAGGAAGGGCGCCGTACGATTCATCGATGATCTCGTATTCCAGGTCCTGTCTCTTAAGGAAAAGCAACAGGTACTCACCCTGGACCGGCAAAAAAAGATGGCCGCCGCCTGCCCACCCTCCCGAAGGCGTGTATTCATCGGCGGCAAGAAGGATATCGGCCTCGACGGTACCTCTAAAACAGCGATCAATGTGTGCTCTTGCAGTTCCTGTCATTCGGGGAAGAGGACCATCAATCGAACTCGTCTTGGGTGCCGAGGTTATCTCGCCTTTGCATACGAACTCCGCCTTGCTGACGAGTTTAGGAATGTCAACGAAGGATTCCTGATTCGGAGGATAGATTCCAGCACTCGCTAAACACGATATCGCGAAGGGAATGACAGAACGCAGTTTCATTGAATAAACCACCACCTGAAGGCCAGCGCCGCACGCGATTCGATCGGCTTACAGACGGTCAGATGGAAAGGCTCTAAGTCCTAAATCTTCTCTCCCACCGCTTTGCCCTGCGTAAACAGATACAAATAATCCGGGCCACCGGATTTTGAATCAGTCCCTGACATGTTAAAACCGCCGAACGGATGCGCCGCAACAGTAGCGCCGGTGCACTTGCGGTTGATGTAAAGATTGCCGACATGGAATTCCTGGATGGCCCGCGCAATCTTGTCCTTCGATTTCGTATAGACCGCGCCAGTCAGGCCAAATTCCGTGTCGTTGGCGATTTCGAGTGCGTGATCGTAATTCTTTGACTTGATCACCGCCAGCAGCGGTCCGAAAACTTCTTCCTGTTCCAGGCGTGATCCGGCCGGAATATCGGCGATGACCGTGGGCTGTAGAAAATACCCTTCGCCGGCGTTCTTCGCGGGACCGCCGCCGGTGATGACGCGTCCATCTTTCTTCCCGACTTCGATGTATTCCAGAATCGACTTCATCGAGCCTTCATTGATCACCGCGCCCATGTTGGCATTGGTTGCGGGATCGCCGACCGTGATCTTCTCCACTCGCGCTTTGAGCTTCTCCAGAAATATGTCGTAGATGCGCTCGTCAACAATGGCGCGGGAGCAGGCGGAGCACTTCTGGCCCTGGAAGCCGAATGCGGCCTGGGCGACGCCTTCGACTGCGGAGTCAACGTCGGCGTCGGCATCGACGATGATGGCATCCTTGCCGCCCATCTCAAGGATGGTGCGCTTGATCCATATCTGGCCGGGAGCATGCGCGGCCGCGCTCTTGTTGATGTCGAGGCCGACTTCGCGGGAACCGGTGAAAGCGATGTAGCGGGTCTTGGGATGGGCGACCACCGCATTGCCGAAACTTGCGCCGGCGCCGGGACAGAAATTCACCACGCCTTCCGGCATGCCACACTCTTCCAGCAGTTCGACAAATTTCGCCGCAATGGTCGGTGAATCGCTCGAAGGTTTCAGGATGACCGTGTTGCCGCTCACAATCGAGGCCAGGGTCATGCCGGCCATAATGGCGCAGGGAAAATTCCACGGCGGAATCACCGCGCCGACGCCCAGGGGAATGTACATCAGAGTGTCACGTTCGCCCGGCATCTGTACCGGCAGTTCGGTGCGCGAGAGTCGCAGCGCTTCGCGCGCGTAGTACTCGCAGAAATCGATGGTCTCGGCGATATCGGCGTCGGCTTCGGCCCAGTTCTTGCTCACTTCGAAAACCAGCCAGGCACAGAATTCAAACTTGCGTTCGCGCATTACATCGCCCACCTGGAAGAGAAGGCTGGCGCGCTCTTCGAAAGACGTCCGGCTCCAAGTGGCAAAGGCTGCGAGCGCCGCCTGCATGGCCGGCTCCACGTGCTCCTTGCCGGCCTTCTGGTGCAGACCGACCAACTGCGATGGCTTGGCCGGATTGATGGACTTGATCTTGTCCGTGGTCCTGGTCCGCTTGCCGCCGATGACCAAGTCGTACTCGCGGCCCAGCTGGCCGCGCACTTTTTCGATGGCGGCGCGCATCTGGCGGGCAATCGGTTCCTTGGTGAAATCGGTGAGCGGTTCGTTTACGAACGGCCCTTCATGCAGGCGTGTCTGTGGGTGGGTCGGAGCTTCAACGGTTGCCATGAGCGCACCTCGGAGATATTCGATGCCGGCGGGTGGATGTAAGACTCTTCGTGGTTATTGTAGCACCGGGAAACGGGCGGCAGCGGGCAGGCGCGGAGCTTTGCTCGGCCGGGCAGGTGAGAACACCTGCCCCTACGTGGGTGGTGCGCTACGGAACTTTTACCGATTCGTGATCTTCCGATGGTGGCTGGTAGCTCATGGCGGCGGTGCGTTCCAGTTTGTCCCAGGCGAAGCGGCGGCCTTCCGCGGCGCGCTTCAGCGTCTTCAGCAGGACCAGAGAGAACAACTGCCGGTAAGCGAAGCGTTGCAGCCAGACCTGGCTCAACAGCCACGGGTCTTCCGGCGCTTCCGGTTGGCGGCGTTCAAGGGCGAAAGCAATCGCGGAGGCCAGGAAGTCAATCACCAGGAAAGCGACAAAGAAAACGATGAGACGTTGAAAGCTGCCGGTGTCCGTGGACTCGGGGTGAAAAAATTTCTGAATGGAATACCAGATCGTGCCCACCACAAACATGATGTCAATCAGAGGCGAGACCAGAGGCAACAGCACCTGGAAGATGGCGATGTTGGGCAATGCAATCCAGCCCAGCACGCCCTCGCGGGCAAAGGCGCCGCGATGTTTCCACACCGACTGCAGGATGCCGAATGACCAGCGGAAACGCTGGCGCATCAGGCCGCGGGCATCCACCGGGGCCTCGGTATAAGCGAGGGCCAGGTCCTCGTACTCGACGCGATATCCCAGTTGCAGCAGGGCCATGGTGAGATCGGCATCCTCGGCGACAGTGTCGGTGTGGAACCCGCCCGCCTCGCGCACCGCCGAGACCCTCCAGGCGCCGATCGCCCCCGGTACCACGCTGACCGCGCCCATGGTGTTCAAGGCGCGGCGCTCGAAATTCTGGCTGGTGATGTACTCCAGCGCCTGCCAGCGGGTCCAGAGGTTGATGCGGTTTCCAACTTTGGCATTGCCCGCAACCGCGCCCACTTTCGGATTCAGAAAATGGGGCACCAGGCGGGAGATGGCATCCGGGGCGACTACCGTGTCGGCGTCAATGCCGACAAAGATTTCTTCGCCCCGAAGGTGTTCCAGCCCAAAATTGAGAGCATCGGCCTTGCCGGAGTTGGGCTTGGTCAGGATGAGGACCCTGCCGCTGGCCGCTTCGAGGGCAAATGCAGCCCGCGCCGCGTCGAGCGTGGTGTCGCTGGATCCGTCGTCAATCACAATGACGCGCAGGTTGGGGTAGTCCGATCTAAGTGCGGAACGAATGGTCCGCGCGATGACTTTTTCTTCGTTGTAAGCCGGGACCAGCACCGCGACCGGGGGAAGATAATGGGCCGCATCGCCGGGGGTTCCATAACGCCGGGGCCAGAGCCGGTCGAAGATGGCGAAAGCGCCGATGAAAAGCAGGCGCCCCGTCATCAGCACGTCGCCCACAAAGAAAATCCAGGTCATGGCGTTGAAGGCCAGGGGGAAGAGCGCGAAGCCAAACAGGTTCAGGCGCGCAATCCAGCGCTGGTTGGAAGGAATGGGAGGCATCACCTCCGCCCGGGTCCGGCCCAGCAACTGATGAAGGGGAACGATCTGCAATCCCTTTGCCCGCACAGCGGCGATAATCCGGGGAAGAGCGAGCACGGTCTGTTCGCGATCGCCTCCGCCATCGTGCAGCAGGATGATATTGCCGCAGCGAATGTCGCCCGCGGCGCAGGGCGGCAGATGGGACACGACATCGGTCACGATCTGATCGGCGCTGTGCCGCGGATTGTCGCGCCAGTCGTTGGGATCGATCTTGTCCCCGATGGTGATGTAGCCCATGTCCTGCGTGGTCTCGAGAGGGCGGACCTGGTCTTCAGTGTCGGGCTCGGCGTCAATTGAATAGGGCGGGCGGAACAGAATCGAGCGAATGCCCAGGCGGCTGGCAAAAAGCTGCTCCGTTAGGTTGAGCTCCACCGCCCGCATGAATCCCTTGGAAATGTTGCTGATGTCGGGATGGGTAAAGGTATGGTTCCCGATTTCATGTCCCTCGCGGTAGATGCGGTCGGTGATGTCGGAAAACTTGTCGGCTTGAATTCCGATCAGAAAGAACGCCGCCGGCGCCTGTTCGCGCTTGAGTACGTCCAGAATCTTGGGCGTCCATTCCGGGTCGGGACCGTCGTCGAAGGTAATGGCGACCTTGTCCGGGCTTGATCCGTAACGCGCCACCCGGTAGGGCTCAGGAAACGAATCGAAACTTTGATCGGTGATGATCCCGGTAGGCTGATCCAACGTGATGCTGCGCTGTCCATCGGCAGGCCGGGCCTCGATGCGCAGGATCTCGCCATTACCCTCCATGTCCACATCCTGGCCGGGCGGAACGTCTTTCAGTTTATTTTCCGCCCCGGCTTCGCCCGGAACGTCCCATACCCGCCACAAGGAGCGATCTTCCGATCCCAGCCGCCACAAGCGCAAAAGTCTGAATGCCCAGGGACTGCGCGGCGCGCATCTGGTTGAGCGCGGTCACCGCGTCGAGAAACCAGATGTCATGCTGCAGATCGTGTTCGTCCAGGTAACTGATGTGGGGATTGAGACTGTCGCCGTCAAAATCCACGTCCGCTTCCGAGTCGCGGGCGGTCAGCCAGGCATCCTGCACGGTCACGTTGATGTCTTTCACGCCCGGCGGCAGCGGACCGCGCTTCGGTTTGTGCACCCAGTCGTAACCGTAATTGCCGATGGCGGAGATCAGCTTGTCTTTCGGGACCACTTTGATGGCCGCTTTGAGGTTATCGGTGAACCAGTCCTGTGATGCTACCGGGCCCGCGGTGCCAGGCGATGGATAGTGCTCGTCGTAGTTCATCAGCACCACGCCGTCAACCTGGGCGGCAACCGCCGCGTAGTCGTATTCCTGGTTGCGCGCCTGCACGCTGACGTACAGCTTCATGCCCTTGGCGTGCAGATCATCGGAGAGTTCCTTGAGCAGCGCCAGATAGCCGGGCTGTGCGTTGCGAGCCAGAGTTTCGAAGTCGATCATCAGGCCGCGATACCGGTCGGTGGCCAGGAACGCCGCCACCTGTTGACGAAAGCGCGCGCGGGCATCGGGATTGTTCAGGAAGGCGCTGACGTCCACCCAATCGGTCCCGTCGAAGTTGTTGACCATGGGAAAGACTTCCATGCCGGTCTCTTCCGATTTCAGAAAGGGCATGACCTTGTCATCCACGGAGCGGACGCTGGAATCCTGCATCACGTCGAAAAACTTGTTGGTCTGTTCATCGATGCTCTGCAAGCGGCCATCCGGCGTGATGGTGTGCAGCCAATCGGGGAAGAGCAGATCGATCTGCCGGGCATATTCGCGCAGGGACGAGAAACTGGCGGCATCGTAGGGTACGTAAAATGCCGCCCGGATGCCTTCTTCCTGATTCAACTTTACCTGGGAGGGCGCCCCGCGGGATTTGCGATGACTCCGGCGGAGGTATGCCAACTGGCGCCGTTCTTTCGCCTTTTCTTTTTCCTTCTCTTTCAGCGCACGGTAAGGACGCTTCTGGGGTGTCAGCAGGAGGTCGGGCAAGGGCTCATCACGCAAGGCGGTGTAGGCAAAGAAAATCACCAGCAGCGTGATGCTGATGCCGATTACGTCGAAGGCCAGTCGTATTCGCTTCCAGCGGGCTTTGTGGGGATCGAAAAAAACAGGTTGCGCCATGAAAATTGTTGTCTATTCATCCTAAGCTGAGGTTTTCGGACGGTCAATTGCCGCACACGTGGGGGCAGCCGCCCCGGCTGTCCCGTCGAGCGCAGCTCGACTGCCTTTCCATCGCCAAACCTGGCGGAGCGCTGCTCCGCTGGACAGCCGAGGGCGGCTGTCCCCGCGTGGTTCGTTGTGAGTGGAACGATTTGGTGCAATCAGAGGTATATTCTTAGCGTGCGCCAGCTCGTGCGCCAACACTTCCGATTTTTTCTGCTGGCTACGTTAGCCGCGGTTGGGCTGCGGCTGCTTTTCCTGTTTCGTTTCCCGGCAATCACCAACGACTCCTTTGTTTACGGAGACATCGCCAAGAATTGGCTGCAGCATGGCATTTACGGCCTGAGCGGTCCGGACGAGATTTCTCCCACCTACATCCGCTTGCCGGGATACCCCGCATTCCTGGCCGCCGTGTTTGCCATCTTCGGGATGGAGCATTACCGGGCAGTGCTGGCTCTGCAGGTGGTGGTGGACGTCGGCACCTGTTTCCTGATCGCGGACATGGCGCGCCGCCTGGTTTCGCCGCGGGCCGCCAGGGTGGCATTTCTTATGTCGGCGCTCTGTCCGTTTCTGGCCAGCTATGCGGCCGCAGCTCTCACCGAGACGCTGGAAATTTTCTTTACCGTGCTGGCTTTTGATTGCGCTGTCGCCGGTCTGGAAGGGCTCGACCAGGGGCGATTGCGGCCCTGGTTGGGATGCGGGCTGGCTACCGCCGCCGCGATTCTGTTGCGTCCGGATGGTGGATTGATACTGATTGCGATTGAGTTGTATCTCGGGGTGTTGCTGGTTCTTGCCTGGAGGAACCAGACGCGGGCGAGTCGCCCGCGGCCACATGTTTCCCAGGTTGCAACACATTTGCTGCGGGCTGGGTTGATTGTCGGAGTCGTCTCCCTGGCGCCGCTTGGTCCCTGGGCTTGGCGCAATCTGCATACCCTGCATCGTTTTCAACCCCTGGCGCCGCGTTATGCCAATGAGGAAGATGAGTTCGTTCCCGCCGGATTCAATCGCTGGGTGAAGACCTGGATGGCTGATTATGCCTCGGTCGAGGAAATCTACTGGCCGGTTCCGGGAGACACTGTGGAGGCGGGCAAGCTTCCGGATCGCGCATTTGATTCCGGAGCGCAGCGCCAGCAGACCGAACAGTTGCTGGCGGACTACAACCAGGTGCTCCACGTCACTCCGGAGCTGGATGCCCGCTTTGCCGCGCTGGCCACCCAGCGCATCAGGCAGGCGCCATTGCGTTTCTATGTGTGGTTGCCGCTGGTGCGCATCGCCGACATGTGGCTGCGTCCCCGCACCGAGACCCTGCCTTCCGACACCCGGTGGTGGGAATTCAACGACGATCCCACCTGGTCGGCGCTGGCAGTGACCCTGGGAATGGTTAATCTTCTATATCTGGGGGCCGGGCTGGCAGGTCTGGTACGGGTGCGCTGGACCGTCGCCCTGGGCATTCTCCTGACATTTGTTCTGCTCCGATCAGGTTTTCTGGGAAGCCTGGAGAACCCGGAACCCCGCTACACACTGGAAACTTACTTCTTCGTGATTGTCATGGGCAGTGTGTTGTTCAAATAACAAGAGCCCGATTTGATGAAAACCCGTATCTCCCCTCTGAAAATAAGGATATTTGTCCGCGACATAACGCATAACTGAAGTAGATTCTGCTTGCAATTGTTGGCCTGAAAATTGCACAATGTCCGCCCAACAGTGCTTTTCCTTCATTTCCCTGGTTTTCTTTACAAGTAAATAGTCAGTCGATGGGGCAAACCATGCGAGCCTTAAAAGGAGCTGCTATGGGTTCTGTTCGGGGAGTGGTTTTAGCGATTGCCGTCCTTCTGTTTGCGGCCCCGCTCTGGGGTCAGACCGGTACTTCCGCCATTCGCGGAACGATTACTGACCAACAGGGGCGGCTGGTTCCGAATGCGACGGTGACCCTCACCAATATGGCCACCAGCGCGGCGCGCACCACGAAGTCCACCGCCAGCGGAGACTTCGTATTCGACCTGATCCCTCCCGGAGACTATCGCGTGGAGGTGCAGGCCACGGGATTCCGCAGCAACGTGGTGAACAATGTACACGCCCTGATCGGCAAGCAGACGGAGAGCAGCGTCCAGCTGGAAGTCGGCGCGGCCACCGAAGTCGTGGAGGTCACGGCCTCCTCGCAGGAAGCTCTGATTAACACCCAGGACGCCAGCCTGGGCAATAATTTCATCTCCGAGCAGATCACCCAGCTTCCCCTCGAAGCGCGTAACCTGGTCGATCTGCTGAGCCTGCAGCCGGGCTCAACCCGTGAAGGCTACACCACCGGCGCCCGGGCCGATCAATCGAACGTGACCCTGGACGGCGTGGATATCAACAACGCGCAAAGCGGCAACGCCAACGTCCCGGCCACTACTAACAACCTGGGAATTGGAACCCTGGGCGGCGACCGCGGCGACATTACCTCCGGACCGGTTCTCCGTCTCAATGCGGAGGCGATTGAGGAATTTCGCGTCACCACCGCCAACGGCGGTGCCAACCAGGGCCGGTCTTCGGGTTCTCAGGTGAACCTGGTTACCAAGTCGGGCACGAACAGCTGGCATGGCGCGGCCTTCGAGTTCTACCGCTCCCGCGGGTTCACAGCCAACGACTGGTTCAACACCCACGCTCAGCCTGTGGTGGACCGCCAGCCCCTGATCCGGAATACGTTTGGCGGGGCGCTGGGCGGCCCCATCGTCAAGAACCGGGCATTTTTCTTTTACAGTTATGAAGGGCGTCATGATGCCAGCGGAACCGGTCAAAGCGAAGTCGTTCCCTTAGCCTCGCTTGGCCAGGGCATCATCAACTACCGCTACTGCGCGAATGCCGCCTGCAGCAGCGTGCAACAGGCGTCTCTCGATCTGACTCAGAATGAGGCTGCGTTTCACGCTCGTGCATGATGGAGACCCAGCCAATCCGGCCATCAACCCGGCCGCCCTGGATGCCCTGGCTGCAGCCGCCGCCAAATACCCGGTCAACGATACGTCGCTGGGTGATGGCCTGAATACGGGGGGATTCCGTTTCAACTCCCCCACGCCGGTGAGATTGAACTCGCACGTCGCCAAACTGGATTTCAACCTTAACAACAACCAGGTTGCGTTCCTCCGGGCGAACGTGATCTATGATCATCAGACGCAAGCCAGCTGGCTTCCCGACACCCAGGCACCCCTGGTCTGGAACCATCCCTGGGGTGTGGCCGCAGGCCATACCTGGACCCTGGGCAATCACTGGGTCAACAATTTCCGCTACGGTTACACCCGGCAGGCGTTCGACCAGGCCGGCGACAGTAACGGGAACGACATCAGCTTCCGGTTTGTGTTTCAACCCAACGGGCAGCAACACACTCTCAGCCGGGTCACGCCGGTGCACAACTTCACCGACGATGTTTCCTGGATCCGGGGCAACCACAACATTCAGTTCGGCGCCAATATCCGGGTGGTCAGCAACAGCCGGATCAGCTTCGCCAATGCCTACGACGTCGCGGTCACCAATCCATCGTTCTATCTGGGGGCGGGGGAGAATATCTCCGACACCTTCCAGCAATATCTGATCGCGCAAGGTCTGCCCGGAGGGCGGGCCAACGAGAGTCTGGATTCCCCCACGGAAGTGCAGAATGCGGCTACCGCCATCATCGGACGGTTCTCGCAGTACACCGCCGACTTCACTTTCGGGCAGGATGGCAGTTTGCTGCCGGCGGGCCAGCCCGCGGTCCGCGATTTCAAAACCCAGGCCTACGATTCCTATGTGCAGGACACCTGGAAGGTCCGCCCCAATCTGACCCTGACCCTGGGCCTGCGTTACAGCCTGGAACGTCCGGTCTATGAGGCCAACGGGTTTGAAGTCCAGCCCAACATACCCCTGGGAACTTATTTCGCGGAACGTCTGGCAGCCGCGAACGAGGGCAGGAACTTCATGGACCCGATCATAATCAACAAGTCGGGCCCGGCGAACGGCGGCCCCCCCATGTACAACTGGGACAAGAACAACTTTCAGCCCAGAATTGCCGTGGCCTGGTCGCCGGATGGTGGCGACGGCTTCTTTGGCCGTTTGCTGGGCCATGGCGGGACTTCGGTGTTTCGCGGCGGCTTTGCCCTGACCAACGACTACTTTGGCCAGGCCCTGGCGGTGGACTTTGATTTGAATAACACTCTTGGATTCACGTCCAACTACACCACTCCGGCGAATACGTACGATACTCAGGTGAGCGGGCAGGCCGGACTGGCGCCATTATTTACCAGTTTCAATCAGGACGTTCGCGGCCTTCCTAACGTCGTGGTCCCGCCGAGTCTTCAATTTCCCCTTAAGGCGGACTCCGATGAAGGAGAGCGCATCGAGCAGTCGGTGGACTCGAAACTGCACGCGCCCACGGAATACGTGTGGAACTTTACCTTCGAGCGTCAATTGCCCGCCGGCATGGTCTTCTCCGCCTCCTACATCGGGCGCATGGGACGCAGCCTGCTGGCCCGGCGGGACGTCGCGGCTTTCAACAACGTCCGCGATCCGCAGAGTGGCATGACCTGGTACCAGGCCGGGACCGCTCTAGAAAAGCAGCGTCAGAAAGGCATCGATACCAGCCAGATCGCAACCATTCCATTCTTCGAGAATCTCTTTCCCGCCGGCCTGGGGACCATGATGAACAATGATTTTGGTCTCGATCCATCGTGTTCCGCCTCGGCCGCCGTTCCGGGCTTCGATCCCACCTGGTCCAACACCCAGGTGTTCTACGCCATGCAGAGCCGCACTCCTTCCAACCCATGCGCCTTCTTTGCAGGGAACGACTGGACCGACACCCAGGCGCTGGTGGACCAGGTGATGTTCTTCGATATCGGCCCGGACGCCACCCGCTTCATGCAGCCTCAGTACGGCGCCCTGTCCGCCTGGAGTACGATCGGGAACTCGAACTATAACGCGCTCACCCTGTCACTGCGGGAGCGCTTGAACAGTGTGTCGTTTGACTTGAACTACAGCTACGCCCATTCGCTGGACGACTCTTCCGGCCTGCAATCGGATACAGCTTTCGCGGTGGGACCATTTATTACCAATCCCATCCGCCAGCGCGACAACTACGCCAATTCCGACTTTGACGTGAAACACAACGTCAACGCCTCGGCCGTGTGGCAGATGCCCTTCGGCAAGGGCAAAGCCTTCCTGAGTGACGCCAAGGGAATCGCGCAGGCAGCTTTGGGGGGCTGGCAACTCTCCGGCATCTTCCGCTGGAATACGGGGCTGCCCACGTTCTCGCCTTTCGACGACGCGCGCTGGGCCACCAACTGGAACGTACAGGCAGCGGTGACTCCCATCCGGGCGGTGCACACCTGCCCCACCAAGACCGAGACCGAGGACCCGAAGCTCTTCGGCGGATGCGGCGACATCAACCAGGTGTACCAGAGCTTCCGCAACGCCTACCCGGGCGAGACCGGACCGCGGAATGTCTTTCGCGTACCGGACTACATCGACCTTGATCTCGGGATCGGAAAAAGCTTTAACCTCGGCGAGCACTATGGCCTTCAACTCCGCTGGGATGTATTCAACGTGACTAACACCCAGCACTTCTCCCAGATCAGCGGCAGCCGTACCGGCTTTGGCGTGGGCCGCGATCCGGCGCTGCAAAATGCGAGTGCACCCAGCACCTGGTCGAATTTCCTGCCGGTCGTGAATGGCCAGGCGCGCATCATGCAGATCGGCGCGCGCTTCTCGTTTTAGGCAGCGGCCAGCGGTTTCTTACGGCTGAGTCAGCAATGGCTCAGCCGTTTTTCTTGGCCGGAACCACGTGGGGACAGCCGCCCCCGGTTGGGAAGGGCAAGACTTCAGTCGTGCCAATAAGTCGCGAAAATCTGGCCGCGCTTTAGCGCCTGCGGTTTGCTGCTCGCGCAAGACTGGCGAGACACGCGCTGGGGATTCGCTTGAACCACCGGGGAAAAGCAAACCCCAGCGGCTAAAGCCGCACTAACTTCTGCCCGATGTGGCACGACTGAAGTCGTGCCCTTCCACGTGGTGCCCTTTTATAACGTGCCCTTCCCATAGCCGGGGCTGGCTATCCCGCGTGATCACCGGCGGGCGGCGGCGCGCTCCCGCTCCGCATCGGCTACACGACCGAGCTGCTGGTAGGCATCGGCCAGGAAGGAATGGGCTTCGCTGGAGTCGGGCTGCACCTGGGTCGCCTTTTCCAGGTTGTCGAGCGCGCCCAGCGGATTTCCCTGCAAAGAGAGGATCCGGCCGCGCAGCAGGTTGGCGCGATAGTGATCGGGACTGAGTCCGAGAGTGGTATCGAGTTCGGTCATGGCCTCGGGGACGCGATCGATGCGGGCATAGACCGCGGCCAGCGAGAAATGCGCGTCCGCCCACCTGGGCGCGCGCGCCGCGGCCGCCTCGAACTCGGGCGCCGCCCCCTTCCAGTCGCCGGTTTCAAATAATGCCAGCCCCAGTTCGTAATGCCCCATGCCATTGTCGGGCTGCGCCGTCACCGCCTTCCGCAAAGGTGCGATGGCCAGATCGAAATGCTTGAGCCGGGCCTGCGCGATCCCATATTGCAGATTGGCCACCGGCATCTCAGGCTGCACCGCGAGCGCACGCTGCAGCAAAGGAATTGCCTGCTCGTAGCGCGCGTCTTCAACATCGAACATGGCATCGTGCAGGAGGTTGGCAATTTCGATTCGCGTCTTGGGATCGGCCCCGGTGAGTTTCTTCTCGTCCTGCACCGGAGCGGTATCGGACCCGACATACCCGAGGGCTTGCAGCTTTTGCAGTTTCTCGGGATCGGGCTTGCCCAGGTCCACCAGCGTCTGGCTCGTCTTAGTGCGGAAATCCGCGAGCTGGGAAGCCAGCGTGTCAGCGACCGCCTTCGAGCTTCCAGCCAGGTTGTGAATTTCTGCCGGATCGGCTGGCCTGGTTGTAGAGTTCGCGCTCGGGGGCCTGGATAAACAGATACTTTCCGCTGCGCAGTGCCCGCAGCGCGCTCCAGCCAAAGGCCCGATGCGGATAGTCAGTCTCGGCGTAGGCGGGGCGGTCGGGTGAAGCGGCGTCTTCGCATCCGGCGCCGCATGCACAAATTCCAGCAGAGACTGCCCCTGCATCTCCGGCGGAGGCGTAAGGCCGGCGGCGGCAAGCAGAGTGGGCGCAACGTCCACCAGCCCGGCGCGAATTTCGCTGCGGCGTCCCGCCCAGCGATTCAGGGGCAGCTTGATCAGCAGGGGCACATGCAGGGTTTCATCGTATAGAAACACGCCGTGAGTGTTCTCGCCATGCGCTCCCAGCGATTCTCCATGGTCGGCCATTACCGCAATCATGGTTTCGTCGTAGAGGCCGTGCTGACGCAGGGCGTCCAGCAATTTGCCGACACAGGCGTCAGCGTAGGCGATTTCTCCGTCGTAGGGTTGCGCCGAAAAACGTTGCTTGAAGGGCGCCGGTGGGTCATAAGGATCGTGCGCGTCGTATAAATGGACCCACAGGAAAAACGGTCCATCGGGCACCTGGCTGAGCCATCGCAGGGCGTGCTCGACCACAACCTCGGCGCGTCGCTCCACCGTCTTATAGCGATCGGCGCCCCGGCGGCGCAGATGAAAACCGGCGTCATACAAGTCAAAGCCGCGATCGAACCCCGGCGCCGTGCCATCCAGCGGATCGAGAACCAGGGAAGCCACAAACGCTCCCGTATGGTATCCACGCTGATGCAACAGGTCAGGCAAATACGGGAGATGAGCGGAGAGCGGCACGCCGAAATCATTCACGTGATTAAACTGCGGATAAGTCCCGGTAAGAATTGTGGTGTGCGAAGCCGTGGTCAGGGGAACGTGGGAGTAGGCGCGAGTGAACACCACACTCTGCTTCGCCATCGCGTCCAGATGCGGCGTGAGTCCTCGCTTGGATCCCAGAAACCCCATGCGGTCGGCGCGCGTAGTGTCGAGCGTGATCAGGACGATATTGGGATACTGCGGAGAACTGCGGTGCGGCGGAGTCTTCCTCGGTTGAGCGGGATGCTGAGCGGCGACACTGGAGATCGCAACCAGAAGCAGCAGGAAGGAATAGCCGAGGCGCCGGACTGCCATAGGAATGAAAATGGGAGTCTAGCACAGGCAGACTTCCTGAGAATTCCACGGCTGATTCCTAGTCTGCCGTCACAGATACACGGAATATCGAAATGTGAGCGGCGCAGGGCGAAACAACAGGTCCCTCCACTGCGCTCGCTTCGCTCCGCTCCGGTCGGGATGACAACAATATTGATCGACGATTTCCGGGCAGGCCCCTAGAACGTGAATTTAAGCGAGAAATTCATGTTCCTGGGTCCGCCCTGGGCAATCACCGGATTGCCGGCCGCCACGTCCGAGGTCTTGGTGACCGTACCGAAGCTGGCGCCGAAGGTGTTGTCCGGGAAGTAGTAGAAATTTCCGCGATTCAGAATGTTGTAAACCTCCCAGCGTATTTCCAGGTTCAAGCGGTCGGTGATCTTGGTGTTCTTCATTAACGTCATGTCCCATTGGGCGAGGCCGGGACCGATGAGTTGATTGCGGCGAGAAGTGCCGACGGTTCCGGGACATGGGATGTAGAAAGGTGAGAGCGGAATGTCACCGCTCAGGAAGTTGGCCGCGGTGTCATCGAAGTTTTGCCGGCCGCAGGGATCAAAGACGCCGGCGGTCCCGTCCGGAATAACATTCTCCACCACATACTGGCTCGGATTCCGGGTGTTGTATTTGACCGGCGTACCATCCCACGACGCCCGGATCGAACTGCCGGAGAGACCCTGGCCCGAGGGATCGGCGCCTCCGCCCAGCAGCACGCTGAAGGGGCGTCCGCTGATGGCGGTGAAGATCGTGCTAAGTTGCCATCCCTTGCCCAGACGCTCGCCCACGCGCGGCAGCGTGGGTAACGAGTACACGCCGCTGACGTTGAAGTTGAGACGGACGTCGTGGTCGCAGAGGCCGCGATTGTCCGCGATGCTCAGAGGATTCTGCAACTGGGGATAGTCGCCAGTGCCGCCGCGGTTGAAAGAACTCTCGTCAAAGCATTTGCTCCAGGTGAAGTTGTAGGCCGTGTCCAGGCCGTGCCAGTCGCGCTGGTTGTAGGACGCCTGCAAGCTGTCGTACTGAGAGTCGCCCAGGTTGGTGGTCTGGACGATGTGTCTGAGATTGGGGAACTGGCTGAAGAATGGCCGGTCGGTGTCATCGCCGCCGCTGCCCAGCGGGCTGGCGTTCAGGTCGCGGTTAATGGCGAGATCCTGTCCGTGCTGGCCGGAGTAGCCGACGGTCAGCACGTTGTTGCGCGCAATTTCCTGCTGGATGCTCAGGCTGTAGTTGTGCGCCCGCGGAGTCTTGAAATCCTGCACGACCGAGTAGGCGTCAAAGGGAGGCTCTCCCGTGGGACTGGGGCCAAAGACCGGTCCCTGGGAGAAGCAGATGTAATCGCCGGCTCCGGTGACGGGATCGAAACAGCCGCTAGCCGGGAATCGTTGGCGGACTGGATTCAGGGCGAGTCCGGAGCGTCTCCCAGACCCACGTCGCCCGAAATCGAAACCGAAAACAGCCCGAGATTGGGCTGGGTAAATGCGCCCGCGCTCGCTCCCGCCAGGGAATACGGAGAAGCCAGAGTGGCGAAATTCGGCACGTCATAGGCCAGCGAGTAGCCGCCGCGCAAGGCCGTCTTGCCCGTCCCAAAAATGTCCCAGGCGAAGCCGACGCGGGGTCCAAAGTCCTTGTAGTCGATATGGTAGAGGCGATTGATCCCCTGACCGACCTGCACCAAGCCTGCTCCTGGAAAGAAATTGGCAGCAACGTTTTCGCGGTCGCGCAGGTTGCCAAAAATGTCGTAGCGAAGTCCAAAACTCACGGTCAGCCGCGGTTTGATTTTCCAGTCATCCTGGGCATAAAACCCAACCGAGTTCTGGACCAGGTGGCGATGGGTATCGCCAAAGGCGCGGTTGGCATTGTCAGCCTTGCCCAGCAGCAACTCCTCGATGGATTGTTGCACCGCATCCCCAGGCATGGAGGTGTAGTAGGTGAAATATCCCAGCAGCATTCCAGTGCGGGCATTGTTGCGCAGGCTGTTGGTGTAGGCGCGCTGGAAGTTGCCGCCGAATTTGACGGTGTGGTTTCCCTTCACCCAGGAAAAGTGCTCTGACCAATCCCAGGTCTGGTCGGGGCGCGTGGTGATGGGATAGCCCTGCACTCCGCCGATGTAGCCGCCATAACCGAGCGGCAGGAGATATACATAGGGCACGCCAAAATCGGCTGGGCTGAGCGGGCCGGTGTCCACGCCCAGGCTCTTGGGATCAATCTTGTTCTGTATGCCCAGCAACTGGGCGAAACGGGTAAAGCCCACCCGGCTTTCCAGAATCTTGTTGGTGCCGAAGTTCGAGATCAAACTCACGCCCGCCATCTGGGCGCGTGAGGGCGCCACCGAGTTGAATAAATCGGCGGGCTGTCCCGGGCCCGGCGGCAGGCCGGCGTAGGGCGGGGCGCTCTGCAGGCTGTCACCAAAAATGTAGCGCACAGCAAGCGAGTTCTTGTCGTTCAGCCGGTAATCGAACTTCACGCCGAAGGTGTTGGCGCTGGCCGTAGTCGGACTCTTGGCGATGATCACGCCGCTGGGGTCCGTGGGAAAAAAGTTGAGCAGCGCCTGGCCGACCGGATCCACGGTCAGGTGATTCAGGGTGATGTCGTCAATCGCGCCCTGTATTTCATCCGGCGTGGGCACGGTCCGGCTGCTCACGGCCAGCGAGTTGTAACGCTGACCTTCGTAAAACAGGAACATGAAGGCCTTGTCTTTTACGATGGGGCCGCCAATCGTGGCGTTGAACTGGTTGTTATGGATGGGCGTCTTCTGTCCCTGGGAAAAATAGTTGGAAGCATCGCCAAATCCGCTGTGGTTGACCCAGGTCCCGGATCCGTGCCAGGTGTTGGTTCCGCTCTTCATGTTGAGCAGAATGGGCGCGCCGCCCTTGACTCCGAATTCAGCGGAGGGCGTTTCCTGAATGCTCAGTTCCTCGATGGCCTCGGGAGGAAACAACACGGCGGGAATGCCTACGATCCCAGTCTCGCCAATGGCCGAATCGCCGTAGTAACGGTCATTGTTGTAAAGACCGTCGATGAAATAATTGTTGGACTCGACTTTGCTGCCGTTGATGCTGATCGCCTGAAATCCGCCGCCGGGAGTTCGCTGGACGCCGGGAGTGATGGCCAGCAGCGAGTTGAAATCGCGCCCGTTCAGCGGAACGTTTTCGATTTTTTCATTGTCCACATAGTTGTTGTTGTTGGGCGAGAGTTCCACCAGAGGCGCGGTGCCTTCAACTTCGACGGTCTCTGTGCGTTGACCGACCGTCAGCTTGAAGCTGGCTTGAATGACAGCGCCGGCCTGTACGTCCGCCGTCTGCACCGCGGACTTGAAACCCTCTGCCGAAGCGGTGACCCGGTACGTGCCAATGGGAAGCTCTGGAATACGGAAGGCGCCGGTGTCGCTGGTGACGCCCGAGCGGGACAGATTCGTGCCCGTGTTTACGGCCGTGACGGTGACATTGGGCACAACCGCGCCCGTGCTGTCGGTGACTTCACCGGCAATATCGCCGGTGATTCTCTGACCCAGAACAGAATGGCTGACACCCAGGCAGACAACGAGGACCAGAAATAACGTTCGCTGGAAAACCCGCTCTCGCCGCATAGCTTCCCCCTCGGATTCGGTCGGACAACAAGCGCTATTAGGTCGGAGTTTAGTGGGCGCGAGAGGAAAGTATCAAGGAGAAATCACTGTACAAGACGCGTTTGGATTGTTGTCTGCTGCTGACTGGCGGTCATAGATGAGCTATCAGCCGTCAGCTTTCAGCTGTCAGCAAATTCACGAATGGGCACTGACAGCTTAGATTCTCCACCTGAATTTGAAAACCGCGCGGCCTTGCACCGGCTCTTGCTGATTCGGATTTTTCATCCTGGCCAGCGATTTTTTTCTTGTCGAGGAAATCAACCGACCCTAGCTGAGCGGGGAATCGCTCATGCGGAAGCGGGTGCGGACGTGTTCGGAAAGGAGCTCGATGGCGCCGCGGTTGGCAACAGGATCGGCCTGCGCCAGGTATTTCATGGCTTCCACCAGCAGGCGCTGGCCGTCCACGTAACGCGGGTCAGCCGTGCGCTCACGGCGTTTGCGCCCAATACTGGGAGGAACCGGGATCGTAAAAACCTTGGCCATGCAATTCGGGTATCCGGAGTCGATTTCTGAAAGTTCCTCAACCAATATGAAGGCGCAATTTGAGTATAACGCTCCGCTGGCGGTTTTCAGCCCCCAAATTGTGAAGATTTCGGGCCGGGCTTTCGGCCTTCTTTAACCCTGGGTCGATACAAATTTGGTCTTGCCCGTGGTTTTGAGCTTGAAAACGGAGTCGGGGATTTTTTCGTTCATCTTGATGTCGGAATATTTTGCCAGGCGATAGTCGCCCGAGTTGCCGAAGAAAAACTGCTGTTGCAGCGAAATTCCCCGGCTCGGGTCAATCCAGAGGACGATGTGGTCAACATTGTTGCGCACGTTGACCGTCCTGGGCACCAGGTCTAGTTTGGCAGCTGGTGTACCGTCCACGGTCTCGCTCCCCAAATATTTAACATCAAAGGACTTAAGCATGTCGTGTCCACCGCCGCCGAAGCCCAGCACCAGGAAACTCTCGAAGGCTTCCCGGTTCTTTCCAGTGTTATAAACCGTGACCTGGTCGATTTTAGGCTGGTACACCTGGATCTTGGAGCCGTTGAAGAGGACATATTTCTGGTCCGGATCGGTAATATCGGCGGCCATCTGGACTTCATTATCATTGCCGTGACGGAAATACACTTTCCCTTTTTGTTCTTCGTGTTCATCGACGACTTTTTGATATTGGTCCCAGACGACGCTGGCTTCGGTGGTGCGGAATTTTTCCGCGGCGCTGTCCATTTGGGCCAGAACTCGATCCAGGGCGGGATCCGGCGCGGAATCGGCGGTGGCCGCGACCCCGACCAGGGTGCCCAGGCAGACCACCGCCAGAGACCACCGGCACAGTGTCTGCACGCCCCATTTCATATTTGCCTCGCCGGGCACAGTGGTAGCCCCATGGCTACTCCTTTTGCACCCACACCTTGTAAGTCAGCACATGGCCCTGACGATCACGCACTGCATCGTACCTGGTGATGCTGACTTCGCCGGCGATGGGTTCGACAATCCGCAGCAGCTCTTGCCGTACCGCCGGGTCATCCGTCGCCGCCACGGCCGAACCTTCAATCTGGTAGATGAATCCGCCGCCCGGATCCGGAGTTACAACTACCCCGATTGGATGCGGATTGCGTTCCACCGGTTTATCGTGGAAGTCGATCCAGAAGGGCGAGAGAAAGACGAACAGCAGAATGAGGGTCACCATCACGTCATACTGCAGGGTGCCACGCTCATAAGACCACAGAATGAAGTCGCGAATTGTGCGCCAGATCCTGGACATGGGCACGACGGGCGTGTCGCCAATGGTGGTCGTCATTCGGGCTTCGGTCAAGTCTTTTCCCATCAAGTCGCTTCCAAGTCTAGGCTTTGGCGGTTGGGCCTGGCAAACGCGCCCGGCAGGGCCGGCTGAGCGCGGGGCGAGGTCGCCCGCGGCCACACTAAACCAGACCACAACCGATGCACAACTAGAATTTCCTGGGCCGGATGCGATCCGTGCCCATGGCCGCTTGCAGCACTTCTGGGACCAGGACGCTGCCGTCGGCCTGCTGGAGATTTTCCACGATCGCCACCCAGGTGCGCCCCACCGCCAGTGCGCTGCCGTTCAGGGTATGGACAAATTCGGTCTTGTTCTTTCCTTCGGGGCGGTAACGAATATTCGCCCGCCGTGCCTGAAAGGATTCGAAGTTCGAGCACGATGAAATCTCCCGGAACAACTGCTGCCCCGGCAGCCACACTTCAATGTCATAAGTCTTGGCCGATGAGAAGCCCATGTCGCCGGTGGAAAGCGCGACTACGCGGTAATGCAAACCGAGTCTTTGCAGGACTTCCTCGGCGTCGTGAGTCAGCTTCTCCAATTGCTCGTAAGAAGTGTCGGGCCGGGCAAATTTGACCAGTTCGACCTTCTGGAACTGGTGTTGCCGGATGATGCCGCGCACGTCTTTTCCGTACGAGCCGGCCTCGCTGCGGAAGCACGGAGTGTAGGCGGTGAGCGAAAGCGGCAGGCGTGATGCATCGAGCACTTCGTCGCGGTAAAGATTGGTGACCGGCACTTCGGCGGTCGGAATCAGCCATAAATCTTTTTCGCCGTGAGGAACACGAAAAAGGTCGGAAGCGAATTTGGGCAACTGCCCGGTGCCATACATGGACTCGGAATTCACCAGGTAAGGCGGCAGCACCTCGGTGTAGCCGTGTTCGCGGGTGTGCAGGTCGAGCATGAAATTGGCCAGCGCCCGCTCCAGCCGTGCCCCCAGGTCCCAGTACACGGCGAAGCGCGCGCCCGAGAGTTTGGTGGCGCGTTCGAGATCGAGCACGCCCAGTTCTTCGCCCAGTTCCCAGTGCGGCTTGGGCGTGAAATCGAATTGGGGCGGCGTGCCCCAGCGCCGGACTTCGACATTGTCTTCGGGAGTCTTTCCCACGGGCACGCTTTCGTGCGGCAGATTGGGGATGCCGGTGAGAATGTTCTGCAGACTGGCTTCGAACTCTTCCGCCGCTTTCTCGCGCAGCTGGATCTGTTCGCGCAATTCTTTGGTTTCGGAAATCTGCGCGCTGGCATCCTGGCCGCTCTTTTTTAGCCTGGCAATGTCTTCGGAGGCGCGGTTGCGCCGGGCTTTCAGGGTTTCGGCCTCGGTGATGGCGTGGCGGCGCTGCGTGTCCACCTGATGGAAATCCTTCAGCACATGGGCCGGATCCATACCGCGCTGGCGCAGTTTTTCTTCCACCAGGGGCAGGTTGTCGCGAACAAAGTTGAGATCAAGCATGGGAGCTAACTACTGTATCGAAAAAGAGGCGAGGAATGCACGTGGCGCCATTGTCTCTGGGCGAGGCGACGAAGCCCACGCTCGCGGGATCATTGCCTGACTCTGACGAGCTGTCCGGCGTTGACGCCTTGACCGCATTCTGTCTGTATGTCCTGACAACACCGGTCGAGCCTTGTTCGACTGGACAGCCGAGGGCGGGCAGTCCCCACGTCGGCTGGTCCCATATTTGGTCTGGCGTGTCCCACGCTGTAAACTACCCCGCAAATGCGATCCTCTCTGCGCTGCTCGATCCTGGGGGTTCTGCTCTGCCTCGGCCTTACTGCCACGGGCTTCGGTTCCGCTTATAACGCGCGTCCCAAGCTGGTCGTCATCGTCGTGATCGACCAGTTTCGCGGCGACTACCTGGAGCGCTATCGCGATCAGTGGGGAGAAGGCGGGTTCCGCCTGCTGCTCGACCATGGCGCCGACTTTACGGACTGCAACTACGACTACGCCAACACCCGCACGGGGCCCGGGCATGCGACTCTGGTAACCGGGGCGTATTCGAACGGCCACGGCATCATGGCCAACGAATGGTGGGAGCCGGCAAAGAAACGGCTGGTGACCTCGGTTGAGGACAGCGCGACGAAACTGGTCGGTATCAGCGGTGGCGGCACCGGCGCTTCGCCCCACAACCTGCTCGCCGACACGCTGGGTGACGAACTCAAGCTCGCCACCCGGGGGAAGGCGCGGGTTTTCGGGATCGCATTAAAAGACCGCGCCGCCATCCTGCCTGCTGGCTTTGCCGGCGACGGCGCCTATTGGATCGACCAGAAGACCGGAACCTGGATTACTTCCACCTACTATCGCAGCGACCTTCCCAAATGGGCGCAGGATTTCAACAACAGCAAGCGGGTGGACAAGTATCTGAACCAGGAGTGGAAAGACAGCGACGGCAAGATCCTCCGCAGCACCAGGCCCGGTGAAGGGAAGGCGGGCAGCTTTTACGAACTGGTCGGCTCGACACCGTTCGCCAATGACTACGAATTTGAATTCGCGCGCGAGCTGATCACATACGAGAAGCTGGGAAGCGGCCCCGCCACTGATCTTCTGATCGTGAGCCTGTCAGCCAACGATATTCTTGGCCACCAGGTGGGGCCGGATTCCCCGGAGATGCAGGCCATGGCGCTTGCCATGGACCGGCAACTCGCGGGCTTCTTCGAGTTTCTCGGGCACCAGATGGGGTTGGCCAATGTATGGATCGCCCTCTCCGCCGATCACGGAGTTGCACCCTTGCCCGCGGTGGCGGCCAGAATGCATTTGCCGGCGGCAGGGTTCTCGCCCGAAAAAATGAAAGGGCAGGTGAATAGCGCCCTGTCGGCCCGCTTCTCACATTCCGCTGAATATGTAAAAGATATTGACTACCCTCTGGCGTGGGTGAACTCAGAGGCGTTCGCGGCCGTGAAAATCAAAGAAGAAGACGCCGAACGCGCCGTGGGAGAGGCCCTCAAACAGGCGGGCCTGCGGGCCTATTACACGCGTTCGCAGCTGGAGCGCGGGGACGTGCCCAATAACGAAGCCGGGCTGAAGTATCTGCACAGCTACTCTCCGCTGGGCGGATGGTACGTGCTGGGGGTCCCGGTCCCGTACACCATCGGCGTCACCAGCGGCACAGACCACGCTTCGCCCTATACCTACGATACTCACGTCCCCCTGGCTTTCTACGGCCTTCCCTTCCAGGCGGGAACCTACCGGACTCATGCCGAACCGGTGGACCTGGCGGTGACCCTGGCTTCGCTGCTGGGCATCAACGCTCCTTCGCATGCCATCGGGCGGGTGCTGACCGAGGCGCTGGCTCCTCCGCGGCGCGTCCCAGGCTCGGCCCGTGGAGGCGAGCGGGAGGAGCGGAGCTCGCCTGACGTGGAGAGGCGTGGGTTCAGGCCGGCCGCCGGCTCAACAGCTGAAGCCGCCAACAAAATGGTTGCGGTGAAGAAGGCTGACCGGGTCGTGGCGGAGGGCCCGCGATGACTTCTCCCGCCGCTCCGGCCGCTCCCGATCTTTCCGTCAGCGTTGCCGGCATTCAGCTGAAGAATCCAATCATCGCCGCCAGCGGGACGTTCGGCTATGGCATTGAGTTCGAGGATGTGGTCCACCTCAGCAGGCTTGGCGGTTTTGTGGTGAAGGGACTCTCGGCCCAGCCCATGGCGGGAAATCCGCCTCCCCGCCTTTATGAAACCCCGGCAGGGATGCTCAATGCGATTGGACTGCAGAATATCGGCGCGCGCGCGTTTATCGATGAGAAGCTGCCCAGGCTGCGCAAAATGAAAAATATCGTAGTCTTCGCCAACGTGTTCGGTTACAGCCGCGAAGAGTACGAGCGCACCATTGAAATCCTGAATGAAGGCGAAGACATTGCCGCGTACGAACTGAACGTGTCGTGTCCCAACACGGTCTCGGGCGGCATCCAGTTCGGCAGCGATCCGCGAGCGTTGGATGAAGTCGTGAATACCGCTAAGCGGATCTCGCGCCGCCCGCTGATTGTGAAGCTTTCACCCAACGTGACCAGCATTGCGCTGATGGCACGCGTGGCCCAGGAAGCCGGGGCGGACGCCATCTCGCTGGTGAACACGTTCGTGGCCATGGCCATCGACCCGGAGACTCGCAAGCCACGCATCGCCAACGTGACCGCCGGGCTGTCGGGGCCCGCCATCAAGCCGATTGCCCTGCGCATGGTTTATGACGCTTCGCGCGCGGTGAATATCCCCGTCATCGGGATGGGTGGAATCTCGACCGCCGCTGATATTGTGGAGTTCATGCTGGCCGGGGCGAGCGCGGTGCAGATCGGGACCGCCAGCTACTGGGACCCGGTGGCAACCGAGAAGATCGCCGCCGAACTGGAAACCTGGTGCGCGGAGCGCCACATCGCGCGCCTGGCGGAACTGACCGGGGGCATGGTGGAGTGACAGTCGTCAGTCGTCGGTCTTCAGTCGTCAGCCAAAGCTTTTCTGACGACTGAAGACTGACGACCGACGACTGATTCACCGCGGCCAGACCGCCAGAATTGCGCCCATCACCAGATAGCAGACCAACTGATAGCCGGTGTTGATCAGATACAGCCGGGTGGACTGGTTTCCGAACAGCTTGGCGGTGAGCTGCACCGTGGTCACAAAACCCAGCCAGATCGCAAACCCGATTTTCATGCCGTAGAGCGCGCTATTCACCGTGGTGATCTGAACAATCTTGCCCAGGACCAAAGCCGACACCAGGGCGGCGATGAAAGAAATGGCGTAGCTCTTGCCTGCGCTCTTCTGCATGGCTTCCATTCTTGCCTTGTCGTTTGGATCGTAGCCCATGGCGACCATCCAGGGACGGGCAAAGAGCAGTGGCGAATACCAGAGAAATCCCACCACCATTGTGGCAGCGGCTGCGACCAGTACTGACCACAGGTTCACACTCATGAAGATCATGTCTTTTTCTCCGCGAAGGCGAACTGAGGCCAGCCATACTATGCCGACTCGAGCGGTTTGCAAACTCGAAATCGCAGGCACCCGGTGGGGATCCTCCTGCTACTTTCCGTGCGCCAATTCATCTAATGTAATGTCGCTATAATCAATCCTTACAGAAGAGGAGTTTTTCATGGCCAAAGCCACCTTTGCCGCGGGCTGTTTCTGGGGAGTTGAAGCCACTTTCCGCCAATTGCCAGGGGTCACGGGAACCCGGGTTGGCTACACCGGCGGGCACTTCGCCAATCCCACCTATAAGGACGTCTGCAGCGATCGCACCGGCCACGCCGAGGCGGTCGAGGTGGAGTACGATCCCGCGAAACTTTCCTACGAGAAATTGCTGGAAGTATTCTGGGAGAACCACGATCCCACCCAGCTCAACCGCCAGGGCCCCGACTACGGATCGCAATACCGTTCCGCGATCTTCTTTCACTCTCCGGAGCAGGAAAGCGAAGCCAAGCTATCCAAGGAGCAACTGGAGAAATCGGGCCGCTTCAAGAAGCCGATCGTGACCCAGATCGTGCCGGCAGTGACATTCAATGCCGCAGAGGACTACCACCAGCAGTATCTGGAAAAGCGCGGACTGGCGACTTGTCACATCAAGTGATGAGCCGGATGTAGGCGCGAGCGGCCCGCTCGAGCGGTCGAGCGCGGCGCGACGGCATTTCCTGGTAAGAAAACGGCTGTGCTCCGCCGGACAGCCCCGGCGGCTCTCCCCCCCGTGATATCTGGTCCCTGCACGAGCGGGACGCTGGCGCCTGCATTGAATTCGATTCCTTGCGACTCGAACCTGATTTCCCATATGCTGCGGTGCAGTCATGCCGCACGGTCCTGATCAGCTGCTACTACAGCTTCTTGCCATTTTCGTTTCCGCAAAGGTGGTGGGAGAGCTGTTTGAACGGGTGCGGCTGCCGTCTGTCCTGGGCGAGATTCTGGCCGGAGCTGTACTTGGACCATTTGCCCTGGGCTGGATCAATCCCAGTGACACTATCCATTCCGTCGCGGAAATCGGCGCGATCTTTGTCCTGTTCAGCGCCGGCCTTGAGACCAGCCCGCACGATCTGATCCGGGTGGGGCGCAAGGCGTTGCTGGTGGCAGTTGCCGGCATCGTGGCCCCATTCGTTCTGGGATTCGCTTACATGAAATGGCGCGGCGACGCCTCCAGTGAAGCCATTTTCGTGGGCGCGGCCATGGTGGCCACCAGCGTGGGAATCACCGCGCGCGTGCTGGGCGACTTGCATGTGATGGCGACGCGCACTGCCAGGATCATCATGGGCGCGGCCGTCTTCGATGACATTCTGGGGATGGTGCTGCTGGCGATTGTGGCCGGCATGGCTTCGGGCGGCGGGCTGGAGTGGTTGCACCTCGGCGTCCTTGTCGTCGAAGCAGCGGCCTTCGCCCTGTTCATGATTTTTGTGGCGCCGCGGATTGTGCGCAGAATCCAGCCGGGAATGGATCGCCTCTCCACCCAGCATGCTCCCCTGATTGTTGCGCTGGCGCTCTGTCTGTTCCTTTCATGGCTTTCGGTGAAGATCGGCATGGCTGCCATCATCGGCGCTTTTTTCGCCGGCCTGATGTTTGCCGACTACGCTCCCCGCTGGGACCTGCGCCCGCGGGTGGGGGGCATCACCGAGTTTCTGGCGCCATTCTTCTTTTTCACCATCGGCTCGCGTCTCAACGTGCATCTGTTTACGGGAAACATTTTGTGGGCCGCGATTGTGATTTCGCTGCTGGCCATCATTTCCAAGGTGGTGGGATGCGGACTGCCGCTTTGGCGCGAGGGCCGGTTGAGCGCGTTGCAGGTTGGAGTGGGCATGATGCCGCGCGGCGAAGTGGCGCTGATTGTCGCGCTGGTTGGACTGCAATCGCAGATCGTCCTGCCTTCAACTTATGCCATTGTGGTGTTTATGACCGCCGTGACCACGATCCTGGCACCGCCGGTATTGCGATATCTGTTTCGCGGCGTAGTGAGGCAGCGAGCGTCCCGCTCGGGACAGCCGCCCTCGGCTGTCCGCCGAGCGCTCGTGGTTTTCGCGATGCCGCGAACTGATGCCGAGGTTTGCGACCGCTGCACGAGCGTGGGCGCTCGCGCCCACATTGGTCCCGGTTATAATTCCACGGTTCCATTGGGTGAGGAGAATCCATGACTCTTGCAGGCCGGGTTGCGCTGGTGACGGGTGCGTCGCAAGGCATCGGCCGGGCTTGCGCGCTGAAGCTTGCCCGGTCCGGGGCCACACTGGCGTTGGCCGCGCGCAGCCAGGAAAAGCTGCAGGAACTGGCGGTTGAAATCGCGGCGGCGGGAGGCACTGCCACAGCGTTCCCCCTGGACGTCAGCGACGAGGAACAAATCAAGGTTGCCTTCAAGGCCGCCATCACCCAACTGGGGAAGATTGACATCCTGGTGAACAATGCCGGAATTACCCGCGACCAGCTGGTCATGCGCATGAAGCGCGCCGATTGGGATGCTGTCCTCAATACCAACCTGACCTCAGCCTATCTCTGCACCCAGCAGGCGATCAGTTCGATGCTCAAGCAACGCTGGGGCAGGATCATCAACATCACTTCGATTTTCGGACAGACCGGCCAGGCCGGCCAGGCCAACTACTCCGCCTCAAAAGCCGGACTGATCGGGCTGACCATGGCCATTGCCCGCGAGGTCAGCTCGCGCAACATTACCTGTAACGCCGTGGCTCCGGGCTTCATCGAAACCGCCATGACTTCCGGACTGGGCGACGAGTTCAAGCAGAATGCGGTGAAGATGATCCCGCTGGGGCGCGTAGGCACGCCCGACGAGGTCGCGAACGCCGTGGCGTTTCTGGCATCGGAAGAAGCTTCATACATTACCGGGCACGTGTTGAACGTGAACGGCGGCATGCTGATGGGATAGGCCTGAAGCTGCAACCGTCATCGAGGTCTGTCATCCCGACCGGAGCGCAGCGCAACGGAGGGACCTGCTTCTGGCTCGCTCGCCGCATAGGAGTTTGGAAGGAACGACATCGTGGGAAATCCCAGACTTACCCTGAGGCAGGCCGAATCGCCCACCCAGGTTGCCCAGGCACGTGAGCTTTTTCAGGAGTACGCCCAATCGCTCGGATTCAGTTTGTGCTTTCAAAGTTTCGATCAGGAACTTGCCGGCCTTCCTGGAGGTTATGCTCCGCCGGATGGCCGGCTGCTGGTGGCTGAATACAGCAGTCGTCTGGCCGGCTGTGTCGCGCTGCACAAACTGGAGTCTGGCATCTGCGAGATGAAGCGGCTCTATCTGCGCTCCCCATTTCGCGGCAAGGGCCTGGGACGCGTGCTGGCGGAAGCCGTGATCGGGGAAGCCCGGAGGATCGGATACCGGAAGATGCGCCTCGATACCGTCGAGCCCGTAATGCCCAATGCGGTGGCAATGTACCGGCGGCTGGGTTTCGTGGAGATTGAAGCTTACCGCGCTAATCCGATTGACGGGGCGCTGTATATGGAATTGGAGCTTTAAAGGCGAGGGCGAGACGCCCTAGCTACGGAGAACCTGCTCTTTGAAATCTGTCCGGCGGGCCTCCTGAAAAAGTTCCGGGATGGAGTTCGCTGACTTACTCCATCACCGATTGTGGTGCAACGAAATTCCTCTTGCCAGAAGGTACTACTCTGGTTACTATGCACGTCATCCTCGGGGGTCTGCTTTGGTTGCTTTCTCTATGAACATCGGCGAGACCATCCGCAACTACCGTCTGCAAAAAGGCATGTCCCAGGGAGACATCGAAAAGCGCACCGGCCTGCTGCGCTGCTATCTGTCCAGGGTGGAGAACGGCCACACCATTCCTTCGCTCGATACGCTGGCCAAGATTGCCGGCGCCATGGAAATCGCGCTGTCGCAGTTCTTTTCCGAGTCTGGCCACAGCAACGGCTCGAAGAACCTCCCGCAACTGTCTGACGATGAAGTCCGCTTCCTGAGCCAGATTCGCCGCTACGCCGTCAGCCTTAATGACAGCGACCGCAAGCTGGTGCTGGCCATGGTCAAGAAGATGGCGGCGAAGTAGAGAAGCGGACGTCAGACCTCAGACCTCAGACCTCAGACCTCAGACCTCAGACCTCAGACGTCTGCCCTCAGCAAGTCTTCGACGATTTCATTGATCCTCGTGCCTGGAGGACGGCTGGGTGCCGACCGTCGCGGTGCTGACGCCCGAGGTCCGACGCCCGACGGCTGCCTTTGGGTACTTTCGTTCCATCCCTTTTGTGGCCAATGGGAATCTCGTTCCCGCGCCGGCTAACCCCTAGACTGTCTGTGGAGAATCCCGGGTGACCATCGACGAAGAACTGACGCTGCTCGACACGCAGCTGCGCCGGCTGAAGATCGAGTACGAGATCTATTTCAGCAATCCGACCAAGCGGCCCCCTACCGACGTTGAGTGGAAGGTGCTCTCGTTGCTGCGCAAGTTCAGCGACGGCGGGCGCATGAGCTTTTCACAACGCTTCCGCTACAACGAGATTGCGCAACGCTATGCCATTTACAGCGATCTGTGGCGCAAAAAGAACCGCATTCGTGAAGAAGGCTACCGCCGTCCCCAGGACGCGTTGCTCTCAGTCCAGGGCGTGCGTGTGGAGGAGCATGAGCCCGAGCACAAAGTTTACGGAGTAGGCCACGCGGCGGCGGCCGCCGCGGCCTCAGAGGCGGTCGAGGCCAAGCCCTTCAGCATGCAGTGTGGCGATGCCCGCGCCGAACGCGACAAGGTGCAAAAGCTCTACCAGGCGCTGACGGATGCGAAAAAGAGGTCAGGCGAAGCCGTCTCCGGCAACCTGGACAGCTTTGCGTCGTTCGTGCAGAAAAAGACCGAGCAAATCCGCAAACAGTACGGCTGCGAACTGGTCGAGTACACCGTCGAAATGCAGAGTGGCCAGGTAAAGCTCAAGGCCAAGGCGAAGACTTAGTCTTCGGTCGTCGGTCATCAGTCGTCAGCCCTTGCACATTCATTTCCCTTGTCAGTCGTCTGTAGCGCCGGCGTCTCGCCGGCTGTCAGGCTACGTTGGGCTGACGACCGAAGACTGACGACCGACGACTGCCCCTGTTAGAATTTCTTCCTGCCTTTCCCAGGCACATTCCCAGTTCATTCGAGGTCTGCCATGTCCGCGACCCAGACGAAGATCCAGCGTGCCATCCTCAGCGTGACTGACAAAACGGGGCTGGTGGAGTTTGCCCGCAAACTTGCCGGCCTGGGCGTGGAACTGATTTCGACCGGAGGCACAGCGAAGCTGCTGCGCGACTCCGGAATCGGCGTGAAGGACATTTCCGAACTCACGGGTTTTCCCGAGATGCTCGACGGGCGGGTGAAGACACTGCATCCCAAAGTGCACGGCGGCATCCTGCACCGGCGCGGCATGGCTTCGCACCGCAGCGCTGTTGCCGAGCACGGCATTCAAGCCATCGACATGGTGGTGGTCAATCTTTACGCCTTCGAGAAAACCGCAGCCAAGCCGGGCGTGCCTTTTGAAGATCTGATCGAGAACATCGATATTGGCGGACCCTCGATGATCCGCTCCGCCGCCAAGAATTTTCAGGACGTTGCGGTTGTGACCTCGCCCGCTGATTACAACGCGCTGGCCGAAGAGATGGCCGCATCGGGCGGTGTCCTCTCCGCAGCCACCAAGTGGCGCCTGGCGCAGAAGGCTTTCGCCACCACGGCAGCGTACGATTCGGCCATCGCGTCCACTCTGGAGCGGGTCAGCGCCAATGGCCATTTTGAGTTTCATCCGGAAGGCGGTTTTCCCCAGAACCTGCGCCTCTCGTTCAGCAAACTCATGGACCTGCGCTACGGCGAGAACCCCCACCAGAAGGCTGCGATGTACAGCGACGGCTCAGGGAGCGGAGTGGCCAACGGCCGCCAGGTCCAGGGCAAGGAACTTTCCTACAACAACATCGTGGATCTGCAGGCGGCATGGGACCTGGCCCAGGAGTTTGAGCAGACCGTCTGCGCCATCATCAAGCACACCAATCCGTGCGGTACGGCCACCGGCAAGAGCCTGGCTGAGGCATACCGGAAAGCGCTGGAATGCGATCCGGTGTCAGCTTTCGGGGGCGTGATCGGTGTAAACCGGGTGGTGGATGGCGAGGCCGCGGAAGAAATGGCCAGGCTTTTTCTCGAGGTCATCGCGGCCCCGGGTTTCGATGATGCCGCCAAAGCCAAGTTTGCCGCCAAGAAGAACCTGCGCCTGGTGGAAATCAGCCACGCTCCGCAGAAGTGGGTGCTGAAGAATGTTTCCGGCGGGATTCTGGTGCAGGATACCGATACCCGCGTGCTCCAGGAATCCGACCTCAATGTGGTGACCAAGCGGCAACCAACGCCGGAGGAAAAGCGCGCCCTGTTATTTGCCTGGAAGGTTTCCAAGCATGTGAAGTCGAACGCCATTCTCTACGCACGCGATGGGCAGACCGTGGGCGTCGGCGCGGGCCAGATGAGCCGGGTGGATTCCTGCAAGATCGGCGCCATGAAGGCGGTCCTGCCGTTGCAGGGAACCGTGGCCGCTTCCGATGCGTTCTTTCCCTTTCCCGACGGAGTGGAGGAAATCGCCAAGGTAGGGGCGACGGCGATCATTCAGCCCGGCGGATCGGTCCGCGACCAGGAGGTCATTGAAGCCGCCGATCGGCTGGGGCTGGCCATGATCTTTACTGGTGTAAGGCACTTCCGGCACTAGAATATCGCCCGCTGTCATCCTGGGCGAAGGCGATACTTCGCTCAGGATGACACCTTTCATAACAAGTCTTTACAATCCGTAAATTCGTAAATCCGACAACTGTCAATTCTGTTAGTCCCTGTACTTCCGATCATTACCGGCCCGGTTCCGCATTGTGCTTTTTCACCCCCTTGCGCCAGCACGGTTTACAATATGAAAAGCACCCGCCGGCAGCGGTTTGGCATCCAACCGCTATGCTTCAGGGAAGCCGAAGGTTCTCGATGAAAAGTATTTACTGCACTCTTATTCTGTTGCTGGTCATCCCTGCTGTTTCCGCGGAGCAGACCCCGGCTGGAGATTCCAAAGCAACTCCCGCGTCCGCACCCCGCAAGCTCGACAAGGCGGCGGCGTATTACCACTACACGCTGGCCCATATGTACGAGGAGCAGGTGGCGGTGTACGGCCGTAGCGAGCTGGCCAATAAAGCCATCGAAGAGTACCGGCAGGCAATCGACGCCGACCCTACTTCCGAGTATCTGACTTCCGCGCTGGCTGAGCTCTATGCCAAGACCGGCCGCATTCGGGACGCCGTCCTCGAAGCCCAGGACATTCTCAAGCGCGATCCCAACAACCTGGAAGCCCACAAGCTGCTGGGCCGGATCTATCTGCGCTCGCTGGGTGACGTGCAGGCCGGGCAGGGCTCGCAGAACGTTCTCAAGCTGGCCATCGACCAGTACGAACAGATCATCAAGATCGAACCCGACAGTGTGGACGATCACCTTCTGCTGGGACGCCTCTACCGCCTGAACAATGATCTGCAGAAGGCTGAAGGCGAGTTCAAGACCGCGGTCAAGCTGGAACCTGATTCGGAAGAAGCCGTGACCACGCTGGCCTACCTCTACAACGAGGAAGGTGATACGGCTCGCGCCGGCGAAGTGCTGAGTTCCATCCCGGACGCCTCCCGTTCGGCCAAGCTTTATTCGGCTCTCGGCTACACCTACGAACAACAGAAGCAGTACAAGAACTCGATCACCGCCTACAGGAAGGCGATTGAACTCGACCGCGATAATCTGGACGCCATCCGTGGCCTGGCCCAGAACCTGATGAATGACGGCCAGACCGACGCCGCGCTGGAGCAGTACAAAATCATTGCCGACGCGAATCCCGAGGATGCGCAAACCTACCTGCGCATGGCGGAAATCTATCGCAAGAGCGGCAAGTTCGACCTGGCGCTGGACAGCCTGAAGAAGGCCGGATCGATGGTGCAGGACTCGATCGAGGTCCCTTACAACATGGCCGCGGTGTACCAGGCCCAGGGCCGCTACGACGAGGCCATCCAGGTATTGCAGGACCTGCTCAAGAAAACTGAGAAGACCGACAACAGCTACACCCAGGCGGAGAAAAACAACCGGTCGGTCTTTCTGGAACGGCTGGGAACGATTTATCGCGACAACAAGAATGATTCTCAGGCCATCGAGACTTTCAGAAAAATGCTGGTGCTGGGCGACGAAAATGCCGAACGCGGCTACCAGCAGATCATCGATACCTACCGCGAGGCCAAGCAGTGGCAGCAGGCCACGGACACCGCCAAGGAAGCGGTGCAGAAGCTGCCCAACAATCGCAGCCTGAAGATGGTGTATGCTGCCCAGCTTTCCGACATGGGCCAGCCGGATGCCGGGTTGCAGCAGGTCAAATCGCTGCTCAAGGGGACGCCGGAAGACCGCGACGTTTACATCACGCTCTCCCAGATGTACAGCCGTCTGAAACGCTGGCCCGAGGCCGAAGCGGCCCTCGACAAAGCGGAGCAGCTCTCGACCAAGGACGAAGACAAGCAATATGTGTACTTCCTGCGCGGCTCGACCTACGAGCGCCAGAAGAAATATGATCCGGCGGAAGAGATGTTCCGCAAAGTCCTGGCCGGCGATCCCCAGAATGCGACCGCGCTGAACTATCTCGGCTACATGCTGGCCGACCGCGGGATCAAGCTGGACGAGGCTCTCGGCCTGATCAAGAAAGCAGTCGATCTCGATCCCGCCAACGGCGCATATCTCGATTCGCTGGGCTGGGCCTACTTCAAACTGGGCAAGTACGAGACCGCGGAAGATACACTGATCAAGGCCTCGCAGCGCATCGGGACCGATCCGACAGTGCAGGACCACCTCGGCGACCTTTATCAGAAGACGGGCCGCCTCAAGCTGGCCGCGGCCCACTGGGAGCGCGCCATCTCCGAGTGGAACAAGACTGTGGCTGCCGAAGTCGATCAGAATGACCTGGCCCGGGTGCAGAAGAAACTCGAATCAGCCAAGATGAAGCTGGCCAAGGAAGACTCCGAGAACAAGTAGTTCAACATGGATCGTGTGGGGACGGGTTTCAACCCGTCCGGGCCGAGCGCAAGCTCGGCTTTCTTTTTGTATTCTGATAAGTCATATCGCGAGACCCACAAATCTGGAGAAAACCAATGAGTGACGTGCTCATTCGGCCGGCCACGCTCAATGACGTTCCTGCATTGCTGCGTCAGCGCCAGGGTATGTACGAAGATATGGGCTACAACGACCCCGCGGCCCTGTCTGCGATGATTTCGACCTGCACGCCCTATCTGGCCGCTGCGCTGGCGAACGGCACGTTGAAGGGCTGGCTGGCGTGCGCGGGAGAACAAGTCGTGGCCGGAGGCGTGGTCTTGATCAGTCCGTGGCCCAGCCACCCCTATGATGGCCAATGCCGCCGCGCGACGATTCTCAACATGTACACCGATCCCCCATATCGCCGCCAGGGCATTGCCCGCCGCCTCATGCTGACCATGATTGACTGGTGCCGGGAAGAGAAGTTCGTGCATGTTACTTTGCACGCCAGCGATAAAGGCCGGCCGCTCTATGAAAGCCTGGGATTCGAAGCGACCAACGAGATGCGTTTGCAGCTGAGCGACACAAGGTAGGCGCGAGCGTCCCGCCCGTGCAGGCGTCAGCAATCGTAGTTTTCGTTACTAACGGACCCCGGAAGACATAAAACACCCAAAAATTTGTCAGACCTGAGAGGGCAGTATTGCGGACGTACGAGCGGGACGTTCGCGCCTGCATCAGGCTGCCCAATGCTAAACTTTCCCTATGCTGGCCGACTACGCCGTGCGGGTGGAGCAATCGCGCGGACGCCGCATTCCCGAGCCCCAGCACCCCTATCGCAATGATTTCCAGCGCGACCGCGACCGGGTCATTCACTCCCGCGCGTTCCGCCGGCTGGAGGCCAAGACCCAGGTTTTTACCCGGCGTTTCTCCGATCATTTTCGCAACCGGCTGACTCACACCCTCGAGGTGGCGCAAATTGCGCGCACCATCGCCGGCCAGCTTGGCCTTAATGTGGACCTGGTGGAAGCCCTCGCCCTGGTTCACGACGTCGGCCACCCGCCCTTCGGGCACGCCGGCGAAAAAGCGCTGGACGCCCTCATGCGTGAGCACGGCCTCTTCTTTGACCACAACCTGCATGCCTTGCGCATCGTAGAAGATTTCGAGCTGCGCTACGCGGCATTCCGCGGACTCAATCTTACTTTCGAGGTTCGCGAGGGCATCATCAAGCATTCGCACGATTATTCCGTCGAGCAGTTTCCCGAGCTGGCGGAATATTTGCTCGATCAGCGTCCCCCGCTGGAGGCCCAGCTCATCGACCTGGCCGACGAAATCGCTTACGGCACGGCCGATCTCGACGACGGTTATGAGGCCCGCCTGCTCACGCTTCCGCAGATCCGCGATGGGGTTCCGGGGTTCGATGGTTTTTATGGCGAGGCCGAGCGCGCCTATCCCAATGCCATGGAGAAGCTGAAGTTCAACGAAGCGGTGAAGCGGATTCTCGATCGTATGGTGGGCGATCTGATTCGCAACCTTCAGAGCCAGATCAAGGCGGCCGGCATCGGCAGCCTGGAAGACGTGCGGGCGTATCCGCGGCGGCTGGCCACGTTCAGTCCCGCGGTGGAAGAAGAAAGGCGCGGCACCAAGGAGTTTCTTTATCAGAATCTCTACTTCAGCGCCGCGCTGAATCCGGAAAAGGACGACGCGGAGCGCGTTATTCGCCAGCTCTTCGACTTCTGGATGGCGGAACCAGAAAGCCTGCCGCAGAGCTATCAGGAGAAGGCGGAGCAGGAATCGCTACCGCGTGTGATTTGCGACTACATCGCAGGCATGACTGACAATTTTATTTACGAGCAGCACGAGAAGTATTGCGGAAGGACGTAGCTCCGGCAACTACGCAGGCCCGGACCCCTCGTCCGGGCGGGCGAGCGCAGCTCGCCGAGGTTTTCGGGCGCAACCAACAAAAACCAGCCGGGCTTTGCCCGGCCGGGCGGGTGAGGGCAGCCGCCCCTACGTGGGTTCACGGCGCGCTCCAAGTCACGCGATAGACTACCCCGGCGGAATCGTCGCTGACGTATAACGCTCCGTCCGGCCCGACCACCAATCCCACCGGCCGCCCCATCCACTTGCCTTTCTTGGTTTCGCCCGGGCGGATCCATCCGCTGATGAAGTCTTCCGGAGGGCCCTGCGGTTCGCCTTTGTCATTGAACTTGATGCGCACCACTTTGTATCCGGTGGGCACGCTGCGGTTCCAGGACCCGTGAAAAGTTACGAATAGGCTTCCGCGATAATCCGGCGGAAACATTTCGCCCTGGTAAAACAGCAGACCCAGCGGGGCCGAATGCGCCTGCATCTCGACGGCGGGAGCAATGGTCTTTGTGCAGTCATAGTCTTTGCTTTGGGAGCGGTCTGGAACGCGGTTGCCGTAGCAGTAGGGCCAGCCGGCGTTGCCGCCGCGCGGCCCCAGATCGTTGACCTCTTCGGGCGGCAGGTCATCACCCAGCCAGTCGCGGCCGTTGTCAGTGGCCCAGAGGTTGCCGGATTTCGGGTTGACCGTCAGGCCGACAGCATTCCTCAGGCCGGAGGCAAAGGTGCGTTGTCCGCTTCCGTCTTCGTTGTACTCGGTCACGGCAGCGCGGCGTTTGTCGTCTTCCAGGCAGACATTGCAACTCGATCCCACGGCGACGTACATCTTGCCGTTGGCAAAAAGAATCGTCCGGGTCGAGTGCCCGCCGCCGCTGCCGGGAAGGTCTGCGATCTTCCGGCTGTTGCCGGCGCGCAATTGCGTCTCATCCCAATCGTAGCGCCGGACGGCGTTGATCTCAGCGATGTAGAGTTTTCCGTTGTGAAAGGCAATGCCATGCGGCGCGTTCAGGCCCGAGAGCACAGGCACCGCGGGTCCCGCGTGCCCGGTGTGCTTCACATCGGGGAGAGCCAGCACCGTGCCGTCACTGGTGTCAGTCACCACCAGCACGCCCCCCGGACTGAAGGCCATCTGGCGCGCATTCGGCGCGGCGGCGAAAACAGAGATACGAAATCCGGGCGGCACTTTCAGCCGGGTCAAATCGAGCTTTTCCGACTGGTTGCAGGAGAGCCACAGCAAGGGAAACAGGGCACAAATACTGGCGCGCGTGAGAACCGCCAATCCTCGAACTCCACGCGGGAAAACTGTGGGGCCGGTGTGCCTGGCGGACAACGCAGGGGTTACTTGATTACCGCAATTTTTTGCAGCCATGGGCACACGAAGTTTTTATATCAGATTTCGCCAAAATTACCCGACATTGCGCTTTTTCGCTCCCGCCCGGCCGCTGGCGGCGTTACAATGTGTTGTGAGCTAACGACTTAGGTTTAGGCGGGTTTGGCATTCCACCTGTTATACACAGAGCAGGCGTCAAGCGATTTCAGGACGCCGATATTTTTTGCATTTTTGTTGGAGTGGAGCCCAAGGCTCCCCCACCTGGAGGACGTAGAAATGAAGAATCGTATGTTTGTAGCGCTGCTTCTGGCCGGTGTGCTGGCGCTTCCCGCTCTGGCGCAGCAGGCCGCTCCGACTACCACGCAGGACCAACCCGCTGCCGCCGCTTCCGGCGCCAGCGGCAAGCCGGCTCTGCAGCCAGACACGCATGAAGGTTTCTGGGGCAAGCTCAATCCCTTTGCCCGCAAGAAGTATGTGCAACGCCAGACCGCTCCGATTCGCGATCGCGTTAACGAACTGGACGAGCTCACGTCGGCGAACACCAAGATGATCAAGGACACCGATTCGCGCGCCCAGGATGGTATCCGCCTGGCCTCGACCAAGGCCACCGAAGCCGACCAGCACGCGATTGACGCCGGCAACAAGGCCACCATGGCGCAGCAGACCGCGACCCAGGCCAATGCCCGCCTCACCACGGTAGAGCAGGTAGTCGGCAACATCGATCAGTACAAGGCCTCCACGCAGACCGAGATTCGCTTCCGTCCCGGCCAGAGCGTGCTGAGCAAGAACGCCAAGACTGCGCTCGACGATATGGCGACGCCGTTGAAAGACCAGCGCGGCTACATCATCGAAGTGCAGGGTTTCTCTTCCGGTCATGGCCAGACCGCGATTGCCACTTCGCAGAAGATGGCGGACGCGGTAGTGCGTTACCTGGTGCTCAATCATGAGATTCCGGTCTATCGGATCTATGTGGTTGGCATGGGCAACGCTCCGGTGCCCACAGCGGCCGGTGAAGATGCCAAGACCAAGCGCACCAGCGGTGGACGCGTTGAAATCAGCCTCCTGAAGAACGATCTGGAAACGCTGGCTTCGACCAGCGCTGCCCCGGCTCCCGCGAGCCAGGACCGCCCGCGCCCCCGAAATAGTTGATTCAGGACGACGGACCGAAAGGCCCGAAGCCCTCCCCCCGGAAAAAGCCTCCCGCGCAAGCGGGAGGCTTTTTTCATTTCAGATTGCTGATTTCAGATTTCAGATTTGAACTCCAAATTTGCGGGCGCAGGATTTTCAATCTGAAATCATCAATCTGAAATCTGCAATCGCTCTCTCGCCCCGTATAATCCAACCCCGTGTCCACTGCCAAGTCCGCCCTGCGTAAAGCCGGCCTGTTCTACTTCGTCTGGGTGATGTTCTCGTACTGCACCGGCGGCCCCTTCGGCCTGGAGGACATGGTCACCACCTCCGGTCCGGGCATGACCCTGATCTTCCTGCTGGTGATCCCCTTGTTCTGGTGCATTCCCGTCTCGTTGGTTTCGGCTGAGCTGACCACCGCGATGCCGGTTGAAGGCGGCTTCTATCGCTGGGTGCGCGCCGGCTTCGGCGACTTCTGGGGATTTCTCGCGGGCTGGTGGAACTGGTGCGCCTCATTTCTGCTGGGCAGCGTTTACGCGGTGCAGTTTGCCGACTACATGGGCTTCTATTTTCCCGAACTCACGGGATGGAGGCATTACATCGTTTCGCTCGCCATCGTCGCCGTGATCACTTACATCAACGTGCGCGGCATTCAAATGGTGGGGAAATTTGCCACCGTGCTCGAGCTTTTCATTCTGCTGCCGGTGCTGGTGCTGGTGGTCATCGGTCTGGCCAAGTGGCACCACAATCCGTTTGTTCCGGTAATTCCTCCGCATCAGCCCACGTTCCACGTGTTCGGCGTGGGATTGGCGCTGGGACTGTGGCTGTATTCCGGATACGAGCAGTGTTCGACGGTAGCGGAAGAAGTGGACAATCCCCGCCGCAGCTATCCGCTGGCCCTGGCGCTGGTGGTGCCCATGTCGATCGCAGCTTACTTCCTGCCCACTCTGGCTTCCCTGGCGGCGCTGGGCAACTGGGAGAGCTGGCACACGGGATTCTTTCCCACGGCCGCGCAGCTCATCGGAGGCCGCTGGCTCGGCGCCTGGATGTCGCTGGCCGCCATGATCACTTACGTGGCGCTGCTCAACAGCACGATCCTGACCTCGACGCGCATGCCCTTCGCCATGGCGGAGGATGGCTACCTGCCGCATTCGCTTACCGGCCAACATCCGCGCTATGGGACACCGTGGATTGCGATCATCGTGTCGTCGGTGGTGTACGGACTGCTATCTCTGCATTCACTGGTGCAGCTGATCAGCATCTACAACTGGCTCGGGTCGCGACCACGGTCATGACGGTGCTCGCAGCCTGGCAACTGCGCCGCAAGCAGCCCGATATGCCGCGGCCGTTCGTCATTCCCGGCGGACGCGCGGGGCTGATTTATTCAGTGGCCGCAGTATTGATCATGAGCGCGGTAGCTCTGCTGGGCAGCGACCGCTACGGTTTACTCTGGGGGCCGGCGGCGCTGGCGGTAGGGCCGGTGGTGTACTTTGGGTTGCGGGCAGCCAGGCGATCGGCATGAACCACGTGGGGGCAGCTGTCCCCACGTGGTCTCAACTCACCCAATCCTTGAACTTGTACCAGGCGCCCGCCAAAGGAAGAAACCAGGGGTTGCCGTTATACAAACCCAGGGGAGCGCCGGGAAAGGGAATCCCGACGAACGGATTCTCTGGCTTCTGGCCAGCGATCATCTGCGCCATCTGCTGGCCCTGCCATGTGGCCATGGCAACGCCGTGGCCGGCGTAGCCAACGGCATAGTAGATTCCATCCATTTGTCCGGCATGCGGCATGATGTCGAAAGCGAAGTCCAGCGTGCCTCCCCAGACGTATTCGACTTTCACGTCGCGCAGCTGGGGATAGACATCGATCATGCCGCGGCGCAGAATTTCCGCGCTCTTGCGGATCGAATCCCGGGTTTCTGGGAAAAATGCCGCCCGTCCGCCGAAGAGCATGCGCCGGTCGGGCGTCAGGCGGTAGTAGTAGAGATAATTCTTGGAGTCGTAGATCATGCGATTGCGCGGGCTCAACTCGCGCGCCAGGGCCTCCGACAGAACTTCGGTCGTGATGATGTAGGAACCAATGGGAATGAGCTTCTTGCGCAGCGCCGGAGTGGCCGATCCGGTGTAGCCGCTGGTGCCGACGAACACTTCGCGCGCCCACAGGTCACCGCGAGACGTGGTGATTCGCCAGTGCTGCGTTCCATGCTGGTCCTCACGTTCAATTTTCTCCACTCGCGTATTTTCGAAGACAGTCGCGCCCGCCCTTGATCGCTGCCTGCGCCAGTCCGGCCACATACTTCGCGGGATTCAACCCGGCGCTGACTTCGTCCACCATCCCGCCATGGTAGATGGATGATCCGATCTCGGACTGCAGCTCGTTTCGCGGCACGACGCGGAGCTGGTGATTGAATTCGCGCGCGATCACTTCCGCCTGGCGGGCGTAGTCGTCAAAGTGCTTCTGCTTGCAGGCGACCTCGAGATGTCCGCTGCGGGCAAAGTCGCAGTCGATTTTTTCCTCGCTCACCAGGCGTTCCACGCAATCTATGGTCGTCAGTGACGCGGCGTACATGCGTTGCGTGCGCTCGCGGCCGTACATCGAAATCAACTTGTTCACGCCCAGCTTGAGCCCGGTAAGAACCATGCCGCCATTGCGCGAACTGGCTCCCCAGCCGATGGTCTCGGCCTCGAGCACGGCAACCTTGGCCCCGAGCTTCGCCAGCGTTCTCGCCGCCGAAAGTCCGGTGAACCCGGCTCCAATGATGGCAACGTTAACCCCGCCGGGAAGCGGAAGCGCCGGGTCGGTCTTCGGCATGGCAGCCGTGGTAAGCCAGAAGTTTTGTTCGCGGATGGGCATTTTTATTTCTGCGAATGACGAAGCATTGTACAGGGGTGCCCCATCCCCGTCGTTCCGTTCCTTGGAACGACAGGGTGGGAGAGGCGAACTCGACGGCGTGGGGGAACAAACCCCCGCCCTGTCTCTCCAAAAAGCGGAGAGACGAGGACGGGGCACCTGTTACCGGGCAGTGGCTCAATTTGGAATGGAACTCTCGCCGAGGAGTCATCCTGAGCGAGCGCATCTCTTCGCGAGCGAAGAGATGCGGAAGTCGAAGGACCCCTGCTACTTCCTCATTTGTGGGAAGCCATGGCTCGGGGCTCTCGAACCGCGCTCAACGCATGCCAATTGACGAGGGTAGGGGTCCTTCGACTCCGTGTCTGCTTCGCGTCGCGAAGCAGACAACTACGCTCAGGATGACTCGCCTGTCATGGTTCACAGTTTCAAAATGAGCCCCTACCCGTTACCGCTGTGCCTTGAACCTCGTACTCAATCCCCTTAGACTTGATGTATGCACGTGCACGCCAGCCCGGTAGGCAGTGAAAAGACCTCCCGCATTCTGCGGTTTTCACTGGTGGTTACGGCTGCCTACATCGTGCTGCTGGTCGTTGCCGGCATTCGTGCCCACTCTCTGGCCCTGCTCTCCGAGGCGGGACACAATCTCTCTGACTTTTTCGCTCTGCTGCTTTCCCTGACCGCGGTTTACCTGCAGTCTCGTCCGCCCAGTTCCACCAAGACCTACGGCTATCACCGGGCGGGAGTGCTGGCCGCCCTGGTCAACGCAGTCTCTCTGGTTGCAGTTTCGGGTTTTATTTTCTACGAAGCCTTCCACCGCCTGCAGAACCCGGAACAGGTGCGCGCGGGAGTCATGATCTGGGTGGCCGCCGCAGGCGTGGTGATGAACGGCGTGATCGCCCTGCTGCTGTATCGCGCGGGACGCGACGTCAATATCCGCAGCGCCTTCCTGCACGAGATCGGGGACACGCTTTCCACCGCAGCGGTCATCGCCGGCGGTTGGGCCATCATGTCCACCGGCCAGTACTGGATCGATTCCGTGCTTTCGGTGGGGATCGGAGTCCTGATCCTGTGGTCGGGCTTCGGCATCGTGCGCGAGACCCTTAACATTCTGCTCGAAGGCACGCCGCGCGGGGTCAAGCTGGAAGCGGTTGAGGCGGCCATGCGGCAGATCGACGGCGTGAACGATGTCCACGACCTGCACGTCTGGAGCATCGGTTCCGAGACGCGGGCGCTTTCCTGCCACATTTCGATTGCCGACATTCCGCCGTCGGTCAGCGAACGCATTCTGCGCGACGTAAGAGACCGCCTGCGCGATGAATTTCACATCGCCCACACCACCATACAGTTCGAGAACGTGGTCTGCGAAGTGGCCCATGGCTGTGTGATTCCGGTGGCGGAAGCCGCGCACCAGCACAAGCACTAATGCATTGCAGATTTCAGATTGTGGATTTCAGATTGGAACCCTTCCGGATTTCATTCTGAAAACTGAGAACTAAAAACCAGGAACAGAGAAACCAGGAACTCGGAAGACCAGGAACTCAGAACAAGAATCAAGAACTGAATCGATATCCGCGCTACTGCTTCTCGAAAATCTCTTTCGCCCTCTCGATCGTATCGGCATCCTCCGGCAACTTGTCGGTCCGAATCCTCACAATCCTCGGAAAGCGCAGCGCATACCCGCTCTCGTGCCGGTCGGATCGCATCATGTTATTGAACGCAACTTCCAGCACGATCTTCGGCTCGACGATCAAGCGAAAACCCTGATTTTCAATGACGTGTTCGAGAAACCATTTGGTCATTTCGGCGATCTCGACGTCCGTCAGGCCGGAGTACGCTTTGCCGATGTTGACCAGTTTTTCTCCATCGCGAACGGCAAAGGTGTAATCGCTCAGCACTCCGATGCGTTTGCCGTGGCCGTACTCGACCGCGGTGACCACCACGTCGAGCGTGGCCAGTTCACGTTTGAGCTTGAGCCAGGATTTGCCGCGCCGTCCGGGGGTGTAGGGCGATTCGGGATCTTTGATCATCAGGCCTTCGTTGCCTCGGGCCTGTGCGGCTGTAAACAGCAGATCAAGCTCCTGCGGCGTTGACGCTTGGAATACGGGTGCGCGAATCACTTGCGTGGGCGCGGCGCCGGCGTCATCGCCAAATTCGAGACGCGCCTGCTTGCCCGAAGCCATTCGTGCCCGGGATTTTCTCGGCGGCGCCAGCAGGGCATCGAGAATTTTCTCGCGCTCGAGAAGAGAGCGCTCCAGCAGCAGCTTGCCTCCTGCGTAGAGGACATCGAAGACCAGATACGCCACCGGCACCTGCAGCATCAGTCTTTCGCTGACTTGCTTTCGTCCCAGGCGTTGCTGCAGCGCGCTGAAGGGGAGTGCTCGGCCAGTTTCACGGGTTGGGTCTTCGGCGTCGTCTTCAGCGCGGCGGGCGGGACGGTCGCCAGACCGCCGGCGGGCCGCCGGCGCTACACTTTCGTAGCTCCAGGCTACGATCTCGCCGTCGAGAATCACGTCGTCCGGCAGACCGGCCAGCGCGTCCGGCAATTCGGGGAAAGACTCGGTGATCTGGTCGCGGGTGCGCGAGAAGATTCTTACTTCGCCGCCGGAACAGTGTGCCTGGGCGCGGATGCCGTCGTATTTGTCTTCTACCAGCGCGTTCTCAAAATGGCTGAGCGCCTCTTCGGCCGATGCCGCGGGGCTGGCCAGCATGAAGCCCAGAGGGTGGAACAGGCGCATCTTCGCTTCGACCAATTTGCCTGCCGCCGCCAGCTTCAGAGTTTCGCCAATGTCTCCCAGTAACATGTTGGCTCTTTGTACCTCTGCCAACGTTGTGCCGTAGGCTTTGGCGATGGCTTCTTCCACCAGGCTCTCTTTCAGGCCGATGCGCAGATCGCCAGTCATGATTTTCACGATGTACTTGGCTTCGAGCGGCGAGGCTTGCGACAACAGGGCGCGGGCGAGTGCGGCCTTTGCTGCGGGTCCGCGCGCCGCCGCAATTTCGCGGAATTTGGTGGCGATTTCTGGCAGGCTCAGTGATGGGTTGCCGGGCTTTGCCCGGCCAGGACGGGCGGAGGTGTCCGTCCCCACATGGGCGGCTGACCCGAGGACCGCTTCCGCTACCGCGCCTAGGTCTCCGAACTTGCGGTAGGCGACGGTCAAATCGGCTTCGCTTTTTCCCGACAACTCGGCGACAATCCGCCACAGCACTCTGCCGCCCACCTGCAGCGTGGTTTCTTCCCAGACCGGAAATGGCCTTCCCGAGAGAAATACAGCGGCGACGGACGCTTCCTCCGGCATGACCACCTTCAGGTAGTCGGCGACGATCGCGATCTTTTCCAGCTTCTTGGTGGTCGCGGCGATCCGCTCCGCAGCTTCAGCCAGCTTGATCATGAAGGTTTGATGTGGGCGCGAGCGTCCCGCTCGTGCGTTTCTGGTTACTCACGCTTTCGGGTTCACTCTTGCCTGGGCAAGCGTTTTTCATTGTGCCTGCACGAGCGAGGACGCTCGCGCCTACATTGAATCGCTCTAACTCCATTATCTCTAGTCACTTAACCGGCGATGCCCTCATCCTAAACGAAAGCGGCTGTGGTACTCTTAGAGTTTGAGCCTGGCTCATCGGAAGGGCATCCAATAGTCATGCGTTTCTTGCGAACCTGGTGGCGTTTCCTGGTGGCCGTGCAGTTGCTGCCCGCCCTTGAAGGCGGCGAGGAGACGCTGGTCGGCGGCCAGGCCGTGCTTGAGGGCGTAATGATGCGCTCTCCGCACGCGTGGGCCATCGCCTGTCGCAAACCTTCCGGTGAAATCTCAACTCACAGCGAACCGCTGGAGCGGCTTTCGGAAAAACGCAAGTGGATGGCATGGCCGGTCATTCGCGGCGTGGTAACGCTGGGTCACGCCATGACGCTGGGCTTCCGCGCGCTGAAGTTTTCCGCCAACGTCGCGCTCGATGAATTGCAGCCCGAGCCCGCGGCGGAAAAGAAGAAGCTCGAAATCACAGGCTGGATGGCCGCAGTCAACATTATCATTTCGGTCGGCTTTTTTATTTTCATGTACAAGTTTCTGCCGCTGCTGGCGGCGACTGAAATGAAGCGGGTGAACCCGCTGTTCGGTGAGCAGATTGTTTTCAATCTGGTGGATGGCGTCATTCGTATCGCCCTGTTCCTGCTCTTCATCTGGGGAGTTTCGCTGTGGAGCGATATTCACCGGGTGTACGAATATCACGGCGCGGAGCACAAGACGGTTTACGCCTTCGAAAACGGCGACCCTCTGGAGACGGCGTCGGTGCAGAAGTATTCCACATTCCATCCCCGCTGCGGCACCAGTTTTCTGATGACGGTGATGCTGATCTCGATCATGGTGTACATCCTGGTGTCGGCGGTGATTCCGGTGACCACGTTCTGGGCCAAGTTCGGCATGCGCATCGCGCTGCTGCCGGTAATCGCCGGGGTTTCGTACGAGATCATCCGCTTCGCCGCCAGGCATCGCGGCTCGCTGTTCGCGCTGATGACCGCACCCGGCCTCTGGCTGCAGCGCATAACGACGCAACCACCGTCCGACGATCAGGCCGAGTGCGCCATCATCGCGCTCGACCATGCCATGGCGCTGGAAAAAGAACATGGCGGCGAACTGGTGATTGCCTAGCGGTTCCCCCGCGAACATTCTCTCCAAACTCTTTCAGTACTAGAATTGAACGGTGCGCAGCGCCGGTTTGCTGAAGACCGACGACTGACGACCGACGACTGATTCCCATGTTTGAACGACTCGACCAAATCGAAGCCCGCTACGAGGAACTGACGCGGGCGCTCTCCTCGCCGGAGACCATGAATGACTCGGCCAAGTATCAGAAGACGGCCAAGGCGCACAGCGAAGTCTCGTCTATCGTCGAAAAATATCGCGAGTATAAAGACCTGACGCGCGGCATCGCCGAAAGCAAGGCTGTCCTGGTGGACGAAAAAGATCCCGAAATGCGCGCCTACGCCCAGGAAGAACTCGACAAACTGGAAGCGCGCGTTGGCGGCGTGGAGGAAGAACTCAAGGTCCTGTTGCTGCCGAAAGATCCTAACGACGAGAAAGACGTAATCCTGGAAATCCGCGCCGGCACCGGAGGCGACGAAGCCACGCTGTTTGCCGCCGAGATGTTCCGAATGTACACCCGCTACGCCGAGACCCAGGGCTGGAAGGTTGAGGTGCTCTCCACTTCCGACTCCTCGGTGGGCGGATTGAAAGAAGTGATCGCCATCATCGAAGGCCAGCGTGTCTTCTCGCGGCTGAAATATGAGAGCGGCGTGCACCGGGTGCAGCGCGTTCCTGCCACGGAACAACAGGGTCGGGTGCATACTTCCGCAGTCACGGTAGCCGTGCTGCCCGAGGCCGAGGACGTTGACATCAAGATTGAAGCCAAAGACCTGCGCATCGATACCTTCTGCTCTTCGGGCCCGGGCGGGCAATCAGTCAACACTACGTATTCCGCCGTGCGCATTACCCACATTCCGACCAACACCGTGGTGAGCTGCCAGGACGAGAAGTCGCAGATCAAGAACCGCGAAAAAGGCATGCGGGTGCTGCGTGCCCGTCTTTATGAGATGGAAATGCAGAAGCAGCAGGACGCACTGGCCAAAGAGCGCAAGGCCATGGTGGGCTCGGGTGACCGCAGCGAGAAGATCCGCACGTACAACTTTCCCCAGAACCGCGTCACCGACCACCGCATCGGACTGACCATCCACCAACTCGAGCAGGTCATGGACGGCAAACTGCAGCCCCTGATCGAAGCGCTGGTCACTCACTACCAGTCAGAAAAGTTGAAGACCGAGGCCACCACTGCAGTGTAAGGGGTGCTGGTGTGGCTGCGGGCGACCCGCCCGCGTGACGGCATGCTGCGAGAACCATTTGTGGTTGGGAATCTCGGTCCCCACCAACCTGTGATCAAATGACCAAGTGACGCTCCGCGACACTCTAGCCTCCGCGATCTCCCGCCTCACCGCTGCAAATGTTCCCTCGCCTCGCATGAATGCCGAATTGTTGCTCATGTTCACACTGGAATGCGACCGCGCCTATCTCCATGCTCATCCCGAGCGCAAACTCTCTGCTGCCGAGCGGAGCCGCTATGACCAGGCCCTGACCGAACGCGAACGCGGCATGCCCGCCCAGTACATCACCGGACATCAGGAGTTCTGGGGCATGGACCTGATCGTTTCTCCGGCCGTGCTCATTCCGCGTCCGGAAACCGAGCACGTGATTGAGACTGTACTTGCTCGTGTGGGGCGGGCGCCCTCGCCCGCCGCCCTGCTCCGCATTGTGGATGTGGGCACCGGATCAGGATGTATTGCCCTGGCCCTCGCTAAAGAATTGCCTCACGCGAAAATCGAGGCGACTGATATTTCGCCCGCAGCTCTGGAAATCGCACGCGCCAACGCAGCCCGCCACCAATTCGAAGCCCGGATCAAGTTCCATCAAACCGACTTGCTGCAAGGCCTTGAGCGCGGATTCGATTTCGTGATTTCCAATCCGCCCTACGTCGGCGAGTCGGAAGCAGACCAGGTGCAACTTGAAGTCCGCAAGTATGAGCCGCGCAACGCGGTGTTTGCGGGAGCTACAGGGCTGGAAGTGATCGAGCGCCTGATTCCGCAGGCCCGCGAGGCGCTCAAGCCCGGGGGCTGGCTGGTGATGGAAATCAGCGGCACGATTGCAGAGCGGTGTGCGTGAGTTGCTGGCGGGGTGGAACGATGTGCAGATTGCGAAAGATCTGCAGGGGATTCGAACGGGTGATTTCGGCGAGAACCACGTAGGCCCGGACGCCTCGTCCGGGCGGGCGAGCGACGCTCGCCTGGGTTTTACTCGCCAGCGAGAGACACAAGATCCCTCCACTGCGCTCGCTGCGCTTCGCTCCGGTCGGGATGACAGAGCTTTTTAGATAGAAAGGCTTGAACTCGAACCCAAGCTGCTAGGGTTGGCTGATGGTAGCCGGCAGAATTTCTTCCACATCCACCCATTTCGTGGGATAGGAACCGGTGTAGCATGCAGTGCAGTAAGTGGTCTTCTCGCCATCGGCGCAGGCTTTCTTCATGCCTTCGAGCGAGAGATACGCCAGGGAATCGGCGCCGATGAATTCACGGATCTCTTCCACCGACTTGTTGGCTGCGATCAATTCTTTTTTGGACGGCGTGTCCACACCGTAGAAGCACGGCGAAATCGTGGGCGGGCAGGAGACGCGCATGTGAACTTCTTTCGCACCCGCGTTGCGGATCATGCGCACGATCTTGCGGCTGGTGGTGCCGCGCACAATGGAGTCGTCGATCAGCACCACGCGCTTGCCTTCGAGCAACGTGCGCACCGGGTTCAGCTTCAGCTTCACTCCAAAGTCGCGCACGCTTTGCCGGGGTTCGATGAAAGTGCGTCCCACATAATGATTGCGGATGAGACCAAAGCGAAATGGGATGCCGCTCTCGGCGGCGTAGCCGACGGCTGCGGTGACGCCGGAGTCCGGCACAGGCACGACGAGATCGGCGTCGGCCGGGGCTTCCCGCGCCAGCTGCCGTCCCAGGCCTTCGCGGCTGACTTGTACAGGGCGCCCGAATACCATGCTGTCGGGCCGCGAAAAATAAACGTGCTCGAAAATGCAGCTCGACTGAGGGGCCGCCGGAGAGTAGAAGCGCGACGTGATGCCTTCAGGTCCAACGATCACCAACTCACCCGGCTTGACTTCGCGTTCGTAGGTGGCGCCGATCAGATCGAAGGCGCAGGTTTCGGAAGCAAACACGATCGTGTCCTGCCGCTGTCCCTCGAGACGAGGAATTCTTCCCATATTTAGAGGGCGGAAGCCGCGCGGATCACGCGCCGCGAACACCCGATCCGAACTGAGCATCACCAACGAAAACGCGCCTTCGACGCGGCGCAAAGCATCCGCCATCGCATCCGGCAGCGTCTGTTCCTTGGAGAGCGCGATGAGGTGAACGATGACTTCAGTGTCGCTGTTGGTCTGGAAGATCGAGCCCTGGGCTTCCAGGCGATGCCGAATTTCCTGCGCATTCACCAGGTTGCCGTTGTGGGCCAGCGCAATCATGCCCTTGTTCGATTGCACCATGATGGGCTGCGCGTTGAAAAGAGCCGAATCGCCGGCGGTAGAGTAGCGCGTGTGTCCGATGGCGAGCGAACCGTGCAGCGGCAACAAAACATCTTCGGTAAAGATGTCGGCCACCAGTCCCATGGCGCGATGGGCGCGCAAAGTCAGCCCGTTCGAAGTGACAATGCCCGCCGATTCCTGCCCGCGATGTTGCAGCGCATGCAGCCCGAGGTAAGCCAGTTTCTCCGCCTCAGGGTGAGCGTAGATCGCCACCACTCCGCATTCGTCATGGAATTTATCGAACATAGTCAGCCTTTAGCCCTTAGCTTTTAGCTCTTAGCCACCACGATCCACCTGGGGAAGGGTGCCCTCACCCGTCCGGCCGAGCGAAGCTCGGCAGTGCATTCTAATCCGCCGCCATCGTTTCTACTTCCGTCCGCAACGCTTTCTCCAGTGCGCTCTCGTACACTTCCCGCAATTCCGAAATCGCAGCCGACACGACCACCCGGCCATCGAGCTTGATTTCAATTCGCTCCGGTACCGTTTCTCCTATCAATTCTGCCGAGATGCCATATTTTACCGCCACTTGTTGGATTCCGCCGAAGTTCTCGCGGTCGCAAGAGATGACGACCCGGCTGGCGTCCTCGCCGAACAGAACAAACTCCGGCGGCAGCCCCAGCGAAGTAAAATCGACATTCATTCCAATACCTTTAGCCAGCCCCGATTCAACCAGTGCTACCGCGATTCCACCATCGGAGCAGTCATGAGCGGAATCCATAATTTCGATTTGGGCAATCTCCACCAGGGCTTTCTGCAGAGCGGCTTCTTTTTCCAACTCCAATTCCGGAGGATATCCCCAGACTGCGCCCAGAATTTCCTTGGCATACTCCGACGACCCGAAGGCTGATTCGGCGTCGGTCGCGTCTCCGGGTTCGGAACCGCGCAAAAGAACGATGACGCGTCCCGATCTCGCGAAAATCCGGGCGTACCGCCTTGTGCACATCCTCCAGAATGCCGACCACGCCCAGCACCGGCGTGGGATAAATTCCTTCGCCCAGAGTTTCGTTGTAAAAGCTGACATTGCCCCCAGTGATGGGAATTTCCAGCTCTTCGCATGCTTTAGTGACGCCGTCGATCACCTGGGAAAATTGCCACATGATGTGCGGCTTCTCGGGATTGCCGAAGTTCAGGCAATTGGTGCCGCCGATGGGAGTTGCACCCGCGCAAGCCACATTGCGTGCGGCTTCCGCGACAGCATGCATTGCGCCCAGCCGCGGATCGAGATAGCACCAGCGTCCATTGCCATCGAGCGCCATGGCCAGGCCGCGCTGTGAACCCTTTATGCGGATCACTCCGGCATCGCCCGCGCCCGGACCCTCCACCGTATTGGTCTGCACCATGTGATCGTACTGCTGCCAGATCCAGCGCTTGCCGCAGATGTTGGGACTGGCCAGCAGGCGTTTCAAATCTCCGGTGAGATCGGAGGTCTCAGCCAGCTTGACTTGCTCCGGCATCTCGCGCGGCACTGGCGGCTCCCAGCGTTCCAGCGGACGCTTGTAAACCGGTGCATCGTCGGTGAGGGCTTCGTTAGGAATGTCGGAGACCACTTCTCCATGGTGGAGAACGCGCATCCTGCCGTCATTGGTGACGCGGCCGACCTCAACGGCGTCCAGTCCCCATTTCTCGAAGACCCGAAACACTTCCTGCTCGCGGCCTTTCTGCGCCACCAGCAGCATGCGCTCCTGCGATTCGCTCAGCATGATCTCGTACGCCGTCATGCCGGTTTCACGCTGGGGTACGAGGTCAAGCTCGATTTCGGTGCCTACGTGGCCGCGGGCGCCCATCTCGCAGGTGGAGCAGGTCAGCCCGGCGGCGCCCATGTCCTGTATGCCGACGATGGCGCCGGTCTGCATGGCTTCAAGGCAGGCTTCGAGCAAAAGCTTTTCGAGAAATGGGTCGCCCACCTGCACGTTCGGCCGCTTGGCTTCGGACGCTTCGCTGAATTCCTCGCTGGCCATGGTGGCGCCGTGGATGCCGTCGCGCCCGGTTTTTGATCCCACGTAAATGACCGGATTGCCTTCGCCTGCAGCTTTGGCGTAGAAGATCTGATCGCGCCGGACTAATCCCAGAGCGAACGCATTGACCAAGGGATTGCCGGAGTAGCAAGGCTCGAACTTGGTTTCGCCGCCCAGGTTGGCGACGCCAAAACAATTTCCATACGAGGCAATCCCGCTGACCACGCCCTCAAGCACGGATTGGTTCTTGTGAATGTCTTTGCTTGATGTGGGCGCGAGCGCCCCGCTCGTGCTAGTGGCGGCATGGGCGGGCGAGGGCGCCCGCCCCACACCATCACTCTTCCGAATCGGCCCAAAGCGCAGCGAGTCCATCACCGCTACCGGCCGCGCGCCCATGGTGAAAATGTCGCGCAGAATTCCGCCCACGCCCGTGGCCGCGCCCTGAAACGGCTCGATAAACGATGGATGATTGTGCGATTCGATCTTGAAGGCGCAGGCCCAGCCGTCGCCGATATCGATGATGCCCGCATTCTCCCCCGGCCCCTGCACCACCAGGCGGCTGCGCGTGGGCAATCGCTTCAAATGCACGCGCGAGGATTTGTAGGAGCAGTGCTCGCTCCACATCACGCTGAAGATCCCCAATTCGGTGATGGTGGGCTGGCGTCCGCCCAGCAACTGTTTGATCTTCTCGTATTCGTCGGAAGTGAGGCCGTGCTCCCGGATGATCTCAGGAGTGATGACCAGTGTTGAAGAGGGGCTCATATATGGGGAGACTCTATTGTCGCACAATGAAAGTGGTGCCGGTGTCCCGTCGGCCGGGTGTGGGTCGGACACTCCTGTCCGACGCTTTTGACCTGGACTTTGGCCGGCCAAGACTCATTCGGGTGGAAAACGGGGCATGACCGAACCAAAGCCAAACCAACTTCAAAGGCGTCGGACAGGAGTGTCCGACCCACATCCGCGACATGGCCGACTTATAATGTCCCCGAATGAAGTCCGTCATCGTCGGCACTGCCGGGCATATCGACCACGGGAAGACCGCGCTGGTCAAGGCCCTCACCGGGATCGACGCCGATCGCCTGGAAGAGGAAAAGCGCCGCGGCATCACCATCGACATCGGGTTCGCGCATCTCGAACTGCCTTTGCCGGACGGTGAAACTCTGCGCCTGGGTTTTGTCGATGTTCCCGGCCACGAGCGTTTTGTGCGCAACATGCTGGCCGGCGTGGGCGGAATCGATCTGGTCCTGCTGGTGATTGCGGCCGATGAATCGATCAAGCCGCAGACCCGCGAGCATTTCGATATCTGCCAGCTGCTTTCGGTGCGCCGGGGAATCGCGGTGCTGACCAAATCGGATCTGGTGGACCGCGAGACTCTGGACGTAGTGAAATTGGAGGTCGAAGAATTTCTGCGCAATTCGTTTCTGGATCCGGCGCATTCGTCGGTCGTCGCGGTCAGTTCGCTGACCGGAACGGGTCTCGATGAACTGCGGCAGGCTCTGGTAAAGGCCGCAGCCGAGATTCCCGCGCGCAACTCTTCGGCCTTAACCCGCCTGCCGGTTGACCGGGTGTTCTCCATGAAAGGCTTCGGCGCGGTGGTGACGGGCACGCTGGTCTCGGGCACGATTCACAAGGAGGATGAACTGGAAGTTTTTCCCACGGGCCGGCGCGTGCGGGTGCGCGGAATTCAGGTGCATGGGCAGGCGGCCGAACAAGCGGTGGCCGGACAGCGCACCGCCTTGAATCTCGCCGGGGTGACCACGCAAGAGATGGCTCGCGGCATCGTGCTGGCGCCGCCTTCAACATTTCACGCGGCTTCCCGCCTGGATGTGTCGCTCACGTTATTGCCTTCGGCAAAGCCCCTGAACGACCGGGCGCGGGTCCACCTGCATGCTTACACTTTTGAAACCATTGCCACGGTCGTGCTCTTCAGCCAGCAATCCGGACCAAAGCAGCTTTCGCCGGGAGAAACGGCGATGGTCCAGTTGCGCCTGGCTGAGCCAACCCTTTTGTTGCCCGGGGACCGCTTCATTGTGCGGCAGTTTTCGCCGGTCGTGACTATTGGCGGAGGCGTGGTGCTCGACGCATCGCCGATTTCTCGCATGCAGGGGCCGGAGGCGTTCCTGCAAACCCTGGCGGAGGGCGATGCCCAATCGATTTTGCGGGCCCGCATCGCGCGGCGCGGTTATGCCGGAATCACAATCACAGAGCTGATCGCGGAAACTGGATGGCCCAGGCAGGTCGTTGAATCGCATTTGTCCGCTCCGGCGGGGTCCGCCGGGGTTGCTCGAATCGGAGACCTGGTTGTACATCCGCCTGCCATGGAGGAATTGAAGTTGTTGATCATCGCCGCGGTGGCCGGCTTTCACAAGCAGAACCCGCTGGTCGCGGGCATCAGCAAAGAGGAACTGCGCGACCAGGCCAGGGCGTCCAGCGAGGTGTTCACCGGCGCGCTGGACGCGCTGGTCCGCGCCAGGAAGCTGGAGGTTGCCGCGGAGATTGTCCATCTTCCGGGACGCGGCGTGGTCATGAAAGACGAAGAAGCGGAGTCCCAAAAAATCATCGAGCGCGCATTTGCTTCGGCTGGCCTGAAAGTCCCCGCGTTGAAAGATGTGCTGGCCGGACTCAAAGTGGACAAAGCCCGCGCCCAAAAGATCGTCACCCTGCTGCTGCGCGACAAAGTCCTGGTGAAAATCTCTGAAGACCTGGTCTTCCATCGCGACGCGCTGCTGGACTTGCGCAAGCGCATGTCGTCGGAAAAAGCGAAATCACCGAAGATCGACGTGGCCCGCTTCAAAGACATGACTGGAGTAACGCGGAAATACGCCATCCCTCTGCTGGAATATCTCGACCGCGAGCACGTGACACGGAGGGTGGGAGATGAAAGAGTGATCCTGTAAAGAGAAAATCTAGAGAGAAAATCGGCCACGGATTTTCGCGGATATACACTGATAAGGCCTTAAAGATCTAAAGATCTAAAGATCTAAAGATCTAAAGATCTGATCTTAAAGATCTAAAGATCTATCCGTGAGATCCGTGTGAATCCGTGGCTAGATCTTTGTAACGCACCCCGGGATGTTTCGTGCCGGAAGGAACTTGCCGATGCTTTCAATTCGTCCTGCCCGGGCCAGCGACGTGCCCACATTGAACACCCTCATTCACGAATTCGCCGAATTCGAACGCCTCCCGGTGGCAGCGACCGAGGCCAGCCTGTTGCGCGATGGCTTTGGCGAGGCGCCCAAATTTCGCGTGCTGATGGCGGAATGGGGCGGCCAAGCTGCCGGCTATGCGCTGTTCTTCGACTACTACTCCAGCTTCGAGGGTCGTCCCGGACTCTTTCTGGAGGACATATACGTACGCGGCGAATATCGCGGAAAGGGAATTGGCAAAGCGCTGCTGGTCGGAGTGGCGTCGGCGGCGCGAGAAAAGAATTGCTTTGGCGTGCGCTGGCAGGTGCTCGACTGGAATACTCCGGCAATCGACTTCTATAAGAGCCTGGGGGCAACTTTTCTGGACGACTGGAAAACTGTGAGCCTGGACGGGGACGCGCTGGAGCATGTGGCAAAGGGGGCGCGATGACGGCAGCCGTAAAAGTTATTGGCGCCGGGCTGGCGGGATCGGAAGCAGCATGGCAGTGCGCGCGGCGCGGAATTGCAGTCGAACTTTGGGAGATGCGTCCACAGCGCTCCACACCGGCGCATCAGACCGCGGACTTCGCCGAGCTAGTCTGCTCGAACTCCTTGAAGTCAGACAGCGAGAACACGGCGCCCTGGCTGTTGAAAGAAGAAATGCGGCGGGCAGGATCGCGGCTGCTGGAGATCGCGCGCGAGTGTGCCGTCCCCGCCGGACATGCGCTGGCGGTTGATCGCACGGCTTTTGCCGCCCGGGTCACGGATGCGCTCTCCCGCGAGCCGTTGATTACGATCCGGCGCGAAGAGGTCACGCACATCAACGAAGATCAGATCACGATTATCGCTACCGGGCCGTTGACTTCCGACGCCCTGTCCCAGGAGATCGCCCGCCTGAGCGGGTCCGCCCATTTGTATTTCTTCGATTCGATCAGTCCGATCGTCGAAGCCGATTCCATCGACATGTCCAGGGTGTATCTGGCGGCGCGCTACGACAAAGGTTCGGCCGATTACATCAATTGCCCCATGTCCAAGGAGGAGTACGACCGCTTCTGCGATGCTTTGATTTCTGGTCAATCGGTCGAGGCTCGCGACTGGGAGAAGCTGAACTATTTTGAAGGCTGCCTGCCGATCGAAGAAATTGCCCGCCGCGGCCGCGACACGCTGCGTTTCGGCCCCATGAAGCCCGTGGGCTTGAAGGACCCGCGCACCGGACGGATTCCCTACGCCGCGGTGCAGCTCCGCCAGGAAAATCTGCGGGCTGATTCCTACAACCTGGTCGGTTTTCAGAATCACCTGAAATTCGGAGACCAGGCCCGCGTGCTGCGTCTGATTCCTGGGCTGGAGAACGCGCGCTTTCTCCGTTATGGGCAGATCCATCGCAACACCTACATCAACGCGCCGGCGTTATTGTGCGAGTCGCTCCAGATGAAGGATCATCCCGTCGTGTTCTTCGCCGGCCAGATTTGCGGAGTGGAGGGATATGTTGAATCCATCGCGACCGGTTTGATGGCAGGCATCCACGCGGCGGCGCTGGCTACGGGCGCGGATCCGGTCTGCCCACCGCGGCCGACAGCCTTCGGTTCGCTCACGCATTACGTGACCCACGCCGACCCCAGGAACTTCCAGCCCGCGAACATCACTTTCGACCTTCTGCCGCCCCTGGAACAAAAAATTCGCGACCGCCAGGAACGGCACCGGCCAGCAGTGCGAACGTGGCATTGAAGGAGTTCGATGGCATGGCTGGATGAAGTGTGGGGCGGGCGCCCTCGCCCGCCGCCTATGACTTAGACTTCAGGTGGTTCCAACATCAAACCGACAACCTAGAACCAACTTCAAAAGCGACGGGCAAGGGCGCCCGCGCCAAGTCGAGGAGCGTCCGTCCCCACTCTTTCTTGAACAAAATCAGGCTGGCCCTCGTATATGCATCCAGGGGCCTTGGCCCTGCCCGGCTCACGTTCGGGCAGCGTCTGCGTCCATAGAGCAATGGTTCTCCGCGATCTCATCGGCGACGTGTTGCGCACCCTCTGGTCCCACAAACTGCGCACTTTCCTGACCATGTTCGGAATCGCCTGGGGAATCGTCTCCATTGTTCTGATGGTGGCTGCGGGCGAAGGCCTGCGCAAAGGACAGGCGGAACAGGCCCGCAACCTGGGCAAGGATATTCTGATCGTTTTTCACGGACGCACCAGCATGCAGGCCGGTGGGGCCCGCGCCGGGCGGGCTGTGCATTGGGAAGACGCGGACGTAGTGGCGGTGCAGGCCGAGGCCCCGGATTGTGAATACGCCATTCCTGAACTGGAGCAGAACGACGTTCGCGCCCACAGCAATTACAACAACGCCGCCTTTACCGTCACCGGATCCCATCCTCCCTTCGGATACATCCGCAGCCTCGACGTGGGCCAGGGCCGTTTTTACAACTGGGACGATCAGAAGGAGGCGCGTCGCGTGGCCTTTCTTGGCAGTGATGCAGCCAAGCAGCTTTTCCCTGGCCGCAATCCCGTGGGCGAGGATGTTTATCTGAATGCGTTTCCCTACAGAGTCATCGGCGTGATGGCGGCCAAGAAGCAGGATTCCAGTTACGATGGTTGGGACGTCAACAAGATCTTCATTCCTTTCGCGACCATGCATCGTGATTTTCCTGACAAGCCTCCCGGCACATCCACAACTTTTGACCAGTTGCTGGTCACGCCCAGGTCGGTCCAGCAGCACGAGGCCTGCAAACGCGAAGTCCAGACCGTGCTGGGACGGATGCACAACTTCGATCCTCACGACAAAGAAGCCTGCCCCATCTGGGACACGGTGCAGGAAGCCAAGGCTTTCCAGCAGATGACCAACGGCATGAAGTATTTTCTGGGCGCGGTCGGCATCGTGACTCTTTTCCTGGGCGGCCTGGGAGTGATGAACGTCATGATGGTGGCGGTGCGGGAGCGGACGCGCGAAATTGGCGTGCGCAAAGCGCTGGGCGCTCCCGCCCGCACCATTCTCAAACAGTTTTTTATCGAAGCGCTGCTGATTGCGTTCGTGAGCGGGGCGATCGGGATGGGAATCGCGTACGGCATTTGCTTCCTGGTGAACCTGCTTCCCATGCCGGATTTTTTCGCGGGCCTGGTGGCGACCTGGCAGTCCGGCGCAACCGCATGTGCGCTGCTGGGCATCGTCGCGATTTTCTCGGCGCTGTACCCGGCGCGCAGGGCAGCGTCAATCGATCCCATAGAAGCGCTGCGCTACGAGGCGGGCGGATGAAAATCTTGAACCACAAAGGACACGAAGGGGCACGAAGGAAAGCTCGAAATCTCCGCCTTCGTGAACCTTTGTGTCCTTTGTGGTTATTGGTTTGAGCAATGCTGACTGAAATTATTCTCGAAGCCTGGACCGCCCTCCGGCGCAACTACACTCGCAGCCTGCTGACCATGCTGGGCATTGTCTGGGGAATCGCCACCGTCACTCTATTGATCGCCTATGGCAGCAGCTTTCGCCGCATCCTGGTGGGCGGGTTTGACGCGTTCGGCAAGAGCGTGGTCATCTGCTGGCCGCAGCAAACCAGCGAGCAGCCCGGCGGGCAGCGTGCCGGCAAGAAAGTGCGGCTGGAACAGGCCGACCTCGACATCGTCAAGGAAACTGCCCCCCTGGTGAAACACGTTTGCCTGGAAACCGTGGATCGCCCCGGTATCAGCTATGGCGAACGGATAGTGGGTACGGCCGCTATTCGTGGTGTTTGCCCTGAGTACGGCGAGATGCGCAACGAAGTCCCCTCGGAGGGGCGCTGGATTTCCGCGGGAGACGAACTGGAGCGCCGCCGCGTGGTGTTTCTGGGCGGACGGGTGCGTGAGCAATTGTTCAGCGGGCGCCCGGCGGTGGGCGAGTCCGTGCAGATCGGCGGCGTGCATTTCACCGTGATCGGGGTGATGGCCCGCAAGATCCAGCTGAGCAATTATTTTTCCAGCGACGACGACTCCGCCTGGATTCCCTACAGTGCCGCCGGCGACGTATGGAATACGAAGTACGCCGCTGTGATGGTCTTCGAGCCCATCGCGCCCCAGTTTGAGCGGAGGGCCGAGGCCCAGGTGCTGGCCGCGATCGCGACCCGGCAGCAATTTTCCCCCACCGACAAGAAGGCCTTCCAGATGTTCGGGCGCGACGAATTTCGCCCGGTGATTGACGGACTCACCATCGGGCTGCAGGTGCTGCTCACATTCGTGGGCACGCTGACTCTCGGCATCGGTGGCGTCGGAGTGATGAATATCATGCTGGTTTCGGTCGATGAACGCATCCGAGAGATCGGTCTGCGGCGGGCGCTGGGGGCGAAGAAGTGGCAGATCAAACTGCAGTTCCTGGCGGAAACCCTGCTCATCATGCTGCTGGGCGGGGCCGCGGGCGTCCTGCTTTCCTACGCGATTGCCGCTGCCGTAGGCACGCTGCCCCTGATGGGACCGTTGTTTGAAGACGATTCCGGCAAGGCCGATATTCATTTGCGGATTTCGATGGCCACGGTCATGCTGTCCACACTGGTGCTGCTGGCCGTGGGTGTGGTCAGCGGGATGGTGCCGGCGCTGCGCGCCTCCAAGCTGGATCCGGTGGAGGCGCTGCGGTACGAGTGAGAAGCATTGTCGAACCCACGAATTGTAGGATTGCCGGATTTTAAATTCATCAATCCGTAAATTCGACAATTCGTCAATCAACTTGACGTCTCTCCCGCTTCGCAGTACCTTGCTGCGAACTGCCATCTTCTGAGGTGTAATTTGCCGATTTCCGCCGTGGATGCGATTACTCCGGCTTTTGAGCATGCCCGGCAACAGTTGCTGCGGCCCTTCCGGGCCGGGCAGTGGGCCAAACTGGCGCTGGTCGGTCTGCTGGCCGGTGAAATGGGCTCGGGCGGCGGAGGCGGCTGCAACCCGGGAAGCTTCCGCATGCCGCATCCGAATAGTTCGCAGCGCCTTCTGGAAGGCGCGCTGCCTTCCATTAACCCCGCGCTCACCGCGTCGCTGATCGCAGTCCTCATCGTCACCGGGTTCGTGCTATTCATCCTGTTCATCTACGTGAACAGCATCATGCGATTCGTGCTCTTCGACAGCGTTGTGGCCAAAGAGTGCCGCATTGGACAGAGCTGGATGCGGCGCCAGGGGCCGGGGCGGCGTTTTTTTGTCTGGCAGATTCTGCTGGCCCTGGTTTCGATCATGGGTTTCACCATTCTGATCGGGATCCCGGCCGGCTTTGCTTTTCTTGTGGGCTGGCTCAGAAATCCCAAAGCGCACATGGTCCCCCTGATTCTGGGCGGGTTGGTCCTGTTTTTTGTGCTCCTGCTTTTTGTTGTGGTGCAGTTGGTGGTTCACGTAATGACCAAGGATTTTGTGGTCCCGCAAATGGCGCTGGAAGACATCAGCGCGATTGAGGGCTGGCGGCGGTTGTGGCCGCGGATCAAGGGCGAGATAGGCGGCTATGCCGCTTACATTGGAATGAAGATCGTGATGGCGATCGGCGCCGCGATCATTCTCGGCATCGTGTCTGCCATCGTTTTCCTGCTGTTTCTGATTCCGGTCGCGGGACTGGGCGCGGTAGCCGTGATCGGAGGCATGGCGGCGGGACTTACGTGGAACCTCTACACCATCACGTTGGCGGTGGTGGTGGGATCGATTGCGATTTTTTCACTGCTCTATATTATGTCGCTGGTCTCGGTGCCCGCGGTGGTGTTCTTTCCGGCTTATTCCATTTATTTTTTCGCTGCGCGCTATGCGCCGTTGAGCGCGGTTTTATATCCTGCGCCGCCACTGCCGCCGCCTCCGCCTGATCCGCCGCCCTTGCTGCCCACGCCCGAGCCGATCGGATAGCGGCCTTCCTTAATCCCGCGCCCGGTTCTTGATCCAGATCGGTGTGCCCAGAAATCCAAATGCGGCGCGAATCTGGTTTTCCAGAAAGCGCTGGTAAGCGAAGTGCAGCTTCACCTTGCGGTCGGTGAAGATGACGAAAGTGGGCGGGCCGACTGCGGCCTGGGTCATGTAGTAAATCCTGACTTGCTGGCGTGCGGGCACCGAGGCGCGTTCGAAATCCACGTGCTTGAGAAAGCGGTTCATCTCGCCCGTGCCGACGCGCTTGCGGCGCTCCGTGGCGACCTCCACCAGCGTGGGAAATATTTTCTCCGTGCCTTTCCCGGTTGAGGCCGAGACGAACAGGATGGGCGCGTAGCTGAGAAATTTCAGCGCGTGGCGTACCCGCTCTTCGTAGGCTGCGCGATCGCCGGGGCGCTTGTTTTCCTGCATGCGTGACGCCTTGGTCTGCCGGCCGGTCCGTTCCTTGCCGCTGAGCACCAGGTCCCACTTGTTGACGATGATGATCATGGAGCGGCCGCTCTCGTGGGCGTAACCCGCGATGGCGGCATCGAGCTGGCTCACGCCTTCGGTGGCATCAATCACCAGCAGCGCAATGTCGGCGGCTTCCAGGTGCTTGCGCGCCATCACCACGGAGAGCTTTTCCGCCATCAGGTGGGTCTTGCCCTTGCGCCGGATGCCGGCGGTATCGATGAAGCGGAAGGATTTTCCGTCGTGCTCGACAATCTCATCGACCGCATCACGCGTGGTCCCCGGGATGGGCGAGACGATGGATCGCTCGGCTCCGGTCAGCCGGTTCAGCAACGTGGATTTGCCCACGTTGGGGTGGCCGATGATCGCCACCTTGGTCTCATGGGTCGCGGCGAGACTCCAGATGTTTCCTCCGCGTCCTCCGTGTCCTCAATGGTCAGTTGAGGGTTCGATGGCAGAATTTCCAGGATGGCATCCAGCAGGTCATCGAGCCCGCGGGCATTTTCGGCGGAAATGGGAAACAGCTTGCGGATTCCGAGACGATGAAACTCGTCGGTCAGGCTCTGCTGTTTCTCGGTATCAACTTTGTTGACCGCGAGGAAGAGCGGTTTGCCGGAGCGGATCAACTGGCGGGCCAGTTCAATATCGGGGGAGGCCATTTCGGTGCGCGCATCCACCACCATGACGACTGCGTCGGCCTCCTCGAGCGCGACCTTGGCCTGGCGGAAAATTTCCGCCGGGATGAAATCTTTGTCCTCGGGAAGAATGCCGCCCGTATCCACAATGCGCAGGTGGCGTCCGCGCCATTCCGCCTCGCCGTAAAGACGGTCGCGGGTGATGCCGGGTTCATCGCCAACAATGGCGCGGCGCGAACCTACCAGGCGGTTGAAGAGCGTGGATTTGCCGACGTTGGGGCGCCCCACGATGGCGACCGTAGGCATGCCGGCAGTGGCCGCGGCCGAGGGTGAAGTCAAAGTTGGATGGGTCATAAAGAAGATATCAAGTGTGGGGCGGGCGCCCTCGCCCGCCGCTGTTGCCTTTGACTTTCAGCCTTTCTAAACGAACCCACTCCACCTCAAAATCCAAAAGCAAAATCCAAACCCAAAATCTAAAGTCAAAAGCGGCGGGCGAGGGCGCCCACCCCACATTCACAAGCCACACACATTGGCGGTAACGCTTATTATAGTGACTCCGTGCCTTCCAGTTCTCAGCCCGTCCCGGATACCAGGAAACGTGACGTTTCGCTCTACCAGTTCTTCGCCCCGGGCGGAGTGCTTTCGCGCACCCATCCTGCCTACGAGTTTCGCCGCGGACAGTTGCAGATGGCGCAAGCGGTCGAACAGGCGCTCGAAGAAAAGCGTCACCTGATCGTCGAAGCCGGCACCGGCACGGGCAAGACGCTGGCGTATCTGGTGCCCGTCATTCGCTCCGGCAAGCGCGTCATCATTTCCACCGGCACAAAAAATCTGCAGGAGCAGCTCTTCCTCAAAGATATCCCTTTTCTCGAGCAGGCGCTTTTTCCCGGCGGCGAAGGCAAGCTGAAGGCCTGTTACATGAAGGGGCGCAACAACTATCTTTGCCGCAAGAAGCTCTACGACCTCACCGACCAACCCGTGCTCAGCGGGCTGGAGGAGATCGAGCACTATCGCGCCATCGCCGCCTGGGAGAAAGTGACGAATACCGGCGACCGGTCCGAACTGGCATCGCTTCCGGAGGCCAGCGCCCTCTGGCACAAGATCGATGCCCGCGCCGATACCTGTCTGGGACAGAAGTGCAGCGCCTGGGAGCGCTGCTTCATCACTGAAATGCACCGCAAGGCGATGGAGAGCGACATCATCATCGTCAACCACCACCTGTTTTTCGCCGACCTGTCGATCAAGCAGCAGGCTGAGTATGCGCCCGATGCCGGGATCCTTCCGGAGGCGGGAGCCGTGATTTTTGACGAAGCCCATGAACTGGAAGACGTAGCCGGAAGCTATTTTGGAGTTTCCGTCAGCAACGGAAGATTCGAAGAACTGTGCCGCGATGTTGAAGTCTCCCTCCAGCGCAACCACATGCTGTCGGCTTCGCTTTCGGGCGCGCTGAAGAGCGTGCGCGAGCGGGCCCTGTTCTTCTTCGCGCTGTTGCCCCAGGGCGACGGCCGCTTCGCCTTCGAAAACCGGCGCGAGTTCCTGGAAGAAAATGGCGACGAGTTTCTGGGATTGCAGCAGGCGCTCACCCGCCTGGGTTCGGAGCTGGAGAACCTGCCCTCCAAGCCGGAGGAAGTCTTCAACTTCGCCCGCCGCGCGCAGGAATTGCAGGTGCAGCTCGGCTTCCTGATGGAGTCCGAGGACCGCAACACCGTCTTCTGGATCGAACGCCGGCGCGGCGGACGCGACAAGCAGAATGTTTTTCTGCAGGCCACTCCCATCGACGTGGCTCCCATTCTGAAAACTTGCCTGTTCGACAAGCTGGAATGCGCGGTGCTGACTTCGGCCACGCTGGCCGTGGGCGGCAGCTTCGAATACATGCGCCGGCGGCTGGGACTGGAGCATGCCCGCGAAAGCGTGCTGCCCTCGCATTTCGACTATGAAAATCAGGCGCTGTTCTACGCTCCGCCGGACCTTCCCGACCCGCGCACGCCGCAATTCGCGGCGCAGGCCGCGGACCGCATCCGGCGCCTGCTGGAAATTACCCGCGGGCGCGCCTTCGTCCTGTTCACCAGCTATGCCCAGATGAACGATGTGTACCAGCGCCTGCTGGGCCTGCTGGATTTCCCCATGCTGTTGCAGGGCGATGCCCCCAAAACCGCGCTGCTGGAAGAGTTCCGCCTTACTCCGAATGCCGTGCTGTTCGCCACTTCATCCTTCTGGCAGGGGGTGGATGTGCAGGGCGAACAGTTGAGTTGCGTGATCATCGACCGCCTGCCGTTTGCCGTGCCCAGCGATCCGGTAGTGGCGGCGCGGGTCAAGTCGATCGACGCCGACGGCGGCAATGCCTTCTTCCAGTACCAGGTGCCGGCAGCGGTGATTACGCTGAAACAGGGCTTCGGGCGCCTGATCCGGTCCCTACATGATCGTGGATTGCTGGTGCTGCTGGACAACCGAATCTTGAAGAAGCAATACGGGAAGGTGTTTGTAGAAAGCCTGCCGCCGTATCGCAGGACCACTGACCTGAAACAGGTGGAAGAGTTTTTCGGGGTAGCACCGTAGCGACGGATTGCGTTAGCAATTCCGCCCGTGCGGGGTCCCTTTGCGAACTTTGCGGCCTTTGCGGTTAAAGGGTTTGATCTCGCCTTATCTTGATAGAGAATCTTGAACCGCAAAGCGCGCAAAGGTCGCAAAGAAACGCCCATAAAACTGACATCAGGGCGATACCTGGCAGATCGACCCGCGGGGCTCCCATCGAGGTAAAATACAAGGTTAGGTGATGCGCCGCGGCCCGCTCCGTATGCGGTCCGGCTGCCGAGAGGGTCCATGTTTGAAGTCACGGTCGAAGATTCATTTGCCGCGGGACACTACCTCCGCAATTACAAAGGTAAGTGCGAGAACCCGCACGGGCACAATTACAAGGTACGGGTGACCCTGGCCGGCAAGGAACTGGACAAAGCCGGACTGCTGCTCGATTTCCGGGAGTTGAAGGAAGCGATGAGGCCGGTCATCGACCGGCTGGACCACCAGATGATCAATGATCTGGAGCCGTTCACAGTGCTGAATCCCTCGGCTGAAAACCTGGCCAAATATTTTTACGATGAGACCAACGCGAATCTCGATCGTGTGACCCAGGGGCGGGTGCGAGTGAAAAAGGTCACCGTATTTGAAACCGATGTGACCACCGCCACTTATTCGGAGTAGCGACGATTTCGCTGGGACGAGCAAAGAACCCTGCAATCGCCGGCCGCGATCTCGCTATAGGGGTCCTTCGACTCGCCAGTCGTTTCGCCAGCGAAACGACTGGGTCGCTCAGGATGACAACGAAAAGCTAGAGCCAGTAGCTAGAAGCTGCTTTCCATGCAGATCACGGAAATCTACAAGTCGATCCAGGGTGAGTCCACGCACGCCGGGCTGGCTTGTGTTTTTGTGCGGCTGACGGGCTGCAATCTGCGTTGTTCCTGGTGCGACAGCGAATATACGTTCACCGGCGGGCAGCGCCGGACCATGGAAGAAGTGATGGAAGAAGTGGAGCGCTTAAGTCCGGGCGGCGGACTGGTGGAGATCACCGGGGGCGAACCCATGCTGCAGGAGCGCGAACTTGTCCCGCTGATGCAGCGTCTCCTGGATGCGGGCTACACTGTCCTGCTCGAGACCAGCGGTGAGCGTCCGCTCGAGCGCGTGCCCCGCCGGGTCATCAAGATCGTGGATGTAAAATGTCCGAACTCGGGCGAGCCCGGCACCTTTCACCCGGGCAACCTCGACTGCCTGAACTCCGAGGACGAGGTCAAGTTTGTGCTGAGCGATCGCGGCGACTACGAATTTGCCCGGGACTTTGTCGCACAGCACGCTCTGGACGGGCGGGTAAAGGCGGTGCTGTTTTCCCCTGCTTTCAGCAAGGAGGCCAGCGGCGCGCGCGATACGTCTGGTTGTCTGCTGGACCCGCGCGAACTGGCGGAATGGATCCTGGCCGATGGGGTTCCGGCGCGGCTGGGACTGCAAATTCACAAGTTTATCTGGGACCCGGCGATGAAAGGGGTCTAGGGATTGAAGATTTCAGATTGTAGATTTCAGATTTAGAATCCGAGTGGTTCGGGGATTTTCAATCTACAATGCAAAATCTGCAATCTGAAATAGCACCCTCGATCTGGCTTGCTTTCAAGTGTTTAGAGCTGGACGGCGATTCAGTTCCGAATGACATCTAAGCCATGGTGAAAAGCGCACAACGCGCGGTTGTCCTCTTGAGCGGCGGCATGGATTCCTGTGTCTGCGCCGCGCTGGCGGCCCGCGATCACGACGCGGCCGCTGTCCATGTGAGCTACGGACAGCGCACCGAAGAACGCGAGCGGCGGGCGTTTCTCGCCATCTGCGACCGCCTGGGTATTCGTGACCGCCTTCTGGTGAGGAACGAGGCGCTCTCCGCCATTGGCGGTTCGGCGCTGACTGACCGCAGCATCGGCGTTCCGGAGTCGCACGGCATGGGTTCAGAAATCACGACCAGCGATATTCCGGTAACCTATGTGCCCTTCCGCAATGCCCATTTTCTGTCGGTGGCGGTGAGTTGGGCGGAAGTGCTGGGGGCGGCCCGGATTTACATCGGCGCGGTGGAGCAGGACAGTTCGGGATATCCGGACTGCCGTCCGGCCTATTACCAGGCGTTCAATCAGGTGATAAAGCTGGGCACGAAAGATGGGCGGATAGAAATCGTGACGCCTCTGATCCAGTTGCGGAAGTCGGAAATCGTACGGCTGGGCCTTGAATTGGGCGCGCCCTTCGATTTAACTTGGTCGTGCTACAGCCGGGAGGACAGCGCCTGCGGGGTTTGTGACAGCTGCGTTTTGCGCCTGCGAGCGTTCCGGGATGCGGGCAGCGCGGACCCGATTCCATACGTGGAGATGGCGGAAAAAGTTTAGTCGCGCCGGCCCGCAATGCCGGCGCTGCAATGTCGATATCAATCAGTTTTATGAGCCGGGAGGCCAAAAACATGAAGCAACGTTTGCTGAGATTGATGCTGGTGGTGGCGGTGGCAGCGCTGTGTGTGCCTCCAGGGTTCGCCCAAGCCACTGGGACGGTAAAGGGTGTCTGCATAGACATGGAAGGGAAGCCGATTGCCGGCGCCAACCTCGAATGGGTCAACACCGACAATGGGCGGAAGTACAACCTGAAGACCAACAAGAAGGGCGAGTACTTCTCCCTGGGCATCGAGATTGGCAAGTACAAGGTCACCCTGACCCAGGACGGCAAGCAGTTGGACTCGGTCAACAATTTTCCCGTGGGTGGCGACGAGGTCACGCTGGATTTCGATTTGAAGAAGGTCCAGGCCGAGGCCGCCCAGCAGAAGGGCATTACTCCCGAGCAGTTGAAGCAGATGCAGGAACAGCAAGCCAAGGCCGCCAAGGAAACCAACACGGTCAAGGCCTTGAACGAGAAGCTTGCTGTGGCCAACCAGGCCATGCAGACCGGCGATTTCGAGACCGCCGTGAACACCCTCAATGAAGCCACGCAAATGGATCCCACGCGGGACCTGCTCTGGGCCCGGCTGGGAGATGCGCACCTGAGTTCGGCTCCGAAGCAGACCGATGCGGCGGAGAAGGCCAAGCGTTATACCGACGCGGTTTCCGACTACCAGAAAGCGATCGACCTTAAGAAGAAATCCATGGAAACCAGCCCCAAGCCCGAGGATGCCAAGAGTCTGGCCGCCTACTACAACAATCTGGGTCAGGCCGAGGCCCGGAGCGGTCAGCTCGAAGAATCGGTGAAGTCCTATGATCAGGCGGCAGCGCTCAATCCTCCGGGCGCGGCGCAGTACTACTACAACCAGGGAGCGGTGCTGACCAACAGCGGCAAGGTGGACGAGGCCAATACGGCCTTCGACAAGTCGATCGCCGCCGATCCCAATAAGGCGGAGGCGTACTACCAGAAGGGCGTAAATCTGATCAACAAAGCCACCACCGACCCCAAGACGGGCAAAGTAATTCCGGCGCCGGGCACCGCCGAAGCGCTCAACAAATATCTCGAACTGCAGCCCACCGGACAATTCGCCGATGGCGCCAAAGGCATGCTCCAGTACATTGGAAGCAGCATCGAGACCAGCTACGGCGCGAAGAAAAAGCCGACCAAGAAGTAGCCTGAGTGGGGGTCGGACGCTCACTTCGGGAGTGTCCGACCCGCACCGCGCACCCTCCGCATTACTAAGGTCTATGTCCGTGACGTTCTTCGTGGAACCCCACCCTGGTTTTCGCTACATTGAATTGAGATCACGGTCCTGAGCGCTTCCCCTCACTCGGGCTCTAATCCTGACAAACGAGATGGCATCACCAGGCACAGCCCCGCTGCAGGTCACGTTCGAGCCGGCATCGCATTCCGGAACGGCGGCCACGCATGCCTTGCTGGCGGCCATGTTGCGCGCCACTGAAAAAGTGAGTGACCTGATTTTCTCGCCCGGACGTCCTCCCCAGGTGGAAGTTTATGGACAACTGATTGCGGTGCAGGGGCCGGGCCTGCGGCTGCTCACGGCGGACGACACCCGGCGCATCGCCTCCGATCTCATCGGAGACAATAAGCAGGCCATCAACGTATTGCGCGAGCAGGGCTCCTGCGATATCTCCTTCGGCCTGCCAGGGCTGGCCCGCTTCAGGGTGAATATTTTCATCCAGCGCGGCAGCTGCGCCGTGGTCATGCGCGTGATTCCCACAGCCATTCCCGAGTTTGCCGCGTTGGGCCTTCCGCCTCATCTCGGGGAAATCGCAAGCCTCCGCGATGGCATCGTTCTGGTTACCGGAGCGCGCGGGTCGGGAAAGTCTTCCACCCTGGCGGCGCTGCTCGACCGCATCAACGAAAAGCAGACCTGCCACATCATCACCATCGAAGATCCCATCGAGTTTCTGCACAATCACAAGCGGTCCACCATCCACCAGCGGGAACTGCACAGCGATACGCCGAACTTCGCCCTGGCCTTACGCGCCGCCCTGAGGCAGGCGCCCAAGGTGATCCTGGTGGGCGAATTGCGCGACCGCGAAACCATGGAGATGGTCCTCGAAGCCGCTGAGACCGGTCACCTGGTGCTCTCCAGCCTGAACGCCCCCAATGCGGCCAAGACCCTGGAGCGCATCGTCTCTGCATTTCCGGCGGCGGAGCAGCCCGCGCTGCGCGGCCGCCTGGCCAAGACTCTGCGCTACGTGATCTCGCAGCAGCTCCTGCCCCGCAAAAGCGGCGGACGCGTGGCCGTGCTCGAAGTCTTCAAGAACACTCACCGCACGGTGCAGTACGTCGATTGCGAGGACGCTTCCGGGGGAACGCTGCTCGAAGCCGTCAAGAATGGCGCCTCGGAGGGCATGCTCCACTTCGACCAGGAGATCGAAAAACTGGTTCGGGCCGGAGTCGTGGACCAGGAAGTGGGATTGAGCTATGCCACCGATAGCCAGCAGTTGCAGCGCGCACTCAGCCAGTAAGAGCGGCCACGGATTTGCACGGATTCACACGGATCAAGAAAACAAATCAAAGGGTTTTGATCCGTGGAAATCAGTGAAAATCTGTGGCCGTTTTTCTGGGTGCTATTTCCACAAGCAACCTGTTCCCGTTCCCAGCCATCCGGAAGTCAAATGGGTCGGCGAAAACAAACCCATTCGACGCTGAATCTCCAATCGCGATACCATCATCTGAGACTGTTATAGAGGAGAAAAGACATGGCATTTGAATTACCCCCATTGCCCTACGACTATTCCGCACTCGAACCCACCATTGACGCCGCGACCATGAAGCTGCACCATGACATGCACCATGCGGCCTATGTGAAGAACCTGAACGCGGCCCTGGAGAAACATCCCAACCTGCAATCCAAGAGCGCTGAAGATCTGATTCGAGACCTGAACGCCGTGCCCGAAGACATCCGCGGCGCCGTGCGCAACAACGGCGGCGGACACGTCAACCACAGCATGTTCTGGAAGATCATGAAGCCCAAAGGCGGCGGCGACCCCAGCGGACCGGTGGCCGAGGCCATCCAGAAGTCTTTCGGCAGCTTCAAGGATTTCCAGGCCAAGTTCAACGATGCCGGGGTCAAGCAATTCGGCAGCGGCTGGGTATGGCTGGCCGGCAAGCGCAGCGGCGAAGTGCAGATTCTCAGCACGCCCAACCAGGACAATCCCATTTCGCAGGGCCTGTTCCCCATCTTCGGCAACGACGTCTGGGAACATGCTTACTACCTCAAGTACAACAATCGCCGTCCGGAATACCTGGCGGCCTGGTGGAACGTGGTGAACTGGGACGAAATCAACAAGCGCTACGAGAGCCTGAAGTCAGGTCAACTCGAAGCGGCGCTGGCCAGATAGCCAGGGTTTCGATGTGGAGGACGGGCGTCCTCGCCCGTCCTCCATCGACCCGCGCCGATTCGACTCCTCGACCGATAATCGATAAAATTCTCCGGCATTGCTTGCAGCGCCAACCCGGAGTTTGTCTATGAAGTTCTCTTCCCTGACAGCGGGCGGATTCGTTCTGCTGGCGGCAGCTTTTACGGTCCCCGCGATTTCAGCGCAGTTCCAGATTGCAACGCCCTCAAAGGACTACTCATTCACCATCTCAACCGCACAACCCTGGACCGATACCGGAGTGGACTTGCACTTGGGCGAAGTCTTACGAATAAACGCCAGCTCCGGGGAAAACTGCGATCCGGCGGGAGTGAGCGGTTCCGCAAGCGCTGGCCTTCCGGTAGTCTCGGCCCCGGCCGGGGCCTTGATCGCCAGGCTGCAGGCGCAGGGCGTGCCGGTGCTGGTCGGCAGCGGCCAGCAGCTGAAAGTGGAAGCGCCGGGCCACCTCTTCCTGGGAGTGAATACATCGGGCACGCCACCCTGCAGCGGCAGCTATACGGTGACGGTCAACGTGGCGTCCGGGGCGGTGCCCACCGCACCCGCAGCGGGTAACTCGCTGACGTCCCCTTCTGCTCCCACTGCGGCGGAGCCTCCAGCCGCATCCCCAGAAGCGCAAAAGCCCGCACAGGACATCAAATCGAAACTGGCCAGCGCGGCCCAGGTCTTTCTGGCCGGCCAATTCGGTACTGGCGCGACCGCTTCCACGACTTCGGCGTCGGCCGCGCCCGCGGGGAATGATGTGGTTCCGCCGACCTCTGCCACTACCGCCACCGCGCCCACTCCGGCGCTCAAGGTATCGTCCGGCAGCCTGGATTCTGCTCTGCGAAAAGATATTGATGGCCTCCCTCGGCGGGTAAGCGATGAGTTCCAGAATCAGGGCGACATGGTGAACTTTGTTCTGGTCGGTTCCGAGCAACAGGTGAAGGACGCTCTGGACGCCGCCAACTGGCACGTGGCCGACATCGATTCCAAGGAAGCCATCCTGAAAGCGGTGCTGCAGACCTACCAGAAGAAAGATTATCTGCAGATGCCCATGAGCCAGCTCTACCTGTTCGGGCGCAAGCAGGACTACGGCTATGAGTTGGCCCAGGCATATTCAGTGGTCGCCAGCCGCCATCACTTCAGAATCTGGAAAGCCCCGACTACCTGGAACGGACAAACCGTGTGGGCCGGAGCCGGCACCCACGACATCGGATTCGAAAAAGATCAGCGCAACGGAAAGGTGACTCACAAGATCGATCCTGCGGTCGATGGCGAGCGCGACAATATTGGCCAGACCCTGCAGGCCTCCGGCAAGGTCAAGAGCCTGTATTACTATCTGCCGCCCGACCCGGTGCAGGGCGCAAAAAACGCCACCGGCGGCGGCTATCACTCCGACGGCCGTGTTCTGGTGGTAGTGCTGCAGTAGGCCGGAAGCGGGCGTCAGGCGTCGGACATCAGACGTCGGACATCAGACGTCGGCAGAGCAGGGATGAATGGTCTTGTGGAAGGGCCGACATTGGCGAGTTTTTCCGCAGGCTCTTCAGTCGTGCCGCACAGATTGGGTAAACGTCGGGCTTTACCCCCTGGGGTATCGTCAAGCGATGCGGGGCGATACCACAATTCTTCGCATCCTTGGCAGAGAATGGGAGCCGAGCGCGCCCATTTCTCGCAAGAAGACGCGAGAAATGGGGCACCCTCGTTTACTGCGGGGCTAACCGGCGGAATCTCAAATCTTCGCATGCCTGCCGATGTAGGCAAGTTTGTCTTCGCTGAGGCCATGCAACTCTTTTTTGGTGAGGTGCCCATCGCGGATAAGGTACCCAAAAACGACGGGGAGGACCGAGTAGCGATAGTCGTACCGGCGGTCGATGTCCTTGCGGCGCTGAGTCAGATAGCGCTCCAAGTCCCACAGTTCGGAAGGCTGCTTGATCCTCGCAGCCCTGGTTTTCGCCTCCCGGATGACCGCGTCCAACTCGCGTCGCAAAGCCAGGTCGAACGCTTTCCGAGCGATCACCCTTTCCGTGTGGGACCAATCCAGGGAGCGCATCATGGTATAGGGGTTATTCATTGGCGATACATGCGACTCGGACATCTGTGTATCCTCCTCGGCCGAATTGAGTTGCGCCCCCCACCCAAGCAGAGCTTGGACGGGCCACCCGGCCTTGCCTACTGCAGCCGGGCGTATTCGGCCTTGACCTCGCGCAGCAGGGGAACATTTGGATCTGCATCCTTCCACACTGCCAGGAAATCCTGATAGGCGACCCGCGCGTGCGCCTTGTCGTCAGCCATAACGTAGGCGCGGGCCAGGCCGAGTTTGGCCAGCGGCATGACGGGATCGATAAAGGCAATGCTTCTTAAGTCCTGCAGGCGCTGAAAGGCTTGCACCGCGTCGGCGCCGCGGCCTGCCTTGAGATAGGCGTTGCCCCGTACGTACAGCACACCTGAATTTGCCCGCGCGTACACCAGGGCGCCGTCGAGCAGGTCGATGGCCTTAGCCGGGTTGCCCTGATTCAGTTCGATTTGCGCCTTCACCAGCGGCACCTCAACGAATTGCACCAGAGTATCGTAAGGGCGCTTCTGAGCAACGTCGTCGGCGAGCTTTGCGGCGCGTGCATTTTCGCCCGCCAGGGCCAGAGCAGTCGCGCAGTTGAGCACGACATTCGGCGACTGGGACAACTTCAGCGCCTGGGCCACATCTTCAATCGCGCGGGCTTTGTCCGCAAACAGGGCCTCCATCGAGGCTTCCTGCGAATATTCGCCCGCCACAGCCTCCTTGAAGCCGAGACGCTGGGCCGCGTCCCTCTGCTTCTGTCCGAAAGTCCGCGCCGCATTGAGCTGTCCGGCATAGGCTGCCATCGCCGATCGCATTCCGGTTTCGGTGAAATCGCTTTGCGGATCGTTCTTCATCAAATCCAGCTCGCGCTCCATGCCTGCCGGATCGCCCTCCAGCCAAGCGATGACGGCCAGCGATGAATGGACCACCGCAGCGCCGGCCTTGCGCTGCAAAGCCTGGTTGAGAGTGGCCTTGGCCTCATCCAGGCGGTTCAGGCCGGCGTAGGCAAACGCGACGTTCGAGTATCCACTGGCGCTGTCGGGATCGAGTTGCACCGACCGCCGGGCATTGTCGAGTGCATTCTCATACTGCCCCATCATGATGTAAACCACTGCCAGATTGTTGTAGGGGGTTGAATCCCGTGGATAAGTCTGCTTGTAAAGTTCAAGCGCGGTGATGCCCTTTTCAAGCTGCCCGGAGTCCACGTAGTAATGCGACATGATGTACAACTTTTCATGCTCGCTGGCCCGGTCGCGCAGCTCAAAGGCCTTTTCCCGGTTCTTCTCCGCCAGCTCGCTTTGCCCCAGGTTGCTGTACACAGTTCCCAGGCGGGCGTAGGCCATGGCGAAATTAGGGTCGAGTTCCACGGCGCGCTGGTAGAGCGGGAGCGCGGGCAGCTCATCAAACATCTGGTGCTTCACGTCGCCCAGGCTGAACGCCTTGAGCGCTTCGAGCGACGAGGTGGTGGCCTCCGACAGCGGCTTGTCGTATTTCTGCACCGAGGCCAGCGATTCTCCCAGCTTCTTGCGCAAACTGGAGCCGGCCTGGTGCAGTGAATTCAGCACCGCTTCCTTGCTTGACGCCTGCACTTCCTCCCGGGCGAGCGATTCGCCGGTCCCGGCATTGACCGCATCCAGCGTGATCACGTACTGGCTGCCCAGGTTGGCGATGGAACCGTTGAGCATGGCCTTGATGCCCACCCGCTGGCAGATTTCGCGGCCCACGTCGCCGGTGATGCGCTCATCGGGCGTCCGTCCCATGAATTGCAGGGTCTGCCTCACCTTTTGTTCAGGAAAGACATTCAGATACGGCGACTGTTCGAGATCCACCGCCAGCGCTTTCTTGAGGGTGCCGTCAAAGACCGGGTCCGCCGTGGTATTCACAAAATCGGTGACCAGGATCGCATCGCGCTCGGTCATGACCGCGCGTGTCCGGCGCAGGAAGACGGTCATCGCCAGCCCCAGCACGGCCAATACCACAATCGCCATGACCGCCAGGTTCCACATCCGGCCCGGCTTGCGCTCGCGCGGCGCCCGCACGGTAGCGGAACTTGAGGCAGCGGAAATCAGTCCTGAATCCGTATCCCGTTTCAGACGCTTCAGGTCGGCCCGCACTTCGGCCGCGCTCTGGTAGCGCAGGTCGCGGTCTTTCTCCAGAAGCTTGGTGACGATCTCTTCCAGTTGCAGAGGCACGTCGGGATTCAGCCGCACCGGCGGCACCGGAGGACGGTTCAGGATGGCTTCGAAGATGACCGGAGAAGTGTCTCCGCGGAAGGGCAGCGCGCCGGTTGCCATCTCATACAGCACGGCGCCAAAGGAAAACAGGTCGGTGCGGGTGTCCAGGTCCTTGCCTCGCGCCTGCTCGGGAGACATGTAAGCCACGGTCCCGACGGTTGAGCCGGGACTGGTGAGCAGTTCCTCATCCACCGTCACTTCGGAACCGGCGGTGACTCCGCTGGTCACGGGCTCCGCCTTGAGGGTCTGCTTTGCCAGTCCGAAATCCAGCACCTTGGCCTGGTTGCGCTGGGTGACAAAAATATTGGCCGGCTTGATGTCGCGGTGAATAATGCCCTTGGAGTGGGCCGCATCGAGCGCGTCCGCGATCTGGATGGCCAGCTCGGTAAGCCTTTCCATCTCCATGGCCTGCTTGCCGATGCGCTGCTTGAGGGTCTGCCCCTCCAGCAATTCCATGGCAATAAAATAGCGGCCGTTGGCCTGCCCGATCTCGTAGATGGTGCAGATGTTAGCGTGGTTGAGAGCGGACGCGGCGCGGGCCTCGCGCTGGAAGCGCTCCAGCGCCGACGGGTCTGTTTCCAACTCTCCCGGAAGAAACTTCAGGGCCACGTGCCGTCCGAGGCTGAGGTCCTCAGCCTCATACACGATCCCCATGCCGCCACCGCCCAGCCGGTGCAGGATGCGATAGTGAGAGATGGTTTCGCCTGTCATCAGCCAAGCCGCTCCAAAATGATTTTCCGATGGTAGGCTGCGCCCTCGGGCAAGTCAATGTGAGGCCGATCTAGACAGCGCTGTCGCAGACACCCCGACCCCAAAAATTGGGCAGACCGCTCCTGTTGAAGATACGCAGTCTCAAGCGCTTTTGTTCAGAGGATGTCCCGTCTTCACTCTGTTTCCAAAAACAGCACGGTGACCCACCCTGTCTCTCCAAGAAACGGGACGAGGGGTGGGGCACCCAGGCAGCTCTACTCTTCACCTGTCCTCGCCCTCGAAGTCCGACGCCCGTCGCCCAACGCTCGTTTTACTTCCTGGCCCGGGGGCAACGCGTCTCTCAATTCGCGGATGCTGCGTTTGAGCGCCGGATGCCGCGCGTCAGGGGCAATTTCCGCCAGGGGTTCGAGCACAAAGCGGCGCTCGTGCATGGCTGGATGCGGTATGGTCAGACCCCTGGCCTCAACCACGGAATTTCCAAACAGCAGAATGTCGATGTCGATGTTGCGCGGGCCTTTCTTTTGCCCGCGCCGTCGGCCCATCTCCTGCTCGATGGCCAGCACCCCGTTGATCAGTTGCCGGGGCATTTTCTCCGTGTCCAATTCGAGGGCGCAATTCAGGAACCAGGGCTGGGCAGTGAGTTCGACGGGCTCGGTTTCATAGAACGAGGAGACTGCTGCCACTTTGCCCAGGCGGCCCAGTCGGAGGATCGCCGTTCTGAGATTCTCTGCGCGATCGCCAACATTTGAGCCCAGCGAGAGATAGACCTTGTGCATGGCGACTGGTTTCCCGTTCCCGCTTCCTGGATTGCGATCTGTCCTTCCGCTGGGGCGATGACTTTAGTCACTATCGCCTGGCCGGAAAGGAAAGTTACCATGAAATTTCTATGCCCCTGGAGTCGCTGCTGCTCAGCCGGGATCCCGAAGTCATTCGTGTGCTTCAGCCCGCCCTGGAAAAGCTGTCCATTGACGTCGAAGTCTGCCGCGGGGTCAACTCGGGCCAGGAAATTCTGCGCACTGAAAAGTTTGACGCCATCATAGTCGATTGCGATGACCTGAAGGGTGCCCTGGGGGTGATGGAAGGCCTGCGCAAGAGCGTGAGCAACAAGAATTCCGTCACCTTCGCCATCGTGAACGGCAGCACCACCACCCAGCAGGCCTTCAAGATGGGAGCAAACTTTGTCCTGCAGAAGCCAATTTCGGCGTTGAACGCCAGACGTTGCTTCAGCGCCGCGGTCAACTTCATGATGCGCGAAAGGCGGCGCTATTTCCGGCATCCCGTGGAAATGCCGGCCACACTCTCCTTTGGCGAAGGACAAAAACTGAAGGTCACGGTGACCAATCTCAGCGAAGGCGGCATGGCCATTTTTTTTCGCGGTCCGCTGCCCAAGGGCGGAGTTTCCACCGTGTCCTTCAATCTGCCCGGGGCCGCCTCCGCGCTGGAGCCGAAAGTCCAGGTGGCCTGGATGGACGAGTCGGGACACGCCGGCCTGCGCTTTATCGATGTGCCCAAGGAATCGCGGGCGCAGCTCGATGCCTGGTTGGCCGGGCAATGCGACCAAATCGACAAACCCGCCAAGTAGTCCGTTTTCTGGCCACCCGGCGTGCTGTTCCCACAGAGTACCCAGGTTGAGACTTGCGCGTTTCCGCCCTGCCCATCACGCTGGAAGGGAAATCACAACGAGGTCTTATGCTGTCCATCCAGGTAAGAATTGATCGCGCCCAACGCCTGGTGCGCATGCTGGAAGGGGATGCGCCGCGCCTGGAGCTTCGGGTAGCGGAGCTGACTCCGGACTATCAACGGTCGGCAAAAACTTACGCCGCCCAACTGACCGCGCACGCCCGCGCCGAGCTGGAAAAGCTTCTCGAAGAAGGCTCCTACTGGGACTCGAGCGACAATACTCCCCATCCCGCTGACTAATTTGTGTGTGGGGCGGACACTCCCTTCGACTTCGCTCAGGGCAGGCTTTGTCCGACGCTTTGACTTTGAGGTTGATTTCCCTGAGGCTTACGGTTGCCGTGTATTCAGGCACGCCAGGTTGAAGGTGTAGGGGGAAAGCAAAAGCAAAAGCAAAGGCAGAAGCAAAGGCAAAAGCAGAAGCAAAGGCGTGGGACAAAGAGTGTCCGACCCACACAGGCTAGGCCAGGGATTGGGCAGCCGCTTGCACCAGCGGAACTGAAGTTTCCACTTCCTCTTCCACGGTAGTCTCTTCCCACAGGGTCCGGTCACGCAGGATGCGGGACACCAGGGCGGTGTGCATGGCATGTCCGGCGCGGTCGGCCACTACGTTCCCCAGAATCTGTTTGCCCAGCAGCGCCAGGTCGCCGATAAGGTCCAGAACTTTGTGGCGCACAAATTCATCGGGGAAGCGCAGGGGGGGATTCATCAGGCCGTCGCGCGTAAGCACAATGGCGTTTTCCTGGGACGCGCCGCGAATCAGCCCCTGCTGCCGCATGGCATCGGCTTCGTGCAGAAAACCGAATGTCCGGGCCGCCGCGATCTGCGAGCGATAGTTCCCGTCCGACAGGTCAACCTTGAATGTCTCTTTTCCGATCAGGGGATGGGGAAAATTGATGGCGTAGGACACGGAATAAGTCTCAGCCGGGTACACCGCGATAAACTTGGCCCCTTCCCGCAGCTCAAGCTCCCGGCGGATGCGCAAATAAGTGCGGGGCCTGCGCTGCTTGCGGATACCACTCTTGCGTATGGCCTCCACAAAGGGCAACGCGCTGCCGTCGAGAATGGGCAGCTCCAGGTTATCCAGCTCCACGATGGCATTGTCGATGCCGCAACCGATCAGCGCGGAGAGCAGGTGCTCGGTGGTGGAAATGAGCACGCCCTTTTTCATCAAGCTGGTAGCATAGCTGACCCGGGCTACGTTCTTGCTGACGGCCTCCATTTCAAAGCCGTCCAGATCGGTGCGGCGAAAGATTACGCCTGAGCCCGAGGGCGCAGGCAGGATCCGCAACTTGACTGGAGCACCGCTATGCAGCCCTGCGCCACTGCACTCGACGGGTGTGCGAATTGTCTGTTCGTGTATCAAAACGGAGTCGGCTGTATGCTGTTTGATGATGAATCTACCCTTCCCGGCGGGAGTCCGACTGTGGCTAATTAGCCACACTCCGTGGTAGCCAGCATCCTCCATCGAGGATGAGAATCAATATATCTATCTCATTAAAATAGACTTAGCAAGATATTGCCGAGTGGCGCGAAACTAAGGTGTTACTTCCTAGGTGAGTTCACACGGACAGAATTTCCGAGGCTCCACTAACGGAATTGAGTCCGGCGGAGCGCTGGCAAAGGAAGAGGGAGAACGCGCTCTAACGGCCCATCCTTCAGATCAACGTTTCTTCGGGTCCGAGAGAGCCGTAGGCTCAAACTGGGAATCGCTGATCCCCTGGTTGTAGCTCACCTCGGTCAGAAAGCGCTGGTTGGACATGTCGCCGTTATAGAAACGTGTAATGGTGTGCGGGGTCATGACGCCTTGCACTTCGCGGTAATTGTCGTAAACCTCTCCTTCGATGTTGCGTTCCCGGTCGGTCGGGTCGCGCCAGGAGTAGGTTTTCTTCACCGGCAGATGGTCGTCGGTGCTGATATACAGAGTGACGCCCTCATTGTGCGCGTTCATGACCGTGACTTGCTCGACGGGCTTTTCTTCGGCCACGGTGGGGCCTTCGTAGAAGAGTGCCACTCCGGGTTCCGACAGCCATTTTCTCAGCACCCAGTCGAGGGAGAAGCGGCGTCTCCGCAGGTACTCGGCCAAATCTTTGGGGTCTTGCGGGTGCGCCCCCTTGTAGGTGATTTCGTATCCCTTGTCGCCCTTGTACACGTAGATCACATCCCGCTGTTTGGTGAGCTCGATGCGGTCGCGGTCGGGAAACCTGTAGAAGCGCCAGAAGAGTATGCCCAGGCTGTTGGGCCGGCCGTGATAGAAGCTGTAGGTGCGGCCTGCCTGGGTGATGTCCTGAATGTTCAGATAGGCTTGTCCGCCCAGGGCCTGGATGGTCCGATCCAGCACGGCGCGTGCCCTGCGGGCGTTCTCCTGGTCCACTGGAATGGACTGGGAGGGCGGCGCGCTGTCGGTCTGCGCCACGGCGAGGGCGGCCAGTAGGAGAATTGCCAGGTAGAACTTCATCGTTCTCAAAGTTAGATGCAGGGAAAGTCAATGTAGGCGCGAGCTTCCCGCTCGTGCTGCAGTTATCGTCGCGACAGCACGAGCGGGACGCTCGCGCCCACACCCGCACTAGCCTATCAATACCGCCCCGCCGTTCACGTTGAATACTTCGCCGGTGATGAAGCCGGCGTACTCCGAGCACAGGAAGAGGATGGGGCCGGCGATTTCCTCGGGCTTGCCGGCGCGTCCCAGCGGGATCGCCGAAAAGATGCGGGCGCTGGTCCGGGGATCATTCAGGGCCGGAGCGGACATGTCGGTGTCCACCCAGCCCGGGGCCACGGTGTTGACGTAAATCGCATCGCGCGCCAGTTCCGTGGATAGACCCTTGACCATGCTGATCAGGGCGCCCTTGGTGGCGGCGTAGTCGCAGTGAAACGCTTCTCCCCGCTGTCCCGCCGTCGAGCTCACCAGCACGATGTGACCAGCGGAAGCGCCTGATTTCCCCTGTTTTTTCATCTGGGCCACGGAATGCTTGATCAGGGCGAAGACGCTGTCCAGGTTGATGGCCATGGTGCTGCGCCACTGCGCGTCCGACATTTTTTCGATGGGCGCATCCTCCGGAGGCCAGACGCCGTGATTGGCCACCAGGATGTCCAGCCGCCCGAAACGTTTCACGGCAGCCGCGACCAATTCCTGCGCCGTCTCCGTGCCCGACAGATTGCAGGCCACGGCCGCGCAATTGTCCGCTCCGAGTTCCTTGACCAGTTGTTCGGATGGAGCCTTGGCTTTTTCGTAGTTGAACAGCACGCGCGCTCCCGCCGCCACAAACATGCGGACGGCGGCCGCACCGATGCCGCGTGATCCGCCGGTAATGAGAGCCACCTTGCCAGAGAGAGAAAGAGGGATAGGCATGCAGAGATAGTTTCCAGTGTCAGACCAGAATTGGCAAGTGGGGCGGGTGTAGTCGGGCACTCTTGTCCGACGCTTTTGAATTGGAGCCTGTGATGGTGGGTGTTGGTCGTCAGGGCGTGTCGAAACATTTCTCCCTGTCATCCCGACCGGAGCGAAGCGCAGTGGAGGGACCTGCTTTCAGCCGGTACCGCCCCAAATCTTCAGTTGCTGGACGGCAGCGATAGCGCAAGCAAACAGCAGGTCTTTCGACTCCATGGGCGGACCCGCAAGCGGGTCCGCTCACTCCGCTCAAGATGACAAGAGTGGGTATTTGCGGGGGGATTTCAGCTTCCCCAGCTGGTGGTTCGCTCCGCCTTGAGTTCGCGAATCAGAATGCGCACCAGCATGCCGTCATAGCGCGTGCCGCTCAATTTTTCCAGCTCGGCCAGGGCCTGTTCACTGGTCTTGGCGGCCGCGAACGAGCGCTCGCTGGTCATGTTTACATAGGCGTCAGTAATGGCCATGATGCGCGCCCATAGCGGGATCTTCTCGCCCCGCATGCCATTGGGATAGCCGCCGCCGTCGAAGGATTCGTGGTGGTGCAGCACGGCCTCGCGCAGCTTGTTGCCCTCGGGCAAAGTGGCCAGGATCTCCGCCCCCACATCGGCGTGCATTTTCAAAATTTTGAACTCGCCCTCGGTCAGGGGGCCGGGTTTGTTCAGGATGCGTTCGGGGACAAAAAGCTTGCCGACGTCATGCACCCGGGCGGCAAAGGCCAGGTCGGCGATTTCCTCCGCGGGCAGGCCCAGCGAGCGGGCGATGATTTCGCTGTAACGGGCCACCATCTCGCCGTGCCCGGCGCTGTTCAGTTCGCGCGACTCGGCGGCGCTGGTCAGGGTCTCAATGGCTTCCCGCAGGATGTGGTCCCTGAGGGCTTCCTCACCGCACATCTTCTTGAGCGTGGTAATAAGCTCGTCCACGTCTTCTGGGCCGGTGTGCTCGCGTTGCAGGAAGCCTTCGATGTATCCCGAGATCTGCTGGCGGCGCACCGCCGCGCTCTCGCCGCCCGCGATTTCTTCGGCGGTGGACACACGGTCGCCGCCCTTGCGTTTGGACACGTACATGCCGGCGTCGGCGACGCGAACAATGTCTTCCATGGAGAAGCCGTGCACCGGGAAACTGGCCACCCCGAAACTGCCGGTGATCTGGTGCTCGGACAACATGGGGTCCTGGGCGATCCACAGACGCAGGCGTTCGGCCAGTATCTGGGCCTGCTCCACCCCGGTTTCCGGCATCAGAATGATGAACTCGTCGCCGCCGTAGCGGGCCACTACGTTCGATTGCCGGCACTTCTGCTCCAGCAGCCGCCCCACCCGGGTCAGTACCAGGTCGCCTTCCAGGTGTCCCTTGGTGTCGTTTACGCTCTTGAACTTATCCAGGTCCATGAGCACGACTGAAATGGGACGGCCGGAGCGCGACGCCCGCTTTAGCTCCGAACCCAGGGCCTCAAAGAAAAAACGCCGGGTCTTGATCAGCGTGAGCCCATCCGTGATCGACTGCTGCTGCAGTTTCTGGAACACGTTGGCGTTGTGCAGGGCGGTGGCCAGCAGGTCAGCCAGCGTACTCATGATCAACCGGTCCGCCGGCGTGAAAGCGTCCTCCTTGTGGCTTTCCACGTTGAGCACGCCGAGAAAGTTTTCTCCGTAGGCAATGGGAATGCAGAGCACCGAGCGCGATCCCGCCAGCACGCCCTGCAGCTGCGCTTCGCTCGAGGTCTGGACCAGAGCAGCCTCGCCGCTGCGCGCCACCCGGCCGAGAATGCCCGCTCCCAGCGCGATACGCTTGCCCAGGGACTGTGCCGTGACCCCGGCCTCGGCCTTGATTTCAATCTCTTTGGTCGAGTAGTCGAGAATGCCGATGCCGATGTGGTCGAAGCTGAAATTCTTCTGGATGTGGCCCACAATGTCGGCCAGCATCTGCTCGGAATCGTCACTCGAAATCGCGGTCTTCGAAATATTGTTCAGGAAGGCCAGCTGGCGCGAACGCCGCTGTTCCTCGGCGAAGAGCCGGGCATTTTCCACCGCCACGGAAACCTGTCCCGCCGCGGTTTGCATGACTTCAAGATCACGCTGTTCGAAGGCATATTCGCGATCAATATTCAGCGCCGCCATTACTCCCGCCGGCCGGCCTCCCAGCAGGATGGGCGCGCCGCAAAAACACTTGGCGGGGCGGGGCGGCAGAAAGGTGACACCCAGGCGCTCCCGGGATTTTTCCAGGTCGGCACGAATCACCAGAGGCTGGCCGCTGCGAATGATGTACTCGGTCAGGCCGTTGGTCAGTTTGCGGGTGCGCTTGGGCAAAATTTCGCCCTGTTCCACTTCCAGTTCGAAACGGATCTCGTCGCCTTCCTGGAACGCGATATAAAACTCGCTGGTGTCGAAGATCTGGCCCAGCTCTTTCTGCACGGTGCGCAGTATCTCGTCCTGGTCCAGCCGCGAGCTGATGGCTTGTCCGATCTGGGTGAGCAGCGCGAATTCCTTGGTGCGGCGCTGCGCGTCGTGCATGACGGCGTAGTTTTCCAGGGTCAAACCGATCTGCAGGGCCAGCCCGATCAGCAGGCGCAGGTTCGATGAGCCGAACATCCGGCGCGCGGTATGAGGAAACAGGATCACGCCAAAATTGTGTTCCCGGGTCTGCAGGCTGACAGCCGTAAGGTTGTAAATGCGCTCTTCGGTCATGACCTCGCGGAACTGCAGGAAGCGCCCCCCGGGGAAGGCAGGCAGGGGTTCGGGCATTTCCGGCACGCCGCGAAAAGTCACGAATCCGCCGCGCCGGTAAGCCAGCTCACAAACATATTCTCCGGCTCCGCTCTTCTCCAGTTTGTCCAGGAACTCGGTGGAAAAGCCGCGCTGCACCGAGGGCAGCACAGCGCGCCAGCGCTCGGAGATGCAGATTACGGCGCCGCCCGCGGGCAAGGGGGCAACCAGCCGGTCCAGAATGCTTTGCATGCTGGGGACCAGGTCGTCGGCGGAAAGCAGGCGGGTCGGGTCCACGCCCAGGGTCGAGAACGCCAGGGCATTTTCCTGTACCGCGCTGCGCTCGTTTTCCGCCAGCACCATCACCATCGCGATGCCCAGCGCCAGTTGCGGGATCGGGCCCAGCATGTCGGAGAGCTGCAAATAGGAAATGCTGAACTGCCCGAACAGCATCAACACCGACCACAGTGCCAGCGCCATGGCCAGCAGCGTGAAGGCCAGCGAATTTCTACGGTGCGCGTAGCGGTAGAAGAAGAACGAACAGTAGAGCAGCACCAGGGCCACGCCCACTTCCAGGCGGAAGCGCGGGTCGGTAACGATCTCGGGATGAAAAACTCTCCCCACCATGTGCTGCTTCAGATTCCAGAGGCTGAGCGCCACTCCTCCCAGGCCGACAGCGAGGTCATACCAGCGCAGGCGAAATCTTTCGCGCATCAGGCGGGTTGAAATGAAGATGCAGACTGCCATCACCGCCAGAAGCAGCGAGGCCAGGAGCCAAATCACAGGCGAGGGATTGCGGAACGCACTCCAGGCGTCGAGGATGTAATGAAGCGTGTAAGCTCCCCATCCCAGTTGCCAGGCCCGAAAGTAGTGCTGCCGGGTCTGCTCGTAGAGGTAAGTGAAAACCAGAAAGAGCAGCAGGGCAACCACGGCCGGTACTACCAGCAAACTAATGGTGACGCTGTTCATGGCGCGAAAACAGCAACCTCAGCCAGAGTGATGAGCAATTTCTAACTATCAATGGTTTCACAGCGGTTCGGGCAAGACAATAGTCTTCTGTGACCCGTCAGGGAAGCGCCGAATGCTCCGTTTCCTCTTCGGCATCAAGTAGTTGGATCGAATTTACGCGTCGCGAATGCTTGACGCTACATTTCCTCAGCCCGTACCATCAGGACACGACCTTTCGTAATGTCCCCCGCCTTCAGTCCGACCTCCGGCTCGCCCTCCGGCCCGCGCGTCCGTTTCGCGCCCTCGCCCACCGGATACCTGCACGTGGGCGGCGCGCGCACCGCGCTGTTCAACTGGCTGTTCGCCCGTCATCATGGCGGCACCCTGGTCCTGCGCATTGAGGACACCGACCTCGAGCGCTCAACTGCAGCGATGGTTGACGGCATCCTGCAGGGCATGCGCTGGCTCGGCCTCGACTGGGATGAGGGTCCCTACCATCAGACCCAGCGCATGGAACTCTATCGCCAAAGCGCCGCGAAGCTGTTGGCCTCCGGACATGCCTACTATTGTTTCTGCAGCAAGCAGGAACTGGAGCAGCGTCGCGCGGCTGCTGCCGCCGCGGGCCGCCCGCCCCGCTATGACGGCACCTGCCGGAAAATTTCCCGTGAGGAAGGCGCTCGCCGTCGCGCCGCCGGAGAATCCGCGGCGGTTCGCTTTGCCGTGTCCGAGTCCGGCAGTACGGCCTTTGATGACGCCGTTTTCGGCCGGGTGGAGTTTGCCAATTCTGAGCTGGAAGACTTCGTGCTGCTGCGCTCCGATGGCGTTCCCACCTATCACCTGAGCGTGGTCACCGACGATGTGGACATGCGGATCACGCATATCATCCGCGGCGCTGACCACATCTCGAACACGCCCAAACAGGTGCTGCTTTACCGGGCACTGGACGTCCCGCTGCCCATTTTCGCCCACCTGCCGCTGATCCTCGGTCCCGACAAGACCCGGCTGAGCAAGCGTCACGGCGCCACCAGCGTGATCGCTTATCGCGACGAAGGGATCGTGCCCGAAGCCTTCCGCAATTTTCTGGCGCTGCTGGGATGGACGCCGCCCACAGCCCAAACGGACGGCGCTGCCGCGGAAATTCTGGGCGACCGGCAACTGATCCAGCTGTTCGACCTGAACGGCATCTCGCACTCCAACGCCGTTTTCGATCGCGCCAAGCTGGACTGGTTCAACACGGAATACATCCGCGCGTATCCCGCCGAAAAATTACTTTCGCTGATTCAGGAAGAATGGCACAAGGCCGGCTTCGAACCCGAGCACACCGACCGCGACTGGCTGCTGGCGACCATCAACCTGCTTAAGCCGCGCGCCCGCAGCCTGAAGGATTTTGCCACATCGTTCCGGGCATACTTCAGCGACACGTTTCAGCCCGACCCCGCCGCGGTCGAGAAATTTCTGGGAGATGAAAGGGTCCGGCAGCTGCTGGTGGAACTGGGCGAACGCTACGCGGCATCGGATGAAACCTTCACCGAGGCCGGAACCGAACGGCTGCTGCGTGACTTCGCCGCGGAAAAAGAAATGAAGGCTGGCGCGCTGATCAACGGCGCCCGCGTAGTCCTGACCGGACAGGGAGTTGCACCCAGCCTGTTCGCGGTCATGATGGCCCTGGGAAAAGAGCGCACAGTCGCTCGCCTGAAAGCCACGCAAGAACTGGCCGCCAGAGCCATGACCAGGATGTAGGCGCGAGCGTCCTCGCTCGTGCTGCGGCACAACCGGCCCGAAAACATATCCTCCCGCAATTCTTCAGACCGAACGCTTTCACCTGCATTAGCCGACGTCGGAGCTGGTGCCGGAGGAGCACGAGCGAGACGCTCGCGCCCACACCGGCACTTTCGTTCCTTGCTCGACACTAACTCGATAACCCCCCGCTGTCATAATGGTGTATATGTGGCCCGCCATTTCCCTAAAGTTGGACGATCGCTGGCTACCCAAGTCGGTCATCTGCCTACGGACATACAGCTTCAGCAAATTTTTGAAAGATGTCATCGCGGGAATCACGGTCGGCCTGGTGGCCCTGCCGCTGGCCATGGCTTTCGCCATTGCCTCCGGACTCACGCCGCAGGCCGGCATTTACTGCGCCGTGGTTACCGGCTTTCTGATCTCCGCTTTCGGTGGATCGAAAACCCAGATCGGCGGGCCCACCGGCGCGTTCGTCGTCGTAGTTGCCGGGATCGTCGCCGTGCACGGCATTGACGGACTTTACATGTGTACCGTGATGGCCGGCGCCATACTTATAGTTCTGGGCGCGACCGGCATGGGCACCGCGGTGAAGTTTATTCCGCGGCCGGTGGTCATCGGCTTTACCAACGGCATCGCGGTGCTGATTGCCAGCACCCAGATCAAGGATTTCTTCGGCCTGCATCTGGCCAAGGTTCCCAGCGAATTCTGGTTGCGGATGAAGGCCCTCCTTCACGCCGCCCCAACATTTTCCCTGACGGCCACTCTGCTGGCGGCCGGGACGGTGGCCACGATGCTGCTGTGCCGCGTCATCTCCAACCGGATTCCTGGCGCGATCATCGCCATGCTGGGAGCGACCGTGGCCGCATTCCTGCTCAAGCTGCCAGTGGAAACTATAGGCACGCGCTTCGGCGGAATTCCCAGCGGGCTGCCGCATTTCGCCATTCCGCAATGGCACGCCAGCCTGGTCCACGGCCTGCTCGGACCGGCATTTACCGTGGCCATGCTGGGAGCGATTGAATCGCTGATGTCGGCCGTGGTCTCCGACCGCATGAGCAACGACCGCCACAATCCCAACGTTGAACTGATGGGGCAGGGGATTGCCAACATCGTCTCGCCGATGTTCGGCGGCTTGCCGGCAACGGGCGCCATCGCCCGCACCGCGACCAGTATCCGCGCCGGAGCACAGTCGCCGGTCGCGGGCGTCATCCACGCGCTCACTTTGTTGTGCGTGCTGCTGTTTGCCGCGCCCCTGGCCAGCTACATCCCCATGGCGGCGCTGGCGGGAATTCTGATGATCGTGTCTTACAACATGGGCGAGTGGCCGGAAATCCCGCAGCTGTTGCGCCTGACCAAGACCGACATCAGCGTGTGGCTGGTCACGTTTGCGCTGACCGTCTTCGCCGATCTTACTGTGGCCGTCGAGGCTGGCATGATCCTGGCGGCGCTGCTTTTCATCGCCCGCGTGGCTGAGACCACGACGGTCTCCCAGGTGACCGGCGACTACGTCGAAGACGGGCGCCTGCACATTTTGCAGGACAAGGACATTCCTTATTACGCCACCATTTTCCGCATCCATGGACCGTTCCTGTTCGGCGCTACTGACAAGATCGGCGTGATCACGGAAAAAATGCACGAACTGCCTCCCGTCGTGATCATCCGCCTGCGCAACATGACCGCCATCGATGCCACCGGACTCTTTGCCCTGGAGGAAATCGCGAAACAACTGCACGCAACCAGGCGCACACTGATATTGTGCGGAGCCCGCGAGCAACCGGCCAAAATGATTCATCAGGCCGAATTCGAAGATGTGGTGGGCCGCCAAAACATCTGCGCCAACGTGCAGGAAGCGCTGCGGCGGGCGGAAGAGGTCTTCGAAAAAATCGAGGCCCAGGTGGCGCTGGGCGCGAAATAATCCGAACCAATGTAGGGGCGCGAGCGTCCCGCTCGTGCTGGTCCTGCGCTGCCGCACGAGCGGGGCGCCCACACACGGGCCTGCGGGCAGGAGTCAAAAGACGCGTGGTAAAATTCTTTGTCGGCTCGCGCGGCCCAACACCGGGCCCCCGCGGTGGCAGATGCTTAAAACAAACGTAGGCGCGTAGCTCAGTTGGTTAGAGCGCTACCTTGACACGGTAGAGGTCGCTGGTTCGAGTCCAGTCGTGCCTACCATATTTTCAACACCGAATTGATCGTTGCTGGCCAGCCTCTAGATCACGGCGGCGGGGCCTACGCCGGTGGCGGCGAAGACGTCGGCGACTTCTTCCTTGGCGATTTCCACAAAGGTTTGCACCACGGTGGGATCGAACTGCGTGCCGCCGCTCTCCAGCAGCCGCCGGATGGCCTCATCGTGGGAGAGTCCACGGCGATAGCAACGGTTGGAAATCATGGCGTCATACGCATCGATCACGGAAACGATGCGCGATCCGATCGGAATTTCCTCGCCCTTCAGTCCAGCCGGATATCCTGCTCCGTTGAAACTTTCATGATGGTGCAGAGCATAGAGGCTGGCCTTTTCCAGGCCCGGCAGCAGGCGCAGGATCGACCAGCTGTATTCCGGATGCTTGTTCATCAGGTCGCGTTCGGCGTCGGTGAGCTTACCCTCTTTCTTGAGGATGGCGTCGGGAATGCCGATTTTCCCGATGTCGTGCAGCAGGGCCGCGACTTCGATCTGATAGAGGCCGGACTCGGGAAGTCCCAGCTTGCGCGCGACCCGCACCGCCCATTCCGCCAGGCGGGTGCTGTGGACTCCAGTGCCCAGGTCGCGCAGATCGAGCAGCTGATTGAAGCCGCAGATCACTGACTTCAGGAGCGAGTGCTGTTGCTGCTCCAGTTCCTTGATCCGCAGCCAGTCTCCGCCGCCTGCCAGGTCAGCCGACAGTTTGTCCAGTGAGAGCATGGGATAAACCTGCGCCACGTTATTTCAACCCCATCGCTTTGCGCCACGCCTGCATGGCCTGATAGGTGTCCAGCCGCCCGTAGCCCATCTGCACATCTGAAATCGGCTGGGCGTGCGACAGGGCGGCTCCCGCCTGGGTCTTGGCTCCGCCACCCTTCAACAGCGATTTCAGATTGAGCTTGGCCGGGCTGGTGGAAACCATCAAGGCCGCGGTGCCGGAGACCAGCGGCGCGCTGAATGATGTTCCCCATCCCGCCGCCCAGGTGCCGTAGGGATAGGTGGTCATGATGCCTTCACCCGGCGCGGCCAGCCACACCGGAGGCGCTCCGTAGTTCGAGAAGGTGGAGCGAATGTCGTTGTCGCCAGTCGCGGCCACGTCGATCACACTCTTCAGCGCGGCAGGATAGACATTCGCCTGCTGACCGTCATTGCCGGCCGCCGCCACGCAAATCACGCCCATGGAATTGGCGTAGTTCACGGCGTTGGCCAGTTCCGGCGAGGAAGCTGGAATAGTTGAAACTCATGTTGATCACTTTGGCGCCATGGTTGACGGCATAGTAGATCGCGCTCAGGATGTCGGAGTTATAGCCGGTGCCATCCGCATGGAACGATTTCAGCGGCATGATCTTGGCTTGCGGAGCCACCAGGTGCACGATGCCGGAGACCATGGTTCCGTGTCCGAAAGCGGCGTAGTCCGAATTGTCCAGTACCGCCACCGAGGACTGGTCCAGGACGGCGACGGTTGATTGGCTGACTTTTGCCGGGCGGCGATGGTCGAGCACGGCGACCGTGGACTGGGTCACATCGGCGGTTTCCGATCCGCCACTCTTGCCGCGAGTGAAGTCGTAGCCCGTCAACCAATGAATTCTTGAGCACGGGATGGGTGGGATCGACGCCGGTGTCAATCACGGCCACCACGACGTTCGCTCCCGCGGTATTAAACTTTGCGTGAGTCTGGTCGGTCAGGATCAGCTGATTTCCCGGCTGCGTCAGATATCCCCGCCACACCGTGCTGCCGTAGTAGTTGACCGGAGTCGTGTCCGACAGATAGTCGGGAGCAGGTCCGGCGTCCGCGCCTTGCGTCTGCACTACCTGGTCAGTCTCAATCGAGATGATGCCCAGGTTGATGTTCAGCAGGGCGGTGATGGCATTGAGCGCCCGCGGAGTCTTGATCAGGAACAATTGGCCGGAGGGATCGCCCAGGCCGTGGTCCACGCTGCAGTTGAGCAGCTTGCACAGGTTCAGCAGGTTGGACAGGCCGAGCTTGTCCCGGACCACGAGCCGCGTCTGTGGCGCGGCTTGCGCCGACAGGCTCTGGACCCCGAAACACAGGAGCAACAGCAGCGCCAGAACGGCCCGCCTGGCCCTCGGCTGTTGGATCGGAGCGACACTGGTCTTGGATTGATCGAACTTTCCCACTGGTTCCCCCTCTGACTCAACCTGCCCAGTTTTGCTGGGACCCTGAGTCTAGGACAAAGTTAGAATTCGCTAAACTTACAGCCGTAATCAGAAACGCGTTACCAACAGGCCATGCGGGCCTAGGCTAAGTCATTCTGATTGTTCGGCTTATGCTGAACTCCGTACAGGGGGAGTACAATCTCGTCGGCCTCGTGACCGATAGCCAGGCAAAGGTTCTGGCCTGGGTCAAACTCGATCTGAAATTCTCCGTGCTGGTTCGTGGCGGTATTGGCGCGTGCGACCTTTCCCTCTAGCAGGCGGACTGGCACCTCTTGCGCCGCGCGGCCGGCGCTTTTCCGGTTCAGGACTTGTCCCACTACGCAGGCGCGGTCCGAACCCCGGCGCGGTTCGAGACGAAGATCAATGTAGTGTTCGTCCGTCTCATAGAGAAATTGCCGGGCGGACACTGAGCCCCGCACACCGGCCGTGACCGGTTGCAGATCGGAATCGAATAGAAGGCGCAGGCCGGATTTGGCCTTGGCGACAGTCGCCGCAAACTGGCTCTTCACGACTCGCACCGTGTCACCGGGCGGAGTGAATCGGCTTTCCTCACGGGCGACAGAGAAGACGCTCTGCCACAACCGCAAGGTCGCGCTGCACTGGTTGCAACCGTCGTTAATATGCTGCTGCATCGTCATTCTCATCTCGGGTGCGACCAGCTCGCGTACAAAGTCTGCCCAACCTTCCTCACTGAAATGCTTCACCACTACCTCCGCCGGGGAGCGGACCTGAGGGTCACTCCAGCTTTCTTTTTGGACTCTGTGGAATAAGGGCCTGCACCAGGGGAAAAAATATAGGCTGCAGAAAATAATTTGGGGGTCAGGCCTTGCCTACCAGGATGAACGGAGCCCATTGATAAGGATGGGGATAGCTCGATCGCAGCTCCAGCATGGCTCCCCGCAGGGCGGCCGCCCTGGTCTTCCCCTGGCCCAGAAGGCGGTAGAAGACGGTCATGTACTCCGCGGTGCTCTTGTCGTGGACGTCCCACAGGCTGAGGACCAGGGACTGAGCTCCAGCGTGTAAGAGTCCCCGCGCCAGGCCGATGACCTCATCTCCGGCGCTGACCACATTGAGCCCCGTGGAGCATCCGCTTAGCGTGATCAGTTCCACCGGAAGGCTGAGTTGATAGAGGTCAAACAAACTCAGGAACGAATCCCCCAGGCGGATGGCGGAAAACATCGGGTTGTCCTGGCGGAAGTGGCCATGGGTTGCGATATGAATCATGCGGCTTCGGGGCCCGCGGTCGCGCAGAACGTGCGCGCTTGCCTCCTCTCCCATAAAGACTTCTGCCTGGTCGAGCACACCGGCCAGAGCCTGGATCTCATTCAGGATGGCAGGCGCTTGCGGGTCGGGGATGCCCAGCAGCAGGGCGGGCCCCGAGGAATTCGCGGTCCGCTCCTGGCCCAGGGCGAAGATACTGGCGCTGGGGGAATAGGACACGGTGTAGCGGTCGATCAGGTGTTGCGTGCCATCGAACAGGGCATGGAACGGAACATAGTGCAGCAGTCCGTGTGGCACGAAAACCAGGTGACCGGCTTCGAGTCGAGACGCAACCGGAGCGATGAGTTCCCGGTAGAGCTCAGTCAAGTGCGCCTGGGTGGATTGCACCAGCGAATCCTTGAAGGTTTCGAGATATTGCGGACTGAGGCGGAACTTGGAAAGCTGAAATTGCAGCAGGCGCAGGAACTCCGCCACCCGGGCTTCGAGGGTCACCGGAAGAATCTCAAGAGTGTTGGGCCCTAACACGCACACCAGAATCCGGTCGCGGACCCGAAAATATTCGACCAGCAGAGTATCGGCAGGGATGGCGGAACGGATCGCGTCGAGCGACAGGTTGGTGGGAGTCTGCAGACCGGCTTGCTCGGCGTCAGCCTGGGTCGCCTCCTGCAACATGTGCAGCAATTCCTTCTCGCGGGTTCCGGCGTGCTGTTGCAGGGTTGCGATTCGTTCCGGCGAGGGTTGTTCGGGTTGAAGTTGCTCCCGTTCGATCAGGTTGTAATACCAGTTGAGTTCCTCGCGCAGGTCCCGCATGGAGCGCACCAGTTCGCTCTGGCCAGAGTTGTCCTCCACGCTGGTCGGGGCCGGCCGGAGAAAGAGGTCCATCAGGCTGCGCGACTTGGCCTGCTCGATGTAGGTAAATGCCTCCTCTTTGGCCCCGGGACGACTGATGCAGAGCTCGACCAGGCGCTCATACACTTCCAGGCGATTCTTGATGAAGGCGATTTTCAGTTCTTCGCCGCGCAAACTGCTGCGCAGCGTTTCCAGGGCCTGGCGCGCCAACTGGTTGGAGGCGTATGCCTGGTCGAGATTTCCAGCCGCGGAATAAAGGTTCCCCATCAGCAGATGCGCCTGGTAGGTAAGCACCGGAGCTTCCAGCTTCGCCAGCCGGGCGATGGCCTCGTTGCCATGACGGAAAGCCTGGTCCAGATCTTCTGTCTGGAGCGCAATCCTTGCCAGCAGCAGCTGGGAGAGCACGGCCTTGCTCTGAAGATTGAGGGAATCGAAAGAAGCCAGGGCTTCCGCGGCGAGGCGGCGGGCTTCAAACAAACGTCCTTCATTATAGAAGACGAGGGCGCGATACAAATCGATCAGCGACGGCCAGGCCCGGTTCTTTTCCCGGACGAAAATCTCCCGCGCCTCGGAAAACAGCTTCAGGCCTTCAAAGGCGTGCCCCTGCTGGCTGGCTGCGATGGCGGAGAAAGCCAGGCATTTGGCGCTCTCGTAGCCCATTTCCAGTTTCTGAAAGCCTTCATAGCCTTGCTGCGCCAACTCGGCGGCGTCCGCGCTGAGATTGAGTTCGAGATAGAGTTCCGCCAGATCAAGGTTGCACAGGGCCAGGTGATAGGCGTCGTCTATCTTTTTGGCTGCCAGGCGCGCGGCGCGCAACATTTCGATGGCCTTGCTGTACTCGCCACGCTGGAAATGAAGATAGGCAATGTTGTAATCAGCCTGGGAAACCAGCAGCGGCATGCCATGTTCATGGCAGAACTGACGCGCCTGCCGGTAGGCGTCCACCGCCTTGGAGAAGGCGTGCAGGCTGATGTAGCAGGTGGCCATGTTGCTCAGGACGGCGGCGATTCCTTCCGCATCCTTTTGATCGAGCAACCCGCGATAAGCACGTTCATAGCAGGCCTGGGCATCGTTGAACCGGTCCTGGCGGTAGTAGATGTTGCCGATATTGATGTCGAGCCGGGCCAGCCGCCAGGTATTACCTTCAGCGGCGAAGATCTGCCGCGCCCGCTCCGCGGCGGCGGTGGCGCGGTTGTATTCGCCCAGCAGGAGCATGGGCTGGATCGATCCGCTGAGGGTGCGGGCCACTTCGTGACTCTCACCGACCGCCTCGAACCAGGCGACGGCCTGTTCGTGAAGATCAACCGCAGCAGCGTGTTCGCCGCGGGCGTACAAAACATTTGCTTTTGCACGCAGAGCGCGTGCCAGGGACGCCTTATCGTCAAGTTCGCCAGCAATGCCGAGAGCCGCCTCAGCCAATCGCAGGGCGCGTTGAACGTCCACGCGGATTTGCTCGCGCACCTGATCGGTAAGTTGCGTGACCGACTTCCGGATCGAAGCAGGGACGGATGTCGCGAGATGAACGCGCGGCTGGCTGGCGTCATCGGGCAGGTCCGCCAGCTGCGCGAATAGTGCTTCCTGATTGGCGGGCTTGGGCGCCGTCACCTGAAGCCTTCTCTCTCCAGCCGCTGCCGCAGCAGCTTCAGGCACCGCCCGCGAATAAATCCGATCGATCCGGTGGCCAGCTTCAGTTGTTTGGCGACTTCTCCGTAGGGCCGGGGCGGGTCGTCAAAAAAAAGCAGTCCGATCAATCGATTGCACCGGGCAGGAAGCGCGGCGATCGCGTCGCGCAGCATTTGTTCCCGTTGCAGCTGGGAGAGCATCTCTTCGGGGAGTTCCTCTGCTTTGGCCCTCGGGTTGTTGCTCAAGTTCCGCCGGGTCATCGACGGCATCGAAGCGCTGTTTCTTTGGTGCGCAGGCATTTGTGATACGCATTCTGCATCAGCCACTTGGGAAGAGCCTGCGGCTCGCGCAAGCGCGGCAGATCGGAAAGCAGGTCGAGGCAGACTGCCTGGAAGATGTCGGCGGCATCTTCGCGCGACAGCCCGAACTTGATGGGAACGGAGAAGATCAGGTTCTTGTATTTCTCGATCAGAGCGGCCCAGGCCGCCTGATTGCCCTTGCAGCATTCGCGGACCAGGCGCTCGCTTGACCACGAAAGCTCCCGCGCCGGTGTTTCCGCTGTCACCGCCCTGCACCGGCGGCGGCTCCACTGGCCTGTCGAAGATAGAGCTGCTCAACATTCCACAGCGTGGACGGTTCCAGGATGGCGGGCTTGAAGTTCGCCAGATTCTTCCGCGCGCCGACAAGAATGTTGGGCGTCGCCAGGAAGACGTAGGGAAGCTGGGCGGCGATGATCTGCTGCACCTGATCGTACAGACGCTTTCGCCGCGCGTAATTCAGCTCGACCATCTGCTTCTGCATCAGTTGATCAATTTGCGCTTCCCAGTCGGTGGCGGGTTTGGTCTCGCCCAGATGCCAAAGGTGAGTGCTCCCGGACGATAGCCACACATTCATCTCGGGATTGGGATCGGCGTCGCCGCCGCCCAGGCCCATGACCGCGGCATCGTAGTCGAAGGTCTGAAATACGCGGTCGAGAAGGGCGCGAAACTCGAGCGGAACCACGTGGACATCCATTCCCAGCTTGCCCAGGTCGTCCTGAATGATGGTGGCGATTTTGCCGCGCTGGTTGTTGGAGGAACTGACGACGATGGAGAATTCCACCGGCCGGTTCTGCTGAATCCATGAGGCGGCCATCGCCGCGCCACGAGAAACCAGCAGCCTTCAATAGTTCGCGGGCGTGATCGAGAGAGCGCGCGGGATGAGGCAAAGACTGGTCCACCCATAGCTTGTTGGACGGGCTTACATTTCCCCAGAGCGGCACGGCGCGTCCGGCGTAAACCAGTTTCACGATCGCGTCCCGGTCAATGGCCGAGGAAATGGCCTGGCGGAACTTCAGCTCTGAGAACCATGCCGACCTGGCCGGGGCTGGGCGCTTTGACGTCGTTGAGGTTGAAGAGAAGGAAGTTGTATTCCAGGCTGGGCCCGAGATCAAACAGTTCATAGCCGCGATTTTGCGCGTCGCGGGACAAGCAGGGCGTAGTTCTCCGCATTGACCCGGCTCATGATGTCGGTATCGCCGGCCTGAAAGCGCATCACCTGAGCGTCTTCGTTTCCCACAAACAGAAAGACCAGTTCGTCGAGGTAGGGAAGCCGGTTTTTCTTCTGATCTATCTTCCAGAAGTAGGGATTGCGTTCGAGCACGATGCGCTGCCCTGGGATGTACTGTTTCAGGCGAAAGGGCCCCATGCCGGCCATTTCCGCGGGCGGCGTGTTGACGTTCCACACCTGCTCGAAGCGGCCTTCGCGGTAGGGCTTCTCCAGCAGGTGGCGCGGCATCATGGCCAGACTGTCGAAGATGCGTTCGGCGGCGGCGTAAGGTTGGGCCAGAGTGAAGCGGACGGTATAAGAATCAACTTTCTGCACCGCAAGCGGCTTTCCGCCCACGATGAGAAGGTCGCGTTGCGGCGAATGGATTTTCTCATCCAGATAAACCTGGAAGGAAAACACCACGTCATCGGCGTTGAAGGGTTGGCCGTCGGAGAAACGCAAACCGCGGCGCAACTTCAAAGTGAAGACGCGGCCATCGCGCGATGTGGTCCATGACCTGGCCAGCGCGGGTTCGGTTTTTTGCGAGTCCCGGTTGATGTGGATGAGGTCAGCCGTCATGCGGCCGATTACCTCGCGCGATCGTGCATCGGCGGCGGTGACGGGATTGAGCGTCTTGGGTTCGGCGCCCTGGGCCACGACCAGGCTTCCGCCGTATCGGCCAACCTCGTTGTCAGTGATCTGGAGTTCTTCGCCAGCTTGCGGAGGCTGGGGAGAGGAAAGAGCAAGAGAATTGGCGCGGAAGAAAAATACCAGGACGGCGAGCCATGCCCAACGGCGCATAGGGGTCAGACGGCCTGATTATTTAGACCGTGGTCGATTGTAACCGCTGCTGGATTGCGTCGGCTACGGCAAGGTAACCAAGAGAGAAAACCAGCAGCGCCAGTGCCGGGCGCAAACATCCACCAGTAGGAAACCAGCACGTTGTACTGCTGCAAATTCGCCAGCAGGTTGCCCCAGCTGGGCATGGGCTCGCTCAGTCCCAGGCCAAGAAACGACAGGGTGACTTCCGCGATGACGTATTGCGGAACCAGCAGAGCCGCCTGGGTCAGCAGCACCCCGTAAGTATGGGGCAGCAGGTGACGGCGAAGGATGTGACTGTCGGAGGCCCCAAAGCCGCGGCTGGCGAGAACGTATTTGCGGGTCCTTGCGCTGAGCACAACCCCACGCACCAGGCGCGCCGGGCGCGCCCATCCGATGGATCCGATGACCGCGACCAGCAGAAAGAAGGTTTGCAGGGGACTGATGTGCAGGGGCAGGAAGGCGCGTACCGCGAGCAGCAGGTAGAGCCAGGGCAGGACCATGAAGAGCTCGACCATGCGCATCAGCGATTCGTCGATCCACCGGCCGTAAAACCCGGAGATGGTGCCGAGCAGCACACCCAGCGCGAGGGAAATTCCGGTGGCCAGCAAACCCGCGGCCAGAGAAATCCGCCCGCCGTACAGGATCCTCGAAAACTGGTCGCGCCCGTAATTGTCGGTTCCGGCCAGAAATATCTGCGCCGGCGCTTCCACGCCGAACAGATGGATGCTGGACGATGAAACACCGGCAATCCGGTATTCGGGTCCCTTCACGAAAAACTGGAGCGGGTATTCCCGGTCGCGCGATTCTTCGTATTCGTAGAGGCCCTGCGGCTTCGAGATCCAGGCGTAAATAAATGGACGCAGATGGAAGTGTCCACGCGCATCCACGAAATGCAAGCGGGAAGGAGGCACAAACGGGAAATCGCGATTCTGGCCGGTGGGATCGGCGGGCGCGACGAAGCCGGCAAACAGCACGACGGCGTGCAGCAAGACGAGAACAATCACCGCCGTCCAGATTTTTGCATTGCCGGTCATTGCATTCTCACCCGGGGATCGGCGGCCACCAGCATTACGTCCGCCAGTAGATTGCCGAGAATCATGAAAATGGTCGATGACATCACGACCCCGACGATCACATACAGGTCTCGCGACATGGTGGCCTCGAGCAGCAGCGGACCCAGCCCGGGCCAACCGGTGATGACTTCAACTAAAAGCGATCCGCTGAGCAGGCCGCCGACCGAAAATCCGAAAAGCGAGATCAGCGGATTGGCAGCGGCCGGGAGCGCGTAACAAAACAGGAGCCTGGTGTTAGAAATTCCGTGTCCGCGCGCAGCCTGGATGAACGGTGCCTGCAGAACCTCGATCATGCTGGCGCGCACATGTCTTACCAGGATGGGCAGACTCGCCAACACCAGGGTCGCGACTGGAATCGCCATGTGGGCCAACAGGTCATGGAATCTTCGCCCACGATCCGAGCTGGTCATATCCGGGCGATGCCATCCCTCCAACCGGCAGCCAATGGGTGCGAACGACGATCGCCAATAGCGCCAGGGCCAGAACCAACTCAGGCACAGACATGAGCAAGAGAGGTGCTTCCCAGCCAAAATCGATCGCCCCAGCGGCCGGAGTGGCCGGCCATCCAAATCCCCAGAGGCACGGCAATCAGCCACGCCAGGAGAGTGGCGGACGCGGTCAGCAGCAGCGTGTTACGCGCCCGCACCATCAGCAGACCGCTGACCGGGGTGTTGTAAGCGAACGAATATCCCCACTCCCCCTTGAACACGGACTTGACCCAGCGTCCATATCTGACCGGCGTGGACTGATCCAACCCGTAGTGAGAGCGCAGCGCAGCGACGGTGGCGGGTGAAATCTGAGGGTTCAACCTGATTTCGTCGAAGAAGCTTCCCGGCGCGAGATCGGTGAACAGGAAACAGAGCACCGACGCCCCAATCAAAAGCAGGATGCCGTGAATCACACGCCGCCTGAGGTAGCTCATGTCCGCATTCCCGGCTCAGCGGCGTGAAAAGCTGACTCCATAGCCTTCGCAAAGGCCAGCAGTTCGCGAGTGTGGGCATGTTGGGGATTTTCAAATACCTGTTGCCGGGTCCCCCGCTCGATGATCGTGCCTTGATGCATCACGGCGATATGGTCTGCAATCTGTCCCACCAGGCCCAGGTCATGAGAGATGAGCAGGCAGGTGAGTGAGTGAGCGGCCTGGATGTCGGCCAGCAGGTTTAGTATTTGCGCCTGCGTGATCAGATCGAGGCCGGAGAGAGATTCGTCCAGTATCAAGAGACTGGGCTGCAGAGCCAGGGCCCGCGCGATAGCGAGCCGTTGCCGCTGGCCGCCGCTGAATTGGAGCGGGGAACGGTCGGCCCAGTCGGGCGAAAGGCCGACTTCTTCCATCAACTCGCAGACTCGCTGCTGCAGCTTGCTGCCGGACTCGCGCCGCTGGACTTCGAGAGGCTCGGCGACAATCTGCGCGGCTGAGAAGAAGGGATTCAGCGCGCCCGCCGAATCCTGGAAGACCATCTGAATCTTCGGCCGCAACCACGCCAGGTCGCCGGGTGCCGCAGCGCGAGATTTCCCGTCCTTCAAACCATATTTCTCCGGCGTCGGGCTTTTCCAGCATGGCCAGGCAGGCGGCCAGAGTTGATTTTCCCGAGCCCGACGCGCCCACCAGCGCGGTCAGGCATTCCGGCTGGATCTCGAGATCCACATTCTTGAGCGCATCTACCACAACCTGATTTCGCGAGAATATACGCCGCTGCACATATTGTTTGCTCAAACCCCGCACTCGCATGAGCGCCGGTTTGGGTGCGCGTCTTGTTGCCAGCTCAGCAGTCATGATGGAAACAACTCACCCGGTGACCGGCGGCGGGCATGAGCTCCTCGGGAAATTCACTCTGGCAAATCTCGGTTCTGCGCGAACATCTGGGCTCGAAAGCGCAGCCCCTGACCTGCGTCGTCAAATCCGGCGGGCCGCCGGGAGGGGTGGGCAAACGTTTTCGACCAAACGCGTCACCGCGTCTTAGAGATCCCGGCATAAGGTCCAGCAGGCTCCTGGTATAAGGATGGAGGGGCCGTCTGAACACGCCTGACAGGCTGCCTTGTTCCACTACCCGGCCGGCGTACATTACGATCAAGCGATCGGCAAAGCCAACCAGCAGCGCAGGATTGTGCGTAATAAAGATGAGTGCTGTTCCAAACTTCTGCTTGAGGTTGCGCAGCAGGGCGATGATCTCGGCCTGCACCATCACGTCCAGAGACCGGGTGGGCTCATCGGCGATCACCAGGTCGGGCCGGCAGGCCAGCGCCTGCGCAATTGCCACGCGATGCAGTTCCCCGCCACTGAGCTGATGAGGATAAGACGCATACATCCGCTCCAACGGCAGTTGGACCTCTCGCAGGATCGACTCGGCCTCCTGCTTACATGCTTTGCGGCTGAGGTTGCGATGCGCCGCGATGACCTCGGCAATCTGATCGCCCACACGCATCACCGGGCTTAGGGCAAGTCCTGGTTCCTGGTGTATCAGGGAAATCTTCCCGCCACGAATTGCACGCAGTTGTTTCTGGGAAAGTCGCAGCAGGTCCTCATCTCCAAACAGGATCGAACCCTCAACCTGCGTGTCCGCGGGAAGCAGCCCCAGGATTGACAGGGCCAGGGTGCTCTTGCCGCAGCCGGATTCCCCCAGGATGCCCACAACTTCCCCTGTGCCTATCTCAAGATCGAGTTGCCGCAGCGCCCGCGCGGATGAGTGGCCCTGGGAAGCGTAGCTCACGCTTAGCCCCGAGACGCGGAGCAATCCGTGGGGCCCGGCGAACGACGAGGCCGGCGATGGGATCGATTTCAACCAGGGTTCTCCCTAAGAATCTCTCCGTAAACCAAATTGTGACGGATAATCCCGGGATGGATAAGTAACCGAGGTAACGAGGGTCGGGGCCCAGGAGGCGTGTTGGTTCAGCGTGGGAAGTCAGGGCGGCGCTGCCTCATGAAGCCCAGGCTGGCGTTCGGCAAGGGCAGTGTCTTGTCAGTCCGCAGAGAGCGCACTGATCGTAACGTAATATCCGTCCGGATCCCGGAGCGAGAACTCCCTGGTTTGAGTGTTCGGATTCACGTGTGGCTCCTCTTCGAGCCGAGTGACGAGAGCGCGTGCCCTTTGAAGCGCCAGGTCGAAATCATCGACACGGAAGAACAACAGGAGGCCGTTGCCGGGTGTCGCGTGATCCGGGCTCAGCAATGAGGGATGCTCGTGCGCGCCCCACTGGTGGAGGCAGAGCAGGACAGTTCCATCCGAATCGAGGATTTGCCCAAAGTAATCATGGGCAGGAAGGGTAGCCGGCTGACCGAACAGCGCCTGGTACCACTTGAAGCTGTCCGGCACGTCGCCTACTCCGACGATTGTCCACGTGCGCTTCATCGCGTCCCCTTGTGCGAACTAATTCTTTTTTAGGCTGAGCCGGATGCACGAAGTCGTCGCCGCCAACCGGGCCGACAACCCAGGTACTTACACTCGCTTTTAGCATATGCCAGAACTTGCCGTGCCTTTGTCCATTTCTGAACAGCCGTTAGACGGACCGGACAGTCCGCTCCCGCGATGAGAACGAGCATCTTTGCAGAATGAGCAACTTAACCAAGCCCGATCTTGGTATCTGAATTGCTTTGGTATGCGGAACCGGCGGGCTTGTCTCTTTCTCGAGCGAGGCTCACATGCACGGTCTGTTACAAGACTTGCGCTTTGCATTTCGCCAGATGGCGAGAACTCCGGGCTTCTCCCTGACTGCGGTCCTTTCCCTGGCTCTGGGGATTGGCGCGACGGTTTCAGTCTTCAGCGTCATTTACAGTGCGGTGCTCAACGCCTGGCCCTATGCCGACTTTGACCGGGCCTGCCAGATCGACACCATTGGCAAATCGGGGAACGAAGGCGAGGCGGGCTTCACGGGGCCGCAGATTCGCCAACTGCGCCAGGTAAGCGCAGTGGAAGATGTGATCGCCATGAACCGGTGGGACCTGGTCATCACCGGGAACGATATCCCGGAAAACCTGTACGCGGTTTACTTCACCGGAAATGCGTTCCAATTTTTTGGCATGCCGGCGATTCTGGGCCGCTACTTCATGCCCTCAGACGCGCCTGACGGGCAGGACCCGCAACCCGTGGCGGTGCTGAGCTACAAGTTCTGGCGGCGGCACTACAACAGCGATCCAGGCATTGTCGGCAAGAATATCCAACTGGTGCACAAGGACTACACCATTCTGGGAGTTTTGCCCCCCCGCTTTACCTGGATGGATGGCGATGTCTATCTGCCGCTCAAGATGTCGCAGGCCCAGGACGTGACCTACGCGTCAAGGGTGAAGCTGAAGCCGGGCGTCAGCCTCGCAGCGGCCGAGCAGGAGATTCGTCCGCTGCTGCAGCAGTTCGATATGGAGCGGCCAAATTCCTACCCGCCGGAGTTTCGGGTGGCGGTCCGCAGAACGGGCGAATACTACGTACGAGACCTCCGCGGCACCCTCTATTTGCTCTTCGGGGCGGTGGCTCTGCTGCTGGCGATTGGATGCGGCAATGTTTCCATTCTGCTGCTGGCCCGGGGCACGACCCGCCAGCACGAACTGGCGGTGCGCTCGGCGGTGGGAGCAAGCCGGTTTCGGATTGTGCGCCAGTTGCTGACTGAGTCATTGTTGCTTGCCTTGATAGGCGCTGGATTGGGCGTGGTGATCGCGTACTGGGCGCTGGGATTCATTGTGGCCCGGCTGCCCGAATATTCCTTTCCCCACGAGGCCGATTTCCACGTCAATCTGCCGGTGCTGCTTTTCAGCGTGGGGCTGGCGGTAGTGTCGGGCGTGCTGTTCGGAGTCTTTCCCGCGCTGGAGTCGGCGCGGCGGGAGATCAATCACGTCATCCAGGCCGGCACCCACAAAATGGCGGGCAGCGTGCGCGGCAAACGCATGCACACCGGACTGATTGCCGGGCAGATTGCCCTCACCTTATTACTGCTCACCGCCGCAGGCGCGGCCATCCAGGGATTTTCCCGCATGATGCAACGGCCGCTGGGCTACGATCCTCATCACGTGATGTCGGTGGGCATACCTGTCCACGAAAATACCCTCAACGGCTGGGCGGAGCGCGGCGCATATTTCACTCAGCTTCGGGAGCGGGTGGCGGCCACGCCCGGAGTGATTTCCGCGGGCATTTCGACCAACGCCACGCCGCCGAGCAACGGGTGGACCCAGCCTTTCGAAATCCTGGGCAAGACGGCGGCTGAACAGCAGGAGGCGCGGGCAAATTTTGTGAGCCCGGAATATTTCACCATCCTGCATATTCCGCTGGTTGAAGGACGCCTGTGGGAGCAGAGCGAAGTCTCGCGTGGCGCAACCCTTGCACTGGTCAACCAGACATTCGTGCGCCGCTATTTTCCCGGCGAAGACGTCCTGAGCCATTCGGTGCGCCTGCCTCGACTGACCGGCCAGCCGCCCTACCGGCTCAGTGCAAAAGGGAGCGACGGCTGGCTGCAAATCATTGGGGTGGTCGGCGACGCGCTCGACGACGGGCTGGACAAACCTATATTGCCGGCTCTGTACCTTCCGTACACCGTCAGCATGTTTATGGGAACACAGATTCTGGTGCAGACCCAGGGCGAACCTCTGTCCATGCTGCACGGCATTCGCAAGCAAATCGCCGCCGTCAATCCCGACCAGCAGGTGGACTCGGATGTGCAAGACCTCGAGGGGTGGATCAGACGCGAGCCGGAATTTGCCGTTTCACGCCTGATCTCCATTCTGTTCGGCGCATTCTCGGGGCTGGCGCTGGTGCTGGCCGGGGTGGGCCTGTACAGCGTCGTGTCCTATAGCGTGGTGCAGCGGACCGGGCGAGTTTGGCATCCGCATGGCCTTGGGCGCGCAGCGTGCGGATGTGTTGCGAATCGTAGTGTGGTCGGCGGGCGCGAGTGTGGCAATCGGCCTCGCCGCCGGCCTGGCGCTCAGCATCGGATTGGGCAGCGTCATCACGCGCTGGGTACATAACGGAACGCACGATCCACTGATCGCCGTGGGAGTCTCTCTGCTGGTGATTGTGGTTGCGGCTCTGGCGTGCCTGGTCCCATCGCTGCGGGCGCTGGCGGTGGATCCGATGACAGCGCTGCGCTGTGAGTAAAAGACGGTTCCGAGGTTTTGTAGCGCCGCCGTCCCGGCGGCTGTCTTGGGGGCGTCCCGCCCCCACTGCGAGGGCAGGATGCCCTCGCGACAGCCGGCAAGATGCCGGCGCTACTTATTCGTTTCGCAGCGCCGACATGGGATTGACCGTGGCTGCCCGCCGCGCTGGAATGAAGCTGGCGATCAGAGCAGCACTCAGCAGGACCGCCGCCGCCAGAAAAAAATGTCAGCGGATCGGTGGCGCTGACTCCAAAGAGCAGGCTCGCCATCAATCGAGTCAGAATCAGGGCGCCCGCAATTCCGATGGCCAACCCGACTGCCAACTTTCGTATAGTCTGGCGCAGCACCATGAGCAGGAGCTGGTACCGCTGCGCGCCCAGCGCCATGCGTATGCCGAATTCATGCGTCTGCTGGCCCACGGAATACGCAATGACGCCGTAAATGCCCACGACCGCGAGCAGCAGAGCCAGTGCCGCAAACGTGCCGAGCACGGTGAGCACAAACCGGCGGCGCGCGAGGGACCCGGAGATGATCTGCTCCATGGCCAGCACATTCACCGGCTGATCGCGATCAATCGACCAGATCTGCTCCCGAATGGCAGCTGAGAGATGAAGCGGATCCGAAGCACTGCGCACGATGAGGTACGTGGTCAGCGTGCCGGGCGAGAACTGCGCGAAGCTGTAGTAAATCGCGGGCTGAGTGTCGGTTTCGAGCGAGTCCTGTTTGACATCGGAGACTACGCCCACGATTTGTCCGGGCAGGGGCGGCCCCCAGTCTTTCATCACCACCCGTTTTCCCAATGCGCTTTCGCCGGGCCAGAACCGACGGGCCATGGTTTGATTGATGACCAACGCGGTCGGATGCCCCGGAGTGTCCTGCGGGGTAAAGGTCCTCCCCGCAAGGAGGCGAATTCCCATGGCGCCAAAGTACTCGGGGCTGACGGTCAAGATCTCCGCGCTGGGTTCGTTTCCCGGGTCGTAAGCGTGACCTTCCAGTTCGACATCGGTCTCGGGCACCGGATCAAAGGGCAGGGTTCCGGACGCCGCAACGGCTTGAACCCCAGGCGGCCCATGCAGACGTTCGAGAACTGAGTTCACAAATTGTGTCCGCTGCGGAACCTCCGGGTAGCGGGAGTCTGGCAGGGACAGACGAGCCACCGCCAGATGCGAAGGATCAAAACCGGGATCAACCCGCTGCAACAGAGTGAAACTTCGCACCAGGAGGCCGGCGGCGGCGAGCAACATCATGGCGAGCGCCACTTCCGCGATCACCAGGAAGGAGCGGACGCGCTGATGGCGCAACGTCCCAGTTGTGCGGCTGCCCTCCGCCAGCTGCACCTGCAAGTTCAATCCTGGAAGCTGCATGGCCGGAATGCTGCCGGACAATATGGATGCCAGCAATGAGACCGCGAAGACGAAAAGCAGGACCGGAAAGTTGAATGCTGGAGCTGCCAGTCGTGGGATGGCGTCTGGATAGGAGGCATACAGGATCTTCACCGCCCACATTCCGAGCAGATACCCAGCCGTCCCGCCGAGCAGGCCAAGCAACACGCTCCCGGTCAGGAATTGCCGGGCAAGACGAAAGCGGGTTGCGCCCAGGGCCGAGCGTATCGCAACCTCCTTCTGCCGCGCCACCGCCCGAGTGAGCAGCAGGTTCGCAACGTTGGCGCATGCAATCAGGAGCACGAAGCCAACTGCGTTTATCAGAATCAGCAGAGCGGGACGAACGCTTGAAACCAGGTTGTCCTGCAGGCGTTGCGCGTGAAATGTGAATCCGGGATCGACGTTATGATTTTCCTGCTGCACCTGGGCCGAGATCGCCTGCAAATCGGCACGCACAGCCTCCATCGAGACCCCCGCTTTGACTCGCGCCAGGGTGGTGAATAGATGAGCGCGCCGGTTCTCTGGGAAGGCCAGATCGTCGGTGAGGGGCGCCCATGCCTGTACCGCCTCCGGAAACGAGAATCCCACCGGCATTACACCCGCAACCAGACGAGGCTCTCCATGGAGGGTAATCATTTTGCCGATGATCTCGCGCTCCGATCCGAAATGATGCTGCCAGAGTCCATAGCTGAGAATCACCACGCCTCCGGCATTCTGGTGAAACTGCTCTGCAGTGAATCCTGTACCCAGGAATGGTGTCATCGCCAGTAGCGGGAAGAAATCCTGGGAAACGAATGCAGTATCGATCTGCTCCGGCGGAGATGCCTGGCGCGTGTCGCTCAAGTTTTTAGAAAAAATGCGGTAAGCGGCCACTTGAGAAAACACGCGATTGCGTTCGCGTACATCGCGAAATGTGGCCCCGGTAACATTCATCGGGCGTTGATGGAGTTCCTGCAAACGCACGACCTGGCCGGGTTGATGCAGCGGCAGGGGATTGAGCAGGACGGAGTTCACCACGCTGAAGATGGCGGTGTTCGCTCCGATTCCAAGCGCCAGGGTAATCACGGCCACGGCGGTGAAGCCAGGGGCCTTCCGCAGCATGCGAAGCTCGTGGCGCAAATCCTGAAGCAGCGTTTCCATTCTTGTTTTTGTGTGGCGCGGGCGCCCTCGCCCGCGTGGTCTGCACAATCAAAGTCACAAGCCGCGGGCGCGGGGCGCTCGCGCCACACTAGTATGGACGTTTGTCTGGGGTGATTGTGAGCATTTTGGAAATTTCCGTGCTCCCTCGATTGACGGCGCTGGCTAGGCAGAGCAATGAGGTTGCTCACGGAGGGCCCTCAGGGGCGTCCAACCCCTGCGGGCTGAGGAAAAGTGCGCCCGCACCCGGTCTGGAACCATGAGCAAGAGCCTTCCGTATAGACGATCAGAGGCGCTATGCAATTCATAGACGATGTCCGCTATGCCATGAGGCAGTTTGCGCACGCTCCCGGCTTCACGGCGACGGCGGTGTTGACCCTTGCGCTCGGGATCGGCGCCACGACCGCCATCTTCACCCTGGTGCACGCCGTGTTGTTGAAATCCCTGCCGGTGGCCAAACCCAGCGAACTGATCCGCATCGGCGACAACGAGAACTGCTGCGTCAACGGCGGGCTTCAGGAAAACTGGTCGCTCTTCTCCTACGACAAGTACAAAACCTTTCGCGACGGGACGCACGGCTTCACCGAGCTGGCCGCCTTCCAGTCGGGGCGCGGCCTTATGGGAGTCCGGCGGAACTCGAGCAACCAGCCGGCAGAGTCGATGCCCACGCAATACGTTTCGGGAAACTACTTCGCGATGTTTGGAGTAAGCGCGTACGCCGGGCGAATGTTCACCCAGGCAGACGATCGCCAGGGAGCGGAGCCGGTCGTGGTGATGAGCTACGCAACCTGGCAGCAGAAATACGGTTTGGATCCGGCGGTGATTGGGGCGAGCTTCACCTTCAACGGGTTTCCTTTTACCGTCATTGGCGTTGCGCCGCCGAAATTCTACGGCGATCGAATGGAAAGCTCGCCTGCCTTCTGGTTTCCACTGAATGCCGAGACGATGGTTGATGGTCCGACCAACCTCCTGCAATTTGGGGAGACGGATTGGCTCGACATCATCGGGCGGCTCGCACCAGGGGCTGATCCCAAAAGCATTGAAACCCAGATGCAGCTCGAACTCAGACAGTGGCTGTTGGGTCCCGAGAGCAAGCTGCAACCGGGCGAGCGGGCGCTGGTGCCGAAACAAACTCTGCATCTGTCTCCGGGCGGAGCGGGAGTGCAGATGATGCGCGACGAGTACCAGTCGGGACTCCACCTGCTGATGTGGGTTTCCGGTTTTGTGTTGCTGATCGCTTGCGCCAATGTGGCGAACCTGATGCTGGTGCGGGCTGCCAGCCGCCAGCAGAACACTTCCGTGCGTACCGCACTGGGCGCGCCCCGGTGGCGGCAGTTGGCGCAGGTGCTGACGGAGAGCACGTTTCTCGCATTGCTCGGGGGAATCCTGGGAGTGGGATTCGCGTTTGCGTGCACGCGCCTCATCCTGCGGCTGGCATTTCACGACCAGCACGTGGCCATCAGTGCCATGCCTTCGTTGCCGGTGCTGGCTTTTACGTTCGGAGCTTCTCTTTTGACCGGAATCCTGTTTGGAGTCGCGCCGGCGTGGATGATGGCGCACGTCGATCCCGCCGATGCTTTGCGCGGGGCCCATCGTTCGACGGCGCATGGAGCGGGCTGGACGCAAAAATCGCTGGTCGTGACCCAGGCCGCCCTGTCGCTGGTTCTGCTGTGCGCCGCGGGATTGCTGACCCGGAGCTTAAGCAACATGCAGGGCCAGAAGTTCGGATTTGAAGTTGCGAACCGCTACATCCTGCATCTGGATCCATCGATGGCTGGATACAAGCAGGAGGGATTGCCCGCGCTTTATCGGCAGCTCCGTGACAATCTGGCCGCAATTCCGGGCGTGAATCGCGTGAGCTTTGGCCTCTACACTCCGATGGAAGGCAACAATTGGGGTGAAACCATTTACATCGAAGGGCAGGCGCCACCTCCGGCCGGCAGCAGTCAGAATCAGACCTCCTGGCTCAGGGTCACCGACGGCTACTTTGAGAGCATCGGGACCAAAATTGTGAAAGGCCGCACCATCACCGAGCAGGACACCGCCGCTACTCGGAAAATAGCCGTCGTTAATCAGACATTTGCCAGGCATTTCTTCAAAGATGAAGACCCTATCGGAAAACACTTCGGCGATCTGGACCAGAAGTATGCGGGAAGCTTTGAAATCGTCGGCGTCACCGAGGATACGCAATACCGGGACGCAACCCACAAGATTCCACCCATGTTCTTCCTGCCCGAGGCCCAGAGCGTGGTGTACGATGACCCGCGCTTTAAGGCCTTCGAAGATAGTAACCACTTTCTGAACACCGCGGTGCTGCAAACCCAGGGCCCCGTGCCGGGACTGGAACCGCAAGTCCGGCGCGCGTTCGCGCAGGTGAGTCCTGACCTCCCGGTGATCGATTTCAGGAGCTTCGCTGCTCAAGTGGACGGCAACTTTGCGCAGAACCAGATGCTGGCGAAGCTGACATCGCTGTTTGGACTGCTGGCACTGGTGCTGGCTTCTGTCGGCCTCTATGGCGTGACCGCATACTCGGTGGAACGGCGCACCAGCGAAATCGGAATCCGCATGGCGCTCGGGGCTGACCGGTCGAATGTTCTGCGGCTGGTGCTGAAGGGCGCGTTTGTCCAGATTGGAATCGGGTTGGCGATCGGCATTCCTGCAACCATTCTGGCAGGATACGCCATGACGTCGCAGTTGTTCGGAGTGAAGCCCTACGCTCCGGATATTTTGCTGGTGACGACGCTTGTACTGAGCCTGGCGGCGCTGGTGGCCACGGTGCTGCCCGCACGCAAGGCAGCAGCCCTGGAACCGATCCGCGCGCTGCGGACGGAGTGAGCGGCTCGATCGCTCGGCCACGCTTTGCGGGAACTGAGTTTGCAGACCGCAACAGCCGCTAAAGAAAGGCGAGTCATCCTGAGCGAGTCCGCCTCTTCGCCAGCGAAGAGGCGGAGGAGTCGAAGGACCCCTAATCGTACTCGTGCGCCTGAAGCTGTGGCACGGACCTTTGTAATGGCGAGCCTACTTCTGAAGGTAGCGGTCCTTCGACTTCGCAGGTGCTTCGCGTGGCGAAGCACCCACTGCGCTCAGGATGACTCGCACATTTGAGGGTCAGAACTTTCAAACTGATCCCCTTGCTGCCCAGAGAGAAGTAGCAACCGAGCCTTTGAAATCGGTCTGCGTTCCCAAGAAGTTATCAGCGACTATTATCGGCAGAACCGTGAGTTCGGAAGCTGAGAGCTGAGAGCTAAAGGGTGACAGCTTTCGCAGCAGTGTTCGCAAATGGACAGTCAAGTTCGAATCCGAACAAACCAGAGCCAACTGTTGATGCCAGTGTGACGATATCTCGTTGTGGAAGCATGCAGTTACCGCCGCAGCGCGAATGGATGGAAAGTTGCGAGGAGATTGAACGATGGATATCGCACGCCCAGACATCAAGCGCCAGAAGCGACGCCGGCAAATTATCGGAGCGGTGATCGGAGTCGTGCTGCTGGGGATCGTCACGATTGGCGTTTCCCGGTTGAAGCCGGCGGCGCAGGAAGTGGAACGCGGTACGGTGTGGACCGACACGGTGAAGCGCGGTCCCATGCTGCGCCAGGTCAGGGGACTGGGGTCCCTGATTCCCAGCCAGGAGTTCACCCGTCAAATTCCAGCGGAGACGGAAGCCACTGTCGTCCGCATTCGCATGCTGCCCGGTTCGCAGGTGAAAGCTGACAGCATTCTGCTGGAGATGAGCAATCCGCAAGTCGAGCAGGCGGCGCTCGACGCCAGACTTCAGTTGAAGGCTGCGGAGGCTGAATACCAGAGCCTGCGGGTCAAGCTGGAAAGCGATCTGATGACCCAGAAAGCCGGCGCCGCCACCGTGACCGCGGACTACAGCCAGGCCAAGCTGCAGGCGGAGACCGACAAGGCGCTTTACGATCTCGGCGTGATTTCGGGCCTGGCGTACAAGGCGTCGAAGGGCAAGGCCGACGAACTCACCACGCGAAACAACATCGAAGATGAGCGGCTGGCGATCAATCAGAAGGCGATCGAGTCGCAGATGGCCGAACAGCAGGCCAAAGTGGACCAGATGCGTGCGCTTGCGGAGTTGAAGCAGAAACAACTCGATGCGCTCAAGGTCCGCGCCGGCATTGACGGCGTGCTGGTCGATCTGCCGCTGCAGGTGGGACAGCACGTTTTGCCCGGGGCGATGCTGGCGAAGGTGGTGCAGCCCAATCATCTGATTGCCGAGTTGAAGATTGCCGAGACCCAGGCGCGAGACATGCAGATCGGCGCAGCCGGCGGCGGTCGATACGCACAACGGCGTGGTTGCAGGAACGGTGATGCGCGTCGATCCCGCGGTGCAGAACGGAACGGTCACGGTTGACGTGAAGCTTACCGGCGAACTTCCCAAGGGCGCGCGGCCCGATCTGAGTGTGGATGGCACCATCGACCTGGAACGGCTGGAGAACGTGCTCTATGTCGGCCGCCCGGCGTTCGGACAGGAGAACAGCACCATCAGCCTGTTCAAGCTGGATGCGGATGGCAAGGGCGCGGTTCGCGTTCCGGTAAAGGTGGGGCGCGCGTCGGTGAATTCAATTCAGATTATCGAGGGACTGCACGAAGGCGACACGGTGATTCTTTCCGACATGTCGCGCTGGGATAACACCGACCGCATCCGGCTGGACTAAGCACCAGCTCGACTAAGACAGCTCGACTAACCAACCGAATGAGGCAGATGCCATGACTGAAGCAGGACAAGCGCTGATCCAGATTGAAGATCTGACCAAAGTGTTCTACACCGACGAAATTGAAACCCACGCGCTTTCGGGCGTGCACCTGTCGATTCGCAAGGGCGAGTACGTCGCCATGTCGGGGCCGTCGGGATGCGGCAAGTCGACGCTGCTCTCGATCATCGGCTTGCTCGATACGCCGACCGGCGGCACGCTACCAGCTGAACAGCAAGCCGGTGGAGAACCTGGACTTCGCGGAGCGCTCGCGCATTCGCAATCAGGAGATCGGGTTCATCTTCCAGAGCTTCAACCTGATCGGCGATCTCACGGTTTACGAAAACGTCGAGCTGCCGCTGACCTACCGGCAGAGGATGCCGGCGGCCGAGCGCAAGAAGCGCGTGATGGAAGCGCTGGAGCGCGTCGGCATGGCGCACCGCGTGCGGCATTATCCTTCGCAACTCTCCGGCGGTCAGCAGCAGCGCGTGGCCGTGGCGCGCGCGCTGGGCGGGAAGCCCTCGATTCTGCTGGCGGACGAGCCCACCGGAAATCTGGATTCCCGCAACGGCGAAGCCGTGATGGAGTTGCTGCAGAACCTGCACCGCGAGGGCGCGACCATCTGCATGGTGACGCACGATCCGCGCTTTGCCAAGCACGCCCAGCGCGAAGTGCATCTGTTCGACGGCAAAGTCGTGGCGGAAGAAGAACTGAAGAAGCTGATGGCGGACGTGCATGCATGAGCGGAGTGTTCCAAGACCTCCGATACGCCTGCGGCAATTGCGCAAGAACCCTGGGTTCACCGCGGTCGCTGTGCTGACGCTGGCGTTGGGCATCGGCGCCAACACGGCGATCTTCAGCCTGGTCAACACCCTTATGCTGCACATGCTGCCGGTGAGGGAACCGGGGCAGCTGGTCGAACTCCTGCACAGATATCCAGGTGAGCCACATCTGAATGGTTTCTCTCCGCAGGCCTACCAGCTCATGCGCGATCACAATCATGTGTTCTCGGGTTTGATCGCCGCTGCCTACCAACCCTTCCATGTGCACGGCGAAGGGCTGGAACCGCAAACGGCGCAAGGCGGATATGTAGGCGGGAATTTTTTTCCTGTGCTTGGGGTGAAGCCTGTGATTGGCAGGTTGATTGGCCCTGAAGATGACCACGCAGGTAATCCGTCCGCGGTGGCCGTCGTAAGTTGGCCCTACTGGAAGAGCAGGTTCAATCTCGACCCGGCAATTCTGGGCAAACAAATCATTGTGGAAGATGTGCCGGTGACATTGTCGGAGTCGCTGCGCGCAACTTTTCCGGATTGGAGGTGGAGTTCAGCCGGGAAGTCTGGCTGCCGCTTGCCATGCAGCCGACCATTGTTCATTCGGGTCTCGGTTCGTGGTCGCTGTGGTTGGTGGGCAGGTTAAAGCCCGGCGTCTCCATCAATCAGGCGCAGGCAGAAATGGCGGTGCTCTACGAGTCCACTCTCGACGAGCAGGCCAAGGCTACCAACAATCCTTTTATCCGCAAGATGAAGCTTGAAGTGGAGCCGGCGGGTGCCGGCCTCTCGCGACTGCGCGAGGAATGGACGAAGCCGCTGCTGCTGCTCCAGGCTGTTGTGGGCTTCCTGTTGCTGCTCGCGTGCACCAATCTGGCCAGTCTGCTGCTGGCGCGAGGGGCAACGCGGGAACACGAAATGGCGTTGCGCCTCTCACTGGGCGCCGGCCACTTCCGCCTGGCGCGGCAGGTACTGGCCGAGTCTTTTCTGCTTTGTGCTGTTGGCAGCGTGTTCGGCGTTTACGTGGCGTATTTCGGCGCTGGAGTGCTCGCGAAAATCATCATCGCGGAACGACGGATGGGTCCGCCTCTCGAGTTCCATGTCCAGGCCGACGCGCAGGTTTTGGTCTTCACAGCCGTAATCACCTTGCTGACCATCCTGCTGTCCGGACTGGTTCCCGCTCTGCGTGCCATGAGGACTGCACCGGCATCCTCCCTCCGGCAAGCGGGCGGTACCGAGACCGCGTTCCGCCGCTTATTTGGAAAGAGCCTGGTAGCGGCCCAGGTAGCTTTGTCGGTTGTGTTGTTGAGCGCTGCCGGCATATTTGTCCGCCACTTGTTAAATCTCCGGCACCTTGAGCTGGGCTTCCATCCTGACCACGTTCTGCTCGTGACCCTTGATCCCGAAGGGAGCGGATATGACGACGAACACTTGTCGCTCGCATATCAGGAGCTGCTGGAACGGCTGGAAACGATTCCGGGTGTACGTTCGGCCACCATCTGTGCCCCGTCTCCGATTTCGGGTGCCGGAGCGAATCGCGGCGTCATCGTGGAGGGCTATCAAGCCAAGCCGGGAGAAATCCGCAACGTCATGGAGAGCTGGGTGGCGCCGAAATACTTCGCGACCCTCGGCACGCCGTTGCTTAGGGGTCGCGACTTCGACTTTCAGGACAAGGGTGGCCTACGCGTGGCCATCATCAATCAGACCATGGCCCGATACTACTTCGGCAATGACGATCCCATCGGGAAACACGTCAGCTTTGACGGTGACGGTCAGCCATACGAGATTGTGGGCGTGGCTGGCGATGCGAAGTACATGGAAATGCGCGAAGCCACCTATCGCACCATCTATCTCAACACCTTCCAGGAGCGCTCCGCAGATTCACGATTTGCGCTGCGGACCAGTGTTGACCCCGAAGCGGTCGTTCCCGAAGTGCGGCGCGCGGTGAGCGAACTACTGAAGACAGTCTCCGTGAAGACTGTCACTACGCTCAACGATCAAGTGAATGCGTCCATCGTTCCGGAACGGCTCATGGCCACGCTGTCCTTGTGTTTCGGCGTGCTGGGGGCACTGCTGGCGGCCATCGGCCTCTATGGACTGCTGGCGTACACGGTGGCGCGTCGCATGAACGAAATCGGCATTCGCATGGCACTGGGCGCAACTCGAAGCAATGCGACCTGGGCGGTGTTGGGGGACGCGCTGACCATGGTTGGTGCCGGTTTAGCAGTAGGTGCGCCGATCGCGTTCTGGAGCGAAAGGTTTGCCGCAAGCCTGGCCCCAGAGTTGCAGATCAGGAGCACAGTCCCGATCGCTTGCGGAGCGGCGGCCATGATTGCGATTGCGCTGCTTGCGGCATACGTCCCGGCGCGCCGCGCGGCCAAAGTCGATCCCATGGTGGCGCTGCGTTACGAGTGAGAAATTATGGAAACTCTTCTACAGAACCTGCGCTACACCATTCGCGCGCTGCGCAAGAGCCCTGGATTTACCGCGGTGGCGGTCATCACACTCGCTCTGGGGATTGGGGCCAACACGGCGATTTTTAGCGTGGTCAATGCCGTCTTGCTGCGGCCGCTTCCATATAAAGATGACAGCCGGCTGGTGGTAATTCTCAACCAGGGCCGCAATCCCGTAGCTCCCGCGAATTTCATCGACTGGCGGAGCCAGAGTCATTCCTTCTTACAGATGGGGGCGGCGGAGTACTGGACCCCCAACCTGACCGGCACCGATAGTCCCGAAAAATTGTGGGCCTTGCACGTTACTCCAGATATTTTCCCGATGCTTGGAGTCCAACCCGTGTTGGGGCGCATGTTCCTGCCTGAAGAGCAAGAGGCCGGCAAAGAACATGAAGTGGTGCTGAGCTACTCGCTCTGGCAGAGCCATTTTGCCGGCAATCCCGAGATCGTTGGGCGCTCTGTGGCGCTCAGCGGTGAAACCTACACCGTGGTCGGAGTGATGCCGCGTGACTTCAAGTTCGCTCCATTTTGGGCAACAAAGGCACAACTTTGGGCGCCGTTGGCGTTGGGTCCGCGGCTCACTGATCGCGGTGGCTCTTCGCTCCGCGTGTTTGCCCGGCTGAAACCTGGCGTCACTCTGGAGCAGGCCCAGGCGGAAATGGCGGGCATTACCGGCCGCCTGGAGCGCGAGTTTCCCGGCACCAACCAGGACATGCAGGTTGTATCGTTGCGCGAGAAAGTGGTGGGCAACATTCGTCCCGCACTTCTTGTTTTGCTCGGAGCCGTGGGCTTCGTGCTGCTGATCGCATGCGCCAACGTCAGCCACATGCTGCTGGCGCGAGCGGCTGCCCGGCGCGAGGAGATTGCGTTGCGCACCGCACTCGGGGCGGGACGCTGGGATGTATTCCGCCAGCTTCTGACCGAAAGCCTGACCCTGGCATTGATGGGTGGCAGCGCCGGTTTGCTGCTGGCGGTGTGGGGTGTTCGCGTTCTGCTGGCGATCAGTCCGGCCGCCATACCGAGAGTGGAAACCGTCGGCGTGGATGGCCTCGTGCTGCTGTTTGCACTCGCCATCTCCCTGCTTACAGGCCTGGCATTCGGCATGGCGCCAGCCTGGAGAGCGACGGCAGTCAACCTCAGCGATGCTTTGAAGGAAGGGAAGCGCGGGTCCAGCGAAGGACTGCGTCGAAACCGTCTGCGCGGTCTGCTGGTCGGTTCCGAATTTGCGCTGGCGGTAATACTGCTGGCGGGCGCAGGGTTGATGGTCCGTACCTTTCTCGCGCTGCAGAATGTTGACGCAGGCTTTGATCCTCATGGCGTGCTGTCGATGGTGGTTGGCGTCGCGGGTACGGAGCAGGCCTCTGGAGGCCATCCCGGCAATTTCTACCAGGAAGTTCTGCGGAAAGTTGGTGCCGTACCCGGAGTTCAATCGGTTAGCGGCATCAACCATCTGCCGCTCGCGGGCGACGAATGGGGTTTCCCGTTTCACGTCGAGGGCCGGCCGCCGGAGCCTCCGGGGAAAGACCTTGTTGCCACCTACCGGGCGGTTTTTCCCGGCTATTTTCAGACCATGCGCATTCCGATCCTGCGCGGGCGCGACGTCAGCGATGCCGACAATTTACGCGCGCCTGGCGTTGTGGTGATCAATGACTATCTCGCCCGCCGCTACTGGCCCGGCGAAGATGCGATCGGCAAGAGAATCACTTTTGACGATCCGGCGAAAAATCCTTCGTGGCTCACCGTTGTAGGCGTGACGAAAAACACCGCGCGCAGCAACTGGACAAGTCCGCCCGAAGAGGAAGTGTTTCAGCCTTACCTGCAGAACCGCGACTATCTCAACGCGCCATCGCCGCCGTTTGCCTACTTGACGCTGGTGGTGCGAACTGACCTTGCCCCGGCCACCCTGGCGCCAGCCATTCGCGGAGCGATTCACTCGCTTGACGCGAACATTCCGCTCTCCGAAATTCAGACCATGGACCACGTGATCGCCGAAGCCACTGGCCAGTCCCGCTTTTACCTGATCCTGCTGGGCGCGTTCGCCGTGGTGGCGCTGGTGCTGGCGGGAGTGGGCATTTACGGCGTGATGAGCTATTCGGTCTCGCGGCGCACTCACGAGATCGGCGTCCGCATGGCGCTGGGGGCGCAGGGTCGAGACGTGCTGAGACTGGTCGTGTTTCAGGGAATTGTCCAGGCGCTGGCCGGAGTCGCGGTGGGATTGGCCGGAGCTTTGGCTCTGAGCCAGCTCATGGCGGGCCTGCTGTATGGTACGCGGCCTACGGACCCGGCGACGTTTGTTGCGGTGGTGGGGGTGCTCAGCGTTGTAGCGGTCGCGGCCAGCTACATTCCGGCACGGCGCGCGGCGAAGGTCGATCCCATGGTGGCGCTGAGATATGAGTAAGCGAGACGAATCATGAATGGCCTGATCGCAGGATTTCGTGTACGCATTCCGCCAGTTGCGGAAGAGTCCCGCATTTGCGCTGGTCGCGATTCTTTCGCTGGCCCTTGGAAGCGGAGCGAATGCCGCCATTTTTCAATTGCTGAATGCGCTGCGGCTGCGCAGCCTGCCGGTTTCCCACCCGAAAGAGCTCGCAGAGTTGCGGATTGTCGGCGGCAGCCAGGGATTTGGTGTGATCAACGGGCCGTACGCGCAAATGACCAGGCCGATCTGGCAGCAAATCCGGGAACACCACGAACCGTTCTCCGGAGTCTTTGCCTGGAGCACACAGGAGAGCCGCGTAGGGCAGGGAAGCACTTCGCATTCTGTGCGGGGGCTGGAGGTCAGCGGCGAGTTTTTCCCGGTGCTGGGAATTCAGCCCTGGCGGGGAAGACTGCTGAGGCCCGATGACGAAGGCGCCTGCACGATTTCCCGTGTGGTGGTGAGCTATCCCTATTGGCAAAGCCAGATGGGTGGACGCGAGCTCAGTGGAAACGGCACGCTGCTTGATCGACGGCCATCCTGCGGAAGTGGTCGGAGTGACCCCGCCCGGGTTCTTCGGTATGGCGGTGGGTGAAGGGTTCGACGTTGCCTTCCCTTTTTGCCGCGCGCAAGAGTTGCGGCCTGAGCAATTCGACATCTCGATCATGGGACGCCTGCGCCCGGGGTGGACGCTCGAACGCGCTTCCGCGCAGATGGGTGCAAGCAGCGCTGGAATTTTTGCCGCAACCGAGCCCGCCGGGTACAGCGCGCAATCGCATCCAGCAATACAGGCAATTCCGGCTTGGCGTGTATCCCGCCGCGGGTGGAGTCAGCTGGCTGCGGACGGAGTATGACTCGTCGCTCTGGCTATTGCTGATCGTCACCGGCCTGGTGCTGCTGATCGCCTGTCGCCAACCTGGCGAACCTGATGCTGGCGCGGGCCAGCGCCCGTGAGCGCGAAATCGCGGTGCGCATGGCGCTGGGAGCATCGCGAGCCCGCCTGCTTCGGCATTCGCTCGCCGAGAGCGCAGTGCTTGCATGCGGAGGCGTCGCGCTGGGAGTGGCCCTGGGGCAGGCATTAAGCCGCGTTCTGGTGTGGCTGCTTTCGACCGGAAACAATGCCGTCATCCTGGCGACGGGAATGGATTGGCGCGTGCTCCTGTTCTCCGCTTCCATAGCGGCCCTTACCTGCATCGTGTTTGGGACTGCTCCGGCTCTGCGCTCCATCGGCGCCAACCCCGGGAGCGCGATGAAAACCGGGGGCCGGGGAGTGACGGGCGGTCATGAACGCTTCTCCCTGCAGCGCATGATGGTGGTCTGCCAGATCTCGGTTTCCCTGGTCTTGCTGGTGGGAGCGCTTCTGTTCATCCGCAGCTTTCGCAGCCTGATCACACTGGATCCGGGAATGCGCGAACACGGAATCACGTTCGCGATTCTGGGGTTCGCGGACGCTCACCTGCCTCCGGAACGCCAGGGGGAGTTTAGACGCGAACTCCTGGACGAAGTCCGCTCGGTGCCGGGAGTACTGAATGCCGCCACCACCACCAACGCACCTCTGCTCGGTGGGAGTTGGACGCACAACATTCACATGGGGTCGTCGGAAGGCCCCTCGAAATTCACCTGGATCAGTCCCAGCTACCTCGAGACCATGGGCATTCCCCTCAAGGCCGGGCGGGGATTCAACGCCGGCGACACGGCTGCCTCGCCGCGAGTGGCCATTGTGAATCAGGCTTTCATCCGGAAGTTTACGGGAGGAGCGAATCCCATCGGACAGACCCTGCGCACCAGTGCAGAGCCGCACTATCCTTCCACGGTTTACGAGATCGTCGGCGTGATTCCGGACACCAAGTACAACGACATTCGCGGCGAGACTCCGCCCATGGCCTTCGCGCCCGCGACGCAATTTCCGGCTCAGCAAAATTGGACCATGATGATGATTTACTCCAACGCCTCACCCCAGGCGGCGGTGGCGCGCAAGATCGCCGAGGCGCATCCAGAGATCGTGATGCAATTCAGCGACTTTGAGCAGGATATTCGCGACGGACTTTTGCGGGAGCGGCTGCTGGCCATGCTCTCGGGATTCTTCGGCTTGCTGGCCGCGGTGCTGGCGATGGTAGGCCTGTACGGGCTGATTTCGTACGTGGCGGCGCGCCGCCGGAACGAAATCGGAGTTCGCATGGCGCTCGGCGCGGACCGGGCACAGATCGCTGGCATGGTGATGCGTGAGGCGGGAAAGCTGCTCCTGATGGGCATCGTGACGGGCAGTGTTCTCTCGCTGATCGCGGGGCGTGGCGTCAGTTCGCTGCTGTTTGGTCTCAAGCCGTACGATCCGCTCACCCTGCTGGTTTCGATTGCGTTACTGAGTCTGATCGCAGCTTTGGCCAGTCTTTTGCCCGCACGGCGTGCGGCCAGGCTCGATCCCATGGTCGCGCTGCGCTACGAGTGAGAAAAATTATGCAAACTCTGATGCAAGACGTCCGCTATGGATTGCGCATGTTGCGGAAGAGTCCCGGCCTGACCGCGATCATCCTGATCATGTTGACCATGGGAATCGGCGCTACCACGGCAGTTTTTACGGTCTTCGATGCCATCCTGCTGCGGCCCGCTGGCGTATGAGAAGCCCGAACAGCTGGTACAGATCTGGGAGAAGCGCACCGAGGGTCCGTTCCAGCAATTCGAGTTTTCCTATCCCGATTATCTGGATGTGAAACGGGAGAACAAAGTCTTCTCGCAAATGGGCGGATATTCGAAGAACAGCGTGACTCTAACCGGCAAGGAGGGTGCGGAACAGCTTCAGGTGGCCGTGGCAACGACCGGCTTCTTTGAAACCTTGGGGGTTCAGCCCATTCTGGGGCGGATGTTCGAGGCGGGCGAAGACGAATTACAGAAGAACTTTCCGGTCATACTGAGCTACGGCGCCTGGCAACGGCGTTTTGGCGGGAACCCGGACGTGTTGGCACAACGCTGGTGCTTGATGGCGAACTGGCCACGGTCGTGGGAGTGCTTCCTAAGAATTTTGTTTTTGCTCCCACGCAGGCCGGCAGAGTTGTGGATGTCTCCCCGGGTGTCCGGATTTTTCCTGCGGCGAAATGGCTATTGGTTGCATCCCGTGGCCCGCCTCAAGCCGGGCGTGAGTCTGGAGCAGGCACAAGCTGAGATACGGACCATTTCGCGGCGATTGGCCATGCAGTATCCGGACTCGAATGCCGGCGTGAGCACGGATCTGGTTGACCTGCGGCGGCAGATTGTCGGCCAGGTACAGCCAGTGCTGGTGGTGTTGATGTCCGCGATCGGCTTCGTGCTGCTTATCACTTGTGCGAATATCGCGGGACTGCTCCTGGCCCGGTCCCTGCCTCGGCGGAAGGAAGTTTCTATTCGCCTGGCGCTGGGCGCCGGCGCCAAACGCATAGCCCGTCAGTTGCTGACGGAAGGCATTTTGCTGGCGCTCATCGGCGGTGGGGCGGGGGTTCTCGCGGCCTACTGGGCGGTCCCGGCGGTCATCTCATTATTTCCGCGCGACATTCTGCTGGGCACGCCCCAACTTCTGGGATTGACGGTGAATGCGAAAGTACTCTGGTTCGCGCTCGGAATTTCCTTGCTGACGGGAATTCTGTTTGGCTTGGCGCCGCTACTTCAGACCTTCAATCCCAAACTGCAACAGGACCTTCAGGAAGCCGGTCGAGGCTCCATTGGTTCCACCCACCGTCTGCGCAGTGTGCTGGTGATTTCGGAAATGGCTCTGGCCGTAGTTCTGCTTGTGGGCGCCGGACTGATGCTCAAGAGTTTGCACCGTGTGCTCGGAGCCGATCCCGGTTTCAACCCTCGCAATCTGCTTACCGGCGTAGTGGGGCTGCCGGCAGACAAATATTCCGATGGTCCCAAACAGCTGGCCTTTCAGCAGCAACTGCTGAGCAGAATTAGAAGCCTTCCTGGAATTCAGGAAGTGGCGGCGGTCACGACTGTGCCCATGTCCGGCAACGGCAATACCTCCCGCTTTGACCTGGAGGGACACCCCAAGAAGAGCGGCGGCCGGGAATACGAAGCCAATAGCCCCACGGTCTCACAAAACTACTTCAGCGTGATGGGCATTCCCTTGCGCGCCGGGCGGTTCTTCGATTCGCAGGACCACGACAAATCAACTCGCGTGGTGATCGTCAATCAGGCCATGGTGGACATGGTTTTTCCCCGCCAGGACCCGATTGGCAAGCGCATCAACTTCACCTATACAAATGAGCCGAACTATGTCCAGATCGTTGGCGTGGTGGGAAATGAGAATGTCCACAGCCTGGATGCTCCACCAACACCCATCGTGTACAGCTGCTTCGAACAGGATCCGAATCCATATTTCAGCCTGGCGATCCGCACGAAGAGAGAGCCGGGTTCCCTTGTGGGCGCAGTGACGCGGGCCGTCCACGAGCTCGAACCCCAGGCGCCCCTGTTCGAAGTGAGCAGCATGTCACAAATCATTGCGACGTCCCCCACTATGATGCTGCGGGCTTATCCCGCATACCTGGTTGGCGGATTTTCCGCCCTGGCGCTCCTGCTTGCGACCTTGGGACTCTATGGCGTCCTGGCATACAGCGTGGCGCAGCGCTCGCGCGAACTTGGTTTGCGCATGGCTTTGGGCGCGCAGCGCGGCGATGTGCTGAGAATGGTGGTCGGGAGCGGCCTGAGACTGGCTCTGGCCGGAATTGCTTTTGGAATCGTGGGCGGCTTGGTCACTGCTCGGCTGATCGCAAGTTTGCTGTTTGGTGTGGCTCCCACGGATGCCGCAACCTTCGCGGGCGTGTCCGCCGTGCTATTCGTGGCCGCGATGATGGCCAGCTACATTCCGGCCTATCGCGCGACCCGGGTCGATCCCATGGTCGCGCTGCGCTACGAGTGAGGAAATATGGAAACTCTGCTTCATGATCTTCGCTTCGGAGCGCGAATGTTGCTCAAGGCGCCCGGCTTTACGCTGGTGGCAGTGACCGTGCTGGCGCTCGGTATTGGAGCGAACACTGCCATCTTCAGCGTGGTGAACGCGGTGTTGCTGCGTCCGCTTCCTTTTCAGGATTCGGACCGGCTGGTGCAGGTGTGGCACGTTCCGCCGCCCAAGAGCTTTCCGGGCATGACCCGGTTCTCGGTCTCTCCCGCGAACTATCTGGACTGGGAAAAACAGAACCACGCGTTCGAGAACATGGCCATCTACGGATACCGGAGCTACAGCTACAGTATGACAGGCACGGGCGAACCGGAATCAGTGTCCGCGATTGGAGTGTCGCCGGAGTTTTTCCACGTATTGAGGATCCAGCCGATTCTAGGCCGCGTCTTTCTGCCTGAAGAGAACCAGAACGGACGCGGGAGGGTCGCTGTCCTCAGTGAAGCGTTCTGGCAGACTCACTTTGCTGCAGATCCCAAGATATTGGGTCGCACGATCTCGCTCGACAACCTGAGTTATGCCGTGGTCGGGGTCATACCTTCGAAATCAATCTTTCCCACGTCTTCCGATCCCAAGTCGCAGCCCCAGTTGTGGACTCCACTGGCGTGGACCGACGCGCAGCGCGCGATTCGCGGAAACCACAATTATCAGGTCATTGCCCGTTTGAGACCTGGAGCAGATGTGAAACAGGCCGCAGCCGAGATGAGCACCATTTCCGCGCGCCTGGAGCAGGAATATCCCGACGACGACAAAGGATGGGGCGCGACGGTTATCCCGCTGCGGGATCAACTGGTGGGAGATGTCCGCCCGGCCTTGATGGTGTTGCTTGGAGCGGTGGGGTTTGTGCTGCTGATTGCGTGCGCCAACGTGGCCAATCTGGTTCTGGTCAAGACCCTGGCCCGGCAGAAGGAAATTGCGATTCGAACCGCTCTGGGTGCGAGTTCGGTTCGCGTGGCGCGGCAGATTCTTTCTGAAACGTTGCTGCTTGCACTCACAGGAGGCCTGCTGGGACTCGTCCTTGCCCATTTCGGAGTGAAGCTGATCGTTGCTTTCCTGGCTCAAAGTCTTCCGCGCACTACCGACATCACCGTGGATGGCTGGGTGCTGGCATTCACACTTGCGGTTTCAGTCTTTACCGGTGTCATCGCAGGCTTACTCCCAGCGATACGCGCCAGCAAAGCCAACCTGAACGATTCGTTGAAGCAGGGTCTGGGCCGCACCGACGCGGATTCCGGCGGCAACCGGACGCGCAGCGTGCTGGTGATTTCCGAAGTCGCGCTGTCGCTGGTGCTGCTGATCGGCGCAGGATTAATGATTCGCACGCTGGCTCGATTGCGGAACGTGGATCCGGGTCTGGATCCTCATAATGTCCTCACCATGACACTCGCGCTGCCTTCGACCAAATACGACAAGCCGGTGCAACAGGTCGGATTCTATGACCAGCTCTTGCAGCGTGTGCGCGGCTTGCCCGGAGTTGCGTCCGCGGGCGCGATTGACTCCCTGCCCATGGGAGGCGGAGGCTCGACCCAGCCCATTGCCGTTGAAGGACACCCCGCCCTGACGATGTCGGAACAGCCGGAGGTGGCGGTAAGGGTGGTGGAACCTGGTTTTCTTGAAACCATGCGTATCCCCCTTTTGCAAGGGCGCGGGTTGAGCGCCGCGGATATCGCCGACCGCCCGGCGGTGATTGTGATCAGCCAATCGATGGCCAGGCGTTTCTGGCCGGGCGAGAATCCGATTGGCAAGCGCCTGACGATGACCTTCTCTCCCGAAAAGTCGCGAGAAGTGGTCGGGGTGGTCGGCGATGTCAAAGACGACGGCCTGGACATACTGGATCCGGTGGCCACGTTGTACGTGCCACTGGCACAGCAGCCCACGCCTTACCTGTCGCTGGTAGTACGGACATCTTCGCCGCCGGGCACCTTGATTTCCGCAATTTCAAATGCCGTGCACGAGGTGGATCGCCAGCAACCCGTCTTGGATGTCATCACCATGGAGGACATTGTGGCCAGCTCGCTTTCCCATCAGCGCTTCAACATGCTGTTGCTGTCCGCCTTCTCCGGGCTGGCGCTGTTGCTGGCCGCGATCGGGATCTACAGCGTGCTCGCCTATTCAGTCAGAAGGCGTATGCGCGAAATTGGCGTGCGCATGGCGCTGGGTGCGCAGCGCGCCGACATTTTGCGCATGATCCTGGGCCAGGGAACCAGGCTTGCCCTCATCGGCACGGCCATCGGAATTGCTGCTGCTTTCGGCATGACGCGTTTGATGTCCAGCCAGTTGTTTGGTGTGACCGCGACTGACCCAGTCACATTCCTGAGCGTTGCAGCATTGATTGTTCTGGTCGCTCTGGCGGCCTGCTACATTCCGGCGCGCCGGGCCACCAAGGTGGATCCCATGGTCGCGCTGCGCTATGAGTGATGAATTGAGGAATCAATAATGACTGGACTGCTGCAGGATTTCCGTTACGGGCTGCGTACCTTGTGGAAGCGTCCCGGCTTCACTGCGGTCGCGGTGATTACTCTGGCGTTGGGTATCGGGGCCAATACCACCGTCTTCAATTCGATTGATGCCATGCTGCTGCGACCGTTTCCATTCCCGCATTTGGATCGCATCGTTACGGTCTGGGAAACCGTGCCCAAGCGGAACGAAAACTACCTGAGTCCGGCTCCCGCGAATTTTCGCGACTGGAGGGAGCAGAGCTCGCAATTCAGCCAGCTGGCGGCATTTCGCGGCTGGGACGCGAATCTGACTGGCGGCAACCTGGCCGAGCATGTCGAAGGCTCACAGGTAAGCGCCGACTTTTTTCCACTGCTGGGCATGGCGCCGCAACTGGGCCGCAATATCGGGAGCGCGGATTTCCAGGGCGGGGTTGCGCCTGTGGTGGTCATCAGCAACGGATTCTGGCAGCAGCATCTGGGCGGCGATCCTGGGCTCGTGGGCAGGCAATTGCTCCTGAACGGTGAGAAGTTCACCGTGATCGGCATTGCGTCTCCAGATTTTGATTTCCCCACCGGATCGAAAGTCTGGACTCCGCTCGACCTGACTGGGCCGGCGAACGAAGACCGCGAGAACCACTCTTTGACCGTATTTGGACGCCTGAAAGACGGCGTATCGATATCTCAGGCCCAGGCGACGCTTGAGGGAATCGCCGGTCGTCTGGCCGGGCAGTATCCCACAACCAATGCCGGCCACGGGGTCAGTGTCAGGAATACGGTGGAGGACCTCACCTTCGGTTCGCAACAGTTTCTGATGATGCTGATGGGCGCAGCGGTCTTTGTGCTGCTGCTGGCCTGTGCCAATGTAGCGAACCTGCAATTGGCCCGCGCTTCCGGGCGGCAAAAGGAAATCGCTCTGCGGGCCGCGCTCGGGGCCAGCCGCTGGCAGGTAGGACGGCAGTTGCTGGTGGAGAGCGTCTTGCTCGCCCTGCTGGGTAGCGCCGCGGCCCTCCTGTTGTCGGCGTGGGGCATCAACCTTTTGCGCCGCAGCCTTCCCCCATTCATCGTCGAGCATGTTGCGGGGCTGAAACACTTGCAGTTTGATTTTCGCGTGTTTGTGTTCACGCTGCTGCTGGCTGTCGTCACCGGCATCATCGCAGGACTGGCGCCGGCCTGGCATTTTTCACGTCCCAATGTGAATGACACTTTGAAAGAAGGCGTCCGTGGCGGAAGCGCCAGCGCCGGCGGGCAGCGCCTCCGCACCCTGCTGGTAATTTCAGAGATCGCTCTTTCTCTGGTTCTGCTGGTGGGCGCAGGTTTGATGGTGAAGGGATTCCGCACTCTCACCACCAAAAATATGGGCTTTGATCGTAACCAAGTGCTTACTTTTCATGTCGTGTTGCCGGAGGCAAAGTACCGCGACAAGGATCGCATCCGCGGTTACTACGACCAGGTACTGCGAAATATTCAGGCGCTGCCGGGCGTCGAATCCGCGGCGGCTGTGACCAGCCTGCCTTCGGGGTGGACGTGGAACTGGACGGAATTTACGGCGGAGGGCAAACCACCGGCCTCCCCCGGAGACCGGGCATCCGTCATTTCACAAGTTGTGAGTCCGGGCTTTTTCCCCGCGCTGCGGGTTCCGCTGCGTCAAGGACGACTGCTTTCCGATCAGGACGGGCCCGATGCTCCTCCCGTCGCCGTGATCAGTGAAGACATGGCCCGGCAAACCTGGCCTGAACAGAATCCTCTGGGCAAACACATCCAGTTGGGACGGCCGGCGAGCCGGTCAGCCCTTACGCACCATCGTCGGAGTCGTGGCAGACGTGAAGCCAGATCCGCTGGATCGCGATCCTGCTCCAACCGCATACGTGCCGTTCGCGCAGCAACCTCAAAATACTTCCGCCATCGTGGTGCGCACAGCGGGAGATCCCTTGACGCTGGCCGGCCCTGTCAGCAGGCAACTGCGCGAGGTGGATGCCGACCAGCCTCCGTATGACATGCGAACTCTGGAGCAGGTGGTTTCCGACAATCTCAGCGGCATCCAGTCGTCCGCCAATATGATGCTGATTTTCGCTGTCTGCGCCCTTACTTTGGCGGCGGCCGGAATATTCGCAGTCATGGCGTATTCCGTCACCCAACGCACCCATGAAATCGGAGTGCGCGTGGCCCTGGGAGCACGGCGTTCGGATGTACTCAGACTCGTGGTTGGCGGGGCACTGAAAATGGCCACGATCGGTCTGAGCATTGGATTCGTGCTCGCACTGCTGCTGACCCGCGCGCTTTCGAGCGCGCTCTTTGGCGTGGTTCAGATCGACATTGTGACATTCGTCGCGCTCACCTCGGTGCTGGCCTTGGTCGCCGCACTGGCGGCGTACATCCCGGCACGTTGGGCGATGAATGTTGATCCCATGGTGGCGTTGCGCTACGAGTAGGAGAAACAAATTCTTAACCGGGAATACAAATGATCCAGCTAAAAAATATCGAACGCAGCTACAAAACCGCAGCCGGACAAACCTGGGTCCTGCGCCGCATCAATCTGGAGATTCGCCAGGGCGAGTTTGTCACTTTCATGGGGCCGTCTGGAGCGGGGAAGTCCTCCCTGCTAAATGTGCTTGCGCTGCTCGACGACCAGTGGCTGGGCGAGTACTGGTTTCGCGAGCAGGCTGTCCATGACATGAAGCGCAAGCAGCGTGGCGAGCTGGCCAAGCGCAATATCGGCATGGTGTTTCAGAGCTATCACCTGCTTGACGACCTGACGGTGCGCGAGAACATCGACCTCCCACTCTCTTATAAAGATGTCCCCAGCGGGCAGCGGCAGAGCCTGGTGGCTGACACGCTGGACCGCTTTCAGATTGTCGCCAAAAAAGATTTGTTTCCCAGCCAGCTTTCGGGTGGGCAGCAGCAGTTGGTAGGCGTGGCTCGCGCTGTCATTCACAAGCCCGCGCTCCTGCTGGCCGACGAGCCCACGGGAAACCTGCATTCTTCACAGGCCAAGGAAATCATGGAACTCTTTCGCGAACTCAATCAGCAAGGAACGACCATCGTTCAGGTGACCCACTCAGAAGCGAACGCGGCCTACGGCTCCCGCACCATCCAGTTGCGCGATGGCTGGATGGTAGGCGACACCGCCAACCCGGATTTACAGCCTTACGAGGCGGTGAAGCAATGAAGGACCTGGCTTCCCGGCCCAACTTTCTCGCGCGAAGCGTGGCATGGTTCCTGGTCGCACTGACGGCGACCGCTTCCGGACAGACCAACACGTCCCTGCGCTATGACATGCCTGTGTCGCGCAATCCTCTAAACGCGTATTCAGCAGACAGCGTGCCGCAGCCCGACCTCGCGAATTCTCCGCTGCTCGATCAGTTGATCCGCGACGGCAAGCTGTACCTGTCGCTCAAGGATGCGATCCGGCTGGCGCTCGAGAACAATCTCGACCTGGCCATCGCCCGCTACAATCTTCCGATCGCCAAGACGGATATATTGCGTACCCAGGCTGGCGGAAGTTTTCGCGGCGTCAACGCCGGCGTGGTGCAGGGAACTCCCGGCGGCGGAGTTGGCGGCTTCGGCACCGGCGCTCCCGGCGCGGGCGCGGGCGGCACCACCGGCGGCGCAGGCGGAGCGGGCGCGGGCGCGTCCGGATTGGTGCAATCTACCCTGGGCGCCGGGCACTGCAGTTTCTTCCTACGATCCTTCAATCGTGGCGTCGGTTGGCGCTGAGCACCAGACCACGCCTTTGGCCAATCAGCAGATCTACGGTGTGCCGTCCCTGCAATCGAACACCGGGCAGGCCAGCGTCACTTACACGCAGGCTTTTCCGACAGGAACCAGCTTTACCGTGGAATTCAACAACAGCCGCCAGACCACCAACAGCCCGTTCTTCAATCTGTCTCCGGTGCTGAATTCGATGTACCGCTTTTCTTTCCAGCAGCAACTGCTGGCGGGATTCGGCTTTGGTCCCAACCTGCGATTCCTGACCATCGCCAAGAACAACAAGAAGATCTCCGACATCGCGTTCAAAGATCAGGTGACCGCGACCATCACCCAGATCAAGAACATCTACTGGGACCTGGTAAACGCCTACGAGCAGGCCCGGGTCAACGAGCAGTCGCTGGCGTTTGCCCAGCAATCGCTGGACAATGCCAGAAAACAACTGCAGCTGGACAGCGTTCCTGCCATGGACGTGATGCGGGCCGAGGCCGAAGTGTCAAAGCGCGATCAGGACCTGACCGTGGCGCGCACCAGCCTGCAGCTTCAGGAACTGCTCATCAAGAATGCGCTGACCAAGAGTCTTGATGATCCCGTGCTTGAGGCCGTGCCGGTTGTTCCCGTGGACCACTTCGAGCCTGCCGAAACCCAGGCCACTGGCGCAGTCCAGGACCTGATCGCCCAGGCTTTGCGCGAGCGTCCTGAACTTGCCGAATCTGATGTTGATCTGGTGAACCGGCAGATCAGCGGGAAGGCGGCGCGCAATGCGTTGTTGCCGTCGCTGGCCCTGGTTGGCTTCTATGGAGGATCGGGGCTGGCGGGGCCGCTGAATCCCATCTACAACCTTCCCACCCCGAATACTTCCAACGTGCCGACCGATTTCTCGGGAGCGCTGTCGAATGCTTTCAACAATTCCTCACCCGATTACTACATCGGGCTGAGCCTTAATATCCCGATACGCAATCGCGTGGCCAAGGCAGATCAGTACCGCTCCGAGCTGGAATACCGGCAGGCCGAACTCCGCCGCGAGCAATTGAAAAAGCAGATTCGGATTGAGGTCCGAAACGCGCAATATGCTCTGGAGCAGACCGGCGCGCGGGTTGCGGCCGCGCGCAAGGCGCGGGACCTGGCGCAGCGTACCTTTGAGATCACGAAGAAGGAACAGACGCTCGGTGCGGGATCGACTTTCCAGACCATGACCGCCCAGCGCGATCTCTCCATCGCCGAGCTGGATCTGGTCACCGCGATGACCATCTACGAAAAGGCAAAAGTTGAGCTGGATCGTGCAACTGGCAGCACTTTGGAACATAATGGAATACGGGTGCAGGACGCAATGAACGGCACCATCGCCAGTCAGAACCCTTAGCTCATGCCAAGCTCAACCAAGACCGGGGAGATTGGGCTTTCCGCCGGGTTGGCGCAAAGCGCATCCAAATCCCCCCGCATCCTGGCCGCCGACGACCAGCAACACATCCTGGAAGCCATTGAACTGCTGCTGAAGCCGCAGGGCTATGAGGTTGACGTGGTCCGTTCCCCCGAGCTCGCGCGCGACGCGCTTGCAAGTGCTTCCTACGACGCGGTGTTAATCGATCTGAATTACACCCGCGACACCACCTCGGGACAGGAAGGGCTGGGTCTGCTTTCCGATATTGTGGCGATGGACAGTACCCTCCCAGTCATTGTGATGACCGCATGGGGCAACGTGGACCTGGCGGTCGAGGCCATGCGCCGCGGAGCGCGGGATTTTATTCAGAAGCCGTGGGAGAACGAGCGGCTGCTTGCCATTCTGCGGACCCAGGTCGAGCTCCATCGCGCACTGCAGCGAGCGGAACGGCTGGCCGCTGAAAACCGCCTGCTGAGCGTTGAAGGGCGTCCCGAGTTCATTGCCACAGCGCCGTCAATGGTCCCCGTGCTGGAAGCCATCACTCGCTTCGCTCCATCTGACGCGAATGTTCTGATCACCGGCGAGCATGGAACCGGCAAGGAGATCGTCGCGCGAACGATCCATGTTCTGTCGCTGCGGGCTTCGCGTCAGCTGGTCGCGGTGAATACTGGCGGCCTGGCCGAAGGCGTATTTGAGAGTGAACTCTTCGGCCACGTGAAGGGCGCCTTCACGGATGCCCGCACCGACCGCATCGGACGCTTCGAACTGGCGGATGGCGGGCACGATCTTTCTGGACGAGATCGGCAACGTGCCCATGCGCCAGCAATCCAAGTTGCTGCGCGTGCTGGAGTCGGGAGAAATCGAGCGCGTGGGATCGTCGCGTTCCAAGCGGATTGATGTGCGCCTCATCTCCGCCACAAATTCCGATCTCCAGGCTGCCTGTCAGGCCGGGCAGTTTCGCGAAGACCTGTTGTTCCGCCTCAATACCGTTGAAATCCACCTGCCGCCTCTGCGGGAGCGCCGCGAGGATATTGCGGTCCTCGCCCTGCACTTCCTGTCGCACTATGCTTCCCGCTACCGCCGGTCGATTCGGGGACTCGATCCTTCCGCCCTGCAGTCCCTGATGCAATATGCCTGGCCGGGCAACGTTCGCGAGTTGGAGCACACCCTGGAGCGCGCCGTCCTGATGTGCCGCAGCGAACAAATCCAGCCCGGCGACCTCGGCCTGGGACTGCAGCGATCGCAGGCGCAGAACCTGGAGGAGCTGAGTCTCGAATCGGTGGAGACGATTCTGATCCGAAAAGCGCTGCAGCGCTTCCAGGGCAACGTGAGCCAGGCTGCCGAAGCGCTTGGCCTCAGCCGCGGCGCGCTCTATCGTCGAATGGAAAAGTATGGGCTTTAGCCCGCGCGAAACTGACCCGTTCAAACGCAGGAAGCCGCGCAGGACCCCTTTCGAGCGCCGCATTATTCGTTCGTCATTGTGGCTTGCCATCCCCGGGCTGGTGACCAGCGGTGTCCTGATCTGGCTGCAGGATTGGGCCATCGAATCAAAGCTGGCTTTGCTTTTTGCCGAGCTCGTCGTTTGTGGATTGATCGTGGCCGCGCTTCACGATCAGATTATTCGTCCCTTGCAGACCCTGGCCAATGTGGTCGGTGCTCTGCGGGAAGAAGACTATTCTTTCCGCGCGCGCATGGCGGTCCCCGACGACGCTCTTGGGGAACTCTCTCTCGAAGTCAACATGCTTGCCGACCTGCTGGCGGAGCATCGCATCGGAGCGATCGAAGCAACCGCCCTGCTGCAGCGCGTCGTCGAAGAAGTGGATATTCCGTTGTTTGCTTTCGATCCCAGCGAAGCGCTCCGGCTGGTGAACTCCGCCGGTGAAAGACTTCTGCAGCAGGCTTCTCCAAGGTTGCTGGGCCGGACGGCCACGGAGCTGGGATTGAAAACCTGCCTCTCCGCGGAGAATGCCTCGGTCGATTCCGTTGCACTTCAATAGCGACGCGCGCTGGTTCCTGCGGCGAAGCTCGTTCCGGCAGCGTGGAGTGCCGCATGCCCTGGTTGTGCTTTCCGATGTGAGCCGGGCGCTGCGGGAAGAAGAGCGTCTGGCCTGGCAGCGCCTGATTCGGGTCATGGGACACGAATTGAATAATTCGCTGGCGCCCATCAAGTCGATTGCCGGCAGCCTGCATGCGCGGCTCGCCGGAACCACGCTGGCCGCGGAAGAGCGCGAGGACTTCGAGCGCGGGCTGGGCATCATCGAAGCTCGCGCGGCGTCGCTGAATCGCTTCCTGCAAGCCTACCGGCAACTGGCGCAGATGCCGCCGCCCGTCCTGAAAAAATCGGTCCTGTCGCCGTTGGTGTCGCGGGTAGCTGGATTTGAGACTCGCATAGAAGTCAAAGTGATTCCCGGCCCCGAAGTCACCGTAATGGCAGATGCGGACCAACTCGAGCAAATGCTCATCAACCTGGTCCGCAACGCGGCCGAGGCGGTGCTCGAAGGCCCGCCGGCAAAGGCCCCAGGCAACCATGTTTCGGCTCCGACAAACGGCTTCCGGCCAGCGGTCAGCATTGGCTGGAAGGTGCTCGACAAAGCTGTGGCCCTGGTCATAGAAGATAACGGTCCCGGCCTTTTGAATCCCAGCAACGCCTTTGTTCCGTTCTACACCACCAAACCTTCCGGAAGCGGAATCGGTCTGATCCTTTCGCGTCAAATCGCGGAAGCGCATGGCGGCTCCCTCGAACTGACCAACCGGTCTGACGAGCGGGGTTGCAGGGCCAGAGTCCTCTTGCCGCGGCCAAAGTTGTAGCGCTGCTGCGTAGCTGTAATTGACCGCGAGTCACGCTCGAGGAGTAACAGATTTTTGCCAGACGACCCTGTCACGGAGCCTGATCTGCCGTGGAACCCCGCGCCAGGCGCCGGATTTGCCCTGGTCACAACCGCAGGAACCTGCCGCCCTACACCATTTACTGTAGGGCTACTACATGTTGTACGGTAGTGAACAGGGCGCGAAAGTTCGCTACAATTCAATTTCCCGCAAGTCTGTTTTTTCTCGCTTCCAGGGCTTGAAATGTCTGCGATCCGGATTCTAGTCGTCGATGACCACGAGGTGATCAGGCGGGTGGTTTGCTCGCTTCTTTCCAGCGATCCCACTCTGGACGTTGTTTGTCAGACGGCGGACGGGGAACAGGCAGTTCTCAAGGCCAAAGAGCTGCAACCGGACCTGGTCCTGCTCGACATCAGCCTGCCGGGAATGAGCGGCATCGAAGCCGCAAAGAGTATTCGCAGCAGTTCGCCGAATTCCCATATCATCTTTCTGAGCCAGCACGATTCGCTGCAAGTGGTGGAAAGCGCGATGCGCATGGGCGGCCACGGATACGTTGCCAAGATGGACGCGGGTTCGGAGCTGCTGAAAGCCATCCGAGCCGTGAGCGAAGGCAAGCGGTTCGTGAGCCAACGGATTGCTTCCATGGGCTGGCGATTCGAAGCGTCCTGTTAGCCTCCTTAACTGATCGGGATTGCTCCGAGGGTGATTGCCTTCGAGCCCATCGAAGGCGCCCCCATCGGCCCCAATTCTACCGAGAGCTGACAACCGCGGCATTTGTCAAAAGGTTCTTCCTAGCCCGAATCGCACCTGAAACGGTTCGACGGGGTGGAAAACGTTGGTGAATGCCGGCGTGGCGGTCGGCGTTATTTGTGAAGCATAGGCGTAGTCAATGTCATGATCGCGGCGGTTAAGCAGATTCAACAATTCGGCCGAAACGCGCCATTTCTCGCTAATTTGATAACCCACCCCCGCGTTGAGCAACGCCGTTGTCTTTGAGCGATAAATTCCGTCAGACGTCAAATCGCGCGGGCCAAAGTAGCGCAGGCGCAAGCTCCCCGAAAGTCCTTTGAGGTAATCGTGCAGCGTGATGCCCGAGGAAATCACCAACCCAACCGCTTCGGGCACCCGCCTGCCACCCGGGCTTCCCGGCGCCGCATCATCTCCGTCAATTTCGGAAAAAAGAGCTTTGGAGTTCGCCAGGTCAAAATCAAAAGCCACATGTTCCAGCGGTGTGTAGTAGTTCGTCCATTCGAAGCCATAGCGGTCGCTCGGCTGTCGTGAAGCGGTCGTGCCTCCGGTGTCGCCGGCCTGCTGCAATTCGGAAACACTGCGGAGATACCAGAGCGAAAGAGTGCTTTGCAGGTGTGGGACGATCCCGGTCCGCATGCCGATTTCCGCGCCTTTGGTCGGAATCAGGGCGGGAATCGGCGTGGCGGGCGTGTTGGAGAAAGGATTTTCCCCCGAGACGGGTTCGACCGTTTGGGTTGTGCCCCGCCCGTCATTGCTGTGAAAACCGAATCCGCCCTGCAGATAAAACTCCGTATTAGACCACGGACCGAAAATCAAACTCAATTTTGGGCTGGGGAGGAACTTGCTGGCCGTGCCGGAATTGGCCGCGGTAACCAGGCTGGTGACGTCAAAGTATTCCAGGTCGCCGCGCACGGCTGCGACCGTGCGGAATTTTTCCGCCCACTGGATTTTATTCTCCGCGTAAAAACCTACTTGCGTGTCGGTAAAGCGATCGGCGAGCGTGGTCGCGGGCAAAGTGTTGCCGGTGGCGAAATCGATTTTGTCCACGCGCACGCGATTTTCCGACTGGAAAAGACCATTGTGGATCCAGTCGTTGCGGACCTGCAGGCCGAACGTATTGTCCACCTTGCGGCCAAACCATTGGCTGAAAATCGTGTGGCGTGCGTCCAGCCCAGCTACCCAGCGCCTGTCTTGCTGTTCGAATTGATCGCCGCGAACGGGGTCCGTCAGGAAATAAGTGAAATCAGAAAATAAATCGAGATCATAATAAAATCCGTAAGCCATGATTTTCGTTTCGGAATTTGCGCCCCGGCGATGCCACTCAGCCTGCAGGCTATAACGCTGTGAATGGCCACCGTCGCTCGGGTTCAAGCGTGCCGAAGAAACCAACCAGCGGTACGGCGTTCTCCGCGATTTGATCGCTCGAGTGCCAGGTTCCGTGGTAGCCGCGGGCCGTGATGCTGAAACCATCGCCGCTTCCTCCCTGGCTGTAGGTGACAAGGCCATTGAATTTGTAGTAATTATCCGGATGCTTCCATGGGCCGTCATCGTGATACGCTTCTCCGCCGTACAGTAAACTGCCCGAACCGAGCTTTTGCGATACGCCGAACACGGCCCGCCCAAACCCATACATGCCACCTTCGACCTTGAAGAAATTCTGGGGCAGCGTCTTGAAAAGCTCCACATGGGCCGACCCAGCCGAGCCATAGTTGCCGACATCACCGTAGTAAGGACCTTTCTCGAAACCCACGCGCTCCACCAGTTCGGGGATGACAGTGTTCATGTCCGCGTACCCTTCTCCATGCGCGTGCGAGGGCAGGTTGAGCGGCATACCGTCGATGAAAATGGCGAAATCTGTGCCGTGGTCGAGATTGAAGCCGCGAAGAAAATACTGGTTGGCCTTGCCGCCGCCGGCGTGTTGAGTGATCATGACACCGGGAATCGTTTCCAGAACTTCTCCCGAACGAAGAATCGGGCGCTCCTGGATTTCCATCGCGCCCACCGTTCCCTGGGCAGCGGACTGCGCAATTCCGATGAGGCTATCCTCCCGACCCTGCACGTTTATGGTGGTGCTCACGGAGCCCACAGCCAGAGAGATGCGCAGCGGGGCCGGCATCTCGAGTGGCCCGTGTGGTGACGGCGATTTCTTTGGTTTCAAAACCTGGGATTCGATACCACGAGTCGATAATTACCTGCCGCGAGTCCAGAAACAATGAAGGAGCCGTTCGTGTCCGACCGTGTCGTTATTTGTACAGTACCGTTCGTGCTTCGAACCTGCACGGTAGCCCCGGCAATCACCGCGCCGGACGTATCGACGACAGTTCCCGACAGATGAGGCAGGTAAGCCTTATCACTCGCGGCGACCGGCGTCTTCTCCTGCGCGGCAACCAGGAGTGGAGTAACGGAAGTCAGGACAGCGAGCATGATCAGTAGAGTCGCTTTACTCTGAAGGCAAGCCATGTCGTCCCTTCTCGCGCGGATTATCCCGGCGATAGTGTTACTATTATCACATTCGTGTTACTGAAGCGCTTGATTATGGGTCAAACCCGTAACCCGCCATAGCGGAATTAACCTGTTTGTGACTGCGGGGTTTCCCCGATCCATGCCCGCATCCTGCGGGTAACACGAAGGCCACGATTGTGCTACTCTGGCGGATTGGAATGGCCCGGACGGCCGTGGATGCGGCCTGGGGGTCTGCTCGCGCATGCACATTCCTGACGGCTATCTGAGTCCTTCGACCTGCGCCCTGCTCTACGGCACCGCCATACCTTTCTGGTACACGGCGTTCGCGCGCGTCCAGCGGCTGCTGAACACGCGCCTGATCCCTCTGTTGGCGGTGGCCAGCGCGTTCTGCTTTGTCATCATGATGTTCAACGTTCCTCTGCCGGGCGGGACCACTGGGCACGCGGTGGGAGTGGGAGCTGCGACCGTGGTGCTGGGCCCCTGGGCATCCATGCTTTCCGTATCGATTGCATTGCTGATGCAGGCGGTATTTTTTGGCGACGGCGGAATCACCACTTTCGGAGCAAACTGTTTCAACATGGCGATTGTCGGGTCGCTGGTCGCGCATTTCGTTTACCGGGCAGTGGCGGGTAAAACAGCGATCGCGTCTTCGCGCCGGGTTGTGGCGGCTGGGCTGGCAGGCTATGCCGCCATCAACGTTGCCGCTCTGCTTACCGCATGCGAGTTAGGAATGCAGCCGCTGTTGTTCAAGGACTCGGCCGGAGCTCCCTTATATGCTCCCTATGCCCTTCACATTGCGATTCCGGCGATGATGCTGGGCCATCTGACTTTTGCAGGATTGGCGGAATTGTTTGTCGCAGGCGGAGTGGTGGCGTATCTGCAGCGTTCCAATCCCGCATTGCTGGGGCAGAAATTTGCGGGCGGCGCCAGGAGGGATGCCTCGCCATCCGGGGTCTCAGGTTGGAAGGAGACACGCCCGCTCTGGATTCGTCTGGCTTTGCTCATGCTTCTGACTCCCCTCGGAATTCTGGCGGCGGGAACGGCCTGGGGAGAATGGGGAGCGGAAGATTTTTCCGATCCCCATATGCGGCAGCAAATCGCGGCGGCCTCGGGCCAGGTCGCGCCTCCGTCCGCACAGCCGCAAGGCTTGGCCCGACTCTCTTCTCTATGGAGCGCGCCTTTTCCCCAGTATGCTCCTCCATTCGTGCGTCATCCTGCTTTTGGCTATGTGATGTCCGCCATGTTCGGCTGCGGCCTCATTCTTGGTTTCTTCTTGTTGGTGGGCTGGATGTTCGGCAAGCGCGACGCAGTTGATTCCCGGACTTCACCATGACCCGCGCGGCGAAAAATTCGCGAGGAGTAGTCAAGCGCAGTCTGACGTCTTTTGTCGATGCGCTGGAGCACGCATTCTATGCCGAGGAGTTGGCCAAGAAAAACGGCCTCCTGCAGAAACTCGACCCTCGAATCAAGATTGCGGCCGTCTTGCCGCTGATCGTGATCGCGGCTTTAGCGCGACGGTTGTGGGTGATCGGTGCGCTCTTTGCCATTGCGGTCGTGCTCGCATTGCTGTCCAAAGTTCCCCTGGCGACCCTGGCGAAGAGAGTCTGGCTGGGTGTGCTCACTTTCACCGGATTCATCTCGTTCCCGGCATTGTTTCTAACTCCAGGCCAGGCAATCTACAGTCTGCCGCTTCTCGGCTGGACCGTGACCGCGCAGGGACTGCGCGCCGCCATGTATCTGATCATGCGGGCGGAGACGGCCGCGACCTTTTCGGTTCTCCTGGTGTTGTGCACTCCCTGGAGCAATGTGCTGAAGGCGCTGCGGGTGCTCCGGGTGCCGGTCGTGCTGGTGGTCATCCTGGGCATGACCTATCGCTATATTTTTCTGTTACTGCGAAATACGCACGACATGTTCATGTCGCGAAAGAGCCGGATGGTCGGCCATCTCGACGGCCGGGAGCAGCGACGGGCGGCCACGGCCAGCGCGGGCATGCTGATGTCCAAAACAATTCAGCTCAGTGGCGACGTTTACCTGGCCATGCGTTCGCGTGGTTTTCAAGGTGAAGTGTACCTGCTGGACGAATTCCAGACCCACTGGTTCGACTGGGCCGCGCTGACTGTATTCATCTCAACCGCGCTTCTGGCTTTCTGGTTTGGACAATGAGAACGGTTTCGGCACCAGGCAATTCGCGCACAGACTGCGAGGAGGAGACGTTGTGACCGTCCCCGTCTTCGAAGTATGCGACGCCACCTACAGCTATCACGAGGTGACCGCGCTCGATGGACTGAATCTCACCGTCATGCCGGGGCAAAGGATCGCTTTGCTGGGAGCAAACGGTTCCGGCAAGTCAACTCTGCTCAGTATGCTTGACGGCCTCTGTTTTCCGGAAAAGGGCAGCGTTACCTTTCAGGGCGAGCCCCTGGTCGAGGATCGGCTGACCGGAGAGGTTGAATTCGACTTCCGGCGCCGGGTGGCCCTGGTCTTTCAGAACCCCGACGTGCAGTTATTCAATCCGACCGTGTTTGACGAGGTGGCTTTCGGCCCACTGCAGCTGCGGTGGCCGAAGGAGCAAATCCGTGCTCGCGTTGCCGGGATTCTGGAGGAGATGGAGATCGCGCACCTGAAGGAGCGTTCGCCTCATCATCTTTCGACGGGAGAAAAGAAACGGGTCGCGCTGGCCTCCGTGCTGATCCTCGATCCGGAGGTCCTGCTGCTGGACGAGCCCACCGCCGCGCTTGACCCGAAGAGCGAGAGCCAGATGATCGACTTCCTGGTGAGTTGCAGTGGCGGGCGCAAGACCGTGGTCACGGCCACTCATGATCTCGACCTGGTAGAGGACATCGCGGACTACTGTCACGTCTTCCAGCGTGGCCGCATTGTTGCGGCGGGCACGCCGTCAGCAGATATTGAATGACCACGAGCTGCTGTTGAGCACAAATCTCATCCACGCCCACCGTCACGCGCATGCTCCCGGGGAAGTGCACTCCCATCCACACCGCCACGGGCACGGACACTGACAAGAACAATGTCATCCCGAGCGGAGTGAATCGTTCGCTGGCGAACGATTCACGCAGTCGAGGGACCTGCTGTTTGCCAGTGTCCACGATCCCGAATCCCTGCAGCAGAATGCTTCCGCTCGGGCTGGCGTGAAAGTCCTCGTCCCGTCGAGAGTGCGGTTACACAAGGGGTCCTTCGACTCCGCAGGCCGATTCGCAAGCGAATCGGCCTGTTGCGCTCAGGATGACAGCGAAAAGGGGGCGGCGCGTCAGTCGGCGCCGCTGGGCCGGGGAGAGAGCGGCGCCATCTGGTTCGGGTCTATGTGATGCTTGCGTGCAACCATCAGGCGGAAGCGATCGAGATAGAGATAGACCACGGGAGTGGTAAACAGCGTGAGCGCCTGGCTCACGATCAGCCCGCCGACAATCGTGATGCCCAGAGGGCGTCGCAGTTCCGACCCGATGCCGGTGCCCAGCGCCAGCGGCAGGCCGCCCAGCAGCGCAGCCATGGTGGTCATCATGATGGGGCGGAAGCGCAGCAGGCAGGCTTCATAGATCGCTTCTGCCGGAGTCCTGCCTGCCCGCTCCGTCTCCAGCGCGAAATCGATCATCATGATGGCGTTCTTTTTCACGATGCCAATCAGCAGAATGATGCCGATCAGCCCGATGACGTTGAGCTCGTTGTGAGTCAGCAACAGGGCCAGAATCGCGCCCACGCCGGCCGAAGGCAGGGTGGAGAGAATGGTGATGGGATGAATGTAGCTTTCATAGAGCATGCCCAGAACGATATACACCGTGACCAGCGCCGCCAGAATCAGCAACGGCTCGCTGGCCAGGGAAGACTGGAACGCCGCCGCCGTTCCCTGAAAGCTGGCATGGATGGTGGGAGGAAAATTGATGGCGCGCTGCGCATTGTCGATCGCGTCCGTGGCCTGCGCCCAGCGACACGTTGGGCGCGAGATTGAAAGACAACGTCACCGACGGATATTGCCCCTGATGGCTGACCGCCAGGGGCGTGTTGGATGGGCCGAAGTGCGCGAAGACGACAAGCGGGACCGCGGTCCCGTTGACGGCGCGAACGTAAATATTCTGCAGCGCGTCCGTGCTGTTGGAAAATTCCGGGGCCACTTCCATGACCACGTGATACTGGTTCAGCGCCTTGTACATGGTGGAACCTGGCGCTGGCCAAAGGCGTCGTACAGGGCGTTATCGACGTCCGCCGGCATCCACGCCCAGCCGCGCTGCCGTGTCCCGGTCAACAATGACGGTGGCCTCCAGGCCCTTGTCCTGCTGGTCGGTGTTGACGTCGCGCAGTTCGGGCAGCGAGCGCAGCTTCTGCAGGAGCTGGGGCGCCCAGTAGTTCAGGTCCTTCAGGTCTTCGCCCTGCAGGGTGTACTGAAACTGCGCCTGGCTCATGCGGCCGCCGATGGTGAGGTCCTGGGCCGATTGCATGTAGAGCGTCGCGCCCGGCACCACCGCCAGTTTGCGGCGCAGCCTGCCGATTACCTGGTCGGCGCTGATCTTGCGCTCCTCGAGCGGCTTCAGGGTGATGAACATGCGGCCGCTGTTGGTCGAAGTGTTGCCGCCGGCAAAGCCCACAATGGTTTCGACCGCCGGATCTTTCATCACCAATCCGCACAAACTGCTTCATCTTGTCCTGCATGGCAGCGAAGGAAATATCCTGCGCCGCCTGCACCGATCCCATCACCCGTCCCGTGTCCTGCTGCGGGAAGAAGCCCTTGGGAACGATGACATAGAGATAGATGCTGAGCACCGCCGTCCCAATGGTGATCAGCAGCGTCAGCGGCTGATGGCGCAGGACCACGCTCAGCGCGCGGCTATAGAGCTTAAGAGTCGGTGTCAAAGATTTTCTCGCTGAAGCGATAGATGCGGCCATGCTTCTCTTTCGTCCGCCGAGCGCAGAAATTTCGCGCACATCATCGGAGTGACGGTCAGCGAAACCAGCAGGGAAACCGCAATGGCGACGCTCAGGGTGACCGCAAACTCGCGGAACAGCCGGCCCACAATGCCTCCCATCAGCAGGATCGGAATGAACACCGCGACCAGCGACGTGCTCATGGAAAGCACGGTAAAGCCGATCTCGCGGGCGCCGCGGAAGGCCGCCTGCACCGGCGGCATGCCCTCCTCCATGTGGCGCGTGATGTTTTCCAGCACCACGATGGCGTCGTCCACCACGAAGCCGGTGGAAATGGCCAGCGCCATCAGGGAAAGATTGTCCAGGCTGTAGTCCAGCAGATACATCACGCCGAACGTGCCCACCAGCGAAAGGGGCACGGCGACGCTGGGAATGATCGTGGCGCGGAAAGTGCGCAGAAACACGAACACCACCAGAATCACCAGGATGACGGAGATCACCAGCGTGATCTCGATGTCGTGCACCGAGGCGCGGACCGTGGTGGTGCGGTCCATGACCACGCTCAGCTTGATCGCCGGCGAGAATCGAGGCCTGCAGCTGCGGCAGCAGCGCGCGCACGCGGTCCACGGTTGCGATAATGTTGGCGCCGGGCTGGCGGAAGATGATGATCAGGACCGCGGGCTTGCCGTTGGACAGCCCGATGTTGCGGATGTCTTCCACGGAATCCTGCACGTCTGCCCACGTCGCTGCAGCCGCACCGCGCGCGCCGTTGTTGTAGGCGACGATCAGCGGCGGTATTCGTCGGCGGTAAAGATCTGATCGTTGGCGTCGATGAGTCCAGGCATTCACCGGCCGCTGCGATCTCGCCTTTGGGCCGGTTGGCATTGGCCGTGCCCAGCGCCGTGCGCACCGTGTCCAGGCCCACGCCCAGCTTGTTCAGCAGCGTGGGATTCACCTCGGCGCGCACCGCCGGCTTGGCGCCCCCGCCCACGAACACCTGCCCGACGCCCTCCACCTGCGCCAGCTTCTGCGCCAGGATCGAATCGGCCGCGTCATACATGCGCGGCAGGGTCATGCTGTCTGAAGTCAGCGCCAGAATCAGGATCGGCGCGTCCGCCGGATTCACTTTCCGATAGTTGGGATTGCCCGGCAGGTTGGCGGGCAAGCTGGCTGCGCGCCGCATTGATGGCGGCCTGCACATCGCGCGCCGCGGCATCGATATTGCGGTTCAGATCGAACTGCAAGGTGATGCCGGTGGAGCCCAGCTGGCTGGTCGAGGTCATCTGGTTGATGCCGGCGATGCGGCCGAACTGCCGCTCCAGCGGCGTCGCCACCGCCGAGCCATGGTCTCCGGACTGGCGCCCGGCAGGCCGGCCCACACTGAGATCACCGGGAACTCCACCTGCGGCAGCGGCGCGACCGGCAGGTAGTTGAATGCCAGCGCGCCCGCCATCAGCAGCGCCAGCGTCAGCAACGACGTGCCGACCGGCCGCTTGATAAATGGCGCGGAAATATTCATGCTCAATCCAACGACTAGTCCGCCGAGGCCCGCTCGGTTCCTCGATGGCATTGCCGATATTCGAAGTGTGCGAAACGCTGCGCCAGCCGGTCGAACCACAGATAGACCACCGGCGTGGTGTAAAGCGTGAGCAACTGGCTGACCAGCAAGCCGCCGACGATGGTGATGCCCAGCGGATGCCGCAATTCCGATCCGGTGCCGCTGCCCAGCGCCAGCGGCAGGCCGCCCAGCAGCGCCGCCATGGTGGTCATCATGATGGGCCGGAAGCGCAGCAGGCAGGCCTGATAGATCGCTTCTTCCGGCGGCTTGTCCTCCTCGCGCTCCGCTTCCAGCGCAAAGTCGATCATCATGATGGCGTTCTTCTTCACGATGCCGATCAGCAGAATGATTCCGATCAGCGCCACCACGCTCAGATCGTTCCGCGTCAAGAGCAGAGCCAGAATCGCGCCCACGCCGGCCGAAGGCAGCGTGGAAAGAATCGTGATGGGATGAATGTAGCTTTCATACAGCACGCCCAGCACGATGTACACGGTGACGATCGCGGCCAGAATCAGCCACGGTTCGGTGGCCAGCGAATTCTGGAACGCCGCCGCCGTTCCCTGGAAGCTGGCATGAATGCTGGCCGGCATGCCGAATTTCCTGCTCCGCCTGCTGCAATCGCCTTGGTCGCCTCGCCCAGCGATACTCCCGGCGCCAGATTGAACGAGAGCGTGACCACGGGAAATTGTCCCTGATGGTTGACTGGCCAGCGGCGGCGTTCGAAGTCTCAAAGTGGCTGAAGGCGGAGAGCGGCACCTGCGTGCCGGTGTTCGACTGCACGTAAATGTTCTTCGAGCGAATCCGGGATTCTGCTGAGAACTGCGGATCCACTTCCAGCACCACGTGGTACTGGTTCAGCTGGGTGAAGATGGTGGAGACCTGGCGCTGCCCGAAGGCGTCGTACAGCGTGTCGTCGATGGCCTGCGGCAAGATTCCCAACCGCGACGCGGTGTCGCGATCGATCACCAGATCGGCTTGCAGGCCGCCGTTCTGCTGGTCGCTGGCCACATCGCGCAGTTCAGGCAGTGTACGCAGCTTCGTCCACCAGCTGCGTGGCCCAGACTGCCAGCTCCTTCGCGTCCGCATCTTCCATCGAGTATTGAAACTGCGTGCGGCTGACGCGGTCTTCCACCGTCAGGTCCTGCACCGGCTGCATATAGAGGGTGATGCCTTCCACCTTGGCCAGCTCCGGCTGCAGCCGGCGGATGATGTCCGAGGCGGTCGACTTGCGCTCGTCGCGCGGCTTCAGGTTGATCTGAATGCGCCCGCTGTTGGGCGTCGTGTTGGTGCCGTCCACGCCGATGAACGAGGACAGGCTGTCCACGTCCGGATCTTGCAGAATCACCTGCGCCAGCGCCTGCTGGCGCTTGCGCCATGGCAGGAAAGAAACATTCTGCGGCCCTTCCGAAATGCCCAGAATCACGCCCGTATCCTGCACCGGGAAAAATCCTTTGGGCACGATCACGTACAGGAACATCGTCAGCACCAGCGTGCCCGACCGTGACCAGCAGGGTGATGGTCTGGTGCCGCAACACGAATTTCAGAGTGCGGCCGTAAAACTCGATGACCCAGTTGTAGAAATTCTCCGAGGACTTGTAGAAGCGGCTCGATGCTTGGCCGGTCTTGGCGCTTCAGCAGCTTCGCGCACATCATCGGCGTCAGCGTCAGCGAAACCACCGCCGAAACCAGAATGGTCACCGCCAGCGTGACGGCAAATTCGCGGAACAGCCGGCCCACGATGTCGCCCATGAACAGCAGCGGAATCAGCACCGCGATCAGCGAAACCGTCAGCGAAACGATGGTGAACCCGATCTGTCCCGCGCCTTTCAGCGCGGCCTCCAGCGGCGAATCGCCCTCCTCGAGAAAGCGGTCGATGTTTTCGATCATCACGATGGCGTCATCCACCACGAATCCGGTGGAGATGGTCAGCGCCATCAGGGACAGATTGTTCAGGCTGTAGCCCAGCAGATACATCACGCCGAACGTGCCCACCAGCGAAAGCGGCACGGCGACGCTGGGAATGACGGTGGCGGAAAGATTGCGCAGGAACAGGAAGATCACCATCACCACCAGGCCGACGGTGAGCATCAGCTCAAACTGAACGTCTTTTACCGAGGCGCGGATGGTCTCGGTGCGGTCGGTGAGAATCTGCACCTTGACCGCGGCCGGCAGCGACGGCCTGCAATTGCGGCAGCAGCTTCTTGATCCGGTCCACCACGCTGATGATGTTGGCGCCGGGCTGCCGCTGAATGTTCACGATCACCGCCGGAGTCGTGTTCATCCAGGCGGCCTGCTTGACGTTTTCCGCGCCGTCGATGACGGTGGCGACGTCGGACAAGCGCACCGGCGCGCCGTTCCGATAGGCGACGACCACGGCTGTTGTATTCGTCGCTCGAGAGCAGCTGATCGTTGGCGCCGATGGTGAAGGACTGCGCGGACCGTCCAGAATGCCCTTGGCCTGGTCGACGTTGGCCGCGGCCAGCGCGGTGCGCATATCTTCCAGACTCAGGCCGTAGGAGGCCAGCGCCGTGGGGTTGGCCTGGATCCGCACCGCCGGCTTCTGTCCGCCGCTGATCGAGACCAGGCCGACGCCGGGGAGCTGGGAAATCTTCTGCGCCAGCGCCGTGTCGGCCAGGTCTTCAACTTTCGAAAGCGGCAGCGTGTCCGAAGTCAGCGCCAGCGTCAGAATCGGCGCGTCCGCCGGATTCACCTTGCTGTAGATCGGCGGATTCGGCAGGTCCGCGGCAGGTAAGTGGTGGCGGCATTGATGGCGGCCTGCACTTGCTGCTCCGCGACGTCGATGTTCTGGTCGAGATTGAACTGCAGCGTGATGACCGAGCTGCCAAACGAACTGGTCGAGGTCATCTGGCTCAGGCCGGGGACCTGGCCGAACTGCCGCTCCAGCGGCGCGGTGACGGACGACGCCATCACATCCGGGTCGGCGCCGGGATAGAACGTCACGACCTGAATGGTGGGATAGTCAACTTCGGGAAGCGCGGAAACCGGCAGCTGGCGGTAGGCAACCATGCCCACCAGCAGAAGCCCGACCATCAGCAGAGACGTGGCGACCGGCCGAAGAATGAAAAGCCGCGACGGGTTCATGGCGCTCCCGTGGTCGAAGACTGCGCGGCTGGGCTGCGCGCCGGGACTGCGCGCTCCGGTTTGCCTCCGCCGCCGGCGTGCGGATCCACCTTGCTGCCGGCCTGCAGCTTGTCCTGCCCGTCGGTCACCACGACGTCTCCGGGCGCGACTCCGCTGGCGATGGACGCCACGTTGTTCTGGGTGAACGACACCGTGACCGGGCTGACTGTCGACCGTCTTGTCCGGCTTGACCGTAAACACATAGGTTCCCTGCGGCCCGCGCTGGATCGCCGCCGACGGAATCACGATGCTGTTCTTGCGCATTTCCAGCAGCAGGCGGACATTCACGAATTGGTTGGGCCAGAGTGCGTCGTCCGTGATTGTCGAACACCGCCTTCAGTTTTCCGGTCCCGGTGGTCTGGTCAATCTGGTTGTCGATGGTCAGCAATTTGCCGGTGGCCAGTTTGGTCTGGTCGTCGCGGCTGTAGGCCTCCACCGGCAGCGTGCCCTTGTGCATGTGCTGCGACACGTTGAGCAGATTGTCTTCCGGCAGGGTGAACAGCACGGCGATGGGCTGCAACTGCGTGATCACCAGCAGCGGATTGGTGTCAGAGGCGTGCACCATGTTGCCCGCATCGACCTGCCGCAGTCCGATGCGGCCGCTGATCGGCGCGGTGATGTGGCGAGTACACCAGGTTCAATTTCGCGTTGTCGATCGCGGCCTGGTCGGCGCGGACCGCGCCTTCCAGCTGGTCCACGGTGGCCTTCTGCGTATCCACCTGCTGCTGCGACATTGCGCCCGAATCATCCAGCAGAGCTCTTGAAGCGCTCGTAGTTCAGCCGGGCGTCTTTCAGCGGGGCCTGGTCGTTGAACAGAGTCGCCTGCGCCTGCTCGAGCGCCACCTGGTACGGCCGGGGATCGATCACCGCCAGCAGGTCTCCCTTCTTCACGTGCTGGCCTTCCTTGAAATTAACCTGCGCCAGTTGGCCGTCCACCCGGCTCTTCACGCTGACCGTGTTGAAGGCGGTCACGGTGCCCAGGCCCTTGAGATACACCGGCACGTCGCGACGCTCAGCCGTGGCGACGGCCACCGGCACCGCCATCTGGGTGGAGGCTCGCGCCGTACTGGGTTTGGAGCCCGCGCTGCACCCCAGCAGAGAGACCGCTATCGCTGCCAAGGTGAGGGTCGCCAGCAAGGTGTTGGCGAGACGATTGCCTGGTTGCGCTGCACGAGCTCCTGCCCGTTCCTGGCCCGTGCCGCTGGCTCTTCGATCCTGTATGCTCACTCTGTCGTTCCCCCGCAAGCCGCTGCCGTTCTCTGCTCTTGCGGCGCAACAAACCGTAAGCATTTGACTCTAAAAATTATATCCCGGTTGCGACTTATCTTCCAGCCTTTACAATACTTTACATTTTGCGAGCCAGTTCCAATTCAGACCTGAAAGCACAGCGGGAAAACGGTCGCGTTTCACAATCGCTCCACGGGGCACACGAGGATCGGGAACGTACGGCCCGGATTCCGGGATGAATTATAAAACTGAACTTTGATTGGCCAGGGTTAAGGCTGGCGGGGAGGACGGCCCGCAAATACTTTATAACTCTGCGGACTAACGTCAATACGGAGAATGCTGTACAAGCCGGGCTTGGTTCAGTGTGCAGGCCTCAGTATTCACGCAACGTGGTCGAAAGCGGTCTCACGCGACAGACTGTGAGGAGTGCTGTCGTGCTGTCATTGGGTCGAAGTATACTCTGGCGTCCACGTCCGTGGCGTATTGCCCGCTACATTGCATCTCGGTTGCAACTAGATGCAACGGCGGTGCTTCTCGATCCGAGTATCTGGGCATAGCTGGAATTGGGGAACCGGGGAAGCGTGCGCCCTCGCAATAGGAGGCTTCTACGCGGCAACCGGCAGCTTAGTCCTTGGGTTGATCCGTGGTGCGGCACTGGGCGCAGTAGCCACCGACTTCCAGCCGGGTGACGACGATATGGAAGCGGCAGTCTCTCTGAATTTGCCCCTTCAAACGATCAAAGAGATCACTTTCAAATTCCGTAATCTTGCCGCAGCGCAGACATGCCATGTGGATGTGGTCCCGCTGGGGGCGGCGTTCGTAGAAGTGCTTCTCGCCCTGCATGTGCATCAGATCGAGTTCGTCAATCAACCCGTGCCGCTTGAGCAGTCCGAGGGTGCGGTAAACCGTGACCCGGTCAATCTGCGGATCCAGCCGCCGGGCGCGCCGCAGTAACTGGCTGGCATCGAGGTGTTGCTTGGCGGTTTCCACCACGCTGAGAATGGTGCGGCGCTGGCGCGTCATGCGCAGTCCGCGCGACATCAGTTCAGCCTGCAGGCGTCCAGGAATCTCGGTTTCAGGTAATGGCATGGGACAGTCCTTCTTGCAACTCGGGTGCAATATTATAACCTGAAGGCCCGTCGGTCGCCAGAGAGTTCAAACGAGGGTAGTAGTGCAGTTTCGTGATAAACCATGACAAGTGCATAAACCACGAAGGACACGAAGTATCACGAAGGCTTTGTTTTCCAGGGTTTCCTTCGTGTACCTTCGTGCCCTTCGTGGTTCATGGTCTCCAAACTGACCCACTACCCAAAGGAGGGTGGAAGTGCTTTTTCTCACCAGGCTTATTTGGAGCCCAGCCTTAGGGCTTCAAGCATTCTTTCCAGCAGCGGCCGGCGTGGCGGGTTGCGGCTGACCGCGGCCCGGTATTTGTCGATCCACTGCGGGTCAGGGTCGGGCATCTGAATGCCTGGCTGCGGAAGCGGGCTGTCCAGTTTTGGGGAGCGCGCGCTGGTGACCCGGGGTTTGGGCCGATCCTGGTCAGCCGGGCTCACGAAGCGGAATGGCTGTTGTGTCCATGAGACTGGAGTCAACATCTCGGCTGCGCCCAGCACCGGGCCCTTGGGAGTGAGGAACATCACCCTGATGCGCGTGCCGCGAATCAGAGGTTTCTGCAGGCAGAGCAATCCACCGGTGGCGGAAAACACCTCCAACCTGCCCGTGACCGTGTCTCCGCTGGGAAAGCGAAGTACTGCGGGAGTGTATTCCGTGGTTCGGACGCGCGGGGCTCGAGAAGGGAGCGATGAGACCGGAAACGGCATCTGCTAAATGGGCAGTATCGTACGTATCGCCGCCTGCATAGAGATTACGAAAGGGTACACACACGCACGGTTACCCCAATCCGGTTGAGCTATTGGCGCACCAGTAACGCCACGCGCGGGAAGCGGAACTGTCCGGCGGCGTCGTCAATCACGTTGACCTGGCAGGTATAGAAACCGGGCTTGAGCTGGGTAAGAGGCACGTCAAGCTGGAAGACCGCAGCCTTGCGGTCGGGCGCGTTCAGTTGCTCGCTCTCGACCAGCGGAGTCTCATAGGCCTTGGTGTTCCCGCGAAAAAAAGCCACGTTGGTCAGCAGGTGGATGGCCGGGCCATCGCGATTAACTGCTGGTGCGCCGGCATTTGCGGCCGCGCGGGCTGGATCATAGACCTCGTAGTAAAAATACAAGTGCTGGCCGGCGGAGAAAACGTGCGTGACGCTGGGAATCACTTCTGATCCATCGCGCACCAGCGGGTTGTCGCTCTTGCGCTTGTTGTTGGGCTGCAACTGGTTCGCCAGCACAATCGAGCTCATCTTTACCGGGACCGATTTCAGGTCGGGGACGGTGAGATCGGTTTCGAACGAGCCCAGGCGTCCGCTCTGGTTCTCCCGCACCACGAACTTGAGGTGATAAGTGCCGGGCGGCAGGACGAAACCAGTGTTGTACTGCACGTTCTTGCGCTGTACCAGTTGCGATGTGTTCAGCGCCAGCTTGACCGTGTCCCGTATCTGCCCGACCGGACGTTTCTCCGGGTCGGTCACGATGCCCAGAACATCCAGGGTGGCGCGGTCCTGATCATTATTGTGGGTAAAAGGAATTTGGGAGCCAGGCACGGCCACAGACACGGGCACATAAAATTTGCGGTCGGCGATGCGGAAGTAGGCTGCGGACAAATACACCGGCAGATCGGTGGTGGGAAGGTCCGAAGCCAGTTCTTCGTCGAGCTGACGTTCGCGATCGTCGCGGGTGGAATGCTGGAAGTCGGCGGGAGCGTAGTAGCCGCGGCGGAAATCGATTTTGACCCCGGGCCGATTGACCTTAACCGTGATGCGCCGGAAGCGCCCGTCCCGCGCCGAATTCGTGCTGTGATAACCGAGCAGGTAGTACAGCGAAGTGTCCTGCTGCACGCCGGTAAACACCTTGCCGAAATCGTTGGAGTCGAGAAAGGCGCGCCCGCCGGTGTCTCCGGCCAGCGTGACCAGCGTTTCCTGGGTAGTGGCATTGGAATCGAACTGGCCGGCCACGGATTTGCCGGAGTAGGGCGAGGTCCCGCGCAGGCTGGCATTCTGTGCCTCGCCGCCCGGCACCAGGGCCTGCAGGCCGCGAATGTCCATGGTGTAAATCGCCATGTTGGCCCGCACCGCGGCGTTGGTGGCGGAACGCAACTGCGACTGGTTTTCGATTCCGGTACGGTCCATGCCGCTGGAGAAATAAATCAGCGACTTCTTCTCATTGATGGTTGCCAGCTTCTCGGCGATTGAGCGCAGGGCCTGCAGCCGGCGATCGGTGTTGAAAATGTTGTACTCAGTATCGTCCACGGTGAAGGACCCGCCGGTCTCGGATGTGCCTTCGGTCGTGCCGGTGCTGCCCTCTTCGAAGCCGGCGCCGGCGCCAAGATTGAAGGCCTGCAGGGCTTTCTTCAGCAGGGCGCGATCAGAAGTGAAATCCTGATTCACGCTCAGCGTGTTGCCCAGCGAGACCACGGCGACCAGGTCGGCAGGCACCATCTGCTTGTCCACATAGTTCTGCGCCGCTGTGGTTGCCTGGTCGATTTCATCCGGCTGCATGGAACTGAGATCGAAAAACAGGATGATGAGCCGGCGGTCTTTCAAGGGCCGGTTCACGAGAGCGGGAGTCTGGCCGGCACCCTCCGGCTGGGCGGGGCGAAGCAACGGCGCTTCGGTCGCGGCGGTCGAGAGCACGGCATCGGTATTTTCGAGGTCGAAAGAAACCACCTGCTGCGGCTTGTTATCTTCGAGCAAGGTGAAGTCTTCGCGCTTCAGGTCGCGCACCGGGTTGCCGTTCCGGTCGCGCACGGTCACATTCACCAGCACCAGTTCGGTCTTGGAGCGGAAGGTGTATTCGCTGGACGTTTCCTGCGAAGTAACGCCGGTGCACAGCATCACAATCACAAGCACGCACGCCAGAATGGAGCGACGGGCGTCCTCGCCCGTCCGCCGCGCGCAATGAGTGAAAGAGCGCATCAGAACCTGAACCTCGCGCTGAGTTGCAGGGAACGCATCCCGCCCACGGAAATCACGCGGCCGTAAGTCGGTGAGTTCACAATGGTGTCGATGCCCACATATTGCGGCGTATTGAAAATATTCGAGAACTGCCCCCTGAATTCCAGAAACCGCGTTTCGCTGAGGGGAAAAATCTTGGTGAATGCCATATCGAACAACCGGCTGCCCGGGCCCTCAATACTGTTGCGGCGGGCGTCACCGAACTGGCCTGTGGGCGCGACGAACGCGGCCGTGTTGAACCACTCCGCGATGGACGGATTTGACACCGTGACCAACTGGCCCGGCACCACATCCGCCCGCACTGTACCGTTGGTTCCGCGATTCACATCCGCGGGGTCGCCGAGAATCCGGGGAGTGAAGGGCAGGCCGGAGGCGATAGTCCAGTCGCCGCTCCAGTTCCAGTCTCCGAACACGGCGCGCAGCGGGCTGTTGCCTGCCAGCCACCGCCGGTCGTGCCCGAAGGGAAGTTCCCAGAGATAGTCCGCGGTGAAATTGTGCCGCTGATCGAAGCTGGACAGGCCGCGCTCGGCCGACAGGTCGAAGGCATCCTGTGCGACGTTCGTGGTGCCGGAAAGCGCGGTGCGTCCCGAGCCCTGCGCAACCAGGGGCTCGCCGCTTCCGATCGTGGAAGCGTTGTCCAGCGACTTCGAGAAAGTATAGCGGCCGCCAATCGAAAATCCAGCCTGCAGCCGTTTGCGGACGCGCACCGACAATGCATTGGCGGTCGAATCTCCCACCGAATCTTCCCAGTAAAACGGCTGCACGCCGGGAAAGAGCACCCCGGTCGCGGTGCGGTTGGGTGCTTCCAGAATATCGAGACGCGTGCCCTTGGTTCCGGTGTAGTCGAGGTTCATGATCAGCGTGGGGAGAATCTGCTGTTGCACGTCAACATTCCAGATCTGCACGTAGCCCAGGCGGTAATTGGGATCCACGCCAAAATTGTTGGTGATGGAACCGGGAGGGACCGGCGGAAATCCATTCTGCAAGGTGAGCTGGCCGGCTGTGGATTGGGTGTTGGTCGCGGTGGTCGAGAACGGAGGCTGGAAAGCCATGTTCTGCACGATGCTCTGGTACGCGCTGGTGTTGTAGTTGATGCCATATCCCGCGCGCACCACCGTGTTGCGCAGCGGTTTCCAGGCCAGGCCGAGGCGGGGAGCGAAATTATTGCGGTCGGGACGGACCAGCGTTACCGGAAGCTGGCCGTTGTACGGTCCGGTCTGGCCCACCTGCACCGGGACCGGCGGCGAAGTAAAGCCCACCGGCAAATCCAGGTTCACAATGCGATCGTTCAGTTCCGAGAAGGGCGAAATGTATTCGTAGCGCACACCCAGATTCAGCGTCAGGTTGCCGCGCAGGCGCCATTCATCCTGTACGAACAGGTCCCAGGAATTGCCCCGGAAGTGATAGTTGTTGTTGCCAAACTGGACCGAGGTCAACTGTGGAAGCCCCAGCAGGAAGTCGGCAAAGTCGTAACCGGAGTTCACGCCGGTAAAGGTGAAAGTTCCGCGGGCGTTGCTGTCGGTTTCGGGATTGACCTGAATACGGCGGAAATCGCCGCCCCAGCGCCAGGTGTGCTTGCCACGGCGGTAGATCAGGCTGTCGGAAAACGTCCAGGTCTGGTTGCGCAGCAATTGGGGGTTGGTGTCGTTGAGGCTGCCAAAATTTGTGAACGACAGGTTGGGCAGGCCCCAGTCAAAAGGACTGGTGGAAACACCGGTGATGCCGAGATTTCCCGTGATGTCCTGGTTAAAGGCGTAAAGATTTTGCGTGCTGATGCGGGAGCGATTGAAATCGAGGCGCGCGTTATTGATCACCTTGCCAAAGGTCCGCACATATCCAATGGGAACGTCGAAGCTGCGGGTGCTGGTATGGCCGCCCACGCTGGGAAAGGGATTGGTCAGGTTCGCGCTGGCGGCGTGGTAGTGAAAGCCGAAACTCAGATTATTTCGCGGCCCACGCTGTCCCCGGCCGCCGCGACCGGCGCTGGCCCCTCCCAGGGCGTGGTTCAATCGAATATTGAAGTCGTCGCTGTCGTTGAGGGTCGAAGTGACAAAATGAAAATTCGGCTGGTCGGGAGCTGCGCTCACGACGTTGGGCACGGGGATGAAAGGCAAAAGCCCTTGCGCGGCAGGATTGATGGCCAGGCCGGCGTTTTGAAAGTTGTTGTCCGGGATGGGTTGTCCGTTGCTGGGATTGACCAGTTGAACTCCCGACAGGGCGGAAAAATTGCCACTACGCTCGTCCACCGTCGGCACGAAGGAAAAAGCATCATAGGGCGAATTGCCACGCGAGCCGTTGTAGTGCGCAAAGAAAAAGGTCTTGCTTCCGCCCTGGTAAATTCCAGGGATATTCAGCGGCCCACCCAGGGCGACGCCGAAGCGCTGTCTCAGGTAGCTGGCTTTGTCGGAAGAACTGTCGTTGAGCGCGTAGGGCGCAGCATCCAGAGCGGAATCGCCGACCGAGTAATAAACCGAACCGTGCGGCCGATTGATGTCAAATCTGCCGCGTCCGCCGCCCAGCATCATGGGGCCGCCCCGTCCTCCGCCACCGCCGAAGCCTCCGAAACCGCCGCCCGGGCCGCCACCGCCCGGAGGACCCCCTCCGCCTGGCCCGCCTCCACCCGGTCCTCCGCCACCGCCGAAGCCGCCCGCCTGTTCGCGGCCCTCGCGCATTCTCTGTTCCAGTTCGTCAGTGCTCATGCCGAACATGCCCACGTTTGAGTTGCTGCCGGAGAATGAAACCGATTCTGTAGCGGCGTCCGCGGCCACGCCGGGGATCGGCATTCCGGCAGGCACGATCTGGTCTGCTCCATTGCCGTTGCTGCTGTTTTCAGAGGCGGCCAGTCCCTGCATGACTGACAGGCTCTGAAATCCTCGACCGGTTCTGGCGGTTGCCGGCCGTTGCTGGGTGCGTTCCGCCTGTTGCGTCCGCGAAAGTAGAGTCAATTCCAGGTCGGCACGAGTGCTTGCCTCACCCACGACAATTTCCCGCGTCTCGGCGCGAATGCGGGCATCTCCACCCGCAGCTGATATTTTCCCGCCGGTAGCGACCTGTAGCGTGTAGGCGCCGTTGATGTCGGTGGAAGTTGTCGTCTTGCTCTTCGGTGGAAGAGTTGGTTGCGGTAACGGTAGCGCCTGGAATCGGCGTGTTACCCGATTTCACCACGCCGGTGATCGAAAAACTGGAGGGCGCGGGCGCGTCCTGCCCCAACGCGCTGATCGCGACCAGCAGGAGGAGCATGACGGGCCGCGTGGCGATCACCCAAGTCTTCGAACGCGAAGACCTGGTGACACCGCACCTGGAATCGGCGCAGCATGTCATGCCCAGTTGTTCCTGTAAATTTCGCGGACCATCAATATATTCAACACTGCGCCGCCCACTCATCGGGTAAAAACTCAGTCAACAACCGTAAAGTTTCGTAAAAGTTTATAGGTGCAGGGCGATAGTGAAATTAGACGCCAGTAAACCGCCAACGTCCAGACGCTGAAGGTTACGGTCGTGCGCGAATTGGCAGATCAGGGACTCGTTCCACAACCGGTTTGCGTCAGGTCAGGCGGGCAAATCTGCGGTTGGACTCGGGAAAGTCAACCCCGGTAAGGAACCATGCCCCGATGCCGCAGGCGAGCGCGACGAAAATCGAAGCCAGATGAAAGGCGGGTGGCGGTGACGGCGGGCTGTTCTTTACGCTCGTGATGAACGCCCCCAATACCAGTGTGGCCACCGCGACCCACTGGTATAAGCGCAAGCCCCCGAGCACCGGCGTTTGCGGCTCTCCGCGATAGGCTTCTTCCACAAATCTTCCGGCGCCGGAGAGTATCAGATAGACTCCGCCCACCATCGCGCTCGGGGCGTGCAGCAGATAGACCCGCGTTACCACCAGAGCGACCACGACATTCCACAGAGCCGAATACAGCGGCGTGGCATGGACGGAAACGCCGCGCAGAGAAAGTACCCGCCACACCCGCGATCGCGGATGAGTGTAGCGGATGCCGACATGGTCAGCGGCGGGGCGTCCGTGACAGCAGCCCTGCACCAGGCAGCGCAACCGTCCAATGCCCTGAATCCAGGGTGCGGCCACGACCAGGGCCGCCAGCACCGGCCAGATGGCGGTCCGTGTCCACCAGGCGGCGACTGCGCCGCAAGTCCAGGTGCCGATCATCCCGCCATAAAATCCCAGTGGCCGCAGCAGGGCCGGAGAGCCTTCGATGACCTGCGCCCATAACGCGGCTCCGACGCAGCCTCCCAGAAAAATTGCAATCGGGATTGCACTCTTGCCGGGGCCCAGCAGCGTATCGATGATCCAGATTCCGATGCAGACTCCTGCGCCCGCGTAAGCTCCGTGATTGATCACACGTCCGGATCCAATCCGCCATTCTCTCCAGGAGTTGGCAATGGTTTCCGAGAAGTTGCACAGGAAAGACCAGACCCGATCCATCCGAATGACTGCTGCGGCCACCAGAAAACCGGTAAACACATCTACCAGCGCGTGCATTCCCGCAGTGATGCAACTGGCCGATACCAATAGGGCCCAGGCCCGCCATAGTCGTTTTTGCCAGGGAGTGCGTGCCAAAGCTTCGGCGGCGATAAATGCCCAGATCACATGGTAGGAAGGGAACGCAGCGGCCGCGCTGTCATGCGAGCGATCCAGATCGAGCCAATCTCGCCAGAGTCCCCCGGCAGCAAACGGGCGTGGCGGAGAGATGAGCGGCACCGCCAGGTACAGCGGGAAAACGATCACCATCGCCAGTAGGGCACGGGTGGAGAACAGGCGAAGATCGTGCCGCGTGCGCGCCATCAAGGGCGCCAGCAACACCACCACGTAAACGCTGCCATAGAAAATCTGGGTCCAGGGCAACACAGGCAGGCGTAACTCAAAGGGAAGATATGCGATCTTCGCGTCGGGCGGGACTCCGAGCACCACGAAGGCTTCGTAAATCAGGAGCCAGGGCAACAGCACCGTCAAATAACAGCGAAGGCGCTCCATCCCGGAAGGAGGAGATTGGTCGTCCAGGGGCAGCAGGCGTTGCCCCGGACACGCACTGCCGAAACGTCCCTGCAAATCGGGCAGTTCGTAACCCAGCACCAGCGCGGCGCTGGCGAGAACGACAGTGGTGGAGACCAACCACAAGCCACTGGCAGAGCCCGCGGTGATTGCAGCGCCGACGCACACCAGCGAAAAGCCGAGATAAATCGGATGCGAGAACAAACTATAAATTCCGCTGGAAACGTAACGCGGGGGAGGGAAGGCGTTCATGGGAAGGCCGCCTCCTACCCACCAGAGTGAAGCCATGCCCAGCGCCACCAGCAATGATCCTGCGGCGGCGGTTCCGATCCCCCAGGGCAACGAATGAATTGCCGGCAACTTCACCAGGTCCTGGGTTTCGACGGCCCAGACCACCAGCAGAGCTGGCAGGGCGACTGTGAACAGCGCCCCATACAACGATTTGCCCACGGTGGAATTCATGATTTCCACCTGACGACCTCATGGATCGCCCACCCCGACGCGTTACCGCTCGCGGCCTGCAACATGCCGCGGCTGCGCCACTTGCATTCTTCAACCGATAACATATTGCGTGGGAGCAGCCCGGCGAGGCGGGAGATCCCGGCGAAAACCGTGTGCCCAAGTTGACCGCTGCGCAGGACCATACCACGGTCGAGTTCGAGACTGCTTCCGGTGGGTGCGAAAAGTATTTCCGATTCCGTCAGCGCCTGAACTTCGCGCTCCTCGCCATTATGAATCAGGGTCCGCCATGGCTGCGAACCTCGCCAGTCGATCCAGACCAGGGCGTGCTGCTCGGAAAGGAATCGGCCCCAGTGCAATTCTTCCAGAGGCAATTTCCAGGGGACGACCGAGAGGGTAATGCACTCGGCATAGCCCAGCCCGGTGATTCGTCTCTTGCCTTGAAGCGACAGATCGACCTGCGCCATGGGCTGATGGCAGTGCCAATCAATGACGCCCTCTTCGTCCTCAAAGACAGCGCGTCGCACCGGCGCTCGGAGGGCGCGCCATGTTCCGGCGCAGCCGAGACCGGGCTGAGTGAGCGTGATGGTGTCGCGCTCGAGTTGCGGCAAGTGCCCTTTGCGCAGCGAAGAAACACAATGCACGCGGCCTTCAACGATAGTGAGCAAACTTTCATAGTGCACGGAGAGCTTGTTCCAGCGCAGGTCCGCCACATACACCACCGCTGCATCGCCACTCTCGGCGACGCAGTCCATGTACCACTTCGTGAGTAGAAACGAAGGTTCTTTGCTCAAGCTTCTGGATTTCGTTCTGAGAGGTCGCAGGTGCAATCGCAATGGATAGCCAAGCGCTCCCGCCGATTACAATTCGTCAGGATAGTACTCCTCGAAGTGTCAGATACGATGGTTTTTCCTTACGGATTCAGTGCCGGGGCCTAAGTGGCTGGTATCCATGATTTGCCACTCGCGGAAATCCTTTTCTCGGGTTGAACGGCAATTCCGGCGGGGACCCAGGAGCAGATTCCCTCGGGCTGTGGTTTGCAGTTTTCCGATGGGTTGTCTTCCACTCTCTTCCTTAGCGCGTCCAGGTCGGCCAATGAGGACGACCCCAAGATAGCCTGATCATGCTCGGTTTGACTGGCACGGGTGAGAAAAAGAAGTCTCACGTAGCGGACGTTTTCCGGGAGATTGAATAGCGGAACCAGCGGTTGTGACCGCTTGCTGCTCTTGCCATTGCTGGTAAATTCAGCGGAACCGAATCGGACCACGACCCCATTTCCGTTCTGGGCGCTGACTTCATAGTAGTCGGTCTCATAGCCCAGGAATTCAGCTCCGGTTTGGAGGGCTACGGCTTTGCCCTCGGGGTGGAATTCTTTTGGTTGCATTTTGAATTTCCCCGAACTGAGGACCGGCGTCACGACCCGGACACGCCATCCCGGCTCGAGGTCAATGTAGCTCTTATCGACGAATGCGCCCATCTCTTCGTGCGACTTGCGAACAGCGCAGCCCGTGACACAGATTGCCATCGCGACGACCAAAAGCAGGAATTTCTTTGCTGGAGTCATGCCAAATCCATTGCAGTTCTTGCGCCCTCGCTGGACTTCAGAAACGCACCCGCGCTACTTCCACGCAGAATTCAATTCCCAAACGGTCAGTGAGACGACTTTCCCTCCACTCCCCTTGGCATAAACTTCTATGCCGTCGCTGCCCGGTGGAGGATAAATGCGGTCGGAGAGAACACGTTCGCCGTCATTTACAAATAGTTCGACACTTGAACGGTCCACGAACACATGCAGCTTGATGCTGGCGCTTTGCTCTACCTTGGCGGAGAAGCGTCCGGGGAAGTCCTTGCTGAACGAAGCCTCGCCCGAGCGCTTCCGATCAACGTAAACCTCGCGGTGGACGGGATCAAAACCCACCAGAGTCTCGGCCTCCTTACTCTTGCGCAGGCGAAACCCGATTTCATCGGCGTGCCCGGGTTCTAACTCGGCCTCGACCTCGTACATTTCGCTTTTCATCCCACCCAGCTTCTGGTTCGCCTCCGCGACGCTGACATTTACCATGCGAGCTTTCTCGCGCCGCAGGCTTTCGAGTTCCCGCACCGGCCGCTGCACCAGGCGCAGCCCATCGGCGTAGCGTCGCAGCATCAAGGTACGTGGAATGGATTGGGCTCCGCGCCAGAGCACGGTCGGCTCGGTATTGGCGTATTGCCAGTTGCTGAACCAGCCAATCCAGACGTGCCGCCCGTCGCTTGCCGGCATGTCTTTCCAGGTGTTGGTGGCGTAGAAGTCCTTGCCCCAATCGGCCCACAGCGCGGGAGTGTCCGGAATTTCGCTGGTAAAGTTCACGCCATCGAACTTGCCGATCAGGTAGCGGACTCCGGTGCCGCCGGCCGGGGCCCCCGGATTGCGATTGACGATCAGCACCCACTTCTTTTCAGCGCTGCCCTCAACTGGAAGTTCAATCAGGTCGGGACACTCCCACTGTCCCGCTGTATCTCCCGCCGGGCCGAATGTAGAGCGCTTGCTCCAGTGCTTGAGGTCGGGCGAGTCAAGGATTACGAGCGTTCTTTCATCCGCCAGGACCGCGACCATCACCCACTTGTGTTGCGGTGCATACCAGAACACATTGGGATCGCGGAAGTCGGGAGCATCGAGATCAGCGACAGGATTGCCCGGGTAGTTGGTCCAGGTCCGCCCGCGATCGTTGCTGTACGCGATGTGCTGTTTTTGCCGGTCTTTGTAGGCAGCGGTGTAAATGGCCACCAGGCAGGAATGGTCTTGCGGGTCGGGATTCTGGCACAGGCCGCTGCTGTTGTTCCGGTCCACCACCGCGCTTCCCGAGTAAACCATGTACTGGCCGGGGACTTCGTGCAGCGCGACCGGCAGGTTCCGCCAGTGCACCAGATCGCTGCTGACGGCGTGTCCCCAGTTCATGTGCCCCCACACGTTGCCTTCGGGGTTGTACTGGTAAAACAGGTGATATTCGCCCTTGTAGAAGACCGTCCCGTTGGCATCGTTCATGAAATTCTGGGCAGGAGTGAAGTGGTACTGCGGCCGCCAGGGCTGATCGTAGGAGGGCGCCTGGGCGTGTGAACGCGACAGCAGCATGCACAAAACCACCAGGCCGAACGACAGCGACGGCATGATCTTCTTCATGGTCGTTGCGGAGCAGCGGTTCAGGGTTTGTGCTGGCTCTGCTTTTGAGACTCTTCGACGGCCTTACGGAATTCCTCGACCGCCTTGTCCTGTGGCGCATTCAGCGAGTCCTTCGCGATAAAGCGCCAGACCGGTGACGTGTCCAGCGGATACTCGACCCGGCCCCGATAAACTTCAAAGGTATCGTCAGACGACAAGACCTGAGCACCGAGCTGCGGGCCCCGGTTTGCCATGTCGCCAGGAAGAGGCTGAGACAGGTCCGGAGGACGGCCCTGCTGCTGGCCGATGCGAGCGTCTCCAATGCCGGGCTGGAAAATGACCGGCCGGTTGTCCGCCGGCGAATGAGCGATGATGGGGCCGCTCTTGTTTCCCTTTCGAACTGCAATGATCAAATCCGCGGTGTATGCATCCATCACCAGATCGAATCTGCCCCATTTTGTAATCGCCCTCTCCACTTCATCCTGCGCATTTCGATTGGCCAACGGGGCGGTCAGAGCCTCCCCCGCATCCGGATGAATCACCACCATAATGGTTTGCGCCCGCAGCACATCTTCCGGGAGCGTTTGCTTTTTCTTGTTTTTTGCATGGAGTTGGAGAACTGACAGAAGCAGGATGATGAGAAGGGCAACTGAAATGCGGCCGGACAAGACACGACGGGACATGATCGCCTCCGGAGACCGTGGCTGCGCGGCCCTGATTATACGACTTGTGGAGTTGTTTGCAGCACCGGCATACTTACCCCTTCGCTCACGGCAGGCTCTGCCGCCTGTTGTGAAGCGCCTACTTCGGCGGCGAGCGGGCTCTCGCCCGCTCTAATGCCGGCGGGTCGCCGGCGCAGGACTTATTATTGGCCCCTGCGGTTCGCGGGCCGGACACGTCGAATATCCAGCTCAGTGCGCGAATGAGATGTTTAACCCCGTGGTGAGCAGAATATCGTTCTGCTTGCTGCCGGCCGGGGGATTGGTTACGTAAATGTCTCCGAACGCGTTTTGCCATCCCAGCCATTTGCTGAGCTTGGTGACCGTGCCGAAATTAAAGGTGGCGCGATACTCGCCGGTATCATTCAAGTTGGGGAAGAAATACAGCTTTTGGGTCAGAACAGTATTCATCCCCAGTTTGTGATTCAGTTCCTCGCCCACTGAGGCAGCCGCAAAGCTGCGGCTGGGAAGCAAAGAGTACTTCTCACGGGTGTAGTTGACGCCGCCGAGCAGGTCCAGAGTGGTGCGAGCGTTCTCGATCGCGTGCCAGCCCAGGCCGCCGCCAAAGACAGAGCGAAGATCGAGGGTCTGCAGAGCGTCGGTCTGAAAATCGGCGCCCACGTAGGCGAACAGGTGGGGCGTGAAGTCGTGGTCGTAGCGAATCCCGCCCTGCACCGAGTTGGCGGTAGTGGCGGGAGTTGCGCCCGGCGCGTCATTGGTGGCGTACACGCTATTGGTGTACAGGCCCAGATGATCGTGCAGGGTCTTGCGGTCGGCGGTGAAGGCCAGGGCCAGGTTTTTGGTCTGGCTGTTGCCGCGGGTCAGGGCAAACCCCACGTTGGCCCCTCCTTTCCATCCTTCGAGCAGGCCCGGATGGAGTGATTTCTCATACGCCGCCTGCTCCGCTTCGCCGAACAGTTTGGTGACCGACGCTTTGGGTTCGGTGACCGTGCCGGCATTGGCCGTGGCCACGGAGAGGTTGCCATCTGAGGTAGTTACCCTTCCGACCACCGTTTTCCCATCGCTCAGGCTCACCGACAGGGCCTGCGTGGAAGTGATCTCCTGCACCGCCGGCCACTCAACCGTTACTTCGCCGGCGAATTCTGTCTTGATGATCAGGGTCTTGTCATCGGACTTCTCGATGGTTCCGGTCAGACGATCGCCGTTCTTGAGCACGATCTGGTCCGCGAAGAGCGCTGCAGGACATAGGAAAATAACGATCAGGGCCAGCACTTGTAGTTTCGACACGATTGTCCTCCGAAATGAACTGCGGAATCATGGATTAATTCATGGCTAGGGCAAAGACCGCCAATTACTGCAAGAGAAGAGGATCAACAGCGGAAGTTTACCAACTGCGTGAGTCGCTCATTCTTACTTACAGTCCCGCGCGTGGGTGCGAAGACCAGCGAAATTATATGGGAGGTGAGGGACAAGAGCAAAAGCCAGTCAGCGGATAAGGGAAACCACTATGCCGTCATGCGGCATTCCCTGCGGGCTAAGGTGGTCCCAAAAAGTCAGCTGGGCCGGTTGGAAGGATCCTCAGGCGTCGTGCTCTTGACATCCGTATTTGCGGTGGTTGCCGGCCCCGCGGTTTGCTCTCTCATTCCATCTTTCAGAGCGCGAATGCCCTCGCCAATTCCCTTGCCCAGTTCGGGAAGTTTCTTGGGACCAAACACCAATAGCGCGATGGCGAAGATCACCAGCAAATGCATTGGTTGGAACAGGCCTTCAAGCATGGAAAAACCTCCGCCGCCTGCGGCTGGCGGTAAGCCCAACAGTATCGAAAGCCGCCATTTACGTCAACTTGACCGTAGTCCGGGCCGGCCCATGCTATTGGCCAGTTACGTTCGTGACCGCAGCCGTACCGAACCGTTCAACACTTCTATCGCGCCGCACAAGGAACCTCTAGACCTTCATGCGAGATCGGAAAAGTGCTCGAATCAGCTGGATTTGACGTGCCGGAACGGGACTGAATCGAAACAAAACGCTCTCCTTATTGCTTCGTCCGGTCCAGCCTCCACATCTCTTATGCACTATAGGGCAATGGTGCACATGAACTGTCGTGCATCGGCGAACCGGCCAGCCAGACCTAGAATGGCATTGCATTTAGGGCGCGAAAGGGCATTTTCGCTTCGGGAGAAATCTGATGAACTCCGCAACCTCGACACCGGCCGCCGGCAACACTCCGATTCCGTCCGCAATTCTTCCCAGCGATACCGGCTTCCATCGTGCCTCGGCGGCGGTAGAGAACCTGCCGGCTGCGCTCGGACCCAGGCGCGTCGGATACGGACTGCCCTGCGTGAAGTGCAAAACCTATTACGCCGCTGATCTGGCGATGTGCCCGGTGTGCAAAACCGAAGAAAGAGTTTCGCCGATGGTGGCCGCTTCCGGAAACCCCAGCCTTCCGGAAAGCGCCCTGCCCGTGCCCGACGAAGCTGTCCTGGAAGAAGAACGCGAGCGCTTCTTGCGGGAGTTCAAGTCCCAGGTTTATGCCGCCCATGTGCAGATCGATCCAGCCGAAATTGCTCCGCTTGGGAGTATGGGTTGCAGCCTGGAAGAAAACCATCAGGGCGGGTCTGAGCCGGCCACGGTATGCCAGCACTGCTATGTCCGCCTGCAGCAGCGGGTTGACCTGCTGGAGGCGGCCCTGCACATGGATCTGGTGGAAGCCACGCGGGTGGTTTACGAAGCAGTTTGGGCGGATCCTTCTGACCCCGGCAAGACCTATCAAAATGCGGCGCGCGCCATTCTGGCTGAACTACGCAAGCGCGCCGGCATCTCGGTTGTCTTAGGGGCGCATCAACCACTTACTCACTAACCTGCCTATTCAGGTTTCAGGCTGACCCACTTCCGGCCGGCGTATAGCCGGTAGGCGCCTCCGTCCTCGACGATTTTCAGGGGCACGGGATGCGCCAGCTTTTCGTCCAACTGAGAAGCCACGCTGAACAGATCATTGGCCCCCACGTCCATCACCAGAAACTTTCCGTCCTGAGAAAATCCAAAGCCGTACTCGCCCGGCCGAAGCTCCGTTCCTGCGATGTTCAGTTTCACTTCCGTGATCAGAAATCCCTGATACTTCGCTTGTACGTCTGAGGCATAGCCCGATGTATCCACCAGCCCGGCCAGGACCAGTTTGCCCTCAGGCACGCTGAATCCCGCCGAATTGCGCAGCTGTACCGAAGCCGATTGCCCGCGGAAAAAATAAACCGTGGGAACGACTTTCCTGACCTCATCGGCGCTGAGCACGCCCGCTTTCTGCTGGGCTGAAAGCATCACACAGCAGATCACGACCACCAAAGCCATGCATCGCTTCATGAAACATCCCTCCATCGGAAATACAAACTGGGAACTGAAAACCAGAAACTGACAACCGGGTGTTTCGTCCTTCCGCCTCAGAAGCGAGACACCAGAGACCCGGCCTGTTCTGTCACAAAAACGGAGAAACGAACGCGAGGCACACCACCCACGCTGTTTCTCCAAAAACGGAGAGACGAGGGTGGGCCCCCTCGCTACTTTGCGGCTTCAAAGCGCAGCGAACCGAAAGCAGACGGCACGTGGAAATTCGGCTGCGGCGTACCTGTGGCCTGCCAGGCCATGTAGGTTCGCGGTTCCTGCTTGCCCTCAATGCGATAGAAGTTGGCCCGCCAAATTGCCTTCGGATCAAAATTTGGAGTCAGGGCTTTGATCGGAATGGCCAGCTCCGCCGTCCAGCGCAGGCCCTTCTCGTCCAGAAACACCGATTTCTTCAAGCCACTTTTGAGGTCTGCCAGGCCGCCGGGAAAAATGTCCAAATCGATCCACATCCCGTTGGGGCTCACTTCAAACTCCCGGTAGTAGTGAGCTCGCGATGGATCGGGTTGCAGAAAGGCCTCGGCCACATCGCGGTCCCACAGGTGGTCCCGGCGGCCGTTGCTATCGGAATCTTCAAAAAGATAGAGCTCCCGATAGCGGCATTCGAACCTCAAATAAAGAGTTTGCGGGGACCACAGAACACGGACCGTGGTCTCGCGTTGCTCGTCAGGGTTGTTCCCCTGCCAGTCGGAACAAAAGACGGCGGGCTGCGCGCTCTGCCACTCCGTGGCGGGATGTGCGGCGTCAACGAGGATCTCGCCGGCAACGAATGAGGCGACAATCTCGGAAGAGGTGGTAGCGCATTTCGGCAGGGGCGCAGTCTGGCTCATCATGGCAATAGGGCAAAGCAGAATAGCGATCGCAACCGTCAGTATAAGTCTCAAGGGCAGCATAAGCATCACCAGGAAAATCGCTTTGACCGCAAGATTCGGATAGTCCACGCCATCGCCGGAGCTTAGGCTTGGGCCATTATGACAGCCAATGCGATACTCAACCTGACCGGAGTTGTTAACATGACGCGCAGCATCGAAAATCGTCGCTCCGAAAGTCTTCCTGCGGAAAACCGGTGGCAGGCGGTTCTGGCCCGCGACGCCAGCCAGGACGGCAGCTTCGTCTTCGCCGTCTCCTCAACCGGCGTCTATTGCCGCCCCTCCTGCCCATCGCGGCGTCCCCGCAGGGAGAATGTTACTTTCTTTCATCAGCCCGATGAAGCCGAAAAAGCCGGCTACCGCGCCTGCCTGCGCTGCCGCCCAAAAGCCATCGGCGGCAACAAGCAGGCGGAGATGGTCAAGGCCGTCTGCCGTTACATCGAGCGCCATCTGGATGAACCGGTCACGCTGAGCCGGCTGGGAGCGGAATTCCGCCAGAGCCCCTTTCATCTGCAGCGCTCATTCAAGGCCGTGCTCGGCATTTCGCCCCGCGCCTATGCCGACTCTTGCCGCATGAACCAGCTTAAGCGCAATCTGCAGGCCGGGCATTCCGTCACCCGGGCGATGTACGACGCCGGCTATAGCTCCAGCAGCCGTTTATATGAACGCACCGCATCGCAGCTGGGCATGACTCCCGACAAATATCGTCGCGGCGCCATCGCCGCCCCGATCCGTTATACCTGCACCGACTCTCCGCTGGGGCGCATGCTGATCGCCGCCACGGAAAAGGGCATCTGCACCATCCAGTTCGCGGATTCGGACGATGACCTCGAGCACGGCCTCAGGCACGAGTTTCCCTTCGCAGTTCGCCGCCGCGATGACGCCGCCATGCAAACCTGGAAAGATAATCTGCTCCGCCAGATGCATGGTCACAAACTGCGGACATCTCTCCCGCTCGACATTCAGGCCACCGCCTTCCAGCGCCGGGTGTGGACCCAACTGCAAGCCATCCCGTTCGGCGCCACCCGCTCCTACGCCCAGGTTGCGAAGGCCATCGGGCAGCCAACCGCCACTCGCGCCGTGGCCCGCGCCTGCGCCACCAATCCAGTGGCCGTAGCTATTCCCTGTCACCGCGTGGTCCGCAAGGACGGAGACATGGGAGGCTATCGCTGGGGAGTCGAACGCAAAGAAGCGCTTTTGGAACTGGAACGCGCCGAGGCAGTCGCCAGGTGAAGGGGTGTCCCGTTTCGTTTCCAAGGTCGGAGGACGGGGGCGGACCCAATAAGCGCTTGTCTATTCGCCTCGCAAAGCCAGCATGGGATCCGTACTCGATGCGCGTCTGGCCGGTAGTGCAGAAGCTGCCAGCGCCAGCAGCAGCATTGCGATGGCAGAAAGCGCAAGCACACCCGGATCAAACGGGCTTACTTCAAACAGAAAGGAACGCAGCAAACGGGATGCAGCCACGGCGCCAAGCAAACCCAGGCCACAGCCAACAGCCGCAAGTTTGGCGCCGGAACTCAGGATGAGCAGGATCACTCCGGAGCGCTGGCAAGCCAAGCGCCATGCGCACCGCCATTTCCTGTTCGCGCAATGCCACGGAGAACGCAATCACGCCATAGATCCCGAGAACACTCAGCAGCACGGCAGCGATGGCAAACGAGGAAATCAGCACGGTATTGAAGCGTCGCGGCGCCTCGCTCTTCGAGACGGCGTGCTCCATCGTCTGCATCTGGTAGAGCGGTAACTGCGGGTCGATCTGCCGCACGGTTGCGCGAAGCGTGTCTTCCATCTGCTCCGGATCCATACGGGCTGTGCAGAACGATCCAGCCGTCGGCGCCGCTCAATTCGCCGACAGAGGCCAAAACGCTTTCACTGGCGACCGTCTGTGTTACCGGCTGGTACACCTGTGGCATGGTCTCCGCATCGCGCGACCCCAGCTTGACGTCATCGACCTCGCCCACCACCGTCATCCACGGCGTGGAGGTCTCCGGCATGCCCCGGCGCAGCCGCTTGCCGATCGGGTCCTGGCCTGGCCAGTACTGCTCGGCCATCTTGCGATTCACGATAGCCACCAATTGTGAGTTGGCATTGTCCGACTCGGTAAAGACGCGCCCGCGGAGCACACGAATGCCCAGCGCTTCGAAGGGATCGCTCTCGACCAGCGACATCGACGCCATATTCAATCCCGCGCCCTTGGGGGAAACATAGCCCTCGATGGTGAAAGCGATGCCCCAATTGTTGCCGGCCGCTGGCAAAAACGAAGTAATGCCAACTGCATCTACGCCAGGCAGATGTCCCACGTCGTTCAGCAGAGCTCTGGTGAATTCGTCGATCGCGGATTGCGTTCGATACCGTTGCTGCGGCAGAACGTAGAGCGCAGCCAGCGTATTGTCGGGGCGGAAGCCTAATTCCACATCGCGCATCTTTTCGAAGCTGCGCAGCAACAGGCCGGAGGCGGTAAGCAGGGTCAGCGCCACGGCAATCTCCGCCACCACCAGCGCCGAGCGTAGCCTGGCATGGCCGCTGCCCGAGGTGCCGGTGCGTCCGCCTTCTTTAAGCGACTCATTCACGCTCGTCCTGATTGCGGCAAATGCGGGAGCCAATCCGCAGAGGAAGCCGGTCAGCAGCGCCAGTCCCAGTGCGAAGAGCATGACCGGCCAGTTCAAGCCAATCTCATGGACGCGAGGCAGCGTCTGCGGCAGCAGGCTTACGCCCACCCGCAATGCGGCAGCCGCCAGTGCCAGCCCTATCGCGCCACCGGCGATACTCAAGACCATGCTTTCCAGAATGGCCTGCCGGAGCAAGGTGGCCGCGCGGGCACCCAGGGCAAGCCGCACTGCGATCTCTCTTCGTCTCCGGATGGCACGCACCAGCAGAAGCCCCGCCAGGTTCGCGCAGGCGATCAGCAGAACAACCATCACGGCCAGGAGCAGGGTGCGCAGCAGGGGCCGCGCCTGCCGCACCGTATCTTCGTGCAGCGGCGTCACCACCGCGTGAATACGAAGACTGCGCATGTAGGCCGGATAGTCGCGCATCGTATCCTGGGCCACCCGCTCGGCATCACTCTGTGCCTGTTCGACGGTGATGCCGGGCTTTAAGCGCCCCACCATGTGAGCGTTCCACGACGCAGCGCTGCCTGCGGTAAATTCCTCCGGCTGGAGGCTGAGCGGAAGCCAAAATTCGCTCTGGTTCACATGCCCAGGGTTGAGCGGAAACTCGAAATCGCGCGGCATCACGCCGATCACGGTGTAAGGCTTGCGATAGAGCAGGATCTTGCTCCCCAGTACGTTCGCATCGCCGTGGAAACGGCCCTGCCACATGCCATAGCTCAACACCGCCACCTGCTGGGCTTCATCATCTTCCTGTTGCGTGAACGTTCGCCCCAGCAGCGGCTGCACTCCCAGCGCGGCAAAGACCTCGCCGCTCATCCGCGCCCCATTCACCGCCGCCGGATCGCCAGGGCCGGACAGTTCAAACAGTCTTCCGCGATAGCCGCCCAGGTGGCTGAAGCTCTGCGTGTCGCGCATGTAATTTCGGATGTCGGGAGCGGTTACGCTGGAATGAGCGCAGGACGCACAGTGCGAGCCTTCCAGCACATCTCCCAGGGTGACCAGACGATCCGGATCGGGGAACGGCAGCGGACGCAGCAGAACTCCCTCGACGATGGAAAAAATCGCCGTCGTCGCCCCGATGCCCAGCGCCAGCATCAGGATGGCCGTCACGGTAAATCCGGGAGACTTACGCAGTTGGCGGAAGGTATATCGAGTGTCTTGCAGAATCTGGCCCAGCCCTTGAAACGCTCGCTCATCGCGATGCAGTTGCGTCGCCTGCTCCACCCCTCCGTAGGCGAGTCTGGCCGCCCGTCGTGCATCTTCCGGGGTCATGCCCTGGCGCAGATATTCGTCTTCCAGCAACCCCAGATGCGCGCCAATTTCTCTTGCCAGTTCCGCTTCCACTCTGGAGTTGGCGAAAAGCAGATAAAACTTCGAAAAGATGCGTCTCAGGTGCCTCATCGCTAAGACTCCTCAAGCAAGAGCCGCTCCACTAGCGCCGACATTCTTCTCCACCCCTGTGTCTCTTCCTTTAAGGCTTTCTCTCCCGCCCTGGTGATTTCGTAGTACTTGGCTTCCCGGTTGCTTTCGGTCCTTCCCCAGGTTCCCTTAATCCATCCGTACTGCTCCAGCCGCATCAATGCCGGATAGAGAGTGCCCTGGTTGAGGTTGAGCAGCCGATCGGAGATCTGCTGGAGACGCGTGGCAATTTGATAAGCGTGTTGCGGGCCCATCGTCGCGAGGGTGCGCAAAACGATGAGATCCAGTGTCCCCTGCAGCAGCTGGATGGATTCTTTTTCTTTATTAGACATCCAAGTGGTCTCTCCAAAGAGAGACTACTACGTTTCACTTGTTTGTCAAGTGGACTTCATGCGCAACAATCCCGTCGAGGAAGGCCCCGCCGGTGCTGGCTGTCCGGGGGACGAGGGGCGGTCCCAGGTTTTCAGGATCGTTGACTTGTTCGCGGCTTCAATGGAAAGCACTCGAGAACCTTCGGCGGGTAATCACTGTTGCAGTCCGCTGTCGATGTCCACCATCGGACCTGTACTGCCTGATTCACTTTGGCACGACCAGAGGGCCGTTCGTGACAAGTTTCGAATCCACTATGCCGATCTCGACCCGGCGGTTGGCGGCACGGGCCTGTTCGCTGTCGCCCGGAACACGCGGGTCGGATTTGCCAAAACCCTTGGTGCTCATGATTGTCGGGGAAATTCCGGTCTGCATCAGGAAGTCGCGCACCGCTTCGGCGCGACGCTGTGAGAGTTGCAGGTTGTACGTCTGCGTCCCGACGTCATCCGTATATCCGTAAACCGCAATCGTATATCCCTTGAGCGTCATCAGGATCCCGGCGATGCGATTGAGGATGTCGCGATATTCCGGTTTGATGTTTGCCTTATCAAAGTCGAAGCGGATCGACTTGCTGTCCAGCGTCATTACCAGTCCCATGGCGGTGCGACGCGTTTCGGCAATTTGCCCGAGGGCCTCTTGCAGCTGTGCAAGTTGCGCCTCGCGCTCTTGCCGATATGCCTCAGCCTGCTGCGTAGCTTGCTCTGCCTTTTGCTGCTCGGCGGCGGCCTGCTCCCGCGCAAGTTGCGCCTGCGCCTCCGAGTTCGATTGATCCTGCTTCGCCTGGTCGCGCTGTTGAGCGGCTGCCTGTGCGTTCGCGGCCGCCTGCGAAGCCTGCTGAGCCAATGTCTGCGATTGCTCCTGTGCCCGCACGACCACGCCGGTTTAAACCCTCCGTCTGCTGGCTGAGCCGTGCCACCTCGCGCTCCAGGCGACGGACCGAGTTTAGATAAACCAGCCCAAGAACCAAGCTAAGCGCGATTGCGATCACCGCCAGAGCCAGGGCTAACTTCCCTTGAGACCGGGCAGGTGCATCCCCAAGTCCACGCTCGTCCGGCTTCAGCGCCTCGCGTGAGGAGTCCATCATTTGGCAATCTTAGCGTGGAGTTCTGGATTGAGGCAAAACGAAATAGCAAGCGAAAGGAATTCCTTGCGTTAGTGCTTATGCGGCGGGGCGCCCATGATCACTTTTGCGAACACACCTTGCGCGCCGACGACAGCATTTCCAGCAGTCTGCCAGAGTCGTGCCTTTCTGCCAAAATCAATTAAGGTGTTTACCATAGGATGGAAGTTACGCCCGTCCGGAGCGTAACCCGCCCAGGGTACCGGCCATTCCTCATGCGACTAATTTGTGGTACACCGCTATCATTCGTAGGTTGTTTGCGAGTTGTTGATCGATTGCATTGGAGGCTAGGAGGCCACGAAAAAATGGTGAGGCTGGGTTTGAGCCCGTGGAAAATCGGGAAGGCATGCATGGCGGCAGCCGTCTTACTTGCTTTGTCGGCATTGGCATGTGCTCAGGATTACATTCCGCCACTGGAGACGTGCATTGAGAACTTCGGATATCTGGGTTGTGATCCGGAGGGCACTCCGATCCCTCCCCAGGCAAATAATCCCGGCTTCGTCGTGCATTGGGCGGCGGTGGCGTTCTCCCGGGCGGCGATGAAGGGCGGTTCTTCGCATGGTCAGAATTCAGAGGCCGAAGCCGATGAAGCAGCCCTCGCCCTGTGCCGCAGAAATGCGCCAGCCGGGTGCAAGATTCTGACTTGGGCCCCCAATGGGTGCGTGGGGCTGGCGGTTGCGTCAAACGGCGGTCACTTCGGGTACGGCCCGGCCGACAACCGCAAAGCGGCGGCTGCCATCGCGATGAAACAGTGCCGCGCGAGCGGCGGAGCGAACTGCGTGGTGATCTCGGCGCCCTGCGCGCAGGATGATCCCAGATGGTCGGCTCCCCTGCCGCTGCCTGAAGGAGAGCAGGCTAGCCCGGTCGATCCCAGGATGGTCGGGACCTGGGAACTGCTGATCAATCCCGGTTATTGGATCTGGCGAGTGGCGGAAAATGGCACTTATGAATTTCACAGCGAGGCGTTGGATGGTGCTCCGACGCATGCCGGCACGTTCACCGCGAGCCAGGGCAACTACAAGCTGCATGCCATCAACCTGAGCTGGGATGATGCCGGCACCTATACGTTTCAAGGGCCGGACACGATGATCGGGAAGGGGAAGCTGGGAACTGGAACATGGCACCGCATGGTCCGGAGCGGTGGGCATTGAAAGTTTTCTGGCCGATGCACGCCAGATCCCTTCGACTTCGCTCAGGGCAGGCTCTGCGGGACTGAAGTCCCTCGGGACGACGCCGCTGGGAAACGGACGGTTTCGAATTGAGCCACTACCGGGATTCCTTAAGTTAGCGCATATTGGGGCCCGTCCACGATCACTTCTCCGCATAAACCTTTCGTGCCGACGACAGCATCTCCAGCACCGCGGCTTTTTCCGCCTCCGTGTTCCAGTCCTGGTTTGACTTCGCGGCGTCGATCATGCGATCGATCCAGGCGATGAAATAGGCTGCGTCTTCGGTCGGCCTGCGGGTGCGAACCCGGCGACCGTCACATAGATCGGGCTGGTCGTCGCATAGGGATACATGTCCAGCACAGGATGCTCGGCCTTGTCGCTCCAGGCCCGCAGCAGGCACCAGCCACTGCGCGAAATCGGAATTGTGTCCTTCTACGTCGGCCGCCTCGCGATCGCCGTTGAGCTTCAAATCGCGCACCACCTCGCCATTGCAGATCACCTGCAGATGATCGATGGGCACGAACGAGCGCAGCCAGGCAGTGAACTTCACCTTGTTCTCGCCGGCCGGCAGAGAGATTTCATCACCAGGTTGCTTGCCGCCCAGCGAGAATCCCAGCAAAGGGCCGTTGGTGGCGAAAGTGCGGCCGTGCTTGATCGAATCCAGCCAGGTTCCGATATTGAGCGGCCCGGCGGGAACTTTGGCGTAAACACGGTTCAGTCCCACCGGCCCGCGCAGCGACGCGAAGTTGGCCATGGCATCCGTGCCCGCCGCGGTCGGCAAGCCGGAAGCCGCAGTTCAGCAGCCGGTACCAGACGTTGGCGGTCGATTTGTGCTCGGCGAATCCCAGCACTTCGATGTAATCCACTTTGCCCAGCGCCAGGTCCACCGGCAGTTCATGGGTCAGCGATGCATCTTTCGCAGGATCGGGCACAGCATCATAGGGATGAACATATCCCACCAGCGCGTGCTGCTCATGCGCCATGTCGGCCACATTTGCGTTGGCGGGAAACAGGCTGGCTGCGGCTGTGTTGGGGTACGCGGCGTAGCCGGGCAGAAGAAAATTTCGCGTCAGATTCAGCAGGCCCAGATGCCCCCAATAGCTGGTGTGAAATTCCTGCCCATGCAGCAGAAGATTGGTCGCGGTCGAGGCCGGATCAGGCTTGGGGCTGAAGTATGCGATATCCGGAATGCGCTGCTCTTTGTTGACGACCAGGTCTTCGACAATCTGCAGGTTCTCGGCCGCCGCCTGGGTCACCAGGTGCGCGGGGGTGTTGCGGTACGCGCCTCCGTAATTCATGTGCACGTGAACGTCGCCGCTCACCCATTGCGAGCCTGCCTCTTTGGGAAGGTTCAGCGGTTGCAGATGAATCGTCAGGCTGGATTTGCGCCCGGCGGTAATGGTCGACCGTGCTGTCGCTCGAATCGGTATTCGAATCCCTTCATGACCTCGACTTCCGCGCTTCCGGCCGGCACTGTCATTTCCGCCTTGCCTGAGGTGTGAAAGTAGTGCGCCTCAAAGGGACGCTCGGCGCGTACGAAATTATCGTCAGCGCTCATCCATGCGTCGTCAGGAGCGTACGCGCGGCCATCCTCGCCCACGACGAAGATTCGCGCCGGGGTGGGATGCCCAGCCGCGATCCAGCACCGTGATACTCAACCGACCCACCGGCTTCAGGTAATGCTTTTCTTTCGCGACAAGCTGGGTCTGCGCGCCGCCGGGAACCTGTCTGCGTCCACAGCGACGTATTACCGCCGCGGTTGGAGATGAACGCGATCCGCTTTCCGTCCGGCGACCAGCGCGGCGCTGACGTTGTCGAAATCGCCATAGGAAAGCGGGAACGCGTCGCCGCCCTCCGACGGCAGTACCCAGAGCTGGTGCCACTGCTGTCCCAGATAAGACGCATACACGATACGTTTGCCATCGGGCGAAAAGTCCGGACGCGCTTTCCATGCCGTCTCTTCGTAGTGAATTTCGCGCGCCTCCGCGCCGGGCTCCGCCTTCATCCGCCAGAATCCGCCAGTGCCGTAGATGTGCCCGCGATTCGAAACGAAGAGAATTTCCTTTCCGTCCGGCGACCAGGCCGGGCTGATCTCGTGATCGAACTGGCTGTAGTAATAGCGATTGAGAGTGCTGCGGTTCTCCCCGGTCAGACGCTGGACGTTCTTAAGTTCGCCGTCGCTGAATTGCCCCACGAAGATATGAAAACGTCCATGGAACGACGTGGAAACGAATGCGATCCGCTTGCCGTCGGGCGAGAAACGGGGCTCGACGTTGACCGCGCCGCCGGTCGTGAGTTGGCGCGTGGCTTTTGTCTGCAGATTCAGCGACCAGAGTTCAACCGCATCCCTGGCGTAAGTGGCGTAAACCACCCAGCGTCCGTCCGATGAGCAATCGGGTTGGTAGTCGTAGCCGGGGCCGCTGGTCAGTTGTTCGGCCACGGCGGAGTCGAGCTTCTGCTGCCACAGCGAGCCCGCCATCGAGTAGACCACGCTGCTGCGAATCCACGGCCCACGCCACCGCGCTCGGGCCGGTCGTCAGTTGCGGCAGATACATCTCGCGGAAGTAGTAAGGATGCGGCTCGTCGATCTGTTTGAGCACGGGCTCGCGCTGGGCTTGAACCGGAAGGGACGCGGCGGCCAGAAACGCAGCGGCCAGCAGGAGCAGCAGGTTAATCCGGTTTCGCTGGGGCAAGAATTCCTCCAGGTCTCCGCATCGAGTCGCGACGCCTCACCGCGGAACGACCGGCAAAACTATGCGCGAAGGCCGACGCCGGTCAGTGTAAATCGAGATGTTTGCTTTCTGCATTCTGGCGGACGAATTTTCCAACTCGCCGGTGTGCAGATTGCGCGAGAAATTCGGAAAGAAGGTCGCTGAAATCTGTACCCGGATGCGATGGCCTTTCCGAAACACGTTGCTGGTAATCAGGTTGTCGAGATGCAGCTCATACACCCGGTTCGGCTGTCAGCAGTTGCCGCCCCTTCTTCAGGTTGCGATAGCTGGCCCGCAGCACGTCAAGACCAGGGCTCATCAGATTGAAAGCCGTGCCGTCCGGAGCCACATCGAGCAGACGCACCCACAAATCGGTGTCGCGGCAGTCGCACGCGAGATAAATCTGGGCGTGGATCGGTCCGGTCACTTCGGTGTCACGCTCCAGCGGGGCTGAGTCGAAAGTCAGAACATCGTCGCCGCTCGGTCAAATCCCGGTAATCGTGCGCGCCCGAGCTGCTGTATGAATTGACCACCGGCTTCTCCGGATCGGACAGAAAAGTCACTGACGCTCTCTTCTCCCTCGGTGCCTCGGCGGACAGGCTGCCCTGGATCTCTCCGGATTTCGGGCTGACCAGATAGTAGGACGCCGCTTTCGAGGCAGGCGGCCAGGCGTCGGCCTGGCGCCACTGATCGTCTCCCATCACAAAGTAGCGGACGGGTTTTTCCTTCTCCACTCCATTCGCGATGCCTCGCAGGTAGTGGTCCATCCAGCGCAGGACCACCTCGTCGTAGTCAATCGCCGCGGCTGGCCCAAACTCGCGCTTCCCTGATTTTGTCTTTCCGGTGGAATCCACGCCGTGCACCCAGGGACCGATCAGCAGATGGGTCCGGGGATCGGCAGCACCGGTGCGGGCTCTCAGCAGTCCGGCAAAATTTGTGGTCGCGCCTTCCGGGCCGTAGTTGTCGTCATACCAGCCGGAGAAGTTCAGCACGGCGGCGTGCACACGGCCGTACTTGTTCCGCAGATCGCACCACGTCCCACCAGGGATCGTCGTAGGGATGCGTGAGCCAGTCGTAGTAGTAAGGAGCGATGCCGCGCAGCTCCTGCAGTTGGTCAAGCGGGACCGTGTTCAGCATCTTCGGACTGGTCTGGCTCCACGCGGCAACCGCTTCGTCCGGGGTCTTCGGTCCGGGCAGATTTTTCTTGGCCCGCACGTCGGGCGCGATGTTGTCCCAAATCCATTCGATCCACGACATGTCCCACAGGCCACCGGCGTAGAAGAAATTCTGCGCCGAGGAGAAAGTCATCGCCGGAACCATGGCTTTCAGATGCGGGGGGTTCTCCACTGCCGCCAGCCACTGCACGGCCCCGGGATACGAGAGTCCGAAGGTTCCAACCGCGCCGTTCGACCAGGGTTGACGCGCTGCCCACTCGATGGTGTCGTATCCGTCGCGGCCTTCATTCTCGTAAGGACGGAACTCGCCATCGGAAGCGTAGCGTCCGCGAACATCCTGCACCACGACCGCGTATCCGTGTTCGACCGCGTGCCGAAAGGTGGTGTATTCCTCGAGCGCCGGCTCTTTGCCGTACGGCGTGCGGTACACCAGCACCGGGAATGCGCCTCTGCCACTCGGCCGCAGCACGTCGGCACGCAAGATTACGCCGTCGCGCATGGGCACGGCGACGTTCTTCTCGACCACAAAATTACCGGCTGAAGGAGGGACCTGCTGGGCCGGGGCGAGAAGACCTGTTCCGCAGAGCAGCGGCAAAAGGAATTTCAATTTCATGGAACGGCGTAGCCTAGCAGTTTCCCGGCGTCCAATACAAGAATCAGGAGAGCGCCTCGCCCGGCAGCCGCTTTCTGACCAGCAGCCAGTTGATCAGTGCCACCAGCGCGGTGGCCAGCAGGATCAGTGATCCGCCCAGGTTCACACCGGTAATCAATACCGCGCAAATTCCGGCGCCCAGCACGGCGAACAGAGTTCCTCCGGGAAGACGAAACATTGCCGCTCCGGGCTGCTTGCGGCGAAATACCGGCAAGGCCGCGCAAACCAGTCCGTAATAGAGAAGTCGCGCCACCGCGGAAAGAGTAGCGTTCCAGGTGAAGCTGCCGAGCAGAGCCAGCAGCCAACTCAACAGGGCGAACGCAAGAATAGAAAAGTAGGGAGTGCGGAAGCGGGGATGAATGGCTGCGAAGATGGACGGGAAATCTCCGTTCTCCGCCAGCGCGAAGGTGATGCGTGGCACACCCAGCATGTTGGCGCTGAGATAGCCGACCACTGAAACCAGCGCGCCTATGGAGATGAAAGCGGCGCCGCCATTGCCGAATACAAGCCGCGCTACGTCGGCCAGGGGACGTTCGCTGTGGGCGGGATCTGGCAGGATACCCACCACCACCCACTGAATCGCCGAGTACAGCAACGTGCAGGTGATCAGCGCCGTGAACAAAGCAAATGCGGCGTCGCGCCGGGGGTTCTTGGCCTCGCTCAAGGGCGTGAGAGCGGTTTCAAAGCCGCCGTAGGCGAAGACCAGAAGCAGGCCAGCCTTGAGCCAGGCGCCGGCGCCGGCACCGCCTGGCAATAGTGGCGCCGCTTTGTGGCCCGCCAGCAGATAGATCGAACCTGCAATCGCCACCAGAAACAGCGGCACCAGCTTGGCCACCGTGAACACGTTGCTGACCTGCGTGCTGGCCCGCACCCCGCGATAGTTGATCAGGGTCAGGACGCCGTACAGCAACGTCAGAATAAGGAATCGCGGAAGAGGTTCTTTGGCGTGCGGCCAAAACTCGCCACAATAAATAACGAACAGGTTGGAAGTGGCGGCCGGCGCGGCCAGGCGTACCAGCCAAAGCATCCAGCCCATTTCAATTCCCACGAAACGCCCGAAAGCGGCGCGCGCGTAAAGGTAGGGCCCGCCGGCCTGGGTAAATTGCGAAGCCACTTCCGCAAAACACGCCATGATGACGCCGGCCGCGGCCCCTGCCAGCAATACCGCCCAGGGGCTGGCCCGGCCAATGAGTCGGGCCACGTCCGAAGGCAGTCCAAATATCCCACTGCCGATGATGGAGTTGACCACCAGCGCTGCCAGGCTCCAGCGCCCAATGGCGCGCACCAGCCCGTATTGTTCGCTCCCAGGCAAGCCGTGGTTGTACCACAGCTGTCAGCCGTCAGCCATCAGCTTTCAGCAGGGAAAAATGTGGGCGCGAGCGTCCCGCTCGTGCAGGCCTATTCCAGGGATGGAAGACGGGAAAGATTGGATATTCTGACGACTGAAGACCGACGACTGACGACTGCTACGCCGCGTCGTTCTCGATCTTGATGCGCAGCGACTTCAGGAACTTGAGGTCCTGGTCGCTGATCTTGAACTCGGGATTGGTGGTCAGGGTGGTCACCAGGGAAGTCTTGTCATCGGACTTCTCGCCCGGCTTGCTTACGCCGATGGTCGCTTCCAGAACCAGGAAAATGTCGTATCCGCTGTCTTTGATCTTGGAGACCACTTCGGCAATCTGCTCGCTGTCCGCCAGCGATTCATTGATGGCCTCGCCCAGTTCTTTCATCAACTGCTTCAATTGCTGGTCCACTTGGCCCCCTGAAGTAGAACGGCAGTACTCAGTTACTTAGATGCCGGATCGGGTTACCCCGGCTCGCGACGCCAGCGTCGTGCTCCGTCATTGTAACCCCGAACACTGTTAAAATCGACGGTTGATGGTGAATGTCTCCACAGTCCGCAAGTTGAGCATCGCTGCCCGGATTGCCGCCCAGCATGCCGGCCGCACCCGCACCCTGGGCGCAGTGATGAAAGGCGCCCGCACCACCGCGGTCCACTTCGGACGGGTGCTGCGGCAGCTCTTTCTGGAAGTGACGGGCTTTGTTTTCCTTGCCTTAGCATTCATCGGCGCGGGCGCATTCTTTCGTGAGTACGCCCACTACCGGGCCGGCCAGACTACCCTGGCACGCGTACTAGTCGCAATTATTTTCACTTTGACTTTCACCTGGTTCGGCGCCAGCTCATTCTGGAGAGTATGGAAAAAAGGCTAAAAGCTTAAACCACGCAGGACACTAAGGTGCACGAAGGAAATCCGGAGAGGTGCTGAGAACCGTGAGAATTCCTTCGTGAACCTTAGTGTCCTTCGTGGTTATTGCCCTTCGTCATGACTGACAGCCCGAAATCCGTGCCCGCCGACCCCGAAACCTCCTCCCACATCCCAATCCGCGCCCTGTACACGCCCGCCGATCTGAACGCTCGCAACCAGGAACGGCGAAGTCGGATACCCCGGCGATTATCCCTACACCCGGGGCGTGCAGGCCACCATGTATCGCGGCCGGCTGTGGACCATGCGCCAGTACGCCGGCATGGGCGACGCTGAGGAGTCGAACAAACGCTACAAGTACCTGCTGGCGAACGGCACCACCGGGCCTCTCAGTCGCCTTCGACCTGCCCACTCAGATCGGCCTCGATTCCGACCATCCCCTGGCGGTCGGAGAAGTGGGAAAAGTCGGCGTGGCCATCGATTCCATCGAAGACATGCAGCGCCTGTTCGAGGGCATCGACCTGACCAAAATTTCCACCTCGATGACCATCAATGCGACGGCGTCGATCCTGCTGGCGCTGTATGTCGCCGTCGCCCGCCGCCAGGGGGCCGACGTCCGCCTGTTGTCCGGCACCGTACAAAACGATGTGCTCAAGGAATACATCGCCCGCGGCACTTATATTTTTCCGCCGGCGCAGGCCATGCGCATCATCACCGACCTGTTTGCCTGGACCAACCAGAACGTGCCCGAGTGGAACACGATTTCCATCTCCGGTTATCACATGCGCGAAGCCGGATCGACCGCCGTCCAGGAAGTTGCCTTCACCCTGGCCAACGGCATCGCCTATGTGCAGGGGGCCATCGATGCCGGCCTCGACGTCGACCAGTTTGCGCCGCGGATATCGTTCTTCTTCAACGCCCACAACAATTTTCTGGAAGAGGTTGCCAAGTTCCGCGCCGCCCGCCGCATGTGGGCCGGCATCATGCGCGAGCATTTCAAGGCGAAGAATCCGCGTTCGTGGATGCTGCGCTTTCACACCCAGACCGCGGGTTCGACGCTGACCGCGCAGCAGCCGGAAAACAATATCGTTCGCACCGCGCTGCAGGCGCTGGCTGCGGTACTCGGCGGCACCCAGTCGCTGCACACCAATTCGTACGATGAGGCGCTCGCCCTGCCCACCGAGCCAGGCCGCCCGCATCGCGCTCCGCACCCAGCAGATCGTTGCTTATGAGTCCGGAGTCCCCCAAACCGTTGACCCCTTGGCCGGCTCCTACTACATCGAGGCCCTGACCAATGAAATTGAAACCCGCGCGGCCGACTATCTGGGAAAGATTGAAGCTCTCGGCGGCATGATCAAAGCCCTCGAACGCGGCTACGTGCAGCAGGAAATCCAGAACGCGGCTTACGAGTACCAGCAACAGGTGGATCGTGAGGAAGCCGTGGTGGTCGGCGTGAATCGCTTTGCCGTGGACGATGAGAAACCCATCCCGATCCAACGCATCGACGAAGCCCTGGAACGCAAGCAGGTCGAACGCCTACGGGCTTTGCGCGCCCGCCGCGACCCCGGCGCCTGGCAGTCCTCCCTGCAACAAATCGAAGACGCAGCCCGCTCCGGGGAAAATCTCATGCCGCGAATCCTGGCCGCGGTCGAAGCCAACGCCACAGTCGGCGAAATCTCGGACACCATGAGAAAAGTGTTTGGGGAATACAAAGAAGCCGTGGTTATCTAATCCTCCGTGTCATCCTGAGCGAAGTGACTGCTTCGCTTCGCGAAGCAGTCGCGCAGTCGAAGGACCCCTATAGTGAGTTTCCTCTCGAAGTTCTCGTGCTCTCCTGCAAGGAATGCAACAGACATCCGCAGAGTTGTGTTTTGCCTCCGACAGGCGAGCTTCGCTCGCCCGCCCGGACGAGGGCGCCCGGGCCTACATGAGCATCACGGAGGACGAACCCCGGAGGCCTGGCCTCTAGTCCGAGACTTTGTAGCCGCACGCCTGCCGGCAAGGCGGGCAGTAGTACAGACCATCGCTGCACAGGCGGATGTCCACTTGCCCCTGGCAGGAGCAACAGTACTTCTCGCAATCGCACTTGTCCTCGATCATGTCGCACTGCATGCAGTGATACTTGTTTTTGGTGGTGGTGGCCATGGGCGAACTCTAGCGCGGGTTCGGGAGGGGGGAAAGTTCCGTTGGTAACCACCATTCCCGCGCTGCCGATCGGTTTGCCGGCGGCTCAGTTGAAGCCACCGCCGAGCGCATGTTAGGGTAATCAGTCTCACCATTTCAGCGGCCCAGCCACTGCTTTTGATCGAGGTTTCATTGCCCGCAGTCGAGGCGACTACGCCAGCCATCCGCAAGACCGCGCTCCATTCTGTCCATCGCCGGATGGGCGCCAAAATGGTCGAATTCAATGGCTGGGAGATGCCCGTCGAATACCCGTCCGCGGGCGGAATCATGGCCGAGCACAATGCGGTGCGAACGGGCGTCGGCATTTTTGACGTCAGCCACATGGGCGACATCCGGTTGGCCGGGCCGCAAGCGCTGGCCGCCGTCCAGCACATTTCGATGAATGACGCTTCGCGGCTCGCCGTCGGCCAGGCGCAGTATTCGGCGCTGCTTTATCCGCAGGGCACTTTCGTGGATGACGTGGTCGTTCACCGCCTTGGAGAAGATGAATACCTGCTGGTGATCAATGCCGGCACACGTGAAAAGGATTTCAACTGGGTGCGCGACCATACCCGCCAGTTCGATTGCGCGGTCGAAAATCTCTCCGACGACTTTACCCAGATTGCGATTCAGGGGCCGAAGGCGGTCAACCTCCTGCAGAAACTCACCGACGCGGACCTCTCGGCGGTGAAGTTCTATTGGGTGACGCGCGGGACGGTTTGCGGACTGAAAAATACTTTGATTGCTCGCACCGGCTACACCGGCGAAGACGGATTCGAAATCTACATTCCCAGCGACGAAGCCACCAGCGCCCGGGTGTGGAACGAGATTCTGGAAGCGGGCAAGGAATTCGGAGTGGTCCCCTGCGGTCTCGGTGCCCGCAACACGCTTCGCCTCGAAGCCAGGCTGCCGCTTTACGGCCACGAAATTTCCGACACGATTAATGTGTGGGAAGCTGGCCTCGATCGTTTCTGCAAGATGGAGAAGGCGAGACTTCATCGGCCGCGCATCGCTGGAGAAAGCCAGGGCCGAAGGAACAAGACGCGAACTTGTAGGTTTGGAGATGTTAGAGCGCGGCATCGCTCGCGACGGCTACAAAGTGCTCGATCTGACCGGACGCGAAATCGGCTACGTCACCAGCGGTTCCCCCGCCCCCTTTTTGAAGAAAAACATCGCCCTGGCTTATGTTCCCACCGAGTTCGTCCCTCTGGGCACCGAACTGAAAGTGGAAATACGCGGCCATGGCGTGAAGGCACAGGTAGTGCCAACCCCGTTTTACAGGAAGCCGAAAAAGGCATAAACCACAGAGGACACCGAGAAACACAGAGGAACCTTGGGAAGCCAAGAGCCAGAAGCCAAGACCCAGAAGCTAGAAGCCAGGAGCTAAAAGCCAGGAGCTAAAAAGTCACCATGCCCTTTCCGACCGACTACAAGTACACCAAAGAGCACGAGTGGATCAAAGCCGACGGCGGGAACGCCACTGTCGGCATTACCAGTTACGCTCAGGAGTCGCTGGGCGACATTGTTTTCGTTGATTTGCCCAAGCCGGGCGCCGAAATCACCTCCGGTAAGACGTTTGGCTCCGTGGAATCGGTGAAAGCCGTCTCGGACCTATACGCGCCGGTTTCGGGTACGGTGACCGAGGTAAACGGGGAACTGGCGACGGCGCCGGAAAAGATCAACAAAGATGCGCATAGCGCCTGGATGATCAAAATCACCCTGAAAGATCCGGCTCAGCTCAACTCTCTGCTCTCGGCCGCCGACTACGAGAAGTTCGTCGCCGAAGAGGGCGGGCACTGATCCAAAGCTGGCATCACCCATCGCAACCATGACCCAGAGCGGCAGCTCAACAATCGAATTGGCTTCGAAGTACATCTAAAGAGTTTCTATGCGTTATCTGCCTAAATCTCCCGCCGATCGACAGGCCATGCTGCAGGCCATGGGGGCGCGTTCGATCGACGATTTGTTCTCTCCGATTCCCGCGGAATACCGCCTGGAGCGGGACCTCAAAGTGCCGCGGCAGATGGCTGAATCCGAGATCGTGGACTGGTTTCGCGAGCGCTCTCGCGAGAACGGCGACGCCTACGCCACTTTCCTCGGCGCCGGCGCCTATTCTCACTACCGGCCGGTGATCATCGATTCGCTCATCTCGCGCGGCGAATTTCTGACCGCCTACACGCCTTATCAAGCCGAGATTTCGCAGGGCACACTGCAGGCGATCTTTGAATTTCAGACCATGATTTGCGAGCTTACGGGCATGGAAGTCGCCAATGCTTCCATGTACGACGGTTCGACCGCCGCCGCCGAGGCCGTGATGATGGCGGTGCGCCTTACCGGGCGGCGCTCGGTGATCATCGCGCGCAGCGTGCATCCCGAGTATCGCGAGGTGCTGACCACGTATGCGCATCACCAGAACCTGCCGCTGTCCACGTCCTCGTTCAAGGACAATGGCCGGCTGAACCTGGAAGAGCTGGAAAAATCCATCACGCCGGATACTGCCTGCGTCCTGATTCAATCGCCGAACTTCTTCGGGACCATTGAAGATGCTGCCACTATCGCCGAGATCGCGCACAAGAAGGGCGCGATGCTGGTGGTATCGATCGCCGAAGCGGTTTCGCTGGGCATCGTCGAACCGCCGCGCCAGGCCGACGTGATCGCCATGGAGGCGCAATCTTTCGGCGTGCCTCTGGGTTTTGGTGGGCCCTACTGCGGCGTCATAGCCACCCGCGAACAGTTTGTCCGCCAGATGCCCGGGCGCCTGGCCGGCCAGACCACCGACCGCAACGGCAAACGCGGTTTCGTTCTGACTCTGGCTACGCGCGAACAGCACATACGCCGCGAAAAGGCGACCTCGAACATCTGCACCAACCAGGCCCTGGTCGCGCTGATGGTCAATATCTTCATGACCATCTACGGCAAAGTCGGGTTGAAGGAACTGGCCAAACAAAATCTGGCCAAGACGGCCTATGCTGCCGCTCAATTTGGCAAGCATGCCAAGGTACTCTTCTCCGGCTCGCCACGCTTCAACGAATTCGTGGTGCAGACCAGCGAAAGTCCCTACGCCATCAACAGCCGCCTTCTGGGCCACAAAATTGTGGGCGGGCTTCCCCTGAAAAAGTTTTATCCCGAGCTGGGCCATGCCGCGCTGTGGTGCTGTACCGAGCTGACCACGCGCAGCGCGATCGATACCGCGGTCGGCCTGGTCGCCGAAAGCGAACGGTCGGTGCGATCTGCGAAAGAAGAAGTGGATGTGCAGGAGGTGGCACGGTGAAGCACATGACGCGCAAGGCCACCCGGCACGTCAATCAGAATGAGGGCTTGATTTTCGAGAAGTCTTCGTCAGGAAAAGCGGCGTGGAAGCTGCCTCCGCTCGATGTTCCGGAGGTCGATGCCTCCGTGCTGCTTGGGACCGTCCGAAAGAAAAGACCTGGGCAACATGCCCGAAGTGAGCGAAATCGAAATCATCCGCCACTTCACCCGGCTCTCCACCTGGAACTACGCCATTGATCTCGGCATGTATCCGCTGGGTTCATGCACCATGAAGTACAACCCGAGGGTAAATGAGCTGGTGGTGCGCCTCGACGGCCTGGCCAACGGACATCCTTACCAGCCCGAGCGAATTTCGCAGGGGGCCCTTCGCATTATCAAGACCCTGAGCGAGTGCCTCATTGAAATTACCGGCATGGATGCCATCACTCTGCAGCCCGCCGCCGGGGCCCACGGCGAGCTCACCGGATTGCTGATGGTGCGTGCCTACCATGAATCGAAAGGCGATCCGCGCAAGAAGGTCCTGATCCCTGATTCCGCGCACGGCACCAATCCGGCGACCGCGGCCATGGTCGGTTACTCAGTGGAAAATTTGAAATCTAATGCCCAGGGTATGGTGGATGTGGCCGCGCTCGCAGCGCAAATGAACGAAGACGTCGCGGCGCTGATGCTCACCAATCCCAACACGCTGGGCGTCTTCGAGCAGGAAATTCACAAGATCGCCGAGATCATGCACGCCAAGGGCGGCTTGCTCTACATGGACGGCGCTAACATGAACGCCCTGGTGGGAAAAGTCCGCCCTGGCGATTTCGGCGTTGACGTGATGCACCTGAACCTGCACAAAACTTTTTCCACTCCTCACGGTGGCGGAGGACCCGGCTCCGGTCCGGTAGCGGTGAAAAGCCAGCTTGAACCATTTCTGCCCACTCCCGTTCCGGTGACCAAGCCAGACGGCACCCTGGGCTTCGAATATGACCGGCCGCAATCGGTAGGCCGGGTGCGCGCGTTTTACGGAAATTTCGGAATGTTCGTCCGCGCCCTCGCCTACATTCTGGCCAACGGTCCCGACGGCCTGCGCCAGACCACCGAAGACGCCGTGCTCAACGCCAACTACATTCGCAAGGGCCTCGAGGGCGTGTACGACCTGCCCTACTCCACTCCCAGCATGCACGAAGTTGTCTTCAGCGATAAGCTGCAAGCCAGAAAAGGCGTCAAGACGATGGACCTCGCCAAGCGCCTGATCGACTACGGCTTCCATCCCTACACGACAGCTTTTCCGCTGATCGTTCCCGGCGCGCTGATGATCGAACCGACCGAGAGCGAGCCCAAAGAAGAACTGGATCTTTTCATCGAGGCGATGAAATCGATCGCGGAAGAAGTTGAGGAAGATCCGCAAACCGTGCTGGATGCGCCCCATTCCACGCGCGTGTCCCGCCTGGACGAAACTGCTGCCGCCCGCAAGCCCGTGCTCAGGTGGAAACCAGGGATTTAACCACTAAGGACGCGGAGGACACGGAGGGTGGTTCGCCCTGCACCATGCGTCGAATTCCATCACGCAGGTGCACCACATTGAAATTCATCAACAAGCCGACGTATTTTCCGCTCAGCTTGAGAAAAGTAATAAGTTGCGCCAGATGTACTGGAGTAATAGCGTCAACCGCCTTGATTTCGACCACCACGGTATTCTCCACAAGAATGTCCAGCCTGAATCCCAGATCAATCCTCTCGCCGTCGTAGTTCACCGGAAGAGGAAGCTGCGAGAAGGTCCGGAAGCCACGCTTTCTCAGTTCATGCACCAGGCAAGCCTCATAAACGCCCTCCAGTAATCCTGGCCCCAGAGCGGTATGGACCTTCATGGCAGAATCAACTACCGCACCGCTGATCTCGTTAAAGTGCATTTCCTCCGTGTCCTCAGTGTCCTCTGTGGTTTTACAAGAAAGGTAGAAAGCAGTATGTGACGACCGTCACATGATTAAGGAGATTCGTCACAAAGAACGCTCCTGTGTCCTCCGTGTCCTCTGTGGTTAAATCCTTGCAGCCGTGCCCGAAAAGCCTCCAGGTCTTTTCTCATCGCCTGAAAAGCGCAACGTCATTTTGTGCCTGCTGCTGGTGGTAGCGACACTGGCGCTCTACAATCCAGTCAACCGCCACCCCTTCGTTAACTACGATGACGACCGCTACGTCACCGGGAACGCTCACATTCACAACGGCGTCAACTGGGGCACCATCAGCCTGGGCCTTTTCGTCCACCGAGCAGGGGAACTGGCATCCGCTCACCTGGCTGTCGCACGCGCTCGACTATCAACTCTTCCACCAGAACCCTGCCGGACACCATTTCACCAGCGTGCTGATTCACGCCGCGAACGCCGTCCTTCTGTTTTTATTTTTGATATATGTCACCCGCCGTCTCGGACCAAGCCTGTTCGTGGCGGCGCTATTTGCGCTTCATCCCATCAATGTCGAGTCGGTGGCCTGGGTGGCGGAGCGAAAGAACGTCCTGTGCACGTTCTTCTTCTTCGTGACCCTCATCGCCTACTGCTGGTATGCGCGGCAGCCGGAGTGGCGCCGGTACCTGGTGTTTACCGGCCTATTTGTTTTGGGATTGATGTCGAAGCCGATGGTCATCACTCTCCCGTTTGTACTCCTGCTGCTCGACTACTGGCCGTTGGGCAGGATGCAGCGAAATCCAGCCGGTTCGTTGCCGCAGGCAAGGCTTTCGAAACTCATCGTGGAGAAATTGCCCCTGCTCGGGCTTTCCGCTGCCAGCGCGGTAATCACCATGCAGGCCCAGCGCGCGGGTGGGGCCGTGCGCTCCACCGCGCAGTTCTCGCTCAGCGTGCGCCTGGAAAATGCGGCTGTAGCTTACGCCATGTATTTGTGGAAAATGATCTGGCCGTCCCATCTGGCGCCGATCTATCCCCATCCCGGAGATTCTCTGGCAGGATGGCAAGTGGCGGCGTCGTTGCTGGTGCTGCTGGCGGTGACCGGCGTGGTGCTGACTTTCCGTGACCGGCGATATCTGCTGACCGGCTGGCTGTGGTTCCTCGGGACTTTGGTTCCGGTGATCGGCCTGGTGCAAGTCGGTGACCAGGCCATGGCCGACCGCTATGCCTACATTCCGCTGGTCGGAGTTTTTATCATGATCGGCTGGGGAATCGCTGATCTGGCCGATTCGAAACAGGTCGGTCTAATCGTCCGCGTGATTCCCGCGGCGTGCGTTCTTCTCGCTCTCTCTTTTGCCACCAACCGGCAGCTGGGTTACTGGTCGAGCAATTACAATCTCTGGACGCACGCGCTCGCGGTGACCGGACAGAAATTTCATCGCACAGGACAATCTGGGCGGCGCACTCCTGTTGCTGGGCAAACCCGACGAAGCTTATTTACATTTCCAGGCTGCAGCCGAGATCAATCCGCTCGATCCCATGAGCCGCTCCAACCTGGGCGCCTACCTTCAGGAACACGGACACCTGGCCGAAGCCATCGAAAAGTACAACCGTGTCATCAGTCTTACTTCGGATGCCGGCTTGCTGGCGGCTACTTACGCCAACCTCGGCGCTGCTTATCGCAAGCTCGGCGAAGATGCAAAGGCCCGCGCCAGTTATGACCAGGCCCTGCAGTTGAATCCGAACCAGTACAACGCGTACCTGGGGCTGGGTGAGTTACTGGAAAAGCAGAGCCGGCTGGATGACGCAATCAGTAACTATTCCAAGGCGGTTGAGTTGCGGCCCACGGACACAGGATTTCTCCTGCTCGGTCGTGCTCTGCAGAGAGCGGGGCGTCGCCCGGAAGCATTGGCCGCCTACCAGGCCGCTTTGCAGCTTTCACCTGACATGCCGGAGGCCCAGCATGCGGTGGATGCGCTTTCCGGAAACTCGCGCTGACTTCCACCGCAGCCGGTTCACTGTCCGCATCTACTTTTTCTCGCTGATGTCCACCGAAGCGCGCGTTTTCTCCCAGTCCACATGCATGGCGCAGGTCGAGCCGGTCTGGTCGAACCCGATCGTAAAGTTCTCTGTCGGCGAAGGCAATTGCGACACTCGCATATCCACGCGGGTAAAGTCCTCTCCTTCGCCTGGGTAAGGAATGCCCCACTCCCCGGTTTTCTTGCTGATGATCAGGACCCATTTGTCGGCGTTGGGGAGGGTGAAAATCGTGTAGCTCCCGGCGGGAACATCCTTGCCCCCGATGTTCAGATTAGTGTCTGTGACCAGCGTGGTGGCCTCATTGGCGCCGGTCCGCCATACTTCGCCGTAAGGCACCAGTCCGCCAAATATCTTGCGGCCTTTCATGCGCGGGCTCGAATAGTCCGCCTTGACAGTCTTGCCGTCGCTGAACTTGCACTGCGCCTGTGCGGCTGGGCTGGGACGCTTGCTCGCGTCCTGGGCACAGGCGAACAGGGCGAACAGGGGTAGCAATAGACCGACGAGTGCGGCACGTATCTTCATGAATTCTTCTCCTTTGGGAATTAGCTTCTAGCTGCTGGCTTCTCGCTTCTAGCAAAGGCCAGAAGCCTGTAGCCAGGAGCTAAATGCGTCTCCTAATGCTTTGACGTAGCGCTGAAAACTTGGACAGCGCGCGATCGCAATTATGCTCCACGCAACCCGGCCGATACAATCAAGCCATGCCGGTATTCGACGAAAAACAGGAAGAACTGGAACATTACGAAACCATGATGGGCGTCCCACGAGGACGGTTGGCGGTGACCATGGATATGATCACCGACGCCATGGCGCTGGTCGGCCAGCACGGCGTCTATTGCCAGAGCCAGCGCTGGCCGGGCAAGCCGGTACTCGACATCCAACTGGTGATGAAGGGCCTGACGGACGCGAAGGAACTGATCCAGAGCGTGATGGAAGAATTGAAAAAGAAAACTTAGTCACACCGTAAGGCTTAGGCACAACGTAAGGCCTTGGACCTTGGCTTTACCTCTGTGTTGCTCCGTGTCCTCTGTGGTTCACCAGGTTTATGCCAGCGTATATTTTCCCCGCTCGATTACTTTCTGAGCGACCTGCTGCCGCAGCGCAATGGTGTTGAACGGTTCGTGCTTCACCAGGCGTCGCAGGATGGCCAGCTGGGTTCGCAGCATGTCTCCCTCGGCCACGGCTGCGATGATCTTCTTGGCCGCCGCTTCGATCTTGTCCATGGCCTGCGAGAGATAGATCCGGGTCATGGCGAGCGCGGACGCCGCTGCCGCCTCGCCGTTCTGCTGCGCCATCTTTTGCGTTCGCAACACGGCCGACTCCATGGCATAGGTCTCGATCACCATGTCGGCGATCGCGCCCATGACTTCCTGCTGGTCCTGTATGGCCTGCATATATTTCTGGGTCGCGGCTCCGGCGGCGAACAGGCCCAGCTTCTTGGCCTGCCCCACCAGTTTGCGTTCTTCCGCCAGCGGGCCTTCCAGTTCTTCGCCCGCGCTGGGCCCGGCGAGCACTTCGTCCATCAGCTTCTTGATCGCGGGCATCAGCGGCAACTGTCCTGACATGGCCCGCTTGAGCAGAAAACCGGTGATGATCAGCCGGTTGATTTCATTGGTGCCTTCGAAGATGCGGTTGATGCGCGCATCGCGGTACGCCCGCTCCGCCGGATACTCCTCGACAAAACCGTAGCCGCCGTAAATCTGCACGGTTTCATCGACCACGTAGTCGATCATCTCCGAGCCCCAGACCTTGAGGATGGAGCATTCGACCGCGTATTCCTCGATCGCCTTGCGGGTTTCTTTGGCGGCATCGGCGCCGGTCTTGTCCACCTCGTTGAGCGCCACATCCATCATGCCGACGGTGCGATAGACCAATGCCTCGCCGACGTAGATCAAGGTCGCCATATTGGCCAGCTTCTCGCGCACCAGGCCGAAGTCGGCGATCACTTTGTTGAATGCCTTGCGCTGCTTGGCGTATGCGATTGCGTTTTCCAGCGACAGCGCGCGCTCCGCCGACGCACATCGCGCCCAGCTTGAAGCGTCCCACGTTGAGGATGTTGAAGGCGATGACGTGGCCCTTGCCGATTTCGCCCAGCAGGTTTTCCACCGGGACCTGGCAGTCGTTGAGGATCAGCGGGCAGGTCGAAGATCCGCGGATTCCCATCTTGTGTTCTTCCGCACCGACGGAGAATCCCGGAAAACTTCTTTCGACCAGGAATGCACTGAACTTTTCGCCGTCCACTTTGGCGAAGACGGTGAACAGATCGGCAAAGCCGGCATTGGTGATCCACATCTTTTCGCCATTGAGGATGTAGTGCTTGCCGTCGGGCGAAAGCTGGGCGCGAGCGCGGCAGTTCAGCGCATCGGAACCAGAGGAGGCTTCCGACAAAGCGTAAGCCCCGACAATTTCTCCAGCGGCCAGCCGCGGCAGATATTTCTTCTTCTGTTCTTCCGTGCCGAAGTAAACGATAGGCAGCGTGCCGATGCCGGAATGTGCGCCCCAGGTGGTGGCGAAGCCCGCGTACTTGGCGATGTGATCGGCGATCACGGCGGCCGTGACCTTGTCCATTTCCAGTCCGCCGTAGGCTTCGGGGATTTCGACCCCGCTCAGTCCCAGGTCTCCGGCCTTCTTCAGCAAATCTCGAGAGATGGAATGGTCCTTGTGCTCCATCTTTTCGGCATTGGGCAGGATTTCGTTGACCGCGAACTCTTCCGCGGTCTGCCCAATGAGTTGATGCTGCTCGGTAAAATCCTCAGGGGTGAAGACTTCGTCAACCTTGCGCTCTTCGAGCAGAAAGCTGCCGCCGGAAATCCTGGTGCTGGGAACCGCGGAAATCGTAGCCATTGTCGCTCCTAGAAAGCCAATTCCACTACGGAGCCTCGGAGGAAGTCGCTGGGGCTATTGTACTTTATGCCAGGCGGCGTAATTGATCAGTTTGCAGGGGCAAACGCGGGCTTGAAGCCATCAAGGCTTTCCTCTGTGTCTCGGTATCCTCAGTGTCCTCTGTGGTTAATTCAGGTTTTCGAAAATGCCGGCCGCACCCATCCCCCCGCCCACGCACATGGTCACCATCCCGTAGCGTGCGTTGCGCCGTTTCATCTCACGGATGATCGTGGCGGTCAGCTTGGCTCCGGTGCATCCCAGCGGATGCCCGAGCGCAATTGCGCCGCCATTCGGATTCACCCGCTCCGGATCGAGCCCAGCCTCCTTGATCACAGCCAGCGACTGCGCCGCAAAAGCTTCGTTCAACTCGATCACGTCGATGTCGGAAAGCTTCAGCCCCGCCATCTTCAGCGCCTTCGGGATGGCAAACACCGGCCCCAGTCCCATTTCTTCCGGCTTGTATCCGGCTGTGGCAAAAGAAACGTATCGCGCCAGCGGCTTGATTCCCAGCGCCGCCGCGCGCTCTGCCGACATGACCACCGCCGCGGCGGCTCCATCGGAAGTCTGCGACGAGTTGCCCGCAGTCACCGTTCCCTTGGCATGGAAGACCGGTTTGAGCGCGAGCAGAGCCTCAAGCGAAGTGTCAGCCCGCGGCCCTTCGTCCACTTTGAAGATAATTTCCTGCCGCTTCGGCTTCGAACCATTTGGGGTAGTGAAGCTCACGGATACCGGCACGGTTTCATCGGCAAACTTTCCCGCCTGGATCGCCGCCAATGCCTTCTGATGGCTGCGCAACGAAAATTCGTCCGCCGCCTGCCGCGTGATACCGAAACGCTGCGCTAACCGTTCGGCGGTCAGGCCCATGGTCAAATACGCGTCGGGATAGTGGTCGATCAGCCAGGGATTCGGCGAAATCTTGTGCCCGCCCATGGGAATCATGGACATCGATTCCGTTCCGCCGGCCACAATGATCTCCGCCCCGCCGCTCATGATGCGCTCTGCCGCCATGGCAATCGCCTGCAGTCCGGAAGAGCAAAAGCGATTGATGGTGATCGCCGAAATCTCGACCGGCAACCCGGCCCGCAGCGCGGCAATGCGGGCAACGTTCATCCCTTGCTCGGCCTCAGGCATGGCACAGCCCAGGATCACGTCTTCAATTTCTTTGGTATCCACCTGGGGCACGCGTTCCAGCGCGCCCTTGATGGCGATGGCGGCCAGTTCATCGGGACGGGTAGCGCGCAGTGTGCCCTTAAACGCGCGTCCCACAGGAGTGCGAACCGAGGAGGCAATGACGACTTCTCTCATAACAGTTTCGAGGGAACGCGGGAACTATCAATCACACACTGATATATTCGGTCGTCGCCGCTGGTGCGGGAATCGGGTCCCCATGCTCGCGCATGCCCTCGACGTGGAATTCAATTGCCTCGCGGATCAGTTCTTTCACTTCCTCCAGCGTGGTCGCGGCAACTCCCAACCCCGGAAGATCGGGGACGTAGGCGCCCCAGCCTGTAGGCGATTTTTCGTAAACAACGAGATACTTCATTTCAAACCTGCCTGCTTAAAGATATTGTTCAACGTTCCGGGAGGAATGTCCACTGACGGATGGCCCGCAACGGTAACCGTCCCTGATTTGGCCGGATGGTGATATTGCCGGTGGCTACCTTTCGTCCGGGCCAGCCGCCAGCCATCCTGTTCCAGCCGTTTGATAACATCCCTGACTTTCATCACTCCCCTTGGTCGCGTCCTTCAATTCCGCAGCGTCTTCCCCGTCTTCAACGTGTACTGAATCCGCTCTTGCGTCTTCCGCTCGCCGCATAGCGACTTGAACGCCTCGCGCTCCAGGTCCAGAATGTATTGCTCGCTCACCGGAGTGCCCGAGGTAACGTTCCCGCCGCACAACACTTCCGCGACTTTGGTGGCAATCTTCACTTCGTGATCGGAAATGTATTCCCCCTGCCGCATGATGTGCACACCCAGACGCAGGGCCGCCAGGACGTTCTCCCCGGGTGCGGGAATATCGGTGCGGGGTTGCGGAGGTTCGTATCCGGCGCGAACCAGTTCCAGTGCGCGGGCCTTCGCGTCGGCCAGCACGCGCTCGCGGTTCATGGTGATGTTGTCGGATTCATGCAGGAAGCCCAGACCGCGCGCTTCGTGAGCCGAAGTCGCAACCTTGCCGGTAGCGATAGTCTCGAAGGCTTTCTTGATTGCCTCCATGAGTTCAATGGACTCGCCGCGTCCTGGACGAATCGCCGCGGCACTATCCACCGCGCGCAGCAGCATCTCTTTGCAGCCCCCTCCGCCCGGCAGCAGACCGACGCCGACTTCCACCAGTCCGGCGTAGAGTTCGGCATGAGGCTGGCGGGCCGCGGCGTGCAGAGTGATCTCGGTCCCGCCGCCCAGGCACAGTCCGAAAGGCGCCGACCACTACCGGTTTGGGCGAGAACTTGATGGCCTGGGTCATGCCCTGGAACTGGCGGATGGCGAGATCGACCTCGTCCCACTCTTCTTCCTGGACGGACATGAGCAACAACATGACATTGGCGCCGACCGAAAAATTGTCCGCATCGTTGGTGATGACAAAAGCGTCGAAGCCATCGCCGGGCCCGCCTGGCTTCAGGGTCTGACTGATTAGCCCGACGATGTCGCCGCCCAGCGAGTTCATCTTGGAATGGAATTCGATGCAGGCGATGCCATCGCCCAGATCGACCAGCGACGCGCCTGAATTCTTCTTGACCACCCCGTTGGATTTCTTCGCCACCTCGACCGACCACACGCCCGCAGGAACTTCAACCGGTGCATACTTCGCCGCTTCCGAGATCAAAGTAAACCCGGCCCGAGGCGGCTTTGGGATCGTCCAGGTACCAGGATTTCTTTCCGCCCGCGAGCAACTGCTCAACATTTGCGGCTACCGCATGCCCTTCCTTTTTCATCCGCGCGACGGTGGCTTCAACCCCGGCCGCGTCCCACAGTTCGAAGGGGCCCAGCTTCCAGTTGAAGCCGAGGCGCATGGCGCGATCGATCTCGACGATGGAATCGGAAATTTCTGGAACGCGATTGGCACGAGTAGTTCCACAGATCGGACAGGACTGACCACAAGAATGCGCCCGCTTTGTCCCCCTTCTGCGGGCTGCCTTCGAGGCCGAGCAGAGTGCGCAGCCGCGCACCCGGGTCCTCGATATTTTTCGCCATGTCGAGTGCCGGGAACTTCGGCTTCTGGCGAGGGCGATATTCGAGCGTCTTCCAATCCAGCGCGAGGCGTTCGTCTTCACTGCCGGCATTGGCGGGCGAGGGCGCCCGCCCCACACTCTTCTTGTAAAACCCGCCTTTGGTTTTGTCGCCCAGCCATTTGCGTTCCAGCATCTGCTTGTAGAAGTCAGGCAACGGGCTCGGGTGAGGGGGATTCTCCTGACCGCCGGACTTCTCCATGTTGCCCACCACGTGCCCCAGAATGTCGAGCCCGACCAGGTCAATCGTGCGGAAAGTTGCAGACTTCGGCCATCCGACCGCGTCTCCGGTCAGCGCGTCCACCTCCTCGATGCTCAGGTCCATCTCCTGCATCAGCCGCATCACGTTGAGCACGGAAAATGTTCCAATGCGGTTGGCAATGAAGTTGGGCGTGTCCTTGGCGAAGACCACCCCCTTGCCCAGATTCACGTCGCTGAAGTGGGTGACCGCGTCGATGCGCGGCGCGGTCCGTTTCCGGTGTGGCGATAATTTCCAGCAGCCGCATATAGCGCGGCGGATTGAAAAAATGCGTGCCCAGCCACGACTTGCGGAAATCATCGGAAAAGCCTTCGGCAATCTTTGCCACCGGCAGGCCGCTGGTGTTGGTGCTGACAATCGTCCCCGGCTTGCGGATGGCTTCCACTTTCTTTAGTAGCGCTCGCTTGATCTCCAGATTCTCAACCACGGCTTCGATGATCCAGTCCACCTCGCTCAGGCGCTTGAGATCATCCTCAAAGTTCCCGATGGTCACCAGGCGCGCCAGCGCAGGTTCGTAGAAAGCTGCGGGCTTGGATTTCTTCGCCGCCTCCAGTCCGGCGGCGGCGATTTTGTTGCGGGCAGGACCGTCGGCGTCAGGCGGAACGATGTCGAGCAGGTAGCTGGGCACGCCGGCATTGGCGAAGTGGGCGGCGATGCGCGCGCCCATGGTTCCGGCGCCGAGAACGGCAACTTTGTGGATGCGCTTCATGGAAGACCTCGGAGGAGCAATGCACCAACGATTGTATAGCGGCGCGAGTCAATTCAAGTGTGGGTCGGTTCAAGGGTGGTTCGACACTCCTGTCCGACCTTTGACTTTGACTCTATACACGGAAAGTCCAAAATCAAAGATCGAAAGACGGCGGACAAGAGTGTCCGTCCCACACCGACGGCGCAGAATCACGAGGAGGCTGGAGACGAAGACGGCGTTCAGTGGAAGAGCTGCCCTTCTGGGCAGCAGGCTAGGGCATTTTATCGATTGCCCATTCGTCTTTGCCGGCGCGAACCACAATGATCCGCGATCTCTGTGGGCGATCGGGCTGGGTCGAGTCGGAATGCGATGTAAACAGCGTGACCGGGAAGGCGTAGCGCCCGCTTTTGAGTTTCCTGTCCTCGCGCGATTTCGTACGCCGCATCGTTTCCGGAAGAGAAGAAACTGTCCGTGCGCTCCTGCGAGGTGGCCTGTTTCGCGGCGTCAGTCAGCATGAGCAGGCCGGTTTCGCGGTCCTGGTTCTGCCAGGCCTGCAGAAAGCGATTGGCCGCGGCCAGGGCAGAACTGTATCCGCGATCCGGGACGGCAAGAGACGATGAATGTTTGTTCCGGGCGTCGGCTGATGTGGACAGCAGGGGCGCCAGGGAAAGAATGATGAGTGCGAAGGCAAGATGCCTTCCCGACAGCCGGCGGGCCTGCCCTGCGCGAGGTCGAAGGAACGCCGGCGCTACCATTCAGAATTCACAACTGAATTATGCGGGAAGCTGCAAGATGCTCCAAGACACCATCGAGGTTCTCTCTCGCCGAGCAAGATGCAACGAATAAATGGAGGACGGGCGTCCTCGCCCGTCGCCGACGCGGGCGAGGGCGCCCGCGCCACACTAAACCTCCACATTGAATCTCACGAAATCAGCTTGGCCAGGGCGAAAGCCGCGGCTGCGGCCACCCCGCCGATGACCATCGTCTGCAACGCGCTGCGGGCCGGGCCAGTTCCGGTGTAACGTCCCTTCAGAAAGCCGAAGACCCCGAGCGCGGCCAGGGTCACTACCGCCGAATACGCCAGTCCATGCACGGCACTGGAAAGCAAGATATAAGGTGAAAGCGGAATCAGGCCGCCCGCAACATAAGAGCCGGCGATGGTCGCCGCGCTGGTCAGCGCGCGTTTTGGGTCGGGCTCTTCCAGTCCCAGTTCGAAGCGCATCATGAAATCCACCCAGGCGTCGGGACGGCGGCTGAGCGCTTCGACGACCGGCGTACTTTCGGCTTGCGTCATGCCGTAGGACTGGAACACGCGTCCCACTTCAGCCATTTCTTCTTCGGGAATTTCCTTGATCTCGCGATATTCGCGCGCCCGCTCCTGCTCGTAGTGTTCGGCATCGCCGCGGGCCGCCAGGTATCCGCCCAGGCCCATGGCGATCGATCCGGCGGCAATCTCGGCCAGGCCGCCCACCACGATCAGCCGCGTGTTCTGTACCGCGCCTGAAAGTCCGGCGGCCAGGGCGAAGGGCACGGTAAGGCCATCGGCCATGCCGATGACAACGTCGCGCACCATATTGGTGGCCATGAAATGGGTCTCGACATGTTCGTGCGGCATGATCAGACCTCCGGATGAGATTTCAAATATTGTTGGGCGCGCCGGACCACATCTCGTTCCCCCCGATACGCCAGCTTGCGCGGAGCTTCCTCCAGCGGAATCCACAGCGCACGCTTGACCTCAACCCGCATCTCGCGAGACACATCATCAATCTGGCCCGACTGATAACGGAACAGGTAGAACGAAACGATCTTGAACACGCGTTGCCCGTCTCCCCAGGAACGCACGTAAACGTACTTGATGTCTCCCAGCTTGGTGATTGAAGTCGCGGTAAGCCCGGTTTCCTCGCGCACCTCGCGCAGGGCGGTCTGTTCGGGCTTTTCGCCGGGATCCACCAGACCCTTGGGCAGGGCCAATACCACTCTTTGCGCGGTCTTCCGCGCGGGACGCGTCGAAGAGCCCTCAGTCTGGGGCTCAATGACCGCCATTTCCCAACCCTCGCCGGCCCTCTGCACGACCACGCCCCCGGCGGAGATTTCCCGAATCATGGCCCCCAAGTTAACAGGATTGCTGGAGTTAGTCACCGGGACCGAGCCGGGCCGGGAACCCTTCCACAAGTAACACCGGGTGAGAACCGACGTGCCTGGAACTCTTCTCGGGGAACTGGCATCTTAACTGATAGCTGGAAGACCGGGGCGGGCGGGTGAAATGAGGTTCCGGTGAAGCATCTGGGCAAGATCATTCGTTCGGTACAGGCCTTCGGACGCGGCCTGTCGGGCCTCTCCGGCCCGGATCAGGCGTCGGCCTCCGGCGGCATCGGGCTGGCGCTGGGCGGCGGTTTCGCCCGCGGCATCGCGCATATCGGCGTCCTCAAAGTTCTCGAAGAAGAAAATATTCCCGTGAGCCTGGTGGCCGGCACCAGTGTCGGCGCGCTCATCGGCGCTGCCTACTGCAGCGGCGTCACCATCGCTGAACTGGAACAGATGTCCACCCGGGTGCGCTTCAAGGACTTTGCCCGCTGGACTCTGTCGCGCTACGGCTTTGCCAGCAATGAGCGCATGATCAAGTTTCTCAGCAGCATTCTGAAAGTCAAGACCTTCGAAGAATTGCGGATTCCTCTGGCCGTGACTGCCACCGATTTTTCCACCGGCGCGGGAGTCGTGTTCCACTCCGGACCGCTGGTCGATCCGGTGCGCGCCAGTTGCGCCTATCCAGGAATGTTTCTTCCGGTAAAGATTCGCGGGCGCCTGCTGGTGGATGGCATGCTGGCCCACGCCGTGCCCACGGTCCCGCTGCGCGAGATGGGCGCGCAACGCGTGCTGGCGGTGCATCTCCGGGGAACCTGGACCAATGGCGATACCGGCCCGCGGCATCTGTTCGACGTGATCGGCCAGTGCTTCGCCATCGCCCAGGAGATGAACTGCGGAGTCTGGAAAGCAGCCGCCGACCTGGTCATCGATCCCGATGTGAATGGATTCAAGTACGACGACTTCGAACGCTCCGCGGAGTTGATCCGTTCCGGAGAAGCGGCCACCCGCGCCGCGCTGCCTGAAATACGAAAGTGGCTGCCGCAGCCCGAGCCCGCTCGAAAGCCCCAATCCACCCGCCTGAGTCAGGCCGCAGTGGCGCCGGCAAAATAAATTCAATCCGCAATTCAGGTGGTGGTCTGAGTTTGATACCAGAAGCTAGAAGCCAGAAGCGATCTACTTCATCACTCCGCGCGCCGCAATCCCGATATTGTCGCGCGAAGTGTTTTTCACCAGATACATCATCTCATCGGCCTGGCGGATGATTTCGCGCGGAGTCTTGGCGTCGTGCGGGTACGTGGCTACGCCCATCGAGGCGCGGACGTTCAGGTTCAGTCCTTCTTCCTGGCAGAACATGCTGGTGCGCAGGCTGTCGCGCAGGCGTTTGGCCACGATCAGGGCGGCGTCTTTTCCAGTCTGGGGCAGCAGGACTACAAACTCGTCTCCGCCATAGCGGAAGGCGTAGTCGATCAATCGCAGCTGCGCTTTGATCAGGTAGCCAATTTCCATCAGCAGCTTGCTTCCGACCAGGTGTCCGTGAGTGTCGTTGACCTGCTTGAAGTGGTCGAGATCGATGAACACCACGGTAAATTCGTAGCCGTAGCGCGCCGAGCGGTAAACCTCGGTCTCCAGCGTCTTGTAGAGATGGCGGGCATTGTACAGCCCGGTGCAATCGTCGGTGATGGTGAGTTCCTGGATCTTCTCCACCGCGCGCGCATTCTCGATGGCAATGGCGGCGTAGTCACAAATCGACTGCAGGAAAAATGACTCCTGGTCGGTGAAGTGTTCCATCCTCACATTGACCAGTTGAATCACGCCCAGCACGCGCAGCTTGGAGCGCAGGGGCACGCAGATGATGGAGCGCGTTTCCCACTGCGTCATCTCGTCGATGCGCTTGGCGAAGCGCGGATCGGTGTACACGTCAGGCACTACGACGCGCTCGCCATGTTTCGCCACCCAGCCGGCGATGCCTTCGCCAACTTTCAGCCGGACGTTCTTCAGGGCCTCGGAGGCCTTGCCCACCGCGATGGCGAAGTAGAGTTCGTCGCGCTCTTCATCCACCATCAGCAAAGACCAGTTATCGGGACGGAAATATTCCGCCATTTTTTCCATGATGGTCTGCAGGATGGAGTCGAGGTCGAGAGACGAGGTCAGGGCCTTGGCCACATCATGGAAGATGCCCAGTTCCTGCACTTTGCGGTCGGCGGCGGCCTTGGTCATGAACTGCGGTCCTCGATGTAGGCAGGAAGTGTTGAAATTATATGCGGCTGGGGAAAGGGGCGGCAATCAACCTTAGTAACCAGAACCCCTGAAGCCAAGCCCTGAGGCCGGAATGCGCCGGCCGGGGCAGACCCGCGGTTTAACAATGCGGTTCTCTCCCACCCCAAATTCATGGGCCCGGAGGGCCTTAATTAACATATATTTATCTTCAGATTACTCTTACATCTTGGATGCGGCCAGGGCTAGCTGAGGCGGCGGGAAGACGGCCAGGTGGAATCCTTTGGGGCACGACTGAAGCGGGAGCGGGAACAGCGCAAGATCACGCTGGACGAGATTGCTGTGTCCACCAAGATCGGCACCCGTTTCCTCGCCGCCATTGAGGAAGACCGTTTCGATCAGCTTCCCGGCGGGATCTTCAACAAAGGCTTTGTTCGCGCCTACGCCCGCCATCTGGGCATGGACGAAAACCAGGCCATTGCCGACTTCGTGGCGGCCACCGAACCCGTCCTGCCTGAACCGCCGCCGCCGGACGCCCCGGTACTCGCCGCCCTGGCGGAGCGGGTGCCCGAAGCCAAGAAAAAGAGCAAGGGGGATGACGGTGTCCCATGGGGCATTTTCGCCATAGTGCTCCTGGTCCTGGCCTGCGGATTCGCGCTCTGGGGTTTTCACTCACGGGAGAAACCTGCCGCTCCCAGCATCGAGGTTCCGGGCCTTCAGAAGCCTGATTCTTCAGCCTCGGGCGATCAAAAGGAGGCGCCCCACGGCGCGGCCAAGTCGGCCGAGCCTGACCCCGCCGCCCCGACCTCTCAGTCGCTTCCGCCTCAACCTGTGCCAGCCGCACCGGAAGGCGCTAGCTCCACCGCCGCCACGACGATACCAGGGGCGGATGCGGGACTCTTTCACGTCCTGATCAAGGCACGTGAAGACTCCTGGGTCGCCATCACCGCCGACGGAAAACAGATCGTGCAAGACACGCTTACCGCCTCGGCACAACAATCCATCGCGGCCCGCGACCAGATCGTGATCAAGACCGGTAACGTCGGCGCCCTGGAAATCTCATTCAATGGGATGAAACTGGCGTCGCAAGGCGGCAACAACCAGGTAAAGACCCTCACCTTTGACCCCAACGGCCTCCGACCCTAGGAAGTGCGGGTCATTGCCGCGTGTCGGTTTCGCCAGTCCCTGGTCCTCAAATACCATTCAACTTCCTGCCAATGCCACCCAGCCCCCTGCACCTGCCAGTGGCTGCTGGTAAGTTGCTCACAGCCCCGAAATCATTGCGTGCCTCCCCCTTTCTCTGGTAGGTTAGCTGAGTCGCAAAGTGCTCATTTACAGTCTGTTGCGTTCTGACCCTCCCGCCAGGAAGTAAAGTCCAGATCGCTGGTTAAAATCGCTTGAAGGAGAAGCTGCTTGTCATCCCGTAACCGCTATCTTTTTACGTCCGAGTCCGTAACCGAGGGCCATCCCGATAAGATGGCCGACCAGATTTCCGACGCCATCCTCGATGCCTGTCTGGCCGAGGACCCGTCCAGCCGCGTGGCCTGCGAAACCCTGACCGCCACCGGCCTGGTAGTCATCGCCGGTGAAATCACCACCAAGGCCTACGTGGATTTCCAGTCGCTGGTGCGAGGCACGATTTCCTCCATCGGATACAACAACGCGCTCTACGGTTTCGACTCCAACACCTGTGCCGTCATCTCCAGCATCAACAAACAGTCCGGCGACATCGCCATGGGCGTGGACACCGGCGGCGCCGGCGACCAGGGAATGATGTTTGGGTATGCCTGCAACGAAAACGCGGAGCTGATGCCCACCCCGATCTCGCTGGCCCATAAGTTGACCATGCGACTTTCTGAAGTCCGCAAGCATGGCCGCCTTCCTTACCTGCGTCCCGACGGAAAATCGCAGGTGACGGTCGAGTACGACAAGAACCACAAGCCGATCCGGGTGGACGCCGTCGTGGTTTCAACCCAACACTCGGAGAACGTGGGCAACGAGGAACTGCGCAGCGACATTCTGAAGCACGTCATCCAGGCCACCATCCCCGCCCAGTTGCTCGATGAGGACACCAAGTACCACATCAATCCCACTGGACGTTTCGTGATCGGCGGCCCCATGGGCGACACCGGTCTTACCGGGCGCAAAATCATCGTGGACACCTATGGCGGCATGGGCCGTCACGGCGGCGGCGCTTTCAGCGGCAAGGACCCGACCAAGGTTGACCGCTCAGCCGCCTACATGGCGCGGCATATTGCGAAAAACATCGTGGCTGCGGGTCTGGCGGACCGTTGCGAGCTCCAACTCGCCTATGCTATCGGCGTGGCCGAACCGGTGAGCATCCTGGTGGATACTTTCGGCACCTGCAAGGTGGATCCCGACACCATTCCCGACCTGGTGCGCGCCAATTTCCACCTGACCCCGAAGGGGATTATCGAATCGCTCAAACTGCGCCGCCCGATCTATTGCAAGACCGCGGCTTACGGACACTTTGGCCGCAACGATCCCGACTTCACCTGGGAGGCCACGGACAAAGCCGCCAAACTGGCCAGCGATGCCGGTCTGCGCGAGCCTGCGGGTGCCCGCAAGTAAGGGCTTTAACCACCAAGGACACTAAGGTCCACGAAGGAACCCGAGAGATTTGATTTTCCTTCGTGGAACTTAGTGTCCTTAGTGGTTCAATGATTTTTCATAAGTTTGATAACAGGAGAGGTATGTCCACCACACCGACGCAACTGAATTGTGATGTCAAGAGCCTGGACTTTGCCGATCTCGGCAAGAAGAGGATCGACTGGGCCAACCAGTCCATGAAAGTCCTGCAGATCATTCGCAAGGAATTCATCAAGAACCAGCCCCTGAAGGGCATCCGCGTGTCGGCTTGCCTGCACGTCACCGCCGAAACCGCGAACCTGGCCATCTGCCTGAAGGATGGCGGCGCCGATGTCGTGCTCTGCGCCTCGAATCCTCTCTCCACCCAGGATGACGTCGCTGCCAGCCTGGTGCGCGATCACAACATTCCGGTCTTTGCCATCAAGGGCGAGGACAACGACACCTACTACAGTCACATCCTGGCCGCCATCGACCACAAGCCCCAGATCACCATGGACGACGGCGCCGACCTGGTCACCCTGCTGCACACCAAGCGCCAGGACGCGCTCGAAGGCGTGATCGGCGGCACCGAGGAAACCACCACGGGCGTGATCCGCCTGCGCGCCATGGCCAAGGAAGGCGTGCTGCGCTTTCCCATCATCGCGGTCAATGACGCCGACACCAAGCACCTGTTCGACAACCGCTACGGTACCGGACAATCGACCATTGACGGCATCATTCGCGCCACCAACTTCCTGCTGGCAGGATCGAAGTTCGTGGTCGCCGGCTACGGCTGGTGCGGACGAGGCCTGGCCAGCCGCGCGCGCGGCACGGGCGCTGAAGTTATCGTCACCGAGATTGATCCCACGAAGGCGCTCGAAGCCCACATGGACGGCTTCCGCGTGATGTCGATGACCGAAGCCGCCAAACTGGGCGACGTGTTCTGCACCGTCACCGGCAACAAGAGCGTACTGACCAAAGAACACTTCGACGTCATGAAAGACGGCGCCATCATCTCCAATTCCGGCCACTTCAACGTCGAGATCGACATCGTGGCCCTGGAGAAAATGTCCTCGTCCAAACGCACCACCCGCAGTTCGGTTGAAGAATACTCGCTGCGGGACGGACGCAAGATCAACCTGCTGGGCGAAGGCCGCCTGATCAACCTGGCTGCCGCCGAAGGCCATCCCCCGTCCGTAATGGACATGAGCTTCGCCGACCAGGCCCTCTCCGTTGACTACATGGTGAAAAACTATAAGACGCTGGAGAAGACGGTCCACAAAGTTCCTGACGATCTCGACAAGCGAGTCGCCAAGCTGAAGCTCGAATCAGTCGGGATCAAGATCGATAAACTCACTCCGGAACAGGAAGAGTATCTGGCGGGGTGGAGCGAGGGAACTTAAAGACAGTCGTCAGTCGTCGGTCTTCAGTCTTCGGGGGCGGCGTGAGCCGCCCTTTTTCTTGTTCTGAGAACTGACATCTGAGAACTGACATCTGAAACCAAACACCGCGCAGTCCGACAGAGTCTCCGCATCAGGCCTGGTCTATGGCGCTGTGTTAAATTAAATTTTCCATGAAAGCCATTGCTGACTGGGCCCTCGACGTCGCCAATCATCTCGGTGCATCCTATGCCGACGTCCGCCTGGCCGACGATCGTCACCGCGGTCTCTCCACCAAGAACGGCAAAGTCGGCAGCGCCTCGGTGGCAGAGTCTCTCGGTTTTGGAGTGCGTGTCATCGCCGACGGTGCCTGGGGATTTGCTGCCTCGGATGATCTGGGCCGCGCTGCTGTCGAGGCTACCGCCGCACGCGCGGTTGAAATCGCCAAAGCGTCTGCGCGAGTAAAATTGCACGACATTCAGTTGGCCCCGGAAAAGGCGATGACAGCCGAGTGGACTTCGCCCTTCCAGATTGATCCCTTCACCACCTCCGTCGAGCAGAACATCGAGCTGCTGCTGAAGATCGACTCAGAATTGCGCTCCGTGCCCGGAGTCACGCTGGCCGAGACCAACCTGAACTTCCGCCGCGAAGAGCAATGGTTCTTCTCCTCCGAAGGCGCCAACATTCATCAGACCAAATACACCACGGGAACCGGCTACGCCGCGCTGGCATTTGCCGGAAACGAAATCCAGAAGCGCTCGTATCCCAATTCTTACGGCGGACAGTGGCAGAACAAAGGTTACGAACTGGTGGAAGAGCTGAAGCTGGTGGAAAACGCGCGGCGAGTGGGCGAAGAAGCAGTCGCGCTGCTGACTGCGGACAAATGTCCCGAGGGCGTTTTCAACATCATCCTCGATGGTTCGCAGCTGGGATTGCAGATCCACGAATCGGTTGGGCATCCCATCGAACTCGACCGGGTGCTGGGCATGGAAGCGAATTTTGCCGGCACATCTTTTCTCACGCTCGACAAGCTGCGCACCCTGCGTTACGGCAGCGACCTGGTCAACATCGTCGCGGACGCGCGTCCGGAGCACGGTCCCGGGCTCGGCACTTTCGCCTTCGACGACGAAGGCGTCCCCGCGCAATGCACGCCGATTATCACCAACGGCTTGTTCACCGGGTATCTAAGTTCCCGCGAGACCGCGCACACCATCGGCGCCAGCCGTTCCGGTGGAACTCTGCGCGCCGACGGCTGGAACCACCTGCCACATTATCCGGATGACCAACATCAGCATTCTCCCGGGCGAAAGGCCGTTGACCCGCGAGCAGCTCATTGCGTCCACTGACGACGGCATCTACATGGAGACCAACCGCTCCTGGTCGATTGACGACAAACGCTACAACTTCCAGTTCGGCTGCGAAGCCGGATGGGAAATCAAGAACGGCAAGCGCACCCGCATGCTGAAGAACCCGTCGTACTCGGCATTACCACGGAGTTCTGGAACTCCATGGATGCCATCTGCTCCCGCGACGAATGGACGCTCTGGGGCACACCGCACTGCGGCAAAGGCCAGCCGCAACAGGTGATGGGCACCGGGCCACGGCGCGGCGCCGGCAAGATTTGCAGGGGTCAAAGTGGGAAGCGCGTATAAGGGAACGTGAGCTTCGTCACAGCGAAACGGGAATGCGGCGATTAGAATTCAGCACTCAGCACTCGGCATTCAGCGAGTGACAGGAGTTGCCGGAATGAAAAACTTCAGGGACCTACAGGTGTGGCATAAGGCGCACGCGCTGACTCTGACCTCTTATCAGGCCACGAGCGTGTTCCCCAAACAAGAAATGTATGGGTTGACCAGCCAGATCCGTCGATGTGCGGTTTCAGTCGCCGCCAACATTGCCGAGGGGTGTGGCAAGCGCGGGAACGGCGAATTTTACCGGTTCCTCAACGTGGCTTTGGGATCGGCCAGCGAACTCGAATATCACTTCCTGCTCGCCCGCGATCTCAATTTCATCAGTGAAGAGAGCTACAAGTCCCTGGACCACAGCGTGGTCGAAATAAAACGGATGCTCGCGTCCTTAGCTTGTAAAGTCCAAGCTGATCGCATGGCGGGCTGATTGCTCAGTGCTGAGTGCTGAGTGCTGATGCTGAATGCTGAACAAAGACCAAGCCGCAAACATCTTCGAAAAGTTAAGAAGGCATTCGACCGCCGATGAAGTCGAAGCCCTGATCTATGGCGGCAAATCTGCCCTCACCCGCTTCGCCAACAACACCATCCATCAAAATGTGGCGGAGGAAGGCTACTCGGTCTCGGTGCGGACCGCGTTCGACGGACGCACCGCCCGGGCCACCACCAACAAATTCGACGAGGAAAGTTTGAAGCGGGTAGTGCAGGCGTCCGAGAGTCTGGCCAAGGTTCAGCATCCTGATTCCGACCTGCTGCCGATGCCGGCCGCGGGCGAGTCGCCCGCGGCCACATCAGCGAGGCCCACCCGGCATTTTGCCCAGACTGCGGCGCTCACTCCCCAATTGCGCGCTGACGCCGTCGAGAAGATTGTGCATGTGGCTTCCCATTACAGGCTCACTACCGCCGGCATCTTTTCTTCGGCTGAATCCGTGGAGGGAATTTTCAATTCGCGCGGACTGAACGACTGGCACTCTCAGACCTCCTCTGAAATTTCTATTACCATGCTGGCGCCTGATTCGTCAGGATGGCAGAAGGCGAACTCGCCCGACGTAAGTCAGCTCGATCCCGCTGCCCTTGCTGAAGTTTCAGCCCGCAAAGCACTCGAGTCAGGCGGTCCGCGCGAAATTCCCGCCGGCAAGTACACGGTCATCCTGGAACCAGCGGCGGTGCTCGATTTGGCCGGCTTCATGTTCTGGGATTTCGGCGGCCTCTCGATCCTCGACCAACGCTCGTTCTTGAACAACCGCGTCGGTACTCAGATCTTCGGCGCAAATATCAACATCTGGGATGATGCGGCTCATCCACTGCAATCCGGCACGCCATTCGACGGCGAAGGCATTCCCCGGCAGCGGATGCACCTGGTGGAGAACGGGGTAGTCAAACGCCTGGTGTACGCGCGCGCCACCGCGAAAAGGATGCTGCAGTCAGAATACAAAGACAAGGTCGGTCCTGTAGCGGCGACGGGACACGGGTTCACTCTCCCCAACGAAATGGGAGAGGCCCCCATGAATATTGTTTTCGGCACGCCCCAGGATCCGAAGACGGTTGAGCAGATGATTGCTTCCACGGAGCGCGGCGTCCTGGTCACGCGCCTCTGGTATATCCGGGAAGTTGATCCCTACGAAAAGATTCTCACCGGCATGACCCGCGACGGTACGTTTTACGTGGAAAATGGCAAGGTGAGGCACGGAATTCTGAATTTCCGCTTCAATGAAAGCTTGATTCATATGCTTTCGAATGTCGAGGCAATGGGGACCCCGGTGCGCGCCAGCGGAGAAGAATCGTTCGACATGGTGGCGCCACCGATGAAAGTCCGGGATTTTAATTTCACCGAAGTGACGAAGTTCTAAAGGCAGCCGTTGGCAATTGGCAACTGGCATTTTGCCCAGGCTTCGGAACAATCCGATCGATGCTATCTGGCCGTTCAAGTGCCAGATGGCCAAGTGCCAGCCACGTGCTAACTGCCAACTGCTGCCCTACCCCACCCGGCGGTCCAAATCTACCTTCAGAATCAAGGATGTCAGCATTCTTCTTAGTTCTCCCAGTTCTTTGGCCAGCGTGTCGTACTCGGGCGAGCTGAGAAACTTCAGGTCTCGCGATAGCAACAGGTGATAGGCCAGTTCACTTGCGGAACCGGAGGCAATCTGCAAGTAGCGCTGAAATTCGTTGTTGCCACGCTTGCCACAGCCTTCAGCAAGATTGGCAGCCACAGATGTGCTGCAACGGCGCATCTGACTGGTCAGACCGTATAACTCCTCCCGTGGAAAGCCTGCCGTTGCCTTGTAGACATGCAGAGTCAGGTGGTGAGCTTTCTCCCACACCTTTAAGTCTCTAAAGTCTTTCATCTTGTCGCCCTCAGTGCGCTGTAAATCTTTAGCGCCAACGTCGAAATCCGTCTGTGATGTTCGTCACATACTGAAAAGTCCAGGTTGGAGCGGTATTAACCCGCGCTCCTCGTGCGCGGTTCAACTCAGGGTCAGGCCAAGTGCCAAGTGCCAAATGCTTTCCAAGGGCCAACGACCTCCGCAGTTACCCTAATTCCATGACCCGCAAGGCTTTACCCCTACTAGTGCCATGACTTCCGTAACTTTTATCTGCTGGTTCAGCGGTGTAATCTGCCTCACGTAATGTCGAACAATGGGCGATTTGCGGAAGACGCGAATAGCGGTGCCGGTGCGGAGCTTCGTAAGCAAAACTCGCCGTCCGCGGAAGCCGTGAATCGCGAGTCCGCTGGAACCAAAGCCGCGCGCGCGCGTTATCCGGACATGCAGAGCGCAGTGCGGTTTCCCATCAAACTGCCGATTTCGGTGAAATCGAAATCTGGCGCAAGAGCAGCCGAAACCGACAACATTTCGGCCAACGGCGTGCTCTTCCACGTGGATTCGGAAATGCCGGTGGGTTCAATGGTGGACTTCACCATTTCGCTGCCCGCGGAAGTGGTGGGCGCGGAGGCCGATGTGCAGCTGGATTGCCGCGGCCGTGTAGTCCGAAATTTTGAAGAGGATGGCCGCCGCGGCGTCGGCGTAGTCATCGACGAATACCATTTTGAGCGCCGCTGAAGTCAGGGAATTGAAGTCCAAGGAAACCGATGGCAAGCACCGCCGCCAGTATGGAAATGAACGTTGAGCAGCCGCAGGAAGTTGACGGCCAGTTCATTCGCGTGATCGTGGCTGACACGCAAGCCATCTTCCGTGCCGGGCTGCGCAAGATCTTTGCGCTGGAAGACGACATCCGGGTGGTGGGACAATCCGAAACCCTGTCCCAAACCCTTTCCGCCGCCAAAAAATTTACCGCCGACATCCTGATCTTTGAAGCCGCCCTGACCCCGAATCCCGTGGACGCCATTTCGGACCTGATGCGGCAAACCCCGGGTCTTCGCCTGGTGGTCGTCACCCAGGAACCGAATCAGGAACTTACCCTCGACCTGCTGCGCCGCGGTGTGCACGGAATTGTTTCCCGCGAGGTCGAGCCCGAACTTCTGGTAGAGTGCCTGCGCAAAGTTTCCGAAGGCCACCCCTGGCTGGATAGCCGGGGAACGCAGTGGGTGCTCGAGGCCTATCGCACCCAGGGATCGCGTCCCACTTCACCGCGTCCCAAGGTGCAGCTGACTCCGAAAGAATCGCTCATCGTTTCCTGCGTAACTCAGGGAATGAAGAACAAGGAAATCGCGCTGCGCGTCGGCACCACCGAACAGGTAGTCAAAAATTATCTGCGCAAGGTGTACGACAAGCTGGGCGTCGCCGACCGTCTGGAGCTGGCGTTGTTCTGCCTGCACAATCGCGTCCTGGATTCAAACATTAAAACGCCGGCTGCTCCGGTCCCGTCATCAGGCAATGGCAGCGCTCCCGACCTGGCCCCCGCGACCACGGAAGCCGTTACCAAGCCTTCCTGAACCTCGCTGTTCCACCCAATTGCGGTAGAATCAAAGCGCAACAATTTTCTCCGCACCAAACATCCGCGGGAGAGATGGCCGAGTGGCTGAAGGCGCACGCTTGGAAAGCGTGTTTACTCGAAAGGGTAACGTGGGTTCGAATCCCACTCTCTCCGCCATTACCTTTGCAATCTGCTACTTACGCGACTCTATATTTGCGCTGATCCTGATAAAGACAAAAATGTGAGGAATCACGGATGCGGAACCAGCCGGGCGTCGCTCCTGCGCTAAGCGCTGCTTCACTCCTGCTGCACGAGATCTTGCCGGCGTCCTCTGAAGTGCCGGATCAGACAAATTCCTTAGTTGCAACCAACCGTTAGCCATGGCCGCCACATCGAAAGTATGGCTATGGCCAAAGGTCTTCGCGTTGGCCGGATTTTGCCGAATAGCGCTTGAGCGCTGCCGTACAGCCATCTGACCCTCTTAGCCAGTTCTATGCAGCCAATTCTGTGCCTGTCGAATAGAGACAGCCTGTTGGGTTGACCGGAGAAAGCGGATCCATGAGGTACTTGTGGGTTTTATTTTTGTTCTCTTTGATGGTGGGCAGTATTTACGTGGTTGGCTGCGGCGGCACCAGCGGGCAAAGTGGACAGCCCTCAACTCCACCTCCGCCCCCTCCCGCCACCCCCGCCACCCCCACCTCCGCCACCGCCTCCGTCCATCGACGGAGTTCTCCGCTATAAGGGCGACCTTGGGGGCACCGGCGCGAACCTCGGCGAGACCACTCTCACCACGGCCAATGTAAACGTCAGCAGCTTTGGAAGACTTTCAAAGTCGGCGCATCTGGATGGCTCGATTTACACTCAACCGCTATTCGTAAGAAACCTGGCCATGGCGGATGGTACGCACAACGTTATTTTCGTGGGCACGGAGAACGACAGCGTCTATGCGCTGGATGCCGACGACCCGACCCAGATCCTGTGGAAGCGCAGTTTCATTGACCCTGCGAACGGGATTACACCTGCCGATGGCAGCTTTGGAGGACGCACCGGCATAGGGCCGGTGGTCGGAGTCACCGGCACACCGGTCATCGATCCCACGACCCAAACCATGTATGTCTCCGCCATGACCCTGGAGAATGGCACCACCTTCCACCGGCTGCATGCCCTGGATATCACTACCGGGGCGGAAAAGTTCGGCGGGCCGAGCGAGATCACCGCCACGGTGCCGGGCACGGGAATTGATACTGACGGCAGCGGGAACGTGACATTTCATCCTCCCACCGAAAATCAGCGCGCCGGATTGCAGCTGGTGAACGGCGTGGTCTATGTCTCTTTTGCCTCATTCTCCGACACCGAGCCCTACCATGGCTGGCTCTTCGCGTATGACGCTGCCACGCTGACGCAGCTGGCGGCGCTGAACCTGTCGCCCAACAGTGAAGGCGCGGGCCTCTGGCAGGCCGGGGCCGCTCCCACCGCTGATGCCGAGGGCAATATCTATATCCAGACCGGCGACGGCCACAACTTCAACATCACGGGCGGACCGGACTGGGGTGACACGGTATTAAAACTGAAAGCTGGACGGCGGATCGTTTTCCGTCGTGGACTGGTTCATGCCCTACAACCAGGATTGCATCGATAAGGACGATCTCGACCTCGGATCGGGAGGGCCCATGCTGCTGCCTGACCAGGCCGGCCCGCATACGCATCTGATGGTGAGTGGGAGCAAGGAAGGACGAATCTACCTGCTGGACCGCGACGTCCTGGGGAATTTCAATTTGGGGAGCAATAGTCAGATTCCGCAGGAAATTCTCATCAATCCCAAACCCTGCGGCCAGCTGGACGTCAACAATACGCTTCGCATCTACGGCACTCCTTCCTACTGGAACGGCTTCGTTTATATCGGCTCCGTGGGAGGCAATCTGCGCGCTTACCAGCTCACCAACGGACAGCTCACTCAAACCTCGATCTCGAATACCGTCTTCCAGCGAGACGGACAAAAGGGCCGGGGGCCGATCCCGGTGGTTTCGGCAAACGGCGCGACCGAGGGCATCGTCTGGACGGTGGAATACACCTTGAGCAACACCATCACGCTGCATGCCTACGACGGAACGAACCTGGCGAATGAACTCTACAATACACAGCAAAACGCTACCCGAGACGCGCTGGGGCGGGGAACAGTCTTCGCCGTCCCGACCGTCATTGATGGCAGGGTTTACGTGGTCGCGGTCAATCAATTGAACGTGTACGGCCTGCTGCCCTGAGCTTCCTCCCGCCTCCAGCAGGGCTGCTTCATCACATCATGGTTTGATTCCTGCTCTCCCCAGGAGTGGCATGCACTTTCGATTAGCGGGACAGTTTTTTTGTCCTTGCGGTTGCAGAGCCAGGTCAATAGAATCTCGGGTAATCGAAGGTCGTCAGCGCCCACTTCAAGAAAACAAATCCAAAAAGTTGGGGAAATTCTGCAGCCATGGACAGGCTCTGCTTATACATTTTTCTTGTTGCGGCCTTTGCGACCTCTGCCTGGGCGGGTGTTACGGTGAGTAAACCCGCCAGCGGGGCCAAGGTTGGCGCACCGGTAAGTTTTGTCGCCAGCGCCAGCACGACTTGCTCCCGCGGCGTTGCCTCGATGGGCATCTACGTGGACAACGACCTGAAGTACGTCGTGAACGGCAATAGCCTTAACACCAAACTGTCGCTAAACCCGGGGAGCCACAAGACTGTAGTGCAGGAATGGGACCATTGCGGAGGTTCGAGTTTCACCGCCGTGCCGATCACCGTCACCACTGCTTCGGGAGTGTTTGTGACTTCTCCGGCAAACAACAGCACAGTGGGGTCGCCGGTGCGTTTTGCTGCCACGGCAGCGACTTCGACCTGTGCCAAAGGTGTCGCCTCAATAGGAATCTACTCTGCACCTTCGCCTGACAAAAAGGTGTACGTCACCGAGGGAGACAGTCTCAATACCACCGTGTCGCTGAGTCCAGGCAACTACAACACCGTGGTGCAGGCGTGGGACTACTGCGGAGGCGCATCCTTTACCCCGGTAACCGTCAAGGTAAGTGGGGAAGAGAGTGGGAACACGCTGACCGACGTGCAAGCCCGCAAGGGCTGGCGAGGCTGGGGCGAACTGGCGCCCAAGTACGACATCTGTAGCGACTGCCAGCCGGAAGTCACCTATTCCATGACGCAAACGGGCGACGCGACTACTTTCAAACTCGGCGGCACCAAGCCTTATTCCGACGTCCTGTGGAGCTATCCCATGGTGGGCCCGGCGTCCGTGCTGGATTTGCCTGACAAGGACAAGACCCTGGTCCCCGGCCTCAAGAACTTCATCTACGACGCGTATTTCTTTTCCAGCACCATTGGCGCCGCCCAGGTCCTGGAGTTTGACGTCAGTCAATATTTCGGCGGGAAGAGTTTTATCTATGGGTCGCAGTGCCGGATCGCCGGCGGACACGCATGGGACATCTGGGACAACGTGAATCGCCACTGGGTGAGTGCCGGTGTTCCCTGCAATCCCAAAAACAATGACTGGAACCACGTGATCGTTCGCTTTCAACGGACCTCCGACAATAAAGTGCACTACCAGTCGATCACGCTCAACGGCGTGACCCATGACATCGACCGAACTTTCGCTCCCTATACGGCGCCATCTGACTGGTATGGCATCACGGTCAAGTTCCAGATGGACGGGAACAAGACGCAAACGCCTTACTCGGTCAAGGTGGACAAGTTGAACTTTACATATTGGTAAACATCAGCCGCCGGTCGCCCAAAGCGCTTCGGGCTGGCCGTCATCGCTATGTTGTTGTCGTTCTTGACGGCGGATGCTGCCGCGGCAGTGCAGGGGCGCGTTCCTCTCTCCAAGGGTGAGTAGCCCTTCGAGAAAATACCGGCGGATGGTTGGCTCACAGGTAATGATGGACAACTAGCCGAGCGCACGTCGCAGTTCGTTGTGGAATTCATCCGCCGAACGTGGCCTGAAAGCAGAGTCGATGGCAAATGCTCTCTGGAAGAATTCCTGCCCGACATGCGGGGCCTCGGGTAGATTGGCAGCCAGCGGGATGAATTTTGCCGCCTCTCCTGCTCTGAGCCAATCCGCTGGAGAGTGGCCCTCAAACGGGTAGGTGCCGGTCAGCATTTCATAAGCGACCACCGCCAGCGCCCAGAGATCCCAGAGCGCAGCCGGTTCTCCGCCGCGCCATTGCTCGGGAGACATGTACCGTAGCGTGCCCATCACCGCGCCGGGAGTAGTATCTGCTGTGGGCTGAAGCGTAGCGGTGGACAAAAACTTCGCGATTCCAAAATCCAGGATCTTGGCCGTCTCGCCCGAGCGTCCGGCCACTAGAAAGATATTCTCCGGTTTCAGGTCACGATGCACCAGTTGACGGTGATGAGCAGACTCCAACGCGGAACAAGCATCTCCCAAAACAGAAATGACTCGTGCAGCCGCGAAGCGCTTTTGACGCGATAACTCTTCGCGTACGGTGCCCCCTTGCAGGAGTTCCATCACCAGAAAGGCACGTGTGCCTGCGGCGACTCCGAAGTCGTGCACGGTAACCACATTCGGATGAGCAAAGCTGGCGGCGACCGTACTTCCCGGCGGAAGCGCTCAGCCGCGTCCGCGCTGCCACCAGGTCATCACGAATCACCTTCACCGCGACTCGGCTTCCAGGGAAAGGTCGGAAGCCAGATAGACCGTGCCCATACGACCACGACCGATACGCCTCTCCAGTTGGTAGCGTCCACCCAGAACTCGCGGAAAGATCACGGGCACCAGTTGTGCACCCTCCCTGGCGCATTGTCTTGTGCCGCTGTCGTAGCAAGTGCCGCACTGCGGGCACTCGGCAAAGTGATCACTTCGAACCGCCGCCGTTTCCGGCGGCTTCTCGAGCAGCAGCGCCAGGCTGGAGGCAACCGTGACCAGCAGGTCCAGATCTTCACGTGAGTAAGGCTCTTCGGAGCGCTTCAATCCCAGAACCAACAGGGCCTCCGTGCGCTCGGGGGAGGTAGCGATTGGCACAATCAACTCAATGCGGCTGTGGCGGAGAAACGCGGTTTCATCGTGTGGCAGCTGCTCCTTTAACCAGCCCGATCCGGTCTGCGGGACTTCCAGCGGTTTACCGAGGAGCCGCACCAGCGACATCAGCTTGCTTTCCGCGAGAGGTGCTGCAAGTTCGAATCCCAAAGGCGCCACTGCCAGGCTGCGATAGCTCGGTTCGCCGGGTTCGCGCGCCAGCAGGCTGACAAACTCCGGATGCAACGCGGTTTCGATATGCGCAGTCACGCCCGGTGCCACTTGTCCGAAACTGCGCGCTGCGCGAACTTCCTCCACCACTTCGCGCTGCAGGCGATGCGCATCGTAGCGTTCGCGGAAGAAGCGCCGATCGAGGGCCTCAAGCCAGCTCTGGCGCTTCACATAGGCCGTTATGGCCAGTCCTCCGAGAACAACATAGATCCAGCCCCGCGCATGCAGAATCTTCAGCAGAGGCTGCTGGCCATGGGACAGCAGATCGGCCAGCAGCAGGACACCCAGAGCCGGAACCACCGTGAGCAAAACCCGTCGCGCCAGAGCATACTGCAAGCCCCGGCGGAGGATCACCCTTACATCGAACAGGCGGTGCCTCAGAATCGCGTACGCCCATGACAAGGGAAAGGCTTGGTAAAAGACGTTGACCAGCAGCAGTGCTGGCCAGGAGAACAAGACGCGCCCAACACTGCTGTGGGCTGGCGCCCTCATGGCATTCATCACCACGTAGGGCACGAGAACCAGGTAACCCACCAGAGTTCCGGCCACCAGCACACGGATGCGTCGCCTCTGGTTGACATCATCCAACCAGCGGTAGTTCAGAATCAGGGCCACCAACCCGGCGCCCACGTAGGCAAAAAGAAGGCTGGCACCGACACGTGGGCCCCAGTCCGGCGTGTTGTTTTCGCCGGCCGGATTAACGAATGTGAAGTAGGCAAAACCAACGATGGGCCACAGGAAAAAAAGAGCGGGCACGCTCGCCAGCCAGGTCCAGCGGGAACGGAACAATTGGCGCGGGAAAATTGAGCAGAAAGCAAAGAACAGCGCGGGAAATATGAAAGAGCCCACTTCCGGCCACCAGATGAGCGCCCCCACGAAAATTGGCAAGCGCCGGATAATGGCGGCCGTACCGTAGAGATAGGCGGATCCGCCCAGTAGCGCGATGGAAAGCGCCCCAATCCGGGCTACCCAATCGTAGGGTCGCGTGAACGCGACCAGGAAGGCCACCAGCAACGTCAAAAGCGCACCTGTTGTGTTCAGCACAAAGCTGATGCGCTGGTATTGTGCTTGTTGAGACCATGACCGCCGCTGCAGTGTCATGACTCGCTCAAGTGGCTTTCCATCTCGCTCGACCTGGAGTCGATAAGGCTTCCCGACTTCAAAGTTGATACGGATCAAGTCCCATTGGCCAAGGCCCAGCACGCGGCGCCCACCTATCGCCAGCACTCGGTCTCCGGCTTGTAGTCCGGCCCGGTCCCCGGCCGAATTTGGCGGCACCTCCTCGACCACCAGGGCGGCTCGCGCAAAGTTGTACTGGCTGAATGGCGGTTCGGGGCCCCACAGGTAAACGTAAACATTCAGGGCAAAATTGCCTAGCAAGGACGCAGCAACGATGTACATCCACCAGGGTGCACGAGAAAAGGGCACAGGCCCAGCCTCCGGTTGCGAGCACGCAATCGGCCGTGAGTATAGCAGGGAGAACCGAGCTCCTCTGGGAGGGAACCTCGAGTCGGAGATCGCCACTAACAGGAGAATGGCGCAAGGCCGAACTGAGGAGTTGGTGATGAGGACGCAGGGAGAAGGCCTGAACGGCGGGCCTTGTTCCGGCTAAACTTCCGCGTACGGCTTAAGCAGGGAACATGTGCAATCACGCACGTGCATTTCATTCCTCAAGAGTAATAAAAGTTGATACCTTATCTATTCTCTAAAGAGGGGGTGCTTCATGCTCTGGGGAAAAACTACTCTGTGCGTTGCTCTCGGCCTGCTCTTCACGGCGACGGTGCTGCAGGCCGCTGAATCCTACGAGGTGACGACGGAACGCGGTGTGACGGTCACGATGCGCGATGGCGTCATTCTGCGCGCCGACATCTACCGGCCTAAGGCGGATGGCCAGTTCCCGGTGCTGCTGCAGCGCACCCCGTACAACAAGAGCGGCGGAGCGGCCTTTGGCCTCAAGGCGGCGGCAAAAGGATACGTCGTCATCATTCAGGACGTGCGCGGCCGCTACACTTCCGACGGCGAGTGGTACACCTTCAAGCATGAATCGGATGACGGCTACGATACGGTGGAGTGGGCGGCGGCGTTGCCCTATTCGAACGGCAAGGTCGGCATGTGGGGTGGATCGTATGTGGGCGCAACGCAGATGCTGGCAGCGATCGCTCATCCGCCGCACCTGGCGGGCATTTGTCCCGTAGTCACCGCCAGCAACTATCACGAAAACTGGACCTACCAGGGCGGCGCATTCGAGCAATGGTTCAACCAGTCGTGGACGTCGGGCCTGGCCCAGGACACATTCAATCGCACGTGTAGTCAACAATACCAATGCTCTTGGCGGAATGTGGAAACTGCCGCTGGCCAATTATCCCCTGTTCAATTTTTCCGATGCATCGGCGCCGGTTTCCACGGCGTCCCTGGCGCCCTATTTCCTCGACTGGCTGGCCCATCCCAGCTACGACCAGTACTGGAAGCAGCTGTCGATTGAAGAACACTTCGGCGACATCACCGTCCCCATACTTCATGTGGCCGCCTGGTACGACATTTTTCAAGGGGGATCGCTGCGCAACTACGTGGGGATCAAGGCGCACGGCGGGAGTGAAGCGGCCAGGCGCGGGCAGCATCTGTTCGTGACCATCGGAGGCCACGCCGGAAGCGGCAGAAAGATCGGCGATGTCGATTTTGGAGCGGCCGCCGCCGAGTTCGATGAGGACGAAATAACCCTGAAGTGGTACGACTACCTGTTCAAGGGCGTGCAGAACGAGTTTGCAGGCAAGCCGGTAAAGATTTTCGTCATGGGAGCCAACCAGTGGCGGGAAGAAGATGACTGGCCGCTGGCCCGCGCGCAAAGCACAAAATATTTTCTGCACTCGACCAAGAGCGCGAACTCGCTGCGCGGGGACGGCAGTCTTTCCACCGCTGTCTCCGCGATCGGAGGCCGCCGACCACTACGTTTATGATCCGTCGAATCCGGTGCCCACAATGGGCGGCCCCTTGTGCTGCGATTCCAAACACCTGGAGCCCGGTCCCCGCGACCAGCGCGCAGTGGAGGCTCGCGACGACGTCCTGATCTATACCACGCCTGCCTTCGCCCAGGACACAGAAGTCACCGGGCCGGTCAGCCTCGAACTTTTTGCCAAGTCTTCGGCGGTGGACACGGATTTCACCGCCAAGCTGGTGGATGTGGGGCCCGGACGGATTTGCGCAGAACCTGACGGAGGGAATTGTGCGCGCCCGCTATCGCGATTCGCGGGAGAAGGCTGACCTGATCAATCCCGGGCAGGTGTACAAGTTCACGATTGATTTGTGGTCAACCAGCAACGTCTTCCGCAAGGGACACACGATGCGGCTGGAGATTTCGAGCAGCAATTTTCCCCGCTTCGACCGGAATCTCAATACCGGGGAAGATCCTGCTTTCGCCAGGAACTACGTTTCGGCCACCAATACCGTCTATCACGATGCCGAGCATCCCTCGGCGCTGATCCTGCCGGTGGTGCCGTCGCACTGATGTCCCGAATGGAATCGATGGCCCGTCGTGGGACGACCTGTTCGGTGTGGCCAGAGAAGTTGTTCAGCGTTACTCGTTCTAAACTTCCGTAACTTTCGCGCCAGTTTTGCCGGTCTAGAATCGTCTTTGTGACGAGAGAGCGACCGGCGGCATGAGTCAGGAAAAATTCCCGGCGGCTAAGCAGAAGAAGCCAGCGGCGTCCCCGATCCAGGGGTGGCAGATCGAAGGGCGCGAGTGGTGGCTATGGAGCCTGGCTGTCGTCGTAACTCTGGTCTTGACCTTCGGAATTGTCTCGTTAACCTACTTCCAGTTACACCCGCAGGTCGAAGGGACATATTGGACCGACCTCAAGGAATGGGTCCGCGGACTGGCCTGCGTGGTGCTGTTGTTCGACGTTTACACCCTCTACCAGCATTTGCAACTGCAGCGCATGAGGCGCCGGATGGCGGAGCGCGACCAGTTGTTTCAGCTGATCACCGAAAATGCCGCGGACATGATCGCGGTGGTGGACGGCGCGGGCCAGCGCATTTACAACAGCCCGGCATATCAGCACGTCCTCGGGTACTCGGCGGAAGAACTGAGGACTACCTCATCGATTGAGCAGATTCATCCCGATGACCGGCAGCGCGTGCTGGAGGCGGCGCACAAGGCGCGATCCACGGGGCAGGGTCAGAGGCTGGAATACCGGATACGCCACAAGGACGGTTCGTGGCGCATTCTGGAATCGACCGCCAGCGCGGTCCGGGACGCGAAGGGCAAGACCGAAAAACTGGTGATCGTGAATCGCGATATCAGCGAGCGCAAGCGGGTCGGAAGAGATGCTGGCGCACAGTGCGTTCCATGACGGGCTGACCAATCTTCCCAACCGCGCCCTGTTTCTCGACCGGCTGCAGCGCGCCCTGGTGCTTTCCAAGCGCCATACCGACTACAAATTTGCCGTCCTGTTTATTGATGTGGACGAATTCAAGGTGTTCAACGACAGCCTGGGGCACAAAGTCGGAGACGAGGTCCTGATTCAAATCGGGTTGAGGCTGACCGCGTCGCTGCGCGAAGTGGACACCATCGCGCGTCCGCAGATCGGTCAAGCGCAGAAGGACGACACGCTGGCCCGCCTCGGCGGCGATGAATACACCATCCTGCTGGAAGACATCCGCAACCCCAGCGACGCCATCCGCGTGGCGGAGCGGCTGCAGAGCAGGCTGGCCGTGCCCTTCACCGTGCAGGGATACGAAATTGTGGTAAATGCCAGCGTGGGAATTGCCTTGAGTACGGCGGCTTGCGCCCACGCGGAAGACCTTCTGCGGGACGCAAACATCGCGATGTTTCGGGCCAAGCGGGCGGGCAAGGCACGCTGCGAAGTCTTTGATACCGCCATGCATGAAGGCGCGGTCCGGCGTCTGGAACTGGAGACGGAACTTCGCAAAGGCCTGGAGCTGGGTGAATTCAGGACCCACTACCAGCCCATCATCTCCCTGAAGACGGGCAGGATCACCGGCTTCGAAGCGCTCACCCGATGGCAGCACGGCGACCGCCTGCTCTCGCCCGCCGAGTTTATTGCAGTGGCCGACGAGACCGGACTGATCATCCCCATGAATCAAATATTGCTGCGCGAGGCTTGTGAGCAGTTGCGCGTGTGGCAGGCTAAATTTCCCGCCGAGCCGGGGCTGAGCATGAGCGTCAACATTACCTCAAAAGAGTTTGCGCATCCCAACCTCGCGAAAGGGATTGCAGAAACCCTGAAGCAGACCGGACTTGATCCCGCCTATCTGCAATTGGAGATTACCGAAACCATTGCCATGGGAAACCCGGAGAAGGCGGCTTCGGTACTCGACGAACTCAAGTCACTGGGCGTACGCCTGAGCGTGGACGACTTCGGCACGGGATATTCGTCTCTCAGCCGCCTGCAGCAGTTCCCGGTGGACTCGGTGAAGATTGACCGGGCTTTCATCTCGCAAATGGACAGCGATCCGGAGAGCCACAAGATTGTCCAGGTCATCATCATGCTGGCCCAGACTCTGGGCCTGGTGACGGTTGCGGAAGGGACCGAAACGGAAGAGCAAGTGAACCAGCTCAAGGCGCTGGACTGCGGCTTTGCCCAGGGCTACTACTTCTCGAAGCCGGCCGATCACCAGGTCATTTCTGATCTGTTGCTGAAAGTGAACGGCAGCGCTGCCACGCCGGCCAGGGCGAATGCAGCGTTGGCGGGCGCCTAGAGCTATTGTCATGCGCGTGTCATCCTGAGCGAAGTTGTGGCTTCGCTTCGCGAAGCTACAACGCAGTCGAAGGACCCCTATTCCCTCCTCGTCGGCCCGGGTGGCTGGCAAGCTAACACTGCGGAACAAAATCCACTCCGACTCAAGCTGTGGTTGTCGCTATAGGGGTCCTTCGACTCCGAACGCCGATTCGCAAGCGAATCGGCGTTCTGCGCTCAGGATGACAGCGGGGTTTGCTCAGGATGACAGCGTCAGGACGACAATGAAGTTTCCTACCACGACGCCACTGGCGCGCGCTTCCAGGTGTTTTTCGCTACACATACATAGATGAAGTTTGAATCCCAGGTTTCCGTGCCCACCACGCAGGGATCGGAGGCGTGGCGGGGCGCGAGCGATGGAATGGAAACTGGAACGGTAAACATCTTGAGGTTGGAGGTAAGGCGCTCCAGCCATTTCTTTCCGTCTCCGGCATTCCCGATGTAGTTCGAGAGTGATTTCGGCGCGCCGAAGCTGATGCCGACGTTCATCGGGTTCCCATCCCCCTGGTCGTAGCCGATGAAGGCGTCGTTGGCATCATTCGCCGGCCGGTTGTTCGCGGTGGCGATGGTCTTCTGGAAATTGGAATCGGAGAGCGTGACGATGTGACCGGGCCCGGTTCCCAAGGTGGAAAAATTCATGCGGCCTTTGAGGTTGGTCCGCAGACCGCCATCCGCATTGGGTTTTACCGCCAGCAGGAACGCTCCCTGCTCGTAAAACACCGATGGAGCCATCGCCGAATAGCAGCTCAGCCACAGCGGCGTCCAGCCAGCAAGCGCGTCGCAATTCGTGGAAATCAGCGCGGGTGCGGTGGTTCCTTGTACCGCGACCACGCTGGAGGGAGCACTATCCATCCAGGCCCGCGCACCCGCGAGAACGCTATTGGAATCCTGACTCGCGCTCAACACCAGGTTTCCCGGCCAGAAGTCGAGCAGGGGAAAGTAGCTCGGGACCGCCACGCTGTAAGGCTGCAGCGGAGCCTGGGTGTCGGTGAAGGTGCAAACTTTATTTGAGCAGGTTGAGCTGCGGGGAACGTTGGTCAGCACGGCATAGTTCCCGTCGCCATAAGGCGCCTGCTCGCGCGCCCCTGCAACTGGAGTTACCCGCAGCAGATCGAAGCTGGTGGCACCGCTGATGTCGGGAGTGGTCACCACGATATTGCCGGTTCCACTGGTCAGCGCCCTGCCGGCGTACAGGGGGTTTGAGGCCCCATGTTTGGGGTGTCGCGCGACAATGTAGTAGCGGTAATCCGTCTTTCCGGTCCGGGCAAATACGGGAACCGATCCATTGGGAGCTTCTCCGCCTTGAATCTTCACGCTGCTGCCCTGCGCGATCACCCCGGCTTGCCCAATTTTGCCCAACGGATTGGCACAGTTGCCGACTTCCTGGTACACGTTGGTCAGGTCAAAACCGCCGTATCCGCCGCGCTGCACGCCGGCGCGAACGCCGTATTGCGCAAAGCCCTGAATTACGCTGTCGGAAATTCGCAAGGTATTGCCCGCCTGCCAGTCAATTCCATTGCCCCCGCACTGCAGCGAGATATTCAGGTTCTTCAGCCAGCCCACGCCGGGGAAAGTACGAAAAGACCCGGGCGCGTAAATCACGGGATCGCAGACGGCGGCATCGCAGCGCACACCTACGTTCCCCAGGCTCGTATCCAGTCCATCCAGCAGGAAGGATTCGTCGTCGTCCACCTGCACGTAGCTGCCAAAGCTTCCACCCTTCAGCGGGACCCGGGTGGAAACGTTAAACAGCCGGGTCTTCTGCGCGTTCACTTCAATGAAGGGCTTTTGCCCGTGCGCAATGGTGGGACGCCCGCGAGGATTGATCAGGGTAATGTCCTGATAGGCGTTGGAGTTTGAGGGGTCGCCGACAAAGATGCAGGCGTCGTCCATCCAGCATTCAAGAATGGAGCCGGAGAAATCCACGGTGAGGTTGGAAGAGCGAATCGAGACTCGCGCGAAGGCCTTCAATTCTTTCGGAGGCACCACTACCACGCCGGACTGCGGAGTGCCGGAAGGATTGGTGGGGGCGTAGCGCGCTGCGATAATAGCTTCCTGAAGTCCGCCGGATGCGCTCGAAAGAGTTTCTCCCGCGACATGAGCGCGCCTGCCGGCAAATTGCAGGGTCCCGGGGCGGCCGTCTCCGGCGCAGGTTCCGCCCGTGACCTTGACGGGCTCCGAGGCGTTGATGAGGACCCAATATTCGGGCTCGTTTCCCTTTACGCCAGCAGGACAGGAGGCGAGACGAACGGTCCCGGCGTCCGCCTGACCTGGTTCTTCCGACGGACGCATCGACCAGTCATATTCAGTTGCGTACTTGATCGGCCGTGCAGGCGGATTTTGGGCGACGGCAAGAGACGGAAGGCTGGCCTTTGAAATGACAAGCAGCCAGAAAGAGAGAGACCTGAAAAATCTGGTCATTGATCACCATCATCTGCGGAATGAACTTTTAGTCATATCACAGCTCTCAAAACCGTTAACCACAAAGGTCGCTAAGGTACACGAAGGAGATACTGAGAATGGAAGGCCTGGTGATACTTCGTGTCCCTGGTGGTGCATGATTTGTGCTGGTTGATTGTGGAACTGACTTACTACCCCGGGCGTCTCTGCGTTTCGCGCCATTGCACGGGCTCTCCGGTATAATCGCGTGCTTCAGTAAAATCCGTTGACAGAGCGGGGGCACGAATGGAGCCAACTGGTTTTCCTGCGGGGAGCAGGCGATGAGCAGAGGATCGCGGGCAGTGGCCTCTCCGCATGTGGTCGGCATCGGGGATTTCCGGCCCCTGGCCCAACTTCGATTGCCCCGGCCGGTTTTCGATTATCTCGATGGCGGCGCCGACGGCGAAGTCACGCTGCGCGAGAATTGCCGAGTGTTTGACGACGTCACCTTCCGGCCGCGCTATGCGGTGCCGTTATCCCCTTGCGATTTGCGGACGCGCGTGCTGGGCTTCGAGGTTTCATTTCCGGCGCTGTTGGCCCCCGTAGGTTACAGCCGCCTCATGCATCCCGATGGCGAAAAGGGCGCGGCGCGGGCTGCCGGCGCGGCGGGCACGGCGTACATTCTCTCGACCATTTCCGGACACCGGGTGGAAGACGTCAAGGCTGCGTCCTCTGGACCAGTGTGCTTTCAGCTGTATTTGATGGGAGGCCGAGAGGCTTCGGAAGCCGTGATTGAGCGGGCCCGGGTGGCGGGCTGCGCCGCCCTGGTGGTCACCATCGACACGCCGGTGGCGGGAATGCGCGAGCGCGACTTCCGCAATGGCATGAAAGAACTGATGGGCGGCAGCCTGCTATCCAAGATTCCATTTCTCCCGCAAATGCTGGCGCGTCCGGGATGGCTGGTCAGTTACCTGCTCGACGGCGGTCTCTCCCGGCTGCCGAACGTGGTCATTCCGGGGAAGGGGCCGATGGAGCTGATTGATGTTGCGGCCGCGCTGGCCCGTGCGGCTGTGACCTGGGACGACTTGGGCTGGATTCGCCAGCACTGGCCCGGCCCGATCGTGATCAAGGGCCTGCTTACCGGCGACGATGCCCGTCGCGCCGTGGATGCGGGCGCTGCCGCGGTGGTGGTCTCGAATCATGGCGGACGCCAGCTCGACGGCGTATCTCCGTCGTTAAGGGCGCTGCCCGAAGTGGTGGCGGCAGTCGGCGGGCAGGTCGAAGTGTTGATGGATGGCGGGATTCGTCGCGGCTCCGATATCGTCAAGGCGATTTGCCTGGGTGCGAAAGCCGTTCTCTGCGGGCGCGCTTATGCTTACGGCCTGGCCGCCGCGGGTGAAGCGGGCGTTGCCCGCGCTCTCGAAATCCTGCGGGTTGATGTGGACCGCACCCTCAAACTGCTGGGGTGTACATCCATTGCGGCACTCGACCGGTCATATGTGGATGTGCCAACCAGCTGGCGCTGATTTCCTTCGTGTACCTTCGTGTCCTTCGTGGTTCATGGTTTTTTTAAAAGCTTTAACCACCAAGGACACGAAGGTACACGAAGGAAATCACTAGTTCTTCTCTGAAAGAGGGCGGATCGTGCACTGGACCCAGATCTACGATCCTTTTGGGCGATGGTGGCTTTCCACGCTGGTCGCGACTCTGCCCATCTTTGTGTTGTTTGGACTGCTGGTTGGACTGAAGGTCAAGCCACACTGGTGTGCCATCGCGGGCGCAATGACAGCTGCGATTCGTGGCGGTCGTATTTTTTAAGATGCCGGTGATTTTGGCGGCGATGAGTTTCGGATACGGGGTCGCGTTTGGCCTGCTGAAGATTGCCTGGATCGTTCTGGCGGCGGTCTTTCTCTACGACATTTCCGTGGCAACCGGCCAGTTCGAAGTCATGAAGGAATCGGTTGCCGGCATCACCGCCGACCGGCGCCTGCAGGTGCTGCTGGTGGCATTTTGCTTTGGCGCATTCATCGAAGGCGCAGCCGGATTCGGCGCGCCCGTCGCCATCGCGGGCGCTTTGATGATCGGGCTGGGCTTCAGGCCGTTTCATGCGGCGGCGCTGAACCTGATCGCCAACACCGCGCCGGTGGCCTGGGGCGGCATCGGGATTCCTATCCACACCCTGGCGGCGGTTTGCGGCCTGCCGGAATCGGACCTGAGCGCGACCATCGGGCGCATCCTGCCTATTACCGCGGTCATTGTGCCGTTCTGGCTGGTTCGTACGCTGGTGAGCTGGCGCGAGACCTTTGAAGTTTTTCCCGCCATCCTGGTGGTAGGTGTTTCGTTTGCCCTGACCCAGTTTTTCTGGTCGAACTATGTGGACAGCAGCCTGGTGGACATCATGGGCGGAGTAATTTCGATCGTCGCCACGGTCGCCTTCCTCAAGTTCTGGAAGCCGAAGAAAATCTGGCGATTCGACTATGACGAAAAGACCAGACCGGCAGCGTCGCCGGCCCGGGGAATCGCTGACTCGTTCGGCGGCGAGTGGACGGCTGAAGATTTCGACGAGAACCTGGCGGTCCGCTCTTATCCGTTCGCCAAAGTTCTGAAAGCCTGGATGCCGTTCGCGATCTTGTCGGTCGTGGTGCTGGTCTGGGGCCTGCCCGGAGTCAAGTTGATGTTGAACCGGGTCACTCCAGCATTCAGGGTGGTGCAAGCGGATGGCAAAGTGCGGCCCGGGCCGCCGGGTTGGGACGTGCCCTATTTGCACAATGCGGTTTATCGGGCCTCGCCAGTGGTGGACAAGCCTGCCCCGGAAGCGGCGCGCTATGACTTCAACTGGCTGTCAGCCACCGGCACGGGGTGCTTTATAGCCGCCATTATTTCGGGTCTGCTGCTCGGTCTCTCGCCGATCCAACTGGGCAAGACTTTCTGGCATACGCTGCTGCGCATGCGACTGGCGGTGATCGCCATCTCGTTCATGCTGGGGTTGGGCTTCGTGACCCGCTATTCCGGGCTGGATGCCGTGCTGGGCCTGGCTTTCACCCGCACCGGCTGGGCGTATCCATTCTTCGGCACCTTTTTGGGCTGGCTCGGCGTGGCCTTGACCGGGAGCGACACTTCATCCAATGCGCTGTTTGGGAGTTTGCAACGCATCACCTCGCAGCAACTCGGCATCGATCCCGTGCTGATGTGCGCCGCCAACAGCGCAGGGGGCGTGATGGGCAAGATGGTGGACGCGCAGTCCATTACCATCGCCACCGCCGCCACCAACCAGGTGGGGAATGAAGGCGTCATTTTTCGTTTTGTCGTGTGGCATTCGGTGGCGCTGGGCGCGATCGTGGGAATCATCGTGATGCTGTATGCCTATGTTTTCCCTCATCTGGTGCCTCACGGACTGACCTTCGTGAAGTAATTCATCGAAAGTCGTTAGCTGATAATCTCAGAGAGAGACTTGGGAGACCGCCAGCCGTTGCCGCCGATCATTAATGTTCAGGAAATTTCGAAGGCCTTTGGAGCGAATCCGCTCTTTCAGAACGTGTCTTTTACGGTCACCGATGGCGACCGGATCGGATTGATTGGCCCGAATGGTTCCGGCAAATCTACCCTGCTGCGAATTCTGGCCGGCACCGAAGATCCGGACAGCGGGGAAGTGGCTTTCCGAAAGCGGCTCCGGGTCAGCTACGTGGAGCAGGATTCCAAATTTGAGTCCGGAGCCACGGTGCGGTCCGTGGCTGAAAATGCCATGGAGCGGGGCGCAGTTCACGCCACCGAGCGCGGGACGCGCTTTGCGGAAACCCTGGGCCGCGCCGGTTTCGAAGACCTCGACGCCGAAGCCGCAGCTCTTTCCGGGGGGTGGCAGAAGCGCCTGGCGATCGTCGAGGCGCTGGTGCAGGCGCCGGACATTCTGCTGTTGGATGAGCCTACGAACCATCTCGACCTGGAGGGAATCGAGTGGCTCGAAGAGCTGCTGGCACAAGCCTCATTCGCCAGCGTGATCGTGAGTCACGACCGCTATTTTCTGGAAAATATTGCCACCGACATGGCGGAGCTGAGCCGCGTGTATCCCGATGGCATTCTTCGGGTGCGGGGAAACTACAGCACGTTCCTGGAGAAGAAGGAAGAATTTCTGCATGCCCAGTCGAAGCGGCAGGAAGCGCTGGAAAACCTGGTCCACAATGAGATTGAGTGGCTTCGCCGCGGCGCCAAGGCGCGCACCCGGAAGTCCAAGGCGCGCATCAGCAAAGCCGGTCAGCTGATGGAAGACCTCGCCGACCTGAACGTGCAGGACCCGCACGGCCACGGCGCAAATCGATTTTTCGGCAACCGAACGAAAGACCAAGCGGCTGATCGAACTGGAAGATGTGGCTTACCAGATCGAAGGCCGCTGCTTGTTCGAGAAGCTCAATTTTGTGATCACCGCCGGGATGCGGGTGGGACTGGTCGGGCCGAACGGCAGCGGCAAAACTACTTTGCTGCGTCTGTTGCGTGGAGAGTTGACCGCCGGCGGCGGCGAGATTCGCCGGGCGGAGTGGCTGCGCATCGTGTACTTCGACCAGACCCGCGAGCTCGATTCGAATGTGACCCTGCGCCGCGCGCTGGCTCCGGAAGGCGATTCGGTGATTTATCAGGACCGGGTGATTCACGTGGCGTCGTGGGCGGCGAAGTTTCTGTTCACCGGGGAGCAGCTCAACCAGCCTGTGGAGCGCCTTTCCGGCGGCGAGCGGGCGCGCGTGCTGATTGCCCAACTCATGCTTCAGCCGGCGGATGTGCTGCTGCTGGATGAACCGACCAACGATCTCGACATTCCAACGCTTGAAATCCTGGAAGAAAGTCTGCTCGAGTTCAAAGGATCGCTGGTGCTGGTTACGCACGACCGCTACATGCTCGATCGCGTTTCCACCATCGTTCTGGGCCTGGATGGACGCGGCGGCGCGGAAAGCTTTGCCGACTACTCGCAGTGGGAGGTCTGGCAGGCGGAGGGAAGGGAATCAGCGAAGAACTCCCACGCGTCCAGCCGCTCGCTCCGAAAGTTCTGAAGGAAGAACTCCGGCGAAGAGCAGGCTTTCGTATCTTGAAGCCCGGGAATACGCAAGCATTGAAGAGCGGGTTGCGGCGGCCGAAGAACTATTGCAGGCCAAACGTGAGCAACTGGAAGACCCGGGGATTGCCAGCGACGGTCCGCGTCTTCTGAGCGCGCACGCCGAGATGGAAGAAGCGCAGGGCCAGGTTGATGAACTTTACCGGCGCTGGGCCGAACTGGAAAAGAAGAAGAGTTGAGAAGCGCCTGGAAATCCGAGATTCGCCGCCCGCACGCCGCGATCAGACCGCTTTCCAACTCCCAAGTTTGTCATCCTGAGCGGAGTGACTGCTTCGCTTCGCGAAGCAGTCGTGGAGTCGAAGGACCCCTATTGCTCGATACAGGCGTATGCGAGCGTGCGCATCGCGGAGATTCCAGGTTCAACCGCAATCAACGTTGGGTAGGGGTCCTTCGACTCCGGCTTTCCCTTCGCAAGCGAAGGGAAAACCTCCGCTCAGGATGACAGTGCCGGGTCTTCCCGGTCAGCGCTGTTCGCGAATTCCTGCTCGAAGCGAGATCATCTTCATTTGTTGCTTAACCCCTGACCAGCGCGAACGCAATGATCGTTTCCCCCTTCGCGCCCGTGGTCTGCTCGAGTTCGTTCAGCAGCGCTTCTTCAAGATTGTCCGGGTCGGGGTGCATTTCAGAGGCGATCACTTCTTCTTCCGTGGCGCCGATAAAACACAGCTCGCAATGTCCCAGGTCGTTTTCCGAGGTGAGCGCCGGCCCGAAGGTGCGGCAAATTACCGGGCGGGACTCATAGAGTTCACAGGTGCCCTTTTCGGGGTCGAGCACGGGGCAGGTCTCGCTGTTGCCATACTCATCCCAGTGGCTGCAGGCTTCATCGGAGTCATCGTCGTTCAGCAATCCGGTGGAGAGATCGCCGGGAAAATCCGGCGAAAGGCGCGCGACGGAAGCATGGGCGCGTTCGAGGATGCGACCTGCACGCTGCGGATCTTTCTGTTTGAGTTCCGCCAGGCCTTTTCTCAGGCGGATGGCGTCGAGTTGATTAATGGCGAAAACCCCCACGCAGCATTGCGAGCAACCCGGCTTGCAAGCCAGCCACTGGCGGCTCTTTTGGAAAGCATCGTCCAGGGCCGCATCTACAATCTGGATAAGCTGCTGGTCCCGGGCTGGAGCGCATAGCGGCATGACCAAGAATAACCTACCGAACGTTTTGTGTAATCCGGGAGTTTTGAGCCGAAAGTAATCGTCTGTTGATTACCAATCTCTGCGCGGCCACGCACCCACGCGGCCGTCATCCTGAGGAACTTTACTTCCTAGGATCTGGGGTGCATCAGCGGCACAGTTTGCCCGGGGAGCACATCCGCTGCGCGCCGGATCCTTCGCAAGCTCAGGATGACGCCTTGCGCGGAGCGATGCTGCCATTTTTGCCTTCGTAGAGTTTCCGTTATCATGTTCCGCCTATGGCAAACAAGGTTCGATGGGGAGTCCTGGGCGCGGCGAAGATCGCGGTAAAGAAAGTCATACCGGGCATGCAAAAGGGCCAGCTGTGCGAAGTGGCCGCAATTGCCTCACGCGACCGGGGCAAAGCCGAAGAGGCGGCCCGCGCACTCGGCATTCCCAAGGCCTACGGATCGTATGAAGAGTTGCTGGCTGATCCGCAGATTGACGCGATCTACAATCCGCTTCCCAACCAGTTGCACGTTCCCTGGTCGATCAAGGCGGCCGAAGCCGGCAAGCACGTGTTGTGCGAGAAGCCGCTCAGCCTGACCGTGGCGGAAGCCCGCCAGCTACTGGCGGTGCGGGACCGCGCCAAAGTGAAGATCGGCGAGGCGTTCATGGTGCGGACCCATCCGCAATGGCTGCGCGTCCGCGAATTGGTGGCGTCGGGCCGGATTGGACAATTGCGCGCGGCCACGGGGTTTTTCAGTTACTTCAACAACGACCCTAAAAATATCCGCAATATTCCTGCGTATGGCGGCGGTGCGGTGATGGATATCGGGTGCTATCCCATCAACACATCGCGCTTCGTGTTCGGAGAAGAACCCACGCGAGTGCTGGGACTGGTGGAACGCGATCCCCAAATGAAGGTTGACCGGCTGACTTCGGCCATGCTCGATTTTCCCTCGGGCCAATCCACATTTACCTGCAGCATGCAGCTGGTGCCCTACCAGCGCAGCCAGTTTTTCGGGACCAAGGGACGCATTGAGATTGAGGTACCTTTCAACGCTCCGCCTGACCGGCCCTGCCGGATTTTTATCGACGACGGACGCGACGTCTTCGGCGGCGGCATTACGACGGAGGAATTTCTTGTCTGCGACCAGTACACAATTCAAGGCGACGCTTTTTCCCGGGCTGTGCTGGAGGGGAGTGAGGTGCCGGTGCCGCTTGAGGATGCAATCAAAAACATGGCGGTGATGGAAGCCCTTTTCCGTTCGGCGGAATCCGGCAAGTGGGAGAAGCCGTAGAGAGGCATTCGGCCCGGTTGGTCCCCACTCATTTCGCATAAGGCGCGAAATGAATGGGGCACCGTCAGGCTCGTGATATTCTTAATAAAGAAGCTGCGTCCCCGCCTTAGGGCAATTTTCCGCAGTTCCCGTAAATATCATGATTTCAGTCAGTAATGTGTCGATGCGCTACGGCGCTAAAGTTCTGTTTGACGAGGTCTCCACAGCCTTCACGCCGGGGAAGCGCTATGGCCTGACCGGGCCGAACGGCGCCGGCAAATCCACGTTCATGAACCTGCTGACCGGCGAACTCGAGCCGCAGAAGGGAACTGTCGTGCGTCCCAGAAAGCTCGGAGTTTTGAGCCAGGACCAGTTTGCCTTCGACAAGTATCGCGTTCTTGACACCGTCATCATGGGCAACAAGCGCTTGTGGGCGGCCATGGAAGAGCGCGACCGGATTTACGCCAAGCCGGAGATGACCGATGCGGACGGCATGAAACTGGGCGAGCTCGAAGGAGTTGTGGGCGAGGAAGACGGCTATACCGCTGAAAGTGACGCGGCCATCCTGCTCGAAGGCCTGGATATTCCCGATGCGCTGCACGAACGGAAAATGGGCGAACTGCAGGGCGGGCAGAAAGTGCGCGTGCTGCTGGCCCAGGCGCTTTTTGGACATCCCCAGGCGCTGCTGCTCGACGAACCTACCAACTATCTGGATCTGGACTCCATCCACTGGCTGCAGGGCTTTCTGAATCAGTATGACGGCGTGGTGATCGTGATCTCGCACGATCGTCATTTCCTCAACCGGGTATGCACCCACATCGCCGATATCGATTACCAAACTATCATCACTTATACCGGCACTTACGATGACATGGTGGTGGCCAAGACCCAGATCCGCTCGCAGATTGAATCGCAGAACGCGCAGCGCGAAAAGAAAATTTCCCAGCTCAACGAGTTCATCGCGCGTTTCTCCGCCGGTACCCGTTCCAGCCAGGTGCAGTCGCGGCGCAAGGAAGTGGAGCGCCTGCAGGTTACGGAGCTGGCGCGGTCGAACATCCAGCGCCCTTACCTGAAGTTTGAGCAGAAGCGGCCTTCCGGGAAGCACATTCTGGAACTGGAAGGCGTGACGCAAATCGTACGGCGACACGGAAGTGGTGCGAGGCTTTACCGCGAGCATTGTGCGCGGAGAAAAAATCGCACTGATGGGCCGCAACGGCGCGGGCAAGACCACGCTGCTGAATGCGCTGCTGGCGAATTCTCCGACAGTCCCAGAAGCTGAGTTGCGCCAGACCAGCGGGTACGACGGCCCCTTTCTTACCGGCGGGAAGGTTATCTGGGGGCATGAAGCGGCGGTGGGATATTTCGCCCAGGACCACAGGGCGCTGATCCAGCCTGGGATGACGGCCTTCGAATGGCTTCATCAGTGGGACCCTGGCGCGTCCAACGAAGAGATTCGCGGCCTGCTCGGGCAGATGCTGTTTCCCCGCGAGGACGGCGACAAGCGCACTGAAGTGCTTTCCGGCGGAGAAGCGGCGCGGCTGATTTTTTGCAAGCTGATGCTGCAAAAGGCGAACGTTCTGGTATTCGACGAACCCACCAACCACCTGGACCTGGAATCGATCAACGCGCTTAACATCGCCTTACAGCGCTATCAGGGGACCGTGCTGTTGTGCACCCACGACGAAGACCTGATCGATGAGGTGGCTAACCGCATCTGGCACTTTGAGGGCAACCACCAGATCACCGATTTCAAAGGCGCTTACGAGGACTACCAGTCGGTTTCGGTCTAGGGCTGCGAATCTGGCATCGAATTTTGTAATGCCGGCCTCTCGCCGGCTGTTTGGCGTGCGTTCATTCGACATGGCTCAGGGCAGGCTGCGCCCGCCTATTTTGACGTCTTCCCCAATTTCCTCGAATCGCAACAAAGTGAGCAACTTTCCGGCGGTTTAATCATCTCAGTATCTCTAGCCTACGACCCCGCCGGGGCCAACTGCCCCTGCCAGAACCGGGAGGTCCGCAATGCTCGCCGCGCAGGACAGAACCGAGGTCCAACACAAACTCCTTGCCCGTCTGCAGCAGGCGCGTGCCGAAACCGACCGCCTGTTCCAGCAGGTCAAGCCCGAGTTCCTCTACCAGCGGCCGATTCCAGAAAGACATCGCATCGTTTTTTACGTGGGACACCTGGAAGCGTTCGACTGGAACCTGCTGCGCGAGCGGGTCCTGGGGCGGACCAGTTTTCATTCGGAATTCGACAATCTTTTTGCTTTTGGCATTGACCCGGTCGATGGCGGGTTGCCTTCAGACCAGCCGTCCGCCTGGCCCTCTCTGGTGCAGGTCCGTGACTATGTGCGCCAGGCCAGGCACGCCCTGGATGAGGGGCTGGCGGGAACGTGGTCGCAACTCCGAGGGCAGGAGCGATTTTCACCCAGCCAACTGCTCCGCGTGGCCATTGAGCACCGGTTGATGCACGCGGAAACGCTGGCCTATATGCTGCACCAGTTGCCGTTTGACAACAAGGTGCGCAAGCCGCGTTTGCCGGAACTGGTGTTGCGTCCGGTTGAACCCGCAATGATTGAGATTCCGGCGGGCCAGGCGACGCTTGGCCTTTCACGGCGGGACGCGAACGTTTTTGGATGGGACAACGAGTACGAAGCGCACAGCGTCGCGGTGCCCGCATTTTCCATCGATCAATACGAAGTGACCAACCGCGAGTATCTCCAGTTCATCGATGCAGGCGGCTATGAGAATCAGGCCTTGTGGCATGAGGCTGACTGGAAGTGGAAGACGGAGCAGAATATTTCGCGACCGGTCTTTTGGAATCGCGTTGACGGCGAGTGGCAGTACCGGACCATGTTCGAGAACGTGCCCCTCCCGATGGACTGGCCGGTTTATGTGAGCCACGCGGAAGCCAGCGCTTACGCGCGCTGGGCGGGAAAGGCTTTGCCCACCGAAGCGCAGTGGCATCGGGCGGCTTACGGCACGCCGGAGGGGACGGAGCGGCCATACCCCTGGGGCGCGGACGCTCCCGACCGCAGGTTCGGCAACTTCGATTTCGAAAGCTGGGACCCCACGCCGGTCGGGGCTTTTCTGCAAGGCCAGAGCGCATTCGGCGTTGCCGACCTGGTGGGCAACGGATGGGAGTGGACGGCCACCGTGTTCGGCCCGTTCCCCGGTTTTGAGCCGTTCGAATTTTATCCTGGCTATTCGGCGAATTTTTTCGATGGTGAACATTATGTGATGAAGGGCGGCAGCGCCCGCACGGCGGGCAGCATGCTTCGCCGGTCTTTCCGGAACTGGTTCCAGCCGCACTACCAGTATGTGTATGCGGGATTCCGCTGCGTGAGGAATTAAATGAATCACAAGGGGCACTTCATGTTGACGCATGCCATCACTGCCGACCCGGGGCTGGAATTTGCCGCGGAAGTGCGCGCCGGGCTCACCAAAGCCGGGCAGAAGGAATTGCCTTCCAAGTATCTTTATGACGATGTCGGATCGGCATTGTTTGAAGTCATCAGCGTTCTGCCGCAGTACGGCCTGACCCGGGCGGACGAGCGCCTGCTGCGGCGCCATGCCGACGAGATTGTGGAGCAGGTGCCGGGGCCGGTGGCCGTGGCCGAACTGGGCAGCGGCAGCGGAAAGAAAACGCGCTGGCTGCTGAAAGCGCTTTGCCGGCGGCAGCATGTTTCTTACTTTCCCATCGAAATTTCACCGACCGCCCTGGCTATGTGCGAGCGCGAACTGGGCGACATCGATTCCATGAGCATCGTGGGCTTCGAGCGCGAATATCTGGATGGCCTGGTTGAAGTGGCGGCGCGGCGCCGTGAAGGACAGAATCTGCTGGTGCTGTTCCTGGGCAGCACGATTGGAAACTTCGACCGGCCGGCGGCGGCAAAGTTCCTCCGGGAAGTTCGATACATCCTGCAACCCGGCGATTCGCTGTTACTGGGCACCGACCTGGAAAAACCGATACCGCAGTTGCTGGCGGCCTATGACGATCCGCTGGGCGTGACGGCGGCGTTCAACCTGAACCTGCTGGCGCGCATCAATCGGGAACTGGATGCGGACTTTGCTTTGGAGCAGTTTGAGCACGTCGCCCGGTTCAATCCCGAGGCGCGCAGCGTGGAGATGCATCTGCGGTCACGGCAAGAGCAGACGTGTCACGATTCCCCGGGCGGGGCTGACGGTGTCCTTTCTCGGAGGGGAGACGATATGGACCGAGAGCAGCCACAAGTATTGTCCGGAAGAGATGTCCCGGATCGCCAGGGAAGCGGGCTTTTTCTGCAAGGCGCAGTGGATCGATCAGGAATGGCCCTTCGCCGAGAACCTGTTCGTGGCGGAATAGCGGCCCTGGCGGCGGCTGAGTGCACGGATGACGCAGGCGACAGCAGGTCTTTCGACTCCGGGGAAGAACTCGCAAGCGAGTTCCTCCCCTGCGCTCAAGATGACAATGTCGATTGGATCCCTGCCGCGCCTGCGCTCAAGATGACAATGTGGACTGGTTCCGTGCTGCCTGTCATCCCGAGCGCAGTCGAGGGACCTGCTTTTCCGGCTGGAAGTCGCCTCGATTCACGCGCTTCCCCAGTTGTAAAAAAATTGTCAACAAAAGGCTGAAGGCCTTAGATATCAATCGAGTGGTAGTAAGCTTGATGGGCAATCCCTGCCCGGGGAGCGCGGAGCACAGGCGATGAGAGTGGAACAGAACCACGGTCCGGCCACGCAGCGTGGCGAGTCCATGCCGCGCCTGGGTGTTCCTTATTCTGGGGGGCCGATGGAACGGATTCTGGTGGTCGAAGATGACCGGGCGGTCCAGAAGGCGCTCAAGCGTTTGTTTGAAGCGGAAGGCTTCGCGGTCGAAATCAGCGCGGATGGCAAATCGGCGCTGGAAGCGTATCGTGCCACCACCCCGTCCGCGGTCGTCCTCGATCTCCGGCTGCCGGCCATGTCCGGGCGGGATGTTTGCCGGGAGATCAAGCTGCAGGCGCCCACCCTTCCCGTGATCGTGCTCAGTGCGGCCAGCGACGTCTCCGACAAAGTGTTGCTGCTCGAGCTCGGCGCCGACGACTATGTGACCAAGCCGTTCAGTCCGCGAGAACTCCTGGCGCGGGTGCGGGCGGCGCTGCGGCGCAGCACGCGGTCCGCGACCAGCGAGGTCAACAGTTTCGATGGCATCTCCGTGGATTTCACCAAGATGGAAGTGACCCGCGACGGCCAGCCCATCGCGCTTACAGCCCAGGAATTCAAGACCCTGAAATTCATGATGCGGAATGCGGAGCGCGTGATTTCGCGCGACGAACTGCTGAATGAAGTCTGGGGCTATCAGAATTATCCCTCCACCCGCACCGTGGACAATCACATTCTGAAGCTGCGGCAGAAGCTGGAGAAGGACCCGGCCAATCCCGTACACTTCCGAACGGTGCACGGCATGGGCTACAAATTTGTACCGTGATTGAGCCAGGAAGATTGAGCTGGAACGACCGGCAGCGGGAGAGAGCGCTCATGCTGAAACTTCGGATGCGCACCAAGTTTCTGCTCTCCATGTTGCTGATCTCCGCCGGACTTACCTGTACCAGCCTTCTGCTGGTGCGGCACAGCGTGCAGAAGCAGGTCAGGCGGGAAATCTTCGCCGACTTGCGCAATTCGGTCAGTACCTTCCAGAACTTTCAACGGGAACGTGAACTTACCCTGATGCACTCCGCCGAGTTGCTGGCGGACCTGCCCAACCTGCGGGCGTTGATGACCACGCAGCATGAGGCCACCATTCAGGATGCATCCAGCGGTTTGTGGCAGCTGGCGGGCAGCGATCTGTTTATCCTGGCCGACCGGACCGGCCGCGTGGTCGCTTTGCACACCGCGTCTCCCGGCCTGACCCGTGAGATGGCCCAGCAGTCACTGGCCGGGACCCTGAGCGATGAAAGTTCGGGGCACTGGTGGTTTGGCGGCCAGCATCTTTACGAGGTTTTTCTCCGGCCCATCTATTTTGGCCCCGCCGAGGAGAACCACCTGCTGGGCTTTCTGGTGATCGGCTACGAAATCGATGAGCGGCTGACCTCGCAGGTCGGCCGGATTGCGGCCAGCCAGGTGGCGTTTTACTACGGCGATACCGTGGTGAAGACCACATTGTCCCCGATGCAGGAATCGGAACTGGGCCGGCAGCGCGTGCTTCATTCGGCGTCTGGAGTGTCGGAGCCGGAGGAAATTCAACTCGGCGACGAACGCTTCCTGATTACTTCGCTGGAGCTGGCCGGCGCCAGAAATCCTTCCGTGCGGCTGAGCGTGCTCAAGTCCTACGACCAGGCGACTGCCTTTCTCGACAGCCTGAACCGCCTGCTGCTGGCCCTGGGCCTGGCCGCGGTGCTGGGGGGCAGCGCCCTGGTGTTCTTTATTTCGCACACCTTCACCCGGCCGCTGGGAAACCTGGTCGCAGGCGTTCGCGCTCTGGAGAAGGGCGACTTTACTTACGCCCTGGACTCCCATGGAGGCGACGAGGTCGCGGAAGTGACCGGGGCCTTCAACCGCATGCGGGCCAGCCTGCAGAAGACGCAACAGGAGTTGCTGGAGGCGGAGCGACTGGCCACCATTGGACGCATGGCCAGTTCGATCTCCCATGATTTGCGGCATTCGCTGGCGGCCATCGTGGCCAACGCGGAATTCCTCTGTGAGAGCCGGCTGTCTTCCGATCAACGGGAAGAGCTTTACCAGGAAGTTCGAGTGGCGGTCAACCAGATGACCGATCTCATCGATTCGCTGCTGGAGTTTTCGCGCACCCGCGAGTCCTTGCGGCCGGACCTACGGCAACGTCAAAGACTCGGTCGAACGCGTGGTGCAGGCCATCGGTACGCATCCGGAATTCCATCCCGTGCGTATTACGTTCAGTCAGGAAGGCAGCAGTTCGGGATGGTTCGATCCCCGCAAGCTGGAGCGCGCTCTCTATAACCTGCTGTTGAACTCCTGCGAGGCGGTGGTGCCCGAGAGCGGCCTGATCCATGTGGGACTGAAGGAAGTCCGGGGCGGAGTCGAGATCCGCGTCAGCGACAACGGGCGTGGCATCCCGGAGTTGATTCGCGGACAACTGTTTGAGCCCTTCATCAGTCACGGCAAGGAAAACGGGACCGGACTGGGGCTTACCGTAGTGCAAAAGATTGTCCAGGACCACGGCGGAGACGTGATGGTGGAAAAAACCTCGGCCGAGGGAACCGTTTTCCGCCTGCTCCTTCCCCTGGCCTCGTCCGAGGCCGGACATCCGGGGGGAACGGGGCGTACGTCGCTGGCTCGTACCGAGCAGTCACAATCGGAGTAGCATTTCGGAACAGAGGCTCGGTCCGCCGCCAGAGGTTCACCTGGGCGTGCCCGGCGAGTCTCCGGCACTTTTTCTGCGGGGAGGCGAATTGTGAAACGCAAGAATGGTTTGCCTGGCCGGATCAGAAAATTCGGCACGATGGGATTGCTTCTTCTTTCGGGCAGCATGAATGGTTGGACCCAAACCACCAGTTCACCGGCAGCACCACCCAGCGGATGCAATGACCGACGCAGTGCGGGAGTTGCAAGCCGAGGTGCGCGAATTGCGCACCGCCGTGGTCGAACTGCGTTCCGAAGCCGGGCAGTACCGCGCCGAGACGGAACAGTTGCGCAAGGAGTTGCAAGCCACCCGGAGCGCGTCCGCGCCGGGTACTCCTGCCGCAGCTGCCCCGGCCCCGCTGGAAGAACGCGTTTCTTCTTTGGAGGAGTCATCCCAGCTGCTGAGCAGTAAGTTGGACGACCAGTACCAGACGAAAGTGGAGGCGGCCTCAAAGTATCGGGTACGCCTTTCGGGCATCGTGTTGATGAATCTGTTCAGCAATCACGGGCGCATGGACAGTCAGGAAACACCGACGTGGGCAATTCCAGATATTCCCAATGTGTCCGGGCAGACGCTGGGCGCTACCCTGCGGCAATCGGAGATCGGCCTCGAAGTGTTTGGTCCGCGCCTGGCCGGGGCCCGGACCTCGGGAAACCTGCAATTCGATTTTTCGGGAGGGTCTCCGAACACGCCGAATGGAGTGAATCTCGGCCTGGTCCGCATGCGGGTCGCCAGCATACGCATGGATTGGAAAGATACTTCCATCGTGGCGGGGCAGGACAATACTTTTTTCTCTCCGCTTTCCCCGACTTCGTTCGCCTCGCTGGCCATTCCGGCGTTCAGTTATGCGGGCAACCTCTGGGGATGGATTCCGCAGGTGCGCCTGGAGCACCGCTTCAATCTTTCGGAGGGCCAGAGCGTCGTGCTGCAGGGCGGCATCCTGGACAACGTAACCGGAGAACTGCCTTCCGCATTTGCGCCTTTCGCCCAGGCGGGCCAGAGTTCGGGCCAGCCGGCCTACGCCGCACGCGCGGCATGGACGCGCAGCGTTTTTGGCATGCCTCTGACCCTGGGCGCTGCCGGATACTACAGCCGCCAGAACTGGAGCATGGACCAGAATGTGGATGGCTGGGCTGCCATGACGGACTGGAGTGTTCCGCTGGCGCGGCGGGTCAGTCTCACCGGCGAATTCTATCGTGGCCGCGCCATCGGCGGCCTGGGGGGCGCTGTGGGACGGAGCGTGCTGTTCAGCGGCAATCCCAGTCCGCAGGGGCAGGTGCGGGCGTTGAATTCGGTGGGAGGATGGTCGCAGCTGAAAGTTACGGCCACCAGTAAACTGGAGTTCAACGGCGCGTTCGGAGTGGACAACCCGTACGCGTCGGACGTGCGGGGCTTTTCCTTGAGCCCCGGCTTCCCCGCGCCCCTGCTGCAGAACCGAAGTTCCCTGGTGAATGTCATTTATCGTCCACGCTCGGACCTGCTCTTGTCGGGAGAATACCGCCACCTGCGGACCTTTGATATTGATGCCGGAAGTCCAACCGCCGACCAGGTGAACCTGATGATGGGAATTCTGTTTTGAAAAACCTGTCTGCTTCCGCTTGCCGGTGGTTCTGCGCCGTGCTGCTGTGCACGGGCCTCGCCTGCGGCCCAGGACGTCACGCTGACGGCCCGGGTCGAGTTGCTGAAAGGCGGCAAAACCGCAAAATCGCCTGAAGCAGAGAATGTGGTGGTGTGGCTGGTGCCGGAGGGCGGCGGGACCGGGCCGGCGTTTCATCAGAACCATGTCCCGCCGGCTCAAGTCCCGCGATTGGTCCAGTACAACAAGACCTTCGAGCCGCATGTGCTGGTGGTGCCGGTGGGCGCGGTGGTGGCATTCCCCAACCGCGATCCATTCTTTCACAATGTTTTTTCGCTGTTCGAGGGAAAGCGCTTCGATCTCGGCCTGTATGAAGCCGGTACCACCCGCGACGTCCACTTCGACAAGCCGGGAATTTCCTACATCTTCTGCAATATCCATCCCGAGATGAGCGCCGTGGTTATCGCACTGGACACGCCGTATTACGGCATCTCCGATGCGAGGGGACAGGTTGTGATTGCGAACGTTCCCAGCGGCAAGTACACGCTTCGAGTCTGGTACGAGGCCACGCCCCCCGAAACCTTGAAGGCGATGACGCGCGAGGTCACGGTTTCGGAGGCCAGTTCTACGCTGGGCGTGTTACGACTTACGGAAGCCAACCTGTCCACGGCCCACAAGAACCTGTACGGACGCGATTACGACTCGCCGGCACCGGACAGCCCGGCGTATGAACGGCATTAGGCTTGAACCTCCGGGGCCGGGTGGGCCGCCCTCTTGCTTAACAATAAAATGACAATTGCGTGACAAATATTGCCGGCCGATGCCTTAGCTTCTTCTACAACACGAACGGGCGGCCGCTGCTGGCCCGTTCCAGATGGTTGATCCCGGGATCTAAATTCTGTTGCCGTACGCAGTTCGAGATGGTCTCTTTCCCCAAGGAAAACTCAGGCCAGCCACGGAGGCTGGCCTCTTCTTTTTCCTGAAAGCGAACTATTTTTTCGCGGCGACTTCGTCGTGCCCGTAGTACTCGTAGGCTGACATCGGCTTCTCTCCACCCTTCTTCCAGACGCGTCCATCTTCGGACAGCTTGCCCAGCGCGCGCGCCATCTCTCGAACGTGGATGGCAACCGATCCGCAACAGGAACCAATGTAGTTGATTCCAATTTCCCGGGCGCGCAGGGCATAGTCGCCCATCTCTTTCCGCGTGAGTTGCAGCGGATCGAGTGCCAGGGGGAATTCCGGCAGGCTGGTGAAATCCGGCTTGTCCCGGGGCGTGCGGTAGGCGACGGGCTGGCAGGCGAGATAGCCGGAGACCGCCCGGCGCATCTGTTCCATCGCAGGAAGAGTGTGCTCGGGAGGACGCAGGCAATTCATGCCGACGATATCGGCGCCGGCGTCCAGCAGCGCCTTGGCGGATTCGGCGGCGGACTTGCCATCCGCGGTCTCATCTTTATTCTCGAAGCAGATGGTCACCATCACCGGCAGGCCGGTCTTCTTTGCCCGCTCGACCGCGATCAGGGCTTCGCCCAGCCAGGAAAAAGTTTCGCCGATGATGAAGTCCACGCCCTCGTCCACCTGGACCGCGAGTTGTTCGTCGAAGGTTTTGCGGACGCGATCGGCGGCTGACGGACTGTCGGGCTCGTACATCCAGGTGAGGCTCAGATTGCCCGCGACCAGGCACTTGTCGCCCGCCACCTCGCGCGCGATGCGTACCGCGGCGCGGTTGAGTTCTTCGAGCCTGTTCTCCAGTCCAACCGTCGCCAGTTTGTCGCGGCTGGCATAAAAGGTCAGCGCCTGCAGGACATCCGCACCGGCTTCGCGGAACTCCACATGCAGTTCGCGGAGCGCGTCAGGATGAAGCAGAGCGACTTCCGGAGTGAACGGACCCGCGCGCACCCATCCCCGCTTTTCCAGTTCCAGCAGATAACCGCCGTCGCCCAGGACAGGACCGTCCTTGAGCCGATCGAGTATGCCTTTCTTCTTCGCCATAAGTGCTCCTTAGGTTTTCCACACCCCAGCATTGTCCTAATGTCATCCTGAGCGGAGTGACTGCTTCGCTATGCGAAGCAGTCATGGAGTCGAAGGACCCCTATTCCTCCAAGCTGCCGTGTGCCAACGTTGCATTGCAGCTTGCGAAAATCTTCGTTCAACTACAGTACCTGTACGGTAGGGGTCCTTCGACTCCGGCTTTCCATTCGCAAGCGAATGGAAAGTCTCCGCTCAGGATGACAGTAATTCGCGACGACTTAGTCGTCTTTGTACTCGAACTCCGCCTTGATCGGCTTGCCGGCTGCGAAGCGACCCGGGCAAAATGAACTGATATCCACCGTCTTACCGCGCCCGTCCAGCAACAACTCTGACATCACCAGGCCAATCGCGGGTGAAATCTTGAAACCCATGCCGGAAAAGCCGGCGCAGAGATACAGTCCAGCGACGCCGGAAACTTCGCCCAGCAGCGGACGTGAATCCGGCGTCATGTCATAAACCCCGGTGACGCCGCGCATGACTTCGGCATTCTCCAGCTTGGGAATGCGGCGGCTGGCCCGCTCGATGATTTCTTCCAGGCCATCGTCGGATGCGCGCTGCGGAAAGTTGTCCGGATCGGCCCCGCGCTGGCCGTAGAAATCTCCGATCAGAAATTTGTCCTGCCCGTCGGAGCGAAAGTAGGTGGCGCTGACCGAATCGATGCAGGCGCAACCGCCGCCCTTCATGCCGGGAGCGTTTTTCAGGATCGCGACCTGGTGGTACTCGGTCTCAATCGGCAGTTCGATTCCGATGCGCTGAAACAGCGGCCGGGTCCATGGTCCGGTGGCCGAGACCACGACCGGCGCCGCAATCTCGCCGTGATCGGTGTTGACTCCGCGTACGCGTCCACCTTCGACAAGAAACTCCAGGGCCTGGGTCTTCGACTGGTAGGTGACGCCGAGTTCCCGGGCCCGGGTGAGGAAATCGTTGGCCACTCCCGCCCCGTCTCCATAGCCGGAATCGGGTTCGTAGGCGGCCAGTTCGACTTCATCCACCGCCCAATCGGGTTCCAGTGCCTTGAGTTCGATGCGGTCGATCAGCTTCACGTTTACACCGAGTTTGCGTTGCATTTCCACATTCTGCTTCAGACGCGCGGTTTCGCCGGGATGAACGATGCGCACGAATCCGGTCTTGCGGAAATCTCCTTCCTGCCCGACCAGGTCACGCCAGTTTTCGAACATGCGCAAGCTCAACAGAGCGAGCTGCACTTCCGGCGGATAGCTGTAGTGCATGCGGACCAGCGCGGACGAACGGCCGCTGCCTCCCTGGCGCGACATGACCTTTGTCGATGACCACGACCTTTCCCGCGCGCCGCTTGGCAAGGTGGAACGCGATGGACGCGCCCATGACACCGGCGCCGAGGATCACGATGTCGGCGGTCGTTGCTCTTGCGTCGTTCCGCGAATCGGTCCTGGAATCGGGATCATGTGGAGAAAGCCTTGCGCGAATTATGGATCGAAATCGGGTGCTTGAAAATCAATCGCCAGTTTTCAGTGGCCAGTTCTCGGATCTCAGTTGTGCTCATGCGGCGGCCTCTTTCAGCCGGCCTTTTTTCCAGTCACGCAGTACCTGGTGGGCTGCGTTATGTCCGGGAGCTCCGGTGACGCCGCCGCCGGGGTGCGCGCCCGCTCCGCACAAATACAGGCCATCGATGGGAGTGCGGTATTGCGACCATCCCGAAACCGGGCGCATGAAAAAGAGCTGCTCCAGGCGAAGGTCGCCGTGGAAAATGTTGCCTTCGGTCAATCCATAGGTGCGCTCCAGATCGAGCGGTGTCAGCACCTGGCGCGCGACAATGGCATTGGGCACGTTGGGTGCGTACTCGGCGATCTTTTTGATCACGCGATTGCCCAGCAGTTCGCGGTTCTCGTCCCAGTTACCCTGGCGCAGGTGATAAGGAACGTACTGCACAAAGCAGGTCAGAATGTGTTTGCCCGCGGGCGCGAGCGACGGATCGGCATTCGACGAAACCACGCAATCCACCCACAACTCTTCGGGAATCTCGCCAAACTTGGCAATGTCATAGCAGCGTTCGGCAAACGCGAGCGAAGGGACGAGCGTGTAAAAGGTGCGTTCGAGCGCAGTGGCATCGGGGGATGTTCCGGTGAAGCGAGGCTCAGCGTCGAGCACCAGGTTCACCTTGGCGCAGGGGCCTTCCATCTTGATGCCGCGAATGGAATGCAGAAACTCGTTGGGCAACTCGGAGGCTGCCACCATCTTCAGGAAGGTGCGTTTGGGGTCGGCATTCGAAAGCACGATGCGAGCGCGAATCTCGGTACCATCTTCCAGCACTACGCCACGCGCCCGGCCGTCGCGGACATCGATCTGCGCCACCGGCGCGGAGGTCCGGATTTCGACTCCGAGCTTTTTTCCCGACGCTGCCAGCGCCTGGGTGATCGCGCCCATGCCGCCCATCACGTGTCCATAGAAGCCCTGCAGTTCGTGCTCGCCGCCGCTCAGCAGATGGAAGAGCAGGCCGATGGCCGTGCCCGGCTGATACGGTCCGCCATGTTTGCCATAAACGTTGTTGGCCAGGAACATGGTTTTCATTTTTTCGGATTCATAGTTGTGATCGAGAAATTCGCCCAGGCTTCCAGTCAGGAACGAAATCAGTTGCGAGACTTCGTCACTCGAAATGCCGCGAAATTTTTTCCCCACGCGAAACAGGTCGGTCCAGCCACGCATGCTTCTGGTGTCAATCTCAGGCGGCGGCTCCATGAAAGAACGGTTGCAGGTAGCGCGCCAGCTTCTTCAGGCGGTCGTCCACCCGAACGAAGGTTTCCGCGTCTTTTGCGGAAATCTTTTTGAATTCAGCTTGGGCTCGTTCGCGGTCCGCCCACCAGGGGACGACGTGTCCATCGGGGAAGGGAACCTGAATCGCGGGATCGCAGGGCACCATGCGCAGTCCGTATTCCCCGAGGCGCAAATCCGAAATCACCTCCGGACGCAACATGCTGGCGATATAAGAAGTGGTGGATACACGGCAGCCGGGAGCGATCTCTTCGGTGACACAGCACCCGCCCACGATATCGCGGCGTTCCAGTACCAGGGTTGTGAGCCCGGCTCGGGCGAGGTAGGCTGCCGCCGTGAGCCCATTGTGGCCTCCGCCGACTACAACGGCATCATAAATTTTCGAAGGCGAAAACGACGGCACGTTAATGACCCGAAGTTATAACGCTTTGATGAAAGCAAGATACATTACCGCATCCTTCTGGCAAATAGCATTGAAATTCAGGCGTTGTTTATGTACAGTCTTATGACTTGAGGTCAGATATGAGTGGAATTGGAAGCAGTCTCGTCTCCCCGCCGCGTTATCGCAGCATGCCGGCCCGGCCCCGGTCCGAAGGCAAGCGAACCCGCATCATTGACGCCGCCATGCGCCACTTCGCCGAGCAGGGCTACCACGCCGCCCGGGTGGGAGATATTGCGGCCGCGCTCGGCATCGCCAAGGGATCGATTTTCCAGCACTTCGGCAGCAAGGACGGATTGTTTTTCGAAGTCTATAAGAAGGCCGTCCGTTCGTTTCCGCGCTATCTCGATGTCCCCGCCGAGGTGCGGGAGCGCGGCTTCTTCGAAGTACTCCGCTACTGGCTGGTGAGTACTGAACACCTGCTGCATGAGGACTGGATTCCCTACCGCGTCTCACTGCTGGGAAATTACGGCACCGACCTGACATTGAAGCGCGAGATCAACCGCTTCCTCATGGCCGAAGATCCCTATGGGACGGTCGCGTTTGTGCGTTACGGATTGCAGCGCGGGGAGCTGCTTCGCGAAATGGACCAGGAAATGATGGTCTCAATTCTGGATTGGACAATGGAACGCTTCCAGGACGCGCTGCTCACCGAGGAATTAGATCCCGGGCTGTTCCGCCGCCAGGGCGACCCGCAAGAAAAGAAAGACGCGCGGGTCACGCAATTTCTGGACGTGCTGAAGAGGGCGATCGGAGCATGAACCACAGGCACATGTCGGTTGGCGACATTCTTTCGACTTACAACGACAAGGCCGCATTGCCGGATGCTTTCACCATCCCCGCGCCCTGGTATGTGGACGCGCGCATCGCGGAGCTTGAGGGCCAAACCGTTTTCAGCAAGACCTGGCAAATGGTGGGACGGGCTGAGCAGGTGGAGAAGCCGGGCCAGTTCGTGACTGCCAGCATTGCCGGTGAACCGATCGTGGTCGTGCGCGGCAATGACGGCGTTCTGCGCGGCTTCTACAACGTTTGCCGTCATCACGCCGCGGCCGTGGTCACGGAGCCTTGCGGACAGGCTTCCATCCTGCATTGTCCGTATCACGGCTGGAACTACGGGCTGGATGGTTCTTTAAAGGGCATGCCGGAATTCGACGGCGTGAAGAATTTTGAGCGCCAGCAAAATGGCCTGGTTCCGGTGAAGGCGGAGACGTGGGAGAAATTTGTATTCGTAAATCTGGATCCTCAGGCTGCTCCGCTCAACGATTTTCTCGGTGGCCTGGTCAAGCGCGTGGCGCCGCTGCAGGTGAGCAAGCTGCAACTATTTCGACACCCGTACCTACGACATCCACTGCAACTGGAAAGTATTTGTCGATAACTACCTCGACGGCGGATACCACGTTCCGCATCTTGCACAAGGGCCTGAGCTCGGTGCTGGATTACAAGGAGTACACCATCGAGAACGAGGACCGTTATTGCCTGCAGTCGAGTCCGATGGTGGCGGGGAAAGAAGACGCCGCTACCGCCTCGACCCGCCAGGGCGACCGCGCCTGGTACTTCTGGCAATATCCCAACCTGATGATCAATTGCTACGAAGGCTACATGGACACCAACCTGGTGTTGCCGCTGGACGTCGATCATTGCCGCGTGATTTTCGATTTCTATTTTGGAGACACAAGCGAGGCCCGCAGCGAGTACAACGAACAGAGCGTTGCGGTCGGCGCCCGGGTGCAGGACGAAGACCTGGGCATCTGTGAGGCAGTGCAGCGAGGTCTGAAGTCACGGGCCTATGGAGCGGGCAGGCTGTCGGTCCGGCGCGAAGCCGGCGAGCACCTGTTTCACCGCTTGCTGGCAGCGGATTTGAAGAGCGGCGTGGAAATCAACTGCCGCAGCCGCGGATTGAGAGTCAGCTCCTCGATCTGAAATCTGAAATCTGTTGTCGCCATACAACCAAAGACTGAGGTGAAGCAAGTGAAGAAGGCTCTCGCATTAGCGCTGGGGTTGGCGTTGTCGTGTGCCGCAAACACGGCTGCCCAGGTGACCGCGATCAAGGCCGGCCGACTGGTGGATCCGCAGGCCGGCGCCGTGCTCAGCGATCAGGTCATTCTCATTCGAGACAACAAAATTGAGAAGGTGGGCAAGGGTCTCGCTATTCCGGCCGACGCCCAGGTCATCGATCTCTCGCAGATGACCGTGTTGCCGGGCCTGATCGATTGCCATACTCACCTCGCCGACGGGCCCACCGACGATGGCGATCCCATGTCGCAAATGAAGAAGACCGCGGCGGAGGTTGCGTTTGAGTCCGTGCCCAACGCCCGTATTTTTCTGCGAGAGGGCTTTACCACGGTGCGCGACGTGGGCGTTTACCGGGCACTGAACGATGTTGCCATGCGTGACGCCATCGCCCATGGTTTCATCGAAGGCCCGCGGATGTACGTGGCCGGGGCCTACATCACGATCACCGGCGGCGCCGGCGCCATGACCGGATTCGCTCCGGACATTACGCTGCCCTGGAACCTGCGCTACGGGCAGGCCGATGGCCCCTGGGAAGTGCGGCAGAGGATTCGCCAGTTGGTGCACGATGGCGCCGACCACATCAAAGTTCTTTCCAGCGGCGCGGTGCTGACCCATGGCAGCAATCCGAAATCGCAGGAGTTTACTCTTGAAGAGTTGCAGGCCGCGGTGGATGAAGCCAGCCATTTCGGATTGCGAGTCGAGGCGCATGCGCATTCTCCCGAGGGCATCAAGAATGCGATCCGCGCCGGCGTGGCTTCGGTCGAGCACGCGACCATGATCGATGACGAGGGCATTGCGCTGGCCAAGCAGCACGGCACCTACCTGGACATGGATATCTACGATGAAGAATGCATCCAGGAAGCCGGCAGGCTGGGAAAGATTCCCAAAGATTTTTTGCAGCACGACGCGGAACTGGGAGAGCTTCAGCGGCAGAATTTTCGCAAAGCGCTGAAAGCCGGGGTGAAGCTTTCATTTGGCACGGACGCCGGCGTTTGTCCCTACGACCGCAGCGTCCGGCAGTTCGCCTTCATGGTGAAATACGGTATGACGCCGATGCAGGCCATCCAGGCAGCCACCACCTCGGCCGCGGATTTATTGGGGCATTCCGACGTGGTGGGCGATATCAAACCGGGCAAGTACGCCGACGTAATCGCGGTTACCGGCGATCCGTTGCAGGACATCAGCGTGCTGGAGCATGTCCAGTTCGTGATGAAAGACGGAAAGGTTTACAAACAGTAACTGTCATCCTGAGCGGAGTCAGTGCTTCGCTCCGCGAAGCGCTGATGCAGTCGAAGAGCCTGCCCCGAGCGAAGCCGAGGGGAGCCCTATCAACCGATGAGTCTCCGGCGCGATAGGGGTCCCTCGACTTGCTCTCACCGCGCAAGCGCGGCTCGAGGCGGCGCTCGGGATGACAGGGAATTTAAAGTCTTACTGGTGGTCGCGCGGGATAGTTTCTTCCCACGTCATCGCAGTTGCCGGCGATCCCTTGCAGGACATCAGTGTGCTGGAGCATGCCCAGTTCGTGATGAAAGATGGCAAAGTTCACAAACAGTAACTGTCATCCTGAGCGCAGTGACTGCTTCGCTTCGCGAAGCAGTCACGGAGTCGAAGGACCCCTATAGGCTGATGAGTCCTTGGTCAGGCAGGGGTCCCTCGACTTGCTCTCACCGCGCGAGCGCGGCTCGAGGCGGCGCTCGGGATGACAGGGAATTCAAAAGGTCTATTGGTGGTCGCGGGGAATGGTTTCTTCCCAGACCTTCTGCTTCACCATCCGACCGTCTTTCAGCAATTCTCGCGTGTACTTGTAATAGAAATTCTTCTGGTCCGTGGTCACGGACAAATGTCCGCGCCACCTGAGCTCACGTCCCTTCAAGGTGAAGATGCTTTCCGCTTCCCCGTGAACTGCGCTGGTTTCGGGATGAGCATCGTCCGCGTCATAAACCAGACTCTCGTAATCGATTTCCTTTCCCCAGGGATAGTCGGTTTCCGCCTTTCCCTTCCATCGCACCGTGGCTTTCTGATTGGCTTCGTCGCGTTCCAGTGTCCACTCGCCCGGCCAGGGATACCCGATGCTCTTGATGTCCTTGCGCTCCTCGGCAGGCTGCGGGGATTGAAACGCGGGAGCGGGTGCGCCTTTCACGGGCACGACCGGCAGGGTCAGGCGCGACCCGGCGCTTCCAAGTTCGAGCGTTGTGGTCATCGCATAAGGCGTGGGGAGGATCATCGGCCACTGAGCGTTCGAAATCGCCAGCCGGATGCGATGGCCTTTGGGAAAAACCCACGAAGCCAGGTGCATCATGATGTCGAGCGGATAGACTTTTCCGGGTTCAAGGGCCCGCGGTTCCGTCATGGATTCGCGTTGCGCGCCGTTGATGCCCGCGCCCGTGATTTGGGTGACGGTCCCGTCGGGAGCCACATCCGAAAGCCGCGCGAACCAGTCCGCCAGGGGCGCGGTGGCCGAGGCCTTCAGCAGTGCCTGCGGCCTTCCCAGGATGGCCAGGTCTTGCTGGAGCGGGGCGGAATCGTAAACCAGGCTGAAGGCGTCCACGGGACGCGGATCGCTCAGCAACTCTCCCCACCAGAATCCGGCTTCTACACCGATTGAAGGAATGTATTTGAGTTGATGCTCGTCCGCCTCGGGTGCGGTTTGCGCCAGGGTATGGTTCGGTTGGGGGAAGAAAACCGTGTCGCGCACATCGTGCGGCGGCCAGCTATCCTCACGCCGCCATTCACCGGGAACGTTCTGCAGGTTCGGATTTGGCGGGTGCCAGTGCTGCATATAAATGACCAGCCTGGGATCGTTCAGCACGCCGGTGTCTCGCCCCTTGAGCCAGTAATCCCACCAGCGGACAGCTTCCGCGCGCCACTCGATCTCGGGGCCGGGGACGGCGTCATGTGGAAAGGTGTGGTTCCACGGTCCGACAATCGCCTTCAGCGGGGCCTTCGTCTGTTGCAGCATGTCGGTGATGCTGTCGCGATAGCCGTCGAGCAGGCCGCCGATAATAAAGCATGGGATCTTGATCTCGCTGTACGGGCGCACCGGGCTTCGCCAGAACGGACCGTCATGCTGGTGTTTGAGATAAAGCAGCGACCAGGGCGGAGCGTCGAAGCGCGGGCCCAGGACCTTTTCGTCGAGGGTGTAATCGGGAGCGCCGGTCATGCCGGGCGCCATGTCCATGTTCAATTCGAACTCATCGACGTGCGCCATGCCGTCCATGTAGTGCACATCGTCGTGAAAGAGTTCAGCTGTAGCGGCCACCGCAATGATGGCCTTAAGTTCAGGTGCGTGCCGCATGGCCATCTGCAAAGAATTGAATCCACTCCAGGAGATGCCCATCATGCCAACGTTTCCGTTCGACCACGACTGATGCGCCAGCCAGGAAATGATCTGCAGGCCGTCGAGCTGCTCCTGCTCGGAATATTCGCGGCCGGTGGGAACGCCTTCGCTGGCGCCGAAGCCGCGGATATCGACACGGGCGCACACATATCCGCGGCGCACAAAGTAGGAGTACAGCTCGTAGTCACGTTGGGCGGTGCCGTCGTCCTTCCGATAAGGGTGATACTCGAGGACCGCCGGGAATTTCCCGCCGGCTTTGCCGCCATCGGGCATGTACAACGTGACCGCCAGGCGAATTCCATCCTTCATCGGAATCCATGTGTGCTCCATGCGGATGTTGTAAGTGGGCGGGGATGGAGGCTCGACGCCGAGAGCCGCGGCCACCATCAGTCCCAGCAGGGTTACAAAAAGCCGTGAAGAAAGGCGGGCCCGGATTCTCATGATTCGTACCAGCGGAAGCCGTGGCGCTGTTCCTGCTCGAGTTGTTTCGCCAGCTTGATGGTTCGAGAGCGGCGGTGATTGGCACAGGCGAGCACGATGACGTTGAACAGCGCCATGGGAGCGACATACGACGACCCAAACGAAGGAGTGGCGATCGAAGTCAGAAAAAACTCGTGGGCAAACTGTCCGATGGGGGACACCAGCGTATTCGTGATGCCCACACAGTACGCTCCTTTTTCGCGGGCCTGACGCAGGCCCTCTACCGTCTGCCGCAGGCCGCGGCCGTGGCTGACGGCAATCACCAGGTCCCGTTTCCCCAGCATGCGAACTTTGTGCACAACTTCCGCGGGTGTAGTGGCGCTGGCGACGGGCAATCCCAGGATGATCAGCAGGTGTTCCAGAAAGTTCACCAGATTAGCGGCCAGATCGCCGCCGATGAGCACCACGCGCCGCGCCGCGTAAAGCCGCCGCACCAGCGCCGCGATCCTCTGCGGTTCGAGGGTCTGGACGAGATGGTTCAGGTTCTTGACATCCTGGTCGAGCGACGCTCGCACTTGGGTCGAAATGGCGGACCGGCCTGCCGGGCCGGTCTGCATGGTCTCGAGCGAGGTGGCGTGCGCGATGGACAACTCGTGCACGTAGTGCTGGAATTCACGATAGGAATCAAACTTCATTCCGCGAACGATGCGGACCATGGTGGCAGGATCGGTACGCAGGCGCTTGGCCATCGCCCGCACGCTCATCAGTACAAACTCACGCGGCCGTTCAAAGGCTGGGCGGACAATCTGCTGCCGTTTCGGGCTCAGAAGGCTGATGCGGGACGACGGGCTCATCACCGGAACTGAACGCGCGACTTTCCGCGGCTTTCTCATGGGGCACAAAAGCATGGTAGAAAGCGCCGTTCTTGTCAACAGCAGCATCCGCGTAGGGGCGGGATGAGGGCAGCCGCCCCTACGTGGGTCGTGGTGGATCGTTGGTTCGCCGCATGCGTATAATGCGGGCGCGGTACCAGACCAACGCCCCGGGGACATGTCATGGATAAGAAGTCCGCACCCACCTCCCATAGTCGAAGAGATTTTCTTGCCACTTCCAGTCTGCTGGCGGTGGCGGCGGCCGCGCCACGGGCGGCCTCCGCGCTGGCCGGCGATCCAGCCTCGCAGTCTGGTGAAAAGCCTGTCACACCGGGCACACTGCGCAAGATTCCGATCGGCGTCTTCGATCCCGCGTTTCCTAATCTGTCCACCGACGAAATGATCGACAAGTTCGCCGCCTGGGGCGTGGAGGCGGTCGAGATCGGCACCGGCGGCTATCCCAATTCAACTCATTGTCCGGTGAAGGACCTGCTGGACGATCCGGCCAAAGCGAAGGCGTGGAAGAAGAAGTTTGAGGACCGCAATATCCAGGTGGCGACGTTCAGTTGCCACGGCAACCCGGTGTCGCCGGATCCCAAGATTGCGGAGCGCGATGCGGAATCGTTTCGCCGCACCGTGCTGCTGGCGGAGCGCCTCGGGGTGAGCGTGATCGTGGGCTTCTCCGGCTGTCCCGGCGGCAGCCCCACCGACACCATGCCGAACTGGGTCACCTACCGCTGGCCGCCGGAGTACGGGCAAATGCTTGACTGGCAGTGGAAAGAAAAAGTCATTCCGTTCTGGAAGCAGGCGGCCAAGTTCGCGCGCGAGCACGGCATCCACAAGATCGCGCTCGAGATGCATCCCAATTTTGTGGTCTATAACCCAAAGACGCTGCTGCGCCTGCGCGAGGCCGTGGGCGAGGAGATCGGCGCCAACTGCGACCTCAGCCATCTTTTCTGGCAGCAGTGCGATGCGGTCGAAGTCATTCACATGCTGGGCAAGGCAGGCGCACTTTTCCACGCCCACATGAAAGACACGACCTTCTACAAACACAACGTCGATCGATATGGCGTGCTTAACTTCTCCTCCGACAAGAGCGACCTTGCGCAAGCTTCGGAGACTTTCCGAGCGGTGGGCTACGGGCACAGCGCCGGCACCTGGAAAGAAATTATGCGCGCCTATATGGATGTCGGATTCCAGGGCATTTTCAGCGTCGAGAATGAAGACCCGATTCTCTCCGGTGAAGTGGGAGTGGAGCGAGCCTTGTACGTGCTGAAGAACGTAAGGAACGAAATCTTAGGAACAACTTAATCACCCCACCACTGTCATCCTGAGAGCAGGAAGACGCTTCGCTCGCGAAGCGTTTCCCGGAGTCGAAGGACCCCTATGAACTCACAGATTTCTAGTAGCGTAGGGTTCCCTCGACTTGCTCTCACCGCGCGAGCGCGGCTCGAGACTGCGCTCGGGATGACAGCACCGGGTAAAACCGTTGACCTTGCTTCCCGCGACGGCGTAAGCTGCCCTTTCCGCATTTTTCGGGAGCAGCCATGCAAAGACGCGAAGCGTTACGACTCCTGGCCTCGGCGGCGACCCTGCCGCTGCTGTCGCGGGAGGCGTTTTCGATGTTCCGCGCCGTGCACGAGGAACTTCCCGACCAGGCCGTCCTGAAGAGCCTCGACCCCCGTCAGAACGCGACCGTCACCGTCATCTCCGACCTCATCATCCCTCAAACCGACACACCGGGCGCGAAGGCCGCGCGGGTGAACGAATTCATCGATCTGATCCTCGCCGAGTGGTACGACGAGGAAGAGAAATCGATTTTCATGACTGGTTTGACGGATATTGACGCGCGCGCCCGGGAGTTATTCGGCAAGGATTTCGTGGACTGCGGGGCGAAATCGCAGACCGAGATTCTCCAGGCCCTGGATGATGAACTGGCCGCGACACGTGCCGAGCCCGAACCGAGACGCCGGCGAAGGCGCCCGCCGGAGCGCAATTTCTTTTTCATGATCAAGCAGCTCACGCTGATTGGTTACTACACTTCAGCAGATCGGGTTTGAGCAGGAACTTCATGGGCAAATCATTCCATCGCGCCATGCCGCTTGCGTCCCTCTGGAAGAGGAGGCGGCGAAGTAAGCATGGCAGCCAAGACATACGATGCAATCGTGGTGGGCTCGGGAATCACCGGAGGTTGGGCCGCGAAGGAACTGGGCGAAAAGGGACTGGAGACGCTGGTTCTCGAGGCCGGGCGCCCCATCGATCCTGACAAGGACTACGCCGAACATGTGCCCGAATGGGAAGTGCGCTATCGCGGGATGAGCGACCGCAAGCGGGTGCAGGAAAACCAGCCGGTGCAGGAAACCTGCAACGGGATGGACGAGTGGAACAGCAAGTTTTTTGTCAACGACAAGCAGAATCCATACAAAACCGAGCCGGGCAAACCCTTCTTGTGGATTCGCGGACGCCAGGTGGGCGGCCGGTCGATCATCTGGGGACGTCAGTCGTACCGCTGGAGCGATCTTGATTTTGAAGCCAACCAGCGCGAGGGTGTGGGCGTGGATTGGCCGATCCGGTACAAGGAAATTGCTCCCTGGTACGACTATGTGGAAGATTTCATCGGCGTCTCCGGCCTGCGCGAGGGACTTCCGCAGCTTCCCGACGGCCATTTTCTGCCGGGCATGGAATTGAACTGCGCGGAAGTGGTGGTCAAGGATGCCATCGCCAAATATTTCCCCGGCGAGCGTCTCATGACCATCGGGCGTACTGCGATCCTGACCCAGCCGCACAAGGGCCGCGCGCCCTGCCACTACTGCGGGCCGTGCGCACGTGGTTGCATCACCCGCTCATACTTCAGCAGCCTGAACTCAACTTTGCCCGCTGCGCTGACCACCGGCAAAGTGACGGTGCGTCCGCATAGCGTGGTGCACAGCCTGATGTTCGATTCCAAGACGAGGAAAATCACCGGCGTGCGGGTCATCGACGGCCAGACGCGTGACAGCATCGAGTTTCGCGCCCGCATCGTCTTCCTGTGCGCCTCGGCGCTGGAGTCGGCCCGTATTCTGCTCAACTCCGCCACTCCGGAATTTCCCAATGGTCTGGGCAATTCCAGCGGCGAGTTGGGGCACAACGTGATGGACCACTGCATGGGCGGCGGCGCCACTGGCCGCATTCCCGGAAATGAAGACCACATCTCGCTGGGAAACCGTCCCAACGGAATTTATGTTCCACGCTTCCGCAACGTGAAGCAAAAACATCCGTTGTTTCTTCGAGGATACGGATTTCAGGGCAGCGCCAGCCGGCCGAAGTGGGAGCGAGGCACGGAGATGCGCGGCTTCGGAGCGGATTTCAAACACACGCTCCGCCGTCCCGGACCGTGGACGATGTCGTTTTACGGATTCGGCGAATGTCTGCCGAACCACGAAAATTTTGTCGAACTCGACAAAACCACGGTGGACGCCTGGGGCATTCCCGTGCTCCGGATCAGCTGCTCCTGGCGGGAGAACGAGCGGGCCCTGCTCAAGGACATGTCCATCACGGCATCGGAGATGCTTTCCGCCGCCGGAGCGAAAGACATCGAGCCCGTGCTTGAGGACAACGCCCCCGGCCTGACCATTCACGAGATGGGCACGGCGCGCATGGGACGCAACCCGAAGACTTCGGTGCTCAATGCGCACAATCAGGCGCACGATGCCAACAATCTTTTTGTCACCGATGGCGCCTGCATGGCGTCATCTTCCTGCGTCAATCCTTCTCTTACCTACATGGCCCTCACGGCGCGGGCCTGCGACTATGCTGTCAGTCAGATGAAGCGAGGAGAAATCTAATATGGACCGACGAAAGTTTCTAGGCACGATGACGGCCGCGACCATTCTGTCCCGCCAGCTATCCTGGGCCGCGGGTGACCACAAGATCGACAAGGTCGGCTTGCAGCTCTACACCATCCGCAGCGTCATGAAGGACGACTTCGAGGGCAAGCTGGCGAAAGTCGCGGCCATCGGATATCGCGAAGTCGAGTTTGCCGGCTACGACGGTCATAGTCCGCAGGAAGTGCGGGCCATGCTCGACCGCCACGGGCTAACCGGTCCTTCCGCGCACATACCGTACAAAAGTTTGGGCGCTGAGTTTCCCAGCGTGCTGGATGCCGCCCACGTGGTGGGACATCAATATCTGGTCAATCCCTACATTGACGACGACGTTCGCAAGGGACCCGATGGCTGGAAGCATGCCGCGGAAACTTTTAATCGCGCCGGAGAAGCCTGCCAGAAAGCTGGAATCCAGTTCGCCTATCACAATCACTGGTTCGAATTCACACCGGTCAACGGTAAACTTCCGTACGACGTTCTGCTGGAAGAGTGCGACCCCAAGCTGGTAAAGATGGAAATGGACTTGTGCTGGATCATGGTGGGCGGGCAGGACCCGTTGAAGTATTTCAAGCGCTATCCCGGCCGCTTCCCGCTGGTGCACGTCAAGGACCTGACGAAGATTCCGAAAACGGACGCGTCGGGTGGGCAGAATTTCGGCGACTCGCTCGACGAAATGACGGAAGTGGGCAGCGGAATGATTGACTGGAAAAAGATTTTCGCCCAATCTGACAAAGCCGGCATCAAGCATTACTTTGTGGAACACGACCACCCCAAGGACCCTTTTGCCAGCATCACGAAGAGTTACGAATACCTGGCGAAGGTGCGCTTTTAGCGGTCAATATCGTTTCCGGAGAGCCTGATGGCACAAGTAGTTCGTTCCCCGAAAGTGTATGACGTCTGCGTGATTGGATCGGGCGCGGGCGGCGGCACGGCCGCCAAAGTCCTCACCGAAGGCGGCCTGAACGTAGTGATGCTGGAGGCGGGGCCGCCACTGAATCCGGAAAAGGATTTCAAGGAGCACATGTGGCCCTACCAACTGCCGCATCGCGGGGTTGGTGTCGGCGGCGAGCACCGTCACGAATTGAATGACGAATTCATTGCGCCCAATGGTGCCTGGGAAATCGAGGGCGAACCCTATACCGCCGCCGCAGGATCGCAATTCCGCTGGTTCCGCTCCCGCATTGTGGGCGGACGCACCAATCACTGGGGACGCATCGCTCTCCGCTTTGCCCCGGTGGATTTCAGGTCGCGCTCCACCGACGGCATGGGCGACGACTGGCCCATCACCTACGAAGAAGTTTCGCCTTACTACGACAAGGTGGAGTCCTACATCGGCGTGTTTGGGAGCAAGGAGAATATTCCCAGCGCGCCCGACGGTATTTTTCTGCCGCCGCCTCCGCCGCGTTGCACCGAAACCATCATCAAGACGGCCTGCGACAAATTGAACATTCCCTGCGTGCCCTCGCGGTTGGCGATTCTCACCAAGCCGCTGAACGGGCGCGCGGCCTGCCACTATTGCGCGCAGTGCGGCCGGGGCTGCCTGACCGCTTCCAACTTCAGTTCCAGCCAGGTGATGATTCCGCCGGCGCAGGCCACCGGACGCCTCACTCTAATTACGGGCGCCATGGCTCGCGAGATCGTAGTGGGAAAAGATGGCAAGGCCGAAGCCGTGGCTTACATCGACAAGGCCACGCGTTCCGAGAAGAGGGTGCACGCCCGGGCCTTTATGGTGGCTGCGAGCGCTTGCGAGTCGGCGCGCCTGCTGCTGAATTCCCGCTCTACTTTGTTTCCCGACGGTCTGGCCAATTCTTCCGGCGCGGTCGGCCGTTACCTGACGGATTCGGTCGGCAGTTCGGCCGGTGGATATTTTCCCCGTCTGGAGAAAATGCCGCCCCACAATCATGACGGCGTGGGCGGTATGCACTTGTATATGCCGTGGTGGAGATACGATCGCAAGAACGATTTTCTGCGCGGATACCACATCGAGTTTGGCGGCGGCCGGGGCATGCCTGGCGTGGGCGAGTTCGAGGACACTTGCAAAGAGCACGAAGGATACGGCGCGTCGCTCAAACAGTACTGCCGCAGCCGGTACGGCACCTACATCGGTTTTTCCGGGCGCGGCGAAATGATCCCCAACGAGCACAGCTACTGCGATATCGATCCCGACACCGTGGACCAGTGGGGCATTCCGGTGCTGCGTTTTCACTGGAAGTGGAGCGAGAACGAAATCAACATGGCCAAGGACATGCAGGAAACCTTCCGCTCGATCGTCGAAACGGCGGGCGGGACCTTCATCAGCAAAGTAAAACCCGAAGGCCGCCATCCCTACGGAATCGAAGATGGCGGTGTGATCATCCACGAACTCGGAACGGCGCGCATGGGCAGCAATCCAAAGACTTCGGTGCTGAACAAGTACAGTCAGGCCCACGACGTGAACAACGTGTTTATCACCGATGCCGCATCTTTCGTGACCAACCCGGACAAGAATCCGACGCTCACGATCATGGCGCTTTCCTGGCGCGCGTCAGAGTATCTGATCGATCAGGCGAAGAAGGGAAGTCTTTAGGAAGGAAACATGGCAACCAAGTCCATCTCGCGACGCGACATTCTGAAGACCCTGACCATGGGAGCGATGGCTGGCTCAGTGCTGCGCGTGATTCCGGCGCAGGCTGCCGAATACGCGCACCACATGGTGGCAACGGAGAAGGCTGCTACGACAGCGGGCGTCTATACTCCGAAATTTTTCTCGGCGCAGCAATACAAAACGCTGCAGGCGCTCTGCCAGGCCATCATTCCCGCGGATGCCGATTCCGGCGGCGCCAGGGAAGCGGGCGCGCCGGAATTCATCGACCTGCTCACCAGCGAGAATCCCGACTATCAACTGAAGCTCGGCGGCGGCATGATGTGGCTGGAGGCGCAGTGTACTGACCGTTACGGCAAGGCTTATCTCGACTGTTTGCCGGACCAGCAGAAAGAAATTCTCGACCTGATCGCCTATCGCAAGAATGCAGAGAAAGATCCAGGTCTAAGCCAGGGCGTGGAGTTTTTCGCGTTTCTGCGGGAGATGACCGCTGACGGATTCTTCACCAGCGAGATTGGCATCAAGTACCTGGGCTACGTGGGCAACACGTACCTGCTCAGTTTTCCGGGATGCCCTCCCGTTCCGGAAGCGTAGTCGTCATCTTTCCTGATCTGTCATCCTGAGCGAAGTAACTGCTTCGCTTCGCGAAGCAGTCGCGCAGTCGAAGGACCCCTATAGCCGAATTGAGCGCCGTTTCGTGCGCGGGCGTTTTCAGCGACGCTCATGGGGACAATTCTCGGACATCGAGTGCATAACCGATCATAGGGGTCCTTCGACTCCGTCTGTCCATTCGCGAGCGAATGGACAGAGCTCCGCTCAGGATGACAGGTGGGAGGGACCTCAAGCTGCTCCGAACGGATCTTCGAGCGATGCACTCTGCGGAGTGAACAACTCGGCGCCGTTTTCGGTGATGTGCATGTCGTCTTCCAGGCGCACTCCAAATTCGCCCGGGATGTAGATGCCCGGCTCGTCGCTGAAGGTCATGCCGCGGGCCAGCGGCGTGGTGTTGCCTCGCACCAGATAAGGCCACTCGTGGCCGTCCATGCCGATTCCATGCCCCACGCGGTGTGTGAAGAATTTGTAATCTGGACCAAATCCGGCATCGCTGATGACTTTCCGCGCCGCTGCATCTACCGCCTGGCATTCCACGCCGGGCTGTGCCGTCTTCAGCGCGGCAGTTTGTGCACGATGCACAGTCTCGAAGACCTTCTTCATTTTGTCGGAAGGCTTGCCGAATACGAAGGTGCGCGTGATATCGGACTGATATCCCTCGACCGTGCAGCCGTCGTCGAGCATTACCAGCGTGCCTTCGCGAATCACCTGCGGCACAATCGAGCCATGTGGGAAAGATGAATTCTCCGCGATCTCTATATCTACTTCTCCGGAAAATCCCAGTTGACTGTAGGCGGCCATGATCATTCTTTCGAGTTCCGCCTGTGGCATCCCCTCATGCAATGTATGGTGGGCGGCGCGATAAGCCGTCAGCGTGACCTGGTTGGCCAGTCGCATCAGCTCAAGTTCATGGTCACTCTTGATCATGCGGCAACCCGCGGTGACCGGGGTGGCGCTCACAATCTGCAGTCGTGGCGCAACTTTGGCGAGTGCATCGCTGAAGACGAAGCGCACGGACTCTTCCATGCCCAGCCTGCCGGTGGCGATTTTGAGGTCTGTAAGTCCCTGTGCCAGGAGTTGGTAGGGACTCTGGTCCTCCTGCCAGGTGCGCACGTCTGCGTTCTTTCCTTCCGGAGAATTCGCCAGCAACTCGCGGGCCCGGCCTTCTTCAAATGCCGGGCACACACAAAGCGCCTTGCCCTTGGCCGGCAGCACCAGGGCGAACAGGCGTTCGCTGCCCCACCATTGCACTCCGGCAAAGTAGTTGAGCGATGTGCCGTCGGCCAGAAGAATAGCGTCGAGGCGGTTGACCGCCATGAGTTGCCGCGCCCTTTCCTGGCGCGCCGCTCTTTCGTCAACCGTGATGGGCCTGGCTATATCCTTCATCGATTTCAGGCTGGCGATCGAGGGCGGCAGGGGAGCGCATACGTCCTCGGCACTGAGCGCGGGTGCGTAAGCGGCCAGGCCTGCGCCCGCGGTAATCGTGCCGGCCTGCAAAAAACGGCGTCTCGAGAGCATGAATCCTCCAGTCGGCATTCCCGTGGACCTGACGAACCGCCATTATAGGGGTCTTCTGATATGCAATTGGCAAGCAGCATCGGAAAATTGAAAATGAGGCAGGCATGGAAACCGGATTCCAATGCGCCGGCTGTGGCGAGTGGAACCAGATTACGGTGGACGAGTCCGCTGGGCGCAATCAGTCTTACGTGGAAGACTGCCAGGTGTGCTGCAAGCCGAATGTGTTGCGCGTCCAGTACGACAGCGGAGAACACGAATTTGTGATTACAGCGCAGTTGGAATCGTTATAGTAGCTGCGAAGCGGCACGACAACTTCCAGGAGGAAGGATGAACACGATGTCCACAGGCTACGGTACGTCCGGACGAATGGTCGCCCACAACATGGTGACCACACAATTCGAGCTCGACGGATTTCGCGTGGTGCGCACGCTGGGCGTGGTGCGCGGCATTGTGGTGCGCTCCCGCTCGATTTTCGGGACAATCGGGGCCAGCCTGCAAACCATTCTCGGCGGCAACATCACTCTGCTTACCCAGTTGTGCGAGAAGACCCGGGCCGAGGCTTTCGACCTGATGCTGCAGCACTCCGCTGAACTGGGCGGCAATGCGGTGGTTGGTGCGCGCTACGATGCCACCGAAGTGATGCAGGGCGTCACCGAAGTGCTGGCCTACGGCACGGCGGTGGTGGTTGAGCCCAGCCGATAAATCGTAAACGTGGGCGCGAGCGTCCCGCTCGTGCTGCAGTGCCAGGGACGACTCCGCGCCCAGCGTCCAGGGTCGTTCCATCTGGGATGATGTAGTTGCGAAGGGCTTGGTCGGTGCCGCGGGAGCAGGAGCGAGGGCGCTCGCGCCTACATTTTATTTTCCAGCAGTTTCTCCAATGCTTTCTGGCGATACGCAAACGTCCGCTGCAGCTGGCGACTGACGAAAATCTTCTGTGCCAGCTCGCCCAGCCATCCAAATCCCACGTCGTATTCGATCACATCGCGGACCACGGTTCCTTCCATCTGGCCCCGCGTTTCGCTGGTAAGTTGGTGGCGATGGTGAAAACTTTTGAACGGTCCCTTCTTTTGCACGTCGGCAAAATGGTGGTTCCATTCAAATTCAGTAACCAGGGCGATCCACTGGGCACGAAACGGAAGGAGGGGAAGCAGACGAAACGAAGTGATAATTTCGGAGCCGACGCCGGCCAGCGGGGCGCGCTCCGTGATGGTGGCCCGTTCTTCCGCGATCCCGGGAGGCGGCACCAGGTTCAAACGGACGAGTTCAGTGCCAGTGTGCGGCGGCATAATTCGCGGCAGGTTGCCGGGATTGGCGAAGAAAAGAAAGACCGGCTCAATCGGGACCGGTACCCATTGCTCGAATTGAATTCGGTGAATCATAAGATTCAGCCGCGACGCGACGCGCCGGCGCGGTGTGTGTCACATTGTCAATGGACGAAACAGCTCCGGGCACGATAAATTGTCCATGCGTCTCCTAAAATCATGTCCGCAAAAATCCTTTCCCGCAAGATCAGGCCCCAAAAAATCATGTCCGCAAAAATTAAGCTACCGGCGATTGTGTGCTCACTGCTGACCATACTCCTACTTTCCACCACGGCGGCAGCATCCTCGTATCAGTACATCCGTATCGGCAACAAAGCCGACAGTACAGCGACTCCGGAACCTGGCACTGCCCTCATGGGCGGAGGCAAAGATCTGGACTCTGCCTTTCGCTGGTTGTGCCAAAAGGCGAACGGCGGTGATTTCCTGGCGCTGCGTGCCTTGGGCGACGATGCCTACAATCCCTACGTCAACGGCATGTGCAAGCTGAACTCGGTCGCGACGCTGGTCATTCCGGATGCTGCCGCGGCGCATGACCCGGCCGTCGTCGATATCATCCGGCATGCCGAAGCTGTTTTCATCGTTGGTGGCAACCAGGCTCGCTACGTCAAGTTCTGGCAGAACACGCCGGTCGAGGATGCCATCAACGCCAACATCGCGAGCGGCAAGCCGATCGGCGGAACCAGCGCCGGCCTCGCCGTTCTGGGCGAGTTTGCCTACGGTTGCCTGAAAGACAAGGAAGACGACAACGATCTCGCTTCCACTGACGTGTTGCCCAATCCCTACCATGAACGGGTAACGCTGGTGCGCGATTTTCTCAAAGTTCCAAATATGGAAAGCACGCTCACGGACAGCCACTTCGCCAAACGCGACCGCATGGGACGGACCCTGGGATTCCTTTCGCGACTCGTACAGGATGGCTGGTCGAAAGCGCCGCGCGAAGTTGCCATCGACGAGAAGTCAGCTGTCCTCATGGAAGCCGACGGATCCAGTGTTGTGGTGGGATCGGGTCGTGGCGCCTATTTCCTGCAAGTCAAGTCGGCCCCGGAAGTGTGCCGGCCCAATACGCCTTTGACGATTCATGACATTTCCGTTTACCGGGCTCCCACGGGTGCGCACTTCAATTTCAAGTCGTGGACCGGCGAAGGCGGCGAAAGCTACTCGATTTCGGTGGAGCGAGGCGTGATCCACACCACCCGGCCCGACAATTCCGTTTACTAATCTCGTTCCCGAAACAGATGTTTCATTTGTAAAGTTTCGTTTGCCGATTGACATCCATCGCTATCTTTGAAAAACTCGGGCGGCAGACAGGGTAGGCTGGGGCGTATGTCGGAAAAATTGCTTCTCTATTCCGTTACCGCAGGCCACATGGAGCAGATATTCCATCTGGTCGAAGCCGGGAAACTCGAATCCGGTTTGTGATGCTGTCCTAAGCTAAATTTCCAATCGGTAGGTTTTCCACTTCTGACCCCAGACTCCTTACCTTACCGCCCTGAATATCCGGTAAGACTGATTTTAGTTACGAAAACGAGGAAATCGATGAAGTCATTCCGCTCTGGATTGGTTCTGATTGTGGCTGTCGTGACTCTGGGTTGTGTCCTTTCCGCGCAAACCTATCAAGGCCGGATTCTGGGTTCGGTGACCGATCCCTCCGGCGCGGTGATTAACGGAGCCACGGTGACCATCACGAATACTGCCACCGGAGTGGCGCGGAATTTGATCACGAACGCCGCGGGTGACTACAACGCGCCCAATCTCGAACCCGGTCCGTACATGGTGACGGCACAGGCCCCCAGCTTCAAGCGGGCGCAGCGCACCGGCCTTCAACTGGAAGTGGCCAAGGACATTCGTGCTGACTTCAAACTGGAGCCCGGCGGAGTGAACGAAACGGTGACCGTTTCCGAGGAAGCGCCGATCGTCGAAACCACCAACGACGTACTGGGAGGGACTTTCTCGAACAAGGCTATCAACGAGCTTCCGCTCCTGGGTCGAGATTTTCAGAATCTGGCTGTTTTGCAGCCCGGCATCCAGAGAACTCCGGGAGGCGGATTCTTGTCAGTCACCGCCAATGGCAACCGGCCCAACGACAATAACTACATTGTCGATGGCCTTGACGACAACGACGCCTACTACGGAACGACTGTGATCAACGCAGAAGGCGTCGAGGGAACACCAGCCACGCATTTGCCGATCGACGCGATTCAGGAATTCAACGTGCAGTCCAGTCCCGAGGCGGACTATGGGTGGAAGCCGGGCGCGATCATCAACATCGGAATTAAATCTGGCACGAACTCGTTTCATGGTTCAACCTACTACTTCAACCGTAATAGCGCTCTGGATGCGCGCAACTGGTTCAATCCTGGTCCGGATCCTGTAGCCGCTCTGAACTTCCACCAGTTCGGCGCCTCGGCCGGCGGACCCATCATCAAGAACAAGCTTTTCATCTTCGGAAACTATGAAGGCGTACGCGATGTGGTAGGAAATCCCTTACAGGTGGATGTTCCGGTCTCGGTGTCGAATGGCGATCCTACCAGCAGTATTGCCGACGCTTTTGCGGAATGCACCGCCAATACGAATTGCAGTTCAGTAAGCCAAAATCTTGCCAAATTCCTTCCCTTCAATCCCGGGCCTGACGTTACGTTGAATCTGGACTTGAACAATCGCAATCGCGAGGACAACGGCATCCTGAAGCTGGACTACCACCTATCCGAAAAAAGCAACTTGATTGCCACCTACTTCGTGGGCGACAGCGTACAGACCGAGGAAGACACAACGGTGGTGAATCCGCTGTTCCTTTCTCAGTCGCAGACCCGGGCGCAGGTCATCGGGGGAGGCTGGATCTGGAGCCCGACGGCGAAGCTGACCAATCAATTCCGCGTAGGCTACAACCGCTTTTGGCAGCAGGTGGTCCAGGCGGACCACAATAGCGATCCGGCAACCGCGTACGGCCTGAATACCGGAGTGACCGATCCGACCAACTTTGGCATGCCGGAAATTCGCATTGGAGGATTCGTCCAACACACTCTGGGCGGAAACCAGTCGTGGCCGTTGTACACCACGCCGAACCAGACTCTGCAGTTTACCGACAGCGCGACCTATGTGATCGGCAGGCACAACCTGAAATTCGGCGGGGAATTCCGCACCGGGAGCACTGACAATCTGCGGAACACTTTCGGTTCCGGCGAAATTCGCTTCAGCGATCTGGAGAGTTTTACCACCGGCGACGTGCGCAGCAGCGGCAGTTTTGTTTTCGTGGGAAACAGCCGGCGCATCGTGAGCCAGAGATCGTTCGGAGGGTTTATTCAGGACAACTGGCGGGTCACGCCCCGGCTCACGATTGACGCCGGGTTACGCTACGACGCCACCATGCCTATTCATGAGCAAAATGATCTGCTCACCAGTTTCGATCCCGCGGTTGGACTGGTTCAGGTCGGCCACGGGATCAATCAACCCTATCATAGCGATTACAACAACTTCGCTCCGCGCTTAGGTATTGCGTGGGACCCGAAGGGCACCGGCAAAACCGTGTTTCGCGTGGGAGGCGGGGTTATCTACGAGATCCCGCATATCTCCGTCTTTATTGGACAAAATAGTACGAACGCAACCGGCATCGCGCTGAATCCGACGGGAGTGCCAGGAGCTCCCGTAGGGTCGGGAGGCGGGACGATCGTGGCGGCGACTCTCGAACCCGATTCCGACATGATGAGCGCCAACTGGAAAAGCGGGGCGCCCGTGTTTGGTGATCTTTCGCTCAGCAACCTTTCGTGCAGCAGTGACGCTCCATGCCCCGTGTTCGGGCTCTCCAAAAATCTTTCGACTCCTTATGTGATGAACTGGAACGCGAACCTGCAGCAGGAAGTGTGGACGAACGCCGCCCTGACCGTGGCATACGTAGGGAACAAGGGCACGCGGCTGTACAACATTCGCGATATCAATCAGAACATTTACGCCAAGGACCAGGGAGTCATTGACGATGGGTTTCCGGATGAACAGACTGGCCGCCCTTTCTACTCAACTTTCCCCACGTTGAGCAACATCTACGAGTTGGGGAACGGGGCGAACTCGATTTATCACGGTCTACAAGTGACGTTGCGGCAGAACAGCACCAAGGGGCTGTATTTCGTTGCCGGCTATACCTGGGCCCATGCGATTGATACATCAGGCAGCAACCGCCAATTCAACATTCAAAACAGCTATGATCCGGCGTTTGAACGGTCCAATTCGGATTCGGATATTCGCAACCGCTTTACGTTTGCGATGACCTACGAGCTGCCGTCGAAACACGGATTCGCGCAGATGCTGCAAGGCTGGCACGTCAACGGAATTTTCACCGCTCAAGGCGGCACACCGTTATTCATCTATGACAGTTTCAATGACATCAGCGGCACCGGCGAATTCAATGATCACTGGAACATCACCGGCGACCCGGCCAATCTGCACTGGTCTAAAAATACGCCCATTCCATTTCTCGATGCAGACCAGTTCAGCACAGTCGAGTACGATCCGGTCAACGAATTGTTCCACGCCACCGGTGGACTCAATCCGACAGCGCAGCGCTGCTTCGACCAGGCCTTTCGCATGGGAGGACAGGCCGGCGCAGACCAGTTGATCAATGGGCCTGACGACAGCATCTTCGGCGGATGTTACGCCTCGGGAGGCACCATTGTGACGCCGCCTGCACCGGGGACGTTCGGCAACATGCGCCGGAACGTGGTGTACGGTCCGGGCTTCGTCAATCTGGACTTCTCCGTCATCAAGGACTTCAAGCTGGGGGAGCGGTTCGCTCTGCAATTACGCGGCGAAGTCTTCAATCTGCTGAATCACCCAAACTTTGCCGATCCCGACCATGATCTGTCGGATGGATCGGCCGGAACCTTCGGCGTGGCGCAGTACACTCCTGACGTTTACGCTTCCAACCCTGTCATTGGGTCAGGCGGCTCCCGGCACATCCAGATCGGCGCCAAAGTTATCTGGTAGACGCATCGATCGCGGCGAGAATGTGAAAGCCTCGGCGAGAGCCGGGGCTTTTTCCATGGATGAGAGGATTGTGACAGTAGATTTCCACAGGATTTGCACTACCGGGAAAGGCCTTCCAATCGACTTCCATCGGGTAGAGACAGCAGCACCAAGACCATAAACCCCACTGCTTGTGGTCACCAAGTAAGTAATCTACAAGGTATCGCGCTTTCCAAAAGACCTCATGTCTCCCCATAGCGACCTATAACTTTCTCATTGACAACAAATGCTTTAGGCGTAGGATGTGGACAAATGTGGTAGAAAGTGGTCTAGACGGTAGAGGTCGTGGGCAGCGTTGGAACTTTGAGAGGCGCCAGTGGATTTTGTAACTGACACCCCAAAAAACAGCCCGAACGAACCAGAAACTACGGCCATTTTGACCGCTTTTACCTCCCTCGCTGTGGCAGCGCTCGTTCTAAAAAGTTTACCCGCCCTAAGGGGCAGAACACATGTTTCGCGGCAATCACCCAACTCGCGTGGACGAAAAGGGACGGCTCAAAGTCCCCGCGGAATTCAAACGGGTGATCGACGAGAAGTACAACGCGCAATTCTACATCACCAGCCTGGATGGCAAGGTTGGCCAGGTGTATCCCTTCGAGGAATGGGAACGGATCGAGCAGAAGCTGGCCGGGCTCTCCACCTTCAATCCTACGAAGAAAAAGTTTTTGGACCGGGTGAACTACTACGGGCAGATGGTCGAGATGGATGGTCAGGGCAGGTTGCTGATTCCGCAGTTGTTGCGGGAGGCGGCACAGCTCAAAGGCGAGGTTGCCGTGACGGGAAATCTGACGCATCTCGTAGTCCGCAACCTGGAGGCGTACCGCACCGAGATTGAGGAGCAGTCGTTCACCTCTGAGGATGAGAAGACGCTCGACGATCTGGGCATCTAGTGGACGAGGGTTTAACAAACACCCCCGAGCGGGGTGGACATGGTGGAAGCAAGAGTGGCCATGTCCCGGTTCTTTTAAAAGAAGCGATCGACTTTTTAGCTATCAAGCGTGGCGGGACATATATCGACGCCACGGTGGGCCTGGGCGGGCACAGTTTAGAAATCGCAAAACGCCTCGGCGCACCGGGTCATTTGATTGGGCTCGATAAGGACCCTGCGGCGCTCGATGAGGCCCGCATCAGGCTGACTTCTTCCGGGGGGGAGGGTTGGCCTGAAGTGAGTCTTCTGCATGGTTCCTTCGCGGAGATCGGAGAGCGGTTCGGAGCGGCGTCAGCCGACGGACTGCTGGCGGATCTCGGCGTAAGCAGCCTGCAGCTGGACACACCATCACGGGGCTTTAGCTTTCAGGCGGAAGGCGCGCTCGACATGCGAATGAATACGCAAGCCGGGCCCACCGCCGAACAAGTGGTAAATCAGACGGACGAGGTCACACTCGCCAATCTGATTTACGAATTCGGTGAGGAAAGGAGGTCGCGGAGAATCGCCAGAGCCATTGTCCGGTCGCGGCCAATACGTACAACTGCGGAACTTGCAGCTGTGGTATCGGCCGCGGCCCGGCCAATGAATCAGGCGGAAAGAAGAATTCATCCCGCGACAAGGACCTTTCAAGCTCTCCGAATCTTCGTAAACCATGAACTGGACGACTTGCGGGAACTGCTGAACGCGGCCCCGCGGGTGTTGAGACCGGGCGGAAGGATCGTGATCATCAGCTTCCACTCGCTGGAGGACCGCATCGTGAAAGATGCCTTCCGCGAAGGCGTGAAGCAGGGTCACTACAAGGCGCTGACGAAAAAGCCAGTGACTGCCGGGGAAGAAGAGATTGATCGCAATCCGCGGGCACGCAGCGCGAAGATGCGAGCGGCGGAAAAGATCTAAAAAAGTTTACCCCTGGAAAACCAGCCAGGGCCCCGGCCACAGCCGTTGACGGATGGGCCGGGATAAAAGTTCCGGGACGGCATCGCCTCTCACAACAAGGGCGAAACACAACTCTCTACCTTCTTCGGTGCCGTCCCGGAGAGATGGGAAGGTAGAACGGAGGCCACAGATGTACCGAGCAACGACGTACACAGGAACATTGATCGACGAACTGATTGCCACGGTGGAGCGTAGCGAGGCCCACGCCGAGGGGCTCTTGCAGGACACGCGCTCCCAGGAAGAGAAACTTGCCTACTGGTATGCGGTGGCGCAACAGGAAGTTGCGCAATTCGAAACCAGTCTGGCTGGGGTGGCATAAATGGCGGCGGCGCAGTGCGCAGCTCCGGTCATGCGGCGTAAACGCAGCTGGACGGGAACTCCCGAAATTTATTTCGCCAAGCCCATCGATAATTCGCGCCTGGTGAAAGTGGAGGACCCGCAGCGCAGCCGCGAAATGAAACAATTTGGAGTTGCCCTGGGCTGCCTGTTCCTGCTGGTGATGACTTTTGCCTGGCAGCATTTCAAAGCCATTGAATACGGCTATAAGATCGAAACTCTCAGAGTGCAGCGCGACGGCCTCACCGAGGTGAACCGCGCCCTGCGCCTGGAAGAAGCCTCGCTGCGCGATCCCGAGCGCATTGATATGCTGGCGCGCAAGCTGGGACTGCAATCCCCGCAAGCCGGCCAGGTGATGCACATGGATACGGTTTCACCGGACGCCGCAACGCCGGTGCTGGCCAGCGTGACTCCGGTCTCGGTGGTTTCGGCACGATAGAGAAGCGACTGCCGAGCCGGCTTGTTAAGTACCAGCCTCCGGCCTGGCAGGCAGGCGGGACGACCGCCAGACTGCCGGCCAGACGCCGGCGCTACAAGAGTCCGATTGGCGGCTCCCTCATGGTGGGCCGCCATGTTTGTCTAAGGGGCCTGGACCGTGGCAACGAACTCACCCCGTAACAGCGCGAATAAACGACTCTACCTTCTGGGCGCAATCCTGGTGCTCTGGGCCGGCGCCATCAGCCTGCGCCTCGTCTATCTGCAGATCTTCCGCTACGGCGATTTCGAGCAGAGAGCGCAGCGCCAGCAGCAACGCACTACCGAAGTTGCAGCCAAGCGTGGAGTCATCTACGATCGCGCCGGCCGCGAACTGGCGATGTCCGTTTCCGTGGATTCCGTATTCGCGGTGCCCGCCGACATTCCTGACCTGGCCGGGACCATCTCCCTGGTGGCCCGCATCACCCGCGACGATCCGCGGGAATTGCTGGCCCAATGCAAGGCCGCCCGCACCTTCTGCTGGCTGGCGCGCAAGGCCGATGCCGAAACCGCCGACCGCATCCGGTCGATGAATCTGCGCGGCATTTATTTCCAGAAAGAATCGAAGCGCTTCTATCCCAAACGTGAACTGGCGGCGCAGGTGCTGGGCTATGTCGGCATGGACGACGAAGGCCTGAGCGGGATCGAGCGCGCCAACGATGACGAACTGCGGGGCAAGCCCGGCCGCATGCTGATCTCAGTCGATGCCCGCCGCAAATGGTTCGGCAGCGTGGAGAAGCAGCCCGATCCCGGCGAAAACGTGGTTCTTACCATCGACGAAAAAATCCAGTACATTGCGGAACGCGAACTGGAAACCGCGATGCGGGAGACCCATGCCGAGTCGGGCACGGTGGTCGTGGAAAACCCGAAAACCGGAGAGATCCTCGCACTGGCAAATCGTCCCACCTTCAATCCCAACCTGGCCCGCGACATCACACCGCAAAAATTGAAAGACCACGCTGTCAGCGACGTGTACGAGCCGGGATCGACCTTCAAGGTAGTCACCATCGCGGCCGCGCTGGAAGAAAAATTGACCCATCCCAGTGAGGTTTTTGACTGCCAGATGGGCTCGATCGTCATCAACGGCATGCGGATCCGTGACAGCAAGCCTCACGGGCTGCTTTCGGTGGCCGGCATTCTGGCCGAATCAAGCGATGTGGGCGCGATCAAGATCGCGCTGCGCCTGGGGGAGGAGCGGTTTTACAAGTACATTCGCGCCTTCGGATTCGGGCAGCACACCGGCATTGAGCTGCCCGGCGAAACCCGCGGTCTTTCCAAGCCGCTGAATCGCTGGTCCAAAGTGTCGATCGGCGCCATCTCCATGGGCCAGGAGATAGGAGTGACTCCGCTGCAACTGGTGGGCATGATCTCTACCATCGCCAACGATGGTATCTGGGTGGCGCCGCGAATCGTGGCCGGGACCACGGAACCGCGGGGCACTCCCCAGATGGTGGCTTTTCATCCCGGAGTGCAGCGCCGGGTGATCTCTCCGATGACGGCAGCGCAGATGAAACAAATGATGCAAGGCGTGGTCCTGCATGGCACCGGAAAGAAGGCCATCCTCGAGGGTTATAGCTCGGCGGGGAAGACGGGGACCGCGCAGAAGGTTGATCCCGCCACTCATGCCTATTCGCATACCAAGTATGTGGCTTCGTTCGCCGGATTTGCTCCAATCAATGACCCGGTCGATCACGGTGGCGGTGATTCTGGATTCCGCGGTGGGCCTGCATCAGGGCGGACAAGTTTCCGCTCCCGTGTTCCAGCGAGTAACTCAGCAGGTGCTGGAGTATCTGCATACGCCCCACGACGTTGAGCTGCCGCCCAGCCGCCAGGTCCTGCTGGCGGAGCGGCGGGTGAAGGACCAGGATGTCGAAGAAGGATCGCCGGACCGCCTGGGCGACACTCTGGATGCGTCCGATAATCCGCCGACCGATGCGAGTGACCAACCGGCGGTGGCCTCCGCTCCATCCTCTCCCAACGTAGCCGCCAGCGTGGTCGTGCCCGCAGCCCTGCGCCAGTCCGAACCAGCGGCGCCGACTGATCCCAAGCCAAATCAAACAGAGAGGCAGGAAGACAAAGCCGGAGCAACGCCTCTTCCGGTTCGTCTTCCGTCAAGTGGCACGGTGGTGCTGGACGTCGAGCAGGGCGGAATTGCGGTCCCATCGTTTCTGGGAAAGAGCGTCCGGGCCGCTATCGAGATGGCCCAGGAAAGCGGACTGGACCTGGATGTGGTGGGCAGCGGCCTGGCCCGCGAACAGTCGCCCTCTCCCGGTTCGCACGTGGCGTCAGGCTCGCAGGTGACAGTGAAATTTGGCCGGTGAACACCTGGTTGCGAAACAAAGCCATCTGTCATCCTGAGCGCAGCGCGAAGGCCGCGTAGCGGGCTTCACGCGGAGTCGAAGGACCCCTGGCAATGGCAGTACGTATGGGGTAGGGGTCCTTCGACTCCGCTGAACGTTTCGCCAGCGAAACGTTCAGCTCCGCTCAGGATGACAGTTCTCTTTTTCATAACGCCTTGCTCTTGTGATGACACTTGTTTCAACGGCCCAGTGCTCTAGAATCCAAAACAATGACTTTCCTCGAACTCCTGTACGGCGCGGAAGTGCTTTCGCAGACCGGCAATCCCGGTATTGGCGGCCTGGAATATGACTCGCGCCGGGTCAAGCCGGGCGATGCCTTTGTCGCCATGCAGGGCGAATCGAGTGATGGCAACAAGTTCATTGACCAGGCGATCGCGGCAGGAGCAGTCGCGATCATTACCGACTCTACGACCGAGAAGCCGCGCCCGGACGTGGCCTGGGCCCAGGTGCCGCACGGACGGAGGGCGCTGGCGCGGCTCAGCGCCAACTTCTATAAGAAGCCGGCCGAGCGGCTGGCCATCACCGGCATCACCGGCACGAACGGGAAAAGTACGACTGCATTCCTGCTCGAATCCATTCTTACCGCCGCGGGCCGCAAGAGCGCGCTGGTGGGGACCATCGAATATCACGTTGCCGGAAAAACTCTTCCGGCGCCGCACACCACTCCGGAAGCGCTGGAACTGAATCGCATTCTGAACCAGGCGCTGGGCCAGGGCGCGACCGAAGCCGTGATGGAAGTTTCCTCGCACGCGCTGGAGCAGCAGCGGGTTTATGGGATTCCATTCGACGTCGCCGTCTTCACCAACCTGACCCGCGACCACCTCGATTATCACCGCACCATGGAGGATTATTTTTCTTCCAAGCAGGTATTGTTTGAAGGCTGCGGCACGGAGGCGCCTCGTGCGGCGGTGCTCAACGGCGACGATGAGTATGGTCAGAAGCTGGTGAAGATCAGCAGGAAGCGCAGTTCCGAAGTGTTGACGTACGGGCTGAGCAGGGGCGACTTCCATGCCGAGAAAGTCGAAATTACCCCGCGGGGAACCAGGTTTGATCTGGTGGGCGCAAAGGAAACCATTCCACTGTTTTCTCCGCTCATCGGAAAAGTGAATGTGTACAACATCCTGGCGGCAGCGGGCGCGGCTTATCTGCGGAACTGCAAACCCGAGGAAATCGCAAGGGGAATTGCGGCGCTTACCCGCGTGCCGGGCCGCTTTGAACGGGTGGACTGCCAGCAGCCCTTTACCGTTGTGGTGGATTATGCGCACACCGACGACGCGCTGCGTAACCTGACCGCGCTGGCGAGGGAATTCGTGCAGCAGGCGGGCCAGAAGGGCAAAGTGATCACGGTTTTCGGCTGTGGCGGCGATCGCGACCGGGCCAAGCGTCCGCTAATGGGCGAGGCCGCCGGACGGGGCAGCGATTTCGTAATCTTGACCTCGGACAATCCTCGCAGCGAAGATCCACTTGCCATCATTAACGACGCCATGGTCGGACTGCAACGCTCGGGCACAAAATACAAGACGGAGCCTGACCGCAAGGCTGCCATCGCCCTGGCGGTCCGCGAAGCGCATGCGGGGGACATTGTGCTGATTGCCGGCAAGGGTCACGAAAAAGTGCAGCTCACCCGCGCTGGGGCAGTCGCTTTTGACGATGTGGAGATGGCGCAGAAGGTCTTGCGCGATGGCGGATACGACTGCAAGTCGTCCAACGCCGCCGCCGGAAAACGCAGATGAAGCTCCCGCTTTCAAGAGTCGCCGAATTCACTTCGGCCAGCGGCGAGTTCGACCACAAAGCGATCGCCCAGGCTTACTCCATTGACTCGCGCACCATCCAGCCCGGCGAGCTTTTTTTCGCGGTGAAGGGCGAGCGCATGGATGGCCACGATTTTGTGCAGCAGGCGCTGGAGAAGGGCGCCGTGGCCGCAGTCGTCCGCAAGGACGAACTGGCGCGCTATGCGGTAAAGACCCGGCTGCTGGCGGTCGCCGACACGCTGGTCGCTCTGCAAACGCTGGGTGCCGCGGTCCGCCGGCTGTGGGCCAAGCCCCTCATCGGCGTGACCGGATCCACCGGCAAGACCACCACCAAAGAGGCGATTGCTCACGTGCTCTCTTCCCGCTTCCGGGTGTTGAAGTCAGAGGGCAACTTCAATAATCATTTCGGACTGCCGCTGATGCTGCTGAAAATCGAGCCTGAGCATGAGGCTGCCGTCATCGAGATGGGCATGTCGCATCGGGGAGAGATCGCCGCGCTGGCAAAAATCGCGCAGCCGGAAATTGGCGTGGTCACCAACGTGGCCCCAGTCCATCTGGAGTTTTTCAAGTCGGTGGCCGAAATCGCGCGGGCAAAGTACGAACTGATCGAGTCCCTGCCCGCCGGCGGGACCGCAATCCTCAACGCCGACGACGAGTACGTCTCCCAGTTTGGCCGCGACTTTCACGGCAAAGTCATGCGCTACGGCCTGCATGCCACGGCTGACGTCCGGGCGGAAAACATCGTATCGCGCGGCGCCTCCGGTTCTACGTTCGATGTCGTAGCCGGCGGCTGCCGCGAACCTGCGAGCTTGCCCCTGGTGGGCACGCACAATATCTATAACGCCCTGGCGGCGGTCGCGACCGGAATGGAGCGAGGCCTGAGCCCCGCCGAGGCCACGCGCGTCCTGGCGGACTCTCGCTCCCGCAGACAAAAGAGGGGCGGTCGTCCAAGTGGGCAACATCACAGTCATCAACGATTGTTACAATTCCAATCCAACGGCTTTGGATGCAATGGTGGACACGCTGGCGGCAATGCCGGCCAAGCGCCGTATCGTGGTCGCAGGCGAAATGCTGGAACTGGGCCCGGCAGGCGAAGAACTGCATCGCCGTTCCGGCCAGCACATGGCACAGAAGGGAATCGACATACTGGTCGGGGTGCGGGGCCTGGCGCAGCCCATGGTCCAAGCCGCAAGCAGCGCCGGGATGAGGGCAGAATTCGTGGCCACACCCGAAGAAGCCGGCGAGTGGCTGGCCCGCGAAACCCGCGAAGGCGACGTGGTGCTGCTGAAAGCGTCGCGCGGAGTAAAGCTGGAACGCGCTTTAGAAGCAGTCGTCGGTCGTCAGTCGTCAGTCGTCGGCAAATCAAAAAACGGCTGATGACCAGCTGACGACTGAAGACCGACGACTGACGACTGCAGGGAGGCTGATTGCTCTACTGGCTGCTGTACCTGAAGCTGTTCCACTATTTCCCGCCATTCCGTATTTTCCGCTATTTGACCTTTCGTACAGCTTTTGCCAGCCTCACCGCCCTGTTCACGGCACTGATCGTCGGCCCCATTGTCATCAATCGTCTGCGCGAATTTCAGATTGGCCAGTTCATCCGGGAGGAGGGGCCCAAGGCCCATCAGAAAAAAGCCGGCACTCCGACCATGGGTGGCTTGCTGATCGCCATTTCTATTGTGGTCCCAACTTTGTTGTGGGCCGACCTGAGCAACCTGTTCATCTGGATCGCGGTTTTTGCCACCTGCGCTTTCGCCGCCATTGGATTTGCCGACGACTACATCAAAGTGGTGAACCGGAGAAATCTGGGTCTCACTTCGAGAGCCAAGCTGGGCTTGCAGATTGCCGTGAGCATCCTGATTGCCGTGGCGCTGATCGCGATGCAAACCCGCGACGCCTATTCGACCAAGCTGATGGTGCCCTTCATCAAACAATTTCATCCCGACCTGGTGATTGAGAAGCTGGTCAACAATCCTGCGCTCTGGCCGCTGGCGTTCCTTCCGTTTGTGGCCTTTGTGGTGCTGGTGATTGTGGGTTCGAGCAACGCGGTGAACCTTACCGACGGCCTGGACGGTCTCGCCATTGGATGCACCGTCATTGCGGCCGGAGCCCTGGCTGTCCTTACTTACGTCAGCGGCCACGCCACCTTCGCACAGTATCTTGAACTGCAGCGCATGCCGCTGGCCGGCGAACTGACGATCTTCTGCGGGGCCATGGTCGGAGCATCCATCGGATTCCTCTGGTACAACGCCCATCCCGCCGAAGTCTTCATGGGCGACGTGGGGTCGCTGGCCCTGGGCGGCGCTATCGGCACGGTGGCCGTGATGATCAAGCAGGAACTGCTGCTGCCTTTCATCGGTGGCATCTTCGTGATCGAGGCGCTGTCAGTGATTCTTCAGGTGGCGTCCTACAAACTGAGAAAGAAACGCATCTTCAAGATGGCGCCCCTGCACCATCATTTCGAACTGCTGGGTTGGTCGGAATCAAAAATCATCGTGCGCTTTTGGATCGGGTCCCTGGTGTTTGCCCTGTTCGCCCTGACCACACTAAAGCTAAGATAAAAGCTTCTAGCTCCTGGCTTCTGGCTTCTAGCCAAAGACCAAACCTTCAAGCCAGAAGCCAGAAGCTAGCAGCCAGTAAGCTAGTAGCCAGAAGCCGCCTTATGGATCTCGAAAACAAACGCGTGCTCGTCGTCGGGCTGGGCAAGTCCGGCGTGGCCTCGGCTTTGTTCCTGCAGTCCCGAGGCGCCAAGGTCACGGTCTCCGATGCCAAGCCCCAAGACCAGCTGGGGGAGGAAATCCCGGTCCTGCTCGATCACGGCATTGTGGTGGAAACCGGTGGACACGGCGAGCGCACATTTCGCGGTCAGGACCTGATCGTGGTCAGTCCCGGCGTTCCGGTGGACGCTCCACCCTTGGCGCAAGCCCGTGCTGCGGGCGAGCCCGTGATCGGCGAGATTGAACTGGCGTCACAATTCCTGCCCAGGAACATCGTCGCCATAACCGGTTCGAACGGCAAGACTACAACCACCACGCTGGCGGGTGAAATTGTCGCGGCGGGTGGCTTCCCGACTGTAGTGGGCGGCAATATCGGCACCCCGGCAATCTCGCTGGTCGAGCGGGCCAAAGCCGACACCGTAGTGGTTCTGGAAGTGTCGAGCTTCCAGCTGGAGACGATCCAGACCTTTCGTCCAAGAGTTGCTGTCGTGCTCAACATCACGCCTGACCACCTCGATCGCCATCGCACATTCGAGGCCTATACGAACGCGAAGGCGCGCATTTTTGAGAATCAGCAGGGGGAAGACTTCGCGGTGCTCAATGCCGACGATCCCACCTGCGCCGGGCTGGCCAGCCGAACCCGGGCACAAGTCTTCTGGTTCAGCCGTAAGAAAGAGGTAAAGCAAGGAACGTGCGTCAGCGATGGCCGGGTCCTGTTTCGCGATGCGAAAGGGCAGCGCGAGATCATGCTGGCCTCCGAAATCCCCCTGAAGGGAGGCCACAACGTGGAGAACGTTCTGGCCGCGGTTTGCGTCGGCGCGCTTATGGGTTGCGAGCCTGCACGCATCAGCCAGGCGGTTCGAGGATTCAAAGCGGTCGAGCACCGGCTGGAATATGTCGCGACGATTCGTGGCGTTGAATATTACAACGACTCCAAGGCGACCAATGTGGATGCCACCATCAAGGCCCTGGAATCGTTTCCGGCAAACGTCCACCTGATTCTGGGCGGCAAGGACAAAGACAGCGACTATACCCAGCTCAACGAACTGCTGCGGCAGCGGGTCAAGCGGGTCTATACCATTGGCGCGGCCGCGGAAAAGATCGAGTCCCAGATCAAGGGTGTGGAAATCGACCACTCGGAGACGCTTGAAACCGCGCTGAGACGAGCAGCGGCGACCGCCGCCGCCGGAGACATCGTGCTGCTGGCCCCCGCCTGCGCCAGCTTCGACCAGTTCCGGAACTACGAACACCGGGGCAGAGTATTTAAAGAGGTAGTGCACGCCCTGGCCGCAGTGTAGGCGCGAGCGTCCCGCTCGTGCCCACACTGGGCTTTCCCCATGGGAACCAAGATGGTTACATTCCACACCGGAAATTCACAGACATTCTGCTCCGCGGCTCCGCGTCTCCGTGGTGAAATGAATTCCCCATGGCCAAGCGCGTAAGCGTCGATAGCTGGCTGTTTACCGTCACCCTGATCCTGGTATTTGTCGGATTAGTGATGGTATTCAGCGCGTCGGCGGTGATGGCGAAGGAACGCTACGGCTCGGGCTACTACTTCCTGTTGCGGCAGGTGGGATGGGCCGCCGCCGGCCTTGCCGCCATGGTGGTCGCGATGAAGGTTGACTACCGCCGCTACAAGCATCCCGGGGTGGTGTTTTCGATGTTGGGCCTTACTACGCTGATGTTGATCTCAGTCTTTTTTCTCGACCGCGCCCACAACACGCACCGCTGGATCCACTTCAGCGGATTTTCTTTTCAGCCGTCGGAAGTGGCCAAGGTCGCAATCATTCTGTTTCTGGCTTTCTTCCTGGAAAGTCGCATTAACGCCATGAACGACTGGCGAAACACGCTGCTGCCCGCGGTCCTGCCCACGCTGATGTTTCTGGGCTTGATCGTGTTTCAACCCGACCTGGGCACAGCCATCGCCTGCGCGGCGATTACCGCGTGCATCCTGTTCGTTGCCGGCCTCGACCTGCGCTGGCTGGGATACGCCGGCCTGGCGTCGTTGCTTCCACTCTATTTCCTGATCTTTCATGTTGCCTATCGCCGCGACCGCATTCTGGCGTTTCTCAATCCTTACTCGGACCCGCAGGGAAAGGGCTTCCACATTATTCAATCACTGATTGCGGTGAGTACCGGAGGCATTACCGGCCTGGGATTCATGGAAGGGAAGCAGAAGCTGTTTTACCTGCCCGAACCGCACACCGATTTTATTTTTGCCGTGACTGCCGAAGAGTTGGGTTTGCTGGGATCACTGGTGGTTCTGCTGCTCTTCGGAATCTTCCTGTGGCGTGGAGTTCGCACCGCGCTGCGCACCCAGGACATGTTCGGCCGGCTGCTTGCGGTCGGGATCACCAGCATGGTGGTGGTGCAGGCCTTCATCAATATGAGCGTGGTGTTGGGTCTTATGCCGACGAAGGGAATCCCGCTACCCTTCGTTTCTTACGGAGGGTCGTCGCTGTTCGTGACCCTGGCCTGCGTGGGCGTTCTGCTCAACATCACCAAGCAAGCCGACTGAAGTGTCATCCTGAGCGTAGTGGCTGCTTCGCTTCGCGAAGCAGCCACGGAGTCGAAGGACCCCTATACTCACGCGGGATGTCGGCGACTTCATTCTTTGTCTGTTCACTTCCTCAAAGCACGCAGGGCACCTTTTTCCTGAGGTAGGGGTCCTTCGACTTCATCAGCCCGTTCGCAAGCGAACGGGCTGATTTCGCTCAGGATGACATGGCAGATGGAAATTTCATGAGTTTTTCAGCTGTTCCTGCACTGCGCGGTAGGCCTGGTCGATGGCGGCATCGGTGTACGCGCTGGCGCCGGCGTCGGAATTGGCGATGGAGATCCTGCCAAACTGCTTGCGGCCGATCACGCAGGGACGCTCCTCCGGCGCCCACTGCGGGTCGGAGAAGGAATCGTATTCGTAGGCATAGCCATGCCCCCAGCGGTTTACCGTGATGGCGGCAATGTCGCGCGAAGCGTTGAATCCGCCGGGCGACAGCATGCGTTGCAACTGGTCCCGGATGTTGCGTTCAAAGGTGGAGAAAGGTGTGTTGATCAGCTCGAATCTCCCCATGCGGTACTGATCGCGGCGCGGCCGGCCGGGCTTGCAGGGGGTGCGCAGCATGAACAGCACCATCGGTTCCTGCGGATTGCTGGGGAATTTGTATTCGCCCAGACTGACGGGGAAATCCAGCATGGTGAAGCAGTGATAGCCGCCGGGCGAAATAATCTGCCGGATGCCCAGCTTGTGAAACGCCATCCAGTTGCGAATCGCAACGTGGGTGTAAATGAAGGGCTCCTTCACGCCATAATGCAGCGCCTCTTTCTGCGACTCGGGCAGTTCCGAGCAGAGATATGGAACCATGCCGTTGTAGCAGGCCAGGACGCAGGCCTTCGCCTTCGCGCTCTGTAGCTTTCCCGCCCGCACGTAAGCGACTTCCACTTCCTTCGACGCATCGGGCGGACCAATATGACGCACTCGTGCGGCCGTAGCGTTCAGGCGAATGCGAATGGGAGACGAAGGCTGATCAAGCTTGCTGTAGTCGGCGCGGGCGGTGACGATGTCCTCCATCGTGTGTCCAGGGATGCATTCCGGAACCAGCGACCGGACCAGCAGCCGCGCGACCGAGGCGTTGCCATCGGGGAAATGAAAAATGTACGGCTCGCCCTCCTCTTCCGCAGTCTCTCCCAGATCCATGCCGTCGAAGCCGGCGTAGTGGTATGCCCCGTAGTCATCGGGATTTCGATAGCAGGCCAGAGCTGAGATGGCCTCGATTCCCACCGCGAACAGATCGTAGGTGTAGGTATGAAAGAACGGAAGCACGGCGGGATCGGCATGGCAGATATCGGTCAGAAATCCGGCATAGCTGATTCTGGCCAGGCGAGCCTGCTTCTCCTGGCGGGAAAGGCCTGGCAGGTAGTCCTTCTTCTCGGTGTAAAGCCGGGCAATCTCCTGTCGTACTTTTTCCGGAAGGGGAGTTTTGTCGAGAAACTCCGGCCAGGGGAGCGAGCCCATGCCCGGCACCACGCGGTCTTCGCCAAAGATTTCCTTGTCGAAGAAGCAAGCCGTCCCCAGATGCGAGTAGAGTTTCTGATCGTAGGCCTTGTAGAATTTTTTTGTCTCGATCCCCAGATCCTGAAGAACGCTCCTGGCTACTTCGCTGTACTCCGAAGGGCTTTCGATGGACTGGGTGCCACCGTTACTCAAAAGCAGGCGGTTGCCCACGCGAAACTCGTTGCGCCGGGCGTGGCCGCCGAAGTCGTCGTGATTGTCGAGAATGAGAATGCGGGAATTTGGGCCAGCCTGTTTGCGGTAAAAATAGGCTGCGGCCAGGCCGCTGATGCCGCCACCCACGATGATCAGATCGTAGGTCTCACCTGTGTCTGCTGGATTTCCGGCGGTTTCCCAAAAGGTTCCATCACGCAGGGCGTGGGCGACGTCAAAGGCGCCGGGCTGACTGCCTCTCATACCCGTGAGCGCGGGCGGATAGAATCCCGCCGGAGGATGGCCCTTACCTGAGACGGCGCCTGAAGCCAGCTCTGAGAATCCGGCGGTGCCCAGCGTGCCGATTCCTACCGCGACGCCGTTCAGAAAATCGCGGCGAGTAATGCGGCGGCCCATGCCGAGCTCACGGTCGCGCTTCTCCTGCATCATGTTTTGAGTATATCGAGGCCACCACGAACCACGTAGGGGCGGGTGCCCTCACCCGCCCAGCCGGGCAATGCCCGGCTGGGTTTTCAAGCTTCACCACCCAAAAACCCAGGCGAGCTGTGCTTGCCCGCCCGGGTCCGAGCGAAGTCGAAGGAGGCGTCCGGGCCTACGTGGGTTGCGGTAGCACGCTCCAAAACCGTCAACCCGGCGCAGGCTGTCACCACAGCTTCCGGTTTATAGTCAGATCATGCGGGCAATTCTGGCAGGGGGCGGCACCGGCGGACACGTAATTCCCGCTCTGGCCATTGCCCACGAACTGCAGAAGCAGTATGGCGCCGAAGTATTGTTTATCGGTACGGCGCGCGGCATCGAGAACCGGCTGGTTCCGGCGGCGGGATTTCCGTTGCGGCTGGTCCAGGTAGGCGCGCTCAACAAAGTCAGTCTCAAGACGCGGCTGAAGACTTTGTTTGATCTTCCCCGCGCGGTCTGGGATGCTCGCAGCATCCTGGCTGAATTCCAACCCGATATTGTGATCGGGGTGGGCGGGTACGCATCCGGCCCGGCCATGCTGGCGGCTATTCTGAGGGGAACTCCGACCCTGGCCTTCGAGCCCAACGTCGTGCCCGGCTTTGCCAATCGCATGGTGGCGAGATGGGTTTCAGGAGCAGCGGTTCACTTTGAAGAGACAGCTGAATATTTCCGCAACGCCGAAGTCACCGGCGTGCCGGTGCGCGAGGCATTTTTCCAGATCGCGGGGCGGGCCACGGGAAACGCCAATCCTACGCTGCTGGTTTTCGGCGGAAGCCAGGGGGCCAATGCCATCAACCAGGCCATGGTCCAGTGTTTGCCGGAACTGGTGAAGCAGATACCGAATGTTCACATCATCCACCAGACGGGGGAGCGCGGATTCAGTGACGCGCAGGCCGCGTACCAGCAGGCAGGCTTGTCGGCTGAAGTCTCTCCCTTCATCACTGACATGCCGGCGGTCTTTGCCCGGGCCGATTTGCTGCTGTGCCGGTCGGGCGCGAGCACCGTGGCGGAAATCACGGCGGCGGGCAAGCCGGCGGTCTTTGTGCCGTTCCCGCTCGCGGCGGACGACCATCAGCGGGTCAACGCCCAGGCGCTGGAGCGTGCCGGCGCCGCTGTGGTGGTGGAAGAGACGAAGCTGGAGCGGGTCTGGCTGGCCGATACCATCGCCGCGCTGCTGGAGGATCCCGGCCGGCTGCAACGCATGAGTGCCGCCGCGCACAAACTGGCGCACCCTGACGCAGCACGCGACATCACCGCAATGGCGGCACGCCTGGCAGGGATAGAAGACGACTCGCCGCAACCCACGTAGGCCCGGACCCTCCTTCGACTTCGCTCAGGACCCGGGCGGGCGAGCGAAGCTCGCCTCAGGTTTTGGAGTGGTGGAAGAGAAAAACCTTGCCGGGCGTTACCCGGCCGGGCGGGTGTGGGCACCCGCCCCTACGTGGTTTTTGGCTACGCTGGAATGTGCAGGCGCCATGCTGTGTAGCTGGCCGCTTCGCGCAAAACCGCCAACACTCTTTGCCAGACCGAGCGCGGACGAGAATCCGGACGTGGCGCTACGTAAACCCGCACGCCTTCATGCTCCAGCAATTTGCGGATACGGAACACGTGGTAGGCGTCGCTGACCGCCACACAGCTGCGCATCCGGTTGGTGCGCATGATCACGGCGACCCGTTCCGCCGAGGAAGCCGTGTCTGAACCCTGGGTCTCAGCGATGAGCTTGGGTTCGGGAATGCCGCGGTGCATCAGGTAGTCGTGTCCGACGCCGCCTTCGCTGAAAGTGGGATCATCTCCCGAGCCTCCGGTGGTGATGACCACCGGCGCAACGCCGCGCTGGAACAGGTCGTAGGCGTGATCCAGGCGGGCGCGAAAAACGGGCGACGGGTGTCCTGCATATTGAGCCGCCCCGAAAACCACGATGGCGCCTGAGGGATGAACTTCCTGCAAGCCGGCCTGGCGCACGATCTGAATGCTGGTGATTCCGAGGAAGACCGCAACTGCCGCAACAATCAGCGCCACCGCCCACAAAGACCAAAGGGTTCGCCGACGCCGCTTCGCTGCCACGTTCATCCTTGCGCGAAAAACTCGGAGATCTCCTGGGCGGGAATGGCGCCTTCCCGCATGATGCGCCAGCGCGCCTCTTCGTCGGTGAGGTCGATGATGGTCGAAGCCACCTCACGCGGCGAAGTGCCGCCATCGACGATGATCGCAATGCGATCCTGCAGCTGATCGCGCACCGCCAGCGCAGTGGTGCACTCGGATTCGCCGCTCAGGTTGGCGGAGGTGGCGGTAATCGGAATCTGCGCTGCCTGCACCACGGCCAGTGGAATCGGGGCCTTGGGGACGCGCAGCGCGACGTTGCCGGTGTTGGCCGTCACTTTGAGAGGAAGCCGCGAAGAGGCCTTCACGATGATGGTGAGCGGTCCCGGCCAGAAACGCCGCGCCAGAGCGTAAAACTCTTCCGTCAGATCCTGCGCCAGTTGTTCGGCCTGGTCCACGTCGGCAATCAGCAGCGACAGCGGCTTGTGCCGCGAGCGCGACTTGATGTCGTACACCCGGTCCACGGCGCGCAGGTTGAAGGGATCGGCCGCCAGCCCGTAAAAAGTATCGGTCGGCATGCCCAGCACTTCGCCGGCGCGAATCTGGTCTGCCGCATAGCGGATGAGTGAAGCTTCCGGGTTATCGCAATTAATCTTGACAATTTCTACACGCACTTACAGGTCCCTTCCCATCCCAAGTGTCGAAATCGCGAAAGGTAAACATAACATGGGGAAGCGCAGAAAGCCGAGAGGAACAGGTATGATTCTGAGCGAGCTGGCACCAACATGAAGGAAACGACAGCCAATGGCGGCCGGGCCCGGAATGCCCGCCTGCGCCGCATCGAGGGACGCCACAACGCTCAGGTCAAGGAGCTGCGCGCCGCCTTCTCCCGCGGAGAACTGACCTCCGATGGCTATTGCGCCATCGAAGGCTTTCGCATCCTGGAAGAAGCCATTCGCAGCGGCCTGCGGTTTCGGGCGGTCTTCTTCAGCGAGTCGGCGGCGCCCCGGGCCGACAAGCTGATCTCCCAGCTGGGCACCCAGGTTGAGACCCTGCTGCTGCCCGACAAGCTGTTTTCGAGCGCCGTCCCCAGTGACGCGCCCCAGGGCGTGGCTGCCTTGGCGCGCTGGAAAGAGTTTTCGCTGGAAGACGTACTGGCCAAGTCACCGGCAGGGCCAATTCTGGTCATCGCCGGAGTGCAGGACCCTGGAAATTTGGGGACAATCCTGCGCTCCGCTGAAGCCTTCGGCGCCGGCGGCGTTCTGCTGGGAGAGGGCACGGTCAGCCCATACAATCCCAAAGTTGTGCGGGCCTCGGCAGGATCGGTATTCCGGCTGCCGCTGGCGCGGGCAAAACTGTCCGAAGCCATGGGATCGATGAAAGACCACGGTCTTCGCCTGGTAGGCACTGCATCGCACAAGGGCACGCCGCTCGATCAGGCCAAACTCTCCGGTCCGCTGGCTATTTTTATTGGCAGCGAAGGCGCGGGATTGTCCCGCGACCTCATCAAAGAGATGGACGAGATTGTGGCCATTCCGCAAGCGCCGCAGGTGGAGTCGCTGAACGTGGGGGTGGCGGCGAGTATCGTGTTGTATGAAGTGGCAAGGCAACGACCATGAGACTCATCACCACAGAGGCACAGAGACACAGAGAAATCGAAGACGGAAAGGACCCCAGAACGAGCCCTATCATTGGTGCTGCCATCGAGGTACACCGCAACCTGGGTCCCGGACTCCTTGAGTCGGCGTACGAAGAGTGTTTGTGCCACGAACTCCATCTCCGCGGCATAGACTGCAAACGCCAAGTGCCACTGCCCGTGCTCTATAAGGGTCTCAAATTGGACTGCGGGTACAAGATCGACTTGATCGTGCAAGACGAGGTTGTTGTGGAATTGAAGGCAGTCGAAAGAGTTCTACCAATCCACGAGGCACAGCTCTTGACCTACTTGAAATTGACCGGCAAGAGAGTCGGCCTTCTGATCAACTTCAACGTGCCGTTGCTGACCAAGGCATAATCAGAAGAGTTCTGTGAAGAAGAGTTTTTAAGGAATTTCCCGGTTTTCTCTGTGTCTCTGTGACTCTGTGGTGAATTGTTTGCATGAGTCTGTTCCCAACTATTCCCGAGCTGCCAATCCCGGCGACCGCACTCGCCCGCTGGCCGACCGCATGCGTCCGCGCACGCTGGATGAATTCGTTGGCCAGGAGCACCTGGTCGGTCCGGGCAAGCCGTTGCGGACGCAGATCGAGCGCGACGACATCGGTTCTCTCATCTTCTGGGGGCCGCCCGGCACCGGCAAGACCACGCTGGCGCAAATCATCGCGCGCCTCACCAAAGCTGAGTTTGTCGAGTTCTCCGCCGTGCTTACCGGCATCAAGGAAATCAAGCAGGTCATGGCCGACGCTGAGCGCGCCAAGCAGTACGGCACGCGCACGATTGTTTTCATCGACGAAATCCATCGCTTCAACAAGGCCCAGCAGGATGCCTTCCTGCCCCACGTCGAGAAGGGCAACATCCGGCTGATCGGCGCCACTACGGAAAATCCATCGTTCGAAATCATCTCCGCGCTGCTCTCCCGCAGCCGGGTGTACGTGCTCAAGCCGCTGAGCGAAGAACAGATCGTCGAACTCCTGAAACGCGCACTGAGCGATGAGGAACGTGGTCTGGGCGCGATGAAATTGCATGCGTCCGACGATGTCCTGAAAAAGATTGCGGCTTACTCCAGCGGCGATGCGCGCAGCGCCTACAACGTGCTGGAAGTGGCCGCCTCGCTGGCTCGCGGACGCGACCACAAAGAAGTAGGCGCGGAAATCTCCGATGATCTGGTTCAGGACGCGCTGCAAAAGCGGGTCTTGCGCTACGACAAAGCCGGAGAAGAGCATTACAACCTTATTTCCGCGCTGCACAAATCGGTGCGGAACAGCGATCCCGACGCTGCGCTGTACTGGCTGGGCCGCATGCTCGAAGCCGGCGAAGATCCCCTGTACATCGCCCGCCGGGTGGTGCGAATGGCGGTGGAGGACATCGGCCTGGCCGATCCCAACGCGCTTTCGCAATGCATGGCCGCCCGCGATGCCGTGGATTTTCTCGGCATGCCGGAAGGGAACCTGGCCCTGGCGCAAGCCGTGGTGTATTTGTCGGTGGCGCCCAAATCCAACGCGTTGTACACCGCCTACGGGGCCATTCTGGGCGACGTGGAACGCACTGCCGCGGAGCCTGTCCCGCTGCACTTGCGCAATGCGCCCACGGGATTGATGAAGGGCCTCGGTTATGGCCAGGGCTACCAGTACGCGCATGATCTGGAAGACAAAGTGGCTGACATGCAGTGTCTGCCCGACAATCTGGCCGGCCGCGTTTACTATCAGCCCACCAGCGAAGGGCTGGAAAAGCGCATCGGGGAGCGACTGGAGGAGATCAAACGGCGGCGCTCCCAGAAGGCTGCCTCCCGCGCTCCGAAAACAGAATCCGGCGCCTGAACCGGCGCATCTGATGTTGTGTAAGCTCTTTCCCTTTTTTGTACTTCTTCCAAGGAGGCTGGATCCCATGGCTACAAGCCCAAGACCTATCGTTCCGGACCCGGTCGCCGCCCGTCCCGTACAACTCGACCAGGTTGACCATCTGCTGAAATTGCAGAAGTGGGCGCAGAAGATTTCCTCCATCCTCGATCTGGACGAACTGATCCACAAGATTGTGGACGATGTCGCCACCGCCTTCTGCTGCGTGGAAACCAATATCTATTTGCATGACCAGGAGCGGGGCGAACTGGAGATGGCCGGCGTCCACGGCTGCACCGTTCATGGCAAGGGTTCAAGGCTGAAGGTGGGCACGGAAGGCATGGTGGGTTACGTTGCCGCTACCCGCCAGATGCGCTATGCGCCCGATGTGCGCCAGGACCCTTATTACATCGCGTGCGAGGAATCGACGCTCTCCGAGGTGGCCATTCCTTTATTGGTGGATGGTCAGCTGGTGGGCGTGTTTGCGGCGTCGCATCACGACCTGGACGCCTTTACCCGCGAGCATCTGCGATGGTTGCAGAGTTTGTGCGATCACGTTGCGGTCGCTGTGCACAACGCGCGGCGCTTTCAGCATGAACGGCATGAGCGCGAGCGCATGAGCCAGGAGGCAGCACGAGGCGCGAGCCATCCAGCAGGCGCTGCTGCCCAAGAGTTCTCCCTTCATTCCGGGCTTCGCAATTTCCGGGCTGTCGATCCCCGCGGGCGCGGTGGGCGGCGACTGGTACGATTTCATTTCCTTCGACGACGGTTGCTGGGGCCTGGTGCTGGCCGACGTTTCGGGAAAGGGAACAGCGGCCGCCCTGCTGATGTCAGCCACGCGCGGCATGCTGCGCTCCCTGGCGCAGACCTGCAGCGGGCCTGGCGAAGTTCTCACTCGCCTGAATCGCCTGCTGGTGGAGGATTTTCCCTCCGGCAAGTTTGTCACCATGCTGTTGGCGGTGCTGAATCCGACCACGCGGGAATTGACCTTTTCCAGCGCCGGCCATTTGCGACCGCTGCTCGTGGATGAACAAGGCGCGCGCTTTCTGGACAGCGAACGCGGCATGCCCCTGGGCCTGGGGACTGGCGAATTCTCCGAGAGCCGGGTGCAACTCTCCAAAAACTCGCGGCTGGTTTTCTACAGCGACGGAATTACGGAAGCTACAGGCTTGTCCGACGAGGAGTACGGCGCGGAGCGCATGCGGGACCATGTGTTGCAGCCGGAAGCCTCCGCGGAGAGCATCCTGGCGGACGTGCGAGTCTTTGCCAACGGGCAGGGCTTGCAGGATGACGCAACGGTAATTTTCGTCCGGGCGTAAAAAGGCTTAAACCACAAAGGGCACTAAGGGACACGAAGGAAAATCAACCAGGATCAGACTTTCCTTCGTGTGCCTTGGTGTCCTTCGTGGTTTGAGGTTTTCGTTGGCGGTACCTACCCGAAGCGGGCTTTGTGCTCTTTCAGAATGCAGCGGTCCATGATCACGAAGATGCCCGCCCCGCGGGCTTTCTGCGCCGCTTTCTCATGGACGACGCCCTCCTGCATCCAGATCACCGGTACCTTCAGACGGATGGCCTGATCGACCGCCTCCTCCACAAACTCTGAGCGGCGGAAGATGTTCACGATGTCGATTTTCTCCGGGACTTCGAGCAACGACGGATATGCTTTCTCTCCCAGAGATCCATGAATGTTCGGATTTACCGGAATGATGCGGTAGCCCTGCGTCTGCATGTAGGCAGACACTCCGTGGCTGGGACGCAGCGGGCTATTGGAGAGGCCCACGACCGCGATGGTGCGGGAGCGCTTGAGCAGATCAGCGATCGGATCGGACTCGGGCAGGGACGCCATGCAGGGATTGTAGTGTTGCGAGGGAAAGCCAGTCCAGTAAAAGACCACGTGGGGACAGCCGCCCCCGGCTGTCAGGCGGAGCAAGGCTCCGCCGTGGGGTTCGACAGTGCGATATCTGGCAAAGATAAAAACTTGTCGAATTTCACTCGACCGGACAGCCGGGGGCAGCTGTCCCCACGTGATTCTTCAGCGCTTGTTGACATCCATCTTCTGCTTGAACATCTTGGTGGCCAGCTTGCGGACCGTGTCCGAAATTTCCTTGTTGTTGGAGAGGTTACGAAGGTCGCCCACCAGCATGTTTTTCATCAGCCCGAGCGAAAGGTCCAGCGGGGTGCGAGGGTTGAACACCAGGTTGCGGACGACGGCGTAATTCTTGGCGAATCGCCGCTTCATCGGGATGCCGCGAAGCACCGCCTCCAGCACATTCTTCTGGGTGGCGAATCTCTCCACTTCGCCGTCACTCACTTTGGGTGACTCCAGCACCGCCAGGGCGACAATTTTCGTGCCATCGCGGATGAGCAGCGACCGTTCTTCCTTGGAGCCTTTCATGGCCAGTTGAATTCGCCCTTTGATGTCCAGCTTGGCGATCTTCTGCAATGCACTGCCCCGTTCCTCCGCCGGGTTCAAGTTGCCTTTCTTGATCGGCGCCTTCTTGGCCGCTGCTCCAGTCGTTTTCCCGGCTGATGCGGTGACGGTGGTTGCCGCGGCGATGGCCGGCTCATCGGCGGGGATTTCTTCGTGAATACCCCCGATCGGCTGATAGGGGTGATCACCCTGGGCCGCAATCTCGCTCTCATGCTCGGCCAGATAGGCCAGAACTCCCTCGTCGAGCACATCTTCTGCTTCCTGGACCTCGCCGCTGGGTGCCTGGAAGACTTCCTCCGATCCTGCCTCCGCTTCTTCCGGCGCCGAATGCGCTTCAGGTTCTTTCACCTCGGGCTCGCTCGGAGCGGGCGTCGCCTTGTTTCTGATGTACTCCGACTGAATTCCGCTCAGGTTCGGATTGGACAAGAGCGCATTCAGGAGTTCCGGAGATTGAGTGATGCGTTCGCTTTTCAACATGAGCTCAACCAGTTCGCGGCCGGCGCTGGGCGCCAGTTCGAGCCACGACTCTTCCGACAGCGATGGGTTGGCAAGCAGGGCTGGCAGCAGAACTGGCCGCAGATTTTTCGGCGAAACCAGATATTCGAGAACTTCCCTGGGCGTGGTGGGATCGCTGGCTGCGGCCCGCGATGCTGCCTCTTCCCATCCCGCGAGCGTGAGCTGCGCCTGCTCGCCGAAGATTTTGCTGTGCACGGCCAGGTACACCAGAATTTCGATCATCTCCCGGGGAGGCACGGAGAGGGCTCCCTTGGCTGCCGACTGCATCAGGTTCGCCGGCACCGCTGAGGCGCGGATGAGATCGATCATGCGGGCCATAACCTCGAACTCCTCCTAAGTGCTACCACTGGTTCTAGTGGTTGCCGTTTTGCTTGTTGCCGTCCTGCTTCTCCCCGCGCCGCATGCGCAGATAGGCGCGGATAAAGGGATCGATGTCGCCATCGAGCACCCGGTCCACGTCGCCCACCTCCGTTTTCGTGCGGTGGTCCTTGATCATGCGATAAGGCTGCAGGACGTAGGAACGGATCTGCGAACCGAAGTCGATGTCGAGCTTGGAGTCTTCAATCTTGCGGGTGACTTCGCGCTTTTTCTCCAGCTCAAATTCGTAGAGCTTGGATTTCAGCATGCTCATGGCCCGTTCGCGGTTCTTGTGCTGCGAGCGCTCGTTCTGGCAACTGGCCACCAGGCCGGTGGGAATGTGGGTGATGCGCACGGCGGAATCGGTGGTGTTCACGTGCTGGCCGCCCTTGCCGCTGGAACGGTAGGTGTCCACCCGCAACTCTTCCGGCTTGATCACGATTTCGATGCTGTCGTCGATTTCGGGCGAGACGTAAACGCTGGCAAACGAAGTATGGCGGCGCTTGGCCTGATCGAAGGGGGAAATGCGCACCAGGCGGTGGACGCCGATTTCGCTGGTCAGCAGCCCGAAGGCATACTCGCCATTCACGGCGAAGGTCGCGGACTTGAGTCCTGCTTCTTCACCGGGCTGGTAGTCGTAAAGAACAGTCGGGAAGCCGCGGCGCTCCGCCCAGCGGAGATACATACGCAGCAGCATGTCGGCCCAGTCCTGCGATTCGGTTCCGCCGGCGCCGGGATGGATGGTCACGATGGCGTTGCGGCCGTCATTTTCGCCGGAGAGCAGGCTTTCGGTTTCGAGCCGGTCAACCAGGTTGCGCAGCCCGTCAATCTCGCGGCGCAGGTCGGCCTCAACGTTTTCTCCTTCGCGGCCCAGATCGAAATAAGCGGTAATGTCGTCACCCCGCCGCACCAGGTCGGTTTCGGTCGCCAGCACATTTTCCAGGCGCTTTTTCTGCCGCATGACCTGCTGGGACTTTTGCGGGTTCGACCAGAGAGCCGGGTCTGCAGCCTGCTTCTCTATTTCGGCTAGCTGCTCACGGAGCTTGCCGGCGTCAAAGGTACTCCCGGAGATCACGGACTTTGTCCTTCAGGCCGGTATATTCCTGCTCGAGCTCTTCATTCATGATTAAGTCTCTGTCCTGCCGCGGGAGCGGAAATTCAATAACAGTCCCGCTACAGAAATTATCGCACACAGGTAAGCGAACCAGTCGCCGTGACGGGTGTAGAACGTGGTTACGTTGGTGAGGGCGTAGGGAGCATCGAGGGCGGCGCGGACCTTGCGGGGAAGGCTGGACACGACTCTCCCATAGGGATCGATCGACGCGGTCACGCCGGTGTTGGTGTCGCGAAGCAGCCAGCGGTCATTTTCGACGGCGCGCATGCGGGCCTGCTTCAGGTGCTGGGCATAGGCTCCGCTGTCGCCGTACCAGCCGTCGTTGGATATGTTCACCAACACCTGGGCCCCATTGGCGGCCAGCTGGCGAATTTCATCAGGGAAGATGGATTCATAGCAGATGAAGACACCCAGCCTGCCGCCGGCCTGCAGCGGCGCCCGCGAGGTGCCGGGCGAAAAATCACCAACTTCCTGGGTCAGGCCTCCGGCAAAACCAAACACACGCTTGAACGGGACATACTCCCCGAATGGGACCAGGTGCATCTTGTCATAGCGCCCCACCCACTCGCCCGCCGGGCTGACCAGACTGCCCGAGTTGTAGAGCTGGGTGGCGTGTTCCGGGGTCTCCCCCGCATTGCGGCTGCCCAGGCTGCCCACCAGCATCCAGGAGTTGGCCTCGCGGGCGATATTGCTGACCGTCTCCCGGAAAGCGGGATCGCTGGTATAGAACGGCGCCGGGGACTCGGGCCAGACAATCAGGTCAGGACGGACGGACGGCACCACCGGGGAAGCGGATGATTGCTCTGCACCAGGAACGTTCAAACTTATGCGACTCAAATCCTGAAGCGTGGCCTCAAAATATTCCTTGGTCCAGTCGGCACCCTGCAACACAGGTATGTTCTGCTGCACCAGGCGGGCGGTGTGGTCGGTGGGCAGGGGTGGCGGGCTGATCAGGCTTCCAGCCTGCAGAACAATCACGGCGGCGGCGGTTGCGAGCAGAAGGGGTTTGCGCTTGCTGCGCTGGCCCCTTTCCGAGCGAATTACGAAAGCGGCGGCCAGGGCGGTATTGACCACCATGATTTCAAACGACAGCCCGTAAACGCCGGTGAGGGTGGCGATGTGAGCCAGGGGAATGTTGTCCACCTGGGTGACGCCCAGCAGGTCCCAGGGAAATCCGGTGATGCGGGTGCGGGCCAGCTCCACCGCGACCCAGGCCGCCGGGGCCAGAACAAGCGCCCGGCGGCTGAATGGGTTTGTGCCCTCGCCGCCCCTCGCCAGCAGGCCGATCAGCAAGCCGAAGAGGCCGTGATAGAGGGCCAGGTAAAGGCAGAAAAGAAAGAGCAGCCCCAGCGCCGCCAGCGTGCCTACCCCGCCGTACTGGCGCATGGTGTGGTAGATCCAGTAGCAGGTGCCGGCATACCAGAGAATGCCGCAGACGTAGGCCAGAAGGAAAGCCTGGGCCGGGCTGGCCGGCAGCAGTTTGACTCCGGCCTGAAGCTGCAGGGTATCTGGTTCCCTGGCCCGCAAAAGCGCGATGAGCAGGGGAGCAACCGCCGCCCAGCCCAGAAAATACAGATTGGGCAAGGGAAAAATCAGGATCTGCAGGCCGGCCGACAGCAGGACCAGCAGCCACGCGTTCTTGTGCATCCGCCACACTACGGCAAGCATAACAAACGCTGGCTCCGGCTCGCCAGACTCAGACCACGTGGGGCCGAGCCGCCCCCGGACTGTCCGGCGGAGCAAGGCTACGCGAGTTCAGGTTCCTGTCATCGCAGTCTCAGGTTCAAAAGACTGTCGAGCTGTCGCTCGACTGGACTAGCCGAGGGCGGCTGTCCCCGACGCGATCTGCATACCGATTGGGCGTATTCGCTTTTTCCATCTATGCCGCCCTGCCCCGATGGGCTAACATGTGTTACGCGTATGGGTCCTCTCCTCAGGGATAGAATTCTTCTGCTACAGTTCTTATGCATCACGGGAATTCCGGGCTCCGCGACTGTATTGAGCCGGGGCATGGAATATATCGGGACGCCGCTGCTCCGCAGGGATACCGCTTCGGACATCAGCTAGCCCGCCTCCGCAATGGCAACTCCTTTACAACCCGCAGGTTCAACCGCTGATCGCGTTCGCATTGTAGTGGCGACCTCAGTGATGCTGACGTTCATCTCCTATTGGCGTGCGGCTGCCATTGTGCTGAACGACCTGGGGTCGTCCGCGTTCTATGCCGCCGGCATCGCCGAGCAGGCCATCGGGAAGTCGGCGCCCTGGTTCATCGTGGCGGTAATGTTGTTCTCTTTTGCCGTGCGGGCGGTTTACGTGGAGAGCTGTTCCATGTTCGTCCGCGGCGGCGTCTATCGCGTCGTCAAGGAGGCCCTGGGCGGGACCCTGGCCAAGGTCAGCGTTTCCGCTCTCATGTTTGATTACATCCTGACCGGCCCGATTTCGGGGGTTTCGGCGGGACAGTACATCGCCGGACTGATCAACGACACTTTCGCCACGGCCGAGGCCCACGGCTGGATCCCGCGGGCCATGCACAACATGTTTCACGGGACGCCGCACCTGGACGTCAACTGGACCGCGGTCGTATTTGCCCTGATCGTGACCACATACTTCTGGTGGCAGAACACCAAGGGGATTCAGGAATCCAGCGAGAAGGCACTGCGGGTAATGCAGATCACCACGGTGATGGTGGTCATTCTGCTGGGCTGGTCGGCCCTTACCCTGATGAAGCAGGGCTACCAGACCGTGCCGCTGCCCACTGCCGACAGTCTGAAGTTCAGCGAAGAGGCTCTGGGCTTCCTGAAGCACACTGATCTTGCCCACGGACTGGCCTCCAAATTCGCCATTCTCGGCATCCTGATCGCCTTCGGCCATTCCGTGCTGGCCATGAGCGGCGAGGAATCGCTGGCCCAGGTCAACCGCGAGCTGGCCCATCCCAAGCTCAAGAACCTGAAGCGGGCCGCCATCATTATCGCGATTTACAGTTTCGTCTTTACCGGGCTCACGGCCCTGCTGTTCGTGATGATCATTCCGGACTCGGTGCGGGTCCCGGTTTACAAAGACAATCTGATTGCCGGCCTGGCCATGTATCAGTACGGCCCGCTGCTGTTGCGTCTGGCTTTCCGGGCTTTCGTGGTGGTGGTGGGCTTCCTGATCCTTTCGGGCGCGGTCAATACCGCGATCATCGGTTCCAACGGCGTTCTCAACCGCATTTCGGAAGACGGCGTTCTCACGGACTGGTTCCGGCAGCCGCATCCGCGATTCGGCACCACTTACCGGATTGTCAACCTGGTCGTAATTCTGCAGATCTTCACCATCCTGGTGAGCCGCGGCAACGTGTATCTGCTGGGCGAGGCCTACGCCTTTGGCGTGATCTGGAGCTTCACCTTCAACAGCCTGGCCATGCTGGTGCTGCGCATCAAGTACAAAGGCGAGCGCGGCTGGAAAGTGCCGCCCAACATCACCATCGCCGGCCACGAGTTGCCGGTGGGACTTTTCGCCGTGTTTCTGGTGTTGTTCTGCACCGCCATCCTCAATCTGTTCACCAAGTCAATCGCGACCATTGCCGGCCTCTCTTTTGCGGGCGCGTTCTTCCTGATCTTTACGATTTCCGAGCGCGTCAACCGGAGCAAGCACGCTTTGGCCGAGCAGCACATGAAGGAGCACTTCCAGTTGCTGCAAAGCGATACGGTGGAGCGCTCCGGGCTGGGCATCCGGGCCGGGAATGTGATGGTGACGGTGCGCGATTACAACACCCTGAACCACCTCAAGTGGGTGCTGGAGCGTATCGACACCAAAGAGCAGGACATCGTTGTCATGTCGGCCCGGGTGAGCCAGTTCGGCACTGCGGCCTATGATCTTTCCACGGAGCAGATCTTCAGCGACTACGAGCAGCAGCTGTTTACCCGGGCGGTGTCGGTCGCGGAAAACTTCGGCAAACATGTCTCGCTGCTGGTGGTGCCGGCGCGCGATCCCTGGTCGGCGATTGTGCAGACCGCCAACAATCTGGAAGCCTCTGCCGTGGTCTCGGGCCTCTCCAGCAAGATGAGCGCCCAGGAGCAGGCCTTCTATCTGGGCCATGCCTGGGAGGCCATGCCCGAGCCCAAGCGGCAATTCATTTTCCAGGTGATCTATCCCAATCTCAAGGTTGACACCTTCCACATCGGTCCGCACACCCCGTCGCTGAAAACCGAAGACGTGCATCTGGTGCACCGCTTGTGGCTGAACATCACCCGCGAGCCCGGCCTGGAGACGCTGCATCACCACGATATTCTGACCGAAGCGCTTACCCGCTTTGCCCGCGAATACGCCGGCCACGACCGCCAGGACATTCTGAAAGATTTGCGCAAAGCCTCCGGAGTGACGGTAACGACCCGAGCTTTAGGCGATGACGGCGGCGGGCTGACCAAGGCAAACGTACTTCCTCCAGGCGTACCCAAGCCCGATGCCGAAAAGAAGGACGAGGGCCCGCCCACGCCGCCGGTAGTGGGACCATAGTCCGGCGTGGGTCGGACACTCTTGTCCGACGCTTTTGAAGTTGCCTTACTAGTCTCGCCACCGGTTCGATATGCTCAAAAACAGAGTCAAAGGCGGCGGACAAGAGTGTCCGCCCCACACGGTTGCTCGTACCTTGATGAATCACGTGGGGACAGCCCCCTGTCATCCTGAGCGTAGTGAGCCCATTCGCTTGCGAATGGGCTCACGAAGTCGAAGGACCCCTACCTCAGGAAGAAGAAACGTCCCACGCTCTCTCGAAGTGCCAGCATCCGCGTGAATATAGGGGTCCTTCGACTCCGCAGCTGCTTCGCTCAGGATGACACTTCGGCTGTCCGGCGGAGCGAAGCTCCGCTCCTCGTTTCCGGCAGGACTCGTCGAGTTTCATTCGACCGGACAGCCGAGGGCCTGCCCCAGGTGATTTCAGGGGGTGCCTTGCCCACCGTACTGGCCTCTTCTATGATCGAAGACAGGCGGGGTGCTCATGCCTGAGAAGAAGCCTTCCAAGCCGCTAGTCGCGGAAAGCCCGATTGCCGACGTGTTTGACGGCCGCCATCCCTCGCCGGGCGAAAAAGAATGGGCAGAAAAAACCCTGCAGCCCTCTCTGGAGAAATCACCCGAGAAGCCGATCGGCGCGCCCACCGGCGTAAATCGCGACGAACACGGCCACGCCCGCTTTACCACAATTTCCGGCGTACCAGTTCGCCGGCTCTATACTCCCGCTGATCTGCCCGAAGACTGGAGCGCGGAAAAGTATCTGGGCCATCCCGGGCAGCCGCCGTTCACGCGCGGCATTCATGCCAGCGGATACCGCGGCAAGCTTTTCACCATGCGGCAATTCTCCGGCTTCGCCTCGCCGGAAGAAACCAACCAGCGTTACAAGTATCTGCTGGAGAGCGGCGGCGGAGGATTGTCGGTGGCCTTCGATCTGCCCACGCTGATGGGGTACGACTCCGACCATCCCGCGAGCGAAGGTGAAGTCGGCAAGTGCGGCGTCGCCATCGATTCGCTCGAGGACATGGAGATCCTGTTCGGCGGCATCCCCCTGGAGAAAACCACGGTCTCGATGACCATCAACTCACCCGCATCGGTGCTGTGGGCGATGTACCTGGTGGTCGCGGAAAAGCAGGGCGCCGACTGGAAGAAGATTTCGGGCACGCTGCAGAACGACATCCTGAAGGAATACATCGCGCAGAAGGAATATATCTATCCTCCCGCGCCTTCGATGCGCCTGGTGGTGGACACCTTCGAGTTTGGTTCCAGGTTTACGCCCAGGTTCAACACCATTTCGATCAGCGGATACCACATCCGCGAGGCCGGCTCGACCGCGCTGCAGGAGCTCGCTTTCACGCTTTACGACGGCGTCGAGTACGTTGAATGGGCGCAGCGGCGCGGCCTCGAGGTGGACGATTTCGGGCCGCGGCTCAGTTTCTTCTTCAACGCCCACAACGATTTCTTCGAAGAGATTGCCAAGTACCGGGCAGCCCGCAAGATCTGGTACCAGGTGATGAAAGACCGTTTCCAGGCCAAGAACGAGCGCAGCCGCCTGCTTCGCTTCCACACCCAGACGGCGGGTGTCTCACTCACCGCGCAGCAGCCCATGAACAACATCGCGCGGGCAGCCTTGCAGGCCATGGCGGCGGTGCTCGGCGGCACCCAGTCACTGCACACGGATTCCTACGATGAAGCTTTCGCCCTGCCGACGGAGGAAGCGGCACGCATCGCGCTGCGCACCCAGCAGATCATCGCTTACGAATCGGGAGTGACGCAGACGGTCGATCCCCTGGGCGGGTCCTATTTCCTTGAAACCCTGACCCTGCAAATGGAAAAGGGAGCCTTCGATTATTTTGGCAAGCTGGACGCCATGGGCGGCATGGTCAAAGCCATCGAGCGCGGTTATCCGCAGAAAGAAGTTGCTGAAGCGTCCTACCAATACCAGCGCGCCGTCGAAGCCAGGGAAAAAATCATTGTGGGAGCGAACGAGTTTGTCGTCGAGGAAGAACCGCCGCATACGCTGTACATCGATGAAAGCGTGGCGCGGCATCAATCGGACAAGCTCAAGGCTTTGCGCGCACGCCGTTCGAACCAAGAAGTGCAGCGGCGTCTGGATGCGTTGAAGAAAGCCGCTGCCCAGGAACCGCGATCGTCCGCAAATGGCGACATCTCATCGGCCAATACCATGCCCTACATCGTGGACGCGGTGCGGGCCTACGCGACGGTAGGCGAAATCTGCGAAGCCCTCCGCGAAGTTTTCGGAACCTACACCGAAGTGAGCGTCACGTAGTCTCCTGGATGTGTGGGGCGGGCGCCCTCGCCCGCGCTCCGTGTCCGTCTGAACTGCTGCCAGTTTTTGAGATCACAAATTGTGATTTCAAACAACAACTCTGCAGATCTTGAGGTCGCAAATTGCGACCTCAAACCAGGCGTTATACTTCCCAAAGTCCCATGCCAAAACGCCCAGCGCAGCTCGCCGTCCCGGTGGAATCGCGAATCCTGATCCTCCGCCACCAGAGAGTCATTCTCGATAGCGACCTCGCTGTGCTCTACGGTGTCACCGTCAAACGCTTGAACCAGCAGATAAAGCGTAACCGCGAGCGGTTTCCGGCGGATTTCACGTTCCAGCTTACGGCCAAAGAGGATCAAATCTTGAGGTCACAAATTGTGACCTCAAGTAAGAAGCATGGCGGGCGCCGCTACCCGCCCTATGCCTTCACCGAGCACGGCGCGATCATGGCCGCAACGGTGCTCAACTCCGAGCGGGCCATCGAGATGAGTGTTTTCGTGGTCCGCGCTTTCGTGCGCATGCGCGAGATGCTGGCCAAAAACCGCCTGCTCGCCGCCAAGATCGACGAGTTGGACCGCCGCCTGGAAACCCATGATGCCTCGATTCAGGACATCATCGAGGCCATCAAGGAGCTCATGGTTCCCGAAGGCCCGTCGAAGCGCAAGATCGGTTTTCAGCTTCCGCCCGGCAAAGGATAATGCGCTCGTGGGCGGGTCGCCCGCGGCCACATGGGCACGGGCCACACTGCACACCAACTATTTGCGGCGCTGGCGGTACAGAGTGCCATCTACCTGCTTCGCCATGGCCTCGACGTCCAGCGTAACCTCCAGAAACTTCGCCACCATCTCCGCCGTCTGCTTCGGTTCATGTAAGACAGCGTGATATTGCACTCGATTCACTTTCACGTGAGCTTTGCCATTGAGCCAGGCGTAAACGTCGGACAGATGGTCCTGGAACGCTCGTGTCACCACGGAATTGTCTTCCCCGGGATTGAAATTCCCTCGCCGGCGCAGCATCTCGTCCTGTGACGCCATCACTTCGGGCAGGGGCCGCTGCATAAAGATGACCCGGTACTCATGCTGCGGCGGAAGCGAGAGTAAAAGCTGCGAGATCACTTTCACCGCTTTGCCTTCGGCTTCGGCAATACAGGCCGGGTCTTTGGGCAATTGCTTGATGCGTTCCCACTCCAGGTAGCCGCGCGGGTTGTCAACGTCGGCGCGGCGTTCTCCGTCGGAGAGGATGGGCATGCCGCCCGCGGCCAGCATCTGCATCATGAGCGAAGTGCCGGAACGGGGCAAGCCGGAAACGATGGTGATCATGAAATCCTTTCGTAAACTCTCAATAGTAAACGGTAAGAGTGCTTGTGTGGCGCGGGCGCCCTCGCCCGCGGCCCCCGCCCGCGTGCCAGAAGCCAGGGAAACCTGGAGCGCAACCGTGCTAGACTGACCAGCTTGTCCCCATTTACTCGAAGACGCTTTTTGCAACGATGCGCGACCACAACGGCCGGAGCTTGGCTGGCCCCGGCCTTGGCCCACGCCGGTTCCGCTCCCAACCTGCAGTTTCCTTCGCAGCCGCGAGAACGCATCGCCATCGCCTCCTATCCCTTCCGCGAGTTCATTGCGGGAAGGGAGAGCAAATCCGCGAAGCCCATGGACCTGAAAGATTTCGCTGCCCATGTAATCGAGAAGTTCCAGGTCAACAAGATCGAGCCCTGGACGGGACACTTTCCTTCCACCGATCCGAAGTATCTGGCGGAGTTTCGCGCGGCCGTGGAAAAAGCCGGCGCAGCCGTGGCGAACATCGCGGCGGATGGCAACCACAGCCCCTATGCGGCTGATCGCGCCGAGCGCGAACAGGCCATCGCGTTCAGCAAGGGGTGGGTGGACAATGCTGCAGCCCTCAACTCCCCCAGCATTCGCACCAACCTTTCCCGCGCGAAGGATTCCCAGCCGGACCTCGATCGCGCCGCGGAGAGCCTGGCGCGTGTGGCCGAGTATGCCTCGACGAAGAATATCGTGGTCACGCTGGAGAATGACAATCCGGTAAGCGAAGACCCGTTCTTCCTGGTGGCCCTGGTCGAAAAGGTCAACAGCCCCTGGCTGCACACATTGCCGGACTTTGGCAATACCCTTGCCGCCCGGGACCCTGACTATGCCTATCGCGGAATCGATGCCATGTTCGGAAAGGCTTACTGCATTTCCCACGTGAAGTCTTCCGAAACCAACGGCAAGGGGATCACCGTGCACGTGGATATGGCGAAGACATTCGCTGTGATGAAGCGGCACGGCTACAAGGGCTATTGTTCCATGGAGTGGGACGATGCCGGCGACCCCTACCAGGGGACGGCGGAGCTGATCAGGCAAACTGTGCAGTATCTTTCCTGAGATTTCACAAACTGCCTTCGCTATCCTCGTGGGCCCGGTGTGCGTCAAAATATTGCATGCGCAAAGCCACCAATCACTTGAAGAAATCCGATCCGGTACTGGCCGCCATTATCGCGAAGGTCGGACCTTGCCGGATGGAGTTTGGTCCGCCGGAATTCCACAGCCTGGCGGAAGCCATTGTTTATCAGCAGCTGAATGGTAAGGCCGCGGTCACCATATTCAAGCGCTTCGCCGCCCTTGCCGGAGAACCTGTGACGCCGGAAGGCATACTCAAGCTGACGGACGCGCAGTTGCGTTCGGTGGGGCTGTCCAAGCAAAAATCTTCCTACCTCAAAGACATGGCCGGCCGTGCATCCCGCGGGGAACTCGACTTTTCCCGTCTGCCCGAGATGAGCGATGACGAAGTCATCAAGCACCTCACCCAGGTCAAAGGCGTGGGCGTGTGGACCGCACACATGTTTCTGATGTTCACCCTGAAGCGTCCCAACGTTCTGCCCACGGGCGATTACGGCATCCAGATGGCGATCAGAAAGCACTACAAGAAGCGCAAGATGCCCAAGCCCGAGGTCATGGCGAAGATTGCGAAATCCTGGGAACCCTACCGCTCTGTGGCCTGCTGGTATTTGTGGCGAAGCCTGGACATCAAGACCATGTAGGGATTGCAGATTGTAGATTTTAGATTGCAGATTTTTCACGCGCAGAGGCAAATCTGAGAACTGACATCTGAAATCTAAGATCTGAAATCTACAATCTGAAATCTACAATCTGAAATCTACAATCCAGCCCGCAATCCCCAGTAACTGTGCGCCTCCGCACCCTCTGTGGTTAAATGGAGATCGATGGCAGACCTGAAGATCCGCGTGCTGGTGGCCAAGCCGGGCCTTGACGGACACGATCGCGGAGCCAAAGTGATCGCCCGCGCTTTGCGGGATGCCGGCATGGAGGTCATTTACACCGGACTGCGGCAGACGCCGGAGATGATCGTAAACGCGGCGCTGCAGGAAGACGTTCACGTCATCGGGCTGTCGATTCTTTCCGGCGCGCACAATGCCATCGTTCCCCGGGTGATGGACCTGCTCAAGCAGAACAAGATGGACGACGTGCTGGTGGTGGTCGGCGGCATCATTCCCAACCAGGACATGGAAAACCTCAAAAAGGCCGGCGTGGCCGCCATTTTCCAGCCGGGCACCGCCATGGACGACATCGTCCAGTTCATTCGCGCCAACGTCAAGCCGCGCGGCGTGCCTACGGCCAGTTGATATTGATGGCCGAGATCAGCACCTCACGCCTCAAGGATATTCTGCAGCGTACCGTCGGGCCCACCCCGTGGTACTGGAAGACATTCCCCGCCTTCATTTCGGTATCCGGCCAGCGCTTCGTATGGACCCATCACGGCAGTGAAGGGCCGCTGGGCTACCTGGTCACTCTGGGAGTGGAGCAGGAAGCTGACAAACCGCGGCTTGCGCTGAATACATATTGCCGGCCGTTCTTCGTGCCACCCTCGAACCTGGGCGTATGGTGTCCCGGAAGGCCGCAGTATTCGCATTACCTGTTTCGATCCCGACCAGCTCAAGGCCTTCGACCTGGCCGAGATAGCGGGCTGGTTCAAGCCGTCAAGCGAGCGCATCTACTCGGCTGCGGCGCCGCTGGCGGAGTTTGAAGTTTCACTCGGCCTTGCCGCCGGCGTGCACAAGCTTGAAGTGCCAACCGAACTACAGACGGTGGAGGAACTGGTTGTACCCACCAGCTATCCGGCGAAAAGCCCGGACGGTCCGGCCTTTGCCCTGTACGTCGTCTATCCAAACGCCGGGTTGGTCGAGGTCCTGCCGCAGAAATGGTTTACCGCCAGCCAATATCAGGTGGGAAAGCAATGGATCACGCGGGCGGCGCGCGATCCGGAGTCGCACCGTATCTTTGGCGAATGTTTTGGGACCGGCAGCTTCCTGCTGGAGGAAGACGGATGCCGCCTGGAACGATGGCTGGAAAAGACCGGCTAAAATGCCTTGGGGCAAGATAGGTTCTGGCTGTTAATTCTGAAATCGAGAATCTTCAATCTGAAATTCACTCTCCCAGCTGGGCGGCGGCGGAAACACCGGTTTGCGCCGTGCTGCTTCGCTGTTATACCGTAACTTCTTCAGAATCCACTCATGAACGAACGCGTCGATCCCGGAACGCCGTCGAGTTCCACGGTGCTCGAGTCGCATATCGATCCCACCTCGGCGCGCTTTGAAGCCAATATGCGCTTCCTGGCCGACCTGGTTTCGCAGGTGCGCAACGAAGAGGAAAGAATCCGCGAGGGCGGCGGGCCGAAAGCGATTGAAAGCCAGCACGGCAAGGGACGCCTCACCGCGCGCGAGCGGATCAATCTGCTGGTCGATCCCGGGAACGTTTTTCGAACTCGGCGCCTACGCGGCCCATGGCATGTATGAAGAGTGGGGCGGCGCAGCCGCAGCCGGCGTCATCACGGGACTGGCCCGCATTCAGACCCGCCTGGTAATGATCATCGCCAACGACGCCACGGTAAAGGCGGGCGCATTCTTCCCCATGACTGCGAAGAAAGTGATTCGGGCGCAGAACATCGCGATCGAAAACCGGGTGCCGACGGTTTACCTGGTGGATTCGGCGGGCGTCTTTCTGCCGCTGCAGGAAGATGTCTTTCCCGACACTGACGATTTCGGCCGCGTCTTCCGCAACAACGCGGTGATGTCGGCCATGGGGATTTCGCAGATTGCCGCCATCATGGGCATGTGCGTGGCGGGCGGCGGCTATCTGCCCGTGATGTGCGATCACGTGCTCATGACCGATGGCAGCGGACTTTTCCTCGCCGGGCCGGCGCTGGTGCAGGCGGCCATCGGTCAGAAGATTTCCGCCGACGAACTGGGCGGCGCCGCCATGCACTCCGCGATCAGCGGTACGGTAGATTTTCGCGAGCCCAACGACGAAGCCTGCCTCACGCGAATTCGCGCCATCATCGAAAAGTGGGGATACCGCCGGCAGTCGCCCTGGGACCGCAGGAAGCCGCAGCCGCCCGCTCTGGCGGCTGAGGAAATTTATGGCATCTACGATTCGTCGCCGGCGCGTCCCTATGACACCAAGGAAATCCTGGCACGCATCGTGGATGGCAGCCGTTTCGACGAGTACAAGGCTGAATACGGCAAGACCATCATCTGCGGTTATGCGCGCATCGGCGGTTTTGCGGTGGGTATTGTGGCCAATCAAAAGCTGCACGCCCAGCAGACCGACCACGAAGGCCACAAGCGAATGGAATTCGGCGGCGTCATCTACACCGAGTCGGCGGAGAAAGCCGCCCGCTTCATCATGGACTGCAATCAGAACCTGGTCCCGCTGGTCTTCTTTCACGACGTGAACGGATTCATGGTGGGGCGCGATGCGGAATGGAGCGGCATCATCAAGGCGGGAGCGAAGCTGGTGAACGCGGTGTCAAATTCGGTGGTTCCGAAGATCACGGTGATCGTCGGCGGCTCGTTTGGCGCCGGACACTATGCCATGTGCGGCAAAGCCTACGATCCCCGCTTTGTGTTTGCCTGGCCGACCGCACGCTACGCGGTGATGAGCGGCGATTCCGCGGCCGGCACTCTGGTCGAAATCAAGATCAAGCAACTCGAACGCAGCGGAAAAAAGTTGAGCGACGAAGAACGCAAAGAACTGTTCGAGTCGGTGAAGAAAACCTACGACGAACAAACCGACCCGCGTTACGGCGCGGCGCGGTTGTGGATCGACAAGATCATCGATCCGGTCGAGACCCGCGATGCCATCACGCAGGCGCTCGAAGCCGCCGCGCTGAACCCGGACGTGCCTGAGTTCAAGGTGGGAGTGCTGCAAACTTGAAGACTAAGACGCCACGGATTACACGGATCTCCACGGATCAAGACAAGAATTAGAATTATCCGTGAAAATCCTTGAAGATCCGTGGCAGGATTTTTGATGGCCAATTCCGTAAAACTCGTTGAGTGTCCGCGCGATGCCTGGCAGGGGTTGAAAGGGCAGATTCCCGCTTACATCAAGACCGACTATTTGAAAGCCTTGATCAGCGCCGGGTTCAAGCACATTGATGCGGTTTCGTTTGTCTCTCCGAAAGCCGTTCCGCAGATGGCCGATTCGGAAGAAGTATTGAAAGAACTCGATCCGCCCGATGATGTTGAGATTATCGGGATCGTGGTCAACGAGAAGGGCGCGCAGCGGGCCATTGCCACCGAGGCGGTCCGGACACTGGGCTTCCCTTATTCCGTTTCGCCCACATTTTTGCAGAATAACCAGCGCCAGACTCTCGAGGACGCGATCGACGAATTGGAGAAAGTCACGAACAAGGGCGAAGCCGGCCGGGCTCGACACCGTGGTTTACATCTCGATGGCGTTTGGCAATCCTTACGGTGATCCGTGGAATGTGGGCGAAGTGGTCGATGCGGTGGACCTGCTGGAATCGCTCGGGGTCCGCACCATCTCTCTGGCTGACACGGTGGGACTGGCCGGTCCGGCGCAGATTCGCGAACTGTTTTCAGCGGTGAATTCAAAGTTCGACTATCTGGAGATTGGCGTGCACCTGCATAGCCGTCCCGAACAGGCAGCGGAGAAGGTTCTGGCCGCGTATGATGCGGGTTGTCGCCGCTTTGATTCGGCGTTGGGTGGACTGGGCGGATGCCCCTTTGCCCAGGACGCATTGGTGGGAAATATCGCAACCGAAAAAGTGGTGGAGGCGCTGCAACAAAGAGGCGCGGAGTTGCCGGCGCTGAAGCCGCTGGAAGTGTTGCTGCGGATCACGGCGGAGTTGGGGGCGCGGTACACCGAGTCTGCGGCGGCCGATTGAGTGTACGACCACATGGAATCAACACCATTCAGCTCGTGTTGATTCCGGCGTTGCCACCATCACGCTCAACCGGCCGGAGAAGCGCAATGCCATCAGTCATGCGCTGGTGGACGAACTGCTCGCCGCTCTCGACGAAGTCGAGCGATCTCACGGCCCAGGTCGTGATCCTCACCGGCGCGGGCAAGGCTTTTTGCGCGGGCATGGACCTCGACGAATTGAAGGCCCTGCTGGGCAGGACGCATGATGAGAACGTGCAGGACTCCTCCCGCATGGCTCGCATTTTTCGTCGCATCTACGACTTTCCCCTGCCCACTATCGCCGCCGTGAACGGGGCTGCCATCGCCGGAGGCACGGGATTTGCCACCATGTGCGACTTCACGCTGGCTGTGCCCGAAGCCAAGTTCGGCTACACCGAAGTCCGCATCGGATTTGTGCCGGCCATCGTTTCCTCCATGCTGGTGTGGCAGGTGGGACATAAAGTCGCCCGCGACTTGCTGCTGACCGGACGGTTGTTTGACGCCGCCGAGGCCCACGCTCTTGGCTTGGTCAACGAAGTGGTCGAAGCCGCCTCGCCTGCTGGCGCGAGCCCGCGAACTGGCATTGCAGCTCATGGAGAACAGCCCGTCGTCGGTGCGTGCGGCCAAACGCCTGATCAATGGATTTATCGCAGGACAGCTCGATCAGCAGATCGCCGAGGCGGTCGAGGACAACGCGCGCATCCGTACCACAGCCGACTTTCGCGAAGGCATCACGTCCTTTCTGGAAAAACGCAAACCGCGCTGGAGCACGAAGTGAACCCACCGCAAGCGCGCGCGCACGGCAACAGCGTGGTCTCGGAGAGCCGCGTGCGCGTGCGCTACGCGGAGACCGACCAGATGGGCGTGGTCTATCACGCCAATCACTTCATCTGGTTCGAAATCGGACGCGTCGAGCTCATGCGTCAGCTGGGCTTCACCTATCGCGACATGGAGCGAGACCACGGATGCTTTATTCCAGTGGTGGACGCCCGCTGCCGCTATAAGGCGCCGGCGCGCTATGACGACGAAATCATTGTCCGCACTCATCTGAGAAACGTCCGCGAGTCCCTCATACATTTTGGCTATGAACTGGTGCGCGCCAGTGACGGCGAACTGCTGGCCGAAGGTGAAACCACGCACATGATTCTTGATGCGAAGATGAAACCGGCACAGCTGCCGCCAGATATTCTGAAGACATTTCGCGAAGCAGCAGGAAAATAAGCGTGCCTTTGAAACCCGAAACCGGAAACCGGAAACTCGCTTGAAAGCCCTGCACATCAACGGAAAGGATCTGACTCTCGAAGCCGTCCGGGAAGTGGCGGTCGGAGCGCCGTCCTGTTCTGCTTGATCCCGATGCCCGCGAGGCTGTTGATCGCGCCCGCGCCGTGGTGGATGCGCTGGTCGCGGAAAACCGAGTGTCTTACGCCATCACCACGGGCGTGGGCAAACTGGCCGACGTCCGCATTGCGGGCGACCAGATTCGCGAGCTGCAAGTCAACCTGGTGCGCTCCCATGCCGCCGGTATCGGCGAACCGCTTTCCATGGCTGAGACCCGGGCCATGATGCTGTTGCGCGCGAATTCGCTTTCCAAAGGACACTCCGGAGTGCGCGGGGCCGTCATCGACACGATTTGCGAGATGCTGAATCGCGGTGTAACTCCGATGGTCCCGTCGCAAGGCAGCGTGGGAGCCAGCGGCGATCTGGCTCCGCTGGCGCACCTGGCCCTGGCGTTCATCGGCGAAGGCGAGTGTTTTACCGAGAAGGGGGCGCGCGTTCCCGCCGCGGACGCGATGCGGAGCGCCCAGATCAAGCCGCTGGTGCTTGAAGCGAAGGAAGCCGTTTCCCTCATCAACGGAACCCAGGCGATGCTGGCGGTGGGAATCCTGGCGCTGCTGGCGGCTGAGATCCTGGCGGACACAGCGGATGTAATCGGCGCGCTTTCGCTCGACGCTTTGCGGGGGACTGACGTGGCGTTTGACGAACGCATCCATCAGGCCCGTCCGCACCCGGGTCAGCTGCGGACGGCCGCGAATTTGCGCAAGATGCTCGAAGGCAGTCCGCTGCGCGATTCGCATCGCGACTGCGACCGCGTGCAGGACGCCTACTCCCTGCGCTGCATGCCGCAAGTGCATGGCGCGGTGCGCGACACCCTGGCCCACTGCCGCGAGGTGATGGAGATCGAAGTCAACTCGGCGGTGGACAACCCATTGGTCTTTGCGAAGAGCACCCCAGGTCATGTGGGGACGGGTGCCCCGCCCGTCCGGGCGGAGCGAAGCTCCGCTGAGCCGGATGCTGACGTCATCTCCGGCGGCAATTTCCATGGCCAGCCGTTGGCTTTCGTCCTTGATTTTCTGGGCATCGCGCTCAGCGCGCTGGCCGGCATTTCCGAGCGCCGGTTGGAGCGCCTGGTGAATCCTGCTCTGAATGAAGGTCTGCCGCCATTTCTGGCCCCTGGCGCAGGCCTGAATTCGGGATTCATGATGGCCCAGGTGGCCGCTGCCTCGCTGGTCAGCGAAAACAAAGTGCTGGCGCATCCCGCCTCGGTGGATTCGATTACCACTTCCGGCAACAAGGAAGATTACGTCTCCATGGGAATGACGGCGGCGCTGAAACTGAAACGCATTGTGGAAAACTCGCGCAATGCCATGGCGATCGAAGCCATGGCCGCGGCCCAGGCGCTGGACTTTCTGGCTCCGATCAGGACTTCGAAGCGCGGACAGATGGCCCACGCCGCGATTCGTTCAGTGTGCGCGACCATGGACAAAGATCGAGTGATGTACCAGGATTTCGCCCGGATCGCAGAGTTGATTGCCAGCGGCAAAGTGGCGGAGGCGCTGCACTAGGAACTGGAAATGCCCGTGTGGGGCCGGGTCTTCGACCCGGCCAGGCCGCGCGCAGCTCGGCAGCATTTTGGTGGTGGCGGCCTGACGGCTGTATCGATGCCAACGACGTACGCCAGCCGAGCTTTGCTCGGCTGGGCAAGTGGGACACCTGCCCCTGCGTGATTCGCGCTGCACGAGCGGGATGCTCGCGCCTAGATTTTGCCGTCCAGCCCTAACTTGTCTGCGATTCCCTGCATGGCCTCGATGCAGAAGGCGATGTGTTCTTCCAGGTCCACCCCTAAATCTGCTGCGCCGTTTACGATGTCTTCGCGCTTTACGCTGCGGGCGAAGGCTTTGTCTTTCATCTTTTTTCGGACTGACTTGGCCTCCACTTCCGCCAGGGACTTTCCCGGCTTGACCAGGGCGCAGGCGGTGATGAATCCAGCCAGTTCGTCGCAGGCGAAGAGGGCTTTTTCCATGGGAGAGTCCCGGGTCACGCCGGAATATTCGGCGTGCGACATGATGGCGCGGCGGATTTCATCTGAATATCCCCGCTCTTTCAATATTTCGTTGCCCTTGTAGGGATGGTCGTCGAGGCTGGGATATTTTTCGTAATCGAAGTCGTGCAGCAAGCCCGACGACGCCCCACAACTCCTCTTTTTCAGGAGACTCGGAAGCAAATTTGCGGGCGTAGGCGCGCATGCAGGCCTCGACCGCGAGCCCGTGCTTGCGCAAACTTTCTGACTGGGTGAACTCAGTTAGTAAACACCAGGCTTGCTCTCGATCATTCATGGTTTCCTACCTGTTTTCTCCGGTTTTTCTCCAGCTAACTTTGCTTTTTCCACGACCTGTTCGGTGTTTGACCCCGGAATGTTCTTGACATCCACAGGTGTTGTACCTCAGATTACGCTGCAGGTTGGAACGAAGTTTTTTTCGGTCCCGGTTTTTCGTTCCAGGAGAAGCCCCGCTCTGGCCCTCCCACACCTAGATGGCCACTACCCTTGCACCAGTAGATTCAAGGGAAGTAGTTCGTTGCGATCACTGCCTGCTGGTCCAATTCCGTACCACTAACGATCTTTGCCGGCGTTGCCATGCCTCGTTAGACGAGGAAGAGCCGGAAGTCGTGATGGCGCCGCCACCGCCGCAGATGATGCCGGCGAATGGCAATGGCCGCGGACATCTGAACCTGGCGACATCGATCCGTTCACTCCGGTTGCGCAGCGGACTCAGCCAGCGCCAACTGGCGGCACGCATGTCGGTCCCCCGGACCTACGTGTCGAAGATCGAAAATGAAAAGGCGACCCCGACCCTTTCCTCGCTGGAACGGCTGGCCCGCGCGCTCGAAGTCACGGTACCCGATCTGCTTTCGGGCGGAGAACGCAACCGCCAGGAAGAAATCGGCGAACTGATGAAAGATCAGTTTATCGCGGACCTGATGCCGTTCGTATCGCAGCTGAACGGGATGCAGTTATCGAGTGTGCTGGCGCAGGTCCGCGACTTGACCATGCGGCCGCGCCGCAGCGCCTAACCAGATGCAATGTGGGCGCGAGCGTCCCGCTCGTGCCACGGCTTGCACGAGCGAGGACGCTCGCGCCCACATTCAAGAAATAACAACGATTTTTATCCGGGCAACCACCAACTGAAGCCGGGGCCGCGAGGCCCCGGTTGCTTTCCAAGCGTTACCTCTCCCGCAGATACGATTCCTTATACTCCAGGTAATTCCGCGCGTAGCGCATGATCGTTTCCTGGTCCTTCTCTTCCAGCTTGCGTTTGAACTTTCCCGGAGATCCCATCCACAGCGATCCCGGCTCGACAATTGTTTTCTCTGGAATCAGCGTGCCGGCCGCGATGATCGACCCTGCGCCAATGCGCGCCCCATTGAGAATGATCGAGCCCATGCCGATCAGGCAGCGGTCTTCAATCGTGCAGCCATGCAGGATCACGGAGTGGCCGACCGTGACGTAGCCGCCCAGGAAAACTCCGTACTGCTCCTTCATGCCATGCAGCACGCTGCCATCCTGCACATTCGAGTGTGAGCCTATGCGAATGGAGTGGACGTCGCCGCGCAACACGGCATTCATCCAGATGCTGGCGTGCTCGCCGAGGACCACGTCGCCGATGAGCTGCGCCGAATCGTCCACGTAGCAGGATTCTGGGACGGTGGGCGTTATGCCTTTGTAGGAACGAATCATCGTGGAGTTTGGAAAGAAATTGAACATAACACGGCTCCTTTGCAAACTTTGCGGTTTTTCTTTGCGTCCTTCGCGGTTAAAGATTTTGGGACGAGGCAGCGAAGTCAAACCATTACCGCAAAGGGCGCAAAGAAAGGCTGCAAGTCCGCAAAGGAAGTCAGACAGACAAAAAGCGCGGCGGTTGCCGCGCTCAGTCTGAAATCTGCAATCTGACTTCTGAAATCGCTCTAGTTGTCGGTGGGTACCGGTACTTTGGGGACTGCCGGGACCCGTGGCGGTTTGGGCGGTGGCGTCACCTCGGCCAGCGACGATCCCTTGCGCAGTTCGATTCCGCCGTGCTCGTTATTGATCACCAGGTGCGGGCCACCGCCGCCCACCGCGCCGCTGGCCGTCGCCTGGTCCTCGCCGTTGTCGATTTTCAGGGCAGCGAAATCGGATTCGATTTCCCCGCCGCGAGAGCGGGCGTCCACCTGGAAGCCGGCCTTGTCGGGAAGATAAATCTGGACGTCACTGTTGCGGTTGCTCAGCTGCATGTTGCCCAGCTTGCTCATGTGGATTTCCACTGCGCCGTTTTCGTTTTCCACCCGCACATCGCCGTTGACTCCGGTCAGCCGGATGTCCTTCGACCGGGTGAGCAGGCGGAATGGACCCATCAGGTCGCTGGCCCGCATATCGCCGGAATCCATATCGAGGTCACCGTTCAGCCTGGAAAACTCCATGTCGGTGCGGGCCGATTTGAAGCCGACCAGGCCGGCAATCTTTGCCAGCTTGATGGTGTCGAACTCTCCGTTGATGCGCGCCGCGCCTTTCACGTCAGCCAGGGAAATGTCATCCCCTCGTCCCTGAACCGACACGTCACCCGAAATATTCGAAACCCGTGCCGAGGCTCCGGACAGGTTGAGTACCAGCTTGCCGTTGATATCAGAGGCGGCAACGTCGCCGTGCTGGCTGGCAATTTCAACGTCACCGTCGCGTCCCAGCACGCTGACATCACCGCGCCGGGAGGTAATTACGACCGGCGCTTTGCGCGGTACGCTGACGTCGAGATCGGTCGTAACCGGGTGCTCGCCGGCGCCCTGCGTATTGGCGTTCAAGGTAATCACATTGCCGCTGACGCTGATTTGCGGCTTGGTGGAAGGATTGAACTTGTCGGCTTCCTCCTGGCTGTCCGCGTTGATCCGCTTGTGTCCCGCCACGTGAATCTGGTTGTCCTCGGAAACCGTGACGTTGACCGCGCCCCGATCGTTCACGATGCGCAGGCTGCTGCCCGCGGGAAAGTCCTGCTGCAGCTGGTCGTCATAGCTGTAGTTGTGTCCGAACAGGGTGAAATCGTCGTCGCCCATCTGGATGTGGTTGCGTATTTCATCCCAGTTGAAGCGGGAAGCCTGGGTCGCCGACAAGCCGAAAACGATCAGGAAAAATCAGCAGCAGGACTCCGCCGGCTCCGATCCCCGCGGGGCGCGTGCCTTCGCGCTTCGCCTGCTCGTACTCGACCAGCTTGATCACGCCCCAGAGAATGATCAGGGCGGGCCAGTAGGTGCCGAACCAGTGCAGCAGGGGCTGCGGATGCAGCACTCGCATGGTGGTGAGCAGCAGCACTACGCCCAGAAGAATCATCACTACCGGACCGGCAACGGAACGTCGCTGTCTCGGCCGATACTCGATGGGGGGCGGGGCTTGCACCGGGCTAGCCATTTTTCACCTCCGGCTTCACTTCCGGGTATGACGGGGGCGGCACCTCGCCGGATGTGAATCCGGAAGGCGGAGCTCCGCTTGATGGCGGCGATCCCTGCAGTGGGTCCGGGCCAGCCGTACTCTGGAAAATCTTTACCAGTCCGATCACCACCAGCAGCAGGGGCAGGGTGCGGCCGAACCGGATTACGCCCATGCTGTCGAGCAGGAACTGAAATCCCAGGGTCAACAGGATGGCCGGCCCCATGAGGCCGCGCCTGCAACTGCGTGCGCGATCGAATCCGGGCGGAACTTCTCCTACCAGGCCCAGGCGTCGAACCAGCAACCAGCCGCCGATGCCAATGAGCACCAGAGGCCAGATGCGGTGAGCACTGAAATCCCAGATGTCGAGAGTGTGCAGCAGGAAGATCACGCCCAGACCGATGAGGATCAACGCTCCCACCGGGACCTTGCTTACGTCCACGCGTTCGCCCGCGCTAAAGGTTGTTCCCAATCCAAAGGGGTCGGGCGGGGCCAGTCCCAGCTGCATGGCACGGGCGCTGCGCACGGAATCAATAATCTGATAGAAGTAGAAACCCGCGATGCCCAGTCCGCAGACCGTGGCCATGGCTTCGCTTCCGGTGCTCGCACCCAGAATCAGCAGGGTGAAGATGACCAGGTGCGCCAGGCCCTTGGCATATTGACCGGTGTAAACCGCCCCCACGCCGAAGGGAAAGAAGCCCGCCAGAACGCCGGCCAGGGCAGGATTCGGACCCGCGCCTGCGACCGGAGTACCCATGGGGGTTCCCGGAACGAAGCCGGCGGCCGGTGGCGCCAGGTTGGGCTGCACGCCTTCCAGGCGCGCCGCCAGGCAGGTCTCGCAATAGATCACTCCGTGCACCGAGCGGGTGCAGGAAGCGCACAGCGGTTTTCCGCAGGTGCGGCAAAACGCCACCTTCTCAATATCGGGATGGTTAGCGCAGTTCATGAAAGCCTCCTGTAAGTGGTCATCTTCACTACAGGCGGATCATTCGGGAGGGAGGCCAGCACGGGCTGGTTCTCTCCCTGGCTGTAGTTGCGTTCCTGTGTCGGTTCGGGTTGTCCACTGGTATTGTTGTCTTTCTTTTCTTTCTTGTTCTGCTCCTGTGGGGGTGGCGCAGGGGGAGCGGTCACTCGTTTGAATTCCCGCACCCGCGATTCGATTTCATACACGAAGCGAATATTTTCGTAGTACTTGACCACGCGGCCGGTGGTCTCGTAGTAAGTGCGCTTGAGGGCGCTGGGCCGCAGGTCCACATGCCGCACATCGCTTACCTTCACGCCCGCCAGGCTGAGTGAAATTGATAAAGAGAAGAACGCCATTCCGAATGACATGGCGAAGCGGGGCTGGCGACTCATGGAAAGGACGGGACCGAACACCGGCCGCAGCCATGCCGTGACCGCATCCACCCACGAGGCCTTCTCTCCGGCCCGGACCGGGGCGCGCTTGCTCTCGTATCCCGTGGTGGCCAGCAGAATGTTGTGCACCAGGTGAGATGGAGCGTCGATTTCAGGCAGCGATTTCAGCCAGCGCCGCCCCGCATCGGCCTCCGCGAACAGCGGTCCGCACACGGCGCACACCCGGGCGTGGGCCTGAAACCTTTCCAGCCTGGGCCCGGTCAGGGTCGCGTCGAGCGCTTCGATCAGCAACGCATCGAATTCCGCGCATTGCATGCCGTTTTTGGTTTCGCCTGCCATCACATCACCTGCCTATAGGTACGTTGTAGCAGCCGCGCAAGTTCCGCTCGACCGCGATTTATCCTTGATTTCACTGTGCCCTCCGGAACCTTTAGTACCGTGGCAATGTCTTTGTAATCCATGTCCTGCAGGTCGCGCAGGATGACCGCCTCGCGCAGTTCAGGCGAAAGTTTCTGCAAGGCGCTGTGGATCAGTTCGCGGGCCTCGCGGTTCTGCACGCTGGTATCCGCGCCCGGAGCCTTGTCCTCGATCTTCTCGCTCAGCGGCATGGCGTCTTCGTGCTCCGACGGCGTGGTGTCCAGGGACTCGGTCATGCGGTCCTGCTTGCTCTTGCGGAAGTGGTCCACCAGCAGGTTGCGCGTGATGGTCGTGACCCAGGTCATGAACGCCCCGCGCTCGACATCGTACGAGCTGAGGGTGCGGAACATCTTGATGAAGACTTCCTGGGTGAGGTCCTGGGCGTCGTCGCCCGACCCGGCAAAACGATAGCAGATGTTGTAGATTCGCCGGTTGTAGCGCTGCACGATCTCCTCCCAGGCCACGACGTCGCCGGCGATGCAGCGACGGACCAGCATGGCAACGACCTGGGCGTCTTCCAACCCGCACTCCCCGGAACTCCTGGTCTGTGGCCCGGTACACTCCGGGCTTTAACACCACAATAGAGGTACGTTTATGTGGCCCCAAAAGTTCTTGCGTTCTATAAGGCAAAGCATTGTAGCAGGGGGTAAAACTATAAGGCGAAATAAAGGCGAACAAACTGAAAACCGGGAACTGAAGACTGGAAACTGGGTTTATGAAATGAGTTTATGAGCCAGGTTTATGAATCAGGTTTATGAAAGACCAGTCAGGCCGAAAGCGAGGCTCTCCGACCCTTCCAGGCCAGGAGCCGGCGGACCGCAAGCGAGAGCCCGGTAAAAACCAGCAGAGAGGCACCCAGGGAAACCATGGCCGCCAGGGTCTGCCCCAGCAGCACGCCCCCAGCCTCGCCGGTGTGAGAGAAACGGGCCCAGGCGCGGAGCTGACGTCCGCGGTTGTAGCTGGAGAAGGGTTCCCAGCGCACAATTTCTCCCGTGGCGCGGTCCAGGGTAAGCTGCGACCGCAGGTCGGGACGGCCGCCGTTGCCACGATCGATCGAAAGGGTCAGCGGGCCGGCGGAGTTATCTGGCAGGCGCAGGCTGATGGTCGTCCAGCCCGGAACCTGCAGGCTGGCGCGAGCGAACAGCTTGTCGAGTCCCTGCAGGGTCGCCCCTTCGGGCTTCCTGAGGCTCTGTTCAGGGTTTCTCTCCCGGCCCGCACCCGATCCGCGTCCGGCGTTCTGAACGGCAGCCGGACCCGGAGGCGGTGGGGTATTTCCGGTCATGCGGTAGAGCAGATTATTCGCCCACCCGTAGGACATGATCACACCCGTGAGCACAATCACAAAGAGCGGTAGCACGCACCAGAAACCCAGGACGTTGTGCCAGTTCCAATCGCGCGCGCGACCCCAGGGCCCAGCGCGAAACAGCGTGATTTTTTTCAGGTTGCTCCAATTCCATTCTTTCGGCCACCACAGAATCGGACCAGTAATCACCAGAATGAGGAAGCTGAGATTGCACGCTCCCGTGATCGCACGCCCTGCGGAACGGTTCCCGTTGCTGACCCCGAGCCAGCGATGTACATCTTCAACCGTCGAGAAGAATGTCCGCAGCTTTCGTGATCCCTCGCCGAGAACTTGTCCGGTGTAAGGATTTACGAAGACGGTCCGTTCGCGGCCGAAATCGAATGCCACCGGCGCGGCCGAGTCCGCTCGCACGGTGATGGCCGTAGGCGCTCGTCCCGGAGACTCCTGGATCGTTGCCAGGAGCGCGTCCAGCGGCAGGCGCTGCGCCCCCGCGGCCGGTTGCACCCAAAAACCGCGATCTGACAAATTGATCATCTGCCGCTTGTAGGCGAGAAGGACCCCGGTCACCGACATCACGAGGATGACGAGCCCAGCCGCGCAGCCGGCAGCGAGATGGATCCAGAACAGGACTCTGCGGGGTGTCATGAAGAGGGTTCCGGACTCAGACTTCCGCCCAGCGCCGCAGCAGGTTGTGATAGACGCCGGTAAGCTGGACGACAGCGGGATCGTCGGGTTTGGCCGGGTTAATGCGCTGGATGGCGGTGTCGAGATCGAACAACAGGGTGCGCTGTCCGTCGTCCCGCACCATGCTCTGAATCCAGAAGAAGGAAGAAAGCCGCGTTCCGCGCGTGACCGGCGTTACATGATGCAGGCTGGTCGAGGGATAGAGAATCATGTGGCCGGCGGGAAGCTTCACGTGATGCACGCCGTAGGTGTCCTCGACGATCAGTTCGCCCCCGTCATACTCATCGGGCTGGGAAAAAAAAGAGTGGCGGAAAGATCAGTGCGGATTCTGTGCCCCGTCCCGCTGACCTGCCGAATGGCGTTGTCCACGTGGGTACCGAATGACTGCCCGCCCTGGTAGCGGTTGAAGAGTGGCGGAAACACGCGCGCCGGCAACGCCGCCGAAACAAACAAAGGGTTCTGCCCCAGAGCGGTGAGAATGGTTTCTCCCAGCTGGCGGGCGGCAGGATGGTTTTCCGGCAGCTGCATGTTGTCCTTGGCGCGGGCAGATTGATGGCCGGCCGTGACTTTCCCGTCCACCCATTCCGCCTGTTCCAGGATTCGCCGCGCTTCGGCCACCTGCTCGGACGTCAACACCTCAGGGATTGGCAATAGCAATGGGTAATTTTCCCTTCACGCTCAGAATTTGAAAGTGATGCCCAGCAGTGCCGAACGCGCCGCCCCGGGCACGATGTGCGCGGGATGAATCTGGTCGTAGTAGTACTTGTCGGCCAGGTTATAGACGTTGGCGCGAAGATCGATGTGCTCGCTCAGGGGATACTTCGCCATGGCGTTAAACACCCAGTAACCCGGCACTTGCTTCACCAATCCGGTGACGGGATCGAGAGGCGTGGTCGAACTGGCGGTGCGGCTATCGACAAAATCCGCGCCCCCGCCAATGCTCAGGTGCCAGGGCAGGTCGAACGTGCTCCAGGTGCTGAACGTGTTCCGGGGAACGTTGGCGAGTTGCGCGCCTACCGATAGCGGGAAAACCTGCGACCCCGTGACTTTGCTGTCCAGGTAAGCGTAGCTGGCCAGAAGTTCCCAGCGGCTGGTGATGTATCCATTGGCTTGTATCTGGACGCCGCTCACCCGTTGGCTGCCAGACAAAACAACGGTGGTGGCATTCACCGTTTCCCGGGCGTTGGTCTTGTCGGTGCGGAACGCCGCGGCCCGCAATGACAGCTTGCGCGCGAACAGATCCCACTTGGTGCCGACCTCGAACGTCCGGCTCTGCTCGGGCGGCGCGTTCTGTGTGGACACACTGAGCGCCAGGGTTTCGGCGGAAGGGTTGAATGATGTGCCGTAGTCGAAGTAAATGCTTCCGCCGGCCACGGGTTTAAACACCAGCGCGCCGCGCCAGCTGGGCATGACGTCCACCCGCTTGAACGGCGAATCGGGTGTTACCGGCAAAGACTGGTTGGCCGTGGCATCGAACCGGTCCACCCGGACCCCGGCGGTGAGGTCGAGCCTGGGGAGCAGGTTGACGGTATCGAGTACGTAGGCGCCAGCGCTGATGGCGGTGACATTCGTGTCGGTGATGCCGCTGCCCGGAACGATGCCGGCAAAGGCCTGGCTGGTGTCAGGATGCAGCAGGTTGGTCGTCGGCACGGTGGTGAGATCGAAACGCTGGCGGTATGGAGACGAAGTTTCTCGCCCGCCCTCCGCGCCTGCAACCACAGTGTGTCGCAGCGAGCCGGTGTTGAACTTCATGATCACATCGGCCTGGTCCTGCAGGAAGGTTTCCGTGCTATCGACGGTAATCTGGTTGCGAAGAACGCCGATCTGACCGAGCGGCGTGGTCAACGGATCGGCATCCAGGGTGGTCGCGTCGATCTGAGGCTCGGTGATGCGAACATCGCGATGGTAATGCGCGTAACGGGCCTGGTTGCGGAAGGTGATGTGGCTGTTCACGTCGTGCTCGAACTTGGCCGTCCCCATGTTCACGTTGGTCTTCAGATAGTTGCCATGTTCGAAGCCGTAGTAGTTGCGGCGATCGACCGGAGCGGGGCCATTGAACAGCCACGGGATGCCATAGTCGGGCGTGTCGTCGGAGCCTTCACCCAGATAGCTGAGGGTGAATCGCGTCGCCGTGCCCAGTCCGAAGGCCAGCGAGGGAGCGACGCCATAGCGCCGGCTCTCCGCAATGTCCCGTCCCGCGAACTTGGAGTCGTGCCCCATCAGGTTCAGCCGGAAAGCCGTGCCACTTCCGAGTGCAGGTAGCGGCCGATCCAGATCGGCGGTGATTCGTTTCGTTTGGTCGGTGCCCAGGTCCACGGTCCCGGCGAAGAGTGTAGCCGCCTGCGGGGCTTTGGTTTCCTGATTGACCACTCCGCCCGTCGAACCGCGCCCGAATGTCACCGATGACGGACCCTGCAAAACTGCGACCTGCTGCAGGTCAAAGGGATCGCGATAGTAACTGCCAAAGTCGCGCATGCCGTCGAGGAAAATATCGTTGCGGGCGGTGAAGCCCCGAACTGTCAGGTTGTCGCCCTGTGCCCCACCTTCTCCGGCAGCGATGCTAATGCCGGCCACGTTGCGCAGCGTGTCCCGCAGCGTGGTGGCACCCTGGTCCTCGATGACGTGTTGCGGAACGATATCGATGGAGTGCGGCGTGTCGAGCAGCGGCTGGGTGAATTTCGGCAACGAAACCTGCACGCCGGTGTCGCTAACGTTGACCGTAGTGGCCAGGCCCTGGATTTCCAGAATCACAGCGTCCCCTCCGGTCAAGTGATAGCCGATGCCGGTGCCGGTAAGGAGTTTTTGCAGCGCCCCTTGCGGCGTGTACAGACCGGCCACCCCGGGAGACCAGATGCCGCGCATCGACGCTTGCGGCACGGTCACACTGAACTGCGCGGTTTTTTGGAAGGCTGCGAGTACGGAATCCAGGGTCCCGGGCGGGATGTCGTAGCGGCGGACGGTCAAGCCCTGGGTCTGGCCGGATGCGTTCACCGCGGGCGTCGGCCGGTCCTGCTGGGCATAGACCTTGAACACGGCGTCGCCGCTGAAGGTGGCGTAGGCCGCCACGGTCCCCACCGCCATCCAATACCTGGCGCCCCGGCGGGGGCATCCCCCTGCCTTTTTGTTCTTCTTGATCTTGATCCTGGTCTGGCTCATAGGCTGCTCCCCAAGCGGCTGGTTTGACGCCGTTGCTCCCCGGTCAAATATTCTGGTGGACGGCTGGTCCAGATGCAACGTAGTTGCATCTATCTGGCGGTGTACTCCTAGTTGCAACCGAGTTGCATATACTTCGCTTAGTCAATATCGTGCACTGACCCGTTCAGACCTGTCAAGCTCAGGCCTCATAATTTGTTGCAATCGATGTGCAACTAGATGACACAACCCGCCACCCGCCCGCCTTCCGCCACAACACGCAGGGGCCGACGCCCCCGTCCGCCCGGCCGGGCCCAGCTCGGCAAAGGTTTGAGAGCTATCTCAGGAACCGGGGAGGAGGAGCAGGAGCCACGAACGAAGGTCCAAAATCGACAATCTAAAATCTAAAATCCACACCCAGACGAGCTGCGCTCGTCCGCCGGACGAGGCGTCCGGGCCTACGTGGTTATTCGCTGGTGAAGTAATCCACCGTGACTGGGTTCTCGAACAGGGAATAGTCGCGAGTCACGACCGTGATTCCGCTCTCGGTGACGAAGTAGCGCTGGCGGTCAGCCTCGCTGTCATATCCGATGGTGGTGCCTTCCGGGATGTGCACGTCGCGATCGATGATGGCTTTACGGATGCGGCAGTGCCGGCCCACGTTCACATGGGAAAAAAGAATGCTGCTTTCGACTTCGCTATAGGAATTCACGCGCACATCGGGCGAGACCACGCTGCCCTTGACCATGCTGCCGGAAACGATGCAACCGGCGGAAACAATGGAATCGACCGCGCTGCCGGTGCGGCCCGCTTCGGCGAACACGAACTTCGCCGGCGGGTACTGGCGCTGGTGGGTGCGGATCGGCCAATCCGAATCGTACAGGTTGAACACCGGCGACACCGCCACGATGTCCATGTTGGCCTCGTAGTACGCTTCGAGGGTCCCCACATCGCGCCAATAGAGAGCCTCTTTCTTGTTCTCATCGACGAAGTCGTAGGTGTAAACCCGGTAATCGTCAGCCATTCGGGGCAGGATGTCCTTGCCGAAGTCGTGGCTGGAAGCGGGGTCCTCCGCATCCTTCAGAAGCACGGGGATGAGCACATCGGTATTGAACAGATAAATGCCCATCGAAGCGCAGACTTTTTCAGGATTTGACGGCGAGCGCAGCTTGGTGGCTTTCGGTTTTTCCTCGAAGCCCAGCACCCGGTGGTCGCGGTCCACGTCCACGACTCCGAAGCGGGCCACCTCGCCGGGATCGATCTGGATGGTGGCCAGGGTCACGTCGGCGCCGGTCTCGTTGTGGCGCTCCAGCATCAAGCCATAATTCATCTTGTAAATGTGGTCGCCGGAGAGAATGAGCACGTGCTTGGGCTGCTCCGACCCGATCGAATAAATGTTCTGATACACCGCGTCGGCCGTGCCCTGATACCACTGATCGCTCACCCGCTTCATCGGAGGCAGCACTTCGATGAACTCTCCCATCTCGCTGCCCATGATGTTCCAGCCTTCGCGCACGTGGCGGTTCAGAGAAAGCGCTTTGTACTGGGTCAGGATATAAACCCGGCGCAGGTCGGAATTGACGCAGTTGGAAAGAGTGACGTCGATAATGCGATAGATTCCACCGAAAGTGACGGCGGGCTTGGCGCGGTCGCGAGTCAGCGGATAGAGCCGCTCGCCCGCCCCGCCAGCTAACAGGACTCCCAGTGTATCTTTCATAGGGCTTTTCGCTTCGATGCAGCTTAAGGGCCCAGGGAAGCTCCGCAGTCCTGAATTCCGGAGGCTGCGGAACGCGACAGTGTACCAGATACGGTCGCGTACTTGCCTCGTGCTGTCCCCACGCGGCCTGTGGCAGCGAGAGGATTGAGACACGCCACGGATTCAGGGAAAATCCACCGGACCTTCGCCTGCGTATGATGGCGGGAGGGCGGCAGCCGATGAATGCGCAATTCCATCGCGTCTTTGTTGCCGGCGGCACCGGATACGTCGGCCGTCCGCTGATCACTCAGCTGCTGGCACGGGGCCATAAAGTCCGGGCGCTGGTCCGGCCGGGCTCGGAGAAGAAGCTCCCAGCCGGCTGCCAGGCAATTCCCGGCGATGCTCTGGACGGCGAATCCTATGTCTCGAAGATCGCGCCGTCCGATACCTTCATGCAACTGGTTGGCGTCTCGCATCCCAGCCCGGCGAAGGCGGCAGAGTTCCGCAGCATCGATCTGGCCTCGGGACAGAGCGCGGTGGAGGCAGCCAGAAGCGCCGGCGTTCAGCATTTTGTCTATATCAGCGTGGCCCACCCGGCGCCCATGATGAAGGCATACATCGAAGTGAGATCGCAATGCGAAGCCCTGATCCAGAGAAGCGGAATGAACGCCACCATCCTGCGCCCCTGGTATGTTCTGGGTCCGGGACACCGATGGCCGTACCTGCTCCTGCCGGCGTATAAGCTGATGGAGATGTTACCGGCAACTCGCGAGGGAGCCACCCGCCTCGGACTGGTTACCCTGGATCAGATGATTGCGGCCCTGATTGACGCTGTCGAGGCGCCCGCTCGTGGCGTTCGTGTGCTCGAGGTCCCGGAAATCCGCGCTGCGACCAAAAATTCTCTGTCAGAATGACATTCCCCGCCACTTACCAACTCTGTCATCCCGAGCGGAGTTGGGCCATTCGCTTGCGAATGGCTCAACGCAGTCGAGGGACCTGCTGTTTGCCGCCATCGTCTGAACCTCGCGCCCCTCGCGCCGTCTGGACGAGTTCCGTCAAGCTCGGCGCTACATCCGCTCCGGCCGAAACCATCCTCGCGATGACAGTTTTTGTCGTTCGACAATTACCCGAGACCAAAGTAATGGCTTGAATTACGAAAGCGCATGCACATGGGACATCTGTTCGCTATCAGTCGCGAGTGAGATGGTGTCTTGACGTCGAAAGAAGACGGAGCCCATGGGAAGAGAAGACTACCTCGAAGAAATACACGTCCGGATCCTGCGCGTGACCGAAGATCTGCGCGCCATTCAACGCCAGCTCAATTGTGCCGCCATGGAAGCGCCCAGCGATCCTGAACTCATGGAAGCTCTCAGCCAGTTGCCGGAAATGGACGCGCTGCAGATGCTGAAATCGTCCCTCGACCAGATGCGCCACTTCCTCTGGTTCTACATGCAGGTGATGACCAACGAATCCGAGACGGGCGAGAGGCTACGGCAAAGCATACGGCAAAAAGTTTCGGCGGACGCGGTGCTAAGTCCGGAAGCGTCATTCCTGGAAAAATTTAAGGATGCATCGGACACCGCGCTGCTGCGCTATCTTTCCGACGGCAAACACCGGAAGCCGAACTAAAAGCGGGCGTCGGGCGTCAGACCTCAGACCTTAGACCTTAGACCTGGTCCTCAGCCCTGACACCAGAGACAATTCTTATATACCGTAGGTCCGAGGTCCGAAGTCTGACGTCCGCTACTCCAGCGTCACCGACTTCACCAGATTGCGCGGCCGGTCCACATCCAAGCCCTTTTTGACCGTCATGTAGTAAGCGAACAACTGCAGCGGCACGATCTCCAGAAGCGGCAGAAGCAACTCCGTCGCCTGCGGAACAAATATGGTGTGGTCGGCCAGGCGGGGAAGCTCTTCGTCACCCTCCGACGCAATCGCAATCACACGTGCCGATTGCTGTTTGAAGCCCCGGATATTGGCCAGGTTCTTCTCATAACGCAGCACCGATCCCGAATCCTCGCGGTCGCAGGTGGCAATGATCACCACCGGCAGGTTCTCGTCGATCATTGCATTGGGACCGTGCTTGGTTTCGCCGGTGGGATAACCTTCAGCGTGGATGTAGGAAACTTCCTTGAGCTTGAGGGCGCCGTCCATGGCGACGGGATAGTGGATGGCGCGTCCCATAAACAGAAAATCCTGCACTTTGTAATATTTTTCCGCCAGCTGCTCACAGGCCGCCGGCGCGGACTTGAGTAGAGCTTCCATCTTGCCCGGCAAATCAAGCAGCTCGCGGATGTAATTCCGCCGCTGTTCTTTGGCAAACTTGCCGCGCACCTGCCCCAGGTAGAGCGCAAATAGATATAGCACCGCCATCTGCGCGGTGAAGGCTTTGGTGGAGGCAATGCTGATCTCCGGTCCGGCGTGGGTGTAGAGCACGCCGTCGGCTTCGCGCGCGATGGTGGAATCGACGACGTTCGAAATGGCTACCGTGCGGGAACCTTTGGCCTTGGCTTCACGCTGTGCCGCCGTGGTATCGGCGGTCTCGCCCGACTGCGTGATAACGATGGTGAGTTCGCCCGGTCCGATGAGGGGATTGCGATATTCGAATTCGCTGGCGTAATCCACGTCCACCGGGATGTTGACCAGGTCCTGAATCATGTACTGTCCGGCCATGCCCGCATGCCGGCTGGTGCCGGAAGCGACAATGTTGATGCGCCGTAAGGCCCGCAGTTCGTCGGTGCTGATGCGGACATCGTCGAGCCGCACCACCGCTTCCTCGAGCGCTACCCGGGGCGCAATCGTGTCCCGCAAGCCCTGCGGCTGCTCGAAGATTTCCTTCAGCATGTAGTGGGGAAATCCCCCTTTGTCAGCCATTCCATTCTCCTGAGAGCTTTAACGTAGCGCCGCCGTCCCGGCGGCTGTCCGGCGGCGTCCTGCGCCGCGCTGAGGGCGAGACGCCTCAGGACAGCGGGTGCCGGCGCAACTAAATCCCCGCGCCGCGAATAATCGTCCTTCTCACTTCGCCGCCGGGGCCCAACACCACCAGATCGGCGGGCGCGCCGGCCTGCAGCGAGCCTCCGTTCTTCACTCCTGCTACCCGCGCCGGATTCAGGGTCGCGAGTCGCACCGCTTGTTGCAAATCCCATTGCGCGAACTGCACCACGTTGCGCACCGCGCGGTCCATGGTCAGGACGCTGCCCGCCAGGGAATCTCCGACCATGCACCGGCCGTCTTTGACTTCTACTTCGAGCGAGCCCAGGTGATAGCGGCCGTCGGGCATACCGGTAGCGGCAGTGGCGTCCGTGATCAGGACCGCGGCTTCCGGTCCTTTGGCCTTCAGGAAAAGCTGCACGATCACGGGATCGACGTGAATTCCATCCACAATGATTTCGGCGGAGAGCCGGGGATCAGTCAGCACCTCGCCCAGAATTCCGGGATCGCGATGGTCGAGCGGCCGCATCGCGTTAAAGGTGTGAGTGGCATGGCGGGCGCCCGCGGCGAAACCGGCGCGGGCCTCATCCAGGTCGGCATTGGAGTGGCCCAGGCTCACGCAAACGCCGCGCGAGGCGGCCAGTGTGATGACTTCGAGCGCGCCCGGCAACTCGGGTGCGATGGTGAGCACGCGAATGTGTCCCCGCGCCGCCTGCCAGAAGCGGTCAAAAGCCGCCGGAGACGGCGCCAGCAGATTTTCCGGAGGATGCACTCCGCGCCGCTTGTGACTGATAAACGGTCCTTCAAGATGAATTCCCAGCGGCCGCGCCCGCGGCTCGCCGTTTTTGAGTGGTGGCGGATTCCGCTCCGCAGCTTCAATCGCATCCGCCAGCCGCGTCAGGGCGGACAGGGTCGCATCCAGCGGCGCGGTGATCGTGGTCGGGAAATAACTGCTCACTCCATGGGACGCCAGCAGGCGTTCCACTGGCGGCTAGCGCGCCGTCGCCGGCCTCCATCACGTCATGTCCCGCCCCGCCATGAATGTGCAGATCGATAAAGCCGGGCGCCAGTATGCCGTCGGCAAAATCCACCAGGCGGCTATTTTTGGGAACTTCCCGGCCCGCCCGCGGGGTCACTTCCACGATGGCCCCGTCGTCCATCAGAAGCAGCGGTTGCTCAATCCGCTCCAGAGGTGTGAACAGCGTGCTGGCGGTGATCGCGATCATGCGATTTCAATGCTATATAGCAAAGCGACATTCTATAGGAAAATCCGGCACGGCTTAGAGATCGTCGGCCTGAGGTGCGAGGCTGGAGAGGTCCCGGCGGTTGATGACAGGCAGTTCAACAAGGCGGTAAGCCAGGCCTCGGGCAAGTGCTATACTTTTTAACGGAATCCGAACCCTCAGGCTTTCATGCCTTCGGCCCTCGCGGTTCCGAACAATCTTCTTCGTTCGACCTTGTCGGGGCGTGGCTCAGCCTGGTAGAGCACCTGGTTCGGGACCAGGGGGTCGGAGGTTCAAATCCTCTCGCCCCGACCAATTTTCCTCAAATCCCGTCATTGAATTAGCGCGCTGCCGTCGCTATTTTTGCGCTGCCCGCAGGGCGTTCCGGACGTTCTCTGAAGAGCACAGCATCTGGCGGGTCCGTACTGTCACGGCAAACGGCACTGAGCCTCTTTCCATGCTCAGCCGGACCGGGGTCCCTTCGGGTCCGTGCAGTTGGTTCCCCAATTGTTCGAGACTCAGATCACGGGCGGACTGGCCGTTGACCGTTTTAATTCTGTCTCCTGCCTTCATTCCGGCTTCTTCCGCGGGTGAGCCTTTCCAGACACTCATCACAACGTGATCGCCATTCGGGTCGTTGGCAAACTGAATCCCGATTGTGGTGTAACGAAATGGGTCCGGCTTGAACCCGGGATCTTTCTTTAGAAATAACCGGCTGTGTGCCAGATCGAGAGTCACTTCAAACTGGCGCAGGAAGTCGGTCCCGAGGATTCCACCAAAGCCCGGCTCCGAGAAGGCGCCGGTGGTCACTGACCGTTGCACCCGCGTTACCTGATTGGCCAGAGTCTCGTCTCCCAGCGAAATACTCGGGAGACAAACCAGGAAGGCCGGCGGAACCGGAAGGCCCGCGCGAACCACGCCGTCGATGACGGCGGGCGGTTGCCATACCTGGGAGACACGGTGCCAGGTTTCCGGCGAAAGATTGGTCGAGTTGGTACCGCTGTCAAGCAGCAGTTCGACAGGGACTGAGACAATTCTGAGCTGAACATAGTACTCATTGCCGTCCCGGCGCAATTCGATTACATGGCCGAGCCGCTTAGTATGTTCAGAGAAGCCAATCGTGAGCTCCTGTCTCGAGTAGTTCAGATGCCAGAGGCCAGTCTGCAGAATATCGCTGCCTACAATTCCGTCGACGTGAACTCCGACCGCCGCACTGACGTGGGTGAGATCCAGGGTGCCAAGGCTCTTATTGCTAAATAAGCGCCTTCCGATTCGGAGCGACGGAACTATGAGCACCTCGGATCCTTGTTCCCGATAATTCTTTAATACCGGAAGCGTGTCGGTGCCCTCTAGTCCAAGTTCCTGAGCAACCGCCCCATCGATTGCGGACAACTCACTGCCTGTGTCCAATATGAAAGTGAGATCGCGGTGATTGATCCGCACCGGAACCAGGACGGTGTTGTTCGCTACTCTGATTGCGACCCTCTCTTGCGCAAAGGCAGGGCTGCAAACAATGAGCAAGAGCAGCACTATCCGAACGTGCGTGGGTCTCCGTCGGCTGGTCCGGTGCGTCCCTGATATAAGGGATAGAAGCGAGTTCATTGCTTCAACGGACCTCAAAATAAGTGTCGATGGCGCTGAAGCGTTGAATTGCCCAACCGTCGTCTTCGGCGTGTTTCGCGTCTTTCGCGGTCACGGTGCAGGCGCCCGTGTTCTTGATTTTCAGATGCTCGCCGAAGAGTCCTTTGTGTTCCTGGACGTCCGCACAAACCGTGCGTCTCCCGTTGGCTTCGTACACCACTTCATGGGCCGCGGCATCGTAGTCGAGTCCTGGAATCTGTTCGACGGTCGGCGCCGGCCCGCCATTGTCGTCATCTCGATCATTGATGACCTCGTCCGGGTAGGTATAGCCGACAAACACCCGCGCCCGCTTGGTTTCGGTATTCACTTCAAAGTGAAACTCCTGCAGGGATACAGGCTCCCGCATGGTGACGTTCGTCGGCATGTATTCGTCAGGAACCGTGGCGATTTTGATTCGGGTTATGGGGGCGCTGGCCGCGAGAGTTCCCGGAGCCAGCATCATCAGTGCGATACTTGCCAGCGCCAGGATGAAGGGTCTGCTGAACCTGGCGGCTAATTGTGGTTTGGGTTGTGCATCGTGTATTGTCATTTCTTCCTCCTTGAACTCAAAGACTCCCTGTTTGGTAACGCAGTACGGATTGAGCGAGCCGGTATTGATATCCCGCCTGGGCGTTTCCGATCTGCGCCTGCGTTTGTTGAAGTTGCGCCTGGCTTAATTCCACGATGGAGCCCAATCCCAGCCTGTAGCGCGTTTGTGAAAGGTCAAGAGCCCGGTTTGCCTGGTCCAGGAGCTGAGTACTCACGCTGAGACGTTGATAAGCTGTGCGAGCATCCAGCCAGGCACTGCGGACGTCACGGGAAATCCGGTTGCGCAAGTCCAACACTCTTTGGTCTGCTGCCTGCGCGCGCAGGTCGGCCTCGTGTGTTCTTGCCGTGAAAAGAAACCCGTTGAAAATCGGGACTTGGACGTTCACACCCACGGCGCCATACCAACTGGAAAGGCGGCTGTCCCGGATGGGCGTATCTCCGATCGCACCCAGGGCGCTGATGGTAGGCAGGTTCTGATCGCGCTCGGCATTACGCAGTTTCTGCTCTGACTCAGACTCGAATCCCAGCGCCAGAAGTTCCGGACGCCTGCTGAATGCTTCGACGATAAGGTTGTCGGGACTGTCATCGGGAGCGGAGAGAGATTCGGTTTCCTCGACCAGGCTGATCGCTTGCAGATTGGGATAGCCAAGCACAGCGGAGAGACTGGCCAGCGCCGCCTGCGCGTTGTTCTCCGCGTCCAACTTGAGCAGCATGGCCTGGGAAAGATTTACGTTGGCAAAACTGAGATCCAGCTCGGACTTTAGTTTGCTATTTGTCAGGGCCGACACCTGGTCGCTCACGAGTTGACGCGAGCTTACGGTTTGTTCGGCAACCCTGAGTACAGCCTGAGACTGAAGAGCGTTGTAAAACGCCTGATCAACCGCAAGGAGCACTTGCTCTTTTGTGGCGATCGCATTCTGGTCTTCAGCTCTGGCCTGAAATCGGGCGCTGGCAACCAGGTTCGTGGTATGCCCGAAGTCCGTAATCAGCTGACTGACCGTGGCGCCAGCGGCCGCGCGTTCGAAAATGATGGGGTTGTTCAATCCACCGGCTGCGATGCGGCTGTCATCGTGCGCATCCACCGCGGTCAGGTTGGCGTACACAGCGGGCCAGAGACTGGACCTGACTGCGCGGGTGGCCTGCAGCGAGGCCAGGGCACTTAACCGCGTCACCGAGATCGCGGGATTGTTTTTGAGTGCGATCTGTTCGGCTTTCTGCCGCGACAATTGCAGACCCGCGGGCAGTGGGGCCTGGGCGGTCCCCGCATTCTGCGGGTCCGGCAGGGTTGTTGGCGGCCCCGCGGAATTGGCTTGTGCCCATAAATTGGCCACCCCTGGATCTTCGGGAAGTTTCTTTTGCGCGAAACCGCACCCTGGCACGAGTAGCACACAGAGAAGGAGGCTGGTCTTAGAGGTGATGCAGGTCATGCGGGCAACTCCTGTCCGCGTTTTTCGTCTCGTCCGTGCGCCCAGAGATACCCTGCCGGGACCAGGTAAACCGTGACCACAACCGAAACCAGGAGTCCGCCGATGATGGCGCGAGCCAGGGGGGCATAGGCTTCAGAACCTGTCCCGAGTTTGAGCGCCATCGGAACCAGGCCAATCACCGTCGCCAGTGAAGTCATCAGCACCGGCCGCAACCGGATCCGGCTCGCGGTCGCGACCGCTTCTTTCAGAGGAGTGCCCTGCTGCCACAGACTGCGCGCAAAATCTACGATCAGAATGCTGTTCGAGACCACAATGCCGACCATCATCACCAGTCCCATCAGCGACATGATGTTCAAGGTCGTTCCGGTGAGCAGCAGGATCAGCAGCACTCCGCTCAATCCTGGCGGAATGGCGAACAGAATGATGAAGGGATCCAGGAAGGACTTGAATTGCGCCACCAGAATCAGGTAAACCAGCGCGACCGAGAGCAGCAGGCCAATGCCAAAGCTCTTGAACGAGGAACGCATACCCTGCACCGAGCCGCGAAGCGTGGCCCGCACACCTTCCGGCAGCTTGCTTTGAGAAATGACTTTGTCGATGGAAGTGGTAAGTCTTCCCAGTTCCTCGGTCTTCGGTGCCACATACACGTCGATGACCCGGCGCAGTTGGTAATGGTCCACCTCGGTGGGCGATTCGATGGGGGAAATGTTTGCTACTGAATCCAGTTGGGTGGTCCGCTGATTGGCGGCCGCCCGGATGGGAATCTGCTTCAGATCGTTGAGCGTGCGTACCTGGGTCTCCGGATATTGCACCGTCAGCAGGTAGTCATTTCCGCTTTTTGGATCCACCCAGTAGCTGGGAGCGATCATCTGGTTGGAGGTGAGGGCCGTGACGACGTTGTCCACCACTTCCTTCTGGCTGAGCCCCACCAGGCTGGCGCGTTCGCGATCAATGTTGAGCTGCAATGCGGGATAGTCCACATCCTGCGGAATCAGAACGTCGCTGACTCCGTCCAGATGGCGAATCTGATTGGCGATCCGGCTGGCGCTGCGGTAGGTCCGATCCAGATTCGAACCGCTCAGTTGAACGTCAATCGGTGCCGGCAGGCCAAGATTGAGCACCGAGTCCACCAGACCACCCGCCTGAAAATATGCGCTTAGTTCCGGGATGTCTGCCCGCAGCGCAATGCGCATGCGATTCATGTATTCGTAGCTGTTGACCTTGTGACCGTCTTTCAGACTGACTTGAACGAAAGCCGTGTGCTGCGCCGAATTCGGCGTGTAGATCGCCGAGAAGCCGGGGGTAACTCCGATGTTCGAAACGATCATCGAGAGTTCGTTGGGAGGAACCACCCGTCGTATTTCATCTTCGACGCGCTTGACGTCCTGTTCCGTCAATTCCAGCCGCGTCCCGGAGGGAGCTTTCAGATTGATTACGAACTGTCCGGGGTCAGTGCGCGGAAAGTACGCAACTCCGACCAGCGGATAGAGTGAAAGGCTAAGTACCGCGACCCCAACCAACCCCAGAGTGGTCACCGCCGGACGAAGCAGGGCACGTGCGACTGTGCTGGTCGTAATAGCGCACGAGTTTCTCGAAATACCGGTTAAATCCGGCGACGATGTGTCCGAAGCCGGAATTGGATTCCTGGTGCTCGTGCACCAGGTGAGGTGACTTCATCAGCTTGGCGCAAAACAGCGGAACCACCGTCATCGCGACAAAGAACGAGGCCAGCATCGAGAGCACAACCGCCGAAGCCAGTGCGACAAAGAGAAATCGGCTGACGCCGTAGAGGAAGACGACCGGAAAGAACACGACGATGGTGGTCAGGGTGGCTGCCAGTACCGGCAACGCGACTTCCTGTCCGCCCTTCTCGGAGGCGACTTCGGGAGACTCGCCCATTTCCATATGGCGGAAAATGTTCTCCAGAACCACCACCGAGTTATCGATGAGCCGGGAGAAAGCGAGCGCCAGTCCCCCCAGCACCATGGTGTTGACCGTGCCGCCCAGGGCGCTGATAGCCAGAAACGCTGCCAGTGCCGAGAGCGGAATCGAAAGGAAGACGGCTGCGGTCGCCCGCATGCTTCCGAGGAACAGGAGGATCATCAGACCGGTCAGCACCAGGCCGATACCGCCTTCGTGCAGCAGATTCTCGATTGCTTTCTTGACGAAGATGGACTGGTCGAACACCACCTTGGCGACCAGTTGCTTCGGGACATCAGTAAGATCTCTAACCGCGTTCTTGATGCCGTTCACGATCGCGATCGTGTTGGTATCTCCGCCCTGTTTCAGGATCGGCAGATATACCGATGGCTGGCCATCCACTCGCACCACATTTGTCTGAATCTCGTGCGAATCCAGCGCCTTGCCGACGTCCTGCACCAGCACCGACGCGTTGCCCACGGTCTTCAGGGGAAGGCTGTTAATTTCTCGCGTGTTTGGCAGCTGGCTGTTGGTGTAGAGGTTGTAGTCAATCGGCCCGATCTTCACATCACCGGCAGGCAGAATCAGGTTGCTGTCATTGACCGTCCGGACCACGTCCATCACGCTGAGTTCGTGCGCCTGCAACTTCAGCGGATCGACATAGACCATGATCTGCCGGTAGCGGCCGCCAAAGGGTTGTGGAACCGATGCGCCTTGAACATTGGCCACCTGGTTGCGGACGTCGTACTGGCCGAGATCGCGAAGTTTGGTCTCGCTCAGGCCTTCGCCTTTGAGCGTGATCAGGCAAACTGGAAGACTGGACGCATCGAACTTCAGCACCACCGGCGGCAGCGTGCCCGGTGGAAGCTTTCGGAGGTCTGCCATCGCGAGATTCGAGATCTCGCTGAGATCGGCGTCAGGATCAGTCCCCGGTTGAAAATAAATCTTGATCAGGCTCACGCCGGGTAACGAGCGCGACTCCATGTGGTCGATGTTGCTGCCCAAAGTGAAGAAGCGCTCGAAGCGTCCGGTGATGTCGGTCTCGATCTGTTCGGGAGGCATTCCCGAATAAAATGTCGCCACCACGACCACCGGGAATATTGATCGGAGGAAACAGGTCCACCGGCATCCGCACCAGCACCGTGGTCCCCACAATCGCAATCACCAGACAGCAAACAATAATGAAATAGGGATTCCTGATCGCGAAGCCTGACATCAGGAGCCTGCCTCCGCGTGGCGGCTGCTGCACAAGTTTTGGTGCGACCCTTTCCCCCGGCCTGAAGTCGCTGCGACTTCCCACCACTACTTCATCTTTTTCGGATAGACCTGATTTGATTTCGACCGCATCGGATCCCTCATCGCCCAGCGTCACTTTGCGCTCCTCGATCTGGCCCTGGCTGTTCACCACCATGACGGTGGCTTCGGAACCATTGCGATCCACTGCCTGGATGGGCACGGTCAGCCCTCCATCGCTGCGCTTGAGGGTCAGATCGGCTTCGGCGTACATCCCGTCCACCAGGGTTCCATTGCGGTTCTCGACGTCAATCTCGGTTTCCATGGTTCGGGTTTGCTGATCAAGGTCATCGGCAAAACGAGCGACCACCCCCTGAAAGCGGCGCTGCAACGCGGGCACACGCACCTCTACGGCCGAGCCCAGACGAATCTGCGGTACCGCGGACTCGGGCACCGGAACCACCAGGCGCAGGCGGGACCACTCGGCCAGCTGCACCACCGGCATGGCCTGCGTGTCCGAAGCGGTTCCGGCCTGGATTAAGGCTCCGGTGTCGGCATAGCGCTTGGTTACAACGCCAGCGAACGGCGCGGTGATGTGCGAGTACGCTTCCAGCGCCGAAAGGCGATCGAGATTCGACTGGGCGACCGCAAGTTGATTTTCCGACTCCGCCAGCGCGGCACGAGCAGCCGCAACCTGGGCCTCCGACTCCTTGTCTTTCGCCAGAGAGTCATCCAATTCCTGCTCCGCAATGAGCCCGGGTCTGGATTCGGATGCCTGCTTCAAGCGGCTGTAGGCCGAGTGATAGGCGGCGTGAGTCGATAGGGCGCGCTGGATTTCGCTCTCAGAGCGGTGAATTGCATTCTGGCTGAGTCCAATGGCAGCTTTCGCCCCAGCCACCTGCGCGCTCAATTCAGGCACCTCCAGAATGGCCAGCACCTGGTCTTTCTTTACCTTGTCCCCGACATCAACGAAGATCTGGCGGATATAACCCGCCACCTTGGCGTGGACATCCACTTCCTGATAGGGGCGGAAGGCACCCGAAAGGGTCAGCGTATTCACCAACGGAGTGCGCGTGACCAAGGCCACTGCCACCGGGCGAAGCGAGGATTCTTCCCTCTGATCGGCCTTGGCTTTCTTCCCCGATGCCCGGAGGAAAATCACCAGGCATATGGCAAAAATGATGACTCCCGAGACTGTGATGTGTTTCAGCTTGCGTTTCATTCGTGTCTTACCCAAAGACATTTTCCGGAGTTGAGTAAACCTCGCCTCCGTGCGCTGTGGGACGCACGAAGGCGAGGGTTCGCACGCTACGGCAAGTAGTAGCGGAACGAAGTGAAGAACATGTTCTCGATTCCGTGCGGTTGACCGCCCGTACCGGACCAGGTATTGCGAACCACGTACGAGTACTGCGGCCCCCACTGCACCGTGCCCTTGGAGCCTTTGTAAAAGCGATACCAGAATCCAAAAGTGCCCTGGATGATGTTGCGCGTATCGCCCGTGCAGCTTGCCAGCCCGCCCGGAGTGAATCCATTACTGCCGGGGAGCGTTTCATTCGAGCAACCCGCGTTGCTGAACAGGGGTGAGCCGTAACCCACTCCTCCGCCCGCGGAATTCAGATATGAAGTCCGCGCCGCGTATTCCCCTCCGGCATTGGTGTAGATGTCCCACCTGGCGGAGTGCCACTCCAGAGTTCCGAGCGCCTGATATCCGCGAAGCAGGGCCAGCGTGCCGTCGGGACGGACCGTCGCATCCGGCAGCCCGGTGGTTCCGTAACGGCCGATGCCCTCACCGCCGAGGAAGTGCAGACCCACATCAACATGCTTGTGGAACAGCGATCCCCGCGCGTTGGCTCCGATACCCCCTCCTACCCTGGAATCGTTGAAGGCGCCGGCTGCCGAAGGAGTAGTCGCAGTTGCGTTGGGAAAAACACGGTCACGGAACTGACTGACCACACCGAAGACTTCGTAGTGTCCCCACCCCGGCTCGAAGGCCGCCTTCACGATAAAGTCGGGAGCGGAATTGAACGAGTAGTTGGCGGTGGGGTTGTAAAGGCCGCCGGCCGTACCCGGCGCGCCCAGCAGAAAGTTGCTGGCATTGCCGTGCGCGGCAAAGGTGGTCTGAGGATTTTCTACCGAGAAGGCCAGCCAGACTTTGTCGTTAAAGTCTTTGGCCACGCGGAAGCCGTACTGCCGGGCCCAGCTGAATCCGACGTGGTATTGCGCGTCGATGGTCATCGGCAGAGCCTCGGAGCGGTTATCCACGCCTTTTCTGGTTTCCGTGACCAGGCTCCACATTTGACCGGCGGTAAAACTCCAGTCATGTAGCGCGGCTTGTCCCCACACTTGCCGCTGCCGATTGGTGTAACTGTTGCTTTCGTTGTTGTTGGAGGTTATGCCGGCAGACAGAAAATCCGTCTCGTAAGTAACCCGTCAGCTTGGCGTCTTTCAGTTTGCCTTCGGCCAGCAGGGAAATGCGTGATTGACGGCCAGAAGCCAAAGAACTCGGACAGGTTGCTCTGTGAACTCCCAGGCATCGGGATCGCGTTGAAGGGGGTGTTGACGTCGGACGCCAGTCCCCGCTGACGCCAGACTGTTTCTGCCGCCAGAAAGCCGCCCGGGGTGAGCGTGATCCCCTTGATGCGTAACGCCAGGGGGCTTTCGTTGGCGGTCTTCTGCGTCTCTTGCACCGCCAGCGCGGTGTTGGTCACTGTATCCTTGAGGTCAGACACGTCACTCCGCACCGCCCCTACATCCTTTTGTTGCGCCGCGCTCTGCGACGCCGCGGTATCAGCCTTCTGTTGGGCTTGGCTTGCGGTGTTCTGTACCTGGTTCATTTGTTCCTGCAGCCGCTGAACTTCCTGGTCTCGACTTTGCAGTTGTTGCATCAGTTGTTGAATCTGTTGCTGCTGCGCCTCAATCGACTTCTGCATTTGTGAGAGTTGTGCGGAGACACTGGGAGAAGCCGTTGTGCTTCTCTTGTTCCGCTTCGCGCCCGTTCCCATGCCGGCATCCTGCGCCATCGCCAGGTTGACGGCAAAAAAGACGGTTAGTACTGCGCTCGTTACTTGCCTCATGTGCGTTTTCTCCTTGTTCACGTTTTCAACATTTGGGGCTCCTTTCTTTTTCTTAACCGGGAGAGTTTGTTTTTCCTGTGGGCTCAGGAACTCGTTGTGCTGTGTCGGTCCGCGATTACTTGCACGCGGCGATCAAATGCTCCTGACACAACTCACACGAAACTTAGGGGCCGGCAGTCTTCGGACCGCACTGGCCCCGCACGATCATCGGTCCGGTGCACAATGGAAACTTTCCCGTCGCTCCGGATGAGCGCGTCGAAATACCGGCAATGTCTTGTGGGTCCAACTTCCCGAAGGCGACCGAACCAATCTCAAACGCATACGAATAGAGATCGCAGGCGCAGGCCTTCACCTTGAACTCTCCCCCTTGTGGTGGCTCGACCAGACAGAGTCCGGCGTGGAGTTCTCCGACCTTCGGCCCCGTAGCACCGTGAGTAGGAACACACGTTCGTATCCGACAATTTCGATCGAGCCAGTTTCCGGGTGCGCTCAGCGCACACCAGGAAGACGCCTGATCAACAACCAGGCTGGGTTAAGAGAAGCGCGGCATTAACCGCGCACGTATGAGGAGGATTCAGCAGGAAGGAGGGGGACGGTTGTAGAGCGCATTTTCAAACAGCACACCTGCGACGGGTGGTCCGGCGGGCGAAACCAGGGGATAAAAAGAAAAGGCCTCCGCAACCACGTGTGTTGCGACCGGAGGCGCCCATTCCATAGCGTCGCCGTCAAGGTGCTGCCTTGACGAGTCTGAGGCCTGGGAATCTATCGAAACATCGTGTTGAAAGCGTGCGACATTGGTTCGCGTAGCGACATTCGCAGTCAACGCGACAATCGACAGAACAATCGCGATCCAGTACATGCGCATTGCGCTTCGCGAAGCAAACCGCGAATTTGCGAATTGCACCATCGAGAAGCCTATCCGCGGTCATTATAGCAACAAACTGCTGGGAGTGAGCAAGAACCCAATTTATCGATCCGGGGATGTCTCCGTTTTTTAGTGTGTGCATTTCTCCACGAGATGCCTTGCAAAATCCTAACACTTCGATCCTCATATGGCTGTTTGGAGGGGCCCAAATCTACGTGTCGCAATGGCCCAGGTCGCGCACCCCGGGACTGCTTGTATCGAAATAGCTACTGCGTAGCGCTGTAGGAATCCTGAGCCGCAATCCCTGTCGACGAAGAGCCGAGGCGAGCACTCTTGCGGGTGCGAGATTGCACGGCGTCAGCTTCTTCACCAAGGGGGTCAGCGGTTTCGAATCAGGGAGAAAGAACGTGGATCAAACATGGGTCATCTCTGAGGGAATCGAGTTCCGAAATAAGAATTGAAATCATGGCGAGCGACGCAGACGCTCGTTTTTTTCAAGCAAAACTTGAATCGATGAGATAGCACTTCATTGGCTTCTTCGGGACCAAGGGACTCGGAGGTTGCGAAAATCCTCTTGCCTCGACCAATTTTCCACAATCCCGCTGACCACCCGCCATTCTTGACTCCTGATCTTTGCAACCACAGGCTCGGACACTCTCTGGCGCTGAAGGATATACTCCAGCCTGATTGCTCCAGGAAAACTTCTTGTTTTTAAGATAAGTAGGGTAAGAAGGACGCTATGAAATCACTTTCGGCATTACTGGTGATGGCCGCGCTGGCGGCCACCAATGCATTTGCGCAGATGAGCCAGCCGATAGTCGGTGAGAACCCAATCAGGATTTCCGACCACGTCTGGGCGATCATGGGATTTCCCAACATCGCCATCGTGGTCGGTAGCCGCGCCACGCTGGTTGTCGATACCGGCATGGGCCCGAAGAATGGAGCCACTGCCGCGCGCGTAGCGGCAAGACTTGCGCCCAACAATCAGAAACTCTTCCTCACCACCACGCACTTCCATCCCGAGCACGCTGCGGGTGAGCCCGGCTTTCCTCCCGGCACGATTCTGATCCGCGATGCGGTGCAGCAGCAGGAAATGGAGAAGCACGGGCAGGAAATGATCGACATGTTCAGCCAGCGCTCGCCGCAGAACAAAGACCTGCTCGCGGGCGTTGTATTGCGATCGCCCGACGTGATTTTCGATCAGGAAGTGAAGATCGACCTCGGCGGGGTTACGGCCCGCCTGCTGTGGTTCGGCGGGGCCCACACCAAAGGCGACGAGCTGACTTTTGTCGAACCGGACCGCACCCTGATTTCAGGCGACGTGGTGCAGAACCAGACCATGCCGAACATCTTCGGCGACGGCGGCACGCCGGCGAGCTGGCTGGCCGTGCTGGACAAAGTAGCCGCCCTCAACGCCGCTACATGTCTTGCCCGACCACAGCGCTCCCGGCGATGGTTCGCTGGTGGCGGCGGAAGATGAACCTGATCTCTGGAATTCGCACGCGAGCCCTGGCCCTCAAGCGCCAGGGTATATCTCCCGATGAGGCTGGGAAGCAAATCAGCACGGAACTTAAGACGCAGCATCCCGACTGGCCCAACACCAACGCCGCGGGATTCGTCAAAAGCGTTTATGCGGAACTGCCATAGGGCGGAGTCCTTGCCGGATTGTTAGTTTCGGGCCCGCCCTCCAACGTCCCCACTCTAAATTTCGCAAAGAACGCGAAATTTAGAATGGGCCACCTGACCATGTTTTTGGGACGACGCGGGCTAAGCCCACTCGGTCCGCATATCCGGCGGTCGCAGCAGGGTCTGCATGACCACACAGTACTGCTCGGTCTTCTCGCGCAATCGGCTTAGTTGCTCAGCAGTCGCCTGGGGGGCGCGGATATCAAAGCGGACCCGGATGTGTTCAAAGCCGACCAGCGCCTCCCTGGACACACCCAGGGTTCCCGAAAGATCCAGGTCCCCTTCCACGGTGACCTCGATGTGCTCCGTGGGAATACCCATGGCTGTGGCCACCATCTGGCAGGTGATCTGGGCGCAGGCCGCCAGCGCGCCGAGCAGCAAGTCGCCGGAGCAGGCGGCCGTGCCGGTGCCCCCCACTCCGGTGTGGGCCTCGGCCTGGTAGAGAGCGCGTCCCAAGTCCACCGAGCACGCCATCGGGGTGGCGGTCTCGCTGCCTTTCGCCCTCAGGGTAATTCGCGAACTGCCCGGCTCGCGGCGGTATTGCTCCTTCAACGGTTGTTGAACCGACCTAAGGTCCATGAAGTTCTCCCGATTTTGTTATTCTCTTAAACAATAGATGCCGCTGCCGGGAGCGGCTTGTCGGCTGCCCTGAAACCCTCCTATATAGTAAGGCACCGAAGGGGACGTATGCCCAGGGGTGAAACCGCAAAAACGAAAGATCCGCAAGATGCGCCCGCGCCCCTGCGCGGGGAGCCGGCTACGCTCCCGCCGGGCTCGCGATTTGGCGCCTACGAGATTCTCTCCCCGCTCGGCGCCGGCGGGATGGGAGAAGTCTATCGCGCCCGCGATACCCGTCTCGGGCGAGAAGTCGCCATAAAGATCCTGCCCGGCAACCTGCACCCCGACCGCAGGCGCATCGAACGCTTCGAGCAGGAAGCGCGCTCGGCATCGGCCCTGAACCATCCCAATATCGTTACCATTTACGAACTCGGGGAGGTGGATGGAACCTCCTACATCTCCATGGAACTGGTGGAAGGAGAAGCGGTGCGCGAGCTGCTGGCTTCCGGCTCCATTCCGCTGCCCCAGGTAATTCACATTGCCGCACAGATTGCGGATGGACTGGCGAAAGCCCATTCCGCCGGCATCGTGCATCGCGACCTGAAACCGGAAAACGTCATGGTTTCCCGCGACGGGTTGGTCAAGATTCTCGATTTCGGCGTAGCCAAACTCGCTCCCGCGCCGGGTGCGGAAACCCTGGACACTCGTCCCCTGCAGACTCTTCCGGGCACGGTCATGGGCACTCTGGAATACATGTCGCCGGAACAGGCGAGCGGGCTCGAAGTGGACTTCCGCTCAGACCAGTTTTCCTTCGGATCAGTTCTCTACGAGATGCTGACGGGTAAACCCGCCTTTCAAAGGAACAGCATGGCGGAGACCATGGCGGCTATCCTGCGGGACCAGTTGGAGCCGATCAGCGCGCTAAATCCGGAAACACCCGCGCCGCTGTGCTGGGTGGTTGAACGCTGCCTGGACAAGCGGCCCCAGCAACGTTACTCTTCGACCCGCGACCTCCTACGCGACCTTGTCGCCACCCGGGACCGGCTGTCTGAACTTCCAATCGAGCGCCCCGAGAGTCGTCCCAGCAATCTTCCCACATCGCGTACAGCGTTTATCGGACGTGATCGCGAAGTAAAAGGGGTAAAGGACCTGCTGCTTCGACCCGACGTCCACCTGGTTACCCTCACCGGCCCCGGGGGCATCGGCAAAACGCGGCTGGGCCTGCAAGTAGCGGAAGCGCTGGCGGACCATTTCGCGGGCGGCGCCTATTACGTTCCCCTGGCTCCGGTGAGCGATCCCAAATTGATTGCGCCGGCGATCGCGCAGACTCTGGGCCTGCGGGAAAGCGGAGGCCAATCGCCGCTTGAAACCCTGAAAGCTCATCTGCAGAATTCGTTGCGCCTGCCGACACTTCTGGTGCTCGACAACTTCGAACACCTGGTGGCCGAGGCCCCGCTGGTGGCGGAGTTGCTCGCCAGCAGCGCCCAGCTCAGGCTGCTCGTCACCAGTCGCGCGCCGCTCCATATTTATGGCGAACATGAGTATCCGGTGCCGCCTCTCGAGTTACCCGATCTGAAATCCGTTCCCGAAGTCGAGGTGCTCACTCGTTATCCAGCGGTGGCTTTGTTCATCCAGCGCGCCCGGGCGGTCAAGCCCGATTTTGAGGTAAACCAGGAAAATGCAGCGTCGGTGGCAACCATTTGTGCCCGACTGGACGGCCTGCCGCTCGCCATCGAACTGGCCGCGGCCCGCATCAAGCTGCTCTCGCCTTCCGCCATGCAGACCCGCCTGGAGAGCCGTCTGCAGTTGTTGACCGGCGGGGCGCGGGACCTGCCCACCCGACAACAGACTCTGCGAGGCGCAATCGACTGGAGCTACGGTCTTCTGAGCGTGGGCGAGCAGATGCTCTTCCGCAGACTTTCGGTTTTTGTGAGCGGCTGCACCCTGGAGGCGGTGGAAGCGGTGTGCAACACCCAGGCGGACCTCGAGGTGGATGGACTGGATGGCATGGCTTCGCTGGTGGACAAGAGCCTGTTGCAGCGCGTTGAGCGCGGAGAAGGGGAGTCGCGCTTTGTGATGCTGGATACCATCCGCGAATATGGACTGGAACGTCTGGCGGCCAGCGGGGAGGAGGCGGCGACCAGGCGCGCCCACGCCGCTTACTGCCTGGTGCTGGCAGAAGAGGGGGCCACCACCGGTGCCGCGACCATGCAGGCCGAATGGCTGGATCTCTTCGAGATGGAGCACGACAATCTGGCCGCGGCCATGGACTGGCTGATTCAGACCGGCAATGCCGAGTGGGGCTTGCGTCTGGGCGCCGCTCTGCTTCGCTTTTGGGAGAGCCGCGAGTACTTCGCGGAAGGGCGCGACCGCCTGGCCAAGGTGCTCAATCTCGAAGCCGCCGCCGCCCCGACTCCTGCCCGGGCCAGAGCCCTGTTTGCCGCCGGCATTCTGGCCAGCGCGCAGGGCGACTACGCAAATGCCGGCTCATTGTTCCGCGAAAGCATGGCAATCGCGCGCGAGTCGAAAGACAGCTGGGGCGTCGCCGTCTCCCTCAACGCCCTCGCTGTGATTACCCGCGACCGGGGAGGCATTGCGGAGTCTCGCGCCCTCTTCGAGGAGAGCCTCGCGGTCTGGAGAGAACTGGGTGATCGCGCCGCCGTCGCTCGTGCTCTCAGTAACCTGGCGAACGTCGTCAAGTTGCAAGGTGATTATGCTCAGGCACGTTCCCTCTATGAGGAGTGCCTCTCGATCTTCAAAGAACTGGGTGACACCACCGGAATGGCGTGGTCGCTAAACCATCAAGGCGATGCGGCGCGCAGCCATGGCGACCCGGCAGGCGCCCGCGCCTTGTATGAACGAAGCCTGGCGATATTCCGGGAACTGGGTGATCGCTGGGGGATTGCCGGCTCACTCGCCGACCTGGGAAATCTGACCCGCGACCAGAAGGACTACGCCGCGTCCCAGGAGCTCTACCGGGAGAGCATCCGGATCTTTCAGGAACTGGGACACCAGCGCGGGATCGCTCGCCTGCTGGAGTGCTTTGCCTGCTCCGCGGCCGCCCAGTTGCAGTCCGTGCGTTCGCTGCGGCTCGCCGGAGCCGCGGCCGCTCTTCGCCAGGTGCTGGGCGCACCCCTTCCCCCGGTCGAGCAGGCCCAGGTTGAAAAGCGTCTGGAACCGGCCCGGAAAGCTCTGTCCAATGCGGCGGCCTCGGCAGCGTGGCTGGAAGGATGGGGAATGCCGGTCGAGAAGGCGGTCGAGGATGCGCTGACCTGCTCCGAGTAGCCACGTGGGGACAGCCGACCTCGGCTGTCCAGTCGAGCGAAGCTCGACCGGTTCCTGCTGAAAACCACACAGCAAAACAAAAAATCCTACCACCAAGCAAAAAATCTTACGACCACGCGAAGACCATACAGCCAGGCAAGAACTTCCAGCGGAGCTTCGCTCCGCCGGACAGCCGGGGGCGGCTCTCCCCACGTGATTATCGGGAATTATTCCGCGGTGGTGGGATCGATAAGACGCCGCACGGCAGAGATTCGATGCGCCGGGAAGCCCCCTCGATTCGCATGCTCTTGAATGGTTTTTTCGTCGGGGGCAATGTACACGCAATAAAGCTTGTCGCCGGTGACGTAGCTGTGCAGCCACTGAATCTCCGGACCCATCCCTCTGAGAACGGCGACCGACTTTTGGGAGAGGGCACGGAATTCGCTGTCCGACAGCTTTGACAATCCGGGTATTTCGCGCTCGATCACGAACTGGGGCATCGAGAGAATCTCCAAGGTCGGAGCTTTTCCAGAACTGTACTCCGGAGGCCGAGGACGAGTCAATCGGGGTCGGCGCCCGCGGTAGTGCTCAGTCTAGTTTTTCTCCCCCCAACCTCCCACCCCCCCCCTGCTGTTGCGGAAGCGCCCCCGCCAAATCGGGACGAAGTGATCGACTACTCGGCGCATCCCCTCGTGTGCCCGTCCTACTTTTGCGTTCCTTGCCAAAGAGGGTGGGGCACCCGGCTCTGTCATTTGCAGCCGAAGTCTTCTGGTCCGAACATCTGGCGAATTTCGGTCTCGCCTTCCCATCCCGGCCAGTGCTTTTTGTGCAGCTCCATGAAACGCACGGCGCCTTCGATCGCTTCTTCTTTCGAATTCAACTCAAACTGCGCATAGCCGCCGAACACCTCCCTGGCTTCGGTGAAAGGCCCGTCGGTCACGGTCACTTGTCCTCCGGAAAGGCGAACGCGAGCGCCCAGCGCGGTGGGCCCGAGACCGCCGCTCCCGAGCATCTTGCCTTTCTTCGCGTCTTCTTCGGCCAGCTTCGCAATCGCATCCATCAGCGGCTTGGGCGGAGGACCCTGCTTCTCGGCGTGTTTGACGATCATCATGAATCGCATGGTTAGATCTCCTTAATTAGTTTTGATTAGTCTCTATTTTGAGGCCCAGTATTCCGGACGGTCTCGAACCAGCCGGATAATTCTGGGCCTTTTCTATATCTATATGTCGAACGAGGGGCAGCAAAATCGACGTCCCGTATCGTTATCCTGAAAATATTTTTCCGGCTCCATCAAAGTGTCAACTTCATCCCTGAAAACATCTTTCAAGAATCCTGCCCCGACGATGACGAGAAGCAGTGGCCAAAATGATATCAACATCCGGAGGACCTCCAGGAAAAACCCCTGGTGATCGGAGGCGTAAACCTGGCCAGCTTGCGCGGCCGCCACGATGACCGAGGATGCCAACCCCAGCGTTTTTCCGGAGGAAGTGCCGAGGAGGTGCGTCAACTGACTCGCGATTCCGTGCAGGTTGCCAAACCAGATATGCAGCCCGAGCCCCACCAGCGCCCCGCCCGCGATTGATTGCAAGCTCCCCGATGTCCTGTGCTGTCTTGCCATGACCGCCTCCCTCAGTTCCTTCCGCTTTCACCGGTATGTCGAACGAGAGCCCGCGAGATCGACAGGGAGCGCTGTCTTTTTCTGCAGTTTATTGGGATTGCGGATAGTTGGAGTTCGAACGGGTGCCCCGTGCTCGTCTCTCCGTTTTTGGAGTGGCGGGGCGGAGGTGGAACGTAATGCATGGTCTGGAGAAGTCAGGCAAGCGACGAAAGCCTCATGAAATTTCTCGCACGGCGGGCACGCTGGCAAAGCAGGTCCCTCCACTTCGCTCGCTTCGCTCCGCTCTGGTCGGGATGACAGGGTAATCTCGATACTTGGTCCAGAGGACTTTCTCCGCGAACCTGGCGTGATTGCTGCTGCATCCAACTTCTGTTGCACAAAAGAGCGAGGTGAAGCATGAAAGTCGGAATGATCGGGCTGGGGAACATGGGATCGGGCATGGCGGCGAACCTGCTCAAGGGCGGGCACGAAGTCACCGTCTATAACCGGACTCCCGGTAAGGCGCAGGCGCTGGTCGGGCAGGGTGCGCGCAACGCTGCCGTGGTCGGGGACGCCTGCCGAGGCGAGGCCGTGATTACGATGCTGGCCGATGACCACGCAGTGGAAGGAGTGGTCTTCGGCGATGCCGGTGTGGTCAAGAACCTGGCCAGGGGAGCGATCCACATTTCTTCAAGCACCATCAGCGTAGCGCTTTCGGAAAAGATGGCGGCCGAGCACGCAGCGAGCGGGCAGCGTTTTGTCTCCGCTCCCGTGTTTGGACGTCCCGAGGCGGCGGCCGCGGCCAAACTCTTTATCACCGTGGCCGGCGCGCCGGATGCGGTGGACGCCTGCATGCCCTTGTTCGAATCAATCGGACAGAGAACTTTTCGCTTCGGCGACAATGCGCCTGACGCGAATCTGATCAAGCTCAGCGGCAATTTTCTGATTTCATCGGTGATCGAGGCATTGGGAGAGGCCATGGCGCTGGTGGGCAAGGCGGGTCTGGATCAGCACCAGTACGTGGATTTTCTGACCTCCACGCTTTTCAATGCGCCGGTTTACAAAACCTATGGCGGATTGATCGCCGACAAGAAATTCCAACCCGCCGGTTTTGCCGCTCCTTTGGGATTCAAAGACAATCGGCTGGTGCTGGCCGCCGCCGAGAAGTTGCGCGTACCCCTTCCGCTGGCCAGCCTGATTTACAACCGCTTCCTGACCTTGCTGGCCCGCGGCGGTGAGTCGCTGGACTGGTCGGCATTCTCGCAACTGGCTGCGGAGGATTCGGGACAGGTCGCACTGCCCGCGCGCAAGTAGAGATAACAGGCGCCCCGTCCTTACTCTTTCGCGGCGACCTGTTTCCGCAGGCGATTTTCCTGCTCTCTGAGTTCTGGGGTCAGTTCAGCGCCGAAGTTTCCGGCTCGAACACCTGGCGAATTTCGATCTCGGTCCCGCCGTCGAAGGGGCTGCGCTTGAGCCACTCCATCGCCTCGTCCATCGACCTGACCTGCCACAGCCAGAAGCCGGCGATCAGTTCTTTGCTCTCGGTGAACGGGCCGTCGGTAATGGTGTGCTTTCCACCCGAGAACTTGACGCGCTTGCCTTTCGAACGTGGGGATGAAGTCCTTCGCCGGCCAGCATCACTCCGGCTTTCACCAGTTCTTCGTTGAATTTTCCCATCGCAGTCAGGATCTCCCGGCTGGGCATGACGCCGGCTTCGCTGTTCTTATCGGCCTTGACGATTACCATGAATCGCATCGTGATTCTCCTTATGAATTTTGCATTGGAGCAGGGAACTGGTTCATTCCTTGGCTCTATTAGACGTCGAATGACAGGTTGCGGGATCGACAGCCGGACGGATTTTGGGGGAACTTTTTTAGGGCGGCAGGCGGATTACGCTAAGGGATGGTTGCCGAGGCCTGGTTCGAAGGCGGGCTCTCCTGGCCAGCAGAATTCACCGCCCTCACGAAATAGTGGTAGGTGGTTCCGCTGCCCACTTTGTCGTCAACGTAAGTAGGGGCGGTCACGGAAGCCAGCGGTGCGAACGTCCCGTCGGGCTGGCTACGATAAACGTTGTATCCGGTTACGGTTGCACCGGCTTTGGGGGCGGGCGGGTCCCACTTCAGGAGAACAGTGTGAGGCTTCCCGTCGGCCCCCACCCGGAGCAGGACTGCGCCCACGATCCCAAAGAGAAGGACCGCCACAATCGCCAGCGGCAAGCGTAGTGCTCGTCTCAATCTCGCTATCTTACTGCTCGTTCACCAGCGAACCGGCTTCCGTGATGCTGCCCTTTACCAGTTCAGTCTGAATCTTGAGCTTCTGGTGAGGACGCAGGTCAACCACGGTCTCAAATGGCAAATAGCCGGGTAGCGCAACGCGGACCGTGTGGCGTCCGGGGGTGAGCAGCATGGCTTTGCCCATGCCGTCGAACTCGTCCACGTGCCCGGCGAACTGGTTGTCCACGAAGACCGCGGCCCGGGTGGGCGTGGCCGAAATTTTCAACTCACCGGTCGCCTCGCGGGTCGGGGGGTGGGCATCTCTTACCAGCGAGACGTTGACCACGCTGGTTTGTCCGGGCTCGAGAACGACGTTCTGGACGTAGTCCTTGTACCAGGCCTGACGCACCAGGACTTCGTGTTTGCCCGGCAGCAGCATGATCTTCTTGTCGCCGGTCAGTTCCTTTACAAAGCCCACATACTGTCCGTCCACCCACACGCCGGCAGTCTTCTCCGCCTTGGTGTGGGCCACAAACTTTAGTTCGGATTGAACTCGATCCTCGGCATGAACCAGACTCAGCAGGGCCATGATTGCCAAAATCGCGGGCACACTTCTACGACCAAACATTTCTACCTCCAAAGCTAAAGACTATGAACCGGTCTAAGTGTGATTCTATTCGCCGACGAGGGCTAGTGGCCAGAAGGATTCCCCGAGGCTGCCAGGAGTCTGCACGGGACCTGTAACTTCGCCGGTTCCGGCACATCACTGCCTTCACGCCAGGTCATGCCCGGCGCAAAAATCTCTGGAGGATTCCATGAAAAGATGATCGGAAAGCTGATGATGATGTGTGTCCTGGCCCTGTCTGTGAACGGCTTTGCCCAGTCCACGCCCGACTCAAATCAGGACAGCATGAAACATGACGAAATGAAGCAGGACACCTTGAAGCACGACGACATGGCCAAAGATGACATGGCCAAGAGCAAGAAGGCCAAAAAGCTCAAGAAGAACAAGATGAAGAAAGACGAGATGAAGAAAGACGACATGAAGAAAGACGACATGAGCAAGGACGAAATGAAAAAGAACTAGTTGCCCGGAGTCGGACCGGGTGGCGCGTCCTCGCTGCCCGGTGCGGCTGCGACGGAGTCATTGCGGGAAACCTGCTGAGATTTCCGCGGAGCGCCCAGGCTCGCGGTCTGGCCCTTCAAATATCGCCTCAAGCACCGAACACACGGCACATATCCTTCGCGCATGGCTTCGGCCGCGGTCACCATGCGCACGCTGCCCCCACCCTCGTGTTCATGTAGAAACCTGCAGCCCGGGGCATGAAAGGTCTTGCCGTCGCTCGCAATTTCCACCATCATTTCGGGCGGGACGCCAGTTCCCGGTTCAGCATGGTAAGAACGCAGGGCCGTGGGTGCGGGCGAGTCAAACCTGGCCAGGGCGAAGCTGCCGGAAACCAGGGCCAGGGCGGCCACTGCGATGAGCCATCCGAAAGCCGTCCCCCGGGGACCGGGCATGGATTCGGCCAGCTTTCTCTGCCAGCGGGCGCTGAAACCCGGAGGCAGTTCAAGCAGGCGACCGTCGGCGTACAGGTGGACCACGTTTCTGGTGCCATCGAGCACCGCTGTGCAATGCCGGCACTCGCGGATGTGCGCCTCGATCGCGGCCCGCAGTTCCGGGCTGACCTCGCCTTCCAGATAATTTGAGATTTCCTGCCAGACCTGTTCGCAATTGACTACCATGGCTTGCTCCCTTTCCCGAATGGCGCGCGGCTGAACCAGCCATCCGCCAGTGCGGGCGCCAGAAGGTCCCGCAGCATCAGCCTCGCTCTCAGCAACCGGGTCTTGACGCTGGCGATCGAGATATTCAGGACTTCGGCTGCTTCTTCGATGCTCATTTGCTCCACGTCCCGCAGGATGAATACTTCGCGATATTTTTGGCCCAGGCCGGCCAGGGCCTTTGCCAGCAGGGTGCGGAGTTCGCTTCTTTCCAGCGCCTCCGAAGGTATTTCCCGCCAGTCGGCGAATTCCCGCGGAGTGTAGGCGCCCTCTTCATTCTGTTCCTCCGATTCCGCAATCGGTTCGAACAGGTTGGCGTGCTGTTTGCGCTGCCGCATGCGCGCTTCGTTCACCGTGATCTGAATCAGCCAGGTGCTGAAGCGCGCCTCGCCGCGAAATTGCCGCAAATTGGCGAAGGCCTTCAGAATGGCTTCCTGGGCCACATCCTGCGCATCCGCCTCATTGCGCAACAGGGCCAGGGCGGTCACGTAAACCCGGCGTTCATAAGGCTTCACCAGTTCCGCGAACAGTGAAGACTCACCGTTACAGATGCGCCTGATGAGAGGCTGCTCGCTGTCTTCCGCCGGCTTCTCGACCATGGTCATTCGTCGCAGCATCTGGTTTCAATCCCGGAAATGGCCCAGGAACTGGCTAGCGCTCAAGATAATCCGGGTTCTTCTTCCATCCCGTGAGCATGGAGGTGAAGTTATTCCAGCCGTGCAAGACCACCATGACCAGGTGTCCTAAAAGAAAAAACAGAATCGCCCACATCACGGCAAAATGCCAGATCCGGGCCCAATGAAAGCCGCCCATCATCCAGGCCAGCCAGGAGAACTGCACCGGCTTCCAGACCGCAACTCCGGTCAAGACCGATAAAACACCCAGGCCGACGACTGAGGTGTACGCCAGTTTCTGCAGCGGGTTGTAAACTTCGCGAGCCATCGGCTTGGGCCCAAAGAAAAAGTAATAACGCACCATGGGCCAGACTCCGCGAATATCGCGTGGAGTGAACAGCACCTGGCGATAGTTCCGGCTGAAGATCTGGTAGCCGAGATAGAAGAGGCCGGTGGCTATATAGATCCACATGAAGGTGAGGTGCCACTGCAGGCCGCCGCCCAGCCATCCTCCCAGGGCAAAGGCCTTGGGCCAGTGCAACAGGTCCTTCTGCGGAATCTTGGCGCCGAAACTGGGGAAGGCGCGAAAGATCTGAAAGCCACTGCCCACCATGACCAGCAGCGAGACCGCATTCAGCCAGTGCGCGAAACGCACCGCCCAGGGATGCTCATAGACCGCCGCTTCGACTTCCCCGTTCTTCGTTGACTCGATCTCGATTACCGCTTCGCTCATCGTATTTGCTCAACCCGCCGCGGAGCCGCTTACAAACTGTAAAAAGATGAATAGCCCTGGTCTTCCCAGTAGCCCACCCGGTCCAGAACATTGGTGACTTTCAGGTCGGTCAAATACTTGGCCTGCTTGTAGCCAACCTTGGTCGGAATCTGCAGGCGCAGGGGAGCGCCATGCTCGCGGGTCAGTGGTTGGTCATACATCTCGTAGCACAGCAGGGTTTGCGGATGCAGCGCGGTCGCCATATCCAGCGACTCGTAATAGTCGTCCGCGCACTCCACGTAAACGAAGCGGGCGCTGGTGTCGGCCCCGATCATGTGCAGGAAATCCGAAAGCCGCGCCCCGCCGAAGCGGCCGATGACGTCCCAGCCCTCAACGCATACATGGCGCGTATTCTGGCGCACCCGGGGCAGAGACTGCACTTGCGCCAGTTTGTACTCCCCCGGTTTCTGGACCGCTCCATTCACGGTAAGGCTCCAGGCTTCGAAATCAACGCCGGGATCCTCCACGTCGTAACCGTTGATGGGAAATTTTTCAAAGGGAGTCAGTTCGGAGTCGCTAAAAGTGGTAGCCAGATGCCGGGAACGAAACAGAAGCGCGGAAGCCCAGTCGCTGAATCCCAGGCCGGCTTTGAGCAGCGGCTCCTGAAGCCTGGGGATGGCGAAGGCTCCAACCGCCAATACCGGCGCCAGCTTCAGCAATTCGCGGCGGGAAACTTTCTTGAACTTGCGGGAATTGATTCGAGCTTCCATGATTCAGCTAGCGATGATTTGGTAGCGCCGGCGTCCCGCCCTCAGCTCCGTGGGGCCGAGAGCGACAGTGTAACCCGCACATGAGATTCCCGTCGCTGCGAAATGTTACATCCGGATTGGGAAAAGATCAGCGATGCGGGATTCGGCAGTCTTCAGGCTTCTACGCCCACGGGCGCCTTGACCTGGCGCTTCGCCGCAACGATCTTCGCCGCAATGACCGCGACCCGTTCGTAGGATTGCAATCGGTCGGCGTGCTCGTAGGTGTCAGACACTACGATGACCTCGTCTGCCCCGGTTTCAGCCACCAGCTTCTCCAGCCCCGCCGTAACTGTAATGTCTGATCCCACGATCGCCGCGCCCAGTTTGCTCTCCAAGGCGACCCGCTCGGAGTCACGCCACAGCAACTCCATGGAATCCACCGGCGGCAACAACTCGACCGGCTGGTTTCGGATCAGTCGCAGAAAGCGCTGCTGCGCAGTCGTGAACAGCCGCCGCGCTGCCGCGTCCGTCTCCGCCGCAATGACCGGCACGGCTACCATCAGATAGGGCCGGCGCAATCCTTCGCTGGGCTGGAACCGATCGCGGTACAGCTGCACGGCCGCATGCAGATATTCAGGAGAAAAATGTGCCGCGAAGGCAAACGGCAGCCCCAGCATCCCGGCCAGTTGTGCGCTGAAGCCGCTCGACCCCAGCAATGTGATCGGCACATTGCTCCCCTGTCCGGGAATGGCGCGCACCAGTTGTCCCGGCCTCTCCGGCCCCAGATAGGTCCGCAGTTCGTCCAGCAGGGCGGGAAAATCGTCGCCGCTTTGCTGCAAATCCCGCCGCAGAGCGCGCATCATGTGGGCGTCGCCGCCAGGAGCGCGTCCCAGGCCCAGATCGATGCGCCCCGGATACAGCGCTTCCAGCGTCCCAAACAGTTCCGCCACGACCAGCGGCGCATGGTTGGGCAGCATCACTCCTCCGCTGCCCACGCGAATCGTCTTCGTCGCTCCCGCCACGTGCCCAATCAGTACCGCGGTGGCCGAGCAAGCCAACCCTTGAATACCGTGATGCTCCGCCAGCCAATAGCGTTTGTATCCCCAGCTCTCGACGTGCCGTGCCAGGTCCACCGACCGGGCAATGGCACTGCCCGCGGGCTCACCTGCCCGCATGCCTACAAGATCGAGTACGGAAACTGCCAGCTCGTTACCCATGACAGGTTAGATGAAACAGGCGGGAAAGCGATGCGAACCTTGGAGAGGATGCGGATTGGCGGTCAGACAGACCTTTTTACCGTGTCCGCCACGAAGCGGGCAAACTGCTTCACATCCTGCTCGGTGGTATCGAAGGAGCACATCCAGCGCACCACGGACTGCTGTTCGTTCCACACATAAAAGAAATATCGCTTCTGCAGCCGGGCGATCGCGGAGCGCGGAATTTTGGCGAACACTCCGTTCGCTTCCACTTTGTAAATGATCTTTACCGCTGGAATCTCGCGCACTTCCTTCTCCAGCAGGCGGCGCCATGCGGTTGGCATGCTGCGCATTCTTGTGCCAGAGATCACCCGTGAACAGGGCATCAAACTGGGCCGAGATGAAGCGCATCTTGGAGGCAAGCTGCATGCCCTGCTTGCGCAAATACAGGAAGTCATGGCCCAGCTTCTTGTCGAAGAAAACCACGGCTTCAGCTCCCAGGGCGCCGTTCTTGGTACCTCCGAAGGAGAGCACGTCCACTCCCAAGTCCCGGGTGGCTTGCCGCAGGGTTTGCCCCAGGCTGGCGGCGGCGTTGGCGATGCGGGCGCCGTCCATATGCAGAAACATGCCGCGCTGGTGGGCAAAACCAGCCAGGGCCTTGATTTCGCCAGGCTGATACACCGTTCCAACTTCCGTGGCCTGGGTAATGGAAATGACTCGGGGCTGCACATGGTGCGGATCATCGATGCCGTGGTAAGCCTGACTGACGGATTCGATCGTCAGCTTGCCGTTGGTCACCGCGACGGGAAGAAGCTTGCATCCGGTAAATTTCTCGGGTGCGCCGCATTCGTCGGTGTAAATGTGCGCGGCTTCGCCGCAGATGACGGCGTGATAAGTGTTGGTCAGCGCTTTCAGGCCCAGGCAATTGGCCGCCGTGCCGTTAAAAACAAGGAACACCTCGATGTCCGGAACCGAAGTGCCGTTTGAATTTCTGCACTACCGCAGCGGTGTAAGGATCGTCTCCGTAACCGACCGCGTGGCCGCGATTGGCTTCCGCTACGGCCTGCAAGACTTCAGGATGAACTCCAGCATTGTTGTCGCTGGCAAAACTGCGGGCAGGTTTCATCTTCCGAAATAATGTAGCAGAACCGGGCCTCGGACCTCGGACACTCAGACTGTCAGACGTCGGCCTTCGACCCGCTTAGATTCCAGCGTGCTTTGCAGTTGAAGCCCTTTCGGCGCAAGAGAGCCAAGGAATTGACAGAAAGCCTGCGAAGCCAACACACAGAGGGCCGCCGGAGTCCGACGAGTGACATCTGAGGTCCGACGCCAGTTCTCGCATGGCACCTTGGTGGTATTACCGGGCGGGTACCGGCGTGACCTTGGCGAGGCGAAACTATGGGCTTACATTCAGCCCATGACACTCGTACTCATGATGGTGGTTCTGGCGTTCGGCCTGCTGTACGTCGCGGTTGTGGCCGAAGAACGGCAGATGCAGGAAGCCACCAAGCCGCGCAAGCGCTAAGAAGGTCGGCCAGAGCCTGGGATCGGGTCCTAAAGTGGGCCTGTCCCGAAATTCTTGCTCCGCACGTCCCTATTCGGCTGTCTTTTCCACAATTTTCGAGTCCAAACTCCCTAACCTGCATCTACTAACCAACTTGGTGTGTGCCCAGGGGTTTACGGCCGCGTTTGCAGGAGCATTTCAAAGATGGATTTACTGACAAGCAGGGGAAATTGGCAATCGACCCGGCCGTGGGCAGCCCTGGCGGCGGCTTTGACGCTGATAGGGCTGGGCTCGGCCTGCAGCGGGGCTTCGGTCAAGGGGGCGCAGCCCCAGGGACCGGCCGGCATACCGGTAAAAGTGGAAACCGCTCAGCTGGTTCCGGTGAAAGACACGACGGAGTACGTCGCCACCCTGAAGTCGCGCGACACCGCCGTCATCATGCCCCAGGTGGAGGGTCAGATTACGGCTATCTTTGTCCACTCCGGAAGCCGCGGTCTCCGCCGGGACGCCGCTGATCCAGATTGACCCCGCCAAACAGCAAGCCACGCTGAAGACTCAGGAAGACACCCTGGCCGCCAAGCAGGCCGAGGTCAAGTGGGACGAGCAGGAGTTCGAACGCAACAGCGGACTGTACGACGCAAAAGTCATCAGCAAACAGGCGCTCGACCAGTCCAGAACGGCGTTGGACCAGGCTCGCGCCCAGTTGCAGGCCCTGCAGGCGCAGGTCCGCCAGGAGAGTGTGCAACTGCACTACTACCGCGTGACCGCGCCCAGCGCCGGAATCGTCGGAGACATTCCAGTGCGGGTCGGTGACCGCGTGACCACCACCACGCCCTTGACTACCGTGGACAAACCCGGAAGCCTGGAAGCCTACGTGTACGTGCCCATCGAGCGCTCGTCCCAGCTTAAGCCCAATCTGCCGGTACAGATCGTCGATCAGGCAGGCAATGTAATCGCCGAGAGCCGCATCAACTTCATCTCGCCCCAGGTGGACTCAACCACCCAGACCGTGCTGGCCAAGGCGCCGATTGCGAACAATAATGACAAGCTCCGCAACGCGCAGTTCATCCACGCGCGCATCGTGTGGGGCACGCAGCAGCGCACCGTCGTGCCCATACTCGCGGTTTCGCGCCTGGGCGGCCAATACTTCGCCTTCGTTGCCGAGCAGCAGGGCGGGAAGACGGTCGCCCATCAGAAGCCATTACAGGTCGGAGACATGACTGGCAACAACTACGTGGTGCTCGAAGGAATCAAGCCGGGAGACAAGATCATCGTTTCGGGGACCCAATTCCTGATCGATGGCGCTCCCGTGATCGTGCCGCAGGGGTAAAGGCGGACTCCGGACCTCGGGCGGCGGCCGTCGGACCTCAGACATCGGGCTTCAGACTTCAGATTTGGACCACGCGGTTCGAACTAACATCGCTTCAACACGGTGGGCGTTTTCGTATCAGCCGTTGCGGGATTTGTGAGATTCTTCTTGCGGCTGACGATTTCCTTGTTCTGGCAGCTTACGCACACGATTCGATTTGACGTCCGAGGTCCGAGGTCTGAGGTCTGACGCCCGACGCCCGAAGTCGATCCCGAGGTCCGCTCCTGAATGTTCGTTGATTTCTTCATAAAACGGCCGGTGTTTGCCACCGTCTGCGCGCTGCTGATTATTCTGGCAGGGGCCGCCGTAATTCCCAGTTTGCCGATCGCGCAATTTCCCACCCTGGCGCCGCCGCAGGTTTCCGTAACCAGCGTTTACGTCGGCGCCAGCGCCCAGACCGTCGAAACCGCGGTGACCGTGCCCATCGAGCAGCAGATCAACGGCGCGGAAGGCATGAAGTACGTCACCTCGAGCAGCAGCAGCAACGGGGTAAGCTCGATTACGGCCACGTTTGACCTCAACCGCGATCCCGATCTGGCGGCCGTGGACATTCAGAACCGCGTGAACACAGCCCAGGGACGCCTGCCCAGCGCGGTCAAGGCCACGGGCATCACCGTCACCAAGGCCTCCAACAATTTCGTGCTGGGCGCGGCGGTGTTCTCGCCCGAGGGACGCTACAGCCCGCTCTTCATCAGCAATTACCTGGACGTTTACGTCAAGGACTCGCTGAAGCGCGTGCCCGGGAGTGGCGGACGTCATCATCTTCGGCGAACGCAAGTACTCCATGCGTCTCTGGCTGGATCCGGTGCGCATGGCCAGCCGCGGGCTGACCGCGTCGGATGCGGTAAGCGCGTTGCAGGAGCAGAACGTTGACGTCGCCGCCGGGCAGGTAGGGCAGCCGCCGATCAAGGCCGGGCAGGAATTTCAGATCAGCGTGCGCGCCATCGGCCGGCTCAGCGAGGCGTCACAATTTGAAAACATCATTCTTAAGACCAATGCCGACGGCACACTGGTCCGGCTGAAGGATGTGGGCCGGGCCGAACTCGGCGCCGAGGATTACAGCTCAGACCTGATGTACAACGGTTACGACGCGGTCGGTCTCGGCGTCACCCAGCTCTCGACCGCGAATGCTCTCGAAGTGGACCGCCTGGTCCTGGCCGAACTGGACCGGCTGTCCCAGCATTTCCCGCCGGGCATGAAGTACGAGAATGCGTTCGATACCACCGAGGCGGTAGGCGAATCGATCCGCGACGTGCTCACCACTCTGATCGAGGCCATCGTCCTGGTCATTCTCGTCATCTTCATTTTTCTCGCGGACTGGCGCAGCACCATTATTCCCGCGGTCACCATTCCCGTATCGCTGATCGGAACTTTCGCTTTCGTCAAGCTGCTGGGATTTTCCGTCAATACGCTCACTCTGTTCGGCATCACTCTGGCCACCGGACTGGTGGTGGACGACGCCATCGTGGTAATCGAAAATATCGAACGCCACATCCAGGAAGGCGAAAGGGATTCCCACAAGGCGGCATCCCTCGCCATGGGAGAAGTGGCGGGAGCGGTCATCGCCACCTCGCTGGTGCTGGTCGCGGTGTTTGTGCCGGTGGCTTTTTTCCCCGGTACCACCGGCATTCTGTTTCGCCAGTTCGCGCTGACTATTGCATTCTCGATTTCGATTTCCGCTTTCAACGCGCTTACCCTCACGCCCGCGCTGTCGGCCATCCTGCTGGGCCGCGAGCATGGCGAAAAGAACTGGTTCTTCCGGCAGGTGGACAAAGTCATCAACGGCATAACAGAAGGGTATCGGCGGGCCCTGCGTTTCTTCCTGCGCTTCCGGCTGATTGCGGCGGTGCTGTTCTTCGCGGCGCTGGGCCTTACCTACCTGGTTTTCCAGCGCGTGCCCAAGGGCTTCGTGCCCAACGAAGACCAGGGATATTTCATCATCGCGGTGCAGGCGCCGTCCGGGGCCTCGCTCGAATATACCCGGGGCATCGGCCAGCAGGTCCAGCATATTCTGCAGGACATTCCGGAAGTGCGCGGCATTTTCGCGATCGCGGGTTTCAGCTTCAGCGGCAGCGCTTCCAACCAGGCGCTGATCTTCGTCCCTCTGAAACCGTATTCCCAGCGCAAAGGCGACGCGCATGCCGCCGAAGCCATCGTGAACCGGATTCGCGGCCGCCTGTTCGGCATTTCCGGCGCCATCGTGCTTCCGTTCCTGCCGCCCGCCGTGCAGGGACTGGGCCAGTTCGGCGGCTTTGCCTACGAATTGCAGGACCAGGGCAGCCACACCCTGGAAGAACTGGCCAACGTGACCCATGACCTGATCCGCCAGGGCAGCGCCCGCAAAGACCTGACCGGCCTCTACAGCACTTACACCGCTAACGATCCCCAGTTCGTGGTGACCATCGATCGCGAAAAGGCGAAGAGCCTGCACGTTCCGCTGCAGCAGATTACGGACGCCCTGGGCATCTACATGGGTTCGGCGTACGTCAACGACTTCGATTTCAACAACCGTTCCTACCGGGTTTACGTGCAGGCGGACCAGCAGTTCCGCACCCAGGCGAAGGACATCAAGCAGTTTTATGTGCGCGCCGACAGCGGGTCGATGATTCCGCTGGAGAACCTGGTGTCGATCAAGCAGACCACGGCGCCGCAGGTCATCAGTCACTACAACCTGTTCCGCTCGGCCGAAATTGACGGCTCTGCCGCTCCGGGGTTCAGTTCAGGCCAGGCGCTCGACGCCATGGCGGTGTTAAGCCAGAAGGTTCTGCCGCAGGGATTCAGCTTCCAATGGACCGGCTTGTCGCTCGAAGAACTGAGTTCGGGAAGCACCACCCTGATCCTGTTCGGGCTGGGCACGCTGGTGGTGTATCTGACACTTTCCGCGCAGTATGAAAGCTTTGTTCTGCCCTTCATCGTGATGCTGGCCGTTCCCATGGCGATGTTGGGAGCGTTGACGGCGCAGTCTTTGCGCGGTCTGCAGAATGACGTCTATTGCCAGATCGGACTGGTGATGCTGGTGGGACTCTCCAGCAAGAACGCCATCCTGATCGTCGAATTTGCCGAACAGCTCCGCCATCGCGGTATGCCGTTGATGGAAGCCGCAGTCGAAGCGGCAAGAATCCGGCTGCGTCCGATTCTGATGACCTCGCTGGCCTTCATCCTGGGCGTGGTGCCCCTGGTGGTGGCGTCGGGCGCAGGCGAACACGGCCGGCATTCCGTGGGCACCACGGTGTTCGGTGGAATGATTGTTTCCACCTTCCTGAACCTGTTCTTCATTCCGGTGCTCTACCTGATCATCGAAGGCTGGCGCGAACGTGGAAAGTCGCCGGAACCGGCACCGGCGGCGAAGTGATTCCGAGTTGCTTGAGATTCCGGGTCTTTAAGATTCCGAGCTTCCCAGTTTCCGAGTTTCCTAAAATGATAGGCTTTGCGGATGCCCCGTGAAGTCCTGATTCTGCGCGAGCCCGAAATTCGCGCCCTGCTCGATCCCCGCTCCTGCATCGCAGCCATGGAGCAGGCTTTCGCTGCGTATTCCACCGGCCGGGCGCAACTGCCGGCGGTCATCCACCTGGACATTCCCGGAGATGACGCGCCGGGAAATGCAGCTCCGCAAAATCGCGGCGAGATTCACGTCAAAGCCGGATACCTGAACGGCGGGCCGTACTACGCGGTCAAGATAGCCTCAGGATTTCCCAGCAATCCGCAGCTGGGCCTGCCCGCGAACGACGGCATGATCGTCGTGTTCGACGCCCGGACCGGCGCCCCGGCCGCATTTCTTCTCGACAACGGATTCATCACCGATTTCCGCACCGGGGCCGCAGGAGCGGTCGCTGCCAGGTATCTCGCCCGCGCGAAAATTTCCTCGGTTGCGGTAATCGGAACCGGCGCTCAAGCGCGATATCAGATCGAAATGCTGGCTCTCGAAAGAACTTTCAGCGAAGTGCGCATATGGGGACGCGATCCCGGAAGGCGCAAGCCTGCGCCGAGGACCTGACAAAACGCCGTGACGAAGGATCCACGTCAAAGGCGGCGGGCGAGGGCGCCCGCCCCACACATCCTGTCAAACGCGGCGGACAATTTCCGGCGTGCAATTTTGTCGGTAGCTGAATCGGTGAGGGAGGCGGTGGACGGAGCTGACGTGGTAATCACCGTTACCGCCAGCCGCAAGCCGTTGGTGCGGGCGGCATGGTTGAAGCCCGGAGTGACCGTGATCGCGGTCGGCTCCGACGGCCCGGATAAACAGGAACTCGACATCGATGTGCTGGCGCGCGCCGACAAGATTGTGGCCGACAGCATTCCGCAATGCCTGCGGCTGGGCGAAATTCATCATGCAATCGAAAACGGAGCGATCGCGAAAGAAAAAGTCTACGCAGAGTTAGGCGAGATCACCGCCGGCCTCAAGCCGGGGAGGACCTCAGAATCTGAGATCATCATCTGTGACCTGACCGGAGTCGGCGTGCAAGATGTGGCAGCAGCCTCGCTGGTAATGGAACGCGCAAAAACTAAAAGGGTTTCGTAGCGCCGGCCCTTCGACCGCGCTCAGGGCAGGCTCAGGCTGTCCTGAGCGCGTCCCGCCCTCAGTTCGTTGGAGCCGGCAAGAAGCTAAGCAGCCCCGCGGCGAGCCGCTTCACTGCGCACCGGCTTCCGTCTTCTTCTTCAATTCTTCCAGCGTAAGATCTACCCGCGCCAGCCCGCGCAGCGTGTAGTCCACGTCGTACCCGTAGCCCACGCGGATGTAGCGTCCCAGACCAAAGTGGTCGCCGGGAGTAATCAGTACCGACCGTTCCTTGCGCAGCCGGTCAAAAAGCGCGCTCGAAGAGATCGGCAACTTGTAGCGAAAGAACGTGATCGCGCCGGCAACTGGCGGAATGTAAGTGAAAATGTCAGCGTGCGAACGGATCCAGGATTCCAGCCGCGGCAGGTTGCGGCGGACAATCGCCCGCGTGCGTTCGAGGACCTGGTCGCGCCGTACCGGTTCCATCACAATCCGCGCCAGGCGATCGGACAGCAGGGTCGGAGTCAGCGTGGTGTAATCGTGGTACGAGCAAAGCCTGGCAATGGTCTTCGGCGGGGCCACGATCCATCCCAGGCGCAGCCCGGGCAGTCCGAAAGCCTTGGAGAGTCCGGAAGTGATCAGCAGTTTGTCGTAGCGCCCCCAGAATGTCGGGGTGAGCGGCCCGCTCACTTCCGCGCCGCGATAAATTTCATCCACCAGAAGCCAGGCCCGGGCCTGGCGCGCCACCCGCACGACTTCGTCCATCTCCTGCTGGTCCAGGACGGCGCCTGTAGGATTGTTGGGATTCGTAACCACAATCAAGCGTGTTTTCTTGCTCACCGCTCGATGAAGACTCTCAATGTCCAGGGCCCATCGCGCCTTCCCGTTCCCGCTGCCTTCCACCAGATAAAACGCATTGGTCCTGGCGGCATAAGCCCGGGCAAGCCCCCAGGTCTGAAGATAGTTGGGCAGCATGACGGCCGCGTGATCACCTTTCTCCAGCAGTCCCCAGAGCGCAGTGAAGTTGGCCTCGGAGCCACCGTTGGTGACCAGCACATGGTCGGGAGTGGTGCCATACCATAAAGCAATGCACTCGCGCAGTTGCTCGGAACCGTCGGACTCCGGATACTTCAAGCCGAGAGCCAGAAAATCAGCTGACTCTTTCGAACTCTGCAATACTTCCTCGACCCGCAGCGGAAGCACGCCACTCTCTGACAGATTGAATTCGACTTCGTTTTCAAACAGGCACTGGGTTCGTTCCATCCGGAACAAGTCGATGCGCATGGTCCCTCCAGTCGGCAAATCGAGGTGCCAAATTTAGCAGAGAGAACAGGAGAGAAGGAAGAGGGATGGCTTTGCGTTCTTTGCGGTTCAAGCTTTTCCCTGGACTGCGAAACAGTCAACCCCTTAACCGCAAAGGGCGCCAAGACAGCCGCAAAGTTCGCAAAGAAAATCGAATTTACTTCTGGGGCTGCTGCTGCGCCACGCCCAGGACCTGCTTCTGTCCTGGTTGCTGGATGAAGGCAATCACCCGCAGATTGGCCGGATCGGTCCTGGGATCGAGCTTGAGGTGAACATCCTGAGAGAAAGTCTTTCCGCTCTCGAGGCTGCCGATTTTTGTAAGACTCTGCACTACGCCCACGTGTGTCAGGCGCCGGCCGCTGTTTTCGCCACGCAACACCTGGGACTCGGCATGGTTCAGGGCCACAACGAGATAAACGTCAGCCTTGCGGACTTTCAAGCTCTCGGGCAACGCGTCGGTGTCAACGTGGGCCTGCAGCATTTTTGCCACGTCCAGCGAGAGATCCGAAATCCTGACCGCCACTTTTGGCAGGGCCAGCGCCTTTTCCACGGCCTTGCTGGCCAGCCGCGAATCGTTGCCCACAAACTCCGTCTCGCCATCGACCACCATCTGCGGCGTATAAACGCTGCTTAAGCCGAAACGGTTGCCGTAAACGCTCTGCCGCTCACTGAAGAAGTGCGAAGAGTAGGGATCGGTCCAGCCGATATGGTTCCAGTAATCGACGTGCTCACTGAGCACGATCAACTGCGCTCCATTCACCGGCTGCGTACGATCGAGCTGCTGCAGCAGTGCGTCGGCCGGAGGACAACTGGAGCAACCTTCGGAAGTGAACAGCTCGACCAGGACGGGCGAAGCAGAGTCGCGGCTGGGCGGAGCGGAGGCCGTGACGAACAACCAGGCGCCAGCAACAACAGTCAGTAACAAAAGCAAAAGCTTGATCATTCCTACCAATCCTTGGCTACGAGAAATGGCTACAAGAAGTATCGCATGCCGCAGAATGGGATGTGTGAGCGGTAACAAAAGTTACACGTGGGGACAGCCGCCCCGGCTGTCCGGGCGGAGCGCAGCTCCGCCGGGTTTTCTCAATACCCGGCTCAAGTTTTCAGAATGGTTCGCTGCAGCCGGCGAGCCTTGCTCGCCCGGACAGCCGAGGGCAGCCGTCGCCACGTGGTCCGTGAGATATAATCACCACTCTCCTCGTCATGCGTGCCATCCTCTCTCTGGGCCTGTTGCTTCCGCTTTGCGCATCCGCCCAGACGGCCGCTCCGAAGTCTCGGCCGGCGCAGGCCCCAGCAGCGCAATCCCCGGTCCCCCAGTTCAAAGATGTGGCCCAGGAAGCGGGCCTGACGGTTTCCCACATTTCCACTCCGGAAAAGAAATACATTGTCGAATCCATGAGCGGCGGCGCCGGCCTGATCGACTGTGACAACGACGGCAAGCTCGACATCATCACGGTGAACGGGTCCACCATTGATCGCTATCGCCAGGGTGGCGACCCCATGATCACGCTCTACCATCAGGGCGCGAATTTCAAATTTACCAACATCACCATCACGGCGGGCCTGGCGCGCAAGGGGTGGGGAATGGGCGTGGCCGTCGCCGACTTCGACAACGACGGCTTGCCGGATATCTACGTCACCGGCTTCGGCGGCAACGCGCTCTATCGCAATCTGGGCGATTGCAAATTTCAAGATGTCACCGACAAAGCCGGCGTGGCCGCGGGCGGCTTCAGCACTGGAGCCGCGTGGGCCGACTACGACCGCGACGGCTTCGTGGACCTCTACGTTTCGCGCTACGTCCACTTCGATATGGACCATCTGCCCACCTTCGGCAGCGACGAGAAAAATTGCCGTTTCAAGGGAATCCTGGTCCAGTGCGGCCCCTGGGGCATGATCGGCGAATCGGATTTGCTCTTCCACAATCGTGGCGACGGCACCTTCGAGGAGGTTTCGAAGAAGGCCGGCATGGAAGACGTAAACCGCTACTATGGACTGGGCGTGATCTGGGGCGACTACGACAACGACGGCTGGCCCGACCTATACGTGGCCAACGATGCCGGCCCGAATTACCTGTACCACAACAAACATGACGGAACTTTTGAGGAAGTCGGCATGCTTTCCGGCATCGCGCTCGGCGGTGACGGCCAGGGCCAGGGCTCCATGGGTGTGGACTGGGGCGACTACCTGCACCAGGGCCGGCTGTCCATGTTTGTAACTAACTTTCACGAGCAGCCCGACACTCTGTACCGCAACCTGGGGGCAGACGGTTTTTCCGACGTAAGCTATCCCGCCAAGCTGGCGCAACCCACTTTCCTCAAGGTGGGCTGGGGGACCGCATTCTTCGATATGGACAACGATGGTTGGCTGGATATCTTCATCGCCAACGGCCATGTGTATCCGCAGGTGGATTCGATTCCGGGCGGACTCTCCTACCGCGAGCCCATTCAGCTATTCCGTAACCGCCGCGACGGCACTTTTCAGGATGTCTCCAGCGCGCTGGCCGGAATTCCTCCTGGAAAGCCGGCGGGGAGCGGCGTTTGGCGATGTCAACAATGACGGAAATATCGACGTCGTACTGGTGAATGTGGGAGCGCTCCCGACGCTGTTGCTGAACCAGGGCGGAAACCACAATCATCGTGCCCTGTTCAAACTGACTGGCACAAAGAGCAACCGGTCGGCCATCGGAGCGCGGGTGACGGTGAAAGCAGGGAAGCTGGTGCAATTCAGCGAAGTCCGCGCCGGCGGCAGCTACATTTCACAGAACGATCCGCGCCTGCACTTTGGACTGGGAGCGGAAGCCAAAATGAACGAAGTAGAAATCAGGTGGCCCAGCGGCAAGGTGGAATTGCTGCGCGATGTGCCCGCGGATTTTATCTATACGATTGTCGAAGGTCAGGGAATCCAGAGCAAGCTGCCCTTGCCGGCGCCGTAGGTTTCATTCCGGCTCCAGCATTTTTCCCAGCGTCGGTTTATGTTTGGCAGTCTTCTTGTCCCTGCGGTCGGGTACCACACGTCCGGCGGGAGGCGCGCCGATCTGGGCCCGCGCCATGGCTTTCACCTGATCGACCGCGCTGAACTTTTTCGGCTTGCGCTTCTTCTTCGCCATCCCACCCATCTTGCCATAGCTTGTGGGCGGCAAAACTGCAATAATTAGCGCAGAGAGAATGAACTGACCATGGAAGAACGCGAATTTTTCGATGAACGGCCGGAAAAGAAGATGGCTACGCTCAACTGCCCGCACTGCCATCAACCTGCCGAGTACGAAGTTACCTGGATCGTTCGCACCAAAAAGAGACAGTTGTCGGGGCGCGCCGATGAGCGCGACCGCGCCCGCTTCGCCAAAGCCCGCTCTTACATGCTGCGCAAAGACGATCTCATGGCCTGTAAGAATGTGCGCTGCCGCAAACGCTTTGAGATTTCCGGCGTGCAGTCCGTGGTCTTCACCGAATGACCCGATTACTTCACGGAATCACTAGTTCCAGTGCTACCTGCGCCCCGAGGGGACGGAAGGCGCCGTCGGCCACCGACACTTCGATGGTGTGCTTTCCCGGAGTCAGCCCTTCAAAAGCCAGCTGGTTTGCCATGGGCAGGATGTAAGGGCCGTTATCCACCCGGTACTGCAGATGCCCCATTCCAGAGCCGCTATCCCGATACGCGATGGGATCCGTCAGTGTGACGTTCCGCACGTCCACATCGACCACGGCGATTCTACGCGAGGCATTCTTTTCCTTGTCCACCAGGTGCGCCTTAAGCTGAGGACCCTTTTCCGGTCCCTGCCATGAATTTTCCTGAGCCGTTGCAGGCAGGACAAACAGACAGGACAAGAACATCGTGAAGGCCAGACTGTGCCAACCAAGTGTGCGCATTTATGTTCCTCCTTGGCAAAAGATTATACTTCGCCACGCAGCGTGGCGTGGCGGTGCCGGGGTCCTGCGGCGATTCGCGACTCTCATTTATACTTAATAGTTTCGCTCCCATGCGGTGAACCTGGCAGGGAAGGAGCTTGTCTTTGAAAATTCTGGTCTGCATGAAACAGGTGCCGCAGAAAGATGCGCCCCTCAAATTGAACGAGTCCGGCACCTGGATCCGCGAAGACGTTTCGTACGAAGTCAATGAGCCGGACGCCTTCGCCCTGGAAGAAGCCCTGCGCCAAAAAGAAAAGCACAGCGGAGAGGTAGTAGTCATCACGGCCGGCCCGCCGCGCGCCCAGCAGGTATTGCGCGAGGCGCTGGCCAAGGGCGCGGACCGCGCCATCCACCTGGAAGACAACGCCTTTGTCGGCCTGGATGCTTCCAACACCGCCCGCGCCTTCGCGGCCGCCATCAAAGAAGAAAAATTCGACCTCATCTTTACCGGCCTCCAGTCCGACGATTACGGGTACGCGCAAACCGGCGTGGTGCTGGCCGAACTCCTGGGCTGGCCGCACGCTACCATCATCATGCAAATCGAAAAGACAGACGGCGGCATCCGGGTCAAGCGCGAGCTCGAAGCCGGCTACTTCCAGTTCGTCGATATGCCATTGCCAGCTGTGCTTACCATCCAGTCGGGTATCAACAAACTGCGTTATGCCACGCTGATCGGCATCAAACAGGCGAAAAACAAGCCGCTGCGCAAGGTGACCCTGGCCGAAGTGCAGCCCGCCCTCGGACCCAATCTGCAAAAAATCGAACGGCTGTACATTCCTCAGAAAACAAAGAACACCGAATTCCTTGAAGGTTCGCCCGCTGAGGTCGCAAAGAAGCTGGTGGAAAAATTGCGGAATGAAGTACGAGTGCTCTAACTGGGAACCGGGAACTCAAATCTGGAAACTGGTTTTTAATAAAACTCCTCTGGAGCTGTACCGAGATCGAAAATCATGGCTGATTCCATCCTCGTAATCGTTGAACAACGTGAAGGCAAGCTGAACCGCGTCTCGTGGGAAACCCTTATGGCCGGCCAGGCCCTGGCGGCGGAGACCGGTTGGACTCTCGAAGCCGCGGTGGCCGGCAGCGGGGTCACGAACTTCGCCAACGAAATCGCGGGCAAGAAAGTTGCGAAAGTGTACGCCGTCGAGTCCAGGAAACTCGAGCCCTACACCCCCGACGCCTTCGCGGCCGCGCTCAAGCAATTGATTGGGTCAAAACAACCCAGGCTGGTGCTGATGCCGCACACTTATCAAGTGCGTGATTTTGTGCCCAAGCTGGCCACGGCAATGGAGCGCACCGCCATCAGCGACTGCATCGGTTACAAGAAAGACGGCGACAAACTGCTCTTCACTCGCCAGATGTTCCAGGGCAAGCTGGCCGCCGACGTGAGTTTCGCGTGCGATCCCCCGTGGTTCGTCACCTTCCAGAACGGTGCCTTTCGCGGGGACAAGGTCGAAGCCGGCAGCGGCGCCGCGCCCGTCGAAACCGTCAATGTTGAAATCGCTGACGGCGTCATTCGTAACCAACCGCAGGAAGTCTTCAAGGAAGCCAAGCAGGCGGTGGACCTGACGCAAGCCGAAATCATCGTGTCGGTTGGCCGCGGAATCAAAGAACAGAAAAACATCGAACTGGCCAGGCAGTTGGCGGAGGCGCTGGGCGGCGAGCTGGCGGCGTCGCGCCCCATCTGCGACTCGGGATGGCTCCCCATGGACCGCCAGATCGGGTCGTCCGGGCAAACGGTTGCGCCCAAGCTCTATCTCGCGTTAGGCATCAGCGGCGCCATTCAGCACATCGTCGGCATGAAGGGCGCCCGCACGATTATCGCGATCAACAAAGATTCCGAAGCGCCGATTTTCGAGATTGCCGATTTCGCTGTGGTGGGAAATCTGTTCGACATCGTGCCGCCGTTGATCGAGGAAGTGAAGAAAGCCAAGGCAGGCGCATAAGGTTTCAAAGTTTCACGTTTCAAGGTTTCAACGGGGTGCACGAGGAGGTATCGTGAGCCATTCTTATCGGGACTTAATCGTTTGGCAAAAAGCGAAGAGCCTGGCTGTCCACGTTTATCAGCAGACGGAGTGCTTCCCCAAGGCCGAAACCTACGGACTTACCTCGCAAATCCGACGCGCTGCAATCTCGGTTGTGTCGAACATAGCAGAAGGCCAAGGTAGACTGACGGCGGGAGAGTTTCAGCAGTTTTTGGGGCACTCCGAGGCTCTCTGCTTGAGCTTGAAACCCAACTAGAGATAGCCTGCGAACTGCGGATTCTGGACAGCAGGATCTACGAAGCTCTAACGCAGGAATCGTATCAGGTCCTCGGCTTGATCAACCGCTTATTGGAGTCATTGCGGAAAATCAAGCGAGTATCGTGAATGCGCCTCGATTTTTGAAACGTGAAACCTTGAAACGTGAAACCTGAATGTTAGTTTTCCGCAAGCCGCTCCCCGACATCGAACGCCCGCAGATGCCAGCCGACGTGGTCATCGTCGGCGGCGGACCGGCCGGTATGGCGTGCGCCTTGCGCCTCTCCCAGCTCATCGATCAGCACAACGCGAGCCATCCCGACTCGCAGCTCAGCAAAGAAAATATTTACGTCCTCGAGAAGGCTCGCGAGATCGGACAGCACTGCCTTTCGGGCGCCCTGCTCGATCCCCGCTCAATGCGCGAACTTCTTCCGGGATTCGAGAAGGACGCGCCGCTCGAAGCAGCGGTCACGAAAGAGGCGGTTTATTTCTTTACCCAGCAAGGCAAACTCAAATTTCCCATCACGCCGCCGCCTCTGCGCGACCACGGCAACTACGTCATCTCGCTCAACCGCTTCGTGAAGTGGCTGGGCGGCAAGGTGGAGGAAACCGGGATCACGATTTTCACCGGGTTTGCCGGCTCGGAACTGCTGCTTGATGGCGATCGCGTCACCGGCGTCCGCACCGACGACAAGGGCGTGGACAAGCAGAACCAGCCAAAATCGAACTTCGAACCGGGCTACGACCTGCAAGCCAAAGTCGTCATTCTTGCCGAAGGCACCCGCGGTTCGCTCACCAAGCAACTCATCGCTCGCTTCGCGCTGAACCGCGACCGCAATCCGCAAACCTACGGGCAGGGTATCAAGGAATTATGGGAAGTCCCGGCCGGCCGCATCGCTCCCGGCGAAGTCATCTACACCATGGGCTGGCCGCTGACCACGAAGGAGTACGGTGGCGCCTGGATTTACGGCGGAAAAGACAACGTGGTTTCGCTCGGCTTCGTGGTAGGTCTCGACTATCCCGACCCGCGCCTCGATCCCCAGCGCGTGCTACAGGAATTCAAGAAACACCCATTCGTCGCCCAGCTTCTTCAGGGCGGCAAGATGATCCGCTACGGCGCCAAATCGCTGCCGTACGGCGGCTGGTGGTCGGTTCCGCCGCTGGCCGGCAACGGCTGGATGATTCTCGGCGACTCCGCCGGCCTGCTGAATTCGCAGCGCCTGAAAGGGATTCATCTCGCCATCAAGAGCGGCATGCTGGCCGCCGAAACTGCGTTCGAGGCCCTGAAGAAAGACGATTTCTCCGCCGCCAGCTTAGGCGATTTTCAACGGCGCGTGGAATCGAGCTGGATCAAAGACGAGCTCTGGAAAGTCCGCAACTTCCATCAGGGGTTCGAGCATGGTTTCTGGCGCGGCATGATCAACGCCGGCCTGCAGCAATTCACCGGCGGGCGCGGCCTGCGCAACCGCTATCCCTCAAGCGCGGGATATCAGCATCTGAAGAAACTGGCCGAACTGCCCGCGGACGGCGGCGACGAAGCCTATCTGCTCGGTCCAGCCAAAGGCGACGGCAAGCTGACTTTTGACAAGCTGACCGATCTTTACCACTCCGGCACGAAACACGAAGAGGACCAGCCGGCGCACCTGGTCATTCACGACACCGATGTCTGCAACACGCGCTGCATAAAAGAATTTGGCAGCCCGTGCCAGAATTTCTGTCCGGCCAACGTGTATGAGATGGTGGACGACGCCACGCAACCGAACGGCAAGCGCATCAGCCTGAACCCGTCGAACTGCGTGCACTGCAAAACCTGCGACATCGCCGACCCGTACCAGATCATCACCTGGGTCCCGCCCGAAGGCGGCGGCGGACCGAATTACGACGGCATGTAGTGCCAAGTCCATGTGGGAGCGGGTCGGAGCCTGCCCTGAGCGAAGTCGAAGGGACCCGTCCAGTCGAGCGGAGCTCGACCGTCATTGAACTTGGAAATCACAACGCTATGCCGCCCAATTCTGCAACTTCAACCCACGCACCCGCCGAAACTCGCGTTCGTTGTTGGTGACCAGCGTCAACCCTGAAGCAACGGCGTGGGCCGCAATCCAGAGATCGTTGTTTCCGATCATTTCGCCCTTTGCGGCCAACTCGGAGCGTATCGTTCCGTAGGTTTCCGCGGCAGCTTCCGGCAGTGGAAGGGCCGGCAACCAACTGACCAGTTCACGTAACTTCTCCAGCGCGGCCTCCCGCTGCGTACTCTTCGCTGCCCCGTAGATCAGTTCGCCATAAGTGATGACCGAAAGCGCAGCTTCGCCGGGACGGAGCCTGCGGAAGCGTCGCAAGACCGCTTCTGGCCTTTGCTGGCGGATATAGATACAAATGTTCGTGTCCAGCAAGAAGCGCGGCTCCATCTATAGCCCCTTGCGCTTCTGAGGTCGGTCACTCCGGCGCTCAACTTGAAAATCGTCCGGCAAATCAGCCAGCAGTTCGAAGGCCCGGGCCATGGTTCCATCCTTCTCCCGCAGGACGATTTCGTCTCCCCGGCGGAAGATCTCGACCTCTTTGCTCTTCAGCCGGAATTGTTTCGGCAGCCTCACTGCCTGGCTGTTTCCCGATCGAAATACCCGCGCCGTGCCCATAAATCAACCTCCTCGGATGTATATACATAGAGTATACACGTCGCTGTCCAGTGATGAAGCCTCTTCAGATGTCCCTAGCGCCGACAGCCTGAAGGTGCGGCCAGGGATTCGGCCTTTCAAGGGAGTCGCTTTTTCTGGTCTTGCTAATTCCGCGCGGGACCTTCGGCACGAGTTTTCCGGGGTTTAGCAGTCGACTTGCGAATTCGGCTCATTGCGCTATGCTTGTCTCCCGAGGAAACATGCTTCTGATATCGAATCGCCTTATTTCACTCTTCATTTCGACCCTGGTCCTGGCAGTCTCGGCTCAGGCCCAACAGCCCGCCATCCCACCGACCGGCTTCGCCGGCCTCGACCAGTACCGGGCCTCGCGCATTGCGGTCTTCACTGACGACTATGGCCAACTGGCCCGCTACCGCGACGCCAACGCCGCCCTCAAGCCACCAGCGCCCGGAGAGAACCGCGTCGTCTTCTTCGGAGATTCCATCACCGACATCTGGAAGCTCGAAGACTATTTCCCCGGCAAGCCTTACCTCAACCGCGGCATCGGTGGGCAGACCACGCCGCAGATGCTGGTGCGCTTCCGTCAGGATGTAATTGACCTGCATCCCAAAGTGGTGGTCATCCTGGCCGGCACCAATGACATTGCCGGAAACACCGGCCCCATGCGCCTCGAAGACATCGAGGCCGACTATGCTTCAATGGCGGAGCTGGCGCGGGCCAATCACATTGCGGTGGTGTTTTCCTCGGTCCTGCCGGTGCACAACTACACCCCGAAATCGCAGGATTTTTTTGCGCAACGCTCTCCCCAGAAAATCCTGGCGCTGAATCGCTGGCTGAAGAGACTATTGCGCCGCCCACCGCTCTGGTGTATCTCGACTACTTCGCCGCCATGGTGGACGACAAAGGCCTGCTCAAGCGAGACCTCGCCGAAGACGGCCTGCACCCCAACGCCGCCGGATTCAAGATCATGGCCCCGCTGGCGGAGAAGGCGATCGGCAGGGCGCTGGCGAGCAAGCCATAATTTGGCTCTTCGCTTCGCCTGCGTGCATCTATAATGGAAGTTGAGTTTCCGACCGCCCCAGCCTTCGGGCATACCCTGGCTGCGGCGGCGAGGGATGGTTTTTCTTTGCGTCCTTGGCGTCGTCTTGGCGCCCTTTGCGGTTAAGAGCTTTTGACCGCAAAGACCGCAAAGGATTCGCAAAGTTCGCAAAGAGAAGCCAACCCCGAGGGTGCAGGTGGAAACGCCCGCGCCTCCCGGCTTCGCAAGAAGCCATTGGAAAGGAAACAGCTGCCGGGATGTTCCCGCCTGTCTGTGTCCTTTCCCTGGTCGTTGGCCAACGGTCGTTAGTCGCTGGTCAAAATTCATACGATCGCGCGGGTCCACGGCCCACGACGAACGACCAACGACGAACGACCGACAACAACGACCAACAACGAACGACCAACAACGTGCCTCTCACCGACAAATTCGGCCGCGCCATCACTGATCTGCGGATCTCGGTCACCGACCGCTGCAACTATAAGTGTGTTTACTGCCGCACCGGAAACGAGGGCGCGCTCTACGGCGATCTGCCGTTTGCCGACTATCTGCGCATGGCGCGCGTGCTGGTCGGACTGGGGATCCAGAAAGTCCGCATCACCGGCGGAGAGCCGCTGCTGCGCAAGGGCGTGATCGACTTCGTCCGCGAGCTGGCCAAGCTGCGCACCACCGATGGAGACGAACTCGACATCGCGCTCACCACCAACGGCCACCTTCTCGCCGACATGGCGCAAGCGCTCAAGGACGCCGGCTTGCGGCGCGTGACCGTCAGCATGGATGCGGTCGATCCCGACCGCTTCGCCCGCATCACGCGCGTGCCCGACGGATACGACAACGTGCTGGCCGGCATCCGCGAATCCCGCCGCGTGGGTCTGTGGCCGGTGAAAGTCAACTGTGTGCTGATGCGCGGATTCAACGAAGACCAGATCATCCCGTTCGGCATGTTCGCGCGCGAAGAAGGCGTAATCGTGCGCTTCATCGAGTTCATGCCGCTGGAAGAAGACCGGGTCTGGTCGCCGAACACCGTGGTTACGCTCGACGAAATTCTGCAACGGATGCGCGAATACCGGCCGCTGGTGGAAATTCCGCACGCCCGCAGCGAGACCGCGCGGCGCTACCGCTTCGACGACGGCATCGGAGAAATTGGAATCATCGCGCCGGTGTCCCATCCCTTCTGCGGACACTGCAGCCGCATTCGCATCACCTCCGACGGCAAAATCCGCACTTGCCTGTTTTCCGTTTGGGACCACGATCTGCATGGCCAGATGCGCCGCGGCGCTTCCGACGAAGAATTGGCGGAATTCATTCGCGGCGTGGTCCAGAAGAAAGAAGAGCGCCACCACATCGGCGAACCGGATTTCGTGCCCGCGTCGCGGACCATGGTGCATATCGGCGGTTAACGGCTCTCCGTCGTCAATTCTTTTCCACAACACTGTCATCCCGAGCGCAGTCGAGGGACCTGCTTTTTGCCGGAACTCAATCCGCGGCGCCCGCGCGATCAAAACCCGGTAACATCTGAACATGAAGCGCTTTCCCCGGGTCCGATCAATCGCGGTTGTGATCATCGTTCTCAGCCTGAACATGACGTCGCAGTCCGCGCCTCCGATACCCGCGTCCTCCTACCTGGGCTTCGACCGCAACGACTATCCGGGAGACGCGAACCTGAAGCTGCTGCGGCAGACGTTTTCCTACGCGGGTTTCTGGCTGAACCAGCCTCCTGGCGAAAAGACCAATACCTGGGCCGGGAAGCGGCAGGCAGTGCAATCAGCCGGCTTCGGATTTCTGGTGCTTTTCAACGGCAGGCTCTACTCGCAATTGAAGACGGTCTCGAATGCCGGCAGGCTGGGCCGGTCCGATGCTCAGGCAGCCGTGGCCTCGGCGCGGCGCGAAGGCTTTCCCCGAGGGAACAATCATCTTTCTGGACCAGGAAGAAGGCGGCCGGATGCTGCCCGCAGCAGAAAGCATACATCTACGCCTGGGTGGACGCTGTGGCCGCAGCCGGTTTCCACGCCGGCATTTACTGCTCCGGCATCGCGGCAAAGGAAGATGGCGGCGTGTCCGTGGTCACCGCTGAGGATGTCCGGCAAGATTCAGCGGGCCGGAAGATCGTGTACTGGGTCGCGAACGATGCCTGCCCGCCTTCGCCGGGATGCGCCTTCCCCAAGCTTCCACCCAGCCCGTCCGGGAGCGGCATCGACTTCGCGGAAGTATGGCAGTTTGCGCAATCTCCGAAGAGGCCGGATTTCGCGGCCGGGTGTCCCGCCAACTACAACCGCGACGGAAGTTGCTACCCGCCGGGAATCGACCACGGCCAGCGTTTGTATGTTGACGTGAACACGGCGACCAGCGCCGATCCGTCGCACGGGAAAACGCGCTAAGGGTTCGCCCGCCGGGGACTTTCATCGAATCATGCTGCAGGGGTACACTGGGGAAGATTAGTGGGCCCCGGCGTTTTTGCTTCTATCCCGAGGACTTCCTCATGAGGTTTAGCACGGTTTTCCTCCTCCTTGCAGTCTGCTTCAATGCTCTTCTGCTGGCCCAGGAGCAAGGTCAAGCAAAGGCCACACCCGAATGGGTCTTTGCCTATGCTGAAGGGCAGATGCTTGTCCCGGTGGGCCCTCTTGACGGGGCGGCCGCGAGCCGACTTACTTGGGCGATATGTGCGGACGTGGCGACTCGCATCGCCGCCGTCGCTCCCACCCGGCCGGGCGACGGGCTCGAACATTCCGCCCATCAGTACCGGGCTGCCAGGAGTCTCCCAGCTGGCGCTTACTGCCTGCTGATTGACTCCGCGAGCCACGACGGCATGTTCGTTTGGGGAGGTATGGAGCCATCCGCGGCCAGGCCCGCGTGTGTGGCTGGTTTTCCGGAAGCAGCCGAACAGTTGGCAGGTCGTAAGGTGGCGTCTTGCTATTTCATAGGCGGCCACGGAGCAGGCGCCGCCGAAGTAGTCCTGTACAAAGAGCAGTCTCCAACCGACCACTTGGCAGCGTTGATTGTAGATGACTCTCGTGACCCGTTTGATCATCACTACTGGATGGTGAAATTTCCGGCGAGCGACCAGGGTTGGGCTGGCAAGGATAATGGCAATTTTCATCCAGAACAATTTCGCCTCTTGTTCACAACCGTGGATGACGCCGTGTCAAACAACGGTGAGACTTCCCAAGTAAGGTTCGTCGCCATTGAGCGCACGAGCTCTGACGGCGCTGATCTGACGCTCTACAGGCCGGTGGGAAACCAATTGAGGCCAGTCGTTACGAATCACCGCTCTTTCCGGCAACTCGCCACGCAGAGATAGTGTGGTGCAAGAATGCTGCGTCAACTGTAGTTCCGCAAAAACGACAGCTCGGATGCATTAGAATAGCCATATACCCATATGGCTGACCGCAGCTTTACCCTCGATGAAGCCCAAAGCCTTCTGCCCGTTCTGGAATCCCTTCTGCGTACGGCGATTGATGGCAAGAAGCTGATTGAAGCGGTTGACGCCGAACTCCAGGAACTCGCCCATCGGGTCTTCCTCAGCGGCGGGTTGCTGGTGAACATCATTCAAGTGGCGCGGCGCAAAGCGGAGCGCGAGAAAACCATCCAGCGAGTGAAAGATGCGCTCGCCGAAATCGATGCCACCGGAGTCCAGGTGAAAGACCTCGACATCGGATTGCTCGACTTCCCCTGCCAGGTGGAAGGCCGCACCGTTCTGTTGTGCTGGAAACTGGGTGAACCGGGAATCACGCACTGGCACGACACCAGCGAAGGCTTCGCCGGCCGCAAGCCCATAGACGAGAAAATCGCCAAGGCGAAAAGGGCCAACTAGTCGTCGGTCGTCAGTCTTCGGTCGTCAGCGAATCCCATTCATTGAGAATCGCAACGAAGCAAGCGCTCGGTGGCTGAAGGTTCTGCTGACGACTGACGCCTGCTTAGGTTCTGCTGACGACTGAAGACTGACGACCGACGACTGTTCTAAGGCTTTCCCCCCTCATTCCACTGCGGCGTAAAGGAAGAATTCACCAGCCAGCGGACCGGCCCCAACAGCGAGCCGATGGCTGCGTCCATGTGCCTGAAATCGATGTGGGCCACATCGTCGCTGGGTTGGTGGTAGTCGCTGTGCAATCCGTAGCTCGAGACGGTTTGGGCCACCACGCCTTTTTTCGCCAGGACGTAATTGTCGGAGCGGGCGAAAAAATTCTGCTTGGGATGCGGGTCCGCAACCAGCTTGGCTCCGCGAGCCGCCAGGGTGGGGCCGAGATTCGAGCGCTCCCATCCGGTCAGCCACACCGTGTCCGACTTCACCGCGGGATCGGCGCGTCCCAGCATCTCGAATTCGAGGTTGACGGCGATTTGCTTCAGGGGCACCGGGGGATGCTGCAGGAAAAATGTTGATCCCTGGCCTCCGGTCTCCTCGCTGCCGAACAGGGCAAAGATCACGGTGCGCCTGGGCTTTCGTCCGCTTCCCAGAACGCGCGCCAGTTCGAGCACGGTGGTCGTGCCCGAGGCGTCGTCATCAGCGCCGTTATAGATGTCATCTCCGTTCACGGCCTGACCGATTCCCAGATGATCGAGATGCGCCGAGAGCAAAACCGCGGTGGCCTGCAATTTCGGGTCCCGGCCACGCAGAATGCCCACCGCATTCCAGGTGTATTTCTTTTCCGCGGTCGAAGGGCCGTCGAAGGTCAGCGCGGTGTTCTCCGGAAGCGCTTCGAGAGCGGCGGTTGCCTCAGGGCTGGCCTCCAGCACATTGAAATCGTTCTCCAGCCCCGAGCCATCCGGTCCTTCCAGTTTCACCGGTAGCGTGGGCAATTGTGGGGCACGCTGGAACTCGGCAGCGCGTTCCGCGGTGTCAGCGATGATCGCCGCGACTGCTCCTTTTGCGGCCAGCGCGAAGGCCTTGCTCCGCTGCCGGCGCCGGTCGTTTCCCAGGATGAGGACCACCGCGCCTGAGGTCTGCGGATCGTCTTCATCAATATTGATCACGCGCAACGGGCCTGAAAAGCGGGCTTGCGCGAGATAAAGGGCGGCGAACTCCTGGCCGCAGGTCCAGGTAGTTTTTTCTTCGCCGGCGCCGGACTTCGCAAATGTCAATTGCGGAGGCGCGGTAAATTTTGGCTGCAGCAACCCCGCCCGCTGCAGATACCCGCCGTTGTCCCCGGCAGGGGAGATTCCGTAGGCTCGCAGTTGCGCGGCCACATAGGTTGCCGCCACCAGTTCGTCCGCCGTGGCGCTGCCTCGTCCGCGCAGCGCGTCGGAAGCCAGAAATTCCATGTTGGCCCGGATGCAGGCGGAGCAGAGTCGAGGAAGGAGCGGGGAAAGGCGTGCCGGCGCCCGCTGTAATTTGCCGGCAGGCCGCGGCGTAAGGCCGGTTTCGCCGACCGACCCCGCAGAAACACCTATAGAGAAAGAGAAAAGGCAAAGAAAAAGAAGGAGAGAGAGTCTTTTCATTCCGTAGCTTCAGCCTCGGGCCCAGTCTTATCGAAAAGGCTGAGAGCAGATTAGCAGGCCTCGGTGCCGGGTGGTTTGCGGGAATGGTTCCGCCGGACTGCTGGCTACGTCGGCTCCCGGTAACGTATGTCCGCCACCGCCCTTAGTGCACCCGGAAGTACACGCGTTGGTTCGGGCAAAAACCTGGTCTGCTACAATTCTTTTTAGCCACTCGTAGCGGACAGTGCGGGAAAAGTACGTCTGCCGGGACCTTTTCACCATGCCTTCTTTTGAACGGAAACTCCGTCTGTTGGCTGCGTTTGCGGCGCTGTTCCTGCTGGCGCTGGCGGCTAGTTGTACCGGTTTTTTTGTGAACCCCACGCTGACCTCGCTGGCCGTGTTGCCTACGACGGCGTCGCTCATCGAAGGGCACACTCAGCAGATAAACGCGACCGGCACCTACAATGACGGCAGCACCAAGGACCTGACCGGGAGCGCAACCTGGACCACGTCGGATTCAACGGTGGCGACCGTCAGCGGTGGCGGTCTGGTTACGGCCGCTGCGACCATCTCCAGCCCTCCCGGTACTGCGACCATCACCGCCGCTTCCGGCACGCTCACGGCCACGACCACGATCACGGTAAACACCGGGCCCTTGCTCTCCATTGCTCTCACGGCTTCAACCCTCAGCCCAACCGCCGGCTCGACCTTTACCCTGACCGCGATGGGGACATATTCCGGCAGCAGTCAACTCCAGGACATCACCAGTCAGGTGACATGGAGCAATGACAACACCACCGCGGTAAGTTTGAGTCAGGGCAGCGGCAGCGCGACCGCCAACACCGGCACCTCGGGCCAGATCGCTCACATCTTTGCCACTCTGAACGGCATCAACAGCAATACCGTAACCATCACCGTGCAATGAGCGCCATCCGCTGCATCGGCATCTGCACCGGGGGCGGTGACGCACCCGGCCTCAACGCCGTCATTCGTGCCGTGGTGAAATGTGCCTTCCTGAAGTACAAGTGGAAGGTCATCGGCATCCCGGATGGTTTTGACGGACTGATCTGGCCGGAAAAATCCTACGAGCTCAAACTGAAGGACGTCAGCGGCATTCTGCCTCGCGGCGGCACCATTCTGGGTACCACCAATCGCGGCAATCCCTTTCGCTACTGCACCATCGAAGACGGCAAGGAAGTCACGCGCGATATTTCCGACGAAGTCATCGCCAACTCCCGCAAGCTCGGCATTGATGCCGTGATCAGCATCGGCGGGGAGGGCTCGCAGACCATCGCCCTCGAACTTTTCCGCAAGGGCATGAAGATCGTGGGCGTGCCCAAGACCATCGACAATGATCTTTCGGCCACCGAAGTCACTTTCGGCTTTGACACTGCCGTGACCACCGCCACCGACGCGGTGGACAAGATCCACACCACCGCCGAATCCCATCACCGCATCATGGTGGTGGAGGTCATGGGACGCGACGCTGGCTGGATCGCTCTCGAAGCCGGCCTGGCTGGCGGAGCGCACGTCATTCTCATTCCCGAAATTCCCTTTACCATCGACAGCGTCTGCGAATACGTCCGGGCGCGCGAGGGCTATGGCAAGCGCTTCACCATCGTGGTGGTAGCGGAAGGGGTCAAACTTCCTCCGGAGTTGAAGAACAACCGGCGAGCCGGCTCGGTCGGCAACGTGATCGGCAACGCCATCGCGGTGAGCGCCAACAAGGAAGTGCGGGTCAGTGTGCTGGGACACATTCAGCGCGGCGGTTCGCCTACGCCCTTCGATCGCATCCTGGCCACTCGTTTTGGGGTGGCCGCGGTCGATCTGATTGCCCAGGGCGGGTTTGGCAAAATGGTGTGTTTGCGCAGCGCGCGCATTGAAGCAGTAGATATTGCCCAGGCTATTGGCTGTCTGAAGACGGTCGATCCCAATGGTCAAATGGTCCAGACCGCCAGGGCCATCGGTATTTCCTTCGGGGACTCCAGTCCTCAGGCGTAGTCTGGGATGGAAAGCCCTGGTTCGAGCTTCGTGAAAATTTAACGCCGTGAGATTCCGCCGCCCATTTTTCGCATGCTGTTCTTTTCTCCTCCTGCTGGCGGGTGTGGCCCTGCTCGATGGCTGCAATCGCGGTAAAACCGGCAGCAAAGAGATGGCGTACGTATCCGCCCCGCAGGCCTTTCTGCGCGATCAGGTAGCAGCGGTTTACAACAAAGCCGGCACGGTAAAGAACGGCGAGGCGGTGCAAGTACTCGCACGCGACCGCCGTTTTGCCCGGGTCCGCACCTCCAGCGGCGCCGAAGGATGGCTGGAGCAGCGTTATCTTGTAAGCCAGGAAACCTACGATGCCTTCCAGAAGCTGACTGAACAGTCGCGCAATGACCCCGTCCAGGCGACCGCCATTGCGCACAACCAGAGCAACATCCATCTGCAGCCGGGGCGCGATGCCGAACACCTCTACCAGATAGATCAGGGAGCCAAAGTCTCGCTGCTCAAGCGCGCCAGCAGCGAGAAGCCGTTGCCCGGGGGCCAGGCGCGCGCCGTGAAAGAAGGGGCGACGCCCGCCCCGCCGCCCCTGGAGGACTGGTGGCTCATCCGCGATGAACCGGGTCACGTGGGCTGGGTGCTGGGCCGCATGCTGGATGTCGATGTGCCCATCGAGATCGCGCAATATTCCGAGGGCCAGCGCCTGGTGGCTTCGTTCGTGCTGGACCACGTCGCCGACGGCGACAAGCAGGTCGCCCAGTATCTGGTGCTATTCACCGAAAACAAAGATGGCATGCCTTTCGACTACAACCAGGTCCGGGTTTTCACCTGGAACGTCAGGAAGCATCGTTACGAAACCGCTTATCGCGAGCGCAATCTCAATGGCGTCCTGCCGGTGACAGTCTCGCACGAGACTTTCGACAAAGAAGGCGATCTGCCGGTCTTCGTGGTGCGGGTCAAGGACGACGCGGGAAACCTTGCCGAGCGCAAATACAAGCTGAACACGCCCATTGTGCGGCGCGTGCTGGCGCCCGGTGAACAGAAAGACGTCAGTCATCAGTCATCGGTCAGGAAGAATGTAAGAAAGAAAAAATAAACGATGACGCCGGAAGTAGGAACTGGGAACTGGGAACTGCCAACCGGCAACTAATAATCCCTTCGAGTAATTATTCCAGCACCACAATCGTGGGCAACGGGGGCACCGGGGTGCCTTCGTCGAGGGCGCGCTGCCAAGCCGAAATCGAGCTCAGCAGAAGCGTCGAATTGATGCCGCCGAAGTTGTCCGGATAGCGGGAGAGATTTCGAAGCGCGCGCCTCAACACGGACCGCGCTCCCACGGAATTCCCATTTCCATGGTGGTAAAGCGCAACCGCCACCTGAATCAGGCCTTGCAGAAACTTCTTCTCGGCCGCGGGCGCGGCTCGCCAAACGTCCTCCAGGGCCTCGTGAGCGTCGAAAAAAGCCGCCCGATTGAACAGTTCGACTCCCTGCCAATATTGCTCGGAATCCACGCTTCATTGTGGCACAGGAAAGTCAGGCTTCAGCGGCCACGAAATATAATATTCCATAGCCTAAAGCCTGAAAGGCCTACATTTTTCAGTATCAAGCAACAAATCGCCATCACAAATGCATGAAAACATTATGTGTTATAGAACCTTAATGTTGGAATCTGAGTTGCATCGAGATGTCCAGTTCAGTCTGTCGTCGTGTTATGTGTTTGCCTGATTCTCGATTCAGGCCCTATTCCCAGGATTTTCGTGTTGAGGAGAAAAAGCATGTCTCGATTTGCCGTCACATTCAAAGTTCTCGCATTTTCGCTGGTGCTGCTGGGCCTGTTGACGCTGGGCGCTGGAGCGGCCTACGGTCAGGCCATCACCGGCAATGTGGTGGGTACGGTAGTGGACTCGTCGGGCGCCGCCGTGGTCAATGCCGACCTCAGCGTAATAAACATTGCGACTGGCGTGATCGTAAACGGCAGAACCAACGAGACGGGCGGGTATCGATTCGATAATCTGCTACCCGGCTCCTACAAGATCACGGTCAAGTCGGGTGGGTTTCGCACCACTACGGTCTCCTTTGAAGTGCGGCTGAACGGAACCAGCACGGCCAACGTGCGGTTGGAACCGGGCGCCAGCACCGAGACCGTGGAAGTTTCGGGACAAGCTCCGATCATCGATACCACGACGATCCAGTTGCAGAACACTTTTGAGGGCAAGGCGCTGCGCGACGTGGCCATCGCCAACATGGGCGTTGCCACCAACGGACAGAACCTGGGCGTGATCAATCTGTCCCTTCTGGACGCCGGCGTGGGCAGCACCGGTGGCTTGGGCGCCGGCACCGGCCCCTCCATCAGCGGACAGCGGCCACGCAACAATAACTTCACCATCGAAGGCGTGGATAACAACGACAAGGGCGTGACCGGGCCGCTCATCTACGTGCCGGCCGACGCGGTAGCCAACTTCTCGCTGCTGCAGAACCAGTTCAGTCCGGAGTTTGGCCACTCCACCGGCGGCCAGTTCAACATCACAGTGTTGGGCGGCACCAACAACTTCCATGGCAGCGCGTATGAGTATTTCCAAAACCGCAATCTGAATGCGGTGGACCAGAATCTTGCCAACCAGGGTGTGTTTACCAACCCGCGCTATGACAACAACCGTTATGGCGGGCAGATTGGCGGCCCGATTTTCAAGAACAAGCTCTTCTTCTTTGCCAACTTTGAATACAACGCCGTGGGTCTGGCCGCGGTTCCTGCCGCGCCGGTCCTGGCCCCGACCCAGGCGGGCTACACAACCCTGGCCGGTATTCCCAACGTCTCCGCCAATAACATCTCGGTGTTGCAGCAATACGCCGTCGCTCCCACCGCTTGCCCCCCCAGTGGCAACCCTTCGTGCCCAGCCGGCGGTAACCTGACGGTTGGAGGCACCGATGTCCAGGTCGGTATCCTGCCCATCGTGGCCCCGAACTACACCAACTACCGGGCATTGACGACTTCGATGGATTACAACCTCAGTGACAAGGACGTGATCCGCGGTCGGTACATCTACAACAAACTTGTCAGCATCGACACCGGCGCGACCCTGCCGGCGTTCTATACCCCGTTCGTGGAACCCTTCCACCTGGTGAACCTCAGCGAATATCACACCTTCTCGCCATCGATTACCAACGAGTTGCGCCTGGGATACAATCGTTTCGCGTTCAACTTCACCGTTCCCGATGTTACTTTCACCGGCCTGGATGCGTTCCCGAACGTCACTATCGACGAACTGGGGCAGCTCAACGTTGGTCCTGACCCGAATGCTCCGCAATACTCGGTGCAGAACACCTACCAGTTGGTGGACAACATCACCTGGACCAAGGGGAACCACACCCTGAAGTTCGGCATCGAAGGTCGCAAGTCAATCTCTCCTCAGCTGTTTATTCAGCGCTCCCGCGGCGACTATGATTGGAGTACCCTGGAAGACTATGCCCTGGACCATGTGCCCGACTTTGGCCAGCGCAGCTTCGGTTCGGTTGGCTATTCCGGAGACCAGTATGGAGTTTTCTGGTTTGTGAATGACATCTGGAAGATCCGGCCCAACTTCAGTTTGAACCTGGGCCTGCGTTATGAATACACCAGCACTCCGGCCGGGTGGAACCAGATGGCCCTGAATAGCATATCTGACGTGCCCGGACTGATCAGCTTTACCGCTCCGGAAGCGCCCAGGAAGGACTTCATGCCGCGAGTCGGGTTTGTGTGGTCACCCGGTACCAGCGGCAACACCTCGATCCGCGGTGGTTTCGGGATGGGCTATGACGTTCTCTACGACAACATTGGAACGCTCTCCCGTCCTCCGCAAATCGGTTCCACCAAAAACTGTCCGGACCCGGTCTGCAACACGGCTGCATTCCTGGCTAACGGCGGAATTCCGCCCCAGGCCAGCACCGGCATCACCGTCCTGGATCAGGCCACTGCCCGCGCCAACACCTCAAGCTTCCTTCCTAATCACGTGCAGTATCCGTATTCCGAGCAGTGGAACCTGGGGATACAGCACGTATTCATGAAGGACTACACCGCGGAAATTCGCTATGTCGGCACCCGCGGAGTGGATCTCGACGCGCAAAACATCATCGATTTCCAGCCCGTCGTGACTCCGAGCCATCACCTTCCCACTTATTTGCAGAATCCGGGGAGCTCAACCCTGGATGCGCTCCCGCTAACCCTGGACACGTTATTGACCCAGTTCAACAATCTTGAGTTCTTCCGGCCCGAGTACCTGAATAACGGGTTCCAGAGTCCGATCACTGGGTTCCTCCCGTTGGGGGCATCCACTTATCATGGATTGCAGACGCAGTTGAACCGCCGGTTCTCCAATGGCCTGCAGTTCCAGGCTGCCTACACCTTCAGCCACATGATCGACAATGGTACGGCTGATTTCTTCTCCACGGTTATCGCCCCGCGGCGTCCGCAGGACTTCCTGAACCTGCCGGCCGAGCGGGCCAACTCGCTGCTGGATCATCGGCATCGCTTCACCTTCTCCACGATTTACGACATGCCGTTCTTCAGCAAGAGTTCCAGCTGGATGCAGCGCAACCTGCTGGGTAACTACCAACTGGGAGTCATTTACACCTGGGAGAGCGGCCAGTGGGGTACGGCCCAGAGCGGAGTGGATGCCAATCTGAATGCCGACTCGGCGCCGGATCGGCCCATCTTCAATCCCGCAGGTTCACCAAAGGTGGGGAGCGATATCATTAGTCTGTGCAACAGCAGTCTCCCCGCAGGTCACTTCTGCAACGATGACCCGGATACCAGCTTCGATCCGTCTCCTTACATCGTGGCCTACCAGGCTGTGAACCCCAATGCCGGGTACATCAAGGCGGGGAACGGCGCGTTGTCGAACACGCCGCGCAGCACCATCACCACGCCCCCGATCAACAACTTCGACATCAACATGGCCAAGCACATCCAGATCACCGAGCGCGTCCGCTTCGACATCACGGCGGGCCTGCTGAATGCCTTCAACCACCCGCAATTCGTGACCGGCAGCCCCGATCAGGCGCTGTCTGTCTCGGTTACCGGTGGCGAGAGGAATTACCTGATTCCAAGTCAGCCGAACTTTTACAATGCCCGCGCCAGCTTCGCCAGCAATGCTCGCCAGATGGTGTTGGGAGCAAAGCTGACCTTCTAACCACTGTTGTGTGAGATTCGAATGGGGCCCGGTTTCGGGCCCCATTTGATTTTTTCCAGCCCGATCACAACATCAGGCCAGCACCTTGCTGACTATGGCTTTTTGTATCTGCCCGATCTACAACTCCGTAGGTGTGACTAAAGTACCGCTGTCTTTGTTGATTCCGCTGGAAAGCTAAGTCCCGCCGAATTAAATACTTCACATAGACATCTTTTACTGGCCAGTCAATTGCCATAACGACCATGCAGTGGCCTGTCGTAGAGTGGCACTCAGGGCGTGTTTTCCAGCCGGTAAGAATTTTTTCTGACGTTCATGGCCCGCGCCCGCGGACAAATTGGCGAAACCTGATCGCCGCAGCAAGCCGAACGAATTGCGGACGACTTGATGAATCAAGGAGCGAAACAAATGCAGAGCTTCAGACTACTTTGGGGAAGCATCGTGACGATGCTGCTGTGCGCCACGCTGGCGCTGGCCCAGACCGGTTCGATTCAAGGCACGGTGACCGACTCAGCCGGCGCCGTCGTGTCGGGCGCGGAAATCACCGTCCGGAACCTGGGATCGAACGCCGTGCGCACCGTGACCAGCGGCGGCACGGGGGCTTACAGCATCCCGTCCCTACCGCCTGCTGCCTACGACATTACGGTCAGGATGGCTAGCTTCAAGACCTTCCATGCCTCCGATGTGCAGCTCACCGTTGCCCAGGTGCTCTCTGTGAATGTGGAGTTGGAACCGGGCGCGGTCACCGAAGAGGTTCAAGTGCGCGCCGATCAGATTCCCGACGTGGATCTCGAGAGCTCGCAGGTCAGCAATCTGGTGGATGAACGGGCCATCAAGGACCTGCCCCTGATCACGCGTAATCCTTACGAACTGGTGCTGCTTGTCGCCCGGCACGTCGCAGACCAACAGCCGGCTGGGTGGCATCACGGTCAATGGATCGCGCGAACGCAACAACAACTTTCTTCTGGATGGAGTGGATAACAACGACACTTCTGTACCCGGGGAGTGCAGGCGGAGTGCTCGGCGCAGATCCTGAGTCCACCCAGGAATTCCGCGTCATTACGAACAACTTCAATGCCGAATTCGGCCGCAACACCGGCGCCATCATCGACGTGGTGACCAAGAGCGGCACCAACAATTTCCACGGCAACGCCTACGAATTCGGACGCTGGAATGCTTTCGGCGGGGCGCGAGACTGGTTCAACCGGTCCAGCGAAGGTCCGCAGGACCCCTACATCCGGCATCAGTTCGGATTTTCGATCGGCGGGCCCATCAAGAAGGACAAGACGTTTTTTTTCTTCAATGATGAGATGCAGCGTTTCGTAACTACACTGACCGGTTCGGCGACGGTCCCGACGGCAGCGTTTAAGACAGGACAGTTCAACTACATCGACCCTCTGGGGAACACCACCCCCGTGGATATCACCGAGACCGGAGCCAATAACGGCACACCCACCATTCTGCAGCAGTTTGGATACGCTACGGTGCTCCCGCCGGCGCCTGCCGATCCGACGATGCAGCAAGTTTTCTCGAAATATCCCAATCCAACGTTTGAGAATGGCGACGGTTTTTCTGGCACTCTCCTTTTTCCCACTTCATCGCGACAAAGCAGCTATCAGACGGTAGCGAAGATCGACCACCACCTCAGCAGTCGCCACACGCTTACTATGCGCTATGGGTACGATGCATCCAGCGATCCCGATCCGTTTCATGATGATGTCCTGCCGGGCGGAGTTGGTGCAACTTCTTCGAAGGCTATTGCCCAAGCCGCGGTGGGTAACCTGGTGTCCAGCTTCAGCGCGAATTTGCTGAACAATTTTAATTTCGCGTGGAACCACATCTACGCCAAGTTTGGCTGTGGCGGACTCGATGTCCTTGACAGTGTTGCCCAGGTGGACCGGTTCGGTAACGGAAGCGATATCGCCATGGATCCCTTTACCAGCTTCGGTTGCCTCAGCCTGGTATCGGATGGTCAGTTTCGCAAGACCGGAACCACCAGCTACGGCGACAGTGTGAGTTGGGTTCATGGTTCACACACCTTTAAGTTTGGCGGCGACTTCCGCAATATCGGCGAGAGCGGCCCGAGTTCATTCTTCTCCCGCCGGGCGGTAGCGACCGATACCAACTTCAATACCGGCCTGACCCTTCTGCAGGGTGTACCCAACACAACGGTCTCGCTGGAGGATGCGGTATCGGCCTATTACGGTTTTGTATGGAACGACTTCAATGCCGAGTTCTTCGACAAAGGCGGCGTCCGCCAGCCCACCGATGACAAGAAATTTCGCCAGCACGAATACGACTGGTACGGGCAGGACACCTGGAAAATACGGCGCAATTTCACTCTGACTTTGGGCTTGCGCTATCAACTGGATGGCGTTCCTTACGAAGAGAACGCGAACTTCTCCAATTTGCTCGAGAGCACAACCGCAGTTCCGCCGCTTACCATGTCTATCGTAGGCCCCGGGACCGGTAAGCAGCTTTACCAGACCGATTACTCCAATATCGAACCACGCGTTGGATTTTCCTGGGACCCGTGGAGCAACGGCAAGACGGCCGTCCGCGCGGCGTTCGGAATCTTTCATGATCGTGTATTTGGAAACCTGTTTGGCAACGCTCGCGGTAGCCCGCCCTTTGAGCAGGACTACAATAGGTTTCCTTTCGATACTTTTAACGGCTTCTATGGCGGTGCCATTAACGGCCCGTTTGTGTTGCCCAACCCGCCAGACACTACGCCCTCCGCGATCATTAACGATGGGGACGCACTGGCCCCGGTGTTGTTCGATCCCCACTTTCGCAACGCCGCCAGCAACAATTGGAATTTCGGTATCCAGCACGAACTTTCGAGCAGCAACACGATTGACCTGGCCTATGTGGGCTCGAAGGGCACCCACATCTACCGGACCGTGGATGGGAACCCGCCCGATCCAAACCTGGTCAACCAGTTAGTCGCGTTTTGCAGCGATCCGACGAATGCCTTGGGCTGCAACCCCGGCACGGTCACTTTTTCGAACCTATATACCGGATCGGACAACGGTTTCCTCCCTTTCAATGCCGTAGCTCATAACGCTCTGGCACAACCGTTCCTCAACGTTTCCGTTGGCAACTCTATCTACCATTCCTTGCAGGCCAAAATAACCCATCGCTTGAGTCACGGCCTGCAGTTGCAGGGAGCGTACACATACGCCCACGCGATCGACGATTCGAATGACCCCATTGTTCCGGCTCAGGGCAATCGCTCACTTGCTCGGAACTCCCGCAATCTCGCGGAAGAACGCGGTAATTCGGACAACGATGTGCGGCACGTCGGGGTCATCAGTTACATTTGGGAAACTCCGCTGGGCAAGGGCAAGAGTTACCTGAACAGTGGGTGGGCAGGGCGAATCTTCGAAGGAATACAGTTCTCAGGCATCACCACGCTGCAGACCGGCCATCCGTTTGATGTATTTACCTCGACTGACATGGAACGGACGGGCTTGAGCGGACGGGCTGACCTGGTGGGCGATCCCTACGCTCCGGGAAGCAACACGGCCGCGAGCGCTGGCGGTAACAAGGTGTGGGTTACCAACCCTGCGGCTTTCTCGGATCGGACCGATGCCTTTGGTGGCCCGGCCTTCGTCGGACCGGGAAGCTCTGGCCGCAATCACTTCTATGGGCCGGGTTTCGTAAACTTTGACCTGACCATGTCCAAGAAAATGCAGCTCACGGAGCGCTTTAACGCTGAATTGAGGGTGGAGTGTTACAACATTTTCAACCACCCCCACTTCAACAATCCGGGAGATGCTGGCAGCAGTCTTGGCAACCGGGTGGGATCGCCGATCTTCGGATTGATCACCTCCACGGTTGCGCGGCCCGATGCCACCACGTCGGCACGTCAGATGCAGGTAGCGGTGAAGCTGAATTTCTAGACGCGAACGACTAGACTGGCGGCCTGCGGGTTTCTACCCGCAGGCTTTTTTCGTCTGTTCGCTTTGCCGATGTAACGAGGGAAAAATGAACCTCTGTGCGGCGCACAGGCTGCGTCGAGCTGAAAGGTGGAAGCATGAAGTCTCGCAAGCTGATTTTCTCGCACCTTTGCTGGGCGGTGACCATGGCCATGGTGTTGTCGGTCGATTCTCCAGTCGTGTTCGCGGCAGACATGAAGGCGGAAGACGTGGTTTCCCGGCATCTGGATTCCATCGGCACGGCGGAGGCACGCGCCGCCGCAAAAACCCGCATTGTGCAGGGGACAGCACTCTTCAAGATTCAGGTGGGAGGTGGCGGTGAGTTGCAGGGCACGAGCGCGCTGGTTTCCGAGGGACGGAAATCGGTCCTCATGATCAAGCTGCCTAACAGCGACTATCATGGCGAGCAGTTCGTTACCGACGGCGATAAGGTTTCCGTGGCCGCAACCACCTCCGCCCACAAATGGTCTGATTTTGGCGAATTCGTGCGTGCTCAGGATCAAGTCTTCCGCGAGGGCTTGCTGGGCGGAGCGTTGACCACCGCCTGGGCGCTGCTTAACCTTGCCGAAAACAAGGCGAAGCTCAACTTCGACGGGGAAAAGAAAGCGGATGGACGCCCTGCGTATCAGTTGACCTACCACTCCAAAAAGCGAGACGATCTCACGATTCATCTCTACTTCGATCCCCAGACTTTTCAGCACATCATGACGACTTATGCGATCACACTGGCTTCAGGTCTGGGCGGTTATTCGCCTTCCATCTCGGATCAGGCAGGGCTGACCACATCGTCAAACCCCGGGGGAGCGGACGTCACCCAGAGCTCCAGGCAGCGAGAAACTCGCTACACCATAGAAGAGCGCTTCAGCGACTTCAAGAGCGGTGAGGGATTAACCCTGCCCACGAAGTATTCGATTCATTTCACCGAGGAACTGCAGAACGGCACCACCAAAATCCATGAATGGGACCTTACTGTTGACGAGATTTCTAATAATAGGCCGCTCGATGCGAGGAATTTTCAAGTCAAGTAAGGGGTTTGCCGTAGTTTCGGCAGGCCCCTGCTCTCACCTCCCCAGAATCGTGTAATGCGAACTGGCGGCCATGAAAAATATCATGGGCACCGACAGGAAGAAATTCATGCGCGAGGCCAGAAACGCCTGTCGCGCCAGCACCGCCGCATTCGCCGGCGGCGTGCCTGCCAGGGTGCCGCGGATGATCATCTTGTTGTTACGCCAGATGATTCCCCAGACGTTGAACAGCATGATGAAGCCCAGCCCGCCGCCGATGCCGATCGAGAGCACGTGGTTATCGTCCTGGCCCACCGGCGTGTAGTTTACGAACAGCCAGCCTGCGGCGCACACCAGGACCGCCGTGATCGCGCCCAGGACATATCCGCTGGGCGTCTTTGAAATCACGAAATAGAGAATCATGGAAGCCGCGACCCAGATCAGCAGAAACAGCCCGATCGTGCTGCCGGCGCTGACTCCCATGCGATGCGCGTCAGCGGCGACGTAAATCTGCGACCAGTACCAGAAGCCCACGAACACGGTCAGCATGGCGCTCCAGCGGAACAACTGCAGCGCGGGCATGGTCATGTATTGCAGGACCTTGGGCTTGCTGGCCGCGTCCAGTTGCTTCATGAAAGGCACGTTGACCAGGTTGAAGAAGTAGAGCAGTCCCACCCAGGTGATGCCTGCCAGAAGGTGAACCCAGCGCAGCATGAAGGCCAGCGCCTCGGTGCCGGTGTGGGTGGGCATGACAAAGAGAGCGATCGCATGGTGCATACGTGACTCCCGAAGCTCAGTATGAACACGGCAGCTCCGACTGCGGCTGCTCTTGAAGGCGAGAATGTTTGCACTTTGTGGGGGTGATGTCAATCAGGCTCATGGGGCATCTTCGGTAAGCCCTCTCTGTCCCCACGTGGTCTGCGCTGAACCAGTGACCTGCTTGAAATGCGGGAAGCAACGCCGTATCGTACAAATGGCCACTCGTCAGCGTTGCGTGCCAGCGTACAGAGTTGTCAAGCGAGACGCGCGCTGCCGGTTCATCCCCCATTTCTTGCGGCGGCGCCAAGTGCAGCCGCGAGGAGCAGTGACAGCACAGACTGACCGTCAGGACGTTGCGGTCAAGAGCAAGGAGATCGGCGATGGAAAACAAGCCGGCGCAGAACATCCAGGACACCTTTCTCAATACGGCACGCAAGGAGCGAACCAATATCACCATCTACCTGTTGAGCGGGGTCAAACTCACGGGACGCATTCGCTCCTTCGACAAATATTCCGTCGTGCTCGAGACCAACAACCAGGAGCAACTGATCTTCAAACATGCCATCTCCACGATCGCCATGGGAAAGAGCCTGCATGGCCACGGCGAGAAGCCGGCCGTCCTGGCGGCATCGGCGGGCGCCCCGGCGAGTGGGGAAGCGGCGGCGATGCCGCGTCCCTCCGGTACTGAAGGATGAAGCGCTACCTGGCAAGCAGCACTTGGCAGTTGGCAATCAGCATTTGGCAAAGGCCGAGCTTGCCAAGTGCCATTGCCAAGTGCTGAGTTGGAATCCAGACCATTGAGCAGTCCACAATCCAGATCCTTGCGTAAAACCAGCAGCAAAGGCAGCGACGTAGGACGCAACGCGGCGGCGAGCGGGAACCGTGCGCCTCGAGAGCGTGCGTTTCTCATAGGACTTGACCTGCGCACTCGTTCCCGCGGGCCGGCATCCCCCCGGGCTCGTAGCGGTCCGCTGACCGCGGCCGCCCAGGCGGCTCGCGACAGTTCCACCGCGAAGCTGGCGACCAAAGCCCCGGACATTCCCGAGTTCAGCGCCGAAGAATCGCTGGCCGAGCTGCGCTCTCTGGCGGTAAGTGCCGGCGCCGAGATCGTTGGAGAATTTCTGCAGCACCGCGACCGACCCGATCCCGCCACCCTGATCGGAAGCGGCAAGCTGGAGGAGATCGCGGGCGCCACCGCTTCGGTCTCCGCCGATCTGCTTCTGTTCGATCACGACCTCACGGCCTCGCAGCAGCGCAACATCGAGAAGCTGGTCAACACCCGGGTGATCGACCGCACTCAGCTGATCCTCGACATTTTCGCGAAACATGCGCGTACGCGGGAAGGCCAGCTGCAGGTGGAACTGGCGCAACTGGAGTACATGCTGCCCCGCCTGGGCGGGCGCGGAATCGAGATGTCGCAACTGGGCGGCGGCATCGGCACCCGGGGCCCTGGCGAAACCCAGCTCGAAACCGATCGCAGAAAAATTCACCGGCGCATCCGCCATGTGAAAGAGCAGATCGAAAACGTGCGCCGGGTGCGGGCGCAACAACGGGCGCGACGGGAAGCGGTGCCGGTGGCGACGGTCGCGCTGGTCGGTTACACCAACGCGGGGAAGTCTACGCTGTTCAATGCCCTGACCCATGCGGCGGTGCTGCAGTCCCCGCGAATGTTTGCCACGCTCGACCCCACGATCCGTTCCGTGGCGCTGCCCTCGCGAAGGAAGGTGCTGCTCTCGGACACGGTCGGATTCATCCGCAACCTGCCGCACACGCTGGTTTCAGCGTTTAGAGCCACGCTTGAGGAAGTGCAGCGCGCCTCGCTGGTGCTGCAGGTTTCAGATGCCAGCAGTCCGCTGTCGGAAGAGCAGGATGCGCAGGTGGACAAGGTGCTCAGGGAACTGGAGGCCGACGGCAAGCCGCGCCTGCGGGTGATGAACAAGATTGACCTGCTGCCTCCCAAGCAGCGCGAGTCGCTGCTGGACGACGCGAGCAGAGTGCATGTATCGGCCGCAAAGGGCACTGGAATGACCACACTGCTGGACCGGATCGACGAAATGCTGTCCGAAGACCCGATCAGCCGGGTGCATCTGCGCGTCCCCCAGAAAGAAGGAAAGACTGCTGGCGCTGCTGGAGGCGCGAGTCGCGAATTTATTCGCGCGAATACAAGGATGGATCTAGTGGAACTGGAAGTGGAAGCGCCGGAGTCGGTGGTCGGAAGGTAAGGAGTGGGTGGTGGAATAGTTGTCATTGAGCGTCGATTTAGGCTGACGACTGAAGACCGACGACTGATGGCTAAAATTTAAATGGGCCGGCAACCAAGAAGCGGTGACATTCCTTGGCTATCGGCCCATTCGATCCGGATTGGATCGGAGGTGATACATCCATGCTAGACCCGTTATGCCGGATGTCAAGCATCTTTCCACCATCTCGCGAAATAGTTCCAGGGCCCGGTTTCAATCTGGAAACAGCCCTCGTGCCGCGTTGACACTCAGTCCGTAACATGTTACTTTCAATGGTCTTAAGCCTCCTTACACTCTGGACCCTGATCAGCACACAATGGACGAGATACTAGGACAACTAGGCGGATTACTGCTCGGGTCCGTGCCGACCATCATCTTCATCGTGTTGCTGTTCGGCATTTATACCGCGGTGGTTCACAAACCGCTGGTAAAAGTGCTGGCGGAACGGCATAGCCGGACCGAAGGCGCGATCGAAAAGGCGCGCGCCGACATCGCTCAGGCCGAAGCCCGCACCGCGGAATATGAGCAGCGCTTGCGGGAGGCGCGTATGACAGTATTCAAGAGTCAGGAAGCGCGTCGCCAGTTGGCCTTGCAGGCGCGGGCCGCTGCGGTGGCCGAAGCGCGAACCGGGGCGCAGGGCCAGGTGGAAAAAGCGCGGGCAGCGATTGAGCAGGACCGGGTAGCCGCACAAGCCGGCCTGCAGGCGGAGAGCGGGAAACTGGCGGCTGCGATTATTCGTACTGTTCTGCGTCCGGCGACTCAAAGCCCGGCGGGAGGCGACTGATGCCAGGCCCACGCCTGATCCGTTATGGTTGTGTGGTTGCGGGCCACTCGCCCGCGGGTCCCCAGCCAGTTCGCCTGGGGAGAGTCAGCCGCAACTCCACTGCAATTTTGGCCTCTCTCTTTTTCATGGGCCTTCTGCTGGTTGCCGGCAATGTGGCTCAAGGCCAGGCCAGTGCTTCCTCTGGTTCGGAAGCGCCCTCCAGCATGAACGCCGAACTGGCCAGGGAATCGCGCGAAGCGGCGGGCGAAGAGCAGGACCAGTTCAAGCACTCGGCCTCGGTGCAATTGGTGGCGAAGCTCACCGGGTTGAGCCTGGAGCATGCTTACTGGCTGTGCGTGCTGTTCAATTTTGCGGTGGTCGCGGGCACGGTAGTTTATTTTTCGAAGAAGAACCTTCCCAATGTGTTCCGCAATCGCACGGCCTCAATCCAGAAGGCGATGCAGGAGGCGCGGCAGGCCAGCGAGGATGCCAACCGGCGCCTGGCTGAAATCGAAACCCGGCTCTCCCGTCTGGATTCAGAAATCGCGGCGATGGGTGCCGCAGCGGAGAAAGAAGCGATTGCGGAAGAAGCGCGAATCAAGGCTGCGGCGGAAGAAGATGCGCGCAAAATTGTTGAATCTGCCGAACATGAGATCGCGGCCGCAGCCAAGCTGGCGCGGCGCGAACTGACCGCCTACGCAGCCAATCTGGCGGTGTCTCTGGCCGCCAGACAGATCAAAGTGGATGCGGCCACGGACCAGGCGCTGGTCCGCGAGTTTGCCAAGGAGCTCTCGCCGAGTCCCGGTGGTGGTGCGAAAACCGGACAGGACGGAGACTAGAGCATGGCTTCCGTGACCAGCACCTACGCCCGGGCCTTCGCCGACGTGGTCTTTGACCAGCGCCTGGACCCGGCGAAGACATTGCAGGAGGCGCAGTCTGTGGCCCAGTTGGCGGCCGGCAGCCGGGAATTGCGCGAAGTCTGGGAGGCTCCCTCGATTCCGGCGGAGCAGAAACGCGCCTTGCTGGACGCGATCGTCGCCCGCGCCGGTCTCTCCCGCCCGGTGAGAAATTTTGTGGCCGTGCTGATCGATCACCGGCGCATCAAGTTTCTCGATCCGATTGTGAAAGAATTCCAGCACGAACTCAACCGCCGGACGGGATTCGTCGAAGCCCAGATCATCAGTGCGCGGGAGTTAGGGGCGCCGGAACGGAGCGCGCTCGAGGCCCAGGTCGCAAAGCTGACCGGCCACAAGGTCCGCGCCCGCTACGCGCAGGATGGTTCAATTCTCGGCGGCGCCATCGTGAAGGTGGGCAGCATGATCTACGACGGTTCGGTGAAAGGCCAGCTGGAACGGATAAGAGAAGCTATTAGCTCTTAGCCTTTAGCTTTTAGCTGGAACCAAAAGCTTAGGTCGATTGGGGAATGAAAGTTTCGAAGATCTTAACCGCAGAGAACGCAAAGAAAATCCGCAAAGGACGCGAAGAAAAGCTAAGAGCTAAGAGCTAACGGCTAAGAGCTGACTTTATGGCACAAATCAAAGCAGACGAGATCACGCAGCTGATCCGGCAGCAGATCGAGAACTACGAATCCAAGATCGCCGTGGACGAAGTCGGGACCGTCATCACCCTGGGCGACGGTATTGCCCGGGTGCATGGTCTCGACAAAGTCATGGCCGGAGAACTGCTCGAATTCCCGCACGACGTGGCCGGCATCGCCATGAACCTGGAAGAAGACCAGGTGGGCGTGGTGTTGCTGGGCGAGTACACGGAGATCAGCGAAGGCGACGAGGTCAAGCGCACCGGCCGCATCATGAGCGTGCCTGTGGGCGAAGCGCTGGTCGGGCGCGTGGTGAATTCGCTGGGACAGCCCATCGACGACAAGGGCCCGATCGCGACCGAGCAGTTCATTGCGCTGGAACGCCTGGCTCCGGGCGTGATCGACCGCCAGCCGGTGCGCGAGCCCATGGCGACCGGCCTCAAGGCCATCGACAGCATGATTCCGATCGGCCGCGGCCAGCGCGAGCTGATCATCGGCGACCGCCAGACCGGCAAGACTGCCGTCGCGCTCGACACCATCATCAACAGCAAGGGCAATGACCTGATTTGCATCTACAACGCGATCGGGCAGAAGCGGTCTTCGATTGCCCAGGTGGTAAAAATTCTCAGTGACGCCGGCGCCATGGATTACACCATCGTGGTGGCCGCATCGGCTTCCGAGCCGGCCCCGATGCAGTACATCTCGCCCTACGCGGCCTGCGCCATGGGCGAGTATTTCCGCGATACCAAGCGCCATGCGCTGGTGATTTACGACGATCTTTCCAAGCACGCGGCGTCATATCGCGAAATCTCGCTGCTGCTGCGGCGTCCGCCGGGTCGCGAAGCCTATCCCGGAGACGTTTTCTATCTCCACTCGCGCCTGCTGGAGCGCGCCTCCAAGCTGAGCGACAAGATGGGCGGCGGTTCGCTGACCGCGCTGCCGATCATCGAAACCCAGGCGGGCGACGTTTCGGCGTACATTCCGACCAACGTGATTTCGATTACCGACGGCCAGATTTTCCTTGAGACCGACTTGTTCAACAGCGGCGTACGTCCGGCCGTCAACGTGGGAATTTCCGTGAGCCGCGTCGGCGGCAGCGCGCAGATCAAAGCCATGCGCCAGGTGGCCGGCAGCATGAAGCTGGAACTGGCGCAGTACCGCGAACTGGCCGCATTCGCGCAGTTCGGCAGCGACCTCGACAAGGCCACGCAGGCGCAGCTCAATCGCGGCCAGCGCCTGGTCGAAGTGCTCAAGCAAAAACAGTTTTCGCCGCTGCCCTTCTCCAAGCAGATTCTGATCATCTTCGCCGGCACCAACGGGTTCTTCGACGATCTCCCGGTAGATCAGGTGCGCGAGTTCGAAGCCGAACTCTACAAATATGTGGACGCCACCAACCCCGGCCTGCTGCGCACCATCATGGAGAAAAAAGTTTTGGACGATGCGCTCAAAGCCGAAATGAGCAAAGTGATCAAGCAAAGCAAAGAAGCATTCGTAGCGGACAGACAGGCAGCGGCGAAATAGCTTTTAGCTCTTAGCCATTAGCTTTTAGCTTGAGGCCAACGGCGAAAGACCAACGACCGAAATCGACCGACGACTGAAGACTGACGACTGACGACTGATTCATGCCCAACATTCTCGACATCCGGCGGCGCATTCGCAGCGTGACCAACACGCGGCAGATCACCAAGGCCATGAAGATGGTCTCGGCGGCGAAATTGCGCCGGGCACAGGAGCGCGCCCTGGCGGCGCGGCCTTATGCCCAGATGCTGACCAACGTCTTGAAGTCGCTGGTGTCGCGGGCCGAGATATACGATCCGGAAACCGGGGAACCGCGGCATCCCCTGCTGGCTCGCCGTCCCGAAAAGAACGTGCTTCTGATCGTGGTCACGGGCGACAAGGGGCTGGCCGGAGCTTTCAATACCAATATCCTGAAAGCGGCGGCTCGTTTTATCGCGACCAAGGCGGACAAGAACCTCGAGATCGAAACCATCGGCCGCAAGGGGCGCGATTTTCTGCGGCGCCGTTACCGTACAGCAGAGCCGAGAACCGCCGATTCGCAAACGCCGCCGCAAACCACCATCGTCGGCGAGCAGATCGGGATCTTCAACAAGATTGACTACGCTCTGGCTTCGGAGTTGGCCGAGCGTGTGATCGAACGCTACGCTAAAGAAGAAATTGATGCTGTGTATCTGCTCTATAACGAGTTCAAGTCGGTAATCGCGCAGCGCCTGATTGTGGAACAGATACTGCCCATTGAACAGATAGGCGTAGCCGAAGTGAAGCAAGCCGAAGGGATGACGGAAAAGGAAAGAGACCGCGCCCTTGAAGCTGCGAGAGACGCGGGCGTCGGCATTCGCGCGGCGGACACGCGCGACATTGATGCCGCCGCCGCCAGGTTCGCGACGGCTCCGGTGGACTATATCTACGAGCAGTCGCCGGAGGATCTGTTTCGGTCTCTTTTGCCCAAATACGTGGCCATACAGGTCTTTCGCGGCCTGCAGGAATCGGTGGCGGCAGAACACGCAGCCCGCATGACCGCGATGGACGCGGCCACCAACAACGCCACCGACATGATCGATTCCCTGACCCTGGCCATGAACCGGGCCCGGCAGGCCAAGATCACGAAAGAGATTATCGAAATTGTGAGTGGAGCAGCAGCGCAGTGAAGCAGCTTGTAGCTATTAGCTGTTAGCTCTTGGCTGAACCAAAAGTGAATGTGATTGCTAAAACGAAGTTTTCGAGCCCGAGCTAAAAGCCAAAGGCTAATAGCTAAGAGCTGAGGTCTTATGCCAGAGAGAATTGGACGCGTAATCCAGATTTCCGGCCCTGCCGTCGACGTGCAGTTTGTCGAGGGCGCCATGCCGCCGATTTACGAGGCGCTCAAAGTCGTGAGCGAGGGATTCACCGTGCCCAACCCGGTCAATGTGATTCTCGAGGTGCAGCAGCACCTGGGCGAAGGCCGGGTGCGGTGCGTTGCCATGGAAGCCACCGAAGGCATGGTGCGGGGCATGAAAGTCATCGACCAGGGCGGACCCATCTCGGTGCCGGTGGGCCGCGGCACGCTGGGTCGTGTCATGAACGTGATCGGTCAACCCGTGGACCAACTGGGGCCGATCGAGCACAGCAAGACCATGCCCATCCATCGTCCCGCACCGCTGTTTGAGGACCAGGCCACGACCGCCGAAATGTTTGAAACCGGGGTCAAGGTTGTCGATCTCATCCAGCCCTTTCTGAAGGGAGGCAAAATTGGATTGTTCGGCGGCGCCGGCGTGGGCAAGACTGTCTTCATTCAGGAGCTGATCAATAACGTGGCCAAGCAGCACGGCGGCTACTCCGTGTTCGCCGGCGTCGGCGAACGGACCCGCGAAGGCAACGATCTTTGGCTGGAAATGACTGAGTCGGGCGTCATCAAGCCCGGCGATCCATCGAAGTCCAAGGCGGCCCTGATTTATGGACAGATGACCGAGCCGCCCGGCGCGCGTCTGCGGGTGGCGCTGACCGGACTGACCGTCGCTGAATTCTTCCGCGACGAAGAAGGCGCGGACACGCTGCTCTTCATCGACAACATTTTCCGTTTCACCCAGGCCGGATCGGAAGTCTCCGCGCTGCTCGGCCGCATGCCCAGCGCCGTGGGCTACCAGCCGAACCTGGCCACGGAAATGGGCGAGTTGCAGGAACGGATCACCTCCACCAAAAAAGGTTCCGTGACATCGGTGCAGGCCATCTACGTGCCCGCCGACGATCTCACCGATCCCGCTCCGGCCACGACGTTTGCCCACCTTGACGCCACCACGGTGCTCTCGCGCGCCTTGACCGAAATTGGAATTTATCCGGCGGTCGATCCCCTGGCCTCGAGCTCGCGCATTCTCGATGCCCGCATCGTGGGCCAGGAGCATTACGATGTGGCGCAGGCGGTGAAGAAAATTCTGCAGACCTACAAGGACCTGCAGGACATCATCGCCATTCTCGGCATCGACGAACTGAGCGAAGACCAGAAGATCAGCGTGGCGCGGGCGCGAAAGATTCAACGCTTCCTCTCGCAACCGTTCCACGTGGCCGAGCAGTTCACCGGTTCGCCGGGACGTTACGTCAAAGTGGCCGACACGGTGAAAGGCTTCAAGGGCATCGCCGAAGGCAAGTACGACGACATCCCGGAACAGGCCTTCTACATGAAGGGCACGATCGAGGAAGTGCTGGAAGCAGCAGAGAAGATGAAAGCAGCGTAAGAGCAGTCGTCAGTCGTCGGTCGTCAGTCGTCAGGTACGACCGAGGCTGAAGAATTCTGGTGATTTGCTGAAGACTGACGACTGATGACTGATGACTGATTCATTCCAACTCGAGATCGTCACCCCGGAAAAAATGGTGGTGAAGGATGTGGCGGAGGAAATCCAGATTCCTGGCAAGGACGGATACCTGGGCATCCTGCCCGGCCACGCGCCGCTGATTACCGAGTTGGCGGTGGGTGAAATCAGTTATCGCAAAGGCGGCCAGACCCACTATCTGTCCGTGGCCTGGGGCTTCGCCGAGGTGCTTCCGGACAAGGTCACGATCCTGGCCGAAACCGCTGAGCGTCCGGAAGAGATTGACGTGAAGCGCGCCCAGGAATCGAAGCAGAAGGCCGAAGCAGCCTTGAAGACGGGCAAGACCGAGGCGGATTTCACTCACGCCGAAGACGCTCTCAAGCGCGCCGAGACCCGGCTGGAAGTGGCCGAGAAAAAGGGTTAGCCATCCGCAACAAATCCATTCTTCACATTCCATGTTTCCAGGAGAATCCATGAATCGAGCAGTCCTCCGCCTGTTCAGCCTTCTCATCGTGGTGTCAGCAGCCTGCCTTTCTCCCGCGCAAAGTACGAAGCCTGCGGCCAAGGGCCCCAATCCCGACGAACCCGCCATCCACGACTTCATCCTGACCATGGACAAGGTCAACAAATACGCCGCGCTCTCCAAAAAAATGCAGGCGGCGGCCGGCAGCGATCCTGTAATGAGGGCGGAGATGAAGAAGGTTGAAGACACCGACGTCTATCTGATGGAGAAGGCTGCTTTAATGGAAAAATCTCCTCACATTGCCGCATTCCTCAAGGCCAACGGAATGACGGCGCGGGAGTTCGTGCTGATCCCAATGACCGTGGTGACCGCGGGGATGGCCAACGCAGCCCAGGACTTGAAGGGAAAGCCCCCTGCATTTGTGAATCCTGCAAATATGCAGTTCGCGCGTGACCACAAGGCCGACCTGGAAAAGCTCGAACTCTCGGGCTCCAGCGATTCCACGGATGGGGATTCAGATGGCAAGGACTCCAACGACAACGATAAGGACAATCATTGAGGGCTCTCCCGCAGCGAATCAGTGCTGCCCCTGCACTTCCCCGATCGTGATCTTCGTGTCGGTGCGAAACTTCCTGTAGTCGCGGAAGGTCACATCCTCGCTGATATTCAGGCCTTTCAGCAAGGCCAGGCGCGCGTCCAGCTTCAGAGCAACGTGCCGGGGCAGCCAGACTTCGTCATTCACCCGCACCTGCTCGATCTGAATGCTTGAACCTTTGTGCAAACGCAGCAGAAACAGGCCCACCGAGACGGTATCGATACATTGAATATCGAGCTTCACCCACTGCTTTTCGGCTTCGTCCAGCCATACGCGAAAGCGGAACCTGGGCAGGAACTTCGCGTCTTTCATGCGCGGTTCGTAGCCGGGACGCGGCGCGGCATCGATTACCTGAGATTTGCGTCCATTGAGATCTTCCTCCCCGACGAAGTGGAAAATGTAAGCGTCGGCAATTTCTTTCACGAACTGGCGTCCCTGTTCCTGCTCCTTGTTTTGTTTCTCCAGACGCTTGCGGCGGTCGTCGTCGCTCTCGTTCTTTCGTTTCTCAATGATCTTCTGGATCTTGTCGTCTTCTTTCCGGGCATCGCCTTCGCTGAGCGGCTTGTCGTCTTTGGCAATCAGCTTCCGCACCTGCTCCTGGTAGAGCACCATGATTTCGTAAGTCCGCGACTCGCTTGATTTGACCTGGTCCTTCCCGTCGAGCTTGTGTTGCTCCTCGCGCTGGATGTAGGTGTAGTCGCGCTGCTTCTTGTCGTTCTCCATGTCCTTCTCCGCCGCCTGGCGAATGAGGTCGCGAATCTGGTCCTGGGAAAGATCCGGCGCTGCGGCCGGGGTCGCGTACGCGACGTTCACCGGCTTGTCCTGGGGCAGCGCGGGCCATGAAATAGAAACAAGAAGGATGAGCGTGGCTGCGGGTTTCATGAGGTCGATTTAGTCAGAGAGCGCTGGAAAAACGAATCACTCCGTAGTCGGCGTCCTGAATAGCACAACGATAAATCTCTCCGCGTCCGCTGTCGCGTTAAGAAATGTGGACTTCCGTCCCGCCGCTATCCAGACCACGTCGCCCGACGACTTGCGGATTCTCTCGTACTCTCCGGCCTTCAGGTCGATGTCAGTGACTGGAACCAGCAGCTCCGCGCCGGGTTTCTCCGGCGGTGGAAGCGGATCGCGGGAAAGCAGCTGGACGTCACTCACCGTGACCGGGCCCAGCGAAATCGAGTTCATGAACCTGGCGTGAGGATCGACCGGCGGGCCAATGGAAGCGGGCCCATAGTCCAACCCGCCGGAGTAGGCCTGGTAGCCGTAGTTCGTCACTTTGGGATCGAGAAATTCGACGGTGAGGTTGCGATATTCGGTGGTGCGGTCGTTGCGGATGCCCAGCGCCCGTCCGCCGGAGTAGAAGCGCACGTCGCCCTGGTTGAAGTGAAAATCGACAATGTCCGATTCTCCTTCCGGCCAGATCACTACGTCGGAATCGAGCAGCGCAACCACCAGGAAGTTGCTATCGTGCCGCGCCATGGTCCGTTCCAGAGGCCGCAGCGTGAGCGCGAACACGCGCACCTGATCGTTGGCCAGCAACTGCCGGTAATGCGGCGCCGAGGCCATGTCGGGCGCGCTTTGCGCCCATGTCAGGGGCGCGCACAGCAACAGCATCAGGAGGCGGGACTTCATGTAGGAATTGTATTCCGGAACGCGGGGCAGGCAAATATTCCGAAGGTTGCGACCGGCTCGCCGCTGATCGGTAGCTACCGTAAGTCAGGCAAGCTCATCCAGTTGATGAGACTCGTCATCCTTCTCAGTCTCAGTCAAGGCATCGGGTGTTGGGGAAGCTGGAGCTTTGATTTTCTTGCGGCGGCTCTTGCCCTTCTGTCCCAGGCGATCTGGTTCGGCATCGCCAATGCGGCTGCTGGGGTCCAGGCGTTCAGGAATGTGTATGCGATCCATAACCAGGCTCGCCGGGATGATCGGCCACTTGTGCCAGAAACTTCAATGATTCTCAGGGCGCTCGTGACCAGAGTGTCTGAATCGGTTCGCCGGCCGGGCGCAAATCGCGGATGCAAGATCGCAATTTCGCGTATTGACTCAGGTCGTGAGTGTAAACGCCTGTTATACAACAGTAATATAGAAGTCCTTTTCTTCTCGCCTACGCTGGAGTACATGACTTTGACGGCAGATCTTGGCGCTGTACTCGCTATGGTATGGCTATTTCGCGCCATTTCTGACTGTGTTGCCGTCCGACGTGGCGACGAGCGCAGAATCGTGGCTTAGGAATGTACGTCGCATGCCCGGCAATCGGAGCGGAAACTGTATGCCTATGAGGTTTTGTGCATTGTGCTTTTATCAAGCACAAACGCCATACAGATTTTCCAAACATGTGCGCTGACACACGCGCTATGGCTTTTCTCGTCTGTAGCCGCCGTCGCATCGCTGATCATCGAACGGCCGATGGCCGTTGTTCTACGCCAACCTTCTGCTGATCACTGCTCTGGGTCAAGGTCGCGTATGGCCACGCATGCTAAGAGCGGACTACGTGCAAGCAAGGATCGACGGGCGGCCCACCGCCGTATCTCGTCTACATTGACTATCCCTGGGACAGCGACGTGCACATGCAACTTTTGGTGCATTGCCTGCTGCATCTGATTACTTCCTGGTTTCGGGAGGAAAAGGTCCGTTAGCGGGGAACACGAATATGTCATCTTCCAGGCGGAGTATGGTGTTTCGTGTCCCTCCGCGATATGGCGTTTGTCCAGCCGTTGCCATCGCACCAACTCAATGAGTTCCGAATAGCTTCGCCGCAAGGCGGAGTCGTTTCCGTCCAGTTTTGACATGCCGTAACGGTCTTAAGATTGGAGAAATATCGCGATTACACTCACAACCCCAGGAAACTGCCCTGGGGAACTCTCCTGGGTCATACTTGGTGTAAACACCTAACTAGAGTGGTCACGATAGGCGATGCGGGCCATCTCAATGGGCGGCCACGGCTTTGACCCCGTACCTGTAGGTCTCCAGGGTCTCCGCCAGCAGGGGTAGGGCCTTGACCAACCCCTTTTCGGTCTTCGAGCTCAGCACCACGAGAGCAATGATTTTCTCTTCGTCGATGTAGGCCACGGCCTCGGAAGAACCCTGGTTGACGCCGTGGAAGTAGCGCACCTTGGCAGTTCGCCCATTGAAGGGGATGTCGCCATCGACATAGGTCATTCCGGGATTGTCTTTGCGAAATGTTGCCAGGTCCGAATCCATCAACTCCTGGAGCGTTGCCCGCCCCGGCCCCTTGGTCACGATGTTGGGATACAGAATGGTTTCCGCGGTGTCCCAGGGCCCCTTTTCGTAATAGACGCAGCACACCTTAAGGCGGTGTCCGACCTTCCGGTCGGCAATCCAGTTCCTGGGCCCCTCGATGGCGAATGATCCGCCGTCCGACTCAAGAATAACCGTGTGGTTTTTGCCGCTGGTCGCCGGTTTAGGGTTAGCCGTCTGCGAGACAGCAGGCAAGACGAAAGCAGCCGCGACCATCACGTGGACCAGGCAATTCATAAAGAGCCAATGCGGCAAGCATAGCTGACGCGCGGCAAACCTCTACACGGTTCGCGTGGGCTATCGTTAACTGAGTTGATTCTGAGTTCAGGGGCGATCGCCCACGGTAGATCTTCGGTCCGGCGTCATCAGCGCGACTTCTCCGCCTTCCCCAGCGTCTCGGCCCGATAGAGCCTCTCATCGATGCGATGTAAGCGCCCGGCCATCCCGGGCCGCAGCAGTTTGTAATGGTGGACTTCGAAGAGGTGATCCACGATGAACCACACGGGTTTCTCCGTGGTCATCCAGTGCAGATGATCGAAGCGGGCCAGGTTTACCGGACGGGAGAATGTGCGCAGGGTCCGCTCCCGCCGCAGATTGAAATAGAGATTGAAGAAGCTCATGGCCAGTTCGCGCAGGGAGCGATAGACCGGTTCGCGATAGCGGCAGCCGGTGTAGTTGGATTTCGCCACCACGCCCCAGTGGCCCTTCACCCGGTAAAGGGCGAGAACGTGATCGGTGTCATGTTCGGCTTCAAGGTCCAGCAGCAGGGGAGGGAAGCCGTTGGCGCGCAGGGCGGCTGCGGCAAAGATGGCGCCCTCCAGGCAGTGCGCGGTATCTTCGCGCAGCACGCGCCGCGGAGACCAGGCTGTGTCAGCCAGATGGTACGGCATGTCGTCGAGGTGACGCTGGATGCCATAGGGATCTTTCAGGCTGCGCAACTTGCGCAGTTCGGCGGGAGTAAAGCTGGCTGGCTTTGGCGGTTTGGGCATCCTCGATGGAGTTTAGCTGATGATTGCCGGAACAGAGTTAACCACGGAGGACACTGAGGACACGGAGAAGGCGATGATTGCCCGCGCTTTCAAAATATCGGATGACGAACTCTGTGCCCTGCGTGTCCTCCGTGGTTCTACTGATTCGCGAACCACGGAGGACACGGAGTCAGAAATCGGGCGCACCAGCGAACAGCTGCGCCAGTTCACCCGGCCGGTCCACCAGCACGTCCGGGGCGGCGTCGTGCAGGGTGTGCGGAGCGAAGCCGTAGGTCACGCCGCAGGTCCAGGTCCCGGCGTTGCGGCCGGTGAGAACGTCCACCCCGGAATCGCCCACGATCAGGGCTTGCTGGGGCGCCGAACCCGTTTCCCGCAGGATGGTTTGCGCGCCTTCTGGATCGGGCTTCTTGGTGGCAAAGCTGTTACCGCCATAGACCAGGGGAAAGAACTTGCCCAGCCCGAGGGCCTCGACGATCGCCCGCGAGGGGTTCACTGGCTTGTTCGAAAGCACGGCCATCTTGCGGGGCAGGCCGTTGTGCGAATTCTGCATACTCGCCAGGGCTTCGCTGATGCCTTCGTACAGGTGAGTGTGGTCCAGTTTATGTTCGCGATAGTAAGCCAGGAAGTACTCCAGGCCCGAGCGCACCAGCTTCTCGTCGCCGGCCTCCTTGCCCAGAGCGCGGCCAATCAGCGCGGGCGCTCCATCCCCGACGTAGCTGGCAATCACATCGTCGGGCAGTTCGGGACGTTTCATGTGGCGCAGGGTGGCATTGACCGAATGCACCAGGTCGAGGCGGGAGTCGATCAAGGTACCGTCAAGGTCGAAAATCAGCAGGCGAATTTGATGAGGATCGAACGGACGATGGAATTTGATCATGCAAAGAGTAGTTCTACCGCCGAGTACGCCGAGATCGCCGAGGAAACCAAGGAGGGGTTTTCCTGGCGATCTCGGCGGGCTCGGCGGTTGAATATTTGAACTATTCAGTATATTCGGAACTCCGGCCCAGGATTTACAATGCAAACGCGGCTTGTACTCTTGCATCGAAGGGAGCCGGATGGCCACCACTAAGACTGACCCGAAAGCGGCCGCAGTATCCGAACGCGATGTCAAGAAAACCGGGAAGACCTACGAAGGTCTCTCCCGCGAACAGCTGGTCGAAGCCTACCGCCACATGTACACCTCGCGGCGGGTGGACGACCGCGAAATCCTGCTCAAGCGCCAGCAGAAGATCTTCTTCCAGATCTCCGGCGCCGGACATGAAGCCGTGGGGGTGGCGGCGGCCCTCGCCTTGAAGGCGGGATACGACTGGTTCTACCCCTACTATCGCGACCGGGCGCTTTGCCTTGCCCTGGGCGGGACCGCCTACGACATGCTGTTACAGGCGGTAGGCTCGGGCGACGATCCCAGTTCCGGCGGGCGGCAGATGCCCTCCCACTGGAGCCTCCCCGATCTCAATATTGTTACCGGCTCCTCGCCCACCGGCACACAGATTCTGCAGGCCGTGGGTTGTGCCGAGGTTGGACGCTATTACGCCGCTCATCCTGACGCCGCCCGCAAAGCCACCGGCGACTACCGGCAATTCAAGGATGTCAAATTCCACGGCGATGAGATTACTTACGTTTCACTGGGCGAAGGCACTACCAGTGAGGGAGAATTCTGGGAGGCGCTGAACACTGCCTCCAATTCCCGGCTGCCGCTGATCTTTGTCGTCGAAGACAATGGGTATGCCATCTCGGTGCCGGTCGAGGTGCAGACGGCGGGCGGAAGCATTTCCCGGCTGGTCAGCGGCTTTCCCAACTTTCATTTCGAAGAGGTGGATGGGACCGACCCGGTCGCGAGCTATGCGGCGTTTGTACGCGCCGTGAGACACAGCCGCGCGGGGCATGGTCCTTCTTTTGTGCATGCGCACGTGATCCGGCCCTACTCGCATTCACTTTCCGATGACGAGCGGCTTTACCGGCCCGATGTCGAGCGCCAGCGCGATGCCCAGCGCGATCCCATCACCCGCATGCAGATGTTCCTGATCCGCGAGGGCATTCTCGACGAGAAGAGCATCAACCGCCTGGAGAAGCAGGTCGATGACGATCTGCAGGTCGCGGTTGACCGCGCCCTGCAGGCGCCGGCACCCTCTCCCGACAAGGTGCTGCTGTATGTGTATTCACCGAACCTTGATCCCACCTCGTCCGCCTTCGAAACCCAGCCCGCGCCGTCCAAACCCGAGGCGGCGGCCGCTGACGGCAAGAAAACGGCGCCCAAGACCATGGCCGACCTGATCAACGCCACCTTGCGCGACGAGATGCGGCGCGATGAACGCATCGTGATCTTCGGGGAAGATGTCGCCGACTGCAGCCGCGAAGAGTATCTCAAGCAGAAACTGGTTAAGGGCAAGGGCGGCGTCTTCAAGCTGACCGCGGGATTGCAGATTGAGTTCGGCTCGGACCGGGTATTCAACTCTCCTATCGCCGAAGCCAACATCGTGGGCCGCGCCACGGGTATGGCCCAGCGTGGACTGAAGCCGGTGGTTGAGATCCAGTTCTTTGACTACATCTGGCCCGCCATGATGCAGCTGCGCAGCGAGCTGCCGTTGATCCGCTGGCGCTCGTACAACACGTTCTCCGCGCCCTGCGTCATTCGCGTGGCCATTGGCGGCTACCTGACCGGCGGAGCCATCTATCATTCCCAGTGCGGCGAGAGTGTATTCACCCACATTCCCGGGCTGCGGGTGGTGTTTCCATCGAATGCGCTCGATGCTGCAGGCCTGTTGCGAACGGCTATCCGCTGCGACGATCCCGTCCTTTTCCTTGAACACAAGCGGCTCTACCGCGAAACTTACGGCCGTGCGCCTTACCCCGGCCCGGACTACATGGTGCCTTTCGGAAAAGCCAAAGTGGTGCAGGCGGGAACCGACCTTACTGTAGTCACCTATGGTGCGGTCGTTCCCCGAGCTCTACAGGCGGTTCAGAAACTGGAGCGCGAGCACGGAGTAAAAGCCGAGTTGATAGACCTGCGCAGCCTGAATCCCTTCGACTGGGAAACCATCGCCGCCTCGGTACGAAAGACCAACCGAGCGCTGGTCGCCTACGAAGACACCCTGAGCTGGGGCTACGGGGCCGAAATCGCCGCCCGCATCGCCGACCAGATGTTCGAGCACCTGGATGCTCCCGTCCGCCGGGTGGCCGCCATGGACGTTTTCGTGGCCTACCACCCCGACCTGGAGAACGCCATCCTGCCCCAGACCGCAGACCTGTTCCAGGCCATGAAAGAGCTGTCGGAGTATTAGAAACAGCACTTAGCAATTGGCACTTGGCAGTTAGCCAGTCCGGAGCCGGAACTTGGTAGGCGTGTCTGAGGCCAGATGCCAATTGCTAAGTGCCAATTACGGTTTTTCACCCCTTCCCGTATGTCCAGATACCTGAGTAACGTCTCTAGTACTTTGGTTACGCAATGGGGGTACCGCTCGAACCGACTGTATAAACACAGCTATTAGTTGTACCCGACATACATATAACCGCTATCTATAGTATCAAGGTGTAACTCCCGCCGAGTCCATTTCCAGAAAACAGGTATAAAACCCGGTAAAACCCGAAGATACGCCTTGACCTTGGCACTTTCGGGGTTGATATATGCTCAGCACACCTAAATTCACTCGAACGCAATTTTGTACGAGGAATTTTCTCCCAACGTTTGCCCGATACCGGGCCTGAAATCTGTGGAAAGGGTTTGGAACTATGGCCGACTCGCGGGAAGTGATGAACATTCGCCAGGCGTCGCAATACCTGGGAGTGAGTCCGGACACGCTTTACAAGTACGTAGGCGAACAGAAGATTCCGGCTTTCAAGCTGGGGAACCGCTGGCGCTTCAAGAAATCGAGGCTGGACCAGTGGATGGAAGAGAAGTCAACCCAGATGGAAGTCAAGAGCAAGAGGAAACCGAAGGCGGCTGGTAAGGCTGCCGGGCAACTGTAAAAGGCGGGCACATGTTTGGATTCGGATCGAAAACGATTGTTGGTCTGGATGTAGGCTCCTCGAGCATCAAGGCTGTGGAGCTTAGAAAAGGGCGCAACGGCATCGAAGTGGCGCACCTGGGCCTGGAACCGCTGGCGCCGGATATCGTCGTGGACTCCATGATCGTGGATTCCGGCACGGTGTCGAGCGCGATCTCAAAGCTGTTCCTGGACAACGCCATCAAGGCGCGGGCCGTGGCCACGGCGGTGAGCGGGCACTCGGTGATCGTGAAGAAGATCTCGCTGCCCTCGATGAGCGACCAGGAACTGGCCGAGACCATCGAGAAGGAAGCCGCGCAGCATATTCCCTTCGATCTGGCCGACGTGAACCTGGACTACCAGATCCTTTCTGAAGACGCCGGCAACCCGCAGATGGACGTTCTGCTGGTGGCTGTCAAGAAAGACAAGATTCTCAACTACACCAACGTACTCTCGATGGCAGGCAAGACTCCGGCTATTGTGGACATCGATGCCCTGGCCTTGCAGAACTGCTACGAGTACAACTACGAACCCGCGCCAGGACAGGTGGTGGCTCTGTTGAACCTGGGCGCGAGCGTGATGAACATCAACATCGTGAAGGGCACGACGCCTTTGTTCCCGCGCGACGTGAGCGTGGGCGGGCACCAGTACACCGATTCACTGCAGAAGGAACTGGATCTGAGCTTCGACGACGCGGAGTCGCTGAAGCTGGGCCACAAGGTGGGCACGGTGAGTGAAGACGCCAAGACGCCGATCCTGCAGCAGGTGACCGAGATCATCGTGCTCGAAATTCAGAAGACGTTCGACTTCTTCCGCGCCAGTTCGGCGGGCGAGCATATCGAGAAGATTTATCTGGCGGGGGGCTCGTCCAAGGTCCCCGGTTTAGTCGAGGCCTTGCGCCAGGAGTTTTCACTGCCGGTGGAGATCTTCAATCCGTTCCAGAAGATCGGCCTGCCGACGGAAGGGCCGGGAGTGCAGTTGATCGAGCAGAACGCGGGCCAGTTGGCGGTTGCAGTGGGCTTGGCCTTAAGGAGTTTTGAAGACTTATGATCCGAATCAACCTGCTGGGTGCACAAAGTAAGGGAAAGAACAAGCGATCCGCAGCTTCGGCGGCCGCCGTCATGGAAGTGGGTGACGTAGGCTCTCCGAAGGTGAAGGTCCTGGTGGTGCTGGTCCTGGCTGCCCTGGTCAATGCCGGCTACTGGTACCAGCTGGACAAACAGCACCGGGACATCGCCGCCAAGATGGAAGTGGCGATGCGGAAGAACGCTGAGCTGGCCGACGTCAAGGCACGCTACATGGAGCGCCAGCGCGAGGCCGAAAACTACAAGCGCCGGGTGGATGTGATCGACCAGTTGCGCGCCGCCCAGGCCGGCCCGGTCAACCTGCTGAACACGGTTGGACAGACGGTGAACAACACCGAGGCGGTCTGGCTGAACAGCATGAAGGACTCGGGCACCAGCGTCGATATCGACGGCATGGCCCTGAGCACGGACGCGGTAGCCAGTCTGATTTCCAATCTGCAGAAGACCGGATACTTCACCAATATCGAAATCAAAGAGACCTACCAGGACGACACTTTTAAAGAAATGCAGGCTTTCAATTTCACCTTGACCTGCGAAAAGGCGAAGTCCTAGGGAGGCGGGAAAATATGGCCAACTTTAGCGAAATGTCGGGCATTAAACAGTGGGCAGCCATGGTGGGCGTGGGGCTGGTGCTTTCCGGAGCCCTGTACTACACCGTGTTCAAGAGCCAGCGCGAAGCCAATGCGGCGGCGCAGGCTGCGCTCGAGACCAAGCTCCGCGAAAACGCGGAACTGGAGTCTTACCGGCCCAAGCTGGTGGACATCGAACGCCAACTGGCCAGCCTCAAACAGCAGTTGGAGATCGAGCGCAAGATCGTGCCCGATGAGAAGGAAGTGCCGGGCTTCATGAAGATGATGAACGCCGAGGCCATGAAAGCCGGGATCGAACTGCGCCGCTATACCGCCAGGCCGACCGCAGCCAAGGAATACTACACCGAGGTGCCCTTCGAGATGGAACTCGACGGCCCGTACTACTCGATGCTGAATTTCTTCGACAAAGTGGGCAAGCTGGAGCGCATCGTCAATGTCTCGGGGCTGATGGTGGCAACCACCAAGAAACCCTCCGAGGCCAAGGCGAAGCATACCTATCAGTACGCGCCAAACGAGAGCGTAGTGGCCACCTGCACGGCCACCACCTTCTACAGTCATGACATGGCACCGGCAGCGAGCGCGCCCGGAAAACCGGGTCAGGCCGCGGCGGCGAAAAAGCAGGGGACCATATGAAGCTGACGACTGGAATTGTTTTCCTGGGGATGGTGGCGGGAACTGCCTGGGGGCAGAGCCCGAACGCTGTCAACAACACGCGGGACACGCTGAAGACCGTTCAGCACCAACCAGCGGCCACCTCGAAAGCTGCGGTGGCGCCCTCACGGGGAGGCGCGGCCAATCCAGCCCTGCCGGCCAGCGGCCCGGCCCAGCACTCAGCCAGGAAGACGAGCAGCATCCCGGCCAGGGTGAAGCCGGTCGCCGGACACAAGAAATCGCAGCCCAAACAGCAGATCGCGGTGGAGAACCAGAAGCAACCCGCGAAGGCGAAAGCGGATGCGCCCAAGCAGATCAATCTGTCCAGCCGTCGGGATCCCTTCGTGAGCCCGGTGGTGAATCGCAGCATGATGGGATCGGGCTGCAGCGTCGGAAAGCGCTGCCTGGCCATCGACCAGATCAATCTTAAGGGTGTAGTGAAAGCTGACTCAGGAATGATCGCGGTCGTGGTCAACAGCTTGAACAAGGCGTATTTCCTGCGGGAGAACGATCCGGTGTTCAACGGCTACGTGGTCAAGATTACCGGCGATTCGATCATTTTCAAGGAAACCATTCAGGACCGCCTGGGCAAGGCCATGACCCGGGAAGTGACCAAGAAGATTACGACGTCAGCAGTCTAGGGCGGCGGGGATGTTTAGCCGGGAACCCGGCAGAAGCGAATCTTGCGAGAAAGATACGGGGCGAGCCAAGCGGCAAAGCCCGTGGGGAGAGCGAAATGCGAAAGCAATTTCTGACAGTTTTAGTGCCGATGCTGGTAATGGTGCTCATTACCGCCTCGGCCCAGACGCAGGGCGCGGGCACGGACGCTCCGAAGCACGCCGCACTGCAGAAGGTAAACGTCGTGCGCACCGCCGACGGCGTCAGCGTGGAGATCAGGGCCCAGGGCACTGTGCAACCGCGGCTGAGCACGCTGGACAATCCGGCCCGCATCGTGGTCGATCTGCCGAATACGGTAGTCGCCACCGCGCATGGCCTGATCAGCGTCAACGGCGACGGCGTGAAGGACGTACGCCTCGGCATGGACGGCCGGAGCACTCCCACCTCTCGCATCGTGGTCGATCTGACCCAGGCGTGCCGGCACGAACTGGTGCCGGGCAGCGATAATTCGCTGGTCCTGAAGCTGTACACCAAGGCAGCAGTGGCCAAAGCGGCGCCGCAGTCGCTGGTAGCAAGGCGCACAGCCCGCCGTGGCCAAGAGTGAAGTTGCGGTCGCGCCGCCGGTCGCCGAGATTGTCGCGCCGGCCAAGGAAGCCAAGCTGGTCCAGGCTTCGTTGACCAGAGCTCATGACCCAGACCTCGGCTCGCGCCACCGATTTCGCCTTCATCGAACCTTCTTATCGGCCCAAGGATTCAGCGACGGCCGACGATACCAAGCCGGCGGTGATCGATCCTTCCGTGCGTGCCACCGCGGCCGCCGGAAAGTTCGCCGCCCGCCCCGACGGCAACCTGCTGCCTCCGCCCAGCGCCGCCATGCAGTCCAGCGGTCTGCAACCGGCCGTGAACATGGCCGCCGAGCAGAAAGTGCAGGCTGCGCAAGCGCCCGCCATCACCGGCCCGAAGTACACCGGCGAACCCATCTCGGTCAACCTGAAGGATGTGGACCTGAAAGATTTCTTCCGCCTGATTCACGAGATCAGCGGACTGAACGTTGTTCTTGACCCCAACGTCAAGGGCACTCTGACCATCGTGCTCGACGACGTGCCGTGGGACCAGGCGCTGGACATCGTTCTGAAGAACAACGATCTGTCGCGGCAGCTGGAAGGCAATGTACTCCGCATCGCGACCGTCGAGACCATGCGCAAGGAAGCTGAATCACGGCGCGCCCAGATTGAAGCCGAGGCCCTGGCGGTGGACAAGGTCACGGTCACCCGTTTCCTGAGCTACGCCCACTCCAAGGATGTCGTCCCCACGGTGAAGAACTTCCTCACCCAGCGCGGCGACGTGATCTCCGACGACCGGACCAATGCTCTGATCATCCAGGACATTCCTTCGGTGATGCCGGCGATCGACCGCCTCCTGACCCAGCTCGACCGCAAGACCCAGGAAGTGGAAATTGAAGCCCGCGTCGTGGCTGCAACCCGCAGCTTCGCCCGCGATATCGGAACCCAGCTTGGTTTCGGTTGGGGCGACGGAAAAACCGCGATCGGCGGCGCCTCTGCAGTCGGGACTTCGCCGACCACAGTGGGCGGTCTGACCCCGGGCTATATCACGGCCGGCAGCACCACAGGGGGAAGCCAGATTCCATTGTTCTCGAACCTGCCGGTTACCAGTCCGAGCAGCGGTCTTACCTTCGTCAATGCCAGCAACAATGTGCGCATTGATGCCATCCTCACCATGGCGGAATCGCGCGGGCTGCTGAAGATTCTTTCCCGTCCGCGAGTGGTCACGCAGAACAACATTCAGGCTCTGGTTCGCCAGGGCGTGCGCGTACCCATCGTGACCCAGGCGCAGTTGGGCGGACCGCCCACGGTAACGTATGTGGACGCGTTCCTGCGCTTGACGGTAGTTCCCCAGATCACGTCGGAAGGCACCATCTTCCTGAACGTGGATGTGGAAAACACCACGCCTGACTTCGGCCGCACCGTCCAGGGCAACCCGACGCTGATTACCCAGCAGGCCACCACCCAGGTCCTCGTGACCGACGGTGGCACGGTGGTCATCGGCGGCGTGATCCAGACGCAGAACTCAGTCAACGTCCAGCAGGTACCGCTGTTGGGCAGCATCCCGTACCTGGGCAACCTGTTCAAGCGGCAGACTGTCAGCACCTCCAACCAGGAGCTGATCTTCTTCATCACGCCGCGCATCATCCAGACCTAGTCGCGGCAGACATAGCACGAGGTAGAAGTAAAGACAGCCGCCGGCTCCTGAAACCCTCAGGTCCGGCGGTTTTGTTTTGCCCGCACCGGTCTCACTGGTGTACGGCTGCAAGGGTCGCCAACGCAGACTCCCGGAATCGTGCTCTGCCCGGGTGCTCTCTGCTCGTCGGCATCCAGAACCGCATGACCTGCTCCTGATAGACTTCGGAGAATCCGGCAACAACTTCATCGAAATAGGCAAGGAGACCAAGGGCACGAAAAGTATGCTTTAGCTGTGCTGCCCGTGAGCAGACCGAATTTCGAAGCGCAGAAGGGACAATGCAAAAGCGCAAACCTGGAAAAACAGTCCGAAGCGAGACACGATGAGGACCGGACATGAAAAAACTACTTTCGCTCTGCGCAGTCTCGTTGCTCATGAGTATGACGACCACGACGCTATCCGGCACCCCGGATCGCGGTGGGAATGAGGCTATCCAGAACCGGTTTATCGGAGCGTGGCGGCTGGTTTGGCTCGAAGAGCAAGGTGCGGACGGTAAAATTCACCGGGCCGACTGTACCGGGCTGCTGGTTTACACCCGCGACGGCCACATGTCGGTCCAGGTGATGTACCGGAATCCGCAGGCCGACTCGCAGGCAGCTACCAACGCTGCGCCGGTGCAATACGCACAGGGCGGTTACGAGGCCTCCTTTGGCACATATGACATTGACGAGCGCGCTCACCGCTTCACCTTCCACGTCGAGGGATCACTGGTGCGAAAACTTGTCGGCAAAGATCTGCCGCGCGTGTTCGAGCTCTCGGGCAAACAGCTCATCGTAAAGTCGTCGAGCCCGGATGAACATTGGAGAGTTGTCTGGGAACATTACTAGGCTGCCTTCCGCAATCATTACGCCTATAGCTTTCTGGAAAGGATGAGGAACATGCAAAATCGCAAACTTGGAAAAGGCAATCTGGAAGTATCAGCCATTGGGCTGGGCTGCATGGGACTGAGCTTTGGCTTGGGTCCGGCGGTTGACAAGCAGGAGGGAATCTCCCTGATTCGGGCGGCGGTCGAACGCGGCGTCACGTTTTTCGATACTGCCGAAGTCTATGGTCCATTCACCAACGAAGAACTCGTCGGCGAAGCTCTTGCTCCATTCCGCAGCCGGGTGGTGATCGCAACCAAGTTCGGCTGGGCGCCGAATCCGGAGGACGGAGGCAAGTGGAATGCCCTCAATAGCCGGCCAGAGCACATCAAGGAAGCAGTCGAGGGCTCGCTCAAGCGGCTCAAGACCGACGTCATCGATCTGTACTATCAGCACCGCGTTGACCCGAACGTGCCGATCGAGGATGTAGCAGGAGCGGTGAAGGAACTGATTCAGCAAGGTAAGGTCAAGCACTTCGGGCTTTCTGAAGCAGGCGTGAAAACTATCCGTCGCGCGCACGCAGTCCAGCCGGTCGCGGCACTCCAGAGCGAATATTCGCTCTGGTGGAGAGAGCCGGAGCAGGAAATTCTACCGGCGCTCGAGGAACTCGGGATCGGATTCGTTCCCTTTAGCCCCTTGGGAAAAGGGTTCCTCACCGGCAAGATCAACGAAGACACGCAGTTCGATAAAAGCGATTTTCGCAACATTGTTCCTCGCTTTACCGCCGAGAACCGAAAAGCAAATCAGGGCGTCGTGGATCTGATCGGCAGGTTCGCCCAGCAGAAGAAGGCAACGCCGGCGCAGATCGCGCTCGCCTGGATTCTCGCCCAGAAGCCCTGGATGGTTCCCATCCCCGGCACAACGAAGTTGCACCGGCTGGAAGAAAACCTCGGCGCCGCTGCCATTGAACTGACACCCGACGATCTCCGCCAGATCGACAGCGCCACTGCGAAGATTCCGGTGCAGGGAGCGCGGTACCCGGAGAACCTGCAGAAACTGGTCAATCGCTAAGTCGGCAACCAAAAACATCGAGCATGGAGATGTCATGAGTAACAAGAAGATTTGGTTTATTACTGGAGCCAGCCGTGGCATGGGCGTCGATTTCGCCAAGGCCGCCCTGGCGGCCGGCCACGCCGTCGTGGCTTCGGGCCGGGACCGCGACCGCGTGTCCAAGGCCTTGGGACAGTCGAACGACCTGCTGGCCGTCAAGCTGGACGTCACTAGCCGCGCCGATGCCGAGGCGGCGGTGCGGGCCGCCGTCGAGCGGTTCGGCCGCATCGACGTGCTGGTCAACAATGCTGCCAGCTTTTACGCGGGCTACTTCGAGGAGCTGACGCCGGAGCAGATGGAGCGGCAGTTGGCGACGAGCCTCATCGGCCCGATGAACGTCACCCGCGCTGTCCTGCCGGTAATGCGCAAGCAGCGCTCAGGGCAGATTATCTCGATCTCGTCGTCAGCGGGCCTGGTCGGCTTCGAGTTCTGTACCGCTTACGCCGCATCGAAGTTCGGCCTGGAGGGCTGGATGGAGTCGCTGCACGCCGAGGTCGCGCCGTTCGGCATCACCACTACCGTCGTCAACCCAGGGTTCTTCCGCACGGAGCTCCTCACCGAGCAATCGACGAACTACGCCGAGCCGTCCATCGAGGACTACGACGAGCGCCGAGCAAAGCAGCTCGAGTTTTGGAAAGCCCAGAATGGCCAGCAATCCGGCGACCCGGCGAAGCTCGCGCGAGCGCTCATCATCATTGCGAGCCAGGAGCCACCGCCGCGCCGCTTTATCGCCGGCGCCGATGCCATTGCCACCGCGGAGCAGAAGGTCGCCGATCTGAAGGCGCAGATCGACGCCAATCGGGACCTCTCGACGTCGCTCGCTTTCGACCGAGCGCCCGCTGCATGATGGATATTGAAAAGTGGCGCTTGATAGAAGGTGGAGGAGACTGAAATGAAACTCATTGCGACGATGATGATGTCGCTCTTCATACTCGTTTCGAATGGCGCTTCGCAGACTGCGCCTGTCCGAGAATTCACAAACGATCAAGATCGTGCGAAGCGGCTCGCAACAGCCAGGCCAAGGGCCTGCGGAGAACTTCACCGGCTCAGTCCAGGTTCAGCCCCTTTTTCCCGCGAACGCTCCATCACACACAACCGGGGGGACGGTCACGTTCCGACCAGGAGCGCGAAGCGCATGGCATACGCATCCGCTGGGTCAAACTTTGATCGTTACGGCTGGCAGAGGCTGGGTTCAACAATGGGGCGGACCGGTCGAGGAAATTCGGCAAGGTGACGTCGTCTGGATTCCATCGGGCGTGAAGAACTGGCATGGAGCTACGGCAAGCACGAGCATGACTCATATCTCCATTCAGGAAAGTCTGAATGGGAAGACCGTCGAATGGATGGAAAAAGTGAGCGACCAGCAGTACGGAAATTTTCGGACCACATCGGGAGAAGCTAAAGGCATGACTAAAGAACCATCTGCAGCGCAGAAACTGTTCGGTGATTTCGATCCCAAGCTGGCTGAGTTAACCGACAACGTGCTTTTTGCCGACGTCTGGGAACGCCCAGGACTCTCGAAGCGCGATCGCAGTCTCATCACGGTTGCCGCCCTGATTGCCCTGAATCGGCCGGAACAGCTGCGCGCTCACCTGCAGCGGGCGCGCGAGAATGGCGTAACCAAGGATGAAGTGGTTGAGGCGATCACCCATCTGGCTTTCTACGCGGGGTGGCCAAACGCGATAAACGCGATCACCGTGGCCAGAGAGGTATTCCAATGAGGCGTCAGCGAAAAGAAGGACGGCAAGCGTAGTCGGCTGGATCGAGCAGGTTAGCGAGGAGCAATACCCGCAAGCAGGACTAGGCTCATAATCAGGAGCAGGAGTGCATATGCCAGCGCCAAAAGATGCTCTCAGAGACCAGCTTTCCCAATCCAGCGAAATCAACATCACTGTGACCGGCAGAAAGTCAGGACGTGCCATTTCAAACCCGATATGGTTCGTATGGGACGAGGACAAGCTCTATCTCCTGCCGGTGCAGGGGTCGGGTACGCAGTGGTACAAGAACGTGCTGAAGAACCCCTCGATTCGGATCGATGCGCGCGGCGCGCAAGGTGAGTTTCAGGCTGTTCCCATCACCGATGCCGCGCAAGTCTCGTCTGTGGTCAATAAATTCCGCGAAAAATACGGGGCGGGCGATGTGAAGAAGTACTATTCAAAACTCGACGTTGCCGTTCTCGCTCAGGGGTAACGAGGAAACCCGATGTCTCGGAGATGCTGCGGGGCGGGTTTCGCAGCCGTTCCATGGGTATCGAGGCGTTACTTCAACAATTCGGGATGGTTTTTTTTCAGCCATTCGATGACTTGCTCGCGTAATTCCGCGGCGATTTTTATCGTCTGCTCCAGATCTTGATCGGAGACCGCGCCGGCAACGTCGTAGTTCGAAATATTTCTCTTCTTGCTCAATGCCAGAAGACGGTGCACGGCTCCTTTGGACGCGCCGATCGTATGTTCGAGAGATTCGATGACCCGCATGTGGTGGCCCGGGCCAGATGGCCTATATCCACAGGCGCGAAGGGCGGCGGTACAGCATTGGAGTGCGGAAGAGAAAGCTGCCGTAATTCGCAGATCAGAAGAAATCTGGGTTACTCGAGCATCGTTCAGTCCTCGATCGACGATGCTCAACAGGCCTTTGATCTCATCTGGACTCGTGGCTTGCTGCCTGAGCCATCCGTATTCCACCCACTTTTCCAAGCTCATCTTCGGCTCCCATCAGAAAAAGCTTCTTGTCCTTGAGCACACTCTGTAGAAAATGATTCCCGCCATCCACCTTGGAACGGAATTCTTTCGGGGAATAGACTGTTGCATTGATTTCCCGTCCCAGCAACGACTGCGCCTTTTCAAAGGTCGACATCAATTCATCCAGGGTAATAGTTCCGATTATCATCAGGTCCACATCGCTTTGCGCAGTCTCTTCGTGACGCGCCACCGAACCGTACACAAACGCAACTTTGATTTTCCTGCCATAGGGAGCGAGCAGAAATAGAAGGCTATCGTGCACTCCAACAGTTTTCGTAACCAGCCCGCGCATCTCGGCAAAAATTGGACTTTTGGAATTCGCCTGATAGAACACCTGAGACCCCAGAGGAATGCGATTTATGAGACCGGCTTTCCAGAGTTGCGTGATATCACGCTGGACAGCGCCCGTGCTGGCCCCGATATGTCGCGCGATTTGACGCAGATAAAACGACTGGTCAGGACGGCCGTACAATAAGGCAAGGATGCCGCTGCGAATGTGGCCGAACAAAACGTCCGACACCGGCAGATTAGTTGTTCTCATTACGAGGACAATTGTACCCTAGTTGAGAACAAGTTGCCAGCCTTTTCTCCTGCGCGATTGAAACCGCAGAAGGCCTGCCCGGGGCCAAGGTAAAAACGAGAATGCCCGGCCAAAGTTCAAGGGCGCCGGGGGAAATAGGCTATTCTGGACGGCGTGACCACCCACGGCAAAGCCGTACTTTCGTGGCGGGCAGAGCAGGTTGCCAGCCCAAGTGTGCCAGACACATCCAGACTGGCCCGCCTCATTGCTGCCTACGCCCCGCACGACGGCAGTTTCGACCTGCGCATTCCTGGTTTGCACGCCAGCCGCTTTTCACGAATAAACAAGGAGTGCGTGCATGCGCTCAGTGTGTCCTCGTTGTGTATCGTCACGCAAGGAGCGAAGACGGTCATCGTCGGGAATGAGGTGTTTGAGTACGACGCGTCGCGCATGATCGTGTTTTCCGTGGCTCTGCCAGTGGCTGCCCAAGTCATTCGAGCCAGCCAATCCGAGCCCTACCTCTCGCTAAGGCTCGACCTCGATCCGCACAAGATTGCCGAGCTGGTGTTGAAAGTGTTTCCCCACGGTCTGCCACCGGTCCAGGAACGAAGTGCGGTTTACCTCACTGCGGCCGACGCAAGCATGATTGACGCCGCAATAAGATTGATGGAGTGTCTGGGAAAGCCGGGGGACGCTGAACTGCTTGCCCCACTGGTGATGGATGAAATTTTGATCCGGCTCCTGCGCAGCCCGATTGGTGTTCGCGTGGCTCAAATGGGCTTTGCAGAGTCCAGCGTGCAGCGGGTTGCGAAGGCGATTTCGTGGCTGCGCGCCAACTTCTCTCAACCCATGAAGGTCGAAGATCTGGCCGAGATGGTGCACATGAGTGTTTCCTCTTTCCACGAGCACTTCAAGTCCGTCACTTCGATGAGCCCGCTGTACTATCAAAAGGTGCTGCGCCTGCAGGAAGCGAGGCGTCTCATGTTGTCCACGATGATGGATGCGGGTATCGCGAGTCAGCGCGTGGGTTATCTGAGCGCTTCGCAGTTCAGCCGGGAATACAGCCGCTTCTACGGGAGCGCGCCGGCCAGGGACATCGCCCGATTACGTCAAGAGACTGGCCTATGGGCCTGACCTCGACAGTTATCGCGGAGAACGCCCCTTCAGCCATGACCTCCGCGCCACGCTGTTGCTAAACTCCTGGGATGGACCATCGAGGCCGTCAACAGCGCCTGCAGGATTCTCTTTCCCACCATCGCCTGGACGCGCTGCTGGTCGTCCATCCTCCTAATATTCGCTATCTCTGCGGATTCACCGGCAGCGCGGGCATTCTCGTGATCACAGGAAAGAACCGGGTGTTCTTTACCGATGGGCGCTATACCGGGCAGGCGCGGGCCGAGGTGAAAGGGGCGAAGGTCGTGATCGCGCGCAAAGGGCCGCTGGCGGCAGCCGCCGCATGGCTGTCCGCGAACCGGTTGGTTACGCAACTGAAGAGCAGACGTGGGGGTTCGCCGGCCAGGATTGGGATTGAGGGTGAGCACATGACCGTGGCCACGCGATCCAGGCTCGCTGGAGCTCTGCCCTCGAGTCTCCGCTTGCGCGAGGCCCCGGCCTTGATTGAGCAGGCGCGGATGGTGAAGGACGAGGAAGAGATTGCCTGCCTTCGATCTGCGGTCAATCTGGGCTCGAGCTTGTTTGACCGGGCGCTTGAAACCATCCGCCCCGGCGTCCGCGAAACCGACGTGGCAGCCGAAATGGAGTATGCAGCGCGCCGGGCCGGGGCCGAGGCCATGTCCTTTGAGACTATTATTGCTTCGGGTGCCCGCTCAGCCTTGCCCCACGGACGGGCGTCGCATGCCCTCATCCCGGCCGAGGGGTTCGTGGTCTGCGACTTCGGTGTTATACTCGCGGGTTATTGTTCCGATATGACCCGCACCGTGTATGTGGGTCGCCCCTCGGCGGAGGCTCGCGGAGTTTACCAGGCGGTGCAGCAGGCGCAGCAGGCCGCGGTGGAGGCGGTGAGGCCGGGCATCGCCGTGAATGAGGTTGATCGCGCGGCTCGTAAGTCATTGTATAATAGTGGGTTAGCAAAATATTTCACGCATTCTACGGGTCACGGCGTAGGCTTGGAAATCCACGAGACGCCGCGCCTGGCTGCGGGACAGTCTGAGGTCCTGCGGGCGGGAATGGTGATCACGATCGAGCCCGGCGTTTACGTTCCCGGCAAGTGGGGCGTGCGCATTGAAGACATGGTTGTGGTCACGGAACGAGGGTGCGAGGTTTTGACAGCCACCAGCAAGGAGCTTGTGGCGATTTGAAACGCTGTCATCCCGGCGCCGGTAGGTGCACCGGGCAGAGTTGATCGTGCCCTTCCGGCGGACGCCCACGAAGGCAGAAGTCGGTCCCACCGTACGATGAATCAGCGCATACGATGAATCAGAAAGAGCTGAAAGAACTCATCGAGTTCTTAATTGAGAAAGACATCGCCGAGTTCGAACTGGAGCGCGGCGACGTCAAAGTGCGGATCAAGCGCGGAAGCGAGGCTGCGGCTCATGCAGCGGCGGCGGACGCGCGCTTCTATACCGTGCATGCCGCGCCGCCACCTGCTCCGGAACTCGGCGCCTCGCCGTCCACCGGCAGTCCGCCCGCTGGTTCTTCCGCGCCCGTGGCGGCGCCTCCCGCGCCCGAGGAAGGACTGCACATTGTGCGCTCCCCCATCGTGGGCACGTTCTACGAGTCGCCCTCGCCCGGATCCCCGCCTTTCGTGAAGCCCGGTGACGTGGTTGAGGCCGGCCAGATTCTGTGCATCGTGGAAGCCATGAAGTTGATGAATGAAATCGAGTCGGACGTGGCGGGAGAGATCGTGAAGAAGCTGGTCGCGAACAATGCGCCGATCGAGTACGGGCAGGAATTGTTCGCCATAAGGCCGCGGAAGTAATCACGACGGGCGACAGCCGCACCACGGACTGTCACGGTACGAGACGCAGAGACACAGAGAAAATCATGGCCTGGAAGCCTCGCGGATCGAGCGGTAGCGTCGCTCTGCTGGATCATTTCCGATTTTTTGCTTTCCTCCGTGTCTCTGTGCCGCCGTGGTAAAAGCTTTGCCGCAAGCTAGCCATGTTCAAGAAAATCCTGATTGCAAATCGCGGAGAAATTGCCCTGCGGGTGATCTGCGCCTGCAAGGAACTGGGCATCCGCACCGTGGCCATTTACAGCGAGGCCGACCGCAATTCGCTGCACGTGCGTTTCGCCGACGAGGCGATTTGCATCGGGCCGCCCCAGCTGGCACAGAGTTATCTCAATATTCCGTCGGTCATCAGCGCCGCGGAAATCGCCAACGTGGACGCCATCCATCCCGGCTACGGCCTGCTGGCGGAGAATGCGAACTTCGCCGAAGTTGCGGAAACCTGCAACATCAAATTTATCGGTCCGCCCCCTGAAATCACCCGGCTGATGGGCGAGAAAGAAAAAGCCCGGGCGGCCATGAAGCGCGCCGGAGTTCCCATTCTGCCGGGCTCGGACGGAATTCTGGCCAGCGACGGCGAAGCCATGGAGTGGGCCCGACAGGTCGGATTTCCCGTGATCATCAAGGCTTCGGCCGGAGGCGGCGGGCGCGGCATGCGCATTGTGCGCAGCGAGGAAGAGCTGCCTGCCCTGTTCAAGGCGGCGTCATCGGAAGCGGCCGCGGCTTTCGGCAACGGCGACCTCTACATGGAGAAATTCGTGGAGCGGCCGCGCCACATTGAATTCCAGATCCTGGCCGACCAGTATGGAAACGTAGTCAGCCTGGGCGAACGCGAGTGTTCCATTCAGCGCCGTCACCAGAAGCTGCTGGAAGAATCGCCCTCCACCCAGGTCACTCCGGAGTTGCGCGACCAGATCGGAAAGGTCCTGTGCAAGACGCTTTCCGACGTCGGCTATGTGAACGCGGGCACCATCGAGTTCCTGATGGATGAAGATCGCAGGCTTTACTTCATCGAGATGAACACCCGCATCCAGGTGGAGCATCCGGTCACGGAAATGGTCACGGACGTGGACCTGGTGAAGAGCCAGATCCTGCTGGCGGCGGGCGAGCGCCTGGAGAATGTGCTGCATGGCCCCATCCTGCACCGCGGACACGCCATTGAATGCCGCATCAACGCCGAGCATCCGGAAAAGTTCACGCCCTCAGCGGGCAGAATTACAACGTTCAATCCGCCGGGCGGGACGGGAGTCCGCATCGACACCGCCGCCTATGCGGAGGGCGTGATCCCGCCGTACTACGATTCCCTGATTGCCAAGCTGATCGTGCGCGGCAAGGACCGCGGCGAAGCGGTGTCGCGCATGGCGCGGGCTTTGGAGATGTTTATCATCGAGGGCATCTTCACCACCATTCCGCTGCACCGCAGGATCCTGGCCGATCCTGACTTCCGCGCGGGCAACGTCGATACCACGTTCATCGAGAGATTTCTGGCGCAGGGCAAGACGGCGAAGCCCTGAGTAAAGGTGTGGGGCGGGCGCCCTCGCCCGCCGCCTTTGAGTTTTGTTTTGGATTCTTGATGGTGACTTGAGAAGTTGCGGCCCGGTTTGAGTACAGAAAGTCCAAGTCAAAAGCGGCGGGCGAGGGCGCCGACCCCACACAAACCGTCCGATGATTCTGTTACCCCGCCTTTACGCCATCCTCGACATTGCGCTCTTTTCCCGGATACTGATGCCCTTTGTCGATCGGCCCTCGAACTGGTCGCAGGCGGCGTCACTCTGATGCAATACCGGAATAAGACGGGCAATGCCCGCCAGATGCTGGAACAGGCCCGGGAGCTGAAGACGTCGCCTCCCCAGTTCCGTCAAACTGATCATGAACGACCGGGCGGACCTGTGCCTGGCCGCGGGCTTCGACGGAGTCCACGTCGGGCAGGACGACCTTTCTCCCGAAGGGCGTCGAGAAAAGTAATCGGCAGCGCTCTGGCTGGGCGTTTCCACCCACAATCCCGAACAACTCGCCGCCGCCGACAAGACCACGGCAGACTATCTTGCCATCGGGCCGGTATTCGCGACTCGAAGCAAGGCGAATCCCGACCCTGTGATTGGCCTCGAAGGCGTGCGCCGGGCGAGGGTGTTAACGCGCAAGCCATTGGTCGCCATCGGTGGAATCACCCGCGAGAATTGCCGGTCGGTCATCGAGGCTGGGGCGGATGCGGTGGCGGTGATATCTGACTTGATACGGGAGCCCCGCAAATCAGCAGAGGAATTTTTCCGCATATTAGGATAAAGTCCCATTGAGTTTGGGGGGCGAGGGCGGGACGCCCTCGGGACAGCCGGCGGGACGCCGGCGCTACCGCAAACCGTACGCCCAGGAGGGTTGTGAGTATCGAAACCACGCCACCTAAGCCTGCAGGCGCCACCGACTGGGACCTCCATAGCCATCAGGATAAAGAACTGGTAAAGGGGCTGGGGCTGACCAGCGCGACCATGCTGGTCATGGGTTCGATGATCGGCTCCGGCATTTTTATTGTTTCGGCGGAAATAGGCCGCGAGGTTGATTCGCCTGCGCTCCTGATCGGGGCCTGGCTGGTGACCGGCTTCCTGACCATTGTCGGGGCCTTGAGCTACGGCGAACTGGCGGCCATGATGCCACGCGCCGGCGGCCAGTATGTTTACCTCAGAGAAGCGCTGGGGCCGCTTTGGGGATTTCTGTACGGCTGGACGCTGTTTCTGGTGATCCAGACCGGCACCATCGCCGCAGTCGGCGTGGCCTTCGGCAAGTTTCTCGGCATCTTCTTTCCTTCGATTTCTTCCGCCAACTGGATTGTGCACTTCTGGAAAGTTCCGCCCATTCACATCGGACCCATGGTCCTGGGAAATATGGAGACCGGGCTGAGCACGCAAAATTTAGTTGCGATTCTGGTGGTGGTGCTGCTGTCCGTCATCAACGTGACTGGCCTGAAAACCGGCGCGCTGATCCAAAACGTTTTTACCTTTGCCAAAGTTTCCGCACTGCTGGGCCTGGTTTTCCTGGGCCTGTTCATCGGACGCAATGCGCAGGCGCTGGCGGCAAATTTTCAGGGCAACTTCTGGCACAACGCATCATTGGGAGCGCAACACGCGGTGCAGGTGGGAGTGGGTGGCCCGACGGTGCTGGTAGGCACGCTGACCATCCTTGCGGTGGCGCAGGTGGGATCGCTATTCTCCGCCGATGCCTGGAACAATGTGACCTTTACCGCCGGCGAGGTGAAGAATCCCAGCCGCAATCTGCCGCTCTCACTGGCCCTGGGCACGGGCGTGGTGATCGCGTTGTACATTGCCTGCAACTTTATTTACCTGAACATTCTGCCGCTCGATGGCAGCGCCGCAGGCGCGACCATTCTGGAGCGCGGCATCAAGTACGCCACCGAAGACCGTGTGGGCACGGCGGTCATGTCCCAGATGCTGGGCGCAACCGGGGGCACGCTGATGGCCATCGCCATCATGCTTTCTACTTTCGGTTGCTGCAACGGCCTGATTCTGGCGGGCTCGCGGGTTTACTACGCGATGGCCAAGGATGGATTATTTTTCAAGAGCGTGGCCAAACTGCATCCTACGTACAAGACCCCGGCGGTTTCGCTGATGGTGCAGATGGTCTGGACCTGCATCCTGTGCGTCTCCGGCAGTTACGGACAGTTGCTGGACTACATCATCTTCGCCGTGCTGGTGTTTTATATCCTGACGATTTTCGGGCTGTTCGTTCTGCGGCGTACCCGTCCCAACGCGGAACGTCCTTACCGGGCGATTGGTTACCCTGTGCTGCCGGCGATTTATATTGTGATGGCTTTATTTATCGATGTCGTACTATTACGCTACAAACCGCAGTACACCTGGCCGGGACTGATTATCGTGCTGCTGGGGATTCCGGTTTATTTCTTGTGGTCACGGCGACTGGGCACTTTGTCATCCTGAGCGGAGTGGAAACTTCGCTTCGCGAAGTTCCCAGGTAGTCGAAGGACCCCTGCAGGCGGCAGGAGCGCAGATCTATAGGGGTCCTTCGACTTCATGAGTTCGCTCGCAAGCGAGCAGACTCACTGCGCTCAGGATGACACCGGAAAGATACCGCGCTTCAAGCGCGAAGGAGAAACTTAGGGATGGCAAATCTCTGGGCTAAAAAACCCCTCAAGATGCTCTTGGAGGAAGCCGGCGAATCGGGCGAACACAGCCTGAAGCGTACCCTTGGCCCCTTTCAACTTACGGCCCTGGGCGTCGGCGCGGTCATTGGTGCAGGCATCTTCGTGCTCTCCGGACTGGGCGCGCACTATGCCGGGCCGGGCCTGATGCTCTCGTTTGTCCTGTCCGGCCTGGGATGTGCCTTCGCGGCTCTTTGCTACGCCGAATTTGCCGCCATGATTCCCCTGGCCGGCAGCGCCTACACGTATGCCTATGCGACGCTGGGCGAGTTGTTTGCCTGGATCATCGGCTGGGACCTCACGCTGGAGTACGCCATGGGTGCCAGCACGGTATCGTCGGGCTGGTCGAACCACTTCATCGAACTGCTGGATATCTTCCATATCAAAATGCCGCTGTGGCTGGCCTACGATCATTGGACCGGACTTCGGGCTGCCGAAAATATTGTCGCTCGCCAGATGGCGCAGGCCTCGGACTCCACGCTCGTTCCTGGTACTCAGGCCTTCCTCAACCGAGTGACTGACATCATGTCGGCGCAGTCCCCGCAACTATTGGAAGGGGCGCACAAGTTGCTGGATGCTCCGAAAATTTTCGGAGTCGAGGTGGGCTGGAACATGCCGGCCTTCGTGATTGCCCTCGTCATCACGGCGATTCTGGCCATCGGCATCAAGGAGAGTGCGCGCTTTAACTCGACCATCGTGGTGATCAAGGTTGCGGTGGTGCTGTTTGTGATCGGCCTGGGCTTTCGCTACGTGAGCGCCAGTAACTGGGGCGGCGACTGGCACACATTCGCTCCCATGGGTTTCTCCGGCATCGGCGCGGGCGCAGCTTATATCTTTTTCGCCTATATCGGATTTGATGCGGTCTCGACCACCGCCCAGGAAGCCAAGAACCCGCAGCGCGATTTGCCCATAGGAATTATTGCTTCTCTGTTGATCTGCACCGCCCTCTACATTGCCGTGGCGGCGGTCCTTACCGGCATGGTGCCGTGGCGAGAGGTGAACATCGAAGCGCCCATTGCCCGCGCCTTTATGGATCGCGGACTGACCGGCGCCTCGCACATCATCACTCTGGGCGCGCTTGCCGGACTCACCAGCGTGATGCTGGTCATGCTGCTGGGACAAACTCGCGTCCTCTACTCCATGGCCAACGATGGCCTGCTGCCCAAGAAATTCTTCGCCGACATTCATCCCAAGTGGCGCACACCGTGGAAGAACACGATCCTGGTGGGAATTCTGGCAGCGGTGGTGGGAAGCCTGGTGCCCATCGACGATATCGGAAAGATGGTGAACATCGGCACTCTGCTGGCTTTTGTGATCGTGTGCATGGCAGTGATCCTGTTGCGGCGCACCGACCCCGATCAGCCGCGTCCCTTCCGCACCCCGTGGGTGCCCCTGGTGCCAATACTCGGCATCATCTTTAACGGCTACATGATGTACCGTCTGGGCTGGATCAACTGGGCCCGTCTGATCATCTGGCTGGCGATCGGGCTGGTGGTGTACTTCACCTACGGCCAGAAGCACAGCAAGGTGCAGGCCCTGCCGGAGAACGCGGGCAAGTAGTCGCTGGTCATTGGTCGTTGGTCATTGGCACAGGTTCGTTCGCGTATCAGGACTCGGGCAGCAATTCAGAAACCCTGTCATCCGCTCCACTACGCTTGCTTCGCTGCGCTCCGGTCGGGATGACACCGTAGGGAGCAGGGACTGACGGCCAACGACCACAGCCGACGACCAACGACCAACGACCAACGACAAACGACCAAGGATCAAGGAATGAAAATCGTCACGGCTGCCGAAATGCGCGAGATCGACCGCGCCACCAGCGAGCGCTTCGGCGTCCCCTCGCTGACCCTGATGGAGAACGCGGGCGCGGCGGTGGCGGCGTTTGTCTTGTCGCAGTATCCCTCGGCTGAATCTGTCGGAGTAATTTGCGGGAAGGGAAACAACGGCGGCGACGGATTTGTCGCGGCCCGCAAGCTGCACGAAGCCGGCCAGGAGGTCCGCGTACTGTTGCTGGCGGAGCGCTCCGAGCTGCGCGGCGACGCGGCGGAGATGTTCACCAGGCTGCCCATGCCGGCGGTTGGGGTGTCGAAAAACGACCAGCTGAAGACTGAAGCAGCCCGCGCGGTCTTTGACGCGGATGTTTTGATCGACGCCATCCTCGGCACCGGCTTCCGTCCGCCGGTGAGCGGGCTCTACGCTGAAGCGATTGCGGCGATGAATGCGAGCGTGGCTCCGGTGGTCGCGGTGGATATTCCCTCCGGCGCCGACGCGGATGTTATGGGCGAACAGGTAGGAGCGGTGGCGAGGGCCGATGCGATCGTCACCTTTACCGCTCCGCGCCCGGCCCATGTCTTCGGAATGCTGACCACCGGGCCGACCGTGGTGGCGCCCATCGGTTCACCAGACGAAGCCGTCGTTTCTTCTCTCCAGCTCAACCTGATTACCGCGAGCGCTGTCGCGCCGCTGATCGGTCCGCGGCCCGCGGCGTCGAACAAGGGAAGCTTCGGGCACGTTCTGGTGCTGGGCGGATCCACGGGCAAGGCCGGGGCGGCGGCGATGGCGGGCATGGCGGCCCTGCGCGCTGGCGCAGGGCTGTCCACGGTGGCCACCGCGAAATCGGTGCTCGCGACCGTAGCCGGCTTTCATCCCGAACTCATGACCGAGCCGCTCGAGGAAACGGAAGCCGGCAGCATCGCTCTGGCCTCACTGCAGCAAGGGCGCCTCGACACGCTGGTCAAAGCAAAGACGGTGCTGGCTGTGGGACCGGGGATTTCGCGGCATGCTGACACCGCCGAGTTGGTGCGAAGCGTGGTCAAGAAATACAAAGTTCCCATTGTCCTCGACGCGGACGGCCTCAACGCTTTCGAAGGCCGGGCGGCAGAGTTGAAAGGCAGCCCGGGCTCTCTTGTCATCACACCGCATCCTGGCGAGATGGCGCGGCTTGCCGGTTCGACCATTCCCGCGGTGCAGCACGACCGGTTGAATGTGGCCCGCACATTTGCCCGCGACCACGGACTGATTGTCGTGCTCAAGGGACACCGCACCCTGATTGCGCAGCCCGACGGCACGGTCTGGGTGAACACCACCGGCAACCCCGGCATGGCAACCGGAGGCACGGGAGACATTCTGACCGGTATGGTCGCGGGCCTGATGGCGCAGCATCCCGATCGCATCGCGGAGGCGGTGATTGCCGCCGTTCACCTCCACGGTCTGGCGGGTGATGTGGCGCGAGAGAGCATGGGCGAGCATTCGATGGTCGCGACCGATCTGCTCAAGGCGTTACCGGAGGCGTTTCGCCGGACGCGGGACACGGCGCAAACGCCCCTGGTCACGATCACAGGTTAAGACGGCTCGCACAAATTGCCGGGGCACGGGCTCGCGGTGATGCTGAATCCAGATCGCGACGAACGCGGGAAGGGCACGAACTGCCCAGAGCCGCGACATCCGCTCGCCACGAACGGGGCACGCCTTTAGTCGTGCCGATGAGCCCCCGAAGCGAGCTTGCGCTTTAGCGCCTGAGGCTGCGTGCCTGCGCCTGGTTGGGCTCAAGAACAGCCGCTCAGATAACGTCCATCCGGCCCGTGACCAGCTTAACAACAGGCGCACATCTTCGTGAGGACATGGGGCCTTAGCGAGGGTCCGAAAAAGACATCAACGTGGAATCCGTACACGTGCCTTCTGTAACCTGTCCCAGCCAACCGCGCCATGAAATAGTCCGTGCTATGACTCACTTTCCCCAAGTGCATCCTCAGCGCCGCTCTCCACGTATCCAACTTGGTGGTTCCATTCTGGCCTTAGTCATGTTGGAAGATGGCAAGCGCGCCAAAGCCAAACTCCATACTGTCTCCGTGACCGGCGGTCTATTGCGGCTGGCCAAATCTCTCAGCGAGGGAGATTTTGTTGAAGTTGCTTTTCAGACGCAATCTGGGCCGGTACGAGGCATGGCGGAAATGCTAACGCCGGTGCGGTTGGCCACGGATGGCGCCCTGCAACCCTTCCGCTTCGTTGCGCTCGGCGACGACGACCATCGCGCCTTGCGCATGGTGGTCGATTCGGCCGCAGACCGAAGTTTCCAGGGGATCAGGTCCAGCCAGTGGACCGCGCCGAAATCAGTTTGAGCGTGGCGCAAGAGCGGACCTCAGCGGCTGAAGCCGCACGATAATACAGCGCCCTGTGGCACGACTAAAGTCGTGCCCTTCCCAGTCTCGTCCCTGGCGTGGTTGAAGTCGTGGCCTTCCCATTCTCGTCTCTGGCGCCGAAGTCAGGTCCGTTCTCGGGAAGGGAATCGCTATACTGGTCATTCGATTTCGACTCGCATGGCCACACAGGAATTCATCACTCATTCTGCCGAAGAGACGGTCGCGCTCGGCCGCACTCTGGCCGGAATGCTGGCTCCGCCGAAACTGGTACTGCTGCGCGGCGATCTGGGAGCGGGCAAGACCACACTGGTGAAGGGCATTGCGGAAGCCTTCCAGGCCGCCTCCGCGGACGACGTCACCAGCCCCACCTTCACTTTGATTCACGAATATCGCGGTCCCCAGACCAACCTTTACCACATCGACTTGTACCGGATTGATACGCCGCGCCAACTGGAAACGCTGGGGCTCGATGACCTCATCGCTGACAACAGCATTCTCCTGATAGAGTGGGGAGAGAAGTTCCAACGCTTTGAGCGCGAGCGCGATGTAGAAATTGCGCTGGAGAGAGGGAATGACAAACTCGGCGAACCAGGGCGAAGTTCCGAAAACGACCGTTGGATCCGGATCACCAGCAAGTAGGTTCAAGGCGCTGCTTCCCAGGTCCGGTCGTTCCCTACTCCCGGCCGGGGCACTTGCGGGCAACCGGATTGAGCTGGTAATGGTCCTCGCCTTCACCTTGATCATGATGGTGACGAGCGCTCAAGTCTGCCACGCGCAGGACACGTCCGCGGGCGCGGACAAAGACGGCGCGAGCCAGAATCAGGGGCAGAGGCGAGTCGATTCTTCCACCCAACCGTCAGGCCGGCAGCGAATGTTCGGCATCATGCCCACCTACGGATTGGTCGAAGCCGGGATGCAACCGCCTCCGCTTACCTCCGGCCAGAAGTTTAAACTCGCAGCGCAGTATTTCAATCCTTACACTTTTGCATTTGTGGCCGCCGAAGCCGGCGTGAACCAGGCAACAAATAGTCCCAGCGAATACGGCCAGGGCGCGGAGGGTTACGGCAAACGATACGGAGCCGGCTTTGCGGACGGCTTGACCGCCAGCATTTTCATCACGGGCTTGTACCCCTCACTTTTGCGCCAGGACCCACGATACTATCGCCTCGGTGATGGAGGCTTCTCCCACCGCGTGGGATATGCGGTGAGCCGTATTCTGGTGACGCGGCAGGATTCCGGGAGAAAGGCGTTCAATGTCTCGGAAGTATTGGGCAGTTTTTCTTCATCTGCCCTGGCCGTGACTTACTACCCCAAGAGCCAGAGAGATTTTTCCGACGTGGCCGAGCGCGCCGGCATCCAGTTTGCCTTCGATGCCGGCTTCAATGTGTTGAAGGAGATTTATCCCGACATCGAACGCAAGTTCTTCGGCCGGAAGCGCAAGCCATAGCGCCAGTGTAGTGTCATCCTGAGCGGAATCGTCCCATTCGCTTGCGAATGGGATGGTGGAGTCGAAGGACCCCTGGTGGCGTCGATGTTGTTTCGTGTGTGACAGGCATTCCAGAGATCTTTCGGGTACGGCAAACGCCGAGGCGAGTGTAGAAATCCTTCGACTCCGGCGCGGCTTCGCTGAGCGAAGCCGTCCCTCCTCTCGGGATGACTGCTAAAAGCCCATGATGTTGTAGCCGCAATCCACGTAGATCACTTCTCCGGTGATTCCGGAGCTGGCGTCGGAGGCCAGAAACACACCGGTCGCGCCCACTTCGTTGACATCCACATTGCGCTGCAGCGGCGCGCGCTCGGCGTGGGCTTTCAGCATGTCGCCGAGACCGGAGATACCGCGCGCCGCCAGGGTCTTGATCGGGCCGGCGGAAATGGCATTGACCCGGATTTTCTTTTTCCCCAGATCATAGGCCAGATAACGAACGCTGCACTCCAGCGCCGCCTTGGCCACGCCCATGACGTTGTAGCGAGGCACAACCCGCTCCGCTCCGTAGTAGGTCATGGTGATGATGCTGCCCCCGTCTTCCATCAGCGGCGCGGCGGCCCGGGCGAGCGCGACCAGCGAATACACGCTGACGTCATGGGCGATGCGGAAGCCTTCGCGCGTGGTGGTGACGAACTCGCCCTTCAGTTCTTCAGGCGGAGCGAAGGCCACGCTGTGCACCAGCACATGCAATTTGCCGTAGCGCTCCTTGAGTTGGACAAACAGGCGGTCGATGGCGGCGTCATCGGACACATCGCACATGAAGCCTTCCGCGCCCGGCAGGGAGGCGATCAACTCCCGGGCTTCCAGTTCCAGACGTTCGTTCTGGTACGTGATGGCCACTTTCGCGCCCGCATTGTGCAGCCCTTGCGCGATCGACCAGGCGATCGAACGTTTGTTGGCGACTCCGAATACAACCGCAACTCGACCTTCGAGGCTGGATGACATGCAAGTCTCCTGGGCGAAGTTGGAACGGGAAAGCATACCAGCTTGGGGCGGATGGGAAGAAGTCCGAAGTGCGATTTCAGATTGTAGATTTGAGATTTCAGAATGTAGATTTCAGGGTTCACATTGTCAGATTGTAGATTTGAGATTGTGGATTTCAGTTCTCGGTTCTCGGTTGCCTTGAGGGGTCAAATCTGACATCTACAATCTGCAATCTGAAATCTCACCCGTCATCAATCTGGCTCAACCTCGCAAACGGGCCTTGCCGCCGCCACCGGCCACACCGCGGTGACGAAGGCCACCGCATAGACCATGCCGATGATGGCGAAGCCCGCCACCAGGTTCAATTGCGCCACCGCGCCCACCAGAAATCCCAGAACAATCTGCAGCAAGGTGCCGGCGAAGTAGAACGTGTTCTGCACCCGCCCCATGAAGTGCTGCGGCACCTGTTCCATGATGCTGGTGTTCATGGCCACGCCACTGATGCCGCGGCCCGAACCCATGATGGCGTAAATCGCCACTGCGACTGCCAGCCAGGGCGAGAGTGGCGCTACGGTCATGGCAATAGCCAGCAGGCCCATGGAAATCGCAATGGAACGGCGCGCGCCGACCCAGGCAATGAGCGCGGGCGCATAGAGCACGCTCAGAAAGGCGCCGGTGCCCCAGCCCGCGTTCAGCCAGCCATAGCCGACGGCGCCGGCGTGAAACACGTTGTCGCTCAGCGGAGCAGTCACCACCACTCCGGTCATCATCGCGCCCAGGAAAAGGGCCCAGCTGACTCCCAGAGTGACCACGGAGCGGTGGTCGCGGAGAAAATCGATGCCTTCGCGCATCTCGCGCACGAAGCGTCCCACTGCGGTTTCGGCGGCCACAATGTCGGCCCGCAACTCCGCCGGACGGGGCACTACGTGGCGTCCCTTGCGCACGCCGAGATAGAGCAGAAACGACGCCAGGTAAGTGGAGAAGTCGATCAGCAAGACTCCGCCCAGCCCGATGTGGTTATAGACGAATCCCACGATCGACCCGGCAATCAGCCATCCGCCCTGGATGCCGGCCAGCAGAAACGTATTGGCGTGGACGAACTCTTCTCCGGGAGTCAGTTCCTGGATCAGCGCGGTGATGGTTGGCCAGAACATCCAGAAGCCCGCTGCCACCAGCGTGTTCATCAGGTAGAGTTGCCAGACTTTTACCCTACCGGTGAAGGCCAGGATGGCCACCACGAGAATGATGACGGCGCGGATCGCGTCCAGCATCATGACCAGGCGTCGCCGGTCTTCGCGGTCGATCAGAACTCCGGTGAAGGGCAGCATCAGCATGGCGGGCAGGGTCTGCAGCACCGCAAACGTTCCCAGCGCGACTTCCGAGTGCGTGGCCTGCAGGATGTACCAGGCCACGGCGGCGGAATTCATGCCACTGCCCAGCATGGAGATCATGTTGGCGCCAAAAACAAAACGCAGCGCCCGTTTCTGCAGGATGGCACGCATGCTTCAAATGTAAACGATGAAGGACGACTCTCCAACCCGATGAGTTGGCGATGCGAGTTCAGGTTTTTCTTTGCGTCCTTTGCGCTGTCTTTGCGAACTTTGCGGTCAAAAGCCTTTACCGTAAAGTCCGCAAAGAAACCCGCAAAGGACGCAAAGGGACTGTTACGAAGGCTTGCTGCCAGGCGGCCAATGGATTTGCACCCGGCTTGCTTCCCAGAATAAATACACAGCCAGCAGGATCATCTCCGGCTCGATGGCATGTTTGTAACGCGGGAACGGGTTCACCAGGTAGTAGGGCAGAGGGTACATCAGCAGAAAGCAGGCCAGCAGAATTCCTCCCCGTTTTCGGTTGCGCAAGGTCAACCACAGGCCGGCGAAGGCGAAGGCAGCGGGAAGAATGAACATGAGATGGCGGGCGACCATCAGGTCATAGCCGGCGACGATGTTGGCCTGCGGAGGTCCGATCCAGAAGTAGAGAACGCGCTCCAGCGTAAAACGAAGAAACTCGCCCGGATGTTCGCGCACGAATTCGCGGACCTGCTGCTGCTTCTCCTGCATGAAGGGAATTTCACCCAGCTGCTGAAACCGGCGCATGGCTTCGGGATCGTTGCCGGGATGCTCGCCCCGGGTCCACAGCCCGTTGGACTGGTCATTGTTGGCCATGTGTATTTCGAGCGCGAGATTGTCGCGAACAAAAACGAATTTGCCAAAGACGTCATAATTGCGGACCAGCCAGGGGCTGACGACAAGAGCCGCGGTCAGCGTGCACAATCCAAATCCCGCAAACTGGCGGGAGCGCAGGGGCAGACGCCATGCCAGATACAGCAGACAAAACGGCAGCATCGAAAGCACTGCCGTATTGGTAATGGCCAGCACACCCCACAGCAGCCCGAACCCGATCCAGGCTCGCGGGCGCGGCGGCGCATCCGCCATGCGCAGCGTAAGCAGCAGGGCCAGGCTCAACAGGTAGGCGCTGAGACTCATCTCCCAGACCACGCGCACCGGCCAATAGATGGCATACGGGAACAGCGCCCAGGTCCAGGCGGTGGCTCGCGCGACGGCCTCGCCGTAGATCCTTTCACCAATCCGATAAAGCGTCAGACAAGTCAGAGCGGAAAAAATACTGTTGAAGGTCAGGATGACCCAGCCGGAAAGATTGCTGTACACCCCAAACAGCTTGAATACTGCCGCCAGGATGTAGGGATAAACCGGCGGCGCCCAGGCGCTGGGCCCGGTGGACAAATCGGTGGGAGAGCTGAAGCCTTGCCCAGTCGCGATGGAGCGCGCGATGCGTCCCATTTCCCATCCGAACTGGAAGTGGTCGCGGCGGGGCGTGATGCGGTAAGTGTGGCCGATGGTGATGACCGCCACACGAAGCAGGAATGCGACCAGAACGATGAAGAATATGGAATGCGTCCAGGATCGCTCATTGCGGGCCACATTCTCCGCGACTGCCGGCGAGTCCGTCCGCTCGCGATCCTGCATGAGCAAAAGACTAGCACAGCGATTGCGTAGGGGCGGGTGCCCTCACCCGCCCAGTCGAGCGCAGCTCGACAGTTCGTTGAACGGTGTGGCGGTGTAGCCGAGCTGCGCTCGGCCTGGCCGGGTCGAAGACCCGGCCCCACACGTTCTCGCGGCTTGCATAATCCCTCCCTTCGGCGCTACGATGCCGACGCCATTCCGGAGGTGACGTATGAAGCACGGCCGCTGGTCCGTCCTGCTGGTTGCGTTTCTGTTCGTGGTTGCTCTCCTTTCCCCGGCCCAGATCGAACCCATCGTGATTCCGGCGGGCACGCCGGAGGACGTGGCGCTGCAAGCCATCACCAAAGAGCCGGATGATCAAAAGAAGCTGGCCATGTACGAGGATTTCGTGAAGCAGTTCGCCTCCAATCCAGCGGCCGTGGCCTATGGCAACTGGCAGCTGGCGCAGGCCTACCAGGGCGCCGGCGACTTGCAGAAGGCGCTCGATTACGGAGACAAGGCGCTGGCCAGCGCGCCCCGCAGTCTCGATATTCTCGTCTCTCAGGCCAGCATCGCGCAGCAGATGAAGAACAATCCCAAGCTCTTGGATTACTCGGTGCGCGGTGGCGAAGTCTATAACTCCATCGGCAAGACCAAGCCCGAAGGGGTGAGCGACCAGGATTTCGCCACTCACACTGAAGAGCAGATGACGTCAGCCAAAAGTTCATACGAATTTCTGGAGGCCGCTGCCTTCAATGTGATCGTCGATGAGACCAATGCCAAGACGCGCATGAGTGATATCGATCGGTTCACTGCTGCTTTCCCCAAGTCGCGCTTTGACGAATCGGTTGCCTCCTACGCCATGATGTCGCTCTCCGAGCTTAAAGACACGACCCGGGTGGTGGCTTTCGGGGAAAAGGCGTTGGCGGCGAATCCTAATAATCTGGCCGCGCTGTTGCTTCTGGCCGGGACTTACGTCGAAGACCCCAAGCCTGGGAGCGTGGCCAAGGGCGCTGCCTTTGCACAACGGGCCGTGGTCGCAGCCAAGGCGGACGCCCCGGACGCAGACCGCACCCGCAAGCTCTCGGCCGGAGTTGCCCATTCCACCCTGGGCTATGCCGACATGAAGCAGGACAAAACCGCGGCCGCGATTGCGGAGTTGAAGTCCGCAACCGCGCTGCTCAAAGGGCTGGATGACCAGCAGTACGCGGTTGCGCTTTATCGCCTGGGTTTCGCCTATGCCAAGATCAGCCGGGTCACCGAAGCGCGTGAAGTATTGATGGAGGCGGTAAAAATTCCCGGGCCGGTTCAACCGCTCTCGCAGGACCTGTTGGCCAAAGTGAATGCGGCCCGCGCCAAGGGAAGGTAAACCCGTGTCATCCTGAGCGGAGTGGGGCTTCGCAATGGCGGAGCCCCTGCGCAGTCGAAGGACCCCTACCTGACGTTGCTGTATTCCGTGGGACGGGACGCGATCCGTCAGCGCATCGTGGCGTTAGGGGTCCTTCGACTCGCGTGACCGTCCGCCAGCGGACGGTCACACTCGCTCAGGATGACAGTTCGCAGGAAGGGGCGGAAAGCCAGAAGCCAGAAGCGAGAAGCCAGAAGCTAGAAGCCAGAAGCGATCTCCCCTAATGTTTCACCAAATCATCAGACAGCAGTAGAGATTTCGACGCGAGATTGTGTGCGCGTTGCACGTCTCCTGCTTCCTCGGCTGCCTTGGCCTGCTCCATGTATTTGCGAATTTGACTGACGCTGTCCTGCTGGACCGAGTTCAGCTGCCGGGACGCGATCTGCTTCAGGTTGTCGTCCGTGGCGGCCAGCAACTGGGTCGTGCTTTGACGCTGGCTGGAGGCTTGCTCCGCACTCATCCCGGGGGCGAGCTGAACCACGGGATCGACTGTGCCACCGTTTCGCACTACTTTTTTATCCGAGGCCGCGGCTGGAGGAGCGCAGGTTTTCCGGTGGCGCTTTTTCTTGCTGGGCGCTTTCTTCGATGCTTTGGATTCCGGCTTTTTCGCAGCCGGCTCCGGCTGGGCCTTTTGCGGTTCCGGAGCGTTGGCCTCGGGCGCCGGTTTCGTCTGCGGCGGCGGCGCGGGCTCGGACTGAGGTTCCGCGCCGGGTTGCGCAGGCCCGGCTGCTGGACTGGGCGGCGCCGTATTCTGGGGTGCGTCATTCTTCGGCGCTTCATTCTTGGGTGCATCGTTTTTGGGTGCATCCTGGGGAGAGCTGGCAGGCGCCGCATCCGGCGCGGGCTGCGTCTCCTGGTTGAGTTGCGGAGGTTGCGCCTGCATGAGCGCAGCGACGGAAGGAGTCGCCAGCGCGCAAAATCCGAGAATGATGGCCAGATACATGCTCATGTGAAATAGGATGCTGCGACTCCCCGCCAGGCCTACCTGGAAATCATAACGTCGGGGGACGTGGTTCCGGTACTGTCAGGAGTTCATACAACCTTCACGGTATTTATCCGATCTAGCTCCGGGTTGCCGTTTCCTGCAGTGCATTCGAGCGCGACTGGACCAGGGGCAGGCGCAGGCGAAAGGTTGTGCCCTCACCCTCCACGGATTCGAAATCAACCGATCCATAGTGCCATTGCAGAATCTGATAAGTCTGCGCCAGCCCGATCCCGGTCCCTTCTTTTTTGGTGGTGAAGTAGAGCTCAAAAATCTTTTCCTGGGCGTCGGCTGGAATGCCGCCGCCCTGGTCACGAATTTCGGTGACCACCATGTCATCTTCGCGGCGGGCTGAAACCGTCAGCTGGCCTCCATCGGGCATGGCCTGGACGCCGTTGAGCACGACATTGAGAATGGCCTGCTTGATGAAATCGGTGTCCACCTTCACCGTCAGGGGCTGGGCGGGGAGCTCGGAGACGATAGTCACGCCGTGCCGCGCGGCGTCAGGCCCGGCCAATTGGACTCCGTCCTCCAGCAGGCGGCGCAGATCGGTCTCCTCAAGATGAAGATCGCGTGGGCGGGTAAAATCCACCAGGATCTGCACCACCCGGTCCAGCCGGTGTATCTCGCTTCCGATAATGTCCATGTGGCGGCGGGTGTCGGGATCGACCTGCCGCAGCTTTCCCTGCAGCAGTTGCAAGTGCAGGACAATGGCGTTGATCGGGTTCTTCACTTCGTGGGCCACACCCTTGGTGATCCTGCCGGTGGCGGAAAGCCGGCGCGACATTTCGATTTCGTCTTCAATGCGCCGGACCGATTCCGCATCGCGCATGGTGAGCAGGGCGCCGATGGGGGTCTCTTTTTCCCGGATGAAGTCGAGAGAAATCTGCACCCTTTTCCCACTGGGAAACTCGATCTCCCGCGGAGCAATTGGGCTGCGATGGGCAAACGACTGCAACAGGAGCGCACCGAACTCCGATTCGGCAGAAAAAATCTCCCGGGCGGCGTGGCCCAGCAGTTCCCGCCGCGGCCGTCCCATAAAGCGTTCCACCGAGGCGCTCACCAGGACGACGCGCAGGTCGCGGGTAAACAGCATCAGGCCGTCCTGCAGATTGCCCATGATCTGATCGACGTTGTCTTTCAGCGCGGAGAAGATTTCCTTGGCGTCGCGCATCTGGCGACCCAGGTGGGCGATCTTGAGGCTCACCATTCCGTACTCGTCGTGGCCCGCCTCGGGTTCGGTGACTGTGTCCGCATCTCCGGCGGTCACGCTGTCCAGGCTGCGGTTGATCTGCTCCAGTGGGCCCAGGGCAATATGCGAGAGCCCGGCCGCCAGGAGCAGGGAAAGAAAAATTGCGATGCTGGAAAAGACCACCGCCTGCTGCAGCCGGGGCGTCAGTTCGTTCTTCAGAAAGACGGTCGATACGCCCACCCGGATGCTGCCAAAGCGGGCCCCGTCAAGTTGCAGGGGGATGCGCACGTCATACACGGTGGGCGGGTTGTACACCATGCGAAACTGCCGGCGAAAGTTCGCGTTCTCCACCAGGTGGAAGTCGGGCCGGTCGGGAACTTCCTTGCCCACCAGGTCGGGATTGGTGTGCAGGATGGCTTTGCCGTCGCTATTGACGATGGCCGCGTCATAAATGATGGGCCAGGTCCCCACCACCGATTCCAGAAAATTATTCAGATCGCGGTCCGTGCCCAGGTAGTACGCCACCGCCCGTCGCATGGCCTGGGGATTGGTGGTGTCCACCTTGGTGCTGCTCAAATCGGGGGCGGCGTTCGCGGCCAGGTAGGCCAGGTTGGAAGTCAACTGAGCTGCCGATTCTCGGGCCGTGGTCACGCGCTGGCGCAGCAATTCCGAGATGTACACATAGGAAAATGCCGTGACCAGCACGGCCACCATGAAGGTGATGGCCAGCACGATTTTGGTTTTTCGCCGCATGGACTGCCGGAATCAGCTTTTAGCTATTAGCCCTTAGCCTTTAGCTACAACTCAGGGGAATTGCTCACGTGCCAATCGCTAGGTCCATTCGCAATTGCCCTCTCAGAACTGCTCTTGTCTTTGGAACTCTGTTTCATTCCCCCGGTTCTTGGCTGGTCACCACAGGGTTTTAGCTAAAAGCCAAAAGCCAGCAGCTGAAAAGCTGCCTTACTCTTCCCTCGCCAGGGCCGCGTCCGCCGTGGCGTTGCCGTACTCCTTGAGCTTGTTGTGCAAAGTCTTCAGGCTGATGGCCAGAATTTCGGCGGCACGGGTCTTGTTGTTGTTGGTGGCTTCGAGCGTTTTCAGGATCAGCAGCTTCTCCGCTTCTTCGACCGTGGTGCCCACACCCAGGCGTACGGTATCGGAATCCTCGGCAGAACTGCGCAGGCTGGATTGCCCGAATCCCGGCGGCAGGTGCTTGGTTTCGACCACCGCGCCATCGCACACGATGATTGCCCGCTCCAGAGTGTTGCGCATCTCGCGCACATTGCCCGGCCAGGAGTAATTCTGAAACGCGTTGAGTACGGCCTCGCTTACCCCTGCAACTTTCCGCCCATGCTTTTCGTTCATATCCGCCAGCAGGGCCTGCACCAGCTCCGGAACGTCTTCCTTGTGCTCACGCAGCGGCGGCATGTGAATGTTAAAGACGTTCAGGCGATAGTAAAGATCGTTGCGCAATTCGCCGCGGGCAACCGCCTCCTCGGGAACTTTGTTGGTGGCGGCGAGAACGCGGACATCCACCGTGGTCTCCACCTTGCTGCCCAGCCGGCGCAGTTTGCGGTCTTCGAGAACGCGCAGCAGTTTGGCTTGCGTGGCCACCGGCATCTCGCCGATTTCATCCAGCAGCAGAGTTCCACCTTCGGCCAGCTCGAAGCATCCCGTGCGCCGCTCCAGCGCCCCGGTGAAGGCGCCTTTTTCGTGGCCGAAGATTTCGCTTTCGATCAGGGTTTCGGGAATGGCCGCGCAATTGATGGGAACGAATGGTTTGTTCCGGCGCGGGCTGAGTTCATGAACGGTGCGGGCCACCAGTTCCTTGCCGGTGCCGCTCGCGCCTGTAATGAGCACCGAGGCGGTGCTGGGCGAAACCATCTCGATGAGGTGAAAGATCTCCTGCATTTTCTTGGATGACCCGATCAGGCTTCCGAGAGAACCGGCATCGCGCAGCTTGCGGCGCGTGACCTCGAGTTCAGCGCGGGTCCCCAGCAGGGCGGATGCATTTTGCAGGATGGTGCGCAAGCGGTTGGTGTCAATGGGCTTGGTGATGTAGTCATAGGCGCCCATGCGCATGGCCTGCACGGCGCTGTCGATCGTGCCCTGCGCCGTGACCACCACCACCGCCATGGTCTGCGCGTCGGTGGCCAGTTTTTCCAGAAGCTCCAGGCCGCCCATGCGCGGCATCTTCATGTCCGTGACTACGATGGAAGGCGACCAGCTGGTGACTTTCTCCAGTCCTTCGGCGCCATCTCTCGCAGTTTCGGCCCGGTATCCCCAGCCCGTGACCAGCTCGGCCAGGCCGGTTCGTTCGTTTTCCTCGTCTTCGACGATCAGTACCTTTTCGTGGTTCATAGTGCCCGCCAGCCATTATTTAGGCTTTCCTGCCCGGCTGCAAGCAGACGCTGCCGTCTGGCAGATTTTTCTTCCCGCGAAAGCCGACTTTGCCATCTCAGATGCCGGGGCTCGGCCAGGGGCCGAGAACGCCGGGGAGTATATCAATCTGAGACACTTACCAGAGGTATGCTAGTTGGTTAAAAGATTCCAAGGTCGCTTGATTTGACTCTGGTCTGGGGTAGAATTACTCCTCATACCTGATTTCGGTATTTGCTTCCCACGCAACTCCCGGTCGCAACCTAAATGCTCTAAGCGTGGACGCGAAGTTTTTATCTAGAAGATTTTCGGAGGATGGCATGTCACTTCGTCGGTTGCTGTACGGCATTTTCTTGAGTTTACTGGCTGTGATGTTGATATCAACTGCGGTGGTGGCACAAGAGGAGACTCCGAAAGCTGAACTCTTCGTTGGCTATCAGTGGCTGCATCCAGGAGCCACGGTGCCGTCGCCGTTTCAACCGCCGACTGCTCCGGTGGCGCAGAAGATGGGGGACATTCCTCAGGGAGCGGGCGCCAGCTTTACCTACAATTTTACGTCCCACTGGGGATTGGAAGCCGACTACGGCGGCAATAAAAACAAGAACGGAGCCGAGAATACGGTATCGATTGGACCTCGCTTCGCGTGGCGTAATGAGGGAGTCACGTTTTTCGCCCACACCCTGCTGGGCTACAACCGGTTGACGGTGCCGCTGGTGGACTCGAGCAATGGCATAGGCGCCATTCTGGGCGGCGGAATGGATCTCAATATTTGGCGCCGGCTGTCACTGCGACTGTTCGAGGCCGACTATGTGTGGGCGCACCACAATTTTTCCGATGAGGTTTCTCCCGCGTTTCCGGAGCTGCGTCGTCCTACCTTGGAAGGTGTCCGGCTGCGCACGGGATTGGTTTTCAACTTCGGTTTCGAATCGCCGTTGGTTCCGGCCGCGAGTTGTTCCATCGAGCCCAGCGAAGTAATGGTGGGTGAGCCGGTTACGGCCACCGCCAGCGCCAGTAATTTCAATCCCAAGCACACTCTGAGCTACAGCTGGGCCAGCACGGGCGGAAAGGTCACCAGCAAGGACAACACCGCAACTCTCGACACCAACGGAGTTGCGCGGCGGCAGTTACACGGTTACAGCCCGCGTCAGCGATCCCAAGATGAAGAAGGGTGGGGAGGCGAGTTGCACGGCCACCTTCACGGTGAAGGAACCGCCGAAGAACCCGCCGACCATGTCCTGCTCCGCCAATCCGACATCAGTGCAGGCGGGCACTCCAGCAACCGTGACCTGCAGCTGCACCAGCCCGGACAATGTGCCGGTGACGGTCAGTGGCTGGACGGCCAGCGGGGGCAGCGTTTCAGGTGAGGGCGACACCGCCACTCTCAACACCACCGGAGCCGCAGCCGGTCCAATAACGGTAAGCGCCACCTGCAGCGACTCTCGTGGTCTGACCGCGTCGGCTTCGAGCCAGGTGACGGTAGAGGTTCCGCCTCCGCCGCCGCCGGAGGCGAGCAAGCTGAGCGAGTGCGACTTCCCCAACAAGGTGAAGCCGTGGCGGGTGGACAACACCTGCAAGGCCGTACTGGACGACGTTGCCCAGCGGCTGCAGCACGATCCCGATGCCAAGCTGGTCATCGTGGGCAATGCCGAACCCGGCGAGAAGCGCAAGAACCTGGCCGGGGAGCGCGCGGTCAATTCCAAGGCATATCTGTCCGGTGGCGAAGCCAAGCAAGCCATCGATGCCAGCCGGATTGAAGTGCGCACCGGCAGCGCCGGCACCAGGACGGCCGAATACTGGGTCGTCCCGGCGGGCGCCACCTTCTCGGCTCCTGGAACCGAGGTGGTGGATGAGTCCATGGTGAAGGCCGTTCCCGACCACCCGGTGGTCAAGAAGAAGGCCCGCTAAGCCTAAGGCCCAGTTACCTTTAGCGACTATGGGCCGGACGAGTTCTCACTCGACCGGCCCTTTTTAATCTGGCCTTCGGTAACTTGAAAAGAGCGTATTACGCTGTCAATCTCAGCCGCGAGCGCATAATTTTTCGCCAGGGGCACATTCACCTATGATTTCGCGCACGGTTCGATTGGCTTCTCGTAAGTTATTGATTGTATTGGCAATTGCGATGCTATCCGTTTCTGCCCTCTGGGCCGGTCAGTGGACTGCCCTGGGCCCGGACGGGGGCGACGTGCGGAGTCTGAGTTACGACCCGCAGAATCCCGACCGCATTTATCTCGGGACCAGCACGGGAACGCTTTTCCTGTCCGCGGACGGGGGACACAATTGGTCGCGCCTGGCCCACCTGGGCGGCGATGACAATGTTCTCGATCACATCGTCATTGATCCGCAGAATCCCAAACACATTTACGTTTCGGCGTGGAGCGTAGTGAACCAGCAGGCCGGCGACGTGTTTCGTTCGCACGACGGCGGCAACAACTGGGAAGCGCTTCCGGGCGTGCACGGCAAGTCGGTGCGGGCCCTGGCCATCGCTCCCTACGATTCAAAGGTGCTGGTGATCGGCGCCCTCGATGGCGTGTTCCGCAGCAAAAATGGCGGCAACAGCTGGGAGCGGATTTCTCCCGCCAGCCAGGCCGAACTGAAGAATGTGGAGTCGATTGCGGTTGATCCCAAGAATCCGGATGTAGTGTATGCCGGTACCTGGCACCTGGCGTGGAAGACTGACGACAGTGGAGCCAGCTGGCATCGCATCAACAAAGGCATGATCGATGACTCGGACGTGTTTTCGGTCATCGTGGACTCGACCAATCCCGCGGTGGTTTATGCCAGCGCCTGCTCCGGAATTTACAAGAGCGACAGCGCCGGCGATCTTTTCCGCAAGATGCAGGGCATTCCGTTTTCCGCGCGCCGCACCCGCGTGCTCAAGCAGGACCCGAACAATCCGGGAACGGTTTACGCGGGGACGACCGAGGGTCTATGGAAGACCGCGGACGCAGGCAAGAGCTGGAAGCGGGTCAGCAATCCTGAAGTCGTAGTGAACGATGTGCTGGTGGATCCGCGCAACTCGAACCGGGTGCTGCTGGCCACCGACCGCAGCGGCGTTCTGGCCAGCGACAACGGGACGCAGACTTTTGTGGCTTCCAATCACGGCTACGTGCACCGCTATGTGAGTTCGATTCTGTCCGACAGGAACGACCCCAACAGCATACAAGTGGGCGTGGTCAACGATCGCGAGTTTGGCGGCGTTTTCTCCACCCGCGATGGCGGCCAGAGCTGGCAGCAGAAGAGCGCCGGCCTGGGCGGACGCGATGTTTTCGCGTTGCAGCAGACTTCCACCGGCGGCCTGATTGCCGGCACCAACAAGGGCATCTTCCTGCTGGATCGCAATGCCAGCCAGTGGCGTCCGATCAACACCATCGTGACCGAGAAGTCAGCGGCGCGAGTGGTGAAAGGCAAGAAGGGAAAGAAGGCGGCAAAAGTGCCCGCAGTCGTGGTTCGATCCGTACTGGATGCCCGCGTGAGCGATATCGAAGTCACACCCCAGCGCTGGCTCGCAGCCACTTCCTCTGGACTGTTTGCCAGCTCGGACCAGGGCAAAACCTGGACCGGCGGAGCGGTGATGGGCAAGTCTGATTTCGTTGCGGTGGAGTCGAACGGCGACTTGTTGGTGGCCGCCACTCGCACCAACGTTCTCTGCTCTTCGAACAATGGAGCGACCTGGCAACAGGCGCCGCTGTCTTCCTACATCACCAGCATTCACGGCGTGGAGCTCACGCCGGAAGGCGAAATTCTGGTGGCATCCCGCGAAGGCGCCTTCCGGAGTTCCGACTCCGGCGCGACCTGGGAGCATATCGTGAACGGACTTCCGGACAAGAACATCAGCTCGATCACGTATGACCCGAGCAAGAAGCGTCTGCTGGCCACCAGCAACGCTACCGGAGTGGTCTTCGAGAGCCGGGACAGCGGCCGCAGCTGGCATCGCGGTCCTGATTCGGGATACCCGCTGCGCCGCATCAGCGTAGTTCGCGGACGCTTTGTGGGAGCGACCCCGTTTGACGGACTGATTGTCCAGCCCGCGAACGAAGCGGCCAGCGCTTCGGCCGGACTGGGCGGGTCGTCCGACTAACCGATCGGCAAAACAAAAGTGTTATTTAATCGACGGAGGAGCGGCCCAACCCGCTCCTCCGTTTTGCTTTGCCACGCAGGAACCGGCCACGGATTCACACGGATTTCCACGGATCAGAAACATAAGAGAAGCAGATCCGTGGAAATCCGTGTGAATCCGTGGCCGCTCTTGCTAGCGCGATAATACCGGTAATAACTACATCTAGGGCTCGCGCCCCGCCCTTAACTCGCTGATAAATCGGTCTCGGACGATGGCATCCAGCTTGCGACTTGTCGGGCAGCGGTCGCGCGCGGCAGGATTGGTTTATGAAGTTGTCGAAAGGGAATGAGTGGTACCCTGCCGTCTTCCCTGTTCTTTTAATGGGGCTGATTCTGGCCGGTTGTTCACGACGGGAGAGCCTGCCGGGAATCGAGGAGAATGCCGCGGACCAGCATTTGCCTTTTGAGGCCGCATCAGACAAGGGCGGAATTTCTCCCACCGGCTCGCTGACGCCCACGGCGATTCCGGCCGGAACCCCGATAACCATCCATGTGCGGTTGTCTCTATCGAGTGCCAGTTCTCGCGCCGGAGATCCCTTCGAAGCCGTACTGGATGAACCTATCATCGTCCGGGGGCGCACCCTGGCGCCGCAGGGCGCGGTGCTGACGGGAAAGGTGCTGGACGCCAAAGCCTCAGACCAGTTTCAGGAAGCTGGCTACCTGCGGCTGGCCCTGACTGCGATTTTCATCAACGGAAAATTCCTTCCCATACAAACCTCCAGCATCTTCATGAAGCGAGGCTCGCATGAGCAGCGCAACGTAACCATCCTGCGCGACGGCGCCGGAAAAAAAGGCGCTCTCATCGGGGCATCGGTGGACGCTCCCGGGACGACCTATGCCACGGGCAGCATGGACGTCGGCGTCGCTCCCGAGCGGAGCCTGACCTTCAGGCTGGCCCAGCCCTTAGCCCTCTAACCAAGATGCAGGTGTGGGTCGGACACGTCCCCCACACTCTCCCCTTCACAATTCTTATAGTGCGTTCATGAATGCGACCAGGTCGGCTTTTTGGTCGTCGGTGAGCAGCATGTTGAAACGCTGGTCGTAGAAGTTGACCACGTCCAGCAGGGTATTCGCCGTGCCGTTGTGGAAATAGGGCGCGCGCGCGGCCAATCCGCGCATGCTGGGGACTTTGACCTTGCTCATATCGGCGCATTTGCCGGTCACCATCGCCCGCCCTGGATCAGTAGTCACCACCTGGGTGCTGTCGTTGCATAGGATCAGGTACGAAGGAAGGTTGGCTTTGGGCGAAGCGGTCCCGATGTCCATCATCTGGAAGGTCGAGCTGCTCCCGACGTTCGGGGTGTTGTGGCAGGTGGTGCATGTGCCGATGACCTGGGTCTGGCCCAGGACGTCGTTGAATCCCGGCACGCCGGTGATCCTCATAGGGAAACTATTGAACAGCATCTCTCCCCGAGCGATGGACTGTTGTGCTGCAGCATTGCTGCCGCTCGCGGCGGCCCAGCTGGTGTACAGAGTGAACGCATTGGGGTCAAACCCGGTTCCGGAGTTGATTCCGGGGGAGAAGGGTTGAGTGGAGAGGAATGCGGGACCGCCATTCGCGCCCTGCGCGGTGAGGTCTCCGGCCACGGTGTCCGCCGACTGGGCGGTGAACACCGAGGATTCCAGATTCACAATCGCTTGTAACTGGGCATCGGTTGGCGGACCGCTGGGTTGGGTATGGACCATGGTCGCGTCCAGGGCCTGGGTCTGGCAGGTCGGGCTCGCGGCCGTCCCACATGATGCCATTGAGAAACTTCAGGTTGGTGGAAGGAAGCGGGCGCCTGTAAAGAGCCGGCTGGGTGGCGGTGGTTTCCGGACACTGGTAAGGGTCAGTGATGGCGACGATGCTGAACTCGGCGCTGGCCGGCACCGGCAATGTCATGCGAATCAATCCATGATTCAGCAACTGGCTGTATGCCGATGTGGCAGCCGCGGGAGTGGAGACGTCGTCGCTGGGGCAATTGGCTCCGTCAAGCGGGCGAAAGATCGGGTCCGTGCCCTGGGTGTCATTGAAGCGCTGCTGCAGGTGTGCGGGAGTGACACTCCATCCGTCGGCGGCATCATGACAACTGGCGCAGCTCCGGCCGTTGCTCCCCAAGCTGGCAAAAAAAGGACCAGATTTATCAATCTGCTGCTGGCTGAAAGTCTCGATCGTGCCGCTCGAATCCGGGAAGGATTCATGGAATGAGCTTGGGGGCGTGGTCACATTTCCACCGGTTGACCCTCCCCCGCATGCTGTGAAACCTGAAACCAATACGACGGCAACCGCTAACAAAACTTGCTTTCGATTCATTTGCTTACAGGGCCCTTTGTGCTTCCTGGTTTCCACGCCGGCCCACCGGCACACCCGGCCGCTGAACCCGATAATCGTGAGTTTATGGGGGGAGAATTCGCGGGGGAGGAGAGTTAAACGTACCACATGTGGTCTGAAAATCAAGTCGAGAAATGGGGCAATCCGCGGCCTGACCGGATGTTGCAAATACTTGCACGTCACTCGAAGGCAGGCGTCCGAACGATCGGGGTGGAGAGAGCTGGGTAAGCTTTCTGGGTACCTTGGGCCCAATAGCATTTAGGGAATCATCCGCGGTAAGAATTTCAGGCATGTTCTTCCGTCACATCATGGTGTGACCGCTACCCTTAGCAATTTGTCTGCATCCGCATAGACTTCCCGAAATGGAGAGCGCGCCAGAGGGAAAATTGTCGCAGCAGATTTCCCGATTCAGGACGGTTGAGCCTTTCGACAGTCGTGCCGAACCCATTTGGTGCTTTCCCGAAACGCGCTCTAAGGCTAATGCTTTCGGAAGCGGACGCTGGATGAAAGCCAACAGACCAGGCGTGTCCGCGGGTCCGGCAGGGGCCGGACGCAGGTCTTGAAACCATGAACGCAATGGCGCAGCTGCGGCCGAACAGCCCCGGATCTCCCGATCCCGCCGTCCTGCTGGCCGCAGTCCAGGCCTGCCCGGAGAGCCTGGCGATCGTTGCGTCAGGCCGCATTGTTTATGCCAATCCGGCATGGCGCGGAATGTTTGAGTGCCAGGAAGGGTCACAGGTTGAGGGAGGGGAAGCGGGAGATTTGCTCCCCGATCCCCTGACCTCCGTGGTAACCGGCGCCCGGCCGGGCGAGCAACGTGAAATGAGTACGGAGGCGCGCGTGATTCGCACCCGCATGGATGGCACCCGCATGCATCTCGAGGTGGCCAGGGCCGTTTTTGAGCTGCGCGGCTGTGAATTTCAGGTGCTCCACTCCCGTGACGTCAGCCGGCAGTGGCAAGCGGAGAGACGGCAACGGGAATCGCAAGGCATAGAGGCCGTGGGCCAGTTGGTGGGAGGAGTGGCGCACGACTTCAACAACCTGCTGACCGGAATCATTCTCTACTGCGACCTGTTGCTGGGGGAATTGGAAGAGGACAGCCCGTCCCGCCGTCACGTGCGGGAGATGCGCATGGCGGGGGAGCACGGGGTGGCCATGGTGCGGCAACTGCTCGCGGTGGCGCGGCCTTCTGCCAATGAATCTCATGCGTTGGTCTTGAACGACGCGGTTAAAGGAATCCAGGACCTACTGGTCCGCCTGATCGGGGAAGACATCGTGCTCAGCATCGCGCTGGCCGCCGACCTGGGCGAGGTGAAAATGGACCCGGCGCAAGTCCAGCAGATCCTGCTTAACCTGGTGCTGAATGCCCGCGACGCCATGCCCGATGGCGGCCGGATCACAGTCAGCACGAGGAACGGTACGGGCCGTTATCCCATCGGTGGAGCGTCAGAATCGCAGAGTGGGCAATGGGTCGAGCTCACCGTGGCCGACACCGGTGAGGGCATGGACGCCGAAACCGTGGAACGCGCCTTCGAGCCTTTCTTTACCACCAAGAGTCCGGGTCGAGGCAACGGCCTGGGCCTGGCGACCGCTCGCCGGCTGGTCCAGCAAGAGGGCGGAACCATTGTGGCGGAAAGCGAACCCGGAACGGGCACACGCGTCTCCATGCGCCTGCCGCGAGTCCAACCCGATCAAAATTTGAAAGCTCCAGAAAGGTGATTTCATGACCACAGCCGCACTGAGCGCTCCCACTCCGGTCCAGATGGAACCGGCTAATTTCCTGAACCTCCTGATCGTGGACGACGAACGCGCCATCCGGGAAGTCTGCCGCGAAGTCGCGCAATCACTCGGCTTCAACACCGCGGTGGCCGATTCCGCCGAGCATGCCTATCGCCTGCTGGACACGCAGAACATCGATGTCGTGCTGCTCGACCTGAAGCTGCCCGGCGCCAGCGGCCTGGAGGCATTGCACCAGATCGGAGAGCGCAAGCCCGATGCGGTCATCGTGGTGGTCACCGGATACGGCACCGTCCAGTCCGCGGTCCAGGCCATGAAGAATGGCGCCTATGACTACGTGACCAAACCCTTCAGCATGGAGGAACTCAGGCTGCTGCTGGAGCGCGTGTCCGACCACCTGAAACTGAAAACCGAAAACCGCACGCTGCGGGAGAAGATCAAGTCGAAGCTGGGTTTCGGCAGCATCGTAGGCCGGGCACCGGAAATGGAACGGCTCTATCGCATCATCGGCAAGGCCGCCCACAGCACCCACCCCGTGCTCATTCTGGGGGAAAGCGGAACGGGAAAGGAAATGGTGGCGCGTTCCATCCATTTCTCCGGACCCTTTCGCGACAAGCCGTTCATCCCGGTGGACTGCGGCTCGCTGGTCCCGACCCTGATTGAGAGCGAACTGTTCGGTTATGTCAAAGGCGCCTTCACCGGCGCGGTGCAGTCGCGCGACGGCCTGCTGGCGATCGCGGAGGGTGGAACGGTATTTCTGGATGAAGTCGGAGAACTTCCGGTCGATCTTCAAGCCAAGCTGTTACGCGCCATCCAGGAACGGGAGATTCGCCCGGTGGGAAGCACCAAGCGAATCGCTATCAATGTAAGAATTCTGGCGGCCACCAATCGCGACCTGGAGCAGGCGGTGGCCCAGGGAACTTTCCGCCGCGACCTGTACTTCCGGCTCAATGTCCTGAGCCTGAAGATTCCTCCCCTGCGGGAACGGCGCCAGGACATTCCACTGCTGACCGGATACTTTCTGGAAAGGCTGGCCCGAGGCTCGGGCCACGAGCGGAGCTTGAGCGACGACGCTATGAAAGCCCTGCTCGCATATGACTGGCCGGGGAATGTGCGGGAGCTTGAGAATTGTCTGGAGCGGGCCTGCGCCTTTACCTCGGGTCCGGTAATCCACGCGGCGGACTTGCCCAGCGCGATCCATGGAGCCCCCATCCATCCTTCGAACGGAGGCAACGGCAAGACTCAAATCATGCCTATGGCGGAACTGGAGAAACACACCATCCTGAGCACGATTGCCCAGCTCAACGGAGACAAGCTTCTGGCGGCACGAATGTTGGGTATCGGCAAAACTACGCTCTACCGCAAGCTGAAGGAGTATGTGGCGCAGGATTAGGCGGCGCCAAGGCGGTTCAATCTATCGGAAGTTCTCGACCAGCATGATGTCTCTACTTAATCCATCCAGTTGGGTGTAGAGGATGGTCCCGTCGGCCGGTGAGATGGCCAGTCCCGGCGCTTGCCTGGCTGGACGGTTTTCCAGATCGAACACCCGCGTAGTGCGGCCGGCATTGAAGTCGAGAAAGACGATCCCAGGTGACGCTGTCGTATTCAGGTAATAAATACCGTTCTTGACCACTGCCCAATATCCCCAGAGGCCTGCTTCCAGAGAGGTGATAATCTCGACCTCTTCGCCGCCGTTAGTCGGAATGCGCCATATTCCGGGAAGGGTCATGTCCTTGGCATAGTAGAGGAATTTTCCGTCGGTCGATTCGAAAGCTGCGAATCCACCATGGCGTGTGACTTGCGCGGCGGATCCGCCCTTCGAGGGGATCTTCCATATCTCGTTACGGCCGGTGCGATCTGACGCAAAATATATCCAGCGTCCGTCTCGCGACCAACTAGGCACGACCTCGCTCGATGGCTCGCTGGTCAGCTTGCGAGGCGGGCCTCCGCGAGAATCGACGACGAAAATGTCCGCATTGCCGGGAGCGCGAGAATCGAAAGCAATCTGTTGTCCGTCGGGCGACCAACGTGGAGTTCCAGTCGAAGAGTTGAATCGGGTGAGCTGAACCAGGCCACTTCCGTCGCTCTGGCACATCCAGATTTCGTAAGCGCCGCTACGGGTAGATTCGAAGGCGATCTTGCTTCCATCAGGCGAGAACTGGGGACCGCTTTCCATTCTCGTGCTAAATATGAATCTATCGGAAGGACCGGCCGAAACCAATGAATTGAGTTTCCTTCGCCAGATGTTGATATTCGCCGTCTGGCGCGCGTACACCAACCGGTTTCCTTGAATCGAAGGTTCGACTCCTTCCTGGCCAAACTGCAGTCGTTCTGGTTCACCCCCGCCACGGGGTATCTTCCAGAGCCAACCAGCATCCGCGAGCCAACCCGCCTTGGCGAAAACAATGTCGCGCCCGTCGGCCGTCCAGGCCAGACCCCATCCGAATTGAACACCCGAGATGAGATGTTGTTCTTCTCCTCCAGAAACCGGTACGGTGTAGATTGCCGTGACGCCCTGTGAACCTCGGTTGAAAGCCAATGTTCGACCATCGGGGGAGAACGCAGGATTGTAATCACCGGGTGAGTTTCGCGGAGAAGTCAGCCTGCGTACTTCTGACGAATCAAGCGATAAGAGAAAAATAGAAGTGGGTTGGTTGGAATCTCCAGGGTCAGAATACGCAACTAACTTCCCATCGGGCGACCACGAGAGGCGCCCAAAGTACCAAAAGACCTGGTAAAAGTCGTCTTCCTGCCAGTGGGTCTCGCGAATTCTCCGCTCCACGCCACCCAACGCCGGGATGACGTATATGCCGGTTCCACCTTTTACGATGCGACAGAAGGCGATGTAACGGCCATCCGGCGACCAGACTGGATTGAAGTCGATTGAGGCCTGCTTCGTTAGCCGTATCGAGTCCTCGGTTCCTATGAGCTTCACATACAAACTGAAGTGAGATCCGGCCCCACCGTTCCACGCGAAGGCCAAATGCTGGCGATCTGGAGAAAGACTAGGAGTATGTTTTTCGCCGACGTCAGTGACGACCGGGGTAACCGCCGGCGTTCCCGCGTCGGATGCACGCGAATGCCGGTAGTAAAGAAAAGACGCCACAAGAGCACACGCCGTTAAGCCGCCTAAAACAGCGTTCCTCGTCGTGAACAGCCAGCGCCGGGGATGGTTCCAGGCGGGCGCGGTCGGGGCTGATATCTGAACTCCGCCGGACCCATCGTCCACCGGAGCAATGAAGCGATATCCTCGTCGCGCGACGGTCTCAACAAAGATGGGCCTTTCCGCGGATTCGCCCAGCGCGTCGCGCAACCTTTTGATGGCGGCATTGAGGCTGTGATCGAAGTCAACGAAGGTGTCCGCCGGCCAGAGCTTGTTGCGCAGTTCCTCTCGAGTAACCAGTTCTCCCGGCCGTTCCAGCAGTGCCGCCAGCAATTGAAGGGGCTGTTCCTGGAGTCTTATCTTCTGTCCCCGCTGGCGCAGTTCCCCGGTGTGGAGATTGACCTCGAAGGTGCTGAAACGCAGAACTCGGGATGAGGAATTGGCTGCCACGGGAACTTCTACGGGGGCGAAGTTTAGCACCTTTTGGTTCAGTTCCGACCTGCTGCATATTCCCTCCTGATTCTGAACCAGCGTCCCGCACTGGGAAGAGCTGAGTCGGACGGAGAACCCTAAGCGGCGTGTTTTCAGCAGCTCCGTTACGGTTGCGAACGTGCAATCAATGTCGCCATGTTGTTCGTAAGTATGCGTGCCGTCGATGCACGCAGCTGCGCACGGCCGATTCAACCAGATGAAATCAAGAACTACTTAAGAAGAGGCAATGCTGATGTGTAAAAAGGACGGTCACAAGATCTGTTTCGTCGCGCTTCTGGCGCTCGTCTTCGGTGCCGGATGCGGTGGGGGGGTCAAAAGCAGCACCAACCCGGACACGACTTCGCCCACTGTGATTTCCACCATTCCTGCGAACACGGCTGGCGGAGCATGTCCTAACAGCCTGATCACCGCCACGTTCAGCAAAGCGATGAAGGCGTCGTCCATCGGCGGCACGACCTTTAAGGTCACCGGACCTGGTTCCGCATCTGTGCCGGGCCAGGTGAGCTACGATGCGTCAAGCAAGACCGCGATCTTTGCTCCATCGACCGCTCTGGCAGTGAGCACCCTCTACACCGCCACGGTCACGACCGGAGTCCAGGACGCTTCCGGCAATGGGCTGGCGAGCAACCTGGTGTTTAGTTTCACTACCGGCGGCGCGACCTGTCAGCCCGCTCCGCCCAGCGTGATTTCAGTCGTCCCCACGGATGGTGCGAGCGGCGTGTGTCCCAACACCATCGTTGTGGCCACGTTCGGTGCGGACATGAATCCCGCCACCATCAATGCCGCCGCATTTACCCTGACTGGCCCGGGTGCGGCAGCAGTGACCGGAAAAGTGACCTACGATTCGCCGGGCCGGAGCGCGATCTTCACGCCCTCAAACCCTCTCGCTCTGAATACGCTCTATGCCGCCACGGTTAGCACCGAGGCAGAAGACCTTCTGGGCAACCCCACGGCCAGCGATTTTGTCTGGACGTTCACGACCGCCGCCGCGGCCTGCCAAACCCCGCAGATCAGTTTGGCATCAGCCGCAGATTTCGCTGTTCTAGCCGGCACGACCGTCACCAATACCGGCCCCACCATCATTACAGGCGCCGATGTGGCTCTCAGCCCGGGAAGCGCGGTCACGGGGTTTCCGCCTGGGACACTGACTCCGCCAGCCGTAATGCACGTCACGGATACGACCGCGGCGCAAGCGCAAGTGGACTTAACCACTGCGTATATCTATACCGCCGGGTTACCCGGGGGTGCGGTTCTGCCCGGAGATATGAGCGGCCTGACCTTCGCTCCCGGCCTGTACAAAACGTCGAGCACGGTGAAGTTGTCCGCAGGAAATGTGACCCTCGATGCCCAGGGTGACGTGAATGCGGTCTTCATCTTTCAGGTAGCGTCCACCCTCACCACCATCGCAGGCACGCAGGTGGTCCTGGCCGGTGGCGCTCAGGCCAGGAACGTTTTTTGGCAGACGGGAAGTTCCGCGACCCTGGGAACAAACTCAATCTTCAAGGGAACCATCATGGCGCTGCAATCGATCACGCTGAAAACCGGCGCCACTCTCCAGGGCCGGGCGTTAGCGCGCAATGGCGCTGTCACTCTGGACAGCAACCCTGTGAACGCACCGTAAACCTCCGGAGGCACGCGGTCGTGGACTGGCCTGAGGGCTGGTCCATGGCCGAGCTGAGGCAGTGGAGTTTGGAGGAATTGTCTTATGTCATCTCATTCTCGTCACATTTTTCGCCGGGTTGCCCACGTGTTTCCGGCAACTCCAGCGATCCGAGTTGGCGTTCACTCGCTCCGGGCAGCGCAGGGCCACTTCGCTTCCCGCCCCAGGACACCGCTATGCTACTAGTCATAACGCCTTCCGCTAAAGCTCGGGGCTGCGCCCAGGCGATTCAACAAGTCACCTCGGAAGAAACCCATGTAGCCGCCACCTCATCGCAGGCGCTGGCCCGCCTGCGCGCCCAGGAATACGGGGCCGTGCTCATCGATCAGGCATTCCTCGAAACCGAACCGGTCGAAAGCGACATAGTGCTGGAAAGCATCGGGACGGCCGTGCCGGTCCACGTGAACTTCGCCATCAACAACATGGACCGAGTCGCACGCGAGTTGCGGGCGGCGCTGCATCGGCACAAGAAACAAGTCCAGCTGGTCCGGCGAGAAGTACAACACGCACTGCGAAACGAACTCAAAGGGACGGTCACCGCCCTGCTGCTCTCGTGCGAATTGGCGCTACATGTACCTGATCTCCAGAGCGAGGCCGAAAGCAAGATGCGCAGCGTCCACCAGCTTGCCCAGGAAATGCGCGCCAAGCTCGAAAGTCCGGTCTGAACCCCAGCGTCGGGCCCCGCTTCGGCCCTCAACACGAAGTGCAATATTTTGCGCACCTGCATACTTCCCCGAGAAAATCCTTCACGGACTGCGCAGTTCCCGCACTACAATAACGCAGCAGAAAGAAACGCGGAGTCGCCGCTCCCTGGCCACTCTCCCCGCTTCCCAGGTGAAATCCGTGCACGTACTGGTGACCGCCGATACCTTGAGTGGCACGTGGACCTACACCCGTGAACTGGTCTCCGGGCTGGTGAGTCGGGGATTGCGTGTGACCCTGGTGAGTTTCGGCGAAATCCCCCTGCCCCAACAGACCCAATGGATGGAGAACCTGCATGGCCTGGAATACCGTCCCACGGCGTTCCGCCTGGACTGGATGGAGGAGGGGCAGCAGGACCTTAAGGATTCCTCGGACTACCTCACAGCGCTGGTCAAAGAACTGAAGCCCGACGTGCTGCACCTGAACCAGTTGTGTTACGGCGACCTGCGGGTGCCGGTGCCACGCGTGGTGGTGGCGCATGGCGACCTGATCACCTGGTGGCGGGCGGTGCACGGCCGGGAGCCTAAGCAGGACACTTGGCTGCAATGGTATCGCGAAGTGGTCACGCGAGGCCTGGCCATGGCCAACGTCGCGGTCGCGCCCTCGGTCTGGATGCGGGACACCGTCCGCGACTGCTACACCCGCTCCCGGCACGACACCGTTATTTACAACGGGCGCAATCCGATTTTCTTCAATCCCTACGTGGGTAAGGATGATTCCGTACTGGCGGTGGGCCGGCTTCTGGATGCGGGCAAGCAGGTGTCGCTGCTGACCCAGCATACCCATCCTCTTCCGGTCTGCATCGTGGGGTCGGAGACTCCGGTCCACGGTCCAGCCAGGATTCCGATACGGGCGGATGTCAAACTTGCCATCAACGAAATGAATGTCGCGCTGAAAGGGCCGCAGACCGAGGCGCAACTCCGCACCCTCTACAGCCGGGCTTCGATTTATGCCGCCACCTCGCGCTACGAACCGTTCGACATGGCGGCGGTAGAAGCGGCATTTTCCCGCTGCGCCATTGTAGCCAACGATATTCCCGCCTTCCGGGAAATATGGGGCGACGCCGCTCTGTACTTCCGCGAAAATGATGCTGCCAGCCTGGCATCCGCGATCCGCCGGCTGAACGACCAGCGAGACTTGTGCCGTACCTACGGCAACCGCGCCTATCAACGGGCCCGCGAATGCTTTACCTCCAAGCGCATGATTGATCAGTATCTCGAACTCTACGGCAACCTGCTGCAGGCCAAATGGGCGGCGGCTTAGGAAGCGATCAGCTCTCAGCTGTCAGCAAGATCTCCACCGCCGAGCCCGCAGAGTACGCAGAGAAAATAAGAAAATGAAAAGATGTTATTGGAAGTTTCTCGGCGTTCTCTGCGAGCTCGGCGGTTAGCTGCCTTTAGCTGAACGCTGAGAGCTGAACAGCTGAATGCTGAAAGCTGAACGCTGAGCTGACAGCTGCACCTTTCTGCTATCTTCAATAGCGAACTAGGAGGCCTCATGGCAGTTAAAATTACTATCCGGAAGAACGGCCCTTACCGGGTGGAAGATCCCGAGGGCTCAATCGAACTCGTGGACGCCGACGGCAACAAGTACGACCTGACGGGCAAGCCGGCATTTTCTCTTTGCCGTTGCGGTGGATCCGTGACCAAACCATTCTGTGATGGGACCCATAGCCGGATCGGGTTCCTGGGAGCGGAATCGGCGGTCAAGAAGACGGAGAGCAGCAGCTGACCCCGGACTTCGCCTGACAGGAGAAGTTTTCCATACAGGACGGGCTGCGGCGCCTCTGCTTCAGTCAGGTTCCCGTCCGTCCGGCAATGGCCGCTGGATTCTGCCGCATCAATACCTTCGAGGAGCCCCTGTGAACGATTGGAAAGATGCAGAGCTTGGGATGAGTCGCAAGATCACGCGGCGTGATTTCCTGAACGGGGTCGCACTCACCGCCGGCGCGGCAATTGTTTCCTCCGACTTGCTTGCCGCCGCCGACATGCAGGCTGGGCGGGAAAAGTCGCCAGACTACTACCCACCGGCGTTGACCGGACTTCGCGGCAGTCATCCCGGATCATTTGAAGTGGCGCACAGCCTGCGCGACGGCACTTTCTGGTCCCAGGCCGGGACCCCGATTGATACCGGAGAAACCTACGATCTGGTGGTGGTGGGGGGAGGCATCAGCGGACTCTCGGCGGCCCATTTCTTTCGCAAGACCGCGGGACCGAAGGCTCGGATTCTGGTTCTCGACAATCACGATGACTTCGGTGGACACGCCAAGCGTAACGAGTTTCAGACTCCCCAGCGTACCATGCTGGGTTTTGGGGGTACGTTTTCCATCGAAAGTCCGGCTCCCTACAGTGCCGTGGCCAAGGGCCTGATCGAGGAATTGGGAATCGATGTTCCCTCCTACCCCAAGTACGTTAACCGGGATTTGTACCGGTCGTTCGGCCTGGGCCCGAAGATTTTTTTCGACAAAGAAACATTCGGCGCCGACAAACTGGTCACCAATCCAACGCCGCGCGTCGGAGGCGAGAGCGAAGACGACAAAGTGCTGGCCCACGCGGTGGAAATGTTCCTGCAGGAGGCGCCGTTTTCGGATGCCGCGAAGGCAGACTACAGAAGGCTGGTCACGGAAAGGACCGACTATCTGCCCGGCCTGAGTTCGGAAGAAAAGAAAGCCCGCCTGGCAAGCATGAGTTACAACAGGTTTCTGGCTGACCTGGTCAAAGTCAGCCCCGAAGTAGTGAAGCTGTTTCAGAACATGCCCCAGCCTTTGTTCGGCGTGGGATTTGACGCGGTAGCGGCGCAGGATGCATGGGGACTCGGGGCGCCCGGCTTTGCCGGCATGAATCTCGATCCCGCGCCAGGCAAAGGCATGAACCGCGATGCGATCCCCAACAAGGAAGCAGAGAAATACTTTTTCCACTTTCCTGACGGCAATGCATCCATCGCGCGGCTGCTGGTGCGCAAGTTAATTCCGCGGGCGATTCCAGGCGAGTCCGCCACCGATGTGGTCCTGGCGCGGGCCAACTACGCCCGGCTCGATGAGAAGAATTCGCCGGTCCGCATCCGCCTGAACAGCACGGCGGTGCGAGTGAAGCAGCAGGGAGATCCCACCAGCGCCAAGGGAGTGGAAATCGCATACGCGCGTGACGGCAAGGTGTACACGGTCAAAGCCGCGCATTGCGTCCTGGCTTGCTGGCATGTTGTCATTCCCTACATCTGCCAGCAATTGCCGGAGAAGCAGAAAGAGGCGCTGGCATCGGCCGCGAAAGTTCCATTGCTCTACACCAACGTCGCCCTGCGTAACTGGAAAGCCTTTGAGAAGTTGGGCACAAACGCGATCTACGTTCCGGGCGGATATCACTCGTATATGAACCTGGATTTGCCCGTGAGTATTGGCGGCTACGAATGCTCGAAGAAGCCGGAAGAGCCAATCGTCGTCCACCTGATGAAGACGCCGTGCAAGCCGGGGCGTCCGGCGCGCGACCAGCATCTTCTGGGCCGGGTCGAACTGTTCACCACGACATTCGAGACCATGGAGCGAAATATCCGCGAGCAGTTGGCCCGGGTAGTTGGCCCGGGAGGGTTTGATCCGGCAAATGACATTACCGCGATCACCGTAAATCGCTGGCCCCACGGCTACGCCTACGAATACAGTTCGCTCTGGGACAAATTCTGGCTGGAAGGCGGTGAGACGCCTTGCGAGGTGGCCCGCAAACCTTTTGGCAGAATCGCCATCGCCAATGCCGACGCCGGCGCTTACGCCTACACCGACGGCGCCATCGATCACGCGTATCGCGCGGTGGAGGAGCTTACGAAGGTATGAGAACGGACCTTCGGTGTCGGTGCGCCAGGTCAATCACCGAAGCAGGGATACGCGCCGAACATTAACTGAATTGTCGGAGTGAGGCGCAATGTTGTTTGAGGAATTGCTGGAAGCGATCAGCTTGAATGGCTTGGAATGCGCCCCGACCGCGTAGAGAAGTCCATAGTACGGATCTTTTTGAGCAGTAAACTTGATGACCACGGTAGAGCTTTGTGCCGATGGGCCCAGGGTGACCCTGTCCGATTGCGCGACCGGGCTACTGACTGCCACTGCTACCGATCGATCCGGGGTTGAGATATCCGCCCCAGCCCTGATTGGGATATTGACCGACGAGTTGTCAGACCGATAAAAAGTTGCGACTGCGCCGTTGTATCCAACTTCCGCAGGCAGAAGTATCCGTACTTTGCCGCTCCCACTGCTCTGAAACCATACCGGCTGCCAGTTCATGGCGGCGACGGCGGCGGACTTAGGGACCAGTTCGGCTTCGGCGCTGCGCTGCGGCATGGTGGCGGTGGTTGTGACCACAGTGATCAGCGACGGAAGGCCCAGTCCGAGGTAGAAGACTTTCTTCAGGTCCACTTCGTTCCATATCGCGGCCACAGCTCCGCCCAGCATGGCGAAGATCGCCATTCCCACTAAGACAGAACTGTTGATTTCACCTACGGACTTATTCTGTTGTGACAGATCGACGCCAATCCGGAGAAGAGTTGGCGCGATCCCACCGAAGGCGCCGACGGCGAAGACGATCAGGCCCTTGGGAACTTTGGCAACGGAAATGGCAGGCATGAAGTCGGTGGCCATGGTCTTTTCCTCCGGGTAAGCCAATCTTTAGTGGCTCACACTTGCGAGCATGCACGTCCGTGACCATTGTCAAGACTGCCAGGCCCACATCGTTTCATGCTATTGCCAGAGTGACATTTGGAGGCACAAATCTGTCCACGCAAGACTCGCCCAGAATCCGATTGTCTATCCAATCGGATAGACAGCTTAACCAAAGTGTTTGGCTGGTTTCAGGGAACCAGGCGAGGCTAGTGAATCGTCTTGGTCTTTCTCGACATGTAATCCATCAGCAGATACTGCCCCAGCGTGTACGGCGTAGTGAAGTAGGCTTTCCCGCGGCACATCTCGGTCACTTTCTGCACGAACTGCACCAGGCCGTAGTCCGATGCCAGCATGAAGGTATTGATCATGACTCCGGCCCGCTTGCACTTGGAAACTTCTTCCAGCGTCTGGCTCACCACCATGGGATCGAGGCCGAAGGCGTTCTTGTAGATGCGCCCGTCTTCGAGCGTTAGCGCGGACGGCTTGCCGTCGGTGATCATCACGATCTGTTTCATGTCCTTGCGCTGGCGCTGCAGGACGCGCTGCGCCAGCCGCAGGCCTTCCCGCGTGTTGGTGTAATAGGGGCCGACTTTCACCCGCGCCAATTGGGAGAGCGGAACTTCCTCCGCCGAATCGTGAAACAGGACCAGGGAAAGCGAGTCGCCGGGATATTGCGTGCGAATCAGGTGCGAAAGCGCCATGGCGACTTTCTTGGCCGGAGTGAAGCGGTCTTCGCCATAGAGAATCATCGAGTGTGAGCAATCCAGCATGAGCACAGTTGCGCAGGAAGACTGGTACTCGCACTGGTGCACCTGCAGATCGGAATACTCAATGTTCAGCGGCAGCTTCAGGCCTTCGCGCTGGATGGCGCTGGAGAGCGTGGCGGTGATGTCGAGGTTGAGCGTATCGCCGAATTCGTAGGGCCGGGATGCGCCACTGGCCTCGATCCCGGTGGAAAGGTCGCGGGTGTCGTGACGGCCAAAGCTGGATTTTCCCAGCGACCCCATCAGATCGCGCAGGGTCTTGAAGCCGAGAAAGTCCAGGCTCTTGTCGGTAATTTCGAACTTGGCCTGCTGGGCCTCGCCCGCCTGTCCGCCAACACTCGATTGCTGCGAAGGATCGTGGGGCTGATCGACGCTGATGTAATCTTCCTGCTCCATGCGTTCGATCAATTGCTCGATGAGTTCGTCGAGCGTTCCATCCATCTGCATCTGGCGCAGGCGTTCCTGCATTTCTTCGTCCAGCAGATTTCCGTCGAGCAGCGCCTGCTCGATGGCGCGGCGCAGATCGTCGAGCGTCTGCTCGCCCTCCATGTCATAAAACATGTAATTCTGGAAGCCGCTCTGCAGCAGGTAGTCGGAGAGCGCGCTGAGCAGGTCTTCCATGCTCATTTCGCCGGCCGGATCGGGAACGTACTTGCTGTAGCGAATGCGTTTCATTGAGGCAGTCGTCGGTCGTCGGTCATCAGTCGTCAGGACAATATTCGCCGAGCCTAGCTGACGACTGAAGACCGACGACTGACGACTAGTTATACGGTCTGCGGCCGCGAAACGGGTGCTCCTCGCGCTCGAAGGGCTTTTCGGCCGGCTTGGGCTGTTTTTCTCCGGCGGTGAAGACGCGCTCTTCGTTGCGGCCGATGCGCTTGTGCGCGTGCAGGCCTTCGAGAATAAATTCGGCCGCCGAAACCTGTATCTCCGGGCTGTCTTTGGGGCCGACGCCGACCTTAACCGTTTTCTCCATCAGTCCCTGAATGCCGCGCAGGGAAGGCAATGCCTCGGCGGCGCTGGCCGTGTCCGCCAGTTGAATTTCTCCGCCCAGATCAAACCATTGCACGATCTGCTGCATATCGACGCCCTTGAAGTATGTGTCGTGGGTTTTCGCCACGGCGGTGCGAATCAGTTCGCGGCTGACGTGGTCGGCGCCCTTCATCTCGCCTTCGTATTCCAGTTCCAGCTTGCCGGTGATGGCGGGCATGGCGGCGTAAACATCGGCGATGCGCGGCACCACCAGCTTTTCCTCCTGGTGGATGGCCCGGCGCTCGGCGTTTGAAATCACGTTCTCCATGGCGGAGATCGGCAGGCGCTGGCTTACGCCCGAACGCTTGTCGATCTTCTTGTCTTCGCGGGCGGCGAAGGCGATGCGCTCGATCACTTCCTGCACATATTTGGGCAGGTGCAGTTTGTGGCCATTGCGTTGCGTCCAGGATTCCTGCGCGGTGATGGTGATGCCTTCTTCGACGGTGGCCGGATAGTGGGTGCGGATTTCCGAGCCGATGCGGTCTTTCAACGGGGTGATGATTTTGCCGCGCGCGGTGTAGTCCTCGGGATTGGCGCTGAACACCAGGACGACATCGAGCGGCAGGCGAATGGGATATCCCTTAATCTGCACGTCGCCTTCCTGCATGATGTTGAACAGGCCCACCTGAATTTTTCCCGCCAGGTCGGGCAATTCGTTGATGGCGAAGATGCCATGATTGGCGCGCGGCAGCAATCCGTAATGCACCGTGTATTCGCTGCCCAGTTCGTGGCCGCCGCGAGCCGCCTTGATGGGATCAATATCACCGATCAGGTCGGCGATGGTGACATCGGGGGTGGCCAGTTTCTCCACGTAACGCTGTTCCGGCGTGAGGTATGCGATGGGAGTGGCGATCGCCGACTTTCGCGATTTCCTCCCGGCAGCGCCGGCAAATCGGGGCGTAGGGATTGTCGTGAATCTCGCACCCGGCAACGTAGGGCACCTGAGCGTCGAGCAAAGAGGTCAGGGCGCGCAGGATGCGGCTTTTGGCCTGGCCGCGCAGTCCCAGCAGAATGAAATTATGACGCGAAAGAATGGCGTTCACGATCTGGGGCACGACCGTGTCGTCATATCCGACAATGCCGGGGAAAATGGGGCCGCCCTGACGGAGTTTCGCGATCAGGTTGTCGCGCATTTCGTCCTTCACGCGCCGGGTGCTCAGCCGTTGTTCGCTAAAAGGACTTTGACGCAATTCGCCCAGCGTCCGCGGCAGACTCATGATGAAAACCCCCCGGAAAGCAGCTTCTGCTCGGATTATACGCCGGTGATGGGCCGCTCCCGGCGCTTCCCAGTTTATGAATTTCGACGGCGGTCCGGCTAATGCACATGGCCGTTGCCGCCGGCCTTCTGCCGCACTCGCACCGTCCGCCGCAGATTCGGCAAGATGGCCTCGAAGTAGGAGATGACGGCTTGCATGCGCTCCGCTTCCGACTTCATCCCCAGCAGGGTCTGCTTGAAATCGAGATCGAGTGGAAGTGGGCCTACCAGACTGAACGAAAGGCGCGGGCCTTCGCTCTCCGAAGGATTGGCGGGAGTGGAGCCGGCAAGTTCGACGATCTCGCCTTGCAACTTCACCGCTTGGGCGATTTCCTCGGCGGTAGCCTTTTCCGGTTCGTCCTGCAGGTAGAGTACCTCAGCCTGCAGAAACGACCGCTCCTGGCTGACCTGCATCACTTCGAAGCGCTCGCGCCCTTCGGTCACGATGTCCAGGCGGCCGTCGGGATATTTTCTGGTAACGGTGATAATCTCTGCTGTGCAGCCGATCTCAGCGACTCCTTCCTCTTTGGCCCGGACGACGCCAAACGACATCTTCCGGTCCAGGCATTCGGAGATCATCTCTCTGTAGCGCGGCTCGAAAATGTGCAAGGGCAATGGTGTGCCTGGGAGCAGGACGACGTCCAGCGGAAATAGCGGGAGAAGGCTCACGCAGGGGCTCCAGGAATTCCTAGATTGTACGCCCCGCTTGGGGAATGCGGAATTCGCAGTGGGTGAATTCTTAGCGACCTTTGCGAATCCTCAGCACTACTTTGTGCGTAAAAGATTTTAACCGCAAAGGCCGCAAAGTTGCCGCAAAGATCGCAAAGCAAAACGGGAAAATTAAAGGATGAGCTCCAGCCAGATTAGTGTTTCTGACAAAGTGGTTGTGATCACCGGCGCTTCGATGGGCATCGGAGAAGCCATCGCCAAACTCTTTGTGGATGAGGGCGCCCGGGTGGTGCTGCTGTCGCGGGACGCGGGGCGCGCCGAGGCCGCCCGCGGCCGCATCGGCCACACCGAAAACACGCTGGCGCTCTCCTGCGATGTTCGCAACCGCGAGGAGATCGACCGCGTGGTCAGCCTGACCCTGCATCATTTTCAACGCATCGATATCTGGATCAACAACGCCGGGCATGGGCTCATGGATACGGTCGCCAACGTGGAGATGAACGCCCTGCACGAAACCTTCGACACCAATTTCTTCGGCACCGTCGAGTGCATGCAGGCGGCGCTGGCGGTAATGAGGCAGCAGGGCTCAGGGACGATTATCAATATTTCGAGCGTTGCCGGGCATATTCCACTTCCGTTTCACGCCGTTTACAGCGCCACCAAATTTGCCATGAACGCTTTCGGCAAAGCAGCCAATGTGGAGCTCAAGGGCTCGGGAATTCATGTGCTGACCGTGTGTCCGGGATATGTGCGCACCGACTTCAGTGCCAATGCCATCAAGGGAAGGGAAGCCAGAACGGTGCGGCCGTCGTCGGTCCGGGGAATCAGCGTCGAGCGCGTGGCCCGCGCCGTGTTGCGCGGCTATGTGAAGCAGAAGCGGGAAGTGGTGGTGCCCTGGCCCATGCACCTGGCCATCAAGGCCTACCAGTTGTTTCCGGCGCTCGTGGAACGAGGCATGGTAAGAATGTCCCGCCGAGTGGATTAAGACTGTGACTTACCCCAATTCGGCCAGCATGCCTTCCATCTCGGCCTGGGCGTGGCCGTTTCCAGTCTTCTTCGCGGACGCGATACCTTCCGCCAGCATCTTCCTGGCTTCTTCCATGCGCTCAGCTTTCGCCAGCGTCTGGGCCGCCATGAAGTACCCCGCGGTGTAGTCCGGATGCGTTGCCAGCAGTTTGCCGAATTCCTCCAGCGCCCGTTCGACGTCTCCGGAGTTGGAATATTCCATGGCGAGGCCATAGCGGGCAAAGGCGTTCGAAGGATTCTGCGAGAGCACTTCCGTGAGCAGCGCGATGCGGTCCATAAGATCAGCTTCTGGCTTCTAGCTCCTGGCTTCTGGCGCGAACATCAGATTACTACAGCCGCATGGACCCGCAAGGTGTGCCACTGCCCGTGTGGCCGCGGGCGACTCGCCCGCGAAATGCGTCCACCGCAGAAGTGAAAGAGTGTGCGGGCACTTCAGAACTGGCGAGTCACCGGCTGGATGGATACAATGGCCATCACCAACCAGGAGAACGATTTTTGGCGTGCCCCTTCTTCATGCCAGTGCAGAGATTAGACGGTGCCTTTCTGCATCCTTCAAGACTTCCACTGGGCGCTGGATGGGAAGGCCACTGTTCCGCTCCCGGCCATGAGGGTACACGGCCTTCCGACCAGGAACTGCACGAATTCTGCAACCTGGGGTATGCCGCGAAGTGTTCGCGGCTGCCGGTCGAGCGCCACTGCGATGCCGTACGGTTCTCGGTTGCCCGCGACCATGGCTCCCGGCTGCAGCTATGGTATGTGTGCGAAATCGGCCACCGTCCCGCCACCCACGGCACGCTGGAATACGACGTGGGGCGCGGCCAGTGGATCTCATCGCATTCTGATGCCCGCATCCAGAAGATGCTGGAGTGTTACGTTCAGGCTTATTTACAGCGTAGAATTCAATGCGTCACGACCGACTCAACCGTGAGCGAACATTCGTGAGCCAGAATATTTCATGACGACAAATGAAGATCTCGTGTTGCCCCGCCCTGTCCGCGACTCGCAATCAGAGATGGCGGAAATTGTTTTGCCCAATGATTCGAACGTGCTTGGCGCTCTGCTGGGCGGGCGGCTGATGCACTGGATCGATCTGGCCGCCGCCATGGCCGCGCATCGCCATTCGCGCAACTACGTGGTCACGGCTTCCATCGATCATCTTGACTTCAAGGTGCCAGTGCACGTGGGCGACCTGGTCATTCTGCGCTCCTCGGTGAATCGCGTGTACCGCACTTCGATGGAAGTGGGAGTAAAAGTCTGGGTGGAGAATTACATTCTCGATCACTGCGAGCACGTGAGCTCGGCCTACCTGACGTTCGTCGCGGTGGACGCCGCCGGCCGCCATCTCCCGGTGCCGCCCGTAGTTCCTGAAACCGACGAGCAGAGACGCCGCTACGAAGATGCCGGTCGCAGGCGTGAGATCAGGCGTCTGGAGATGGAACGCAAACGCATCGCCGGACACTAGCAGGGGCCTGACCCACATGGGGCGCCGCAGTTTGCTGCTTGGATGACTCCGCGAGGATCCGAATGCCATACGGCGCGAACGAATCGGTGTGCATCCCATTGGACGCGTCGGGCAACCCGAAGATATGCCCGGGCTCGCTTTATCTCGCCAGTGACGAATCATCATGGGTCACGGGGACGACATTACCGGTCGATGGAGGATACCTGGCGGTATGAACTGACAACTGAGAACCAATCCACTGAGAATTGATCTCTGACAACCCGCTTCTCTGGTTCCCGTATAATCTTGAGATGAGTTCACAAATTCCCCCACGCCCCGGACAGCAACAGCAACCGCCATCCCCGCAGCCCTTGCCCGGTGTGGGCGCTATCGTCGCCGTCGGTTCCGGCAAAGGCGGTGTGGGCAAGACCACGCTCGCGGTCAATCTGGCAATCGTTTTGTCCAAGCTGGGACACAAGGTTGGCCTGCTCGACGCCGACGTTTACGGCCCCAACGTCCCCCTGATGCTCGGCATCAACGCACAGCCCAAGGTGCTCGGGGACAATCGCATTGAGCCGCTCGAAGCTCACGGCCTCAAGGTGATCTCAGTCGGGTTTTTGAATCCCGGCGACAAGCCTCTCATCTGGCGCGGCCCCATGCTGCATTCCATCATCAAGCAGTTTCTGGGCTCGGTGGTTTGGGGAGAATTGGACTACCTGGTCGTCGATTTACCCCCGGGCACGGGAGACGTGGCGCTGTCGTTGATTCAAACCGTTCCGCTCACCGGAGCAATCGTAGTTTCCACGCCGTCGGACGTTTCGCTGCAGGACGCGCGCAAAGCCATCGAAATGTTTCGCCAGATGAAAGTGGACCTGGTGGGCATGGTCGAAAACATGAGCTACTTCGTCTGCCCCAACTGCCATCATGAGACCGATATTTTTTCTCGAGGGGGCACGGAGAAGACGGCGACGCAGTTTGGAGTCGCGTACCTGGGCGAGGTCCAGCTCGATCCCGATATCCGCAAAGCCAGCGATAGCGGCCGGCCCACGGTGCTCGCCGGAGAGGCCTCTGCGTCCGGCAAATCGCTCTACGATTTTGCCCGCAAGGTCGTGGCGCGTGTGGATGAAATCAAAGCCAGTGCCGGCGAGAGCGTCATCCAGATCCAGTAGCAGGACTCGCGTAGGGGCAGGTGCCCCACCTGCCCAGCGGAGCAAGCTCCGCAGAGCGCTGGAGCTCTAGAGAATTCCTTATCGGATGATTTTTCCCGAGGGACGCACGACCGGGACGGTCGCGCCCACATCAGTCGAGACTATTTTCCGAGCCTGCGCAGCCGGAACCCCGCATCCGGGTCTTTGTGCTCCAGCACCCATCCCGCCACCATCTCGCCCAGCGCGGGGCCGTGTTTGAACCCGTGTCCCGAGCCGCCACCGAGCAGCCAAACATTTTCGCGCCCAGGATGGCGGTCGATGATGAAGTTGTTGTCCGGGCTGTTCTCGTACTGGCAGACGCGCGACTCCAGCAGCGGCGCATCTTTCAAGGCGGGAAAGCGGAAGGCGATATAGTCCCGGACGGACTTGAGCCCCTCCGCGCTGATTGTTCTTTCCCCTGACGTGGGATCAAACTCGGGGCCGCGAGTATCGTCGGCGACTTTGAAGCCTCTGCCCTGATTTCCCGGAATGCCGTAGATGAAGCGGTCGCGATGGTCGGCCCAGACGGGCAGCCGGGCTGCGGTGAAGCGGTCGTCTCCGGCGGGCGTGCCAAAGAAGAACACGTCCTGCTTGGTCGGGCGAATATGACGGCCAATGGTTTCAGGAAACAATTTTCCCAGCCACGGTCCGCAGGCGAGAACGTACTGGTCGGCGGCAAGCTTCGAGCCATCGGAGAGCGACAGGCTGTCCCACTTACCACTGTCGAGATCACGCTGTGTCACAGCCGCCTGCCGGTATTCGCCGCCTTCCGCAAGAAAGCCATCGAGCACCGCCCGGCAGGCACAGCGCGCCGCAAGAAACCCGCCTTCCGGCTCGTAGATTCCCCAGTGCACCGCTTCCAGATTAATCTGCGGCCAACGCTTGGCCATTTCCTGCACTGAAAGTTCCTGATATGCGATTCCCGACTGGCGCAGCAGCGGCAAAGACTCGCGTTCGAAGTGATCGTCGCCTGCGGTCACCATCCACAGCACGCCGGTCTGGTGCATGAGTTTCAGGCCCCAGCCCTTCTCATTCTCCTTCCACAGCTGCGTGGCCCGGGCCGCCATTTTCGTATAGGGCTGGTTCGGACCATAAGTTCCGCGAATCACGCGAGTCTCGCCGCCAGACGAGGCGCGCGAGTTGCCCGGGCCCCAGGCGTCCACCAGAGTCACGCGCGCGCCACGGCGCAGCAGATATAGCGCGGTCCATCCCCCGAATGCGCCCGCCCCGATCACCGCGATATGAGTCTTTGCTTCCATCCTGATTGGGACCGCCGGTCGAATTCCCAGCCTGAGCATATTCGCAGAACTCGGTGATCACTGCCAAGGCAATCCCATGGTCAAGCCTGCGGTCTTGATCATGCAGGCGATTCCTGGCGCAGGACAAGGGTGAACTGCGGGACTGTAAACCGTCGCAAAACCCGGAATCAGCTCACTCCGGCCAGTTGGCGTGGCGGATGGCCTCCGAATTGGGGCAGCAGTCGCGAATCTCTTTACATGGGCCAGGGCCTGCGCCAGCGGCCAGGCCAGGCACCAGTGCAGATAGGCGACCACCACCGTGGGCGAGCGGCTGACGCCGGCGGTGCAATGGACGTAAACCGAGTGCCCCGCCTTGAGCATCCCGTCGAGGGCTTTGACGCACTCCGGCAGCTTGTGCTGAAGATCGGCGGAATCAAAATCGGTGACGGGCATGTTCAGGAAATCCAGGCCCGCCGCCCGCGCCGCCTTCTCCTCCCATCCCACCCCGCGGTCCCTGAGGTCGTCTTTGGTCTGGAGGCTGAGAATTGCCGTGATCGTCAGTGATCTCAGGGCCTCGAGGTCCGCGCTGTCCCGCGGGTCTGGCCCCACAAACAGAGCTCGGCAGAACACGATGGCAGTGCATGGCAGGAACTCAGTAACTAATGATAGCCGAGGCTCTTGACGGTGCGGAGCGAGGCTTAAAATCCAGCCTGGACCGGCCAAACAAATCCCTTGACCCCGCCCCTTTTACCCGCTAAATTACAAGGTTCCACGGACATAGGGACGGTTTTAAGGGCGTTCCCAGTACCTCCGCAGATAAGTGGGACCCGATCCGAATCGAAGAAACTTTCGGGCGCGGCGGAGCATCTATACCAGTAGCCAGAGCATTCCCGTACAACCCATAAGAACTGAAGGACTTACGAAACTGGCCGGGACTTGCCCTGTCGTAAAAAGTGCGAATCTTGCCAATTTGTCGGGGTCAGGAGAAAGAATAATGAAGCGCTCGGATCGAGTTTTTGATGCTTTACATACTTTGCGGAACCGTTATATGCTCTGTCAGCTTGCATCGAAGGCTACCCGTAAGTTTCACAAGCCCAATACCAGAATCCAGGAGACCATGAACGAGGTCCTGGATCGGATTGCAAGTTCGGAGCGGCAATCGGTTCTGGCCGAACCGGAACATTTTGCAGAGGCACAACGGCGGGCTGCGTAGTCTAGCCCGCCCCCCTGCCCCGCTGGATGGTTTCTTCTCTTTCGCGTACCCCCCTTTGAAAAATCTCCTCGCAGGTGACTGATGACCATTGCTGAACTCAAAGAAAAAAATATTACCGAGCTAACCAAGATCGCCCGATCTTTGGACTTGCCCGGAGCCAGTGGATTGCGCAAGCAAGACCTGATTTTCAAGATTCTCCAGGCCCAGAGTGAAAAAGAGGGCCACATTTTTGCCGAGGGCGTGCTGGAAATCCTGCCCGACGGCTACGGCTTTCTGCGCTCGCCGGATTACAACTATCTGCCCGGCCCGGACGACATTTACGTTTCGCCGTCGCAGATTCGCAAGTTTGACCTCAAGACCGGAGACACCATCAGCGGCCAGGTGCGTCCGCCGCATGAGGGCGAGAAGTATTTTGCCCTGGTCAAAATTGAAGCGGTCAACTTCGAATCGCCGGAAGAAGCGCGCAACAAGATCCTGTTCGACAACCTGACGCCGCTGTATCCGCAGGAGCGTTTGAAGCTTGAAACGGTGCGCGAGAACGTCAGCGCCCGGGTGATGGATTTGCTGACGCCTCTTGGCAAAGGCCAACGCGGCCTGATCGTTTCTCCGCCCCGCGCCGGTAAGACGATGCTGCTGCAGAACGTGGCCAATTCGATTACCACCAATCATCCTGAAGTCGTTTTGATGGTGCTGCTGATTGATGAGCGTCCGGAAGAAGTTACGGACATGCAGCGGTCGGTAAAAGGCGAAGTCATTTCCTCGACCTTTGACGAGCCTGCTGCACGCCACGTGCAAGTTGCGGAAATGGTGATCGAGAAGGCCAAGCGCCTGGTCGAACACAAGCGCGACGTGGTCATTCTGCTCGATTCGATTACCCGTCTGGCGCGAGCCTACAACACCATTGTTCCGCCCAGCGGCAAGGTGCTTTCAGGCGGCGTTGATTCGAATGCGTTGCAGCGTCCGAAACGGTTCTTTGGTTCGGCCAGGAACATCGAAGAAGGCGGGTCTTTGACTATCATAGCAACTGCCCTGATCGATACCGGATCGCGCATGGATGATGTCATCTTTGAAGAATTCAAAGGTACCGGCAACTCGGAAATCATCCTCGACCGCAAGCTGGTGGACAAGCGCACTTTCCCGGCCATCGACATTCAGCGCTCGGGCACGCGTAAGGAAGAGTTGCTGATCCCGAAGGAAGATCTGACCCGCATCTGGGTGCTGCGCAAGGTGCTGAACCCGCTCTCGCCCGTGGAAGCGATGGAACTGCTGATCGACAAGTTGAGCAAGACCAAGTCGAACGGCGAGTTCCTGGCGAACATGAGTTCGCTGTAAGAAATGTGGGTGCGAGCGTCCCGCTCGTGCTTTTGTCATCCTGAGCGGAGCGATACGATTCGCTTGCGAATCGTAGGGCGGAGTCGAAGGACCCCTGCCTTCTTTCGGCGCTCTTTGATCTGGGCGCTTGTCGCTCTGAAGAAATCCCACACACTCCGGCCTCGAACTGGTTATAGGGGTCCTTCGACTTCGCCGCTGCTTCGCCAGGCGAAGCAGTGGCTTGCTCAGGATGACAAGCCCAGAGTTTTTCTGCATACTTTTCCGTCCTGACTCTTCAATTCCGTCGTTCGAGGTGGACTTTGCGATTCAAGAGCCTCTCACGAATCCTTCTCGCGTTCGCCCTCGCGGCTGCGCTGCCATCAGCGTCTCAGAACCCTGGCATGCGTCTGCCGGACACTCCGCGCCCCAGTCCGGAGGACCAGCCGCGCCTCAGGATGGAACGAGAGATGGCCAAGAAGGCCAACCAGGAGCGCCAGGCCGATCTCAAGCGCGATACCGAGAAGTTGCTCAAGCTGGCGACTGAACTAAAAGAGTACGTGGACAAGACCAACGAAGGCATGTTGTCCGTGGATGTGGTCAAAAAAGCGGAGGAGATTGAAAAGCTGGCGCACAGCGTGAAAGGGAAGATGAAGGGAACCTACTGAACGCAGGCTTCGTGCGTGCTGACCACAAGCAGGTCCCCATTCGACTCCCCCTCGTGTGCACTCGGGGTTGGCTCAGGGCAGGCTCTCCGCTGCGTTCGCTGCGCTCACTTCGGTCGGGATGACAGTGTTTCTGTGACCGTCCGAGACACTTCGATCGGGTTGGCATTGGACGGGCGGGACGCCCGTCCTCCATCCTCTGGCTACACCATTTTCGCTGGTCCTTCCTTGACGATGCGCATGCCATAGAAGGAGCGGTACACGAAGATGAACGACGCCAGGAAGAATCCCACGGCCAGCAAATGGCCCAGCGTGCCGCCGGCTTCGGCGGTGAGCTTCACCGCCAATTCAACCGCCAACAGTCCGAACAAAGTAGTGAACTTGATGACCGGATTCAGCGCCACCGAAGAAGTGTCCTTGAAGGGATCGCCCACGGTGTCGCCGATGACCGTGGCATCGTGCAGCGGAGTGCCTTTTTGCTTGAGCTCGACTTCCACGATTTTCTTGGCATTGTCCCAGGCGCCGCCGGCGTTGGCCATGAAGATCGCCTGGTAGAGACCGAAGATGGCGATCGAGATCAGATAGCCGATAAAGAAGAAGGGCTCGACGAAAGCAAACGCCAGCGTGGCGAAGAAGACTGCCAGGAAAATGTTGAACATCCCCTTTTGCGCGTACTTGGTGCAGATTTCAACCACTTTCTTGCTGTCGGCGACGGAGGCTTTCACCACGCCTTCCAGCTTGATGTTGGCCTTGATGAACTCCACCGCGCGGTAGGCTCCGGTGGTGACGGCCTGGGTGGAGGCGCCGGTGAACCAGTAAATCATTGCGCCGCCCGTGATCAGGCCGAGCATGAAAGGAGCGTGTAAAAGCGACAGGTTGTTCACGTTTTCGGTGAGTCCGTTGGTGAGCGCCATGATGATGGAGAAAATCATCGTGGTCGCGCCGACAACGGCCGTTCCGATCAGCACCGGCTTGGCCGTGGCTTTGAAGGTGTTGCCAGCGCCATCATTTTCTTCCAGCAAGTCCTTGGCGCGTTCGAAATTCACGTCCATGTTGAAATCTTTTTTGAGCTCCTGCTTGATGTTTGGCACCTGCTCGATCAGCGACAACTCGTACACGGACTGGGCGTTGTCGGTCACCGGACCGTAGGAGTCCACGGCTATGGTCACCGGGCCCATGCCCAGGAAGCCGAAGGCCACCAGGCCAAAAGCGAAAACCGGGGCCGCCACCATCAGGGCTTCCAGGCCCATGGTGCTGAAGTAGTATCCAACCGACATCAGTCCCACCATGGAGAGCCCGAGATAGTAGCCAGAAAAATTCCCTGCTACGAAGCCGGACAGGATGCCAAGCGATGCACCGCCTTCGTTGGCGGAAGTCACAACTTCCCGCACGTGCCGCGACTCAGTCGAGGTGAACACTTTTACCAATTCGGGGATGATGGCCCCCGCCAGCGTGCCGCAGGAAATGATGCTGGCCAGCTTCCACCATTGCGTGGTATCCCCGCCGAGGCTGGGAACGATGATGGCGGAAATGACGAAGGTCACTGCGACGGAAATCAGCGAGGTGAGCCACACCAGCCAGGTCAGCGGTGTCTCGAAGTTCATCTTGTCGGCCGTGCCAAACCGGGCCTTGGCGATGGCCCCGTTGATGAAGTACGCTGCCGCGCTCGACACCAGCATGGCAATGCGCATGACGAAAATCCAGACCAGCAACTGGACCTGGATGGTCGGGTCTTTCACTCCCAGCAGGATGAAGGTGATGAGGGCGACGCCGGTGACGCCGTAGGTTTCGAAGCCGTCGGCAGAGGGTCCCACGGAATCACCGGCATTGTCACCGGTGCAGTCGGCAATCACGCCGGGATTGCGGGCATCATCTTCCTTGATCTTGAAGACGATCTTCATCAGGTCGGAACCGATGTCGGCGATCTTGGTGAAGATGCCGCCGGCGATGCGCAGCGCAGCCGCGCCCAACGACTCGCCGATGGCGAATCCGATGAAGCAGGGCCCCGCGTAGTCAGCGGGAATGAAGAGCAGAATGATGAGCATGAGCAGCAGTTCGACGCTGATCAGCATCATGCCGATGCTCATCCCGGCCTGCAGCGGAATGTTGTAGATCGGATAAGGCTTGCCGGCCAGGCCGGCAAACGCGGTGCGCGAGTTGGCGAAGGTGTTCACCCGAATGCCGAACCACGCCACCCCATAACTGCCCGCGATTCCCACCAGGCTGAAGAGAAGAATGATAGGGAGGGTGATGGCAATCGGCTTTTCCGGCACCGGCGACAGAACGCCGAAATAGAGCACGATGACGACGGCAATGAAGAGCCAGAGGATCAGCAGGAATTTGCCCTGGGTGACCAGATAGGTTTTGCAGGTCTCGTAAATCAGCTCGGAAATCTCGAGCATGGAACGATGCACCGGCATCTTGCGCAGGCGGGTATAAATGATCAGTCCGAAACCCAGGCCGAAGATGCAGAACAGAATGCCGATCATTAATAAACGATGGCCGTCGATGCCCAGGAACAATACCTGCGAGAGATCGGGAAGCTTCAGGCTGGCTTCGCCGCCCACTTCGTGGGCGGGCTGGGCCAGGGCGGAAATCGAAGCGAAACTGAGGACGGCGATGGTGGCGGCCACCGTCCGGGTGAAGAAATGGGCGAATTGGCGTCCATCGGACGCAGCTTTCGCCAGCCAGGTGCGCATAGGAATTCCTCCGGTATGAAGACTATTTCAGGACCATCACGTGTTTAGGCACTGCCACCCAGCGAACAGCACCAACCGGACGCTCTATCGAGAGCGCCGGGGAGCGCATTGCCGGAGTTCCGAACACGCTTCCACTACACGGCATTGAACAGGAGTGTTGCTTGGCCGCGTCGGATGTTTCGTACCGCAGAGGCCGCCGGCGGGACGCTGATCTTGCTGCCGGAGGCCCGATACAAAACCAGCTTTTATAGCATGTTAGGGAGGGTTGGTCAAACGAAGAAGGATGGCCCGGATGGTGTGGCGCGGGCGCCCCCGCCCGCGGCTTTTGACCTTGATTGCCGCGCCACGCGGGCGAGGGCGCCCGCGCCACACAAAGAATTGCCGAGCTTCGCTCGGAGACCCGTCCCCACACGAGCGCCTATGCCCAGAACGTCCGGTCCAGCGTCCGGTACTGGATGGCTTCGGCGATGTGTTTGGGCTCGATGGCCGGGGCGCCTTCCAGGTCGGCGACGGTGCGGGCTACCTTTAGTATTCGGTCGTGGGCGCGGGCGGTCATGCCGTGCTGGGTCATGGCGCGCTCCAGCAGGCGCTCGCAGTCGGCGGAAAGGTCGCAGGAAGCGCGAATGTGGCGGGGCGCCATCTGGGCGTTGCAGTAGAGCCGCGAGCGCGACGATGCGAACCGTTGCATCTGGATTTCACGGGCGCGCATCACCCGTTCTCTGATCTTGGCGGAGCTTTCAGGTTCGCTTCCTGCTCTCAACTCTTTGTAATTCACCGCGGGCACATCAATGTGGATATCGATGCGGTCGAGCAGCGGTCCGGAAATCTTGCCCATATAGCGCTGAATCATGGGCCGGCTGCAATGGCATTCGCGGGAGCGGTCATTGAAATATCCGCAGGGACAGGGATTCATGGCCGCTGCCAGCATGAAGCGCGCGGGAAAAGTCAGCGACATGGAGGCGCGGGCGATGCAGACCGTGCCATCCTCCAGAGGCTGGCGCATCACTTCCAGAACATTGCGCGGGAATTCGGGAAGTTCATCGAGAAAGAGCACGCCGTTGTGCGCCAGCGACACCTCGCCGGGGCGGGGCACGGCGCCGCCTCCGATCAGGCCGGCGTCGGAGATGGTGTGGTGCGGCGAGCGAAATGGGCGCACGCCGACCAATCCGGCGCCGGCATCGAGCACTCCGGCCACGCTGTGGATCTTGGTGGTTTCGAGCGCCTCCTCGAAGCTGAACGGGGGAAGGATGGTGGGCATGCGCTTGGCCAGCATGGTCTTGCCGGAGCCGGGCGGACCGATCATCAGGATGTTGTGGCCGCCGGCGCAGGCAACTTCGAGGGCGCGCTTGGCGGTCTGCTGGCCGCGCACATCCTTGAAGTCAACAGCGTAATGCTGGGCCTCGCTGAGCAGGGTGTCGCTATCCACTTTCAGGGGCAGAATGCCGTTGCCGGTATTCACGAAGCGGATGACGTCGAGCAGCGACTTCACGGGATAGACTTCGACGCCGCCGACCATGGCGGCCTCGCGGGCATTCAATTCCGGCACGATCAGGCGGGGGATCTTCTTGCCGCGGGCTTCAATGGCGATGGGCAGCGCGCCGCGCACACCGCGAATGCCGCCATCGAGCGAGAGTTCGCCTACGAACAGGCAGTCCGGCACCTCTTTTTTGTTAAGCCCTCCGTAGGCGCCCAGAATTCCCAGGGCCATGGGCAGGTCGAACCCTGAACCCTCTTTGCGGATGTCGGCGGGGGCCAGGTTGATGGTGATGTGGGTGGGAGGGATGTCGTAGCCGCAGTTCTTCAGGGCGGCGCGAACCCGGTCGCGGCTTTCGCGCACCGCCGCGTCGGGCAGGCCTACGGTGTGAAAATAATCTTCATTGGTCTTGATGCCGGAGACGTCCACCTCAACCTCAATGATGCTGGCATCAATGCCATACACCGCTGCGCTCAAGGTCTTATAGAGCATGAGGCTGTGGGCTCGCAGATTGTTGGTTCATCTCCGAGCCACCATGACCAATGAAGATCGGCCGCTGACCTGCACTTGAACTCCACCATACATGCCGGGCTGCAAAACCGTGGTGACGCTCGTCACAAGTGCAGGTGACGGACGAACCATGCAGTAATGTAGGCGCGAGCGTCTGCGCTCGTGCTGGGCTCTCCGCGCTGCTGCACGAGCGAGGACGCTCGCGCCTACATCAACCGGCCTCGAACCAAGTTGCCTAACACATCTCCATTGTGCGGGCTCGGGCCCTGAACTAGGATTCAGCTAACCTGCTTGGAAACCTGCGACTCCCAGCGCCGGTCCAGCATTAGTGTCGGCAGTTATGGACGAAGAAGAACATCAACCCAAACGCCCGGCTCGCGCTCCGGGTCATCTGGAAAAAGAAGAAGCCCGGCTGTGGCGGATGGCCCTGGCCTTCCTTGTGCTGCTGGCGACCGGCTTGGCCGCGCTTTCCTGGGAACGCCTGCAGGGGCTCCCGTATCACCTGGGGGCCATATCCATCGGCCTGCTGGTCCTGTCGATTCTCTTCGCCGCCTACGTGTACGGACGGCGCCGCGAAGTCTCGGAATTGAAGCACCTGCTGCACGATCTGCACGACCGCGCCGGCGTCACTCCTTCCGACGAGCAGCTTGACCAGCTCACCCAGGTCATCCAGCGCTCCCAGCGAAGCTTCAAGGAACTCATTGACTCGTTCGACGACGTGGCCTTCGCCTGTTCGCTCGACGGCACCCTGCGGACGGTGAATCGCCGCGTCACCCAGTTGCTGGGCCTGGCCTATACCGAAGTGGTGGGCCACAAGATCGATGAGTTTCTGGACGAACCTCTGCGCGGCGAGGTCGAGGCTGGTCTTCCGCGCTTTCTGGAAAAACGCCGCTGGTCGGGACTGGTCCGGGTCCAGGTCAAGAACAGCACGCGGGCGCTCTACTTCGACTGCGTATTGAATGCCATCGTCAAGAGCGACGAGGTGGTGGGCATCAGCGCTCTCGCCCGGGACGTGACCGAAGAACGCGAGAAAGAGCGCCGCTTCACCGAACTTTTCGAGACCCTGCAGGAAGGCGTGTACTTCAGCACGCCGGAAGGGAAGTTGCTCGATGCCAATCCTGCATTGATCCAGATGCTCGGCTGCAGCAGCCGGGACGAGTTGCTGTCTCTCGATCCCAGTACGCTCAACCTGGATCCTGGACAGGGTCCGGTGCTGGGCAGGAGTGTGGACGATCGCGGCAGCGAGCGCAGCCGGGAGCTCACGCTGCGCCGCAAAGATGGAACCACCGGAGTCTTTCTGGATACTTCGCGTGCGGTCTGGGACGGTGCGGGCAAGATTATCCGCTACCAGGGCACGCTGGTGGATGTCACCGAGCGGCGCAAGATGGAAAAAGCGCTGCGCCGGCAGGAAGAATTTCAGCGCTATCTGCTGGAGAGTTTTCCCGACCTCATCCTGGTGGTCGGTCTGGATGGGCGGTACAGCTTTGTGAGTTCCCGTATCCGCGATCTGCTGGGCCGTGCCCCGGCCGAGATGCTGGGCAAAAAAGTGGATGACGCAGAGCAGGAACAATCCGCCGAATTTGTGGCCCTCTACCACGACGTGAGCACGGGCGCAAAGAAGTTCGGCTTCTGCGAGTTTGGAGCTCGCCACCGCGACGGCAGCTGGCGCACCATGCGGGCCAACGCCAGCCCGCTCTTCGACGCCGAAGGCAAGGCCAGTGGCGTGATCGTCTCGGTGCGCGATATTACGGTGGAGAGAAAGCTGGAACAGCAGATCATCCAGAGCGAACGCCTGGCCGCCATGGGGCAGATGATCGGAGGCTTCGCCCACGAACTGAACAATCCCCTCACCAGCATCATGGGCGTGGCCGAGCTTCTGCAGGAAGGCGAACAGGCCGAGACCACGCGCAAGCATCTGGTGATGTTGCAGCAGCAGGCCCGGCGCGCGGCGGACATTGTGCAGAACCTGATGTACTTCTCCCGCCCGCCGGCGCCGGGAAGAGGTCCGATCAACCTGAGCGAACTGGTACAGCGCACCCTGCACCTGCACACTTATTCGCTGCGCAAAAACAATATTACGGTGGACTATCTGCCGGAGACATCTTTGCCGGTCATCACCGGCGATTCGCACCAGCTGATGCAGATCTTCCTCAACCTCATCCTGAATGCAGAACAGGCGATGCGCGAGGCCCGCGATCGCGGCACCCTGCGGATCCGGCTGGAGAAGAGCAATAAGTCGGTTGCGATCGTCTTTCAGGACGACGGGCCTGGCATCGCCGCCGATGTGCTGCCCAACATTTTCGATCCCTTCTACACCACCAAGCGTCCGGGGCGCGGCACCGGACTGGGGCTTGAGCATCTGCAAGGCGATTTTGCGGGAGCACGGAGGAGAGATTGAGGCCAGCTCCGGGCCCGGCGGCGGGGCGGTGTTCAAAGTCACGCTGCCGGTGCCGGATACTCCAGCGAGCGTCTAGTACCCAAAATGGAGGACGGGCGTCTCGCCCGTCTTCGCAGTGAGCACGAACGGACGGGCGAGGACGCCCGTCCTCCAGTGCGAATCGCAAAGTTTACCGCTCCACGGCCATCGCCACCGCATTCCCGCCACCCAGACACAGCGCGGCAATGCCGCGATGAACATCGCGGCGAATCATCTCATAGATGAGCGTGACCAGCACCCGCGCCCCGCTGGCGCCAATGGGATGCCCGATGGCGACCGCCCCGCCATTAACGTTGACCTTGCTGGGATCGAGGCCAAGTTCGCGCATCACGCCCAGCGCCTGCACCGAAAAAGCTTCGTTGAGTTCGTACAGGTCCACGTCGTCATTCTTCCAGCCGGTCTTTTCCCAGATCTTTCGGACGGCATCCACCGGCGCCATCATGACCCACTTGGGATCGATGCCGCTGGTGGCCTGGGCCACGATGCGCACCATGGGCTGCGCGCCCAGTTCTTTCGCCCTCTTCGCACTGGTCACTACCAGCGCCGCGGCGCCATCGTTTACCCCCGGAGCATTTCCGGCGGTCACCGTGCCGTCTTTCTTGAATGCCGGCTTGAGCGAGCGCAGGACTTCGATGGTGGTGTCTTCGCGGGGAGACTCGTCCTTGTCGAAAATCACCGGACGCCCGCCCTTTTTCTTCGGGGCCAGCTCTACCGGAACAATCTGAGACTTGAATCGGCATTCCTTGATCGCAGCCAGGGCTTTGCGATGAGAGTTGAGCGCGAACTGGTCCTGCTCCTCGCGCGTGATGCCGTATTTCTCCGCCACATTCTCGCCGGTGATGCCCATGTGGTAGTCGTTGAAAATGTCCCACAGGCCGTCGTTCACCATGGAATCGACAATCTGCGCATTGCCCAGGCGATATCCCTTGCGCGCCTGCGGCAGAAGATAGGGAGCATTGGTCATCGATTCCATACCGCCGGCAACGACGATGGAACTGTTTTCCGTCTGGATGGCCTGCGCCGCGAGTGCGACTGCTTTGAGTCCGGAGCCACAAACCTTGTTGACGGTCATGGCACCCACTTCCGGAGGCAGTCCGCCGAAGATTGCGGCCTGGCGCGCGGGATTTTGTCCCAATCCGGCAGAGACCACGTTGCCCATGATGCATTCGTCCACCAGTTTCGGGTCGAGACCTGGCGCGCTTCACCGCCTCGCGGACCACGATGGCGCCCAGTTGCGTGGCGCTCAGATCGGACAGGCTTCCCTGGAATTTTCCCACCGGCGTGCGACAGCCGGAAATGATGACGACCTCGTCGTTAGCAGCCATTTATGTGCCCCCGCGATGATTTCTCAACTTCAATTATAGATGCGCGCGCATGGCAAAAGATCGAAATTCGCGCCTCGCTCACTGTGCTGTATCGAACCGTGAGCGCATCATTCACGAGGTTGTTGAAATGCAAAAGCGGCAGCGATGAGAGAACTTTCGTGCCGCAAAACTTCGATAACAGCGCTTGCATTCGCGAAAATTTCTTCGGCGACGCTCGCTGGTGACTTTGGTTCAGCGGTCGCATGCGCGAGTAAGCATCATTTTTTTCTTGACATCACTTTTTATTGACTCTATACATTCAATTAGTTGCAACAGACGACCGTTGCTATAGCAAGTCCATGAAAAATGGAAAGGGAGAATAGAAACCATGGCAACCAAGAAAAAGGCAAAGAAGAAAAAGAAGCACTAAGAGAAGTATCAGCAAAGCAGCAAACAGGGGACGCGGAAGCGTCCCCTAAGTTTTTCCGCACAGAAAATCTCCTCCTGTCATCCTGAGCGAAGAAATGCGATTCGCTTGCGAATCGCATTACGCAGTCGAAGGACCCCTACCCCGAGAGAAACGCAGGGTACGTCAAGTGTGGACCCCTACCTGCCCCGGCGCACTCTCGTTCTTGGGGCTCTCGAAGGAAGAACCCCTACCCTCAATCTCTCAGTGGTTATAGGGATCCTTCGACTCCATACCTGCTTCGCGAAGCGAAGCAGGTATTCCGCTCAGGATGACAGCGCTCAGGATGACAGCGCTCAGGATGACAGCGCCTAGGAGTGACAGCGATCGCGGATGACAGCTATCTCTGCCGCGCGGTGGCGGCCTGGTCTGGCGGCGAGCTTCCTGCAGTTGCTTCTCGGTGGCGGGGCACAGGTTGCGATAGGCGCAGAATTTGCAATAGAAGCCGGGCTTGGGCTGGAATTTCCCGGCGGCGACGTTTGCCGATACTTCCTGCACCCGGCTTTTCGCCGCTTCCAGTTCAGCGTCGGTGCGCCGGGTCACGACCGCGCTGTTGCCTTCCAGGTTATAGAGCACCAGGCGGTCGGCGTGATATCCCCACTTCTCGCGCGCCGCCAGGGCGTAGATGGAAAGCTGCATGCTCTCGTCGGCATCTTCCTGGGATTGGGCCCTGCCGGTCTTGTAGTCGGTAATCACGACGCTGCCGTCGGGCAACCGGTCGATGCGGTCGATGCGACCCACTACCGTGACCTCGCCCACCTTCACATCGAAGAATTCCTCGGTGTGCAGCACCTGGGGTACGGGAGTGCGGCGGAATGCGGCCAGAAAATCTCTTAGCTGCTGCACTCCCTGCGCCTCGTAGAGGTCGTGCTGGTAACGGTCCTGCATGCCGGCCTGGGCGAGATCGTCGCGGAAGAGCTGGATCAGTTCGTCGTCGGCCATCGGGCGCTCCAGCCGAATCGAATCGTAGTAAGTGCGCAGCACGCGATGCATGACCGCGCCATACTGCATGGCGGCGGGGACTTCGTCGGGGATTTTCCACTCCCGTTCCAGCTTGAACTGCAGCGGACAGGTTTCATAGGTCTGCACCGCGCTGGCGCTCAACCGGGAATGCAGGCTGGCAGACGGCGGCAGGGCCAGCCATTGGTTGGTGCGGGTCATGGTCGCGGGGACCGCAGCCTCGGCAAACATGTCAGTCTGAAAACCGCGGGGTGGGGCCTGCACCAGCCAGCGGCGCAGGCTGGTGTCCTTCAGCAGGTCACGCAGGAAACCGGCAGGAGTGAGATCTTTTTTTCCGGTCCCCTTCTTGGCGTAGATGGTGAGCGAATCCCGCGCCCGGGTCATGGCCACGTAAAACAGCCGCCGCTCTTCCTGCTGACACAACTCCTTGTCATCCCCCTGGGCGATCGAGTCCGGGTCATAGAGCTCCCGGGGCAGCTCGATCAGGGCCTCCTGATAATTCAAGGGAAAAGAGCCTGAGTTGGCGCGAAGGATGAAAACGTGGGGAAACTCCAGGCCTTTCGCCGCGTGCGCCGTCATGAGGGGGACCGAGTCATCGTCGCTCGACGAAAGAGGAATCACCCCCCGGGCTTCCCTGAAATATTCGAGGTAATCCAGAAGCTCGGCAATCTCGCCGGTTTTGGTGATTGCCTTGTTCTCCCATCCGCTGACGAACTCGAGCACCGCTTGCAGCACTCTGGAGTCACGATTCAAAGCAAAATCGCGTACCAGGATGTTCACCGCGGCACGGCCTTTGGCGCCGGAGGCGGCAATCTCGTTTCGAGTCTGCCGCACGCGCTCAAGGACCGCTCCACCACCTTCGATCCGGGAGAGCACCAGCGCGATGGCAGACGTGCCGGCGTCGCGGGGAAGAGCCTTGATGCCGGAGCGCAGATTTTCCGGGTCGATGGCAAACTGCGGCAGCGCCGCCACCCGAAACAGGCTGGCGCCATCCGCGTCCGAGACTACCGCGCCCAGGCAGGCAAGAAGGTCGCGCGCCTCGGGCGTATCCATCACGTCCATGTTCTCGATGGTGAATGGGATGCCTTGCCGCACCATTTCAGCCGCCAGCTGATCGCGATTCACGTGGGTGCGATACAGGACGGCGCAGTCGCTCCACCGGCAGCGGAACTTGCGGCGCAATTCGCGCAGCTTCGTGATCACTTCGCCCGGCTCCGTGTCCTTGGTGTCGAGCACGACCGCCTCCACGGGCACCCGAGGCAGCTCGTTTCCCGAACGCGCGGCATCTTCTTCGCGGGCCGACACCAGCACCGAGCGCTGGTAGGCGGTGGAACCGCGTCCGGCGTCGAACACGTTCGGGTTTTTCGAGATGTGGGCGAAGGCGCTGTGCAGGATCGGCGACAGCGAACGCCGGTTTTTCTCCAGCTTGATCAGCTTCGCGCCCGGAAAGTGGCGCTGGAACAGAACGAAGGCAGCACTCGAGGCCCCGCGGAAGCGATAGATGGCCTGGTCCGGATCTCCGACCGCGAATACGTTGCGTTCCGCTCCCGCGAGTTTTTGCAGCACCTTGACCTGCGCGAAGTTAACGTCCTGAAACTCATCCACGAGGATGAAGCGGGCGCCCGCCCGGCTCGCCAGTTCGCTGTTCTGCTGCAGCAGATGGTGGGCGTTGGTAATCATGTGGCCGAAGGTGCCCAGGTTGTCTTCCCGCAGCATGCGTTCCACGGTGGTGAATACGCCGGCGATTTCGCGGCACCGCCCCACAACTTCCTCGTCCGACAGGGTGCCGACGTCTTTTGACTTGCTCACTCGCGGGACAGGCAGCTCGCCGCGCTCCAGCCTCTGAACATACTCCTCGTATTGCTCCGGGCTGACCAGTTCATCGTGGCAATGCCGGAAGAAGGCCAGCAGGTCATCGAAGAACTTGCTGAGCCTGGCGGCGCGAATGTAGTAGTTGAGGTTCAGTTCACGGATGCGGCGGCGCAGATAAATCCACAGGTCCTGATCATCCACCACCCCGAATTTCCTGCCGCACTGGTCGAGCAGAGCGTTGCAATAATCGTGAAAAGTCGCAAGGCGGAGGCCGGAGAGGTTGGTCCCGCGCAACTCGGCCTCTACCCGCTGCCGCATCTCCTGGGCCGCATTCTTGGTGTAGGTGACGGCCAGGATTTCGTCGGGCCGGGCGTGTCCTTCGCGAACCAGGTGGGCGATGCGCCGGGTGAGGACGGTAGTCTTCCCCGTGCCCGCGCCGGCGATGACCAGCACCGGCCCGTGGACATGCTCGATAGCTTCGCGCTGGCGCTCGTCAGGCTCGAACGCCCGGGGACGTGAGTTGGGTCTTGCCACTGCCACTGAGCAGGAGAATATCAGAGAAGCTTGACCGTCGGGCGTCGGCCCCCCTCAGCCCTGCTACGGCCCACCCATCGATTTGTCATCCTGAGCGGAGTGGCTGCTTCGCTTTCGCGAAGCAGACGCGCAGTCGAAGGACCCATATTGCGCCAGTGTGCCGTCCTAGCTGAGTCGCTCCGCTGCCGAATAGCCATGCGACGAGACTTGTTGGATCCTGTAGGGGTCCTTCGACTTCGCAGACTGATTCGCGGGCGAATCGATCTGCTCCGCTCAGGATGACACGGACATGAGGAGTCTTATTGCAGCTCGGCCAGGGCAATAGCGGTAGCCGCGATCGCGGCGGTTTCAGCCCGCAGGATGGTGCTGCCCAAAGATGCCACAACCCAGTCGGCTGCCCGGAACGACTTCAGTTCCGAGCCGGTCCAGCCACCTTCCGGGCCAAAGGCCAGGGTGACCTCATCCGTCGCAGGGTTCGATTGCAGTGCATCTTTCAACATCACCTGTTCCTCGGATTCGGCCAGCACAACGCGCGTGCCGGCGATCATCGTCAGTGCCTCGCCGAGAGTTGCAGGCTGCAGGACTTCCGGAACGGAGGCTCGCCGCGACTGCTCCGAAGCCTGGAGGGCGATGCGCTGCCATCGTTCCACCCGCTTCTGGGCAGCTTTGGCGAGATGGGACTCGGTGCGGTCCGCAAAGAGCGGAACGATTCGAACCACGCCCAGTTCAACGCACTTCTCGATGGCCCACTCCATGCGATCGAATTTGAAGATGGAAAGGACCACGGTCAGTCTGGGAGCCGGATTTACAGGAATGATTTCGCCGAGCTCGAACTCGACTCGATCGTCCGTGATGCTGGAGATGCGACCGCGGCGGATGTTCTCACCCGTGGCGATATCAAACTCCTGCCCGACCCGTCCGCGAAGCACTTGCGCGAGATGCCAGGCGTGCGCGCCGACTAAAGCAGCGCGATTGCCGGAAACTTCGTCGGCGATCCAGCGTCGGCGGGTCATGTGGATTCGGCCTGCGTCATTTGTCGCCCTCTGTCATCCTGAGCGGAGTAAGTCCGCTCGCTTGCGAGCGGGCGTACGGAGTCGAAGGACCCCTACCCGCGAAACAACTCTTATTTTCCGGGCTTGCTTTAAAAGTCCAGAAACAGCCCCGGCCCATTAGGCTCGGACTCGCTATCGGGGTCCTTCGACTGCGTAACTGCTTCGCGAAGCGAAGCAGGTGCTCCGCTCAGGATGACAGCACTATCCGAAGATATCTTTGACTTTGCCCAGAAGAGTACGGCGTTGGGGACGGTTTTCTACCCGGGTGAGACTTTCGAGTTCGACGAGCAACTCGCGCTGGCGCTTATTGAGCTTGCCCGGAGTCTGCACTCTCACTTCGACGAACAGATCGCCTTTGCCGTGTCCGTTGAGGATGGGCACACCCTTGCCCTTGATGCGCAGCGTGGTGCCCGACTGAGTGCCTTCCGGCACTTTCAGCACCTGCGGACCTTCGAGAGTGGGAACGCTGATTTCCACGCCCAGCGCAGCCTGCGAAAATGAAACTGGGATCACGCAGTGCAAGTCGTTGCCTTCCCGCTCGAAGAAGGGATGCTCCTTAACGTGAAGCACGACGTAGAGGTCACCCGGCGGGCCACCGTGGAGACCGCCTTCTCCGTATCCAGTGAAGCGGATGCGGGTGCCGTCTTCGACGCCGGCGGGAACTTTCGCGTCCACCGTCCTTTGCCGCAGCACCCGGCCTTCGCCTTTGCACTTGGCACAGGGATCGGTGACTACACTGCCCGTGCCCTGGCAAGTGGGACAGGTGCGCGCAATACTGAAGAAGCCCTGCTGGTAGCGCACCTGGCCCCGGCCATTGCAGGACCGGCAGGTGATGGGAGCTTTGCCCGGGGCCGTACCGGAACCCCGGCATTCTTCGCAGGTCTCGTGGCGCCGCACCGTGACTTTGGCTTCGGTGCCGAAGACTGCGTCCTCGAATTCCATGTTGATGTCTTCGCGCAGGTCAGCGCCGCGCTGGGTGCGGCTGCGGCGGCGCGTGCCCCCGCCAAAAATTTCTCCCAGGCCGAAGAAGTCGCCGAAAATATCGCCCAGATCAGTGGCGTCGAAGCCCGCGCCTGCGCCTGCGCTTCCACCCAGGCCGGAATGACCAAAGCGGTCATACACGCTGCGCTTTTCGACATCCGCCAGCACGGCGTAAGCTTCGCTGCACTCCTTGAATTTTTCTTCCGCGTCGGGATTATTGGGATTGCGGTCGGGATGGAACTGCAGCGCCAGCTTGCGATAGGCGCTTTTGATCTCCTGCTCGGTGGCGGTGCGGGCCAGGCCCAGCACCTCATAGTAGTCGCGTTTTCCGTTGCTGGTCAGAATGGCCTTTCCTCGAATCCTTTCCGGTCTCTCATTTTCAGATTACACCGGGCTCAGTGCCTGGGATTGCGCGCGACCCTCACCATCGAAGGTCGCAGCAGGCGGTCTTTCAATTTGTAACCGCGCTGCAGTTCTTCGAGTACATGATGGTCCTCGGCTTCCTCAGTGTCCACCATTTCGATCGCCTGGTGAAGATGAGGATCAAAAGGTTCACCCTTCGCAGGGATGGGCCGCAGTCCCAGTTTGGCGAGAGCATCCTGTAATTGCTTGTAGATGAGTTCGACGCCGCCGCGAAATTCCGACTTGTCCGAAGCGCTGGTGTGCAAGGCGCGCTCGAAGCTGTCCAGGGTGGGCAGCAAGGCCTTCAACGCGTCGGTGACGGCATACTCGCGGAATTCCTGTTGCTCGCGGGCGGTGCGCTTGCGGGCATTCTCGAACTCGGCCTGCAGGCGAGCCAGGCGGTCAAGCAGCCCGTCCCGCTCCGTCTTCAGCTTGTCGAACTCGGTGGCGGCAACCGCGCCGTCGCGCGCTTCTTCCGCCGCAGGCAGTTCGTGCCCGGGATCCAGTTCCGCTGGATCGACCTCAGATTTTCCGTTTCCTCTTGCCATGTCAATGCTCACTCAGATTCGTTCAGGATCTTGTCAAACAGGCGGGCAATGTATGAAACCGCCGTCATGGTGTGCTGGTAGTCGATGCGTGTGGGTCCGATCACCGCCAGCGACCCCATCACATCGTCACCCACTCGAGCCGGCGCGCCGATGAGCACAAAATTTCGCATCGAGGGCAGCGCTTCGTCCAGTCCAATCACCACCCGGACTGCTTCCTGCTTGGCGTCCAGATACGCGCCCAGCAGCTCAACAATTTTCTGCTTTTCTTCCAGGGTCTGCAGCAACTCCTGCAGGCGTTGCCGGTCCTGTTCGCCGGTCACCAGATTGGATGCTCCCTCGACAAAAACGACTTGCGCGGTTTCGTCGGCCGTCAGGGCCCCCTGGTGGTAGAGCTGTTCCACTGATTTCATCAGGCGATCGTACTCGCTGCGCTCCTGCTCGAGCCGGCGCGCCAGCTCGGCCCGCATCGCCTCCATGGTCCAGCCCCGAAAATTATCGTTGATAAAGCGCGCGGCGGCGTCCAGATCAGCCTGCGGAAGATCAAGTCGCAGAACGCGGTCGCGCACCAGCCCGGATCGCGTCACCAGTACGGCCAGTACTTTCTGGTCGCCCAGCCGGGAAAAGTACACGTGCTCCAGTGCGTTCCTGGGACCGCCGACAGCCACGGTGATACCGACGTTGTGAGAGATCAGGGATAGCACATGCGAAGTGCGTTCCATGAACTCCTGCACGTCGGAAACCCCATGCAGCGAATCCTTAATAATGCCCTGGTCTTCCTGGGAAAGGCTGGCCTTGCCCGTAAGCTGCTCAACATAATAGCGATACGCCTCTGAACTGGGCACGCGCCCGGCCGAGGTATGGGGCTGCTCGAGGTACCCGGCGTCGGCGAGGTCGGCCATAACGTTCCGAATCGTGGCCGGGCTCAGTCCTTCCCGGTTGGAGCGCGCCAGGGTTCGCGAGCCGACGGGGTCGCCGGTGGCAATAAAGGTCTCCACGATGGCGGTCAGAATCTCGCGTTCCCGCTCCCCAATGGGGGGTCCAGATGGCATATTAAGTACTTTTAATCCAAAAACTTAGATTGGGAAACCAACAATACTCCAGTTTCGATTCTAGGAAGCGCAACCCCGCCTGTCAAGGCTTAGCACTCTGAGGTCTAGAATGCTAATCTCTTCGATTTAATGTGGATTCATGTGGATTCAGTGGGTTCAATGTGGGCGCGGGCCTCCCGCCCGTGCAACGGCAAGGGTGCCGGACCCATCTTCCACAAACCGGGACATAGATATTAAGGATCGCGTATTAAGTTGTGTATTAAAAGGATCAGGGCGTCGATTTCCGGTCGCTTGCCGAAGGCATGCGATCCTGCAGTCCGGCGACGCCAGCCAGGATCAGACAAGACGAAAAAATCCAGACGACAAAATAATGATGACGGAGAAACGAACATGAACAAGCAGACTCTTCTGTGCGGCCTGGCACTGGTTCTTTTTTTGAGCAGTACTGCCCTGGGGCAGGCAGCACCGCCGGCACACGAAGGCGATTCGTCTCTCCTGGCCGCCACTCCGCCCATGGGCTGGAACAGTTGGGATGGCTACGGCACCACGGTCAAAGAGGCTGACGTCAAAGCTAATGCTCGGTGGATGGCCGAACACTTGAAGCCCTTCGGCTGGCAATACGTGGTCGTGGACATGGAATGGTTCGTCACCAATCCTACGCCGGAAGGGAATTCCAAGACCTCGCAGTACAGCATGGACGACTTCGGCCGCTACACACCGGCAGTGAACCGTTTCCCATCAGCCGCCAATGCTGCCGGGTTCAAGCCTTTAGCGGATTATGTCCATTCGCTCGGCCTGAAGTTCGGCATCCATATTCTGCAGGGCATTCCTAAACAGGCGGTGGAGAAGAATCTCCCGATCTCGGGGTCGCCTTATCGTGCCGCGGATGCCGCGGACACCTCCCACACCTGCTCGTGGAACTTCGATAACTATGGCCTCGATGCTGCGAAGCCGGGAGCGCAAGCCTACTACGATTCGATTGCGAAGCTCTATGCCGGCTGGGGCGTGGACTTGATCAAGGTGGATTGCATCAGCAGCCGTCCGTACAAGGGCGATGAGATCCGAATGTTGAGCTCGGCGCTGGCCCAGACCGGGCGGCCGATTGTTCTGAGTCTTTCGCCCGGACCGGCTCCGCTGGAAAAAGCGGAGGAGATGCGGAAGTTTGCCCAGATGTGGCGAATCTCAAACGATATCTGGGACCTGTGGCACAGCACGGTCGATTATCCCCAGGGCCTGGGAGACCAGTTCGCAAACGTCGCGAAATGGGCGGGCAAGGCCCAGCCGGGGCACTGGCCGGATGCCGACATGCTTCCCCTGGGGTATCTGGGGCCGGCTCCAGGATGGGGCCAGCCGCGCTACACCCGGCTTACGCACGACGAGCAGAGAACGTTTCTTACACTCTGGTGCATCTTTGCTTCACCCCTGATGGTGGGCGGCGATCTGCCCAGGGCAGATGCCTGGACGACTGCATTGCTCAGCAACCCCGAAGTCATCGCGGTGGATCAGCACTCGAGCGGGAATCATCCCGCCATCACGACGGACAAAACAGTCGTGTGGGTGGCGCAATCGGCAGCGCCTGACAACCACTCTCTGGCGGTTTTTAATCTCACCGAGTCCAGCCAGAAAGTCCGGTATGAGTGGAGAGACCTCGGTTTCACCAGCGCGAAATATGAACTGCGGGACCTGTGGGAGCGAAACGATATGGGGCCGGCGGATTCGCTCGCCGTGACCCTGCCTCCGCATGGCAGCGTGCTGTACGGAGCGTCTCCCATGCAGAAAGTTGCGCACTGAATCAAAAGCGTCGGACAGGAGTGTCCGATCCACACTTGGGGTCGCGCCAGAAAGCTGGTTTATAGGTGGAGGTTCTGGTCAAAATGGAACATCTTGCTGGCCGGGCAATGCTGCATTATTCAAGCATGAAGGCCACGAAGAAGGAAGCGCTGGCGATTCGTTGTCCCACCTGTGGCGCTAAGCCCGGCGAGAAGTGCGAACTCGGTACCGGCCAACCGCGTACCGAGCCCCATCGGGCTCGGCGGCTGGTGGCGTCGGACAAGTATCCTGCTGCCAACCGCCCCTCGCAAATCTCTGGCCCGCCAATCCCTGCAAACCCAACGATTCGCTCGATTTCACGGCGGCGCCTGCCACAGACCGCGTAGGGAACGCCCTCCTTCGACTTCGCTCAGGACCCGGGTGGACGAGAAAAGCTCGCCAGGTTTTTCCATTAAATCCACAGTGGTTCTTGTTTCGCCGATATCGGCCAGGCCTTGCCCGGCCGGGCGGGTGAGGGCACCCGCTCCTACGTGGTTCGCGTTGGCAACAGCAGCGGCCAAGAGGCAAAAAGACGCTGTGCAGTATTGCTCAGACGCCAGCAAATCTTAATGAGATAGTTCTCACATTCCGGGGGATAGGTTATGTGGATTCTTTCAGGACATCAGACCAAACAGACACTCAGGCAATCCTGCTCGCAACTCGAATTGCTGGTTCTGGAGCGCACAGCAGAGCTTCAGTGCCTTTCCCAGCGCCTTCTCCGGGTGCAGGATGCGGAAAGGCGCCGGGTGGCTCGTGACTTGCACGACAGCACCGGCCAGACCCTCACGGCCTTGAAAATATGCGTTGACCTGCTGCAAAGAAAACTGGGCAAGGACCAGCGAACCCACGATGAGATTTCCGCCATCGCGCGTTTGGTGGATGATGCGCTTCAGGAAATTCGTACCACCTCCTACCTGCTGCATCCGCCCATGCTGGACGAGGCCGGTTTCACCAGCGCGGCGCAGTGGTATATCACCGGCTTTTCACAGCGTAGCGGGATGAAAGTGCGCATCGACTTTTCGCCCGAGGTTGCGCGCTTGCCCGAGCCGATTGAGATCGCGCTGTTCCGTGTTCTGCAGGAGAGTCTCACCAACGTGCATCGCCACTCGGGAAGCTCCGAGGTGGAGGTCCGCTTTCACCGGGACACGGAGGCTGCGATTCTTGAAGTGCGAGACTATGGACGTGGCATGCCCGAGGAATGGTTGAGTCGCCTGGGCCCGGCCGTTCAAGATTCAGGCGTAGGATTGGCCGGAATGCGCGAACGCTTGAATGAGTTGAGGGGCGGATTGGAAATAGAAGCCGCCGATCCCGGCATGAGGCTGCGGGCGACTGTCCCACTGCTTGCCGAGCTACCTCATTTGACACTGAGTGGCCCAGAGACCATGCAATTTCCCCTAGCGGGGGCCACCCAACTGACGCTCAGCCACGCCCTGCGAATGTAAACGGATCACTGACCTGCGCTCGTTGATCATTCTGGTCGGTGGTGTCTCGGCTCACTATTCAAGGCGTCATGCTGAGCTCGCGAAGCATCTGGGTGAAGCACGAGCGCGGCTCGGGCAAGCGCTGGCCTTGTGCGCGCCAGGTCCTTCGGGACTGGAGTCCTTCAGGATGACTCTGGGTTGCAGGGAAATTTTTCAGACTTTAGTCAGTGCCCCTGGTCAGATGACTTTGGGACTCTTGGTCGCCACCAGCACTGCCAATACAGTGGCTGTGTTGCGAACGCTCCCTGCGATGGTGATGAGCGCTTCCGACACCGGCGGATGTTGCTCCGCCAGTCCCTCAAGACGCTCGCTGACGCCGTGGAGTTGTTCGACTTCGTGCAGGATCGCTTCAAGAGGCATGGAGACACCGCTCTTCCGAAGAAACCTAAGGTATGGGAGGACTTCAGATGGACTGGCTTAGGTCAGAAGACCTGAAAGAGGAGAAGGTGTTAACCACCTCGAAGGTAACCATAACACGCCAGGGTGCAATTTACTTGTTCCGAATTGACCTAATGACCGTTTCGGTGCGTCATTGGTCTTACGCTCCGCAGGCCGGATTCAGGCTCAAAGTCAGAAAATGCCGCGAATTCGCCTGGAGAGCGGGTGAACCCTGGCTCGGGAGGCAGACCATGCTTCGCGGGTCAAGCGGACTCCTGCCCGAGCGAAATTGGGCCGCGATTTATGCTGGTGTTCTGGCCTTTGGGTCTAAAATGGAGGCTGATGAGTCCGGTTGCAAGCAGTAAGAAGAGCCGCGAATTCGATCCTATCACCTTCCTCGCGACCATTGGCGAGGGCAGGAAGAGCCTGACTGTTGCCAAGAAACAAGGGATCTTCACCCAGGGGGATGCGGCGGATGCCGTGTTCTATATCCAGAAAGGCCAGGTCCGGCTGAATGTCGTGTCCAAGACCGGCAAGGAAGCCACCATCGGAATCCTGGATGCGGGAAATTTTTTTGGGGAAGGCGCGCTGGCAGGGCAGGCGGTACGTATGGGATCAGCGACCGCCATGAGCGAGTGCCAGCTTCTGCGCATCGACAAGAAGGCCATGATGGTTGCGCTTCATCGGGAACACGCGTTTTCCGATTTGTTTGTCGCGTACCTGCTGGCGCGCAATATCCGCTACGAGGAGGACCTGGTTGATCAATTGTTCAATTCCAGCGAAAAGAGACTGGCCCGTGTCCTGCTTATGCTGGCTCATTTCGGCAAGGAAGGCGTGCCTGAAACTGTAGTCCCGAAAATCAGCCAGGAGACCCTGGCTGAAATGGTGGGCACGACTCGTTCGCGAGTCAGCTTTTTCATGAACCGCTTCCGGAAATTGGGTTTCATTCACTACGCCGGCGGGGAAGAGGGCGGGTTACAGGTCCATAGTTCACTGCTGAATGTGGTTCTGCACGATTGAGTGCTTTCCTGATTCCTCTAATCTCGTTTTACAACCTGCAAAATTCATAAACCACGAAGGACACGAAGTACCACGAAGGTTTTGGTCTCAAGGGTTTCCTTCGTGTACCTTCGTGTCCTTGGTGGTTCAAGGGTTTCGAAATTGCGCTATCTGTAGCCCGCGACCTTGCGCGGTGTGCCGACCGCCGTGGCAGACGTAATCTGGTAATCCTGGTAGTCAATGGTGAAGGATGCACGCCCTCCCAGTCGAATGGCGCTGGTGCTGCGATTGGACAGCGGCAGCCAGAAATCTCCCACCTTTGCGTAGATCTGTTCGATCCTCGTCTCTTTAGTCCAGAAGGAAGGATTCTTCGCAGGGACCGCATCAATGCGGACCACGGCAAAGTCTTCCGCATCCACCCAGATGCGGCCGCGATACAAAAGTTTGTCGTCGGTCCGCGGTTCCACCGAAAGAATGTAGGCCAGACCCGAAGGCGTGCTCTCGTAGCCATCCAGAGTGAACTTGTAGTTGTCGCGATTGAGAGCGACGTGGCTTTGTTTTTCCTCCGAGGCTGCCTCTTTCTCGCTCTGCAGCATTCGTTTAAATACCCGGTCGATGATGAGTTGAGATCCTGTTTCCGACCGGATGCTGAATTCCTTGTTTCCGGGAGTGCTGTACTTTACATCCACCGTCATCTCCGCCGCTCTGGAACCGGGAAAGCCGTGATACTCCAGGCGATAGATCCGGGTCCCCTGGTAGGCGTCCAGCGCCCGGGCGCGTTCGAGGTTCCTCTGTATCAGGTTGGTCACGACCTCTTCCGTGCTCAGCTGAATGTGGGGCACGGCCGCCAGTGTGTCCGCAGGTTGTGCGAAGGCGATCGGCGAGAAGCCAAGGCCGAGAAGGAACGACAGGGCAAGATGGGCGGAACGGATGTGAGGTTTCATCGCTGGACCCGGTTCACTCAAAGATAACCCGAGTGCTTTCTGCAAAAGTGTTCAATATTGACCAGATTCTGCTACCCTGTCCCCCTGACAATCTCACTCGTCTCGTCGTCTCTATCGAGGGCTTCTCAAGTTTTGAGTTTACAGCGTTCCCAGCAATCCGAACTAGTCGTCCCGGGCGCAAGTTGCTCGACAGCCTTTGCAAGGCCGCCCCAGGAGGGCGACATCGCGTGCGCGTTCACCTCATCAATCCCAGTGAAGTTTCTTTTGGCACCGCGGTCATAACCCCGCGCTGGCTGTATGTGCTTGCAGCGGCAACACCTGCGAGCTTTGGCGATCCCTGCCTGGTGGACGAGACCCTGGAGCCGGTAAAGCTGGATCAGATTCAAGCCGGCGATATTGTCGGCATCGGAATCCACACCGCCAACGCGCTCCGCGGCTACAAAATCGGGAAATTGGCCCGCGAGCGCGGCGCCTACGTGGTGTTCGGAGGCATTCACGCCACCCTCTATCCCAACGAGGCCCACGAACTGGGGGGCGCTCATGCGGTAGTCAAGGGCGATGGAGATGTGGTCTGGTCCAAGGCATTATCGGATTGCGCCAATGGAGCGCCGCTGGCGATCTACGAAGGCGGCCGCATTGAAGCCGACTCGTTCCTGCCCGCCCGCTGGGACCTGGTGCCGCGCAAGAGCTATATGTGGGCCTCGGTGCAGACGGTGCGGGGCTGCCCCAAGCACTGCTCCTTTTGCTCGGTTTGGCGGACCGACGGTCAACGTCCCCGCCAGCGTTCCTCGGATGTGGTCATCGAGGAAATCGTCCAACTCAGGAGACTGGGATTTCGCTTCATCGCGCTCGCCGACGACAATTTTTATCCCGTGACCCTCACCGACCTCCGCCTGGCCGAGGAGCAACACAACGCCCACCGGCTCAATGAACTTAAGACCATCCGGGCAGAGCGCTTTGAACTCATGCGGCGGCTGGCCCAGTTGCCGCCCGACACGATTTTCTTCACCCAGATCACCATGGAAGCGGCCGAAGATGTTGAGTTCCTCGATGCCATGCAGGCGGCGCACATCAAAGGGGCGCTGGTGGGGGTCGAGGCGGTCACTCCGGCAGGACTGAAGGACGTTTACAAGGAATTCAATTGCGCCGGAGACGATCTGGTCAAACAATTGAGGACCTTTCGCCAGCACGGCGTGTACATCCTGGGCTCGTTCATTTTTGGACTGCCCAGCGATCGGCCGGAGACCTTCGATGCTACCGCGCTTGCCGCGGTGCAGGCAGAGATGGCGTTTGCCCAATTCGTCACTCTGACACCTTATCCCGGCACCGTGGACTTCATCCGTTGGGAGAAGCAGATGGAAGCTGCGCCCGTGGAGGTTGCCGGCATCCCCATCACCCGGCGCTGGCTCATTCCGCAAGCCCTCCGCCCCAAACTGTATTGGCCCCACCCCACGATGTCGGCGGAAGAAATTCGCCAGCGTACGCAATCCGTCTGGGACACGTTTTATGGTCTGAAGTCCATCTGGATGCGCTCCCGCTTCATAAAATCCATGCGCGCCCGCCTGGCTTTTGTGTTGATCTCGAAAATCTACCGCCAGATGTACGCCGATACCGGAATCGCCACCGACAGTGCCCGCGTGTCACGTTCCGCGCAGTGGGCCCGCTGGCTGGCCAAGCCCTGCCAGAAACTGTTTGCTGCGTCCCCCATGCCGGACCTTGAAATTCCCGGGACGTGGGGCGCAACCGCCGCGTTGGAGCCCAGCACCTCTGCCAGCGACTGAGCGGGCATCAGGTCTCAGTTCACCCTTCTTTCTTTGCGGGTTTTGCGGTCTTTCATCTTTGCGTGCTTTGTGGTCAATGGGTTTGACCTCCGAAGCAACTGTCCAAAAGTCCTATACCGCAAAGGGCACAAAGAATAGAGACCCGCAAAGGGCGCAAAGAAACCGATCTGTCAGATTTAGACAGCCGCGATCGCGGTCACAATACCACTGGAAAATCTCTTCCATTCAGATTGTCAGGCATGAGCGCAACGACCTTCGCGCATGAGCCCAAGCCAGCTTGCTTTTGAAGTATCCGCGAGCCGGTTTCATCGCGCAAAAAAGGGGCCGGCCGAGTAATCGACTCGGCCGGCCTTTTCTGTGCTCGCGTTTTCGGTATGACTGTCGAAAGCTAAGGCTTAGCCTTTCTTCTTGCCGAGGGCGTTCTTTTAGTTTCCTCGGCCTTGATCAGGGTCAGAGAATCGGCGGCGTTGAAGGGGAATTCGCGGACCGACTGTTGACCCGTCGTACTGAGGGTGACATCCACGCGCCGGTTGCTCGCCAGGATGATCGTTCTCATGTGATCAAGCACTCTCTGCCGTTCCGCCGGAGTCAGTTCGGGGTTCTGCTCGACCGCCTCTCTCACCTGGGCGTCGGTCAGGTTCTGTTCCTCCCCGACTGCTTTGGTCTCGAGGCTGGCATCGGGAACGCCGTGTTCGATCAGGAATTGCCGGGTGCGCTCGACCCGCCGTTCGGAAAGCGCCTGATTGTATTCCACTGAGCCCCGCGGGTCGGCATGGCTTTTGAGAATCAAGTGAGCATCCGGCTTGAGCTCCAGATATTTTTGGAAATCGTCAGCCAGCGAAACCAGGGTTTGCTGCTGGCTGGCCAGCAGGCCGCCGTCGGGATGCTCAGGGGTAGGCTTGGCGGTGGGAAAGTAAATGCTGTGCAAGGCAAGCCGGCTTTCGAGCCGCCTGACTTCAGGCGAGACTGGCGGTGGGTTCTCCACCATGACCATGGCGGTCGCCGGAGTATTGAGGCCGCGAGAGTCGCTGCAGGTTGCGCCCACGGTAATAGGTCCGGAAGAGGCCCCGGAGGTATCGAGCGCGGCGCTGTTGCCGCTTCCGGAAATGCTGCCGCCGCTCGCCGTCCACTGGCCCACCGTAAACGAGGCGTTATCCGGGCTGGTGCAAGTGCAATCGATGGTGGACGGCGTGCCGGCTTGAACCGTGGCCGGACTTGCCAGGCACGAAATCGTCGGCGGATTCTTCGGCGGCTCCCTGGCTATGAAAGTCGAGCTGCAGATTGCTTCCCCGAGCTTACGCCGCCTGGGGTCCGAGACCCGGGCAGTCACGGTGTAACTGCCACCCGCGAGGCCATTGGTGTCAATGGTTGCCGTGGCGTCGTTCCCGCTCACGCGGCCGCCGGTGCTGGTCCATCTGTAATCCAGGGTGTGCCGGGGATTGAAGTTGCTGGCGGTTGCGCTCGCACTGACCGGCTCGCCGGACATGACTTCGCCGGGTCGCACCGAACAGCTGGCGCCGACCGGCGCCGCGGCTTCGCCGCCGAGCATGAACACCAGCCCGCTTTGCAGTCGAACGCCCCGGATTTCAGTCTCTGGAGTCGTGGCCGCAGGGCCGTAGCGGTAGTTGGAGTAAACGAAGTCGGCCCGCAGCAGCCGCAGGGCTACGTGCCGGGTCAGGTTGATATCCAGCCCGCCACCCGCCATGACGCCCAGCTTTTGGATGTCGTGAAAGGCATCAGGCATGAGGCGATGGTCGCCGACCAACACTTCCAGGAATGGCGAAAAGCGGTGGTGCCGGAAGGTAAACTTCGGACCCAGTGAAAGATTAGAGAGCGCGGTGTCATCCACCCGGTCTAATCCCACCTCGCCGCTGTTCCAGGACGTGCTGCTGTCGAGAGTGAGCCCGAACCAGCGGTTGAAGTCATAGGTCACGCTGGCGCCGAGGCCGCGCGGATTCGCTTCCAGGCGGCTGGTCACCGGCAGGATCCCTCCGGGAAGCAAGCCATGTATGTCGGCGCCGGGATGGAAGAAAGAGTATCCGCCGTAAAGCTCCCATTTGGGGGCTGGCTGTTCCTGCGCTGCCGCCATCGCAGCCAGCATGGACAAGCCAGCAACCACTACCGGCAGCATTCCGAAAACATAAGCAAGACCGATCTTCGACTTTGATGACATGAGATTTTTACTCCCAAACTTTTGGTCCCGCGATTCCTGCTTGCATTCCTGACTGGCCCATGGGTCCGGCTCCGACGGAGCGAATTCACCACCGGCTGCTCTATGGACAGGCAGGCACATTCACCGGATTGCTGTCCAAAGAAACGGCGCCGGTCTGCGCCAGCGCTCTGCCATTCAGGGTGGCGCCGGTGTCCAGCGTGACGGAGGCCAGGGCCATTATGTTTCCGGTGAATGAGGTGTTGGTCCCCAGGGTGGCTGAGCTTCCGACTTGCCAAAACACGTTTTCCGCCTGGGCGCTGCCGATCAGGTTGACCTGGCTGTTACCGGATGCTGTCGTTACAGTGGAGACAACCTGAAAAATCCAGACCGCGTTGGGATCGCCGCCGCCGTCGAGGGTGAGATTTCCGGTTATTCCGAGCGAGGGCTGGGCGCTGGTGGTCCGATAAACGCCGGGCGGCAGGGTAAGACCTCCAATATCCGCGGGAAGAACGGCCCCTCCGGCGGCTCCGGCGGCGTTGTTATAAGCCACGGTCAAGTCACCTTGGGCGGTCATGGCCACCGCGTCGCCCATGTGTTTGGTGCCGCTCAGCGTAGCCGGCGGAAACCCCGTGATCGAAGCCGCCGGCCATATGCCCACATCTCCGCCGGTTACGACGGTGGGGCCGGTGCTGCCGACCGCCGGGACGGCGGCCAGGATACCGAACGCGCAGGCAGTGCCCAACGGAGGCCGCGCTGCCGCCGCCGGACACGCCACTGCAGGAGTGGTGAAGCTCCACTCGAAATTCGTGGCCAGGTGATTGCCGAATGGGTCCATTACACCGGTGGTGATGGTGGCGGCATAAGCCGTGTCCAGGGCAAGGTTAAGGGTGGGCGTGAACGTCGCCATGTTGGTCGCCGCGACGTAGCTGACCGTGCCATCGACGCTCGCTCCCCCGGGGCCGGTCACCGTAAACGTAGAACTGTTGATGGTGGCCGGGTTCATCGCCTTGCTGAAGGTGGCGCTGACCAGGTTGGTTTCGGGACAAACGATTACGTTGCCGTCGGGCGGAGTGACCGAGGCCACTCCCGGCGAGCTTAGGGTCGGGTTCCCGGTCCTGTCGTCTCTATCACTGCAACCCGCGGTGACAATAAGCAGCAGGAATGATATGAACCAGATCGTGTGATTGCGGTATGCGCGCATAGCATCGCCCTCTTGTTACTCGACTCAAAATGCTCTCGGCCTGATCGCCGCCACGCGATGCAAATGCAATCCGGTGACCACACATCGGCGCGGGACAGGGGCTGTCCCGTTCTCCTCCTCGCCGTGGCGGGGAGATGCGTTTGGCAGTGAGTGAGGTCCCTCCAGCAAACTCCCACGCTTCCAGCCACTTGGTTCGGTGCTGTTGGCGTGACGCGGGCTGCGCTGGCATGTTTCGGCAAGAGCAGATGAAGCGCAAAACGGGCCTTCCCCGGAGAGACGGCCAGCCCGAGGTTCGGGCGATTCGGTGCCAGATCGGGAGAAAACAGTCCCGTTTGCGGAAAGGAGTATTGAAGCTGAGGACGAATCGCGCTTTGGCGGATCGCGCAAAGGCGGAGGCAGGATGGCTTTTGCCGCTATCGAGACCGCCAGCGATTACGCCGGCCGCAGCGCTTTGCCGCACTCCAGGCAACTGGATTCATGGCGCGGCGTAATGAGCCCACAGAAGGGGCACATGCGCTGGGAGGCGAAATCACCGTCGTGTGGCTCCATGCCAAACCACTTCCTCAGCGACGCCGCCATGTAGGCACACCGGCTTCGAATACGACTAAGAAAGGGATGCGGAAGGGATGTCATCGCCAAACTTCTGGACTCTCTGATCGCTGCCTGTCCGGGGCAGAACGGAATCGTGGCGCGAGGTCAGCACAAGAAAAATCATGCTGAATGCCCAAGCCCGCTTGGCTTTCGCCTTTTCGTACCCCGGCAACAGCTGAGGATGACAGGTCCAGGCCGGCGGTTCTGAGCAAGATTGCTCGCTTTTTTGTGGGAATCGAAGGCCTGGACCGCAATCTGAGAGTGAGCAATTCAGATCAGCTATTCGGTGGTGGCAGGGCCATCATGAACTAGAGAAGAGCATTCCTGCTTTCTCTTTCAGGTCCCTGAACTAAGTCAGCCCATCTGAAGTCCTATCCTCTTAGTTTCGCGGTCCTTGAGGAACAAAACTATGAAAAAAACAATGTCAGTGCTGTTGATGGCTTTGATGGGCCTGTTTGGAACCATGGCCTGGGCGGGCACGGCCCGTTCAGACACGGTCGAACGCCTGAATAACTCCGTCGATGTTCTGCATGCCATCATGGGAGCTCCGGACAAGGGAATTCCCGAAGAAGTGTTGAGCAATGCGAAGTGCATTCTGGTGGTTCCCAACCTGATCAAAGGCGGGTTCATTTTTGGCGGCAAGCATGGACGCGGCGTCGCCTCATGCCGCACCTCCAATGGCTGGAGCGCGCCGGCGTTCGTGTCCATTGGCGGAGGAAGCTGGGGATTGCAGATCGGCGTCGAAGGCGTGGACCTGGTGATTCTGGTCATGAACGACCAGGGCTTCCAGCATCTGCTCTCGAGCAAGTTCGCACTGACGGGCGAAGGATCAGTAGCGGCCGGCCCGGTCGGGCGTCATGCTTCCGCCGGAACTGACTGGAAGATGAACACTCAGATGCTGACTTACTCGCGCTCTAAAGGTGTGTTCGCCGGGCTCACGCTCGAAGGCGCCGTGATCGAGCAGGACAACGATTCCACCCGCGCCATCTACGGCAAGCACATGACCTTCCGCAACATCCTTTCGGGCAAAGCCTCAACCCCGAGAAGTGCGGATGCGTTCATGAGGGCGGTGGCAGAAGCCGGGCACCAGGCAGCCATTGCAGAAGCGAACGACGACAGGAACTAGTTGATGAGAAGTTCCCAGCGCTGGCGGAGACCGGGTTCCGGTCTCGGCCAGCGCTTTTACTTTGGGCTCTGTCCACCATCCGGCTTGCCGGAGTGGTTCACGCGAAGAGCGGCGGGCGGGGCGCCCGCCCCACACCCAAGGCCGCCCCACACACAAGATAGGACAGCTCACATGGTGATGGGGGGCAGGTCGGACCGAATCAGAGATTCTGCTTGCTGCCATACCCTCACGTCACACTCAATCTGGGTATGAGCTTTTACGAAAGCGCGGTCATACCAGGGATACTTTTCACAGGTATAAGAACCGGCTTTGTATTCGAACCGGAAATTCCCCAGGATACGCGTGCGGGCTGGATCGGCGGCACGAATCTCGGACTGGCCGTGCAGCAGTCCGTTGGGCTGGTAGAAATTAGCGGCCCGGGCCACATTCGCGGGGACAACCGCATCATCTTTGCGAAACATGGAGATGCTATCCACTTGAACCGTCAGGAGCACGGGGATGCCATCTTTTTGGAGGCGCCGCGCCAAGGCCAGGGCTGCGGAGCCGCCCCAGCTGTGTCCGTAAATGATGATGTGGGCATTCTGTTTCTCGTCGCGGGTCAGAGTCCCGTCGTGGTTCGTATCCAGCAGGCTGAGGACTCGCTTGCGGGCTTTTCCCTTGTGATAGCTCTCGAAGGTCTCTACCTCCACCCCGGAGGGATAGGCCTGGCGCAGGCGCGCCGCCAGCTGCACCTCGCTGTGATTGGGATTGTCGTGTCTGATAAACCCGCCGACAAAGCCGATGACGATTACCTGCGGCACGGCTGGAGCAGGCGTCGAAGCGACGGATTGCGCCTGACCGGTCAGGAGAAGCGCAAGGACCGCCGCCACCTCGATGATCGAGATACCAATCCAGAGCCTGAGCGGCGCAGGGTAGTTGGGTGCGGTGTGATGAGCAGGAGGGCTGATGAGGGTTGGGTTGGCGGTGCAGGACTTCATTCGAGCGCCGGCGCCGGGCGGCCTGCGAGCGTCTGAACCGGAGCCGCTGTCTTCAGCTGGTCAAGGGCGGTCAACACACTCTGCCAGTGAGCCGCGTCCTTCTTGGTCTCGATCGGCAACGAGAGGTCGGAATAAAACTGCTGGATGTTTGCCCGCAGGTCCGGGGACGCCAGGTCGAACTTACGGTCGGAAAGCTGGGCCAGCAACCGGGCATAGCTGTCGTCGGTGAGCGAATATTCCGCTGCCCGGGTCGGGTTGCCGGTATCAAAATCATAGTTAGGAAGCACCAGCGTCTGGGTGCGCACCGCATCCAGGTAGGCACGGTACTGATCGACAGTCGCATTGATGCTCTTGATATAGAGATCGGCGGTTTGCGGAGTCGGACTATTGAATCCCAGTTTTTTGAACGGACCAATTTTCGGCATGTAGCGCAACAGAGTTGACAGGATCCGCGTGCCCAGCCCGGGCTTTACGTAATCCTTTCCCCACTCTTTTTCATAGTCGGAACGTGAAAGGCGATACAGAAACTTTCGTTTGGCGAAATTGGGTATTTCGCGCTGCAGGTCTTTCTTATGGATTTGCAGCGCGACCTGGGTCATTTGTGGAATCAGCCGGCTGACCGAGAAACGGTAGGATCCGATGGCCAGGTCCTCGTGCGCCAGCACGTCTTTCAGTTCCAATCCGTACACCACCGGGAAGGCCCGCTCCAGCAGGGGCTTGGATACTTTGAATCCAATGAAATCGTGGTACTGCTGCGACGCGTAGCGGTTTTTCGCCACCTGCGCCATGTCGAACCCGAACTCGGTTTTCAAGTGCGCGGTCTTGTCCTGGGCATAGCGGACCGACTTGCCGAACCGCGCGCGCAACTTCGGATACTCGATGGCCACCGCCTGGTTGACCGCAGGGTGGCCGGCGATGTCCGACGCATAGTGCGACAGAGCACCCAGCGCGAAGGCGTACTCGTTAACATCCTGACTCTGGCGCAGCAACTCGAGCACGAAGTCGCCACTGCGGACGTAATGCACCAGATTGCTGAACTCGGTGCTGCCGAAGGGATAGTAGCCGAGGTCCTGGATGACGGCACCGCCGTAGGCGTAGGCATGCGCCTCGGTGAGCTGTTCCTCTGTGAGTCCCGGATAACGCTGCAGCAGGAGGGGGCGGAGGGCGTCAGTCCAGAGCAGATCGACGATTTGTTCGTGGGTCAGAACGGAATACGCGGGGGAGGGACTGCTGCACAGGAGCAGGATGAGAAGCAGTGTGAGGCAGATCCAGGCAGGTGTGGGCGCAGTAGGTGTGGGCGCGGGCGTCCCCGCCCGTGCGTCCCGCTGTGCTGCATTTTCAGTTTCTGGATATTGCGCCGCCGGCCGGCACGAGCGAGGACGCTCGCGCCCACACTTAGGGTGTTTGCGACGCATAGTTTATATGCGTCCGAGAAGCAGCAGGACGACAACGATGAGAATGATCACGCCCACTCCGCCCGTCGGGGCATACCCCCAGTCCCGGCTGTGCGACCAGCGGGGGAGCGCTCCTAATAGCGCCAGAATGAGCACGACGATCAGAACAGTTCCTAGCATGGTTGCTCCTTAGGTAAAGGGGTTGATGGGCGGTGCAGCCTTTCCCGAAGCTGCACCGCCGAAATCCGCGCTAAAACGAGATGTTGATCGCAATTCCCTGGCCGGGATAACTGCGGTTGTACATGTAGTAGCCGTTGTCCACGTAGCTTACGTACACATCGTCGTTGTCGTACCAGTCATCGCCCCAGCTGGACGGCCAGGGATCGACTGCGCTGATCCAGTAGCCTTCGTACTGGAAGCGAGGGTATCCGCCTACGACCAGGAAGGGGAGAGTGTTGATGCGGAACCCGTGGCTGGGCCCGAAGTATCCGCGATAGCGGTCATCAGGAATGCGATAACCGCGATAGCCGCCGCGTTGCTGCCAGTTGCGGTGGTCGGACTGCCAGTTCTGTGAGCGATGCTGCTGCCAGGCGCTTTGCTGGATCCGCTGCTGTTGCTGGTTATGCTGGGCCTGTTGCTGGTTGCGCTGCGACTGTTGCTGGTTGCGCTGGGCCTGCTGCTGGTTGCGTTGCGACTGCTGTTGGTTGCGCTGGGCTTGCTGCTGGTTGTGCTGCGACTGCTGCTGGTTGCGCTGGGCCTGCTGTTGTTTCTGCTGCGACTGCTGCTGGTTGCGCTGGGCTTGCTGCTGGTTACGCTGCGTCTGTTGCTGCTTCTGCTGGGCTTGCTGCTGGTTATGCTGGGCCTGCTGCTGCTTCTGCTGATTCTGCTGCTGTGCATGCTGCGGCTGGGCGTGCTGCGGTTGCGGTTTCTGAGCATGCTGCGGGTCGGGTTTGCCGTTCTCATGCCCACCTTGTTGCGGTTTGGCATGGTCTTGCTTGTCGCCCTGCTCCTGGTGCTGAGCGTAAACCGGAACCGCGACTCCGAGAAGCAAGGACAGAATCGCGGTGCTGGTGATTCCAATTATTTTCATGTGTGCTACCTCCGTTGTGGCTGAGTTGCGTTTTGCCTACTGCAAGCTTCCGGTTTGCGGGTTGACCGGGTTGCCGATGGCATCGCCGGACACCAGCAGCTCGACTCTCCGGTTCTGCTGTCGGCCGGCGGAGTTGTCGTTTGAAGCTACGGCGAGGCTGTTGCCAAAGCCTTTGGCAGTGACCGCATTCGACGACACGCCTTGTTGCACCAGGTAATCCCGCACTGAGTCGGCGCGGTTTTCAGACAGCGTCTGGTTCATCTGATCGCCGCCCACATTGTCGGTATAGCCGCCCACTTCGATGTTGAGTCCAGGGTAGGCAAGCAGAATGCCGGCGACTTTCGCCAGTTTCTCCCGCGCGCCCGGCTTCAACGAGTATTTTCCAGTGTCAAACAGGACATCGGACATGCTGACGATGAGCCCGCGCGCGCTGTCGCGGGTCTGCAGAATGGTGTTGAGTTGTTCGGACAAGCGCAAGCGCATGGCCGCTTTGTCGGCTTCCGCCTGTTGCACGCTCGACTGGGCCTGCTGCGCGGCCAGTCGGGACTGGTCGGCATCCGCCTGGGCCGCAGAGAGGGCATCGGCGGACGAAGCCTGGTTGGCCGCCATATCGGATTTGGCCTGGTTGGCGTCCGACTGGGCTCTGGCCGCATCGGCCTGGGCTCTTGCCGTATCCGATTCGGCCTGGGCCGTGGCTGCTTGTGCCCGCGATTTGGCGCGCTCGGCGCGGGCCTGGTCCGCCTGCGCCTGTTCCTTCTGCCGGGTCGCGTCGTCGGCCTCCGCCTGGGTATTGGCCTGGGCGCTTGCGGCCGCCTGGCGCTCGTTCTCCAGGCGCTCCTGCTCGATCTTCTTGACCGTGATGGCGCGGGCGTCTTCCGCCGTCTGCACCACTTCGCGGGCAACCCCGATCATGGCCTTGCGATCGCTGTGCTTATTGGTGGCATCGGCATCCACCTGGTCCATCAAGCGCGAGGCATGCTGATAGCTGTCACGGGCGTAGGTCTCGGCACCCTCGGACTGCGCGATGCGCAAGGCGTTGCGGGCCTCGAAAAATTCCAGTGGCAGTTTGGCATTCAGAACTACGGGATCGAATTTGTAACCGGTGGGGATGTAGCCGCCGCGTTCCAGAAGTTCATACTTGGTATGCATGGCCTCAGTGGTTCCCTTGGTGTCCTCGCGGACCACATTTTCGAGCACCACCACGTTGCTGGGCTGCCGTACCGCATAATAGGGTTCCGCGGTCACGACCAGAGCGAAGGCCTGCAAGTCGGTGGTGACATCCACCTTGCTGCGATGGTTATCGCCCACCAGAATTTCGCCCAGGTTCACCGCCCGGCCTTCGGGCGAGATGGCCCAAAGAATGTAGGTCAGATATTCGTTGCCGAACGTCGTGGGTTTTTCCAGGTTGGCGAACTCCACTTCGATTTCGATGTAGCCCTTCTTGCTCTCTACCTTGGCTTCGCCGCGGGCCTGAGGCATCAGGTCAGTGCCGGCGAAATCCATCTTGGTGGCTCCGCCGCGGTGCTTGTAATTGACCGCCTGAATGCTGCGGCTGACCACCGTCACCCGGAAGGTCGGGGTGTGTTCCATGGGCTCGACGGCTTGAGAATTGCTCTGTGCGAATGCACTCAAACTGAGGGTGAGTCCGGCTGCTAACAGAAGCTTGGTATTCAAAGGTCTCTCCTTGTGGCAGATATCTGCCGTCCTGCTCTAGTCTCCGTCTTGAATTCGCGGGTCGGGATTATGATTTGCTCATAATCCGCTCATCCCTTCCCGACGTGGATGCGGGAAAGGGAATGAAACAGTCCAAAAACATTCAACAGCCACAGAACCACGGCGATTACCACGACGCCGTTCAGAATCGATTTGATGGATGACTGCATCGGAATGAAGCGGTTCACCAGCCACAGCAGAACCCCTACCACGATCAGAACTTCCAGAACCTGGATTAAAGGCATGGTCTTTGACCTTTCCTGTTTACGCGGGCAGACGCCCTCTCCGCCGAGGGTGCTGCCCTAATTGTGGTTCGAGTTCTTAGGGTCGCATCGTGTTGCCGTGAAGTTCCGCGGCCCAACACGGACGAAGAATGTCAAATCGCTGGATGTGGTCGCTTCGACTTGGATTGGCCGGGACCTGGCCCGCCGCGACTAGGGAATGAGAGCTCCGAATTAGGGATCGTCGCCATCTGCACACTCAGCAGAGTAAAGAATGACAGGCGGGAGCTGTCTTGTCTGAGCAAGACAGCTCACATCGGGAACAGGGGCATTGGCGGCTTCACGCCGACGCAGAAAGCGTCTGTCGCTTCTGCCTACGCCTTGATGGTGAGCTTCACTGGCGCACCCTTTTGCAGGCTTACTTCGTCCCCGTTTTTCATGGTGAGAATGTTGTCGATGCGGATCTCCTGCGGTCCATCAACGCCTGGAATGGTGATCTGCGCCTCTTCCGCGCCGGTGGGATCGGATGAGTGAATGGTTTCTGTGACAACTCCGGGCAGGGTCTGGCTTACTGGTTCGGTCATAGGGGTCTTCCTCGTGTGGCATCCCGTGAGACGAAAAAAAGGATGCAAGAGAGCATGACAAATGCGCCGCCCGGCGTCTGAGCAACATCGCTCACATCGGGAGACACCGGCAGCGGGAGTTCCCGGCCCGGCCGGGATCAAATGACGGGAGGTTCTGAACGCTCAAATTCGCGTCCGCATTTGAAGCAGACCTGATACGTTCTCCCTTTGATGGTGAATACGCGGCTCATCTGCCGGTGACGGCAGCGGAAGACGAACTCGAAGAGCCAAAGCACCGGGTTCATACGTCCTGCGATCGCCGCCGTTCGCAACTTCCATTGGCATCGAGCCACTCCAGTAAAGCGCGCACACTGGCCCGGGCCAATGCAATCGAACAGTCGGCCGCCCCGTAGTAAATGTTGACGGTGTCGCTATCGGGTTCCATGGTGAATCCGCAAGGGAAGACGACATCGTTGACGTCGCCATTGCGCTCGTAATCTGCTTCCGGCCCAAAGATCCAGGAGTCGCCGCGCAGCAGGCATTTTTCCGGATTCTCCAGATCGAAAAGCGCCAGCCCGAGGCGGTACAGACAGCCGGAAGGAGTGTGCCGCACTCCGTGGTAGAGCACCAGCCAGCCTCTTGAGGTCTCGATCGGCGGCGGGGAGAGTCCGATCTTGTTGGCATCCCACCAGGCGCCACGGCGGGCTTCGAGAATCGGCCGGTGCCGGCCCCAGTGGCGCAGGTCGGGCGAGTAGGAAATCCACATGTGGGCCCCGAGCGGCGTCATGGGACGATGAATCAGCGCCCAATACCCGTTGATGCGCCGGGGCAGGAGTGCGGAATCTTTATCATCGGGCGTCATGATGACGCCGTAACGCTCGAAGCTGCGGAAGTCTTTGGTCAGGGCCAATGACACACCCGGGCCGCCCCGCGAGTACGAGGTATAGGTCACGGCGTACTGCTGCAACTCCGGCACGAAGGTGATGCGCGGGTCTTCGATGCCCCAGATCTCCTCGGGATAATCCTTGGGGCTGGGCATCAGGGTGGGTTCGCGATCGATCTGCCAGCCGTCCACGCCGTTGAGCGAGCGGGCAGCGCACAGATGCGACAAACCGCGCCGGTCTTCGATGCGGCACAGCAGCAGGGTGGTGCCATCCTGCAGCAGGGTGGCGCCGGCATTGAACACGCTGTTGATGGAGTACGGCCAGTGCTTGCGGGTGAGGATGGGGTTGGCCGGGTGGCGCAGAAGCAGGGGCGGGTAGTGGGGGCTTTCGACGTTGATCAGAGTGGTTTCAGGAGCAGTCATGACCGGCCTTCCAGGTTTTCAGGTATTTGAAGGGAGCTCATTTCGAGCAATGCCATCAGGAACGACAGGGTGGATTCCGCGCCCTGATTTTGATTGGCGCGTTCGGGATGCAAACCGTCCCGGCATCCGCCCGTGGCAGAATCGTAGAGCGGAAGCTGAAGGTCGTTGTCGCCCAGGAACCAGTTGAACGCGGACCAGGCATCCATGCGCCAGCGATCGTCGCCCGTGACGCGGTAAGCCTGCAGGCAGGCGGACACCGCGCCCGCGGCTTCAACCGGCTGTTGGTCGAATCGCGCCTGTTCTCCACCCTGGCGGTAAAATCCTTCCGAGCCGATGGGCACAAAGTGTCCATTGGCCGGGCAACGCTGCGTGTCCATGAGCCATTCGAGAGAATCGAGCCCGGCGGAAAGCATGCGTTCATTCCCGCAAGCCGATCCCACCAGCAGCAGGGCCTGGGGCAGCCTGGCGTTGCCATAGGCCACCACATCCTCAAACCACTTCCATTCGGGACGGTGGACCGACTCATACATATCGAGCAGTCTTTGAGCCAGCGCCGAGTCGTACGCGCTGGGCATCGCGGTCTCCTGCGTACGAATGCAGGTACTCCTGAATTCCGAGCAGAGCATAAGCGCAGGCCCGGGGGCTGTGGAACTCGACAACCGCTGGCACAGCGAACTCGAACAGGCGGCCGGCTGCGCCCCGCAGGCCGGGATTCCCGGACCGGCCCAGGAGGGTCCCCAGCGCCCACAAGGCGCGGCCGTGAGAGTCTTCCGAGCCCTGTTGTTCCATCCACTGGTGGTCGTAGCCCAGGAAGTTCCGGAACCTTTTCTTCTTGGCATTGAAGGCATGCTCGAGAAATGCCAGGTAGCGGAAGGCCCAATCCGGGTTGGCCGTCGCGTCTGCTGCGGAAGACCTGTTCCCCAACTGACTCAACAGCACGGTAAAAATCAAGGCACGCGCATTGTCGTCGGTGGTGTAGCCCTCGGCGCGGTTAGGGATAGTGAAGATGGCATGCTGCAGCATTCCGGTGTTATCGGTCAGGGCATTCACGTGGCTGAGTTTTAATTCGGGCAACAGGTTCAGCGATTTCCCGGCGGAGCGTGCCGAAAACTGCACGCGGGGCGTCGCCATGCGGTCGCTGCGGACCCGGGCAAAACTCGCCATGTAACCCTGCGCGGATTTTTGCCAGACCATGTCGCGGGCGTACAGGTAGGCGCGTTTGCGCATGGCATGACGCAGCGCCGGCGTGCTCAGAAGTTCGATGGTTTTTTGCGCGATGGCGTCAGGGTTTTGGAAGGGAACCAGCGCGCCGCGGCCTCCGTCCAGCAATTCAAGCGCGTGCCAGTAGGGAGTGGAGATGATCGCTTTGCCCGCCCCCAGCGCATAGGCGAGGGTCCCGGAGACCACCTGCGCTTCGTGGCGATAGGGAGTGATATAGATGTCGGCGGCGCCGATGAACTCCGCCATTTCTTCAGGGCTGGCAAAACGGTCGTGGAAGATCACTTGCGATTCCACGCCGACTTCTTTGGCCAGGGCCTGGAGGCCGGCTCGATACTTGTCGCCCTCGCGACGCAGGATGTGAGGATGGGTCGCGCCCGCCACCAGGTACACAACGTTTTCGTGCTTCGACAGGATCTGCGGCATGGCCTTAATCACGTTTTCAATGCCCTTGTTGGGCGAGAGCAGGCCGAAGGTGAGCAGCACCGCCTTGCCTTCCACGCCGAAACGGTCCTTGTAGAAATTGGGATCGAGAAAAGGCAGGTCGGGAACGCCGTGCGGCACCAGGTCAATCTTGCTGCCCGGCACCTTGAAGATTTCCTGCAGGAACTGGGACGACAGCTGACTCATGACGATAAGCCGGTCGGAAAGCTCTGCGATTTCTTCCATGACCATGAGCTGGCCGGCATCGGGTTCGCGCAGGACGGTGTGCAGGGTGGTCACCACCGGCATTTTCAGGCCGCGCAGAAGATGCAGGATATGGCTTCCGGCCGGGCCGCCGAAGATTCCATATTCGTGCTGCAGGCACACCATGTCGATATTGTGGAAGTTCAGGAATTCCGCGGCTTCCTGATAGGAGGCCACGTCATCCTGGGCCAGCGACCATCGCACCCGGGCGGGATAGGCATATCCTTCTTCTGTGTCGTTGACCGGCAGGGCCAATAGCCGCGCGGTCCCATACTCCGCGGCAATGGCCTCGCACAGGTCGGTAGTGAAGGTCGCGATCCCGCAATGCCGCGGCAGATAGTTGCCGATTACGGCAATTCGACTGGGCAGCGAGGGCTTGGTGTGCCAGCGCGGGGCCGCAACTTCGTCCCCGACGATGGGACGGGGGGCGACGACCTCCAACCTCCCTCTGGGAAGCACTGTCTTTGATAGTGACATTGGCCCTTGTGGTGCTGAGATCGCGTAGGCCCGGACGCCCTCGTCCGGGTGGGCGAGCGCAGCTCGCCAGAAATCGCGGGGTCCAGAAAACTGCTGCGGAGCCTTGCTCCGCTGGGCGGACGAGGGCGTCCACCGCTAGATAAGCTCGCTGGTAGAATTTAGCTACTCACAGTATCGATCACCAACATGCCTGAGGACTGATCAAAATTGACCAGATATTTCGCTGCAGACTCTGAAGCCTGGAGACCATCATGTCCATTCGTCCGGTTAAACGCCTGGTAAAGGCCAAACCAACTCTCGAAGGCGCGGGCGTGCACCTGCGACGTGCGTTCGGTTTCGGCAACACTTCCGACTTCGACCCATTCCTTTTGCTGGACGACTTCCGCAATGATGTTCCGGAGGACTACCTGGCAGGCTTTCCCTGGCATCCCCATCGCGGGATCGAGACTATTACTTACGTTCTCGCCGGAACGGTCGAGCACGGCGACAGCATGGGCAACCGCGGTGCCATCGCGTCCGGCGAAGTGCAGTGGATGACGGCGGGTAGCGGAATCATCCATCAGGAGATGCCCAAAGGCGATCAGGCCGGACGCATGCACGGCTTCCAGTTGTGGGCCAACCTTCCCGCGTCACAGAAGATGACGGCGCCGCGTTACCAGGAAATCAAAGCGCCTGAAATTCCGGAGATAAAAGACGACGATGGCACCCACGTGCGCGTGGTGTGCGGCACGTTCTGGGGCAAGACTGGCCCGGTCGAAGGAATTGCGACAGATCCAACTTATATCGATGTATCTGTATCCCCGGGCAGAAGGAAGACGCTGCCGGTTGAAGTCACTCGCCACGCCTTCGCCTATGTGTTCGCGGGCGGCGGGAAATTCTGCAACGCCTCGGGCCCGCTGACGGTACCGACTGAAGCGGTGAAATGGTCGGACACCACGCCTCCGGTCGAGGCCGACAACCGCTCGCTCGTACTTTTCGATCGCGGCGACGAAGTCACGGTGCAGGCCGGCGATGACGGAATCCGGTTTCTGCTGGTCTCGGGAAAGCCATTGCAGGAACCGGTGGCATGGTACGGCCCCATCGTGATGAACACGCAGGAACAGCTGCGGCAGGCCTTTCAGGAACTGGAACAGGGAAAATTTCTGAAGTAGTACCAGACACGTGGGGACGGCTGTCCCCACGTGGTCTGTGGTGTTACTTTGCAACTGGTTCCGCGAGGCCCCGGTATTTCAGCATGGGCTCGATGCTGGGTTCTGCTCCCAGCCACGACTTGTACAGGTTGGCCAGGTCTTCGGTGTTGCCCCGCGAAAGCACCATGTGGCGGAGACGATCGCCATTGGCGCGAGTCAGGCCGCCGTGGTCTTCGAACCACTGGAAGGCGTCATCGTCCAGCATCTCGGCCCACAGATAAGCGTAGTAGCCGGCGCCATAGTCGCCGCCCCAGATGTGCGCGAAGTAGGTGGAGCGGTAACGCGGCGGCACGGCGCTGAGCGCCAGGCGGGTCTTCTGCAGAGCAGCCGTTTCAAATGCATCGGGCTTCTGCAGCGGCGCGCCGGGCGGCAGGGTGTGCCACTGCATATCGAGTTCCGCTGCGGCCAGGATTTCCGTGAGCGCATAGCCCTGGTTGAAGGTTGCCGACTTCTTGATCTTTTCGGCCAGTTCCGCCGGCATCGGTGCGCCGGTCTTGTAGTGCTTCGCGTAGTGACTGAACACTGCCGGATAGCTGGCCCAGTGCTCGTTGAACTGCGAAGGGAACTCGACGAAGTCGCGGGGCACGGCCGTGCCGGAAAGGGTTGGATACTGGCTGTCGGCGAACATGCCGTGCAGGGCGTGGCCGAACTCGTGGAACATGGTGGTGACATCGCGGAAAGTGAGCAGCGCGGGTTCGCCGGGCGCGGGCTTGCTGAAGTTGCAGACGTTATAGACGACCGGCAGCGTGCCCAGCAGCTTGGACTGGTCCACGAAGTTGCTCATCCAGGCGCCGCCGCGCTTGTTGTCGCGCTTGAAGTAGTCGCAGTAGAACAAGCGCCAGGGGCTGGCCGTTGGCGTCGGACACTTCGAAGACGCGCACATCCGGGTTGTACACCGGAATGTCTTTGCGCTCCTTGAAGGTGATCCCGTAGAGCTGGCTGGCGGCGTAGAACACGCCGTTCTCGAGCACATTATTCAGCTCGAAATACGGCTTGATCTGGGCTTCGTCCAGGTCGTACTTCGCCTTGCGAACCTGCTCGGCGTAGAAATTCCAGTCCCACGGCTCGAGCTTGAAGCCGGCCTTCTGCGAGTCGATCAGGCGCTTGGATATCCCCGCCTTCGGCAGTCGGCTCTGGCCGTCGCTCCCGGCACCAGCGCATCCATGAACTTCAACGCGGCCTCGGGTGTCTTGGCCATCTGGTCGTCCAGCTTCCAGGCGGCGTAGTTAGGGAAGCCAAGCAATTTGGCTTTTTGCGCGCGCAGCTGGGCCAGACGCGCAACGATGTCGCGGGTATCGTTCGCTCCGCCGCGCTCGGCGCGATTCCAGGAGTTCTCGAAGAGCTTCTGACGGGTGGAGCGATGGCTCAGCAAATCCAGGTCAGGCTGTTGCGTGGTGTTCTGCAGCGGAACCACGTAGCCGTCGAGCTTGCGCTCCTTTGCCGCCAGCGCGGCAGCGGTGATTTGCGCCTCGGTCAGGCCCGCGAGCGCGTCTTTGTCGCGTGGTGACATAAGCGGCGTCCTTGGTGGCGGCCAGCAGCTTGGTGGTGAAATCGTTGGTCAGGGTGGACTCTTCTTCGTTGAGCTTTTTCAGCTTGTCCTTGTCGGAGTCAGAGAGATTGGCGCCGGAGTGCACAAATTTCTTGTAGTAGAACTCCACCAGACGCAGCGATTCCGCATCGAGTTTCAGCGACTCGCGTTGCTGGTAAATCGCGGCCACGCGCTGGAACAATTTGGAGTCGAGATAGATCGCGTCGCTATGGGCGGCCAGCCTGGGCGCCTCGTAGTCCTGCACCTTCTGCAGCTCGGGATTCAGGTTCGCTCCGGTGACGCCGTTGAATGCGGCCATGGCGCGGTTGAACAGCTGGCCGGTCTTTTCCAGGGCGACCAGGGTGTTCTCGAAGGTCGGCGGAGCGGGATTGTCGGCAATCGCGCGGATCTCCCGGCGTTGCTCCGCCATGCCGGCGTCAATGGCGGGCTGGTAATCGCCGTCCTTGATTTTGTCGAAGGGCGGGGCGTGGAAGGGCAGGGTGCTCGGCGCGTAGAACGGGTTGTCAGGGCCAAAGTCCATATGATTGTCCAGGGTGGCAGCACTGGAGCTGAGTGCGATAGCGCCAGCCGTGAGAGAAATCCATACACGTGACCGCATACTTTTTCTCGAACCTGAAATTGTAAATGACGTCCCGGTGTCCGTGGGGCTGGATCAGAGACCCGGCCCCACACAATTTCGGACTCCTGCTACGAAGACTTGATTTCCGTCCAGATGCGGTCGCGCAGGCGTTGGGTTGCAGGCGGCAAGGTCCGCGGCCATTCTCCCCGTTCGAAGATTTCGGCGGGCGGGATAAAGCGTGGCGCTGTTGCGGGTTGCCTCCGGCAGCAGAGGGAGGGCGGCGCGATTCGCGGTGGCTGTCTTGGTGTACTGGACGACTCCGGCGGACACCTGGGGGCGCAGCAGGTAATCCAGAAATTGGTGCGCCAGTCGCGTCCGCTCGGCTTTCGCGAAGAATGACGGCGCAATCGCAGTAGAAGGGGAAGCCTTCGGCGGGATAGGCGAAGGCCAGGTTCGGCGCGGCGTCGATGGCCTGCTGCGCGGTGGTGGACCAGAGCTGCGCGGCCAGCACATCGCCGGAGACCAGCTGGTCGCGCACCTCGGCATTCAGATAGGCCCGCAGCAGCGGCTTTTGCGCGATGGCCTCGCGCTCGGCGCGCCGCAGTTCGTCGGGGTCGGTGGCGCTGAAGGACAGCCCAGCTTCTTCAGGCAGGCGCCCGAGCATGTCCTCGGGATCGTCCAGCATGGTCAGCCGGCCCTTCAGCCGCGAGCGTCCCACAGATCCGCCCAGCGCGCAGAGCCGGCGGCCGCAGGTCGCGGCTGTAGGCGATGCCGGTGCCGTTCCACATGTAGGGCAGGCCCCAGTGCAGGTCGCGGATCCCAGACCGGCGCGCGAAAACGCGGGTCGAGGTTGCCCAGGCTGGGCAGCCAGGCGTGCTGCAAGCGGCGCCAGCAGACCGTACTCGCGCATGGGCTGCAGGCGGTTGTGGGTGGGGAAGACCACGTCCCAGCCGGAGTTGCCGGTGAGCACCTTGGCCAGCATCTCCTCGTTGCTCTCGTAAGTGGCGTAGCGCACGCGCACGCCGAATTCGGCTTCGAAATTCGGGAATGGTGTCGGGCGCCACGTAGGCCGACCAGTTGTAAACGTTGAGGCGCGGCCGGGGATCGCGCGCTGCATCCCGCGAGCGCCGCCATGCCCAGAAGAAAGTGCGCCGGTTCATGCTTCCCGCACCTGTTCGGAGATGCAGGATCAGGACGCCGAAGAACACCGTGATCAGCGCCGAGATGGCGTTGATCACGGGGCTGGCGCCGCGGCGCGCCATGGCGTAGATCACCATGGGCAGGGTTTCCGAATCGACTCCCGCCACCATGCTGGTGATCACATAGTCGTCGAAGGAAACCGTAAGCGCGAGCAGCGCGGCCGCGATGATTCCCGGCACCAGGGCCGGCAGCGTGACGTACCAGAAGGCCTGCCATTCGTTGGCGCCGAGGTCCATGGCCGCTTCTTCCAGCGACGGGCTGAGAGTGCGCAGCCGCGCGCGACGACCACGATCACCACGTAGGAGATGGAAAACGCCACGTGCGCCAGAACCACGGTATAAAGCCCGAGCTGCCAGTGCAGCCAGCGGAACGCCCACTGGAACAGCGCGAGCAGCGAGATGCCGGTGACGATCTCGGGCGTGACCAGCGACAGGTACAGCGCGCCGGTGAGCAGCGCGCGAACCGCGCTTCCACAGGCCGTAAGCGCAGAGCGTGCCGATCACGGTGGAAATCGACGGTGGCCGACAGGGCGATCGACCACGCTGTTCCAGGTGCCGTCCGACCAGTCTGCGGATCGCGAAAAATGGCGCGGTACCAATCGAGCGAAAAGTGTTCCCACACGGTGAAGCGCGAAGAGTTGAAGCTGAATACGGCCAGGGTCAGCAGCGGCAGGTGCAGAAAGGCAAAGAATGCCACCGCATATGCCGCCAGCCAGCGCTTCATGCCATGGGCTCGCTTTCGCGACGCAGCAAGACCCCAGACCAGCAAAGTCACCAGCGCCATGAGCGCGACGGAAACGGCGGAGCCGAAAGGCCAGTCGCGCGCATTGGTGAACTGGTTCTGCACCAGGTTGCCCACCAGCACGGTGCGGCCTCCGCCCAGCAGGTCGGGCGTCAGGTAGGCGCCCAGGCAGGGGATGAAAACCAGCACCGAGCCGGCCACGATGCCGGGCTGCGAAAGCGGGACGATGACGCGGAACAACGTGGCCAGCGGGCGCGCGCCCAGATCGGCCGCCGCCTCGATCGAGCGCCGGATCCAGCCGTTCCAGCGTGGCGTAAATCGGCAGCACCATGAACGGCAGGTATCCGTACACCAGTCCGAGCAGCACGGCGCCATCGTTATAGAGCAGCGGAAGCGGACTGTGAATGATGCCAAGCTTCTGGAGCGCGGTGTTGATCAGCCCGGTGTCGCGCAGCAGGAACATCCAGGCGTAGGTGCGAACCAGAAAGCTGGTCCAGAAGGGCAGCATCACCAGTTGCAGATACAGATTCTTGCGTTTGGTGGCGCGCGAGATGAACAGCGCTGCGGGAAATGCAAACACCAGGCAGAGCGCCGTCGCCGCCAGCGCCATGGCGAACGACCGCAGCAGGATGGTCAGGTAAAGGGGATCGATCAGCCGCTGGTAGCCTTCGAGCGTCCACGGCTTTTCAACACCACCATAGACGCCGCGAGTCAGAAGGCTATACGCCAGGACGATGGCGAGGGGCGCCACCAGCAGCACGGCCATCCACAGCCGTGCCGGCAGGAGAAACCAGAAGCGCAGCTTCATGGAACGAGAATTTCATCTGCGGGATTCCAACAGATGTGGACGGCGTCTCCGGGCAGGAAGTTGGCCAGGGTGCGGTGCACCTGCGCCACTGCTTCTTCTCCGCTCGCCAGCCGTACCAGGACTTGAAAACAGTCTCCCAAAAATACTGAGCCGGTCACCAGCGCCGGGGTGGAGCGGGCGCCATGGTTTTCCGGGCTGCGCGCAATGCGAGTCGCCTCCGGACGAACGCCCACGTTGCCAATCCAATTCACCGCGCCCAGGAAGCCCGCCACGAATCGTGTGCGCGGGCTGGAAATATACTTCCTCCGGCGTTCCCATCTGTTCGATGTGGCCTTCATTCATTACCGCGAGCTGGTCGGACATCGACAGCGCTTCTTCCTGATCATGGGTGACCAGCAGGAAGGTGATGCCGGCGCGGCGCTGCATGGCCTTCAGTTCAACGCGCATCTGTTTGCGCAGTTTGGGATCGAGCGCCGCCAGGGGTTCGTCGAGCAGCAGCACATCGGGTTCAAGCACCAGCGAGCGAGCCAGCGCCACCCGTTGCCGCTCGCCTCCCGAGAGCTGGGCCGGCTTGCGTGCCTCCTTGCCGGCGAGGCCGACCAGTTCGAGCACATCCTCCACGCGCGACTGGAAATCCGTGGCGCCCTGGCGCTTGAGGCCGAATTCGATATTCGCGCGCGCGGACAGATGCGGGAACAAAGCGTAGTTCTGAAAAACCGTGCTGACCTTGCGCTCGTAAGGCTTGCGCTGATTGACCACTTCGCCCTTGAGCAGCACGTCGCCGGACGTGGCCTGCTCGAATCCCGCGATCAGCCTTAGAGTGGTCGTTTTTCCGCAGCCCGAAGGGCCCAGCAGCGAGAAGAAACTTCCTCGCGGAACCGAAAGCGAAATGCCGGCAAGCGCGCGCTGACCCGGGTAGTCCTTCACCAGATCGCGCACTTCCAGTATGGGATCATCCATCAGGTAGTGAGATTCCTCCTCAACCAAAGCCGATCGTAGTACATTTTGCCGAATTTCAATAAGAAAATTCCAAGAAATATGCAGACCGGCGTAATCGCCCGCGACCGTACGGTCGGGCAGGAATCGAGGCGGAGATTCCTGGGTGCCTGGCAAGTCCGCTTGCTCAGTCGCTTCCGGAATCTCCCGGCGACGCGATCACACGGCCTGGCGGCTCAGGGCCTCGCGGCTGGCCGCCCAATTCATGACCTCCTCGATCACCCGGCCGACTTCCTGATTGGTAAGTTCAGGATACATGGGCAGCGACAGCACGCTGGCCGCGGATTCTTCTGAGACTGGCAGCGCGCCCACCCGCGCCGGACGTCCCCAGGGGAAGCCTTCCTGCTGGTGGATAGCGATGGGGTAGTGAGTCAGAGCGGTGATGCCCTTCGACTGCAAGTACGCCTGCAGCCCGTCGCGGTCGTCGCTATCGACCACATATAGATGATAGACATGCTGGTAGCCGGGCGGCGTGAAGGGCAGAGTCATCCCTGCGCCGGCCAGGCCCTGGTCGTAAAGCCGGGCAATCTCGCGGCGGCGCTCGCTCCATTCGTCCACCTGCTTTAGCTTGACCCGCAAGACTGCCGCGTGGATATCGTCGAGGCGGCTGTTGTAGCCGATGCTGTGGTGAGAGCGCTTCATCGAACCGTGGTTGCGCAGTTTGCGGATCTCGGCGGCAAGGTCTTTATTATTGGTGGCCACGGCGCCGCCGTCTCCAAAACATCCCAGATTCTTCTGAATGATAAAGCTCAGGCAGACGGCGTCGCTGAGTTCGCCGATGGCAAAAGTGTCGCCTCGCGCTCCGATGCCCTGGGCGCAGTCTTCCACCACGAACAGGTTATGGGCCTTGGCAATGCGCGCGATCGCAGGCATGTCCGCAGTCAGGCCGTACAAATGCACCGGCACGATGGCGCGAGTCTTCGGGGTGATCGCGGCTTCGATCTTGCTGACGTCGATATTGCGGGTGCGGGGATCGGAGTCCACGAACACGGGAGTGGCGCCGGCCAGCCAGATGGCTTCTGCGGTGGCAAAGAAAGTGTTGGAAGTGGTGATGACTTCATCGCCGGGCCCGAGACCGAGGGCCAGAAACACCAGAAGCAGCGCGTCGGTGCCGGAGTTGACGCCCACGGCTTCCTTCGTCTTCATGTAACGCGCCAGCTCTTCTTCGAACTTCACCAACTGTGGGCCGAGCACGTAACTGCCGCTTTCGAGCACATCCAGAATGGCCTGATCAATCTGCGCCTTCAGATTGTGGTACTGCTTCACGTGGCCATAAAAGCCGATGTTAGGTTCGGGCATGGGGGACTGCCTCCTTAAATTCTGTTGTGCATCTGACGAAGCCGGGCTCTACCGTATTAAAACGATTAACTCAATGCAAAAATGGGTTAGTCAAGACTTTGTACCCCCAGCGGGCCCCATTCGCTAAACTCAAAAATCCGATGTGGATGAACCAAAAAACTGCTGGCACGGCGGGTCGACTGGTTAGTTGCCCTAGCGGTCGAAGAGGAAGCAAGCAGGTTATATACCTGCTAACTTCTCGCGTAGTTCTCGCGCCATCGATTCACCAGGTCTCTCGCCGCCGCGGGCCAGTCAGGGAACTGGAATTCAAAGCCAGCTCGCAGCAGACGGCCGGGAACCACGCGACGGCTCTTGAGGATCAGTTCGGTTTCCGTGCGCAGAAACCATGCGCCCAACTCCAACATCCAAACGGTAGCGGGTAGGCCCAGAGGCGCTCCCCAGGCTCGTCGCAGGATGCTCATGAACTCCCGATTGGGCAGGGGATGGGGCGAGGCCAGGTTGAATGCACCCGCACATTCCTCGTGCGCGACCAGATACTCGATGCTGCGCAAGAAATCTTCCCCGTGAATCCAGGAAACGAACTGTCGTCCGGAGCCCGCTGTACCTCCCAGCCCGAAGCGCACAAGACGAAGCAGCTCGCCAAATATGCCGCCTCGATCGGGACTCATGACCATGGCGCTGCGCAATGCAATCTTGCGTGTTTCTGGCGTCACGCTGGAGAAGAAAGCCTCTTCCCAACTGGTGGCCACATCGATGCTGAAACGCCATGTGCTGGGGGCGTTCGGCTCATGGCCGCCAATTTCGCCAGTCGTCTCATCCATTGGACGATCCAGGGCGTGGCGGTAAATCGTAGCCGTGCTGGCGTTCATCCAAAGGCGCGGCGGGCGGGTCACCCCAGTCACGACCTGACCGAGCAAACGGGTAGTAGGAATTCGGGAGTCCTTGATCGCACTGCGATTAGCAGACGTGTAGCGGCAATTCACGCTGCGGCCAGCAAGATTGATGAGGACGTCCGCGCCTTCCAGATGAGAGGCCCAATCACCCAGGCTTGTTCCATCCCAGCGCACGACCTGCCAGGGCGCCGGTTGAACGCTCCGCGCTATCACCACAACATGCTGACCTTGACCATGAAAATTTCTGGCAAGCAGGCTTCCCACCTGGCCGCTGCCGCCGGTAAGAACGATTCGAAGAGGGTGATTCACGGGACCGCCTCGACCAACTTCTCATCACCGTAGATGATGTCGAGCAATTCGATCGCCAGGCGGCGCGCCGGCCGCAGCAGCGCAAAAGTCGAAAGCCTGATGAGGTTGACCACGATCGAGAGGCTCTTCTCGAACAGCTGCATGGTCCTCTTCTGCTGGGGCGAACGATCGTAAACCCAAAAGAGGAGGAGGCCCATTTGGTATAGCCACAACAGGCGAGGCAAGTGGATTGTCAGGTCCTGGGGAACGCGCACCTTCGATCCCTCCAGAGTGCGAGCAAAGAGAGCAATGTCCCGGTCGCGAATGTCACGGCCTTCTACGCTGAAGGGCGACAAGGGATGCTGCGGGTCGATGTGAGCGGAAAGGGCCCCCAGCAGCGTGCGGTTCGGGGCATAGTATTGGAACTTCACGCCTAGCAGGGCACGCAGTCTAGCATCCAGTCCCTTCGTGGTGGAGAGAGCATCTTCGACCAGAGGCGTAACCTCTCTTTGGGTTTGTTCGTAGAACGCCATCACCAGCGCGTCTTTGGAATCGAAGTAGTAGTAGACCGCGCCCAAAGCTGTCCCCGCCTCTTTCGCGATGTCTCGCATCGTCGTGCTGCCGAAGCCGCGTTTGCGGAACAGAGTCAACGCGGCTTGCAGGATGCGAGCGCGAGTCTCTTCGGACTTCTTCCCCGTCGTGTCGGCAGAACTCTTCATGACCGTTGTGCCTGGGGCATGGTCTGAGACACCGGCAGGGTTGAGTTTGCGCCGATCCGCGCACGCCTGCGAATGCGTGAAAAGACAAACAGGTTGAAGAAGTGCATGAAGCCCAAGACGAGCAGCACGAGACCGACCTTGTCGCTTACCAGTTCGATGGCCGCGCGCAGGTTGTTGAGAGTTTCCGTGGCCCGGAGCACCAGAGCCACATATCCGACATTGATCAGATAGAAGCCCACGACGAGAAGGTGGTTCACGGAGTCAGCAAGCTCATTGTTGCCGTGAAAGGCGTCCACCAGGAAAACTCTCCCGTTCTTGTGCAAAGTGTGGGCGACCCAGATGGTCACCGTGAGACATATGACCAAGTAGCTTACGTAGCAGCCGATGACATACATTAAAAGCCTCCTTGCGTTGATAACTGAACATGTTCAAATACATGATGAACCGGCGATGGGGTTCTGTCAACATTAAAAATGAACGTGTTCAAAAATGTCATGCGCTCTTTGGTTTTAACAAGATACGAGGCGCGGCGAGGACCAGGAAGGGGACGCGGCCTCTAGGGTAAGCGCACATCCAGGCTGTAAATCTCTTGCGTGCTCTTGTCCCGCATCAGCAGCGGTGAGTCATCGGGCGCCAGACCGACCCAGAATTCCCAGGGATCGAAGCCGCGTGGAACTTCCTTCAGGCTGAACAGGCGTTCCATGCTGCCGGTGGCGGCATTCACCCGCACCAGGTCGTCGGTCTTGTCGGAATAGTCCTCGGCATAAAGGTACTTTCCATCGTGGGACCAGTTCTCGAAACCGAAGCGTGACGAGGCCAGCTGCTTCCAACTTTTCTTTTCCCTGTCGTAGAGCAACAGTTTGGTGGAGTCGGCGGAAAGAGCCGCGACGTAGCGCCCATCCTGGGAGCAGCGGGGACTGAAAAGATCTTCCGAGCCCGGCACGTCCGACTCCTGCGAAGTCTTCAAGTCAACGATATGAATGTTCGGACCTGACGCGGTCCCATATTCCAGCCAGGGCATTCCCGCGAACACAATGGAATCACCATTGGGGGTCCAGGTGGGATCACCCTGATTGCGGTCGCCTGCTGTTACCTCCTGCGGGGTGCCACCCTCGGCCGGCACTACGAAGATCTTCCAGGGTTTTCCCGGGCGCGAGGCTATGAAAGCAATCTGGGTTCCATCGGGCGACCAGTGTGGCATGTGAGCCTGCATGGGGGCATAGGTGAGTTGAATCCGGGAACTTCCGTCGGGCTTGCTCCGCCACAGGGTGAGGTCGGGATGGGTGACGTAGGTGATCCACTCGCCATTGCGCTCGAAGTCAGCCTCGCCCGCCGAAACGCCGGGAAGATAAACGGAAAACTGTTGCGACTTGCTGTCCAGGCGCACCAGATCGAAGCGGCGCTGCTGGCCGATCACGAACAGCTTCTTTCCATCCGTGCTGGGCGTGGGGCTGCTGAACAGGAGCGGTCCCACGGTCAACTGCATCGGCTCAGCACCCGCCTTGCTAAGAAAAAGACGTGCGTCTCACGGCGGGCCCAGATGTTCTGGGTATGATCACGGGTCGATTCAAAAAGGAAGTATTTTCCATCCGGCGTCCAGGCTCCGCCGAACTCTTCCGGCGGCTTGTTCCAGTCCGGCAGCACTGGATGCAACCCCTTCCCGTCGGCAGAAACCTCCCACAGAGACGACGTGCGCTGGTTGGTGTCGCGTATGGTGAAACGCAGGCGGCGGCCGTCGGGCGAAAATCGCGGCGCAAAAGGAACTCCCGGCACGGCGACCAGTTCCCGCGAATCGGTTCCATCGGCATTGCAGGTGTACACGCTCGACTTCCTGACATACACAATGCGCTGCCCGTCCGGCGCCCAGGTGGCCCCGTGCGCGAGGACGTCTCCTACCGGCCGGAGCGAGCCCGCGGGGAGCGGCAATATCCAAACCGGCCACTCCGTCTCCGAGCCTTCGGCCACGCCTTTCACCAGCAATTCCGAGCGGCCCGGAAAGAAATCATAGATGTCGGCGCTGACCAGGGAGACAGGCACGGGGGCGGTCTCTCCGCCTGAGACCGAAACTTGCCTCAGCACCGAATGGCCGCTCAGATATTCGGAGAAGTAAACCCGGCTTCCGTCGGTGACCAGAGATCGCTTCGAGGTGCCGTCGCTGGTGATCTGCAGCACCGAAATTACGGCTGGCGGGTCCTGGGGCGATCTCAGGAAAAGAAAGAGTACAACCAGGGCGGTCGCGGCACAGGCGGCTATCACGAGGCGACCTGCCATACCCACCCTGGGTTGCGGTTTGAGAGCGGTGGTGGCGGCGGCGAAAAAGGAACGGATTCGCTCTTTCGAGTCCGGCGCCGGTTTCGCGGCGGCCACGGTGGGTGCGGCCAGTCCTGATTCGGTGGCCCGGCGGAGGTTTTGCAGATCGGTCCGCATCTCTGCCGCGCTGGCGTAGCGACGATCTGGATTCTTTTCCAGAGCCTTCCGCACGATCTCCTCAAGCCCGGGAGGGGTTGCCGGATCGGATCCCAGGGGCCACTCTGGCACCCGGTGAATGATGGAATCAAAAACCGCGGCCGCTGTTTGTCCCTGAAAGGGCTGGACTCCGGTGGCCATCTCGAAGAGGACGACCCCGAACGAGAACAAGTCTGTACGGGTATTCAGGGGCTGGCCCAGCGCCTGCTCCGGGGACATGTAAGGAATGGTTCCCAGCGTCGTTCCCCGGCGATTGAGTTCATCCGGCGAGCGCGTGTCTCCCCCGAAAGTGTCGCCGCTGATGCTGCCTTCGTCCCCCACGGTGAACTTCGCCAGGCCGAAATCCAGGATCTTGGCGTGGCCGCGCTGGGTCACAAAAATGTTTGCCGGCTTGATGTCGCGGTGCATGATGCCGTGGGTGTGGGCGGCGTCGAGCGCGTCGGCGATCTCGATACCCAGGTCCAGCAACTGGGGCAAGGGCAACGGGCCTTCCGCGATGCGCTGCCGGAGCGTCATGCCATCCAGAAACTCCATCGCGATAAAGCGCCGGCGCTGCGCCTGGCCGACTTCGTAAATCACACAGATGTTGGGATGATTCAGAGCCGACGCTGCCCGCGCTTCCCAGCGGAATCGTTCGAGTACGGCGGGATCCTGGGCAACCAGGTCGGGCAGAAACTTGAGCGCCACCAGCCGGCGCAACTCGGTGTCTTCAGCCTTGTAAACCACACCCATCCCGCCGCCCCCCAGCTTCTCGATGATGCGGTAGTGCGAGATGGTATGGCCGATCATCTGGGGGACTAGAATGTTACGTATAAGAAACAAGGTCAGTCAATGAAGGATGGTAGGTGGTAGTGCCTCAGTTTGAGGTCTGTCTTAGTCCAGGGCGTCAGCTGAGCTTGCGAAGCATCTGGCTTGCAGCAGACATGCGGCTTGCCCGCGGTTGTACTGCTGCGCGCGAGATCCTTCGGGGCTGAAGCCCCTCAGGATGACTCAGGGTGGGTAATCGAGCACGTGAGCCGTCACTTCGTCTTTCGGGAGAAAAGAAAGCATGCACTACCGAGCACTCGGTCGTACGGGATGGAAGGTTTCAGAAATCAGTTTTGGAGCGTGGGCGATTGGCGGGTCATGGGGCCAGGTTTCGGATGAAGAATCGATGGCGGCGCTGCATAAGGCCATCGACTGCGGCGTGAATTTTATCGATACCGCGGACGTTTATGGCGGCGGCCGCAGCGAGCGCCTGGTCGCCCGGCTCAAAAAGGAGCGGAAGAACGAGGAAATCATAGTTGCCACCAAGGCGGGACGGCGTCTGCCCCGGCAGACGGTGGAAGGCTACACCCGCGAGAATCTTTCCGCCTGGATCGAAGACAGCCTGCGCAACCTTTCGACCGAGAGGCTCGATCTGGTGCAGTTGCATGGTCCGCCGACCGCGCTGTATTCGCGTCCCGAAGTTTTTGGCATGCTCGATGATCTGGTGGCCGCGGGAAAGATCCGCTATTACGGAGTCAGCGTAGAGAAAGTCGAAGAGGCGTTAAAGGCGATCGAGTTTCCCAACGTGCAGACGGTGCAGATTATTTTTAACTGCTTCCGGCAGCGTCCTGCCGACGACTTCTTCGCGAAGGCTAAAGAGAAGCGGACGGGCATTCTGGCGCGGGTGCCGCTGGCCAGCGGCCTGCTGACCGGCAAGCTGCGCCGCGACTCCACGTTCGCGGCCGACGATCACCGCAACTTCAACCGGCGCGGCGAGGCCTTTGATGTGGGCGAAACATTTTCCGGGGTGGACTACGAGACCGGCCTCGCGGCCGTCGAAGAGATTCGAAAACTGCTGCCCTCGGGTGTCTCGATGAGCCAGTTCGCGCTGCGTTGGATACTGATGTTTGACGCAGTCTCTTGCGCCATTCCGGGCGGCAAGCGGGCGGAACAGGTGGCCGATAACTGCGGTGCGTCCGATCTTTCCCCGCTCGCGCCGGAGGCGATGGCTGCGGTGCAGCGTATCTATGACGAAAGGATCCGCCCGCTGGTGCAGCATCGCTGGTAGGTGAAAATAAGTGGAGGACTGGCGTCCCCCCGTCCTCCATTTATTTTCATATCCTCGATTACAATGGCGGCGCATGAACGTACTCTTTATCGGTGGCACCGGGATCGTCAGCAGCGCCTGCACCCGGTTGGCGTTGCGACGCGGCATCAATCTCACGCTGCTTACTCGCGGACAGCACGCGGCCGACTGGCTGGCCGGCGCGGAAACACTACGCGCTGATATCAACGATCCGCCATCGGTTGCGCAGGTGTTGCGAGGGCGGCAGTTCGATGTCGTCGTCAACTGGATTGCGTTCACGCCGGCGGACATCGAGCGCGACCTGGGATTATTTCGCGGACGCACCCGGCAATACATTTTCATCAGCTCGGCCAGCGCCTATCAGAAACCGGCTACCGATTATCTGATCACCGAATCAACGCCGCTGGCCAACCCGCACTGGGACTATTCCAGAAACAAGATCGCCTGCGAAGAGCGTTTGCTCAAGGCCTATCGCGAGGAAGGATTCCCCATCACGATTGTCCGGCCCTCGCTTACTTACGGCGAGACTCTGATCCCTCTGGTCATCAATAGTTGGGAGCGCTCCTACACCGTGGTGGACCGCATGCGGAAAGGGCAGAAGGTCATCGTGCCGGGCGATGGCTCGTCGCTGTGGGTAATTACGCACGACAGCGATTTTGCCAAAGGGTTTGTCGGATTACTGGGTCACGCGCAGGCGACCGGGCAGGCCTTCCACATTACGACCGACGAAGTGCTGAGCTGGGACCAACTCTATCGCATCGTGGGAGCGGCGGCCGGAGTGGAGCCGAAGATCGTGCATATTCCTTCCGATTTCATGGTGGCGTGTTTGCCGGATATGGAAGGCACGCTGATTGGAGACAAGGCGGTAAGCGTGGTGTTCGACAACAGCAAGATCAAGCGCTTCGTTCCCGATTATGTGGCTACCACCCGGTTCGCGCAGGGCATTCGCCAATCGCTGGCCTGGTTCGACGCCGATCCTGCCCGCAAGCTGATCGATTCCCAGGCTAGTGCCACCTGGGACAAGCTAATCCAAGCTTACGAAAAAGGACTGCAGGCCTTTTAGCGCGGGCCAGATGTGGGCGCGGGTGTCCACGCCCGTGCGACGGGCGGAACTCCCGTCCTCCATTACGGATTTTATTTTTTCCGGAATTCCACAGCCGGGGCGTCGGATCCGTGTTTTTGACAATTTGGAGACATCCTCCGAAACTGCCCAATCTGCGCCACTTCCAAGACCTTGTCCCATCCGGGAAGGCGGGCGCACAAAAAGACGAAAAAGGGGTTGGCAGCGCGGGCAAGATGATCTATCTTGGCAGGCACAAAATCTAGGCTCCGGGGGCGATAGAAATTGCGGGCTTAGTTCGAAAAGCGGCGCGGTGGCGGTACTCGGGCCCGGGTCAGCAACCTGACGTCACTCGCTGGCGAATAATCCTTCAGTCCCTGGCATCCTGCTCGTTGGATCGAGTCTAAGATTCGAAAGAAGGGCCAGCCGTGAAATCTCCTTGTTTCCTGCTCAGGGCTTCTCTCCCCGTCTTTTTGTGTCTGTGTGCAGTCGTTTACAGTTGTGCTCTTGACTCATCATCCGGCTCGGGTTCGGACACCACCACCAGCGCGAAGTCACCCGATGTTCCGCAGCCGGCGGCGGTAACGGGCGCAAGCGTTGCCATCCCGGGGCCCCTGCGTTCGTTTCTACGCATGGCCGGCGTGAGTCAAAAGATCTCCATCGAAGAAGTGCTGCCTCTGCTGGCGCGCAACGTCGCGGTTGAAGGTTATCAGGGGCGCAAGGACAAGGCAGGCAGGCCCACGGAATTTCTGATCCTGCTGAAACGGTACGTGGAACAGGCCCGGGAACTGGTCACCCTGGCGGGGCCGGAAGGGGTCATTCGAGTTTCCAGTTGCGACCAGGCCGGTCCCTTGCTGAATATTCTTGGCTACCGGCTGCGCGGCTGCGGTAAGGGTGCTGCCCTCGAGACCGCCGATCCTGAGAGTGCCTTTCTGACCATTGATTCCGGATTCCCTCTCGCCGAACTCGAACAAACCCTGCAGGGCGGCCACCCTTTTGCCTGTCCTTTTGCCCCCACTCCGGTTCCGCTGTTGTTCTCGCCGGACGACTGGATCCATGCGGGCATGAGGGACTCGCAAGACAAGAAAAATGACGTACTGGACTCGTTGCTGGACGACCCTGCCCTGGCCCGGCTTTACTGGGCCCTGGCCCGGATGGATACCGAAACCAGCGCCAGCTTCCGGCAATTTGCGGGAGTATCCAGGCTGCTGCCTTTCGCTCCCGTTCTCGACTTTTATGGCAGCCACATCTCCATTCGAAATGGACGAGTGATGGTGCCTGGGGGAGGGGCTGCAGAATCTGCCTGGAAAGAGCTGGCGGGAGCGAATCCGGAGTCGCCGAAAGAGTTCGTGGCCCGTTTGCTGGCGAAAGATGAGGGCTGGCTGGCCGCTTACTTCGACACCCTCTCACGCCTGACCCCGGCCCAGCAGGTTTACTTCACGGACGCCCATCGCTTGCCCCGTTTCTACGAAGCGCTACGCGGAAAAGACGTCGCAGCGGGCCCGGCCCGTCCCGTGTTCCGGCCCGATCCCGACCTGCTGTTGCTGGTGACCCGTCTTGAACTGGATGCTTCGGGCCGGCCCATGGTCCCCGGAAATCTGCAGGTGTGGGAACAGATTCTCCGGCTGAAGACCGATTCCAAGGTGGTCCACGAGTGGGCCAAACGCGCCAACCACTGGAAAAATCCCGATCAACTGGTGGAGGCGCTGTTTGCCTTCTCGAGACAAAGTTCCGCCGAGGGGCCTCTGCAAATCTATCTGATGCTGAGCGCGATCGACGGCGCCCGGCCGCCGGAGCGGCGTTTGAGTCCGCAGACCGTCCTGCTGCTGGCGCAGAATTTTGCCCGGTACGGCAATCAATATCTGACTTTTTCCGAGTTCGGTGGCCTGAACGATGATTCCATTGCCCGTTTTCTGCAGGTGGCGGCCGTCATCGACCGGGTTTCCAATGTCACTCTGCGGGCCAATGCGCTGGGCATCTTTCAGGCCAATGTGGGCCTGTGGCAAATCCTGGCGCGGCAGGGTCAGATCTCCGCCGCCAATTTGAATCCGTCCTGGCAGGCGGTGATTGCTCCTTTCGCGGCCGGGATCCCCTCTTCGACGCAACTTTTCGACTCTGCCCGGACCTCGGTACGGGAACTGTGGCGCGCCGCCGCGGGCCGTCCCAATCTTTCCCATGATGAAGTGGTCGCCCTGCTAGCCGGTCCGAGTCAGTCGAATCCCGATGGACAAAGAGTCCGGCAGGAACTGGCCGAAAGAATTCGCTCCGTGCTGGACGGCCAGCGCCTGGTTTCACTCGACACCCTGCTGGCCCTGGGAGAAGGACTGAATGAACTGGCGCAGGGCAAGGACGTGGGTGATACCCTGCTTCCCCTGGCCGGACAGCTCAAGGAATTTGAAATGCCGCGTCCCATGTTTACCAGTGGCGAACGCAGCGAATGGGCAGCCGGGTTTTATAACGTGCGTCACAGTTCCCTGCAGACGCGGACCGATCTGGCCAGGATCATCAAGTCGAGCAAATCGAAGAAGGAACTAGTGGAGGCGCGCGGACTGGTTGTCCCCTTCCTTCGGGACACGCTGGTGGGCTTGAACTATGCCTACTACGCACCGCCGGGAGCGCAGATTCTTCTCAACAATCCTCTTTTTGTGCGCTCTCACGATTTTTCGGGAGAAATGGCGATGGGCGGCGGACAATCCTGGCGTGTGCCGCACGTGTTCGGGTCTGGCTTGCCGGCGGGTGGCGGCGCTCACCTCGCGGGTTCGCTGGCGGATTTGCCCTTTGTCCTGGCAGAAGCCGAGCAGGATTTTATCGTTCCGGAAAATGTTCAGGCCCTGATCTGGCATGAACTGGTGCCCGGCCTGGTCAGCAGCGCGACTTTGCCGCGCTGGTGGGGAGTCACCCGAAACGAGCTGCACGCCGTCACTCTCTATCAGCGAACCGGGGAGGAACTACTGGCCGCCGCGGCGCAGGATGAAAAATTGCGCCAGACGGTGCTGGATATTCTTGCCGAGCGCATGGCTCCGCAGCGCTCCGAGCAAGTCGGGAAGGCCCTGAGCGCCGGCGCTGTCGAAGATGCGCTTTCCCGGGTCTTGCCCGGGGAAACTTTCTACCTGGCGGCGGAATTCCGCCAGAAATTTCCTGGACAAAGCGGTCACTGGGGAAAGGCTGGGGAGGAACTGGAGGAACTTTCCACCCGCTATCCCGCCGAGGTCAGCTGGAAGCGGCTGTCCGACGATTTCGGGGTGCCCCATCCCGCATTGGCGCAAAGCTATTCTCTGGAATTGCTCAAGGTGAAGCCCTTTCCGGCGTTCATGGGCTATTCCAGCCGACTGCTGGCCGAGTCGTGGGACTCCAACAATCTGTACTGGGCCCGGCTGGCCGATGAACTGGGTTATTCGCCGGCCATGATGAACCGCCTGGTCCCCGAACTTACCTATCGCATGGTGGAAAAGATTTTCGCCACCGACTTTGAGGATTGGCCGGCGATGTTGCGGGCGATGCGGGAAACCGGCGACGAATTCCGGCGCGGCAAGATCACAACGTTGCCAAAAGTGGCCTTGACCACGACCGTTCAATAAAGACTTTTGGCTGGACAAAACTTATCAAGTCCCGGCCCCGGGTGAAGAGGGCTGGGGCAGGTGAACAGGCTTATGGCAAAACGATTCCTTCTCTTTCTCTTGCTTGTTGTGGTGGTCCTCGCCGGCTCCATCAATCGGGCCCCGGCCCAGGAGACTGACTCCGAAACCAAGATTCGCGTCGAAGTTGACATGGTGCAGCTGAACGTTGCGGTGATGGACCGCAAGGGGAACTACGTGACCGGACTGCGACCGTCGGACTTTGTTGTGACCGAAGATGGGATCACGCAGAAGGTCGCCACCTTCGGCGAGGGCAACGAAGCCACCCGAAGAGTTACCTCCAACGGGCCCGACCGTGACCAGGCGGGGGACCGCATACGGTTGCAGCAGGGTTCCGGGGACCCGGAAACCTCGTCAGAACTGGGATCGGAACTTGGTTCGATGATGGCAGGCGCCAACGTCTTCATCCTGTTCGACACCAGCAACTACATGTACCGTGGATTTGTTTTCGCGCAGGATGCGATTGCCGAGTTTGTGCGCTCCCTCGACGGTCCCGACCGGGTAGCGTTCTACTCCTACAGCCGCGATCTTTCACGCGGGGCCACCCTCACCGCAGACCGCTCCCAGGTGCTGCGTGGAGTGCGTACCACGGTGGCCGGCGATGATGCCGCTTTGTACAACGCGCTGCTGATGACGGTGAGGGACGCGGGCCAGAACACGGGCCGGAAAGTGATCGTGGTATTTTCCAACGGTCCGGACAACGCCAGCATGGTGCCGCCGGAAGATGTGGCCGAACTGGCGCAATCGAAGGGCATCCCGATTTATATGATCAGTACGCGGGAGGCCAAGCTGGAGCCGGTTTCAAGCACGGTCTTCAAGCGCATGAGCGCGGCCACGGGCGGTGAAGCCTACTTTGCCAAAACCTGGAAACAGCAGCAGAAGGCGTTCGCCTCCATCCGCAATGACCTGGCACATCTGTATTCCTTGAGCTACTACCCGCAGGCCAACCCGAACCGGGGATGGCGTTCGATCACGGTAAAGTTGGTGGGTGAAAAAGCGAAGGGCTGCCGCGTCCGCACGCGCAATGGCTACCGGCCACAGTCCGCCCGCGTGTCCGCCGAGACGGTCACACCCGCATCGGGAGTGGATTCGGCGCAGGGGACATCGTCGTCCAACTGAAAAGACTTCGATGAATTGAGAGCCAATCGCGAAATAAATCGCGAAATAAAACGCGGAATAGAACGCGGAATAAGACGCGGAATAAAATGCGAGGGTGCCCCATCCTTTTCGCGTTTTTTGCGAAAAGGGTGGGGGTCTTTCCGGATCCGAGAACTATCCGCACAGAAGCTTGCAAATCTGCTGCTGGCACGCCTTGGATTCCGACCCTTGCAAAGAGCCCAGGTGCGGGTCACCCAGCTTCTCCAACTGAAAATGCATCCGATCGAAGTTGAATCTGAAACAAAGTATTTGCGGCTGCGCGAGTAAACGTTTACCATTTCCCCGCCGCTTCATCCCAGGAGGCAATCCGCATGTTCTCCGCCCATCGACGTCGTTTCTTGCGTCAGGTTTCTTCCGCCGGAATCGCGTGTTCCGCCAATCTTGCCTTCGGACGTTTCTTGTCGGCCCAGACTCCGACGTCAAACTCCGCCGATCTGGTCAAAGTTTATGTTGACTCGCGACGCACCCTGGCCCCGCTTGATCGCAATCTGTTTGGCTCGTTTCTGGAACATCTCGGCCGCGCCATCTACGAAGGGATTTACGATCCCGGTTCGAAGCTTTCGGACTCGAACGGCTTCCGCAAGGACGTGATGGACGAAGTGCGCCACCTGGGAGTGCCCATCATTCGTTATCCCGGCGGAAATTTTGTTTCTGGGTACAACTGGCTCGATGGCGTTGGTCCCAAGCAAGACCGTCCACGGGTGCTCGACAAGGCATGGAATGCCACCAACACCAACCAGTTTGGCACCAACGAATTCATGGCATGGTGCAAAGCGGTAGGCACTGAACCCTTGATGGGCCTCAACCTGGGCACCGGAACCGCGGAGCAGGCCGCCGCGCTGGTGGAATATTGCAATGTGGAAAAAGGCACGCAGTGGAGCGAACTGCGCCGCAAGCACGGTTTTGCCGAACCCTACAACGTGAAGCACTGGTGCCTGGGGAACGAGATGGATGGTCCCTGGCAGATCGGTCACATGACGGCCACCGAGTACGGGCTCAAGGCGCAGGATGCGGCGCGGCAGATGCACGCGGTTGATCCTTCTCTTCAACTCATCGCCTGCGGCTCGAGCGGCCCCGGGATGCCCACGTATCTGGAATGGGACCGCGAGGTCCTCGAGCAGTGTTACGAGTACGTCGATGCGCTCTCGCTGCACCGCTACATCGGAAACACTCCCACGGAAACGGGCAGCGACAGCACCAAGTATCTGGCCATGAATCTGAGCATGGAAAAACAGATCGCGGAAACTCTCGCAGTCTGCGATCTGGTGCAGGGGCACAAGCGGTCTCCGAAAAAACTGTGGCTCTCGTTCGACGAGTGGAATGTCTGGTACCGCGCGCGCAGCGGGGACGCGACCAACGGCCATGGACAGGAAGCGCCCCACCTTCTGGAAGAGGTGTACAACCTCGAAGACGCGCTGCTGGTGGGCGGGATTCTCAACTCGCTGATCCGCCATGCTGACCGGGTAAAACTGGCTTGCCTGGCCCAGTTGATCAACGTCATCGCTCCCATCATGACCAACCCGAACGGCCTGTTCCGGCAGACGATTTTCTATCCTTACAGCTGGGCGCTGCAGTTTGCCCGCGGCTCGGTGCTCAACCTGCTGGTGGAATCTCCAACCTATGAAGTTTCGGGAATGGGCCAGGTTCCTTACCTGGATGTTGCTGGAACGGTCAGCGCGGATGACGGCAAGGTTTCCCTGTTCATTCTCAATCGCGACCTGGCGAAGGCGCACACCGTCGAAGTGAACTGGCAGGACAAGGCGCCGGCGCGGACCCTGTCATCGGTGCTGCTTACCGGTGATGATCTGAAAGCGTTTAACAGTTTCGAGACGCCGCAAAAAGTGTCGCCGCGAACTCTGGACAAACCTTCGATCACAGGAGGGCGGGCAAAATTCGAAGTGCCGGCCCGCTCCTACGCGGTCATTCAGTGGGGGGCGTGAGCATGATCGGGCGCAGAGAATTTATTCGCAGCAGCGTGGCGGGTGCAGGCTACTTGTGGCTTAACCGAGCGACGCCGTTTGCCGCCGCCGATGTCCGCGGGCGACGACTCGCAGAATCGAGGTCCTCCTGGGCGAGCCTCTGGGAACGATCTCGCCCAACATCTACGGTCACTTCGCCGAGAATCTTGGTGGAGTGATCTACGACGGCATCTGGGTGGGCGAGAAATCCAAAGTTCCCAACGTCAATGGTATCCGCAAAGAGCTGGTCGAGGAAATGCGGAAGATCAAGGCGTCGGTGGTGCGCTATCCCGGCGGTTGCTTTGCCGACAGCTATGACTGGCGCGACGGCATCGGCCCCACTGACAAGCGTCCGCGGCGCACCAACTTCTGGCAGCAGGTAGAGAGTGCGGCCGGCCCCGCCAGCCATAAATACGATCCCAATCAGTTCGGGACCAACGAGTTCATTCAGTTCTGCAAGCTGATTGGAAGCCAGCCCTATCTGGCAGCCAACGTGCGCAGCCTTCCCGCAGCTGAATTTTACCGCTGGGTGGAGTATTGCAATTCGCCCGCTGGCAGCACCACGCTGGCGGACATGCGCGCGGCGGCAGGATACGCCGAGCCCTTCGGCGTGCGCTATTGGGGTGTAGGAAACGAGTCGTGGGGTTGCGGCGGAAATTTTACGGCGCAAGAATATGCTGTGGAATTTCGCCGATATACGGCATGGGTGCCCGAGTATGGACAGAAATTGTCATTCGTGGCTTCCGGGCCCAGCGACGACAAATGGGACTGGACACGCGGATTTCTGGAAGAAATAGTGCGCCATTCTCCGGGGGACATCCGTTCCATCTTCGGCCTGGGACTCCATTACTATGCCTGGAACCTGAGCCGGGGCCGCACCAGCAATTGGAACGACGGCAAAGGCGACGCGCTCAAATTCGATGTGCTCGACTGGTACGAACTGCTGCGCCAGGGCGACGTCATGGAGTCTCTGATTAATGGACATTGGCTGGTGATGGGAGAATTCGACCGCGAACATTCCATCAAACTCGTGGTCGATGAATGGGGGCCCTGGTACCGCCCCGGCAGCGAGGCCACTCCGGACGACATTCTCGAACAAACGCCGACCCTGCGCGACGCGGTGTTCAGCGGCCTGACGCTCGATACCTTTAATCGTCATCCGGAAAAGGTCGCCATGGCCAACTGCGCTCAGCTGATCAATTGCCTGAACAGTTTGTACCTGGCGCATGAAGATAAATTTTGCGTGACCCCGGTGGGCCATGTTTTTGGCATGTACGCCGCACACCAGGGTGGGCAAGCTCTGCGGACGATGTTCTCCGCCCCGTCGGTGAACTATGATCGCGACGGGAAACCTGCATCATTCTGGGGCTTGCAGGGTTCGGCTTCGCTGCATGACAGGGAGTTGGTGCTGACGGTGGTGAATCCGCACGTGAGCGCGACCCGTGCAACCAGGATTGGGGTTCGCGGCGCGAGTTTGAAATCGGGTTCAGCCACGACCCTGACAAGTTCAGATATTCACGCCCACAACACTTTCGCCGAGCGGAACGTAATCAGTCCACAGACCAGGGCGCTCGATTTTAAGGGAGCAGTTCTGAGTTACAGTTTTCCGCCGGCGTCGGTAACCAAGCTGACACTTTCGCTGGAGTAGGAGGCGGCGAAGGAAATTCTGCCGGGGACCGATTGAACAATCCCCGCAACCCATGGTCATCCTGAGGGACTTTAGTCCCGAAGGATCTGGCGTGCACAGCGCCCGCGCTTCGCGCCAGATGCTTCGCAAGCTCAGCATGACGGCTTGGATTGTGAGCCCAGACCTCAAACTAAGACACCACCCAGGGTTTCACTGCCGTTTTTCCGCCACCTTCGAAGCACCCGCAAGCAGGCCAGTGGACTCGCGCAGCACGAGATTTGTCTTGAGCACGTAGTCGGTTCCGTTGGGTGCCGGTACATCGCGCTCCACTTCAGCCAGGAGTGCGCTGAAAGCCAGCCGCGCCAGTTCGGGTTGGGACATCTGCACCGAGGTGAGCGGCGGCAGCATGAACTGTGCCAGGCGGATGTCGTCAAACCCAATCAGTGAGAGGTCGCGCGGAATGGAGATGCCGGCATCATGGCTTTCGCGCATCACGCCAATTGCGGTCATGTCATTCGAACAAAGAACGGCAGTGGGGCGCACGGGGCCGGCGAGCAATCGAGTGAAAGCCGCCATGCCGCCCTCCAGGGTATGGTCGCCTTCGACCACCAGCTGCGGATCGGCTTCGAGGCCGATCTCCTGCATGGAGCGCAAGAACGCCTGTTTTCTGGCCAGCGCGGATTTCAAACGCAAGGGGCCCGTGATGAACGCGATTTTCTCGTGGCGGAGCGCAGCCAGGTGCTGCACCGCCTGGCGGATCCCGTTGAGATAATCGATTCGTATGTTGCTGACCCGGGGACGCGGCGGCCCAACATCGACAAAGACCAGGGGCACTTTCCGCAGCTTCAGGTCTTCCAGCAGCACCTCTTCCATACCGAAAGTCAGAATGGCCACACCCTCGACCCGGCGCTCGATCATCCGGCGCACCGCGCTTTCCATGCGGGTGGGATCATTTCCAGTCGAGGTAAGAAGGATCTCGTAGCGGTGCTGGACTGCGATGGTTTCGAAAACCTGAACAATTTCCGGAAAGAAAGGGTTGGTAATTTCAGAAATGATGAGGCCAAAAATCCGGCTGCGCCCGGAAACCAGCGCTCGCGCCTGTGTATTTGGATAATATCCAAGTTCCTCGATTACACTCCAGACCCGCTTGGCCAGGGCAGGGTTGACGGTGGGGACGCGGTTGATAGTGCGGGAGACAGTGGCGGTTGACACTCTGGCCCGTTTCGCGATTTCCCGAATGTCCATAGGTTCCGAGGGAGTGGAGCGATGGCGGAATTCTAGCACGGCAAACGTTATCCCCAACACCGTGGGACGGACGAAGGCGTTGGGCAAGGAAGGCGAGGGGAACAATCAAGGCGGCGTGGACCTCTGCTGCGGTCCGAGATTGGTGGTTTGCTGCCTCCCCCGGGTTTCTGCGGGAGCACGAAGGCGGAACCGATGTCCCGGGCCGGCCGGAGAAAGAATGAAGAAAACGTTTGCTACGAGCCCGGAGAATATCCCTGGCAGGGCAGCTGAAGACGGCTTTCGCCATTGAAATTAAGCACTACCGGGTCGGATCGTGAGAATTCTCCATCGCCCGGTATTCCGTGATTGACAAAAGCGGTTACGTACACTATTTTGACTTTTCGCATAGTAAACGATTACTCATCAGAATCGTGCTTTCCTCGGAAAAAGCTCATTATGCTGTTGCCTCGGTTGCGGGAAGAGGTGCTGGAAGCGAACCTGGAGTTGGTCCGAAGGGGATTAGTGCTTTATACCTTCGGCAATGCCAGCGGCATCTCCCGGGAGCAGAAACTGGTCGTCATCAAACCCAGTGGCGTTCCCTACGAGGCCATGAAACCAGAGCACCTGGTGGTCACCGATCTTGAGGGCAAGATAGTGGAAGGCAATTTGCGGCCCTCCTCCGACCTTCCCACTCATCTTGTCCTCTATCGGGCCTTCCCGGGAATCGGCGGCGTGGCTCATACCCATTCCGAATACGCGACTTCGTGGGCGCAGGCGCGCCGGTCGATTCCATGCTTCGGCACCACCCATGCCGACTACTTTCATGGCCCGGTCCCAGTCACCGGGGTGATGGAAGACAGCGAGATCGCCTCGGAGTATGAGAAAAACACCGGACATGCTATTGTTCGTGCCTTTGAGAAGGTGGGGTATGCCTCGGTGCCGGCGGTGCTGGTGGCCAATCACGGCCCCTTCGCCTGGGGTCCGGACCCGGCCGCGGCGGCGCATAACGCCGTGATCCTGGAGGCGGTGGCGCGGATGGCATACTTTACTGCCACCCTGAGTCCGGAGGCCGAACCGGTCGGTCGCGGCTTGCACGACAAGCACTATTTGAGGAAGCACGGATCCAGCGCGTATTACGGGCAGGCAAAGGAAAAGAAATGATGCCAGCTTTCGCGATGTTGGTCGAGAAGCAGCTTGTGCATTTGTCCGGGGTGGATTTCGTCATCATTGGCTTCTACTTCGCGCTGGTTCTGGCGATTGGCTTTTACCTGCGCGGGCGGGCGAACACCGGCGAAGACTTCTTCATGGCCGGACGCGAGATGACGGCCTGGGTGGCCGGCCTCAGCTTCCTCTCGGCCAACCTGGGTGCTCTCGAGTTGATGGGCTGGGCGGGTTCGGCTTACCAATACGGCATTCTGGCCACCCACTGGTACTGGATCGGCGCCATTCCGGCCATGCTTTTCCTGGCGCTGGTGATGATGCCGTTCTACTACATTTCCAAGACCCACTCCGTCCCGGGATATTTAAAGCTGCGTTTCGGCGAACCCAGCCGCGCCCTGTCCGCGATTTCATTCGCCTTCATGACCGTGCTCATGAGCGGCGTCAACATGTTTGCCATGGCCAAGGTCATGCAAATCGTGCTGGGCTGGGACATCAATTTCAGCATCTGGGTTTCATCCATCACAGTTGCCATTTATGTCACGCTGGGCGGACTGCGCTCGGCCATCTTTAACGAAGTGCTGCAGTTCTTCCTCATCTGGGCGGGCGCGCTGCTGATTCCGATCCTGGGATTGTACGAAGCCGGAGGTTGGGGCCATCTCAAGATACTGATCGCGCAGAGAGCTTCGGAACAGTACGTCCATCTCTGGTCGGGGCTGGGCTCATTCACCTCCAACCCCATGGGCATTCACTGGACCGGCATTGTCTTCGGACTGGGCTCGGTTATTTCGATGGGCTACTGGACTACGGATTTCCTGGTGGTGCAACGCATCCTGGCTGCGAAAGACATTCGCAGCGCGGAAATGGCCCCCATTATTGGCGCCGGATTCAAGATGCTGGTTCCGATCATCGTGATCCTCCCCGGTCTGCTGGGCCTGGGCCTGCTGCCGGTGAAACTGGTTCCGGAATCGGTGGCGACGGTCACCGGAGGCCACAGCTACAACGACGTGCTCCCTCTCATGCTGGCCCGCTACTGCGGACCCGGGCTGCTTGGCCTGGGGATTACGGCGCTGATCGCGGGGTTCATGTCGGGCATGGCCGGCAACGTCAGCGCGTTCACCACCGTCTGGACTTATGACATCTACCGTCCCCTGATCAACAGCAAGGGCACCGACCATCATTACGTGAACATGGGACGCTATGCCACGGTGTTCGGAGTGCTAATCAGCGTAGGCACGGCCTACCTGGTGATGCGGTCCGCCAGCATCATGGACTATGTGCAGGCGTTGTTCAGCTTCTTCATTGCGCCGTTGTTTGGCACGGTCATCCTGGGCATGTTGTGGAAACGGGCGACCGGTCCGGGCGGTTTCTGGGGATTGCTGTGCGGGACGGTTTCGTCGATCGGGATGTGGGCCTGGGTCAAGGTTGATCCCACGCGCGCTGCGTTATGTGGCGCTCTCGCCCCACGCCAAAGCTCTGGCGCAGGATATGTACCAGGCGCTCTGGTCTTTTCTGGTTTGCGTTGTGATCACCGTGGCGGTGAGTCTGGTGACTAAACCTGTGCCTGACAGCCAATTGACCGGTCTGGTGTACGGGCAGACGGAAATCCCCTCCATCGGGGACGTACCCCTGTACCAGAAGCCGCTTTTCTGGGCTGGCGTGGTGGTGGTCGTGTTCTTTGTGCTGAATATTATTTTCTGGTAATTGGCGGATCGAGGTGTGGGTAGCACCGCCGTGCCGGCCGGCTAGATGCCGGCGGGCGCTACGGTAATCCGACAGCTTCTGAAATGCAGAGGTGCAGCAGCATGATTTCCATCTGGTTTTTTATCGGTATCTCGCTGGCCGTAAATGGCGCGTTGATCATGGCAGCAGGAATTTACCAGGTGGTGAATCCTCCAGCGAATCCGGACGTGGTCTTGTTCAACTTGCACGCCAATGTGTGGTGGGGCGCCGTGCTTTTGGTCATCGGACTGATCTATTGCGTGAAGTTCGCTCCCCGGCGGCAAGTCTAAGTGAAAGGTTTTCATAAGGGCTAAGTATGGCGAAGAAAAAAATGACGATGGGCCTGATCGTGGGCAACCGCGGCTTTTTCCCCGATCATCTGGCGAAAAGCGGCCGCGAGGAAATGTTGCGGGTGCTGACCGCGGCTGGCATGGACGTGGTCGCGCTGACTCCGGAAGAAAGCAAATACGGCGCGGTCGAAACCCGGGAAGAGTCGAGGCGGTGCGCCGACCTGTTCAAACGCAACCGCGATCGCATCGACGGCATCATCGTGACGCTGCCGAACTTTGGTGAGGAGCGGGCCATTGCCGATGCCTTGCGCCTGGCCGATTTGCGCGTGCCGGTGTTGATCCAGGCCACGCCTGACGATCCCAAGAAAATGACCATTGCCTTCCGCCGCGACAGCTTCTGCGGCAAGATGTCGGCCTGTAACAATCTGCGCCAGTACGGCATTCCGTACTCCATCACCACGCTGCACACCGAGAGCCCCGATTCTCCCGAGTTCGCCAAGGACCTGCAATGGTTCGCGGGAGTTTGTCGCGTGGTCAATGGATTCCGCAATCTGCGCGTGGGAGCGATTGGGGCACGTCCCACGGCTTTCAATACGGTCCGCTACAGCGAGAAAATTCTCGAAGGGCAGGGCATCTCGATCGAGACCCTCGATCTCTCCGAGGTGCTGGGCCGCATCGAACGCATGAAGGACAACGACGACGCGGCGCAGGCGAAACTCGCCTCCATCAAGAAATACGTGGATGCCAGCGGAGTGCCCGAAGCCGCCTTGATGAAGATGGCCAAGCTGGGCGCCGTGGTCGATCACTGGATGGCAGCCACCGAAGTGGCCATCAGCGCGGTGCAATGCTGGACTTCCATCGAGGAAAATCTGGGCGTGGTGCCGTGCACCGTGATGAGCATGATGAGCGATGGATTGCTTTCGAGCGCCTGCGAAGTGGACATCTGCGGCGTGCTGGGCATGCATGCTTTGCGGCTGGCGTCGGAAACGCCTTCCGCATTGCTCGACTGGAACAACAACTACGGCGCAGACCCCAACAAGGCGGTCTGCTTTCACTGCTCCAACCTGCCCAAGCATTTCTTCCGCTCGGTGAAGATGGATTTCCAGGAGATCATCGCCGGCACCGTGGGCAAGGAAAACACTTTCGGCACCTGCGTAGGCTTGATCAAGCCGGAAAAGATGAGCTTTGCCCGCTTCTCCACCGACGACACCGCCGGCAAGATGCGGGGTTACGTGGGCGAAGGCAGATTTACCGATGATCCTCTGAACACTTTCGGCGGCGCCGGCGTGGTCGAGATTCCGCAGATGCAGAAGTTGCTGCACTACATTTGCGAAAACGGCTTCGAGCATCACGTGGCCGCCAACCTGTCGAGTGTGGCTCCCGCCGTTTACGAAGCCACCACCCGGTATCTGCACTGGGACATGTACCACCATCCGGGGAACGACGGAGCCTGCTGATGGCGATCGTGGCGGGAGTCGATTTCGGAACTCTCAGCGTACGCGTCTCCATCGTGGACAGCGAGCGCGGGCTGCTCCAATCCGCGGTCGCCGAATATCCTCTGCATCGCAAACGCGAAGACCCTGAGTACGCCACTCAGTCGCACGAAGATCACATGCGCGCCCTGGCCGCCGCCACTCGCGAGGCGGTGAAGAAGGCCGGCATTTCCGGCGATCAAGTCGAAGCCATCGCTCTCGATACCACCGGCTCTTCAGTGATTCCCGTGGGCAAAGACCTGCAGCCTCTCGGCGAGTACTACCTGTGGTGCGATCACCGGGCCAAAGGCGAGGCGGCGGAGATCACCGCGGCCGCGCATCGCGAAGGACTGGAAGCCATCAACTGGTGCGGCGGCGTCTATTCCTCAGAGTGGGGATTTTCGAAACTCCTGCACTGGCTTCGCCATAACCCGGCAAAGCGTTCGGAGTTCGTCTCCGCATTCGAGCATTGCGACATGGTGGCGGCGACGCTGTGCGGCATCACCGATCCTAAAAAAGTAAAGCGCAGCATCTGCGCCATGGGCCACAAATGGCTGTGGAACCGGGCTCTGGGAGGGCTTCCTCCCGAACAGTTCCTGGTCAAAGTGGATCCCCTTCTAGCCGGCGTGCGCGAAAAGTTGGACGGCGAATACGCAGCTTCCGACCAGATCGCGGGAACGCTCTCCGCGCACTGGGCGGAAAAGCTCGGGCTGAAAGCCGGAATTCCGATTCCGGTAGGCGCCTTCGACGCGCATTGGGACGCGATCGGGGCCGGCTGCGGCACCGATGACATGGTGAACGTGGTCGGGACCTCCACCTGCATCATCGGAATCACGCCGTCGGTCAATCTGGTTCCGGGCGTTTGCGGCGTGGTGCAGGGAAGCGTGCATCCCGGCCGCACCGGAATCGAAGCCGGTCTCTCCGCGGTCGGGGATATCTTCAACGCGATTGCCACCCGCGCCGGGACCGATGTCAAGACTCTGAGCCAGGGCCTCGATAAGTATCGAGCTGGACAAACCGGGCTGCTGCGCATGACCTGGGACAATGGCGACCGCACCGTGCTGGTGAATCCCAACTTGCGCGGCATCACCCTGGGTTGGAACCTGCAAAGCACTGCACAGGACGAATTGTTCGCCGCCATCGAAGGCACGGCGTTTCATACCCGGGTGATTCTCGACCGCATGGCCGCGAACGGGGTAAGTATCAAGCGTGTCATTAACGCGGGCGGAATTCCGCAGAAAAATGACGTGCTGAACCAGGTCTATGCCAACGTGCTGGGGCGGCCGGTGCTGGTGCCGAGCAAGAGCGTCACCAGCCTGGGTTCGGCGATTTTCGCGTTTCTGGCGGCGGGGACTTTCAAGACCATCGAGGATGCGCAGAAAAAGATTTGCCCGTCTAACCGGGTGTTTGAGCCTGATCAATCCGAGCAGCGGGTTTACGAAGAGCTGTATCCGCTCTACAGCAAGCTTTATTTTTCCTTTGGCGATCCGCAAAAGGATGGCTTCGGAGCGGTGCTTCCTACGTTGATTCGCGTGTCTGAGTCCGCGCACAAGCCGGCGCATAGCCTGTCATCCTGAGCGGAGTGCTTTGCTTTCGTTTACGAAAGCAAACACGTAGTCGAAGGATCCCTATAGGCGCACCAGGGCCGGCAGCTGTGCCACGAACCGCGAATCAGCCGTCCGTCGGCCTCTCCTCTTCCGCCTTTCCCTTCCACGAAACCCTGGTCGAGCTGCGCTCGACTGGGCGGGTGAAGGCACCCGCCCCTACGTGGTCTCCGGTGACGACGCACGAGCGAGGACGCTCGCGCCTACATTAGAATAAGCATCCCTTGCCTGTTCCCCTTAAACTCGATCGCCTGCGCGTGGTGCTGGTGTCGTCGCGTAATCCTCTTAACATTGGTGCTGCGGCCCGGGCCATGAGCAATTTCGGTTTTTCTCGGCTGCGAGTGGTGAATCCATATGAAAAGGCCTTCCGTACGGCGCGGTCCGCGGTCGGCGCTGCGGAGCTGCTGGCCAGCGCCGAGGAATACGACAGCGTTGCCGACGCCGTGGCCGACTGCACGCTGGTGGTGGGAACCACCGCAGTGCGGCACCGGGAAGTGCAGCATCCCCTGCGGCGACTGGAATACGGCGGGCGCCTCATCCGCAAACACATGAGCTCCGGCCCTGTGGCCCTCTTGTTTGGCTCGGAGAGATACGGGCTCTCGAAGGATGACTTCAGCTATTGCCACTGGCTGCTCCGCATTCCCACCCGGGAACAGCACATCTCGATGAACCTGGGCCAGGCGGTCGCGGTCTGTCTGTACGAATTGATTCGTGACAGCCGGGCGGTTGCGGAAGGGGAGAAGCAGGCGCTTGCCACTGCGGGCGATATCGCGCGCATTATGCCTTTGCTTGCCGAGGTATTGAGCACCAGCAGTTACATGCTGCCGCAGCGGGCCGCCGATACCGAGCAGAGAATCCGTCGCATGCTGCGCCGCCTCAAACTTTCGGCCCAGGATGTCGAAGCATGGCTGGGCATCCTGCGTCATGTCCAATGGCGGCTGCGGGCGGGGAAAAAGCAGGCGGAGTGACCTGTCCCTTCGGGATTCTCGGAAACGAAAAATCATTTACACTAGGTCAAATGTCTGACCGGATTGTGTGTTCGTGCATCACCTGTCCCAAGTGCGGGACCTGGGTTGTGGTGGAACGGGAAATGACGCGAGAAACCAACCGGGAAAAGCTGAGCGCCACCTGCCCGGGCCCCGAGTGCGGCAAGCAATTTTCCTTTGCCCCGGGGGAGACCAAGGTCTTCGAATTGCCGATGAGCCTTTTTGAACGGCGCCACTTCTACCGTTCAGAATTATCCTAGTAGCTCCCGCCTGCCATTCCCGATTGTGCCGTCGCCTATTAGGCGTAAACTTGGTTGAGTGTCGCGTACGCTGACGACAACCGATGTCCCATCCCCCAACGCCGGATCACCCCCGGGCCTTGGGTCCTTTCTGCTTCTTGCCATCTGGTTTGCGATCATCGCCGGCCTGGTGGAAGGCGCGGGCCTGTTGCTTTTCCAGAGAATCAACTGGGCGCGCTGGGGGCCGACGCTGCACGTCTCCGAACCGATTATCTGGATTTCGCCCATTGTCGATCTCATTCTTTTTTGTGTCTTGACGCTGGTTCTTTGGGCAGCGGGACGGCTGATCGCGAAATTCCGCCTGCTGCAGGCTGCCATAGCCTTGTTGACTGCGCTTACCCTGTATGACTGGCTTACAGTCACGGCGCGTCTGTCTCATCTCGGTTGCCTGCTGCTGGCGGCCGGCGTGGGCGTTGCCTTCAGCCGCTGGGTGACGAAACACGAAACCGCCACCCTGCAATTTGTACGGCGAACCTTTCCCCTGGTTGCCGGGGCGGGAGTACTGGCCTTCGCCGGAATCCAGGGCGGACACTGGCTGCTCGAAGCAAAGGCCGTCAGCAAATTGCCGGCGGCGGCTGCGGATGCGCCCAACGTGCTGGTCATCGTGGTGGACACGTTGCGCGCCGACCATCTCTCATCTTATGGATATGCCCGGCCCACCAGTCCGAATATTGATCGCGTCGCTACCCAGGGCGCGCTGTTTGAGAACGCTGTCGCAACGTCGTCCTGGACGTTTCCCTCGCACGCTTCATTGTTGACCGGCCGGTATCAGTATGAGCACGGCATGGACAAGATCAAGGAGATGCCGGCGGTAGGTGGGGAAGCATTCAGTGCCAACGGGCTGCCCACTCTGGGCGAAGCCCTGATGCAGAAGGGATACCGCACAGGGGCCTTTTCCGCCAATCGCACCTACTTTACTCACGACCTCGGCTTCGGGCGCGGCTTCTTACATTTCGAAGACTACTTTCATTCGGCCAGCGATATGTTCGTGCGCACGCTCTATGGCCGCGAGTTTGCTCGAATCTACCTCAAGCGCAGCGACCGCAGCCTGGTCAAGCGCGTGCTCCGAGGGCTGGGCTTTACGGAGTTGCTCGACCAGGGCGCGGAGGGCTCGGGCAGCTATGGCGGTGCTTTCGGAATACGCAAACGCGCGGATGTGGTTAACCGGGAAACTCTGGACTGGATCGACCGTGATCGCCGGCGCCCATTCTTCGCCTTCCTTAACTATTTCGATGTGCACGACCCCTACGGCGGACCGCGCAACTATGCCAAACCTTCGTGGCCGCGGCAGACCAACGTGGACGCCTACGACGATGGCGTGAAGTATGTGGATGATTACATCGGGCGTCTGATGGATGAGCTGGACCGGCGCGGTCTGACCAAAAATACCCTGGTCGTCATTACCGGCGATCACGGGGAATCGTTGGGGCAGCACCATTTGCGAACGCATGGCAAAGCGCTCTACTGGGAGCTGATTCATGTTCCCCTGGTGGTCCGGTATCCGGGGCACGTTCCGGCGGGCCTTCGTCTGGATGTGCCGGTAACCAACTCGGCCCTTCCGGCTACGATCATGGAGTTGCTGGGCGAGGGCGGGCATGAAACCTTCCCCGGACCATCGCTGAGCGCGCTCTGGCAATCCCCGGCGGCGCAGCCCGCGTGGCCTGATGCTCTTTCTGAAGTCGCAAAACATAACATCGTTACTGATGAGAGCAAGACGGTGGGAAAACTGGTCGCGACCACCGCGGACGGTCCCATGAAATCCGTGGTGACCACACGTTGGCATCTGATCGTGCACAAGGAACTGGGAGATCAGCTCTACGACTGGGTGCATGATCCCGGCGAGACCAAGAATCTGATCTTCACTCCCCTGGGCCAGCAGGTGGCGCGTGAACTCAACGCGGGGCTGGAAGCGCTGCTGGCGCGGTCCGCGGGGCGGGACCGGGCGCCAACCTCGATCGTCTTGCGCGACGGCCGCTTCAACCTGCAGCAGAGCAGTGTTCATGCGAACCGGTTCCGGCACGGACCGCTACGAACGGTTGACGATTACTACCGCATGGAGGCGCAGGCTGGATCCACACTGGTAGTCGAGGTCCGCGCTCAGCAACCTATCTCATCGATCCGGCTGGATCCGGTGATCGCGATTGTGGACGAGAATGGGCAGCCCTACCAGACCTGCCGCAATCCAGGCGACGATCACACCCCGGAGCCCGGAATCGCCGACCCAACTCCAGACGCGTTCGACGATATCTGCGTGAATGATGACATTAATCCCGGCGTGAATACCGACGCGCGGCTGGAGATTTTGGTGCCGGACGGCGGCAAGTCTCTAGTAGAATTAAACATCCGCGTATCAGACTGGAACGGGCAGTCGGGGACTGGATTGCCCTACCAGATGCAGGTCCAGGAAGCGGGAGCCCGGCCGGACTCGGCCTGGGCGGCGAATCCTTGAACCTCGGCGCGACCTGATATTTCGTGGCCTGGTTCCGCAAGGCGGGAGCTTCTCTGTTACTGGGGAGCGCCACGCGGAGGATGTTAAAATCATAAGAAATATCTACAGCACAGGAGCATCATGAGAATTGAATTGCTGGCGCTTTACGGTGGTCCCGACCAGGTAATGACGGTGACTTCCGGGCTGGCCAGCCTGCTCGGCCTGCTGCTGCTTTTCTGGAACAAGGTTGTCGGGATCTTTTTCAAGGTCGTACGCAAGTTCAGCCGCTCGGGTACGCCTGCCGCCGTGGATGCTCCCAAGGAAACGCCCAAAGGAACTCCCTAAAATCGGGTCCGCCGCTTGCGCAGAAAAGTTATCGTCATCGGTTTGGACGGGCTCGAACCCGGCATTGTGGAAGCGATGCTGGAGCGCGGCGAGCTTCCCAACCTGGCAAAGATCCGGGCCTCCGGCAGTTACTCCCGCCTGAAGACAACTTATCCAGCGCAGACTCCCGTGGCCTGGTCATCGTTTGCGACCGGGACAAATCCCGGCGGACACGGAATTTTCGATTTCATCTGCCGCGACCCCAAAACCTATTTGCCCGATGTCGCGCTCACCCGGTTCGAGCGGCCGAAAAGTATGCTGGCCCAGCCGCGGGTGGTAAACCGGAGAAGCGGCGTGCCGGTGTGGCAGACACTCTCGGCGGCGGGCATTCCTTGCACCATCTTGCGTTGTCCATGCACTTTCCCTCCCGAAGCTGTGCAGGGCCGCATGCTGGCCGGCGTGGGCGTGCCCGACCTGCGCGGCAGCCAGAGTAAGGGCACCTTCTATACGCAGGACCGAGCCGTGGTGGCGCAAGAGAACGAGCAGCTCATTTTTCTGGACAACGGGGCTGAGATTACAACGCGAGTGATCGGGCCACGCAACACCAGGGTTTCGCCCGCAGCCGATACTTCCTGCGAAGTGCGTGTCCACGTGGACAAGGCGGCGCGCAAGCTTTCGATTCAGACTGGCGGCACACCCGCCACGATTGAGGTTCCAGAAAAAGGCTGGAGCGACTGGGTACGATTCAAATTCAAGTTCTCCATGCTGCAATCGGTGACCGGAATTGCGCGCTTCTATGTGCGGCAACTGGAGCCGCATCTCGAGTTCTATGTTTCCGCGGTCAACTTCGATCCGGCGGCGCCCATGTTTCCAGTTTCGGCTCCGGCCGATTACGCCCGGGAATTGGCCGACAAGATCGGCCTGTTTTCCACGCTCGGCATGGCGGAAGATCATAACGGCCTGAATAATGGCCGCCTGGATGAAGCGGCGTACCTGCAGCACTGTGAACTGGTGCTGGCGGAGCGCGAGCGCACCATGCGTTTTGAACTCGACCGCTTCAGCGAAGGCCTGTTCTTCATGCTGTTTGACACGCCCGACCGGGTGCAGCACATGCTGTGGCGGTTCCGCGATCGTGAACATCCTGGCTTTGAGCCCGACCTCTCGCCGGAACTTGCCACCCGGATTGAAGAACACTACCGGCGCTGCGATGCGTTGCTTATCCCAGTACTCGACAAGGTGGATGAGAACACCCTGCTGATCGTGCTTTCCGATCACGGCTTCGGAACTTTCCGGCGCGCTTTCGACACCAACACCTGGTTGTGGCAGAACGGGCTGCTGGCCCTTAAAGACAGTCGCAGACCCGGCGAGGACTTGGGTGAAGGGTTTGCCGCGGTTGACTGGTCGAAAACCTTCGCCTATGCGGTTGGCCTGGGCGGCATCTATTTGAATTTCAAAGGGCGCGAAGCTGGAGGGATTCTGGAAGAGGGAAGCGAAGCCGAACGGGTACGCAATGCGATACAGACCGGTCTGGCTGATTTTCCCGACGCGCACACGCAGCGCGCGGCCATTCGCAATGTGTCGCGCCGCGAAGAGTTATACTCGGGAGCGTTTGTGGAGAATTCGCCGGACTTGCTGGTAAATTTTCATCGCGGCTTCCGGGTTTCGTGGGCAAGTGCGGTGGGCGGCTTTGCCCCTTCCGTGCTGGAAGACAATATGCGCCGCTGGAGCGGAGACCACATTGTCGATCCGGAATCGGTTCCGGGAATTCTGTTCATGAATCGCGCGGCCTCGCACAAACATGGGCGAATTATCGATCTGGCGCCCACGATCTTGAACTACCTCGGAGTGGCAAAGCCCGGCACTATGGAAGGCGCGTCGTTACTGAGCAAAGAGACGACATGAAAATCTGCGTACTCGGACTCGATTGCGCCGCACCCGAAATCGTCTTTGGCGATGAGCGCCTGGTGAACCTGCGCCGCCTGATGGATCTCGGGGTTTACGGGCGGCTGGAAAGCGTGGTCCCGCCCATCACCGTCCCTGCCTGGATGTGCATGAGCACCAGTCAGGACCCGGGTTCGCTCGGCGTGTACGGATTCCGCAATCGCTCCGACCATTCTTACGACAAGCTCGCCTTCGCAAACTCGGCTTCCATCAAGGCGCTCGCCATCTGGGACCAGTTGGCGCGTGAAGGCAAGAAGTCGATCATCGTGGGAGTGCCGCCGAATTATCCGCCACGGCGGGTGAACGGCATCAGCATTGGTTGTTTTCTCACGCCCGACACGGTCAAGAACGACTTCACTGATCCGCCCTGCGCTCAAGGCGAAGATCAACGAACTGGTCGGAGAATACCCGGTCGATGTAAAAGAATTTTCGCACCGACCAAGAAGGACTGGCTCAAGCAGGAAATTTTCAATATGTGCGGCAAGCAGTGGGCGGTGGTGCGCTGGTTGCTGACTGAACAGGAATGGGACTATTTCCACTTCGTGGACATCGGTCTCGACCGCATGCATCACGGCTTCTGGAACTATTTTGATCCCCGGCACGTGCAGTTCGAGCCGGACAATCCTTATCAGGACGCGATTCCTGAATACTACCGTTTGCTCGATGAGCAGATCGGCAGCGTCCTCGAATTGCTGGACGACGAAACGATCCTGCTGGTGGTCTCAGACCACGGAGCGCAGCGCCTGGATGGCGGTTTTGCAATCAACGAATGGCTGATTCGCGAGGGCCTTTTGGTTCTGAACGAATACCCGAAGGCGTTGACGCCATTTGAAAAGCTGAACGTGAACTGGAGCAAGACGAAAGTCTGGAGCGAAGGCGGATACTACGCCCGCGTCTTTTTCAATATGCAGGGCCGCGAGCCGCAGGGCGTGATTCCCGCGTCCGAGTACGAGTCTTTTCAGAACCAGATGAAAGCGCGGCTCGAAGCGCTGCCGGGCGAGAACGGTCAGGCGATGAAATCGCTGGTGTTCAAGCCGCGAGGAAATCTATCGCAACGTGCGCAACGTGGCTCCCGACTTGATCGTCCATTTCGGCGAACTCTACTGGCGTTCCATCGGAACCGTCGGGCATGCGAAGCTCCACGTTCAGGAAAACGACACCGGCCCCGACGGCTGCAACCACGCCCAATACGGAATGTTCATTCTGACGGCGCCGAATTGCCCGCTCAGCGGCGAGTACGAAGGCGCTCGCCTGCTGGATATTGCGCCCACACTGTTGGACCTCGCCGGATACGAAATTCCCGAGACCATGCAAGGCCGTTCGCTGGTTTCCGGCATGGAAAAGAAGGGCACAGGTGGAGGCTCAGATGAGGAGTCAGCAAAAATAGTGCACGACCGCCTGGCGGGGCTGGGATACGTGTAGCGATATTCCCGCGGAAACAGGTCTCGACAAGAGGTTGGAAAGGGAAGGACTTCAGTCGTGCCACGGAAAAGGTCTCGATAGGGTTGGGAAGGGCACGACTTCAGTCGTGCGACCATGACTCAATGAGCGAGCGGCTTCAGCCGCTGCGGTTGGCTTTGGAGGAACGATGCTGAGAAAGTCTCTGTTGTCCCTATGGATCGCTGTTTTCCTGGCTCCTGCGTTCGCGCAGCAGGGCAATCCGCCCTCATTCGACGGGAAATCGTGGTGGGAACACATAAAAGTGCTGGCCGCGGACAACATGGAAGGCCGCGACACGGGAAGTCCAGGGCTGAAAAAGGCAGAGGCTTACGTGGTCGGCCAATTGAAGAGCGCAGGCCTTCAGCCCGCGGGCGTCAAGGGCTATTACCAGCCAGTGAAATTTGTGTCGCGGCAGTTGGTGGAGCAGGAGTCAAGCGCCGCTCTGCTTCGCGATGGCAAAGCGGAGCCGCTGACCCTGGGAGAAGATGCGATCTTCAGCACGCGCGTGGACCTTGCTCCTGAAGTGGAGGCCCCCCTGGTGTTTGTGGGTTACGGCCTGAGCATTCCGGAAAACGACTTCGACGATCTTGCCGGGCTCGATCTCAAGGGCAAGGTCGCGGTCCTGATCAGCGGCTCGCCGTCGCAGATTCCTTCGGCGCTGTCGGCGCATCATCAGACGGCCGCGGAACGCTGGAAGCCTTTTTTCGCCGCGGGAGCCGTCGGAATCGTTACGATTCCGAATCCCGCATCGATGGACGTGCCCTGGTCCCGCATCGCCTTGAACCGGTTGCATCCGAGCATGGACCTGGCCGGCTCAGAATTCAGCGAGACCGAAGGCGAAAAGCTCGCCCTCTATTTCAATCCGGCGCACGCGGACAAGTTGTTTGCCGGATCGGGTCATACGTTCCAGGAGTTGGCTGAATTGGCCAAAGACCGCAAGCCCCTGCCGCATTTTCCCCTGACCGCTTCCATCCGGGCCCGGGCCAGACTGAAAACGAAAGTTGTGATGTCGTCCAACCTGGTGGCCAGGCTGCCGGGGAATGATCCGCAGCTGAAGAATGAATACGTAGTGCTCTCGGCGCACATCGATCACGTGGGCATCGGCGAGCCGGTCAACGGCGACCGCATTTATAACGGCGCCATGGACAACGCAGCCGGCGTCGCCGTGCTGCTCGACGTCGCGGCTTCGCTCCAGAAGCATCCCGAAGGCCTGAAGCGCTCGCTTCTGTTTGTATTCGTCACCGGAGAAGAGAAGGGACTGCTCGGGTCGAAATATTTTGCCGCCCATCCCACGGTGGACCCGAAATCGATGGTCGCAGACATCAATGTTGACATGTTTCGCCCGCTCGTACCGCTGAAGTTGCTCACCGTTCTGGGATTGGCGGAATCGGACCTGGGAGACCTGGCCCGCCAGGTAGCGGAGTCGGACGGTGTTTCCGTCCAGCCCGATCCCCAGCCGCTGAGAAATGTCTTTGTCCGCAGCGACCAGTACAGTTTCATCCGGCACGGCGTTCCGGCGCTGGCCATGGACGTTGCTCCAAGCACGCCGGAGCAGAAGCAGATGTTCCAGGACTGGCTGACGAAACGCTATCATGCGCCGTCCGATGATCTGGATCAGCCGGTTGACCTGGCGGCAGCCGGCAAGTACGAAGAAATTATTCAGCAACTGCTGGTCAAAGTCGCAGACGATCCGCAGCGGCCGCAGTGGAAAGCCGACAGCTTCTTCCGCCGCTATGCGAAAAACTAGAGTGCGAAAGTGTGGGCCGGACACTCCCTTCGACTTCGCTCAGGGCAGGCTTGTCCGACGCCTTTGACTTTGATTTGGACCCTGGAACGCCCTTCCGGAGCCGGACTACCGAATTTCGCACGACTACAAGCCAAGATCAAAAGCGTCGGACAGAGTGTCCGACCCACACACCCTGGGGCCCGGGTGCTATCCTGTTGCACCCATGGGCAGCTTTTCCATTCTCGCCAAGTATTTTGCGCTGGCCTTCAGCGCTCTGCTGCCACTCATTAACCCGCTGGGATCAGCATTGGTTTTACTCGGCCTGGTGGGCGATGCGCCCGCGTCGGTTTTTCGAGATCTGGCGCGCAAGATTGCGATCCGGACCACTATTTTCCTGGCCGTAGTGGAACTGGTGGGATCCGCGCTGCTGGAGTTTTTTGGGATTTCTCTTCCCGTGGTACAGGTCGCAGGAGGATTAGTGCTGGCCACCATGGGCTGGGGCTTGCTGAATCAGAATGAGGTCAAAGCCGACCCCGACCGGACGGCGGTGGCGGAGGCGAGCTCCGGCTCCCTGGAGCAGAAGGTTTTCTATCCGCTGACCTTTCCCGTGACCGCTGGGCCGGGCTGCATCGTGGTGATGTTGACCCTGAGCGCCCATGCTTCGGTGAAGGGCGTGTCCAACGATGTTATGGCCCATGTGGGAGTTTTTCTGGCCGTCGTGGTTTTGAGTTTTTTGGTCTTTCTCTGCTATGCCTATGCTCCCAAGATCACGGCGCGCATTGCGCCTCAGACGGCACACGGCATTCTGCGGGTCATAGCGTTCGTGCTCTTGTGCATCGGAGTGCAGATCACGTGGAATGGATTGGAAACTTTGTTGAAGACTCTGCTGAAATCCTAGCGTCCGGAATTCGCCGGCAGATATTCCTTCACCAGGGAGAGCAATTCATCGCGCAGGAAAGGTCCGCCCGCCAGCAGACCGGGGAGCAGCGGTGACTTCCGATTGCAAAGCAGTTGAGAACTCTCCAGCGTGCTGATGAAACCACCAGCACTGGTCACCAGGGCGGCGCCGGCAGCAATGTCCCAGTCATGCTTCGGGGTAAGGGTGAAGGTCACATCGGCGAGGCCCGCCGAAACCAGCGCCAGTTTGTAGGCCACCGATCCCATCGGACGAACTTTTACCGCGGCGGTTTCGAAGCGCTTCCACTCCCCGCGCTTGATTTCGCTGCGGCTGGCTAAAATCACCGCGCCCTCAAGGCTGGTCCGCTGGCTGGCGCGCGCGGGCTTTCCGTTGTAGGTCATGCCGGAATCGAGAGAGCCGAGAAAGATCTCGTTGGTGGCGGGGTTACAGATTCCTCCGGCGACGGGAACTCCATCTTCCACCATCGCCACCGAAACGCAAAACTCGGGGATGCCGGCCACGAATTCGCGCGTGCCATCCAAGAGGATCGACGATCCAGACGCGGTTCTTCTCCAGCCGGGACAAGTCGTCCACGCTTTCCTCGGAGAGCCAGCCTTCGCCTTCGCGTAGTAATTCCTGGCGCAGGACTGCGTCCACTGCACGGTCGGCTTCGGTGACCGGGTCGTGGCCCGCCTTGTATTCCGCTTCGATGGCGCCCAGGGTGAAGCGGGCGAAGATCTCGCGGGCAGACTCCAGCGCCGAGTGGATTCGTTGCAAGGTTTCGGCCTGAAAAGAACTACTCATAAGTAGGTTAGCGGTGCCGTTTTTGCGTCCTTTGCGGGTTTCCCTGGCGACCTCTGCGGTCAAAATCTTTAACCGCAAAGTTCGCAAAGGACCCGCAAAGTTCGCAAAGAAATCTGCGGAGCTTCGCTCCGCTGGGCGGACCAGGGCGTCCGCCCCCACGTGGTCTATGGCTAGGCGCGTTCTCCGATGGCGCCGAAGAAGCCCTCGCGCTCGAGATGCAGAATGATCTCCTGCGCGGATTCCTCCGGAGTTAAATCCGCCGTGTTGATGACGACCTCGGCATCTTTCGGTTCTTCGTAGGGATCTGAAATTCCGGTGAACTCCTTGAGAATTCCAGCCCGCGCTTTGGCGTAGAGACCCTTGCGATCGCGCTGCTCGCACACCTCGACCGAAGTGGACACGTGCACCAGGATGAATCCACCCAGAGGCTCGATCAGTCCGCGAACATGTTTGCGGGTGGCGTCGTAAGGGGCGATGGGTGCGCAGATGGCGATGCCGCCATTCTTGGTGATTTCAGAAGCCACGTAGCCGATGCGGCGAATGTTGATGTCGCGATGCTCCTTGGAGAACCCAAGTTCGGACGACAGATGCTTGCGCACCAGGTCGCCGTCCAGCAGCGTTACCGGACGGCCGCCGGTTTCCAGAAACTTGGTCAGCAGCACGTTGGCGATGGTCGATTTGCCGGAGCCCGAAAGCCCGGTGAAGAAAATCGTCACTCCCTGCTTGTGCCGCGGCGGATAGCTGCGCCGCAACTCCTGCACCACTTCCGGATAAGTGAACCAGCTGGGAATGTCGCGGCCTTCGTTCAGCCGCTGGCGCAGTTCGGTGCCTGAGATGTCCAGTACGCGAGCCCCCTTGGGCACCTCGTCAGTGGGAAAATATTTGTCCTGGTCTTCCAGGTACACCATCATGTTGAACGGCACCATGGTGACGCCGATGTCGGCTTCGTGTTTCTTGAAGACTTCCTGGGCCTCGTAGGGGCCGTAAAAAGGCTTGCCATCGGTGTCCTTGCCGGGGCCGGCATGATCGCGGCCCACGATGAAGTGGGTGCAACCGTGGTTCTTGCGAATCAGCGCGTGCCAGATGGCCTCGCGCGGTCCGCCCATACGCATGGCCAGCGGCAACAGCGAAAGCTTCACCGTTCCCGGTGGATATTTGGACGACAGCAACTGGTAGCAACGGACGCGGGTGAAATAATCCACGTCGCCCGGCTTGGTCATCCCCACAACGGGATGAATCAGGAGGCTGGCTTCCACCTGCTTGGCGGCGCGGAAGGTAAGTTCCTGGTGGGCGCGATGCATGGGGTTGCGCGTCTGGAATGCCACGATGCGGCGCCACCCCAGGCGGGCGAACTCGGCGCGAAGTTCCGCGGGCGTCAGGCGCAGCGAACGGAAATCATAGTGGGAGGGAGATTGAGTGCCTTCGATGCGTCCGCCCACATACCATGGATTCGCCTTGTTGATGGTGTAATCCGCGCCGGGATGGGCTTTGCTGGTGCTGTTAAATACCGCCTTGGCTTCGGCTTGCCGATCGGGCTGCCAGACGTCTTCGACATGCAGCACCGCCAGCATCACTCCCTCGGCATCGCGCAGGGCGACTTTGCTGCTGCCTGGCTTCAGGGACTTGGCAAACTCTTCGCTCACATCAAGCGTGATCGGCATGGGCCAGAGGAGGCCGCTGGCCAGCTTCATGTTGCTGCATACGCCTTCGTAGTCGGCGCGATTCATGAATCCGCGCAGGGGAGAAAACCCACCGCTCAGCAGCAGCTCAAGATCGCAAAGCTGGCGCGCGGTCAGGTCCCACGAGGGCCACTCGCGGGAGTGGGATTTCAGCTGGTTGACGGTTTCCGGTTGGGCGATAAGATCGACTAGTTCTCCACCGTGCGGCGGTATCAGGTGACTGCTCGAAGTGCTCAAACTCTTTGGCCTCCTGGAATTTTTGTGAGATTCCGACGTCAGCAATGGTGCGGTATTCCGGCAGGTGCGGAAGTCCTGCCACTCAGATGTAGGGAAGGCCGCGCCGGTTGCGCCGTTTCCCGCAGCCGCCTCCGGACTGCGCTGGAACCGGGGCGTTTAAAGCGCCGACCAGGGCCTGCAACCCGGGACCGGCAAGAGGGAATTCAGTCCTGAGGCAGTGCTACCTCGAACGCCATCAGTGGAACCCCATTCTTCTCATCCAGTTTAAAACAGAAAGTGCGCCTTGCCCGGCAGCCATCGCGAAAATAACCGGCTCTAGAATCGTCCGGCTGACCCTGGACCAACCCAAAATCGATCTGCGGAGGGCGCTTCAACAGTCTTCCTGAATGTGACCTTGGGTTGATTATCTCGTCATCGGGTAAAAGATGTAATTAGTTCCAATTTCTCTAGTAGTCGGGGGAAAATTTTTCTCGCCGGGAATTGCCCTTAGCTTGAAGATAAAGCACTTACCCTCGCGGCAGCCTTTATCCAACCATGCCGAAAGGTCGGCGGAACGGCACCGATCAGCCAAAATTCTCTGCTTCTTCCGGAAAATTCTCTGGGCAAATGGATCGTCCGGTTGCGATCCCATGATTAGGCTCTCACCCAAACCTGCCCGGACTCGTCAGCTAATCTCAAGCATAATCTCTATGATACAGAAAATAAACAACTTACTCTGTCATTCGAGGTCAAGAATCGAGGCTGGGGTAAACCCAGGTGAGAGGCGCGAAAATATCCACATTTTCCGCTAAAAAGGGAAATCCACGGTCAGCTTGGCAGTGTGCATGCTATGAATTTTGGGAGAAATCATTAATTCTGAGAAGTCAGTCAGTGATCCGGACGCCCGCGCGGCTTCGGACACATGCTACTTCTATCCACAACTGCCCGAATCGGGCCTGAATGCATTACACCATAGGGGGAAGCCGGAATGAACGAAAGCTCTATTCGGCTGGGTCCGCGGGAACAGCAGATTGCCGAACTGCTGCTCCAGGGTTGCGACAATGCGGAGATTGCCCGACAGCTCAAGATGGCCCGGCGCACGGTGAAGGCGCACTTTAATCGTCTTTTCTTACGTTTCGCAATTACTGGCGGTATCAAGCGAGTAAAACTCGCAACCATTCTCTACCGGAGGCAATTATGTTCGGAGAACAGCGTTATGGAAACCGGGTCCCCAGCGAGCGAGAGCATCAAGTCATCGAACTCGTCGCTCAAGGGCTCAAAAACCGCGAGGTCGCGGACGCCATCGGCACCACGGAGCATGTCGTCAAAAACTACCTCCGAATCATCTACGACAAGCTCGGACTCTGGAACCGCGTCGAGTTGGCTCTCTGGTACGAAGCCCGCCGCCAGCAAGTCCCGGCGCACGCCTGAGGTTCTGGAAAGCTGGGAGCAGAATATTCTCAGTCTCCATCAACCCGGCCTGCGCCGCAATCACCTGCAACGCTGAATCCGAAACCACAACAAACAGAAGACCCTCGCCAGCGCGTGGGTCTTCTGCTTTTGGATGCTGGCGGGATTCTTTACTGACAGCCCTGCGATTCCAGATCGCGCAACTGTTGCGCCGCCTGTGGGGCTCCGCGCCTGGCGGCGGCGATGAGCAGCAGGCGCGCCTGATCGCAGCTGCGGGGAACGCCGTCCCCGTGCAAATAGAGGCCTGACAACAGAAGGGCCGCGGTGGCATTTTGCTTTCTGACTGACTTCCACAACAATTTTGCGGCCTCGGAGGAATCCCGCACGCCCATGCTGCCTCCGAGATAGCGCTGGGCGAGCCGCAGATCGGAAGCGCCGCTCTCGTCGCCTGCCAGCGCCGGCCGCGATGGTGGGGCGCCAAGCAGCGGAGATTTCTGAGAAGCCGGCTGCACTCCATCCGGCACGGCTGCGTGATCGTGGGCCGCGGTAGCTCCCGTATTCCGGGCCTCGGGCGTTTTGGGCTCCGCCGAAATCGCTTCCGGTGGATTGGATTCGGCCGGCGCAGAATCTTGCGGAAGCGAAGCCGCCGGAGCACTCACCTGCGGCGCAGTACGGGATGACGACACGCCTGCCCCGGGTCTCGGGGCCCACTGCAGATACGCGAAACCCGCCAGCACAAGCACGACCGCGCCCAGTAGATATTTCCATGCCCGCCGCTGCGGACCGTCCGATCCGTCCAGACCGCTGAAGGCCCGGTCGCGCAGCCACTGCACATCGTTCTCGGACCGCGGAGGTGCCGCCTCGCCAACTTCGGTCGCGCCCCGATGGTCTGCCGGATCCGGCGAGGCGGGATCGAGGGGAAGGCCGCACCGGCTGCAAAACTTGTGCCCCGGCGGATTCTGGTGCTGGCAGGCGGAACAGAGGGCGTTATGGAATTTTTCATCGCGGGAAAAATAGGGGCGAGTTTTCTCCGCTGGCTTTGCACCGGTTTCCCGTTGGATTTCCTCCAGCAGTTTGCTCACGGCCTGTTGCCGCTTCGCGGGAGGAGTGCTGAAGTAAACCTGGGCCCAGCGCCCGAGATTGCGCTCCAGAACCGGGTTGGTCAGCGGGTTGAGTTCGGACGGGAAGGGTGGTTCAGACAACTTGTCCTGGAGATTGGGCACATGCATCCTCCAACCGGAAGATTATCAAACATCACACTCTGGGCTGGAGGTTGTCAATCCTGAGATGTGGAAAAAAGATACTGTAGATTCACTTGCCGGATTTACGGGCAGGCCTTCCCTTTAGCGGGCTGAAACTGGTCCTGCTGAGCATCCCGTTGGCTGGAAAACTTTCCGTCCGCGGTCTTGCCATACAAGTCGCCGCCGGGGCAGTAGTACAGGGCGGTGTGGACATCAACCCAAACCTGAGTGTCGGGATTCCCCATATCGACGGGCGGAGGCGGGGCTTCCGCCAGGCCAAGATTTACCAGAAGCTTTTCCAGAAGGGTCAGCTGCGGCGGAGGCGGCGCCTGGTGCTGGCTGGGTGGCGGGGTAGTGTTGGCCGCAGTGTTTCCGGCCGGTCGATGGCCCCAGCTAAAGATCACAACCAGAAGCATTCCGGCCGATACCGCCACGTAGAAATTTGCCCGGTGCTTTTGCCATTGCCGCGCCAGCCACTCCGCCCGAGGGCCGTGTTGGGTCTTGACTGTCTCCAGCCATTCCTGCGTCTTCTTTGCTGACCCCCAAGGATAGGGCGCAATTTTTTTCGCGGCGTCAGCCCGATCTACCGGGACCGGATCGGCGGGAACAATGCGCAGCGAATCCGGGCCCTGGACCTCGGCCGGCGGAGCAAAAGGATCTGGCGGCAGTGGCAGCGGGCTGGTCATCACCGAAGGAGTCTGCCAGGCTGTCTTTGACTCTGGTTCGAGTGGCTCCGCCGGTGGCGGCTCAACAACGCTTTGGGCTACGGGGACTGGTGTGGCTCGGGGTTGGGAAACCACGATTGCCGGCGGAGTGGCCGAAACCGTTTTGTCCTTGAGGACCGTGTCCCTGGTCTGGGGCACACCTGTCCCTGAATTTCCGTTCGTGGGATTCTCCTGCCCATAAGGAGTAAGCCAGGGAGTGGCATTCTGATTCGCAGAGTGCACGCCCGGGCGGTCGCTGAGTGCGGGGGCTGCCGGACGCGCGGTCCCGCAAATTCCGCAGAAAGACTCACTCTCGTCAAAAAAGTCACTGCCACAGACGGAGCATACGTCCGGGGTGCGAACCGCCGGAGCCTGGGGCCTGATGACCGATTGCGCCGCAGCGGGCGCAGGAGGCCGGGGTGCCGCGACGTTCTCGATGGGCGCGGATTCGCTGCCCAGACGTTCGATCTGCGGCTTGATTCTTTCCAGCGCTTCGAGCATGCTCTGCCGCTCCGACGCGAGCGCCTCCTTCCACTTCATCCGGGCCGCGGTCACCATGGCTTCGCTTAAAAGGCCTGCCATCAGTTCAGCAGTTCGGAGATCGGCTTCGCGAAAGGAATTGACGCGGGCGAAGCGCAGCTCGAGAACGCCGGCCACCTGTCCCGCGTGATAAACCGGCACCGCGATGAAGGCTTTCACATCGCGACTGCGGAAAAGGTCGGCGTGCATATGCAGGTTCGGAGTGACATCGGGATAGTTGATCGCGGAGCCCCTGCTCAGGCAGTCTGCCGAGAGCGCGGAATTGAGGGGCACGCGTGTTCCCGCGTCCAGGGCGGCGGTGCCGGTGGCGGAGCGATAAAAGAGCTGGTCCTTTTCGATGATCCCGATGGCGGTGCCGGAGGCGTGCGTGATCTTCTGCACTCTCTCCGCGACCAGTTCGGCTGCGGCCGCCAAATCCAGTTGCAGGGTCTGGATTAATTTTTGAGTTTCTACAATCGCAGAAAGATTTTCCGCGAAGTCAGCCTGATGCCCCTTCGCCCGCAAGCGATCATTGTGCTCCTGGAGCACGTAGGCTGCGGAGAGAAGTTGTTGAAACGAAGCCTCGTCCAGCAGAGGCTTACGTTGCGGGCTGGTAGCAGTCTGGGTCACGAGCTTATTACGCGCCAGCCGGTGGGGGACGCCGGAGATTCTATTGTAATGCAATCCACAAACCAAACCGGCTTACCGAAGCCTGCACCGAAGTTCCAGCCGGTTGGGTGGCGGGAGGAGAGACCTGGCTCGAAGCCGGCGGTAAGTCGCTGCAAAGTATAAGGCATGTTGTATTAAGCTCGACAATCTACGGGCCGCAGACGGCGAGTCGGTAGGGGGTATCGGGATAGCAAGCCATTCTCTTTAGTGCTAGTGTGCAAAGTTGTGCAGTTTCGCCTTGAGCATGTGGTCCCTCCACCCTTTCAGCTCTCGGTGTTCCAAATCCCAGCTCGCACAAAAAACTGCTGGCGGTGGAGAAGATCCCCAGAGTTGCAGGCACACTTCTTGCGTGAGGCTGGGAACTGGCAGGCTGCCGGAACAGCAGGTCCCCATTCGACTCCCCCTCGTGTGCACTCGGAGTTCGCTCAGGGCAGGCTCTCCACTCCGCTGGCTGCGCTCGCTCCGGTCGGGATGACAGACGTGTGGGCGCTGGGCCAACTAGCACGGGGAGGGAGTTCTGCGCGGGCTATGGCTTGGGGACGGGCAGCTCAACCGTCATGCGGGTGCCTTTACCTGGGCTGCTCTCTGCGGCGATGCTGCCTCCGTAGGCTTCGACCAGGGCCTTGGCAATGGCCAGGCCCAGGCCAAAGCCGCCCGTAGCGCGGGCCCGAGAGTGGTCTCCGCGATAGAAGCGCTCAAAAATCTTGGGTAGATCAGCGGCGGCAATGCCGACGCCATGGTCCTGAAATGAGATTTGCGCGTGGTCTCGGTCGCGAGCCACCGCGATCTCGACCGACGTTCCCTCGGGACTGTAGCGGACGGCATTTTCCAGCAGGTTTGTCCAAACCAGTTGCAGGTCCTCAGGATCGGCGCGGATGGGGACCGGCCCGTTGGTTACCAGATGAATCGTGGTGTTGCGGGACTGAGCCAGTGCGCGAATTCTCTCCACCGCTTCTTCGCAAGTCGAGTTGATGTCGATGAGATCGAGGTTGCGCCCCTGCGCATTCTGTGCCCACTGCTCCGCCCGAGCCAGCCGAAGCATCCACTGCAGCAGTTGCTCCAGCCGGTCGAGATCCTGGAGCGAGGCCTGCACCCCGGCGCAATACTCTTCCGAACTTCGGGGACGCTGCACCAGCGACTGCAGCGTGGACTTCAGCACGGCCACCGGTGTCTTCAACTCGTGCGCGGCGTTGCCCACAAATTCCCGTTGCTGTTTGAAGGAGTACTCAAGGCGAGCCAGCATCTGAGTCATCGAATCGGTCAAGGGGCGCAATTCCTCGATCTGCTCGGCTTCCTTCGGAGGCTGAAGCTTCCAGCTCTGGGTCGAGACCAGGGTCGCCTGCCGGGCCAGACTCTGCAGAGGCAGCAGGCTGCGTCGAATCCTCCAGGAAGCCAGCCCGGTGGTTGCGCCCAGCAGGAGCAGGCTGGCCAGGGCAATGGACGCTCCCGCCACCTTGACCTGGTGTTGAATGCGGACCAGGGGCGAGGCATAGACGATAGTCAGGGTCTGGGGGTGAAAGGCGGCGCCTTCTACCCGGTCCAGTATCGGAACGTGGTTCAGGCGCAGGGCATGGTACGGGACTCCGGCCCAGGTGAAATTCCAGTGTTCGCTGGGCCCTTGCTGGAACTGCAGGCCTTCAGGCCAGTCCTCGGAGCGGGTGAGAAATCCGGTGCGGTCGGCCCAGACCGTGAACTGGTCAGGATGATTGGGATCAATCGACTCGGGCAGCAGGCTGTTGTCGAAGTACACGTGCCCGCTGGCGTCTTCGGTATAGCGAACCAGCACGGCCACGCTGGTGGCGTGGGCCTGCATGCTGGTGTCGAGCGTGGAGATCAGGCGCCAGTAGGTGACCAGAACTCCAATGACCACCAGCCCGGCAGTGAGGATGATCTGCGACAGCAGGACTGAAGCGATGAGCCGCCGTTGAATGGAGTCGCGCCGCATGTGTTTGTTTTGGAAGTCAGTCCTGCAACATATAGCCCTGCCCGCGCAGGGTGCGGATCAGTTGCCGCGACGAGCCCTGATTCAATTTGCGCCGCAGCCCTGAGATATAGACTTCGATCACGTTGCTGAATTTTTCCCAGTTGTAATCGTATAGATGCTCAAGCAACTCGGTCTTTGAGACCACAGCGCGCGGGCGGTGCACCAGGTATTCGAGAACGCGATATTCCATGGCGGTCAGCGTGATCGCGTTTCCGCCGCGCTGCACGGTGCGGTTGACGGTGTTGAGTTCGAGATCGCCGATGACGACCACGGGGGAGGGCTGTCCTTTTCCGCGACGGATCAGGGCTTTGGTGCGCGCCAGCAGTTCGCCCAGATCAAATGGTTTGGTGAGGTAGTCGTCGGCCCCGGCATTGAGCAGGGCGACGACGGAATCCTTGTCGTCGCGCGCGGTCACCACCAGCACAGGCGTGTGCTGTCCGGCCTGGCGGATTCTGCCCAGCAGTTCCATGCCATCCAGTTTGGGCAGCATGAGGTCGAGCAGCACTACGTCGTAAGGGTTCGATTCCGCGAGGAACAGTCCCTCCTGGCCGTCGGCGGCAACATCTACCGCGTAGCCGGCGCTCTCACGCAGACTGCGGGCGATATTTTCGGCGAGCCGGACCTCATCCTCGACTACCAGCACGCGCATAGTTGTCCCCCTGCAGGCAATTCTATCCGGGCCCGCGCCCGTTGTGGGACGAGGCGTCCCGGATCAGGCCTGAGGGCCCCGGCCGGACACCGTGGGCCATAGACCAAAATGTAGCATTCGCAAGGCTTTGTCCCTTTGTGCAGGCCAGCGAAGCTTTGGCGAAGCAGTTGCTTCTGTGTAATTCCGATCGCCACCCAGACGCAATCGTACGCGGCGGGTACACGTGATCAATATGAATGAGGAATCGCCATGCTGAGCCTGAACCAGATCAAGATTACACCGCGCGATGAACAAGTACTGCAGTTGCTGATTCAGGGCTGCAGCAACAAAGAGATCGCGGCGCAACTGAAGATCAGCCCGCGCACGGTAAAGCAGCACCTGCGGACGCTTTTCCTGCGGGCAGGCATCCGTGACGGCAGAAAACGGGTGAAGCTGGCGACGGCGATGTTTGCCAAGGAGCAGATGAAACATGCAACCCCGTGAGCGGCTGACCGCAAAAGAAATGCAGGTCGCGGGCCTGGTCTGGGAAGGCCAGACCAACCGCGAAATTGCCCGAGCCATTGGCACTACTGAACAGGTCGTGAAAAACTACCTGCGCAACACCTTCGACAAACTAGGGGTATGGAGCCGACTGGAACTGGCCATCTATGTCGCCCGGCACGGCGGCGAGAGATGGCAGGAGGAGATCGCCATGCGGCCGAGAGATGTCATGTCGGGGACGATTGCTTCCTGACGATTGAGGCCACCGCGTGGTCGCGCGGGCTGCGAGAAGTGAGGTCCAATTCAAATCCAACTTGAATGGGATTTCCTTCGTGAACCTTCGTGTCCTTGGTGGTTCAGGAATTTACGGCGTCAGCGATCGTCATCGGTTTCGTCACCCTAGTGTACGGAGGTGACGGTCAAGCTCGAACCCAGATATCGAGTGAACCAAAGGACTGCACCGCGACTATGGCGCCTAGTCGATGGAGCGGTCACCCGCTCCAGCGCAAAAAAGCGCGAATGAGTTGGGCGACCGGCAGAGGCTCAAGCAAAGCCTGACCTCCCGGTCGGGTGCTTCGTCGCACGCCTAGAGGCGCTGCAACGCTGCCCAGGCTTCCCACTCCAGGATTTTTAATCCGGAAACGGGACGCAACCGTGGTCCGGCTTCTTTCCAAGTCCTTCTCCATCAACAGCTCTAGTGTGGCGATTCCATTGCCTAGGACTTTGGCATCGCCGGCGTTTACGCCGAAAAAAATAGAAAGATGGATAGCATGAAAAGGTATCTGGCCACACTTGCGGTTCTCGCCTTCGGGACATTGCCCAGTTTGGGTTCACCAACCCGGTCTGGTTATCACAGCCAGTTCCATGTCCCGCCCGCCAATCAACCAGCAGCAGCACACACCCAGGCCATGACCAGGAGAGAGTCTGCGCAAGCGGCGCAGGCTAAGAGCCGCCAGCAGGGGAGGACCACGGCGGCTCATATTGCGCACGCGACGGCGCACGACGGCGTTGCCAGCACGCTGGGTTTTATCAGCGCAACCCAGGTGCCTGCGGGAGGCGCGGCGTACAACCCCGCCAGCCAGGGCGACTTCAACGGTGACGGCAAGGCGGACCTGCTCAGCCTGGTGCAAAACAATGTGGGCGGTTTCTCCAACGTGGTACGGAGCCATGCGGGCAATGCCGCTAATGCCCCACGAGGCGACTCACCGGGTACCGATATGATTTCTATTTCCGCGGTTCTGGGCAACGGCGACGGCACCTTCAAGCCGGCCGTGCTGACCACGGTCCTCACCGAAGACCCGATTCTGGTGGGCGACGTGAATGGAGATGGTAAGGACGATGTGGTCCAGGTCCACCCTTTCAAAGTGCCATCCACCATCGACGTGTGGCTGAGCAACGGCGATGGCGCCTTCACCCAGGGGCAGAGTTATCAGGTTTCTCAGGTCCCGCTTCAGGGCGGCATCCTGACCGATCTGGATGGCGATGGCAAGCTGGATCTGCTGGCGGTGGACGCACAGACTCCCGGCCTGGTGCGCACCCTGCTGGGCAATGGCGACGGCACCTTTCAGGCGGCGACGTCGGTCACACTGTCCACAAAAGCGCCGGCCAACCTGGTTTTTGCCGATTTTAACGGCGACGGAAAAGTTGACTTCGCCGGCACCGACAACAATGGTCAGGTGAATATCTATGTGCAGGCGGGAGGGAACTTCGTACTGGCCGGCACTCCCCTGACCAATCCGGACAGCCAATACGCGATTTGCGATCTGGAGGCCGGCGATCTGGACCACGATGGCGCGGCCGAAGTGGTGACCGCGAACTGCACCGACGGTGGCAGCGGCCTGAACACGGTCAGCGTTTATCTCAATCACGGAGACGGAACCTTCGCCCCCGGCGTGTATTACGCCACGGCTGCTTCGGGAGGAGAAAGTCCGGCCAACCTGTATCCCTACGCTGCGACCGTCGCGGACGTCAATGGCGACGGCAAGAATGACATCGTGGTCACCAACTATGACGCTGCGGATATCACGATTCTGACCGGCAACGGCGACGGCACGGTCAACGTCCCCGACACCGGCTACGCTGTCGGTGGCGACTTCCCTTATTACCCGGCCATCGTGGCTGACTTCAACGGGGATGGCAAGGCCGACATCGTCCAGATTGACGACAACTACAACTATGCCTACCTGCAAGGCTACGGAGACGGCACCTTCCGCGCCGCCGTGGATTACTATGGCGCGATCAACGATGGGAGCTGGCCCGAGGCGGTGACGGTGGCCGCGGGCGACTTCAACGGCGACGGTTTCACCGATTTCGCCGTTGGCAACTGCTGCTCCAGTTCGACCGGAATCACCATCTTCCTGTCCCGCGGGGACGGCAGCCTGCAGCCCGGGGTCAGCTATGGTCCGGCGGAGCAACAGCAACGGCAACATGTTGAATGTCGCGGTCGCGGACTTTAATGGCGACGGCAAACTGGACGTGGCCGCGGTTGACAGCGAAAACGGCCTGGTGCAGATCTTCAACGGTGTTGGTGACGGCACGTTTACCATCGGGTTGTCGTACAGCACCGACGAAGGCGATGGCGCCCCGTGGGGGATTGTCACCGGCGACTTCAACAATGACCAGCACACTGACATTGCCGTGGTAAACGAGGACAGCCCTGACGTCGCTGTCCTTCTGAACGACGGCAGCGGAGGGTTCTCGGTAGCGACCTACGCACTCTCCACCACGGGGTTCGCGATTGCAGCCGGCGACATCAACGGCGACGGCGTTCTGGACCTGCTGGTGCCCCTGAATAACGGCGCGGGCGGCGTTGCCGTGCTGCTCGGCGACAGCGTCAACCCCGGAACCTTCAAGGCGGAAACCGATGTCGCCCTGGTCAATGGTTCAGCGACTTACCGTAACCCGGCCTACATCACGGTGGCGGACTTGAACGGCGACGGCAAACTGGATTTCGCCGTCACCATCGATGATTATTCCCAGGGCAATCAGGGAATTGCGGTGGCGCTGGGAAATGGGGACGGGACCTGCCGGAAGCCTTTCTTGAGTCCATCACAGACAGAACTTTGTCAGCTTTGAATGGCCCTTTCCGGCTTACGTGCGGGCGGCGGACATCAACGGCGACGGCAAAGCGGACCTGGTATACACCAACGAAGACTTCTCGACCGTGGGCGTGCTGTTTGGCAACGGCAATGGCACCTTCGGTACTCCCAACGAGTATCCGGCCGGGGAAGATGCCTTCGGCTTCGCCCTCGCCGATGTGAACGGAGACGGAGCCGTCGATGTCGTCACCGCCGACTTCGATGCGGCGCAAGTCACGGTGCTGCTGAACCAGAATGGCGCCGGCGTGCAAACCAGCTTCTCGCTTGCGACCGTTACCTCGACCGCAACCGTGGCCGCTGGTTGTCCCGCAACCTACGACCTGGGCGTGACCGGAATCAACGGCTACACCGGAACCGTCACCTTCGCCTGCAGCGGTCTGCCGGCCCACTCGAGCTGCTCGTTCAGTCCGGCGTCGATTGTGGCCAGCGGCGCTTCTCAACCCGACACACTCACTATCACCACGACGGCTGCGGTGGCTTCCTTGTCCCGGCCGGCGCTACCCAACTCCAAGCCGAGCGCTCCCACCTTCTGGGCCAGCCTGGGCGGACTGGGCATCTTCGGCCTGGTCCTGGCCGCAGAGGGTAAAAAACGCAACCGCCGCCAGATGGCGATCGTCATCGGGATTCTCCTCGTGGTGATGACCCTGGCTCTGGTGGGCTGCGGCGGCTCCGTCTCGAAATCGGGCCCGAGCGGATCACCTGGAACTCCGGCGGGTACCTATACCGTCGTAGTGACTGCAACCGGCACGGGCAACAGTGCTCCGAGCCACACCCTGAACCTGACGCTGATCGTCCAGTAAAACCGCAAGAACGACCAGCACAACCGGCGGCCGGGATGCACTCCGGCCGCCTTTCCTTTTCTGGTACGTTCCTATGGTTCCTGGCAGACCCCACCTTTGACCTTGGGCTTTTGGCTTCCCCTGGGCCAATCGGGAGAACGCTCGTGACCCGTTGCCACGATACATGAGCCCTAAGGGTGTTTCCGGTGCTTGAACGGGGAAAAGGCTGCAAAAGCTTGCATTTTCTCTGGACATCTTTCGAGATATCCCGTAAGTAATTGATAGTTAACAACCTATATCCCTCGCTGCCCCGGCTCGGTCCCGGCAGCCGAATTGCATTCCTCAGAGCGGGGCGTAGTCCCAGGACCATCCGGCGCTTTCTTCCAGGCCTGCCCAGTCCGACCCCACGAGGCAACGATGGCGTACAAGGAAACGTTTTGGATGGCTTGCGATTCAACCGAACAGATGCGGGCCGAGTATGGTCCCTTTCACACTCGCGCCGAAGCTGAACAGGAAGCCAGAAAGCTGGCCTTCGGCTACCTGCTGCGCTATGAGCACATCATCGGTGACAACGAAGACATACAGGAAGTGCGATGCATTTTTGTCGAACTGCCCCCTGGCCCGGTTGCCGTCCCCGCTCGCATGGTTCGAAAGCTGCACACCCGCTGCGCCACCTGTGGCGAGACCGCGATTCATGATGAAGCCTGGCAGGCTGAAGTATGGGCGGACATTCATGAGTTCGAGCACTCGCGCCACCGGGTGCGGCTCTTCGAACAGACCCGGGCTGACGGCCTGAAGGAAATCTCCGACTGGCGCGACACCTGCGCCTGAACTGCGAGGACTGCAGTTTCAGCGTCGGTTTCAAGGTCTCACAATTGCAGTTTCAAGGTTTCAAAGTTTCAAGGTTTCAAAAACGAGAATTTGAAACTTTGAAACCATGCAACTTTTGAACCCCGCCTTCCCCAAAATTGCAGTTTCAAGGTTTCAAGTTTCAAGGTTTCAAAAACGAAACGCCATGGAACCCTGAAGTCTTGCAACTTTGAAACTTTGAAACTTTGAAACCTTGAAACTTTGAAACCTTGAAACCTGATTTTTTGCTAATCTGTTGACCGTGGCTTCCACCTCTGACGGACTCTTCCGGACACAATCATGATGCTGGTTATCTCGGTGCTTTTGGCGCTGGTTCCACTTCTGGGCATTGCCTGGATCGTGCTCTACGGTTCGATCACTACCGTGGACGGATTGTTCATGTCGCTGATCCTGGCGGCCATGTCGGGCATTGTGGGCTTGAACATTCTTATCGAGCTGCGTAAGCGAGGCACGGGAAAGCAAGACTCTGCGAAGGCAACTTCGACCGCCGCCGGCGGGCTCAGGCAACGGGGCAAAGTGCAGAGTGTTCAGTTTTACGAATCGGGCGTGGGCCAGCCCAACAAGTCCGTGGTGACCCTGTCTGACGGCGGCGGCGCGTCGAACCTGCTGGTGCTGGAGGGCGACATGCGGAACGCCTTGCCCGTGGGCCAGAAAGTTCTAGTCACGTTCCGCAAGGAAAGCGGACACAACGTACTGGTGGATGTCGATTATCCCTGAAGCGCCCGGCTGGTTCCGATCCTGATTACGATGGTAATCCCGGAGCGAGTTTTTCCCGCTCCCCGCCTGCCACAATTGCGATACAAATTCTAAGGACGAGTGTTCCAGATCAGGGAAACCTGTGTTCACGAGGAGGGGGAATGTCGCAGTCCGATGAAGAACGCACAGCCCCACCCTCCATGCTGGTGCGCGCGGACGAGATTCAGCAGCAGATTCATCAGCTTTCCGGACGCGACCTGCAGCTTTGGTCTATCGGAATTCTGGTGATGCTGGTCCTGACTTCGGGCCTGCTGGCGCTGATTTTGCCGAACCTGGTGTGGTCGCAGCTGTTTGTCCACATCGACCGCTTCTACCTGCCCCAACTCTTCTTTGGACTGATCTCGCTGGTGCTGCTGTTCAATATTTATCTGCTGTCACAAAAGCGGACGCTCAACAGCACCCGCCTGGCTTTGATTCGCGAACTGGTTTTGAACGAACGGCTGGAGAGTCTGTCGCTGATTGACCCGCTGACCCAGTTGCTGAACCGGCGGGCCCTGAATGAGTTGCTGCCGCGGGAAGTGGCGCGCGCCAACCGGCTGGGCAGCAGCCTGACTTTCATGGCCATTGACCTGAACGGTTTCAGCGCTATCAGTTCCAAGTACGGCGCGCTCGAAGGAGACAAGGTCCTGATCGATTTTGCCCGGATATTGAAGACCGTCTTCCGCGGCGCCGACCTTGCTTTCCGTCAGGGTGGAGACGAGTTTCTGATCATGATGCCGGACACTACCGAAGAGCAGGCGGATTGCCCGGTGCAGCGGATTCTCCGTGAAGTGGACCAGTGGAACCTGGCCAGCAAGAAGGGCTTCGAACTCTCGTTCAGCTGGGCCCTGGCCCCTTATGTCACCGGATCCGACGCCGAAGATGTCTTGCGGGCGGTCGATCGCAAGATGTATTCCAAGAAACATAACCTGGTGCCGGTGTTCTAGAAAGCCATTTTCCACTGGGAACTTGGAATGCGTCCCCGCCTGAGCTACTATCCATCGGGAGTTCTTGTCCGTGCGCTCTCCGCTTCGATGGCATGCCCGCCGTTTCGTTCCGCTGCTGCTTACCCTGAGCGCGGTCCCTGTCGTGTTCGCCGCCGATGCGCAATGGATTGAAGTCAAGTCTCCGCATTTTTCCGTGGTGACCGATGCGGGAGAAAAGCGCGGGCGGGAAACCGCCATGCGCTTCGAGCAGATGCGGGCCGTGTTCGATGTCCTGATGACCAGGGCCAGCGTGAATATTCCCGTCCCATTACAGATTGTGGCCTTCCGCAATAACAAGGAAATGCAGCAATTCGCGCCCCTGTGGAACGGCAAGCCGGTGCAAGTGTCGGGTCAGTTTGCGGGCGCCGAAGACCGCAACTTCATCATGCTGGACATGTCGGTGGAGAATCCATGGAGCGTGGTCTTCCACGAGTATGCCCACCAGTTGATGAACGGAGTGCTCACCGCGAGAGTGGACTCGTGGTTCGAAGAAGGGTTTGCAGAGTACTTTTCCAGCATCGAAGTGGACAGCAAAGAAGCCCGGGTCGGCAAGATCCCGGAGGATGAGTACCGGGTGTTGCAGCAGAACGGCATGATGAAAGTGGCCGACCTTTTTCGGGTGCAGCAGAATTCCTCGACCTACAACGAGAGCGGCAGCCGTCGTACCGTCTTCTACGCCGAATCCGGGATGGTCGTGCACTATCTCTATGACAACAACCTGATTCCCAGGCTTACGCAATATTTCGATTTGAAGCTGGCCAGGAATGTGCCGGTCGAAAACGCCATCCAGCAGAGCCTGGGCATGAGTGCGGCTGATTTCGACAAAGCGTTGCGCAACTACGTCAGCAGCGGCCGTTTCAAATATTATCCGATACCAAAACCTGCAAACATCGTCAGCAGCGAATATGTGGTGCGGCCTCTCAGCCCTGCGGACAGCGGCGCCGTGCTCGCCGATCTTCACCTGCACTCGCTGGATTACCGCGAGCAGGCGGTGGCTGAGTTCAAGGAAATTCTGAAGGCCGATCCCAACCATGCGGCGGCTTGCCGTGGCCTGGGCTATGCCTACCTGCAGAAGCAGGCCTTTACCCAGGCCGCGGAATACTTCAAGCGCGCGGCGCAGGCCGACTCCATGGACCCCCGCGTTCACTATTACTCAGCGCTGCTGATGAGCCGCGAGGGCGGTTTTTCGAACCCGGCGGATTTGTCGGAAATGATCCGGCACCTGGATGCCGCCATCGCGCTCGACCCCACTTTTGCCGACTCTTACAGCCTCCTGGCGTTGGCCCAGATGTCTGCCGGAGATCCGGCGAAGGGACTGGTCAGCATGCAGAAAGCCGTCTCGCTCAGCCCGCGAAACGAGAAGTATCAGTTCAATCTGGCGCAGATTTACCTGAATAACCGGCAGCCCGATCCGGCAATTCCAATATTGCAGGTGTTAGTCAGGAACGGCAGCCCCGAAGTGGCGGAACGAGCGGGTAGAGCGCTGGAGGAGGCCTTGCAATTCAAAACAGCGATCGAGGAACGGCAGGCGGGGGGCAGCGGGAGGGTAATCGGGAACGATGGGCAAGCACACGTTTGCTGCGCGACCGGAACGGGTATCGATACGAGTTCCATCGTCGAAGAACACGTTCGCGTAATTCCAAGTCAGACCGCACCCAGCTTTCTTAAAGGCACAATCATGAGCATCGACTGCTCCGCCCCGCCCGAGGCAACCCTGACCGTGGTCTCGGATGGGAAAACATGGAAGATGCAGGTGCCGGACAGCACACATGTGTTGGTGATCGGAACGGACACGTTTTCGTGTTCATGGAGCAAACAGAAAGTCGCACTCAACTATCGGGAAACCGGGGCTGGAGTGGGACGGGTGGTCTCGATCGAGGTGCAGTGATGTCCAATCAGGCGCTCTGGCGGGACAACGCGCCGGCCGCTGCCTGGTCCACCAGCCAGATCAAAGCGCCGTTAGTCGGCTGCACCCTTTGCGACGGCAGATCGGCGGCGCGGTTCTCCAAAATCTCACGGAGAATTGCCGCTTTGTCGGGTCCACTGGCCAGAAAGATGACACAGGCGGCGGCATTCAAGACCGGGAAACGTGAAAGTGAGCGGTAAGCGCTGAACTTTGGCACCCAGTTGGCGACAATCAGGCGCTGCGTTTCGTTTAACGCCGCCGTGCCGGGAAAAAGGGATGCCGTGTGACCGTCGGTTCCAATGCCCAGGAGGACCAGATCGAATCGCGGAAAATCGCCCGGGGACAAGTGGAAATAATCCTTTAGCGCTTGCTCGTATTGCAGGGCTGCTGCGGCCGCGTCCTTTTCCTCGGCGTGAATCCGAAAGATATTCTCCGGCCGCGCACGGACCCTGGAAAGCAGCGCCTCGCTGGTCATGCGATAGTTACTTTCAGGATGGTCGGGGGGAACGTGGCGCTCGTCGCCCCAAAAGAAATAAATCTTGTCCCACGGGATATTGGACTTGGCGGCCAGCAGGGAGTACAGCGCTTTGGGCGTGGAGCCGCCGGACAGAGCCACGGTAAATCTTCCACGGGCCTGCACCGCCTGGGAGGCTAGAGCCGCGAACTCTGCCGCGGCCGCTTCAAATAATTCCGCGGCAGTCTTCAAGATGCGGATTTCAGATTGGGCCGGCATGCAGTTTATTTTACGCTGCGGCGGTTTTGACCATGGCACACCGTGCGGCGCCAATCAGCGCGATGCGGTCGTTGGTGATCACCCTGACCGGCATGCCTTCCAGCAAAGCCTGCATCCTGCCTTTACCGGTGAAAGCCTGCATGAACAGCGGCCCGGAAAGCTTTGAAAGCATTTTGGGAGCGATCCCGCCACCCAGATAGATTCCGCCCGTAGCCATGATCTTGAGCGCCAGATTGCCCGCCTCGGCGCCGTAGATGGAGACGAACAGGTCGAGCGCCTGTTCGCATAGCCCGCACTTGCTGTCGATGCCGGCGCGGGAAATTGCGGCCGCGGGATCTGATTGGGACATTTCGTCAGCCAGCCACGGCGGAGGCGCCCCGCGTCCGGTGTCGCGCAGAAAACTGAAAACATTTACCAGGCCGGGGCCGGAAACAATGCGTTCATAGCTGACGTGGCCGAAGCGGATTTGCAGGTAGTTGAACAGTTCCACTTCCAACTGGTTGCGCGGAGCGAAATCCGCGTGACCACCTTCGCAGGCGAAAACGTGGTGCCTCGTGCCGTCCCAGTACATTCCGGCTTCGCCCAGTCCGGTTCCGGCGGCGATGACCGCCTGGTTGCCCACCGGTTCTCCCTTAACATGGTTGAGCGCGACTACGTCCTTGGCATCGAGAGCCGGAATGCCCCAGGCATTGGCTTCGAGATCGTTAATCAAGAAGGCCTTTTTGATCTTGAGTTCATCGGCCAGGCGTTTGGACTCGATGATCCAGGGAAGATTGGAAGCCTCCACGCGCCCGTTGCGCACCGGACCCGCGATACCGAAGCAGGCAGTATCAGGATGAAGGTTTGAAGTATCCACGAATTTGGTCACGATCTCGTCCAGGCCGGAGTACTCGCGGCTGGGAAAGATGGATGCGGAGACCAGGCTGAAGCGGCCATCGACAGAGTCGAAGAATGCCAGCCGGGCGTGGGTGCCTCCAATGTCGCCTGCCAGAATCATTTCTCGAAATTCCTCCAGTGGCGGCCGTCGCGTTCCAGCAGGTCTTCGGCTTCTTTGGGGCCCCAGGTCCCGGCGGCGTAGTTGGGAAAATTGCGCGGCGGCAGTGCCTTCCAGACGTCCAGCACGGGACTGACCACGCACCATCCCGCTTCGACCATGTCGGCACGCTGGAACAGGGTGGCATCGCCGATCATGCAGTCGTGCAGCAGGCGTTCGTAGCCGGTGCTGGGGATGGCCCCGAAATAGTCGGCATATTCGAAGTTCATGTCCACCGCGCCCAGACGCATCGCGGGTCCCGGCACCTTGGCGGCGAAGCGCAGCGAAATGCCTTCTTCCGGCTGGATATGCAGCACCAGTTGGTTGGGCATCAGGTTCTCCACCGGGGTGTCGCGGAACAGAACGAACGGGGCGCGGCGAAACTGGATGACGATGCTGGTGCTGCGGCTGGGCAGACGTTTGCCGGTGCGCAGATAAAAGGGAACGTCGGCCCAGCGCCAGTTATCGATCAGCAGCTTCATGGCAACGAAGGTTTCGGTCTTGGAATCCGGCGGCACGCCCTGCTCCGCGCGATAGGCAGGCACGCGTTCCCCGCCGCTGACGCCCTCGCCGTATTGCCCGCGGACCGTCCGGATCAGCACTTCTTCCGAACTCATGGGCTGGATGGCATGCAGGATCTTGCCTTGTTCGTCGCGGACGGCGTCGGCGCGAAACGAAACCGGCGGCTCCATCGCGGTCAGGCTGATGAGCTGCATGATGTGGTTGGGCACCATGTCGCGCAGCGCGCCGGCCTTGTCGTAATAACCGCCGCGCTTTTCCACGCCCACCGTTTCCGCTACTGAGATCTGTACGTGATCGATGTAGCGGCGGTTCCAGATGGGCTCGAAGATTCCGTTGGCGAAGCGGAACGCCAGGATGTTCTGGACGGTTTCCTTGCCCAGGTAATGGTCGATGCGGTAGATCTGCTTTTCGCTTGGCCACCTCGCAGCAGTTGCTGGTTCAGCGACCGGGCAGACTCGAGATCGTGGCCGAAGGGTTTTTCGATGATCACCCGCCGCCAGTGCTGATTGTCTTCCTGCATCAGGCCGACTTCGGCCAGTTGCTCAACGGCGGGACCAAAAAAATCCGCCGCCGTGGCCAGGTAGTACAAGTGATTGCCGTGGGTGGAGTGGTCGTGGTCAACTTTGTCGAGCAGGTCTTTCAACTGCAGGTAGAGGTTCTTGTCGTCCATGTCGCCGCTCAGGTAGTAGATGCGGCGGACGAACCATTCCCAGATGTCGGGGTCCACCTTGTCGGTGGCGAATTGCTTGATGTCCTCCGAGACCTTGCTTGCGGAAATCCTCGTCGGACAGTGGCGAACGCGACAACGCCGATCACGGCGAATTCCCGCGACAGCAGATCGTTTTTCGCCAGATTGTAGAGCGCGGGGATCAGCTTGCGGCGGGTCAAGTCGCCGGCTGGCGCCAAAAATCACCATGGTGCAGGGATCGCTGGGCTTGCCGATCCGCTGCTGCTCCACTGCAGGCATGACTTCAGTCTGGGCCATATCTACTTCTTGAGAGTTCCCGGTTCGACGTGACCGCCGAACTTCTGGCGCATGGCGGAAAGCATTTTTTCCGCGAAGGTATGTTCCTGGCGCGAACGGAAGCGGGTGTAGAGCGCCGCGGAAAGAACATCGACCGGCACCGCTTCGTCAATCGCGGCCTGGATGGTCCAGCGGCCTTCGCCGGAATCCTGAACGAAGCCGGTGTACTCGGCAAGCGTGGGATTTTCCGCCAGCGCCATCGCGGTCAGATCGAGCAGCCACGAACTCACCACGCTGCCGCGCCGCCAGACTTCGGCGATGTCGGCGAGATTCAGGTCATAGCGATGTTCTTCCGGGACCTCTTTGCTGGTGGCGTTGCGGAAGATGTCGAAGCCCTCGGCGTAGGCTTGCATCAGTCCGTATTCGATTCCGTTGTGCACCATCTTTACGAAGTGTCCGGCGCCCGAAGGGCCGCAGTGGATGTAGCCGTCTTCGGCGGTGCCGGGCATCTTCTCGCGTCCGGGAGTGCGTGGGATATCGCCGCGTCCGGGCGCCAGCGTTTTGAAAATCGGATCGAGTTGCTGGACCACTTCCTTGGGTCCGCCGATCATCATGCAGTAGCCGCGTTCCAGTCCCCAGACGCCGCCGCTGGTGCCGACATCCACGTAGTGAATGCCTTTTTCGCTTGAGCTTGGCGGAGCGGCGAACGTCATCTTTGAAATAGGAGTTGCCGCCGTCGATGAGAATGTCGCCGGCCTGCATGCGCTGGGCCAGGGCATCGACGGTCTGCTCGGTGGGACCGCCGGCCGGAACCATCAGCCAGGCGATGCGCGGCTTGCCCAGTTTGGCGACGAAGTCATCGAGAGAAGCGGAGCTGATTGCGCCTTCGCCGGCAATCTTCTTTACGTTGTCAGCGCTCAGATCGGTGACTACGAGTTCGTGCCCGCCGCGCATCAGGCGGCGCGTCATGTTGGCGCCCATCTTGCCCAGACCGACCATTCCCAGACGCATAAATCCGCTCCTTATCCAATATTAAATCGTTTCTATAGCCCACCGCCACTGCTTTCGGCGGCCATAGTGTAAACCAGTGTAGTATCCCGGGACGAAAATCAGGTTAGAGCTTGATGAAACGCGGCCGCCAGACGCTCGAGGCCGGCTGCCAGGTCTTTGCCCAGATGGACCCGCAACGCCCGGCGTCCGCGTTCCGCCAGGACCTGGAAGTCTCCCCGGGCCTGCGCCGCTTTGACCACGCCGAAGGTGTACTTCTGCCCGGGCACGGGCAGGTCGGCGGCATCGTCGCAGGTGATCTGCAGAATGACTCCGCTGTTCGGCCCGCCTTTGTAAGCCTGCCCCGTGGAATGCAGGAAGCGCGGACCAAACCCGAGACAGGTGGCCACTCGCTTCTGGTCGCGCAGCGCCATGCCGCAATTTCTGCAAAAGCGCTTCGTGCGCGGCATTCATCTGGATGTAAGCCAGCAGGGCAAAGTAATCGCCGGTCCCCGCGCGCTTGAGATGGGCGCGCAGATATCCCGCCAGCGTCTTGTCGCTGCCCGCAGCTTTGGCCAGGGCCTCGGCGTTATCGTGTCGGTGAAGAGCTTGATGCCGCCATCTTCGAGGACAGGCTTCTCCGCGGGCAGGGAGCCGGTCTTTTCGTATTCCGTGGTCAGGTTGCGAGTCGCGATCTTGCTGGCTTCGACATCGGGCTGGTTGAAGGGGTTGATGCCGATGATGGAGCCGGCATACCGCGGTGGCGATTTCCCAGCGGAAGAATTCCTGGCCCAGATCGTAAATGTCGCCGAGAGGGATGCGGACAACCGGATGCCCGGCCTGCTCCAGCGCCGCAACTTTGGCGTCCTGAGCTTTGTCCGGCGCGGATTCCAGACGCACGTAAGCGAACATGCGATCGTTGCCGTAAATCTCGGGAGGCCCAACATCTTCGCGGTCCACCGGGACGATTCCCTTGCCCTGCTTGCCGGTGGATTCCGCGAGCAGTTGTTCGAGCCAGGCGCCGAGAGCGGAGATTCCGGGCGAGGTGATGATGGTGACTTTGTCGCGTCCGCTGCGCGCGGCCGTTCCGAGGATGATTCCCAACAGAACACCCGGATTCTGTTCTACCGGCAACACCGGCCCCGCAAGCTTCGACCATTTCCTGAGTGCGGGCCAGGAATCGGCCCATGTCCAGACCCATGAGCGCGCCGGGCACCATGCCAAAATTCGAGAGCGCGGAATAACGCCCGCCGATGCTGGGCAAGCCGGGAAAAATATGGCGGAAGCGATCGGCCTCGGCGACCTGCTGCATCTTCGAGCCGGGGTCGGTGATGGCGATGAAGCGGCTGCCGGCTTTGTCCGCGCCGATGGTCTGCTTCGCCCGTTCGAAGAAATATTGCTTGAAAATATTGGGCTCGAGCGTGGTGCCGGACTTGCTGGAGACGATGAACAGCGTCTTGGCCAGGTTGACCTTGTTCTCGACCGCCTTGACCTGCGCAGGATCGGTGGAATCGAGCACATGCAGTTGAGGAAAGCCCGCGATCTTGCCGAAGGTCATTGCCAGCACGTCGGGGCACAGACTGGAGCCGCCCATGCCCAGCAGCAGGATGTCGGTGAAGTTTTCCTTCTTTACGTCGGCCACGGCGGCACGCAGTTGATCGCTGTGGGCGATCTGCTGGGCGGTGATGTCGAGCCAGCCCATCCAGTTGGCTTCGTCCGTGCCGGTCCAGAGCGAAGCGTCGTGCTGCCAGAAGCGGCGGACCTTGTCGCCCGCTCGCCAATCTTCAATGTTCGCCTTTACCGAGGCCGCCAGGGCCTCGGGTAGTTTGGAGGTCTGCAGACTTACTTTCGGACTCATTTGGATTTCGAACTCTTTTCTACTGCTGCGAGAAGTTTGTCGAAAGCTTCGGAGAAGAGGCGGACGCCGTCGTCAGTCAGCTTGTCGGTGACTTCTTTCATTGAAATCCCAAGTTTGGCCGCGGTTTCCATGGTCTTGTGGGCTGCCGCCAGATCTTCGGTCAGGCTTTGGCGCGGCTTGCCGTGATCGCGGAAGGCGTCGAGCGTGGCGGGCGGAATGGTATCGACCGTGTCCGGCCCGATCAGTTCTTCCACGTACAGCACATCGCGGTAGGCTGGGTTCTTGGTGCTGGTGCTGGCCCAGAGCACGCGCTGGGTCTGCGCTCCCTTGGCGGCCAGGGCTTTCCAGCGAGGCGTGCTGAATATGGCCTGATACTTCTCGTAAGTCTGCTTGCCATTCGCAATCGCGACTTTTCCCAGGATGCTCTTCAGTTGTTCCTGCTCGCGGGCATCTTTCGAAGCCTTGAGCCGGGCGTCGATGATGGCATCCACCGCGGAGTCGATGCGGCTGATGAAGAAGCTGGCCACGCTGGCCATCTTGCTGACGTCGCCACCGTTTTTAGCGAATTGCTCCAGGCCGGCGATGTAGGCTTCCGCCACTTTGACGTAAACATCCTGCGCGAAGAGCAGCGTAACGTTGATGTTGATGCCTTCGCTGATGAGCCTGCTGGAAGGCCGGGATGCCTTCGGTGGTGCCGGGAATCTTGATCATCACATTCTCGCGGCCCACGGCCTTCCACAGTCTGCGCGCTTCTTCCAGCGTGCCCTTGGTGTCGCGGGCGAGGTAAGGCGAGACTTCCAGGCTGACATAGCCATCGCGCCGCTTTGATGCTGTCATACACCGGGCGCAGGAAGTCGGCGGCGTCCTGAATGTCGCGGATGGCGAGGATCTCGTAACGGCCCTTGGCGTCGAGATCGGGCCGCGAGCGCAATGAGTTCAGCAGGTCGTCGTACAGCGTGCTGCCGGCAATCGCCTTTTCGAAGATGGCCGGATTCGAAGTCATGCCCCGCAGGCCATCTTCGTCGATCAGGCGCTTCAGTTCGCCGCCGGTAAGCAGATCGCGGCGGATGTAGTCCAGCCACACCGACTGGCCGAATTTCAAAAGATCTTTGAGTGGATTGGTGGCTTTGGCGGTGTCGAGAACTCCAGTTGGCTGCATATGAACCTCTCTTCTAGTCGTCAGTCGTCGGTCTTCAGTCGTCAGGAAAAACCTGGTTCGGCTTTGCTGACGACTGAAGACCGACGACCGATGACTGCTTATTTCCCCAATGCTTTTCGGGCCGCCGCGACGACATTCTCCGTGGTGAACCCAAACTTCTTCTGCAAATCTTTGATCGGCGCGGAGGCGCCAAAGCGGCGCATGCCGATCACGATGCCGGATGGGCCCACATATTGCGACCAGCCAAATGTGGAGGCCTGCTCCACCGCGACCCGCGCTTTTACGTCGGGCGGCAGAACTTTGGTCTTATATTCGTCGCTCTGCTGGTCGAAAAGATTCCACGAAGGCATGCTCACCACGCGCGCCTTAATGCCTTCAGCTTTGAGTTGCTCGTAGGCGCTCACGCACAGCGAAACTTCGCTGCCGGTGCCCATCAGAATGACTTCCGGCTTGCCGTCGGATGCGTCGGCCAGGATATACGCACCTTTGGCGACTCCCGACGCTGGCGCCGTATTTCGAGCGGTCGAAGGTGGGAACGGCCTGCCGGCTGAGCACCAAGGCGGCGGGCTCATGCTGCAGTGGCATGATGACCTTCCATGCTTCGACGACTTCGTTGGCATCGCGCGGGCCGCATCAACATCAGCCCCGGCATCGCCCGCAGCGACGCCAGTTGTTCGATGGGTTGGTGCGTCGGACCGTCTTCGCCCAGGCCGATGGAATCGTGGGTCCAGACATAGATGGTGGGAATCTCCATCAGGGCGGCCAGCCGGATCGAGGGCCGCATGTAGTCGCTGAAGTTGAAGAAGGTGCCGCCAAAAGGCCGGATCTTCGACACCGCCATGCCGTTCAGGGCCGCGGCCATGCCGTGTTCGCGCACCCCGAAATGCAGGTTGCGTCCGCCGTAGCTGCCCGCCTGGAAGTCGCCGGCGCCGTCGAATTTCGAGCCGCGTCCGGTCGGAGCCCGCCAGGTCGGCCGAGCCGCCCACCAGCCAGGGAACATTCTGCGGCGACGACGTTCAAGACTTTCCCTGAACTCTCGCGCGTGGCAATGCCTTTTGCGTCCGCGGGAAACGTTGGCAGGTTCTTGTCCCATCCGTCGGGCAGCTCGCGCTGTTGCATGCGCTTGATCTGGTTGGCCAGGTCGGGATACTTCTTTCCGTAGTCCGCGAACAGCGTCTCCCACTTCTGGCGGCAGCTCGCCCCCGCGCTTGCCGATGCCGTTCTTGAAATTGTCCAGCACGCCGTCGGGGACGAGGAACTTCGCGTCCTCGGGCCAACCGTAGAATTTCTTGACCAGCCGTACTTCTTCTTCTCCCAGCGGTTCGCCGTGAGCGGCGCTGGTGTCCTGCTTGTGCGGCGATCCGTATCCGATATGGCTGTTTACCCGGATCAGAGTGGGACGGTCTTTGACTTGCAGAAAGCCGTTGTACGCATCGGCCAGCATCTGCAGATCGTTGGCGTCGGTGACGTGTTCCACGTTCCAGCCGTAGGCTTCAAATCGTTTGCCCACGTCTTCGGTGAAGGACACGTCGGCCAGGCCATCCAGCGTGACGTGGTTCTCGTCGTAAATCCAGCAAAGGTTGGAAAGCTTCAGATGGCCGGCCAGGGATGCGGCTTCGCTGGCCGACGCCTTCCATCATGTCGCCATCGCCGCACATGGCGTACACGTTGTAATCAAAAATCTCGAAGCCGGGCTGGTTGAAGCGCGCCGCCAGCCATTTGCCGGCAATGGCCATGCCTACACTGTTGCCGACACCCTGTCCCAGCGGCCCCGTGGTGGTTTCGACGCCCGCAGTCCAGCGATATTCGGGATGTCCAGGAGTCCTGCTGTCGAGCTGGCGAAACTTCTTGATGTCGTCGAGCGTGACCGCGAATTCACCCAGGCGTTCGTACTCGGGATTCACGCCGCGCACCTGGGCCAGGTACAGCATGGCGTACAAGCAGCATGGAGGCGTGGCCGTTCGACAGAATAAAGCGGTCGCGATTGGGCCATACCGGATCGGCGGGGTCATATCGCAGGAATTGCTGCCACAAACTGTAAGTTACCGGCGCCAACGCCATGGGCGCGCCCGGATGCCCGGAGTTCGCCTGCTGCACTCCATCCATCGCCAGGGTGCGGATGGTGTTGATGCACAGCATGTCCAGTTGCTTGCCGGTGGCCAAAGTTTGCTCGGTCGCTACCATGAAAGCTCTCCCTGTTTGGAGGGTACGTCATCAACCGACGCGGATGGAAGTGCACTATCCCTTAATAATTCGTTAGGAACGGGAAGTTTACAATTCAGCCTATTTCAGTTTATCAATTTCTGTCAGCCTGTGCTGCGGCTGGGTGGGTCGGACACTCCCTTCGACTTCGCTCAGGGCAGGCTCTGTCCGACGCCTTTGACTTTGATTTAAGGTTTTAGAAAGCTGATGCGACCCATCATAGCCGCGCGGGAGAGCGACGAGCAAAATACGAAAAAAGCCACAACCAAAAACAACGTCAAAGGCGTCGGACAAAGCCTGCCCTGAGCGAAGTCGAAGGGAGTGTCCGACCCACACATGGCCCTGCCTGGATGTAGATGATGGGAGGTAGCCTAGCGCTTCATCTGGGCCAGATAGCCATTCTCGCTGTTATAGCCCTTGGTCGTGCTTTCGACGAATTTGAGGAAATGACGCAGGTTTTCGCGCTCAGTGGGTTCGAGTTCAGAAAACTTGATGCGCACGCCGAAGGATGGACTGCTCTTGGTAACAATTCCGGTGAGGATGATGCCCTTGATCCAGATCTTGCCGTTGGCCAGCCACAGCCCGATTTCCACGCTTACACCGGAGGGTACGGGCGCAGCGGTTTCGACAAAGCATCCCCCAATGCTGGTATTGGACAGATTGCCCCAGATTGGGACTGCGGAGTTACCCAGGCGCAACTCAACCGCAACAAAGCACCGCATGCGAGCGTGGCGGCGGCGGTCCTCGCCCCAGGTAGGGGTAAAGATGTCTGGCTCGAAGGGCGGACTGGCGGCCGGGCTGGTTGCCACCGGCGATGCGGGTGCCGGCTGCGCGGCTGCCGCGGGCTGAGCCTCGGGTCCCGACACTGCCGTCTCCGACACGGCTGCGGCCCTGGCGGCCCCACCCTTGATGTTGCGCATGGCCTCAAGCAGGGCCTGATCTCGCTTCTCGGCCGGGGCCTCGCGATAGACCTGCAGCAACTCTCCCAGATGGCTTACCAGGGCAGGATCGGTCAAAAGCTGGGTCCAATCCGCACCGGTGCCGGAATACTTAGGGTCACTCATAAGATAGAAATATTCCCAGGAACTTTGGTTATGCCTCCACCAGATTGAAGCAGAATGGCCTTCGGAACAAGATGACTATAGTCACTGGTCTGTGTGACCTGTGATGATTACCAGACTGGCAAGCGCGACCGGTAAGTGGCGTCCGGCTGGGGTCCTGAGGAAAACGCCAGGCCGGCAGTTGTCATCCAATCAAAATCATCCAAATCAGAATTAGGAGCAGCCTTCATGCAGAAAATCACCCCGTTCCTATGGTTCGATAACAACGCCGAGGAGGCGATGAAGTTCTATACCTCGGTTTTCAGGAACTCCAAGATGGGAAAGGTCACCCTTTATCCGGAGGGATCGCCGGGGCCGGCTGGAACGGTGATGGTAGGGACCTTCCAGATCGAGGGACAGGAATTCATCGCCCTGAACGGCGGTCCAGTATTCAAATTTACCGAGGCCATATCATTTGTCGTCAACTGCGAAACCCAGGAAGAAGTGGATGAGTATTGGACGAAGCTCACGGCGGCCGGCGGGAAGGAAGTGGAATGCGGCTGGCTCAAAGATAAGTTCGGGCTATCGTGGCAAATCGTTCCCACGATTCTGGCCAAGTTGATGTCTGATAAAGACCCGGAAAAAGGCAAGAGAGTCATGCAGGCGATGCTCAAGATGAAGAAGATTGATATTGAGGGTTTGAAACGGGCCTATGCCCAGCCCTGATGAGTGGGTGAAAAATCCAGCCTTCACCCGTTCGATTACGGGGAAGTCGAAGTAATGGTGCGCCCGGAGAGATTCGAACTCCCGACCTATTGCTCCGGAGGCAATCGCTCTATCCATCTGAGCTACGGGCGCAGTGCGGTTAATTATATGACAGTCTATGTGCGGCAGGCACGGTTGCCTCGTCATGCTCTCCGCTTCTTCTGCTCGCGAACATAGGAAAGACCCTGTTTGAGATCCGCAACCAGGTCCTCGCCTGGGCTGGCAATGTGGACCGGCTCACTTCTGCCTTGTTCTGTGCCGACCCACCTGGTGAGTTCTTGGGGTGAGGCGTAAACACTCCGGCCGGTTCGGGTAACCGGCATTCCGGTCTCATGCCAACGTTGAACTACTGAGGCGGTCTGTCCCAGGAAAGCTGCGATCTCTGCCCAGCCCTTCAAGACCCGGCTCTTCGATTTCGGCTTTGCTTTCGGCATGGCTTGCTCATGCTCACGGTATCAGCTCTCCGTAGGCTCCGCCATGTCGGTGATGCCGTATTTCTCGCTCAAAAATCCTCGCAGGCCTCGGGGCAATGCTCTGGCAAGCTCTTGCCAGGTCAGCACCTTGCAACGCAGCCGTAGATCGATGGGTCGCACGCACTTCATCACCGCATACCAGGTTTCGATCAGTTCCGGTCTTCGGGCATCGGTGAGCACGCAGAAGGTGCAACCGGAGGCATGAGCGGCCAGGACGTTCCTGATCAGCTGATAGGCGAGAAAATCGCACTCGGTCTGAGGCAAGTCCTCGACGTCGAAAACTTCGATGAAGTCGCGATAGGCAAGAACGGCGGCCTTGGGGGCTTTCTGAAAGTCACCCTCAGTCAGTTTCGCTTCGATCAGTAAATCGCTCAGCCGCATGTCAACTTCAGTGCGGTCGAATTTCCCGTTAGCCAGGGGGACACGCGCGCGGAATCCAAAAGTTGGGATGGCGCGTGACTTCACGTCAAGCATGGCACCCACGCGCCCATCCCGGAAAACGCCTGGATAGCAGAACACGTTCATCAACAAGGCATCGGAACTGGTACAGGCGTCCAGTTCCCGCCGGGTTCCATTCTCGTATCGCGGCAGGGACCTGCGACCTTGCGAATGGGTCTTCTGCAAGCGGAGTCGCCAGTTCGGATGTCGGAGGATGGCCCGGTAGCTGGCGGGCAGAAAGTTGCCGTGCCGGGAATCGCCATAGGGCTCAAAACAGACGGTGGGCGATGGGCCATAGCTAAGGCAGTGGGGCAGTCCGTGGGTTTGAGCATGCTGCTCGGCACGTTGGCTCAGTTCGCGACGGAGCCAGCCTGCCCGGTTCATTCCCGTCCGTCAACCTGGCTCAGTTTCAGAATCGTTTCGGCTCCGCGCCACTTCCTCATCTGAGTTATTCTTGTTGGTGAAATGTGCGATTTCTTGAAGCGCAGGGTTCGGGTCCCGGGTCACAGTCTTCGGGCCGATCTCCGGGGGAGGAACCCCGGTGCCAGAGGCAGGTGCACGCGGCCCGGCCCGATTTGTCTGGAAATTGGAAAGCCGCAGTCGGCTGACCGAGAACAACGACTAGTAGCGACCCCGGCCGCCACCACCACCACCACGTCCGCCGCGGTCGCGGCCTCCACCGCCGCCTCCACCGCCGCGCTCCACCTTGGGGCGGGCTTCGTTGACGTTCAGGGTGCGTCCGCCCACCTGGGTTCCGTTCAGGGCGGCGATCGCTTTGTCTCCCTCTTCCGCGTTGGTCATTTCTACAAAACCAAACCCGCGTGAGCGTCCGGTGTCCCGGTCGGTCATGATGCTGACGCGGTCAACCTGCCCGTGCGCCTCGAACATCTGCCGCAGTTCTTCCTCGGAGGTATTGAAGTCAAGGTTCCCAACGAAAATATTCTTCAAGTGAGTCGCCTCTAGTTGAGCTATCTGAGAGTGACTGACTTCGGCGGAAAAGCAAAGGCTGGTTGGCCGTCTTACAGCCGGAGCAGGCGAACAGTCAAATGCGTGGGGAAGTATAGCAGGTCTTTTCCCTGTGGGAAGTTATTCCGCGAACCCCGCTCGGGGCAGGGCTTTCGCTGGGGGAAGGCGGTGCCGGCTAGCAATCATCGACCTTCCAATAGCCTTCGCGCTGATATCCGATCTGAAGCAGCCGATTTTTTGGGTCGTGGCGCTTCTCGCAGTTGGGGCATTTCAGATAGCGGCTCCAGGCAGTCCCCTGGCGATCGTAGTTTTCAGAGACCGCGAAAGTAGTCCCGCAGCTGCAGGGAATCACAAACATCTTGAGCCGCTTGTCATCGCCGGTGGTCATCTCGCGAGTATATAGCTCACTCCTCGAGTATTTCTCGGAGAGGGCCGCTACTCTTCGACGGCAACCATGGAATTCTTTTTACCGCGTCGGTTGGCTTGCAGGACTTTCTTGCGCAGGCGCAGAGACTTGGGAGTGACCTCTACGTATTCGTCGTCGGTGATGAATTCGATGGCCTGTTCCAGATTCAAATTGCGGAAGGGAACCAGCCGGATTGCCATGTCGGAGGTGGAAGAGCGCATGTTGGTCAGTTTCTTTTCGCGCACCACGTTCACGTCGAGGTCGTTATCTTTGGCGTTTTCGCCGACGATCATGCCTTCATACACGTCGATGGTGGGGCCGACAAAGAGCTCGCCGCGCTCCTGCAGGTTATACAGAGCGTACGGAGTGGTAACTCCATTGCGGTCGGACACCAGCGCGCCGGTCAGGCGATGCGGAATTTCGCCCTGCCACTCGATGTATCCGTCGAACAGGGAGTTCATCACGATGGTGCCGCGGGTGTCGGTGAGCAACTGGCTGCGCAGCCCGATCAGGCCGCGGCTGGGGACGCGAAACTCGATGCGCACCCGCCCGTATCCGTGGTTGTGCATGTTGAGCACTTCACTCTTGCGCGCGCCCAGTTGTTCCATGACCACGCCCACGAATTCTTCCGGCACGTCCACCGTGAGCTTCTCGATGGGCTCCATCAGCTTGCCATCTACGCGCTTGGTGACGATCTCGGGCTTGCCAACCATGAGTTCGAAGCCTTCACGGCGCATCATCTCAATGAGAATTGAAAGCTGAAGTTCGCCTCGTCCCATGACCACAAAGGAATCGGTGCTGTCGGTGTCTTCGACGCGCAGGGAAACGTTGGTGAGCAGCTCTTTTTGCAGCCGTTCGCGAAGATTTCTGGACGTAACGTATGTTCCTTCGCGTCCAGCAAAGGGCGAAGTGTTGACCGTGAACAGCATCGCAATGGTGGGTTCATCGATTGCGATGTGGGGAAGGGGAGAGGGATTCTCGGCGTCGGTGATGGTTTCACCAATGGTGATGCCTTCCACTCCGGCAACTGCGATGATGTCCCCCAGAGTGGTGTCGGTAATGTCAACCCGCTTCAGTCCGGAGAATGAAAACAGCTTGGTGATTTTCGTTTTGTGCAGTGTGCCGTCCAGCTTGGCGATGCCCACATCCTCGCCGGTGTGCATGGTGCCGTTGAACACGCGCGCGATGGCGAGGCGCCCCAGGTAGTCGCTGTAGTCGAGATTGGCCACCAGAATTTGCAGCGGGCCCGCGGGATCGCCCTTCGGCGCCGGAATAGTCTTGACGATGGCTTCGAACAGGGGTTGCAGGTTTTCCCCGCCGCCCTTGATGTCCGTGGATGCCGTGCCCGTCTTGGCATTTGTATATAAAACCGGGAAATCGATTTGCTCTTCTTTGGCGTCGAGATCGATGAACAGGTCGTAAACCTCGTTCAACACTTCCTGGGGACGAGCATCTGACCGGTCAATCTTGTTGATGACCAGAATTGGAGGCAGATGCGCTTCGAGAGCCTTACTCAGAACATACCTCGTCTGCGGCAGCGGGCCCTTCGCTGGCATCGACCAGCAGCATGACGCCATCCACCATCTTGAGAGCGCGTTCCACTTCGCCGCCAAAGTCGCTGTGGCCGGGCGTGTCCACGATGTTGATCTTTACGTCGTGATAGAAAATGGCGGTGTTCTTGGCCAGAATGGTGATGCCGCGCTCGCGCTCCAGGTCGTTGGAGTCCATGACGCGTTCGATCAAATGCTCGTTGGCGCGAAAAGTGCCGCTCTGCCGCAGCATGGCGTCAACCAGCGTGGTCTTGCCGTGGTCCACGTGGGCGATGATGGCGATATTACGAATGTTTGAAGTCAAAAGTCGGTTGCCTTCCTGAGGGTGGTTCTACTACCACTTTACTATGTATTTGAGGTTCTGCAGCGGGGTAGTTTCCCGGCAGCGCAGGAGGCTCACTCCGCGGATGGGAATAAGTCCGGGCTCGGTGAAGGTCTTTATCACCAGGAACCACCTGGGACAGCGCCCCGGCTGTCCGGTCGAGCGAAGCTCGACTTGCATCCACGAGTAGCGGAGCTGCGCTCCCCAGGATGTCGTGCGCTGACCTCTACCCCGGCGCTACAACACCAGGTCGGGCTCAGTCTTTGCTCGCAGCCGATACCAGGTCACGATCGCGGCCAGCGAAAAGATAAAAATGATGGTGGAAATGGCGTTAATTTCCGGTGTGATGCCACGGCGCAGGCGTCCCCAGATTTCGAGTGGCAGAGTATTGTCGCGTCCGATCAGGAAAAAACTCACCGCGATTTCGTCCATCGAAAGCGTGAATATCAGCAGTGCCGCGCCAATGATCGAGAGCCGCAGGTTGGGAAGCGTGATGCGCCAGAAGGTCTGCCAGTAATTCGCGCCCAGATCGAGCGACGCTTCCTCCTGGGCGCGGTCGAGCTTCTGCAGGCCGGCGAAAACCTCCGTGGTCGCGACTGAAATCAGTGCGGTGCCATGCCCGAGAACAATAGTCAGCAGGCTCAATTTCATGCGGCCCGCCTGGAACAGCATCAGCAGGGAAAGGCCGGTGATGATTCCGGGAAGGATCAGCGGCAACAGCACCAGCCGGCGGAAGAGGGCTTTGCCGGGGAAGTTGGCGCGATCGAGTGCCAGCGCCGCGGGAATGCCGAAGGTCAGCGAAATTGCCATGGCCGCAAAAGCCACCAGCAGGCTGTTCAGCACGGACGTCCAGATGGCATCATCGGCAAACAGCAGGCGATACCAGTGCAGAGTCAAGTCGCGCGGTGGAAATCCACCCACGCCCGAACCATTGAACGAATAAACGATCAGCGTAACGATGGGCAGATAAAGAAAACCGAAGACGACTATGGCATGCCAGGGCAGCCAGCGCGAAGCGGGTACGGTGCGCTCGCGGTTCATCGAAAGCTCCATTTCTTTTCCAGGCTCTCCGAGAGGAAGAGCAACGCGAGCACCAGGGCCAGCATGCAGAACGAAATCGCCGCGCCCAGCGGCCAGTTGTAGGCCGCGCCGAACAGGCTGACCACGATGTTTGAAATCATGATGCCGCTGGGGCCGCCCAGTAGCAGGGGCGCGAGAAAATCACCGAGGCTCAGCACAAATGCAAAAGTCGCTCCCGCCAGAACTCCAGGGATCGAAAGCGGGAAGATCACCCGCCAGAAAGTCTGAAACGGCGACGCGCCCAGATCGTGCGACGCCTCTACCAGGTTGCGCGGAATGTGTTCAAGCGCTGCGTAAATCGGCAGGAAGGTAAACGGCGTGTAGATGTGCGTGAGCGTCAACACCACGGCGAACGGGCTGTACAACAGGAAATCCAGCGGATGACTCGTCAGGTGCGCATATTGCAGGAGCGTGTTGAGGACGCCGTCGCTGCCCAGGATGGTCTTCCAGGCGTAGGCGCGCACCAGGTAGCTGACCCAGAGCGGAATGATCACCAACTGATAGAAGAGGTCTTTTCTGTTGCCGGCGTGAAATGACAGGTAGTAGGCCAGGGGATAGCCAAGTAACAAAGAGAATATGGTGACCCGTGCCGCGATCCACATCGAGCGCAACAGAGTTTGCCAATAAACATTCACGGCCATGAGCTGGCGATAATTCTCCAGCGTCCAGGAGTGGGTAATCTCCTGCGACGCCGAGACCGACCAGAAGCTGTAACAGAAAAGAAGCGCGTAGGGGAGGATCAGAAAGACCGCCACCCACAGCAGGGGCGGAATCGTGATCGCGGCTCTGTAGGCGCGGGAGAACATAAAAAGGTCCAAGTCAAGAGTGGCGGGCGAGGGCGCCCACCCCACACCTTCAGGTCCCTTCCGAAGTCCGGACCGGGACCGCATCGGCGGGAGAGAACTCAAGGTCCACATCGCCGGTCCAGGTTTCCCGGCTGGCGGCGCGAATCGAGAGCGCCAGGCCGTCAGCACATTCAACCTGCAGTAATTCCGTGGCCCCGTGAAAGGCCTGACGCAAAAGTTTCGCGCGAAAACGCACGCCGGCGCTGACGCTGTCGGGTCCTGCGATGCGGATATTTTCCGGACGCAGTGAGAACAGGCCGGGGCCGTCGCGCAATCCGGTCCGCCAGGTGAGCGAGTGACAGCGTGCCACTCCATCCTTGACTTCGCCGCTGAGCAGATTGGTGTGGCCGATGAACTGGGCGGTGTAGGCGGTGGCCGGCCGGTTGTAAATCTCCCGGGGAGAAGCGACCTGTTCGAGTTCGCCCATGCGCAGCAGCGCGATGCGGTCGGACATGACCATGGCCTCTTCCTGGTCATGAGTAACGAAGACAAACGAGATTCCGACTTCGCGCTGCAGCGATTTCAGTTCCACCTGCATCTGGCGGCGGAGATTGGCGTCCAGAGCTGAGAGCGGTTCGTCCAGCAGCAGCAGGAGGGGACGGTTCACCAGGGCGCGCGCCAGGGCGATACGCTGCTGCTGTCCGCCGCTGATCTTTGACGGCTTGGCGGCGGCGTAGGCAGTCATCTTCACCATGTCCAATGCCTGTTCCACGCGCGTCGCAATTTCCTGCTGCGGCAACTTTGCGACCCTCAATCCGTAGCCTACATTTTCCGCGACCGTGAGATGAGGAAACAGGGCGTAGTGCTGGAAAACCGTGTTGACCCGGCGCCGGTAGGGCGGCAGGTTGTCGAGGCGCTCGCCGCCCATGAGAATCTCGCCGGAAGTCGCGGCTTCGAAACCAGCGATGATGCGGAGCAGTGTGGTTTTACCGGAACCGCTTTCACCCAGGATGGTGAGGAATTCACCCTCGGCGACTTGCAGAGAAATGTCACGCAGCACGGTATTTTTCCCGAACGACTTGGCGACATTGCGGATGTCGAGCAGCGGGGCCGACGTTGGCGCCGTACCGGTGGTCGCGGGTTCGCTCACTGTGGCCAAGGTTGTAAGGTAAGCATTTCGTAGCGTCGGCATCCTGTCCTCCGCTCGCGGGCGGGACGCCCCCGAGACAGCTGGCAGGATGCGGGCGCTACTTTTATTACTGCGCTGCTTTTACTTCGTTCCAGATTTCGTTGTACTTGGCGCGGCGCGGGACATTCTGCCAGAAGTAAAGACGCTTCTGATAATTGTCCACGTCGTCGAGGTGCAAGTTCTTAATCTCGTCCGGAGTCATGAATTGTGCCGCCTGCGGGTTTGCCGGAGTGTACCCGGTAACGTCCGTGACCTTCTTCTGAGTTTGCGCCTCGACCATGTACTCCAGAAATTTGTGCGCCAGGTCTTTGTTCTCGCTGCCTGCCGTGATCATCAGGTGATCGATCCAGCCCGTGGTGTTTTCCTTGGGAATGGTTTCGCCGACGGGAAAATTGATCTTGCGGAGCTGGTTGGTCATCAGCGGCCAGCCCATGGCCGCGACCACTTCGTGATTCTGGAAGAGATTGGTCAGTTCGCCGCCGGTGGACCACATTTTCCGGATGTTCGGCTTCAGTTCCAGCAGCTTCTTCTTGACGGCGTCGAGCTGTTCGTCGGTAAGATTGTAGAGTTGCGACGGGTCGGGCTTGTCGTAGCCGAGGATTTGCGCCGCCATGTACACCGTCGAAAGGTCGTCCCACACGGAAATCTTGCCGCGATACTTCGGGTCCCAGAGGACGGTCCAGCTCTCTGGCGGCGTGGGGAAAACTGTGGTGTCGTAGATCAGCGGGTCCGGTCCCCACATGAAGGGCACGCCGTACACCTGTCCTTTGATGCGCACCAGGGGCAGCGAAGTGAGTTGGGGAGAGAGTTGACCGTAGCTGGGAATCTGCGAGAGGTCGAGCGGCAGGACCAATCCAGCCTCGGCAATGGAGGTAGCGACATCGCTCGAAGGCGAGATCACATCGTAATTTCCCGCGCTGCCGCCGCGCAGCTTGGCGACCAGTTCATCGCTCGATCCCATGTAGGAGGCGGAAACTTTGCAATGGTATTTTTCTTCGAACGCGTGCACGAACGACGGATCGGCATAACCCTCCCAGACCAGCAGGTTCAGCGTGGGAGTTTTCTTGCCGCAGGAACCGAGGAGGGCCACGGCGGCAAACAGTGAAAGCGAAAGCGCGAAACGCCGGATTATCACTTCATCTCCGCTCTAGCTGGCTGCCCGGGCTCCTGATAGACGACTTTTCCGCCAACCATGGTCAACGACACTTTCATGTCAGCGACCTTGCTGGGATCGAGTTTGAACAGGTCCTGGGAAAGTATGATCAGATCGGCCAGCTTGCCGGGTTCGATCGAACCTTCCGTCTTTTCACGATGCCCGGCAAATGCCGCGCCCAGAGTATAGGCCTTGATGGTGTCTTCGAGGCTGACGCGCTCCTGGGGCACAAAGCCGCCGGGAGGATCGCCTTCCGTCGTCTTCCGGGTGAGAGCATTCTGCACTCCCGGCCAGGGATTCAGCGTGACCACCGGCCAGTCGCTGCCGAAGGCAAGCACTCCGCCGCGTGCTCTCGATGCTGTGCCACACCCAGGCGCGTTGCGCACGCTCCGGGCCCACGTTGCGCGCCCAGATTCCGATCGTGTCTTCATCGGGATAGGCATGCAGAGGCTGGAAGCTGGCAATCGACTCCGAGCTTGCCGAAGCGTGGAATGTCCTGCGCGCTGATGGTCTCGATGTGCTCGACGCGGGGACGCATGTCGCGGGTGTGGTTCGTTTCCGCCGCGCCCTGATAGGCGTCGAGAGCAAGGCGGACGGACCTGTCACCGATGGCATGAGTAAAGATCTGTAACTTGCGGCGGTCGAGTTCGGTGACGGCTTGCTTGTATTTCGCCGGGTCCCAGAAAAGTTTGCCGATCTTGGTCGGATCGTCGCTGTAGGGTTCGAGCATGGCCGCGGTGTGGGCTTCCACCACGCCATCGAGCATGGTCTTGACCACGCCGCCTGAAATCCAGTCATCGTGATAAGTACGGCGCGCCTGCTCGATCTTTGCGATCTCATCCGGTTTGAGTTCGGGCGGATCGAGGAAGTAAGCGATGTAGAACCGGAGCGTCAGCTCCTGCTTCTGCCGCAACTGGTTATAAAGGTCGAGGTATTCGAAATCCCCGCCGGCGCTGTGCACGCGCACCAGGCCAAACTTGTTGGCCTCGCGCATTCCCAGGCGAAGGGCGGCCAGGCGTTCTTCGCGGGTCGGCTTGGGAGTGAACTTGTCGAGCAGGTCGTCGGCCGATTCCTGCAGCGCTCCCGTGGCTTCGCCTTTGGCATCGCGCATGATCCTGCCGTTGGGAGGGTCGGGCGTGTCGCGCGTGATGCCCGCCATTTCCAGCGCCTTGCTGTTGGCCCAGGAACTGTGGCCGTCGAAGGCGCGCAGGAATACCGGACGATCGGGAACGACTTCGTCGAGAAACTTTTTGTCCGGCAGAGCGGAGGGGCCGAAGGTGGGGTAAGTCCAGCCCATGCCCTGAATCCACTTCTCTTCGGGATGAGCGTCGGCGTACGCTTTCACCCGCTTTTGAATCTCAGCCACAGACTTCGATCCGTTGAGATCCACCTGGGTGAGACCGAGAGAACCTTCCATGAAGTGGATGTGACAGTCAACGAAACCGGGAAGGACCAACTTACCTTGAGCGTCGATCACTTTGGTGGAAGGTCCGCGATAGGCGGCAATCTCTTTCGCGCTCCCTACGGCGAGGATTTTATCGCCGCCGATGGCAAGCGCTTCCGCCCAGGGCTGCCCGGCGTTGACGGTGTAAATCCGCGCGTTCACGATGACCGTGTCCGCCGTTACTGCCGGCCGCGCCCAGGCGCTGGACCAGGAAGCGAGGACAGCAAGAAAGACTAGAGAAAGAACATCACGCCAGCCGATATGAAACTTTTCGGATTCGACCAAGGCTTGCTCCTGTGTTTCGTTTCGCAGAATTTCGCCGCCTGCTAGAAAGTAGGCGGCGTGTTGACCCACAGCACCCAGGTTTCACTGCGGCCCGGATTTTTCCAGCGATGTGGCGTGGCGCTCTCGAAATAGAAACTGTCGCCCGGTTGCAGATGGTACTCCTCTTCCTCGAGAGAAATCTGCAATTCTCCCTGCAGAATGTACAAAAACTCCTCGCCTTCATGATGGTAAGACTCGCCGCTGCCGGAGTGAGGAGCGATGCGGAACAGGTGCGGTTCCATCACCGTGTTGCCCCAGGCCAGCAATTCCATGCGCACGCCGGGGCCAGCTTCAAGCACCTTGCGCTTGTCGGGAGAAACCAGCCGGATATTCGATTCCGCGGGATCGAAGAAATCCAGGATGTTGGTTTTGTAGAAGCGCGCCAGCTTGCGCAGGGTCGAAACCGAAGCGCTCATGTGCGAGCGTTCGAGCGCGCTCAGAAACCCCACTGAGATGCCGACGGTCTTCGCCACCTGCGCCAGGGAAAGCCCGCGGCGGCTACGCAACTGGCGCAGCCGCGTACCGATGGCGCTGGAGGCTCCGTTCGACGAGGACCGCAGCAGGCCGTCGCGCTTCAGCAGTTGCACGATGGCAGGCGCGTTCAGGCCGCGCACCTTGCGCAGAAAGCGCGCCCGCTTGAGCAGCTTCACGTCTTCCGGCGCGTACAGGCGGTACTTGCTGGCGGTGCGGTGGGGACGGGTAAGGCCAAGGCTTTCCCAGGAGCGAATGACCGAAGGAGAAACGCCCACCAGGCGCGCCACATCGCCGATTTTCAAGTAGGGTTTTTGCTCCGCCGGTTTCATCCCCGAAACCTGCTCCCACGAATTTACCGATCAGTCGTAGCGCTATTTTTTGCTTGACAGTTTGCGGATATTGCCTCTAACCTTGCGCGATTATAGCAAGGTTTGCGGTACGCACAAGCCTTGCTTTTTCAAATTGAAACTTCGACCCGCAGCCCGGAGATTCCCCATGTCTTCGTCGAAAGCGCGCTGGACGAGCCGCTGGCTCGTCGTCCTTTGTCTTGTCTCCTCCACCTACCTTCTGGCCCAGAGCACGGGCGGCAGAATCCTGGGCCGGGTCGCCGACCCCAGCGGCGCGGTTCTCGCCAACGTAAAGGTCACGCTGGTGAACGAAGCCACCGGCGTCCACTCGCGAAGCCATGACCAGCGACAGCGGCGACTACGTTCTGGTTGAGGTGCAGCCGGGCAGCTACCGGGTGGAGTTTGAGCAGCGCGGCTTCAAGAAGAATGTGCAGAAGAATGTAGTGGTTCAGGTCAACCAGGTGGTCACTCTGAACTCCACCCTGCAGATTGGCGGCACGCAGGAAATCGTCGAGGTCACAGGCGAAGCCCCGCTGGTCGAGACCACCAGCACGCAGATGGGCGCGGTGGTGAACCAGCGCGCTGTCTCCCAGCTGCCGCTCAACGCGCGCGATACTTACCAGTTGCTGCAGTTGCAGCCCGGAGTGCAGTCGCAGACCGGTACCGATCTTTTCTACGGCAGCGACAACGCCGGCGTGGTTTCGGTGAATGGCGGCCGCGGGCGCTCCAACAACTTCAGCGTGAACGGCGGCGACGCCAACGACCAGTTCGCCAACCTGCCCGCCGTGCAGCCCACGCCCGATTCCATCGAAGAGTTCCGGGTGCTGACCAACACTTTCGATGCGGAATACGGACGCAACTCCGGCGCGGTGGTCAACGTGGTGACCAAGTCCGGGACCAATAACTTTCATGGCAACGTGTACGAATTTTTCCGCAACAAGGTGCTGAATGCGACCGGTCCACTGGACAGTGAGAAGCCTGACTTCAAACAGAACCAGTTCGGCGGCACCTTTGGCGGCCCCATCAAGAAAGACCGGACATTCTTTTTCGCCTCGTACGAAGGCCGCCGCATCCGGCAGGGAATTTCGTCAGACTCGATTCACGGTGCCGACGGCCGATGAACGCGCGGGCGATTTCTCCGGCCAGAGCGTATTTTCCGGCACGCTGAACGACCAGACCGTAGCCGACACGTCTGAACGCCCGCCCGGGCTGCACTGCTGCGGTCGCAGACCGCGGGCGGCGTCCCGATCGCGGCCGGGACACGATTTCGCGAATCATTTTCCCGGGCAACGTCGATTCCCACCGAGTGCATGGACCCGACCGCGGTGGACTTGATGAACCAGTTCGTGCCCGCCTCCAATCGCCCCGACGGAACCTTCCAGACCGTCTCCGGTATTCACCAGGACCGCACGGACCAGTTCACGGTCAAGTTCGACCACCGGATCAACGACAAGCAAGACTTTCTCCGCCTACTACTACTTCGACGACAGCACGCTGTTTGATCCCTATTCGCGCTTTCAGGCGGGCGGCGCCACCGACGCTGGGTTTTGGCGCCAATACCAAGGACCGGTACCAGCAATGGAACCTCACCACAACTGGACCATCAGCAACAATCTGGTGAACGAGGCCCACTTCACTTACTTCCGCGAGGCCCAGAGGAATTTTCTGCACCCGCAGCACACCAACCTGGTGCAGGACTCCTGCGCCACGGTTCCGGCGGATGCCTGCTTCAGCGACGGAACTGCCGCCAACGATACCGGCATCCATCCCCGGCTGGGCGCCGGGCGTGAAGGCGTGCCCTTCGTCGACGTTTCGGGCCTGTTCTCCTACGGCAACAACTTCGAAGGCGAAATTCCGCAGATCGGCAACACCTTCCAGTGGTCGGACAGTTTGAGCTGGGTGAAGGCGAAGCCACACCTTCAAGTTCGGCGCCGATGTTCGCCGCCAGCGTTTTGATCAGACCCTGTACTACAACGTGAACGGTCTCTACAGCTACTACGGCGGCAGCAACAACGATGTGGGCAGCGATGACCTGATGCCCAACTATCTGCTGGGCCTGCCCGACAGCTTCAGCCAGGGCTCGGCGCAGGTGGAAAACGTGCGCAGCACGATCTTTGCCCTGTTTGCACAGGACAGCTGGAAGATCAGGAAGAACCTGACCTTGAACTACGGGTTGCGCTGGGAATTGTTTACTCCGCTCACCGACATCAGCAAGCACGTGCAGAGTTTCCGCCCCGGACAGGTGAGCACGATTTATCCCTGCCAGTTCACCGATCCGGTGATGACCACGATTTTCCAGAATGCCGGAGTGGCCAACCCGGATTGCAACAACACCGGCGTGGTTCCCACCGGCCTGGTGGTGCCCGGCGACGCGGGCGTGCCAGCGGGCCTGACCAGCACCTATTACAAGACCTTTCGCTCCGCGGCTGGGAATTGCGTGGAGCCCGGGCGATTCCGGCAAGACCAGCATCCGGGCCGGCTGGGGGCTGTTTCTATAACCCGATGGAGCAACTGGTGCTGGAGCAGTTCAGCGCCGAGCCTCCGTTCGGCGGCAGCAACATCATCAACGCTCCGCTGTTCAACACGCCTTACCTGCAGCAGGACGGCACGCAAAAGCCCAATCCGTTCAACGGGATTCTCGATCCTCCGCGGGGACAGCCGGTGGACTGGGCGCTCTACCGCCCGCATCCTGCTCTACGGTCAATTCCAGCCGCATCTGCGGACCCAGTATTCGACCCAGTACAACCTGAATATCCAGCGCGAGCTGACCAAGGACCTGGTTCTGCAGGTGGGCTATGTGGGATCGCAGGGCCACCGCCTGCTGGCCAGTCACGACGTGAACTTCGGCAATGCCCAGTCCTGCATCGACCTGAACAACATGGCCAACATTTACGGCGATGACAATCTGACCTGCGGCCAGTTCTACGCGGACAGCGCCTTCTTCATTCCCACCGATGAAGGCGGCACGCCGACAGTCGCGCCGCCCGGCGGACTGCATCTGCCCTATGGGCCCGCGGGCTCCAGGACCATCGCGGCAGGCACTCCGATCTCCTCGGTCGCTCCGGGCGGAATTACCCTGGTCGGACTGCGGCCTTACTCTTCTCCGAACTGCAATCCGCTCGATGGAACCGGATGCCCGCAGGATGGCACGCCGGTGTTCTCCAGCATCTTCGCCGAAGACACGATTGCCAATTCCAACTACAACTCGCTGCAGGTGTCGCTGGAGAAACGCTTCTCGCACGGGCTGCAGGCGCAGATGGCCTATACCTTCAGCAAGTCGTTTGACCAGGCTTCGAGCTTTGAAGGCGAGCTGAATCCGCTCGATCCGCGCGGGACCTACTCGCTCTCCCAGTTCGACGCCCGCCACCGCCTGGTGCTCAGCTACGTGTGGCAGTTGCCGATCCCGAAGTATTCAGGCTTCGCCGGCAAGGTGCTCAGCGATTGGGATCTTTCGGGGATCTACACCTACCAGTCGGGGTTCCCCATTCGCATCACTTCGTCCGCCGACAACGAACTGATGTACAGCGCGTTCTTCGAATATCCGGGAGAACCTGATCAACTGGCGCCGTTCCACAGAACAGATCCGAAAACCACGCGGCGGCTACTGGTTCGATCCCAACAGTTTCACGGAAAATGCTTCCGACGACAGCGAGCCCCTTGTTCTGCGGGCGCCGCGTTCAATTGTTACGATCCGAGCCTGTTTGGCCGGATCGGAAACGCCAAGCGCACAATCTGCTGCGGTCCGCCCGTCAACAACATTGACTTTGCCGTGCACAAGGTGCTGCCGGTGGGAGAGGGCAAGCGGTTTGAATTCCGCGCCGAGTTCTTCAACCTCTTCAACCATGCGCAGTTCAATAATCCGGACGGGAACACAACCGACGGTTCGGATTTTGGCCGCATCATACGGGCCAAGCAACCGCGCCTGATTCAGTTGGCCTTGAAGTTCTACTTCTAGCCGGAAAGCGTTAGAGTAAAGACAGCTTTCAAACCCGGGCGGCCGCGGTCGCCCGGGCATTCTAATGGCCGCAATCAGAGCGGCTTGAGCCATTCCTGGAGACCCGATGTACCCCGCACTGCAGCAAGAGCTCGAAACTTTCGAGCGCCGCACGCCTAAATCCGCCGCCGCTCACAAGAAAAACCTCAAACGCATTCCGCTGGGCGTAGCCAGCAACTACCGCGCTTACGATCCCTACCCGATTTTTGTGAAAGAAGGGTCGGGCAGCAAGTTCCGCGATCTCGATGGCAACGAATACATCGATCACAATCTTGTGTTTCGGCGCGATCATGGCCGGACATTGCCATCCCGCGGTGATGAAGGCGGTCGAAAAGCGTCTCAGCACCGGCACCATGTTCGGCATGCCTCACGATATGGAGTGGGAGCTGGCCGAGGAAATCTGTAACCGCTTTCCAGTCGAGATGGTGCGCTTCGGCAACAGCGGCACGGAAGCCACCATGCACGCCATCCGGCTGGCACGCGCCGCTACCGGCCGCGACAAGATCGTAAAGTTCGAAGGCGCCTATCACGGCCTGCACGACGCAGCGTTGGTCAGCGTGAAGCCGCACGCGCCCGACTACGGCGACATCAATGCGCCTACTTCTGTCACCGGTGGCCTTGGAGTTCCGAAAGCTTCCTTAGCGAATGTGGCCATTGCGACTTTCAACGACCTGGCCAGCGTGGAACTGCGCTTCAAGCAAAACCCAGGCGAAATCGCGGCCATCATCCTCGAGCCGATCCTGATGAACGTCGGTCTGTGTATGCCGCAGGCTGGCTTCCTGCAGGGACTGCGTGACATTGCCACGAAAAACGGCGCATTGCTGATCTTCGACGAAGTGAAGACCGGCGCCAAGCTGGGATGGGGCGGCGCTTCCGAATATTTCGGCGTGCAGCCGGACATGATTTGCCTGGCGAAGTCGATTGGCGGTGGTTTGCCGCTGGCGGCCTTCCTTGCGCACAAATCCGTCATGGACCTGATTTCGGAGCACAAGGTCTTCCACGGTGGAACTTACAACACCAATCCCGTCTCCATGGCGGCGGGCCTGGCTACGTTTCGCGAAGTTCTCACCCGCGAGAACTACGTGCATGTGGACAAGCTCAGCAAGAAACTGACTGAAGGCTACAGGAAGATCGTGGCCAAGTCGGGATTGCAGGCTTACATCGCCAGCGCCGGAGCCAACGGAGCGTTGATGCTCTATCCCCAGGAGATTCGCAACTACCGCGACTGGGAAGCCATCGACGTTGACCTGTGGCGGCACTACTGGTTCGCCATGGTCAACCGCGGCGTGATGGCGCAGCCTTACTGGTGGGACGAGCAGTGGACAATTTCTGTCCAGCACACCGAGGCCGATATCGACAAACATTTGTCTGCGTTTGAAGATGTGGCGCCGGCATTGGCAAAAGCGCAGCAGGAGCGCGTCGGAGAAGTAGTGGCCGTAGCGCACTAAGGTTTTTGTAGCGCCGCCGGGACGGCGGCGCTACGGCACCCCTAAATCGAGGAGCTAGATTGTCCGCGAACGATCCTGACCAGCCGCACCTCAAGCGCGTTCTCGGCCGCGCGGATTTGGTTCTGCTGTTCGTGGTCGCTATCTTCAATCTGAATGTGGTCCCGTCGATTGCGGCCAACGGCGGGGTCACAGTCTGGTTGTGGATCGTATCGCTGCTGTTGTTCTTCTGGCCGCAAGGCATCGCCGTCATCGAACTGGCCCACCGCTATCCCGGAGAAGGCGGCGTTTATCTGTGGGCGAAGGAAGTGTTCGGCGACTTTCACGGCTTTCTGTCGGGCTGGTGTTACTGGACGAACAACATGCTGTACGTCCCGACGGTGATGCTGTACTTCGTCGGCGTATCGGTGTTTGTTCTCGGCCCCAACCATCAGGCACTGGCGGACAACAAGCCCTTTGCGCTGGTCGCGTCGCTGTTGCTTCTGGTCGTTCTGGTGGTGCTCAACATCGTGGGCCTGGGCGTAGGGAAGTGGGTCAACAATCTGGGCGGCATTGGAACCGGCATCGCCGCCGCCACGTTGATTGGACTGGGACTGGTCATCTGGATGCGATTTGGCACCACGGTGACCGCCGCCGACTTCCGGATTCCGGCGAACCCGCGCTTCGTGCTGAACTCGTTTGGCGTAATTTGTTTTGGACTGGTGGGCCTGGAACTGGCCTCGGTCATGGGAGACGAGATCCAGGATCCGCAGCGCACCTTGCCGGGCGCCGTGGCCTGGGGCGGAGTGCTTTCCGGGTTGCTGTATATCGGCGCCACGCTCACCCTGCTGATTGCGGTGAGCAAAGATCAGATCAGCGTGCTGCAGGGCATCGTGCAGGCGGTGGGCAGCATGGCGGAAAGAGTAGGAGCGGGTTGGATACTGGCTCCGTTCGCGCTGCTGCTGAGTTTTTCGATCGCCGGAATCGGCTCGGCCTGGCTGGGTGGTTCGGCCCGCATTCCCTTCGTCGCCGGTCTCGATTCGTACATGCCGGCGTGGATGGGGAAAGTGCATCCCCGTTATGCGACCCCCTATGCCGCGTTGATTGTTCATGCCGCGGTTTCGATGATTCTGATCGTGATGAACTTCGTCGGCGCCGGAGTGCAGGAAACGTTTCAAAAAATGCTGTCGTTGGCGGTGGTGTTGCAGTTGATACCGTTCCTCTACATGTTTGCCGCGCTGATCAAACTGGCGTTGAACACTTGCTCAGGGCCGGGGCACTACAGCAAGACGACGTTGATGCTTGCCGGCATCAGCGGCCTGGTGACGACGACGCTGGGAATCGTGCTGGTATTTTTCCCGGCACAGCAGATCAGTTCGTTGTGGTCGTATGAAGTATGGATGTTTGGCGGCACGCTGTTCTTCATCGGACTGGCGGCATTCTTCTTCTACGTATACGGCGGCCGCAAAGCAAAACATGTGGGCGCGGGCGTCCCGCCCGTGCGGCCGAGCGAAGCTCGGCAGTAATTCGACATCGAAGGAGTCCTCATGCCCGGCGGAGTGAAAACCGACGTACGCACCTACCAGCTCTACATCAACGGCGAGTGGGTCGATAGCAAATCAAACAAAACTTTTCCGGTCTACGATCCCGCCAGCGAAGAAGTGATCGCCCAGGCCCCGGACGCCAACGCCGACGACGTGAACCGCGCCGTCGCCGCCGCCAAAGCCGCTTTCGAAGATGGCCCATGGGCCACGACGACAGCCCAGGAACGCGGACGCGTGCTCTTCCGTCTTGCCGAAAAGATTCGCCAGAACACGGCGATGCTGGCGGAACTGGAATCCCGCAACACCGGCAAGCCGATCGTCGAAGCGGAATACGACATCACCGACGTTGCCACCTGCTTTGAGTACTACGGCGGACTGGCCACGAAAATTCTCGGATACGTGAATCCGGTTCCGGACAACGCCATGAGCCTGACGCTCAAGGAACCGATCGGAGTCGCGGGCCAGATCATCCCGTGGAATTATCCGTTGTTGATGGCGGCCTGGAAGCTGGCGCCCGCGCTGGCCGCGGGTTGCACCTGCGTGCTGAAGCCGGCCGAACAGACTCCGATCACCGCGCTGGAAATGGCGAACTGGCTGAGCGACGTCGGCTTGCCCCCGGGCGTGGTCAACATCATCACCGGCTTCGGCGAGACCTGCGGCGCGCCGCTGGTGCAGCATCCCGACGTCAACAAGATTGCTTTCACCGGCAGCGCGGCGGTCGGGAAGATCATCGTCAAGCAGGCGGCCGACACGGTCAAACGCGTCACTCTTGAACTCGGCGGCAAATCGCCCAACATTTTCTTCGCCGACGCCGATTTCGAAGCCGCCATCGACGGCGCGCTCTTCGGCGTCTTCATCAATCAGGGCGAGGTCTGCTCCGCCGGCAGCCGCATTCTGGTGCAGAAGCCAATCTACAAGAAGTTTGTCGATGCCATGGCCGCGAAAGCCAAGACCATCAAGCTGGGCGCGCCGCTCGATCGCGACACGAAAATGGGACCGCTGGTCAGCAAGGAGCAGTACGACCGCGTCCGCTCCTATCAGGAGATCGGAAAGAAAGAAGGCAAGCTCGCATCCGGCGGCGGACGCGCCGAGAAATTTGCCAAAGGCTACTACGTGGAGCCCACGATCTTCTACGATCTCGACAACAGCGCCCGCATCGCCCGCGAAGAAATCTTCGGGCCGGTGGCCGCGGTGATCCCGTTCGAAGACGAAAAAGACGCGGTGAAAATCGCCAACGATTCTCCCTACGGACTGGCAGCTGCGGTCTGGACGCGCGACATCTTCAAAGCCTTCCGTACCGTGAAGTCGCTGCGTGCCGGAATCGTCTGGGTCAATCACATGCAGCCGACGTATGTGGAAGCGCCCTGGGGCGGATACAAGCAATCCGGCTTCGGGCGCGAACTGGGACCCTGGGGGATCGAAGAATATCTGGAAACGAAGCAGGTACACATCAATCTGAACGAGGCCCCGATTGGCTGGTACTGAGAATTAACCACGGAGGACACAGAGGACACGGAGAACGCCCGAAACGATTTTCCTCTGTGTCCTCAGTGTCCTCCGTGGTCTATCTCGAAGCCAACGACCAACGACGATTTTGAGAACTGAACATGGCAACGATTCAACTACGAACTCCGATTCCCGGACCGAAGTCGAAAGCTCTGGCTCAGCGCCGCGCCGACGCCATCCCGCGCGGGCTGTCGATTGGCACGCCGGTCTATGTGGCGAAGGCGGAAGATGCCTGGCTTGAAGACGTGGACGGCAACCGCTATCTGGATTTTGCCGGCGGCATCGGTTGCCTGAATGTGGGACACCGTCGCGAGCCTGTGGTCACCGCGGTGAAAAACCAGGCCGATCGCTTTCTTCACACCTGTGTCCAGGTGACGCCCTACGAGGAATACGTTCGGCTTGCCGAGCGCATGAACCAGGTCACGCCGGGCAAGTTTCCGAAGAAGACTTTGTTCGTGAACAGCGGTGCTGAAGCTGTCGAAAACGCGGTGAAGATTGCGCGTGCGCATACTGGACGGTCCGGCATCATCGCTTTTGAGGACGCTTTTCACGGGCGCACCATGATGGCGCTGTCGCTGACCAGCAAGACGCATCCTTATAAGGCTGGCTTTGCGCCCTTCCCGGGCGATGTTTACCGAATTCCGTTCGCTTACTGCTATCGCTGCTCGTATTCGCTGAAGTATCCGTCGTGCGATCTGTTCTGTGCCCGCCATCTTGAAGACACTTTCAAGCGGGTGGTCGCCTCCGAAGATGTTGCCGCCGTGATCGCCGAGCCGGTGCTGGGCGAAGGTGGATTCGTCGTTCCGCCCCAGAGATTTCTTCAAGGTGCTGATGGAGATTTGCCACAAGCACGGCGTCCTGTTTATCGCGGACGAAGTGCAGAGCGGCTTCGGACGCACCGGCCATCTTTTTGCCAGCGAGTACTACGGCATTGAGCCGGATATTCTGGTGACCGCGAAATCCCTGGGCGGAGGTCTTCCGCTGGCAGCCATCACTGGCCGCGCGGAGATCATGGACGCTCCCGGACCCGGCGGACTGGGAGGCACATTCGCCGGCAATCCGCTTTCCTGCGCCGCTGCGCTGGCGGTGCTGGATATTTTTGAGCGCGAGAATTTGCTGGCCCGCGCCAATGAGATTGGAGACCGCTTTCAGAAACGGGCGCGGCAGTGGCAGAAGCGCTGGCCCATTGTCGGAGATGTCCGCGGCCTGGGCGGGATGCAGGCGATCGAGCTGGTGCGTTCCGCGGAAACGCGCGAGCCGGCAGCCGAGGAGACTAAACAGATCACGCAATACTGCTACGAGCACGGACTGATCACGCTGACTGCCGGAACATATTCCAACGTGGTGCGTGTGCTGGTGCCGCTGGTCGTCACCGATCAGCAGATGGACGAGGGCATGGACGTGCTGGAGTCTGCGCTGCAGATGGTTGGTGAGAAGAGCGCAGCCGTCGCCCAACCCGTGTAGGTTTGGTGCCCTGCCCTGAGCGTAGTCGAAGGGCCGGCGCTACAATAACCCTGGGATAAATTTATGACTGTTGCTACCGCGACTTTGACCAAAGTTCCCAACTACGTTAACGGGCAGTGGGTCGATTCCAAGGCCACCGAATGGCTCGATGTCACCAACCCGGCTACTGGCGAGGTCATCGCCCAGACTCCACTTTCCAGTGCCGCTGAAGTCGGCGCTGCCATCGAAGCCGCCGCCGCCGCATTTCCGGAATGGCGGCGCACTCCGGCGGAAGATCGCATTCAGCCGCTGTTCAAGCTGAAGCACATTCTCGAAGAGGAGATCGAGGACCTTGCACGCATCCTCACTACGGAAAATGGCAAGACCTTTACCGAGGCCAAGGCTGAACTGCGCCGCGCCATCGAAAACGTGGAAGTCGCTTGCGGCATTCCCACCATGATGCAGGGCTACAACCTGGAAGACGTGGCTCGCGGCATTGACGAGATGATGATCCGGCAGCCGCTGGGCGTGGTCGCCGCCATCGTTCCCTTTAATTTTCCGGGCATGATTCCGTTCTGGTTTCTGCCTTACGCCATCGCTACCGGAAATACTTTTGTCCTGAAGCCGTCGGAGCGCGTGCCGCTCACCATGAAGCGGGCCTTCGAACTGATGGAGAACATCGGGCTGCCCAAGGGCGTGGTGAACCTGGTGAATGGCGGCAAGAATGCCGTCAACGCGCTGCTCGATCATCCCAAGGTTCGGGCCATCAGCTTTGTCGGTTCCACGCCGGTGGCGCGGTACGTCTATGCGCGCGCCGGTGAGCAACGGAAAGCGGGCCCAGTGCCAGGGCGGAGCGAAGAACCACGTCATCGTGTTACCTGACGCCGACATGAAGATGACCACGCAGATCATCGGCGACAGCGCCTTTGGATGTGCCGGACAGCGCTGCCTGGCGGTCTCCGTGGCGGTGACGGTTGGCGAAGCGCAGAAGACATTTCGCGATTCGATCACCGAAGCGGCAGCGTCGCTTCGAGTAGGCAACGGACTCGACGAAGGCGTGCAGATGGGACCGGTGATCACGCCGCAGAGCAAGAGTCGAGTCGAAACGCTGATCGCAACCGGCGAAAAGCAAGGAGCGAAAATCCTGCTCGACGGACGCAATTCACGCATTCCGAGAGGCGAAGCGGGAAATTTCGTGAAGCCGACCGTTCTCGACGCGGTTCCCGCCACCAGCGAGCTGACCGAAACCGAAATCTTCGGTCCGGTGCTGAGCCTGGTCCACGCCAACGATATGGACGAGGCGCTGGCCTTCCTCGAGCGCAGCCCGTACGGCAATCAGGCATCGCTCTTTACTTCGAGCGGAGCTGCCGCGCGCCGTTTCCGCTACGAAGCGCCGGCGGGCAACATCGGCATCAACATCGGCGTGGCCGCGCCCATGGCGTATTTTCCCTTCAGCGGCTGGAAAGACAGCTTCTTCGGCATCATGCACGCCCAGGGACGCGACGCCATCGAGTTCTATACCGAAAAGAAAATCGTGGTCGAGCGCTGGGCCAAAGACCATTCGCGAAAATTTTAGGTCGGCACAAGCCACGTAGGGGCGGACGCTCTCCTCCGCCCAGCCGAGCGAAGCTCGGCAGAGTTTCTAAAACCCTGGCGAGCTTCGCTCGCCTGCCCGGACGAGGGCGTCCGGGCCTACGTAAACACCGAGGCATTCATGTCCGACACCATCCAGAAATACAAAGACTACGTAATGACTGGCTTCATGAAGTCAGTCGTGCCCATTGTGATCGATCGCGCCAGCGGCGTTACCGTCACCGACATCAACGGCCGCGAATATCTCGACTGTTTTGCCGGAATCTCCGTGGTCAACGCCGGCCACTGCAATCCCAGCGTGATCGCCGCCGCCAAGGCGCAGATGGACAAGCTGGTCCACTGCTCGTCCTACATCTATCACGTGCAACCGGTCGCCGACCTGGCGGAGAAGATTGCGCACATCGCGCCCCGCGGTCTGACCAAGACATTCTTCGGCAACAGCGGCGCCGAGGCCATCGAAGGCGCCATGAAGCTGGCGCGGCTCTACACCGGCAAGCATGAATTCATCGCGCTGCACGCCAGCTTTCACGGACGCAGCTGGGGCGCGCTCAGCGTCACCGGCAACATGGGACGCAAAAAGCGCGGCGGACCGTATGCCGCCGGCGTGACTTTTGCGCCCGCGCCGTACGCCTACCGTTCGCAGTGGCCAAACGATCCGGAAGAATGTGGACGGCAGTGCGCCCGGGCCATCGAAGACGTGATCCGCTTTACCACCGCCGACGACGTGGCCGCATTCATCGCGGAGCCGGTCATGGGCGAAGGCGGAATCATCGTTCCGCCGCCCAATTATTTCAAAGAAGTGAAGAAAGTTCTCGACCGCCACGGCATCCTGTTTATTGCCGACGAAGTCCAGTCCGGATTTGGCCGCACCGGAAAGATGTTTGCCATCGAACACTACGGCGTCGAGCCCGACATTCTGGTCACGGCGAAGGGCATTGCCGACGGTTTCCCGCTGAGCGCATTTACCACGCGGCCTGAAATTGCCGCTGCCTACAAGCCCGGCGATCATCTTTCCACTTTTGGCGGCAATCCGGTTTCTTGCGCCGCCGCGCTGGCCAACATCGAGTTCATGGAGAAGGAAAATCTTCCGGCCCGCGCCACCGAGACCGGCAACTACGCCATGGCGAAGCTGCGCGAACTGCAAAAGCACAATCCGCTGATCGGCGAAGTTCGGGGCCTGGGGCTGATGATCGGCGTCGAGCTGGTCAAGGATGAAAAACTCACGCCGGCCACTTCCGAAGCCGAGGCCATTCGCGACGGGTTGCTGCGCCAGGGCGTGCTGGTGGGCGTGGGCGGCGTCTATGGCAACGTCATCCGCTTCCAGCCTCCGCTGATCATTACCCGGCCGCAAATTGATCGAGCGATTGCGGCTTTCGCGGGCGCCGTGCAGGAAGTCGCGCAACCCGCGCAGGTCTAGTCATGACAAAGGGTTTCATCGTCAGTTGGTAGTTGATATTTGCTTCCTTGTGGCATTGTTGCGGCTGGCTTGTCTCGCCTGCGGCTGACGGTTGATGTTCTTACGGCAAGCGACAGCGGCAGGGTGGCATTCTTTTTCTGCGCTTCGGAAATCACGTACACCATCAGAATTCCCAGCTCCGGCTCGATGGGATGGCGATAGCGCGGATGCGGAAAGACCGCGTAGTACACAGCCGGGTACGACAGAATCAGCCAGAAAAACAGCCACGCTCCTTGCCGGCGCTTGCGCAGGGCGCGTCCCAGGCCCCAGAAGGCGAGCACCGACGAAGCCAGAAAAACAGAATTCTTGAGCGGCGCCAGCGCCGGAATTTCAGACAAACGCGGAACTCCAGACCAGTAATAAATGAAGCGCTTCAGGCAAAGAACCATGAAACGCGGGTAATCTTCTCGAATGAAATCGATGGCCTGGCGCTCGCGCTCCTTAACGTACGCAACTTCGCCCATCTCGCGGTAGAGTCGCATCTGGTAAACATTTTGCGTGGGATGGAGATATTCCCTCCAGGTCCCGTCCGCTCCAGGGCCGTTTCCGATGCGCAGTTCGGCACCGAAGTTCGAGCGCAGAGACAGCACTCCCAGAGTCCGGTAATTGCGTGCCATCCAGGGAGCGATGCAGGCGGCGAATAACAGCGCCGACAGCACGACCCCGGCCAGCGAAGGTTTACCGCGCTTCCAGCGCCGGTACCAGGCATACAGCCCCGCAGCCGGCAGGAACGCCAGCAGGGAAGTGTTGGCCAGTGCCGCGATCCCCCAAAGCAGTCCGAACTGAATCCACGGGACGGGCCCGTCTCTTTCTTCCAGGTCAAGCGTCAGCCAGAAAATCAGCGCAAGTAGCAACGCCGCCAGGCTTGTCTCCCACACCCAGCGCGTGCACCAGTACATTACGGAGGGCATCACTGCCCACAGCCAGGCTGTCCACACCGCCAGCCTTTCGCTGAAACATCGTCTGGTGATCAGAAAAATGGGGATGCAAGTGAGGGCGGAAAATACGCTGTTGATCGCCAGCAGCACCACTGCCGAGGCGTGCGTATAGATCCCGAACAGCTGAAAAACTCCGGCAATAAGAAATGGATAGAGTGGCGGTTCCCATGCCGTCGGCCCCGTGGTGGCGCTGAACGGATTGCTGAAACCCCGGCCCTGCGCGAGAGAGCGCCCGATGCGACCCATTTCCCAGCCAAAGCTGAAGTTGTCGTCAAAGGTCTTGAACTTGTAAGTGTGGGCGACAATGATCCAGCCGAAACGCAAGAGGAATGCGACCAGCACCATCCAGAAGAAAGATGTACGGGCCTTGCGCCACCAGCGGATGAAGGAACCGGGTTGGTTCGTGTCGGCCGGGGGAGCGGTTGTGGCGGCGTCAGGCATGGTTCGCCCGGTAGGTTCCGGACACTTCCATTTGTAGCTGATACGGCTTAGGCGGGCAACAGCGGAACGGTGCTGCCGCACGAGCGAGGACGCTCGCGCCCACATTTTACGTTGCCGTTGAAGTACTGGTCGGGGTCGCTTATATTGTATCGGGATGCTCTCTGCGCGGCGCAGAGATTGAGGACACTACATGGGCTGGCTGCAGAACAAGTTCGAAAAGAATTTCATGATCACTACGGTGGACTACGTGTTCAACTGGGCACGTAAGTCTGCGGTGTGGCCAATGACGTTTGGACTGGCCTGCTGCGCCATCGAGATGATCGCCTCTTCCACGGCGCGTTTCGACATTGCGCGTTTTGGCTCTGAAGTCTTCCGTCCCAGCCCGCGGCAAAGCGACCTGATGATCGTGGCCGGCACCGTCACCCTGAAGATGGCCCCGGTAGTGAAGCGCATCTACGACCAGATGCCCGATCCCAAGTGGGTGATTTCGATGGGCGCGTGCTCCTCGGTAGGCGGCCCCTTTAATACTTATGCGGTGCTGCAGGGCGTGGACAAGATCGTCCCCACGGATGTTTACGTGATCGGCTGCCCGCCGCGCCCGGAGAATCTTGTTCTACGCTCTGCTCAAGCTGCAGGACAAAATTGATCAGATGTCGCTGGCCAAGCGTCCCACCGAGGTCCGGCTCGACCCGAACATGGTGGAGAATTTCAAACGCCAGGTGATGATCGCGCAGACCCTGCAGCCCAAATAGTCGTCAGTCGGCGGTCGTCAGTCGTCAGCACAACCTGGGACAGCCGCCCTCGGCTGTCGTGGCCGAGCACAGCTCGGCAATTCGCTTCATTCTTTCTGAAAGGTCCCATGTCCAACTTCGTACGACTTGCCGCTCAATCCGAACTTCCTCCGGTAGGCGAAGCCAAAGAATTTCCGCTTGGTGACAAGGTCATCTGTGTCGCCAACGTCAACGGGACCATCTCCGCCATGGACAATGTCTGCCTGCATCAGGGCGGCCCGCTGGGGCAGGGAGTGATTGAGGGAGGCAAGGTGGTTTGTCCCTGGCACGGCTGGCAGTGGGATCCCAAAACCGGCCAGGCGGGGCACAATCCGGGAGCCAGAGTTGCAGTCTATCCGCTGAAAGTGGAAGGCGGCGACGTAATGATAGAAATGTAGGCGCGAGCGTCGCGGGCGACTCGTGCGTTTGCTCTGACTGACCCGCACGAGCGAGACGCTCGCGCCCACATTTATCCCAGGTAGTTCAAGAACTTTCCGGGCTGGTTGTCGAATCCCGGGAAAACCTGATTCAGAGCCTTGTTCCCCAGGTGCCGGTCAACCGCTTCGCCCAGCACACGGCGGAAATCGGTGGTCACTGCCAGGTCCCGCCCTTCATAGAGTTGTGACTGATCGAGGCCGGGCCAGCTTCCGTACACCTTCCCGCCTTTTACCGGGCCACCCATCACGAACATTGCATTGGCGTGGCCGTGGTCGGTGCCGCGGTTGCCATTCTCACGCGCGGTGCGGCCGAATTCTGACATGCTGACGACCACCGTGTCTTCGGCCAGGTCTCCGAGGTCGGTCCAGAAAGCGCCGAGAGATTGAGAGAAGTCGCGCAGCACATTTGCAATCTGACCCTGGGTGCTGCCTTCGTTGACGTGATGGTCCCAGCCCCCGATGTCGGCAAAGGCCACTTGCACGCCCAGGTCCGCTTTGATGAGCTGGCAGAGTTGTTTCAGGCTTTCGCCGAAACGTCCCCGGGGATAATTCGCCCCTGCTGCCGGCTTGTACTTCGCTGGGTCCGCCGCCTTCATCATTTTGACCGCTTCGAAAGTTTCCTGACCGGTGCCGTGCAAAACGGAATCTACCGAGTTCGCATACATAGCTTCAAATGTGTTGGAGACAGGCGTCGCATTCGGATTGCGTCCGCCCACACCGAAGTCATCAATGTTGTTCACGGCCACGGCCGGTTCTGGTCCGGAAAGAATCCGCGGGAGCGACGGCCCCAGGCCGATGGCTCGAAATGCCGACTTATCAGCGGGAGCAGGCAGAGCGTGCAATGTTCGATTCAGCCAGCCGTCCTCGGTGGCCTTGATGCCGGGCGTGCCGGACTCCATAAAATCCTGAGCATCGAAGTGGGAGCGGCTGGGGTCAGGAGAACCGGCCGCGTGTACGATCGCCAGATGGCGCTGGTTCCACAGGGGCTGAAGGGCTGACATGACTGGATGCAAGCCGAAAAAGCCGTCCAGATCCAAAACCGCGCTGCGCGGAATATTGATTGATGGCCGCATGGCGTAATAAGCGGCCTCCCCGTGCGGCACCACGATATTCAATCCGTCAGCCGCCCCTCGCTGGAAGATGACGACCAGGCGCTTGTTTCCAGCGCCCGCTCCGACACCCGAAAAAGCCGCACGCGTGAGAAACGCAGGGATTGCCGCGGTGCCCACAACTGCGAGAGCGCCGTTGCGAAGAAAAACTCTGCGAGAAAGCATAAATGCAGCTCCTGGCTCCTGCCTTCTAGCTTCTACCTAACGACTAACGACCGACGACTGACTTCTACCTTCGCTGAAACTCCGGCGATCCCAACAGCAGGCCCGCGATGACACTTGTGTCCGGTGGGCGCACTGGGTCGTCCAGTTGACGCTGGCTGATTTTGGGATCGTTCATTTGTGCGGCAATCGTGTCGTGCGTTTGCCGGGACACATTGCCGGCCAGCAAATTATTCTCCAGCGCGAGCAGCGCCCCTTGCGGCTCCGGCGGCGAAGCGCCGGCGCCGATCATCTGGCCTGTGTCCACTTGTACGCCCTTAAGCTTTCCCGCAGTCAGCGCCAGCGCGAAATTCATTCGCCCCAGCAGGGCTGAGGAATTGACCCAGGCATCCGCCTTCATCGAATAACCTGTTGGCGGCTGCACACCGTAGAGCGGCATGCCCAGGGTTTGAAGCTGCCGGGCGAGCGGCAAGGCGTCGCTGACTTCCGCGCCGCTGGTCCGCACCGCGGAGACCACAAACTCCAGCGGAGTCTTCACCTTGGCCCGGTAGGACCCAGGCGCCCAGAATTCCGGCGAGTGGAACATCGTTTTCAGCACTTCGCGAATGTCGCCGTCTTTCTTCAGGAAGGTTTGAGTCATGTGATCGATCAGGCTGGAGGCGGGTCATCCGAGACGAAGCGCATCGCCAATTTGGTGGATATGAACTTCGCCGTGGAAGGATGGTGCGCCAGTATGTGGAGCACCTCGCGGCCTTCTTTTTCACCGCCCGACTTGATGCGGTGCCCGAGCACGCGCTTCTCACCGGGCTCATGCATTCGCGCTTCGAAGATGAAGCCGCCTCCCTGCCGGGGCTGCTTTAGCGTCCAGCCCGTCAGCACGCGGGCCACCTCGGTAACATCTTCCTGAGTGTAGCCGCCGTTCACTCCGAGGGTATGCAGTTCCATCAGTTCGCGGCCGTAGTTCTCATTCAGACCGCTGCGCTTGCTCCTGGCTTGCTTCGCCGGGGCGGGACGCCGCATCCGCCGGGGTCGCCGCCAGCTGTAATTGTCGTTGTGCCTGGAAATGCCGCGGGCGAAATCGGAATCCGGTCCCACACTCAGCCAGTTATCCAAATAGAACAACATGGCCGGACTTTGTGCCGTTGCCACCAACAGGTCTTCAAACTTGCCTAAAGCATGCGGACGGATGACGTCGCGCTCGTAGCTGGTCAGCAGGTAGCGGTCAGCGCCTTTTCCGATGAACACGTTGAAGTGGTTGAACCAGAAATCGGTCATTACTTCGTCAAGCTGGCGTTCGCTGTAAATGGCCCGCAGCAGCTTGCCCTGCACCAGTTCGCTGGTCACCACCTGCTGGGGATTGTTGAGCGCCATCATGGTCTCGCGCTGCTGCGGTTTCATGCCCTCCATGAACTCATCGCGCTTGTCGCCCTTGAGCGAAGTTCCAATGGCACGCTGCTCTTCGGGAGACATTTTGAGAATCGCCTTCATGCGCTGATCAGGTGGCAGATCCAGCAGATCCTCAGCTTTAAGATCGGCGTAGAGACGATCTTCGCGGCGGCGGGCCTGGTCTTCGTCGCTCATGGGGTCTGAGTTTCCGGACGCCGCCGTCGCCGGGGAATCGCCACTCGGAGTCTGCTTGCGCTCCTTCTTCTGCTGATAGCGTTCCAGTTGGGCCTCGTACACCGCGCGCCTGGCGGAATCAGAAGGCATCGACTGCCTGCCTTCGGCGATGGCTTTGATTACTTGCGGCGGCGGAAAGTTCTCAACCATCTCGCGGGTGTCCATGCGCAGGGTGCGAAAAGGCGCCAGCCGGGCCTCCAGGGAACGATCGTCAATCTTGTCGGGGTGTAGCTGTTGATCGATCCACTGGTCCACCCCCATCGCCGCCACGCGCTCGACGTCCCCGGGGCGTGGCCCGAAGGCCAACCGGTTGAGCGCGTGCAGCGCACGCTTCTGCTCATCCATCGGGGTGGCGGAAGCAGGCTTGTTCTTATGGGCAAGCGCATGTTGGACGAAAGCGGCAGCTCCCAGAGTAGATAGCGCAACCAGAACAGCGATCTGTCGTCGCAGAGCAATCATGCGGACCGGGTGTCAGGCCGAGAAGGGCTTGAGTACTGTTAACCCGGGCGGGGGTAAAAGTTGCTGGCGAGTACGGTACTCTCGTCCTTCAGAAGCATGGTTCGGGCTCCGGCGCGGTCTTTGGGGAGCGGTCGTGGGTTGGTCCAAGTACAATCCAGACAATGCTTTAGCTGCTATGGGGTGGGGCCAACTTTGAGCACGACGGAAGTAATGTCGTCATTCTGCGGCTCATAAGCTGCAAACCTTCGGGCCTGAAGGTGAAGGCCGTCAGCGATTTGACGGGCAGGCTCGTCGCGGTGGGCGGCGATATATTCGAGAGCGCCCTGCACTCCGAATTCCTCGCCGCCGTGAGCCACAGACTCTGTGATCCCGTCGGTCAGCAGGACAACAATCTGTCCGGGCTCGAGCAGGATCTCTTTCTGGCAGGAAAACAGGCTGTCGGAAAAAAGTCCCAGCGGCGGCCCATTGCTTTCGAGCACATGCTGGACGACTCCCGTGCTGCTCAGTACGAAGCCCGGCATGTGACCCGCCCCGGCATAGATCAGGGAACGCCGGCTGGTATCAAGGCAAGCCAGCGCCAGCGTAACGAAATGACCATGTTCGAGGTCCTGGGCCAGCATGCGGTTTACCCGGACCAGAATCTGCTCCAGTTCAAGATCGAGGCTGGCGAAGGAACGGAGGTAGGCGCGGGTAAGGGCCATGACCAGGGCGGAACCAAAACCGTGCCCTTCGACGTCGCCCAGCGCAATTCCCAGGCGGCCGTTGGGCATGACAATAAAGTCAAAGTAGTCGCCGCCCGTCTCGTACGCGGGATAGGAGGACCCGGCGATATCAAAACCGGCGACTGCGGGCGCGGATCCATAGAATTGCTGCTGCACTTCTCGCGCCAGGCGCAACTGGAAGTCATGCTCTTCCTGCTTGCGGAGTTCGGTGATGTCCTGCAGCACGGAGACGAAGTGAGTCAGTTCACCACCCTGGTCCCGGACCGGCGTGATGGTCTGCTGGGCCCAGTAGAGCTCGCCCGATTTCTTTCGATTGATAATCATGCCGCGAAAGGTCTGGCCTCCCATCAGCCGGCTCCACAGCTGGCTGTAGAATCCGGCATCATGCAGGCCGGATTTCAGAATGCGGGGAGTTGCGCCCAGCACCTCGGCAACTGGATACCCGCTGGTGGTTACGAATGCGGGATTCACGTATTCGATCGTGCCCTGCTTGTCGGTGAGCATTACGCTGTCGGCGGTCTGCTCCACCACCCGCGACAGCAGGGTGATGGCCTGGATCTCCTGGCGGCGCTGGGTGACATCCTGAAAGAAGACCACGCCCCCGTAAACGGGCGCGGCGCCATCTCTCAGGGGGCAGCCGCTCATCGAGATCCATAAACCTGCCGGGCGGCTGGGATGGCGCACAAAAAACAGTTCGTCGCTGACCTGTTCTCCACGGCTGGCCCGGAACAGGGGGAAGCCTTCCGGCGAGACCAGAGTGATTTGATCAGACAAGTACCAGCCATAGACCGTGGTCTGGTCTGGAGTAATGAGGCCGCCGCCCACCGCACCCAGAATTTGTTCAGCAGCGGGATTAAAAAACAGAAGTTTCCCCTCCACATCGGCCACCATCACTCCCAGGGGAAGAGTCTCGAAGATCGCTTGCAGGGTCTCCGCCTGGCGCTTGAGCATTTCAGGTTCCAACTGGGTCCCGGCTGACATTACCGCCTCTTTCTGGAACACCCCATCTGAACGAACCTGTCGTGTCGCATGGCGGCGCCGGCTCTGGTTTCGCTGATGGAAAAATCTCTGACGATGGGGATTCGGTGACTGACTAGAACATCTATCGGCCAATTAAGGGCAGGGATTAGTGAATATCCGGCAATAGTTGCAGGCTGTGGACGACACCGCGGTTACTTTTGGTGCCGCCTGCGCCAACGCCGGGGGGATGCGATCGCGGCTTCTAGGTCAGGTAAAGGCGGCCATGCGTGACCTTGTGCTGTAAGCTGGCCGCCAGTTGATCAATGTCCCCAGGGGCGATGTTGACGGCCATGCGGTCCTGAAGAAATGGAGTGCGGTTGCTGCCCACGGAGTCGCGCCGGATCTGCAGCAGCAGTCCGTGGACGGCGTTGGGGTCAAATTTCAGCGGAGAGAGGCGAACAATCTCGCTCAGCGTGTTTCCAACTGTGAGCGATTCGCGATAGGGCCGCTCGCTGGTCATGGCGTCGAAAGTGTCGGCCAGGCCGATGATACGTACCGGCATGGCGACATCGTCCATCATCAGTCCGTCCGGATATCCCGAGCCGTCGCCGCGCTCGTGGTGGGAACGCACGATCTCGGGGATGCGCGGCCAGGGGAACTCCACGCCGCTCACAATCTGATGTCCCACCACGGTGTGGTCCGCCATTTCACGAAACTCTTCGGCGTCGAGAGAACTGGGTTTGCCGAACAGACGTTTGTCCACTGCAACCTTGCCTATGTCGTGCAGGTAGCCTGCGGAGCGCAGGGCGGCCACGTCGTTTTGGTCCATGCCCATGGCTTCTCCGATGGCGGAGGCATAGCGCCCCACCCGCAGGGAATGGCCGTGAATGTTCACATGCTTCACGTCGATGGCAGTGGCGAAGGCTTCGAGCGCGGTGTCATAAAAACCGTGGAGAGACGCCAGCAGGCGCAGATTCTCTGAAACACGTTGCGCCAGAGTCTGCGACAGCACGTGGTTCTGCATGGCAACCGCGACATAGTTGCACAGCAGTTCGAGGGCTCCCAGGTCTTCGTCGTCGAAGAGGGCGTCGCCTTCGCGGCGGCCCAGCGCCACCATACCCACAAGTTTGCCGCCCACTTTCAGCGGAGCGACGCACTTGAACAGTTCAGGGGCAACATTTCCATTTGAACTCAGGAAAACATCATAGGAGCCGGGCTTCAGCACAACCGGTCCGTGCGCCGTGGTGAGGGCATGAACGTGCTTCGGCAGCAACGGCATGATGGCGGGCTCGGGCATCAGCGCAAAGCCTTCGGAGGCCACGGAGGAGAGCATGGAAGGCTTGTCGCTGAAGCTGAACAACACGCCTTCACGCGCGCCGCCCGCCTGGAGCAGCGCCGAGACCATGGCCCGCGCGGTCTGCGGAAACTCCCGCTCCGCCGTCATCTCGGGACCGAGATCGGACAGGGCTTCCACAGTTCGCAGCAGCCGCCGCAAATTGTTTTTCTGCATAGCCACGCACGGATGCGGGCAAAAAACCAGAGCAGAAAAAGAGTAACATGCGGAGAAACAGCGGGATACGGAGGTTGTTGGTTAGTTTGGTGCTAAAAACCAGCCGTCAGCTTTCAGCCCTCAGCCTTCAGTCCTAAGTTCCCACACAGACCCTGTCATCCCGACCGGAGCGGAGCGCAGCGAGCGCAGTGGAGGGACCTGCTTTTCGGACGGCCAGCAGCTCGTACAACCTGCTGTTCGCCGCCTGCAGCTCCCCGGTTGCTTGCTAGAAGTGCGCCTGCAACTCGGAGAATTTCTCCACCACCAGCAACCGTCTCGGCGGTTCCGCGGACTCCACTTCCTCGTGCTCCAGCACCCAGGTGGCGCCATGCGGGACGAACACGGCATTGAGACCCGCGGCCAGCGCCGGATTGATGTCGGACTTGGGGCTGTTACCGATCATCCAGCTGGCATCGGGATCCAGAGCGTACTTGGAAATGACCAGCCGGTAGGTGGGAACATTCTTCTCCGACACAATCTCTACCGCCGAGAAATATTCCTTAAGACCGGAGCGTTCGACCTTGCCGGTCTGTTCCGGCACCGCGCCCTTGGTCATCAGAATCAAGTGGTGGCGCTCGGAAAGATATTGCAGCGTCTCCGGCACTCCGGGCAGGAGTTCCACCGGATGGCCGGCAATGGTGTGGGCGAATCCGTTGATAGTTTCGTGCAGGGCAGGGGTCAGAGGTTCGACGGCCAGGCGTTCAAAGGTCTGGACCAGAGAATGCGCAAAACTGTGCAGACCGTAGCCATGGCTGACGATGGACTCGCGCTCCACCTGGTTCAGCACTTCGCGCACCTGCTCCGGCGTGTACTCGTGATGATTCAGGAACGAAATAAAGTTCGCGATGGCGCGCTCAAAGTAAATGTTGTTTTCCCAAAGCGTATCGTCGGCATCGACCAGCAGGGTTTGCTTACCGTTCAGATTTGCTTCCGCGGGCATCGTCCACATGATAGCGAGGAAAACCAAGCTTGACGAGACTCCCCTTCGCGAACTTTGCGGCATCCTTTGCGTCCTTTGCGGTTAAAAGATTTTGACTCTAACGCGGCGAAACCTCAAAAGAGTACTGCTCTTGCACGGCCCTGCGACAGAGCTCTGCTAAAATCAGGTTGATGATCAAAGAGGGCTCCCTTCTTACCCTGCTGTGTATCGTTCTTATGATTTCACCAGCCTCAGCCCAAAAGAGTAAAAAGCCGATGACTGGCTCAGCGGCCCGGGGCGCGGCTTCTGGCGGCATGCAGGTTGCTCCCGACCTGGCCCAGCGGCTGGCAAAATTTCGCCGCGTGGATATGCCGTTTCATTCCGCCGGACTTAGCGCGCGTGAGAAGAACCTGGTGGGCAAACTGGTGGATGCCTCACGATATCTGGAAGACATTTACTGGCGACAGAGCGATCCCGAGGGCCTGGGCCTCTACCAGTCTTTGGCTTCGAGCAAAAGCGCGAAGGACCAGGAACTGCGCCACTATCTGTGGATCAACGGCTCGCGCTTCGACCTGATCGAACAGAACCGGCCTTTTGTCGGCATCACGCCCATGCCGCCGGGCCGCGGATTTTATCCCGAGGGCCTGACCCGCCAGCAGATTGAGCAATACGTAAAGGACCATCCCGAGAAGAGAGAAGAAATTTACAGTTTGACCACGCTGGTGCGCTGGCACGGCGACCGCCTCGAAGCCGTCCCTTATCACATCGCCTACCGCTCCTTTCTGGAGCCGGCCGCCCGCGACCTGCGTGAAGCTGCTGCTTTGAGTGACGATCCCGCATTCGCGAATTTCCTGCGTCTGCGGGCCGATGCCCTGTTGACCGATGACTACTTCAAAAGCGATCTGGCCTGGGTCGATTTGAAAGATCCCAAGTTCGATGTGATTTTTGCTCCTTACGAGACCTATACCGACGGCCTCCTCGGGGTGAAAGGTTCTTACGGGGCAGCGGTGCTGGTGCGCAACGAAGCGGAGAGCCGCAAGCTGGCGATGTTCCAGAAGTATGTGGCCGACGTCCAGGATGCGCTGCCGCTGGCTCCCGAGGACCGGCCTTCCAAGCACGGCCTTGAAACTCCAATGGAGGTCATGGATGCTCCCTACCGCGCGGGCGATCTGCGTCATGGCTACCAGGCCGTAGCCGACAACCTGCCCAACGATCCCCGGGTCCACGAACAGAAGGGCAGCAAGAAAATCTTCTTCAAGAACTTCATGGACGCGCGCGTCAACTACGTGATCCTTCCCCTGGCCCAGTTCATGATGCCGCCGGAACAGGCGGCCAAGGCTTCCGCTGAAGGATATCTGCTGAGCACCATCATGCACGAGATGGCCCACGGACTGGGCCCGGCCTATTCCCGTACCGCGGCGGGCAAAGTGGCGGTGCGTGAAGCCATTGGCCCCCAATACAGCGGTTTGGAGGAGGCGAAAGCCGATGTGGTCGGGATGTTCGGCCTGAAGTGGCTGGTGGACCACGAGATCCTGCCCAAGGACAAGCTGGAAGAATATTACGCTTCCTACCTGGCCGGAATTTTCCGCACCATACGCTTTGGCACCGGAGAAGCCCACGGCCAGGCCGAGATGATGGAGTTCAACTACCTTCTGGAGCGCGGCGCAATCAAGCGGCAATCATCGGGAACGTACGCCATTGACTATGCCGCAATGCCCGGCGCACTGGCTGACCTGGCGAAAGAACTTCTGGACATTGAAGCCACCGGAAACCGTGAACGCGCCGAAGCGTGGTTCAAAAAGTACGACGTAATGCCGGCAGACTTGCAGTTGTCTTTGAAGGCGGCATCGAAGGTGCCGGTGGATGTGGACCCGGTGTTCTCGTTCCCGGAGAAAATCAGGTAAGACGCTTCTACATAAGGCGCAGCTAGCTTCTGGCTGCTGGCTGCTGGCTTCTAGCTTCTAGCTAAATCTCGCACCTCTGAAGTTTTGGCCAGAAGCTAGAAGCCAGAGACGCTCTTCTAGACAAACTCCACTCTTGCTGCTCGCGGAATGATTCCTGCTTTGTGTCCCATGTCCAGCAGGCGGCGCACGGCTTCGCGGCCGTCCGGTCCATAGTCCAGGGTGCGCTCGTTGACGTACATGCCGACAAACTTGTCGGCGAGCTGGGGATCGACGTCGCGCGCGAATTGCATGGCGTAGGCCAGGGCTTCGTCGCGATGGTCGAGCGCGTACTGAATACTGTCCCGCAGCGCCCCGGACACTTTCGCGGTCAACTCCGGTCCCAGACTACGCTTTATGGCGTTTCCACCCAGCGGCAGGGGCAACCCGGTCACTTTCAGCCACCACTTGCCCAGGTCCACAATGCGTTGCAGACCGGCCTTGGCATAGGTCAACTGCCCTTCATGGATGATGAGGCCAGCCTCGAAATTACCAGCCACGACCTGGGGAATGATCTGGTCGAAAGGTACAACCTCGGTTTCAATTCCGGGCGCGAAAAGCCGCAGCGCGAGATAGGCCGTGGTCAAAGTTCCCGGGACAGCAATCTTCTTGCGCTTGATTTCGTTCTGCGAAAATCCCTGGGTGGCCACAATCATGGGGCCGTAGCCATCCCCGACACTGCCGCCGCTGGGCAGCAGAGCGTAATTATCCTGGATGTAGGGATAGGCGTGGAACGAGATGGCGGTGACGTCATAAACGCCGTCGCCTTCCCGCGCCTTCTGGTTCAGGGTCTCGATGTCGCAAAGGGTATGAGTGAAGCGCAGCCCGGGGACGCGCACCTTGTTGGTGGCCAGAGCATAGAACATGAAGGCGTCATCGGAGTCGGGACTGTGCGCGATGCTGATCTCACGGGTGGACGCAATGCCTCGCGCCGAATCCTTGGTGTCGGGTGCGAGCGCTGCGGTCGTTCCAGAAGGCGTTTCGACGAAACTCATGCCTGCTCCTTGCGGACACGCTGCCATCCGGTGGAGACTCCAGCGGCCAGCATGACCTTGATTACTTCCGCGAACACGAACCAGTAAAGGCCCCAGCGCGCCGCTTGCGCGAAAGAGTGGGTCAGCACCACCAGCCAGGAAAGCCCGCCCGCGAACAAAACTACTTCAGCCAGGACGCCAGCCGTAGCGGCGCGAGCGAAACTGGCCTTGCCGCGTTCCATGATCCAACCCGCCAGTCCGGCGACGAAGGGATAAGCCAGCAGGAAGCCGCCGGTCGCACCTGACAACTGCGCGATACCGCCCACCCCCGCGGGATTGAACACCGGCAGTCCCGAGGCTCCCTCTACCAGGTAAAGCGCCAGAGCGGCAAAGCCGCGACGGCTTCCCAGAGTGAGGCCGACCAGAAGCACGCCAAAATTCTGCAAGGTCAAAGGCACGGGAGTAAACGGCAAAGGCACGGTCACACGGGCGCACAGGGCTACAAACAGGCTGGCACTCGCTACAATCGCCGCCTGCTCCGCCCAGTAAAGAGCTCGACTACCTCGGTCAAGGGCAAGACTAGCGGGCTTGGCCATGTTGGATGTTCTCCGTGTCAGAGTCTGAAGCGCATGCGACGGCTACAGCGAATTCGGGTCACTCTTTGCCATGGGTCTCTCTGGAAGACGATTCCTTCATATGGCTGCGCACTCGAAGGTAGGCCGCCAGTCCGACCAGACCCACAGCTACGGTACTCAGGGCCAGGATCAGGAACAACCAGATCATCCGCACGATGTCCTAGGATATCAAAAGGGGGGCACGCGTGGGTCAGGGAGTACCTCTGTGGGTCGGACAAGGCCTCCCCTGAGCGAAGTCGAAGGGAGTGTCCGACCCACCCAGCCTGTCCTCACTTACCCGCCATGGCGTGCTCGACGTCGTCGGCGGTGTGAGGCAGGTTGGCGGTCAGGTTGATCAGTTTGCCGTCCGGGTCAACGTAAAGGATGTCTTCAATCCGCACCCCGAGCTTTTCCTCCGGAATGTAGATTCCCGGCTCGATGGTAAACACCGCCCCCGGGCCGAGTGGAACGTTGTAATCGCCGGCATCGTGCACATTCAATCCCACGTAGTGGCTGAGTCCGTGAATGAAGTATTTTCCCAGAGGCTCGCCGTGCAGATCCTTGCCATGGGAATTGATGTAGTTGTAGGCCACATCGTAGAGAGAATTCGGCTGGTCTTTTCTCAGGCTGGACTTGCCCGAGCGAAACGCCGCCATGGCGGCCTGTTGCGCGCCCAGGACAATATCGTAAATCTCCCGCTGGCGGGCGGTAAATTTTCCGGACACCGGCAACGTCCGCGTGATGTCGGACGCGTACATGGAATATTCTCCCGCGGCATCGATCACCACAACGTCTCCCGGACTGCATGGTGCCGGAGTCATCGGAGTAGTGCAGCACCGTGGAGTTGAAGCCTGAGCCGACGATGGGGGCATAGGCGGGGCGCTCACAACCGCGTTTTCCCCACTCATATTGCATCAGTGCGGAAATCTCGCGCTCGGTGACGCCCGGCTTCACCGTACGCATGGCTGCGAAATGGGCTGCAATCGAGGTGTCGGTCGCGTGCCGGATGCGCTCGATTTCCCCCGAATCCTTGAACGTTCTGAGTGAAGCCAGCATCGGACGGACATCCTGGAAAGAAACTCCTACGGGAAATGAATTGGCCCGCTTCAGCCAATCGAGAGGCGCCGCTGAATTCGAAATCTCGCCATCGGCGACCACGTCGGTATAGACAGTCGCCTTCTTTGCCGGAAGCAGGCGAACCAGTTCGGATCGCAGATTGTCGAGCACCTCGACGTGATCGAATCCGGTAATCTTGCCGGCGTCGGGACTGTCCGCGCCAAGCTTCGGCCCGGTCCATTTTTCCTGCGAGGGATTGTGATTGGGAAGAAACAGGATCTCGGTATAGGAGTGGTCCTTCGGATCAGCCGCACCCAGGATCAGGAGCGCCGCTCCCGGTTCGCTCCAGCCCGAGAGGTAGAAAAAATTGTCGTCGGGACGGTAACCGTAAAGATCGTTCGGCCCTTCCGCTTCATTCGAAGCGAAAAGAAGGACAACGCCGCCACCTGCCTTGCTTGCCAGCGACTGACGGCGCATCCGAAAATCGGAGTTGGGTTGGCGGTCCAGGGCCCATGTGAGTTGGGAAAACAAAAAACAAACCAGCAACAACTTTCGCATTCGGAGTCCCTTTGTTTGCAATTGCAACTTATTTTGAGTTGCTGGTAACCGATTTGCTCGCCGCAATCAGGGCATCGACATTGGTTTTGTCCACCAGCGCCGATCCCGTATCCACAAATGCCGGAATCGGCGCAAAGCTGTCTTTGGCCCAATCATTGGTCAGCGTGGACAGCTTGTGATGGTAAAGGTCGTCCAGCATTTTCAATCCCACAAAGCTCATGGTGTAGGGCTTTTGCGAGATCGTGGCTGCGATCACGCCCTTCTGTATCCACTCCAGCGTTTTGTCGTCCGTGTCCATGGCCACGATGACCTTGTCCTTGACGTCATGCTGGCTTAGAACGGTGGCGACTTCCTTGCCTGACAGCGCTTCCAGGCACACGAAAGCATCGACGTGTTCCTTCTTGTCATTGCCCAGGATTTCGGTGGCGGTGTCGAATGCGACCCGGGAATCGCCCTTCATGTCCACGACGCGGGTGATCTTTATTCCCGGCGTGGCCTCGAGCGCGTCGCGGTAGCCGCGCAGGCGCTCCTTCAGGTTGGCCTGCTCGGGGATGGTAAACACGACCACGTTGCCTTTGCCATTCAATTCCTTCGCCAGCCTCTGGCCGCCAATCTGCCCGGCGTGGTAGTTGTCGGTCCCGATGAAGAACAGGCGCTTGCTGGCGGGCGCATCCGAATCCACCGTGATCACCGGAATGCCCGCCGCAATGGCGCGATCAATGTCATCCTTCATGAGGGCCGGATCCGCTACTGAGACCAGGATTCCAGTGGCTTTGCTCTGCACCGCCTGCTGGAACGCCTGCTGCTCCGCCTTGGCGTCGTAGGTGTCCGGACCTGCGAATTCGGAACGCACCTTGAGCTGCATCGCAGCCTGGAACAATCCCGCCCCGCCCGCCTGCCAGTATGGAATCTTAATGTTGTTGGAAATCAGGTAGTACTTCTCATCGGCATCGTGACCGGTCCCGCAGCTGACCAGAAAAACCAGCAGAACGCCGAGAGCGACTTTGGCAGTTACCGTGAGGTGGCGCATGGGATCCTCCTTGCGAACCGACATGACTCGCGCCCGACGGGACGCGAAACGGTAAGGATTCTAAACCCGCGTGCTGCGAAAAGAAAGGAATTGAATGAAGAATGGAAGAATGGAATGGAGGACGGGCGTCCCGCCCGTCCCAGTACAAACGCGGGCGAGGACGTGCTCTACCTCTTACACGCCCACCGGAAACGGCTTGGTATGGGTCTCAGCGCTCATGGCCAGGCCCGAGAATCGGCCTTGCAACAACGACATTAAACCCGTGTACCAGTATCCGAGCACGAACAAAACCAGAAATGGTACGGTGATGTAGTTCTCATTGGCGATGGCGTAATAGACCGTAAGCGCGAAATAGCTGCCGATCAGAAGTTCAACCCAGGGAACCCACCCCAGGCGGCGCCGGTACTTGGCGGCGTTAATACGGTCGGCTTTCGACTCCACACGATACTTGGGCGTGCGCGCAAAGGCCGACTTCTTCCCAATCAAGGCTTCCAGTACAGCTCGGGTGTTGGTGATGGTCAGGCCGATTCCCAGCGCCATAAGAAATGGCAGATAGAGCAACGCTCGCGGCCAGGATTTCGGAAACAACTCGCGCTGCGACACCAGGTAGAAACTGGAAATAGAAAACGTGGACGCGAGAAACAGCGGCAGATCGATGTACAACATCTGAAACCATCCCTGGTAAAAGCGGATGATCATGGCCGGCAGCAGCAGCACCGAGAGCACGACCATCAAGGGATAGCTCAGATTCGCCGTCAAGTGGTACCAGGCTTCCAGCTTGACGCGAAAGGGCTGATCGCTCTTGATCACGCTGGGAAGGACCTTCTTCGCGGTCTGGATCAGGCCCTTGGCCCAACGCGCCTGCTGGGTCTTGAACGCGGTCATTTCTACCGGCAGTTCAGCGGGACACTCCACATCCTGCAGGTAAATGAACTTCCAGCCTTTGAGCTGGGCCCGGTAGGAGAGGTCGGTATCTTCGGTGAGCGTGTCATGCTGCCAGCCACCGGCTTCCTCAATCGCGCTGCGGCGCCAGACGCCCGCCGTGCCGTTGAAATTGAAGAAGGCGTTGCTGCGAGCGCGTGCGGAATGTTCCAGCACGAAGTGACCATCCAGCAGAATGGCCTCAACCTCGGTAAGGAACGAATAGTTGCGGTTGATGTGGGTCCAGCGGGTCTGCACCATGCCGATTTTTGGATCGGTCAAATGGTGGATGGTGCGCATCAGGAAATCTTCGGGCGGCACAAAATCGGCGTCAAAGATGGCAATGAATTCGCCTTTCGCCGTTTTCATGCCTTCCGCCAGCGCCCCCGCCTTATAACCTTCACGATTGCCGCGGTGATGGTAGGTGACCGGGAAGCCTCGAGCGGCATACTGCTCGACCAGGCCTTGCGCCACGGACTGGGTCTCGTCGGTGGAATCGTCGAGCAGCTGGACATCCAGCTTTTCCAGCGGATACTGCAGGCGGCACACTGCATCGAGCAAGCGCTCCACGACAAATTGCTCGTTGAAAATCGGAAGTTGCACCGTCACCAGGGGCAGCTCCGAAAAATGGCCGGCCGGATCAACGGTGCGATTGTCCCGGTGCTTGTAATACAGATAGACCAGAACGTAGCGGTGCAGACCATAAGACGCCAGCAGGATCAGGACCACGAAGTAGGGCACCAGCAACGCCATATCAAAAGCGTTGGCGTGATAAAGACCCTTGAAAGTAGTGTCGAGGAAGTGCTGACGGATGTACTGGCCGATGCCGCGCGAGGCCACGAAAGCGGCGAGAGTTTGAATCGAGATCGACGTGATGCCCAGGGATCGTCTCCAGTCGGTCCCGACGGACCAGCCCAAGACCATTTATTGTACCTGAACCCAGCTGTGGGTCGGATGCTCCCTTCGACTTCGCTCAGGGCAGGCTGTGTCCGACGGGTGGTGGGTTCGTTTGGAGACCATGAACCACGAAGGGCACGAAGGTACACGAAGGAGACCCTGGAAAACAAAGCCTTCGCCCTGAGCGAAGTCGAAGGGAGTGTCCGACCCACACACCTACTGGGGATTGCGCCAGCCGCCGTCTGTCGAAGTGAGTTTTTCGGCTTCCGCGGGGCCCCATGTGCCTGGGTCGTACATCTGGACCGGGGTCGCATTGTCGAGGATCGGCTGTACGATTCTCCAGGCCTCCTCGACGTAGTCTTCACCGGCGAAGCGCGTGGGATCTCCGTGCATGGCGTCATCCAGCAGTTCCTGGTAGGCCGATAGCTCGGCGGGATCGGACTCCTGGCTCGCAAGAAGCTCAACCGGCTCTCCGGCCATATCGTCCCCGGGCTTTTTTACCTGACCGCCGACCGCGATGGCGAGATCTGGAGTAACCCGAAAGCGCAGATAATTGTGCGCCGGCGCATTGCCGGAAAAGATCGCGGGAGGCTGCCGCAGTGCGACGTGCACCTCGGTGGCGGTCAGAGGCAACGATTTTCCCGCCCGAATATAGAACGGCACGCCCTTCCAGCGCCACGAATCGAGGCGCAGGCGCAAAGCCACGTACGTCTCCACGGTTGAATTCGGCTTGACGCCTGCCTCATCGTGATAACCGTTGAACTGGCCGCGTACCACGTCGCCGGGTCCCAGAGTCCTAATCCCACGAAGCACTTTGACTTTTTCGTCCTGCAGACCGGGATTCGCCATGGCCACAGGGGGTTCCATGGCGACGTTGGTGAGCAACTGGAACAGATGGTTCTGCACTACGTCCCGGATCGCGCCGGCCTGCTCGTAGAAGGCTCCCCGGCCGGCGACTCCGAAGTTCTCCGCCATCGTAATCTGCACGCTCTCTACGTAGTGCCGGTTCCAGATCGGCTCCATGAAGGTATTGGCAAAGCGGAAAAACAAAATGTTCTGGACCGCGTTTTTCCCCAGGTAGTGGTCGATGCGAAAAATATTCTGCTCGGGGAAGGCCGTGTGTAGCGTTTTGTTCAGGGCGCGCGCGGAATCCAAATCGTGTCCGAAGGGCTTTTCTACCACTACCCGGGCCCCTTCCGAGCATCCGGAGGATTTGAGTTGCTTCACCACTTCGCCAAAAAGGTCCGGCGGGATGGCGAGGTAATGCAGCGGGTGTTTGGCAGTCCCAAGCTTCTGGCGCAGCTGACTGAAGGTTGCGCTGTCGGTGTAGTCGCCATCAATGTACTGCAGCACTCTACTGAGCCTGGCAAACGCCGACTGATCGAGACCGCCGTAGTGCTCCACGCTGTCCTGGGCCCGCTTTTTAAGTTGATCGAGGGTCCAGCCTGACTTGGCCACTCCGATGACCGGCATGTTCAGTTCATTGCGCTTGGCCAGCTGTTGCAGGGCGGGAAAAATTTTCTTGTGGGCAAGGTCACCCGTGGCGCCAAAAAATACCAGCGCATCGGAAGTTACTTCACTCATCGTTGCCTCGTTCCAAATCAAGCCTGCTGCCGGGTAAGAATGATCATTTAGCGGTGAGGTTGCCCGGCGGAGCCATCCGGTTTCGAACGCTGGCCGGCGGGCCCGCGTTGCCGGCCGATGTTCAAAGCCGTGTTGACCAGCGCCACATGCGAAAACGCTTGCGGGAAATTGCCCAGCAGGCGCCCGCTTTCAGGGTCGTATTCCTCCGCCAATAGACCCACGTCGTTGCGTAGCGTCAGAAGTCTTTCGAAGAGTTTCTCCGCCTCGGCCTTCCGGCCCTGCAAGACGTAATTGTCAGCCAGCCAGAAACTGCACGCCAGGAATGCGCCCTCTCCGGGCGGAAGTCCATCGCCGGCGGTACCGGTGTTGTAACGCTGTACCAAACCGTCGCATCGGAGATCGCGCTCTATCTTTTCAATCGTGCCCCTCACGCGTGGGTCCGATGGCGGCAGAAAACCAACCAGGGGGACCAGCAACAGACTCGCATCCAGATTCTTCGATCCGTACGATTGCACAAAACTGCCGAGATCGCGGTCGAAGCCACGGCGGCAAACGTCTTCATGGATTTGCCCGCGTACGGCCCGCCAATGTTCCAGCGGGGCCTTCAGGCCGAACTTTTCAGCGCTCTTGATCGTGCGATCAAACGCCACCCACGCCATTACTTTGGAATGAGTGAAGTGGCGCCTCGGGCCCCGCACTTCCCATATGCCTTCATCGGGCTCCTGCCACACGTGCTCCAGGTGCTCCAACAGCGTTCGCTGCAGGTCTATTGCCGGCTCATTCTTCGGCAGCTTGCCTTCCCTCGCCTGATGCAGAGCATCGGCAAGTTCTCCGTAAATGTCCAATTGCTGCTGACCGAAGGCAGCGTTGCCCACGCGCACCGGCGATGCTCCCTGGTATCCGGCCAGCCAGGGCACTTCCCACTCCGCCAGGTGCCGCTCTCCGGCCACCCCATACATGATTTGTACCTGCTCGGCACTGCCGGCGATGGCCCGCAATAGCCAGTTCTGCCATTCTTGCGCTTCGTGGTAGTAGCCGGCATGCATCAGGGCCAGCAAGGTGAAAGTCGCGTCTCGCAGCCAGCAGAAACGATAGTCCCAATTGCGCGCGCCACGAGGCCTTTCCGGAAGGGAGGTTGTGGGAGCCGCCACGATCCCACCCGTAGGGAGATAAGTGAGGGCTTTCAGGGTGATGAGAGACCGGCAAACTGCCTCGTCCCAGGGCCCACGATAGCTACAGCGCCCGGCCCACTTGCGCCAGTACTTTTCGGTTTGTTCGAGCGCCCGTTCGGCGTGGATTGCCGGCGGAACCGGGCCGTGAGAAGCGCCGTAAGACAAAACGAAAGGGACCGTTTCACCTTCGCCCACGGTGAATTCGCTGATGGTCGTAAGATTTTCGCCTCGCAGCGGCGCCGGCGTGCGAAGCGCGATCATGTCGGGTCCGGCAATGGCGCGCGTGGTCCCGTCTTCCAGACGGGTGACCCAGGGCACCGATCGACCGTAGTCAAACCGTATCGTGAGCTCCATCTTTACCCGGACTTTGCCGCGTTTCCCTTGCACCAACCGGATGAGGTGAGAATGCCTGCCGCGGAGCGGCATGAAATCGACCAGGGTGATGGCGCCGTCCTGGGTTTCAAATTCGGTTTCAAGGATGAGAGTTGAATCGCGATAACGCCGGACTACCCGCGTGATGCCATCCGCCGGCGCCAGCTTCCAGCATCCGTTATCGGGTGTTCCCAGCAGCGACGCGAAGCAGGCTCCGGAATCAAACCGCGGCCAGCAAAGCCAGTCGATGGATCCGTCGTTGCCACACAGCGCCCCAGTCTCGCAATCACCGATCAGCGCGTAGTCTTCGATTCGGCCAGGCATTTGACTTTGAGGTTTCACACCGACTGCGGAGTTGCCCGGGTGCGATTGCGGCTTCTAATTCAGGAAGTAGGTGCGATAGAGCGTGTCGCGCTGCGCGGGCTTGAAGCCGGCGTCGCGAATGATGCGGCGCAACTCTTCTTCCGTGGTGCAATTGGTCACACCGGCGGCGCGCACGACATTTTCTTCCAGCATGACCGATCCAACGTCGTTGCCGCCAAAGCGCAGCCCCATCTGGCAGACTTTCAACCCCTGGGTCACCCAGCTCGATTGCACATTGAGGAAGTTGGAGAGGTACAACCGGGAAATAGCCAGGACTTTGAGGTATTCGACTGCCGTGGCCTCGTCCCAGTGCCGGCCGCCAAGGGCGGTGTTGTGGGGCTGGAAGCTCCACGGAATAAATGCGGTGAAGCCGCCGGTCTCTTCCTGCAACTCGTAAAGCCGCTGGAAGTGGTTGACGCGGTTCTCAATGTTCTCGCCCACTCCAAACATCATGGTGGCGGTAGTGCGCATGCCCAACTGGTGCGCCGTCCGGTGCACATTGAGCCAGTCCTCGGTCAGGCACTTGAGCCGGGCAATCTTGTAGCGGACTTCATCGTCGAGAATTTCGGCGCCGCCCCCGGGTATGGAATCGAGCCCGGCATCACGCAGACGGATGATGGTGTCGCGAATGCTCAATGCGCTGTATTCGGCAATGGCGATGACTTCCGAAGCCGAGTAGCAGTGCAGGTGGACTTTCGGAAAACGCTGCTTGATGCCGCTCAGCATCTTCTCGTGCCACTCAATCTTGAGATCGGGATGGAGTCCGCCCTGCATCAGCACGCCGGTGCCGCCCAGTTCGACGGTTTCGCGAATCTTGTCGTAGATGGTGTCGAACTCGAGGATGTAACCCTCTTTGGCCGCGGGTCCTTTGAGCGGCCGGTAGAAGGCGCAGAAGGTGCAATATTCGGTGCAGAAGTTCGTGTAATTAATGTTGCGGTCGATAACGTACGTCGCGACTCCTTCAGGATGAAGCCGGCGGCGCACCGCGTCAGCTTCCATGCCAATGCCGATGAGATCGTCGGAGCGGAACAGGTCGAGGGCTTGCTGTTTGGTCAGGGACATGGCGTTCGAACCGCTGCTGAGATTCTAACGGAGTCGGCAGCCACTGCCAACCGTATCATCCCAAACGCGTCGCTGGAGCCGAACGATTCGCTTGCGAACCGTCCGGCGCAGTCGAGCGACCCCTACCAGGTCGCAGACCTATCCGCTCATAGGGGTCCTTCGACTCCGCCAGCAGTTTCGCAAGCGAAACTGCTCGCTCCGCTCAGGATGACACCTAAGCGGTGGCGGCCCGGTGCTTGTAGCGGTAGTACTGGATCAGCGAAAATATCCCGCCGATCACTCCGAGTCCAATCAGCGTGAACAACGCCGGCTCGTAGTATTGCGAGAAGAACCTGACGATGTGCCGGCCATACATCGCTCCCAGGCCGGCGACGATTGTGAAACGAACTCCGCGGCCCAGAGCCAGCGCGGCCACAAACTTCTTGCGTGAATATTGCATGGCGCCCGCCGCCAGCAGAAAAGGGACAATGGGAAACGGTGGTGGCAACAACGCCGGCACCGCCACCGCAAAAAATCCCCAGCGTTCAAAGCGCTTAAAAACCTTGCTGGCTTTGCGCTTCGAAAGCTTGCGCTCGAATGCCTCTTTGCCGCCCCTCCGGGCCAGTCCGTAGGTAATGTATCCGCCGATGACCGCGCCCACAGTGGCCATGAAAGCGTAGTACCACCACAAACGACGCTGGTGGGCGGCGAGGAGAATGGTCAGAACATCCATGCTTCCCGGCAAGGGCACAACCGAGTTATCCGCCAGTGCCAGCAGGATCAGGCCTACCCCACCCAGGTGGCGGAGCCGGCTCCAGACTGTAACCGCGATCAGGAAGTGAATCTGGGTTGGCATTTCGACCTAGGGACAACTCTTCAGATGCGGGTGGGGCGGCGAAAACAGGTGAGATCTAGGTGGCGGCAATTTTGGCCACATCGAGAAAGCGCAATGCCGGTGCTGCCGGCAAAGCGCCGCATTCGCTGGCATAGCGATAGAAAAGCTGCAGCCCCTCCAGGCACGCGGGATCAAGATCATAGTGGATATTGCGAGTCAGATACGTCCTGATCTCGGTTTCGCTCAAACCCATGCGTGGCGCCCATTCGCGAGCTATCCGGTCAAGATTCGCCGGCTGCAATCCATGGTCGCGCGAGTCCTGAAACACTGCCGCCAGATCGAGGGCCGCGGGCGCATCCTTCAACGCTGATTGGCGCACCGCCCAAAAGGCAAACACAAAAGGCTTGCCGGTCAGGCGAATCCATTCTTCGGCCAGGTCGTAGGTCAGATATCGCGAGCGATCGATCTTCAGTGCCGGATCGCCAATTACCAGGCCGGCGTCGTGCCCCTCCATCATCCTTTCTATGTTCGGTTCCATGGGCGTAAACGTCCTGCCTGGACCCCACCACTTCGCGAACAGAACCTTGGTCAGCGCTACCGATGTCAGGGAGGAAGTGTCGAGGGCAACCGACGCGATCTGGTCCAACGGGACCTTGCTGACCAGAAGGATGGAGCGCACCGGCCTGCGTGAAGCGATGGCGACCCCGGGCAGGATGGCAAGGCCCGGAATACTGGCATAGGCAGCCGCCGGAATTATGCCGATATCTGCTGATCCGGCAGCCAGATCGGCGGCGCACTGCGACGGAACCGTATATGAGAGATCGAACATCGCACCCGCGTCTCCATGCTCGAAATCCCACATCAGGGGAGCAGTATTAAGGTAGGAAATCGCGGAAATACGAAGACGTTTCATGCGGCCAATGTTCAATCCTAACAGAGGAGTGTGTCGTGTGACCTTGACATCGTTTTTCGCGGATGTAAGAGTCCGCCAGTCAGACGACGTGGAGGTGGTGAAGTGCCGGAAGCCCTGGCCGTGAGCCCCAAACCCAGCGAAAGCCTCGACTTGCAGTGGCTGGCTCTCGCCCTGACCCCACGTCTCGGTCCCACCCGGGCGCGGCGGCTGGTCGAACACTTTGGCGGTGTAGGGAACATTTTCAAGGCATCGCTGACCGAACTCGAGGCCACCGGCATTCAAACCGTTTCGGCGCAATCGCTCGGCACGGGGCAGTCGATGGAACTGGCGCATGACGAAATGGGACGCGTTGCCGCAGCCGGAGTGGCTGTCGTCTGCCTGGACGATTCCTCTTATCCGGCGCAACTCAAGCAGATCTACGATCCACCGCTGGTCCTTTATGTACGGGGAAATGTGGACGCGATTACCCAGCCCGGAATCGCGGTCGTAGGCACTCGCCATCCCACTCCCTACGGACTGGGAATGGCGGAACGGCTGGCCTGCGATCTGGCCGCCCGCGGCCTGGTCATCTTCAGCGGCCTGGCTCGCGGCGTGGACGCGGCCGGCGCATCGCGGCGCCATCAACGCCAAAGGGAAGACGGTGGCCGTCTTCGGCACCGGCGTGGACATTATTTATCCCAAGGAAAACACGCGGATCACGGAGCAGATGCTGGCGGCGGGAGGCGCGCTGATCTCCGAATTCCCCATGAACACTTTTGCCGCGCCGCAAAATTTCCCCATTCGCAACCGCATCATCAGCGGCATTTCCATCGGCGTGCTGGTGGTCGAAGCCGCGGAATATAGCGGCACCCGGATCACTTCGCGCTGCGCCCTGGAACAGAACCGCGAGGTCTTTGCGGTACCCGGCAACGTTACCAATAAAAACTCCTGGGGGCCCAACACCCTGATCAAACAGGGCGCCAAGCTGACCGCGACGTGGGAAGACGTTTGGGAAGAACTCCCTACAGCTGTACGACTTGCGCTGACTCCCGCAACCAGCGATGAATCGCAGGCGGGCCAGACTGCATCTCTATTCGGGGAAAGCGAGCTGCCGCCGCACGAAAGAAAGATCTTGAAACTCCTGAAAGCCGACGAGGCCACCCACATCGACGAAATTGTGGAAAAGCTGGAGTTGGACCTGTCGTCCTCCGAAATCTTCGCCGCATTGTTCGAGCTGGAGCTGGCCGGAAAAGTGAAGCAGATGCCGGGGAAGAATTTTGTAAAAAGCTTCTAGCTGCTAGCTTCTGGCTTCTAGCTGCTAGCTTCTGGCTTCTAGCTCAGAAAGGGCGGCGGTTGGCATGAGGAGACTTCAAAGACTTGCGGGTTTGGCAGAAGGCGCACGAATTGACGCTCGCCGTGTATAGAGGAAGCAGGAACTTTTCCGAAGGAAGAAATGTATGGGTTGACCAGTCAGCTTCGCCGGGCAGCAATGTCGATCGGCGCGAATATTGCTGAGGGATGCGGTCGAAGATCGGATCCGGAGATGGCGCGCTTCCTGCAAATCGCTCGCGGCTCGGCAAGCGAAGTGGAGTGCCACCTCCTGCTAGCCCGAGACTTGCGATTCTTGAAGCACTGAATGATTTCAAGAATTTGGAAGGGATGGTGATGGAAATTCAACGCATGTCTGGCATCTTTGGTGCAGCGGCTGTCGATAACAGTAGTAGCCAGAAGCCAGTAGCTAGAAGCCAGCAGCTTCCTGACAAAACTTGTTGCCCACACCGCATTCATGCTAGCTTCAAAACCAGTAACCACCATCAGAGGACACATTGTCTAAAGGTTTAGTCATCGTCGAATCGCCGGCCAAGGCGCAAGACCATCCAGAAATATCTGGGGAAGGGCTTCACCGTCGAGGCTTCGCTCGGGCACGTCAAAGACCTGCCCAAGAGCACGCTGGGCGTCGATATCGATAACGAATTCGAGACGGAATACATCGTCATTCCCGGCAAGGAGAAAGTTCTGGCCAAGCTGAAGAAGCTGGCCTTGTCCGCCGACAACATCTATCTGGCGCCTGACCCGGACCGCGAAGGCGAAGCCATCGCCTGGCACCTGGCCGAAGAACTCGGCGACGGAAACAAAAAGAAGAAAAAGAAGAAGAAGGATGGCGACGAGCCGGACCGCATCCGCCGCGTGACCTTCAACGAGATCACCAAGCGGGCCGTGCAGGAGGCTTTCGAGCATCCCCGCGACATCGATCAGAACCTGGTGGACGCGCAGCAGGCCCGGCGCGTGCTCGACCGCCTGGTGGGCTACCAGGTTTCCCCGTTGTTGTGGGACAAGGTGCGCCGCGGCTTGTCCGCCGGTCGCGTCCAGACCGTCGCGCTACGCCTCATCGTCGAACGCGAGCGCGAAATCAAGGCTTTCCAGAAGGTTGAGTACTGGACCATCGACGCTCACCTCGCCGGACCGAAGCCTCCGGCATTCGATGCCCGCTTCGTTGGCAAGGGTGAAGAGAAAGTCGAAGTTAACAACGGTGAAGACGCGGAGAAGATCCGCGCCGCGCTGGAAAAAGCCGACTGGGTAGTCCGCACCGTCGATCGCAAAGAACGGCGCCGCAACGCGACTCCGCCGTTTACCACCAGCAAGCTGCAGCAGGATTCCTCGCGCAAGCTGCGTTTCAGCGTCAAGCGCACCATGATGATCGCGCAGCGCCTCTATGAAGGCGTGGAACTGGGCGAAGAAGGCTCGGTCGGTCTCATTACTTATATGCGTACCGATTCCACCCGCGTTTCGAACGAGGCGCTGACCGAAGTGCGCGAATACATCACGTCACAATACGGCAAGGACTACCTGCCGGAGACGGCGAACGTCTATAAAGAGAAGAAGGCGGCGCAGGCAGCCCACGAAGCCATCCGTCCCACTTCGGCGATGCGCCATCCCGACCAGATCAAGCAATATCTGAAAGAAGATGAGTTCAAGGTTTACAAGCTGATCTGGCAGCGTTTCGTGGCTTCGCAGATCACGCCCGCCGTGTTCGACCAGACTACGGTGGACATCGACGCCAAATCCGGCGCCGAAACTTTCTGGTTCCGCGTGACCGGCTCAGTGCTCAAGTTCGACGGCTTCCTCAAAGTCTATGAAGAAGCGAAGGACGCCAAAGACGAGGAAGAAGAAGAGCTCAAGCACAAGTTGCCGCCGCTTGAACCCGGGCAGAAGCTCACGCTGCGGGAACTGAAGCCGGAACAGCATTTCACCGAACCTCCGCCGCGCTACAACGAAGCTTCCCTGGTCAAGGAACTCGAAGAACGCGGCATCGGCCGGCCTTCCACGTACTCGGCGATTCTCAGCACCATTCAGGAACGGCAGTATGTGCAGAAGCTGGGCGGCAAGTTCTCGCCCACCGAAATCGGCCTGGTCGTCACCGATCTGCTGGTGGAAAATTTCCGCGACATTTTCGACGTTCAGTACACCGCCCGCCTGGAAGAGGAGCTCGACGAGATCGAAGAGGGCAAAGAAACCTGGATTAATGCTCTCACCGAATTCTACAAGCGCTTCGCCAAAGATCTCAAATATGCCGAAAAGCATATGGAGAACATCAAGCGGATGGAGAAGCCGACCGACGAGAAGTGTGAGCGCTGCGGCTCTCCGCTGGTGATCAAGTGGGGCAAGCACGGGTCGTTCTACGCCTGCAGTTCCTACGACAAGGAGAATCCCGACAGCTGTACCTTCACCAAGGAAAATCCCATCAACCTGCCCGACCTGGATTCGGCTGACATTCAGGAGACCACCCAGGAAGAATATTGCGAGAACTGCGGCCGCGTGATGGTCCTGAAACGCGGACGCTTCGGCCAGTTCATGGCCTGCACCGGTTACCCCGATTGCAAGACCACGCGCCGCCTCGATCAGGGCAAGAAGGTTCCCGATATTCCGATCGACGAGCTCTGCCCCAAGTGCGGACGCAACATGATGATCCGCCACGGCCGTTTTGGTGAGTTCACCGCCTGCAGCGGTTATCCCGAATGCAAGTACGTGAAGCAGAATTACATCGGGGTGAAATGCCCGCTGTGCAAAGAGGGCGACCTGGTGGAAAAGAAGGCGCGCAAGGGCAACACCTTCTACGGCTGCGGAAATTATCCCAAGTGCAAGTTCACGTCCGCGGGTAAGCCGCTGGCGGAAAAATGTCCGAGCTGCGGCAGCGAATACCTCGTCGAGAAAATGCTGAAGGCGGGACCGGTGATCGCGTGCCCAAATAAAGAATGCGACTTTGAACGCGAGATACCCCCGGAAGCCGCTTCCGGGGCCGCATCCACAACGTAAACGAGGGTGCCCCGTCCAAGCTTCGCTTGGACGGACATTCTGTGCTCACGATCCAGCCGGGTCGATCTCGGCAAATCACGAACCACGGAGGACTGAATGGCAAAAGCGACCGCTGCCGATGCCCAACTGATTCTCAAACTCTACGATCTCCGCCGTGAAGCTGAGCTGCGCAAGGCCCGCAACTGGTGGACGACAACTTTCTGGCCCCAGACTGCCGACGACTTCATGAAGATCTCAGCCGCGATGGGAACGCCCGAAAACAACTGGATGCGCCAGGTGCTGGGATACTGGGGCGTGGCCTCCTCGCTGGTGAACCACGGCGCCTTGAACCGTGAGATGTTTCTCGAACCCAGCTTTTGCGGGGAGATTGTCTTTATTTATCTCAAGCTAAAACCATTTCTGAAAGAGCTGCGGGAGAAAATGAAGAACCAGGAATTTCTCGCCAGCATCGAATCGCTGCTGATGAGCACGAAAAAGAGCCGCGAGTTCGTCAAGCGCATGGACGCCAACCTCGGCGCCCGGCGTAAGGCTATGGTCGAAACCGCAAAGGCCAGCTAACTTATTTCAATCCTCAGCACCGTGTCATCCTGAGCGAGTCCGCCTCTTCGCATTGCGAAGAGGCGGAGGAGTCGAAGGACCCCTACCGTAACGCAGCCGCCAGCAGTGATTGTTCTTGAGGTCGTAACGCTGCACCAAGCGAATCGGTTGGGTAGGGGTCCTTCGACTCCGCGGCTGCTTCGCGAAGCGAAGCAGCCACTCCGCTCAGGATGACAGGAAGCTAGAAGCCGGCAGCTAGAAGCGTCCTCTAAGCGATGTACTCGCGGATGTACTCGTCGCGCGTCTTCGCCAGTTCATCGATATCGCCATCAAAAATTACTTTCCCGTCGCGCAGGATGAGAAATGCCAGCGGCACTTCGCAATGCACCCCCTTGGGCAGGGGCAGCATCTTGTTGGCATTGCGGTCGAAGTAGTGCGTGGCCATGATGAAGGCGTCTTGCAGGCGATGCGTGACCATCAGCGAGCTGGTCTTGTACACGTCCCGCTGTTTCACGATGAGCTCCACGATGGTGGTGGAGGTCACCGGGTCCAGTCCGCCCGTGGGCGAATCGTAGAGCAGAATTTCAGGCTGGGTCACGATGGCGCGGGCAATGGCCACCCGGCGCCGCATTCCACCCGAAAGTTCCGAGGGAAACATGTCCACGGTCCGTTCCAATTCGACGAAACTCAGGGCTTCGCGCACCCGCCGCTCAATCTCCTCCTCGGAAACTTCCCCCTCTTCCATCAGGCGGAACGCCACATTCTCCCGCACCGTGCGGGAGTCAAAGAGCGCGCTCTCCTGGAACACCATGCCAATCTGCCGCCGCAGGTCGAACAATGCGTTTTCGCTCATCTCCGTCACATCCTGCCCAAGAACATGGATGTGGCCGGAGTCGGGTTTCATCAATCCCAGCGCCAGCTTGAGAATCGTGCTCTTGCCCGAGCCGGCGACGCCAAAAATGGCCTTGGTTTCCCCGTGCGGCAGGCGGAAAGAAATATCGTCCAGCACCACCTTGTCATCAAACGCCAGAGTCACATTCTCAAAGCGGATGGCTTCGCCGCCTTGCTGCTTCGTCGCAGGCGCGGTCAGGTCGAGCGGAAGCGTTGGAGCGGACATCGTCTATCGGTACCCCAAAAGAGTGATGAGCAGTTTCGTGACGAAGAAATCCGTGACCAGAATCATTACCGAGGCTACGACCACTGCCTGGGTGGTGGAGCGTCCCACACCTTGCGTGCCGCCGCGGGTTGACATCCCGAAATAGCAACCCACGGTCGAGATCACGAATCCGAAGAGCACCGGCTTGATCAGGCCGGAGGTAAGGTCGCGCCAGACCAGAGACTGCCAGGCCGAGGTCCAGTACTGCCGCGAGTCCAGGCCCAGCAGCAGGCTCGAGACCATGTTTCCTCCCACCAGGCCGAGCAGGTCGGAAATGATGGTCAGGAAAAACAGCATCACTACGGTGGCCACCACTCGCGGCGTGACCAGTTTCTTAGTAGGATCGGTGCCCAGGGCGCGCATGGCATCGATCTGCTCGGTCACGGTCATCGAGCCCAGTTCGCTGGCCATGCCGGAAGAGTTGCGGCCGGCCACCATGAGGCCGGTGATGACCGGCCCCAGTTCCGTGACCATGCCGACCGATACCAGTTGGGCGATAAGAGTGAGCGAACCAAAGCGCGAGAGCGTGCTGGCGCTGTTCAGGGCGAGCACGGCGCCGGTGAAGCCGCCGGTCAGGATCACGATCGGCAGGGAACCCACGCCGATCAGGTCGGCCTGCTGAATCATGTCGGTGACGTACAAGGGCCGCCGGAAAAGATTGGCCAGCGACTGGCCCGTCAGCAGGGCATAGTCCTGGAGCGCCGCGACCTTCTCCTTGGCGAAATCAGCGGGCGATCTGAGCGGGATCTGTATGTCTCCAGCTGCCATGCGGGTGTGGCCTCTATCTCAGGAACTATAGCAGAGGTCGGACGTCGGACGTCAGACCTCGGACCTCGGGCGTCAGCCTTCGGCCGCGGGCGCAGGAGCAGTCGTCTACTTTGATAGCTTGATGTCACGAAGGGCTTTCACGGTGTCTGCCATGTCGGCTTTCTTGGCACCGGATAGCCCCATTTCCTCAGTAACAATCTGCCAGAGGCGGACTGCGATCCGTTCATCGGAAGCACCGCTCACCAGCAACTCATACACGCCGCCCAAGTAGCTGTCATACTCGTCCTGTGCGTTTGGTTCGTCTTTGATGCCGATGGGGTCCCATACACTCATCAGCACATGTCTGATGTCGACTCTGATGCGCCGGGATTCGTATTTGTCAATCACTCCGTTTTCCTGCCGGCACATTGAGGGGATGAAGCCGAGAGCTGAAGTCTGAGGTCCGAGGTCTGACGTCCGAAGTCCGAGGTCTGACGCCCGCTTCCTACTCCCTGACTTTCTTCTTGATCTCAATATTCAGGCGCTTGATTTTCTGGTTCAGGGTGGAGAGCGGCACGTGGAAACGCTCGGCAGCCTCGGTCTGGTTCCAGTTACATTTCTCCAGCATGTCGAGGATGATGTGGCGTTCGCAGTCTTCGACAATATCGAACAGGGAAGCGTCGCCGCGACGTTCCATCAGCGGAACCGGAGTGCCGCGCCCCACGATCTGGTCGGGCAGAAGTTCGGGCCCCACTTCCGGAGTGGAGGAGAGCACGACCGCCCGCTCGATCACGTTTTCCAGTTCACGCACATTGCCCGGCCAGGAATAGGAGAGCAGAGGGCGAAGCCCTTCCGGCGTCATTCTTCTTCGCGGACGCTCGTTCTCCTCCGAGTACCTGGCGAGGAAGAAATCCACCAGCAGAGGGATGTCCTCCCGCCTCTGTCGCAGCGGCGGAAGATCGACCGTGATCACGTTCAGGCGATAGAAGAGATCGTCGCGGAACCGGCCTTCGCGCACCAGCTGTTTCAGGTCCACGTTGGTGGCCGCGATGATGCGTACGTCCGCCTGGATTTCATGGACTCCGCCCAGGTGCATGAACTTACGGTCCTGCAGAACGCGCAGGATCTTGCTCTGCGTGTCCATGCTCATGGTGCCGATTTCGTCGAGAAACAAAGTTCCGCGGTCGGCGATCTCGAACAGGCCTTTTTTGGAGGCGATGGCGCTGGTGAAGGCGCCCTTGACGTGTCCGAAGAGCGTGGACTCCAGCAAGTCGGGCGGCATCGAGCCGGTATTCACCGGAACAAACGCGCGGTCCCGCCGGGGCGAGTTCAAGTGAATGGCTTTGGCGATCAGCTCCTTGCCGGTCCCGCTTTCGCCCTGCAAGAGGATGGTGGAGCGGCTGGGGGCCACCTGTGCCACCAGGTCGAAAATCTTCAGCATGGGCTCGCTCTTGCCCACGATGTTTTCAAAGTTATAGCGCTGTTTCAGGGCGCGCTTGAGCTGGACGTTCTCTTCTTCCGCTCGATGGCGGGCCACCGCGGCACGAATGTCGGCCAGCAGTTTTTCGTTGTCCCAGGGCTTCTGGACGAAGTTGGTGGCTCCGGCCTGCATTGCCTTCACCGCATTTTCCACGGTGCCGTAGGCGGTAATCATGATGACCGCCTGCTGCGGATCGTGACTGTGTAGCTCCGCCAGCAGATCAATGCCATTCCGGTCGGGCAACGCCAGGTCGAGCAGCACCAGGTCGTAAGACCGGTCGCCGATCCGGGAAAGACCCTCGTCGGCGGTGGCCGCCGACTGCACCTCGTAGCCTTCCATCTCCAGCAAAGTTTCCAGCGACTCGCGGATGGCGGCTTCGTCGTCGATGATCAATACGGAACCCGCGGACGAACCTTCATTCAGGTTGTGGCGCGGGATGGTGGCCAGTTCAGACATTGACGGCCTTCCTGGCCAGCGGGAAATCGAGATAAAAAGTTGTGCCCCGTCCGGGATGGCTCTCCACCCGGATTTTTCCGGCATGCTCCTGAATGATGCCGTAGGTCACGGACAGGCCCAGCCCGGTGCCTTTACCCTGGCCCTCACGCGGCGCCGCCTTGGTGGTAAAGAATGGGTCGTAGATGCGCTGAATGTGCTCCTGCGCGATGCCGCTGCCGGTGTCGGAGACGAGCACGCTGACCCCATCGCCGTTCGAGGTGGCGACGCGCAGCGTTCCGCCCTCTGGCATGGCATCTCGCGCGTTCAGGAACAGATTCAGGAAAACCTGCTGCAAGCGTCCCGGATTGCCGCTGATCAGCGGCAAGTGGCCGGCCAGTTCGTCTTCCACCCTGATCTTGGAGATCTTGAACTGGTGCTCCAGCAGCGCCATGGTATCAGCGATGATCTTGTTGACGTTCACCTCGGTGAATTCCGTGCCGCTGGTGCGGGAGAAATTCAGCAGGTTGTTCACAATCTCCGAGGCCCGGAAAGTCTGCCGCGTGATTTTCTCGAGCAGCCCGCCCTTCTGCGGATCGTCCTGCAGTTGCTTCGACAGCATCTGGGCGTAGGAGGAAATCACCGCCAGCGGAGTATTGACTTCGTGCGCCACTCCGGCCGCCAGCAGGCCGATCGAGGAAAGCTTGTCCGCCTGCGAGAGTTGCGATTCCAGGCCCACGCGTTCGGTGATGTCGTCCACGATGATCAGCCGCCCGATCACGTTGAACTTCCGGGTGACCAGGGGCGCGATGGCCACGTTCACAATGCGGCTCTCGCCCGTGGGCGTGGCCAGGCGGAACTTGTACAGGTTGTTGATGCCCGGGTTCTGCCGCACCCGGTAGAACTCCTCGACGAACTCCGCCGGAAATACCTCGCTCAGGGGCCGGGTCAGCGCCTGCCAGCGGGGCAGGGCGTACATGACTTCCATCTGCGAGTTCCAGGATTCGATGCGGTCCGCCAGGTCCACCGCCATCACGCCTACGTTGATCGACTCGACAATGTTTTCGTTGAAGTCCTTCAGGCGTTCGTACTCGGCGACCTTCTGTTCGAGCGAGGCGTACAGACGCGCATTCTGGATCGCGATGCCAATGTAGCCGGCCAGGGTTTCGAGCAGTTCAACGTCTTCGCTGGTGAGGAAGTCGCCTTCCACCGTCTTGCCCAGGCCGAGGAAGGCAATCGTCCGCTGCTGGGCGCGGCAGGGAATGTAGTAGTTCAAGTCCAGCCGGGCGATGGTCTGCTGCGCGCTGGCAGTCTCGCGCGGCACCTGGTGCACGTTCTCCAGGAAAAGATGCCCGGCTTCAGTCTCCGGCCGGGGGGCGCTGAGAAAGTTCAGGTCCAAGCCGCCGGTCTGGGTCATGCCGAACGACTTGGCCAGCACAAACTGCGGCGGCTCGCCGGCGGAGAGAAAAATCGCCATGCGATCGACCAGCAGGGTGCGCGACAGGCGGTCCACCACCGAACTCAACATCATGTCGAGATCGGTTTCCGAACTTAGCTCGCGTCCAAATTCGATCAGCGTCTTGCGATAGTCGTAGCGGGTGCGGTAGAAAAACTGGTCAATCCGCTCCTGGATCCATTTGCGCACCGGATCGAACAGCAGCGCCGTGACCACCATGGCCAGCACCAGGCCGACCGGCCCCGAACTCGGCACCTGGGTGTGCACCAGTTCGGCCACTCCCGCCACCACCGCGAAGTACACTCCTACGATCGCGGCCGCCGCCAGCGTGTACACCATGCCGCGCTTGAAAATCAGGTCCACGTCCATCAAGCGGTAGCGGAAGATGGCATACCCAAACGTCAGCGGCAGCAGGCCCAGCGACAGCACGGACACCTTCATGGCCGAGCTCGGCATCGATCCCGTGAGGTAAGGAATCACGTAGAACAGGGTGAAGGGCGCGATGGCAAGAATGGTGCCGCGCGTGACCCATTTCAGCTGCTGTCGCAGGATCGGCGTGCTGGCCCGGCGGTAGCTGTCCCACAGCACTGCGGCCGCGATCACGAAGAACAGCGCCAGGTAGCCCATCTGCACCCGGTCGAGGTCCCAGCGCAGGCGTTCGCTGGCCTTCAATACTCTGAGCGCGAGAATGTGCGTGCCCAGCAGCAGCACCCCGGGCGCGTAAATCGCCGGAATGATCCAGCGATGCTTGCGGACAAAGTTGCGCTTCTCCGGGAAGGTCAGGACGAAATGCAGGAACAACGCCGGCTGCAGCAGCCAGGCCGTAACATTGCCCCAATAAATGGTCCAGTCAAACTGGTTCAGCTTTCCGGTGAACTTGAAGGCGTAAAAGATGAACGAAACCAGGCAGAAGATATAGAAATGGGTTGAACTCGGCGCCGTCCAGCGCCGCAGCAAAACATAAAGCCCGATTCCCAGATAGATCAGCGCGATGAAGCGCAGCCAGTAATTCAGCGAGCGTTCCGCCGGAATCAAGATCACCGTCGTGTCCAGCGGGACGGACTGCCGCACCAGCGAATAAGTCGCCTTCGACCACGCCCCTACCCGGTAAACCTGTCGCATCCGGGCAGTGGTGTCTTTCACGTCATGCTGGTTGATCGCGGTCAGCCGGTCGCCCACCCGAATGCCGGCTTTGTCGCCGGGGCCATTGGGTTCTACTCGCTTGGCCACCACGCCGCTGTCGCTTCCGGTCTGTTCCATCCACCAGACGCCGTCGGAGGGAATCTGGAAGTCGGCTTCTTTTTGGAAGTTAATCCAGGCAAGGATGACCGCAGCCGTGGTCAGAAGGATCAGCAGACCGGCTGTAAATCGGATTTGGAAGTCCCGGTTCATCGACCGCAACGGCTCCTGGATGAGGGCGGGGGGAAAACCCGATTGATGGTTCAGCACGTCGGGTGCCACGGCAGGGCGCAAGGGAGAACCTCTAACTTACTTCAAGCAAAAGACTTTACCGATTATAAAAGCACTGTGGACGTAAAGCTATGCTTTTTGGAAGCCTTCTGTGGGGTTTGGTAACCCTATGGATAGCAAGAAGTTCAGCAAAGACAGTCTCCCCGGCTGGAAAATTTTCGATCACGGCGGGGGCGCACTTTAGCTTTGCGTCCTTTGCGCTTTCCTTTGCGTCCTTTGCGGTCAAAAGCTTTAGCCGCAAGTCAAACGCCTTAACCGCAAAGTTCGCAAAGGATCCCGCCAAGCACGCTAAGAAAATCCCAGCACGTATGGACTGCAGCTAGAATTGTTTGATTCCCCATGACCCAAACCGAAGAAATCATCGGGCGCGAGCGCCGCTTCCTGCTGCCCACCTACAACACCCAGGACACGGTGACAGGTGGCCCAGGCTTTTGACCGCGCCGGCGTCAAAAACATAGCGGGTGCCCCGTCCTTTGCGCACTTCGCAAAGGGCGGGAACCTGGAACGCATGCGCGACCGGGTTGCAAAGCCACAAAAGTTGTGTCGGCAGCATCGTTACCCGCCCTTGCAAAAAACGCAAGGACGGGGCACCCTCAGCACCGACGGCGCACACAGACATCATCAAGGGGTGGCCATGCGGCAAAACGAGCCAATTCCAGTGTGGAACACAGTGTATCTACTGCGAATTTCTGTTAATCCACCGGCGCAGGATCAGCAAAATTTCAGAGCAAAGAACCACAGCGCAGATCGCAGCAGCATACGAAAGGTTCGCTCGGATCGCAGTAAACAGAGCGGAGATGCCGAAGGCTATGGCCATGAAAAACCAGAAGCCTGCGCCCATGCGGGCTCGCAACCCTAGATCCTGGTAACCGCTCAGCATTAGCACCCCCGAAGCGAGCAACTGTCCCCCCACCGACGCCCAGCTAGCTCCCATGCCTGCGATATACGTGACTATTGGCAGATATTCTGCCCCCTTGAGATTTTCTACTGCGAAAGCTGCAACGGGCCGGTGGCCCACTTTTTAGTGAACGAGTTTACCTCAGGGCACCCGCTTTGAGCTCTGAGGTAAACTCGTCCACTGAAGGTGGGCCACTCGTCAATCCCGGTCGAGGAGCGCTGGTTCGTCCTTGACGGCCACCGCATGCGCTACCTGTGCGGCGGTTCTGGTCCGCCCGTTGCTCCTGTTACATGGCTTGCTGGGATACTCTTTTTCCTGGCGGTTCGCCCTGCCGCTTCTGGCGGAGAAGGCGACGGTGTATGCGGTCGATATGCCGGGTGTGGGTCTTTCCGACCGGCCTCCCGATGCGAGTGGCAGTCTTCGCTCCCACGCCGAGCGCCTGCTGCGTTTTATGGATGGCGTGGGCATCGCGACCTGCGACCTTCTGGGTACGTCCCACGGAGGGGCGGTCGCGATGATGGCCGCCACCCTGGCGCCAGAACGGGTGCGAAGCCTGATTCTGGTTGCTCCCGTGAATCCGTGGTCGGCCCACGGCCGGCGGTTGGCGCCCTTTTTGAGCAGCGCGCCGGTTTCATGGCTGCTGCTTCGCCTCGAACCGTGCCTGGGAATTGTCCACGACACTTTGCTGCGCCGCCTTTACGGAGATCCCCGGCGCATCAGTCCGGGCACGCTCGCCGGCTATTCCGCTCCCTTCAGAATTCCCGGGACCCTCAACTATGGCCTGGGTATTGTGCGGTCGTGGAACCACGATCTCGAGGAACTGCAATCGGCCCTGCCTCGCATTGCAGACATCCCCACCCTGCTGCTCTGGGGCAGCAGGGATACGGCGGTGAATCCAGCATCAGCGGAGTTGTTACGGCAGCAGTTCAGGGATTGTCGGCTCGAGGTCTTTGACGGCGTCGGTCATCTGCCTTACGAGGAAGTTCCCGAAACTTTCAATTCATCCGTAATTGCATTTCTGGCGAGAGATTTTGCACCTGCCGGCTGACATTATTTCCGCAACGCCACGGCACACCTGATACCTTGAAGGAAGAACACCGCAGAGTTCATTTGCCTTGAAATCCAGCATCAAGCGAATCCTGGTCCTGATCGTAGGTTGGAGTTTCATCCTGCTGGGAATCCTGGGCCTGTTTCTGCCTATTCTGCAGGGGGTGCTTTTCCTGCTGGTAGGCTTGATCATTCTGTCGTCGGAATACGTCTGGGCCCACCGCCTGCTGACCAGGCTGAAAGAGCGCTTTCCCCGGCTGGGGCGCACGGCAGACCAGGCCACCGCCAAGGCGACAGCATGGTTACGGCGGATTTCCGGTCAACCCGATCCGGATTGATGCGCCCTCCCGGCAGTGCTAGCCTCGAAGCAGCGAATCGCATACATGGCTGACCCCGCAATAACGGCTGTGCTGGCCTCTGACGCCGGCGTTCGCCCCCGTAGCCGATTCCTTCGCTTCGAAATCCCTGAAATCTGGATGCGTTTTTTGCTGGCCCTGCTGGGACTGATTCTGGCATTTGCGGCCGCTGTCTTTTCCACCGTGGCGCGTGAATCGGGCAGTCTCTGGGCCACGGTGATTCTGGCTTCGATCGCGCTGGTCCTGGCGGTGGTAGTAGGCCTGACCACGGTGCCGTATCTGGCTCGCCGGGTGGCGGGCAGCCGGGTCCGCGATGCCTTCAACTACGACGTGACCGGGGTGGGAATCATCTACGTGGTGAGTGTCCTGCTGATTGGGGTTGCGGCCCTGAATACCGGCAACAACCTGCTTTACGTAATTGTGGCGGCGATGCTGGCGGCCATCCTGGTCTCGGGCGTGGCCTCGGCGATCGTGTTGCGCGAACTGGAATTGGACGTTCGCCTGCCTGAGCAGGTTTTCGCCGGGCGCCCCACGCTGGGAAAAATCGTGGTGCGGAACCGCCGGCGCTGGCTGCCTTCATTTTCCATCAGCGTGGTTCCGCTCAAGCAGAAGCACTCCAAACAATGGCAATGGGTGCCTACCACTTTTGCCTTCCCCCCCGGGCAGCCGCCCGCCAAACAGTGGGTAAGACTGCCGGACCGCCAGTTACGCCGGGTTGCGGGCGGCCCCGCCGCTCCGCCCGGAATTTTTACCGAGTCGGCCTACTTTCCCTACATTCCTCCGACCTCTGAACTCGCGGCTGAACTGGAACTCTGCTTTCCCCGCCGCGGACGCTATCAGCAGAACAGCTTTGGCCTGGCCACCCGCTTTCCTTTTGCCTTCCTCACCAAGACACGGCGCGTGGCATTGGCCCGCGAGATCCTGGTGTACCCGGCGGTTGAACGGAGCGACGAATTTTTTGACGTGCTCCCCCTGATCACCGGCGAATTTGAAACTTTTGCCCGTGGCCGCGGCGACGACCTCTATCTCATTCGCGAGTACATGCCGGAGGATTCAGCCCGCCACGTGGACTGGAAAGCAACCGCCAAATCCGGATCGCTGAAAGTGCGCGAGTTCAGCCGCGAGGACGATCGCAGGCTGCGCCTGGTTTTTGACAATCCCGCTCCGGGGTCGGTTTCCGAGCAGGCCTACGAAAACGCAGTCACGGCCGCCGCATCGCTGGGTTGGCATTTCTCCGAGAGCAATGCCGAGCTGTCGTTTCTGGCGCAGGGCTGCAAAGCCGGGGCCGGCATCCACGAATTTCTGGCGTATCTGGCTACTGTTGACCCCGTGGCCACCCCGTCGCTGCTCGATAGCCTGGATATTTCCGGCGAATACAATGTCATCCTCACCACTCGTCCGCACGATACCATTCCCGCAAATCTTTGGGCCTGCTCTTACTTCATTTTCATCGGGACCCAGAACTGATTTCAGCTCCGGCACCCGAACGCGCCACTACCCCTCAACTCTGTCATCTTGAGCGCAGAGAACGGACTCGCTTGCGAGTCCGCTCTCGGAGTCGAAAGACCTGCTGTTTTGCGGCGTCGGCGAGCGCCCCGGCAGAAAGCAGGTCCCTCGACTGCGCTCGGGAGGACAGAGGGGAGGATGACCGGGAGTAGGAGGACAGAGCGGAGAAAGGACAGAGCGGAGGAATAATGAGCAATAAAAATCTAGCCCAGGTCACCCAAAGCCCGTTATCTTAGTGCAGCCGTAACGTCACGGCCTGCATCCCAAGAAAGAGACAAGAGACGCCGCTTTGCCTGGCCAGCCGAAACTTCAGCGAGGTGAAAAGTACATGAATGGCAAATACTTCCAGCTGCTGAGCACAGTGCTGACGAGTCTAATTTTGACGCTCGCACCGTTGTCCGCCCTGGCGCAGAGGTCTCTCGAGATTCCTTCCGGGACGTCTATCCGGGTGCGCATGATTGACAACCTCAGCAGCGAGCAGGCCCAAATGGGAGATACCTTCCGCGGCACGCTGGACGAGCCAATCGTGGTGAATGGACGGACGCTCTATCCCAAGGGCGCAGACGTCATCGGCCGCGTCACCGACGTGCACCCCACCGGCCGGCTGACCGAGCCCGGCGAACTCGACCTGGTGCTGAACACGTTGAGCTCGGGAACCGTGGCGGAATCGATCCATGTGGAGCCGCTGATCATCAAGGGCGAATCGCACTCCAAGAGCAACGTAACCAAGATCGGCGGCGGAGCCGCGTTGGGCGCGGTAATCGGCGCCATCGCCGGCGGCGGCAAGGGTGCAGCCATCGGCACTCTCGCGGGCGGGGCGGCCGGTACCGGTGCAGCTGCGGCCACGGGCAAGAAGCCCGCAATCGTCGAATCGGAAGCTGTGCTCACTTTTGTTACTTCTACAGCTTCGGCGTCTGCGACTCCACCGCCGGCCGCGCCAACCTCCAATGAAGCATCGACGCCGCCTCCGCCGGCTGCCTCCGATTCCATTCCAACCATAACTTCGGACTCGGCGTCGGGGCCGGATGACACCGCTCAGCTGTTTACACTGCGTGATCGCAGGTCGATTCGAAGCTGCGTGAACGAACATGCCTCTGACTTTCCGGCGGGCACGACCCAGCGTCCGGAACATGCCTTCCGGGTCAGAGCGCCAGATTCACCGCGGAGGGACGTTGCCTTCCGAGGTCCAGAGCCAGGCCCAATCCCTGCCTTTGGTCTGTGAAGAGCAGCTACCGAAAATACCCAGTGACCTCGAACGCGTCGTGTATGCCGGGCGAGTGCTCTTGATCGACGGCAAGGGGCAGGTCCTGGACATGTTCTATCTCGATCAGAATCAATAGTCTGATGGCCGCAGCCCATGAGGCTTGGGCAAGACACTAATGATGCGTCCTATCGCCTCGGATGTAAGGCTTAGTGTCCGGCTCCGGGGATCGGGAACCGCCGCCTTCAGGCGTGATTGAGCCCGCAAACACGGGTCTCAGGTTATTCCGGTAACCATTACTTTCGATTACCTTGGTACATTGACCATCTGAGCCAAACTGCTAAGGTTACGTATAAGAGAAGTCTAATCACAGAAGCTCCGTCAACCGTGGCGCCCCCGGCTGGCAGAAAACTGGTTGATGACCGTCGATCACCAAACCGCGCTCTGGATCGCCCACCCCATATTGCAACTGGGGGTGGGGATTGCGATGTGGCGCCATAAGCTGCATCGGCTGTTTCCTGTCTTCTTTGCCTACATCTGCTTCCAGATTTTCGCCTTTGGCGCTTTGTTCCCGATGTCATCGCAGTGGGTGAGTGCCAGCTATCAGCTGTTTTTCTGGTCTTACTGGTCCTGCGCCGCGGTCAATCTGATCCTCGGCTTCATGGTCATTTACGAAATCTTCCTGGATGTCTTCCGTCCCTATTACACCCTGAAAGATCTCGGGTCAGTGCTCTTCAAGTGGGCCGCTTTGGTCATGTCGCTGGTAGGTTTCGTGGTTGCGGCATCAAGCCCGACCGGGGACCAGGGCCCGATCGTGCAGGCGGTGATCACCGTGACTCGCTGCGTGCGCGTGGCGCAGGTTGGACTGGTTTTATTTCTTCTGGTCTTTTCCCGCTATCTGGGAGTCTCATGGAAGCAGCACAGTTTCGGGCTTTCGATGGGCCTGGGTTTGTCCGCCGGAGTTGAACTGGGGTCTCTGGCCTTCCACGTGAGCGGGCATGCCTCGGAGGTATCGGTCCACGTGATCAATCTCGTGGCCTACAACATTTCCATCCTGGTGTGGTTGGGTTATGCCCTGATGAAGAGTCCGGAGCGGGCGCCGGGAGCAGAACTGTTCACACCCAACCGCTGGGAGAAGAGCCTCACTGATATACAGAGTCCGGCGCAGGTTGATTCGCTCATACCCATGTTTGAAAACATGGTCGATCGCGCCTTTTCCCGGACCCAGGCAGACTATTCGCCGACCCAGGCCGCACCGGATTCGGTGGCGCAACCAGCTCTCACTCCCCGCAGCGGCATTCATTCTCTTCCGTCGCCGAGCCGTCGGGTTCACTAAACGTTTCACTAGCTGGCGAGTTTGTTTCAGCCCTGGCTGCCCCGCCGATTCACCCGTTCCAAACCTCATCTAATACTTGAACAAAACGCTCGATCCAATTCCGGGATCATGGTGGATGCTTATGCTGACTTCGTTGCCATGCGTCTTCAACTGGCGCCATGGATTCCATCCTGATGCCCGTTCGCCGGGCGGAGCAAGGTGTTGCCTCGAGAAAAGGCTGGACGCGCGGTCGGTCTTCTGTATAATGCCGCCACCGTGAGGTTTCCTCCCAGGAGCCTCGCAGCGTAAGGAGAACACCATGAAACGTGCGGTCAGGATGTTGATCCTGATGGTAGGTTTGGCTTGCACGTACGTGGCAATCGCGACCCCGATACTCAATGCAGAACTGGGCCCGATGCCACTGTGCAATCCTGCCAATCCCAAGTGCTCGAAGCGCTAGGCATGTGGGATTAGGAAGAGGCTGTTAATTAGCCGCGCAAGTGGCTTTGGAACCTGACCGGGCTGACCGATTGCGATTCGCGCATGGGTCAGCCCTATTTTTTGTCAGAGATAAAGTTGCGGTTAACTCTTCAGGGCGAGCTCGAGGGTCCGCCGCAATTGTTCCGTCTCCATGATCGGCGGCTGGCAGCTGAATCCGGAGCACACCACTGCGGCTGACTTTCCCTCTTTGAGCATGGGTAACTGCGCGAGCGTTTCCGCCAGGGCCGGTGGCAGATTCTGGGGAACGACCTTGCTGGCGGCCAGGTGGAGCACGGTTTTGTGAAATGCGAAGAACCTGGCCGCGGTGGTGCCCAGTTTTTCTGCCAGGTCGTCTTCTCCGATGACCACGATCTGGGTGTGGGGACATGAGAGATAGACCGCTGCAATGCCGTAAGTCGCCGCAAAGATCCCGAACTTCCCGGCAAGTCCAGCCAGCAGCTCGAGAGTTTGTTCCGCTTGTTCGCGATAGGCTTTATGGTTGGTGAAGGCGTGCAGCCGCAGCAATGCGATGGCGGCCATGGAATTTCCCGCGGGGGTGGGAGAATCCTGAAACGGTTTGCGCCGCGTGCCCAGCACTCCCAAAACTCTCTCGGGACCGCCTGCCGCAGCGTCGAAAAATCCGCCGGACACAGGGTCCAGGAAACGGTCCACCATCTTGTCCACGACGCGCTGCGCGAAATGGAAATAGCTAAGGTCCGCGGTGGCCTCGTAGGCATCGAGGCATGCGATCGCGGTGAAGGCATAGTCATCCAGCAATCCCGGGACCAAACGGTGTTCAGCGGCCGGATCGGAATAGGCAACCACGTGCTGCAGGCCCTGCTCCGGTTGCCAGGCTTCGGCGAGCACGCGGTCCAGCGAACGGAGGGCGAAGTGTTTGGCCCCATCGAGCTTTAAGACCTTGGCGGCCTCCAGGTAGGCCGAGACACAGAGCGAATTCCACCCCACATAAACTGTCTTATCCACGTAAGGCGTGGGGCGCTTCAACCGGGCGGCATACATTTTCTGCCGGGCAGATTCCAGTATCACCTCGACGCGCTCCGCGGTCAGACTCAACCGTTTGCCGATTTCCTCGAGCGAAGCCCGGATGTACAAAACATTTTTCTCCGGATTGTGGTGCATTTCGCCGACTTCGTTGATGTCGTAACGCAATCCCGCGACCGCCGCTTCCTCTTCCGTCAGGACAGCCTGCATCTCTGCCCGCGTCCAGGTGAAATAGTCGCCATCATCGTCCATCGAGTAGTCGGCATCCTGGGAGGCGTAAAAGCCGCCACGCTCGCGGTCGCTGAGCCATTCATCCATCCAGCGGACAATGTCGCGGGCCACCGCGGCGAAGAATTCCGAGCCGGTCACCTGGTAGGCATGGACATAATTCTTTAATAATTCGGAATTGTCGTAGCACATCTTCTCGAAGTGAGGCACGATCCAGTGCTCGTCCACCGAGTAGCGGTGAAAGCCGCCGGCGAGCTGGTCATAGACGCCTCCGCGGGCCATTTTCTCCAGAGTTGAGACGAAGACGTCGCGCAGCTCCTGTTTTCCGGAGCGCGCATATTGGTCAATCAGAAGATCGAGCACCGCGGGATGAGGAAATTTGGGGGCGCTGCCGAAGCCTCCATTCTGCGGGTCAAACATCTTCACCGCTGCTTCCACAATCTCGTCAATCACCTGGGGAGAGAACTCGCCGCTGCCGCCGGCGAAAGACTCGGCCCGGGAGATTGCGATTTCAACCATTTGCGCCTGGTCCACCACCTCGGTATTTTTCTGGTGATAGGCGTCCGCAATGGACTGCAGCACGCGCTTGAAGCTGGGACGTCCGTAGTTGTCGTCGGGAGGAAAGTAAGTGCCGCCGTAAAACGGCTTGCCGTCAGGGGTGAGAAAGGCAGTCAGCGGCCAGCCACCCTGCCCGCTGATGGCGCTCACCGCGACCTGGTAGCGGCTGTCGATGTCGGGGCGCTCGTCGCGATCGACCTTCACTGCCACAAAGCGTTCATTCACGATCCGCGCTACTTCCGGATCGTCGTACGATTCGCGGTCCATGACATGGCACCAGTGGCACCAGACCGCACCAATGTCGAGCAGGATGGGTTTGTTTTCCCGCTGCGCAGTGGCAAAAGCCTCTTCGCCCCACTCGTTCCACTGGATGGGCTGATGCATGGCGGAACGCAAGTAGGCGGAAGATGCCTTGGAGAGGGAGTTGAGGGTCTGGGTGGTCATGGTTCAAGTGTATCGCGGTGGGCTGGGAAGGTGACGTGACGGCTCAATACCGCTTCATCGCTCGTGAAGCTCGTCGCGCCAACGGGGAGGCGTCCATTGCAAATCAGGTCCCTTGCGCAGCCGCGCCAAGGCGCGGCTCCTTCCGCGCTCATAGGTCTTACGTTCGCGCGCTATTTGCTCGAGGCTAGCGGTCAGGAGAGTATTGACCGAGGTGCCCTCTTTGGTCGCCAGCCTCCGAATCTCGCGCAGCAGAGCCCGGTCCAGATGGAGCGTGATGTTAGTCTTGATTTTCGGCACGTAAATGTGAGCTACCTAATTCTACTGCTTACGGGATAAGTCAGCAGGAAATCGGGAGCCAGCGTAGTGCGCCGTCCGCGCCGCCGGCCCCCGGGGTCGTCCAGCCGAGGGCGGGACGCCCTCGGGACAGCCGGCGAGACGCCGGCGCTACTTTTATGCGGAAAGCTGCCGCGCGATCGCGCAATACAATTCCACGGCATCCTGCAATTGTTTCTTCTCAACGTATTCGCCGTCGGTGTGGGCCACATGAATCGATCCCGGGCCGACGAGCAGCGGCTGTCCCCAGTTACCGAGCGCGGGAATATCGGTAGTGAAGGCCGCAACCATGGTGGCAAGGCCGTCCAGAGTGCGCAGGCGGACAAACGGAATCTCGAGAACAAACTCAACTTTCGCCAGATTGCCCACCGCTGCAACAATCTCCCGCTTTAATTGCTCTGACGGTCCAACCAGGCGATAGAGCAGTTGGGCACGCGCTTTGTCCGGGACCACATTGGGGGCACGGCCGCCTTCGATCACGCCGATATTGAGCGTGCAGGGTCCGATGCCCTCTTCAGCCGGCAGCTTCATTGCTTGCAGGCGTTGCAGCGCAAGCAGCAGCTTGTCAATCGCCGACTCGCCCAGTTCGGGGTAAGCCGAATGCGCCATGCGTCCTTCCGCGATGATCTCCACCCGCAACGCGCCTTTGGACGCGATTGCGATCTGGTTCTCGGTGGGCTCGCCATTCACCAGAAATTTCGAGCCGGGAGGATTCTGGTTTGCCATTTTGGCGCCCAGGCTGTCGCGCTCCTCGCCAACCAGGAAGAGCAGGCCCACATGAATGCCTTCCTGGCGCAGCCGTTCCGCGGCTTCGACCTGCGTCGCGATGATTCCCTTGGCGTCGCAGGAGCCTCGTCCGTACACCCGCGTAGCATCTTCGGACGAGGGAATAAAGGGCGGGACCGTATCCATGTGGGTGGAGAACACAACCGCGGGCCGCGGCTGCTCGGAGGAGACTGCAAAAACATTGCAGCGCGTGCCTTCCACCGGAATCTTCTCCGCCTGAAACCCTCTCCGGAGCAATTCGCGGTGAAGGAAGTCTCCCACGCGGCCCTCGTTGCCGGTGATGGACTCGATGTCCACGAGTTGACGTGTAAAGGCGGCGACGTCCATGCGCGACAGGATACCTCACTCCCGCGCGGTGAGCATACTCGGTGTCCTCCGCGGTTCAGAAAACCGCTGATCACCACGGAGGACACAGGGGCCACTGAGGAAGTTCGAAAAGTAGTAATCGATGAGGAGGCTCGTAATCTGAAGATCGGGTCTGATCTACTCCGTGTCCTCAGTGTCCTCCGTGGTCGAAAATGGCAAACCACCACGGAGGACACAGAGGCCACTGAGGAATTCGAAGGTGTAGTCGATGAGGAGGCTACGTATCTGAGATGGTCGCGGTCTGATCTACTCCGTGTCCTCAGTGTCCTCCGTGGTCGAAAAATGGCAAACCACCACGGAGGACGCTGAGGAACTTCGATTCGCTGCTATGCTTTACTGAACCGGAATGGACACGCGAGCCGGCACAATCCGCTCCCTTTTTTTGCCGGGCCCCATGGGCCGTCTCGAGGCCCTGCTCAATTCTGGAGCTCCCGATGCCGCTTACGGTGCCGTTGTGTGTCACCCTCATCCCGTCTATGGCGGCACCCTGCACAATAAAGTCGTCTTTCATGCCATGAAGGCGTTGAACAGTTTCGGTTTTCCCGTGCTGCGTTTCAATTTTCGCGGGACTGGCCTCAGCCAGGGCGAGCATGACGGAAGCGGTGAAGTGGACGACGTGCAGGCAGCGCTGGATTGGCTGGATCACGAGTTTCACTTGCCTCTCATCTTCGCCGGATTCTCGTTCGGCGCGGCGGTTGGCTTGCGCGCGGCTTGCTCCGATGCGCGGGTGAAGGCTGCGATCGGACTGGGTCTGCCGGTGTCTCCCATCGATGATCGCACTTACGACTTCAGTTTTCTTCAGAACTGCACCAAGCCGAAACTATTAGTCAGCGGCGATCGCGATCAGTTCGGGACGCCGGCACAGTTGGAGGGCTTGGTGCATTCGATCCCAGGTCCGAAGAAGTTGATCCTGATCGCGGGTGCCGACCATTTCTTTGAAGGACGCCTGCGCGAGATGCGCGACGCTATCGAGCAGTGGGTTGGCGAAGCGGTGAATTTGTAACTTCATGCGAGGGGCGAGACGCCCTCGCGACAGCCGGCGGGACGCCGGCGCTACACGGCTCTTCTATGCCTTCATCTGCTGCCGACCGCGACAAGCTTGCCCTGGACATGCGGGTCACTGCGCGTCATCTATTTGAGCATGCGCTTGCGGAGGCCAGCATCGACCGGGCATTTCAGCGCCACGTGGATTGCGATCGCGGGGTGCTACGCATTTGCGAAGACCTGCATGACCTGGATTCGTACCACCGCGTGCTGGTGATCTCCATCGGCAAAGCCGCGCATGCCATGGTCAATTCGCTGGAAATGCAGGCGGGCAATCGCTTCCAGGGCATCGTGGCCAGTTCGGTCGATCCGGTTTCCCAGGTCAGGGGCTTCCGCTACTTTCGCGGCGGCCATCCTACGCCGAATCAGGAGTCGATCCGCGGCGCCGAAGCCATCTTGAAATCACTTGGAGCCCAGAATGCGTCGTCACTGGTGATCTTCATGCTCAGCGGCGGCGGTTCCTCGATCGCAGAAAAGCCCATCGACGAGGAAATTTCGCTGGAGGACCTGATCGCCACTTACCGCGTGCTGGTGCTCTCCGGTGCGCCGATTGCTGAGATTAATGCCATCCGTAAGCATCTGTCCGCCATCAAGGGTGGAAGGATGGCGGTCGCTGCCTCCGGAGCGCAGCAGGTGTCGCTGCTGGTCTCCGACGTTCCTGACAACCTGCCCGATGCGCTGGCCTCAGGGCCGACCATGCCCGATTCCACCAGCGTCGCCGACTGTTACAGCGTGGTCGAGAAATACGGCATGCTGGACCAGTTTCCAGCTTCCGTGCGCGAGCTGTTTCAACGTCACGCATTGGACGAAACTCCCAAGTCCGATGACCTCGCTTTTCACCGCTCGCGCTGGTGGCCCTTGCTCTCGAACGCTTCGTTGCTCGAAGCGGCGGAGGCAGAGGCGCAACGTCACGGCTTCAGCGTGGAGATAGACAACGGCTGCGATGACTGGGATTACGCCCGTGCGGCGGAATATCTTCTCGAGCGTTTGCGCCGCATGCGCCAGAAGTCGGAGCGGGCTTGTCTGATGTCTGGCGGAGAAGTCACCGTGAAAGTGGAAAACGGCGGCACCGGAGGGCGTAACCAGCAGTTTGCCCTGGCCTGTGCGGCAAGAATCTCCGGCGAAGCCATCACCGCTCTCAGCGCCGGCACCGACGGCATTGACGGCAATAGCCCCGCCGCTGGCGCCATCGCGGACGGCACCACCCTTGACCGCGCCCAGGCCCGCGGACTGGATCCAGGCGCCCACCTCGCAGCTTTCAACGCATACCCATTTTTTGATTCGTTGGGCGATGCGATCATGACCGGACCCACAGGAAATAATCTGCGAGACCTGAGAATTCTGTTGGCCTATTGAGTTTGGGGCTACCACACGCCTAGAAAAACCTGGTCACGCCTTCTTCCAGCACGAACACCCGGTCTTCGATGCCTGCGGCTTTCGCTTCTTTCTCCAGCAACTGCAGAGGTTCGTCCATGGGTTCGTGGGAGAGCTGAAAGGTGCCGTAATGCATGGGCACCATCCAGCGGGCATTCAGGTCAAAGAAGGCGCGCATGGCATCCGCCGGACTGGTGTGAACATTGCGGAAGGAAGGCGGATTGTAAGCGCCGATCGGCAACAGCGCCAATTCTGGTCCCAGGCGCTGCCCAATCTCGCGAAAGCCGGCGAAGTAAGCCGTGTCACCGGCGTGATAGATCGAATGCTTGTGGTCGCGCAGAACGTAGCCGCCGTATCCGCGATGCGAGTCCTCGATCACTCGCGCTCCCCAGTGCCGCGAGGGCACGTGGGTGACGGTCAGATCGCGATGACGATAACTGTTCCACCAGTCCAGTTCCACCACGTTGTCAAAGCCCAGGTCGGAAACCAGGTCGAAAACATGATGCGGCACCAGAATCGTTGGCGCCACCCCGCGCCGCCGTTTGGTTTGCTGCACGATGGCCCGCAGCGATGGCCGGTGCAGGTGGTCGAAGTGCGCATGGGTCACCAGCACCAGGTCAATGGCCGGCAGATCGCGCACTTTCAGTCCCGGCTGCCGCAGCCGCTTGAGGACGAAGAGCCAGCGCGCAAAGTTGGGATCGATGACAATATTCTGGCCACCCACCTGGAGAAAGAAACTCGAATGACCGATGAAAGTCACGCCCATCTCGCCGCTGGCCGCCAGCTTCGGCTGGTGGGTAAGGCCGGTCCGGGGAGTGACCGCGGAGCGCCGCACCAGGCTGCCGAACTGCCGGGCGCGGTTGCGCAGAGCGCGATTCTTCAGGGTGCTCTTTAACATCTGGTCTGGCCGGAGTCGCGAATCGGACGCGTTGAAACCAGTCTCCTCGGTTCGCCCACCTTTCAAACGAGGGCGAAAAGAATGCGGCACAAGCTCATTCTAGAACAAATGCACGCGGGATTACCTTGACCCTGGTTGCTGCCGTCAGTTCTAATCGCTGTTGGCAATTAATGTCTTCACAGGAGAGTCAGGATGCGTGTTGCCTTCTTAGGCTTGGGAATCATGGGACGGCCGATGGCGGCCAATCTGGTCAAGGCAGGTCATGAGGTTTCGGTATGGAGCCGTACCGCGGGCAAGGCAGTAGATGGAGCGCGCAGCGCGACTTCGCCTGCCGATGCCGCACAGGGCGCGGAGGTGGTGTGGATGTGCGTTTCCGATACCCACGCCGTGGAGAGCGTTTTGTTCGGGCCCCAGGGGGTCGAGGAATCGCTGGCTGAAGGCATGACCATTGTTGATTCCAGCACGATTTCGCCCTCGGCTACGCGCAAGTTCGCCGAGCGGGTGGCGGCGCGGGGAGTGCGCTACGTGGACGCGCCCATGACCGGATCGAAGGTCGCTGCCGAGGCTGGTAGCCTCATTTTTATCGTCGGCGGGGACGAAGCGGTGATCGAGTCATTGAAGCCGTTATTCGCCGCCATGGGCAAGGTATTTTTCCGCCTGGGCGAAACCGGCATGGGGCAGTCCGCCAAGCTGGTCATGAACCTGCAAATCGCGCTCATCTATGAAGGCTTCGCCGAAGGCCTCACCCTGGCCACCAAGCTGGGTGTGGATGTCGAGAAACTGATGCCGGTGATTCAGGCATCCATGATTCGCTCCGGCGTGGTGGACTACAAAGCGCCGTTTGTCCTCAAGCGCGATTTCACCCCGAATTTTCCGCTGCGCCTCATGCATAAAGACATTCGCCTGACCCTGGAAGCCGCCAAGGAAGTCCGGGTAAAACTTCCTGCCCTCGAGACCGTGGAAGAGATCTACGAAATGGCCAGCGAAGATGGACATCAGGATCTCGACTACGCCGCCACCCTCACCCTGCTCGAGAAATGGGCTGGGGTCGAAGTAAAAGGCGCGTCCGCCTGAGAGTGGGGTTGTAGTTAAGTGTGGCCGCGGGCGACTCGCCCGGGCCACGCCATTCCAATCTCTGGAGCGTCCTGGATTAGCGGCCTGGATTAACCCACGCCATTCCAATTCTGAAGCGGCCTGGATTAGCGGCCTGGATTAACGGTCTAGTACCTCCGTAACACCCCTGCCATCCGCTATTACAGAAGTCTTACACGCGCCGATATCTGTCCCTGCTACCGTAGCTATTGGAAGCTCAATACCGGGCACAGGATAAATAACATGGCCATCGACCTCCAGGTGTTGGATCGGAAAGCAGCGGCAGACGACGAAATCAATTGGGTGACCGCGATTTTTATGGGCCTGTTCCATGTGGGCGCCATCGCGGCGTTGTTCTTCTTTACCTGGAAGGCTTTTCTGGTCTCGATGTTCCTGTGGTGGGTTTCAGGCAGCCTGGGCATCGGCATGGGCTACCACCGCTTGCTCACCCATCGCGGATACAAGACGCCGAAGTGGGTCGAATACGTGTTGACCACCTGTGCCACGCTGGCGCTTGAGGGCGGACCGATTTTCTGGGTGGCCACGCACCGCATCCATCACCAACATTCCGATCAGGAAGGCGATCCGCATTCGCCGCGTGACGGCAAGTGGTGGGCGCACATGGGCTGGATCCTGACCGGTAAGTCGATGCATCACGACACCACCACCCTGGCGCGTTACGTGCCTGATCTTGCCAAAGATAGATTCCACGTCTGGATCACGAAATATCACTACGTGCCCATGATCGGCCTCGGCGTGGTGTTGTTCGCGATTGGTGGCCTGCCGTTCCTGCTGTGGGGAGTTTTCTTCCGCACCGTGATCGGGTTGCACACCACCTGGCTGGTTAATTCGGCCACGCACAGCTGGGGCTCGCGGCGTTTTGTCACTCGCGACCTCTCCACCAACAGCTGGTGGGTGGCTTTGCTGACGTTTGGTGAGGGCTGGCACAACAATCATCACGCGCACCCGGTTTCTGCCCGTCACGGCTTGAGATGGTACGAGATTGATTTCAACTGGTACGGCATCTGGGCCCTGACCAAGTTGGGCCTGGCACGCCAGGTTTACCGCGTAAAGCTCTCCGAACTGCGCCAGCAGGAAGAAGAACAGGGAGCACCGGCGGAAGCCCGAGCCGAAATGGTCTCGGCCTAGTTTTGCGTTAATGGAGGACGGGCGTCCCGCCCGGCCTCCACTTCCTTGGACAAGAGTGTCCGACCCACACAGCCGCGCGGTAGAATCCTTGCCATGCGCATCAGCAGCCGCCGCCGGGCCATCGCTTTTTTCGTCGTGCTGGGCGTTTGCCTGGTGCTGCTGGCGGTGGGGCTGAATGTCGGCTGGATCATCCTTAACTGGCGTGAAGGCGTCCTGCTCTTCCTGGGCGTAATCTTCTTCGCCCTGCTGATCGCCGGGATGATCGTGAATACCAGCTTCCTGGTGCGTGAAATTCGCCGCAACGAACAGCATGACAGCTTCATCAATGCCGTCACCCACGAACTGAAGACACCCATCGCGTCCATTCGCCTTTATCTCCAAACCTTGCAGCACCGCGATGTGGACGAAGCCCAGCGCCGCGAGTTCTATCGCCTCATGCTGGACGACACCGATCGCCTGATGGGCACGGTCGACCAGGTACTCAAGGCCGGAGAAGCCGGCCACAAGCGGCAGGACCGGCGCGTCCCCGTGGACTTCAGCGGACTGGTTCGCGAGTGCGTGGACGTGGCTCGCGCCAGCCATCACCTGGCTCCTGAATCTCTGCGTTATGAGCAATCGGTCAACCACGGCGCCGCCGCGGGTGTCCTGGGAGACAGCGAGGAGCTGCGCGCCGCAGTTTCAAACCTGCTGGACAATGCCGTCAAGTATTCCGGAGAGCACGTGGAAATCCTGGTGCGGCTCGACACTCCCGACGAAAAACGCGTGACCGTGAGTGTTCGCGATCGGGGAGTGGGGATCAAGGCCGAGGAGTTGAAACGCATCTTCAAACGCTTTTACCGCGTCTCCAACCGCTCGCTGAGTCACGTGAAGGGAACTGGCCTCGGTCTATTCATCGTTCGGGCCATTGCCCGCAAGCACGGTGGCCGGGTCTTTGCCGAGAGCGAAGGTGAAGGCCACGGCACCACGGTAATTCTGGAGTTGCCGCGGGTGAGCGTGTCAAGAGTAAATGACCCACACAAGCATGGGATCCCGATGAGTCATGTTCTGATTGTTGAAGACGAAGCCCACCTGGCCAAGGGACTGCAGTACAACCTGGAGGCTGAGGGGCACTCCGTCGCTGTCGTGGGCGATGGGGAGCGGGCGCTGGACTTGCTTCTGGGAAAATCTGCGGCGCCTGCTGCTTTCGATGCGGTTGTGCTCGACGTCATGCTTCCCGGCAAGGATGGCTTCACTGTGGCCGCGGAATTACGCGCTGCCAAGCAGTATGTCCCGGTGCTGATGCTTACCGCGCGCGGCCGTCCCGAGGATGTGCTCAAGGGCTTTGCCTCGGGCGCCGACGACTATCTTCCCAAACCCTTCGAACTCCCCATCCTGCTGGCCCGACTGCAGGGACTGCTGCGGCGCCGGGAGTGGATGCAGCACAGTCTGACTGCCCAACATTGTCCCGGCACCGGGAAACAAGGAGTACGAAGCATTCTCTTTCCACGGCCGAACTATAGACTTCGGAAAACTGGAATTACGAGTAAACGGAAACACCATCCAGTTGACTCTGATGGAAGCGGAGCTGCTCCGACATCTCATTCGCAATGAGGGACGGGTCGTCTCCCGCAAATCGATTCTCGAAGAAGTATGGGGACTGCACGAAGACACCGATACCCGCGCCATCGACAATTTCATGGTTCGCCTGCGGCGCTATATCGAAGACAATCCCTCCGAACCTCGACATCTGCTCACGGTCCGCGGCGTAGGTTATCGCTTCATCGCGGAGCCGAAAAAGAAGTGAGTCATCCCGAGCGCGGCTCGAGCCGCGCTGGCGCGGTGAGAGCAAGTCGAGGGACCCCTATCTGGCCTCGGAGCCAGCCGCTCATCGGGGTCCTTCGACTGTGCGAGCGATATGCCTGTTCTACTCGCGGCGGCGGAGATTGGAAATGAGATTTTCCCTGTGACCCAGGGCAATTCCATCCACCCGATCCAGAACAAAAGCGTAAACCGTGAAGGCGAACCCAGCCGGCAGCCATAAGACCAGCAGTTCCACCCATGAATTTTCAAACGTTCGCGAAGACCAGAGCATCAGGGCTCCCATGCCGAACAGCGCGCCCCGAACCACAAAGCTCGCCAGCACGGTGGTCAGAGAGGCCCTTTGGCGGCCAAAGACACCGGCTTCAATCCGGGTGGGGGAATAAATCGAAAACAGGTTGCCGGCGGCCAGGTCGATGGGTACGACAAACAGAATGCCCGCCAGTGTGGCCATGGTTACGCCCAGCGATGGCATCCGGTAGAGCAAACAGGTTCCCAGCCACACCAATCCAACTTCCAGCGCAAACACGGCTGCATGCGCCAGGTTCTTGCCCATCACGATTTGCCGGAAGCGGACCGGCGATGCGAAGAAAAACTGGGTGCCGCCGCCATCCGCTCCAAAATTGTTGTAGGAAAGATTGGTCAGCAACAACAGCGAGTAGGCCGCGCCCAGGGGGAAGGTGAGTTCCGGCATCCGCGCCAACAGGCCTTCATTCTTACCGGAACTGCGGAAGACCGCCAGCATGAACAGGGGCACAATCAGAGTGAAGAGCATCGGCCCGCTGCGACTGAGATAGCGCAGCTCTTTTTCGAAGACGGCCACGACCGGGCCGGGGACTCCGGGTAAATTCCAGCCCAGGCGCGGTGCTGGCAGCCCGCTGGGCGCGGCCTTGCGTCGCGCCGATTCGCTGAAGCTCTCGCCGCGATATTCGGCCCGCAAACGAAAATTCAGGAGCCAGAGGAATGCGATCCCATAGGACACCAGCAGCACGAAAGGAACCACGCTGCTCGCGGGCTGACCCTGTATGGCTCCCGCGATGGCAGCGGCGGCCAGGCCCGGAGGAAGCGGCCGCTGCGCGTTGCTGAGTTTCTGCCCCATGACACTTCTGCTTTGGGTATGGAGCGATGTTCGTAGACTGTGATCAAGGGTCCGATCAGCTGAAAACTCAGAATGAAGAGAAAGAAGAGGATGCCCAGGATTTCGCGCGTCCGCCGCTGCGCCAGCCAGCGCTCCAGCCAGGCAAACAGCATGCGCGCCAGAACGATGTTCACCAGAGCAAAGGTGAGGAGCACGATGGTGGCCCAGGGGAGCGCGCGCGGCCGGGCGATGCCGATGCCGACGTCGATTCCGAGCAGCCACAGGCTGGCCACCGCCGTCGCCGGATCCAGCGATCCGTAAGCCAGGCGGATCAGAAAGTACGACCGGTAGCTCAGCGGGAAACGCAGAAGATTTGAGGACTCGACATTCTGGGTGAAGGCGGTCGCCATCAGGGGAAAAAGCTGCCAGAAGAGAAACACCGGCCATAGCAGGGTGCCCAGCCACTCCACATTTCCATGCGAGGATCAGGAACCAGGCCGCCCCGCCCAGGCCGACAGCGCCGCCGATTCCACCGCCCAGGAAGGCCAGGCTGATAAAAATGCGTGATGCCAGCTCCAGGCGCCCGCGAAATGTGCGCAGCGAGTTGACAAAAACTCGCCAGCGCAGCCCGGCGACGGCCGCCAGCTGCTGGCGCGCCTGCGGAGCCAGATTCAGAGTGGGGGACGTCATTGCTCTGTCATCCTCGCTTAACCTGAAAGTGGAGGACGGGCGTCCCCGCCCGTCTGGCTGCATGACGGGCGGGACGCCCGTCCTCCATCGGGCCTAGCCTAACCATGACAATTCCTGTCCATTGCTGCGCGATCCGCCCACGGTAAGCAGGAAGATCTGCTCCAAAGTCAGCTTCTCGCCTGCCCGCCCGCCAGCCGCCGTCGGGAGGTCTGCCGCCCGCGCTTCCACGCCCGCCCGCAGTTCCTCCACCGAGCCTTGTGCTACCAGCCGCCCGCGATGAATGATGCCGACATGAGTGCAAAGCCGTTCCACGATTTCCAGCACGTGCGAGGTGAGGAAGATGGTTGCGCCGCGCGCGATCATGCGCTGCAGCATGGTTTTCAGGGTGCCGGCGGCGATGGCGTCCACGCCTTCGAAGGGTTCATCCAGAAACAGGACTTTGGGCCCGTGGATCACGGCCGCGGCCAGCGCCAGCTTTTTTTGCATGCCATGCGAGTAGTCGGTCACGAGCGCCTTCGGCTGGTCGGTGAGCTGCATGAAGGCCAGCAGTTCGGCCGCGCGCTTGGCTGCAGTCTCGCGGTCCAGGCCATACATGCGGCCGACGAAGTTCAAGTATTCCGACCCGGTCAGCCGGCCAAACAGCGCCATGCCTTCCGGCACCACGCCGATCTGCCGTTTTACCTCCACCATGTGAGTGACCAGGTCGAGTCCGAGAATCTGGATTCGCCCGGACGTGGGCGCGAGCAAGCCGGTCAGCATCTTGATGGTGGTGGATTTTCCCGCGCCATTCGGCCCCAGAAAACCGAAGAACTGTCCCGGAGCCACCCTCAGGTTCACGTCTTCGACGGCAACCAGGTCGCCGAAACGCCGGGTCAGACTCTCGGTACAGATGGTGGGAGCAGCCATGAAAGTTCCGACTCTAGCACACCGCAAGGCCGCTGGCAGAGGCGCGAGCAGCGTGGAAGCGTGGCGCTTCCAGCGCCAAGATAGGGTCTTGTCGTGAGGGGCTTTCAGCCCCTGTGGCATCGCACCCGAGCGCACGGGGCCTGAAGGCCTCGCTTTCTTCGGCTGGTGACGCAGGACTGGAAGGCCTGCGCTTCCACGTCATCTTTACCATCATCTCCCCGCTTCGCGCAGCCGCCCGATCGTCGTTGCACACACATCCGCCAGCGTTTCCATTCGATTTGGCTATCCCCTTAATCCGCGCTTGGACAAAAACCATCTCCGTACTAGACTAGGCGGCTGAAATTCCCCGGCCCTTTCCAATTGCAGGTGCAGGAAGATGTGATCGGGATACGTGTGTTCAGTTTCAGGAGGCGATTTATGGGCTCTCGCTGGCTGCTGCTCTTTTTTCTATTGACTACCAGCGCGCTGCTGGCGCAGTCGTCGTCACCACCGCAGGCTCCGCCATCCCAATCCGCGGCCACCGCATCGAGCGAGCCCTCGGTGCAGAGCCTGCTCGACCGCATCCAGCAGCTGGAAAACCGGATCACTCAACTGGAAGAACGCGACCGCCAGAAGGAGGCTGCCCTGACCCCTGCTCCGGCCACGCCCGCCCCTGCTGAAGCCCCTGCTCCGGCAGCTGCCGCCGCTCCCGCTCCCACGCCCGGCCCGGCCGCCATGCACGACGAGCACGCCAGCATGAGCGAGATCCGCGACACCGAGAGACGCTTTCCCTCGCTGCAGATCAGGGGATTCGGCGACGTTGATTTCTCAGCCACCGATGAGAAAGGCTCGGTCAGCGGTTTCCACATGGGACAGCTGGTTCTTCACCTGGCTTCACCCCTATCCGAAAAGGTCAGCTATTTCGGTGAAGTCAGCTTTACCGCCCAACCCAGCACCTATGACGTGAGCGTGGAACGCAGCATCATTCGCTACGACTACAACGACTACTTAAAGATTTCATTCGGCAAATACCACACTCCGATCGGTTTTTGGAACACCGCATTCCATCACGGCGCCTGGCTGCAGACCACCATCGACCGCCCGGAAATGGTGAAGTTTGGCGGAACGTTTATTCCCGTGCATTTCGTAGGCATACAAGCGGAAGGGAATATTCCTTCCGGTGGATTGGGTCTGGGCTACAACGTGGGATTGGGCAACGGGCGCTCTTCAATCCTGAGCAAGTCCGGGCGACAGCGGCGATTCCAACGACAACCGGTCGTGGGTGGCCAATGTGTATGCCCGGCCGGCACGGTTTTACGGTCTGCAGGTTGGGGCGTCGGTATATCGCGACAAGCTCACGCCGCAGCCGGGCCAGAATTTCGGCGAATGGATTACCGCCGCCGATATCGTCTGGACCAAGGAAAAGCCGGAATTCCTGGCCGAATACGCCAACGTTCATCACCGCGACGAGCTGACTTCCAACACCTGGGACAGCCAGTCATTCTATGTTCAACTCGCCTACCGCCTACCCTGGCAGCAAAGCAAATGGAAGCCTTATTATCGATACGAGTATATTCATAAGCCCGAGGACGATCCCACGCTGCTCAATGTGCTGGATCTGACAGGTTCGACGCTCGGGGTCAGGTACGACATCACCAACTACGCGGCGTTTAAGGGCGAGTATCGGAACAGTCGCCATGGTGTGAACGAGCCCCGGGTCAACGGGGCCTTTTTCCAGACTGCCTTTACCTTCTGATACCGACATGACATCACATTGGAAATTCGTCTCTCGAGTCTTCGTTCTCAGCTGCCTGTGCCTGGCCCTTCTGCAGCCGCTGGCAGCCCAGCGCCACGACGTTGACGTGGCCGTCGTGGTGCACCCCGACACTCCAATCAGCAATCTCAGCCTGGCCGAGGTGCGCAAAGTCTTTCTCGGCGACCGGCAGTACTGGAGCACCAACGTTCCGGTGGTCCTGATGATTCGCGCTCCCGTGGCGCGGGAGCGGGACGTAGTCCTGAAGATCATCTACCAGATGTCGGAATCGCAATTCAAACAGTACTGGATTGCGAAAATTTTCCGGGCAGAGTCGGCCACCGCTCCCAAAGTCGTCTATTCGAATGACATGGCCAACCAATTGGTGACTGCCATTCCCGGCGCGATTGCGTTCATCGATAGTAAGGACGTGAAGCCCGGTTCCAAGGTACTGCGCGTGGATGGCCGTTTACCGGGCGAGCCAGGATATCCGCTGCGCTGAGCGCCAGCGCAATAGGTTTGTGGAAGGGCACGACAGTCAGTCGCGCCGGAGTGGAAAGGACAAGACGTCGTCTGGCGGATGACGGACAAGACCCAGTCATGTCGGAGTCGGAGGACAGAGTCGGCCATGGCAGGGCCGACTTCAGTCGTGCCGAAGAATGCGTGCGGGCTTTAGCCCCTGGGGTTTCGCTGGTTCCGCTCGAAACGCCAAGGATCGACCTCGCTCTAGAGTGCGATTGAACCCGAACAGCGAACCTCAGGCGCTAAAGCGCAACTCTCAGGGCTGGGCGGCACGACTAAGTCGTGCCCTTCCCGAACCGTGCCCTTTCCGAACCGTGCATTCCGCTAACTTACTGCGGCAAGGCGAGCTGCTTGCACTATCTTCTGGAATCGGGGATCGGAACGGAAGTCGTCGAAGGCGGGTTCGACCTTCACATACGTGAGATTGCTGTCGCGGTCGTGGTAAGCCTGTTCGAGTGCTGCCAGCGCCTGGTTCTTGTCTCCCAGCCGGGCATAGATCTGGGCCATGTTGTAGGACGAAACGTAACCGTGCTTGGATACTTCCTTTAAACCTTCCAGCGAACTCTTCAGTATGCCGGGATAGCCGGAGGCGTTGAAATCCTCGCCGAGGGATGCCGCCAGGTCGGGACTGCCGGAAAGCGTCAGCACCTTCTGCCGTTCCCCAACCGCCTCCTTGAACATGCCGTTCTGCGCGTAGGCGGCTTCGATGGCATGCTGGGCGGGAACGAATTTCGGGTCCATATCCAACGTCTTCGCAAGTTGGACCGCCGCCTCGTCATACTGCCGCGTGAAGTAGAGCAGCCGGCCCAGGCTGGTGTTGGTGAGAAGCGACAAGGGATCGAGTTCCTGCGCCTTCTTCAGTTCTATCCGGGCTTCATCGAAGCGACCCATCCGGGTCAGAAAATCCCCGTACCACTGGTGGCCGGAAGCGATTAGTTGGGATTCAACTGAATCGCCCGTTTGAACTCGGACTCGGCTCCTGACCAGTCCCAGTCATAACTTTCCCGCACCAGCCCCAGCGATATGTGCGCCTCGGGTAGAGCGTCATCCAGTTTCACCGCCTGCATGGCGGCAGACTTGGCGTTTTGCCAGACCTGTTGCGGCGGCGTGTATCCGGACTCGCCCAGAAAGTTATACGTATCCGCCAGCCCGGCGTACGCCTGGGCATAGTGGGGATCTTTTTCGACTGCCTGATTGAAATAGTCGGTGGCTTTCCTGAACCCGTCTTCCGTCCACTTGTTCCAGTAAAAAAGGCCCTGCAGATAGAGCTGGTAAGCTTCGGGGTTTTCGGTATCGTGTTTGGCGACCTGGCTGACCTCATCTGCGCCAACAATGCGGGGGCGAAGGTTGTCGTAAATTTCCTTGGCGATATCGCCCTGGACCGCAATCAGATCGGAAACCTTGCGATTGAACTGGTCACCCCAAAGTTCAGCGCCATCGGCCACGTTCACCAGATCGGTTTGGATCAGAAGAGTATCTCCGCGCTGTGTCACCCTGCCCATCAGCACCGCATCCACGTTGAGTTCCTTGCCGACTTTCTGGGCGTTGACTTCGCGTCCCTTGTAACTGAAGACCGTGCTGCGGGCCATCACCCGCAATTCCGGCACGCGGGAAAGGCTGCTGATAATTCCTTCGGTAACACCGTCGGCGAGATACTCGATGTTGGGGTCCGCGCCCACATTCACGAACGGCAAAACGGCGATGGCATGAATGTGATTTCCGCCGCCCAGCCAACGGTCGCGCAGGCGGTGCGGAAGCAACACTGCAACCAGCAACAGGAGGAAAACTGCGGCGGCTGCGATGATCGCGGGTTTGCGCCACGGGGCCTGCAATCCCTTCGGAGGCGTGAAGGTGGGAACTCCGGAAGACTCGGTGTCGCGCTTGACCCGTTTGAGGTCGGCCTGCAGCTCGGCGGCGGACTGGTAGCGTAACTTGCGGTCTTTCTCCAGCAGTTTGGCGGTGATCCAGCCCAGGTCCGGAATCAGTTCCGGATTCACCCGCGAAGCCGCCAGCGGGGTGCGGTTGAGGATGGCTTCGAACACCACGGCGGTGGTGCCGCCCCCGAAGGCGAGTCGTCCGGTCGCCATTTCATAGAGCACGGCGCCGAGTGAAAAAAGATCGCTGCGGCGGTCCAGTTCTTCGCCCCGGGCCTGCTCCGGGGACATGTAGGCCACGGTGCCCAGCGCCACTCCGGTGCTGGTCAGGTGATTGACTTCACTCTGGGTGGGGAGCGATGCACTGCTGGCGTCGTCGCCGATCGGCGGCTGCGGCGTCACCAGCTTGGCCAGGCCGAAATCCAGCACCTTGGCCTGCCCGCGCTTGGTCAAAAAGATATTCGCGGGCTTGAGGTCCCGATGAATAATTCCAGAGTCATGGGCCGCTTCCAGGGCGTCGGCAATCTGGATCGTGATTTCCAGGATTTGGGTGCCCTGCAGAGGTTTTCCCGTAATCATGTGCTTCAGGGGCTGCCCTTCCAGCAGTTCCATCACGATGAAAGGGCTGCCCATCGAACTGGTCAATCTCGTGGATGATGCAGATGTTAGGGTGATTGAGACCCGAGGCGGCCCGGGCCTCGCGCTGAAAGCGCTCCAGGGCCATGGGGTCGCGGACCAGTTCGGGCGGAAGAAACTTCAGCGCGATGCTTCTACCTAGGCGCAGATCCAGGGCGCGATAGACAACTCCCATGCCGCCGCCACCCAGTTTCTCTTCAATGCGATAGTGAGAAATAGTCTGGCCCAGCATAGGAAACTTCCAGCCGATGGCTCATGGTAGGCCGCACCTAAGAGCAAGTCAACGCGGCGGTCATTGGCTGTTGGCCGTTGGTCGTTAGTCTTTGGTCGTTGGTCGTTGGCGAAATCAGCCAGCCGTGAATTGGAAGCAGCGTGCGTGATGTGAGCAGGCTAGCGCCGCCGCCCCGGCGACTGTCCGGCGGGCGTCTCGCACGCCGCCGAGGGCAAGATGCCCTCGGGACAGCCGGCAGGATGCCGGCGCTACAATTGGAGTTCCTTCTAGCAGCAAGATTTGCAGTCGCAGTCAGTCGTAGAGGGCCAACGACCAAGGACCAGGGACCAACGACCAGCGACCAACGACTAACGACCAGCTACTGCCGCGACGCTGACGCTCCCGCCGCCAGTTCGCGCAGCACGCTCAGAAATCCAGCGGCGGCTTGTTCGTCGGCGAGCGCCTCCAGCGGGACGGTCGCGGCAATGTGGGGCGATTCGGAACGGAAGCGCACGCTGATCAGGTTGTGTCCGCGCGCGGTCATCAGGGTATTGACCACCGGGGAAAGTTCCTGGGTCCAGCGGCTGCGGGTGGTCAGAATGACAGGCCCGGGATGAGACACCGACCAATCGCGGGGTTGGGACGACAGCCGGCTGTGGCGCTGCGACAACCAGCGATGATGGAACACATCAAGCTGGAAGGCGGGAGCGCAATCCAGGTCAGCTTCAAAAGTAAGAGTTTCCTTCTGCTTGTGCCAGATGCTGGCAAACCACTTGAAGGGGATGGGCCGGGGCCGCAGGCGGATGGTCACCCGGGCATTGTCGAACCAGTGCGCAGAAAAACCGAAGCGGGCGTGCAGCTGGGTGACGCCCAGCCAACGGGCATCCAGAATATGGCCTTTGCTGGAACACGCGGCCTCCACCCAGCGCAGGGCGGTGGCACCCTTGCGGCGGTTATAGCGCGCAAAGTAGAAAAACCACACCCCCAGCAGGACGATCGCACTAAGCGCGTCAATGAGCACCATGCGTCCCACAAGGGCCTCAATGCAGATAGTACGACTTGTGATGCAAGTACCGCAACAGGTTCCTCACCCCAGGTGGTGAGTCCGGCCTAAACCGTCCTGAATCAGGTGTGGGCCCGATCGACCCTGGCTGGGCGATTACAATCAATCTGTGGAATTTGCCCTGCGAGACTTCCGGCACGAGGAATTCGAGACCCTGTGGCGCATTGACCAGCAGTGTTTTGCTCCGGGGATTTCCTACAGCCGCCTGGAACTGGCCACATATCTCCAGCGGCCCGGCGCATTTGTCCTGGTGGCGGACTCATCCGAGGTCGATACAGTCAGGGAATCTTCGAGTAAGGCCCAGACTTCAAGGACAGCCGTGGGGTTCATCGTGGCCGAGGCCGGGGGCCGCGGCCACGCTCACATTATCACCATCGATGTCCTGGGCCACGCCCGGCGAGCCGGGGTCGGATCGCAGCTGCTGCACGCCGCCGAGGAGCGATTGCGTGCCGGCGGTTGTCATTCTGTAGTACTCGAAACCGCGGTGGACAACACGGCGGCCGTTTCCTTCTACAAGCGGCATCGCTACAGTGTCACCAAAACCCTGCCACGGTATTATTCGAATGGCGTCGACGCCTTCGTGATGAAGAAAGATTTGCTTTCGCCGGCGCCGCCAGCTAAGTTGCCCCAGTGAGCCCAGGCAGAATGAAAATTGCGATTCAGGGTGAGGCGGGTTCGTTCAGCCACGAAGCTGCCCGACGCATGGTCCCAGGCTGCGAAATCGTCTCCTGCGCGCGCTCCGTCGAGGTCTTTGACCGGGTGCAGCGGGGTTCGGTGGCGGCGGCGGTGATCCCCATCGAGAATTCGCTGGCCGGATCGGTGACCGAGCATTTTGATCTCTTGCTGGCGCGCCAGGTGTTCATCGAAAGAGAATTTCTTTTGCGCATCGTGCATAACCTGATCGCGCCGCCCGGGGTCAAGCGCGCCGCCTTGCGCCGGGCTTTCTCGCATCCCGTGGCCCTGGAACAGTGCCGCGACTTTTTCGCCAAAAATCCTGCGGATCGAGCCCACTCCGTTTTATGACACGGCGGGCAGCGTCAAGCATGTGATCGAAAGCGGAATCCGTGATGCCGCCGGTATCGCAGGCGCGCAGGCCGCCAAAGCGTACAAAGGCCACATTCTCGCGGCCGGCATTGAAGACGACAAGCGCAACTTTACCCGGTTTTTCCTGGTCCGCAAGGCGCGGCGCGTTCTTCCCGGGGCCAACAAGACTTCGATTGCGTTCAGCGTCAAAAACGTTGCCGGCGCGCTGTTCAAGGCGCTGGCGGTGTTCGCGCTGCGCGACATCAGCCTGACCAAAATCGAGTCCCGGCCTCGGCGCGGGCGGCCATGGGAGTATGTGTTCTACGCCGACTTTCTCCGTGGAGACGATGAATCCGCGCGCAACGCACTGCGTCATCTGGGAGAAGTAGCTGACCTGGTGAAAGTCCTGGGAATCTATCCCGCGGCCTGAAACGCGTGTGTGTGGGGCGGGCGCCCTCGCCCGCCGCCTTTGAATTTCGGTTTGATTGTGATTTGCTTGCCTTAGAGTCAAAGCCCAAGTCCAAGGCAAGGGCGGCGGGCGAGGGCGCCCGCCCCACACAAGAGATCGACATCCCGTTTCGGGCGTCCTTTGGTCACCAATCGGTCTCAGCACCTTTGATTGGGTACAAACTTCTCGCTTAGGGTTTAGTATTCAAATACTTTCAAGTGAATAGCGGGGCCTGCATCCTTCTGGGCCCTTATGTCATCAAAACTTGAGCACAAGACACTCAAGGTGAAATATGGCAGAAAAGACGCGCACTGAGCGCAATACCAAGCCAAAAGAAGAAGAAACGGGGATTCTGCCGATCCTGCCGGTGCGGGATACGGTACTTTTCCCTCACGCCGTGCTGCCCCTGACCGTGGGCCGGGAGAGCTCGGTTCAACTCATTAATTCACTGGGCGAAGACAAGACCATCGTGGTGGTGGCGCAGCGCGAAGCCCGCGTCGATGCCCCCCAGGCCAGCGATCTCTATACGGTGGGAACGCTTGCCGTGGTCCACAAAGTGGTCAAGATGCCCAACCAGAGCCTGTTCGTTTTTGCCGAAGGCCTGGAGCGGGTGCGGCTCACTGAATTCGCGCAGCTGACGCCCTTCATGCGTGGCCGTGTGGACTCCGTGCCGGAGTCCATTCCGCCCAAGAGTTCCGAGGTGGAAGCGCTGCAGCGCAACGTTCTTACTCTCTTTCAGCAGATTGTGGCGGGCTCGCCGACTCTGTCGGACGAACTTTCCACCGTGGCCATGAACATCGACGAGCCGGGCCGGCTGGTGGATTTCATCGCCTCCTCGCTGCCGTCGCTCTCGACCGCCGACAAGCAGGACACGCTCGAAACCACCGATGTGCGGGTGCGTCTGGAGAAAATCAATCAGCATCTGGCGAAAGAGCTTGAAGTCCAGCAGCTGCGCAACAAGATCCAGTCCGAAGTGCAGGACCGGGTGCAGCAGACGCAGCGCGAGTACTACCTGCGCGAGCAGATGAAAGCCATCCAGAAAGAACTGGGCGAGCAGGATGAAGGCGCGCGCGACACCGAAGACCTGCGGCAAAAAATTGACAACGCCGGCATGCCCGATGAAGTCAAGAAAGAGGCGTTGAAAGAATTGGGCCGCCTGGCCCGCATGTCACCCATGGCTGCGGATTACTCCGTCACCCGCAACTATGTGGAATGGCTGGCGGCGCTGCCCTGGGCTAAAACTTCCGGCGGCGAAGTCGATATTCTGAAAGCCAAGGAAATCCTCGACACCGATCACTACGACCTGAAGAAGGTCAAAGACCGCATCCTGGATTATCTTTCGGTGCGGCGTCTGAAGCCCGGAATGAAAGGGCCGATCCTGTGCTTCGTCGGACCTCCGGGCGTGGGCAAGACCTCGCTGGGCAAGTCGATCGCACGCGCACTGGGACGCAAATTCGTCCGCATCTCGCTGGGCGGCGTGCACGACGAGGCCGAGATTCGCGGCCACCGGCGAACTTACATCGGCGCGCTTGCCGGGACAAATCATTCAGGGCATCCGCCGCGCTGAGACCAAAGATCCGGTCTTCATGCTCGACGAAATCGACAAGGTCGGCCGCGACTTCCGCGGCGATCCCGCTTCGGCGCTGCTCGAAGCCCTGGATCCCGAACAGAACTCCACCTTCCGGGACAACTACCTGGATGTGACCTTCGATCTTTCGAAGGTGCTGTTCATCACCACCGCGAACATGCTCGATCCCATCGCGGAGCCGTTGCGCGACCGCATGGAGATCATCGAGCTTCAGGGTTACACCGAAGAAGAAAAAGTCCACATCGCTTTTCAATACCTGGTTCCCGAGGCAGATTGAAGAGAACGGCGTCACCGCGGAGCAGATTGAATTTCCGGAAGAAGGCGTTGCGCTACATCATCCGGCACTACACGCGGGAAGCCGGCGTGCGCAATCTGGAACGCAACATCGGCACCATTTGCCGCAAGCAGGCGCGGCGGCTGGCTGAAGGCAAAACCGACAAGCTGATCGTGACCAAGGAGGTCGTCCAGGAATTGCTGGGCGGCATCAAGGTCCGCAGCGAGGGCGAAATTGCCGAACGCACCAAACGTGCAGGCGTAGTCGTCGGACTGGCCTGGACTCCTTCCGGCGGCGACGTGCTGTTTGTCGAAGCCAACACCATGAAGGGCAAAGGCGGCTTCACCATGACCGGACAGATCGGCCAGGTGATGCAGGAGTCCATGCAGGCAGCTCTGACCTGGGTGCGGTCGAATGCGGCCATACTCGGCATTCCGGAGAATTTCTTCGCCGAGCACGACATCCACATCCACGTGCCGGCGGGAGCGATTCCGAAGGATGGCCCGTCAGCTGGTGTGACCATGGCGACCGCTCTGGTTTCACTGCTTACCGGTCGCCCGGTGCGTCCGCTGACGGCGATGACTGGCGAAATCACGCTCAGCGGCGACGTACTGCCCATCGGCGGGGTCAAGGAGAAAGTCCTGGCCGCCAAGCGAGCGGGCGTGCATGACGTGATTCTTCCGGCAGAAAACAAGACCAACGTGGAAGAAGATCTGACCCCTGAGCAACTGGAGAACATTCGGGTTCACTATGTGAAGTCGATTCTCGAAGTGCTGGAGTTGGCCATTCCGGCGACGCAAAGCGAGGAGAAGCAGGACGAAGAGGAGCGCGAAAAAGTCCTCAGCGCCCAAAGCGCCTCATAAGTAACAGAAACTAAATAGTTTAATATCATTCGATGCCAGCTTTCCTGCAATTCGGAGGCTGGCATTTTTGTTGCCCATATAAGTGCTTTTTTATCAATACGATGGTACGTGTTCCACGGTATAAAACTAATCCCGCCCCGGGGTGTTTAATCCTTATGGAAGCGGTGCCGTTCCGGCCGCAGCGAGGAACAATATGCCAAAGACGAAGACATACCGCAGGTGGTTAGTCGGAGTTGTCCTGGCGGGCGTATTGCTGATGCTGCAGACTCCCGTCACAGCGCGGGCGCAAGACCAGGATGATGACCAGGACCCGCCCAGCCGGGTGGCGCGGCTGAACTATGCGCAGGGCTCAGTTACCTTTCAGCCGGGCGGAGAAGGCGATTGGGTGACGGCAGTGCCCAACCGGCCGCTGACCAGTGGCGACAATCTATGGACCGACCAGGACGCGCGCGCCGAGCTGCATGTGGGTTCGACCGCGATACGACTGGCGCCGGAAACCAGCATGACCGTGCTCGATCTCGACGATCGCACCATGCAGCTCCGCCTGTCGGAAGGCACCCTGATGCTGCGAGTGCGCCATCTCGATGACGGCGATCTGGTCGAAGTGGACACTCCCAATCTGGCGTTCAACCTGCAGCGCACCGGCGAGTACCGGATCGACGTTGACAGCGCCGGTAATGTCACCAATGTGAGCGTGTGGAGCGGCCGCGGTGAAGTCACGGGCGGCGGATATTCCTACACTGTCGTGGCCGGCCAGTCGGCCCGTTTCTCCGGCACCGATCAGCTGGACTACGACATCGCGCAACTGCCGGGCGCCGATGATTTCGACAACTGGGCCTTTCAGCGCGACCATCGCGAAGACGGCGCTGAATCCGCCAACTACGTTTCGCCGGAGATGACCGGCTACGAGGACCTCGATGACTACGGCCACTGGCAGTATGTCGCGGGCTATGGAACCGTATGGGTGCCGTCGAGCGTGGCTTCCGATTGGGCGCCGTATCGCGACGGCCATTGGGCCTACATCAGTCCCTGGGGATGGACCTGGGTGGACGACGAGCCCTGGGGCTTTGCGCCCTTCCACTACGGACGCTGGGCGTATGCCGAAAACCGCTGGTGCTGGGTGCCGGGGCCGGTAGCAGTCAGGCCGGTGTATGCCCCCGCTCTGGTGGCTTTTGTCGGAGGAGTGAGCATTTCGATCGGCGGAGGCCCGGGCGTGGGCTGGTTCCCGCTGGCTCCTGGCGAAGTGTACATGCCCTATTATCGGGGCAGCCGCGGGTACGTGGAGCGGGTCAACGTAACCAACACCGTGGTGAACGTCACGCGAGTGACCAACGTTTACAACGTGTACAACTCGAACCAGCGCAATGTCACCAACATCACCTACGTCAATCAGCGGGTGAACAACGGTGTGACTCTGGTTTCGCGGGACACGTTCGTGAACGCGCGTCCGGTGCAGCGAAATCTGGGACGCTTCGACGCGCGGCAGATGGCGGATGCGCGAGTCGAGCGCGACGTTCAGGTACAACCGGTCAAGGCCAGCGTGTTGGGCTCGGGTGCTCCCGCGCGGTTCAAGCCGCCGCAAGCGATTGTGAACCGGCGGGTGGTTGCGACCCAAAAGCCGGCGCCGCCCCGGCAGCCGTTCGGACAGGGACAGGCGGTGAATGTACGCACCGAGCAGCCCAACGCGCGGCCGCAGCCACTGTCTCCTCAAGGGAACGAACGTCCGGTGGCGCGTCCGCAACAGCCGGTGAGTCCGGTAGAAGCGGAACGAGCAACACCGGCCAACGTGCCTCGTCCTGAGGCGCGGCCGCAGCGGCCGATTGCTACGCCGCGGGTGGCCGAACCAGTGCGTCCGGAAGGACCTTCGCAGGGCGCGGCCAACCAGAACGACAACGGGCGGGGCGCGCAAGGCTGGTCACATCCCCAGGCCAAGCCGGCACCGCCAGTGCAACAAAGAAACGCAGCCCAGGCGCGGGACGATGAGAACAAGTTCCGCACCTGGCAGCAGCAGCGCCAGCAAGCCGCACCAGCGCAGAATCGAGCGCCGCAGGTGCATCCGCAGGAACAGCGTCAGCCGCAGCGGCAGCAGGAGAACCGGACGAAGCCGCAGAAGTGATTGGTTGAGAGCGTCGGAATTGCCAGTCTCCAAACGGGACTGGCAATTTTTTGGTCTGCCAACAAATCATCGCCCGCACGATAGACTACTGGGAACCGGGAACTTGAAGCCGGGAACTGGTTTTTATGCAAATCCGTGTACTATTTTTCGGCATTCTCAAAGACCTCGCCGGCAAGCCGAGCGACTTGCTCAGCCTTCCCGAGAATGCCACGCTGGGAGATGTTCTCAGCCACTACGAGCAGATTATTCCGCGGCTGAAAGAGACGACATCGTCACTCGCCATGTCTGTGAATCAGGAATATGCCGGACCTGCTACCCGGTTGCGGCCAGGCGACGAAGTCGCGCTGCTTCCGCCAGTGAGCGGAGGATCCGAAACCCAGTCGCACGCGGCCATCGTCCGTGAGGCGATTGAAACGCCCTCGATTGTGCAGGGCATCAAGCATCCCGAGGATGGCGCTGTTGCGGTCTTCGAGGGCATAGTTCGCAATCAGACCCGCGGCCGCCGCACCCTTTTTCTGAATTACGAGGCGTACGAGGAAATGGCGCTTAAGCAGATGGAGGAGCTGGCGGGGAGGGCGCTGGCCGAGTTCAAGATTCGCGATGTCGCCATCGTCCACCGCCTGGGGCGGCTCGAAATCGGCGAGACCAGCGTGCTGATTGTGGTGGCCTCGGCCCATCGCGCCGCGGCCTTCGATGCCTGCAGATGGCTGATCGATACCCTCAAACGCACGGTGCCCATCTGGAAGAAGGAGCACTTCGAAGATGGCGCAGTCTGGGCTGACGGCGAGCCCTTCCCGGATGAGATAGCCGGCCCTCAAGGCACCCATTCCGGGAGGCGTGCATCTAAGTGACCAGCCGGTTTGGCTGTGTTCTCCGCCGTCTCTATCTGCGATTGGTCGCAGGGATGCCGCACAACGACGCCAGGAGCGCACAGGCAAGTGATTTAAACCTCCAGATGAAACAGGTTGTGACTGCAGGTATTCTGCTGGCGTTGTGCCTCGTCTCCGTGGCCCAGGAGTCCGATACCACTTTCAAGGTTGACGTCAAGCTGGTGAACGTGTTCGTGACCGTGACCGACGATCACGGAGCGCCCATCGCGTCCCTGAAAAAAGATAATTTCCAGTTGAAGGAAGACGACCGGGAGCAGAAGATCGCGGTCTTCGACAAGGAATCGGCCTTGCCGCTGTCGATTGTGCTGGCCATTGACACCAGCCTCAGTACACGCAAAGACCTTCCGCTTGAACTGGCTTCCGCCCGCCGTTTCGCCCATGCCATACTGCGCCCGGTGGACGCCTTGTCGCTCTACCAGTTCAGCGAGACGGTGAGTGAGGTGACCTCCTTCACTTCAGACCTCAAGGTGATCGATCGTGGCATCGACCGGATTCGGATGGGCTCAGCTACCGCCTTGTACGATGCGCTGTTTCTGGGTTCGCAGGCGCTGGAGCCGCGAGTGGGCCGCAAGGTGATGGTGGTGATCACCGATGGCGGCGACACCATGAGCAAAGTGGATTACCAGGAGGCAGTGCGCGCCGCCGAGACCGCGGAAGCCATTCTGTACAGCATCATCGTGGTTCCCATCGAGGCCAGTGCGGGCCGCGACACCGGCGGCGAGCACGCCCTGATCCAGCTTTCCGCGGACACCGGCGGCAAGTATTTCTACGCGTCGTCGTTGTCGCAGCTCGACGAAGCCTTCCGCCAGATCAGCGATGAACTGCGTACCCAGTACCTGCTGGCGTACTATCCTTCGCAGCGCCTTTCTGATTCGGAGTTCCGCCGCATCCAGGTAACGGTCGCTGGGCTGCCCGCAGATTCACGCTTCAAAGTGCGTCACCGGACGGGATATTACACGTCCAAATCGCATTAAGACGTATGAAGGTGTGGGTCGCTCGACCCGCCGCCTTCGAACATTTTGATCCGAGAGTTGATTGTTGCCTGTCGAACAGCTACACAAGTCCAGGTCAACGGCGGCGGGCGAGGGCGCCCGCCCTACACGAGCGGCGGTTGACGGGACAAATTCTGTTGTGAAAGTCTTGTAGGATTGCTGTTTCCAAGGAAGGTAAGCCAGACGAATGTCGAATACTGGTTGTGCCCGTTCCGTCTTCAGGCGGTCAGGTCTGTGGGCCGGAGCGATAGCGGTCCTTCTCGTTATTTCGTCGTCAGCCTACGCCCAGGAGTCCACCGGAAATGTATCCGGAACGATAACCGGGCCGCGCGGCGCGTCGATCAGCGGAGCCGATCTCTCCATCACCAATAAAATTACGGGACAATCCGCCCGCACCACCACCAGCCCCGCCGGCACCTACGCCATCCGCGACCTGCCTCCCGGAGAATATGTTTTGCACGTGGAGGCCAAGGGGTTTCAACCCGCGGATCTTCTGATCAGAATCCAACCCTCGGGGACGGCGACCGGCGACGTCAGGTTGTCACGCGTGGTGGCTCCTTCCGCCAAACTGGTGGACACCGAATCTGCGGAAGTGCGGGGCGCGGTCATTACCGCGCAAAACGAGCAGATACCCACGGACCGCCAGTTCCTGGATTCGACCCCGCTTGAGCCCGGAGTGCAGTTGCTCGATGGTGCGGTGCTGGCGCCCTCCAAGAGCGGACTTACCGCCACCTCCGTGGTCGGTCGCAACGGCCGCACCACGCGCATGCAGGCCGATGGTTTGGATATCACGGACGAAGTCGTGGGCGCCACCACCACGAATATTCCGGTGGGCGCCATCCAGGAAGTCGAGGTCGGGCAATCGCTGCTTCCGCTTTCTTCCGGCCTCGCGTCCGCGGGCATTGTGAACGTCGTAACCAGGTCCGGCGGTGACGATCTGCACGGGCAGCTCTTTGGCAACTTCCGCAACCAGGCTGCCGGCAATGCCGATTTTCCCGGAGGTCAGGACAATTCCTACTCGCGCGAAGTCTTCGGCGGCGACGTTGGCGGCGCCTGGAAGAAAGACAAACTCTTCTATTTTCTGTCAGGAGAATATTTCAAGCAGGATCTCTACGCCCCGGCCATCTTCAATGCACCCTTCGATGTTCTGGATGGAAGTTATAAAGCTCCCTTCCACGAGACCGAAGGGGCGGCCCGCCTGGATTACAAACTCTCCCCGCAATCGCGGGCTTTCTACCGTTTTACCTATGACAACGGCAGCGACGTCAATGCCTTCGGCGGCAGCAATTACCAGCCGCTCAAGAGCCACGGCACGGCGTACGGGAATGGGCTGGGCTTCGATTTCACCCGCGGAGCGTATCTCCACAGCATTCGCTTTGCCTACGACCGCTACTCCAACAACATCGAGGACGCGGTGGCGGGGGCCAATATTCTCAATCCCGCCCCCGGGCTCAGCCTGAATTTCACCGGCGGTTCCGGATTTGCCAGCGGCCCTAACCCGCAGGCGCCGCAGGAAACGAAGCAAGCCAACCTCCAGGCCCGTTACGACGGCACCCGGACCTGGCAGAGGCATACGTTTCGCTTTGGCGTAGCGGTGAACAAAATCGACACTCTGATCTCGGCCAATCTTTTTGGTCTGGCTCCGCAGGTGGGTTCGGACACGGGCGCAGACGCGGTGCTGTTCGCGGCCACCGGGCCCTTTGCGGGAGGCGCCGGCAATCCCCTGAATTATCCCGTGAAGAGCATCACGCTGGGGAACGGCTTCAGTTGCTTCAGCGAAAAGTCGGGGTTTGGATCGTCCTGCGGCGGCTTCAGCGATACCCGCATGCAGGCGTACCTGGGGGACGCGTGGAAGGTACTTCCCAACCTCACAGCGACCATCGGAGTGCAGTACGTTCGCGATAGCGGGCGAAGCAACTCCGATCTGCCCGCCATTCCATGCTCGGCAGTCGCCGCTTCTTACGGAAGCCAGGCACCATGCAGCGGGGATGGCGACCTGCTCACTCATTTTGGAGGAAACTCCGGCCTGGGCGGACGGGTGCGCCAGCCCAACCTGAACTTCGCTCCGCAGTTCGGCCTGGCCTGGGACCCTTTCAAGGCTGGACGTACCGTGGTGCGCGCCGGGATCGGCATGTACTATGACAACAACGTATTCAGCAACCTGCTGGGGGATCGCGTGGCCCGGTTGGCGAACGGGCAGTTCAACGCCCAGGCCAACGATCCATGCGCCAGTCACGGCGTGGTCATTTTTCCCGGCAACGTTGCTCAGAGCGCCGCGGGCCTGTGCGGGCAGCCCATCGGAAATGTGGCCACCGCGATCGCGGATTTGCAAACTGCCTTCCAGGCGGCGAATGCCGCGCTTACGTCCAGCTCTCCTAACCCCAGCTACCTGGGACAGGCGCTCAACAGCCAGCAAGGCCTGCTCGCCCCCACCTACCAGACTCCGCGTTCGCTGCAGATGAACATCGGTCTGCAGAAACAGTTCTGGCAGACCACGTTGTTCAGCGTGGACTATGTGCGCAACGTGGGCACGCACTATCTGATCGGGTATGACACCAATCACGTGGGAGATGCGTCGCACCTGAACACCAATGCGGCGTTGAATGCGATCAACAACACGCTGGCCGCGAACCCGCTCAGCGCAGCTTGCGCGCCCGCCGGAAGCGCCGGGGCCAGTTCGCAGAGTGCGGTCAGCTGCTACCTGGCCGCGGTGCCGGGCGCCAGTATTACCGATTTCGCGGGCAACGGCCTGGATTCCGGCGCTCAGTTCCTGGGCGGCGCTCCGGCATCCCTGTTTGGTCTGACTCCGGATACGGGCGCGGCCTTTGCCGGAATCAATCCCCTGGTGGGACGCAACACCATGTTTTTTCCCGCCGGCCGCTCGCTCTACAGCGGCTTGCAGGTTGCGGCGCGCACTCACGTCAGCAATCCGGTGCGGGGAGTGGTAGGCGGAACTTTGCAGTTTTCCTACACCCACGCCAGCTTTCGCAGCAACATTGCGGGAGGGATGGGCGATCAGGACCTGCTGCCCCTGGCGGCGGATTTCAACCACCCGACCTCGTACTTTGGCTCCGCATCGCAGGACCGCAAGCACCAGTTTTCCCTGGGCTCGGTTCTGGACCTTCCTCGCGGCATCCGCCTGGGCCTGATGGCGCAGCTGGCTTCGCCTCTGCCCCAGACTCTTTTCCTTCCAGCCAGTGGCGGAGTAGGGGGAGAGATTTTCCGTACTGACGTGGGCGGCGACGGCTCCTTCGGCGGACAGAGCCAGACGGGTTCCGATGCCTACGGCGATATTCTGCCGGGAACCAATATCGGGGCGTTTGGACGCGCCGTCAGTGCCAGCGACCTGAATACAGTAATCCGAAACTACAACGCCAATTTCGGCGACCGGCCGACTCTTGCCGGCCTGGCGCTGGTCAATGCCGGCTTGCTTTCGCGATCGCAACTGCTGCAGTTGGGTGCGGACTCGCCCAATGTTGCGGCTGCTCCGGCAGATAACGTAAGCCTGGAGTGGCTGCGCACTGTGAACCTGACCCTGGCCCGGCCCTTCAAGTTCGGAGACCGCTTCGTTCTGGAGCCCAGCGTGTCGGCCTTCAATGTTTTCAACTTCGCCAACTTCGACGGTCCGGCCAACCGGTTGAGCGGAGCATTGAATGGGACGCTGGGTTCGGTGAACGGCACCGTGGCTTCGGAACGGGCAACCAATCGCATCGGGCCGGGGTCGGGAGTGTTTTCGCTGGGTGCGCCGCGCCAGTTCCAGTTCGGAGTCAGGCTTACTTTCTAGCGGCTGGTTTGGCGGCACCTCTTGGACACCGAAGCCGAAGGGAGTGTCCGACCCACGCTGGCAGCGTGTAAGATATCGGCTATGCCTTTTCAAGGACAAGGATCGCCCGGCGCTTCCCGCAAGGGAAGGCCCGCGCCTCCCGAGCAGACCTCGGAGGAGGCCGCATACCTGAAGTCATTGGGAGAAAAACAGAGGCCGGTCAGCATCAAGCTGGCCGACGGCGAAGTGGTCCGCGGCTGGATTGAGTACTATGACAAGAACATGGTCAGGTTGACCCGCGAAGACCAGCCCAACCTGTTTATCTTCAAGCACGAGATCATGTACATCGCGGAAGACGGCACCAAGCGCAAGTAGCCGCCGATTTTCTTTGCGTCCTTTGCGGAATTCCTTAGCGTACTTTGCGGTTTAAAGATTTTCCCGACGCATGTGAAAAGCGTAACCGCAAAGGACGCGAAGAAGCCCGCAAAGGACGCAAAGAACAGAACATCATTCATGACTCACCCCAATCACAATGAATTTGTTCCCGCCATGGCGGAGATCGCACGCGAAGCCGGCGCTTTGCTGATGGGATACTTCCAGCAACATGTAAAGGTCGAGTACAAAGGCGATGCGGACCTGGTCACCATAGCCGACCGCACTTCCGAGATCCTGATCAGGGAGCGCATCAAGGCGCGCTGGCCGGCGCACGATATTCTCGGTGAAGAGCAGGGCCTGGTCGATACCGGCAGCGACTATCGCTGGTTCGTTGACCCGCTCGACGGCACCACCAACTTTGCCCATGGATTTCCGGTGTTCTGCGTTTCGCTGGGACTGCAGCGCAAGGACCGGCTGATTGCCGGCGTGGTTTACGATCCCACCCGCGACGAGCTGTTCGCGGCCGAACAGGGAAGCGGCGCCTGGCTGACCCAGCAAGGGACCCAGGCTTCGAAGATACAGGTTTCAAAAATTGCGAACCTGTCTGAGAGTCTGGTGGCAACCGGCTTTCCCAGCCACAAGCGGCACAAGAACCCGAATATTCACTTCTATCACCAGATCACATTGCGCACCCACGGCGTGCGGCGTGCAGGTTCCGCCGCGCTCGACCTGTGCTGCGTGGCCAGCGGCCGCTTCGATGGCTTCTGGGAATTCAATCTCAATCCCTGGGACACGGCCGCAGGGGTGCTGATTCTCGAAGAAGCTGGCGGTAAAGTGACGGATTTCAAGGGCGGCCCCTTCCAACTCAACAGCCGTGAGACCCTGGCGTCGAATGGTTTGTTACACGCCGCCCTGCTCCACGAATTTGCGGAGATCTTCGCCGGGCGAGGACTCGAACCCTTGCCCGATGTTCGAGAGTATCGAAAAGAGGGAATATGAAGCGGCCGCTCGGCGCGATACTCGCAGCTGTTTCCGTCGTGTGCGGAACCGCATCCGCGGCGGACAAGCCAGCCGCGGTCGATTCCGCCTACCAGCAGTCATTCGAAAAATGGAAAGGCGATCTGGTCGAAGATCTCAAACAGGAATGGCTGCCGCTAGCCGGGCTGTTCTGGCTCAAGCCGGGCGAGAACAGCTTTGGCACTGATGCGAAAAATGCCATCGTCTTTCCTAAGGGGCCCGCTCATGCGGGATCATTCATCCTGCAAGGCCAAAATGTGACCGTTAAGTTTGCCCCAGGTGTCAGCGCGGTCATTGCAGGCAAACCCGCTACCACGGCCGAGCTTCAGCCGGATACGGCAGACAATCCCACGGTGGTCGAACTGGGAAATTTGCGGTTTCATGTGATCATTCGCGGCGCGCGCGTGGGCATCCGGCTGAAAGATCTCGACAGCGACGCCGTGCGTCAATTCCGCGAAGCACAATTCTTTCCTCTGGACTTGTCGTACCGGGTGACGGCAACCTTCCTGCCTTCTGACGGCAAACAGACGGTCGAGGTGCCCAACGTGCTGGGCGATGTTTCCCCGACGCCGGTCGCCGGAACGGCGGTCTTCAAACTCAATGGTCAGGAACTCAGGCTGACCGATCTGGGAGGCGATGCCGCCAAAGGCCTGTTCTTCGTCTTCAGCGATCCCACCAGCAAGAGTGATACTTATCCCGGCGGCCGTTTTCTGAAGACCGGCCCGGTCACTAACGGCACGGTGGTGCTCGACTTCAACCGCGCCTACAATCCGCCGTGCGCGGTCACGCCCTACGCCACCTGTCCGCTGGCGCCCAAAGAGAACCGCCTGAGCGTGGCCATTCCTGCAGGCGAAGAGTACGACCACAAACACGGCCACCACTAAAGATCGTCAACCACGGAGGACACAGGGGACGCAGAGGAAAATCATTCGGGTCTTCTCCGTGTCCTCAGTGTCCTCCGTGGTTTAGGCTGTTTCTTCAGCCAGGACCGGCAGAGCATTTTCTACGATCCTTTGTTGACGCACAGGCGCTAAAATAGAGGCGTGATTGATTCGCTGCTGGACCGTAAGATCGAAAAGCGTCCTGACAGGGTTCGCCTGCAAGGGCGCATTCTTTTCCTCACCGAGAATCCGGAACTGATCAGCCGGCAACTGGCCGGCGAAGACCTTCCGTGGGACAGCAAGAATCCAGCCAACAATCCCAAGCTACGCGATGACATCTCGACCGACGAGATCACGCCCGCGCACTACTGCTTCTACTTCGACGAAACCCTGGGCGAGATCCCTTACCTGGGCCTGAAATGCGGCGACGTGCTGCCCATCGGACGGAGCGACGTAAAGAAGGGCGGCTTCGTCTGCGCCGTCAGCGGCAAGCGGCGGGGCAAGGGCTCCAGCCGGGAGCAGTCTCCCTATGCCGAGATGTGCGCTGGGATCCAGTTGGTGATCGCGGAGAACATTGAACGCATTTACAAACAGAACTGCCAGAACCTGGGCCTGCTGACTTCGACCAATTTCTCGCTGATCGATAAAGTCCGGGCGGGAGAGGAAATCCCGCTCACGGAATTTACCGCCGGCGAAGACGAAATCACCCGGCAGGTGATCGAATACGGCGGCCTCTTCCCCTTCAACGTGGCGCGCCTGCAGAAAAAGGTGTTTCTGCCGCCCATCAAGACAGCGAAGCGCCCCATGACCGTTGCAGAGAAAATCTTCGCCCGCCACATGCTCGACCCGCAAGAAAATGGAGGGACGGGCGTCCCCGCCCGTCCAGCGGAGCAAAGCTCCGCTCGAGAGTTGTGCAGGCTACGTAAAGCCCGGCGACACCGGCTTCGCCCGCGCCGACCTGCGCTTCAGCCACGAATACGTCACCCCCATGGCGGCCATTTTCTTCGAGCGCTACGTAGGCAAGGACGCCAAAGTCAACGATCCCTCCAGCATTCTGTTTTTCCGCGACCACCTGACCTTCCTTGATGAAGTGATCTCGGAGGAAAAGAAAAAGCTCGGCCTGCTCGACCTGGCCACGCAACTCAAACTGAAGCAGCAGGATTTCGCCGCCAGGCAGGGAATCAAGCTGCACGGCGAATTGAAAGACCGCAAGGGCTCGGAAGGCATCTGCCACTCCATCGTGCTGGAGAGCTACGCGCTGCCGGGACAACTCAACATCGGCTCCGATTCGCACACTCCGCATGTAGGCGCAATCGGTTGCGTGGCCTTCGGCATCGGCACCACCGATGTTTTCAATTCCTGGATCACGAAAGACGTGCGGGTCAAGGTGCCGGAATCGGTGAAAATCACGATTCGCGGCAAGAAGCATCCCAACGTGACTGCCAAGGATTTTATTCTGAAGATTCTCAGTCTCGACTACGTGCGCAGCGGCAAGGCCCTGGCCAAGGTGATGGAGTATGCCGGCGAAGCCATCGAGGAACTGAGCGTGGACGAGCGCGCCACCATGACCAACATGGCGGCGGAAATCGGCGGCTTTACCGGCATCGTCGCACCTGACCGGAAAGCGGTCGATTTCCTGGTGGAGCGCCGCGGCATGGAGCGCAAGCAAGCCGAGTCGATGATCGAAGGCCTGTACAGCGATTCCGGCGCCGAGTACGCGCACACCATCGAACTCGACGCCGCGGAAATCACGCCCATGGTGGCAACACCGGGTGATCCCGGCAACGGAAAATATGTTCGCGAACTGAATACGCCGGTCCCGATTGAGTTGGCTTACGGCGGAACCTGCACGGCAGGCAAGAACGAAGACATGGACATGTATGCCCGCGTGCTGGCCGACGCGCTGAAGCAGGGCAAGCGGGTGTCGGATTCGGTCAAATTCTATATTCAGTTTGGATCGCAGGAGACGCGCGACTACTGCATACGCAAAGGTTACCTGGAGGTTTTCCAGAAAGCGGGCGCGCACGTGATCGAGCCCAGTTGCGGCGCCTGCATCAATGCCGGGCCGGGCGTGACCACGCGCCCGGAGCAGGTGGTGATCAGCGCCCAGAACCGCAACTTCCCCGGCCGCAGCGGCCCCGGACAGATGTACCTGGCCAGCCCGCTCACGGTCGCGGCCAGCGCCGTCGCCGGATACATCGTGGAGTACGAGCCCAGCACGCAAAGGGAACTGGCGTCGGCCGGCCGCTGACTGTCCCAACCCGCAATGTCATCCTGAGCGCAGACAGCTCATTCGCTCGCGAATGAGCTGTCGGAGTCGAAGGACCCCTACCATCACGACACAGTAGCTTGAAGGAGTATTCCATTATTGAACTTCGGCCAACCGGTGACGTAGGGGTCCTTCGACTGCGTGGCCGCTTCGCGTTGCGAAGCAGCCACTCCGCTCAGGATGACAAACGGGAGTCAGCCGGTATTGTGCAGACCGGCCGCGATGCCGTTAATTGTCGCGCCCAGTGCGTAGTCCACGCCATCTGCGTTTCCGCCCGCCCGTTTGCGTCGCAAAAGTTCGACCTGCACCAGGCTCATCGGGTCCACATAGGGATTGCGCAAGCGGATGGAGCGCGCCAGCACCGGATTGCCTTTCAACAGCTCACCTTGATCGGTGACGCTGAGAACCATCCTGCGAGTGCGTTCAAATTCATCCACCAGCATCGCCCATACGCGTTCCCGCACGCCGGCGTCGGGGACAAGGTCGGCATAGAGGCGCGCGATGGTCAGGTCGGCTTTGGACATGGCCAGTTCCACGTTGCGGATCAAGTCAGAGAATAGCGGGAAACTCCGCATCATCTCGCAGAGCAGCGATTGATTGGCGGAGTCCTGCAGCGCAAAGCGCTCCAGCGCGTGTCCCACGCCGAACCATGCGGGGACGGCGTGGCGGCTCTGCATCCAGCCAAAGACCCAGGGGATGGCGCGGAGATCTTCGAGACGGCGGCCCTGGCCGCGGCGCGGAGGACGGGAGCCGATGCGCGCGTGTTCCAGTTCGTTCACCGGCGTCGCCTGTTCGAAGTATTCGATCACTTCGGAATTGTCGGCGATGTTGCGGCGGTAAAAGGCGAAGGCGTCGCTCGACATCTGCTCCATCGCCGGTGCCCAGCGCTGGTCGGCGCCGGGCGCGGGTCCGCGGGTGCGCGTGAGCGCTTCCAGGCAGGACGCGATCATGATCTCCAGGTTCCACTCCGCCAGCACGGGATCGGCATACTTCCAGTTGAGCACTTCGCCCTGCTCGGTGATGCGAATCTCGCCGGAAAAATCTCCCACCGGCTGGGCCAGGATCGCGGTGTGAGTGGGGCCGCCGCCGCGTCCGACGGTGCCGCCGCGGCCGTGAAAGAGGCGAAGTTTGACGTTGCACTCGCGCGCCGCTCCGTGCAGGTCGCGATGGGCTTTGTACAACTCCCAGATGCTGGTCAGCATGCCGCCGTCTTTGTTGGAATCGGAATAGCCCAGCATGACCTCCTGCCAGCGTCCCCAGGAATCGAGAGGCGGCTGGTAATCGGGGGAGCGCCAGATCCGTTCCATCACTGAAGCTGAAGCCCGCAGGGCCTCGATCGATTCGAAAAGCGGCACCGGCATCAGTCCAGGATCATCCCCGGAAGCTGCCACGCGCACGCCGCAAGCGGCGGCCAGTTTCGTGACCGCGAAGACGTCGGCTTCCGTCTGCGCTCCGCTGATGATGTAGCTGCGAATCGCGCATGCGGGATACACCTTCTTTAACTCGGCGATCTCGCGCAGGGTGTCGAGAACGTCCTGAGTCGTGGGGGAAAGTTCTCTAGTGTGGGCGCTCGCGCCCACATTGGCTTCCATCTCGGCCAGGGCCTGGGCGTGCAGGCGCGCGTGCTGGCGGACGTCGAGGGTCGAAAGATGAAATCCAAAAGCACGCACCTGGCGCAGCAGAGGATCCATCACCAACTCGGCCAGCCGCAGCCCGCGATTCGCCGCCAGGCTTTCGCGGATCAGCCGAAGATCATTTTCGAACTCTGTCGCAGACGGGTATGACTTTGCCGGTTCAACCCCTTCGCGGCTATGCCGCAACCGAACCACCATCAGGTTGAGCAGGCGGCGATAAAGTTCAGAGCTCGAAATCCTTGACTGGCGCGCATTCTCGTCGCCCATCTGCGTGCTGTAGTCCACCAGCCGCGCCCGGACTCCGTCTGAAACTTTTGCCTGGCGGATGGATGCGCTGAGCTGGTCGGTGACTCGTTCCAGTTCCGTGATGTAGTGGCCGATGATCACATTGCGGGCACGCTGCAGTGCCTCTCGTGTAGATCCCGGCGTGACGAAGGGGTTGCCGTCACGGTCGCCGCCGATCCACGAGCCAAAAAAAAGCAGATCGGGAACTTCGGAGTCCTGCAGATCAATCTCGTAAGCCCCGCGCAGGGAATCGACCAGTTCGTCATACAGGCGCGGCAGGGCTGCGAACAACGAGAAAGGATAGTGATCGAGGCCCATGCGAATCTCGTCGGTCACCAGGGGCTTTTCCAGGCGCACTTCATCGGTCTGCCATAACGAAGTCACTTCACCAAAGATCAGGGCCTCGAAGCGGCCGGCGTCGGCCTCGGTCAGAGGCAGGCGGTCCAGTCGTTCCAGTTGTTTGCCGATGCGGCGGCGTTTGAGCAGCACCGTCCGGCGCGCGACTTCAGTGGGATGAGCCGTGAAAACCGGAGTGACTCTTATTTTGCGCAGGACCTCCAGCGCCTGGCGGGCGTCAATCCCGGCGGCCCGCATGCGCCGGAAAGTGCCACCGAACGAGCCCTCCAGCGGAGGCTGCTCAGGATGCAGCTTGGCGGCACGCCGTCTTCGCTTGCGATGATTGGTTTCGGCCAGGTTGGTGAGCTCAAAATAAATCGCGAATGCCTTCGTGACCCGGTGGGCCTCATCGATGCTGAGGCGGGCGATCGTGTTCCGCGCCTGGTTGAGCAGGGGGTCCTGAAAATCAGTCGACGCGGTGTGCGGGCGCGGCTGCTCGCGATGCTGAATGAAAATGCGCCGCAACTCCTCGACCACACCCAGCAAAGATTCGCCCACCTGCTCGACCAGGACACGCCCCAGCAAGGTGCCGAGCAGGCGCACGTCGCGGCGGAGGGGAAGATCTTTTGCAGGATTCGTGGTGCTGGCGGTCAGCTCGTCAAGCCGGCTGCGCTGGTCGTCAGCACTCCAAAGCGGGCGCTCACCCATATCCAATCATAATTGAAACCGGCGAAATTGCGCTCAGAAGGGCTGGGTCAGTCGTTGTAGGATTTCCCCCGGCTCCGGCCGCTGGGTGTAATCTTCGTCGGCGGTGGCATAAAGAATGGTGCCATCGCGATCAACGATGAAAGTGGCGGGGATGGGCAACTCCCAACTTTGTTCGCCGTTGGCGAAGGGCAGATTGACGAAGGCGCGGCGGTAGATGGATTGCTGATCATCCGGTACACGATAGACCAGCCCAAACTGTCGCGCCACCTGGTTCCCGGCGTCGCTGAGCAGCGGAAAGCGTAACTTGTGCTGGTCCACCATGAAGAATGATTGTTGAACCGTCTGCGGCGAGATCGCGACCAGGGAGGCTCCGGCCTGTTCGATCTGAAGTACAAGTAGATTCATCGCTTCCAGTTGTCCGACGCAAAACGGGCACCAGCGCCCGCGAAAAAAGCAGATCACCAGACGGCCTTTGCTCAACAGCTGGCCGGATGAAACCAGCTTGCCGTTGTGATCATTGAGTTCGAAGGCTGGAGCGTTGGAGGCGACGGGAAGAATGTTTTCCGCCAGCTGCCTTTCTTTTAGCGCGGCGATCACTCGGGTGTGGACGGCCTGAGTGTCAGCGGGGACGTACTTGGAGATAAGCGCCTTGCGCTCGGCAAAAATTTCATGCAGAGGCCGAATGTCAGTGCCGGGTGCGGATTCTTCAAGCGAGCGCCACTTCATGATGCGGACCTCAGACTTCGGATGCCAGACCTCAACGTCAACCCCGAAATTGCGTCGCAAGCCTTGGAACTGGCCGAGGTCCGCCGTCCGAGGTCTGACGCCCGCCTTACATTCCCGGCATTTTCATTCCCGCCATCCGGCGGGCGAAGCTGGGCTTGCCGATTTGCTTGAACATCTTCCGCATCTGGGCGTACTGGCGCAGGAGGTTGTTGACTTCCTGCACGCTGGTGCCGGAGCCACGAGCGATGCGTTTGCGCCGGCTGCCATTCATGACTTCGTGATGCAGGCGCTCGTGCTGGGTCATCGAATTGATGATTGCCTCCACCCGGCCGAGCTGTTTCTCGTCAACTTTATCGGCGTGCTTCTGTATTCCGGCGAAGGGCCCGACGCTGGGCAGCATGCCCATCAGATTCTGGATCGATCCCATTTTCTTCAGTTGGCGCAGCTGGTCGCGGAAGTCTTCTAGGGAAAAGCCGTCGCCGGAAAGGGCCCGGGTGGCCATTTCCTGGGCTTTTTTCTTGTCAACATTCTGCTCCGCCTTTTCGATCAGCGAGAGAATGTCGCCCATGCCGAGGATACGAGACACGATGCGGTCGGGATGGAAGGGTTCAAGCGCGTCGTACTTTTCACCTGTGCCGATGAACTTGATGGGCTGCCCGGTGACCTGGCGTATCGAAAGCGCCGCGCCGCCGCGAGCATCGCCGTCCATCTTAGTGAGCACCACGCCGGTGAGAGAAAGCTTCTTGTGGAATTCGTCGGCGGAATTGACCGCGTCTTGTCCGGTCATAGCGTCGGCCACGAACAGGATTTCCTGCGGGTTCAGTATCCGCTTGAGCGACTGCATCTCGTCCATCAGTTGATCGTCGATGTGCAGGCGTCCGGCGGTGTCCACAATCAGCACGTCCGACCCGGTGTTGATGGCTTCGCGCCGCGCTTCCTTGGCCAGACGCTCGACCGTCGCGGTGTTGGCTTCGCCGAATTCGCCTTCGTAAATGTTGGCCTTGATCGCCTGGGCAACGACTTTCAACTGCTCGCGGGCGGCGGGACGGTACACGTCAACCGAAACCAGCAGCGGACGATGTCCGCCCTGCTTGAACCAGTTCGCCAGCTTGCCGGAGGTCGTGGTTTTGCCTGAACCCTGCAGGCCGGCCATGAGCACGACGGTCGGCGGCTGCGAGGCAAACTTCACCTTGGCGGTGTCGTGGCCCAGAATCTCGATCAATTCATCGCGCAGAATCTTGATGACCTGCTCGGCCGGCGAAAGCGCGGTCGCCACCTGCTGCCCAAGGGCCTTCTCCTGGATGTGATCGATCAGCTGCTTTACCACCTTAAAGTTGACGTCGGCCTCGAGCAGGGCCAGCCGAATGGCGCGCAGCGCCTCCTGCATGTTTTCTTCGTTGAGGGTGGCTTCGCCCCGCAGGGTCTTAAAGGCGCGCTGCAGCTTCTCTGAAAGATTCTCAAACATAGACTTGTCACTATTCTATCAGCGGGAAACTGCTCAACCGTCAAAACCGTCGCGGTCCTGAATATTGTCATCCTGAGCGAGTGAGCCGGTTCGCTTTGCGAACCGGCAAGGGAGTCGAAGGACCCCTATAGCCACAACCGGCGGTGATGTCCTGGGGGATCCGCTGCTTTAAGCCACATACGATCTGCGGCAGCAACTAGAGGGTAGGGATCTTTCGACTCCGTGATGGCTTCGCCAAGGCGAAGCCTTCCCTCCGCTCAAGATGACAGGTGATTAGTTTGTTGCGCTCCCGAATGCTTCTTTCGCCGCGATTACCGTATTACAGTGAATCGTCACGGTATCTTCCACTTTTCGCGCGTAGCCGCCCGCATAAGTGACCATGACCGGAATATTGCGTGCCTTGGCCACGCGAAATACCAGCTCATCTCGCCGCTTTAAGCCCTCGATGGTCAGCGCCAGCCCACCGAGCTGGTCTTCGCGATAGGGGTCGGCGCCGGCGATGTAGCAGATCAGATCAGGCTCGAACTGGCGCAGTCCGGAACTGAGCGCGTTGTCGAGCCAGGCCAGGTAATCATCGTCTCCCATGCCATCGGGCAGGTCCACATCGATCGAGGAGTGCGGCTTCCACGCCGGGTAGTTATTGTGCTGGTGCAGAGAGATGGTGAAGACATCACCGGCGTGGGCATGCCGAATCTTTCCCGGAGGCTCCGGCCGGGCTGCCGAAGAAGTCGAAGGCAGCGGCGCGCTGGGAGTGCGCGTGCCGGCAAAGATGGCGGCAGTGCCATTGCCGTGATGAACGTCGCAATCGACCGTCATGGCAGTGCGAATCTTGTCATCACGCTGCATGACGGCGGATCGCTACCGCCACGTCATGGATCATGCAAAAGCCCTCGCCGTGATCGGGGAAAGCATGGTGGAAGCCGCCGCCGATGTTGAAAGCTACGCGATCCCTGAGGGCATGCTCGGCCGCCAGAATCGAGCCGCCTGCCGCCAGCCAGAAAGCCTGCACCAGTGCGGGAGAGTAGGGAATCTCCATCTCCTGCTCTTCCCGGGAGGAAAGAGTTCCGGTCTTGAGCTTCTCAACATATTGCGGAGTGTGGACCAGCAGAATGTCCTGGTCCGATGCGGGTTGCGGAGTTACGAAGTCGGAAGCCGCGGCTACTTTTGTCTCCAGCAATCGGTCGTGAATGCGGCGATATTTTTCAGCGGGAAAGACGTGTGTTCCGATCGGGAGGTAGTAGTTGTCGCTGTACACCAGCTTGAAGGGAAGCATAAGAGCAGTTGTCGGTTGTCAGTTGTTAGTTGTCAGACCATGCGACTATCGTTTTCTGCCTGGCGGTACCACCAGGTGCCGGCGCACCGGCACGATCGCGCCCTTCGCGGGATCCGCTGCGGCCGTCGCCCGCGACAGTACTTCCTCCTGGATGTACTTCACGAAGTCATGAATCTGGACCTGCATTTCTTCCATACGCTCGCGCATCTGGAGAATTATTGCGATGCCGCTGATGTTCACGCCCAGGTCGCGGGCCAGCGAGAGGATGAACTCCAGGCGCTGCAGATCTTCGTCGGTATAGAGCCGGGTGTTGCCCTCGGTGCGGGAGGGCTTAAGCAGGCCCTCGCGTTCGTACAGACGCAGAGTCTGGGGATGGATGCCATACATCTCCGCCACCGACGAGATCATGTACGCGCCCTTGGATTTGCGCTTGGTCATCGCTACTACTTTACCCCAAAACACAAACGCCACGGATCAGCACGGATCTCCACAAATAAATCCGTGAAATCCGCGTAAATCCGTGGCAGGATTTTCAGGCTACCGGTTCAGGCTTGTCGGGCGCTGTGCTCCATCCTGAGGGCTTGAGGGTTACATTCAGGAAATAGGCGACCACTCCGGCTGCGATGAGCAGCATTCCAAAAGCAAAGGCGCTGATTCCCAACACTTGCTCGCTCTGACTCCGCAGGACGGAGAAGCCCAGCAGCAGCATGGGAGCGATACCCACCGCCACCGCCCCGAACATTCCTCCCGGAACCCGGAAGGGGCGCGGAAGCTCAGGCTCGCGGATGCGGAGAACGATCAGCGCCACAAACTCCAGGCTGAGGCTGGCCCCGTAAAGCAGAATGTCGATGATGATCAGGCGCTCAAAGCCCAGTCCCAGGCACATCGCCCATCCCGTGGCACAGACCAGAATAGTGACCCAGGGCGCCCGCGAGCGGGGATGCAGCTTGCCGAAGACCTTCGGCAGCATGCCGTCCTGCGCCATGGCGAGAGGCAGGCGCGAATAGCTCATCACCAGGGCGTTGAACATGCCAAAGCCGCTGATCATGCCTCCCAGGGCGAGGCCGACGCGCAGCAGCGGGCCGCCCAGCATGCCGGCGATATCCGCCCAGGAGCCGGTTTCCCAGGCGCTCGACGAAAGCCCGGTCATCCACATGGCCGCCACCGGCACAATATAGCTCAGGGCCACGATCACCACGGCGGCCAGCATGGCTCGAGGATAGGTCCGCTGCGGGCGTTCCACCTCGGTGGCGATGGTCGAGGCATTGTCCCATCCCATGTAATTCCACATGCAGATGAGCAGCCCGCCGAGGATGTCAACGGTGGAGGTCGTCGGAGTGGTCACGGCGTGGGCCAGCGCCCCGACCTTGAAGGGAGCGATGGCCACAATCAGGATAAACGGCGCCGACAGCGCGAAGAACAGCCACAACGAAGTCGTGGATACCACCCGCACCCCGGCAATATTCAGCAGTGCGCAAACAATTACCACTGCCAGCGCCACCATCACCCCGCGGTGCCCCTCAGCGAACCAGGGAAACACGCGGTTCAGGTAGAGCACGAACAGCGTGGGATAAATCGCCATGTCGAAAATCGAGGCCACCAGCGAAAGCCAGGCCTCCTGAAAGCCCCAGAAGTTACCCATGGCGCGGCGTACCCAGGCGTAATAGCCGCCTTCGAAGGGCAGAGCGCTCGAAAGCTCCCCGATCATGAAGGCGGTGGGCAGGCTCCAGAGAATCGGAGTCAGCAGCAGGATCAGGATGGCTTTGCCATAGCCGGCGCCGTGCACGATGTCTTCCGTGCCATAGGTGCCCCCCGACACCATGAAGAACGTAGCGGCCACCAGGGGCCAGAGCGTGAGACGGACTGATTTCTTCGGGTTGGGAACGATGGTAGGAGGCTGGGGATTCTGACGCGGGGCGCTAGCTGTTGCCAATTTCGACGGCTTCCTCCCGGGGCGATGCTTGCGCTTTCAGAATTCGGCTGGATCCAAGTTCGCAGCCGTGAGCATACGGGAAATTAGATGCAGAGTAAAAATAATTTTTGAATTATTTTTTGCGGAAGGGCTGGAGGAAGCAGTCGTCAGTCGTCAGTCTTCGGTCGTCAGCCAATCAGGCTTGCAGTTAGGTCTGACGGCTGAAGACCGACGACTGACGACTGCTCCTAGACGTTCTTCCAGAGTTCTTCGCGGGGATCTTCGGGGTTCAGCTTGGCCAACTCGCGCAGGATTTCCTTGGAGCGCTCGTCCCGGGGCATGGGAACGGTGAGCTTGACTTCGACAATCTCGTCTCCGCGGGCGCCTTCCTTGGTGGCCGAAGGCACACCCTTTTCGCGCAAGCGAAGCTTTTGCCCGGATTGGGTGCCGGGCGGAATCTTGAGCAGGGTGCGGCCATCGATGGTCGGCACTTCAATCTTGGCCCCCAAAGCCGCCTCGGTGGCGGTAACCGGCACGGTGATGCGAATGTCGTCCCCTTCACGCTGGAAGATGGGGTGGTCGGAGGTCCGGATGATTACGTAAAGATCGCCGGCTGGGCCACCATGGGTCCCGGCGTTGCCTTTGCCGGCCAGGCGGATGCGCTGGCCGTCGCGCGTGCCGGCTTTGATTCGGACTTCGAGCGGTTCGGTGCGTTCGACTGTGCCCTCCCCATGGCAATTCGGACAGACCGAGATATTTTTCCCAGTGCCGTGACACCTGGGACAGGGCACATTGAATTTCATCCTCCCGCCGGTTTGGGTGACTTGCCCCTTGCCGCCGCATTCGGGACAGGAGCCGCCGGCCTCGATAAAGCCCTGGCCGTGGCACTGGTAACAGGTATCACGCCGGGTAATATTCAGGCGCATCACGCCGCCGCGGATCGCCGTCCAGAAAGGCACGTTGACCTGATATTCGAGGTCTGACCCGGGCTCGGGACCCTCCTGTGCGGCGCCGCCTCGTCCGCCGAAAATTCCGGAAAAAATATCGCGGAAGCTGCCCGTGCCCGAGGGGCTGGCCTTTCTGCCGCGGGCGTTTTCGAACATGTCGGTAAAGTCGAAGCCGCCGAAATCGAAGTTTGTGCCCTGCGCGCCTCCACCCGGCTGAGCTCCCGGGAATCCCGCGCCGGGTCCGGCCGCGCCGCCTCCGGCCCGGGCATACGCCTCTGCGGTCGCGGCATCGATGTTGTCGGAGTAAAAGCCGACCTGGTCGTAAATCTTGCGCTTCTTGGGATCGCTCAGGACTTCGTTGGCCTCGGAAAGTGCCTTGAACTTCTCTTCCGCCGCCTTGTCCCCGGGATTGACGTCGGGATGATACTTGCGCGCAAGTTTGCGGAAGGCCTTGCGGACATCGTCCGCCGAGGCGGACTTCTTCACGCCCAGGATTTCGTAATAGTCTTTTTTCGGGGTGGTCGCCATTCGTGCTTATGCGCCGTTCTCGCGGCCCGTGAGAATTCAGTTCTGAATATTGTGACGGTTCTTGCCCAGGATGCCGAAACGTTCGTACGCCGGCGAATCCACATAGACCGGGATGCGCTGCACTCCCGTCAGGGTGGGCGCCAGGACGTACCAGTAGGCTTCGTCTTCCGCGAAATTTAGAAAATAATCCTGACCATTGACTTCAAATTGCAATTTGTCTTCTCCCTAAGACTGTATCCCCTAAACCCGTAGCGCCGGCGTCTCGAGGGCATCCTGTCCTCGGCGGTGGGGGCGGGACGCCCCCACGACAGCCGCCGGGACGGCGGCGCTACGAAAATCACGCGGGCGAGTCGCCCGCGACCACACAAAAACAAAGCCAGCCGACCTTCGGTCGGCCTGGGCGGGTCAGAGACCCGCCCCCACATGGCCTTTCCTGACAGCTGAGAGCTGATAGCTGACAGCTGCTTTTCTTACTTCTTGTCTTCCACGTCCACGTACTCGGCGTCGATTACGCCTTCATCTTTCTTGGGGCCGCCGTTTGCCCCGGGCTCAGGCCCTGCACTTCCGTCTGGCGTCGGGCCGGCGCCCGGGGTCTGCGCCTGGGCCGCCTTGTACATCTGCTCGGCCAGCTTGTGCGAGGCTTGGGTCAGGGTCTCGCGAGCCTTGTCCATGGCTGCCTTTTCGTTCGACTCCAGCGCCTTCTTGGCATCGGCAATCGCGTTTTCGACGTCGCCGCGGTCCGAGCCGGAGATCTTGTCGCCCTGCTCGCGCAGCATCTTCTCCACGCTGTAAACCATGGAGTCGAGCTGGTTCTTGGAGTCGATCTCTTCGCGCTTGGCTTTGTCCTCGGCCGAATGCGAATCGGCTTCCTTCGCCATGCGCTCGACTTCATCCTTGCTCAGACCCGAAGACGACGTAATCGTGATCTTCTGGTCCTTGCCCGTGGCCGTGTCTTTCGCGGTCACGTTCAGGATGCCGTTGGCGTCGATGTCGAACGTCACCTCAATCTGCGGCACTCCACGCGGTGCCGGCGGAATCCCGGTCAGGTGGAACTTGCCCAGAGTGCGGTTCTGCGCCGCCAGCGGACGCTCGCCCTGCAGCACGTGAACTTCAACCGAAGTCTGACTGTCGGCCGCGGTCGAGAACGTTTCCGTCTTTTTGGTCGGAATCGTCGTGTTGCGCGGAATCATCGGAGTGGCCACGCCGCCCAGCGTTTCAATCGCCAGCGACAGCGGAGTCACGTCCAGCAACAGCAGGTCTTTGACTTCGCCCTTGAGCACGCCGCCCTGGATGGCCGCGCCGATGGCGACGACTTCATCCGGATTGACGCCCTTGTGGCCTTCCTTGCCGAACAGGTCTTTCACCAGCTGCTGGATGCGCGGCATGCGGGTCTGTCCGCCGACCAGCACGACTTCGTTGATCTTGCTGGCATCCACGCCGGCATCCTTCATGCACTGCTTGCACGGGCCGACCGAGCGCTGAATGATTTCTTCAACCATCGACTCCAGCTTGGCCCGCGTCATCTTCTTGACCAGGTGCTTGGGGCCGCCGGCATCCGCGGTGATGAAGGGCAGGTTGATCTCGGTCTCCATGGTGGTGGAGAGTTCGATCTTGGCCCGTTCCGCCGCGTCACGCAGACGCTGCAGCGCCATCTCGTTGCCCTTACCGCGCAGGTCGAGGCCTTCGTCTTTCTTGAACTCGTCGATGAGCCAGTCCACGATGCGCTGGTCGAGGTTGTCGCCGCCCAGGTGCGTGTCACCGTTGGTGGCCTTGACTTCGATCACGCCTTCGCCGACTTCCAGAATCGAAATGTCGAAGGTGCCGCCGCCGAAGTCGTACACGGCGATGGTTTCATCCTTCTTCTTGTCGAGACCGTAGGCCAGCGCCGCCGCCGTGGGCTCGTTGATGATGCGCTTCACTTCGAGGCCGGCAATCTGGCCGGCATCTTTGGTGGCCTGCCGCTGGGCGTCGTTGAAGTACGCCGGGACGGTGATGACCGCTTCGGTCACTTTCTCGCCGAGATAGTCTTCCGCCGCCTTCTTCAGCTTCTGCAGAATCATCGCGGAAACCTGGGGAGGCGTGTACTCCTTGCCTTGCGCCAGCACCGCGACGTGGTCGCCCGACTGCACGACCTTGTAAGGCACCATCTTGATTTCTTCGGTCACTTCGTCGAAGCGGCGTCCCATGAACCGCTTGATCGAATAAACCGTGTTTTCCGGGTTGGTGATGGCCTGGCGCTTCGCCACCTGCCCCACCAGCCGTTCGCCGGTCTTGGTAAAGCCGACGACCGAGGGCGTGGTTCGCCCTCCTTCTTCATTAGGGATCACCTTGGGCTCGCCACCCTCCATAACAGCTACGCAGGAGTTGGTGGTTCCGAGGTCAATACCGATAATCTTGGCCATGATTCGGCCCTCCTTTAAAACAATAAGTGCTTTTTAATCAATGGATTAAGTAGTGCAATGTCTGACATGATAGGACTTGAGTGAATCATTGTCAAGTTTTAGATGCCGCAAATCGAAGGATGGATACAGGTATTTCTGGGCAGGGACCTGCCAGAGTTCCTTTGCGACCTTTGCGGCTTCTTTGCGCTCTTTGCGGTCAAAATCCTCAGCCGCGAAGGACGCAAAGAAGCCGCAGAGGTCGCAAAGGAATTCCAGGATCTCAAGTCGTACTTCTCGTACAGAATCGATTTCCGGTCCCAGCCCAAGCCTTTCAGCAGGTCGCGATTGGCTTTGATCATCTTGTCGAGGCCGCAGATGTAGGCGTGCATGTCGGCGCGGCCCTGGACGATACCCGGCACGTGTTCCTGGACGTATCCCCGCAGGCCTTGCCAGTCGGCAGCGCCGCGGCTGAGAGTTGGCAGATAGTGAAAGTTTGAGTGCTGGGCGGCAAGTTTCAGGAACTCTTCGTGATAGTAGATATCTTCTTTCGTCCGGTTGCCGAAGAGAAGCCAGAGTTGTTTCTCCTGATGCCGAACCGGATCGGCCAGCAGCCAATGCAGCATGGAGCGGAACGGTGCGATGCCGGTGCCGGTGGCGATAAAAATGGTATCGCGCAACGGCGGCCGCAGGATGAAATCGCCGAATGGCCCCTGGCAGCTGATTTCTTCACCCTCTTTCATGTCACACAGAAAATTGGACATGAAGCCGTCCTGCACGCGGTTGAGGCAGAGTGCGAAGCGATTGTCTTCTCCGGGCGGGGAAGCGATGGAGTAGGCGCGAGTGATTTCTTCGCCGTCGGGCTTGTTGGTCTTGAAGGACAGCCATTGGCCGGCGACGAAGCCGAAGCGCGTCTTGCCCGATACCTCGAATTCCAGGTGCTTGGTCTGTGCGGACAGAGACACTGAGCGAACGAGTCTGGTTGTGAAAGATTGAAAGGGAGACATCATTTATGTAGATGATAGCGGAGTGCACTTGGACGCGAGCCCCCCTGCATTGTCATGCTGAGCGAGAGAGTCGTTCGCGCAGCGAACGACGAAGGAGTCGAAGCACCCCTATGCTCTCCACTGCCGTGGTGACTATAGGGGTCCTTCGACTCCGCGGAAAGTTCGCTTCGCGAACTTTCCACTCCGCTCAGGATGACAGAACTGAGATCTGAGAACTGAAAACTGACAGCTGCTCTTACTCGACGGTAACCGACTTCGCCAGATTCCTCGGCTGATCCACGTCGCAGCCGCGGCGCACTGCGATGTGGTACGCCAGCAACTGCAGCGGGACGATTTCCAGAATCGGCAGCAACTCTTCCGGCGCCGGAGGGACGTACAGCACGTGGTCGGCGGCTTCTTTGATGTCTTCGTCGCCTTCGGTGGCCAGCGCGATGATCATCCCGGAGCGGGCTTTTACCTCTTTGAGATTCGAACAGGTTTTTTCGTAGCGAGTCATGGAAAGCGCGTCTTTCGTATCGCGCGTTGCAATGATCACGACCGGAAGGTTCTCGTCGATCAGCGCGTTGGGGCCGTGTTTCATTTCTCCGGCGGGATAGCCTTCCGCGTGGATGTACGAGACTTCCTTCAGTTTGAGCGCGCCTTCGAGTGCGATGGGATAGTGGATACCGCGTCCCAGGAACAGGAAGTCCTGCGAGCGCGAATACTCCTTGGCCAGGTCTTCACATTCTTCTTCGCGGGTCAGCAGGTGTTCCAGCTTGCCGGGAATGCGGGTGAGTTCCTGAATTGCCTCTTTGGCCTGGTCGGCGGTCATGGTGCCGCGCTGCTGGGCCAGGAAAAGAGAGAACAGGTAAAGCGCCGTAAGTTGCGCGGTAAATGCTTTGGTGGAAGCCACGCCGATCTCAGGGCCGGCGTGGGTGATGATCGTCCCTGCCGCTTCGCGCGTGATCATCGAACCCACCACGTTGCAGATGGCCAGGGTCTTCGAACCTTTGGCTTTGGCTTCACGCTGCGCCGCGATCGTGTCCGCGGTTTCGCCCGATTGGGTGATCAGCATGGTGAGCGTATCGGGAGCAATGATGGGATCGCGATAGCGCCACTCGCTGGCGTAATCGACTTCCACCGGAATCCGCGCCAGGCGCTCGATCATGAACTTGCCGGCCTGGGCGGCGTGCCAGCTGGTTCCGCAAGCCGCGATGTTGATTTTCTTCGCGGCCTTGAACTCGGCTTCGCTGATCTCCATCTCGTCGAGGAAGACGTGGCCGGTTTCCTGCGAAACCCGTCCCAGCGTGGTGTCACGCACCGAGCGCGGCTGCTCGTAGATTTCCTTGAGCATGAAGTGCTTGAAGCCGCCCTTTTCCGCCATGATCGGGTCCCAGGTCACATGCTGGACCTGGCGGACGACGGGCTGTCCGTTGAAGTCGGTGAGCTGTACGCCTTCGGGCGTGATCACGGCCAGGTCGCCGTCGCCGAGGAAGAACAGGTCGCGGGTGTGATAGAGAATCGCGGGCACGTCGGAGGCGACGAAATACTCGTCTTTGCCCAGGCCGATGACGGCCGGCGGGCCATTGCGCGCGGCCACGATCTTGTTGGGCTCATCGACCGCGATCACAGCCAGCGCGAACACGCCGGTCAGTTGTCCAACCGTCTTGCGGACGCACTCTTCGAGCGATGGGCGATGACCGTTCGCGGTTTTCAGGAAATATTTTTCGACCAGGTGAGCGATGACTTCGGTATCGGTCTCGGTGGTGAACTTGTGGCCTTCTTCAATGAGCTTGCGCTTCAGCGAAACGTAGTTCTCGATGATGCCGTTGTGCACGACCACGATGCGTCCGGTGCAATCGCGATGCGGGTGGGCATTTTCTTCCGTGGGACGGCCATGCGTGGCCCAGCGGGTGTGGCCGATGCCGTAGGTGCCGTCGAGCGGCTTGAGGCGGATGACTTCTTCCAGGTTGCGCAGCTTGCCTTCGGCCCGGCGAATCTGCAGACCCTCGCCATTGCCGCACACCGCGATTCCGGCCGAATCATAGCCCCGATACTCCAACCGTCTGAGGCCCTCGATGATGACCGGGACCACCCGCTTCTTGCCAACGTATCCCACTATGCCGCACATACGAATGCTCCTAGTTTTCGGCCCGGGGGGAAACCGAAGATGTCTTTTGTGAGTTAGAATCCGGCCACTACTTCGAAACGCCGACCACGCGTTCTGTGGACAACCAAGCCCTGCCGCTGCAGGAAAAACCTTCCATCACCGAACCGGGGACTTCGGCTAGTCTTCGAGGGAGAAACGAAACTCTTCAATTACAGGATTGGTAAGAACGTCGCGGGCAATGCGTGTGACTTCTGCCTCGACTTCGTTCCGGCTGAGTCCGCCATCGAGTGTGAGCTCGAAATACTTGCCCTGACGGACTTCTTCCAATCCCTTACATCCCATTTTCTTGAGCGCGCCCTGGATGGTCTTGCCTTGCGGATCCAGAACGCTCTTCTTGAGCGACACGTACACGAAGGCTTTCATGGGGGATAAACGCATTATACTTGAAAAATATTCAAACTCAACTCAAACTCAACCAAACCATAGACTTAGCCCAGCCGTGCGAGCCGGCTATCGAGCTCAGAAAGCGCGCTTTCAAGCATTTGGCGATGACGAGGGTTGTGGATGGATTGCAGCTGCTGCAGGACCCGCCGGCGGGAAAGCTCAAGCGCCTCCCGCGCCTGCTTCACTGCGGCCTGTTCCGGCGTAAGTCGTTGTTTCGATTCGACCTGGTTTGAGGCAGCCGACTGCTGCTCTTCCACCGACTTGCTTTCCCAACCCCGGGCCATGAAGTCATTATAGACTTCCCATTTTGGGAAATTCGCCCCCGGCTGGCACTATGGGGCCATTCCCGGCAAAATATGGATAAGGGTACCGTGGACGTATGGAGGAAATTCTCCAGTTCCCCGATGTTTGTGCTGGGAAAAACGTCTTTGCATGCAAGTAAACTTTAGTTTATGGTTCGCTGCGTTGCCGGGCCTGCGGGCAGTTCGAGGGGAGCAAGACCCAGCGGATCGCAAGCACGATTGCACATCCACCCCTATACTGGGGACTTCTTCAGCCGCGAAGTATAGCCTCGAACCAAGTCGAGGAACGCAGCTGATCCGGGGCATTCCTGATGCAGGCTCCCGACGGTAGAATCGCCATCCTTGCAGCCGGACTAAACCTGCGTGGCTTGCGGGAGCGGCTTGGCCTTACCATGCGGGAAGTGGAAAGCGCCAGCGCTCGCATTGCGGAACGGCACGGAAATGAAGAGTTCGGTGTCAGTCCCAGCCGGTTGTCCGATATTGAAACCAAGGGATTGGTTCCCAGCATCTTCCGCCTTTACTCTCTCGCCATAGTTTATCGCTCCGACCTCCGTGAAATATTGGCATGGTACGGAATCGACTTGAGCTTGTCGGCGGCGGACCTGCAGCTCAATCTTCCTCCCAAGTCACATTTTGAAGAGACTCTGCAGGGGACGGCTAAGGTAGCCATACCCACGCGTCTGGATCCGTCGTTCGATCCCCGGCGCAGCGCCAACCTGAGCCGCATGGTCGAGCAGTGGGGATCGGTGCCGCTGGGATATCTGGCCAACCTGAGCCAGGACAAATACATGTATGGCTATGTGGGCAGTGAGGATTTCACCATGTATCCGCTGCTTCCGCCCGGCACCTTTCTGCAGGTGGATGAAGCCAGAAATAAAATTGAGCAGGCGCTGTGGCGTTCCGAACTGGAGCGTCCCATCTATTTTGTGGAAACCCGCGAGGGTTATACCTGCTGCTGGTGCAGTCTGAAAGGCGATGACATCGTACTGCATTCACATCCGCTTTCGCCGGTGCCGGTGCGGGTGTTGCGCCATCCCCGGGAAGCGGAAGTGATCGGACAGGTGGTGGGCATTGCCCTCAAGCTGGGGGAATGGCGTCCGGTGGAGTCGCTCCCGGAGCCGAAAGCAGACTCGAAAGAGCATGCAACACTGAACTGAAATGGCGCGCGGACCCTCCGCCCAGATCCTGGGGAAGCAGGGCCGGCGCCTGGTTTCGAAGCCGCTCCAAGAACTCACCCGCGGTCATCTTTAACGCCCCACTCGATATCATCACGTCATCGCGCAAGGCGCGCAGCGGAGTGCGCAGCAGTCTGAGAAACAGCAGACGGTGCGCTTCTGCAAGAGCATGCTGCGCCGCCATCTCACCGTAAGCCCGGGTCAGTCCCCAATGCGAATAGCTGCCCGACGCTGCATCGCGCAAGCTCGCGAGATATTCGATCTTTCCGACCGTTCCCGCCACTCCTGCAAGCGTCGTTCCCAACAAGTCTTCGAGAGCTGATTTCAGCGCCATTTTCTGATTTCAGAAAAGCCGACAGTTTCCGGTTTTATGAAAAAGTTCCCCAATTAAAGCCGACGTTATCACGGTTGAACTTTCCATTCCACACCAAAAAGGAGTTCCATCGTGAAACGATTATTGCTATTGCTCATCGGAAGCTTACTGCTGGCAGGCACACTGGCAAGCCCCATCTACGTAGCGGCGGATGGAGGTCCCGGACCACAATGTCCAGGGCGTGAAGTCTGCAAACCGTGAGTTGAGAGGCGCCGTTGGTCATTGGTCATTGGTCATTGGTCGTTGGCCGTTGACCGTTGGCAAAATAACATCAGCCACGGATTTCATGGGTTTGCACGGATAAGACACGGAGAATAAACGTCCTGATCCGTGAAATCCGTGAAAATCCGTGGCTGCGTTTTGGGTTGGCCAACGACCAGCGACGAGCGGCCTGGTTGACCTGCGCTTCCGGACCCCGGGAAAAGTGTTTGCGGCTGAGCGGCAAGACGGGTTATAGTTCCCGCAATCCGCTATGGCCCCACACTCATTCCTGTGGCATTACCTGTGGATTGCACCCCACGCCCTCCAGATCATCGTTGTCATCGTGATGGTGCGCCGTGGCTTGCTGCGGGAGTTTCCGGTGTTCTTCACCTACACCGTGTTCCAGATACTGGAGGAGGGAACCCTTTTCATCCTGGATCACAGTGCAGCCGTCTCCGGTTATCAGTACTGGTGTGCCCACTCCGTCGGCCTGGCCGTTGACATCGCCTTGCGGTTCGCCATTATCTTTGAGGTGTTCACCAGCGTTTTCAGGAACTATCCTGGGCTGAAGCACTTATGCCGGATTCTCTTCCGCGGAGCGATTGTGGTTCTGCTGGTTGCTGCAATCACGGTCGCCGCTCGCGCGCCCGAGTCCGGTATGTTCCCCTTCCTCACCAGAATCCATGTCCTGGATCTCTCCGTGGATGTTATGCAGAGCGGCTTGCTGATCCTGCTTTTGGGATTCTCTTCCTATTTTGGCCTGTCCTGGCGCAGTCTCGCTTATGGCATCGCAGCCGGCTTGGGAATTTTCTCCAGTGTGGGTCTGGCGACGGAGGCCATGCGGGTTTGGACCGGGCCGGTGGCCGGTTACGCCTTCGACTTTGTCACCATGGCGACCTATCATTGTTGCGTTGTGATCTGGCTGGTGTACCTCCTGGCGCCTGAAACCGCAGGCAGCAGCGTGAAGGAAGTGCCGGAGAATGCGCTGGAGCAGTGGAATGCGGAGCTGCAGCGTCTGTTACTGCAATGATTCTTCCCTTCATCCTGATCGTTGTCGCGCTGGCGATTCTTCTCTTGCTGCTATACGTCGAAGGCGGCCGGAACTCGTCGGTGAATGGCGTGGAAGATCTGGCGGGTCGCACCCGGCCCGTGGACCTCGAAGCGTTCCGGAACCTGGTGGATGCCAGGGAAGAGGACTTTCTTCGCGCCAGCCTGTCCCGGGACGAGTTTCGCGCCGTGCAGAGAGAACGCACCCGAGCCGCCGTCGAATATATTCGCAACAGCGCCCACAATGCGGCCTGCCTGCTGCGCCTGGGCGAGGCCGCAAGCCGTAGCAGTGACCCCCGCATAGCGGAAGCCGGGCGACGGTTGATCGACAGCGCTTTGCGCTTGCGTGCAAATGCGCTTCTTTCAAATACCCGGCTCTATGTCCGCCTGGTCTTTCCCGAGAGCCGGCTTTCCTATGGCCAATTGGCAGATAAGTACCAAGATCTCAGCGCTTTAGCCAGTCAACTCGCGCTCATGCAGTATCCCACTCAGGCAACCCGTCTTTCGACCTTGCTTTAGGAAGCGGCAAGAGTCTGTTCTGAAAACCCGAATTCCACAGCTCATCGAACTCAAGGCGCCGTCCTGCGGTTTGTTCTGGAAACCGAACAAAAGAGGGAAAAGGCATTTACCGGTTAGACAATAGCACTATAATCCGTGCCGTTTGCCGAGGAGGTGAGCGGGCTCGCGCAAATGAGTACAGACAGCCACTTCGATTCGGAAGCAGAACTTCAGCGCTACGAAGCTCTGCTCGAGATGGCGGACCTTGTGGTCCACCATCACAGTCTGCCAGAGCTGTTTGCCGCAATGGCGGAGCGGCTCCGCCAGTTGATCGCGGCAGACGCAGCCAACTTCTCGCTTTACGATCCCATAAAAAATGTGATGCGCCTGTACGCCTGGGATGGAAGTAACGTTGACACGGCGCCGGTGGAAGTGGTGGTTGAGGAATCGCCGTCGGGTTGGGCGTGGCAAAACCAGCAGCCCCTGGTGGTGGACGACCTGACGGTGGAATCGCGATTTCGTCCCGTGCTGCGCCGACTGCATGAGAAAGGGCTGCGGTCCTACTGCTGGCTGCCTTTGACCACCGCGCAAAAGCGGTTGGGCACCCTGGGCCTGGGCAGTTCTCAAATCAATGCTTACGGCGAGAAAGACATGCGCCTGCTGCCGCGGGTGGCAAAACTGGTTGCCGTGGCAGTGGAGAATGCCTTGACTCGTGAAGCCCTGGTGCAGGAAAAAGAAAGGCTGCACATGTTGCTGGAAGTGAACAATACGCTGGTCACCAACCGCGACCTGCAGAAGCTCTTTCCAGCAATTTCAGGGTTCATTCGCAGGATGGTCCGCTATGACTACGCCAGCGTGGCGGTTTACGACGAATCGGCCCACTCCCTGTCCCTCTATCCCCTGGACTCTCCCTTGACCACCGGGCTGGCTGGCCTGGACACGACCCTTCCAGTGAGAGACACTCCCGCAGGACGCGCCTTGATGGAGCGGGAAACCAAGATTTTTACCCGTGAAGACCTGTTGGGAATCCAATCCAGCTTCGTCAGCCAGATGCTGGAACACGGAATCGAGTCCCTGTGCTGCATTCCTCTGACCACGCGCAAAGGCGAACTGGGCACCCTCAATCTCGCCAGTAGAGAGGAGAGGGCGTTCGCGCCGCAAGACGTAGGATTTCTGCAGCAAGTGGCGGCGCAGGTGGCGGTGGCTCTGGACAACGCCCGAGCCTATCGCGAGATCGCCCAACTTACCGAGAAGCTGGCCAGTGAGAAGCTCTATCTCGAAGAGGAGATTCGTACCGAACTCAACTTCGAAGAGATCGTGGGAGACAGTGTAGCGCTGAAGCGGGTACTGTCCCAGGCGAGGACGGTTGCGCCCAGCGACGCCACGGTATTGATTCTCGGAGATACGGGGACGGGCAAGGAGTTAATCGCGCGGGCCATTCACCGCATGAGTACACGGAAAGACCGGCTGCTGGTGAAACTGAACTGCGCCGCCATCCCCACCGGTCTGCTGGAGAGCGAGCTCTTCGGCCACGAGAAAGGCGCTTTCACCGGCGCCATCAGCCAGAAGGTCGGACGTCTGGAACTGGCGGACAAGGGAAGTTTGTTTCTGGATGAAGTGGGAGACATTCCTCTGGAACTCCAGCCGAAATTGCTCCGCGTGCTGCAGGACCAGGAATTCGAAAGGTTGGGCAGCACCCGCACCATCAAGGTGGACATTCGCATGGTGGCCGCCACCAATCGTGATCTGGCCAGGACCGTGGCGGAAAAGGAGTTCCGCAGCGACCTGTATTACCGGCTGAATGTGTTTCCCATCCGGATGCCCTCGTTGAGCGACCGCAAAACCGATATTCCCCTGCTGGTGCGGCATTTCGTACAAAAGTTTTCCCGCCAGATGAACAAGCAGATTGAAATCATTCCCAGCGCCACCATGAGCGCCCTCGTAAACTGGGAATGGCCGGGCAATGTCCGCGAGTTGGAGAACCTGATGGAGCGGTCGGTGATCCTCACTGATGGCACCGTGCTCAAGGCTCCTTTGGCGGAACTGAGGACCGGGCACGAGGGCCTGGAGAGCGATGGCACGCTGGAGACCCTGGAACGTCAGTACATTATTCGAGTCTTGCGCGAAACCAGTGGCGTGATCGCGGGTCCGCGTGGAGCAGCGGTAAGATTGGGGATGAAGCGCACCACTCTACAGTCCAGAATTTTGAAGATGGGCATTTCCCGGCAGGAATATGAGAGTTGAGCCAGAGGGTAATGACGATCCCTCGGCAGCGTGCCGACGAACCGGCAGTTCGCTACCCGCATAAATTGAATTCCTCACCGTTCCCACCGCATAAGCAGCCTGTGTTTGCCGCCATTCAGGGAAGTCTGGAAGTTTGGAACCCCAGATGCCATGCAAACAATGTCGGGCACTCACCCGTAGGTGCCAAGCGATAACCAAATCATGCGAGGTTGCCACGATCCGGCTGGCGTACGCGATGTTGGACGCCGGGAACGAGGATCGCAGTGTTACTTTCAGGACGCAACCCGGAGCGGAACCGGCACAGTCGAACCAGAGCCCTCCCCTTCAGCGGACTTCTCCGGACGGTTGCGATCCGAGGCCAGGGTCGGCGCGATCTGGGGGACGGCACTCGGGTTTTTCCAGCCCGGGTGGAACCCCGGCCGGCGAAAATCAGGTCGCGCCAGCCTGATGATCCGGGCCTCGACCCGCTGTATCTGTTCGCCTGCGGGCTGTCGTGGCGCAAGCAGGGTAACGCCGGCGCGGGATGGGAACTGGTCGCCTGCCTGAAGCTGTCAGGTCAGACCGCACGGATCGCAGCCGCACTGCTGGCCCAGGCCAAGGATTTTGAGTTACCGGCTCAGGCCCCGGCGCATTCCAGGGCCGGGCCCGGCCGACCTCCCCCGAAAAGTGAACCGGCAGAACCGGATGTGAGCAAGGTGGTGTCAACCATGAATACCCCGTACGGGCTGGAAATTATCGAGAACTGTGTCTCCTGCAAGTTGCGCAGAGACAAGTGGTTTTGTGGCCTGTCTTCCGAGGTGCTGAAGGCCTTCAGCGCAGCCAGCCATCTGAGCACGTATCCCGGCGGCGCGGTGTTGTTCGTGGAAGGCCAGACGCCGCGAGGCGCGCTGGTGCTGTGCTCGGGCAAGGTCAAGCTCTCGACGACGTCGCGCGACGGCAAGGTGCTCATTCTCAAAATGGCAGAACCGGGCGAGGCGCTGGGCTTGAGCGCGGTCATCTCCGCGACCCCCTACGAATTGACGGCGGAAACCGCGGGCCCCTGCCAGGTGAACTTCATTGATCGTGAGTCCCTGATGAAGCTGCTGGACAAATATGGAGAACTGGGGCTGCACTCCGCCCAGGCGCTGAGCCGTGAATTTCAGTCCGCCTACCGGGACATCCATGAACTGGTGCTGGCACGATCGTCGGCGGGAAAGCTGGCACGGTTGCTGCTTTCGTGGAGCGGCGATCGCGAGCGGGAGGCTGGAGCCAGGGAGATTCGCATCCGCTCCAGCATGACCCACGAAGAAATAGCCCAGATGATTGGTTCATCGCGCGAGACTGTTACGCGCCTGTTAAGCGAACTCAAAAAGAGGGAACTGATTCGTCTGGAAGGCTCCACTTTGGTGATCCGCAATCGGACGGCTTTGGAAGCGCTGGCTGCCTAGCCGTTGATGGCAGCCGGCAAGGCGGCCGGGCCTCCAACCGGCCGCCTCCCCCCATTGCAATTGCAGATTGCAGATTTTTTGATTGAAGATTGAACTCCTCAGGTTCGAGCATGGCAGAGCGCTCGAGGTTCAAGAAATCTGCAATCTGAAATCCACAATCTAAAATTGTTATTCTAGAGTCCGAAGAGCTCGCGCAGGCGCTTGGTCTGGGCCCGGCTGACGGGAATTTCGGTTTGCTTTTTGTCGTCCATCCGTAGTTGATACGAACTCTTGAACCAGGGGACGACTTCCTTGATCCGGTTGATGTTGACCAGGTAGGAGCGATGGGCGCGCCAGAAAAGATTGGGATCGAGACTGTCCAGCAGCTCTTCGAGGGTACGGCAGTTGGACTGGCCCTCCATGCCGTTTGGCCCGCTGGTGACAACTGTGATTACGCCTTCTTCGATGGAGGCGAAACCAATGTCTTTCTGATTCACCAGAAAGAGACGGCCGGCCGCTTTGATCAGAATCTTGGACGCCTGCGGTTTCTGTGATTCCAGCATGCGAACCAGGGTTTCCAGCTTGTCCGACGATGCGCTGCCCGATTCCAGCTTGGCCCGCACTTTCTGCACCGACTGCGCTACCCGCTTCTTGTCGAAAGGTTTGAGCAGGTAGTCAACCGCGTTTACCTCGAAGGCCTTGACCGCGTATTGATCAAAAGCTGTGGCGAAAACGATCTTGGGAAGGCTGACCTTCTTGTCGAGCAGTTTCTTGATCACGCCGAAGCCATCGAGGCCGGGCATTTGTACGTCGAGAAAGACCAGGTCGGGGTTGTGCTCGCGGATCAGGTTGACGCCTTCGAGCCCATTTTTGCCCTGGGCCACGACGTCCACGTCGCCGACATCTTTCAGCAGGAAGGCAAGCTCGTCGCGGGCAAGCTGTTCATCGTCCACAATGACGGCGGACAGAGACATTCCAACTCCTAACGGGCGCATTCAGAGTATAGCGAGTGGCGGTTGAAAGTGCCACCGGGGGCGGAAGTCGGACTTCGGGCATCGGACCTCGGACCTCGGACTTCGGACTTCAGACCCGGGACTTCGGACCCTCGGACTTTGGACCCCGGGACTTCGGACCCTCGGGCATGGACCTCGAACTTCAGGCGTGAGATGTCAGACATCAGTTCTCAGTTCTCAGATTTTGTCTGACGCCCGAGGTCCGACGGCTGACGTCCGCCGTCCAGACCCGCCTCGCGCTCAGGCCTCGCCAGGCAGTAAACTTACGGTTCGATGAATTACATCTATGGAATCAATGCCGTTGCCGAAGCGCTGAAGGCACGAGGGCGATCGTTTGAATGGGTCGGCGTGTTGAAAGAGCGTCACGACCTGCGTCTGCAGCGCGTGGTGGAGGAATGCCGGCGGAACGGCATCGCGGTGCGTTTTCTTGGCCGCCCGGAACTCGATCGCATGGCAGGAAACAATGCTCATCAGGGCGTGGTGGCCGTCACCTCGGGCAAACAGTACAACCACCTGGATGACGTGGTGGCAGCCAAACGCGGGCAGTATTCGCTGGTGGTCGTGCTCGATGGCATTGAAGACCCGCACAATCTGGGTGCGATTCTTCGCACCGCCGACGCCTCCGGCGCCGACGGAGTGGTGATCCCGGAGCGGCGCGCGGCGGGAGTGACCGCCACTGTGATCAAGGCATCCGCGGGCGCCAGCGAGCACCTTCCCATTGCTAAAGTGACCAACATTGCCCGGACGTTGGAGGAATTGAAAGACAAAAACCTCTGGATCGTCGGTCTGGACGAGCGCGGCACCCAGAGTTACGACGCTCTGGACTACAACATGGATTGCGCCGTCGTTCTGGGGTCCGAGGGCAAGGGGGTCCACGATCTGGTGGCAAGGAAGTGCGACTTCCTGGTTTCCATTCCCATGCTGGGGAAAGTGCCGTCGCTGAACGTGTCGGTGGCCGCGGGAGTCATGCTGTACGAGATCGTGCGCCAGCGCAGGATCAAGGCTGCGGATACAAAATGAAGATGAGGGCGCTCCGATTTCTCTGTGTCCTGTGTGGTTTGCTGGTTCGGGCGCATGCCCTCGATCGCGAAGCTTTTACTTTTACCAACTACGACCTGGACGTCCACATAGAATCTGACCAGCAACGTCTGGCCGCGCGCGGCAAGATTACCTTGCGGAACGATTCAACGTTGCCGCAGAGAAACCTCACATTGCAGATTTCCTCCAGCCTGGATTGGAGATCGATTCAACTCGACGGCAAGCCGGTCCAGTTCATTTCTCAGCCCTACACTTCGGACATCGACCACACCGGCGCGCTCTCGGAAGCGATCGTTACCCTGCCCAGGGATATCTCCACTAAAGGCATTGTGGAATTGGAAATTGGATACGAAGGTATCATCCCGCTCGACGCCACCAGGCTGACGAGAATCGGCCTGCCCGAGGAACGGGCCCGCCACAGCGACTGGGACCAGATCGGTAAGTCGTTGACCGCCGTGCGCGGCATCGGATACGTGGTCTGGTATCCCGTAGCGACCGAGTCGGCAAACTTGTCGGAAGGCGACAGTGTGTTTGAAACGGTAGCGAGGTGGAAGACGCGCGAGCTCGAGGCCCGGATGAAGATCGCGCTGACTCATTCCGGAGAAGGCACGCCTGCAACCCTGCTGTGCAATGGCCAGCACGGAGGCCTGCAATCGAATGAACGGATCAGCCGGTTCTACAGCGTTACGACGGAGTGCGTTTTCCAGCCTGTGGGCGAAACGGTGCCGCTCTTTGTGATTGGTCCCTACGAAGGGCTGGACCAGCCCCCAGTGAATATTTCTTATCTGCCGGATCACAAGGCGGCGGCGCAGACCTATGCCCTGGCGGCGCAGTTGGCGGCCCCATTCGTGAGTGAGTGGTTCGGCGCGCCCAAAGGAGGGGCCGAAGTCAGGGCGGAAGTTGCGGAACTGGGAGATCCGGAGGCGGCGCCATACGAGAGTGGCAGCATGTTGCTCACACCTCTCAACAGCGATTCCAAGCTGGCCCAGCTGGCGGCGGTGCACCAGCTTACTCATGCCGCTTTTTTCTCCTCGCGCCCGTGGATTGACGAAGGGCTGGCGCATTTTGCCCAGGCCGTCTATCGCGAGCGGGAGAGTGGCCGGCAGTCGGCGCTCGACTTCATGGGACTGCATCGCACCGCGTTGGCACAAGCGGAAAAGATGCTGGCGGAAGAGCACGGGCAGAAGACCGGAGCGGGTGAAGCGCTGATCAGCACCAGCATCGAGGACCTTTATCGCAGCAAGGCGATGTATGTGTGGTGGATGCTGCGAGACATGATTGGCGAAGATGCGCTGAAGAAGGCCCTCGCAGCCTATCGTGCGGATGCCGACGCCACGCCGGCATATTTGCAGCATCTGATCGAAGCCCAGACCAGACGCGATCTGGGATGGTTCTTTGATGACTGGGTCTATCGCGACCGTGGTCTGCCGGATTTCCACCTGGCAGCGATCTATCCCTGGGAGCCTTCGCGAAAGGCCTATGTAGTTACGGTGACGGTGGAAAACCTGGGAGATGCAGGAGCCGAGGTGCCCGTGGTCCTTAAGATGGAACAAGGTCAGGTCACACAGCGGCTTCTGGTGCGCGGAAGGTCGAAAGCCACAACCCGCATTGAGGCCATCTCTATTCCCCAGGAAATCGTATTGAATGACGGCAGCGTGCCGGAGAGCAATGTACGAAACAATGTGTTCAAGATTGAGGAGCCGGCGAAAAGAAATTGAAGACTTCAGATTGTAGATTGCAGATTTCCAGGGCGTCCGTGCCTGCCGGTTTTGACAATCTGCAATCTGAAATCAACAATCTGAAATAGTTTTCTTGAGGAGGAAAACTCTTGGCATACATTCAGTTTCTGGGCGCGGCGGGTACGGTCACCGGTTCAAAACACCTGGTGAACACCTCTGCTGACGGGAGCGGTAAAGCCGGATTTCAGGTGCTCATCGATTGCGGCATGTTCCAGGGAGCCAAGGAGTGGCGGGAGCGCAACTGGCAGCCCACGCCGGTGCCGGCGTCCAGTATTGACGCTGTCATCCTGACTCACGCCCACCTCGACCATTGCGGCTGGATTCCGCGGCTGGTGCGGGAAGGATTCCGCGGCCCCGTCTATGCCACGCCTTCCACCATCGATTTGTGCGGCATCATCCTTCCCGACTCCGGCCATCTGCAGGAAGAAGATGCGAGGTTTTACAACCGGCACAAAAAGTCGAAGCACGATCCGGCCTTGCCGCTCTATACCCTGGCAGAGGCGGAGGACTCGCTACAGCATTTCCGTCCAGTGGAATTTGAGGAAGGCAGGCAGCTTTCGCCCGAGGTTTCATTTCGCTTTGTCCCAGCAGCCCACATCCTGGGATCTGCCATGGTGGAGCTCACGCTGCAGCTGAATGGCCAAAGCAGGAAGTTGTTGTTCAGCGGAGACATTGGCCGGGTGCGTGACCAGAACAGCGCGCCTGGGAAAGTGGTACGTACTGGACCCACCGAAGGCGAGGCGGCCGACATTCTGGTGATGGAATCCACATACGGCAACCGGCAGCACCCTGCCGAAGATCCGCGGCCGAGATTGGCCGAGATCATCCGCCACACGGTGCAGCGTGGCGGCTGGGTGATCGTGCCCGCATTCGCCGTCGAACGCACCCAGAAATTTCTGTTCATGCTCAAAGAGCTGATGGAATCCGGACAGATTCCCCGGGTTCCGGTGTATTGCGACAGCCCCATGGCGATCAAGGCAGTCGAAGTTTTCCTCAAGCACGCGGACGAGTGCACCGATGAGACCTGCCGCTTGATCAAGCAATACGGCTCACCCTTGCAGTGGCCGGGTTTTACCTTTGCCCTGACCACTGACGATTCGAAGAAAATCAATAACGCAAACTTTCCCGGGATCATCGTTTCCTCGAGCGGCATGGTGACCGGCGGACGGATACTGCACCACTTGATGCAACGGCTTCCTGATCCAAGAAATACCGTCATCTTTATCGGTTTCCAGGCGCCGGGAACGCGGGGAGCTATCATCAAGAGCGGTGCAGCCGAGGTGCGTATTTTCAGCGAGACGGTCCCTATCCGGGCTGAAATAGCGGTGCTTGAGCAGTTCAGCGATCATGCCGACACTCCAGAGTTGCTGGAATGGTTGCGCACTTTTTCTCAAAAGCCCGCGGCCACCTACCTGGTACACGGCGAGCCCGCTGCATCATCCCAGCTTCGCGACAGGCTGACAAAAGAGCTGGGGTGGAATGTGCAAGTAGCGGAGTGGATGGGAAAGGTGGAAGTCAAATAATCGTCGAATTGCCGGATGTACGAATTGCAGGATTTTCAATTCGACAATTGGTAAATTCGGCAATCCGTAAATTGCGGAGCTGGTATGACGGAAAGCGAACTGAAGAAGCACCTCGAGATAGCGGAGAAGAGCCCCAAGCAGGTTGCGGCGGCGGTTTCAGGCTTGCCGGATAAGGTTTTGCGCTACAAGCCGGCGCCGGACAAGTGGTGCATCCTGGAGATTCTTGGTCACCTCGCAGACATCGAGATCGTGTACGCCTACCGGCTTCGCCAGATGCTCGCCGACAAGAAGCCGGTGATTGCGCCCATGGACCAGGACGAATGGGCGCGGAACCTGGGCTACATGGAGACCCCGCCCGCCGAGATGGTCGCGCTCTACGGACTGAATCGCCATGCGAACCTGCGATTGTTGCAGCGTCTTACGCCCGCAGACCTCGGCAAGTCGGCCTATCACCCTGAAGCTAAAAAAGACTTCACGGTCGCGGAGTTGATCGAGAGAATGGGGGCGCATGGAGCCAGCCACCTGGAGCAGATTGAGAGATTGAAGAAGGCGGGCGTTGGAGCATCAGACATCGGACGCCAGACCGCGGCCTCATTAGTCCGGCGTCCGAGGTCTGACGCCCGAGGTCCGGTTCACATGTACGTGCTGGTAAACCGTATCAGGGCATCCAATTTCGCGGCTGCTGCGCCGGAATCGATGGACTGGGCCGCCAGCGGCAAAGCCTCCCCTAAGTGTTCAGCTCTGCCGGCTGCGACCAGAGCGGCGGAGGCGTTCAGCAGGACGACATCGCGCCGGGGCGACTTCTTTCCCGCGAGAATCTCACGAATGATGGCTGCGTTGGCCTTCGCGTCACCGCCGGAAATATCTTCGAGCCGAGCCCGTTTGATCCCGAACTCTTCCGGCGTGACTTCATAAGTGCGAACGTTTCCGTCGCGCACTTCAGCGATGCGGGTCGGGCCCGTGACGGTGATTTCGTCCAGGCCATCCAGGCCGTGGACCACGAGAGCGCGATGCGCGCCCAGCATGCTGAGCGCCTCCGCGACCTTCTCCACCAGATCGAGAGAATAGACTCCGACCACCTGCGCCGAAGCTCGTGCCGGATTGGTGAGCGGGCCGAGCAGGTTAAAAATGGTCCGCAGGCGCAGTTCGCGGCGGGCCGGCTGCACAAATTTCATGGCGGTATGCATGGCGGGAGCGAACAAGAACACGATGCCGACTTCTTCGAGACAGGCGCCCAAAACAGCGGTGGGCAGGCTGATCTTAACGCCCAGCGCCTCCATGACGTCGGCCGAACCGCACTTTGAGCTGAGACTGCGGTTGCCGTGCTTGGCCACGCGCACGCCGGCGCCGGCAACGACGAACGCTGTGGCGGTGGATATATTGAAAGTCCCGCGCGCGTCGCCGCCGGTGCCGCAGGTGTCAACCAGCGCGTCCCGTCCCGTAGTGCTGACGTCCAGCGTGGAGTCCTGGTGAAGGGGCAACGGCTCTGCCGCGGTGCGCATGGCCTCGGCGAAGCCGACGATCTCCTCCACCGTCTCGCCCTTCATGTGGAGAGCCACCAGCAAGGCCGCAATTTGAGCATCCGTGGCGCTGCCCGAGAACACTTCCGTCATGACCGCGCGCGCTTCTTCGCGGGTCAGCGACGCTCGTTCATTGGCAATGCGCTGCAGGGCTTCAGTGATCATGAGACGGCTACAAGAGTAGCATCGTTTGCCGGCCCAGGTGGCTGCGTCCAGCCCCAGACCTGGAACCAGAAATCAGCGTGGCAAAATCGCGACGCATCGCCCGGCGGGTTTGCCCTATCGGTAATGCTTCTATAAAATTGAGGGTCGCGAACCGCTGCCCTAAGCTGCAAGCCAGGTCGTGCCACAGGTCCAGTAAAGAATCATTATGAAAATTCATGAGTACCAGGCCAAGAATATCCTGAAGAAGTATGGGGTCGCGGTACCTCGCGGAGAAATGGTCGAGAGCCGGGAAGGGGCCGAAACTGCCGCCCAAAAGCTTTTCGATTCCGGGGCGACGGGGGTGGTGGTAAAGGCCCAGATTCATGCCGGGGGGCGCGGCAAAGGCGGCGGCGTCAAGATCGCCAAGTCAGTCGCGGACGCGTCCGAGCTGGCGGGCAAGATTCTCGGCATGACGCTGGTGACGCACCAGACCGGGCCGGAAGGCCGGGTAGTTCGCCGGTTGCTGATCGAAGAAACTCTGCCCATCGAAAAAGAACTCTATCTGGGAATCGTGATTGATCGCGCCCAGGCGAGGCCGGTGTTTATGGCGTCGGCCGCGGGTGGAATGGAAATTGAACAGGTGGCGGCGGAGAACCCCGCGGCTATCCTCAAGGAATACATTGATCCGGGCATGGGCCTGGAAGCCTTCCAGGCGCGCAAGCTGGCGTTTGCGCTGGGGCTGCAAGGCGCCGCAGATCAGTCAGGCTGTCCAGTTTATGACCGGCTTGTACCGCGCCTTCGAGGAAACCGATTCCTCGCTGATGGAGATCAATCCGTTTGTCACCTGCAGCGATGGCCGGCTGTTCGCGCTCGATGCCAAGATGAATTTCGATGACAACACCATGTTCCGGCATCCTGATCTACGCGAGTTGCGCGATGTCACCGAGGAGGACCCGCTCGAAGTCGAGGCTTCGAAGTACAGCTTGAACTACATCAAGCTCGACGGAAACGTGGGCTGCATGGTCAACGGCGCCGGCCTGGCCATGGCGACCATGGACATCATCAAGTACGCCGGCGGTCTGCCCGCCAACTTTCTTGATGTGGGCGGAGGCGCCAACGCCGAACAGGTCACGCACGCCTTTGAGATACTGCTCAGCGACAAGAATGTGAAGGCGGTGCTCATCAATATTTTTGGCGGCATTCTGCGCGTGGATACGCTGGCCACCGGCGTGGTCGAGGCGGCGCGGAAGACCCACATCCAGCTTCCCATCGTGCTGCGCCTCGAAGGCACGAATGTCGAGGCGGGGCGGGAGATACTGAAACAGTCAGGGCTGAATTTTATCGTGGCTGAGACCATGAAGGACGCGGCCGAAAAAGTAGTGGCGGCGGCAAGAGGGTAACTTAGGCATCGATTGTACTGGTGGGAATAGGGGTCCTTCGACTCCGGCAAGTCATTCGCGAGCGAATGACTTGGCTCCGCTCAGGATGACAACGGGATTGAAAGCAGAGACGAATGAGCATTCTGGTAAATAAATCGACACGGGTGATTGTGCAGGGACTGACCGGGAGGGAAGGCACGTTCCACGCCAAGGCGTGTGCCGAATATGGAACGCAGATCGTCGGCGGAGTGACTCCGGGCAAGGGAGGAACGACGCACGAGGGCTGGCCGATCTTCAATACGGTCCAGGAAGCTGTGGAACAGACAGCGGCGGATACTTCCGTGATCTTTGTGCCGCCGCCGTACGCGGCCGACGCGATCATGGAGGCGGCTGACGCCGAGTTGGAACTGATTGTCTGTATCACGGAAGGCATCCCGACGCTTGACATGGTCCGCGCCTGGGAATTCCTGCAAAACCGGCGCTCACGGCTGATCGGGCCCAACTGTCCGGGAATCATTTCGCCCGGCCACTGCAAGATTGGAATCATGCCAGCCCGGATCCATAAAGAAGGGTCGGTGGGCATTGTCTCGCGCTCCGGCACGCTGACCTACGAGGCCGTGCATCAGCTCACCACCCGAGGGATTGGGCAATCCACCGCCATCGGGATCGGCGGCGATCCCATCATCGGCACCAACTTCCTGGACGCGCTCGAGTTGTTCAATCGCGATCCGCAGACCGAAGCCGTGGTGATGATCGGAGAAATTGGCGGCAATGCCGAAGAGACCGCGGCAGAGTACGTAAAAATGCACATGAAGAAGCCCGTCGTCGGATTCATCGCGGGCCAGACGGCGCCTCCGGGCCGCCGCATGGGGCACGCTGGCGCGATCATTTCCGGAGGGAAGGGCACCGCTGCGGAGAAGATCGAAGCCATGGAAGCAGCTGGAATTCGGGTAGCGAAATCGCCGGCTGAGATTGGCGAGACAGTGGCCTCGGTGCTGGGAGTGAAAGCCTGAGACCCAGTTGCCAGATACCAGTTCCCAGTTCTCAGCATGTTTAAGGAATGACCAACTACAAATGAAAACACTGCAACGCACTCTGACTATCGTTAAGCCGGACGCTGTACGCAAGCATGCGATCGGCGACATCATCGAGCAATTTGAGAAGAATGGCTTTCAGATTCTGTGCATGAAGATGCTTGAGATATCCAAACATCAGGCGGAGCAGTTTTACGCCGTTCATGCCAGCAGGCCGTTCTTCAGTTCGCTGACGGATTTCATGTCCAGCGGACCCATTGTTGCGCTGGCGCTGGAGAAAGAAAACGCCATCGCCGACCTGCGCAAGCTGATGGGCGCCACCAACCCGGCGAATGCCGAGGAGGGCACCATACGCAAGAAGTGGGCCACCAGCATCGAGAACAATGCCATTCACGGTTCCGATGCGGATGACACGGCCCGCTTCGAATTGAGCTTCTTTTTCGCGGGATACGAACTGGCGCAATAAGCCAGTAGCCTGGAGCGGTTTCATGCCCTTAGTGCAAGTCACAATGCTGACCGGCCGCACCGCCGATCAAAAGCGCAAGCTGGCGCAGCGCATCACCGACGCCATGGTCGAGGAAGCCGCGGCGCGCCGCGAGGCGGTCGTGGTGACTTTCAATGAAGTTTCGAAGGAGAGCTACGCTTCGGGCGGGGTGCTGATGGCGGACAAGGGAAAGTGAACGAGCGCGGGCGAGTCGCCCGCGTCCACACAAACATCCTATCCTAGCGGTTCGTACAAGTGTCCTTCCACGCGGTCGCCAATTTTGGGGAGTTCTTTCTTGGCGTATTGCAGAAAGTGGGGGGCGGCGCGGTGGGCCTCCAGGGCGGCGTCGTCCTTGTACTGCTCATAGACGAAAAAGCGGCGCGGCTCGGTTTTGTGCCGGTGCACCAGGTACATGCCGCAGCCGGGTTCTTTGCGGGACTCTTCCGTCAGCTTGGAAAAAATTCCCGCCATTTCAGCTTCGCGGCCAACTTTCGCCATCCACGTCACAGCCAGGACAACCATCATTCGCTCCGTTGGTCAGATTGTTGCTGAAGCCCCGGTTTTTTGTCCAGTCAAACCCTTCAGCGCGGCGATAAAGCTGTCGGCAAACATGGTCTGCTCGCGTCCGGGCCCGGTCGAGACCATGCCGATGCGGGCGCCACTCTCCTTCTCCAGAAAGGTGAGGTACTCGCGCGCCGCCTGCGGCAACTTCTCCAGCTGCGTGATGCCCTGAGTGGAAGTGCGCCAGCCCGGCAAGGACTGGTACACGCATTCGATTCCGTCGAAGCCGCTGCCGTGGGCTGGAATTTCATCCGTCACCTTACCATTAATCTTGTAACCGACGCAGACCGGAATCTCGGCCAGTTCGTCGAGCACATCCAGCTTGGTCACCACCAGCCAGGAGATGCCGTTAATCATGCCAGCGTAGCGCAAGAGTGGCAAATCAAGCCAGCCGCAACGCCGGGGACGCCCGGTCACCGCACCGTATTCATTGCCTCGCGCCCGCAATAGATCGCCGCTCGCGTCCAGAGCTTCAGAGGGAAATGGACCGCCGCCTACACGCGTGCAATAGGCCTTGGTGACGCCGATGACGGTGTCGATCGCGGTAGGCGCGACTCCGGTGCCGATGACAGCTCCGCCTGACGTGGCGCTGGAGGAAGTCACGAAGGGGTAGGTGCCGTGGTCGATATCGAGCATGGTGCCCTGCGCGCCTTCGAACAGGATGGACTCGCCGTCAGCCATCGCGCGGTTCAGCAGCGCGGCCGTGTCACACACGAAGGGAGCCACCTTGGCTGAGGCTTCGGCGTATTCCTGGTACATCTTGTCCGGATCGAGCGGCTCGGAGTTGAACAACGCGTGCGCGATCATGTTTTTCTCGTGGCAGGCGTTTTCGATGTGCGTGCGCAGCAGCTTCAGGTCAAGCAGGTCCGCCACGCGCAAGCCTCGCCGGCCCATTTTGTCTTCGTAGGTGGGACCGATGCCGCGGGATGTGGTGCCGATCTTCACGCGTCCCGGAGCATTTTCCGAAGCCAGTTCGATCATGCGATGGTAAGGCAGGATCACGTGGGCGCGGTTGCTGACGAACAGACTGCCATCCACTTTCACGCCGGTTTCGCGCAGCGCCGCCACTTCCTTGAGAAAGGCGATGGGGTCGAGCACCACCCCGTTGCCGATGACGCTGCGGCAGCCCGACCGCAGGACGCCGCAAGGCACCAGTTGAAGGATGAATTTTTTTCCGTTGATGATGACGGTGTGCCCGGCATTGTGTCCGCCGGCATAGCGGGCCACGACCGAGAAATTCTCCGAGAGCACGTCGACGATTTTGCCTTTGCCTTCGTCGCCCCACTGCGCACCGACGATAACCGCAGTCTTACCCTTCTTCAAAGCCAGCTCCGTGGTCCAGGATGGCGGCCGCCCCGGCCGCATTGCGGGGTCGCACACACTCCACGCCCAAGGTGAACTGCTTTACATGGAATGACAAGGATTTACGGCGCTGATGTGTACCCGCAATGATAACCTGCCGGACTGAGGATGAGCAACGCAGTCGTCGGTCGTCGGTCTTCAGTCGTCAGGATGGGGCTGGGCTGACGACCGAAGACTGACGACTGTAAACTGTTTTCCATGCCTGAACTTCCTGAAGTCGAAACCATTGCGCGTGGCCTTGCCAGCCGGGTCATGGGGGACGTGATTGAGTCGGTCTGGCTGGGATCGAAACCTGAGCCCCTGAAATCTCCCGCTGCCGAGATCGTTGGCACTCTGGAATCGCGCCGCATTATCGCGGTGAGACGGGTAGGGAAGCACATCGTATTCGACCTTGAATTAGCCGATCGTGTGGGGCGGGCGCCCTCGCCCGCCAAGAGGCGCACCAGCCTTCGCAGGCCATCACCACGGAAAAAAGTGGCGGGCGGGGGCGCCCGCCCTACACCGGAATCAAGCGCGCAGTGGATCGTTCACCTGGGGATGACCGGGCGCATGGTGGTCTGCGAGGCAGACAGCGAAACGGCAAAACACACTCACCTGGTGGCAAAGCTGGTGTCGGGCAGGGAGCTGCGTTTCGTCGATCCGCGGCGCTTCGGGCGCTTGAGCGTGGCCCATGGTTTCGAAGCCGGCGGTTCCGAGCCGCTGGAAGTCCAACTCGATCATTTTGTCAGCCTCTTCCATGGCCGCAAAACGCCGATCAAGAGCGCCCTGTTGAACCAGAAACTTTTGCGTGGCGTGGGCAACATCTACGCCGACGAGTCGCTGTTTCGCGCCGGGATTCGGCCGCGACGGCGAGCGGCCTCCCTTACGCGCGACGACCTGCAACGGCTTTATCCCGCCGTCCAGGAAGTGTTGCGGGAGGCCATCGCCCTGGGTGGGTCTTCTGTTTCCGATTACGTTGACGCAGACGGCGAAGAGGGATTCTTTCAACTGCAGCACCGGGTTTACGGACGGGAAGGCGAACCTTGCCTGGTCTGCAAGGCCCCGATCAAGCGCGTAGTCATCGCGGGCCGCAGCAGCCACTATTGCCCGAAGTGTCAAAAGTAGCACCGGCGCCCCGCCGGCTGTCCGGAGGGCATTCTGCCCTCCGCCTTCGCGGGAGATGCCCCCGAGACAGCCGGCGGGACGCCGGCGCTACACTGAATTTTGATACGCTACTCACCTATGCCCAATTTTTCGATCGGCGTTGATCTCGGCGGAACCAATCTGCGCATCGCAGCCGTCAACCAGCAGGGCGACTTGATGGAGAAAGTCACGCTGGGCACGCGAGTAGGGTTAGGGAAGGACCACGTTATCCATGAAATGTGCGATGCCATCCGGCTGCTCGCCGCCAAATATCGCGACGGCGCCGCCCTGCAGGGGATCGGCATCGGCGTGCCTGGCATTATTGATATGAAGACTGGCATGCTGCGTGAGTCTCCGAATCTGCCGGGCTGGGCGGAGTCTCCCGTGCAGGCGCAGATTGAGGGGCTGCTGGGCACCCGAGTGATTTTGGAGAACGACGCCAATGTGGCGGCGCTGGGCGAGAAGTGGCTGGGCGCGGCGCGAGACGTGGACGATATGGCGATGCTGACTCTCGGCACCGGAGTCGGGGGCGGAATCGTGATCGCGGGCCGCATCTGGCACGGCATGACCGGAATGGCCGGCGAGTTTGGCCACATGACGGTGGAACCTGAGGGGCCTCCGTGCGGCTGCGGCAACCGCGGCTGTCTGGAACAATACGCATCGGCAACGGCGGTAGTCCGAATGGCGAAGGAGGCGATCGCCTCCGGCCGCGCCCCAGGGCTGGCGAAGGCCGCCAGCACCGATCCGGAGTTCAACGCCAAGGCGATTTACAACCTGGCGATCCAGGGCGAGGAAGAGGCCCGAAGGATTTTTGGCCGCTTGGGGCGCGCCCTCGGAATCTGCATTGCAAATCTGGTCAACGCCTTCAATCTGAATATGTACGTGGTTGGCGGCGGAGTGTCGAGCGCGTGGGAGGCGTTTTCCCCATTTATTTTTGAGGAATTGCGGCAGCGGTCACTGGTCTATGCCGCAACCGCTCCCGCTTCTCTTTTGGGTGGGGAGGGAGCTTCAGGGCATGTGGGTCCTGAAGGCTCGACCAAGACGATCATTACACGGGCCCTGCTGGGCAGCGATGCCGGGCTCTACGGAGCAGCTCAACTGCCGATGACTGCCAGCTAGGGTCCTGTCCCTGAAATTCGTAGGATTAATATTGTCATCCCGACCGGAGCGAGCGCAGCAAGCGCAGTGGAGGGACCCGCTGTTTCAGCCAACTCGACCTGCGCCGCTTGAATTTCGATATCCCGTGATTTCTGGGACAGCACACTAGGAGATCTGTAACTTCGCCATTGCCCGCAAGAGCACGTCATTCTGCTCCGGTGTGCCGATGGTGATGCGGATGGCTTGGGGAGCGCCCCATTTCTCCAGCGGACGTACCCATATTCCTTCGTTCTTGAGGCGTTCGGCGACAGGTCCGGCGTCCTGCCCAATCTCGCAATACAGAAAGTTCCCCCAGGTCGGAGTGAGCGCATACCCGATCCCGGAAAGCGCCCGGTGCAGTCGCAGCGACTCAAGGGTGTTGTTTTCGACGGCCTTGCGAATGTGTGCTGAATCGTCGAGTGCGGCCAGGGCCGCCGCCTGGGCCAGCGAGGAGACACAATACATCGATCTCTGGCGGGAAATGCGCGCAATCAATTGTGCGGATGCAATTCCGTACCCGACCCGCGCTCCGGCCAGCCCGTGCACCTTGGAAAATGTACGCAGCACCACAACATTTCGTCCCTGGCGCACGTAGTCGAGGGAACGCGAATAGGTGACAGCGCGCCTGGCCGCGAAGTCCTGGGCAAACTCGTAGTAGGCCTCATCCAGCACGACAACCTGCTCCGGGACACGGCCCAAAAGATGGTCCACATCATCCGCTGTGGCCACGGTTCCGGTCGGATTGTTGGGATTAGCCAGAAAAATGACCCGGGTATTGCGGTTAACGGCGGTGGCAACTCGGTCAAGATCGAATCCGTTCTGGCGCATCGGAACTTCGATCAATTGAGCGCCTGCGGCTTCGGTGGCCAGGCGGTAAACCATAAACGACCGCTGGCTGGTTACAGCGTTCAGACCGGGCGCCAGAAACGCCCGCGCGAGCATGCCCAGAAACTCAGTCAGGCCGCCGGCGACCAGGACCTGATCAATTTTAAGCCCGTGATGTCGGGCAAGTTTGAGTCGCAGCGCCGAGGCCTCATCGTCGGGATATTCGCTGCATCTTGCCAGCACAGCCTGCATGGCGTCGATAGCAAGGGGTGAAGGCCCAAACGGGTTTTCGTTCGAATCGAGCTTAATGACGGTGTTCATGTGGGCGCGGGCGCCCCGCCCGTGCGTCCCCCGGTGAGACATGTCACCAACTCTCGCTCTCGTGTCATCCTGAGCGGAGCCAAGCGCTTCGCGGGCGAAGCACTTGCGGAGTCGAAGGATCCCCATCGCAGGAGGTTCCGGTTAAATAGGGGTCCCTCGACTTGCTCTCACCGCGTCAACGCGGCTCAAGCCGCGCTCGGGATGACACGTGCTTTTCAGTAAACTCTGAGTGGCAACACACACTAGCGAGCTCAAAATCATTACTTAACCGCAGACTTCAAGCGGGTAACTTCCTGTGCGGTCAAATGGCGAAATTTTCCCGGAGGAACATCAAGCTGCAAAGGCCCATAACGTACCCGCTTTATTTTTTCCACGTGATGTCCCACGGTCTCGAACATCTGCCTGATCTGACGGTTTTTGCCTTCAATCAGCGTGACTTCGTACCAGGGATTGTCGGCTTCGCGAATGGGCTTGATCCTGGCCGGCGCGGTCTTTTGCCTTCGGCCGCCCTTGCCCTGGATGTAAACGCCGGACCGCAATTTCGTCAGTCCATCCGCCGAGGGTGTGCCGGCCACCTTGACCAGGTATGTCTTGGGAACGTGAGATGAAGCCTTCATCAGCGCGGCGGCCAGTTCGCCATCGTTGCTGAGCAACAGCAGGCCTTCGGTGGCGTAATCCAGTCGTCCAACCGGATACACGCGCACGCCCACGCCTCGAAGCAGGTCCATCACCGTGGGACGCTTTTCGGGATCAGTCACGGCGGTGATATAGCCCTTGGGCTTGTTCATCAGAAGATAGACATATTTCTGCGCACCGCGCAGCAACTTACCGTTCACGCGGATGTGATCGTGCTCGGGATCGGCCTTGGTACCAGGCTCCGTGACCACCTGCCCGTTGAGCGAGACCAGGCCGCCAGCGATGAGCTGCTCGGCCTTGCGGCGCGACGCGATTCCGGCGGCAGCGATGATCTTTTGCAGACGTTGGGCGGGCATTGGGATTGTTCAACACGCGAAATGAAAAATTGCCGGATGAAGGCGGCCAGTCAGGGTCTAAGCGGCGGGATCATTCTCGCCCGCTCCATGCGGTTCGACGGAACCAGCTTCTCCCTCGGCTTCGATCGCCTCGGACCCGGACTCGATTTTCGCTTCGCCCGCATCGGCGGAAGCACTGTCCGCGCCGTTGTCCGACAAGGGCAGCAATTCGTTCTGAAACGACTCTGCCACCAGCTTTTCGAACTCCTCCATGCTGGGCAGTTCGCCTACATCCTTGAGCCCGAAGCGGAGCAGGAACTCTTTGGTCGATTTGTAGAGAATGGGCCGTCCGATGACGGCCTTACGTCCCGCGGTGGTGATCAATTTTCGATCCAGCAGGGTGGCGATGACGCCGCTCGAATCCACGCCGCGGATTTCGCTGATCTCGGGCACCGTGACCGGCTGCTTGTACGCGATCACGGCCAGGGTTTCGAGCGCCGGGAGGGAGAGCCGAATCGGCGGCTTCAGGCTCTTGGCAAAATCACGCACAACGTCATGATGCTCGGGCTTGGTGGACATGCGATATCCGCCGGCGATCTGGCGAATCTCGACGCCCCGGTCGGAAGCAGCGCAATCGTCGGTCAGTTCCTCAAGCGCGACGCGGACGCGTGACTTGACCTCGTCCTCGGTTGCGCCTTCGGCAATCGCAGACTCATTCAGCAACTCGACAATATGATCGAGCGTGATCGGCGTTTCCGCCGCATAAATAATGGCTTCGAGTTTCGCTTTAAGACTCATGGTTAAGTGCCCTGTGAAGTCTTGACTGACGACCGATGACTGATGACCGACGACTGGTTTCTATCGCCAGTCGTCGCGCACTGCCGCTTGCTCTGCGATGATCGCTTCAAAGCCGGTATGCTTGCGCAGCAGGATCTCGCCAAAAATGCGGTCCTGCCGCAACTGGATGGCCTGCAGCCGCACCATCTCCAGCAGCGCGAGAAACATGCAGACCAGCGCCTGGTGCGAATTCACGTTGCGCAGGATTTGCTTCAGACGGAGGGGCTTGTCCTCGAGCGCCAGGCGCCGCTGCAAGTACTCGATCATCTGTCCCACCGTGACTGTCTCTTCGTCCACCTGAAGCATGGGGCGCGAACGGGCGCGCTCCAGAATCTGCTGGAAGGTCTTGACCAGGTCAATCACGTCGGCGGCGATTTCGGGCTCTGTGCCTTCCGCTTCCATGAATTCGCGAATGGCTGGGTTCGACCGGACCGCATCTTCGATCTGCTGCTTCTGCATCAGCATTTGCGCCGCCGACTTGAACTTCTCATGCTCGATCAGGCGATTCACCAGTTCCGCGCGGGGATCGTCCTGCGCGTCCGAGGCGGCCGCGGGATCGCGGGGCAGCAGCATCTTTGACTTGATGTGAATCAGCACCGCTGCCATGTAGATAAATTCAGCCGCGACGTTTACGTCCAGCTCCCGCAGTTTTTCCACATAAGCCAGGTATTGCGCGGTAATGCGTGCGATCGGGATGTCGTAAATATCGATGTCCTGCTTGCGGATCAGGTCGAGCAGCAGGTCGAGTGGTCCCTCATAAACATCACCCACGGTGACGGAAAAGGGGAAGTCGCTCTCCGGCTTCGGCTTCTGCGCAGCCGGCATCTGCACCACTGGAGCCAGCGGCGTTTTCGGAGTCGGTCGCAGGGTTGTTCACGGGCGCGATTTTTAGATTCTCAGCCATGCTTTTCCTCGTAGTCGAGCGACATGCCCATGGCGTCGCGGACTTCGTCCATGGTGGCCCCAGCCACCTTGCTGGCGCGGGAAGAGCCCGCCTCCAGAATATCCCACGCCAGGCGTGGATTGTCCTCATATTTCTTACGCCGTTCCTGCATGGGGTTGAGGATGCTGACCAGGGCATCGGCGGCCCAGCCTTTGCACTCGATGCAGCCAATGCCGGCGGAGCGGCAGCCTTCATCCACCTTCATGATGGTCTGCCGGTCGCTGAAAATCTTGTGCAGGTCTCCGACGGGGCAAACATCGGGATTGCCAGGATCAGTGCGGCGCACGCGGGCCGGGTCGGTGACCATGGTCTTCAACTTCTGCCGCACCACCGGCTCGGGGTCGGTCAGCAGGATGGTGTTGCCGTACGACTTCGACATCTTGCGGCCATCGGTCCCGGGCAGCTTGGCGGCTGGTGTCAACAGGGGCTGCGGTTCGGGAAAAACGTACATGCCCTTGCGGGTATAAAACATGTTGAAGCGGCGGGCGATTTCGCGAGTCAGTTCGACGTGCGGCACCTGGTCTTCGCCCACCGGAACGAAATCACCCTTGTAAATCAGGATGTCGGCCGCCTGCAGCACGGGGTAGCCAAGAAATCCGTAGGTGCCCAGGTCTTTCTCCGAAATGTTCTCGCGCTGCTCCTTGTAGGTGGGGACGCGCTCCAGCCAGCCCAGCGGCGTGATCATGGAAAACAGCAAATGCAGTTCGGCATGCTGCGGGACGTGGGACTGGATGAACATGGTGCAGCGCTCGGGATCAAGCCCGGCGGCCAGCCAGTCCAGCAGCACTTCGAGCGAGTTCTCTTTGATGCGCGAGGTGTCGGCATAGTCGGTGGTGAGCGCGTGCCAGTCCGCCACGAAAAAAAAGCAATCGTACTGGTCCTGCATGCGGACCCAGTTGTCGAGCGCGCCGACGAAGTTTCCCAAATGCAGCCGGCCGGTGGAGCGCATACCGCTGAGCACGCGCTTGCGTTGGTTGGAGCGAGAGGTCATCAGATTCTCAGAAGGATGCCGACGAAAAATGCGAAAACCGGGTTGATGAGTCTGGACAGAAGTCCGCCGCCCCAAAACACCAGAAGAAGCAGGCCAAAAGTCCCAACCGTGTCATAAATCCGGAGCGCGCCCGCGGGCAGCAGGTGACGAACCACGTGACTGCCATCGAGCGGCGGAACCGGGATGAGGTTGAACACGCCCAGGACGATATTGATGATCATCATTGCAAATACAAGTTTGCACAACGGGACCAAGAGCGAATTGGTGTCGGCAAAGCTTGCGCCCTGGAGAGTACCGAAGACGATCTGCTCTCCCGTAGCCGATGCATTCTTTACAAGAATGAGAATCAGTACGGCGCCTGTCGCGACCACAAAATTGCTGATCGGTCCGACCACCGAAGTGAGGATGTCATCGAGCACCGGGTTCTTGAAGTTTCGCGGATCGACCGGTGTCGGCTTGGCCCATCCGAGAACGGGCAGGTGGGCGAGCATGGCAACCGCCGGCAAGATCAGCGTCCCGAACAGGTCAATGTGCTTGATGGGGTTGAGCGTAATCCGCCCCAGCATGCGGGCGGTGGGATCGCCGCGCAGGTTGGCCATCCATGCGTGTGCCGATTCGTGAACGCTGATCGCGAACATGAAAGCGATCAACTGAAACACGATGTTCAGGATGTCAATATGTTGCAGGTCCATGCGCGATTGGCTTCGATACTAACACGCGGAGCAGCGGTTCTGCGCGGCCCCAGACGCTGATCCGGCAGGCCTGGCGAGTGCCAGAAGTTCGCGCGCTAGCGCCTGTCCAGAGTGTTTCTCAGCTCTTCCGGCGCGATCGACTTTACCTTGATCGGCTTAGCTGGAATGCCGCCCACCACGGTAAACGGCTCGACATCTTTGGAGGCGACGCCCATCGACCCCACCATGCCGTGTTCGCCGACCTTGACTCCACTCAAAACCGTCGCATGATACGTGATGCGCGCCTTGGGGCCGATCTCCGTTTTGTGATTGCTGACGATCATGCCGTCATTGAGGTCATGCGCGTGTGAATAAATATTGGCGTAATCGGAAACGGATGACCCTTCATGAATGATGATCTCTCCGCGGTCATCGAGCAGGACGTATTTGTGGATGGTGCAATTGTCTTCAACGGTCAGGTTGTAGCCGAAGGAAAATTCCACGCCGTGAAAGATTTTGACGTTATTGCCGCAGTGCTTGAACACATGCCGGGCCAGCATGGCGCGCAGCTTGTGTCCCAGCCAGTGATTCAGGCCGACGGGAGAGCGGTCGTACATCATCCAGAACCAGATCAGGGGCTTGCGTTCACCGTACTTCGCGGGGTCTGCGTCTCCATAGGTCTCGGGCTCGAGGGTGGCGTTGCGCGGGTCCAGCGAGTGCACCAGAGTTTGCATCGCCAGCGGAGCGGCCGGGTCCGGCGCCGCGTAGGGGCGTCCCAGATAAAGCTGGTGCAGTTCCTCGCGGACGACATCGGAGCGATGCTCGGGATCGCGGTTCGCGAACGCATGATCAAGCCTGTCAATCCATTCCAGGAATGCTTTTTCGGCTGCCGGAACTGGTTTCAGGACTCGATATTCGTATCGCGGCATAGGTGCCTCGCTGATTCGGCTTGAGAGCCTAAAACATAACACACCCCTCAGAACAACCTCTGCGGAGTGTGGGGCGGACACTCTTGTCCGACGCCTTTGATTTGGTTTTTCTGCTAGTGCCTGCTAGCCGTGGCCTAGTTGCAACACGACCTAAACCCAACAGCAACCGCAAAAGCGGCGGACAAGAGTGTCCGCCCACACTGCGCGATGGTCTATAATGCGCCGGCCTATGAAATCAAAGAAAACCGTAAAGCCGCATCCCATGCCGGTGGACGCGCTGGTCTATCCGCGTTTTTCCGGCGTGCCCGACATTCATGCGCCTGCCGCATATTCCGCAGGCGGAGGAACTGGACCTCGCGTTGATTGGCATTCCGTTCGATGGAGGCACAACTTATCGTCCCGGCGCTCGCTTCGGGCCGCGCAACATTCGCGTGCAATCGGCCATGATCCGTCCCTGGAATCCGGTGCTGAAGCTCAATCCGTTCGAAAAATGGCGCATTGGAGATTTCGGAGATCTCTCGATCAACCCGCTCTCGATCGACGACACCTATCAGCGAATTACCGAGCAGCTCGGCGACGTATTTCGCGACGGCGCGCGGTCGATCTGCGTCGGCGGAGATCATTCCATTCTCCTGCCCATCCTGCGCGCCATTCACCGGCACTTCGGTCCCGTCGCGTTCATTCAGCTCGATGCCCATGGCGACACATGGAGTGGGTACTTCGGCAGTCCGCATTCGCATGGCACGCCGGTGAAGTATGCCATCGAAGAAGGGCTGATCGAGAAGGGCCACGCGCTGCAGGTGGGCTTGCGCGGGCAAGTCTATTCCGAACACGACTTTGATTTCGCGCGCAAGCATGGCATCAGGATTGTGACCTCGGAAGAGTTTCACAAGAGCGGCGTCGAACTGGTCAAACGTCACTTGAAAAAGTTGCGTGACCGTCCAGTGTACGTGACCCTGGACATTGATGTGGTGGATCCGGCATACGCTCCCGGCACCGGCACGCCGCAGGTGGGTGGCCTGTCCAGCGCGCAGATTCTCGATCTGGTGCGCAGCCTCCGGGGCCTGAATCTGGTGGGATGCGATCTGGTGGAAGTGTCGCCGCCCTACGATAACGGCGAGATTACTTCTTTGCTCGCGGCAAATTTGCTGTTCGAGCTGCTGTGTCTGTTCTAGGGGGCAGAGCCAAATCCGGTGATAGGGGTCCTTCGACTGCGTAGCCGCTTCGCGAAGCGAAGCAGCTACTGCCGCTCAGGATGACTCAGTATTCCATGATCACTCTTGCGCGCAAACTTCGCGTGGTCGATTACTTCACCCTGGGTTGGGGAACCATGGTGGGCGTGGGCTGGCTGGTCGTCATGGACGACTGGCTGCTGCGCGGGGGGCCGCTGGGCGGTGTTCTGGGATTCGCGATCGGCGGCGCGCTCCTGCTGCCCATCGGTTACGTGTACGGCCAACTGGTGACGGCCATGCCCGATGCGGCGGGCGAGGTCGCCTACACTGCGAAAGTTTTTCCCCGATCGATCAGTTTTGCCACCGGCTGGATGATGGTGCTGGCGTACTTCATCGTTTGTCCGTGGGAAGCGGTGGCTGTGGGAAAAATTGCCAGCTATATTTTCCCCAGCCTGGATTCGATGGAACTCTACCGCATCGCCGGGCGCCCGGTTTATTTGCCCCATGTGATCATCGGTCTGGGACTCACCGGTCTGCTGACCTGGCTCAACTATCGGGGTATCCGGTTGAGTGCGATTTTTCAGAACTGGACGGCTTTCGGGACCCTCGGTTTATTCGTCGTGTTCGTCGCGGTGGGGATAAGCAAAGGCTCTCCGCAGAACCTTCCACCCTTATTCACGCACAGTGGGTTCGTCTCCATCCTTCTGGTCATTCAGATTGTGCCCTATTACATGACGGGCTTTGAGTCGGTGGTGAAGGGAGCGGAAGAGTCACGCCCGGAATTTCGCTCTGGCGGATTTTTCAAAGCCATCTGGATGGCCATCGTGGTGGGCGTTCTTTTCTACACCATCGTGATTGCCGCGGTGGGTTATGTAGCTCCGTGGCGGGAACTGACCGGTGAGAGATTCATGACGGCGGTGGCCTTCCAGCGCGCGGTGGGCTCGCGCTGGATTGTCAGCGTGATTCTGGCGGCGGCGTTGCTTTCGCTTTTCAAAGTGTTCAACGGCAACCTGGTCGCGGCCAGCCGCATGGTCTTTGCCATGGGACGCCGGGGGCTGGTGGATGCCCGCGTCGGCCAGGTGCACGCGCAGAATCAGACCCCGTCAGTGGCCGTCATCTGCGTGGGAGTGAGCACCGCGGCGTGCATGTTCCTCGGCGACGCCATTCTGGTTCCAATTTCAGATGTCGGCTCGCTGGCGTCGGCAGCGGGATGGCTGGCCGCCTGCGCCGCGTATTATCAGATGGCCCCCAACCGGCGGCAACGCCTGGTGGCCGCCCTGGGGGCGCTGGTCGGACTGCTGATGATCCTGATGAAAGTGGTTCCATTCGTGCCGGGACACTTCAATGCCTACGAATGGCTGGCCCTGGGAATCTGGATCGTGCTGGGTGCACTGTCAGCACGAAGAGCAACAACGTAGCAGCGGCGTCTCGCCCACTCGGACTGTGAAGGCGAAGTAGAAAACGAAAACGGAGAAACCATGGGAAGCAACACGCGAAAGAAAAAATTCCTCATCGGCATCTTTCTTCTAACCGCCATTCATCTTTCATGGGCACAAACCCCGGACCGATCGTTCGATACCGTCATCCTCAACGGCCACATCGTCGATGGCACAGGCTCGCCCTGGTACTCTGGGGACATCGGCATCCGCGATGGCAGAATCGCCGCGATCGGCAATCTGAGCGCCGCGCAGCGGACGCGCACTCTTGATGTCCACGGCATGGTTGTCGCTCCCGGTTTTATTGACATGCTGGGCCAGTCGGAGCTGACCATCCTGGTGGATCCACGCCTGCCCTCAAAAATCTATCAGGGCATCACGACCGAAATTACCGGCGAAGGCGGTTCCATCGCGCCCCTGAATGACGCCATCATCAAGGCCGACCGCTCGGGCTACGATCACTATCACATCACGCCGGACTGGCGCAGCTTCCGGCAATACTTTGCCCGCCTCGAAAAGCAGGGCATAGGCATCAATCTGGCCAGCTATGTCGGCGCCACCCAGGTGCGGCGCATGGTGCTGGGCGACGACGACAAACAGCCCACACCAGCACAACTCGACCAGATGAGGGAACTGGTCCGGCAAGCGATGAAGGATGGTGCGGTCGGAGTCTCAACCTCGCTCGAGTACGCACCCGCTCCCTACGCCAAGACCGATGAGCTGATCGCCCTGGCTTCGGAGGCGTCGAAATTCGGTGGCATCTACGCCACCCACATGCGCAATGAGAGTGATGCCGTCCTGCCCGCGATCGACGAAGCTCTGCGCATTGGGCGAGAGGGCCACGTGCCGGTTGAAATCTGGCACCTCAAGGTCGCCGGCAAGGCCAACTGGGGACGCATGCCGGAAGTGGTGGCGAAAATCAACGCCGCGCGGGCGCAGGGGATGGACGTCACTGCCGACACTTACGCCTACACCGCATGGTTCAACAGCCTCTCCGCCTTCATTCCACCCTGGGCGCATGATGGCGGCGACGCGAAGCTGATCGAACGTCTCAAAGATCCGGCGATGCGCGCCCGCATGCGAAAGGACATGATGACGCCGTCGAGCGACTGGGACAACGAGTGGCAGGAAATCGGCAGTCCCGAAGATATTCTGATCGGCGTGGTGCAAAATCCCAAACTGCTTCCGCTGCAGGGCAAACGGCTGGCCGCAGTGGCGAAGATGCAAAACAAAGATCCCATGGACGCGCTGTTTGACATCCTGATCGACGACAACGCATCCACCGGAGTCGCGGTATTCGGCATGTCCGAACCGGATGTAGTTCTCGCGCTGCAGCAGCCCTGGGTTTCGGTTGACAACGATTCTTCCGGAGCCTCACCGGAAGGAATTCTGGGCCAGGAGCATCCTCATCCCCGCGCCTACGGCACCTTCCCGCGCGTCTTGCGCAAGTACGTCCGGGAGGAGAAGAAACTCACACTGGAGGATGCCATTCGAAAGTTTTCCGCTCTGCCGGCGCAGCGCATGCGCCTGACCGACCGCGGAGTGTTGAAAGCAGGAATGTGGGCCGACATCGTGGTCTTCGATCCCGCCACGGTGCGCGACCTGGCCACGTTTGAAAATCCCAACCAGCTGTCGCAGGGAATGGAGTACGTGCTGGTGAACGGCGTTCCGGTGATTGATCAAGGGAAGGAAACGGGGGCTCTACCCGGTAAGGTGCTGCGAGGGGCAGGCTACGTGCAATAAATTCTTAAGAGAGTTGCAGAGCGGTCTTTATCGCGGCTTCGATTTGGGACAAGGTCACGCCGAAAATGCGGCCGAGCGGAGGATAGCGGACCAGATTCTTGTCCAAGGTTGTAACCTGGTCACATTTTGCCCAGGAGGCACGATACAATCCGCCCTCACCTGGCCGGAGCGCGACCCGGAGCGAGAATTTGCGATGTTCTATCGACGTGATGGGGACGACACAGATGTCCAGGGCGTGGCGGTTGAGCGCATCGGTTGAAATCACCAGAGCCGGACGGTCCTTGTCCAGCTTCACCAGACAGACATCGCCGCGCTTCGGAAACCAGCCGGCGGGAACAGAGTTTGCCACAGGTCAATCCCTCGTTATTGAGCGCCGCGAGGCCTTCTGAAAAGCGCGCTCTTCGCGGCGGTCACCCGGGCCCGAGTAAAAGAGCGCGGCCTCGCGCTCCAGTTCGTCCCGCCGCTCCAGTTCGAGAGCGCGGGCCACTAACTCGTTCACGCGTTCGCTCGTCGAGGCCTCGCCTTTGGTCCGTTCCACTTGGGCCAGCAGGGACTCTTCCATCGTAAATGTCTTAGGTATTCTCATATGTTACATATGACATAATATCACAATAAAGCATGCCTGTAAATGATCAGGCGCAGCCAACCTATTTCTGGATTACGGTGACTCTGTGCAGCCCGACGGTGGCTGCGTCCACGCGCGCAGGCAGGGCAAAGCGCGAGTCGATGCCGATGTCCGGGTACTTCGGCTTAAGGTATTTTTCGACAAACATTTCCAGGACGAAGGCTGGAACCTCGACGCCGTCGAGCGAAACTGAATCCACATGAACCAGTCCCTCCCCTTTGGCGCCGTAGGCGTGGGCGGTAACCACCACTTCATGCACTCCGCTGAACACCGAGAGCAATGGGTTGTAGGAATTCTTGCCTGATTTCAACTGATCGAAATCCACCCGGGAAGTCCCAACGATGATGCCGGGCTGCTCCTGAAGAACCACCGATCGCACTCCCGTGGGCAACTGCACTTTCCCGGAAGCAAGATAAGCGTTGATCTCCTGCTCGGTGAACTCGGTGGGGGACGGGTCTGGGTGCGCCTGCTCTGCGTTGCTCTGCACACGTTGCAGCTTGCGCTCGAACCACGCCGCCGGATCGGAAGCATTCTGCCCCGTGGCCTGCGAGGCGAGAAGTGAGCAAAGTGTGAGCGTGAGAAGAAGGGCGCAGCAGAACTTCATGGTTTGAGCGCAGCCTGGGTCTCCGGAGTCGTGCTGAGAGTCACGTGCGGCTGGTTCAAGGTGCCGGTGACATTGAAGCCGCGCGCGCCCTCACGCGCCAGTTTGATATCCAGAACTCGACTCAGAGATGCAGTGCCACTTAATTGGTAGATGCCGCCAGGAGTCTGCAGTTTGCCCGGTTCGATCTCGAACTTCCCGGCGCGCAAAAGCAATTGTCCGGTGAACCGGTTGACTCGGAGGGGGCTGCTTTCCCCGGCCAGCGTGAGGTGAGGCAGGGAGGCATCGCGAGCTTCAATCTGGAAGCTGGCGTCAGCGTGGGAGAGCAGGTCTGCCTTGGTCCAGCCGAGCGTGGAGGCGCGGTATTCGACGCTCGCCGTGCCCGTAATCCAGGAGTCATGCATAACGTCTGCGACCTGGACCAGGGCAACTTTCTCCAGCGTGCCGGTGCCGCGACAGGCCGGAGGATTGACTGTGAAATCCACTAGCCATTGGCCGGCGTGCTGTCCCCCCAATACTTCGGCGCGCAGCTTCGAAAGCTGAAGGTGGCCTTGCTCGAGTTCGACCTGGGATGAGACCCGGTTCGCGACCAGGTTGTGAATCAGAACGCGGCCCGCGGTGAGCCTTCCGGCTGCGTGTATGGACGCCAGATACGGCTTGGGTTGCTCGGGCGACGACAGAAAGCGATACCAGGGCTGTTTACCGGGAACGGCATTCACCAGAGCGGCGAGGTTGTCAGTCACAAATTCGTCGGCGTGGAGGTCGAAGCCAATCACGCAAGCGCGGGGAGTGTCACATTGCCGTGGAATGGTCAGAGAGCCGCGCCAGATGTTGCCGCCCGCCGAAGCGGTCACCTTCCGAACTTCGGCGGTACTGGGAGTCAGCTCAATGCGTTGCGGAAGCAATCTCCATGGGCTTGCTCAAGCCCCGTATCCGGGCACGCACGGAATGCAATTGCGCTGTTCCGGTGACCACGGGAGCCGCAAATCCGGCCCAGCTTCCGCCCACACGAAGATTAATGCGAGCTTCTCCACTGGCTGCGGGTTGCGGGGCGGGCAATCCGATGGTACGCGCCACTTCCAGCAGGCGCTCAACTTCAGCGTCTCCCTGCAGCACAAGGTTATAGCCAGAGCGCGAGAACTGGCCGCGCACGGTGGCATTCGCAGGTCTGCCCAAGGCCAGGTTGAAGGGCCCAACCTCGACGCGCGCCTTGTCCCCGGTCGAAACGGCTGACTTTCGGTTGTGCTCGGTCCGCGGGTTCAGCCCGGCATAGTTCGGATCGGAGTCTCCGACTGAAGAAACGCTGAAAGGAATTTTGTCCAGAACGATCCGGGTAGTGGTGACGGACGATCGCACGTTCAAAGCCAGGACTTCGCCGCGGCCCTGCCAGATGGAACCCATCCCGCTCGGGCTGGGTTTGCGTCGCAGGCTGACGCTGGCATCCACCTTGCCGGCGGCGGTGATGTCAGTGGGCAGGTTCTTCTTTACCCGGCGGACGAATTCCACCACGGGTTGGACCGGGAGGCTACGAGCCAACATGGTCAAATCGTAGGTGCCGGGCATGGGGGCCACACTACCGTTCAACGCGATTTCACCGTCGCCCACGGGGGCGCGGCAGGCCAGCGCGGAGAAAACATGGTCCGCGGTGCTGTAATGGGCGCTGCAGCGCGCTGCCAGGCGCAAGGCTGGATCGCCGGAGATGTCGTAACGGCGGAAGTCTTCGATGGAACCTTCTGTGTTTACCTGTAGGTCCCTGGGCGAGCCCGTCAACGTGGCCGAGAGACGGACGGCGCCTCTCCATCCCTTGTCCTGGCCCAGAGTCAGCTTGGTCACCTGGCCGAGTTGCGCGCCTTCCCACTGCACCGTGAATTGCAGTGGCGTCTCATGCAGATTCGCCGAGCGTTGCCACGATCCGTCAACCGCCAGCCGGCCCGTGTCGCTGAGGTTGAAATCGGTCCGCGTGGGTTGGGCCCTTAGGCGGATGCCCCAGGCATTTTCGGAGTCCTGCCACAAGGCAAAATTGGCTTCGGTCAGAGTGTATGGCTTTTTTTCCTGGCCAAACTTGAAATTGATACGGCCGTGGTCGGCTTCAATGTAGGGGAAGCCGGGGCGTACCTCGCTCCTGGCCTTGGCCGTGGGCGCGACCGGCGTGCTGGCGGCCCGCTCCACCAGTTTCTCCAGGTTCCAGCGGCCTTCGCTATTGCGCACCAGGTTGAGGCTGGGTTCGGTAAGGCTGAGGCGCGCAATCTCGAGGCGGCCCCGCAGCAGGGAACTGACACGCACGGTGGCGACGACATCGGAAGACTGCAACACCGGCTCGGCGCCGAACTCAGGGTCCTCGTGGACGACAAAATTCTCCAGGTCAAAGCCGGGCTGAGGCAGCAGACGCAGACTTACCCTTCCCACGTCCACCGGACGCCCTAACGCAAGGCTGATCGAATGCACGATGCGGGTGCGCAGGCGCTGCGCTCCGGGGCGTACCAGAAACAGCGCCAGCACCACGATGATGCCGATGAACACCTGGCCGCGCCTGGACCGGAGAAATCTCAACGAACCACCTTCAACGTACGTTTCCAGCGGGTCTCATCAAAGAAATGAATTACCACGTGCGCCAGAAATCCCACCCGCTCGCTGATCGCCGTATGCAGGTACTGGTTGGGAGGGGTTTCGAACGACCAGTAGATGAACATGGGCCGCCCGATCACATTCTCCTTCGGAATGAATCCCCAATAGCGGCTGTCATAACTTACGTCGCGATTGTCCCCCATGGCGAAATAGCTGTCAGGAGGCACGACCAGGTCGTCGCCCTGGATATATTGCGGCAGAAGTTGTTGCCAGTCCGAAAACAGGCGGTTGTAGTCGGAGGGGGGCACGGCCGGGAAGTTGTCGCGATAGTCATTCGGCCCCTGATCCGCATCGTGGATGACGTAGGGCTCATCCAGTTTCTCGCCGTTGCGAAACACCACGCCATTGCGCAGGTGGATACGGTCTCCGGGAATTCCGATGACCCGCTTGACGACGTAAAGGCCAGGCTCCGCGGGCGATAGGAAGACCACGATATCCTGACGCCGTATCTCGCGGTAGGGAAGCAGCGGGCCGGTCCAGTGCGTGGCCGGAGCGAACTGTACCCGGTTCACGAAGACGTGGTCGCCAATCAGCAGGGTGTTTTCCATGGAACTGGATGGAATCTCAAAGGCCTGCAGGACAAACGTAATGATGAACAGGCCGGTCACCAGAACTGCGGCCAGCGAGGCCAGAAACTCGACCGTAGTCTCGCGCGGTTTTTCTTCGGGCTTGGTTTCTTTCTTGGGCACGGGGTCTTTCTCGCTCCGATTTTGCGTTTCGAACTATCGAACTACTCGGAATGTGCGGTCCCACCGAGTCATTTGGAACACATGGGTCGCGGCATAGGCGAAGTGAACGAGTTTATCACCCGGCGTGGGCGAAGCCGGCATGTCCTGGTCCGTGTTTCGAACCGACCAGTAGATCAGCAGCGGGCGTCCCGATGACATTTTCCTGGGGCACAAACCCCCAGTAGCGGCTGTCCAGGCTTTCATCCCGGTTATCGCCCAGCACGAAATAGTTTCCCTGCGGAATAATAAGTTCGTTGTCCTCGACCAGTTTCTTCATCTCCAGCCACCAGCCTCCTTCCAGGCCGGGAACGGGAAGGTTGAGGCGGGGGAACTCGTCGCGAAAAGTATCGTGCATGCCGGAACTATAGCGGACGTAGGGCTCCTGCAGGGGATGGCCGTTGACAAACACTTGCCGGTTGATCAGGCGGACGCGGTCCCCGGGCACGCCTACCACGCGCTTCACAAAATGCTGGGTGGGATGCACGGGATAGCGAAAAACAATGACGTCTCCCCGGCGCACCTGTTTGTACGGCATGAAGTGGTCGGTAAAGCTGCTTCCGCCATAGCGGAGCTTGTCCACCAGGAGGTAGTCGCCGATCAGCAGCGTGTTCTCCATGGACTCGGAGGGAATCTGGAACGCCTGCACGATGAAGGTGATGACAAAAACGGCGATGACGACCGTGGCCAGCAGCGATTGCAGCGAGCTGACTGTGTCCGCCGGCGGACGCTTTTCCTTCACTTCTGCGGCGGCGGCTACTGGCATGGTGGTCACTGGGCGTGCCCGTTGCGCTTGGTTCTGCCGTTCGACTCCACGGGCACAGTGCCCAGATATTCCAGCACCTGGCGGGCCGCGTCCTGCTCTGCGGTTTTCTTGGTGGAACCATCTGCGCGGCCGATGAATTCCGCTTTGCCGGTACTTTCAAGCGCTTGCAGGCGGGCTTCCACGGTGAAAGTCTTGTTGTGTTCCGGGCCTCGTTCCTTCACCAGCGCGTAAGTAGGTTGTGGCCTTCCCGTGGCCTGCAGCTTTTCCTGCAATGCCGACTTGTAATCGGTCACCGGCAGGCTGCTGCCATTGGACGCAATCCGCTCCAGTTCAGGGACCACGATGGACTGCAGCACGAAGCGGCGGGCGGCATCGAGCCCGCCATCAAGGTAGATGGCTGCCAGGACAGCCTCCAGGGCATCCACCAGCAGAGCCGTCTTGTTGCGGCCCCCACTCTTCTCTTCGCCGCGCCCAAGGTTCAGGTAGTGTCCCAACTCTAACTCCTGGGCCACTCCGATCAGGTGCTTTTCGCTTACCAGGTGCGCCCGGAGCTTGGAGAGTTCTCCCTCCCGAAAACTGGGAAACCGGTTGAACAATTCCTCCGTAGTCACAAATCCAAGGACGGCGTCTCCCAAAAACTCCAGCTGCTCGTTGTCTCCCACCCGCGCCGCGCCGGCCGTCTGCAACGCTTCCAGTTCGCGTGCCTGGGAACTGTGGGTCAAGGCCTGCTCCAGCAACTCCGCCCGCTGGAAATGGTATGCAAGAGCGGCTTGCAGGAGCGCAATGTCACGTGGCTTCATGATTGGACTTCGGACGGCGGACTTCGGACCTCGGGCCTCGGACTTCAAACTTCTGATCTCAGACTTCAAGCCTTAAATGCTCAGACCCCGGATTGCAGACATCAGACCTCAAATTCCAAGGGCCGGAAGTCCGAGGTCTGAAGTCTGAAGTCCGACGTAGGCCCGGTTTCTAATTCTTGGGCGGAGGATTCCCGGCGCTGGCGGGTGGCTTGGTGGCCGCCGGGGCGCCTCCGGTCAACTGAACCAGGCGGTCCCGTTCGTTCTTTGACAGAGTGGCGAGGGTTGTGCCCTGACTGCTCTCCGTCATCTGGACTGCCTGATTCGCGAACTTCAAAGCCTCCGGGTACTTTTCCTGTTTGTCGAGCGCGAGCGCCAGGCGCAGCACGGCCAGAGGATCGGGTTGGGAAGGGAAGGCATCCAGCGACTTGCGAAAATAGCCTTCCGCGTCCGCGTACTTTTCCCGGGTGTACTGGATCGTTCCCAGCACATAGTAGGCGTTGGAGCGCAGGAAACCTTTATAGGCGTCAATCTTGTCCTGCGGAGTTCCAGCCGGCACGGTGATGTCGGTTTCAGTCGTCTCCACCGCGTGCAGTGCCAGCTTCGTGCCTTCATCCAGGCGCTGGTCTTTGTCGAGGTCGGTTTCCCGGGTGCGCTCGGCCAGGACCTGGGCCACGCCCACCAGGGCTTCGGGATCATCGGGATCGAGCTTCAGCACCTTGCGTCCCATGTCCATCATCTTGTCGGGGTTGTTCGCCGTCTGATAGCCGTGCATGGCGGTGCGGTAGAGCAGGATCCTCAGTTCGCTGTCGGGGAACTTGGCGGCAAAATCGTCCGCCCCTTTTTCCAGGGCCGCGGGATCGTTGGCGTTGGCGGCTACAACCTTGTAGGCATCGAACTCAGGCTGAGTCTTGGCTTGAGGTGGCCGCTTTCCCTGTGGCGGGGCTGCGGGGGCCGCGGTACCTGCCGGCGCCGGAGGCGTCTGGGTTTGCGCCGATACCAATGTAGCCAGCGCCAGGATCACGACTAGCATCGCTGCATGCTTCATGCTTTCTCCTTGGGCAAGATCTGATTCGTCTTTCTTGATTTCGGCCGTGCTTTACTGCGAGCGACGAGTGGGTTCATACGGCTTCTGCAGTCCCCGTTCGGCCGCCGCTTTAGCTTCGGGCAATGACGAGCCCGCGGTGGCCGCCGCCCGGTAGTGGTCCATGGCCGCCTCCCGGTCTTCCTGCAGGTCAAAAATTCTTCCCAGGTAGATATGAGACCAGGCTACCACCTTTGGTTCATGCGCCACTTCCAGCGCCTTCTCGAAATAATTCCTCGCGCCCTGCATGTCGGAGTTATGAGTGGCCACTTCCGCCAGAATAAAAAGAGCGCGCCCCGGGTCTTCATTCTTTTCGTCCAGGGCCTCCTGGGCCAGTTTTTGCGCGCTTGCGGCATCGCCCGCCGAGAGCCGCTGCTCGGCGGCGATCAGCAACTTGCCTTCATTGGGACGCGACAAATGCAACAGTTCGGTATCGGAAGTGGAGGCAAACGTCACCAGCGCCGCCCGCTTCCGCTCTTTGCCCACGTCGATGCCGCTGACCAGGTCGCCGTAGGCATAATTTAGTCCGGCGGGGTCTTTTTCAAACTTGATCAACGCTTCATAAAAATAATTGGTCAGGACGAAGCCCTGCTGGGCTGATGCCTCAACCGCCTGCTGGCGTTCCGCTTCGGGGGCTTTGCTTGATCCCGCCGTCCGCGCCTCGATGGCCCGGATAAAACATTCGGTCACCAGCAGGGAGGTATCGCTCTTGAAACTGTTGTCCATGGGCGCGGTCTTGACCGACTCCAGCAGCGGTTCCAGACGCTTCATGGTCATGGGGTACTTCATGGCCAGCGGGTCCAGCAGGTAGTGCAGATAGGTGTGCCGGATCTGTTCCATCTTGAGGCCGGAATCGGGGCCGGGAGAAATCACCACATAATAGTCCGATCCATAATTGCGGGCGTTGGTTTGCCCCGGCGCGCCCATGGGATCAATGTAAACCGTGAAGTTCCGTCCCAGGCGGGTGGACGACGGAAGCTTCAGATAAATTTCCGTGTCGAACATCATCTTGGCCAGCGCCTCATGGTAGCGCCCGGTCAATGCTTCGTAGGGCTGGCGATCCGCTTCCCAGATATCGTGTAAACCCACCTTGGCGGTGAAATTCTGCAGCAGGGGCAGGATGCCCACAACCGCCGTGGCATCGGGAGGCAGATCCGCGTCCTTCACCTTGGCGGTGAGAGCGGGCGGCGGGTTCAGGTAGAGCGCGAGCGACACGTACTGGGCCAGGGTTCTGGAGGCATCGGGCTGCTGGTGCTCCTGATAGTACTGGCACATGGCCTGGGTGGCGTCGGTGGCCTCCTGCGAACTCTGGCGGGCGCGAGCCACCTCGGACCGCACCCGCGAACGCAGCGGGTCGGAGACGCCCAATTCCTGGTCGTATCCACAAGTGTTGATGGCCGTAAGCACGGTGAACACAGTCTCACTGGTGTCCAGCGCCACCGGGCTCTGGTTCTGCGCCGGAGACAACTCTGCCAGCAGGGCAAACATGGCCGCGTAAAGCGAGCGTCTAAACCTGGAACTCAGGGAAACCTCCTGCAGGCTGGCCGGAATGCGGATTACGATCTAACCAAGTGTAAGGGGTGTGCGCCGCAGAATCAATGGACGTTGTTGCGGCTTTTTATTCAGAAGGCCTTTGCCTCCGGCGCCGCCAGAGCTACCCCTTCACGCTGACTTTAGAGAACGACAGGATCGCCCGCCCGGTCGTTGGCCGGCCCATCGAAAGCGCGGGGCGGAACGTAGTGAAGGTGGTGAAGATGAGCATGTCCTTCTTGACTCGCGGCAACAACGAGCTGTCTTCCTTGGAATCGGAAAGAATGCGGTAGTCCTGCACGCGTCCCTGCGGGTCCACATAGGCCTCGATCACCAGCGAGTCGTCGTTGATGGAATCAAGCGTGGAGCCGAAAGCCGATTGTTGCAGTTGCGGCGCGGTGTGCAGCAAGAGGGGCACATCGGAATTGTCCGCCTGCAGCGGCGCCAGAAATCCCATTAAAACCACGAAAATCACTACGGCAGCCGCCAGGCCTGCCGTTGCCGGCACCATGAAGAGGTCAAGCGCATTGTCAAGACGTACCCGGAGACCATCCAGATAGCGGCGGCGGGAGTGCGCGGCCTCCTGCGAAATCGCCACCCGAAGCTTCAATGCCAGGTCAGACGGCGCCTTGCGGCGGCCTACGCGGGACAGCAGGTCCTGCGTTCGCCGCAGTGAAGCATAGTGCCGGCTACAGGGATCGCAGCCTTCCAGATGGTGGCTGAGTTCGCGCATCTGCTTGCCCGTAACCGCCCCGTCGAGATAGGGAGAAAACAACGGTCTGGCCTGGGTGCACGTCATCGTGTGACCTCGATCGCAGAAATCACGCAACCGGCATGGCGCTCCTTGACCTCTTCGGGAGCTTGCAGGCCGAGTTGTTCTCCATGTTCCATTACGTATCCTGTCAGACGCCGGCGCAATGCTTCCCGGCCCCGGGTCAGCCGCGACTTCACGGTTCCCAGGGAGACATCGGTAATTTCCGCTATCTCTTCGTACGACATTTCTTCCAGGTCGCGCAAGATGACCGTGGTGCGATAAGGCTCCGAGATCTGCCGCAATTCTTCCTCAACCCGTTCCCGGATTTCCTCGTGCACCACCATGTCGAATGGCGATTCCCTTTCATCCATCAGGGTATCGCGCATTCCCGGCGCGCCCAGCCCGCGATCATCCTGGTCCGGTTCGATCGAAGTCTCCTTCGCCTTGTGCCGGAACCACCAGCGCCTGCGGTTGGAGGCCTCGTGCACGGCGATGCGGTAAATCCAGGTTTTCAGACTGGATTCACCGTGGAAGTGGTTCATTCCACGAAATACTTTGAGAAAGACTTCCTGCGTGGTATCGGCCGCATCCGCAGGGTCCGCGACGATGCGGTGAACCAGGCTGTAGATAGGCTGGTGGAATTCTCCGATGAGCCAGGCGTAGGCGTCTTCCGAGCCCGCCTTCAGTTCGGCGACAATCGCCGATTGCTGGGCCCGCATTCCGATCGCGCCTGCCAGATCGCCCAAGGTGGTAGCTCCCGCCATTAATGCCATGGCGTCACCTCTCATTATAGGTTCTTTCCGCCGCCAGCCCAAAAGTAAAACGCAGCCTGATATCCCTCTCCTCTTACATATAGACCCCGGCGCGGGAAGCAGAGTTCCACGATTGCAACTGTCTTGTTTTCAATAGTTTGTTGATGTTGATTTAAAGCTTTGCACAGCTGGGGAAGCAAGACCTCAACGTTGGCGATTGCTTTGAGATCTCTACGGCTGTTCTTGGCGCCCTTTGTAGTAGGGAATCATTCAGCATCTGGAACGCAAAGTTGTGGCCCAGGCCGCAACCGACGCCAGAGCCGGAAGGGGCGCTACTTCGGCGGTGGTGGAGTAGCGGCGGGGCTGGCTGTACTGGGGCTGGGCGGGTTGGGATTGGCCTTGGGCACGGGCTTCTTTTTGGCCGGCTTCTTCACCGGCGCGGTATCGTCCACAACAATTTTCTTGGGAGGCTCCGACGCCGCGCTGGCTTGTGCCGCCTGCAGTGCCGCGCGCAGCCGGGTGACCTCGAGTTCCCTGGCTCCCGCCAGAGTCTCCATGCGGTCGGCAAAAGAACGCCGTCCGTTCTCGAAAGCGCTGACATCGTTTTCCAGCGACTGAAACTCATCCTTGGAACCGAACGCGCCCGCCGACTCCGCCACCGATTCGAACACATCGTAGAGCGCGTCCAGATTGCGATAGATTTTGAAAGTGGACGTAAGGTTTTCAGGAGAGGCCTTGAGTTCCGCGATAAGCTCGGGCAGCGCGGACTGCAGATTGCGCTGGATGGACTCCACATTCCCCTGGGCCTGGCGTTTGTTGTCCGAGTCCGTCTTCCATTTTTCAATGCGCAGCTTGGCCAAATCCACTTGCGCCGCCTGTGAAGCGTGTTCCAGTTGCGAGAGCAGCAGGTTCAGCTGATTGACGGAAGAATATGAAACCGGACCTTGAGCCGCGGGCTGGTTGGCGGAAATTACCTGGGCGCTCACCGCCAGACAAAGCGGCAGCAGGGACAAATATCTTAAACGGAAAATGTCGCGTGGCTTCATTAAAGGTTGCAACAAACCGTCACACAGAATACTAAGTTTCCCAGGTTTCGCAAAATTTACATCCGATTCACAGATGCCGGCAGGCAGCGGCGGGTTTGACTATCGATAGCCAGTAGGCGAGAATTAGTTTGCTCGAGTCCCCTCGTACAACTCACGTGGGCCTGTGGCGCAGCTGGGAGCGCGCTTCCATGGCATGGAAGAGGTCGTCGGTTCGATCCCGACCAGGTCCACCATCTTTTCAATCACTTACCAACTTGCCGACCAATCGGTTGGCAGCATTTGGCAGCAAATTGCAGAAACATTTTCAGTTTGCCCCCAAATTTTCCGGTTTCACTCTCAACTCCTTGTGAATCGCATTCACGGTTGCGCGCACACTCTCCGGGATCTCTTGCATATACACGTCGGTGGTCGTCGCCGCGCGTGAATGTCGCAGGAGTCCCTGAACATCCTTGACCGTTCCTTTCTTCTGAGCGAGCGTTGCAATCGTCCTGCGTATCACCTGGAACGTGAGCTTCGGCAATTCGAGTTCGCGTGCCAGCTTATGCAGAACGCGTTTTCGATAATTGCCGGTGTCCATAAACCCACCCTTCGCGTCCGGAAAGATGAACGCATCGGGCGAAGCGTCCGGACACTCCTGCTTCCAGAGCCACAAGTCTTCTGCCAGCTCTTTCGGCAGGTGCACCCAACCGAGGCTTCTCTTGTTCTTACCCCACGGCCGAATCGCGCCTTTGTAGACGGTCTCGACCACTTTCATTCTGGATTCTTCGTACTTGAAGGAGTTCCAGCGAAGGGCAAAGAGCTCGCTTGGACGCAAGGCGTTCGTCATGTCGAGTTCCAGCAAGATTCGATCACGCAGCGCGAGTGCCGCGAGCGCATCCCGCAGTTGCTCCCACGTGAGCGTGGTCTTGTCCGTCTCGCGCAAATGAGCCGGAGGGCTGATCTTGCGCGCAGGATCTTTCGTGAGGAAATCCTGTTCGACCGCCTCAGCAAAGATATCCTTCATATACGCCTTGATCTGCAGCACCCTGTCCTTCGAACGCGTGACGCCCAGCTTGTTGAGGTGCACTTGCAATGTGAACCGGTCGAAGTTCTCCAGAGGGGTGCCATCGAATGGATCGATGAGATCCTTCTGGATGATCAGCTTTTTGACTTTGGCAGTTTCGGGTCTCCACTTGGCCTCTTTCAAAGGGAAGAAGCGATTGCGGACGAACCACCCGAAGGTGACCGCGCCATCGTTCATGACACGGCCTGCCGGAGTCTGGCCGTTCTGTTTTGAGATCTCCTGTTCCAGTTGGCGAAGCCATTTCTGTCGTGTCTGCGTTAGCTTGTTGCGCCGTGCAACAATTAGCCTATTCTGCTGTGTTGTTATTAGCTTATTGTGTTGTATCAGTTTAAGCTTCGTCGGCTGAATCGCTCGACATCGCGGATGGACAGGTGCCGCTGCTCGCGTTTGACGCGGAGACGTTTACCGGCTTCGGAACTTGACGAGAGGGCCAACATTGGGAACGGCTCAGGTTGGCGTTGCGGTATGGTAGGCGCAAATCAGACCGTTTGTCCACAGAGATTCCATTTTGTTCGCGAATCCGACATACTTCGCAGAAGATCTCCGATAGGTCCCCGCCGTTTCGCAGATCGTCGATCAGAAATACTCGTATGCCCGGCAAAGTGAGAAACGTTTCCCGCGCCCACTTCTCGACCAAGTGCGGAGGCACCATGGCCAGCGTCGTGAATGGTTTCCCTTGGCTATGGACATGCACGCCGCCCGTCGAGATCAACGTCTTTCCAGTGCCGCATTCGGCAACCACCATTGCGGTTCGCGCTTCTTGCCAGCGTTTGGCGAGGCCCATGATCGCGATGGATTGCGCCGGAAAAGGCCTTCGCAGCAAGCCCTCCACCCGTGGTGAGATTGGATTCTCGAACTGGTGCAGCGCCGGGAACTCTTCAAGAATGCGCGCCCCGAGTAGACCAGCGTTGGCCCGCATGTAGTCATAGATCGTGGATAGTTCAAGCATGGGGACTCCCTCACCTAAATCGGAGAAAAGACTTCAGTCAACAGAGAGGCGGGAAAGAACGGACTAGAACCGCTGAACTAGTGGGGAAGAAATCTGTGAGAATCAATCAGGCTTTGAATCGCACCGCGCTGACCGGGAGTATCTGCTCGGGCTCAAGGAAGGGAGATAAAGAGTCGTTCTTAAGCCGGCACTCGTGGTCCGCCATCACTCATGAGCTTCCATCTTGTTCGGCAGCAGCCTGCAGCTTCTTTACGTCGAGAACGTCTTGCTCCCGGCCGCTAGCAAGTTTGTTCCGGATCAAGTCTCCTTTGGAAATCACGTTGATTTGTACCTCCCCATCGATGAGGCCTGGAATCCGGTTCTGCCAAGCCTCGTCGAACGTGAGGATCGATGCGCTGCAGGATATCAGCATCGCGCACCGGGACGGGAAGATCAACTTCGACGACCTTCAATGGAAAACGAGAAAGTACGATGCCATGGCATCCTACGCGCAGTCGAAATTAGCCGATCTGAGTCGGTGCAGCGCCTGGTACAGGGCGGCGTCTTCGCCACGCCAAGGTCGCGCCCGCCTGAGGATCAAATTGGCCGCCCGGCCCAAGGACGCCGCCCTCGAACTCCTCGTCGTGGGCGTCATCCTTGCGATGATGCTGATTTTGTCTTTGCGGTAGGAAACTGCGGTCCGAGACACGCGCGCGGGAGCGAGTGCGTGACGCTTGGAGCAAAGACCAGGGATGGGTAGGCCCGGTGAAGTCTTACGGATAGTCCTGCAGTTCGATGCCAGTGCGCATTTGGGCTCTGAACAGCAGCTGAATGAGCCCAAGACGGTTCGCGGCGTTGATGATCGCGTTTCGCAGCCACAGCCCGTAAGCACTCCTGGGGACGAAGCTCGCAGCGAAATCGCGCGCCCCCTTCTGCTTGCGCTCCACATAGGGCCGCAGGCGCTGTTCATAGATTTCGAATGCGGACGCGTGGCCTCCCTGCGCGACAACCAATTCCCCAGCGAGCGTGTAGGCTTCGGCCATCGCCATCGCTGACCCTTCGCCGGCGAGCAGGCTCGGACACGCGCACGCGTCGCCGATCAGGGCGACGCGGCCCTTGGTCCAACTCGGCATGACGATCTGACTGACCCGGTCGAAATAGAGATCGGTGCTTGCCTGAAGCGCGTGGAGCATCTCGTCGGTTTCCCAGCCACCGCCAGCGTAGAGGCGGGTCAGGACCTCTTTCTGACGCGAGGCATCGTGGACGGGAGCTGCGTGGGAATCGGATTCGGCGAACACCAGCATGAAGACCGTCGTGTCCTCGTCGACAGTGATTCGCCAAATCTGCCGGCCAGGTTCGCCGTAAGTCACGTATGCGTCCGGATCACGGAACCGGTAGCCTTGGGCGGTGAACGCAGCAACGTAGTATCCGAGAAAGTGTTCGAATCGCGTTTCTTCACCAAAGCAGAGTCGTCGCACGGCGGAGTGGAGGCCGTCGGCACCGATGACCAGATCGAACGTCTGAGCCTCACCTTCGCGAAGCGTCACCTCCACGCCGCGCGGGCTGTCTTCGAGGCTGGTCACGCTGTTCCCGAACCGCACGTCGACTCGGTCCTTGACCGCTTCGTAGAGCGCAGAAGCCAGCGCCGAACGCGGAAGGCTCATGCCCCGGCCCTTGATGAGCTTTTGCACCGCGCCCTGGTTGAAGCCGCTGATCCGCCGGCCCACGCGATTGACGATCCGGAATTCCTGAACCTTGAGGTCATGCCGGCGGAGTTCGTCCAGCACGCCCATCTTTTCGGCCACGTCGTAGCCGAGGCCCCAAAAGTCGATGACGTAGCCGCCGGTGCGCGGTTCGGGCGCCTGTTCCACCAGGGTCACCGCATATCCGTATCGATCGAGCCACCAAGCCAGACAAGAGCCTGCCACCCCAGCTCCTGACACCAGAACGCTCCCAGGCATCCGACATTCTCCTATGGACCGCTTCTCTGATCGGGAATTCAACCCGGCGATTGGGAAACGAGAACAGGTACACCAGTGTAACAATCCCCAGCACGTACCAGGCATAGTGGGGCCGGGGATCCGCGGCCAGGGTTTCCATCGCGCGGAGCTTCGCCTCCATGCGGTCGTGGCTGGCATTGCCCCAGCGTTTCGAAGTGTGCGCCTGATTCTTCAGGGCTGTGGTGTTATGGGAACCAGCAGGAAGCCTTCGGTCACCTGTTCGTCGCTGATCGCCGCGCCGACAATCTCGCCGCCCTGGTTGATCCCGGTGGCATAGGCCAGCGTCCATCCACTGCTCGCAGCGATCCTGTTATTGAGGTCCACGATGCCATCGGGCGCACTCCAGGCCATCGCTCGGGTGACGCCCACGAACGTGTCATGCGGCGACAGTGCGCAGCGCCGAACCAGGCGAACGCTTCCGCTGATCGCGTTCCCGATCTGACCGACCACAATCCCGCTGTCGTTGATCCCCGTGGCCACGCTGATGTCAGTACCGGCTGTTCCCAAGAGCGTAAGGACACCATCCTGCCACTCGACAGCTTGCGCGTTGCCGAAGGGAGTGAAGCCTGCCACCCGGCCGTCAGCGCTGACAGCAGTGGCAGCGCCCCGGACCCCCAGATCATCGTGACTGGTCACGGCGTCGAAGTTCGTCCCGATGCCGGCGATCACTCCATTGCGGATGGCCAGCGCCGACTGAATCCCCGGAGTCGCCATCATGCCGGTCCCAGGCGTCCACGTGAATCCCGTCTGCTGATCGGGATCGGCCAGCACGAACGCCACCCCGACCACGGTCCCGTCATTGTCGATCCCAGTCGCGATACTGGAGTCATAGCCGGACAGCGTGCCCAGCGATCCCCCGGGCCAGGTCGTCGCTTGCGGAAAGCCATCGTTCACATACCCGGCCGCAATCCCGGCATCATTGATGGCGTCAGCCACGCCTTCCCCCAGGTCAATCGCCATTCCCCCCTGCCACACTGTCGCCTCGCCGTTGCCGTTTACTACCGAATATCCCGCGACCTCCCCATTGGCATTGATCGCCTCAGCCTGGGCGGCCGTACCGCCATCCACTGGAGGCAGGATGGTCATGACATAGTTTCGTGGCAGGGACACCGGCGGTGGGGGCACTGACGGAGGCGGAGCGGGGACAGGATTCGATACTTTGGTCGCCGCCTGACCGCCGCATCCTGCCAGCCAAAGAAGGGACAGCAATAGCCCTGCATATTTCACGGTCGATCCTTCTCGGGGGAGCGATGGAAAGTTGGGGCCGGGGGGAGTGGAAAGGGAGGGAAGTACATCCTGAATCGGGGCGGTCGGCTAGTCAAGAGAAATGTGCGGGATTCCGCCTCAACACTTTGACAAACCCATACAGCTAGGGCGCGAGTTCAATTTCAAACTGTCTGGGATGGTTCGCGTGATGGCCCTCGCGGCAAATCCTGCGTCGCAAGGTGTTGACATCGCTCAATTAGGACCCGAGGCATAGTTTAGTCCTCGGGGGAAATAACGGTCCCTGCTTCGGCGACTCTGAGTCCAGTCTTCAACGTATGTCGTGCCTTTGGCCCGAAGTTCTGGACACTATGCCAAGCCATACCAGGCGCCGCGACCTCTGCCGTGCATTACCAGGTGGCCTTTTTCCAGAAGCTTGCGGAAGTGCTGCTTGAGCGTGTTCCGACTCGTGCCGGTGAGTTTAACGATATCGCCGATGGTGACGCGTCCGTGTTCACGGGCATACTCGAGTATTTTCACGGACAATTCGGGTATGGCAGATAGAACGATATTCTCTCTTTCGATTTTCCTGGCCAGCCGCTTCATCTGCTGTTGGAGCGCGCGCAGGAAGAACAAGACCCAGGGCTGCCAGTTCGGCGTGTCGGTTCGGATCGTTCCTTGCGTCTGGCGCAGCGCGAGGTAATAACCTTCTTTGCTCTGCTCAATCACACTCTCTAATGAGCTGTATGGAACATAGGCGTAGCCGGCGCGCAACAGCAACAGCGTGGTCAGGATGCGGCTCACACGACCGTTGCCGTCCTGAAAAGGGTGGATTTCAAGAAATACGACGAGGAAAATGGCTATGACCAGCAAAGGATGCAGCTGCCGGGTTTCCAGTTCTTCCCTTGCCCAGCCGACCACTTCCGTCATCAAGCGCGGGGTGTCGAACGGCGCAGCCGTTTCAAACACGATGGCGATCTGCTTTCCAGTCTCGTCAAAGGCCGCGACGCTGTTGGCTTGGGTCTTATATTCGCCGCGATGATGCGCGTCCTTTTCGCTGTATTTGAGCAAGTCGCGGTGCAATTGCTTGACGTGGCTTTCTGTCAGGGTGATCTCGTTCCAGGACTGGAAAATCAGCTCCATGGTTTCGGCGTAGCCGGCCACTTCCTGCTCATCCCGCGTATGGAAGGACTTGATCTCAAGGTTGGCCAGCAGCTTTTCAACCTCCCTGTCGGAGAGCTTGCTGCCTTCGATGCGAGTGGATGATCCGATGCTTTCAATGGTGGCTACCCGGCGGAGGGCAGACAGACGCTTGGGAGCCAGGGTACCTAGAGATCGCCAAGCCCCTTTGAATTCATCGAGTTCGGCAATGAAACCGAGAATTTCTGGGGTAATCTTGAGGCTGGTGGGATGGATCATGACACCCAATAATACACCCAATTACACCCAATTCGTCAAACACCCAAAAACGCGCCCATTTACACCCATTACCGAAATCCTATGGCCACACTTCAATGGACACTCATGTGATTGGAAAAGGGCTGTCCCCGCGGTCAGCCCAAAAAGCGGTCAGCCCAAATAATTGAGACGCTCTCTCGTCGGGCCTCCCTTTCAGAATGCCGTCAGGGGATGACTGGATGGTTATTCAACAACCAGCAGCTCGGTATGCAGACTTGCGGTGGAGTCTTCCCCGGCCCACACGTCGAACGTGCCCGGCTCCGTACCCCAGGCTTTGGTTTGCGGGCTCCAGAAGCTCAGTTCATTCTTGCCGAGCGAGAACTTGAGGGTCTGCGTCTCACCGGGCTGCAACGTAATCCGGCGGAAGCCCTTGAGCTGTCGCACGGGACGTGATGCAGACCCGGCTCGCTGGTGAATATAAATCTGCGCCACGCTGTCGCCCGCGACCATGCTGGTATTGGTCACATCGACTTGCACCTCAGTGGTCTGCTCTGCGTTGATGCGATCCTTGCTCAGGCGCAGATTGGCGAACTTGAAAGTCGAGTAACTGAGTCCATAACCGAATGGATACAGAGGCTTGGAGGAAAGGTCCCAGTAGCGCGAGGTAAAGGTAGGGCGGTCCTCCGGCTCATGGGTCAGGTTGTGGTTGTAGTAGAGAGGTTCTTGCCCTGCGGTGCGGGGCCAGGTTACCGGCAGTTTGCCGCCGGGGTTCACATCTCCGAACAGAACATCGGCCACGGCGTCGCCGCCCTCCGTGCCTGGATACCAGGCTTCCAGAATGGCGGGAACATGCGCGGCGGCCCAGCGAATATCGAGCGGGCGTCCGTTTTCCAATACCAACACCACCGGCTTGCCGGTGGCCGTCACGGCCTCAAGCATCTGCTCCTGCATGCCGGGCAAATCCAGAGAGGCGCGCGAGGCGCCCTCGCCGTTCATGGAGGCCAACTCGCCCAGCACCGCAACCACCACATCCGAATCTTTCGCCGCAGCCTGGGCCTTGGCAATCCAATCGGCCACTTCCGCCGGGGTAGGCGGCGGCGGGTTTTTTGCGCCGGTAAAGGCATCCATCATTGAAGGGTATTCCCTGGCAGGGGCCGCACCCGGGACATAGTCGAACTGCACGTTCGGCCCCAGTTTGTTCTTCAGTCCGGCCAGCACGGTAACGGGGTGGCTCTTGGGAGCGCCCCCAAACAGTCCCTCCACCGTCCATCCGCCTTCAATGTCCTTGATGGAGTCGGCCAGGGTCCCGATCACCGCTACCTTTTTCAGATTCCTGGCCAGCGGCAATGTATGGTTATCATTCTTCAGCAGCACCATGGAACGAGCTGCCAACTTGCGTTCCAGTGCCAGACCCTCAGAGCTGCTGAGTGCGGCGTCCACGGTGGACTCATCCACGTACGGGTTATCGAACAATCCCAACTGATATTTGGCTTCGAGAATCGGGAGGACCGCCGCGTCTAATTGCGCCTCCGTGACCTTGCCGGACGCTACCAATTTGGGCAGGTTGCGGATATAGGTCAGGCTTGCCATGTCCATGTTCACGCCCGCCGTGATCGCCTTGTAGGCGGCGTCTTCAGGATCGCGAGCATAACCATGTGTCTCCAGCTTGCCCACGGCGAACGCATCCGAGACCACAAAGCCCTTGAAGCCCCACTCCTGGCGCAGAATGTCGTGCAGCAGCCAGCGATTGCCGCTGGCCGGCACATCGTTCAGATCCATATAGGCGCTCATGAATGTAGCAGCGCCAGCCTTTTCTGCCGCTTGAAAGGGAACCAGGTAAACATTGCGGAAAAGGGACTCGGGAATGTAGGAGGCATCATAATCGCGGCCACCTTCTGCCGCGCCGTAGCCGGCAAAGTGCTTGACGCATGCCAGAACGCTTGTGCGATCAATGGACTCGCCCTGAAACCCGCGTACCTGCGCAACCGCCATGGCCGCACCGAGGTAGGGATCTTCGCCCGCGCCTTCCACAATCCGGCCCCAGCGGGCATCGCGCGCAATATCGACCATGGGAGTGAAGGTCCACTGAACGCCGGCCGCCCGGGCATCCCTGGCAGCCTGATGTTGGGCTGCTTCCTCCACTGCCGGGTCCCATGACGACGCCATGGCCAGCGGTACCGGAAAAATTGTCCGGTAGCCGTGGATCACATCGAAGCCGATGATCAGCGGAATATGGAGCCGGGACTTCTCCACCGCCAGATGCTGCATGCGGTTCAGCTCTTTGACATTGAATTCCCACAGGACTGAGCCCACCTGGCCCTTGACGATGGCAGCATCCGGCTTTTCGTTTGCCAGTCCTGGCAGCACAATGCCCGAAGCCTGGTTCATCTGGCCGGCTTTCTCCTCCACCGTCATCTGCTTGAGCAGGGCCTGGGCGCGGCGGTGCGCCTCTTCGTGGGAGAGCGGCATGGTTTGTGCGGTCATCGAGCCGGACATGGCCAGCAGCACACACCCTGATGCAATCAGTGCGGACGAAAGATAAACACGCGACTTGTTCATGGCATCCTTTGTAGAAACCACTGTCCGTCTTCGATCTAGTGGAGCCTGGGAACAATCATTGGATCTGCAGAGTCGCTTTCAACGGCGTTTCGCTCGAAGATGGACCGGCAAAGATGTTGTAGGCACCCGGTAACAGGCTCCAGGCATTCTTCTGCTCATCGAAGATGGACATCACCCGGGGATCGGCAGCAACGGTCACGGTCTTGGACTCGCCAGGGGCAAGTTCGATTCGCTGCCATCCCACGAGCCGCTTGAATGGTTCGCCGGCAGCCTCCGGGAGTGTGGCGTACACCTGTGCGATTTCGGCGCCGGCGCGCTTGCCCGTGTTCTTCACCGTAAAGCTTACGGTCCGCTTTGCGTTGTCGGTCTTCAGGTTGGAATAGGCGTAAGTCGTGTATGAGAGCCCGAACCCGAACGGAAACAGGGGCTGCTTGTGCTCGGACTCGTACCACTTGTAGCCGACCTTCACGCCCTCGTCGTAGTGCACCGTGTACTTGGATTGGACGTGCGCAGGCCCGTTCTCCACGCCGCTGCCTTGGCCCTCGTCCTCCGGGGAAAGTGCCGGAATGACCGGGTGCGGCAGGTCGGCATCGCTCCTGGGGAAGGTCATGGCGAGTTTGCCGGAAGGGTTTACCTCGCCCGTCAGCACGTTGGCCAGGGCCTTATGACCGCTGCTGCCCGCGTACCAGGCTTCCACCACGCCGCTTACCTTGCCGATCCAGGGCATGAGTCACCGCAGTGCCGGTCTCGAGAACCACAATTGTGCGTGGATTCGCGGCCGCCACCTGCTCGATCAGCGCGTCCTGATTGTCGGGAAGTGCGAGGGTTGCGAGGTCCACGCCCTCCGCCTCCCACTGGTAGGCGAAGACGATTGCAATATCCGCGCTTTTGGCTAACGCTGCTGCGGCCGCCAGATCCTGACCTGAGTTGAACTCTATCTTTGCGTTCGGGAGCTTCGCTCGCAGGGCTTTGAGCGGCGACGTGGGGAACCAGATATGGTCCTGCCAGTGCGTCGCGCCCTTTCCTGGAGGGGAGATCGCATTGCCTCCGGGAGGATCCACCTGGGCTGAGCCGCCCCCGGAAATCATGCCCACATCGGCGTGCCCGCCGATCACTGCGATGCTCCGACTCTTCGCCGCCAGGGGCAGGACCGCATTGTCGTTCTTAAGCAGCACAATGCTTTTTTCTTCCAGGTGCTGGGCGATATCCAGCCCGCGCTCCACATCAACGACGCCTTTTTCGATGGGATTGTCCACAATGCCGGAAAGAAACTCGGCGTAAAGAACCCGACCGGCATGGTCATCAATTTCGGCCATGGGGACCTTGCCGTCTTTTACTGCCTGCATGAGCGCCGGACCAAAAAAATCGGCCATGGGTTGTTCCTGGTCCATGCCTGCCGCCGAAGCCTTCGCGGTGCTATGGGTACCTCCCCAGTCGGAGATGACGAAACCCTTGTATCCCCAATCCTTCTTGAGAACGTCGTGCAGGATGTAGGTGTTCTCGCATGCGTAGTCGCCGTCGATGCGGTTATAGGAGCACATCACCGCGCCTGGGTTCGCAATCTCGATGCCGATGTGGAAGGCGAGAAGATCGGTCTGCTGCATGGCCCGCTTGGAGATGATCACGTTCACGATGTTTCGACCAGTCTCCTGATCATTGAGCGCGAAATGCTTGATGTCGCCAATCACGTGCTGTGCCTGTTCGCACTTCATCAGATTGCCCACCATGGTTCCGGCGAGCAGCGGATCTTCTCCGGCGTACTCGAAAGTCCGCCCGTTCCTCGGTTCGCGCGTCAGGTTTACGCCGCCACCCAGCGTCATATTGAAGCCCTGCGCCCGCAACTCTCGACCGATGAGCGCGCCGTACTCGCAGGCGCCCTGCGTGTCCCAGCTCGAAGTGGCCGCCAGACTTGATGGGAGCGCCGTCGAATAGCGGCCATTGGCCCCGCTGTCGCGCACACCGTAGGCCGCGTCAGAAATGAACAGCGGGGGAATACCCAGACGCTTAACGCCTTCAACGTAGCCTGCGCCGCCGTTGGAGATATGGGTCAAGGGCATCTGCCATTGCGGAGCATGCTCCATACCGTTACCGTGCAGGAGCGCAATCTTTTCGTCCAGGGTCATCTGCTTCAGGACCAGCTCGGCACGCTCTTCGGGAGAGAGACTGGAGTTCATCCAGGGCTGGTTCGCGTTTTGCGCCATGATGGAACCTGCGGCCACCAATCCCATGGTTCCGGCCAGTACAACGATTGCCCAGCGATGAAGTTGTCTTAGCTTGCTAATCTGCATGTCTCTCCTGACATTGCTCAACCGTTTCTAGCGTGGCGAATAACGCAAGCATTATACGCATGCCTGCACTTTTGAAAGCCGATTAATGCGGACGAAAAAAGACCAGAAGCTGGACACTAGAGTGCTACCCCGGATGTGTGGAATAAAAGCGGCGCAGGTCGAGTTGGATTGGACAGCAGGTCCCTCCACTGCGCTCGCTTCGCTCCGCTTCGGTCGGGACGACAATACTAATTCAATGAATTTCCGCGGAACAGGAAACTAGAAACTAGAAGCCGCTCCACTGTCCAAACTCCCGGACCGCCTGCTTCAAGTCATCGGGCCTGCCCAGATCACGCCAATAGTATTCGTCAGATCGGAAGCCGAGGATGTTCTCGTTCTGGCCGGCCAGACGCAGATAGGAGGTGATGATGGAAAAAATTCCTTCTTCCGCCAACATCGGAATAAGGCGAGGCGAAATCACGTGGATCCCGCCAAAAGCCAGGGCCTGATTCTGGGGTGAGGAACGAACCAGCTCAATTTCCCCATCGCGCCCCGCGCGGCGGCCGCAAAGCCGGCGCTGCTGATCGAACAGGAGGTAGCGGGAAGTCTTGCGGTCCTGCACTGCCAGGGTGGCAAGAGCGTGATTGTCGGCGTGAAATTGCGCCATGCGTCGCAAATCAATGGTGCTGATGACATCAACGTTGTGCAACAAAAACGGCTCATCGAGCGGGTTGGGACCCTCCAGAAAGAAATACCCCGCCTTTTTCAGTCCCCCGCCGGTATCGAGCAATACATCTTCATGAGAGACTTCAATTCGCATGCCGAAATTGTCATGGGCCTTCAGATAATCGACGACCATGCCGGCAAAGTAGTGCACGTTGATCATCACTTCGCGAATGCCAAAGCCACGCAAGCGGGTCAACGTGATTTCAAGCAGGGTGCGGCCGGCGACTTCCACCAGCGCTTTGGGGCGGTCGTCGGTGAGGGGACGCAGGCGGGTACCGAGGCCGGCAGCCAGGACCATCGCCTTCATGGCCCGAGCGACTCCAGTTCGCGATGCCGCAACAATACTTCCACTCCGCTCCGGCCGCGCAACCGTTTCGCCAGTTGCTCGGCCAGATAGACGGAGCGATGCTGGCCGCCGGTGCAGCCAAACGAGACCATCAGGTTCTTGAAGCCGCGCCGCTGGTATTCGTTCACGCTGGCATCCACCAGCGAGAGCACGCTGGCCAGAAACTGGTGCACACTGTCCTGCTGGTTCAGATATTCGATGACCGGCGCGTCCCTTCCCGTGAGAGCTTTGAAGCGTTCTTCACGGCCGGGATTGGGGAGGCTGCGGCCGTCGAAGACAAATCCCCCGCCATTCCCACTTTCATCCTTGGGCCAGCCGCGGTGAAATGAAAAACTGAAAATTCTTACCACCAGGCTGTCGGCGTCGGAAGCCAGGGCCTGCAGTTTCTCCGACCCCAGCATGCTGTGGAAGGCGCCCAACAGCGTGGGCAGGGCGATGGGCAGCGTGACGTGGTGCAGCAGCCAGCGCAGATTCTTCAAAGCGTAGGGCACGCTCTGCAGAAAATGGACCTTGCGTTCGTAAAAGCCGCGGAAGCCGTAAGCTCCCAGGGCCTGCATGATTCGTACATAAACGAAGGCATGGTAGTGCTGCATGAACGCTTCACGATCAACCTTGACGAAATCGGCAAGCGTGTCGAGATAGTGATCGAGCAACTGCCGTCGCAGTTCCGGCGGTAGATCCGCCTTGGCGTCGTACAACAGAGAAGCCACGTCGTATTGCAGCGCGCCCTTGCGCCCTCCCTGATAGTCGAGGAAAAATGGTTGCCCGTCACGCCACATGATGTTGCGCGACTGGAAGTCGCGATACAGAAAGTAGTCGTGCCCGGCGCTCAACAGGAATTTCGTCAGACGGCTGAAATCATCCTCCAGCGCCTGTTCATTGAAGGGGATGCCGGCCAGGCGAAGGAAATAGTATTTGAAATAATTCAGGTCCCAGGCGATGGACTGGCGATCGAAGCTGCCGCGCGGATAGCAGGCCTTGTAATTCAAATCGCGTCCCGCCTCCACCTGAAAACGGGGCAATACGGTGATCACCTTGCGATAAGCCTCGACCGCCTCGGGAGAGATGTTTTCCCCACTACGGTGTTTAGAAAGAAACTCGAACAGGGTGGTGCTGCCCAGGTCTTCTTCGAGGTAGGCGCCCTGGCCCAGATCTTCGCCATAAATTTCCGGCACCGGCAGTCCATGCCGTCGGAAATGCCGCGAAAACTCGAGGAAGGCTACGTTTTCTTCACGCACGTCGTACAGGATGCCAATGGCGCTGGATGGGCCGGCGGACAGCCGGATGATCTTTCGCCCCGACCCGCCCAGCTTTCCCTGCAGCGGCGTTACCTCCACGGCAGGCGTGTGGAAGTGCTGCTCGAAAAGCTGGTTGAGAATGTCCATGAATGTGCCACAAAGATAACATTGAACCGGCGAGACAAAAACGAAAAGGGTGCCGTTTCAGTGAGCAGCAGGATGCGCAGCGGGCGCGGGCAGCGAACTCTCCGGCGCTGAGATAAAAACGATCGGCCGGGCGGAGATGATGCCCTTTCCCTCTTGCACCGTGATGAACTGGTTGGGTTCGACTTTGGCCACGTAGTCTTTCTGGCCGCTGGGCCACACGATGGTCAGGCTCACCGTCTTGCCTTCCTCCGGCTTACCCAGATCCGAACGTGAGCGGCAGCTCACTTTGGGACAGGTAGCTCGAACCAGTCTTCACCATGCCAAAAACGCGCGTGCCCTTGCCTGGTTTTTACCGTTACCTTGGCCCCGATGCCGTCACGATTGGAGCGCGTGCCCACGGTCTTCACCCGCAACATGTCATTCTGGTTGCCATTGTCATTCCGCAGCAACCGGGCCGGCCCGCCGTTGGCGGTGATCAGGAGATCGAGGTCGCCGTCATTATCGAAATCGCCATAGGCTCCGCCCCGGCCGACAATGGCGCGGGGCAGCGCGGATCCAACTTTGGCGGTCACTTCATCGAACTTGCCCTTGCCCAGGTTGCGGAACAGAAGCGGCGGTTGTGCATACTTCAAGGTAGGTTGCACCACGCTGACGTCGTCGGAGACGTGACCGTTGATGGCGAGAAGATCGGACAGGCCGTCCAGATCGTAGTCAAAAAAGAAGGCGCCGAAAGTCAGCGACTTGGTGGAGATGCGGGCAATGCCGGTCACGGGGGCCTGGTCGGTGAACAGACCCGATCCATCGTTGTGGTAAAGCGCCATGCCCTCATTGGTGAAATTGCCGATCACCAGGCTCTGCCAGCCGGAGTTGTCGTAGTCGGCGGCGTCCGTGCCCATGCCTGCACGCACCGTGCCTGAGTCGCCGTAGGCGATGCCAGCGGCGACGCCAACGTCTGTGAACGTCCCATTGTGATTATTGTGATAGAGCTTGTTGGGCTCGGTATCGTTGGTGACCAGCAGGTCCATCCAGCCATCATTGTCATAGTCCAGCATTGCAACCCCGAGCGACTTACCAGTGGGATCGTAGAGCCCGGCGCGCCGGGTTACGTTCTCGAATGTCCCGTTGCCCTGGTTGTGAAACAGGGTTGAGCTCTCTCCCTTATATCTCTGCGGCGTGCAGTACGACTTGTTCTTGTTGTCAAGCGTGCAGTACTGGTCGGTCGCAATCGACCACTCGATGTAATGAGCGACGAATAGATCAAGCTTGCCGTCGTTGTCATAGTCAAACCACAAGGCACTGCTGGAAAATCCCGGGTCAGCCACGCCTGCTTTCGCGGTGACATCGGCAAACTTGCCGTGGCCCAGGTTGCGGAAAAGATGGTTCGATCCGACCGCGGTAATGTAGATGTCCACCTTGCCGTCGTTGTCATAGTCGCCGACCGCGCAACCCATCCCGTAGAGCTCCAGCGCGAGCCCCGCCTGTTTAGTCACATCGGTGAAAGTTCCGTTCTGATTGTTGTGATAGAGCGCGGGATAGGATTTTCCGGTTTGGTGGCCGGGCCAATCCATGGAGTTGATCAGCAGAATGTCCTGCCAGCCGTCATTGTCGTAGTCGAGGAAGCAGGCGCCGCTGCCCATGGTTTCCGGCAGGTACTTCTTTCCGAACGCGCCGGTGTTGTGCTTGAAGTGGATGCCGGCCTGGGCGGTCACGTCGGTGAACTCGATCGGACCCGAAGGCCGCGCGGGAGCGTTGCTGGGAATTGGTACTGGCGGCGGCACCGGAACCGGGGTTGGTTCTGCGGGTGGCGAACCGGCCACGGTTCGTGGCGAAGAGCCTTCCTGACGCTCGGAAGCCCGTTGCTTGCACCCGGCCAATGCCAGGAGAGCGAGGAGAGCTACACAACAAGTGACCCGGATTCTCGGCATCAGATGTTCAGTTTACCTTCCACAAATCACGTGGGGACAGCCGCCCCCGGCTGTCCGGCGGAGCAAGGCTCCGCTGGTCTTGTGACTCTAAAAATTGTCGAGCTGCGCTCGACTGGACAGCCGAGGGCGGCTGTCCCCACGTGGTCCGCGGCGATGATTAGTGCGCTGCCGCCAGCTTCTGTGCACTCTCGCGTCGCGAATCCAGCCAGATCTCGATGAGCATCGCGGCGGTCCTACGATGAACAGCGCGTAAAACGGCGCATACACGATCTGGTACATGCGCATGATCATTTCGACCAGCGCGACCAGGAATACCACCACGCACTGTCCCGTCTTCCCTCGCACCGTGGTTTTCGGGTCGGTGATCATGAAGAAAATAAAAAGCTGGTACATCGGCCCCGTGATTGGGGCAATCTCGGACTGCCAGGGGCTGCCCATGATCCAGCTGCGCAAAAATGCGAAAGCGATAAACGAGACCACATAGGTGAAGGTGATGTGAAAGCGCCGCAGGCGCCAGATAATGACCGAGCCCAGCACCCAGATCACCAGCATGGGCAAAAGATAATTTCCCCATTGAATGCTCAGGCTGGCCACGGTTTCAGGGACCAGAAAAAGCATTGCCGAGATGCCGAAGTTGGACGGGTTCCAGATATGTCTTCCTTTGATGCGCAACACATATTTGGACATGATGGAGATGGCCGCGCACAGGGCGTAGGGCCAGAAGGCAGGTGAGCGCAGCAGAATTCCCACGCTGATCCCGCTGATGTACGCGCTGGCCGGATGCACCCACTTGTGAAAGAAAATTCGTCCGAGCAGCAGCTCCGTCCCGATAGCTACCACGATCGCCAGCAGGGTCCGCTGATAGCTTTCGAGAATACCGAATGACAGATGACCCACCAGCAGGATGCAAGTGATGAAAATCGGGGCAATGTAACGATTGTCGAGGCTGACGAAATGCTTCCAACCTGCAGGCGCAGCCGGTGGCGGAGTCAGGTGCGCGGTCTGGCTCATGCGGGCTCCTTGATCTTGTGCAGCTGGCCGGACGCAGGCTTGTCGATGGTCTGCAGCTTGCCCGAGGGCCAGCGGATTACTGCCTTTTCTATTTGCGGATATTTCCCCAGGCCAAAATGCAGCCGTCGCTGGTTCTCTGCGGCGAAACCGCTGCCTCCTGAAACCTCCTGCACCTGCTGCTGGCCGTTCCAGTACAGCGTGACCTGTGCGCCAATCGCGCTGCGGTTGCTGGAGGTCCCTTCCAGTTCAAATTCGATCCACTCATTTTCCGGCGTCACCGTGTTCTTGTAAACCAGCAGCGGGCCCTTCTGGTTGGCCACCACGACATCGAGCACGCCGCGGTTCCACAAGTCCGCGAACGCGACCGCGCGACCGTCATATGTGTCGTTGACCCCAACCGCCTGGGCCACATCGACAAACTTTCCGGCGCCATCATTCAGCCACAACCGCTTCGATTGATACCCTGACAAACTGCGGCCCTCAAACGCGGGCCAGTTCCTGGCATCGCCAATGATGGTGCTGTTGCCTCCGGCCACCTTGGAAAAGTCGTACCAGTAGCTGCGGTTGCGGTCGAGCGAGATGTAGCCGTTGGTCAGATAGAGGTCGAGCGTTCCGTCGTTATTCAAATCGCCGAACTGCGCGCCAAAACTCCAGCCCCCGAGTTCGACTCCAAAATCCCGCGCCAGGTTCTCGTACTTGATGGCGTCGCCGGAAGTTCCTTGCTTGGGCACCCACAGATTGTTTCCCTGGATGAGAATTCCATCTTCCGAAATATTGGAAACGTAAACCGAGTATCTGCCCTGATTCAGAATGTCGCCAAAGGCGGCGTTCATTCCGCTCTTGGGGGCAAAGCCGACTCCGGTCTGCTCCCCCACTTCATGGAAGCGTTTTCCGTCATTGAAATAGAGCTCGGAAACTCCGTAGTCGTTAGCGACGAATAAATCGGGATGCCCGCTGCCGCGCAGGTCGGCTGCGGCCGCGGCCAGCGCCCAACGCCGGCTGTTGATGCCAACTTTCTCGGCAACCTCTTCAAACTTCCCGTGGCCAAGATTGTGAAACAGAAATTTTCGCCCGCCATTCTTGGCATACTCAAAACTCTCAGGCATGATCCGGGTAGTGGTGAGATGCCATAGGTCGATGCCCTCGTCATAGTACCCGCCGACAAACAGGTCCAGCAGCCCATCGCCGTCGTAATCAAACCAGATGGCGGTGTTGGCATTGATCCAGCGCGGCAGGCCGGCTTGCTCGCTGACGCGGGTAAAGCCGTGGCCCTGATCGTTGTGGTAGAGCTCGGGGCGCCCCCACTTGATCAGGAACAGGTCTTCGTAGCCGTCATTGTCGTAGTCGCCCCAGACCGCGCCGGTGGAGACGCCTGTGCCCGGCTGATTGACATCCGCAATGCCGAGTTCGCGCGGCCACGTCTTTGAAAGTGCCGTCACCCAGGTTGCGGTACAAGGCGTTCTTGCTGCCGATGGCGCTGTTGACGACGTAAATATCCGACCAGCCGTCGCGATCGAAATCGACAATGGACACGGACGCGCCCATCGACGCGACCTCCGGCATGATGGGCTCCAGTTTGGGATCGAGCGCCGGGGCTTCATGGACAAACCGGATGCCCGCCGCCTGGGAAACCTCCTGCAGGTAGAAGCCGTGCCGCGCCATCGTGGTCTTTATGTCAGCGCTTGACCTCTCGGCCGCGCGCCGCGCCGACAGCCGCTTGAGCACGAGCGGGGTTGCCAATAGAGCGATGAAAATAACACCGAGGATGGCCCTTGCGACGCGGTTGTTCATTTAGACAGCCCGCTCCGCAACGCATTCTTGAAGACCTGGGGAGTTACGTAACGCGTGTGATAGTTTTGCCAGTCCTCGGGATGCTGGCGGTACACCCATTCATCCTCGAGCGCGCCCGGCCGCGTGGTGTACTCGTTCTTGGCGTGATAGGGCAGGGGCAGCACGGTCTTGGAGAAAGTCGAGTTGTAGTCTCCGTCCTTGATCCAGCCATCGCCCTTGATGACGAAGTCGCGCACCCATCCTGCCGGTGGCGGCGGCTGCTCGGGAAAATGCAGCGACATCTCGTCGCCGGAATTTACGATGACATAACGGTCGTCGATCTTATGAATGAGCTCGCGGATGTCTCCGTAGCGTGTGTAATAACCGATCAGGTCGCGCCAGTGCTGCTTGGTGCCTTCAATCCGGTTGTAGTCCGGGACCTCCGGCGCACCGGCGCCGACCGGCATCTGCATTACGGAATAGCCGCGATAGTGCAGGTCGGCGAGCGACGGATCCAGGGTCGTTTCCTTCAAGGGCGCGTCCGGCGCGCCTTGCGCCCAGTGGATGGCGTCCCAGTAAATTTCAAGATTCGTGCGCAGCCGTACTTTGCGCGGCGTTCCGGGGCGGAAAATATTGGTCAGATTGAACAGGACCGTCTTCTTGCGGCCCGCGGGAAAGCCGAGGTTGTCCTGCGCCGTGACCCAGCCGCCGCGGCCGTCAGGAACTTCGACGCTCAAGCCGTGGGCGCGCCAGCGATTGCCCTGGGTGATGGCGACATTCACCGATGACTCGGTGTCGTGGATCGAACCCTGAGCGATCAGGTAAAGCGGACCGCTCTTGGGCGCGTCGTCGCCGAGGTCAACCTCGAGATAGTGATCACGCGTCACACCCTGGAACTGGCCGCGGCCGAAATGTGTTCACGGCTTTGCCGTCGAGCGTGCTGACCAGGTCGGTGACATCCTGGCCGTTGTCGTCGATCGCGCGCGCGATGTTGTGCGGCGTTTTCACCGTGGTGATTCCCAGTTTCGCCGGCGGAATCACGAAGCGTTCATCCACGAAAATCTCCGTGCCCGCGGGATGGTCCACCGTCATGAGCGCGAGATAGTCGTAGTAATACACTTCCCACAATTCCGCGGTGACGCGGATATCGTAGAAGCCGTCGTGCGGCACGAGTTGGTCGCGCCCGATCTTGTACCACTCCCCGGTGGCTGCGATTTGCGCCGAGCCCAGTGTGTTGATGCGCAGGCCGATGGCCGAGCCCCACGGAACTGCGTCCTTCACAAACTCCATCTCTCTTCCGTTGTAGGCAAACAGGAACGGACAGGAGGCCTTCAGGCGCTGCTCGGTCACGACTTCCTGGTCGGCCTTCACCCCAAACTCGGCGCGCACCGTGCCATTCGGCCAGATGACCCGCACCACTTCCGCCTCGGTCTGCTCGCCCAGGCCGAAGTGGAGTTGCGGCCCCGTGATCGGCTGTTTTTGCACCAGCAGGCCGGAGCGGATTTCGATTTCGCCGCCCACGCCGAAGGGATTGATGCGCTGGTCGCCCACTGCCTGCACCGCGTGCGGCCGCACCACCTGCCAGTGATAGTTCTTCGGGCTTTGATTGACGCCTTGCATCCGGCTGCCCATCCGCGGACAGACCGAGAAGATCGAGATGGCCGTCATTGCCGGTGTCGGCGGCGTCGAACACCAACGCCGGTCCCGCCGGATGCGGCAACAGCGTGAAGCTGCCGGTTACGTCTCCCAACCAGACCATCGGGCCGGTGGTATTTCCCCCCGGACTCTGCGTAGTGGGAGAAAGAAAAAGATCGAGCGCTCCGTTGTTATCAAGGTCAGCGACGTGCATGCGCACCTCGCCCGCAAGGTAGGTGCCGGGGTTCGGCACTCTTGCGATCTCTGCGGTCTCCCAGCTTTGTCCTTCGTTCTTGTCCGAAATTCGAAGGATCAGCGCCGTCGGCCTGCACCGCCAGCAGATCGAGAACGCCGTCGTTGTTGGCGTCCGCCACGGCCACGGCTTTAACCGACGACAGACCAGGGGGCAGCGGGCGCTCCTTGAATTGTCCCTGGCGAAGATTCATGAACACGTGAAGCCGTCCCGCGCCATCGATGATCGCGGCATCGGGATTGCCATCGCCATCCAGATCAGCCCAGGCAAACCCGCTTATGCCGGAAACTCCGTCGAAGGGATGAATGGGCAGAAAAGTTCCATCTCCATTATTTCTTAAGACGGTCGGAGTGCCGGCTTTTGCGCCCAGCACGATATCGAGATCGCCGTCGGCTTCAATGTCCACCGCCCATGCTCCGGTGTAGGGGGCATTGGCTACCGCTTTGGGTAGGTTTGGCCTGCGCGGTTACATCGGCGAACGCGGTCGGGCTGTCCTGTCGCAACAGGCGCACGCCGCCGGCGCCGGCCAAAACCAGATCGGTCTTGAAGTCATAGTTGAAATCAACCGGCACGACGCCCTCGGGCATTGGCGGCACGCTGGAAGCTCCGCCGGGGAAGGGAATCGTCGCCCCAGTGGACAAACGCACCTCGCGGGCATTGGCCACCGCCACAACGGGTGCGCCTGCGCTGCCGAGCGGAATCGCGCCAATCCAACTCCAGCGAGTTTTGCTGGCATTCGAACTCCCGATATCCGGCAGCGGCTGCGGATTGAAGCTGAGCGCCGTATCCGCCGGCGCCGGCCGGAATGACTGGCGACTCGAGTTTCAGGAAGTGAGTGAAGGGTTCGGCTTCATCGCCTGGAGGCGCTTTGATCGCGGTCAGGCTCTGGCGATATTCGGGCACCCGCATCATCACGTTGCGCAGAAACGTAGTCTGGGTGGCGGCGGGACGCAGGTCCGCGGCGGCCGTGGCCGACTGCACGGCCGCCAGTTGATGCTGTACTTCCGGCGGCCAGGCTGACGAGCGCGCGCTGATTTGGGCAACGGCCGACTTCAGCGTGGCAGCATCGCCGCGCTTCGCCGCAATCCGGCTCAACTCCAGCAGCGCGGCCAGGTTGTCGGGTTGAGCCGCCAGAATCTTTTGCAACAGCTGCTGAACTTCGGCTGACCCGTTTTCATCGCCTTGCCGTTCGGTTTCTTCCGCCAGCCGGTAGAGGGCTCGCAAATTTTTAGGATTCAGTTCCACCGCTTTGCGCAATTCGGCAATGGCCTGCGCGGATTGGCCGCGCTGGCTGTCCAGAATTCCCAGCAGATCGTGGATGCGATCATTTTGCGGGGCCAGATCGCGCGCCCGGTCAAGTCGCTGCGCCGCGGTGTCATAGTTTCTCTGGCGCAGCGCCAGGATTCCCCAGTTGGCCCAACCCGCCGGTTCGGCGGGAACAAGGCGGGTCACCTCCGACAGCCTGCTGTCGGCATGCACGTCGTCGCCGACCTGCAGCGCAGCCAGGCCGACATAGAACGCTGAAACCACATCGCCATATTCCTTCGAGGATTTTTCGGGAAGTTTCGGAGCCGAATGACACCCCAGGTTGGTGGAGAGCACAGCCGCCAGAAGAACAAGCAGACAGGCGACCCGATAGCCGGGATGCTTCCGGCACAGCGCGCGGTGTGTTCCCGTGCAACAGGAAGGCTCCAGCGTCAGCTGATGATCATTCAGCATCAAGTTCTCTCGTGTGGAAAAGTTTCCGTCCGTTCCGGACTCACTCGTCAATTATTAAATCTCATCCCACGGCTTGCGCCGGGCTGCATTCTGGGTCGCTTCGCGTTTCTATGCTGCCTGCAGCTTCTTCATCCGGCTCCGCCGGCGTGAGATGCCCCGAAACCACAAGAATCCAACTGCCAAGAAAGGTAACAGATAAAACAGTAAGTCCCATTTCCCGAAGCCTACCGGCGTCGCTTCCACCCGCGAAAATTCTTCTCCGCGGCCCTGCGCACTTTCGAGCACCAGGCGGACCCGCCAGAACTCGTCGCGATCAAACTCGACCGCTGTGTTGTAACTCAGCTGTCCTCCGCTCTGGTCCGGCGCGGTGGAGTAAACCACTTCCGGCAGGCGGCCGCTTTCCGGTTGAACCCCAATCTGGACTTTCAGATCTTTGGGAACCGTTGTGCCCGGAAGCGGCTGCACAAATACGAAGAACGTGCCCGTACCCACATCAGGATGCGTCCACAGAGAAATTATGCACGGACCCACTTTGTGGTTCTCAATGATAGGGAAGGGCGGGCCGTTGTGCGCCCGTAGTGGCATGGGCCACGCCAAAGCGAGCAGGCCCGCAAGACCGAAACCGATTTTCCTCGCGATGGTTTGGCGGCTCATCAATGGCCCGTTTGCCAGAACAACAAAAAAATCAAGAGCAACAGCAAAGGCGTCGGACAAGAGTGTCCGACCCACACTCACTCCCACATTTAACCGCCCATCAGGGTGGCGCGCATTTCCATGGGTTGGAACAGCAGCCACATGGACGCGACAAAGAGAATCAGGCCCACTGTCGCCCAGGGAATGAACGTGCGCATGGGCTGCCGGGGTGAATCGTCTTCAGCCAGACCATAGAGCACGGTCAGCGAGCCGGCAAATCCCAGCAGCAGGAACCCGATTTCGATCATCAGCACGATGTTTGCCGGCAGGCCGGTAAGAGTCCAGCGCGGCTCTCCGAGAACAGGCCATCCCAGACTCGCCAGGGCGCTCTGGGTCACCGGAATGACGGTGTAGAGACCGGTCAGGAAATGAAATCCGTAGTGGGCCAGCCACATTCCGAAGCCCATGGGCACGAGGCCGTAGGTGTAGCGGACCATCAGCGGGAGCAAGGCGCGCCGGCTGCCCGCCCAGATGCGAGTCAACCAGGCCGCCACTCCCAGGAGCACGACCGGTTCCAGAACCAGGAAAAAAGCGAAGATGATGCCGAGCACCGGCGCTTCATGGCTCACGTGCAATATTCTTCCCAGCCAGCTCTCCACCGCGTAAACCGGACTGACCATGCCAAAGGCATTCAACAGCGCGCCGAAGGTAAACACAATGGCCAATGCGGCCAGATCCTTGCGGCGTGAAAAATAACCGATTCCTGATCGCAGGGGATCAGTCAGCAGTTCTTCTCCGGGCATCCGGCTCAGGATTCCAATGTTGTCATGCGGACAGGCATGAACACAGTCCAGACAGAAGGTGCAATCCATGTTGCCCACCTTGCGGGGCTGGAACAGCGCCAGCTCGCAGCCGCGAATCGTCACCAGGTCGGAGACCGGTTCGCGCCGGCCGCGAATGCAATCCAGAGTATGGCAAGTGGTGCACACTGCCTGGTCGCGCACCTTTACCTCAAACGGAGAAAGCGTAGAGGCCACAAAGTTGAACTGTCCGATGGGGCAGACAAACTTGCAGAAGGAAGCGTGCTTGAAAAAGCCGTCCACTACGAGCACGGTCAGGAAGTAGGCAATGATCAGCCAGGCCGTCCACCAGGGCGAGGACCACAGGTCGAACAACTCGTAGAGGAAGAGGATCAGGACGAAGAGCGCGACCGATAGCCATTTGTTGCGCAGCGCCCGCGGCCAGTCGAAACGAGGCTTGAAAAAGCGTCGCGCCGCCTGGCGCACCAGCATGAAGGGACAAGCCAGGCAGAAAAAATTTCCCGCAGCCAGCAGCACCAGCACCAGCACGCCGCGGAAGTGAAGCCAGCTTAAAGTCGTCGCCAGATTTTTCGGCGCCAGTGTGGGGCCGAACAAGCCATGCAGGATCATCACCACGCTGACGATGAGCAGTGGCGCCTGGAGCAGCGGACGGGCATAGCGCCAGCGAAGCAGACGGCCCAGGCCAGGGACGCGCATTAAATCAAAGGGCAGCGCTTCGGGAGCTTCCAGGGCCGGGATGGATGAGGGATTCAACAGCTTGCCTAGTTGGGTCGAACACCGCGCACATCAATCTGGCGTTCCAGCTTCTGTCCGCCGGGCAGGGTGATATGCAGGAGGATAACCCAGTCTCCTGCCATCTCGAACCTGAGATGAGCCTGGTAGCGGCCCGGCTCGATTTCTTTGGCATCGTCAAAGACGGGAGACATGCCGGCGTGCGCCATGTCCGCCTCCACCGCAACCTGCGCTCCCGGGATCGGCATGGCCCGCCGCATCGATCAGTCGGAAGCTTACGACCGTCGGCCCGGTCCGGGCAGGCGCGGGCGAGAGTCTCGTGCTCAATCGTGATCGTGCGCGAAGAATCCGCCGGCCTGGAGCAGGCGGTCGCGAGCAAAGTTGCAGCGCAGGCGCACAGCAGGAGTCCCCGGCATTTCCCGTGGAGCGGGCGAACCAGCCACCCGCTCCGTTGAGAGGCGAACGCGATCTTGCGACTCTCCGTACTCGGGCCTTTTCGGATCAGGCCGCTTGCATTGAAGGTTTGTGGTCCCATGCGCACGAGCAGACCATCGTCCTCTCCTCGGCTTCCGACGGGAACATGTGGTAGTACATGGCGATGACCATGGGGATAAAGACCACCGCGTTGTAGAAAAGATGAAGTTCGACGCGGGGAAAGACCAACTGCAAAACGCTGCAGGGTACGGGTTTACCCCAGAAATTATGATGGAGCGTGGCCTGCCAGATCAGCAGGAAATGCTCAATGTGATGCCAGAACTGAATCACCAGGGCCACGGTCCACCAGGTGAGCGCCCTCCCTGTAAATCCTTTGCGCAGCACCCAAATGCCTACCAGCATGACGACGGCGAAGCCATAGTGCAGAGCTTCGGACTTGATCAGCCAGGGGTACCACAAACCAAGAATGCCATTGGCTTTCGGGCGCGGCCATCCCATCACATAAATCTGATAAGCCTGGGCCAGATGCTCGCCCCAATGTGCCGAGCACGATGAGCATGAAGATTTGAAGGGCACGCTCGTGCCAGCGGGTGTTCAGCTTCTCGTAGAAGCTGGCATTGGCCGCCGGGGCAGCATGGATCTGGGGAAGCGCAGGATTCGAAACTGCCATGACCATCCTCCTTGGAACCTTAAACTTACCGCAAAAATGTGACCACGATCACACTTTGTCGATCCAGGGTCAATAGTTGAAATATATTATCCCGCCGGCGCCAGTCCCAACCGCCGCTTCTAGAAATGAAAATTGGTCTCCAGATAGGCAAACTGGCCGTTGGGGTCCTTGGGATAAATCTTTGCAATCACCGTCTTGCCCCAGGCATGGCCGTAGTAAAGGTTGTGCTGAAGGAGCGGGTGATCTGGTAGTCGGCGCTGAAGTCCCAGCACGTTGGCCAGGCCACTGAAATCGTTGCTGGGACGGCCGGTATATCCGAAAGTCTTGGGCTGAAATGCGCCTCCACCCAGGTACCAGAAATCGGCGGAGTTAGCCAGCCGGAGCGCGTGCCCTTCGGTGCGTAGCGCCAGTTTCGAGGTCGGCTTGAGGTTCAGAGTGGCGTAGAAATCCTCGTTGTTCATCATGTTGTAGAAGGGAAAGCGCGCGTACTGGCGCGGCGTGGTCAGGACCTGGAAGAAGGTTCCGTGAGTCGAGTCATTGGGATTGCCATCGCCGCTGCCATAAGAAAAGCCGGCGCTCAGCCAGGGCTTGAGGTGCTTCACGGCGGGTTGCCATCCCAGTTCGCCCACGAACGCGCCTGCGCGCTGGTTGAGCGCGCCCCAGGAGCCGCCCTGGTAAACACCCCACGCCAGAAAATCAAACTTGCCGGCGTTCGTGGTATTGATCACCTGCGCGTAGTTGGCGCCGAAAGTGGCGAGTTGAACCTTGCCGAGGTCAGCGGTGCGCACGGGCACCGGACGATTGTCAGTCTTCAGGATGGTGGTGCGGTCATCCACGTAGCCCAGGCCGAATACCCGTAGTTGCGCCTCGCCATGCGGCGTATTGATGGACCGGGTGAAGGCGCCGTAGTAAACCTCGATGTCCAGTTCGGGCATTCCGTCGGTCTGGAGAATTCCGGCGGTCGGTCGGGCGCTGAAAAAAGTAAAATTGTTCTGTCCCGGAATTCAGCGAGAACTGGCCGCCGTCAAAAGTCCGCTGGACCGCGGTGAATCCGAAGTTGGAAATCAGGCGGCTGCGCGATCCGGCTCTGCACCACAGCGGCGAGTACCGGGTCTTTGGGCTTGACTTCCATGCCATCGAAATATTCGAAGCGCCCCAGCTTCACTCGCGCCGGCCCGAGATGCTTGAAGTCCACAAATGCCTGTTTCAGAAATATGCTGGCGTTGTTTGACTGATTGTCGTTGGCCACATAGTAGGACCCGCCCAGGCCAAGCTGGCCCGCGGGGCCCGCAACCACCGCATCGTTCGGGAGCCCAAGGATGGACGGCTGCTCCATTTCGGCGAACCAGTCGATCTTTTCCCTGGTCTGGCCGATGCCGATACGCAGCAGCGAATTCCACAAGGGATAATCGCTGTTTCCGGCTGGGGCCTCGAACCAGTTCCAGCCTTCCGCGCGGGTGCGCCAGTTGATCGTGATCTCGAATGGACCGAGCTTGTGTTTTTGGGGTTGTGCTGAAGGAGGATGCGCCGCCTGCGGGGGCTTCGGCGCGGAAGCTGGCAGGGCGGAGACGACAGCGTGTTGGACCGAACCGACCCCGGCTCCGTTGTGGTCTGGGACTGCTGTCCTACGACTTGGGCAGTCCCCATCAGCAAGATAGCTGCGCTCAAATACACTTTTGCTCCCAGTCTCATTTCGGACTCCTTCATGAGGTGTGCCGCACGCTTTCTTGGAACGGGATTCGCATGAGGCCCCCCGGGACCATGCGATCGAGGATTTCGCAGCACTGTAGAAGTAACGCCCGCCCCGAGCAATAGCAGAAAAGCATTACGGCGGTGTTGTGTGTGGGTCGGACACTCCCTTCGACGTCGCTCAGGGCAGGCTTTGTCCGACGCTTTTGACCTTGGGTTTTTTTGCAAAGCTGCCTGAAGGATGCGGAAAATCCCAGGTTCTCCGAACCAAGAGCAACTTCAACTGCGTCGGACAGAGCCTGTCGAAGGGAGTGTCCGACCCACACGAACCGGCTCAGCCATTACATCCGTAACTTGCCCGAGGGTGACTAATTTCCTAACCTCGCAACATCGGGTCTCCATTTCGATTGCAGGATCTCATGCTTGTGGGCCAACCAAAGACATCAGGGTCGAGACCGGGGACGCGGCTGGCATGGAGCGCCTTCGGAGGGGTCCTGCTGGCGTTGCTTTCGACTGCTTCCATGCAGGCCCAAAACGCGCCCAGCGTGCGGAAACTGGTGTACAAGGTGGCTCCCAAGTATCCCCGTGAGTTGAAGCAGAACGCGATTGGCGGGGTCGTTCGTTTGTCCATTTCAATCAGCCCCAATGGCTCGGTCGGAAAAATCTCGCCCATCGGCGGCAATCCGATTCTGGTGGACGCGGCCACGCTGGCGGTCAAACAATGGAAATACGTGCCCGCCGATCGCCCGACTACCACCGAAGTCCAGTTGGATTTCATTCCCAACCGAGAATAGAAGCTCGACCGTCGGTTCGTTGGCCGTGGATTATGACTCTCGGACCCTGGCGGGAATGCTAGGCTGATAAGCGGAGTGTTCCGAATTGCATTTCTCTGCCAACTTTCGCTGCCGCCTGCTGCTCGCCGTGATCGTCACCACGGTGCCGTTTTTCGCCGTCGCCGAAACCGGAAGCCCGCGACCCGCGACCGGGACGAAGCCCGGTGTCGCCAAGGCCGTCGCCTCGAAACCCTGGCCGGTTCGCTGGCAACCGGCACTGCTGGTCAACGGGGCCCCGGTTGTGTTTGACATCGTGCCGCCGGTGCGGCTGACAAATCTCTCCGGCAAATGGCTGGGACATGAAGTCTGGTTCAGCTATGATCCGGCCGGCAAGGCCTGGTACGCAATCGCCGGAATCAGTCTCGAAACCCGTCCTGGCACCTATGCGCTGGAACTGAGCGGAACAACTTCCCAGTCGACAATCATTTCCTTCACCCGACAAGTCACGGTCAGGGCCGCGAAGTATCCCAGCATCAAGGTCACCGTCGCCAAACGATTCACTGAACCCGACAAAGCGGAATTGGAGCGCATTCATCAGGACAAAACGGTCAAGCAGGACGTGTTTCAGCACACCAATCCGGAGCGGGAATGGTCAGGAAAGTTTCTGCCGCCCGTAGTCGCCCCCATCTCCGATGCCTTCGGCACCCGGCGGACTTTTAACGGCAAAGTCCAAAGCATGCACCAGGGACTCGATTACGGAGTCCCCACTGGCACACCCGTTTCCGCCGCTAATGCGGGAATCGTTCTACTGGCGGGCCCCTTGTACTTCGAAGGAAATTGCGTCGTACTCGATCACGGGCAGGGATTGCTCACACTCTACCTTCACCTGTCGGAAATCAAGGTAAAACAGGGCGAGCGCATAGCGGCGGGGCAGGAGATTGGGCGCAGTGGAGGCACGGGCCGGGCCACCGGACCTCATCTTCACTTTGCGGTACGCTGGCAGGGCGTTTATCTGAATCCTGCCACCCTGCCGACCCTCAAACTCCCTTGAGTTCAATCGCCGTGTTACTTTCACGGCGCGAATGGGCGGAACTCGGCGGTTTCACATTCGGCCATCTGCGACTCTGCCGGCACCGCCCCGAAGGACCGGGAAGGAGCGAATGGATGGCCGCAGATTCAGGTTTCTGACCAGGCGGTGCAGATAGTTCGCGTGCACCCCCAGAGTGCGGGCCGCCTCGGTGTAGTTGCCCTTGGTTTCCTCGAGGGCGGTAAGAATGAGGTGCTTCTTCAATTGCGTGACCGCCACGTGATACTTGGCCTCCTGCGTGCCCGGCGCCGGGTCTTTCTCCAAAACTGATTCCGGCAGGTCTTCCGGACAGATGGTTTCCGAGACGCCCAGGACCAGCGCCCGTTCGATGGCATTTTCCAGTTCGCGCACGTTGCCCGGCCAGTCGTAATTCATCAGTCCGGCCATGGCTTCAGGGGAAATCTTTTTGGCTTTGACTTTGCATTTGGCGGCAAATTTGGCGACAAAATATTCCGCCAGGATGGGAATGTCTTCCACGCGCTCACGCAGCGCGGGCACCACCAACGATACGACGTTCAACCGGTAATAGAGGTCCTCGCGAAAGGTCCGGACCTTGACCGCGGCCGCCAGATCCTTGTTAGTGGCGGCGATCAGGCGAATATCGATCGGGATCGGGCGGGAGCCGCCCAGCCGTTCGAGTTCGCGCTCCTGCAGCACGCGCAGCAATTTGACCTGCAACGCCGGAGCCAGTTCCCCAATCTCGTCGAGAAACACCACGCCCCCGTCGGCCAGCTCAAGCCGGCCTTTCTTTTGACCGGAGGCGCCGGTAAACGCGCCTCTCTCGTATCCGAAGAGTTCGCTCTCCAGCAGGCCTTCGGGAATGGCTGCGCAATTGATGGTGACAAAGGGCCGGTTGGCGCGTGGGCTGTTACGATGAATGGCCCGCGCCACCAATTCCTTGCCGGTCCCGCTTTCGCCGCCCACCAGGACGGTTGCGTCCGTCGGCGCCGCTCGCGACAGGAAACGGTACACCTCCTTCATGGCTGCACTTTCGCCGACCATGTTGTGCTGCAGATTGATTTCCGCCGCCAGGCGAAGATTTTCCTGTTCCAGCCACAGCAAGCGGCGCGAGTTTTCCAGCGCCACCGCGGAAATGCCCGCAATGCTGGCCACCAGTTCCAGGTGGTCCCGGTCAAAGCGAGTGCCTGGACTGGTGGTGTCCAGGTAAATGCAGCCGACCACTTTTTGAAACACAGTCAAGGGCACGCACAGCAACGAGCGCACTCGAAAACTTACCAGGCTTTCTACTTCGCTTAAGCCTCCGCTGGCGGGCACATCCGCTCCCAGGATCGCAACTCCCTGGTCCATCACCTGGGTCGTGATGGTCCGGCTTACCCGTACCGGCTCTCCCCGCTTTGGCGGATAGGCGAAGAGCGAAGAAAACTTGTGGTTGCCTTTGCCGTCCAGCAAAATTGCGCCACGCTCGGCCGGCACCACCTCAAAGATCAGTTCCAGGATTTGCTCCTGCAGCCGGTCAAGGTCGGAAATAGAGTGCACCACACGACTGATCTTCAGCAGCGCATTGAGATTCCGTCCCAGCCGCGAAGTTGCGGGCAACTCCTTCAGGACGCGTTCCGGCTGAAGATAGAGAACATCCTGGGGGCGGACGTGGACCGTGGCCTGGGTCAGGCAATCGTCGAACTCGACAGCTTCGGTGGTGGCGCCATCCGAGTCCTCCTTCATCAGGAAGACAAAGACAGATTCTCCCACCGAGATCTGATCGCCATGATTCAGCCGCTTTTCCGACACCACCCCACCGTTCACGAAAGTGCCGTTGCGGCTCTCGAGATCGCGCAGCTTGTAACCGTGCTCTTCCCGGTTGAGCACGCAATGGCGTCGCGACAGGGAAAGATCGCTGATCGTCAATGAGTTAGATGGATCTCTGCCGATCCGGACTTCGGCTTCGGTCAAGAAATAAACCGAATCCGCCAAGGGTCCTGCTGCTACCTGGAGTCTGGGCTTCAAGGGTCACGCACCTCGCTTGCGGCCTACGGTGTACCACACTTTCGGTTCCTCCGGAATATACCAGCCCGTCTTGTTCCACTATCCGAACAGATAGGCGTTCTATCTATCTGGATAGAGAGGCTGGGCCAACACCGGCCCCGAGGCTATCTCTTTAAATCGCCAATAACATACGCACAATGAATGACTTACAAATATTCGAAGGCGGCTTTGCGCGAAGTGTAATGCGATGGCCGAAGACGTGCTCAAGACCGGGCAGCGTTGGCCGGCAAAAAGCGACGGGGGAAGCGCTTTCAGAAGTTCCGCCGGTAATGCGCTGGTCGGGAACCCGAGGGACCCCCTCATCGGGTTCCCGATCGCTTTTTTTGCCCACCTACTGAGAACCGGGAACTAACGACTGAAAACTAAATTAGAGTTTGATCGATCCGCTCTGATCCAGAACATTCTTACTCACCCATCGCGGTCAAGCGCTGCGAATCGGTGTCCTCACGCACGACGGCGCCATCATGGAAGGTCACGGTCTTGCCCGAGATTGCGGGGACGCGTTCACCCGGCAGTAAGATTCCCACCAGGTTCAAAGGATCGGCGGCCGACAACACAATCGTTTCTCCGGTGAGCGGCATTTTGCGCGTTGCCCGCAACGACTCAACCGCCACCGGCAGAGCAAACTGTTCGCCGAGAAAGCCATCCACAAAACGGCCGCCTCGAATCTCGCCGCGATCTTCCAGTCGCCGGAAAGCCATTTGCAGTTCGCGCCATTTGGGAAGATTGGTCTCGCGAGCGAGCAAATCACGAAAAACGATGCCATAGCGTTTCAAAAGCATCCAGCAGGTGGCTTCCACGGCGCGATTGCGGTCCGCCGCCTGGTCGGTGTACAAAAGCGCCCAGCGGCCAGTGCTGTGGCGGGGCCGCGCCGCCCGCCCGCTGCCTTGACCGGCACGGCGCTTGGGATCAATCAAAGAGCGCAGGTTGTCGAAACCATCGGCGGTGATCAGACCCCCGGCGACCAGTTCCCAGAGAGAAGTTTCCACCTCCGCTTTCAGCCGCTCAGTACCGCGCACGATGTCGGCGAAAAATGAGGCTCCGCGCTGCCGCAGGAAGTCCAGCACCTGGCGGGCACTTTCGCTGAGACCGCGCGCCTCCGGTGCCTGCGAGTCGGGGCGATGCGGAGTCATCCAGTCGGCTTCTTCGCGCACGAAAAACGTGATTGGAGCCACGCTGGTCGGAATCACGCGCCGTTTTCCCGCCGCGGTGTCATCAAGAGTCGCGGGATGCGGAGACAGCCTTCCCCAGCCGACCGCGCCGGTAAGACAAAGCTGATCGAGCCACTTGGGATCGTAGTTGACAATCCGGCGACCCAGGATCTGCCGCTCCCAGGCATTGGCGGGAATCTCAAATCCCTGCAACTGCCGCAACACCTCGAGCGTGGCGCGTTCCCCCTGAACTTGCGCTCCCGATGCGACGTGCTGCCAGCGCAGAAGCCAGCGCATGAATTGCGCTGCGGTGACCGGCTCAATCTGCTTGCGCAGCGTAGCCACGGTCAGCCGGTGAATGCGCGCCAGCAGGCGCCGTTCGCACCATTCCAACTCTGGTTCGTGTGGCTCATGTGGCGCGGGCGCCCCCGCCCGCGAGGCGGTGCCGGTAAATTGTCCACGCAGCAAAGCGCCCGAGGCTTCCATCCGAAGCAAAGCTTTGTCGATTTCAGAAGCGGGAAGCCCAAGCAGTCTGCCAAGCTGCGAAGCCGTTGCCGGGCCCAAATGCGACATCCAACCCGTGACCAGGGCAAGCAAAGCGTCGTCGGAGGAGAGAAGACTGCCCTGAATCTCGGCCACTGGACGATCGAACTGAGCGCCCGGAAACAGCAGGGAGAATATCTTCGCTCGTTCCGCTGCGACCCAGTAAGTGGCGCCGGCATTCTGTGCACGAGTGGCGCGTCCCTGCTCAAGCAGTCTGTCGAAATATCCTCGCCAATCTGCGCTACTCACGTGGGGGCAGCCGCTCTCGGCTGTCCAGTCGAGCGCAGCTCGACCGTCCGGCAGAGCCTCCGGTTGCAGACGAAATATCATGGCGGGCTCGTTTACCAACCGCGGAGCTTCGCTCCGCCGGACAGCCGTGGGTGGCTGTCCCCACGTGGTTTCCGGAAATGCAATCAGAGTGTGCAGCACATCGTGCAACTCGTCTGCGTCGCGCACATCGGGCCAGGCTTCGTCCCGGACCTGCGCGATGGCCGCGGGATCGAGTTTGCCGACTTCTTCCAGCACCGACTCCGGCAGGATGCGCCGCATCTCCACCGCGCGGGCCCGCCGCTCTTCGAGCGGCGCGTCATCGAGATATGCATAGGGATTCGCATTCAGAATCTCATGGGAGAATTGCGATGGCACCGGCGTATCCACTGCCAGGCAACGGATTCGTCCCTGCTGGATGCCGCTCAGCAGCGCCCGCAGGCCGTCCACATCCATGGCCTCGGTGAGGACATCTTTCATCACTTCCTTCACCAGGGGATGATCGGGAATCTGAATGTCGCCCACGATATTTTCCTGGCACGCGGCCACATCGGGGAAGACCGATGCCAGCAGATCGTCCGACCGCATGCGCTGAATCTGTGGCGGAACTTTCTTGCCGCCCTGAAAGCGCAGCAGCGCCAGAGCACGGTTAGCGTCCCAGCGCCAGCGCGTGCCAAAGAACGGGGATGCCAGTGCCGCCTGTTCCAGAATCGGTTGCACGGTGTCAGCGTTAAGGAAATGAAAAACGTCAGCCAGCGGAAAGCTGTGCTGCTCGGCCAGCGCGATGTTGAGGCCATTGTCAGTGGCCGCGGCCTGCAATTCGAAGTTGAAACTGCGGCAGAAACGCTTGCGCAGCGCCAGTCCCCAGGCTTTGTTGATGCGTCCGCCATAGGGCGCGTGGATGATCAGTTGCATCCCGCCGCCTTCGTCGAAGAAGCGCTCGGCAATGATGGTGTCTTGCGTGGGGACATCACCCAGCACGGCGCGGCCCTGCAAGATGTATTCGACCGACTGCTCGGCGGCGGAATCATCCAGTCCGCATTCCTGCTTCAGCCACGCGATGGTTTCGGCAACCGCGGGTTGGCTGGGCGAAATTCCGATGGGAGAAGTATCACGCAGGCGATCGCTGATCTCTTTGCGCAGGCCGGCTACGTGCGCCGAAAGCTCCTGAGTGCGCGCCGGAGCCTCGCCGCGCCAGAAGGGAACGCTGGGCGGAGCGCCGTGGGCATCTTCGACCAGCACGCGTCCCGACTTGCCTTCCACGCGACGGATGCGCCACGAGGTGTTGCCCAGCAGCATGATGTCGCCGGCGTTGCTTTCGACCGCAAAGTCTTCGTCGAGGGTGCCGACCACAATGCCTTCCGGTTCGGCGACCACGGTGAAGAGCGCGGTCTCCGGAATGGCGCCGCCGCTGGTGATGGCCGCCAGCCGGCTGCCCCGCCGCGGCCGTAATCTCCGGTTGACGCGGTCGTGATGGATGTAAGCGCCGTAACGCCCGCGACGCGATGCAATGCCCTCGGAAAGCATTTCGAGGATCGAGTAGTAAGTCTCCCTGGACAAATTGCGATAGGGATAAGCTCGAGTGACCAGGGCGAAGAGTTCGTCTTCATCCCATCCGCCATCATCTTCGGAAGTCTGGCTGGCGTGGCGCGGGCGCCCCGCCCGCGTCTCGAAAGATGCAGTCGTCATACGGTCCGCGCCGGCTGTGGTTACGTCGTCGGCCCAAAGTTCCGCCTTCGAATCCTCAGCCTCTGACACGCCTTCCGGCGTTCGCGGGCGGGGCGCCCGCGCCACACGAACAGTGCTGCTCTCGGCCGCGCAGGCTGCCACGATCTGCTGCGCCAGAATATCCAGACGGAGCATCGGGGATGATCAGCCGGTCCAGATCTCCCTGCCGGATGGCTCGCACCAGCGCGGCGCATTCCAGCAGATCGTCGCGGGTGCCGGCGAAAAAGCGTCCCTTGGGCACTGCGCCCCGCCAGTGGCCGGAACGTCCGACCCGCTGCAATGCGACTGCAATCGCTCGCGGCGAACTGATCTGCACCACCAGGTCCACGGTGCCAATATCGATTCCCAGTTCAAGCGATGCCGTCGCCACCAGAACCTTGACTTTGCCTTCCTTCAGTTTCTGTTCCGCGGAGAGACGCAGCTTGCGCGACAGGCTGCCATGATGCGCGGCCACGTTGTCTTCGCCCAGGCGTTCGCCCAGGTTGTGAGCGATTCTCTCCGCCAGCCGCCGGGTATTGACGAACACCAGCGTGGAACGATGCTGCTCCACCAGTTCCACCAGCCGGTTATAGATCTCGTCCCACATCTCGTTGGTGGTGATCGGTCCCAGGGACGAGCCGGGCACTTCCACCGCGAGATCGAGCTTCCGCTTGTGCCCGACATCCACGATCACCGGCGCCGGCCTTCCGTTGCCGGTCAGAAAGTGAGCCACTTCTTCGATGGGCTTCTGGGTCGCCGAAAGCCCGATGCGAACCGGCGGACGATGCGTCAGCGCTTCCAGTCGCTCCAGCGAGAGCGCCAGATGCGCGCCGCGCTTGTCGTCGGCGACGGCGTGGATTTCATCGACGATAACGGTTTCGACATCGCGCAGAATGGCGCGACTCTTTTCCGCGGTGAGCAGAATGTAAAGCGACTCCGGCGTGGTGACCAGAATATGCGGCGGCCGTTTCAGCATGGCCCGGCGCTCGTGCATCAGGGTGTCGCCGGTGCGGACTGCGGTGCGAATCTCCGGCATCAGCAATCCGCGCTCGCCCGCCATCTGAAGAATCTCGCTCAAGGGCACTTCGAGATTTTTCTGAATATCGTTGCCCAGCGCCTTCAGCGGCGAAACGTAAAGGACTTCAGTGCGGTCATGCAGGTTGCCAGCCAGCGCTTTGCGGACTAGTCGATCGATGCAGGCCAGAAACGCAGCCAGAGTTTTGCCGGAGCCGGTGGGGGCGGAGATGAGAGTGGTGCGCCCGGCGAGAATGTGGGGCCAGCCCTGCTCCTGAGGCTCGGTCGGCGTGCCGAATTTCTGGACAAACCACTCCGCGACCAGAGGGTGGGCCCATGCGAGCGAGGAGGGAGGGGAGAACATCGTCGGATATTCTAACATGGGACTTTCGTAAAACATTCGCCTGTGAGGCGGCCCGAACATTCGAGATGGAGTTTATGTTGACCCGAGCAGGCGGTGCATAAGATTCCTTATGTGGACTGCGTGACCGCTGCGTTGGCAGTGCTCAACCAGGCCATCCTGGTGACTTCTGACCGCGACTTCGAAAAACTCGGAAAGCAGTTTCCGATCTTGTGGATCGCCCGCGCATAGCGCGGCCAAGTGCTAGAATCCCGCCAATGCCAAGCACATCATCTGCCAAGGCCCGCGCCAAAAAAATCAAACTTCTGCTCTTCGACGTTGATGGCGTTCTCACAGACGGCAAGCTTTTTCTCTTTCCCGTTCCGACTGGGGACGAGCGCCAACTTGTAGTCGAAGCCAAGGGATTCCACGCTCAGGACGGCGCCGGCATTACGATTGCCCGCATCGCCGGCATCAAGGCGGGACTCATCACCCGGCGCAACTCTGAAACCGTGGCGCTGCGTGCCCGCGATCTCAAACTGGAGCAAGTCCACCAGGGCATTCGGGACAAGTTGAAGGCTTTCCGCGAAATTTTAGCCGCTGAAGGACTTAGCGCCAGCGAGGTGGCCTTTGTCGGGGATGACGTGATTGACCTTCCTGTGATGCGGAACTGCGGCTTTTCCGTCGCCGTTGCCAATGCGCGCCCGGAGGTCAAGGCAGGAGCCCATTACGTCACTCCTCACGCCGGCGGCGATGGGGCGCTGCGGGACGTGATCGAATTTATTCTCAAGGCGCAGGGAAAATGGAAACAAGCGGTGGAGAAGTACATTCGGGACAGCACTTAGCACTTGGCAAGAACCTATCCGCAGGTAGAGTCGAGCGCTTGTGGCTTTGGGTTGGGTTGAGATTCTGGCCCCGGAAGCTAACCCCTGCCTTGGCCAAGGCCAATTGCTAAGGGCCAAGTGCTGATCTCGCGGCAAAGAAAAACCCACCGGTCGTCTGCTTGGGGCGTGCTCGGGTCGACGACCGATGGGCTACCGTTTCTCCTTACTCACCCTGTTGTTTTCAGGAGTAATTAATCTGTCTAAACACGGGCTGCGGAGAAAGTTTCGCGGACTTGTGTAAATGTTTGTAAATTCAATGCTTATTCCGGAATTGCCACCGGCCGAGCCGCCATGAGCTCGGTAAACCTCGGGTCTTTGCGGAGCGTGGCGAACTCGGAATCTTTGTACACGTCCTCAATGCCCTTATAACCTTCTTCCATGGCGCGTCGGAGATATTGCAGGGAGCGGTCTGTGACGCCGCTCTTGGCGTACAGCTTGGCTAGCACGTAGTAAAAATGGGCGCGGTCCCCCGGCGATGACATCTGCGCCAGCACCCCGGTGTGCGAAGTACGCTCGAAGATATCCGGATCGAGTTGCAGGGCCTGGTTGTATGCCAGACTGGCCTTCACGTAGTCTTTCTTGGAGAAATACGCCGCCCCTAAATTACTGAAAAATGAGCCGGAATCCTGCCGTATCTTGATGGCCTTTTCGTACTCCTTGATGGCTTTTCCGTATTTCTTTTGCAGGTAATAAATTACACCCAGATTGTTGTAAGCGTCGGCGAACTGGCGATCATTCTTGATGGCCCGTTCGAAGTCCTTGCGGGCGTCGGCGAAGCGCGCCATCTGTAGTTCGTTGATGCCAGTTTTGTTGTAGAGCCTGGCGCTGTTGGGCTCTTTCTTCAGCGCCGCCCGGTAGTAATCCAGGGCATCCAGGTAGAACTTTTCGGAGCGCAAGGTATCGCCGCGAGCTTCCAGCTGAGCGACCGCGGCATCCGCCGGCGGGGGCTCGGCTCGTCGCACTGGCGGCGGACTGACCTCGACCTGTTCCGAGGAATGAGCCTGGGCAAAATGGTGGACCTGCGCCGGTGAGAGAGTGGAAAAAAGCGCTGCAAGCAGGAGGTAAGGCAGATATTGACGACCCATAAGTCCGCTCCTGAAGACAGAGCCAACTCGGTGCGGGCTCGTCTACTGAGGACCCTTACCGTCCTGTTCCGCCGGTTTGGGTGGCGGATCGTTAGACGGTTTGTCGTCCTTAAAGATACCCGCAATCTTGCCTAAAAAACCTTTTTTCTTTTTGCCGGGATCCTCGGCCGCCGCGCCCGAGGCTGCAGGCGGCGCCCCGGGTTGGGCGCCGGGCGGTGGAGGCGGAAGCGCTTTTTCGCCGCCCAACCCAAACACCCGGGAGAAGAAGCCGCGCATTCCGGTGCCCTGGTCGCAGGTCTCGCTGGGCTCGGTGCCGGCGATGAAGGCTACGCTATAGGTTTCCGGGCAGGAGGGCGTGGCCAGCAGGTTGGTGGTCTTGTCGAGTTGCACATCTACCACGCCTGAGGGCTGCGCGAACGCCCTGGCATCGGCGTACTGGGGCAGCGTCACTGCCTTCTTCATGAATGCCGCCCAGATCGGGGCTGCTGTCTGGGCGCCGCTCAAGCGTATATCGCTGTAGTCGTCGTAACCTACCCAGACGATGCACAGCAGGTTGCTGGTATAGCCGGCAAACCAGCCGTCATGCGAAGTTCCTGTCTTGCCGGCGGCGGGGGCCGTGAAGCCGAGCTGGCGTACGGTGTACGCCGTGCCGTAGTTCATCACCCCTTCCATCATGTCGGTCATGATATAAGCCACGCGCGGATCGAGGACGGGGTGAGTGTCCGGTTTGAAATCGAGGACGATATCGCCGTTGGCATTCCGCACCGAATTGACCAGGGTCGGCGAAATACGCACTCCGCCATTGGCGAAGACGGTGTAAGCCGCCGCCATATCGAGCGGAGTGGCATCGTAAGCGCCCAGCGCCATGGCGGGCGTGGCCTTCACCGACGTGATGCCGGCCGCTTTGGCCAGGTCGGCCACTTTGTCGTAGCCCACTTCTTCGGCCATCTTTACCGTCGCATTGTTCAACGACATGGCCAGGGCATAACGCGCAGTCACGTCGCCGTGGTACTCCTCTTTGTAGTTGCGGGGCTCGTAGATCTGGTCGCCGTAGGCGAAGGTGCTGGGTGCATCCTGCACCAGCGTCGCCGGGAGTGAATATCGGGATTCGCGCCGTCCAGCGCCGTGTTCATGGCAGCGGCGTAAACGAAGGGCTTGAAAATCGATCCCGTGGGGCGCTTCGCCACGGCGTGGTTCAACTGGCTGACGCCATAATTTCGTCCGCCCACCAGCGCCAGAACTTCACCGGTGTGCGGATCCATCACCACCATCGCCACCTGGGCCTGAGGTCCGGGCAGGACAGTGGTCTCATACTTGTTCTTTCCGATTCGCTTGCGCTTGGTGCGCAGTTTCGTTACCTGGTCGTCCACGAGTTTCATGCCGCTCTGCACCGCGGCTGCCGCTGCTCTTTGCAGGTCGGGATCGATGGTCGAGTAAATGCGATAACCCTGGTCGTTCATCTGGCGCTCGTCGAGCTTGGTGATCAGCGTGTCCCGCAGCAGATCGACGAAGTAGGGTGCATCGCTGGCCTCAACGTTGGGTGGCGCCAGCTTCAGCGGGGTGGCCTTGGCCTTCTCCGCTTCCGCCTGGGTCAGGGTATGGGTTTCCACCATGGCGTCCAGCACCAGGTTGCGGCGTTCGAGGGCGCGCTCGGGATGCCGGTAGGGTGAAAGATAGCTGGGGGCCTGGATAATTCCTGCGATCAGCGCGGCTTCTGCCGGGGTAACGTCCTTCAGGTCCTTGTTGAAGTAGGCTTGCGCTGCCTGGCCAAAACCGTTGATGGTGAAGGAACCGCGCTGGCCCAGATCGACGCGATTGGCATAGAACTCGAAAATCTGCTGCTTGCTGAGCTTCTGCTCCATTTCGACTGCAATCAGCATCTCCGACAATTTGCGCTTGATGGTCTTCTCCGGAGTCAGGAAGAACTTCCGGGAAAGCTGCATGGTGATGGTGGAGCCGCCCTGCTCATGGCGGCCGTGGATTACGTCAATCCAGGTGGCCTCGGCCAGACGCAGGAAATTTACCCCACCGTGCTGGAAGAAGCGCCGGTCTTCGATGGCCAGCACCGCATCCACCATCAGCTTCGGCATCTCATCGTAGGTAACCAGCTGCCGCTTGGACCGGTCCCCGGCATCGAACAGCGAAGTGATCATCTGCGGTTCGAGTTCGTAGGCCGCCAGATCGCCTGATTTGCTGGTGATACTTTCGATTTTGCCGCCCCGGACACGGATGATGGCCGATTCCGGGCTGTGATAGGAATCGGAACCGGGCTTGATCTCGATGCCGCCTTCAAACAGGCGGTAACTGCCCATGGGCGATTTGCCGCTCTGGTCATAGCCGGCGCGGCGCAGCTGGAGCGCAATCTCTTTGGCTTCGATCGGTTCGCCCACCTGGACGGGCCGGGCGACGGCATAGATTCGGGCCGAATTGCCGAACACCGGACCCTTGAAGCGCTGGTCGATCATTCGGCCAAACTTGACGTAGTAGTAGGTGAAGAACGCCCCACCGACCGTGGCCAGGACGAGGAAAACCACCAGCGCCGCGCGCAGCAGGGGATCCTGGAAGGACCAGCCCCTTCCGGGTTTGCCAGTTTGCCTGCCAGTCGGGATCTTGAGTCTTATAGCCACAATGAGATGAGCGGAGGCGCCTCTACTGTCTTAGACGACGGAGCGCACACTCGCCGTTATCCAGCTACCGGGAAATCTCTCTCCCGGCCAGACGGAGCGCTCCGCATCCTTAGATTGACCTCGGATAGACTTCCTCTATCTTAACCTGCCGGCCCGTGTTTCTAACCTGCCGGCTGGTTGGCAGCCAGGTACGGTCCCCGGGCTTCAATTGGTGGGAGCGAAGACCGTATTGTCCGTGACGGTCAAGTCTGGCACCGTGTGCGTCAGAGCCCCTGTGGAAGTACTGGTATCCAATACCGAAAAGGCGCTGGTGGCCGCGTCACCGCAGAATGCTTCCCCGCCACCCTGGTCCCACTTGCAATCGCCCACGATGGGCAGGCCGGTGAACGGCGAGCCTGCCAGCGGAGTCAAGGCGCCTGAGGTGGGATCAATGGTGAAACCCTCAGTGGCCGCAGGAGCGCTGCTGTTGTCCAGTCCGAAGGCGTAAACAAACTGACTGCTGGGATGAATGCGCAGGTTCTCCGGTTCAGCCATGGTTGTGGCGAAGGGAGAGTTGTTGACTGCCGTCAGCGCGCCGGTGTTCGGATCAATGGCAAAAACGTAGAGATGGTTGTCACCGAAAACGCCGGAGAGTCCCACTGCGAATTTGCCCGTGAAGTCGGTTCGCACGCCCGCTACACCCAAACTGAAAGGACTTCCTGTAACCGGGGAAAGACCGCCGTTGTTCTGATCAATGGAAAAGGCATAAACGGGGAGCGCGGCAAAGTTCTGACCCACGTAGAGGAAGTTCCCCGTGCCATCGACCGCAAGAACCTCGGCGAAATCCAGATTGAAGGCAAAAAATGGTGAACCTGGCGCCGCTACCAGTGCCCCGGTCGTGGCATTGATCTGAAAGACGGAAACCGATCCCGTAGTCTGATTGCCCACGAACAGGAAGCGCCCGGCGGGATCGCTGGTAATCGAGTCCGCGCCCGCAGTGGCAAAAGGACTTCCACTGATGGCCGTCAGGGCTCCGCTGGTATGGTCGATGGTGAAAGCCTGAATGGTCAGCGAATCGTTTTGCGGCAAGTACAGGAATTTCTTATTGACGATCGCCATATCATTGCCCGCGCCGCTCGGAAGCACCGGCGCAGTGAACGGAGTCAGGGCAGTGAAAGCCCCGGTTGTGCTCAGGCCGGCACCGAGAATCCGGCTGTTGCCGCTGTCGAGGTAGTAGAGCAGGGAAGCGTTATTTCCTCCGCCGCCTCCGCCAGGATTGGTCCCTGGCCCGCAAACCGTGCCGCCGGTCGTGGTTCCACCCGTCGAACCGCCACCGCCGCTGTCGCTACTGCTTAAGGAAGTGGTAGGACAGCCGCCTCCGCATCCCGCCCATCCCATCATGGCAACCGTAACCAGCGCCAACCACAAGAGCCTGATTCCCAGCTTCATACAACCTCCGTACACTTTCCGATATCGCACACACCGTCTGCGCCCGGTCTTGCACGTACGGTGCCGACCCGGCGAACGACGCCTATGCCAGTTCCGCCCAATGGGGACGATTCTGGTCATGTATTCCTCAATGGTAGGTAGTTACCAGATTGGGAAACAAGAGTACTGAAGTAAGAGGGGGTTGTGTTCCAGGTTCCTGCGCCGGAGCGCGAATCAGGACGGCTGCACCCGCACCCTCCGCTTTAAAAAACGCCCTTGTTTCTGGCGGAAGCGTCGAAGTGCAGGTCCATGGGATATCCGGGAAGATTCACGTGGACGATGTAGTTGGCTTCGATATCGACCGTGCCCGTACCCACCACTCCGTTGCGCACCACTTTGATCTGTTCCCGGGTAATCGGGATATCCATTTCCTGCGCCTTCCTGAAGACTTCGTCGCGGATGACATCTTCGGTCTTGGTGGTATAGGTGCTCATCTGCGACTCGGTCTTGAGGGCGTCCTGGAATTGATAGTTGCTGAAGTAGGGAGGCGCCAGCGTGGCGATCAGAATGACCGCGGCAACAATAATCAGAATGCCGAAAACCATTTTCATAGCGCGCTCCGCTTCCGGTCGCGCAATCGCTTCAAGGCGCAGACCGCAGGTTCTTTCCGAAATAATCGGTTATTGCGGAGATGCTAGCATCCTCCATTTGCCGAGTCGAGCGCCGAACCACTTCCACGGTACCTTCGGTAACCTTCTTTCCGACGGTGATACGAAAGGGGATACCCACCAAATCGGCATCCTTGAACTTGACCCCGGGGCGCTCATCCCGGTCGTCGAGCAGTACTTCGTAGCCAGCGGCCTCGAGGCGCTGGGCGATGTCCACGGCAGTGCTCAGAAGTTTCTCGTCGCCCACGTTGGTGGGTGTCACTACGATTTCGAAAGGCGCAATCGTGCGGCGGCAGCCAGAAACCGTTTTCATCGTTGTCCTGCTCCACCGCGGCAGTCAGGATGCGCTCGATCCCAATGCCATAGCTGCCCATGATGGGCGTGACCTCTTTGCCGTTCTTGTCCAGCACGCGCGCGCCCATGGACTCGCGAATACTTGTAGCCAAGTTTGAAGATGTGGCCGATCTCAACCGCGGTGTCAATGCGCAGGGTCCCGCCGCAATTGGGGCAGTCTTCTCCCGCGGTCACGCTGCGCAGATCGACATACGCGGTGGGCTGGAAGTCGCGGCCCGGGGTGATGTTTTTCAAATGATAGTCTTCCTTGTTGGCCCCGCCGATCAGGTTGGTGCGGCCTTCGAGCGCCTTGTCCACCAGCAACAGTGGACGCTGAGCGTCGTTCATGTCCTTGGCCCACGCAATGCCGATGGGCCCCAGGAATCCGGCCGGAGAATTAAACAGCTGCCGGATTTCCTCTTCCTGCATGGGACGCGTTTCCTTGCCTCCCAGTGCGGCCGACAACTTGACTTCATTCATCTGATGATCGCCGCGCATCAGCAATATCACCGCCCGCGCCGATGTCTTGCCCGTCTTCGGATCGAGGGTTTCCGTCATCAGTGCCAGCGTCTTGATCTTGTTCGCGGGCGAAACGCCCAGGAATCTGGCGACATCCTCGATGGTCTTCATCCCGGGCGTGTGGACTTCGAGCGGCTTGCCGTCGCCCTCGGACTTGAGGTCCTCGACTGCTGCCAGCTTCGACGTTGCCTTGTCCAGGTTGGCGGCGTACTTGCACTTTTCACAGCTCACGATCCGGTCTTCGCCCGCTGGCGTCCGCACCATGAACTCGTGCGACTGCGATCCGCCCATCGCGCCTGAGTCCGCTTCGACCACCATGTACTTCAAACCGCAGCGGTCGAAGATGCGGCAGTAGGCGTCGTAATGTTTCTGGTAGGAAACATCCAGGCCGGCGGCATCGATGTCGAAAGAGTACGAATCTTTCATGATGAACTGCCGCACCCGCAACAGGCCGGACTTGGGCCGGGCTTCATCACGGAACTTGCTCTGAATCTGGTACCAGATTTGGGGAAGCTGCTTGTAGCTGCGCAGCTCCTTGCGCGCAATCTCGGTCATGACCTCTTCGTGCGTCATGCTCAAACACAGATCGGCGCCCTTGCGGTCTTTCAGCCGGAACATGGTGTCGCCCATCACGGCCCAGCGCCCGCTGGCCTCCCACAGTTCGCGGGGATGAATCGCCGGCAGATAGAACTCCTGGCCGATTTTGTCCATCTCTTCGCGAACAATGCCCATGATCTTGTTGAAAGAGCGCTGTCCCATGAAGAGATAGGAGTAAATTCCGGCAGCCAGCTGGCGGATGTATCCGGCCCGCACCAGAAATTTGTGGCTGGCGACTTCAGCGTCCGCCGGCGCCTCGCGCAGAGTAGGAATAAAGAGTTGAGACCAGCGATGCATAGTTAGGGGTCCTGGGTAGTAGGGAATTGATTATTGTAAATGATGAGTGGCCTGGCCTCTGCTCGCGTAGGCCCGGACGCCCTCGTCCGGGCGGGCGAGCAAAGCTGGAGCTTGCCTACAACCTATGTTCGATGGGCCTGTCTCCAGCCGTTTTTGACTCGCCTCCCCTGCCAAGATAGAATCGCGTAAACCCAATGGCCAAAACGCGCTACCACTACAACATCATGCTTCGACCAGAACCCGACGGCGGATTCACGGCGCTGGTGCCCGCCCTGCCTGGTTGCGTCACGTATGGACGCACATTGACAGAGGCGCGAACCATGGCTAAGGACGCAATAGCCGGCTATATCGAAAGCCTCAAGAAGCACAAGGAACCGATTCCCACCGACGACGAAACCCTGGTACGTCCCTGGAGCTGGAATACTCCCACTAGAAAACAGTCTTCGGAGTTTAATAGAAGGTCAACTCTGAACGAGGTTTCCGGCATGGCGAAGCTCCTGCTGTTCGGCCAGCGTTAAGTTTCTGGAAGAGTGGTTTGTTCTGATCGCTCTTCGGAAGCATTTGTTTTATCATCCGCTTCAAACGCCCTCCGTTGTCCCGAAGCACAACCGGGACATGCCTAAGGGAACGCCGCTCTCATTGCTGAGGGAAGCAGGATTTACGCGAGAAGAGATGATCGCATTTCTGGCCGCTAATCCGCCAACTGCTTCAATATCTCTTTCCCCAGCTTCTGCGCCTCGCCGAAAAACTTCTGATATTCGACAAACAGGCGATTCAATTCCAGCGACTTGTCCGGGCCAAGCTTCTTGCGCAGGATCATATCGCGCACGTGGACGGGGTTCGGCAGTGTCGCGTCTTCCGTCAGTTCTTCCAATGCGGTGTTTGGGTCGTAGTGATACATAGGATTGAACCATTGAGAGATTGAATCATTGAATCATTGACATCAGGCTCCCTGCTTATTGTACTTTGCCGTGCGGAGCGAGGCAGCACAGATCGCTAGCAATTCATTTGCCTCTTTCAACAGGGGCGCCAGTTTGTCTTTCGAGATGACTTTGGTGTCGGTTAGAAGTTCCAACCAGAAGGCAGTCTCGTCGGCCTCTTCCACAACGATGCTCATTTTCGATATGAACTCTGCTCGTGAGCGTGCCCGGCAGACAGCGCGATAGTTAGCGGCCACAGCAGTGCCCGAGCGAAGCAACTGGTTGCCCATGGCATTACCTTCTCGCGATGCCGGTAAGGATCGAGCAACGGCAACGATGCGAATGGCGAACTGCTTGGTCCGGTCTTTGAGCGCCTCAGCCCTCTCCAGCGAATTCATAGAAGGATGTGAATGATCCAATGACTCAATCTCTCAATGATTCAATTCCTACATCATCTCCGTTCCCCACAAATCGTGCAGGTGGACAATGCCTAACAACTGACTGCTCGGTATCCACCACTACCAGGGATGTGATCTTCTTTTCTTCCATCAACGCCAGCGCCGTCGCCGCAAACTCGTTGGCGCCAATCGTTCTCGGCTTCGCGGTCATGCATTCAGCCGCGCTGAGATCCAATACATCTTTGCCGCGCTTTTCCAGCAACCGCCGCAGATCGCCATCGCTGATCACTCCCACCAGAGTCTGGCCGTCCACAACGGCGGTCACGCCCAGCTTCTTCCTGGACATTTCATAGATCACATCCGGCATCCGGGTTTGCGGCGTCACTCGGGGCACGGCTTCGCCGGTGTGCATCAGCGACTCTACCCGCGCCAGGCGCTTGCCCAGTTTTCCGCCGGGATGCAGATTGGCAAAGTCTTCTTCCTTGAAGCCGCGCTTCTCGGCCAGAGTCATGGCCAGCGCATCGCCCAGAGCGAGCATGGCGGTGGTCGAAGCGGTCGGCGCCAGGCCGAGCCCGCAAGCTTCCTTGGCCACGGAGCAATCCAGAGCAACATCCGCCGCCGCCGCCAGAGTGGATATCTTTTGGGTTGCCTGTGTGGTCGCGGGCGCCCTCGCCCGCGGCTTTTGTGAGTCAAACACCGCATCCCCAGTCAAGCTGATCAGCGGCACCTGCAGCCGTTTGAGGGTTGCCAGCAACCGCAGAATTTCTTCCGTCTCGCCGCTGGCTGACAGCGCCATCACCACATCGCCACGAACCACCATGCCCAGGTCTCCGTGCACCGCATCCACGGGATGCATGAACAACGACGGAGTTCCGGTAGAACTGAGCGTGGCCGCAATCTTGCGCGCGATGATGCCGCTCTTGCCCATGCCGGTGACCACCACCCGGCCGCTGCAGGCGGAGATCAGTTCGACGGCTTTGATGAAAGCCTCCGCCATGGGTCCGGCAATGCGGTCGGCCAGCGCGCGCAACGCCTCAGCCTCGATCCGGACGACGTTTTCGCCAATGTGTTTCATGAAGGAAAAGATGTTAGCACGCGGAATCGAGGTCTCAGCTCTCGGCTGTCAGCACCTCAGCTTGCGCAAGAATCGCCGGCCCCAGTTTCGTGGCGACTGAAAGCTGAGAGCTGAAAGCTGACAGCTGCTTTAAAAATGATCATCCATACTCTGCACCCGCCCCGCCAGACTTCGGGCCTGGATGGCCCGGTCCCAGGGGCCGGCCTGCCAGTTGTCCTTCTGTTTCTCGGGATGAATCCATGGCGGCAGCGTGATCGACAGATTGGCCGCAATGGCAACGGCATACGGCTCATACAGCGAGCGCAGATGGGTCAGCTTCTCGTCGAATGCAGCGCCCTCGCGCAGCTTTACTCCACGCCCTGCCAGACTTTCGCGCAGCCGTCCAGTTCCGGTCGCGGGCAACCGGTCATCGGCGGCCGGCGCATAACGCGCATTCACCACCTGGGCGAGGTCAACCACCGCATGCCGTGCCATGGCGAAGGTGATCTTGGATTGTTCGAAGCGCAACCCGTCCACGCCCGCGATGACCAGCGCGGTCGCATCCAGAATCGTGATCAGCGCCCCCAGCCACGATTGATTATTGTGCTGCGAGCGAAAAAAACTCAGCACCGGATAAGAAAGATGACTCTCCAACACTTCCGCGGCCCAGCGTTCCCAGTCTTTGAAAATCTGGTCGAGCACCGCTTGTTGCGGACAGTTTCCAAACCGTGACAATAATTCAGCCGCCGATGGAGGCGAGCCCGCCCGCGCATCGAGCAGGGAAATCTCGATCTCGCGACGGGAGAATGAGGAATAAATGGTCGGCAAATAACCGATCACCACGCCGAGAAACGCGAAGCCCAGGCCGGACTCGATCACTGCCAGGGCGCGGGCCACGCCGGAACTGGGGATGATGTCCCCGTAGCCCAGGGTGAAAAAAGTTTCGCCGCTGTGGTACACCAGCACGCCAAAAGTAAGCGGCTCGCTGCCCAGGCGGAAGTGTTCGCCGGCCCCATATTGCAGCAGGGCGAAACCAAAGATCAGCCCGGCTGCCCACAAAATCAGCAGGAAGATGAGCGACAGCGGTCCGAAGTAGCCAAGAAAATTCTCGCGCCGCGCCCGCGACGGAATGCGGCGGGCGAGTGCGCGATACGGGATCCAGGTGCGCCGGTAGAACCAGCTGGTCAGGCGGAAAAAACTGCGCTGCACCCGGCGTGGCAACACCACGGTTTCGAACGCATCCAGCAGGATGCCAAGGATGGAAACAATTCCGGCGATGGCGAAAGCGATATGCATCAGGCTGAAATAATAATGTAGGCGCGAGCGCCCCGCTCGTGCGGGAGAGAACCATGTGTCGCCCTGCCAAACGCTCTCCAACGCCAGGCCCTGCGCATCCCTGCACGAGCGGGACGCTCGCGCCCACATTTACATCGCGAAATTTAATCTCCCGCGAGGCGAACCGATTTTCCCGACGCGGCGGAGCGCCGGGCTGCGTCCAGGATTTCAGCTACGATCACGTTGGTTTCTAAAGACGAAGGCGCGCCCGGCGCAGCTCCGTCCAGGACGACTGCCCGCAGCAACGATAACGAGTCGTCATAAGGAGCTGCAATCGGCTTGGCCGCCACCTGTTGCTCTTCTCCTCCCTTCAGTCGCACCCGCAGGTCGTCGCGGCGGACGGTGATCACGTAGCCGGTCTGGCCATACACTTCCATATCTTTACGATCGAACGGCCAGTTCCACGAGGCTTGAAGAATGGCCTGCGCCTTGGGATAAGTCAGGATGATGGTGGCCTCGTCATCCACTCGCGGATAAATTTCCGGCTTGATCTGCTGGGTGACTGCGGTCACCGAAGTGGGACGCTGCCCATCCATCAGCCAGGTCATCAGATCAGCGCCATAGCAGCCGAAGTCATAGAGCGCTCCGCCGCCATCCAGCTTGGGATCGTTAAGCCAGGCCAGGAATTCGGGTTGTACGTTGATTTCTTTCGGTCCCTGGTGACCGTCGTGGACGACCACCTTGCGAATGTCGCCTATGCTTTTGTCGTGGACCATGTCGTAGGCCGCATGGTTGCTGCGATACCACGAAGTCTCGAAGTTCACCAGCACCTGGATGCCGGCTTTGCGCGCGGCATCGGCGATGGCGTGTGCATCCTCGGCGCTGACCGCCAGCGGCTTTTCCATCATGACCGGGACGCCGTGCCGGGCGCAGATTTCCACCACCTTGCGGTGATCGTAAGTGTTGGTGTAGGCCAGGACGGCCTGCGGGTGCGTCTTCTGCAGCATGTCTTCCAGATCAGTGAAGAGCAGGCCGCGGTCGAGATTGAATTTAGCCGCATAGCGTGCCGCGACCTGCTGGTCAGGCTCGGCAATTCCGACAATCTGGATGTCAGCGCGATGCAGTGAGTGCTGGAGGAAACCTTCGACGTGGCCGTGGACCATACCCGCGATCGCGACTCGCAGGGGCGCCGCGTTTGCGGCGGTTTGCGCGCTGGACGCCGTGAGCGTAGTGAGCAGAACTGGCGGCGAAAGGGGATCAGGAGAGATGTTTCATCTGCGGCCTCTAGGGTAAAGCTCAAACGCACGGCGGAATGGTAGCAGATTTACGGGGCGAGGCCAGTTCACGGCTTGACGTGCGCCGCTGCCAGCGCGTTCTGTACCGCCTGCAACTCTTTCAATACCTCACGCAGCCGGGTTGATTCCAGCGCGTTGGCCCCGTCGGACTTGGCGTCCTTCGGATTGTCGTGAACTTCCATGAAGATTCCATCCACACCTGCAGCCACCGCCGCGCGCGCCAGGACGGGAATGAATTCCGGCTGTCCTCCGCTGACCGCGTGATCTCCATCAGCGGCCGACGATGGCAGTTGGACGGAATGGGTGGCGTCGAAAACCACGGGAACAAACTTTCGCATGATGGCCAGCGAACGCATATCGACCACGAGATTGTTGTACCCGAAGCTCGATCCGCGCTCGGTGACGAAGACTTTGTCGTTGCCCGCGGTGCGGCATTTCTCCACGATATGCCGCATATCGGCGGGCGACACGAACTGGCCCTTCTTGATATTGACCACGCGCTCCGTCATGGCCGCGGCCACAACCAGATCAGTCTGACGGCATAAGAAGGCTGGAATCTGCAGTATGTCCGCAACTTCCGCAACCTTGGCGACGTCGGCGGTTTCGTGCACGTCGGTAAGAATCGGTACGTGCACTTCATCTTTCACTTTTTTCAGGATGCGGAGGCCTTCCGCCAGTCCCGGTCCGCGATAGCTGCGAATGGAAGTGCGATTGGCCTTGTCGTACGACGCCTTGAAGATGAACGGAAAATTCAGTGAACGCGTGACGCCCTTGATCACTTCCGCCATGAAGATCGCATGCTTCTCGCTCTCGATAACGCACGGGCCCGGCAATCAGAAACAGGTTTCCTGCGCCGATCCGCACATTGTCGAGTTGAAAGGAAGTGGTCATGTTCGAACCACGGAGGACACAGGGGACACAGGGGAAATCAACCGGTCTTGAGCTTTCCTCGGTGTCCTCTGCGTCCTCCGTGGTTAACTATCTTTTGCCAACCTTTTCCGGCCGGTGGAACATCTCCACTGCGGAAGCCGCCTTCTCTGCCCGCCGCTTGAGTCCATGCTCGTACGCGGCCCCGATGAACGTTCTGAACAGCGGATGCGGCTCCAGCGGCTTCGATTTGAATTCGGGATGGAACTGGCAGCCGATGAAGTGGGGGTGATCGGGCAATTCCACCATCTCGACGTAAGTTCCGTCCGGCGTCGATCCGGAAATCCGCAAGCCGCCTGCAGTCAGCGTCTCTTCATATTCGCGATTGAATTCGTAGCGGTGGCGATGACGTTCGCTGATTTCGAGCTTGCCATAGATCTTGTACGCCAGCGTGTCGGGTTCGATCTTGCAGGTCCAGGCTCCCAGTCGCATGGTTCCGCCCAATTCTTCAACCCCGCGCAGTTCACGCAGTTTGTAGATCACGCGGTGCGGCGTCGCGGGATCGAATTCGCTGGAGTTGGCGTCCGCCAGCCCGCAGACGTTGCGGGCAAATTCGATACAGGCGGTTTGCATGCCGAGACAAATGCCAAAATATGGGACCTTTCTTTCGCGGGCGTAACGGATGGCAATCAGCATGCCCTCGATGCCGCGCTTACCAAAGCCGCCCGGCACCAGCAGCCCGTCGTAGTCGGCAAGCTGTTCTTCGTAGGTGCGGTCTCCGGTTTCGAGACCTTCAGCTTCAATCCAGTTCAGGTTCAGCTTCAGGTTGTGCGCCAGCGCACCGTGGACCAGCGCCTCTTTCAATGACTTGTACGAATCTTCGTACTCGACGTACTTGCCCACGATTCCGATCGTGACTTCGGCTTTCGGGTTATAGACGCGGTGGACGATGTCCTCCCAATCCTTGAGGTCGCGATCCTTCGCTTCCAGGCGCAGGTAGCGCAGCACCAGCGAATCCACCCCTTCACGCGAGAACACCAGCGGCACTTCGTAGATGGATGCAACGTCTTTGGCCGTGATGACCGCTTCTTCTTCCACGTTGCAGAACAGCGCAATTTTCGACTTGATCTCTTTAGAGAGAAACCGGTCGGTGCGGCACAGCAGAATGTCAGGCTGGATCCCAATGCTGAGCAGTTCTTTCACCGAGTGCTGCGTCGGCTTGGTCTTGAGTTCCTGGGCCGCGGCGATAAACGGCACCAGGGTCACGTGCATGAACAAGGTGTGGTCGCGGCCAAGTTCCTGCCGCATCTGCCGGATGGCTTCCATGAAGGGCAGCGATTCGATATCGCCCACCGTGCCTCCGACTTCGACGATGGCGACATCCACATCCTGCGCCACCTTCTTCATCGCAGCCTTGATTTCATTGGTGACGTGAGGAATCACCTGCACCGTTTTACCCAGATAATCGCCACGCCGCTCCTTGGCGATGATCTGTTCGTAAATTCTCCCGGTGGTCCAGTTGTTATCGCGGGAAAGTTTGGCGTGGGTGAAGCGTTCGTAGTGGCCCAGGTCGAGATCGGTCTCAGCCCCGTCGTCGGTGACGAATACCTCGCCATGCTGGAAGGGCGACATGGTGCCGGGATCGACATTGAGGTAAGGATCAAACTTCATCAGGTTGACTTTGAGCCCGCGACTTTCCAGCAGGCAGCCAATCGAGGCTGCCGCCAGTCCCTTGCCCAATGAAGACACCACTCCCCCGGTCACAAAGATGTACTTTGCCGACATCGATTCCTCACCTTAAGTTGTCTTTGAAATTTTGTGCAGGATGGGTGCACGACCAATTATGCCAGAAATGTTTTCCGCTGACGAGAAATAGTTTCTCGTCTTAGCGATCTTTGCGGTCTTCCTTTGCGTCCTTTACGGTAAAGGGTCTGACCCGCCCTGAAAACCTTCAAAAAGCTGAACCGCAGAGGCTGCAAAGAAAGACCGCAAAGGCCGCAAAGTGAAGGCCAGCCGACGCGCCCGGCTGCGGAGTACACTGGGCAACTAAGGCTGCATCTAAGTAGTTGACTCTATGCGTCAGCTCTATCGCCTCGCGATCGGCCTGGTGGCGGGAACGACATTGTTCCTGTTGGCGGGCACGCCCGCCCTCTCGCAGCAGCTCGCCAAGCGCCTCATTCTCAAAGACGGCACCTACCAGCTGGCCACCAAATGGGAGGTGAAAGGCGACCGCGTGCGCTACCTGAGCGCGGAGCGTAACGAGTGGGAAGAAGTCCCGAATTCCCTGGTGGATTGGGCGGCCACCGACAAATACGAAAAGGACCGCGCCGCGGGCAAACCCGCCCCCGAAGCGGTGGCACTCGACAAGGAGTTAGAGGCCGAGCGCCAGGCCGACGAAGCCAGATCTCCCCACGTGGCGCCGGGTTTGCGCCTGCCCGACGACGGCGGCGTGATTCTCCTCGATACTTTCCAGACCCAGCCCCAGCTGGTCGAACTGCAACAGAGCAGCGGCGAACTCAACAAGAACATGAAGGGCAACATCCTGCGGGCGACCATCAATCCCATTGCCAGCGCCAAGCAGACCATCGAACTGCCCGGCTTGCATGCCAAGATCCAGGCGCACGTTACTGTGCCGGCGATCTATGTCAATCTCGAGCAGCAGGACCAGCTCGACAAAGCCACCCAGATTGCCGAGAAATCAAAAGAAGAGCAACTGGCCTGGGACCGCTTCAAGATCGTGCGCCTGCAAAGCAACAAGGACAAGCGCATCGTCGGTGACATCAAGATCGCGATCTACGGCAAAGTCAGCCAGGAACAGAAGCTGGTTCCGACCACCGCGACCAGGCTCACCGGCGGCTGGGTCAAAGTTACTCCGTCGAACGACCTCGAGCCGGGTGAGTATGCGGTGATCGAATTATTGGGGAAAGATGGAATGAACCTGTACGTATGGGATTTCGGAGTAAATCCGGCCGCCGGCGCCAATACGACCGCCTGGCGCCCCGCCGCTTCCGCGAATTCCGTTCCCGACAAGCCCAAGGAATTGGAGAAGAGGTAGGAGAAAGTCAGCACTTGGCAATTGGCACCTAGCCATAGAACTGGCCAAGTGCCAATTGCCAAGTGCCAAATGCTGACTTCCGGCGGGCACCAAAACCGTTGACCCTCGCCGCACCTGCCGTTACACTGGCCTCGATTTCTTCTTGCCCCTCAGGACTCGCCCTTGAAAGTTTATCGTCCCACCCGCCAGTTGCTGGCTGACGTCGAGCGTTCGCTCGCGGCCAGCCGGCCCTCCGCGCGTCATTCTCCACTGGAGGATGTGATCGATCTGCTATGCCGCGGACGGCATTATGCCTGGGTCGGCATCTTCCTGGCGGTCGGGGAAGGCGCGTCCCAGCAGTCGTTGGGTGCAGGCCGAGACGTCCCAGGTGAAGTGGCGCTGCCGGAAACCCGTTCCAAGATTCTGATCTCGATGAAGTTGGCTTCGCGGGAACTGGGAGTGCTAAGCGTGGAGAGCGATCGCGAGGGTGCGTTCGGAGCGGAGGACCGGGTGCTGCTGGAAGGCGTGGCGGATTCCCTGGCACGCTTTCTTACCGGCCGGGGGAAGTACCTCGCCCGCAAGGCACGTCGGGATCTGGTCATGTAGGCGCGAGCGTCCCGCTTGTGCAGGTGTCACGGTAAAGCCGACGGTTTAACAACTGTCGCCGTTCAAGTGGATCTCGATCACTGGTCTTTCAAAGACCAGTCAAAGTCAAAGGCGTCGGACAAGAGTGTCCGACCCACACCAGACCCCATTCTGAATCAACCCAGCTTCGCAGCTTCTTCCTGAATTCGTTTCCAGGCTTTCTCAACATGCCGCTCCGTGGTATTGGTCTGACCCACGCATAGCCGCAGGGTCAGGCGACCGTCCAGTCGGGTATGCGTAAGATAAAGATCTCCGCTGCGGTTGAGGCGGTCCATCAAGGACTGGTTGATCTCGTCTCCGCCCCGGTGACGGAAGCACACCAGGTTCAACGGCGCGGGCGCGGCCAGCTCGAAGCGGTCGTCTTTCCTCACCCAGCCCACGAACTGCTGCGCCCATGCGACGTGCTGCCGGATGTGGTGCTGCAGGCCTTCTACGCCATAGTGCCGGATCACAAACCACAACTTGAGTGCCCGGAAGCGGCGCCCCAGTGGTATCTGCCAGTCGCGATAGTCGATCACCGCGCCGGCTTCTGTGGCCTGGTTGCGCAAGTATTCGGGCAGTACGCTCAAAGTCTGGATCAGGGCCTTGCGGTCCGCGACGTAAAAGCAATCGCAGTCGAAATTTGTGAACATCCACTTGTGCGGATTGAAGCAGTAGCTGTCGGCAAATTCGAGGCCGGCGTGGGTATGGCGGAATTCAGGGCAAAGCGCGGCGGTGCCGGACATGGCGGCGTCCACGTGCAGCCAGAGCTTGTGCTCGCGCGCAGATGCGGGCAATTTCAGGCACCGGGTCAATCGCATTCGACGACGTTGTGCCCACCGTGGCGCATACGAAGAACGGGACCAGGCCCGCGCGGCGGTCCTGTTCGATCTGCCGAGCCAGCGCCTCGGGGCGCATGGCGAAATTCTCGTCAACCTCGATCAGACGCAGGTTGTCCCGTCCGATGCCGGCGATCTGGGCGCCTTTCTCCAGCGAAGAGTGGGCCTGCGACGACGTGTAGGCGACCAGCTTGCCGTCGCAGCCGCGCTGGTTGCTGGCAAAGTTGGTGGCCCGCTCCCGCGCCGCCAGCAGCGCGCACAGCGACGCGCTCGAAGCCGTGTCCTGGATCACGCCTCCGCCACTGCTGGTGGAAAGAAACTTCTGCGGCAGGTCCAGCATGTGGACCAGCCAGTCGAGCACATGGGTCTCCAGTTCCGTGCAGGCGGGGCTGGTGGCCCACAGCATTCCCTGCACGCCCAGGCCGGAAGAAAGCAGGTCGCCGAGAATCGCCGGACCCGAAGCATTCGAAGGAAAGTAGGCGTAGAAATTGGGTGATTGCCAGTGCGTGATGCCGGGCAGAATCAGTTTTTCGATGTCGGCAAGAATCGCGGGAAAGGGTTCACCCTGCAGCGGAGGATCAGCCGGCAGCGATGCCCGAATCTGTCCCGGTTGGGCGCGTGAGAGCACCGGATACGACTCGATGCGCGCGTAGTAGTCAGCGATCCAGTCCACCACCGCGTGTCCGTGCTGCCGGAATTCCTCGGGCGTCATGTGAAACGTCTTATCACTGGCCATGCGCTCTCCGTACTAAGGGGATTGTGTGGGTCGGACACCCCCTTCGACATTTCCCTGTCCGACGCTCTTTCCTTCGTGGATCTTCGTGTCCTTGGTGGTCGATGCTTCCAGCTGGAGGCTCAAGCCAACTGTCCGTAATACACCCGGGTGTCGTACTCGAACGCTACTCGACCATCCGCCTGGTGCGCGTCGAACATTCGCCGCAATTCGCGCAGCATCGGCGCAAACTTGGTCTCGCCGGGTTGTGGCGTGTAGGACGACGACAGTAGTCGCCCCTCCAGTGCCGGATAGTCGAACTGCTGCTGATATTCAAAAGTTCGGAACTGAAATGGCGAGGGCGCGAACAAGGTCTCTATCTGCTCCGTAGTTCGCTCGTGGCGAACTTCCTGGTAGTCGGTGCCATACGCCAACAGCAACTCCTCGTACGCCCGGAGAAACGGCGTGGATCCCGTTCGCCGTTCGTTCCAGAGCAGCACCGTCCAGCCGCCGGGCCGGCAGATGCGAATGAATTCGCGGCGTGCCTTCTCTCGATCGAACCAGTGCGCCGCCTGGGCCGCGGTTACAAAATCGACACTGTGATCGTCCAGCGTCGTAGCTTCGGCCGTGCCCGCCACGCTGGTGAACTTCGGGTACGAACGCAGAAATTCTTCCCCGGCTTTGCGCATATCGGAATTCGGCTCCACGCCATACACGCGATTTCCGTTTTGCAACAGCATGCGGGTGAAGATGCCAGTACCGAAAGCGATATCGGCGACTACGGAGGCAGGAGTCAGACCACATTCCTTCTTCAGCAGATCAATAACGGCAGCCGGATACCCCGGCCGATACCGCACGTAATTTCCCACTCGGGACGAAAAGCGCTGGGTCGAATCCTGCACCGCCATGAAAATAGTTTAACCCGAGAAATGTGGGCGCGAGCGTCCTTGCTCGTGCGGCGTCACCGGTCGTTCTGCAGCACGAGCGGGACGCCCCCATTCGCCCAAATTCGTCTTAATTGTTAAATTAGAAGCCTTAACATGCGCCTCGTGGTCAAAGTCGGTACCAGTCTGATCGCGCCCGGCGGCCGCATCGACACTAACCGCATGCGGGCGCTGGTCGATCAGCTCGATCTTTCGCGGCACGAATATCTGATCGTCAGTTCCGGGGCCATCGCTTCCGGCATGACCCATCTCGGCCTTCGCCAAAGGCCCTCCACGGTTCCGCTCATGCAGGCCTGCGCCGCGGTCGGGCAGAGCCTCCTGATGCATACCTACGAGCAGCTTTTTTTCGGCAAGAAGGTCGTCGCCCAGCTGTTGCTTTCGAGCGACGACTTCACCTCGCCTATCCGCTATCGCAATTTGCAGAATGCGCTGCATGAATTGCTGAAGCTGGGCGTGGTGCCGGTGGTGAATGAGAATGACAGCGTTTCGGTGCGCGAACTGGTGGGAGCCTTCGGCGACAACGATGAACTGAGCGCCCTGCTGGCCACCGCGGTCAAGGCCGACTGGTTGCTGCTGCTTACCGATGTCGATGGTTTCTACTTTCCCAACGGCAAGCGTCCGCGCCTGTTGCGCACAATCAGCAAGCTGACCGCCCCCATGGAAGCCGTCTGCAACGGCCAGGGCAAACTGGGCACGGGAGGCATGCGCTCCAAGCTGCGCGCGGCCAAGCTGGCCAGCGAAGCCGGCGCCAGCGTCGCCATTGCCAACGGACGCCATGCGCACGCCATTCCGTGGGCGCTCGAGCGCAAGATTGGTACTTATTTTCCGCCGCAGAAAAGAAAGTCTTCCGATGGCAACTAGCGTCCGCACTCCCAGCTCGACCCGCGACAAGCTGCTGCGCGCGCAGAGCGCGGCAACCCGGATGGCACAGCTGACGACCGCGCAGAAGAATGCCATCCTGCTGGCGATGGCGGACGCGATTGCTGCCGATGCCGCAAGCATTACTGGCAGCGAACCAGACAGACCTGGAGTCCTCCGGACTCACCGGCGCCATGCGCGACCGGCTGCTTGCTCACCCCGGAGCGCATCGCGGCCATGGTGTCGGGCGTGCGTGAAGTGGCCGGTCTTCCGGATCCGGTGGGTGAGACCATCGCGGAGTGGACTCGCCCCAACGGTTTGCGCATCCGCAAAGTGCGCGTGCCTCTGGGCGTGGTGGGTGTCATCTACGAATCGCGGCCGAATGTGACGGTGGATTGCGCCTCCCTGGTGCTCAAGACCGGGAACGCCATCGTGCTGCGCGGCGGCAAGGAAGCAGTTCACAGCAATCAGCGCCTGGTCGAGATCCTGAACCGCGTGGATGGAGTTCCAGAGGGCGCAATCGAGCTGCTGGATTCGAGTACTCGCGATTCGGTCCATGAACTGATCAAGGCGCGCGGCCTGGTGGACGTGCTCATTCCGCGCGGCGGTCCCGGCCTGATTTCCTATGTCGCGGAGAACGCCACCGTGCCTGTGATCGAGACCGGGGCAGGGAACTGCCACATCTTTGTGGACGAGTCGGCGGATTTCGCAATGGCGGATGGCATCGTGATCAATGCCAAGACGCAGCGTCCGTCGGTGTGTAATTCAGCGGAGAAGCTGCTGGTGCACCAGAGCATCGCGGCCGAATATGTTCCCCGCATCGTCAAGAAGCTGCTTGATGCCGGGGTCGAAGTGCGGGGCGACGACGAGACTCGCCGCCTGGCCGCCGGAATGCGTGTCGGCGCCGCCGAAGCTCAGGATTGGAGCGAAGAATATTTGCGGCTGTGCATCGCGGTCCGGGTTGTCGCCGGCATCGAAGACGCGATTGCCCACATCAACCGCTACTCCACCAAAAACTCGGAAGCGATTGTGACCCGCGACGAAGCGCAGGCGCGCCTGTTTCTGCGGCTGGTGGATTCGGCGGTGGTGTACTGGAACGCTTCGACCCGCTTCTCCGACGGAGGAGAATTCGGCTTCGGCGCGGAAATGGGCATCAGCACCCAGAAATTGCACTGCCGCGGGCCCTTTGCCCTGGCTGAACTGACTTCGGCCAAGTACGAAGTAAGGGGCAGCGGCCAGATACGTTAGGTGTGGGCCGGACACTGGGCATGAGGTGAACAACTTTGTTGCAGGCCGGCGACATGGCGCCCGACTTCGATGTTCCAGTCCTGATGGGCGGCGTAAGAAAACAATTCCGCCTCTCCGAGCAACGCAGCCGGCGCAACCTGGTACTGGCCTTTTACCCCTCAAACTGGGACCCGGTCAGCACCCGGCAGATGGTCACTTACCAGGTGGAGCGGGAAAAGCTTGAGGCCCGGCAGGCGGACGTGCTCGGCATCAGTGTCGATCACATCATGAATGCGGCCGCCTGGGAGCGCGAGATCGGTCCCTTCGATTTTCTGCTGGCCAGTGACTTCTGGCCGCACGGAGCCATCAGCCGGGAGTATGGAGTGTTGCGGGAGACCGATCCGTTCCAGGGGGCCAGCGAGCGCGCCATTTTTGTAATCGACAAGAGCGGGGCGGATCCGGTTTGCGCGCATCTATCCCGTGGACCAGCTTCCAGATTTCGACGAAACGTTGACGGTGCTGCATGGCCTCGCCAGAATTTGAAGCTGGCCACCGCCACAGCCGTCCAGGAGCCCGATGAAATTTATTTCCGCAGCGGTTCTTCCTGTCGTTCTGTTTTCCATTCTTTTCCTTTCCAATGTGGGTGGAACCTCGCAATCGGCGCTTCCTGCAAAGGATGCAGCACCCCTGTTCGGGTTCAACAACTCGGCCGATCAGACGGCGCTCGAGCGCCGTTTCCTGGCGGTGCCCGATCCCAAGCTTGCCGAAGAGCATTTGCGCATCCTGACCCAGGCGCCGCACATGGCGGGCACTCCCGAGGACAAGGCAACGGCCGACTACGTTGCCCAGAAATTCCGCGAGGCCGGCCTCGAAACCGAGATCGTCGAATACCGCGTCTGGATGAACTACCCGGCCGAAATCAGCGTGGACATGACCGCGCCGGACGGAGTCACCATGCACGGCCCCACCCGCGAGCGGGTGAACGGCGATCCCTACCAGGATGATCCCCGCGTAGTGATGCCGTTTAACAGCATGTCGCCATCCGGTGATGTCGAAGCGGAAGTGGTTTACGCCAACTACGGGTCGCCCGCCGACTTTCAAAAGCTCGAACAGATGAAAATCGATGTTCGGGGCAAGGTCGTGCTGGTGCGTTACGGACAAAACTTTCGCGGCGTAAAAGCGTTCGTGGCCCAGGAGCATGGCGCTGCGGGCGTGCTCATCTACTCCGATCCGGCGGACGACGGCTGGCGCCACGGAGATAAATATCCGCAGGGCCCCTGGCGTCCCGATACCGGGGTGCAGCGCGGTTCCATCGGATACATGTTCCAATATCCCGGCGATCCCACCACCCCGGGAATCGCTTCGGTGCCCTCGCTGCCGGATTCCAAACGCACGTCACCGGAGCAGGCGGCTCAATTGCCCCGAATTCCCACCACGCCGCTCTCCTACGCGGACGCGTGGCCCATTCTCGAGCACCTGGGCGGACCGGATTCTCCCCGCGAGTGGCAGGGCTCGTTGCCTTTCACCTACCACGTCGGACCCGGGCCTACCAAAGTGAAGATGCACCTCAAACAGGACTACCAATTCCGCACCATCTGGGACGTGATCGGCCGGGTGCGCGGCAGCGAGCTCCCGGACGAGTGGGTGGTGGCGGGCAATCATCGCGACGCCTGGGTGTATGGCGCGGTTGATCCCAACAGCGGCACCGCCGCAATGCTGGAATCAATCCACGGCATCGGCGAACTGCTGAAATCAGGCTGGAAGCCAAAGCGCACGATTGTGTTCGGCAGCTGGGACGGCGAAGAAGAGGGACTGATCGGTTCCACGGAGTGGGGAGAACAGCACGAAACCGACCTGGCCAACGCCGTGGCTTACTTCAACATGGATGTCGCGGTATCAGGCCCGAAGTTCGGGGCATCGTCGGTGCCCACGCTCAAGCAGTTTATCCGTGACGTGACCCGGGTCGTGCCCAGCCCCAAGGGCGGCATGCTCTATGACGAATGGCAAAAGAGCAGCCAGCCGGGAGCCGATACCGAACGCAGGCCTACACAGGATATCGGCAGTACGGACCGTGTCCCGGCCGCGCCGGGCAAATCCGATGTGCCGGTGGGAGACCTGGGCAGCGGATCGGACTATACCGTCTTCCTGCAGCATCTCGGAGTGCCTTCGTCGGACGTGAGTTCGAGCGGATCGTATGGCGTGTACCACTCCGTCTTCGACAACTTCAACTGGTTCAAGAAATTCGGCGATCCCGATTTTGCCTACGAGCAGGAAATGGCGCGGGTATTTGGGCTGGAAGTCATCCGCATGTCCAACGCCGATGTTCTGCCCTATGACTACCAGGAATATGGCAAGGAGATCGGCGCCTATGTGGAAGCGGCGCGCCATAAATCGGAGGCGGTATTCGGCGGGCAGCAACCGGATTTTGCCGACGCGATTCGCGCCGCCCATCAATTTCAGGAGGCCGGGGCCAAGATCCGCCGCAAGCAGGGAAATCCCGGGAGCGGCGCTGCCCGGCTCAATCAGGTGCTGCGCCAGGCCGAACGCGCGTTGCTGATTCCCGACGGACTGCCCAACCGCCCCTGGTTCCGCCACGTCATCTATGCTCCCGGCCAGTACACCGGCTATGCCGCGGTGGTCATTCCGGGAGTGAACGAGGCCATCGACAAGCATGACCTGGAACGGACCCGGCAGCAAATTGCGGTCCTGGCGGCGGCGCTGAACCGGGCTGCCAAGGTGTTGCAGGAGTATCGCTGATGACGCCGGGGACGGCCGTGCACGAAATCCTCAGGACCTTGCCCTCAGCCGCGGGCGCCACTTTCCTGGCGCTGTTTCCCATCGTGAATCCCTTCGGCGGAGTTCCGCTGTTCTTCGCTCTCACCGCCGACTTCCCCGACCGCGAGCGCAACTGGACCGCCCTGAAGACCGCGCTGTATGTGCTCGGCATCCTGGTGGTCTTCATGTTCTTCGGACGCTTTGTGCTCAACTTCTTTGGCATTTCGCTGCCCGTGCTGAAGATTGCCGGCGGGCTGATCGTGGCCCACACCGCCTGGGGCATGGTGACGGCTTCGGCCCGCATCACTCCCGCGGAGACTGACGAGGCCGCCGAAAAAAACGATATTTCTCTGACTCCGATGGCAATGCCGATGCTTTCCGGCCCCGGCTCGATCGGCGTAGTCATGGGCCTGGCCGCGCACGCCGACAGCCTGACCACCTACGTGGGCATGGTGATCGGAATTGCAGCCCTCGCCCTCAGCGTTTACCTGTTCCTGCGCCTCGGAGGTCCGCTGGTGGCGAAGCTGGGACCGGGCGCGGTGGCCGGCATCACCCGCATCTTCGGCTTCCTGATTTTCGCCGTGGCCGTGCAGCTGGTATGGGACGGCGCGGCCGATTTCAGATAGCAGGAACCACGTGGGGACAGCCGCCCTCGGCTGTCCGAGCCGAGCGCAGCTCGGCAGTAATGTGGTTGGACTGAGTTTCAAGGAACACGACTCCTCAGCTTCGCTCAGCCGGACAGCCGAGGGCGGCGGTCTTCACGTGGCTACACTCCTACTTCAGGCTGACCAGTTTCTCCACCAGTTCCGAATAGTCTTTTTTCTCCAGCCCGTGGACCTGTTTGTTGTACTCATCCACTTTGCTGGAATAGTTCATCGAGCAGAACTTGGGGCCGCACATGGAGCAGAATGCTGCTTCTTTGTAGTAGTCGTCGGGCAGGGTCTCGTCGTGCATGGAGCGCGCCGTCTCGGGATCGAGCGACAGCGCAAACTGTTTTTCCCAATCAAACGTGTAGCGGGCATAGCTGAGCGCGTCGTCGCGGTCCTGGGCGCCGGGACGATGCCGCGCCAGATCGGCCGCGTGCGCGGCAATCTTGTATGCAATGATGCCGTCCTTTACGTCTTTTTCATTCGGCAGACCCAAATGCTCTTTGGGTGTGACGTAGCACAGCATGGCGGCGCCATGCCATCCGATCATGGCCGCCCCGATGGCCGAAGTGATGTGGTCGTAACCCGGCGCGATGTCCGTTACCAGCGGGCCCAGGGTGTAGAAAGGCGCTTCGTAGCAGAGCTCTTTTTCCTTGTCCACCTGCTCTTTGATCTTGTCCAGCGGCACGTGGCCAGGGCCTTCGATCATGACCTGCACGTCGTACTCCCAGGCTTTTTTGGTGAGTTCTCCCAGAGTCCTGAGTTCCGCGAACTGGGCTTCGTCGCTGGCATCGGCGATGCAGCCGGGCCGCAGGCCGTCGCCGAGGGAGAACGAAACATCGTGCTTGACGAAGATCTTGCAAATCTCGTCAAAGCACTCATACAGAAAATTCTGCTGGTGATGGTGGGCCATCCACTGCGCCAGAATCGCCCCGCCGCGGCTGACGATGCCGGTGATGCGCTTCGAAACCAGGGGCAGATACTGAATGAGCACGCCGGCATGGATGGTCATATAGTCCACGCCCTGCTCCGCCTGCTCTTCGATCACTTCCAGCATCACGTTCTTGTTCAGGTCTTCAATCCGCTTGACCCGCGAGATGGCTTCATAAATCGGCACCGTGCCGATGGGCACGGGAGAGTGCCGCAGAATGGCCTCGCGAATCTCATGGATATTGCCGCCGGTGGAGAGGTCCATCACCGTATCGGCGCCGAAGTGCACCGAAGTGTGCAGCTTCTTGAGTTCTTCCTCGATGTTCGAGGTCACCGCCGAGTTGCCGATGTTGGAATTGATCTTGCACAGCGAGGCCACCCCGATGCACATGGGCTCCAGTTCGGGATGATTGATATTGGCTGGAATAATCATCCGCCCGCGGGCGACTTCGTCGCGCACCAGTTCCGGCGCCAGCTTCTCGCGGTGCGCGATGTACGCCATCTCTTCGGTGATGACTCCCCGCCGCGCGTAGCGCATCTGGGAAAAATTTCCGTCCGTATTGCTGGATTTGCGGCTGGCGATCCATTCTGCCCGGGGCCGGGGAACACTGTGTCCGTTGCTGCCGTTCGTGGAAGTCATGATGACAATTTTTTCCTTGGCGTTTCTGCGAAGATTATACGCCGCGAAGCCGGGACGATTTGAGAGACGAAGAAAATCATAACCGCAAAGGGCGCAAAGGTCTCGCAAAGGGCGCAAAGCAAGACTTGTCGCCTTCACTTGGCGACCTTTGCGTATTCTTTTGCGGCCTTTGCGGTAGGCCTTTGCCTCTTCAGCATCACATAACATTTTCCCCACTTGTCCGTCTAAGCCGAAGGCCCTAGAATCAACAGTCCTTTTCCTGAGGTCAACTATGCGCACGCTCTTCCTTCTGCCGGCAATCGTCTTGCTGGCCGTAGCCAGCTTCGGCCAGACCGCTTCTCAACCAGTGGTCAATCTCGACACCATCGACAAGACCGTCGATCCCTGTGTGGATTTCTACCAATATGCCTGCGGCAACTGGCTGAAGACGGCGGTAATTCCGCCCGACCAGACGTCCTGGGTGAGCTTTGTCGAGATTCGCGAGAGAAATTCCGCGGTCATGCGCGAGATCCTGGAGAAGGCGTCGGCCGCCAGCGCAGGTCGCGATGCCATCAGCCAAAAAATCGGCGACTACTACGGTTCCTGCATAGACGAGACGGCGGTTGACGCCAGAGGGGTAACGCCCCTGACGCCCGAACTCAAACGCATCGCGGCGGCAAAAGACAAGGCGGCCCTGATCGAAGCCGTGGCTCGGGTCCAGTTGCTGGGGCCCAATCCGCTGTTCAATTTTTATTCCTCACCTGACCTGCACAATGCCGGCGAGGTGATCGCCTACATTGACCAGGGTGGTCTGTCGTTACCCGATCGGGACTATTACCTCAAAGACGACCCCAAGATGGCGGCCGCGCGCGCCAGCCTGGTGGAATACGCCACCCAGTTGTTCACGCTGAGCGGACAATCACCCCAGCAGGCCGCGGCTTCTGCGCAGTCCGTGTTGCGCATCGAGACCGCTCTCGCCAAGGCTGCCATGGACCGCACCGCGCGCCGCGATCCCAAGACCCGCGACCATAAGATGACCCGCGATGAAGCCATCGCCCTGGCGCCCAATTTCCATCTGGATCGTTACTTCGCTGCCATGGGTACGCCCAGGTTTTCCGAGTTGAATGTTTCCAATCCGGATTTCTTCAAGCAGGTGAATAGCGTCCTGGAATCGGAATCGCTCGACGCCCTGCGTACTTACGTAAGCTGGCATCTCCTCGACGGCTCCGCTCCCTGGCTTTCCAAACCCTTCGTGGACGCCAACTTCAAGATGCAGCAGGCCTTGACCGGGCAGTCCGAGATCAAGCCGCGCTGGAAACGCTGCGTGAGCGCCACCGATAACGCACTGGGCGAGGCCCTGGGCCAGCGCTACGTGGAGCAGGCCTTCGGCGCCGATGGCAAACAGCGCATGCTGAAGATGGTGGACGCGCTGGAAAAAAGTCTGGACCAGGACATCAGGACCCTGCCCTGGATGACGGAGGAGACGAAAAAGCAGGCCAAAGTGAAGCTCGACGCAATTCGCAACAAGATCGGCTATCCCGACGTCTGGCGCGATTACAGTTCACTCAAGATCGAGCGCGGCGACCTGCTGGGAAATTTCCTGCGCGCCAACGAATTTGAGGCCAAACGCCAGATTGCCAAAATCGGCAAGCCGCTGGACCGCAACGAATGGGGAATGACGCCACCCACAGTGAACGCGTATTACAGTCCGCCGCGAAATGAAATCGTCTTTCCCGCCGGCATTCTGCAGCCACCCTTTTTCGACAAGCAGGCGGACGATGCCATGAATTTCGGCGGCATCGGAATCGTCATCGGCCACGAACTGACTCATGGCTTCGACGATCAGGGCCGCAAGTTCGATCCCCAGGGCAATCTGCGCGACTGGTGGACGGCGCAGGACGGCACGGAATTTGAGAAGCGCGCCAACTGCATCGCCGATGAATACAGCAGTTTCGTCGCCGTGGATGACCTGAAACTCAACGGCAGGCTGACCCTGGGCGAAAACACGGCTGACAACGGCGGCGCACGGGTTGCGCTGATGGCCCTGGAGCAGATGATCGCCGACGGAAAGGCGGGGCCAGCGGCGCAAACCATCGACGGCTATACTCCGCAGCAGCGTTTCTTCCTCGGCTTTGGGCGTGCCTGGTGCGAAAAACGGCGGCCGGAATACTCGCGCATGCTGGTCAGCGTCGATCCGCATTCGCCGGGAAAATACCGCGTGGACGGCGTAGTGCAGAACATGCCCGAATTCCAGAAGGCATTCAACTGCAAAGCCGGCCAGCCCATGGTGCGGGAGAACGCCTGCCGGGTCTGGTGACCAGGCTCATGTAGGGGCGGACGCCGTCGTCCGCCCAGTCGAGCGCAGCTCGATTTTTTTCCAGACGGTCAAATCCAGCGGAGCGTTGCTCCGCCGGACAGCCGGGGGCGGCTGTCCCCACGTGGTTGCAGCTTGACTCCCGGCGTTGACTTTATTGACACCCTCCCCCTAAGATGGCTCACCCGAAGTCCGCCGCCGGGCGTTGCGGGCAATCTCTTCATGGGCGAAATGATCGGTCAGAACATCTCCTACTACCGGGTGATCGAGAAGCTCGGTGGTGGCGGGATGGGCGTGGTTTACAAGGCCGAAGACACGCGCCTCCATCGCTTCGTCGCCCTGAAATTCCTTCCCGAGGACGTCACCCGCGACCCCACCGCCCTCACCCGCTTCCGGCGTGAGGCCCAGGCGGCGTCTGCCCTGAATCATCCCAACATCTGCACCATTTATGACATCGGGGAAGAGGGCGACCAGGCTTACATCGTCATGGAGTACCTGGAAGGCGAGACGCTGAAACATCTCATCGGCAACCGGCCGCTGGAGATGGAGACGCTGCTCTCGATCGGCATTGACGTGGCCGAAGCTCTCGACGCCGCCCACGCCAAAGGCATCGTGCACCGCGACATCAAGCCGGCGAACATCTTTGTGACCACGCGCGGGGCGGCCAAGATTCTCGACTTCGGGTTGGCCAAGGTGGCACACGAAGGGAACCGCGCGCTGAATCCCACCGACGTAACTAAAACCGAGGACGCGAACGCGCAGCAGCACCTTACCAGTCCGGGGTCCGCGCTGGGCACCGTGGCTTACATGTCGCCCGAGCAGGTGCGCGGCAAAACCCTCGATTCCCGTACCGACCTGTTTTCTTTTGGCATCGTGCTGTATGAAATGGCCACCGGAGCCGTTCCGTTTCGCGGAGAAACTTCCGGAGTGATCTTTGACGCAATCATGAATCGCGCCCCGCTGGCGCCGATCCGGCTGAACCCCAATCTTCCAGCCAAGCTCGAAGACATCATTAATCGCGCCCTGGAGAAAGATCGCGAGCTGCGCTACCAGCATGCGGTCGATATCAAGTCGGAGTTGCGGCGTCTCAAGCGGGACCTGGAGTCCGGGCACAATTCCGCCGCCAGTTCTTCTTCCGAGCCCGCTTACAGTGGAGGTGCCGCGCCGCTGGACAGCACTTCTGCCCCGGCGCACCGAACCAGCGGATCGGCGCGCGTGGTGGCCTCGGCCTCTTCGGGCGCGGTGGCCGCGGCTCCTGCCGCTGCTCCACCCCGGCGCTCACCCTGGAAATTCATCCTTCCGGCGGCTGTAGTTCTCCTCCTGGCAATCCTTGCCGGCGGGTTCTACTGGCGCAAGCATCAGGCCGTGCAACTGACGGACAAAGACCAGCTCATTCTTGCCGACTTCACCAATCAAACCGGCGACGCAGTCTTCGATTCCACACTGAAGGAAGCGCTGGCGATTCAGCTCGAGCAGTCTCCGCTGCTGCAACTGGTGAGCGATGCCGAACTGCACAGCAACCTGCAATATCTGGGACAGACCCGCGAGCAAAGAATTACGCCCGAGCTGGCGCAACAGCTGGGTCAGCGGCTGGGCGTGAAAGCCTATCTCTCGGGGACCATCGCCAATCTGGGGCCGTCGTATGTGATTTCGATCAATGCGGTAAATTGCGCCACCGGAGAAGTGTTTGCCCGGGAGCAGGTAACCGCTCCGGACAAGACTGCAGTGCTGCAAGCGGTTGCGAAAGGCGCCACCGCGATGCGCGCCCGGCTGGGCGAGTCGATGGCTTCGATCCAGAAGCTGTCCACGCCCTACACCAACGTGACCACCACTTCACTGCAGGCCTTCCACGCCTTTTCTCTGGGCGAAGAAGAGCATCGCATGGGCCGGGACTTTCCCCAGGCGTCGTCCTTCTATCAGGAGGCGCTGCGGCTCGATCCCAGTTTTGCCATGGGTTACGCGCGCCTGGGTGTGGCGTACGGGAACCAGGGCGCATTCACCAAGGCCATGGAGTATTTGAAGAAGGCCTATGACCTGCGCGAGCGCGTGACCGAGCGCGAGCGCATGTACATCGAGTCGCAATATGCCCTGCAGCAATTCGATTTGCCCAAGGCCCTGCAATCCTACAAGCTCTTCGTAGCGACCTATCCGCGGGACGCTGCCGCGTGGAACAACCTGGCCAACGCCTACGGGCTCGTGGGTGATATGGAACAGGCCCTTGCCGGCTTCCAGAAGACGTGGGAAATTGCCAAGTGGAACAACGTCGCCGCCAACAATGCGGCCGGTATGCTCATTGGCATGGATCGTCTGCAGGAAGGCGAGCGCTACCTGAAAGAAGCGATGGACGAGGGCGGCAGCGATGACACCAACTACCACAGCAACGCGATGACGGACGATTTCCTGTCGAACCGGCCGGACTGGGAGAAGCACGTGCAGTGGGCTGCCGTCCGTCCCGACGGTTTCAGCATCGAGTCGGGCGCAGCGACCATTTACTTTTCCATGGGCAAGATGCATGACGCCGACCGGCTATGGGAGCATGCGGCGCAAAGAGCGGAGCAGCAACACCTGCCCGATGCCGCGGGCGGAATTTATTCGGTCAAGGCCCTGCACGATGCCCTGGTCTCGAACTGTTCGGCGGCTCGCGATTCCGCTCGCCATGGGCTGACGCTTGACCATTCCGCCGCGACTGTCCCTGACTCGGCGCTGGCTCTGGCCCTGTGCGGCGAGACCGGCCCGGCGCTTGCGGAAATTCAACGCCTGGCCGCGGAAGTGCCCACCAATACCCTGGTCAACGAAATCTATTTGCCTGAAGTGAAGGCCGCCGTGGCTCTGCTTCAACATCACCCCGAGCAGGTCGCGGGCATTTTGTCTCCGGCCGCTCCCTACCTGGTGGTGTCGAAGGTTCCTCACTTAGCCGGCCGTGCATCGCTAGAGATGAAGAATCCGCAGCAAGCGGTTTCTGACTTTGAGCCCGGCACTCGCTATCGCGCCATCTCTCTGGGCGAAGGCGCGAACGGTACATCGCAGGTCCCGGACTACGGCCTCTGCCTGCTGGGAACGGCCCGCGCTCAGACCCAAACTGATCCTGCGGCGGCCGCCCGGACCTACGAACAGCTGCTCCTGCTCTGGAAGAGTGCCGACGCCGATTTCATCCCCGCCCAGGAAGCCCGCCGCGAGCAGGCGGCATTGGCCGCTCAAGGCAAGTAGCGCCGCCCTTTCGACTGCGCTCAGGGCACCAGACACCTGCCGAGCCCAGCCAAGAGCCCAAATCGTCAGTGTCCGCCGAATCCTTTGAAGCCCTTGCGGCGCTGCTCGCTGTAGCGGTGCAAGGCGTCGTTGATGATGGGATAGGCCTCCGCCGCCGGCTGGATCTGATCCACCTCGACCGCTTTACCTTCCAGCTGTTTGTAATCCTGAAAGAAGCGCCGCAGCATGAGCGAGCGGTGGGGAGGCATCTCCTCAGCTTCTCGGTAAGCGTTAAATTCCGGGTCCTGGGTGGCCACAGCGATGATCTTGTGGTCTTTCTTTCCGGTATCAATCATGGTCATCAACCCGATGGTGCGCGCATGAATCAGCGTGAGCGGGACCACCGCTTCCTGGCACAGCACCAGCACATCGAGGGGATCGTCGTCTTCTGCCAGCGTCTGCGGAATAAAGCCGTAGTTGGCCGGATAGTACACAGCGGAATAGAGCACGCGATCCAGCTTGATCAGCCCGCTGGCCTTGTCGAGTTCGTACTTGACGCTCGATCCGAACGGGATCTCGACGATGCTGTAGAACTCCTGCGGTAACTTGTCGCCAGGGGTCACGTCATGCCAGGGATGGATCATCAGACCTCGTTGGGGAAAAAAGACTGCTTGCATTATATCGGCGGTTTGGTCATGACTTGATGGGATAGCAGCCTCTCATCCCGAGGGCGTCATCCTGAGAGACTTCAGTCTCGAAGGATCTGGCGTGCGCAGCGCCATGGCTCGCAAGCCGCAGGGCACTCACGCTCGATGCTTGGCAAGCGCTTGGCCATCCGGACATCTTGACCCGCGCCAGCGGCAGGAATACAGTCTTAACGTTGGCGGCTATTTATGGCGGGCGAAACCCGGAAATATCTTAAGTTCGGCGGGGCGGTGGCGCTGATCCTGCTCTCCATGGGGTATCTGGCGTACACCGGGGTGCAGGAGAGCAAGAGTTATTACGTCACCATCAAGGAACTGCGGGGCATGGGTGACAGCGCTTACACCAAGCATTTGCGCGTGGCCGGGAATGTCCAGCCGGGTTCGATCAAACGCACCGGCACCCGCGTGGAATTTTCGCTGGTGGAAAACGATCAGCTGCTGCCGGTAGTTTACAGCGGGACCGAAGCGCCCCCGGACACTTTCAAAGACAACTCCCAGGCTTTGGCCGATGGCAGCTTTGGCCGCGACGGCGTCTTCCACGCCAAACAGCTGCAAGCCAAGTGCGCCTCGAAGTACGCGCCCCAGCAGCCAGGCACACAATCCTCCATGTAAAACCACGTAGGCCCGGACGCCCTCGTCCGGGCGGGCGAGCGAAGCTCGCCTGGGGGTTGAATTCTCCGGCTGAGGGCTCTGTTTCATCCCATCATTGAGTCCCTTACGAACCGGGCGGAGCTTCGCTCCGCCGGGCGGGTGAGGGCACCCGCCCCTACGTGGTATCTTCCATTGACGTGGACGTTTCTCCCATCATCACCCTCACCGCCGTGGTCAAGCAGTTCGGCCGCTTTGCCGCGCTTCGCGGCGTCAGCGCTGAATTTGCCGCGGGACGGCTCTATGTAATCCTGGGCGACAACGGAGCGGGGAAGACCACGCTCTTGCGCGCGCTCGCCGGTCTGGCGCAACCCACCCGCGGCATCATCTCGATTCTGGGCACCACAGACGTGCGGTCAGTGTGCCATGAACTCGGGTACATGGCGCATCCTTCGCTCTTATACGACGAAATGAGCGGCATGGAGAACCTGCGCTATTTCGCACGCCTCTACGGCGTCGCTGATGATCAACGCAGCGCCGCTGACATGACTGCCGTAGGTCTCGATCCCCGCTTGACGCGGCCGGTGGCGCAATATTCACAGGGCATGCGCCAGAGATTATCGCTGGCGCGGGCAGTCCTCAACGATCCCAAAATCCTGCTCCTGGACGAGCCTTTTTCCAACGTGGATGTGCGCTCGGCGCGCGCCATGGTCACCCTGCTGGCGCAGATGCGCGACACCGGCAAGACGATTTTTGTAGTTACCCACCAGGCCGCCTTGCTGGAGGGAACCGCTGACGAATTTGTCGGGATGGAAGCGGGGCAGATCACGCATCGCAGCCGCGAGCTGCAGCCGGTGGAGACGCGATGAGCAAAACGTCGGACGTCCCCTCGGGGGTGACGGGAGCGACCCTGGCCAAAGACCTGCGCCTGGAGTGGCGATCGAAAGACGCCATCAACTCCATGCTGTTTTTTTCGCTGCTGGTGGTCGTGGTATTCAGCTTTTCCTTCGATCCCAACGCCGAAGAGTCGCGCCAGATCGCCGGCGGACTGGTCTGGGTGGCATTTCTCTTTGCCGCCGTGGTGGCGCTGAACCAGACCTGGGCGCGCGAACTGCGCAATCAGGTGCTGGACGCCTATCGCGTCTCTCCCGCCCCGGCGAATTCACTTTTCCTGGCCAAGGCGCTGGGCAACTTTATTTTTGTCGCGGTGCTGGAAATCCTGATGACGCCGCTCTTCATCATGTTCTACAAGCTGCGCGCGCTGGGTCCAGCCTGGCAGTTGCTTCCTGTAGCAGCGCTGGGGACCTGGGCGCTGGTGGTGAATGGCACATTTTTTGCCGCCGTGTCGCTGCGCACCCGCAGCCGCGAGATCATGCTGCCGCTGCTCCTGTTTCCGATCTCGATTCCCGCGTTGTTGGCCATGGTGAATGCGACCACGGCGATTTTGACGGGCGAACTATCCGCGAAATTCTGGATTGTGTTGCTTACCACTTACGACGTGGTGTTTACTATCGCTTGCCTGCTTTTGTTCGAACTGGTTTTAAACGCCGAATGACGATGAGACGTCTTTTCCCCATTTTCGGATTGCTGACCGCCGCCCTGCTGAGTTTCGCGCTCTATGAAGCGCTGGTGGCGGCTCCCACCGAACAGACCATGGGCAACGTGCAGCGCATCTTTTACTATCACGTGCCGTCGGCGTGGACCGCGTTCCTTCTGTTCTTCATCAACTTTGTGTGCTCCATCCAATATCTGGTGCGTTCTAACCCGGTCGCCGACAAGGTGACAAACTGGACGGTGATAGCAATCGCGATCCTGGCTTGTATCGCCGCCTTCGTGATTCGCCCCCTGCCGGAGGGCATAGAGCCGTCGTCCGTGGCCACAACGGGGCTCATGATCGCGGGTCTGTATTTTCTGATAAAAAGATATTTCTCGCGCGAACGGGCGGACGCCCTGGCCGTGGTCAGCGCCGAAGTCGGCGTCGTGTTCTGCACCGTGGTGTTGGTGACCGGGCCGCTATGGGCGCGTCCGGTGTGGGGCATCTGGTGGACCTGGGATGTTCGCCTGACCTCCACCCTGGTGCTCTGGCTCATTTACATCAGCTATCTCATGCTGCGCCGCTTTTCCACCAGCGGACAGACCCCGATCCTGGCCGCGGCCCTGGCCGTGTTCGGCGCGCTCGATGTTCCGCTGGTGTATTTCTCTATCTGGATATTCCGCACCCAGCATCCTCAGCCCGTGATCGGCGGTGGAGGTTCCATTGATCCGCGTATGTTGCATGTGCTGCTGATCAACTGGCTGGCATTCCTCTGCTTCGCCGGGCTGGTTTGCTGGTCCCGCTATCGCCTGGAAATTCTGCAGAGAGAACTGGAAGAAACCCAGGCGCTTGAAGCCCTGCTCGAACCCCGGAGTCCACGATGAATTTTCTCTACGCCGCCTACGCCGCCACCTGGATCATCCACATCGTTTACCTGGGCACTCTGGTGCGGCGCTATCAACGCCTGAGCAAAGAGATTGCGGAGCTGAAGAAATAGCATTTGGCTCTTAGCAGTTGGCACACCCACTTCAGACCACAATGGTCAAATGCAGTGTGGGTCGGACACTCCCTTCGACTTCGCTCAGAGCAGGCTCTGTCCGACGCCTTTGACTCTGACTCAGGATTCCAGAACATGATGCGGCCCGCCACAACCACAGGGTAAGCAGATTGAGGAATTGAATCAGGCGGGAAGATTGCAATTAGCAAAGCCAGTTCGAACCACGATCTTGCCAAATGCCAAGTGCCAAGTGCTGCTCTATTTCACTCCGCTGCTGAATTCCGCCGCCGCGCTCGAGCGCAGGAACTCGTACTCTTCGATCATCGCGGCCACGCCGATGCTGGAAACCGATGGCGAACTTTCCACCCGCACTACCCGGGCGATAAAGCGAACTCGTACCGGTTCGGTAAGAGTGACGTGGGGCGGAAACGTCATGGTCACTTCAATGCGGGAACCCTCGGCGAGGGGACGATCCAGATAAAAAAAGACTCCGCGGGCGCTTACATTCTGGGTTTCCGTCAACAGGTCGCGGAGACCGTTGCCCGCCACCCGGACCGATGCCGGCAGACGCATATCGAAGCGTCGCATGGTACGGCGTTCCTGAGCCGCAGCTTGCATTGAACTGTCTCTTCGCAGATGCATGAATCCTGATTCACCCAAAATTTCACCCCGGACGGCAGGCACCTTCCAGCGACAAAACAACCGGTGGCGCCAGATTTACTTATTCAGCAACGGTTTGCAAGCGCAAAAAAAATGGGGAACAGACTCGGTTAATGCGACAGCAGGGGGAGGGCCCCGGGGGAGGGATCCTTAAAATGCAGACTAATGCGAAGAAAGAATGAATGCACGCGCGTTGCCATCACGGCCAAACCACAATGAAGCCATATCGAGCATACTCATTAATGACTTGCGCCAGGGCTCGACCCTTCTCATAAAGATACGAGTGAAAAAGTTTGCAGATCGGCGTGCCCTTCTGGCCTCGATGTCCGGAGTCTTTCCCTGTGCCACGCCAGTTTTGTGTTTTCCCCCGGCATCTTAAGTACTTGCTGTCCGCATCTGACCATCGCAGGGCGTGGGTGGGTGCGCGGCTTGACAGGCTATCCGTCAGATGTTTAAGTAGTTACTTAATTTTTTGCCCTTATTCTGGTGACAAGTACGCATGCCGCATGGCGGGAGTGTGCCGGGCTGTCGCCTGCGTGCCGTCTTTCTTTCCTTCCATGAATTGGGATATTCGGAGGAGCTAGTGACATTGAATTTCCGGGCGTTGGGAACAAGATATAGCCCTGTCCTGCTGTGCTTCGGTATTGCTGCTATTAGGAGGGTTGGCTCTGCACTCAAGTGCTTCGTGGCCGTTGACCGCTACGGGCCGGAGCGCATCCATCCCGGAAATCCTGGCCAACTCTGATGTTGCCTCGAACCGCTCCAGCGCCCACGTGGATCTGGCACAGCTTCCTCTGCGCTTTGAGCCCAATCAGGGGCAGACTGACCGGCGGATCAACTTTCTGGCGCGCGGAGCGAACTACGGACTGTTCCTGATGCCGGACCAGGCGGTCCTCACTCTACACTCGCCGTCCTCCAGCCCGTCATCCTCGGGTACATCAGTGGTGCGCATGCAGTTGGCCGGCGCAAACCGAGCCGCGGCCGCCACTGGCGCCGGCCCGCTTCCCGGCAAGAGCAACTATTTCGTCGGCAACGACCCGGCCAACTGGCATCGCGACATTCCGCAATTTGCTCGAGTGCGATATCAGGATGTTTATCCCGGCGTCGATCTGGTGTACTACGGCAAGCAGGGCCAGTTGGAGTATGACTTCGAAGTCGCTCCCGGTGCCGACCCTGGTTCAATCGCGTGGCGTCTCCAGGGCCAGGATAAAGTCAGGCTCGATCGCGGCGGCAATCTCGTTGTTGCCACCGGCAACGGTGAGGTGCGGCTGAACGCGCCTCGTATCTACCAGCAGTTTGGGTCCGAGCAACGCCCGGTCGCGGGACGCTTCGCCTTGCGGGAGGACGGCAGGGTTGGCTTTGACCTCGCAGCCTATGATCGCCGCCGCGCACTGGTGATCGATCCGGTATTGACCTACTCGACGTACTTTGGCGGCAGTGGCAGTGAAGCGTGTTCCGCCATTGCCGGCATCACGATCGCAGGAGTGCTTTCGCCGCCTTCAGGATGTCCGGCGATCGCGATCGACGCTTCCTCCAACATTTACTTCGCGGGCACCACTACTTCGGCAAATTTCCCGGTGGTGCCGGCGGCCTCGGCTACCCCTCCGGCATTTCAGACCGCGCTGGCCGTGGCCCCTGACGTTTTCGTCACCAAGCTGAACGCGTCCGGGTCCGCGGTGGTGTTCTCCACCTACCTGGGCGGCGACGGCGTCGATACCACCGCGGGGGTGGCAGCGGACTCCGCCTTCAACGTGGTGGTAGTAGGCACGACGACTTCCAGTGATTTTCCCACCAGCACGGCGTCGGCTTTTCAGGCCACCCGTTCCGGCGCGGGCGCGCATGTCTTCGTCAGCGAACTGGACCCGGTCGGGGAAACACTTCTTTACTCGACTTATCTTTCGGGTAATGGAACAGAATCGGCGCGTGGAGTGGCGCTCGATCCCAGAAACAAAATTTACGTCATTGGCGCCACGACGTCCACCGACCTGCCCGACGCGACCCATTCGTTTCCCGCCACACTGGGCGCGATTCAGACCGCTTCGCTGGGCACCAGCCAGTTTTTTGTCAGCAAGGTTGATCCCACGCTGATTGGATTTCCCAGCCTGGCGTACTCCACATACTTTGGCGGGGGCGATCCGGTCAACGGCGTCACTCTGGGCGGCGGAATCGCCGTGGATGCGAACGCCAATGTGTACATCACCGGCGGGACTAACTTCCAGCACACGGGAAGCGCGGCCACTGACTTTCCCATTCTTAACGCTTACCAGGGCTGCCTGGACGCGCCGCCGCCGGCCACGCCTCCCACCAACCCTCCCGCTTGTTCCACCAGCGTCAGCGCTCCTGATGCCTTTGTCGCCAAGATCAATCCGGCTGCTTCTTCGGGGGCTCAGCTGATTTACTCCAGCTACCTGGGCGGCACCGGAAATGACGTGGGCTACGGCATCGCGGTGGATGCGAGCCTCAGCGCCTATATCACCGGCGCCACCACCTCGACGGATTTCACCATCCCGAGCACCACCACGCCCTTCCAGAGATGCCTGGACAATCCCGCGAACCCTTCGCCTTGTCCTACGGGGGTCACCGCCAGTGACGCCTTCGTAGGCAAATTCGGAACGCCCTGTACAGGCTCAACCTGCACTACCACGACTTTGCCTTTTACGTACTTCTCCTATCTGGGTGGTTCGGGCACCGACGTGGGTCTGGGTATCGCGGTGGATAGCCTGCAGGGTGCGCGCGTCGCCGGCTGGACAAATTCCGGCAACTTCCCCACTCCCAACAATCCCATTCAGGCGGGGTTGGGCGGAGCGGTGGACGCTTTCGTCTCGCGCGTTGATACCACGGCGACTTCCACCCTCGCCCTGGGCCACTACGGCACCTATCTGGGAGGAGGCGGCAGCGATTTCGGGACCGGCATCGCTACCGACTCGCAGGGCAGCAGCTACATTGTGGGCGAGACCGCCTCGGGAAATTTTCCTACCGCCAATCCCATCCAAAGCAATCTTAGCGGCGGCTCCGACGTGTTCCTGACCAAGCTGGGCCCCACCCTGAGCCTGGCCCTTACGGAAACCGTGGCACCCAATCCGGTAGGCGTGGGCAATAACGTTACCTTTACCTACACGGTCACCAACAATGGGGACTTGACCACGGGCATCATCTTTACCGATGTCATTCCGTCCACCGCCACTTTTGTTTCCGCCAACAGTGTTCCCGGCCAGTCGAGTTGTCCAGCCCCGGTTACAAACAACACCGTGACCTGCACGGTGGGAACGCTGAACGGGGGCGCAACCGCGAAGGTGACCGTGGTGCTCGCTCCCACTCTGCCTGCCACCCCAGCCCAGCCGGGCTCCGTCAGCGATGGCGGTAAGGTCAGTATTTTCGGTACATCCACCGTGGTGACTCCGGCTCCGCCACCCGCGGTTGCAGTGGTGAACAACTTCGGTGTGTCCGTTTCTCCGCCAGCCGCCAGCGTGCCTGCCGGCATACCCGCCAGCTTCACCGTAACGGTTACGCCGACCGGGAACTTTCCGGACACGGTGACGCTGTCCGTTTCAGGTGCGCCCACGGGCGCGCAAACGACATTTCCCAACGGCACATCGTTTACCAACCTGAATAGCGGACCGCAAAGCCGCCAGCTGGTGGTCAACACCACGGCGCGAGTGACCACTCCGGCCAGTCTCTTCCCCATCGGCGGGCCCTTCTATGCCGCGCTATTCCCGGTTTCAGGACTGGCTCTGCTGGGCGCAGGCATCGGCGGCAGGAAGTCGCGACGTCGGCGTGTGCTGATGACCGCCTTGCTGGGATGCTTTTTCGCGCTCGTCGTGTTCCAGTTGGGTTGCGGCTCCAGCAGCACCACCTCGACCACGACCGGAACGCCGGCCGGCACCTACAACCTCACCGTCACCGCCACTTCGGGCTCAGCCACCCGCACTCAGCAGATTATCCTGGTGGTGCAGTAGGCGTGTTGGTTCGACCCTAAAAAATGGAGAGCCGAGAGTCCCCATCCTGGTCGCGTTCTTTCCGACCAGGGTGGGGATTTGGCCAGTCGCTTCCGCAAAAGTGAACAAGCAAAACCCCGCCCGAGCAAATCTAGGGCAGGGCACCCTCTGGAACTGGGAACATGGAAATCTGGGGACAGGCGGAACCTCCACTATCCGCCCGCCAGCTTCTTCCTCGCCACCGGACGCGCAAACGCATTGGTCGGACCGTGTCCGTTGTTGGCCATTACCTTGCGGTAATATTCCTTGGCGCGAGCGGCGTCACCCGCTTTCTCATAGGACTGGGCGAGCAGCACCAGGATGAACGGGTCTTCCTGGTTCGCTTTCTGCAGGTCTGTGATCGCCGTCTTGTAGTCGCCGCCGTAGAACGCAACATATCCGGTGAGATACGGAAAGAACGGCGCCTGGTCCGGATTGTTTGCCTTCTCGAGCGCTGCTTTCGCCGCGGCAACCTGCTTCTGGGCTTCGTCGCGTTGTCCGCGGCGCGCGGCCATGCGGGCCTCGGCGTGCGCCCAGCGGAATGCCCACAGGTTCTTGTCGGCGTCTTTCATGTCCGTCTTGCGCATCGCGGTGTCGTAGCCGGTCTTGTACCACTTCGCGGCGCCGTCGATATCGCCCGACTCGAGCTTGATGCGTGCCAGTTCATTGGCCACTCCGGCGGCGGCCGCGAAGTCTGGCTTCGCCAGCAGAGCGTCAAACACCTGCTTCTCGTATTTCTCCGCCTCGCCCGAGTTGCCCTCAAACGCGTACGAGAACGCCATCACTCGCAGGGCGCGATTCTTCTGGTCCGCCGGAGCTGCATCGATCGCCTTCTTCAAATGCTCGCGCGCGGCTGCATAGTCGCCCTTCAGATCAAGTGCCACGCCCGACTCCAGATGTGCCTCGTAGGAATTGGGGGACTTCTCGAGCGCCTGCTGGTACAGCTTCAGCGCTTCATCCTGTTTGCCTTCGTTGTTGAGCTTTTGCCCCTGTTTCACCAGCGTTTGCGCCTCGCCGGACGGTGCCGCCGCCTGCGCCCTCGCCGCTTGCCCCATGCAAGTCAGACCCGCCACAAACACGACTAAGAGAATTGGAATTCCGCAATAAATGGATTTCATGCGCGGATTATAGCGCTTGAGTCAGATGGAGATGCTAACGGCACGAAGTCACTTCGGGGAGTGCCGATTTCCCGATATCAAGCTTGACGGAGCGAATAGCGCCTTCCGTAACCTTTTCCGGCCTCGTGCCCCGCGGTACTCTGGTTCCATGTCAAGTTCCGGTCCCAAGCGCTCACGCAAGATGGTCACCATCCACAACTTGAACGAGATGAAAGCCGCGGTCCAGGAAAATGACTCGCAGACCAAGCTGCTGGTACTCGGCCTTGGCGAAGCCATTCTGACCACCTGCGGCATGGCCCGGGTCTTCCTGGGGAACAATCATTCATTTGGAGACGAACCCAAGAGCACCTCCTGACATCTACGCCGCCGTCCAAATCCCATAAGTCAGTGACATCATTAAAGATGGCCCCCTGCACGAAAGGGTCATCCATCCTATAGGGATTGCGTCTTCCGTAATCTGGGGTCTCCCTGAGGGAATCGATTAGATTCGGTTCATCAACAGGGAGTGCTCAATCATGAAATCGGCAACTGTCCTAAGCACGTCGATACTGGCATTGTTCCTGGGAACGACGGTGTTAGCCGGCGCACAGAATGGCCGGCCGGGAGGCCACGAGGGCGGTCCCCACGGGCAGCCATCTAACGGTCACCACGAAAACGGGCATCCATCTCCGTCGCAACATGGCGACCACCACGCCAATGGGCCGGAAAATCGGCATGGCGCAGTGCAGAGAGGCCCCGAGCATCAGGCCTACCACGGGCATGGCCCGGCGCACGTGCGCGAGGTGAGCAGGACCGTGCCGGCTCGGCAAGACATCTGGCAGCGCCAGCGCGCGCACAATTGGCAGCGTGAGCATCGTCCCTGGCACGCCCGCGGCGGCTATCACGGATACCGCATTCCGGAAGACCGCTTCCGCGCCCATTTTGGCCGGGGACACTGGTTCCGCGTGCATGACGTTCCCGTCGTAGTGGTCGAAGGTGGCCCGCGTTTCCAGTTCGGGGGCTATCTGGTTCAGCGTGGTTGATCCCTGTCCGGAAACCTGGTCGCCGACCTGGTACCGCACCGACGACGTCTATGTGGACTACGTCAACGACGGATACTACATGTACAACCGGCGGCATCCTGGTATCGCCATCGCCATCAACGTCTCGTTGTAGCTGAGAAGCAGACTGCGGAAGGCCTCGGGCTCCCTCGTTCGATGGCAACGAGGGCAGCCGGAGCCGCCGCCAGCATCGCTGGCGCTGCTTCGATCCCAAATCAGCGGCCACGTCTCAACAGCAGGCATCCTCCGATAAAAGAGAAAATACCCACAACCGCGCCGGCAGCCATGCCCGCCAAAAATGCAGGATCGTGAACATCGGACGGAGCGGCACCCACAAAATACCGGTGCAACAAGTGTCCGAAAGCCAGCGTGGTGAGCAGCACAGCCAACCCGCTCAGGATGTTCAGAACTCGCATGTCGCCCTCATTTTTCGGCTTGTGTCCTGTCCAGAAAATTCGTTGAATTAATACTAATATTGTCATCCCGACCGGAGCGGAGCGAAGCGAACGCAGTGGAGAGCCTGCCCTGAGCGAACTCCGAGTGCACACAAGGGGGAGTCGAATGGGGACCTGCTGCTTCAGCCGGTTCGACCTGCGCCGCTTGTATTTCGATAACCCACGTATTTCTGCGGCAGCACGGAGCAGTCTCACACAAATTTCTGCACAGCGCCCGCGAATTTTGTCTTAAGCTGGCGGTTCATGATTCGACGGGCATTTCCTCTAGCATTGCTGCTCTACGCGGTCGCAGCCTCAACCACCGCGAAAGCGCCTGTCTCTGGCCCGGCCGCTGACTATAAGGTCGTTCACGTGTACCCCCACGATTCCCAGGCATTCACTCAAGGGCTGATTTACGTGGATGGTCGCCTGTACGAGAGCACGGGCCTCAATGGCAAGTCATCCCTGCGGATGGAGGATTTGTCCACCGGCCGGGTCCTGCAACATTACGACTTGCCCGCGCAGTATTTTGGCGAAGGCCTCACGGACTGGGGCAGCACTCTGGTCCAGCTGACCTGGACATCGCACATCGGCTTCGTCTATGACCGCTTCAGCTTCTCCCAACTGCGGACCTTCCAATATGAAGGTGAGGGGTGGGGTCTGACTCACGATGACAGGCAACTCATCATGAGCGACGGAACCTCATATCTCCGCTTTCTGGATCCGAAATCTTTTCGACAGACCCGGCGAATCCAAGTCATCGACGAAGCCGGCCATCCCGTCCAGAATTTGAATGAACTGGAATACATCCGGGGCGAGATCTACGCCAACGTCTGGGAGACCGACCAGATCGCTCGCATTTCCCCCCGCACAGGACGGGTCCTGGGATGGATCGATTTGAGCGGAATCATCGACAAAAGTGAACTAGCGAGCTCCGACGCCGTTCTGAACGGTATCGCTTATGACTCTACTGGAGCGCGACTCCTCGTCACCGGAAAGCTGTGGCCAAAATTATTTGAGATCAGGCTTGGACGTAAGGCTGGAGGGCGACACTAGTGTGCTGTCCCAGAAAAACATGGAATATCGAAAATGTAAGCGGCACGGGTCGAGTGGGCTGAAAGAGCAGGTCCCTCCACTGCGCTCGCTTCGCTCCGCTCCGGTCGGGATGACAATATCATTGAACGAATTTCTGGGACTGCAGGCTAGTTGGCCAGCCGGAAGTCCACAGCGACGGTGGTCTCGATGGTCGCCGGCTGCCCATTCACCAGATAGGGTTCATAGCGCCACCAGCGCACGGCATCGATGGCTGCGGGCGAAAGTTGCTCGGGCCCGCTGACAAACTTCACGTGGGTCACCGCGCCCTCCGGATTCACCACGGCATCGAGCACCACCGTGCCCTGCACTCCCGCCTGCCGGGCGTCCTCCGGATATTCGGGCCGGACCAGGTGCCTGATCCGCTGCTGCATGGCTTCATTCGGCACTTTCAACTTTGGCTTCGCCGCCACGGTAGTTTTTGCCGGAACCTGCGCCTCCAGCGCCTTCCATCCCTGCTGCCACCGCCACCATCCCAGCACGGCCGCGACCACGATGACGGCAATGGCGAACACAACCATGTCCTGCATGAGAAATCTGCGTTTGGCGGTTCTGGAATATTCGAGATCCGGGAGCGCCGTGGACTTGACCTCTACTTCTGCCGCAGGAAGAGAAGCCGGTGCAGCCAGGGACTTTTGTGCGCTCAGGAACAGATCGCCCTCGGACCGCGTCCAGTAACGAATGATCGACTGCTGTTCGACAGGCAGACGGAGAAACTGGAGTCCAAAGGACCGTGAACGCTGATAGCGCACCACTGCGGTGGCCCGCACCGGCGCGGTCATGCGCGGAAGCAGAAACTCGACGCGTACCGACTCGCCCAGGAGGAGCTGTGAGGCGGCAACCACTGCCATTCCGCCTTCGCCCATCTCGAGCGAGCGGCCGCGAATACTGTCAGGGACGCCCGACCGTAGTACGGTGAGTTCCAGAGGTACAGTCAGCTTGTAGCGCGGGACCTTTCGCTTGGGCATCCTTGCCAGCGAAACTTCCGGTGTTGTTTCTATACTCATCGTCCAGCTTCCCCTGGCCGGAATACAAACCTGCCGTCACCGCGGCGGAGGCGGGCTGAGGCCTCGAAATGGAACTGCTCCTCTTCATGACAATGACAAGTGAAATGGGCGCATTATTCAGCCTATCGGCGCGCCTACAGCCGCGCAACGTTACGCCCGTAATGAGGGGCGGGGTTACACCTCCAGAGTTAACGACAGATCAGAGGTGGAGATGCGACAAGAGGAAGAGTGCCAGCCACTGACCGGATAGCGGAGTCCGACCGCGGAACCGGCGGCGGCTGTCCACGAGACGGAGCAATTGGCTGCAAATGTCGGTGGAGACGCGATTACGCAGTAACGGCCCGAAAAACTATTTTCCCAGCAGATCCTTCCAGCGGACCCACGCGTCCTGGCGGGCCTTTTTGTTGGCATCGTTGGCGTCGGGCGCTTCGCCGGCCCGCATGAAGCCATGCCCGGCGCCCTCGTACACTACGGGATCGAATGTTTTTCCTGCCGCTTTCATCTGCGCCGTGGTGTCGGGAAGAGTAGCGCCGATTCGCGCATCGTTGCCGGCATAGAATCCGTACACCGGCGCCTTGATGCGAGTCATGGCATCTTTATCGGGAGGCGGACCGTAGAAAACAAAAGCCGCCGCCAGATCGGGACGATTGGTGGCAAAGCGAAAAGTTTGTCCACCGCCCCAGCAGAAGCCTCCCACAAACAACTTGCCATTGGACGCGGGAAGTTTCTTGGCGTAATCGGAGACCGCGTTGAGATCGGCAGTGACCTGGTCGGGATTGAGATGGCTCACCGCTTCCGTCACTTTGTCCGGGTGCGACGTCGGAAGTGCGTCCGCCGTTGGGCCCCATTCCGGAGAGCAGGTCGGGAGCGACGGCGATGTAGCCGGCTGCCGCTACCTGATCGGCGAGGTCCTGCACCCAGTCCGACATGCCGAAGATCTCGTGAATCAGCACAACCACCGGCCGCTTGTCCTTGGACTCGGGATACACCACAAAAGTCTCAACCGAGCGGCCATCATGCTTGACCGTGACCCATTCCTGATGGCGGGGAGATTTCGCCAGCTGAGTGCGCGCCCAGTCCTGGGCCCAAACCGCCTGCGTGATGAGAACGACCAAAATGAGAGCAATGCGTTTCATGAGTTCCTCCTTTCTGAATCAAAGCACCGGCGAAAATCGGGCCCATGATACAGCCCGTCGAAGTGGAGATGACAATACGGATAGTGCTTTATTGGTGTGATTACCAGTGCCAGGGGGACACCTCACATCACTGTTTTAGGTGGCTTTCCATAGGTGTAGTGGAGGAGGATGGCGAGGTACTGCTCGTAGGTCTCTCCGGGCATAGCAAGTCCGTCTTTGATGAATTGTTCCAGATTGGCTTCCCACTCTTCCCGGCTCACCGGGTAGTAGAAGTTGCCATATCGAAAGTCGTGGTCGGAATTCATTGTCGTCCTCTGTAGCTGCGAACCGCAATTTTAATATGATTCATCTGGGTCCGGGAAACGACGGTGGATGGCGATTCCGCGCCGGCAAATATCCGGAAGGAACTGGCGACGGAGGAGATAGCCGGAATGCTATAGGGGTCCTTCGACTCCGCAGACTTCTTCGCGAAGCGAAGAAGTTGCTGCGCTCAGGATGACACTGCATTGTTTCAGGTCAGCATGAGTCTGCTCGATGTAGGCGCGGCGATTGGCCGCAGCAAGCAACTTACGCGCCGGCGGTCAGCTTGTGGCTCTTGGACTGGGCGATGCCGTACTGGCGGATCTTGTAGAGCAGGGCTTTGTAGCTGATCTGCAACAGCGCGGCGGCCTGCTTGCGGTTCCAGTTGGTCTGGTCGAGGGCTTGCCGGATGGCTTCCGCTTCGGCTTCGTCCTTGGCGCTGCGCGCCACCGATTTCAGTCCGCCTCCCGGTTCTGCGGGGGCGTGCGCCGCGTCCGGCCGCGCGCCGTGGCCATCGTTGGCCGGCCGCAGTTCCTGAATGGCCAGCTTCTCGTCGCCCAGCACCAGATAGCGTTTGATGAAATTGTTCAGCTCGCGCAGATTTCCGGGCCAGGAATATTCCTGGCACGCCTGCAGCATGTTGGGCGAGAGCGGCAGCGGAGGCCGCGCGTACTGCTCTGCCATGCGCGACATGAAATGCTTCAGCAGGATCGGAATCTCTTCCTTGCGCTCCCGCAGCGGCGGCAACTGCAGGGTGAACGCGTTGAGCCGGTAGTAAAGATCTTCACGCAGTCGCTTGCTGGCCAGTGCTTCCGGAATGTTGATGTTGGTCGCGGCCAGGATGCGGACGTCCACTTTGACCACCGAGCGGCTGCCCAGCCGGGAGAACGTCTGGTCCTGCAAGACGTGCAGCAGCTTGGCTTGCAGCAGGGCAGGCATCTCGCCAATTTCGTCGAGCAGGATGGTGCCTTTGTTGCAGATTTCGAATTTCCCGGGCTTGGCATGAGTAGCGCCGGTGAATGCGCCGGCTTCGTGGCCGAACAATTCGCTTTCCAGCAGGTCGCCGGGCACGGCGGCGCAATTCACTTTCAAAAAAGTGCGATGGGCGCGCGGAGACAGCTTGTGAATCAGCCGCGCCACCACTTCCTTGCCCGTGCCGCTCTCTCCCAGCATCAGGACAGGAATGTCCACGTTGGCGACCAGGGCAGCCTGCGAGCGAATCTTGCGCATCGCCGGACTTGCCGCCACAAAAAACACGTCATCGTAAAGTTCTTCGACCTCGCCCGGTAAATTCTGCTGGTTCTTGCCCAGGCACTGGTCGATGACCTTGTCCAGTTCGGCTTTCTGGAAAGGTTTGGTCAGGTAATCGTGCGCGCCCAGACGGATGGCCTGTACCACTTTGCGGGTGTCGCTGACGCAGGAGAGCATCACCACTTTCAGCCCCGGCACCAGCTGGCGCAACTGCTCCAGCGTCTGCAGTCCGTCGATCCCCGGCATCAACAGGTCGAGCAGCACCAGGTCGGGACGCAAACCCTTCTCGACTTGCTGCAGGGCATCTTCGCCCGTGGATGCGGTCTGTACCGTGTAGTCATCCACCTCGAGCAGGGTGCGGATGTAGCGCAGCATTCCGGGTTCGTCATCGACCAATAAAATGTTGACCGATTCCGTCATTTGTTCTTCCCCTGGGCGGCTGCGGCGGCGACTGGCTTAAGCGGGACGATGAACGAAAATTTCGCCCCCGCGCCCACTTCACTTTCCACCCAGATCTTGCCGCCCATGGCGTTCACCAGCCGGCGCGCGATGGCCAGACCCAAACCCATGCCTTCAGTTTGCGCTTCATTCTGCGGCAAACGAAAAAAATCGTCGAAAACTTCGATGTGATACTCGGCCGGAATTCCCGGACCGGTGTCGGAAACGCTGACCTTGACAGAGTTGGGCAGAGGATCGTTCTGCCGCCGCCGTTCACCCGGGATTGCCGGGGTGTTGGGGTTGCGGCGTTCCCACATGTAAGGCTCCGCGTGCAGCCACACCGTCCCCCCGGCCGGGCGTGAACTTGGAAGCGTTCTCGATCAGGTTCGAAATCACCCGCTGCAGCTTGGCCGAGTCAAACGCCAGCTCGGGCAATTTCTCGTTGGCCAGGAAGTAGAGCGCCAGACCCCTTTCCTGGAAGCGGGGCGACCACAGCCGGCAAACTTCGGACAGGAAGGGGTTCATGTTGCCGGTCTCGTAGCGCAACTTCATCTCGCCGGTTTCGAGCACGCTGTAGCTTAAAAAATCCTGGATAAACTGTTGTAAACGCTGGCCGCTGGTGTGCATGTCCCCAAGAATTTCCCGCTGCCGGTCGTTGAGCGGACCCAGCTTTTCCTTCTGCAGCAGCTCGATATAGCCGTTCAGAATGGCCAGCGGAGTCTTGAGGTCGTGGGCGGCCGATCCCAGGGCATTGGTGGTGCGCAGGGAGCGCTCCCGCAGCTGGTTGTACTCCTGCAACAGCTCGTTGTAACGGAGATGTTCCGCCACGGGTGGCTGCGCTGGTACGGGGTCTTCGCCTCGGGCTGGCGGCTCCGTTTCCCGCGAGAGACACGTGTTTTCTGGCAACACTCCCATTTGTGGAAAACTCTGGCTTGGCTTACAAGGGGAGGGGGCAAAAACAGCCCAACTTCTGAAATTAAGGTGCCTGGAAATCGTATGACAGGCCTTTCAAGGTGTCAACGTAAAATGCAATCCGATGGTAACGGAATAGCAAAACATTGCAGTCCTAAGCGCCTCACCCCTCTAGCGAAAGGCTGGTTTCATGGGCGAATGAAAAGAGAATCCAATCAGGGCCCCATGGGGCTCTAATGGCGGACTTATCGGGAAATCGCCTGAAATCATCAGGGTTTCATACCTCAAACGATACCCCCGGCCGGGCTGGTTTGGCCCTCAAGGTGCGACAGACAAGATCATCTCGTGTACAAAGGGGTCGGATTGAAGCGTAAGAATCCCGAACCAGAGCGCCGAAAGTGGCCGCGTCTTGCCATCGCCATACCGGTGTTTGTTCGCAGCGGCGATGAAAAAGGCAAAGATCTGCTGGAGTTCGCCACCGCGCTGAACATCTCCGCCGGGGGAGCCCTGGTGGCTGTTCGCCGCTCTTTACCGCTGTCCGCGCAGGTTTTGCTGGAAATCCCCAGCGCCCCGCTGGCGGTGACAAGTTCCTTGCCCAAGGCCGCGCGTAACCTGCGGGCGCGAACTTTGCGCGTAACCCACACCGATGGCTATCATCTGATCGGCCTTAAGTTCTCTCATCCACTGGTTGCCCAACCCGCCTCTCGTGGCTCCCGCCCAAGGAAAGTTGCTTCTGTAGTGTGAAAACATTTTCCCATAGGTCCAAGGGTCTTTGAGTCTCAGTCCCAAGCTTCACAAGACTGCGATCTGGCCCTGCTGAATCCTTGCAAGACTATACATATAAATGACTTAGTGATGCTCCAGAGGCCGGATTACCGGTCTGGCCCAGTTTGGCTCTCGGGATGCACATCAAGGCCTGTACGAACGGGCCCTGGGCCACTGGATACTCATGACAACCATACCTTCTGTCACTTCGCTGGCTACTTCACTGGGAGAATTTCCTCCCGAGGCGGTCATTTTCGGTCGCTCCGAGGTCATGCAATCGCTGCGGGACCGCATGGACAAGGTGGCTAGCGCCAACGTACCCGTTCTGATTCAAGGCGAGAGCGGTACCGGCAAGGACATCATTGCCCGCATGATCCACGGCCTCTCTCCGTGGCGGACAGGTCCTTTTGTCAAGGTCAACTGCCCCGCGATCCCGGGCACGCTGCTCGAAAGCGAACTCTTCGGATACGAAAAAGGCGCCTTCACCGGTGCTTACGGGTCGAAGCCAGGACGGGTGGAACTGGCCCATCGCGGCACCCTCTTTCTCGACGAAATTTCCGAACTCGACCTGGGACTTCAGTCCAAGCTTCTGCAGTTGCTGCAGGACGGGCAGTTCTGCCGGATCGGCGCCCAGGAGGACAAGAAAGTTGAAGTGCGGGTAGTTTGCGCCACCAACCGGGTGCTGGAAGCGGAAATCGAAAGCGGCACCTTCCGCCAGGACCTGTTCTATCGCATCAACGTGGTCAATCTACAGATGCCGCCGCTGCGCGAGCGCAAAGGCGATATTCCGGACCTGGTCACTTATTTCCTGGAGTACTACAACCGCAAGTACAACTGCCGCGCCCGGACCCTTTCAGCAGACTTGATGGCTGCGTTGCAGAAGCACCACTGGCCGGGCAACATCCGCGAACTTGAGAACCTGATCAAGCGCTACGTGATTCTGGGCAACGAGGAAGTCATCAGCAGCGATCTGGTGGCGCATCAGCAGGAATATTCAGTGCTCGATCTCAATTTCGATGGTCCGATCGCGTTAAAAACCATTACCCGCCAGGCCACCCGGGAGCTGGAGCGCAAGGTCATCCTGAAAGTCTTGCAGGCCCACCATTGGAATCGTAAGCAGGCAGCCCGCGCCCTGAGCATCAGCTACCGCGCGCTGCTCTACAAGATTCGCGATGCCGGCCTGCCTCCCAACCGATCATCCCGCCGCCGGGTAGAGCCGGTTCCAACTCAGGACGTAGCCGCTTGATGTGAGTGTATGTGGGGCGGGCGCCCTCGCCCGCCGCTTTTGACTTTGACTCCAGCGATCGGAATTCAAGCCCTGGTCAGAAACCAATCGAAGGCGGGATCGTCAGGGACTGGAAAGGGTCAAAGGCATTCAGTCAAGAGTCTGGCGAGCTAGAGGCTAGAAGCTAAAGCTGCAAGGTCAAAGGCGTCGGACAAGAGTGTCCGACCCACACAACAGCGTCTGACCCACACGACAAGCTACACTCTCCAGTAGTCGGGCCTCCATTGAGTGATGGCTTTTTTTATTTCTGCCTTGGACAATTTTTCTGACAGGGCGCGCGCCGCCAGAGCAGGCAACTCCGCGTCCGAGGCGAAGCGCAGTCCCACGAGCTGCGATTCCGTCAGTTCGACGATGTGGGCGCGCAAAGGTTTGTCCACCAGAATGGCCAACCGCAGCCGCTCCTCCAGCCGTATGACCCGGTCCTGCACCCGGAGCGCGTTAGTTCTTGCCTTCACCACCGCTACCGCCGCGGCCAGAATGAATACCAGCAGCCAGGCGGCGTGCAGGCCTGGATGCTGGAACAGGTGCACAACGGCGATGATAACGGTAATCGCAAATACCGGCAGGACGAAGAAATGGAAGGGCGGATCGTAGCGCGCGTGGTTTGACAAACTTTGAGGCACCTTCTCAGCCATGGATCGCTCCTAAAGAAACTATGTGGGCGCGAGCGTCCCGCTCGCGCCCACATTCATGCTATGCGCTTACTTCTTTTTCTTTTTTCCGAACAGGCCGCCCAGCGCGTCCACGGGAGAAGCGGAATCGCCGGTAGAATTCTTTCCTCCCGTCAATCCTCCTAAAGCGCCGCCCAGGCCGCCCTTCAGCTGACTCCCCACCATGCCCTTCACATCGGGCACGAATTTGGGATCGGAAGTGGTGCCTTGAATAAAGAAGGGAATACTGCCGCCTTTGCCGCCCAGGCCTGCCATCTGGGTAAGCCCGGTCACGGCGCCGCCGGAAAGACTCGCGTTCATCTTGTAGTCGAGTGCTCCTCCCGGACTGATATTTCCATTTCCCGTGACCGTGCCGAGCGCAGGAATGGTCAGGTTGATGTTCTGCGTGCGCACGCCTTCGGGGGCCACGCGCGCATCCGTGCTCAGGTTCTGGATGGAGGTGTCGGATCCCGTCTGCGCTCCCGACAAGGCCGAGATGGCAGACATCTTGGAGGCCAGGTTGAAGCCCTGGAGTTTGGTTTGGGACAGACGAATCGGGCCGGCGATCACCAGTTTGTCAACCGGTCCCGCGATTCCGACATTCACGGAAAGCGTCCCGCCCTGCAGTTTTGATCCCGAAGGCAGAATGATACCGAGCGCGGGCAACATGGCCTGAAGGTCGTCCACCGGCATGCCGTCGGCGTTAAGTTTCATGTTCAGGATGGTGGACTCGCCCTGGCTCTGATAAGTGCCGGTGAGTTTGGCCAGGGCCTTGCCCAGGGAAACGTCGCCTTGCGTCAGTGTTCCGCCCTGCTTTTGCAGGTCATAGTCCGTGGCGTATTTCACCGTCACCGGTTGGGTTGCCGGCGTGCCTTTTACCGCCAGCTTGAGCTTGTCGGCTTTGAGCGTCCCGCTGGTGCGCAGCACGTGACCGTCGGACTTGAGCGTGCCGTCGAAGTCGGCTACGCCTGCGATGCCTGTGGACGGATCAACGAATCCCGAGGCCGTCAGGTCGAGTCCCTTGACGTTGATCTGCGCTTCGATCGGACTCGCCGCAACATCGCTGGAGTTGATGGGGCCCGCCTTGCCGTCAAGTTTCGCCGTGCCGCCGGCAGGAAGATTCGCGCTGATGGTGAAAGGGAACTGTGAGGTGGGCGAGAAGTCGCGCACGCTGATGTCCACGTTGTCATACACGTGCGGCTTGATGGAGGAATTCGCGCGGTTCACCGACAGGCGGCCATCCTTTACATCAAGCTTGCTGACGGAGAGGTCTGGCGTGGACGAAGGTTCACTGGCCGGTTTGGGAGTTGCCGCGGATTTGCCGCCCAGGCTGGAAAAATTCCACTTCCCGGCGGCATCGCGCAGCAGGGCAATCTCGGGCTTGTCGAGCGTGATATCGGTGACGTGCAGTTTCTTCGAAAAAATCAGCGGCATTACTTCCACTCCCACCTTCAGGGACTTGGCGCGAATGAAAGGGTCCTTGCTGAATGCCGCGTCATCTGCGATCGAGAGGTCTTCCGCCGACACGCTTCCGGAAAGGATGGAAAGACTGAGATTGCCGACTTTGACCTCACGGCCCAGGGCCGCGGTGAGCTCAGACTCCAGCTTGGGACGGAAGCTGTTTACATTGATCAGGAAGGGGAGAGCGATGGCGATGAGCAGCAGAACTACAATGACGATCCCGACAATTTTCAGCGCTTTCATAACAGGAACTCCTTCACGAACCTTGAATTCTTGAGAGGGCCGGTGGCACGGTGGAGTAAGCCGCGAGTGGCCCCAGTCTATCAAAAATCGAACTAGCGGGGCTCCTGGGTAAGCTCCGGATTGGGGGCGGGACCGCCGTAGAGTTCCTTCTGCCGCTTGTCCCGTTGTTCGTTCATCATGCGCGTGGTGGCTTCCATTTCGGCGCGGGCTTCGCGGGTCCGGCCCAGCCGCTGCAGCAATTGCCCGCGCAGGTAGTGGATGCTCGAATTTCCGGGATCGAGTCTGGCGGCGGCGTCAATCTCTGCCAACGCCTGAACATATTTCCCTTGCCGCTGATAAACCTGCGCCAGCTGGTAGTGAGAACTGGACAGGCTGGGATCAAGACGCAAGGCCTGGCGCAGATTGCGCTCTGCCTCCTGGTTGTTTCCCAGTTGCGAGTTCACCAGGCCCAGCTGGTCGTAGTTGTAAGCCAGGTCAGGCTCAATAGCCGCGTCCTTGAGGAATTCCTCCCGCGCCCGCGCCAGGTCCTGCTTCCTGTAGTACGCGATTCCCAGATTGAAGTGGACAAACGGAAGTTTGGGATTGGCCCTGGCGGCGAGGTCGAGCTCCTTGATGGCCTCGTCATACTCTTGCCGGTTGATGTGGGCCTTGCCCAGCAGAAGATGCAACTCGGGAGAATCTTGTCCGTTTTCGGCGAGCGCGGCAAAAGCGCGCTGCTCGAGGTCGGGCCGGGCCGACTTGCCGGCGGCAATCCCCAGAACATAGAGATAATTCAACTGGCTCGAAGCCTGCGGCCAGAGCGGCTCGAGCATGCTGACAGCGTCGGCATAGCGTTCGGTGAAAAAGTAGCAGAGTCCCAGCAGGTAGCGCGCCTGGTAGGAATCCGGGACGTCATGCACCACCGATTCGAAAGGAGCAACGGCGGCGTGAAAGTTGTTTTGCCGATAGTAGGCCAGGCCGAGGTTGAGGCGAATTCCTGAAATCCGTGGCGCCAGATGCTCGGCCTTATGCAGCATTTCCAGCGCTTGCGGCCACTGCTTGCGCCGCATGTAGATGACGCCTAAATTAGCGTAGGCCCCGGCGGCTTGCGGGTCCAGCGCCAGCACTCCGCGGAACGAACGCTCGGCCGCTTCGAGGTTGTTCTTCTTCAGAGCCTCTTCGCCCTGTTGAAACAACTGCTGCGGGCCCGCGACCGGGGGCCGGCCGGGGGAAAGCTGGGCCTGCATGACGGACAACAGCGCGAGCAGAACCAGGGCGAGCAACCTTGACAGTGATTTCACTGTGCTGTAGTGTCCGCCAGCAACGGCCTGCAATTCAAGCGGGCACTGGTAAATCGGTACTTGGCACTTGGCAATTGGCACTTAGCACTTAGCCAAATGCCAATTGCCAATTGCTAAGTGCAGTATCCATTATGGTCAAGACTTCAGTCATTACCATCCGGGACGTGGCCAAGGAGAGCGGATTTTCCTCAACCACGGTTTCCATCGTCCTCAATAACGCTCCCCTGGCCCGCTACATTCCGCCTGCCACCAAAAAGCGAATCGAGAAGGCAGCCAACAAGCTGGGATACCGTCCCAACCTCTTTGCGCGTTCCCTGCGCAGCAAACGCAGTCACACCGTCGGGGTGATGGTCTTCGACATGACCGATCCCTACTGCACGCTCATTCTGCGCGGCATTGAAAATTCTCTCTACCAGTCTTCCTACCTTCCCATCCTCACCGACGTGCACAACGAACGCGGCCGCTTCGAGCGCTATCTGGAGATGCTGCTGGACCGCCGGGTGGAAGCGCTCATCGTGCTGGCCAACTGGCTGTTCGTCGATATCGACGTTCTGGCGGACCTGGAGAAGAGCAGCATTCCAACCATGATGATCGGGCGCGAGCTGCGAACCGATACCGTCAGCTCGGTGATCGTGGACAACGAATTGGGAGCGCGCCTTGCGGTGGAGCATCTGTACCAGTTGGGACACCGCAAGATTGCCTTCATCCGCGGGCCCAAGACGCTGGCCGACAGCGCTCCGCGCTGGCAGGGAATTCGCTCCTTCGCCAAAAGCACGAGTCTCGAACTCGATCCCCGGCTGATCGTGGATCTGCCGGAATCGCAAGACCCGATTTCAAGTTTTGAAGCGGGCTACAAATTAACGGAGGAACTGATCAAGCGCAAACGGCCATTCACTGCATTGATGGCCTTTGACGACGTGACTGCGTTTGGCGCGATACGTGCATTAGCCAAGGCTGGTCTTCGCGTGCCCGAGCATTGCTCGGTGATTGGCTTTGACGATGTCGCGGCGTGCAGTTTCTACACTCCGCCCCTGACTACAATTCGCCAACCCATGGAAGCCATGGGAGCGATGGCCGCGAACCTGGTGATTGAAGGCATCAATGGGGTCCTGGAAAAACGGGAAGTGTCGGCAGTCCACCGCAAGATGGCCCCTGAACTGGCGGTGCGCGAGTCCACACGCAGCCTCCCGTAGGGAGAAACCGGGTCAAAACCCTCTTTTTGCCCGGTCATTTAAAAAGCCGATGGGCACAATTTCCCGCCTTTTTTTCTTGACACTCGCGATCGAACTACCGCAATATTCAGGCCATTGATTCGTTTTAATAAACGCTTTCACTCGGAATGAGCCGGTCAGGCCCGGACGCGTGTCGATGGCCAACGGACAGGGTATTCATACCCGGTGCCGGGATTGGCATCAGGCGCTGCAGGTTTACCGGATGGGTTCGAGATTGAGATGGTTCCGCGTTGGGGGAAACAATCGGATTAGGATTCTGATGGCAAGTTGGTTCCAGCAATCTTCGGGTGGTCGAAAAAATACTTGGGGGTATCTTATGAAGTCCCGCGTGCTTTGGCTGGGTGTTGTGTTGTCGCTTTCGCTGGCTGCCTGGGGGCAGGATTCGGCTTCGATTACCGGAACGGTGACCGATCAGAGTGGAGCGGCCGTCCCCAACGCGCAAGTCACGGTCAGCAGCCTGGATCGCGGCATCAGCCGTCCCACCACGACCAACGCAACTGGTGACTACCTGGTTGCCGGCTTGCCGTCAGGTCCGGTCAACGTGACCGTGGTCGCCCCGGCTTCAAGAGATATGAGGCCAAGGCAATCGTGCTCCAGGTAGGCCAGAAGGCCCGCGCCGACGTCGCGCTGGAAGTGGGCACGATCAAGGAAGAAGTTACGGTCGAAGGCAGTAATGTTGCCCAGGTGGAGACCCAGTCGTCGGACCTTTCCGGCACCGTAAACGGAAAGCAGATTACCCAGCTGCAACTGAACGGACGGAACTTCACGCAGTTGGTCACGCTGGTCCCCGGCGTAAGCAATCAGACCGGCCAGGATGAAGGCACGGTCGGCATCAACGGCAACGTAAGCTTCAGCATCAACGGCGGCCGTGTGGAGTACAACAACTGGGAACTGGACGGCGGCGACAACATGGATAACGGCAGCAACAGCACGCTGAACGTCTATCCCAGCCTGGAGGCCATCGCCGAATTCAAAGTGTTGACCTCGAATTACGGCGCCCAGTACGGCCGCAACGGGTCGGGCACGGTGGAAGTCGAGACCAAGGCCGGCACCAACGGCTTTCACGGCAATGCGTACGAATTCCTTCGCAACGATGCCTTGAACTCCACCAAGTATTTTCTGGACTCGGTTTCGCCCTACAAGAAGAACGATTTCGGATACACCATTGGCGGCCCCATCATCAAGAACAAGACCTTCTTTTTCTGGTCACAGGAGTGGCGCAGAGACCGCGTGCCGGCCGATTTCAACGAGGCCGTTCCTTCGCGTCGAAGAACGGGCGGGGGATTTCACCGATCAGTGCAGCGGTGGCGGTTCCTGCCCTGGCGGTGGCATAGGAGCAAACCTGATCGCCGCCGGGTACGACCCAAACGATCCCACGGTGAAGGCGCTGCTGGGCATGATTCCTTTGCCGACCACGGGCACTGGGCTGGATTCGCGCTACCGCACCTCGTTATCCCTGCCCACGAACTGGCGCGAAGAATTGATTCGCGTGGACCACAACTTTACCGACAAGATTCGCGGCACGGTGCGCTACATCCACGATTCCTGGGACACGGTCACCGACGTGCCGCTGTGGACCAATGCCGGCAGTTTTCCGACGATTCAGACCGCGTTTAAAGGCCCGGGCGTGAGCCTGGTGGCCCGTCTGAATGCAACCTTCTCCCCCACTCTGCTGAATGAGTTTGTGGCCAGCTACACCACCGACCACATCATTCTGAATAACGTAGGCAACTGGAAGCGGCCGGCGGGGTTTGTCGTGCCCGATATTTTCCCCGGCAACGGCGACGGAATTTTGCCTGGAATCAACCTGGTCGGAGATGCCTACGACGGCGGCTTTGGAGAAGACGCGGGCTACATCCCCAACGGCGCTTACAACTCGAACCCGACCTACACCTACCGCGACAATGTGAGCAAGATTATCGGCCGGCACAATCTTCAGTTCGGCGCCTATGCCGCGTTTGGCCAGAAGAATGAATTCGGCGGCGAACTGGGAGCGGGTTCGATCCCCGGTTATCTGACCTTCGATGCCAGCACGAGTATTTCCACGGGCAACGCATTCGCCGATCTGTTGCTGGGCAGAATCTCCAGCTACGGGCAGCAGGACCAGCGCGTCAAGTACTACAACCGCTACAAGATCGTTGAACCCTATTTTCAGGATGACTGGCACGTCACCAACCGCCTGACCCTGAATCTCGGCGTGCGGCTGAGCCTGTTCGGGACCTACCGGGAAAAACAAAAGCAGGCATTCAATTTCGATCCGGCGCACTACCAGGCCGGGGTGACCACGATCAATCCTGACGGCAGCGTGAACAATCTGTTCATCAACGGCCTGCCCAACGGAATTGTGCAGTGCGGTGTTACGCCTGGCGTCCCCGTCAGCTGCATGGAGGGGAAGCTGTTCAACCCCGCGCCCCGCATTGGATTTGCCTATGATGTGAATGGCGACGGCAAGACTGCCATCCGCGGCGGCTACGGCATGTTCTACGAACATGCCAATGGCAACGAGGGCAATACCGAATCGCTCGAGAACTCGCCTCCCCTGGCCAATGCGGCGGTGGTGAATAACATCAACGGGTATGCCGGGACCGGCACGGTTGGAGCGCAGTTCCCGTTGAACGTGAATGCCATCCCAACGAAAGCCATCTGGCCCTACATCCAGCAGTGGCATCTGGACGTGCAGCGCGAAGTGGTACGGAACACCGTGGCCACGGTTTCCTATGTCGGCAGCAAGGGTACCAAGCTCAACCGGCAAACCAACTACAACCAGATTCCTTTGCTGCCACTCTCGCTCAACCCGTATGCGCCGGGGGAATTCATCGATTCCGACCCGAGTTCTCCGACCTTCAACACGGACTGCGATAACCTGATGGTCAACGGGAACCCGGTAACGGGCCAGGCTGCCGTCAATCTTGGGGTTCAGTGCGGCGTTGACCCCAGCCCCTTCCGTCCATTTCTGGGCTATGGTGACATCACTCACCTGCAGTACGCAGCGTCCTCGATCTATCATGCCGCGCAATTTTCGGTGCGGCGCACCATGGGCAGCCTCAACCTGAGCGTCGCCTACACCTATAGCCATTCCATCGACGACTCCTCCGACCGCTTTGACGGAAGTTTTGTCGATTCCGCCAATCCCAGCGCCAATCGAGCCAGCTCCAACTTCGATCAGCGCCACATTCTGAATTTCAGCTACGTTTGGGACCTGCCGGGCTTCAAGTCGGGCTTGACCAACGCGATTCTCGGCGGCTGGCAGTTCTCCGGCGTGACCAGCTACTCTACCGGAACGCCGTACAGCGTGGTCGTGTCGAACGACAACGCCGGCGTTTCCAATGGAGTGGGATCGGGCGCTCGACCCGACCTGATAGGCGATCCGAGGTCCGGCATTCCGAGCGGGACGGTCACCGACCTCGGGCCGGCATTCGGCAATGCGGCGGCCTTTGCTCTGCCACGGGGGTTGACCTTCGGCGATGCCGGACGCAACATCCTGAATAACCCCAATCGCCTCAACTTCGACTGGGCCCTGTTCAAGCACTTCAAAATCAGGGAGCAGATGGGCTTTGAGTTCCGCGCCGAAGCCTTCAACGTGTTCAATCACACGGAGTGGGGAAACATTGCCGGCGATAGCGGCTCGGCCGGCGGCGACGGTAACAATACCCTCGGCAGCGACAGCTTCCTGCGCGCCAGTTCGGCACACAACGCGCGCATCATGCAACTGGGGCTGAAGTTCAGCTTTTAGTCCTGGTGGCGATGCCGGAGTCAATTAAACAGGCATGGCCGCCAGTTGGCTCGGCGGCCATAGCTGTCTGTTCATTCTCAGGTTCCTGTCATCCTGAGCGGAGGATTTGCTTCGCGTCGCGAAGCAAATACGCAGTCGAAGGATCCCTACCTGGCAAACTTCTGTGTGTTCGCGAGGGATTTAGCTTCAGTGCACGCAACTCAAAGCCGTGGCGCTTATAGGGGTCCTTCGACTCCGCACGATCATTCGCAAGCGAATGATCGTGCTCCGCTCAGGATGACACGATAGCTATCCTACCTCGGCATGCTGGCGCGTCCCGGCGACGACCGTGAGCGCCTGTTCCAGGTCCGCGATCAGATCGTCCGCATTCTCGATACCCACCGAAATCCTGATCAACTGATCGGTCACGCCCATCTTCTGGCGATGCTCGGCAGAGATCATGCCGTGCGACGTAAGCACGGGAATGGTGACCAGGGAATCCACGCCGCCCAGGCTGGGCGCCAGGGTAAACAGGTGCAATGCTTCAGACAGCCGCCTGGCGTCTTCTCCGGTGCCATCCACTTCGAAGCTCAGAACACCGCCGCCGCCGTGCATCAGTTCCATGGCCAGGGCGCGCTGCGGATGGCCTTCGAGGAAGGGATAGTGCACGCGGCGCACCCTGGCGTGTTGCGCCAGGAACCGGGCGATGCGCAAAGCGTTGTCATTCTGCCGCTGCACCCGCACCGCCAGCGTCTTGATGCCGCGCAGGAGCAGCCAGGCGGCGTGCGGATCCATGGTCCCGCCAAGAGTTGTTCGTGTTTCATGGATCTTCTGGATCAGGTCCTGCCGTCCGGCAACGATGCCGCAAATCAGGTCGGAGTGTCCCGCGAAGTATTTGGTGCCGGAGTGCATGACCAGGTCAATGCCAAGATCAGCCGGGCGCTGGTTGATGGGCGTGGCAAAAGTGCTGTCGATAAACGTAATGAGATTGTGCTGCCGGGCCAGCGCCGTCACCTGGCGCAAATCGACCACGCGCAGTGTGGGATTGGTTGGCGATTCCAGGTAGAGCAATTTCGTATTGGGCCGGATCGCGCGCGCGTGCTGATCGTACTCGACGGTGTCCACGAACGTGGTTTCAATGCCGAACTTGGGCAGCCACTGGCTGAAGAACTTGGTCGCGCCGCCGTAGATGTCGCGCTGGGCCACCACGTGGTCTCCACTCTTCAGCAGGGACAGGATCGAAGTAGTGATGGCGTTCATGCCGGAAGCGAAGAGCAGCGCGGCATCGGCGCCTTCCAGTTCCGCAATCGCCTTTTCGGCAACCGTGTGAGTGGGATTGCCGTAGCGGGTGTAGAACATGTCGGTGGAAGTGGCGCGCACCTGTTGATCGTTGTCTGTGACTTCGAATGAGGCAGTCTGATAAATCGGAGTGGCCACCGGCCCATTCTTCTTGTCCAGATCGGTGCCCCCGCGAACCGCTTCGGTTTCCGGGTGCCGCTGGTGCTTTTTCATGCGTCCTCCCTAGGTAGTTCCGATTCAGCCTGGTGGCAGCATCCGGATCAGGCATTGGCCCCGGAAGCCTTGGCCGTCGTGGGCCGTCGTGGAAGGGCACGGCTTCAGCCGTGCCAGCCAGGGCCTCGGGCGAGCGGCTTTAGCCGCTGTGGCGAATCGATACGACGAAAACGTTCGCTCTGCGAAACTGTCCACAGCGGCTGAAGCCGCCCCAACCGCAGCTCTTCTTCGCACGGCTGAAGCCGTGCGCTTCCACAGCGTTGAGGCCTTTCGATTCCGAAGGATCGCGCGCCCTTGCTACGCCTGCGATAACGCCGCCTCGAATGCCGGTACAGGCGAAAACCACGCGGCGGAGCGTGCGTGGCGTCCGCTGGTGAGCTTCTCAAATTCAGCCTGCAGGGCGCGAGTCACGGGGCCGGTCTTGCCATCGCCGATGGTGCGGAAGTCGATCTCCCGCAGACCCACAACTTCGGCCGCGGTTCCGCAGACAAACACTTCGTCTGCGATATACAACTGGTCCCGGGAAATGGGTTCCTCGACCACCGTGTGACCCAGGTCCTGCGCCAGCGTGATCAGACTATCGCGCGTGATGCCCTCGAGTATCGCCCCTCGAGAGGGGGTGTAGATCACCTGGTCACGCACTACAAAAATATTTTCGCCGGTGCACTCGGCGATGTAACCCTGCGGGTCGAGCATGATGGCTTCATCGAAGCCGGCGCGCTGCGATTCAGTCTTGGCCAGAATCGAGCTGACGTAATTTCCCGCGACCTTGGCTTTGGTCATCATGATGTTAGGGTGCAGCCGCGTGAAGGACGAAATGTTGGCCCGGATGCCGCGTTCCTTGGCTTCTTTCCCCAGAAAAGCGGTCCACTCCCACACTGCGATGATCAATCGGGGCTTGCCGCTGTCCACGACCAGGTCCATGGCGCCGTCCAGATAAATGACGGGCCGGATGTAGCAGGCGGAAAATTTATTGGCGGCAATCGTCTTGTGAATGGCGTCGATCAGGCTGGCTCGTGTCCAGGGCAGATTGCGGAAGCCGACGATGCGGGCGGAGTCCAGCAGGCGATCGACGTGCTCTTCCAGGCGGAAGACGGCCGGACCCTTGTCCGTAGCGTAACAACGAATGCCCTCAAAGACGGTAAAACCATAATGCAAACCGGCGTTGACCACTGGCACGCCGCTGCGGGCAGCGTCTTTCAACTCATCGTCGAGCCATACATACTTCGCGGGATTTGCCATCGAGACCCTCGGTTGGAGAAACAACGGTTCGACTGAAACTGACCCCCCAAGGGTAACGTTCGCCAGGCAGCTGAGCAAGGGGTTGTTGCTTCCCCCGGCAAAGAACGCAAAGAAGACTCGCTGGCCTTCCCGAAAATTTCGTTCGACCGATTTGATCCATCTATAATTCGATTCTTATGGAACTGGGTCTGAAGGGTAGAGTTGCAATTGTGGCTGCATCCAGCCAGGGCATTGGCCGGGCGACGGCCGAGGCTTTCGCGGCTGAGGGATGCAAAGTCGCCATGTGCGCCCGCAATGAGCGGACACTGGTCCTGGCGGCGGAAGGCATCCGGAAACAGCACAGCGCCGAAGTGTTTGACCGCGCGCTGGACGTGACCGACGCAGCCGCGGTGCGCCACTTTGTAGAAGCGGTGGTGGCGAAATTCGGTGCTGCCGACATTTGCGTCACCAATGCCGGGGGGCCGCCTGCCAAGGGCTTCCTGGCAGCGACCGTGGAGGACTGGCACAAAGCGGTCGAGGCCAATTTCATGAGCACGGTGCATTTTGCCCGCGAGGTGATTCCGCATATGCAGCGCCGGCGTTGGGGCCGGATCATTACCATCACTTCCATCACCACCAAACAGCCGGTTGCGGACCTGGTGCTTTCAAACGCGGTGCGGGCGGCGGTGGTCGGGCTGGTCAAAAGCCTGGCCAACGAATTCGGCAGGGACGGCATTCTGGTGAACAACGTGGGTCCGGGCTTTACCGCCACCGGCCGGCTCAAGGAGTTGGCAAGAAGCCGCTCCGCCGCTTCGGGCACAGCCGAAAAGGAAATCTTTGACGGCTGGGCCGCGGACGCGCCGTTGCGGCGCCTGGGAGAACCGGGAGAGGTTGCTGATACCATTGTCTGGCTGGCCTCGGACCGCGCATCGTACGTTACCGGACAGACCGTGCTGGTTGACGGGGGAATGTATAAAGGGTTGTAACAAATGTTTCAGGTGGAGCCCTGTTTTCGTGGTTGCCAAGGCCGTTTAATTTCTAGTAATCTGTGCGGATTCATTACCAGAAATCCAGCTGTAGTCGCAGGAGGGGGACCATGCATCTCGCCATCAGAGCAGGACACACGCCATCCGCGGCCGGGTTCGGCGAACCTTTTGTCAAGCGCTGGCTCTCGGCCAGCCACGGCGGTTGCGGCGCTTGTTGCCGCACGTTCTGACCGATCGCCTTCGCGGCACTCAAACATTGAAAGACAGCCGTCGCGTCAGGGAGGGGTGTATGCCGAGATCAATGAGCAGGATGCTTGCAATCGGTCTGGTGGTTGTTTTCGCAGTGGCGCAAACGCTGGCCCAGGGCGGCGCAACCGGTGCCATCAGTGGGACGGTACTTGATCCCAGCGGAGCAGTAGTAGCGGGCGCCGACGTGCGCATCGTCAACCAGGACACCGGGGCCCTGACCCGCACTGCCAGGACGGACGCGAATGGTTCCTTTACCACGCAGTTGCTGCCCGTCGCCACCTACACGGTCACGGTTCAGGCCGCCGGTTTTGCCGAAGGCAGTTTTTCCAATATTGCGGTCCGGGTGACGGAAACCACGCGCATGACGGCCCAGTTGCGCACCCAGGCGGTGCAGCAGAAGATCGATGTGCAGGCACAGGTACAGGCGGTCGAAACCAGCGCCGCCACCACGGGCCAGGCGATCGAGGCGCAAACCATCCGGGACCTGCCCCTGGCCACGCAGAACTTTCAACAGCTGCTTTCGCTGTCCAGCGGCGCGCAGAGCGAATTGAACGCGTCGGCGCAACTGGGACGCGGCAATGCCCGCATTTTCGTGAACGGCCAGCGGGAAGACAACAATAACTATTTGATCGAAGGCATCAGCGCCACCGACTACAACGTGGCCCAGGCCACTAATGTCCCCTTGCCTAATCCCGATGTGGTCGGCGAATTCAAGGTGCAGACATCGCTCTATGACGCCAGCCAGGGGCGCAACGGCGGCGGCAACGTGAACGCCATCCTCAAATCCGGAACCAGGAACTTTCACGGCGATGTCTATGAGTTTTTCCGCAATGATGTTTTAAACGCCAACGAGTACTTTTTAAATCGCGCCGGCCAGTCCCGTCCCTCGGTTAAGCAGAATATTTTCGGGGGAAGCTTCGGCGGGCCGGTGGGGAAGGACGCCAAGGGCGGATATTTCTTCCTTAATTATCAGGGCACGCGGCAGCGCAGCGGCCTTTCTCCGGGAACGTTTATCAGTACCACGCTTCCGGTGCTGCCCTCGGTGCGCGACGATGCCACGCTTGATGCCACGCTGGAGTCGGCATTCGGCGTGCCTAGCATCGATCCGGTAATCCACAAACTCCTGCTGTTCAAAAGCAGCCAGTTTGGCAATACCGCAGGCGGATACCTCATTCCTTCGATCCCGGGCACCGTGGGTGCCACCGGACAATTCATCGTCAGCAAGCCCGGCAGTTTTACCGATGACCAGTTCACCGCCAACTGGGACCGCGAATTCCGCGGCGGCAATGACAAACTTTCGGCGCGCTTCTTCTTTTCGAACGCGGAATCGCTGTTGCCCTTCGGCGCAGGCGGCTTGCCCCTCTCGCTGGGCGGGACCCTGCAGAGCAGCATCAGTTCCACCGACCTGAATTTTCCCTATGACCTGCCGGTGAACGGACGGTTTTTCAGCATCAATGAGACCCACGTGCTTTCACCCACAAAGGTGAACGACTTCCGCTTCGGATACGTGCGGATTAACAACACGCTGGGAAATATTCCTCCGATCACCGCGTCAGACCTGGGGCTCGACCGTCCCACCAACGAAGTCACCCAGTCCATTTACAAGTTCTCGCTGTTCGGTGGTTCGGGCTTTCAGATTGGTCCGACTCCGCCTGCCGATCAGGCGCAAACCCAGAACAACTACAACTTCGTGGACACGTTCAGCTGGGTCAAAGGGGCGCACGTCCTGCGCTTTGGCGGTGAATACACCCGGGTGAACCTGGACAAACTGTTCCCGCAGGTTTTCAACGGACAACTATTCTTCGTCAATGGCGGCGGATTCACCGACTTTCAGAAATTCCTGATGGGAGCGCCGGACTTCAGCTTCGGCGGTGGCGGCGTCGCCACCCATGAGTACCGCACCAATGACTTCGCCGTGTTTGCGCAGGATGACTGGAAAGTGCGTCGTGATCTGACCTTAAACCTGGGATTGCGGGTGGAGGCGCTGGGCGCGTTTTATGACAACCTCTGCCACATCGGCAATCTCGATCCCGACCTGGCGGCCAGCGGCCAGTATCCCTTTATCTACGGGAGTTGCGTGAAGGGTTTGAACGTGGCCGGACTCAATCCTACCGGCAGCAACACCACTTATAAGAATGACTACGCCACGGGATGGGGGCCGCGCGTTGGCTTTGCCTGGGACATGTTCGGGCATCACAGCACCGCGCTGCGCGGCGGTTACGGCATCTACTACGTGCGCGAGGACGTGGGCTCGGTGGACCAGCTCAGCTTCCAGGCGCCATTCTTGCCGGTCGCCTTCGGGCCCGGTCAGGCCGGCTGCCTGGGATCGTTCTTCTCCGCCACCGTGCTGGCCGGCTGCCCCGATCCGAACCCCAATGCCTTGCCCCAGGCGGGCGTGATCGATCCAACGTTCGTCCCCTGCCTCGGCACAGCTGCAAGGTTTCGCGGGCAACGATCCAAACGGGGCGCCAAACGTATGCTTGCAACGGGGCCGGGGATTCCTTCCACCAACATTTTCGGCCTGGTGGTGCCGCGCAAATTTGTTTCGCCCAATACCCAGCAGTGGAACCTCACGTTGCAGCGGGAGTTCGGCAAGGACTGGGTGCTGGAAGTGGGGTACGTGGGGACGCATTCCATTCATCTTCGTGAAACCCGCACCAATCTTTCGGTGAACGCGAGCCCGGCGCATCCGCTGGTGCTGACCGACACGAGTGGCAACCAATTTTCCATCGAAGCCAACACGCTGGCCAATGGTCCGGCGCGTTCCAGCGCGCAAGGCATCAACGGCTATAGCGGAATGCAGCTCTTCGCCGACGATGCGTATTCTCACTACCACTCACTGCAAGCCACGCTGTCGCGACGATGGGGCGCAGGCTACTTCCAGGCTGCCTATACTTTCTCGCGCTCTACCGATGCGACCTCGAGCGGCAACACGGCGCTGAACACGGCTTTCAATGATGAAACGTCGCTTGATGCGTCGCGCGGTCTTTCCGACTTCGACCGCACTCACCGCTTCGTGGTGAGTTATCGCTACGACTTGCCTATTTTCAAAGGCGCCACGGGAGCCAAAGGCTTGTTGCTGGCCAACTGGGCGATCAGTGGCATCACCGTCTTGCAGTCGGGCACGCCGTTTTCGGTCACGGATTCGGCCGCCGGCACGGGATTTCTTGGGCCCGGACTGGCATCCGCGACGCTGGGCGCCAACCTGGCTCCGGGCGGCTCCATCGCCGCGGGCAACACCAGCGGCGACATTCATCAGCGTCTTGATGGCTACTTGGATCCGGCCAACTTCACCAGCGCGCCCTTACTTTATCCCGCTCAGTGCGCCGGCGATGACAACTTCTGCACCACCAACTTCGGTAACCTGGGGAGGAACATTTATCGCGGGCCATTCCAGCAGAACTGGGACTTTTCCCTGTTGAAGGAATTCCGCCTGTCGGAACGGCAGTCGCTGCGCTTCACTGCTGACTTCTTTAATATCTGGAACCACGCGAACTTCGGCAACCCGTCGATTACCGACATCGAAGCCTATCTTGCCAATCCGGGCGATCCCAATAATCCGTTCGGCAAGATCTTTTCCACCGTGGGCACGCCGCGTCTTATTCAATTCTCCCTTCGCTGGGCCTTTTAACGTGGCGGAAAACGAAGCCCAGGGCCGCATTCCGATGCTCGAGCGGGACCAGGTCCCGCCCGAGCTCGCAGTCTTGTATGACGCTTTGCTGCAGCAGCGCGGCGTTGTGCCCAACATGTTCAAGACCGTGGCCCAGACTCCAGCCCTGGCCATGGGCTTTGCCGCTTTGCTCAAGCCGCTCCTGAGTGACGGCGCTTTGCGCGGCTGGTATAAAGAGTTGGTGGCGACCCGCATGTCGGTGTTACAAGGCTCCCTCTACGCGGTGACGGCGCACTCTTTGTCGGCCCGGCAGAAGGGGGCGACGGAAGAGCACGTGGCCGCGGTGAAGTCCGATTTCGAGAGTGGCCCGTTCACCGAGGCGGAGAAGCTGGGCTTTCGCTGTGCCGACCGGCTGCATCATTCTGCCCGCGAGATTGACGACGAGTTCTATGCAAAATTGAAAACCGCATACAGCCATCCGCAGATCGTGGAACTGATCGCTACCGCTTCGGTTTTTGAATTCTTTCCGCGCTTTGTGGATGCGCTGCGTATTCCAGTGACCCCAGCCCCCAAGAACATTCCTGCAGGGAAGGCCTGATATGCGATCTCTGGCTGCCCGCATGTCCGTGATGACCGGCGAAGGTGCGCTTACCATCTTTGCCCGCGCCAAGGAACTGGAACGGTCAGGCCGCTCCATCATTCATTTGGAACTGGGTGAGCCTGACTTTCATCCCGCGAAGCCGGTGAACGATGCTCTGAAGCGGGCCGTTGACGAGGGAAAAGACCGCTATTGTCCCGTGATCGGGCTGCCGGCGTTGCGCGAGGCGCTGTCGGCTTACTTGCGCGACACTCGCAGTCTGAGCATCTCTCCTCAAAACATTGTCATCGCTCCGGGCTGCAAGCTTGCACTCTTCATGGCGATGATGGCTCTGATCGATCCCGGAGACGAAGTGTTATATCCCGATCCCGGATTTCCCGGCTATGCCTCCATTACGCTGGGGCTGGGCGGCGTGCCGGTCCCGTTTGTGCTCTCCGCCAAAAATCAGCTGCAGCCTGATCCGGATGAAATTGCCGCCAGCATAACCTCCCGCACAAAAATCCTGATCACGAATTCGCCCGGCAATCCGACCGGGACTGTGTACACCGATGAAGTCCAACGGCGGCTGGCGGAGCTGGCGGTCAAGCATGACCTGCTGGTGCTCTCGGATGAAATTTACGCCCGCATCATTTACGGCGGAACTTATAAATCCATGATGAGCTACCCCGGCATGGAAGAGCGGACGCTGATCATCGACGGCTTCTCCAAGAGTTTCGCCATGACCGGATGGCGGCTGGGATACGCCACCGCCCCGGCACGCATCGTGCCCGCACTCGATATGCTGGCAGTCAACACCTATACCTGCACCGCAGAATTCAGCCAGTACGGCGCCATTGAAGCTTTGCGCGACCGCGAAGGCGCCACGCCGCGCATGGTTGGCGAGTTTGCCAAACGCCGCGAACAGTTTATCGGTGATCTGAACCGAGTGCCCGGGTTCCGGTGCGCCGCGCCCGAAGGCGCGTTCTACGCCTGGGTGGACGTTTCCGAAGCGGGACAAAGCGCCGAGGAGATTTGCCGCGTCATGCTGGAAGAGGCGGGGGTGGCGGCGATTCCGGGTGCGGCGTTTGGGCCTGCCGGCGCCAATTTCGTGCGCTTTTCCTATGCATCGTCGAACGCCATCCTTAAAGAAGCGGTGGAGCGGATATTGCAGGTGGCGTCAGCCTGGCAGGGAACGCCGGCGGGAACGCGGTAACGTCCAGAATTGTCGGATTTTCAAATTGCCGAAGTTTCGAATTGAAATTCGTCAATCCGTCAATTCGTAAATCCTTCAATCCGTCTGCCGGGGAGAATTATGAAAGTCAGATTGAGCATGCTGATCGTGCTCGCGCTTTGCGGATTGCCGTCGATTGCAGCCGCGCAAGCCCGGCCGCTTCCAGGTCCGGATGTGCCGCAGATTTACCAGCGCCTTCTGCCGCAGATCGAAAAGATCCCCATCTTCGATCATCACGCGCACCCGGGCTTCGCCGACGATCCTGATGTGGATGCCATGGCTTCACCGCCGGGCAGCGCGGCCCTGCGGACGCGTGACACCAATCCCGAGCTGGTCGCCGCCGCCAGGGCGCTGTTCGGCTATCCTTATAATGACCTCGCACCGGAGCACGCGAAATGGCTGGTGCAGAAGAAAGCGGAACTGAAGAAGGCACAGGGCAACGCCTACTTCTCAAATATTCTCGACAAGCTGAATATCGAGCAGGGCGTCGCCAACCGGGCGATGATGGCGGACTATCTCGATCCCAAGCGCTTTCCCTGGGTGTTCTTCGCCGATTCCTTCATGTGGCCTTTCGATAATCAGCGCGAGCGTGCGCGCAATCGCGATGAGGAAGTCTATATCCCGTTGCAGGAGAAAATGCTGCATCGCTGGATGCAACAGGAAAACGTGGACAAGCTGCCGCCGGACTTCGCCGGATATCTGGCGTTCGTCAGCCGCGCGCTCGAAGACAATCAGAAAAAGGGCGGCATCGCCATGAAGTTTGAAGTGGCGTATTTCCGCCCGACAAAATTCGGCGATCCCACGCGCGAGCAGGCCGAGGATGTGTACCAGCGCTTTGTGAGCGGCGGCATCCCCAGCGAGCAGGAGTATCGAACTTTTCAGGATTACATTTTCCGCTATCTGGTGCGCGAGGGTGGAAGACTGCATCTGCCGGTGCACATACATTCGGCCGTGGGCATCGGCGATTACTTCAACCTGTCTGAAAGCAACATCATGAACCTGGAGAACATTCTGCGCGACCCGCGCTATTCGGGTACCGTATTCGTGATGATTCACGGCGGCTATCCCTACGAGCACCAGGCCATCTGGCTGGCGGCCATGCAGAACGTGTTTCTGGATACGTCACTCATGGAACTCGATATGTATCCTTCAGAATTCAAGCACGTGCTGAAAGAGTTTCTGGAGACTTTTCCCGATAAAATCACCTTCGGCACGGACTCATTCCCATACAACCAGACTCTGGGCGCGGAAGAAAGCTACTGGCTGGGAGTGCAGTCGGCGCGCAGCGCTCTGGCGGCGGCGCTCGCCGAGATGATTTCTGAAGGTGAAGTTACCGAGGCGCAGGCTCTGCAGTTGGCCCACGGATACCTGCACGATAATGCAGTTGGAATTTACCAGGGAAAGGTGCACTGAAATGGCGAAGGCAAAGGCGAAGCCCGCAGCCAAGCGGCGGAGCCTCAAGTCAAGAATTGCGAAGCGTAAAAGCGCTGGACAAAAAGGCGCCGGGCGGAAAACGGCAACCAAGAACCGGGCCAGCAAAATGGAATTGCGGTACGTCCCCTGGCACACTGTCGACCTGGAAGACCTGAACCCGCTGCTGCAGCGGCAGTTTGTGGTCGGTCGCGACATCATGGTGGCCCGTGTCCTGATGAAGAAGGGTTGCATCATCCCTCTGCACAGTCATTACAACGAGCAATTCACCTACATTCTGGAAGGGGCGCTGAAGTTCTGGGTGGATGGCAAGGAGATTGTGGTGAATGCGGGCGAGGTCCTGACCATCCCTCCGCACATGCCGCACAAAGCCGAGGCTCTGCTGGACACGGTCGATCTCGATGTATTCAACCCGCCGCGCGCCGACTGGATTAACAAGACTGATCAATACCTGCGCGGCGGCAAATAACCGGTCCATCCCGTATGCTAATACCTGAATGACTGACCACGCCGCATCGGCCTCAAAACTGGAACCGGGCGTCTCGCAATTGCGTTGCATTGCGTGCGCCGCCGTGGGCGAAAGCGGGGCCAAGAGCGTCCGCTGCGCGCAGTGTGGCGATCTGCTGGAAGTGGTTTTTCCGGGCTGGAAGACAAATGCCGGGATGCGGGCGGGCGGCCTCGACGCTGCCGAACTTAAACAGCTCTGGTTGCGTACGCCGCACTTCTCCCAATGCTCTGGATGAAAGCGGCGTCTGGCGCTTTCGCGAAATTCTTCCTGCGCTGAACGACTGGAACCAGGTCATCACTTTGCGGGAAGGGAACACGCCGCTCTACCAATTGCCTTCCTGCGGCCGCGCCGCCGGAGTGGAGCGGCTTTTCGCCAAACATCAGGGCATGAATCCGACCGGGTCTTTCAAAGACACGGGTATGACCGCAGCCGCGTCCTTCGCGCGGCAGGGAGGTTTCCGCTGGGTAGCGTGCGCCTCCACCGGCAATACGTCAGCGTCGATGGCGGCGTACGCGGCGCGCGCCGGCATGCGCAGCCTGGTCCTGATTCCGCAAGGCCAGATTACCTGGGGAAAACTTTCGCAGGCGCTCGACTATGGCGCCGTTACCTGCCAGTTGAAGACGGATTTCGATGGCTGCATGCGTGTGCTCGATGAAGTAGTGGAGCGCATGCCGGTTTATCTTTTGAACTCGGTGAACCCGTACCGCCTCGAAGGCCAGAAAACGGCCGCGATCGAATTGCTCGAACGGCTCGACTGGCAACCGCCGGACCACATCATCGTCCCCGGAGGAAACCTGGGGAATTCTTCGGCCATCGGGAAAGGCACTGCTGGAGATGAAGGAACTCGGTCTGATCGCGCGCCTGCCGAAGCTTTCCGTGATCCAGGCCGAAGGCGCTAACGCTCTGGTGCGGACCATGCGCGAGACCGGCGGCAAGAAGCTCGTCCCGGTCCACGCCGAAACCATGGCCACCGCCATAAAAATCGGAAGCCCGGCATCGTGGAAAAAAGCCGTGCGCGTGCATCGAGGCCACGGGCGGCGCGGTGGAACAGGTAAGTGAGGTTGAGATCGCGTTGGCCAAGGCGGAAATCGGAGCGGACGGAATCGGCTGCGAGCCGGCGTCGGCGGTCACGCTCGCCGGATTGAAGAAGCTGGTGCAGCAGGGCTTCGTGAAGAAGAACGAATCCGTGGTGCTGATCCTGACCGGCAACCTGCTCAAGGACCCCGATTTCACGCTCAAGTTTCATCGCGGAGACTTGTTTGCGGGAACCGAGCACGAAGAGGAGGCGGCAGCGATTCTGTCCCCGCGACAGCGCGCCCCCATGGTGCTCGACGCCAGCGCCAACGCGGTGGTGAAAGTGTTGGAGTATGCGGAGCAGACTGATCCGAGAAGGTAGCTCCAGGGTGGAGCGGAACAAATTCCTAGAGTTGGAGTCAGCCATCGGTGGAAGGGCACGGCTTCCAGCCGTGCCGAATAAGAGCGTGAAGCGGCTGGCTTTAGCCGCTGTGGCGTCTCGAGGGACGAAGGATGCGCGGTCGGCGAAATTGTGCACAGCGGCTGAAGCCGCCTCCCGTTGCGACTTTTTTTCGCACGGCTGAAGCCGTGCGCTTCCACATCCAGACTTCGGGTCCGCGGAAGAGTCCCTGGGAATGAAAACCGCAAAACAAAATCGTGCTGCTAGCGCCCTCGAACTGGTGCTTCCCGCCACTTCCGCCAATCTGGGTCCGGCATTTGACGCCGCCGCGCTGGCCTTCGCGATGTACCTGAAAGTCCGCGCCCAGACCGCGGCTGAATTTTCCATCACCGCGCGTGGCCGCGATCCGGAAATCTGCGGCCGGGTCGAAAACCATCTCATCCTGACCACCTATCGTGAAGTCTTGCAGGAGGCGGGCAAGCCGGTGAAGCCGCTTGCGCTCAACATAGAGAACCAGATTCCCATCGGCAAGGGATGCGGATCGTCTGCAGCAGCGCGCCTGGCCGGGATCGCGCTGGCGGTCCACTTCGGCAAATTGAAGTGGACGGACAGCCGCATTGTCGGCGAAGCGTCGCGGCGTGAACATCATCCCGACAACGCGGCTGCTTGCTGGATGGGCGGACTGGCGGTGGCGAGAATGTCGGCGGAGAGCGAAGCGCAAGTCGCCAGCGTGATTCCGAAAGGGAATTGGCCGCTGCTGCTGGCGGTCCCGGAGGAAGCACTGGCGACCGAAGAAGCCCGCCGCGTGCTGCCGGCGCAATATTCCCGGGCAGACGCCGTCTCCAACGTTCAGAATTCCATGCTGCTGCTGGCGGCGTTCGTGCAAGGCCGCCGCGACCTGCTGGCGGCCGCGCTCGAAGACCGCATGCATCAGCCCTACCGTGCTGCACTGTGTCCGCTGTTGCCGGCGCTGCAAGAGCTCGCGGCAGACGCTCCCGGAATTCTTGGCGTGGCTTTGAGCGGAGCTGGACCGTCAGTGCTCATTTTTCTGGATGATAAGGCCGGCGCAGGACGCGCCCAGGCACAAGTGCGGAGGCATCTTCAGGCCCAGGGACTCCGGGCGGAACTGATGGCAACTGCCATTACCAAACAAGGAGCCGGCCAGGGCAAAGCCTGGCTGCGACGACTCTCCTAACCGCGGCGGCGCTCTTCCCCTTCCGCCAGCCGGCTGTTGGCCGCGAGGCGGAACCAATGCTGTTCAAAGCTCAGATGGGGTTCGCGAGCAAATCGATCCGCATAGGAATTGATAGCTCTCTGAAAGTGTTCGATCTCGCGCCGCGCATCGCGCCCAAGGGCGGTGCTCGATGAGGCGGCGTGATTCGACGATGTTTGCTGGTTTTCATTTCCACCACTCCTGGGACTCTTTCCCTATCACTCGCCCCCAATGACAAGGGCGCTCACGGCATCATCCTGTGGAAGTACCAGTAGGTGTCAGGCAAGCTTCTCTACAGAATCAGGGGAAGGCAGTAAAAGTACGTTCGGGGCGGGAAAGTGTAAATGGCACTCTCGTGCCATATGGGGAAATGAGGGGATCGGGCCGAGGAAAAGATCTCTTGTAGCGCCGGCGTCTCGCCAGCTGTCCGGCGGCGTCCCGCCCCGCCGCCGGAGGCAAGACAGCTGCCCGCCCGGCGGCGCTCCAGAAGGACGCCTTCCTCGACCGCCCCTTCCTTTTACATGCGGCTGGCGGGCGGAATAATGCTGTTCATGCGCAGATATTCGACCATCTGCCCGTAGTGGTCAAAGCAGTGGCCCACAGCCCCTGAAGCCAGTGCCAGCCGGGTCGCATTGCCTTCACCGAAGGGACTCTTCACGGGCGCAACCAGGTTCTTTTCGTTGACGCTGACTGCTGCCTTATGAAGGTACACAAAGGAATCCTTCAAGTACTTCATGATATCCGCCTTGGTCTTGACCGAGGCCGGGCCGCTTTCCTCGCCCGTGTCCACCGGAGGCTTCTCGCCCAGGACGGCAGCGGCCATTATGTAGTTGACCGCAGCCACGTGCTTCACCTGATCTCCGAAGGTCCTGACGCCCTTGAACTCGCCGTTGGTCGGGGCGAAGGAGTACTTGTCTTCGGGCATGGCGTCAGCAGCAGGCACGAATTCGTTCTCCACGCTGGTGACAGAGCGGTCGAGCACCTGGCTGACGGTGCGAGGTTCGGCAGGTTTGGCGGTTTGAGCAAGCGCGATGCCGCTCAGCAGGAGCAAACAGGCACATACGGTGTGAAACTTCTTCATTTGAGTTTCTCCTTAAAGTGCTGCGAAAGATCAAGTCTTGGAAAGATCGAATGTAGGCGCGAGCGTCCCGCTCGTGCGTCCTTACCAGCAGCGTTCTCGTAGTGACAGCCAGCCTCGGCCGTCCGGCGGAGCCAACTCCGTTGTTGGCCTTTGCGATTCCAAAGAGCACGAGCGAGGACGCTCGCGCCCACATTCAAACTAATCTCGCACCACGGCTGGCGTTAGTTCCCACTGCTCCGACGTCAGGCGGTGCCGGCGGACGGCGAGCAGTCCTACAACCATCGCCGCCGCTGAACATAGCAGCGCGGTCGGGACTCCGGCCCGGGTCGCCAAACCTCCCCAGACCGTGCTGCCCAATGCCATGCCGCCCTGCAGGACCAGCAGATACATCGACAGGGCCCGCGCCCGCAGAAAGGACGGACACATGGTCTGCGCCGCGATATTCAAACAGGCCAGGATGCCGATCCACGCCGTGCCGCTGGCAAACAATACCAGACAGAGCAGGGAAAATGTCTGCACCCGTCCGGCGGCGAAGGTCATGGCGGCAAAGAGCACGATGTCGAAGGCTACCAGCCGATTTACGGAGAAGCGCATGCGCACCCGCGGCAGAACGGCAGCGCCGGCCAGGGCCCCAAGGCCAAAAAATCCCAGCAGCAGCCCGTATCCAGTTGCGCCATGGGGGCGGGCCAGGATGGGCAGCAGCGCGGGCAGGGAACTGGCAGCCAGGCTGAACGCGCCCGTCCGGATCAGGATGGATCGCACCTGGGGAGCGCCGCGCACGTAACGCAGGCCAGCCATCAGAGCGTCGCGCACCCGTCCGGTCGCGACATGTTCGAAGTGGGGACGCTTCCAGCGGTACAGAAAAAAGATTACGCCAAAAAATGAAGCCGCGTTGAGCAGGAACGCTACTCCGGAGCCCGCTGCCGCAATCACCAGTCCGCCGAGCGCCGGGCCGAAAGCACGGGCGACATTGAAGCCCACAGAATTCAGCGCCACCGCGGGAGCGTGATTTTCCGGGCGCACCACTTCCGGTGTGATGGCCTGCCAGGCGGGATCATTCATCACGGCCCCCAGTCCGAGGATGAAAGTGAACAGCAGAAGCATCCACGGCGTCACCTGGTGGTAGAGCGTCAGCACGCCCAGCACTCCGGCCGCAACCACCATCCAGCTCTGGGTGATTAGCAGGAATCGCCGCCGATCGACCAAGTCGGCAAGAGCGCCTGCGGGCAGGATCACCAGAAATACGGGAAGCGTAGTGGCCGCAGTGACCAGGCTGACCATCAGCGGCGACAGGGTGAGCTGCGTCATCAGCCAGCCCGCGCCCACGTTCTGCATCCAGGTGCCGGTGTAGGAAATGACGGCGGCGATCCAGAGCGAGCGGAAGAGCGGCTCGTGCAGCGGGGCCCAGGCTGAAGTCGTCAGGTTTGGAGACGAGCTCTCGGGCGCCGAAGTTTTGATCGCTTCCGTCATAGTCAGTGACCCAGTCAGTGGCTCGCGGCCTCGTCGCGCCTTACCGGACTGCTTCCAAACGGCCATTCCCGATTTCGCCATGCCCGCACCAGGTAAATGGCGATGCCAGTAATAAGGATGACCAGCGCGTAACGCACCTGCTTCAGCGAGTTGGTGCGAGAGACCAGCACAAAGATGAATCCGATGGAGGCCAGCAGAGCCGGCAGAGGATACAGCCACATGCGAAATGGGCGCGGCAAATCCGGGCGCCGGATGCGCAACACGATAACGCCTATGGCTTGCACCAGGAACTGCAGTGTAATCCGAATGACCACCAGCGCGGCGATCACGTCGGCCAGTGAAAAAAAGCAGAAGAACACGGCCACTCCAGCCAGGGCCAGCAATGAAACGTAAGGGAAGCGGTGCTGCGGATGCACCCGGGCGAAGGCCTGGAAATAGTTGCCGTCAATCGCCGCCGCGTAAGGCACGCGGGAGTAGCCCAGCAGCAGCGAGAAGACGGAGGCGAATGCCGTCCACATCACCAGGGCGGTGACCACATTGGCCGCCCAGGTCCCGTAAATCCTTTGCATGAAAACCGAAACCACATACAAACCGCGATTCGATTGGCCGGTGTGCGTGATCTCCTGCCAGGGCACCACCCCCAGAATGCTGATGTTCATCAAGACGTATAGACAGCCCACCAATAGAATGGATAGCAGCAGCGCGCGTGGGATGGTCCTGCCGGGGTCCTTTACTTCATCGCCCAGAAAGCAAACGTTGTAGTAACCCCAATAGTCATAGGTAGCGATGAGCATGGCCGAGCCCAGGCCCAGGAAAAAATTGTGCGACAAAGTGAAAGCGCCGGCAGGGAAGCTGAAGGCGCGTGCGGCGTCGAAGTGGGTGAATCCCGCGACGATGATCCAGCTGATGGTGATCAGCACTCCGGCCAGAAGCAGCTTCGACATCCAGCCGATGCTGGTAATTTTGCGGTACAGCAGGATCACAGCCAGAACCACGATCCCGATGGCAACGAATGTAGCCCCGGACATCAACCACCGCAGCTGCAGGGTTCCGAGCAAAGGCAGATGCAGTTCCCAGAGGTGGTCCGCATACTGGTAGTCAAGCGCGGGCCAGAAGTAGGAAGCGTAGCCCGCCAGTCCGATGGCGCCGGAAGCAATGGACAGCGGCGCGCTGAACGAAAGCTGCCAGATAAAAAGAAAGGAAATCAATCGGCCGAAAGTGCGCGAGCCGTAAATCTCGCGCAAATAATTGTACGACCCACCTGACTTGGGCATGGCCGCGCCCAGTTCCGCCCATACCAGCCCGTCGCACATGGCGAAGATCGCGCCCAGGATCCAGCCCAGCATGGCCTGCGGTCCGCCCATTGCGCCCACGATCAGAGGGATGGTGATGAACGGCCCCACCCCGATCATGTCGATCATGTTCAGCGCGGTAGCGCTGCTGACGCCGATTCCGCGGATGAGAAGCGGGGAAGAGGAAGCGCCATTGGTTGCTGGTCGTTGGTCGTTGGCCTGGGAGGAGTCGTTGGCCGTTGGTCGTTGGTCGTTGGCCTGATCCATAAGGTGTATTTACAAGATGCGAGTTTCATTTGTTTTCGGAAGCCGGTCTTATAGCTTCCGATACCGCCAAGAACGGCAAACGACCAAGAGCCAACGGCCAACGACGAGCGGCCAACGACTAACGACCAACGACTAACGACCAACGACGCTTCCTCTTCCCCAGCCTAGTGACTACTCTCGTGCCCCGCGCCCAGCAGGTTCACATACAGCCGAATCGCTCCCGGGACGCCGGCAGGCAGTTGACGAAAGAATGCGTATCCGGTGTAGATGTATGTGCCCTTGCCGTATTGCGCCCGCAGCAGACCGCCCGGGAGTGCTGCTCGCCTGGATCATGAGATGAAAGCAGAGGGCGGAAGTGACCGTCCCACTGACTCATGAAATACAGACCCCGTTCCTGCACCCAGCCGTCAAAGTCGCGCTGCGCAATCTGGTTGGGATAATGGAACACGCTGTCTTCGGGAGCGAGAATTTCGACCGGAGCTTCCTCGACTGAAACCCTGCTCCGGCTCAGCGTCGCGGGAAACGGCGTGAAGTGGCCGCTGTTGAAGTCGCCGACGCCGGCGTCATATTGCACGATCAGCGTGCCGCCCGCCGAAACATAGTCCAGCAGCTTCTTGTTGTTGACCGCGACATCCTTCTGCGTGTCGTAGGTGCGGATGCCGAGAACGATGGTGCCGTAGCCGGAAAGGTCCGCGCCGGCAAGTTTTTCTGACGGAAGCACGGTCAGGTCAATTCCGATCTGCTGCAGCACAGTCGGAATTTCATCTCCCGCGCCCGGGATGTACGCTACCTTGAGGTCCTTCGGGACTTTTACATCCACGATACTCACGCGTTGCAACGCCGGCTGATAGTAGTAGGCGCTGGCCAGGTCGTCGCGAGTCACCAGGGTGTAGCCTTCGCTGTAGTTCTTGCCGCTGGCGGCCAGCACAGCGCGAATCTGGGTGTGCCCCTCTTTCAAGCTGCCGGGGACGACTTTAAATTCAAAGTGTTTTTTGTCTCCGCGCTGGCGCAACTGCACGGGAATTTCCGCCGGCTCGATCCGCCAGCCCGCGGGGGCCTCCAGGCGCAGCGTGCCGCTGGAAGTGCCGGTCAGGTTGGAACTCACGCCTACTTTCACGCTGCGCTCGGAACCATTCGCGATCGGAACAATCTGCTCGCCCGGCTCCAATTCGACGGAAAACGCGGGCGCGATGGCCAGCGGGCGCCTCTGCTCAACGCCTTTCTCGTCGGCAAACGTTACCAGCACGGGAGTCGAAATTTCGGGCAGGGCCTCGGGCGGCATGGCGGCGCGATTGTGAATTCGAGAGCCGAGCGCTGGCACATCGTAACGAACACTCACGCGAAACGGCGCCGGCGGAAATGGCAGCGTCTGATATTGCGGCTCGTCCACGGTATAGACGCCGTCCCGCTCAGGGTCGTTGCGGTGCAAAGCCGGCCGCGTAGGCGGGGTGTTGGCCGGCAGCACCACCTGGAAATCCGTCTGATAATCCCGCCCCGGCTGCACCGGAGAAATGCGCTCCCTGGCTTCGCTGTCCGTTACCTGACCTTCGAGAAACAAGGAGCGGAGATGCAGCGGCTGCGCCGAGCCGTTGTGAAGCTTTACCCTGACCGTGAACTTTTGTCCGGCGGAAATCGCGGCCAGCGGGTCCTCTGCCGGCGCCGGCGTTGTTGGGCCTTGTGGCGAAACCAGCGTGGCCTGCAAGGAAAGGTTGAGCGCCAGGTTGAGCGCGGTCCGGGCCTGCGATTCTTTCTCGATCAAACGGGCCAGCCGGTCTTGATTGTTGCCGCCGTGGAGCCGGCCTTCGAGACGGGCAAGCGACTCGACTACCGAGAACAACGGCGCCGCAGCACTGCCCGGATCCTTCTCCGCTGCTTTTGCCGCCTCGGCAATATTGGCTTCGACTCCTGCGCAGCTCTTCCCTGGCCGGGGCATCGGACGGAGAAATCAAGGTTCCCAAACTCGTGTCGATCCCGTCGAAGAAATCTTTTTCGTGGCCGTCTTTGTCCGTGGCTGGGGGCAGGACAGAGTCCACCAGTTTGTAATAGGTGTAGCGATCGCCGGGCTCCACCGTCCAGCCTCCCGCGCCCTGCGAAAGCTGGTGACGCAATCCTTCCATCGCGAACTGGATGTAAGACATGCCCAGCAGGGGATTCACACGCCCGGTATTCAGCCTGACCGTGTAATTTTCCGCCGCGCAGGTACTCGCCCCAAAGCCGCACACATTGCCGACATACAGTTTCCTGGCCTGCCAGGGTTGCAGTCCTTCCTTGATCTGCTCGGGAAACTGCTTCGGGTCCGCCGCCGCGCGGAATGCCTCTTTGGTCAGAATGGCGGAAGCCTGGTGATGTCCGTGCCCGTCGCGCTCGGTTCCGGAGAAGCGCGCAATCAGCACGTCGGGCCGAAAGGTTCGGATCACGCGCACCATGTCGCTGAGGGGGATGTCGTGTCCGCCCCATTTCTGGAAGGTTTCTTCGGGACTTTTCGAATAGCCGAAATCCGCCACCCGGCTGAAGCGCTGTTCCACTCCGTAGTAGCGATCGGAAGCAGTCAATTCCAGTGTGCGCAGCACGCCCAGCACGTCAAACAGGTTGCTGCCCACTTTGTTCTGACCGCCTTCGCCGCGGGTGAGAGTCATCAGCAGCGCCGTGTCTCCCTTGCCGCGGGACTCGAGGGTCAACATGCCTCCGTCCTCGTCGTCGGGATGCGCGGTGGTCTGCATCAGGCGGGCCGTAGTTTGCAGCCGGAGCAGCATTTGTTTCAGGCCCGCTGTCCCGGCGTCCGGGGGCAGAGGATCGACTGGACTCGGCGCGCCTAGCGGCGCCTGGGCTGGGGTCGGAGCCACCATGCAGAAGAGAACCAGGGCGAGAGTAAGCGTCCGTCGTAGCGATGCCCTGGCGACCGCGCTCCGGCGTGCGTGTGGTCCGACGCCGGAGGCGAGACACCCCCGAGACAGCCGGCAAGATGCCGGCGCTACTATCTGAAGGCTTCCGTTCCAGGGGTGCGGACGCAGAAATCGCGAGGTCAGAAATGCGTGACCGGCATTTTTCATAGGGATGGGATTGCAGGTGTCGGGGATGAGAGGCAAGATTTTTCCTGTGGTCCCTCTTTGTTATATGGACTGCGCGGGAAACCAGGGGTTAGCCGCTAATGAATAATCCTACCTCAGTCACTTGCCGGGCGGCGTGCTGGGGGTCTGGACCGCCTGCTGACAGGCGTGCGCCGAGGTCAGCAACTCGTCAAACTGCCGATCGCTGTGCAGGCCTCGCAACAGGGGATCAGAAAGCAGGTTGGAGTAGGCGCAGTAGTTCAACTCAATCGCCGTCTTCAACATGTGGAAGGCAGCGGCCTTCTTTCCACAGTAGGCAAAAATCGCGCCCTGATAATACGACAGCTCGGGATCCGGATCTGAAGGCTGGCTGGTTTCAGCATCTTTCGCCATGCGATCCAGTTCCGAAGGCGGGCGCAGCCCGACGCAGGCTTCCATCAGATCGCGGTGATAGTGAGGAGCGTTCGACATGCGTTTCACCGCCTCGCGGGCCTCCGCTGTCCGGCCTTCGCGCAGCAAAAGGGAAGGAGTAATGTAGTTGGCCCACTCCGAGCCCGCATCCAGCTGGATGAAATCGCGGGCCCGATCAAATTTGCCCAGTTCCATGAACGCCCAGGCGCAGGAACGAAACTGAAAGTTGCCCGGAGCCAGGGTAAGAGCAGTGTCACATTGGCGCGTGGACTCTTCGAGCATGCCGGCATAACGCTGCACATAACCCAGCGTGAAATGGGCCTGGGCGTTCTCCGGACGCCGTTTGGCCAGCGCCGCGGCCGCCTCGAAGGCTTTTCCCAGCTCGCCCCGGTCCACCCGGTTGACGATGAGTTGCGAGGCGGCGGCAATCAGGTTGGGATCAAGAGCCAGGGCGCGCTCCAGGGCAACATTCGAGTGCTGGAACATCTGCTCCCCGCCACTCGAGTAGGTGGCGTCGTAATAATAACGTTGGCCGACTTCGCCCCAGGCGGGGGCGTAGTTGGGGTCGAGTTCGACCACGTGTTCCAGCGACTTGATTGCTTCCCGATTGGGAGCGGCATCGTGGGAGAGCGCCACGCTGCGCAAATAAAGGTCGTAGGCTTCCTGATTATTGGGCCGCGTGCTGGTTTCCAGAAAGCCGCCGGCAGCGCCCAGCATGGGCAGCAAACCCTGGCGCACCTGTTTGGCCAGCTGCTGCTGCATACCGATCAGGTCCTGCGTCGAGCCCGTAAGATTGGTTTGCCACAGCAGCCGTTCCGTCCCGGTCTCGATCGCCTCCAGCGTGACCAGCAGATGGTTTCCCTGCTTCTGAAAGTGTCCGGTCAGCACCGTGCCCACACGAAGGTCGCGGCCCACCTGCTGGGGGTCAAGGTCCGCATTCACGTATTTTCTGGTTACGGCGGAAGGACGAACATCCAGCGTGCGCGAATAGGTGAGCGTGTTGGCGATTTCGTCGGCCAGCGCAAAGCGGAGATAGTCCACGCTGAAATCACCGTTGAGGTTCTGCAGCGGCAGCACCGCAATGGCGTTTTTGGACCCTCCCGCCATGAGTCCGGCCCGATGTTTGACAAACCATGTCCCCACGGCTGCCAGCACCGTGATCAGCAAAGCCGTAACCGCGAGCAGAAGATAACTCTGCCGTTTGCCCGGCGTCTGGAAAGTATTGGTGAGCACGCGCACCGGCGCTGTGGCACGCGCGCCAGTCCGGGTCAATCCCGATTCAGTTTCTTTCTTCAGGTGCTGCAGGTCGGCCTTCATCTCCGCCGCAGTGGCGTAGCGTTTGTTGCGATCTTTTTCCATCGCCTTCCCGATAATGCCTTCCAGTTCCTTGGGAAGCCGGGGATTGAGCGTAATTGGCGACGGCGGTTTGGTGTGCAGCACCGCATCCAGGGTCATGACCACGTTATTGCCGGTGAAGGGCTTTTTCCCCGTGGCCATTTCATAGAGCACGACGCCGAAGGAAAACAGGTCGGTGCGGGGATCAAGCTCCTCGCTGCGCGCCTGCTCCGGCGACATGTAAACCGCGGTGCCGGGAATCACGCCCACGGCAGTCAGCGAATCTTCGATTGGGGTCTCTTCACTGGTGGCCAACTTCTCGTTCCGCAGGAGTTTGGCCAGGCCAAAGTCGAGGACCTTGGTCTGTCCCGTGGACGTAATAAAGATGTTGGCCGGCTTGATATCGCGATGGATGATGCCCTTGGCGTGGGAAGCGGAAAGCGCATCCGCCACCTGCAGGGCCACCTCCAGCAGGTCTTCAACGTCCATCGGGTTGCCGCGGATACGCTGCTTCAGGCTGACTCCCTCCAATTTCTCCATGACAATGAAGGGGTGCCCGTTGTGGTCTTCGACCTCATGGATGGTGCAGATGCTGGGATGGTTCAGCAGGGACGCGGCGCGGGCCTCGCGCTCGAACCGCTCCATGGCCTTGGCGTCGCCGGTGAGGTTGTCAGGAAGAAATTTGATGGCGACGTGGCGGCCCAGCCGGGTGTCTTCCGCCTCATAAACCACACCCATGCCGCCGCCGCCCAGCTTGCCCAGAATCTTGTAATGGGAGACCGTCTGGCCGACCATGGTCGCACTGCTCGAACTTTGGCCAGACGTTTCGCGGTCCATGGCTAAGCTCTGCCCCTGTAGCGGGTCAATGTTAGGCCGGGAGGAGTATCTGGTCAACTATGTATAGCCGCCACGTTGTCCTCCCACCCTCCAGGGTCGCTACTGCTGGAAATCCGCCCGAAGAGCCCACCCTCGGGTTCTGATTTAACGCTATAATTCAGCCCACTCATGGCACTCTCTTCCGGAACAAAGCTGGGGCCTTACGAGATCCAGTCCCTGGTCGGCGCGGGCGGAATGGGCGAAGTGTATCGCGCCCACGATTCGCGCCTGGACCGCACCGTGGCCATCAAGGTCCTGCCTGCATCTTTTTCGGCGGACCGCGACCGCATGCAACGTTTCGCGCAGGAAGCGCGCGCGGCGGCGGCGCTGAATCATCCCAACATTCTTTCAATCTTCGACATTGGAGACCAGCAAGGCTCGCCCTACGTTGTTTCCGAACTGCTGGAAGGGGAGACCCTGCGCGAGCGGCTGAGGAGCGGGCCGCTTTCCTCCCGCAAGGCGATTGACCACGGGTTGCAGGTGGCGCGCGGGCTGGCGGCGGCGCACGAGAAGGGCATCGTGCATCGCGACCTGAAGCCGGAAAATATCTTCATCACCAACGACGGCCGGGTGAAGATTCTGGATTTCGGTCTGGCCAAGCTGATCATGCCGGAATCTTCAAGCGGGGCCGATGCGCCGACCCTCCACGCCGTGACGGAACCGGGGCTGATCATGGGCACGGTCGGCTACATGTCGCCGGAACAGGTGCGGGGTCAAACGGCCGACCAGCGCTCTGACATCTTTGCCTTCGGGGCGATTCTCTACGAGATGATTTCCGGCAAGCGCGCCTTCCACGGCGAAACTTCGGCCGACACCATGAGCGCGATTCTGAAAGAAGAAGTGCCCGAGCTTTCCGAAACCGCACGCAGTGTCCCGCCCGGCCTGGAACGAATTGTGCGGCACTGCCTGGAGAAAAATCCCTCGCAGCGGTTCCATTCCGCGGGCGACCTGGCGTTCGACCTGGAAGCGCTGACCGAGATTTCCGCCACCAGCAAATCGGGCGCACAAGCGGCGGTGCAAGAGGTCAGAGGTGCGGAGAAGCGTCGCAAACTGGCGAGTGTGGCGGCCGCAATCGTGCTGGCGGCGGCCCTGGTCGCCCTGGGCTGGTGGCTGGGGCGAGGCCGCGGTGTCGCGTCAGCACCCGAGTATCAGCAAATCACGTTCCGCACCGGATCAGTTGGCAATGCCCGCTTTACGCCTGACGGCAGCATTGTTTACGACGCTTCCTGGGAAGGTGGTCCGCACCAGCTATATCTGGCTCGCACCGATGACAACGGCGCGCGCGAGTTGGGAATGAAGGATGCCGCCTGCTTTCGATCTCGAAGAGCGGCGAACTGGCCATCCGGCTCAACACCAATTATCACGGCGGTTATGCCCGCGCGGGAACGCTCGCCCGCGTGCCCCTGAGCGGAGGAACTCCCCGCGAAGTGCTGGAGAACGTGCAGGACGCGGACTGGGCAGCGGACGGCGAAAACATGGCGGTGGTCCGCTTCGTTCCGGAGAACAGCCACTGGCGGCTGGAATATCCGGTGGGCAAGGTGCTGTTTGACAGCATTAACTGGATCAGCCATCCCAAGATTTCGCCGGACGGCAAGCGCGTGGCGTTCGCAGACCACGAAAATCCCAGCGGCGACGACCAGGGTGCGGTGGCCGTGATCGAACCGGATGGGACTGAGAAGAAGCTCTCGACAGGTTGGACGTCAGTAGAGGGAATCCTGTGGTCACCCGCCGGCGATGAGATCTGGTTCACCGCCTCCGATAGCGGCAGCGCAGCGAATCTGCGGGGCGTGACCCTGGCCGGCAAGGTGCGGACAATCATCAACGTGCCGGGAGGCATGTGGCTGCAGGATTCTCGCGGCCCACTTACGCTGATGGTTACCCACCAGGCCCGTCTCGGAATTCGGGCCATGCCGCCCGGCGGAAAAGAGGAAGTCGAACTGGGCTGGTTCGGGTGGTCGCTGCCGCGAGACATCAGCCGTGACGGCAAGAAAGTTCTGTTCGAGGAGGAAGCCGAAGGCGGCGGGCCGAACTATACGGTGTTTCTCCGCGACACCGACGGGTCGCCTCCGGTTCGGATCAGCGACGGCACCGGTGAAGCAATTTCGCCGGACAATAAATGGGTGATCACCAAGCCGGCAAAGGGAGGGGCGCTCAGCCTGGTGCCAACCGGCGCCGGCGAAGCCCGGCAGTTGACCCACGACAACATCAGCTATGGGGCCGTGCGTTACCTGCCGGATGGCAAACAGTTGCTGGCCTCCGGAATCGAGGCCGGCCACGGAGTCCGCGATTATCTGATTGATCTGAGCAGCGGCGATGCCAAACCTCTCACGCCCGAAGGCACGGCGGGCACGCAGGTGTCCCCGGACGGCCGCAGTGTTGCGGTCACTGGGCCCGGACGGCAAATGGGGTATCTGGCCGCTCGATGGCGGCGGTCTGCGTCCGGTTCCGGAACTCGATTCCAAGTATTACGTCTCCGGGTGGACGCAGGATGGCGCTTCCCTGTACGCGCTCTCCACCCAGCGGCGCGAAGGCGCTGCCAGGGTCTTCCGGGTGAACATTGCCACGGGCAAGATGGAATACTGGAAGACGTTCGGAGAGAATCTCCCCGCCGGAGTGGCGAGCGTGGGCGGGCCACGCTTTTCGAGCGACGGAAGCGCCTACGCCTACGTTTACTCCCAGGTGCTGTCCCAGGCCTACGTGGTCAAGGGACTGAAATAAACACCCTCGAGGAGCTACTCATAGAAGCCCGCCGAAGAGCCCACCCATTCCATGTTGCGATTGTGGTCCACGCCCATCATCATGCCGCGGCCCATTCGGATGATGGTCATTACCGGCAGCAGTTCGTCCAGCCAGATGTACATGATGCGCACTTCCGCCTTGTTGCCGCCGAAAGGCGTTTCGACCACCGGCTCGAAATTCATTCGTTCCTGAAGAATGTACTGGGAGCGCTGGTCCCTGGGGATGGCGGCGATATCTTCGGGCTTCAGATTAATGATCACGCCCAGCCCGGCGAAAGAAAATAGCGGTTTGACCACGTAATTCTCCAGGTCTTTCGGTATCTGGTCCACGCGGTCAAGGAACCAGGTTTTGGGCACGCACTCATGGCGCAGATAGGGCAGCGAAAACTTGCTCAGGCGGAAGAACCAGTTGGGATGCCCCGCCCATTCCACTTCAATTTCATCGGTGAGTTGGAAAGCAGTCTTGAGGTCCTTGCGCACCATTTCGTCCACGATCGCGCGGTTGTAAATGCGCATGATCGGGGTCCGCTTGCCGGCGTTTTCGTAAAACAGAAACTTCCCCACCTTCCTGACGGCGGTAATGTCAACTGTCTTGATGCCCAGCAGTTTCTCCGTCACCAGAAAATCGGGCAGGGTCTTCTGATGCTGGGGATCGATTTCCATCAGAACGACGTGGGCGGGATCGTGATCGGCGACAATGGCGCGGCGCAGTAATTTCTTGTAGCCCTCCCAATCCAAACCGCCCAGCAGGTATTTCAGCTTCCGGTCGAGGCCGAAAACTTCTGCGTACGATTGCGAGAGCATGGCCTGGTAGGCGTAGAGAGAAGGGAAGCCCTGCAGCTCAACCAGTTTGGGCTGCAGCCTGCCGGACGGGTCCCGCACCAGACCAAAATCCACCTGCACAAAGAGGGGGTGTGCCGGTTCGCGCGGAACTTTGAACTGCTCTGGAATGGCCGCGGAGGAAACCTTGCGGTAATCGATGCCGTTCAGTTGCTGAACCAGTTCCTTGCCGTACTCGCACATCTGATCCAGAAGAGGCTTGGGCAAGAAGCAAGGCGTCTCGCAGACCCGGAACTTGACCGGCGTCCCGCAGCGCTCTTCGAGAAGCTTGAGCAGACGCTGATATTTTTCCGGCGTGTAGTTCGCGTTGAACTGCTGTCGAAGGGCGGGAATCATAGGTCTTCTACGGTACTGTCATCCTGAGCGGAGCAAAGCGATTCGTTTACGAATCGCTTTGTGTAGTCGAAGGACCCCTATACCGGCACGATGCGTCCTCAAGTCAAGCCTCCAGCAGAAACTGCCCGTTGCGCATGATCTGCGCCTCGTCCACCCAGATATCGAAATTCCTGCCCACTACATCAATATGCGTGGAACAATCCCACTGCGCCCCGGTGTGCGCGCCGTAAGGATTCCCGAAGGCGATATGCACGCCGGGATATTTTTCGTCCTGCAGGATCTGCCCGATCACATCCTTCAATTCAATGTTCGTGCCGATGGCAAACTCGCCCACTCGATCGCTGTTCTCATCGGTGTGCGTGTAACGCCAGAAGTCATCTTCCAGTTCGCGGTTGGCGGAGTGGGCTTCGGTCAGGCGATTGCCCTTTACCTGAATGGTCAGCGGGTTCTCCCGCAGGCTGCCAAACTTGGCGCACAGCCAGTCGCCGACGACGCCATCGATCACAAACGTTCCGTTAACTTCGCCTGGAGTGGTAAACACCTCGCCGCCCGGTAGGTTGCCCCATTTGTCGGGGCTGATGATGCCGCTGGTCTTGAGCCAACGGTATGCCGGATTCAAGTCGGCAGTAAGATCGGTGCCGGCGGAAGTCCGGGCGCGCACCTGCTTGGCTCGCCGCACCGTTTCGACAACCTTGGTACTGATGCGGTCCACTTTGAGAAAGTCGGCGCGCATGCCTTCCAGCATGATCTGATGATTGATGTTGACCATGTGGGCGTGCCGGATTTTGCGGCGGTTGACCACGTCGGTCATCTGCATCCGCGAACGCAGTTCGTTGGCCTGGGCCTGTACCGCGAAGATGCTGACCTGGCTGGTCTCGAGGTCATCCACGATCTCGTCGCGGCAGGTCGGTCAGCGGCCGGGGGGCGAGCTCTTCCAGAATCCATGCGCGGTAGGGAGCGCCCACGGCCTCCAGTTCGCGGACCAGGCTGGCGGCGATTTCTTTCGTCGCCTCGTCCGTAATCACGGTGACCTTCTCGCTGGGCTGGATGCGCAGGCACACGTTGACCGCGTTGCGGGCGCCGGGAGTAAGTTCAGGATCGAATGGAAGCGTGCTCAGTTCACGCCGGGCTTGACTGGCAGGAACATTCATTACCCTACTTTTCTAGCGGGAGCCTGGGCCTCGGTCTCGGCCAGTCCCACTTCCGTTTCTTCGATGATGTAGTCCACAACCTTTTTCAGGTCGCCGGTCTCGCGAAATACCCGCAACTGCCGGTCGGCCCCGGTGCCACCATCCAGGATCTTATGGATGTAGTTTAGTTCCTCGCGGGAATCGAGTTCGTCCACCACGTCGTCGATGAACTCAAGATATTCCAGCACCAGTTCGCGGGCGGGAACTTCCGTCTGCTTGCCAAAATCAATCAGCTTGCCTTCGAGTCCGTAGCGCGAAGCCCGCCATTTGTTTTCCATGATCAGGGCGCGGCGATACAGGCGGAAGCCCTGGTTCGCGGTGTAAAGCTTGTACAGCTTGGCAATGGTGGCCTGGATCAGCGCCGCCAGCGCGATGGTTTCCTCCACCCGCATGGGAATGTCGCACACCCGGAATTCCAGCGTGTTGAAGAATGGATGCGGGCGAATGTCCCACCAGATTTTCTTGGCGTTGTCGATGCAGTTGGTCTTGATCAGCAGCTTGATGAAATTCTCGTACTCGCCCCAGCTGGGAAAGTAGTCGGGAATATTGGTGCGGGGAAATTTGTCGAAAACCTTGCAGCGATACGATTTCAACCCCGTGTCCATGCCCAGCCAGAAGGGAGAGTTGGTCGAAAGCGCCAGGATGTGCGGCAGGAAATAGCGCGCGTGGTTCATCAACTGGATCGCGGTCTCGCGGTCCTCCACGCCAATGTGCACGTGCAGCCCAAAAATCAGGTTGGCCCGCGCCACCAGTTGCAGGTCTTCGACAATGTTCTTGTAGCGAACGTCCTCCGTGATCTCCTGCACCCGCCAGTCGGCAAAAGGATGAGTTGCCGCCGAAGCCAGGCGCAGGCCATTCTCCCGTGCCAGGGCAATCATGTCGCGGCGCAGCTTTTTCACTTCTTCCTTGGCGTCTTTAATGTTGCTGCAGACCGAGGTCCCCACCTCGACCACCGATTGGTGCATTTCGGCCTTCACCCGCTCCTGCAGGAGCAGCTTGCCCTTTTCTATGATCTCAGCGTGGATGTGGGAGCGCAGATCGCGCGTGACCGGATCAACGGTCTGATATTCCTCTTCGATCCCGATGGTGAATGTCGGAAGCATGGGCCAGCCTTCCTGAAGCGGGCAATAGTATAGCAACCGGCCGCGAAAAGCCGAAGGATTGCCGATGTGAGCACTCCAGATCGGCCGTTCTTTGCGCACTTGGCGAGATCCTTTGCGACCTTTGCGGTAGGGCTTTTAACCGCGAAGATCGCAAAGAAATGCCGCAAAGTGCGCAAAGAACGGCCTGCAGCTACGCCTTTGCTCTTCTCTTGATGGAAGTCTTGGCCTTCGCGACTTCGGCGGGCTTCCCGCCCGCTAGAAACGAAGCCCAGCGCAGTTCGCCGGCCGGATTCTCATCGCTAAGCGCTTTGGCCACAGCCATTTCCGCGACCGCATTCACGATCCAGTCAAAATTTGCCTGGCCCACGGAATGGATGTCTGCGTCCGGCGCAGGGTTGAGAAAATCAATGGCATACGGCACGCCATCTTCGACCGCAAACTCCACTGTGTTGAGGTCGTAACCCAGCGCGCGGCACAGCGTCTGCGAATCTTTCACCACCCGGTCGAGCAGCCTGGGGTCGGCAGGTGCAGGATTTTTCACATAGCGCTCGTGAAAAGGCGCCTTGGGATCGTAGTGCATGATGTGCACGTTCTCCTGCCCGACAACGTAGCAACGAAAATATTCTTTGAACTCGACGCCATGCTGCAGGGTCATGCACAGGTCGCCGGTCTGGTTGTAGTGATGGAAAAACTCCTCCGGCGAATGCACCTTGTACACATGCTTCCATCCCCCACCCGAATACGGCTTGAGGAAAGCCGGGAAGCCCACGTAGTCGAAAATCTCCTCCCAGTTCAGCGGATAAATCAAGTTGCGCATGGACTTGTCGGTTGTGCCCTCGGGATGCTTCTGGTGCGGCAGGATCACCGTAGGCGGAATGGCGACGCCCAGTTTCGAAGCCAGGGCGTAGTTGAAGAACTTGTCATCGGCGGTCCACCAGAACGGATTGTTGACCACGATCGTCCCGCTCAGCGCCGCGTTTTTCAGATAGGCGCGATAGAAAGGGATGTCCTGCGAAATGCGATCGATGATGACGCGATATCCGCTGGGCTCGGCCATCTTCACTCCGCCCAGCTTGACGAATTCCGCGGTCACACCCTCGACCTTCATGCCATTGATCTTTTCCACCAGGGCAGGAGGAAAAGTATTTTCCATACCAAACATGATTCCGATTTTCTTCACGGTCACCTCCCCTGTCATCCTGAGCGGAGTAGCCGCTTCGCGAAGCGAAGCAGCTACGCAGTCGAAGGACCCCTATAACCACCGCAATGCTGCGGTCTAAGGTATTTCTGAAAAGTCTAAATCGAACGGCTGCGAAAAATCCTTAACGCTCTACGACAGCGATCAAGCCTATAGGGGTCCTTCGACTCCGTGTGAAGCCCGCTCTGCGGGCTTCACACTACGCTCAGGATGACAATCCTAGGAAAAATATTTTACCGCCATCCTCTGCCACAGCGGCCAGTCGTGTTTGGAGTTGTCTCCCCAAACATCCAGCCAGTGCGGAATTCCCCTGGCGTTCAAAATCGCCGAGAACTTGATGTTCTGGTCCAGGCAAATGTCCCAGTCCGCCGATCCCAGCACGATATTCATCTTTCGATAATGGCTCAGGAACCAGTCATCGCTCATGTTGGGCAAAAAATCCGGCGGACAGTTGAAGTAGCAGTCGTCGTCGTAGTAGCCATCCAGAAATTGGTGGATATCGAAAGCTCCACTCATGCTTACGCAGTAGGCCACCACGTCGGGATGCTTGAGCGAGAAATTCATCGCGTGATAGCCGCCGAAACTGCAGCCGGTCAGTGCCAGCCGGGGTGTATTGTTTTTCCAGCGCAGGAAGGGAAGCATCTCGTGCAGGATGTAACGTTCGTACTGCAGGTGGCGCAGCACCCGCACCCGGGGATGAACGCCCTTGTTGTACCAGCTCTCGCTGTCCACCGCATCCGGACAGAACACCTGCAACTCCCCCGCATCGATCTTCGGCGCCAGAACGCCGATCATGTTCCGGTCTTCATACTCGAAAAACCTCCCCTGGGAAGTGGGGAACACGAGGAGGGGCGTGCCGGCGTGTCCGAAGACCAGCAGTTCCATGTCGCGGTGCAATTCGGAGCTGTATCCCTTGAAATATTCGCGGTGCATGACGGCGCGAAGTATCTTACCTGATCGCGCCGCGGGGAGCCACGGACCGGCTCGCATAGGGGCGGACGCCCTCGTCTGCCCAGCGGAGCGAAGCTCCGCCACTTGTCAGGTGTACGTCGAGCTTCACTCGACCGGGCAGATGAGGACATCCGCCCCTATATGTTCTAAAATAATTAGTTGCCTTCTCTGATGATGCACTTCGTCAAATCATGAACGTCGCGAGTTTGAAACTCCTGACGCGCCGTCCTCCTGTGATCGTCGCCAGCCTGGTGGTGGTGACAGTGCTGGCATTTCTAGGGGTCAACCGCCTGGTCAACCGTTTTCGCGAGCAAGAGAAAGCGCTGGCCCGCCATCTCTACGAACACGGCATGCAAGCGCAGAGTGCGGGGCAGCCGGAACGCGCCGTCACCGACTTTCGCGCCGCCCTCGGCTATGCCCGCGACAATTTTGACTATCAGCTCAGCCTGGCGCGGGCGCTGCGCGACACCGGACGAACCGCCGAATCCGAAACCTATCTCATCGGCCTGTGGGAGCGCACGCCCCAGGAAGGCGCCGTGAATCTGGCCCTGGGCCGCCTGTTCGCGCGCGAGGGCCTCTTCGACAAAGCCATGCAGTATTACCACAACGCGATCTATGGCCTCTGGCCCGCTGATCCGGAGACAAAACGGCGCGACACGGAATTTGAATTGATTGGATTCTTGTTGCAGCACAAGGCCTATCCCCAGGCGCAAGCTGAGCTTATTACCATGGCCGCCGCTCTGCCCGACGATCCCGGTTTGCGGCTACGAGTGGCCCAGTTGTTTGCCCAGTCCCAGGACTACGAGCATGCCCTGGCCCAATTCCAGCAGGTCCTGCGGAGCGATCATGAAAATCAGGCGGCGCTGTATGGCGCCGGACAGGCGGCGTTCCGGCTGGGCCGTTACCGGACTGCGCAAGGTTACTTGCGCAATGCCGTCCGCAGCGATCCTCAAAATACTCAGGCCGCGCAGTCGCTGAAGATCGCCAGCCTGGTTCTGCAGGCTGATCCTTTCGCGCCGCGTATTTCCGACGCCGAGCGCAACAAGCGAGTGCGCGCGGCGTTGCAGGCTGCAGGCGAACGGCTGGACAACTGCGCCGAAAGCAAACAGATTGATCTGACCCCGCGTTCGCCCTCTGGCGGTTTGCCTGCCTTGAAAGCGCAATGGCTGGAAATGGCACCGAAGGTGGCAAGGCTGCGACCGCCACGCGATGGTGCAGACCTGGACGAGATTATGGATCTGGTTTTCGAAATTGAGCAGCAGACTCAAGCCACCTGTGGAACGCCCGATGGTCTGGATCAGGCCCTTCTTCTTCTTTCTCAAGACCGCAGCGGAGTGGAACGATGACCGGCGCTCCCGCAAGCGAAGGTCTCCCCTCTTCGTTGCCGGCTGACGGATCAGCTCTCAAGCGCGGGAGTCGATCCTGGTTCACCCTTAGCACCTCCCGCGAAGAGCGCTTCTTCCTGCTCCTGGCGGTATTCATCGGACTATTCTCCGGACTTGCGGTCGTGTGTTTCCGGCTGGCCATTGACTGGACCCGGGTGTCGCTGCTGGGTCCTGCCCCGGAGCCGCACAGCTGGCGCCTGATTGCGACGCCCACCGTAGTCGGCTTGATCTTGGCGGTGCTGGTGGTGCATGTTTTTCCGCTGGTGCGGGGCAGCGGAGTCAACCAGACCAAGGCCGCGCTCTACATCTATAACGGCTACATTCCATTTCGTACCGCGATTGGAAAATTTATTACTGCCGCCATGGCCATCGGCTCGGGCCAGTCTCTCGGGCCGGAAGACCCGTCACTGCAGATCGGCGCCAGCCTGGCTTCGGCGCTCGGCCGGCGGCTCGAACTTTCCCGCGAACGCTTGCGCCTGCTGGCTCCGGTAGGTGCCGCGGCCGGACTGGCGGCGGCCTTCAACGCGCCGATTTCCGCTGTCCTGTTCGTCATCGAAGAAGTCATTGGACGCTGGAGCGCGGGCATTCTTGGCTCGGTCGTGCTGTCGGCGGTTTCGAGCGTGGTGGTGGTGCGCTGGTTTCTGGGGTCGGAGCCGCTGTTTCGCATCCCCGCAGTCGGCCTGGTGCGGCCGACCGAGCTCGTGGCCTACGCGGTGTTGGGGATCGTCGGAGGACTGGCGGCCGTGGTCTTTGCCAAGGCCATCGGCTACTTCCGTCCCCGGTTGCGAGCCTGGCCGCGCTGGACGCAGTACCTGCAACCGGCCGCAGCCGGCCTGATCATCGGCGTGATCGGTTTCCTCGGCGCTCCCCAGGTCATGGGCGCGGGCTACGAATACATGGACCAGGCCATGCACGACCAGTTCACCTGGAAAATGCTGGCCATTCTGGCGCTGCTGAAAATCGTCGCTACCACGCTGTCGTTCGTGAGCGGCGCTCCCGGCGGCATGTTCGCGCCTACGCTTTTTGTCGGCGCCATGCTGGGAGGTGCGGTCGGAGGCGTGGAACGCGCCTTGTATCCCGGCCTGACTGGTTCCACCGCCACCTATGCCCTGGTCGGCATGGGTGTGCTGTTCGCGGCCTTCCTGCGCGTGCCCATGACGTCGGTGTTCATGGTGCTGGAAGTGAGCGGCAACTATTCCATCATTGTGCCCGTCATCGTGGCTAACACGCTGGCTTACGTCATCTCTCGCGGGCTGGAGCCGGTGCCGATTTTCGATCTGCTCACCCGTCAGGATGGCCTCGACCTGCCCTCGCTTGAAGAGCAACGGGAGCAGACCGTCTTGCGGGTGGAAGATGCCATGAAACCCGCTCCAGCGCCGGTATTGGAAGCCCAGTATTCCGTGGATCAGGCACTCCTCCGGGTGCAGGACTTGCCCGGAACCTTTCTCGTCCGCATGAGCCCCAGCGGGTGGGGCAGCGTTACCCCCGACACCCTGAAGCGGCTGGTCGGCGAAGGCAAGGGGGAAATGTCGCTGGGGTCCACCTTGCCCATACGAAACCTGCCCTATCTTCATCCCGATCTGACCCTGGAAGCGGCGCTCCGGCATGTGTATCAGGTCCCGCTCGTGCCGGTAGTGCACCGCGCCGACTTCCGGCGCCTGGAAGGCGTGATCTCGCGGGAAGACGTGCTGGAGAAATACAAAGAACAGGAAGAAGATTGAGCTAAGACGCAGCTGGTGAGTGTCCCACCCACACACAAAGTAAGCTTGTCTCACACATCATGATGTGTGAGAATATACACATGGCAACCAACCTGGCACTGGATGATCGATTGATCGAAGAAGCCCGCCGCGCTGGCCGGCACAAGACCAAGAGAGAAGCCGTGTCCGCCGCGCTCGCCGAGTACGTTAAACGGCGCAAGCAATTACGCATCCTGGATGTTTTCGGCACCGTGGATTTCGACCCGAAATACGACTACAAGGCCGAGCGCAGCAGAAAACGCTCATGATGGTGCTGGTTGACACCCCCGTCTGGTCTTTGGCTCTGCGGCGAAAACAATCTGACCTGAGTCCCAGAGAACAGGAACTGAAATCAGCGTTGCAGGAGTTAGTCCAGGACGGCCGCGTCCAGATTATCGGTCCTGTCCGTCAGGAGTTGCTCTCCGGAATTTGGTCTGAAGAAAGCTTTCGCCGGGTACGTGACGCTTTGCGGGCCTTTGACGAGCCCCAACTTCGGGCGCAGGATTATGAAGAAGCGGCGCGCGTCAGCAACATCTGTCGTGCCCGAGGCATTGCCGGATCGGCGATCGACTTCCTGATCTGCGCCGTTGCCCAATTGCGCAACTGGGAAGTCTTCACCACGGATCGCGATTTTGTCCGCTACAGCAAAGTTTTGCCGCTGCGGCTGTACTGAGTTGTGAATGTACTCGTTATTTTTCAATACTTTACAAACCATACAATGCGCCATTCCCCCGCTAAACCCCCATTTTTCCCCTTTCGTTGACATATGCTCGTGCTTCTCCCATGTCTTCAATAACATAAGGTCAGATCAATCCATCAGGCGGCAGACGCTAACCGGCGCTCCGCGGGTGAAGCTTGTACCAAGGTCACACCACGGCAGGGAATTTCCGGGTTCAATTCGGGAATCTCCGGTAAAACACTAACTTGCCGCGGCATACCAGCACAGGAAAGCGAGAACGCATGCACAAGCCAGTGAAGTACGTGGAAAAAGCAGTCACAGTCGCCGCCAAAGGCGCGTGGGTGGTGTTCAACAGCCTGAATAAGATCAAGCAGAACCCATCGCCGACGCCGAAATGGTCGGAGAAGCCGCTGCTGAAGTCCTACGAAAAGACCAAGCCGCCCCTGGGCTGGCCGCGCTCCACTGATTCTCTGTGCCCGAAGTGCGTCCCTGAAATCCGCCAGCAGATTCTCGACGGCAAGCTGCCTTACGAAGTGCTGATGAACGAAAAGGTCGGCGAGATCAAGGCTGAAATCGTCGAGCGCGACGGCAAGATTCTGATGGTGAAAGACTGCGCCATCCACGGCCACTTTGAAGACGTGATGTCGATCGACACCGAATTCTCCAAGCACCTGGAAGACGTGTTCCCCGGCCGTGATATCCGCGCCCACAATGACGAGAAGCTGCATCACCACGGGTCGTCCACGGTGAAATATGGCCGCGGTTCCGTGCTCACCATCGATTTGACCAACCGCTGCAACATGATGTGCGATCCCTGCTTCATGGACGCCAACCAGGTTGGCTTCGTCCACGAATTGAGCTGGGAAGACATCAAGACCATGCTGGACAACGCCATCACCATCAAGCCGCGCCGCCAGATGTCGGTGCAGTTCTCCGGTGGCGAGCCTACTTTGTCCCCCTACTTCCTGGATGCCGTTCGCTACGCCCGCAAGGTTGGATACAACTCGGTGCAGGCCGCGACCAACGGAATCGAATTTGCCAAGAGCTTTGAGTTCGCCCAGCAGGCGGCCGAAGCCGGCATGCGTTATGCCTATCTCCAGTTCGACGGAATCGGCAACGCCGCCAACGCGCACCGCAAGGTCGGCAACCTGTTCGACGTGAAGCTGAAGGCGATCGAGAACATGCACAAGGCCGGTATCGAAATCGTTCCGGTCGTCACCATCGTCAACGGCATCAACAACGAGCAGGTGGGCCGCATCATCAAGTTCGCGCTGGACAATCCCAAGACCATCGGATTCCTGTCGTTCCAGCCAGTGTCGTTCACGGGTCGCGATGAAGCCGTCACCGACGATCGCCGCGAAGCGCAGCGCTATACTCTGTCTCATCTGGCGCACGATGTAAAAAATCAGACTGGCCTGGGCGAGCCCGCCCGCGACTGGTTCCCGATTTCGTTCATGGGAACTTTCTCCGACTGGGCCGACCTGATGCACGTCAATGACGTCAGCAACGATTGGGGCCAATTGAGCTGTGGCTGCCATCCCAACTGCGGCACCGGCATGGCGCTCATGATCGACAAGGAAACCAAGGAAGCGGTTCCGGTCACGGCATTCCTGAAGGGCGATCAACTGGCCAAGGACATTGCCAAGGTCAACGACGCCGCTCGCGGCAAGTTCCTGACCGTCGTCGGCATGGCACTGTGCCTGATGAAGAACTACGATCCGTTCCAGTCACCGACGCATTTCAAGATGATGGACCTGCTGAAGAAGTTCGACAAGAACTTCAACGCCACCGGCAAGAACTATGGCAAAGTCGGTCCGGACCGCACCATTGATGACGTCATGAAGCGCCGTCAGGATCGCTGGAACTTCCTGTTCATCGCGGGGATGTGGTTCCAGGACCTGTTCAACTACGACTTCCGCCGCACCGAGCAGTGCATCATTCCTTACGCCACGCAGGAAGGCGAAATTTCCTTCTGCGCCTACAACACGGGCGTGGGCTGGCGCAACATCATCGAGAAGATGCATATGACGGCCACGCTCACCAAGTGGTACGACGAGCATGGACGCCACGAAATCTTCGCGGGTGGCAAGAACGTGAAGATGGATTCGGTCGAGCACGCGCTGGTTCTCAAGGAAGAACTGGTCACCAACGAAGAGCAGCACGATCTGGACAAGCTGGGCATCGCCAAGAACTCGCGCGAAGAAAAGATGCGTGCCCGTGACGCCAAGCAGAAAGAAGATCCGGCCTACAACGCACGTATGGCCTCGCTTTATCGCGAAGTCGTCTTGAAGGAAAAGCCGGTGGTGGCGGAGAACGGCTTCATCCCGCTAGGCGCCCTGACGAACCCGGCGAATGGCAGCGGCATCGCTCCGGCCCCGGCCAAGTCGGAAGCCGAGCCAGTGCTGGGAGACTAAGAGCAGTTTCTGGTTTCTAGAAGGCCGCCCCTCGGGCGGCCTTTTTTCTTGCTTGATGTGGAGGACGAGCGTCCACGCCCGTCCCGGACAAACGCTTGCGCGAGACGGGCGGGACGCCCGTCCTCCATCATCCCACCCCGCTTGACTTCGCACGAGGTTCGGAATAGTCTCCGCGCAACTCCGGGTTGTCCCTTTTAGCTGCTTGGTGCCAGGCCCTTTCCAAAAATCTGAATCAAGATCTACTTCGCGACCAGGGAGGTCAGCATCCATGAACAAGATCACAGGGTGGCTGTTGGGGGCGTATCTATTAGTCGGGGGAATGGGTATTGCGGTGGCACAGGAGACCACGCCGCCACCCAAGGTGCTCGCAGTCTACCGCGAGTTTGTTAAACCAGGTAAGGGCGGCGCGCTCCATGAAAAAGCCGAAAGCGCTTTCGTGCAGGCCATGACCCGCGCGAAATGGCCGACCCACTATTTCGCCGCGAGTTCAATTACGGGTAAACCCCGAGTGTTGTTCTTTACGGGCTACGACTCATTCGAAGCCTGGGAGAAGGACGTGCAGGCCACGCAGAAGAACGCGACGCTTTCCGCCGCACTCGAGCGGGCCGGGGTCGCCGACGGTGAACTGTTGAGCGATTCCGACTCCACCGCGCTGGTCTATAGCGACGAATACAGCCTTCGTTCGGCAGTGGACATCGCCCACATGCGCTATTTCGATATCTCCCTGTTCCGCGTGCGTCCCGGACACGATGCCGACTGGAACGCCATCGTCAAGATGGTGAAGGCCGCCTACGAGAAGATTCCCGACGTCCATTGGGCCGCCTATCAGGCCATGTATGGCCAGGAGGGCAATACCTACGTGATCTTCACGCCCATGAAGTCGGCGGCGGAGATCGACCAGGGTTTCACCCAGGACAAGCAGTTCATGGCCAACATGGGCGAAGACGGCATGAAGAAATTCAGCGAGTTGCTGGCCGCGGCGATTGAAACCAGCCAGCACAACCTGTTCGCTTTCTCTCCGTCCATGAGCTATCCCAGGGACGAATGGATCAAGGCCGACCCGGATTTCTGGAAGCCCAAGGCGCATGCTCCCGCTGCATCGAAGAAAGCGGAAGAAAAGCCGGCGCAGTAATCGGACCGAATCCAAACGGGACAGAGGCCGCCACCCCAGGCGGCCTTTTTAGTTTTGATGGAGCACGGGCGTTCCTCGCCCGTGCTTGCCGCTGGACGGGCGGGACGCCCGTCCTCCATCGAACATTCGCCAGCGGGGTGACAATCCACAGCTTGAGTTGCGCTATAGTGATGTGCTGGCTGCCAAGCTCCCGGCGTAGCCTTGCGGGGACGACCCCGTAGGGGTTACTTTAGGGGTTGATCAACAAGTTTTAAGAATCAAAACATAACAAATGGGATGATAATCAGTTACAGCGGTCTGCGTCGCGCTCGGCGATTTGAGCATCCAATAGCCATGGACAACAATGCGATATTCGACGAGAAGTACAGAGTTATCGCCATTGACGAGCAGAATCTCATTCTCCGGGGAATCCGCAGCGGAGAAGTCCTGACCATTAAAAACGCGGATCCGGAAAACCCTCTTACCGCAAAAGACTACCCTCCAGGAAAACTCATCGCCCTGAACGATCCATCCAACGACATCAACAGCTGATTGACTTTATCTGGTGTGGGTCGGACACTCTGGTCCACGCTTTTGACTTGGTCTCCGGTATTGCAGGACCCAAATTCAAAAGCGTCGGATCGGGGTGTCCCACCCCCACGCGTTTAATCTGCCTACCCTGAATCCCTCAATCGGTGATAAAAGACTTAGGCATGTTTTGCCCTGTCGGCTTTCCTGGCGGGTTCCTGTGATCGTGGTGGTGATGGGTGTAACCGGCGCGGGAAAGACGACCATCGGTGTGCTGCTGGCCCAGCGGCTCGGTTGGGAGTTTGCAGACGCCGATAGTTTCCATTCAACGGCGAATGTTGAAAAAATCAGGTTGGGAATTCCGTTGGACGATGCTGACCGCGCCCCGTGGTTAAGGTCGCTGCGCGAGGCCATGGAACGCTGGTCCGCGGAACGCAGGAACTTCGTATTGGCCTGCTCGGCGCTCAAGCGGAGTTACCGCGATGAGCTTTACATCGCCGGCGAGACCAGGTTCGTTTACCTGAAGGGAAGCTACGAGCTGATTTGCCGGCGTCTGCGGCAGCGCCACGGTCACTTTGCCTCAGAAACGATATTGGCCAGCCAGTTCGCCGCGCTGGAAGAGCCCGACGATGCGATCACGGTAAATATTGATCGCTCGGAGGACGAGATTGTCGCAGAGATCATGCAAGAGCTCGCATCGGACCGTCGTACCGGGCCCTGACCTGATGATTCTATAAGCGGCCGTAGTGTTGCGGACACAGCGTTCTCTATGCCATCCCTGACTGGAACAGACCTCGGCGCCAGAGTCGTCGCCAAGCTTACCCGGCGCTTGCTGCCCTTCCTGTTTTTGCTTTATATCGTCGCCTACCTGGATCGAATCAATGTCGGTTTTGCCGCCCTGCAGATGAAGGGGCAGCTGGGCTTCAGCGATGAAGTCTATGGCCTGGGGGCAGGTATCTTCTTTGCCGGATATTTCTTCTTTCAGGTGCCCAGCAATCTGGCTCTGGCCAAGGTTGGCGCGCGCAAGTGGATCGCCGTGATCATGGTGGTCTGGGGAATTATTTCAGCGTCGATGATTTTTGTCGCCAGTCCACGCGGCTTTTACCTGCTGCGTTTTCTGTTGGGTGCCGCCGAAGCCGGATTTTTTCCCGGCATGATCCTTTACCTGCGGCGCTGGTTTCCATCCGCGGCGCGGGCCCGCGCCGTCGCTTTGTTCATGACGGCTGCTCCCCTGGCCGGCGTCATAGGAGGTCCGCTCTCCGGCCTCCTGCTCGGCGTGCAGGGCGCACATCTGATGGGATGGCAATGGCTGTTTCTGATCGAGGGTCTGCCGGCGGTCGCGCTGGGCGGGGTTGTGCTCGCCTACTTGACCGACCGGCCGGAGATCGCGACCTGGCTTGCCGAGGACGAACGCAGCTGGCTGGTGGCACAGTTGGCTCGGGAGGAGACCCCGCATCCCCGGGCCTCCAGCCATGCTTTCGCGGCATTTGCCAGCGCCAGAGTCTGGATTCTGGTGGTGGTGTATCTGGGGGAGACCACGGCCGCCTACGGAATTGGTCTTTGGCTGCCCAGCCTGCTGCGCAACGTTTCCGGCACCAGCAACTTCGTGGTCGGACTGCTTTCCGCGATTCCGTACCTGGCAACCATGGTGGCCATGGTGCTGGTGGCCACTAACTCCGATCGGACGGGGGAGAGGAAGTGGCATCTCGCAGGGTCGGCGTTCGCGTGCGCGATCGGTTTAGGCTGCGCCGCCTACTCCACTTCGACCACCTTAGACGTCGTCTTTCTCAGCGTGACCTTGATGGCGGCATTTTCCATGAATGGGCCGTTCTGGGCCACCACCACGGAAATGTTGAGCGAGACTTCGGCCGCGGCTGGCATCGCCCTGATTAATTCTTTTGGCAATCTGGGAGGATTTCTCGGGCCTTACACCATTGGACTGGTGCGCACCTGGACGGGCAGCTTTCGCGGTGGTCTGCTGGCCGTCGGCGCGCTGCTGGCCGTGAGCGGAGTGCTGGCGCTTCTGGCCTACGGTGTGCGTCCTGCCCGGACGACCGTTACGACACCGTAACCATCGGGGTTCAGTCGCGCTCACTGGAAGCGCGTGCCGAGCTCTACCTTCTTCGCCCTTTGGGCTCGATTGTTTACAATAGGCTTCGGCCCCACAGCCGGGGGCGGCCTCTAAGTATCGGGACGAACACAATTTGGAACAGCCCAACCCCAATCCACGCTCCTCCACCCGTGTGTACTGGCGAGTGGAAGGCAGCCTCGCGGACCTGACCACGGTCCGCCCCGTTGCTTTTTTCACCTGGAACGCCCAGACCTTTCTGGAACGCTGGGTGCGTCGCGGGATGGTATTGCTGATGGCGGTATTGCGGCCGTTTCTCTACGCCGCCAACCGCATCTTTGCCACCAGAATGGTGCACACGGTACTCCGCGGCATCAGTCGCGACCGGCTCGATTTATTGGGCGAGGAATACTTCAAGTACAAGTTGCAACCTTACCTGAAAAACGACGGGATGGATTTACTTAAATCCCGCATCGAAGCCGGCGATGAAATCGTGCTGGTGAGCCAGGGCCTGGAGCACGTCATGCGTCCCCTGGCGCAGCATCTGGGAGTGAAATGGCTGATCGCCAACCGGCTCGAATTTCGCGATGGAATTGCTACCGGCAGACTTCTGGAACCGGTGGTGCGGCCGCGTGGAATCTTCGCCGGCATCAACGGCTCCGGGCCGGACGGCAGGCGGGCCGTGGAGCGAGTAGTGCGCGATCTGGGTTTGGCGGGCGTGGAAGCGCTGGAGGCCGCCGTGGTTCCGGCTTCCCGGCAACTTCCAGTCCTCGATCGGCCGATTGTTTACTTCGATGGCCTCCGGCACCCGGGTCCTCTCTCCGTCCGCCGGGCGCTGGCGGGGAAACACGTCATGCTCATTGGCGTCACCGGCTTCATCGGCAAAGTGTGGCTGGCCAATACGCTCATGGAGCTGCCCGAGATCGGGCGAATTTATCTGCTCATACGGCGGCAGAAATCCAATCCTGCCGCGCGGCGTTTCGAAAAACTGGTGGAGGAATCTCCCGTCTTCGATCCGCTCTATGCCCGTCACGGCGCCGAGCTTTCAACTTTCCTGCGAGAGCGGGTGGAAGTGATCGAGGGCGACGTTTGTCAGCCAGGACTCGGCCTTGCGCCCGAAGTCAGTCCATCTCTGCTGAAAAATCTCGACCTGATCATCAACAGTTCAGGTCTGACCGATTTCAATCCTGATCTGCGCGATGCGCTGGCCACCAACGTGGACGCGGCGGTGAACGTCACGGAATTTGTGCGCCAGTCGGACCATGCCGGGCTGCTGCATCTTTCCACCTGCTACGTGGCAGGCGCACGCGACGGCCGGGTGGGCGAGTCCATGTTCCTCGATTACACTCCGGCGGGAGTTCACGGCTTCGATGCGGAAGTAGAATGGCGATCGCTGCACGCCTTCGTAAAGCAGGCGGAACAACTGGCGGAGAGCCCGGCGGTAACCGAAGAGTTGCGGCAGCAAGCCTTGAGCAAGGAGCACGCGGCCAAGGACCTGCACGGGGCTGCCCTGGACAACCAGATCCGGAAAAATCGCTTTCGCTGGCTGCGCGAGTATTTGACTGAAGCCGGCATGAAGCGCGCCGCCGAACTGGGATGGCCCAACACTTATACTTTGACCAAGAGTCTGGCGGAGTCGCTGTTGGCGAAATACGGCGCCGGTTTGCCCATCGCCGTGGTGCGTCCCGCCATCGTGGAAACGTCAGTCGAAGAACCGTTTGTGGGCTGGAATGAGGGCATCAACACGTCGGCTTCGCTTTCCTACCTTCTGGGGACATCGTTCCGCCAGCTTCCCACGAACGAGAAAAAGCGGCTCGACATTATCCCCGTGGACTCGGTCTGCCGCGGCATGACGCTGATCGGCGCCGCCATCGTCGAACGGCGGCACGACCCGCTCTATCAGCTGGCGACGTCGGTGACCAATCCCTGCGACATGCGGCGTTCCATCGAACTGACTTCACTGGCCCACCGCAAACATTACCGCGCCCAGGAGGGTCTGGAATACTGGCTGCGCCTGCGCCTGGACGCGATTCCAGTTTCGAAAGAACGCTATAACCGCATGTCGGCGCCGGCCCAGAAAGCGATTGTGAAGTCCATCCAGCGCATCATGTCGCCGTTGCCCTTGAAGAAGACTCCGCTGGTGCGCGCTGAACGCAATCTGGAAAAAGTGGAGAAGCTGATCAAACTGTTCGAACCGTTTATCCTGCACAATGAGCAGGATTTCTCCGCCGACAATGTGGAAAGGCTCTCCTACGCCCTGGCGGAGGACGAGAAGGCGGCATTCGGATACAACACGCGATCGATTGACTGGTGGGATTACTGGATCAATATCCACATTCCGGCGCTGCGCAAATGGACTTATCCTCTGATTGAGGGACGCCCGCTGGAGGCGCGTCCTGCGCGCAGCCTGCAGCAGCCCGCGGGCGTCCCGGAAAACGGGGAAGTGGTCAAAACCGGCACTAACGGAGCAACGTGGCGATATTCCTGACTGGTTCCACCGGATACATCGGCGCGCACGTGGCCGCCAACCTGCTGGAGCAACACGGCGCTTCGCTCAACCTGCTGGTGCGCGCCCGCGAACCGCAGGAAGCCGCAGGCCGCTTGTGGCAGGCCCTGCAGTTGCATCTGGATTTCCCGCGCTTCTACGAACATTTCCAGACCCGCATGCGGGTATTTTGCGGCGACCTGACCGCGCCGCACTTCGGCCTCTCCGACGACGATTACGACCGCCTGATTCACACCACGGATTCGGTGATTCACTGCGCTGCCTCGCTCAATCGCAAGTCGGAAAAAAGCTGCCTCAACGTGAACCTGCGGGGCACGCTCGAAGTGCTGCTGCTGGCGCAGAAGTCGAATTACTATCACGGCCTGCGCCGCTTCAGCCAGGTGAGCACCGTGGCAGTGGCAGGAAAGCGGCAGGACGAAGTGGTGACCGAAGACCGCTCCATCGATTGGGACCGCTCGGACTATGATCCCTACGCCCGTACCAAGAAATTTACCGAGCACATGATGCGGCAGCTTCTCCCCGAAGTGCCGATCACGATCTTTCGTCCCAGCATCGTTCTGGGCGACAGCCGCTATCCCGAGACCACGCAGTTCGACATGGTAAAGGCGTTCGTGTTCCTGGCTGGCCTGCCGGCGCTGCCCTTCCGGGCGAAAGACAAAATCGACATCGTGAACGTGGACTTTGTCGCCGACGCGATTGCCACCCTGCATCAGAAAGAAAAGCCGCTGCATGATACTTATCATCTTTCATCAGGCGTGGACTCGCAGACCTTCCGCCAGTTAACCAGTACGCTGGCGGCGGTGCAGAACAAGCGCGGGTCCTTTTTTCCTGCCATTTCTCGAGCGCCCCTTTGGTTCGAGCGTGAACTTTCTTTCCAACCGCAGCGGATCGCTGGCCTACGGCGCCTCGCTGATGAAAGTGTTCATGCCCTACCTGGTGTGGAACACGGTGTTCGACAACACTCGCGTCACCCAGGAACTTGGGCGCAAGCCGGTGCCGTTTTCGCAATACAGCTACCCGCTGCTCAAATTCAGCCGCGATTCCAACTTCACCTATCCTTACCGGGATTGGCCCACCACCAAAGCCGGAGGGTCCGCCGCATGATGGATCTGGTGCTCGAAGCCTGGGTCAGCAGCAGCATCGAAGCCGCCAAGCTGGGCTGGATGATGGGTAAGGGAAAGTCCTGGCAGCCCGGCGAAAAACTGAAGCTGTTGTTTGCCGGGTATAACGGCACCCGCAACATGGGCTCCGATGTCCGGGTTTCGGAAATGTTGCGCCAGACCCGGCACATTCTTGGCGCCGAAAACACCGCCTTCAGCGTGATGACGCAAAATTTCAAGTTTACCGACGGCTACTTTGAAGGCACGCGGCAAGTGCATCTGCCGGACATCTTTCCTCCATTTCTTTCCGACGAAGTTCCCAGGCATCATGGCGTAGTGGCGTGCGAGGGCTCCATGTTCAAGAGCAAATTCGCCAACGCGCTCACCACCATGATGATCGGATCATTGGGCATTGCCGCCGCCCAGAACAAGCTCTCCGTCGGCTACGGCGCCGAGGCGGGACACATGGACCCGCTGATTGCGAAAATGTGTGCCCGTTATTGCCAGAATTCGCTGGTGATCACGCGCAATGAAGAATCGCGGACCCTGCTGCGCGAACTGGGCGTGCCCACCGAGTTAGGCACCGATACGGCGTGGACTTTCGAACCGGCTCCGCCTGAATATGGACGCGCTATCTTGAGGCAAATCGGCTGGGACGGCAGCACGCCGGTGCTGGTGGTGTGTCCGATCAATCCCTTCGAATGGCCGGTCAAGGCGTCGGTGGCCAAGTTTGCGGCCCGCACACTGACCGGCGCCTACAAAGACAGCCACTACCGTTCGGTGTACTTCCATAACTCCGGTCCGGCAGCCGACCGCGCGCTGGAGCACTATCTCACCGCCATCGCCAACGCGGTTGATGCATTCCGCAAGCAGCGCAAGGTCTTCGTCGTTCTGGCCGCCACCGAACGCCTGGACGCGCGCCCGGCGGGCCGCATCTCGGAAAAGCTCGGAGGCATCCCGGTGCTGAGTTCGGAAGATTACAAGATGCATGAACTGGTCAGCATCCTGCGCGCTTGTCACATGATGGTTTCATCGCGCTATCACGGCATCGTCACTTCGATGCCCGGACTGGTGCCGTCAGCGGGAATCACCATGGACGAACGCATCCGCAACCTGATGCGCGAGCGCGGACACCAGGACCTGCTGATGAACGTGGACGATCCCGACCTCGAGCCGAAATTGATGGCAGCGCTCGAAAAGCTGGCCGCGCAGGGAGAATCGATCTCGGTAGGAATCGGTCAGACCGTGGTAAAGAATTTGAAAGTAATGGCCCGCATGGGCGTGTACTTCGAAGAAGAGGTGCAGCGGCGCTATCCCGAGTTTCCCACCCGCAAGGGAGAATGGAGCTGGGAAGATTACCTGCCGCCGATCAGCAAGGGGCTGAGGCAACTGGTAGAAGCCTTCGGCTAAAAAGAACCACGTAGGCCCGGACGCCCTCGTCCGGGCAGGCGAGCGCAGCTCGCCAGAGTTTGTGGAGCGGGCCTGTCCCGGAGACCTAGCGGAGCTTGGCTCCGCCGGGCGGGTGAGGGCACCCGCCCCTACGCGAGCACATGAACTTTCTGGAAAACATTTTCGCTCAGCTCGAAGCCGCCAACGACACTCCTATTCTCCAGGAGCTTCGAGATGGCAGCCCAGCTTCAGTCACGGGTCGAGAACTGTCGAGACTGGTCGGCCAGGCCAGGGCTTTTCTCGCTGCGCGCGGTTTGAAGCCAGGCGACCGCTGCGCCCTGCTGGCGCACAACAGCATAGCTTGGGCTGCGCTCGATCTCGCGATCATGGCGGAAGGTCTGATCGTAGTTCCGCTCTACGCGCGCCAGGCGGCAGCCGAACTCTCAGCCATGATGCAGGACTGCTCTCCGGCAATCATCTGCTGCGGCGATGCTGCGTTGCGCGACGGTATTCTGCAAGCCTGGCCGGCGGCCCCTCCACAATATTTGTTCGACGAAATCTTCTCCCATCCCGGCGCCAGCGTGAACGGAAACCCAAGACTCGCGGATTCGGACCCTGTCACCATCATCTATACTTCGGGAACGTCGGGCGAAGCCAAGGGGGTCATTCTGACCGCCGGCAACATTGGCCACATGCTGGGCTGCACCTCCGGACGCCTTGATCTGCTGATGGAAAACAGGCCGGGCCAGGACCGCGTGTTCCACTACCTGCCATTCTGTTTTGCAGGCTCGTGGATCATGCTGCTGACTTGCCTGCTGCGGCGCAATCTGCTCACGCTGAATATGGACCTGGGCAAGCTGGCGGGTGAAATGCGCGGCGCTGCGCCCGATTATTTCCTGAATGTCCCGGCGCTGCTCGAACGCATGCGCAAGGCGGTGGACGAACAGCTCTGGAAAACCGGCGGCCTCGCACTCACGATCTACCGTCGCGCCAAGGCAGCATGGATGCGCAAGCGGGATGGGCATCGCGCGCTTCTCCGACCGGGCCTGGCTGGCGATGGCCAACGCAGCGATCTTTCCCACCATCCGCAAGAAAATGATTGGCGACAATCTGAAAGCCCTGATCTGCGGCTCGGCCCCGCTCAGCCTGGATACACAGCTCTATTTCAACATGCTCGGCATTCCCGTGCTCCAGGTTTACGGGCTGACCGAGACCACCGGAATCTGCACCCTGGACGATCCTCGCCACGTCGAACCGGGACGCGTGGGGCCCGCCATCAGCGGCATCGAGATGAAGCTCGGCGAAAGCGACGAGATCATCGTGCGCGGCCCGAATATTTTTCCCGGATACTGGAACCGTCCGCAGGAAACCGCCAAGGCGCTGCGCGATGGCTGGTTTCATACCGGCGACCAGGGAGAAGTCGATGGCGCAGGGAACTGGCGAATTATCGGGCGCATCAAGAACCTGATCATTCTGGGTTCAGGCCATAACATTGCCCCGGAGCCCATCGAGGACGAGCTGCTGAAGAACTTGCCCGGCGCGCAGCAGGCAGTGCTGGTGGGCAACGGCCGCGGCTACCTATCGGTTATCGTGACTGGAGGCGTTACCCGAGAGCAGGTACAGGCAGCGGTGGACGCGATAAATCCAGGCTTGCCGCACTACAAACAGATTCGAGCGCTCTATGTGCGCGCCGAGCCGTTCTCGATCGAAAGCGGATTGCTGACCGCCAACGGCAAGCTCAAGCGCGATCTGATTGCAGCCCGCCTGCAGAGTGAAATCGAAGAAATGTACGCAGTCAAACAGGCCTCATGAAAGTAGCGCCGGCGTCTCGCCGGCTGTCTCGAGGGCATCTTGCCCTCGAACCGCCAGCGCAAGATCCAAGCTGCGAGCGTGAGCAATAGACGATGAAACCATTCAAAGGCCAAACGCTCTCCTGGGAGCTCAAAGACGGCGTCATCGAACTGGCCCTGCATCGCCAGCCCTGCAATGAGATCGGTTCGCTCACGCTCGAGGAGTTGGAACAATTTGCTTCCGCGATGGAAAGGATGCAGGGCAATGCCCATGCTCTGATTGTCTATAGCACCCTGAAATCAGGATTCTGCGCCGGCGCCGACTTGCGCGAGCTCTATCACGGCGCTCAAGGAATGGAAAAGCAGGCGGCGATGCGGGGCGTGCGTGAGTTTCTGGAACGCATCCACAAAGTGATGAATGCCATCGACAGTTCACCGCTAACCACCATCGCCGCGCTCAATGGCGTGACTTTCGGCGGCGGCCTCGAGCTGGCCCTGGTCTGCGACCTGATCATCGCCGACAAAATGGCGCGCTTCTGCTTTCCCGAGCTGCGTCTGGGTCTGATCCCCGGCTTCGGCGGCATCCCGCGACTGAAGCGCGATCTGGGCAATGCGGTGGTGCGCGACCTGTTACTCACCGGACGCAGCTTCAACGCCACCAAGGCTCAACAGGTTGGACTGATAAGCCAGGTGGTAGGAGAGGGCGAGTCGCTGAAAGCAGCCCGCGGCACGGCCGGTCAACTCGGAAAATTCGACCGCCGTACTGCAATCGTGGCCAAGAAGTTCATCAAGCCCATTCCTTACGAGGAGCTGAAACGGGAGATCGACATATTCTGCGAGCTCTTTGCCCAGCCCGCGGTCGAAGCCGGACTCAAGAAGTTCGTCGAAAGCAAAGACGCCCAACCGTATTTGCCATGACGTCTTTCGGCTAGAATGAGATGAGAGATGACGGACAGCAAAAAAACACTGGAAGAGATCCTCAACCTGGCGGCGGCGCAATTCAAAGTCCCGCGAGAGAAACTCACTCCCGACGACGATTTCTTCAAGACGCTTGGGATTGACAGCCTGCAGGCACTGGATCTGCTCACCCGGCTCGAGCATCATTTCAATGTCGAACTCCCCGACTATGAGTTGCAGGGAGTATCCGACTTCAGAACGCTGGCCAGCCGGATCCAGGCTCGGTTGTGAAGATCAGCCCGGATGGAGGTTTTGAGATACGCACCTCCACTTGCATGACCGGCCTGAAGAAAACCAGTTGTCAGTCTAATGTTCTCTGTTCTCAGCCCTTCGCGGGCCCGGGTGGTCAAGTAATAAATAGACTTTTCTCCGTGGCTCAGTGTCTCTGTGGTGAAATAAAGCATTAATGCTCAACCTCGACAAATACAACAGCCTGGGCGCAGCCCTGCGCGAGGCCATCGACCGCTGGCCGAATGAAACCTGCCTGATTGAATCGGACCGCGACAAGGAAAAGACCCGTCTTACCTATTCGGACTTCAAGGAAATAGCGATGCCGCTGGCGCGCGCGCTCGAGGACGCCGAGTTCGATCCCGGCGACCGGGCCGCGATCATCATGAGCAACCAGTCGAAGTGGCTGATTTCAGCCTACGCCATCTTTCATGGCGGCGGCGTGCTGGTGCCGCTCGACTACAAGCTGACCGCGTCCGAGCACCTGCAGTTGCTGGCGCATAGCAAAGCGAAGGTCCTGGTGATCGAGTATTACTTGTGGCGCGCGATCATCCAATCGCCGGAGTTCAAAGAGTACAACGTGCAGACGGTTCTGGTCACGGAAGCGCCGCCGGGGGCGGACCTGGCGGCTGCCTTTCGCTGGGAGGACTTTCGCCGCAAAGGTGAGCCTGTATTTGTGCCGCGCCAGCGTCACGACGTGGCCTGCATCGTGTACTCGTCGGGGACGGGCGGACGTCCCAAGGGTTGCGTGCTCACCCATGAAAATTATCTGGAACAGTGCAAGGCGCTGATCGCGTTGTTTCCCTTCTGGCCGGGCGTACGCTACCTGAGTATTCTTCCCACCAATCACGCCATTGATTTCATGGTCGGCTTTATCGGACCGTTCGTCTGCGGCGCATGCGTGGTGCATTTGCGGACGCTGCGGCCGGAGTTCGTGCGCGACGCCTTCGTGCGCTACAGAATCACCTATGTCAGCCTGGTCCCCATGGTGCTTAAGAACCTGGAACGCGGGCTCAAAGCCAAGCTGGAAGCGGTGTCCAAGCCCAAGCGCTTTCTTTTGCAGCGATCGATCGCCGTCAACAAGTTCTTTACCAGATGGCGTCCCGATGTGCGGTTGAGCCGCGTGCTGCTGCGCCAGGTGCACAAGGCCTTCGGCGGCGAACTGCGCGCCATGTTCACCGGCGGCGCTTTTATGGATCCCTCGACATTACAGTTCTTCTATGATCTGGGCGTTCCCATCGCCAACGGATATGGCCTGACCGAAGCCGGAACCGTGCTCACGCTTAACGATCTGAAACCGTTCCGCGCCGACACCGTGGGCAAGCCCCTGCCGGGCGTGGAATTACGAGTGCTTAATCCGGACTCGGAAGGCGTGGGTGAAGTGGCGGCGACCGGCAAGACCGTGATGTCGCACTATCTGGACGACCCCGAACTGACCGCCGAGACCATCGTGGACGGCTGGCTGCTCACCGGCGACCTCGGCCGCTTTGACAGTAGCGGGCATCTGCAACTCTTCGGCCGCAAGAAGAACATGATCGTCACCGAAGGCGGAAAGAACATTTATCCCGAGGACATTGAAACGGTTTTCGATGGGATGGCTGCGAAAGAGTACTGCATCTTCGCGGCCAACTATATCTGGCCGGCAAAAGCACTTGGCAAAGAGATGCTCGTTCTGGTGCTCCGGTCAGAGCAGGGACAGGAAGGGCAAGTGCAGGAACTCAGCGAAACTCTAAAGCAGGAAATCATTGCCCGCAACCGCCGCCTGCCCGATTTCAAGCGGGTGGGCGGATGTGTCGTCTGGGACAGGGACTTCCCGCGCACTGCAGCCATGAAGATCAAGCGCGTGGCTCTCGCCGAAGAAATTCGCAAGACCCTCAGCCGCGCCGCCGTAGTCGAACTCTAAAAACTTATGAGCGACAAACGGTGATCGATTCCAGCACTTTTCTGGCGGTGGTAAACCCCGCCGCGGGCGGAGGGCGCTGCCGCAAATTGGTTGGATCTGCGCTCGATCGCCTGAGGGCGGGCGGGATCAGTCTGAAGATGGTCGAGACTAGCGCTCCGGGTCAGGCCACTTCGCTGGTTCGCGAGGCTTACGCCCAGGGCTGGCGCAAATTTATTGCCGTCGGCGGAGACGGGACCTCATATGAAGTCGTCAACGGCCTCTTTCCGGCGGAGACGAGCGAACCGGCGACGCTCGCATTCCTTCCTCTGGGAACCGGCAATTCATTCCTGCGTGACTTCAGCGACCGCGGCGTGGAGTTTGCCATCGAAGCGCTGCTGGCCCGGCGCTCCTCTCCCTGCGATGTTCTCCGCCTGACGCACCAGACTGGAGTGCTGCACTACATCAACCTGCTGAGCATGGGATTTTCCGCCGACGTGGCTACCTTGCGCGCCCGCCGTTTCAGCGGCTGGGGAGAGATCGGTTACCAGTCATCCATTTTTATCAGCCTGGCGCGTTTCCGGCGGCGTCCGTTTCCCCTGCGGGTGGATGGCGAGCCTGAACTTGACCGCCGGCCGTGTCTGTTCCTCACCTTCAGCAACAGTAAATTCACCGGCGGCACCATGATGATTGCCCCCAAAGCCGAAGTGAACGACGGGTTGATCGAATACGTGCGCTGGGGCCCCATCGGGCGCCTGGGGCTCATTCGCAACCTACCCACGCTCTATGACGGTACTCACATCAACCATCCGCTGGCGGAACGGCGGCCGGCGAAGCGGGTTGATTTCCACCTCGATGCTCCGGTGGACGTGATGGTGGATGGGGAAGTACTTACCTTGCACTGCCAAAGCCTCGACGTTTTGCCTGCAGCCTTAAACGTCGTGGTATAAAAAGATTCCATGGCGAAAGACAACCAGAGTCCCACGCAACCAGTACAGCCGCCATCATCGTCCGCGCGCAAGATTGTCGTCGCGGTGCTGATCGTCGCCGCTTTCGCCCTGGTGATCTTTCTGGGACTACGCAAGCGCGGCACGCGCCTCGATGCCTTCGCCAAATGCCTGGCCGCGAAGCCGGCGAAGATGTACGGCGCCTACTGGTGCCCGCATTGTGTGGACCAGAAAGCGATGTTCGAGTCGTCGTTCAAGTACGTGACTTATGTCGAGTGTGGCGTGCCCGGCTCCCGCGATGAAGCTCAGCTGTGCAAGGATGCCGGAATAAAACACTTTCCTACCTGGGAATTTGCCGGCGGCGAACGTCAGGAAGGCACACTGCCGCTGCAAACGCTGGCCGCGAAGACCGGATGCAGCCTGCCATGATGTCACCCGCCATGCCGCGTTTTACCCGGCGCATTCTCCTTTTAATAGCTCTCCTGGCTTCCGGCGGTGTGCTGGTTTCTTCGGTGTCGCTCTATCATCACTACGGCAATTCGGCGACTTCCTACTGTGACCTGGGAGAAAATTTCAATTGCGATATCGTGAACCGCAGCACCTACTCGACCATTGCCGGTGTTCCAGTGGCCGCGATTGGCATCATCGGATATCTGGCCACGCTGATCCTGGCCACCGTCTATCGCGGCAAGGACGGGGTTCCCGCGGTGTTGGCGATCGCCTCTCTCGGCGGCTTGGGCTTTGCTCTCTACCTTACGTACGTTGAAGGTTTCGTCCTGGCGGCGTGGTGCGTTTTGTGCCTGTCATCGCTGGCTTTGATTTTCAGCATCGCCGTCCTTTCATCAACCCTGTGGCTGCAAGGCAGCCGCCGAGCTGACTGATTCCTCATGGAAGAAACCACCTTACCTTCAACCTCAGGCAGCGAAGACTCTCCGGACCTGGCGGGAGAGTTGCGCCTGCATGAATTGCGAAGCCGGATTTTCCGCAACACGCGCCAGCTGCGGGTCTGGCTACCGCCGGGATACAGCGCGCCCGAAAATCGGGGCCGCCACTATCCTGTGTTCTACCTCAATGACGGACAGAATCTGTTCGATCCCGCGACTGCGTACATAGGGGTTGACTGGCAAGCCGATGAAGCGGCTGATCGCCTGATTCGCGAAGGCCGGATTCCACCTCTCGTCATCGTGGGCATCGATAACGCGCAGAAGGATCGTCCCCGGGAATATCTGCCCTACCGGTCGTTTCATCCGCCCATCATGCGGCCCCAGGGCAAGCGCTATCCTGATTTTCTGTTGAGCGAAGTAATGCCCTTCATCTATCAGCGGTACCGCATTGCGCGTGGTCCGGAAAATACGGGCCTGGGAGGATCATCGCTGGGTGCGATCATCTCCCTTTACACTGTCCTGGATCGCCCCGGAGTAATCGGCCGTTTGCTGCTGGAAAGTCCATCCTTGTTTATCTCCAACCGGCAGCTCTTGAAATCCAGCCGCACTTTCCGGCAATGGCCGGCCCGGATCTTCATGGCAATGGGAACCAGGGAGGCGGGAACGGAAGAGCGCGATCAGGCGGTCGTGGAGGATGTTCGCGAACTGGAACACGTTCTGCGGCGCGCCGGGTTGAGAGAAGACCGCCTGCTGAGTGAAGAATTGACGAAGGCGCTACGCACAATGAAAAAGAGTGGGCGAAACGCTTTCCCGAAGCGCTGACCTTTCTCTTCGGCGAGTCATCCTGAGCGAAGTGACTGCTTCGCAACGCGAAGCAGTCGCGCAGTCGAAGAGCCTGCCCCGAGCGAAGTCGAGGGGACCCCTACCTCTTTAAAAAAATGCAGGTTCGAGGATTGTCCGTGTGGGCGCAGGGAACGCATGCATGCTGAAAGAGTGTTGAGCAGATCATAGGGGTCCTTCGACTGCATCTTTCCATTCGCAAGCGAATGGAAAGACTCCGCTCAGGATGACAATGTAAGAGGGGGTCGATCAGAAATCCGGCAACTGATCCACAACAGCGCCATCATCGCCACCACCGAAAGCTGCAGGTGAGTGATTCGCGCCAGCGGTCCCACCAGGAACAGCAGATAGCAGACGTAGATGAGCTGCTGAATCCGCGGTGCGAACTGTCCTTCGCGATGCGCCAGGGCCCAATCGCCGAGCAGCAGAAGAGCCGGCGCCAGAATTACCAGGTCGTACACGGTCAAGTGGGGTGACGCCAGTACCGTGGCGAATAGTAGCGCGGAGAAGCGGACTGACAGCTGCGTCTCTCTGACGCCAGCACTGAACTGCCAGAACGATAACGGCCAGAGCGCTGATGGCATACAAGCGCAAAGGCTACGCGCGGCCACGGCAGCAGCAAGACCAGAAGGAACGCAGCGAGTGGGTCTGATAGAGCCGAGGCTCGAGCAGCGGCAAGACTTCCGTCAGATGCATCAAAGCGTGGAAGTAAGAACGCATAACCTCCGTGCCGTAGTGCATCCAGGCCGCCGCCAGTTGGATGGACGCAGCCACCACCGCGCCCGCCACCACCTTCCACTCGCGCGCGAACACAAAGACGACTGCCGCCGCCAGCCCCAGCTGAGGCTTGAAGATGAGCGACCCAATGGCCAATCCTGCGAGTAGCGCCCGGTCCCGCCGCAGGGCGAGTATACGCCAGCGTGAAACACAAAAGCGCGAGACCGGAAGTCTGTCCCCAGGCCAGCGAGTGAAAAAATCCCGGAAAGGCAATCGCCAGGATCAGAACTGTCGAGCGATATGCCTGAAGACTCGGACAACTCTTCCACACCGCGTGACAGCAGAAGGCGTAGATCAGAACGTTTACCGACAGCCATGCAGTCAGCGCCCAGCCGTAAGGCAACCGGGCGAACGGGGCGAAAAGGAGAGACAACTGCGGCCCGTAAAGCGGCACGTACAAACTGTCCGGCGCTTGTGCCACCAGTTCGCGCGCCAGTTCGGCCTGCGCCCGCATGTTGTAGAGAAGATCCCCGCGGCCGCGCAACGCGAGATTTCCCAGGGTGTAGAAATGCAGGAAATCCGTTCCCTTAACCAGGCCGTTGCGGTCGAGCAACCCTGGTGTGGACATGTCCACTGCATAAACCGTCCAGAGACAGACGGCCAGCAACAGGCCATGAATACGTACCCGCCCGGCGGTGAGCCACGAATCAACATTCATGGCTCCAGCCTCGGCGGCGACTGGTCTCCGTTCAGGCGCCACACCTGCCGGTCGTGAAAGTAGCTCAGCAATTCCTGGTTATCGCCGGCACCCATGTCGCGGGCCCAAACCACTTTCGCGCCGTCGATGTCCGCCCGGTTGTAAACCCATTCCCAATCCACATCATGGTGCGGACCGTAGCTTACGAGCACCAGATGACGTCCCGGCGTGGCTTCCAGTTGCCGCATGATTGCCACCCGATCCAAATTGCCGCGGGGCCATGGCGGTTCGATCTGAGTGTGGGCCGCGGCCGCTCCTACCCGCAATAGCAGCATGGCGCAGGCGATCGCCGGAATTGCCCGCACCAGGGCGACTCCAGTCTGTTGCCCGCGCCAACTGCCACAGCCGCAGGTGGCGCATGCACTGCAGTAGTAGAAGATAAATAAGGCCCGTCGCCGGAGCTACGTAGTGCGGCATGGTCCATGTTTCGACAGCCAAGCCAAGCAGAAAAAACGTGCCGGCAACAAGAGGGAAGCGCATTTTTCTGTCACGCCACAGCCATGGAAAGGCCAGCAAGGGTATGGTGAACAGTGGTCCGCAATAGAACTTCCACGACCCAACCAGCTTGTCCCATGTGCGGTAAGCGGCGCCGCCCAGGGTGCGGTATTCCTCGAAGCGTGCCAGTTCCCAGCGATAGAAATCGCGCATCAACTCGTGCCGGTACACAGGTTCGGGCCTCGGTGACTCCCACAAGAAATACGGAGCGGTCGCGTAGGTTTCACGATTCACCTGGTACGTCATGCGGAAGGGGCTGCCCGTGACCCGCCAATAGTAGTAACCCATGCCCGCTCCGCTCGCGGCCAGAACCAGAATGATGGGCACGACGACGCGGCTGAGAGAAACCGAAAATGCTGGACGTGATCTGCCAAACATCCAGACCGCCAGCGCGGCCGCAATAGGCAGGCTGAATATCAATCCTTCATAGGGCCGGCTGTTGGCCAGCAGGACGAGGCCGGTGGCCAGGACGACGGCGTCAGTCGCGCGTGCGCGTTTCTTGACGCGGGGCAGCGCTCCCAGCACCAGCGCCCCGCCCAGAGCAACCACGGATCCGCTCCAGTAACCATTCATCCAGTAGGTGAGAATGCCCAGGCGCAGCATGGCCAGCATTCCGCCCAGCAGGGCCCAGGCCGGCGGCATCCATCCCTGCAGCATCCAGGTGATGGCCGAGCACATGAGCGCGGTGATGATCAACTGCCCTATCCACGGATGCCCCAGCCGCTCGCCGGCCGCCAGCACCAATCCCTGCGCCGGTGGGTACATCGACATGTAAGTCGGCTGCTGGATGATGTGGAAGCTCTCGAAGTGCACCCACATGGGATGTGGAGGATTGGTCACGCGTCCGTGCGCGAAGGTGTCGGCGGCAAGCAGATAACTGAATTCATCATTCCAGCGCGGGGCGGGAATGCCCAGCACGGGAATCAGAGAGACGCGAAGGGTAACCACCAGCAGCCCGACCACAACGACGGACAGAATCTTGCGCCGCGCCAGCCGCCGAAGGCGCTCTTCCACATATGCAAAGCCGGCGGGCTGTCGTCCGGCGCCGCCGGAATTGCGTGAACCAAAAAAAATTATCGCCAATGCGGCGATAACCAGAGTCAGCTCGATGATCGGAATCAGTGACGGAGCGAGGCGGGCATAGAATCCAGCCATGTTCATTCGGGCGTCGGGCCTCGGACGTCAGACGTCGGACCTCGGACGTCTGACCTCAGACTTCTGACCTCGGATTCAGGGTGCCTTGCCGACGTCCGACGTCCGACGCCTGACGTCGGCTTCACTTTTCCACCGCCACTTTGTCCGCAGTCAGCTTGTCGAGAATGCCGGATGCCACATCGATCGTCTCCTGGTCAACTGTGCGGTTCTTGGCGATGGCATCGGCCAGGGGCACGGAGACGATCTTGTTGCCGCGCAGCGCCGCCATGCAACCAAATTCGTTGCGATGCACCATATCGATGGCTCCCAGGCCGTAGCGCGTGGCCAGCATGCGGTCGAAGGCGCTGGGTGAGCCGCCGCGCTGCACATGTCCGAGAACGACGGTGCGGGTCTCGAAATTAGTGCGGCGTTCAATTTCCCTCGCCAGGATGGCGGCGATTCCGCCCAGCCGGGCGTGGCCGAATTCATCCTTGCCCATATCCACGACGATGGGCGCTCCATGTTTGGGATCAACATCGGTGGAGAACTTCGCGCCTTCGGCCACCACCACAATGCTGAAGTAGCGGCCGCGCGCGTGCCGCAAACGGATGGTTTCCGCGACCTTGTCCACGTCGAAAGGTATTTCAGGAATCAGAATGACGTCGGCGCCGCCGGCAATGCCGCTGTACATGGCGATCCAGCCGGCGTCCCTGCCCATCACTTCGACCACCATCACCCGATTGTGGGCTTCCGCCGTGGTGTGTACCCGGTCGATGGCCTCGGTGGCGATATTCACCGCAGTGTCGAATCCAAACGTGAAATCGGTACCGGCCAGGTCGTTATCGATGGTCTTGGGGACGCCCACCACATCGACGCCCTTTTCGTGCAGTTTTTGGGCCACGGAAAGCGTGTCATCGCCGCCGATGGCGATCAGGGCCTCGATCTTGTGCTGCTTCAGCGTGGCGATACACTTTTCCAGACCATCTGCTTTCTTCGCCGGGTTGGTACGCGAGGTGCGCAGAATGGTGCCGCCGCGGGGAAGAATTCCACCCACGCTGGAGAGATCGAGCGGCATGCTCTTGTCTTCCACCAGGCCGCGCCAGCCCTCGAGAAAGCCCACAAATTCGTCTTCGTAGTGAAAACAACCCTTACGCACCACGGCGCGGATCACGGCGTTCAACCCTGGGCAGTCGCCGCCGCCGGTGAGTATGCCAACTTTCATTGCCTGCTCCTCATGGTGTGCAATATGGTGGTCCGGCGTTCCCGCGGCTCTGCTCCGCCCATCGAAGACGCTGGATACACTTCTGCCGTAGTACGTTGCAACGGAACATAAAAGATTACCACTAAATAGTGCATTTTGTGGGCAGGGGGTGCCTGAGACCGCGTGGGGACAGCCGCCCCTCGGCTGCCCGGTCGAGCAAAGCTCGATAATCCTTGCGGCTGAAATTGCCAGCGGAGCCTTGCTCCGCTGGACAGCCGAGGGCGGCTGTCCCCACGCGGTCTGAGCCTCAGCAGAATCTCTCTTGCCGATTGCGCCGCGGCGAGGGATTCGCCACAATATCTCGGCAAACCTCATGTCGAGAACCTTGAACATCCTGATCTGGATTGCAGTTGCCCTATTGGGCGCGCTGGCCCTCGCCACGGTCGCTTTACATCGTGGCGAACAAATCAGTGCCATGTGGCTGGTGGTCGCGGCTGTCTGCACCTATGCGGTGGGTTACCGCTTCTACAGCAAATTCATCGCGGCCAAAGTTCTGACCCTCGATGCCTTGCGCGCCACACCGGCGGAGCGACTGGAGAACGGACGCGACTTTGTTCCCACCAACAAATGGGTGGTCTTCGGACATCACTTCGCCGCCATCGCCGGGCCCGGACCCCTGGTCGGCCCGGTGCTGGCGGCGCAATTCGGATATCTTCCCGGAACGCTCTGGATACTGGCCGGCGCGGTCTTCGGTGGTTGCGTGCAGGACTTCGTGATTCTGCTGTTCTCGGTGCGGCGCGACGGCAAGTCGCTGACCGAAATGGCGCGCGACGAAATCGGCCGCCTGGGCGGACTGGTGGCCTACCTCGCGGTCATCAGCATCATCGTGATCCTGCTCGCGGTTTGCGCGCTGGTCGTGGTCAACGCGCTCAAGGCCAGTCCGTGGGGGACATTTACCATTGCCATGACCATTCCCATTGCGCTGCTGATGGGCGTGTATCTGCGCACCCTGCGGCCCGGCAAAGTTCTGGAGACTTCAGCGCTGGGATTCGTCCTGGTGATGCTCGCCATCTGGGGCGGACAGTGGGTCTCGCAGACTCCCACCGTGGCCAGTTGGTTTACCTTCTCCGGCCCGGCGCTGGCGATTCTGATCATCGTTTACGGATTCGCCGCTTCGGCGCTTCCGGTCTGGCTGCTGCTGGCGCCGCGCGACTACCTGAGCACGTTCGTAAAACTGGGAACCATCTCGCTGCTCGCGCTCGGAATCATTGCGCTTCGTCCCACTCTGCACATGCCGCCGCTCACCCGTTTCATTGACGGCTCGGGGCCGGTGTTCGCCGGAAATGTTTTTCCTTTCGCCTTCATCACCATCGCGTGTGGCGCCATCAGCGGCTTTCATGCGTTGATCTCGAGTGGCACGACGCCCAAGCTGATCCGTCGCGAGACCCAGGCCCGCATGGTGGGATACGGCGCCATGCTGGCCGAATCCCTGGTGGCGATCATGGCGATGATTGCGGCCTGCGTGCTGCAGCCGGGAATCTATTTCGCCATTAACAGTCCGGCCGGAATCGTAGGCCAGGCGCCGGAAGCCGCGGCCGCGACCATCAGTAACTGGGGATTCCCCATCAGCGCCGCCGAAATGCATGCGTTGGCCCAGTCCGTGGGCGAGCAGTCGCTCTACAACCGCACCGGCGGGGCTCCCGCCTTCGCCGTCGGAATGGCGCATATTTTTTCCCACAGCCTGGGAGGACAGGCGCTGATGGCGATCTGGTATCACTTCGCCATCATGTTTGAAGCCCTGTTCATTCTCACCGTGCTCGATGCCGGCACACGTGTAGGCCGCTTCATGATTCAGGAAGCCCTGGGACACGTGTGGAAGCCGCTGGGCCGCACCAGTTGGTATCCATCGATTCTCGTCACCAGTGCCCTGATCGTAGCCGGCTGGGGTTCCTTCCTGTGGCAGGGCGTCAAGGACCCGCTCGGCGGAATCAATTCATTGTGGCCTCTGTTCGGCATCGCCAACCAGTTACTGGCCACGGTCGCCCTGTGCGTGGCCACCACCATCATCATCAAGATGGGCAAAGCGCGTTATGCCGCGGTGACGCTGGGTCCGCTGGCATGGCTGGTCGCGGTGACTTTCACCGCTTCATGGCACAAGGTTTTTGATCCCAATCCGCGCATCGGTTTTCTCTCGCATGCGGCGCAGCTGGCTTCCGCCTCCGCCGCGAATGCCCGGCTGATCTTCAACGATCGCCTCGACGCCGTGGTGACCTGCACCCTCATCGTAATGGTCGCACTGATCCTGATCGAGTCCGCGGTGGAATGGTTGCGCGTGCTGTCCGGCCGCAAGCAGGCCAGGGTAAAAGAAGCGCCTTTCGTGCCTACACGCTTTGCCGAGGAGCAGGGATGAAAGAATTGACTCGCGTGGGGACAGCCGCCCCCGGCTGTCCAGTCGAGCGCAGCTCGACCGCGTTATTCCGCGGATTCGCTAAACGCCTGAAATGTCTTCTCTACTACTGTTGTCGCCACGCTGCGCGAAATTTTCGACGAGTCCGCGTACGCGCGCTTCCTCAATCAGCGACATCTGGAACCTTCCCGCGCCGCCTACGCCGCCTTTTGCCAGGACCATGAAGTGGCCAAAGCACGCCGCCCCCGATGCTGCTAAAAGAGGGAGCGTTGATGGAGGACGGGCGTCCCGCCCGTCCCGCACAAACGTTTGCGCAAGACGGGCGAGGACGCCCGTCCTCCATCAAGATTGGCAACAGTGAACGTCTGAAACTGGGATAAACTTTCTCTCATGCGAGTCCTGGGCGTCGATTGCGGCACCGAGTACACCGGCTTCGGCGTGGTAGAACTCGGTCTCAACGACAGCCTGGTCTGCCTGACTTGCGGGGCCATCAAGCTTTCGCCGCGTGAACCCATGGCGCGGCGGCTGGCGATTATTTTCGACCGCCTCGGCGTCATCATCCACGAACACCGGCCCGACAACGTCGCCATCGAAGATGTGTTCTACGCGGTCAATGTAAAATCCGCACTCAAGCTCGGACAGGTCCGCGGAGTGGCCATGCTGGCCGCATCTTCCGCCGGACTCGATGTGGCCGAGTATTCGCCTCTCTCCATCAAGTCCGCCGTCGTGGGCTACGGCCGGGCGGAGAAGCCGCAAGTCCAGCACATGGTGACGCGCCTGCTCAATCTCGACCAGGTCCCGGAACCCGCCGACGCCGCCGATGCCCTGGCCATTGCCATCTGCCACCTGCACACCTCGGCCACCCTGCTGCGCCAACGCGCCGTGGGCGGATGAACATCCAGCCATTTTTTGGCATAATCTCTCTGCCATGACTCCGAAGCAACAATGTGGGCGCGAGCGTCCCGCTCGTGCAGAGGCCGGCACGAGCGGGACGCTCGCGCCCACATCAGAGTCTTTACCTCCTGTTGCTGATAATCGCGGTCTGCAACTCCCCGCCCGCGCGCAGGGAGCGGCGGTCGTGACTTTCACTCTCGATTTCCCCGGCTCCGAGCCTTCGCATTATGCGATTTCAGTTTCCTCCGACGGACGCTCCACCTACGATTCCGACGGCAAGCTCAGTCCCGATTCCGAAGGCGACCCCTTCCACCTGGACTTTTCCATGTCCGCTGAAACCCGCCAACGGGTCTTCGAGCTGGCCGAACGGGCGCACTACTTTCAGGGCGAGATAAATTCCAAAAAGAAGAATCTGGCGTCCACAGGAAGCAAGACGCTGACCTACAAGGACTCTGGGCGAAGTACGACCGCCACCTACAACTACTCTCCCATGGTTGCGGTGCAGCAGATAACCCAGCTCTTCCAAAGCCTCTCCCTGACCCTGGAATTCGGCCGGCGATTGCAGTATTTCCATCGTTACCAGAAGCTGGCGCTCGATGAAGAGTTGAAGCGCATGGAGGAAGCAGCCACCGGCCACGGTCTGGAAGAGGTGTCGGCCGTGGTGCCCATTCTGCAGGCCATCGCGAGCGACACCACCGTGATCAATCCCGTCCGGGCCCGGGCCCAGCGCATGATGGAGCGGGCCAGCTCCGCAAAGCGATGATTGCGCGGGGTGTAAATGCCAATCACTTCCAAGTGTCATTCCGAGCGCGGCCCGAGCCGCGCGAAGCGCGGTGAGAGCAAGTCGAGGGACCCCTATCTCACCGGGGACGTATCCGCTTATAGGGGTCCTTCGACTCCGCCAGGCGTTTCGCAAGCGAAACGTCTGGCTCCGCTCAGGAAGACAGGGGTATCAGAGGCCCAATTTCCCTCTCAGGTTTCAATTTGTTGACAACCAAGGGTCCTAAAAGGTGTTCTAATATGGTAACGGGTAGTCTTGGGAGGTGGCATATGTCCACGCGCCGAATAGCCGTTCTATCCACTTTAGCCCTCTTGTCGTGCTGGCTCGCCGTCCCATCGTTTGCCGACTCACAAGCCCGCATCGTGCGCCTGAGCCAGGTGGATGGAGACGTTCAGATCGACCGCAACACCGGCCAGGGTTACGAAAAAGCTTTCATCAATTTGCCGGTCACCCAGGGCACGAAGTTGCGCGCCGGGCAGGACGCCCGGGCTGAGATCGAGTTTGAAGACGGCAGCACGCTGCGCATCACTCCCGGCACAACCGTGGAGTTCCCTGAGCTGGCGCGGCGCGACTCCGGCGCCCGGGCCTCGAGCCTGGAACTTCAGGGGGGGACCGCTTACCTCAATTTCAAAGGTGACAAACAGGAAGAATTCACTCTTGCCTTTGGACAAGACAGGCTCGCACTCACCAAGCCGGCCCACCTCCGCATCGGGCGGACAGACGCCAGCGCCACCGTGGCTGTGTTCAAGGGCGACGTCGAAGTCGCCAGTGCGTCGGGCAGAGTTAAAGTCGAGAAGAAACACAGTGCCACTTTCGCCCTGGCTGGAACCGGGAGCTATACCCTGGCGAATAATCTGGAGCCCGATCCCTACGACGAGTGGGACAAGCAGCTGGACAAGTATCATCAGCAGTACAGCGTGTCCAATAGCTTCTCGCCTTACGGCTATGGGGCCAGCGATCTGAGCTACTACGGCAGTTTCTACAACATCCCCGGCTACGGAATGATGTGGCAGCCCTATCTGGTTGGGGCCGGTTGGGACCCCTTCATGAACGGCGCCTGGATGTGGTATCCGGGAGCTGGATATGCCTGGATCTCCGCTTACCCGTGGGGCTGGACGCCCTATCGTTATGGTTCCTGGACCTACCTCAACGCCTACGGATGGTTCTGGCAGCCGGGCAGCACCTGGGCGGGATGGAACACGGGCCCCCGAATCGTGAACGCTCCCCAAACCTTTAGCGCACCCAGACCGCCCGCCACGCCGGGACGAACGTTGCTGGTCAACCGCATTGCGCCGGCGGGTCCGGCGCGTCAGATCCAGAACCGGGCGGAAGTTCGCGGCGGCTCCGCTGGACTCGGAGTGGCCCGCGGCAGTGTGCGCAATCTGGGAAAAGTCTCTCAGCAGATGGAGCGAGCCAGCTTACCGCGTGGCACTGCCATGCATGCCCCGCCGGCTGCATCCGCGGTGCGCATGCCGCCCGCAGGCACAGCCGTGTCCTCTTCGCCTCGAGGCGGTGCTCCGATGCACAGCGGTGCGCCGGCGCACAGCTCGGCCCCGATGTCCAGTCCCCGCATGAGCGGTGGCGGCGGGGGAGGGGGGTCGGCTCCCAGCCCGCGCGGCAGTCCCCGCTAAGCAAGCGCGCTAGTTCCGAAATCTGCAGAACTTGATAGGCTGCAACTTTGCTTGCCCATTACTGTTCAGGAGGTGGGGAAATGTTTAGTACGAGGAATTGGCTCCTGCTCGGCCTCGTGGTCGCCGCCTTCGTCATTTTCAGCCCGCGCAGCTCGGCCCAGACTATTTCGTGTTCTTCGGATGACGGGCACCGTCATTATTGCCCGGCGGATACGCGCGGTGGAGTGCGACTGCTGAAGCAGCGCAGTGACTCGCCTTGCAACCAGGGTTACAGCTGGGGATTCGACCGCGGAGGCGTTTGGGTGGACCGCGGCTGCCGCGCCGATTTTGTCGTTGATTCCTACCAGTACCGCGGGCCCGCCCCGGGCAGCACAGGCACAATTTCGTGCTCGTCCGACGACGGCCATCGGCATTACTGCGGCGCTGGTTCGGGAGGCCGGATTCGCCTGGTGCAGCAGCGCAGCGAGTCGCCCTGCCGGGAAGGCTACAGTTGGGGCTCGGATGGCAGGGGAGTGTGGGTGGACCATGGCTGCCGGGCTGATTTCGCAGTCGAAGGGGGGCGGGGCGGCGGCTGGGACCGCGACCGCGATCGGAATAGCTACCAGGGCGGCCAGGACCAGGTCGTTTCCTGTTCATCGGATGACATGCACCGTCACTACTGCTCGGCTGACACGCGAGGCGGAGTGCGGCTGCTCAAGCAGCGCAGCGATTCTTCCTGCCGGCAGGGCTACAGCTGGGGCTACGACCGCCGTGGAATCTGGGTGGATCACGGCTGCCGTGCCGATTTCCAGGTCATCCGCTAAATCTGAAACCCGAGGTGCCCCCACCCTCTTTCGCGTTCTTTGCGAAGAGGGTGGGGATTTTTTAATCCCGCAAAATTGTCCCGCACGAAGTCCAGAGCTTGAACGTCAAGATGGACAAATTCTAATCCGCTTCTAATCTGCATTCACGCAACTATCCGTATCAATACCACCGTCACTTGAGGCCTCCACCACCGGCACGTAGCCTATAGATACCCCAGAACACTTGGAGACTTTATGGCTACCCCGGGCCGGGCGCCCCTTGCCAATGCCGCCCCTGCCACCATTCCACCCACGCCAGCGCTTCTGCTGGCCATGCTTCAGGTCTCGAGCCACGTCAGCGATCTGATCTTCTCCCCCGGAAGCCATCCTCACGTTGAGGTGAGTGGCCAACTGGTCCCGGTGAAAATGCCGGGAATGTCGGTGTTGGGTCCGGGAGACACACAACGCATCGCGCAAGAATTGATTGGAGACAACAAGCAGGCGATCACGACCCTGCAGAACCAGGGGTCCTGCGACATTTCCTACAGCCTGCCAGGCACGGCGCGTTTCCGCGTCAACGTTTTTGTGCAACGGGGCAGCCACGCCATCGTGATGCGTGTCATTCCCAAGAGCATCCCTACTTTTGACGAACTGAAACTGCCCTCGGAGCTCGCCCGCATCGCCGACATAAAAAACGGTATCGTACTGGTCACCGGCCCCACCGGCTCGGGAAAGTCTTCCACCCTGGCGGCGATTCTCGACCGCATCAACGAAACCAAGGCGTACCACATCCTGACCATTGAAGATCCGGTGGAATTCATGCACCGCCACAAGCGTTCCATCGTGCACCAGAGAGAGCTGCACAGTGACACGCCCAGCTTCGCGCTGGCCTTGCGCGCCGCCCTGCGGCAGGCTCCCAAGGTTATCCTGGTGGGCGAAATGCGCGACAAGGAAACCATCGAAATCGCGCTGGAAGCGGCCGAAACCGGTCACCTGGTCCTCTCCACCCTGCACACCACCGACGCCTCGAAGACCGTGGAACGGATCATCGGAGTATTTCCGCTGACCGAGCAGCACACCATTCGCAACCGTTTCGCGAAAAGCTTCCGCTACATTGTTTCGCAGCGGCTGCTCCCGCGAAAAGGGGGAACGGGACGCGTGGCCGCAATCGAAATCCTCAAATCAACTCTTCGCACCCGCGAGTATCTGGACAAGGGCGAAGTGGAAGGCAAAAGCCTGCTTGACGCCATGCGCGACGGAGATACCGAAGGCATGCAGCACTTTGATGGCGAAATCGAAAAACTGATTCGCGCCGATTTAATCGACTACGACACCGCCATGGCCTATGCCACCAACCCGGGAAATTTGCGTCTGCAACTCAGCGACATGGGATTGGACCCCGGTTCGGCGGTAGAGAGGCCCGCGCCGCCCAAGCCCAAACAGGACACTGAACTCGAAATCGAATAATCCAGAATTTCTTAGCGCCCTTTGCGGTTAAAGGTTTTAACCCGCTCGATGGAACGGCCACTACTGCACCAGAATACCCGCATATCCCACCACCCGCTCACGCTCGCCCGAGACATCCCCTGAAGTGGCATACCTGACCAAATCCGTACTGACGGCGCCCAGCCGGCGCGCAGCCGTAAGCATCGCGACTGCCGGTCCAAAGCCGCACATGCTGATATCTTCGTCCATCACCACGTCAAACAGTCCGCGCGGGTCCATCACCAGGATGCGTTCTATGGCTTTCTGATCTTTCGCCCGCGTGATGGTGTCGTTCTCGTAGTGGTTCATGTCACTGGAGGCGATCAGCAGCACGCGCTCTCCCAGCACCCGCACCACGTCCGCGATGGCTTCGCCCAGCCCCTGAAGCAATTCATATTGGCTGGTCCCCAGGGCGATCGGAACGAAACTGCAATGGGGATTTTTCACCTGCAGAAAAGGCAGCTGCACCTCAGCGCCATGTTCGGCCCGATGCGCCTCAGTGTCCTCACCGAGTGGCGGAAATCGCCGTTTCAAATCGGATGCCAACTGGGAATCAATGGACACCGGTCCCAGCGGCGTCTGCCATGCTCCCTCACTCATGATGGAAAGAGGATGTCCCATGCCGGTATGGTTGGGACACATCAGAATCGAGCGCCGTGGCACATCCAGCCGGGCGTACACTGCGCCCGCCACATGTCCCGAGTAGATGTAGCCGGCGTGCGGCACCACGCACCCCAGGGCGGGAACGGCTTTCTGCGGCGGCGATAAATAAGACTCCACCTCGGCCCGCAGATCGTCGCGATCGCGCGGATAAAAGCGTCCAGCCACGGCGGGATGTCGGATCGGCGAGGACATTGAACTCTCACCTCACCCAGCTGTCATCCTGAGCGAAGCACCTGTTTCGCATCCGCGAAGCAGGCGCGCAGTCGAAGGACCCCTATTCCCGCTCCCCCGCATACGTCTCGAAATTCTTGAACATTCCATGGGCGCGAAACTCAAGGAGCGCTCCCCAAACTCCGTTACGACTATAGGGGTCCTTCGACTCCGCTTTCCATTCGCGAGTGAATGGAAAGACTCCGCTCAGGATGACAGAGCGACCAGTGCGCGAAACAGCGCCGCCGTCTTTTCCAGGCTCAGCGCCTCGGCCCGCACTGCCGGTTTCACTCCCGCATCTTCGAAAGCGGCCCGCAACACTTTCGGCGCATATTGCGCTTTTAGATTGTTGGCAAGCGTCTTCCTCTTTTGCCCGAAAGCCAGTTTCAGAAAAGAGATGAACTCCGCTTCCGGTACTCCCAGACTCTCCAGCTTCGCGACCATCCGGAGGCGCACCACGCTGGATTCGACTTTGGGCGGCGGTGAAAACGCGCTGGGGGGAAGCGTGAACAACTTCTCCACCTCGGAGTAAAGCTGGGCGGTGGCCGAAAGCAGGCCGTAGTCGCTTCGCCCCGGTGCCGCCGCCAGGCGGTCAGCCACCTCGCGTTGCACCATCAGCACGATGGTTTCGAAATATTGCCGGTACTCAAACAGCCGCAACAGAATGTCGGAAGTAATGAAGTAGGGAAGATTGCCCACCACTCGCACCGCTTCAGGTTGATGATTGAGACCGGGCCGGTTGCTTCCGGGCTTGGGGCCGAACAGGGTGTGGAAGTCGATGGCCAGAACGTCGCCCTCGATAATCTCCACGTTGGGTTCCTGGGAGAAATTCATGCGCAACTGCGCCGCCAGCACTCGATCGATTTCGATTGCGATCAGCCGCCGCGCCCGTTTTGCCAGGGCGGAAGTGAGAGCGCCGCGGCCGGGGCCGATTTCAAGCACCGTGCTCTCGGAAATATCACCCAGGGCTTCCACAATGCGCATGGTGGCGGAGGAATCAACCAGAAAGTGCTGGCCCAGTTTGGGCCGGCTGGGACGCTTTTCCACGGCCGCGATTTTTGTCACCCTTGACCCACTTTCCTGCCGGCTTGCCGGCACTTAGACTGACCAGTTCGTTCTGCCGGTTGCCTGAGCAGCGGAGTATGCTGTGAGCAGCCCCCTATGATAGCGTGTGCCGGCGGCGCCCGGCACTTACAAGGAGTCGCCTATGCACATCGTTTTTGCCGCGTCGGAGTGTGTGCCCTTCTCCAAGACGGGTGGATTGGCCGACGTAATGGGTGCCCTGCCCCGGGCCCTGGTGGCAGCCGGACACCAGGTAAGCGTCTATCTTCCCCGCTACCGCCAGACCCTGCTCCAGGACCCTCGCACCGTGGTCAAAAGCATTACTGTTCCTTTCGACGACCACTATCGCTTCTGCTCCGTGGTCAGTGGGGGCGAACGCGCCGGAGTCAATTTCTATTTCGTCGAGTATCCTCCTTTTTTTGATCGTGACGCGCTTTACGGGACTTCTGCCGGCGACTATCCCGACAACGCCGAGCGCTTTGCCCTTTTCTCCCGCGCCGTGCTGGAGGCTGCGAAAATTCTTGGCGTGCCTCAGATCTTTCACTGCCACGACTGGCAGTCCGCGCTCGTCCCCGTCCTGCTGCGCACACAATACGCCGAAGACCCAGCCTTCCGCGACGTGGCCACCGTCTTCACCATTCACAACATGGGATATCAGGGCCTCTTTCCGCCCGACACTTTGCCCTTGCTCACCCTGCCCTGGGACCTGTTCACCATCTCCAGAATGGAGTTTTTCGGCAACGTAAATTTTTTGAAGGGCGCGCTGGTATTTTCCGATTTCATTACTACCGTGAGCAAAAAATACAGTCAGGAAATCCAGACCACGGAGTTTGGTTTTGGCCTGGAAGGCGTGCTGCGCTCCCGGTCTTCCACCGTGGCCGGCATCCTGAACGGCGTGGATTACGACGAATGGAGTCCCGGCACCGACAAATTCATCGTGACTCGATACTCGCCCGAGGACCTCTCCGGCAAGGCCAAATGCAAGCAGGACCTGCTGAAGACCTTTGCTATGAGCGACTCCGATTTCCGCCTGCCGGTGCTCGGCATCGTGTCCCGGTTTGCCGCCCAGAAGGGCTTTGACCTCATCTCCCAGATCATGGAACGCCTGGCGCGGGAGGAAATGATCATCGTCGCCCTGGGCAATGGCGACAAGACCTATGAAGACATGTTCCTCCGCCTGAGCAAACAATTTCCCCAGAAAATTGCGGTCAAGGTGGCCTACGACAATGCGGTAGCCCACAAGATCGAGGCCGGAAGCGACATGTTCCTGATGCCGTCCAAGTATGAACCCTGCGGCCTCAATCAGATCTACAGCCTGAAGTACGGCACCGCTCCCATAGTCCGCGCCACCGGCGGCCTCGACGACACCATTGAACACTGGGACCCGCGTTCCGGGAAGGGCACCGGTTTCAAGTTTACCGATTACAACGGTGAAGCTTTGCTGCTCACGATTAAAGAAGCCTTGCGCGCCTTCCGCGACCAGAACTCCTGGCAGCAACTCATGCGCAATGGTATGAACAAGGACTTCTCCTGGAACACTTCCGCCAGGGAATACATTCGGGTTTATGAACGCGCCCGGCAGGTCCGCGGAGTTTCAAGCGACCCCAGGACCACCAGCGGAAATCCCAGCCTGGCCCTGGTCTGAAAGGGTGTGGGTCGGACAGTCCCTTCGACTTCGCTCAGGGCAGGCTCTGTCCGACGGCGTTGGGGTGGGTGTTGATGTTGATTTGCAATGTTTCCTGGTGTACTGTCCCGGAAATCTATTGAATCACGATATCCTTGAGCCACAACCACGCACCCCGGCATCTTGGTAAAATCGGTTCGCACCGCCAGCTGTTCCCATGAGCGCTTTCACCAGGACGATCTTTCACGTCGATATGGACGCCTTCTTCGTTTCCGTGGAAGAGCTGTTCAATCCCGAACTGAAAGGCAAGGCAGTCGTCGTGGGAGGACAACGCGACGAGCGCGGTGTGGTTTCGGCGGCGTCCTACGAAGCCCGCAAGTTTGGCGTGCATTCCGCCATGCCGCTGCGCACCGCGGCCAGGCTCTGTCCCCAGGCCATCTTCGTGAACGGCCATCCCGACCGCTATCGCGAGTGTTCCGAGAAGAGTCCACCGGGTGCTGACTTCGTTCTCTCCCCAGGTCGAAATGGCCTCGATCGACGAGGCCTATCTCGACATGACCGGCACCGAGCGGCTGCACGGCCCGCCCTTGCGCGCCGCGCACCTGCTCCATCAGAAGATGAAGACCGAAACCCGGCTCAACTGCTCGATCGGGATCGGCATCTCGCGCCTCATCGCCAAAGTTTCGTCGGCCCGCGCCAAGCCCAACGGCGTGCTTTGGATTGTGCCCGGGCAGGAAGCCAATTTCCTGGCTCCGCTCGACGTGCGCGAAATTCCCGGCGTCGGCAAAGTCACCGAACAGAACCTGCACGGTCTGGGCATCCGCAAGGTCGGAGATCTCACTCGCTTTGACGAGTCTTTTCTCCAGGAACGCTTCGGAAAATGGGGACTGGCTCTGGCGGGCAAAGCGCGTGGCGAAGATGCCGGCGGCTGGTTTGACAGCGAAGTCGGCAGCGATACCGATCCCAAGTCGATCAGCCACGAACACACCTACAACGAAGATACCGCCAGCATCGAACAGCTGGAATCCACCTTGATGCGTCTCTCGGAGATGGTAGGCCGCCGCCTGCGCGAAGGCGGACTGCATGCCCGCACCCTCCAGCTGAAACTGCGTTACAAAGATTTCACCACCATTACCCGGGCGCACAGCTTGCCCGTCCCCACTCAACTCGACACCGAAATCTTCGAGCAGATCCGCCTGCTATTCCGCAAGAACTGGCGCGCCGGAGCCCAGGTGCGTTTGTTGGGCGTGCAGGCTTCGTCATTCGAGGACCAGGCTGGGCAGGGAGATTTGCTGGAAGACGGACGCCGCCAGCGCTGGCAACAGGCGCTCTCCGCCGCCGATCGCCTGCGCGACAAGTTCGGCGAATCCAGCGTGTCGCTGGCCAGCGGCCTGCGCGGCGGATTCCGCGAACGCACCCACGAAAGCCCGGTAGGATTACCGGGAAAGGGAAAGCCGCAAGAGTGACCCACCCTGCTGTCATCCTGAGCGGAGTAACTGCTTCGCGTCGCGAAGCAGTCGCGCAGTCGAAGGACCCCTAGAGTAAAGACGCAGCGTGCATCTCGAGATCTTCTGAAAACCTATTGATGCGAGCGCTCGCAAGGAGCACACCCTCGGGTAGTCTCTCAGTTTGCCTTGTGCAAAATATAAGCACGAAGAATTAGTATTCCGCCTACGAAGATAGCTATCCCAAGCATCCTAGCTCCCCAAGCTGGCAATTTGGTCCAGGGGAATTGAGTGTTGGCGATGAAGCGGTATGGTTTTACGGTCATGTATGTGCCGGAAGCAAGCCAGAGCAGAGCGATGACCAGCAGAAAGAGACGTCCCAAGCAGCTACCTCAGTTTGCCAGAAGCACGATTTCGTCAGGCGACCAGATATTGCGTTTGCGAGAGGGAGGCCGCTTGGATTCGCTGACAGCATTTTCGGTTTCGCCCGTGGCAACGTCCACGATGAGCTTGGCAAGTTGGTTGGGATCGCGCGGAGGTTTGGCCACGAAGCGAGTATGCCACAGGTGAGCGGCTAATTTGAAACTGAGACACTACCCACCCTCGAAACGCCGCCGCTCAAACTTCGGACCACGGTAAATAGGGGTCCTTCGACTCCGCTTTCCATTCGCGAGCGAATGGAAAGACTCCGCTCAGGATGACAACGGATTTGTAGGCCAAAAATGCGCAGGCCGGAATTTCTCCCGGCCTGCGCTTGCTTCAACGTGTTGGGCTAGTTGGTGGGTGCCGCGTTCGCCGTGGTCGGCGATCCCGGGCCGCTCCCGTAGCGGGTAAGCCGCGGGAAAAATGGCGTGACTTCAAACGGCATCTTGTCCCGGGCCGAGGTAATCGCCACCGGCGCAGTCTTGATCAGTTCAACATGGTCATCCCAGGGATTGAGCTTTACCCGTCCACCCAGGGGCAACGCAGGAATCTGGTCCAGTTTGTTGGGATCAAGCGCCGGCGCCGAAGTCATCAGCGCTGCCATGCGTTCCACTCCGCCTCTGGGGTCGGTAAGGCTGTTTCCCAGGTGGGGCGTCAGCAAGGCGGAAAGCGCCGGACCTCTTTCGGCCAGTTCACGCAGGAACAATCCGGCGGTATCGAGCTTCTGTGCATACGGCGAGTTCTTCAACAGTTCGATCGCTTTCTTGTCGGCGGCGACCTCTTCCTCCGGAATGTGCCTGAATCCCAGGTTCTGGTAAGTGGATTCATCGGAGAAGAGCATGCGGTCGTTGAAGGCGTACCGGCTGCCCAGGTTGTGTCCCAGCACGATGTGCGCCAGTTCGTGGGAAAGTACCATCGCCAGGCTGGCCTCGTCGGGCAGCACGTCGATCAGGCCGCGGCTGACGATGATGGTGTTGCCCACGCTGAAAGTCTCCAGCGGCGAAGTCAGCATCACCCGGGTGCGGACCGGCCGGGGCAGGTCGATATTGTTCGTGACTTCTATGTTGGTGACCACCGTCATCAGGATCTTGTCCACTTCGCCCTGAGGGGCCAGCAAGCCGGCATTCTGCAGGCGCTCGATCACGTTGTCTTCCGCCTGCTGCTGCCATTCGCGCTGCGCCTGCAGCGGCGAAGCATCCTGCGCTGTCGGGCTCTCGTCCTTTACGCTCGAATCCACCAGCACCTGCGTGAGTTCGTCTTCCTTGTTGTTCTTTTTCAGGTCATAGCCCCAGATTCGGGTCTGGGCCTTGAAGGCCATCTTGTCCTTCGAACCCGAGCTGAAGTCCCCTTCTTCACTGTAGATGTAGGCCGGGACCCAGTAGCCGGGAATCAGATTCAGCCGCCAGCTATCCATGTGGAAGAACTGCGCATTGCGGGGCCGGGGAGCGTACGTGCCGTTGAGCCGGACGATGTTGTAGTCCTGGTCTTCCACCCAGATGCGGCCCAGGAACCGTCCCTTGCCGGCGCTCTTCTTGGGGGTCACGTCGAAGACGATGCAGCGCACGTCGCCCTGAAACTCGCGGTGCACATACTTGAAATCGTAGTGGGCGCGGTCAAAATCGTCGCGGTCGGCAAAGATCATCCAGGAAAACCCGATGGGCTTGTATTCGAACTTGAACAGTTTCGTGACTCCGCCCAGCATACGGTTCTGGAAACTCGAATCGCCTGAAAGATAATCCTGACGATCCACTGAATCGCTCAGGTCCAGGCGGCCGAAGAAGTAGTGGTCCTGCTTGGGCGACGGGCCCATCTGCGGATCAAGCTGCAGGTTCTGCAGATAGGTCTCCACCAGCGGGGTACGCGCTTCCAGGAAAGTGATGAGTGCATGCTCACGTTCAATGGCGCGGTCCACGACCTGGTCCATGGTGGTGGGCGCGGCAGCGGCATCGGGCGGCGGCGCGGGCGTGCCGGCCGTGGGCTGCGGAGCGTTCTGCAATGCAGCCGGGTTCGCCTGCGCCGGCGTCATTCGGCCGGCGCGGGCGATGCGGGTGCCGTCGTCTGCTGTGCCAGCGCGCTGAACCCGAGCAGCAGGGAAGCGGTGAGCGTCCATTTCCAAGTACGCATGACTAAATCCTCTCTGTCGCGCCTAGTACGCCAACTGGAAAACCACATGCACAATCGCAGTCGAATCGATCGGCTGGTTGTAATGCTGGGCAGGCTTGAAGCGGATCTTGTTGGCAGCCGAAACCGCGGCCTCGTCCAGGCCGTGTCCCATTCCCCGCACAACGCGATTCACGTGCAACTGCCCGTTTGCTCCGAAAAGTACTTCCAATAATACTTCACCTTGCAACCTGAGCTGCCGAGCTTCCTCAGTGTAGACCGGATTGGGCTTGGAGATAATTTCCACAGGTGTCGTAGCGGGTCCAGTCTGCGCCTGCTGTGCCCGAATTGGTCCCTGGCTGACTTGCTGGGCCCCGAAGCCAGCGGTCTGCACCGTGGCGCCACGCCCGTTGCTGCGGCCATCACCTTGTCCGGCTTGTGCAATCCCGTTGCCGAAACCGGCGCTGGCAACCGTGCCCTTAATACCTTTGGTCCCGCCCGCTCCGTTGCCGCTTCCCTCTCCTGGCGGCAGATCGAACGAGCCCGTGCTCGCCGCCACCAGGTGTGCGCCCGACTTGCCCTGTCCCGGAATGCCGTTGGGGTCCCCAAAGCCGCCCGTCTGGACCTTCTGGATCGGAGCGTTCACGGTCGGAGTTGCCGAACTGCCGAACGCGCCGGTATGCACGATCAACGTCGGCCGGGCTCCGCCCGTGACCAGCTTGACCACCGCAGGCGTGAAATGGTTGACCTCGATCTTGGGCGCCGTCACCTCCGGCTGCTGTGGCCGCGGGGCACGAACCTCCCGCGGTACCGTCAGCTTGGGAGCGTCAAAAACCGGCGCTTTAGGTAGCAGCTTGACCTTCAAAATATGCACTGGAGGCTTCGCCTTAAGCGGCTGGGGTTGCAGGCTCGGCATCGGGATCAGTTCCGTCACGTGGTACTGCCGCCGGATGTCCAGGCTGTCCGGCCAGATCCAGCCGATGTTGACCATCAAAATCAACAGAAACACCAGGAAGCCATAGCTGGCCGCCAGCGCGCGCTTGTTCAGCTTGCGCTCCGGCAAAAGCCCTAATTGAAAGCCAACAGACGTAGCCATGCCATAAACTCCAGAATTGGGGGCCCGAGCCTGGGGAGAAATGCGCCGGGTGGAGTTTTTAACTTACGGGAGAAGGCGAGGAGGGTAAACGTGCCCTGCGGGGGTGTCCTTCAGTAACCCTCGTAATGCCCAAAAGGGAATTCCCTCTGAACTCGCGTATTCAATGGCAGGACTTCAGGCATTTGCCCGTCGTTTTCGTGAAAAACCGTAGAAAACAGGTATCCCCGCCAGAATCACCAGCAGGCCGATGCCGGAATTCGGGAAATTGTCCCGGAAAGTAAAGTAAAGCAGCAGCGCCGCAGCCAGGACGAACAGAATGGGAACCACAGGATATCCCCAGACCCGGTACGGCCGGACCGCCTGCGGGTCGCGCCAGCGAAAGACAAACACCGTGCTGCCGGCGATCATGTAAAACAGCCATTCGGAGAAGATCGCCAGCGAAAAGAACTGGCGGAAGCTGCCCCCCAGCAGCAGAAGGATAATGGCCAGCACGGCCTGCACAATAATGGCGACCGAGGGCGTCCGGAAACGGGGATGGACCTCCGCCAGTGCGGAAAAGAAATAGCGGTCGCGGGCCACCGCGTAAGGCACGCGCGCGCCGCTCATGACCGTGCCATTCATGGCCACCAGCATGGAGAGCGCCATGCCGGCTGAAACCAGTCCCGCTCCCACGCTCCCCAGCACCACAGCCATGGCATCGGACGCCGGCCTCGGCGATGCCGCGATGGCCCCCGCCGGCAGTACATACTGCACCGCCGCATTCAACAGCATGTACAGGACTCCCACCAGCGCCACCCCGAAAATCAACGCGCGGGGAATGTCGCGCTCGGGATGGCGGATTTCTCCCGAGACCATATTCAGATCATTCCAGCCATCGTAGGCCCACAACGCAGCCACCAAAGCCGCCACGAATCCCGTCATTCCGCCTTTGGCGCCGGTAAAGCTGCCCGCAAAATTCTGCCAGTTTCCTCCGCCATAGCCCAGGCCGATCACCACGATGCCGAGAATGATGGCGACTTTCACGAAGGTGAACACCAGCTGAAAGTCGCCCGCTCTCTTGATCCCGATGTAGTTGAGAACAGAAATCAAGGTGGCGGCCGCAACCGCCACCAGCTGCCCGTACGTCACCGGAAACGGAGTCGAGACAAAGTTATGGGCAAAAAAGCCGAAGACAGGAAAATTTCCCAGCACCCGGACAAAGCCGGTGGCCAGGGTGGCAATCGATGCTGGCTTGGCGATCAGGAACCAGGTCCAGGCATAGAGAAACCCAGCCAGAGGTCCATAACCGTCGCGGATGTAAACGTACTCGCCGCCCGGCCTGCGGCTTCATGGCGCCCAGTTCGGCGTAGGTCAGCGCCCCGAAAAAAGACAGCAGTCCGCCCACCAGCCAGGCCAGATAGACCAGCCTGGCCGATCCGGCAGCCTGCATCATCTCGGCCGGAACCAGAAAGATTCCGCTGCCGATAATGGTGCCCACCACAATCGCAGTGGCATGGCTCAACCGGAGATCGCGCGCAAGTTCGGTGGGACGGGCCATAACCGGAGGGGAAAGTATATATGGGGGGAAGCGACGAGCGTGGATTGCGAGGAATGTGATGGTCGGACGGTGGTCGAGGTTTATTGATATACGTAAATATATCAAGTTAAGTGATATATATAGTTAAATACATACATGCTGCTTTGGATGTGATATATTATACTATATTAACAATGAATAACAATATAACAAAGCATATCAAGCCGCTCCGCCTCGGGGCTCTCCCCGAGGGGATGCGCCGGGCCCTGAAGGACGTCCGCAGAAGCGGGGCTGGACCCAGAGAGAGCTTGCCAGCCGCCTGGGGCTCACGCAGACGCACATCTCCGGCATTGAGTCCGGCAAGATCGTGCCGCGCTACGACACCCTGCTTGAGTTGGTCCGCATGCTCGACAGCGATTTGATCATGGTTCCGCGCTCCCTCGTCCCTGTGGTGCAGTCGCTCATCCGCGATTCTGTGCAGCCCGATCAGGGCGAAGGCGAGGAACGCTCCCTTTACGCCGACGATGGCGACGAGGAGAGTACGAAGGAGCCGCGCGATGAAGTTTGATCCGAAGAAACTCAACGCGCTCTCAGTCCGCCTGCACGGGAAGCCGATCGGCGTCATCAACCGCCTCGCGGGCGACCGCCAGATTTTTGCGTTCGAGCAGGAGTATGTAGATGATCCGCAGCGCCCGACTTTAAGCCTCTCGTTCAAGGGCCGCACCGGCGGGCTCGTGACGGCCCTGCGCCCGGTGCCGCGCCGCGTGCCGCCGTTCTTCTCGAACCTCCTTCCCGAAGGGCATCTGCGCGAGTATCTCGCGAAGCTCGCCGACGTGAACTCTGAGCGCGAATTCTTCCTCCTCGCGGTCCTCGGCGCCGATCTTCCCGGCGCGCTTGTGATTGAGCCGCTTGAGGGCCATGCCAGGGAAGATGATGGCCATCATCATGATGATGGTGGTGATGGTGATCGTGATCGTGATGATGATGGTCCGCCCGAGACCGCGCTGCGGTTTTCTCTGGCCGGTGTGCAGTTGAAGTTCTCCGCCGTGATGGAAGCATCCGGCGGCCTGACCGTTCCCGCAGACGGCATGGGCGGGTCGTGGATCGTGAAGCTTCCTTCCGCCCGCTTCGCCGCCGTCCCGGAGAACGAATTCGCGATGCTCGAACTGGCGCGCCGGGTCGGCATCGTGGTGCCGGACAACCGCCTCGTCGATGTGGCGGAGATCAAGGGACTCCCCGAAGAGGCGCGCGCGCCGAAAGCCAAAGCCCTCGCCGTACAGCGCTTCGACCGCCCGGCCGGGGGAGCGCCCGTCCACATGGAGGATTTCGCGCAAGTGTTCGGGCAGTATCCGGCCGACAAGTACAAGCACCGCAGCTATGCCAATATCGCAGCCGTCCTGTGGGCCGAAGCGGGCGAGGATGCCGTCGCGGAGTTTGTCCGCCGCCTCGTGTTTTCCGTCTGATCGGCAATGCCGACATGCATCTCAAGAACTGGTCGCTGCTCTATCCTGACCGACGGATGCCCGTACTGTCGCCGGGCTACGATTTTGTGGCCACGATTCCTTATATTCTCAAAGGCGAGCTGGCTCTGAGCTTCGGGGGGAGCCGCAGCCTGTCAGAAATCACGCCGGACCAGATGCGGCGCTTCGCCGACAGGGCGCGGATTCCGGCAAGTCCTCTCTGGCAGATCGCGGTCGATACGGCGGAGCGCACTGCCGCCGCGTGGCAGATGCTCGAACAGGCGGACTCGCTGCCCCAGGACCTGCGCGCCGCAATCGACAAGCAGATTCTCGGAGTCGCCGCCCGGATCAAGTGACCGGCTCACGTCGGGCCGGGCTCTGCCGCTTCTCTTCCCGAGCCTGCCGTCTCGGCCATCCGGTATCCCGCAACGTGTGTCCCCAGAATCGCAGGCGCCTGGAAGGACAAAAGTCAAAACGTCAGACGACAGTGTCCGACCCACCCTGCGGCTTACTTCGCTGTCAAAGCCTTTTCCGTCAGCAAGCTGACCGCATACCCCACCCCGAACGTGACCACCGTCCCAATCGCCACATACCACGTCCACGGCACCGCAGTGAACAGCCAGATGTACAACTCAGTCACGAACCCGAACAGCATTCCCACCATCGCGCCCGACTGATTGGCCCGCCGGGTCAGCACTCCGAGCAGAAAGACTCCGAGCAGCGCCCCATAAGCCACGGACGCGATCTGCAATCCCACCTCGATAACTCGGCCGACCTTGTGCAAGCGACAGCACCGCCAGCCCGAACAGCAGCAGCGCCCAGAACAAGGTCGCCATGCGCGAAAGCCGAATCTTGCGGCGTTCGTCAGTCTGCGGATACCGTTGCAGGTAGAAATCAATGATCGACGTCGAAGACAGCGAGTTAAGCGCCGCGCTCAGGTTCGACATGGCCGCGGCCAGAATCGCCGCAATGAGCAATCCGGAAATCCCGTGCGGCATCTGGCTGACGATGAATGTCGGAAAGATCTTGTCCGCCCGTCCGAAGTTTGCCGAAGGCACGTGATAAAACGCGAACAGCATGACACCAACGATGAGAAAGAGAGCGAACTGAAAAAGAATCGCTGCTCCGCTCGAGAGCAGCGCGGTCACCGACTGCCGTTGGTTTCGCGCCGCCAGAAGGCGTTGCACAATGAGCTGATCGGTACCGTGACTGGCGGTAGTCAGAAAAGCTCCGCCGATCAGCCCCGCCCAGAATGTGTACGGCCTCCAGAAGTCGGGCGTGAAGTCGAACACCTGCAGCTTGCCGGTCAGCCGCCGCCATGTGATGAATCGCAGGCCAGCCTCCCGGCACCAGATGCAGAATCGTGAACAGTCCCACCAGCGTCCCGCCGACATAGATCACGGTCTGCACCACATCGGTCCAGATCACTGCCGCCAGCCCGCCCTCGAAGGTATAAACCAGGGTGAGCGCAGTAATGATTGCGATGGACGCGACCTCGCCGGTCCCCAAGGCAATGGCCACCACGATGGAAACGGCATAAACCCGCACCCCTTCCGCTGCTGCGCGTGTGACCAGGAAGAGCCCGGCGGTCAGCGAGCGCAGTTTCTTGCCGAAGCGTCGTTCGATCAGTTCGTACGCGGTGTACAGATCGCCGCGGAAATAATGAGGCAGCAGGACAAAACTGATGATGAACCGCCCCACTACGTATCCCAGCACCACCTGAAGAAACGTCAGATTGGTGTCGTAGGCCAGGCCGGGAATACTGATGATGGTGAGAGTGCTGGTTTCCGCCGCAACGATCGAAAGCGCGATCGCCCACCAGGGAATATTCCGGTCGGCGAGAAAGTAGTCGCGCAAGGTGCGCTGCTTCTTGCGAAAGCGCAACCCAAACAGCGTGATCCCGGCCAGGTACAGCCCGATGATGCCAAGATCAAGCTTGTCCAAAACCATAAGTAGTCAGTGTGGCAACAGTCTATGTGGCCGCGGGCGACTCGCCCGCGAGTAGTTCGCCCGTAGCGCCGGCGTCCCGCCGGCTGTCGCGAGGGCGTCTCGCCCTCGCAGCGCGTTGCCCTCCCAGAGTAGCGGGGTTTAAAGAGAAAGCTCCGCCGATCTGTAACCAGGTACCTACCTCGTCAAGCTGATTATCGCGGTCGTGTGGGTCGGACACGCCCTTCGACTTCGCTCAGGGCAGGCTCTGTCTGACGCCTGAATTTGAAAAGTCAGGAGTACTTCGGTTTGGAATGCCAATGCAAACTCTTGTGGTAGAACTACGCTCGTGGCCATCTACCTCGGCATCGACGGCGGCGGCAGCAAGACTTCCTGCCTCATCGGCGACGAAACCTCAATCCTCGGCACTGGGACAGGCGCGGCCAGCAATGTGGTCCGGGTGGGCGAGGCGCAAGCGCGTGAGTCGCTGGCGAGTGCCATCCGCCAGGCCTGCACGGTTGCCCATCTCAACCCGTCCCAGATCGGCAGCGTCTGCGTCGGCCTCGCGGGTGCAGCCCGGCCCGAGATCAGCGAAGTGGTAAAACGCATCGTCTCGGAGCTGGTTCCGGGCAAGGTCGAAGTGGTGGGAGACAATGTGATCGCTCTCCAGGCTGCCTTCGGCGACGGCCCGGGCGTGATCGTGATCGCCGGCACCGGCTCGATCGCCTATGGCCGCAACCGCGAAGGTCAGACCGCGCGCGCCGGCGGCTGGGGCTTCGCTATCTCCGACGAAGGCTCAGGCCACTGGATCGGCCGCACCGCGGTGGCCGCCGCCATTGGCGCCTGGGACGAGAAACCCGAACAAGACCTGCGCCTGATCGAGATGCTGATGAAGTCCTGGAGCCTGCAAACCATCGAGCAGGTGGTACCGGCCGCGAACGCCACGCCGCCGCCGGATTTTTCAGCGCTTTTTCCCGCCGTACTTTCGCTGGCGGATTCCGGTGACCGCATCGCGCGCGACGTTCTGACTCAGGCCGGAACTCAGCTCGCCAACCTGGCAGGGGTACTCCTCCGGCGCCTGTTTCCGCATGCCGGAGCCGTCCCGGTGGCCATGTCCGGCGGTGTCTTCGGTAGTTCCGCGCTGGTGCGCCAGATTTTTTACAATAGTCTTCATTCCGGCCGTCCCGACGTGGTCATCAATCCCACGGTGATTGAACCGGTCCGCGGGGCTCTCGAGTTGGCACGCCAGGGCGCAGCGAAATCGCCTGGACCCTAGCTATTTTGGTTGTCGCATAAACCATGTCTCACGACGACTCAACCGCGGCCCGCACTGCACCCGACGAGGTCGCTCCTCCAACCGAATCCGCCCACACGCCTGCGGAAGGTTTGGTTGCCACCGCATCCGATCCCGCGCTCAGCGAAGACCTGGCCCTGGCGCTTCTGAAGCAGAGCGATTTGCCCACCCAGGCGCTCGATCGCCTGAGCCGCAACCGCGGCATCATGAAAAGCCGCAAAGTAAAGCTGGCGCTGGTCGAGCATCCACGAACCCCGCGACACATCTCCGTCCCCATGGTGAGACACCTGTTCACCTTCGATCTCATGCAGGTCGCGCTCACGCCAGTCGTTCCCGCCGACATAAAAATGGCTGCCGAAGAATCTCTTGTCAATCGCCTGGAAAGACTCTCGCAAGGCGAACGGCTTACCCTGGCGCATAGGGCATCAGGCCGGGTGGCCGCAGCCCTGCTACTTGATCCGGAGCCGCGGGTGATTCATGCCGCGCTGGAAAATTCCCGCCTGACGGAATCGGCGGTCATCAAGGCACTGATGCGCCGCGACGCGCCCGCCGCATTCGTGAGCGCGGTCTGCCACCAGGCGAAATGGTCGCCGCGCCGGGAAATCCGCATTGCCTTGCTGCGCAATGAAAAAACGCCACTGGCTCGAGCCGTTGAGTTTGCGCGCTCCCTGCCGCCGGCCCTGGTGCGCGAGATTTTGCAGGGTTCACACTTGCCGGTGGCTATCAAGTCAAGCCTGCTGAAAGATGTGTCCGGGTCGGACACTCCTGTCCGACGCCTTTGACTTTGAGCGACGACAGTCCAAGTCAAAAGGGAAGTCAAAGGCAAAAGCAGGTCAGAGTCAAAGGCAGCGGAGTTGTGAGTCAGTTTTGTGATAAGACACGGCAAGTGCATAAACCACGAAGGACTCGAAGTATCACGAAGGCTTTGTTTTCCAGGGTTTCCTTCGTGTGGCTTCGTGCCCTTCGCGGTTTATGGTCTCCAAACTGACCTGGTACCCGCAGCGGACAGGAGTGTCCACTCCACACTTGTTGCTATTGGTGTTTAGCGCGCAGCCTTGGCGCTGGCCGCCGCGGCCGGATCGTCCTGCCGCCGGTGCAGCAACTCCACCAGGGCCTGGTACAGGCGGGTCTTCATCGCGTGCCGCTCGCCCGCCCGCGTGATGTAACGCACGTGCACATCGATTCCGGAACTGGTAGGACGCAGACTCACCGCCGGTGCCGCTGAAACCGGTTGCGCCCGGTAGTGACCTTTGGAACGCTGCCACTCCTGCTCCGCCGCGAGCACGTTCTCCTGGGTCTGCTCCGCGACCATTTTCTGGATGGCATCAATCATCGGATAGGGATTCTCGCTGGCGGGAACCAGGAGCTGGAGTTCGTCCCACAGCCACTGCCCGGTGGTCGAGAAATTAAAGAAGTGTCCTTCGATCGCGTAGCTGTTTACGAATGCGACTTTGCGCCCGGTGGGATGTCCGCTGTCCGTCCAGTTTCCGGTTTCCAGAAGCACGGTTCGCAGCAGACCGATTTCAACCACTTCGCCGACTACGCCGTCGATCTCCACCCAGTCCCCGACCCGCAGTCCGTTGCGTCCCATCAGCAGGAACCAGCCGATGAATCCCATGATGAAGTCTTTGCAGGCTACGGTAAGCCCGGCGCCGGCCAGGCCCAGGATGGTGGACATCTGGTTGGGTACGCCAAACAATATGAGCAGAATCACGGCCAGGCCCAGAGCCTGTACTGCGAAGCGAATCACACCGCGCAAGGTGTGAAGCCTGGTGCGCTCCACCGCCAGCCCTACAAAGAAATGGTCCACCAGGCGGTTGGCAAGATACACCGCGAACAATACCAGCAAGATCAGTAACGCGGACTGGAGCATGGCATGCGTAACCGCCGCCTGACGGACTTTGACCACATCCACCCAATTGCCGTAGGCCGTAGCCAGGTCGTCCTGGTCCTGGATGCGTTTGGCGAGATCGCTCAGGTCTTTCTGGTCCACGGAGATCTGGTGCAGGGTGGAGATGGCGCGGGCGGTGCGGCTGGCAGCATCGTCGGGGGAGTTTTCGACTCCGCTCTTGGCCTGCTGCGCAATCGCCTCCTTGTTCGAGACTGCCATGTCCACCTGGACTTGCAGCCCGTCGTGGCTTTGCCGCAGTTTATTGCTGGCTTGTTTGGCTTCGTCCATCGCCTGCTGCAACCGGGTTGTCTTGGCCCGCAAGGCACGCCACGCGGAGAACTGGGCCAGCGCTGACGATGAACCAGCTTGAGTGTTGCTGCTGGTATCGCCGCCGCCCTGGGGATTGTGGGTCTCGTACTCCTTCTGGGTGGCTTCGTGACGGTTGAACTGCCGCTGAACCCGGCTGAGGCGATCGGCTCCGGAGCGGACCAGGTCTCCCTTGATGTCGTCCAATTCATCCTGATCCAGTTCCAGTTGGGCCTTGGTCAGGTCGATCTGTTGTTGCAGGCTGGACCGGGCGCGCTCGTCCTTGGCGCCGGCGATCTCTTTTTGCAGCTGGTCAATTCTTCTCCTGATCGGCTTTGACCGCCGCCGCAGTCTGATTGGCCTGGGCGTAAAGCTTTTTGCTCTCGGGGGTCGGCGGAGTGGGGTGCTCCGTGGCCTGGCGCATTTCATAGCTGAATGCGACATCCACGGAATGGTCGGCCAGTTTGAGTGCCTGGCGCGAATATCGCAGCTCATCCCAGTCAGACGCGAGCGCCGCCATGGCGCGGGCTGTGGTCAGGGGTTGCTCATCCACAATCGGGGGGCGCCGGGTCGCGGCCGGCCGAATTCACTGCGCCGATTGTCGGGTAAGAATCAGGCCCACGGCGGCTGCCAGCACCAACGTCAGCAACGCCAGGGTCACGATCCATTGATGAGCTTTCATCCACATATTGCACTGCTCTGCTTCGGTCTATAGAGATTATACGAGGGGGACTCCTGCAGCGAATCCACTCACTAGTGCATTACGGCGCCCTGACGCAGCAGCACCGCCGTAACCTGTTTCGCGGCTTGCGTTCCCGTTACAATCCGCCGCATGGGCGACTACTTGCGGAGCATGCTGGCACAGGACTGGCGTCCCACTTCGCGCTACAGCGTCGCCGCCTGGCTTGTCTTCTATGTAGTGTTCCTGACCTACGCTTTCAGCAAGCACGGCGCCTTCCTCTTCATCGATCTCGCCAACCTGGTGGTGCACGAAGGTGGACATCTTCTGTTCGGCTGGTTTGGTCCCACCCTCGGACTTTGGGGAGGCACCATTCTGCAATGGCTGGTGCCGCTGCTCCTGGCCGCATATTTCTTTAGCCAGCGACAGGCCGCCGCCTTCGCTTTCTGCTCGTTCTTCTTCTTCGAGAATTGGCTCTACACCGCTACCTACATGGCCGACGCCCGCGCCATGCTGTTGCCCCTGGTCACCGCCGGCGACTCCGACTACATCGAACACGACTGGCACACTATCTTCTCCAGCCTGGGCGTGCTGCAATACGACACCAAGATCGCGGCGGTTGTAAGTTTTCTGGGCTGGTGCGGCATGATCGGGACGGTGGTGTGGCTGGTACGGCGAAGCCTGGCCGATGTTGTGAGCAGCCCTGTAAATCCCCGAGTCAGTCATCCTGAGCGCAGGCTTTGCGTTCACTTGTGAACGCAAGGCCGGAGTCGAAGGACCCCTATCCTCGAGGGAAAGTTCGTTTCAGTAGAATTTAAGACTCAAAATACACCGGCTTCCATTCACATATAGTGGTCCTTCGACTGCGCGGGATGTTTCGCAAGCGAAACATCCCCCTTCGCTCAGGATGACAGGGGCAACTTAATCGCACCCGCAAGTCGTAAGTGTTCTATTGCGCCGGCGCGTCCTGTTTCCTGAAGTGATCCAGAATCGCCTCCGCCTGACTGCGCGTCACCACCGATGACAGCGCCGCCGAATCCGCCTGCTTGATCGCCTGCACGCTGCCAAAATGCTGCAGCAACCGCCGGGTCGTGCTCTCTCCCACGCCCGGGATTTCGCGCAGTTCGGTGGACCGGTCGCGCATCTGGCGACGCTTGCGATGGAAAGTCACGGCGAAACGGTGCGCTTCGTCGCGGATCAGTTGCACCAGGTGCAGCACCGGCGAATGATGATCCAGCGCTACCGGTTCGCTCTCCTGACCATAGACATAGATAATTTCCTCGCGCTTGGCAATCGCCGCCAGCGGCTGGTTGATGATTTCCAGCGCTTCCAGCGCTTCGGCAGCGGCGTGCAACTGGCCCAGGCCGCCGTCGATCAGCACCAGGCTGGGCATTTTCTTTTTTTCTTCCTGCATGCGCTTGTAGCGGCGCGTGACCACCTCGCGCATGGAGGCGAAATCGTCCACTCCAATCACGTCGCGGATGATGAACTTGCGGTAGTCCGACTTCTTCATCTGGCCGTCTTCCCACACCACCATCGAGGCCACGGTCTCCGCTCCCTGAATATGCGAAATGTCGAAACACTCGATGCGCTTCGGCAACTCCGGCAGCCCAAGCGCGTCCTGCAAAGCTTCCTGAATGGCTTTGGCATTCGGCTTCATCACCCGGAAGCGCTGGTCGTAAGACTGCTTGGCGTTGTTGCCGGCGAGGTCGAGAAGCCCACGCTTGTCGCCACGCTGCGGCACCAGAATGTGAACTCGTGTGGGGCGGGCGCCCTCGCCCGCCACCTGCTCGGAGAGCAGGTCTTCCAGCGCTTCCCGATCTTCGAAATCAACCGGCACATAAATATTCCGCGGAACGTAGGGCTGACCAATGTAGAGCTGGTTCAGGAAAGCAGAAAAGAATTCGCCGGGAAGGAACGACCCGATGGAGTGACCGGCGTCCTCGCCCGTGAGTTCCGGCTGAAACGGCCGAGCTTTGCTCGGCTGGGCGGGTGAGGGCACCCGCCCCTACGTGGTCCGTGCGCTTCCGGCAGCTCTTCCCAGAAGAATTCTCGCCGGTCGAGCACTCGGCCGCCGCGCATGTGGAACAGGTTTACCGCCAGCATGCCGTTTTCGAAGTGATATCCGAAGACGTCGGCATCGTCGCCTTCAACCGCCGCGATGCGCTGCTTTTCCTGCAACTGCTCGACGGTCGAGATCAGGTCGCGATATTTTGCGGCGCGCTCGTACTCTTCTGCCTCGGCGGTCTGCTCCATACGCTGGCGCAGCGAGCGCAACAGGTCGGTCGGGCGCCCTTCAAGAAACAGCTTCACGTCGCGCACCGCCTCCTGATAGATCTCCGGCGTGGTCAGTTCTTCCACGCACGGCCCCAGGCAGCGCTTGATGTAGTACTGCAGGCACGGCCGCGGATGAAACCGCGTCAGGTCCACCTTGCACGACGGCACCATGAAATGCCGGTGGATCAGGTCAACGATGCGATACGCCAGGTTGGCGGGAAAATAAGGACCGTAATACGAGCTGCCATCTTTCCGCAGCCGCCGCGTGACATACACCCGGGGAAAACGCTCGCCCAGCGTGAGCTTCACGTAAGGATAAGTTTTGTCGTCACGCAGCAGGATATTGAAGCGCGGCTGCTTCTGCTTGATCAGATGGTTCTCAAGCGCCAGCGCCTCCTTGTTATTGGCCACGACGATGTAATCAACGTCCACCGCCTCCCGCACCAGGGAATCGGTTTTGGCATCCTCCCATCGCCCTTCGCGGAAGTAGGAAGAAACCCGGCTGCGCAGGTTGTTGGCTTTGCCTACATAAATAACGTCGCCTTCGGCGTTCTTGTACAGATAAACGCCGGCAGACGCGGGCAAGCTGCGGATTTTTGCCTGCAGGTCCATCGGGTGAATCCAGGATGACCTATTTTAGATGAGTGCGATGGTTGCCCGGGTGCCGCCCTGGCCATCGCATTCGGGATCGCCCCCACTTTTGCGTCATACTGAACCGCCTTCAGGTGGCGAAGGATCTGTCGGGTAGCCCCTGTGATTTCGCCAGGCGCATGTCTCCTTCATCTGTGTTACACTAACGCCATATGAGTCATACGCTGACAATACGTCTTACCGACGAGCTGCTGGCCTGGCTCAGGGAGGTTTCGCGCCGGACCGGCGTGCCGGTAGGCCGGATCATTCGCCAGCAACTGGAAAGCGCCAAATCGGAAAAGGGAAATCAACAATTTCTGCGGCACGCGGGAAAGATCAACGGACCGGCGGACCTCTCCTCACGTAAGGGCTTCTCGCGGCGATGAAGGGAATTGCCGACACTGGATTCATCGTCGCCTTCGGCAATCGCGGAGACCGCCATCATCTCTGGGCCGTGGATCTTGCCAGGACCATCACCGAACCTTTACTCACCTGCGAAGCGGTTCTGGCCGAGGCCGCATTTCAGCTGGGATCAAGCGCCTACGTTCTCTCCCTGCTGCAGGATGAAATGCTGCAGATTGCATTCGATTGCGCCCGTAACTTCAACCAGTTATGTGACCTCGCCCGCCGCTACGAAGATCGTAAGCCGGATCTAGCCGACTTGTGTCTGGTGCGCATGAGCGAACTCTACCCTCGTCACGCGGTAATCACGGTGGACGAAAACGATTTCAGAGTCTACCGGCGGAACAAACGCGAAGTCATTCCGACCATCTGTCCCCCACATGCATAACTCTGCACCATATAAAATTTCCCCAGTTCATGTATCGCCTTTGCACGAAAGTTGCTGGCCTGGAGCGCCCGACAGTTCCCTGTAGCGCCGTAACATCATTATAATGAGCACGTTAGGGGAAGGCCCCGTCATTTCCACCGTTGGCACCTTCCGTGCTCTTGTACAATGCGAACGCGAGAAAAGCTCTCCCCGGCTGACCGCGTCAACAGAATTTAGAATCAAAGAAGTTGAGTTTTGCGAGATGAGTGAGGAAGGAGCCCTCCTACAATGAATCGCACTTCGTTAATCGTTCTACTGGCGACAAGCATGGCGGCTACGGTCGGATGCGCCAGCAAGAACTACGTCCGTCAAGAGACCACGCCGCTGATCAACAAGACCAACGAGCTTGATGATCTGACTGCCAAGAACACCAACGCCATCAAGGATGTGGATGCGCGCGCGCAAGCCGGCATTCAAGAGGTGACGGCCAAGGCCGCCGAGGTTGACCAGAAGGCGCAAGCCGCCGCCACGCAGGCGGGAGAGGCCCAGACCCAGGCCGACAACGCTGTTCATCGCGTTGATTCGCTGCAGAACACCGTGGCCAATCTGGACAACTACCGCGTGGTCACCGAAACCGCCGTGCATTTCGGTTTCGATAAGGACAACCTGAGCAAGACTGCGCAGGAAGCCCTCGACCAGCTGGCCAGCGACGTAGCCAGCGCCAAGGGCTACATCATCACGGTTGAAGGTGGAACCGACTCGGTCGGTCCCTCGGATTACAACTATGCACTCAGCGAGCGCCGTGCCGATTCTGTCATTCAATACCTGGCTTCCAAGCACAGCATCCCGGCGCACAAGATCTACCTGATCGGGCTGGGCAAGGACAAGCCGGTGGATTCGAACAAGACCCGTGATGGACGCGCCAAGAACCGTCGCGTCGATGTGCGTCTCATGACCAACTCGGCGGATGCAACGGCTCCCGCGCAACAGCCGGCGCCGACCGCTTCCACGCCGCCGTCCATGTAAAGATCCTCCTCTCCGAGGATTCAAGAACTCGAGCTGCTCCACTTTCCCCCAAGTGGAGCAGCTTTTTTTTGGGCACGCGTGGCGCGGGCGCCCCCGCCCGCGGCCTTTGACTTTGCATGACGGCCGGACTTCGACTGACGGCCCTCTCACGGTCGGCCGCTCGCGGGCGAGGGCGCCCGCGCCACACTTCCCGACGTCCGAGTTACAATAGAGCCATGCGGCGACTGATTTTTCCGCTCGCGTTGTGCCTGAGCATCGTCATTCCCGGCGCGGCCCAGGCCCAGGAAGCTGACAAGGATTCAAATCAGAACCAGCCGCCTCCGCGCTCCGAGCGCAGCCGGGAAGCCGGGGACAGTTCCAGTCGCGATACTCGCATCGATCTCAGCCCGCCGCCGAATGATGCCAAGGACCATCCCAACAGCACCCTTCCCGCGGAGGATGCAGATGAGAGTGTTTCCGGCGACGTGCAGGAATTTCATCCCTTCGACCCCCACCGGGCGGCGAAGGACATCGAAGTAGGCGACTTTTATTTCAAGAAGAAGAATTATGGCGCGGCGCTCGACCGCTACCGCGAAGCCCTGTTCTACAAGCCCAATGACGCCACGGCCAACTTCCGCATGGGCCAGGCCCTCGACAAGCTTGCCCGACTCGACGAAGCCGCCGAACACTATCAGGAGTATCTGAAAATCATGCCCAACGGACCGCTGGCGGAAGAGGCGAAGAAGGCGCTCGAGAAAATCAAGACCAGCGCGCCTTCTGGAAAAGCCCAAGCCAGGCAATAAAACTCTCCTGTCATCCTGAGCGGAGCGACTGCTTCGCTTCGCGAAGCAGTCACGCAGTCGAAGGACCCCTATACCCAGATCAAAGCCGGGTCGCGTTTCACCGGCGCACTGTACGAAATCCCAGCGACCGACAGCGATTGCGGCTCATAGCGGTCCTTCGACTCCGTCTGCCCATTCGCAAGCGAATGGACAGAACTCCGCTCAGGATGACACCCGGGAAAGTTTCAGAAGAGCGGAGTTCACGCCGCACCGAAGGGTCACGCAGCCGAAGGACCGCGGGAGTCGGCAACAAGGCGGGCGCGCTCGGGCTATCCCCCATCAACCGCCGAACCCAGGAAAATCGCTGGTCACCCGCGCCTACTTCTCCACCCGAATAAAATCCCCGCTGGAGGCATTGACCGCCACTCGCAGCTTGTAATCGTCGCGGTTGTTGCCGTAAATCACGTGCCAGATGAGCTCATTGGTCGGCCGGCTCCAATCGAGAATGTACAGGACCGGAGTGTCCGGTTCCTTGGCCAGCAACTTCTCGCCGCCATGCTTCTGGGCGGTTTCCAAAGCCTGGTCTGAATCCACTTTGAGAAAAGCCACGTCGAAAATCTGGGTGGAAGTGTTGGTGGGACTATAACTATCTTCGGTCCCCGGGTTGATGCCGCGATCGGACGAAACTTCTCCTGACCAGGTGTAGGCCTTCACTCCGTGCTGCATGGGAGAAGCAAAAGAGGCCCGCCACACCGCCGACTTTCCTTCCTTGCCCTTGGAGTCATCGGTGATCATCGATTCCAGCCGGTAGGGCTGGGCATCGCGCGCCCAGCCGCGCGCAGCAATGAAAAGTTTCTGGAAGGCGGCGCGTCCGGTGACAAATTCCGCCGGCTTGGGCTGCGGTTTCTCGACTTGTGCCGGCTTGGATGTTTCTGACGAACACCCCGCCATCATCACCAACGCGAGCATTGCCATCAGCAACTTCTTCATAGCCACCTTCCTGTCATGCATATGAAATTTTGCAACCGGAAATGCCGGAGTTATTCTACTAGACCAGGCAATTCGAGGGGACATGGATTCGTATCTGGAACGTCTGCAGCAGGCCATCGCTTCCGCCACTCGCGGCATGACTGGAGAGGAACTGACGCGCCATGTGGAAGGGAAGTGGTGCGCGGCAGAAATACTCGAGCATCTCTATCTGACCTACGCCGGGACCCAAAAAGCTTTTGAGCGCTGTCTGAAAGCCGGCAAGCCGCTGGCGAGGAGTTCCCACTTTCAAACAAAGGTGGCCGTCGCGCTGGTCACGGACTTCGGCTATTTTCCGCGAGGACGCAAGTCGCCCGACCCGGTCTGCCCCAGAGGCATGCCCGCGGAGAAAGTCGTGGCCGACATCGGTCCCCAGATTGCCGCCATGGACAGCTCATCACGCAATGCGAACAGCGCTATGGCTCGCGCATCAGGGTTCTCGACCATCCCGTCCTCGGGCCTCTGACCGCACGCCAATGGCGGAAGTTTCACCTGCGCCCACGGGCGTCATCACGTGAAGCAGATTCTGCAACGTAAGACCGCCGGCAGCCACCCGCTAACGACAGAAAAGCCTCCGGCCTGAACCGGAGGCTTTCGTGAATCAGAACGTCCCGCGCTACTCCCGCAACTTGGCCGGCACCCCAGCCTTGCGCGCCTGTTCCTTCAGATCGTCGGCGGCTTTCTTGGCATCGTCGAGCGCCTTTTGCTTCTGGGCGATCTGCTGTTTGTACTGGGCATCTTCCTTGTCCCATGTGGCCGAGCCGCGGAGCCGGTTGCCGGCGTCGGCATAGAAGGCGGCGGCGCGCAGGCGATACTCGCGCTGGGTCACATCCAGTTCGCGCGTGAGCAGGTCAACCTTGCCCTGCTGCACGGCAATCTTCTGCTTCCATTCGTCGTTCGCCTTCTGCGCGTCAGAGCTGTCCGCCGGTTTGCCGGCATCCTGCGCTTCCGGCGCGGAGGTGGCTCCGTCCTGAGGCTGCACGGAGTTCTCCCCCGAGGTTGACGCCGCGTTGGCGTCTTCCGTGCCAGTCGGTTCCGTGGCATTTCCCACAATGCTGATCTTGTCGGATGTGGGCAGGTTGTCGTTGTCGTACTTCTTGGCCGACGCCGGCTTTTCGTCCTTGCGGACGCCGCGGGCATAGTCGCCCAAGGATTCAGTTTGCGCCCCGGCCAGAGTCACCAGCAAGCCCGCCAGAACGGCTTCGGCCAGAAAAACATATCCCATACGCTTCATAGAGTGCTCCGTTTCTTTCAGTCGCGCCGCCTCAAACCAACTGAAGGCGGCATCGACGTATTCAATTCAAGCTTTCAAACCTGCCCTCGCCGCTTTCGCGCTGGCCAGAAACCCGCCAATGGTACGGTCCAGGTGCGCCGCCTCGGCGGCGATGTCCGACGCCAGCTGCCGCGCCAGTTCCGGGTCGCGGCTGGCCGCCAGCTGTTGGGCATAGCCCGCGATGGTGGTCAGCGAGTTCCGCAGGCCCAGCGCCATTTCGGCGGACATTTCGCCGCGTAACTCCTGCTGGCGGCGAATCTCGGTCACTTCCGTGCGGTCATTGATCAAACAAGCAACGCCCAGACAAGCGACGCCCGGACCAGCAACGCCCAGACCAGCCGCTGCCGAAGCATCGCCCTCTGGCGCGTGCACCGAACTGACCGTAATATCCAGCGTGCGTTCCTCGCCCGCGGGCGTGCGATAGCGCGCTTCCAGCCGCTGAAACCGGGTCTTCTCCCGCAGGCTGGCGTTCACCGCCTCAGCCAGGTTCGCGTACGTGGTTTGGGATGACGAAATCAATTCGGCTTCGCGAAATATTTCAGCCGCGCTCATTCCGGCGGGCGAAGCGAAACCCAGGATCTGCTTGGCCGAAGCATTGGCCTGCCGCACCAGTCCGTTGGGAGTGAAGAAGAGTACGCCCGATGAAAGATTCGAAAGCACGGCGGCGCTGATGTTCTCCGACGTCTTGGCGCGCCGCCGCTCTGCCACCTGCAGACTTTGTAGTTCGTGTTTCTGCTGTTTCAGCTGCTGGATCACTGCGTGATAAGTGTGCAGCGGGAAACTCTCGGATGCCGAAGATGTGGAGGCATCGGAAAAAGAAGCTTCGTCGCTGATACTGCGGCGCATCCGCTTTATCAACAGCAGGCCCACGATAAAGGCAAAGCTGGCAGCCACGAAGATAATGGCCATGCGCAGCACGATGGGGTTGGTCACCAGTTTCACAGCAACCCCCAGTACCACTTGAGGAAGCTGTTGCCATAGAAGAGAGCGACCATGGCCATGCCGCCGAGAAAAACGCCAAAGGGCATTTGATGGCGGCGCAGCGCAATCGCCGCCGATACCCAGGCCCGGCGCCGGGCGTCGCCGGCGGATTCATGATTGAGCTTCATGCGCCGGCGGGTGCGCTTGATCCAAACCGCCAGCACCGTGGACACACCAAACAGCGATCCCGCAATCGATGCCGTGAACAGAGTGAAGATGGTCAACTTGGCGCCAAGAAACGCGCCCACCATGGCCATCAGTTTCACATCGCCGAAGCCCATGCCCTCCACGCCTCGCGCCCGCAGGTAGATGGCGCCCGCGCCATAGATGAAAGAGGCGCCGACCACAGCGCCCAGCACCGCGTCCACCAGCGACAGCAGGTGCCAGGAAACCTCAGAGCTCACCGGCAAAGACACCAGCCCCGGCAAGAGCTGCGAAGCCAGATCATTCACCGGAACCACCAGGCTCAACACCAGTCCCAGGGCCAGCCCCGGCAGGGTCATCTTGTCGGGCAGGAGCTGGGTTTCAGCATCAGTAAAGATTAGGCCCAGCAGCAGGAATCCGAAGGCGCAGTATTTGAAGGTGGCCAGGGTGGCGCCAAAGTGCGCGTAACAAGCCAGAAAGATTGCCCCGGTCAGAAGCTCCACCACCAGGTAGCGCGGCGAAATGTAAGCTTTGCAATTGCGGCAGCGGCCGCGCAGGATCAGCCAGCTCAGGACCGGAATATTGTCGTATGCCCGGATAAGATAATCGCATCGGGGACAGCTCGAGCGTGGCCGCACCACCGATAAGTCACGCGGCAGGCGGTAGATACACACATTCAGGAAGCTGCCAAAAGCCAGCCCCAGAACGAAAATCGCCGATGCCAGAACAGGGTCCACCCTTATCCTTTGCGCAAATTCCTTCCGATTTACACTGATTATACGGTCATTATGAAGGCCAGCCCGAGTACGAAAGTCACTGACCATGCGGCGTGTCCGTGTGGCGCGGGCGCCCCCGCCCGCGGAATTTGACTTGGAGTCCGAAGCCCGTCGGGGACAACTGCCGCAGCTTTCGATTTCGAACTGAACCTAAAGCACCAGGCCCTTCGCTATCAAGGTTCCATTGAATGATGAACCGCGAGACGGCACCATCACAATTGCGGCATAGGATATACAATAAAAGGCTGATCCAAAGGGGTTTCCGGATGTACGTGCGAGTCGGGGCTATTGCGTATGGGCTGTTCGTTCTTCTTCTAGTTTTGCCGGGTTGCGGCGGTGGAAGCTCAGTGTTACCGCAAGTGGCGGCCCCGTCGATAACCACCCAACCTACGAATGCGAGTGTGAATGTAGGGCAGACCGCGACTTTTACGGTTGTGGCGAGTGGGAGTGTTCCTCTTTCCTACCAATGGCAGAAGAATGACTCGGCGATCGCCGGAGCGACCTCGGCCAGCTACACTACTCCCGGCACGGCGATGTCCGACGACGGCTCCCAATTCAAGGTGGTCGTCAGCAATAGCGCAGGAAGCGCGACCAGTAACCCGGCCACACTCAGCGTTAGCGCGGCATCGGTTGTACCCTCGATCGTGCAGCAGCCTTTGGATGCGAGCGTAAATGCAGGACAAACCGCGACTTTCACGGTAGTGGCGAGTGGGAGTGTTCCTCTCTCCTACCAATGGCAGAAGAATGACTCGCCTATAGCCGCGGCAACTTCCGCCAGTTACACGACTCCTGCCACTGCATCGTCGGATAATGGCGCCAAATTCAAGGTCGTGGTCAGCAATTCGGCGGGAAGCGCTACAAGCAACGCCGTTACCCTGACCGTGACGGCTGCGGGCAGTATCTCGGTGACCGTCAGCCCTAAGAAAGCTGCAGTTGCGATGACCACGCAAGTCCAGCAGTTCACCGCGAGCGTGAGCGGCGATTCGCAAAATCTCGGGGTAAGTTGGAGCGTGGACAGTATCGGAGGTGGCAATGGCACCGTAGGCTCGATTAGTGGTGGCGGTCTCTACACTCCACCCTCCAGCGGCGGCGTACACACGGTTACTGCCACCAGCATCGCCGACACCGGCCAGAGCGCGTCCGGTATCATCGCTGTCACTGACCTTTCGGGCGTGTTCACCTATCGCAACAATCTGGCACGTGACGGGACCAACCCACACGAGTACGCCCTCACTTCCTCGAACGTAAACACCACTACGTTCGGAAAGCTATTTACCTGCACGGTGGATGGCAATGTCTATACCCAGCCCCTATGGGTCCCGCAGCTCAACATGAATGGGACAAGGCGCAACGTCGTGTTCGTGGGGACGGAGCACGACAGCGTCTATGCCTTCGATGCCGAGGCCAGCCCTTGCTCAACCCTGTGGCATTCCGATCTTCTCAGTGTCGCCCACGGCGGGACGGCGGGCGAGATACCGGTTCCTGACGCGGATGCCGGCCTGGGCGAGCATGACGTCACACCCGAGAACGGCATAACCGGGACACCCGTCATCGATCCCGCTACCAATACTCTCTATGTAGTGAGCCAATCCGAGGGCCCCACAGGCACTTTCCATCAGCGTTTACATGCCCTGGACCTGGTTACCGGGAATGAGAAATTCAGTGGTCCCGCTCACTATCTCGGCATCGGTGGTGGGCGCCGGCTATGATTCTTCTGGCGCTACCGTCACATTTACTCCGCGTATGGAGAATCAGAGGGCGGGACTGGCTCTGGTCAACGGAGTCGTTTACATCGTTTGGGGCTCCCACGACGACGCCGATCCCTACCACGGCTGGGTCATGGGATATAACGCCTCGAATCTTTCCCAGGCAGCGGTCTACAACATCACTGCCGATGGACAAAAGGGCGGAGTCTGGATGGGTGGTGCCGCGCCCGCGGCGGATAGCGCCAATGCGCTTTACCTCAGCACGGGCAACGGCACCATGGACCATGATTCAACCGTTACCCCGAACACCGATTTGGGGGATAGCGTGATCAAACTCACAACCTCATCCGGGCTGGCTCTAAGCGACTGGTTCTCCCCCTTCAACCAACTTGATTTGTCGATCCAGGACCTCGATCTCGGATCGGGAGGTGTGTTGCTCCTGCCCGATCAATCGCCTGGTCCTGCTCATCTGCTGGTGACCGGCGGAAAAGGCGGCACGCTGTACGTAATCAACCGCGACTCCATGGGACACTTCTGCAGTTCCTGCACATCCACGACCGGAGATACAAACATCGTACAAAGCTTCGGTGGCTTCAATCTAATCTTTGGTACGCCTGCGTTCTGGCAAAACAAGCTCTATTTGGCGGGTATCTCCCAGAAGCTGAGCATCTTTTCCTTTGATCCCGCCAACGGAAAATTCAACACAACACCGACTTCGCAATCCACTACCACCTACGGCGGACGGGGAACCATGCCCTCGATTTCTTCGCAGGGAACTTCGAACGGCATCGTGTGGGCGATTGATGCCACCCAGTACGGTATTCCCGGATCCCACGGCCTCGGCCCGGCAGTGCTTCATGCCTACGACGCAAGTAATCTGGCCACCGAGTTTTGGAACAGTTCGCTGGCCCCTAACAACCGTGACCAGGCTGGAAACGCGATCAAGTTCAGCGTTCCCACCATCGCCAACGGAAGGGTATATATAGGCACTCAAAGCACCGTCGAGGTTTACGGCTTGCTACCGAACTGAGTGAGAAGCGCATTGCGCCGCCAGAAGGCACCTCCTAAGGCGTTAGAATCAGGTCACTGACTGCGCGACCGCTAGGGCGCGGTGGTGCCGAGCTGGATTTTGAGCGGGATGAGTGTCCGAAAATGCGGCGCGAGCGAAGAAGCCTTCGGATTGCCCCGCATCTCGGTTGGGTTGCTCTGTAGCAGGTCCAAGAAGTAAATGATCAAACTGGCGGGGGAGACGGCGGGCTGCAGATCCGAGATCAGTCGGCGCTATGATCTCAGCATGCCGGAGTCATTTCGCAAGAAGGTCGCTACCCTGGTGCGGGGCCGCGGCGTAGCCGGTGCTTGTGCGCATGTGCTTGAGGTGATCAAGAACGATCTGGAGGAGTGGCTGGAAGAGCGCAGTTCCTTAGCGCAAGAGGCTGAGTTCGATCGTAGGCGGGGGGTACATACTTCAGCCCGGATCGACCCGAAGACCCTGAGTGTGATCGGTTCCCACCGGGCTTCCGCCGTTCGCTACCAGCCCATTTCAGAAGATTCATTCCGAACCCTGCTTGCGAGACTCATCGATCTGGTCGGCGCTGCTCTTCCCCTCTACAGGTTTATCGACATGGGTTGTGGGATGGGGAAAGTGCTCCTCTTGGCGGCGGAGCATCCTTTTCGCCAGGTCATCGGAGTGGAATTTGCGCCGGACCTCGTTGCCATCTGTGAAAAGAATCTCCGGGAAGACCGGGCGGCCCTTCAGCGCCGTTGTCATACTATGACGGTGGTCTTGGCGGACGCGGCAGATTTTTGTTTCCCTCGATGTCCGCTCGTCGTATTTCTGTATAACCCATTCGGACCTGATGTGCTTGCTCCCCTGCTCAATAATCTCTGTTGTGTAGAGAGATCGGGAGCCTACGAAGACTTTGTTGTTTACCATAATGCGCAGCATGCCCAGTTGCTCCAGGCAGCAGGATTCACCCCGGTGTGGGAAAACCAGGAAGACCGTATTCTTAAACGATTCGCGGGTGCGGGCTCGACACATTATCTCTCAGCCTAAGGCGCGCGATCACTGACGGAAATCCGGTCCCTTTCCTGAACGGCGGTTGCTCATTACTCAGCGTATCTGGGGGAAGGTGGGATCGAGGATGAATCGCGACAACTGAAACTGGACTACCATGGTCGCTCGTGAGACGGGCAACTTGGGCCCTCGCCGCACAAACTCAATCCCAGCTGTGTGGTTTCGCGAAAGCTCGCCCAATACCGTCGCAATCGATATAGTTATTTCTGACGACTGCCATTTCGCTCGCAGGAAAAAAAGAATTGAACCCCAGAGAGTCTCTCGCCAAATCGCCGCGCCCGCCCGATCCTCCGAAGCTGCTCTTCCCCTTCCTTGATCTGAAGGCGGAATACGCCACGATGAAAGAGGAAATCGGGACAGCCGTGGAAAAAGTCCTCGAAAGCCAGCAATTCATCATGGGTCCCGAAGTCCGGCAATTAGAAGCTGAAATCGCGGCCTTTATCGGCTCCCGTTTTGCCCTGGGCTGTGCCTCCGGATCGGATGCGCTCCTGCTCGCTCTGATGGCGCTCGGAGTTGACTCGGGAGACGAAGTCATCACCCCGCCCTTTACCTTCGTGGCCACGGCCGGCAGCATTTCCCGGCTGAAGGCCAGGCCGGTCTTCGTGGATATTGATCGCGAAACCTACAACCTCGATCCGGCGCGCCTGGAAGCAGCCATCACCAGCCGCACCAGGGCGATCATGCCGGTCCACCTATTCGGACTTGCAGCCGAGATGGAAAAAATCAACGAAATCGCGCGGGTCCACCATCTGCCTGTGATCGAAGATGCGGCCCAGGCAATCGGCGCCCGTTACCACGACCAGTATGTCGGCAATCTCAGCGCCTGCGGCTGCTTCAGCTTCTTTCCCTCAAAAAATCTTGGCGGCGCAGGCGATGGCGGAATGATCACCACCAGCGATCCCGAGTTGGCCGACCGCATCTCGGTGCTGCGCGACCACGGCAGCCGCCAGAAATATCACTACGATCTGCTGGGCATCAACAGCCGGCTCGACAGTCTGCAAGCCGCCATCCTGCTGGTGAAGTTCCGGCATCTCGAGGCCATGGCCCAGGCTCGCCGCCGTAACGCCGAGCGCTATCGCCAGTTGTTCAGGCAGGCCGGCCTGGAAGAGTTGATTGTCTTGCCGGTCCAGCCTGAAGGGCTGCACCACGTTTACAACCAGTTCGTGATTCGCACGCCACAACGCGACCAGTTACGTGAGCATCTCCGCAATTGCGGAATACCCACCGAGATCTACTACCCTTTTCCCCTTCATCTGCAGCCGGCCTTTGCCGGCCTGGGCTATCGCCCGGGCGCATTTCCGGAGTCCGAAGAGGCCAGCCGGCAGGTGCTCGCCTTGCCCGTGTTTCCGCAAATGACGGAAGAACAGCAGAAAATCGTAGTCGATCGAACGGCCGCCTTCTTCGCGGGGAGAAGGTGAATGCGGTCGTCTATCGTCCGGTCCCGGAAATTCATTGAACTAATATTGTCATCCCGACCGGAGCGAAGCGCACTGAGCGTAGTGGAGGGACCTGCTGTTTCAGTCATCCGGGCGGGAGCGCAGTGGAGAGCCTGCCCTGAACGAACTCCGCGTGCACACGAGGGGGAGTCGAATGGGGACCTGCTGTTTCAGTCAACTCGACCCGCGCCGCTTACATTTCGATCTTCAATTTATTTCTGGGACAGCACACTAGGATCCCGAGGCGGAATCCGATCGATCTTGCCGAGTAACCAGGGCTGAGGCTTCGGAGTCAGCGGAATGCGGCAGAGTCACAGCCCGCTCCTTGATCGAGTACTTCAGCAGGCACCACAGACAACGCACCCCGTCCCTCCAGCCTATCTTCTTGCCTTCCTCGTAGGTGCGGCCCCAGTAACTGATGCCGACTTCGTAAATGCGCAGCCGCCGCTTGGCAATTTTGACCGTGATTTCCGGCTCAAATCCGAAGCGGTCCTCTTCGAGAGGAATGGCCTGCACGATTTCCCGGCGGAAGACCTTGTAGCAGGTCTCCATGTCGCTCAGGTTGATGTTGGTGAGGCAGTTTGAAAGCAGGGTCAGCAACCGGTTGCCGACGGAATGCCAGAAGTAGAGCACGCGATGCGGACGGCTGCCCAGAAAACGCGAGCCATACACCACGTCGGCCTTGCCCTGGACCAGGGGATCGAGCAGGTTGGGATAATCGGCCGGATCGTACTCCAGATCAGCGTCCTGAATGAGTACATAGTCTCCAGTGGCTTCCTGTATGCCACGGCGCAGGGCCGCACCCTTTCCCATATTCTTGGGCTGCAGCAAGACCCGGAGGCTGGAGTGCAGGCCCTGCAATTCGGCCAGAATTTCCCGGGATCCGTCACGCGAACCATCGTCCACGCAAATCAATTCCACTTCCTGCGGGACCGCGAGAACGCGTTGCACCACCAGGCGCAGTGTCCTGCGCTCGTTGTAAACCGGCATGATGACAGACAATCTCATGGGAGAAAGAACCCTGGGGTGTTACCGTAATGCGGCTCGTGCCTGCCCGGAACCACAGCGCGAGCAAGTGGAGGCCATGCCGAATGCCCGGATCTTGCGAAGCGGGCTTTCAGCTCAATATGATACGCGCAAAATCAGTAACCCTCTACTTCGGTAACTTGCGGCTCCCGGCGTGATCGTTATAAAGTCCGACGACCATGGCCTTACCCGATAGTGCGACTCCACGGCTGCGCTCATTCCTGTTTTCTCGGGACCCTGCTGTCATCAACCTGGTGACCCAGGCGCAGGAGAGTTTGAACATCGATGTTTGCCAATGCGGCGTGGCACAGGAGGCGGTGCAAACCCTCACCCGCGAGCGCTTCGACGCCATCATTGTGGACAACGCAGATGCCTCGGGGGCCGTGGCCGTCTTGTCAGCCGCGAAATCCCTACCCTCTTGCGAACAGTCAATCGGGATCGTGCTGGCGACCTCCCTCAGCAGCATCGGACTGGCGGAAGGCGCTCGCAGTCACATGGTCATCTATCGTCCCCTTTCGCTGGGCCGGCTGCGCAACGGCATCAAGTCCGCGCTGGGTCTCAGGAACCGGGGCGTGGGCGCGGACGATCGCGAGTCTGAGCGCGCCTCTTCCAACATTCCAGCCACTCTGCAGTGTGTCGGCCTGGAAGGCACGCTGGCCTTCATCACCAACATCAGCGCCGGTGGGGCCGCCTTGAACGTGGGACAATTCATACCTCCTTCCTGCATTCAGACCATCGAGTTTTCTCTGCCTGACACCAATGAGGATCTCTCGGCTTCCATAGAACTGGTGTGGCGGGACGTGCAGGGCCGCATGGGAGTGCGCTTTGCCGGTATGTCTGCCGAGGCCACCAGGAGTCTGCAGACCTGGCTGGACGCGCACCCTGCCTTGCAGCGTTCGTCTAAGGCGAGCGCGTAACCCGGAGTAACCGGGAGTAACTGTTACTTGAGACAGGCTCAGCCTGGTAAGTCAAGTGCATATGTGCCGGTTCAACAAGTTGCGCCGTCGCCTGGCAGATAGCCTTCGAGTGTGTGAAGTGCGCGCGCCAATTTGCCTTGACAGGATTTCCAAAACTTACTATTCTAACTTACGCTTACCTGCTCTTGATGAGCGTCCTCCCCGAAACAACTGAATCGTTTTTCTAGGCCATGGCAAGACCTGTATCTGCTCGCGTAATTCAAACTTTTCTGGGGTTCGTCGCCCTCTTGGGAGTTCTCGCGCCGGGCTTGTGGGCCCAGGCGAATGTCCAGGGTCAGTGGAGTACTCTGTCCGGCTCCATGCCCATTAATCCGATTCATACGGCGCTGCTGCACAACGGAAAAATATTGGTGGTGGCGGGCTCGGGAAATTGCCCCCCTTCCATGTCCGGTTGTCCCACCGGGCCGCCCTATGGTCCCGCGAACAGGTCGGGTGCGGTGCTGTTCGATCCCACTACGGGAACTTTCACCTCCTTCACCCTGTCATGGGACATGTTCTGCAACGGCATGGTGGTCCTGCCCGACGGGCGTGCTTTCATCAATGGCGGCTCTCAGGCCTACGACCCGTTTTTGGGCCAGCCGAAATCGGCGGTGTTCGATCCTGCCACCAACACTTTCACCGATGTCCAGAACATGGCCCATGGCCGCTGGTATCCCACCGTAACCACGCTCGGGGACGGGCGGGTGATGACTTTCTCCGGGCAGGATGAGACCAGCGCTACCAACAATGCAGTCGAAATTTATACCGTGGGCTCGGGATGGAGCACGCAATACTTTGCGCCCTTCACGCCGCCGCTCTATCCCCGTATGCATCTGCTTCCGAACGGAAAGGTTTTCTATTCCGGCGCGGGCACGACCTCGATGCTGTTCGACCCGGCTGCCCATACCTGGACGACGATGGCCACGACCATTTACAGCGGAATCCGAACCTACGGCACTTCGGTTCTGCTGCCCCTGACTCCGGCCAACGGCTACGATCCGCGGGTGATGATCATGGGTGGTGGAAGTCCCGCTACCAGCACGACTGAAATCATCGATCTCGGCGCCTCCAACCCGGTCTGGCAGCCGGGCCCCAGTATGTCGCAGGGGCGCATCGAGATGAATGCGGTGATGCTGCCCACCGGCAAGGTCCTGGCGGTGGGCGGTTCCACCAACGACGAGGATTCGGGCACGGCGAGCCTGAATGCGGATCTCTACGATCCCGTGACCGACTCATTCTCTTCTGCCGGCGCGAATGCTTATGCCCGCCTTTACCACTCGGTCGCTCTGCTCCTGCCCGATGCGACGGTATGGTTTGCGGGAGGCAATCCTCAACGCGGCTCCTACGAGTCGCACATGGAGATTTATCAGCCTGCGTACCTGTTCAACTCCGATGGCACGGCGGCCACGCGGCCAACCATTTCCGGTGCTCCAGCTACGATCTCGTGGAACGGAACATTCACGGTTTCAACCCCGGATGCGGTCAGCATTTCCTCGGTCGTGCTGGTGCGGCCAGGCGCGCCGACTCATGCGTTCGACATGGATCAGCGGCTCGTAGGTCTTTCGTTCAGCACGGGAAGCGGGACGCTCTCGGTTACCGCCCCGCCCAATGGCAACATCGCGCCGCCGGGATACTACATGCTGTTTCTGTTGAACAGCAGCGGAGTGCCCTCAGTCGCGAAGTTTGTCCAGCTGGGTGCTTCCGGCTCAGCTCCGGCGCCGACTGTGAGTGCAATCGCCCCCAATTCGGGCACCACCAATGGCGGGACGTCAGTAAACATTACCGGCACCGGCTTCACGACCGGAGCGGCCGTGAAGCTCGGCGGGACGGCCGCCACCAGCGTGACCGTGGTCAACAGCACCTCGATTACCGCGAACACTGCGGCGCACGCGGCCGGCGCAGTCAGCGTCGTAGTCACCAACACGGATGGCCAGAGCGGCACGTTGACCAACGGCTACACCTACACCAATCCGGCCCCGACCGTATCCTCGATCGCTCCCAGTTCCGGATCCACCGGCGGCGGCACCAGTGTAACCATTACCGGGACCGGTTTCCTGACGGGAGCGACGGTGAAAATCGGCGGCACGGCCGCGACCAACGTAGTGGTCGTGAACAGCACTTCGATTACCGCGACGTCCGCGGCCCACTCAGCCGGAGCAGGCAGCGTCGTGGTCACCAACCCGGATGGCCAGAGTGGCACTCTGGCGAGCGGTTATACCTACACCAATTCGGCGCCGACCGTGTCTGCAATCGCGCCCAGTTCAGGCTCCATCAGCGGTGGTACCAGCGTCACCATCGCCGGCACCGGCTTCCTCACAGGAGCAACCGTGAAGCTCGGCGGCACTGCGGCCACCAATGTGACGGTAGTGAACAGCGCCTCGATTACCGCGACCACCGCGGCGCACGCGGCCGGCGCAGTGAATGTCCTGGTCACCAACACGGATGGCCAGAATGGCACGTTGACCAGCGGCTATACCTACACCAACCCAGCCCCAACCGTGTCCTCGATCACGCCCAACTCGGGCACCAGCAACGGCGGGACTAGGCGTTACCATCGCCGGCACAGGCTTCCTGTCAGGCGCGACCGTGAAGCTGGGTGGAACTGCCGCCACCAATGTGACGGTGGTGAACGGCACGTCGATTACCGCCACCACCTCCGCACATGCTGCGGGCGCGGTCAATGTCGTAGTGACCAATACCGATGGCTCAAAGCGGCAGCGTGGCCAATGGCTATACCTACACTTCCAGCCTGGGACTCACCATTCCGCCCGACGATCCAAGTTCGGTCACGGTGACCGCCGGGCAGGCCGCTAACTACATCCTTTCTCTTGGTGGCAATGGGGCGAGTGGGACGGCTTCTCTGAGCTGTTCCATGTCGCCGACCCCGAAGGGCGCAAATTGCTCCGTCCCTGCCAGCGTGACTTTCACTTCCACCGCCGCCACCACTTTTAATGTCTCGGTGACCACCACGTCCTCAGCCGTCGCAGGCGCTGCGTCCATCTGTCTCCCCGCGCGCTCCCTGGTCGTGGACCTTGGCCATGGCGATGTTGGGAATTGTGATCTTGCCCGGAGTTCGGGTCTCCAAGCGATCGCAGCGACGATATCAATTTCTCTGGCTCACACCCTTGACGCTCTGCTTGCTCCTGATGTCCTGTGGCGGCGGCAGCGTGGGCGGGGGCAACAACGGCGGTCAGCACACCAACCCCAACGCAACCGCACCGGGGACTTACACCCTGACCGTGCATGCGACTTCGGGTTCCACCACGGAGACAATCCCGCTTACCTTGATCGTGCACTAACGGTTGCAGTGCCCCATTCATTTCGCGCTTTCTGCGAAATGAGTGGGAACTGATTGACTCTGGCGTAGCCGCGGTTCCATTCCACGCTCAAGTCATGGCCTGCGGAAAGCCAGTGCTTGCCGTGGTTTGATTCCAGCTCAAGTCAAGCATGGCACGCAAAATAAACGGGGCCCGTTTCCGGGCCCCGCAATCAGAAATACTGCAACCGTCTGCTATTGCACTACGACCGTGACCGGCGCGGTGTGCACCGACGATCCCGCTGTGCCCGTGACTGTTACGGTGTAAGTTCCAGCGGGTGTGCCGGGATGTCCGCCACCGCCTCCGGATGACGTGCCTCCGCAGGCCGCCATGAAGATCAGGCCCGTAAACACCAGGCCCAACAGGATCAAGCCCAGCAGCTTCCGGCGGCGGGAAGTCAAACCTGTTCCCAGTAACGCCAGCCCGCCGATGGGCAGCCACATGGCATAGAAGCTACTCGTACCGGGGGCGAGTGACGCGGTTGTGGCGGCCGTGGTCGTGACCGTCAAGGTGGACGTTCCCGAGCCCGCCGCTACCGAGGTTGGGTTCAACGAGCAGGCAGGCGGCCGGTTTACCACCGGAGCGATGCTGCAGGTCAAAGCCACAGCGCTGTTGAAACCGTTCAGCGGGGCGATGGTAATTGTGGACGTTCCCGATCCTCCCGCGTTCACCATGGCGGGTGAGAAAGCGGACGCCGCGATGGTGAAATCCGGCGTGCCGGTGGCGATCAAAGTGGCCACTGCCGTATGCGTGAGAGAGCCCGAGGTTCCCGTCACGGTTACGGTATAGGTGTTGGCCGGTGTCGAAGCCGACGTGCTGATCGTCAGCGTTGAGGTGCCGGCACCATTGGCTACCGAGGTTGGATTGAACGAGCACGTGGGCGCGGTCACCACTACCGGAGCGATGCTGCAGGTCAGGGCCACGGCGCTGTTGAAACCGTTCTGCGCCGCCACCGTGATTGTGGATGTGCCCGCTCCACCGACGGTAACACTGGCGGGCGCAACCGCGGATGCCGCAATCGTGAAATTCGGCGCCGCGCTCACGTTCAGGGTCACGTCTGTGCTGTGAGTCTGGGAGCCGCCCGTTCCGGTCACGGTGACCGTGTAGGCGCCGGTCTGGGTTCCCGCCGATGTGCTGACGGTCAGCGTGGAAGTGCCGGAGCCGTTGGGCACGGGAGTGGGATTGAACGAGCACGTGGGCGGTGTGGTCACCACCGGAACAATGCTGCACGTGAGATCCACCGCGCTGTTGAACCCGTTCAGCGGGGCTGCGGTGATCGTGTAAGTGGCCGAATTGCTGGCTGCCACCGTGCGGCTGCCAGGGGTGGCGGTTAGGCTGAAGTCGGGAGTTAGTTTGAACGCTGCGCTTTGCGCCACCCAAACGGCGTCGCTGGAGAGAGGGGCAGTGGACTCACAACTGCCTGCCGCAGCCGTGATCTGATGTTGCGCGCTGTCGCCATTGGGCTGTGTCAGATCCACAAGGGTGAAGCCGGTTCCCGGGTCAGTGATGTGCGTGCCTACCGTGAAACCGGCCACGATCAGCTCTACCGGAGTAGTCGTGGTGCAGGCGCCGGTGTCCGCAACCCCGCCGAATCCAGGGGCGCCAGCCACCGCTGCAACGTCTAGCGGAGCGGTGATATCCAGCCCGCGGTATTCCAGGATTCGAATGTCCGGATTCAGCGGCACCTGGCTGAATGTAACCGTGATCTGGTTGGGAGTCGTGGTGTCGCCCGCGATGTTCTTGGCGTAGTAAATCACCTGGCTCACGCCGGTACCGACGGTGGGAGGCAGCGCCGCCGCGTAGGTATTGTTCTCGGTATCAGTGACCGAGGATACGGTCGTAGTGGCATCCGCCCAGCCGACGATGACGACATTCAGGTCGCCGGCAGTCTGCAGGCCAGGCATGGTTGCCGGGACTGTCGTGGAGGAAATGTTGGTGACCGCGGCGCTTTGAATGTAGTTGATCGGCCCGCCGCCCAGTGCGTAGGTAAAACCGCCCGTGCTGGTGATCGTGCCGGTGTCCGGATTTGTGATGGTGACATCGGCCGGTCCCACCGGAAGAGCCGGCGTGCTGGCCGTAATCGTCGTGCTGTTCACCACCACAACATTTCCGGCGGGCAACCCGCCAATCGTGACTCTGGCTCCGGTCTGGAAATTCGTCCCCGTAATGCTGATCGCCGAACCGTTCGTCGGACCTGATGCGGGAGTGATGGCGCTGATGGTAGGCCGCACATCGATGGTCGTATAAGCCCCCGTCGCCGAACCCAGTTTTCCATCCACATTCACGACGGTAATATCTTTCACCCCTGCGCTGTCAGCCGGGGTCAAGCAGGTCAGCGTCGTGCCCCCGCTCTCGGTGCAATTCAAGCCCGATATGCCGCCAGGCGCCGTGCCAAATAAAACTACCGCGCCGGGCTGAAAATCGGTGCCCGTAATGGTCACCGGCGTTCCGCCAATGTTCGACCCTGTAACCGGCGCGATGCCGGTGACGACGGGAGAGTTGGTGTAGGTAACTCCGGTAGGACTGAAGGCTGCCGTCTGCATCACCCAAGTGCCGCCCGACAGGTCCGCGGTCGAATTGTTGCTGCCTGCGGCCACCAGTCCATTGGAATCTTCCACGATGTCACCGAAGGGGCTGGTGATCGATCGCAGGGTAAAGCCACTTCCAGCCGCGGTGAAGTGTGCCCCCGTCGTGCCCGCGCCCAGGATCAGGCTGCTGGTGCTGGTGACGGCTGCCCCACTGTCCGCCGCGGCGGAATTACCCGAGGCCCCGGTCCAATTGTCCAGAGGTGCGGTCGCGCTGAACCCGCTGTATTCCAGGATGCGCACGTCGGGAAAGGCCGCCGGCTGGTTGAACGTAACCGTGATCGTGGGCGTGTTGTTAGTTCGGCAGGACGATGTTGCGGGCATAGTAGATCGCCTGCGTTATGCCATTGCCCGAGGTTGTGCCGGCCAGCACATAAGTATTGGTATTATCGTCCACCACCGACGTGACCGAAGAGGAAGTATCGACCCAACCGACCACCACGACATTCAAGTTGCCGGCGGTCTCGGCCGCTCCGTAGGTTACGCTCACCGACGCGGTAGTCTCGGCGACAGTATTGTTGTTTTCCTGTACAAACGCCTGCCCCAGTGACAGCGCGGGCATGAGCAGCAATCCGGCCAGAACTGACTTTCGAATAATCGCGGCCAGGCAGGCAAGAGGTGGCTGATACTTTGAAAATTCTGTCCCCGACGTACGAGTAAACATCATGACATCTCCCAAATTCTGAATTCCAGGTCCGGTTGGTGGTGGAAAACGTGAGCGATACAGAGATTGTATGACCCTCACTGACCTCAGAATTGTATTATGCGAGAAGTGCCGATTATTTCCATCTGGAACGAAGGTGATTACTCTGGTAACCAAGACGGGAAGGGGCCCAGTTCGGGACTATGCCCCAGCCTGCTTAAGGAATGACGGCGGACACCTGCGGCGAGTATTCGCTCTCCCGTCCCTGATCGTCCACTGCGGTGACGACGTAGTAGTACGTCGATGCCGGCTGCACGCTCTGATCGCTGAAGCTCACTCCGCCGATCGCGCTGGCCGAGAGTGCGAAGGAAGATCCTGAAATGCTTGAGCGGTACACGCTATAGCTCACGACCTTGGGGTTGGAGCTGGCCTTCCACGACAGCGCCACCGAATGCTCGACCTGAGGCGAGGTTAAAGTGAGAGCGACCGTCACCGTTTTCGTGACTCCTCCGCCCGTCAGCGTGACGTGTCCGGTGTAGGTTCCCGCTTTGAGGCTGGTGGTTGCGGCGCTGACCTGGAGCGTGGACGGCGCGGTTCCGGAGTTGGCTGAGAGCACCAGCCACGGCTGGTCGCTCACGCCCGTGAAGGTAAGTGATCCCGTACCTGTATTGGTAATGCTCAGGCCGGAAGGCGTAACTCCGGATGAGCCGGTTTGTCCGGCAAAGCTCAAGCTGGCCGGACTCACCGCCAGCGCGGGAGCCGACACCGAACCAGTGCCGCTCAATGACACCACGGCCGGAGAACTGGACGCGCTGTTCGTTATACTGTCTGCCCCGGAACGGTCGCCTGCCGCGGCCGGGCAGAACTTGAAGCTATGGGTGCAGCTCATGCCTGGGGCCAGCGCTTGTCCGCTGTTGCAGGTTCCGACCCCTCCCCAGACGAAATCTCCAACACTGGTTCCCGTGAGGGCGAAAGGCCCGACGGTGACCGGTGACTTGCCGTTGTTGGTCACCGTCGTGAGCTGGACAGCGCTGCACGAGTTTACCGCCGTCGTGCCAAAATTCAGGCTGGGCGGATTCACCGTAATCGCAATCGCGGCCGGTTGTATGAACACATAGTCTGGGCTGACCACTACGACTCCGTTCGCGTCGCTCGACCGCACTCGAAAATGATACGTCGCTCCCCCCGCCAGACCCGTCAGTGTGATCGAATGGCTGGTGACTTTGGCCGTGGAGAGTGCACTGAAGGCGCCGTATAACGCCGCCGACGAACCGTATTCGACCTGAGAGTCGGCCGGCACCGCGGTGCTCCAGGTGATGCCCGCCCCGGTGCTGGCGGGAGTGGCGCTGACCGCGCTGACCCAGGTTTGCGCCTGCGCCGGCGACACTCCCATGGCGAAGATCAGGACGCCCGCAAAAAGTAGAGCACTGGCGTGGTAAACAAAAATGTTTCTCTTGACGCGGCAAAGAGAACGCATACGCAGGAGCGAGTAGCACTCGCGCGAATCGGGGCACAGGCATGAGTGGTGACATGTCTAAGCAATCGCCAACAATGCGGGGTGCCTTGACCAGGAACCGTATTACACACGTTCATGCAGGTGAGGCAGGCGGCCATGTACCTCGGGTCTTCTGCAGCGGCTCGCGTCTCGCGGGTGTCCTGATTCAGCTCTCGTGCCTGCTTACCCTGGATCATTTTTTGTCTTTGAGATTTTGAATGATGCAGCCGAGGTCAAGCCTTCAATCGCTAAGGGCGCGAAGAAAAGCCGCACTCATGGGCTTAGGTCTCTCGTGTTAGTCGAGAAAGAAAAACTCCAGAATGGTTGTTCTAAGGAAGCGGGTAGTTCAGAAAGGGGCAAGCGGGGGAGAAGAGTCTTTGTCTAAGTGGGTATGGAGCGGCTGTCACCCTGAGCGTCATATTTTCCGCTGAGTGCATTCCAGCGAATCTTGAGCATCTCTCCGAACATGCGGCTTCCATCGCGCAGCGGACTGATGCGAGTGCCTTCGCAGTGGGCCCACGCCACCGGAACCTCGACTACCGTGAGCCCGAATTTTTTCGCCAGATAAAGAAGTTCCGGATCAAAGCCCCAGCGCTCGATCTGTTGCAGCGGGAAAATTATTCCGGCCGCTCGCCGGGTAAAGGCCTTGAAGCCGCACTGCGTGTCCTTGAACTTGAGGCCCAGCGTAATGCGCAACATCAGATTGAAAACGCGCCCGAAGAGCTGGCGGTAGAGCGGCTGGCGTTCGGTTTGCAGATCGCGGCGCAGCCAGCGCGAGCCAATGGCGACGTCCGCCCCTTCTGCGATCGCGGCCAGAAGCTTTTCCGCCTCCTCGATAGGGGACGAAAGATCAGCGTCGCTGAATAGCAGGATTTCCCCCAGCGCGTGCAGCATCCCGTTTCGCACGCTGTATCCCTTGCCCCGGTTGCCGGGATTCTGCAACAGCCGCAGCCGCGGATTCTTTTCCGCGTAACTCCGGATAATTTCCGTTGTGTTGTCGCGCGAGCCGTCGTCCACGGCGATCACCTCGGCGTCCCATCCCTGTTCAGTTACGTAGGCCAGCACTCTTTCCAATGTAGCGCCGACACGCGCGCTTTCGTTATAGGCCGGGATGATGATGCTGTACCGGGGCCGGTGTTGGTCGCTGGTCAGCGCCTGGTCTGAGGGCATAGGTCGGGTCAAGAGTTCCATGGCAGGGCCTTGTTTTAGGGGGAGCGGAGCTAAGTCAAAAAAAATTCAGGAGGAGAATCAGGGGCCGTAAACTGCCCGCTTCAAGGCCTGATTATAGCACTGAAGTAGCGGTTCCGAATCTCCTCAAAATCGCCCCCACCACCATCGTAGCCCTGCTTCCCAGTCGCTTGTGTGGGTCGGACACTCCTTTCGACTCCTCAGGGCAGGCTCTGTCCGACGCCTTTGACGCTTGATTGCTTTGGATCACACTTCCGGTCCAGGAAGTAAAGATGTCCCCGTATTACTTAAGTACCCATAGCGGTAATCTCCAGATGACGTTGGTCAGTTTGCCCTCTCACGCCGGGCAGCACCGCCACTTCCGCGCTGCGTTCTCCGTCTTCCGGCGTTTACTCATTTCATTCCGGACCAGACTTCCCCCGAAATGCGATCCTGTATGATAGACATTCTATGGCCACTTACCTCATCACGGGCGCGGCGGGTTTCATTGGCTCGACCCTGACCCGGGCGCTTCTGGCGCAGGGTGAAAGAGTCAGGGGACTGGATAATTTCGCTACCGGCAAACGCGAAAATCTGGCCGAGGTGCAGGACCAGATCGAGTTCCACGAGACGGATTTGGGGGACCTCGACGGGCTCCACCGGGCTTGCCAGGGAGTTGACTATATTTTGCACCAGGCCGCCATCCCTTCCGTCCCCAGGTCGGTCAAGGACCCTCTGGGAAACAATCGGGCCAACGTGGATGGGACCCTGAACCTGCTGGTCGCGGCGCGGGACGCGAAGGTCAAGCGAGTCATCTACGCTGCCTCGTCTTCTGCCTATGGCGATACTCCAACCTTGCCCAAGCGGGAGGACATGCCGCCCAATCCGATTTCTCCTTATGCCACCGCCAAGCTGGCCAGCGAATACTACATGACGTCCTTCTATCGCTGTTACGGACTGGAGACGGTGTGTCTGCGCTATTTCAACGTATTTGGCCCGCGCCAGGACCCGGCCTCGCCCTACTCCGGTGTCCTGGCCAAGTTCATTACCCAGATGCTTCGGGAAGAACAACCAACGATTTTTGGCGATGGAAAACAGAGTCGCGATTTCACTTTTGTCCAGAATGTGGTTGAGGCCAATCTGCTGGCCTGCAAAGCCGAATCTAAAGGAGTCACGGGCAGGGTGTTCAACGTCGCCACCGGCCGCCGCACCGATCTCTACCAGACTTTCCTGATCCTGAAAAAACTGATCGGATACTCGGGCGACGTGAAGTACGGACCGGATCGCCCCGGCGACGTGAAACATTCCCTGGCTGACATTTCACGCGCCGCGGAATTTCTTGGCTACAAGCCAAAAGTGGATTTCGAGGAAGGCCTCAGCCGGACCATCGAGTGGTACCGCAGCCGCGAATTTGAACCGCAATTGGGCAAGGTATGACCCGCTGCAATCCCTGCCGGTCGCAATCACCGGATCGACGCTTCCCTGGCTTCCGTACTCATCAGCAGTGTTAAGAGCGCCATCATAGAGGTCTTGGGTTGTCATCATTTACGCGGCGGAAATTCCTGCAAGTGGGCGCGGCCGGCGCCACCTTGGGCGCTCTTGCTACGGTGGGCGATGGCACGATTGTTAGAGGCCAACCGGCCGCAACTGGTTTCGATCGAAGTTCCGCTCCCTCGCTTGCCTGAATCGTGGGACGGTTTCCGGATTGCCCAGTTAAGTGACCTGCACTACGACGACTATTTCTCCGTCGTGCCCTTGCGCAAGGCAATTGATATCATCCAGCGCCTGCAGCCGGACCTGGTGGTGTTGACCGGGGATTTCGTTACCTCGCCGTGGAGGAGAATGCATGGGCCCAATGCGCGCCGGGCCGCGAAAGTGCAAGCGCTGGCCATTGAGCCGTGTGTGCAGTGGCTCACCCGGTTGCGCGCCCCGTCTGGAATTCTGGCGGTCCTCGGAAACCACGACCTGAATACGGACCCGGCACACATTACCGCCGTGCTCCAGTCCAGCAACATTGCCGTCTTGACCAACCGTTCCATCCCCCTTGAGCGCGACGGCAAAAGGCTTTGGCTCGCCGGAGTGGATGACATTCTGGAAGGAAATCCCCGCCTCGATCTGGCGCTCAAGGGAATTCCATCGGCTGAACCGGTGGTCCTGCTGGCCCACGAACCGGACTGGGCCGACTTCGTGGCTGCGCACCCGGTCGATCTGCAGCTCTCCGGCCACTCCCATGGCGGCCAGATACGACTGCCCATCATCGGTGCGCCTTATCTGCCCCTGTTAGGGCGAAAATATCCCTGGGGATTGCGTCAGCTTGGTCCATTGGCCCTGTACACCAACTCCGGCATCGGCACCATCCGGATTGCGATGCGGCTCAACTGTCCTCCCGAAGTCACTCTCATCACTTTGCGCGCAGCCCGCGGGTGATCAACTCGAAAACAGGCAATCCGGATTTTCTGGGCTGGTCAATCTCGGCTGGTCAATCTGGGTTGGTCAATCTGGGCCGGTCAGTTGAGCGGATCGGTGCTGAGCGGCTGGGCCGGTTGTCACTGGCTCCCGGCTTTGCTTCTCGCCCTTGGCAGCCTTGACCGGTTGCGGGGCTCTCCCGAAACGCGCTTCGGATCCTTCGGCGTTCGCTGGCTGCAAGCGCTCTTCCCGCGTACCCGTCGCAGCCATCGCCCGTGGTGCGCCCGCCTGGGTCAGGGTCATGAAGAGAAGTTCGAGGCGGCTGGATACTCCCAACTTGTCGTACACCCGGAAAAGATAATTCTTGATGGTGTGCTGGCTGAGCCCCAGGCGCTCCGCGATTTCACGATTGGTCAGTCCTTCCGCCAGGCTCCGGACCACATCCATTTCCCGCTTGGACAGCAGGCTCAGGCCATTGGCGTCAACCACGCGCACCATGGGCGATGTAGCCAACGCCTCTACCGCGAACGTCATCTGCTCGCTGTTAGCCCAGATCTGTCCCTCGCGCACGCTGCGGATGCATTTGGAGAGAATTTCCACAGAGTCGTGCCGGCTGAATATCCCGCGCGCCCCGGCGCGAAACGCCTGCAGCACCATTTCGCGCTTGGAAGAATCCAGCAGCATGATGGCGAGAATGTGCGGATTGGATGCGCGCAATTGCCGCAATACCTCGAATCCCCGCAGCGGCTCTTCGTCGAGATTCGAACTCAGGACCACCACATCAACTTTGTGCAGCTTCACCGTCTCCACGAAATCCCGGGATCGCGCCGGCGTGCTGATTACGTCCAATTGGCGGTCCCGTCGCAGCGCATCCGCCAGCAGCTGGGTATGAATTCGTGTATCGTCTGCCACGAGTACCCGAATCATTTCGCCTCCCGAACCGTGACTGGGCTGCATTCTTCCTCCCCTCGGAATTCAAAAACCAATGGCCGCCAGAATCCTAATCCAGGCCGGTTCGGCCTGGAAACAAATGCTTCCTACGGAGAACTTCTTCTCCGAGACGAGGGAGGGATAAACGTTTCTCTCGGGGGAGAGCAGCGAGATGAAAACTGTGACCATGCCAGGGCCTGCAGGCATTCACATCACTCGACGGATTCTAGCTCAGTTTGACGAAGGCGGGCAACGGGAGAGTTGAACGCCTTTGCAACATTTGCCAGGCACGTCAAGTTCATCTGTGCATGTGAGTCGATCGTCCCTATACGCTTCAGACCTGGCGCCTGGCATCCGCACACTAGATCGGCCCGACAGTATCATCGTAAGTGAAACATAATAAACGATATGATCTGGTATTGGTGAATAAATTACAAGGCTGCGCGGTGCCCGTCGGATATACACATTATGTGGCCCTTATTCTCAAGTATATATGTACTATAAGATAGGTACTTAATACTCTATTATAGTAGGACTGACGTAACCGAGTTGACGTACCTCTTGCAGCCCTTTGCATCCCGGCGTACTCTATGAGAGTTGCAAAGAGCGTTTTGGCTTAGTCTCTCCCCCCTGTTTTGCCCAGCTCCAGACAACTCATTCATCTGCCAGGGTCAAGCTGTCGATGTGACTCAGAGGGCGAAGCTATCACTACCCATAACCAAATCTGGCCATCTGCGGACGCGGATTCGATGATCAAGCAGGAACCGGCGAACTGGTACGCCATCCAAACCCGGGCGCGCAATGAGAAAGCAATTTCCGAGCGGCTTCAGGAACAGGGCTTGACCACTTTCCTGCCGTTGGTCACCGAGATCCGGCGTTGGAGCGATCGCAAGAAAAAAGTGGAACTGCCGCTGTTCAGTTGCTACGTCTTCGTCAGGCTCGTGGCCGGCAACAACGACGAGCGCATGCGTGTGTACCGCACCAACGGAGTGTTCAGAATCGTCAGCATGCGCGGGGAACTGATTCCCATTCCGGATGAACAGATTGAAGCTTTGCGCGCCGTGGTCACTCAACAGGTTCCCTGGACCGAACATCCGTTCCTGAAGATCGGACAACGAGTTCGAATCCGTGGGGGCTCTCTCGAAGGTGTTGAAGGAGTGTTGCTCTCGCGCAACGGGGACCGCACTCTCATTATTTCCGTCGATGCCATCCAACGATCCCTGGCGGTGCGGGTCGAAGGCTATGACGTAGAAGCACTGTAAGCCCGCCATTTACTGGAAGCGGTAAGGAGCACTCTTTGGACCAACCCACCATGCCATCGACAAGAATTCTGCTGGTGAGCAAGGACAGGTGTGCCCGCGATCTGCCCTGGAGCGGCGTTGAAATCCTGCACTGGCAGCTGGACACCGCCGGCAGCGGCTGGGAGGCCCTGGAACGGGTCCAGGCGGGTCCGGTTCCCGACCTGATTCTGCTCGACCTCGCTCCCGGCGACTCTGATGGCTTGCACAGTTTGCGCTGGCTGCGACGGATCCGTCCTGATCTTCCCGTGCTGGTGCTGGCGGGCACCGACGATGCCCATCAGAAGCTGGAAAGCATCCGCCTCGGGGCCCATGATTTCATGGTCCCGCCGTTCCGTCCGCAGCAACTGGAAACCGCGATTCGACGCTGTCTTTCCGGCGTGGCCGGCAGCACCGAGAGTGAAATCCTGATCGAAGAAATTGAGCACATGGGGGATGCCCGTTTTTTCGTTGCCGCCAGTCCCACCATGCGTAAACTGCGCGCCCAGGCTGAATTGCTGGCGCAGGTAAGCGCGCCGGTGTTGATCGCGGGAGAAAATGGCAGCGGCAAGGAAGTGGCGGCCCGCCTGATTCACAAGCTTTCAGTGCGCTCCGGTTTTCGCTTCCTCAAGACCAATTGCGCCACCATGCCCGGCGATGTGCTGGCCAGCGAGCTTGTTCGGCATGGGCAGTGAGAATGGGGACGGACGCCACCAGCCCAGCAAACTGGAATTGTGCCAGCGCGGCACGCTGTTTCTCGATGAGATCACCGAAATGCCCATGAGCCTGCAGAGCAAGTTGCTGCACGCCCTGCAGAACGGATATTTTGTCCGGCCCGGCGCCGGGCAGCGGGTCGCCATGGATGTTCGCATCCTGGCGGCCACCCAGATGAACATCGAACAAGCGATGGCCGAAGGGAAACTCCGCGAAGATCTTTACTACAGTCTGAGCGCCTTCACCGTGCATGTGCCCGCGCTGCGTCAGCGCAAAGAAGAAATCCCACTCCTGCTGGGACACTTCATGAATCAGTTGGCCCGCCGTTACAGCCTGCCGGCCCGGACGTTTTCCGCCGCCGCGCTGGCGGCCTGTCAGCGGTATTCCTGGCCCGGCAATCTGCGGGAGCTGGAAAAGTTTGTGAAGCGCTACCTGGTCATGGGAGATGGCGCTCCCGGGTTCACCGCTCTCGACCACAACGATCGGGAGTTCTCGAACGCCGCCCTGCCGTGGGCTGCGGAGAAGTCAGCGTGGAAAACAGAAGCGGGCGAGACTGAACCCGGTATTGCCGGTTTGAAATCGATTGTGCAGAGCGTCAAAGGAGAAGCGGAGCGCAATGCCATCAGCACCGCCCTTGAACAGGCCGGCTGGAACCGCAAGGCGGCGGCCCGGCTGCTGCAGGTCAGTTACCGGACTCTGCTCTACAAGATCGAGCAGTATCACATGAGTCCACCCGCCCACTCCTTGTCCGGATACGGGAACGGCGGGCTGCGGGAACGCGCTCTCCACCATAAAGGCTGAGAGCGATTGCCATCGGCGGATGCGGAAGATGCATCCAATCACTAGGTTTCACTGAGTTCGCAGGGGGTCCGTATCCGCGACCGATAGGGCGGGCGGACCAGCACCAGAGAACAGAGGTCATCATGCGGCAATCTGTAAAAATCCGAGACCTGATCGTCATGGTTCTACTCCTGGCTTTCTTTATTCCTGCCGGGACCGGGCGGGCATGGTCTCAGAACGCGCCAGCGTCCAATCCGGCCGCATCCGAGCAAACCGCGGCCGCGGCCGTGTCCCCGGCCAGCGTCGGTAAGGACGAGGCGCCGCAGAAGATGCCGACCGTACCCGTCATCGGAGCCGGTGATCTGCTCAAAGTGAGCGTGCTCGGAGCTCCCGATTCCGATCAGGAAGTGCGGGTGGATGCGAAGGGGAACATTTTTTTGAATTTCATCGGGGCGGTGGCGGTGGCCGGACAAACCACGGAACAGGCCCAGTCCGAGATCGCGAAAAAATATGTGGCGGGCGGTTTCTACACCAACCCCCAGGTCTCGGTCTTTGCCAAGGAATATGTTACGCAGGGAGTTTCGGTGCTGGGAGAAGTGCAGAGGCCGGGGGTTTACCCGGTGATGGGAGCGCGCAGCCTGTTTGATGTTCTGTCGCTGGCGGGCGGCACCACTCCCAAGGCCGGGAAGCTGATCAGCATTACGCATCGCGAGACACCGCAGTCTCCCACCACCGTGTCCTTGTCGAACGACTCTGCCGAATCGATTCGCAGTAACGTGGCCATTTACCCCGGTGACACGATCATGGTGTCCAAGGCGGGCATGGTTTACGTCTCCGGAGACGTCCACCGGCCGAGCGCGGTGGCGATGGACAACAGCAGCATGACCGTGCTGCAGGCCATCGCCGTGGCCGAAGGGGTCAATCCGACCGCAGCCCTGAACAATGCCCGGCTTATTCGCACCACGTCGAAGGGACGTGAGGAGATTCCGTTGCGCCTGAAGGACATGCTGTCCTCCAAGAGCCCGGACGTCCGCCTGCAGGCGGAAGACATCATTTTCGTTCCTAACAGCGCGGCCAAAACTGCCACCCGGCGCACCTTGGACGCGATTATTCAAACCGCAACCGGACTGGCGGTTTATGGAGCCCGGTAAATTCACTGGCGGGCTTTGGTCAGCTACGCTTCAGTCCGGCGGTCTGGCAAGTGTTCGGCGCTGCGACTGGGCAACACGATTTACAGCAGGATTTCAGTTTTTCCCGACGCTGACTGGCTCGGGGGCGGAGGCAAGGCGTGAGTAAGAATTTCGAACTAATGCGGCGCGCGGGTAATGGTTTTGAACGCCAGCGCCCGCTTCAGCTGGATGTCAATGCCGATCCCTCCCCGTCACCCAGCTTTACTGCAGCCGCGGTGGAGAACAGTCTGTCGGACTGGCTGCGTGCTCTGGCCGTGCTGCAAAAACGCTGGAGATTGTCCGCTGCCTTTGCCCTGGCCGTTTTCCTTACGGTGGTTTGCGTCACTTATCTGACCACCCCGATCTATGAGGCCACGGCGCGCATCGAGATTGACCCCTCAGGCGAAGTATTTTCCCTGGATGGCAACTCGGGTTCGAATGATGCCGAGTATCTGGAAACGCAGGCCCAGGTGCTGCAGAGCGATGGTGTGGCCATCGATGTTATCCGCAAACTGCGTCTCGATCAGAACCCCACCCTGGTGGGCGAATCCAAGCCGGGAGAGAAGCCGGCCGCAGCTGCCCCCGATGCCACCGCCAGCGGCCTGCAGCTTACGGAGCAGGAGAAGGCAGCGCTGGGCAGTTTTCACGCCGCGCTCAAGGTACGGCGCGACACGTCCAGCCGCCTGGTGCTGGCCAGCTTTTCCAGCCGCGATCCGCAACTGGCGGCCCTGGTAGCCAATACCACCGCCCAGACATTTATCGAAGACACTTTTCAAAATCGGCACAATGCCATCATGAAGTCGTCGGAATGGCTGTCCCGGCAGCTGGACGACATCCGCACCAAGATGGAGAGCTCGAGCAAGGCCCTGGCTGAGTTTCAAGGCAGTATCGGGGTGGCGGATGTGGACGGAGACAAGAGCACTTACACCGAGCACATGGGCGAGCTCAGCCGCCAGTTCACGCAAGCCGAATCGGAGAGAATTCAACTCGAAGCCCTGCTCAAAAACATCCAGGGGAATCCGGACTCGCTGCCCGAGGTCCGGAACAGTCCGGTGGTGCAGCAATTGAGTCAGAAACTGGCCGAGGAGCGGGCTGAACTTTCTCAGTCGATGGTGGTCTATGGCGCCAATCACCCGGTGGTGAAGAAGCTGCAAAGCCACGTGGACGAGTTGCAGAGCCAGTTGAACAGTCAGAAACATGCCATCGTGAACTCCATCCGGGCCAGCTATGCCGCGGCCGAGGCGCGCGAGCAGTTGATGGCTGCGGAGATGAAGGGTACCACCAAGGAATTGGGCCAGATGTCCCGCTACAACGCGCTCAAGAAGGAAGTCCAGACCGACGTAGATCTGTACAACTCGCTGTACGCCAAGATCAAAGAAGCGGGCATCGCGGCGGCCTCGAAATCGGCCAATATTCGCCTGGTGGATCCCGCCATGGTTCCGGACTCGCCGACCAGCCCACGACGGATGCTGAACCTCGCGGTTGGGCTGCTGGCCGCTATCTTTGGCGGCGTGGTACTGGCATTTGTCCGCGAAGAACTGGACAACAAACTGCACTCCGCGGAAGACATCCGGCGCTGGATTGGGAATTCCAATGTTTCGATTATTCCCGTCATCGGCGAAGCGGAGCGTCTGCAGCAGGGAGTGGCGTGGCCCAAGCGGATGGTGGGATACTTGCCCGCGCCTAATACCACGGACGATACCGAAACCAACAACTTCTTCCTGGAGAGGCCAAATTCGCCTGAAGGTGAAGCCGTGCAGGCCCTGTATGCCTCCATCATGCTTTCCTGGCCGGGCAACCCTCCGCAGGCCTTGCTGATTGCTTCCGGCTTTCCCGGAGAAGGCAAGACTACCGTGGCGCTGAATCTGTCCTATGCCTTGGCCAAGCAGGGTACGACGTGCCTGGTGGATGCCGACCTGCGAAAGGGCCGGCTGGCACGCGCCTTCAGCCTGACCGGCGGTCGCGGGCTGAGCGAGGTATTGACCCGTTCCGCCACCGTGGACAGCGTTTTACTCGAGGTTCCCGGACTGCCCAATCTTTCCATCATGCCGGCGGGAGTGCTCAAGGGAAATGCCGGCCAGCTGATCTGTTCCGAAAGCATGCAGCAGGCGGTGCAGGAACTCCGGCAACGCTTCCAGTTCGTCGTCATCGATTCCGCGCCCATTCTCCCCTTCGTGGACGGGCGGGCGATTTCCACCCTGGTCGATGCCGTCATCCTGGTGGGAAGAGCTGGCGTCACTACCCGCCAGGCCATGCGGCGCAGCGTGGAGTTGCTGTCGGAGGTTCGAGGCGCTCCGATTCTGCAAGTCGTGCTCAACGCAGCTGACCAGAGGTCCACCGACTATCAGAATTATGGATACGGATACGGTTCCTACCAGAACTCGAACACGCAGGAGCAATAGACGGATCGGCCCCGGTTAGCGTAGAATCGGGTTCCCTCCCCCCCGAAGCTCTGGGTACCAGTTTTCAGACTTTTCACATGTCTTCTCAACTCATGAACGATTTGGAGTCAAGGGACGACCCCCGCTCGGCCCCCTTGACCAAAAAGGACACCGCTATGTCTGCCGGTGCTATGCAGAATATTATTGACGCCCTGGATATCGACGCACGCAATCCGGAGCCCAGAAACGGCTTCTTGCGATACCGCTCTGCGGTGATCTTTCTCTCGCAGACCATCCTGATTGTGCTCACCTATTACGCCAGTTTTCTCCTGCGTCTGGATGCCAATCTGGATGCGGCCAACCAGCGTTTGTTCTGGCAGACCCTGCCCTGGGTGGTTGGCATCAAGCTGGTGCTGGCGTATCAGTGTGGACTGATGCACGGCTGGTGGCGCTACGTCGGCATGAGTGACTTGCTGGATATCACCAAAGCCTCGTTTGCCAGTTCCGCCATCCTGTTTTGCCTGATCCAGGTTTTTCAGTTCCATGGGTATCCCCGGTCCGTGGTTCCAATTGATCTGATCCTCACCATCATGGTCCTGGGCGGGGCGCGCTTTGGAGTGCGTGCCTATACCGAACGGGCCCGCACCTACGGGGCCCGGCGCAATACCTTGATTATCGGCGCGGGCGGCGCGGGCAGCAGCATCATGCGCGAACTGAAACAGAACTCCAGCCTGAACTACAACCCCATCGGTTTTGTCGATGACGATCAGAGCAAGAAGGGCGTGCGCATCCACGGGGTCAAGGTATTGGGCACCACCGAGGAGCTGAACGCACTGATCTCCCGCTACCAGATTGATTGCGTTCTGATCGCGATGCCCTCGGCCCGCGGATCGGAAGTCGCGCAAATCGTACGCAAGGTGCGCGAGTGCAAAGTGGAATTCAAAATTCTTCCCACCATCAGCGAGCTGATTGACAAGCCCAGCTCGGTCAAGCAAGTGCGCAAACTGCGACTGGAAGACCTGCTGAACCGGCAGCCGGTGCAGCTGGATTTGGAAAAGATAAAAGCCAAGCTGGCGAACAATACGCTGCTGGTGACAGGTGCGGGCGGCTCCATCGGTTCCGAACTGGTGCGGCAGCTGGCGGGTTTTGGCCCGCGGCAGCTGATTCTGCTCGAGCGCTCGGAAAACGATCTGTTCAAGCTGGCCAACGAGCTGACCAGCAAGTTTCCAAAACTTAATTATGTGCCCGTGGTGGGCGACATTCTGGACGTGGCCCTGTTGCGCGATGTCTTTTCCACTTATCGGCCGCAGTCGGTTTTTCATGCCGCCGCGTACAAGCACGTTCCGATGATGGAAATGAATTGCTTTCAGGCGGTCACCAACAATATTTTTGGCACCTACAATGTGGCCCTGATCGCACGCCAGTACGGCGCCGACGACTTTGTCCTGATTTCTTCCGACAAGGCGGTAAACCCGACCAACATCATGGGCGTGACCAAGCGCGTGGCCGAACTCATCATGTTGGGACTGCACAAGAGTCATACCCGCTTCCAGTCGGTGCGCTTTGGCAACGTGCTCGGCAGCAACGGCAGCGTGGTGCCAATCTTCGAACAGCAGATTGCCAACGGAGGACCGGTCACGGTCACTCATCCCGACGCGCGGCGCTACTTCATGACCATTCCGGAGGCGGTGCAATTGGTGCTGCAGGCTTCCAGTATGGGCCGGGGCGGAGAGATTTTTGTGCTGGACATGGGCGAGCCGGTCCGCATCACCGACATGGTGCACAATCTGATCCGGCTTTCCGGCCTGGAGCCGGAGCGCGACATCAAAGTTGTCTTCACCGGTTTGCGCCCCGGGGAAAAGCTGTTCGAGGAACTGGCCCTGGAAGGCGAAGGAATCAAGCCCACGTCGCATGAAAAGATTCGCGTGCTGGACGGCGGTCAGGTGACCTTTGAACAAGTGTCGGCCTGGCTCAAGGAACTCACTCTGCTGGTGGGATCGAAGAATGTGCACGGCCTGATCACCAAGCTCAACAAGATCGTTCCCGAGTACTCGCCCAGCCGGGAGATTACGTCGCTGGCCGAAATTGATTGCCTGGACCAGTCGGTGATTTACCGGCGGGACCGCGCCGATCTTTCTTCGGCCACGGAAGTTGCCTGAATTCACGTGCTTTTACCGCAGTCGTTGTTCCCTGCGCACACCCGTATTCCGATTGATCCCCCCTGTGTTTCTGTGACGGTTGTTTTACGAGAGCCGCGGTTGGCTCGTCGTAATCCCCGCGCCAAGCCTGACCCTGCCAATCTGAAAACACCAGATGTGAGATCAGTTCCGGCCCCGAGCATGGGGGCAGGGTCGGCGTTTCATCCACAATACTAGAGCTATGCCCTTGGTCGATAACCCGCCAGTTCTCAGCGTCGCGGAAGAAGCGCCTCGGGCCTCCGGTGCGCCTGTTGGAACGTATCGCCAACCTCTACGAGACCGATTCCAGCCCGCAGCGCATCGTACCCATGGAAGGCCTGCGCGGGTGGGCGGTGTTGCTGGTCTTCTTCGTGCACTTCCATGGCGCCTTCAAGGGGTTTGCCACTCCAGGCTCCCCGCTGTTCTACCTGTCCCAGTTTCTGGGATCAGTGGGCGGGACGGGCGTGGATCTGTTCTTCATCATCAGCGGCTATCTGATTTATGGCGCGGTGGTTTCTCCCCGCTTCGGCTACGGCCGGTTTCTGCGCCGCCGCGTGCAGCGAATTTATCCGACTTTTCTGTTCGTGTCGTTGATCTACTTTGGCTTGTGGGCCTTCTCCGGTAACGACAACTTCAAGTTCCACGGCACCACTGGAGAGCAAATCTCTTACGTGGTGCAGAACCTGTTGCTGATGCCCGGCATTTTTTCCGGACGGGCGATGAACGGCGTTGCCTGGAGTCTCAGCTATGAAATGTTTTTCTACCTGCTTCTGCCCCTGCTGCTGGCGGTGACTGCGATGCGGGGCTGGAAGCGCATGCCCCGGGTCTATTTCTTTCTGGGTCTGGCGCTGGCTGGCATCCTGGTTTCGCCGCTGTTTGAACATCCCCGGGTGCGGCTGATCGCCTTCCTCCTGGGGATCGTGCTGTTCGAACTGGTGGACCGTTTTCGCCACCGTTCCTCCACCTGGTTCGATCTGGCTGCGGTGGGGACCTATCTTTGCGGCCTGGGATTGATTTACGCCGTTGACAAGACCACCATCGTGCCCGGACGATTGGGGTCCCCGGTGATCGCGACCGTGGCCGGCGCAGCATCCTTCGCATTTTGCGGCTTATGTTTTCATGGTGGCGGAATACTGGGCCGCTGCTTCAGTTGGGGACCGCTGCGCGCTCTGGGGAACATGAGCTACTCGTTCTACCTGATCCATCCCCTGGCCATGGGAACGGTGCGTGAAGCGATCCGGCGGACGGGCGACCCCGGGCAAAACAGTCTCGTCTTTGCCGGCCTGATGCTGGCTGGGTTCGCCGCCAGTTGGGTGGCGGCCACGCTGTTGTTCGTCGCCATCGAAAAGCCCTTGTCCATTCAGGTCAAACGCAAGGCTGGAAATTCCTTGCCCGTGGTCCATCGGGGAGTGCAAACGGCCGCCGAAAAGCTCTAACCGGATACGGTTTGTAACTTTACAACTATGTGTGGAATCTGCGGAATTTATCGTCCTGATCGTGCCCCGGTGGACCCGCGGCGCATCGAGCGCATGCGCGACGCCATGGCCTATCGCGGCCCCGACGGGGTCGGACTGACCTATGGACCGGGTTATGGGCTGGGCCATCGCCGGCTCTCGATTTTCGATCTGTCCGAGAATGGCCTGCAGCCCATGGCCAACGAAGATGGCTCGGTCGAGATCGTGTTCAACGGGGCCATCTACAATTTTGTCGGCCTGCGGCAAGAGCTGCGCGATCGCGGCCACCGCTTCCGTTCCCAGGCCGATACCGAAGTCCTGATTCACGGATATGAAGAATGGGGCCTGGAGAAGTTGCTGGCTCGCATCCGGGGCATGTTCGCCTTTGCCATTTTTGATCACACCCGGCATAGCCTCCATCTGGCTCGCGACCCGTTAGGGAAAAAGCCGCTCTTCTTCCGCTGGCGCGACCGCGAACTGATATTCGCCTCCTCGGCGCGCGCCCTGGCCCTGGCGCTCGAAGCCACTCCCGAGATCGATCCGATCGCAGTCGATCAGTTGCTCTGCGACATGTATATTCCGGGGCCGCGAAGCATCTTCGAGGGCGTCGAGAAACTGCCGCCCGGCCATGCTTTAAGCCTGGACGCCGACGGACAAAGAAAAGACCTGGTCCATTGGAGCCCTGATTTTCTTCATCCCGAACCAGGCATCAGCGACGAAGAGTGGCTGGAAAGAATTGAACATTCGCTCGAAGGCGCGGTCAGCCGCAGGCTGGTGGCCGATGTCCCGGTGGGCATTCTGCTTTCCGGTGGAGTCGATTCCAGCCTGGTCACAGCCACTGCGGCCCGGCTGTCGGAGAGGGTCCAGACCTTCTCCGTCGCCACCGATGATCCGGCCATGGATGAAAGCCGCTTTGCCGCGGCGGTGGCCCGGCGGCACAACACGGTTCATCACGAACTCAAGGTCACAAGCGACTTCCGCGGCAACCTGCTGCGCCTGATCACCGCCATGGGCGAACCCCTGGCCGATGCCTCCGCGGTCAACGTGCTGGCCATCGCCGAGGAGGCGCGGCAATTCGTGACCGTAATCCTGACGGGAGACGGAGGAGACGAAGTCTTCGGCGGTTACACCCACTATCTCGCGTACCATCGCGCGGAGCGCTTGAGGAAATGGTTTCCCGGTGCGCTGAAAATGCCGGTCGCCTGGCTCGGCGGCGCGCTGCGGAACTCACCCGGAATTCTGCGCAGCGCCGGAACTCTCTTCCGGATGACTGCGACTCCGGTCGAGCAAACTTTTTTCGCCACCAGTTCGATGATGGATCCGTCGCTGCGTTCGTCGTTCTATTCCCCTGCATTCCAGGAAAGGATTGGAGCGAATCGGCATAACCTGCACTATCTTAACTATCTCCAACCTGCCACTCGGACGGCCATGGACGTGGACCGGGTCATGCAGGCACAGATGCAGACTGTCCTGCCCGACGACTATCTGGCCAAGGCGGACTCAGCCACCATGGGAGTGAGCGTCGAGTCGCGCAGCCCTTTTCTGGATCTTGACCTGGTGGAACTGGCCATGCGGATACCGGCCGATGTGCGCTTTCGAGGGGACCGGGCCAAGTCCCTGCTGCGCCGCCTGGCGCTCCGCCATTTGCCGGCAGAGTGCATCGAGCGCCGGAAACAGGGCTTCGCCGCGCCCATTGGCAAGTGGCTGCGAAAAGACTGGACCGACCTGGTGGAAGACTGCGTTCTCGGACCTCATGTGGAAAAGCGTGGCTGGTTCCAGCGCCCGGCTCTCGAGCGCGTCGTCCACGAGCACCGTCGCGGGGTCAACCACGATTATCTGGTGTGGGCCCTCCTGGTGCTGGAGATGTGGATTCGCCTGAGCACGGAGAAGAACGCCACCGTGGATGAGAGTGCCTTGACCATTGCGTAGTGCAACTTCCCCAATTTCTGACGAACGCATGAGATTAGATCGGCGTTCCGAATGCGAGCCCAAACAATTTATGACTGACAATTCCTTCATTCCTTTCCATCGTCCCTCACTCGGTAAAGAAGAGAGCGAAGCGGTGCAGCGCGTACTCGATTCCGGCTGGCTCACCACCGGGCCGGTCACCATCGAGTTTGAGAAACAGTTCGCTGCCTACGTGGGCTGCAAGCACGCGCTGGCCTTGAATTCCGGCACCGCCGCGCTGCAGCTGGCGCTCGACTGCATCGGACTGCGTCCCGGCGATGAAGTCCTCGTGCCCACCTATACCTTCACCGCCACCGCCGAAGTGGTGACTTATTTTGGCGGCCGGCCGGTGCTCTGCGACAGCATGGCGGGCGGCTTCAACATCGATCCCGCGGATGCCGAACGGCGGATTACCGATCGCACCCGCGCCATCATTCCGGTGCATGTCGCAGGCGAAGCCTGCGAAATGGATGCGCTGCATGACCTGGCGCGCCGTCGCAATCTGCACGTGATCGAAGATGCGGCGCACTCGCTTGCCCACCCAGTATCGTGGCCGGCGCGTCGGGACCCTGTCCGACCTTACCGCCTTCAGCCTCTATGCCACCAAGACCATCACCACCGGCGAAGGCGGAGTGCTGACCACCAACGATGACAGGTTTGCCGAGCGCGCCGCCCTCATGCGCCTTCACGGCATCGGCCGCGACGCCTGGAACCGGTACTCGTCCGAAGGTTCGTGGTTTTACCAGGTGACCGAGGCCGGGTACAAGCTCAACCTTTGCGATATTCTCTCCGCCCTCGGTGCCGCCCAGCTGAAGAAGTGCGACGCCTTCTGGAAGCGCCGTTGCGAGATTGCCGACCTCTATCGCGAACGCCTTCAGGGAGTCGAAGAGCTGGAGATGCCGCCTCTGCCCGGCCCGGGCAGTACCCACGCCTGGCACCTCTTTATTCTGCGCCTGCGCCCTGAGATGCTGGACATCGACCGCAAGCAGATGATCGAGGAATTGAAGAAGGCGGGCATTGGCACCAGTGTGCACTTTATTCCGCTGCATCGGCATCCCTACTACCGTGAGCACTACGGATGCACGCCCGAGGACTTCCCCAATGCCGAAGACGCTTATTCCCGCTGTCTCTCCCTGCCGGTTTATCCTGATCTGAAGGATGCGGAGGCGGAACGGGTGATCTCGGCCGTGACCCAGATCGTTTCCCGCAGCCGTAAAGGCAAACTTGTTTCCTTATGAGCGTGGGTAGCGTGTCCAATCTGGCGTACGTTCCGGGCTCGAACAGCGGTCTGAGCCTGTGGAATTTTTCCTTCGGGAAACGCTTTTTCGACGCGGTGTGTGCCGCCACGGGCTTGCTCCTGACTCTGCCCCTGATGGCGGTCATCGCTGTAGCCATCCGGATCAGCATGCCGGGGCCAATCCTGTTCCGCCAGCTTCGGGTGGGCCGGGATGCCAGGCTCTTTCGGATTCTCAAGTTCCGGACCATGCGGGTGCTGCAGCCGGGTTCGGCTCCCAAAGTCACGCGCCGGGGAGACGCGAGAATCACGCCGCTGGGACGCTTACTGCGCCGCTTCAAGCTGGACGAGTTGCCCCAGCTTTTCAATGTGCTTCGAGGCGACATGAGCCTGGTGGGACCGCGTCCCGACGTGCCCGAGTATTGCCAGAGTCTGGCGCCGGAATTCCAGTCGGTGTTTGCCCTTCGGCCGGGCGTAACCGGCCGGGCCACGCTGCATTTCCGCGACGAAGAAGGAGTACTGGCCGCCATACCGCCCGAGCAACTCACTCACTACTACGTCAGCACGCTGCTTCCGGAGAAGATCGGGATGGATCTTGACTACGCCAGACGCGCCACATTTTTCGGCGATCTCAGAATCGTACTGCAAACTCTGACCGGCGCCTCGCCGCAAGCCTAAGCTCCGAAAAAATGACTTCGAAAACATTTATCTATGTCGGCTGCCTGACCGTCACCTGGCTTCTGGCCCGGTGGTGGTCCGCGCCCAGGGCGCAAAAGATATTGTTCTTGATCGTCAGCTACATCCTGTACGCGAGTTGGGGTGTGGGATTTCTGGGCATCCTCATTTTCAGTTCTCTGGCCAACTATGGCCTGGGCATGTGGTTGCGGCGGCAACCTTCGGCGGCCCGCCTGTGGTTGGGCATCGCATTCAACATAGCGCTGCTGGGGTCGTTCAAATTATTGCCTGCGCTGGCTGGAACCTCCATGTTCCATTTCGCCGGGGCCTCCCGCCTGGCGGAGATCGCTCTTCCCCTCGGCATCTCCTTTTGGACATTTCAGGCACTCTCGTATTTGTTCGACGTCTATCAGGGCCAGGAGGTTGATCCCTCGCTTTTGGAGTTCTGTTTGTACATGGCATTCTGGCCCACGGTTCTTTCCGGGCCCATCTGCCGCCTGCCTGACCTGTTACCGCAATTCCGCCAGCCCAGCCGGGCCTCGCGGGAAGACTTACGCTCGGGTGTCGATCGAGTATTTATCGGCCTGTTCATGATCGCGCTGGCGCGGGTTGTGGGCGGTGGCATCCGGCCGGGCGAAGGCGTGGACTCTGCCTTTGGCGCATCTGCTATGAAGTGGGGCGGAACCGATGTCTGGGTCCTGGTCTGCGCCTATGGCTTTCAGCTCTTCCTGGATTTTGCCGGCTACTCGCATCTGGTGATTGGCGCCGCGCAACTGTTCGGGTTCAAGTTGCCGGAGAATTTCGATCGCCCTTTTTTATCGACTTCGCCATCGGTTTTCTGGACCCGCTGGCACATGTCATTGTCGTTCTGGATCCGCGACTATCTCTTCATGCCCCTGGCCACCCTGCGCCGGGAAAGCTGGTGGCGGAACCTGGCCTTGCTGCTTTCCATGGTCATCTTCGGTCTGTGGCACAAGGTGGCCTTCCTCTTTCTGGTGTGGGGAACCTACCAGGGCATTCTGCTGCTGCTGCACCGCCGCTGGCAGGCGTTGCGACGATCAAGAGGGTGGCAATTCCCGGCAGCGCTGGATGACTTCATGGGCTGGCTGGCGACTTTTGCTGCCATCAATCTCGGATGGATATGGTTCCGGGCCGCCGATTTGAAACAAGCACTGGAAATGCTGGCGGCGGTGTTTCGTCCCGCCGGCTATCTTGCCCTGCGCCTGCCTTCGAGTCTTTATCTGCTTACAGTCGTGGTGGTCGGCGGTTATTTCTCCCTCGTGCACATCATGGCTGTGCTGAAAGCCCGAAGTCCGGAGTTGGTCCTGCGCGCGCCTCTCGAACTGAGGGCGGTGGCCTACGCCGTGCTGTTGTACGTCGCCTTTCTTCATAGCGCCGAACCCCAGTCATTCATCTACTTCCAGTTCTGATGAAATTTCTCAAGATACTGCTTCATATTGTGGCCAGCCTCGCCATGGTCGTGGTGACGATGGAATTCTGTGCCCGGATAGATGACCTGGTGACGTACGGCGCCCCGGTTTGGGGTACGTACTCCAACGCGAATTTATTCGAGCGGGACCAGTTCGGACAGCGTGGGGCGCCCGGCGCGCGCTTCAAGAAATGGCAACTGAACAGTTTGGGATATCGAGGCCCGGAGCTGCGCTCCGGCACCTTCCGCATCGCGTGCATCGGCGCCTCCGAGACCTTCGGTCTGTATGAAGCAGCCGGGCAGGAGTATCCCCGGCAACTGGAGCGTGATTTGAACCAGTGGGCGGGGCGGCAGACCTTCGAAGTGGTGAATGTCGCCTACCCCGGCCAGTCCATCGCCGCTGCCGTATTGCGGGTGCCGGAGGTCGTCGAAAACGTCAAACCCAGAGTCGCGGTCATTTATCCCTTTCCCGCCGCCTACGTTTGGCTGCCCTGGATCAAGTCCGCCACCGAAAAGGGTGCTCCCGATTCGTCGCCTGTGCGCTTCGAGTGGCGCCTCACCGAGCGTGTCCGTATCGCGGTCAAGAGCCTGCTTCCGGAATGGATCCAGTCGGAGATCCACGATGTTCAGACCAGGGTTCGCGAACGCAAGATCGAAGCCAGCACCGCCAGTCAGCCGGTAATGGACCGGGTGCCGCAGCAGAACGTGGACGCTTTCCACGCCGACCTGCTGAAACTGGTGGATGCCCTGCAGCAACGTGGTGTCGAGCCCGTGCTGGTAACGCATGCAACGGTTTTTGGCCACCCCCTTTCTGCCAGTGACCGGCAGATGCTGACCGTCTGGCGTGAGTGGATTCCCATGCTGAAGGAGGACGGCTTCGTTGATATGGAGCAGCGGATGAACCAGGCGATCCGCGCGGTGGCCGCCGAACGCCACCTGGTGCTGATCGACGCGGCCACGGAAATTCCCCCCGGCAACAAATACTTCGGCGATTTTGCCCACTTCACCACCCAGGGCGCCCACCTCATGGCGGGAGAAATCGCGGCAGGACTGGAACCTGCACTGAATTCCGAGGTTGCCCAATCTGGAGGGCAGGCTTCTCCGAACCCGTAAGCATCAGCGCGTGAGCGCCCTCTCCTGATTTTCGCGGCCGTTCAGACGCCCTCCGTCATCCCCCGGCGGCCGGCAGGCTGTAAATACCGCGCTCCGCCTCCGACAGCAGATATATACATGGACCTTATCGAGTCGTTTCCCGTAAAACCTTCCGACACCATGCTCAAATTTCCTCTGCCTTTCCGCACCCTGCAGGAAGCGCTGCAGTCAGCGCCTCCCAACCGGCCCTTCGTGACCATGTGGAAGAATGAGGATGACATTCAGAGTGTGACCTTCGGCGAGTTTGCCGCTCTGGCTTCGGCACAGGCAGACTTCTTGCAGGCCCAGGGGGTGAAGGCGGGTGACCGGGTCATCCTGATCATGCCGCAGGGCATACCGGTCATGGCAACATTCGCCGGCGCCATGCTACTGGGGGCCGTTCCGGCGATGCTCGCTTATCCCAATTTCAAGGTCGAGCCCACCAAATACAGGTTCGGACTGGCCGGGACGTCGGCCAATTTGAAGGCCAGGCTGATCGTTGTTGACGAAGAGTTTCCCCAGGAACTGGCGCAGCACATCAGCCTGGGAGACGATACGAGCCTGGTGCGCTCTCCGGCCATCAGTGAGCCGCCTCGGCTGCAATCCTGGATCGAACGGTTGACCCCGACGAAGTCGCTTTCATTCAGCATTCGGCAGGCACGACCGGCCTGCAGAAGGGAGTCGCGCTGTCGCACGCCGCCGTGCTTCGCCAGATCAATCATCTGGGACCAGCGCTGGAGCTTTCCTCCCAGGACTGTATTTACAGCTGGCTGCCGCTTGTATCACGACATGGGCCTGATCGCATGCTTCATCCTTCCCCTGGTTTGTCATTTGCCGGTGGTGATGCAGTCGCCCACGGACTGGGTCATGCAGCCGGGCAGCATGTTGCAACTGATTTCGGAATACAGGTGCACCCTGGGATGGGTGCCGAATTTCACCCTGCAGTTCCTGGCCCGGCGGGTCCCCGAAAGAGATCGCTCAGAATTCGATCTCTCGTCCTTGCGCATGCTGATCAACTGTTCTGAGCCTGTCCGGGCGGCCAGCATCGATGAATTTCTTTTGGCTTACCGGAATTCGAACCTGCCGCCCCATGTTCTGCAGAGTTCCTACGCCATGGCTGAGACCGTCTTCGCGGTAACCCAATCAAAAACTAATGGGAAGCTCGATCCCGCGCGGGTTTGGGTGGAGCCGAACAGCTTGCGCCGCAGTCAGGTCCGTGAAGTTGCAGCGGATACTGCGGGTGCGCTGTGTTTGGTATCCTCAGGCCAATGCCTCGACGGAACCGAAGTGCGGATCGTGTCCGACCAGGGCCAGGACTTGCCTCCGGGAAACGTGGGCGAGATCTGGATCCGGAGTGATGCCATGTTGAACGGCTACTACAATCGTCCCGATCTCACCGCGAAAGCGTTGAGCGACGGTTGGTATCAGTCCGGCGACCTGGGTTTCCAATGGGATCGTGAACTGTATGTGACCGGCCGCAAGAAGGACCTCATTATTGTTGCCGGCGAGAATCTGTACCCCCAGGATGTAGAGGAAATCGTTTCCGCCCACGCCGAAATCCAGGACGGCCGGGTGGTGGCATTCGGCTTTTGTAACGCCGAACTCGGCACCGAACAGATTATCGTGGTGGCTGAGGTTCGAAAGGAAGAATCGCTCAGCCGGAAGCAGGCCATCGAGGCCCAGTTGAGGACTTCGATCGCGGCTGAATTGGGCGTGGCCGCACGCGCCATTTACCTTAAACCTCCACGCTGGATCGTCAAAAGCACGGCCGGAAAGCCGGCGCGCTCAACCACGCGGGAGAAATTAATTTCTGAGCATCCCGAACTGCAGGCTGGACAAGGAGACCTTACTGGTGTCGGATCAAGCACAACAAATAATTGACTATCTGGTGCGGGACGTCATGCGGCGCCCGGAAGCGAAAATTGACGAGAATACGCCCTTGGTTTCGTCGGGCCTCATCGACTCGCTGGCCTTAATCGATATCGTGCAGAAGTTGGAGGACATAACCCAGACTCGCATTCCCGCCGGCAAATTGCAGGCCAAGGATTTGGATACCGTGCAGTTGATGCTGAATGCGGTCCAGCGCGTGGGCAAGCCGAGGCCTCCGCGGCCCTAGTGCCATCGTGCGGAACCGCCCGGCCGCGGATTCGTACCGCACTATCAATCAGGACGACACCGAAAGCAGCGCGCTACTGAAATTTTTCATGAAGCACGTTCTACTCATCGCCCAGACTTATCCGCCGTCTCCGGAAATAGGCGGAATTCGTCCCGCGGGCCTGGTGAAGTATCTGCCTCGCCTGGGCTGGCAGCCGATCGTGCTGACCGTGAGATTACCCGGGACCCGCCCCGGCGGCGCGCCGGTCGTCGAGACGGAATATAAAGATGTCTTGCAGACCTGGAAGGTCAGGCTCGGCCTGGAAGGCACGCGCAGCCTGCACGAGCAGTTAAGCCTGTCGGTGGCGCAAGAGCGGGATTCTACCCACCTGCATACCAGAATCCTCTCCCTCATGCGTTACCTCATTACTTTTCCCGATGCCACCAAGGGATGGATACCTTTTGCCTTGCAGGCGCTGACCGAACTCAAGAAGACTGCGAAGATAGATGCGATCTTGAGCACCTCTCCGCCTATCTCCGGTCACCTGATCGGGCGCAAGGCCAAACGAATCTTCGGCTCTCCCTGGATCGCGGACTTCCGCGACCTCTGGTCGCAAAACCTGGCCCAGGGTAACGACTTCCTGCGCCGACTCGAACGGCCGGTTGAACGACGCACCCTGCGCGACGCCGATGCCCTGGTCAGCGTTTCCGAGCCCTGGGCGGAAAAGCTGCGGTCACGCTATCCCGCCAAGCCGGTTTTCTGTATTACCAACGGTTTCGATGAGGATGACTTCCCGCCCTCGAAGCACCCGCTCACCCGGCTGTTCACCATTACTTACACCGGGCGACTTTACCAGGGGAAACGGGATCCTACTCCTCTGTTTGAAGCCTTACAGGAATTGATTCAAGAGGGCGTCATCCTCCGCGAAACGGTCCGCGTCCGCTTCTACGGTCCGACAGAGCCCTGGGTCGCCCCGCTGGCTCGCGGCTTTGAGCTCGAGGACGTGGTTGAAATCGCCGGCACAGTCAGCCGCGAAGAAGCCCTGCAACGTCAGCAGGAGTCGCAACTCCTGTTGATGCTCTGCTGGTCAGACCCCCGGGAGACCGGGCAGCACACCGGAAAGGTATTCGAATACCTCGGCTCCAGGCGGCCCATCCTGGCCATCGGAGGCGCACGCGGCGTGGTCAGCGAGCTCCTGGACGAGACCCGGGCTGGAATGCATCCCCTCTCCCGGAACGAATTGAAAAGCGTGCTGCGCGCCTGGTACGCGGAATACCGCTCCAGCGGGGGCGTCGCTTATCAGGGTGATGCACAATCTATCTCTCCTTATACTCATCGGGAAATGGCTTTGCGGTTTGCCGATGTGTTGGAGGGGGCCACTCATCCCGAGGCGTCGGCTCCAAACTGCCGTCGAGATTTGGCGGTCGTGGCCGGAAGCGGCGGCCAGGGCTCAGAGAGCGCGGAATCTTTGTTGCTGTCCGGTGAGAGGTAGTCCTACTGGCTGCACTGTCGGTATCCTCGGCAAGTCGGCTGGGAACTAAAAATTAATATGGCATCACCCGCAACTGCGAGAAACCTGTTCGCGCTCGATTCCGTTTACCACCTCTTGCTGGTGGCTCTGGCGGTGGTCTGCGCGCTGGTGCTCGGAATCGCCATAGGTCAGGGCAGATGGATCGTGGTGGCTGGATTGGTCTGCATTCCAGTCGTTCTGCGCTGGCCGGTCGAGTGTGCCCTGGGAGCCTTCTCCGCGTTGGTTCTCTTTGAAAGCGGTGCCATGAGCGACAGTTCCGGAGGAAAGGCCGTGGGCTTCTTTGTAGGGGCGGGCTCGGCCGGCATTCTGCTGGCCACGGCAGTGGTTCGGCGCAGACTGCAGATGCCCCCGAAGGCAGCGTTGTGGTGGACTTTAATGGTCGCCTGGGGAGCCCTCACGGCGCTGTGGGCGATTGATCCGCAAACCGTCCTGCTGCGCATGCCCACCGCGTTTGCTTTGCTGGTTCTTTACCTGGCGGCGGTTTCGATGCGGCTGGAAGAAAAGGAGTTTGGCCGGGTTGTCCGGATGCTGATTCTGATCGGGGCACTGGCTGCCGCCTACTCCGTCGCCGAGTTCTACCAGCGGGATCGGCTATCGCGCTTTCGGGCCCGTACGAGGCTCGCTGGTCATCGGCGGTTCAGTCGTAAATCCGGACCTGTTCGCCACCCGGCTGATGCTGCCGCTGGCGCTGGCCGTGGCGGCCTTCTTTGCAAGTAAAGGACGCTTGCTGAAGGCCATCATTCTGGGCATCTGCGGCGTACTCATCCTGGCAGTCTTGCTCACGCAATCCCGCGCAGCCTTGCTCGCCTTACTCGTGATGACTGCCGTGTTCATGTTCAGACTGGGTATGAATGCCCGCATTCTCGCGGTTTGCGCCGCAGTGGGCGGGCTGGTGATGCTCTTGCCCGCCAATTTCTTTAACCGGCTCCATCAGGCAAGCGAGACCGGGGGCGCCGGGCGTCTGGATATCTGGCACGTGGGAGTCCAGATGCTGAAGCATTTCGGAATTTTCGGGGCCGGAGTGAGCAATTTTCCCATGGCTTATACGGCGTACGCGGGGTATGCCCCGTACTTCCGCGGCCAGGATCGCGGGTGCCCATAACATCTACCTTCAGACCGCGGTGGAATGCGGCGCGATCGGTTTGTTGTTGTTCCTGCTGGCGTTGCGCTCGCAGGTATGGCTGGGAAAGCAGTTCCGCGGCCAGTCGGTCAGGCGAACGGGGCATCTGGCTGGTAGCTTGTGAAGCCGCAGGCTGGGCGCTGATTATCAGCGCATTTTTCGCTGACCTTATGTGGGAGAAAGACCTTCTGGCTTACCTGGATGATCCTGGCTCTAGGTACGCAGGTTTACAGCCAGACAGGCGCAGGGCAATCAAATGCAGAATGCGGGTCGCCTGGCGCGCCCGCATTCCCTGTGATTGAGTAATCTGATTTGCGGTTTACTGTACGGTTGCCGTCAATCCCGTCGGCGGATTGGGGGCCGAAGCGGCAACCGCCCCGGTTTCGAACGCCCCAATGTCCAGGGTGCCGCTTTGCGGCCTGACGCTTCCCAGAAAGTCGGTGGGAGCGATGCACGGCGTAATTCCTCCCGACGCGCAAACGTTGCTCAGACCCGCATCCACGGCGACCGAGGCCGGGTTGAGCCGGTAGTCTCCGGTTTTTGCATTGCCCGTGTAGTTAACGAACAGGGCATTGAATTGGGCCGCGCTGGGAACAATGGTGCCGCTCTCGGTGCGAGCCCCATGGGGATACTGAATCGCATTGGGGGAGTTGCCGTAGAGGATGTTGTTGCGGTAAACGTTGCCGGATCCAGTGCAGCCCGAAAGTTCGGTGATTCCGCCCACGGAAAGCGCCCCGCGCAACCCGCCGTTATTGGCCACGATGTTGTTGCTCACCGTGGAGTGGTCGTTGCAGACCACGCCGCCGTCGGCCGTATTCTGGATGCCGCCTTCGGAATTATTGATGACCACGTTGTTGGTGACCACCTCATTGGTGGTGTAGTGGTAAATGTGGATGCCCATGCCGCAAACCCGGCTGACGATATTGTTTTGCACCAGGGCCAGCGGGCTGGCCACGTAGATGCCGTGCTGATTGTTGCAGCCCTGGGTCGCGCCCGAGCCTACGTTGTCCACGATGTTGCCGATGATTTTGGTATTGATATTTCCCGACGACATCGAGTTGCTTGAGCTGTAGCTGTCAATGGCTGCCCCGCCGGTGCCGTCGCCGCAGGTCGAAGTCGGAGCCGGTATGTCATGCACCCAGTTGCCCACGATTTGTGTGTTGCCGCTGTAGGTGATGATGCCGATGCAATTGTTCCCCGAGCCAGTCACCTCAAAATCCTGGATGGTCACGTAGGCGCCGGTATTGGCCCAGACCGAGCCCCCGCTGGATGCGATCCTGGCCCCGTATTTCGTGGTGGACTTGTAAACGATGGGCTGGCTCGCGGAGCCCGAACGCGCAGTGCTGACCGCGCCATAACTGCCGGGCGCCACGTTCACCACCGCTCCTCCCGCCCCCAGCACCAGCGCCGAGCTGGCGCGGCCGATCGTGGCCCAGGGACGTGCCGCAGACCCGTCATTGGCATCACTGCCCGAAGTGGAAACATAATAGTTCGTTTGTGCCGCTGCCCCCACTGCGACCAGCAACATGACCGTTAACAGGACCGATTTCATGGCAACACTCCCTGACCCGTTTGGATTTCGAATTTTTCCCAGAGATTCCATTTTGCTGCTGTCACCCGGGCGACAAGCTCAACCGACTAACGTGGGCTCAACCCGGGTTGCATTTGACACTCACCACTGGCCGCGTCATTCGCAAAGCATCCGACTGACGGTTCAAAGGCGGACATCAGATCAATCGTCTCTTTAACTGGGATTCGTCCTCTGATGGACTAATACCATTGTGCGGAAACCGCCGGCAGCCGTGAAGGTCACAAAGGTACATGCCGTCACCAAAACACACTCAGAAGTACCTCGCGGAAGTGCATGACCGACAGGCGCCTCAAGGCGCGCCGCTGCTGCAGCGGAAATCACTTACAATGAACCGCGAATCAATTTCAATTTTACCGCTGACGGATGGGTCCGTGGCGCTTCGGCACGCCCCTCCGGCCGCCGCCGGCGGGGATTCGGGAGAAGGAAAGGCGTGCCCGGCGGCCGGGCTGCGCTGGTAAGCTAAATGCCTGAATCTAAAGACAAATTCTCCGTCGTCATGCCCGTCCTTAACGCTCGGGAGCATCTGCGTGCCTCGCTGGACTCGATTCTCGACGCCATGCAGCGATACGGCAATGCCGAATTGATCGTGCTGGACAATGGATCGGATGACGGGTCCTACGAAATCCTGCAAACCGAGTACGGCGCCCGCGCCCGGGTGCAGCAGCTTCGCGGGGTCACGGTGGGGGCCTTGCGGAACCACGGAACGTCCCTGGCGGATGGGGAATTTCTAACCTTCATCGATTCGGACTGCCGCATTGTCCCCGACTATTTTTCCCAGGCGCTCGGCGTCCTGCGCTCCGGCGCCGACGTTACGGGTTCAAAAGTTGGGCTTGAGGATTCGCCCCCCTGGGTCGAAAAAACCTGGGATGCCCTGCATGCGCAACGCAACGGCGCGGTCAACTACATCAATTCCGGAAACCTCGTGGTCCGGCGCCAGGCCTTTCTCCAGGTCGGCGGATTTGACGAGAAGATGATCGGTTGTGAAGATGCGGACCTGGGAGCGCGCCTGGTCCAGAGCGGTTTTAAGATGGTGCAGGCGCACGCCGTTCACGCCGTGCATCTTGCCGGAGACAAGACCCTCCCCATATTTTTCCGCAAGCACACCTGGCGCGGCATGGGCATGTTCGGAATGTTGAAGAATGAAGGCTTGAGCAAGCCCCTGCTGGTCACCTTCGTCCATCTTCTGGCCTGCCTGGCTGCGGTTGCCATCCTGTTTGTGACTCCCGTGCCGCTTTATTTGCGGCTGGCGATTTTCGTCCTGCTGGTCAACCTGGCTCCGGCGCTCACGATTGTGTATCGCATCGCCAGCACGAAAACCGCAGCCTACTCCCTGCTCCAGGCCATGCTGCTTTATCACGTTTATTACCTGGCCCGCTTTTATGCCATGTGGAAGTTGATTCTGTCGTGGCGCGCCTCTCCCGAGGACCGGCATGCCATGAGTGCGCGGCTCCGCGGCTGATCTGGCAGGCCCCGCGCGCTGTTGCCCCTGTTCCCGCTTTCCTACGCCGCCGTCCGTCTGGCGGATTCGATGGCCAACGATATGCACGGCCAGATCCTGATCGTGACCGCCGTCCGCTGATTTTCTGATTGAGGGGCGTGGACATGAAGTTGGAATTGGACAAACCCGCACTCCATCTGCATGCGGTGCGGAGCGTTGAGTTGAAGTTGGACCACCCAATGCCGAAAAACCAAACGGGACCAGTCGCCTTGCCGGACGCTGAAACGGGTTCCATCCCCGGAATGGTCCGAGTGCTGGCCCTCGCCGAAGAGGAGACCATCACCGGCCCGGCCAAAAACATGTTTGAGTTTCATCGGGTGTGCCAGGAGCAGAAAAACGCCGGGGCAGCCGAACTTTCCATGGTGACATTTCAGCGTCCCCAGGGTTCCGGCGCAGGTGAGGGGAAAACCAGTCCCTTTCGCCAGCGCGCGGCGGAACTGGGGATTGCCGTGCACCCGATCGCGGAACGCTTCCGCTTTGATCTCGGGGTTCTGGCGCAGCTGCGACAACTGGTCGCCAGTGTCCGTCCCGACGTGATCGAGACTCATCATGTGAAATCCCATTTCCTGGTGCGCTTGTCCGGGCTTTGGAAGGGAACCCCCTGGCTGGCATTTCACCACGGATATACAAATGAGGATTTTCGCTCGCCGATCTACAACCGTCTGGATCGGTGGTCGCTGCGGGCGGCGGCACGAATCGTGACCATGAACCGTCCGTTCGAACGGCAACTGGCGCGCTCGGGCATACGCGGGGAGAGAATCACGGTATTGCACAATGCAGTGCGGCAAATCTCCGACGGTCCCGTACCCGTCGATGCCGCCACCCGGCAACGCCGAAGAACCGAGCTGGGTATTGCACCGGAGGAGCGCATCATCCTGTGCATCGGCCGCCTCTCAAAGGAAAAGGGGCAACTGGATCTGGTGGCCGCCATCGATCGCGTGCGGCAGATGCGTGCGGCTGAACCGGTGCGCCTGATCCTGGCCGGCGATGGCCCGGCGCGCCCGCAGATTATCGAGGCCATCCGGACCATGGGATTGGGGCGGCAGGTGACAGTGGCCGGCCATATCCCGGATATCGCCCGCTATTATCAGGCCGCGGACCTGGTGGTGATTCCGTCGCTCAGTGAGGGATCGCCGAACGTATTGCTGGAGGCCATGGCCGCGGGAATTCCGGTGATCGCCACGCCGGTGGGAGGAATTCCGGAGATCGTCACCCATGAAGAGACCGCGTTGCTGGTGCCGCCGCAGAATCCGGTGGCGATGGCAGAGGCCATCGACCTGCTGCTCTCCAATCCCGGCACTGCGATCAATCTGGCGCGGCAGGCGCGAGCAAAAGTGGAAACGGACTACACCCCGGAAGCCCGGGCGCGTTCGCTGATTGAGATTTATGCCGGATTGCTGCGCCCCTCCGATAACCAGCAGACTGGAGGGGCAGGGACAGGCGGGTAGAAAATTGCCCGACAGGGCTGGCCGGGAATCAGGAATCGGCCAGACCGATTTCCTTGAGCCAGCGGCCGACAATGGCGGCCCAGCTGTATTCTTGCTGCACCAGCGCTCTTCCCGCCGAGCCCAGCGCCTGGCGCAGGTCCGGGTCTTCCGCCAGGCCGGAAATTGCAGCCGCGAGTTTGGCTGAATTTTCAGGTTCGGTGACGATTCCGCATTTCTTTTCCTGCAACAGCTCCGCGGCCTCGCCGGCGCCGGCGTAAATCACCGGAACGGCGCAGCTCAATGAGGGGAACACTTTCGAAAGCCGCATGGTTTTAGCCACGTCGATCTGGCGCAGGGTGGCAATGGAGGCGTATCCGATCGAATACAGCTGGTCCATTTCCTCGTAGGGAGATTCGCCAAAAATGATGTTGGTCAGTTTGAGGTCCGCGGCCTTCTGTTTGAGGCGCTGGCGTTCCGGACCGTCGCCGATCATCAGAAAGACAATGTCCTGGTGGTCGCGCAACAATGCGGCCGCATCGATCAGAACGTCCAGGCCGTGATAGTAGGCGTGGGTCCCGACGTAAAGGAAAACCTTTTTGCCGCGAACGCCCCAACGATCCAGCAGCGCGGCACTGGGTTCTTCCGGCCTGAGAAAATCAGTGTCCGCTCCGTTGGGCAGGAAGGTGATCTGATTGCGCGGCAAGCCTCTGCTTTCAAAGTGCTCGATGAAACCGTGGGTGACGGTCGAGACCTTCCAGGATTTTTTCAGGAACATGTTCTCGGCCGCGAGCGCCACCCGCAAGAACAGGGAATTACTCAGGAAACCCATTTGCCGGGCGACGTCCACCTGCAAGTCGGGCACGTTGTACACGTAAGGAACGCGCCGCAGGTATCGCATCAGGATGGCGATTACTCCCAGGGACAGGGGCTGCGATTCGACGAACAGAACGTCCGGCCGCGGCCCAAACAATGCGGCAAACAGGGCAGTCGTGGTAAAGCTGAAATAATTGGCCAGGCGCACCAGGACGGATTTACCGGTGGCGGCATACACCCAGGTACGCCGGACGCGCACCCCGTCCAGTTGTTCGGTCAGGCTCCACTTGCCGGCGTAGCCAGGGAAAATCTTGCCGGCGGGATAGTTCGGCATGGCAGTGAGCACCTCTACGTCAATGCCGAATTTATGGAGATGACGGGTCAGGGCGCGCAAACGGATTTGAGGCGCGCCAATTTCGGGCGGATAGTATTGCGTCAGCACCAGCCAGCGCCTCTGCGACTTCACCATGCGGTTTCACCATCCTGGCTCTGAGCTGGTGTTGCGGAAGAATCGGAAAGGGCCGGTCACGGTGCCCGACATTCGGCAACACGGCAGACTGGTGGCATCAAGAATAGGTGCAAAATCGTTGATCATCGGTTCGTTTTCGCGGCGTTTGTTCGCGACTATCTGCCGCACAGCTTGGTTGGTCAGGCCTTCAGGCTTAAATCTGCTGGAATAGGTTGCAGAACGATCCTGACAACACATTCTGCGGCAGTTGGAGCGCCAGTGTCCACTGGCATCGGACCCGGTACCTAGGTAATCTACAGAGAAGTATCCCGGTCTGGAGCGGGATGCGAACCCCAAAATGCATGGTCTTTCGATCCTGCTGCGGCTGATGCTGCCGTGATATCTTCCCTATACCACCAAAGCTGACGGCCGCAACGGGTGGATGTAAATGGTAGGCCGCACAAGAGAGATTTTTCTCCCCCAGATTTTTTCTACCAGCTTACGGCGGGCATAAACGCCGCAATCGTAAACGTCATATGGAGAATAGCCGCATGCGAGTGTTGGTTTGGGGACTAGGGTATGTGGGCACGGTATCGGCAGCCTGCCTGGCAGAATTAGGCCATGAAGTGACTGGGGTGGAGCCTCACCGCGCGAAGGTGGACGCCATCAATGGCGGCCGCAGCCCGATCCGGGAACCAAACCTGGAGGAGTTGATCCATAAGGTAGTGGCGAGCGGACGGCTCAAAGCCACGCAGGATGGGGCTTCCGTCATCGCCAACGCCGACATCTCGCTGATTTGCGTGGGCACGCCGTCGGCGGCCGACGGGGGCCAAAACCTCAACTACCTGCGCAACGTCGCCACCGAGATTGGCCGCGGATTGCGGCAGGGAAGCAGCTACCACGTGGTGGTGGTTCGCAGCACCCTGTTCCCCGGCACCACCCGCGGTACGCTGCGGGAACTTCTGGAAGAGCACTCGGGACGGCGCGCCGGGGCCGATTTCGGATTGGCCAGCAACCCTGAATTCATGCGTGAGACCAGCGCCATCAATGATTTCCTGAATCCTCCTTATACCGTGATCGGCGAATTCGATCAGCGTTCCGGCGATCGCGTGCGCGAGTTGTATCAAGGCATCGATGTCCCTATCTACCGGGTCGCGCTGGAGGAAGCGGAAGTCCTCAAGATGACCAACAATGCCTTCCACGCGGTGAAAGTGGGATTTGCTAATGAGATTGGCCGGGTCTGCGCCCGCCTTGGCATCGACAGCCATGTAGTCATGGGAATGGTTTGCGCCGACACCAAGCTCAATATTTCGCCGGCTTACCTCAAGCCCGGATTTGCCATCGGAGGCTCGTGTCTGCCCAAGGACTTGCGCTCTCTGACTCTGACCGCGCGGCGGCTGGGAGTGGAATTGCCAATTCTGGAAGGCATCCTGCCCAGCAATCGTCTGCAAATCGAGGAAGCGCGCATCAAAGTTCACGAACTCGATGTCAAGCGGGTTGCAGTCCTGGGACTGAGCTTCAAGGCCGGGACCGATGACCTGCGAGAAAGTCCGGTGGTCGATCTGATCCGCGCCCTGTGGCAGGATGGCATTGACACCCTGGTATGCGATCCCGACATCGACCTCAAGACCATGCTGGGCAGCAATCGCGAATACCTGGAACGCCAGTTGCCGCAGATCAAGGACATATTGCGCCCCGACATCGGGGACACTCTGCGGCAGTGCCAGGCCGTGGTGGTGAACCAGAACCGTCCCGAGTTCGCCAAAGCGCTGCAGGGCTTGAACGGGAACGTCGAGGTCATCGATCTGGTGCGTATGAGCAAGGAACGGTCGTTGCCGGGAATAACGAAATATCGCGGGCTTTCCTGGTAGTGCGCCTTGATCGCATGGATTGAGAAACCCTGAAAGCCGCCCGTTCAAAAACGCAAGACTTTCTTAACCGTTGTCAGAAGTTGGGAGATTTGATCTTTTTATGCCGCGCGTACGGCGCATAGTTCAGAACGTTTTCTCCAACTGGGTGGCCCTGGCGGTCACCACGCTGGTCGGATTTTTTCTTTCGCCCTTCGTGGTGCACCATCTGGGGAACCTGACCTACGGCGTCTGGGTGTTGACCCTGGCCTTCGTCTCCTACATGAACCTGCTCGATCTGGGGTTGCGGGGGGCGGTCAGCCGGTTTGTGACCACAGGATCGGCGCAGGGGAAGCATGACGAATCCAGCCAGGCGGTTTCGGCTGCATTGTGGATCAGGCTTTGGATCAGTCTGGCGATCATTGTGGCCGGGCTGGTCCTGTCGATCGTTTTTCATCACATCTTCGTCATTCCGGTAGCGCTGCAAAATGACGCCCGCCTGGCCATCCTGGTCACCTGTATCAGCGTCGCCATTACCCTGTGGTCGGGTGTTTTTGGCAGTGTGCTGGCCGCCTTTCATCGCTTCGATCTGATCAGCGCGGTCTCCATTCTGCAGACCTGCTTCCGGGCGGCGGGAGTGGTTTGGCTGTTGCGCTCCGGACACGGCATCCTGGCGCTGGCGACGTGGGATTTGTGCACCGCCATCGTAGCCAACAGCGCCACCGTCTTCCTCGCCTTCCGGGTTTTTCCCCAGCTTACGATCGCGTTTGGGCGGCCCGATGGCCAGACGGTCAGAAAACTGTGGAACTACAGTTTTTATGTTTTCCTGATCCACATCGCCGTCCAGGTTGCTTATTACTCGGACAACCTGGTGGTCGGCGCGTTTCTGTCTCCGGCTGCGGTCACGATGTACGCCATCGGCGGAATGTTGATCGCCTATGCGCGCAACATCATTACGTCGATGACTTCGACTTTCACCCCCCTGGCCAGCAGCTATGACGCGGTGGGGAACTACGACAATCTGCGGCGGCTGGTTCTGCACGGGACCCGGGCCGCCCTGGTCATCGCTCTTCCCATTGAAGCCGCTCTGTTTTTCCGCGGCAACACCTTTATCCGCCTGTGGATGGGCGATCAATATGCCGTGCAATCGGGGACAGTGATGAAGATTCTCCTGCTCTCCGTGCTCTTCGCCTCCGCCAACACCACCAGCGTGGGCATCGTCTTCGGGATGGCCAAACACAAGCGCATCGCCTTCTGGGCCATCGGCGAGGCTGTGGCCAACCTGACTCTGAGCGTCATCCTGGTGCGCCGCATGGGAATCTATGGCGTGGCCTGGGGGTCGGCCATTCCCAGCGTGTTCTGCGAACTGGTGTTGTGGCCGGCTTACATTTCGAAACTGCTGTCGATTCCCCTTCGGACCTTTCTGTGGCAAACCTGGATTCGCACCGGGCTGGCGGCGGTGCCCTTTACCGTGGCTTGCGTGGTGGCTGAACATTACTGGCCGGTGCACAGTCTGTTCATGTTTTTCGTACAGATTGCCGCCCTGCTTCCGCTGGTCCCATTTTCCCTCTGGCTGATGTTCCGCAAAGAGCTTATGGCACAGCTGCGACAGTGGAGGGAACGCCGAAACGAGGCAAATCGGTCGCGCAACGGCCTGGAGGCCGCCACTACGCCGGTCGGTTAAGGACGGTTACTTGCGGTAGGTCACGAGTGTAACTCCATTTCAGAATCATGAGGGCTCAAGGCTAGAATCTGAGTGGCCGGCTTTGGGTCCACATACCAGATCGAGCATTGAGAGAAAGGAACAACGAATGAGAGTACTGGTTACGGGGCATGGTGGTTATATCGGGACAGTGCTGGTCCCAATGTTTCTTGAGGCGGGCCACGATGTAGTCGGGCTGGACACGCATCTGTACCGCTCGTGCACCTTCGGCGCCGAGCCGGTCGTGGTGCCCGAGATTGTCAAGGACCTGCGGGATGTGGAGGCTTCCGACCTGAAGGGATTTGACGCGGTGGTCCACCTGGCGGCGCTCTCCAATGACCCGCTGGGGAATCTGGATCCGCAGCTGACTTTCGACATCAATCATCTGGGCTCGGTGCGGCTGGCGCGCAAAGCCAAAGAAGCGGGCGTTCCCCGCTTCCTGTTTTCGTCCTCCTGCAGCACTTACGGCTCGGCTGGGGACGACATGCTGGATGAAACCAGCAGCTTCAACCCAGTGACCCCCTACGGTCAATCCAAAGTGCTGGTGGAGCGCGACCTTTCGGCACTGGCAGACGCCAGCTTTTGCCCTGTATATCTAAGAAATGCGACGGCTTACGGGGTTTCTCCCAAACTACGTTTTGACCTGGTGCTGAACAACCTGGTGGCCTTTGCCATGACCACCGGCCAGGTGCTGATGAAGAGCGATGGAACGCCCTGGCGTCCGATTGTGCACATTGCGGATATTTCGCGCGCTTTCCTGGCGCTGATGACTGCGCCGGCGAATGTGGTTTGCAACCAGGCGTTTAACGTCGGGCTCAATGAGGAGAACTACCGCATTCACGAATTGGCGGACATGGTGAAGGAAGTCGTGCCTAACTGCCAGATTGAGTTTGCTCCTGGCGCCGGGCCCGACAAGCGCTGCTACCGGGTGGATTGCAGCAAGATCAGCCGGCTGGTTCCTTCATTCAAGCCGCAGTGGAACGCGCGCAAGGGAGTTCGTGAACTCTACGATGCCTATCGCGCGGTCAACCTTACGCTGGAAGATTTCCAGAGCACGCGCTACTCGCGGATCGATTACATCCGCGGGCTGCTGCGGGACAAGCAACTGGACGCGGGATTGCGCTGGACCGCGGCCGCAGCCACGCCGGCGGGCGTGCGCTGATTCGAAGCTGAACGAAACAGGCTGTGCCAGATCGGGTAAAACGAAAGGGAAGTGATCCAGATGATTTTCACGGAAACCAAAGTTGAAAGGCGCGTTCATCATCGACATCGAGCGCCGCGAGGATTCGCGCGGGTTTTTCGCCCGCGCCTTCTGTCAGCATGAGTTCGAGCAGCACGGCCTGAAGCCGGTGATCGCGCAGGCCAACATCGCCTTCAATCACAAGCAGGGGACACTGCGCGGCATGCACTTCCAGTTTCCGCCCGCGCCTGAAACCAAGCTGGTGCGCGCCACCCGGGGCGCGATCCTCGACATCATCGTCGATCTGCGGCCCGAAAGCCCGACTTACATGCAACACGTGGCCGTCGAATTGAGCGAGGACAACAACCGCGCGCTCTACGTGCCGGAACGCTTCGCGCACGGCTACCAGGTGCTGCGGGACAAGACCGAAACCAGCTATCAGGTCGGCGAGTTCTACACTCCCGGCTCCGAAGGCGGGCTGATGTACAACGATCCTCAGCTGGGATTGCAGTGGCCTTTGCCGGTGTCGGTGATTTCGGAGAAGGACGCAGTCTGGAAACTGCTGGACGAACAGGGAGCCGAGGTCAAACGGCGCATGGGCCAGGGGCGGCAGGAACCGGCCGGCGTGGGATCGGGAAAGAACGGTAAATAGCTCTGAGCTGATACTGAAGGAATTTCAACATGATTCTTGTAGATAACGCATTAAAAGCGCGGGAAAAAGAAGGCCGGCCCATTCGTGTGGCTCTGATCGGCGCCGGCTTCATGTCGCAGGGCCTGGGGAACCACATCGTCAACACCATGACGGGAATGCGCATGGTGGCGGTTTACAACCGCAAGGTGCAAAGGGCGTTCGACCTGTGCGCCTACTGCGGCGTGAAGGACGTGGTTGCGCCTGCGAAGCAGGATGAGGTCGATCTCGCCATCCGTGAAGGCAAGACCGTGGTCACCGAAGACGCCTTCCTGCTGGCCCGCTCCAAGGAAGTCGATGTGCTGGTGGACGTGACCGGCTCGGTCGAGTTCGGCGCGCGCGTCGCTTTCGAAGCGTTCAAGCACGGCAAGGACGTCATTCTGCTCAACGCCGAGATCGATGCCACCATCGGGCCGATTTTGCAGGTCTATGCGGAAAAACATGGCGTAATCTTTTCGGCTTGCGATGGCGATGAGCCCGGCCTGCAGATCAACCTTTATCGCTGGGTCAAAGGTCTGGGACTGACGCCGCGAGTCATCGGCAACGTGAAAGGATTGCAGGACCCGTACCGCAATCCCACCACGCAGAAAGGCTTCGCCGAAAAATGGAAACAGAACCCGGCCATGGTGACCAGCTTTGCCGATGGTTCGAAGATCAGCTTCGAGCAGGCCATCGTGGCCAATGCCACCGGCTTCCAGGTGCAGTCGCGAGGCATGTCGCGCGGCATGGAATACAAGGAAGACGTCATGAAGATCGGCAGGCTTTATGACGTCGAGAAGGCGCGCAAGCTGGGCGGCATTGTGGATTATGTTGTGGGCACGCCGCTCACCAAGTTCTACGTGTCTGGCCGAACATCCCGATCCCAAGCAGCAGCATTATCTGAGCCTGTACAAGATGGGCGAGGGCCCGCTGTATCCGTTCTTCCATCCCTACCACCTGGTGCACTTCGAGGTGCCGAACTCGATCGCGCGCGTGGTGCTGTTCCGCGATTCCGTGGCCAAGCCGCTGGGCGGCCCGATGGTGGAGGTTTGCGCCGTGGCCAAGCGCGACCTGAAGGCGGGCGAAGTGCTCGACGACTACGGCATGTACATGACCTACGGCGAAGCGGTAAACGCCGACGAAATGTGCGCCAAGCACTATCTGCCGGAAGGCCTGGTGGAAGACTGCGTCCTGACTCGTGATGTCGCCAAAGACGCCGTCATCACTTACGAAGATGTTACCCTGCCGCCCAACCGCCTGGGCGACCAGCTGCGCGCGGAACAGTACCGTCACTTCCGCGGCGAGACCTGGCTGGAGGAAATTGTGGGTGCGCCCGCCCTGGCAGGAGGCCGCCGATGAGGATTGACCGAGCCGGAGAGTCCCTATGAAAGTCGTTCTATTTTGCGGCGGGCAGGGCATGCGGATCCGCGATGCCGAAGATCTGCCCAAGCCCATGGTCCATATTGGCTACCGGCCCATCCTGTGGCACGTGATGAAGTACTACGCTCACTTCGGCCACAAGGACTTTATTCTTTGCCTGGGGCATCGCGCCGACGCCATCAAGAACTATTTTCTGAACTACAACGAATGCGCCTCCAATGACTTCATCCTGTCGGGCGGGGCCAAGAACCTGGAACTGCTGCACAGCGATATTCACGACTGGCGCATTACCTTCGCGGACACGGGCATCAAGTCCAACATTGGACAGCGGCTGAAGGCAGTGGAGAAGTATCTCGAGGGCGAAGAGGAATTCCTGGCCAACTACAGCGACGGCCTCACCGACCTGCCGCTGCCCCGGCAACTGGAACATTTTCACCAGCAGAACAAGGTCGCCAGCTTCGTTTGCGTGCGCCCCAACCTCAGCTATCACCTGGTCTCGGTGGAAGCGGGCAACGGCAGCCTGGTTTCAGGGATCCATGCCATTGACAACGGCAGCGTGCGCATCAATGGCGGATTTTTTATTTTCAAGAAAAAAATCTTCGAGTACATGCACGAGAACGAAGAACTGGTGATCGAGCCCTTCCATCGCCTGGTGGAGGCAAAACAGCTGATTGGCTATTCCTACGACGGCTTCTGGGCCAGCATGGACACCTTCAAGGACCGGCAGCATCTGGAGGCTTTGTACTCCGGAGGCGCAGCCCCCTGGGAAGTCTGGAAAACCAATGACGCCCGATAAGCTCAGCGAAGCTCCCGGCGGAGTGTCATGCTTCCGCTAAACTTGCCCGAAGATCCATCCACGCCCCTGCGGATATTGTGCCTGGGCGCGCATTCCGATGACATTGAGATTGGGTGCGGTGGAACCATTCTGCATCTTCTCTCCCGGTACTCCCAGGCCGAAGTGGTTTGGGTGGTTTTCAGCTCAGGGCGGGAACGGGAACGTGAGGCCCGAGACAGCGCCGCGCTGTTCCTGAAAGCTGCGAAGCAGCCAAAGGTCATCGTCAGGAATTTTCGCGATGGTTTCTTCCCGTATGAGGGCGCGGAGATCAAGACCTTCTTTGAAAGCATGAAAAAGGACGTGGATCCCGATCTCATTTTCACCCACTATCGCAACGATCGGCATCAGGACCATCGCACTATCAGCGACCTGACGTGGAATACCTGGCGCCGTCACCTGGTCCTGGAGTACGAGATTCCGAAATACGACGGGGACCTGGGCTCGCCCAACTGTTTTGTGCCGCTGGAACAGCCGGTCTGTGAGCGCAAAATCAAGTACATCTGCGATGTGTTTCAGACCCAGAGCAACAAGGCATGGCTTACCGACGATACCTTCCGGGCCATGCTCCGGCTGCGCGGAGTGGAGTGCGCCGCGCCCGACAAATACGCCGAGGCCTTCTACTGTCGTAAAATGACGCTGGGAACGGCCGGCAGCCGGGCCATGGCCGGGGCGCCGGGCAGGGTGAACAAGCCTGCAAAGAGGCGCTGATATCCTTTCCCTGGCAGTGGTCAATACCTTGCCAATCGATCCTATGGACCTCAAGAACCCTCGTGTCAGTATCGGTGTTCCGGTGCGCAACGGCGAACGCTTCCTCGCCGAGGCGCTGGATTCGCTATTGGCACAAACCTTTACGGATTTTGAGCTGCTGATTTCGGACAACGCCTCCAGCGATCAAACCGAAGTGATCGGTCGCGACTATGCGGCCAAGGACAAGCGGGTGCGGTACTATCGCTGCCCGCAGGATGTGGGACTGGCCAATAATTTCAATTATCTTTTCCTGCGGTCGCGCGGCGCATATTTCAAGTGGGCGGCCGGCGACGACGTGCACGATCCGGATTACGTGGCGCGTTGTGTGGAAGTACTCGATCAGGACCCGACCACGGTACTGGCCTATGGCAAGGCCAGATTCATTGATCAGGATGGCAATCCGCTGGATACGACCGATCCCGGTTTCGATCTGCGTTCCGACGCGGCTGAAGACCGGCTCCGTTATGTGATTCGCGCCTATCACTGGGTGAATGCGATTTTTGGGGTGGTTCGGAGAGAGGTGCTGGCGAATACCCAGTTACTTCCCAGCTATGCCGGCGCCGACTACACCTTGCTGGGAGAGTTAGCGGCGGCCGGCAAGTTTGTCGAAGTGCCTGACTCGCTGTTTCGACGGCGCCTCCATCCCGCGGCTTCCAGCCAGAACCGGAGCGGCGCATCCTGGATGGTGCAATTCTGGACCGGAAGCGAGGGCATCTCGCTTCCTCTCTGGAGCCGCAGCCGGGACCACTTTGCCACCATCCTGCGAGCGGATCTGAAGACCTCAAGGAAGATCAGCTTGAGCGCCACACTGGCGCGCAGCATGGTTTGGCGAAGACGAAGTCTGGCCAAAGAACTGCGAGCAGCTTCCCTTCATAAGTTACACCCCAAGTCATAGAGTGCTGTCTGGCGGTAGCGGGGTCAGTTTGGAGACCATGAACCACGAAGGGCACGAAGGTACATGAAGGAAACCCTGTAAAACAAAGCCTTCGTGATACTTCGTGCCCTTCGTGGTTTATGCACTTGCCGTGTCTTATCACGAAACTGACCCACCACCTGTCTGGCCGAGGTCTTTGGCCTCGCGGCCGCACTTCCTGGCAGCCTACCGGCGCTGCAATCCCTCCCTGGTAGTGCTCCCCCTGGCCCTGTTTTTTCCGGGTCTCCCTTTTTGCCTGGGAACATCCAGTGACGCGTCTCGTGCAGACCTAAACTTTGGTAACGTTTACGAATTAGGAACGACTTGTCTTCCGTCGAAGCTGTGTTAGACTTTATTCAACCCCTCGGAGTCCCGCCCCCTAATATTTCTTATGAGCCATCCTGTTGGTTCGCGCTATTCGTCACCTTTGCAATACTTCACGCGCCGGGTTTCAAGCTTGCGTTCGCGTTACGGGCTCTCACTGGCCGCCCGTGCGGAAATGCGTCGTGAGCGAAAGGCGGAAACTCCGCATCACGATGTTCCACTGGATTGCGCGATCTCTGAGGCCCTGGCCTGGATCGGTCGCGCCCAGGACCACTCCCTATCAGCCGATGGCGGAGTCGCACGCCACTTCTGCCTGGTGAATGGCTGGAGCACATCCTATCCGGAAACCACCGGTTACGTCATTCCCACCGTCATTCGCGAGGCGCGAGTGAGCGAAGATGCGGGTTTGCTGGACCGGGCCAAGGCCATGCTGGACTGGTTGGTCAGCATCCAGATGCCGTCGGGTGCATTTCAGGGCGGTACGGTCACCGACTCTCCGGTCGTACCCGTGACATTTAATACTGGACAGATCCTGATGGGCCTGGCTGCCGGAGTCAGCGAGTTTGGCCCGACTTATCTGGATCCGATGGTCCATGCGGCGGACTGGTTGGTAAATACGCAGGATGGCGATGGATGTTGGCGGGGTCATTCCAGCCCATTTATCGAGCAGGGAGAGAAGACCTACGATGCGCACGCTTCATGGGGATTGTTCGAGGCAGCCCGCATCAGACCGGGCCGAGGCTATGCGGAAGCCGCCATGCGGAATGTGTACTGGGCCCTGACCCACCAGAATGCCGAAGGCTGGTTTGCCCATTGCTGTCTGACCGACCCGGTGAATCCTTTGAGCCACACCATCGGTTATGTGTTGCGTGGCCTGGTTGAAGCCTATCTGTTTTCGGGGGACAAGAAGGTCCTCGAAGCCGCGACCCGGACAGCAGAAGGACTGCTGGGGGCGCTGCAGCCCGATGGTTTCATTCCTGGACGCATGGATAGTTCGTGGCGCGGGACGGTTTCCTGGAGTTGCCTGACCGGTACGGAACAGATCGCGATCTGCTGGTTTCTTTTGTTCATGGAAACTGGAGACATTCGTTTTCGCAATGCGGCGCTCATCGCCAATCGTTACGTGCGGCGGACCGTGCGCTTCGAGGGACCACCTGAGACTCGGGGCGCGGTGAAGGGTAGTTTTCCAGTCGTGGGAGGCTATGCCCCGTTTCAGTATCCCAACTGGGCGTGCAAGTTCTTCATCGACGCCAACCGTCTGGAAAAAACGATTTGCGAGGACGAGCGTGCCACTTCAGTTTCGCTTCATGCCCGGGCCGCCTGCCTCGCTGATTGAACGAGTCGCTGCGAGCGATCCGACTAATCCGTTTTATACCCCGGAGTATGCGACCGCGCTCCGGTCGCTGGGCGCCCAGTCCTGCTTCCTTGGCGGGGACGAGGAAAACCAGCTGACCTGGGGCTGCGTGGCTTTCTTGTCCGGTTCATTTCTGCGCCGCACCCTCACCATCCCTTCACTGCCTGACCTGACCGATCCGCCCTGCCTTCTGGCGAGGTCTTTTAGAGGCCTGCCGCGAAATGAAGGTTTGGCATTTGCAAATCGATTCTTTTGCCTCGCGCGCCAGTGAAATTCCACAACTGGCCGGCGAACTAACGCGGCGCCTGCGGGTTGAGTACATACTCGATCTGGAACGCGAAAATGTCCTGGAGGGATTCAGTAGTCAGCATCGCCGGAATATTTCGCGAGCGTCCAAGGCAAATCTAACCATCCGGCGAAGTGGGGAGGAATCAGCCTGCGCACAGCATTTTGAACTCATTGATGCTTCGCTGGACCGCCGGGCCAACCGCGGCGAAGACATCCAGCGCCTGGGGATGGCGCTGCCATCTGCGTTGCTGGCCAGCAAATCCGGCGAAATCTTTCAGGCAATCGATGGCGACCGGGTCCTGTCTTCCATCCTGGTGCTCAAGTCCAGTGAAGGCGCGTACTATCAGTCTGCCGGAACTCTGCCCGATGGCATGAAGCTGGGTTCCTCTCCCTTTCTGATCGCACAGGTGGCGGCCATCTTGAAGCAAGAAGGGGTGCGGGTTTTCAACCTCGGCGGCGCCGGCGAAGAGAGTCCCGGATTGCAGAGATTCAAGGCCGGGTTTAACACCCGCGAGGTCAGGCTTCAGGCAGCGACATTCTGTCCCCGGCGGGCTGTGGAGCAAAGATTTCATGCTGCCCTGCGTTCTTGCTGGCACTGGATAAAACGAAAGTAGATTTGCGTGGATTTTGACCTGACCGATTTTCAAGCTCGGCGGTGAAATTCGAGGGCTGAAGCGGGGGTCAATTCCGGGCGCGATAATGGGCCGGATCAGACCCACGCAAATAACAGAAAACAAAGCTATTAGCTCATTTTCGATACTGATCTGCTCGACCCCACCCGCAGCTCTTTCCTGCTTGACAGCCTGCAGTTACGAAGGTACCATCACCTAAGTGTTTTCGAGAGAGTGTTTTGAGGCTCTCCGAGTGGCACAGCAGCGCTTCGGCAAAAGCAGTTTCCCCTCCCCCGGAATATCAAACCAACAGACATCAAAGACTGCAGTGGTGTGCATTGAGGGAAATAATGAAATTGCGTAGGTCCACGCTCCGCCGCCTCGTCGGCCTGTCGTTACTATTCCTACTGCTTTCTACGCTCGCTCCGGTGGCGACGGCTCAGGTGAACGTCACAGGGCAATGGACTACGCAGTCCGCCACGGTGCCCATCAATCCTATTCATGCCGCACTCATGCACAACGGCAAGATCCTGATGGTTGCAGGCTCGGGAAACTGTCCACCTTCCCAGTCGGGATGCCCTCGGGTCCGCCGTATGGTTCGTCTAATGGGTCCGGCGCTGGCTGTTTACGATCCCGTGGCGGGGACATTCACACAACTGACGCTGTCTTGGGACATGTTTTGCAATGGCATGGTGCTTCTGCCCGACGGGCGCCCATTCATCAATAGCGGCACGTCTGCAATACGATCCATTTTACGGCTCTCTGAAGTCTGCCATTTTCGATCCCATCCAATAACACTTTCACCGAACGTGCAGAACATGGCCCATGGCCGCTGGTATCCGACGCTGACCACGTTGGGGACGGGCGCGATCATGACTTTTTCCGGACTGGACGAGAAACGGTGGCACGAATACAGCGGTGGAAATTTATACCGTCGGTTCGGGTTGGAGGCAGCAATACAATTCAGGTTTGACGCCTCCACTTTATCCCCGCATGCACCTCTTGCCCAGCGGCAACGTTTTTATTCCGGATCGGGCACGACGTTCGGCGCTCTTCAACCCCGCCAACAACACTTGGACGCCTAAACGTCGCAACCACGAATTATTCGCGGGCAGCGAACTTACGGAACCTCGGTTCTGCTTCCGCTGACGCCGGCGAATAATTACAACCCCAAAGTGATGATCATGGGCGGGAACAGCCCGGCCACAGCCACTACGGAAATCATTGATTTGGGTGCTGCCTCGTTAAAGTGGAACTACGGCCCCAACATGTCCCAGCCGCGTATCGAAATGAATGCAGTGATTCTGCCCACTGGCAATGTGCTGGCGTTGGGAGGATCAACCAATGACGAAGACCTTCTACCCTCAGCCTGAATGCGGACCTGTACAACCCGGCGACAAACACGTTTTCATCCGCTGGAGCGAATGCATCGCAGCGCCTGTATCACTCCGTGGCACTGCTTCTGCCCGACGCGACTGTCTGGTTGGCGGGAGGCAACCCGACCCGAGGCTCCTACAACCAGCGATCGAGATCTACAAGCCGGCGTACCTGTTCAACTCGAGTGGAGGAGCGGCCACTCGGCCGTCGATCAGCAGCGCGCCCAGTTCCATCTCTTGGGGTAACGCATTTACGGTCCAAACTCCGGACGCCGCCAGCATCTCTTCCGCCGTTCTGGTCAGGAACGGCGCCGTGACTCACGCTTTTGATATGGATCAGCGTCTGGTGGGCATGTCCTTTACGGCCGGGTAGGGATTGCTTACTGTGACCGCTCCGCCCAACGGCAACATTGCTCCTCCGGGATGGTACATGCTGTTCTTGGTGAACAGCTCTGGCGTGCCATCAGTCGCCACTTTTGTGCAACTGGGAGCTGGGCAAGCGGACTCTTCGATTTCCGGAACGCCTTCCAGCCAAAGCGTTGCCCCGGGAAGCGGCACCGCCTATACCGCGACGGTGACAGCGTTGAACGGATTCACGGGAAGCACGGCATTGAGCGTAAGCGGGTTGCCGACGGGAGCGACGGCGAGTTTCAATCCGACGACGGTGACGGGGACGGGATCGTCCACGATGACGGTGACGACGAGCGCCGGTACGCCGGTGGGAAGTTCCACGCTGACGATAACGGGAACGAGCGGAGCGCTGGTCCATAGCACGACGGTGACGCTGAACGTCACGACCGGAGGAACGACAGGATCGCTGGCGGGATCGTTGGCGACGCCGTCGGGCACGCAGAACCTGACGACACTGGGGACGCTGGACTGGGCGCATTGGGGATTGACGTCGGGGACCAGCTTTGACCATAAAGCGGGCGTGACCTCGCAGATCAGCAACTACACGGTGGTGGGGACGGGAGCGGTGAACCGGTACGCGGACAATGCGTTTGGGTTTACCTGGACGGAGGGACGCCGACGGCGAGTGCGACCAACAGCACGACGGGTGTCTATATCTCGGGGGTGGGGAATGGATTCCAGATCACGGTGCCGGCGGACACGACGCAACGGACGCTAATGGTGTTTGTGGATTCGTACCACGCGCAGGGGAAGATGGTGGCGCACCTGAGCGATGCCAGTTCACCGGACTATGTGAACACGGCAGTCAACAGCACGAGCGCGACGGTGCAGGGAGCGTTCACGTTTGTGTACAAGGCGGCGTCGAGCGGGCAGACGCTATCGGTGACGTTTACCAATATCGCCAACAATGTGAGTGACGCGAATATTGCGCTGGAGGCGGCGGCACTGGTGGGGACGGTGGGGAGTCCGGACTTCTCGCTGGCGGCGGCGCCGGGATCGCAATCGGTGGGGGTGGGAGGAAGCACGAGTTACACGGCGGCGGTGACGGCACAGAACGGGTTCACAGGGAGCACGGGCTTCAGTGTAAGCGGGCTGCCGACGGGAGCGACGGCGAGTTTCAGTCCGGCGACGGTGACAGGGACGGGGTCGTCCACGATGACGGTGACGACGAGCGCCGGCACGCCGGTGGGTGGTTATACCCTGACCATAACCGGGACAAGCGGAACCTTGATCCATACCACAACCGTGACGCTGGTCGTAACGGCGGCAGCGGACTTCTCGCTGGGGGCGGCACCGGGATCGCAATCGGTGGCCGTGGGCGGCGGCACGACGTACACGGCGACGGTGACGGCGCTGAATGGGTTTACGGGAAGCACGGCATTGAGCGTAAGCGGGTTGCCGACGGGAGCGACGGCGAGTTTCAATCCGACGACGGTGACGGGGACGGGATCGTCCACGATGACGGTGACGACGAGCGCCGGTACGCCGGTGGGAAGTTCCACGCTGACGATAACGGGAACGAGCGGAGCGCTGGTCCATAGCACGACGGTGACGCTGAACGTCACGACCGGAGGAACGACAGGATCGCTGGCGGGATCGTTGGCGACGCCGTCGGGCACGCAGAACCTGACGACACTGGGGACGCTGGACTGGGCGCATTGGGGATTGACGTCGGGGACCAGCTTTGACCATAAAGCGGGCGTGACCTCGCAGATCAGCAACTACACGGTGGTGGGGACGGGAGCGGTGAACCGGTACGCGGACAATGCGTTTGGGTTTACCTGGACGGGAGGGACGCCGACGGCGAGTGCGACCAACAGCACGACGGGTGTCTATATCTCGGGGGTGGGGAATGGATTCCAGATCACGGTGCCGGCGGACACGACGCAACGGACGCTAATGGTGTTTGTGGATTCGTACCACGCGCAGGGGAAGATGGTGGCGCACCTGAGCGATGCCAGTTCACCGGACTATGTGAACACGGCAGTCAACAGCACGAGCGCGACGGTGCAGGGAGCGTTCACGTTTGTGTACAAGGCGGCGTCGAGCGGGCAGACGCTATCGGTGACGTTTACCAATATCGCCAACAATGTGAGTGACGCGAATATTGCGCTGGAGGCGGCGGCACTGGTGGGGACGGTGGGGAGTCCGGACTTCTCGCTGGCGGCGGCGCCGGGATCGCAATCGGTGGGGGTGGGAGGAAGCACGAGTTACACGGCGGCGGTGACGGCACAGAACGGGTTCACAGGGAGCACGGGCTTCAGTGTAAGCGGGCTGCCGACGGGAGCGACGGCGAGTTTCAGTCCGGCGACGGTGACAGGGACGGGGTCGTCCACGATGACGGTGACGACGAGCGCCGGCACGCCGGTGGGAAGCTCCACGCTGACCATAACCGGGACGAGCGGAACCCTGGTCCACAGTACGACGGCGACGCTGGTCGTAACGGCGGCAGCGGACTTCTCGCTGGGGGCGGCACCGGGATCGCAATCGGTGGCCGTCGGCGGCGGCACGAGTTATACCGCGACGGTCGCTCCCTCGGGTGGCTTCAGCGGGACTGTCACCTTCAGTGCAAGCGGGCTGCCGACGGGAGCGACGGCGAGTTTCAGTCCAACGACGGTGACGGGGACGGGATCGTCCACGATGACGGTGACGACGAGCGCCGGTACGCCGGTGGGAAGTTCCACGCTGACGATAACGGGAACGAGCGGAGCGCTGGTCCATACCACGACGGTGACGCTGGTAGTAACGGCCGCGGCTAATTTCTCGCTTTCGGCCACCCCGGGCACGCAATCGGTGGCCGCCGGTGGAGGCACGAGTTACACCGCCACGGTCACACCTTCGGGAGGGTTTAGCGGGATTGTGACCTTCAGCGCGAGCGGGCTGCCTACGGGAACGACGGCAAGCTTCAATCCGACGACGGTGACGGGAACGGGATCGTCGACGATCACGGTGACGACGAGTGCGAACACGCCAGTGGGAAGTTCCACTCTGACCATCACGGGGACGAGCGGAGCTCTGGTCCATAGCACGACAGTGACGCTGACCGTGACCACGGGAGGAACGACCGGCTCGCTGGCAGGATCGTTGGCGACGCCATCGGGGACGCAGAACCTGACAGCACTGGGGACGCTCGACTGGGCACACTGGGGGCTGACGTCGGCCAGCAGCTTTGACCATAAGGCGGGAGTGACGCCGCAAATCAGCAACTTCACGGTGGTGGGAACGGGAGCTGCGAACCGGTACGCGGACAACGCGTTCGGCTACACCTGGACCGGAGGGACGCCGACGGCGAGTGCTACCAGCAGCACCACCGGGGTGTACATAGAAGGAGTGGGGAATGGATTCCAGATCACGGTGCCGGCGGACACGACGCAACGGACGCTGACGGTGTTTGTGGATTCGTATCATGCCCAGGGAAAGATGGTAGCCCACCTGAGCGATGGCAGTTCACCAGACTATGTGAACACGACGATCAGCAGCACGGGGGCGACGGTGCAGGGAGCGTTCACGTTGGTTTACAAGGCGGCGTCGAGCGGGCAGACCCTGACGATTACCTTCACGAACACGGCCAACAATGTGAGTGACGCGAACATCGCGCTGGAAGCCGCCACCATGAACTGAGTACGATTTGCCCTGGGGAGACGTCGATTGTTCCTTCCGGCCTAGTCGGAACAGCTCCACTGATAGATCTCGATTTGCTCAGAGGGTGGTCCTTCGGAGCGCCGGATCAGTTGTGCACAACGATCTGGAATGGAGTGTTCGAACCATTCACGCAGGTAGGGCCGGGTCGCCAATTCATCCGCCTGAAGAATAATGAAATCGGGGCGTTTGCGGTGGATATATGCCAGTGCGCGCGCCGAGTCCGCGTAAGGCAAGTACAGCTGTGTTCCGTTGGCATAGTAGGGAAGGGTCGAACCAATGGCCATGAGTTCCTTATTCCCTGGCTTGTACTGGTTAAGCCAGAGTCCTGCATGCTTGACGTAGGCTTTGGTGCCCTCGGCGAGATCAGGGTCCTGGGGAACGGCCGGAAGCGGCCAAAGCAGGAGAGTCGCCACCAATAGGACTTGCGTGACGGTCGCGGTTTTAGCGGGACTTTTGCCGGGAAGCCAGCCGGCAATGATGTCGGAGAGGAAAACGATGGCAACGGCCGCCCAGAGTATCAGGAAGGGAAGGAAAGGGAACAGGTAGCGACCCCAGACAAAACGGAGCGACAGCAGGATGACCAAGGTCAGTCCCGCGGCGCTCAGAAGGAATCCCTCCTCGAGCCATTTTCGCTTGGCCCACCCAGGTCGGAAAATTCCGATCACCACTAGCAGGCAAATCAATGGCGAGCCGAAGACTCTTTCAGCCCCCACCGCGATCACGATATAGGACGTTCGGCTCATAATCCCACGAAAATAGGAGCGAACCACCATCGCAAGCTGCGCCGACATGGGCGGAGCCTTGAGGGCAAACTGATCAGCCGTAAGGTAAGGCCCTTCTGGTTCCAGATTCGGGCCCAAACCATAGCCGGCCTCCTGGTAAGACATGCCTCGATTCATCCGCTGGTTGATGATTTCATTCAGGGCCGACTTGCCCTCCAGGCGGAAGGACCCACCGTGAACGGAAAGGTACGCGGCGTACGGAATCACCAGAATTACGGTCGTGAGGCCGACGGTAGCGCCATACTTCAGCGCAGTTGCGATCGATGTCGCTCGCAGGGCAAGTGCAAGCAGTATAAAAATCCCGACCAGAAGCGCGTAGGCCAAACCTTCCGGACGGGCAAGGTAGGCCAATCCGAGAAACACACCACAGAGAAACGGGTACCTGAGTCCATTGAATTCGAGTACACGCATTCCGAAGTAAAGACCGCTGAATAGCAGTGTGAGGTAGGTTGACTCAACGTAAACACTGCAAGAGAGAGCTATAAGCAAGGGGTGCAGTGCGACGAGAGTCGCGGAGAGGTAGCCAGTACGCAGACCGAACAGTCGCAAACTAAGGAAGAATACTGGCAGCGCCAGCAGACTTCCGAGCACGAGGGAAATCGCTCTGCCCGCAATTTCCGTATCTCTGCAGACGAAGGACGTGGCCGCGATCAGGAAAGGATAGAGAGGAGGAAAGATCGATTCTGGTCCGCCGAGGATGCCATTGTATTGCTGATTTTGTAGCAGATTCTGTGCAATTCGAGCGTACTCGGCGCCCTCGTTTTCCATAGAATGCGAGTTATGCAGCATCCAACCCAGACGCAGGGTGAATGCGAGCAGCAGAATCAGGAAGAGAGTCTTGGAAGAAAAATTGACGAGTTGAACGTTTGCCCCCGGTGAAACGAAGGGCGTAGAATTGTCGGGTCTCGTAACTGGGTCATGAACCGCCATCGGGATAAAGGTTAACCGAAGAGGGCGGCCGATTGCAGCAGTAAACTACTGATAGGCGCGGACCCGCGGCTTCCGGCGTGGTACCGCGCGGAAACGGCTCCCCGCAGGTGGGACCAGCCGATTGCGGCCAGTCCTGGCAACGTTTCTTGAGAGATTTGGAAAGCCTCCCCCTAGGCCCCGGGCCTTTACTTGTTCATTTCGACGCGCACTGCTAATCATTCTGGGAACTGAGTTCACTGAGCGCTTCCCCACGCTAGTCCATAAAGTCTGGCCGGTTGCCTGGTGGATTAAGTTCAGCGTTTTGTTCGTGACTGGTTGGGTGCGCCATCTGCTGCAGGCTGGCCAGATCGACCTTCAGGGTTGGTCGGAAATGGATCGAGTTATGTCTGGCACCGCGACAGTAGGAAACCCGATCCGATCGGAACCACGGCGCGCGAAGTTACGCCAAGTTGTCGATCGCGGACGTGAAGGACTGGCGCGCCTGGATCGATTGATCGAATCAAGATCCTGGTTCGCGCCTGCTCTCATCGTTGTCGCAGGTGCTCTCGTAACCGTACCTCTTGCCTTGTTCGGATTTTCGTTTGGCGACATCATACATCTGGTTTGGGCCAAGCATTTTTCAGATCAGTTGTGGGCGGGAAATTTGTATCCGCGGTGGCTCCTGGACATGAACTCAGGCCTGGGGAGCCCAACATTCTATTTCTACGGCCCGATTTCCTATTACATCACCAGTCTGTTCTTCCTGGTTCTTCCCTTTCACGGGTACGGGTGGTTACAAGTCGGACTTTCTGCGGCGCTGGCGTCAGTGGGTTCGGGTCTGGCCGCGTATCTCTGGCTTCGCCAAGGATCTTCGCGTCGCGCCGCAAGTATAGCCGCAGCACTGTACACCTGGCTGCCCTACCACTTGCGCATCGATCATGTGGAGCGATTTGCGTTTGCCGAGTACTGGGGTTTCGTTTGGATGCCTTTGAGTCTTTACTATGTGACCCGGTTACTGGCGGGGCATCGACGAAGCATTGCGGGTCTAGCGATTACGTATGCTCTCCTGTTGATGACGCACCCGCCCACTGCCTTGCTGTTTGGGTGCATCCCCTTTCTGTACGCCTGCTCCCTTGCGGTGGAGGTCGAAAAGCTACAGGCCGTTAATCCAGGTTGCGGCCGCCATGGTGCTGGGAGCGTCGTTGGCAGCTATCTACCTGCTTCCGGCACTTACCACACAGTCGAGCGCTTCAATAGCAGAAATGTTTCTGGCAGATGTGTTCTACGCGAACAGCTTCTTGTTCGTAACGCTACCCGGTTTTGCGGGCGGAGCCGATCTGGTTTCAGGCATGGCTGGCGCAGATGACGAAGCTGACGCTGGTCGCGGGAAGCATTGCTGTGCTCCTGGCATTCGCCGGCCTGTGGGGTCCAAGGCGCTCGGGAGAGAATTTTTTGGTCAGGGATCGTTGTGTTTTCGCTGCTGATGATGCATCCGCTGAGCGCTCCGCTCTGGCGAGCGATTCCATTGCTGCAAAAGGTCCAATTTCCGTGGCGCTTCCACATCCTAGTGATGCCTGGCCACAGTTGCGCTGATTGCCTACGCCATCGATGCCATTCCCGTGGCGCGAATGCAGCGTTGGCGGTCGATAGCATTCGTTCTAGCGATGCTTATTCTGGGGATTGACGGTCTCTATACTCTCAAGGTCATACGTTGGGACATGGTGCACGGAAAAAGCGTGACCGTCCGTGAAGCGGAACTGATAAAACACTATCCGGAATACCGGACGAGATGGACGCCGCGTCGATGTGTACACTCCGGAGCGGGATAAAGGAACTGGGCGCTGTCACCCCTCCCGTCAAGACAATCTCGGGACAAGGTCAGGCCAGGCTTCAAACCTGGTCCTTGAACGGAATCAAGATTGGGTCGGATGGGGCGTCAGACCTGCAGGTGCAGGTGAAGCAGTTCTACTATCCGACCTGGACAGCGACGCTCGAGAATGGGGACCGCTGTGTCACGTCTGCCTCCCCGCAGGGCCTGCTGGTGATGTCCATCCCGCCTGGACATCACGAAGTGAATTTGAAGATAGAGGCGGTTGGTCCAGGACTGCTGGGCCAGAGGATTTCATTGATCGCTGCCATGGTGACTCTAGGTTTGTTTCTGGGTTTGCGAGGCAGCGCACCGAAGCAAGCATGAAGTTGGAATTACAGACCCTCGTTTATCAAGCGCAGTATGCACCACCCAGATTCTGAGGAATGATTTTAGCGGTAGGGAGAAAAGAAATGAGGAATAGCACAAAGAGGTCAGCTGGCTTTCTGATCATCACTGGTCTGGTCTTATCGTTGTCCATCACGGCATCCGGATACGGGCCGGGCAGGAGGACCGCCGGTGCTTCGACCAACCAGAACAATCCGGACGTCGCTGGAACATGGTCCGGAACTTTCCAGTCTAAACATGCGAACATGTCTCCGTTCACCGTGACCATGGTGATCGCTACGAACGCGGATGGCGAACTGCTGGCGACGGCGAGCCTGTCTTCCAATTGCGTCGGCGACACCGTCCTGCACGTGACCTTCGAAGGATCCAAGGTTGTGCTTGCGGGCAGCGACTCTGACGGAAACTCGATTACTTTCAGGGGTGCGCTGGATAGCAGCACCACCCTGTTGCAGATGGGTACATACTGAATGGCAGTGCCAGCGGACGGTGCGAACTGGATGAAGGCGATGGAAGCATGGGAAAGCGCTAGCCTAATCCGAAGAGCTGGTCAGGCTTTTGTGCCGGGAAGGGGGGCTCGATATTCGACTGAGAGGTCATAGCCTCCCGCGGTGGCGAAATACTTCGAGAGTAAGTTGCAGGTGACTGGATGCCGCCTGCGAGGCTAACTTCAGTAACGTTACCTCGCTCTGCCGGCGGTTTTCTTCTTGAACATCGTGCTAGACTCAATTTTCTTCCCTTAAATCTGGAGCTCCTGTGGCGCCGCGCGTTCGAGCGCTTTCAATTCCAGGAAGTTTTGGATCGGGGAGGGGAATGAGATCTGGATCAGGCAGACGGCGATACAGTGCCGACATAGCTTCCGGTCCGGAAAAAGCGATTCACGAGGAAGAAAGAAAGCTTGCAGTTCCGTTCCATGCTCGCGCCGCCTGTCCCGCTGATTGAGCGAATTGCGGCGGGCGACCCCACGAATCCGTTTTGTACCGCTGAGTATGTGAGTGCGACCGAGTCCCTGGGCGCGCAGACCTGCCTGATTGGCCTGTGGGAGGGGGACGAGCCCGTGACCGGATGTTTCGGTTTCCTGACCGGTTCGTTCCTGCGACGCAGCCTGTCCATTCCGTCCCTGCCCAGTATTCCGGAGCAGCAGGTGTTTTGGGAGGGCCTGGTGCAGCTCAGCCGGGAATTGAAAATCTGGCGGCTGGAGATTGATACCTATGGCTCGCCGGCGGTTGAAATCCCCCAACTGCGGGGCGAGCTAGCCCGGAGAACCCGTTGGGAATACGTTCTGGATCTGACCTGCGAGAATATTCTGGACGGCGTCAGCTCTCACCATCGTCGAAATATAACTCGTGCCATGCAGTCTGGCTTGGTGGTTCAGCGGACCCGGAGCGCGTCCGCCTGCGCTCAACACCTGGAACTCATGAGATCATCGATGCAGCGACGGGCCGGCCGCGGAGAGGCGGTAGATACCGAGCGCGACAATCAACGAGAGCTGGCGCTGCTGGCCAGCGGGTCAGGGGAAATCTTTTTGGCGGTCCTCGGAGAGCAGGTGTTGTCTTCCGGGTTGGTGCTCCGGTCCCGCAAGGGGGCGTACTATCAATCCGCCGGCAATTCACCCGACGGCATGAAGCTGGGATCATCCCCATTTCTGATCTCGCAGATCGCTGGTACGCTGAAGCAGGAGGGAATTTGCTTTTTCAACGTGGGCGGCACGGGGGCGGACAATCCCGGGCTGCGGCGCTTCAAGGCCGGATTTGGCGCCCGCGAGATCGAACTTCAGGCGGCGGCATTTTGTCCAAAATCTGTGGTGGAACGCAAAGTTCACGGGGTCTTGCGAGTGGGCTGGACGTGGATCAAGCGGTAGCACTTATCACCGGACAGAAATCATCGCGCCGGGCCGGGCCCTCGCCATTCCGGCGGCGCGCTTGCTGGGACGCAGCGATCTCTGCCGAAGCTCGCAGCGGCCAGGAGAACAGGTCTTGTATCTGAATTTTTTTGGACTGAAGGAACAACCCTTCGGTGTAACTCCGGATCCGCGATTTCTGTACCTGAGCGAAGCCCACAAGGAAGCCCTGGCTTCCCTGTACTACGGCATCGAAGCCAATCGCGGATTTATCGGCCTGATCGCTCAGCCGGGCATGGGCAAGACCACCATGCTGTTTCACCTGCTGGAAACATTCCGCACTACCGCCCGCATCGCATTTCTATTTCAGACGCACTGCAATTCGCGGGAGTTTATGCGCCTGCTGCTGGCGGAACTGGGTTGCGAGGAGGACACGCAGGACCTGGTTCGCATGTACGACGAGTTCAACAAGCGCCTGGCGCAGATCGCAGCCGAAGGGCATCGGCTGATCGTGGTGGTTGACGAAGCGCAGAATCTCGACTCCGAGGTGCTGGAAACGTTGCGCCTGCTTTCGAATTTTGAGACCTCGCAGGCCAAGTTGATGCACATTATTCTTGCCGGGCAACCGGCCCTGGCCCAGAAGCTGGCCAGCCCCCGTTTGTCCCAGTTGCGGCAGCGGGTGTCGATTGTGCAGGGCCTGGCGCCGCTTTCCCACCCGGAAGTCAAAAACTATGTGGAACACCGGCTGCGCATTGCCGGATACAAGGGCGCTCCCATTTTCACCGACGAGGCCTACGAGTCCATCGCGGTGGCCACCGAGGGCATTCCCAGGAACGTAAATAATTTCTGCTTCAATGCGCTCTCGCTGGCCTGCGCATTGCGGAAGAGAACCGTCGATTCGGACGTAGTGAACGAGGTCATGTCCGACCTTGATATCCAGAGGCTCACCTGGGGGGTGCCCTCCGAGACGCTCGAATCGCCCTACAGCCGCACCCCGGTCGTGGCCAATGCTCCGGTGGAAGCAGAAAGTTACAAAGAGATTTCAAATGCCGCCGAAGCGGCAGCCTACATGCAACAAGTCAGCCTTAAGTTGCGCAACTGGCGGGAGTCGCTGGACAAAACGTCCAGCAGCGCGCGGCGCGATTCGAGCCCTGCAACCACGAGAAATCAAGACCGTTGACCGGCCGGCAAAGTGTTTCCCCGGTCTTTCCTGCCGGCCACAGCCCGATCAGCAGCGTTCCCCCTACAAAAAATGCATGAGCAACGAAGGACATGAAGTATCGCGCAGGCTCTCAGTCTCAATGGTCTATCTTCGTGGCCTCCCGTGCTTAAACGATTTCGGAAACTGACCTCGGCGGAAGTTCCGTTACCAAGGGCAATTGACTCAAATTTGAGGGATAGTACACTCCAGCTCAGGAATCCTTGCATGCATATTCTTCACGTAGTGGGAGCCCGCCCGAATCTGATGAAAGTCGCGCCGGTGATGAGCGCGCTCAAGCACTACTCCAAAATAAAGCAGACCCTGATCCATACCGGCCAGCATTACGACACCAACATGTCGGATGTGTTCTTCCAGCAACTCGAGATTCCAGCGCCGGACGCGAACCTGGGAGTGGGGTCGGGAAGCCATGCCCGTCAAACCGCGGACATCATGACCCGCTTCGAGCCGGTGGTTCTGGAGCGCAAGCCGGATCTCGTGCTGGTCTATGGCGACGTTAACTCAACCGTGGCCGCCGCACTGGTGTGCTCCAAGCTCCTGATCCAGGTTGGCCACGTGGAGGCGGGACTGCGTTCGTTCGACCGGGCCATGCCGGAGGAGATCAACCGGTTGGTCACGGACCAGCTGGCGGACCTTTTATTTACTCCCTCCGAAGACGGAGACAAGAACCTGGAGCGCGAAGGCATTCCTGGGAGCAGGATCCATCGGGTGGGAAATGTCATGATCGATTCGCTGGTCCGGCTATTGCCGGCGGCGATGGACAAAAAGCTGAATGGTTTGCCCGAGCGCTACGTTCTGGTCACGCTGCATCGGCCGGCAAATGTGGATGACGATCGAACCTTGAAGGTGATCCTGGGATACCTGCTGGAACTGAACCGCCAGCTGAAAGTGGTTTTCCCGGTGCATCCACGGACTCGCCAGCGCATTGCAGACTTCGGGATTGACGTCAGCCAGCTGGATTTGCGGGACCCCCTGCCTTACATCGAGTTCCTGTCGCTGCAAACCCGCGCCGCGGTGGTCGTCACCGATTCTGGCGGCATTCAGGAAGAAACCACCTACCTGAAGGTGCCGTGCCTGACCCTGCGGAGCAACACGGAACGTCCCGTGACCGTCACCCTGGGGACAAATATCCTGGTCGGCCAGGATGGAGCCACGCTACGCGCCGAGCTGACCAAGATCCTCGAGGGCAAACAAAAGCAAGGCACCGTGCCGCCGCTTTGGGACGGACATGCCGGGCAACGGATTGCTGAGATCCTGAATAAACTCTAGCCGCGCTCATCAGACACAACTCATAAAACCGTCAACCACCAAGGGCACGAAGGTACACGAAGGACTCAGTCTCAAGTTTCCTTCGTGTACCTTCGTGCCTTTTGCGCTTAAGGGCCCCCAAACCGCCTTCCTCTGGTGGACGCCGGATGAGACAATAACGGATCATCATGCGGGCCATCCTAGAAGATGTGCGTTCCGGGGAAGTGAGCAGCGAGGAAGTTCCTCAGCCCGAGCTGCGTCCTGGCGGGATCCTGGTGAGGACGGCATTTTCGGCGATCAGTGCGGGTACCGAGCTGGCGCATCGCGGGCAGGTGGAAAAATCTCTGCTGGGTAAGGCGCTGGCGCGTCCCGACCTGGTTCGCCAGGTGGTGGATTTCGCGCGCACGGCGGGGATCAAAGCGGCGTACCAGCGGGTGCAATCTCGCCTGGACACGCTCGCTCCCCTGGGCTATAGCTGCTCCGGGACGGTGATTGCGGCGGGCGAGGGGGTGCACGAATTCCAACCCGGTGATCGCGTGGCTTGCGCGGGCGCGGGCTATGCCAGCCATTGCGAAGTCAATTTCATTCCTAAAAATCTTGCGGTCCGGCTTCCCGAGGCGGTCACCCTGGAGGCGGCTTCGTTGAGCGCGATCGGAGCCATCGCGTTGCAGGGATTCCGGCAGAGCCAGGCGGTGCTGGGTGAAGTCGTGGCGGTCATCGGCGCCGGACTGGTCGGAGTGCTGACCATCCAACTGGCCAAAGCGGCGGGCTGCCGGGTGATCGCCATTGACCGCGATATGCAGAGAGTGGAACGGGCCCGGCAGTTTGGCGCGGATCTGGCGCTGGGCTCGGGGGACCGCGATACGCCGTCGCGAGTCAGGGAGTTTGCCCGCTACGGAAGCGACGTCGCGATCATCGCCGCTGCTTCTGCTTCGAGCGAGCCGGTCGAGCTGGCGGCAAGTATTTCGCGTGATCGCGGGCGCATCGTCGTAGTGGGCGCGGTGGATCTCGGAGTATCGCGCAAGGCGATGTACCTGAAAGAGCTGTCACTGGTGCTTTCCCGTTCCTACGGACCGGGCCGCTACGATGCCCAGTACGAAGAGGAGGGCCACGACTATCCCATCGGCCATGTGCGCTGGACGGAGAAGCGGAATATGGAAGCCTTCCTGGATTTACTGGCTTCCGGGGCGATCGATGTGGGGCCTTTTCTCGAACACCGTTGTCCGGTGGAGCAGGGTGGTGTCGCCTATCAGGAATTGAAGAGCACGGGGGCGTACACGGTGCTGCTGGAGTATCCCGGCCGTGTGCTCATACCCATGCCGTTGGCAACAGCCGCAGCGGCCCGAGCTGCGCGTGCCCCCAGCGCCGGAGAACTTCGAGTGAGTTGCATCGGAGCGGGCAGTTTCGCTCGCGCCGTTATTTTTCCAGCTCTGCGAAAGACAAGAGGCGTGGCCCTGCAGTCGGTGGCCACCGCTTCGGGGATCGCATCGGAATCCGCGCGCCGGCTGTTTGGCTTTGCCCGTGCCGTGGCGCCCGCGGACCTGCTCCAGGACAAGGACACGGACGCCGTATTTGTCCTGTCCCGTCACGACAGCCATGCGCAATACGTCGTGGCCGCGCTTTCCGGTCACAAGCCGGTCCTGGTGGAAAAGCCGCTGGCGGTGAACCGCGGGCAGTTGGAGGAAATCCGCGGCGCTTATCAAGCGGCGCAGGGAACCGACCCGGCCCCGTTTCTGATGGTGGGATACAACCGTCGTTTCGCGCCGTTTACCGAAAAGCTCAGAGAATTCTTCGCGGGCCGTCAGGAGCCCATGGTGGTGAGTATCCGGATTAACGCCGGATACATCCCTCACGATCACTGGGTGCAGCAGAACAGCAGCGGAGGCGGCAGGATCGTGGGTGAACTCTGCCACTTCGTGGACTGGGCGCGCTGCGTGGCGGGGTGCGCCATCACCAGCGTCGCCGCCAACGCGCTGCCCGACGGGGCCCGCTACAATCGGGACAACGTGGTAACGACGCTCACCTTTCAGGATGGCTCCATCGCGAACATTTCCTATCTGGCCAACGGCGACCGGGCGGTCCCCAAGGAACAGTTCGAGGTATTCTGCGAAGGCAAGGTGGGCCGGATCACGGATTTTTGCACGCTGGAACTGGCCCGCGGTGGAAAGACCCGGCGCACCAGGTCTGGACAAGACAAAGGACATCAGCGGGAGATCGAACTCACCGTGGACGCCATGCGCCGAGGCGAATGTTCGCCCATCCCGTTCGAAGAACTGGTGGAAGTTTCCGAAGCCACCTTCGCCATTGAAGAAGCCATCGCACGCGGAATTACCGTGCCGCGAGACGGGAAGGATTAGATACCGCGACGGCTTGTCCGACTCTCAAGCTTGATTTGCGATCGGCGCTACCTGGGGTGGAGGGAACCGACGTCGGCGGCGGAAGAACGTCGTCTTTCTTATCTCCAGTTGGGCAGCTGAAGCGGCTGACTGCCAGGTTGCGCCACTCCGCGTAATGCGCCAGCGTACAACCGCGCTGAATGAACAGCTCCTGCAGCGCCTTGCCTTCATCCAGGCCGATATAGGTCCACTGTTCAGAGCGTCGCGTGTGCAGTTCCCACAAGCGTGGCGGTAACGACACTGGATAGAGACGCGTAAGGTCCTTCTCAATCAGATCGACCGATCCTCGATGCTTCCAGGATTCGACGTAGCGCGGGCAACAGGGCCACCCGGTATTGCCCAACTGCACGGCAGGAGGGGCGAAGCCGAGAAGCCGGGAGTAAAGTTTGAATTCCTCTTGCGCACTGGCGTGCACGTAGAGAGCGTCACCGTCGTGGAATGCGGATTTTAGCCATGCCACGGCGCCAGCCATGTCTTCGTCGTCCTGGTAGGCTGGTCGAGTCCTTAGTTGCCTGGAGCAGCCAATAACCAGAAGGAGCAGCGCGGCAACCGGTGCAGCGAGGCCGAGGCAACTGCGCACGGCCTCGCTGGCAGCCAGTTCCGAGAAGGCCGCAACCACCGACTCAAGAAGGCTGGTCACAAGGATTACATCGCACGGAAGCAAGAACAGCATGGTCCGTGGGCTGGCGGGATAGCGGCCCACCAGGTCCAGAAGGATGACGGCGATTTGGGGCAACACGACAGCCAGGACCAGCCACCGCCGCGACGTCCGTTCTCGCTGATAGAAGAGGCGGCTACGCCTGCGAGCCCAAGACCGGCCACGAATCCCACAGGGTGGCCGGTGAAAATAAGAAGCCCCTCCGGAATTGGGAGTAGCGTTCTGTAGGGATTGAAGAAGTAAATGACTGCCCGGCTGAGATGATTCACAACGCCGACCGCGGGGTTGGCAAAGAAAACTCGCAGGGCGTGGTTGATATTGTGACGAATCACTTCCACGTAGAGAAAACCGAAAACACCCAGTCCCCATAACGAGGCGAGCATTCCCTGTCTGACGCGGGAGGAATCAAACGATTCTCCAGACTGCGGCTGCACCGCCAGGATGACTACCGCCGGCAACAACAAGACTGTCGGGTAGGAGAAGAGGGTGGTTACTAAAATCGCAGCCAGCAGCAAAGCAAAATTTCGAGGCCCGGGTCGCCGGTTGCAATGAATCGCCGCGAGCAGAAGAATCGGCGCCATCGCAAGCTGGGTGCTGTAATGCTTAAAACTGTGAGCATACAAAATGGCGGTGGGCGACATCGCAAACAGGGCAAAGCCGAAAACCACCCACGGCGTGGGAAAGAGGCGACCCAGCAACAGCAGCATTGAGAGTAAACCAATGAGGCTGAACGCCAGTGGAACGATCCGGAAATTGAGGCTCGACGGCGGCCCCAGCCAGGTGGTCACCAGTCTCGAACTCAACAAAAACCCTGGTTCAGGAGAGGGCACCCAGGCGTCGTAGAAGAGCATTCGCGGAACGGTGGTCTCCAAAACGGAGTTTGCCACCCAGGCCTCATCCAGCCACAGACTACGACCCAGTCCCTGCATCCGGAACCAGGTGGCCAGTACAAATGGCCAGAAGCAATAGAGCCTTTTCGGAGTATTTCAAAGGGCAGGTTCGTCCCGACGACGCCCTCTCAATCTTATAGCAAGAGCACAGGACGCAACCCGCCCGTTCTATCAGGACAGAGGAGGGGCTAGGAGTTTGGGATCGAAACCTGAACGCGGTTCGAGTACTTGCTTTCCTTCCCCTTTTTGCTCACTGCCGTAGTCATATAGAAATAGGTTGTGCCGCCCACGACCGAGGCGTCGGTAAAAGTGGCCTGGGGATGAGGAGTGCTGGTTAACCGGGTGAACGGGCCTTTCGCTGCGACCCCGCGGTACACGTGGTAACCGGCCACCGTAGATGCCGGAGCGCGCCAGGCAAGAGTTACCCGATGGGCAGCGGTCTTAGTTCCGTTGCCATTGAAAACCGCGTGCGGAGAATTCTCTGCATTGCTGACGAATTTGATGTTGCCGGAGACTTGGCCCGCGGATTTAGGCGCGAACGTGACCTTGAAATGGGCGCTCTGTCCAGCCGGAACAGTAAGGGGAAAGACAACGCCGGCGATCGAGAATCCGGGTCCGCCCCAGTCGGCCGAGCGCACCGTAATACGGGCATTGCCGGCGGTCAGGGTTGCGGTCAATGCCTTCTTCGTGCCCAGCGTCACTTTGCCAAAATTAAGCGTCGCGGGAAATACGCCGAGGTTGCCCGGCTGGTACCGCATGGTTGTTGGCGGCGGAGTCGCCTGCGCTGCTCGAGTTCCCGCCTCCGCAACCCAGCAGAATAGCTGTAGTCAAGATGGTCAAGCCTACAAACAATCGTCCGTGCATGCGCGCAGCGCTCCTTAAAAAGGGATGGTTCCAGAACGAACGACAATTCAGTGACTACGACGCCGGAACCTTACGTCCGCCGGGTCTTTGATCCTTCGGTAAACCGGTCGGAACTTCGTGCTGCGTGAATGGCCAGGACAGCAATCACGCCGATGAAATTCCAACTTGTTAATGGGGCCCGGGAAGGGGTACGCGAGCAAGGTAACGTGGTAACCAGAAGGCGAGAAGATGTCACTAGTACATAACTATGGAGCGTATAGCGGGCTTAGGTCGCGTGACACGGGCCTCGATGGAGGCGCGGACGCCGCCTCGCGCGAACGAGGGCCATGGCACCGGGAGCCGCTGAAAATGCGGAGAAGAGACGGCACCGGCGGCAAACCCGCGCCGGAATTCGCCCCAAAGAAAAGAGGCGTGAAATTCTCACGCCCCTCTTTTACTCAAAGGTTTGCAAACTTCACGCTATGTCCCTAGGGAGTGGGGATCACAGCCTGGGTCTGATTTGAGTTTCCGCTTTCCTTGCCGGATCCGTCCACGGCCGTAGTGACATAGAAATAAGTCTGGCCGGACTGAACCGAGCTGTCCACAAAGTTGGTGTCCGCATTCATGGAAGTGATTTTCGAATACGGACCGCCGGTTGTGGTGCCACGATAAACGTTGTAGCCGACCACGCTGGATGCGCTGGGGCTCCAGGACAGGGCCACACTGTGTTGCGGCGCGGCCGTGCCGGTGCCGCTGAGGGCTTGAGTCACGGACGCGTTGGCGGCGTTGCTGCTGAAAGTTCCGCTGGCGGAGGCTGCCCCGCTGGACTGAGGCTTGAAGTTGACGGTGAACGAAGCGCTCTGTCCGGCGGTCAGAGTAAGCGGCAGAGAGAGCCCGCTGATAGTGAACTCCGATGTGGTCATGGCGGCGTCGGAGACCGTGATGCTGGAGCCGGTTGCGGTCAGGGTGGCGGTCAGGCTCTTGCTCTGTCCAACCACCACGCTGCCGAAGGTTAATGAGGCCGGGCTTACAGCCAACTGGCCGGCGACAGTTGCGGTCCCTGCCAGAGTGATGGTGAGGTTGGGATTGGAAGCGTCAGAAACCACCGCGATCGATCCCGCGGCGTTGCCGCCGGATGTCGGTTTGAAGGCTGCTCCGAAGGTAAAACTCTGTCCTGGTTTCAAAGTCATGGGAAGGGTCAATCCGGTGACGCTGAAGCCGGCGCCTGAGACATTGGCCTGCGTGATGTTGACGTTGGTCCCGCCCGAGTTGGTCAAAGTTTCCGTCTGGCTGCCGGTGCCGTTGACTGGAACGCTGCCAAAACTGAGACTGGAATCGCTGGTGCTCAGTACGCCAGGGGTGGCGATATTTCCGGTCAGCGGGATGCTCAGGCTGGAGTTGGAAGCGTTGCTGGCGATGGCCAGACTTCCACTGGCCGCGCCGCTCGCCGAGGGCGTGAAAGTGACATTGAAAGTCGTGCTCTGGCCCGCCGCCAGCGCCACGGGCAGGGTGAGGCCGGTCATGGTAAAGCCTGCGCCCGATAGATTGGCCTGGGTAATGGTGAGGCTGGAGCCGCCGGAGTTGGTCAGCGTCTCCGCCAGGGTCTGAGGCGTTCCCACCTGTCCCGCGCCGAAATTCAGGCTGGATGGGGTTGAGGTCAGGGCGCCGGCCGTCGCCGCGCTGGCGGTAAGCGGGACCGCGAGAGTGCCGTTCGAGGCATCACTGGCGAATGAGGCCGTTCCGCTGGCGGCCCCACCCGATTGGGCATTAAAAGTTACGCTGAAGGGAGCGCTCTGGCCTGCGGCCAGAGTAAGGGGTAGGTTCAATCCGCTGATGGCGAAACCGGATCCGGAAACACTGGCCTGAGACACGGTTACGCTGGAACCGCCAGAGTTGGTGAGGGCGGCCGACAGAGTCTGTCCGTTGCCAACCTGCACGCTTCCAAAACCCAGGCTGGAAGGGGTCGAGATGAGTGCGCCCGGGGCGGTGGCCACGGCTGACATCGGCACGCTCACCACCGGGTTCGCTGCGTCGGTGGTAACTGCGATGCTGCCGCTGGCGCTGCCCGCTGACTGCGGAGCGAAGGTTACGGTGAAGCTCTTGCGCTGCCCCGCAGCGAGAGTCAGGGGGAAGCTGAGCCCGCTCATCCTGAAACCCTTGCCGGTAACGGTCGCCTGGCGGACGGTCAGGTCCGAGCTGCCGGAGTTAATCAGGGTAGCTGACTGGGTCTGGCTGGCGCCGATCTTGACGCTGCCCAAAGCCAGGCTGGTGGGCAAAACCGCAAGTTGCCCGGCGCCCATGCCCGTGCCTGAGAGGGAAACGCTGACGACGGTCGCGACCGTGACGCTCGACGCCGAATTGAAGGAATTGAAAGCTACCTGAGTCTCTCGGCCCCGCCCGCCAAAAGTAATGGGCCGCTTGGGCAGATTTGCCGAAACTCTGGCGATAACGGAGACGGTTCCGCTGCTGGCTCCGGTCGCAGCCGGAGTAAAGTTCACACCGATATTAGTGCTGCCCCCCGCCGGCAGCGTGAGGGGAAGATTCTGCGCAGCCAGACTGAAGCCCTTTCCTGAGGCCACAATGCTACTTACGGTGATCGGTGCTTTCCCCGGGTTGGAGAGTGTGGCCGACTGGGTTTGGGTCTGGCCCATCGGCACGTTCCCGAAACTGATGCTGGTTGGATTCAGATTGAGCCGGCCGCCCATGATCGCCGTGCCTCGCAGCCCAAAGGTCGTGGACGAACGAACCTGATTGCTGGCGAGAACCACTCGGCTTTCCGACGAGCCGCCGCTCTGCGGCGAATACGCGATCTGCAGGACGGCGCTCTGGCCCGGCGCCAATGTCAGGGGCATTTTTTGCCCCGTGACCGTGAAGGCGGATGTTCCCGTCTGGGTCTGCGTGATAACGATGGGAGAACGGCTGGTGTTGGAGACGGTGCTGGTACGTACGGCAGTGGTTCCGACTGTCACGCTGCCAAAATCCACGACGGCCGGGGTTGCCACCAACCCGCTGCTGTTTTGCGCGACCGGAGTGCTGGCGTCAAGGGCCCCACAGCCCAGCATGGTCAATAAGAGGAAGAGAACGATTACCAGATTACCGCGAGTGCCGAATTCCTTCACGGAAGGCCTCTAAAAGCCGTACGGCCATACGGCGGGGGATTTACGAGCTCGCTGCACCATTCCGAGTGCCAATCCGGGAACTGACTGAAACGTGGAATAGTGCAGCCAAGTGCAGTGTGCTCTTGGGGTTGCCGACACGGGTAGATACCGGAAGTGAATGTAGGCAGCGGCCACATGGCCATGCCCAAATTGGAACGCGGGTTACCCAGGGTCACCGTGACCCTGGTAGTGACCAGAAAAGCGGCGGCAAACTACGCCGGATATTGCCTGGGCAATTGCGTTGTTAGTAGCGAAAACACTGGCGAATTCGCGTTTCTGGGGAGTCGATCCTTTGCCGCGAGCGGACATGAACAGTCACGGGCGGCAGCTATCCCAGGGCGACAGCGATGCAGTAATCTTGTTAGGCAGGTTTGCCAGGTTACGAAAGGACAGGTCGGGCACGGTCGGTTTTCCGCATGGCGAGCACGAATCTCAAGCAGGCCGCTCCTAAAGGCATCATTCTGGCGGGTGGATCGGGCACGCGCCTCTATCCCGTGACCCATGCTGTCTGCAAGAGCCTGCTTCCGATCTATGACAAGCCCATGATCTATTACCCGCTGTCCACGCTGATGCTGGCGGGGATTCGCGACATCCTCATCATTTCAACCCCACAGGACTTACCCAGATTCGAACAATTGCTGGGGGATGGAAGGCGCTTTGGCCTGAGTTTTCAGTACGCGGTGCAGCCGCGGCCGGAAGGAATCGCGCAGGCGTTTCTGGTGGGCCGCGACTTTATCGGCAGCTCGGGGTGCGCCCTGGTGCTGGGTGACAACATTTTTTACGGACACGACCTGGCCAAAACCATTCTGCAGGCGGGTCAACCGGAAGCTGGCGCGCGGGTATTTGCTTACCCGGTGCAGGATCCAGAACGCTATGGCGTGGTGGAATTCGACGCGCAGGGCAACGCGCTCAGCGTGGAGGAGAAACCCAAGACGCCAAAATCGCGCTATGCCGTCACCGGACTTTATTTTTACGACCATCAGGTGGTGGAGATCGCCAAAGCTTTGAAGCCATCGGCCCGCGGGGAACTTGAAATCACCGATGTCAACCGGGAATATTTGCGCCGCAAGCAGTTGCAGGTTGTGGTCATGGGACGAGGCATGGCGTGGCTGGACACCGGGACCCACCAGGCCATGCTGGAGGCGGCGCTGTTCATCCAGACCATCGAAACCCGCCAGGGGCTTATGGTGGCGTGCCCGGAGGAGATTGCCTTCCGCTACGGATACATCACGGCGCAGCAACTGGAGGAGACGGCCGTGTCAATGAAGGGCAATGGTTATGGCGTGTACCTGCAGCAACTGCTCCGGGAGAGGGTGTTCTGAAAACCAATTCAGCCATCGTTCCCGCCATGAAGGTCACGGAAACCACTCTGCCGGGAGTGCTTATTCTCGAGCCCCGGGTTTTCCATGATTCCCGCGGCTTCTTCCTGGAGAGTTACAACGAAAAAGCGATGGCAGAAGCGGGCATCCGGGAACATTTTGTGCAGGACAACCATTCGTTTTCCCGGCGCAATGTTTTACGCGGGCTGCACTACCAGGTGCCAGCCGCAGGGCAAGCTGGTACGCGTCGTGGCGGGAGAGATTCTTGACGTCGCGGTGGACTTGCGCCGGAGTTCTCCGGCTTTTGGGCGATGGGAAGGAGTCACGCTGTCTGAAGTAAACCAGCGGATGTTGTGGATTCCGCCCGGGCTGGCACACGGCTTCCTGGTTCTGTCGCAGGGCGCGCACGTCCTGTACAAAGCCACCGCGGCTTATGATTCTGCGGCCGAGCACACCATCCAGTGGGACGATCCGGTGCTGGGCATCGACTGGCGGCTTACAGGCCCTCCGACTGTCTCCGCCAGAGACAGCCGGGGTGTTCCTTTTCGAGAGGCTGAAGTATTTGAGTAGGACGCCCGGGCCGAGGCGGTGGCCGGGACTAACGGTTCAAGGAGACAGGGATGATCAGATCGCGCAGACAATTCCTCCACTCACTTGGCGTGGGCACGGCCGCGGGAGTGGCAGTGCGTTGGCCGCTCGACGCGGTTCCGGTCTCTGCCGGCGAGCCAGCCCGGGTCGGGCAGGCGGCTGGGCCCATCCTTCTGGACAGCAACGAGAATGCATACGGCCCTTCGCCCAAGGTGGCGGCTGCGATTCGTTCCGCCACCGGTACGGTGAACCGGTATGCGTTCAGGAAGGATGCCGAAGTGACGGAGAGGATCGCGGCTTCGCACCAGGTGAAACCCGAGCAGGTCCTGTTCGGGTGCGGCTCGACCGAGTTAATGCGCGCGGCGGCCTGCGCCTTTCTAGGAAGCGGCCGCCATCTGGTCCAGGCTTCGCCGACGTACGAGGCGCCGGAGGACTATGCCCGATCGCTCGGCGCCGAAGTTGTGTCTGTGCCCCTCGATCAAAGGCACGCGCACGACCTGCACGCCATGCTGGACCGTGCCAGCGCCGCCACCGGGCTGATATACATTTGCAATCCCAACAATCCCACCGCGACCATCACTTCGCGGCGGGAGATCGAAACTTTCATCGGCAAGCTGCCCTCCACCAGCAAGGTGCTGATCGACGAGGCCTACCATCACTACGTTCCGCCGTCCGGGATGTACGCTTCCTTCATTGACCGTCCGCTGGCGGACGAACGGGTGATCGTAACTCGAACTTTCTCGAAGGTATATGGCCTGGCCGGATTGAGGCTGGGTTACGCAGTGGCGTCGGCGGCCACGATCGAGAGCATGCGAAAGTTCATGACCCAGAACTCCCTCAATGCCATCGTCGCCGAAGTTGTCGGGGCCGCGATAGACGATGCCGAGAGCATTAAGAAATTCGTCAAACGCAATGCCGACGATCGCCAGGAGTTCTTCAATCAGGCCATGGCTCGAATGCTGATGCCAATCGATTCCCACACAAATTTCGTGATGACGAATACCCAGCATCACGCCGATGAAGTCATCGAGCATTTCCGCAAGCACAATGTTTTGATCGGACGCCATTTCCCGCCGATGGATACTTACATTCGGGTTTCGCTGGGCACTCCGGAAGAGATGCGCACATTCTGGCAAACCTGGGACTTGCTCCCCTGGTCGAAAAAATTCATGCACCACTAGCGTGCCGATGAAAATGTAAGCGGCGCAGGCCTGAAAAAGCAGGTCTTTCCACTGGGTAGTGTCCTAATTTCACCTTGGGATTGCTTTGCGTTGCTTGCGAAATCTTGGCGAACTTTGCGGTTAGGCTTTGATCTCCGCTGCCATCTGAAAGGACAAAATCTTAAACCGCAAAGTTCGCCAAGATTTCGCAAAGAACGCAAAGTCTTCTGAACCAGGACACTACCGCAACTGCGCTCGTTGCATTCTGCTCCAGTCGGGATGACCGAAAAAGCAGAATTCCACAGCACTCGCTTGACAGAGCCTGCTCATAGAGCGCATTATCCGACGCAATCACGTTAATCCCAGCCGCTTTAACCCCCCAGTCGGTGGAAGTACTGTGCCTCAAAACTCCCCCGGACCAGACCGCCGGAAAGGCGATGCTGGTTCAAACAGGAAGGCGACACCATGATGAGTATCGTGCGTAATCTGTGGCATGAAGACCAGGGTCAGGACATCGCTGAATATGCAGTGATGCTGGCGGTGATTCTGGTGATTGTGGTTGGCACCATACGACTGGTGGGCAGTAATGCGAACAACGTGTTTTCTTCCGTAGGCAGCGCCGTCCAATAGCGGTTGCGTCGAATCGCGCCGGGGCGTGGTCACGAGATTGGGATGCTGCTGAGGCGAGCCCGAAAGTATGGGCAGGCATGAGGACGGGTGTGCGTGGCCTTGTGGCCGCGGGCGACTCGCCCACGACCACACGTTCAACATGCGGCCACTACTGCGTTCTATTTCGAGCCGAATTGCAGGCGCAGACCGGCGCGGGCGAGAATGGGCGGACCTACGGTGAGCACTGGAGTGCGTCCTACGTCGTAACGCCGGTTGGTCAGGTTCTCCACCGCCACAAACAAATCCACACCATGACGCAGATGGTGCGACGCGGTGGCGTCCAGGACGAAATAGCGCCTCAGCAGCAGAGTGTTCTGATCGTCGTCGAACTGGTTGCCTCCAAAGCGGCCTTGCACTCCGAGCAGGATGAACGGCCGGGCGTAGTTGGCCTGGAAGGTGAACTGATGACGCGGAACCTGCGGAATATCGAGGCCTACCAGACTTGGATTCAGGCCCGCCAGGGCCGGATCGACGGTAAAACTGGTCACCGTGGCGTCGGTGTATTGGTAACCACCGGAGATGTTCACCGAATCGCTTAACCTTCCACTGGCTTCAAGTTCCAATCCCTGGGCGCGGGTGCTGCCCAGATTCTGACGCTGCCGGGTGATCAGAGTGGGCGTGGTGGTCAACGTGACATTGGCCACGGGGCGCGTGATCTGGTTCCAGAAAAAATTACTGCGCAGCATGACGCGCTGGTTCCAGCCGGTGACGATGGCGCCGCCTTCCGCGCCGGTCAGGCGTTCGGCGCGGAGAGCAGGGTTGGACTCGGTAAACACGTTGCCGGCGCGAAAACCGCGATAGAGTTCGTTCAGAGTAGGTGCGCGGAAGGCGCGATATCCTGAAGCGGTAAGAGAAACATTTCGGCTGAGCTTGTGCAGAAGCGCCAGGCGCGGACTGAAAAAGGTCTCGCTGCGGTCGGGCAGGGGAGCGGCGCCGACCGGTAGCGCCGGATCAGGGGGAGCGAAGGCATCGAAATTTTGCCAGTGGTCCACCCTCCCGCTGGCGGTCAGCAGCCAGTCCGGGGTGATGCGAATGATGTCCTCAATGTAGGCACCCCAGTTCACTTCCCGTCCTCCGCCGGCGGAGGTGCTGGTGGGATTGCCGGCGAAGTATCCCTGCTCGTTGGTTTGGCCGTGTACGTTCGCTTCCTCAAGCCCCGCGACCAGGTGCTGGCGGGTTCCAACCGAGTGCTGCCATTGGACCGAAAATCCGACCTGCTGAGCCGGAACAACCTGAGTGCGAGTCAGACTCTCGCTGTTGCGGTCGGCCGCGATTGCAGAAAAGGACTGATGCAGGCTTTGACGGGTGACAAAGGCGTGCAGCTGGAAGGCACCGATCTGGCGCGCGTCCCAGTTTCCACCCAGGTCCAGTTCGCGAATGGTGGTGCTGTTGGTTTGCAGCGGGGTGCCATTGTTCCGCGATTCGCCGAACAGAGATCCCCGAACAAAGACACTGCCGCGATCGCCAAACTTGCGTTGCAGGGTGAGATCACCGCTGGCGTCCTGCGAATTCACAGGCGTGTCCGCCGTGCCTCTCAGGTCGGAGGGCACGGCGATATAGCCGTCGGTGCGGAAGAGTTCCGAGGTCAGGCCGATGGCCCAGGGTCCAAAGCTTTTGCTGGCGGCCAACGAGAGGTCGGGGGAGTTCTCATTTCCGTAGGCGGCTTCGAGCGAAATCGCGTCCCGGTCAACCGGAGCGCGAAGAATATTGATGACTCCGCCGAGCGCGTCGGACCCGTAGAGATGAGAGGCGCCGCCGCTGGCGACCTCGACGCTGGCGATGCTCACGCGCGGGACCCGGTTCCAGTACACCCACCCGCCGAAGGGATCGTTTAAAGGAAAACCGTCACTGAGCACCAGAGCGCGGCTGGCGCCGCTCGCGCCCAGACCGCGCAGGGAGACGCCTTGTGCGGTCGGGTTTGCGGTGCGGCTGGTGGTGCGACGAAAGAGGCTGAATCCAGGCACCTGGCGCAGGATGTCGTCGGTCCGGAACGCGGCCGTGGCGCCCAGGTCCTGGGCCGACAGGATAGTGACGCTGGTGGCATTTTCAATCACCCGCACACCCGTACGATTGGCCGCGACCGTAACCTGCTCGGCTGCGGTTGCGGGCAGCAGCACGATCTGCAGAGGGCCGGCGCCGGCCTGCCCGTCACCGTTTGGCCAAGTCAGATTGCGGACCTGGAATCCGGGCGCGGAAATCTTGAGCGCTCCTGGCTCCGCTGAATCCAGGGAAAATGCAAAACCACCGCGATCGTCGGTGACCTGCGTGGCCGAAAACGATCCACTGGTGAAGACCACGGAGGCGCCGACCACTGCGGCGCCAGTCTGGTCGGTGACGATCCCGGAGACCTGGCGAGGCGCCGAAACCTGGCACTGCAGGGCCATGAGGCAGAGCGAGGCAAAGCCCACCGGCCAGCAAACATCGAAGACTCAGGAACGACAGTCGGAGTGGTGAAAACATGTGTGGAAGGACGATGGTTCCTCTGCCATGATCTGGCGCGGCCAGCCCGCGGCTGATGAAAATGTATTGAAAAAGTCAGCCAGGATCATACCTTACAATGCGGACCGGATGGAGCCCAGCCGGCGCGCTTCTCAGGGCTGCAATTGTTTTCATCTTCCGGCTCCCACTTCAGCCGGAACCTCAAGGCAAAGCCTACAGCATCAGTGACTTCCACAATCCTCACTGGCACGCCGATTGCCCCTGGATAAGGGCGAGCGTGCCGACCGGCTGTAAGCCGCTCTGGGCGCGGGAAACGAGAACATGGCGCTGCGCAGATTTTGGTTACTGGTTTTGATGGTATCGGCACCGGCCTTCTGCCTGGCCGGAGTTAATTCCGCCCCTGCGGCGACCGCAGGCGGAAGGGCTTCTCTGGCCGAGCGGGAAAATCAGCTGTGGACTTCTCCGGTGCATGACTCGGAATTTGCCGCCCTGACGCATCCCGCCACCCTGTCCGCATGTGGAGCGGTACAACCGCCGCAGGCTCTGGCCACGCCTGATCCTCTGCTGGATGAAACTGAGGTGAATGCGAAAGTCAGCGTGAGCTTCATCATTGGGACGGATGGGCGAGTGCACAGCGCGCTGATTCTGGAAAGTGCCGGACCCAATGAGGACCGGACCATTCTTGATGCCGTGCGCTTCTGGCGCTACCGTCCGGCGCTGTGTAACGGCGTACCAACGGAGTCAGAGGCCAAGGTGGAGTTTTCCAGCCGTTAGGAAAGTTTTGGACTAGAATCAGCCAAAACGCTGGCTGCCTTGGGCAAGGAGCGGAAATTGGCGATGTTCCGGTTTCTCTGCGAATGAGGGGAACGGGGGCAGGGATAGCGCATGGATGACGCCAGGCCGATTGCCAGATACCAAGGAGCCGTACTCCAGGCCATGCAGCGGTATGCCCTGGAGCAGAGCGTGGAAGAGTCGGTGAATGTGAATCCTGAATCTGAAAACGCAGGCCGGCAGATCTGTGCGGCTTGTGGAAGCGCGAATCGCAAAGGGAACAGCTTCTGTGCCAGTTGCGGTGTCCCTCTTTCGAAGGCGCCGGAAGGGGCGGATGCGGCACGAGCAAATCCCAAATCCGAAGCCGAGGCGCCGGGCGACCACCACTACCATCATCATTATCACCACCATTATTTCTCCAACACCGGCGGCATGGAGCCACTGGCCGCTGCCGAGCCGCGGACGGCCGGCGGCACGGGAGCCGGCCGCGACCTCGCCCGAATGCGGTCCCCGCTCAGCGGCGCATCGCTAAGCCGGGCCGAAACTGCACTCCGCAAAGTGACCCAGGATTGGGCGCTGGCCTGCAACATCAAACAGCTGGATGACCTGGTGGAACTCTATCTTCCGGACGCCACGGTCCTGCGGCCGAATGTCCCTGCCGTACGGGGCACCGCGGCCATCCGCGAATTTTTTTTCGGATTGCTCGATGCCGGCATGAGTGAAGTGGAAATGGATCCTGTCCGGGTGGAGTTATTCGGGGACTTCGGTTATGAGGCCGGCCGCTGCAAGTCGCTGGTCCCGAGTGCCGCAGGCAAACGCCGCGAAGAGCGCGGCAAGTACCTGGTCCTGCTCAATCGCCAAGCCAACGGGGAGTGGAAGATTCTGGCCGACAGCTGGTCCAGTGACCTGAGTCTTGCGGGTCCGGCGGAGTCGCCGAAAACCGGCGCGGGCCTGGGGAACCTGGTTGCGGGGCCGCCCCGCAAGCCCTAGGGGAAAGCCCTTTTATCAGGACCAGCCTCATTTGGCTGCACTCAGGGAACCGTTTGCCAGATCTGGCGGTGATATTCACCGTGCGAGGGCAAGATGCCCTCGCGACAGCCGGCGGGACGCCGGCGCTACAAGAACCGAGCGACTGATTTGCTGACGTCTGATGTCTGACGCCTGACGGCCGGGTATGTGCTCCAACGGCGCGACGGGGAGGATGACCTGATTGAAGACCGCCAGCCGTCTCAGTAGTGAACCTGAAGGTCCGGTCGATGTCCTGCTGGTAAACGGAAACAACCGACAAGGTTTGGCGGTGGCTCGTTCGCTGGCTCGCCACGGCGTATCTTTCATCCTTGTAAGCTCCACCCTGCCGGGTCCCGCATCCCATTCCAGATTCGTGAAACACGAAGTGATCGCTCCCCCGGCCAAGGGGGAGGAGGTTATCGAATTTCTCCTGCAGATTATCCAGCAGTACAAAATACCGCTGGCGATCCCTGCCAGTGACCAGGCCCTGGTGCTCTTCGACCGTTGGCGTTCCAGCCTGGAAGGCCACACCCGGCTGGCCATGGCGAATCCCGAGGCGGTCCGCAACGTGCTCGACAAGCGGCTCAATCTCGAACTGGCCCGGGGGTTGGGCGTGCCTTGTCCGCGGCAGTTCGAGATGCAGGATGTACGGCAGATTCCCGAGATGATCAAGGCACTCGGCCTGCCTATCGTTTTGAAGAGATCGGGAGTGCCCAACGGACCCAACATACCGGACTTCAACTTCAAGGTGCTGTATGCGCATTCGGAGGAGGAGTTGCGGGGCTATATTGCAGAACATTGCCGGCACGGCCACTATCCCATCTTCCAGGAATGCGCGGTGGGCGACGTTCATAATCTGTGTTGCTTTGCGGCCCAGGGCGAACTGATCGCGGTGCACGAGTACCATTCCATCCGGCGCCATAACGGCGTGGGGGTCTTGCGGAAAATCGTGGCCCCGCTGCCGGACCTGGTGGAGCACTCGCGCCAGTTGTTGCGGGCGTTAAATTGGGATGGTGTCGCCCACGTGGCCTTTTTCATCAGCCACGACGGCAAGAAGAAGTGGTACATGGAGACGAATGGGCGCTTCTGGGCCTCGACCGAGGGTTCGGTGCAAGCCGGATGGGACTTTCCCTACTGGGTTTACCGGTACTTTCTGCACGGCGAGAAACCCGTCCCCGGAGAAATCAAGATCGGAAGCAAGACCTGCTGGCACCACGGTGATCTCAGGGCGCTCATAGATTATTTTGAGGGCGGAGAGTCGCCCACGACCGGAACGAATCCAGGAAAACTCCGCGCCCTGGGACAGTACCTGAGTGGATTTTCCCCTGGGATTCATTCCGACATTTTTCAATGGAACGATCCCATGCCAGGCATCATGGAGAACCTCGAGCTGGCCCCCCTGTTCTGGCACTCTTTGAAAAACAACCTGACGCGGCCGTTCAGGACTGTCCCGAAGGAACCTGTGGACGCGGCTGTGGACCAGGACCCAGCTCGATGATGCTGGCAACTTCCTGTCCCCGATCAGACTTGCACTTCCAGCTTGCGTAACTCCCGCCGCAGTTGCTCGACATCCTGCATCTCGATGGTATGCATGCCCAGTAGGCGCGCGCCTTCGAGGTTCAGGGCGCGATCGTCGATGAAGCAGCAGTCTTGCGGTGACTTCTGGGTTACTTCCAGGGCCAGCCGGTAAATACCGTCTTCCGGTTTGCGCAGACCCACAAAACAGGAGCTGATGAATACCGAGAAGATCTCGCGCAGGCCGAAGGTCTGAATGCGGTACTGGTTCAGCTCTTTGGACTCATTGTTGATGGTTGCCATGAAATATTTGCCGGACTTTGCCAGCTGTTCGGCCACGGCCAGGACTTCGCGGTGGGGTTGAGACAGAGAGAATACGTAGTCCTTGAACACCTCGCGGGCAAAGGGGCGGGAGCGATAGAAGACGGTGCGATCGAGATACTCGTCGAAGCCGATCTTGCCCCGCTCCAGGGAGGAAACCAGCATTTCGTGGCGGTCCAGGAATTCGGCCTGGTCGAGCTTGAATTGCTCAAGCGCGCGCTCTCTCTGGGAGCGGTCCCAGGCATTGGTGAGCAGCACGCCGCCGACGTCCCAAAAAATGGCGCTGATCTGAGGCACGAGCATCCTCCGCAACCGGTTTTACCGCAAAACAGTTACACGATGATACACGTGAAGACCATTGTGGTAAGCAGGCATGTCCTTTTGCCGTGATCTTAGCGCACCAGGTTAAGGGGAGAGTCCGGTTTGCCGATACCTTGAAGGAATCCGCAATTTATTTCAGGGGCGCGGACCGGAGTGTGGCGGTGATGAGCAAGATCGGGCTGCTGGCAGTCGTACTTCTCATGATCCTGGTTTCCTTGACCGGATGTATGTCCGCCCGGCACTCGGGGTTCGTCATTCCTGCACGTTGTGTCCGGGTGAGCGTCCAGAGTTTTACCCGGCCCTGCATCGAGCGTCGGGACGGAAAGTTTGTGTGCGACGGGGTAGTGATCACGGCGAGTTGCGTGGCGCCGCCGGTCACGGCAAGTTCTGCCCGGTAAAAGAAAGCCCCGAGCCGGCCTGGCCGGATCGGGGCGGGTGGCGGTTTCGCCGGCGCAGCCTAGTAAGCTGACGGCGTGAAGTCCTGGCGATAGCTCAGGTTGTCGATGTCGCGAAACATCGGGGTTCCCGGCGGCAGGTTCTGCGGCTGCGTGAACAGCGGGTCAAAGACATAGTTTCGGGTGGGCGGCTGATAGACCACGTAGTTACAGCACTTGAACGTGCCCGTGGCGTAGGTCGAGTAGTACAGGCTTACCAGGGAGCCCTTGTAGTAGAGAGTGTCGTTGCTCCAATTCTCCAGGAAGCGCAGGAAGTTGTGCACTCCGCCGTCGGTCCCGAAGTAGGTCGTGCTGTTGCTGCCATTGGGGTGCGGGAAGGTGATATTTTTTCCGGCGGCAATAGCCACCCGGTAGTAGGTGGTCACGGCCTGGCGGTATCCGTTCGCGCTGGTGGCATCTGTGGGGTAAAGCATGCTGCCCAGCTTGCTGCCCGCCCCGACAACTCCTTCATCCTGCCACTGGTTCGACAATAAGGTTACGGTGTCAGCAATTACGGCGGCGGCGGAGTGCGCAGGCTCCGCAGCCGTGGAGCTGGTCCAGGTTGGGTCCGCGGGAGGAGCAGCGCTGTTGTAGTCGCCCTGAATGTAAACCGGATTCTCCGAGGCCACGGTGAATCCGCCCAGCGTGCCATCCGCATTGGCCACCTTCCGGACAGGTACGTTGCCCAGCGAGCCATCCACCAGCTTCAGCACATGGCGCGCCCCGGTCACGCGGTTCTTGCGGCCGGTGGTATAGCAGTTCGCAATGCGATTGGTGAATGGATCGTTAACGGTATTAATGCCAAAACCGATGCCGACGTTCGCTGCCCCGTATTTGTCCGAGCGGCCGTTGTCATCCACGTCTTCGGGAGACCGGCTCACGTGCGCGATGAGGACTGGGGTCTCCGGCTGGCCGTCAGGGGTTCCGTTGTTGGAGGAGCTGTTGATGACGTCCTCGAATCCGTACGAGCCCTTGATCACAGAGGGCACGGCCAGAGGATCGGGCAGCATGCCGCGGCGGTCAGAAAAGTAGAGGATGTATCCGTTTTGCGAAACGTAGTCCACCTGGCCGCCCGTGGTGCCGATAGTCCCTTTCAGCCATTTCCGCAAGTTGCCTACGTCCAGGTCGATCGCGTTCATGACGCCGTTGGGGGTGCAGCTCGGCTGCGTGCCCAGCAGAGCGTCGCGGGGTTCGCCTTCGCGCGTGTCGTACATGTTGATGGGGAACCAGTTGAACTGGGCGTCGGAGCCGCCTACGGCGGTGCTCTCAGTCGAGCCTGAGATCGCGCCATTACCGTCGCGGTCGGCCAGCATCTGAAACATCAGAATCGCGTTGGGATGAACTGCCACCGGGGTAACGGAGGCGGCGCCAGGGAGCAGACCGCGGGCAAAGCCCAATTTCAGCCACTCCTGGGTGACCGGACGCCACACTGTGCTATTGAGGTCCTGGACTTCCACTCGCAACCAGCCGCCGATCAGGGGCCAGGGACTGGGGCTGCCCGCGGGCTGAACGAAATTAGCGTCGAACTTTACCGCGTTACCAGTAGCAGGATTGGTGTATGCAACTCGGGTTGCGCTGGCAAAGTAGGTCTTGCTGTCGCCGCCGACAGCCGCCACGCCTGGGACCGGAACTCCTGTGCCGGTAAAGACGCTGCCCGCCGTGGTGTTGTCGAGCGCGATGTCGCCGGTGGCGTCTCCGTTCCAATCGGGCAAATGCAGATCGGCGCGGTTGTCGCTCAACAGCACGCGAATCTGCGCCTGATTGGCGAGGCGGGAACCGCCGACCGCGCTGGACTCGGCCGCGATGGGCCGGCGAATGATTTCAAAGGGCTCGGCTCCGCCTCCGACGAAGGGCAGGGTCAGCTTTTTCACACCCGTGCCGTAGGGGCCGTCATAGTTTCCGTCGCGAATGAATCCGTTGTATGTGCTCTTGGAGAGATTGGGCCAGACCGTGGAGTTCTGCGCCGAAGTCGGGCCGGCCACTACACTGCCCTCGTTCATGGCCATGGTTCGGCAGGCGGTGGGGGTGGAGGGGGGCGTGTCGCAGCCGGTGCTGGCGAATGGGATCTTCACCACTCCGTCGTTGTTGTAGCTGCTGGACGGGGCCAGGCCATTGGGCAGCTGGTTGCGAACCACGTTGCCATAGGCCGTGAGTTTATCGTGGAAAGTCAGGGTGGCGGTGCCGGAAACGCCCAGGTACAAGTCGCCGTTGGTATGCACCCGTCCGGCAAAGTCAAGCTGGGGGCTGCTGAAGAAGCCGAGGTCGCTGTCCGAAAAAACGCCGAACTGGAACACTGGAATGAGCGCGATTTCAACGGTGCGCATCATGCGTACCTGCTCCCCCAGAGGGCGTTGCGCCGTAACCGCAAGGTCGATGGGAAGGAGCTGCGCGTACAACCCCTGGTTCGAACCGCTGCTGATCAGCCCGTAGGAGGTCTTCAGGCTTCCGTCCGGATTGGTGCGCGGAGTCAGGGTATAACCGCCGGCGGGGAAAGTGATTCCCGGAATGACTGGCGCTTGCGAACTCAGGTTGGTGATGTCGCTGGCCTGGGGGGACTGTATGTTTTGGAAGGCGGCGGCCAGGCTGGAAGTCATGTTCTCGATGGCACCCTCTGCGCCGCGATAGGCCAGACTGTTTTCCACGTCATTGTTGCCGGCCCGCCCCTCGGTCTGGACCATCATCAGCAATCCAATCGAGATCCCGGTCATGAGCAGCAGCAACAGCAACGACGCAATCAAGGTAAATCCCCGCGAATTCCGGTCCGTGCTTTTCATCATCTGGTTCCTCATAGAGATCCAAAATCCCTGGTGCTTCCAAAGCGAACTGATTCCCGCAATTTCTGCGGCTATTTGTAGCGGTCGGTAAAACTCATGTTGCGCGCGCTGACCGAGGTCTGAATGTCCATCGACTGATAGCCCTCTTTACCGCGGAGCTGGCTGCGCATGGTCAAGTGCGCCAGATTGATGGTGCGGATGAGGCTGGGGGAAATAGGAGTTGCCAGGCCCATGCCGCCGTCGCCGGTGGCGTTCAGCAAATTTCCGGTCGAGTCATAAGTGTCATAGGTGAAGCGCAGGTCGGCCACATTTTCAGCCACGGGAACGGGCACGCGGGCATTGACCAGGCGCATCAGGGTGGGCGTTCCCGGGGTAGTCGTGTTGTCCAGATAGTAGGTGATGGCCCAAATGCGAGTTGCCGTTACTCCCACCGCGGTGCCGGCGGTGCCGGCCGCGGTCGCCATCTGCTTGAGGTCGTTGCTGGTGGCCGCGTTCTGGTTGAACTGCAACGCATCCGCGTTGCTGAAAGCGACAGTGTAGGAGGGACCTCCGCCGGCTGCGAGTGGGGCCGTGACTTCGGCCACCGCATACGCGCTTCCGGCATTGCTCGAGAACAACACCAGATCGCCCTGCTGCAAGCCCACACCGGTGTTGTTCACTGCCTGATCGAGCGGGTTGGGCGCGGGCGAAGGCAGGGTAAACGTCACCGAATTGCCGTTGAGGTCGTTGAACTTCACCTTGTAGTCGCTGAGCAGGAAAGTGGTGTCGGCATAAACCGTCGTGATCACGTCGGTGGCGCCGGCCGCGGCGTTCACCGTGACCCCGCTCTTCCATCCCGGAATCACGCCATACATGTAGTTGATGGCCGCGCCGCTGGTGGGGTCGGCCTGAGTGGGATAGGTGATGGAGGCGGAGTTGGTCGGGCCCAGGTAGCACTTACCGGTGTAGTCACATCCATAACGCGGCTTGGTGCCGGTTCCCGATGCCAGGGCCACGCCTCCGGTGGGCATCCCCGCCCCCGCCAGGCTGATGTCCTTGGTCAACAAGTTGGAGGAAGCACGAGCATTCTGCTGCAGCTCCGCGCGCTGGGAGACGATCCAGGTCGCGCTCATCGACCGGCTGAACAATTGCACGGCCGCCCCGACTACCACCAGCCCCAGGGTGAGGGCGATCAGCATTTCCACCAGGGTGAAGCCGCGACCGGAAGTTTTGGATGTGCTGCGCATGTGCTCCTCGTTTGTCCCTATCGGTACTGCGAAATGAATCCGGAAAGCACGTAGTTCTTGGGGAACCGGTTCCGGGGAGTGGTGTACTGGATGGTGATGGTGATGGAGCGCAAATCAGCCGAAGGAGTGTTGGCGATGGCGATGCTGCGCTGGTAGTTGGTCAATCCCATGATGACGTCGTCGCCAGCCGGTGCGGTTGCGCCGGTAGCGGTCTGAACGATTCCGTCGGGCCCGGGCAAGGTCATGGTCTGAGGCGCAGAGGAGCCATCGTTGATGGTGTCCATGATGCCGTCCGTGCCCACCTGCTTGATGGGCTGCAATCCAGTCCTGAAGATGCCCGGAGAACCAGCGCCGCCTATGTTCTGAATCTGGTCCCAGGTGATGTTGGCGGTTTCACGCGCGGTGTAGATGGTCTCCATGGCCTGTTGCGCCAGTTGCTTGGCGATCATGTCCTGCTGGGCGGTCTGGGTGGCGGCCATGGCCGTGGCGAAGACGCCTAACATGGAAACCAGTCCCACGGTGAGCACGAACATCGAAATCAGAACTTCCAGCAGAGTGAATCCCTGTTGCCGCCGGTTGAGGCGCCGCCGCAGGGTGCCTGCTCTCTGAGTTGTCACTGTTGCCTCCAGATCGATCCGCCGCCAGCCTTGGGATACAGCCGGTAGCCGCGCAGGCGCCCGGTCGAGCCCCACACGGTGATAGCGCGCGCCGAGTACAGACTTCCCGATCGCGCCATGTAAATCACTCCGTTGTTGGTGTTGCTGTTGATGTCCTGGGCCGAGCCGTCAGGATTGAAGCAAATGACATTCTTGGCGCCGCCGGCTACGCCTTGATCGAAATCAATGGCCGGACTGCCGGTGCCAAAGTGATCCGGGGTGGTGGCCAGCGTGGTAGGGATACCGGGCTCTGCCCTGAAGGTAATATCTGTCGGCAAAGAGATGGTGGATGTGACCACGCCAGTGGCCGCGCGCGTAATCGTGATGGTATTGGGCGAAACCGCGCTGTTGAAAGTCACCAGATAAACGCGGCGCTCGGCAATGGCCTGCTCGCGCGCCCGGCGCATGGTCATCAGAGTGGCGTTGTAGGCATTGGTGACACGGGTGTCCTTCAGGGCCGGCTGCAGGCTCATGAAAAATATCCCGCTCGCAATCATCATCAGACTGAGCACGATCAGGGTCTCGATGAGTGAGAATCCGCTCATCCGCCTGTCACCCCGATAGGTTTTGCGGCCCAGGCTCGTGATTTCAGTAACGCCATGCATAGTCGTATCAGACCTCATAGTCGGGTCAATTTAAGCTGTATTCGTTTGCCGCAAGGAGTTGGGAGAGAAGGAGATTCCGCGGCCAGACTGACATCATGGTAGGGGCAGAGTGGTGAGGGGTCAAAGCACCAAAGGAGCCGCTGGATATTAGACTTGGGTAATGCCATCGGGAGGGTGAACTGTAGTCACTTTGGCCACTTACCCGACAATCTCTTGGATTAAGCGCCCCGTGCCTTGGCCATGTTCTTGCCCGGCTTGGCGGAAGCCAGGCGGGTGCTGGGAACATAACTGCAGGTACGAAAATCATAGTGCTGGCCCAGGCAGTCGGGACAAAGGTGGACCTGGTGGACCTTGCAGTGAATCACCGGCAAATCACCATGACAGACATCGCAACCGCCGCGCACCCGGCGCTTCGAGCTCCTGGATTCTGACGCCGCGGCGGCTCCGGCGGGCGATTGCAGCGCACGCGCTTTCAAGTAAACACCCGAGGCTGCGGTCATGGAGCCCAGGGACACGCCGCACGCGCCCAGAATCAGCAGGCTGGTGTCGGGATGCTCCCCCAAAGCGGCGGGCAGCATGAGAATTCCGATGACTCCCCCGAGCACTCCCACGCCGATCAGCCAGTTGCCAGTTTGTGATGACATCTTCGGAGCCTTTTTGGCGTGAGTGGAAACGCACTCGCCGCAACCATGAAGTGGCCAGCAATTGCGAACATAGCGAGTTCTTCGGTTTAACTCCAGATGACGAAAGTCACCCCAGCCCTGAATTCACTTCGCGATGACCGAGGTAACTTGTCTCCGCTTACCGTGGAACTCTAACATTCTCGAAGTATGGCGCTTACGTCCCTGGTGGTGTGTGCAGATCTGAAAGCGGTTCAGGTGCTCAGCCAGATTCTGCGGGAGCTGAACATCGCGACCGAGCATTGCGGAGACCTGGCAAGCGCTGCAGGCCGCCTCGCCTCCGAGCATTTCGACGCGGTGGTGATCGATTGCCAGGACCAGATGCCGGCCATCGAACTGATTGCAGGCGTGCGCAAGTTGCCGATCAACCGCGGCACGCTCATCATCGCCCTGGTGGACGGACGAGAACAGGTACGGGATATTTTCGGGCAAGGGGCCAACTTCATTGTGTACAAGCCGGTTTCCGTGGAGCGGGCGGCAAGCAGCCTGCGGGCGGCGCGAGGTCTGATGGCACGTGAAAAGCGAATTAAACTGAGGATCGCTCTGCACGCACCGGCGTCGATTACCTACGCCAACGCGGAGAATGTGGCGGCCACGCTGCTGGACTTGAGCGAAGATGGACTGGCCATCCAGTCGGAACGGCGGTTGCCTCCGCGCTGCAAGGTTTACTTTCAATTCAATCTGCCGGGAGATAAATCCTCGGTGCGGTTGTCGGGTGACGTGGTGTGGCAAGACTCGTCGGGCCGGGTGGGAATCCGTTTTGTGGACGTGCCGCAGACTTCGCGGCGCACCATGAACGAATGGATCAAGAGCAGTCTGGCCCGGCTGGCGACGGCGGAAAAAAATGCGCCCAAGAAAGAGCTGCCGGCAGTATCGGAGGCCGTGGCCACGCGCTTCGCAGGTCTGGGGCTTTCGGCCGCATCTTCCAATCGCCGGGTGCAGGGTCGTCGCGCCTGCCGCCTGAGCGCGGATGTGTTCCGGCTGGGCGAGGGTGTTCCCAACCGATGCACTCTGAGCGATGTAAGCACAGGCGGATGCTACGTGGAGACCCCTTCTCCCTTTGCTTCGCGCACGGTGCTGGACATTGTGGTGCGCACCCATGACATGAAATTGCGGGTCCGGGGAACGGTGCAGGTGGTGCATCCCGGCTTCGGGATGGGCGTGCAGTTCAGTCTCAACACGCCCGATGAGCGGGAACAAGTGAAGCAGCTCATCGCGGCCCAGGCGGCGGAAGACAGTTTGGCGTAAGGAAAGCTGTGCCCCAGGGCTGAAGCCTTCTCCAGAAAACCACTTATTGCAGGGCCTGGCCCTGCTCCAGCCAAAACCATTCTTGCCTGGCGCACGGATTTATCCTGTTATAGGGGTCCTTCGACTGCGCTAAACGTTTCGCAAGCGAAACGTTTGGCTACGCTCAGGATGACAAAAGGGAAATTGTTTTTCGGTGCGTCAGCGGGCTTCCTTGCGGAAATAATCCAGCGACAGGCGCAGGCCTGTTTCGAGATCAATCTTTGGTTCCCATCCCAGCAGGGTTCTGGCCTTGGTGATGTCGGGGCAGCGTTGCTTGGGATCGTCCTGGGGAAGGGCTTCGTAGCGAATCTTGCTTTTTGATCCGGTCACCGCCAGCACGCGCTGGGCACATTCCAGAATCGTGAACTCGGTCGGATTGCCGATGTTGACCGGCAAATGTTCGTCCGCTTTGGCCAGCCGCAGGAAACCGTCAATCTCATCGCTGACGTAGCAGAAGCTGCGGGTCTGGCTGCCGTCGCCGTACACCGTCAGATCTTCGCCGCGCAGGGCCTGCTTCATGAAGTTGGGGACCACACGGCCGTCATTGAGCTGCATGCGCGGTCCGTAGGTATTGAAAATCCGCACGATGCGCGTGTCCACCTTGTGGTAGCGGTGATAGGCCATGGTGACGGCTTCGGTGAAGCGTTTGGCTTCGTCGTACACCGAGCGCGGCCCGATGGGATTTACGTTGCCCCAGTAGGTTTCTTTCTGAGGATGCTGCAGGGGATCGCCGTAACATTCCGAGGTCGAAGAGACCAGATATTTTGCGCCGTACTTGTGGGCAATATCGAGAGCATGAAAGGTACCGAGCGAACCGACCTTGAGAGTGGCAATTCCGTGCGCGGCATAGTCCACCGGGCTGGCGGGGCTGGCGAAGTGGAAGACGTAATTTACCGCGCCGCAGTCAAACGGTTCATTGATATCAATTTGTTGAAATTCAAAACGGGGTTCGTTGCGCAGGTGCTCGAGGTTCGAAAGTTTTCCGGTCAGCAGATTGTCGGCGACAACAACCGAGTAGCCTTCGGCCAGCAGGGCATCGCACAAATGCGAGCCCAGGAAGCCGGCTCCGCCAGTCACCAGGGCGCGCTGCGGGTTCATGATTTCTTGAGCTTCCTTGGCGGAGGAGTGCGCAGCGGCGGCTGGGACCGCCGGCGTTCCCGCGGGGCGGCCGACGCTGTAGTAAGTGAAGCCGCGCGCGGCCATGGCCTCGGGATCGTACAGATTGCGGCCATCAATCACGATGGGATATTTGAGCTGCTTGAAGATGCGGTCCAGATCGAGAGTGGCGAATTCTTCCCATTCGGTCAGAATCAGAAGCGCGTCGGCGTCGCGGGCGGCTTCGTAGGGATCGTTGACGAACTCGGTGCTTGAGTTCAGGACTTCGCGAGCCCGAGCGGTTGCGCGCGGGATCGTAGGCCGCAATCTGACAGCCCTCCTGCAGCAGGGATTGCACCAGCAGAATGGCCGGTGATTCGCGAATGTCGTCCGTGCCTCCCTTGAACGCCAGGCCGAGCACGCCCAGGCGCTTGCCCCGCAGAGTCCACAACGCGGTGCGCACTTTGCGCAGGAAGCGCTGGCGCTGGTCTTCGTTGATGCGCATGACCTCGTCCAGCAGCCGGAACTCGTATCCGCATTCCCGTGCCACGGCGCGGAAAGCCATCAGGTCCTTGGGAAAACAAGATCCGCCGTAGCCAATCCCGGGATTCAGGAAGCGCGGCCCGATGCGGCTGTCCGTCCCGATGCCCTGACAAACCTGCTGCACGTTCGCTCCCACCGATTCGCAAATTGATGCCACCGCATTGATAAAGGAAATCTTCATCGCGAGAAATGCGTTGGAGGCGTGCTTGATCAGTTCGGCGCTCTTGGCGCTGGTGACGATCAGCGGAGGAGGAATCTGGGCCCGGTCGGGCGCCGGAATCGCGTCCTTGCGCTGGTAGTAGCTGCCATCGGTCATGGGCGCGTAAATCTCGCGCAACACCGCGGCGCAGCGTTCGCTGTCGGCGCCTACCACGATCCGGTCAGGATAGAGAAAGTCGGTGACGGCGGTGCCTTCCCGCAGAAATTCCGGATTGGAGGCGACATCGAAAGAATCCGGGGCGGCGGCATTGCGCAGAATAATCTTGCGCACCCAGTCGCTGGTGTAAACCGGGACCGTGCTTTTTTCCACGACTACCTTGTAGCCGTTGATGGCCCCGGAAACGCTGCGGGCAACCGATTCGACGTAAGAGAGATCGGCTTCACCCTGCTCCGTCGGCGGGGTCCCGACCGCGATAAAAATGGCCTTGCTGGCGCGTACGGCCTGGTTGCAGATCGTCGGAAAAAGTGAGATTGTGATCGCGGTGGCGCTTCAACAGTTCGGGCAGAAACTTCTCGTGGATGGGAACGTCGCCGGCCTTGAGCGCGGCCAGCTTGGCCTGGTCGTTGTCCACCAGGACCACCTGATGGCCGAGGTCGGCGAAACACGCGCCCGCCACCAGTCCCACGTAGCCCGAACCCACCACCGCAATGCGCATCCGATTATTCTCCGCGTCCAACCCGACGAAACTCAACGCCAGTCAGATGCAATACTGTAGCAGTTTTCATGCGGCCAGGGCGACGGTGCCCCGCGCGGCGAAGCCCGACCTGATGATCCCGGCCTGACGATCCAGACTGACGATCCGATCTCGCGATTAATGATAAGGCCTGACGGGCAGTTTGCGGAGGGAGCGGTTGCCGGTCACGAACAGGCGTGACGGCTGTCACATCTTTAGCTCGACGCTTTCGTGGCTGGAAAAACTCTTTCCCTTACGTTCCGAACCGAGCGCGATGACGGTCATCAGGATCGCAATGTTGGCGATCTCGAAAGCGGCCAGTGCCCAGGGATATCCCAGCGGCTTGCGCAGAGCGTAAACAACATTATTGACCGGAGCTGCGATAAGAATTCCCAACTGATAAGCGAAGCCGGGCATCAGTCCGCGGACAGCATCGGGAGAGAGTTCGTTAAGATGCGCGGGAATGATGCCCCATGCGCCCTGGACGCCGGCCTGCATCACGAACGCGCCCACCGCAAGAGTCATGAGCGAGCCCCCGAAGGTCCAGGCGGGAATCATCGCCAGACACAGAAGCAGCGCAAGGATCATGCTGCGGCGGCGTCCAAAACTTTCCGATAGATGTCCGAACAGAATGGCTCCCAGCACCGCTCCCACATTGAACAGAATGACGAGATACGCCACAACTTTCGAATCAAATCCGCGCGCCGATTTCAGGAAGTCGGGATAGAGGTCCTGGGTGCCGTGGGAGAGAAACATCATGAGCGTCATTAACAGGACAAGATAAAGAAAAATCCTCCAGTGACCGCTGGCGGTGCGCAGGATCGCCTTGACGGTCGGGGCCCGGTGCTGTTTCCAGGCCTCCGATTCGCGCACCCGGAAACGGATGTAGAAGGCCAGCAGCGCGGGCGCGCCGCCTACCCAGAACATGGCGCGCCATCCCCAGGCGGGCAGAACGAAACGCGCCGCGACCGCCGCCAGCAGGTAGCCGATGGAATATCCGCTCTGCACGATTCCGGAGAGGATGCCGCGCCACTTTGGGGGAGCGCTCTCCATGGCCAGCGAAGCACCGACGCCCCATTCGCCGCCCATGCCGATGCCGTAGATGGTGCGCAGGATTAGAAACACGGTGTAGCTGGGGGCAAATCCGCATAGCAGTTCGACCACGGAAAAGAAAACCACGTTCGCCATGAGGGGCTTGCGGCGTCCGTAGCGGTCGGCCAGCAATCCGAATACGATGGCGCCGACCGGGCGCATGGCCAGGGTCGCGGTCATGGTCCACACGATGGCGCTCTTGGTGACGTGGAAATGAAGCGCCAGCGTGTCCACCAGAAAGACGACGACGAAGAAATCGAAGGCGTCCAGGGTCCATCCCAAAAAGCTGGCAGTGACCGCGTGCCATTGGTCAGAGCGGGAGGGCGGCGGCGAAGATGAATTCAAAGCGGCCAGACTCTTTTCTCACGTTGAAGATGCCTTGCCGGGGAAGTGTACACCGCAGGCCTCGGGCGTGTGGGGCGGACACTCTTGTCCGCCGCCTTTGACTCTGATTTTGTTTTTCTTTGATTTTAGGTTTTTGTCTTTAGGCTTTTGCCCTTGAGCCTCCAGTTGCAACGCTCCAGAGCAAAGTCAAAGTCGTCGGACAGGAGTGTCCGACCTACACGGCCGATCCTGATTGTTGTTTTTAAGGCCCACGAAACCCATAGAATAGTAGGGAGAGGATTTCATATTCGGAATTTGCGATTGACCATATTCATAAAGTTATTGTTTTGAGCTGATTACCCCGGGTTCATTTGTGTTGACAAGACTTTTGTTTCAGGCGAAACTCCGCTCAATTGCTGTCGGAGCCATCCCGCCGCGCGCTGGGACACTCGCATGGCCCGAACCATGTTAAAGCCTGACTCAACCCGGTATCCTTCTACTGTGCAAATCCGCGTCAGCGGTCCGGAATGGCCTGAGCCGGATGCTGCGGAAATCGAGTCGGAAGCACGCGGCGTCCCGGCATTTCAGGGCAGGGAGGACTTGCCGTCCGATATTTCCCTGGACCTGCGGCTGCATGAGATTTTGCAGCAAGCTCGTTTGACCACTACTTCGAGCGGAGCTGTAATCGCTCTGGCCCGCGGAGCCCGGATGGTGTGCCGCGCCACTTTGGGCGATAAGGCACCGGGCGAGGGAGCCTATTTGAACACTCGATCGGGTCTTTCCGGAGCTTGTGTTCAGACGCGGAGAGATGCAACTTTGCGAGGACACTCTGGTCGATCCCCGGGTGAATGCGACCGCCTGCAGTGACCTTGGAATCCGATCCATCGCGGTCCACCCCATCCTGGAAGGCGAGGAATTGTGGGGTCTGCTGGAGGTTTTTTCGCTGGTTCCCCATGCCTTCAGTGATTCTGACCTGCAGGAGTTGCAGGGGCTAAGCCGAAAAATCCTGCGAACAGTGCGAGAGGCGATGGATGCAGAACCGGCGTCGCCAGTCGGGGCAGAACATTCCCTGCAGCTGGTGGCTGATCCCGGGCAGGAGGAATCGTCGGAGCAGCCTGAAGCCTTGCCGGAACCGGTCCAGGCGGATGTGGCCGTGCCTGGCCGGGATTACCGAACCGGCGCTCTGACGGCCGCAGTGCTGGCTCTGGCCGTGCTGCTGGGTTGGATGGTGGGTCGCGTGGGCTGGAGCATGGCAGTCAACCGGGCGCCGGCCCAGGCTGCAATCACTCCGGACGAAGCGCAGGCCATGGTGCCGGTGGTTCCCGAAAATTCGCCAGCCACGTCCCGGCGGGAAGAACCGCCGGTTCCAGCCAAGACGGTTGCGTCCAGAATTACGCCGCCGGCCAGGCCAGCTCCGAAGCCGAAAACGGAAACGGCCGAGCCGACTGGTGGGCTTGTGGTGTACGAACATGGCAAAGTAGTTTTTCGGATGCCGCCCTCGGAGAGCCAGCCTGCGGCTGCGACCGATGTGACGGGACCGGGATCAATTCAAAAAGCGGCGACCAGGGAAGAAGACGATTCAGCGCTCGCGCCGGAGCAGGTTTCTCCTGCGTCCGCGAACGGCTACCTGCTGGAGCGGGTGGAGCCTCAGTATCCGGAGGCAGCCCTGCAACGCCACATACAAGGTCCGGTCGAGCTCAAGGTTCTGGTTGGGACCGACGGCCTGGTGCGGAGACTTACGACCATCAGCGGGGATCCTCTGCTGGTAGTGCGGCGACGGATGCGGTGCGGCAGTGGCGTTTCAAGCCCCACGAGCTTAGTGGCAAGGTGGTTGAGTTCGAGACCCGGGTCACGGTGAACTTCGCGCTCCCATAGAGCTGACCTCAGGCGCTAAAGCGCGAAGCATTTTCAATCTTTGTGGCACGACTGAAAAGTCGTCGCCCCTTCCCAAGCCCGCGCTGGTCAGCGGCACGCTCAAAGTTGTGGCCTTCCCAAACTAAGCGCCTTGGCAAAGTCGTGCCTTCCACAGACTATCCGTAAGCCAGTTCTTTGGCTCGCTGCGCGGCTTTTACCACGGCTTTGATCAACGTGACGCGCAGTTTGCCTTCTTCCAGTTCCATGATGCCGTCGATGGTGCAGCCCGCGGGAGTGGTCACCGCGTCCTTGAGCAGGGCGGGATGGTCTCCGGTTTCGAGCACGACCGTCGCAGCTCCCAGAGTGGTCTGGGCGGCGAGCAGCGTGGCGACATCGCGCGGCAGGCCCACCTTCACGCCTGCTTCCGCCAGCGATTCCAGGATGATGTAGATGTAGGCGGGGCCGCTGGCCGAGAGTCCGGTGACCGCGTCCATGTGTTTTTCGTCCACCACCACGGTTTTTCCCACAACGTTGAACAGGGCGCACGCGGCTTCCACATGGTGAGCATCGGCGAATTTTCCGCGGCAGAGAGCGGTCATGCCGCAGCCCAGCGCGCAGGGCGTGTTGGGCATGGCGCGAATGACGGCAACCTCGCTGCCCAATGCCTTTTCGATGTGGCTGGTGGGCACGGATGCCGCCACCGAAATGATAAGTTGCTTGCTGGTGACATGGGGGCGGATCTGCTCCATTACTTCCTGCACTACTTGCGGCTTCACGCACACAAAGATGATGTCGGCATTGCGTACCGCCGCCAGATTGTCGGTGCCAACCGAAACGCCCAGCTTTTCCGCCAGGGCACGCGCCCGGTCTTCATGCTGGACCGTGGCGAAGGTCGCCTTGGGAGAGAGCAGACCTTTCTCCAGCAACGCCTTGAGCAGAATTCCTCCCATCTTGCCCGCGCCCAGGACTGCCACCCGTTTTCCGGAAAGATCGAAACCCATCGCGCTGTGTCCTCCGTGTGTAGTGTGTTCGCAATTGTACAGTTTCACGCGGCAGAGGGCGGTGCCATCTTGAGCGAAGTCGTTGCTTCGCGCAGCGAGAGCTAGCGGTCGAAGGACCCTATGTCAGCTTGACGACGCGGTGGCGGGGCACGGAGGAGGTTTCCTGCCGAATTCCGGAGGCGGCGCGTTTAGGTAGGGGTCCTTCGACTGCGTGGCGCCTTCGCCAGGCGAAGACGCTACTCCGCTCAGGATGACAATGTGCTCAATATTACAACGGGTGCAGGGTGACGACTTCGGACGGTTCAGGCTTTCATGGCTTGGCGCGCCAACTCGGCGATGTGGCGTCCGATGGGCAGGGAAGCGGTGGCCGCGGGCGAGGGAACGTTCCACACATGCAACATCTTCTCGGCCTGAACAAACTGAAAATCATCGACCATGGATCCGTCGGGACGCACCGCCTGGGCGCGCACACCCGAACCGTCGGCCACCAGATCAGAGCTGACGATTTCAGGCACCAGCCGCTGCAGCGCTTTCACAAACGCTCTCTTGCTCAGCGAGCGATAGTATTCACTGGCGCCATCGCGCCAGTATTTTCCTGCCATGTGCCAGAAGCCGGGATAGGTAAGGGTTCCGGCGAGGTCCCGGAGGTTGAAATCGGTACGCTTGTAACCCTCGCGCTTGAAGGCCAGCACCGCATTCGGACCGGCATCGACGCCGCCCTGGATGCGGCGCGTGAAGTGCACGCCCAGAAATGGGAACTTGGGATCGGGCACGGGATAGATGAGGGTGCGCACCAGATGGGTTCTCTCCGGAACCAGATCGTAATATTCACCGCGAAAGGGCACGATCCTGACTTCGGGCTTCTGGCCGGCCATCCGGCTGACGCGGTCGCTGTGCAGTCCGGCACAATTGATCACATATTTCGCGGCGAAAGTTCCGCGACTGGTTTCGACCATCATTTCCGCGCCGCGCCGGACGACGGCGCGGACTTCCGTCCCGGTGCTTACCGTGCCGCCCTGAGCAGCTAAAATCTCGGCGTATTTTTTGCTGACCGCGGCGTAGTCGGTGATGCCCGTTCCCGGCACCAGCACTCCCAGCAGGCCGCTGCAGTGCGGCTCAATTTCGCGCAGTTCGTCCTGCTGCAGCAGCCGCAGTCCGGCGAGGCCGTTGGCTTTTCCGCGATCCAGCAGGGTGTTGAGGCGCGGGACCTCCTCGGCGGTGGTGGCGACGATGACTTTGCCGCAGATTTCGTGCGGCAGGTTGTGGGCGCGGCAAAATTCCACCATGGCGGCCGCGCCCTCGACGCAGAACTTCGCCTTCAAAGATCCAGGCTTGTAGTAAATGCCGGAGTGGATCACGCCGCTGTTGTGTCCGCTCTGGTGGCGGGCAACACCGTCTTCCTTCTCGACCAGCAGCAGGCGCAACTGCGGCAGGGCGCGAGTGGCGTGCATCGCGGTCGAGAGACCGACGATTCCTCCGCCAATGACTACGATGTCGAAAGTTTGATCGGGCATAGGGGCGCAGGGAAACCGGCGCCACATTCTTTATACATGGCCGCTTGAATCAGAGCGAAGTTACTGCGGTGATCCGGCGATGGCTGGGCAAAAGCTTAAACCACAAAGGACACTAAGGTACACGAAGGAAGGCAAGCCGATCTCTGGAGCAAATCGATTTTCCTTCGTGTAATGTCGTGTCCTTCGTGGCCAAAGTTTTTCAGTACGGGGATGTCCGACTACTGAACGGTCAGGGCCACATCCACGCTGCGGGTGACCGAACCCAGCGCAGCGTTGACCGTGACGGTGTAGTTCCCGGGAGTGGTTCCGGGATGACCTGCTCCACCGCCGCCTCCCCCACCGCCTCCGCCGGGACCGCTGCTGCCTCCGCCGCAGGCCACCAGCAGGGTGAGCAGTATGCCGAGGATCGCGAGACGCAAGCAGTCTTTCTTACGCCGTCTGCGAGGTTGTTTCAATCCTCCGAGAGCCATGATTCCCGCCAGGGACAGGCCCAGGTCGTACCACAGCAGATGTGGCGCTGCCAGCCGAGAGACCGCGGAGGTGGCCGCAGTGGTCTGGAGCTTCAACACCAGATTGGTGTCTCCTTGTCCCGACGCCACCAGGCTGGGCGTAAACGAGCAGGTGGTCAACGGAGGCAGAGTGGCAGTCGAGCACGACAGAGTTACGTTGGCGGGAAATACGCTGCCATTTCCCAGCGGCACAACGTCCAGGTTATAGCTGGCGCTTTGTCCGGCCTTGACGGTCTGGGCGGCGGAATTGTTGTTGATCACAAAATTGAAGCCGACGATGAGTTCCACCGGCGTCGATTTGTGGATCTGAGCGGCGTCGGTTCCGGTAGCGTCGATGGTGAAGTTGAAATGGTTCTGCGCATCGTTGCTTGCGGTCACGGTAAATGGCGCGCCCGCGGTGGACGGGACCAGGATGGTGGGAGAGGGCGTGCAGGTCAGGGGCACGGCCCCGGAACAGCGCAGGTTCACCGCGCTGTGATATCCATCGGAGGCCGTCAGCGTGCCGTTGAATACGACCGCTTCATTGGGATTCGCCGTCAGCGATGGATTGCTGACCGCAATGATGAAATCGGGATTCTGCGTGCTCCCGGTGCGGACCGTCAGGGACAGGCTTTGAGTCCGGGTCGGTCCGCCAGCGACTGAGCCGTTGATGGAAATTTGGGATGTCCCCAGGGGAGTGCCGGCGCTCGTGCTGATGGTGAAGGTTACGGTTTCGGGGCTGCCCGAAACCGGAAACACAGAAGTTGTGTCGAAGTTGCAGGCGGCCCCGGCCGGCAAACCGCTGCAGGAAAGAGTTACCTCCTGATTGAACGACCCTGAAGCGGTCACGTCAAATGCCGTGGACCCGGAAACACTGTCTGGATTAACCGTCAGGCTGCCGGGCGCGGGCGCGGTCAGATTGAAGTCCACCATGTGCAGGGTGAGAGAGAAATCGCGGGTCGTGATATTTGCGTCATTGCCCACGCCATGAGCGTTGAACAAGTAGTCGCCCACGGGACCGCCTGCGGTCACGCTGAAGGCAGCGCCTGAAAGCGACGGTGTCACCGAAGCGGGAGCTACCGTACAAGATGGCGGCGGTGAGGTAGCACGCCGGGTGCAACTCAGATTCACAGCGCTGCCGAAGCCGTTTTCGGCCTGCAGGGTGGCAGCGAACGCAGCGTTCTGCCCGGCGTATGCGGTCAACTCGTTGTCCGGGGAGGCGAATATGAAATCTGGTCCTGAGGTCAGAGTGAATTCCCATATGCCGCGGCCGTAGGTGGAAGCCCGCAGCTTTCTGGTTCCCCCGGAACTAAACATGCGCAACGCGGTGACGGCGACGTTGGGCAAGTATCCGGCTTGCCCGCTTTCCGGCGCAGGCCCAACCTCTGTCCAGACCGGGCTGGCCGTGCTGCTCGCGAAGACTCCTACATCGGTGCCGGCATACACTGTGCTTGCAGACCGGTCCACCAGCACTGCGTTGGCGGGTGCGTCGGGCAGACCCTGGCTGAAGTCGGTCCAGGATGCGCCGGCGTCCGTGGTCTTCCACACGTGAGAGACATGAAATCCCATGATGGTCATGTAGGCGGTGTGGCCGGTGGAGTCGGATGGGTCGATGGCGACAGCCGAGATCGGGAATCCGTAAGGGTTGGTGGCTCCCGTGCGGTCGATCCAGGCGTCCGAACCGGCGCTGACGTTGGTGGCCACCCAGATATGGCCTCCGCTGGAGATGAGAGGGCCGAGACCATCTGTGCCGGCATAGATCACGTTGGAGAATCCGGCAGTGTCCTTAAGGCCGCCTGCGGCCAGCGCTCGCACCAGGTTGACCTCGCCGCCGGTGCAGCTTTCGGAGCCGCCGGTCTCGAGATTGTTGGTGAGGACGGAGAATCCGCTGCCGTCCGTAGCGCCGCGCCATACCCGGCAGGTTCCTACCAGGAGCTCTCCGGAATTTTGCGGGTCCAGAATAAAAGGAGTGAAGAACGGCCCGGAGTCGCCGCCGACGGTGGCGTTCGAAACCACCAGCCCGCCGCTGAAATCCTGCGCCCGGCAGTCCACTCCCAGAGCGCAGCGCTCGATACTCACGTCGGTATTGGCGGTAAACCATTCAGTGGGATTGTCGGGATTGATCTGGTTGTATCCGCCATCGCCGGCGTTGACGTTGACCCAGCTGGTGTTGCTTTGTGAGGTGCTGGTTGCGGGCGAGCCGTTGTTTTCCGCGCCTCCCAAAAGCGTATTGGGATCAGTGGGATGCTGTGAAAATGAAATGAACTGGGTGATCGAGCCCAGGGTCTGGTTAAGACTGTCGAACTGGTTGCTGCCACCGCAGGCGCCGGTGAGCAGTCCGGTGTAGCCATCCAGGGTGCGATAGATTCCGCCGTCGTTGGCAAAGTACATCACTACTCGGGTGCCGCCGTTGGTCTGCAGGAAGCCTATGGCGTGCTGGTAGGGATGAACGTGCGCGATTGAGCCAAAATTCGGCGGACATCCGAAGGCGTGGGTGAGATTGATGAAAGTGTCGGGCGCGCTGCCGTTACAACTGGGCGATGCGGTGGTAATTCTGCATTTGTAAAGATTTACCGCCCCGGCATAAAGGTCAGTGACCTGGCCGTTAGGGACGGCGGCCAGGTCCAGGTTGTAGCTGCCCTGTTCAGTGCCGCAGCCACCCAGCACGTCGCCGCAATTGGTGATTCCGTCATCATTGATTTGGGTCCAGCTCGTGCCGCCGTTTTTGGTCTGCCAGATCAGGCGGTCGCTGTTGTTTCCATCCACGTACCAGAAGTACATTTCGTTGCGGCCGGGGACGACCGCAAATTCTCCGCGATACAACAGGCAGGTCGAAGTCGTGGGGGTCGCGGGACAGGAGACTGGACTCAGGCCGCCGGGCTGGCTATTCAGGCGGTCCCAGTTGGCCCCGTCGGTTGAGGAATAAATGCCGTGCCACTGCACGGCGGCGAAAAACTGCCGGCTGGTTGCGTTGTACACCACCGAAGTCGCCGAACTCGGATCAATAGTCAGGCCCGCATCCTTCACCGTGGCATAGTTCCACGACAGTCCGCCGTCGTTGGAGTAGTAAAGTCCGCGATTGGCCGTGACTGGATCCTCGAGGCCCTCGATCACGCCCTGCGTGGCTCCGGCGGCCGCGGCGACCACCAGGCTGGGGTTCACGGTGCTGAATGCGATCTGGCTGAAGCCGAGGCCGGCAAAAGATCGAGTGCCGGTGCTGTCCTGGGAAATCAGGGTCCAGGTGCCGCCGGCGTCGGCGGAACGCAGTATGCCCAGTCCGTAGTAGGAGTCGGCGGAGCTGTTAGTCTCGCCCGTGCCTACCAGCACTACACTCCGGCGCGCATCGGGGCTGGTCAACTGGGGTTGGATGGCGAGTGAGCCCACCGCCAGAGTGGGCTGATCGTCGCTGAGCGGAGTCCAGGTAACACTTGAGGTATTCGGGCTGAGGGCACCGGCGTTATTGGATTTCCAAACGCCGCCAAATGCGCCCCCTATGTACACGGTATTACCGCTGCCGTCGGCCGGATCGACCGCCACGGCGGTGACGCGGCCCGCGACCGGGCCGTAGTCCTGCACCCCCAGCCCGGTTGCATCGGAGGCCAGAGGAGCCGGACCCAGCGGCGTCCAGACAGTACCGGCGGCGACGCGTGGGAGGCCGGTTGGTCCAGCGGCGTGTGGGGCGGCGTGGAAAGCCCGTAGTTGCAGCTTCTGCTGCTGGGCCCGATAGCGTAGCGCCGCCGGCGAATGTCCGGGAAGCACACGCCCATGGCGGAACCACTGTTCGCGTTGCCGCGACTGGCTGCCGCCTGGACCGGTGGATGGTCTGGTTTCAGGGCGAATGTTCGTGCTCTGCGAGGACAGGAGCCTGGCACAAAGCAGCAGACACACTAGGACGTGAGCGCGCACGCAGAAATTCATAAACACCCGGGAGCCGCGAAACCGCTGAACCCAGGACTACCATCTGCCTGGCCTGCTTGCAGTGATGGGCGCCGTTAAATCCGCCTTTATTTCTCGGAAGAGCTCTAAATGGGAATCTGGGGATCTCGCCAGGGAGGCAGGCGAGGACTCCACCAAAGTTGACTTGACGGACTTCAGAGTTCGGGCCTCAGAATTTAATCCCTGAGAACCGAGAACTAAAACCTGAGATCTGAAAACCAAGACCACCTGGGCCCGAGGTCCGAAGTCCGAGGTCCGAAGTCCGAGGTCTGAAGTCTGAAGTCCGAAGTCCGAAGTCCGGATTTGGATTTCAGATCTCAGATTTTAGTTCTCGGTTCTCAGGGATTAGATTGATTCGGCCACCACTTTTTGTTCCTGTTGACCGAGGCCTGGGATGCCCAGCTTGATGCGATTGCCTGGGCGCAGATAGAGCGGGGGCTTTTGGCCGAGTCCTACGCCGGGAGGGGTGCCGGTGGAGATGATGTCGCCGGTGCGCAAGCTCATAAACCGGCTTAGATAGCTGATCAGGTAGGCCACGCCGAAGACCATGGTTTTGGTGGATCCGTTCTGATAGCGGTGACCATCGATCTCCAGCCATAGATCCAGGTTTTGCGGGTCGGGAACTTCGTCGGGTGTGACCAGCCACGGTCCAATGGGACCGAAGGTGTCGGCGCTCTTGCCTTTGACCCACTGGCCGGTGCCTTCGAGCTGGAAAGCGCGTTCCGAAAGATCATTGACCACGCAATATCCCGCAACATGGGACAGGGCATTGGCCTGGTCCACATACTTGGCCGGCTTGCCGATGACTACGCCGAGTTCAACTTCCCAGTCGGCTTTTTGTGCCCCGCGCGGAATCACGACATCATCGTCGGGCCCGCAAATCGATGATGTCGCCTTCATGAAAACAACCGGTTCGGCGGGCACGGCCATGCCTGATTCGGCGGCATGATCGGAATAATTCAGACCGATGCAGACGAACTTCCCCACGCCGCCCACGCAAGGACCAATCCGGGGTTTGCCGGCAACGCGAGGTAAAGCCGAAATGTCAGCCTGGCGCAGCTTCTCCAACGCACCCGGAAGCAAAGCTGGCCCGGCGAGATCGGAGATGAGGTTCGACAGATCGCGGATGGTACCGTCCGACGCCAGGACGCCGGGCTTCTCTTCGCCGGGTAAACCGTAGCGCAGTAATTTCATCTTGCCTCCGAGCTAGAACTTGTTTTGGTTGCTACTCAGTTTTGGGACGGCGCAACATTCTTTACCCGGCCGCGCAGCACGGTCATCGATGCGGGCGGCAGCGTATATTGCGCAGCGGGGCTGGCATCGATGGTGGATGTCGCCGCGGGGCCATCGGGATCGGCGTAGCCTTTTTTTCGTCCCGGATGCCACTGGTACTGCGCCCTTCCGAAAGTGACCATGGTGACTGGGCCCGAAAAGGAGCGGTCTGTATTGCCATCGCCGTCATGGAAGTTGATGCGCACTGGATGCGGATTGTCGTAGTCCTTGTTGATCAGCAGGAGAGACCATTGTCCATCGGGACGGAGCACGGCGTAGGCGGTAACCAGCACGTGGCCGTCCGCGTCCTTAATATCGCTGGCCGCGGTAAACAGTCGATGCTCGGCGTCAACCGGCTGCGACCACTCCTGGGTAAGAAGTTGGGCGGCGAAAAACTGCGAGGTGCGCGACCGGATCTCATAATTCGGGTCCACCATGAACATGTGATACGTGCCCCAACTGTTAGGGCACACCGGATGGGCCGGCGAGTAGGAGAGCGCGTGATAGTAGAACGTGGCCTGGCCGCCCGCGGTCAGAAAGCCGGCAAAGGTGTCGCCCAGCCACAAGGCGCCAAAGATTTCTACCGAGGCTTCGCCACCATGGGCATTGGTTTCGGTGTCAAGCAGCGGAACGTTCGGCGGTAAACCGTCGTCGCGCCAGACTTGCATGATGTGGGTGAGCAGTTGCGGTTCCTGGTATAGATTTTTCCAAGGAGTCTCGCAGCCGTCGTAGGGATAGTGTTCAAACGACATGAAGGCCAGGTCGGAAAGCTGGCCGTGGGCTTTCAGGTAATCGAGGAACCGTCCCAACCAGGAAGTCTTGCCTTGCGCGTCCGGCCAGGCTTTGATGTCCTCGGTGACGCCTTCGAAGACGGGCCCGCCCAACTTGAAATTCGGGTCCACGCGATGCAGCGCCGTGGCCCACTGCAAATAGAATGCGCCGTAGTCTTCGGGCTGCATGTACTGGCCGTCGGGCTCTTCGCCCATCTCGACATACCAGACGGGATAGCCGCGCTTCTTCAGATAGGTCATCTGGGCCACTGAATCTTCCGGAGTGCCGTAGAGCATGGCCACCGGAATCACGGCGGGAAGTCCGCGAGTGATGCCGCTGGTGTAGAAGAGGTCGAGGCCGGGCTGGTCGCCGGACTCCATGCGATCGGGCGCGACGTACAAATCCGAAGGCTCGTGCCAGGGATCGACCGAAGAGCAATATGTGAGCGATTGTTTCTGGTCGGGCGAATGTTGCAGCAGGTCTTTGAAATTGCCCTGGGCATCGATCGTTCCCAGATAAATCTCGCGGATGGCGTACCCCACGCAGTTGCGACGGTCGCTCGAGCCGTGAGTGTCGCAGGTGTTCGAGGATGCGGTCATCAGGACGCGGACAAACCTGGCGCTGACCGGAGACGATTCCAGAGGAAGGGTTACGGTGCCGCCCTTGCCCTCGGTCACGCTTCCGGTCGAAAAGTTCTTCCATTCACCGTTGCCCTGGTCGTCCATGGCGTCTTCGCCGGTCCAGTACTGCACCTGGTAGGCGCGGGCATAGGGTTCGGTCCAGGTAATGCGGATGGCGTTTACGTCCTGCTTCGTGCCCAGGTCGATCACCACCCACTGCGGATGCAGAGAATCTGCTTCGCCGGTGAATCCCTGGGTGAGATAGGGATTGCTCTTCCAGTAAGTGTTCAGGTCGCCGTCATCGAGGCGGGAGAAGCCGTCAAATTCGGTGCCGCCGTTGCGGGTGAAGCCGCGATGCTGCAGGGAATAGCCGTAGGAGTGCCGGATCGATTCCCTGGTCGGAGTGGCGTCCCCGGTGAAGTAGCCTTTGCCTGAGGGATCGCTCCATTTTCCCTTGGGATTCCAATGCCAGGCCTGAACGAACAGTTCGGTATTCTGGCGATAGCTGACTGAGCCCCAGCCCGCGGACAGGACCTGCTTCAACTGGTCGGGCCGGAAGAACATGTCGGTGGCGTTGCTGGGCACGCGGTCCACGGTGGTGCCCAGCGCATACAGTGGACTGAACTTGTTGACCACGTGGCTGGGCGTGGCATCGACCTGAACGGTTTGCGCGAGGCTCTCTTTCCACGAGGATATCGCGATCAACAGGAACAGCGCGACAGGGAGAAAGCGAGTCAACCACCTTCCAGACAGCATCTGTGAAGCAGCCGGTATTGAAGGCATGAGCATCCTGAGTGGAAATTTGCGTGCGCCACAGTCTAAAGAGCGGTGCTCCTTCTTGGCAACCATTTTGACGATGAGGCCCACGCTATTTAATCGTTATTGGCCAATAGAAAGCGTGACTCCGGTCTTGTATAATCGCGGCACTTCGAGACCGCCGCAGTAGCGGCGGCCAGGACTTCCCACATGGCGCTCAAGGTGTTCAACGACAAGAGTGCGGCGAGCAAGGCCGCAGCCGGGCAAGCGGCCAATGCGATTCGCCGCGCCCTTCGCGATCGCGGACAGGCCCGCATCATCGCTGCCACGGCGGCGTCTCAACTCCTGTTCCTGGATGCACTCACGCGCGAGCCCGGCATTGACTGGACGCGGGTCGAGGCCTTTCACCTGGATGAATACATCGGGCTGCCGATTACGCATCCCGGCAGCTTCCGCAAGATGCTGCTCGAGCAGTTGGTGCAGAAAACAGGAATCACCAAATATCATCTGTTGGACGGTGACGGCGATGCCGCGGAAGTGGTCCGGCGCGTGGGGAAGGACCTGGCCTCCGCTCCCATTGACATCGCGTTTCTGGGCATCGGCGAGAATGGGCATCTTGCCTTTAACGATCCACCGGCTGATTTTGAAATCGAGGACCCGTATCTGATCGTCACGCTTGACGAGGCCTGCCGGATGCAGCAGGTGGGCGAGGCCTGGTTTGCGGACCTGTCGCAGGTGCCGACCCAGGCCATTTCGATGTCGGTGCGCCAGATTCTCAAGGCGAAAGAAATTCTTGCAGTGGTGCCGGACACGCGCAAGGCGCAAGCGATCAAAGCGTGCTTTGAGGGCGAGATCAGTCCCATGGCGCCGGCCTCGATTCTGCGCACGCATCCCAATGCGACGGTGTATCTGGACACAAATTCCGCGGCGTTGCTCAGTTCGGCTGTGTTGGCTTCCGCTTAAGTTGTGATTGCCGTGGAATCGAGGCCCGTCTATCACCCACCGTCCAAATTCCATGGCGCCAGCCGGACAGCCGAATGTGATCAAGCCGCGGGTTATTTCCTCCCTGCGCTGGTGGATTGCCAGTCTCCTGTTCGCCTCCACGGTCATTAATTACATCGACCGGCAGACCCTCTCGGTTCTGGCGCCTTACCTCAAGCTGGAACATCACTGGACCAACAGCGACTACGCCAACATCGTGATCGCATTCCGGGTTGCTTATTCTCTGGGCATGGCCCTGTGCGGGCGGTTCGTGGATCGCGTCGGTACCCGGCGGGGATTGACGATTACGGTCGTCTGGTATTCGGTGGTCTCGATGCTGACCTCGCTGGCGACGGGCTTCCGCAGCTTTGCGGGATTTCGCTTTCTGCTGGGAGCGGGAGAATCCGCCAACTGGCCGGCTGCGACCAAAGCAGTTTCCGAGTGGTTTCCCAAACGCGAGCGCGGACTGGCAACGGCGTTCTTTGACAGCGGGTCTTCCGTAGGAGGAGCCATCGCGCCTTTTATCGTCTTGTGGATTTACTTCCGCTGGGGATGGCGGCCGGCGTTCATGATTCCGGGCGTGCTCGGTTTTATCTGGCTGGTAGTGTGGCGCCGGTCTTACTACCCGCCGGAGGCGCATCCGCGCATCGGCGAGGACGGAGTTGCAGATGATCATGGCGGACCGGGAATCCGATTCGCAAACCGCGCCCAGAGAGCGTCCGCGCTGGGCCGATCTCTTGAAATTGCCGCAGACCTGGGGAACGATAGTTGCCCGGACATTCACCGACCCGGTCTGGTTTTTCGTCACCGACTGGTTTCCGATTTATCTGGTGGCGAAAGGAATCGAGCTGAGGAGCGGGCTGATCGCGGTGTGGATACCATTCGTTGCCGCCGATGCGGGCAACTTCTTTTCCGGATGGATATCCGGCTACCTGGTGCGACGGGGATGGTCACTGGGGGCGGCGCGAAAGGCGCTGGTCATTTTCGGCGGGACCGGCGTCACGCTGCTCATCCCCACGATCTTTACTAACAATCTGTACTGGCTGGCGTTTCTCTTCGGGTTGGCGACCTTTGCCTATGCTTCCTTTTCGACCATGGCCAACGTGCTGCCCTCGGACCTTTACCACAGCGACTCGGTGGCTTCAGTCAGCGGGATGGGAGGCGCGGGGGCGGGGATCGGCACCATCATTGCTTTCAAACTGATCGGATATTTTTCCGATGCGCGCCAGGCGGCGACGACACATGCGTTCGACCCGATTGTGATTGCCGCGGGGCTGGTTCCGTTTGCCGGGATGGTTCTGGTCCTGTTGCTGGTCCGGAATACGAAGGCGACCGATGCGGGGCGGGTGCGGCGTATTTGATTTTCTCCGCGCCCTTTGCGGGTCTTCTTTGCGTCCTTTGCGGTTCAAGGTTTTGCCTGATCTCGCAAAAGTCAACTTTCTTAACCGCAAAGGACGCAAAGATACCCGCAAAGGGCGCGGAGAAAAGCGACTGCTACATTTGTGATCCGACCAGACTGAAGAGAAGGATGGCGAGCACGATCACGGTGAACCCCACGTACATGCGGTCGTGCTCCTCGGCAAATCCAAAAATCGAAAATATCACCCGGGCCACCGGAGTGGCGATCAGCAATAACAGTCCCAACTGGATGATGCCGCGGCCATTCAGATGCAGGGCTTCGCGCAGGATGCCGGGAACGCTGCGAAGGTCGGAAGGCTCGCCCTGAAACACGCGGTAGTCCTCGTGCCTGAGGCCATGGTGGGCGAGATACACGATGGCGCCACACAAGACAACGAAGGCGGAAAGGACCACGCCGGCGCGCAGCATGTTTCCCAGGATGTCTTCAATCCTCTGGTCGGTCCAGGCCCGCTTGACCATCATTTCACAACCTCCCGGTGAGACCTTTGTAAAGCATTTCAATTCCAAGCAGCACGATGACGGAGCTGAATATGATGCGCAGCCATTTGGTTTCCGCCTTCACCAGAATGCGGGTGCCCACGAGGGAGCCGGCCAGAACGCCGAGCATGACCGGCATGGAGAGCCCGGGATCAATGTAGCCGCGGTTCAGGTACACGCCGGCGCTGGCGGCAGCCGTGACGCCGATCATGAAGTTGCTGGTGGTGGTGGAAACCTTGAAGGGAATCCGCATGGCCTGGTCCATGGCGAGTACTTTCATGGCGCCGGAGCCGATGCCGAGCAGTCCGGACAAAGCGCCCGCTCCAAACATGATGCTGAAGCCCGCGGGCACGCGCTGGACGTTGTAGCTCCGCATTCCTTCCAGGTCGGGGAAGCTGCCGTTGAGGCGCAGTCGCGTCGCCAGCGGATCAGGTGGTGTATTCCGCTCAGCCAGGGAACGAGGCTTCCGTGAGAGAAGCGCTGAGATCAGTAGTACCATGCCAAAAAGAATCGCGATCGCGTTGGTTGAGACCCATACCGCCAGAAATGCACCCAGCAACGCGCCCAGGGTGGTTGCAATTTCCAGGAACATGCCGATGCGGATGTTGGAGAATCCCTCTTTAACGTAGGCGGCGGCCGCGCCCGACGAAGTGGCAATCACGGAAACCAGGGACGCGCCGATGGCGTAACGGATGTCCACTTTGAAAAACAGGGTCAGCAGCGGAACCAGAACCACTCCGCCGCCGAGACCAGTCAACGCCCCCAGCAGGCCGGCAATCATGGAGCCGAGGAAGACCAGGGCAGTGAATTCGAGAGTATTCATCTAATGTGCTGTCCCAGAAAAACAGGAGGTCCCGCCACTGCGGTAGCTTCGCTCCGGATGACTGCAAACAGCAGGTCCCTCCACTGCGCTCGCTTCGCTCCGCTCCGGTCGGGATGACAATGTTAATTCGGCGAATTTCCCTGACAGTCACAACTCTCCGCGGGAAGAGACGAGCTAATGCCCGTAGCCGCCTCCGTCGAGGGTCACTTTGCCCCGGAACATGCGATAGACCACGACAAAGTAAACCAGCGCCAGGACCATGCCGAATGACCACCAGGCCAACCCTACCCGGAGCGCGTAGGGTCCGGAGAGCGCGTTCTGCACCGTGATGTCGCGTCCCAGATCGTTGCTGGAGGGCAGGAGGCGCGGGTACAAGGAAATCGCCGCGCCCACCAGCATGGTGGAAAGATAGATGCACGATGAGATGAAGGCCTTGCGATCGGCTTTTCCGCGGCAAAAATAAAGCATCCCTCCTAACGAACCCAGCACCACAACCGGAACGGCGAAGGCCAGGGGATAGGCGTAGTAGTTAACCAGAGCGTCGGAGCGAACCGCGATGGTTGCGACCAGGCTGACCACTGTGATGGCGGACAGCACAATCCAGGACCGGCGGACGAAAGTGCGGGCGCGCTCCTGCAAATCGCCCTCGGTTTTCACCGCCAGATAGAGCGCTCCATGCATGGCCAGGGCCACCAGGGCGACCACGCCGCCGATGACGGTGTACCAATCCAGAATGCCGGGTTGCGGACCCACCCGCCAATTGGTCCACAGCGGAAGGAAGAAATAGCCATCGGGCTGCAGGGGAACGCCGCGAATCACATTGGCCAGGGCCGCGCCGAAGAACACGGCCAGCAGCGAACTGGAGAAAAAGAACAAGCCGTCAAAGAAAGACCGCCAGAGGCGGTCGTCGATGTGCATGCGCAGCTCGATGCTGGCGCCGCGCAGAATGAGCAGCCACAGCACAATCATCAGGGCCAGATAGAAGCCGCTGAACGCGGCCGCGTAAAGAGCAGGGAAGGCAAAGTAGAGAGTGCCGCCGCCGGCCAGCAGCCAGACTTCGTTGCCGTCCCAGACGGGGCCAATGCTTCTGAGCATGAGCTGACGGTCGGACTCGCTGCGCGCCAGCACAGGATGCAGGATGCCGACACCCAGGTCGAAGCCGTCGAGCACGACGTAGGCGGCCAGCATGACGGCGACGATCCAGAACCAGATGAATCCCATCTTCTTACTTTCGTGAACCGCGTGGGGACAGCCGCCCCCGGCTGTCCGGCGGAGCGAAGCTCCGCTAACTTTAAGCCAACCTCAGCCCTGCCCGGGTACCGAAATTGCCGATCGTGGCGTCATGCCGCTTGCCGGGCCTTCGCTTACCGTGCGGTACACCAGAACGATGAACAGAATCGAGAGCACGGTGTACATTCCCATGAAGCCCAGCAGAGTGAACAGCGTGTTGCCGGCCGACACATTCTTTGAGTATCCATCGGAGGTGCGGATGAGTCCATACACCAGCCAGGGCTGGCGGCCGATTTCAGCCGTCATCCAGCCTGCCGTGTTGGCGATGTAAGGCAGGGGAAAGCTCAACAGCAGCGGCCACAACACCCAGCGCGTGTGGAAGAGTTTTCCGCGCCACAAGAGAAAAACCGCCACCAGCATGAGCAGGACAAAGTATGTCCCCAGTCCGGCCATGATGTGATAGCTGTAGAACAGCAGAGGGAGCGGCGAGGGCCACTGGTCGCGGGGAAACTGGTCCAGTCCCTTCACTTCCGCCCGCGTCGTCCCGTAAATCAGAAAGCTCAACATGTTATTGATGACGATCGGGTTGTCGATGCTTTGAGTGGCTTCGTTTGGTTGCCCCATCAAAACCATCGGCGCCCCCGCTTGTGAGCTGAACAGGCCTTCCATGGCGGCGATGGCTGCGGGCTGGTGCCTGGCCAGGTAGCGTCCGTGTAAGTCTCCGGTGGGAAAAATCTGGGTCACACAGGAAATGACCCCCGCGATCACGCCAACGCGGACAAAAATCCTGGCGTGTTCCTCGAAGCGCTTCTCCAGGAGATAGAACGCCCCCACGGCGGACATCACGAACGAGCCGGTAATGACGGCGCCTGACATGTTGTGGGCGTACTGCAGCAGCGCCCAGGGGTTCATCAGCAGTCCCCAGAAGCTGGTCACCTCGAATGATCCGTTGGGAAGGACGCTGTAGGCGACGGGATGCTGCATCCAGGCGTTGGTGACGATGATGAAGAAGCCGGATATCCATGAGCCCAGGAAGACGAGGAAGGCGGATCCCCAGTGGGCCCACGGCGAAAGACGCTTCTCGCCGAACAGGAAAAGGCCCAAAAAGGCAGATTCAAGGAAAAAAGAAAAAACGCCTTCCATGGCGAGGGGCTGCCCGATCACGCCGCCGGTGGCGCGGGAAAACTGCGCCCAGTTGGTGCCGAACTGAAATTCCATGGGAATGCCGGTAACGACGCCAATCAGAAAGTTGACGGCAAATATTCTTGCCCAAAAGCGAGCGGCTTCGTTGTAGCGCTCGTTGTGCCGGACCAGGGCCACCGTCTTCAGCACGACGATCAGCAATGCCAGCCCCATGGTCAGCTGCGGAAACAAATAGTGGTAGGTGATGGTGAAAGCGAAGTGCAGACGGTGGAGGAGCAGCGCGTCCATGAGGAAGCTTCGTTGGAACATGATACACGCGTGGTGAGGGTTTGCGTATTCGTCTGCGGCTTTCCTGGCGAATTTTGCGGTCAAATTCAAGAGGATTCAGGGGCCGACAGAGCCCACGAAGGTCCGCAAAGGACGCCAACGAAGAGCGCAAAGCTTCGCAAAGCAGTGTCACTTCGTGGTTTGTGCACTTGCCGTGTCATGTCACGAACCTGGCCTACTCGCGAACAACTAGGGTTGTGGCTGGTGCAGGACCTTCGAGCGGTCGATGACCCATTGTGGAAAGACCGGAGCCCCTGCGGAGGCTTGCCTTGAGTGACCGCCCAGTGATCGATCCAGCCGGTGCCTTCTTCTCCCACATAAGTGTCGGGCAGGCCGTATGCCTGATCGCCCAAGGCGTCACCCAGCGTGATGAAGTGATAGCCCCGTTTGCGCATGAGGTCGAGCAGTTCGCCAATGTGGTCGGCCTCGAGTTGATTGGCGTGCAGCAGCAGGATTTGTTTTGGTTCGTAGCCGATCGTCTGTTTCGCGAGCTGCTCGGTGTAGGCGAAGACCTGGTCGCTGTAGGAGAGATAACTCTTGGTGAGTTCGTCCTGCAGGGCGGTGTCGCCACGTTTCTTGGCATCTTCATAAACTCCGCCATACATCCAGTCCCAGGCGTCGAGAGTTATGGGGGCGATGCTGTAGCCGCGGTTGGCGAGAAAGGCTTCGGCCTGGCGCCGGGTTTGAAGGTCGCGGCCGGTGTCGAGGTAGGGATGGCGGAAGTATCGGAGCTTCATGTTGTGTTCGGCGAGCAACAGCTTGATGACGCTCTCGCCCTGCACGATGTCATCTTCCCACGCCTGCAGCCCGACCTGGTTCAGCGAGGAGTGGCTGTAGGTGTGATTGCCCAGCTCAAAACCGTAGTCGAGCCACATGCGGAGAGCTTTAATCCGGTCGTCAACCTCGCCGAATTTGTAGAGCTTTCTTTCATTGACAAATCCGACCACCGGAATTTTCTGGTCGCGGAGCGTGGTCAGCAACTTCGTGGTCATGTCGAGCAGGGTGGCCGCGGACATCGAACTGGCGGAGCCGGCGGGCAGGTCGTCAATCGTGATGGCAACCTCGCGGTTGGGCTGGTCCACAGCCTTTGAACTTGGAGGAATTGCCATCGCGAGCAGCACACATATGACTAGAAAAAAATGGAATCTCATGAGGTCAGTTCTCCGGGCCGTGAGAGATTGCGAACAGAATATCAGAAGCTGAAGCAGTTCATTTTCGTCGCCGGGAGCGGCGACGATGCTAGAATTCGCGCGTTGCAATGCTCAGAAAGATTCATGGGCTGGTGTAGCGTCGGCATCTTGCGGACAGCCGCCGGGACGGCGACGCTACTCTAAACCCGGACGGCCGTTTCCGTGATCAGAATGAGAGGACTCGAGATGGAGATGACTTCAGGCGGAGTGGAGGGGCGCGTAGTTCGAAGACTAGGGAGCGGGATCGCGATCACCATCGTGGCCATTTGTATTGCGGCGCAGCCAATTCGTACTTTCGCCCAGTCAGTGGCGGACGCTCCGGGAGCGCAGACTGGCACGGTACGGGTTGACGCGGGCCATGCCATCAATTCGTTTGATCCCGACAGCGCACTGGGCAGTTCGATCGATGTGTTGTCGCGCCGCGATATCGATATGGTTTACTCGCCGCATATCGTTCAGGAATCACTCTCCGCCGGCTGGGGCCCGATTACCTATCGCAATAACACCGAGCTGCGTATGGCGGCGTGGCACTGGACGGAAAACGGGACCTGGAGCGATGCCGCGCACCGCAGCGGATACTTCACCGGCAGCACGGAAGTGAAGGAACCCATTCGATACATCCTGGCCTATGCGTTGCCGCACCGGGGCTTTGCCACCAGCGGCGACCGGCCGGTCCAAGGTCCGAATCTGTCTTACTGGAAGAGCAACCCCTACCTGACCAGCAAGTTTACCGGCGAGAGCGATGCGCTTCACCCCCAATGGGTGATTGTGGATTTGAAAGCGGACAGGCCGGTGAATGCGGTGCGTATTGTCTGGGCGAGTCCATACGCCACCAAGTATCAGATGGAGTATTGGGTGGGGGCTGGGGATGCGCTCGACTTCGACGGAGGTCCCAAGGGTGAGTGGAAGACGTTTGCGTCCGGTGTGGTGAACAAATCCCGGGGTGGCACGAGCACTCTGAAACTTGCGGATACGCCGGTTTCGACGCGCTTTCTGCGTGTGCTCATGACCGAATCGTCGAACACCTGCGATGAACACGGATCCGGCGACGCGCGCAACTGCGTCGGGTACGCGATTCAGCAAATCGAAGCCGGCACGGTTGACCGGGGCGGCACGTTTTCAGAGGCCCCGAAAGACTCCGGCGAAAAGCGAACCACATTCTGTGTTTCGTCCATCGATCCCTGGCATTCCGATGAAGACGTATATGAAGGCGGAGGCTACCAGCACAGCGGCTTCGATCTTTTCTTCAGCAGCGGTCTGACCAACAATCTGCCGGCAATGATTCCGGTCACCATGCTGTATGGCACGCCCGACGATGCGGCGGCGCAGATTGCCTACATTGAGAAGCGCGGCTATCGCATCGGATACGTCGAAATGGGCGAGGAGCCCGATGGCAAGCACGCCATGCCGGAGGATTACGCTGCACTCTACCTGCAATGGGCGACGGCGATTCACAAGGTCGATCCGAAACTGAAACTGGGCGGGCCGATTTTCGAAGGCGTCAACGAAGACATAACGGTGTGGCCGGACGCGCAGGGCCGGACTTCATGGATGGGCCGGTTCGTGGACTACCTCAAGGCACACGGCCGCCTGGCCGATCTTTCTTTTGTGTCCTTCGAGCATTATCCCTTTGAGCCCTGCAATATCACGTGGAAAACGCTCTACACGGAGCCGCAACTGATGAAGCACATCCTGCAGGTGTGGCGGGATGATGGCGTCCCGAAAGAGGTACCGCTGATGGTGACGGAAAATCATCTGGCGGCGTCGCTTACCGGGCCGATGACCACGATCTTTGCCGCGCTGTGGCTGGCCGACAATATCGGGTCCTTCTTTGAGGGTGGTGGGGCGGCGTTCTATCACTCGCCGATTCAGCCTCAGGGTCTGCAGAACAGCTGCCTGGGTTGGGCCTCGTGGTCGAATTTTGTCTCCAACGAACACTACGACATCAAGGGCTATACATCACCTTATTTCGCGGCCCATATGATCAACCTGGAATGGGTGCAGCATCGCTCCGGCGTGCATACCATGTACTCGTCGTCGGCCGATATCAAGGACAGCGAGGGCAATGTGCTGGTGACGAGTTACGCGGTGCATCGTCCGGACGGGAACTGGTCGCTGATGCTGGTGAATCGGGATGAGAACAATCCGCACAGCGTGCGCGTGGTGTTCGATGAGTCCGGAAAGAGCGCGTCGTTCTCGGGGCCGGTCACCTTCGTGACCTTTGGGAGCGAGCAGTATGTCTGGATCAATGACGGGCTGAGCAGTCATGCTGATCCGGACAACCCTCCGGTGGCGACTTCGGTGGCGGCCAATGCCGGGACCACATTTACGCTGCCCAGGGCGTCCATTACCGTTTTGCGGGGGAAAGTACCGGGAGTCAGAGAGTAGCCTTGCGAGTCAAGCGGGCAGATGCCTGGTCTGTTCCGTCGGACGAAGCTCTGCAGGTTCTTCCGCAGTTGGTGTCTGGCCAATAGCGGAGCTGCGCTCCGCCGGGCGGTGAGGGCACCCACCCCTACGTGGTCCTCGCTGAGAGGATCAGTGAGTCCGATAGGGCACGAAGCCGTGGGCCCTGGTGCGCAGGCGATACACGGATGTCGTCGCGGTAATGTAAAGCGTCCGGTAGTCGTTGTCTCCCCAGGCCAGGTTGGCCGGTTGCTCCGGCATCTCGATGGTGCCCAGATGGCGGCCTTTCGCGTCCCAGATCCAGATGCCTTTGGGGCCGGTCACAAATAGATTTCCCTTAAGGTCAACTTTGATTCCATCGGGCACGCCCTGGTGCGGCCCGCCGGGTTCCTCCCCGAAGATGCGACCATTGCTCAATGAACCATCGGGCGCGACGTCGTACACGCGAATGTTTCTCTGTTCGCTGTCATCCACGTAGAAATGTTTTCCGTCGGGTGAAAAGGCCAGGCCGTTGGGCTGAGTCAGGTCTTTGGTCAGGAGGCGGACACTGCCCTTGTCATCGAGGCGGTACACACCCTGGAAGGGTAATTCCTGTTGCTCCCCCTTGACCAGGTCGAGCGTGGGATCGGTGAAATAGATGGCGCCGTCGGGACCGATCACGACATCGTTAGGACTGTTGAGTTTCTTCCCTGTATAGCGGTCGGCGAGAACGCTGTATTTCCCCTCGGGCGTGACGGCGATGATGGCGCGCAGTACGCTGGCGCAGTCAATCAGGCGGTGCTGCCGGTCGTAGGTATTACCATCGGGATCGCCCAGGGAAATCACTTCCTCTTTGCGGCCGTCGAGGAAGACGCGAAAGATCTTGTTCTGCTCTTCATCGCTCACATAGAGGAACCCGGACTCGTCCCACACCGGGCCTTCGGTGAAGCCGAAATTGCCGGCGACGCGGGTGAGCTGCGCTTTGTGGTCAAACAACTTCCAGAAGCGGGGAGATTCGGCGGTGAGCTTGAAGGTGCGCGCGGGTGCATCCGCAGCCCTGGCCGGCAGCGAACCGGCCAACACCACTACGAAGCCGGCCATGGCGGCGGTCTTGAGCCGGTCACTCACAAGACGGCTGAAGAATGATCGTATTTTCAATCCAGGCTGCTGTTTCATTCCGCATTTACCTTCGGTCTGCTTTTGCCTCGCGCAATGCTGACCAGATAGCTTACGAGATCATCGAGTTCCTGACGGCTCAGCCGGGAGGCGTAATCATCGGGCATCAGTGAGCGCGGCTGATATTCGATGCTCTGCAATTCTGTCCTGGCAAACAGATGAAGCGTGCCGTCCGTGGTCTGAAGTTGCAACGAAAAGTTGTCTTCGTTGCGTACCACTCCGGTCAGGGTTTGGCCGTCCGCCGTGGTTACCGCCACCGGGCGCTTTCGAGGATCAAGGTTCCGGTTGGGATCGGTAATCGCATCACGAATGTCGTCTGCCGAGGGCGTGCTGGCATAGCTGGAAAGATCCGAGGCGATGAAGCCGCCCTCGCCCTTCGCCATGTGGCACTGCGAGCAGCCGGCCTTGCCAAAGAAAATGGCCCTGCCACTCTTGGGGTCTCCGGAAACCCTGGCTGTTGCTCCCTGACCCTGCAAACTGCGCAGATAGCGGACCACGGCCTTGACCTGGGTTTCGCTGAGCGAACGGAATGCGGGCATCCCGGTTCCCGGTTTTCCGCCCCGAATAATTTGCTGGAGGCGTTGGTCCGTCAGACCCTGGACTTCTCGCCGATGAGAAATATCGGGGCCGTGTTCGCCGCCTGCCCCGTCGAGCCCATGGCAGGCGGCGCAGGTGGTGGCAAAGATCTGTTTGCCCTCACCCGCGCCGCCCGCGGCCTTGCCGGATTGCTGTGCCAGCAGTGTAGGCGGCACGCACACGTATGCAGCGCATGCCACGAACACCAACATGGAGAGTGCGAGTAAATTGCGGGCCATGTGGTTATTTTCGTTTTACGGCGATGGCTGATACCTCAATGCGCGCATTGTTGACCAGGGCCGCCACCTGTACGGTCGCGCGCGCGGGCTTGGGATCGGGCATGACAGTCTTGTAAACCTTGTTCATGTCGGGGAACTCGTGAATATCGGCGAGAAACACGGTCACGGAAACGATGTCCTTCATGTCGAAACCAGCTTCCTTGACGACCTTCTCGATATTGGCCAGGGCAGCCTGAGTTTCGGCCGTGATACCGCCGGGCGCCAGCTTGCCGTGGTCGTCAGTGCCTTCCTGTCCCGCGACGTAGAGGGTTTTGCCGGCGACGATTCCATCGCTGAAGGGAAGACCTTCGGTGCCCGGGAACTTGATGGCACGCCGTTCCTCGGCGAATGCGGCCGGCGTTGCGGCCTGGGCAAAAAGCGTGAAGACAAACAGTCCGACAAGAATATGGGTAAGGGGCAAACTGGATCTTTGCTTAGTCATTCGGGGCAGCTCCTTTTTTGACAGCCTGAGAATTGGCCTTCACAATCACTCGACGGGAATGCTAGAGTCCGCGTTCATATATACAACCAGGAGGCAGAGATGAACAAATTGCAATTGAAGAAAATCTGGCGTAAGAGTTCATGGGCGATTGGCGGAATGGTGTTCATCTGCCTCATCTGGCAGCTCAGTTCGAGCCTTCTGGCGCAGTCCGCCGCCGCTCCCCCGGCCAATGAAAACGAGGCGCTGCTGGAGAGCTACCGGCACGTTGAAGTGGCCTCGGTGTCTGATGCGCTGGAGCAACTTACCGGCCGGAAGATGTATTTGTCGCATAAGATGCGGCCCATTTTTCCCGCGAGGTTTGCCGGATTTGCGCTGACCGTGAAGCTGAGCAAGGACGAGGGCAACAAGGACCCCGGGGCCCTGAGCGGCATGCTGGCGGCCATCGACCAGGGATCGCACGACTCGGTATGGGTGATGGTGGTCGAGGATGGCGCAGACATCGCCGGCATGGGTGGCCTGATGGGCACCGCGATGTCTGCTCGCGGATATGCCGGCGCGGTCATCGATGGCGGCGTGCGGGACGTTGGCCAACTGACCAAGATTGGCTTTCCGGTTTACGCCACCGGCATTGTTCCGTCAACCTCAGTGAGCCACTACCGTTTTGCGGGAGGGAATGTTCCGGTGACGTGCGATGGAGTGGAGGTGCGGCCCGGTGACATTGTCGCCGCTGACGGAGACGGCGTGGTGATCGTGCCGCGGGCGAACGCGGAAAAAGTGCTGGCGCTGGCCCAGGAGATGGACTTCAAAGAGCACTCCATGTACTCGATCATCGAGAAATACAAATCTATCCAGGAGGCGGTCAAACGGTTTGGGCGGCTGTGAGCGATTGGGACGTGTCCTGCTTGTGCACTCTTGGCGACCTTTGCGGCCTTTCTTTGCGTCCTTTGCGGTTAAAGCTTTTCGAGCACTATGGGCGAGTTCAAACCCTTTAACCGCAAAGGACGCAAAGAAGGCCGCAAAGGACGCTAAGAAAAGCCGGGTTGACGGAATCAGGACGTTCGCGATTGCATTCAACCAATTTTCATTGGATAATGCCGGGTTCCATTAAATCGATTCAATTGAGCCCGTCCTCGACCCGCAGTTCGGCATGGATCCGAGCTCACCATTCCTTCCCTAAGGCGGCCCAATTCGGATGGCGGAGAGAACGCGACTGCTCGCAAAAGCGACACTGGTTTTCGCTGCCATATTGGGTTGCCAGTTGGTGGTGGGTTGGGATGATGCACCCAGGGAGTCAACCTCTGCGGCGATCGATGTGCTTCCCGCTCAACTGATCGCCCAGCCGCCGGGAGAGAACTGGCTCTCCTATAACGGAGACTTCACCGGGCGCCGCTTCAGCAGCCTGTCCCAGATCAACCCGGCGAATGTCGGGCAGTTGCGTGCGCAATGGGTATTTCATTCCAGCAATTCCAACCGGCTGGAAGTGACGCCGGTGGTGGTGAACGGCGTCATGTTCGTAACTTCTGCGAATGATACCTACGCGCTGGATGCGCGCACCGGACGCGTTATCTGGCACCACGTGTGGCCGATCTCGGAGGGATTGATCGACGATGCGTCGGGGCATCTCAGCCGCGGCGTCGCGGTGTGGCACTCGCGGGTGTATCGCCAGACCGACAACGCGCATTTGCTATGTCTGGATGCGCGCTCGGGAAACTTGCTTTGGGATGTAGCCTACGCCGACTGGAACCGGAATTACGGTGCGACCGGCGCGCCCCTGGTGGTGAAAGACAAGGTGATCGTGGGCACGTCCGGCGGAGACGATGGGGTGCGCGGCTTTGTGGCGGCGTTTGACGCGACCACGGGAAAACTGGCATGGCGATTCTGGACCCTGCCCGGGCCGGGCGAATTCGGCTCCGAGAGCTGGCCCGGAGATATGTACCTGCACGGCGGCGGAACCGCTTGGATGCCCGGTACCTATGATCCCGAAACCGGCACTTTGTTCTGGACCACCAGCAACGCGAGCCCGGACTTTGATGGCAGCGTGCGCCCGGGCGACGATCTGTACACCAGTTGCGTGCTGGCGCTCGATGCCGACACCGGGAAATTGAAGTGGTACTTTCAATTCACGCCGCACGATGTGTTCGATTTCGATGCGACCGAGACCCCGATCCTGATTGATACGGTTTACCAGGGCCAGCCGCGCAAGCTGCTGGTGCAGGCCAATCGGAATGGCTTCATCTATGTGCTCGATCGCAGCAACGGGAAATTCCTTTCGGCCGTCCCCTTCGTGAAGAACCTGACCTGGGCGAAGGGGATTGACGCGCAAGGCCGTCCCATCCGGTCAGGTCTCGAGCCCACTCCCGAGGGCACGCGGATATGCCCCGGGTTCAACGGCGCCACCAACTGGTATGCACCGTCTTACAATGAAGGAACGCGTTTCGTTTACTTCCTGGCGCTGGAAAGCTGCGAAATCTTCTTTACCAAGCCGCAGAAATTCGAGGAAGGGAAGACTTACTACTCCACCGGTACGAAGCGGATCCCCGGGGAAATGTCGCAGAAGATTCTTCTGGCTTACGATCTGGACAAACAAGCCTTCGCCTGGCGCTATCCCCAGGTGGGGCACGCGCGCTCTGCGGGCGGGACCATGACGACGGCCACCGGCCTGCTTTTCTTCGGCGATGACGCGCAATCTTTCGAGGCCCTGGATGCCCGCACCGGAAAGCCCCTGTGGCACTTCAACACCGGCCAGGATTTCAGCGCGTCGCCCATGAGCTATGGCGTTCTGGGCAAACAGTACGTGGCCATTGCCGCGGGAAGTGATATTTTCAGTTTTGCATTGCCGTGAAACTTTGCTTTTTATAGACGTAATCAAACTTCAAGGAGACTGATCATGACCTCGACGTTCTTCAATCGTAGAAAGCTGATGACCTCACTCGCAGCGGTTATGTCGGCGGTGGGCGCGGGAGCATTGCTGTCCACGAGCGCTCAGGCCAAGAGCAAGGATGGCGGCGTGCGCAAGCTCAACCGCGATGGCAAGCCCGCCGACGGAAAGCAGATGATCACCGCTCTGATCACGCACAACGGCCTGCTCTACATCGCGGGCCAGGGCGCCAACTCGAACGGACCGGTGGGCAAAGACGACATCGACAGCCACACCACGAAAGTGATGGAGAACGTGAAGGAGCTGGTCGAAACCGGCGGCGGCACCATGGACAGCGTGCTGCAGCTCACTGTTTATCTGGCCAACCTGGATTACTACGAGCCTATGAACAAAATATTCAAGACCTACTTCCCCAATGGCGGGCCGGCGCGAACCACGGTCGCCGTGGCCGCGCTTCCGGGAAATTCCATGCTGGAAATCAACTGCATTGCCGCCATCGTTAAGAAATAGAGCTGGCCACAAACTCCGGGGACAACGCTGGTAAAAGGAGCAGATCATGCAACTGGGAACGGGATGGAACCGCCGAAGTTTTTTGGGGACATTGGGGATGATTACCGGCTCGATGATGGCGCCAGCGAAACTTTTTGCGGCGAAGGCCAGCGCGAAAGTCACCGGCTTCGGCCAATCCGGTAATCCCTACGAAGAGCTGGGAGTCACCACCGTCATCAATTGTGAGGGAACGATGACCATGCTGGGCGGCTCCATCCTGCGCCCGGAACTGGAAGCGGTAATGGCCCAGGCCGGTCGGCACTTTGTCAGCATTCCTGAGCTGGAGGTGGCGGCGGGCAAGCGTATCGCGGAAATGCTCAAGCTGCCGGAGGGATACACCGCGCTGGTGACCGCGGGCGCGGCGGCGGCGATCCAGTCCGGACTCGCAGGAATCCTTACCGGCGACAATGAAGCGTACATCAAGCAGCTGCCGGACCTTACCGGACTGAAGTCCGAAGTCATCATCCAGAAGTCCCATCGCAATCCGTTTGACCACCAGCTACGCACCACCGGGATCAAGCTGATCGTGATCGAAACTCGCGACGAGTTGCGTCAGGCCATCAGCCCGCGCACCGCCATGATGCACTTTTCCAACTTTGCCAACGCCGCGGGACAGATCAAGGTGGATGAGTGGGTGAAGCTGGCGAAGGAATACAAAATTCCCTGCATGAACGATGCGGCAGCTGACACGCCACCGGTATCGCATCTTTGGGATTACGCCAACATGGGCTACGATCTCATCACTTTCAGCGGCGGCAAAGCCATGCGCGGGCCGCAGTGCGCCGGAATGCTGATTGGGCGTAAAGATCTGGTTGCCTACGCGCTGCTGAACAACAGTCCACACGAGGACACGCTGGGCCGCAGTTCGAAGGTGGGCAAGGAAGAAATTGTCGGGATGGTAAAGGCGCTGGAAGTCTATCTCGCCGAGGACCACGATGCCCTGAATAAAGAATGGCAAGGCCGGCTGGACTTGATCTCCAGGCAGATCACGCGGGTGCCGGGCGTCAGCACATCATTCTTCGTTCCCGACATCGCGAATCATGTACCCCATATGCAGATTACCTGGGACGAGGCGAAAATTTCACTGACTCCCAAACAGGTTTCCCAAATGTTGCGAGAGTCCAAGCCCGCCATTGTGATGGGAGGAGGTGAAGGCAAGCCGGGCATGGCCATGAACTCGTTCATGCTGCAACCCGGGGAAGACAAGATTGTCGCCGATCGGCTGAGCAAGATTTTCCGCGAGCATTCCGCGTGAGCGATCAACGTTCTGGAACGGGGAATGAGAGCATTTCCGACCAGCGAACGCCCAGGGCGACGGCATCAGTTCTCCGGCATGCGCCTTGTCGATCCCTTCTTGGCCAGCCACTGGTTGAATTGCTCGATCATTTCCCGGGTCCATTTCGCGTCGATTTGCCCCGGCGTGTATTTGCCCTCGCGCAGCATCATGTGACCCCATTCATCCACCAGGCGGTCCATTTCCGTGTCGTCGGCCACTTTCTGCGCCAGTTGGGGCGGAATAAAAGTGATGCCCTCGGGATCGCCGAGCGCGATGTCTCCCGGCATGATGGTGGTGTCGCCAATGCGGATGGGAACGTTGATGCCGGTGAGCATGACATTCTCCAGCGCGGATGGATCGACGCCGCGAACGTAAACCTGGAAGCCCGGAATCTGCTGAATTCCCGTGACGTCACGCACCGCGCCGTTGACGATCAGGCCGTTGTGGCTTTTGGCGAAGATGGCGGTGGAAAGATTGTCGCCGGCAATCGTTCCGTACCTTATTTTGCCGAAGAGATCGACCACGAGCACGTCTCCGGGTTGGAGAATGTCGATGATCCAGGAGTTCTCCTCTCCAATGCGGCGTTCCTTCTTGCCGTTGGCGCGGATGACGGAGTCAACGTCGGGACGGCGAGGCATGAATACCGCCGTGACTACACGGCCGACCAGGCGGTCTCCCGGATTGAGCACTTTCCATCCGCCCTCGAACTGGTTGTGAAAGCCCGCTTCCTGCAGCACGTCCCAGGCTTCGTCGGCGGTGACGCTGTGCAGGCGCTGCAGAACCGCGTCGGGCACTTGCGGCCGGCCATCAGGAAAGCGGTCGCCGTGCCAGTCCGGAGTAAATGCGATTCGTTGCTCGGGGGAAAACAGACCGAGCTGGCCGTGTCCGGGAATTGCGAGGAACGTGATTACCGCCGCTGCCGTGAAGCAGATCGAACGAAAAGAATGTTTGCGCAAGGGTCACCTGCATCGGGATCGGAGTTCGAACCGTTGGGCAAAGTATCACAACGCCTTCGCCGCAACAACACTTCCATCGCTGCCCAAACCCTGGCGAGCTGCGCTCGGCACGCCCGGACGAGGGCGTCCGGGCCTGCGTGGGTTTAGGGGACGACAATGAACGGCGCCCGGACAAGCCACGTGCGCTGGTTTCTGGTGGGGTGGATGTTCGTCCTGAGCGCGGTCTCCTACCTTGACCGGGTGAATATCTCGGTTGCCGGAAAGTCCATCGCCGAGGAATACGGGCTGAGCAATGTGCATTTGGGTTACGTATTCAGCGCCATGCTGATCGGCTATGCCCTGTTCCAGACGGTGGGAGGAAGACTCGCGGACCGCTTCGGCGCTCGCCGCGTGCTGACGGCGGGAGTGGTGTGGTGGGGAATCTTTACCGGGCTGACGGCGTTGGTGCCTTCGAATATTCGTGGGGCCCTGTTTCTGTTCATCGCGATTCGCTTTCTGCTCGGGGCCGGCGAGGCCGTGGTCTATCCGGCATCGAATCAATTTGTGGCGCGCTGGATTCCGGCGCAGGAGCGCGGCGTCGCCAACGGCCTGATTTTCGCCGGCGTGGGTGCGGGCGCCGGGCTCTCGCCGCCGCTGATCACGTACTTCATGCTGCGCTACGGCTGGCGATCATCCTTCTGGGCATGCGCCATTATTGGCCTGGTCGCGGGCGCGGTCTGGTATCTCACGGCACGCGACGAGCCTGCCGAGCATCCTCGCGTATCCGCCTCTGAGCTGGCAACCATTCGAGCGGGGCTCCCGGTCAAGACTGAGCTGAAGGGCAGCGGACTCGTCCCCTGGGGAACGGTCTTACGCAGCAGAGAAGTGTGGGCGGTCACTCTCAGTTATTTTTCTTTCGGATACGTGGCCTGGATTTTCTTCAGCTGGTTCTTTATCTACCTGGCGCAGGTTCGCGGACTGAATCTGAAAGCCAGCGCATTCTACGCCATGCTTCCGCCCATCGCGATGTCAGTATGCAGCCTGCTGGGCGGAGGCATTAATGACCGGCTCACGAAGTGGCATAGTCCTCGTTTAGGACGGTGCGGCGTGGCTGCGTTCGGCCTGGCCGTGGCCGGAATATTCATAGCCTTCGGCTCCCAGGTTGACAGCGCTCGTGTGGCCAGCGTGGTGCTGGCGGGAGGAGCGGGAGCGCTCTATTTAGCGCAGAGCTCGTATTGGTCAGTCACGGCCGATATTGCCGGCAAGTCGTCCGGTTCGGTCTCCGGTTTCATGAACATGGGGGCGCAGATTGGCGGCGCGGTCACGGCTTCGCTCACGCCCGCGATCGCAGCCCGCTTTGGCTGGACGGCGTCATTCCTGGTGGCTGCGGGATTGTGCCTGCTGGGAGCAGGGGCGTGGCTCGTCGTTGATCCTACGAAGGGCCTCACGCCGTCAAACGCGCGCGTGGTTATCGCGCAAGACACTCACTGAAATCCGCGACGTCTTCACCCGAATCTTTCTCACTGTCCTCCTGAGCGGAGCGATACGTTTCGCTTGCGAAACGCATCGTGGAGTCGAAGGACCCCTACTCGCGCATGAGTTCTTGGTCAGGTAGGGGTCCCTCGACTTGCTCTCACCGCGCAAGCGCGGCTCGAGCCGCACTCGGGATGACTCGGGTTTTCAGATTTCACAACGGCTCTACTTTCCTTCCTGCGCATGAGCGTCAAGAAGAAACGAGATCCCGTCGGAGCGGTAGATAGCTTTGCCGCCGTCCTGCGGTTCGGGGGACACTTTGCCGGCGCGGACGGTTTCAATCGCTGTAACCAGTCGCGGCAGCACCGAGGGTTGCGCGAAGGGTACGTTGTGCTGGCCGAGGACGAGCTTAAGTTGCGGGGCCAGCGCAGCGAGGCGCTTCACCGAAGCGACGTAGTCATCCAGATTGGTCTCTGGACGATAAAGCCAGATCGGTGCGGGATAGTATGTGTCGCCGGTGAAGAGCAGGCCGTGGGCGCGATCGAGCAGACAAATTGCATCCGGAGTGTGGCCTGGAGTGGAGAGAACTTCCAGAGTGCGGCCGCCGAGATCGATGCGGTCGTGGTCGTGAAGCAAGCGCGAAATTTTCCACGGGCGGGTCGCGTAGGACTTGGAATCAAAGCCTTTCGGTAGCTCGCCGCAAATCATTCCCGGGCCGAGTTCATCCTGAGCGTCCTGGCGTGAGCCCCGGGCATTGGCGCGGGTGAAATCGGTGTCCATTCCATAGACCGTATCGAACTGCCAGTTGTCACCCACGTGATCGTTGTGGGTGTGCGAATTCAGGACGATGATCGGCAGGGCCGTCAGTTGGCTGGTTATCTTGTGGAGATCACTGATGCCCATGCCGGTGTCGAAGAGCAGCGCTTGTTTGTCGCCGACAATCAGGTAAGAGATGGTTTCTTCCGCCTGATGCGGTTCGTAGATGGCGAAGACGCGCGGGACGACTTGATAGACTTCGAACCAGGGATCGCTGACCGGGACGCGTTCGAGAGTCTTGTATTCGGGACGCGGCAGGGCGCGGCACCATTCAGGTTTGCCGTTTTGGGCCCCTGCAAGGCTGGGGAGAAAAGCGACTAGAGCCGCCGCGAGTGGCGCGATCCACTTCACGGTTTACGCCAGCTCCAATTCAATTTTTCTGGCGGCTTTGTCCAGCAGGGTAATCCTGAACTTGCGAATCTGTCCGGCGCGGACGGCCTCGGGCTTCGCTTCGCTGACCACAGCGCCGCCCTTCCAATGCGCCTTGAGTTTCGAACTCAGCGATGACAAGTCCGGCTTCGTCGAAGCCTGAGCAGTCGCTTCCAGCGATTCTTTCGCTGGACCACCAGGGACAATCCGGCAAGTCGCGTTGATGCCGTCGCCGAGCTCCACGCGGGCCTGTCCGTTCGAAACCTCGCCCATGCGTCCGGTGACAATGTCGCCTTCCTTGTGTTCGGCGATGTATTCATCCAGGCTGGTGGGAACGAGTTGCTTCATGCCCAGGCGCAGCAGGCGTTTCGCGGTGTCCACGGAAAGAACCTGGGCCTTGACCAGTTGGCCAACCTTCAACACGTCCTGAGGATATTCGATGCGCTTCTCGGCGCTGATATCGCTGACGTGAATCATGCCTTCGATGCCCTCGGCCAGCTGCACAAAGGCGCCGAACTTGGTGAGGCTGGTGACCGGTCCCTCAATCACGGTGCCCACGGCAAAACTCTGCGCCACATTCGCCCAGGGATCTCCCAGGGCCTGCTTGAGGCCGAGAGAAATACGGTGCTCTGCCTGGTTTACACCGAGAACGACGACCTCTACCGTTTCGCCGGGTTTTACCACGTCGCTGGCAATTCTGACTTTCTTGGCCCACGACATTTCCGAAACATGGATCAGGCCCTCGATACCGGGCTCGAGTTCCACGAAGGCGCCGAATTCGAGTACGCGCGTCACGGTGCCGCGCACGCGCTCGCCCAGTTTGTAATTTTGTGCAACCGAATCCCAGGGGTCGCGTTGCAGTTGCTTCATGCCCAGAGAAATGCGGCGCTTTTCGGGATCGACTTTGAGCACCCGGGCTTCGATCTGCTGGCCCAGCGAGAGCACGTCCGCAGGTTTGCTGATGCGGCTCCAGGCAATCTCGCCGACATGCAGCAAGCCATCCACGCCGCCCAGGTCGATGAATGCGCCGTAGTCGGTGAGGCTGCGGACAGTTCCGCGCACGGTTTCGCCTTCGCGGATCTCGGAGTAGCGGCGCTCTTTCACGCCGCGCTCTTCTTCTTCGGCGAGGGCTCGCCGGTCAACCACTACGTCTTCGTCGGTGGCATCGAGCTTGATAATGCGGCAGCGAATTTCCTGCCCAACCAGCTTCTCCATTTCCGCGGCGTCGCGTACTCCGCTGCGCGAGGCCGGCATGAAGGCACGCACGCCTACATCCACGCTGAAGCCGCCTTTGATGACGCCGGTGACCGTGCCCACAATCGTCGCTTTCTCGGCGAAGGCCTGCTCCAGCGACGACCAGTCGGTGGGTTGCGCAATTTTCTGGCGGGAGAGTTCGTAATAGCCCTCGGGATCGCGACCCTTGACTGACACCGGCATCCTGTCGCCGGGTTTGACGCTCTGGCCCGCGCTTTGGAACACAGCCAGCGGGATGATGCCTTCTGTCTTGAAACCGATATCGAAGAAGACGGACTCGCTGGAAACGGCAATCACCGTGGCTTCAAGCTGTTTTCCGCCATCTTCTTTCTTGCGGGAGTGGCTCTTCTCGTACTGGGAGAGAATGTCTTCAAATGACTCGCCGGATTCGGCGACGGGATTGGATTCAGGGGTGCTTGGATTCGACATGAGAGATCACAGACTCGCGGTGCTAAGAATACAGATTAGGATAGCATCTGGCGGCGAATGTGCTACGGGCAGAAACCGGAATGCGTTAGGGATGACCTAGCCGGGCAGATGTCGGGTTCGCCCCAACTCTTCAATCTCGGGAAATGACCAGGGGGCGCTGGACGTGGATGCTGGCGGATCCTGACCAGATTGCGTGGCCTTGACCAGGACTTCGAGAGCCAGGCCTGCAGTTGGCGGTGAGACCACGGTCGCGGTCAGCAATCCCCGGCGGACCCACTCCTGTCCGGTGCTGGTGACGCCGTCGCACCCGGTGAACGGTACCTTGAGCCACTGTTCGCGTTCCCGGGCGCCGGGTACTTCTTCAAAAGCCCTCCTCGCGCCCATGGCCATGGCGTCGTTCTGGCACCCGACCAGGCGAATATCAAGCTTGCGGGAAGTACTTAACGACAACCAGGACTTGATGGCGTGATGGCCGCTGCGTTCCGTCCAGTCTCCTTTCAGTACCTTCATTTCGAGGCCTGCGGGTTTCAGAGAAAGCATGCCTTTCGTGCGCAGCGCAGCAGCGCCGCCGCCGGAAGGCCCTTCGATGTAAAGGATGTTGCCCTGGGTGACGAGAGCGGCAAATTGCCGGGCCTGAATTTTTCCCACTTCAACCTGATCGGTGGCGACGGAGAAGACAGGAGCGTGCCGGGCCCGGCGCAACTCGGAAAGATATTCAGGCTGGCGATTCAAGATCCCCCAGCCTATGCCGGCCGCGACGGCGGCCTTCGCCACCTGGATCATTTCAGTGCCGACCGGCTCCACAATGATGGCGTCGGGACGCTGCGCCGTGTTCTGGATGATTTTGACCAGCAGCTGGGTCTGGTTGACGGCATCATTGTCGGCGTAAACAATCTGGATTTTCACGCCCAGCCGGGCAGCAGCCCCTGTAGCCGAGGCCGCTTGCTCAGCCTGGTAATCATTGTCACTCGTGATGAGCGCAACAACTACGTTAAGGTTGGTCATTGCAATGGAGGCATAGTTGGGCCTTCCAATGCTTGTAATGTAGCCATGGCAGTACCGCTTGTCGATTGCACAATCAGATTCACCTTCTAAGCGGTCCAGTGTGGGTCGGACACTCTTGTCCGACGTCTTTGATTTGGACTTTTTCTGTTCTGATCCGAGGCCGATATGCAAAGTCAAAAAAGGTGCAGGAGTGTCCAACCCACACACGGCACGATATAGTATCTGCGCCATGTGGAAACGTGCTCTGCTCTTGCTTTGTCTTATTGCTCCAGCCGTCGCGGCGGAGAAAATGTCGGCGCCGCAACTGATCGATCTGGCGAAGGCCAAAAGCGCCGGCCTGCGGGACGCGATTGCAGCCAGCTTCGACGCCAAAGACCTGAAGGAAGGAACCGCCTGGTCCGGGCGTGGCACGGACTTCTTCTTCGCCACGCAGGCTCCCTCACAGCCGTCCCTGGTCATCGACGAAGCTCCCGGACCCCCAATGCAGCATCTGGACGGCTCCGATCTCTGGTACGCCGCTGCGCGGATCGAGCCGGTGGGAAGGCTGCACGCGTTTCACTACATGATCAACGGCGCGCCATTCGGCGGGAAGCTGGACCTGCCTGCGTTCGGTCCGCTTTCCTATCTGCAACCCGGGGTCCCATCCGGCACGCTGTCTGAGAAGATCGAACACACCAGCAAGATATATGACGGCATGCAGAGTGAATATTGGATTTATGTTCCGGCACAATACGATCCGAAAACTCCGGCGGCGCTGATGGTCTTTCAGGACGGCGGCGGATACATCCACCGGGACGGCAACAATCCAACTCTCAATGTTCTGGATAACCTGATTGCGCAAAAAAAGATCCCGGTGATGATTGCCGTGTTCATCAATCCCGGAGACATCACTGACTCGCCTGGAACTCCGACCTACAATTTTGTGAAGGCGTACTCGGATAAGTGGCACCGCACCCTCAAGGATTCGATGCGGAGCACGCTCTACGACACGGTGAGCGACCGCTATGCGCGTTTTCTGCGGGATGAAATTCTGGCCGATGTGCAGGCCCGGTACAACCTGCGCAAGGACGCTTATAGCCGCGCCATCACGGGGCTCTCGTCGGGCGGAATCTGCTCCTTCAATGCGGCGTGGCAGATGCCTGACCAGTTCAGCCGCGTGATCTCATGGATTGGAAGCTTCACCAGCATTCAGTGGAAAGAAGATCCGGCGGTCACGGATGGAGGCCAGGACTATCCGGAGAAAGTGTTGCGCGAATCGCGGCGCAATCTTCGGGTGTGGCTGCAGGATGGATCAGAGGACCAGGAGAATGACCGCTACGGAAGCTGGCCGCTGGCCAATATTCGCCTGGCCAACGCGCTGAAGCTGAAGGGCTACGATTTTCACTTCAGCTTTGGCAAGGGCACGCACAACTCAGGCCAGGGCGCGGCCGAGTTTCCGGAAGAAATGATCTGGCTGTGGCGGGATTACGACCCGGCCAGGACGGAACAAACATACGAGATGGAACCGTCGGAGAAGAGCAGGCCGCCGTTTCGGGTGTCGATCGCGAATCGCAATTCTGAGTAGCGGGCAAGGATGGCGATTCACGGGAGTCCGCCGGGACTGGCGAGACGATCGGCTTTCTGTTTCTCCTCCGCCGCCTGTGCGGGGCGCTTTGTCAGGGTGTAGATCTCCGCCATGCGGCGATGTGGTTCGGCCTCCTGGGGCCGCAGCGAAGAAGCCTCTTCCAGATAGCGCAACGACTCAGCATATTGCCCGGCACTCTTGCTCTTTTGCGCCAGCCCGAAGGTTGTGACATAGAGCAGGTTTGCAGTTTCGGTGTCCTGCGGATTGAGTTGATGCGCGTGCTGCAGGGCCTGATACGCCGGAAGGTCCTGGCCGAGTTTTGCCAGAATGGCCCCGTAGAGCGAGGTCAGCTGAAATAAATCGGGCCAGCGCTTTACGGAATTGGCCAGAGCTTCACGGGCCTGCTCAAACTGATTCAGCCGGTAGTAGGTGAGGGCAAGGTTGTATTGCATCTGGGGAGATTGCGGGGCCAGTTCCGCGGCCCGCCGTAAGGGTTTCAGCGCCGCCTGCGGGTCTCCGTACTGGCCGTAGATCGTGCCCAGTTCGGTGAGTTTGTCCGCGTCGTCGGGATCATAAAGTTTTTCGCAGATGGCGCGGGCCTCCTCGCGCAGACCCTGATCGAGCCTCTGTCTGCATTCCATCCGCAGCCGGCTCTGCTCCGAATCGCGCCGGCGTAACTCCTCTGAGAGCGCCAGGGACTTCGCCGCTTCCTGCTCGCGTCCTTGCTTGCGATAGACCAATCCGAGTTGATAGGGAACCCGGGCGTCGTGCGGAGTCAGGCGCGAAGCTTCCTTCAGCCACTTTTCCGCGGCTGCCAGATCGCCCTGCTTGAAGCAGGCGTAGCCGAGATAGTAGGCGGTGTCGGGAAAAGGCGGCTGGGCCGCGGCTTGGGTGAGATTTTGGATAGCGCTGGGGTACAGGTGGTCATCGAGGTCGAGCCTTCCCAGGTAGTAGAAGACATTGGGATGATCTCCGACTTCGCGGCGCACCAGTTCAAGCTCGTGACGGGCTTCCGCGGATTTATGCAGCTCGAAAAGCGCGACCGCCAGGGGAAATCGTGCCCTAAGGCTGACTCCGGGGTCGGCAGCCAGGGCGGCGCGGAATTCCGTGACGGCGGCATCGTAGCGGTCTTGCTTCAAGGCGTCGTAACCCTTACCCAGGTGGGCTGCGGCGGTGTCTCGCAGGCTCTCCTGCGACCAGGCTTTGATGATTCCCAGGGAGAATAGCCCGACCGCGACCAGCAAGAGGAGGGTGCGTCGCAGGGAGGTTTGAGTACTCATGGCAGGAGCAGGATCATTATATTGCGCAGCGGGTCAATGTGGGCGCGGGCGACTCGCCCGCGTGCGTTGATCTCTTCAACCGCTGGTGTGCCAGCCTCAACCCCTGGTCGAGCTGCGCTCGACTGCACGAGCGAGGACGCTCGCGCCTACATTTTGCGCGCTTTGGTTATCAGGGCGCTTGCTGTTTTCTTGATAGCGGCTACTTCGTCTGGCGTGGCTGTACTCACGCAGTCGCTGACCAGCTTTTCACAGCGCTCTCGTATCTGATCGTGGGCGGCCGGGTCCTGGCCGCGGATCGCAAGCAGTTCCTTGAGCCAGTGTTTGCCGTAGCCGGCGTGCATGGTTTCATCGGCCCAGTCGAAGTCCATGTCGTGTTCGCTGACGGCGTCGCCATAGGCATGGAAGAGTTGGGCGCGGGCCGGCTTGTGGCGAATATTTTTGGTTTCGAAAAAATAGAGCATGCCCAGGCGGTAGATCGGGTCTTCGCCGGAGGCGCTCTCGTAGATATAAGTTCCCAGGGGAATCTCAGCGGGATTGAGCCCCCAGGCCATCAGGCGTTCATAGCCCATGCGGCAGTGGCGCGATTCGTCGTAGGTCCAGCGCGCGGAATTGTGAATCCACTCCCAGGGCAGGGTGTCAGCGAAGGCGCTCAGCATCACCCCGCCGTTCTCGATCGCCCAGACTTCATTCAGGTGACTGATGGCCGAGCGCAGCTGCAATTGGATCCCTTCTCCGTAGGGATAAGCGGGATCGACTACATCCGGCCAGTAGAAACGGCAGGGCCAGAAGCGCGGGTCGCGCGCGGGCCGCGCGGGGATGACGTACGGCTTTGCTCCGGGCAACGGACCGGCGATAGCCGCGGATGAAGACGGCCCAACCCCCACACCGCCCACGTCAGAAAGACGCTTGGCGATTGCCTGCGTCCAGGCCAGCGCGCTGTCGCGTGACTCCGGGTTGCTGGCCAGCGCGGATTTTCCCCATTGTTCGAAAGCGCTGATCTGTTCCGCCTGTTCAGCCAGAGCGAGTGACAGAAAGCGATGAGTAGGCCCATCGGCGATGACATCAGAAGCTGCCAGATAGGCCTGAAAGGAATCGCGCAATGCGGGCAGGAGAACTTTGCCAATGCTCAACAGGAATGCCGGCACCGAGGGAGAATCCTTGACCGCGCTGAAAAGTTCGATCAGGGCGTGGTCCGCCCCCTGCTCTTCCAGCAGGCGGCTGGGGAAGCGCAGCTCGAAGACGCGATTCCGGAGCGCGGTGGCGGTTTCCGCACTTTGCCAGATGAAGCGAGCCAGGCTGGTTTTGATATCAAGAGGAGCGATGGCGGGAATCCATGCCGCTTCGCTCACCAGAAGAGAGCGTTCGCAAAAGAAAAAGCGCTTGAGGAGCTGGGCGGTATCGAAACGCATCCATCGCGCTCTGGGCTGCGGGCTCGACAGGAACTCGGACCTCTGGGACATGGCTCTCTTCTTTTAGAATCTCGCACCTCATCCCAAAGCGCCAACCACGGAGGACACAGGGGACACGGAGGAGGCGGCACGGATTCATCCGATTCGAAGTGCTTCCGCGCGGCTGTCCTATTTTACGGCTTGCTTCCAGTCAACGCGAAGTCAGAACGAGTTGCTCAGCGCCACCGTGATCACGGCCACGATCAGGACCAGCAGTCCCTGATTCAACAGGCGGCGGGCCAGGGCTGGCGCGCCCTGCCATTCGCCCCGCCACAAGCCCCAGAGATTGCCAATGACGATAGAGAGAGAGATGAACAGCGGCCAGCCGGCTACTGCGCCCCAGCGCCCCAGCCTGGCGGCGCCGGCGCCGTAAAGATAGAAACTTCCAATCCACATCAGCGCCATGCCTGCGCTCAGTGCCAGGTTGCGCGGCGTTTCCCGGTTCCAGTACTGCCCCAGCGTGCGTTTGCTGATCATCAGGTACAGGCAATATGTGAGGTTGGCGACACATCCCAAAGTAAAGAACAGCGCCCACACGGTATTGCCTGAAGAAGCCGGGGAAACGCCCCGGGACCCGGCGGCGGCGATTACGTTTCCACCGAATGCCATCCCCACATTAGGGAGGCACGAGAGTATCCCGGCCAGGATCGCGATGGCCAGGCCGATCCTGAATGCGTTTGATGGTGTTCCGGTGGCCTGGCTTGCGGCCGGCGTTCGGCGCGAACCGGCAATGGAGCACAACACGATGCCGAAGATCACCAGGGCGGTCCCGGCGAGCAACACCAGACCTTTGGTCGTCAGAAGGGCTTGCGGGAAGAACACGAGCAGCGGAATCAGCGCGCCCAGGCTGGCAATGAGTCCCATGATGATGGGATAGCCCAGGGCCATGCCAAGGCGTTCCATCCCCAAGCCGAACAGGACGGCGCCGACACCCCAGCCCAGTCCGAAAAGCGCCAGCACCGCGAGGTCTTTCGCCGGCGATGCGGAATACACGGCGAAAATATTGGGAACCAGCAGCAGTGTGATGAGCCAGTTGAAGACCAACATTCCCAGCAGCGAAAACGTGGCCCAGGTGTGCTCCCACGACCACTGCCTTACAAGCGTCATGGGGAGAACGAAGGTCCCTTGCAGCAGGGCCGCCAGCAGCACGAGCAGGAATCCGATCAGCAAGGGCATAGGAGGACCGTGCGGACCCTACAACTCTCAACCAGCGCGACGGCGAGTCGCCGATATGCCTCAATGCAGGACTGGCGTTGCATTGGTGGCCACGCAAACCCATTTGCCGTTCCTGAAAATCCAGGTATCGACAAAGCGCTCCCGCCGTACGTAACTCTTACCCTTTTCGACGCCCTTGGCGCGGAAGACTCCGGTCGAAATCGCGGTATTACCGAATACATGCACAGTCATGGATTCCGGTGCGACCTGCTGCTCCTGGGAATTGTTGCTGGTGGCCTTCACGCTTCCCAGGAACTCGGTCTTGCTCTGGATGGAGCCGTCGTCGTTGATCAGCACAACTTCATTGTCGAGGATGGAGTCAAGCGCCCGGGTGTCTCCCGCCTTGTATGCCTGGTTCCAGGCCTTTTCCAGCGCGATGATCCTGGTTCGCACCGCGGAGTCGGAATCGTCCTGCGCGTGAACCGGCAAGGCAGCGGTGCAGACAACGATCATCAGGCAGGCGCCAATTCTCATGGTGCAGCCTCCTCTACTCGGCATCTGGCTTGCAGTATATGGCAGGAATTAACTTTTCCCGCAGGGAGGAACCGACTTGCCACTGGCAGAGTTGGCGGGCCGGTTCAGGGCTTATCCTCCGCCTGCAAGCTTGGCTGCAAACCAGTTCGGTGGTGTCAGGTTCTGTTGCCGATAAGTGTGCAAAACTTCGTCGCGGTTGGGCAGGGAAGGGATGACGCCTTCTCTGGTGACGGCCAAGCCGCCGGTAACTACGGCAAACTGCACAGCCGCCTCAAGGCTCGCGCCGGCTGCCAGCGCCATTGCCAGTCCGGCGTTGAAGGCATCCCCGGCGCCGGTCGTGTCCACCGCAACCATGCGGAGCGCTGGAATCTGGATGGACGAACTCGCGGTCACGATCAGGGCGCCGCTTTCTCCCAGAGTCATCACCACCTGCTTTACGCCCTTGCGAATCAAATCGCGCGCGACCTTCTCCGGTTCGACGTCTGCATCCGGACCAAGGCCGGCAAGCACCCTGGCTTCACTCTGATTGGGAGTAAGAACTTCGACCCACTGCAAGATGGACGGAGGCAAAGGCCGCACCGGGGCGGGATTCAGAATCGTGATGGCGCCTCGCTCGCGTCCACATCGCAGGGCGGCCTCGGCTGCGGCAACCGGAATCTCTAGCTGGGTAAGCACTACTGCGGGCGAATGAAATGCCGCTTCGCATTGCGAAACATCGTCCGCGGTCAATAATTCATTGGCTCCCGGATCGATCGTGATGCAGTTATTTCCGCTCGCCGCCTCCACAATAATGAAGCCCACGCCCGTCGGCGCGCCGGCAGTTTGTTTTACGTGCGTGACCTCGATGCCTTCGTCGCGATATAGCCCCAGTGCCATTTCGCTGAAAGGATCAGTTCCAATTCTGGCAATGAAACTGACTTGCGCTCCGAGTCGGGCGCAGGCCACGGCCTGGTTCGAACCTTTTCCGCCATAGTCAACGCGATATCCCGTTCCCAAAAGCGTTTCGCCGGTATTCGGCATACGTTCAACTTTCATGGTGAGACCGGTGGCGTAGCTGCCCACGACGGTGATCCGAGGAGCGGTCAAGGAGGTTCCCCCGAACGGGATTGCGCCAAGATGAAACTCGTAAGCCTACCACAGGGCGGAAACGGTTCGGCGGACTCAGGCGCCAAATCTTGACCGGCCCGGACGAGGGTGTTAGTTTCGGTTTCACACGTGAATGTCCAAGGGGCATCAGTCTGAGTCGCACAGGTAAGAAACGGCGTCCGGTCGATCCTCTCCCGCTCGGTCGTGACCTGTCGGAACCTGACCTGGCTGACCGCGATCGCCGCGATTTCCTGCTCTGGTGCTGCCAGGGGGCTTCGGCAGCTCTGATTTATCCGGGTTTGCGTGGTTTCGCTTTCCCCTTCGCTCCTGATTCTCAGATGCTGAGTTCGCCCGGCGAATTCCATCTTCATCCTCACTATCGCAGCCAGTTGCCCATCGAAGCCACGCTGCTCAAGACGCAGGCTGGTCTCGATCAGTTCGCGACGGAAAAATATCAGGATCGGATTGCGGCTATCCTTGCGGATTGGAGCGCGAGCCTCTTGACAGCTTCGCAGGACATGCGGTCGGTGGAAAAGGTTCTGGCACCCGGTTTTTCCGGCGTTTCATTCCAGCCGAGGGAATCGCGGCTGGTGCGCTCCGGGCCGGCCGTTGAAATCCGTCAAAACAAATTTGCGCGCGATCCGATTCCCGGGCGGGATGCGTTTCTCCGCGACTTGCGCGGCGCCATGGGGTCCTTTTCGAGACTCATCACCGCTGAATTTCAAGTGACAAGCATTGACATGGGACCGATGTCTCCCTTGGACACGCCTCCCGTTCGCCTTCGGACTGGGGTGCGCTACGAACTGGTGGGCCCGGCCAGGGATTTCTATCGCCAACAGCGCGTGGGACAGTGGGAGCTCGAATGGGAATCGTCAGCGGCGGGCGAATTTCGTTTGCTCAGTTGGCGCTTGTCCGATGAGACCCAGAGCCGCGCGGCCGCCCCCGTCTTTGCCGACATCGCGGCGCAGGCTTTCGCCGGCAATTCGTCCTACGCATCCCAGTTGCTCCGTGGGGCCGACTACTGGAGGACCGTTCTCGACGCTGCGTGTGGCATCGATATTTATGGACACAACGGAGTCTCGGTCGGCGACATCGACGATGATGGGTTTGACGATCTCTATGTTTGCCAGCCCGCCGGTCTTCCCAACCGGCTGTATCGCAACCGGGGTGACGGAACGTTTGACGACATCACTGAGTCCTCCGGCGTGGGCATCCTCGAAAATACCGCGTGCGCCCTCTTCGCCGATTTCGACAATGACGGCCGCCAAGACCTGATCGTGGTGCGTACCGGCGGGCCGATGCTATTTGTGAATCAGGGTGGCGGCAAATTCCGCCAGCGGCCTGACGCGTTCCACTTCGCCCAGCCTCCGCAGGGGACCTTCACCGGCGCGGCCGCGGCCGACTATGATCGCGACGGCTGGCTGGATATTTATTTTTGCCTCTATCTCTATTATCAGGGCACCGACCAGTACAAGTATCCTTCTCCTTATTACGATGCGGAAAACGGCCCGCCCAACTTCATGATGCGGAACCAGCGGGACGGAACTTTCCGCGACGTTACCGCCGAGACCGGTCTCAACCAGAACAACACGCGCTACAGTTTTTGCTGCGGCTGGAGTGACTACAACCGGGACGGCTGGCCCGATCTTTATGTAGTAAACGATTTCGGGCGGAAGAACCTCTATCGCAACCATGGCGACGGGACTTTTACCGACGTTGCCGCGCAAGCCGGCGTGGAAGACGTAGGTGCCGGAATGGGTGTGTGCTGGTTCGACTATGACAATGACAGCGTCGAGGACCTCTACGTCGCTGATATGTGGTCTGCGGCGGGCACCCGAATTTCGACTCAGGAAGTATTTCAAAAAGACGCACCCGAGAAGGTGCGCGCTCTCTACCGCAAACATGCCCGCGGGAATTCCCTTTTTCGCTCGAGTGCCGACGGTTTTCAGGACACCAGCGCGTCCGCCGGAGTCGAGATGGGCCGATGGGCGTGGTCGTGCGATGCCTGGGATTTTGACCATGACGGCTTTCCTGACATTTACATCGCCAACGGAATGGTGTCTGGCCCTGTGCGCGACGACCTGAACAGTTTTTTCTGGCGGCAGGTTGTGGCGAATTCTCCGGTGGAAGCCAAGTCTTCGCATGACTACGAACAGGGCTGGAATGCGCTCAACGAACTCATCCGCTCGGATGGCACATGGAGCGGCTACGAGCGCAACGTCTTCTACGCGAACAACCGGGATGGAACATTTTCCGACATTTCGGGCGCCGTCGGCATGGACTTTATTGAGGATGGCCGTGCGTTCGCGCTCGCCGATTTCGATCATGACGGCCGGTTGGAAGTATTCCTGAAGAATCGCAACGGCCCGCAGTTGAGGCTCTTGCGGAACGTGATGAAAGACCTGGCCCCCGCAATCGCATTCCGCCTGCGTGGCGGCAAGAGCAATCGTGACGCCATCGGCGCGGCGATCACGGTGGAAACGGGGTCGGGACGGCAGACGCGCATGCTGCAGGCCGGGTCGGGATTCCTTTCCCAGCACAGCAAGGAAGTATTTTTCGGGCTGGGAGATGCCAAGGGCCCAGTGCGGGCGTCAATTCGCTGGCCCAGTGGATTGGTGCAGGACATTCGCGACCTTCCGCTCAACCACAGGGTGTGGGTGGATGAGGGTTCGGCGCCATCGCGCTTTGAGGCCTTCAAAGCTAGCCCTCAGGGGCTAAAGCCCTCGTCGATTGCGGCTCGAAGTGGCACGGCTGACGCCGTGCCCTTCCACAAGATTCCGCTGCAGGAGCTTGATTCGCTGCCTGCCACGATCGAAACCTGGCTGCTTGCTCCCGTGGCTGCGCCGGATTTTTCTCTTCCCGACTTGAACGGTCAGGCACGCACCTTGAATGCGCTTCGCGGCAAGGCGGTGCTGCTGAATTTCTGGGTCGCGGAGTCGTTGATTTGCCGGCAGGACCTGAAAGCATTCAACCGGCTGCATGCGCGTTGGGCAGCCCAGGGCCTTCACGTCATCGCCGTAAATCTCGACGATCCTGCGGACGCTGCCAAACTCTGGTCGCTGGCGCGGGAGAGCCATTTCTCGTTCCCCATCCTCCAGGGCTCGGACGAACTCGCCGCCGTTTACAACCTTCTTTATCGATATCTTTTTGACCGGCATCGCGACCTTAGTCTTCCGACCTCATTTCTGATTGACGGCGGCGGGGAGATCGTCAAGGTTTATCAGGGGCCGGTGAATCCGGCGCAGGTCGAGCAGGATTTCCAGCACATTCCCCAGAACGCCGCGGAAAGAATGGCGAAAGCGCTGCCCTTTCCTGGCCTCAGCGATACTGTGGAATTTCATCGCAACTATCTCAACTACGGTTCGATTTACTTTCAGCGGGGATATCTCGAGCAGGCCGAAGCGTCTTTTCGCCTGGCCCTGCGCGACGATCCGGAGAACGCCGAAGCACTCTATGGCTTGGGAAGCGTTTATTTAAAGCAGGAGAAAGGCGGCGAGGCACGGCAAAGCTTCGAGCGCGCGATCAAGCTTCGGGCCAGCTATCCCGACACTCTGGCCAATGCCTGGAACAATCTTGGCCTGTTGGCCACGCGGGAAGGGCGCACCGACGAAGCGATTCCTTACTTCCAGGAGGCGCTCAAACTCAATCCCGATCACCTGATCGCGCTCGAGAACCTGGGGAATGCTTACCGGCAGCAGAGGAATTGGGACGAAGCCCGCAAGGCGCTGGAGCGCGCCGTAGCAGTCGGCCCGCAGGATGCGGAGGCGAACTACAGCCTGGGAATGGTGTTCGCTCAGCTCAATGATACTGACCGGGCCTACGAATATCTGCAGCGGGCGTTGAAGTCACGTCCCGGTTATCCCGAAGCCTTGAACAACCTTGGCGTGCTCTACCTGCGTACCGGGCGGCGGGATCAGGCGGTGGCCAGCTTCGAAGAGTGCATCCGGGTGGCGCCCGCCTTCGATCAGTCATACATGAATCTGGCCCGGGTTTATGCGCTGGAAGGCACGCCGGACAAGGCGCGGAGCGTGCTGCTCGACTTGCTTAAGCAGCATCCGGGACATGCGCAAGCGCAAAAGGCCCTCGAGCAATTGCAGTAGGAGTGTGGAGGACGGGCGTCCCGCCGGGCGGGGACGCCCGGCCTCCACTTTACTGTTAAGGCTTTGGCGTGGGCGCGGTCAGCAGATCGACAAACATCTTGTAGAACCTCTCTGTGTCCAGATCGACCTGCACTTCCTCCGGCTGCACATCGATTTTCGGCTTGTCGTGATCGGTCCAGGTCAGCATGTTGCCGTAGCCGGCGCCGCGTCCCAGGTCCACGTCCAGGTAGCGGGTTTCCTTTTTTGTAATCAGGCTGGGGTCGAGCCAGGCCGCCGCCGCCAGTTCGTCCCACAAATAGTTGTATTCGCCGAACAGGCGGGCATATTTGCCGATGTATTGCGCCGAGGGCGTGTTGCCGGCCTTGATGCGATTGATCAGTTCATGCGTCATTCGCGTCTTCACTGAAATGTCCACCGGGGTGCAGACGATCTTTTTCCAGGGCGCGCGCAGCACAACGTGGGCCGCTTCCGGATCGAACCAGATGTTGAATTCATGCCGCGGAGTGTTGATGAACTCCGGGTCAGTGGTTTGCGGATTCAGGCTGGCGCCCATAAAGACGAGTTCCTTCGCCAGTTGAGGAAATTCAGGATCGATGGAGATGGCCAGAGCGAGATTCGTCATGGGGCCGCCGGCGTAAATCGTAACCTCATGAGGAAACTTGTGGACCATGCGCAGCAGAAAATGGGCCGCATCTTCGTCGATCGCCTTGGTCGTGGGCTTGCCTTCGGGCATATCTCCCAATTGGTCAGGCGGGTGATAAAACCGCGGAGTCCATGCGCCCAGCCAGGTGAAGGAGCCGTAGCGCTGCTGCCAGAGCTCGGTTTCGTCTTTTCGGCGGACCAGCGGATATTCGGCGCCTGCCACGACGGGAATATCGGTTCGACCGATGAGTTCGAGCATGCGCAGAGTGTGCGCCACCTCAGACTTAAGCCAGGCGTCGCCAGTAACGACGGTGACGCCAAGGACATCGGTTTGCGGCGACTGGATCAGCAGGAGGATGGACTGCTGGTCGGTTCCGCCGGGTCCGGCGGCGTCCTGATCGATGATGATTTTGCGCTTTTCCTGGCCCCACACAGTGAGGCATGTCATCAGTAACACCGCGACCATCCAGACTCGGCCGAATTTCATTCTTCACCTCGGATGTGCAAAGGCTTTTCGAAATGCATAAATTGCCGGACTTCGTCCGGCTGGGCGGGTGGGGGCACCCGCCCCTACGCGGGCGCCGATGAGGACAGGCGCCCGATCAACAGATTGAAGAACTTTGCGGAATCCACGTCCAACGCGACTCTGGCGTTGGGCACGAACTTGTCGCGCAACACCGGCGACGTACGGGTGCTGGCAAGAGTCGGCGCCGAGCCACGAATCGACATATTCATGGTTGCCGCCTGCTTTTCCATTTCCGGCCTGCGCCGCAGGTCGCCGGCGCTTGGACTATAACCCAGCGTCTCGCCCGCGGTGAGCTCGCCGGTGGTTTCTACATCGACGTAATAGTCTTTGAACTTAAGGATCGAGGGATCGAGAAATGCCGCGACGGCGAGCGAGTCGTGCATATTCGGGCCCACTAAAAAGCCCTGCTCGCGGTTGTGGTTGATGGCGTTGCGGCCGATTTTCGCGGCAGCCTGGCTGACCGGATTCTGCGCCGCTTCGAGGGTGCGCACGTGCTCTTCGGTGAGGGATGTTTTGCGCGTGGCATCGAGGCCGACCATGGTGATGGGAATGCCGGATTGAAAAACAATGCGGGCCGCCTCGGGATCAACGTAAATGTTGAACTCAGCCGCGGGCGTGATGTTTCCGCCGGACAGCGACCCGCCCATCAGAACGATGCCGCTCACCATGCCCGCGAGTTCGGAGTCGAGATTCAGCGCGGTTGCGATGTTGGTCAGCGGGCCGATCGGGATCAATGTGACTTCGCCGGGATATTTGCGCACGATGCCGCGAATAAATTCAGCGGCGGGCTGGGCGATGGCTTTCGTTTTCGGTTCGGGAAAAACAGCGCCGCCGAGTCCGTTTTCGCCGTGCGCGTAGGCGGCAGTCACCAGCCGGCGCACCAGGGGCACCTTGGCCCCGGCAGCCACCGGGATATCCGGGCGACCCGCGATTTCAACCATACGTAATGCGTTGGGAAGCGTCAGGTCCAGCGGTACGTTTCCCGCGACCGGAGTAATGCCTTCAATCTTCAACTCCGGAGAACGCATGGCCAGCAGCAAAGCCAGCGCGTCGTCAACCCCCGGGTCCGTGTCGATGATCACGCGGAAGGGGCCGTGTCCAGTTCTCTGGCCTGCCGGCTCCTGTTCTGTCGCAGGCGCGGCCAGGGCTGAAGTACGGAAAGGAGCAGAAAGGCTGCCGGCCGCCACTACTGCGGCTGAGGTGGTCACAAACTGGCGACGGGTCACACGCGAAAGCGGTTTCGAATCCATCTTGTCCTCTCCGTAGAAGAATTACTAACGCGCCTGCCGCGCGGGCTGGGTCATCAACCTGATGTAGAGATCGTATAGTTTTGCGGTGTCCACATCGAACTGTACCGTCGCTTTTCTTTCATAAGGAGGGAGTTCGGTCCCGGGCTCCCAAAACAAAGTTTCGCCGTAACTGGGCCCGTGATCAACGTCGATGTCCACGTAGAGTTCTTTCTGTCCGGTGACGATGGAAGGATCAATCATGGCCGCGGCGGAAAGCTCATCCCACATGAAGCTTTCGACAGAGTATTCCGTGAGGTAGCGGGCCACGGGCGTATCCGCTTTGGCGATGGCCGCCTTGACCGCCGGGTTCACCGTGGTCTTGACCGAAATGTCGATGGGCGTGATGGTGATTTTCTTCCAGGGCGCGCGCATCGCGATCCGCACCGCCTCGGGATCGAACCACCAGTTAAATTCCCGGCGGCCGTCAATACTGTTGATTCCACCCGTGCTGGCGTACATGCCGCTGCCCATCAGGACGAGTTCCTTTGCCAAAGTTGCCACTTCGGGGTCCAGCCGCAAGGCCAGCGCGATATTGGTAAGCGGACCCCCAGCCCAGATCACCACTTCACCGGGATACTGGTGCACCATGCGAACGATAAAGTGGGCGGCGGTTTCGTCCAGCGCCTTGGTGTGGGGCTCGCCCTCGACCAGCGGCGGGACCACGTCGGGATCATGATATCCGGCGCGAAATGCGGGCGGAACATTCCCCGGCCGTTTGGAAAAATCGCTCCAGCACCCTTTGTAGCGAAATTTGCCATAGAGCGCTTCCCAGCGCTCGGTTTCTTCCTTGGAGTTCAGGAGTGGAAACTCGGCGCCCGGGACGACGGGAACGTCGGTGCGGCCGGCGATTTCGAGGAGGCGCAGGGTGCGCTGAGTCTCTTCTTTTACCCACTGGTCGCCGCTGACGGTGGTGATCCCCAGCACGTCAAACTTGTCCGACTGCAGAAAAATGAGGATGGATTGCATGTCGGTGGTGGCCGGCCCACGCGCGTCCTGATCGACGATGACTTTGATTTTCTGCGCCTGCAGGCCGGTGGCGGCACCAGAATCAGTAAAACGGTCAGCAGGACGGCGAAGCTTCGTGGCTTCATGGGCAAAGTCCCCTCAGTGTGTCTTGATCTTGCTTTAGCAGGATTTGCTGGAAGACTGCACCGATTGTTCCAACGACCCAGCCGGGAAGAAGAAGCATTGTACCCCGCGTGAGGAAGCGCTGTCAGTGGGTTGGACTATGACGCCAGCGGATAAGGAGAAATTTCAAACTGAGGCACCACCGAAGGGCTGCGCGGATTGCGGATGACCATTCCAGCGAATAGAATTGTTGGGCGCGCGAATGACTCGATTGTAGTCTTTCCCATTTTTCTTTCCTTATGCGCCGTCTCCGCCTGACCGTACAGCAATTTGGATTTGTTCCCGCAAGTCGCATCGCCTGCTGCGTCCTGGCCCTGATCGCGATGGTCATGCCGGCCATGATCCAGGCCCAGAGTTCCGCTGCCTCGGCGACTTTGCAGGGGGCCGTGCGGGATTCGAAGGCCCGCCCGGTGGCTGGAGCAACCGTATATCTTCACGCAAAAGACGGCGCCGAGTCCGTGTCCGTACACTCTGACGCGGCTGGGAACTACCACTTTTCAGGGCTTCGTGAAGGCGTTTATATGTTGCGTGTGGAGGCGCAGGGATACGACCAGTCCACTTTCGGCCCGTGTGTTCTTGCGCAGAAGGAATCGAAGCAACTCGATCTGACGCTGGAGACAGCGGGAGCGCCGGAGTTTTTCGATGAACCTCAATTCACCGTGGCCGGCGTCACAGACGGCACCAATCTTGGCGGGCACGGCTCCAATGCGGTGGTGCGAACCAAAGAATCGCTGGCCAGGGACATCGCTTCTCTCAGCGCCTCGGGGAGCAAGCAACCGTCCGGCGTGGCGCCGCCCTCAGTGGCTGACACGAATGAAAGCTCTCTACGCGCGACGGCCGATCGCGAGCCGGGAAATTTCGACGCGAATCACCGCCTGGGAAAATCGCTGGTAGGCAGGGGAGAGGCGTCGCAAGCCCTGACCTATCTGGAACGGGCTTCGCGGCTCGACCCGGGGAATTACGAAAATGCCTACCTGCTGGCGCTGGCTTATACAGACGCGGGTCAATACCAGCGTGCGCGCACAAATGCGCAGACGTTGCTGACTGCGCAGGAGAAGAAGCCCGGGCAGAAAAATGAAGCCGAACTGCATCACTTGCTGGGCGACATCGAAGAGAAATCGGGCAATCCTCTGGAGGCCGTGCGGCAATACCAAAAGGCGGCGGAACTTGATCCCAGCGAACCCTACTTCTTCGATTGGGGAGCTGAGCTGCTGCTGCATCGCGCGGTGGAGCCTGCCATCGAAGTATTCAGCAAGGGCAACCGTTTGTTCCCGCGCTCCGCCCGGATGCTGGTCGCGCTTGGAGTGGCCTGGTACAGCAACGGTTCCTACGACCAGGCCGCGCAGCGGCTCTGCGAAGCCTCGGACCTGAATCCCGATGATCCCAAGGCCTACCTGTTCTTAGGCAAAATACAAGGTGTCGAAACCACGCAGTCGGAATGTTCCACCGAGCGCCTGGCGCGCTTTGCGAATCTTCAGCCGGAGAATGCCCTGGCCAACTACTACTACGCGGTCAATCTCTGGAAGCGGCGCAAGGGCCCGGATGACGCCGAAAGCCTGGCGCAAGTCGAGTCCCTGCTGAAGAAGTCCGTTGCGCTCGATTCCAGGCTTGGGATTGGGTATCTGCAACTGGGTGTGCTGTATTCAGAGCGCGGAGATTTTCCCCGGGCAGTCTTGAGCTACCAGGAAGCGATCAGGGTCAATCCCGAACTGGAAGAAGCGCATTACCGGCTGGCGCAGGCTTTCAAGCGGACGGGGGAAAAAGACAAAGCTGAACGGGAGCTTCAGCTTTATGACCAGATATCCAAGAAAAAAGACGAGGCAGTCGAGCGTGAGCGGCGGGAGAGCCGACAGTTTGTGTACACGCTGCGAGAACCAGGTCCACCGCCGGAATAGGAGCATTTAACCGCAAAGGACGCAAAGGAGCCGCAAAGATCGCAAAGAATTCCTTTGCGCACTTTGCGGTTTTCTTTGCGTCCTTTGCGGTTAAAGATTCTTTTATCAGCGAGCGGGCGGGGGCGCGCTCATCAGCCCCACGAACATCCGGTAAAACTTTTCCGTGTCCAGATCAACCTGGACTTCAACCGGCTGCGCGGCAACTTTCGGTTTGTCTTTCTCCGTCCAGGTCAGGGTGTTGCCATACCCGGCGCCGCGGTCGAGGTCAACGGCCATATAGCGCGTCTCCCGTTTCGTGATCAGAGACGGATCAATCCAGGCTGCGGCGGCAAGCTCGTCCCACATGTACTCGCCACCCTGGCCCGTCCGGAAGTAGCTGGCGACGTAATGTGCCAAGGGCGTCCCGCTAGCGTCGATTTGCTTGATCATGGCGGGGGTGAGGCGGGTCTTGATGGAAATGTCGGTTGGGGTGCAAACGATCTTCTTCCACGGAGCGCGCAGCACGATCTGGGCCGCTTCGGGATCAAACCAGAAATTGAATTCGTGGCGGGGATTGTTTACAAATTCGGGGTCGTCGGTCTGCGGGCCCAGACTTCCTCCCATGAAGACGAGTTGCTGCGCCAGTTCCGGAAACTGCGGATCGATCGAAGTGGCAAGCGCCAGATTAGTCATGGGGCCGCCCTCGTAGATCGTGACCTGGTGCGGGTATTGGCGCACTTTGCGAATCAGGAAATGGGCAGCGTCTTCGCCGGCGGCTTTGGTAGTGGGCTGGCCTTCCGGCGGCGGGGGAACGACGAAGGGCTCATGCCACCAGCGGTCGTCCCATGCGCCCGCGAAAGCCACCTTGCCGAAGCGCTGTTGCCACAGCTGAGTTTCTTCGCGCCGCCTCACCAGTGGAAAAACCGCTCCGGGCACGACTGGAATGTCAGCGCGGCCCATAATTTCGAGCAGGCGCAGGGTGTGTGCCACTTCCTCGTCGCGCCACTGGTTTCCGCTGACCACCGTGATTCCCAGGACTTCGACCTGCGGGGATTGAACCAGCAATGCGATGGTCTGCATGTTGCTGCCGCCGGGACCGGATCCGTCCTGATTGATGATCACTTTGCGCCGCTGCTGGCCCCAGCTGAGGGAACTCGCCAGCAGCAAGCACGTGATTGCGAGGAAAAGCCTGCCAGGTTTCATCATGGTCGGGGAGGCCGGGTCATCAATTGGATGTAGAGCTTGTAGAACTTTTCCGCGTCAATGTCGAATTGCACATTGGCCAGGCGCAGGTAGGGAGGCACATGCGCCCTGGAGTCCCAGAAGAGGGTCTTGCCGTAGCTGGCCCCGTGATCCACGTCAATGTCCATGTAGAGCTGCTTCTGGCCGGTGATGATGGAAGGATCGATCAAGGCGGCGCCGGCGATTTCGTCCCACATGTAGCCGGGTAAGGAGTACTTGTCGAGATATTGCGTCACCGGAGTGCCGGCCTTGGCGATGGTAGCCTTCATCTCCGCGGTAAAGCGCGTTTTGACCGAGATATCGATCGGAGTGATCGTGACTTTTTTCCAGGGGGCGCGGAGGACGATGCGGGTGGCCTCGGGGTCGAACCACCAGTTAAATTCGCGACGGGCATCGATCGCGCCGGGATCGATGGCGCCCTTGTCGGCGTACAATCCGCCGCCCATCATGACGAATTCCTTGGCGAGCGTAGCCACGGAGGGATCGAGCTTCAGCGCCAGGGCAAAATTGGTCAGCGGCCCGCCTGCCCACAGGACCACTTCGCCGGGATATTTGTGCACCATCTTCACAATGAATTCCGCTGCGGTGCCGGGAGCGGCCTGAATGTGCGGCGCGCCTTCCTTCATGGGAGGAACAATGTCAGGGGCGTGGTAAGGTTCGTCGTAAATGGTGGAGCGGTTGGCTTCGAAGCGGTCGGTCCAGCATCCCTTGTATTCCAGTTTGCCGTACAGGGCTTCCCAGCGTTCGGTTTCTTCCTTGGAGTTAAGGAGAGGGAATTCGGCGCCCTGAATCACCGGAACGTCGGTGCGCTGGGCGATTTCCAGCATGCGCAGGGTGTGCTGGGTCTCTTCCTTTACCCACTGGTCGCCGCTGACCGTGGTGATGCCGAGGACCTCAAATTTGTCCGATTGCAGAAAAACCAGCAGGGCCTGCTGGTCGCTGGTGCCGGGGCCGCGGGCGTCCTGATCGACGATGACTTTGATTTTCTGGGCCGCGGCGGTAGTCACGATGGCGAACGAAAGCAAACAGGCGACGGCCAGTCGGTTTTTACGCCAGGTCATCGTTCCTCCCATAGTTCGCCCCGCGTCTTCAAACAAAAGAGCGCGGCTTTAAGCCGCGCCCTGTAGATCGCAGCGCCCGAGTGCAATGTTCCGCAAGCTTCTAAAAGCGAAGCTTGATGGCAAACTGAACCAGGCGCGGGTTGTTGACGGTGTTTGTAATGACCCCGAAAGTGTTGCCGCCGTCCACATCCCCACCGGGCAATCCGAATTGCGCATGGTTGAAGATGTTGAAAAACTCTGCGCGGAAATCTATGTCGGTACCTTCACGGAAGGACAAGGGGATACGCTTGATGATCGAGAAATCCGTGTTCACAAAATCAGGTCCGTAGAGAGGGGCCCGGGGAGCATTTCCCAGTTCCCCTGACTGCGGGTCCACAAAACACTGGGTGTTGAACCACTTGCTTAAGGTTGCGTTGTCGGCCTTGGGACTGCAGATCTGGTCGGGACGCGTAAAGTTGTTTGCGTTGTTGGTCAGGTTTACCCCCGAACTGTTGTTGCTGGCAATAATGAAAACCGGGAATCCCGAAGTTATTTTCTCGATGACATTGATTTGCCAGTTGCCCAGCACCGCGTTGAGGCCCCCGTTCCAGCTGCTGCCAAAGCGCTTGCCTTTGCCGAAGGGCAGATCGTAAAGCACGCTGGCGGTGAAATTGTGATTGAGCTGGACTTGAGACAAGCTCCAATCCGCGCGCGTTGCTCCCGGCAAGGGGAAGTAGGTCACGCCTGTGCTCGAACCCAAGCCATCGCTGAACCCGTTATCGAAGTTGCGGGCGTAGGTGTACCCCAGGAGGACGTAGAGTCCGTGCCGAATGTTCTTGGTTTCGGCCTTGACCTGAAGAGAATCGTAGCGCGCGTCACCCCTGTCGTTGATATTGGCGATGGTTGTGAATGGGCCAAAGGGAGCAGCGGGAATTCCGCAGCCCAGGTGGTAGTTGGGATCGAAAACCGGGTTGGGAAGCGTACCACCGGGATCGCCGGGTCGGGAATAGTAAGCATGCGCTGGGGGACGACACATTCAAGTTATTGCCGTCCACCAGAATGTGGTGACTGCGAGAACCCGCATATCCCACGGTCATGACCACACTTCCCGGCAGTTCCTGTTCGACGTTGAAATTGAACTGCTGCACCCGGCCTTGCTTGAAATTAAGATTCTGCGACTGAATGGTTCCCGCGAAGGTAGCCGGGTCCGGTTGCTGGGTAAAAATGGGGAATCCGTTAGACACGTTCAAGCCAAAGTCGAACGGTCCCACGAAAGGGGCGCATGCCGCCGTGGGGGCAGCACAGCCTCCCACGGTGAAAGCGAACTGGCCGCTTTCCGCGAAGAACGGAGGGTTCTCCCACAGACCCTGCGCGCCCTGGTTCCAGGAGGAATCGTGGAACATGGCATAGCCGGCCCGCACCGCGGTCTTGGCGCTGCCAAAGGGCTTCCAGGCCAGCCCGATGCGGGGTTCGAGGGCGGTCTTGTCGAGCTCAATGCCCACGCGACCGTCTGAGTTCTGTCCCGGAATCAGATAATTGCAGCCCGGAGGCGATCCGCAGGTGCTGTTGAAATCAAAGTTCGCCTGGCGGTCATGGGCTTCGGTGATAGGGGTGACGAACGCCCAGGCCAGTCCAAGGTTGACGGTCAAGTTGGAGGTCACCCGCCAATCATCCTGGACATAGGGGCGGAACAGCTTCCAGCGGCGTCCGGTGGTGGCGCCCTTGAAAGTCTGATCGTGAATCGCCAGACTGTTCAGCCCGAGGAGGAAGTCGGCCGCGTTATCGCCACCCTGGAAAGACGGACCGTTATTGGTCCAGAAGTTGGAGAAGGAGAAGAACCCATCCTGGAAGGCGTTGGTGAGCACGTTCATCTGCTGGGCGCGGAACTGGCCGCCGACGCGGATGTTGTGCTTGCCGCGAATCATATCGAGCGAGTCGGCGACCATGAAGACATTGGTTCCGCCCTGGAAGGGCGCGAAACCGCGATCACCCAATCCCCAGTACGGACCACCCACGCTGGTTGTGGTCATTCCGCAGCTGACACAATCTGATGTCGACTGCGACAACCCGGCAGGAGCGCCGCCCGGAAAACCGGAACAGCTGCTGTCGAGATTGGCGCCCGGAATGCCGAGCTTCGCGGCTTCGCAGGAGCGGTCACCAAAGGACAGGATGTGGTTAAAAATGCGGTTATAGCCGCCGCTGATCTGGTTGATGGTGCGATCGGAAAAGATGTGGGTTTCCGATATGGCGACGTTGCGCCCGTGGTTAGTAATGTCCTGCGTGCTGGCAAAGGCACTGGGTTCGGCGAATCCATCGCGAACCGCCGGGGACGAAGTTGGTTGCCTGATCGTAGCTGAAGCGGGCGAAGATGGTGTCCGTGCTGGAGAAGGTGTGATCCAGGCGGACGTCAAATTCTCCTTCGTCGAGCTTCCGCACCGGCACATTGGAAAAGTTGAAGCCCGAGCCCGGCGCGATGCCCGGAGTGGGCTGTGGGTAAAACTTGGGCTCAGCATGATCGCTTGGGTGATCGGGTTGATCAGACCAGCGGGCAGCTTGTTGCAAGGTGCTCCGGGGCCCTGGGTCCCGTCGGCGGCTACGGGGAGCGGATTTCCCGTGCCGTCGCACTTGAACGGATCCCGGCCATTGGTCGGGTCCACTCTGGTGTAAGGGTTGTACAGCACCTGGGTTCCTGCGGGCAGTGGGACGCCATAAAGATCGGAGGAGAAATCGCCGGTGCGCATCGCGGCGGTGGGCACAAAGCCGTTAAATGCGACTCCCTTGCGCTGCCGCCTCGCCTGGTAGTCAGCGAAGAAGAAAGTCTTGTCCTTCTTGATCGGGCCGCCCAGGGCGAAGCCGAACTGATTCAGGTTGAATTTTTCCCTCGCTGAAGCGAAATAGCTGCGCGCGTCCAGCGAAGTGTTGCGGAAGAATTCAAACACCGACCCGTGAAACTGGTTCGACCCCGATTTCGTGGTCACCAGCACGGTCGGACCCGCGCGGGTGCCGTATTCCGCCGAGTAGTTGTAGGTCAGAACCTTGAATTCCTGGATGGCATCGATGGAAGGCAGAATCGAGATGCCGCCGCCCGTCAGCTCGTTGTTGTCGTTGCCATCGAGCAGCCAGTCAGTGCTCTGGGCGCGCGATCCACCCACCGAAAGGGAGTACGACCCGCGGGTGGAAACTTCGCTGCTGGGTCCGCCATTGAAGAAACTGTTGGGATTGGTTTCCTGCACCGTGCCCGGCGTAAGCGTCGCCAGCTGCACGAAGTTGCGGCCGTTCAAGGGGAGGTCGGCGACCTGTTGAGAGGTAATGACCTGACCGAGACTTGGGTTGCTGGTCTGAACCGCCACTTCAGTCGCGCTTACTTCTACCGTCGAAGTGACCGACGCCGGGCGTGAGGGTGAAGTCCAGTTCGCGGTGCTCGTCCACTTGCAGGCGCACGTCCTTCTGTTCGACCGGGCCGAAAGCCCGCGGAGTCAACTCGGACCGTGTAGTCGCCGATGGGCAACAAGGGCATGAGGTAGTGTCCGCTGTCATCGGTTTTCGACTCGCGAACGAGACCCGTCGCCTGGGCGGTGGCCTTGACCGTCGCCCCGCTGACTACAGACCCGGTCTTGTCCGTCACCGTGCCGGAAAAACTCGCGGTGGCTTGGCCGTACAGGAGTGGGCAGATGGGAAATACCAGCGAACAGAAAAATACCAGCAGCGCCTTCTTGGTCAGCATCAAAATCCCCCATGCGGTCCCTGATCGAGTGGCGATTGGGACACGGCTTTCCCCACGAAATCCAGATCCCCATTAACTACGCGACGATACCCGCACACGAAGTCCACATTCAAGACTTTTGTGCCGGTTTTCATAAAACTTCGAGGTTGATTGGGTCTCGTTGTCGTCGCGGACAACTGATCAGCTAGGATTGCAATTTCAACCTAAAATCTGACGCGCAGAAAGATACTGCCATTCGCCATCAGGTGTCAACCGCAACTGCCATGATGCCAGCGGCTTGACTACATCAGCAGGTTGTCAGTTTGCCGCGTCCAGCAGTGTCAGTGCCTGTTCGGTGGTGATGAACGTGGCTCCGAGGGCCTGCAGTTCCGCAACGGCCCGTTTCCCATCTTCGGAATTCAGGGTTTCGATTGCGTCCTGAACTACCGAGACCCGGCGTCCGCGCTCGAGCAGACCCTTGGCGGCGAAGCGTACGCAGAACTCCGTGACCACGCCGAACACGACGAATTCGATATTGGGACCAAGGCGTTCAACCAGTTCGTCGGCATGGCGGCTCTCGAAGATGTTGAGGGTCTGCTTCTCCAGCAGGATTTGCTGGTACCGCGAAAGGTCAGGAGGCAGGGAAGCCGCCGCTCATTGGGGACAGTCACGACTTTCCCGGTCAGCGCTTCAGGAACCAGGTTCGCGCCGGGAGTGCCCTGGACGCAATGCGGGGGAAAGATGGCGAACTCCGGATCATCTTTAGTGTGATAGCAGCCGTGCGAGACCAGGAAGACCCTGCCCTGGCGCGCGGCATCGGTGAGGCGGCGAATGTTGGGTAGCAATTTTTCGGCACCAGGCACATAGAGCTTGCCGCCCGGCAACATGAAATCGGCCTGGGCATCGACTTCCCAGAAAACCACGTTGCGAGATAACATACGCGTTCCTTAAGAGCAGTCGTCGGTCTTCAGTCGTTGGTTGTCAGTCGCCGTCTGGACGGCCGAAAGAAGCTTATAACATTGTTTGCGAATGGCGGAATCCCGGTAATCCTTTGCGTTCTTTGCGGAGTTTTCTTTGCGTCCTTTGCGGTTTAAGATTTTCCGCAAGTCCAGGCGAAGTCAAAGGCTTTACCGCAAAGGACGCAAAGAAAGGCCGCAAAGGCCGCAAAGCAATCCGGCACGATTGAACTCTTCGATTTAGAGGTGCGCTTCATGGCCCATGATGAGCCCATCAAGAGTAAAGTCCAGACTCGCCTTTTGATCCGGAACATCGGTCTGCTGTTGAGCGGCGAGCTCACGAGGCCGATCCTCGACGCCGATACCGTGGTGGCAGTCGATGGCAAGATCACCGCCGTCGGTAAGGAGAAAGATATCGACTGCGAAGGCGCAACCCTGGTCATCGATGCCAAGGGCACGACACTGGCTCCGGGACTGATCGACAGCCACGTGCATCCGGTGGCCGGCGATTGGACGCCGCGCCAGAACCAGATCGGCTGGATTGACAGCTATCTTCATGGCGGAGTCACGAGCATGATTTCCGCCGGCGAAGTGCACACGCCCGGCCGCCCGAAAGACGTGGTGGGGCTGAAGGCCATGGCCATCTTTGCCCAGCGGGCGTTCGCGGCTTTTCGACCTGGCGGCGTCAGGATTCACGCCGGCGCGCCGGTGATTGAGCACGGCATGGTCGAGGAAGATTTCAAAGATCTGGCCGCGGCGGGCGTAACCATGCTGGGAGAGGTCGGATTGGGAAGCGTGAAAGACGGCGCCACGGCCCGGCAGATGGTGGCCTGGGCGCGCAAGTTCGGGATCCAGAGCACCATCCACACCGGCGGCCCCTCGATTCCCGGCTCCAGCCTGATTGACAAAGACATCGTGCTTGCGGCTGACGCCGATGTCATCGGACACATCAACGGCGGCCATACCGCATTGCCCGATGATCAGATTGTGACGCTGTGCGAGAAATCCACGCGGGCGCTGGAAGTCGTCCACAACGGTAACGAGCGCGCCGCGCTGCTGACGTTGCGCACGGCGAGAGAACTGAAGCAGCTTGACCGGGTGATCCTGGGCACGGACTCGCCGGCGGGTTCTGGGGTGCAGCCGCTCGGCATCCTGCGCATGATTGCGATGCTGGCGTCCTTGGGAGATATACCGGCTGAGATCGCCGTCTGTTTTGCCACCGGCAACACGGCGAAAATCCGAAAGCTGGATTGCGGACTAGTTGCCCCCGGCCGGGCCGCCACCTTCGCGATGATCGACAAAGCCCAGCATTCGGCGGGAAAGACCGTGCTCGAGAGCATTCAGCGCGGCGACCTGCCTGGCATTGGCATGATGATCGTGGATGGGGTCATCAGTACTCAGCGCAGCCGCAACACTCCGCCGGCAACATCGGCGCCTGAAATTGTGCAGTTCTAATCCCGCTCTCATTCTCGGCCGGCAATTTCGTTACTTTGGTGACCGCCAGGTGACCATGAGAAGCCTTTAATGTGCCGATATGCAATAGCCTGACTTCAGGACAACTACTGGGCGAGTAAACCGTGCAGACATCGCGGAACTCCGCCGCGCCATCGGGGCTCCGGAGTGTTGGCCAGAGATGTAACTCATGGATACCGGCCGCCTCATCATTCGCCACGCAATTCTTTCCATCCTGTTCGTAGGGCTCCACCTCGCGCTGAATCAGCCCTCAGTCATTCTTATCTCGCGCCTGGGATCGGTGACCTGGTATCCAGCGGCGGGCCTGGTGCTGGCGCTACTCCTTGGAATCAGTCCCTGGTATGCCCTGCTGGTCTGCGTGGCCGATGCCATGGCAGGCGCCATGATCTACCACCAACCCTTCACATCCTTCGGCGAAACCGTTGGATCTGTGGGGGTTGCGGCGTCGTACGGCACCGCGGCATACCTGCTGCGAGGCCCGCTGCGAATTGATCTGGGACTGCGGGGCCGTCGGGATGTGGTGCGCTACGTCTTCGTGACCATGGCCACTGCGGTGGCAGCGACCATGATTGGGGTTACGTGCCTGGCCGCTGACAAGTCGATCGCCTGGAGCGAGTTTTGGATCTCGTCCTGGGGGTGGTTCTCCGGCGATGGGATCGGGTTATTGGGGATCGCCCCATTTCTCCTGATTCATGTCTTCCCGTGGGTCCGAAGGCAGGTCCTTCCGAAACGGGATCGAGCCATCCAGGAGAACGAGGACCCGCAGAAGCCGGCAGTCAGTTTCGACCTTGCTTCCGTGGCGGAAGCGGTCGGTCAGGCCGCGGCCATCCTGGTGGTCCTCTGGGTCATGTTTGGATCTCGCCTGGGTTCACGGCAACTATTTTATTTGAGCTTTGTTCCGATCATCTGGATTGCCATGCGGCAGGGCATTCGCCGGGTGGTGATTGGACTGCTGGCGCTCAATTTCGGCATGGTCGTGGCCATGCACATTTTCCCGCCAGTCGGCGACGTTCCCTCAAAGATCGGCCTGCTCATGCTGGTTGTCTCCGGTGTCGGACTCATCGTGGGGGCCGCCGTCAGCGAACGTCATGGAATTGCGCTTGACCTTCAGGAACAGACGGCGCATTTGAATTCGTTGATCGAGAACAGTCCATTTGGCATTGTTGTGCTCGATCAGCAGGGACGGGTCGAACTGACGAATGTCGCGTTCGACCGGCTGTTTGCGTTTAATCATCACGAACTTGTCGGCAGTGATCTGAGCCGCATCTATGTGCCCGATGCTCCCAGCGAATCCACCCCCTCGATTGAGAAAGTCCTGGCGGGTGAGACCCTGCATACCACGGCGCGGCGGCGGCGCAAGGATGGACATATCCTCGACCTGGAGGTGCATGCCGTTCCCCTGGCGGTGGATGGCCGGGTGCGCGGCTCCTACACCATCTACAAAGACATCTCGGAGCAGATCAGGGCGTCCCAGGCCGAGCGCAAACACGCCGAAGTGCTGAGTCAGCTGGTAACCGAGCTGCAAGTGCGGACCAAGCAGATGACGCTGTTAAGCGAGATGGGAGATTTGCTGGAGTGCTGCGGGAACACCCAGGAAGCCTGCTCGGTTGTAGCCCAGTCAGTGCAGAAGCTCTTGCCCGAGGCGCTCTGCGGCGCCCTGTACCTGTTCAGGTCGTCGCGGAACCAGGTGGAGACGGCGGTGCGGTGGGGCGGCGCCAGCGTCTCCGAAGCTGCTTTTGCTCCCGATGCATGCTGGAGCCTGCGCCGGGGGCAGCCGCACTGGAACGATCGCGGAGCGGGGATCAACTGCGCCCACCTGGCCCAGGGCGCAAGACACAAATGCCTGTGCGTGCCCATGGTTGGACAGGGAGATACGCTGGGCGTCCTGTATCTCGAATTTGCCGCGGATGACGGGACCCGGACCGATTCCGCTTCCGAGGGCCTGCAGGACTCTCAACAGCGGGTGGCCACCACGGTCTCGGGACAAATCGCACTTTCCCTGGCCAGCCTGCGGCTGCGCGAAGCCCTGCGTGATCAATCCATCCGCGATCCCCTGACCGGGCTGTTCAATCGCCGTTTTATGGAAGAATCCCTGGAGCGCGAAATGCAGCGTGCGGTCCGGAAGAACCATCCCGTGTCGGTCCTTTTCATCGACCTCGACCACTTCAAACGATTCAACGACACTTTCGGTCACGATGCGGGAGATTTGGTGCTGCGGTCCGTCGCCGACCTGTTCCGCAAGATTTTTCGCGTGGACGACATCATCTGTCGTTATGGAGGAGAGGAATTCGGCATTATCCTGCCCGAGTCTTCCGCGGAGAACGCCGTCATTCGCGCCAACGGATTGCGCGAAGCCGCAAAGAAACTGGAAATACAGTACAAGAATCACACGGTCGGAACGGTCACTCTCTCCGCTGGCGTGGCCACCTTCCCCGAGCACGGGGACAGTTCGGAGGAGCTGCTGAAAGCCGCGGACCAATGTCTGTATCAGTCGAAGGCGGAGGGACGGGACCGGGTGACGGTGGCTACCGGCCGGAGCGCTCGCGATCTGGCAGAGAAGTCGTAGCCCCCGGCGCTACAACCCCAGCGATGCGGCAATCGTCTTCTTGTATTGGCGAGCCTTCGCGATGGCTGCCTCTTCATTCACCGTGAGCAGTTTGCGGTCGCGCATCACGACCCGCCCGCCGATGACGACGGTTTCAACGTCGCTGCCCTTAAGCGCGTAAGCCAGTTGCGCGTAGATGTCATACATGGGTACGGCGTGGGGTTCGTCCAGGCTGATGAGTATGAAGTCGGCTTTCTTTCCTGGCTCCAGTGAGCCAATTTCTTTTTCCATGTGGAGCGCCCGGGCGCCGTCGATGGTGGCCATTTCGACCACTGCCTTCGCGTTCAGCGCCAGCGGATCCATCTTCGTGATCTTGGCCAGCTTGGCTGCCAGATCAATTTCTTCCATGAGATCAAGATCGTTGTTGCTTCCGGCCGGACCGTCCGTGCCCAGTCCGACGGCCACGCCCGCGGCGCGCATGTCGGCGACGGGCGAAACTCCGCTGGCAAGCATCATGTTGCTGGAGGGGTTATGCACGCAGCCCACCTGCTTGTGGGCCAGCGTTTTCTCATCGGCCGCGTCCACGAAAATACAGTGTGCGGACACCACGTCCGGGCCGAGCAGGCCGATCTTGTCCAGATATTGCACCGGCGACATGCCGTTGTTCTTCATGCTGTCTGCCCACTCCTTTTTCATTTCAGAAGTATGAATCAGAATGGGAGCATGATATTTCCGCGCCAGCGCCGCTGAATCCTGCAGCGTCTTCTGCGAGCAGGTGTAAATCGAATGGGGCGCGACCGCGGCATGAATGAGGGGATCGCCCTGCCATTTCTTCAGGAACTTCTCCGTATAGGCGAGCATTTCAGCTTCGCTTTTGTTGTCGGGCGCGGGAAAATCGATGAAGGTTTCGCCCAGCACACCGCGCATGCCGGCGGCCTTGGTTTCTTCCGCGACCGCATCTTCGAAGTAATACATGTCAGCGAAAGTGGTGACGCCTCCGCGAATCTGTTCAGCAGCGGCGAGACGCGTGCCCCAGCGGACAAACTCCTCGTTCACATTCTTGGCTTCTGCCGGAAAAATGTACTTGTACAGCCAGTCGTTGAGGGTGACGTCATCGTGCAGGCCGCGGAACAGGGTCATGGGAACGTGCGTGTGACCGTTGATGAAGCCGGGCAGGACCAGCTTGCCTTTGGCGTCGATCGTCTGCGCGGCTGCGTACCTGGCTTCCAGTTCGCTGCGCGGGCCGACAGCCATGATCGTGTCACCTTTCACGGCCACGGCACCATCGTCGATGATGTGGCGGGGGCCATCCATGGTGACGACAGTGCCGCCGGTGACGAGCAGGTCGGATTTTTCCTTTGTTTGGGACGCGAGGAAGGAGGAAAAGAGAAGTGGGAATGTGAGAATGAAAATGACAGAGCGGCGAAAGATCATTTGTAACCCCTGCGGCGAGAGCCAGAAGTATTCTACGCGGGGTTTTGTAGCGCCGCCGTCCCGGCGGCTGTCCCCACGTGATTTGTGGTGGTTAACGCAGGCCGTCTTCGCCCTTGATCTCGTTCTTGCTCAACCCTCCTACGCGCGGCAGCGGCCGGCCGCTGTCGGTCACGGCCACAGCAACCATGATTTCATTGGCACGGGGAGCGTCATTGATTCTTACTTCCATGCCGTCGAAGTGGCTGCGGACGAAAGCTGCGTCTTTGTGGCCGAGGGGGATGTCGAGAGCAACGCCCAATCCGCCGCGCTTCTTCGAAGATGGAATGAGCGCGGCGCCCTTGCCCAGGACTTTGCGTACCGGCGCGCCCAGCTTGGGATGGAGTATAGCGGCAGCGTGCTCCAGTTCGCCATTTTCGCCTACGGCGGCCGCTTTGCCGTAGCTTTCCACAGAAGCGGCGGGAATTCCCAGCGCAGCGACCGCGCGTTGCGTGAGCAACTCACCCAGTTCCTCGCCGATCAACATAAGTTCGGACAAGTCCTCGACATACTTCCCCGCGCAGGGATTTTCAATGACAGCGACGGCGGCGGCGCGTCGAGTCGGAGGATTCACGGCGTGTCCCATCTCACTGCGCGTCTCTTCTACAAATGTCGCAATCTTGCGGATGCTGGCTTTCATTTGTTCGGCCATCAGCGCAATCCGTCCTCTCCTTTGATCTCCGAAGCTTTGAGTCCGCCGACGCGGGCATGAACGCGCGGCCCGGTGGTCATCACCAGGGCGAGCAGAATCTCATCGGCGCGCGGAGAATCGGCCAGGCCCACTTCCATGGCATCGAAATGGCTTCTTACATAAGCAGCGTTGATGTGGGTGATGGGCACATCGAGCCGGGTGCCGGGGCCGCCTACCTTTTTAGTTGACGCCACGATGGCTTTGGCGTCGCCCAAAATCTCGCGCATGGCATAGCCGCCGGGCACATGCCACAGGGCGCCGTGCTCGAGTTCACCGGCGGAGCCGATGATGGCTCCCTTGCCGTATCCCTCCACAACTTTCGGGTCTCCTCCCAGCGCTGCGACGAGGGAACGCGCCATCTCCATGCCCAGCGGTTTGAGGTCATCCATGAAACCGGCGATCTCTTTCACGTAGCCGCCCGCAAAGGGATTGTGAATGACCGCCAGCGCGGCTGCACGGCGCAGCGGGCGGGACGAGACGGGGCCGCCTTCGTGGAAGATTTCTTCTACCGCCGTAAACTTCTTGCGAACCTGGACCTCAGGCATGAATGAGAGTCCTGCTTTCCGGCAGAGCAATGGTTGTCGATTCCAAGTTTAAGCCCACGACCCGGGTATCCCCGCGCAGATGGAGTGCTGCCGAGCGTATGAGTCCGCGGGCAAGAAGAGAGTGGGCCATGACCTCGCCGGCATCGAGCGCAGCCCCAATCTCGGCTGGAGAAAGTTCGCCAACCTCCTGCGTGACCAGGCGATCGCACAGATCGCTATCGGGCGCGAGGGTGCGAGCGGGCACGCGGACAATGTGGGGATGTCCCGGCAGGTCCACTGCGTTGGCGATGATGGTAGCGGCGGCGTCTGCCACCGCTGCGCGGTCGCCCAGCACGGTAATCGCGTCAGCGATGCCGAGCGAGAAGCTGCGGCCACGCCAACCGCTGGTCGCTATTCCCCGCACTGGCTGCGCTGAATCGAGCGTCACCGTCCCGAAAAGTGATGGGCGGTCCGGCCGCTCGACCATGCCGGCGACAAAATGCTCTCCGGGGGCGAGATGCAGCGCGATGTCTCCACCGTTGTTTACGTATGCCCGCGAAAGGCTGGCTGCGGCGGTCATGACATCCAGAATTTCCTCCGCGACCGCGCCCGCCACCGCCGCCATCGGCGTGAGGAAAGTCCGCTCGCAGTAGGGCGCAACGGCCGCCGCCATCCGCCTCGCGACGGCACCTGACGGGATCGGGCTGTCGATTCTCGCAGCTTGCCGCAAAAACGTGAGTTCATCGCAGAGTTCGTCGAGCACAGTGACAAAACGCCGTGCTGCCGCGCGATAGGCTGCGCTGACCTCATCAGTCTCGCCGAATGCTTCAATGATCAGATCGATGGGTCCGTCGTTCAGATGGAGGCGGCGGCCGTCCTCCAACAATCCTATTTGGGCCCGCGTATTCATTGATCTGACCTCGAGCCGGAGCGCGACGATTTTCCCGGCGCCAGCGGCCAGGGGTTTTCTGGATTCGCTGAAACCCGGCGGCGGCCTTTTTCGTCCATGATGGAATCGAGCGAGCGCACATGGTCCATGTAGCCGCCCAATGCGGCATAGTCCGCGATTCCCAGGGTGAACTCGATCGGCGCAACCAGCGCTGGCGTCGGGACATAGCCAAATGCGTGCTCGGGCATGCGGCTGACATCGACCATGAAAGTTATGCCGCCGCCTGGCCAGACGTAAACCGGCGCGCCGCCGCAGGTGACGCGGGTCAGCGCGTCGCGCACGGAGTGGGTAAGCCGGACTGGATTTTCCGTGACCCCCGCCCGCAGCGATCCTCCAGCGCCTCCCATAAAGAGGACGGTGCAGAGCGCGGGCTCGCAATTCTCCTTGATGCGGGCCACCGATTCGCTGAGCGAAGAGGGCAAATCTTTTTCCACGGGCCGTAAGGCTTCGTCCAGTTCGAAGTAGGCGTAGTGCTCTCCCGTGGTGCTTACCATCAGCAATCGCAGTTTCGGCCAGGCAAATTTGGGATTGAAATTCTGCAGAATCGAAAGAGGATCGTCGATATTCGTCCCACCCCACGCCGTGCCCGGCTCGGCTACGCGGAAGTAACGCCCGGGAGTGGAGCGGTGGCCCTTCATCTTTATGCCGGTTGGAGGAACACCCAACAACTTTCCCGCCTGGTGCTCCGACAGCACGCCGGTGATGTGGTCATCGACCACGACCACCTCATCAACTTTGCCCAACCACTGTTTGGCGAACATCCCGATGGTGGCCGAGCCACAGCCCACCCGCATGCGCTCTTCCTGCACGCCGCCCACTACCGGCGGCTTGCCCGCTTGCACGATCACGGTGGCGCCGTCATCGATGGTGAGTTCCACCGGCTTGCGGTCGCACAGGTGCAGCAGGGTTTCGCAGGTCACCGTGCCTTCCTTGCGGCTGCCGCCGGTCAGGTGGCGCACACCGCCGAGCGAAAGCATCTGCGAGCCATATTCGCTGGTGGTGACGTGTCCGACCGGCTCTCCCTGGGCCCGGACCAGATTTGTTTCCGGTCCCAGATGACGATCAGTATCAATCTTCACTTTGACGCCGCAGTAGCTGAAGATTCCTTCGGTGACCACGGTGACCATGTCCACGCCCTGCACGGTGGATGAAATGATAAAGGGCGCGGGCTTGTAGTCGGGATAAGTGGTGCCGGCGCCAATGGCGGTGACGAAATTCTCCGGGCCGGTCACGATGCTGCCATCCCATTCGCGATCGCGATCGAGGAAGGGAACCACGGAATCGCCGCGCGACACGGCGCGATCGAGCACAACATGAGGATCGATGCGGACCAGTTGTCCGTTATCGTTGGCGTAGCGATCGCACGCGCCCGTCCTTCCCGGATTGATGTAGCAGAGCACCGGGCAGGCATCGCAGCGGATTGCGTCAGGCGGTTTGTCAGCGATGTCCATGATCCAGGGGCAATTTGCCAAAAAAACTAGCGGGGTCATCCTGAGGGACTTCAGTCCCGAAGGACCTGGCGTGCGGCAACACAGCTGCTAGCCAGCCGCGGATGTACTCCACGCCTGACGCTTTGCACTCAGCATGACGTCTGGCATCGAGATCGAATAATACCCCCGCTGGATATTTATTTCGCATCGAGTTGTACGGCTTGCCTGATGTAATACTTGAGCGCTGTTTTCGGTGTGCCTTTCATATCCTTGATCTTGACGTGCTTCGAGACTTTCCCCACACCCTGCAGCAAACCGAATTTGTCTTCAAACTGCGCGCCGCGCGAAAACGCAAACGTAATGTCTTTCTTGGTCGGACTGATGACTGCCAGCCCGCGTCTTTGCTTCCACATGAGTATGCCGTAACTGATTTGTTCTTTCGCCTCGGGTGCGTGCTCGCGCATCATTTTTCGCAGGAGGGCCACGATGGGCTTGTGTTCCGGCAGGACCTTATACTTCAAGAACTCGTCAATCGTAGTGATCTTCATAAGTTTGTGCGTACTCCAGCCTGGCGGGCATTCTGCCCGCCCATCGGGCCGGCGGGACGCCGGCGCTACCATGGCGGCGCGAATCCGGTCAGGCGTTGCGGGCAAACGGCGAATGCGCACGCCAATGGCATCGTGAAGGGCGTTGAGAATCGCGGGAGCGGTCGGAATCACGGCCTGCTCGCCGATGCCCTTCGCGCCGAACGGGCCAATGGGCGAAGGGTCCTCGATGAGAATCGACTCTACCGGCGGCATGTCGCCGGCGGACGGAATCAGGTAGTCATGAAGGTTCTCGCCTTTGCCCGGGAAGAATTCCTCCATCAGCGCCATCCCTAAGCCTTGGGCAGCGCCGCCTTCAATCTGGCCCTCGATGAGGGTGGGATTGATGGCCCGGCCGACGTCGTGCGCAGCGGTGATCTTCAGCACGCGCACCGTGCCCAGCTCAGCATCGACGGCAATCTCCGCCAGGTGGGCGCCGAAGCCAAACACAGCATACGGAGTGCCCTGGCCGTTTTCGTCCAGCGGGCTGGTGGGTGGATCGAAAGTGGCTTCGCCGGTCAGGACGTAGCCGTGCTTATCCAGCGGCAGGTCGCGCAGGCTGATGCAGCGCTCATCCTCTTCTTTAACCGTGACAGCGCCATCGGCGAAACGGATGGCCGCATGTTCACCGGCATCGGCCAGGCGCAGGATGGCGCGACGCAGTTCCGTAGCAGCCATTTGTGCGGCTTTGCCGGTCACAAAAGTCTGGCGCGACGCAGACGTCTTGCCGCAGTCGGGCGTGATCGACGTATCGCCGGAGACCAGATCGAAACGATCGATGGGAGCGCCGAGAGCGTCGGCGCAAATTTGGGTGACGATAGTGTTGGAGCCCTGTCCGATATCCACCGCGCCCTGGTGAAGCGCGATGCGCCCGTCCGCTTTTAACCCGACGCGAATGGTGGATGGGTTAGGCAGCGAAGTGTTGCCGCATCCGTACCACATGCCGGCGACGCCCACGCCCCGCCGGACCGGACCAATGGTCGCGGCGTTGAAAGCCGCGGCTTCGGCGCGCGCCGCTGTCCACCGGGGCCGCAGCGCTTCAAAGCAGGCGCGAATTCCGACCCCCTCGCCGAGAACCTGGCCGGTGACGGTGGGGGTCTCGTTGTCCAGCGCATTCATGATGCGAAATTCCAGCCGGTCAATCCCGAGTTGGTCAGCGAGGTCGTCGTATAACTGTTCCTGCGCGATCGCCGTTTGCGGGACACCAAATCCCCGGAAAGCCCCGGCCGGCACCAGATGAGTGTGGACCGCCCGGGTCAACGCGCGATAGTGCGGGACGTGGTAGGGCCCCGAGGCGTGGACCGGTACCCGCGCCGCCACCGTCGGTCCCCAGGAAGAGTAGGCGCCCGTGTTGAAGTCGGCGGTGAAGTCCATGGCCTTCAACTTGCCGTCGCGACTCGCGCCCGCGCGCAGGCGGATGTGCGATGGGTGGCGCTTGGTGGTCGAAATAATCGATTCCGAGCGCGAATAAACCATGCGCACGGGTTGGCGGAGATGCCATGCGGCCAGCGCCACGAAGGGCTGAACCGAAAGATCGAGCTTGGCGCCGAAGCCGCCGCCGACGGCGGTCGGAATAATGCGTACTGCCTCGGGCGCGATGCCCAGAATTCTGGCGATATCGGCGCGATCCATGTACGGGGCCTGGGTGCAGGCCTGAATCTCGATCTGGTCGTTGACGCGCCGGGCAAAGCCTGCTTCGGGTTCGATGTAGGCGTGCTCGATAAAGCCAGTTTCGTATTCGTCCTCGACCACGACGTCGGATTCCGCCAATGCCTTTTCCACGTTGCCCCGGACTACACGGCCCCGGACCAGCACATTGTTCTCACGGTTAGGGTGGATGCGTTCAGCATCGGCGGCGAGTGCGGCCGCAATCGTGGTCAGCGCAGGCAAGGGCTCCCATGTGACGGGAAAATTCGCGAGGTCGAGAGCTTCGATGGCTTCAGCCTCACCCACCACCGCAGCGACCGCTTCGCCGCGAAAGCGAGCTTCGACCTCGGCAAACACGGGCTGATCCGCAAAACGCGGAATCACACCGTAGCGGTTCTCGCCCGGAATGTCACTGGCGGTCAGAACGCGGTGGATTCCCGGATGCGCGGCGGCAAAAGCATCGAGATCACCGAAACGGAAGCGAGCACGCTGGTGAGGGCTGCGGATGGCGCGAACCACGAGCGCTCCGTGCGGAATTTCGTCCGCGCCAAAGATTTCTGTGCCATCAACCTTGCCATGACCGTCGAGCCGCACCAGCCTCGAGCCCACCGCGTGGCCGGCCCGGGGCGACGGTTCTGCGCTCTTGCCGGAGCGAGCATCCTGTATGGCGTTGATGATCTTGCGGTAGCCGGTGCAGCGGCAGAGGACGCCGCCGATCGCGTCCATGACCTCGCTTTCGCTGGGTGCGGCATTGTGTTCCAGAAGAGCTGTTGCCGAGACCAGCATGCCGGGTGTGCACGCGCCGCATTGCGCGGCCCCGTGGCGCAGGAACGATTTCTGCAACTGGTCATGGATCGGGGCACGCGTGGCGAGTCCTTCTACCGTGGTGATTTCCTGGCCTTCGATTTGACCGGCGGCGATCAGACAGGAGCAGACAGCTTTACCGTCCAGCAGGACGGTACAGGCGCCGCAGTCGCCGGCGTCACAACCGACTTTGGTTCCCATGAGTCCCAGGCGCTCGCGCAGTACTTTGGACAAGCGCTCTACCGGAGAAACTTCGGCGTTCACGCTCTTTCCATTGACCGAAAATGCAATGGAAGACTGAGAACTGAGGCGGGGTGAGGTCGTCGTGACCATTCAGCGGCCCCCCACACAGGCGTCAAGGGCGCGCCCCACCAGCGTCAGGGCGGCCTGGTTGCGGTAGATCGCGGTGGCGCGCACATCATCGATGGGCGAAAGCTGTGCCAGATGTCCCGCCAAAACAGTCGCACCCAATCCGGTGCGTGCTGGTGTGCCGACCAGCGCACCTTCGAGAGCCGTGAGGCGTTGGGCGGTCACGGAGCAAGACCCAACCGCCACGCGGGCCTCGGCCACGCGGCTCGTGTTATCTACCTTTACGACGGCGGCGACCATGGCGATTGAAATCACCAGGTAGCGCCGCGCTCCTAGTTTTAGAAATGTGGAGGCGGCGTCGTCGAGACCGCGAGGAATGATCACGCTGGCCAGAATCTCTTCGGGACGGCGAAGGGTCTTCCGATTTCCCACGATGAAGTCAGCCAGGGGCACGCGCCGCTTCCCGGAGGCGGAGACAAGTTCCACTTCCGCATCCAGCGCCAGCAATGGGGGAACTCCGTCGGCGGCAGGAGAGGCGTTGCAGAGGTTGCCCGCGATGGTGCCGCGGTTCTGAATCTGAATCCCGCCGATTTCCCGGGCCGCGCTCTTCAAAGCGTCAAAGCATCGGGGCAGAGGAGCGGCCACCACTTCACTCCAGGTGGTGAGTCCCCCGATACGGATGTAGTTTGCTTCGAATGCGATGCCTTTGATTTCGCTGACACCGGAGATGTCAACCACTCGATCAGGGGCGGGGCGATCACCCAGCGCGGGAAAAAAATCGGTGCCTCCCGACAGAATCTGGCCCCCTTGCCGGGTCAACACATGGAGTGCTTCATCGAGCGTTCTGGGCCTGGAATACAAGCTGTTGGCTCCCCACCGCAATTCGCAAAGGCACGATCGAGCGAGCTCTTGGGGTCAATTTCTATACGAACAGTCTGGCTTTGTACAGGGCTCGGAAGTGCGCTGGTTTTTGTAGCGCTGGCGTCCCGCCCTCGGTGTTTTTGCTAACCGGGGTGGGAGCGGGAACGCCCCGGAGCCTGCCCGGAGCTTGTCGAGGGGATAGCCGCCGGGACGGCGGCGCTACGAAAACCGGCTCTACGAAATCAGTACATGATCGTTCTGGTCAGATGATGCGGCCACCAGGTGGTGTGATAGTGCGTCCACAGGCGGGCGTCGATCTGCGGGATGATGATCTGCTGGTCTTTAGGGCGGATGTTATTGACCTCTTCGCAGAGCAACGCGGTGGCGTAAATGCAGTGGGCCCGGATTTCAACTTCCTGCCGGCTGTCGCGCGGGACCATCTGGTAAGTGTTGATGGCATGCTCCAGTTCGGGCGAGTAACTCACGATTCCCAGAATCCGCAATGCGACCGGAACGATGTAGTCGGCAAACGCCGTCATCTTTCCCAGATCGTCGAGAGGGAACTGACTGTCCTTTCTCAGGTTGGAGTAAACGAACCAGATTCCCAGCTGCGGCAGCTTGTAGAACTTGATGGTCGCGCCGTCGTAGGGGCTGACGTCGTTGAAGCGAGGGAACTCCCTGACCATGCGGTCGATGATTCCGGCGCCGTTGTCATACAGGCGAGGCGGACAGGACTTCACGAAGTTGTGAAAGCGGCCGTTGTACTTTTCGGCCAGCACGGAGCCTACCTGGTGCCATACTTCCATCTTTTCGTCGAGCATGGGCAATTCGATGTTGGCGGCGAAAATGCGTTCGAGGTCGGGCCGGGTCACCTGCGCGAGGAACTTGCCGTCGAGAATGGGAACGCCGTTGTCCATGGCGCGCTTCATGCAGGCAAACAGCGCATCGGAATCGGACCAGTGCCGCCCAGCGTAGTCCACCTGGAATTTCACGTGGGTGGAAAAATCGGTGAACGCTGTGTCCACACAATCGGCGGTCAGTACGAAATCAATCACATCATCCGCGGTGCCTTTGCCCACGTCGAAGGGCATCTGATAGTCCGGCATGGGAAGCTCTTCGTAGGCCATCCACTTGGCGACTTCGACGATCTTGTCCACGTGGGTGCGGACGTCGCGCGAATGTTCAATTACCGGGTGCAGGCTGTCCAGCACCGGACTGCCGGTGAGCCTGGGCCAGCGCGGGGCCGGCGCAGCAGTGGTCGCGTTCACACTTCCGGACAAGGTCGTCATCGCACCCAGCGTAGCCATCGCTTCCAGAAATTGACGTCGATCGGGAACTCCCACAAGGGCATCCTCGTTATGATTCGAACCAAGTCAGAGTTGGAGGTTATCCGTTGGCGCGCGCCACCAGCAGAATCGCCAGGGCATAGAAAACGAACATGAAGAATAGATAAATCTTTGCCTGGCTGCCCGAACCTTTGAACTCTCTCCAGGCCAGGACGCCCCACAGCGCCGCGACCATGGGAGCGGATTGGCCGATGGCGTATGAAATCGCCACTCCGGTAAAGCTGGCGGCCACGAGATTGAAAACCATGCCCGTGCCCCAGATAAATCCGCCGAGCAGTCCGAGAACGTGTCCGGCAGGGGGCCCGCTGAAGTAACCGCTGAAACTGACCGGTTCGCCGACCAGCGGTTTCTTCATGAAGTAAATATTCCAGATCAGGCAGGAGAGCAGAGCGCCCAGGGTCAGGAACACGGCCACGCTGTACGGTCCCAGTGGATTTCCGTGAGTCATGGCGCGGGTCACGAACGGGTGCCCAGAGTCCCATAAGAACGCCGGAGACGATGCAGGTGACAATGCTCTTCTTCGAAACGGAACGGCCCGCGCTGGCCAGGCTGCCATAAGCCTTGCCGTCAAGGATCACGGCGACAACTGCGCATGCTACGCCAGCCGCCAGCAAGCCCAGGTTGCCCCGCGGCTGTAGACGCGTAGCTGGAAACCACTCCGACCACCAGAGCGATGCCAATCGAAACCGGAAAAGCCACTGCCAGTCCGGCCATGTCAATGCCGGCCACCAGCAGCAGGTTGGCCAGGTTGAAGATGGCGCCGGCAATCAGCATATAAATAATGTTCGAGCCATCGGCGGAATGAACATTGTTCAGAAAGCTTGCCGGATCGCTCGACGACGTATTTCCCATGGTGAACGCGAGAATAAGCGATACCAGGAATATTCCCAGAGCGTAATCCCAGTAGAAGAGCTCAAAGCGGTAATTCTTTACGCCCTTGAAGGTGTTGGCCCAGGAGCCCCAGCAGATGGCGCTGGTGATCATCATCAACAGCGCAATTTCCAGACTGTGTGGCGTGTACATGGATTTCTCCTTAGGGACTTGCCCGCTACTTGCCTTTAATTCTGGAAACAAAAAGCTGCAGGAAGCGGTCGGCATCCACATCGACGCAAACCCTGGCGTTGGGCGCGATCTTGTCTATGCCCTCGATCTCATAGTGGTCGCCGTGCAGCACGTTGCGCTCGATCATGCCGTGGCGATTGGCGACGGTTTCTCCCCGGGTAAACTCGCCCCGGGTTTCGACGTCCACGTGCATTTCCGGGGCCTTGACCAGGGTGGCATCGATCGCCACACCGACCGCGAGAGGATCATACATCGGCGAGCCCGGCGAGCCGAACTGCGCGGAGAGATCGACCAGGTATTTTCCCACGGCGTAGATGAAGTCATTCACCGGGCCATGAGTCTGGCCCAATTGATCGAGATACTTTTTGGAAAATAGAGTTTTGTCGCCGACATCCAGGCCCACCATGGTCAGGGGCCAGCCCGCCTGGAACACGATCTGGGCGGCTTCGGGATCGTTGTAAATGTTGGCTTCGGCCGCGGCGTTTACATTGCCGCCGGTGATCGCGCCTCCCATGATGATCACTTCCTTGACCAGGGGAACGATGGAGGGATCTTTGAGAACGGCCAGCGCGATGTTGGTCAGCGGTCCCACCGGAACCAGCGTGATCTCATGGGGAGCGGCGTGCACCATCTGGATGATGAGGTCTGGGCCAAACTGCGAAACCACTTTGCATTTGCTGGGCGGCAGCTCGACATTGGCCAGACCATTCTTGCCGTGCCAGAACTCGGCGGTAATGAGTTTCTGAAAAAGGGGATGCTGTGCGCCAGCCGCTACTGGAATGTCGCACCGGTTGGCGAGTGAAACCATGCGCAACGCATTCTCCAGGCCCTGGCTTGCGGTCACGTTACCGGGGACCACAGTGATGGCGCGCACGTCCAGTTCGGGAGAATTCAACGCCAGCATCAGGGCCAGAGCGTCGTCGGTGCCGGGATCGGTATCAAAAATGATTTTCTTACCAGCCGCAGAGGCAGGGACCACGGTGGCAAGCAGGATGGCGGCAGCGACTAGTCGAAAAATGATGTGGTTCAAACGTTTCAGAATTGGTTTTCTCCCGGACTCGAAGCAGCGTCGTAGCCTAGCTTTCAGAGCGAAATGCTGTCAAGGCCAAATGTAGGCGCAAGCGCCCCGCTCGTGCGCTCATGGCATCCAAAGGCGCGTAGCCGCCCCGGCTGTCGAGTCGAGCGCAGCTCGAAAGATCTGCCCGTACGAGACAGCGGAGCTCGCTCGCCGGACAGTCGGGGCGGCTGTCCCACGTGGACAGTTGCAGAGCGCACGCTCGCGCCACATCGTGGTGCCGTACAATGCGCGATTAGTCGGAGCCAGCACGTTACGGAGTGCAGCGACCTGAGCGTGGACACCATCGCCACGCTGGCCGGGCGTCCCCTGGTGTCGAATCGCGGCATTCCACTCAATCTCGACTGGGTGCAGCAGGTCCGCGTCAACACCAGCGCGGTCGAACGCAGGGCGCAAAGTCACGTGGCCCGCCGAACCGTCAAGAAAGATTGGCAGGCGGCATGGTTGCTGCGCGCCGTTTCCTGCATGGACCTCACCACGCTCTCCGGCGATGACACCGAGGAGCGGGTGCGCCGCCTGTGCGCCAAAGCCCGGCATCCCATTCAGGATGACCTGGTCAAGCGTCTGGGAATTGAAGAGCTGAATATTAAGGTTGCCGCGGTTTGCGTGTATCACACCTTTGTCGAAACCGCCGTGCGTGCGCTTGAAGGCAGCGGCGTGCGCGTGGCCGCGGTTTCCACCGGCTTTCCCGCAGGACTGTCTCCGCTGACCGAGCGCGTGGCGGAGATTCGCCGTTCGGTGGAGGCGGGAGCCAACGACATCGACGTGGTCATTACCCGCGCCCACGTGTTCGGCGGCAAATGGCAGGCGCTCTACGACGAGATTGCAGCTTTCAAACAGGCCAGCGGGCGGGCGCACATGAAAGTGATTCTCGGCACCGGCGATCTGCTGACCCTGCGCAACGTGGCCCGCGCCAGCTTCGTCGCCATGATGGCGGGCGCGGATTTCATCAAAACCTCCACGGGAAAAGAACCGACCAATGCCACGTTGCCGGTGGGCTTCGTCATGACGCGCGCGATCCGCGAATATGCTCAGGAAACCGGGATGGCGGTCGGTTTCAAGCCGGCGGGTGGAATTCGCACCGCCAAGCAATCCATCGAATGGCTGGCGTTGATGAAGGAAGAACTCGGCCCCTCCTGGATGAGGGCGGAGCTGTTTCGCTTTGGCGCGAGCGGATTGTTGAATGACATCGAGCGGCAACTTGAGCACTACGTGACCGGACGCTATTCGGCGGACTATCGCCATCCGCTGGCGTAGAGAACGTGTGGGTCGGACACTCTTGTCCGACGCTTTTGATTTTGATTTTTTTTTGGGTTCGACCATGCATCCCTATGAGCATTGCTGAAAAGTTCGTCGCCATGGAATACGGTCCCGCGCCGGAGGACCCGAAAGAGGCCCTCGCCTGGCTGGATGCTCATGGCCGCCGCTTCGGACATTTTATCGACGGTGCCTGGCGACAGCCGGCGGAAGGCGGATACTTCGAAACCACTGATCCCTCGACCGGCGAGAAGCTCGCCACCGTCGCCCAGGGATCGGCCGCGGACATTGACGCCGCGGTGCGTGCCGCAAGCGTCGCCCTCCCAAAATGGCAAGCCCTCACACCGCACGCGCGAGCTCGCTACCTGTACGCGCTGGCGCGCACCGTGCAGAAACATTCCCGCCGCCTCGCCGTGCTCGAGACCATGGATAACGGGAAGCCCATCCGCGAGAGCCGCGACATCGATATTCCCCTGGTCGCCCGGCACTTCTATCACCACGCCGGATGGGCCCAGCTGCTGCATCAGGAGTTTCCCGGATACACGGCGTGCGGCGTCGTCGGGCAGATCATTCCCTGGAATTTTCCGTTGCTCATGCTGGCCTGGAAGATTGCGCCGGCCCTGGCCACAGGCAACACCGTCGTGCTCAAGCCGGCCGAGTTCACGCCGCTCACCGCCCTTGCCTTCGCGGAAATCTGCTCCGAGATCGCACTGCCGCCGGGTGTGGTCAACATTGTTACCGGCGACGGCTCGACTGGCGAAGCGCTGGTCAAGCATCCCGAGGTGGCCAAGATCGCGTTCACCGGCTCAACCGAGGTAGGACGCCTTATCCGGAGCGTCACCGCCTCCAGCCATAAACGGCTCTCGCTCGAGCTGGGAGGCAAGTCGCCTTTCATCATTTTCGAAGACGCCGACCTCGACAGCGCGGTCGAAGGCCTGGTCGATGGTATCTGGTTCAACCAGGGACAGGTCTGCTGCGCCGGTTCCCGCCTGCTGATGCAGGAGAGCATCGCCGAGCCACTCATCGCCAAAGTCCGCGACCGCATGAGCACGCTGCGGGCTGGGGCGCCGCTCGACAAGTCCATCGACATTGGCGCCATCGTAGCCCGAGTGCAACTGGATCGCATCAAGCGACTGGTAGATCAGGGAGTCGCGGAGGGTGCCACCTGCTGGCAGCCGCAAATCGAGTTGCCCGCGCGCGGCCTTTACTATCCACCGACTCTGCTCAGTAATGTGCATCCCACGTCGATCGTGGCGCAGCAGGAAATCTTCGGTCCGGTGCTGGCCACCATGACGTTCCGCACGCCCAGCGAAGCGGTCGAGCTGGCGAACAACACCGTGTATGGCCTGGCCGCCTGCGTCTGGAGCGAGAGCATGAATGTTGCGCTGCACGTGGCCTCGCAACTCAAAGCCGGCGTGGTCTGGGTCAATTGCACGAATCTGTTTGACGCTTCCTGCGGATTTGGTGGTTATAGGGAGAGCGGCTACGGCCGCGAAGGCGGCCGGGAAGGCTTGCTGGAATATCTGGAGCCCGACCTGGTTCAAGAATGCTCCGGCGCTGCCCGCCGCGAAGCCGCCGGCTGCAGCCGAAGTCAATCGAAGACTCCGATCCAGCAGCGCCCGCCATCGACCGCACCGTAAAACTCTATATCGGAGGCAAGCAGGCTCGTCCCGACTCCGGTTACAGCATGGAAGTGCGCGCCGCGGATGGCCGGCTGCTGGGCGAAGCGCCGTTGGGCAACCGCAAAGATATTCGCAATGCGGTCGAAGCGGCGCACAAAGCCTCGGGGTGGGCGAAGACCACTGGCCACAACCGCGCGCAGGTCCTTTATTACATAGCGGAGAATCTTTCACTGCGCAGTGAAGAGATTGCGCGCGGCCTGGCCGCAGTGGTCGGTGAAGCTCAGGCCAGCAGCCGAAGTGAAGCTCGGCATTGAGCGCATCTTTTCCTATGCGGCGTGGGCGGACAAGTTCGACGGGGCGGTGCACAATCCTCCCTTCCGCAATGTCGCGCTGGCCATGAACGAGCCCCTCGGGACAGTCGGGATCATCTGCCCGAATCAGGCGCCGCTGCTGGGTTTCTGTCGCTGGTGATGCCCGTGCTGGCCACCGGCAATGTGGCTGTCGTGGTGCCTTCCGAGACTTATCCTTTAATCACCGCCGAGTTGTATCAGCTTTTTGACACCAGCGATCTGCCGGGCGGGGCCGTCAACATCGTCACCGGCTACACCTCGCAGCTGCTGAAGACCCTGGCCGAACACGACGACGTGGATGCGGTCTGGTGTTTTGCCGATGAAGCGAGCGCGGTTGCCGCCAAGACTTACTCGGTCGGGAATCTGAAGCAGGTATTCACCAACGAAGGCCGCTCCATCGATTGGTTTGACGTGAGGCAGGGCGAAGGCCGCTGGTTCCTGCAACACGCGACCCAGGTGAAGAATATTTGGGTGCCGTACGGGGAGTGAAGTAGCGCCCTTCGCTGGTGTTTCAAATTCAACAGTCGGTCGCGCCGCGAGGCGTCATGCTGCTAGCGAAGCATCTGGCAGTGGAGCGGGGTTGCGGTTGGCAGTCGAAGGCGTGCTGCACGCGAGATCCCTTCGACTTCGCTCAGGGCAGGCTCTTCGGGACTGAAAGCCCTCAGGATGACTCCGGATATGAAAGGTCTTGTGAAGAATGGCTAAAATTCCTCGAATTGCGGTGGTGGGCAGCGCGAATATTGATCTCACCACCTTTCACCGACCGCTTTCCCAAGCCCGGCGAAACCATCTTTGGCCAGAAATTCGACCTGGGATTTGGAGGCAAGGGCGCCAACCAGGCAACCGCAGCCAAAGCTGTGCGGAGCCTCGGTCTTCATGGTGGCGCGCGTCGGCAGCGATTTGTTCGGTCCGGCCACCATCGAGAATTTCAAGAAGCTGGGCATCGATACCACTCACGTGAAGCAGGTGGAAGGCGTGTCCAGCGGCGTGGCGCCAATCTTTGTCGAGCCCAGCGGGCAGAACCGCATTTTTGTGGTCAAAGGCGCGAACGACCAGTTGAAGCCCGCTGACGTCGATGCCGCCGCCGACCTGCTGAAAGCGGTCGATTGCATCGTGCTCCAGTTCGAAATTCCGCTGGAGACGGTTTATTACACGGTTGCCTTTGCGCGGAAGAATGGAATCCGCTGCATCCTCAATCCCGCCCCTGGCCAGCCGATCGACATCAAGGCGGTTGAAGGACTCGACTACTTCGTCCCCAACGAAAGCGAAGCCGAGACTATTACCGGCATGCCGGTGAAGAATGTTGAAGACGCGAAAAAGTGTGCGGAGAAACTGCTGAGCTATGGTATCCGCCGCGTCATTATTACGCTGGGCGCCAACGGCTCGCTGCTGGCGGGGAAAGAAGGCATGGAGCACTTGCCGGCGTTTCCGGTGAAGAGTATTGACAGCACGGGCGCCGGCGACGCCTTTATCGGCAGCTTTGCCGTCTTCCTCGGAGAAGGCCTGCCCGAGCGCGAGGCCGTGCGCCGCGCGAATTTATACGCGGGACTCTCAACCACCGGGGTGGGGACGCAGAAATCCTTTTACGACCGGGCGCGATTCGATGCCGAGTGGGCGGCGCGCAGCAAATCCTAGCGCTTGGTTGCTTCCAATTGGTCACTGGAAGTTCTTCGCGCCCTTTGCGTGCTTTGCGGTCAAGAGCTTTAACCGCAAAGGTCGCGAAGGATTCCGCAAAGGTCGCGAAGAAGAGCGATTGTCAGCCGCCATCTGGAAAATCCGCGCTACAGGAGTAAGTTCTCAATGAGGAGAGCCTTAACGCGCGTCGTGCTCACATGTCTGTTGCTTTGCACTCTGGCCTCGGCGCAGAAGAAAATCAAAGTCATTGCCGACCAGGACAGCGCCGGCCCTCAGGGAACGAATTTCCTCTCCCTGCTGATGCTGCTGCGCTCTCCGCAAATCGACCTGCTGGGCATCACCACCGTGAGCGGCGACCAGTGGATGGAACCCGCCACCGTGTTTGCGCTTTGGGGTCTGGAGCAGGCGGGCCGTCCCGATGTCCCCGTAATCAAGGGCGCGGAAATGCCGTTGATCAATACGCCCCGCGAGCAGGAACTTCGCGAAGCGCTTTATGGTTCTTACGTCGGCTGGCATGGATCGTTCAATCCTGATGCTCCGAATCCGAAGCACACTTGGGCGCCTCCTGGCGGATATCCCAAACTCAAGCCGCGGCCGGGACGCGCCGCCGATTTCATTGCCGACACCATTCGCGCCAATCCCGGCGAAGTCGTGCTCTATTGCGCCGGCCCGTTGACCAACATCGCACTCGCCATCCGCATGGATCCGGAGATTGTGCCGCTCACCAGGTCCATCTACATCATGGGTGGAAGCAGTGCGGGAGGCCCGGAACTGAACTGGTGGTGGGACCCGGAAGCGGCTGCAATCGTGTTGCGCGCTCCCTGGAAAGAGATCGTAGTGACACCATTTGAGGCGGGTGGACAGGTGTGGTCAAGCGAACAATTGATGCGACGGGCGGTGGAGGCGGGCGGACCGCTGGCCAGTCATCTCAAGAAAATGTACCTCGACTTCCAGCCGCCGAAGGGAACGTCGCTGTGGTCGATGATGTGGGACGAATTGACGGTCGCATCTATTCTCGATCCCAGTGTGATCAAAAAGTCCGAGACCATGTACCTGGATGTCGATATCGACCACGGGCCCAAGTACGGACATACCGTGATCTGGAAGAAGCCGGACGATGTTCCGGAATTTCTTTCTGCCCTACAGCGGCCCTGAGGCTCCTGATCGCGAGAAATGGCTTTCTCACCTGGCGCCACCTCCGCAGCTTCATCCCGCCAGCGTGCAGATGGAAGTGGACGTGAAGAAATTCGAGGATATCTTTGTCCAGGTGATGGGGCATTGATAAGGTGTTCGAGTTCCGACTTGAAGTCTGGCTCTCGAATCCAAGGCGTCATGCTGAGCTTGCGAAGCCTCCGGCGAAGAGCGCCTCTGCGGTGGGCAAGCCATGGTGCGGTTCACGCGAGATCCCTTCGACTTCGCCAGGGCAGGCTCTTCGGACTCGAAGTGCCTCAGGATGACCCCGGTTTGTAAGGGACTGTTCAAACTGAGTACGGCCCGTGCTCAGGCTGGCTATCAATCCAAAAGACAAATAAGTACAATAGGGAACTTTCACAGGAGCTCTCCATGTCGAGAATTTTCCCGCGAACCGGCTTTCTTCGAAGATTGATATTTTCTTTCTCCCTCCTCCTTCTGTTATGCGGACCGATGTCTCTCGTTACCCTGGCGTTCGAAGGCAATGCGCCCGCGCATCTGCAATGCGAAGGCATGCAGGAGCCACTGGGCATCGACATTACTCATCCCCGACTCTCGTGGCAGCTCCAGGATTCCAGGCGCGGCGCCCGGCAGGCGGCGTATGAGATTCGGGTGGCCAGTTCGCTGGAAGGGTTGGCGCAGGACCGGGCCGATGTCTGGGACAGTGGTCGCGTCGATTCCGATCAGTCCGTCAATGTTCCCTATGGCGGTCCCGCCGTCGAATCTCGCCGCCGCTATTACTGGCAGGTGCGGGTTTGGGATGCGCAGGGGCAAGCTTCCTCCTACAGCCAGGCCAGTTGGTGGGAGATGGGATTGCTTTCTCCCGACGACTGGAAAGCGAAATGGATCACGCGCGACATGCCGCTCTTGCGCGGAGACTATGAATCGGCGCCGAAATGGATATGGGCCGCCGATGACAACGCGCTGACTAAAGCCACGCCCGGCAAACACAATTTCCGTTTCAGCTTCAAGCTGGCGCAAAAGCCCAAAGAGGCCACGCTCTTCATCACGGCCAAGGATAATGTTGCGGCCTGGGTCAACGGCAAGCAGGTGGTGGTCGAATCGGCAATGGGCAAGTTCGGCCGTGCACAGGATCCGTGGGGTTACTTCCGAGTCATACCCGTCGGCAAGCTCCTGCATGCCGGCGTCAATTCTTTGGCGGCTGAGGCGATCGTTCAGCAGGAGCGCGACCGGCCTGCCGCAGGCTGGATTCATCGCGCTGCTCCGGGTGCAGATGGCCGACGGCAAGATTGAACGCTTCGTTTCCGGACCCGACTGGAAGACGGCGTCCGGGCAAACCGGGAATGCGTGGGTGGGGCAAACCTTTGACGATTCATCGTGGCCCGCCGCGGCCGTGGTGGCGGAAATCGGTCAGGCGCCTCTGGGCACTCCCTGGCCAGCGCAACCGGTAGATTTACTGCGGAAAAACTTCAGCCTGGCCAAGGCGGTGCGGAGCGCTCGTATTTATTCGACCGCGTTGGGAACCTACCAGCTGTATTTGAATGGCCAGCGGGTCGGAAACGATGTTCTGGCTCCGGGCTGGACCGATTATCGCAAGCGAGTGGTCTATCAGGTCTATGACGTCACCTCGCAGGTGCAGCAGGGCGGAAACGCCATCGGCGCGATTCTAGGCGGAGGCTGGTATGCCGATGGCCTGGGCTGGTTGCAGACCCGATACAACTTTGGACCGCCGCCGGTACGGTTGCTGGTGCAACTTGAAATCGAATATGCAGATGGCTCGCATGATTCCGTCCTGAGCGATGAATCGTGGAAGGCGAAGCCGTCGCCCATTCTCGACTCGGAAATCTACAACGGCGAAAATTATGACGCCCGGCTGGAACCGGCAGGGTGGGACCAGGCCTCGTTCTCCGACTCGCGCTGGGGAGCAGTCGCCAGTGCGCCGCCGCCGCAGGCTCCGCTGGTGGCGCAGGATTTCCAGCCCATCCGGGTCAACGAAATCCTCAAGCCCAAGAGCGTCACCAACCCGGCGCCCGGAGTTTATATCTTCGATCTGGGCCAGAACATGGTCGGCTGGGCGCGGTTGCACGTTTCCGGCAAGGCTGGAACCAAAGTCCGGCTGCGGTTCGGAGAAGTGCTCAAGCCGAATGGCGAGCTTTATACGGAAAACCTGCGTACGGCTGAAGCCACCGATACCTACATCCTGCGCGGGAAGGGAAGCGAATCGTTTGAACCTCACTTCACCTTCCACGGTTTCCGCTACGTCGAACTCACCGGCTACCCGGGAGCGCCCACGCAGGATGCAATTGAAGGCGTCGCGTTCTACACGGCCGCACCTTTCACCATGCAGTTCAGCACGGGAAACCAGACCGTGAACCAGTTGTGGAGCAATATTCTCTGGGGACAGCGCGGAAATTTTCTCAGCGTGCCCACGGATTGTCCGCAGCGCGACGAGCGACTGGGCTGGATGGGCGATGCCGAGGTCTTCTGGCGGACTGCATCCTTCAACGCCAACCTGGCCGCCTTCTCCCACAAATTCACCACCGATATTCGGGACGCGCAAAGTCCGGCGGGCGCCTTCGCCGATGTGTCACCGCGCGTTGGCCCCACCGGGGAGAGCGTCGCCGGCTGGGCCGATGCCGGCGTGATCATTCCGTGGGCAGCTTACCTGCAGTTTCGCGATACCCGCATTCTCGAAGACAACTGGGCGGCGATGGAAAAGTGGATGGAGCACATCGCAGGCTCGAATCCGAACTATCTCTGGTTGAAAGAGCGCGGCAACGATTACGGCGACTGGCTGGCCATCGGCAGCACCACGTCAAAGGACCTGATCGCCACGGCATATTGGGCGTACGATGCCTCGCTGATGATGCGCATGGCGCAAGCGCTTGACCGGCCCCAGGACGAGCAGAAGTACAGGGAAATCTTCGAGAAGGTCCGCACCGCGTTCAACCAGGAGTATGTCAAGCCCGACGGCACGGTCGGAACCGGCAGCCAGACCAGTTACGTTCTGGCCCTGCACATGAATCTCCTGTCACAACAAAACAAGGCGATCGCGGCCGAAAAACTGGTTGAAGACATCAAGGCCCACGACTGGCACCTCACCACCGGCTTCCTGGGCACTCCTTACCTGATGATCGAGCTCAGCAACAGCGGGCACAGCGATGTGGCCTACCGCTTGTTGCTGCAGAACACGTATCCCTCGTGGGGATACATGATCGAGCATGGCGCCACCACCATGTGGGAGCGCTGGAACGGCGATCAGATGATGGGCGATCCCTCGATGAATTCCTACAATCACTATGCCTACGGAGCGGTGGCCGAGTGGCTGTATCGTTACGCCGCCGGAATCGACGAATCAGCCGAAGATCCGGGCTTCCACCGCATCCAGTTGCACCCGCAATTCGATGCCACGCTGGGAGAGGCCAGAGCGACGTACGATTCGTCGTACGGACCGATCACCTCGAACTGGAAGGTTAACGGCAACACGATCAAGTGGGACGTAGTGATCCCGCCCAATACGAGCGGCCTGCTTTATTTGCCGGGTGGCCTTTCAGCCAGGATTCTGGAAGGCGGCAAGGACATCCGGCAGAGTGCGGGAGTATCGTTTGTTCTCAGAGACAGCCGCAACGCAATCTACGAGGCGGGTGCGGGTTCCTATACATTCACGATTGAAGAGTAGGTTGTTCGCGGAAACTCATTTCATCCGGAAGGTGGACATGGACAGACGATCGTTGTTGCAGGCGCTCCCCACGATCGCGCTTCTCCCCACGGCAGTCTGGGCGGCGGCGCAACCCGAGATGGCTGGACCCGAAGCACCAGCATCTGCCGTTTACGAACTTCGCATATACCATGCCAACGAAGGCAAGCTCGACGACCTGCTGAAACGCTTTCGCGAGCACACGACCAGGATCTTTGAGAAGCACGGGATGAAGAACATCGCGTACTGGACCCCGCTCGACGATCCGTTAAAGGGCAGGACCCTGATTTATATTCTCGGTCACCCCAGCCGGGAAGCCGCGGTCAGCAACTGGAAATCGTTCAGCGACGATCCCGAATGGCAGAAAGTGCGCGATGCCTCCGAGGTAAACGGAAAGCTGGTGGAGAAGGTGGATTCCACTTTTATGGCGTTGACCGACTTTTCTCCGGCACCGTAAGCGGCGCTGCGCCATCGGGTCTGAAGCACTCGCGGATTGTGGAATTCAATAGGTAAATATATTCATTTTGCTTGACAGCGCCCCTCCGCCATCGTTAGAGTGGCGCCGCAATCCGACTCCATCCCAGGGGGCTGGAAATTTCCGTTCGCAGCATCTGGATGCCCTTCATACCTCGCAGCCCGGGGGCCTGGATTTGGTTTCTCCCTGGCGATTTCCTCGAAAAGGACTCATTGACATGAATCGATACCGCCCAATATTGCTCCGCGCAGTTGCACTTGGATTCGTCCTCGCGCTCATGACTGGCCTGACGATCGCCCAGACCTCCAGCGACACGCTGGAGCAGGGCTTCCAGCAGCCGCCGGATTCGGCGAAGCCGCGAGTCTGGTGGCACTGGATGAATGGCAACATCAGCAAGGAGGGCATCAAGCTGGATCTGGAGTGGATGCATCGCGTGCGGTTGGGTGGGTTTCAGAACTTCGACGCCGCCCTGGCCACGCCCCAGGTGGTGGACCATCGGCTGGCCTACATGACGCCGGAGTGGAAGGATGCGTTCAAATACGCGACCACGCTGGCCGATCAACTGGGAATGGAAGAGGCGATTGCGGGTTCTCCGGGATGGAGCGAGACCGGTGGTCCGTGGGTCCCGGCGGCGCAGGGAATGAAGAAGTATGTATGGAGCGAGACCCTGGTCGAAGGCGGCAAACCGTTCACCGGGACGCTGGCCCATCCACCGTCCAACACGGGCGCTTTTCAGGACCTCGGGGTTCGCGATGCTCTGGCCGCGCCCCAGGGCGCACCCGCGCCTCCGCAATATCTACGCCGATGCCGCCGTGATCGCATACCGCCGGCCGTCTGATGATGTCTCTGTTGAATCGTTGCATGCGAAGGTGACGGCCAGCGCAGGAACTCCTGACCCAGCCATGCTCGACGATGGCGATTTGGAAAAGACCACGAAGCTTCCCATCCCCAAAGCCGGCGAGAGCAATTGGATCCAATACGAATTCGCGCAGCCCCAGACCATCCGTTCTCTCACCATCGTCACCAAAGGCGTGGACTTCATCACCGCCATGGTGGCGGGCATCAGCAACCCGGAGAAGTCGTTGGAATCGAGTGACGATGGTCAAAACTTCCGGCTGGTGGTGAAGGTGCCCGAGGGCGGCGCTCCCGAGCACACGCTTTCTTTTCCGCCGGTGACGGCGAAGTTTTTCCGGGTCACATTCAAACGCACGCCTCCACCACCGGTGCCGGCGTGGGCGAGCGGCATCGATCCCGAATCTTTGGGGATAAAGATCGGCGCGCCTCCAACCGACTATGAGATTGGCGAGTTGGCACTGCATCCGGGAGCGCGCGTCAACCGCTTCGAAGAGAAAGCCGCGTTCACTCCCGTGCCTGATGTCTATCAGTTCGCAACTTCTCCCGTCCCGGCGTCGGAAGCCGTGGCAAAATCCGATGTCATCGACTTGACTTCGAAGATGCGTCCCGACGGCACGCTCGACTGGACGCCTCCAGCCGGCAATTGGGTGGTGCTCCGCTTTGGTTATTCACTGCTGGGAATCACCAACCATCCCGCGACCGCGGAAGCCACCGGCCTGGAGGTGGACAAGCTGAACTCCGGCTACGTGAAGAATTACATGGACGGCTACCTCGACAGCTACAAGCAGACGGTGGGCGCGGACTATATGGGCAAGCGCGGTATCCGCTATGTGATTACCGACAGCTGGGAGGCAGGTTCACAGAACTGGACTGACGACATGATGGCCCAGTTCAAAAAGCGGCGCGGCTATGATCCCGCGCCCTGGATGCCCGTCCTCACCGGGCGAGTGGTTGAGAGTGCCGAAGCGAGTGATCAGTTCCTGTGGGATTTCCGCAAAACCATTTCCGATCTGATTGCGGACGAGCACTACGGACAGGTGCAGGCCTCGCTGAAGGAGCGGGGCATCGGGCACTATTCGGAATCGCACGAGAGCGGACGAGCCTTCGTTGCCGATGGCATGGAAGTGAAGAAGCTGGCTGAAGTCCCGATGAGCGCGATGTGGACGCAAGTCCCGGGAGTGAACAAGGAACAATTCGGCTACAACGCGGATGATCGCGAGTCCGCGTCGGTGGCTCATATCTACGGCCAGAATCTTGCGGCGGCAGAGTCGCTGACCGCGGGTGCCGCGCCCTGGGCGTGGTCGCCGGCGACCCTCAAGCCGACGGCGGACCAGGAGCTGCTTAACGGAATTAATCGCTTCGTGATTCACGAATCCGCGCACCAGCCCCTGATCGACAAGGCGCCGGGACTGACCCTCGGGCCCTTCGGACAATGGTTCAATCGCAACGAGACCTGGGCGGAGCAGGCCGGTGCGTGGACCGACTATCTTGCGCGCAGCTCGTACCTGTTGCAGCAGGGCCGCTTTGCCGCGGACATAATTTATTTCTACGGCGAAGACTCCAACATTACCGCCATTTTTAACGATAAGGCGCCCGATGTGCCCGCGGGTTACGGCTTCGACTACATTAATGCCGACGGCCTGATCCACGAGCTGAGCGCGGCGGATGGGCGCATCACGACCAAGAGCGGCATGAACTATCGCGTGCTGGCGCTGGACCCGTACAGCAAGCACATGTCTTTGCCGGTGCTGCGCGGCATTTACAAGCTGGTGGAGCAGGGTGCGGTGGTATCCGGCGAGAAGCCGACCGACACGCCGAGCCTGGCTGACGATGCAGCTGAATTCAAGAAGCTGAACGATGAACTGTTCGGCGACGGGACCGGCATGCACTCCGTGGGCAAAGGCAAGGTCTATGCGGGAGAGAATGCTGAAGCGGCGCTGAAGGCATTGAGCGTGGCTCCGGACTTTGAACACACCAAGCCCCAGAGCGATACGCGAATCTTATTCGTGCATCGTAAGCTGGCCGATGCCGACATCTACTTCCTCGACAACCGCAACGACCGCGACGAGACGGTGGACGCGAGCTTCCGCATAACCGGCAAGGCGCCGGAGTTGTGGTACGCCGAAACCGGAAAATCGCAGCCCACCTCGTACCGCATCGCCGACGGCCGGACCACTGTTCCACTGAGTCTCGAGCCCTGGGGCACGGTGTTCGTGGTGTTCCGCAAACCTGCGAAGGCTGAGTCTCTCAGCTTGCCCACGCCGGTCGAGACCGAGCTGACGACCGTGGAAGGCCCGTGGGACGTCAGTTTCCAACCAGGCCGCGGCGCGCCTGCCTCCGTTACTCTGGACAAGCTTATTTCGTGGAGCGACAGCCAGGATAAGGGAGTGAAGTACTTCTCCGGAATCGGAAGCTACACCAAGACCATCCAGGCTTCATCGGACTGGTTCAAGAATCGGCGCGAGGCTATGGATCGATCTGGGTGAGGTGAAGAATCTGGCGGAGGTGACGGTGAACGGGAAATCACTGGGCATGGTCTGGCACGCGCCCTATCGGATGGATGTCACCAGCGCTCTGAAGCCGGGTGCGAACCAGGTGACCATCAAAGTGATCAATGCCTGGGTGAACCGCCTGATTGGCGATCAACAACCGGACGCCACGACCAAATATACTTTCGCGGACGTCAAACCCTATAAGGCGAATTCGCCGTTGCTTCCTTCAGGTCTCCTGGGACCGGTGAAGCTGGAGCGAGTCACCACGCAGTAAGGACGAGCGGACGCGGATGACGTTCGGGATGATAGGTGGTGAAGCACTCATCGCGACTCCGGGCTCCCCGGGGTCGCGCAGTTTTCTTTGACCCCACGGGTCTCAGTTGCATCCAACACAATTCATGGAGGATTAATGATTCGCAAATTTCTCGCTTGCTGCACTGCCTTTTTGTTCATTTCGCCGGCTCTTGCCCAGGTCGAGACCTGGAAGATCGATCCCAACCACTCGGCGGCACAATTTGCCGTTCGTCACCTGGGCATTTCGACAGTCCGGGGTGAATTCCGGAAAGTCACTGGCAGTGCGAATTATGACCCCTCCGATGCAGGCAAGACTTTGCTCGAAGCTACGATAGATGCGACCACGGTCGATACCCGCGTCGAGATGCGGGACAAGGACCTGCGCAGCCCGAACTTTCTGGATGTCGAGAAATATCCCACCATTACTTTCAAGTCCAAGCGGGCCGAATCAGCCGGCGCGGGCAAACTGAAGATTACGGGTGACCTAACGATTCACGGGGTTACAAAGGAAGTTGTCCTCGACGTGGATGGCCCTACCGCTCCAGTGAAAGACCCGCGAGGAAACTTCCACATGGGTGCGTCTGGGACCACGAAAATCAGCCGGAAGGATTTCGGAGTCAATGGGGCCCCTGCCATGGCGGGCGATGAAGTGTCCATCACCATCGATGCGGAACTAGTCAAACAATGAACGATGGAGGCGGGGCGTCCCCGCCCGGCGGGACGGGCCGGACGCCCGTCCTCCATTACGCGTAGGTGGTCACGGAAACCGCGTTGCGCTCCTTGCGCGCGGCCGTGATCCTCTCCAGGTATCCACTCTCCCGGAAGGCCTGCATGGGATCTTCGGGCAGACCGTGACTGCGCCGCCATTCGCGCAGCACCGGCCGCACGTCATACCAGAAGGCACCGCGCAGAGTTTCCTCGGCTTCTACCAGCGAACAGCTCTGTTGTAGTGACGCCAGGCGCGCGTGGTCCACGATGGCGGCCTTGGCGTAAAGTTCCTGCGCGGTGCAGACCGTCTGAATCATGGCTTCCATCTTGCCCTTGAGATTGTGGCTCTGGTCCACCATGTAAGCCACATCCGCGAACCCGCCCGTTTCCCATGCGTAGTGGTGAATCTCGTGGAAGATGCGGAAGATCTGGTAGGGATCGATGGAGCCCAGCGTGAGATCGTCGTCGGCGTATCTGCGGTCATTGAAATGGAAGCCGCCAATCATGCCGTGATGCAGCAGCCAGGCCACGATCTGCTCGATGTTCTGCGCCTGATAGTGATGGCCGGTATCGACCAGGACGTATGCTTGCGGACCTGCCGTGCGTGCCAACAGAAAGGCCATGCCCCAGTCAGCAACGTCGGTGTGATAAAAAGCGGGCTCGAACGGTTTGTACTCGATCAGCAGGCGTTGTTTCGGGCTCAGGCCCGCATGCACGGTTTTCAGCGTCTCCTCAAACCATCCGATTCTGTTTCGAATGCTCTGGGTGCCGGGATAGTTGGAGCCGTCAGCAAACCAGGGTGAAACGTCGCGACACTCGAGAGCCTGGGCGATGGCCACACAGTCCATAATGTGATCGAGGGCGCGTTTGCGGATCGCAGGATCAGGGTTGCCCACCGATCCGTATTTGTATTCCTGGTCCTGAAAGACGTTGGGATTAATAGAGCCGGGCTGCACGCCGTATTTCTCGGCCAGGCGCTCCACCTGGGCAACATCCTTCAGGCCGTTGGGAAGGTCCCACTGCACATGCAGGGCCACCGTCGGGCAAGCGCCGGTCAGGGCATGCACCTGCCCGGCGTCGCTGAACTTGTCTTCGATCGTGACTGCGGCCGCGAGCTGAATGAATTTTCCAAAGCGAGTCCCGGTGTTTGCGAAACCCCAGGAGGGCAGCTCGATATTAAAATTGTCGAGAGCGCGATGAATTAGTACTTCCGGTTTTTCGGTCATGCGAGTGCCTTTCCAGTTGGCCGTTCGACCTCTACCACGGTATGAGCGGGGATGGCATTTCCGGGCGCGTCGCTGCCCGAAACACCGATGGGTAACGCTGAAAGAACGCCAGCCCACTCCGCCACAGCGTCCGCGGCCACTCCAGTGCCGTTAGTGTAATTCCCTTCGAGCGCCGCCAGTTGAATCGCAAAGTTGCCCACGGTTGCGCTTTCGGTCGATCCCGTCAGGACTTGAAGCCCGGTTGCCTTCGCCGTGAGCCGGTTCAGCAGGGTGTTCTTGCTTCCTCCGCCGACGATGTAAAGCCGCTTCAAGGCTCTCCCCGTGATGCGCGCTGCATCCTGCAAGACGGCAGCGTAGCGGGCGGCCAGGCTGTGGAGAATCAGGCTGGTCATCCTGGCTGCCATGTCCGGGCCTTCGGGAATCGACACCTGGCCGGCGCGCTTCAGTTGCGCATTGATGCGCGCCGGCATGTCGCCCGGCAAGAGCAGATCGGGGTCGTCCACGTCAATAAGGTTTTCGGGTGCTTCGACGGTGGCGCAGGATTCGACCAGTTGTTCCACTGTCCAAACCTGACCTTGCAACCGCCAATGCTCGATGCACTGGCGCAGCAGCCACATGCCGTTCACATTCTTCAGGAAATAAATTTTGCCGCCCACGCCGCCTTCATTGCTGAAGTTGCTGCTGCGCGCGGCGGCGTTGACGCAAGCCGAATCGAGCACGCAACCTACCAGCGACCAGGTGCCGGAACTGATGAAAGCCCAATCGCTTCCCTGGGCCGGAATTCCCGCGATGGCCGATGCCGTGTCATGACAGGCGGGAGCGATCAGGCGGGTATTGCGAAATGCCGGCAGGGAAGCCAGCTCGCCCTGCAGCCGGCCAATATCGGTTCCCGGCTTCACCAACGGCGGCGCCGCGCCCAGCTCCAGCCCGGCGGCAAGAAAAATTTCAGGGCACCAGGTTTGGTCGCGCACACCCAGCAGCTGGGTATGCGTGGCGTTGGTGTATTCGGAGACCCGCTTCCCGCCCAGCTGGTGCAGCAGAAACTCCGGCAGATTCACCCACGAAAGACCCTGCTCCGCGGGACCATCAGCGTGCAGCTGATACAGCGTGTTCAGGGTAATGATCTGGACCCCGGTGAGCTGGTAGAGTCGGTCCGCGGAAATCCGGGAAAGCACCTGGTCTTTGGCCCGTACGTTACGCTCGTCGCGATAGCAAAATGCGTCGGCAACCGGTTGCCCATCTGCGCCCAGGCGTACGTAATCCACGGCCCAGCCGTCCACGCCAATGGCCGCGATTCCCTGGGGCGAGAGTTGGGCGCAGGCTCTCAGGCCTTCTTCCACGCCCTTACGGATGGCGGCAATGTTCCAGCGCAGGCCATTCCCATCATTGCGGGCGGAATTGGCGAAGCGGTGCACCAGGCGAATTTCCGGTTGACCGTCGATCCAGCGCAGCAGGGAGACGCGACAGCTTTCCGCGCCCAAATCCACGGCCACCAGCACTGGGTGTTGCCTGCCATCCTGGCCCACAGTCTCGCTCTTCGCCTCCGCCGCGCGCTTCTCGCCTATGCCCGCGCCCCGATCGTGCGAAACCTCATTCATCGCAGGAAGGCCTCAGACAGTCCGCCGTCCACCGGAATGATGTGGCCGGTGGTGCAAGGTGATTTCGGTCCTGCCAGAAAGAGAATTGCTTCCGCACAGTCCTTCGGATCTATCGGACGGTGAGTAAGCGTGCGCTTGGCATAGAACTCGGCGAGCAGGGTCCGCAACTGCTCGTCGCCGGCCGCATCCTGATAGGGAATCTCATATTTCTTCAAGGATGCGATCACGCGGTCGCGCGGAAACATGGTGGATCCCTTGATCACCGTGGCCGGGCTGATGCCGTTCACTCGAATCTTCGGAGACAGCGAAATTGCCAGCTCGCGCACCAGGTGACTGAGCGCTGCCTTGCTCACGTCGTAAGCTTCACTGCCGCGCTTGGGGACGACGGCGTTGGCGGAGCTGGTCAGCACCATCGAGGCGTCAAGATTCTGGTCGCGCAGGATACGCCCGGCTTCATCGGCCAAAAGATAGTTGGCCGTGACATTCACGTCCAGCGTGACTCCCCATTGTTCGTCGCTGATCTGACCGTCCTTCGACGATGGGAAAAGCGCGGCCGTGTTGATCAGCACATCCAGGCCGCCGTAGGTCGCCACCAGCTCTCGCAAGCTCTGCCGGATCACATCGCGCCGGCGGATATCGACGGCTACAGCCAGCCCGCCTTCCTTTCCCGCCAGCTCTCTGGACTCCTCGGCCACTTTCTTCGCCGCCTCATGATCGCGGTCCGCGACCACAACGTGCGCTCCGCGTTCCGCCGCCAGCAAAGCAACCTCGCGACCAATTCCGCTGCCGCCTCCCACGATCAGGACCACCTGACGGCTCAACTCCTTTTCCGGCGGCTGGCGCCGGATTTTGGCCTCCTCCAACTGCCAGTATTCGATCCGGAACGCTTCCGACGGGGGCAGAGCTACATAGTTGGAATGAACCGTGAATGCGCTGGTGGGGGCGGCTGCGCCAGCTTGGGGGAGGGTTTCGGGCGCTTTGCCGGTGTCCAGCGAGGTTGCGCCTTCCATCACGTGGATGGCATTGACGTAGAACTCGCCGGTCAGCCGGGCCTCGGTTTTGCTTTTTCCAAAACTGAACATGCCGATGCCGGGAATCAAAACCACGGTGGGGTTGGAATCCCGCATGGCCGGTGAATCGGGTTGGGCAAACGAGTTGTAATACTCCGCGTATTCCTTGCGGTAGTTCTTCAGCGCGGAATCAATCTGTTCGCGCAGTCCGTCCACGCTCGCGCCCGGTTGCCAGGGAACAAACAGCGGCCGGACCTTGGTGCGGATAAAGTGGTCAGGACAACTTGTACCCAGATGTGACAGCGCAGCCGCGTCTGCCGAATTCACAAAGCGCAGCACCTCCGGCAGATCGCTGAAGTTCCCGATCACGCGCCGTGCACCCGAAACCCGTCCGCGCAGGAACGGAAAAATATCGAGCGCGAGATCCCGCCGGTTTTCCAGTGACCGGTGTCGCGGCCCGCCGAACAAGCTCGTGCCCTTCCTGTCCACGTGGTCCACGACAAACTGCCCCAGCTGATCGATGATGCCGATTGTGTTCTCGTAGCACTCCTGCTGCGTATTTCCCCAGGTAAACAGGCCGTGACCGCCTAGCACCACGCCGTCGCAGTCTGGACTCTCCTGCACCGCGCGCCGCAGCATCATGGCCAGTTCGAATCCCGGGCGCTGCCACGGCACCCAGACGAGATGATGATCAAACCGGCGATTGAACTCTTCCATCTTTTCCCGCCCGTTAGCGGAAGCAGCCAGGGCTATGCCCCAGTCCGGGTGCAAATGATCGATGTGGGGGAAAGGAAGAAACCCGTGGAGGGGAGTGTCAATCGAAGCCGCAACGCTGTTTTTGCCGAAGGCGCATAGCGGATACATGTCCACCATCTCATCTTCGTACTCTGCGCCTCGATATTTGTGTTCCAGTCCCTGCAGCTTTTCGGAGTAGAGCGCCGCCAGTCCGCTCAGCTTGATGCTGCCCAGGTCGCCGCCGCTGCCCTTGATCCACAATACTTCTTCTTGTTTCCCGCTGAGCGGGTCCACTTGCTGTATTTTCGAACTGGTATTTCCTCCGCCAAAATTCGTGATGCGAAGATCGGAGCCCAACAGGTTTGACCGGTAGCGCAGCAATTCCGGTGGGTCGAGAGTGCGCGCAGTCTGCTGGTCCCAACGGTCTTCCAGATAACGCAAACTTGCTTTGACCTGCATGGAGACGCTCTCAGCGGAAAAGTATTCCGGAACGCGGTGACGGCTTCATCATACCCAAACTGCCCGCCCACCCCGAAAGTCGCAGCTATCATACTCCACTGATGCAATAGGGCAACAATTTCTATAAGAGAATATGCAAGTGTGGGTCGGACACTCCCTTCGACTTCGCTCAGGGCAGGCTTTGTCCGACGCCTTTGATTTCAGCCTCGATTTCAGGGGGTAGCTTACCCGGTCTGTAACCCAAGACTCCGCAGAGCAACGGGAATCAAAGAAAAATCAAGGTCAAAGGCGTCGGACAGAGTCTGCTCTGAGCGAAGTGGAAGCGAGTGTCCGACCCACCGAGCCGTGCATCAGGCGGTCTTGCTGTTTTCCGGCAACCAGGAACCGGTCACCAGTTTGTGTTCGACGTAATTGTAGGGTGCAACACGGTGGCCGCTGAGCAACGAAAGGCCCAGGTGGATCAGGCGGGGACCATAGCTTTGGGCTTCGTGGGACACTGAGCCGATCAGCGGGCTGTCGGCGCGGGAAATTTCTTTCAGCGCTTCGGGAATGCAATCCTGTCCGACAATCGCGACATATTTCTCCCGCTTCAACTCGCGCACCGCTTGCACCGCGCCCAGGGCGCTGGTATCGGTGGCGGCGGCGATCAGGATGCCGCGATCTTTCGGGTGACGCCGCAGGAAATCCAGCACCAGTTGACAGCTCTTGTCGCGCAATCCGCGGGCATCCATGCGGACCAGAAATTCGGCGGGGATTCCGGGTAGTCGAGAGCGGATGGCTTCAAATGCTCCGGTCACGCGGCTCTGCACCAGCGGACCCGCTTCGTCGATGTCTAATCCCAGCGCCCAACGCACTTTGCCGTCCCAGAGTTTTTTCGCATACTGGGCCAGGCATTCCCCGGCCTCGAAGCCCACCCGGTAGTTGTTTACCCCGAAGAAAGTGGCGTGGGGATGCGGTATGTCCACCGCAATCAATGGGATACCCGCGGCATCGATCTTGTCCGCAAGCACCGGCGCAACATGCTGATCGATCTGAAATTCGATCACCAGGTCCACCCGGTTGCGCACGAATTCATCGGCGTTATGCAGGGCGGTGGAACCGTCGTAGCGATTGTCGAGCACGATCAGGTCAACCCCGGCGGCAGAAGATGCGGCCTTCAGACTGTCGGTCACTGCTTCCGAAAAGGGCATTTCCGCGGATTGGCTGCCAAAGCCGAAGCGCGCTTTTTTGGGACGCGCCACCAGGCGATACAGGCCGTCCTGCGACTGCGCCAGATAGCCGCGATGCACAAAGGTTTTCAGAATGCGATAAACCGTGGTCTTGGAAATATTGGTCCGCTGGTAGATGGCTTCGAGCGCAAGCGGGCCTTGCTCATTTTGCAGCAGCTCAAGAATATCGAGCGCCTTCGAAAGTACCGGGATCAGATAAAGCCGCTTGGGAGTTGAGCGTGTCAATCGCGTGTGCCTCACTGCCGGCGATAAATGCCTAAAGAATATAACTTGGACTGCCGCGTTTCGCCTAAAGAGTGCCACGTTCGTGGAATAGACCGGGGACGATGAGGGTTTCCTGCAACAAGCTCAACACCTCAAGTGTTAAAGCCAGCCCACCATTTAGATTCAATAGAGAAACAAATTCACTTTTTTCTTGACAACCATAATTGGCGGTCGCTACAGTGCGCCCAGTCGAAGCAGGGGATCCTGCGCGAGATATTTCCCTGCCGGGTCCAGGTTGACCGCTCAGTGCCCGAGAGGCACAGGAGGAATGCGACCATGAGAGTCCACATTCTGGTGGTATGTCTGTTTGTCGTAGCGTCAGCTAGCTTCCTGTACGGCCAGGGAGGCGCCAACGGCACAATCCTGGGAACCGTCACCGACAGTTCGGGCGCTGTTCTGGCCAATGCGGGTGTCGAAGTAACGAATGTTGCGACCAATGTATCGGCCCGTACCCAGAGCAGCTCAACCGGCGATTTTACGGTGCCCTATTTGCAGCCTGGAACCTATCGGGTAACGGTGGAAGTGCCGGGATTCCAGAAGTCGGTGACGGACAACGTTGGACTGGTGGTCGGTCAGCAGGTGCGCATCAACGTCGCCATGAAAACTGGAACCGTGACGGAATCGGTAGAGGTGAATGCCAACGCTGTGTCTCTCGATACCGATAGCTCTGCGATCTCTCAGATCGTCACCCAGAAGCAAGTGGACCAGCTGCCGCTCAACGGCCGGAACTTTTTGAACCTGCTGTTTATCACCGCGGGTGCGGTCCAGGCGGTGGGTGAGCAAGGGCAGATGCGGCAAGGGCAGGGTAACGCCATCAGCCTTAATGGTGGCCGGCCCGAATCCAATAACTATACGTTGGACGGGTTGATCAATACCGATACGGCGTTGAACACGCCGGCGGTGATTTTGTCCCAGGACGCGATTCAGGAGTTCAAAGTCCTGAGCGAAAACTATTCCGCGGAGTACGGCTATAGCGCCAACCAGGTAAACATCGTGAGTAAGAGCGGCACCAACCAGCTGCACGGCACTGCCTTCGAGTTCTTCAGAAACGACGCCCTTGACGCGCAAACGCCGACTCCTTTCCAGAGCGCTGCCACCAAGCCGGTATTGCGCCAAAACCAGTTCGGCTTCGTCCTCGGGGGTCCGGTGTACATCCCGAAGGTTTACGATGGACGCAACAAAACCTTCTGGCTGGCGAATTATGAAGGCTGGCGAATCGGAAATGGCGCCGTCATCCACGGAATTGTCCCGACTCCGGCTGAACTGAGAGGGGATTTTTCTGCCACTGGGTTACCGGCTTTTGATTTGACCCCTGGGTCGCCCTGCCAGATGGCGCTCACTAACCCGACCACCGCTCTGCCGTGTCTGCCGGGAGATCCCGCGACGGGCGCCGGTTTCCCGGGTGGCATCATTCCGACGACGACTGCTTTTTCGCGCCTCGCTTCGGTGGCGGTCGGTGGGGGCGTCTTTCCGGCGCCAACTCCCGTCTGCGTGGCGAATCCCAATGCCTGCGGGGGAGGCATCAACAATTATCAGCTACAAACCACTCTTCCCAATACCACCAATCAACAGACTTACAGGATAGACCAGGAGTTCGGCCGCGCGGGCAGGGTCTTCTTCCGCTATACGAAAGCAAAGTACGAAAACGAGAACTCGCAGAACCTCTCTCCCACCTTCAGCTTTAACCAGTTCACCGAGGACTCCACCAGTTGGTCGATCTCGCACACGCTCCAATTGGGCTCTCGCAACATAAACAATTTCCGTGTGGGATACTTGCATGCCAAGGCCATTCAGGGCGCTCCGCCGGCCTCAGACAGCCAAATCTCCGCTTTAGGTGTGTCGGGGGTCTTCACTACGTTGCCGTCCAGTTATGCGGCAGGTTTCCCGACGATTGGTTTTCAAGGCGCTCTGCTCAGCACCTTCGGAAGTCCCGGCAATAACCCCTCGACCAGTGACATCCCCACCTGGGAATTTGCTGATTCGTTCACCATGATTCGCGGCAAGCACACCATTGGGCTCGGTTTTGACTACCGCCGGTTTGTGGAAGCGCGGAATCTTTCCGGGAATTTTCTGGGCGGCTACGGCTACACCAATAACAACATATTGAACAACAGCACGGGCTGCACAACTCCGTCGGGTTTGTGTGGGACAGGCAATGAAGTTGCCGATTTTCTTCTGGGATACTACAACGGGGCCAACACGTTTCAACCGGGTCCATTCAGCGATCCCAAAATTGCCGGCAATCTGAACAAATACGTGTTCACGTACATTGCCCCGTACGTGCAGGATGACTGGAAGGTCACCAACCGTCTTACGTTGAATCTGGGTCTGCGTTGGGACTATCGCTCCGTGCCCTACGAACAAAGCAACAAGTTCTTCTGGATCGACGACCAGAACCTCCCTGGAGGATCGCGGTTTACCGGCGGTGGGCTGTGTTTTGCGGATCCTGACCTGGCGACAAACGGGGTGGCACCTGCGGGCAACGGCTTCTACAACTACTGCGGCCGGAAAAATCCAGCCGACGGATCCAAAACCCCATTCGCTCCTCGCATTGGCTTCGCCTATCGACCGTTCGGAGGTAGCAGCACCGTGGTTCGCGGAGGATACGGCATCTTTTGGGATTCCTCCCTCAGCCGCGAGATTGACGATTCCGGCGACCTCTACCCGTTTGTGACTCGTACCCAACTCAGTCCGAACTCGCAGCCGGCGGCGGTTGCGCCTAAGCTGACGGACCAGCTGTTTCCGGCACAGACGGCGGTCGTGCCGATCACCTCTCCCAACAGTCAATTCGTGGCCGTCATTCAGTCCGACCATCCACGCAACCCTTACGTGCAGCAATACACACTGTCCGTCCAGCACGAGCTGATCAAGAACACTACAGTCGAAGTCAGCTATGTGGGTAATCGAGGCCTGCATCTGCTGGATCGCATCCGTCTGAATACACCTTCGCAGCTCGAGGGCGCTCAACTCGCTACCTGTCAGGCGGCGTTTGCCGGGCTTCCAGCAACGAACGCAACTTATCTCGCAAACCAATGCCCGTTCTTTGCCCGGCAGCCCCTGCCGAACTTCTCCATTCCAGGACCTCTCAATAGCTCCTGGACTGGCTATTCCAACTACAACGCGGGCAACATCAAGGTTGAGCATCGTGGCTCCGAGCTGGCTCTCTTGAGTGCTTACACGTATGCAAAAGCCCTGGATGACAAATCTGCGCCGGCCGGGGTCGGGGCTGCCGGAGCTGGGTTCGCGGGACATATGAATGACCTGAATCCGTCGCTCGACTACGGGCCGTCGGACTTCAGCGTGAAGCACCGGTTTGTCAACAGCGCCGTTTACAGCCTGCCGATAGGACGGGGAAAGAAGTACCTCGGCGGTATGAACAGAGCTGAGGACTTGGCAATTGGAGGGTGGCAATTGAGCGTGATCGCGACCTTCCAGACCGGGTTCCCATTCTCAATCAACGCCCCTGACCCAGGCGCCTACCAGAGCTTTGGCATGCGGGCAAACCAGGTGGGAGATCCGCACTCCGGCCAAAAGAGCATCAACGCGTGGTTTAACACGTCGGCCTTTTCCCAGCCCGGTTTCGGGGTTTACGGCAACGTCGGACGTAACACGCTGACCCAGCCGGGAATCAATAACTGGGACATCGGCTTGGGCAAGATGTTCCAGTTTACGGAAAGAGTGGGTTTCCAGTTCCGGTTGGAAACCTTCAACAGCTTTAATCACACCCAATATGGCGTCGATCCGACGGCTGCCGCTGCCGGCGGCCCCGGCCAAAGCTCGGTCAGCAACACTCTCGGCAACGCAAACTTCGGCCAGGTCACGCAAGCCCGTCCCGGAAGAATTGTTCAATTGGGAGGCAAGATCGTCTTCTAGGCGTGGGCTGAATTACAGACTAAAAACCACACCGCCAGGCTGAAGTACCGGCCTGGCGGCGCTTTTTTGGAGTACATTCTGAGAGTGAAGCGCCCACATCGAAGGCTCATAACGGTATTCCTGGTGGCTGCAAGTTTCTACGCGCCCGTTGCTATCGGTCAGGACTCCGGAGGTGCAGCGATACTCTGACGCCGGGCAGAAGGCCTTGGAGGATGGTGACTACGCGACAGCCGAACGCGCCTACGAAAAGTTCAGGGATTTGGAACCCGAAATCGCGGAAGTGCATGCGAATCTCGGACTGATCTACTTCGAGCTGAGGGAAAATATCGGCGAAGCCATCCCGGAATTCCAACGCGCCCTTAAGTTGAAGCCGAGTTTGGCCAAAACAGAAACCCTCCTGGCCATGTCCCTCTCTGAAATCAGTCGTTACCGAGAGGCATTGCCCGGTCTGGAAAAGGGGTTCCGCGGATCTCTGGATCCGGAAATGAAGCGCCTCTGCGGCTTGCACCTGGAACGCACCTACACTGGACTCCGTCGCGACAGCGATGCGGTCAAGGTGGGATTGGAACTGAACCGTCTTTATCCGAAAGATCCGGAGGTCCTCTACCACAACGGAAGAATCTTCGGAAACTTTGCGTTTCTCACCATGCAAAGGCTGGCGCAAGTGGCGCCCGACTCGATTTGGCGGCATCAATCCGCAGCCGAGGCCTATGAGAGCCAAGGCTCATATGATTCCGCGATCAGCGAATACCGCCAGGTGCTTTCGGTGGATCCCCGGCGGCCGGGCATTCATTACCGGATAGGCCGCACCCTGCTGACCCGTTCCCGGCAAAGCAATGTGCCGGATGATATAGCTGCGGCAGTCAAGGAATTCGCCCAGGAACTGGAAGTCGATCCGGGCAATGCCAACGCCGCTTACGAGCTGGGTGAGATTCATCGCAATGCGGGCGAGTTCGACGAAGCACAGAAATTCTTTGAGCGGGCTGTGCAAGACCATCCCGATTTTGAAGAAGCTCAACTGGGGCTGGCCGCAGTTCTCATGTCGCTGCAGAAGCCGGACCTGGCTCTGCCGCACCTGCAGAAGGCGGTCGCGCTCAATGCTGAAAACGAGGTCGCTTGGTACCGGCTTTCGCAAGTGCAGGGAATGCTGGGTCACGAGGCCGAACAGAAGAAGGCCTTTGCGGAGTTTCAGCGCTTGCGCAACCAGAAATCGAGCCAGCAAGAGGCCGGGAAACAAATCCTCTCGCCGGACGAAGTCACGCCACAGCAACTCGACCCGACCGCGCCAAAATAGAGGCGTCGCGCGCCACGAACCACGTAGGGGCGGGTGCCTGCCCCGCCCGGCCGGGCAGCGCCCGGCGGTGTTGGCGAAAGCAATAAAAAACCCGGCGAGCGTTGCTCGCCCGCCCGGACGAGGGCGTCCGGGCCTACGTGGGTTGCGTGGATGATTGCGTGGTTCGCGGCGGCACGATCCCCATGCCTTCTTTTACCGTGACCAGTTGGTTCGCCGTCACATTCGGCAGGGTTTCCCACTCGCCGTTCGGCCAGCGGATCCTGACCTCAGCGCTTTTGGCCTGGCCCAGCCCGAAATGCAGCCGGAAATCATTGCAAGACAGAAAGCTCGATTGACTCTGCACTTCCTGGGTTTGAGTTGAGTCTCCGGATTTTACGACCACCCGCGCGCCAATCGCGCTGCGATTCGATTTCGTCCCGACCAGCTTCACCTTGAGCCATGAATTATTGCCGGTGACGTCATTGCGAAGCAGAGACGGAGGCTCGTTCAGATTGATTACAAGAATGTCGAGATCGCCGTCATTATCGAAATCCCCGAAGGCGCAGCCCCGGCTGTTATGTGAATCCTGGATCGCAGCCCCGGCCTGGTCGGTAAGCTCCTCGAACCGTCCCTTGCCCAGATTGCGGAACAGCATCCTCGGGTCTTTCGCGGGGAACTCGGGATGCCGCTTCTCAATCTCCGGAAAAGTGTGTCCCGCAACCATGAACAGGTCAGGCAGTCCATTGTTGTCGAGATCCACCATGCCGGCGCCCCAGCACACGAAGCGATTCTCCACCGCCAGCCCGGCTCGCCGGCTGGCTTCTTCGAAATTGGCCTTGCCCATGTTGTGATAGAGGTCCGGGGTATCGCCTTCGAAATTTGTTTTGAAGATATCGAGGCGCCCGTCGAGGTCGTAGTCGCCGGCAGCGGCACCCATCCCGGCTTGCTCCTGCCCATCTTCGCCATAGGCCACGCCGCGAATGGCGCCTTCTTCGCGAAACGTGCCATCGTGATTGTTCAAAAACAGAAGGCTTGGAGTGGAGTCGCAGGCGACGTATATGTCCGGCCAGCCGTCGTCGTCGAAGTCGCCCGCGACGGCGGTGAGCCCGTAGCTGTTTTTGGCCGCAGAAATTCCGGACACTGCGCTTACGTCGGCAAATGTCCCATCTCCTTTATTACGGTAGAGACTGTGCCGGCCATAGGGAAAGCCGCGCGGGCCGCAGGTTACGGGCGTCTCCAGCCAGCGGCAGTTCGCGTTCTGGCCGGGCTTCGGGGCCTTTTGCAGATCGAAGTCAAGGTAGTTGGCGACAAATAAATCAAGGTTCCCGTCGCGGTTGTAGTCGAGGAAGGTGCATCCCGTCCCCCATCGCTGGGTGGAGTCGGCCAGTCCAGCGGCGCGAGTCACGTCCGTGAACGTTCCATTGCCATTGTTGCGGTAGAGGACGTTCTGCCCCCAGTAGGTAACGAACAGGTCTTCGAAGCCATCATTGTTATAGTCGCCGACGCAAACGCCGCAGGCCCATCCTGTTTTGAGTAGTCCGGCGCGCTCGGTTACATCGGTGAAAGTACCATCGCGGTTGTTTTTGAAGAGCCGGTTGCTGGCGCCGGCAGGGGCGTCGGCCAGGCGAGTGCCGGAGAGCAGAAAAATATCCAGCCAGCCGTCGTTATCGAAGTCGAAGAAGGCGCAGCCGCAGCCCAGGGTTTCGACAATGTATTCCTTGCGATCGCTTTCGCCATAAACGGTGACCGCTCGCAGGCCAGCCTTGGCGGCTACATCAGTGAACGTAGAAGTGAAGGGAAGGCCGGACGGTTTGCCGCGCGGCAGCGCCGCAGCCTTGTGAGGTGCGACCCCTTGACCCAGGCACGCGGTCGCCGTCGCACCGAACAGTCCTGTGAGAAAAACCCGTCGAGAGGTTGCCATGAAGGAGCAGCCCGCTACTCCATATAGAAGACTTCCTTCATCATAGCGAAGCGCTCGCCGGGCTGAAGACCGGGCACCGGCTCAAAATACTTGGCCATTTCCGCCTGCCAGCGCAGGTTTACCGGGTCGGTGGCCAGGGCATCCCAGGCCGCGTCGAAATCCTTCACGCGCATGACCAGGATCAGGTCCTGGTCGCGGCGAAAAATCGAATAATCCGAAATACCGACTGCCTTCAGCTTGGCCAGCAATTCCGGCCACACGTTGGCATGATCTTTTTCATATCCCGCGATGGCATCGGCCTTGATTCGCAGACGAAAGGCTACTCGCGGCATCGGACCTCCTCAGGTCAGGGTCTCGTAGCGCCGTCGTCCCGGCGGTTGTCCCCTCGACAAGCTCGGGGCAGGCTGTGGGGGCGTCCCGCCCCGGCAAGCTAAGACGCCGGCGCTACAGGTTCAAGGAAGCGTCACCACGGCCACCGCGAGGCCGTTCAGTGTGATCTTCTCGCTGGTCAGCTTGGTCGAGCCCGGAGGATCGAAGCCCGTGGTCTGGTCCACGTAGTCTTCCTGGCCTCCGGTGGCGCCTGGCACCGTGATGTCAAATGGACGGTCCCGCTTGTTGACCAGCAGAATACGCCGCTTGCCATCCGGTTTCACCACCGCCAGGGAATAAAGATACGAGTTCACCGACCGGTTGAAAGGTTCGGTTTCCACGATCTTGTCGCCCGGTCCAAAGTTTTCGCGCAGCAGGCTCAGCACCCGTATGCGCGAGTTGGGCTTGCCCGTATTCCAATCGACCATGGAAACCGAGGGAAACTGCGTGGGATAGCCCACCAGTTGCGACTCGCCCGCGACATCCACTCCCATGCGGGTCAACTCGCCGAAGATGTAGGCGTACAGGGCGCAGGTCAGGTTCCAGTAGGAATTCGGGATCGGCTGGGTCACGTGTCCGGGCTGGTCCTGCATCACGTCGTCGGCTGAAATGGCGCCGATTTCGTCGATGGTTGTCTTGGTTTCCGGCGAAAGCCTTTTCCGGATCGACTCCACGTAGCGCACCGTACTAAGGAAGCCGTCGGCATAGGCGAAGAACGTGTAGGGCTGCATGGCAGGGTCCTGATCGCCGGTGGGGACGGCATAGAAATGATAAGAGATGAAATCGAGGGGAATGCCGGGCTTGTGGTTTTTGGGATTGAGAAAGTATTCGAACTGCTCGGGATGCGTCGAAGGCTGGGCCAGCGCCAGGCCCACGAACTTGGTTTGTGGCGCAACCCGACGAATAGATTCGACTACCGAGTCATAGAGTTTGGTGTAGGTTTCGGGCGTCATCTGGTGCTCGAACTCAATTTCGTTCAGCACCTCCCAGTAGGGAATGGAGTAGTGATATCCGGACTCATGCCGTTTGCCCAACTCATCGGTAAATCCGCCTTGCGTGTACCATGAAAAAAGACGGCCGTAGTAGTCGCCGACCTCCTTCATAGTAGGATCGCGGAGCTCGGTGCCCTGGGTGTAATCCCATACCGGCTGGTCGGGGTCGGCCGGGTAGGTCACCGGTTTGTCGGTCTTGAACATCCAGGCCGGAATCGTGCTGAAGTTCAAGATCACGGAGTGGCCCTTGGTGGCCTCGAGAAAATCGATGGTCATGGGATCGATCAGCGAAAAATCCCACGAAGTCTTTCCATTCGCCGGAGGCTCGAGTTCCGCTATGCCGAGTTTTGGATAAGGCAGCCAGGGGACGTAGCGCACGTAATCGGCCTGAATGTCGTGCAGAGACTTGAAGGCGTTGTCGTGGATCGCCGACCCGCGGCGCAGCGGCGGGTTTACCACCACCTGCAGAGTTGCGGTGGTCTTGGAGACTCCGGTAACTTTGTCCCAATGAGCGGCCAATGTTGCCGGCGCCTGGGCCAAAGAACTGGATACTGCGACTACCGAGAAAAACACAGCCAGCAACAGGGATGGCCGATATCGATTCATCCGAATCCTCCGGGGAAGCACGCAGCATTGTGCGGGGATTTGCGGCAAAATTCAATAGGAAAATAAACTTACTATTGACAACGACCGACGCAGAATACTACAGTTCAGCCGCTTGCAGCGAGTAGATTTGTGCCGGCACAAATTCGCCAATGGACAAGCCCAGAGCATACGCCGAGCCGAAGATTGGGCTCTTCGGGATTGGCTTGGACGCCTATTGGCCGCAGTTCCCCGGCCTGGAAGAGCGTCTAAAGGGATACGCCGAGCAGGTCGCCAGAAAGCTCGAACGGGCGGGCGCCCAGGTAGTGAATCTGGGATTGATTGACACGCCCGAGAAAGCGCTCACGGCGGGCCACGAGTTCCGGCGCGCCGACGTTGATCTCATCTTTCTCCACGTCACAACTTACGCGCTTTCTTCGACCGTGCTTCCGGTAGTCCGGCGGGCCAGGGTCCCCGTCATCATCTTGAATCTGAGTCCTTCCGCGGCCATTGACTATGACTGGTTCAATGGCCTGGGCGACCGCACGAAGATGACCGGCGAATGGTTGGCCTACTGCCAGGCTTGCCCCGTGCCGGAAATCGCCAATGTTTTTAACCGCTGCAAAATTCCCTTTTTCCAGGTAACCGGCACGCTGGAGAACGACCCGGTGGCCGCGACCGAAATCACGGAATGGGTTGAAGCCGCCCGCGTCGCCCACACCATGGAACACAATCGCCTCGGCGTGATGGGCCACTACTACGGCGGAATGCTCGACATCTACTCTGACCTCACCCAGCAGTGCGCGCATTTCGGCGGACATATTGAAGTAGTTGAGGTGGATGAACTGTCAGCGCTGCGGCGGCAGGTTTCAGATTCTGAAATCAAGGGACGGATCGCGGATTTTCGGGTCAGCTTCGACGTTCAGCCCGATTGCTCGCCGGAAGAGCTGGAGCGCGCGGCACGCACCTCGGTCGCCCTTGATCGGCTGATCGAGATCCACAAGCTGGGCTCTCTCGCCTACTACTACCAGGGGACGGGCAATCCGGAGAACGAAGATGCCGTCAGCTCGATTATCCTTGGCACCAGCCTGCTGACGGCGCGGGGAATTCCGGTGGCCGGAGAATACGAGATCAAAAACGCGCAGGCCATGAAGATCATGGATAGCTTCGGTGCCGGCGGGTCGTTCACTGAATACTACGCCGCGGACTTTACGGACGACATTCTGCTCATGGGACACGATGGCCCGGGACACATCGCCATCGCCCAGGGCAAGACCAAGGTTCGCCCGCTGAAGGTCTATCACGGCAAAGTGGGCCGGGGATTGTCGGTGGAAATGTCAGTGAAGCATGGTCCGGTAACCCTGTTGTCGGTGATTCAAACCGTCGATGGAAAGTTGAAGTTGCTGATGGCCGAGGGCGATTCGGTCGCCGGCCCGATTCTGGAAATCGGGAACACCAACAGCCGCTATCGATTCCCTATCGGCGCGAGAAATTTCATGAATGAATGGAACGTGCACGGCCCGGCGCATCACTGTGCGGTAGGAGTGGGGCACGTTGCGAGCAAGCTCAAGAAGCTCGGCGCCCTGATCGGAATCGAGTGCGTTCAGGTGTGCTGAGCGAAGGTGGAACAGGTGAAGTCCAGGTCCCGAGGATGATATGAATCCAAATCCTGTAATTGGAGTGTTGTACCACTGGCTGGGCGGTCTGGCCTCCGGCAGTTTCTACGTGCCCTATCGTGGAGTAAAGCGATGGGCCTGGGAAACATTCTGGCTGGCTGGCGGCTTTTTCAGCTGGATTATCGCTCCCTGGTTCTTTGCCCTGCTCATGACCCGGGACCTGATGCCGGTGCTCCACGAAACCCCGGGCACGGTCATTTTCTGGACATTCTTCTTCGGCCTGTTGTGGGGAATCGGCGGCCTCACCTTTGGGCTGACCATGCGCTATCTGGGGCTGTCGCTTGGGATGGCTGTCGTGTTGGGCCTTTGCGCCGCCTTCGGGACGCTGATTCCGCCCATTTTCCGCGGCGAATTTATGACCCAGGTCGTGGGGACGTCCTCCGGGAGAATCATTCTGCTGGGTATTTTTGTTTGCCTGCTCGGCATCGCGGCAGCGGGGTTGGCGGGCATCTACAAAGAGCGGTCCATGTCGCCGGAACAGCAAAAGGAGACGATCAAGGAATTTGATTTGAAGAAGGGCGTCGGCGTGGCCGTCCTCTCGGGTGTGATGAGCGCATGTTTTGCCTACGGCCTGGCCGCGGGAGATCCCATCAAGGCACTCACGATCAAGCATGGTACCCCGGATTTGTGGCAAGGCTTGCCGGTGCTGGTCGTAGTGTTGCTGGGAGGCTTCACCACGAATTTCATATGGTGCGTTATTCTGAATATCCGCAACAAGACGGGCTACCAGTACTTCACTTCGATTTCGCGTGAGCCCGATCAGCAAAATCACGACGAGGTTATTATCGAGACCGCCGTCGATGCGCCCAGCAGGGAAGTGGTTGAGCATATGCCCTCGGGCAAGCTGCGGGCGCAGTCGTCCGTGGCGGTACAAGAGGCGCCCCCTGTACGAAAGGCAGACGGAGCGCGAGTTCCCATGCTGGCCAACTACTTGTTCTGCGCTCTGGCCGGCACTACCTGGTATTTCCAGTTCTTCTTTTATTCGATGGGCGAGACCCAGATGGGCAAGTACAAATTCTCCAGCTGGACGCTGCACATGGCCAGCATCATCATCTTCAGCAGCCTGTGGGGCATCGGCTTGAAAGAATGGAAAGGCGCAGGAGTGCAGGCGGGCCGGCTGCTGGCACTGGCGCTTCTGCTGCTCGTAGGATCGACTGTGATCGTCGGCTATGGAAATTATGTAGGACTGTCACATTAGGATTCTGATGATAAGACGAACCTGTGCCATCGTTATTCTTTTCATTGCTTCCGCAACCTTCGCTCCTGGTCAGGTGGCCCACGATCTCACGGCTGAGCCGCAGACCATTCTGTTGTGGCAAAACAGCGCTCCAGGAGCGTTGGGACAGAGCGAAGACGACCAGCCCACAATCACTGTCTATCGCCCCTGGGGGCTTAACCTCTCCGGCACCGCAGTGATTGTTGCCCCCGGCGGCAGTTACGGATTCCTTGCCTCCAACCACGAGGGCCGCCAAGTCGCGAACTGGTTCAATGCGCTGGGAATCACCGCGTTCGTTCTCAAGTACCGGCTGGGACCGCGTTATCACCACCCGATCGAGTTGGGGGATGCGCAGAGGGCAATCCGGCTGGTGCGCAGCCGGGCCAGGGAATTTGAGATCTCGCCTGACCGCATTGGGATGGTGGGCTTCTCGGCGGGCGGACATCTGGCTTCGACCACCGCGACTCACTTCGACAGCGGCAATCCCGCAGCCGCCGACCCCATCGATCGCGCCAGCAGCCGGCCTGATTTCGCGATCCTCGGCTATCCGGTGATCACCCTCGAAGCGCCTTACGCCCACCAGGGGTCGGTCAGGAACCTGCTGGGCGACCATCCCGACCCCAAGCTGGTCGAGGAACTCTCCAACCAACGTCAGGTCACGCCTCAGACTCCGCCTACATTTCTTTTCGCCACCAGCGATGATGACGTCGTGCCGGTGGAGAATAGCGTGAGCTTTTACGTGGCGCTGCACAAAGCCGGGGTTCCAGCGGAGCTCCATGTCTTCGAGAAGGGTCCGCATGGAGTTGGTCTCGCCCTGGGCAATCCTGCTTTGGGCGAGTGGCCGGCCTTACTGGCAAACTGGATGCGGCAGCGAGGATTGTTGACCAAGCCCAACGACGGAATGGCAAAGTAGCCGGCCTCGCTCCTTATTATTGGACACAATTACTGGACACACTTATGTCAGCCCAGGGCACGCGAACTCAGCGCATCTTGGCATCATAGAGGGCTGTGGTAAGGTGATCGCGGTCAAGTCCCGTAGTAGGCCGCGACGTGTCTGATTGGACTCGACAAATGGCAGGCTGATTCTTGGATCCCGTCAAGCCCCGGCAGCTGCTCGGAGTATTCGACGCCACCATGATCGTCATGGGCGGCATTGTCGGCTCCGGTATCTTCATCAATCCCTACGTTGTCGCGCTCCGCGTCCACACTCCGTTTTTGATTCTCGGCGTCTGGCTCCTGGGCGGAGGACTCGCCCTGCTCGGCGCCTTCATCTGGGCCGAGTTGGCGTCACGCCTGCCGGGCGCGGGCGGACAATATCTCTATCTGCGTGAGGCATACCATCCCTCGGTGGCTTTTATTTATGGATGGGTGCTTCTTCTGGTGACTCAGACCGGCGGGATGGCGGCGGTGGCGGTCACATTCAGCCGGTACTATCGCGAGATCACCGGACTCTCAGTCAGCGATGGGCTGATCGCCGCCGCGACCCTGATGGGTTTGACGGCGATCAATTGCTTTGGAGTGCGCGCCGGCAGCAATGTGCAAAGCGTACTCATGCTGCTCAAGGCCGCCGCCATCGCCGCCGTGGTGGTGGTGGGAATGCTCTGGGGCGGCGGCACGGTGCACGCCCTGCCGTTGCTCGACCGCCCGGTTTCGCTGGGACTTGGCAGCGCGATCGGCGCCGCCATGATTCCTGTTGCCTTCGCCTACGGCGGTTGGCAGACTGCCAGCTTCGTGGCCGGCGAGATGCGCAATCCCCGCCGCGATCTCTCCCGCGGATTGATCATCGGCGTGATCGGCGTGGTGGTCCTTTATCTGGCAGTCAATTTTGTTTGCCTGCGCGTGCTCGGCCCGGACGGGCTGGCCGCCACTCGCATTCCCGCGTCGGCCGTAATGCGCGCCGCGCTGGGTGAGCGGGGCGCGCAGTGGATTGCATTCGGCATCGCGATTTCCACGCTGGGCTTTCTGAGCCAGGGAATTCTGACCGCGCCGCGGGTGTACTTCGCCATGGCCCGCGACGGCCTCTTCTTCAAGAGCGTAGGCTGGCTTTCTCCCCGCACCGGCGTTCCGGTTGTGGCCATCGTGCTGCAAGGCGTGACCGCCACTGTAATCGCGCTCTCCGGTCGCTACGAGCAGATATTGAACTACGTGATCTCCGTGGATTTTATTTCTTTCGGCCTGACCGCCGCATCGCTCTTTGTGTTTCGTCGCAAGAATCGCAACCTCGCCTGAGAAGCTGTATCTGGCTCCGGGCCATCCTTACACTACAGGGCTTTTCGTGCTGGCCTGTGCCGCCATCGTGATCACAACCGTCGCGACCTTCCCGGCGAATTCTGCCATCGGCCTGGTCATTCTGCTGGCCGGCTTCCCGGTATATTTGTACTGGAGCCGCAGGGCGCGGCAAAATCCGCCGGCGCCGAACCTATGAGACATCGACATTCCGATTACATGCTCTGGGCAAAGACCCAGGGCCGCGCGAAGTACAATCTCGCGACCAGCGGCGTGGGCTCGTTTCCCCTGCGCGACCTTCCCGTAACCATCGATCAGCTGGAGATCAACGGTGACAGCACTTATGGCTACGCTCCCCTGCAGCACGCCATCGCCAAGAAATGCGGCGTCGATCCCGATTGCGTGGTGGCCGCAGACGGCACCTCTATGGCCAATCATCTTGCCATGGCCGCGCTGCTCGATCCTGGCGACGAAGTTCTCATCGAACAACCCACCTATGAGTTACTTACTTCCACGCTTTTGTATCTGGGTGCTGCGGTAAAGACTTTCGTCCGCGACGAAAACAACGGCTACGCTCTCGATCCCGCCGAAGTTCGGCGTGCGATCACGCCGAAGACAAGATTAATCGTGCTCACCAACCTGCACAATCCCAGCAGCGTTCTGGCCCCCGATTCCGTGTTGCGTGAGATTGGCGAACTGGCGCGCAGTATCGGAGCGCGCGTACTGGTCGATGAAGTTTATCTCGACGCGGTTTACACCAACACTCCGAAGACCGCCTATCTTCTGGGACCGGAGTTCGTCGTCACCAGCAGCCTGACCAAGGTTTACGGCCTGAGCGGCCTGCGTTGTGGCTGGATCCTGGCGGAGCCCGACCTGGCGCGCGCCATGTGGCGGCTGAATGATCTGTTTGCATCGATCCCCGCACATCCCGCCGAATTGTTGAGCGTCGTCGCAATGGAACATCTGGCGCAGATCCGCGATGCGCGCGCGGAAGATTGTAGAAGCCGACCGCGCCCTGCTTAAAGACTTCCTGGCGAGACAGGAAGGCATCTCTTCTCCCCGCACCGAATTCGGGACGACAGCCATTCTGCGATTGAAGAAAGGCAACGTGGATGACTTCCTGTCCCGGCTGCGCACCGAATATGAAACCTCAGCTGTGCCTGGACATTTTTTCGGCCTGCCCAACCATTTCCGCATCGGCATGGGAGTGGACACGGAAATGTTTCGCGAAGGATTGCAGAGAATAAACCGAGCGCTAGGTTCACCGTAGCGCCGGCGTCTCGCCGGCTGTCCGACGGGCGTCCCGCCCGCCGCCGGGAGTAAAGGTCGCCGCCAGTGAAATTGGAATCGCGGGCGGATTGTACGCGCCGAGGCGGCGGGACGCCGGCGCTACAAGGTCAATCGCGTTCAACCGGAGGCAGGGAACGCCGCGCTACCGCCGGCGCATCCGGCGGGGCCTTGACCGGCAGTGGAATCTCGAGGGTGCCAATATGGCTGTCGGCCACGTCCTCCACTCCGAGTCGCAGGGCGACGCTCTTGACGGGAACATCGATTTCCTGATGCACGCGAACTCCACCCAACTGGATGTCGCGAAACGTCTCCGGCTTGAGATCGGCGGCCACCTGGCTGATCTGGCTCGCCACCATTACGCCCTCTTCGTCGAAAGCGGTTGCCATGAAATTGATGACATCGTGATAGGTCCCATCCGGCATGGGATTGAAGCGCAGGTCTGCGGGAGTCACGGCATAGTCGATGGAATAAAGTTGCATCGCAACCGGCTCTGTTTCTCCCTTCCGCTTCTTTTTTGCGGCCTTGGCACTCAGGGCGGGCGCATCCTTCACCATCCTGGGCTGGCCCAACGGAACTACCTTCGCCCCGAACACGATCTGGCGTGACTGGGGCGATCCCTGCTGCATGGCGGCCATGGCCAGGCTTGAAGCCATATCTTTCTCCGGCCTGGCCATGACATGAGGATCGACTGCGTAGTAGCCGCTGCGATACGCCAGGTGATACTTTTTCCCGGCCAGCAAAACTTTCACTTTGCGAAACGATCCGTCGTAGTTCTTGTTGGCGGGCGTATAGGAGAGCGCATAGTAGTTCGCGCCTTCCTCGTTTGCCGCGTCGATCGCCTTGGCGATGCCGTTGGTATTGTAGAAGGCGCGTCCGCCTGTTTCCGCCGCCAGCTTATCCATAGTGGCGTGTTCGCCCGTTTGTGCCAGGCCGAACTGGTCAGCCGAGGCTTGCATGGCGGCGATCGGTACCGCGGTGCTGGCGTTGCGCTTGGCTCCGGGAAAGTCTCCGCTTCCACGTCCGCCTGCGGGCCCGGGGGTTGACCCCTGCATGGATAAAGGCGCGAGCGTATCGTTGCTGGTAGCGCTGAACAGCGGGTCGGTCACCAGTCCCCGCACGTCCACCGGATACACGGCCACGTGCGCCTCCGCAAAAAGATTCGAAACTCGCTTCACGTTCTCGCTGTAATTCCGCGCCTGAATGAATGGGTCTTGCCCGCTGGTGTCGGGAGAGATTCCCAGGGTGAAGGAGCCTGACAGCCATACCAGGTTCTTCCGTCCGGGGATGCCGGACAGATAGCGCGCCAACTGGGCAAAGGCATCCACGGTAACCATCATTCGCCGGTCTGCGTCCAGGCCCCGGGCCTCCGACTGCTGCAGTTCAATCGCCTGCACAAAAAAGTCCAGGTTGGGAAGAAATTTCGCCGTGGCCTGTCCCGCTTCCATCGAGATCGGCGCCGCATCGGAGTCGAGCAGAGACTTATTGCGGAAGGACGCTTTCTTGCCGTGGGCCGAGGCCAATAGGACGCGTTCGTCCCGGGTGAAACCCTGGATCATCTGGAGTTTGTTGCTCAGCGTGCACAGGGCAAATTGCGCATCCTGCGGCTTGGTCTTCAAGAACTTTATGAGTTGCGCCTGGGCGTAGCTCTGGTCTGCCATTGGCGTGTTGAGCAAATCGAGCAGGACCACGGTCACCGCACCGGGCTCCGACGGCTGGGTGTAGTTGGAAAAGATATTCGGGGGAAGCTTCGCCGCTTCTGCCTGCGGCGGAGGAGGTGGTGGAACCTGCTCTCGCGAATACTCCCGGAAGTGGCGCAGTGCCTGGGCTTTGCCATCTTCCCCGATGCTGAATTCGCCCTGCTGCAAGCCCTTTACCACGTGGCCTCTGGAGTCGGTCACGACCACGTCCAACGCCACCACCTGGGTGCCGGTCCGGAAAGTTAATGTGGACGGATCCGACCTGGCGCCGCCTTCCGTCCGCGGCAACGAGCTCACCGACGCTACAGAAGCCAAAGCAGTCCCGCTCGATCCAGGAGTCGCTGCACCTTTCGCCAAACTTGTCGCCGTGGCTTGGGTGGAAGCGGTGGCGGGCTCCGGCGCACCCGAATTGTCGGCGGCCGAAATCTCAATCGTTTCAGGAGCGGAATCCCCGTTGGCCCGCGGCGGAGGCACATACAATCCGGGGGTATCGTCTTTGATCGCGAGATATTTCGTGCGCTCGTCCGCGGACATCTCCCGCAGGAAATATATGTTCAGAGTAGTTGCCTGCAACACTGCCAGTTGTGCTCCGTCCGGCGAGAGCGCGTAGTTCACACCATCCAGGACCGGCGGCGCCACTCGAACCGAAAGCACCGAATCGCCGCCCGCGGTATCGAAGACCTGCACTGTCTGTTCCAGGCCGTCCTGCTCAGGGCCATTTCCGTCCGCAGACGCGGGGTCTGACAAGACCGTGAGGGAGCTGGCGGCGAAGCGACTGCCGTCTTCATTTACGGCTATGGCCGGAGTGTACCGGCACTCGCTCCAACGCTGCTTCCATAAGTGAGTTCCCGTCACCGTGAACGCGCTGACGATATAGTCGTTTCCGGAGAGCGAGCAGCGGCCGATCAGCATTGTATTGGCGCTGCTGTAAAGAATGTTGGGCGGGCGCCGCGCTTTTACTCGCGTGATGTTGACGCGATCGCGCACCGCCGGGCCGAAGCGCACCAGCCACACTCCTCCGTAATTCCTCACATCGGTAAAACCTGAATCGGTCCCCTGCAGATTGATCGTGCCCTGCGACTCCATGACGCGCTGCACGGCCATGGATCTGGAATCGAGGAAGGTAATTCTTGCCCGGACTTTGTCCCTTGCCTGGTTGTCGTTTGCCGGCACTTTCGTTTCCGCGATGATCTGCTTGCCACCCGGCGTGACCGACACCCAAAGCAGTTCCTGGGGAGAGTCGAGAACCAGTTTTTCTTCAAGGTCGGCATTGATTTCGTAGAGCCGGTTAAGGCGGCGCAGCAGAATTTTTCCCGGCCCCAATTCCCAGAGGTAGCGTCGCGCGTCGTGCAGGTACCAGTCCGCCTGCTTGAGTACTCTTCCGCTGGGAACCTCGAGGACCGCGACGTGCATGAGCCGGTCATCGTGATTCGGCGGACAGTCGGGCTGGCGCGTGAACAGCTTCTTCGGATTGAAAGTCAGCAGGACATGGCGGGCATCCAGAAAATTCAGCGAAACGTTAGCGGCGCCCGACAGCCGGGCCCCGCGGGAAAGCCCCATGTACTCCGCAGAGGCCAGATCAACTTGAATATTGGGCTTCGTGGAGATAGGCGCACTGCCGTCCTGCCGGGCAAACCCGGGCAGCGAGCAGGCAAGCACCCAAAGTAGAATCACCCTGGAGCTGAGCCGCCCCGGACAAGCAGCGGCAACCCCGTCCCGCAGGGTCCTCACCCCGCTTGTCCACTTCTCTGCGAATCCTGCAACCATCCCCGGGTCCTCGCGGCGTGACCGCCGTGGCGGTCGGTAGTTTAGCCTATTTTCAGCCGCTTTATGTCAGGGGAAGAACCAGCTTGTTGCGAAAGGCGCAAGCTCCTTGATTTCCGCGAACGCTGCAGGGTTTTAGGCGGTGCGCGGGACGGACTCAAATCGTTACCCGGTTGGGCTTAAGGGTTTGTAGCCCGTCCAGGTTCACTCCCAACTAAAAATGTGGCTTACGAAGTCGAAGCTGACCCGCCGAGCGCCCAGTGCGGTCAGCGACATGTAGCCGTCTATTCGCGGCAACAGTCCCGGCGGCGAGTTTCGCAACAGCACTGCATGCCGCTCCAGATCGGTCCCGTTCAACTGCACCCCCGGCAATGTGACGACATCGAGCGTCGCGGCTCCGCCCAGGCTGGCCCCTCGAATCTGCCGCTCCACTCTCAGTTCCGGCAATCGATCTCCCATCCGGTCACGGTAGAGCAGAATCGCACTCACGCCAGTATCCAGCAGGAGACGCACGGGCCGGTTCATCATCTGAAGCTCCACCGCCAGATAGGCTTCATCCATGTCCATCTTCGCGCTGGACCGCAACGTCGAGGGGAAACCGAAAATAATCTTCCTTCGGCTAAAATCAATGCTGAAACTTCGCCCCCGCAGCACATCCAAACCGATGAGTCCATCGACACCGGGGACAATTTCGCGCAGATAACCCATATCGTTCAGCATTACCGGCAAAATTGGTATTCGTATTGGCCCGAGCGCGAAGTCGAAGACCTCCGCCAGGTCTTGCGTGAGCACATGATCAAGATTGACGATGCGCGCCGTCCGCCGCGAAGTGGGCTTCTCTGCTTCCAGGTCTGGCCGCAATACGCTATGGGTTGCGCCCGTATCCAGAACCAGCTTGAGATGCCGATGCGCTCCAATCCGCCCTTCCACAACGATCAGATAACCGTCGCGTAACGTGAATGGGATGGTATTGGAGTCCTCGTTTCCCGGGCTGTTTTCGCCAGGGCCAGCCAGCGCCGCCTGCGCCCTGCCCACAACCACGAGGAAAACGATGAGGGTCACGACCCGCGGGATCCAGCCAGGTCTTCCCCACCAAATCCCTTCCTTTTTCATGGCGCTGTCTCCGCCCGCGGGTGCGGGAGCGCCAACACTCGGTCATCTCAGGACGGCCTGCCATGGACGGGCCCTGACACTAATCTGGAATTCATGTGGCACCGGAACTCTTGCGGTTTGAGCAGGATGAATGCTTGAGTGGCGGGATCGGGGACTGGGAGAAAGTTGTGCTAAACTCGCGGCGGCCCTGACTTAGGAGATCGACCACCAGCAGGTTTCGCGATGTACCGCTTCGGCGCATTTGAGGTTGACTCTCGCAGACACGAATTGCGCAGAGACGGCGTCCGTATCAAGATTCAGGAACAGTCCTTTGTAGTCCTGTTGAAACTCCTGGAGCATCCGGGAGAGCTAGTGACCCGCGAACAGCTCCGTAGTGCGCTGTGGCCCGCCGACACTTTTGTTGACTTCGACACTGGCCTGAACACCGTCATCAAGCGCTTGCGTGAAGTCCTGCGAGATTCCGCCGAAGGCCCCCAATTCATCGAAACGGTACCGAAACTGGGCTACCGATTCATCGCTCCAGTGCAGGTCGCGGACGAGAAGCAGTCGGCGGGCGTTCCGCCCAGGAAATCCGCGCGCATCTCCGGCTGGATCAAATGGACGGCGGCCGCGGCCGTTCTGCTCGCAGCCTTCGCGATGACTTTTTTTTACCTATCTAGGGTGGAGCGGCAAAGCAGGACGACGGTAGAAGTCGTGCCCCTCACGGGCAGGTCTGAGATGGAGGACAGTCCCGCCTTTTCGCCTGATGGCAATCAGGTGGCGTTCATGTCGTCTAACGCCGTACCCGACGGGAGCGAAGGACTTTATACAACAATGATTGGCGGAGAGAAGCCTCTGCGTTTGACGTCAAACCCCGACGACTGCTGCCCGGCCTGGTCACCCGACGCGCGAACGGTTGCCTTCGCCCGCGGCCACCCAGGGGGCCGCACGATCTATGTCGTGCCCGCTCTCGGTGGCACGCCCAGGGAGATCTATTCCGAGGAGAGCGTCTTTAAGGAACACATCGGCATGCTGCCATTCTTTTCGTGGTCTCCAGATGGCAGATACCTGGCGGTCAGCGCGCTCTCTACACCCGAAAAGCGGCCTGCCATCACTGTCGTCTCATTGCAGGATTCCTCCCGGCAGCCGCTAACCTCTCCCCCTCCCAAATATAGCGACTGGTGCCCAGCTTTTTCGCCCGACGGGAAGTCCATCGCCTTCCTTCGGGCCAGCGGCCCTGGGCTGGTCGATGACCTGTATGTTGTTCCCACTGCTGGCGGAGAAGCAAAGCGGTTGACATCAGACAACCGCCCCATGGATGGCCCACTGGCCTGGACACCGGACAGCCGGGAAATCATTTTTTCCTCCGCCCGCGGTGGCTTGAGTACTCTGTGGCGCATATCGGCTTACGGGGGGGCTCCCAGACGGGTAGAAGGAGTCGGTACTCGTGCCAAGGACCCGGCAATTGCTCAAACTGGAAATCGGCTCGCCTACGCCAGCGAGGTTATGAAGGTCAACCTGCGGAAGGTTGGCCTCACCGATCCCCGGCATGCGGTCGGACCGGCTCAATTGATAATTCCCTCCGCCGGCTTTATTGGTATTGCCTCTTTCTCTCCCGACGGCAAAAAGTTAGCGTACGAGTCTACTCAAACGGGCTACGGCGAAATCTGGACGGCCGGCAGCGACGGTTCCAATCCAACACAACTCACCTTCCTCAAGGGGGTGGCGGGAACTCCCCGCTGGTCGAATGACGGCCGCTCTGTGGCCTTCGACTATCGTCCGAACGAGCACAGCGAAATCTATAGGGTTGACCTGTCTGGGGGCCCTCCACGCTTCATCCCCACTATTCCCGGAGCGGACAACGTCGTTCCAATCTGGTCGCATGATGGCAAATGGATTTACTTTTCGTCGAACCGCGGCAATGAACCCGATCAAATTTGGAAAGTGCCCGACGCCGGTGGCACGCCCATTCAGCTGACCAGGGCGGGCGGGACCTGGCCCAACGAGAGTGCCGACGGTTTTGTCTATTATTCCAAGACGGTCCGCAGTGATGAGATATGGAAGATTCCTGCAGGCGGCGGAGAAGAAACTCTGGTGATCAAGTCTCCAGGTTTGGATGCCCTTAGCTGGGCTTTGGGCCCTGCGGGGATTTACTTCATTACCGAGAGTAACGGAGGCAAGGGTGTGCTTTTCTTCTATGAGTTCGCCACCAGGAAAGTACTTTCCCTCATGTCCCTCGAAAAACGTGCCGTCGAGCCCGCCGTCTCACCCGACGGGAAGTCCGTCATCTTCTTTCAAATCGATCAGTGGGAACAAACCATCATGCTGGTCAACCACTTCTACTGATCCCGTAAGCCAGCCTATTTGTTGAAGCGCGCTTGAATTGCAGCAGAGTGGAAACGACGGCAATGCGCTCGACAAAGCATGGCAGGGCGGGACACGCTTAAGAATAGGTCTGACCCAGACATCGAGGAGAATGCAACCTCCGACGTCATTGAAGCGGACAAAGAGCGCGAGCGCTTCCCTTATGTATGCCTGCGTCGCGCCCTGTACGTAAACATGATCCCGAGGGCTACTCCGGCCGCCGCTCCGGTAATTAAACCCAGGATGGTAACCCCGGTGATGGATGGCGTGCTTCCCACCAACAGGAAACCGGCAACAGCCATACACAAGGTCCATAGAGCTATTCGAATGCTCATGATGTCTCCTACGGTGCGCTGTCCCTATCGCCCTTAGCTCCCAGGAGTACTGCACCGCAGGGTAACCTTTCAATCGGGTAAACAAAGTATTACTGCCCAGCAGGCTAACCGCGGACCACGCCTGCAGGAACCGTCGCTTGGTGGTGTGGGAAAGTCTTGGAAGCCGAGCGGAGCGTGGCGCTTCGGAAATGAACTCTGCTTGATGATTGAGAACCTGAAGGCCGGGTTGAAAGCCAGTGCAGCTTGAGACTCGTGCTTCCCTCCAGCAGTCCCGGACTGAATTACGCACTCTCCACTCAAGCTCCCAAGCGCACAAAATTTGTGGTGGGAGTGTGCAAGACGGGCGAGCCGTCCCCCTCCAAACTCCCTTTTAATGACCAGTTCCCTGATGAGCCGGCTCGTCGGCTTCCGGGACCGCACGAAGTCCGCTGATCGACTTGATGTCGATGCGAAAGAACACAGTCTCCATCGAAGAAATCAGCGATCTGTCGCGTGCCTCCGACAGAGGAATTCGCCACCATTCAGAGCACTGCGCCGCCAGTCGTTCCCGCGCATGTTCCCGCTGGGCGGTGTGGTATTGCGGCACATTCAGTTCCAGGTAGCTTCCAGTCACTATTACGCTAGCCCAGTTCCATCGATCTCCGATTTCGTCCGCTTGCAGACAAACCTTTGGATTCTTCCGCATCCATTCAATCTTCTTGCCGAAGGTCGAAAAGATATAGATGCAATCGGGCTCGTACGAAAATGCAACCGGCACCACATACGGTTGATCGTTCAACGAACAAGCCAGCCGGCCGATGGATACCCGCTGCAAAAGCCCGCTGCATTCCTGTTTTGACATGGAAATAATTCGCATGACTGCTCCTCTCCTCACGCCGCAACCAGTCTAAACTTTTCCGCCAGCGCGCATTGACCTTGAACACCCAGAGGCGTAGGGTAAAAACATAACAAAACATCACACGTTGAAGATCGCGTTCTCCGCTCCGCGGTCCTCTTTTTATAGAAGCCACCAACTACTCGAGAGGAGAAAAAACACATGCCATCCACCAATGTCGAAACCATTCGGAGCGCCCACGAAAGCTGGAACAAACGGGACTTCGCAGCCTCTCTGAAGAACACCGCGGAAAACGTGGTTTACACCGACAATGCTCGCGGCCTAACCATGAATGGCCGGGACAAATTCAGGACCTGGCAAGAAGGTTGGGCAGCGGCCTTCTCTGACGGGCGCATCACCAATCCCAAATACATCGATGCGGGAGATGTGGTGGTCGCCCAATTCACCGCGACGGGTACCCACGACGGACCGTTTGGTTCCCTGAAGCCAACCGGACGCCGGATCTCTGTGCCATTTTGTGAAATTACCCAATTCGACAAACAAGGACGCATAGTCTCGGGCGGCGTCTACTACGATCAACACTCGCTGTTGACGCAGCTCGGATACGCGCAGCCCATTCCGGTTGCGGCCTAACCGCGACCAGGTACACCGCGACCAGGTACAAAGAACACGGCGCGCCCGAAAAGCGCGCCGTTTTCTCGCCGAACCCAGCCTACCTGCAGACCCCGGGGAGTGGAAAACTGCCAGGGATTTTCGGAAGACCTGGGACAAGCGCTCAATCGGGCAGACCTGGGACGAATGGTTTGCCGCACGTCTGCAGTCTGACGCTGCGCCAGTAGCCAAAGACTCAAACCGGATAATCAACTGAAGTCTTTCAGGTGCAGTGAATTGGATGGTGCCCGGGATCGGAATCGAACCGATACGACTCTTTCGAGTCTCGGGATTTTAAGTCCCGTGCGTCTGCCAGTTTCGCCACCCGGGCGCTGCCTATAAATTACTGATTCCAAGCGTATTGTACTCGTCTATCCCCCTGTAGCCTAACGCGTGAAAGGTGAAAGTGTGTAAGTAAATGTGTCGCTTTTGAAGATTTCGACTGCCAAGCGCAAAGGAAAAACCTCGCCCGAATGCGCTCCTTTTTGCATTTTTCTCGTGCAAAGATCATGATTTGTGAAAATAGTGCAGAACGCTATTTTCGGCGCTGAGAAGGCAGATGTGGCCCACGCCAGCAACATTCCCGGAAAGAAAGTGTCGCAGGGCAGCTATTCAGCATTTGTGCCAGCGCCCCTGCCTCCAGAACTGAACTGGACACCGCGCCTGATCGGGGCACTTTCAGATGCAGACCGGCTCGTCGAAGACTGGCGGGCGAAGGTAGTCGCCCTCCCAATCCTCATATCTTGATCCGGCCCTTTGTACTGCGCGAAGCCGTCCTATCGAGCAAGATTGAGGGCACACAGGCAACGCTGGGCGAACTCCTCGCCGCTGAAGCGGGAGCGATCGTGGATCGAAGTCCCGAGGACCTTCGAGAAGTTGGCAATTCCGTAGTGGCTCTTGAGCACGGAATCTCGCGTCTCAAGAAACTTCCCCTTTGCGTCAGGCTTACACGCGAGTTGCACGAAAAACTCATGACGGGCGTTCAGGGTCAACAGGCAGCGTCCGGGCGTTTTCGCAGGATTCAGAATTGGATTGGGAAGCCCGGCAGCTCCGTTGCGGTTTGGCTGGCTACCCCACTCTCAGAAACTTAGCTTAAGTCCGAGCTGCAATTGACGTGGATTGAACGTGCCACCAGCTTGACCGAAGTTCGGACGGTTCCATTGGTTGTTCCTCGCTGGCCCTGTCGCCCCTCCTAATTGGAAGTTCGTGTGATTGAAAACGTTGAACGCTTCTGCCCGGAACTGCAGATGAAACCGCTCGGAAGGCCGGAAGTTCTTGAAGATGGAAGTGTCCACTGCCCAATATCCAGGCCCTACAAAAGTGTTGCGACCCAGGTTGCCCACACAGCCCAGGCAGGGTGCGCTGAAAAAACCGTCAGGAAGACTGAATCCGTCGGCCCATTGGGCGTGGGTGGCATTGACATGGTTCGCGATTGCATTCGGGCGATCATTCGCCACCCCGTCCAGGTTGTAGTCCGCTCCCACATTGAAGCATTTGGTTGGATCAAAGCTGGCCGGTTCGCAAGCCCCCGTTCCACCATCGTCAAAGCGGGGACCCGGGTCAAAGCCCCCTCCCCGGAACGGCGACCAATGGGCGCCGCTCTGCAGCGACCATATCCCGTTCCATTGCCATCCGCCGAGAACCGTCCCCAGCACTCCGTGCGGCTTCTGAAAAAACGGCAACTCCCACACGTAATTGAAGGTGAGTCGGTGACGAATATCGAAGACGGCGTTACCACGGTCCAGGCCGGGGATCGTCATGTCCGTGCTGACTCCATCGCCCGCCGCATAGCCGTTTGCCGTAGTTGAGCCATTGTGCCAGGTTGACCCGGAATCAATCGCGTGACTCCAGGTATAGTTCCCTGCGATTTGTAATCCGTGGCTCATCCGCTTCTGCGCAGACACCTGCAAGCTGTGGTAAATGGAGTTCCCCACGTTCTCCCAGACTCTGAAGGTATCCCTGATTGGGGTTGAGTCGCCCAACGGGATTGATCACAAATCCGTTCGCATCCTTGCTGGTGTTGACCTGGCTGCAAAGCTTTCGGCCAAAGGTATCGGTGACACAGGTTCCTTCCGGTAGCCGCGCTCCTGGGAGGCGATTTACCGCTTCCGCTCGAAACAGTTTGTGGCCGGCCGTACCTACATAGTTGACTTGAACGACGATTTCAGAGCGGATTTGATGCTGAAGCCCAAAAAACCAGTTTTCCACATAAGGGTCTCGAATCCCCTCTGGAAACACGATGGCCGTATTGGCTGCCACATGTGGATTCGAGGGATCCCAACCAGATATGTTCCCCGTAGCCTGCACACCCCTTCCGGAATTCTGTCCCGGGGGAGCGGGCCCGACGAATGTGGGGGCCCCGCCTCCAACAGGTCCGTACACAACATGGCTAACATCACCGGCCAGATAGTTGGTGACGTTGTCCACGGAGTAAAAGGGCGGGTTCCAGCGTGTATTGGAAAGCGGATTATAGAGCGTCCCCTCGTAGGAGAGCCCAAAGCCACCGCGCAACGAGGTTCGGCCGTTTCCGAAGACGTCCCAGGCAAAGCCGATTCTTGGGCCAAAATTATTGTGATCGCCGGCTCCGAGGGTGGAGGAGGATGCAAAACCTCCAGGACCGCACGCCCCAGCCAGGGGCGCCCGGGGATTCCCGGGACAGGGCATGCTGGCATCCTTGATTTGGCCGGCGCCGGTGGTGATGTTGTCGATCAGGTTTCGCCCTGGTCCTTTCAGGAAGGTCGTGGTCAGATCGTTCAGTTCAGCATGGCGGGTAAAGAGGTCGTAACGGATGCCGACATTCACCGTCAGTTGCCGGTTTACCTTCCAATCGTCCTGCAGATAACCGCCAACCTCCCAGTTTCGCCAATGACGGATACTAGTTTCCAGGTGAGCAGGACTGTCTGTGGTAAACCCTGGATCGACTCCGGCAAATTCGAGATAGGGCGCATCAGCCGCGAAGAACAGAGAGTCGAAGAAGTAGTAGGAAGGCCGTCCCACATTAAAGTCGCTATTCTCTATGTTCCGACGGGCGTCCACGCCTGCTTTTAGGTTGTGCTTGCCATGGTTGATCGAGACCATGTCGGCATACGTATAAATGTTCTCGTGAAATGTCTGCGGATAGCCACTGTAAGAACCGAACCCCGAAGTCCCATCTTCAAAACCAATCCCTGGCACACCGGGCAGATCCACGCTGATATCGTTTCCATTCCCAGCGTACCCCGCCCGAAACTCATTCAGTACGGTCGAGCTAAAGGTATGGATGTAACTGATTTGAAGATTTGGCGTTGTCACTAATGAAGGATTCAGGAAGCCGCGAAAGCTGTTAAGGCTGCCAGTGTACAGATCCGTTGACCTCGCCCAGTTGAGCTGCGCAAACAGTCGGTCTCGGGAACCGGCGTTGAAATCCAGACGCAGCGAGGCTTCATTGCCGTTGAACAAATTGCCTTCCACTTGTGACTTGTTGACACTGATCGCCTGTTCCAGAAACGTATCATCGCGGTTGAAAGCACCGGCCTGCGGCAATGCAAAAGGTGAGCCTCCCCTGCAGCCGCCTTGGGCGGGTGCACGATTCATCAGATTAATGTCGTCCTGCTCCACTCCAAATAGTTGCGCGAAGCGGTTGGACAGGGCCGCAGCCGCAGTAGGGTTAAAGCCGCTTGGATCAAGGCTTCCTGGGCATAGATACTGCCCGAAACTGGAAAACCCCGAGGTCGAGAGCTCGCTGTTAGCCACGTAGTCGCGAAGGGTCATCAGGGGTGTTCCCTGGGTGGAGGGCTGGAAGCTCCTGTACAGGAGCGCGGCTACGGAGTTGGGAAAAGCTGCAGTCGCTGCCCTGCGGAACTGCGGAGACTCTACCTGTACCGGGCCCGGGCTCGATGTCAAAAAACGGTCTCCCTGGTAAGCCCCAAAGAAGAAGAGCTTGTTTTTCATGATTGGTCCGCCGACAGTCGCGCCGAACTGGTTCAAGTGCAGAGGCGTCTTTGGCCGATTGGCTGGATCTGGATCATGGTTGGCAAAGAAGGGGTTGGCATCCAGGGCATCGTTGCGGAAATATTCCCAGGCGCTGCCATGCAGCTGGTTAGTGCCGGACTTGGTGACCAGATTCGTGATGGCTCCGGCGCTATTGCTGAACTCGGCGGAATTGTTCAGCGTTACCAGTTGAAATTCCTGAACCGTGTCCTGGATGGGTTGGTTAACCGGCCCGCCACTCAGCCCCTTATTCGACAGACCATTCATGAGAAATCCATTGAAGTCTTCTCGAACCCCGTTCACCACTGCGTTAGCGCCACTTTCGAACATCACGCCGCGCACATTGGTTGCTCCCGGGGCATACTGGATCAAGTCGTAGACGTTCCTTCCGTTTAGCGGCAAATTGGCGATCATCGTGGAATCCACGGTTTGGGAGAGCCGGGCATTTTCGGTATTTACCGCCAGCGCGGCATCGCTCACTTCCAGGGTCTGGTCCGAACGTCCGATCTGGAGCCGGAAATCGGCACGCACCACTGTGCCTGCGTTCAGCATTAGCGCTCCGCTGGTAGTGGTTTTGAAGTCGCGCATTTCCACCGAGATCTCGTATCGCCCCACGATCAGTTCGCCGCCCTTGTAAAGGCCGTCCGCATCGCTGCGGAGCTCCAGTACTAACCCGGTCTCCAGATTGTGGATCAGAACTCGGGCCTGGCTGACCACGGCACCTGAAGGGTCCGTAATCCGACCGGTAAATTCACCATTCTGTACTTGGGAGAACGCTGGAATACCGAAGACAATTAACGCGAGGATGATTGCGCCGCGGAGAATCATCGGCCCTCCTATCCGGACAAGCTTAGGGCCTGGCCGGCTCAAAAATGAGGGCGGCGAAAAGTGCAGGAAAGAGAACCAGGGAACCCTTCTCCTGGATCTGCTGACACACCGTAGGTCAAGACTATACGCCAATTTGTGACGAAGACCTGGATAAACCGGAATCTTACGGCACAATGATAGATGGGCTGTTCCCGAGATTACATGTAGCTGGAAAGCTCTGGCAGATCGTTCGACAAGCCCAGAAGGGTCTTACTGAGTTCGTCTCATTACTTACCACAAATATCTAGTCGGGGGTGCGTGACGCTGGGCAGAGGTTGGAGAGTCGTTCCTTGCTCGCGGTTTCCGGGCTTGCCCTCGTCGGTTCCTGCCGCATGATTGGTTCGTCCAATACAAGAACCTTTCGGTCGGGATCGAAGCCAACTCGCCGGGCCTTTAAAGAAATCACTCCTAACAAGCCGCTGAGTCCCGAGGGCTTGCTCCGATCGTCAACCTCCAAAATGAAAACATCCTGGGCCCCCCAGGCAATGGCGCCTAAGTAAGCGCCTTGGAGTTGTACTTGCTTGACCTTGATGTCGCCACTCATATTGGACCAGGTTCGGCTTCCGATATTTGTGGCCGCATCCGCACAGTCAAGCGTGGTGTCGCCGAACAGAACCAGATCGCTCGCGCCCGTGTCCACGAGGAGGAGGAGTGTCTTTTGTTGAATCCTCATTTCAACGGCAACGTAACCTGGGCCTGAGTAATACGGGATCACGGGTAGTGAGGTATCGATCGGACCAAAGACGAGCCTCTTGGATTGGTAGTCAATGACAAAAGGACCCTGGCTCAAGAGATCGAAGCCGATCATGGCATCGATTCTGATACCCAGAGCTGACTCGGCAAATGACAAGTCTCGCACGACAACAGATAGTGAATCAGTGCGCACCGGACCCAGTTGCACGTTGTTCGCGATCACCAATTCGGCGGCCAGTTTTTGCGTGAAAACCGAAAGATTTTCCTTAGTGCCCGTCAAATGTAGTGCATCAGCGGTCCGCCGATCCAGGACGCTGGGTACTGCTCCGGTATCGATGAGGAAGTTCAGGTTTCGCAGGTTCCCGATGGAACCACGAGCCACCATGGCGTAACCCCGATAGAGTTTGAAGGGAACTTCGTTTGCATGGTCTTTGGCCGATACAAGTCGAGGGGCCAGGCTCAGCGCTGCAAAGGTGAAGGTTGGTACCACGACTCTGGCAACACCTCGGCAGGCGATCAGCAACCAGGAAGTCGCTTCCCTGGTTGTGAGGTGGCTGGCCCTGATTCTTGCTTTCATGTCGCCTTCTCTCCGCGCCGGTTGCGCAGTGAGGGCGACCTTGAGCTACCTTGGCACTTGCCTCAATGCAAGTGGCCTCACGGTCTCGTCATATTCAGGTCATCTGACTATCTAATTTGCCTGCAATCACTTAGGTGCATTACAGTGCTAGGCACCGATCCGGGGCCCCTTCGCGAAGTAGTAGAATTCTTAAATCTTGGGGAGTGGCGTGAAGGAATTCGATAGCTCCCGCGGGTTGGTGCGTTTCGAGGGCTTCCAGCTCGACCTGGGTTCAGGCGAGCTGCTTTCGGACGCAGGCAAGATCTTTCGCCTCTCTGAACAACCGTTCCGAATCCTTACCCTGTTGCTGCGCCGCCCCGGCGAGGTCCTGACACGGGAGGAGATCCGCAAGCAGCTCTGGCCCAACGACACCATCGTTGAGTTCGAACACAGCATCAGCGCCGCCATGAACCGCCTGCGGCAGGCGCTGGGCGACTCCGCCGAGCGGCCTCACTACATCGAAACTCTTGCCCGCCGGGGCTATCGCTGGATGGTCTCGGTGGATTATGTAGATTCGATTTCATTCGATGCTCCCGACGCGGTGTCCCTGAAAGGTGCCGCAGGAAATCTGATTGGCAGGAAGGTTGCGCACTTCCGCGTCCTGGCGATCTTGGGTGGTGGCGGGATGGGGGTGTGTACAAAGCGGAAGACCTCAAGCTGGCCGCCTGGTCGCACTGAAGTTTCTGCCCGAGGAATTGGCCAGTGACCCAACGACGCTGGAACGTTTCGAACGCGAAGCGCGCGCTGCCTCGGCGCTGAACCATCCCAACATCTGCACTATCTACGGGACGGACGAGCACGAAGGGCATCCCTTTATCGTGATGGAGCTGTTGGAGGGCAAAAGCCTGCAGAGTTGATTTCTCTTGCGGGCGGGAATCAAAGGCCGCTCCCCCGCCTGGAGGAGTTCCTG
>CAVOVU010000007.1:0-7646 GCA_963699935.1 Terriglobia bacterium
ACCTTCAGCGAGCGGCTATAGAGTTTAAGAGCGGTGTCAAAGATTTTCTCGCTGAAGCGATAAATGCGGCCGTGCTTTTCTTTCGCCGCCGAGCGCAGAAATTTCCCGCACATCATCGGAGTTACGGTCAGGGAGACCAGCAGGGAAACCGCAATGGTGACGCTCAGTGTGACCGCAAACTCGCGGAACAGGCGGCCGACAATTCCTCCCATCAGCAGAATCGGAATGAACACCGCTACCAGGGACGTGCTCATGGAGAGCACGGTAAAGCCAATCTCGCGGGCGCCGCGGAAGGTGGCTTCCACGGGAGGCACGCCCTCCTCGATATGGCGGGTAATGTTTTCCAGCACCACGATAGCGTCGTCCACCACGAAGCCGGTCGAAATGGCCAGCGCCATCAGAGAAAGATTATCCAGGCTGTAATCCAGCAGATACATCACCCCGAACGTTCCCACGAGTGATAGGGGAACCGCCACGCTGGGAATGATGGTGGCCCGGAAGGTGCGTAGAAATGCGAACACCACCAGAATGACCAGGATGACGGAGATAATCAGCGTAATCTCGATGTCGTGTACCGAGGCGCGAACCGTGGTGGTACGGTCCATGACCACGCTCACATCGATCGCCGGCGAGATGGAAGATCTCAGCAGAGGCAGTGTGGCGCGCACGCGATCCACGGTTGCGATGATGTTCGCGCCCGGCTGCCGGAAAATGACGATCAGGATCGCAGGTTTGCCCCCGGACAGCCCAATTTGGCGAATATCTTCCACGGAATCCGTTACGCTGCCCACATCGCCCAGCCGTACCGCAGCGCCATTCTGATAGGAAATGATCAGTCGGCGATACTCATCCGCGGTAAAAAGCTGATCGTTGGCGTCCAGGGTCCAGGCATTCACCGGACCCTCGATCGCGCCTTTGGGCCGGTTGGCGTTGGCGTTGCCCAGGGCGGTGCGCACCGTGTCCAGTCCCACTCCCAGCTTGTTTAGCAGCGTGGGATTCAATTCGGCCCGGACCGCCGGCCTGGAAGATCCCCCACGAACACCTGGCCCACCCCTTCCACTTGCGCCAGCTTTTGCGAGAGGATCGAATCCGCCGCGTCGTACATCCGTGGCCGGGTAACGATGTCGGAAGTGAGAGCCAAAATGAGAATGGGCGCGTCCGCCGGGTTTACCTTCCGATAAGTAGGGTTGCCCGGCAAGTTGGCGGGAAGCTGGCTGCGTGCCGCGTTGATGGCGGCCTGCACATCGCGCGCCGCCGCGTCGATATTGCGATTGAGGTCGAACTGCAATGTGATGCCCGTCGATCCCAACTGGCTGGTCGAAGTCATCTGGTTGACACCGGCAATGCGGCCGAACTGCCGCTCCAGTGGGGTCGCAACCGCCGATGCCATGATCTCGGGACTCGCGCCCGGGAAGGGAGGCTCCGACCGAGATGACCGGGAATTCCACCTGTGGCAGCGGCGCGACCGGCAGGTAGTTAAACGCCAGCGCGCCCGCCATGAGCAGCGCCGCCGCCAGCAACGACGTGCCGATAGGACGCTTGATGAATGGCGCGGAAATATTCATTCTCTAATCCAGAGACAACTAGTCCGCTGAGGCCCGGCCCGGTTCCTCGATGGCATTGCCTATATTCAGGTGAGCGAAACGTTGCGCCAGGCGATCAAACCACAGATACACAACCGGCGTGGTGTAAAGCGTTAGCAACTGGCTCACCAGCAGGCCGCCCACAATCGTAATACCCAGCGGATGGCGCAATTCCGATCCCGTGCCGCTTCCCAGCGCCAGCGGAAGTCCGCCCAGCAGCGCCGCCATGGTGGTCATCATGATGGGACGGAAGCGCAGCAGGCAGGCCTGGAAGATCGCCTCTTCCGGTGGTTTGTGCTCCACTCTCTCTGCTTCCAGCGCGAAGTCGATCATCATGATGGCGTTCTTCTTCACGATGCCGATCAGAAGAATGATGCCGATCAGCGCCACCACTCCCAGATCGTTGCCGGTTAAAAGCAGAGCAAGAATGGCGCCCACGCCGGCCGAAGGCAGCGTCGAAAGAATGGTTAAAGGATGAATGTAGCTCTCGTACAGCACGCCCAGCACGATATACACGGTGACGATTGCAGCCAGAATCAGCCAGGGCTCGGAGGAAAGTGAATTCTGGAACGCCGCGGCTGTTCCCTGGAAGCTGGTGTGAATGCTGGGCGGAAGATGAATGTCCTGTTCCGTTTTTTGTATCGCTTGGGTCGCCTCTCCCAGAGAAACTCCCGGCGCCAGGTTGAACGACAGCGTGACGACCGGGAACTGTCCCTGGTGATTCACCGCCAGGGCGGCGTTCGATGTCTCAAAGTGGCTGAAGGAAGCCAGCGGGACCTGCATCCCGGAGTTGGAGTGCACGTAAATGTTCTTGAGCGAATCCGGATTCTGCGAGAACTGCGGATCCACTTCCAGCACCACGTGGTACTGGTTCAACTGGGTGAAGATGGTGGAGACCTGGCGCTGCCCGAAGGCGTCGTACAGAGTGTCGTCGATGGCCTGGGGCAAAATGCCCAAGCGGGACGCGGTGTCGCGATCGATGACCAACTCGGCCTTAAGGCCGCCATTCTGCTGGTCGGTCGCCACATCGCGCATGGAAGGCAGTTTACGCAGTTCATCCACCAGCCGCGTGGCCCAGACTGCCAGCTCCTGGGCGTCGGCATCTTCCATTGAATATTGATACTGCGTCCGGCTGACCCGGTCTTCGACCGTGAGGTCCTGCACCGGCTGCATGTACAAAGTGATGTCTTTCACGCTTTCCAGCTCCGGCTGCAGCCTGCGGATAATCTCGGAGGCGGTCGACTTGCGCTGGTCGTGTGGCTTCAGGTTGATCTGAATGCGTCCGCTGTTGGGTGTGGCATTGGTGCCGTCGATTCCGATAAAGGACGACAGGCTTTGCACGTCCCGGTCCTTGAGGATCACCCGGGCCAGCGCCTGCTGGTGCTGTGCCATGGCGGCGAAGGAAGTGTTCTGCGGCCCTTCTGAAATGCCCAGAATCACACCCGTATCCTGCACCGGGAAAAAGCCTTTGGGCACGACTACGTACAAAAACAGGGTCAGGACCAATGTGCCCGCCGTGACCAGCAGGGTGATGGTCTGGTGCTGCAACACAAATTTCAGAGTACGGCCATAAAATTCGATGACCCGGTTGTAGAAATTCTCCGTGGACTTGTAAAAGCGGCTTTGATGTTTGGGGTCGTGGCGCTTCAGCAGCTTGGCGCACATCATCGGCGTCAGCGACAGGGAAACTCCTGCGGACACCAGGATGGTGACTGCCAGGGTCACGGCAAATTCGCGGAACAGTCGTCCCACGATGTCGCCCATAAACAGCAACGGGATCAGCACCGCGATCAGCGAGACCGTCAACGATACGATGGTGAAACCAATCTGGCCCGCGCCCTTCAAAGCGGCATCCAGCGGCGACTCTCCTTCTTCCAGGTAGCGCTCGATGTTCTCAATCATGACGATGGCGTCATCGACCACAAATCCAGTGGAGATAGTCAATGCCATCAGGGTCAGGTTGTTGAGGCTGTATCCCAGCAGGTACATGGCGCCAAAAGTCCCCACCAGGGAGAGGGGGACGGCAACGCTGGGAATGACCGTCGCCGACAGGTTTCTCAGGAACAGGAAAATCACCATCACGACCAGGCCGACGGTGAGCATCAATTCAAACTGAACGTCCTTTACCGACGCCCGGATGGTTTCGGTACGATCGGTGAGCACCTGCACTTTGATCGCGGCCGGCAACGACGACTGCAACTGCTTCAAGAGCAGCTTGACCCGGTCGGCGACACTGATAATGTTGCTGCCGGGCTGGCGCTGAATGTTTACGATCACCGCCGGAGTGGTGTTCATCCAGGCGGCCTGTTTGATATTTTCCGCGCTGTCGATCGCGGTCGCGATATCGGAAAGCCGGACCGGCGCGCCATTCTTGTAGGCCACGACCACGCTGTTGTATTGCGCGCTCGAGCTCAGCTGATCGTTGGCGCCGATGGTGAAAGACTGGCGTGGGCCATCCAGCACACCCTTGGCCTGGTTGACATTGGCTGCGGCGAGCGCGGTGCGAATATCCTCCAGACTCAGTCCATAAGAAGCCAGCGCGGTGGGATTGGCCTGAATCCGCACTGCCGGCTTTTGTCCGCCGCTGATCGAAACCAGGCCGACGCCGGGAAGCTGGGAAATTTTCTGGGCCAGCGCGGTGTCGGCAAGGTCCTCCACCTTCGAAAGCGGTAGCGTGTCCGAAGTCAGGGCCAGCGTGAGAATGGGGGAATCCGCAGGATTTACCTTGCTGTAAATCGGCGGATTGGGCAAATCCTTCGGCAGATAAGTGGTGCCGGCGTTGATGGCGGCCTGCACCTGCTGTTCTTCGACGTCGATGTTCTCGTTGAGATTGAACTGCAGCGTAATGATGGAGCTGCCCAGCGAACTCGTGGAGGTCATTTGGCCCAGTCCGGGGACCTGGCCAAACTGGCGCTCCAGAGGCGCGGTCACCGAAGAGGCCATCACGTTGGGATCCGCTCCGGGATAGAACGTCACCACCTGGATGGTGGGATAGTCAACCTCAGGAAGCGCGGAGACTGGAAGCTGGGTGTAGGCGACCAGCCCCACCAGCAGAAGCCCGACCATCAGCAGAGTGGTGGCGACCGGGCGAAGAATAAAAAGGCGCGACGGGTTCATGGCGCTCCCGTGGTGGAAGACGCCTCGGGCTGGACTTGCGAAGCCGGAGACTGCGCGTTCCGGTTCTGTCCCCCGCCACCGGTGTGCGGATCCACCTTGCTCCCGGCCTGCAGCTTGTCCTGCCCGTCCACCACTACTACATCTCCGGCGGCAACTCCGCTGGCGATGGAAGCCACGTTATTCTGGGTGAACGAGACCGTGACCGGGCTGACTGCGACCGTCTTATCGGGTTTCACCGTGAACACATAACTTCCCTGGGGCCCGGTCTGGACCGCGACGGAAGGAATCGTGATGCTGCCTTTGTGTGTTTCCAGCAGCAGGCGCACGTTGACGAACTGGTTGGGCCAGAGCGCGTCGTCCGGGTTGTCGAACATTGCCTTCAGGCGCCCGGTGCCAGTGGACTGATCGATCTGATTGTCGATCGTCAGCAACTTTCCCGTGGCCAGCCGAGTTTGATCGTCCCGGCTATAAGCCTCCACCGGAAGCGTGCCCTTGTGCATGTGCTGCGACACGTTGGGCAGACTGTCTTCCGGCAGCGTGAACAGGACGGCAATAGGCTGCAACTGGGTGATGACCAACAGTGGATTGGTATCGGCGGCGTGCACCATGTTTCCCACATCGACCAGCCTCAGTCCGATGCGGCCGCTGATGGGCGCCGTGATGTGAGAGTAAATCAGGTTCAACTTCGCGTTGTCGATCGCCGCCTGGTCGGAGCGCACCGCACCCTCCAGCTGCTCTGCCGTCGCTCTCTGCGTGTCCACCTGCTGACGCGACATTGCTCCCGAATCATCCAGCAAGCTTTTGAAGCGTTCGTAATTCAACCGCGCGTCCTTGAGCTGGGCCTGGTCGCGGTACAAAGCTGCCTGGGCCTGATCGAGCGCCACCTGGAACGGACGGGGATCGATCACCGCCAGCAGGTCTCCCTTCTTCACGTGCTGGCCTTCCGTGAAATTAATCTGGGCCAGCTGTCCGTCCACCCGGCTCTTCACGCTGACCGTGTTGGAGGCGGTCACGCTGCCCAGTCCCTTGAGAAACACCGGCACGTCGCGGCGTTCAGCCGTGGCGACGGCAACCGGCACCGTCATCTGGGTGGACGCCCGCGCCGTGTTGGGTTTGGAACCCGAGCACCCCAGTGTGGATGCAGATACGACCGCCAAAGTAAGGGTCGCCACTACTGCGCGCTGGCGAGACGATTTGCTGGCCTGCGGGGCAAGCCCCTTCTCCGCTTCTGGCCCGCGCCGCACTTGCTCGATCCGTGTTTTCACTCTGTGGTTCCCCCGAAAGCCGCTCCCGTTCTCCTGGCGGCGCAAACAATCCGTAAGCATTTGACTCCAAAAATTATATCCCGGTTGCGACTTATCTTCCGTCTTTACAATACTTTACATTTTACGCCCAGTTCCAACTCAGACCCTGAAAGCACAGCGGGAAATACGGGTCGCGCTTCACAATCGCTCCACGGGCAGGATCGGGAACGTACGGCCCGGATCCGGGATTATGAAACTGAACTTTGATTGGCCAGGGTTAAGACTGGCAGGGAGGACGGCCCGCAAATACTTTATAACTCTGCGGATTAACGTCAATACGGAGAATGCTGTACGAGCTTGGCCCAGGCAGGAAGCTGCGGCGGGTCCGAGGCCTGACTCTCCTCGAGGTGCGATCAGGTTTCGGCCGCGAACCACATTCAGGGGCGCAAGGTTTTCAGGTAACAGATCACCTGCCACAACTGCTGGTCCGGCAACTTGGCCCATGAAGGCATGCCTTTTCTCATGTTTCCGTTCACCAGCAGCCAGTGCAGATCGCCTTCGCTGGCCTGATGCTGCACTCGTTCACTGGTCAACGGTGGCCGTTTTTTCGTGCCTTCGGCATGTTCGCCATGACAGTGCGAACAACGATCGACGAAAATCCTGCGCCCGGCGGCGATAGCGTCGTCCTGGCCCCGGTAGGGACTGACCTCTTCGTGAGCCCGGGCGGGCACGTTCTTCATCCAGCTGCCGTCGGCGGCGCCGAACATCACTGCGGCTGGGACCAGGACCAGCAGAAGCGTGAGCCCTGTCCGCTGGATCATTGGCCCCCTCGATGGAATCGGCTGAAGAACTGGTCAATCTCGTAGGAAACACCGAAGCGGTAGAGGCGCGGAATGCTGTAGTCATTCAAGCCAAACTGGGGTGAGAACGAAAGCGTCATCCCATGCGGCGCTTCCCAGTTGACCAGGGGACCCAGATAGTGCGATGTGAGGTGTGTGCCGAAACTGTGACGGTCACCCAGACCGCCGTACATTTCAACTCCGGCTTGAAACCTTTCGCCGCAAAATGTGCAGTCATGCGCGCTCGCCGCCAGGCTCAACGGTCGGCTGGCGCCGACGGCATAGCCGAACTCCCAGGGCTCGTTGGAAAGATTTTTCTCCGCGATGATGTTTTCGCTGATGTTCCATCCATGGTAATTGCTTCCCAGTATCAGCTTGAGCTCCAGCTCTCGTTCCTTCTCCTGCCGGGCCGAGGCGTTGGATTCAAGAAAATCATCTCTGCCGTCGTGGCCGACCACTTCGCGCAGCGCCTTGTCGGCGCTGGTATTTTCAAATTCGACGTAAATCACGGGATTGATCCAGTGTTCACGCAACAACGGGCGAAAGCGGTTTTCCCAACGGTAGCCGGTGAAGATGGTGCTGTCGTGCTGCGTCATCTGGCCGTCGAGATATAACTCTGACGTCCACCAGGCGGTGGCGCCATACTCGAACTCAATATTGCTGCCTATGAACCGGTTTCCGGCCGGCGGCCTTCCCACCACGTTGAAGATTTCGATATCGAGATTTCCCGGTTCTTCCATTTCATGGGAATAGGTGACGAAGTACGGCCGCTCCTGCGCCCGGGAAGCGCCAATGAAAACCGCGACAAACAGGCAGAGAGTCACGGCTGGTCTCATAGAGGGAATAGGGGTAGTCCATAGTTG
>CAVOVU010000008.1:0-342573 GCA_963699935.1 Terriglobia bacterium
CTTGTTCGAGCAGCTTGGCAACTTCGGGAGTCATCTGTGACATCCGGCACCTCGTTATGGGTAATTATAGCGCCTAGGGAGAACGTCCCAGCTGCCCCCGGGTCTTTGTCACGTTTATCCGGCCAGCCTCTTGAAAATCTCCCCGGCCTCCCGGGCGATGGAGGATATTTCCTGCACGCCAGATTTCTAAAATTCCACCACCCCATCACCGGCGAACAAATCAATCTTGAGGCAGCGTTGCCGTCTAGATTCTCATTGCATCAGTAGGTTCGCGGCGGACAAAAGATGTGACCCCAAATTGTGGTCATGCAGCGGACGTCGCGTTGCTGGCCGACCAACGGCATGCGGTGTGTCCTGGCCGAATTGGGGTCAGTTCCGTCTGTATGAATGCATAAGTGAAATGAAGAAGGGTTCTCCGAGCGGCTACCATGCTGAGACCGGCGAGGAAAGCGCCGGCTCAGAAAGCTCACCAGGAGAACCCCATGAATGCCCTTCACTATATCGGATTCGACGTACACAAGAAAACGATCAGTTTTTGTGTCAAGACTGCGGCTGGCGAGATTGTGGAAGAAGGCAGCTTGTTGGCGCAACGCACGGTCTTGCGGCGATGGGCTTCGGCACGGCCGCAACCCTGGCGGGGAGCGCTGGAGGCGACCCTGTTCAGCAACTGGATCTACGACACGCTACAGCCCTACGGCGAGCAGTTGGAGATGGCGCATCCCGCCAAGATGAAAGCCATCAGCGCGGGCAAGAAGAAGAGCGATACCATCGACGCCCGCACCATTGCCGACCTGGTGCGCTGCAACCTTTTACCGGCCTGCTATGTGGCCGCGCCGCAGATTCGCGAACTGCGCCGGTTGCTGCGCTATCGCAGCCTAGTGGTGAGCGAAGCGGTGCGCATGAAAAACAAGATGGCCGGGCTGCTGATGGAAACCGGCGCCCTCTACGTGAAAGAGAAATTGCACCGCAAGAAATACTTTGCCAGCCTGCTGGAAGAACTCGAAGAGGTGCCGGAGTCGGTAATCGATCTGCTGCGCTTGAGCCGCGGCGCGCTGGAAATGTTCGAGAGCACGCAGAAGCGGCTGGTCCGCGAGTTACTCGCCTATCCCGAACTGGCCGAACGCGTCGAGCGGTTGATGACGATTCCCGCCGTCGGAGAAATTACCGCTCTGACCTGGGCCCTGGAGGTCGGCGATCCGCAGCGCTTCCGTTCCAGCTCCGATGCCATGAGCTATTGCGGACTGACCGCTGCCTTGAAGTCTTCGGCGGGCAAGCAGCAACGCGGACCGATCTCCAAACAGCGCAATCGCTGGCTGCAAACCACACTGATCGAGGCCGCCAAACTGGCCCCGCGCTGGAATCCGCAGCTGGCCGCGCTGCAGGCCCGCGAGTTGGAGCGCGGACATCGCAACCGCGCCACTCTGGCAGTGGCGCGCAAACTCGTCGCCTATCTGCTGGCCGTCGACAAGAGTGGTCAGCCCTTCCAAGTGCGCGCCCCCTCGGAAGTGCCGACACAAAAAGCTGCCTGAGAAGTAGAACCTTCGAACCCAGCGGCGATCCACCGGCCGTTCCTCGCCACCTCGGGGACTGGGCAGAGGAGTCACCACTCCCGATGCTCCTTACCGTCTGTATCGAGGCCGGCCGGTCAACCCTAACTCATACTTCGTGGACCGGGCTTACACCCGTTTCCCGCAAATGGATGTCTGGCCAAGCTGCTGCTTTGGCCACTCTGCAGGATCGCAGGTCGTTCGCTAACTTGACCGCCTCACACCCGCTTCGAGAGTCTAATCCTCTACGGGACCGGAGACCTCCGTCTCCTCTTGACTTTTACTTATCATGGATGTCCCCGAATTCCAAGGGAGAGCCACCCATCCGATGCATGCTTGGGACAGAGGCGATGACGCAGTTCAGAGACTACCCGACCAATTCGAGTTTCGAAGCACCCGGAGAAAGAAGTGCTCGAACGTCTCGCATAGGAGGTTGGCCGAAGAAGCGGCTGTATTCGCGATTGAATTGCGTGGCGCTTTCGTAGCCAACCTCAAAGCCTGCACTGGCGGCATCGAGACCGTTGTTCAGCATCAGGCTCCGCGCTGATTGAAGCCGCAGTTGTTTCTGATACTGAAGAGGACTCATCGCGGTCAGCATTCTGAAATGATGGTGGAGCGTGGATACGCCCATGCTCGCCACCTGTGCAAGCTCTTCCACGCGTAGAGGCTTGGCATAGTTCGCGGCGATCCACGCAATCGCTTTCGCGGTCCGATGGCTTTGATCTCCGAGTGTTGCCACTGCTCGCAGGCGCGCTCCCACGCGTCCTCGCAGGACGCGATAAATGATCTCGCGCTGAATAAGGCCGCTCAGAAAAGGAATGTCCTGCGGATGATCCAACAGGTCCACCAGGCGGCAGCATGCGTCCAGGAATACCGGCGTGGTCTCGCCGATTGATATAGCGGGACTTTCAGATGTAGGTTCTGCGACATGGATTTCCTCACGGCTGATCAACTCCCGCACAATAGCCATATCGAACTTGATTGACAGTGCGAGACAGGGAACCTCCGCGGTCGCCTCGGCAACCCAGCTGACGATCGGCAAATCGACCGCAGTCACGACGAAGCGCGACTGGTCGTAGGTAAAGCTGGTCCGGCCAAGGTTGACCCGCTTGCTCCCCTGTGCGACTACGATGATTCCCGGATGGTAGGTCATCCGGCATGACGGAGTAGGCGCAGTCCGCTGGTGGAGGCTGACGCCCTGGATCTCTGTTGTCCGATTCTCTTCCTTGCCCAAGAAGGAGGCAAGTTTCTGCGCGAGTTCTGCCTGGGACCCGCGGGCTTGGTTTGCTGTCTTACTGGCCTTTTCCCTAGTGTTCTTCATGTTAGCGATCCCCACCGTCCTTATTAAAGATAGCCGCGTGTCTCCAGCAAAGCCATTGGTTTTTCGCCTGACGAGAGGAATAGGCAATAAGTAGGCAGGATCGGGCTACCAATTGACGGCCCTTTACCCATAAATTCGAGGATGCAAGGGAAACAAAATGAAGACGCTGGAGAGAGCCATGAAAACCTTAACCCTAATTATGGGTCTGTTTCTATTAACAATGATTGCGCAATCGTCCTACGCGCAGCAGCCGCCACAGCCGCCAACGGAAACGATTAAAACTGCCGCAAGTCATACACCCGAGCAACAAGAAGTCATCAACCTCTCAAACATGAAATGGGATTGGATGGCAGACAAGAAGGTCGATTCCTTAGAGACACTATTTGATGACAAAGCCATGTTCACTCACATGGGAGGGACATGGGGGAAAACCCAGGAACTAGCTACCATTAAAAGCGGTGGCATCTGGTACAAAAAAGCTCTTGTTTACGCAGTTGACGCTCGCATATTTGGTAACACAGCCATCCTGCTAGAGGACATTGATTTGCAAGCAGTAGTCGGTGAGCACGAAGTCACCAATCCTTTTATGGTGACTGAGGTATATATCAAGGAAAACGGCAAGTGGAAGCTCGCCCAACTCACGTTCTCGCATCTGCTTAGGCCAGTCAAAATGAATAACAATAAAAATTAACCACACAGGTAGAGAAGAGCCGGGAGTTCCACAAAATTCGGCGCTCTAAAAATCGGGGACATCCATGATAAGTAAAAGTCAAGAGGAGACGGAGGTCTCCGGTCCCGTAGAGGATTAGGCTCTCGAAGCGGGGGTGAGGCGGTTAAGTTAGCGAACGGCCAGCGATCGTGCAGAGCGGCCAAAGCAGCAGCTTGGCCAGACATCCATTTGCGGGAAACGGGCGCGAGCCCGGTCCACGAAGTATGAGTTAGGGTTGACCGGCCGGCCTCGATACAGACGGTAAGGAGCATCGGGAGTCGTGACTCCTCTGCCCAGTCCCCGAGTTGGCGAGGAACGGCCGGTGGATCGCCGCTGGGTTCGAAGTTTTTCCTTCTTAGGCAGCTTTTTGTGTTGGCTCTTCCGAAGGCACGCGCAGTTGGAAGGGCTGACCGCTTTTGTCGACGGCCAGCAGATAGGCGACGAGTTTGCGCGCCACGGCCAGAGTGGCGCGGTTGCGATGTCCGCGCTCCAACTCGCGGGCATGCAGCGCCGCCAGTTGCGGATTCCAGCGCGGGGCCAGCTTGGCGGCCTCGATCAGCGTGGTTTGCAGCCAGTGGTTGCGCTGTTTCGAGATCGGTCCGCGTTGCTGCTTGCCCGCCGAGGACTTCAAGGCGGCGGTCAGTCCGCAGTAACTCATGGCATCGGAGCTGGAGCGAAAGCGTTGCGGATCGCCGACCTCCAGGGCCCAGGTCAGAGCGGTAATTTCTCCGACGGCGGGAATCGTCATCAACCGCTCGACGCGTTCGGCCAGTTCGGGATCGGCGAGTAACTCGCGGACCAGCCGCTTCTGCGTGCTCTCGAACATCTCCAGCGCGCCGCGGCTCAAGCGCAGCAGATCGATCACCGACTCCGGCACCTCTTCGAGTTCTTCCAGCAGGCTGGCAAAGTATTTCTTGCGGTGCAGTTTCTCCTTCACGTAGAGGGCGCCGGTTTCCATCAGCAGCCCGGCCATCTTGTTCTTCATGCGCACCGCTTCGCTCACCACCAGGCTGCGATAGCGCAGCAGGCGGCGCAGTTCGCGAATCCGCGGCGGGGCCACATAGCAGGCCGGTAAAAGGTTGCAGCGCACCAGGTCGGCAATGGTGCGGGCGTCGATGGTGTCGCTCTTCTTCTTGCCCGCGCTGATGGCTTTCATCTTGGCCGGATGCGCCATCTCCAATTGCTCGCCGTAGGGCTTTCAGCGTGTCGTAGATCCAAGCGCTGAACAGGGTCGCTTCCATCGCTCCCCGCCAGGGTTGCGGACGGGCCGAGGCCCATCGCCGCAAGACCGTCGCGTTGCGCCAGCACGCTGCCTTCTTCCACGATCTCGCCCGCAGCGGTCTTGACACAAAAACTGATGGTTTTTTTGTGAACGTCGAATCCGATATAGTGAAGGGCTGTTCATAGGGTTCTCCGAGTGAGCTTTCTGAGCCGGCGCTTTCCTCGCCGGTCTCAGCATCGTAGCCGCTCGAGAACCCTTCTTCATTTCACTTATGCATTCATACAGACGGATGTGACCCCCAATTCGGACACCCACCAGATGCGGCCCACGGTATCTACAAAGATTAGGGAAATCTGCTTGGACAAAAGCAAATGGGATCAGTTCCGTCTGTCCCCTATTTATCACCGACAAAAGGGAAGTTGCCCATTTTATCTGCAACTGTTACAGCCGATCTTTCCAATATCCCGGCCTACGCTTGTGATGAGCTATGGCCACGACGCTTACTGAAGTATCTTCATCCCGATAGATGATGGAAAACGGGAAGCGGTAAAGAACCAATCGGCGTGTTCCGTGCCGATAGCTTGGCCAGCGTTGCGGCCATCGGCCTAACCTTTCAAGCGCATCGTAAATCGCGGAGAGAAATCTGATGCTTGCTTCGGGATTGCGTTGACGGTACCAGGACTCTGCTGCTTCGACTTCTTGCCATGCTTGCGGATGGAACCGGTACGGCTTACTTGCTGGCATCTGATAACAGTGCCGCCAAGCGGCGGCGCACTTCTTCGTACGGAATCATCTGGACTTTGCCAGAGTCGATTTCCTCGATCCTGTGTTTGATTTCTTCACTCCAGGCGGCTTCGACACCTGCGTCGGCAGGTTCATCGTCGAGGCTTTCCAATATCGATCCAGCCAAAGCAGCACGGGCTTCCGGAGGGAGAGCCAAGGCCTTTTTTAAGAGTTCGGAAATGTCTGGACTCATGGGACTATTCTACCCCCGGCAAGCAAATCGTGAGAAAAGCGCAGCCCATTCCGTCTGTGCCCGGTTTTTCTCCAATAGGAAAGATCTTGCGCTCACGCTCGCAGCGCTAGACCGTCTAAGATAGTCGGCCGACAGGTTCGCCCTCACGATTTGGGACGAGACGTCTCATCTCGACCGTGCGTGGGCCTGGCAGCGGAAAGAAGGAGTTACAGCATGGGAAATATTAGCCGTCGCGATTTTCTGGCTGTGGCCGCGGTGCTTGGTGCGGAAGCGGCTTGGGGTCGCTCATTCTCGACTCCCTCGAAGATTTCCTGGCGCGAGCGTCGCGACCTTTTCCCGGAAGGTGTAGCCTCCGGCGATCCCGACAGCAACAGCGTATTGCTGTGGACCCGGCGCGCACCGCAGCCTAAACCAGCCGAGGAATTGACCGTCGAAGTGGCGCTCGACCCGGCGTTTCAGCGTGTGATCGCAACCCAGAAAGTGTCGATTTCGGCGGAGGCGGATTGGACCTGTCGTGTGCTGGTCGGAGGACTGAAGCCGGCCCAGGTCTATTGGTATCGCTTTACCGATCCTGAGGGTTCCGGCAGCCGCCTCGGCCGCACCATCACCGCGCCTGCCGACGATGATTCCCGGCCGGTACATTTCGCGTTCGTCAGTTGTCAGAACGCAAACCTCGGAGCGCAGAACGCGTACCGAAGAATGATCTTCGAGGATGAGCACGCTTCTGAGCAGGACCGGCTCAGCTTTGTTCTGCACCTGGGCGACTTCATCTACGAGCTGGTCTGGTATCCCGAGGACCGCGCCACTTATTACGACCGCAAGGTGAAGGAACTCGTTCGTTATCCTCAAGGAGAGAAAGTTGAGGACTTCCACATCCCGGTCAACGTGGATGACTACCGTGCCGTGTATCGCGCCTACCTGCATGATCCCGACCTGCAGGACGCTCGTGCCCGCTGGCCCTTTGTTCCCATGTGGGATAACCATGAGTACAGCTGGCAAGGATGGCAAGCCTTGCAAGTGTTCGACGGCAAAACGCGTCCCGCGCAGACGCGCAAGGTTGCAGCCATGCAGGCATTTTTTGAGTATCAGCCCGCGCGTATGGTGAAGAGCGGTGGTCCCTCGCTCGAAGAGTTCAGCCCACCTAAGGTTAAGGATGCCCCGGTCACTGTTTTCGATGAGCATGGACTCGGGCAGGAGGCCAATAATCTTGCGGCGATCAATAGTCTGAAGGGATACCGGTCGCTCCGCTGGGGCCGGAACGTGGAGCTCATGATCACCGACGAGCGAAGCTACCGATCGGAGGACACAGAAAGCAAGTTCGCTGACGCAGATTTCTTTAATAAGGACTATCCGGAGTTCGTGCCGGAGGAGGTGCTTGAGATACTCGATGGCGGTCGGGATTACAACGGGGGCAAACCGCCCGACACCATCCGTTTCGGGGACAAGCAAGTTCCGAACCTGCGTAAGGCGGACCCCGCGCAGACCATTCTCGGAGCCGAGCAGAAAGCATGGTTTCTGGAACAACTGCGGAATTCAAAAGCTGCCTGGAAGATCTGGGGAAGCACAACTGCGACGCTCGATATGCGCGCCGATCCGCAGAACCTTCCCCCAGGGATGGGTGCAAGCGCCTGGCCCGGTGCCGGCTATGCCAGCTTTGGCGGCGGCGAAGTCAGCACCGCCTATCAGGAGCGCGGTGAAATTTACGATTTCATTCAAAAGCACGCGATTACGGGGTTTGCCACGGTGGCCGGCGACCGGCATAGCTTCTGGGCCGGTTTATCGGCGAAGTCTCTCCCGCCGAAATCCTTTGACCCCGTAGGTGTGGCATTCGTGGTTGGATCAATCTCCGCGCCCGGAATGGTGGAGTCCATGGAACATCACGAGCAAAAAGACGATCCGCTGCGGGCTCTGTTCCTCTGGCAAGGTCCCGGTGACAACCGTCCGCAACCCACGGTCAATATGCTGGTGCGTCACGGTGTTCGGTCATGCCTGGAATATGCGAAGAGTGGTGACGTGCAAAAGGCACGCCAGCTTTCCAACCGGGATTTGTCACCGCACGTGTCGTTTGTTGACATGGGCGGCCATGGGTATTCGGTAGTGCACGCAGCAGCAGACCGGCTGGAGACGGATTTCATCTGCCTGCCGCGTCCCATCGTTCGCCAGGACCAGCCGGATGGCGGACCGATTCTCTATCGGGTTCGCCACGCTGCCAAGCTCTGGCGCAAGCACGAACGTCCGAATCTCGAGCAGAAGGTGATAGAAGGCAATCCGGCGTTTTCGATTTAGGGATCGGCGAACAGGAAAATCGCTCCCACGTCGGGAGGTTAAATGCTCTGGAAAACTATCGCTGCGTTAAATCCTATCTCGGTCGCGTGGAGCTCGGACGCGATCTTGTGTTTTCTGACGAATTCAGATTACGTTCAGTAGTGTTGCCAGTGTTTGTTCAAGCTTTAAACCATTCATTCAAAGGTCATGACGTGAGTGTCATCTCGGGTAAACTCTGATGCATGGGAACAACTCATGACCCCGGGGGCAAAGTGCGTCGCTACCTTGCTGCAGATGTCGAAGGATACGCATTGTTCGGGGGAGTCCGTAAGGAATATAGATATATATTGCGACGCGCCTGGAACAAGAAGTTGCCGACTACCATGTTCATCATGATGAATCCGTCTGTCGCTGATATTGAGGCCGACGATCCGACAGTGGCGCGTTGTCAAACATTCGCGCGTAGATGGGGTAGTGGCTGTTTGTATGTAGTGAACACCTTTGCGTATCGGGCGACGTACCAGCAGGAACTGATTGCAGTGCCCGATCCAGTTGGACCAGAAAATGATCGGCACATCTTAGCTATGGCCAAGCTCTCAAAGCTCATAGTCGTCGCGTATGGCCAACCACACAAGACTCTGCGTCAACGAGGACTTGATGTCTGCTCAATGCTAAAAAGAAAAGGCTTTGAACTTCATGCTCTGAAGCTTAACGCAGATGGTACGCCGAGACATCCGTTGTATCTCAGTTCCGACTGCAAACCATTTCCGATCTAAGAATTGCCATTCTGCATACTCGTCCTTTGCGGCCGACGATTGTAGCTTTGTTGCGTACTATCGTGGTATGATTTCCGTACCATAGTGGAAGGATTTTAATACATGCCAACCGCTATCAAATCCGCCGCAGATATCGAAGCTGTTTTGATCAAGCTCATAAAGGAGGGTAGCCCGGACAATACGAATGGCGTCGTGGAGTCGAAGACAATCCCCAACCAGGACGTGAAAGGTTTTGACAGCCTGACAGCACTCGAAGTTCTAACCGAGCTGGAAGAAGAGACCGGTATTCACGTGGAAGAGGATATTTTTTACGTCGACGTAAGGCGTACTAAGTATCGTTCAGTTCAAGAAACTGCGTTGGCGATATGGAATGAAATCCAAAAGGGGGGAAAAGAGCATGCCTGAAAACACAGATCTACCTGGACTCGGTCAAAAGCTCCGTCAGGCACGGGAAGATGCTGGACTCTCGCAGGCTCAAGCCGCGAAGCTTCTTGGGCTGCATCGCCCGGCGATTACCGAGATTGAGGCGGAGAGCAGAAAAGTATCGGCTGGTGAACTGAAGAATTTTGCATTGCTCTATCACGTATCAACGTCGTGGCTCTTGGGTGAGCCGATTCAGGTCAACGAGCAGTTGAAGATGGCGGCAAGAAACCTTGAATCGCTTAAAGCCAAGGACCTTGAAACCGTAATGCGAGTAATTGATTCTTTTCGACGCGAGTAGAATGCCATGCTCACGAAACTTAAAACGGAGGCTGCTCGGCGTGCATTAACTGCACGGAAACGCTTCGGGTTTGCACTCGATTCCCCGTGTGATGTATATGAACTGATCTCCAAATACGGTTTGTCACTTCGGTTCACAAATATTTCATCTCTAGATGGTTTGTACCTAAACGATGGACTATTCGGCTCAATCAATGTGTCAACGCTGAGGCCCTCGGGACATCAGCGGTTTACTGCGGCACATGAATTGGGCCACTTTATTTTCGGACATGGCGCACACCTCGACGAAAAGATTGAAGACATGGAAAGTGATTCAACCGAGGAGGCGGTCGCTGATACCTTCGCCCGTCACCTCTTAATGCCAAAGCGGGCTGTCTTGATGGGTTTTCGCAGTCTCGGGATCACAGCAGATGCCGCGACCCGAGCAATATTATGCCGTGGCGTCATGGTTAGGGGTGGGCTATTCGACTCTGATTCAACATGCTCGATGGACGCTTCAACTGATCAATAACTCGCGACTACACCAGCTTACTTTGAAAACTCCACAGCAAATCAAGCGAAAGCAGGTACCGTCAATATCCTGGACAGGGCGGAAAGAGCTTTGGCCACTCGCATCCTGGTGGCGGGGAACAAATATTCACCTGCAAATCGGCGATGTCGTGACTGGACTGAAGGCGCCGTCCTTTGACTACTTCGAGCTCGGGGATGGATGCGCGATCGCGAGTAGCGTAGGGCAGATGGTGGCAGAAGTGAATGGCGGTGGTTCCGTCACTCTCAATATTTCAAAGACCGACTACATCGGGATGTATCAATATCGCTATCTTGAGGAACCGCTAGATGCCTGAGATAACTGCGGGGTCCGTTTCGAGCGCGTGGCTCAAAGCAATCCAGTTGGCAAGCGCGCGTCCGCGCAAGGAGGCTTCGAACCTTACCGTGAACATCGAGGACTTGACAGCAACAGTAAATCCGGAAGACATGACCGTACGGACCGCGTTGGATCAGGCTTTAGCGAAAAATGGCAATTTCTCGGTATCGACCGTTGCCAACACCATTTTCCCCGCTCCTCTGTGGAGGTCAAATCTACCGCGTGCCGTCCTCTTTAAACGCTATTCAAAGCTTTGGCCGCGAATCAGCAAAATTCAACAGAATCGCAGGGGAACATATTTCCAACGGATGATCAGTTACCCAGACATGTCGGGATCAGCCTTTAATCAACTGGAGTTCATAATATCGGCCTATAACAATGGCACCCGGCGACGATCAGCTCTTCAGTGCGCCATTTTGGTTCCGAACATCGACCTCAACGCGACGCCTTTCCAAGGCTTCCCGTGTATGCAACAAGTGGCATTTATACCTGAAGGCACAAATGGATTGCGGATTTCCGCGCTCTACCCGATGCACTATCTTTGGGCGCGCGCATATGGAAATTACCTTGGCTTAATTAACCTGGGTCGGTTTATGGCGTTTGAGATGGGTTTGAAACTCACATCGCTTACATGCATTGCGCTTGTTGCCAAAGTCGATAAACCGAAATTGGTTGCACCATTTCTGGAGGCCGCCGATGCGATTTGAGGATTATCAGAAGCGAGCTATGGATACGAACCGGCTCGATGCTCAACGTCAGAATCCATTGACGGTGGCGCTTTATGGCCTCGCAGGAGAGACGGGGTCGGTTCACACACTCTATAAAAAGCGGCTCCGCGATGGCGACCAATTCACCGGATTTCGGGAGAAGGTCAAGGAAGAGCTGGGCGATATTCTTTGGTACCTCACCGCTATCGCAAGTCTGGAAGAACTATCGCTTGAAGATATTGCGGTTCACAATCTCGACAAGACTACCTCCAGATGGTTGCCAACCGGTGAAGATGATTGGGTAGATTTCGATGAACATTTTCCACCTGAAGAACAATTACCTCGTTCATTCACAGCACAGTTTGTGGCATCTGTTGAGGATGGTATATCAAAGGTCGAAGTTTTTATTGATGGAGTACGTCTTGGAGCTAGGCTCAACGACAATTCTTACGAGTCCGATGGCTATCGATTCCATGACATCTTTCACATGACATGCGCCGCACTGCTAGGTTGGTCTCCTGTTGTACGTGCCTTGATGAAACGTAAGAGGAAAAGCGACAAACAAACTGACGACGTTGAGGATGGCGGCCGCGCGATTGTAACTGACGAGGCATTGGCGGCCGTAGTTTTTAGTTATGCATTTCGGCACAAATACTTAGACGAAATCAAAGTCTTAGACTGGCAACTTCTCGATCTCTGTCACGATCTCACGGAGACGTTTGAAGTCGGCAAACGTTCGCGATACGAATGGGAACAGACAATCCTAAAGACATTTGAGATCTGGCGAAAAGTACAAACGCATGGCGGTGGCTGGGTTCGTTTTGATAGAAAAGCTCGCAGCGCAGAATTTTCTATCGACAAACCTCAAGCATGAGGAAAATAGTGAAATGTTCCGGCCAAAGCAGCACAGATAACGCGGGAACAGACGGGACGTACGCCGAGCATTTTCTCAGAAAGTAAAGGAAAGCAAGTGTAACGTCCCGTCTGTCCGCGGTCTTTATGTTCCCGGCCTTTTAAGCCTCCGCCGCCCACCCTTAGGTTTCCGGAACGGACCCGCGTTGCTTTACGTTCAGATCTCGCGCATGACAATCATCAAAACTGCAACTTCTTATTTCGCCTGCGCTAGCTTCGTAACAACCTCGGCAACTTTATCGAGTATCTGGTTCCAGCCCTCTAGTTGACCGCTATTTTTCGCGCTCTCCATGGGTTCATTTCCAATGAAGGTGAGTTTCGTCTGGCCGTTTCCGAGATCCTCAAAGATGGTCACGTCGTACGCGCCGTCTATGGCCTCATGTTCAATTCCATAATTCTGCAGGCTCAACCTTGTTTCCCTGCGGGTCGGAAAAGTACATGGAGGAAACGATCTTTTCCTGGGGAACAATCTCGTGGTATTCAACCGCATTCCAGAACTCCTGCCCATCCGGCGCTCTCATGCAGAAGAGAGATTTTCCTCCCACGCGAAAATCCATCTGACAAACCGGCGCAGTAAAGCCCTTCGGTCCCCACCACTGCATCACGTATTTCGGGTCTGTCCACGCCTTCCAGACCAACTCGCGTGGGGCATCAAAAACTCTTGTGACAACCATCCGCTCTGATCTCGCTAACCGTGTTTTTTGCCATCTCTGGCCTCCGCTCTTTTCATTTCGTTCACAACTACCTCCAGCTTGTCGAAACTCTCTTCCCAGAAGCGGCGATAGCTGATCGCCCAGTCGCTGACTGTCTTGATCGCCGCTGGCCTAAGCGTGCACACACTCTCTCGTCCACGCTTCGTCTTGATCACAATCCGCGCCCGCACCAGGTAGGCAATATGTTTTGAAATCATCTGCTGCGAAAGTGCAAACGGTTCCGTCAATCCATGCACGGAGGCAGGCCCGTGGGAGAGTCGTTCGATCATGGCCCGCCGGGTTGGATCCGACAAAGCCGCAAACGTTGTACCTAATTTATCCACAACCGTATGGTAGTGGATTATCCGTCAATGTCAAGTAGTGACGTCGCAACAGCAGGTCCCTCCACTCCACAGATCATCGCTTCGCGGTGATCTGTTCCCGTCGGGATGACAGATTGGCACATCCCCACTCAAGACACAAAGCGGGCCCTTCGACAGGTCAGGGCAGGCTTTGGTGGTGGGCCAGCCTGTCTCGCTCGCCCATTCCATTACCTCGGACGGTCTACTGCCGAGCGTTGCTCGGCTGGGCGGACGACGGGCGTCCGCCCCTGCGTGGGTTCAGCGGGGTTATAATTTTCCCTCAATCCGATCTCGACTTGACTACGAGCCGCCGACATCGGTCTTTGGGAGATTTACCAATGAAACTCAGCGAAGCGATTTTATTGGGCAGTACGGTCTTGACGCCCAGGGCGGGCGGGCAGCATTTTGCGGAGACGCAGTCGGGTTGCGCGCTGGGCATGGCGGCCATCGCGAACGGCTGCACCTTTCATTCGGTGAAGCAATTCGACGAGCGTGACCGGCGGACGCTTGGCACCGAAGGTGTCTGGGGAAACTGGGTGCTGCAAAAGGTAGCGCGCCCGTGCGATTGCTGGCGGTTGTGGATCGCGCGCGAGATGCGAATCAAGGACATCATTACGCACCTCTTCGACTGGCACGTCATGGTCAAAAAGAACTGGAGCCTGGAGCGACTGGTGGCGTGGGTGGAAACGGTGGAGCCAAAGAACTTCCATCCTTCGGGGAACATGAGCCCCGAGATTCTCGAGAGACTCTCACAAATGCAGGTCGCGAGCCGGGTGCAGGACAAAGAGGAGTCGCGGGACGCGGACGAGTGGCAGGCGCGGGTCTCAGCTTTTGCGGTCCGGCATAAGTCGCGACGCAGACGTGACACTCTCTGAGGATAGTTTGTTCCCCTGCCGTCAATCCCCGCCCAAGCCAAAACCGGGCTTGAATGGGCCACCCGGCCTTCGATTTCCTGGGCTTTCAACTGGACTCATGAATCGATTCCTGAGCGTGGGATTACTCGGCGCCGTGCTGCTCGGAGGCGGGGCAGCGACTGCCCTGCAAGCCGAAACCGGGCAGGACGCGTGGTTGCGTTATGCGCCGCTCGATAAGGTGGCCCGCGCAAAATATGAGGCGCTCCCGGCAGCGGTGGTTGTGCCAGGAGACTCGGTCGTGCTGACCGCGGCGCGTGACGAAATGGTCCGCGGTGTCATGGGAATGATGGGGCGGACTTTGCGCCTGGACGGAAGGGTCAACGAGAAGGCGATCATTCTTGGAACGATCAATGGGATCAGGAAGATCGTCTCGGGATTCCAGACTCCCAAGCTGCTCGAAGGCGATGGCTTTCTGCTGGCGAGCCGTCGAGTGCGCGGATTCGATTGCATCATCATTACTTCGACGACCGAGCGGGGCGTTTTGTATGGCGTGTTCGCATTTTTGAGCGCGATGGCGCGCGGTGAGAACGTCATCGCTCTCGACCATATAAGCCAGCCCCTGGTCCCGATGCGCTGGGTGGATGAATGGGACAACCTGAATGGCACGATTGAACGCGGGTACGCGGGGCCATCCATCTTCTTTGATCGTGGAGGAGTCCGCGCTGATTTGACCCGTGCCGGGCAATACGCGCGCCTGCTGGCATCGGTCGGCATCAACGGGTGCACCATCAATAATGTAAATGCCGACCGGCGAATTCTGGACGACACTTTCATTCCACAGCTGGCGCGTGTCGCGAATGTTTTTCGGCCCTGGGGAGTGCGACTGGCCGTGTCTGTCGATCTGAGCAGCCCGAAGACGGCGGGAGGCCTGGACACTTTTGATCCGCTGGATCCGCGCGTGGTCGAATGGTGGAAGACGAAGGTGGATGCGATTTACCGGCAGATTCCGGACTTCGGCGGGTTCGTGGTCAAGGCGGATTCAGAGGGCCGCGCCGGTCCATCATCCTACGGGCGGACGCCCGCGGACGCGGCCAACGTGATTGCGCGCGCGCTGCGGCCGCATGGCGGCGTACTGTTTTATCGCGCATTCGTTTATGACCATCATCTGGATTGGCGAAATCCGAAGAACGATCGCGCCCGCGCCGCTTACGACATCTTCCATCCGCTGGACGGAAAGTTTGACGACAACGTGATCGTCCAGATCAAGTATGGTCCCATTGATTTTCAGGCGCGTGAACCAGTGTCGCCGCTTTTTGGCGGACTGGAGAAGACGAACCAGGGCATCGAACTGCAAATCACGCAGGAGTACACCGGGCAGCAGCGGCATCTGTGTTTTCTGGCGCCGATGTGGAAGGAGATGCTGGATTTTGATCTGCGAGTAAACGGCGGTGCGACTCCGGTGAAGGAACTGGTTGCGGGGAGGACCTTTCATCGTCCAGCGGGCGCGTTCGTCGGCGTGGCGAATGTGGGCATGGATGCAAACTGGATGGGGCATCCGCTGGCCATGGCCAATCTTTATGGATTCGGACGGCTGGCGTGGGACCCCGATCTCAGCGCCGCCACGATCGCTGAGGAATGGACGCGGCTGACCTTTGGCAATGACCCAGCGGTGGTGAAGACCATTACCGGGCTGCAAATGGCATCGTGGCATGCGTACGAGAGTTACACCGGGCCTCTGGGGGCGCAGACCCTTACCGACATTCTGGGCAGCCACTACGGGCCGGGAATCGAGTCGTCGGAGCGCAATGGCTGGGGACAGTGGCATCGCGCCGACCATGAAGGCATCGGCATGGATCGAACCGTGGCGACCGGGACCGGCTACGTCGGGCAATACTCCGCTGCTGTTCAGCGTTGGTATGAGTCGGAGAAAACTACTCCTGACAATCTGCTCTTATTTTTTCATCACGTTCCGTACACTTACGTGCTGCATTCGGGCAAGACCGTGATCCAGCATGTCTATGACTCGCACTATGAAGGCGCCGCACAAGCGGCGGATTTCGTGCGGCAATGGAAATCGCTGCAGCACTCCATCGATGACGAGCGCTATGCCGCGGTGCTGGCGCGCCTCGAATATCAGGCGGGGCACGCTATCGTCTGGCGGGATGCCACATGCAACTGGTTCTTTCGCACCTCCGGGATTGCCGATGAGAAAGGGCGGGTGGGAAATCATCCTGATCGCGTCGAGGCGGAAGCCATGCAGCTCCAGGGCTTCGTGCCGATTAACGTCGATCCCTGGGAGAACGCTTCCGGGGGCAAAGCGATTGCATGTATGAAGGCCTCAGGATGCGCGGCTACATTCCGTTTCGACAGGGCGCCAGGGCAATATGAAATAGATGTGCAGTATTTCGATCAGAACAACGGCGTGTCGAAGTTTCGAGTCTGGTTGGGAAATAAAGAGGTAGATGAGTGGATTGCCAACGATCATCTTCCTGCCAGCAAGCCTGGCGGCGACTCTGCCACCCGGCGTCGCATTCCGGCGCTGGCAATTCATCCGGGAGATGAGATTCGCATCGAAGGCGTTCCAGATGGAGAGGAGCACGCACTTCTGGATTACATCGAACTGCACGCCCTATCGAATTGAACGGATGCCCTACCCGTTAGCGGAAGTTGCTGATGAGGATTACGTCGCTGGTCACGTCGCCTCTGATCAACAGCAACTGCTTTCCGTCGCGCGACCAGGTGAAGTTAAAGATCCGGTCGGAGGCGAAGTTCGTAAGCTGGCGGGGTGGCCCGCCGGACAGCGGCTGTTCCCAGAGGTTGGAGGCGCCGTTTCTGGTGAGCCCGTACTGCAGAGTTTTACCGGAAGGTGACCAGGCCAGGCCCCGCGTCCCCAGAGGCACCTGGCTTATGACATGCATGGGGCCTCCCGCGGTCGCAACCATCGCAATTTTAGGTATGGGAACAGGGCGGCCTTCCTGGTAGCCGAAGGCCAACTGGGTCCCGTCAGGCGAGACTTGCAGTGAATTGCCGCCCTCGGGCACGGTCACGAGTGCGACCGGCTCGCCACCTTCGGCCGGCATGCGGTAGATCCTGTCCTTGCCACTGTAGAAGATCCACTTGCCATCGGGCGAACACAGGGAGTTTCCGGCTTGCGCGTCCGCATCGATTATCTTTTTGCTATTCGAACCGTCGGCGTCAGCGCGCCAGATTTCTAACTTGCCGTTACGGTAGCTGTCATACAGTACGTAGCGGTCGCCACAGGACGAGATGGAATTCGTGTTATGAGCGTCCGGAATCAGAACCGCGGCTTGGCTTCCATCCGCACTCATGAGCCAGACATCACCATTTGCACTGGTGGCGAGAACCTTGCCGGACGGGCCCGGGCGCAATCAGAGTGTAAGGCCGCTCGCCCGAGGTCAGTTGGCGGGCTTGAGATGAATCCGCTGCCGGTGCAGTCCAGATGTTGAACACGCGAGTACGCTGAATGGCAGCCAGGGTCTTGCCATCGTGGGTGACATCCAGGGCCGCGGTGTAGTCCGAGAGATCGTTGGTAAAGCGATGCAGTTCGCCTTTGGGATAGTCGATGCTTTGCAGTTGGCCCCGGCCCAGCGTGGTCTCTCCTATCGCGGCGATGAGAGAGTTGCCGTCAGGCATCCAGACGGCCCGCCCGATGCCTCTTCCGCCACCAGAGAACAAGGTGCGAACACGGCCGTCCGCAACGTTGACAGCATTCAATTGCCAACTGGCGTCGTTGCCCACGCCCAGGGTTGACGCTGCGAGGGTGTTGCCATCCGGGGACCAGGTTGCGCCGAATATGAATCCGGCATAGGCCGGAAGCGTCGCTACCAGCCGTTCCCCGGTGCCGTCCGCCTGCGCGGTCCAGACTTCAATCACGCTGCGGTCGGGAACTCCGCGCTCGAATACGAAGTGGCTGCCATCGGGAGAGAAGTCGATTGAGGAATCGATGTCACGAATCAGTTGTCGCGGCGAACCTCCGAGCACTGGCATCTGGTAGAGATAGCGGAAGTTCTCCGTGCTCTTGTCCGAGCGCACGAAATAAATGTAGTTACCGTCGGGAGAGAAACTCAGTCCCGGGATCTCAACGACATCGGGCGCCAGCACCTGAACGTCGCTCTTGGTGGCAACGTTGCGCACCCACAGGCTCTGCTTCTCGCCGTCGCGCATGGCGTACACGATGTAGCGTCCGTCGGGCGAGATCGCCACCTGGTTGGCTTTGCCGTTCTCCGTCAGCTTGGTGATCTGCATGTTTTGCAGATTGAAGGCGCGCGGGCGGGTGAGCAATTTGTAGCCGCCGAAAGCGGCCGCCGCGAGTACGACCGCAACCGCAGCGGCGATGGCAACTTTGGGCAGGCCTTTTTTTGCGGGCGCAACCGGGACGGGCAGAGGCACTGACCTCGATGAAACGCTGGCTGGTTCCGGCGCGGCCCCGCTCGGGCTTGAGTCATGGGCGGCGCGAACGCGTCCTGAGGTGGAGTCGCGTTTGAGGCGCTTGAGGTCGGCGCCGATTTCGGCCGCGCTCTGGTAGCGCAGATCGCGGTCTTTCTCCAGAGCCTTGTTGATGATCTCTTCCAGTTTGGGAGAGAGATCGGCATTGACGCGCACCGGGGGAGTCGGCTCGCGGTTCAGGATAGCGTCGAAGATGACGGCGGAAGTATCGCCGCGGAAGGGGACGATGCCGGTCGCCATCTCATAGAGCACAGCCCCGAAGGAGAAGAGGTCGCTGCGGGCATCGAGTTCCCTGCCCTTGGCCTGCTCCGGCGACATGTAGGCGACCGTCCCGATGGCGGTTCCGGGACTGGTCAGGTACTCCAGGCTGACGCCGGTGGTGGCCTGGGTCTGGCCCGCGGGTGACAGAGGATCGGCCGCGGGCGTGGTAACTTTTGCCAGGCCGAAGTCGAGAACCTTGGCATGTCCGCGCTTGGTGACGAAAATGTTGGCGGGCTTGATGTCGCGATGGACAATGCCCTCGCTGTGAGCGGCGTCGAGCGCGTCCGCGATTTCGATGGCCAGACCGAGCAGGATATCCATTTCCAGCGGCCGGCCAGCGATGCGATGCTTCAGGGTCAGGCCGTCCAGATACTCCATGGCGATGAAGGCCTGGCCATTCTCTTCCCCAATGTCGTAAATGGTGCAGATGTTGGGATGGTTGAGGGCGGAAGCCGCCTTGGCCTCGCGCCGAAAGCGCTCCAACGCCTGGCGGTCCTGGGCGACGTCTTCGGGGAGAAATTTGAGGGCGACAAAGCGATCGAGCCGGGTGTCTTCGGCTTTGTAAACGACACCCATGCCGCCACCACCCAGTTTTTCGACAATGCGGTAGTGCGAGATGGTTTGGCCGATCATTTATGGTCGGATCGTCTGAGTTGACGCGCAACTCCGGCGCCCCATCTTAGGTGGACGGCGGGGGCAAGTCAACGCGCGGCCGGGGAGGAGGGAATGGACCACTCTCACAGCGCGAGGCTGCCCCACCCTTGCGTTTTTTGCAAGGGTGGGAGTTCGCGGGTGTCGGCACCGGAACAATGGCGCTGGAACGGCTCCCGCCAATATGGAGAGTCCGGTCCAGTTCTCGTCGAGAAGCAGTAGCCCGCGGAATTGACTTTTCGGAGTCCACAAGCGAAACGGCCACTCACGGGAGCCACTCCTCGAACGCGAAAAGCCCTGGAATGCGGAAGCCTTGCCGCGTTGCCTCCCACCCTTGCAAAAAACGCAAGGGTGGGGCAGCCTCAGATTCGAGACCCTCGGATAGGGGGCAGCCCGCAGCTTCGGGGTACTACGTCCAAGCTGCGCACTTCACTGCGGAAGGCCCAGGCGGCGCAGGAGGTCTTGAAAACGCGGGTCATCGCGAAGAGGATCCAGCTTGGGGTCGGCGGCGATCCAGGGCGAGCAGTCCGCGCGCTCGTCGAGGGATTTTCGCAGCCATAAGAAAGCTGACTCGCGGTCCTTGAGACCGGCGTAGCTGGTAGCAACCTCATAGGCGCATACGTAACGCTTTTTGGAGCGCTTTACCATCTCCTCGGTGATTCTCCTGGCCTCGTCAGGCCGTCCTGCCGCAGCATAGGTGCCGGCAAGCATCTCCAAAACGCCGGGATTGTCGTCCATTCGCCGCGCTTCTTCGAGTTCCTGCAAAGCTCGGGCGAAGTCGCCTTTCTTCTCATAGGCCAATCCGAGCTGCAGGTGGCCCAACCAAAGGTTGGGGGCCAACTCCACCGCTGCCTTCGCCTGTTCCATAAATTGATCGTAGTCGCGCTTGAGATAAAAAACCCAGGCAGCATCGGCTGCGATCAGCCCGGAGACAGGATCCAACTGGCGAGCGCGCAGAATCTCATCGACCGCAGCCTGGAAGCGCCGGTTAGCAACGAGAAACATAGCATAATAATCGTGGGCCTCCGCGTAGCTGGGATTGATGTCCAGAGCGCGCTGAAATTCTCGTTCCGCATTCGGCCAATCGTAGTCATAGAACATGAACACGCCACCGAGCGATACATGGGCTTCGGGCAGGGTTTCGTCCAACGCAACCGCTTTTAGAGCTGCCGCTTTGGCTTTGGGCATTACCTCGCTGGGAGCAGCGTAGACGCTGCGCATCGCGGTGTAAGCATCGGCCATCCCGGCGTGGGCCGGAGCATATTCGGCGTCTTTCTGAATCGCCTGCTGGAAATAATCCAGGGCGCGGTAGATTGAAGCTTGGCTCCCATTCTGCAGGTGAAAGCGGCCGCGCAGATAAGCCTCATGAACTTCGGGGATCACCTCCCGCGCGCGTGCCAGATGTGCCTGCTCTTGTGGGCCAAGGCTTATTCGGACCTCGCGCGCGATGTCGCTGGCGATCTCGTGTTGCAAGGCGATGACATTGCGCAAGTCGCGCTCGTAGCTCTTGGACCAGAGGTGCGTGTCGCTGGGGCCGTGGATCAATTGCGCGGTAATGCGTACGCGATCATTGACCCGCAGAATCGAGCCCTCAATCAGGCCGTCAGCCTGTAACTCTTTCGCGATCTGCGGAGCTTTCTTGTGCGTGTCCCGGTATTGCATGGTGGAGGTACGAGAGATCACACGTAGGGAATGAAGTTGGCTGATTTCCGAAGTAAGCTCTTCGGTCATGCCATCAACCAAGTATTGCTGGTTGGGATCGGCCGAGAGATTGGCCAGGGGCAGCACCGCAAGCGAACGAATGGTGCCCGGATCAGCGGCATGCCTCGCAAGCTGCCACTTTGAAAAGGGGCCCCCCGACAACATCAGGAGGACGAGGACAAAGAAGGCTGCGCCAACCGCCACGTACCTGCGTACGTGGGACGATTGCGCTGCCGGCTGACGCTCAGCCGCAGGCAAGGGAGCCCTGGTTGCACTGTTGAGTTCCACCGAAGGCTGAATGCGCCTCAGATCAGTACGCAATTCTGCCGCACTTTGATAGCGCAGGTCGCGATCCTTTTGCAGTGCACGGGTGATGACACATTCCAGTTCGGTCGGAATCCGGGGATTCAGGTGTGCCGGAGCGGCAGGAACTGTGCCGAGCAACGCATGAGCGATCGCCGCAGATGTGTCGCCCCTAAACGGCAGCATACCCGTCGCCATTTCGTACAGTACGACCCCGAAGGAGAACAGGTCGGTGCGCGCGTCCAGTTCCTTGCCGAGTGCCTGCTCGGGCGACATGTAGGCGACAGTGCCCAAGGCGCTGCCTGCAGTGGTCAACTCCGTCATGGCGGTAGAATCGCGGGCAGCCGCTTGCGTTTTCGGGATGACCTTTGCCAGTCCGAAATCGAGGACCTTCGCCTGCCCGCGCGTGGTAGTGAAGATGTTGGCTGCCTTGATGTCGCGATGAACGATGCCCTGCGAGTGGGCGGCGTCAAGGGCCTCGGCAATCTGCCCAGCCAAATCGAGCAGGACCTCGGTGTGCAGCGGCCTCCCCGCAACGCGATGCGCCAACGTCATGCCGTCCAGAAACTCCATCGCAATGAACGTCTGGCCCTGGTACATTGCGATTTCGTATATGGTGCAAATGTTGGGATGGTTCAGGGCCGAGGCTGCGCGTGCCTCTCTGCGAAAGCGTTCCAGCGCTTGCGGGTCTTTTGCAACATCCTCAGGCAAGAACTTCAAAGCGACAAAGCGGCCGAGTTCGGTGTCCTCAGCCTTGTACACCACACCCATCCCGCCACCGCCGAGTTTCTCAACGATGCGGTAGTGAGAGATGGTTTGGCCAATCACTTCGAGGAGAACTCCAATCCTCGTCGGACGCAATCTTAGGAGGATGGCCTAGCCGAGTCAATGCGGTTACCGGTTGGGGACTAGCCAAACTTGCAGGTCCCCACCACTACCAGGGGTTCCCCATCCCGGCGTCCTTCGCAAGGGCAGATGAGGAGCTCTCACCTATTTTCGATGCTTGGCTTGCTTTGGAGTGTAGAGCTCCCACCGGCGGGCGGAGCGCTGCGACGAATGGCACACCCACCCTTGCAAAAACGCAAGGGTGGCAGTCTCAGCTCCAGGGTGACAAAGGGTGGGCCAGGCTCCCAGCTTCAACTGTAGAGCCCGGGGTGATCCAAGGGTGGGTCAGCCTCCCGCCATTCAACTATTACGCCGCTGCGGCCAGAGAGTAAACGCGCACTTCCTCGCTGGTCTGGGTAGAATTGACGACGCTGAACGACAGTTCCGGCTCAATCGTTCCACCCAACACGCTGCTCAGGCCGAGCAGGGACTGACTTCCGCAGCCGGCACAGTGGCCGTTCAAGCCCTCGCTGATGACCTCGCAGTTGGCACACAAAACAGCTTTTTGGAGATGAACCAGATTCGTGTTGCGCCAAGGTTGATCAGTCATGTTGGTTACTCCTCGGTAGCGGGCTAATCCAATCGGCCCAACAGATGAGAATTCGGGCAGTTCAGTTGCCAAAGGACAGCGATGGAACTGGTTCATTTGAATCGAGTGGCCAGAAAATCACGTTAAGAGTTGCAACTGTGTGGAAAAACCTTGCACACAGCGGGGGTGAGATGCAGGAGCACAAAGAGGCGGATTCAGGGGAGTAACACGGTTACTGGCGTAACCTGGTAATCATGCCCGGACTGCGCGCGATGTTTGCAGTTCGCCGCTAGCGCGATTCGCACAAACGCCTGGAAGATGGGAATATGGGAAGGGGCGAAGTGTCACCATGAAAGAGGTCAAGCCCTGCTCCACCCGGAATGAATATCAAAGTATATGACGACAAGTTTTCGCTTGGCCGGGCCGCTGCTCAGCAGGCTGCCGAAGTTATTCGGCGGGCGATCCAGGAGAAGGGCCAGGCCCGGATTATTGCCGCGACTGGCGCCTCTCAGTTTGAATTACTGGACTCTCTTACCAGTTTGCCCGGAATTGACTGGGAACGAGTCGACCTGTTTCATCTCGATGAATATATTGGATTGCCTGCGAATCATCCTGCCAGTTTCAGAAACTACCTTCGGACCCGGTTGATCAATAAAGTTGGGATCACGCATCACCATCTGCTCGATGGCGAACGGGAACCTGCCGAAGTAATCCGCAGCGTGGGAAGCGCGCTGCGGAAAGCGCCGATTGACGTGGCTTTCGTGGGAATAGGAGAGAACGGCCACCTGGCCTTCAATGACCCTCCGGCGGACTTTGAAACCGAGGAGCCATACATCGTTGTTACGCTCGACGAAGCCTGCAGAAAGCAGCAGCTGGGCGAAGGCTGGTTCGCGAATCTTTCTGAGGTTCCCCGGCAGGCCATCTCGATGAGCATTCGCCAGATTCTTCAGGCGCAAGAAATTATCTGCGCTGTTTCGGACGCACGAAAAGCGCGGGCGGTGTCCGATTGCCTGGAGGGGGAGATCAGCCCGCTTGCGCCCGCTTCGATTCTGCGGACTCACGCCAATACTACCGTGCATCTGGATAAGAGCGCGGCGGCGCTTCTGACGAAATCTTCGGGATAGGTCCAATGCGCCCGTCGGGCTGTCAGACCCATGTACCCGTATGGACGGATGTCCTTATCTGTCCAGCGCAGCGTTCGCCGGGTTCATAGATTCCTCAATCAATGCCGCCCGGAAGCTGCCGGAGCCGAAGATCGGCTTTCGGCTGAGTAAGTCCGATCGCAATGCGAGCAGTCTCTTAACTTTTCCAAACCCCGGTCGAGCTTCGCTCGACTGGACAGCCGAGGGCGGCTGTCCCCACGCGGGCCTGGCGGAGCATTCGCGGGCGAGATCGCCCGCGTCCACACATGGGCTGGTTTTCATTACAATATGATTCATGACTGATCCATTGATCATTGCCGGTCGCGAGTTTCGATCCCGGCTCATTGTGGGCACGGGGAAATACAAGTCCTTTCAGGAGACGGCGCGGGCACTTGAAGCCAGCGGCGCGGACATGGTGACCGTGGCGGTGCGGCGGGTGAATCTGGACCGCAGCAAGGAGTCGCTGCTCGACTATCTGGATCCGAAGAAGTATTTTCTGCTGCCCAATACCGCCGGATGTTACACCGCCGATGAAGCCATCCGGGCAGCGCGGTTGGGGCGCGAAGTCGGGCTCTCCGACTGGGTGAAGCTGGAAGTGATCGGCGACCAGGCGACGCTCTATCCCGACGTGCAAGCCACGCTGGAAGCGACCCGTGTATTGGTAAAGGAAGGTTTTACGGTTCTTCCCTATACTTCTGATGACATTGTGTTTGCCAAGCGTCTGCTCGATGCCGGGGCTGCCACGGTGATGCCGCTGGGAGCGCCGATTGGCAGCGGGCTGGGGATTCAGAATGCGGCCAACATTCGCATCCTGCGGGAGATGATTACGGGCGTGCCGCTGATTCTGGATGCGGGCGTGGGGACCGCCTCCGATGCCGCCCTGGCGATGGAACTGGGGGCCGACGCGGTGCTGATGAATACGGGAATCGCGAATGCCCAGGACCCCGTGCTGATGGCCGAGGCCATGAAGCATGCCGTGCTGGCCGGGCGCGAGGCTTATCTGGCGGGACGGATGCCGCGAAAGCTCTACGCGACCGCGAGTTCGCCGCTGGAAGGCGTGGTGCGCTGATTGAAGGTGAATGAAATTGAAGAAGATGAGAGGCTCCCGATTCCGGACCTCGAACGTGATGGTGGTCCAACAACCGCTGGCCGGACCGATTCCTAAAACTGCAGTCCCACTCTTATTTCCCCGGGTGCGGTAGCACTTTCCACCTTGACAATCCAGCGGAGTGTCCAGAGAATGCGCTCGCACCCTGTGCAAATCATTCAGGAGGTTTTCATGTTCCAAATCAGGCTCGTCTTCGCGATGTTAGCGGCAGTGGTGTTACTGCCAGGCAGTTCGGTGGCCCAATACAATTCCAGTGACTCCGGCCAGTACGTCATTCTTAGCGCGCAATACGGCACTGCCCAGCACCATGTGGACGTCACCAACCGTTTGAAGGAACTGGCCCGGCAGGACCGCACCTTCCGCATGGGCAACAGCACTTTTGGCGTGGATCCCGACAAGGGGCGGGACAAGACGCTCCGCATTTACGCCCGTGGGCCGAATGGTCAGGAGCGCATGTTTGAGTATCGCGAAGGCAGCACGGTTGACGGCTCACAGTTCCGCAGCTGGGGTCGCGGCGACTGGGGACAGGGCGGCTGGAATGGCGGCTGGGACGGCGGCGGGCGTGAACCACAACGCGAGATGACCGCGGCCCTCCAGAACCTGCGTGAAGCCCAGAGGAACCTGCAATCAGCTTCGCGGGATAAGGGCGGCCACCGGGCGAATGCGGTGCGGATTATCAACCAGGCCATCGCAGAGGTCGAGGCCGGCATTCAATACGATAACCGGCACTAGCGGCCTCGATTTCCGGCAGGTCATATGCTGGGGGCCACTCGCAGGTGGGTGGCCCATTTACGCCGTGGCCCAGAATGCCCTGGCCTCCGGCCCCCTAACTCTTTTAGGCCGGTCGGCAAGTCATGCGCCTGTGGCCCATCCCCGCCCGGATTCTGGTTGCCGCCGACCGCGAGCTTACATCCTTCCTGATTGCCGAAATGCCTCATTTCCTCTCTTGAACAAAAATCGAGGCAATTCACAGCTTATCCACAGTCCACTAAGGGCTAAATTGCTGCTTGCATTAAAGAAGGGAACCATCCGTGAAGGGAAAGCAGAAGATTCTGGCCGCAGCCGCGCTTTGGGGTGGGTGCGCATGGTTCGTCAGCATGGATGTGGATTTCCTGGTGACCCATATCCAGAACGCTCCGCATTGGCTGCTGCAGGGGTTTCGGGCCCTGTTCATGGGAATGAGCGTGGCCATTGGGTATGTGGTGTATCGCAAGTACCTTCTTGAAATGCAGACCCGCAGCGAGAAATATGCGGAGATCCGGGCGCAGATCCGCCGGCTGCTTGCCGATTTGCTGACCGTTTCCGATGAAGATCTCATCCACCAGTTGCAACGCACGATCCAGCGCATCGAGCAGCTGCTCAAACGCCATGACCCGGAAGCGGCCCGCCGCGGCGCGGAGCCGAAAAAGCCTAAGGTGGCATGATCAGAGGCCAGCACCAGGGGAGTGAAGAGTCGTCGAGATCGGCCATCGAGCACGGGCCTCAAACCCTGACCGCGGAGGCTTAGAAAATGAGAGAAACCGTCCGATGCCCCTATTGTGTGTCAGGCTCTGAGTCTTTCGCCATGGTCGCTCATGTGGATGGCAGGTACATCTGCGGAAAGTGCGGCCATACCGCGTATCCCGACGATGCGGGGTATTCCTGCCGCTGCCCGCAATGCCAGGTGTTGTCCGACGCCAGAATGGCCAGCTAAGAAATAGCGGATTGTTCCGAATCGTCCGACGGAAGCACTGCGGCACATTCTTTTGCGTTCTTTGCAAAAGAGGGAAATTCAAAAGAATAACCACAGAGGACACTGAGGTCACAGAGAAACAATCTACAACTGTTGACAAACCATACGCCGGAAGCTGGCTACGCCAGTCCACCTTCACGTGCCAGCTTCAGGGCTTCGATGGCGGCGCCGCGGGCGCCGGCGGTATCGCCGTTCGGCATTACATGGATGGGAATGCCGGCCTGCTCCTCGCGCTGCGCCGGCATGGCAGCGCGGATCTGTTCGATAAACCAGTCCTGAAACGGCTTGCCCGTCTCCAGTGCGCCTCCACCGACGATAAACGCATCGGGGTCAAAGGTGTTCACCATCTCGTCGAAGAACAGGCCGAGGGCGTGGGCCTGCACGCGGAAGACTTCCCTGCTCAGAGGATCGCCCTTTTCCGCCAGGCCACGCACCAGTTTGGCGGCCTGGTGGATATCCATCCTGGCCAGTTCGTGGCCGGGATAGCGCGGCAGAAAATAGGGCAGGATATTTTTTTCGATGGCGGTGAGTGAGCACAGCGACTCCAGGTCGCCGGTGCGCCCGCAGTTGCAAGCCGGCTCGATGCCGCTGGTTCCGGCGATGCTTTGATAAGGAATCAGCACGTGGCCCAGTTCCCCGCCGAATCCGTTCTTGCCCTTCACCACGTTGCCATCGAGGATGACGCCGCCCCCATTACCGGTACCGATGACGCTCGAAATCGAAGTCTCACGGCTGTTGGAGCCGAAGATGGCGTAGTGTCCCCAGAGTGCCGCGGCGTTGGCGTCGTTCAAATACGACACGGGCTTGCCGAGCTGGTGCGCCAGGCCTTCACGAATATGGAAGCCGGCCCACTTCGGATGGACAAAGTTGGTTGAGCCGCGCGCGCTGAGCAGGCCCGCGGCGCTGGCGGGGCCGGGAGTATCGAGGCCGACGGCGACCACGTCGTCAAGCGGCACGCCCGCCTTGGCAGCGGCGAGTTTCAGACCGTCTGCGATCTGCTGCAGGCAGATGTCAGGTCCCTGCCTGGCCAAAGCAGGATGCTCGAACAGCCCCTCGATGAGAAATTTCTCCTGCTGATTCAGCAACGTATAGTTGATGGCGGTCCCACCCAGATCGACTCCGGCCACGACTGGCACAAATTTTCTCCTCCGGCCCTCCGCCACAGCTTAGCAGAACCATATTCAAAATCTGGCTGGTGCATAGTTGCCCTTAATGTTCCACAACATCATCGGAAGTACGGAAAACGCGCCGGCACGCTGAGGCCTGGCGGAGAAAGCTTCCGAGAACCGAGTACGCTGTACACTGGCTTGCAAGAATCTGTTCAAAGAGGTGATGCCATGCGATGCGTGCCAACGGTTTGCCTATTTGTGCTCCTCAATGCCTTGGCCGCCCCAGCCCAGATCCTACCAATCTCCAATGGGTCCTGCAGGGTTAGTGCTTCGGGTTTGGAGTCGTGCAATTGGATGTCTGGCATCAGTGTGGCAAAGGCGAACCCGAGTAAGATCCCCGACACGACTGAAGATGGGCAAACGAAGCTCTTCGTCACACGGTACATACTGGCACCAGGCGCGCCACTGAAGCCACCGGTTGAAGGTAGCAACGCCCTCGTTGTTGGCATGACCAGCGGCGAACTTGTAAACGAAAACAAGTCGCCGCAGAACCGTCTCTACGTGACAAACGGTTCCGTAATCCTGATGCCAAAACAAGAACCGTATCTGTTACGGAATATTGGAAAACAGAGTCTTGAAGTGCTTTTGATCGAACTCAGATAATAAACCGACCGTGCAGGCATGGTTCGCGGATAGTCGCTGGTGTAATGCCCCGTTTGCGCCGTTTGTCGAGGCGTAATGTCTGTGCCGCAGGAGACGTGTATGAGTTGCCTTGCACGAATCGCATTCGTCGCCATTGTTGTTCTCGGGGCAGTTGCTCAAGCGGAACACCACAAGACTTCTTCGGACATTGGCCGAGAGCACATCGCCTGGGTCGCGAGCGTTCTACGCGCCGCGCAAACCATCAAAGTCGGCATGACCCGCTCAGACCTGATGAATACATTCACGACTGAAGGCGGGCTTTCGACGGCCTCCCAGCGGACATACGTCTATCGTGAGTGCCCGTTCATTAAGGTTGACGTGAAGTTCACCGTTTCGAGCCATGATCAAGAACTTCCGACAGACAAAGTCGCTGAAGTCTCGCGGCCGTATCTCGCCTGGTCAGTAATGGATTGAGGTGCGATTCGCGAACATTGCCGGGACACCTCGTGGTGTTAGACGTCGAGGGGAATTTAACGGATGAAGAGACGCAGAAGTTGATCAGGCAGTTGCGGCAGACTCTGGCGGATGGCGCCGAGGTAATGATGTAGCGCCGCTGTCTTTTCGGCTGTACCGCGGGCACTGAATATACCCTTGGTGAGGGCGGGATACCCTCACGACAGCCGCCGGGACGGCGGCGCTACGTTACTTCATAACATCTTTACGCTTTCGACATGAATGGAGTCACCTTTGACGTGTCCGGTGACGGCCACGTGATGGCCTTCATGTCCCTTCAGCGCGTCCTGGTTGTCAACGGTCAGGACTTTGTTATCGCCGTCGGTGACCACGACTGCAGTGGCACCGCCTTCGATGCATTTCTTGGTGCAGGCAGCGGCGCCGGCGTTGGCGCCCTTGGCCCCGCACTTGGAATCGCTGACCCAACCCTTTACGGTTTCGGACTTGCCCATGTCATCGGCCGAAACCACAGCCACCATCAGGAACAACAAGGAGAGGGCGAAACAGATTACGAGCAGTTTCTTCATGGCTGAATTCCTCGAGTTTTTGGCGGCCGGTAGCCGCGGATTGTAGCAACGCCCCGCTGCGAGCGTTTCTGTGCTACTTGGATTGACGTTACGAGGTAGCAGTTGGTTACTCATTAATTTATCCAACTGGAATTTGAGGAAGTATACCACCGGGGCGGTCTTTGAGGTCACCAAGGCCCTATTCCGGTAGTGCCTCAGTTTGAATTTCCCCTTAACCAGTGGCGTCATCCTGAGGGACTTCAGTCCCGAAGGATCTGGCGTGCATCGGCGGCAACGCCGGGGCAAAGGGGTGTATCTGCTTCACGCCAGATCCCTTCGACTTCGCTCAGGGCAGGCTCTTCACGGCCTGAAGGCCGTTCAGGATGACGCCAGTGGATAAGGAGAAATTTCAAACTGAGGCACTACCCCTATTCCCGTTCCCCTGACCGAGCGTGAAGTCAGTGTACCCTTGCTCCGCCGGACAGATGGGGACATCTGCCCTTACGCAATCCGAGGTCTGAGGTCCGACCGCCGAAGTCCGATTCTACTTCTGGGCAGCGTTGGTTGCAGGAACCGGGAGTGGCGGAGGGGCAGGAGCCACGTAAACGACTTCGCCGGGGCGGGCATAGTGCAACTGCTCGCGCGCCTCTTTCTCGATGGTTTTGGGATCGGTCTCGAGGGCCTGGATCTGGCCAGTGTAATGATTGTTTTCCTTCTGCAATTGGTCGATTTCTCCCTGCAGGTTTTGGTAGTCGGCGCGCTTTTGCCGGTACACCACCATGCCATTGGCCCCGAACATGACGTGGAGAAACAGCCAAACCGCGATTACAGCCACGCCCACAGTGGCCAGGCGACGCCGGGAAGCGTAGAGCCAGGTGGAAGCGGGACGCAGCCTCTGCCTGATGCGCTGGCCGAAAGCTTCGGCCTGGGGTGCGCGGTCCACCAGCGCGCTTAGGCCCCGCTGGGCCCGCGGTACAACCCGGATTCTTGGCCGCTCTATTCGAAGATCCATTCTTTAGCTGCTGCGCTCAGTTTTTCCAGGTCTTCTCTACTACGGGCTTCAGAATAAACCCGGACGACCGGTTCCGTACCCGATAATCGATAGCAAACCCAGGAGCCATCCGCAAACAGCAGTTTCAGGCCGTCGGTACGTACGACCTCGGTGATCTTCCGGCCCATGAGGTCGCGGGGCTCTCGCTGTAACTTTCCAGTGAACTTCTCCTTCACCTCCGGCGTCAAGTGGAAGTTCTCGCGCAAGCTGTAAAAGGAACCAACTTCGGCAAATAGCTCCTGCAATTGCTGACCCAAAGATTTGCCACGGCGCGCCACCATCTCGCAGCACAGCAAGCCGGCCAGCACACCATCTTTCTCAGGGACGTGGTGGCGGATGGACAGACCCGCGCTCTCTTCGCCACCAATCGCGATCTTGTCCTGCTTGATCAGCTCGCCGATGTACTTGAAACCCACCGGGGTCTCATGCAGTTCGATGCCGTGATGTTTGGCGACGGCGTTGATCAGGTTGGTGGTAGCGACTGACTTGGCCACGCCATTCTTCCAGCCGCGGCTCTCCACCAGGTAGTCGAATAACAGGGCGACGATATAGTTGGGGGTAAAGAAAGTGCCGTCGGCGTCCACGATGCCGAAGCGGTCAGCGTCGCCATCAGTAGCGATCCCGATGTGCGCCTGGGTGGCCCGCATCTGTTCCCGGCAACCTGCGAGCAGGTGATCGTCGGGTTCGGGAGCGTGGCCGCCAAAAAGCACGTCGCGACAATCGTGGACGGTGGAGACGTTCACGCCGGCCTCGCGCAACAAGGAATCGGAGTAGCCCCGCGCGGCGCCCCAGAAGGGATCGAATACCACCCGCAGGTTGGCTTTCTGGATGGCTTTGAAGTCTATGATCTCGCGCAGGCGTGCCAGGTACGCGCCGCGAGGCTCGAGTGCCTGCGCGGTCACGGCTTTACCTGACGGCTTCGGCTTCCCGTTGTCCGCATCGCTGGCGGCGATTTCGGCTTCGATCCGCTTGGTGGCCTCGGGCAGCGCAGGCGCTCCGTCCGGCGTAGAGAACTTGATGCCGTTGTATTCCGGTGGATTGTGGGAGGCGGTGAAGTTGATGGCGCCGTCGGCTTTCTCTCGAATCACGGCGTAGGAGATGGCTGGGGTGGGAGCGGGATCGGCGATCAGCAGCGGCGTGATGCCATGGGCAATGAGAATTTCGTTCGCCATGGAGCAGAAGGTTTCGCCCAGAAAACGCGGGTCGCGGCCCACGATGACGCGCGCACCGGAAGCTCTCTGCGAAACTACGTAGCGAGCGATTCCAGTGACGGCGCGGCGCACGTTGGCGAAGGTAAACTCGTCGGCCATGACACCGCGCCAGCCTGAAGTTCCAAAATGAATTTCTGTAGCCATCTTAATCTCCCGAGCGCGACCGGGTGCTACCCTGTCACCGTAAACTGAAGGCTGATTCTATATGACCGACAAGATTCTCGTCCTCACCACCGCCAGTTCCAAAGACGAGGCGCGCAAGATCGGCCGCGTCCTGGTGGAACGGCTGCTGGCGGCCTGCGTAAGCATCCTCCCACAGGTAGATTCAATTTACCGCTGGGAAGGGGAGATTGATGAGGCCGAGGAGTGGTTGCTGATCGTCAAGACCACGCGCGGCGCATTTGAACGGGTACGCGACGCGATCAACGAACTTCATTCTTATGATGTGCCGGAGTGCATCAGTGTTGCCATCGATGAGGGCAGCGCGGAGTATTTGAGTTGGATTGGGCAATCGGTGAAGTAAGATTCGATGCAGGCGCGAGCACCCCGCTCGTGCGTTCGCTAGCGTCCTTGGTCGTTGGTCTTTGGCCCGTGGTCTTTGGCCGAAGGCCGAAAGGCCAGACCGATTTCCGTAGGCGGTGAGCGAAAGTGACGGTTCGCGGTGGGCGGTTGGGGGTTTGCAAGGGCCAACGACCGAGGGCCAGCGACCAACGACCAATTGGCTTCAAGACGCACGAGCGGGACGCTCGCGCCTACATTTTCACATTCCGGCCAGGGCCTGGTCGAGATCGTCCACGATGTCTTCCGCGTTTTCAATTCCCACCGAAATGCGCACCAGGCCGTCCGTAATTCCGATTTCCCGTCTGCCCTTTTCGCCCAGGGCGGCGTGGGTCATGGTAGCGGGATGCGAGATCAGGGTCTCGACTCCGCCCAGGGATTCCGCCAGCGAGCACACCCGTACTTTTCTCAGCATTCGTTTTGCGTTGGAGAGCGATCCCGTTTCAAAGGTGATCATGGAACCGAAGCCGGTCATCTGTCGTTGCGCCAGGTCGTGCTGGGGATGTTCCTCAAGTCCCGGGTAGAAGACCTTTTTCACCTTCTTGTGGCGGGCCAGAAGCTCGGCGACAAATCTGCCGTTGTGGTCGTGCTGCTCCATGCGTACCGCCAGGGTCTTCACTCCACGCAGGACGAGCCAGCATTCGAAGGGAGAGAGAATCGCTCCCGCGGCTTTCTGTACGAAAGCGAGCTTGTCGGCCTGCTCTTTGGTTGTGCAAACTACCACGCCGCCCAGGCCGTCACTGTGTCCATTCAGAAACTTTGTCGTGGAGTGGACAACCATGTCGGCACCCAGTGCGATGGGCTGCTGAAAATAGGGCGACATGAAAGTGTTGTCCACCACCAGCTCCACCTTCCTGCGGCGGCATACCTGGCTGACGGCGGCAATGTCGCTGAGCGACATGAGCGGATTGGTGGGCGTCTCCACATAGACCATGCGCGTGTTCTTGCGAATGGCCCGGTCAACATTCTTCGCGTCTGAAGTATCAACGTAGGTAAATTGCATCCCGAAGTTGGCCAGGACCTGGTTGAAGAGGCGCGGCACACCGCCATAGAGATCGTTACCGCAGACCACATGATCGCCGGATTTATACATGGTGCAAATGGCGTTGATCGCAGCCATCCCGCTGGCGAAAGCGCGCGCCGCGGTCCCTCCTTCAAGAGCCGCCAGATTCTCTTCCAGGCGGGTACGCGTTGGGTTGGAAACGCGAGCGTACTCGTAACCCTTGTTTTTGCCCAGCTCCTGCTGCACATAGGTGGAAGTCGGGTAGATGGGAACCGCGACGGCGCCGGTTTCAGGATCGGGCTCCTGGCCGGCGTGGATGGCGAGGGTGGCGAAACCCGGTTGTTTGTTTTTCATGAGGAGCTTTCAGCTGTCAGCGATCAGTTTTCAGTCTTGGTTCAACAAGTTGAATTATGAGTTTTGAATTCATCGGTTGTGAATTCATGAGTTGATTCTGTCAGTTTTCAGTTTCAAGTTCCCGGTTCTCAGATGCTGACCGCTGAGAGCTGCCTTTTCAAATTCCACCTTCAAAGATTTTCTTCGACAAGTAGCGTTCGGCTGAATCCGGAATCATGGTTACAACCCGCTTTCCTGGGCCCAGCCAGCCTGCCACCCGCAGGGACGCCACTACATTGGCGCCGCCGCTCGAACCGGAGAGCACGCCTTCGCGGGCGGCCAGTGCTTTCACCATGGCGAAAGCGTCGGCGTCTGTGACCATCAGAACCTGGTCACATACCGAGCGGTCAAAATTTCCCGGGATAAAGCTCGCGCCAATGCCTTCCACTTTGTGCGGACCCGGCTTGCCTCCACCCAGAATCGAGCCCTGGGTCTCGACCGCGTAGGCCAGCACCCCGGGAAGGCGCTCCTTCATAAAGCGGGCCACGCCGGTAAATGTGCCCGCCGTACCGGCACCGATGACCAGTGCATCGATACGACCTTCCATCTGCTCGAAAATCTCTCTGGCTGTGGTTTCGTAGTGATAGTCGGGATTAGCGGGATTCTCAAACTGGCCGGCCATGAACGCACCCGCGGTCGAAGCCACGAATTCGTTGGCCCGCCGGATGGCTCCCAGCATGCCCTCCGCATCCGGGGTGCGCGTCACCTGAGCGCCGAGGGCACGCATGATCGCGACTTTTTCCTCGGAGAAACGCTCAGGCACGAAGAGGGCGACTTTGTACCCCCGCTGCACCCCGATCAACGCCAGGCCGATGCCCGTATTGCCGGCGGTGGCTTCGACGATTGTGCCTCCCGCCCGGAGCCGCCCATCGGCTTCGGCGCGAAGAATAATCCCGCTGGCCGCGCGGTCTTTCACACTGCCACCGGGATTGAGGTACTCCAGCTTGGCAAAGACGCCGGCGACGTCAGCCGGAACCAGCTTCTTTAATTGCAGGATGGGAGTATCGCCGACCAGCTCGGAAATATCGTCAGTAACGCGCAGGCGCTTGCCTTCGGTGGTCTTTGTCAGCACTCTACAGGGTACGGAACCGGGAGCGGAGCGTCAATTGTGAACACGCCTGTCAGCCATCAGCAATCAGCTGTCAGTGCATCCGAACTGGCTGACTGCTGATAGCTGATAGCTGTCTTGTCAGTTTCCGCCGCCGGCGGCTTGCTCCTGGCCGGCATAGTACCCGCTGCGGGTCCTTACGGTGAGCTTGCTGTGTCCGGGGGCGCGGGCGTCCACCCGGATGGTGCGATATCCGCCCACGCTCCGGGGAGTGGTCGGTTTATAGCCGATGGTGTACTGATTGCGGATGTCACGGGCCACGGTGCTGCTGATGGCGTCCACTTCATCCAGCGTGCGGGGGAAGAATGCGATGCCTCCGGTACGCTCGGCAATGGTTTCCAGGGCACGTTTGGCACGCCTTTGGCGCTCTTCGCCCAGCAGTCCAATGGCGTACACCGTGGGGCCATTTTCTTCCTGCAACCTGCGCACCGCCTGTTCGAGGGATTCCCGGCTGGCGTCGTCTTCTCCGTCGGTCACAACGAAGAGAATCTTTTTCTGCAGCTTGCCGTGTTTTTTCAACTCTTCAGCCGAAGCCACCACCGCATCGTAAAGAGCGGTTCCGCCGCGAGTCTCGTATTTTTCCAGGGCGGTCTGCAACAGGTTGATCTTGTTGGTAAAGGGCTGATCGAGGAAATATTCATCGCTGAAGTTGACCACAAATACTTCGTCGTTGGGATTGCTGGCGCGAACCAGATTGATGGCGGCCTTGACCACCCGGGCGCGTTTTTCCCGCATCGAGCCTGAATTGTCAATCACGATGCCCAGAGAGATGGGAATGTCCTCATGGCGGAAGGACTTGATGACCTGGGGCTTGCCGTCTTCGAACACGGTGAAAGCATTCTGGCCGAGGTCAGTGATGATGCGTTGCTTGTCATCGATAACGGTGGCGTGCAGCAGCACCTCCTGGACCTCGGAATGGAAGACGAAGCCACCGGGTTCGACCCCGGGTTCCTGGCCCTGGGTGGAGGGAGCTGGCGGCGGAGTCTCGGATGAGGGCTGGGTGGGAGCGGGCTGCGAGCTGCGGGGCGGAGCCTGGGGCGGAGCCGTATCCTGGGACCAGAGTGTCAAGCTGAACAAAAATAAGGGGATAAGCCCAAGTCTTACACGACTATTCGGTTGGCGCATAGTAACCCGTCTTGGCATATACCCGCAGCGGCGGCAAACCCTTCGGTGGAAGCAGCTTCACCTTTATCTTACGCCATTTGCCGTCATGCCCCGGGTTCTTTGGACGGTATCCAAGCACATATTGGTTGCGTAGCTCGATCCCTATTTTTGTGGCGACGTCAGCCAAATCATTCGGGTTGTCTATGGTAAAAGCCCGTCCACCGGTCAGTTCGGTAAGGTCGCTCAGCAGCGCCGGGCCTAATTGCTCCTCAGGAGTGGACATGTAGCGGTCATAAATTCCGATGGCGTAGATCAGCAGGTCGGCTTCTTTCACCACCGACCGGATTTCGCCCTCGGTGTAGCGGCTATGGTTGTCACCACCGTCGGAGATGACCAACAGGGCCTTCTTGGGATACTTCGCCTGCCTCATCTTGCTGACACCAAGGTAGATGGCGTCGAGCAGGGCGGTACGGCCCTTGGGAATGGTGTACACCAGTTTGCCCTGGATGTCTTCGATGGATTGAGTGAAGTCTGAAATCTCCTCCGGCTTGTCGGCGAAGGTGATCATGAAGAATTCGTCCTGGGGGTTGGCGGCCTTGAAGAATTCGATCACGGCTTCGCGGGCCCGCTCGATCTTGCTGCTCATGCTGCCGCTCATGTCAAAGATCACACCCAGAGAGACCGGAGCATCTTCACTGGAAAAATGCCGGATATCCTGCCGGTCTTTGCCTTCAAACAGGGTGAAATTCTCTTTGTCGAGTCCGGTGACGAGACGGTTCATGGGGTCCGTAATCGTGACCGGCACCAATACGAGATCCACATCTACTTTGAGGGGCTTGGTGTGCGTCCTCAAGGAAGGATCCATGATCTGCTTCTCGACCACCGGGGGCTGAATTCTGGGGGTGACGTGAACATCGTCCACCGGGCTCTGCGCCCGGGCGGTGCCGGGAACCGAAAATACCAGGGCCAGGAATAGCAAGACAGAAACGGTACGGGCCTGCTCTTTGGGCACGATAAGCCTTCTCAGGGTCCAGGGTAGGGCCAAGCGGGAGGTGCGACCTTGGGTCGATGGGCGGGATGACCCGCGCCCATGAAGGCGGGCCATAATTACCTCATTGATCGCGATACTATCACAGCTTCAAAATGAGTTGTCATGCTTCTGTCACGTTTTCTGGCTGCTCTTGCGATGGCATGGACGGTGCAAAAGTTTGCCTGGTTTCGGGTGGAAGCCAGGAGACCGTGTGGTCAGTTTCGTGATAAGCCACGGCAAGTGCATAAACCACGAAGGACACGAAGTATCACGAAGGCTTTGTTTTCCAGGGTTTCCTTCGTGCCCTTCGTGGTTCATGGTCTCCAAACTGACCCGCTACCAGGAAACCGTGCGGGTCGCCACACTACACACAGGTTCTTGTACAATTTCAGATTCCACTTTCAGCCATGGCCCACATTGAGCCCTTTCGCGCCCTTCGTTATGACCCGACCCGGGTCTCGATTCCACAAGTCGTCACCCAGCCCTACGACAAAATCACGCCGGAGATGCAGGATGGCTACTATGCTGCCAGCGCGCAGAACCTGGTGCGCGTCATCCTGGGCAAAGAGCACGCCGGCGACCATCCGAGCGAAAACCGGTACACCCGTGCGGCACAATTTTTTCGGGACTGGCGCCGCCAGGGCATCTTCCTGCAGGACGCCCAGCCCTCCATCTACCTCTATGTTCAGCGCTTTACCGTCCCGGGTGGAACGGCTGAACTGGAGCGGCGCGGCATCATCGCCCTGGGCCGGATCGAAGACTATTCCGCCGGCGTGGTATTCCGCCATGAGCAGACTCTGGCCAAGCCCAAGGCCGACCGGTTGGAACTATTACGGGCCACCCGGGCCCACTTTGGGCAGCTTTTCATGTTGTACAGCGATCCTGCCGCCGAAATCGAAGGCTTGCTGGCGCCCGGTGGGCAGCCTGACCTCGAAACTCTCGACGAGTATCGAGTCTCGCACCGGGTCTGGAAGATCTCCGATCCCAGCCTGGTCAACCTGGTGCGGGGCAAGATGCGGGACAAGAAGCTGATCATTGCCGACGGCCATCACCGCTATGAAACCGCGCTGACCTTTCGCAACGAACGGCGGGCAGTGGCTGGGCCTTCAGGGGCGGCCCCAAGAGAACGCGCCTCGCTTCAGGATCCGAGGGGCCAGAACATGAGCGCGGCTCCCGACCCCGCGACCGCGCCCCACGAACTGGTCATGATGACTCTGGTCAACATGGATAGTCCCGGGATGGTCATCCTGCCCACCCACCGCGTGGTGCACGGTCTGCCATCGTTTTCCTCGACTGCCTTCCGCGATGGGGCCAGCGCCTACTTCAGCGTGGAGGAGGTGGATCCGTCGGTGGACGCGGCCCGCGCCGCCAGCATTCTGCGCGAAGCCGGACGCATGGGCACAGGCCTGCTGGCGGTCACCTCAGACCGGGTCTTTCTCCTCGACCGGCCAAAAGCGGTGTCTGGCGAAATTTTCACGGGATGGTCGCTGCGGCAGCAGGCGCTCGATGTGGTGCAGTTGCACAAGTGTTTGCTCGAAGGCGTGCTGGGGATTTCCGAAGAAGCCATCCGCGAGCAGAAAAATGTGCGCTACATACGAGACCTCGGCGAAGCCATGGCCCAGGTGAGGAGCGGCGCGGCCAATGTGGCCTTCCTGATGAATCCTGCCCGCATGGCGCAGGTGCGCGATATTGCTTTCGCGGGTGAGGTACTGCCTCAGAAGTCCACCGATTTTTATCCCAAGCTGCTTACCGGTCTGACCATCTATGCCCTGGAGTAGCCCACCCCGGGAGCGCCCCGCTCCGGCTGTAATGATTGGGACCGCGGTTGTATTGGCCGTGCTGGTTTTCGCTGTGGTGGTCTCCGGCTTCGCTGAAGAAAAGCGCCTGTCAGTTTATTCCGGCACGGCCAGCTATTCCCTGACGGTCAGAGAGCAGAACGGCGCGGAGTACGTTGGCCTGCTCGAACTCCTTAGTCCCCTGGGGTCGGTCAGCGCCTACAGCGATGGCGGCGTCTGGAGACTGAGTTTCAACGGCGGGGAGAGCGAATTCACGCCCGGAAAAACCCGGGCGCGGGTGCGGGGAAAGAATTTCGATCTTCCCGCTAATTTCTGGATGGAAAACGGGCACGGCCTGGTGCCCCTGAGCTCTCTCCCCGGGCTCATGCAGCGCTTCCTGGGCACGGCGGTAAATTTCCACGAAAGCTCGCGGCGCTTGTTTATCGGTAATGTGGCCGTCCATTTCACTGCCCAGGTAAACAAGACGAATCCTCCCACACTAGTGATGAATTTCACTGCGCCGGTGAATCCCACCATCGCCACCGAGCCGGGGAAACTGCGAATGGTGTTTACCCGGGAGCCGCTGGTCCCTCCCGGATCACAGACTTTGACCTTTGACAGCCCATCCATCCCTTCGGCCACGTTTCAGGAAAGCAACGGGGCGGCGGAGATTGCGGTGAACGGACCGGTCCCGCTCTTCGCCAGCTTCAGCAACAACGGCCACACCATCACGATTACGCCGGCGCCGCAGTCCGCGCCAAGTGCGCAGGTACCGGTGGTGCCGCCCGCTGCGGCTCCAGGCGGCCTGGCGCCGCAAGTCGCGCCGGGGGCGAGTGCGCCCGCGGAAACACCGGGCCCCGTGCAATATTTTGTGGTGGTGGACGCAAGCCATGGCGGGGAGGAGCGGGGCGCGGCGCTCAGCGACCAGTTGGCGGAAAAGGATGTCACGCTGGCCTTCGGGTTACGTCTGCGGCAGCAACTGCAGGCGCACGGAATTTCGACCCTGGTATTGCGCGAGGGAGACGCAACCATGAGCCTGGACCAGCGCGCGAATATGGCCAACGCGGCGCATCCGGCGATCTACATTTGCCTGCACGCCACCTCGCAGGGCAGCGGAGTCCGCCTCTACACGGCGTTGCTCCCGGTGGGCGGCGAGAACCAGGGACCGTTTCTTGACTGGACCACGGCACAGTCCGGATTTCGCGCCGCCAGCCAGAGCGTTGAAGCCAGCCTGGCAACGGAGTTGGGAAAAAAGCAGATTGCGGTCCGTTCCCTGCTGGCGCCTCTGCGCCCTTTGAACAATATTACGGCCGCCGCCGTGGCCATCGAGATCGCGCCCCCTTCGGGCAAGCTTGATGACCTGAATTCTGCGGCCTATCAGCAGATGGTGGCGGAATCGGTGACGGCTGGGATCGAAGCGGTGCGCAGCCAGGTGGGAGGCGCGCGATGATCCCGCGTCATCTGATTATCGGGGTCGCCGCCATGCTGGCCGTGGCGTTGGGAATGAGCCTCTATGCGTGGCGGATGCGCGGCCGGGCCACGCAGGCCGAACAGCCCGCCGAGTATGCCCATCCGGTCGCAGCGCCGGTGCAGGGGCCCACCGAACAGGTCACGCTCTACGTGGCCTACGACGACCCCGGCGTGCTGCGGGCGCAGGCGGCCAGCATTCCGCTGCCGGCCGGACGCCAGGAGCGGGCGCAGGAACTGCTGCGAGCGCTGCTCGCCCTGTATATGGACAAGGCTTCGTCCCATCCTCTGGGCCCCGGAAGCGAGGTGCGCGACGTGTATCTGGTGGATCCCGGGCTGGCTGTGATTGATCTGAATGATGCTTTCGCTGACGCGCATCGCTCCGGCGTTCTGGTGGAAGAACTGACGGTGGCTTCACTGGTGCAGACTTTGGCTACGGGCATCCCTGGAATTAATCGGGTAAAGATTCTGGTGGGTGGGAAGGAACGCGAGACGCTGGCGGGCCACGCTGATCTGTCCTGTGTTTATGATGTTTCGGCGGTGGGGCAGATGGTGGCGGAGTTGCAGAAGTGAGCTTCTGGCTTCTGGCTATCCCGAGTCCAGACTGCAACAGAAACGACTCATTCCAAAATGACCGGCCGGAGCCTGCGTGGATCGCGCTTCCAATATCTTATGGATGCGCCTTTCCGTTGTGACCATTGCTGTTACTGATGCCTCGCCCATGGCCGTTGTTGAAGCCGTACAGTTCGCACATGGTGAGGGCGTTTGTCCGGATCAGGTTCATCTGCTCATAGATGTATTGGCGAAGATCAGCTACGTCCAGGACCCGGCTTCCGTTGTTCAGGTGCGCATAGACCAGATCTCCTCTGAGGCTTTCGAGCACGGATAGCGCGATTTGTCTTTGGTTGGTGTCCATGAAAAGCTCCACAGCGAACAACATTTTCCACAATTTACAATACTTCCTTGATGCACTTTAATCTGTGCAATTGTGACCACCGGCACAACTTGCTGTTAGCCAGATACCAACTGCCAATTGCTAAATGCCAAGTGCCAATTGCCAAGTGCTGCTCCTCCGGCTGCTAGAATCCTTGCATGTTCTTTCGATCCGACAATCGTTCGCCGGACCAGATGCGGCCGGTCAATATCATCCCCAACTTCATTAATACGGCCGAGGGATCGGTCCTGATTGAGCTCGGCAATACGCGGGTGATCTGCACCGCCTCGGTAGAAGAGACAGTGCCGCAGTTCATGCGCAACCGGGGCAAGGGCTGGATTTCGAGCGAGTACAGCATGCTGCCGCGGGCCACTCTGACGCGCACGCCGCGCGAGGTGAACAAGGGGCGTCCCAGCGGACGCACGCATGAAATCCAGCGCCTGATCGGGCGCGCGTTGCGCGCGGTCACCGATCTCGACCGCATGGGCGAGCGCACCATCTGGATTGACTGCGACGTAATTCAGGCCGACGGAGGCACTCGCACGGCATCCGTCACCGGGGCCTTCGTCGCGCTCGGCCTGGCGCTGGAAAAACTGGTGCAGGCGGGCACGCTGACTTCAGTTCCCTTTCGCGATTATCTGGCGGCGGTGAGCATCGGCATCGTGGATGGCGAGATCCTGCTCGACCTGTGCTACGAAGAAGACTCGCGCGCCGACGTGGACATGAACTTCGTGATGACCGCGGGCCGCAAGCTGGTCGAAGTACAGGCCACGGCGGAGCACCAGGTGTTTGACGAGGAACAGCTGGGAAAGATGATCGCCCTGGCCAGCCAGGGCGTGCAGGCGCTGATCGCCAAGCAGCAGGCGGTGCTGGGGACGCTGACGCTCCGGCAGTAATGTGGGGCGGACAATCCCTTCGACTCCGCTCAGGGCAGGCTCTGTCCGGCCTTTGACTTTGATTTTGGGTTAACAGGCGGTACGAGTCGGCCACGGCCTCGTCACGCAAAGTTTCACAGAATTATTTTCCGCCAGCGATTGGCGCCACCACGTACACGTATTCCAGCATTTCAGTTCCGGTATTGATAACGTTGTGGCGCGACCGGGGAGGAATGTAGGCCAGCATGCGGGAAGAGATGGGCACCGCTTGCCTGCCCTCGACTTCGGCTTTGCCCTGTCCCTGCAGAACCACCAGCGCTTCTTCGTGCTCCTGAGTTGAATGCGCGCCTACCGATTCTCCCGGCTTCAGCCGGACAAATCCGCTGCGCATCCCTGTGGTCTGCGGAGCGCCGCGCAGCAGCGGACAATCGCTGCTCGAGCATTCGAGATGGAACGACAGCGGCTGATACGACTGCTGCTGTGAGGAAATCGGCGTGGCAGCGAAAGCCAGAACGGCAGCGGCCATGAACCAGGATTTCATGGGACCTCCTGAGGATTTCATTTTCCGGTTAGTGTGAAACCTGGGCTCGCTCCGCGAGAAAGTTGTTCTGGCACTGCTGTGCGGCGGAGAGCAACTGAGTGAACTCAGGAGCGCTCCGCAGTGTCGCCAGCAGGGGATCTTTCTGAAGGGCGGTGTAGGCGCAGTAGCGTCCCGCGATGGCGCTCTGGAGCAGACGCACGACGATGTCCTGCTTGCCGCAGACCGCCATGAGCGTGGCATCCCAGTACCTGTTCTCGGGGTCGGGGTCAGCGAAGTAGCTCGGTGTAGCAGCGCGGACCTCTTTGTCCAGCTGGGCTGGCGACGAAGGGGAGAGACAGGCAACCATGACTGCCTTCACGGGATCGACAACTATTTTGTCCGCGCTGGCTCGCGCTTCTGCCCGCTTGCCAGCGCGTTCGTAATGGAGAGGCAAATTTGACAAAACCCAGGCCGACCCCGGGTCCAGCCGGAGAAAATCCATGGCCCGATCGGAATTGCCCATCAGATCAAACACAAAAGAGCATGATCGGAATTGATAGTTCCCGGGATCAAGCGTCACTGCCTTGTCGCACTCGGGCGCGGCTTCATCGAGCATCCCCCCGTAGCGCAGGACATAACTCAGGGCGAAGTGGGCCATGGCATTCTCGGGATGCCGCGCCACCAGCGCTTTTGCGTCCTGATAGGCCTTGCCCAGCTCACCTCTCTCTACCCGATTGGTGATGAGCATGCCGGCGGCGTCGCTGTAGTCGGGATCGAGGGCCAGGGCGCGCTCGTGGGCGGCAGTGGAACGCTGGAACATGGCTTCGCCGCCATCCGAGTAGTGGGAGTCATAGTAGTAGCGCTCTCCCAGCGCACGCCAGGCGGGCGCGTAGGTGGAGTCCAGACCCACCGAGCGCTCCAGCATGGCAATCGCTTCTTTGTTGGGAGCGGCATCATGGGGCAGCGACACACTGCGCAGGTACAGATCGTAGGCTTCTTCGTTCTTGGGACGCGTTCCCGCTTCTGCTGACGTGTCCCCTGCCCCGAGAGCCGGCACCAGGCCCTGGCGGACTCTGGCCGCAATCTGTCCCCGCATGGCGATCATGTCCAAAGCTCCGACGCTGAGCGTGTCGCGCCATACGGAGCGATTGTTGGCGACATCGACCGCTTCGAGCGTGATCTGCAGCTGGTCGCCTTCCTTCTGGTAGTGGCCGGTGACGATATTCGTGACCCGCATCTCGCGTCCCGCCTGTTCCAGGTCCAGAGTGGCGGAGTTGTATTTGCTGGTGGTGGCGAAAGGACGGATGGACAATGACTTCACGTAACTCAGCGCGGTAGCGATTTCGTCAGGCAAGGCCAGACGCAGAAAATCTACGTCCTTGTCGGGACTCATGTTCTGGAAAGGGAGAACGGCGACGGTGGTGGGATTGGCGGCGCTGACTTTGCTTGCTGCCTGGTGATGCTGGAGCTGCCAAAAAACCACAGCGCCGATCACAAGCGCTACCGTTGCAACCAGCGCGGCAATTTTTCCATACGGCCGCTTTTGGCTGGAGGCTGCCGCCGCTGAAACCTGCGCGCTAACCTCGTGCCGGCTGGAACTCGAACGGCCCGCCGTCGCCCTTGGCGTCGCTTCGCTTCCGTCGGATGCGGGCACCACCATCCGCCCGCTCTCAGTGTCGCGCTTCAGGCGCTTCAGGTCGCTCGCCATCTCCGAGGCGTGCTGGTAGCGGAGGGAGCGGTCTTTTTCCAGCGCCTTGTCGATGATGTCTTCGAGTTTGGCGGGAACGTCGGGATTCAGGCGAACCGCGGGAGTCGGCCCTGAATCCAGAATGGCTTTGAAGATCAGGGCCGAGGTGTCGCCACGAAAGGGCAGAGTGCCGGTGGCCATCTCGTAGAGCACCGCGCCGAAGGAGAACAGATCGGTGCGGGCGTCGAGTTCCTTGCCTTTCGCCTGTTCCGGCGACATGTACGCCACCGTGCCCACCATGGTGCCCGGACTGGTCAGGTGCTGTTCGTCGATGGTGCCGGTCATGGTGTTGGCCGATGCCACCTGGCTGGACGAACCGGCAGTCGGCGCAACCTTGGCCAGCCCAAAATCCAGAATCTTGGCGTGGCCGCGCTTGGTGACGAAGATGTTTGCGGGCTTGATGTCGCGGTGGACGATGCCTTCGGAGTGGGCTGCGTCGAGAGCGTCGGCAATCTCAATGGCCAGCGAAAGCAGGGTCTCGTTTTCCAGCGGACGCCCGGCTACCATGTGCTTCAGGGTCAGGCCATCCAGGAACTCCATGGCGATAAAGCGCTTGCCCTCGTGTTCGCCAATTTCGTAAATGGTGCAGATGTTGGGATGGTTGAGGGCGGAGGCGGCGCGGGCTTCGCGGCGAAAGCGTTCCAGCGCTTGCGGGTCCTGGGCCACATTGTCTGGCAGGAATTTGAGCGCGACAAAACGCCCGAGCGAGGTGTCCTCGGCCTTGTACACCACGCCCATCCCGCCACCGCCCAGCTTTTCCGTGACGCGGTAGTGCGAAATGGTCTGGCCGATCATGCTTTGACTCATAGTGGAGTCGGGCCAATGTTAGGTGGGAATGCCACGGCAGTCAATTAAAGGCCGGGCATAGCTATGCCGGGAAAAACTCTGAGCACGGCATGGGGAACTAGAGAGGCGGGTGGCCCAGGCTCTTGACCTCGCTGGCGCCAAAAACATAGTGGATGCCCCGTCCTTTGCGCACTTTGCAAAGGGCGGGAACCTGGAACACATGCGCGACCGGGTTGCAACTACAAAAGTTGTGTCGGCAGCATCGTTACCCGCCCTTGCAAAAAACGCAAGGACGGGGCACCCTCAGCACCGATGGCGCACACCGACATCATCAAAGGATGGGCCCACCCGGCCGGATTGCCTGACGCACCAAAAGCCCCGCCCTCGCTAAGGTAGAGCGTTCAGATAGCACACGCCGCTGGTGCGCTGGGCCGGGGGCGTGGGCGGGGCCAGCCACGGAGGATTGCTGAAGTCGAAGAACTCCGTCATGTTCATCTGGTGTGCATCCCGGGCAGTCAGACTGGGAACGCCAAATCGAAGTTCGATCAGCTTGAGAATGGCGGTAAGGTCGGCCGGGGTGTGCGAGACATAGTTTTTCCTGGCAAAGGGAGAAACCACGATCAGCGGGATGCGATAGCCGGTGTACACAAAATCGCACGTCGGCCCCGTGGCGGTGGTGCAGAAGTCTCCCGGCATCAGATCTTTGGGCTTGATGCCGTCCGGACTCACGGTTGCAAGAGGCGCAACGTGATCATAAAGGCCCCCGCTTTCGTCGAAGGTCAGGATGAAAGCTGAGTCCGACCATGACGAGCTGGTCATCAGGGCATTGATCAGGGTCGATACGTAGCGGGCCCCGAGCTGAATATTGATGGGAAATTTGTCGGAATCGGAAGGGTGCTCGTCGAGCCCGGCGTTGCTGGCGGGTTCAATGAAAACGACTTGCGGCAGCGTGCCATTTTTCAGGTCGGTGAAATACTGCGAGATGGGAGCAATCTTGAACGGCCAATTTGCTGGAACGGTTTGTCCCCAGGCAAAAAATTGAATGTAACTGAGCCTCATCAGGCACGCGTGGTCGTAAGGCGGTCCGGTGCATGGGCTATGGGCTGGGTTGACGTAGATTCTCCAGCTGATGCCTTTGCTCTGCAACTCCTGGAAGATGGTTTTGGCGGTTAGGTGCTGGCTGTCCGCGCTGTTAGTACCGACTTTGTACACATCTCCCTGCGAGGTTGCAGCATAAAGGTATTCACGGTTGGGATGGGTCCGCGTCATGACCGGATGAAACCAGCGGTCCGATGTGGCGAAGTTCGATGCCATGAAGTAGTAGTAGTTGAGATCTTTGCCGGTGTAGTAGCCCATGGCGCGCTTGCCGTCGGTATCGAAGTAGGGCGGCGGAAGAAACCTGGCATCATGGGCGGCGGTGCGGACGAATCCGTTCATCTTGGCCGGCTGCAGTCCGAGAGGATCGTTAACGTCCCAGTCGCGGTGGGCTTCGTTCCACGAGGGGCTGGTGTTCTCGGTGCACTCCGTGAGCAGTTCGTAAGAAGCTACGGCCGGACTGTTGGCGTTTATCTTGCAATCGCTCGGAGGAGGAAACGCGGGATCGCAACCGGGTACAGCTGGCGGCGGCCCGTAGAGCGGCGCAATGCCCGACGTAGGATTGAACTGCGGCAAGCCATCGAAGGATTGATCGGGATAGCCGTTTTGCCTCCAGTATTCGCGCAACTCACCGAAGTACTGATCGAAGGAGCGGTTCTCCTGGGCCAGAACGATGATGTGACGGAGACGGCTGAGGCCGGGTGCAACGGTGGATTGCTTCTTCGGCACCGACGACTGCCCCCAGGCAGTTGCCAACAGGAGTGCTGGGAAACCAACGATGAGCAGCGACTTGCGATTCCACATTACCGACATGAGATCAGGACTCCCTTGATTACTTGCCAGGGTAACGCATTCGACCGGACGGTTTCTCCGGTGAGCGATCTGGTTGGATGTTGAGCATGGGGGCGCGGTTGTCCGCAGGACATGAGGGCTTCACGGTAAGTGTTCAAGCCATGCTTCACACTGGAAACCTTCAGTGATGACTTCTGGATGTGACGTGAACTTCCCATTCTTAATTCGGTTGCAGGCCTTGAGCGCAGTAGCGACCCCAAACAACAAACGCACGCGCTCGTTTCAAGCCTCGCGCTGAATTCCGCACCGCTCCGCCACCGGCACCGATCCCGTCAATGAGAGCGGGGTGAACTTCATTTTCCCCCGGGGCACGAACGCAAAAAGCACTTACAGGACGATCAGTCCGTAATAAAGCGAATTTACCCGGCGGTTTACGAAGGCCAGAGGCTGGGATGCCTTCCAAGTCGCCAGCCCCACGTCCATGGCCGAGGTAGTGGTCAATTTTGAACATCTAGACGATGTTGGCACTTGGTGCGTACGATTGCCATCGCTGCGCTGTCTGTTGAATTCCACCAAACCCAAATGGCAACTCAACGCACTCCCGGTTCAGGTCTAGCAGTTTTCCGAAAAACGTTCCGGGCTGGGATGACCGCCCGGGACTACAGAGACAATGAGATCGTTTTCTCGCAAGGGGATACAGCCGATGCTCTTTTCTACATCCAGAGCGGCACGGTGAAGCTCACGGCGGTCTCCAGCAACCGCAAGAAAGCCATAATCGCGTTCCTGCGGCAAGGTAGTTTTTTTGGCGAAGGCTGCCTGGGAGGGCAATCTCTGCGGATTTGCACGGCGAGATCGATTGGGCATTCCAATATCACTCGCCTGAAAAAGGACAGCACCGTCCGCGTTCTGAGGCAAAACCCGCTGTTCGCGACACTGTTTGTTGAATATCTGCTATCCCGGATTATTCGCATCGAGGAAGACCTGGTAGATCAATTCTTCAATTTCAGCGAAAGGCGACTGGCTCGGGTGCTCTTGCTTTTTGACCAGATAACCAAGGAATCAAAGGCGGATTCTGCCCTCAAGGTGAGCCAATCAACCCTGGCGGAGATGGTGGGCACCACCCGCGCGAGGATAAGTAAATTCATGAATGAGTTCAAAAGGAAGGGCTTCGTCAGCTACAACGGCGCCCTGCAAATAAATAGCGCACTGATCATGAGTTTTCTGCAGAGTCGTCCCATGTCGGTTAAGAAAAAAGCGTAGATGCGTCACTCAGAGTTGCCGGCACTGCGCCCTCGGGCGGGGACCAGTTTCAGGGGAGACATAATGGTCGCCTGGCAATGACATCTAAGAAGGTGCCAGCATTCCAAACGGGGGAAAGTCGTGTAACCTGTTTCACCCTCAGGCTGGATTCCGGCGATTCCCGCTCTTGCCTTTTGCCGAAGCTGAGAATAGCGGCGCACCCCAGGTACTGATGGCAAGCAGGGAGCCGAACAGGATGATGGCGTCGAAGCTGGAGCGTCCCTCGCGGACGAAATAGACGTCTTTCAGGTTCAGCCACAAGGCGAATTCATCGAGGGTCAGCGCTGCGCCCAGGCCATAGAGCAGCGACATCAGGCTGCTGGCGAGAATGGATGAGGAATCGCTGCCGTTGCCCACTTCGCACAGCCAGCCGTAGCCCACGAATAACAGGATCAGTATCCCGAACACCAGGTGATGGATGTGGCGGCCTTCCATGATGACGTAGTGGAAGGGCGGAATGTGGTGCACGATGCAAAACACCATGCCCCGCACCGTGGCAAAAGTCAGAAAGAAGCTGACGGATGCGATAAACAGGCGGCGCCGCGGACGATCGGCAATGCGCTCCCGCAAAAATGGACCCAGACGGGTGCGGCGAAGAAGGAAAAGCAACGCCGCCATCGTCGCCAGAAGAAGAGGCAGGAGGACCCAATCGATGTGTACGCGCATGGGGCATTAGACCTCGCCGGAGATGTGGACGGCAAACCCGCGTTGTGGATTCGCAAGGGAATCTGGTGGAGGCCTGACTCTTGAGTAAAACAGCCGTCAGTTTTCAGTTCTCAGATCCCAGCCGGTCGGGGACCGCCTTCTTAGTTATTGCTGAATCGGAATCAGCCGCACCGCGTATCCTCCGCCGGAAGCGAGCTGGGCCTTGAGGCGGGTCGATCGATTCACTTTCTTCTTCAGAATCGAAACGTGCGTCGGCGAGCGATCCGCATCTTCAGCATCCTGGTAAATTTCCGCAGTGTAGGAGCCGCTGCCCAGGAACGTAAGGGGCAGATCGAGGCTGCGAGCATCCCAGTTGGTCATGCTTCCCAGATACCACTCCTTGCCGTGGCGGCGCGCAATGGTGACGTACTGGCCAGGAACGCCGTTGAGCACTCGAGTTTCATCCCAGGTGGAAGGGACTGCCTTGATAAAGTCGAACGACGGCTGATTTTTGTAGGCTGCGGGAGTATCGGAAACCATCTGGATGGGGGCTTCGTAAATCGCATACATCGCGAGTTGATGGGCCCGCGTTCCCATCACCATGGGCGCCGGCATGCGCGCTTCGAACGCAGCTTTGGTGACGTTAGTGAAGGCGCCGGGCGTGTAATCCATCGGTCCCGCCAGCATGCGCGTGAAAGGAATAGTCACGTGGTGGTCGGGATTGTCGCGGCTGCCGGCCTTTGACTGCTCCATGCCGGCGACCGCTTCATAGCCGAGAACGTTCGGATAAGTGCGTTCCATGCCGGACGGTTTAGTCGATCCATGGAAGTCAACCATCAGGTGATGGCGGGCGGCCAGATCGGCGACGCGGTAATACCAGTCGATTCCGCCCTGATCGTCGCGCTCGATGAAATCAATCTTGAGGCCGGCGACTCCCCACTTTTCGAAAAGCGGAAATGCCTGCTCCATCTGAGTGGCGGTTTCGCGATAGCCGAGCCAGATCCACACTTTCACGTTTTTCGTGGCGGCGTAGCGCACGACTTCGGGGATATCGACGCGGCCATTCATTTTTGTAATGTCCCCGGGAGCCGACCAGCCGGCATCGACCAACATGTACTCAAAGCCGGAGTCGGCGGCAAAGTTCACGTAATAGTTCATGTTTTCCGTGGTGTATGCCGTCTTGCCATTCGGATCCAGGCTGCCGCTCCACCAATCCCACGAAGCTTTGCCGGGCCGAATCCACGAGGTGTCCTCGATGACCGAATCTGGGTTGAGGCTGGTAATGACGTTGGACTCAATCAGTCGCCCGGGCTCGCTGCCCACCATGATGACTCGCCATGCGGACTGATGAGGAAGTGTGCCCACCACCGCGGTGTCGGGATCGTCCAGGTGAGGGGCAAGGCGAGACTCGAACTTGTGGCTCAACCAGCCGCCCGAGGGATTGGTGAGATACATGGCGGCGTAGTCGCGCAGGCCGGCATCGGTGATCGCCATCCAGGCCACGCCCGGGACTTCCATTAGCAGGGGGAGGCCCAGCAGAACATGGCTCTCCACGCCGCCCTGGTTGGAAAGACTGCTGGCCGAGAGCCTGATGAATTCACTCTCGTACATACTGCGGAAGTTGGGCAGAACGAGCGCGTAGATAAACGGGTCCTTACTGATGCGGAATTCGGTTCCTTCGCGGGCCAGGCGGAATTCTTTGAGCGCCGGCTGCTCGGGAACAACGTAGCGAAACGCGATGGCGTCGTCGTAAGCGCGCGCCTCCATCGCCAGCTTGCGCCCCGGCGCGGCTGGCTCCTCGAGCTCGACCCGCAGGGCATTGAAGTGATTGCGCACCGAACTGGCTTTGCCGGCAACCAGGTGATAAGTCTCATCGGTTGCGCTGCTGGTGGCATTCATAATCCGAACTTTGGGTCCTAGCGGCGGCTGGTCTTTGAGATCGAGGCGCAGCGCCGATGCTTCGATCAGCGGCTTGCCTTGAAACGACACTTCGTAAACCAGCTGGCCGCCGTCAGGGGCCGGTTCCAGGGCGGAAGGCGTTTCGCCCTCCGCAACCGGACGTGCGACGGCTACCGTGCGGAAACTGATGGAAAGGCGCCCGTCCGGCGAGGAGATTGTCGGGGGCGATTGTGCGAATGCCGGCCCCGTGAGCGTGAGCAGGATGAGCGCCAGTCGAAAGGTCAAGAAGTTCCTCCCCGTTGGTCAATAATTCACGCGAATGCGGAAAGGCTGAAAAGCAACGGCAGGATTTGAGGTTTGTATCACAAAACTAATATCGTCGCGAATCGCAAAGCGTCATCCTGAAGGATTCTGGCCCGAAGAGCCTGCCCTGAGCGAAGTCGGATGGCTGGCGTGCACAGCGCCGCCTTTGCAGGCGCTCTCGTGCTCCACGCCAGATGCTTCGCAAGGTCATATGACGCTTTGCTGGCGGGCATGAACTTCAAACCGAGCCCGACACAAACGAGGAGCGTTATGAAATGGTTTACAATTGAAACCGAATTTCACGCACTCGTCGGAGGAATTTATGAAACTTACCTCAGGAAAGCTGGCCGGGCTCAAAAATGTTTCGAACGATCGCGGGATCATCGCCGCGGCGGCCATGGACCAGCGCGGCTCGCTGCAGAAATCTCTGGCCAAGGAAAAAGGCGCCGATGTGAGCGACGCCATGATGGAGGAATTCAAGTCGCTGGTCACCGAGGTGCTCACCCCGCACGCCAGCGCCATCCTGCTCGATCCGGAGTGGGGGCTGCCGGCGTCCAAGCGGCGCGCGAAGAATGCGGGGCTGCTGCTGGCTTACGAGAAGACGGGATATGACAAGACCGGCCCGGGGCGCCTGGGCGACCTGCTGGATCTGTGGTCGGTGCGCCGCCTGAAGGAAGCGGGCGCGGACTGCCTGAAGATTCTGCTCTACTACACGCCGTTCGATCCCAAGGACGTCAATGACAAGAAACATGCATGGGTAGAGCGGATCGGCGACGAATGCCGCGCCAATGACATTCCGTTCTTCCTCGAATTCGTGGGCTACGAAGAGGGCGCCGACGAAAAAGGCCTGGACTACGCCAAGAAAAAGCCCAAGATTGTTGCCGCCAGCATGAAGGAGTTCAGCAAGGACCGCTATGGCGTGGATGTGCTCAAGGTCGAAGTGCCGATCAATATGAAATATGTGGACGGCGCCAAGGCGTATGGCGGACAGAAAGCCTACAGCAAAATGGAAGCCATGGGGCTGTTTCTGGAAGCGGCCACAGCCACGACAAAGCCGTTTATCTATCTTTCGGCGGGCGTGAGCAACGCGGAGTTTACCGAAGCGCTGGAGCTGGCTGCGGAATCCGGAGTCAAGTTCAACGGCGTGCTGTGCGGCCGCGCCACCTGGAAGGAAGGCATCCCGGTCTATGCCAAGCAGGGCGCCGGCGCTTTCCGCGAATGGCTGGAGTCCGAAGGCGTGAAGAACATTAACAATGTGAACGACCGGTTGAAAGCGGCGACGCCGTGGTATTCCATCTACGGGGTCGAGCCGGCGATGGTGGGCGTGTAGTTCTCAAGTTCAGAGTTCAAAAGGCGCGCCCCTTCGGCGCGCCTTTCTTTGAATCCAGTCCCCGTACTTTCCGTGCACCTAGAGCATGGGTGCTTCACGGCCTGAAGGGCATTCAGGATGACAGACTTTGGGGGACATCTTGACCAAGAGCGCGCCCACTGCGTTGATCACGGGCGCTTCCAGCGGCATCGGATACGAACTGGCCAAGCTTTTCGCCAAAGACCATCACAACCTGGTGCTGGTCGCCCGCAACGGTCCCAGGCTGGAGCAGGTTGGCAACGAACTGCAGCGCCAGTTCGGCATCATGGTCAGGACGGTGGCCCTCGACCTCGCGGCCCCGACCGCCGCGCAGTCGCTGTTCGAGGAACTGCGGCGGGAAGGCATTGCGGTGCACATTCTGGTCAACAACGCCGGCTATGGCAAGTTCGGAGAATTCGCCGAGGTCGCGCTGGAAGAGAGTGCCGGCCAGATCCAGCTCAACATCACCGCGCTTACTTCATCTCACCAGGCTCTTTGTGGGGCCGATGCTGCAGCGGGGTTCGGGCAAGATCATGAACGTGGCATCGACCGCGGGGTTTCAGCCTGGTCCGCTGATGGCGGTGTACTACGCCACCAAGGCGTACGTGATTTCCTTTTCGGAGGCGCTGGCCAACGAATTGGCGTGCAAGGGCATTACGGTGACTTGCCTTTGTCCGGGAGCGACCGAGACGGCGTTCGCCGGCCGCGCCGGCAACGACCAGTCACGCCTGTTCAAGAAGCTTCGCCCCATGGAGGCGAAGACCGTGGCTCGCGCCGGCTACCAGGGGTCTGCTCCAAGGCAAGACCATGGTGATTCCGGGATTCCGCAACTGGCTGGTTGCCGAATCGGTGCGTTTCTCGCCAAGAAAGATGGTGACAGCGGTTTCGCGCTGGGTGTCGGAAAAAGCGGAGTGACGACGGCCAATCGCGTATCCCCCAGTATTGGATAAAAAGTTCCACGTAAAAGCTCTTAGGCCTACTCTCTCCGCAGACATTTGTCCTCGTGCGGGCGTCATGCTGAGCTTGCGAAGCATCTGGCGTGGAGTGCGTGCGCGGCTTGGGCAGGCGGTGCGCGAGTGCACGCCAGATCCTTCGGGACTAAAGTCCCTCAGGATGACGCCGGGTAAGAGTGTGGCCAAAACTGGGGCCTCGGTCTTCCCTGCAAAGAAGGCTGAAAAGCGTATAAAATCCCTTTTCGCGCATCCCTCAAACGCCATGAATATTTTCAGGTCTTCCCTCTTCCTGCTGCTGTCCGCATCCCTGGCCGCACAAACTGTTACTCCGCGGGCACGCGCCATTCACGATTCCGCGATTATCGTGGATACCCACGCCGATACCCCACAGCGTTTTCTTTACGAGAACTTCGATATCGGCAACACCGACCCAAAAGACATCGGCCACATCAGCCTGGACAAGGCCCGCGCCGGCAACCTGGGCGCGGAATTCTTTTCCATCTGGGCCGACCCTGAAACCACCAGCGGACACTTCGCCAAGTCCACGTTCGACATGATCGATTCGGTTTACGAGCAGGCGGCGCGCCATCCCGACCGCATGATGATGGCCTTCTCGGTGGCCGACATCGAGCGCGCCCACAAGCAGAAGAAGCTGGCCGCCCTGATGGGCATCGAGGGCGGTCACTCCATCGAAAACGACATCCGCCTGCTGCGCGACTACTACCGCCTGGGCGTGCGTTACATGACGCTTGAGCTGGTCAAACACGAATGAGTGGGCCGACTCCTCCGGCGATATCGATGATCCCACCATCCAGCACCACAACGGCCTGACGGATTTCGGCAAACAAGTGGTGCTGGAGATGAACCGGATGGGCATGATGGTGGACATTTCGCACGTCGCCGACAAGACTTTCTTCGACGCCATCGCCACCAGCCGGGCGCCGGTCATTGCGTCGCATTCTTCGGCGCGCGCTTTGACCAACCATCCCCGCAACATGACCGATGACATGCTGCGCGCGGTGGCGAAAAACGGCGGCGTGGTGCAGACCAACTTCTATTCCGCTTTCATCGACGAAAATTACCGCAAGGCTGGCGAGGCCCAGAAGAAGGAGGCTCAGGCCGCGGTGGACGCGCGGGTGGCGGAGTTGAAAGCGGCGGGCAAACCCGTCACCTATCTGGACAAGGACCAGGTCGAGCGCGAATGGGCCGCCAAGATTTCGCGCCCTCCGCTCAAGAGCCTGATCGATCACATCGACCACATCGCCAAGGTCGCCGGCGTGGATCACGTGGGGCTGGGTTCGGACTTCGACGGAGTAAGCGGCGCCACGCCTGAGGGCATCGATTCCGCCGCCGACTTGCCCAAGATCACCCAGGCCTTGCTGGATCGAGGCTACAGCGAAAAAGACATCCACAAAATTCTCGGAGGAAATTTGCTGCGCGTCTTCGGCGAAGTCGAAAGGGTCGCGCCGCGAGATGCAAGCCGAAACCGCGCGGACATCGACCAGTCAATAGATTTTTTAGGACTCTAGGATAGAATCATATTTCGCAGTCGCCACAAATCACGTAGGGACGGGTGCCCTCACCCGTCCGGCCGGGCATAAGCCCGGCGCTCAGGAGCGTCCATGAGAAAGTGTTTGTCTATTTGTTTGCTGGTTGCGGCGGCGTGTTCCGCAGGATGGTCTCAAACCGCGCCTGCGGCCCATGCCGCGCCGAAGGCCGCGCCCGCGAAAAAGCCGGCCCCTGCGGCAGCCACACCGGCCCGGCCGACCGCCATCATTGAGACCACCGCAGGCAAGCTGACCTGCACCCTGTTTCCCGACGTAGCTCCCCTCGGCGTCGCCAATTTCATCGGCCTGGCCCAGGGCACCAAAGACTGGACCAATCCCATCTCGCATGCCAAAAAGCACGGCGTCCCGCTCTACGACGGCACCATCTTCCATCGCGTGATCCCCAACTTCATGATTCAGGGTGGAGATCCCGCCGGCAGCGGCAGTGGCGACGTAGGTTTTGAGTTCAAGAATGAAACTTCCCCGACCGTGAAGTTCGACCGCCCCGGGCGCCTGGCCTATGCCAACGCCGGTCCCGGCACCAACGGCTCTCAGTTTTTCATCACCGAGGTTCCGTATCCCAGCCTGAACGGCGGATACACGTTGTTCGGTCAATGCGACGAGCCCAGCATCGCGCTGGTGAAGCAGATTGCGCGCATGGGTCGCGATGCCAACGACCGTCCCTATCGGCCGGTCAAGATCACTCACATCGTCATCACCAAGGGCGGCGCTGCCCCGGCAGCGAAACCACATGCAGGAACAACGGCCAAACCTGCTGCGAAAAAGCCCGCGGCACCCGCAACCGCTCCAAAGTAGCGCCTGCCCTTCGACTTCGCTCAGGCAGGCTCCGGCTGTCGCGAGGGCATCTTGCCCTCGCAGTTCTGAAAGGAAAGGATTTCATGCCCCGTCAACCCGGTACCTACGCCATCTTCGATACCAGTGAAGGCACCATCGTCTGCCGCCTCTTCGAAAAAGAAGCGCCCAAAACCGTCGCCAACTTCGTCGAACTCGCCGAAGGCAAGCGCGAGTGGACCCACCCCGTCAGCCGCAAGAAGAGCAAAGACCGCCTCTATGACGGCACCATCTTCCACCGCGTGATTCCCGACTTCATGATCCAGGGTGGAGACCCCGCTGGCACCGGTTTCGGCGGCCCCGGCTATCAGTTCGAAGACGAAACCAAGGGCTCGCCCCACAGCTTCGACAAGCCGGGCAAGCTGGCCATGGCGAACTCCGGCCCCAACACCAACGGCTCGCAGTTCTTCATCACCATCGCACCCACGCAATGGCTTACCGGCAAGCACACAATTTTTGGAGAAGTAGTAGAAGGCTACGAGGTGGCAGAAAAAATCGTAGCCACCCCGCGCAACCGCCAGGACAAACCGCTGAAGGATGCGGCGGTGAAGTCCGTGGTGATCGAGCGGGTGTGATCTCAGTGATTCGCTAAAACGCTAATTTCCCGCAGCCGTATCAGGCGCTCGTCGGCAGTGATCAAGGTCAGATTAAACACTTTTGCGGTAGCTGCAAGGAAGTGATCGGCGGGGTCGCCATGGGGAAAATTTATCGACGATATCGCAAGCGCCACTTCCACAGTGAGAGGCGCTTCTGTGAGTTGCAAATCCTCCATCGTCTTCGCGACCCATGCTGTAACATCGCGGGGCAGTGTAAGACGTCCTTTGCGGAGCAAGACCAGCAATTCAGCTACGCTAACCGGAGAAAGCCACAATTCATTCGCAGGATCTGCCAGTGCTTTGCCCACACGGCGGGTAAGGCGTTGGGGTTCAAGTGTGCTCCAGAGCCAGATGTGAGTGTCAAGCAGCAGCTTCACCGAGAGGCTTCCCAGTCGTCCCAACTTCCGGTGGGGCCAACGATGTCTCCAACAATCTGAACGGTTCCAACCATGGAACCAAGCTTCCGGCCGGTTCGCTCCCCGGGAGAGGGAGGAATCACCTCCGCCACCGGCTTCCCAAAGCGAGTGATCCGGATCGGTTTGCGAGTCTTGCGCACCTGCTCCAGCATGCCCAGGCACTTGGCCTTGAACTCCGAGATGGCGACTTCCTTCATTGCTCTATTTAACCATGGTCAATGACTATGGTCAATCGGGAGGATACCCACTACACCCCAATCACCGCCACCAACTCCTTCACCGCAGCAGCGCTCTTATCCAGCGCGGCCTTCTCTTCGGGAGTAAGTTTGATTTCGATGATCTGCTCCAGACCCTTGGCGCCGAGTTTACAGGGCACCCCAACATACAACCCGTTGATTCCGTATTCGCCCTGCAGGTAGGCGGCACAAGGCAAAATCTTCTTCTTGTCTTTGAGGATCGCTTCAACCATCTCGGTCGCGGCCGCCGAAGGCGCGTAGAATGCCGACCCAGTTTTCAGGTACTTCACAATTTCCGCGCCGCCGTCCCGCGTGCGCTGCACCAGGCGCTCCACCGTGGCCGCATCCATTAATTCGGTAATAGGAATTCCCGCCACAGTCGAATATCGCGGCAGAGGCACCATGGTATCGCCATGCCCGCCCAGCACGAATGCGGTCACGTTCTCCACGCTGACCTTCAATTCCTGCGCGATGAAGGTGCGGAAGCGCGCCGAATCCAGCACGCCGGCCATGCCGATCACCCGTTCCCGAGGGAAGCCAGCCATCTTGTAGGCCGCCTGGGCCATGGCATCCAGCGGGTTTGAGACAATAATCAGAATGCAGTTGGGCGAGTGCTGCACGACCTTGCCGACCACTTCTTTCATGATCTTGTGGTTGGTGTTGAGCAGATCGTCGCGGCTCATGCCCGGCTTGCGCGGAATGCCGGCGGTAATCACGACAACATCGGAGTTCGCAGTATCGGCGTAATCCTGGGTGCCCAGCACGTATGAATCGCGCTTCTCGATCGGCATGGCCTCCAGCAGGTCGAGACCCTTGCCTTGCGGCACGCCTTCGATGATGTCGATCAGCACTACGTCGGCAAGTTCTTTGGAAGCAATCCAGTGAGCCGCGGTGGCGCCTACGTTGCCCGAACCTACAATTGTGACTTTCTTGCGCATGAAGTCCCTTTCTAAACCACGGATTACCACGGATGAACACGGATAGAACGAGAATATCCAATCCGTGTATCTCCGTGAGATCCGTGGCAGTTTCTTTAGATCAGCGGTCAGAACGCCCGCGCCCATATTTTCGATGATGTAATTGGCGAATTCGCTGGTCTTGACCTTGGTGGCGCCTTCCATCAGGCGCTCAAAGTCGTAGGTAACTTTCTTCTGCTCGATGGTGCGTTCCAGTCCTTGTTCCACCAGGTCGGCCGCTTCGTTCCAGCCCAGGAAACGCAGCATCATTACGCCGGAGAGAATCACGGATCCCGGATTGATGACATCTTTGTCGGCGTACTTGGGCGCCGTCCCGTGCGTCGCTTCGAAACAAGCGAAGCCGTCGCCGACATTGGCGCCGGGCGCGATGCCCAACCCGCCGACCTGTGCGGCGCAGGCGTCGGAAATGTAATCGCCGTTCAGGTTGGGACAGGCCAGGACCGAGTACTCGTCCGCCCGGGTTACCACCTGCTGGAAGATGGAATCGGCGATCCGGTCGTTGATCATAAGTTTCTTTTTCCAGGCGCCCTTGCCATGCGTGGCGTAGATCGAATCCAGAACTTTCTTCACCTCTGCATAAACCGATTGCCGGAAGTCTTCGGTGGCAAATTCCATGCCGGGCTCGACCAGCGCGGCATTCTGCTCGATCGTCATGTTGGGATCTTTGTCCTTGTTGCCCAGAATCCAGCTCTCGCGCTCGGTTACAACTTTGTCGCGGAACTCTTCGGTGGCCAGTTCATAACCCCATTTGCGGAACGCCCCTTCGGTAAACTTCTGGATGTTGCCCTTGTGTACCAGGGTGACGCTCTTGCGTCCGCTCTGCAGCGCAAACTTGATCGCCATGCGCACCAGGCGCTTGGTCCCGGTAATTGAAATCGGTTTGATGCCGACGCCCGAATCCAGGCGTACTTGCTTCTTTCCCCCTTTCAGCATGTCCTGGTTCAGGAACTCGATCAGGCGCGCGGCCTCCGGCGTTCCCTGCTCCCACTCAATGCCGGCATAAACGTCTTCGGTATTTTCGCGGTAGATCACCACATCCATGCGCTCCGGATGCTTCACCGGCGAGGGCACGCCCTTGTAGTACTTCACCGGCCGAACGCAGCAATAGAGATCGAGGATCTGCCGCAGGGCGACGTTCAGGGACCGGATGCCACCGCCGACCGGGGTGGTCAGCGGCCCTTTGATGGCTACCCGAAATTCGCGGATGGCGGCCACGCTGTCGTCCGGCAGCCAGGTTTTAAACTTCGCCATGGCCTTCTCACCGGCGAATATCTCAAACCAGGCGATGCGCCGTTTGCCTTTGTAGGCCTTCTCCACCGCGGCGTCGAACACCCGCACCGAAGCTTTCCAGATGTCGCGCCCGGTGCCGTCACCTTCGATAAAAGGCACAATCGGATTATCGGGAACCTGGTAAGTGCCGTTGCTGTAGGAAATCCGGGCGCCATTGGCCGGGACCGGCACACCGTTAAAGGAAGCCGCCATTAAACCCTCCGCCTTGATGGACAAAACGATTGTGAGTCAAACACACAATTATAAAGCACCACATACCGCGTGGGGGCGGAGCCTGTCCTGAGCGAAGTCGAAGGAGGGCGTCCGGGCCTACGTGGGCGGGGGCTGATGCCCATCCGAGCGATGGCCGGCGACGCGCTCCCGCTACAATGCATGGATGCGCCTCGGCTCTCTCCTGCTGGCCTTCTTGCTCATGGCCCTGGTTCTGATTCCATTTCCCGCTCGCGCCCAGAAACCAACAGCAACGCCCTCTTCCGCGCCTGCCCCAATCCCCGATGCTCCCTCCAGGAACCCGCCGCATGCCTTCTGGGACCGCACCAACATTCTTCTTTTTTCCGGCGTCGCGGTCTTTCGCGGCCTGGATTATGCTTCCACCCGCAATTTTCTGGCGCGTGGCCGTGACGAAATTCTGATCCCGGACGACATCGTCAATAATTCCGCGGCATTTGCCAGTCTGGAGGCGGCGGGGACGCTCACTTCCATCGGCCTCTCCTACTGGATGCATCGCGCCCACCACCACAGGATCGAACGCTGGATCTCGATTGTCCACATCGGTGTCACCGGCTTCGGCGTGGCAAGAAACTATTCCCTGGAGTCGAAGCACTAGGGTTTGGTCGTTGGTCCTTGGTCGTTGGTCGGTCAGAATTCCGGGCGATCATTCCACAACGGCTGACGCCTCGCGACCGGGGAGTGGCGTACTACAAAAAACCAACGGGGCGAGCATATACTGAGCTTAAGTTTTCTGGTCCGTAGGAGATCCCTCATGTCCCGGTTCTTTCTGCTCCGAGCATTCTGCATAGTGGCGTTATTCCTGGTGGCATCCCTCAGCCAGGCGGCAGAATCGAATTCCGACCGCTTCCAGTTCAATCGCGACATTCGCATCGAGTCAGGCGAAAGAGCCGGCGACGTGACCTGCATCGGCTGCTCCATTTACATCCGGGGTCAGGCATCCGGCGACGTCACCGCCATTGCCGGAAGCGTGTTCGCTGAGTCCGGAGCGTCGATCGCGGGAGACCTCACGGCGATTGGCGGCAATGCGCGCGTCGAGAGCGGCACCCAGGTGGCCGGCGACCTGACGACCATTGGCGGGACACTGCGCCGCGACCCACAGGCCAGCGTGGGCGGCGATGTGACGACCGTCGGAGGAGGAGGCGCATGGATTTTTCTGATCTTCCTGCTGCCCTTCCTGTTCCTCGGCGGCATCATCGCGCTGATCATCTGGCTGATCCAGCGCAGCCGGCACCCTGCTCCAGTCCCGGCCTACACCCTGCGCCGGAACTGATGGGCACGTGTGGTCGCGGGCGACTCGCCCGCGCTGGTCAGGTGTATCGGGAATCTGCGGTTGCAGAGTGGTGAACATCCGAGGGCGGGACGCCCTCGGGACAGCCGGAGCCTGCCCTGAGCGAAGTCGAAGGGCCGGCGCTACACAAACCGGTGTCGCCTACTCCCCCAATACTCGCTCATAAATCGCCCGTACCCTGGCGAAGGTGCGATCCAGTTCGCTCTCCAGGCCATCGGGAAACTCGCGTTCGAGAATCTGACGGGTGAGCTTTTCGGTGACCTTCCGGCTGTGCTCGGTTGCAGGCAGCCACTTTCCCGCGCGTCCAATCACCAGTCGCGACACGTGCTCAACCGTGCGCACCAGCTCCGCGGCATGGTCAAGCAGCCCGGCATGACTCTTGTCCAGGACGCCCGAATGAACACAGCGCCATAACCGGTCACGCAGGCTTCCCCGCTTGTCCATCACACCATGCTTCACCAGCAGGTAACTGGTGATGAAGTCGATGTCGTAGATCCCCCCGGGCGACGACTTGAAACTCTTTCCCGGCGCTTCCGCGGTTTCAAGCTTCGTCCTCATTTCTCGTACGGCGCGGGAGAACCCGGGATCGGCGGCAAACCTCTCGAATAGCGTCTCCAGCATCGCCTTGGCGCGTTCGCCCTGAGTTTGGGAGCCCGCCAGAAAACGCAGCTTGGTGTACATCAGCGCTTCCCAGGCCTGGGCCTCGTGTTCGAAATACGACGCCAACTGTGAAGGAGTGGAAAGCAGTTCGCCTTCGCCGCCTCGCGGCCGCAAGCGCGCGTCCACCGGAAACACGGTTCCGTCCCGGGTGTAAGCAGCGAGCGCATGCATCATCTGTTCGGCGGACTTGGTCAAGGCAATGCGGTCGCCGTCTTCTCCGCACACAAACAGGACATCGGCATCCGACAATAAATCAAATTCCCCGCTTCCCAGTCTGCCGACGGCCATGACGGCCAGCTCTTCAGCATCGGCCAGACGGACCGCCGTCGCCATCACGTCTTCCGCGGCCGCCGTGGTGGCTTCGAACGAATCGTACACGTCGCGCGACTCGATAACGTCCCGCGCCCCGGCCACGAACGCCCGGTGCCTGAAGTGTTGACGAAGCATCGCCAGCTTCTCTGCGTAGGGAACCGGCGAGTCAGCCAGATAAGCAAATACAGGATCGCGCGCAGTTTCAGCCAAGCCCAATGATTTCTCGAACAAATATCTTCCGCCGGCCTGGGGTGGGACTTCTTCCAGTTCTGCCAGCGTGACAATCTCTTCGGGATGGCGAATGAGAATCTCGGTCAGGTAGTCGCTGGTTTCAAACAGCAGCAGGGCGCGACGCATTCCCTCCTGATGTTGCAGCACGGTCGCATAACGCTGTGAACTGCCGAACGCCGAACCCAGAAACCGGTAAAGGTTCTTGCGTGCCTGCGGGCTGAGGTCGCTGCGGCCCACGACTTCATACAGGGCTGGAGCGTCGGACGCCAGCCGCTCGAGCACCTGCTGGCTGGACGGGTCCGCGGTTGCCGGCTCGAGCGGGCTCAGGAATTTGAATTCCGCCCCGGGCAAGTGTTGCCGGCCGCGGGTCTGTTGCTGATAGATGATGCGCTGATAAATTTCAGCCACCGCCGCCATGCGCCGACGCACCACCGACGTCAAATCGCCCGACCGGTTCTCCCCCGGCGCATAACCTTCCATGGCGCGCTCCAGCACCTGGCAATCGGCCTGGGACGCCGGCAAGCGGTGGGTCTGCTGTCCCTGACGCAGTTGCAGCCGGTGCTCCAGATGCCGCAGGAACTCGTAGGCGCTGGTGAGATCGTGAAATTCCTTGCCGCTGATGTGGCCCTTGTCGTGCAACTTGTGCAGCGAGAACAGAGTTCCGCCAGAGCGCAGCCAGGGCTCCGCGCCGCCATACACCCGCTGCAGGCACTGCACCAGAAATTCAATATCGCGGATGCCCCCGCGATCGACCTTCACATCCATGGTCTGGTCCGGCTGACCCAGGGTTTTTCCCAACTGCCGCCGTTGCTGCATCTTCTCCCGCGCCACCAGAGCAGTCTTGATGGCGGCAAAATTCACCTGCTCGGTATAAACGTGGGGCTGGACGGCGCGAATGAAGTCGCGGGCCAGGTTGATATCTCCTGCCGCGTGCCGGACTTTGATCAGCGCCTGGCGCTCCCAGTCGTGCGCGGTCCCGGCGTAGTAAGTCAAGGCCTGCGAGAGGCGGATGGCCAACTCGCCTTCCCCGCCCTGCGGCCGCAAGCGCAAGTCGATGCGGAATACCGGCCCGTCGCCGGTGATCCGCGAAAGGATGTCGGTGGTGTGCTGGGCCAGCCGGATAAAATATTCGCGGTTGGAAACCGGCGTCCGGGGCGGCTCTTCGCCGTCGCCGTAGATGTACATCAGGTCAACGTCGGAGCTGTAATTGAGTTCGTTGCCGCCCAGTTTGCCCAGGGCGAGGATGGCGAACGGCGTGTCCACCCGCCGGCCCAGGGCATCGAGATGCTGCGGCGTTCCGTGGCGCCGCTGCAGTTTGCTGTCCGCCTCGCGCAGGGCCTCTTCGATGAGCACATCTGCCAGCGCCGAGATTTCCGCGGTAGTCTCGGCCAGGGGCGCGATTTTCAGCACATCGCGCAGCATGATGCGGACATACTCCCGCCGCTTGAAGCGCGCCAGGGTCAGGGCAACATCGTGGTCCAGCGAGCGCGTCCGGAAGCGCGCCAGGCTCTCGTGAAATTCTTCCTGGGAAAAACTGCGGTCAAGATTTCTCTCCCGCAGAAAGGACGCGAGCAGGTCGGCGTTCTGCACCAGCGTCTCTCCCAGAAACCGGCTGTGCCCGAAGACCACAAGGGCATAGTGCGCCAGAAAATTGTGCTGCTCCAGCAGACGCACAGTTTCGGCGGTCTCGCATAAGCGCTCAAACAGAAGCAGGGCGCCATCCGGATCAGGGGCCTCCGCCAGCAACCCGTGCAGGGTAGAAGCCAGCCCAGGCGAGAGCCGCGCACACACTCGCTCCAGATTTTCATGGGAGACTTCAGGACTACGAAACGGTAGGTGGTCACCAGCGTCCGCGTAGGGGCGGGTGCCCTCACCCGCCGGACCGGGCAAAGCCCGGCTATTTTCCCCAGGGTCAACACTCATCCCGGTCAGCTCATTTGGCAGTTTCGGTGGAGGCAAGACGCTCGGCTCGGATTTTCAGCATACCCTCAATACCGCCTGGTCCCGAAATATTTCCGCACCCCGATGGTGTTGTAGCGGCCCCAGGGCCCGTTGGGTCCAAGGTCCGCCCCACCCAAATGCTGGTCGCGCGCGCCAAAACGGGTAAACAGAAAGTGCTGGGTCACGCGCATTTCGAAACCCTTGCCCAGGTAGAGTCCGCCGCCCCACGAGTTCTCCAGCCCGATGGCGGCCATCGACCAGGTATAGAGCGTTTGCGGAAGGTTCTTGCCGAACAGGAATCGGGGCTCTCCGAAGAGGAAGAACCTGCGGAACTGTCCGCGGCCAAAGGGATGCGCTTCTATATATCCCGAGATCATGTAGCGCGCGAAGGCGTTGCAGGGATCGTTGACACCGCCTGAAATTCCCGCGTCCGCCCGGCAGATATTGGGATCAATTTCGTTATGCGGAGGCGCCAGGTCAAACTGTCCATATCCCCAGAATGTGTCGCGGGGAAGAAACATCCGCTCCGTACTGTCGTGGCTGACCGCCGGTTTCTCCGACTGGGTTTGTGCTGAAAGTACGCCTGACACCGTCAGACATAGAAACATCCACAGCAGCGCCTGCTTCATGAAGCCTCCGCGAGAGATTTTGCTGCACTGACAGGAATCCATTGCCCGTCAGGGCGCCACATTGTAACCCGTTGCGCAGCGCGGTCCCCTCCGGTATTCTCCTCTTAATCCTCATTCGGACGTTCAGCAGCGCCAAGGAGACAGTAATGAAGGCTGTGCGCAACCGAAGTGTTCACGCAACTCTTGTTCTGGGACTGGTGATGGTTATGGCTGGATCGGCTGTCGCCGCAAATATTTACGACTTTACCCTGCCTTCGATCGATGGCAAGCCCATGCCGCTGGCGGATTTCAAGGGCAAGGTGGTCCTGGTGGTCAACGTCGCCAGCCGCTGCGGCTACACCCCGCAATACAGCGCGCTGGAGTCTTTGTATGAGAAGTACAAGGGCCAGGGCTTCGTGATCGTGGGCTTCCCGGCCAATAACTTCGGCGGACAGGAACCCGGCACAAACGAAGAGATCAAGACTTTCTGTTCCCGCAAGTACAACGTGACCTTTCCCATGTATAGCAAAGTGTCGGTTAAGGGTGACGACCAGACTCCGCTTTACCAATACCTCACCAGGCAGACCGGCCCGTCGATTGCGGGCGACATCAAGTGGAACTTCACGAAATTTCTGGTTGACCGCAACGGCAACGTGGTGCAGCGCTTCGAATCCGCGGTGACTCCGGATTCGACGGAAGTGGTCTCCGCCGTCGAAAAGCAGTTGAGCCAGAAATAGGCGGAGTCTTGGAGGCGGGCCGGTAAGCGAATTTCCCGACTCCGCGTCAAGCTGGTTCTACGGAAATTCATATCAAATTTTTCTATTCCTCCAACAACTAGAATCAATCGTTGGACTAAGTCCCAATAAAGCTTAGGGATACGTTTGGCCCGCGTATTGCTATTAGTAACGGCACCGGGGGTGGACAATGCCACAGGAGGTCTCTATCTCCTACCAAGCGGTCAAGAGCAAGGTCTACAAGCTCGTGGATGCCATGGTCGAAGGGGACAAGAACACCGTTGAGGTGCAGGAGTCCATTCGGCGCTGGTGGAAACTGATTCATCCTTCCGATCGTGCCGTAGCCCAGAAATATCTGCTCATGGTGCTGGAGAAGTCGAACTCCACACTGGGAGCCATCGTCCTCGGCCTGCCCGAGGTCAAGGAAGTCAAGCCGGCCCGCGACCTGGAGATGGAAAGATTTCCCTCGCGCTCAGAGCGAACTGCGGTCAGCAGCCCGGTTTAAACCCTCTTCTGGAAGACGAAAGGCCCGGCCTGGTGCCGGGCCTTTGCTCTTGGTAGCGCCGGCGTCCCGCCGGCTGTCCCGAGGGCGTCCCGCCCTCGGCCAGCGAATTACACAGCCAATTCAGGACAGGAAGGCTGCTGCGTGTGTGGGCCGGACACTCTTGTCCGACGCCGTCGACTTTGGAGTTGGTTTGTGGGAGTCAAAGGCAAAGGTAAAAGGCAAAGGCGTCGGACAAGAGTGCCGACCCACACATCACTAGGCCACTACGATGAACCAAGCTCGGTTTGTCATGCACGCCTTAGGGACCTACATTATCCAGCACCCAGATGCTCCCGGAAAGATCCTGCAAGGTCAGTACGAGGTGGTCTCGAGTGATGGAAGGCTCCCCGCTTTCGAACGGAGCTGGGAGCATCAGGGCAGGAGTTTCAAATGCCGTTACACGGAACGGTTCTCCGACTGGCTTTCCTCTAGTAGCATCGAAGTGAATTCCCCACACATTGAAGAAGCCGCTTCGGTCAGAAACGAAGTAAATCATGTTTCCGTCGGGAGACCACCGAGGCTTGTCGTCCCAACGCTCGCCTTCCGAGATGCGGGTCCACGGTCCGCCGGTCGCTGGCATCACGAAAAGGGCAGATTCCGCGTTGGGGGTCGGCCGGTGTTTCACGGCTTCAAAGACAATCCATCTTCCGTCGGAGAGAACTGGCAGTCAAAGAGGTGGTAGGCTAAATTGGAAGTAATTTTTCGTGACGCCGCTTCCGCGTGAGGGCGGGCGGCCACAGGCAACAGCCAGAGTTCTGCCCTGTGGGTGTTGCTGTTGCCCTGCGATATGAGGAGCCACTTGCCATCGGGGGACCAATCCCGCACCTCCTGGTACGTTTGGCTGGATGCCGTGAGTGGTTCTTCGTTGCGGCTCTGGCTGGACCACACCATGAGCTGGCCTCCGCCTTTCGTTGTCGCGAAAGTATGCCAGGCGCGTTCCATCGGGGGACCACTGGGGTCCAAATCGACTGTAGTCGTCGGCCACGATCGGAGCCTCGCGACCGTCCGACTAGAGATTTTTCCCAAAGATCCTGCTTGCCCGCGCGGTTACCGGAAAAGGCCAGTTTCTTACCATCCTGCGTCAAACTCTGCCGCCGTGACTTCTACTCCAGATGAGGTCACCGCTTGGCCAGCACCGGTGACCCGGCCCCGGTTGGCGTCGAATGGGAAGAGCCAGGCCCGGATATGTTGGTTTCCACTGTAAAGGCCATCCTTCCGTCAGCCGAAACCGCGAATTCCGTGTCAAGCCCAGGGCCAGTGGTCAGGCGCTCGATCGTGGTGGGCTGTAACGTGTTCGGATCGACGGTCATCTTCCAGATGTTTCGGCGCCTCGAAATGTGCGCTCGAAATAAATCGCCTTTCCCGAAGGCGCCCAGGAGAACTTGGAATCTCGCACCCATTCTTGGCGCCCGCCGCCTACGGCGACGTCTCCGAACTGTTTTGCGACATCCGGAGGAATCACCGACTCGACAGCAGCGCCTCCAGCAATTGGTACGGTCCAAAAGCTGGGGCTAGGCGATCGATTCCCAGCGACCCAGAGAGATGATTCTTTTGCCGTCGGGATGCCATGTGGCGTATAACAAGCGGTGCAATGCACGCGGCTCTCGCGATACGAATTCCGCTAAGATCTCCCGGGGTGCACTCCCGTCAAGATCCGCCACATAAATCCTGTTCAGGCCGGAAGTTCGTGCTGTCTGGAACAGAATCTGCGAACTGTCTGGCGACCAGCGAGGGTAATATCCGAAAGGCGCGATTCTTCTTTCCAGTCCTTGCACCGCCAAGCGCGGGCACGACGAACAAGCCGCCCTCGCCGTCTTCGGAACGATACGCAATGTACTTGCCGTCGGGCGACCAGTCCGGCTGCCAGTTGTGACCGGGTCCTTTGGTGATCTGCACCGGATCGCCGCCACTGACCTGTTGCACCCAGATGTCGAACTTGCCCCCACGGTTGGAACTGTAGGCGATGAAGCGTCCGTCCGGTGACCACGTGGCGCCGATCTGCAGGCCATCGTCAAAGGTGAGGCGAGTGAGAGCTCGCTGCGCCGACGATGCAGGAGATTCGCAGCCGCCTGTAAATGAAAAAGCCCGCCGCGGCGAGCAACACGAGGACGACGAACAGGATCGAGGTGCGGTCGGACCCACGGCATTCGCGAATCCTGCCGCACGCCTGAGCCACCAGGTACGTCGCTACTCTGGCCACCCTCCACCGGCGCGACGAAGCGATAACCCCGCCGAGGCAGAGTCTCGACAAAGCGCGGGCTCTCCGCCGAGTCGCCCAGCACCTCGCGAATCTTGTTGATGGCCGTGTTCAGGTTGTGGTCGACATCGACAAAAGTGTCCGGCCACAGCCGCTTCTGCAATTCCTCCCGGGTCACCACTTCGCCGGGCCGCTCCAGCAGGATGGTGAGAACCTGAAAGGGCTGGCCGGTAAGTTTCAGCTTCACTCCGCTCTTGCGTAGTTCTCCCGCAGGAAGGTCAACTTCGAAGGTTCCGAACCGGACTAAGCGAGAGGAACGGACAGCTTCTGCCACAGACGCACGCCTCAAGAGCCGACAGTCTAGCACTGAATGCCATTTGGACAAGCTTCATCAGGCCGCATTCGACCCTCTGAGCTTGTCCTGCAACCGCACTAGTTCGAGTGAGTTAGCTTCTGACTTTCTTTCGACCTTCTTCTGACCATCAAGCGAGCTTGGCTGCATTGAGGTAGCCGAGCCCGCGGCCCAATGTCGCCCTCACCGCGCCACCCGCGCGGAGGAGGACGACATGAAAACGCGTATTTTGTCGGAAGCCTGTTTCGGAGTTGTAGCAGGCCTGCTTGGGATCACCGGACTAGCCTTCCCGGGACATGCGCTCGCCGGCGACGAGCCACCCGCGATCACGATCCTGGTGGCCAACTACTCTCAGGCCTCGCCCGCGATTCTGGCCTCTGCCGAAAGCGAAGCTGGACGAATCCTTGAGCAGTCTGGCTTGCGGGCTTCATGGATAGAGTGTTCGGTTGGGCCATCGACCATTAGCACTCAAGACCCTTGCCAGAAAGCACCTGAGGCTAACGGCATCCGGCTGCGCATTCTGCCTGCCCCCGTCCTGGACAAGTTCCAGGACAGCGTCTTTGGTTTTGCCGTCCATCCCGTTCTCGCCAGCGTGTACTACGAGTTTGCATCGCGGCGCGCCAGGAGCGACGACGCCGAGTTCGAGCTCCCCATCATTTTGGGCTGTGTGATGGCCCACGAACTCGGTCATCTGCTGCTGGGCTCGAATAGCCACTCCGACAAGGGAATCATGCTGCCGCGGTGGGAAGTGAATCAGGTTCGGCAGCTGATGATGGGGAGGTTGCTTTTCACGCCCGACCAGTCGAATCTGATGCGCCTGGAGGCGCGAGCGCGAGCAGAGCGGCAGAACCTGACCTCCACGTCGTCAGCTCCATAGCATTGATTGTCTGTTCCCGCCCTGCAGGCAGGTGTGACATCCATAGGATAACTTTGTCATCCCGACCGGAGCGCAGCGCAGCGCGCAGTGGAGGGACCTGCTGTTGCTGGCGGCTGCAAACCGGTCGGGGAGCGGCGGGGCCAGCCCTCTGTGTGCAGAAGAGGCGATAGGCTTGAAGTAGAACGGCCGCTGGTGACGCAAAGAAGTGCCGCGGCGACTCCAGCAACAGCAGGTCCCTCCACTGCGCTCGCTGCGCTACGCTCCGGTCGGGATGACAGAGTTGTGGGCTAGATGTCGTAGTACAGCGCGAACTCATAGGGATGCGGCCGCAGCCTCACCGCATCTACTTCCTTGGTTCGCTTGTACTCCACGTAGGTGCTCAGCAGCTCTTCGGTGAAGACGTCGCCCTTGAGCAGGAAGGCGTGGTCGCGCTCGAGGGCATCCAGCGCATCTTCGAGCGAGCCCGGCATGGAGGGCACCTTGGCCAGCTCTTCCGGACCCAGGTCGTAGATGTCTTTGTCCAGCGGCTGGCCGGGATCGATCTTGTTCTCGATTCCATCCAGGCCTGCCATCATCATGGCCGCGAATGCCATGTAGGGATTGCAGCTCGGGTCCGGCGGACGGAACTCTACCCGCTTGGCTTTCGGCGAAGCCGAATACATCGGGATGCGGCATGCCGCCGAGCGGTTTCGCCGCGAGTAGGCCAGGTTCACCGGCGCCTCGAATCCGGGCACCAGGCGCTTATAGGAATTGGTGGTCGGAGCGATGATGGCCGCCAGCGCTGGACCGTGCTTGATCAGGCCTCCGATATACCACAGCGCCATCTGCGATATGCCGGCATAGCCGTCTCCGGCAAACAGCGGCTTGCCGCCCTTCCACAGCGACTGGTGGGTGTGCATGCCGCTGCCGTTGTCTCCGAAGATCGGCTTGGGCATGAAAGTCACCGTCTTGCCATACTGGTTGGCCACGTTCTTCACGATGTACTTGTAGAGCATCATGTGGTCGGCGGAGCGCACCAGCGAATCGAATTTCAGGTCGATTTCGGTCTGCCCGCCGGTCGCCACTTCGTGATGGTGGCATTCCACCTCCAGGTCGCAGTTCTGCATGGTCATGACCATCTCGCTGCGCAGGTCCTGGTAGTGGTCGGTGGGGGGCACCGGGAAATAACCTTCCTTGTAGCGCGGGCGGTATCCCAGGTTGTTCTCCTCCCGGCCGGAATTCCAGCGGCCTTCTTCCGCGTCGATGAAATAGAAGCCGTGCTGCTCGCGCTGATCAAAGCGCACGTTGTCGAAGATGAAGAATTCGGCCTCGGCGCCGAAATAAGCGGTGTCCGCGAGGCCCGTCGAGCCCAGATACATTTCCGCTTTTTTCGCGATGTAACGCGGGTCGCGGTCGTAGCGCTGCTTGGTGACCGGGTCAACCACGTCGCAGACCATTACCAGGGTCGCAATCTCGGTAAAAGGATCGAGGATGAAAGAATTCGGGTCGGGCATCAGCAGCATGTCGCTTTCGTGGATCGCCGCCCAGCCCCGGATCGACGAGCCGTCCATGCCAAAGCCTTCGTCAAATGAGGCCTCGCTCAACTGGTCGATGGGATAGGAAACGTGGTGCTGCAGTCCGGGCAGATCGGTAAAGCGCAGATCGAACATCTTGACCCCGTTCTTCTTCACAAACTCCAGAACGGTTTTCGGGTCAGCCATGAACAGTTCCTTTCAGGTTCGTTCCTGATCGCGAGCGCGATTCAGACGGCAGTGCCGCCCGCTAAGTGTCGCATTTCAAGGGAAGTTAACCCGCCTGCTACAATCTCGCATTGTATGAGCCGGACGTAACTGTAACGGGGCGCAGCCTGTGCGGGGAAATATATTGTTTTTATGGCCGGGATAACCAAGCCTTATGCCGGCCGGCTGAGTTTTCAGACAATTACGCGGCGCGAGCAGCGCTCAGCATTCAGCACTCAGCATTCAGCACCTCTGACGCTGACCTTCGCTCGGAAACGCTTGCATTTCGGGGATTGAGAGCTGAACACTGAGGGCTGATGGCTGAGTGCTTTTATGGATTTTGAACAGCTGGAAACGTTTCTTGAGGTCGCGCGCTACAGCTCCTTCTCGCGTGCTGCCGAGAAGCGCTTTCGCACGCAGCCGGCCATCTCGTCGCAGATCCGCGCCCTGGAGGAAGAGGTCGGGGCCAAGCTGCTCGACCGCTCCGGCGGCAAGGTTTCCATCACCGCTTCCGGCAAGCTCTTCCAGAAATATGCTGAAGAGATTCTTGAAGCCCGCAAGGCGGTGCTGATCGCGATCGCCGAGACCGAGCGCGTGCCCCGGGGCGAGATCATCGTCGGCGCCAATGAAGGCACCTGCCTGCACATCCTTCCCGAAGTCTTTGCCGAGTTCAAGAAGCAGTATCCGGACGTGGCGGTGAACATCACGCGCGCCGATTACGGCAAGATCCTGGAATCGGTGATCGACAATTCGGTGGACTTTGGTTTCATGTCGATGCCGGTCACCGACCCCCGGCTGACGGTGGTTCTGATTCACCGCGACGAACTGGTGGTCATCGCGCCTCCCCAGCACCCGCTGGCAAAATTGAAATCCGCACCCATCTGCGAAGTCGCGAAGTTTCCCGCTGGTCATGCCCAAGGCCGGGCACACGCGCGACGCACTGGAAGATCTGTTCCACGAAAACAAACTGAAACCGCAGTACGCCATGGAACTCGATTCCAGCGAACTGCTGAAACGCTTCGTAGCCGCCGATGTAGGCGTGGGCTTCATTGCCCGCTCGAATGTGCAGGAAGACGTACAGGCCAAAGTGCTGGTCGCCATCCCCATGGCGGAGGCCCCGATTCGCCGCGACCTGGCCCTGGTGTTCCGCAAAGACAAAGCCCTCAGTCGCGCCGCACTGGCCTTCATCGACACCACGGTAAAGATCAAGACGGTGGATCCGGTCGCGGCAAAACGCTAGGCGCGAACCCACGTAGGCCCGGACGCCCCTCGTCCGGGCGGGCGAGCCCAGCTCGCCTGGGGTCGGGCGTCGGGCGTCGGTCGTCAAACCTCAGCTCTTGGCCTGCGTGCTGATATCCGATGCCATGGGTTTGTCCCATGTCCGATTTTGACCCGACGTCCTAAGTCTGACGTCTGCCGCCCGCCTTCCCAAACCAGCGGAGCTGCGCTCCGCCGGGCGGGCGAGGCGCCCGCCCCTACGTGTTCTTGGGTTAGAATCCCGGCAGTGACACGAATCCTCCCAGTCCTTCTGCTGGCCTTCGCTTCCCTGCTCTCGGCCCAGACCCGCAAGCCTTCCCAAGCTTCCTTCGTCGTCGAAGCTCATCTCCGATTAACGTTACGGGATCGAGTCGTTACACGCCGGAGCAGATTATCGCCGCCACAGGCCTGCAACCGGGCCAGAACATCAGCGAGGACGATTTCAAGAGCGTCAGCCGGCATCTGGGGGAAACCGGCGCTTTCAGCGACGTCGCTTACACTTTCCAGTTTGGTCCCGAAGGCATGAAACTGGCCTTGCAGGTCACGGACAACAGTCCTTTTGTCCCAGTGCGTTTTGAGAATTTCGTGTGGTTTTCCGATCAGGAATTGTTCGATAAGTTGCGTACCCGCGTACCTCTTTTCCAGGGACAACTGCCGGTCACTGGCGACCTCGCCGACGAGGTTTCCGAGGCATTGCAGGTCCTCGCCATCGAGCTCAAGCTGCGGGGTCGCGTCGATTATCTGCGCGCCGGCCCCGAGGATGGACCCATGGACGCCTTCGAATTCAGCATTACCGGCCAGCCCATCATCGTGCGCAAGATCGATTTCAGCGGCGCCAGCCCGGCTGAGCTGCCTGAGCTCGAGGCCGCCGCCCGGAAACTCACCGGTAAGGATTACACGCGCAGCCTGCTCATGCTCCAGGCGGAGAAGAATTTCATTCCGGTATTTCTGGCACGCGGCTACCTCAAAGCCAGCGTCGCCGCGCCCCAGCCCAGGGTGGTTGAGGAGACACCCGAGGAAACGTTGGTTGACGTGACCTTTCCCCTCACGCCCGGCAGCCTGTACAAAGTCACCGGGGTCCAGCTTTCGGGCTACAAGGAGCTTCCGGTGGAGAAGCTGCGTGAGCTTATCCACCTGCAGCCGGGTGAACCGGCGAACGCCGTACAGACCGATCAGGACGTGGAAGCCCTGAAAAAACTCTACGGGACGCGCGGCTACATGGGCGTCAAGATCCACCCGGTTCCTGAAATGAACGATGGCGATTCTACGGTCAGTTACGTCTTCCAGTTTCAGGAGGGTAGCATCTACAAGATGGGAGACCTGGAAGTTCGCGGCCTGGACAGTAAAGCCACCGACCGCATGATTGCGGCGTGGAGGCTGCTGGCGGGCGAGACCTACAATTCGGATTATCCCCGGCAGTTCCTGGAGTCTATCAGCGGCCAATACCCCGGGGACCAATGGAAGATCACGGTCCACGAGACTCCTGAAGACCAGGACAAGACAGTGGACGTTTCGCTGCACTTTGATCCCCGAAGGTAGGACCGGTACTCCTTCGTGGTACTTCGTGTCCTTCGTGGTTAACAGGTTTCTGAAACTAGACCACTACGGATTCTGTCCCTAGAGCCAGAGGGCCCACCTTTTCGCTATTATCGTGGATAGGGTAAAGACAGCGTCGCCCTCCCCGGCATCTAAAAGAAGGGTACGCTGCAAAAACCCAACCCAAGGAGAAATGTTCGAATGAGTTCCACTCCCTCGAGACTCGCCTTCGCCTTCGCCGCCGCGTTCCTGGGCGCAGCTCTGTCCCTGTCTTCGGCTCTGGCAGCCAACAAGCCCCAGGCCTTCACCGGCAGGGTGAGCGACGCCATGTGCGGCGCCAACCACATGATGGCCGGCGATGCCGCCGAATGCACCCGTGCCTGCATCCGCAAAGGTTCAAAGTACGCGCTGGTGGTGGGAGACAAGGTGTACACGCTGGACACCAGCGACAAGACCGCCCTGGATCAGCTCGACAAGCTGGCCGACAAGCAGGCCAAAGTCACGGGCGAGGCCGACGGCGATACCATCTCCGTGCTCTCCGTGGCCGCAGCCAAGTAGGGCTGCGTGTGCCGCCTAAGTATCCACTTCGATACGCGGGGGAATTTTTTTCTAAATTCCCTGAATTTTCATATGTCAGCGGAACTCCCTATGTTATGTTTTAGCGAATTTACCCAAAGTGCCAGCGGAGGAAACTCGAATTGTCTAAAGACATGGTCCCCAAAAAGATTTTCTTTACCAAGGGGGTCGGGAAACATCGCGAACGTCTAACCTCGTTTGAGCTGGCGTTACGGGACGCCGGCATCGCCGCCCAGAATCTGGTTCGAGTCTCCTCGATTTTTCCGCCACAATGCAAACTCGTGCCGCGCTCCCAGGGGCTGAAGTACCTGAGCCCCGGCGAAGTGGTCTTTTCGGTGGTGGCCGAGAACTCCACTCACGAACCGCACCGCCTGCTGGCTTCGAGCATCGGCGTGGCCATTCCCGCCGACCGCAATACCTACGGCTACCTCAGCGAGCACCACTCCTTCGGCGAGACCGAAGATGCGGCCGGCGACTACGCCGAAGAGCTGGCCGCCGAGATGCTCGCCACTACCCTGAACGTGGAGTTCGACCCCGACCGTTCCTGGGACGAGAAGAAAGAGATCTATCGCATCTCCAACAAGATTGTCCGCACCGCCAACGTGACTCAATCCGCGGTGGGTGACAAGCGCGGGCTGTGGACAACGGTGATCGCCTCCGCCGTCCTCATCTTCGACTAAAACAAAAAAGGCCCATCGCCAATGCGAATGGGCCTATATTTTTCGTAGCGCCGGCGTTCCTTCGACTTCGCTCAGGACAGGCTCCGCCGGCTGTCGCGGGGCGTCTCGCCCGCGCGCTCGTAACTCCTACTTCCTCGCCAGCACTTTCTCCTTCTTCACCTTGTGGTTCTGCCCGTTTTTCCCCAGCCGCTCCAGCACGGCAGCCACGATCAAGGGCAGACCCACGGTTGCATCCACAAATACTTCGCCAAATTTTCCGCCCTCGGCCGGCGGCACAAACTTCCCCCACGAAATAGCCTCGCTGTACGGACTTCCTGACAAGCCCCCCCAATAGACGGGCTCGGGACAAATCCGCAGCCCATAGTGATAGCGCTTCAGGGGAACGTTCTCCCCCATGCGCCGGTGCCGCAACTCAATGAACGGCCCGAACTGCTGCGACCAGTTGCGCGGTACGCCTCCGCCGATGGTAAAGATGCCCAGCCGCTTCTGCCGCAGCAGAGTGGAGGCGAAGTGTTCCAGGTCCTCGAAGGGATCGAAGCGCAGCTTGTGCCGTCCCGCAGCTTCCCGCATGCGATTGGAAAGGGCGACATCCAACCCCAATTCCGAGTCGGTAAAGGCAGGCACGAAGACGGGCACGCCCTTCTCGAACGCCGATTTCAAGATTCCGCGCTGTCCTTTCGCATTTTCCGCCAGGTATTCGCCAATGGCGTGATTGAGCTTGTACGAGCAGAGCATTTCGCTGGGGTCCCATCGCTCCAGCACTTCAAACATGACCCTTTCCACATCGTCCAGGTTCTGTTCGGGCTCGAGCGTATCGTAAACCCGGTTGTAGCCCTGCTCGTAGAGCCGCTCATCAGAGACTTCGGGGTTGTAGCGGAAGTGGGCGCGCCCGGTGGCTTCCACCAGTCCGTGCGCCATCAGCGCCCCGGTGGAGACAATGGCATTCACAATGCCGCGATCGATCAATTCCGTGATCACCAACCCCTGCTTGGCCACAGTCATCGCCCCCGCCAGGGTCATCACTACAAAACAGTCCTTGTCGCGGGCCATGGCTTCCAGCACGTCGGCGGCTTCACCGAGTTGCCGCCCGGTGAACGCAGTTTTGGACATCGCCCGCACCAAGTCGTCAATCGAGTGCACCTGGCTGAGGTCGAGTGGCTCCAGTGGAACCAGATGATCTTCAATCGGATCGTGTAAGTGGCGCTCCATGCCTGCGCCGTCATGGTTTCCTGGTTTCACAAATACACCCCCAAGTTGTGCTGCACTACTCTACTAGAACCGCACAAGCTATTGCCACTGACAACCGCCCAACTGAAATCCGAGAACTGAAAACTGGGAACTGTTATTCTATTTTTTCTCTCAGGAGGACAGCCGCCTTGCCGCCGCAGAAATTCAATGTCGGACTGATACAAATGTCCACCACGTCCGACCCCGACAGAAATCTCCAGCATGCCATCGACAAGGTCCACCAGGCCTCGGCGCGCGGCGCTCACATCGTTTGCCTGCCCGAACTTTTTCAGACCCAGTATTTCTGCCAGCGTCAGGACGCGAATCTTTTCGACCTGGCCCAGCCCATTCCCAGTCCGGTCACAAACCGGCTGGCCACCCTGGCGAAACAGCTGAGGATCGTGCTGATTGCGTCGCTATTCGAGAAGCGCGCCCCCGGCCTCTATCACAACACGGCCGTCATTTTTGACGCGGACGGCTCCCTGCGCGGGCTCTATCGCAAGATGCACATCCCCGACGACCCGCTGTACTACGAAAAGTATTACTTCACTCCCGGCGACCTGGGCTACCGCGCTTTCGATACCGCCGTCGGCCGAGTGGGCACGCTGGTGTGCTGGGACCAGTGGTATCCCGAAGGCGCCCGCCTGACTGCGCTGCAGGGCGCCCAGATACTGTTCTATCCGACCGCGATCGGATGGCATCCCGCGGAGAAGGCCGAATTCGGACAGTCGCAGCACGACGCCTGGCGAACCATCCAGCGTGCCCATGCCATCGCTAACGGAGTGTACGTGGCAGTGGTAAATCGTGTGGGACATGAAACCGGAGACATCCGTGGCAATGCCGTCGCTGGCGATGGGCTGGAATTCTGGGGCGCATCGTTTCTGTGCGATCCGTTCGGCCGCGTGATCGCCGAAGCCTCGCACGACAAGGAAGAAGTGGTGATCGGCGAAGTTGACTTCCGTGTAGTGGAAGACGTCCGCCGCAACTGGCCCTTTCTGCGCGACCGCCGCATCGACAGCTACGGCGCGATTACGAACAGGCTAAGCGATTGACCAGGAAGAACCGTGTAGGGACAGCCGCCCGCGGCTGTCCGGGCGAGCAAAGCTCGCCAAGCCTTTGGCCAGGCCCGAGCAACTTCACTCTCTATCCATGAAACCCTCCCACCCCAATCCCCGCTATCGCATGCCCGCCGAATGGGAGTCCCACGAGTCCACATGGCTGGCCTGGCCGCACTACCGGGGCGACTGGCCCGGCAAATTCGAGCCCATCCCCTGGGTGTACGCCGAAATCATCCGCCACGTGGGCCGGCACGAGCGCATCGACCTGATCGTCAACAGTGCAGCTTCGGAAAAGCACGCACGCAAGGTCCTGAGCAAGGCAAACGCGCTTAGTAAGAATGTTCATTTTCACCGCTGGGCGACGAACCGCGTCTGGACCCGCGACTCGGGCTGTACGTTCGTGGTCACCGAACCGACCCCTCGACGGTCATCCCGAGCGAAGGGGGGTCGTTCGCTTGCGAACGATCCCTCGCAGTCGAGGGACCTGCTGTTTGACGGGAACCTCGCCGCAATCAAATGGCGCTTCAACGCCTGGGCCAAATATCCCAACTACCAGCACGATGAAAAAATCGGCAGCCGCATGGCTAAAGTTGCCCACGCCGAGGAAATCCGCCCCATGCACGGAAAATCGCGCATCGTGCTCGAAGGCGGCTCCATCGAAGTCAACGGACGCGGCAGCCTGCTCACCACCGAGGAATGCCTGCTGAGCAAGACGCAGCAACGCAATCCGGCCATGTCTCGCGCGGACTACGAAAAGTTGTTCTCAGATTTCTTGGGAATAAGCAACGTGATCTGGCTGGACTCCGGCATCGCCGGCGACGACACTCACGGCCACGTGGACGACATCACCCGCTTCGTTTCTCCAGATACGGTCGTCACCGCCATCGAGAGCAACCCTGACGATCCCAACTACGAGCCCTTGCGGGAAAACATCCGCCGGCTCCGCGCTGCCACCGATCAGGATGGCAAGCCCATTGCGATCGTCGAACTCCCCATGCCCGGCCCCGTGCATTTCGAGAAGCGCAGCCTCCCTGCCAGCTACGCCAATTTTTACATCGCCAACGGAATCGTGCTGGTTCCGGTGTTCAACGATCCGAACGACCGCGTCGCCCTCGATATCCTGGCCGATCTGTTTCCTGACCGTGAAGTCGTCGGAATATATTCAGGAGACTTGATCTGGGGATTCGGCGCGATGCACTGCATGACCCAGCAGCAACCGGCGCTCGAGGCTGTCTCGTAGCCTCTGGCGGTTGGAACTCGGGATTGAGACTCATATGTTGATCGTGTTCTGGTCCCAATCAGGTCCGCGATAGCTGAATTCCAAGTAGCGATCCGTGACCCCAAATGCGTTCATGTCGCCCGGTTCGGTAGTCTTCCAAATGGTGACCTGATCACAACCCCGCTCCGCCATATTGGCGTAGAGCGACGCGCGCACAAACTGCAGGTACTCCCGAGCAGCTTTGGGCCTGCAGAGGTAGCCTTTGTTGAAACCGCACAGCACCAGCGCCAGGCGCCCTGGCCGGGTGCCCAGAAACTGAAAGACGGCTTGAGTCACCTGCGGATATGCGGGCGAAAAGAAATCGTCGAACACGACCATGCCTCGGTCCGACAGGAGATGGTCAGCGATTTCCAGGTCGTTCATTACAGACTGTCCACTGTGTTCGCCATCCACATGAATCCAACGAAAGCCACGAGTACCCTGGGCAACAAAAGGATGGCGGGCAAGAAGCTGCGATTGTTCCTGCAAATAGTGACACGTTGCTTCCGGCACCACCGGGCTGATGCGCGCCTTGACCTCGTCCAACGGCAGGACGTCCACAAAAACACAAGCGTCCTCAGCCCCGCAGTGCAGCGCCGCAAGGGCAGCCGACTTCCCTTTCCATACGCCAATTTCCAGCAGGTTTCCCGAAATTTTCTGCTCCTGCTGATAGCTCAGGAAGCTGTCCCAAATGGCAATGGCGGGAGCCTGAAACCAACCCTCAACATCGGAGAAGTGTTGCATGTACTGGTCAAAACGCTTCATTTGAAATTCTCCGTATTCCTTTTCAAAATAACGGCATTGGTTTCACTCGCCCGGAACGGCAAGGGCCTGAAATTCAACCGCCTTCATTTGCCAGATTATTTGGGTTCGTGGTTTCGGACAATAAGGAGTTTGGGAACCACAGAGTGCCTTGCCAGCCAAACGCGAACAGCTTAAGAGCTAAAAGCTATCTCTTGTACTGCGTCGGCTGCGGTCCCTTTTCCAGCATCTCGCGGTTCCAGATGGCCCCTTCGCGGGTGTAGCTGGCCAGTTCGAAATCCTGGGTAAGTTCCAGCGCGTCGGTAGGACAGGCGTCCTCGCACAGCCCGCAGAACATGCAGCGGCTTAGATCGTAGGTAAAGTTGGTGAGTTCCTTGCGGCGGGTCTTCTCGTTGCGCTCGCTTGAGACCACAATCAGATTTTCCGGACACGCCAGCGCGCACAAGTCGCAGGCGATGCACATGGTCTCGTCGGTATCGGGATTCACATTCAGGCGCGGCGCCCCGCGGTAGCGCTCCGCCACCTGCGGCCGTTGCAGCGGATACTGCTCGGTATAAATCTCTTTCGGGTCCTGATAAAGGAAGGTGACCTTCAATCCCTGAAGCAGGTCCACCATGAAGATCTTGCGCAGCAGGCTCGGGATGCCCATATCGCAGTAAGCATACCACTAACCGTCGTCCTGGCAGAAGATGGACGGTCGGTCCCACTCAGGCCCACAGGTGGCCCGGCCGCCCGGAGAGTATTCTGAATACAGTCCTCATAAGATGCCTGATAATCAAAATTCCGAATTTGCCCTGCACTACCACGACGCCACCAAGCATTCCTACGCCAGCGTCCGTAACAATCAGCATTCTCTGGACTTCAACAACCAGCCCATCCCATTCAAGATTTATCCCACGCTGGAGCCCTCGCCCCTGCCGGCGGAACTGCGGCAGACGGGAGTGGCTGCCCTTTCTGCCATCTCCGAAATCGTTCCTTCGCAGACAACGGCGGCCCCGAATCTCGGGAGCCATCGCCCAGCTGCTCTACCTCTCCGCCGGAATCACCCGGCACCGGAAGTATCCCGGCGGCGAGATCTACTTTCGTGCCGCCGCCTGCACTGGAGCGCTCTACGAGATCGAACTGTATCTGGTTTGCGGCGATCTCGCCGGGCTCGAAGCTGGCGTCTATCATTTTGCCGCCGCCGAATTCGGGCTGCGCCGGTTGCGCGCCGGAGACTATCGCAGTGTGCTGATCGAAGCCACCGCCAATGAACCATCCGTAGCTCACGCTCCGCTGACCATCGTCTGCACCGCTACCTACTGGCGCAACGCATGGAAGTATCAGGACCGCACCTACCGCCACTTCGGCTGGGACAACGGCACCCTGCTCGCCAACCTGCTGGCCGTCGGCACCGCCCTGGGTCTGCCGGCAAAAGTGGTGTGTGGATTCGTTGACGATTCGGTGAACCGCTTGCTCGATGTCGATCCGCAGCGTGAGGTCGCGTTCTCACTGGTGCCGCTCGGCTACGCTTCCGCGCCTCCAGAACAACCTCCGGCAAACGTCGGACCCCTTGGGCTCGAAACTGTTCCGCTCTCCCGCCATGAGATCGACTATCCCCTCATGCGCGAGATGCATGCTGCGTCGTCGCTGGTCTCGTCGGAGGAAGTTTCAAGGTGGCGCGGGGGAACTCCGCTGACCCACTTCCCGGCTCCCGCCGGACGGGTCGTCGAGCTCCAGCCTTTATCTGACGGGGCCATGCCTCGCGACCCGATCGAACAGGTCATCCTGCGGCGCGGCTCCAGCCGCAGGTTTGCCCGCTCGCCGATCACGCTGGCGCAACTCTCCACCATGCTCGACCGCGCCACGCGCGGCGTCCCCGCCGATTTTCTCGATCCGCAGGGATCGCAACTGAACCACCTCTATCTCATTGTGAATGCCGTGCAAGGTCTCGAGCCCGGAGCCTATGTCTTCCATCGCGGCCGCGGAGTGCTGGAGTGTTTGAAGCAGGGAGATTTCCGAGACCAGGCCGGATACCTCGGATTGCAGCAAGCCCTGCCCGCCGACGCGGCGGTCGATATCTTCTTTTTGGCCGACCTGCGTCCCATCCTGCAGCGCTACGGCAATCGCGGATATCGCGCCGTGCAACTTGAAGCCGGCATCATCGGTGGCAAGCTCTATCTCGCGGCCTATGCGCAAAGGCTGGGCGCCACGGGCCTGACGTTTTTCGACGACGAGGTGACCGCGTTCTTCTCTCCTCACGCCGAAGGCAAAAGCGCAATCTTCCTGGTGGCCCTGGGCCACAGCGCCAAACCTTAATTGGTTCGGTCGGGAACCCTGGGGACGAAAACCGGGGGACGGACGGGACGTTCCCCGGTGTTCTGAGAGTCGGAGACAAAGGCGAAGCCGTGCTTGATTGAAAGGAAACATCTTTGAGGCGGCCTCAGATCGCCACAAATAGTGAACGTCGCGTCTGTCCCCGGTTTTCCCAAACATTTCGGGAGAACCGAGGGGCTTTCCAGTCAGGTCAGGCGGGGCGTAATATTGAGCCGCCAGCGCAGCAAAACCGAAATCCAGATGAGGTTGGAAAGCATGGCCAGAGTTCTTGTAATCACGGGTGATGGCGGTGAGTCGTATGAAGCGCTCTATGCGATTCACCGGTTTCGGGAGGAGGGCTGGGAGGCCGTGGTTGCGGCTCCGACACGCCGGCGGCTTCATCTTGTGATGCACGACTTCAAGCCGGGATGGGACACCTACATCGAAAGAGAGGGATATGGGCTCGAGGCAGATCTGGCATTCGATCAGGTAAAAATCGAGGACTATGACGCAGTGCTCATTCTTGGCGGCAGGGCGCCCGAGTACTTGCGGAACAATGTCTGTTTGCTGGATCTTGTCCGGGCTTTCGATCGAGCGGAGAAGTGGATCTTCGCCATCTGCCATGGCGTTCAAGTGCTGGCTGCTGCAGGGCTAATCAGCGGTAGACGTGTGACCTGCTACGAACATGTGCGCCTCGAAGCGGAGCAGGCCGGAGCGATCTATGTCACCGACGAAGCGGTCTGCGACGGGCGCATCGTGACGGCACAGACCTGGCAGTCACATCCGCAATTCTACCGTGAGATCTTCGCGCGCCTTTCTAAACCGGACGAAAACCGGGGACAGACGAGACGTTCCCTATCCTCGTGACACCCGCCTTCCAAAAAGCTAGTGAACGTTACGTCTGTCCCCAAGTTTTGTCCCAAGTTGTCCCAAGTTTTCCCAGCAACTCAGAAACAGAGCGCGCCGCTGCGCTGTGCCCAGGATGGGGCGGCGGTGATAACAGCTCGAAGTGATGAAATGCAGGTAGCCCCCGCCGTAACATCGTCGGAGACGTTTGGGCATGCCCGAGCGTAAACTCTGGTTGGCGGAAACGCTGTGACGGATGAACATCTCCCACCCTTGCCAAAAGCGCAAGGGTGGGGCAGCCTCAGTATGGCATGAGTATAGAAAGGGTGGGCCAGCCCGCCAGTTCTTCAATAGAGGATGCTCTTATTCGAGTGGACGCCGCAGTGTGCTCGCAAACTACTTGACACCGCCGACATTGTCAGAGAGGCGATATAACGCCAGCTTAAGCCGCTCAGTTCAGTCCCAGACCGAGCTTTGTGATGTCCACGGAAGGAAGTAGCTTTGGCGCGACATCTGGTAGGGCATCTTGCAAAGCGGAAAGAACTTCAATCGCTTGTTGCTCCGAAAGATAATCTCCAAACTCTATAGTCCTCCAACCAAGCCTGCATTGGAGTCCGTGAGGGTCACTGGTTAGGTCCTGAACTTGGAGATCGCTGCAGTGTTCGATAGGGTATTCTCTTGTACGCTCCCAGCCAAAGGTCTCTGTCCGGATTCGGAGACCCTTCTGGTCGAACTCTATCTCTTCTGAAAACCCGAATAGTTGTGCAAACCACCCTGCTATCCCGCCGATAACAACTGCAACGGTAGCGATGCGGACAAGTAAGGACTCTGTTTGCCATGACCGGAGCGACAGGACGCCGAACAGAGCGATTATTGCGGCTTGAAACAGTATCGACAACCAATGCGGCGAAGGTCGTACCGCGACCCGCAGCGTGCCGGACACAACAGCAATCTCTACCTTCGCACTTCGCCTGAGAGGATTCATATGGGTGCAAAGTCAGGTTCGATGTTACCGCAAAGAACCGACAATTGTTGTTAACAGGCGTGGGTGTTGAAAAAGTCACGTCGATTAGCAGGATGAGATTCAACAGAAGCATGTTAGAAGAAAGCATCCGCCCATGCTCTGTTTGATTCCGATCGTCGGAGGCCTGCTGATCATGATGGGGCAACACGAGCGCTCTGAAGCGTTGTTCTACTACTTCCGCCTGGAAGATCAGGTTCCTGAAACCCACCTGCTGCGGCTCATCGAAAAGCATGTCAGCTTCGCCTTCGTGCGCGAAAAGCTGAAGGATAGCTACAGCGGGACAGGTCGGCCTTCGATCGATCCCGAGCTTTTGCTGCGCATCTTGCTGATTGGCTATTTATACGGCATCACCAGCGAGCGCAAGTTGGTGGAAGAGCTGCGCATGCATCTGGCATGGCGCTGGTTTACCGGATTGGGATTCGATCAGGAGATTCCGCATCACTCCACGTTCTCCAAGAATCGGCACGGGAGATTCCAGGAGTCGAAGCTGTTCGAGCAACTGTTTGAGAAGATCGTGGCGCATTGTCTGGAAGCCGGACTGGTGCAAGGAGACAACCTGTCGGTGGATGGCAGTTTCGTGGAGGCCAATGCCAGCAAGGAGAGCCGCATCCCGCGCGAGCGGTTAGCCGAAGCGGCGCAGGTGAACCACACGGTGCGCCAGTACTTGGTGGAACTGGAGCAGCAGAACCCAACCGAAGAACCGGTGCATGAACAGGAGCAAGTATCGACCACGGACCCGGACTCCACTTACGCGACGAAAGGTGGAACTCCGGGCGGGTGGCCCACCCTTTTGATGATGTCGGTGTGCGCCATCTAGAGTGAGGGTGCCCCGTCCTTGCGTTTTTTGCAAGGGCGGGTAGCGGTCCCGTGGTATCGCTTGAGACCCCAGGGCATGGGGCAGAGTCAAGCCTGGAAGGATCGAGGTCAAGGTCATCGGTCACAGTCTGACGTGCGCAAAGGCCCCGCCCTTGCAAAAAGCCCAAGGACGGGGCACCCGCTTTGATCTCTGAGGTAAACTCTTCCACGGAAGGGTGGGCCACCGCCAAGAAATGTTTTGCTTGAAGACTAGACGCCATCAAGTTTCTTGCTAATCGCCGAAAACAGCGGAGTACAATGCTCAGCTAGTTTTTGCTGGCCGGAATTCTATCAGTCGTGCTCAGCTAAGTCAGCATTAATGTTGCAGCGTGACGGGGGATTGAGCGTTCATTGAGAGAAAGTGGAACTGGTTGTACTCTGCGTCTTTGCACTGGTGCTGCTCGGTCGCCGGGTTTTAAAAGTGGAGTCTGGCACAACTTGGTACGATTCCGTACTCTGCCGGTCGGCATTGATCCTGACAATGACTTGGTTCCATGAGCCTCATGGCGATGATAGGAAACGGGCGCATTAGCCTTCACCGCAACGACGGATGGAACAACCCCTATTGCGTCTTAGCGGACGACGGCAGCATTATCATGATGAGCAGCGGGGGGAAGGGCGCGATCAACTGTGCAACCCTGACGCAGGCAGCCGAGGCAGTTGCGCGCCAACGCCCTAATGCGAGACTGAGAAGGCTGTCTAACGGAGTCCTGGTTACCGTACAGCCACTTACTCCTGCGAAGGCGAGTGAAGAGCGAAACCCTCAGAGTGAAAGGCAGTATCCTACATCTACAAGTTCCGATTCCGGTCCGCAGCAGGAAGCTGTAGCTCTCCCATCCGGCCACTGAACGTATTCGGCGAGGTAAGAAATAAAAAAAAACACATTTGCATCATTTTGTTGCGGGTCTTGCAGTGCTCGGAGTTGCAGGTCGATATTCTTATCGAATGGAGCCTACACCGAGCGTTTCAGCCCGCCATGAAAGAGGCCGGCCCGCAGTTCTCGACCAACGTCGCTTAGCCCAGCTCAGCTCCAAGCTCCAGACCAACGCGTCGCGTCACAGAGCAAGTCCAGCTCCACGTCAGCGCAGCATTTTTTTTAACCAGAGCCGCATCAACTCAATCCAACTCAACACAACGCAAAGCGCGAGCGAAGCGAGCGCGCCCGCGCCTACTCAACTCACTGCAGCGCCAGCGCTCAGCGCCCCCGCGCGCGCGTCACTCTGCGAGCGGCATCTCCCGCTGAAAATGCATCGTGAAGTCATTTTTATTTTACTACTTAGTTACTACAGTGTGTCGTTTCAAAGTGCTCTGTCTCCTAACCCCCCCGTGGTTTGACCCTTGTTTTCTCCGGCCTGTAATATCAAAAAGTTCGGCCCCTTGGCAGTTTGACAATTGGCGCTTGGCGATCCCATCGGCGATACTCTTGCGGAATGCGACCTCTTCGGTATTCCATCAACGTTACGTTGGACGGGTGTTGCGATCATCGGGCAATCAGCGCGAACGAAGAATTGCATCGTCATGCGGCCGAAAACCTCAGCCAGGCCGATGCCCTGCTCTTTGGCCGGGTGACTTACGAAATGATGGAGGCAGCGTGGCGGTCGCCGGCGCGGACCGGAGTGAGGCCGGATTGGATGGAACCCTGGATGGAACCCTTCGGCCGGAAGATCGACGCGGCAAGGAAGTACGTCGTGTCGAGCACCCTGGACCGGGTCGATTGGAACGCGGAGCTCATGCGCGGAGACCTGGAGAAGGCCGTTCAACAACTCAAGCAGGGGCCGGGCAAGGGGCTGTTCGTGGGAGGCGTAAAGCTTCCGCAGGCTTTAGCGGAGCTGGGATTGATCGATGAGTACGAGTTCGTGGTGCAGCCCAGGCTGGCCGGACACGGTCCGACGTTGTTCGCGGGTCTATCCAAGGGTATCGACTTGAGGCTCGTCAGCCGGCTGGAGTTCGGCTCAGGCGCGGTGGCGATGCGGTATGAGCCGCGAAGGTAGAGTTTGGGCTGGTTACGCCCGAGGCGGCCGCAGGCACGCCGGTCGCTGTCGAGCGGAACAATTCCTATGATCGTGATCATCGCGGGCCTCCCGGGGACAGGCAAGAGCACGCTGGCGCGAGAGCTGGCGCAGCGGTTGCCAGGAGCGGTTCTCGACAAGGACGCAATTCGAGCGTCACTCTTCCCACCTGCGTATGTCGAGTATTCGCTATCGCAGGACGATTTCTGCGGAGAGATCATGCTGCAAACCGCGGCGTATCTGCTGTCCAAACATCCCGAACTGCACATTCTGTTGGATGGCCGCACCTTCTCGCGGCGATACCAACGCGATCGTGTGATCGAGTTCAGCTCGCAAGCGGGGACCGCTTCGGCCACACTGGAGTGCGTTTGTTCAGAGGCGTCTGCACTGGGACGCATCGCGGAAGCTGTGGCGGCAAACAGCCACCTCGCCGCCAATCGCACGCCGGAACTCTATCGCGAAATCAGAAATGCATGGGAGCCGATCGACCCACCCAAACTGGTTCTCGACACCGACGAAAGCCTGGAATCATGTGTCGATCAAGCGCTGCGCCATCTGACTGCAAAGACTTTCCCCGCCTAGCATGGAGACTGGCAAGCTTGTCGCACGTGCGGACCTGAACCCCACCTACATCGGAAGCACCGGGAGTCTAATTGATCTTGCCCGCGGCGGGACCGACGGCGGTGGCCTGCCTGGTCCTGGGGTCAATGCCGATCAGCGCGACTCCGCCCACCCCCTCGCGGCTGGCGGTAACCACGTGGCCGCGAGCCTTCAAGTCGGCCTGCACTGCTTCGGGGAGGGTGTAGGGAACGGAGAGGCTGCCCAGGCTGGCGCGGTCCTGACCAAAGGAGCCGATGAAGTGCGTGGTGGAGAAGCGCGGCGCCTTAAACGCCTCCTCGGGACTCATGCCGAACTCCACGTAGTTGAGGATGACCTGGATAGCTGCCTGATCCTGCTGATCGCCGCCTGCTACCGAAATCGCCATCACCGGTTGATTGTCATGGAAGAGCAGAGTGGGGCTCAGCGTAATTCGCGGCCGCTTGCCGGGCTGGATCACGTTCGGAGTTCCCGCAAATGTATTCAGGCTGGTGAGGCGGCTTCCGTGAATAATGCCCGTCCGTCCGGCCACGCCCGCTGTGCTGGACAAACCGCTGGGAGTGGCTGCGATGACGTTCCCAAACTTGTCCGTCACGCACATGACGGTGGTTCCGCCATGCCAGGGGCCGGTGATGGTGGGCACCCTGGTTGGTTTCATGTTGTAAGGATCGCCCGGCCGGAGCTCGAGAGATGCCTTTTTCGGATCGATCAGCTTGCGCCGCATTTCAGTGTACTGATCGGAAAGCAACTGCTGCATCGGCACCTTCGTAAAATTCGGATCGCCGTAATACTCGTCGCGATCTGCCAGCGCAAGCTTCTCAGCTTCGATCACGGTGTGGATGTAGTCCGCCGAATTGAAGCCCATCTTCTTCAGGTCGAAGCCTTCCAGCAGGCGCAGCGTCTGTGAGAGATAAGGACCCTGCGTCAATGGACCTGCTTTATAAACCGTGTAGCCTCTGTAGGTGGTTTGGAGCGGATCTACGACGGGAGTTTTGTGCGCGGCCAAATCCGCCTTGCGAAGGAAACCTCCCTTTTCGATATACCAGGCTTCCAGGGCGTCGGCGATGTCGCCGCGATAGAAACGGTCAGAGACAGCTTGCAGTTTCTGCTGCCGCGTACCTTTCGCGGCCTTTTCAGACTCGACCAATTTGCGAAAGGTCACTGCCATGTCCGCCTGCCAGTGCACGCCGGTTTCGATCTTTTTGTCGCTGCCGGTATCGATATACCAAGTCGGGCCGCCAGCGTCCAGAATGGCCAAGGTCGGCTGCACGACCTCCTCGAAGCTTTTGGTTCCGTAAAGTTTCAGCAGGGTGACGATTGCATCTATGGTGCCAGGTACGGCGGCTGCCTTGACGTCACCGTCCGGGATTCCGTGTTTCATGTACCAGGCGATGGCTTTGGGATCGCGGGGGGCTTCGCCTTGTCCCTCCAACAGCTTCACGTTCTTCTGGCCAGCGTTGTAAACCAGAATGGGGACCTCTCCTCCCACGCAGAACGCGCCTACGTAAGTCACCGATAGTGCGAGCAGAGTAGCGGCGCCTGCATCGGCGGCGTTTCCGCCCTGTTCCAGAATCCTGATGCCGGCCGCCGTGGCGGCAGGCTTACCGGAAACAACCACACCCTGGTTGCCGGCAGCGACACTCGGTCCGCGCCGGCTGACCGGCGTTTTGGTGGCCTGGGGCATAGCCAAGGGCGTGAGTAAGAGGAAGAAAACGGTTGATATCGAAATGATCTTGCGCATAAGGGGGGACTCGGTTGGGAAGAAACAGCGTGACCAGCCAATACCAAAACGAATCCGCTCGACTCGGATCGGCCTTCTCATGGCCAGGCGATTACACTTACAACTGACAGATGCCGATCTCCCGTGGCTTCTACCCACGTTTTCCGCTTGTAGTTTAGCTCCACATTTTCAGCGCAACGTTGAAAACAATAGCTTACTCTCCCCCGCATCACCAAAGTCACCTCGAAGCGTAAGAACTCCTTACCCCACGTGCTATACTGGCCTTGCGTCTAATACCACGGCTGTAGTGCGGTTGCTCTGGTTTGTATCTGAATTCCCGCCTAATTTCCCTCCGTACGTCTTCGGCGTAAATACTGGCAAATGCTGGTTGCTGCCCGCCTGTGTGCGCGCCGCCCTTGCTCCGCCAACAGAAAAAGAGAAAAAACATCAATGCAGAGTTTTTCAGAATTACCAATCTCCCCTTATACCCAGGAGAGGTTGTCGTCCCTTAACTTTTCCATCCCGACCCCGGTGCAAGCCGCAGCCATTCCGCAGGCCCTTGCCGGCAAGGACGTGCTCGCTACCGCCCAGACAGGGACCGGCAAAACGCTGGCCTTCCTGATTCCGATCATCGAGCGCCTGCTTCAGCCCGCAAAACTTGATTCCGGAAAATCCGGCATCGCTGCCCTGGTGCTGGTTCCGACTCGCGAACTGGCCATGCAGGTGGTCGATCAGTACAACGCTTTGCGGGGCACGAAATTGTCGCCCGCGGCCCTGGTCGTAGGCGGCCTCGCGGAAGGAAGCCAGCTCACTGCCCTTCGCAGGGGAGCGCGTATCGTGGTGGCCACTCCTGGCCGCCTCGAAGATTTTCTGGATCGACGCCTGATCAGTTTCCAGAGCCTTCAGGTTCTGGTGCTCGATGAAGCCGACCGCATGCTGGACATGGGATTTCTTCCCGCCCTTCGCCGGATCGCAAGAGTCCTGCCCAAAGATCGCCAGACCCTGTGTTTTTCGGCCACGCTCGAAGCGTCGGTCGCGCACCTCGTCAGTGACTACACCAGAAACCCGGTCCGTCTGGCCTTCGGCTCCACGTTGAAGCCGTCGGAGAATGTGCGAGTGCAGGCTTTCGAGGTCGATAGCGATCGCAAACAGGAGATGCTGCACCGCCTGCTTTCAAAGGAAACCGGCCGCTGCCTGGTCTTTGCCCGCACCAAGCGCGGCACCGAGCGCCTGGCCCGCAACCTGAATCGCGAAGGCTTTGCCGCCGCCATGATTCACGGCGACCGCTCGCAATCGCAGCGCACCGCGGCACTGACCGGATTTCAGCAGGGACGCTACCGCATTCTGGTGGCCACCGACCTGGCCTCGCGCGGCATTCACGTGCAGGACATCGCTCACGTCATCAACTACGATCTCCCCGAGGTGGCGGAAAACTTCATCCACCGCGTGGGCCGCACCGGACGCGCCGGCGAACAGGGCGTGGCCTCCACCCTCTTCGGCCGGGAACAGCGCTCCGAGCTGCATCAGTTGGAACGCACCCTGGGCATCCGTATGGAGAGAATGCAGGCCGATGACATTCCGTTAGGAAAACCGGTTCGCAAGCCGGTTCACATCGATCCCGCCGAAGCCCTGGCCCGAGGAAGAATGGTTCGCCTCCCCGGGGAGATCCTGCAAGTCCAGATGGGAAGTTAACGCCACTCACGTAGGGGCGGGTACCCTCACCCGCCCAGCGGAGCGAAGCTCCGCAAATCCCGCAAAATTAAACTGAACTCCCGCACCGGGCATCCCCGTACATAATGGGGATATCGCTATGGCGAGCCAAAGGCGTCGGACACGAGTGTCCGACCCACACTTACTGCTCCCGATCCTCTTCCTCGCCGCTTGCATGCCGCAGGCGAAAGCAGACGAACCTCTGACCGCCGACGCCATCATGGCCCGCGTAGCCACCAACCAGGACAGCAGCGAAAAGCTGCGCAGCCAATACCTCTACCAGCAACACATCCAAATCATCGCCAGAAAGACCAACGGCAAAGTGCTGCGCGAGGAGACGGCCGATTACCAGGTTGTCCCCAAACCTGACCATACCGAGAGAACGCTGCAGCAACTCACCGGCCGCTACTGGCACAAGGGGAAGTACGAGGCCATCAGCGGGGAGCCTGTGCCCGAGGCCGATAGCACTGACGGAGAACTGATTCACGACTTTCGCGAAGACCTCACCAACGACGAATCCAAAGACGGTATGGCCCGCGACCTCTTCCCGCTTACCACGGACCAGCAAAAAGAGTACAAATTTCGGCTCATGGACCAGGAACCATTCGAAGGCCGCCAGTCCTACCACATCGCCTTCACTCCGAAGGACGACGATGACACGGATTGGGCCGGCGAGGCCTACATCGACGCCCAGGAGTTTCAGCCGATGTACGTCTTCACCAGGCTGTCGCGCCGTCTGCCCTTCGGAGTGCGGACGTTCCTGGGGACAGATCTTCCCGGCATCGGATTTCGCCGTGCACTACCGCAGACAGGAAGATGGAGTCTGGTTCCCGGTCAGCCTGGGCAGCGAATTTCGCATTCGCGCGCTCTTCTTTTTCAATCGCAACATGACCGTGTCTCTGGAAAACAGAGCCTTCGAACATACTCACGTGCAATCCCGAATCGTAGGAGCCACGCAATAACGAATGTGTGGTCGGACACTCGTGTCCGACCCACACCAAGCCTGCTCCCGTATAATTTTCTCGGGATTACCTAAGGAGGCAATCATGGGTGGGCCGGATAATTTCGCGGAGTTGAAACAGCGCCTGCGGGCCAGTTGGATGGCCGGCGATTTTGGTGAGATTGCAAAACTGAACGTCCGCGAGGGCGAGGGCTTCATCCAGCGCATCAATCTGAAGCCCGGAATGAAAGTCCTGGACGTGGCCTGCGGCACCGGAAATCAATCCATTCCCGCTGCCCGCGCGGGCGCCGATGTCACCGGCCTCGACCTCGCCCCCAATCTTCTGGAACAGGCCCGCAAACGCGCCGCCGCTGAAAATCTCAAAATCGAATTCATCGAGGGCGATGCCGAGAAGCTGCCCTACGACGCCGGCCGCTTCGACGTGGTGATGTCGATGTTCGGCGCCATGTTTGCGCCGCGGCCGGAGGTGGTGGCCGCGGAACTACTGCGCGTCTGCCGCCCCGGCGGCCTGATCGCCATGGGCAACTGGACGCCGGAAGGCTTCGTCGGCCAGATGTTCCAGATTACCGCCCGTCACTCCCCGCCGCCTCCCGGCATGCTGCCGCCGTCGCTGTGGGGAGTCGAAAAGGTCGTCGCCGAACGCCTGGGCGGAAAAGCGCGCCTCGAAATGACCCGGCGCGAACTGCTTTTCGATTATCCTTTTGCGCCGTCCGAGGCCGTCGCTTTCTTCCGCAAGTATTTCGGCCCCACCCAAACCACATTCGCGCGCCTCGATGAGGCCGGGCAACGCGCCCTGTCCGACGACCTCACCCAGCACTGGACCAGCAAGAACCTGGGCGATGCCAATCGCACCGTAATAAAAGCGGAGTACCTGGAAGTACACGCCACGGTAGCCTAGGGTGCCCCGACCAAGCTCCGCTTGGGCGGGGATTTTCATGGGACAAGACGGTTCTTTCTAAACCGCGGTCGTGGGATCAATAGTCGCGCCGATTTCCGTCACCCTGGTGGCGGGAAAGCCACTCAGGTCCGCATGCCGGCGGATGAGCTCTTCATCTTTGGCCAGATACATGCAGTACATCTTGTTGGCCGTAACGAACGACTCCAACCACTGAATATCCGATCCGAGCTGGCGCAGCACCTGGTTCGACTTGGCCGCACCCTGCTGCAACTGCTCCCGCTCCAGACTCCCGATTTTCGGTATCTCGCGCTCGATCATGTATTTTTTCATTGCTTCCTCCGTTAGATACAGTCGTCAGTCGTCGGTCGTCAGCCATCAAGACCCCGTCGCCTCCGGGGGAATGGCTGAAGACAGAACGAGTGAGACTGACAACTGACGACCGGCAACTGACAACTGCCTTCCTTACTCTGCGAGATTAGTTAGAAAAGGACCTTGCCACAAGATGGCAGATTTGCCATTATACATATGTGATTACGCCATCTCATTTTTGTTCTGCAGGGGAAGACCAGCCATGACCGACGTCACCGTCCTGTTTCTTGACGGAACTTTTTCTTCCACCGCGATCGGACCCATGGAGGTCTTTCGCCATAGCGGATCGCTGTGGAACGTGCTCACCGGCAAGCGGGCAGATCCCGGGTTTCGCGTGACCACTGCCTCGGCGGATGGACGAGCGGTCCATTGCGACGGAGAGATCCGGATCCAGCCCTCGGCAGCGCTGGCCGATGTCCGCAAGACCGACCTTATCTTTATCCCGTCCAGCGGCATAAGCCTGGACGACGTGGTCGAACGCAATGCGGCGGTGGTGCCCTGGCTGCGGCGCTGGCATAAGCGCGGCGCTGCGATCGCCAGCGTGTGTTCTGGTGTGGGGCTGGTCGCAGCCACCGGCCTGCTCGACGGCAAACGCGCCACCACGCACTGGGGGCTGGCGGAGCGTTTCCGCGAGAAATATCCCAGGGTGAAGTGGATGCCGGAATTGATGGTGACCGAGGACCGCGGCTTCTACTGCGGTGGAGGAGTGAATGCCTCGCTCGATCTGAGCCTGTATCTGGTGGAGCGGTTCTGCGGCCACGAGGTTGCCATGCAAAGCGCCAAGGCATTGCTTATCGAGACGTCGCGCGCCTGGCAGGCGGGGTTCGCCATCGTTCCCTTGAAGACAGATCATTCCGACGACAGCATCTCCAGTGCGCAGGAGTGGCTGCACCAGAATTTTCACCAGACCTTCCCGCTCGAGGCTCCGGCCCGGCGCGTGGGCATGAGCCTGCGCAATTTCGTCCGGCGCTTCAAGCATGCCACGGGAGACAGCCCGCTGATCTATTTGCAGAAGCTAAGAGTGGCTGCCGCCAAGCGCCTGCTGGAAAGCGACCATCGCACCATGCAGGAAATCAGCGACGCAGTCGGCTATCAGGATCCGGCCTATTTCCGCAGCCTCTTCCAGCGCCACACCGGCGTCTCCCCCAGCGCCTACCGCAGAAGGTTTGGAACGTAGCAGGTGGGAGCCGAGCAGGCGGGGACGGTCGAAATGCACATTCCCGCCCAGATGCTATGATTAGCCGTTCGTCCCAAGAGTTCTGACCCTCTATCTCCCGGCCCGCGTTACGAAAGGTGAATAACAGTCTCTCGACCCAATGAATCGCCGATTCTCCATCCTTACCCTGCTCGTGATGTCTCTCGGAATTTACGTCGCCACCGCCGCTCAACCGGCGTTGCTCGACGATGCCGACGCTTCGCACGCGCTGGTCTCCCGCGAGATGCTGCAGCGCGGCGACTGGGTGGTGATGTATCAGGACGGCATTCGCTATCTCGAAAAGGCCCCGCTGCATTACTGGATGGTGGCAGTCAGCTACAAACTTTTCGGACAGGGCGCGTTCCAGACCCGGCTGCCACTGGTGCTTGGGGTGGCGGGACTGGTCCTGATGGTCTATTTTTTTGCCCGGCGTTTTTTCGGCGAGACTGCGGCGTTCTACTCCGGGCTGATCATATGCACCAGCGTGGGACCGTGGCTATTTACCCGCGTGATGGTCCCGGAGGCCATCTTTGCGCTGGAGTTAACCGCGCTCTTTTACCTTTTTCTGCGCGGCTGGCAGGGCAGCCTGGACACACGTGTCGCCTATTGGGGCGCGTCGGTCGTAATGGCTCTGGCCGCGCTTACCCTGGGCCTGATCGGGGTGCTGTTTCCTGTGGGCGTGGTCTTTTTCTTTATCCTGTTCACGCGTAGTTGGAGCCGCTGGCGCGAATTGCGGATTTTTTCCAGTACCCTGATTTTTTTGGTCATCGCCGTGCCCTGGCACTGGATTGCCGAAGAACGCTCGCCGGGATTCTTGTGGTCTTACTTCATCAACGAGCATTTCAAGCGGGCCCTCGGCACCCGCTACCCGCCGGACTATGAAGCCGTGCCGCTTCTCCTGTGGTGGGCGCTGCACCTGGTGTGGTTCTTTCCCTGGAGCTTTTTTATCGGCTATGCGTTGCGCGAGTTTCCGCGGCCGAAGACCTGGGGGCCGAAGATGGAACATGTCCAGGAGGCACGTCTGCTGCTGTTCATCTGGGCGGGGCTGATTCTGTTTTTCTTTTCCCTGACCTCGGGATCGCGCATGGAGTACTACAGTTTCGGCGCCTGGCCGGCGATTGCCGTGGTGCTGGGAATCGGGCTGAACGACGCCGAAGAAATGCGCGACCGGTGGCTGCCGCGCCTGCAGGCGGGACTCGCTGTAATCGGGGTACTGGCCTCGGTGTTCCTGAGCTATCTGGTTCTGACTTCGCTCGACGTTTCGTCGAAGGGCGGCATCTCGCACCTGATCCAGTATCACCCGCTCGATACCTACCGGCTGTCGATGGCGCACATTTTCGATTTGACGCCGCAGACTTTCGCGGCGCTGCGCGGTCCGGCGGTTTTCGCCATCCTGATCTTTATTATCGGATTTGGCAGGGCGTGGCTGTTGCGGCGGCGCTGGAAGAATTTCGCGGCCACTCTCACCCTGGCATTCGCCATGGCGCTGTTTTTCTTTGCCGCCAACTGGGCGTTCAAACGTTTCGAGCCCCGCATGTCATCGCGGGCGCTGGCCGACGCGATCCTGCCCTACCTGCGGCCGCAGGACCATATCGTGCAGTATGGCGATTTTAATTCGGGCTCGAGCATTCCCTTCTACACTCACCGCCATGTGTGGATTTATAACGGGCGTTTTGGCACCAACCTCGAAATCGGTTCGAACTATCCCGACGCGCCACCCACGTTTCTGGACGACAAACAGTTCCCCGCCTTCTGGAAGGGGCCCGAGCGGGTATTCATCTTTGTTCCGGAAGAATTTCGCAAGGATGCGCTTTCCCGCCTGCCTCCGGATTCCAGCTACCTGCTGGCGGAGAGCGCCGGAAAATATATCTTCGTGAACCAACCGCTGCGCCCGGATTTGCCACTGCTCGCGTCCGTGCTGAAGCACCATCCGGTGGAGTAAATCGTTGAGCCGCGCCGACACCTCTTCTCCTGCCTGACGAAAATAACAGCGACGAACTGTTCATGGAGGAGGCTTTGCGCTCGGCGCAGCGCGCGCTGGAAGCTGGGAGAGGTTCCGGTGGGCGCAGTCGTCGTCTGCGAAGGCAGGATCGTGGGACGCGGCGGCAATCGCAACCTCGCTGATTCCGATCCCACCGCCCACGCCGAGATCGTCGCCCTGCGCGAAGCCGGTGCCGCCCTCGGCAACCACCGCCTGGAAGGCTGCGAACTGTTTGCTACAATTGAACCGTGCGCCATGTGTGCGGGCGCGCTGGTTCATGCCCGGCTGAAACGCCTGGTGTACGGGGCCGATGACCTCAAGGCAGGCGCCATCCGGTCGGTGATGCAGGTCTTGAACCATCCCAGCCTGAACCATCGCATGGAAGTCCGCAGCGGTGTTCTGGCGGGACGTTGTGCGGAGATTTTGCAGGGGTTCTTCCGCCAGCGGCGGGAAGAACAGTCGTCGGTCGTCAGTCCTCAGTCGTCAAAGGCCGACGAGTAAATTCCATCTGGTTTTTCTGACGACTGAAGACCGACGACTGACGACTGCTTTCCGGAGAGGTGCGTGAGTGGTTGAAACGATCCGCCTCGAAAGCGGACATACCTTAACGGGTATCGGGGGTTCAAATCCCTCCCTCTCCGCCATAATTTAGATTCATAGGTCCCTCGGCTACGCTCGGGATTTCGGCGCGCGGCTCAGACGCCGCGCCAACGCCTCAAGTTCAAATCCCTTCGTCAATCAGGCCCATCCCGGTCGCGCCCGCTATCTGGAGGTGGAGGGCATGGACCATGGCTTTACCGTGAAGGGGAAATTTCACGACGACCTGGTGCCACTGGTCACGGCGTGGATGGGAGAGCAACTGCGTTGACACATCCCTTTCTTTGAGTGGACAGGTTCATGCTTTCTTGAAAAACTGCACTGCGCGCTCGTGCTTCTCAGCCGCCGTTCGACTCCCAAACGTCCCCAGGTTTCGCCGCCGGCCGGTCTTCGGGTTCTTCTTGCGTGAGTAACGTCGATATTTCCCTGATTTCAGTTTGCGGATCATTGCCGTAGAGATGCAGGTCAGATGATTCGGTTTGCCACAGATGGGCCCCACCAGCGGCACCGCTATAATCGGGACGGCCTGCCCATGGAAATTCGACGCCTCACCGAGCTCGATGCTGAGTCCTACCGGCAGCTTCGCCACGAAGCGCTCGAGCGGGAGCCTCTGGCTTTCACGGAATCGCTGGCCGAGCTTCAGGCCACGACGTTGGAGTCGATCAAGAATCGTCTGGTCTCGGCCGACGACAATTTTGTTCTTGGCGCCTTCATCGATCGGCAACTCATCGGCATGGCTGGATTCTTTCGCCAGCGTGGGGAGAAGGTGCGCCACCGGGGCGGGATCTGGGGGGTGTACGTCTCGGAAGAGTGCCGCGGAAAGCGCGTCGGCCGGGCTTTGCTGGAGGAACTGATCGGACTGGTGCATCTTTTGCCCGGCATCGAACAGGTTGCTCTGGCGGTCAGCCGTCAGAATGCGGGAGCCAGGAGCCTGTACGAGTCTCTGGGCTTTGAAATTTACGGTTGTGAAAAGGGCGCCCTGAAAATCGGCGATGAGTACGTGGATGAAGAATTGATGGTTTTGTATTTTCGCTCTTGAATCCTGCCTTTGATCATGACTCTGCCTTGACTCCGATTCGCACTCACTCAATCGAAACCCAAAGTCAAAAGCGTCGGACAAGAGTGTCCGACCCACACCAGAATGCTGCGGCACACTCTCTTATTGCAGAAGTCCGTCCATTTGCACGATGTCAGCGTCGCCTTCGCCGACGGCAGCGAAGACGAATTTTGCATCCGAGGACCAGGAGATGCGGCGCACAATGAAAGTGCGTTTCTGGCCAAAGTCGGTCACCTGCCTTAATTTTCCATCCGCCGTGGATGCGACGTAGATATTGGTTCCCAGGCTATCGGCCAGGGGCATCACCAGCCACTTTCCGTCCTTCGAGATCACGGGATGCAAGCCCTGCCACAAGGGCACGCGCTGACCCGAGATGCGCGCCAGTAAATTTGAAGGACCGTTCTCGGGACGGGCCACGCGCAGTTCGTAGTCCAGCGAACCGTTCAGGTTCTGCAAGGGGACCATATAGTACAAGGCGGAGCCGTCGGGCGCCGGCGCCGGGCCGCGAGCGTTGTCTGAGCGCACCAGTACCGGGGTCCCGCCATCCACGGGAATCTTCAGGAGCCGGGAGGTTCCGGATGTCTGCACCGACGCAAACTCGGAATAGTACAGCCACTTGCTGTCGCCGGACCAGGTCGTCCACGTCGCCTGGGGGATCAGGAGGTGAAGATCGCTCCCATCGGGATGGAGCACGAAATAGCCCACCCGGAAAGCATCTCGCGAGGCCCGACCGGTTGCGAACGTAATGAGCTTCCCATCCGGTGACCAGATGGGAACTCCCATCACCATGGCCGGATCTTTTTCGAAAGTGATCTGGCGCCTTTGGCCGCCCCCCAAGGGCTGCACCCAAACATTGCCGTGCCCCCCACTGTCAGACAGGTAGGCCATTTCATGGTCGGTCGGATCCAGGGTGGGAGTTTGCACTTGCCCGGTCTGGTTGGTGATACGCACGCCCCGGCTCACGTTGTCGGCTGGGCTGCCGTCAACCGGAAACTTCCAAATGTCGAACTCCATATGCTTGCGACTGACCAGGAGGCGGCCTTCGCGATCCATATCAGGACTTTCATCGCCGGATTCGCCAAAGGTGAGCTGGCGGGGTTCATCCCCGGATTTTGAGACTTCCCACAGATGCAGGGTCGGAAGATAGAGCAGCGTGTTGCCCCGCGCACTGCTGTAAACGAGATGGGAACCGTCGGGCGACCAGGTCAGCCCGCTCATCAGCGTACTCTCCCGGGTGAGCGAGCGAGGGACACCGCCCGAAGAAGGAACGATATAAATATCGTCAGCCCAGCTTTCTTCACTGTGCAGGTAAGCAATGGTGCTGTCATCGGGCGACCAGCGGGGTTGACGATAGCTGAAGCTGGTGACGGCCCGGGTCAACACCAGAGGGTTGGAGCCGTCCAGATCGGTTACGACCAATTCTATTTGTTTTCCGTTAAGGCGAAAAAAGGCCATCCGCTTTCCGTCATGGCTCATGTCGGCGCCGCTCATGCTGGAAACCAGCTGGCGAGGTGTGCCGCCCAGGGCCGAAACTTCCCACAAAGTGCCTTGAGCGGTTCCTCCCGGCGGCGGAGTGAAATAGATGATGGCGGCCGAGTCCTGCGACCACCTGGGCAAAAGATGTGAGCCTTCGCCGGTCGTAATCTGCAGCGGGGGACCACCTGCCAGGAGGCGCACCCAGATTTGCCGAGATCCGGTTGAGTCGCTGACAAAGGCCACGGATTTCCCGTCGGGGGAGAACGCCGGACTCTCTTCCATGCCGGCAAAGTCGGTGAGACGGAGGAACTTGACCGTCCGGGGACCTGACTGCTCTCGTCCCCGGAACCACCACGCGCCGGCAGCGGCCAGCACCATGGCCACACCGACCACAAGAGATGCAACCATCCAGCGCAGGGGACGATTGCTTCCCTTCTTCTCAATAGCCAGAGATGGAGCTGCGCCGGTTTCCGAAATCGATGACGTGGATTCCAGATGGAAGGCGAGGTCACGGGCAGACTGAAAGCGCTGTTCAGGACTCTTTTCCAGGCAGTGGCGCACGATGCGGTCGAGCGCGGCGGGAATGTTCTTTCTGGTCGCCAGCAGGTCAGGAGGGTCGTCTTTCAGAATGGCGCTGGATCGATCGGCTGCCGTGCGTCCTTCAAAAGCCCGCTGACCGGAAAGGCTCTCGTAGAGCACGGCGCCGAAGCTGAACACATCGGAGCGCTGGTCGGATTTCTCTCCCCGGACCTGTTCCGGCGACATGTAACCAGCGGTCCCCAGGGTGGTACCGATCGCGGTCTGATGGTCAACGTCCAGTGTGGCGTTGCCATCGCCGGGCTCGGGCACACACAGCTTGGCCAGGCCGAAGTCCAGAATCTTGGGTCGTCCGTCGCGGCAGATGAAAATGTTTTCGGGCTTGAGGTCGCGATGAACAATTCCCTTTTCGTGGGCCGCTGCCAGGCCGTGGGCGATCTGAATCGCGAAATCCACCGCCTTGCGAGCTGGCAATGGGCCGCCCGCCAGACGGTCGCGGAGCGTGGAGCCTTCCAGCAGTTCCGTCACCAGATAGGGCGCGCCGTCGTGGCTGCCGATGTCGAACACCGCAAGAATGCTGGGATGGTTGAGCGCACTGGCCGCTCGGGCTTCCTGCTCGAAGCGGCGAAGGCGGTCAAGGTCGCCGCAGAAAGAAGAGGGCAGCACCTTGATCGCAACTTCACGACCCAGGCGCGGGTCACGGGCACGGTACACCTCGCCCATCCCGCCGGCGCCGAGGGGGGCGACGATCTCGTAGGGCCCGAGTCTGGTGCCTGGAGTCAGAGCCATGATTGGACTGGGATTATAGCGTCTTGGCAGCGGGTAGTTGCAGATCGAAGGTGGCGATTGAAGAACGAGCCGCGAAGCGGCGAAAGAATGCAGCCCAGGGTGGGAGTTAGGAATGACTCTAGCCCCGAAGAGGACATAGGCCCAGACTTGGGGCACGGCGCGGAAACTGCGGAATCGTTGGACCTTGCTTACAGTGAAGCGAGAGGTTACAATATGACTAGTCAGACTAGTTATGCCTAAAATCACAACCGAATCCGAAAAAGACTCCCCCATCAAAGGGCGAAACTCGCTCTCTCGACCTCCTTGGCAACTGCAAACCGCAAAGGCTCGATTCAGCGAACTTTTTCGCCGCGCGCGCGCCGAAGGCCCCCAATACGTGACCCGGCAGGGCAAAGAGGCGGTTGTGGTCGTTCCAGCGGAGGAATTCGAGCGCCTTACCGGCCGCACGCGCCAGCCTCGAAGCCTGGTCGAATTCTTCGCGGCGTCGCCTCTGGCCGGAGCTGAGCTGGATTTGAAACGCAAAGCCGACTATGGCCGGAAGATTAACCTATGAGTGGTTTTCTGCTCGACACCAATGTGATCTCGGAACTGGTGCGAGCCCGGCCGGACCCGGGCGTCACGCAATGGATCGAGGCCACGGACGAGAGCCTGCTCTATCTGAGTGTGCTTACACTCGGCGAGATTCGCAAAGGAATCAGTTCCCTGCCCGACGCCAAGCGTCGCACCGCCCTCGAAGCCTGGCTGGACCGGGATTTGGCGCTTCGGTTTTCGAACCGCATCCTCTCTATCGATCAGGCCGTCGCCGACCGCTGGGGACGGCTCGCGGGTAGTGCGGCCGCGCGGCGATCTCCGCTGCCCGTGGTTGATGGGCTTCTCGCTGCCACCGCCCTGCACTACGACCTTACGCTGGTTACGCGGGACACCAAACATCTCGAAGTTGCCCGCATCGCTTTCTTTAATCCCTGGGCACGCTAAGAGGTATTCTTCTGCGCCTACACCACGAAATACTTGGCCCCCGGATGGTGCACTACGATGGCTGATGTGGACTGCTCTGGATCCAGTAGAAAGCCAGTAGTCAGGCGCACTCCGATATTTTCCTCGGGATGGAGCAGGGCAAACAGCTTGGTCTGGTCTTCCAGATTCGGACACGCGGGGTAGCCGAAAGAATATCGCGAGCCGCGATACTTCTGGTGAAACAAGTCGCGGATGTGAGGCGAGTCTTCGCCCGCGATGCCCAGTTCTTCGCGCATCTTTTTGTGCAGGTATTCGGCCAGGGCTTCGGCGGTTTCGACGCTGAGGCCGTGCAGGTAGAGATACTTGGTGTACTCTCCGGCTTCGAATAGTTTTTGCGTCTCGACCGATGCCCTGGCGCCCATGGTCACCAGGGACAGTCCGATGACGTCCATTTTTCCGGACGACTTGGGAGCAAAAAAGTCGGAAATGGAAAGCTTGCGGCCTTCGCGCTGGCGCGGGAAGGTGAAGCGCAGAAGTTCCCTGGCGTTGTTCTTCGCGGCTGGCCGCGGGTCGTACACGATGGTGTCATTGCCTTCACTCTGCGCGGGAAAATACCCGTACACGACTTTCGGTTCGAGTATTCCGCTGGCGATGACTTCTTCTTCCAGCTTCTTTTTGATAGGACGGAATTTCTCTTCCACCAGGCGGAGATAGTCTTCCTGCGACGCAGTCTTAAGCTGCCACTGGTTCTTGAACAGCGCGGTTTCGTTGATGAAAGGAAAGAGCTCCCGCAGATCGAAATCCTTGCGCACCTTTACCCCCCAGAACGGCGGGACGGGGATATTCGGGGCATCTTTCACCACCGGACTTCTCTCGGCGAACACCGGTCCGGTTTCTTCATCGACCGCGGCGGCCTTGGCGTACTCCTTGACCGTGCGCCCTTCCTGCAGCCGGGCCTGCTTCTTGCCATTCGCCGTGGCCAGGTCTTCCATGATGTGCAGGCCGGCAAAGGCGTCGTCGGCATAGAACACGGCATTCGAGTACTCGCGCCGGAGATCGTCTTCCACGTATTTGCGAGTCAGAGCGGCGCCGCCGCAGATCACCGGAAACTCCAGCTTCTGGCGCTCCAGGTCCTGGATCACGTACTTCATTTCGAGAGTGGACTTCACCAGCAGGCCACTCAGGCCGATGGCGTCGGCCTTGTGTTCCATGGCGGACTTGATGATGACGTCGCCAGTCTGCTTGATCCCCAGGTTCACGACCTTGTAGCCATTGTTCGAGAGAATGATATCGACCAGGTTCTTGCCAATGTCGTGGACATCGCCCTTCACTGTGGCCAGCACGATCGTGGCTTTTTGTGAGCCCGCCTTCTTCTCCATCTTGGGTTCGAGATAAGCGACCGCCTGCTTCATCACTCCGGCGGAGTCGAGCACCGAAGGCAGTTGCATTTTGCGCGCGCCAAACAAGTCCCCCACGGTGCGCATGCCATCGAGCAGGACATTGTTGATCAGGTCGAGCGGCGAATATTGAGTCAGGGCTTCTTCCAGAATTTCTTCCAGAGTCTTCTTATGCGCGCCCTCGCCTACCGCTTTTTCGCCGTTGATGATGGCAAACTTCAGCTTGTCCTCAACCGACAGCGTTTCCACATGGGCGGTGGTCTCGGTTTGTCCTTTGCCTTTCTTACCGGCAAAGTGGTTCATATATTTCTGTAGCGGGTCTCCGTCGGAGGCGGCATCGCGATAAATCAGCTTGAGCGCAAGATCAACCTCTTCCTGAGGAATCTTGTATAACGGATAGATTTTGGAATAGTTAACAATGGCCATGTCGAGGCCATTGTTGACCGCTTCGTGCATAAAAACCGAGTTCAGCACCCGCCGCGGATAGGCATCAAGCCCGAAGGAAATATTGCTGACTCCGAGAATGGTCTTCACGTCGGGCAGTTCGTGCTTGATGCGCTTCACCGCCTCCAGGGTTTCGATTCCAGCCGAGCGATAGTCTTCCTGGCCGGTCGTGATGGGCAGAGTCAGCGCATCGAAGATGAGGTCGATGCCGCGCAAGCCATATTTCTCCGTCGCCAGTTTGTAGATGCGTTTGGCGATAGCGACTTTCTTATCGGCGGTGAGGGCCATGCCCTCTTCGTCAATGGTCAGGGCAATTACAGCCGCACCGTAGCGTCGGGCCATGGGCAGGACTTTTGATGTACGCTTCTCGCCATCTTCAAGGTTGATGGAATTGATGATGGCCTTGCCCGGGATGCGCTTCAGCGCTTCTTCGACCACGTCCGCTTCAGTTGAATCGACAAGAATCGGGGCGGGCACACGGGTGGCGACCTTTTCCAGAATGGACGAGATGTAGCCCTTCTCGTCTTCGCCAACGATGGCGCAGCACAAGTCGAGCATGTGCGAACCTTCGTTCACCAGCTTCTTGGCCATGGCCAGAATGTCGTCATACTTTTTCCCGCGCACCAGGTTGCGGAAGTTTTCCACCCGGGTAGTGGTGTTCATTTCTTCGGCGACCACCAGCGGCTTGGGATCAAGATCCAGCGGGACGGAAGTGTAGGCGCTCGAAGCAGCAGCCGTAGCCTTGACCTCGCGTTTGGCCGGCTCCAGGCCACCCACGGCTTCGACAACGGCTTTCAGGTGCTCGGGCGTAGTGCCGCAACATCCGCCGACGATGCTCACACCGTATTCGGTGACGAAACGCTTGTGATATTGCGCCAGCTCGGAGGGGCTGAGCTTGTACACCGCGCGCCCGCCTTCGTTGTGCGGCAGTCCCGCGTTGGGCAGGATCGAGATCAGCTTGCTCGAATTCAGCCCGAGAAAGCGCACCGCGTCGTTCATCTCTTTGGGGCCGGTGGCGCAGTTCAAGCCGATTACATCCACGTCAAAGGGTTCAAGCGCGGTGAGCGCCGCGCCGATCTCGGTGCCAAGCAGCATGGTCCCTGTGGCCTCCAGCGTGACTTGCACCGTCACCGGCAGGCGCTTGCCGGTTTTCTGCATGGCGTCGAAGATACCCACCAGCACGGCTTTGGCCTGCAGCAGGTCCTGACAGGTTTCAGCCAGCAGAATGTCCACGCCGCCTTCGATCAGGGCGGTGGCCTGTTCGGCGTAACCCGCCACCATATTGTCGAAGGTAATGTGGCCCAGCGAAGGCAGCTTGGTGGTGGGCCCGATGGATCCCGCCACAAAACGCGGTTTGTCCTTGGTCGAAAATTGTTGCGCGACCTCTTTGGCGATCTTGGCCGCGGCCATGTTGATTTCCGCCACCTTGTCCTGCAGGTCGTATTCCGCCAACACCACTCGGGCGCCGCCGAAAGTGTTGGTCTCGACCACATCGCAGCCGACTTTGAAGAAGTCAGAGTGAATGTCCTTGATAATGTCGGGCCGGCTGAGGACCAGCAGTTCATTGCAGCCTTCCTTGCCCCAGAAGTCGTCCACACTGGGGTTGCGGAACTGAATGTTAGTCCCCATGGCGCCGTCGTAAATGACGACGCGGTCCTTCACGGTTTGGAGAAAGTCAGGCATTGGAAAGCTATCAGCCGTCGGCTCTCAGCCTTCAGCCCTCAGCAAAAATCCACAACTTTTAGACATCCCTTCGGCCTATCCGTGTCAATCCGTGCAAATCCGTGGCCTGAAGTTCCGGACCACATGCACAAACGCCGGCCCGCTGCGGGACCGGCGTCTGATCCTCTGACAAAACTTATTGAAGTTTTAGCTCCCCTGCACAGGTGATGAAGGTGCGCCAGCTCCGACTTCATCGCGATTGAATATGGCGTTGGCTCCCATATGCGCCGGCATGGGGGCCAACATCTGCTCTTTGCGGTACACCAGGTTGCTCGCATTGAAACTGGCGATCTCAAACCCGTGTCCGTGGGTAATGGCGTCGGTGGGACAGGCTTCCACGCAATAGCCGCAGAAGATACATCGGTTGTAGTCAATGTTATAAACCTGAGCGTAGCGCTCCGCTCCGCTCACCCGCTTCTCGGCCGTGTTCTCCGCCGCCTCGATGTAAATACAATTTGAAGGACAGGCGGCCGCGCACAGGAAGCAGGCCACGCACTTTTCCAGGCCATTCTCGTCGCGCTGCAGCACGTGCACGCCGCGATAGCGCTCCTGAAACTTGGCCCCCTTCAGCGGGCCCGGCCCGTCAGGATAGTTTTCCACCACCGTGGGCTCAAACATCTCCCGGAAGGTGATGCTCATGCCTTTGGCGATGGCCGCAATGTTCTGAAGCACTGGCATACCTTTCTAGTATACCGAAAGCCCTCTTGCCTGTGTGGAGCGGGCGCCCTCGCCCGCGAACGTCGAGTTCCGCGTGAAAAGCCGCGGGCGGGGGCGCCCGCGCCACACAGTTGTATTGCACAACCTCCGAGGTATATCGTTTGAGGCCTACAGAGTTTCCCGGGCGGACCTACAAAGGCGCGCTGGAGTGTAGCGTGTCCACTTCGTTTAATAATCGTTTCGAGAGGAGAAACACATGCCTGATCTATTCGAGCAACTCAAGCAAAAATACCAGCCCGTTCTGACCAAAATTCAGCAGGAAGGCGCGGAACTGCAGAACCTGAACCTGGATGGCAACCAGCTTTACCTGAAGGCAACGGCGGTCTCAGAGGCCAGCAAGAACCGCATCTGGGATGCGATCAAGGCCGTCGATCCGACTTTTGCCGACCTGAAACACGACGTTCAAGCCCGCCAGGGGGCGCAGGATTACACCGTGCAACCGGGCGACAACCTGTCCAAGATCAGCAAGCACTTCTACGGTGATGCCAACAAATATCCCGTCATTGCCAAAGCCAATAATCTGGAAGATCCCGACAAGATCAAAGTCGGCCAGAAGCTGGTCATCCCCGCTGCCGCTTAGCGGCGGACTTCGGGCGTCGGGCCTCGGGCTGAGGTCTGACGTCCGGCAAACAACTGTGATCGTCCGGAAGCCATCCTAGCGCTGGAGGAAAACCGTATGCATCTCATCTGGACGCTGTTGATCGGCCTGGTCATCGGTGCGGTAGCGAAATTTCTCATGCCCGGCAAGGACCCGGGTGGAATCATCATCACCATGCTGATCGGCATCGCAGGATCGTTCGTTGCAACCTACGCCGGTCGCGCTCTGGGCTGGTATCAGGAAGGACAGGCCGCAGGCTTCATCATGTCGGTGCTGGGCGCCATTGTGCTGCTCGCCCTCTATCACATGATCCGCCCCAAAACTGCCTGAACGTATGGGTGTCGTGAGCAAGCCTGTGTGGGTCGGACACTCTGTCCGACGCCTTTGGACTTGAGCGGTTGGGTGTAGAAATTCGTAGAAATTAAAGATCGAGAAGAACGGAAACCCGGTGTGACGCTCGCCCTGCGCAATGGCAACCCAGTGCGAGGCACACCGCAAAATCGAGTTGGGAGTAAACATGCGCTGGACCCCAGGTGGCAGCAGTGACGACGTAGAAGACCGCCGCTCCGAAAGCGGAGGCGGGTTTCGCCCCGGAGGCATTCACCTCGGCCTGGGCGGCATCGTCGTCTTGTTTATTCTGAGCCTGATCTTCAAACGTGATTTTCTCTCGCTGGTGAGCAACGGCTCCATGGACACGGGCACTACGGCCGCGCAATCCGATCCCGCGCGCGACCAGCAGGAGCAACCGCTGGTGCAGTTCGTGACCTTTGTCCTGAACGACACCCAGAATACCTGGAGCCAGATCCTGCCGCAGCAGGGAGTACCCTACCGCCATGCCAAGCTGGTCCTGTTTCGTGACGCCTACGATTCCGCCTGCGGGATGGCGCAGTCCGCGACCGGTCCTTTCTACTGTCCCGAGGACGAAAAGGTTTATATCGATCTCGGCTTTTACGATGAACTGAAGCAGCGCTTCGGCGCCCCCGGAGAATTCGCCGAAGCCTACGTGCTGGCCCACGAAATCGGACATCACGTGCAGAAGCTCCTGGGCATTGAGGCCAGGATGCGCGCGGCGCAGCAGCAGAATCCGGGGGCGGCCAACCAGCTTTCAGTGGCTCTGGAACTGCAGGCCGACTGTTTCGCCGGCGTCTGGGGCCACTCCACCCAGGAGCGCAACCTCCTCGACCCCGGCGACGTGGACTCAGGCCTGAAGGCCGCCGCGGCAGTGGGCGACGATCGCATCCAGCGCATGACCCGGGGCACGGTGAATCCCGAAACCTTCACCCACGGAAGCTCCGCCCAACGCACGCAATGGTTCCAGCGCGGCTTTCAGGATGGATCGATCGCAGCCTGCAATACGTTCCAGTAGTGGTTCTCATCTGACCCCCAGGGTGCCCCGCACAAGTTCCGCTTGGGCGGGGATTTTTGGACAACCTTCAGCCGAACAAGGTCGCGCCGGCATCAGCTTTCTGGCAAACTTGCTTTGCTACGCAAAACTTCCAAGGAGAATTATGAAAATCAACACCCGACGCAGTTTCTTCGGCATGATCGCGGCGATGACGTCTCTGGTAACGGGCTCGATGAAACTCTCCGCTCAGCAAACTCCCCCGGTGGCGCCCACGCCGGGCAGCACACCCACGGGTGGAGATGCGATGCGTCGCTCCGGCAGCGGTAATCACATTCATGAGGGGATCTTCTACTTCTCGGGTACGGGTGCCAATGACGGTTATCCCAAGGACGATCACGTGCTCGTAACCGATCCCTTCGAAAAGCACGTGACTCGCACCATGGATGCGCTAAAAAAATCGGTGGAGCGGGCGGGTTGCACCATGGACAGCATCATCCATCTGACGGTCTTTCTGTGCCTGCCGCTCGCCGACACTGTTCCCACGCCCGCCGGCAAGGCCCGTTTCGATGCGCATAAAGCGCAGTACGATGCGTTGAACAAAATCTACGGCACCTATTTCTCTCCCGGCAAAGCCCCGTCCCGCGCCTGCATGGCTCTGGAATGGATTCCCGGCGATTCACTGATCGAAATTGTCGGCAGCGCCCTGGTCGTTACCGCGCCAACTGCAAGTCCATCCTGACTCTGAGGGGAAGGCGAAGAGTAGGGCGGCTAATGGGCTGGGACAGCCGCCTCCCGCTTCGCACTGAGGAGCACACTCCGCCACCATCAGACTCCTGGCGGGAGGCTTATAATGAGGCGCTCAGGCTCGAAGATAATGGAGCATCCGCGCTCCGCCGGGCCAGGTCCGTAAAGTGGCTGCTCCCGATCCAACTCGCAACAAGGAAACGACGAGCCGCAAGAAAGCCATTATCTTGCTGGCCATCGGGATTGCCGTGTCGTTCGGGATCCTGCTTTCCCAGTCGTCTTTCGATCTCGACGTTTTCAACGCCGACATTCAGCAGCGCTTTCCACTTTTGTTTTTTGCCGCTCTTACCATCCTGATTTTTCTGCTGTTTGTGGCCCTCACTTTTGTCCTGGCCCGCAACCTTCTGAAGCTGTTTGCGGAGCGGCGGCTGGGCGTTCTGGGCTCGAAGTTCCGCACCCGCCTGGTCGTGGGAGGACTGCTGCTCTCCTTCCTGCCGGTCATCATGATGTTCTGGTTTGCTTACGGGCTGATGAATAATTCGATCGAACGGTGGTTTTCGCGTCCCGTCGAAGAGGTGCGGGAGGACACGGCGGCCGTGGCCTCGCTGGTGAAGAAGTACGCGGCGCAGAACGCTCGCGCCGAGGCCGAGGCCATCGCGTCGTCGCCGGAAACGCAGCGGGCCTTCGCCGGTCATAGCTTTTCCGGCGTGATGAATGAATTCCGGCGGCACGAAACCACCCTGCAGGGTGGCTTCGCCCTGGCGCTCGAAGCGGGCAATGCCGAAGCCAGCATCGACGCTCCCGCCGCGTGGCCGCTGCTGAAGGCAAAAATCCCGCTTGATCGGCTGACCTCCGACGCGATTGTCCCTTTCAAATGGGAGAATACCGACTACATCCTGAGTGGCGCCGCCGTGGGCGATCGCGGCCTGATTGTGGTGGCCATGCCCTTGCCGCAGAAGTTCTCGGACACGGTAAAGCAACTCGATGCCAGCCAGCAGCGTTATTTCGAACTCACCCGCCAGCGCAAATTGCTGCGTCGCACCTACATGGAGCTACTGCTCCTGCTTACGGTGCTGGTACTGTTCTCCACCACCTGGCTGGCGCTGTACCTGGCCAAGCTGGTGACCCGCCCGGTGGTGGCGCTGGCCGAAGCCACCCAGGAGATTTCGCGTGGGCGTCTGGATTATCGCGTGGAAGTGAGCGCGGCCGACGAAATCGGCGACCTGGTGCGTTCCTTTAACCGCATGGCGGAGGAACTCGAAACCAGCCGCCGCCAGATCGACGCCTCCAGCCACGACCTGGGCGCCGCCAACATCGCGCTGGAACAGCGCCGCCAGCACATCGAGACCATTCTGGAGAGCATTCCCACTGGAGTTCTGTCGCTCGATGCCAACCGCCGGATTACGCACGTCAACCAGGCGTTGATTCGCATGTTCAACCCTTCGGGACCTGAGTCCGCGGACCTGATCGTGATTGGCGCCGCGCTGCGGGAAGTATTTCCCCAGGAAATTCTGGAAGATCTCGAACCTCTGTTGCGGCGGGCTGACCGCATGGGCACGACCACCACGCAACTGGAAGTGGCATTGCATCGCTCCCGCTTCAATGCCGCCGTCACCGTGGCCACGCTGCAACATGCCGGCCAGGGGCTGGGCTATGTTCTGGTCTTCGAAGACCTGTCCGACCTGCTCAAGGCCCAGAAACAAACCGCCTGGCGGGAAGTGGCACGCCGGGTGGCGCATGAAATCAAGAACCCGTTGACTCCCATCGCGCTTTCGGCGGAGCGAATCCGCCGTCATCTGGAACGCGGCACGCCACCGGATGCCGCTTCGCTCGACGTTCTCCACAGTTGCGCCGAAACTATCGGCGGAGCGGTGGAAACACTGCGCACCCTGGTGGACGAATTCTCCACCCTGGCCCGTTTTCCCACGGCGCAGCCGGCGCCCGCGAACGTCAACTCCATCGTGGAAAATACGCTGGCGATGTTTAACGGCCGGCTGGATGGAATCCATGTGCAAACTTTCCTGGCCCCCGATCTTCCCAAGGTGATGGCGGATGCGGAAGCGATCAAGCGCGCCCTGGCCAATCTGGTGGACAACGCCGCCGAGGCCATGCAAGGCGCGCTGGTGCGCGAGATCCAGATTTCCACCACGCTGGTGGGCAGCCGGGATGCGGTTGAAATCACCGTTGCCGACACCGGCCACGGCGTGACCCAGGAACTGAAAGAGAGGCTCTTCCTGCCTTACTTCTCCACCAAGAAGCGCGGGACTGGACTGGGCCTGGCCATCGTCAGCCGAATTATCGAAGACCACCGCGGCTCCATTCGAGTCGAGGAAAACCAGCCGGTCGGCACCCGCTTCGTGGTGGAGCTGCCGCTCGCCGCGGAGAGTATTTCCGCACCCGCACCCGCCCGCCAGCATGCATAACATCCTCATCGTGGACGACGAATCCGGCATCCGGCAATCGCTCAAGGGCGTGCTGGAAGATGAAGGCTACAAGGCCTCCGCCGCCGACAGTGGCGAGGCCTGCCTGGAGACTCTGCGCAAGCGTTCCTTCGACGTGGTCCTGCTTGACGTCTGGCTGCCCGGAATGGACGGCCTGGAAACTCTGCAGAAAATTCGCGACCTCGACAATGCTCCCGAAGTCATCATGATCTCCGGCCACGGCACCATCGAAACCGCGGTACGCGCCACCAAAATGGGCGCCTACGATTTTCTCGAAAAGCCGCTCTCCATCGACAAGACCCTCACCCTGATCAAGCATGCCATCGATGCCCGGCAGATGAAGCAGGAAAACCGTGAGCTCAAGAAACAGCTCACCCCGCGCAGCGTGATCGAAGGGGAGAGCGTCCCCATGAAGGCGCTGCGCCAGCAGATTCTGCTCATGGCGCCGACCAACGGCCGGGTGCTGATTTACGGCGAGTCCGGCACGGGAAAGGAGCTGGTGGCCCACGCCATCCATGCGCAAAGTCTGCGCAAGAACGAGATGTTTGTCGAACTGAACTGCGCCGCGATCCCCGAGGATCTGATCGAGAGCGAGCTCTTCGGCCATCGCAAAGGCTCGTTTCCCGCGGCCACCGCCGACAAGGAAGGAAAGTTTCATCGCGCTCACGGGGGCACGCTTTTCCTGGACGAAATCGGCGACATGAGCCTGAAGACGCAATCGAAGGTCCTGCGCACGCTCGACGAACAGCGCTTTACGCCGGTGGGCAGCGACGAGCCCGTCACCGTGGACGCCCGCCTGATTGCCTCCACCAACAAAGACCTGGACGAAGAGATTTCCCGCGGCAATTTTCGCGAGGACTTGTTCTACCGTCTCAACGTCATTCCCTTCTCCGTCCCGCCGCTGCGCGAGCGCCAGGAGGACATTCCGCTGCTGGCCCGTCATTTTCTCAAGGAATTTTCCGCCACCTACGGCCGCCGGCCGCGCGAAATCACCGACGACGCCATCGAGACCCTGATGCGTTATTCCTGGCCGGGCAACGTGCGCGAATTGCGCAACGTCATCGAGCGCATCGTCATCATGAATCCCACCACCACCCGCTTCGACCGCAAGCATCTGCCGCCGCTGGTCCACCGCGATGGCACCCGGCGGTCCATCGGCGCCGAGTTCTCTACTCTGCACCAGGCCCGCGCCGCCTACGAACGCGACTACATCCTGAAGAAGCTCGATGACAACCACGGCAATATCAGCCGCACCGCCGAGGTGCTGGGCCTGGAACGAAGCCACCTGTACCGCAAGATGAAGACTCTGGGGATTGCCGTGAAGGAGTGAAGTGCTTTGCGTGGCGCCGGCATCGCGTCGACCTCCCGGCAAGGCGTCATGCTGAGCTTGCGAAGCATCTGGCGTGCCGCACGTGCGCGGCCTGGGCAAGCGCAGGCGCTGTGCCCGCCAGATCCCTTCGACTTCGCTCAGGGCAGGCTCTTCGGGACTGACGTCCCTCAGGATGACGCCTGCGAGAGGGGCCCTGCCGGCACTACTTTTTGATCATGTGGATTTCGGTGCCGTTCTTCAGGAACTTCACTTCATCCATGAGCTGATTGATCAGGAAGATTCCGCGACCGTGGTCGGAATATACGCTTTCGCCGCGGAGAGGATTGGGAATCTGGCCCGGGTCGAACCCGGTGCCGGGGTCGCGCACCACGATCAGCATGCTCTTGTCTTCGTGACAGACCACGTCGCACTCCACAATCTTCGACGGGTCAGCCTTGGCCCCGTGGACCACCGCATTGGCCAACGCTTCGGTCAGGGCCAGTTCGATGGCATCGTATTTCTCCGGGTCGCAATGAACCTCTCTTACCAGTTCCATTACGCTTTGGACCACCGGATCCACCGCATTGCGGTCCGCTGCCAGCGTGATTTTCAGCTTCAACTTGCCGGTCTCGAACTCGTGCGACTCCGGGTTCTCGGTCATGGACCTGCTTTCGTTTCCGTTTCGAAGGACAGATTCAGCTATTTGTTTGATGCAAGCCCGCGTTGGGGGATTCTACAGGTATCACTGCATAGGAGCCAAGTGACTCCGGCTCATGGCTTTCCGCTACCTGCCAGACGCTCCACCTGGCGGCGCCAATCGAGTTCCTCCACAAACTCGTGCGACTCCCGCCAGTTTTCGCGTACCTTGACGAAGAGTTCGAGAAAAACCCGCTTCCCCAGCATCTTTTCGATCTGCAGGCGCGCCGCGGTACCAATCTTCTTGAGCATCTGCCCCCCTTTGCCCACCAGGATGCCCTTCTGTCCGCTGCGTTCGCAGTAGATCATGGCCGCGATGCGAGTCACTTTCGTGCCTTCCTCGAACTGCTCGATCACAACCGTGGTCGCGTACGGGACCTCTTCCTCGGTTTCCACCAGGACCTGCTCGCGGATGATTTCCGCCACCATGAAGCGCACGGGCTGGTCAGTGATCTGGTCTTCCGGAAAATAACGCGGACCTTCGGGCAGGAACCGTAGCACCTTGTCCAGAAGTACTTCGAGGCCTTCATGTTTTCGGGCGGAGAGCGGAATGATTTCCCGGAACTCGTGGAGCTTACGGTACTCATCCATGACGGGAAGTAGTTTTTCCTTGGTCCCGCGCAGGAGGTCGATCTTGTTGAGCAGCAGGAAAACCGGGGTCCCTGACTTCTTCGCCATCTCGAGCACGAAATGATCTTCGCGCGTGAAGCGGCGCGTGACATCGACGATGAGCAGGACCAGTTCGCAGCCCATCATCGCTTCCCGCACCTCGGCCATCATCTTGCGGCCCAGCGACGTGTCGGGGCGGTGAACTCCCGGCGTATCGATGAGGACGACCTGCCCGCCAAGCTTGCCCTTCGGTTTGGGCACGTGGATGATTCCCAGAATGCGGTTGCGCGTGGTCTGGGGCTTGGGACTGATGATGGCCAGCTTTTCGCCGACCAGGGCATTGAGCAGGGTGGATTTGCCGGCGTTAGGACGACCCAGAATGCAGACGAATCCGGAGTGAAAGGCCATAAGAATTTCGTAGCGCCGACGCTACAGGAGACCTGACTATATCAGCTTCATCTGCGTCGGTTTGGCGACGGAAATCCTTACCCGCTCCACGCGGCGCTCGGTTGACTCCAGCACCTCGAAGCGCAGGCCGTCTTCTTCGATCACTTCGCCACGGTGAGGGATGCGGCCCGCCAGTTCGCTTACCAGTCCCGCCACCGTGGCTGACTCTTTGCCTTCGGGGCGTATTCCGAACATCTCCATGAGCCGGTCCACATCCATGTTGCCGGGGACAATGTAGGAAGTTTCGTTCTCGCGAACCACTTCGAGCTTCTCGTGCTCGTCGCGGATCTCTCCCACAATTTCTTCCACCAGGTCTTCGATGGTCACCAGCCCGGCCACGCCGCCATATTCATCCACGACGATGGCCATGCGAATATTGTTCTGCTGCATCTCGCGCAGCAGATCGCTGACCAGCTTGCTCTCGGGCACAAAATAGACATCGCGGCGCATGATGGTGTCCACCGTGCGCATGTGGGCTTCGGTGTCCGGAACCTGCAGCACGTCCTGGGCAAACACAATGCCCACGATGTTATGAACGGTGCCTTCGAAAACCGGCACCCGGGAAAAAGGCTTGGTACGCAGCAGTTCGATAAACTGCTCCACGGTCGTGTGGGTAGCGACGGCCACAATTTCCGGCCGCGGTTTCATGGCCTCGCGGACAGTTTTCTCGCTGAACTCCACCACCGACTGGATCAGGTCGCGATTGCTTTCATCCAGGATGCCTTCCTCCTGGCCCGCTTCGATGAGCGCGTCCACCGCCTCCGCCTGGGTCTCAGGCGTCTCGTCCGCATGTTCCTTGGTAAGCGCTGTGACCGATTGCAGGAACCCGATCACCAGGGTGACCGGCAGCACGATGTAGATCAGTATTCGCAGCAGGATAGCGCAACGGGCCAGCCATTCGCCCCGCGTCCTTGAAAAGAAGACAAAGGGCAGGAAGCGGTTAAACAGGATGATGATGAGCACCAGGCTGAGCGTGGCCTGAAGAATCTCATAAATGCCCCAGCCGCGTTCACGAAACACGGCGAAGCCGACCAGCAGGGCGATGGCAGCGGTAATCACCTGGGTCAGCACCGCCATGGAGAGAGCGGCACGCGCCCGGCTCACTCCCAGCCGGGGCTCCACTCTCTGCTCGAAGGTGGCGATGTTGTCCTGGAACTCGCGGGAGAGAAATCTTCCAATCTCGGTGTAAACGCGCTCCGCGTAGGAGACCAGCGTCAGCAGGCAAAGCAACAGAGAGCAACGCAGCTGCGATGGCATAATTCATCGAGATCGTGTAGCCCGTGTGGAGCGGGCGCCCTCGCCCGCTGCCTTTGCTTGTGGCCTTTTAGGAGGCATCTGCGGCATTCCACTTCTCTCAATCAAACCCAGAGGCAGGCCCAACGACTGTCGCAACTGCTGTTCCTTGCCCGCCATCCTGCCCTCATCGGATTCGTGATCGTAGCCCACCAGATGAAGCAACCCGTGAAGCGCCAGCACCTTGATCTCCTGGGCCGCGGAATGACCCAGGCGGCGGGCATTCTCCTTCGCGATGTCTGCTGAAATCGCAATATCGCCGGCCAGTCCGTTCACGAAGCACGGCCCGGGCGGAAAGGAGAGCACATCGGTGGACTGGTCTTTGTCGCGGAAGCGCCGGTTCAGCGAACGCAGTTCGGAGCTGCCGGTCACCAGCACGTTGACCGTACCCTCGAGTCTGATCGCACGACTGGCCCGCGCCACAAACTTGGCCAATGCGGTATCACTCAATCCAGCCACGGGTTTGCGAAGGATCACCAAGTTCTTCTTCTTTTGCGCACTTTGCGGGTTGCTTTGCGTCCTTTGCGGTTAAAGGTCTTCTCTTCCCGGCCAAAAGCAAACAGGAGGGCCCCATCAGGGCGCCCTCCCGTTCAATCTTACCTGCTCTACTCGCTGGTTTCTACTTCCGAGGAGGACACGCTGTTGCCCGGGCCGGACGCCATCTCGGTCCCGTTGGCTTTGCCGTTCGTTTTGGAGTCCAGCAGCGGAAGTTGTTCCGCCGCCCTGGCTTTGTGCTCATCATAGGCGCGAATAATGCGCTGCACCAGTTGATGACGCACAACGTCGGTGTCGTCAAAGTAGGCGAAGGTCAGACCTTCGACGTGCTTCAAGACCTCTGCCGCTTCCAGAAGGCCGCTGCGGCGCGCGTTGGGCAAATCGATCTGGGTCACGTCGCCGGTGATCACCGCCTTGGAGTTGAATCCCAGGCGGGTGACGAACATCTTCATCTGCTCCGAAGTCGTGTTCTGCGCCTCGTCCAGGATGACGAACGAGTCGTTCAGGGTGCGCCCGCGCATGAAAGCAATGGGCGCGATCTCGATCACGTTCTTCTCCAGGTAGCGATCGACTTTCTCGGGCTCGAGCAAATCGTACAGGGCGTCGTACAAGGGACGCAGATAGGGATCGATCTTGTCCTGCAGAGTCCCGGGAAGAAATCCCAGGCGTTCGCCCGCTTCCACCGCGGGACGCGCCAGAATGATCCGGTTCACACGCTTCGCCAGCAACGCGGAGATCGCCATGGCCACGGCCAGATAAGTCTTGCCCGTGCCCGCCGGCCCGATGCCGAACACCATGTCGTGGTTTTCGATGGCTTCGAGATAGCGCCGCTGGTTCACGCTTTTGGGCTGAACCGTGCGGCGTCCGAAGGAGCGTTGCCGGCCGGCCTCGGCCAGGCCGCGCAGGGTGGTCTTGGGGTCGGCCAGCACTACCCGCAACATGCTGCCCAGGTCGCCATTATTGAAGGTGAATCCGGAGCGCTGCAGGTGGTCGTAATCGGCAAAAACCTGCTCGGCCCGGGCCACATCTCGGGCCGCCCCTTCCAGATCGATGGAATCGGATCGCAGGTCGATATTGATATTCAGGCCATCTTCCAGCAGGCGTACATTCTCGTCGCGCGTGCCGAACAGGGTTTCGATGTTGGGGCTGATCTCAATGCTCTTCTTCATTCAGTATTCGCGCTTCCTCCGGCGCTTTAGATGCTGAGTTGCCTGTGCATGAAGGGCAGAACCACTGCTCTGCAGGCACGAACCAACGATTCTCATGTCTGGAGGTGGAACCAGCCGAGGATGCTCGCCCCGAAGTGCAAGCAACTGCCATTGAGGTCAAGGGTACCGCTGCCCGCCGACAGGAGTCAATGGTGGTGAAACGGGCTCGGTTACTGTCGGGGAACCAGGCAGAAGGAGGTGTGGTCGGACACTCTTGTCCGACGCCTTTGACTTTGAGTCTCAGGCCTACCCTGGAAATTCAAACTCAACTCAAATCGCGTCGGACAAGAGTGTCCGACCCCTCATTGCCGGCTGTCCTACTCCAGATATCATGCGGGCCACAATGAAACTGACATGCTGGTTCCTGCCCGTTGTGTTGACCACCGTCGTCTGGGCTCAAACTTCCGCGCCCAACGCCGAAGTACAGGCCGTCTATCCGGAGGCCCACGCCCTGTATCTTGATCTCCACCAGAATCCCGAGCTTTCTTCGCATGAAACCCAAACCGCGGAGAAACTGGCTGGCCGCCTGCGCGATCTCGGCTACACCGTCACCGAACACGTGGGCGGGACCGGAGTGGTGGCCATCCTGAAGAACGGCGCCGGGCCCAACGGTCATGCTGCGCACCGAGCTGGATGCGCTTCCGGTGGAGGAAAAGACCGGCCTGGCCTACGCCAGCAAGGTCCACACCAAGGACGATTCGGGACGCGAAGTCGGCGTCATGCACGCCTGCGGGCATGACGTGCACATGGCTTCCCTGTTCGGGACGGCGGCCGTCATGGCGCACAGCAAGAACACCTGGCACGGAACTCTCATCCTCATCGGCCAGCCCGCCGAGGAAACCATCTCCGGCGCCAAACGCATGATCGAAGACGGCCTCATGACCCGCTTTCCCAAGCCCGACGTCGCCGTGGCCTTACACGTCGGCAACGAACTTCCCGCCGGGCAGGTCGGGGTCGGACCCGGCTACCGCTTTTCCAATGCCGATTCCCTGCGCATCACGATCTACGGCAAGGGCGGACATGGCTCCATGCCCAACAGCACGATTGATCCGATCGTGATTGCCGCCCGCCTCGTGGTCACTTTGCAGACTATCGTCGCGCGGGAAGTAAAGCCCGGAGAAGTGGCGGTCGTCACCGTGGGATACATTCAGGCCGGCACCAAGAACAACATCATTCCCGACCACGCGGAGCTCGGGCTGACGGTGCGCAGCTACAAACCTGAAGTTCGCAAACAGGTGCTCGCCGCTATCGAGCGAATCACCAGGGCCGAAGCCGATGCCGCCGGCGCAACCCAGGAGCCCAAGATCGAGCACTACGAGGCCACGGACGCCGTGTACAACGATCCTGCCCTGGCGCAGCGTCTGCAGGGCGTGCTGCAGTCAACGCTGGGAAAAGACAACGTGGTGGTCGAGGACCCGGGAATGGCGTCGGAGGATTTTTCCTATTTCACCGCCCAGGGCGTGCCGTCGTTCTATTTCAGTCTGGGTGGAGCGGACCCGGCGAAGTATGCCGAAGCGAAAGCAGCGGGAACGCACTTGCCTTCCAATCACTCACCGCTGTTTGCTCCTGACGTAGATCCGGCGCTGCATACGGGAATTGCAGCCGAGGTCGCAGTGCTGCGGAATTTGCTGAAGTGATCAACTCCTGGTGGTTGTCATCCGGAGCAAGGATGCCCCTTCGCTAGCGAAGGGGCAGACGCGCCGAAGGACCCCTACTGGGAAGACGACGCGTCTCTCCCGAGATCTTCTGGCCTCTGGCTGGTTCTCAGAACAAATCAGACAGGGTACCTGCGGCTAAAGGGGTCCTTCGACTTCGTGGCTGCGCGAAGCTGCCACTCCGCTCAGGATGACAGGTCCCCCCGGGCTAGGCTCCCTCTGCTTTCACATCCGCCAGCGATGCCGGCACTGCCCGCTGGCTGGCCCAGGCTCTCAGTTCCTGGATTTCCTCGGACCGGGTGACGGACAGCGGCACCGTCGCCTTCAGCGCGTCCAGCAGGCCTTGTGTATTCACCGGTCTGTTTGCTGGAAAATGCTGCATACAGCGCCGTCTGCACCGCGGCCTCGATCTCTGCTCCTGAATATCCCCGGGCTGCAGCGGCCACCTGGTCCAGATCGAATTCTGCGGGATTTCGCTTCCGCCGCTTCAGGTGAATGGCAAATATTTGCTTGCGCTCGGCCTGGTTGGGCAGATCGACGAAGAAGAGCTCGTCGAAGCGTCCCTTGCGAATCAGCTCCGGAGGCAGCGCGCTGACGTTATTGCAGGTGGCCGCCACGAAAACGGGAGCTTTGCGGTCCTGCATCCAGGACAGGAAGGCGGCCAGGATGCGCGAAGATACTCCGGCATCGACCGACGCCGAATCCGGCCCGCTTCCGGCAAATATTTTTTCCAGCTCGTCAATCCAGAACACGCAGGGCGCAAGCCCTTCGGCCACACGAAATACCTTCTGGATCCGCTTTTCAGTTTCGCCAATGTACTTGTCGAAGATGGCGGCGGTATCGAACTTGACCAGCGGGAGCTTCCATTCTCCGGCGATGGCGCGGGCGCACATGCTCTTGCCGCAGCCCTGCACTCCGAGAATGATGGCGCCGCGGGGCGGCTCCAGGCCAAAGTCGCGGGCGGCATCTTCCCAGGTGCCGCGCCGCTGGGCCAGCCAGCGCTTGAGATTGTCCAGTCCGCCTACGCTACTCAGATTTTCCGATGCGTCAATGAACTCCAGCATTCCGGAATGGCGTAGCTGTTCCTTTTTCGCCTGCAGCACATCGGTGACAGTTTCAGCAGTGATTCCGTAGCGGGTCACGATCGCCTGGGAGGCGGCGCGTTCCGCTTCTTCTTCAGTCAGGCCGCGCAGGTTGTTCGCCATGGCGTCGAGGCCGGGAGCATCCAGGGTGCGTTTCAGGGTGCGCGTCTTCCCTACCCTGACTGTCATCTCGTCGATGATCTGGCGCAGGCGCTGCTTGTCCGGCAAAGGGAGTTCGAGGAACTCAACCAGGCTGCCCAATTCCGCCGGGATCGTGATCGAAGGCGCGGTGATGATGACGGTGCGGCGATTGGCGGAAAACTTCTGCCCTACATCGCGCAGGCGGCGCACCACAACCGGATCATCCATGTGGCGGTGAAAATCCTTGAGCACGAACGCCGCTTCCAGAGACATTGCCTCCAGGTTGCTGAGCGCCTGGGCAGGTTCCTTGCTGTTGTAAAGCGCCTGGGCCCCTGACAGATCGTGACCCGGGCCGCCGGCGGAAAAACCGGTTTCCGGGACCAATTCTCCGACCTCGCTGCCGCAACGAACCAGCCCGCTGGCAATGCTCCACTCGAAAGTGGCCAGGCTCAGCGACGAGCAGGCCGCCCGCACCAGCCGCACCGCGCGCATCTCTTCCACCGTCTCCATCACGACAATGGGAGTAGAAGAGCTGAGCAGGATTTTCAGGCGCTCGAGGGGATCTGCCATAAGGTTTGACCAGCCACGACTTACTCCCGTAAAATAGCCTATTCCGGAGCAATCGGAATACCTCTCCGTAGAAACGAAGGTAACAAGCAGACATGGCAAATCATTTTTCGGCGCTCAAGCGCGCCCGTCAAACCGAGACTCGAACCGTGCGCAACCGCGCCAATACCTCCCGCCTGCGAGGCGCGTTGCGCGACCTGCGTGAAGCCCTGGCCAAAGGCGACAAGGCCGGCGCCGAAGTAGTTTTCCGGCAGACGGTTTCCGCCCTCGATAAGGCCATCCAGAAGGGCGTGATCCACGAGAACACCGCGTCGCGCTACAAGTCCCGCCTGAACGCGCGGGTGAATGCGCTGAAGTAGGAAAGCGCTTCTGGCTTCTGGCTGCTAGCTTCTGGTCTCAGGCTAAAACTACTCCGAAATATTCTTGCAGGGCGCTCTGCCACTCATCCTCTGAGTTCTGCGGGCGTTCCTGCTTTTCGTTTTTCTGGTGATGATCAGATCTTCCCTCAGGCGTCATCCTGAACGGCCTTCAGGCCGTGAAGAGCCTGCCCTGAGCGAAGTCGAAGGGATCTGGCGTGAAGCGGATACAGCCCCTTGCCCCTGCGTTGCTGGCGGTGCACGCCGGATCCCTTCGGGACTGAAGTCCCTCAGGATGACGCCCCTGGAAAAGGGACGTGTGTGAATTTATCAGGGATTTTACCGAAAGCGGGGCAGCAGGAAGCCGGCGTGCTTCTGGTGCTCGCGGAAGGCGTCGCCGAATTGCTGCGTCAGCATCTGCTCTTCCTTCCGGGCTTTGATGCAATAGCCAATCAGCGCCAAAACAAAACCCAGCACGCATCGCCACTTGCCGATTACCAGGGCTGTTCCAATCGTGGCCAGAACCAGTCCGGAGTAGATGGGGTGCCGGAAATTAGCATAAGGACCGGTGCGGATGAGCTGATGGTCCTCTTTGATCGTTACCCTTGCGCTCCAGTACTCCGCCAGATGATATCGGGCCCAGATGGCCAGCCCGATTCCAAGCCAGGTCAGCAACACTCCCGAAACCGCTCCGGTCAGGGTGCGCGGAATGAATCGCCTTCCCAGAAATCCGATTTCTGTTGCCTGGTTGAATACCAGCAGGTACGCGGCGACCTCCAGCAATACCACCAGGTATCGAGAGGCGAAAGATTCCTTTTGACGAGTGGCGTGCGTCTTGAACGCACCGATGACCCAATAAATCAGGAGTGTGACCCAGGGAATCAATAGCAGAAGGCGGAATACATCTCTGCTTGTCATCGAAGCATTCCTAGACCGGCAGTTCTTCCTGGGACCATCCGGGAATTTCAGGCTTGACCTCGGCGGTGAGATCGAGGATCAGTTTTTCCAGCACGAAGCGCTTGGTGGGTGGATTGGAGCGCAAGGCCAGGTCAGTTTTTGCGACCAGGCGAATGGCGCGTGTGAGCTCGCGCTTCGATTTATAACGCCGGGCTTGCCGGATAATGTCATCGGCGGCGAAGGGGGGCACGCGAAATCCCTGCCAGAGCGCGGCCCAGAGCATGCGCTGGTCGCGCACATTGCGTTCCAGAATCACCAGCATCTGGCGAAACGTCTTGGCCAGCATGTAGAGATGCCCGATGGCAGCCTCGTCGCCGTCGCCGGTGCTCAGCATGGCATTCAGCATTTGCAGCGCGCGCACCCGGTCTTTCGAGGAAATCGCGTCAGTCAGTTCGTACAACGACCGCTGCTTCGCCGCCAGCACCATGGTTTCTACATCGCCCAGGGTGATGCGCTTCTTCTCGCCGACGTAGAGAATCAGCTTCTCCAGTTCGTTGGAGACCATCATCATGTCGCCGCCGAGGGCGTCCACCAGTTCGCGGGCGGCGTCGGCATCAATTTTCACCCCGCGGGTGTTGCCGTATTCGCCGATCCAGCGGACCGCTTCACTCTCTTCCACGCGCGCCAGCTCGACAATGGCGCAATATTGTCCCAGCGTCTCGCGGATGCGCTCGTAGCGCTCTTTGTCGGTCATGTCCATGCGCCGCGCATCGGCCGGGATGCTGATGTGGTCAGCCACGAAAATCAGCACCGCGTCGGGATTGGGATCCTTGCTGTAAGCCTCAATCGCGGCCAGCTTTTCTTCGTTGGATCCGCGCCCGAACAGGGTCTTGACCCCGCGGATAAAAAACACCTGAAAGGGCGCCATCAACGAAGGGGTGCGGGCGCGATCGAGGACCTCGGCCAGGTCGGTTTCGGAGAGATCGAAATCAAACAAGCTGAAATCGCGCAGGTCGGCCGGCACCAGGTGCTTGAGCAGGGCCTCGCGGCAACGCTTGCGGAAAAAGGTTTCGTCGCCCACGAAAACATAGACGGGACGCAGCTTCCGGGCTTCGACCTCGGAGACGAAGCGATCGGCTTGGGCAAAGGCCCGCATCAGAAGCCCTCCATATTCAGAAACCCTCCAGTACATTGCTCACCAGGGTGCGCGCGAACTCGCGTGACAGGCGCTCCAGGGCGGGAGAATCTTCCTCAAAGAAACTGGAAAGCTCGCGCGAAACCTGATACTCCTCGCGGAACAAATAAGCCGGATTCTCGTAGAGCACTTTGCCCTGTCGATCGGTGAGCGTTACTTTCGCGGTCACGACCACCAGCGCGCTCGAGGCCCGCCCGGTCTGCGAATCGTAGGTCAAAGGCGAGGTCGAGGTGCTGATCACCACGCCGCGCAGCGTGGCATCGGCGGAATCACTGGCTTCGTTCAGGATGTGGTAATGGGTGCGAGTCACCATTTCCCGCACAACGGCGGAGGTCAGCCTCTGTTCGATCTTGTAGGTCTGCGTCCGGTTGACGAAGGCGGGAATGGCAATGGTCTGGACGTTTGTGGGAAGCGTGACGGCGTGGCCGGCGGTGTGATATCCGCACGCCGTGCCGAAGATCAAGATCAGCAGGACGAGGAAAAGCCATCGCCTCGAAAATTGGGCGGAGGCCTGCAAGCCTCTCGCGGGCGAGTCGCCCGCGACCACACAGGCCAGACCCAACCCGCGGCTCATTGGATTTTTCCTATGGGACGGGTGGCGGCCATGTTTTCCGCGCATTCGACGGCGGTGGCGGCGGCGATTCGCAGATTGTCCGAGGCCGCCCACAACCACAGACCATTGGCCAGGCTGGTGTCGGGCTGGATCGAAACCAGGACGTCGCCTTGTCCGGCAGCATTCACGTTGCTGGGCGACTCTTCCGCCAGGCCCGTGATGGTCACATGTTCCCCGGCCAGCGCCTTGGAGACGCCATCGATCTCGACCGGCTTTTCCATTTCGACATGCAGGGTCACGGCGTGTCCGTGAAAGATGGGCGCCTGCACCAGCAGAAGCGAGAGCAGGGGCGCGTCCTTGCCGGCGATCCGCTGATAATGCTTGAGCACGCGGTGTTCTACGGTATTCAGCGCCGGGACCGAATGCTCGCCGTAGCGCGCCACCATGTTGAAGGCCACCTGGGTATCGAACACTTTCTTTGGCAGCTGCTGGAAGGACAACAGGTTCACGGTCTGCTCGTGGAGCTCGTCCATGCCCTTCTGCCCATGCTCCGACGCCGGCTCGAAGACCGTGGCCACAACCCGTTTCACTGCCCCGGCTTTCTTTAGCCTTAACAACAGGAGCGCCAGCACGACCGCAGCCGGATGGGCCACCACCGCCGGCCCAGGTTGCAGCTCCGGCGTGAGCAGCTGGCCCAGTTGACGCTGGATCCACGGCGACTTCACGTCGGCATCGGGTTCATCCTCCAAAGCGTAGGAGAGATCGACGATGGCGCTGCCGGCGGCGTGGGCTTTTTTCCAGTTCTGCCGGGTGCACTCCTGGTCGGAGGCAAAAAAAGTGAAATCGATTTTCTCAAATTGTTCCGAGCGCACGCTCTGTATGAATGACACCTCGTCGCCCACCGACTCCAGTTGGCCCAGAGAATCGTTGTCGTCCAGCAGCTTGATGTCGAGTGAAGGAAAATTGCGGTCGCCCAGGACCTCGGCGACCTCTTTCCCCTTGAGCGTGCCCGCGCCCACGATGGCCAGCCGGTAAAGGCCAGCCGCCCGCACCGGCTCAGGGTGCGCCACCGGCACGGGTTTGAAATTCGAGCTCATGAAGTCAGCGGCGCCTCGGTGTAGGCCGGGGGAGGCGGCGGGCTTCCCTTCCGCCGGAAGATCCACTTCAAACGCCAGAATACGCCGGAAAAAACGTAGAGCAGTGCGATCAGAAACAGCACCCACTGCGAGTAGAAGCGGATCGCGGCAAACAGCAAGCCAAACAGAAGCACCAGGCGAAAGGGCTGGCGGGATCGGAAATCAATGTCCTTGAAGCTGTAAAAGCGCCAGGTGCTGACCATCAGATAACCCACCGCCACCACCATCAACATCCAGGTCAGCGCGGTCCACCAGGAGGCAATGGGATCGCCGCCGGAAAAATGTACGATCGCGGCGATCACACCTGCGCCCGCCGGAATCGGCATCCCGACAAAGTACTTCTTGCCCGGACGGCCAGGGTTCGAAGGCTGCGGGTTGCTGGAAATATTGAAGCGGGCCAGGCGGCTGGCGCCGGCCATCAGAAACAGGAAGCTGGCAATCGCGCCGAACTGCACCAGCTTGGTGGATAGATCGCCCACATTGGTGGGCAACTGTTGAAATCCCCAGGTCCAGGCGAGCAGGGCGGGGGCCACGCCGAAGGTGACGACATCCGCCAGGGAGTCCAGCTCGCGGCCAAAATCGCTGCTGGTTCCGGTCATGCGCGCAATGCGACCATCGAGACCATCAAACATCACGGCAAAGCCAATGGCTTTGGCGGCATTGTCGAAGTGCCAGGCATCGGCGACCGTGGCGTGCGTGATCTGCAGGATGGCATAGTACCCGAAGGCAATGTTGGCCGTGGTAAACAGCGAAGGCAGAATGTACATGCCCTTGCTCAACCGCCGCGGTGGCTGTCGCTTGCGCGGCGCGAAGATTTGCGGCACCTCGGGATCCATCACCGCGCTCCTTGCCGAGTCGCTCCGACTGTGGTCAACGGCTCAGTCACGCGCTCCAGGCGGGCCAATACGCTGGATCCGCCTTTCACCCGGTCTCCCACCTTGATTTGCAGAGCGGCAGAGGGATCCAGCAAGACATCGACTCGCGAACCAAACTTGATCAGGCCCACGCGCTCTCCGCGTCCCACGGGATCGCCGACTTTCTTATTGAATACGATCCGGCGCGCCAGCAGCCCGGCGATCTGCTTGAAGACTACGGTCTGGCCGTCTCCTTCCACCGTGACCGCGTTCTGCTCGTTGTGATCGGCCGACGCCGGGTTCATGGCATTCAGAAATTTTCCCTTCCGATAGCGGACTTCCCGGATCACGCCCGCCAGGGGGGAGCGATTGACATGCACATCGAACACGCTGAGAAAAATGCTGATTCGGATGCGCGGTACATCATTCATCAGAACAGATGACACGTCGGTCACCTTGCCATCGGCGGGCGAAACCACTGCGCCGGCGGAGTCCGGGATCACCCGCTCCGGATCGCGGAAAAACCACAGGAAGAACAGCGCCAGCAAGATCGCCGGCAACGCCCATAAGGGTCCAGCCAGCCAGCCCACCAGGGCAGCAGCCCCAGCCAGTGCTAGCGCGTAATAGTAGCCGTCGGGAACCATGGGGAATCCAAATTATAGTTCAGGCGGGGCGGGTCAGTCGCTCCGGAAGCCAACTGATAACAAAAAAGGCGCTTGTCAGCGCCGGGTTCGGAGCACATTTAACCTGTAGGCGGCCACAGCCGCGATCCATTGGAGGAAACGAATTAAGCGACCTGGCCCTGCTGCACGACCACCCGAAATTGCCGCTCAATTGATTGCATCTGGTCTTTGAGCCGCAGTTTCAGCTTTTTGAGTCGTACTTCTTCCAGTTTTTCGTCTTCCGTTAAGTAGCGCTTTTGGGTAAGTGATTCGAGACGTTCGGCGTAGTGCGTGTGCTCCTGGGCCAGCTTGCGGAACTCATCGTTGCTGACCAGGAGCTGGTCCTTTGGAGTCATCCAGGAGACCCTCCTGAGCGTTTGTACGGCCCTAACCTACCACACCGCTCCCACCGCTTCAATCCCATTTTCCACAGATGAATGGTTTTTCATAGTGAACAATACTGCACCACCGCTGGTGCAGGATCAAAGCTAAGTGAAGCCAAGGCGATACAGAATCGCATCTTCTTCCTGATCTTGGTAATACCCGCGCCGGCGCCCGCTCTCAAGGAATGCCCACTTCTCGTAGAGCGCCCGGGCCGCGTGGTTGGATTCGCGCACTTCCAGAAATATTGCGTCGGCGCCTCGGCTTCGGGCCAGGTCGAGCAACTCTCCCAGCAGACGCGTGCCCAGGCCACGGCGACGGGCCGGCCCGGCGACGGCAATATTTTCAATCTCCCATTCCCGATCCACGACTCTGGCAATCACCAACCCTTCGAGACCATACTCGTCCTCGATGATCAGTGCCATCCGATCCGGGCCTTGCCCACCAAACAGCGCCTCATACTGTTGCGCCGACCAGTGCGCCGCCGTAGCCGCGCGCTTCTCCAGAGCCATCATCCCAGGCAAATCGGCCGATGTGGCAGCACGAATAGAGAGTTTCACCCTACTCCTCCACTGAGAACCGGGAACTACAAACTAAGAACTGCTCCTGGAAAAGATCTCGTGGGAACTACGAAGATAGTTCGCGTCCAGCGCTTCGGGTGAGACTATTTTTCCGGCCTGGATTTTTTGCCATCCCAACCGGGCAACCACATCCGAGCTCGGAATTTCAATCTCGTCCACTGGCAATCCCGCAGTTCGGGCCGCCTCGGCGAGGTCTTGGTCTGCCACCACGATGGTTGATCCAACTGCCGCCTCGAGCCATTCCGGGCGAGTCAGCAAACGCTCCTGCAGGAGGCGCGCGTCGTAACCATGAACTTCGTACTCGCCTGCATAAACTTCGCCCCGCCCCGCATCCCGGACAGCTGTCAATCGGCCTTGCGACCGGCCAGAAACAGCCATCGCCTCCAGAAGCGATACGGACGCGACCGGCTTCTGCAAGACTTCCGCCAGGGCCTTGATGGCCGCCAGACCAACGCGCACTCCGGTAAACGAGCCCGGGCCTGCGACCACGGCAAAGCCGCCAATGTCGTTCTTGTCGAGGCCGTGCGTGGCGAGGAGTGCCGCGATCTGGGGCACCAGTTGCGCGGAAAACGTCCCGCCCTCGAGCGCCACCACGTCGAGCACCGTGCAGGCGCTGCCCGGACCGCAGCGCGCCAGCGCGATGCTGCCGTGTTTGCCCGAAGTGTCGGCGGCAAGAAGAACCATGATCCATGCACGTGTGGCGCGGGCGCCCTCGCCCGCGGCCTTTGACTCTAGTTTCGAACCTCGCGGGCGAGGGCGCCCGCGACCACACCATCAAAGTCAGGGTACCGCTTCCACCAGTTCCAGCAGCACGCCGCCCGCGCTCGAGGGATGCACAAAAATATACTTATGCCCGCCTGCGCCTACTTTAATTTCGCTTGAAACCAGCCTTACACCGCCCTGTTTCAGCCGCTCTACTGCGGCCGGCAGGTCGGGCACGCGCAACGAGACGTGATGCAATCCCTCGCCCCGTTTGGCGATAAACTTCGCAATAACCGAGTTCTCCGAGATAGGCTCGAGCAACTCCATCCGGCTCTCACCCAGCGGCACCATCACCACACGCACCTGCTCGGCTTCGACCGTCTCTTCGGGCGAGAGCTTCAGCCCCAGCTGCTCATAGATGCCTTTGGCCGCCGCCAGCGACTTCACCGCCACTCCGATATGGTCAATGCTGAACATCAGAGGATCTCCATCTGCAAATGTGGGCGCGAGCGTCCCGCTCGTGCGGACGGGCGGGACGCCCGTCCTCCAGCAAACACTTTACTTGCCGAGCGAATTCACGATTTCTTCCACCAGCGAATAAGGATCTCGTTTGTGCTCTGCGACCTCTGCCGCGTAACGGGCCACTGCTCCATTTCCCAGTTGTTGCTGGGCCCGCTCCAACAGCGCATCACGCAACATCTCCAGCAGACGATTCTGCCAGTTCTCAACCTTACGCGTGACCACCAGATTTTCCTTCTGCAGATAGGCTTCGTACTCGCGAATCGCCGCCGCCAGCTCCGCAATGCCTGCGCCCTGGCTGGCCACGGTCTTCACAATTGGAGGAGTCCAGTGATCGCTGCGCACAGCCAGGGACTGCAGAGCGCGGATTTCCCGTTCCACCCGCTCGGCCCCATCGCGATCGCACTTGTTGATCACGAAAATATCGGCGATCTCCATGATGCCGGCTTTAATAGTTTGCACATCGTCGCCCATGCCCGGCACCAGAATGACAATCGTGATATCGGCCAGGCGCACGATGTCCACTTCATCCTGTCCGACTCCGACCGTCTCGATCATGACCAGATCGCGACCCGAGGCATCAAGCACGGTCGCCACATCCGCCGTGGTGCGCGCCAGTCCGCCCAGCGAACCGCGGGTGGCCATGCTGCGAATGTAGATTCCGGGGTCGGAAAAATGCTCCTGCATGCGGATGCGGTCGCCGAGAATCGCTCCGCCGGTATAGGGACTGGTGGGATCGACCGCAATGATACCCACGGTGCGGTTTTCCTTGCGGTAGTGGCGCGCCAGTTGGTCCACCAGCGTGCTCTTACCTGCGCCCGGCGGACCAGTGAGCCCAAGTATCCGCGCCTGTCCGCTGTGGGGGAAGAGTGCTTTGAGCAGTTCGGACCAGCCCGGCGTGCGGTTTTCGACCGTGCTGATCGCGCGGGCCAGAGCGCGAGGATCGCCGGCGCGAAGCTGGTCAACCCATTGCTCGGTTTCGGTTTTCAAGAGGTTCAGTGTAAAGCAGCAAGAGGCAACTGGGAACCAGTGTGTGTGATCCCAGCTATCGCAATGCCTTCGCTGCTTCGATCATCTGCTCCGGGCGCGCCCGCACGCGATAGTCTTCCGTCAGGTTCACCCAGCGGACCACGCCTGACGAATCGAGCAGGAACTCCGCCGGCCGCGCAATGTCCTGTCCGTTGATACCGGCGCCGGCATGCAGAAGGTCATAGCGTCGAATGACCTCGGCTTTGGGATCGGAGAGGAAGGTGAAGGTGTAGCCCGCCTTCCGGCACAAGTCACGCGAGACTTCTGGGGCGTCCACGCTGATGGCTACCGGGCGCACACCCAGTTGTTCAATTTCAGTCAGGTGTTTTTCAATACCCCGTAACTCGGAGTTGCAGAAAGGTCACCAATAACCTCGATAGAAAACGAGGAGCACTCCTTTGGGCGGCGTGTTTGTTTGCGGCATCGTGCTGGAAAGCAAGCCGGAAAGGGAGACCGGATGGTTATCAGTATCCGGAAGTACGAACTCCGGGGCCTTCAGTCCAACCCGCGGTGCTCCGTTGGAGGCCGGCAGCTGCCTGGTTTGGAAAAAAACGATGAAGCAGAAAACGCCCACCACCAAAAGACTGAGAGTGCCCAGAATTGGGCCTGCGATTTTTCCCCGGTACTGCTGCGGCTGACTGAAGGCACGCTTCAATCCGAGCACGAGCAAAGCGAGGCCGGCGCCAAGAAGAAGGAAGTTCACCCAGGGCACATCACGCGTGAATGGAAACCTGGCAAAAAAGGGAAAAGTGGCAAAGCCGGCGAGGCAGAGCAGAAATCCCGCCCACAAAAGCCAGTTCCATCGCCGCTGGTTCATGGAGGTCACTCCCTGGCGTGGCTGAGAAAAATGTGTGACATCACTGGCGCAAAGTCTAACATCACCTGCGTGGCAAGCGAAGACCTACAGTAGCGGAGCTCAAGACTTGAGGTTGAGGATCTTCAAGGCCAGCCGTCCTAAGACCGGATACTCCGCCCATTCGCCGCGCCCGGCCTTGACGCCGTATATGATTCCGGCCAGAAGCACGATCACGCCCATTCCCATCCAGGAAAGCCAGAGAACCGGCACCAAAAAATAGAACTCGGGTGGGAGCGCGTCTCTTCCGCCCGGAGCGATGGCAGCGGCTAGAACGAAAACTGCGAAAGCCAATACCAGGCCGGCCATGATGGTCAGCACATAGACGGCTTGCAGCAGAAGCGCCTGCAGGGCGTGAAAAGAAACAAACTTGGAGTCTCTCTTGATTAAGAAGATCGCCAGAGGTGCGATCCACCAAAGCATGATCTGCAACATGTGGGCCAGGAGCGCGATGGTGCGCTCGTCCTGGGTCAACAAGGTGGCCGGCTGGGTGGACGGGATGACCTGGTTCGGCAGTGATTCGTCTTTCAGGCTAGTCCTTCAGCAATTGCCGCGCAATCACCAGCCGCTGAATCTCGCTGGTGCCTTCGCCGATGGTGCACAGTTTCACGTCGCGATAAAACTTTTCCGCGGGATAGTCCTTGATGAACCCGTAGCCGCCGTGGATCTGCACGCCTTCGTTGGCGCAGCGCACCGCCACTTCGCTGGCGTAGAGCTTGGCCATGGACGATTCCAGCGTGGTCTTCATGCCCGCATCTTTCATGGCGGCGGCGCGCAGCGTCAGCAGCTTCGCCGCTTCGATCTCGGTGGCCATGTCGGCCAGCTTCCACTGGATGGCCTGAAAGTCGCTGATGGCCTTGCCGAACTGTTTGCGCTGCTTCGAATACTTCAGAGCGGCCTCGTAAGCGCCTTCCGCCATGCCCAGCGACAAAGCGGCGATGGAGATGCGGCCGCCATCGAGAACGCGCATAGCGTCGATGAAGCCGTCGCCTTCCTTGCCGCAAAGATTTTCAGCGGGAACGACGCAATCTTCAAAAATCAGTTCGGCGGTGTCGCTGGCCCGCAAGCCCAGCTTGTTCTCTTTCTTGCCGGGACGAAAGCCTTTGGTTCCCTTCTCCACGATAAAAGCCGACAGTCCGTGAGTGTGGGCGGCGCGGTCGGTCACCGCAATCACCACCAGAAAATCGGCATAGTGGCCGTTGGTGCAGAAAGTTTTGGTGCCGTTCAGCACCCAGTTGTTACCTTTGCGCACCGCGGTCATGCGCGCGCTGCCTGCGTCGGATCCGGAGGAAGGCTCGGTCAGGCCCCAGGCCCCGATGGCCTCGCCCGAAGCCAGCGGCGTGACATATTTCTTTTTCTGCGCTTCGTTCCCGGCAAGAAAAATATGGTTCGAGCACAGCGAGGTATGCGCCGCGACGATGATGCCGACCGAGCCATCCACGCGCGAGAGCTCTTCGATGGCGGTGACGTATTCCACATAGCCCATGCCGGCGCCGCCGTATTCGACTGGAAAAACTATGCCCAGCAGGCCAAGCTTGCCCAGCTCTTTGACCGTGGCCAGCGGAAAGTCGCCGGCCTCGTCCCACTCCATCACGTGGGGCGCGATTTCGCGCTCGGCAAATTCGCGTACGCTTTTCTTCAGTTGCAGCTGCTCATCATTCAGTTGGAAATCCAAGGTACTCTCCGGTCTAACATGTGGATTAGAACACAGTAATTTCACCCCACAAAGTTACCGGCGGGACATGAAATGCATGTGTGGGGCGGGAGCCCTCGCCCGCCGCTTTTGACCTTGATCTTCACCCAGACAAGATTTTGCTATCCGCAATCACAATCCCAACAAAACATCAACCGCGTCGGACAGGAGCGTCCGACCCACACTGGATGAATCGCTGGAATACCTCGTTGGACAGGAGCCGGCCGCGCCCGGTCAGCCGAATCACATCACCTTCGCGTTCCAGCAGCCCCAAATCCACGCATTCCGAAATCGCCTCGGTGAATCCATGGATCGCCGGCTCGCCAAAATCCGCCGCGACCTGTTTCAGGTCCACGCCTCTGGTCAACCGGAGACCTAGAAAGAAAGTTTCCTCGAGCGCGGCAGTTGTAGAAACCAGTATTTTTTTGGGGGGCGCGCAGGCAACGTATTCCTCGAGCGAATCCGGCGACGAGAAACGCACGCTTTCGCCCGCCCTTCGGGAGCTATACAGCATGGAATGCGCATCCACGCCAAAGCCCAGATAGGGCTGCCGCGTCCAATACTTCAGGTTGTGCTGCGACTCTTTTCCCGGCTGAGCAAAGTTTGAAATCTCATACTGGCACACTCCCGCGGCATTCAGCCGCTCGCAGGCTGCCTCGTAGAAATCCGCCGTCAGCTCATCGTTGGGAACGAAGTGCGCATGATACTTTGTGCCGCCTGCCATCAACTCGCGACCCAGGCGGGAATCGTCGTCCACTTCCAGCATGTAAACACTGACGTGAGGCGCACCGGTGGCAATCGCCTCGGCCACGGAAAATTCCCAGCTCTCGGCAGTCTGGTGGGGCAAACCTGCGATCAGATCGATATTAATGTTTTCAATGCCGGCGGCGCGCAGGTGTGCCAGGTCTTCGAGCACGGTGGCACGCTTATGCTGACGCCCCACGGATGCAGCCTCGAGGTCCACGAAGGACTGCACTCCCAGGCTCACGCGATTCACCCCGCAGTGCTGGAAGGCCCCGAGCACCGCGGGTGTCAGCGTGCCCGGGGCGCATTCAACCGTGATCTCGGCATCCCGCTCCACTGCAAAAGTTTGCGCAATCGTGACAAACAATCGCTCCAGTTGCGATATTTCGAGTATGGTAGGTGTGCCACCACCGAGGAAGATGGAATCCACTGCGGATTCGTACACGCCGCCCATCGGTTCGACGAGTTTATCGGCGTGATGGATGTCCGCAAGGACGCGTTCCACGTAGCGCTCGAACACGGCGCGGGAGAAGACGTCCGAGGCGAAGTTGCAGTAGCTGCATTTGGTGCGGCAGAATGGCACCGAGATATAAAGGCCCAGGGACACGTGACTAATTATCCCACTTCGCGTAAGGTGGACAACGCTGAATACTATGACTTGTCATCCTGAGCGGAGTGGCGGCTTTCACTGGTGAAATCGGCCCCGAAGTCGAAGGACCCCTATGACTCCAAGGTAGTGTATGGGGCCCAGGATTTTAGCGGCGTAGAAATGAGTACTTTGCAACTGCAGGCTGGTGCCGCTTATAGGGGTCCTTCGACTGCGCAACGGTTTCGCTTCGCGAAGCCGTAGCTTCGCTCAGGATGACACAACCAAAAAAGCACATGGCTCCTCGGGTCGTCATCACAGGACTGGGCGTGGTCAGCCCCAATGGCATAGGCAAAGAGGCCTTTTGCCTGGCTCTTCTCGCCGGAAAGTCGGGCGTGAAACGCATCTCGCGTTTTGATCCTTCATCCCTGCCGGTACAAATCGCGGGCGAGATTCCCGAGTTTGACGAATTGGCGTGGGTGGACGCGCGCGAACGCAAACACGTTTCCCGCGTGGTGCCGCTGGCCGTGGCTGCGTCCACGGAAGCGATCAAGGACGCGGGACTTGATCCCGCCGCCATGTCGATGGAACAGAAGCGTGAAATTGGCGTGATTCTGGGGACCGGGGGCGGCGCCCAGGAATTTTCCGAAGAGCAATACCGGCTCTGGCATAGCGGACACGTCAAGCAGGTCAGCCTCTTCTGCATCCCGAGCGGCACCATGGGCACGCTGCCCAGCGAAATCAGCATGCGCTTCGGATTCCGCGGCTACAGCCACGTGGTGACCGCGGGCTGCACTTCTTCGACCGACGCCATCGGCTATGCCTACCAGCATATTCAGGCCGGCGTGCTGCCCATGTTTCTGGTGGGCGGCGTGGATTCGCCCATTACGCCGGGCATCATCAAGGGCTATTCGTTGCTGCGCGCGCTCACTCAGTCGTGGAACCATGCCCCCGAGAGCGCGTCCCGTCCATTTTCCGCTGACCGTGACGGCTTCGTAATCGCCGAGGGTTCGTGGATGTTCATCCTCGAAGACTACGATCGGGCCCGCGCTCGCGGCGCCCACATCTATGCGGAAATCGCCGGCTACGGTTCGACCTGCGAAGCTTTTCACCGGGTGCGCATGAGCGACTCGCCGGACGAACCCGCCCGCGCCATCACTCTGGCTCTCGAAGAAGCCGGCCTCGCGCCGGAAGATATCCAGTACGTCAACCTGCACGGCACTTCCACGGAGATGAATGACCGGGTGGAAACGCGGGCGCTGAAACTGGCGCTGGGAGAGCACGCCAGAAAGATTCCGATGTCCGGGCTGAAATCGCAGATCGGACACGCCCAGGGGGCCTGCGGCTCGGCCAGCCTGGCGGCCACGCTGATCGCCATGGAGCATGGCAAGATTCCGCCCACCATCAATCTGGAAGCGCCCGACCCGGAGTGCGATCTGGATTATGTTCCCGACATTGGCCGCAAAGCCAGCATCGAACATGCCATCTGCAACTGCGTAGGATTTGGATCGAAGAACTCTGCCCTGGTGCTGAAGAAGATCGCGTAGGGTGCCGCAATCCACGTAGGGGCGGGTGCCCTCACCCGCCCGGACGAGGCGTCCGGGCCTACGCAGGCTGTGACCAAACCTTTTCCATCCTGCCCGCTTCTCGCCGAATCTACTTAGGGTATCCTTGACGAATAGCCGATGGCCCAAGAAGAAGAGGTACTAGGGAAAGCGTATGACAGCCGCCTGATGAAGCGGCTGCTCCAGTATTTGCGTCCCTACAAATGGCCGGTCGGCATTTCCCTGGTCGCCATTCTTATCAAGGCCGTGGCCGATGTGCTGGGGCCCTACCTGGTCGCCATCGAGATCGACCGCTACCTGGTGCCCGTGCCCAGAACCACCCCGTTCGACTTTTTTCTCAGCACCAATCCCTACGTTGGAATTGCTCAAATCGCGGCCATGTACGTTGGCCTGATCGCGCTCGGTTTTCTGCTCGACTATCTGCAAACTTATTTCATGCAGTGGGCGGGCCAGATGGTGATGTTCGATCTGCGCAAGCAGATTTTCCGCCACCTGCAACACATGCACATCGGCTTCTACGACAAGAACCCGGTCGGCCGCCTGGTTACGCGCGTCACCTCGGACGTGGATGCGTTGAACGAAATGTTCACCTCGGGCGTGGTTTCTATTTTCGAGGACGTGTTCGTGCTGGCCGGCATCACCGCCATCATGTTGGGCATGAACTGGAAGCTGGCGCTGATCACACTGGCGGTGCTTCCGCTGATCGCCTATGCCACCAAGATTTTTCGCGACAAGGTGCGCGATTCCTACCGGCGCATTCGTACCGCGATTGCGCGCATCAACGCCTACATGCAGGAGCACGTCAGCGGCATGGTGGTGTTGCAGCTTTTCAACCGCGAGCAGCGCTCTTTCGACAAGTTTTCGGAAGTGAACGCGGTCCACATGGAAGCCTTCAAGGACGCGATCATGGCGCACGCGGTCTATTACCCGGTGGTCGAAATTCTGTCTTCGACGGCCATCGCCTGCGTGATCTGGTTTGGCGGGAATGACATTATCCGCAAACTGACCGTAAGCAGCGTCGCGGTGGATTTCTCCAGCCAGCACCTGCTCTCATTTCAGGTGGTTCACACCGTGGTGAGCATCGGAGTTCTCACCGCGTTCATCCAGTACGCACAGCGCTTCTTCCGGCCGATTCAGGACTTCAGCGAAAAATACAACATCCTGCAATCGGCGATGGCGGCGAGCGAACGGGTGTTCAAACTCTTGGATACTCCCGCTGAGATTACTTCGCCCGCAGTGACCAGGACACCGAACGGCCCTGGACGGATTGAGTTTGATCATGTGTGGTTTGCCTACCGCAACGTGGCCGCCGGAAAAGACGCGGGCGAGTCGCCCGCGGCCACACAACTTGTTTCGACCGAGCCCGACTGGATCCTGCGCGATGTGTCTTTCACCATCGAGCCGGGCGAAACCGTCGCTATCGTCGGCCACACCGGCGCCGGCAAGACCACCATCATCTCGCTGCTCATGCGCTTCTACGACGTGCAAAAGGGCGCGATCAAGATCGACGGCGTGGACGTAAAAGAAATGGACCTGGCCGAACTCCGCCGCCGCTATGGCGTGGTGCTGCAGGATCCGTTCCTGTTTACCGGAACGGTCGAGGGCAACATTCGCCTGGGCACGAAGGATATTACGGACGAGGACGTCGAAAAAGCCGCCGAAGACGTGAACCTGGCCGATTTTATCCGCGCCCTCCCTCAAGGCTTCAAGGAAGAAGTCCGCGAGCGCGGTTCAACCCTCTCCACCGGCCAGAAGCAACTGATCTCATTTGCCCGGGCGCTGGCGCATGACCCGAAGATCCTGATTCTGGATGAAGCCACCTCGAGCGTGGACACCGAAACCGAGACGCGGGTGCGCGATGCGCTCAGCCGCATGGTCGAGGGCCGCACGTCGGTAGTCATTGCCCACCGGCTTTCGACCATCCAGCGTGCCGACAAGATTATCGTCATGCACAAAGGTCAGGTGCGCGAGGTCGGCACCCACCAGCAACTGCTGGCTCAGCACGGCATTTACTACAAGCTTTATCAGTTGCAATATAAAGACCAGGAGATTCCGGTGGGTGCCGGCGGGCAGGTCACGGCTGGTGCGGACGACTGAAACCGCGTGGGGCCAGCCGCCCTCGGCTGTCCGGGCCGAGCGAAGCTCGGCGGAGGGGCTGCGAGGCAAGCCGGCCAGGCGACATCTTTCCCGTAAGGCATCTCTCCCACACAAACGGTCGACTCTTCGAGTCGACTGGACAGCCGGGGCGGCTGTCCCCACGTGTCCCTTGTAGCGCCGGCATCTCGCGGCGGCCCGCCGCGACCACACCTCTTCCCTTTACAATGGCCTCCGTGCGAATTCTGATCTCTGCTGGGGAGGCCTCCGGCGAAATGTATGGCGCGCTGCTGATGGATGCTTTGCAGCGTCTCGCGGGCGAGTCGCCCGCCACCACACAGACCACACCAGGGCAAAAGCTGGAGTTTTTTGGGGTGGGCGGGGACCGCATGCGGGCTGCGGGTTGCGACACTGTGGTCGATACCAAAGATCTTTCTGTAGTCGGAATCTCTGAAATCCTCAGTCATCTGCCTAAGATCTGGGGACTGTTTCACAAACTGATCGCGGAAGCGGACCGTCGTAAGCCTGATCTCGTTATCGTCATCGATTCTCCTGCGTTCAACTGGCGCGTGGCGCGTCAGATGCATAAGCGTGGTGTTCCCGTGGTCTATTACGTCTGTCCGCAGTTCTGGGCCTGGCGCCAGGGACGGGTGCGCCTGCTGCGGAAATATGTCGACAAGGCGCTGGTGATTTTTCCCTTCGAAGAAAAGTTCTATCGCGACCGCGGAGTGGATGCGACTTTCGTCGGCCACCCCCTTGCCGATATAACCCGTCCTGAAATCGACCGCGCCGGCCTATGCCGCCCGCTACAAGCTGAATCCGGCCAAACTCTGGATCACTCTCATGCCCGGCAGCCGCGATGAAAGAAGTGCGCATGAACCTGCCGGGGATTTTCGAGTCCGCGGTCAGCTCGGGTCCCGCACTATGAATTTTTGCTCCCGGTGGCATCCCACACTGGATCGCGGCCTCCTGCAACGGTCATCGGGGGCAATTCGACAGCATTCGTCTGGTTCCCGAAACCTTGCCTGCTCTGGCCCTGTCGCGCGCCGGGATCATTGCCAGCGGCACCGCCACCGTCGAGGCGGCAATGATGGGAATGCCGTTCGTGATGGTTTACCGGGTCTCTCCCTTGACCTACGCGGTGGGGCGCCCGCGGGTCAAAGTGCCGTACTTTGCCATGGTGAACCTGATTGCGGGAGAAGAGGTTGTGCCTGAACTAGTGCAGCAGGACTTCACCGCTGAGAAGGTTGTGACCAGGCTCAACGAAATCCTGTTGGACGGCCCGGCCCGCAGCAAAATGATGACAGGACTGGCTGAAGTCAAAGCCCGGCTCAGCGGCCCAACTGAGCGGGGACGCCACCCCGTGGATCGGGCTGCCCAGGCCGTGATGTCGCTCTGGGAAGCGGCTGCTGGATCAAAATCAGGCTAAACCTTGTCCTACCAGCATCTTTTGCGCCACAATCTTCATCTTACGGATTATCGTACTAGTATCAGGAGCTGCTTTTGATCTCTTCTCAACCTTGGCGCCGGCGTCGGGTCCTGTGGCTGGGCGTCGCTTTCTCGTTCTTTTTGATGTCGTTACCGGCGTGGGCAGCCGAGACCATGCGGCTGCGAGTGGACGATTACCAGATTGACGCCGAGCTGGTTCCGCATACCCACAAAATTACCGCGCAGGCCAGGGTGAAATTTACCGCGCTGGAAGATCTGAATATCGCCACCTTCGAGTTGCACAATGCCCTGCGCGTCACCAAGGTGGTCGATGCGGCCGGCAAACTGCTCAGCGCCGAGCGCGTGACCCAGGACTCGACGGTTCGGGTCGCGCTGGCTACGCCGGTAGCCAAGGACACATCCAGCACGCTTACTTTTGATTACGAAGGCGTGCTCGATTCCGCCGATGACAGTCCGGTGCAGGGCCTCAAGCTGGCCTACATCGGCGATGACACCAGCTACCTGCTGTACGCCGGACGCTGGTTTCCGGTGAACGCATACGGCATCAACCGCTTCACCGCCACCATGAACATCACCGTGCCTGCACATATGATCGTGATCGGCAGCGGAAAGGAAGGTCCGGGAAGCGCCCCTGCGGCCAAGCGGCCGGTCGGCTCTCTGCCGACCAAGACGTTCTCCTTCAGCTGGGACAAGCCGAGTTTCCCCGGCACCATCGTGGCCGGCATATTTCAGGAATTCAAGAGCGATGAGGCGGGACTCGATCTTCACGTCTTCTTCAAGCCGGCGCATCAGGCCATGGGAGCGACGTACGCCACCACCGCGGTCAAGGAATTCACCTACTACGTGACCCTCTACGGGCCCGCGCCTTCAACCACGCTGAGAGTAGTCGAGATTCCGGATGACACCGTGCCCGCAGCCTGGGCGCCGGAAATCGCCGCCATCGCCAGCCGGGCCGTGACCGACAAGGTGAATTACCGGTTGCTGGCCAACACCATCGCACACCAGTGGTGGGGCGCTTCGGTCAGTCCCGCTTCCCGGGATGACTGGTGGCTGAGTGACGGCTTCGCGCGTTATTCCGAGGCGCGCTACGTCGAACAGGCAGCAGGAGAGGCCGGTCTCGAGGAGACAGTCAAAGATATGTCGGTCGGGGCTCTGGCCTACGACACCGTCCCACTTTCGAGCGCGGGGAAGCTTGACGTGTTCTCGCCCGAATTCCAGTCCCTGGTGACCGACAAGGGCGCCATGATCCTGCACATGCTGCGCTGGGTGCTGGGCGATCAGAAGTATGACCAGACCATGCGCACCTTCGCCGCCAAGTATGCCGGGAAAGTCCGCGTCGCTGGACGATTTTCGCGCCCTGGCCGAGCAGAACTACGGCCAGCAGCTCACCTGGTTTTTCTCCCAGTGGCTCGACTCCACCGGCGCGCCGGAATTCAAGACCAAGTACACCATCTACCGCCTGGGCAATAACAAAGGCTTCCGGGTGGTGGGGCAGATCTCGCAGGACCTCGATCTCTTCCGCATGCCGGTTGACCTCAAGATCGATACGGACGGTAAGACCGAGAACAAGCGGATCGAAGTCATAGGTACCAATTCCGCGTTCAACATTGAAACCTACGGCAAACCGCGCCGGATCGTGGTCGATCCCGATGACCGGGTGCTGAAGAATTCATCCGAGGTCAGGCTGAGAGCTTCCATCCAGCGCGGCCAGGGACTGACCCAGCAGGGAGACCTTGCCGGGGCGCTGCTCGAATTCAACAAGGCGCTCGACGTCAACAAGAATAGCTCGCTGGCCCACTATCGAATTGCCGAGGTGTTTTTTCTCCAGCGCAACTACCAGGCCGCCGCCAACGCCTACCGCGAATGCCTGAACGGCGATGGCGAGCCGCGCTGGACCGAGGTCTGGAGCCACATCCAGCTGGGCAAGATCTTCGACGTTACCGGACAGCGCGAGCGCGCCACCAACGAATACCGTCAAGCCATACAGACCAACGACAACACCCAGGGCGCCCTGGATGAAGCCCGCAAGTATTTGCAAAAAGCATTCGAGCGCCAGAAAAACGGATAGCAAGCCCACCGCTGTCATCCTGAGCGCAGCGATTGCTTCGCTTCGCGAAGCATTCGCGGAGTCGAAGGACCCCTATAAGAGAAATCATGCAGATGTGGGCGCGAGCGTCCTCGCTCGTGCCGGGTTCGTGGCGCTGCAGCGCGAGCGCGGAAGTACCAACATCGGCAAATACGCCGCGCCGGAAAAGTAGGGGTCCTTCGACTGCGCCGACCGAGTCGGAACGAATCGGTCGGCTGCGCTCAGGATGACAGCGGGTTAGAGATGAAACTAAAAAGCGCGCTTCACGGCCAGCGTGACCATGGCCTTCGAGACCAGCTTTTCTTCTGAATCTTTTTCCGCGAAGACTTCGGCCTCGCAGATGACCAGCATCCTACCCGCGCGCAGCACCTTGCCGCGGCAACGCAAGCGATCGGCCACAGCGGGACGCAGAAAATTTATCTTGAACTCGACACTGACCACGTCATGGTCCAGTCCGACGGCGCCCCGGGCGGCGCAACCCGAAGTATGGTCCGCCATGGTGGCCAGCACGCCGGCGTGGATCAGGCCGTGCTGCTGCCGGTGACGCGCGGTGGGTACCAGCGTGCTCTCGCAATATTCATCCTCGATCCGGGTCAACTGCATGCCCAGATCGCGAACGAAATTGGCGCTGTCGAATATGTGGCGGACCTGGGTTTTCAGGAGTTCGTCCATAGGATTTATGAGCAGCCGCCCTGAGCGCGAGAGAATCTTTTTACAGGGCCCACCGCAACAGTGTCGCACCCACGGTGAAACCTGCGCCCACCGACGCCAGCAGGACCAGATTGCCCTTCTTCAGCTTGCCTTCCTGCCGGGCCGTATCCATGGCCAGGGGAATGGTGCCGGCTGTGGTATTGCCGTAACGATCGATGTTCACCACTACGCTCTCGGCCTTCATGCCCAGACGCTCCGCCGTGGCCCTGATGATCCGCAGGTTGGCCTGGTGCGGAATGAAGGTGTCGATGTCGCCGCCCTTGAGGTGGTTGCGGGTCAGGATTTTTTCGCAAATCTCGGCCTGCTTGCGCACCGCGAACTTGAAGACCGCCTGGCCGTCCTGATGAACGTAATGCATTCGCTTCTCCACGGTTTCCTGGGTGGCGGGATGAAGACTGCCGCCGCCCGGCATGTAGAGCGAACATCCTCCTGAGCCATCCACTTCGTGGATGAAATCGATCAAGCCCACGGAGTCATCCTCGGTCGGCTCGAGTATCACGGCGCCGGCTCCGTCGCCGAAGATCACGCAGGTGGCGCGGTCGGTGTAGTCGATGATCGAAGACATCACGTCGGCTCCGATCACCATGACTTTCTTGTGGGCGCCAGTGGCAATAAATTGCGCTCCGGTCTGGAGGGCGTACACGAAGGCGGAGCAAGCCGCGGAGAGATCAAATCCCCAGGCTCCTTTTGCTCCCAGCTTGTGCTGCACCAGGCAGGCAGTGGAGGGGAAGAACATGTCGGGCGTGACCGTGGCCACGATGATGGCGTCCAGTTCGGAGGCTTCGAGGCCGCGCTCGGCCAGGGCACGCCGGGCGGCCTCGGTGGCGAGGTCGCTGGTAGCCACGCCCTTGTCCGCCATGTGGCGCTCGCGGATCCCGGTGCGCTCCACAATCCAGTCGTTGGAAGTTTCCACCAGCTTTTCCAGATCGTCGTTGGTCAGCAGGCGAGGCGGGACGTAGGTTCCCAGGGCCGTAATCTTGGCGCGCACCAGTTGGCTCACTCGATCAGTTCTCCCGGTTCGAAAGTCGGTTCGAAGACGAACCGGCTATTTTGACCCAGCCACGCGGCAATGTCCAACTGCAGGTGGTGCAGAGGGTTGCGGAGAACCAGTCCGAAGCCCATGGAGCCTTCCATCCGCGGGCCCGCAGTTACCCCAGTACATGTCCGCGCGGAAGGTTGAGGTGTGACGAAGCCGAATCACTAGTGCTTCCGAAAGCCGGCTCCGGCGCCGAATCGGCACAGTCCCGTAATGGAACCACGGTGACCTTCGCTTAAGGGCAACGTTTCACTACTCTTCACCAGCCACTCAAAAAACTCTTGACGCGCCCCTGTGACGCGCCCTGGAACGCTCATTCAGTACTCGGATCTTCAGGAAAGGGGATCAGAGATGATCGGAACATCAAAGTCTTCAGGCGCAAAGTTCGCAGGCGCCATCGTGCTTGGGCTTGCCATTCTGGTGTGGTCGGGTTGCGGCGGCGGCTTGGGGGCCGCGAGCTCGGATGCGAAATCCGAAGGCATGACGGTTACGCCCTCAAACGTCACCCTTCGCTCCGACGACACAACCCAGTTCACCGCCCAGCTCAGCGGCAGCGCCGGCAGCATGAACCAGACCTTCACCTGGTACGTCAACGGGGTGGCGCACGGCGATGCCACCGTCGGCAGCATCGACCAGACTGGAAAATATCGCGCGCCCGCCAGCCTGCCCACGCCCCATTCGGTCACCATCAAAGCGGTCAGCAATTCGGATAAGACCCATTTTGCCACCAGTTCTGTGAGTCTTCAGAACCCAATACCTGTGCTGCAGACAGTGAGCCCCACCTTCCTCCCCGTGGGCAACTTCACGTTGAACGTGGGTGGCGCCCACTTTGTGAACGGATCCAAAGTGACGTTCGGTGGAACCGCGCTGGCCACCACGTATGTGAGTCCCACCCAGGTCACGGCCACTGGAACGACCACTGCGGCGCAGGCAGGAACGGTCAAGATCACGGTCGAGAATCCTGACCCGGGCAAGAGCAATTCGGCCGCTTCCATGAACGTGCAAGTGGGGCTGGCCGGCCAGGTCTCGGTGGTAGTGATTCCGGCCACCACTGAGATCACCGCGGGTTCGACGTTCCAGTACCGGACTGCCCTGAACGGCGCGGGCACCAATACCGCCGTGAAATGGGCGATCAACGGAATACCCAACGGCAATGCGACCCTGGGGACGATTACACAGGGCGGAGTTTACCAGGCTCCGGCCACGGTCCCGGTCCCCAATATCATCCAGGTGCAGGCCACCAGCCTGGCGGACACGACTGCCACTTCTTCCGGTACGGCGACCATTACGAATCCGGCGCCGGTGGTGAGCGCTGTACTGCCGACTACGATTCCAGTGGGCAACTTTACGTTGGTGGTCACCGGCCAGAAATTTGCCAGCGGTGCCGTGGTGTTATTCGGAGGCACATTCCTGCCGACCACGTTTATCTCCGCCACCCAGGTCACCGCCACCGGCACCGCCACCAGCGCACAAGCCGGGACCGTGCAGGTTGAGGTGATCAATCCCGATCCCGGTTCCAAGACCTCCAACGCATTTGCGTTACAGGTGGGAAGTGCAGCCAATACTTTGAGCGCGGCCGCGGCGGCGCGCTTGCTGGAGCAATCCAGCTGGGGGGTAAATCCGGCATCGCTGTCGCACGTGCAGGCGGTGGGCATGCAGGCGTTCCTGAATGAGCAGTTCGCGGCGCCGATTTCTACGTTCCCCGCTCCCGCAACCGATGACGACATGTCGGTCGTGCAAAAACGATTCTTCACCAATGCGCTTACCGGACAGGACCAGTTGCGGCAGAGGGTGGCGTGGGGGCTATCGCAGATCATGGTGGCCTCGGCCGCGAAAATCAACAATCCGAACGCGTTCGTGCTCTGGCAGAACATGTTCCAGAATGACGCCTTCGGCAACTTTTCCACCCTCCTGAACGATGTCACGCTGAGTCCGGTGATGGGCAACTATCTGGACATGGTCAACAACGACAAGCCGGGGAATGGGGTTGATCCCAACGAGAACTTCGCCCGGGAAATTCTGCAGCTGTTCTCGATCGGGCTGGAGCAGCTGAACCCGGACGGCACCCAGCAACTGGACGGCTCCGGTAATCCCATTCCGACCTATGGCCAGGACGAGATCATCGGTTTTGCTCACGTGTTCACGGGATGGACCTACCCGACAAAGCCGGGAGCGACCGCAAAATTCCGTAATCCCGAGTTTTACGGCGGGCCCATGATCGCCTTCGACACCCACCACGATACCGGGTCCAAGCTCCTGCTGAACGGAGTGACCCTGCCGGCGGGGGGTACCACGCAGGCGGACCTGACGGCAGCGCTGCAGAACATTTTCAATCATCCCAACGTGGGCCCGTTTATCAGCAGGCAGCTCATTCTGCGTCTGGTAACCAGCAACCCCACTCCAGAGTACGTGGGCCGGGTGGCGGCCGTATTCGCCGACAACGGCAGCGGGGTACGGGGTGACCTGAAAGCTGTGGTCTCGGCCATCCTGCTGGATCCAGAGGCGCGACGGGGAGACGATTCTGCCCAGGTGCAACCCAGCGATGGAAAGCTCAAAGAGCCAGTCCTCTTCATCACCAACCTGCTGCGCGCGATGAATGGTGTGTCGGACGGCGCGTCGCTGTCAGATCGGGCCGACGACATGAAACAGCCGCCCTTCTTCTCGCCGACAGTCTTCAATTTCTATCACCCCGATCACGTCGTCGAGGGCACCAACCTGGTAGGCCCTGAATTCGAGATCTTCGATACCAGCACCGACATAGCGCGAATCAATTTCGTGAACACCCTGGTTTACGGATCGGTGAGTGGCACTACAACCGTGGACATCTCGGGATACGTGCCGCTGGCCGCCAATCCCGATCAACTGGTCACGGCGGTCGCCGCCGTGATGATGCACGGCCAGGTGTCGGACAACATGCGCAGCACTCTGGTCAGCACGCTTTCCGGGATTCCAGACAATACCCGGCGCACCAGAGCGGCCTTCTATCTGATGGGGAGCTCATCGCAGTTCCAGGTCGAACACTAATAGGGAGAATAGCCATGGCATTTTCAAGACGAGACTTTCTCAAGAGGACTTGCTGCACCGCAGCCGCGGGATTCGCCGCCGCCAGCTTCAACCGCTTTGGACTGGTGAACGCGCTGGCCCAGAGCTCGCAGGACTACAAGGCCCTGGTCTGCGTTTTCCTGTTCGGGGGCAATGACAGCAACAACATGATTGTCCCGTTGAGCAGCAGCGCCTACGCTTCCTACGCGCAGGCCCGCTCCGTGCTGGCGCTGCCACAGGCAAGTCTGCTGCCCATCGCCCCACCCAGCGCGGGTGCTTCGTTCGGACTCCATCCCAGGCTGGCGGAGATGCAGTCCTTGTTCAATCAGAAACACCTGGCCGTGCTGGCCAACGTGGGAACCCTGGTTCGCCCGACCACCCGAGATCAATATCGCCAACGCCAAGTCCAGGTCCCGCGGAATCTTTACTCGCACGAAGACCAGGCAGCGCAGATGCAGACTGCCGCCGTCGATGGCAACATGACGACGGGATGGGCGGGAAGAACGGCGGACAAAGTTCAATCCATTGTCGGCGGAAGCTTCCCTGTAATCATTTCGCTGGCCGGGACCAATGTTTTTTGCCAGGGCTTGTCTGCCCGCGCGATCCAGTCCAGCGGCGACCCCACCAGATTGCTTTCAGGCTTCAGCAATTCGGCGGAAAATCAGAGCCGGATGGCAGCGCTGCAGAACCTGCTGACTTTCGACACCGGCCTCACCTTGATCCAGGCAGCCAGCAGCACGACCAGCAACTCTATGCAGGACAGCAAATCGCTGGCGGATGCCCTGGCGGCAAAGCCAGCCATGGCGACGGTCTTTCCCAACAACGGTCTGGGCAACCAACTGAAGCAGGTAGCGCAGATTATCTCGGTGCGGGCTGCGCTCGGGGTGCAACGACAGATTTTCTTCGTGGCGCAGGGCGGCTACGACACCCACAGCGATCAACTGGTTGGGCAAAACAGCCTTTTCACCCAGCTCAGCCAATCCATGAACGCCTTTTATCAGGCAACCGTCGAAATCGGCGCAGCCCCCCAGGTCACCGCTTTCACCTTGTCAGATTTCAGCCGGACCTATAACCCGGACAGCACCGCCGGGACAGACCACGCCTGGGGTGGTCATCACCTGATTTTGGGTGGGGCCGTCAAGGGGGGAGATTTCTACGGCACCTTCCCCACCCTGGCGCTCAGTGGTCCGGACGACGCCACCGACCAGGGACGCTGGATTCCGACAACCTCCCTCGATCAGTACGCGGGAACGCTGGCCAATTGGTTTGGGGTTCCAACGGCAGATTTACCGACTATCTTCCCCAATCTGCCGAACTTCTCGAACCAGTTAGTGCCGTTCATCGCGTAGTGGGTGCGGCCGGTGAGAGACCAGGCGGCAAGAAAAAAGCCAGGCACCGGACACCCACTGCACACGCAAGAGCTCGTTACCGTTGCTTCCTTCCGGACCTGGCGGGGTTGGCGAGAGTGCGTCGCGCGGGGCCTATGCCTGACCGCTTTTGATTCTAACAGCAGTCTTCAGTCGTCAGTCTTCAGTCTTTAGTCGTCAGCGAATGCCCTTGCCATTCCGGACCGGCTTTGCTTTAAAAATGGAGGCCGTGCGCCCCGCCCGTCCTCCAGCTTGAGTAGGGTGCTAGTTGTCCGGGAGCGTGTCTTCGAGTCTCTGGGTCAGTGTTTCCACCGAGGTCGCCTGGCTGAACTCTTTGAGCTCCTTATCGTCCGCGACTTGATTGAGTCCCATGCGCTCACAAATCGTGCGCACCATTTGCAGCAGTTTTGTAATCTCTTTCTCGGAGATCAGATCAACCTGCAGGTTCAAGTGGTCCCGGCGCTCGGCGCGTTTCGACATCCGATTCTGACGCATGAGTATGAAGCTGGAAAGCACTACCGCCTCCACCGAGACGGTCGTTCCGAGAAGACAAAATGGATAAGGATCAAAGCGCGGAATCCCTCGAACTCCCTGGACGTTGATCAAAATCCACGTAAGCACCAGCAAGACATGGATCAGCACAAACACCAGGCTTCCAGCCAAAGCAGCAACTCGGTCTCCGGCACGCTCCGATAGCGTCCTCTTTTCCAGAAACTCCTGCTCCTGCCTCGCGATGGAGTCGATGTCCGACTGTGTGTGATCTGAATTCTGATCCATCCGCTGCTCCACTGTCTGCGTAGCCGGCTCTTTGCAGTTGCGCGCGTTGTCCCGATTGTCTCACTCCTGGTCTTCGATGGCTGTGCTCATGAGCGCACTTTAAGACGCATTTTGGGGGATGCAATCAAGCGCTCAGCGGGGGTAATGGATCTCCGGCCTTACCCTTCGCGCGCGCACGAGGTCGGCTGAAGACTGACGACCGACGACTGACGACTGCTCCCTGACCTCGGTACTCTTCCATTCCTCGCCGTCATGGCTAACAATAGGGCCATGGCTATCGCCAGCCAGCTGCGACCCACGACGACCCGGCTGGCCAGCGCCCTCCAGCGTTACTTCGAGATCGCGCTCTATCTCCTGGTGTTTACGGGCTTTGGCACCCTGGTCGCTACCGGGGGACTAAGCATCACCACGGCGCTGGTGGTCACCGCGGCGCTGCTGGTCCGGGGATACCTGCTGCTGGCACGTCGTCCCTGGCTTATTCCGGAGACCTGGACTGCCTGGCTCACGCTGGGCTATGTAGCGTTCTACCTGGCCGACTATTTTCTGATTTCCGGGGGATTTCTCGACGCCACGGTGCATCTGGTTCTGTTCGTGATGGTGGTGCGCTTATTCTCGGCGCGGCGCGATCGCGATTTCTATTTCCTTTCGGTCATCGCGTTTCTGATGGTGCTCTCGGCCGCGCTGCTCACGGTGGACAGCGTTTTCCTGCTGTCCTTCGCCGTCTTCATGCTGACCGCGGTGGTCAGCTTCATCCTGATGGAAATGCGCCATATCTCGGCCAAGGCCGGAGTCAACTGGCGGCAGTCCGGCATGGAGATGACCTACCGCAGTATGGCTGCGTCGCTGGCGGTGGCCTCTCCCATCCTGGTGCTTTGTATTCTGCTGGGTGCGGCCGGAATTTTCTTCCTGCTGCCCCGCGCCTCCGCCGGCTATCTGGGGGCATATGCGCCCGGGGGCGAAATTACCAGCGGTTTCAGCGACCGCGTGGACCTGGGACGCATCGGCGAGATCCAGCAGTCCGCATCGGTGGTGATGCACATCCGGATAGATGGAGACGACCGGGGCAGCTTCGACCTGAAATGGCGCGGAGTCGCGCTCAGCCAGTTCGACGGCCGCACCTGGTCAAATAACCGGGACGAACGTCCGCTGTCTCCCCGGCTGGACGGGCTCTTCGTATTGCCGCCGCGTGCCAGTGGGCACAGTGGCTCGCCCCGCCCGATTCACTATCGGGTGGTCATGGAGCCGGTGGGGATGAACGTCTTCTTCCTGGCCAGCCACTCCAGAAAGTCTGGAAGGCAACTACGCGCACCTGGCCATCGACGATGGCGGAGGGGTTTTTAACCTGGATCCTGAGCATCCTGTCAACCGCTACCAGGCGACGTCGGACATTGCCCAAACTCCGGCCAGCAGCCTGCGCAGCGCCGGCCAGGCCTATCCGCCTGAGGTACTTTCGAGCTACCTCGGCCTGCCCGCGCTGGACAGTCGAATTCCGGAACTTGCCAGACAAATCACGGCTTCGGCCGACAACAACTACGACCGGGCGGCGGCGCTGGAGACCTACCTTCGCACTCGCTTCGGTTATAGCCTGCAACTGCCGCGCACGCTCCCGCACGATCCCCTGGCCAATTTCCTTTTCGAGCGCAAGCAGGGACACTGCGAATACTTTGCCTCCTCGATGGCGGTGATGCTGAGGACCCTGGGAATTCCGTCGCGCGTGGTGAACGGATTTCGTACCGGCGAGTTCAACGATCTGACCTCGCAATACGTGGTGCGTGCGAGCAATGCCCACTCCTGGGTGGAGGCCTACTTTCCGGGCCACGGCTGGGTGGCTTTCGATCCCACTCCAGGGGCATCGATGGCGATGAATACGGGCTGGAGCCGGATATCCATGTACGCCGATGCCATGGCCTCGTTCTGGCGGGAGTGGATCGTCAACTACGACGTGGTGCACCAGCAGGCTTTGGCGGTCAGCGCAGGCAGCCGCAGCCGCTATTGGTTTTCGGTTATGCGGCGCTGGTGGCACCGCCACTATGAGGTCCTGATAGCGGCGGCCCGCCGCAGCGGGAGTGCCGTGGCGGGGTCCCCCCTGCGCTGGGGCCTGGGAGGAATGCTGAGCGCCGCGTTGCTTCTGTTTGCCGTCAAGCTGCCCCGGCTCCTGCTGACCCTGGAAAAATTCAAACTGGCGGCACGACCGGAGCGGTCGCCTCGCAGGGCGGCCACGATGTGGTACGAGCGCATGACCGACAATGTGGCGCGGCGGGGCTGGCGCAAATCGCCTACCCAGACTCCCGACGAGTTTGTGGCCCGGATTGAAGATGCCGGGGTCCGCCAGAGGGTCGCGGAATTTACCCGGCATTATCAAAGCGCGCGCTTCGATGATTCTGTCGAAGATGTGCTGCGCCTGCCGGAGTTGTATGAGGAAATTTCAGGAAGTGGTCGCCGCTGACTCATTCATTCGCGGTTGAGTCTCTTTGCGTTCTTTGCGGCTTTTCTTTGCGTCCTTTGCGGTCAAGAGTTTTTGGTCTCTGCAGGCATCAAAAAAAAGCTTAACCGCAAAGGACGCAAAGAGAGCCGCAAAGAACGCAAAGGGAGGGCCGAACGCTGCTGCTTCCTAGAAGTGGAAGACAACTCCCGCCCCTACGAAGATATTATGCTGGCGGCTTTTTCCGATATCCACGTTCAGCTGGGGAACGCCGGCGTAGAAGTCGCGCGCTTCTCCGCGCAGGCTGAGGCGGCTAAGCAGCTTGACATCGAGTCCCACGCCGATCTGAAAGATTCCGGTCGTGGTACCGGTTTCGCCCGGATTGGTTCCGCCAAACTCCAGCGTGGAATTTGCCTTGAAATAACCAAAGCCTCCGCCGGCGCTCACCCAGGGTGAGATTCCGCTGTCCGGAAACAGGTTGGCGCGCAGCGAGGGCGTTACGATGAAGGACTTGTAATCCTTGGGAACCAGGTTGACGGGGTAGTGGACGTTTTGGTCGAAGTTGACTACCAGCGGCACTTCCGCCGTGAGCCCCACAATGCCCAGGTCCATGAGCCGGCGTCCATAGTTGGCTTCGACACTCCACCCGGCCCCGGAAGTGAGAAGAGCACCAGGGGTGGTGGTGTCCGTGGAGGCATGGTCGCTAACGAAGGTTCGGCCGATCAGTCCTGTGAGCTCATTCTTTTCCTGGGCGCTGGCCGTCGAGATCAGGCCCGCAAGGATCACCAGAACCGCGACTGAAAATAGTGTGCGTGCCATTCCACCCCCGCGAAGTCCCTGTCGAGATTGTGCCTAAAGGTTAGCACGCGTCACGCGCGCTTGATGGGGGAAAGGGATGCCTCGTTTGATGCCGCCTCCGGCTTCGGGAAACAATCCAGCAAGAGTGTTAAAATCAATAGATTGCATGCCCACGAAAACCCCATCTATAGCCATCCAGGACGCGATTCAAAGCGCCACACCGGCGCCTTCAGGCCCTACCCGCGTGGGCTTCGTGAGCCTGGGTTGTCCCAAGAACCTGGTGGACAGCGAAGTGATGATGGGTCTTCTGCAACAGGCCGGGGCCGAACTGGTTTCGGGCGCCGAAGACGCCGACGTTATCGTGGTCAACACCTGCTCGTTCATCGCCAGCGCCCAGCAGGAATCGGTCAACACCATCCTCGAAATGGCGAAGCACAAGAGCACGGGGCGCGCCCGGAAACTGGTGGTCGCGGGCTGCCTGGTGGAGCGTTTTCGCAATGATATTCGCCAGAACATCCCGGAAGTGGATGCGGTGGTTGGAACGGGAGAGCTGGAAGGAATACTCGCAGCCGCTGGAATCGCTCCCGCCCGGCCGGTTGATTCTCCCTTCAGGATTCTGCAATCACGCGCCGAAGGCGATGCCCGCGCGGAGCAAGGACGTTTCTCGCGCGAGAGCTGGGACGGCGCCATTGCAGACTTGCCCAACTATCTCTATGACGACGCTACGCCCCGCGTGCTGGCGACACCGCGTCATACCGCGTACATCAAGATTGCCGAGGGCTGCGATCATCCCTGCACCTTCTGCATCATTCCCCAGCTGCGCGGGCAGTTCCGGTCGCGGCGCTTTGAATCCGTAATCGCCGAGGCGGAACGGCTGGCCCGCTCCGGGGTGCGCGAAATCACCCTGATCGGCCAGGACACCACCTGCTATGGCGAGGACTTCGGGCTGAAAGACGGCCTGGCCCTGCTGCTGGAAAAGCTGGCTGGAATCGAAGACCTGCGCTGGGTGCGCTTTCTTTACGCCTATCCCAACAAGATCACGGGGCGGTTGCTGGAAACCATCGCTTCCCATGAAAAGATTTGTTCCTACATCGACGTGCCGTTGCAGCACGCGTCGCCGGGCGTCCTGAAACGCATGAAACGGGGCGCGGGCGGCGATATCTTCCTGCGCTCGATTGAGAAAATGCGGCGCACGATTCCCGGAGTTACGCTGCGGACATCATTCATCGTGGGGTTTCCGGGGGAGACCGAAACCGAATTTGAAGAACTTTGCCAGTTCGTGCGCGACTCGGAGTTTGACTGGATGGGCGCGTTCGGTTACTCCGACCAGGAAGGCGCGGCCGCGTTCTCCCAGGAGGAGAAGTTGCCCGAGCGCGAGATTGAACGCCGCCGCAAACACCTGATGGGGATCCAGCGCAAAATCAGCAAACGGAAAAAGAGAGCCCTGGTGGGGAAGGAGTTTGATCTGGTGCTCGAAGGTATGTCGGAAGAGAGCGATCTGCTGCTCGAAGGCCGGACTCCGATGCACGCGCCCGAAATTGACGGCAAGGTATTCGTCACTGACGTTCCTGACGGGCTGGAGCCTAAGACGGGCGAGTTCTATCGCTGCCAGATCACCGAGGCCCACGACTACGACCTGGTCGCCAGGATCCTGTAGGAAGCGCATGGCTCGCAAGCTCAAGCTGAAGTGTCCCATCTGCAAGGAGCCGGTAACCAGCCAGGATGCGGATTTTCCCTTCTGCGGCGAGCGCTGCCGCCTGATCGATCTGGGCAAGTGGGCCAGCGGCGCGTACGTGATCTCGTCGCCGGTGCAGGACATGGGTGAAGATATCGAAGATCTCTCTCGAGATTCCGATGAGAACTCCTGAGGGTGGGCGGGACGCGCCGCTCTGGGCCACGCTGGTCGCGACGTTTTTTGGAATCGGAAATCTGCGCCCCGGGCCGGGCACGTGGGGTTCCGCCACCACGGTCCTTTTATGGTGGCTTCTGGCGCGCCCGGTCGCGCCTGGCTGGCAACCCTGGGTAGCAGTTTCGCTTGCTCTCGCGGCGATTCTGGCTGGAATTCCCGCAGCCACGCGAGTGGCCCGGGCCAGCGGCCGGAAAGACCCACAGTTTGTGGTAATCGATGAAGTCGCCGGCCAGCTCATCACCCTGATTGCGGCGCCGGTAGCGTGGCAATCTCTTCTGCTCGGCTTTATACTTTTCCGAGGGTTCGATATCGTCAAACCGCCGCCGGTGCGCCGCCTCGAACGCCTCCCCGAGGGAGTGGGCATCGTGGTGGATGACGTGGCCGCCGGTCTTTACGGCCTGGCTGTGATGCAGATCGCGCTGCATTTCGGCTGGCTGCCGCGATAGCCGGACGCCGCATCTTAAGAAGCTGGACGCCATGGGAATTTCCGACCGTCTGCTGGGCAAAAAGAACGTCAACGGCCACCCCCACATTGAGGGCGTGCATCCCAGCGCCGCCTTGCCCGGCGGTGAAGTGCGCATCGTGGGCCGCGGCCTGCGACCTCACGAATTGCGCCGGCCGCAGGTCCGCTTTGGCGACGTCGAAGGCGCGGTGGTCATCAGCGCGGACGATTTTCTGGTGGCCCGCGTACCCTCTGGCGCTTCTTCCGGCGCCGTCGTCGTGTCCGCCAACGACCTGTCGAGTAACCCGCACCAGATCAAAGTCGCCGCGCCGATTGCCGAGAACCTGCATCCGGTGACCAATCCCGCGCTCGATGCCGAGGGCAATATCTACGTCACCTTCTCGGGATCGCGTGGCCAGAAAGTTCCGGTAGCCATTTTCAAGATCGACACCAACTACAACGTCAAACCTTTCCTGGCGGAGATGACCAACGCTACGGCCATCGCCTTTGATCGCGTGGGCCAGATGTACGTCTCCTCGCGTTTTGACGGCACGGTGTACCGGGTCGCGCCCAACGGCACCATGTCCACCTATGCGGAAGGAATGGGCGTGGCCACTGGAATTGCGTTCGATCCGGGCGAAAATCTTTATGTCGGCGATCGCAGCGGAACGGTTTTCAAAATCGGCAAAGACCGCCAGATTTTTGTTTTCGCCACCCTTGAGCCCAGCGTTTCCGCCTATCACCTGGCCTTCGGCCCGCGCGGTGACCTGTTTGTCACCGGACCCACGACCTCCAGTTTCGATTCCGTTTACAAGATCGACTCGCACGGCAGTGTCTCAACCTTTTACCGTGGTCTGGGACGGCCGCAAGGCCTGGCCTTCGATATCGACGGCAATCTATACGTGGCAGCTTCTCTCTCCGGAAAGCGCGGCATCGTGAAGATCACGCCTGACGCCAAGGCGTCGCTCGAAGTGGCGGGGCCGGGACTGGTTGGCCTCGCCTTCGCGCCCGGCCGCTCCGCGGTGCTGGCTACCACCGGCGCTGTACATCATCTTTCGTGGGGAGTGCAGGGAGCGCCGCTGGTGCCGGAATAGCTTCTGGCTTCTGGCTATCAGCTATCAGACACAGCTTGCCGTTGCCCGTCTGGTCAAAACCTCTGTGTCCTCCGTGTCCTCCGTGGTTCATTTACAGTCGCCAATCTTCAGTCGTCAACCGTCAGCATGCCGGCCTTAGCTGATGACCGACGACCGACGACTGACGACTGGTTTCATTTACACTCTTAGCCGTGAATGCCGAGATCATCGCCATTGGCTCGGAGCTGCTGACGCCTTTCCGGCAGGACACGAATTCCCTTTACCTGACGGAAAAGCTGAACCTGCTGGGCGTCGATGTGATCTTCAAGACCATCGTGGGCGACAACCGCGAACATCTCACGGGTGCGGCCAGTCTCGCTCTGTCTCGCGCCGAAGTTGTGATTTTCATGGGCGGCCTGGGACCCACCGAAGACGACCTGACGCGTGAAGCGGTAGCGGACGCGTTAGGGCTGGAATTGCGCCGCGACCCTGAAATTGTTGCCGGCCTGGAGCGCCGCTTCGCGGCGCGAGGCTGGAAGAACATGTCGCCTAATAATCTCAAACAGGCGGACGTCATTGCCGGGGCCGTGGTCCTGCCCAACGCCAATGGCAGCGCGCCCGGGCAGTGGATCAGCGGCAAATATGAGGGCGAAGAAAAGATCATCGTTCTCCTGCCGGGCCCACCGCATGAACTGCAGGCGCTGTTTGAGGAGCAGTGCATGGACCGGCTGCGGGCCAAGCTGCCCCCGCAATTCATGGCGACCCGGGTCCTGAAAATCGCCATGATGCCAGAGTCGCAGTGCGATGCGCGGGTTGCGCCCATCTACAAGCGCTATACCGACGTGCAGACTACGATCCTGGCGGGCGCGGGCGAGATCCAGCTGCATTTGAAAACCCGCGCGGCATCCCTCGAGGCGGCGCAAGAGCGAGTGGACCGGCTGGCGGAGGAAATCGAAGAGGAACTGGACGACAATGTTTTCTCCGACAACGGAGATTCGCTGGAGCAAATCGTCGGATATTTCATGCAGATGCGCAATGCCACGCTGGCGGTGGCCGAATCCTGCACCGGCGGGTTGCTGGCCGAGCGTATCACTTCGGTCAGCGGCAGCTCGCGTTACTTCCTGGGCGGAGCAGTGGTTTACTCCAACCCGCTGAAGACGGCGTTCGCAGACGTTCCCGCGGAGTTGATCGAGAAGCACGGCGCCGTCAGCCGCGAAGTGGCGGCCGCGCTGGCCGAGGGCATTCGCAAGCGCTGCGGCTCGACGCTGGGAATCGGTATTACAGGCGTGGCAGGCCCGGCGGGTGGCACGCCGGAAAAGCCGGTGGGCCTCGTCTTCCTCGCCCTGGCCAGTGAAAAAGGCGCCGAGGTGGCGGAGAGAAATTTCCCCGGCGATCGCAAACGTATCCGCTGGTTCGCCAGCCAGCTGGCGTTGGACATGATCAGAAGAAAACTGATGTAGGGCAGTCGTCAGGACGTCAGTCGTCGGCAAGGCGGCTTTGCCGGACAGCCGGCGGCTGTCCTCACGTGTTCTTTTTGAAACGGATGACTGACAACGCGATGGAAAACACTTCGGTCGTCAGTCATCAGCAGGCCGGCCGGACTTTGCCCCGCTAGACGGCCGGGACAGATGTCTCCACTTGTCGTTTCTGAAGACTGACGACTGATGACTGACGACTTCTATGCGCGTTTTTGTTGCACTCGATATCGATGATGCCATTCGGGCGCGTCTGGAGCAGTTTCTGGATGGGGTGCGCGGGTTTGCGCCCGAGGCGCGGTGGGTGCGTCCGGAGTCGATGCATGTGACGCTTAAGTTCATCGGAGAGAAATCCTCCGAGGCGGTGGATCAGATCAAGCAGGCTTTGGGCGCCATCCGGGCTGGCGTCGTCGAGATTTCACTTCGCGGTCATGGATTCTTTCCGACCACGAAAGCGCCGCGGGTTTTCTGGATTGGCATTGCGGCCGGCCCGCAACTGGCCGCTTTGGCAAAGCTGGTGGATGAGGCTGCCGCTGGCCTGGGCGTTCCGCGGGAAGAACACGAGTTCAGCCCGCACCTTACTTTAGCGCGTCGCGGCTCCGGCGCTCCTCAACTGCACCCAGGCGACCGCACTAGCCCGGTGTTTCTGCGCTTGCAGGAGAAACTGGCCGTGATGCGGCCCCTTGAGTTTGGTACGATGACCGCCCGTGAGTTCTTTCTGTACCAGAGCCAGCCGATGGCGGGTGGCGCCCGGTACACCAGGATTGCACGCTTTGGGTTGGAGTAGCGCCGGGTTACGTGGCCGCGGGCGACTCGCCCGCGACGGCCGGCGCTGGCACGGCAGACCGCTGGCACCCCATAGGTTTGACCAGGTCCCGATTCTTCAGCGGCGGTCACGACAGTTCGCGGGCGAGTCGCCCGCGGCCACACGATCCGGCGATACAAACATCTGATGAGTATTCTTCTCACCGCCGCCTTCAGCTACCTTCTGGGATCGATTCCCTTTGGCTTTCTCCTGGTCCGAATTTTTCGCGGACAGGATGTCCGGCTAACCGGCAGCGGCAACATCGGCGCTACCAACGTGGCGCGCTCTTCGCCCGCGCTGGGTCTGTTGACGCTCGTTCTGGATGCGTTAAAAGGGCTGGCCGCGGTGGCGCTGACTCGCGCTTTCTTTCCCGGCGACAACCTGCTGGCCGGCCTGGCTGCCCTTTTCGCGATCATCGGACATATGTTTCCCCTCTGGCTCAAATTTCGAGGAGGTAAGGGCGTGGCCACGGCGTTAGGATCTTTCGTGCTGCTTGCGCCCAAAGCCTTGCTCCTGGCATTGGCCATTTTTGTCGCGGTGGTGCTGGTGTTTCGTCAGGTCTCTCTCGGCTCCATGCTGGCGGTCGCGCTTTTTCCTCTTTTCGCATGGCTCGTGCAGGGCCAGAGCCAGGCGCCCGATGTGTTTATCTTGATGGGAGCAGCGTCCGTACTCATTATCGCCAGGCACCACCAGAACATCCGCCGGCTTCTGGCCGGGACTGAACCTCGCTTTCAATGGAGACGGGGATGAGCCAGATTGCGGTGATCGGCGCAGGGGCGTGGGGCACGGGTATCTCCATCGTACTGGGACGCGGTGGCCGTCACCAGGTGCGGCTCTGGGCGCACGAGAAGGAAGTGAGGGATTCGATTTCGACTCGCCGCGAAAATGAACTCTTTCTTCCTGGCGTGTCCATACCGGCGACGGTTCTGCCAACCGGCAGTCTGCAGGAAGCTTTGGACGGCGCTCAAATCGTGGTCAGCGTCATGCCTTCACAGCATTGCCGTCATCTGTTTCAGCAGATGTTCCCGTTCCTCAGACCCGAAATTCTCTTCGTAAGCGCAACCAAGGGTCTGGAAGAAGAGACCCTTTTGCGGATGACCGAAGTGGCCGCGCAAGTCATCGAACTGAGATGCGGGTTTGCGCCGCGCATCGCCGCGCTCAGCGGGCCGTCGTTTGCCAAGGAAGTGGCACGGGGCGATCCTACCGCCATCACGGTGGCCTCGAAGGATTCTGAGCTGGCTGAAACGGTGCAGCGCGAATTCAGCGATCCGCGGTTCCGGCTCTACACCAACGATGATGTGGCCGGAGTTGAACTTGGGGGGGCCCTGAAAAACGTTATCGCCATCGCGGCCGGCGTGTGCGATGGACTGGGGCTGGGACACAATTCGGTTGCGGCCCTTATTACCCGCGGCCTGGCTGAAATCACGCGGCTGGCGGTGGCCTGCGGCGGCCGCCAGGAAACCATGGCCGGGCTCGCCGGCCTGGGCGACCTGGTGCTCACCTGTACCGGCGGACTCTCGCGCAACCGCAGCGTGGGCGTCGAACTGGGCCGGGGCCGCAAGCTGCCGGAGATCATCGCAGGCATGCATGGGGCGGTTGCCGAAGGCGTCTTCACCACCCAGGCTGCGGTCGGGCTGGCCCGTGCTCATGGCGTCGAAATGCCGATCACCGAGCAGATGGACGCCATCCTGCATCGTGACAAGCCCCCGGCGGAAGCCATCCACGAGCTGATGACGCGCAGCGTCAAGAGCGAGGTATCTTAGCTGGCTACTGCTTCAGCTTCTAGCTTCTGGCTTCTAGCTTCTGGCTTCTGGCAGAAGATCGTGGGCGTTTGATTGGGAACACCACGTCGATTGGATATCTATATTATTTGCAACGACTTAGACATGTTCCGTTAACGTCCTTGTCCAGGAATGTTACTGGCACTTTCGTAATAGACATGGCCTTCGGTCTTGACCTCGTGACCGTCCTCTCCCGTTAAAATTTCATGAGGTTACTGTAACCGCCAGAGGTGGACAAAAGGCGGGGCTGGGCCACTTTGTCTTGAAATTACCCCTTCCATCACGAGTTCCAATTTTGTACGTCATCCTGGGTGTGCTCGCGCTCATCAGCGTGGTGCCGATGTATTTTTATTCGGAGCACGTGGAGGCGATCAACCGGGAACGCCTGATCACGAACGAGCGGCTGCTGCAAAATACGGTGACGCGCTCGCTGGCCGACGACATCTCGCAGCACCAGGAGTCGCTGCGCATGATGCTGGCCAACCTGTCTTCGGCGCTGCAGGTGGCGAGCGGCGGAGACATTACCGCCGAGCACGTGGAGGCGCCGGAATTGCGCGCCCTGCTGGAACACTTTGTTTCTTCGTCCGGAGACCTGGCCTACGCCACCCTGGTGAACTCGGAGTCCAAGGGAATTTCCGCGGGGCGCATCGCTCCCGACGCGTTTCTGCAACGCGACCTGGTACGGGCCTATGACGCGGCCCGCGAAGGCCGCGCCTATAGCGGCCAGGCCCTGGTGGTGGGCAGCGGAAAGTCGGCCCGCACCGTGATGCTGGTCAGCACACCGGTGATGTATGGCGGGCGCTTTCTGGGAATGATCGCAGCGGTGGAGGACCTGCAGTTCCTGATCCGCCGGTTGCAGGAAGTCAATCGCGGCGGGCTCACGCCTTACGTGGTGGATAGCGAGGGCCGGCTGGTGGCCGGCGCCACCCCGGACTACGCCACCGGCCAGGACCTGACCAACTCGGAGATCGTGCGCAACTTTCTGGAGCAGGGCGGCCAGTCTCAACTGGTGGCGGCCACCCGGGAATTCAGCGTCACCCAGGGCAAGACGAGCACCAAGATGCTCGGCACCTATAGCCCGGTCGGCAACCTGGACTGGGCCGTGATCGTGCAGAAACCGCGCGACGAGGCTTATCGCGGAGTGTACGAGATGCAGCGCAGCGCCCGCCTGCTGGCGATGCTGGCTATTCTGCTAAGCGTGGGCATCAGTATTTTTGCCGCCCGCCGCATCACCAATCCACTGGAGATTCTTACCGCTTCCAGCCGCGCCATCGCGCGCGGCGATTTCTCCCAGCGGGTCAAACTCAGGAGCCGCACCGAGATCGGCGAACTGGCCTCAACCTTCAACACCATGTCTGACGAACTCGAGCATTTCGTGCTCGACCTCAAACGGGCGGCCACGGAAAATCGCGACCTGTTCATGAGTTCCATTCAGATGCTGGCTGGAGCGGTTGACGAAAAGGACCCTTACACTCGCGGACATTCCGACCGCGTGACCCGCTATTCGATGATGATCGCGCGCGAAATGGGCCATCCCGAGGAATTTCTGGAGATCGTGCGCGTGTCGGCACAGCTGCACGACGTGGGCAAGATTGGCATTGAGGACCGCATCCTCAAAAAGCCGGGTGCGCTTACTCCGGAAGAATTTGAAATCATGAAAACCCATACCACCAAGGGCGCCAACATCCTGCGCCCGGTGGCCCAGTTGAAAGATATGATTCCGGGAATCGAGCTGCACCACGAATCGCTTGACGGACGCGGCTATCCGCGAGGCCTGCAGGATGCGGAAATTCCCCTGCTGCCGCGCATCATCGCGGTTGCCGACACCTTCGATGCCCTGACTACCAACCGGCCCTACCAGCAGGCACACGATCCTGAGGCCGCATTGCGCATCATCCACAATCTTTCCGGAAAGCGGCTGGATCCTACCGCGGTCGCCGCCCTGACCACGATTTACAAGCGCGGCGAAATCCGCATCCAGGCGCCGATCGTGGACGTCCCCAATGCTCCGGCGCAGGCGGCTCCCGCTCAACCGTCGGTCACGCCTTCATCTGCTCCCGAAGCTCGGGCCGCCGTGGCTGCCGCGGAATCGGGACGATAGCTTTTGCAAGCAATTGCCGCAGTTGGCACCTGGCATTTAGTCTAAGTGCCAAGTTGCTAAATGCTCTTCGTCTCGCCGCCACTGACTTAACCTCCTGCCCGCTATAATTGATTCAGCACTTCCAGTTCCCGAGATTCCATGATTCAGACTCTCTTCGGCAGCCTCGACGAACAGCAGAAGCCCAGCTTCCTGGATCGCATGAAGGAAGCGGTGACCCGCACCCGGGAAAATCTCAGCGAGCGCATCGAAGAGGTGGTCTCCTTCGGCAAGGAGATCGACCGGGGCACGCTGGATGATCTCGAAGCTACTCTTCTCGGGGCTGACCTGGGCACGACCACCACCCATGAAGTCCTGGCGAAACTTCGGGAGAAGGCCGATCGCAAGCAAATCGGAAACGTGGATGAACTCAAGCGGCTGCTGAAGGAAGAGATTCTCGCCATACTGAATGCCGCGGATTCTCTACCCGTGGCCCGAGTGGACGGAACCCCCGAGGTGATTCTGGTGGTGGGGGTGAATGGCACGGGTAAGACCACGACCATCGGCAAACTGGCGCAGGTGTTGCGTGCCGAAGGCAAGACGGTCCTGTTGTGTGCGGCCGATACTTTTCGTGCGGCCGCCATCGAGCAGCTCGAGGTCTGGGGACAGCGGACCGGGACCGAAGTCATTCGCACCAAGGCGGGTGGAGATCCGTCAGCGGTGCTCTACGACGCGCTGCAGGCCGCGTCCGCCCGGCACACCGATTACGTGATCGTCGATACCGCCGGCCGCCTGCATACCAAGACCAACCTGATGGCGGAGCTGGAGAAAATGCGCCGCACGGCGCAACGCATCATTCCCGGCGCGCCTCACGAGACCTTGCTGGTCATGGACGCCACCACCGGGCAGAATGGTTTGCAACAGGCGAGGATGTTCACCGAGTCCGCGGGCGTGACCGGCATCGTCCTGACCAAGCTCGATGGCACGGCCAAGGGCGGCGTGGTGGTCGCCATATCGCGTGAACTGGGGGTGCCGGTGCGCTACGTGGGAGTGGGCGAAAAGGCCGGCGACCTGTTGCCCTTCGATCCCAGGGATTTTGTGGATTCGCTGTTTGTTTAGCCTGCGGCGGCATCAAACCTTACCTGGGCCGAATCTCTGATGACTTCCAAGAAAGCAATCAAACGCGACAGCCGAAAAACGCCGAGGGAGTCCGCGGCTGCGGGTGGCCCGAAGTTGTCGAGTCGCGAAAGTGATGAATACTTTCTCCATCGCGCACTTGAGCTGGCCCGTAGAGGTATAGGTCTAACTTCGCCCAATCCCTGCGTGGGCGCCGTAATTGTCGATAGTACCGGCCGCGTCGTCGGAGAGGGCTCGCACACCTTTGAGGGCATCAAGCACGCTGAAGTGCTGGCGCTGGAACAGGCCGGCGACAAAGCTCGCGGCGCCACTCTTTACCTCAACCTCGAGCCTTGCTCGCATCAGGGCCGAACCGGGGCTTGCGCCGACGCTGTCATCGCGGCCGGAATTCGCCGCGTGGTCGCGTGCATGCAGGATCCCAACCCGCTGGTCGCCGGCAAGGGATTTGAGCGCCTTCGCAATGCCGGAATCTCCGTGGCTTCAGGCATTTTGCAGGAAGAAGCTAAACCGCTGAATGAAGCCTTCGCCAAATTCATTCGCCAGCACACCCCGCTGATCACGCTCAAGTCGGCCATGACGCTGGACGGCAAGATCGCTCCGCCTCCCGGCGAGTTGCATCATCCTGCGGCGCTCGGCGGCGGGGGCGCAACCGGGGGGTGGATCAGCAGCGATGTGGCCCGCGCCCATGTGCAACAGCTGCGTCACGCACACGATGCCATCATGGTAGGTGTGGGCACGATCATCGCGGACGATCCCTTGCTGACGGATCGCAGCGGCCTGCCACGGCGCCGGCCACTGCTGCGGGTGATTGTTGATTCGCGGCTGCGACTGCCACCGGAGTCGCGCGTGGTCAACACCGCAAAGGAAGACGTGCTCGTGCTGTGCTCCTTCGCCGAGGAGAAGCGGAAACGCGAACTGCAGAATCAGGGAATCAGGGTGGAACAGGTCCCGGTAGGAGTGGGAGACGGCCGTCCGGACATGACGCAAATCGCGCGCCGCCTGGGGACGATGGAAATCACCAGCCTGCTGGTGGAGGGCGGAGCCATGATCAACGGCGCGGCCCTGGCTTCGGGCATCGTGGACAAAGTATTTCTTTACTACGCGCCCAAAATCCTGGCCGGGACCGGATCGGTGCCCTTTGCCACCGGCCCCGGCTTCGCCCGCATGAGCGAAGCAGCGTACGTGAAGGCGATCAGGCTGCACCGTTTCGGCGAAGACTTTGCGGTGGAAGGATACTTGCGGGACCCGTACGGGGAAACTAGCAATTAGCAATTAGCACTCGGCACTCAGCTACGGGCCAATTGGATTCCAGGCGCGTTCGTGTCGTCGGCATCCACCCGCTGTCTGGTGAGGCCGCTGCACGAGCGAGGACGCTCGCGCCTACATCCCCAAGAATTCTGAATGGCAGGTGCCGAATTCGGGGGCGGGACGCCGGCGCTACAATACAATCCATGTTTACCGGCATCATCGAAGAGGTTGGGCGAGTTACCGGCATCGCTCAGGAGAACGGCAACCGGCGCCTCACGGTCGCGGCTAGCCGGCTGAACCAGGAACTCAAGACCGGCGACAGCATCGCCGTCAGCGGCGTTTGCCTTAACCGCGGTCGAAATCACTTCACAGTCTTTCTCCGCCGACCTGGCGGCTGAAACCTGGAAGCGCACTTCCTTCTCCCGGATCAAGAAAGATGCGCTGGTGAATCTGGAGCTACCCATGCGTGCCGACGGGCGCTTCGGCGGCCACATCGTTCAGGGCCACGTGGACGGCACCGGCAAGTTTCTTGCGCTGGATCGAGTTCCAGGAGCGGACGACTACTGGCTGCGGATTGAAATACCTCCGGAACTGGCGCGCTATGTGATCTTCAAGGGTTCGTTGTGCATTGAAGGCATCAGCCTGACCGTGGCCCAAGTCGAAGGGACGAAAGTGACGGTCGCGATTATTCCGCACACGGTCGAGATGACCAACCTGAAATCGCTTAAACCCGGCGACCCGGTGAACCTCGAAGTGGACATGGTGGCGAAGTACGTGGAGAAGATGATCAAGGGAGAATCCGCGAAATCCGGGCTGACGGTGGAGAGGTTGGTGGGTGAGGGATTTTAGCGGCCTGAGTGAACCGGCACATTGCAATTGGCGCGTGCGATAGTGGGTCAGTCAGTTTCGTGATAAGACACGCCAAGTGCATAACCACGAAGGACACGAAGTATCACGAAGGCTTTGTTTTTCAGGGTTACCTTCGTGCACCTTCGTGTCCTTCGTGGTTCATGTTTTCCCGACTGACCACTACCGGAACCAGGCATTTGGCCCATGCCAAACCGAGGTCAAAGGCAAAGGCGGCGGGCAGGAATGTCCGCCCCACACAATCAGGTCACTTCGATCGACGCCTCGATGCCTGGCTCGTCCAGCTTCAGGAACTCCTGCACGATGGGCTCCTCGCATTTTTCCATCTCGTCGTAGGTCCCGAAGAAAATGGCTTTGCCTTCGTGGAGAAACACTACGCGGTCAGCCAGTTTCTTGGCCAGGCGCATATCGTGAGTCACGACCACACTGGTCAGGTGCAACTGAATTTTCAGCCGCTTGATCAGATCGCCGAGCAGTTGGGCCATCAGGGGATCGACCATGGTGGTGGGCTCGTCATAGAGGACACATTCGGGTTGGGCGGCCAGGGCGCGGGCAATCGCCACCGAGCGCTTCATCCCGGTGGACAAGTCGGAAGGCAACTGGTCGCGCATCTCTTTGACTCCCACCATGTCGAGCAGGCCATCGACGATCTGGTAAATCTGCTCTTCTGAAAGCTGGCGCCGCTCGCGCAGGGGAAAGGCCACGTTCTCGCCCACGGTGAGCGAATCGAACAGCGCCCCGTTCTGGAAGACGATGGTGACCTTCTTGCGGATGCGTTCCAGGTCTTCCGGCCCATAGTCAGTGATGTCTTCGTGGGCCACAATCACCCGGCCTGAGTCCGGCTTGAGAAATCCCATGATGTTCATCAACGAGACTGACTTGCCCACACCGCTGCGGCCCAGGATGCAGATGGTTTCTCCATCCATCACAGTGAAGCTGACGTGAACGAGTACGTGATTGTCGCCAAACGCCTTGGAGACATCCTTGAACTCGATATAGGGTCCGAGTTTGCCGTTGGTAGCCATGAATCAGTCGTCGGTCGTCAGTCGTCGGTCGTCAGTCGTCGGTCGTCGGTCGTTGGTCGTTGGTCGTTGGTCTGACCGATGCGCTTAATAATAAATGGTTACGATCAACGGGCCGACAATTTCAGCTTCGCGTCCTGCCAGTCTTGCTCAGTGTTCAGATTACGAAACATTTCTTCGGTGAAGCCATTTCCTTCCAGTTCTTCATGCCCAATTACCCGGGTCTCGACTTGGGAGAACAACCGGTCGATCTTATTTTCTCCGGCGCGCAGAGATCGCTCCGCAACTTCCGCAAAAGCCCGGCGGTAAACAGCACAGAGTGGCTGCAAGCCTCTGGCCGCCTCTGGCACCACCACCATAGCCGTGGTCTGGCGCGCCTGATCGATCAGATAGCTTAACAACTCTGGCTGAAGAAATGGCATATCCACTGCCACTACCAGATTCAGCTCGGTGCGAGTGCCCGCCAGGGCTGCATGGATGCCGGCGAGAGGTCCCTGTCCCGGATAAATGTCTTCCACTACCGTACCGAACGCCGCGAATTTTTCGGCGCTGCCGACAATCTGCGCACTTCCCGCCGCGGCTCTGGCCAACTCCAGCGCGTGCGACAGCAGAATACGCCCCCCTAGCTGCATGAACGCCTTGTCCTGGCCCATGCGAGAGCTCTTGCCTCCTGCCAGGACAAATCCAGTTACAGAATCCACGCGGTGATAATACACGCCTCCATGAATGACCCGGTTCGAACCATTTCTGTACCCGGGGTTATCCTGAGGAACGTCAGTCCCGAAGGGACCCGGGTGTACACAGCGTTCGTGCTTGCCCAAGCCGCGCGGCTGCTTCACGCCAGATGCTTCGCAAGCTCAGCATGACGCCTTGGACTGTGAGTCAGACCTCGAAACGAGATACTACCAATCACAGAACTGCCAGTATTTCCAGCCAGTTGCGGGAACCCGTTTTGATTAGACGAAAGTAACCTAGCCCAAGTGGCAAGCGCTGTTGGATGATAGGTCGTCCCGGCGATCCTCTCCGGAAGAAACGACCATGCCACAGAAGTTAATGGATGTCCTCATGCTTGGCCGCTGCTCCCATGAATTTTCCTGGCCCCGGCGGGCTGCCGACGGTCAGTACTACCAGGTGTGCCTGCTTTGCGCGGCAGAGTACAAGTACGACTGGAAGACGATGAAGCGCATCAAGCGCGTGGCGAACGCGCCTGAGGCGACCGCCGAGACGCAGCGCGGCAGGACCAACAAGAAACCAACCTGGGTTCCACGCGCCCGCCGGCTGGCGCTGCAGGCCCCGGTCCGCTACCGGCCCAAGGGCCTGGGAACCTGGCATGAGGGCACGGTTGAAAACCTCAGCCAGTCGGGCGTACTCCTGCTCGGGCCACAGCAATTGCCGGACAACACGCTGGTGGAAATGGTGTTCGAAATGCCGGAAGAGATTTCCGGCCAGAAGAACAGCACCGTTTTGTGCCAGGGCCGGATCATCCGGCGCAAGGACGTCCGCGATGCCGATTCGGTCGGCCTGGCCGCATCCATACTCGACTATAAATTTCTCCGCCAGCACTGACACGGTGGGTGGGCGCAAGCCGTAATCGGCTCCGGACGACCGCCCAGCTTTTGGGCCTAACTGGTTCTCCGGTACGCGGTTACGGGTTAGGCGCCGGCCTGCCCGGGCCACAGAATTTTGCCCGAGACCAGCCGCTTTTCTGCATCTAAACTAGCTATACTCGGTTAGCTCAAACCAGGAGCATTCCTATGAAGGCGAGACTTTCCCTTTACGTCACCGCGATCATGCTGGTCGCGATCCTGACGGTTGGCGTGGGCTGCACCAAGGCCCCGAATGATGCTCAACTCACCAGCGACATCCAGACCAAGCTGGCTTCAGACTCGGGTTTGCAGGGCAAGCAATTAGGCGTGAAGGCCGAAGGCGGGACTGTGACGCTGACCGGCACGGTGGACAATGACGCACAACGCGACGCCGCGGCCCGCTATGCTTCTTCCGAGCCCGGGGTCAAGCAGATCATAAATAATTTGCAAGTGGCCCCTCCACCGCCAGCAGAAACGGCCGAAGCTACACCGCCACCGGTAGAGGAGGCCAAGCCTTCGCCGGCGCCGGCGCCCAAGCCTCGGCGGCATGAGCCTCGCCAGCGCAGTCTGCCCTCTTCATCCAGCGACGCCACTCCGGCTGCACCCGTGGCTGCCATGACGCCTCCGGCGCCAGTGGCTGCGGTGCCCTCTACCCCGCCACCTCCGCCTCCGCCGAAGAAGGTTACGATTCCTTCAGGGACAACCCTGGCAGTGCGGCTGGTAGATCCCATCGACTCGGAAACCAGCCAGCAAGGCCAGACTTTCCATGCCACCCTGGATACTCCTCTGGCAGTGGACGGTGACGTGGTCATCCCTTCCGGCTATAACGTTGAAGGTCATCTGGTGGAGGTGAAGAGCGCGGGCAAGTTTGCCGGCCAGTCGGTGGTAGCGTTGCAATTGGATCGTATTTCGTCGGGAGGCAAGTATTACAGTCTGCAGACTGATCAATACCGGCGGCAAGGTTCCTCGCGAGGCAAGAACACCGCCGCGAAGGTCGGCGCCGGCGCGGGCATCGGAGCCATCATTGGCGCCATCGCAGGCGGAGGCAAAGGAGCCGCGATCGGCGCGGCCGCAGGCGGCGGACTGGGTGGCGGCGTACAAGCAGCCACCAAAGGTCAGCAAATCAAGCTGCCATCCGAGACGGTGCTCAACTTCACTCTGCAGGCCCCGTTGACTGTCATAGCCAGCAACCGTGGCCCGAATGAAGGACGCCACCGGCTGGATCCCAATCAATCAGACACCAACCAGTCGGATCCGAACCGGCCGCGTCTGAATCGTCCGGATGACACATCCGACTCGAGCCAGCCAGACCCCAATCAGTAAAGTTTTGTAAATCCTTCCAGGCCGGCCTTGTGCCGGCCTTTTTTATTGCAGAATAAGTATGAAATTTACCGACCAAACCGGGCCGTGCCACATCCATATAGGGTTCCGGCAAGAGTAACCTCAAGAGGCCTTCATGTGGATTGTTGCGCTGGCGCTGCGCCGGCCTTACACCTTCGTGGTTGTCGCTCTGCTTCTGCTGATCCTGGGCCCGATCGTTATCTTCCGTACGCCTACCGACATTTTTCCGAACATCGATATTCCAGTTGTGAGCATTCTGTGGAATTACGCCGGCCTGAATGCACAGGACTTGTCCAGCCGGATCGTAACCCTGAACGAGCGCGTCCTGACCACTACGGTGGACGACATCGAGCACAGCGAATCGCAATCGCTGAACGGCATTGCGGTGGTGAAGGTATTCTTCCAGCCTCACGCCAACATCGAAAAGGCGATCGCGCAGATCACCGCGATTTGTCAAACCCAGTTGCGCCAGCTGCCGCCGGGGACGACGCCGCCGCTGATCATTACCTACAACGCCTCCACGGTGCCCATTCTGCAGCTGGCCTTGTCGGGGCAAAAACTTTCCGAGCAGCAGCTCTTCGATTATGGCGTTAACTTCATCCGCACCCGGCTGGTCACAATTCCGGGTGCGGCCATTCCTTACCCATACGGCGGCAAGTTGCGGCAGATTCAAGTGGATCTGGACACCAACGCCTTACAGGCGAAAGGTTTGTCGCCGAGCGATGTGGTCAACGCCATCAGTGCCCAGAACCTGATTCTGCCCTCCGGGACTTCCAAGATCGGGCAGTTCGAATATGACGTTGACCTGAACGGCAGCCCGCAAACGGTGGCCGAGTTGAATGACCTTCCCATCAAACGGGTGGGCAACACGACCATCTACATCCGCGACGTGGCCTACGTGCGCGACGGCTTCCCACCGCAAACCAATATCGTGCGGGTGGACGGGAAGAGGGCATCGCTTCTCACCATCCAGAAGACCGGGAATGCTTCGACCCTGGACATCATTTCCGGAATCAAACGCCTGCTACCGCGAATCCAGGCCCAGCTTCCTCCCGAACTCGAGATCAAGCCCCTGGCCGACCAGTCCGTTTTCGTGCGCGCCTCCATCAATGGAGTGTTGCGCGAGGGCCTGATTGCCGCCTGCCTTACCGGCCTGATGATTCTGATTTTCCTGGGCAGCTGGCGCAGCACGGTGATCATCGCGGTTTCCATCCCATTGTCAATTCTTACCTCCATCATCGTGATGAGCGCGCTGGGCGAAACCATCAACATCATGACGCTGGGAGGGTTGGCGCTCGCGGTGGGCATTCTGGTGGACGACGCCACCGTGGAAATTGAGAACATCAATCGGAATATTGCCCAGGGCAAGGAGATTCAAAAGGCGATTCTGGATGGCGCGCAGCAGATCGCGGTGCCGGCCTTTGTTTCGACCCTTGCCATCTGCATCGTGTTTGCGCCCATGTTCTTTCTCACCGGCGTGGCCCGCTACCTGTTCGTTCCGCTGGCGGAGGCAGTGGTGTTTGCCATGCTTGCATCTTATTTGCTCTCCCGGACGCTGGTCCCGACCATGGCCAAATATCTGCTGCGCGGCCATGAAGCAGGAGGCTGGACACCTGAACACGACCAGCCGCAATCCGTTCATCCGGTTGCAGGTGGCCTTTGAGCTGGCGTTCGAAAGGTTCCGCGACCGCTACCACGAAATGCTGGAGAGCAGCCTGCAAAACCGGAGCGCGTTTCTGTGGGGCTTTGCCGCGGTGTGCGTGGGCTCATGCGTGCTCCTGGAGCCATGGCTGGGACGGGATTTCTTCCCCAGAGTGGACGCGGGACAATTCAAACTGCACCTCCGGGCCCGGGCAGGCACGCGCATCGAAGAGACTGCCGGCCTTTGTGACCGGATCGAAAGCTTCATACGCGAAGAGATTCCGCCCAGCGAAATTTCGAGCATCATCGACAACATCGGCCTGCCTTACAGCAGCATCAATCTCTCCTACAGCAATTCGGCACCGACCGGGCCGGCGGATGCCGACATTCTGGTCACACTGACTCCCGGCCACCGGCCGACAGAAGAATATGTCCACGATTTGCGCCTGAAGCTGGGGCAACAATTTGCCGGCGTGGATTTTTCATTTCTTCCGGCGGACATCGTGAGCCAGATTCTGAATTTCGGTCTGCCTTCACCGATCGACATTCAGGTGACCGGATATGACCTGGAGGACAACCGGCGCTTTGCCAACCAACTGCTGCGCCGGATCCAGATGGTCCCGGGCACGGCCGACCTGCGCATCCAGCAGCCCTTCGATGAACCGCATCTGCGTATTAACGTGGACCGGACCAAGGCGCAACTGGCCGGGTTCACCCAGCGCGACATTGCGACCAACCTGCTGATCTCGCTGAGCGGCAGCTTTCAGACTTCGCCGACCTACTGGCTCAACCCCAAGAATGGAGTGAGCTACTCCATCGCGACTCAAACTCCGCAATACCGGCTGGATTCGCTGCAGGGACTGGAAAACATCCCGATAACCGGCTCCAGCGGGGCGACTCCGGCGATTCTGGGCTCGCTGGCGTCCATCCAGCGGGGCACGGGGATGGCCCTGGTCTCGCATTACGACATACAACCCGTGATCGATATTTACGGATCGGTGCAGGGACGTGACCTGGGCGGAGTGGCCGACGACATCAAGAAGATCATCGACGACAGCCGCAAGGAGCTGCCGCGCGGCTCCGAAATGGTGGTCCGCGGTCAGGTCCTGACCATGCAATCTTCTTACTCAGGGCTGTTTTCCGGTCTGGCATTCGCCATCCTGCTGGTGTATCTGCTGATCGTGGTGAACTTTCAATCGTGGCTGGACCCGTTCATCATCATTTCGGCCCTGCCCGCGGCGCTGGCGGGGATTGTGTGGTTGCTGTTCGTGACCAGGACCAGCATCAGCGTGCCGGCGTTGATCGGATCTATCATGTGTATGGGCGTGGCCACCGCCAACAGCATTCTGGTGGTCAGTTTTGCCAAGGAACAGATGGAAGAAGGCAAGGACGCGCTGACGGCCGCGCTGGCGGCGGGATTCACCCGCTTCCGCCCGGTCCTGATGACGGCCCTGGCCATGATCATCGGCATGGTGCCCATGGCCATTGGTCTGGGCGAAGGCGGAGAGCAGAATGCGCCGCTCGGCCGGGCGGTGATTGGCGGCTTGATTTTTGCCACGGCGGCCACACTGTTCTTTGTTCCTGTTTTCTTCAGCCTGCTGCACGGACGGCGCAGCCGCGCGAAGACGGAGATGAATGTTGAACCAGGCGTTTAGTTGAGATCATCAGTATTTTCATACTCTGGGAGCGCGAATGAAGGTTGAAAATGAAGGTTGAAAACGACAGCGGCATTTATCAGGGAGACCGGTGCAGGCAGGTCGAGGGCCCGGCAGAGAGGCCCCAGGAAAGAAGCACGCTCGCATTGGTGGATCCTTGTGCTCGCGGTGGTTACGGCGGTGCTGCTGGTGATCGCCGGCATTCTTCCCCGCATCCAGGCGCGAACCGCCCTGCGCCGCGAGACCGCGGAGATGGCGGTGCCGACGGTGGCCGTGGTGCAGGCCAAACGCTCCGCTCCCGCGCAGGAAATCATTCTTCCCGCCAACGTGCAGGCCTTTGCGGACGCTCCCATCTATGCCCGCACCAACGGTTATCTGAAGCGCTGGTATGTGGACATTGGGAGTCATGTAAAGCAGGGCCAACTGCTGGCTGAAATTGACACTCCGGAAGTGAACCAGCAACTGCGGCAAGCTCGCGCCGACCTGGCCACGGCCCAGGCCAATCTCAATCTTTCAAAGATCACGGCCGACCGCTATGAAGGATTGTTAAAGACTGATTCAGTTTCGAAGCAGGAATCTGACAATGCCTCTGGAGACTTCGAGGCCAAGCAGGCTGCGTTGCAGTCTTCCCAAGCCAACGTGAAGCGGCTGGAAGAGCTGCAATCGTTTCAAAAGATCTACGCTCCTTTCTCCGGCGTGATCACGGCGCGCAACACTGATATCGGCGCCTTGATCAACTCGGGCAGCAGCGGAGGCAATGGAAACGAACTGTTTCACATCGCGCAGCCCGACAAACTGCGGGTTTATGTCAGCGTGCCCCAGGCCTATTCTCAGGCGGCCAAACCGGGGCTCACCGCCGACCTGACCCTGGCGGAATTCCCCGGACGCCGCTTCGCAGGAAAGCTGGTGCGCACCGCGAATGCCATCGATCCGGCATCGCGCACCCTGCTGGTTGAGATCGCCGTGGATAATCCGACTGGTCAGCTGTTCACCGGATCGTATGCGGAAGTTCATCTCAAGCTGCCTACCCCGACGTCCTCACTGATTCTGCCGGTCAATGTGCTGCTCTTTCGCTCCGAGGGGCTGCGAGTGGCGACCGTTGGCCCGGGCCAGAAGGTGGCGCTGAAGCCGATCACGCTGGGCCACGATTTCGGCAACGAGGTCGAAGTGGTTGCCGGCCTGAATGGAGATGAAACCGTAATCGTCAATCCGCCGGATTCGGTGGTCGAAGGTGAGACGGTACGGATCGCGCAGGGGGCACAGTGAGGAAGGACGTCAGACCTCGGACGTCGGACCTCAGCCGTCGGGCAACCACGGAGAACACGGAGGACACAGAGAAGCCGGTTTACCTCCGTGTTCTCCGTGGTTGCCCGAGGTCCGAAGTCCGACGCCCGGCGCCCGCCTTCGGTTTTCTGCTTCTGATGCTTCTGCTGAGCGGCTGCGCGGTTGGCCCGCGCTATACCAAACCTGCGGTGCCGGCGCCTCCCACTTACAAAGAAACGCCGCCGCCGTGGAAGACTGCTCAACCCAGCGATCAGATTGCTCGCGGCAAGTGGTGGGAGATTTTCCAGGACCCGCAGCTGAACGCGCTGGAAGAACAGGTCAATGTTTCCAATGAGAACCTGAAGGCGGCGGAAGCGCAGTTCCGGCAGGCGCGAGCGCTGGTGCGCTTCAACCGGGCAGCTTACTATCCCACGGTAACCGCGGGCGCGTCGGCTGCGCGCGAGCATCTCTCGGAGCACCGTCCGCTGGTTTCCACGACCACTCAGACCAATGTGACCGACTTTGTAATTCCAGTGGATGTGTCCTACGAGGCGGATGTGTTTGGACGGGTGCGGCACACGGTTGAAGCCGCGCGTTCGAACGCACAGGCCAGCGCGGCCGATCTGGAATCGGTGCGGCTGAGCCTGCATGCCGAGCTGGCCCTCGACTACTTCCAGATGCGCACGCTGGACGCGGAAGAGCAATTGCTGAAGTCGAATGTGACCTCTTTTGAACGGGCGCTCGAACTGACCAAGAGCCGGTACTCGGGCGGAGTGGCCTCGGCGGTCGATGTGGCGCAGGCCCAGACCCAGTTGGAAAATACCCGGACCCAGGCGATTGATGTGCTGATTCAGCGCGCCCAGAACGAACATGCGATCTCCACCTTGATCGGCCAACCAGCTTCCACCTTCACCGTTGCCGCGGCGGCCTGGAATTCTCCGCCGCCTGATATCCCGCCGGGGCTTCCATCCGACCTGCTGGAACGCCGGCCGGACATCGCGGCCGCGGAACGCCGCGTGGCCGCCGCCAATGCCCAGGTGGGCGTGGCCCGGGCGGCTTACTTCCCAATTTTCACTCTGACCGGTTCAGGCGGATTTGAAAGCACCGCGATCACAACGTTGATTCAGGGGCCAAGCGGCTTCCTGACCGCGGGGGCATCCGCGGCTGTGACTGCCTTCGACGGGGGCCGGCGCCGCGCCGTATCCGAACAAGCCCGGGCAGCCTACGACGAGTCCGTGGCAAATTATCGCCAGACGATTCTTACCGCCTTTCAGGAAGTGGAAGACAATCTGGCGGTCCTGCGCATTCTCAACGATGAAGCCCAGGCCCAGCAGGCCGCAGTGGCCGCGGCCGAGCACTCGCTCGAGCTTTCCACCAATCGCTATAAGGGCGGCGTGGTCAGCTATCTGGAAGTCACCACGGCGCAAAGCACGGCCCTGGCTGACGAACGCGCCGCGGTTGATATTCTGCGGCGGCGCATGACTGCCAGCGTTTCCCTGATCAAGGCCCTGGGTGGAGGATGGAGTTCCGCCAGCCTGCCGTCGGCGAAGGTTGAATCGCGGTCGCAGACCGCAACCGGCCAGTAGCGGCAGTTGTACCGCTGCCTGTTCTCTTCTAGTACTAAAGTAATCCCCGATTTACCGGATTGCGCCGCTCCCGCCGCGAACCGATCATCTATTTGTGTAGGTGAAATTTAAGGAGGTACGCGCCATGCCTCTGATCCACAATATCGAGGATCCCAGGGTTGTAAAGCAGATAGACGGTCTCCAGTGTCGCAATCAATTCATTCGCGAAATCGCCAGCGCGATTCTGTCGCAGAGTGCCGGCTTTGAAAGCGTGCTGAGCATCGCGAATCGGGTGTACGACCGCCATTGCTCGCCGCAGGCAAGACGGTCGGATCGGGTCAGGTTTGACGGTTCGAGGATGACTGCGCTTAGCGCGTAGACGTCGCCCGCACTCGTACGGGCGCCGTAAGAGTCGTTCGCGACGGACGTCTGGATCTGCGCTGGCAGATGGAGGGCAAGATGCCCTCCCGACAGCCGGCGGGACGCCGGCGCTACGAACGGCGAGCGTTGCGTTGAGGGACGGGCAAAATGTATGCTCTCCCTCCATGGTCCGCTCAATTCTTGCTGTTTTCTTCCTCTTATCCACGGTGACTTTCGGATTAGCCCAGCAGCCATTTCTTTCGCCGGAGCAATGGGTCAAGCTGCGCGATGAGGCCAGCGGCGCGGCACCCTATGAAAATCTGCGCTATCTGACGCGTTTGCATCGCGTGCCCGCTACCGCCGAATTTGATCAGGCCGCCCAGTTTGTTCAGCAGAGGGCGCGCGAGTACGGACTGGCGGAAGTCCAGAGCGAGCAGTTCCCTATCGACGGGAAAACTCCATACGGCCTGATGCGTTCTTACCTGGGCTGGACTGTCGAAGCCGGACAACTTTGGGAGGTGCGTCCGCAGCATCTGCTTTTGGGCGATTGGGCGACCGACCCGATCCGGCTGGCTGACTACAGTCACAGCGCCGATGTGGAAGCCGCACTGGTGGACGTGGGCGACGGTTCCCATGAGTCTGATTATGGCGGCAAGGACGTGCGCGGAAAGATTGTCCTGGCGGATGGCGTCCTCGCCCGGGTGCAGGCCCTGGCAGTGACCAAACACGGCGCCGCCGGCATGGTGAGCGACATGCCGAACCAGAGCACGGCCTGGTCAGGTCTGGATCGCACCGTGGTGCGTTGGGGCCATCTGGATGCGCGCCAGCCGGCGGGTTTCGCCTTCATGATTTCGCGCGACACTGCTGAGTCATTGCGGACGCGGCTGCGCGCGGGAGAACAGATCGTCCTGCATGCCAAAGTGAAAGCTGAAGTCGGGCCTGGACACTGGACAGTGATAAGCGGAGTGATTCCTGGGACCGACCCCGTCGCGGGCGAAATAGTTTACAGCTGCCATCTGGACCACGAGCGGCCCGGCGCCAATGACAACGGAAGCGGCTGCGTGACCATCCTGGAATCGGCCCGCGTGCTGGCGCGGCTGATTGGCAGCGGAGCCCTGCCGCGTCCCAAACGCACCCTGCGCTTCGTCTGGGGACCAGAGGTTGAAGGCACCATGGCCTATCTCAGCCGGCATCCCGAGATCCGGGAGCGGCTGCGCGCCGACATTCACATGGACATGGTCGGCGGCGATCCCTTCAAGAACAAATCCATGCTGCATGTGACCGAGACTCCCTGGTCGCTGCCCAGTTTTGTGACTGACGTGGGCGCCGTCCTGACAGATGTTATCCGCGCCGGAGCGGCCAACTATGCAGGAAGCGGCGATGCGCCGGAGGCAGCGGTGATCGAGACCCGCGCCGGTGAGCAAGGCACGCGCAACCAGTTTCTCGCGGACGTAACACCCTATGCCGCGGGTAGTGACCACGACGATTATGACTCGTCCACCGTCGGCGTCCCCTCGCTCTACCTGCGCGACTGGCCCGACATCTACATTCACACCGACCATGACACGTTGCAGCAGATCGATCCCACCAAGCTGCGCCGGGTGGCGCTGCTGGGCGCCGCCGCCGGATATGTGTATGCCGGTCTGGATGCGGAACGGTCGCGCGACCTGCTTCCCTTCTATGTCTCGCAGTCTGAAATACGGCTGGCGCAATTGTTCCAACAGGCGCAGCAAGTAGTGGCGGACCCGAAACTGGATGCCGCGGCGGCATGGTACGAGGCACGCAACCTGCTGCGCCAGGGCCTGCGCCGCGAGGTTGCAACGCTATCGTCACTGCTGAAGTTTGCCGGCTCAGACGCGAACCACGCAGCCCAGGAGAAAGCCCTCGCCGATCAGGTATCAAACTTCAATTCCTGGATCGATATTCAGGCACAGGCTCGAGGAGCAAAGGGAGCGGAACCGAAAGCACCATGGGCGGGAGACGCGGCAGCGCAGAAGATTCCGCTTCGGATCGGCGAGTTCGGGCCGCTTAACTATCAGAACGACGATGTGCTCAAGGCACGCCTCTCGCCCGATCGCCTGGCAAAAGTCAAACTGCTCAACAGCGAGGCGACTCCACTGCTTCACGAGCAAGACCTTTCGGAACTCTACGCCTATGAGATCGTGAATTTTGTCGATGGTAAACGAACGGTGGGAGAAATCAGAGATGCGGTATCGGCCGAGTACGGCCCCCTGCCGGTGAATCTGGTGAGCGACTATATCGAGGCCTGCCGGGAGGCCGGCGTCATTCAGTGGAAATGACAAACAGAACCCGACCTGAGAAGCCTATCTAGCCTCATTGGGAATCAGCTGATAGCTCACGAAGGCCAACTGCTTGCTGTCGGGTGACCAGGAAGGGACGTTGATGGTTCCCTGGCCGCCGAAGAGTTTGGCCAACAGCTTGATCTTTCCGTCGCCCAGCGACATCAGGCGAAGAGTCACATCCTTGTTCTCGGGATGCCCGGTCACGCTGTGTTCGTACGAGAGAAAAACCATCCACTTGCCGTCGGGCGAGATGTGCGGAAACCAATTGTTGAACTCGTCCGCGGTGACTTGCTCCTGCTGGCTGCCGTCGCTGCGCATCCGCCATATCTGCATGGTGCCGCTGCGCTCGGAGTTGAAGTAGATGAAATTTCCATCGGGCGAATATTCCGGACCGTCGTCCAGGCCCTTGGCGGTGGTGAGACGCGTTTCTTCGCCCCCGGCGGCAGGGATGGCATAGATATCGAATTCATCGTTGCGCTGGCCCACGAACGCCAGGGTCTTTCCATCCGGCGACCAGCCATGCCAGTACGAAGGCGAGTTTTTCGTGATGCGCCGGGGAGTGCCGCCGCCAATCGGCACGATATAGACAAGCGAATGGTGGTCTTCCTGCGACTGGTCGCTGATGGCGAGCTGAGTCGCGTCGGGCGAAATGCCGTGATCGTTGTTGCAGCGCGTGGCGAAACCGGTATCGATGACTTCCGGTTTGCTCCCGCCCACAGGCAGTCGCAGGAGATGGCCATCGCTGTTGAATATGAAAGACGTGCCGTCGCGGCTCCAGTTGGGGGCTTCGAAGTGTTCGGCGGCGATATACGCCACTCGCCGGTCGCCGGAATTAACCGCTACTGTTTCCAGCGTGCTGTAAAGCGTGGGCTTCGCCGCGGTGGATGCAGGCGTGGTCAACTCAACTTTTGAAAACACGGCCTTCTCGATGACGTCTTTGTCGTGCGAACAGACGCCGATGCCAACGTAGTAATCTCCCTGCAAAGGCACGCGCAGCCAGCCGCCCGCGACCTCGGGCTCGCCCGCCGCAGCGGCCAGCGCCATGTAAACGTAGTCGCCGCGCTTTGCGATACGCAGTCTTCTCGGGGCCCGACAGATTCGACTGAATCTCTCGCGTGAGCGCTCCCTTTTCGTCGCGATATTGCAACGCGGTCATTCCAACCCCATGCAGCGCCACATCGGCATATACGGAATCCGGGTCGAGGCTCTGCCGCAGCATCAGCACGGCTTTCTTATGCGGATTTCCGGTGGTGGTGGGAAACGAAATGTCAGCGGTCAAAGTGACATCACCCGAGACCTTTTTCCAGACAAACTGAAAGGCGTCGGCGGCAAACCACATGTTCTCGCCGCTGCCGGTGAGGGTGTAGGTTTGCTTCGAAGGATCATATTCGACGGAGCCGGGATGCAGGACCGTACCGACATCGGCATGATCCTCGAATATTCCCAACAGGCGCGGCTGGCGTCGCCGACAAGTGGCTCGGTGCGACGCATGCGAACAGAAAGACAACTGCGGCCAGGACGGGCAAAGATGCGATTATCTTTCCGCGCACAAAGAACCTCCGGCCTTGTGAGAGAATTCACCTGCCTCGGTGATCAGCGTCACATCCGGCTGCCCGGTCAGGCGCCACCATTGTAATCGTCGCTCGAAGGTGTGTCAGGACAGGAGGCTTCTATGAAAGGTTCTGGAAGGGCGCGTCGAGGAACGCCAGGCCGGATCGCGGTGCCCACAGACTTCTCTCCGGGATCGACATCTGCCATGGCCTTTGCTCATGCCCTGGCGGGGACTGAAAGAAAGAGGGTCACCGCCGTTTACTCGGTGGACCCCTTCGAGTACAGCTTTGGGCCCAAGGATCTACGGTCTTTGAAGAAGAAAGAAGTGTGGACACGGGCGCGCCAGGCCATGTCGGACTGGCTGAAAACGAACAAATTCTCAGGCTGCGCCAGCCGCGTGATTGAAGGCGAAGCCGGACCGGCAGTCGCACGATTCCTGGACCAGCAGCGCATTGACCTGACCGTGCTGGGGACTTCAGCCCGCAGCCATGCTGCCCGGCTGTTGCTTGGGTCGGTGGCGGAAGAGATTTTTCGCAAGGCCCATGGTCTTGTGCTGGTGCTTGGACCCGGGATGCCGGCGCGACGTCGAAAACAGCTGAAGAGGTTGGTCTTTGCCACTGCCCTTGAGCCCCATTCCATGGCGGCCCTGTCTCGCCTTTCGCAGCTGGCCCGGATGTTTGACGCGAAAATATCCGTGGTCCGGGCAGTCCGTCCGGATATCAGGTCTCGCACAGAACGAAACCGGATCACAACTGAAACCGGACTGAAGATTGAAGCCGCAGCCAGCCCTGACCTCCTGAAGAGGATAGAAACGATACACGTCGAATTCGGCAATCCCGTGAAGATCATTACAGGGTTCGCTGACCGCACCAAGGCTGACGCGATCGTCATGGGGATTCGCGGCGGCGGTGACTGGGACCGGGCCACCACGCACATCCCGTGGGCGCTCGGACATCGAGTGATCGCTCACGCAGCCTGCCCGGTCCTGACCATCCGAGGCTGATGTGGCGCAAACCTTGCCCACGGATACCGCCTCAACACCGTGGCGAGCACTGACCGATGCCGAGGCCGGGGACCGGCTTCGCCGCTACGGTCCCAACACTCTGCCTGGCGCGCATAAGCAGACCTTGTTCTCCATCGCTTTTGCCACCCTCAAAGAACCCATGCTCGTGCTCCTGCTAAGCACTGGTGTTGTCTATCTCGCGGTCGGGGACTTGCGTGAAGCGGTTGCCATTCTAGCCAGCATCTTCCTGGTGATCGGAATCTCCGTGGTTCAGAAGCAAAGGACGGAACGTACTTTGGAAGCGCTCCGCGATCTCACCAGTCCACGTGCGCTGGTCGTGAGGGCGGAAGGCACGCGTCGCGTTCCGGCTCGGGAAGTGGTCCCCGACGATATCGTTGTACTCAATGAAGGCGACCGCGTCCCGGCCGACGGACAGCTCGTCGAAAGCGTCGTGCTGGCTTTGGATGAATCGTTGCTCACAGGGGAGAGCCTTCCGGTCCAAAAGCAGGCGGTGGTTGGCCGGGATTCGATTGGGAAGAAAGGTGATGCCGCCTCCACGGTCTATTCGGGATCGTTGGTAGTGCGCGGACATGGGATTGCCATCGTCACCGGCACGGGTGCGCAAACCGAGATCGGAAAGATTGGGCGTGACCTGGGCCGCCTCAAATCGGAGTCGAGCAGCCTTGAAAAAGAGACCTCCAGGCTGGTCCGCGTCTTCGGATTGGTGAGCTTGCTGGTTTGCGCGTCAGTCGCGGTCGGCTATGGACTGCTGCGCGGCAACTGGATAAAGGGAATGCTGTCGGCGCTGGCGCTGGCCATCGCTCTGCTGCCGGAAGAATTTCCGGTGGTTCTCACGATCTTCATGGCACTCGGCGCCTGGCGTATCTCGCGCAAGAAAGTGCTCACGCGACGATTCCCGGCGATTGAACTGCTGGGCGCGGCTACGGTCATCTGCGTGGACAAGACCGGTACTCTGACCGAGAACCGCATGACGGTGCAGGAAGTTTTCGCCAACCCGTCAGGGCGGGAGACTGTGACTCGCGACCAAGTGCTTGCCGTGGCGGCCCTGGCATCCGATCAGAACACGCTGGATCCCGTGGACAAGGCGATCCATGCGGCAGCAAGTCTGCAGCAGACTCCGGGCAGAGTGATCACCGAGTACCCGCTGTCCTCAGACTGCATGCTGATGGCGAAAGCCTATGCCGAGTCGATTCATTCCACGTTCCTGGCGGCCAAGGGCGCGCCGGAGGAGATTTTCAAACTCATGACTCATGCCCGAACTGACCCGAAGCAAAGTCGATGAAGGGCTCAAGCGCATGACCGACGCTGGCATGCGCGTCATTGCGGTCGCCGGCGGAAGAATCTCGCCACCCGAACTCTTGCCGGAGGACAAACGTCATCTGCAACTCGATCTGGTTGGACTGATTGGCCTGGCCGATCCCATTCGCCCTGCCGTTCCCGAGCGCCATCGCCGAACTGGGCACAGCAGGGATCCGAGTTGTGATGATCACCGGGGATTATGCAGGGACCGCGCGGGCAATCGCAGCGCAAGCGGGCCTCACCAATTCCAGCCAGGCGATCACGGGCGAGGCCCTGGAACAGATGGACGAGCATGCTCTGCAGGAAAGAGTTCGCGACTGCAATGTGTTCGCCCGGGTGCGGCCCGACCAGAAGCTGCGTTTGGTGGAGGCACTCAAGGCAAACGGAGAAGTGGTGGCTATGACCGGCGACGGCGTGAACGATGCGCCCGCGCTGAAGGCAGCGCATATCGGTATTGCCATGGGCGCGAGAGGTTCGGACGTGGCTCGCGAGGCCGCGGCCCTGGTGCTCGCCGACGATGACTTCCCGGCCATCGTGTCGGCGGTCCGGTTGGGCAGAAGGATCTATGACAATCTGTCGAAAGCCGTACGCTTTGTTTTTGCCGCCCACGTACCCATCGCAGGTCTGTCGGTTCTGCCGGTGATCTTCGATTGGCCGATTCTGCTGATGCCCCTGCACATCGTCTTCATCGAACTGATCATCGACCCTGCATGTTCCATGGCCTTTGAGGCTGAACCTGCAGAGCCGGGAATCATGCTGCGAAGGCCGCGGGCCGCGGACGCACGCCTTTTCGACCGTTCAACTGTCTTCATCGGGTTGCTCCAGGGGGTTGGCCTGTTTGTGGCTGTGCTCGCGACATTCCTATTCTCAATGCGGTCGGGACACACATCCGAAGACGCGCGTACGATTGCGTTCACTACGCTTGTATTTGGAAATGTCGTGCTGATCTGGGCCAACCGGTCAGCCATAAAGACAGTTCTCGAGACAGGAGAAAATCGGAATCCAGCGCTCTGGCTGGTCACACTTGGAACCACTTCAACCCTTCTGGTGGTTCTGTACGTTCCCTACCTGAGGATACTTTTTCAGTTCTCCGTTCCGCACCTGAAGGATCTGGCCCTGGCGCTGGTATTGGGATCCATAAGCATCACCTGGTTCGAAGTGCTGAAGCTGATGCGGCGCCATAAGAGGCGTCAATAGCCCGATCACCAAAAAAGGCCACTCGGACTTTCTCCCACGCCACGAGACCCGGCCCGTTCCGCTCGCTCTCCTCAGGCCATGACCGTGAGAACAGGGCACCTGGCCTCATGGATGACATCGTGGGTAAGGGCCCAGGGAGCGTGCGCAGCCATGCGCGCTGACGGAACCTGGTTCGCCCCCATGACGATCAGTTCAACGTTGTATCTCGCCGCAGTGCCTAATACGCCTTCGGGCAGGAAATCCCTTCCCACGACGATTTTGGGCGGGCTTGTCAACCTGGCGTCCGCAGGAACCAGTGCTCTCATCTTCCGAGCGCTCTCCCGACTCGTTGTGGACTGCCACTCTGCCAACTCTTCGGCGACAAACACTCCGGGGCAATATGCGCCGGGACCGATAACCGCGATTGGCATGGGGGGCAACATGTGGAGAAGAATCAGCTTCGCCTGATACTCCTCTGCCAGCGACAAGGCATATGGAAAGGCCTTCGCCGAAGCGGGTCCAAAATCGGTTGCGAACAGGATCGTCCTGAATCCGCTCTTGCCGGGATCCGCCGAAGGAACGCCGGGGCCGATCGTAAGCACTGGGCACGTAGCCCGACGCAGCACTTCTTCCGCAACCGACCCGAGCACGACTTTCTTCAGCCCTCCCCGGCCGTGCGTACCCAGAACCAGCAGATCAGTGTCCTCACGGTTCATGATCGATGAGAGCACCTCCCACACTGGACCTTGCTCCAGGAACATATGAGGATTCAAGTCCTTGATTCGTGGCTCTGCGGCGAGGCGCGCCATTTCCTGCTCTGCCTCAAGCCGCTCGCGATCAAGTTCTCGCGGCAGCGGGTCCCAGGTAATCGACTCCCGGCTTTCCGGGAGTATGGCGTGCGCTATCGAGATCAGGGAACGATACCGGCGGATGATCGGAAGGGCGTAAGCGAGGGCCCGTTCGGAAACTGCGGAGAAGTCCGTGGCAATCAGAACTCGCTTGAAACCCACACTCTGCTTCTGCTCTCGTAATCCGGCAAGGGTTGACATAAATCCCTCCTCACTTCCACTTCACAATCTAGTACTAGTGGCCGCCAAATAGCGTGATTGGGCTTACCGTAGCCTGTGATGCCAGTCACCACACCCTTCTCGCACGTGCCTCGGCGGACGGCGAATCCTGCCTGGCCTCCGAATACAACTACCTATCGCGCTGGCTACGAGGCCGTGACCTGAGTCACGGGGGTCCGTGACTGCCAGTACATACAGAAGATTTCGGTCTTGTTATTTTGTCGATTGGAAATCCGTCTGGTCGCGAAAATTGTTCTTCGTCGCAAACGGACAGGCCCGACGAGGTGCAGCCATGATTTTCTCCAATCGAACAGATGCTGGTCGCAGGCTGGGAGGGCAGTTGCGTCACTATGCCAACCGCAAGGATGTCATCGTTCTGGGAATTCCGCGCGGGGGCCGTTCCAGTCGCCTTCGAGGTGGCAAGAATGCTTAAGGCCCCGCTTGATGTCTTGGTGCTGCGCAAACTAGGTGTTCCGGGGCATGAGGAGCTTGGTTTTGGAGCCATTGCAAGCGGCGGCATTCGAGCCCTTAATCCCGAAATTGTTGACGCGCTGCGAATATCGCCACTGGACATTGAGCGGGTAGCCATCAGGGAAAGAAAAGAGCTGCAACGTCGCGAGCATGTATATCGCGGTCATCGGCCTCCGCTAAACTTGACCGGCCTCACGGCAATTCTCGTGGATGACGGCATCGCAACCGGCTCGGGAATACGCGCTGCCGTCGCTGCGTTGCGCCAGATGAAGCCAGCCCGCATTGTGATTGCTGTTTCCGTGGCGCCTGTTTCCACCTTGCACCAGCTCCGAACCGAGGTCGACGATCTGGTCTGCCTGGAGACGCCGGAGCCGTTTTATGGCGTGGGTCAGTTTTACTTCGATTTCTCGCAAGTCTCGGATCACGAAGTCAATGAATTGCTGGATCGCGCGGCGCGGGAAATGGAGGAACAGGAGTGCGCCCCGGCAGGGTCGCCACAGAGCTAAAACCAGGATTGAATACTTTTCAGACTGTCAATGGCCGCTGCCGGCCAGCTCGCGAACGATATCGTTGACGAACGATTTGGCGTCGCCAAACAGCATGAGCGTTTTGCCCAGGTAATAAAGCGGATTGTCGATGCCGGCAAAGCCTGGGCTCATGCTGCGTTTGATCACCATGACGGTGCGGGCCTTGTCCACGTCGAGAATGGGCATGCCGAAGATCGGGCTGGAGGAATCGGTGCGGGCGGCGGGATTGGTGACGTCGTTGGCGCCAATTACCAGGGCAACATCGGTCTGCGGAAACTCGCCGTTGATGTCGTCCATCTCAACCAGGCGGTCGTAGGGAATGTCGGCCTCGGCCAGCAGCACGTTCATGTGGCCCGGCATGCGTCCGGCGACGGGATGGATGGCGAAGCGCACGTCCACGCCGCGCTTGCTGAGCGCGTCAAAAAGCTCCCGCACTTTGTGTTGCGCCTGGGCGACCGCCATTCCGTAGCCTGGAATGATGACGACCCGGTTGGCGGCGGCGAGAATGGCGGCGGCTTCTTCCGCGGTCGCGCTGCGCACCGTCTTGGCTTCCTGTCCGGCGACAGCCGCAGGCTGGACCTGGCCGAAGGCGCCGAAGAGGACATTGCCAAACGAACGATTCATGGCTTTCGACATGATGACGGACAGGATGAAACCCGAAGAACCGTCAAGCGCGCCCGCAATAATCAGGAGCTTGCTGTCAACCACGAATCCCATCGCCGCTGCGGACAGCCCGGCGTAAGAATTGAGCAGGGAGATGACGGTCGGCATGTCCGCCCCGCCGATCGGAATGATCATGAGCACTCCGAACAGAAGCGAAATCCCCATCATCATCGGAAACACCTGCCTCGCGCCGGGGTGCAGAACGAGGTAGCCGGCTCCAGCCACCGCGACGGCGAGAAATAGCAGGTTGACCAGGTTCTGGCCTTTATAGGTGAGCGGGCGCTGCGGCAGGATCTCCTGCAGTTTCCCCGCCGCCATCAGGCTGCCGGTGAAGGTCAGCGAGCCGAGGATGACCTCGGCGGACAGGACCGCCATGGTAAAGCGGGAGATGCCTGGACTTCGAAGATAGAACTCGGCCGTGCCGACCAGGGTGACGCAAAGGGCGCCGAAAGCGTGGCTGAGCGCGGTCCGCTGGGGAACGGCGGTCATCTGCACCATTCCGAGAGGAACTCCGATGCAGGTCCCAATGACCAGTGCGATCGCAATCCCCCGGTAATCGACGATGCCGTGCTGCAACAAGGTGCCGCGCGATGGCCAGCAGCATGCCGATTTCGCCTGCCCAGATACCGCGCCGGGCCGTGCTCGGCGAACTCATCCACTTCAGCGAGAGAATGAAAAGGATGCTGGCAACCAGGTAGGTGATTTCGATTTCGGGCTGGGTGACGGGCAGGGTGTTCATGGTTTCGTCGGACGGCTGCTGTGGAACATCTTGAGCATGCGATCGGTAATCAGGAAGCCGCCGACGATATTGCTGGTCGCCGCGATGATCGCCAGCATGCCGAGCACATAGGAAAGCCTGCTCTCGTGCCGGCCGACGAGCACGATGGCGCCCACCACGGCGATGGCATCAAGGGCATTGGTCAAGGACATCAGCGGGGTATGAAGCAAAGGTGAAACCCGCCGAATGACTTCAAATCCGATGAAGGCCGCCAACATGAAAACGAAGAGGCCATTGATTAGCGTGGAACTCATTGTTCCTCCAACCGAACTCTAATTCCCGCCCGCGGAAACCAGCGCGGGCTGAGAGAAGAACTCCCGCACCCGCTGGTTGACCACTTCCCCGCCCCGGGTCAGCAAGGTTTCGCGAATGATTTCGTCCTGCAGATCAAGCCGCACCTTGCCATCCTTCACCAGGTGCAGCAGAAATGCGGTGATGTTACGCGCGTACATCTGGCTGGCATGGTAAGGCACGCCGGTGGAGACATTGATTCGACCGATGATGGTGACGTCGTGGGCGACCACGGTTTCGCCCGGGCGGGTCAGTTCACAATTTCCTCCGCGCTCCGCCGCCAGATCGATGATCACCGAACCGGGCGCCATCCCCTTTACCATTTCTTCCGTTACCAGCACGGGGGGCTTCTTGCCAGGAATCACGGCCGCTGCAATCACCACATCGCTCTCCGCCACTACCCGCCCCAGAAGCTCCCGCTGCCGGCGATAGAAGGATTCGTCCTGCTGCGTGCCATAGCCGCGCGCATCCTGGGCATCCTTGGCCTCGATCGGGAGCTCAATAAATCGGCCTCCGAGACTCTGCACCTGTTCCCTGGCCGCGGGACGCAGATCATACGCCATGGCCACCGCGCCCAGCCTGCGCGCCGTGGAAATTGCCTGCAGCCCGGCAACGCCCGCGCCGATCACAAAAACGCGAGCCGGCGTGATGGTTCCGGCCGCCGTCGTCAGCATGGGGAAAAATCGGGGCAGGGTCTCAGCCGCAATCAACACAGCCTTGTAGCCGCAGACTGTTCCCATCGAGGAGAGCGCGTCCATGCTCTGGGCGCGCGTGGTGCGTGGTATCAGTTCGATGGCGAATGAGGTGACACCGGTGGCGGCGATCTGCTGAATTACTTCCAGCGATCCCAGCGGGCGCAGGAACCCGATCAGAACCTGGTCCCGGCGCAGAAGAGGAAGATCGGCTGCGCCGGTGGCATCGTTGGAGCCGTAGCACAGCACCTGCACCACGATGTCGGCTGCGTGGAAGACGGCGGTCCGGTCAGGGAGAATCTTTGCGCCCTTTTCAACATAGTGCGCGTCGCGGTAGCCCGCTTCAACGCCCGCGCCGGTCTCGATGACAACTTCAAAGCCCGCTTTGGCCAGAGTCGGCACGACCATGGGAACCAGTCCCACGCGCCGCTCACCGGGATAACTTTCTCTCGGGACGCCAACAATCACAATGACATCTTCCTCAAAACTAATGCGAGGGTCTGGTCGAGCCGCCACCAGAGGGAGCGACAGGTTTGTTTGGGCGAAGCCAGAATATTGTACCGCTTCCCAAACCACGGTATCGAGACAGGAAGACTGTTTTTTGACCGGCCATTACCGGCTGTGATCTGGAATCACAATGACGGACTACGGAATCCCGCTGCAACTGGGCGGGTGGCACGGTCAGGACTCTTGCTGAATTGCCAGGAAGTAACTACGCGGCGGTTGGTTCCGAGGCCCGGCTTTCCGCCTCCCGCATCTTTTTGTGGAGACGAATCCAAAGTTGTTCCAACTGCAGATCTTCGGTTCGGCGTTCGTAGAGAATCGACGCCGCTTTTACCTCGTAAGGCGTCCACTTGGAAGGTTGGCTGGTCGAGTCCATAGAATACCCCCGGCTATGATTGGGAACGGGCGCCAGTATACCCATCTGACCGTCCCCATACAAGCTGCTCCTGACCTGGTAGCGCCGCCGTCCCGGCGGCTGTCCGGGGCGCGCTAGCCCGCCGCGGAAGAATGTCGAGTTGCCCAAGCACCGCTAGCAGATACGGCTTTCCAACGGGTGGGCGGGACGCCGGCGCTAACTAAATCCCATAAGGTAGTGGGTCAGTTTGGAGACCATGAACCACGAAGGGCACGAAGGTACACGAAGGAAACCCTGCAAAACAAAGCCTTCGTGATACTTCGTGCCCTTCGTGGTTCATGCACTTGCCGTGCCTTATCACGAAACTGACCCACTACCCCCAATAAAGAGAACTTCCACTTCGGACTGACAAATTGATAGGATCACAGGCCTGTCTTCATAATGTCTGAACCGAGACCTCGAGCCCAGAGAACGATCCCATGAACCGCGTCCTCTCAATATTGCTGTTGGAGCTCTGTTCCGCATGCCTGTTCGCGCAAATGGGCAGTATGACGGCCCCGACATTTACCAAAGACGTAGCGCCCATTTTTCAGAAGAATTGCCAAAGCTGCCATCGTCCGGGCGAGGCGGGCCCCTTCTCGATGCTCACGTATGAAGACACACGGCCCTGGGCGGGGGCCATCAAGCTGGCGGTACAGCAGAAAATCATGCCTCCCTGGTTTGCGGACCCGCAATATGGCCATTTTGCCAATGATCGATCGTTGTCCCAGGAGGACATTCATACGATTGTGGCCTGGGTGACGGCCGGCGCCCCGAAAGGCGATCCCAAAGACATGCCCGCGCCGCTGAATTTTGTCGAGGGCTGGGGCATTCCGAAACCAGACGCAGTCTTGCAGCTGCCCCGCGAGTTCGCCGTGCCTGAATCCGGCATGGTGGAATACCAGTACGTCATCGTCCCCACCGGGTTCACGGAAGATAAATGGGTTCAGGCGGCCGAGGTGCGGCCCACCGAGCGTTCCGTGGTCCATCACATCATTGCTTATGTGCGTGAGCCTGGCTCCAACTACTTCAAGGATCACAAGCCCGGCGTATTTTTTGAAGCGGTACCCTCGAAGACAGACGAGAAAGTTGACACCAGCGCGCTGCCCAGTGATTTTCTGGTTGGCTACGCTCCGGGTCAGCCGGCGGAAATTCTGCCTCCCGGCGAGGCCAAGCTGATCAAGGCGGGTTCCGATATCGTGTTCGAAGTCCACTACACGCCCAATGGAAAAGCGGTGATGGACCGGACCAAACTCGGCCTGGTTTTTGCCAAGGAAAAACCAGCCAAGCGGGTACAGACGCTGTCGGCCAGCAACGGTACTTTCAAGATTCCTCCGCAGGACCCGAATTTTCGCGTGGACGCCTCTTTTGAAATACGCAAGGAAGTGACGCTGGCCTCGCTGCACCCGCACATGCACACGCGCGGCAAGGATTTTGAATACCGCCTGGTGTTCCCCAACGGCGAGACCCGGACGCTGCTGCGCGTGCCCGCGTACAACTGGCACTGGCAGCTCTGGTACAACCTCGAAAAGCCGATTGTCCTGCCCAAGGGCACGCGCATCGAGTGCACGGCGCATTTCGACAATTCAGCGCACAATCCGGAGAATCCAGATCCCACGAAGACTGTAATCTGGGGCCAGCAAAGCTGGGACGAGATGATGGTCGGCTTTTTTAACCTGGTCTATGACGCCGACATGCCACCCAAGGACTTGCAGCCGGAGGAGAAACAAGCCGCGAACGGTAGGACCCCGGTCGCGAGCAAGTGAATTCTTGAGCATAATTTTCGATTACAGGACAGCATGAAGATCATCCTTCACACTCTTTTTATATCCGCCATACTAAGCACGTTTTGCCTGGCCCAATCGGCTGGCCCGCAAAAAAAGCACCTGCTGGTAATTGGGGAAGAAAAAGGATACCGGCACGAGTCCGTATCCCACGCCATGTCCACCATCGAACGCCTGGGACGGGAGACCGGCCTGTGGGACACCACCCTCCGCACCGACACCGAGGCCCTGACCAAGAAGAAGCTGGAGTACAACGCCAAGAATCTTGATAACTTCGACGCCGTGCTCTTCTTCACCGGCGGCGACCTTGAAATGGACGCCCAGCAGAAAGCCGACTTCCTGTCCTTCGTTCATGACGATGGCAAGGGTTTCATCGGCATCCACAGCGCCGCCATTACCTTCGTTAATTGGCCGGAATACGGCGAGATGCTGGGAGGTTATTACGATGAACATCCTTGGGGGACCTTCGACGCCCCCATTCTCGTGGAAGACCCGGCTTTCCCGGGAATGCAGCAGTGGCCTAAAGCTTTCGTACTTCGCGACGAGATTTACCAGATGAGAAATTATTCGCGCGACAAGGTGCGCGTGCTCATGCGCCTGGATGCCGGCAAGCTCGACCTGGCCAACAAGAATGTCCATCGCACCGACCGCGACTTCGCCGTGACCTGGGCAAAAATGTATGGCAAGGGGCGCGTCTTCTATACCACGCTGGGACACGTCGAGGACAATTGGGACAAACCGGAATTCCAGAAGATGATTATCGAAGCTATCAAATGGGCCACCGGGATGATTGACGCGGATGTGACTCCGCGGCCGGTACCCGCCCATGAGTGAGCTCACCCATAGATAAGCGAGAAACATGACGAGTCAGAACAACCCTGCCCCAGCCATTACACGCAGAACCTTCGCCAGGATTGCCGGGGCTGGACTGCTTGCGGCTGCTTTGCCGATGCAGGCTTCCAACAAGCTTGACATCGGGATTGGCACCTACAGCTATCACAATCTGTCGATGGATGACATGATCGTGCAACTGAACGCCCTGCACGTTTCTGAAATCGAAATGTCCCGGGGCGAGTTCATGCTGATGACTCATCCCGGCGACGATCTGTTCCGTTCGGCGCGGAGCAAGCTTGACGCAGCCGGCATTCGCTGTGTGTCGTACTACAGCGCGACCATCAAGGATGACCTCGACCTCGAGAACTCGTTGCGTTTCGCGCAGATCCTGGGCGCCGGCAACGTCACCGGCGACGCCACCGGCGGCATTCTCAAGCGTATTGATCAGCGTTTTTCCCACGCCGGCATGACATTCGGGATCCACAATCATTACTTCAAAGGCGAAAAATTCGCTTACGAAAGTGCGGAGGATGTCTTGCGGGCCTTGTCGGGACTTTCGCCCACCGTCGGCGCCACCGCAGACGTGGGACACTTCGCATCTTGCGGCCATGATACGGTGGACGCTGTCCGCAAACTGGGCGCCCGCTTGAAGCTGGTGCATCTCAAAGATGTCGAGGCTTCGGGCGGCGAAGTCAATGTGCTGCTGGGCAGAGGCATCTCCAGGATTTCTGACGTGATGAGAGAATTGCATCGGCAGAATTTCGCCGGCCTGGTCGCCGTCGAGTATGAAAAAGAAGGTGATGTTGACGGCGACATGAAGCAAAACGTGGAATTTGCCCGTGGGCTCGCCTAGCGGATGAACGAAGAGTCGCTGCCACGCGGGGCAAAAGGACAGAAACACAATGTGGAGAGTCCTCGTATTCCTGGTGCTTTCATCCTGCCTGTGGGCCGAAGAGGCGCATCCCATCCTGCCGCTCGGTTCGACCGCGCCGAACTTTGAACTCCCCGGTGTCGACGGCAGGATCCATAGTCTCAGCGAATATTCAGCCAGCCCCATCCTGGTGGTGGTGTTCACCTGCAATCACTGCCCGATTGCGCAGATGTACGAGCGCCGCATCGGACAACTCGCCGCCGACTACAAGAACCGGGGCGTGGCCGTGGTTGCGATCCAGCCCAACGATCCGAAAGCCATCCGCATTGACGAACTGGACTCTTCCGACATAAGCGACAGCCTCGACGAAATGAAAATCCGGGCCGAGTACAAGCATCTGCAATATCCCTATCTCTACGACGGCGAGACTCAGGCCGTCACCCGCGCCTACGGCCCGCAAGCAACGCCTCATGTCTTCATCTTCGACCAGGAACGGCATCTGCGCTACGAAGGGCGCATCGACAACAGCTATCGCACCGAGTTGGTAAAAACACAGGATGCGCGCAACGCAATCGACGCTCTGCTGGCGCACCACGAGGTGGCGGTTAAACACACTGGAGTCTTCGGTTGCTCCACCAAGTGGCAGGAGAAGCAGGCCTCACGACTGAGTGCCCTGGCCAAGATTGAAGCGCAACCGGTGAAACTCGACCTGGTCTCGGCCGCCGACCTCACGGCGCTGCGGGCAAATCCCACCGGCAAGATTTTGCTGGTCAACTTCTGGGCCACCTGGTGTGGTTCCTGCGTGCACGAGTTTCCTGATTTCGAGGAAACCTACCGCATGTACAGTGTGCGCGATCTGGAACTGGTGACGGTATCGGCCAACATGCCGGATGAGAAAAACGGGGTCATGAACTTTCTGGAGAAGATGCATGCCACCAGCCGCAATCTTCTGTTCGCATCGGACGATACTGCCGCCCTGCAGGCTGCGTTCGATCCTAAATGGGAGTCAGCCGTGCCTTATACGGTCCTGCTCGCTCCCGGGGGCAAGGTGCTCTATCAGAAGCAGGGTTCGGTTGATATGCTGGAACTGCGGCGCACCATCCTCGCCAATTTGCCGTCGGATTATGCTGGCTTCAACCAATACTGGTCCACGCAGTGATGGCGACTCCTTGGCTGCGCGAGCGTCCCGCCTCAGTAGTTCAGCTTGAGTCCAAACTGCATTACGCGAGGATCGGTTGCGGTGGACGTGATGGTCCCGAAGGCACTGCTGCCCAGCACGCCGTTGGGCTGGCCGAACGCCGGCGCATTGGTGAGGTTGAAGATCTCAGCGCGAAATTCCAAATCAAGTTGTTCCCGCAGCCGTGTGTGCTTGATGAACGCAATGTCCATGTCCCTGTAATCGGGGCCGCGTACCGGGCGCATCGACGGAGTCCGCATAAGCGGGCTCATGGCGGAAGTAAAGATTTCAATCGGCGGCCAGCAGATCACCTCGATCATCACGGCCAGTTCGGCCCGCGAGATGAACCTCAAACCCGGGCAGACCGCAGCCGCGCTGATCAAGGCAACCGAGGTCATGATTCTTCGCGTGTGACCTGCCTGCGGAGCGTAAAGGAAACAGGGTATGAATGTCCGAAGACCGATATTGGTTCTGCTGCTTGCCTTGGTCTGTCAGTTATGCGCAGGACAGGAAATCACAGTAGCTGCGGCTGCCGACCTGCAATCGGCCATGCAGGAGATGGCTGCCCGGTTCGAAAAGGACACGGGCAAGACTGTCAAGGTGATTTACGGTTCGTCGGGAAACTTCTTCCGCAGATTCAAAACGGTGCTCCCTTCGACATATTCTTTTCCGCGAATCTGGGCTATCCCAGAAAGTTGGAGGCCGCCGGATTGACCGAACCCGGAAGCTACTACCAGTATGCGAAAGGCAAAATCGTAATCTGGGTCCCGAACGAGTCTAAAATCGACCTGAGTTCCGGGATGCAGGCGCTCCTGGCCCCTTCCGTACATAAGGTCGCTATCGCCAATCCGGAACACGCTCCCTACGGGCAGGCCGCGGTCGCAGCCATGCGGAAACAAAACGTCTATGACAGGTTGAAAGACAAGTTTGTGCTGGGCGAAAACATTTCACAGACCGCGTCGTTTGTGTTTTCGGGATCGGCGGATGCGGGCATCATCGCCCTGTCGCTAGCGTTGTCTCCAAACATGAAAGACAAAGGCCGTTATGCAGCTGTTCCCGACGGCGATTACCCGCCCATCGAACAGGCCTGCGTTATCCTTGGCCATTCCAAGAATAAGGAGACGGCCCGGCAATTCCTGTCATTCCTCAGAACGGCCGCGGCGGGCGACCTTTTTCGGCGCTACGGTTTCGACGTGCCGGCTGTCAAAGGCGCGGACTGAGCGGCAGTCCCGGTCAACCGGGGCGCCTGCGACCAATGGTTTTTCTGCCCATCCAGCGCTACCCAATGGCATAGAACGTAAGGAAACGTAAGTTCCGGGTTCGGCCCCGCCAACCCTGCCGCAGTGTACGGATCAGTTGTTTTCTGACGTTTTCGCTTGACTCCTGTGGATGATCGAAAGTAAAAGATAACTATCGCAATGATCTGAAACATTGCAACCGTTCTCTTTAATTTCCATCCTGTTCGTACAGGGGATCGACATGACAGGCTTACGCGTTGAGTTCCGCCGCCTTCAGTTCCTCTTCGGCATCGCCCTAACCATTTCCTTGTTACTGGCACAGAACGCCGTGGGTCAGGCGAGTTATACGGCCCAGGTGCGCGGTAACGTAACCGACCAGACCGGCGCCGTGGTGGTAAATGCGCTGGTGACCATCACCAACGACGGCACCAATGTCTCCACCAGCGTTCACACCGACGACCACGGACTCTATCTTCTGACCGGTCTGCGACCGAGCACCTACACCATCAAGGTGGAGGCGGCCGGCTTCCGGTCCGCGGAGAGCCGGAACGTAGTGCTGGCGGTTGACCAGCAGTCAACTCTGAACTTCAGCCTGAAGCCGGTCGGCTTCAATATCACGGTGGAGGTCACCACAGCGCCTCCCCTGCTCGATACCGACAGCGCCACCCTTGGAACGGACGTCAGCAATGAATACGTGCGCGACATTCCGCTGTACAACCGGAGCCTTTTCGGTTTGGTGTTCCTGGCGGGCGGAGTAACTGAGACTACGGGCTCGGGAATTAACGACAACTATCCCGCAGGCACCAACTTCGTCTCCAACGGCCAGCGCAACGCGACCGCGCAGATCACCCTCGACGGCAGCCCCCTCAGCGCGCCGGAGCAGGGTGAAGGCGGTAACTCCAATGTGTACTACCAGCCTTCGGTGGAGATCGTGCAGGAGTTCAAGCTCCAGAACAACAGCTTCTCGGCAGAGTTCGGCAACAACGGCGGGACCGTCGTCAACATCGTGTTGAAGCAGGGCACGAACAAGTTTCACGGTAGCGGATGGTGGTACGGCCAACGGTCAGCATTCGACGCACGGGATTTTTTCAACACTGGCGAAAAACCCGATCACGTCCGCGACCAATACGGCTTCGCGGTGGGCGGGCCCATCATCAAGAACCGTACGTTCTTCTTCGTGGATTTCGAAAAAACCCGGCAACGGGATCCCGTCAACATTGAAGGGATTGTGCCCACGGACCTGGAGCGCACCGGGGACTTCTCGCAGAGCCTGGCGAACCTGCCGGATCCGAGCAATCCCGACACGGCCAGCGCGGGGATTTACGATCCCTGTGCGAAGAACACGGACCCGAACTTCGTATGTCCGCGCGAGCAATTTTCGGACGGAGGAATTCTGAACAAGATTCCCGCGGCCAACATCGATCCCATCGGGCAGGCGATCTTGAATCTGTACCCGCATGCCAATGTGCCGGACGCGGTCTATCCGGACCCAAACTTCCGCGCCGTGACATTGGCGACCGCCCCAGCCTGGCAGTTCGATGTGAAGATCGATCACCAGATCGCCAACAACCACAAGATCAGTGGCCGATACAGCCGAGGACACAATTCGTTCACCGTTCCGACCATCGTCGGCAATGGGGACCAGGGCGATGGAGTGATCTACCTCACGACGGTACAGAACGGCAACCTTGAATATAACTGGGCGATCAAGCCAACGTTACTGTGGACGAGCCGCTTTAGCGTCGATCGGGTACACGCGCCCGGTATAAGCAATCACTATCCGACATTGAGTGATGTGGGGTTGCCGGCCATTTTGGACCAGAACGGACTGGACCGGATACCCGCCATCAACGTGGGCGACCCTTTCCTCTCCATGTTTACCCAGTGCTGCGTGGACACCGCTTTTGCGCACTCTCTCTACAGCTACTCGTCGTCGTTGCAGTGGGTGAAAGGGCCGCATTCGATCACCTTCGGCGGCGAGCAACGACAATTCTTCAACAACTTCTTTCAGCCGGACAATCCCACGGGAATTTTCAACTTCACGCGGGACGTAACCACCCAGGATCCCAATGGCGGCCTGGGAGACAACAATCAGGGCAATCCATTTGCGACCATGCTGGTTGGTTATCCCTCGCCGGAGGATTCCCAACTGCACATCATTCCGTCGGTAGCGGATAAATCGGTCGAGACCGCCTTTTACGTGCAGGATGACTGGAAGGTCACTCCCAAACTCACCCTGAATATTGGCCTGCGCTACGAGTGGAGCACACCTTATTCGGAGCGAAACAACCAGCTGCAGTACAGCAATTTTACCGGGGACACGGGGATTTCCATCCCCGTGGCTCGCAGCGCGGACCCCACCTTCGACTTCGGGCAAATCGGGCAATTAATGGGAACGACGGTGTTCGCGGACTCTGGACATCGCAACGCCCGGGTGGATCGGAACAACTTTGCTCCGCGCTTTGGATTCGCCTACCAGCTGGCGAGCAACACGGTGCTCCGGGGCGGGGCGGGCGTTTTCTATGGGATGAACGTGGCCACCAATTTCCAGTACGCCGGGCCTTCGTTCTCGAAAACCGCGCCACTGTACTTCACGACCGACAACTATGTGACACAATATGCGACGCTGGAAAATCCCTTCCCGGCCGGGCTGGCGCCGCCACAAGGCAGAACCTATGGGAAGCTGGCGAACTGGGGATTCGGCAACAGCAGCGACCTGGACACGGGCGTCGCGCGCAATGCCGAAATCTACCAGTGGAACCTGGGAGTGCAGCACCTGTTGCCGGGCCAAATCGTGATCGCGGCAGACTACGCCGCGAACCGCGCCACGCACCTTCCCTGGGCAGGTGCATCAGTTTCCACGCGAGAGCGCAACTTCCTGCCCTCGAGCATTCGCGAGGCGCTGGTGGCGCAACTGAATCCCACGCACGATCCGGACAATACGGCGGTGAGCGACTTCCTCGCCACCCCAGTTCCCAATCCTTTTCAGTGCTTCTTTGCAACCGTGGCATCGCCGGCATCGTACTGTCCAGCGACGCCGATCTTCAACCCCGCCGATGTGGCCGATTCGCTGTACGTGCAGGACCAGATCCCGCAGGGACTCCTGTTGGAGCCGTATCCGCAGTTCGCGGGAGGCTTTGCCGGTCTGCCGCGCCTGATTGCAACCTCGTGGTATCACTCGCTCCAGGTTCGATTCCAGAAGCGAGCCAGCCACTACATCAGCTTCGAGGGGAACTACACGTTCTCGAAGTCGACCGACGATTCCTCGTCGGGACGAAATTCGTGGCTGACGAATCTGGAGTTTGACAATCCCCAACTGCTGGACAATCTGCGGGCCGAGCATGGCATCAGTGCGAACGACGCCACGCACCGGCTGACCACAGCCTTTATCATTGATCTGCCGGTGGGGCGCGGGCGCTGGATTGGGCGCGGCATGGGCAACCTGGCGGATGCGATCGTGGGCGGCTGGTCGTTGAATACTTTCCTGACCATACAGACCGGGCAGCCGATTGCAATCATTGACAGCAACTCCCGGCTGACGGACGGAAACCAACGACCGAACGTAGTGTGTTCGCAGCTGGCGACCGGAATCAGCTATCACGACGCGGCCAAGACAGGAGACCCATACCTGAACCAGGACTGCTTCGCCGATCCGGGGGACAACATTCCGGGCAACGCGCCCCGGCATTTTTCGAATTTGCGCGGGGACGGGGTTCGCAACGTGGATCTTTCGCTTTCCAAGGATTTCACCATCCGGGAAGGCAAGCTGCTGCAGGTGCGTGCCGAAATGTTCAATGCGGCAAACCACCAGCGCTTTGCGTTTCCAGATGTGGGATCGGGAGACGGCAGTTTCGGGACTGTAACCTCGACCACCAACAACTATCGCAGGATGCAATTCGGAGCGCGTTTTCAGTTCTAGTCCGGATAGCGCCCGCTGCGGTTTGGTGGGCGCCCAACCCTGCCGGAGTGCCGGGCTGACGTGTAGGTTTCTTTGCGTCCTTTGCGGCATTTCCTTTGCGCCCTTTGCGGTTAACGTGTTTGATCTCGCATGCACGCTGAAATCAATATCTTGAACCGCAAAGTTCGCAAAAAGATGCCGCAAAGGACGCAAAGAAACCTAAGGCCTCGAACCTGCCAAGGAGATATCATCCCGTGCCTGCTCCGTCACGTTTAGCTGAACCGCTTTGGCGTTGTCCTGACTTTCGCGCTTCTCATCCTGCTTGCCGGGTTCGGCCTCTCCCAGCAATTCCCTGCCGGCCAGGACTGGACCCACTACGTGCGCATCGGGGCGTACGGCCTGAAGACCGACAATGCGGAACAGATCGTCCGCAACGCCCAGGAAAGCAACGTCTTTGGCATCGAAGTGGACAACGATATTCCCGGGCGGTACGAGAGTTTCGTCAATCCAGAAGAAAAACTGCGCGCCATCCGGGCGGTGGCCGAGAAAGCGCACCAGGCGGGCAATCACGCCTTTGTATATATCGCAGGCACGGAATGCATTACGGCCAACGCGGACCAGACTCCGCACACCATGGCCAAGGAACATCCCGACTGGCTGCAGCGAAAAATTACCGGCGAGCCGGCGATTTTTGGCGGCGGCTCCGCTTTCTGGATCCGAAAAGGCGACGAAGATGTCTGGGTCAGCCCGTACGCGCCGGAGTGGCGCAAGATCTACATGCAGCGAGTGCGGCAGATTGCCGCCACTGGCATTGACGGCATCTACGTTGACATCCCGTACTGGATGACGCACTTCGATGGCTGGGAAAACACCTGGGCCAGCTTCGACGACTACACGGTGGCCGAGTTCAAGAAGCAGACCGGGCTGGACGCACGAAAAGACCTGAAGCTCGGCGACTTCAACGACGCCAACTTTCGCAAGTGGGTGGATTTCCGCATCCAGACATTCACCGATTTCATGCATGAGATTGACGTGAATGCGAAATCGGTGAACCCGCAGATCAAGACCATTCCTGAAATCTATCCTGGCATTGAGCAGGAGGCGGTGCGGGTGGGCGCGGATGTGTACAGCCTTTACCCCGTGGTGGACGTGATTGCGCACGAGTACGAATTCGGCAACGGCAATCACATGGCGTCCTCGCGAGCTCCGCTGGATTGGTTCGCCTACCAGGTGGGGATGCATTCCTTCCGCGCTTTCGCGCAGGGCAAGCCCACATGGATCCTGAACTACTCGTGGGATGGCGACAAGAAGGTGGACAAACCCGAGTCCATGATGAACCTGGCAATGTCGGAGATCATGGCCGGCGCAAATTTCTGGGACGCCCCCGGCCACTCCATGGCCGGCTCAAACGATCTCGCCACCCGGAAAAAGATCTTCTCCTGGATTGAGGCGCATCAGAAAACTTTCTACCTGCCCCGCAGCCCCATTCATCCGGTTGGAGTCTATTTTTCTCCCTTCAACGCGCAATTACTACGCAAACGAATTCATTCCCTCTTATCGCGGCATTCTGATTCTGCTGATGCAGAAGCACATGGAGTTTCAGATCGTGACCCCGCGCACCTTGACCGAATTCAAGGGCGATAGCCTGATTCTGCCGGATGTGCGTATCTTGAGTGACTCCGAGAAAACGTGGCTACAACAATACGTTGGAGCCGGCAGGAAACTTATCATTACCGGCACGGACGCTGCCCAACTTCCCCCGGCTCCGAACCTCGTCCGAATTCAACCTTGCCCAGGAAAAGCCTACGTAGCGGCGTTGGAATCTGACTTTGAACACACCACGCCTGATTCACAAGCGGCCTTTCTAAAGAACCTGGAGTCTGGATCGGGCGTTCGAATTGAAGCTTCGCCTCAGGTGGCCACCTCCGTCGCCCTGGTGGAGGGAAAGCCGCACGTCTTCCTGGCGAATTTCGCGGGCCTGCAGGGCGGAGTGAATCCGGTGCAAACCGTGCAGACCGGAATTCGAGTTACTGTGCCGTCCGAGACTGAAGGCCCTGGCTTCTTCCTGCCTTTCATGGGCGAAGTGAAGGAAGTGAGGGGAGTGCGTAACGGCGGAGTTGTCTCCTATACGCTGCCGCCGATTTCAAAGGGTGGGGTGTTCTGGTACCAGCCCGGTTCGGATTCTCCGAAATGATCGGATAGCTCTCATGCTGTTACTGGGGCGGCCAGCTCACATCCTCCTGTGCTTGTCCCAGAAATACATGGCGAAGGTCGAGCTGGCTGAAACAGCGGGTCCCCATTCGACTCCCGCTCGCGTGCACTCGGAGTTCGCTCAGGGCAGGCTCTCCACTGGGCTCGCTTCGCTCCGCTCCGGTCGGGATGACAATATCACTTCAACGAATTTCCGCGGGAGGACACTAGCTGGACCCAGCCCGGCTGGACTTGGTGCGCGCGGAGGTTCGAGAGCTGTCCATGACCCGCTCAATCGCCGCGAACATGTCGCTTGCGTGAATGGGCTTCGCGACATAGTCATCCATGCCCGCCGCCAGACAGCGTTCGCGATCTCCTACCATGGCGTGAGCGGTCATGGCGACGATGGGAACATGTTTTCCCGGCAGCCGTTCCGGATTGCCCATCCGTTCCTGTTCTCGAATCAGCGCCGTGGCTTCGAGGCCGTCCATTTCCGGCATCTGCACATCCATCAGGATCAGGTCGAAGGATTGTTCCTGCCATGCCGCCAGCGCTTGCCTTCCGGACTCGGCCAGAACGACCGCGTGTCCCCGTTTCTCCAGGAATCGCACCGCTACGGTTTGGTTTACCAGGTTGTCTTCCGCCAGCAGGATCCTGAGATGCCGCTGCCTCACCGGGGTCGAGGTAAAAGCCTTCTCGGACTCAACCACTTTTCCCGGTCCCATCAGGGCGAGTTTTATCGCCTCCAAAAGGTCCGCTCGTTTAATTGGTTTCGACAAGTAGGCTTTAATGCCAGAATCTTTATAGCGAGCGGCGTCGCCCTTTGGGCCGGCCGAGGTCAACATCACCACGACCGATTCTCGCAGGCGGTGGTCTTGCTGAATCAGCGCTGCCACTTCGAATCCATCCATATGCGGCATCTGCGCATCCAGCAGGACCAGGCGATAGGCATGTCCGGAGGCCTGCGCGGCGCGCATCTGCTCCAGGGCCTGCTTTCCGCCCTCGGCCTCGTCCGCGTTCATGTGCCAGCCGGTAAGCGTCTCACGCAGGATGGTCCGATTGGTCGCATTGTCATCCACAATAAGGATGGAGAGATCGCGAAGCATCTCCAGGTTGACCGAGGCCGGCTTGAGTCGTGGCTGGGTTTGCAGGCCAAAAGGCACGCGGAAATGAAAGGTGCTGCCCTGGCCGGAATGGCTTTCCACCCATAGCTTGCCCGCCATCAACCCCACCAGCCTCGAGGAGATCGAGAGACCGAGGCCGGTGCCGCCATATTTCCGCGTCATCGAGCTGTCGGATTGGGCGAAGGCCTCAAAGATCACCTGCTGTTTCGCTGGGGGAATTCCGGGACCGGTATCGACCACGCTGAAGTGCAGGACCGATCGGCTTACCGTACTTGACTCGACCTCAACCTTAACAATGACCTCTCCCGCGGAGGTAAACTTCACCGCATTTCCCACCAGATTGATCACGACCTGATTGAGCCTGGTTGGATCTCCGATGAGATGATCGGGTACCTCCGCGGAAATGTGGCAGGAGAGTTCGAGCCCTTTCTGCTGGGCCCGGACACTGAGGATGCTGATCGTATCTTCAAGCATGCCGCGTAGATCGAAAGCGATATTTTCTATATCTAATTTGCCTGCCTCAATTTTTGAAAAATCCAGGATGTCGTTGACCAGCGAGAGCAAGGAAGCGGCGGAAGTCTTGACCGTATTCAGGTACTCACGTTGCTCGTGGCTGAGCTCGGTATCGAGGGCCAGTTCTGTCATGCCTATGATCCCGTTCATCGGAGTGCGGATTTCATGGCTCATGTTGGCCAGGAATTCACTCTTCGCCTGGTTGGCGATTTCAGCCGCTTCCACCGCGCCAATCAACTCCTCCTGGTAGCGCTTGCGCTCCGTGATCTCCATCGCAATTCCGACCACCCGAATCGTTTTCCCGCCCTGGTCGCGAACCGGAAACGCCCGGTCACTGATCCATTTTTCCTGGCCGTCCGGGGTCTGTATGCGGTATTCCGATTCGAACGGTTCGCCCTGCAGTTGTCTGGCGAAAGCCAGCTGCGCCTGTTCCCGGTCGTCGGGGTGAATCGACTCCTCCCATGACATGGGGTTTTGGTAAACACTGTCACAGCTCCTGCCCCAGAGTTCTTCATAGGCCGGACTCACATACAGGATCTCGTCCGCGGTCGGGTTCATCATCCAGAACACTTCACGAATGTTTTCCGCCAATTGCCGGAATTTCTCCTCTGCGGTCTGAAGGGCCCTCTCGGTCTTTTTTTCGCTGGTAATGTCACGGAAAGTCCAGATACGTCCGAAATATTTGCCGCGCTGATCCACCACGGGGGAGGAATAACGGTCCAGAATCGTTCCATCCTTCAACTCAATTTCGTCACGGCTGATCTCGCCGAGATGGCTGTTGAGGTAGCGCACCTTGGCCAGGAAGAGACTCAGGCTCCTTGAGCAGGGTGAGGACATGGGAGAGCAATGGCCAGTCGCCGCTGTCAGCCAGAATTTCAGCCGGGACACTGAACAGCTCGACCAGCCTCTGGTTGTGCATGAGCCTTTGGTCGCGCTCGTCCACCACCAGGATACCGTCGATAGTGGAGTTCGCCTGAGCCTCCAGGAGAGCGGTTTTCGATTGCAGAGCGGACTCCGACCGTCTGCGTTCGGAAACCACGGCCCCCAGGCACAGACCGGTCAGTCCAAGCGCCAGAATGGCCAGTTGCAACCGCGGTAAGGACCCGCTGGGTGCCTGGACGAACCAGGCGGCGAAGGTCATTCCAACGTTGATGGCGAACGTGGCCAGGGTTGCCCCCGGCAGACCATGACGAACCGCAAGCCAGACCACGGGCACGAAAAATAAATAGAGAGGCTGGTATGGCATGGCGGCCGCCCAGCCGAACACCAGCCAGACGGCCACGAGAATAATTCCAGCCTGCCCGGCCATCTCCAGCATCTGCAGGAGAGAGGTGGGACGCCGCACCTCAGCCGGGAGAGGGATGCCCGCTACCGGGCTCAACCAGCGGCTTACCCGCGGGGCCACATGCAAGAGTAGAAAAGGCGCGAAGGTAACGATCGAAACCGCGTCACTGGCCAGCCAGTCCAGGGTTGTTTTTAGGGCGTCGGAGCGATGAACGATATCGTCTCCGAGCAGAGTCAGCATGCCGAGAGGAGCGCTGACGATGGCCGCGCCGAGAAAAATCAGCACAAACCTGCCCACATCGCGCAGGGTGCCGAGCCTGGAATCGATGCGCCACGGTCCTCGGAGAATTGCCGCACCGGCTATATAGGCGAAGTAAATCGTTGTCGAACCCGGGATCCCGGCCCAGGAATAAAGCGGCCGATGATAATTCACCACCGCCGCGACCAGGCTGGAAATGAATATCAGGGGAACGTAACGCAATCCGCCACATAGCAACACGGCCAGGGTCAGCCCCACGGGCAGGTAGCAGGCCGGCGCCCCTTCCCAGGCCTGCGATGCTGACGAGGCGCCGTCCAGGAGCAGGAATGCCGCCAGGAAGACGGCGGCGAGAAGGAGTTGTTTGTGCAGTGGAGCCCGGTTCCAGCTCTGCCCTTCACCGGTGGCGTCTGGCAGTAACTGAACTCGGTCCATAATTTGGGCACAGTCTCTTTGTCGGTGACAGTGGAGGGCGGTTGGTGCAACCCCGCCCCGGTACACCTGATTCATCGGCTGCCAGAGTCCTCGTCTTTAGCTTGTTTGTCCGGTGGTTGGATTGTCCACCCAGAGACTGCGCGTATGGGCAGGATGCACCGGAGGAAAGCGTCTTGGTGAAGATGAGATTGCTAGCGATAGCTTGAGGAGGCAAGTTCTCCCGTTTTCACAGGGTTCCCAAACGTGGAAGACCTAGACTCTTCATTTTTCTCTCTGGGGGATGAAGTCCTTTTGACCGGGGAGCCGTTGGTGGGGCGAGTTTGGGTTGCCGTGGGGGATTAATTGCGCTTGATGATGAATACTGTCTTGTCATCAATCCGGTCCCCTTCCCCGATTTGCTGCAGGTACTGGTCCTGTTTTACCGCGTATTCCAGAATCGAGTTACAGATCTCTCTTGCCGACTCGCCCTTGTGATCACGGATCACGCGCTCGATTTGCAGGCGGTCCTCTTCGTCACTGCCGTCATAGACCCCGTCGGTATAGAGGAACAGAATGTCTCCCGGGCTCATCAGAGTGATTTCCGCCACGTCCGAGGACCTCAATTGTCTTTTCCTGAGGCTCATGGAGAAATACTTATTGCGGTCAGGATGGTCCTCGGGAATTTCCAGGCCCAGGGCAAGGAACTGCACCATTGTGCCCTGGTTGATCTCCATGAACCTGCCGTATTCCGCGGAGAAGACCAGGGGCGGCGGGTGACCGAAATTCACAAAGCGGAAGTGTCCCTCGGGGCGGGTCTCGCCGTACAGCATGGTCGCGATCTCGCGCGAATTGTCGTCCGGATTTCTTCCCAACGCATTGCGCGCCGTGATGGACTGCGCCAGTCTGAGATTAATTTTCTCGAAGAACCCAGGCGTCGTCTTTCCATAGCGATCGAGTTCAGCCAGCATCAACGCATGAAAAGTATCGTGCACGGTGGAGGCAATTTTCGCCGAGATGATCCCGTGCCCCTCCGCATCCACCAATAGCACTCCGGCGGCGGTCCGGAGCTCTTGCAAGTCTTCCGCAATTCTCAGCTGCTCCGAGCTTTTGGCGTTTCTGTATGCCACCGCTGTCGCCGGGTTGTAGTCCGCCTTCGATTCCAGCCAATGCACTTGATCATCCACCATATTTCGCGGCGGCCTGGCCTGGAGGCAGCGGTTCGAGATATTGCCGGGACAACTTGAGCGCTCGTGCAATGCGCGCGTCGATGTTATAGCGTTGCTGAAAATTGATGTACTCGAAGAGGTCTCCGCCCACGGTTCCGGCGGGAATGGAGTTGCCGTACATCTCGATTCCGGCCAGGTGGGGAATCGCGCCCTCCACGGGCATCAGCCGCTTGCGCAGGTACTCGTCAATTGTGGGGTCTAGCTGCGGCGTATCCATAGGTAGAACTCGGCTCACGACGCCCGGCTCCGGGCCAGAATAACTCAAAGGCACATAGGGAGCAGGGCTCCGGTCGATGGTCGAGCCAGAGCAGACTATCGACTATAAAACAGGCGTCCTGAGATAAACAATAAATCGCGGCATGGGGACCAGGACAGAGAACCGTGTGGGGCGGACACTCTTGTCCGCCGCCGTTGCAGTTGTTTGTTTGGGTTCAGCCGTTGCCGTAAGTGGTCGAAGGTGGGTGGTGTATATTGCAGGACAAAATCCAGGTCAAAGGCGGCGGACAAGAGTGTCCGCCCCACACTGCGTTGGCCCAGGAATCAGATTGGCCCTTGATAGCGGCGCAGTCGGACCGCTCCGGCGAGGAAGGCCGCGGCGACTGCCAGGCCGATCCACAGCCCCGGGCTGCTTAGGAAGCTACTCACGGCAATATGGGTCATTCGGTCGGTTGGGAACATGTCTGGCGACGTCGAGGCAACCGTGGGCGCGTCCCCGATCAATCGGGATCCCACCAGGGCAGCAAAATGCCAGGTGTGGAAGGCAATCTGCTCGACCCCGGCAATCGCTAGCAGGGGCAAGGCCGCCCATAGAAATGTCGCCCGGCGCGGCCATCCGGATACGAGCAGAAGCCAGCAATAAATTGGTGCGGGCCAGAGAGCGTGGGCGGTAAGAAGGTGGTACAGCAGCAGCCCTGACCTGCGCACAAACGATAACTCCGTCCACAACGTCGCCACACTCTGACCGCTCACCCGCACCACAACACTGCTGATCAGCAACATGAGCCACTGCATGGCGACGCTGATGGCAAAGATCAGCAGTGGCAGAATCACCAGCGGAATGCTGGCTTTCGCAAGCACGGTGGTGACATCGGACACCGGCAGCGACTTCCAGAAAAGAATGCTGCGGTCGCGGCGCTCGCCGTGCAACGCGTCAAGACAATAGAACACACTTACGACGATACCGGTAAGCATCATCAGACCTGCCGCCATATCGTATGGGGCTTGAGGTTGCGCCGGATTGAGCCTCAGGGTCTTCTCCCAGATACCCGCAATCGAGCTGAGAGAAAAGCCGAACAAGGCGACGCCAGCGACCGCCAGCGGCGCAAGGTAGAGCGAGCGGTTCTCCCACAATTCGCGCCGCACCGACCAGTACATGAGCCGGCTCGGCGGAATGGGCACTGTCGCGGCCACCTGCGATTCAAGAGGAGACTCGGACATGGCGCTTGCTCGCGTATTCATTTCGATGCTCCTTGTGTCTGGCCGGCGTGATTGCCAGGCTTATCTCCCCAATACCGCAACGAACAGGTCGGCGATGCTGGGCGTGCGCACGTCGCCAAGCCCTGCCAGTCGCTGACGATCCATCCCCTCGAGCTTTAGATCGAACAGCAGAATGCTGCCGCCCATCGCCTGGCGCTCGTGCATCGGCTTGAACGCCCGTGCCGCCGCGGCTTGCTCCGGACGCACCATCACTTCCAGATAGCGCGACTCCAATTCTTCCATGCTGCGATCGAATACGATCCGGCCACGATCGATGAACATGACATCGGTGAGCACGTGCTGGATCTCTTCCACCTGATGGGTCGCCACCACGATGGTGCGGTTGCGATCGTAGTAGTCGTTCAGCAGGGAATCGTAGAACTGCTTGCGATAGAGGATGTCGAGGCCAAGCGTTGGCTCGTCCAGCACCAGCAACGTGGCGTCGATGGCCATCACCAGAGCCAGGTGCAGTTGGGTCACCATACCCTTCGATAGTTCCCTCACCTTGCTGGAGCGGTGGATGGTGGTCTTGGCAAGGAAGTTTTCCGCCTTTGCACGATCGAATCTGGGATGCACGCCGGCGACGTACTCCAGCGCCTGCGAAACCTTTATCCAGTGCGGCAGCACGGCAACGTCGGAAATGAAGCAGGCATCACGCATGAGTTGGTCGCGTTCAGTCCAGGGGTCGCGACCGAGCACTTTCAGCTCTCCCTGGTACGGGGTGAGGCCGACTATGGCGTTGAGCGCCGTCGTCTTGCCGGCGCCGTTGGGGCCGATGAGTCCGAGAATGCGGCCCGCTTCCACGCGCAAATTGATGCCGTCCAGTGCAGTGGTTGTGCCGAAGGCCTTGCGGAGGCCACGTGCTTCTATGCATGCCATGGGTCAGCGCTCCTCCTCGGGGGGATTTGACCTGGTGGTTTTCGACTTTGCGGCATCCGACGGCGACCCGCCGCCGGCGCCGTCCAAAAGTTCTTCTGCACTCAGACCGAGCCGCTGAATGGTTGCGTGGATCCTGGGCCACTCTTCGCCGAGGAACTTCTGCCGTTCGCCCTGCAGCAACAGGCTGCGTGCCCCGGCATTGATGAACATGCCGCGGCCGCGCCGGGTCTCCACCAGCCCCTCGTCCACCAGTTGCTGATAGCCCTTCAAGACCGTGAGCGGGTTGACCCGGTATTCAGCCGCGACATTGCGCACGGAGGGCAGCGGATCGCCTTCCTTGAGAACACCGTCCAGGATCATCGCAACCACCCGGTCGCGAAGCTGGCGGTAGATCGGCTGACTGTCGTTCCACTCACGGTCCATCAGGTTTTTTCCAAAAGCCCTACCCGACCTTACCAGAGACAAACGGGCCTCAGTTTTTTCTATGCAGGTCGAAGTGCGCGTTTACGGGCTTGTCCCCTGGCTTCATGTAGGTCCAGTCCTCGATGTGATGGTTCGCATCGACGAAGGTAAACACCGCATGGTGCATGTGTCCGTACTGGGTGCTGCCGGCAACGTCGAGAAAGTCGAATTCCACCGTCTTGCCGTCAGGAGACACCTTGCCCGCCATGCGAGGCCGGTTGCCGGCGTCACAGTAATGCGTCAACATCAGGCGGCCTTCATCCACATACAGCATGGTGATCGGATCGTCGGGCCGTCCAGCCCCGGTCATCTCATGCATGAGTGCGTTACCCATGGAAGTCGGGCGCAGCGTAACCTGCATGAGCTTTCCTTGTATATCGGCGGCGGGCGGGACCGTTGTCACCTGGCCTTCCCACGAACCCGCCAGAGTTTTCAGTTTATCGAAGGACTTCTGCGCGTCCGACTGCGCGAAGGCCACGGTGGAGAGCGACAGCAGAACAACAGACAACACAAAACGTAGGGATTTCATATTCCTTTCTCCTGACAAAAGTTCATCTTCTTTGCTTTTGCTCTTCGCCTGGTTTTTCGCCGGCGGCGAGCAGCGCGAATGAGCTCTGCATATTTCATAGTGTTATAGTTAACTATAACACTATAGAACGCATGTCAAGCAAATTTCCTATCTGAATTAAAGATAAGGGGGGTTGTACCGAATCGGGGGGTTCCGCCGCCGGCCAGGTCGTGGTTAATAACTCATTCTGAAGGAGTTAGATATGTTTAACTATCGGGTTGCTGACTCCTGATTGCCGTACCCTAGCCCTGCCAGGACGCCGCGCATATAGGCAAAGCTGGCGATTACGCCGGGCATCGGGTCGTCGGGATGAATCTCATACTCGAGATCTACGAAGCCTTTGTATTTTGTCGCCACCAGAGCTTCGAACATCCTCCGCACCGGCATGATCCCGTCTCCTACCCCGACCTGGCTTTCCTTGCTGTGAAAGTCCGTCAGGTCCTTCATATGGAGGTTGAACAGCCGCGGGCCTGCCTTATGGATCGCCTGCACCACGTCCGTGCCGGCGCGAGCGGTGTGGCCGGCGTCAATGCAACAACCGATGCGCTGATCCATACTCTTGACCGCCTTCAATACATCCAGGGGCGAATGCCACAACTTGTCCTCGGGCCCATGATTGTGGATTGCGATACGGATGTCGTATTCCTTTACGAATTTTTCTATTCGCGGCAAAGTCTCCGGTGTGGGATCGCCGGCGACGATGACGGCAATACCCGCGCGCTTGCAGTATTCGAACTTGGCCCGGATGTCGGCGTCTTCATCTTTTGCGAAATAGATGGTACCGGCGGCGTGCAGCCTGATGCCCGCCGCGGAATAATCCGCCAACGCTGCGGCTTCCTCCTGCGGGTCGGTCGGAAGATGATCTTTGACGTCCTTGGCATTCAGCTCGAATACATTGAGCTGCTTCATGAAGCCGATAGTCTGCGCGCGAGTGAAGTTGCGGAAGGTGTAACTGGCCAGACCCAGCCGAATAGGCGATGGGTGTTCAGCCGATGGCCGCTCCCCGGCCGACGCAAAGACGTTGCTTGAAGCAGCAAACGCTACGGCACCGACAGCGCCGGAGTAAATGAAGTTGCGACGGGACAACACTTTTGTCATAAGCGGTCAAATCCTCGCCAGGATTGTCATCGCAGGGGCGGCTGCAACCTTTATATATGCGGCGCCCATCCCTTCTCGTATTCGCGGCCCCACATCTTCATCGCTTCCGGATCACCCTGGATCCGCCCGTCCCTGGTATCGAGATGCAGCTCGCGGCCGACCTCCCAAGCGATGTTGGAGAGCTGCAGCATGGTGACTGCAACATTGCCGACAGCAATAGGCGCATTGAGTTTCTCGCCTTTGCGGATTCCGGCGATGAAGTTGGTGAAGTGAGCGTCGGTCATGGAATCGCGGCCGAGGAGATCGGTGGACGAGGTTGTACTGCCAGTCTTAAATTCGCTCGTTCTGTTCCCTTTCAGATCGTAGATCTCGTAGCCATCGCGATCGACCAGCACACTGCCGGTGGTCCCCATGATGGTCGAGCCCCGGTCGCGGCCGTAATATTTCATGCCCTCGCAGCTCTTCCCTTCCCAGGTAATCATCTTGTCTTCGTACTCAAAGCTGGTCAGCAGCGTGTCGTAAAACTGCCAGTCGTCTTTGAAATGGTATCTGCCTCCTGAGGCAGTGACCTGCCTGGGATAATCCACGCCCAGCGCCCAGCGGCAGACATCCACCTCATGGGTTCCGTTGTTGAGCGCTTCGCCGGTGCCATAGATTTTGAACCAGTGCCAGTTGTAGGGCTGCACATTGTCCGTATAAGGACGCCTCGGCGCCGGGCCTTGCCAGAGGTCCCAATCCAACTGGGACGGAACCGGCGCTTCCTTACCTGTGCCGATCGACTTCCGCACGTTGCTGTACCAGGCTTTGGCGAAGTAGGGCCGGCCGATAATGCCCTGGCCAATTTTTTCGATAATCTCGATGGTGTGGGGCGAAGAGCGCTGCTGCGTCCCCATCTGCACCAGCTTTTTATATTTCTGCTGGGCCTGCACCAGCATCGCGCCCTCGGCAGGATTGTGGCTGCACGGCTTTTCCAGAAAGACATGCTTACCTGCCTGCAACCCGGCAATCGCCATCGGCGTATGCCAGTGGTCGGGAGTGGCGATGGTGATCGCGTCCACATCCTTCTGTTCGAGAATTCGGCGGAAATCCTTTTCCGACACCGCCGCCTCGCCCATTTCCTGCTGCACGCTGTCGGCGAACTTTTTGAGTATGTTGCTGTCCACATCGCAGACATGCGAGATGCGGGCAGCGCTCCGGTTGGCCTTGAGCGCCGAAAGATGGGCGTAGGCGCGCCCGTTAAGGCCGATCACAGCAAAGTTCAGGCGATCGTTGGAACCGAGGATCTGGCCATAGCTTTTAGCCGCGCTCCCCACCGCCAGACCCGCCGCCCCAACCGCAAGCGCATTGAGAAACTCACGTCGTCTTACCATCTCCATGTTTTGTCCTCACAGACAGTCTCTACCCGCTTTATGGCCAGCCAGACAAGATAACCCGTGATGAGCGGTGGATTCCAGTCTTCGCCCGACCTGCTAACCTGAACGCGGAGACGCCCGCCCCTCCAGAGAATACTGGATCGCCTGTTCCAGGCTCATCTCGGAACCCTCCGTCCAGGCACGCTTTCCTTCCGCTTCATTGAGCGATTTCCAGGCCGGCAGCAGCGACTGCTCAAGCTTGGACTGTTCCGCTTGATGCAAAGGAGCACTGATCAATTGGCGTAAATGCGCGGCGGCGGCGGCCAGCTTCAGTGCGCGTTCGGCCTGTCCTTGCGCCAGGGCCAGGCAAGCCGAGCCTTCCAGCGCCCGTGCGATACCGCGCCGGTGCCCCAAACCCGCAAAAATCTCCAGCGCTTCACAGCATGCGGCGTGTGCCGCCAGATGATTTCCCTGCTCACAATCGATGTAGGCCAAGTCGGTCAGTGACCGCGCCGAACCCCACGGATCTCCGCTTTCCCGGAAAATGGAAAGCGCACGTTGATACAAGCCGCGAGCGGCATCCCGGTTTCTCCCGTGCACGTGCTATGTCGCCCTGCTGGCTGATGCACCAGGCGGCACCGGTGCGATCACCCAGTTCCTCGAAAATGTCCGTGGCCTCCCGCAACGCCCATTCAGCAGCGTGGGTAGTCGCCGCGGACCTTGACCACGTTAGCCAGGTTGTGAAGACAGCGTGCGGTGGCCAACCCGTCCGAGAGCATCCGCCAGCAGGCGAGGCTGCGCTCAAGATGTCTCTGGGCCCGAAGGTAGTCACCGCGGTCCCGTGCCAACACTCCCAAGGCATTCAACGACGCGGCGATGCCTGACTCATCACCCAGGTCTTCATAAAGAGAGAGGCTCTGCTCCAGAGCATGCTCGGCCGCCGGATAGTCGCCCTGAGTGGTTGTCTAACGCTCCCAGAAAAAGCGAGATCCTGGCCCGTTCTTTTGCGTGCTCGGCGCCGGCCAGACGCAGAACAGTTTCCAGCCGGGCCCGGCCCTCGACCAGGTGTTCTCGCATGTCCCAGAATCGAAACAGGGCCACGCATAGCCGCAACCCCCAGTCCAGGTCCCGGGTCTGAAACAGCCAGTCGAGAGCAAACCTTAAATTATCGATCTCAACATCGCATTGCGACAGCCAGCGAGCGCGGTCCGCTGAGCTTAGTTCCGGATTGCCTTCCTCGGCCAGGACCAGGCAGTAGGCGGCATGCGCCCGCCGCGCAGCCGATTCCTCGCCGCCATCGATGAGGCGTTCGAGAGCATACTCACGAATCGTCTCCAACATCGCGAAACGCGGCTGGGCTTCGGCCCGGTCCACACGCTGAACCAGATTCTTGTCCACCAGGGATGACAATCCCTCGACCAGATCGATACCCAGGTCGCGACTGGTGTTGCAGACTGCCTCCGCCGCCTCCAGAGTGCATCCCCCGACAAAAACGGAAAGCCTCCGGAACAGTTTCCGCTCGGCCTCATTCAGGAGATCGTGACTCCAGTCAATGGTCTTGCGGAGGGTTTGTTGCCGTTCCGGCAGGTCGAGTGCGCCGCCAGTCAACAGTTGCAGGCGGCTTTGCAACCGGTCGAGTATGGCGCCGGGCGGCAGTAGCCGGGTTCGGGCAGCCGCCAGTTCAATGGCCAGCGGCAGTCCATCCAGGCGTGAACAGATTTCCCGGACCGCGATTGCGTTTTCGGAGGTGATCGCAAAATCAGGCCAGACCGCCGCCGCGCGTTGCACAAACAACTCCATGGCGGAACTCTGCGCCAGCGGAGTTACGGGGAATTCCTGTTCGCCGTAAATTCGCAGGCGCGACCGGCTGGTGACCACTACCTTGAGAGCTGGGCATGCTTCCAATGTTTCGGCCACTACAGTCGCAGCCGGTAGGACCTGTTCAAAATTATCCAGCAGCAGCAGGAATGGTCCCGCGTGCTGCAACTGATCGCCGATGAGTTGCGGGATGGTGCGGCCGGCGACCTGCTGGATGTCTAGCGCGCCCGCCAGAGCGGTCACCACCAGGTCGGGATTGGTAATGGACGCCAGGCTGACAAATTGAACGCCGCCCGTGAACCGCGCCGCAACTGCCGCCGCCAGAGCCACAGCCAGGCGGGTTTTTCCGGCACCCCCAGGACCCGTGATGCTCAACAGACGAACATTTCCTCGCCGCAGCAACTCCGTGGCTTCCGCAACCTGTTGCTCCCGTCCAATGAGCGACGTGCGCGGGACAGGCAAATCGTGACGTCGTCTGGCAATCTTCGCCGAGGACAGCTCACGTTCATTTGCCAGATCGAAGGAGTTACCTACAGGCACGACGTTCCGGCGTCGTCACGGGTTGGATCACCTCAGCAGTGAACAGGTATCCGCGACGAGGGACTGTCTTAAGCAAGCGCTGACTGCGGTCATCCAGCGCGCGACGCAACTCGAGGGTGCACTGCACCAGTGAATCCTCGGTAACGAAGGCGTCGGGCCACACCGCCTGCATCAATTCCTGCTTGCCGATCAGCCGTCCCGGGTGTTCCACGAGATATTTGAGGGTCTCATACACCTTCGGGCGAAGCTTGATCTCCTCTTCCGCCTTGAAGACACAGCCCCTTGCGACGTCCAGCGTGAACTCGCCGAATTGATATCTCACAGGACTCGTCTCCACGCGCACTCCCGTCTGAACCAGGCCAGGCAGTTCCTGAATTTCGGCATTTCTTTGGCGTTGTTTCGTTACATCCCGTCCCGATGCTTGTTATCTTGCACTGGCTGGGCGAGGTTCAGCGCTCCGTTGCGAACGTTGCTTGAGGCCGCTGAGCTGGAAGAAACTCCGCAGTGCGGATTCTAGCAAAGGGCCAGTTGCCGAGGAAGGCAAGGACAGAGCCACCGGGGCTGACCGACCTACAAAAAGGAGACAAATCCAATGAGTACAGCACAGGTTCCTACGCTTGACATGAACAAACTGAACGCTTTTATCGGTCAATTCGTGACTGATCTCGGCGCCGCGGTCCATGCCGGCATGGTCGTGATCGGGGAGAAGTTGGGGCTTTACAAGGCCCTCGCCGCGAGACCCCATGACGCCCGCCCAACTTGCCGCCAAGACAAAAACCGATGAGCGCTATCTGCGCGAGTGGCTGGCGTCACAGGCTGCCGGAGGCTATGTCACCTACGACGACAGGACCGGCAAGTTCAGCCTGAGTGAAGAACAAGCTTTCACGCTGGCCCAGGAAGACAGCCCTGCTTATCTTCCCGGAGCATTTGAACTGGCCCTGGGCTCCCTCGCGGCGGTCCCGCGCATCGCGGAGTCCTTCCGCACTGGCAGCGGCATGGGTTGGCACGAGCACGCTGAAGGCGTTTTCCATGGCTGTGAGAAGTTCTTCCGCCCGGGATATGCCGCCAATCTCGTGAGCTCATGGATTCCAGCCTTGAGCGACGTCAAAGCGAAGCTGGAGGCAGGAGCGAGGGTAGCCGACGTGGGATGCGGCCAGGGGGCTTCCACAATATTGATGGCCAAAGCATTCCCAAACTCAAAGTTTTTCGGGTTCGACTACCACGACAAATCGATTGAGACAGCCCGCGAGTCCGCCCGGCGCGCCGGCGTCGCCGACCGCGTCACCTTCGAGGTATCGAAGGCAAAGGAGTTTCCCGGCAAAGGCTACGACTTCGTGGCTGTCTTCGATTGCCTGCACGACATGGGCGACCCGATTGGGGCAGCCGCGCACGTCCGGCAGTCGCTGGCAAAGGATGGCAGCTGGATGATCGTCGAGCCCTTTGCCAATGACGATCTGAAAGACAACCTGAATCCTGTTGGCCGGGTTTACTACTCGTTTTCAACGCTGCTCTGCACGCCTTGTTCACGTTCACAGGAAGTTGGACTATGCTTGGGGGCGCAGGCGGGCGAGGCTAGAATTCGCGATGTTGTGACCTCGGCCGGATTCAACCGTTTCCGGCGCGCTACGGAAACACCGTTCAACATCGTTTACGAAGCTCGTCCGTAACTTGCGTACGCCTGGTCGTGCGATTTGTGACTGTCCCCCTTCTCGCACGACCTCGCGCCTTTGAACCAGATCGCATCACCGGGCGGGACTGCGGTAAAAATTCGACTTCAGCAGGAAGTGCGATATGAATTCAGCTCCTGATACAACTGTTTCGAGCAACTCCTCTGGCAGCGATGGCTCTCCCATCCATGCGGTGTCCTTGACGCGGCCGGTCAAGCCCGTGCTTACCGAAGAAATGCTCGCGCGTTTTTCTTCACGCGCCCCTGCCTGTGACCTGGAGAACCGCTTTGTCGATGAAGATTTCGAGGAGCTTCGGGCAGCGAAATATCTGCTGCTCCCTCTGCCCTCCGAATTCGGCGGCGCCGGCATGACCCTGGCGCAAGTTTGCCGGGAGCAACGCCGTCTGGCTTATCACGCACCCGCGACTGCCCTTGCCGTAAACATGCATCTTTACTGGCTTGGCGTTGCCGCCGATCTTTGGCGCCGCGGCGACGCCTCACTGGAATGGATCCTGCGTGAGGCAGCGGCGGGCGAGATCTTCGCAGCCGGCCACGCGGAAAGCGGCAACGATATCCCGGTTCTGCTCTCCACCACGAAGGCAGAGCGCGTCGAGGGCGGCTACAGGTTCACTGGGCACAAGCATTTCGGCAGCCTGACGCCGGTGTGGACCCGGTTTGGTTTGCATGGGATGGATACCAGCAACCCGGACCAACCGAAAATCGTTCACGCGTTCATGCCTCGCGATACCACGGGATACACAATCAAGAAAACATGGGACGTCCTGGGCATGCGTGCGACCCGCAGCGACGAGACCGTTCTGGAGAATGTGTTTGTTCCAGATCGCTACATTGCCCGGGTAGTTCCCCCCGGTGGGGCAGGGGTCGATTCCTTCGTACTCGCAGTCTTTGCCTGGGCCCTGATGGGCTTCGGAAATGTTTACTACGGCCTCGCCAGACGCGCGCTCGACCAGAGCATTGCCGCGATAAAAAACAAGGGCTCGCTGGGGCTCACGCGTTCGATGGCATATCATCCGGAGGTCCAGCATGCCATTGCCGACATGGTCATCGAACTGGAATCGATTGGACCGCATCTGGAAAGCGTCGCCGAGGACTGGTCAAACGGCGTAGATCACGGCGCGGCCTGGCCGGCAAAAATCTTTGCCGCGAAATACCGCGCGGTCGAAGGTTCCTGGCGTGTCGTGGACCTGGGGCTGGACGTGACCGGCGGCCTGGGCATCTTCCGCTCGGCCGGTTACGAGCGCTTGATTCGCGATGCCCGTCTGGGCCGAATCCATCCCGCTAATTCCTTCCTGACGCACGAAGTGGTGGCGAAGACCGCGTTGGGCATCAGCCTGGACGAACAGCCCCGCTGGGGCTAACGAGTCGTTGCCGACGGGTGTGGGAAGCGGTGGCCGTTCGTCATGCCTGGCGTTTTTGCCATTGTTCCGACCGTGATCGCTATGAGATCGAGGCCTGATCCGCCATGGCTCAAATCTGATTTGAGTTCCTGTCAGAACCGCAAAGTGATTCCACCAGTAAAGTCGAACTCGTGTAAGTAGTGGTTATTACCCACAACCCAGCATCCGCCCCAGAAGGGATCGCACCAATATCCGGCATCCGTGGTAGTGAGATATGTGGGAGACCACTTGGCCTGACCGCGAAAACCTAAATGCTTGCTGACGTTGTATTTCGCGCCAGCGCCAAGAGCAAAGGCAAAACGAGTGACGCCGCTGACGCCACTGCGGTCGGGCGACAAGTCACTCGCCCCCAACCCGAAGAATCCAAAAGGCCTCAGCTTCGATTCCCGGTCTGTGAGGTGGACAAGAAAGTTGCCCATGTACTGATCCTGTTTCAACTTGAATACGTTCACGTCGCTGCCGCCGCCTACGGGCTGGGCAACAGTGTCAGCTTTTGTGTGATTCCACTGGAACTCTATGCCGTAGTGCTCACCAAGCAGGTAACCTGCCGTGATGCCATAGTTCGTGCTGTTTCCGACCTCGATTCTGCGAAACAGCGAAGTTGACAGGTCAAGCCCGCCATTCAATTGAGCGCCCACGTGGCCTGTGACTTCAACATTTTGAGCGGAAGCAGCCGGAAGCAGAAGAATGAAGCACAGCAGCGTGGAAACGAAGGTTGTCTTTGCATTCATGGTCATTCCAGTCTTCTTTCTGATTTCTACTTCTTTTGGAGACAGGATAGAGAGTGTGATGGGCAGGTCAACTGTATGAAGTGTCAGGTCGAGCGCCACGACTGTTACAAATCAGGACAACCTGCCCCATGCGGGCGAAGGGCTTTCCAGCACACGTCAGTTGGTGGACTGGCTCCGCCCGTATCGCAACAGGAAGTTTGAAGCCAACTAGCTTGCCCACCGTTTCATGGTGTTTCTGATGTAATTCGCGGCTGCCTTCTTGCTTTGCGCCGGAAGTACTGCAGGCTGGAGCTTTGATCGGCGACAAGTGTTGACGCCATTCGGTCAAATACGCGATCTGCTCTTCCAGCCGCCCGAGTGCTTCCTGGACCAACCGACGCCGCGTGGTGAATGGGACCGGGTCCCATTTGTTGGGTACAGGCCCAAGGTCAGCCAAACTAGACGCCTCCTCCAAAGCCGTCCGCATCCTTTCCTTCGAAGAGTCGATTCGCTTATCAGAGGCCTCCGGATTTCTCTGAAGAAGGTGATCGAGGGCCGCCACATGGACCTTGGAATTGAGGCGTTTTTCCTTTTGTTTGCAGGCCGCCTCGAAATCGGCATAAGCCTCTTTGTCGCGCAAAAGAGCTTCTTCAATGTCCTTCTTAAGCTGCTCCAACTCCGCCTTGTCCTTTTGCAGCTGATGTGTTGCTTGAACTCGATACGCAGGCTCCAACTGATTGGCGATCCACCGTGCAACTTCCCATACCCCGTAGGGAAGGTGTTCTCTGTTTTCGGAATTAGGCGGCAACGACGATGTAAGAAAAATCTGAAAGCGATATGTCTGCCCCAGGGCCGCGGCAATGAATCCACGGAACCGTTCCAGGAATTCAAAGATGAAAGCCTGTTGCTTCATGTCCTTGTTATTGCTCAGGGTATTACGTATGCAGTATCGCAACCTGCCGAACGGGTCATCGGGTTCCCCTGGGTACTTCAACCCTGCATGCACCAGTTCCATCTTCACTTCGTCCGTGATCAGGAACACGGGATCGGGCGGCGGCATGTGCGACCCTCCCGGAAGCAAGTCCACTTTGCTCACAACTAATCCAACCGGCAGATGAATTGCATCGGTATTCACATCATGAAACGCTTGCAGGATCCGCGTGTACCATGCAGCCAGGCCCACCGCGTCCTTGGGCCATTCCTCCATGGGGTGACCGACACCCTCGAAATCTGTGTCGGGGGAAACGGCAGCCATCGACAAAGAACAAAAGGGCCTTGGCGGCGCGCAGCCGCTTCAGAAACTCCGGACGCAATTCCGGTCGTGCGAAATGTTCACTGTCCTGGTCGATCAAGGACAGTCGCATCCATCGCGCCACTTGTGGGTCCTGATCGTCGCGAATGTGAAGGTGATATCCGCTTGGCTGGGCCCCCACGGCGGGCGTGCTTGGTCCACGCAGTTCGCCGGTTGAATTCCAGAACCCATAAGGCTCGGCGGGCTCCAGGTGAAGTCCTTTCCCCAGGGCGCCGCCGGCGGCGTGGTCCAGGTGTCGAGCAAGCGCGCGAACAAACGACGTCTTGCCCACACCCGGCCCCCCGACGAGTAACACAGGGACGGGCGTGAATCGCTGCCTTTGGCCTCCGCCCAATACGCACGGGAAATGGTCCTCGCTATCCGCGCCACTTCGGGGCAATTCTCGCTGGACCAGGCCTGCGGGAGCGCCCACACCATTTCTCCACGTTGTGTGAAGCATACCTCCGCGCTCCTTGAGCACATCTGGACTCAATTTCGACTCGTCGTACCGAATCGGCTCAAGCCATTGCCAGGTCTTCAGCAGGTAGCGCAAGAGTGGGTCTTTGGATGCCCAATAAACCAATGTCGCCTCTGATGACTCGTTAATCTTGCCACACAGTTTCATCAAATCATCGGGGCCCCGCCTCGACAACACAAGAACTTGTATTGCCAAAAGCTGCGTGGAATCTGGTCCCTGTGCCGGGAGTATCTGTCGCAAATGTTCTTCTGACTCATAACCGCTTGCGAGGAGTATCTCGGCCGTGCGTCTTAGAATGCGGTGCTTCAGCAGTTGGACCTTGGAGTCAGCGAACATAGGCGATTGACCGAGTGTCATGGCCATCGTGATGTTGGAAGCCAGGCAGGTATAACCGCTAAACTGTCCAGATGGAAGACCTTCCTGGCGAACACGCTTCCACTCACGATAACAGCGCGGGTCGTCTTCGCCATCGTGTAAGAATGCGCCGGCGAACATGCATGTGTGATCCAAAAGCAAATGGAGAAGCGGTGCCCGTTCCTTCAGTAAGCCGAGCGACAATTCATGCTCGGTCACAGCGCTGAACTCGGCGGTTAAGCCCGGGCCAATGATGGAGGTAAACTGTTCAGGCGCGAGAAATTCAAAGTACTCCAGCAGAGCAACTACATGGGCCTCGTTCAGGGGAACGCCGTTGTCGATCTGCCGCGCCGCTGAAGACGCCAGCCTTGCCGCGCGTTGGAACGCGACGGCCTTAGGGATGTAGATTTTTGGTTCGGTCATTGAACACTCCGAAGGATGCAAAGCACCACCTATCAGGCACAGAGCGAAGGCCTGGAAACTGGCAGTAATAACAGGTAGAGGACCTATATGCTTCGAACTTGGCGTCTATGGAGCGCGTATTCAGCGTTCCGTTGAAGTAAGTTCGAAAGCTGGAACTGAACGAGGCCACGCGGCTGCGGCAACCGGAGGAGAAAAACCGACAACTGAAGGACCTTCGTGAACCGGCAGGCGATGAACATTCGGGCGTTGAGGCGGTTGGTCGCAACCAAGTGGTGAACCCGCAGACGAAAAGAATTGCGCTTCGGGTCATCGGAAATCAAAAGGGGAGTAGCGCAACAGGCTAACGGCTAGGGCCCTCGTGGCGCTCGATGAGATCGTCCAGCTCATTGGCCCGTGGAAGGCCTTGCACGTAACTTTCATGGAAAAGGCGCGACGGCAGTGGGGGTTCGGCGCTGGGTCTTCTGCCAAAGGGACTTGCCAATGGGCTCAGTCAGCTAGGCTGCGTCGGCAGCTGCATCGGCGTTAAATGATTTGATTGCGTCTGCTTCGTCGTCCTTCACATCAAAGACGGTGTACAGCTTGGTGATCTGCAAGACATCGTGGACTTTCCTGGTCAGGTTAAGCAATTTGAGGTCGCCCCCCTGGTTGCGCACGGTCGTAAAGGCGCTGACCAGCTCGCCAATCCCGGAACTGTCGATATAGCTTACGTCCCCGAGATTGAGCAGGATCTTGGTTTGGCCCTTGGAGAGCAGTTCGCGAACTGCCTCCCTTAGAACCGCGCATTCCTCGCCAAGAACAATGCGCCCGCGGCAATCCACGATGGTGACGCCATTCGCCTGCCGGATACGGGTCTTCATGCTCATTGGGGAGCCTCCCTAGCATCCGGAAGTCTATGACTTGAACGAAAGAAGAAACAGTGTCAATTGTGACAGGGAGGTGGCTGGCACGGTTTCCTTCAGGGGGCAATTTCCCATCACAAGAAACACCGCTGCTGCAATTCCCTGTTCCACACAGTATTCCTGAAAGCGAGATGCGGATACTACGGCATGAATCGGGCTGCTTGCTTAATTGCACCGAAGATTCCGACTGAAGCGAGGCCGTGCTGATCCTTGTTCATTGCCGGTCCCCTTTATCCATGCGCTCCGAGCGCGTCGATCACTTGGGAGCGTACAGCCCCCGCCGGAGACCCGCCTTCTCATCGTTCACGCAGGCGCAGTTCCAGAAGTGCACCTTCAGGAAAGGCGATAAAACTCGACCTCACGCCTGCATCATCGCCTCCCGCGGACGGGAGTGAAGTATCTGGGCAGCCCTCGTCTCCAGCTCTGCTATCTCGCATTCAATCTTGTTCTGGTCATACATGCTGCTCTCCGATTCACGAACGAACCTGAGCGCCAGCTCGACCCTGTTCCAGCAGCCGACCCGGTCAAAGATATCTCTCAACATGTTCTTGATGACATGGTCCGTAGTGCCAAGAAACTCTGCAATCTCACCATTCTTCAAACCGATTGTTACCAGCATTGCCGCTCGAAATTGTTGAGAAGTTAATAAGATCATTAGGTTGGTGGTGGGAACGGTATTCGCCATATACAAATCACTCCAGAAAGACTAATCGTTTGGAACGGCACGCAAATCGATCGACGCCCGTCCTCAAGGACATCGTAGTCAAAGAATTGAAGGTGGTCGTTGCGCTGGCGCAAGCCCACGGGACGAAGAAGCGAGCTCACAGATCACCAAAATGATCAACTTCAGCCCCCCTCTGGAAGAGCCCTGGACTGCTGGCAAAAGCGACAGATGCAAATGGATTCTGGAGGCGAGACACTTTCATATCACATGGTGTGGTTGGGAGCTGCAATGATAAAACAAATACTGCGCGCAGCTTGCTTGCTCACTTTACTGAATCCGGCATGGGGCAAAGCTACAATGAAATTACCATTGGGCCGAAACCCCTGTACGGTTTTCATCGTCGGACCCGGAACGATTATCTCTGTTCACCAACTCGACTTACCATTGATTGAGCTGCGCTATGCGGTCAAGTACAAGACGGACGACGGTCAACTGATCGAAGTGTGGACTCCTGGGAAGGGCCTGGTGTTGTTAGAGGGGATGCACGGGGAACTGACCTATTCCACCCATCCTGAAAAGATTCTCAACTTTCGACCGGTCCGGCGAGAAGTGACACACCCAAGCGGCCTTTTACCTGATTCCCAGTGACGGCTCCGAAATAACTGTCGGAAGGTAGTTGGGCTGACACAGATAAGCATCAGAACGGAAGGCATCACCCACCCGCGGTTGCTGAGGGGCTGTAGATCACGCGCCGCGGATTCCAGAACAAGCGGAGTCTTGTAAAACGGTGAAGCTGGGTGAGTTGCTAACCGTCAGCTACTGGTAGAGATTTCTGCTATTCCAACTAGTTTTGCTAGTTTCTTTTGGTGAGGGAGCCTGCTGTAATTCGGGGGTCAGATCCCCGCAATTAATTGGATCACGAGACAGCCGAGTAGTATTCCTAAACCGCACAACTTACTCAACGACCAAGGAGAAAATGTCATGAATCTGAGCACTGTGGAACGCGAAGAAGTGGCGACCGAATTGAAGCGCTTTGCTAGCGACCTGAATCTCACCGACGATCAAAAGGAAAAACTTCATGCAGCTCTTACGGAGGCCAGAGAAAAAATCGCAGAGTACATGGAACAGAATCCCAATACGACCAAAGCCGACGTCATCAGCAAGGTTCTTGCAAATCGCGATGCGATTCGTCAGCGCGTCGTCAGCTTCCTAAGTCCCGAGCAGTTGAAGAAGTGGGACGCCGAAAAGGAAAAAGCCAAGGATTTTCTGGGCCAGAAGATCGCAGCCTAGAGGACTCACCTTGTACTGACGTCGCTACACTTGAGTGGCCGACAATCGCGCTGTCGGCCACCGACGCTTTATTCCAAGCCCGGTTGGCCCGCGGCGTTCCCGATCAAATCTCAAGGTGCTCTTAAATGGGGTCAACGGTCACTTGGGCCGGGGCTAGGCTCAGAAACTCCCGGATGCGGCGCCTGGCTTTGTACAGTTGCGACTTGGAGTTTCCCACCGAGCAGTCCAGGATCCGGGCGATTTCCTCGTGATCATACCCTTCGACCTCGTGCAACAGGAAAATGGTTCTGCAACCATCCGGCAAATCCCTGATGGCCCGGGCTAGCGTGATGCGTTCCACCGTGGTGGCGAGCCTGTTGTCTCGGCCGCCGTGTTCCAGGTGCATCGGAGTTGAGTTTTGGCTCGACGAGTCCTGGTTCGATATGTCCTCCAATGAAACCTGCTTCAGAGCCTTCTTGCGGAAATGCAATAGCACGGTATTCACCGCGATCCGGTGCAACCAGGTGGATAGAGCCGAGTCTCCACGAAACGTCGAGAGCTTACGGAACACCTGCAGGAACGCATCCTGGGTGAGGTCCTCAGCTTGCGCGGTGCTGTCGGTCATGCGCTGGCAGATGGAGTAGATCTGCTTCTTGTGTGCGTGGAACAGGGCAGCGAAGGCTTCCGAGTCACCTCGCTGGGCGCGTTTCACGAGCTCAGGACAAATGTTCTGGCTCTTCATAGCCACAATTCCCTTCCTAATCTGGTCGCGCCCCTGCCTGGTGTCTCTCATTCCTTGACGGAGTAGTGAGCGCTACGCGAGCGCGCCTCAACGGAGACAATCTACGGCTATGATTTCCAGGCGTGAGAAAGTGTCATGACAACCAGTGATGCCCAAACTTGATCAGTCACTCCTCATCTGCGGTCTGAAGAAAACCCCCGCCGGAACGGGATTGGATTGGAGGGAAACCGGCGGGGACTTCTGGGGTAGTCTCAGTTGGCCAAGGTTAGACAGACAAGAAGGATTCCAGCCACTAGCAAAAGTGACAGACCTCTCTAGCTGGGGGTGGATCTGTCAGACCTGACTATCACCGCACCTTATGCGATGTCAAGGAAGACCTCGCTCGTTGTCTGGTCAGACGCCAGAAACTCGACCACCAGATCGCTCGGCTTCAAGCGTCATCAGTGATTTGTATAATCTCTGCGCCGAACTGGATCAAGAGAGCTTTCAGCCCGTTCTCCTCGCGCACCTGCGTAATTTCACGCAGGTCGCTCACCCCTGCACCGGAATACTGTCGCTTCCAGAGACAGTGCGTCGCCTGGTTGATTTCCATGTTGCGACAAATCTCCGCCACCCGTGCTCCAGCTTCCTCACCTACCGGAAAGCGGCAACGATCTGCTCTGCCGTGTGGTCCTTCCTGGCAGCGTCCTCACTTCTTCTCCCGGACTTCTACCGCAGATAACCTCTAGTCTCTTTGTGCCAGTTTTTGGGTTTTGGGTCATCCGACAGCCCCTCGTTGACCTGCACGTATTGACAGTTACCGGACTCGGTCAAGTGACCTAGCCTCATCTAGCCTCATAAGGAGGAATCAGGCAGCAGAAAGGTTGTCTTCTTATCTGGACGGACCCACGCGGCTGATATCAGCCCGTTTCGCGCAAACAGCGTCCTAAGGAATTCGAGGCGCGCAGGAGCTCTTACAAGGGGAACCCGCCGAATACTTGTGTGTTTGCTCAGGAGTGGCTGATGAATAAGCCGATTCGCATCCTGGTGGCCAATCGGCCGAAGGTCATGCGCGAAGCGCTTCTGGATTTGCTTTCCGACCAGTCTTGGATCGAAGTTGTCGGAGAGGTTTCCAATGACGCTGACATTCTTGACTTTGTGGACAGGACGGCGCCCGATCTTCTCGTGATGGCCGTGGATGAGCCGGGCAAAAGGCCCAGTCTCTGCGACGCTTTGCTGGGGGAGCACCCGGAGCTACGCATCATTGCCGTCGCGCCGCACCAAAACTACAGCGTGTTCTATTGGGCTTCGGTGGAGATCCACTCAGACGATATTGAGACTTCGGAAGCGGGCTTTATTAATGCCTTGCGAAGCGTCGCCGAGAGGGTTCGCCATCGCAGCGATGTGAATTGAGAACGAGGGCAGGATGAAGTTAGGCAGCAACAGATTTCTGCTTCTTACCCCGCTCGTCGCCTGCATGTTTTATGCTGGCCTGTCGGCGCAGGAAGATAACACCCGGCACGATGCCCGCTATGCTGACCGCCCCGCGCGATCCTCCGAAGTTTCCGATCTAGCCAAGGAGAACCTGGCACGTGTAGCTGCATCGGCCTCGCAACTTCAGGCTGTCTTGCTGAGAGACCCAGGCCTCCTGGTAGAGCTGAAGCTGTGGGTGGCCAAGGAAGCGACCGACAATGGGCAGATCGTGGAAGACAGTGCCCTGACCGGTCAGGCCATCCTCGACCGATTGGATCACGACGTGAAATTCCGTTCCATTGCTACTCAGTTGGTGCAGCGCTATGGTTACCTGCTGCCGATTTTGAACCCGGACTCGGAAGTAGCCAAGGAGCAGGATCTTATCCTCAAGCAGCGTGCTCGTCGCCTGGTGCAGTTGGAGGAACAGGGAGACTCGGGAGCCGTAGCGCGACAAGGTGACACGTATCAGCAAGCGTGGGAGCCAGGCACAGAACGCACCGTGTGCGATCAATTAACCAAATCGGATTGTGGCCAAGCTACCTCAAAGCGTGGACTTCCGGGAGGCACACCTACCGACGAGGCCCCAGCAACTGAACCTTCGGCACCGATCTTGCCCGACCGGAGGTCGCCGATTGATCCGATCCGGACGCTTTGGACGGCCAGCGGCCGGGAGGCGCAGGGAGCTACAGAAGATGGCAGTGCAAATCTGAGTCTGGCCCCGGATGTTTCGCGGCAGTCGCCCTCAGCTTTCCGAAGCATTTCTCTCGGCATGGCCAGTACCGGCCAGGACGATATCGACTCCCTGCAGCGACAACACAGTCTAGACAATGTTTCACCCCTCACGATGGGAAGTCGCCCGGAATCGGCGCCTTCGACCAGAGCGAATCGAGCCTACCGGCTTCCGGGTGAAAGTGGGCCGCTGTCCAGCACGAAACTTGCGCCGGTGACCATGGTTCACAAGAGTAGTCCTTACGCTGACATTCCATCGCTGTATGACATGTATGTGCAGGCTGCTCCTCGGGATCGCGAACCGGAAAGGTTTGGCATGGAGATCTTCCGCAACGGGACGCGTCAGCCGGACGCCATCCCGATGGATCTGCCAGTCGGCCCCGACTATGTGGTGGGCCCGGGTGATGGCCTGGCTATCAATCTCTGGGGAGCTGTTTCAGAGAGACTGGTTCGATCCGTGGACCGTGAAGGCAGAATCAGTTTGCCTGAAGCCGGACCGCTGCTGGTAAGCGGGCGGACCCTGGGAGAAGTTCAGGACTCGGTGCAGAAGGTTCTGCGCACACAATTCCGGGATGTTTCGGCCGATGTCTCGCTTTCGCGTCTGCGCACCGTTCGGGTGTACGTCGTTGGAGAAGTGGCGGAGCCCGGAGCATACGACATCAGTTCGCTTTCCACACCACTCAATGCCCTGTTTGCGGCTGGAGGAATCAGCCAGCGTGGGTCGCTGCGCGGCCTGAAGCACTACCGTGGCAAACAGCTGATCGAAGAAGTGGACGCTTACGAACTGCTCCTGCACGGTGTCAGCTCCCAGGTCCAGAGACTGGAAAACGGCGACTCTTTGCTGGTGCCGCCGGTTGGCCCGCAGGTCACGGTGGGCGGAATGGTGCGGCGGCCTGCGATTTACGAATTGCATGGCGAAGAGTCGTTGGCTGACGTTCTCGATCTGGCAGGTGGAATTCTCCCCGCGGCGGCGCTCCGCCACATCGAGGTGCAACGGCTTGAGGCGCACGAGAAGCGCACGATGTTGACGCTCAACCTTTCGCCTGACAGCAATTCCACTGCGGTTGCTGAGCGGTTGAGTTCCTTCAAGGTCCGGGATGGAGACCAGATACATATCTTCCCGATTGCCTCATACAACGAGCAGGCGATTTATCTTCAGGGCCATGTACTTCGTCCGGGCCGCTACTCTTATCACGACGGGATGCGGCTCACGGATCTGTTGGCTTCGTACCACGATCTTCTGCCCGAGCCGGCGGGACACTACGCCGAGATCGTCCGCCTGAATCCACCGGACTTCCGGCCCAGCGTCGAGAGCTTCGATCTGGCAGCCGCGCTGGCCAATCCGGCGGCGTCCCCAAAGTTGGAACCTCTCGATACCGTCCGCGTATTCAGCCGGTTCGATTTTGAACCGGCGCCCACTGTCTGGGTCGGCGGTGAGGTGCGGACACCGGGACAGTTCCGTACTTCCGGGCAAGCGCATCTGCGTGACGCGATCTATCTGGCGGGGGGAATCTCTCCCGACGCCGGTCTGGAGTCGGCGCAACTTTTCCGGACTCAGTCCGACGGAACGATGAAGATCTTCAGTGTGAACCTGGGACAAGCGCTGGCGGGAAATCCCGTGGATAACCTGCTGCTCGAACCTCGTGACCGTGTCCTGGTTCATCGCAACTCCTCGCGAGTTGATCCCCCCACCGTGTATGTGAAAGGGGAGGTGGCCAAGCCCGGCCGCTATCCTCTGACCACCAACATGCACGTTGAAGACCTGGTTCGTACAGCGGGTGGACTCAGAAGAAGCGCCGACCCGAAAAAGGCGGACTTGACGCACTACGCGGTAGGAAGTTTGCCGGGAACTGCAAGCGAGAGCGTACCCATTGAGCTCGCAGCGGCGTTGAGCGGCGCTGGAAACGACAACCTGCAACTACGCGACGGAGACGTGCTGACAATCAGGCAAGCGCCGGGGTGGAACGACATTGGCGCCTCGGCCACGATTCGGGGTGAAGTTCAACATGCTGGATCGTACGGTATTCGTACGGGTGAACGGCTCAGTTCGCTGGTGGAGCGAGCCGGCGGATTCTCGCCGGAAGCTTATCCCTACGGCGCTGTCCTGATGCGGCAGGAGGTTCGAGAGCTGCAGATGCAATCCTACCTGGCCTTGGTGCAGCGAATGAAAGCTGAGGAAATCAACCTTAAAGCGCTACCGGACGGTGACCAGGACCAAAAGAATGCAAAACTCACAGCGGTTGCACAAACCGAAACTGCTCTCAATCAACTCGAAGCCAACGCACCCATTGGCCGCGTAGTGGTTCACATTCAGCCGGACGTCCAGCAGTGGCGCAATACCTCGGCGGATATAGCCTTGCGCGACGGCGATGTTCTGGTAGTTCCCAAGAAAGCAAACTATGTGTTGGTGTCAGGACAAGTATTCAATCCCACCGCGATCAGCCACCGGCCCGGCCGCAGCGCGAAGTGGTATCTCAACCAGGCGGGAGGGCTCAGCCAGATGGCAGACAAGAAGGCTGTCTTTGTAGTTCGGGCTGATGGGTCGGTGCTCTCATCGCAAAACAACTCCGGATGGTGGTCAGGTGATCCTCTCAATTCGGAATTGAGGCCGGGGGATTCGGTCGTGGTACCGGAGAAGGCGCCCAAGATCGGAACCCGGAATTGGGCAACAGCCCTCCAGGCGGCGCAGCTAGCGACTTCTGTGGCGCTGACGATTGCTTATTTCAAGCCGTAACACGGAAGTTGGAAATGTGCGTGAGGGCGGTGTTGATGGCATGGGGTTGGGGAGCAATGAGTGTGATCGTCGCGCAACCGGGTGTATGCACGGCACAGACGCCGCACCCGCCACAGGTTGAGAGGCAAGCCGACGCGCAAGCGTCGGAGGCGGCCAACAAAGGAGATCAAGGCCAGACGAAGGCGGGAAACAGTCCGGTAGATTTCGAAGAGTGGCAGATGTCGGCATCGCCGCTGCGGTTCCACGATCTGCGGAGGAGTTTTTTGCAAGACCAAAAGCAAATCTGGACAAGTCCCATGCGCCTCCGATTCTCCGACACGGAGTGGCTGGTTCCTTTTGCCGGAATCACCACCGGGCTGCTGGTGACCGATCGGGATGTCAGTCTCCATTTGTCTCACAAGCCTGCGACCCTCAGCCACTACAACAATCTTTCTAATGTCGGGATGGGGGCGTTACTGGGAGGTGCGGCTGGAATGTGGCTCCTGAGCTATCCGTCCCGCAACCAGCACTGGCGCGAAACTGGCTTGCTCGCGGGGCAAGCTGCGCTCAACAGCCTGGTTGCGGTTGAGGCGTTGAAGTACTCGTTGGGTCGGGAGCGGCCACTCCAGGGAGACGGCGCAGGACACTTCTTTCAAGGAGGAACGTCCTTTCCGTCGGAGCACGCCACCGCGGCATGGGCTGTGGCAGGCGTGATCGCACATGAATATCCCGGCCCGGTGCCGAAGTTGCTGGCTTATGGCCTGGCCTCGCTGGTGAGCTACTCGCGCATCCGGGCCGAGCAACACTTTCCCGCGGATGTTTTTGTCGGCAGTATTGTGGGCAGCCTTATCGCCCAGCAGGTTTACAGCCATCATCATGATCCAGAACTCGGTGGCGATACGTGGCGCTACGTCGGCGACGTGCTCCGCGGCGATGGACAGTCCTCACCACAGAATCAAGGATCGCCTTATGTGCCGCCGGATAGCTGGGTGTATCCGGCGCTGGATCGCCTGGCCGGGTTTGGACTGATTGACAGCGCCTTTGCCGGGATGCGTCCCTGGACACGGCGGGAATGCGCGCGGTTGTTGAGTGAAGCGGAAAATCACCCGGCATACGAGACGCATGGAAATGAGGCGGCGGGAATTGTCGCCGCGCTCGAACGCGAGTTTCGTCCGGAGATGGAGGGCACTGACAACGGCGGGAGAGGAGCGTTCCGTGTGGAGTCTGTGTATAGCCGCACTGGTTACATTTCGGGCATTCCCATCCGGGACGGTTATCATTTTGCGCAGACGCAGATCAACGATTTTGGACGTCCGTATGGCGAAGGCTGGAACAACATAACGGGATTTTCGATGTCTGCCACAGCAGGCCGTTGGGTGGGTTATTTCCGTGGCGAGTGGCAGAGCTCCTCTGGTTTGCCGGCATTGCCCCTGACGGCCCGCGAAACCATTCAGCAAGTTGACCACCTTCCACAGACGCCGCCGGGCAAAGGCCAGCCTGCCGTAAGCCAGTATCAGGTGCTTGATGCCTATGTGGGGCTCATGTTTTCAAACTGGCAGATCTCTTTCGGGCGGCAAAGCCTCGGGTGGGGACCGGGTGACGGCGGTGCCATCATGCTCAGTGACAACGCCATACCGGTCAACATGTTCCGCATTAATCGCACGACGCCGTTCAAGTTGCCCAGCATTCTGGGTTGGATGGGACCCCTGCGGCTGGAGTTCTTTCTGGGCCAACTCAGCGGACAGGAATTCATGGCCGTCAACGGCGCCTTTGGCACTTTCGGGCAGCCACTCCGCCACCAACCCATGATTCACGGCGAGAGATTCACTTTCAAGCCGACGCGGAATTTTGAATTTGGCTTTTCCCGCACTGTGATATTTGCGGGCGAGGAAGTGCCATTCACTTTGCGGTCGTTTAAGAACAGCATGTTCAGTCTTAGTACCTCGAACGGGGTTAAAGGCGGACCGGCGGATCCGGGAGACCGGCGATCGGGATTGGACTGGTCGTATCGGGTGCCTAAATTGCGCGACTGGGTGACATTTTATGGGGACGCTTTCGTTGACGACGAGAAAACTCCCATAGCCTATTTCGATCGTTCTGCAATCCGTGCAGGCCTGTATTTTTCTCGACTACCACGTCTGCCAAGACTCGACCTGCGCATCGAGGGTGTGTACACGGACTTGCCGACCGGTGGCCGACTGAGCCATGGTTTTTTCTACTTTAACGACCGGTACCTCAACGGCTACACGAACCAGGGTCAGCTGCTGGGCAGTTGGATAGGTCGCCAAGGACAGGGCGCACAAGCTTGGACCAACTACTGGTTCAGTGGGCGAAATCGTCTGCAGCTCAACTACCGGCACCAGAAAGTGAGTTGGCAGTTTATCCCAGGCGGCGGAACCCTCACTGACGTGGGAGTACGCAACGATTATTGGCTGCGTCCCACCCTGGGCCTCTCCACCTCATTGCAATACGAGCGTTGGCTGTTTCCGGTGATTCAGCCCAAAGCGGCCCGGAATGTGAGCGCAACCATAGAAATCAAGTTTCAGCCGCAAAAATTGTTCGGCCCCGGTGTGGAGCGTGAAACACCGGGAATTGGCACGCGGCCATGAGTAGATACGGCGTCGCAGGGTTGCTGAACGCATAGTCGCCGATTTTGTATGGATCTGGTTACTTCTTAACGGGTTAGCTCACGAAGACCCTGTAAGTGAGGCGGCGAAGCTGTGATTGGCAACAAGCGCTGAGACCCAACGAGATGACTTGCGAAATGACAGTGCGTGAGAATACGGCGCTTTCGGCCGGCGGGTCGAATATTTCTTCACCTACCCGCTGGTACGCAACATACACATGTGCGCGTCATGAAAAACATGTGAGGAAACAACTCGAGGAAAGAGGCATCAGTTGCTTCCTGCCACTATATCGCAGCGTCCGGCGTTGGAAGGATCGACAAAAGGAACTGGAACTCGCCTTGTTTCCGGGGTATGTCTTTGTTCATATCGGTCCGGAAGACCGCTTGCGGGTCTTGCAGACCCCAAGCGTCGTGCGTTTCGTGTGTTTCAGCGGATATCCGGCGGCGCTGGACGACGGTGAAATCGAATCGCTGCGGAGTGGAATCGCGAACAGTGCGCGTGTGGAACCATATCCATATCGGCAGGTAGGCCGCAAGGTGCACGTGAAATACGGCCCGCTGGCGGGAGTCGAAGGCATTCTGGTGCGAACAAAAGAAAAGCTCCGCGTTGTACTTTCCATCGATCTCATCATGCGTTCGGTGGCGGTTGAAGTGGACGCCGCTGATCTGGAATGACATGTCTCCGGCTACCCAACCCGATGATTTCCGGCTCACGCAGGTGAGCACGGTCAAGAGGAAAGCGATATGCATTCTTCGGTGGGCATAGGCCAGGCACCACCCCATCACCTGGCAAGAGAGCTGGCGGCTGACCTCCGCCTGGTGCAGGCGAGGCGGCCAGGCAGCGCCGCGGGACACTTCCGAGGGGCCGTCGTTGTATTCGAAGTGATGGCCGATCTTGTGACCGTTGTTATTTCGGTGCTGTTGAGCTACACGCTCTATTCCTACTTATCGTTGGGCAAACGGCTTCATTATCCCACTCAGGCAGTGTTGGTCCTTGCGATCGCATTTGCTGTAGTCATGGTTCTAATGCTCGATCGGGTAGGTGCCTACCGTCGGGCCAATAGCCTGCTGCGAGTGCGGGAAACCGAGCAAGTGCTGCAAGTCTCAGCGCAGGCATTCCTGATTGCCCTTGCGATCTCATTTGTCAGCAGTGTGCTTTTCTCGCGCTGGGTCTTGGCGTTGTGTCTGACGATTGTGCCTCTGGCGCTGTTCATCGAGAAAAGTCTGATGTACCTGCTCGTACGCGCCCTCCACTCTCGAGGATTCGGAATCGAGAGGGTGTTGATCTACGGCTCGGGTGGAACGGGGCGGCGCGTCTTCTCGGTGCTGGCAAGATCGCCCAAGCTGGGCCTTGAACCCATAGGCTTCGTCGATGATCAGCCGGTCAAAGCCGGGGGAACCGTTTTCGAGATGGGATATGGGCGGAAGCGCTCGGCTCGGATATTGAGGGGGCCTGTGATTGCCGACTTGATCCGCAGCAATTGGGCGGACCTGGTCATCGTCGCGATTCCATCAATTGGCCGCGACGCCTTTCTTCATACCGTCGAAGAAGCATTCAAGGCCAACGCGCGAGTTTCTTTCGTGCCCAACCATTTTGTGCCCGACCGGTGGGTGGACTATCAGGATATCGACGGCGTCCTGTTGGCGTCGTTCGAGAGATCAACACGAAGAATCACCTACGAACTGCCCAAGCGACTCTGCGACCTGGCAGGATCGCTTGCCCTGCTGGTGCTCGGGGCCCCGCTGTTCCTCCTGGTGGCCGTGCTCATCAAGATGGATTCGCCAGGCCCAGTCTGGTTCAAGCAGGAACGAGTCGGACAGAACGGGCGAATGTTCCAGATGTTCAAATTCCGCACGATGCGCATGGAAGCGTTGCCCTACGATTATTCACCCCGGGATGCCGGCGATCCCAGAATCACTCGAATCGGGAGATTTCTTCGCCGAACGAGCCTGGATGAGCTGCCTCAGCTGATCAATGTAATGCAGGGGAAAATGTCACTGGTAGGGCCCCGCCCGGAGATGCCTTTCATCGTACAGCAGTATTCGGAGCGACACCGGCAGAGGCTGCAAGTGAAGCCAGGACTCACGGGCTTGTGGCAATTGAGTGGAGACCGCGCATTCCTCATTCACGAGAATGTCGAGTACGACCTCTACTACATCCAGCACCGGAATTTCTTCATGGACCTGGCAATTCTGTTGCACACGTGCGTGTTCGCCATGCGCGGGATTTGAACTTCGTCGAGAAGCTGGTCGGTTTGCAGCGATCATTTGAGGCTGATTGTGGAAGGTCTGAGACGCCGTACGGTAATTTCCGAGGTTGAATTGGGTCCAGAGCGCGCATTTTCTCCGGTGCGAGACAGCCCGGCGCTGATCGCCGACCTGCCGGCCTCAAGAGGCTTGGCTACTCTGGAGCTGATTTGGGAAAGGCGCCGATTGGTTTACTGGGTGGCGTTGCGCGCTCTTTTGATCAGCACTGTGATTGCCTTCCTGATCCCGCGCCGGTTCGAATCCACTGTGAGCATCATGCCACCCAAGGACGGGATGGGAGACAATGGCCTGATGTTGGCCGCCCTGACGGGGAAAAGTTCGCCCGGCCTGGGAGCGATGGCGGGCAACATTCTCGGGGCAAAGAGCACGGGCGCGCTGTTCGTGGACTTGCTTCGCAGTCGGACGGTGCAGGACCGCATCGTCGATAGATTCGATCTGCAGCGCGTGTACTGGACGCGTTACAAGCAGGATGCTCGCAAGACCCTCAACGCCCACACCGACGTCACCGAAGACCGAAAGAGCGGGGTGATTTCCGTGACCGTGGCCGAGGGCAGCCCACAACGCGCCCGCAACGTCGCCCAGGGCTATGTCGAAGAACTGGACCGGCTGGTCTCGCAAGTGAGCACGTCCTCTGCGCGACGGGAGCGGATGTTCATCGAGCAGCGCCTCACGACGGTCCAAGCCGACCTGGAAGACGCAGAGAAACAGTTCAGTGCCTTTGCGAGCAAGAATGCTGCCTTGGACATCAAGGAGCAAACTCGGGCGATGGTCGAATCGGCGTCTGTACTGCAAGGCCAGATGATCGCGGCGCAATCCGAGCTGCAAAGCCTGCAACAGATCTATACAGGCAGCAACGTTCGGGTTCGAGCGCTCCGTGCAAGAGTCGACGAGCTCAAGCGGCAACTGCAACAATTGGGCGGCACAGATGCGTCCCTCGTTTCCGATGCAACCTCTTCGACTGAACTCTATCCCTCGATCCGCCAGTTGCCGCTCCTCGGCGTGCGATGGGCCGACCTGTACCGGCGCATGAAAGTGCAGGAAACGGTGTTCGACTTGCTGACCCAGCAGCATGAGCTGGCACGAATTCAGGAAGCAAAAGAGATCCCAACGGTCAACGTCATCGATCCCGCCAATGTTCCGGAGAAGAAATCATTTCCCCCGCGTCTTTTGATCATCCTGGCCCTGACGACGTTGGCAGTCGTAACCACCGCGATCGGTGCGATCGCATCTGCTCGCTGGCAAGACGTGGACCCCCGAGATCCCAGGAAGCGATTGGCAATCAGGATATGGGGCCGCATTGTACACTCGATGAGATGTGCGGCCAGCTGGCTGCATCTGCAACGGGTTAATGCTTCCTTGAAGCGCTTCCAACCGCAGTCGGACGAGTAGGCCACGACCTTTGCCTCGTAACGTAACCAAACCAATCTTGAATCACTCCCTGCTGGGCGGTGCAGCAGGGCCGAGCACTTGCGCGCAACCCGAAGGGTATTTCTCCTGCACACGGCCGGAACTCCTGCCACTTGTGCCGCCGAACGCGACGCGAATCCTGGAAGTAGGGTGTGGAGAAGGCGGTTTCGCCAGGACGTTGCGAGCCGCACGCCCCAACTCCAAGCTGGAGATCGTGGCCGTCGAAGCGTGCGAGTCTGCCGGAGCAAACGCCGCTGATGTTGTTGACCGCCTGCTTATAGGCAACGCCGAGCAGGTGGAGTTGGAATACGAGGATTATTTCGACTGTGTCATCTTTGCCGATGTGCTGGAGCATCTCGTTGACCCGTGGACGATGTTGCGCCGGGTCAGAAAGCTTTTGCGAGATGCTGGGACAGTTGTGGCCAGCATTCCAAACGTTCAGCACTGGAGTGTTCTAGTCAACCTGATGGGTGGGCGCTGGCAGTACACGCAATACGGGATCATGGACAGGACCCACCTGCGCTTTTTTACGCAGAGCAGCATCCGTGATCTGTTTGTTTCGACCGGGTTCACACCGCGCGAGATATCCCCTTTGCTGAGCACAACAGTTCGGGTGCAAATGGCTTGCCTCGCCACCGTCGGCCTGGCAGGTCCCTTTCTCGCCCGACAATACCTGGTCGTCGCCGACCGGAACGACACGTGACGCGGCCTGCACGTGCGAGACACCATCTAGTTAAGAGCCTATGAATGCCACCACGCTGATCGAACCGAAAGAGACGGCGCCGACAGGCGCCGCCGGGGTGCACCAGATCGCCCGGGACGTTGCGACTCTGGTGATCGGGTCGTTTCTGGCGGCAGTTTTCGGAGCGCTTGTGGTCTTTGTGGTCCCGAGAATTACCCCGATCATGGATTTCGGGTACTGGCGCCTGTTCGTTCTCTATGCCAGCTATGTCGGATTTTTCCATCTCGGCTTGGGAGAAGGAGCGTTGCTTGCGTGGGCGGGGAAGCCTCTGGGCGATTTGCAGCAGGAACTTCGCCCTTCCCTGCAGTTTCTGATCGGACAACATCTGCTATTGCTCGTGCCTCTCAGCGTCATCGCGGCCGCCCTGCTGCCGCCCAGGGTTCGGTTCGTCGCCTTGGCTGTGCTCGCATTCGCACTGTTGCAGAACGTCGCTGTGGTGCTGCAGTGCGCCTTGCAGGCGGCTCGCCACTTTGTGCCGGTCGCCATCGCCACGGCTGCGCCCGCCGGACTGTTTCTCGCGTTCGTATCCCTTGCGGCATGGTGGGCTCAGCCCGACTATCGAGTGCTCATCTGCTGCTATTTCCTAGCGTGGGTAATCGTATTAGGAATCGTGTTGGCTAACACTCATCCCTTCCAGGTTGCCTCTACAACCTCCCCCTGGACGATTGGAAGGCGGTACATTGCGATTGGCTGGCCCGTCACACTAGCGAGCGCCGCCTTCGGTCTGGTGCAATCGTCAGACCGCATTGTGCTCAGCTCGACGGCTTCAATCTACGAATTTGCGCAGTACAGTCTCGCGGCCAGCACGATGATGGTTCCGGTGACCCTCATCGCTGCCATCGCACGTGTCTTCTTTCCTCACCTGGCAGCGGCCGAGAGGAAACACCACCCGGAGATATACCGACAAGCATCGGGCTTGATCGTGATGGCCTGGAGCCTATTGCTGCCATACTATTTCGTCGTTGACTTATGGGTTCGGCATTTCCTTCCAAACTATGTTGGCATTATGCCGGTGGCAGGGATTCTTCTTTTGGGGGCGTTGTTCCTTGCGATGATACAAATTCTTCACGGCAGTGTCTTCAACCTATATGGAAAGCAGAAGTACTTTCTCTTGTACGCGATTCTCGCTTTCGCGATCAGCCTGGGCCTGGTAGCGATGGCCGTTCTTGTCTTCCGGTCGCTGCCACTCGTGGCCACCATGCAAGTTGTGGTTGTGGGAGCCTGGTGGCTGTTAAATGCCGGGAGACTCAGTGCTATCACGGGCGAATCATGGCGTGACTTCGCCGGAGTGTTGTTGATATTCGCGTGGTCAGCCATCTCCCTTCGATTGGTATTCTCCTTGAGTGCTCACTGCGCGACTCGAACTGTGTGCTACTGGGCACTGACCGCCGGCCCGCTGGCTCTGCTTTATCGCGACCAAGTGCGATGGATTGTCCATTTCATTCAAGTTGTGCCTGCTTCGATCCTCTGCCGCGCCAGGACTAAGGTCGCTTGATTGGAAACCAACGTTGAAATGAGCAGCAGGACGCAGACTCGTTGGCTGAACACGTTCCTGGTCTCGGGTGAGGTGCTCATGCTGGGCTGGTTGTTGGCAACCGAGGACCTGAGTCAGGTTGGCCTCTCACTCCTCGGCGTAATCGGAGCCATTACTCTCCTGGCGGCCGCCTCAAGCAGATTTCCGCTCGGAGCGTTGTGGGTCCTGGTGGTCAGCGCTGCGATGCCGCGCTTCGCAGGAACCCTGCTGGGTCTTCACGTGCGCGCTGAGCACGTTGCCATTGGCCTGGTGGCGCTGGTAGTCGCGGTCATGGCAGGCCGGAATCGCCTTCGGCTGACGTTTGAAGCGAGGTCCTTCGACTATTTTCTGATTGCCTACATTGCTCTGAATTTTGTGGCTTCGGCGGTAACATCTCCGGAGCCGCGAATGACACTCCGTTGGGCTGTCTTGAGCGCATTCGCAATGGGCCCATATTTTCTCGTACGCATCCTCGTAAGAAACGAAGAAATGCTATTCAAAGCACTCCATATCATGCTATGGGTGGGAGCCGCGGAAGCCGCCTACGGGGCGATCTGCTTCTTGTCACATCATATTTTGAATACGACTTTCGGAATCGAAGTTGAGCAATACGGGTTCATTCCAGGAATCTACGGAACGCAGTATGAAACCAATCTGTTCGGCAGCTACACCGCCTGTTGCGCAATCATGTTTCTGGCACTCTTTCTGATGGACGACTCCCGACGGGCCTCGTACAACTGGGGATTCGCGATCACTTCCCTGGGAGCGGTGATCAGTCTGTCGCGTTCAGTATTTGTAGCTTTGCCGATTGCCGGCCTACTGGTGTTGTGGATCGCCCAGAAGAAGGGCCGGCTCCGGCTGCGAGGAGTTGTGCCTCTTCTCGTTGGTCTCAGCGTACTGCTTCTGGCGTTCAGCCCCTTGGTCGTCGATCTGGTTCCGGAACGGTTCAGAACGATTGACCTCACCGACATCTCGTCGGACAGCACGACTTGGCAGCGACTGGTGCAAATGGCCGTAGCAGTCGAGGACGTACAAGCGCATCCTTTACTTGGAACCGGGACGGCGAGCTTCCATCTGTTCTTCGATCCGGATGAGTTTCCTGAGGGCTTTGCAGGAGAGGCGGATACACCTGGCTGGATCAGCAATACACCACTTCGCATTCTGCACGATACCGGAGTGATTGGCCTAGTTTCCTTTCTGCTATTTGTGGCGTTTCTCTTGGCTGCCGTCCGCGCATCGGTAAGAAGCGCTACCGGCCAAACTGCGGGACTCGTGACCGCCCTTCTTGCCGGCAGCGCACTCTACGCGATTACATTTCAGACTACCGAGGCGACAATGCTGGCGTTCACATGGATTCACGTTGGTCTCCTTGCAGCCGCCATCACTATTCTTCAGCAAGTACCGGCCGATCTTGATGCATGTGCATCCGCATGAGTTCAGCGATGAAACCGCAGTACGATTTGGCGATTGCCTATCGTGTCTATCCGGTGGTTTCCAAACCGGCCCAAGGCCTGCCTCTCGGCGCAGACAAATACCTGCTTTCTGAAGTGTGTTTTAGATCGTTCAAGAAATCTCTCGGTACACTCCGCGCGAAAATATGGGTGCTGCTGGACAGCTGCCCTCCCCAATATGAAGAGTTGTTTCGCAGGTATCTTGATCCGGAAGACTTGGTCGTGGTGCGACTCGAGAAGGCGGGCAACCGCGCGACCTTCGCCCGGCAAATCGATATCTTGCTCGAGCAGTGCGATGCGGACGTTGTCTATTTTGCAGAGGATGACTATTTCTATCTCCCTGGTCAATTTCATGAGATGTTGGACTTCCTTATCACTCAGGACGACGTCGACTTTGTCTCGCCCTACGATCACCCGGATTGCTACAGGCTCGACCTGCATCGCAGCCCGAAATGGTTGCGGACGCACGGTTCTCACCACTGGCGGACAGCGGCTTCCACTTGTCTCACATTCCTGGCGCGCAAGGAAGCGTTAGCGGAGCATGAGTCCGTGTTCCGCAGCTATGTCCGAGGCAATGATGATTGTGCGTTGTGGTTGAGCCTCACAAAGCACAGGGTGTTCAACCCTATTTTTCTGGTTCGCTATGTTTTGCAAGGCCTGTTTTATTGGAAGGTACTGGTTAAGGCATGGCTGTACGGATGGCGCCAGATCTTGTTCGGCCGAAGACTCAAGCTATGGGCTCCGGTTCCGGGCATCGCAACCCACCTGGATGCCACGGCTTTGTCCCCTAACGTCGATTGGGTCGCTCTAATGGAGCAAGGGATAGAGGTTAAAGTCTAATGGCCGCCACTAGTACCGCACGGACAATAAGCGAGTACAACAACGCCACAAGTTTTACCTGTGAACTGCGCGAGAGTCGGCTGAAGAAATGCGCCCGGATCATAGATCGACTCCCCGTTGGCCGCATGCTCGATATCGGATGCTCCACGGGAGACTGGGCTGCACACTGGCAAAGCAAGGGATGGCAATGTGCGGGTGTTGATATAGACCGCGCGCATGTTCAGGTTGCCTGTGATCGCGGCATTGCGGCCAAGGATTGCGACCTCAACCGCGATCCTCTGCCATTTGAAGACCAGAGCTTTGATCTGATTTTCGCCGGCGAAGTGATCGAACATCTGATAGACACGGATGCCTTTCTCAAGGAGTTATACCGCTGCCTGCGCTCCGGGGGATCATTGCTGATTACGACTCCCAATCTGGCATCTTTCGAGAACCGGCTTCGAATCCTGCTAGGCATCTATCCGATATGGGTCAACTACAACCTCGCGGGCAGTGGACATGTGCGAGCCTATACGCCTGGCGTTTTGAAGAAACAATTGCGGGAGCACGGGTTTCGAATAGTTTTGCACAAGGGAAATTGGGTACCTTTCATTCCACAACACTTTGTCAACGACATCGACGTACCTTGGCTCGCAATCACCGGCGATGTGCTTCCAAGCCTGGCAATGGACATCATTATGCTTGCTGAGCGGAGCAGCAGAGAAAGACGCTGATGCGTGCGGGACGTCGCCCGCGGTTTGAGGCCAAAGGCTCGGAGCGATGGTTTCCAGCCCTATCGACTTGCCTGCGACCTGGTTGATCGGCAACTCGTGATTTGCGATTCCTTCGCCGGCCTTCCCAAACCGAGCGAGCAAGACCGGACTACCTGGGCGCGACGGATTGCCGGAGTCGAAACATCCACTTTGTCAAGACGCATAAGACTCGGGAGCGCAGTCACCGGCCCGGACCCATCACACGCGTTTCCGGCAAGAGTGAAACTTGAAGACCTTGATTGTGGTACTTAACTGGAACAGTCGCGAGATGACCGGGCAGTGCATCCATAGTCTGCTGGCGATGGAAGGCCACTCGTTCTCGATCATGGTGGTGGACAATGGTTCCCGGGATGGTTCCGTGGAATATCTTCGCAGCCATTTTCCCCAGATCCGGGTGATCGCCATTTCCCGGAATGTCGGGTTTGCCGCCGGTTGCAATATTGGGATCAGGCACGGGTTAGCCGACGGCGTGGACTATGTGCTGCTGGTAAACAATGACACCATTGTTGACCCCAGCCTTCTTCGTGAACTGCTGGCGGAAGCGCAGCGAAATCCCAAGGCCGGTATCGTTTCTCCGAAGATCTACTATTTCGACCCCGCCGACGCGATCTGGTGGGTAGGCGGTACGTACAGCCTCCGGACTGGACTGGCCAAGCACATCGATCTCAAACGCAGAGACACCGGGAAGTACGAAGTCCCGCGCGATCTGGACTGGGCTACAGGCTGCGTCATGATGCTGAGCAGTGAGGCCTTGCGAGCGGCAGGGATGTTTGACGAGCAGTTCTTTGGCAATGGCGAGGATCTGGACCTGTCTCTCCGCATGCGTAAGCTGGGATACGTCGTGCGCTACGCGCCGATGGCCAAAGTCTGGCACCGGGAGGGAGTCGATTATCAAAAGAATGTGGGAGAGCACGTCCGCAGTTTCACCCTGGTTCGTAACCTGCTCTGGGTGATGCACAAGCATGCGGGAATGCATCATTGGCTGACGTTTTGGCCGATTTTCGCCGGCTACTATCTCCCTAAGATGGCGCTTCGGTTCGCCCTGCGCGGAGATCTCCGTTCGTGCTGGGCCATGTTGCAGGGGGTTGTGGCTTTTTGGGAGATGCTGTTGCATCCGGAACGGTCGGTCCTGCCTGCTGCCCTGCGAATTGCGACCGAGCCAGTTTCAAATGCGGAGTTCGAGCAGCCTCTGAGGTGATGAGACCGGACTTGGCGGGATTGGAAGCACACGAGATTGAAACAGGGTTTGCCCATCACGAGGAAGCGCTACCTGCTGAGGCGCTCGCTTGAGAGGCTGATTAGCAGAATCAAAGGACGTGAATACTCGTTTGATCAGGAGATCCCTCTGGGTCCGCTGGTGTCGGTGGCGCTGCGGCGACTGCTGTGGCTTGTACGCGGTAACCTCAAGAGTATGCTCCTGCGGCAACGACTGTGCGGTGTTTTCGTGGCGCCCGGGGTTACGTGGCGCAACGCAAGAATGATCCGGTTCGGACACGGAATCACGCTCGAACGCGGTGTCATTGTGGATGGTCTGTCGCGTCAAGGGGTGGAGATTGGCGATGACGTCATGATCGGACCTTACTCCGTGATCCGTGCCAGCATGCTGAGTCGTCTAGGCGAGGGTGTCCGGATCGGGAAGGGCTCGGCAATGGATGCCTACTCATATATCGGTGCCGGCGGCGGTGTCTTCATCGGCGACTCTGTGATCATGGGACAGCACGTGAGCTTTCACGCCGAGAATCATCAGTATGACAGGCTCGATGTCCCCATCAGGGAACAGGGGGTCACGAGAAAAGGCATCGTCATCGAGGATGACTGTTGGGTGGGCTCCAACGTGACCTTCCTGGATGGAGTCCGCGTGGGTCGAGGTTGCGTGATTGCGGCGGGAACGATTGTCAGGGGCGAGATTCCCGCATATTCAGTGGTCGCGGGCGTCCCGGGGCGCGTCATCAAGAGTCGAAAAGAGGAGGGCATCACTCCAGTCTCCATAGCACCGTCGCTGGTGTCGGGCCGATAATGGCGACTCACTCTGTGGGGAAGACTTGTGTCAGATACGGATCGCGAGAATCCGCGATCACTCTTCCAGTCGGCATGCCCGAAGGATTCAAGGCTGCGAATTGGAATCGACATCCACAGTGTCGGCAGTCAGCAGGGTGGCAATGAGACCTACTTTCAAGAGCTGACCAGAAGGCTGATCGAACTCCCGTGTGCGCACGAGTGGGTCCTGTACTACACAAACGTGGCGGCTCGGGAGCGGTTCAGCAGCGACGGCCGCGTCACACTGGAGCGGCTCCGGCCGCGGCACCCACTGCTGCGAATTCCGTTGACAATTCCCTGGCGCACTCGGGAAGACCGGCTGGATGTATTCCATGCACAGCATATCGTTCCACCGTTTCTCAAATGCAAAACCGTCACCACAATTCCAGATATTGCCTACGAACACTTTCCGGAGGCGTTTCCCCGTCGTGAACGCGCCTGGCTGAGGAGGCTCATCCGGGATTCCGCTAACCGGGCCAATCACATCATCACGGTTTCGGAATATTCGAAGCGCGACATCGTCCAAACTTACGGCATTCCAGAGGACAAGGTTACCGTCACCTATGAAGGCGCCGGACAGGAGTTCAGACCTGGTGATAAAAGGAAAGCCAGGGAAGAGCTTGCGCGAAAGTACGGGATTACTGGGGAATTCGTTCTCTATCTCGGAAGACTGCAGGCGCGGAAAAATCTGACAAGAGTTGTCGAGGCATTCACAAAGGTTCGGCGGGCGGGATTGCCTTACAAGCTTGTTTTGGCTGGAAGGCGGGATTCTCTTTTCGAACCGGTACTGGCTCGCATTCGCGAGCTGCAAGTGGAGAACGACGTTCTGCTGCCCGGGTTTCTTCCCGCTGAAGACGTACCCTTCTTCTACAACGCCGCGGAGGTGTTTATCTATCCGTCCCTGTACGAGGGATTTGGCCTTCCGGTTGTTGAAGCGATGGCTTGCGGAGTTCCAGTGATCACTTCACAGGGATCATCGCTCGAGGAAGTGGCGGGCGATGCGGCATTGTTGGTAGATCCTCTCAGCGAGTCGTCGATCGCCAGCGCCATACAAAGGGTCCTTGAGGATTCCGCTCTGAGGCTCCGACTGCGCGAGGCGGGGCTAATCAGGAGCAGGTTGTTTAACTTCGATAAAACAGCCCAGCAGACCATGGATGTTTACGAGAGTCTCTAGTTTTCAATTGGGTTTCGGCTGACCGGCTCGAACTCTGACTTTGGCCCCCCGCAAAGTGTGGTGAAGCACGGGGCGGCAATCGACGTTTCCTATCTGACATTGTGGAGGGATCGGTTCTTGCGAATTGCTCTTTTTGGCTCACGCGGCATACCCCATACCTACAGCGGGACTGAGACATTCTTTGGCGAACTTGCGCCACGGTTGGCTGCCCGGGGTCACGACGTGATCGTGTACTGCCGGCGCAGCCTGTTCCGGGAGAAGCCCGCCAGCTACCGTGGTGTGCGGCTCATCTATCTTCCCAGCATTGAAACAAAACACCTGGGCACGTTTACACACACTCTGGCTTGTGTCTGCGATGTTGTGTTCCGCGAAGTGGACGTGATGCTGGTCTCGAACGTCTCAAATGCCTTGCTTTGTGCAGTGCCGCGACTGGCTGGCAAAAGGGTTGCGCTCAACGTGGATGGCGTAGAGTGGGAGCGCTCGAAGTGGGGACCGCTCGGTCGCCGTTATTTTCGCTGGAACGCGCGCCTTGCAGGCAAGATTTGCTCCGACGGAATCATCACCGACGCCATCGAAATGCAGCGCATTTACCTGGAACAGTTCGGGACTCGGTCCGCCTGCATCGCTTACGGCGCGAACATTGAAACGTCGACCAATCCAGAGGCTGTTCGTCGATATGGGCTGGAGCCGTTCGGATATTACCTGATCGCCAGCCGACTGGTGCCGGAAAATAACGCCGACCTGATCGTACGAGGCTTCGAGCGCCTTCGCAGTAACCGGGTTTTGGCCATCGCGGGAGGCGCAAACTATCGCAGTTCTTTCGTGGAAGCGCTAAAGAAAACTCGCGATCCGCGAGTTCGCTTCCTCGGTCATGTCAGCGACAGTGAACACGTGAAAGAGCTTCACTGCAACTGCTACGGGTATATTCACGGACACAGTGTCGGAGGCACAAATCCAGCCCTCCTGAAGGCATTGGGCTATGGCAATTTGGTCCTGGCGCTGGACACGTCTTTCAACCGGCAAGTCATGGAAAAGCACGGCATCCTTTTCAACAACGATCCAAGCGACCTTGCTGGCAAGCTTCAGTTCGTGGAAGACGAACCACATGTGGCGGAGAGGTACCGCAGGCACGCGGCGCAAAGAATTCTGGAAGAGTACACGTGGGATCACATTACGGACCAATACGAGGACTATTTCCGCCGCCTGGTTGCGGGAGAAAAACCGGCTCTGGACTGTAAACTCGGCATGTACGTTCCGACGAAAAGCGTTGACGCAGCTGCTGGTGTTCTGACTAGAGCATCGTAATCCGTTCTAGCTTCGAGTTGATATTTCGCGTTTCAAACTCACGAACAGACAGGTGAAATCCCATGGGATTCATGGTCGAATCACGACATCTGGAGGACATCGTTGTCATCGTGCCCAAAGCGCACTGTGATGATCGCGGCTACTTCATGGAAGTGTATCGGGCGGATCAGTTCAGGGACCTTGGGCTCCCCAGCGAGTTTGTGCAGGATAATCACTCCTTCTCCCGCAAAGGTGTGGTTCGCGGGCTTCACTTTCAATGGGAGCCGCTCATGGGGAAGCTGATGCGGGTGAGCCGGGGAACCGCTTTTCTGGTAGCAGTGGATATTCGCAAGGGGTCGCCCACTCTGGGCCAGTGGTTTGGACTGGAAGCCTCTGCTGAAAACATGAAGCAAGTGTGGGCCCCTGCCGGTTTCGCCCGGGGATTTTGCGCTCTCAGCGATGAGGTGGAGGTTCAGTACAAGTGCACTGGCATCTATAACGACCGCGCGGAGTCGGCCATCCGCTGGGATGACCCCGACGTGGGCGTCGAGTGGCCTCTGAAGGAGGTTCGACTCTCCGACAAGGATCGTAACGCTCACAGTCTGAGGGTCTGGTTGACCTCACCAGATGCTGAGCACATTACTTATGAACCCCAGGCCGTTCTTGGCCGGTGAACACTCCCTCGCACCACTCTACCGCGGAAACGCTTCAGACAAGAATTATTCGGAAAGGCCACAAACAATGAAACTACTCATCGCTGGTGGAGCGGGGTACCTCGGCTCCGCCCTGATACCGAGGTTGCTCGAACGCCAATACACCGTAGACGTCGTTGACCTGTTCTGGTTCGGAAACCACCTTCCACCGGAAGTGGGAGTTGTGAATGCGGATATTTTCTCGCTGCAGGTCTCCGACCTCGCCGGCTATGACCAGGTAGTCTTTCTCGCGGGTCTATCCAACGACCCCATGGCGGAATACTCGCCCAGCAAGAATTTTGTCTTTAACGCTGCGGCTCCCGCGTTCTTGGCATATATGGCCAAGAGGGCTGGCGCCAGGCGCTTCGTGTACGCCAGTTCCTGTTCCGTGTACGGCTACACGGAGAACGAACTCTACGACGAAGCCAAGCCTGTGTCTTCCGTGTATCCGTACGGAATCTCCAAACTGCAGGGGGAACAGGCGGTAATGAACATGGTCGATGAGAAGTTTTCCGTCATATCGTTGCGCAAGGGAACTGCCTCGGGATACAGCCCGCGCATGCGGTTAGACCTCATCATCAATACGATGTTTACCTGCGCCATGCGTGACGGCCAGATTACTGTGCACAACCCTTCGATTTGGCGTCCGATCATCAGCATCGAGGATGCAGCCTTTGCCTACATACGGGCGATCGAGGCGAGTGAGGGAATTTCCGGCATCTTCAACGTAACGTCGGGCAATTACACAGTGGGAGAAGCGGCCGACCAGGTGAAAACCGAAATCGACGAACAGCTGGGTCAACGCGTCAAACTCGAGATCAATCACCTTAATGACGTGCGAAACTACAAAGTCAGCTTCGAGAAAGCGCGGAATGTGCTCAGCTTTCATCCCCACCATTGCGTCCGGAGCATCGTACACAACCTGATTCAAAACATGGATAAGTTTTCAGATTGGGACAACCCGCTTTATTACAACATCGTGACGTTCAAGGCTTTGGAAGCTCGGGGAGTGGAGCAAGGCGCCGCTGCGTGAGGCGAAACACATGAGGATTGTTGTCATCGGAGCAGAAGGTCAGGCAGGGAGGGATGTCTGCGCGGAATTTGGACGGCATGGGGATGAGGTCCACGGCTTGAACCACGCGCAGCTTGAGATTGCGTCGGTGGATTCGGTGCTGGCTGTGCTTTCCCAAATCCAACCGGACGTGGTCGTAAACACCGCGGCATTTCACCACGTTGAACAATGCGAGGTACACCCAGCAAAGGCATTTGCGATCAATGCTTGTGGTGCCGCCAACGTCGCCAAAGCAAGCGCAAGCCTGAACGCCGTTGTCATTCATATCAGCACTGATTACGTGTTCGATGGCGCCAAGGATGCTCCGTATATCGAGAGTGATTTGCCGCGTCCGCTCAACGCGTATGGCAATTCCAAGCTTGCAGGCGAGTACTTTGTGCGCGCCCAGTCACCTCGGCATTTTGTGCTTCGAACCTCCGCACTTTATGGTAAACACCCTTGTCGAGCCAAGGGTGGTGGGCTGAACTTCGTGGAACTGATGGGCAAGCTCGCCGCCGAGCGCAAGGAAATCAAGGTTGTAGACAGCGAGTTTGTGACGCCCACACCCACGATCGACCTGGCGCGCCTGATCGTAAACCTGAGCCGTTGCGACTCGTTCGGGCTCTATCACGCCACAGCAGAGGGAAGCTGTTCCTGGTATGAGTTTGCACGCGAGATTTTCAACCTGACCGGGGCGGAGGCTGATCTTAGAGTTGCAAACGCGTCGGATTTCCCCAGCAAGGTGCCACGGCCCCGCTACTCAGTGCTCGAAAATAAAGGACTGAAGGCAATAGGGATGAACGTGTTTCGCCCTTGGCAGGAAGGCTTGAGGGAGTATCTGGCAATAACGAATCGCCAGGTGTTCGCGGCATGATTGAACCAATGACTCGTCAGGGAAACAGGCTGCTGGAAATGAAATATCTTATTTTCGCCTCCAGGATCGTCTGGGGATTGTCACTGCTGGCGCTCATTACTCCCACGGCAGGCGGCCAGTGCGTGGAAGGGGGGCATCCCTGTTCCTCCAAAATACCTCGACTCGTGAAATTTAATGGAGTCATGCGAGATGCCGGTGGAGAGCCAGGGACCAAAACTGTGGGAATCACCTTTGCCATTTACAACGAGCCCAGTGGCGGAGAGCGCTTGTGGCAGGAAACCCAAAACGTGCAATTGGACCCGCAAGGACACTATGAGGCGATGCTTGGAGCAGCAAGCGAGGGAATGCCATTAGATCTTTTCGTTTCAGGAGAACCACGCTGGCTAGGGGTGCAACCACAGTTGCCGGGCGAAGAGGAACAGCCCAGAGTGCTGTTAGTGAGCGTTCCATATGCCCTCAAAGCGGCAGATGCCGAAACCTTGGGGGGCCTGCCCTCGTCGGCGTTTGTGCGCGTGACTAACAGTCCTGCCCAGAACACTACTGGATCCAGGACCTCTACTGTAACCGTCCCCGCCGGAACAAGCGTCATAGAAGAGACGGCAAACGCGGACGTAGATCCACATGCGCGTAGCAACCAAACGGTGATCCCGCAGGCAGCAATAGCCAATTCGATCGCGAAGTTTTCCGCCAACCGGTCGCTTGTAACCTCCCAGATCACAGATTCCAACGGGGTCGTCGGCATGAAGAATCTGGCAAATGTTCTGTTCGCCGAGCAATTTTCCGGCGGCGTTCCCTCTGCGATCGAAGCGTGTCCCGATGCCGGATGCGTAATCTACGCCGTTTCCCCCAAGGTAAGTCGCAACCTGGGAAGCATTGATCCGGGTAGCAAAGCGATTACCATCTACCTTGGGCCCTACACATACAACGTGAAGCAGGTTACTCTGCGCAAGGCCCTGAAGATCATAGGAATGGGAGCGTCGGGCGGAGAGGCGGGGTCCGTAACGTGCCCGGTATCCTGCAATGGGACCACACTCCGGTCGGCGAACGGAAACAATCCCGTTTTTGTGATTCCGCAAGCAAGCCACGCTCCGGCTTCCAACGTGCTGCTCTCCGGGTTCCGTGTGCTGGGTTCGCCCGGAAACACCAGTCAAGACGGATTCTTCCTGGACACTAGTTCACTGCTCAACTCTGGCTTGTGGTACGCGACGTTAAATGACATTTATCTACAAGGCTTTGCGGGAATCGGCATTCATCTGCGGGGCTCAAATAGCGACTTTGGGGCGCTAAACCAGTGGCTCGAGTTCAATAAGGTAGTCGTGTTTCGAAACGCCGGCGGCGGGAACGCCCTGCGGATTGAAGGCGCCAACTTTCAGATGCGTTTCACTGATTGCGAATTCGACGGACAGAATGCCGGAGACGGGACCAATATCTACATCGGTGGTCTGGCCGGAGGGACTACCGGGTTTCCCCTCAACATCACGTTTCAGGGGTTGGTAAGCCAGGCGGCCGCGACAGCCGTGCAGATCGACGGCGCCAACTCTATCGTGTTCCACGAGTCTCACCATGAGAAGCTCTGGGGCGTCTACCAGATAAGCAATCGCATGGGAATCGGGACCAAAGGCGTGACCATTGCCGACACCGCATTCGAGGGCGATGTTGGACTCAACGGCGGTGCCGGCTATCTCCTCAACGTTGCGACCACCTTGGCATCCGGAATTGTGTTTACCCATAACCAGATTTACGGAAGTCCCGACTGGGTGGTAAGCGGGACAAATCTGGCGCAGGTGATATATCAAGACAACCAGTACTCGGGGGCGTCGAATGTTCCGCCCACATCTGGTATTACAAGCCAAGTTGCTCCCGCCGCTTCGATCAATATCGGTGGCGTCCATTCGGTCGGTCTGAATCCATCTACAACCCCCATTGCCACAATTCAGAGTTCGCTTGGACCGGGAGAGATGGTTACGTTCTTCACGTTGGGGGGGGCGGTGTCATTCAATGCAGGTGGGAACCTAAACTTGATGGGGCTGAATACGCTGATGATCAAGGGGTCGATAACTTTTATGAGAGACGACCTGAGTGGAACACTGCAATGGACGCCAGTGGCGCAATGGAGGGCGCCCTAGGCGCTGCGATTTTGGGGTATTTCACGGTGGGACTGTCAGGCTCGGTCTTGCGTCCACGGCGAGGGGGTGCTGTGCGCAAAAAAGCCGGACCTGCGTGGGTCCGGCCTGAAACGCGCGTTATCACAGTTGAAGCAATGCGATCGTGAGGGTCCGAACGTCGGTTTCCCGCCACTAACCCATGGCCGCATTGCGGTTCGGAACTGGGCACAGAATACATCCTCCCACCCTGCCTAGTCAGCTAGCAGTTGTGCTAGTGCCACCTCTGATGTTTTGGGCAAGCCGGGGAGAGGGTGTGGCCAATCCATGATTGATGTCATCAGGCGATTGCGACTCACTGCCCCCTTCGACACTCGCCTTGGACCTGCACGTATTGACAGTTACCCGTATAGGGCGCGTGCCCTAGCCTTACGAGGAGACATCAAGCCTGCAAAGTTGAATTTTGGGGGATGCGCTCTTTTCCTCGTGCTTGATTGCGCGCCGTTTTGCGTGTCCGGCACCCCATGGCAAGGACATGGTCAATTCTCGTTCAGCAACGATTGCCACCTTGTCCTCTGGCCTTCTGGTGGGCCTTGAGCGACCTGCGGCACACGCAATTCTTGCAGCGTCCAGGATCGAGAGAATTTCCGCCAAGAACAACATCAGCACCGAGGGCTATCGGGCTACTCGTTTGTTCGTTGTTCAAAGCGGCCGGGCACGTTTTTACCACCTCACGAAACAAGGCGACTTGGTTCTGCTGTCGTGGTTGGTACCGGGAGACGTCATCGGGTTGGTGACCATACTGAAAAGTCCGCTTCGCTATATGGCAACCGCAGAAGCAATTTCCGACTGTGAGGTCTTGGCCTGGGAGCACCCCGTCATCCGCAAGCTCGCTTCCTTGCACCCGCTGCTCGCAGAAAATGCCCTTCGAATCGCTCTTCGCTACCTGCGAACTTTCATCGGCCGCCATGCTGGACTGGTTACCAAGACTGCAGAGGAAAGGTTGGCAGAGACCCTGGTTAGGCTCAGCGATCAATCTGGCGAGTTTCGTCCCGAAGGGATCGAAATCCGTGCTACCAACGACGAACTCGGCGCGCTGGCGGATATCAGCCCGTTTACCGCCAGCCGCGTGCTAAATAATTGGGTCCACGCAGGAGTTGTCTCCAAGGGGCGGGGTCGTGTCCTTCTCCATGCACCCGAAGCGCTCATGATTGGTTAGCAGGAGGCGGCTTATCAGCCTTTCTCCCATGTGAACTATTTCTGTCTTAGTTGCGCTGGCGCAAAGACAGGGGTGTGTTTCATGCATATTCTGCCGTCTGGCCTTCCCCCAAGCCTTGTCTTTTCGCAACGGACGCTTGTTTGACCTTGTCTGCCCTCCCCCGACATCCGACTCATATTGCGTGAGGATGTGAAGCGATACAGAGTTTGCAAACGGATAACACCCCGCGAGGCCCCCGGCCGGATCTCAAAAGTGCGGAAGCATTGATTCGCCGGGGCGCACCAAGTATGAAACAATCTGCAAATCAACGTGATTTTAAGGAGCGAAATATGAACCGCACTTTTGTGATCAGTCTGGCTGCGATAATACTCGCCGTGTCTCTGACTTCCGTGGCCGCGGATGATGGGGCAGTCCTTTACAAGAAAAAGTGTGCAGGTTGCCATGGGGCTAACGGGGAGGGCAAACCCGCAATAAAGGCCCCACCGCTGAAGGGAACAAGCCTCGAAGTAAATCAAATCGCGCAGCACGTGACCAAAGGCGAGCCAGAAAGTAAGGCACCGCATAATAAAGGTATCGCTGGGCTGAATGACGAGCAAGCCAAGGCAGTTGCTGAGTGGGTCAAGACTCTCCAATAGGCGGCGCTGCTTCCCCAGAAGGAGACTGCGGAACGTGCCGGGGTCACACCTGCAAGACTTCCTGAAGTGAACCTATCACCGTGGTTCGGTGCCGTGGGGACACACCCCTCCCAGTCTGGCAAGCCGCCCATCATTCGGCAGATTCTGCGCCCACTTTGTACTCCGAGACCAACCCTGCCACCTCTAATACGCGACATTGTGCCCTCAAAGGCGACAGGCTGATTTCCCGGCCATCTGAATCGCGCCGTTGTTTCGATCAGAATCGCGCGGACTCGGTGAAGCTGGACCTATTCATGGGGCGCATGGCGGCACGGCTTGGCTTGCTGAATGTGTTTCAGCTGTTTTCTTCAATTCGGCGATATCGCACTCCGCAAGCTCTTGCAGAATGCTCAACGTTTTTAAGGCGTTGCGCAGTTCGTCCTGTTCGAATGTGATTGGCCTGGAAAGGACATCCTCGATTCTGTCGAGAACCGCACTGCGTGCCTCAACTACACGTTGAAGTAATGTGACAGGTTCAAGCTCAAAATATGCAATCTGGCAGAGTTGCCGCCACTGAGTGGTTTCATCACGAATAATATCGGTCATAAGGTTTTCTTTATCAGCGTACGACACTTTCAAGAGTTTTATGGCGTGTTCGCAATCGTCAATCTGATGGTACTGGCTGGTTGTTTAAATTATCCGCGGTTATTGTTTATAGCTTGGCACAACATTCGTCTGCGGGGCACTAGAGTTCTTGTAGTCGGTGGATAAAAAACATTTGCATATTCTCCTCCTGGACACGCGTACACGTGCGCCGGCTCGGAACCGCAGAGGCACGAGACGGGAGCACCGGTTTTACTGCTGTGATCCGAGTTTATTCACAACATGAGGCGGGTCCCGAACGAATCGACAACAGAAGAAGGATTACGGTAGCGTCGGATGAAGGTCGTCATATCGTCAACAATTGACAGCCGATCGTCTTCAAAATGCAGAAGTGCCGGAACCAGCAATCGTGTCAATGACTGTAGGCGCATCCCATGAAGGGCTTGTCGGGGTCAGATGGTGTTTTTGTCTGGTCGTTCGACAAGGTTGTTTGTCGGCCGAGTTGCCCCAATCGCCGGTGATCGAGATATCTATGCTCAGCCCGAAGCTACTCGACGCGCTCTGCGTCTAACTGGCGCGGACTTCGGCGCAAGCCCACCGACTGCTGTTTCCCGGCAACCGATGGCAGACGGTAAGCCATCAAGCCTACTTGCTGGCCGAAACATTCTTCGGCGAGTGCTCAGTCAGCGTGGAGAGCAGGAGTGAAGCCTCCTCTGGCGTGGGCACTGCACGCCTCACGATGATGTCCTCGGCGCTGACCTCCTTTCCGTAAAGATTTTCGTTTGCGCCGCCATCGGGCTTGAGGGTTGATCCTTCGAGCGACACTCCGCCGAACACGCCACGCGAGCGGGAATAAGACAGCATTTCGGCTTGCATTGATGCGGTCGTCGCGGCGGACGCGTCCCGGCCCTTGGGTCCGGCGGCGACACTTGCGTCAGCACCCAGTTTCACCTTGCTATGCATCATATTTCGCGCACCACGAGGATTCACCACCAGGATCACGAAGTCTGTCGCCTGTCCGCCAATCTGAAGCCCAAAATTCCCGCCCGTGGACTCCATCATCGTGGGGGTGCTCCACGGACCATCGAAGTTCTCTCCTCCCCGGCACGTCATGACTCCGCGTCCATAGCTGCCTCCAATACCCACGGCAACTTTTTTGACGGAAGGAAGAACAATCACGCATTCCGCCTTGTTTAGCAGACCCTGAGGAATGTCCTCCGGAGTGCCTAAAATCTCTTTCATGACCTGGCCCGATTCCTTTAGGCGGTCACGCTCCTGGTCTCCAGTTGCGGCGGCCAGGCGTGGACAAAGAGAAAGCCATAACGACGTCAGCAGCAAGGCTTTGGCCATCACGAGAAGAAATGGGCTTGGTGTTCTGAGATTGCTCACGAAGTGCCTCCTTTGTTGGGTCTCATTTTGCCGATGCCACATTATTGAGTTCGACGTTGCGCGGCCAACGGTGGCTGCACCACAACTGGGGTGTCCGACCGGCCGATATCACCGGGGTGTCTCGCTGCTTTGACGAGGTCGTGTTGCAAACTGTCGTGCAAAGCGCCAAGCACCTCACGCTGCATGATCGCGATCTGATATCTATCCTGGATCAAATATTCCGCCTCGTCGCGCGTAATCTCATTGGCTCGATTGGCCTGCGAAATGCTGGTCAATTCAGCGGACAATCTCTGGGCAATCAAGGTCATACTTTCTTCGTATCCCTTGAGCACCTCGACTGGCCCTAGCGGGATCGCTGGCTGGAATGTTGACAGGCGTGTAATGATCTCGTCGGGTTGGCTTGCGTGGGCGAAGGCGTGTGGCAAAGAATGAGACTCCGCCGTTGTACTTGCTCGAATTCCCCGCCCTGTTTGGCAAAAGGCGACATGTGGCACGACAACCAGCAAGCATACGGCAAGAACCATCAAACGGAATTTCATTGTTCACTCCTCCAACGGTGTTCTTGTTAGCTCGGAAGCTCAATTCTCCGCGTGCATCCGTCAATCCGTGTCGCCCCCACCTCGAGTGCAAGCGGCCCGCCCTTTAGCAACTCGCAGGGGAAGGCGTGACGGGACCACCTAACGCTGACATCATGACGAGTGCTGCCGCCCTGGCATAAACTTCCGTTGGTTCGCGCGTAGCTGTAACAAGGAGCGAAGGTTCGCCATGAGTTCACGACCCGCCGGTAAAACCACCGGAAGGTTGCGTGTCATTGGGTTCGCGAACAGCCATACTACGGGGGCTGCGCCGCAGGTGGAACCGGTAGTTCTTACAGGTCAAAAAGGAACTTACGGTTGAAATCGGGCCATGACCCAAATGACTGGGTTGCGACTATCACCGGGTTTCCAACAAATCAGAGGCTGGATTCGCTCAGCCCCCGTCCGTCTGCATCCGATGCGCAAACCGTCGAACTGTACCTTTTGGCAGTCCCCACGCTGGAGTCGGCGTCCTAGTCTTCCGCTGAGGCGCGGACCGACTTCACAACTCAATCCCAGGAGTCGCACTTAAAAAGAACGCGTCGGCTCAAGGACCTAGGTGCACCAGGTGACCTGGTTCAGTACGGCGGAGAAGGTATGCCATTCAGCCTAACTGTGAAGCAGGCGGTAGTGGCTTGTTTCGTAGTGGGAGCCAGCGCGGGCCTGGTGGCTCGACTCCAGGCACAAGGGAATGGCACCGCTTCGAACCCTCGATCGACAATCCAAGAGCCAGTCCATCGGGATGGAGCGAGCATCCGTGTACCCCTGGTCAATTACTATGCCCTTGGGGGTGCCGCCAAAACGGAGTTCGAGGCTACAGCCTTGATGTTGAATACGAAAGGCCTGGCCCAAGTCACTATTACAAAAGAAGGAAGTGTTTCGGTCAAAGCTCAGTTCAGCGGCTTAACCGGTCCGACCAGGTTCGGTAACGAATATCTAACATACATTCTGTGGGCGATTACCCCCAAAGGCCAGCCACTTAAGATCGGTGAACTCTCCGTCACCGGGAGCGCAGCCCGGCTAGTCGCTAGCACCGTGCTGCGCACATTTGGAATGCTTGTCACGGCGGAACCCTACTACGCGGTCACGCGGCCAAGTAGTATTGTGGTGCTCGTGGGTAAGAGTATGGGCGAGACGCAGCCCCCCTTCGCCCCCTGTGAATTGTTGCAAGATGGCTATGCACCCCCTGGCTACAGGTACGAGCCGATCGATACAAGTTCGGGCTATGCGCCAGAATTACTCCAGGCCATGAATGCCCGTCGAATCGCTAAGGTCGCGCAGGCAGACAAGTATGCCGCACAAAGCTTTAGTAGTGCTGAGAACCTATATGAATATATGGTGTCCTGGGCAATCCGCGAAAAACAAATGTCCAAGAAACTGTTGCAGGTAGCCAACACCGTGACCGCGAGTTACGAGGACGCCCGCGCTCTGGCGATGCGTCAACAGCTCCCCTAAAGCCAGGTCGGCTTAGTGTTTCCTTGCAAACATTGGAGAACCGACGTCGGCACTTCCGGTTGAACATCTAAAAGTGCAGTCATAGGAACTGATGAGAGGCAAGCCGACGGATGATTCCCCTCTAGAGGTTCGCAATATCGACGGCCAGGAACTCTACGCTCTCGAATAGTATTTTCGGCACAGAGATACACGAGTCAACCGTATAAATCCCAGGAGACTCTTAGGAACAGGTCTGCCACTATTACTAGTGGCCTGATCCTTCCTGCCTGGCGTAGGCTTGCTCCACTAATGCAAACGCAGACCCGCCGGTGTGCTAAACGTGATCACCTCCCGCCCCGGCGGGTTGCTTCTCTCTGGCGCGGGACCGGAGCAGTGAGTTCCATCATGAAATTACGGCTCTTGGCGGTGATCGTCACATGGTTGGCGTTGACCTGCGCACCCCCCGGGGTTGTGGCCGAGGAACAAGGCGAGGGCGGACCAGCAACGAGAGACCAGGATGCTGCCACGAGCGCTCCGTCCAAGAGTGTGGCCAGCGTTGAGCCCGCGGACCCCGACAAAGTAAAACACGACGGCGGTAAGACAGACGTTGACGCGGTAGGCCACCGGAACGTAGGTTGCAAGACCGGCATGGGCAACTGGTATGGGGTGGAGAAGCAGATCGCCATGGGCAAACAGTATGCCCAGCAGGTGGAAGCCAGCGCAAAGTTGATCCAGGATCCGGTGGTCAATGAATACGTCAACCGGGTTGGACAGAACCTGGTGCGCAACTCCGATGCTCAAGTGCCGTTCACGATCAAGGTGATCGACTCTGCTGACATCAATGCGTTTGCCTTACCGGGCGGTTTTTTTTACGTGAATTCCGGATTGATTCTGGCAGCGGATGAAGAAGCCGAGCTGGCCGGCGTAATGGCTCACGAGATCGCACACGTGGCGGCCTGCCACGCGTCCCGCGAAAATACACGTGGGAACCTGATGCAGATGGCCTCCATTCCCCTGATCTTCGTGGGTGGCACGGTGGGCTATGTGGCGTACCAAGCGGCGGGATTGGCCCTGCCGATGGCTTTCTTCCGCTTCTCCCGCGGCTTTGAAGACGAGGCTGACTACCTTGGTTTGCAGTATATGTACAAGTCGGGATACGATCCTCAGGCCTTTCTCAGCTTCTTCGAAAAGGTGCAAGCCCAGGAAAAGAAGAAGCCGGGCACGTTGGCCAAAGCATTTTCTACTCATCCTCAAACCCCAGATCGCATCGAGAAATCGCAGCAGGAGATCGAACATATCCTGCCGGCACGCCCCCAGTACGTCGTTTCGACCTCGGAGTTTGACGACGTGAAGGCGCGGCTGGCGGCGATTGAGAACCGTCGCGAGATCCAGGACAAGAAGGAAGACCCCACCAAACCCACCTTGCGGCGCACGTCTTCCACCGACAAGAACGGCGGAGATGACAAGGAAAATGACGACGATCGCCCGACCCTGAAGCGTCGCGACGACAGCAACTGAAGGCCGACGCGGCTGTGGCGCACAGGCGTACTCCTTCTTCATGGCGGGGAGTTCGAGGGTTATCAACCAGGGCCGTGAGCAAAGCGGAGCCTACATGCAGCTCTTCCAGACATTTGGCCGTCTTTCCGGACCGGAAGGGCTGAACAAGTTTCCCCCTCTCGGCGGATGGGGGAGTCGGGAGCGATCTTCTCAGAGGGGTTGATGGCGTCGTCTCTGACGCGAAGGTCGCGCTCTGGTCCAAAGCTGCTGGCGCGAAGCGAAGCTAATCTAGAGTAGGGGGCTCGTCGGAAACTGAGGTGTCAACCTAGAGTCACCATCCTTTACAACTGGGTCCCGGCCTGCAAGAACTGCCAGTGTGGGACCTTCACTGTGCTAGGGAAACTGTCAAAATGCCATTGCGTCCGGCTGACTTCGGAAACCGGATCCCCCGGCTCCCGCTAGCTAAACTTAGCAGGAAATTTGTGTGTCTCATTGCTTGTCTAGCCGGAAAGCCAGTGCCAAGGAATGGCCGGTGCAATATACCCCCTCCTGCCCAGGGGCGATGTGGGCGTTGGAAATCGCCGAGGGTCGTGTTTTTGCTGGTTGGGTTCTTACTCCTCTTCCGAAGCGCTGCTCCAGCCAGGGTCAAGGAAGTCCGCCGCGTTCTTATTCTCAATGTGATGGGACCACCTTCCTCACCCGGCGTGGCTTTGATGGACGAGGCGATAGTGGCAGGTCTGCAAAAGTCGCCCTATCAGATTGAGCTCTACAGTGAGAATGTGGAAGCAACCCTATTTCCCGATGAAGCGATTCAGCGGCAATTTCGTGAGTGGTACACTCGCAAGTATCGCGATCGCAAACCCGACGTGATTATTGCCGTCGGGCTCGAGCCCATCAGGTTCATGCTCGAATCGCACGAACCGATCTTCCCGAATATCCCGATTATCTTCTGTGGAAGCCCGGAGGAGATGTTGGACGGAACGAAGCTCGACTCCAACTTCACAGGGGTGTGGGCAGTCGCGCAGCCTGAGGAAACTCTGAAGGCAGCTTTGGTGCTGCAACCCGGAACCAGGCACGTAGTTGTGGTGGGTGGCGTCGGAGTGTATGACCGGCATCTGGTGGCCATTGCCAGGGAGAGTTTTCGCAAGTACGAGTCAAGATTCGAGTTCACCTACCTCACCGACTTCGGCATGCCCGCACTGATTGAGCGGCTGAAGCACCTGCCGGATCACACGATCGTCTACCACACATCAATCATGCAGGATGCCGACGGAACGCACTTCATCGACGCCAGCCAGTCCGTTCCCCTGATTGCCAGTGCGGCAAGTGCGCCGGTCTTTGTTGTGGACGATGTGGGCCTCGGAAGCGGAACCGTCGGCGGTTATCTGGTGAGCTTTGCCGCTATCGGCCAGACTGCTGCCCAAATGGTGGTGAGGGTGCTCAACGGTGAGAAGCCGCAGGACATTCCCATCAACAAAAGCCCCAATGTCTATATGTACGATTGGCGAGTCCTACGCCGCTGGCGTTTCAAGGAAAGTGACCTTCCGTCCGGCAGTGTGGTGCTGCACCGGCAGTCGACGTTCTGGGAGTTGTATTGGCGCTACATCATCGGTGGCATTGTCTTGCTCTTGTTGCAAACGCTGCTCATTTTTGCGCTGGTGCGGCAGCGGGCGAAGCGCAGAACGACCGAGAGTGAACTGAAATTGTCTAACGATCGGCTTCGTCAGGCTGTGGAAGTTGGGAAATGTGTGGGATGGGACTGGGATGTCAAGACCGGAAACGACCGTTGGTTCGGCGATCTCCATACCATGTTCGGTATGCAATCGGATACCCACTATGGACATATAGAGGATTTTCGCCGCCGGATCTACCCGGAAGATCAAGAACTGGTTTGGAAAGCAGTTACGGATGCCAGGCTAAACCGGGAACCGTTCACCGCAGAGTTCCGGATCTTACGCCTTGACGGAACCGTGCGCTGGGTTGCGGAAAGGGGACAGTTCCACTACGCTGCCAACGGTGACGCCGTGCGCATGCTCGGAATGGCAGTGGACATCACCGAGCGCAAGCAAGCTGAACAGGCGCTCCGTGAGGGTGAAGAACGCTTCCGACTGGTTGCCAACACAGCCCCGGTGCTGATATGGATGGCCGGCACGGATAAGCTGTGCACCTACTTCAATCAGCCGTGGCTGGAGTTTACCGGTCGGCCACTCGAGGCCGAACTGGGCAACGGCTGGACAGAAGGTGTGCACCCCAAAGACTTGAACAGGTGTATGGATACCTACACTCAGGCCTTCGATCGGCGGGAGTACTTCCAGATGGAGTATCGGCTCCGGCGACATGATGGACAGTATCGCTGGCTTTCGGATATCGGCGTGCCGAGATTCAACCCGGACCAGTCTTTTGCCGGCTACATCGGCACCTGTACAGACGTCACCGAGCGCAAGCTGGCGGAGGAATCCCTTGCCGACATTGGGCGGAAGCTGATTGAGGCCCACGAGGAGGAGCGTACCTGGATCGCGCGCGAGCTACACGACGACGTCAACCAACGGATCGCGCTGTTGGCAGTCGAGCTGGATCGATGGAACCAACAACTTCCACCCTCGGCAGTTGAATTTCACGATCACATCCATCACGCCAGCCTGCGCCTTTCCGACATCGCCGCGGACATTCAGGCTCTATCCCACCGCCTCCATTCTTCAAAACTCGAATTTCTGGGCATTGTGGCAGCGGCCAGGAGCTTCTGCAAGGAGTTGTCCGAGCAGCAGAAGGTGGAGATTGACTTCAGCCATACGGAAATACCGCGAAGTGTACCCAAGGAAATCTCGCTCTGTCTGTTCCGAGTTTTACAGGAAACTTTGCAGAATGCGGTGAAGCACAGTGGAGTGCGTCACATCAAGGTGGACCTGAGCGGTACCGAGGGAGAGATTCAACTGACCGTGAGCGACCTGGGAGTCGGCTTTGATCCGCAGGACGCCATCCACCGTCGCGGCCTCGGGCTCATCAGCATGCGGGAGCGAATGCAGTTGGTGAGCGGTGAGATTTCCATCAAGTCACAGCCCGGCAGTGGCACCACGATCCACGCTCGTGTGCCTTTCAGTTCAAGCAGCGATTCTATGCGGGCGGCCGGCTAGGAACTGCGGCTCGTCCAGCAAAGTTCAGAAGACTTTTATCGGGAATGAACGGCTGAATGGTCTAATTTCTGGCGGTTCGTCTTCTATGACCTAATGATGCAAGCCGCCCTTCCCCCTCTAAAAAGCCTTCTGCAAACTATGCAGTTCAGAAGCGCGAATGTTTTCGCGCAACGGCAGAAATCACGCGTGTAGTTCTCAATCATGACTTAGGGTCCGGCTCTGATGCTTCTTGGGAGTGGAGGGGGACGGCAGTAACTTCTCGCTTTCTGCCAAGCGCCTAATGGCGAATCGAATGACGTGGATCATACCGAGCCCGAGCTTTTCTTGCAGGCATTCAATGAGATACAGGTCTGAGTCCGTAAAGCGAACAGTCGTAGACTTGAGTTTATCGTTCTTCATCGCTCCTGATTCTCTCAGCCGGACGATGGGACTGTCGTTGCGGAGCAACAATGAAGCATAGATGAAAGATAGATGAAAGATAGATGAAAGACATCCGGAGACAGCTTAACGATAGCAAACAGATACCTTGACGATATCGCTCTACGAAATATCTCAGTGAACGTAGCATCAGACTCAGGATGGTGATGTACGGGGTGGTGAGTGTAACGGCACTTTTTCAACAGCTTCAAACCGCTACCTGTTAGCATGCGGAGCGTGCTCCATTCCTTACGATTAACAGAGTCGGTCCACCCAGGTTATGTTCATGGGTAGTGAACATGGTCATCGGTTTCCGAGCATCACGAGTGCATCTTCGCCTCGATCTGTTGCGATCCTGGTAGTCCTGGTAGCAGTCCTGTCTTATGTTTCCATGGTGCTGGGGTCAGGAATGTCAGTCCCTCCGCACAATGTCTCGCCGCTATGGCCGACCAATGCGGTCGTGCTCATAGTGTTGTTGGCAGTGCCGCGCCGGCTCTGGCTAATACTCATTACGACAGCTTATTCAGTGGTAGGGCTCCTTCACGTTCTCGCAGCACCCATCGCAGTTAGTCTCTGGCTTACTCTGGGCAACGTAGTCGAGGTTGTTGTTGCGGCTTTCGGGGTTCGCTATTTCTTCAACAGTGTGCCTCGGCTCAACAATACGAAGGCTCTGGCCCAGTATTCACTGATTGCTGCGGTGGCCGCGCCGTTCGCTGGAGCGTTCATCGGCGCCCTGGCCACAAATCAGGTGAACTACTGGCTACATTGGAGGATGTGGTTCCTTTCGGATGGCTTGGCGCTCTTCACTTTGCCGCCTGCCGTGTGGGGTTTGGTCCACCTGGTATCTAGCTTAGGTCGCAGGTCCCGCCTCTACTACCTGGAATTAGTGACTCTAACGGCTGTATTAATTTTGTTTGGACATGCCACTCTGGTCGCTTCCGGGAGGAGTACCTCCCAGGCACAACTCTATCTCTTATCGCCATTGCTGCTGTGGTTCGCTTTTCGCTTCGGGTGTGCGGGGACAAGCATTTCAGTCCTTATACTGAGCGTCCTATCAATTTGGGGCGCAGTTCACGGCCGCGGTCCCTTCACTGCCCTAGGACCAATCGACAGTGTACTGTCACTTCAACTCTTTTTGCTCTTTACTGCGGCACCTTTCATGGTTCTCGCAGTCCTTGTAGAGCAGCACAAACAGATCGAGCGAGCCTTACGCGAAAGTGAAGAGCGGATACATCTGGCGGTCCAGGCAGGAAAGATGTATGCGTATGAGTGGGATATTTCCACTGACAAGGTAGTGCGATCAACGGAGTGCGGTGACATCCTTGGGGAAAGTGAGCCGACGCAAATTACTCGCAGCGAATTGATGGCTCGGATCCACCCGGACGACCGCGAGCAAGTGGCCGCCAGCTTCTTGAAACTGACTCCTCATAGTCCCCACTCTCAAATTAGCTACCGCGTCTTGGCTCTTGATGGCAGGACGATTTGGGTAGAAAAGAGCGCCAGAGCTTTCTTTGACCACGACGGTAGAATGCTGCGGATGATCGGCGTGATCGCCGATATCACCGCCCGCAAGCAAGCGGAAGAGACGGTCAGAGAAAGTGAACGCCGATATCGCAGGATCGTTGAGACCACCAATGAAGGAGTATGGCTTCTCGATTCGAAGTTCCATACTGTCTTTGTAAATCGGCAGCTGGCCGAGATGTTGGGATACGACCCGGTAGAAATGGTTGGACGGAGCGTATTCGATTTTTACTTTCCGGAAGATGTTGATCTTAAGAGGCAAAGGCTAGAGCGTCGACGGCAAGGGTTAAGGGAAAACTTCGATGATCGCCTCCGGCGGCGGGACGGGTCCGAATTGTGGGTGCGACTGGCAGCAATCCCCGCCTTGAAAGACAGTGGAGAGTTTGACGGGGCGTTGGCGATGGTGAGCGACATCACCCAGCGTCGCCGTGCGGAAGAATCCCTGCGAGAGAGCGAAGAGCGCTTTCGCTTGGTTGCAAACACGGCACCGGTGATGATCTGGATGTCCGACACGGATAAGCTGTGCACCTACGTCAATCAGCCTTGGCTGGAATTCACCGGTCGGCCACTTGAGGCCCAGCTGGGCAACGGTTGGGCAGAAAGTCTGCACCCTCAAGACTTCAGCAGGTCTATGGATACCTACACTCAGGCGTTCGATCGGCGGGAGCACTTCCAGATGGAGTATCGGCTTCGGCGACACGATGGGGTATATCGCTGGCTTTCGGCTACCGGCGTGCCGAGATTCAACCCGGACCACTCTTTTGCCGGGTACATAGGCTCGTGCACAGACATTACCGAGCGCAAGCTTGCGGAAGAATCTCTGGCCGACGTTGGGCGGAAGCTGATTGAAGCCCACGAGGAGGAGCGTACTTGGATCGCCAGAGAGCTACACGACGACGTCAATCAACGCATGGCATTGTTGGCAATCGAGCTGGATCGATGGAACCACCAACTTCCGCCCTCGGCGGTCGAACTTCACGATCACATCCAGCACGCCAGCCAGCGCCTTTCGGACATCGCCACGGACGTTCAGGCCCTGTCGCACCGCCTCCATTCTTCAAAGCTCGAATACCTAGGCCTGGTGGCAGCGGCCAAGAGCTTCTGCAAAGAGTTGTCCGAGCAACAGAAGGTGGAGATCGACTTCAGCCATACGGCCATACCGCGAAGTATGCCCAAGGAAATCTCGCTCTGTCTGTTTCGAGTTTTACAGGAAACTCTGCAGAATGCGGTGAAGCACAGTGGAGTGCGTCACATCAAGGTGGACCTGAGCGGTACCGAGGGAGAGATTCAACTGACCGTGAGCGACCTGGGAGTTGGCTTTGATCCCCAGGACGCCATCCACCGTCGCGGCCTCGGGCTCATCAGCATGCGGGAGCGCATGCAGTTGGTGAGCGGTGAGATTTCCATCAAGTCACAGCCTGGCAGTGGCACCACGATCCACGCTCGTGTGCCTTTCAGTTCAAGCAGCGATTCCATGCGGGCGACCGGATAGGAGACTCATCGGTCAGCGCCTGCTTCATGCATTCCGCGATTGCGCCATTGCTTACCTACCACGATTGGCGACGCTCCCGTACCTGGCGGTAGCCGACAGCCACCTTTGCGCCACTCTTTAGCGAGTTCCCCAACCACTCGGAAGGTTCACTATCGATAGTTCCGAAAACGATTGCATGCTTATCATCGCAGTGGTCCACGTACATCCAAATTGACATCGAGCTGCCAGCGACTCCCGAAAGAAGTTCAACCCGGAGGTAGTCGCCCTTTTCGTATTTTGGGAGAGCGCTCGTGCCCAGCGCCCCTTGGTCGGATACTACGGTGGCTTTCTGCCGCTCGTGGCTGCCAGTTCCCTCCATGAAGTGCTCCTGTGTTTGCCTCCTTGACACGCAATTGCCTGCTGTTCTCCCGGCTAGAACCGGAGGGTTACTCCTACAGTAGCGTCGAATTCGTTCAGGTAATGGTTATCTCCGACGGTCCAGCATCCACCCAATACCGGGTCACACCAATAACCCGCCTTCGCAGTTGCGACATACGCGGGCGACCATTTTGCCTGGAAACGTAGTCCAAGACGCCGGCTGAAGTTGTACTTCACGCCACCACCCAGGTCCCCCACCAATCGGGTGATGCCGTTTAATCCCGCACGGGCGGGGTGCAGATTAGTAGCTCCCAATCCCATCAACACGAAAGGTCTAACCGACTTTTCGCGCCGGGTAAAATGAGCCAGGAAATTTCCGATGTACTGGTTGGTGTCGAGCGTAAAGATCTTTACCCCAGATCCTCCTCCGCTGGGCCGAGCCACGGTATCAGCCTGGTTGTAGGCCCACATGAATTCCACACCGTAGTGATCACCCCGCAAATAGCCTGCGGCGAGACCATATGTTCTTCCGTTTTTCACATCCATTCGTTGAAAGAACGCCGTCGAGAGGTCAAGTCCACCGTTCATCTGGCGACCGATGAAGCCGGTAAGTTCGACGTTCTGCCCCGTGGCCGTTGCAGCGCCCAGAATCATGCAGACAGCTAGCCATGGTTGTCTCCGGCGCATCTCGTCTTCCTGCGGCCCAGATTGTGGTTGCTAGGTGAGAATTTAGGAAGGCGAGAAGAATCTACGAACTGGCAAAACTGCCAGCAATCAGTCTATTTCGCTCAGCGGGAGTACAAGGTTGCGATGTTGCAATGAGAATAGAGTCCTGCTCGCTCATCCGTCATCCGCTCTTCCCTGTCACTGTTGACAGTGTTTTCTGACGCGTTCCACCCTTAGGCTGACTCGTAAGTTAGGAATGGGATCTTGATGTACGTACGCTGAACTTTCTGCATCCAGACTACCAAGGGAGGTGAATATGTTTGGCAGGTCGCTCGCGGCCGTGATCTGCGCGGCCAGTCTTTCGGCCACGGGTCAGACGGCCCCCTCGAACTATCAACGCGGTACGATTACTGCCGTCACCGTTCATCAGAATGCTTCGGGAGAATCCAGCCGTGATGTCGTACGGTATGACGTGTCAGTAAAGGTTGGCAATACAAACTACGTCGTACTCTTCACCCCTCCTAACGGTTCAAATACTGTCGAGTATTCGACAGGCATCGACATGTTGTTTCTGGTCGGGGACAACACGCTCACTTTTAACAGTATGGTCTCAGGAAAAACCGACATGCCGATTCTGCGGCGAGAAACGCTCCCGGCCCGGGCCAGCCCCGACCTGTCCCGTGCGCCCGGTGAATATTTCAGCTTAAAGCTGCAAAACCTGTCGGAAAAGCTGGACCTCAGTGACGACCAGCAGGCCAAAATCAGGCCGATCTTGGAACAAGAGTCCGGAGAGCTGTCTCCCCTTTGGAACAATCCTGTTATCTCACGCAAGGAAAAACTGGACACACTCGAAAAAGTGGTCCGCGCCTCCGACGAAAAGATAAAACCGATCCTTTCTCAGACTCAGAGGGAAAAGCTTCAAGAAATGCGGAAGCAACAAAAAGATCAACTTAAGAAACTTATGGCGACAAAGCAAGCTGACAACTAGATAGAGCAGTAGGTATCACCCTTCACGCGGTGTCATCTCCACCGCCGACGTCCTTCCTGTGACTAGACGGGTTGCCAGAAAGAAATCGGTTTCCCGATCCACTTCAGCATGAAGGATCACGTTTCATCCAAGACCGATGTAAGTCTGGGAAACATCCTCCTTCCGGAAGCGGCCATTCCGATTCAGGTTCATCCCGAATGCCCCCGGACCCGGCGAAGAGGTTTTTACTGACAGGAATGACAGTTTTTCTCCGGCCCCATATCTGGCACGTTGCCCCTGTAACGGTGGAGGTTCCATGAGGCCGCGACATGTGAGCCGATGGCTGCAAGGTGCATGCATCGTAATGGCGATCTTTCTGTTTGGGGCCTGGGCACAAGCGCAATCCCAGGACTCCCCGCAAGATCTGCAGCAGCTTAAGACGAAGCTTCAACAACTGGATCAGGAGATGCAGGAACTGAAGGCGCAAATTGACGCGGTGGAACGGGCGGAAAAGTCACCAGCAGTGCCCACAACCACGGCACCGCCCGTCTCCAGTGGCGCAACGGGAAGGCCGGCGAAGGAAACGAAACAGGCGGAAGAGAAAAGCAATATCGACCTGTACGGCTTCATCATGCTCGACACGGGCTACGACTTCAAAACAAATGACCCCGACTGGTTCGATGTTGTTCGCCCAACCAAGTTGCCGTCATTCAGCGGCGAGTTCGCCCCGGAAGGTAAGGTTTACTACGGGGTCCGCCAGAGCCGGTTCGGCGTCAAGACCTCTACGCCGACCAGACTTGGCAACTTGAAGACGCAGTTCGAATTCGAGTTGTTCGGGACAGGGGCCGATGCAGGACAAACCACCTTTCGTTTACGACATGCGTACGGTGAATTGGGCCAGTTTGGCGCCGGTCAAACCTGGAGCCCGTTCATGGACATTGACGTTTACCCCAACTCAGTAGAGTACTGGGGACCCAACGGGATGGTCCTCTTCCGCAACCTGCAGTTTCGCTGGATGCCAATCCGCAATGACAGAACTCAGCTTACCTTTGCCATCGAGCGGCCCGGCGCGAGTGCTGATGGTGGCGTGTATGCCGATCGAATTGAGTTGCAAGGAGTCAAACCCAAATTTGATATGCCGGATTTCTCCTGGAATGCGCGGCTTATCAGGAATTGGGGATACGTGCAATTGGCAGGTATCTTCAGAAAGATCAGTTGGGTGGACCTGAACAGGACCCCAACCCTTGACCTGAGCGGTGATGCTTTTGGTTGGGGTTTGAACCTGACTTCCAATCTCAAGTTTGGCAAAAAGGACACCGGGAAATTCGAGGTTATCTACGGCGAAGGCATTCAGAACTATATGAACGATGCCCCAGTCGACATCGGCGTCAAGAACAATTTGGCGAATTCCGTAACACCGATCAAAGGAGTGGCGTTGCCGGCGTTAGGGGTGGTCGCGTTCCTCGATCACAACTGGAGTGACAGCTTTAGTACCTCGATCGGCTATTCCATGCTGAATATCGAGAACTCCGACGCGCAAAAGCCTTCCGATTTCCATCAGGGTCACTATGCACTCACGAATCTGCTATACCACCCCGTTCCGAGCGTCACAATTGGGAGCGAGTTCCTGTTTGGCCGGCGGATTAACTTCCGCGACGGCTTTAACGTCAATGATTATCGCATCCAGTTTTCGTTCAAGTATGACTGGAGGAAGGTCTTCGAATTCTGACTGAGGCAGGGTGTTGGCCTGCCGCAAGAATTGCACATCTACCGAAGAGCCGGGTTGGGCGGAAACTGCAAGTTTTGCCAGTTCTATCCGCGCCGGAGAACCCGTACATTGAAAACGCCGACATCCCGCAAGAGTGCGAGGGTGAGAATCGCTCGCCGAGCTCTCGTACAACACCGTCATGAGGGATGACTGAACCAGACGGGTCCGAACCATTCGTTCACCTTGGAGCCTGTCAATCAACAGGTTTGTCACGTGCCAGGAACCGACTGAACATTCTGCGTGAAAGGGAGAAAGCGCAATGGAGAAGATATTGAATGTCATTGGCAACACGGGAACCGCGTGTGGCACGTGCGCGCCAAAGGGATGTGGGTCGTGTGGACCAGCACCACGCAAGAATGAGACTCCGGTAGCTCTCAGTCGGCGGGAATTCGGGCATGCCGTTCTGGCCGCTTCGGCAAGCGCGCTACTCACAGGATGTTCGTCACAAAAGAATGCGGAGCCAGGAGACGGGTCGGCTCCCGCAGCTCCCGCGCCTCCCGCCCTTTCGCCCGATCTCGCCGTGGTCCAGAGTTCGAAGGGTCCGATCATGACGGTGCTCGAAGAGTTCTACAAGATAGGTCCCGGGCCCTCCAGTTCCCACACCATGGGGCCGATGAGAATTACATACGATTTCTTCCAGCGGGTTTCGAAGCTTCCGGAGGATCAACTCGGGCGCGCCACAGCGCTCAAGGTTCATTTATTCGGCAGCCTGAGTGCGACGGGCAAAGGTCACGGCACGGACAGAGCCTCGCTTGCCGGCCTACTCGGAAAAGCTCCGGCGACGTGTCCTCCCCAGTTCCTGGACGGGCTGGCCGCCAATCCCGATCAGACTTACAAGGTCACCATAGGCCCCAAGACCCTCGACCTCTCTCTGAAAGACATCATCTTCGACGCAACCAAGGGGGACTTTCACCATCCGAACACAATGACCGCGAAGCTGCTCGCCGGCAACGAGTCGCTTTACGAGTTGGAATACTACTCAGTCGGAGGCGGATTCATCGAGTGGAAAGGTTACAAGCCACCCGACAAAGGGACAACCCAAGTACCCCTTCGAGCATGCGAGAGAACTGAAGAAATATCTCATCGACGACAAGATTCCCCTGCCGCAACTGCTGCTTGCAAATGAAATGGCAATCTCTGGCAGGAGTGAGAAAGACATTTGGGAGTTCATCGACCAAGTGACTGAAGTCATGGTGCGTGGCGTTGATACTGGATTGACGGTAGAGAGCGTCCTTCCCGGCCCCATCAAGCTGCACAGCAAGGCTGCCGGGATGCAACGCAACCTGAAGACCACCGCCAAAGGAGCAGCCGGTCGGGCGATTACCCAGGTGGCATCGTACGGGTTTGCCATGGGTGAGGAAAACGCCCGCGGCCACATCATCGTGACCGCTCCCACCGCGGGCTCGGCGGGAATCATACCCGCGGTCGTCAAGTCTCTCCGCGACCTCAAGACCCCAACTCAGCAAATCCGAAACGGCTTTCTCGCGGCGGCGGCGATTGGTTACCTATGCAAGCACAACGCGACCCTGTCCGGCGCCGAGGGAGGCTGTCAGGCGGAAGTCGGGGTCGGTTCTTCGATGGGCGCTGCGATGATCGCACAAGCTTTGGGTGCCGGCCCGAAGGTGGTCTCAAATGCGGCCGAGTCCGCCCTTGAACATCACCTTGGCATGACGTGCGACCCGGTCGCCGGGTACGTCCAAGTCCCTTGCATCGAGCGCTGCGCTTACGGAGCGGTCAAGGCGTGGACTGCTTACTGCATCGCCAGCGAAGAAATCCCGGAGGAGCGCCGCGTTGATCTCGATACAACGGTCGCAGCCATGGCCCTGACCGCCAAGGAAATGAACTCGAAGTACAAGGAAACCTCGGAAGGCGGCTTGGCTGTGTCTGTCGTGCTCTGCTAGAGAGGTGATGCACGACACAACCAGGAGAGTCAGTCTTGAGTGAAGTTATGCAGCAAGTAATCCCGCATCCTCCTGCATGCGACCAGGATACGAGCACGAGTATGAGGACGGCCGTCGTTGCCTGGGTGGTGGCGGCGATTTTTTATTTCTATCAATACGTCTTGCGCTCCGCGCCGTCCGTCATGATGCCGCAGTTATCAGAGGCTTTCGGGATCAGTTCACTGGGCATGGCCTCGATCCTGGGCCTGTTCTACTACGGATATTCGCCATTCAGCCTTGTTGCTGGCACTGCGATGGACCGGTTGGGACCGAGGAGTGTCCTCCCCATCGCCGCGGCCGTAGTTGGCGTGGGGGCGCTGCTGTTCGCCACCGGCCGCAGCGATTTGGGGAGTGTGGGCAGAGTACTTCAGGGAGCTGGGGGAGTATTTGCACTTGTGGGAGCCATTTACATCGCTACCAGGAACTTTCCGGCATCGCGGGCCGCTACTTTGATCGGCGCTACTCAGATGTTCGGAATGGCGGGCGGATCGGCCGGGCAGTTTGCCGTTGGGCCAATGATCGGCGCAGGAATCGCTTGGAACCGTTTCTGGATCTGGATGGGCGTTATCGGTTTGGCGATGGGTGCCCTTCTCTTTGCTCTCCTACCAGACGAAAAGAGAACTGAGCAGTCCGTCAGTGGATTGAGAAGCACAACCGACGCGTTTTACACCGTATTCAGGAATCCGCAATCGATATTGTGTGGCGCAATTGCAGGTCTGCTTTTCATTCCAACGACAATCTTCGACATGGTATGGGGCGTACGCTACCTCCAGGAAGCGCATGGCTTCGACTATGCCTCAGCGGTCATGCGCACAGCAGCCGTTCCATTTGGGTGGATCATTGGTTGCCCCTTGCTCGGCTTCATTTCCGACCGGCTCGGGCGACGAAAGCCAGTGATCATCGGCGGCGCACTCCTGCTGCTTGCCTGCCTGGCCTGGATTCTGTTTGGCCGCCCGGGTGTCCTTCCTCCTTACGCAGTCGCCCTCACGGCCGGAGTGGCGTCGGGCGCGGCAATGCTGCCCTACACCGTGATCAAGGAAATCAACCCTCCGCAGTTTGGCGGCACGGCGACAGGTGTAATGAATTTTCTGAATTTTACCTTCAGCGCACTATTGGGCCCGGTCTTCGGATGGATGCTTCAGCTCCTATCCGGCGGCGCCAGGACAATGCAGCTTGAACACTACCAGATGGCTTTTGCTCCGCTTCTCCTGGGCGTGGTCATGGCGATTGGCCTCGCCTTCTGTCTGAAGGAGACAGGCTCCGCGATTCGAACATCTGTCTGAGGCAGTGCAGGAGGCATGAGATGAGCCAGGCAACCGGGACCGCAACCACCGGAAGTGGGAAGTACGAACAACTGTTGGTGAGGTGCAAAAGTCTGCAGCCGGTTCCAACCGCGGTGGCTCACCCCTGCGAGGTGACGGCGCTCTCTGCCGCTGTGGAGGCTGCGAACAAGGGACTCATCATCCCGATCCTGGTTGGCCCCCGCGACAAAATAGAATCAACCGCCAAGGCGGCAGCGATCGATCTCAATGACTTCCAAATCATCGACGTTCCGCACAGCCACGCAGCGGCGGCCAAGGCGGTCGAATTGCTACGTGAGGCACAGGCGGAAGTTCTGATGAAAGGCAGCCTGCACACCGACGAATTGATGGCAGCGGTCGTCGCCCGTGATAAAGGCTTGCGCACCGCACGGCGCATCAGCCATGTGTTCGTCATGGATGTCCCCACTTATCACAAGGTTCTTATCGTTACTGACGGCGCGATCAACATTGCTCCCACCCTGGAAGACAAAGTGGACATTTGCCAGAACGCTATAGATCTGGCTATCTCGCTCGGTCGTGAAAGGCCCAAGGTTGCCATTCTCGCCGCGGTCGAAACGGTTACTTCGAAAATGCCGGCCACCATCGATGCTGCCGCGCTTTGCAAGATGGCCGAGCGCGGACAGATCACTGGTGGCATTCTCGACGGACCCCTGGCCTTTGATAACGCGATCAGCAAGCAGGCGGCCGAAACCAAGGGCATTCACTCAGAGGTCGCCGGTGATCCGGACATCCTTCTTGCTCCAGACCTTGAAGCCGGCAACATCCTGGCCAAGCAACTAACCTTCCTGGCCAATGCCGACAGCGCCGGGCTGGTGCTGGGTGCGAGGGTACCGATCATCCTCACCAGCCGGGCGGATAGTGTCCGCTCTCGAATTGCCAGTTGCGCTGTAGCTATGCTGGTGGCACATGCGCGACGGAAGAAGACCTAGAGGATTCCGTATGGATGATTACGCACTCGTACTCAACGCGGGCTCATCGAGCCTGAAATTCTGCGTTTACCGGCGGCCAGACTCGGAGAAATGGCGACTAGAGGCCGGAGGTCAGATTCAGGGCATCGGTACGTCACCTCGATTCTCCGCCAAAGACGCTCACGGCGGAATTCTCGCACAGAACAATTTGGATGATTGGGTGTCTGATGGCCGCGCGGCCCTCGATGTTCTGGCTTCCTGGCTTCGCTCCAAGTACGGTGGCGCACGAGTGCTTGGTGTCGGCCACCGTGTGGTTCATGGTGGGGCACGGTATGCCCAACCAACGATCGTAACCCGGCAAGTCCTGGCAGAGCTATACCAACTGGTTCCTCTGGCGCCATTGCATCAGCCGCACAACCTGTTAGCCATCGAAACGATCTTCGAGCGAATGCCGGGCGTGCCGCAAGTCGCCTGTTTCGACACGAGCTTTCATTCGGGGCACTCGCCGGTCGCGAAGTTGATACCGCTGCCGAGGGAGATTTGCAAATCGGGCCTGCAGCGATATGGCTTCCATGGCCTGTCCTATGAATATGTCGCTTCCGTTCTGCCTGAGGTGGCTCCAGAAATCGCCAGGGGGCGCGTCATCATCGCACATCTTGGAAGTGGCGCCAGTCTGTGTGCGTTGAAAGACGGGAAAAGTATAGATACCAGTCTAGGCTTCACGGCGCTGGATGGACTCTGCATGGGCACGAGACCAGGCGCGCTTGATCCCGGCGTTGTTTTGTACCTCTTTCAGAGCCTCGGGCTGTCTCCTAAAGAAGTGGAGACCATTCTCTACAAGAAATCGGGTTTGCTGGGGATTTCAGGCATTAGTAATGACATGCGCGACCTGCTTACCAGAAGTACGCCAGAGGCCCATCTGGCGGTGGATTACTTCGTTTACCGCGCGGCCAAGGAAATCGGCGCGTTGGCAGCGGTGCTGGGCGGAGTCGATGGACTCGTATTCACTGCGGGTATTGGCGAGAATTCACCGGAAATCCGCCGGAGAATTTGCGAGGCCTCTTCCTGGCTGGGCGTGGAACTGGACGCACGAGCCAACATTAATAGAGATGCGCGGATATCCACTCAAAAAAGCAAAGTCTCGACTTGGGTCATTCCCACTGACGAGGAATTCATGATCGCACGTCACACCGGCGCGCTTCTTGGATTGACCGGGGGCCACCGGCGCTTGAGGCTGCTGGTTCGTGCATAAACAGAAATACGGAGAATTACAAATGGCTATCGCTATCGTGCATCCGATCACGTCAGAGGAAGTGATTTCCCCATGGCAGGGATTCAAGACAGGTCTCTGGCAAAAGGAGATTAATGTTCGTGACTTCATCCAGCAGAACTACCAGCCATATGAGGGAGACGGGTCCTTCCTTGCGCCCTCAACCGAGCGGACCAGGAACCTGTGGAACCGGTTGAGCGAACTGTTTGTGGAAGAGCGAAAGAAAGGTGTGCTGGATGTCTCCCAGATTCCAAGTTCCATCACCGCTCATGGCCCAGGCTACATTGATCGCGAAAACGAAATCATCGTGGGTCTTCAAACTGAGGCCCCTCTCAAACGGCCCATCATGCCGAGCGGCGGACTCCGCATGGTGGTGAATGCCCTGAAGACCTACGGATACGAACCCGATCCACATGTGGTCGAAGCGTTTACCAAGTACCGAAAAACTCATAACGAAGGGGTCTTCGATGCCTACACCGCGGACGTGAGGCGGTGTCGCAGCTCTCACGTTTTGACCGGACTCCCTGACGCCTATGGGCGCGGCCGCATTATCGGTGATTACCGCCGCGTGGCCCTTTATGGAGTCTCGCGGCTCATTGAGCGGAAGCAGGAGGAGAAGCAAAGCCTCGACTCCGCCATGTCGTCCGACGAAATCATTCGTGACCGGGAGGAGCTGAGTGAACAGCTTCGCGCGCTGAAGGAACTCCAGAAGATGGCCTCCTTCTACGGGTTCGACATCTCAGGCCCAGCCAAAAGCGCGCGGGAAGCGGTGCAGTGGCTCTACTTTGCCTATCTGGCTGCGGTCAAGGAACAGAACGGTGCCGCGATGTCGCTGGGGAGGACTTCGACCTTCCTCGACATCTATTTCGACCGCGATTTAACCGCCGGCGCCCTAACGGAAGAGCAGGCGCAGGAGATCATCGATGACTTCGTCATTAAGCTGCGCATCGTTCGTTTTCTGCGCACACCGGAGTACGACGAGCTTTTCGCCGGTGACCCGACCTGGGTCACGGAGTCGATTGGCGGCATGGGAGACGATGGACGGACTCTCGTAACCAAAACGAGTTTTCGCTATCTTCAGACGCTCTACAATCTCGGCCCCGCTCCAGAACCAAATCTGACAATCTGGTATTCGCCGCGGCTGCCGGACGGGTTTCGCAGTTTCGCAGCCAAAGTAGCCATAGACACGAGTTCCATTCAATTCGAAAGTGACGAAATCATGCGGCGCGCCTGGGGAGACGACGGGGCCATCGCGTGTTGCGTGTCACCCATGCTGGTGGGAAAGCAGATGCAGTTCTTCGGCGCCCGGGCCAACCTCGCCAAATGCTTCCTCTACGCGATTAACGGGGGCAGGGACGAGATCAGTGGCGAGCAGGTGGGTCCGCCAAGCGGCGCCGTCCAGGGCGAGTACCTCGACTTCGACGATGTTATCGACAGGTTCGAAAAGATGATGGACTGGCTCGCCGGCGTCTACGTCAATGCCATGAACATTATTCATTACATGCACGACAAGTACGCCTATGAGCGCATTGAGATGGCGTTGCATGACTATGCTCCGTTGCGAACGATGGCCTTCGGCATGGCCGGAATGTCCGTTGTTGCCGACAGCCTGTCAGCGATCCGTTACGCGAAAGTTCGTGTGATCCGTGACGAAACCGGGCTCGTGACCGACTATCAGACCACAGGTGAGTTTCCTAAGTTTGGCAACAACGATAATCGCGTTGACCAGCTCGCTTCATGGCTCGTCAGCACATTCATGAACAAGCTGCGAAACTATCCCACGTATCGCAACGCCATGCACACCCAATCGATCCTGACGATCACGTCAAACGTGGTGTACGGGAAGAGCACAGGGAACACCCCGGATGGACGACGGCGCGGAGAACCGTTCGCCCCTGGGGCCAATCCGATGCACGGACGTGACTCGCATGGCATTCATGCCTCCGCAGCCTCGGTTGCCAAGATTCCGTATCGTGATGCGGCCGACGGCATTTCTCTGACGGCTACGTTGGTCCCCGAAGGCCTGGGAAGAATCGCTGGAGATCGAGTCACCAACCTGCGAAGCATCCTTGACGCCTTCTTCAGCTCAACGGGTTATCACATGAACGTGAACGTGCTGAATCGAGACACCCTCTTGGACGCAGTCGATCATCCGGAGAAGTACCCAAACCTGACAATCCGCGTTTCAGGGTACGCCGTGAACTTCGTGCGGCTGACTCGGGAGCAGCAAATGGATGTGATCAACCGCACTTTCCACGGGAGCCAGAGTCTATGATTGAAATCAAGCCTCTGAACCATCCTTCGCTGGAAGCAAAAAGTCCTTTTGAACTGCGCGTGAACCTTGGCCGGGACGTTCCGGAATCCGATGTCCGGACGGCCCTGGCGAGCGGAGATATGGGCTTTCTTCATTCGTTCACCACCGGCTCCACCGTAGATGGGCCCGGCGTTCGCGTGGTTGCGTGGACCACAGGGTGCCATTGGCGGTGCAAGTACTGCCACAACCCAGACACATGGACTATGAGCAATGGCGTCCCGGTAACGCTTGCAAAGGCAACCGAAGAGCTGCTCAAGTATCGATACGGGCTCAAGGTCATGTCGGGTGGTTTTACGTTGAGCGGCGGCGAACCGCTTATGCAGGATCGGTTCGCGGTGAAGCTGTTTACTGCCGCACAATTGATGGGGATTCATACTGCCGTGGAAACCAATGGCAGCCTTGGCAGCCGCCTTACCGATGCGGAGTTGGAAACGATCGACCTGGTGCTTCTGGGTATCAAGACCTGGGACCCGGAACGCCACCGCCGGCTTACCGGAATGGAGATCGGTCCAACTCTGGAGTTTGCGCGCCGCCTGGCTGCCCTTAGAAAGCCAATCTGGGTACGCTTCGTGCTGGTGCCCGGACTGACAGATGATGCCAACGACATTGCCCAGATTGCTACATTTACCGCCAGCCTGGGTAACGTGGAACGAGTCGAGGTCCTGCCCTTTCACCAAATGGGGAAGTTCAAGTGGAAGGAACTCAAACTCAGCTACACACTTGATAACGTGCTGCCTCCAACTATCGACGCGGTTGAAAGCGCTTGCGCACAGTTTCGCGCCGAGGGTCTCAACGCCTATTGACAAGGGTCTCTTCTGCCATTCCTCTCAGGTCGGGGCCAGAGTCGTCATTTTCATGCCGGCGACGCTGGCGCTTGGACCTACGCCCCCTGCCTCTACCCTGCTGTCAATCGCGTTCTTGTTCTGCCAGCCCGGAACTGTACTGACTGTCGTCTTCTTCAATTAGAGAGATTGCGCACATCAGAGCACCCCCCTAGTTGTCCATGAGCAACGACGCCTGCCTTGCAACGTGTGACCTTCTAGAGAGTCCATTTTTGCGTGGGTTTGTCGAGCATGGCTTCTCAAACAACGGAGGTTATTGTCAGAGTGTCGTCGATACGTATTCTCCTGGTGGATGATGTGGAATCCTGGCGATTGACCGTTTCATCGGTGTTGCGCGAAGAGCCGTCATTTGAAGTCGTCTTCGAAACCTCGGACGGGTTGAAGGCGATTCAGGCAGCAGAGAAGCTTCAACCGGCGGTCATTTTGTTGGATATCGGCCTGCCAGGACTAAACGGAATACAGGCAGGTAGATGGATCCGCAAGGTTGCGCCTTTCGCCAAAATAGTGTTCGTGACCATGGAACTTGATCCCGATATTGTGGAGGCTGCGTGGGGGTTGGGAGCCTGGGGTTATGTTTTGAAGTCCGATGCCGCGCGGGAACTGGTAGCAGCTATCCAGTCGGTTGTTCGGGGTGAGAAGTTCCTTAGTCGCAGCCTGGATGGGCACCGCTTCATGGATGACGGGGGGCAAGTCTAAAAACCGATTCGGGTGGCTCGAACAACCACGCGGTGATCAGCTCGATACAAGGAACCGGCCTCCGTTGCTTCCATGATGTTGCGTACGTTACGCCGTGCGCTGCCGACGGGAGCCGGCGTACTTGACGAGCAGGACCTCATTACCCTTTTCGCTGTAGATGACCTCGTCCACAAGACTTCTTGCAAGCAGCACTCCAAAACCACCAGGACGGAGTCCCTGAGCATCCCGATAGCTGTGATGGCGAATGGGATCGTCGGGTGGATTGGCGATAGCGGCGTGGCGAATCTCGTCGAGTGCGAAGCCTTCACCGGGATCTTTCACCCGGCAAATTACCATGTGACGTGCCTTTAGATAAGAGACCTCGACGTATTGGCCTGGATCGAACTGGCCTCCGTGCTCGATGGCGTTCAACAGCATTTCACGAAGAGCAGCCGCTACATTACCCTTTTCTGGCTCGGGCAGATCAGCGATTTCGTTGAAGAACTGCAGCAGTCTGTCTGCGGTCTTCAGGTCGCAACGTGCGGCCAGCCGAATCCAAGCTGGCGTCGCCGAAAGAACCTCGATGCCATCGTCCCAGCACGGCCCTTCAGCCGCAAGCTTCACCATCCCTGTAATCGAGGTCCAGCAAAGGGGTTTCGAGAAATAGCTGAAGGCGTGTTCGCGCATGGAGGCAATGACATCCGACGGAGTGCTTTCGTTGGTTAGAATGATCAGTCGCGTATGTGGTCGGACCAATCGAATTTTGCGCAACAGCTCTACATCGGCCTGCCCCGATGTATTCTCCCCGGTAAGAACGAGGTCGAACGCTCTCGAGTTGATGAAGGCGAGCGCCGCCACGTTATCGCGCACCCGCTCGATTTTCCAATCGGGCAGGATGGTCGCGACCGTGGCGGCGAAGTCGGGCTCCGGCCCGACGACGAGAGCACTTCGTTGCGGGAACGAGCGAGGATCGGTGCAGAGGGTAGGTTTCAACTTGGATGCAGAATGCCTGAGTCGACCGTCTCGGCAAACTGTCAATTCTGCCAGTGCGAGCTTCTGCGCAAGGTCACGTAACATCCACTATCGAATTGCACCGTCTCTTGATCCACAGGCGTCCTGAGACCCTTCTTGTCCGGCTGGGGCGTCTTTGACGCCAAAGGATGTAAGTGAGTTCCTGGCACAAATACGACCTCGAGCCACACGGCAGCCTTGTGGAGGAACTTCCTCCACGCGAGGACGCTAGCTATGATCGCCCCCTCTCCATGAGCGTGGCTTCGCTGGCTGCTGATCCGTTCAGGATACGGTTGTTGGAAGGCCTATGCAGGGAGGAGCGGAATGCCATCCTGGGGGCTGCCTCCTACCGCCGACTCTCTCGTCACACGGTGGTGACGAATCAGGAGGAACGGGCAAATCAATTGTTTCTTCTCCTAAAAGGCTCTGCCCGGTATTTCTTCATCGCACCAGGCGGACAGAAAATATATTTGTTCTGGCTTGCGTCCGGAGAGATATTCGGCGGCGCGACCCTTCTGCCGGAACCATCGCTCTTTCTCGTTGGCACAGAACTTGTCAAAGACAGCTGCGTGCTCGTATGGCAACGTAACACAATACGAACACTCGCTGCACGATACCCCAAATTACTGGAGAATGCCTTGGCCATTGCGACTGACTACCTGACATGGTATTTAGCTAGTCACGTAGGTCTGGTGTTTCGCAGTGCCCGGCAAAGGCTTGCTCATGTGCTTGTCAGCCTAGCCAGTGGTTTCGGCAGGAAATGTCCTGATGGGATCGACCTCGAAATCACCAATGAGCAGTTGGCCGATACGGCAAACGTCACGTTATTCACTGCCAGCAGACTGATGAGCGAGTGGCAACGAAGTGGCGCAGTGACCAAAACCAGGGGGAGGGTGCTTCTTCGCCATCCAGAGCAGCTGCTTTCTTCTTAGCCTTCATAAGCTCCCGACTTCCGCTCTCGATCACATTTCCCTCCTCTCCGTCGCGACCAGTTGCTTGCGCTTACGCAACGACGGGCCGCACGTTCCCCTGTAAATTCAAGGTTAACTCTTCTTGCCTGCTCCGCGAGCCTTGAAGAACCTGTCGATTGCAGCAGGGGTCAATAAGACTCAGCTTCGAATCATCAATCTCGTGTAAGACCTTGAGGTGAAATGCCAGAGATTCTTGAACCTGGAAACAGAGCGCCCAGTTCCGGTTTGTACAAGGTTGTCCATGCCGGACAGCATGCACGGCCACACTACGTGACCACACTCTGTGGCGACACATTTCCTGCGTGCCATGAGTGTTCCGATCGAGTCAGATTCGAGCAGGCCATCGTGGCTGGATATATCGGTGCACACCCATTCTTTGTACGCCCCCCCAACAAGTAAGAACCAAAAGAAGATGCCCAGGTGATGGCTAGACGTCTTAGCAATCCGGCCCTTTCCATCGCCCCGCCAAGGTCACATTAACGACCACGGTTGACTGTCAGTTCTGGCAGTAGCGGGCCAAGATCATTGACCCTAAGTTGATGCCTTAGTACTCGCGTTTATACGAGTAAGAGATACAGAAGAAGACTCACGTTGTGTGATCGGAGGAGGAACGATGAAAAGGATTGCGATCGCTCTTTGTGTAATGACTGGAATCCTGTTCGTATGCCAGCTCTCACCAGCGCAGCAATCAGCACAGCAACATGAAGCGACTCCCGCGGCGTCCGACCAGTACGTCGAACTCCTCCGGAAAGACCTACGATCTGAAAAGAAACAGGTTGTTGCCGCGAACATGCTCCTGACTGAAGCCGAGGCACAGAAGTTTTGGCCGGTTTACGATGAATACACGGTGGAAGCGGCCAAGATTAACGACGCGAAGCTTTCCGTCATAAAGGAATACGTTCAGACCTACGAAACTCTTAACGATGCCCAGGCTGAGCGAATGGTAAAAACCTGGAGTGCAGCCGATGAGGCCACCGTTCAGTTGCGACTGAAGTACCTTCCGATCTTCCAAAAGGCACTGCCGGGAAAGAAGGTTGCGCGGTTCTTTCAAGTTGACCGACGGATTGGATCCGTTATCGATCTGCAGCTTGCCTCTGAGATCCCTCTGGTTGAACCCTGATTCGGCGCCAGATCTCAGACACTGAGTCTGTAGCATTACCCGAATTGCGATTGCGGGAGAACCCAGGCCGCTTCGCCAAAGTGGAACCCCATTTCCCCGTGCGGGCAGGCATGGCGCCAGGAAGCAGGCGAAGCGTTCACTTCTTCTGCGGCGGGTACTGCTTCAGCAGCTTAGCGATGGCCCTATCGATCAGTTCAAGAGACTTCTTTTTGTTTTCTACCTCCAGCTTTTGTGTCACGGTGCCGGTCCAGATTATCTTATTGGATTGTCGATCTACGAAATTGAGCACTAGTGTGCCTTCTGGGACATACACCGACGTAAGGTTGGAAAAACCGCTCGCTCCGGACCACATGGTGGCGTCGATCGCGGGCGGAGCTCCGCTATAGCTGGGCACAATCGGCGTCCCGGCGGCGCTGCTGAGGCCAAACTCCATTCCACCGGCAGGGATCAGGGTGAGATCGCCACCGTTATCGGTCCTGGCCAGACCCTTAGCTTTCAGCTCATGATCGATCGAGCCGACAATGCTTGCATAGAGCAGCGGTCGTGATGGGGGCCGCTCAGGCTCAGCCCAGGTGTAGCTGGCATACTTGGAAAAGTCCGCGCTTCTGTCGTATCCGACATTGACCTTCTGGGCGACGGCATTGGTCCCGGGAATTGCCGCAATCAAGAGAAACACCCAAAGTTTAATCAGCTCGAAGTTCATTCACCCTCCAATCTCATAGACACTCGAACAGCGCGTCCAACCAAGAGCCGGGTGGCATGCAGTCCCAAGCCTTCTACAGCTCGACATGAAACAGTCATCTAGTCAAGCCTTCGCATTGCAACAAAGGGATTGCTATCGCTTGCTAGCTCATCTCGCACTACGCTGCCTTGGCGCCTATTTTCAGGGCTGGCGTCGAGAGCTCTGCGACATCGGCAAAAACAGCGAATCTCGGATCTCTTATTAATTGGTGTGTCGCCGCGTAAAGAGTCAGCTCTGCACAGTTGTGAATAGCCAGCTTGCGCATGAGATTGGAACGGTGAGTGTTGGCCGTTCGGTAGCTGATGCCGAGAATGTCCCCTACTTCTTTCGATACTTTGCCCTCCGCCAACAATTGCGCTACCTCTTGTTCCCTAAGTGTCAAACGGTGCTTTCTTGGCCGGTATCCAACAGGAGGATACTTGGAGCACAGGTGCCTGCCGATGATGGCAGCCGCAACGGAGCGGGAAAAGTACAGTCGATCTTGCTGAAATGCCTGGGTTGCGTTAATAAGTTCGGCGACCGGGTCTGTCTTTAGCACCAGGCCTTTGATCCCGGCACACACAAGTTGATAGACCATCGCGTCAGGCGCAACGTCGGCAAAAATCAGCACCTTTTGTCCAGGATGTCGTTTGAGGACTCGCTTCGTTAGGATTATCCCGTTCGCGCCAGGTAGCCAAGGGTCCGCAACGATCATGTCGGGGCTCAGTTCGTGTGCCTTTTGAATGGCCTCGATGCCGTTGGTTGCCTCGCCGCACACGGTTACATCGCTTAGAGATTGAAATACCGCTCTTACTCCAAGTCGAACCAATCCCTGATCATCTGCTAACAATACTCGAAGGCTCATCTGTTCACCACGAAGAAGATGGGGCAAGAGACTAACAGCGACACTAGCGGAATCTATATCGACCCCCACGACCGCTAAGTCATGGGGGCCGTGTAGCGGCCCTCCCCCCGGAGAGCCCAGCGACGCTAGTCTGGCACACCACCGGTTTGCCAGGACACTGGAAGTTCTTATGGTTGGGGGCTACAAAAGTCTTTGAGGAGTAGTCCAACTTTCCCTACATAACCAGGCGCTCACAAGTAGGCAAGTGCCCCTTTTGCGGGGATTTGCCCACGGAAAGGCTTGGACAGAGGCTGCTGCTTCCTTGCCGATCACCTTTTCCACTCTGGTGTCCAACTTCCGCAATTCCCTACTTGATGGCCATGATGGCACCCGCACGTCGTCCGCCATCAAAGGGTCTTTGCGACGACCAGCCCTGATTTCAGGGTCTGGCAAAACTGCCAGTTGTACCCTCTTTGCTGTTACGGCTAGTCTCGCGTCACCTTAGGCGAGGAGCTCAATAGCGATGAACATGACACTCATGAACGGGCAACCCAAAGCACCGCAAGAGGAAATGTATGCCACGCTATGGCGCTGCGACCAGTGCAACTCGTTCGTATCGATTCATTCAGCGCTAAAGGTGAACGATGCCTTCTGTCCAACCTGCGGCGAGCCATCAATGGAGTTTTGCGGAAGCTTCGCCAGCGTTCTGGGGATCAGGTTCGCTGAGACGTGAGGCGCAAGGGCGAAATCAGGCTGGCAGGCGAAATGGGATGACAGATGCCCTCTAACTTCCAGTCGAGGCCAAGCGAACCCATTGCGACAAGAACGAATGATCATTCCACCGACGCCAAACTATCTGTGGGCCACTCGTCGTCGGTGCGATGCCAGGTTTTGTCCGGATTGTATCGCTCCATGTTCTTGGCAAGGTTGAGCGAGTCAGGACCCAGATCCTTCTCGTACACAACACCGTCGTAGCTGACCATGAAGGTCTTAACTCCCGTGATCCGGTAGTCGGCCGGAACCGCAACCAGTGCAAACCCGCCGATCATGATTCCATTGACCACATAGTCGAGTTGACCCAGCCGCGCTGCAGGACCTTGCCCCTTCAGAATTTTAAAGAAATAGCCATGGTAGGGCTCCGAGCGGCTGGTGTAGCCTTCCTCGATCGCCCGCGCGATGCCCTCGCTGATGGGACCGCCCGGAGTACCATCAGCGTTCTTCCAGTAGAGGCCATCGCGCTTTCCAGGGGTGCTGATGATCCTTTGCGCGTACTGATTGACTCCTGAATCGTCGTGAACTTGCGAGGCATATTCGTCTTGGGCCTCCACAAAGCCGCGGCAGACCTGGATTGCATCGAGCTCGTTGGCCCCAATGCGCCGGAACAGAATTTCGTCTCGCCCTTGTTTCGAGTCGAAATGCCACTTCCCTTTTTGTTTGATAATTGGAACCGGAAGCGGCCAATCTTCATTGCCCACCGAGAGGATAGCTCGATTCTGGTTTTTCGCGTCGATGGTCACCAAATTCTTCTCGTGAGCCTTGGCAGCAAAAGCGGCAGCAATGTTCTTATCATGAACCGGGTCTGCCGAAGCAATGATGTCCTTGCCATCCGGACCCAGTATCTCGAGCAAGACGGGAACATCATAGCTTTCCGCTGCCTGGATCAGAGCTTTGGCAGCTTGTTGAGGATTGTCGAACGCCTTTGGAGGAGCTTGTGCGGGCCCTTTTTGGCTCGGCTGTGTTTGTGCGTTGAGAGGCATCATGAGGGTACACGCCAGCATGGCCGCCAGCACGACGGGTATGATCCATGTGATGACGTTAGATGGTTGCGATCTCATGAGTTCCTCCTTCTTCCTAATCATGACTCACCTCCTCCTCCCGCCGCCTCCACGGGAGCCTCCCATGCTGGATGAGCCGCGCGAACTGCTGCTCCGTGCGCTACTGCCACTGTACCCTCCGGAGCCGCCGCCGAGCCCACTGGAGCTGCGGGATCCTCCGCCACTGGGAACGCTGCGGTTCCCGACACGGTCTCCGCCTCCCCCTCCACCACCACGACCCGCACTAGTATTGCCGCCTCCCGCGCCACGGTCGCCGGCGCCAGCACTCCGATCGCCGGCCGAGCCCTGCTGTCGGCTTCCCGACGCACTCCGGTTGCCGGCGCCGGCCTGTTGCTGGCCGCTTCGTTGTGCCTGGTTCTGACGTGCCTGCGTCTGCCGGCTGGCCATTGAATCTCCGCGTGCTGTGCCACCATACTTGTTGGCCGTCGCCTTGTTTGAATAGGGAGCGCCTCCGCGGTGCTGCGGGTTATGCTGCCAGCTGCTATTGCCGCTGGCCGACCGATTGGAGGTGTTCTGCCGATTATTGACGTTCTGCCGGTTGGAGTTGTTTACAAACGTGTTGTTGTTATTGATGTTGATATTGTTATTCCCGCCGCCCCAGTTGTTGTTGTAGCCCCAGCCGCCACCCCAGGCCGCACCCATGGCCATGCCGACACCAAATGAAATCGCCATACCCGCGGCGTAATATCCCACTGGCGGATAAGCAATGGGTGGGTAAGGATAGACCGGCGCGCCGTACACCACGGTGGGATTGTAACTGGGAACATAAACAACCTGCGGACTGGCCTGCTCGATCACGATCACCTGCTTGCTTTCGACTACTTTGGTTTCCACTTTCTGTTGCTCAGTGGATTTCAGGTTGCCCGAGTCGTTGGCCTTCTTGCGCATGCGTTGCACGGCGTCCATCACATCACCCTGTTGCGCCAGAAAGGCGTTGCCAAGGTCCGTGGTCCACTTGATGTTTTCGGCCATTTGCTTAACTACTTCGGGAAGGGCTGCCATAGCCTGGATGCTTGGATCCCAGTCCTGTTTTTTGACGGCGTCTGCAAGAGCCTTGTCCTTTAGGCTCTTGTTTTTCTCCAGCCACTGCTGAAGTTGGATTACTTCAAGAGGATAGGTGGATGCCACCAGCGTCTGACTCAACATGGGGTCAGGATAGAGCGCGATTGGAGCCACCAGAGAATCGAGCTGTTCTGGCGGTACACGGGCCGCTTCCTCCGTGGCTGCGGCGGCTTGCGGTAACATTGGTCTCGCCAGCGAACTCAGGTCGCCCGGCACAAGTATTGCCGCACAGCTGATGGCCACTAGATTTCGCATGACGCGAATCGGGATTTCTGCCCAGGAAGCGTTCATAAAGGAATGTCCTTCGCTAGTGACCGCAATCGGTCCGGCGCTGGAACGGCCAGGTTTGACGCGCCACCAGTGCGGGATGCTCTTGGTCTTTTCGCGACCAAATAGTTTCCGTAGCCGGACCTGTGGAATGATCACTCGCGGCATAGCGGCCCGCGACTGCCAAAATTGACAGTCTCTTGAGAACTGCCGGGACCTTCAGAATCGGAGACATTTTCCTGCCATAAAACTGCGCCCGATGAGTCTGGTCAGCGGGTTCCGGCGCTTAAGACAGGGATTCTCATAGAAATTGCGGATGTCAAAAGTCTTGTAAGCCTGCTAAAGGAAAAACACTGATCCTGCCAGCCTCGACTGGCGGCTAATCATTGATTATCGCGTCGCTTTAGTGTTGGGTGCGTATCATCGCCGCTGGAGTCCTCTTCGGCAGACCTGCGTTGAAGAATCGAGTGATTTGCCCGCTCCTCACGTGTTCGCTGGCGATTGTAGAAGACTGCCAGCCGTGATTTCACGTTCTCAAACTCCGAGGTCGTTAAAATATAGGTTTCGCGGCCGGGGAGTATCCTATCGATCTCGCGTTGAGTCTTTTTTATGCGATCGGCAGTCTGTGGATGTGTGGAGAAGGCCTTGGCCGCGAATCCTGGTTCTTGCTTTTCTCCCGCCTGAATTCGCTCAAAGAATGAAATAAGTGCCTGAGGGTCATAGCCAGCCTTGTACAGGTATTCCACTCCGAGGTAGTCAGCCTCCGCCTCGAAGCTTCGTGCAAACTTGGTCGTGCCCAAGGGTATCGCGAGCTCAACCGCCTCCCGCACTGCGAGACCCACACCGCCGCCGACAAAAATGAGAGGAATAGAAGCCAGGTTGAACATTTGCGCTCGAGTCATCTGCCTCGCAGCGTGGTGCGCAGCAACATGGGCAATCTCGTGAGCCATGACACTGGCCAATTCCGCCTCGTTGTCCGCCGCGAGAATGACCCCGTAGTTCACGAACAGGAATCCCCCTGGAAAGGCGAAGGCGTTGATCTCCTCGGAATCAATTACTTTGATTGTAAAAGGCACCTTGGCGTCGGAGTTGCGAACCAGATTTTGTGCGATACGGTTAACATATTCCGCAACCACTGGATCTTCTACAAGCTTCCAGGTGCTTTCAATTTCCTGTGAGTACTCGCGACCCATATCGATCTCAGATTCCAACGAGTACCAGTTCCCTAACCCCCTCCCGCCAATTTTCCGATTGCCGATAGCTCCAATGTCATCTCTTCCGCCATGGTGCGTTGCCTTCTGGACTTGCTTGCCTTCCGTTCTGATTGTCTGCACTACTTGCCCTCTTAATATTGGCGCGGCAGGAGACAAACACCATAGAAACAACAGGAGGACCCACCTTAGGCGGCTCATAGACCTTCCCCCCAGCACCCGCGTTCTGGTTCGCTGACCTACACTTGCGAACGCCACGTCGCTGTTTTGCACACCTGCGGGTAATACGAACCAGCACGAGTACTAGCTGTCGAGTAGAAGAACGATGGCTCATTGACTCGGCGTTCACAACAATTCAGTGGCACGACGGATCATCCTGAATGTTTCCGCCTGCCAACATCGACGCCAGGAACCGTCCACAGGCAACGATCTTCTGAGACAGGGGATCATCGCGCAAAGCGCTCGCGGACATGGCGTATTGCCCTGTGTTCATGGACTTGCGGGCCTCCACGAGCTTGTCGCTCCACTGTCGTACAGCATCGAACTCATTGGTGAGCAATTGAAGGGCACGCCGATCTGCATCAGTAGTGACTGCCACCGATGCGAGACTGAGAGCATGTGCGGCCTGTTCGCGGTAGCCTGCAACCCAATTTTCTGTCACTGGATATCCATTCTGAATAGCGTATGAAAGGGGGCTGGCCCACTCCCTCATCTGCGCTATCGCCTCCATCCCGGCACGCATGAAATCCCGCGATAGGCTGGAGTCGTCATCTTGGGTTGGCGGGCCAACAGATACCGGAGCGCTTGCGGTGTTTGGCACCGGACTCAAAACAATACGATTGACCTTGAAACTCACGGACCAATTCGCGATTTGCGCCAGCGCTGTAAGTTCGACGTAGGCGCGGCCATCTACTTCGATGACCGCCGCTTGACCCGTCTGTCCATTTATCACTAATGTCTCAGTCTTCTGTGCAACCTGCTTTGCCCACGTGCTCACCGAAATGATCAGAAGTGTCAGAAATGCGAGCGTCGCGGTCCGCAACTTGTACCGCATGAATGTATTCCCTTCGGCCTCCAAGCGGGTAAGGCGAACCTAGCTTAAAGACCTGCCGCAAATTGTTGAACTGTCAAAACTGATAGTGGCGCTGGCAAATCAGAAAGGTGGCAGTCTTCCTGTCACTTGACGGAATATTTGCGGGCTTCCATACATGCCGAGAACGCCCTCTTGAACGTATCTAACGCTCCCTGGTGCTTGGCGTTGGCTTCCGCCTGGGCCTGCTGTTGCGCCTGAGCAGTTTGCTCGGCTGCTTGTTGTTGAGCCCCCTGCTGGGCTTTTTTCTGCTGGCGCCTGCCGCGCACGGCGCCGGCGGTTGCGCCAACGGCCGCGCCGGTGCCGGCATCCCCAGCGATCGCCCCAATGGCCGCGCCTCCGGCGGCGCCTCGAGCGGAACCCTTGACTGCTCCACCTTTCGGTGTTGCTGCGGCCGCCTGTTGCGCAGCCTGCTTTTGAGCAGCTTGCTGCTCCTCCGCGCTGGGTGCCGCGGGTGGCGGGGCTTGCGCATCCACGCCCGTCTGCTGCTTGGCCGAGGTGTAGCAATCGTTCTCGTCTTTGAGTTGCTGCTCAGGATCCTGTTGGTTCATGGGATAAGCAAATAGGCCAATGCTCTTTGCAGGGGACGATGCGGAACCTTTAGGCGATGGAGCCTGCACTATTGCGAACAAGGCTCCAAGAGTCAATATCAGCACTATCGCTAAAGACTTCATCGGATTCTCTTTCTTCCGCTTAGCTTCTCTGCCCATGTGGGCCAACCCTGATTTTGTATCGCTTGACGCCAAAGAAGGTACTGGCAAAAGCAACAGTTCCCAATGATGGGAAAGCGCGAGACAAATCACAAAGCGAACCACTCACCAGACGACCATCTACAACCGACCAGGGAGATATCCATGAAGTCGAGCGAGAAGACTCCAATTGCGTACATCGAAACCAGGGAGCAAAAGCGTCTGAACGAGGCCCGTGAGACCGGCGTCCCATGGAAAAAGTGGGGGCCGTATCTCAGTGAACGTCAGTGGGGGACGGTTCGTGAGGACTACAGTCAGGACGGAAATGCCTGGGACTACTTCAATCATGACCAGGCCCGCTCCCGCGCCTACCGCTGGGGTGAAGATGGTCTGGCTGGCATCTCCGATGACAAGCAGCAACTGTGTTTCGCGATTGCTCTGTGGAACGGCCGGGACCCGATCCTGAAGGAGCGACTGTTCGGCCTAACCAATAACGAAGGCAATCACGGCGAGGATGTGAAGGAGTACTACTTCTACCTCGACAGCACGCCGACGCACTCATACATGAAGTATCTCTACAAGTACCCGCAGGGAGAGTATCCATACAGAGAACTCATCGAGACCAACCGGAAGCGATCGCGGGAAGAGTTCGAATATGAATTGCTCGACACTGGGATATTTGATGCCGATCGGTATTTCGATGTGTTTGTCGAATACGCCAAGGGAGATCCGGAAGACATTCTCATCAAGATCTCAGTTCACAACCGCGGTCCCGAACCTGCGGAGCTTCATCTGCTTCCGACCGTATGGTTTCGCAATACGTGGTCGTGGGAAAAGGACGCAGCCAAGCCCTCCCTATGCCAGGGAAAAAACGGGACAGTCCTGGCCTCACACGACACGCTGGGCGAGCGCACGCTTCAGTGCGAAGGGAATCCCGACCTCCTGTTCACGGAAAATGAATCCAATGTCAACCGGCTCTGGGGGCAGGCGAATTCTTCTCCGTATGTGAAGGACGCATTTCACGATTACGTAGTTTCAGGAAAACAGGAGGCGGTGAGTCCATACAAGACGGGCACGAAAGCAGCCGCCTACTATCGCCTCGAGGTGCCGGCGGGTGGCAGCAAGGTCATTCGTTTGCGACTGAGGGCAAAGCCAACAGGCGACGCATTCGACACCTTTGACCAGGTCTTTACCGAGCGCCACGCAGACGCGGACGAGTTTTATGACAGGATCACCCCGGGCTCGTTGAGCGACGACGAACGTCGCATACACCGCCAGGCGCTGGCCGGAATGTTGTGGAGCAAGCAGTACTACTACTTCGATCTCGACCGCTGGCTGGAGGAGCACGACGCTCATCCTCTGATGGGATCGGGCAAACAGAATGTCCGCAATACCGAGTGGTTCCACATGCTGAACAGCGACATCATTTCCATGCCTGACAAATGGGAGTATCCCTGGTATGCGGCATGGGATCTCGCGTTTCACACCCTTGCGCTATCGCTGGTGGACTTCGATTTTGCCAAGGACCAACTTCTGCTCATGCTGCGGAATCTCTATGCGCATCCGAATGGACAGATCCCGGCCTACGAGTGGAACTTCAGTGACGTGAACCCGCCAGTGCATGCCTGGGCAACTCTATTTCTCTACAACATTGAAAAGACGCTGGGCCGGGCAGATTTCCGCTTTCTGGAGAGGTCATTTCAAGGCTTAATGCAGAATTTCAATTGGTGGGTCAATCGGAAGGACCCGCAGGGAAAAAACGTTTTCGCCGGCGGATTTCTCGGGCTGGACAACATTGGTGTGTTTGATCGCAGCTCTCCCCTTCCGACGGGCGGCCATCTTGATCAAGCCGACGGTACCGCCTGGATGGCTTTCTACTGCCAGAACATGCTGGAGATCGCCCTGATTCTGACAGACTATGACTCCATGTATGAGGAAATTTCCTACCGGTTCCTTGAGCACTTCCTCTGGATCACCTACGCCATGGATCGGATCGGGGAACACCACGACCAAATGTGGGACAGCGAGGACGGGTTCTTCTACGATCTACTCCATTTCCCGAATGGCGATACCAAGCGATTAAAAGTCCGCTCGATGGTAGGACTGCTGCCGCTATGCGCTTCGACGGTGTTCGAACCCGGAGCCGTGGGGCGCCATCCCCGAATGCTGGAATTGATCGAACTGTTCAAAAAGCGCCATCCGGATCTGCTGAAGCATATCGCTCCCGCGGACAGTAAGTTCGTCGGCTACGCTGACCGTCGACTGTTATCGGTTTGCAACAAGGAAAAGGTTGGGCGTATCTTGAGTTCCTTGCTTGACGAAAACGAGTTCCTCGCTCCCTATGGCATACGGTCTCTGTCGCGTTACCACCTGGAGCATCCATTCGTGTTCAATCTTGACGGGCAGGAATTCAAAGTTCAATATCTGCCGGCGGAGTCGAACACGGGAATGTTCGGCGGCAATTCCAACTGGCGCGGGCCGGTCTGGATGCCGGTGAACGTTTTGTTGATCCGGGGCCTGCTGAACCTCTACCAGTTCTACGGCGATGACTTCAAGGTCGAATGTCCCACCGGTTCGGGAAACATTCATGACCTTGTTCGAAGTAGCAAAAGAGATTGGCCGCAGACTCTCGGCCATTTTTCTTCGCGATGAAAACGGCAAACGGCCCGTCTATGGCGGAACCACAAAGTTCCAGGACGATCCGCACTGGAAAGACTACATCCTCTTCTATGAGTATTTCCACGGGGACAACGGCGCGGGGCTTGGGGCAAGCCATCAGACCGGATGGACGGGGACGATCGCACGCTCGCTCGATTTGTTCGCACGTATGAAACCCGCCGACATGCTCAAAATAGCCAAATCAGACCTGATGGCTGAGATCACTCGCCGTCAGGTTGCAGGTTAATTGGTGGGCGCACACCTGAGGAAGGAAGCAGCGAGTGCAGACGGTTGATGGACACGCCTGGCGCAGCCGGATCCGTTCAGCGCTCCCGGTCATCACCTGGTTGCCGCAATATCAGAGGAGCTGGCTACGCTCGGACTTGGTGGCTGGGTTGACCCTTGCCGCCTATGCCGTTCCGGTCTCAGTGGCCTATGCTTCCCTGGCTGGGTTGCCCCCGCAAGCTGGTCTTTATTGCTACCTGGCGGGAGGAGTCGCTTACGCAGCTTTTGGAACCTCCCGCCAACTGGCCATCGGGCCAACGTCGGCAATTTCTATTTTGATCGGATCAGCCGTGGGCACATTGGCGGCTGGGAATACGCTGCGCCAGGTCCACTTGGCAACAGCCGTCGCGGTACTGGCAGGATTTATCGGCATCATTGCCTGGGCGCTGCGTTTGGGCACCATAGCCAACTTTGTTTCCGAGACCGTGCTTAGCGGGTTCAAGCTCGGAGCAGGTCTGGTCATTGCTTCGACCCAACTACCGAAATTATTCGGCATCAGCAGCGAGGGCAACAATTTCTTCACCCGCACGATCGGAGTGCTCCGGCACCTCGGGGAGACCAATCTGGCAAGCCTGGGCGTAGGGCTAGGTGCTCTCGCGCTTATTGTGTTGGGCGAGCGATTGTTGCCCCGGCGCCCGATCACGCTGTTTGTGGTTGCACTCTCAATCATCGTGATGTCGTACTCCTCTCTCGCTGGACAGGGGGTAAAAACCGTGGGCGTGATCCCCCAGGGGTTTCCTGATTTCGGATGGCCAGTGGTGCAGTGGAGAGAAGTGGACAATCTGCTTGCGGTGGCCCTGGCGTGTTTTCTGTTGTCGTACGTGGAGAGCATCTCAGTGGCTCGGACGTTTTCTCTCAAGCATCGCTATCCCATCAGCGCGGACCAGGAGTTGCTGGCGCTGGGCCTTGCGAACCTTGCGGCGGGAATGGGACAGGGGTATCCACTCGCGGGAGGCATGTCGCAGTCGGCGGTGAACGAAACTGGCGGTGCTAAGACCCCGATGGCTTTGGTTGTTGCCTCAGCTGGGATAGGCGTAGTCCTGTTGTTCTTGACCGGGTTAATGAACAATCTGCCCGAGCCTCTTTTGGCTGCGGTTGTGCTGATGGCAGTCGGGGGACTGATCCAGCCCCGCGAACTCTGGCATTTGTACAGGGTAAGTAGAATGGAATTTCGTGTAGCGATGGTGGCCACAGTTGGGGTGTTGGCGTTTGGGATCCTGAAGGGTGTGCTGCTGGCTGCTATTTTTTCTATTCTGCTTCTGCTCCGACGAGCTTCCCATCCCAAAATCGCCGTCTTGGGAAAGCTGCCCGGAAGCGACGGATTTGCCGATTCTGCACGCTATCCCGACAGTGAAACGATTCCACACGTGTTGGTGCTGCGTGTGGAAGCGGGACTGTTTTATTTCAACGCCCAGAACGTCAAGAACGAGGTGCTGGAACAAGCGCGTCGACAAGGCGTTGTGGAACTGGTGGTCATCGACCTCTCTACGTCGGCGAACATCGACCTGGCGGGAGTACGGATGCTCGGCGAACTTGACGAACAAGTGGCGCAAGGCGGAGCGTCCCTCATGCTGGCTGAGGTTCACGGGGACGTACGTGATCTGTTGCATGCGGAAGGACTCGAAACTCGGATTCCAGGCATCGCGCAGAGAATGAGTATTGCAGCCCTGATCGAGCAAAGAAAGCGAGCACTGCGAGTGGCAAGTTGAGTCGCGGCATTGCAGGAAGATTGCCGGCAGCCAACGCCGGGTGCCAGCGCCGGCAGCGTAACGTGTGCTGATTCAGGAGCAAACACCATGTTCGAACTCGTCTATCGCTTCGATCCCGCGAAGGCCGAGTCGTACAGGATGCCCCAGACCCCGGAAGAGGCTTGCCGGCTCCTGGTAGAGGGGAACCGTGACTTTGCGGAAATGACGGACGCCCGTCACACGGCCAAGAACAGCCGCATCATCGCGTTCGATCCGCGGGCCTTTGGGTGGGGCGTTGGAAATGGGGACGTGCCCGGACAAGCCCCTTTTGCGGCCATTCTGGGATGCGCCGACGCTCGCGTTCCAGTTGAAACGGTATTCAGCAGGGGCTGCAACGAACTCTTCGTTGTCCGGGTTGCCGGCAATGTGCTCGGTCAGGAGTGCGTGGGCAGCCTGCGGTATGCAGTCGGTCACTTTCCAACCACGCTCAAACTTATGGTTGTGTTGTCCCATGCTCAGTGCGGTGCGGTCACCGAGGCCGTACGTCTGTATCTCGAACCGCGCCGTTATCTGGAGATTGCAACCGATTATGCCGTCCGGTCAATTGAGGACCAAATCCTGGTCGCGGTGCGCGTTGCTGCAATGAGCATGGAAATGGTATATGGCCTTGAAGTCATCCGCGAACCAGGATATCAAGCCGCGTTGCTTGAAGCGGCTATAACCTTGAACGCTGCTTGGAGTGCCTACTGCCTTGGCCAGGAATTTCGCACACGCTTTCCTGATCTGGGCGTGGTATTCGGCAACTATGACCTCGTCAGCCGTCGCGTGCGGCTGCCTCTCTCACCCCGCGATGAGATCATCAACGAAGAACAAGGTCTGTTCGCGCCGCCCGAGAATGCAGAGCAATTTCGTCAGCTCGCGCATCGGATATGCAGCGGCAGACTCGTGCAGAGCCTTCTCAGCAGAGGATAGCGGCCGCATCTGACCTTGTTATCGACGGAAATTGTGCCCTAAATGGCTTCTATCTCTCGCAGGTCGGTCTTGACGGTGGTCGTCATTGCAGTACTTCTCGCAGCGCTGCCGGGCGCGGTTTGGAGGATCATACAAACCGGCAATCCGTACTTGTTCACCCACGATTTCTTTGCCGACATGTTCGCACGTCTCTCTGGCCCTGGAAGAATGCGGTTTGTCCTGCAACCCACAGTGGCGATCATACTCGGGGCACGCGGCGGGGTTAGGGACGCCCGCGCAGGGCTCCCTCCTTTTATTCGGGCGGTGGTTTTGCATGGCGCCCACCGGTCGAGATTGTTGCGAAATATGCTTGCATCCATCCGCAACCTGGTAGCGATAGCCATTCTTGTCGATGTCGGATCGCAATATCTCATCTTTCGCGAGATCCACCCCGGGGCGGCGTTGTTGCTCGGTCCGGTCCTCATCACAATTCCCTATGCTCTGTCCCGGTCATTTACGAATAGGATCGTGCGCCGGCGGATTAGCCAAATGCCGGCCACGCGCTCCAGCTGACCTAACCAGCAGACTGTCATTCTTGCCAGTTCCCTTCTATGCCGCAACTCTCGATCATAAGAACACTCGATCATAAGAAAAGAAGATGCTCGCCCGTCGGCATTTGTTTGCGACGCACAACGCTCTGTGCCTTGGAGTCTTCAGAGTATCCCCCGGAACGACGGAACAACTCGTGCAACTGCAGGGCCGACGCCTGTTCCACACGACTCTAGATTGAAAGGGGTAGCGCTATGAAGTCACCCAATAGACAGACGACAACGCTTTGCCGTCTTGCTGTGTTGGTTGTCGGGATTCTCCGGGAGCACGGCAGCTCAAGCAGATCAAGAAGTCGCTCCCTCCAGCGTCATCACTAAAACCGTCAGGGCTGTCGGCTACGAGGTTGGCGGCGGTAGCACGAAAGTCGATCTGAAGGGCACGGAGCTGATGCCTCGGGCCAATGGCGTGGCCAAAGTCGAGGCCAAATCCAAGGCCGGGAGGACGAACGTTGAGGTCGAGTTGAAAGACATGGCGCCGCCTTCGCAGCTCGGCGCGGAATTTCTGACCTATGTGCTCTGGGTGGTTACCCCGGAAGGGCGCACCGGTAATACTGGAGAAATTCTCCTCTCCAAGAATGGAGAGGGCAAACTGAGTGCGACAACTCCGGGACAAACATTCTCGTTGATTGTCACAGCCGAGCCATATTTTGCTGTCCGCGTGCCGAGTGAAATGGTTGTTCTTCAGAGCGAGACTCGGAAGGATACGAAAGGAAAGATCTTTCCTGTTAGTGAGTACAAGCTCATGAAGCGGGGACAGTACGAGAAAATAGGGAACCCACTGGCTCTGACGCTGGATCCGAAGGTTCCACTGGAGGTGTACGAAGCCCGCAACGCCGTGGATATCGCCAAGTCGCGGGGAGCGGACAAGTACGCCCCGGAAATCTATTCCAAGGCGGAGGCTAGCTTGAAGATGGTGGAGAATTCCCTGGCAGCCAAGGCCGATAAGAACGCGGTCATTTCGACGGCCCGGCAGACTGCACAATTCTCAGAGGATGCACGGGCGTTGGCGGCGCAGCGCCAGGAAGAGGAGCGCGTTGCGAAGGAGCGTGAGGATGCCGCAGCGAAGGCCAAGGCCGAAGCCGAAGCCAGGGCAGCAGTGGAAGCAACTGAGGCCAAGCGCAAGGCCGATGCCGAAGCTCAGCGCCAGGCTGAGCTATCCGCGGCCAAGGAAGGGCTCATGCAGGCCAAGGAACAAGCTGCGCAGGCCGAAGCCGAGCGAGTTCGCAAGGCAGCGGAAGCGCTGCGTGCCCAGTTGCTGGAACAGTTCAACCGCATTCTGGAGACCCGTGACACGCCTCGTGGACTGGTGGTCAATATGGGGGATGTGTTGTTTGACACCGGCAAGTTCGACCTGCGTTCCGAAGCACGCGAGAAGCTGGCTAAACTTTCAGGTATTGTCCTGGCACATCCGGGATTAAAGCTCGCCATCGAAGGCTACACTGACAGCACTGGAAGCGACGAACTGAACCGAAAGCTCTCCCAGGACCGTGCCGATGCGGTGCGCGGCTACCTGACTGAACAAGGACTGCCTCAGGATAGTGTGACCGCGCAAGGTTTTGGCAAGTCCGAGCCGGTTGCTGATAACAACACCGCCGCAGGCAGGCAAAAGAACCGCCGGGTTGAAATCGTCGTGTCGGGTGAAGTCATCGGTGAGAAGATCGGCATCTAGGAGAACCCGGGGGATCGAGAAGCGATGTGTCACTCACGACTAAAGTCGAGGCTTTGCTTGAACCGAACAATTGTGACCATTGTCATCGTTCTCCTGGCAGTCCTTTTGGCTACCGCCAAGTCCAGCAAGCTGGTTATGAGCTGGAAGAACCCCAACTACGTCGCCAGGAAATTTCACCGGGTGCTGGCGCTGGGCCTGAGCGACAAAACAGGAGTTCGGGCCAACTTCGAAGACGCGCTTGCGGAACAGCTTGCGGCCACCGGCATGGAGACGATTCCCGGTAACAGCATCCTGCTGAGACCCGAGGGTACGCAGTTCGACCTGAATTACCTCAAGACGCAAGTCCGGGAGAACCAGATTGATGCGGTCGTAGTGTCGCGCCTGATCAAGATCGACAATACCGTCACCTATATCCCAGGCAGCGCCTACGTTGCTCCCTTCCCCTACTACAACACCTTTTACGGATACTACGGCGCGGTATACCCCGTAGTTTACTCGCCCGACTACCTGCGGGAAGAAAAGAAGGTACGCATCGAGACTAACCTCTATGTGATCACTTCGCAGGAGGGAGAACTCGTATGGACCGGCGTCACTGACACTTTCAATCCGTCCAATGTACAAAAAGCGATCAACGGACTGGTAAAACTCGTGGTAAAGCAGATGCAGAGTGACCAGGCGCTGCAGCCGCCGCAGTGAGCACAGTCGAAACTCTACCAGGGCATAATCCGGAGCTTCAGTTTGTTCAAGTCACTTCATGCCATCGCGGAGGTCAACCAGGAGTTGATCGGCAGCCTCTAGGCGGATCAAACCAGCGCGCGGGTACTCAGCGTCGAGCATCACGTACACGATGATGACCGTTATGACCGTGAAACCCAAGATGTGCAGCCAACTACGGTGTTGGGCGCTTGACATCCGATAACCAGCCAGCAGGGAGCAGATCAGACCCAGACCGAACAAAAGCGCATAGATGATTCTCGGGGGGTGGGTTTGTAGCGCCATCGAGCGGGTCGTAGTAATGTCGATCATGTTGTTGAGCGCAGGAAGCAATAGCTTGCCCGCGTCGGGATGAGACTTCGGGAGTAGTGTAGCGGCCACTGCCTCCATCCAAATCTCTTCCTGGAGCTTCTTGGATTTGGCCATTTCCGGCTTGGCTGCCTCCATATTTGGCAGCTTGCGGTAGGTTTCCAATCGAGAGTCCAAGTACTGGCGAAACAACTCTTGCAATGCGGACTGTGCCTCCTGGGGCACCAGATGCAACCGCAGATACGCAGTTTCGATAGCGTTGACTTCCTCGGCGATCAACATCCGCTTCTCGTTGAACCGCGTTGCCGCTCCCGAAAAGGTGAATGCCACCATCAAGCCAAACAGAGCGAACACGGCACCTTCGACCGTGCCCAGGCTGCCCCGCTCACCTTCCGACTCTTTGGGTCGGCGCCAGACACCCAGACGACGACCGACCTCCAGCAGGATCAGCATGCCGAGGAACAGCAACACCGCATAGAGCAGAGGGGAAATGGGAGGTTCCATGATTGATTCCTTTCGTCGACTTTTTGTGTCTTTCTGAACGGGTCTAGAAAACGATCCTGCTCGTTTGCCGGCCGTTGCGCGTGTCGCCAGGCATCCATGGTGCGCTTGTTAGTTCGGCTGGCCCACCCACGAGTACTGCCAACCCACGGACACATTCTGGTAGTTCCCGCCATATAGGATGTAGGCGCCCCGGTTGTAGCTGAACTTCAGAGACTGATGCCGGCTCACAGGAATAGCGACTGTGCCTCCGATGCGTGAGTTTCTCTGCAACGTGCCGGAGTTTTCAACACCGTTCAAGGTCGTACGGCCACCAGTCCAGAAATTACCGTCCAACGAAGCCCAGAGGCGGGCCTTCACGTCATAGCTCAGGTGCCCTTCGAAGGCAAACATGGGGTTTTGTTTTTGGGTATTGGTGGCCGGAGAAAACTGATTACGAGAGAAGAAGTCATGGTTCGTGGTGAAAAACCACACGGCTCCGTAGGCGTCGAGGACCCAGTGGGCCCATCGTCGAGAGAGGCCGACTTCTGGTTTGAAGGCCCAGCGGTTTGCACCATAGTTGATCAATTTCGTTGGGTCGTATTGTCCGGTTGGAGCCACCACCTTGAAGCTCACCCCCAACAGGGTCCGCTGCCGCCACTTAAGAAAATCGCGCACATCCATCGCGGGCCCGCCCTTCAGGTTGACTGCCAAGCGGAACGAGGAATCGAGCATGCCCGAGCGGTGGGCTCGAGTCTCAGCGCCAGTCACCGTGCCCCGAAAGTCCCCGACGCCGTAAGGGAGCGATGCTGTGACGTTTGCCGAGCGTCCGAAAAAGCGAAGGGAGTGGGTCAGGCTGAGGGTCGGCACATTCACTCTCGCCGTGGCGCCGGTGATCGGGACCGCCCCATCGAAGATGATATTGCCGGTGAAAAAGGAATAGCTGAGAGTAACCGCGTTGGAGTGGACGGGGGTGATGAGATAGGCTCGCGGAGCCAGGTCCTGAGCCAGGCTATGAGCCCAGGAAAGGACGACACAGGAGAGCAAAGACCATCGACAAAACGTCGTCGAACGGCATCGCTTTCCGCCGCCTTGCGTCAAGCATCGCCTCGTCTATAAACCTTTGATGACCACCGCGGTCAGATCATCCTGCTGCTTGGTTCCATTGGAGAACCTGATAACGGCGTCGTACAGGTGCGAAATGATCTCTGAGGCAGCCAAGTCTCGTGAGGCTCGCATTACTCCTTGCATTCGCTCTACCCCGAATTGTTCGCCCCGATCGTTCTCCCATTCAAAGAAACCATCTGTGGCCAGGAGTATCAGATTGCCGGTGTGAAGCTGGAGGCGGGCCGGGGGATCAGATTTTGAAAAGGGGAACAGACCCAATGGGAGCGCGTGCGCATTCATCGTCATAAACCGATCCTCCGGACGCGAATAAAAAAAGAGTGGGCCGTGGCCGGCAGAGAGCATTTCCACCTCCGCACAGCCAGGACAGCAGACGGCGGCCACGAAAGTCACGAATCGGCCGGTCCCAAGATCAGCCGCAAGCTCATGATTGATGTGTTCAAAAGCTGTCGGTAGGTTCTGTGCGATGCTAAAGTTGGAACGCGCATAGGCGTGGCACACGGCGGCGAGTAGCGCGGGGCCAATCCCGTGTCCAGTAACATCCGCGAGACTGACAATCACCTTTCCATCGGGAAGGGTTGTCCAGTCAAAGTAGTCGCCCCCGGTATCATCGGCGGGTTGGTTCCAACCGGCAATATCGAAGCCCGGAATTTGAGGACGTTCCCGCGGGAGAAGTGACTGCTGGATGGAGCGCGCTACCTGCAGGTCGTGTTGGACGGCCTCCAGCTTCTGCTTGGTTTCTGCCTCGCGAAGAGCAGATTGGACATGCTTGCGGATCTGCCCCGCAACCGCGCCAGCAACCAGTCCACCAAAAAGAAGCGTTACGGCATAAAGGCTGACACTGGTTTGAGTGACCGGAGCTGGTGCACCCGGAAAAGGCGGTCGCCAGCCGAGGTACAAAGCGGCGCAAATGTAAGAAACGGTTGCGACAATGCCGGAAAGAGCGGCGATCCAAGGGCTCAATCGCAGCGTGGACAATATAATAAAGATAAAGAAAACGAGCACTGCGGGACTGGCCAGAGGGCGATACACGGCCTCAACCTGTGCGCTGGTGAGGAAGGCAATGGCGAAGGCCGGGATTGAGGTCTCCAGGATCGTGCTCAGGATCCAGAACTGCGGCCCAAGACAGATGTTTGACTTCAGGGCGAGACCTACCTTGCGCAGCATCCACAATTCATAGGCCATAACGACCGCAACCAGGAAAAAGGTCCGCGCCCAGGAAGTAGCCGCAGCCGTATGAATAACAAATACCCGGACAACCGTCACGATGACGACAATGGTCATGAAACCCAGCACGCCAAAAATGCGGAGCCGTTCGCTGTGCAACTCAGCGTTCTGGAAGGCAGGCGACTTGATGTGTTCTTGGTTCATGTCTAATTCGGAACAATCAGGTGCCGAGGTTGCGGAAAAGCATGACTACAGATCGCGCCTCCACCCGGTATTTGTCGTCTGAAATAGCAGGTGCCTTTTGCCATTCGACGATGTCCAGAGGCGACTTGAGAGCGGTGTTGATCCAACAGTGCCATGGATCTCCACCGCGATCATCTGTTGGCGGTAATTCGAAGTCGAGAGCTTTCCAATACGCATTCGTCATTAGATGAAAAAGCAATCTCTGCTTCCTAAGCTCAGCTCCGAGCGCCAGGCTGTGCGACCAATCACCCCAGTCCGGTTGCTCGGGCTTCACACCGTGCCAGGCCTTGCGCGCCTCCCGGAGTAGCTGATCTAAGCACTTACGCTGTTGTTCCGCCTCTACGTCGCGCAGCAGACGCCGCGCAATAAGCAGTTTTACGAAGCGATGTATATCGGCATGTTTCTCCAGCAGGCCCCAGTCCATCCAGTTGTTGGCGTTGTCATAGCAATAGGCGTTGTTGTTGCCACCCTGGGTACGCCGCATCTCGTCTCCCATAAGAATCATCGGCATGCCCAGTGAAAGCATGGTTATCGTGAAAAAGTTCTTTACCTGTTGGTTCCGCAGGTGCTCGACTGCGGGATCTTCAGTTGGTCCCTCCACCCCGCAGTTCCAGCTTCGGTTGTCGTTGCTGCCGTCGCGGTTGTCCTCGAGGTTCGCCTCGTTGTGTTTCTGATCGTAGGAGACAAGATCGTTCAGCGTGAAGCCGTCATGGCAGGTCACGAAGTTAACGCTCTGTTCCATCTCACGCTGCTTGTGAGCGTAAATCTCGGCGCTTCCGAGTATCCGGTCGGCAAAGCGTGTGACCACCCCCTGCTCGCCGCGGAGGAAGCTTCGGACATCGTCGCGAAATCGTCCGTTCCATTCTTTCCAACTGTCGCCGATGAAACTGCCCACCTGGTAAAGACCGGCTGCATCCCAGGCTTCTGCGATGAGCTTTGTGCCCGCGAGAGTAGGGTCCGACTCGATGTCCCAGAGCACAGGCGGCGTCGCCATAGTTTGGCCGGACGAATCGCGCGAAAGGATCGACGCAAGGTCAAACCGGAAGCCGTCAACATGCATCTCGCCGACCCAATAGCGCAGGCTATCGACAATCATCCGGCGAACAACGGGATGATTGGCGTTGAGCGTGTTGCCGCACCCGCTGTAATTGGCATAGACGGAGAGGTCTCGCTCCAGCATGTAGTACGCGGCGTTGTCGAAACCGCGGAAGCACAAAGTCGGCCCATCCTGACCGCCTTCCGCAGTGTGGTTGTACACAACGTCGAGAATCACCTCGATGCCAGCACGATGCAGTGCTTTGACCATATCGCGGAACTCGTTGATCGGGCCCAGGGGGGCCTGCTCTGAGCTGTAGGCATGATGCGGCGCAAAGAACGAGACCGGCGCGTAGCCCCAGTAATTGACAAGGCCGACTGGGCAGTCCTGGGGGTCGAACTGGAAAACAGGGAGCAATTCGACAGCCGTGATACCGAGATCACGAAGATATGGGATCTTCTCGATCAACCCCGCGTACGTGCCGCGTCGTCTTTCTGCTACACCGGAACTGGGGTGTCGGGTGAAGCCTCGAACATGCATCTCGTACACGACCGTCCGTGATGACGGATTGGCCAGGGGCGTGTCACCTTCCCAATCGTAGGTCTGTGGATCGACAACCACGCTCTTCATGGCTGCGGCTGCATTGTCACCCTTTTGACCCGCCGCGCCACGACTGTAGTTTCTGGGAACGACAACGCCGCGGCCGTAGGGGTCTAGCAGAACCTTCTCGGGATCGAATCGCATTCCCTTGGCTGGATCGAATGTTCCATGGACGCGATAGGCATAGATTTGCCCCGCCTGAGCTTCAGGGACGAATACGTGCCAATAGTGGTACGTCCGGTTAGTGACGGAATCGATATCGATGACTCGCGCCGGCTTAGCGTCATCTACCCGCTCAAAGAACAACAACTCGATGCTTGAGGCGTTGCGGGAATAAACGCTAAAGTTGACGCCATCGGCTCTCACTGTGGCGCCAAGAGGAGAACTTTGACCGTTCGTTTTACTAGCGGTTTCCTTTTCTGTCCCGGGCGATCTGGTGAACTCCAGAGTCTCGGTTTCGTTCTCAAAAGCGACGTGCATTACTCCCCTCCTGCTCAATTGTTTCAGGCGAATATCCTGGCACGTGATTTGTTCGTCCTGGAGCGCTTTCGAGTTGCCTCTTCACTCCAACGGCTTGTAAAGGAGCTGCATTGGCCAGATGCGCGGGATGCGGAAAGGCTGGTTACGACATCAGGAGCCGGGATGCTTCTCCCTTGCTCGCCGACAACGGCGGATTAGCGCATTGGTGGAGCTGTCATGCTCGAGGGGAGGTTCTTCCATACTCTCCAGCTCGGGGATGATCTGTTGAGCCAGCGCCTTACCCAGCTCGACGCCCCACTGGTCGAATGAATTAATGTTCCAAATCACCCCCTGAGTGAACACTCCATGTTCGTATAGGGCCACGAGTTTGCCGAGCGTAGTCGGCGTCAGCCGCTCAGCGAGGATGGTGTTCGACGGTCTATTGCCTTCGAAGACGCGATGCGGCACTAGCCAGTCCGGGATGCCTTCGGCCTTGACTTGCTCCTGGGTCTTGCCGAAGGCGAGGGCCTCAGCCTGCGCCAGCACATTGGCCAGAAGGATGTCGTGTTGATGCCCCAGCGGATTCAGCGGCTGTTCGAAGGCGATAAAGTCACAAGGTATGAGCCTCGTTCCCTGATGAATCAGCTGGTAAAACGAGTGCTGACCGTTCGTACCTGGCTCCCCCCAGTAAACGGGGCTGGTTGCATGCGTGACCTCGGTTCCAATAAGTGTGACGTGTTTACCATTGCTCTCCATCGTTAGCTGTTGCAGGTACGCCGTGAATCGGTTCAGATACCGGTCGTATGGCAACACCGCAACAGTCTGGGCACCAAAATAGTTGTTGTACCAGACGGCGAGCAGCCCCATTAGCACCGGTAGGTTGCGCTCGAAAGGAGTGGCCATGAAGTGTGTATCCATCTGGCGGAAACCATCCAGCATGGCGCGAAAATTCTCCGGACCTATGGCAAGCATTGTTGAAAGGCCAACCGCTGAAGCCATGGAGTAGCGCCCGCCCACCCAGTCCCACAACTCGAACATGTTTGTGGTATCAATGCCAAACTTCGCCACTTCTGCCGCATTGGCTGAGACTGCCACAAAGTGCCTGGATACCGACTTCTCGTCGCCACCCAAACCACCAACAAGCCAGGCGCGGGCGGCACGGGCATTGGTCATCGTTTCCAGCGTGGTGAACGTTTTCGAGGAAACGATGAACAGGGTTTCGGACGGCACCAGATCGCGAACCGCTTCCACAAAGTCGCTGCCGTCAACGTTGGAGACGAAACGGAAGTTGATTGACCGGTCGCTGTAGTACTTTAGCGCCTCATATGCCATCACAGGCCCCAGATCGGAGCCGCCGATACCGATGTTGATGACGTTGCGAACCGGCTTGCCGGTGTGGCCTTTCCATTCACCGCCGCGGACACGCGCACAGAAGTGACTCATCTTGTCGAGTACCGCGTGTACCCGTGGAACTACGTTTTCGGAATCAACGAAAATGGATGCGCCTCGTGGAGCACGCAGCGCCACGTGCAGGACTGCCCGCTTTTCGGTGTTGTTGATCTTCGCTCCCCGGAACATGGCATCGATCCGCGCCTGCAAACCCGACTCATCCGCAAGTTGTGTAAGGAGCTTTAGGGTGTGGTCGGTAATCCGATTCTTTGAATAGTCCAGGTAGATGCCGGCTCCATGGGCGACCATGCGTTCACCACGGGTCGGATCATTGGCAAAGAGATCTCGGAGATGTAGATCTCGGACTCTCTTGTAATGGGTTTCGAGAGCTTTCCATACCGGCCGCTTGATGTGCAGCTCGTTGTTGACTCCCTGTAAATGTGCCGACATATGCGTTTCCTCTTCGTCTTTCAACTCTCAAGGTTCAAACAGCTAGCTACTTGATTAGTAAATGACTCCCCCATTGACGATCACCATCCCTGGCCGAGTGTCCTACGACACCGGACAAGGTTTCGCCTTCCAGATTTCGGCTGCATATTCCGCGATCGTGCGGTCACTGGAAAATTTGCCAGACCCTGCCACATTCAGGATGGCGGTCCGCGCCCAGGCATCGGCATCGGAATACAGTTCCATCGCTCGTTGATGCGCCTGGAGGTAGGAGGTCAGGTCCGCCAAATGCATGTAATGGTCGCCATGGGTCAAAAGTGTTTCGCGCAAGGGTTCAAACACGCCGGATTCATGGCGACTAAAATGGTTGGAGAAGATCAGGTCCAGCGCGGCACGGGTCTCAGGTTCGTTCTCGTAGTGCCAGTAAGGGCTATACCATCCGCGGCTGTTGGTGACTTGATCTGCCGTCAAACCGAAGAGAAAAAGGTTCTCCTCGCCAGCCTCTTCTGCCATCTCGATGGTCGCACCATCCCGGGTGCCGATGGTGAGTGCGCCGTTCATCATGAACTTCATGTTGCTGGTGCCGCTGGCCTCATAACCGGCGGTCGATACCTGGTTGGATACATCGCAGGCCGGGATCAGCTTTTCCGCCAGCGAAACACAGTACTCGGGCAGAAACAGAACCTTGATTCGCCCTCTCACGGCCGTATCTTCGTCGAGCGTGCGAGCCAGGTTGTTGATGAATTTAATCACCAGCTTGGCAAAGCGATAGGCCGGGGCAGCCTTGCCGGCGAACAGAAAGGTAACAGGCGCCATATCTGTATTCGGGTTGTCACGCAAGCGGTTATAAAGCACAACAATGCGCAGTGCATTTAGCAGTTGCCGCTTGTATTCGTGAATGCGTTTCACTTGCGAATCGACAATGGTGTCCGGATCAACTTTCAGTCCTGCGGTTGCCTTGAGCCAATTTGCAAACTGCACCTTGGCTTCACGCTTGACCTTGCGAAACGTCTCACGAAAGGTCCTGTCATTGGCAAGCTCACTAAGTCTGCGGAGCTGGCTGAGTTCCGTGATCCAATCTTCCCCAATTGCATCTGTGATCGCGGATGCGAGGCCGGGGTTCGCCAGCAGTAGCCAGCGTCGTGGAGTTACCCCGTTGGTCTTGTTGTTAAAGCGCTCCGGAAACATCTCGGCGAGATCCTTGACTGTAGTCGTACGCAGCAACTGCGAGTGGATGGCGGCTACCCCATTGGTGCTGTGCGACCCAACAATGGCAAGATTGGCCATTCGAATCTGGCAGTGATTTCCTTCCTCTACCAGCGTCATGTTCGCGGCCCGCTTCCCGTCGCCGGAAAAGCGAGTGCGAATATCCTCGAGCAGGCGTCGATCAATCTCCAGAATTATCTCCAGATGTCTTCGCAGCATGACTTCAAACCAGGCTATTGGCCACTTCTCCAGGGCTTCTGGCAGGAGAGTATGGTTCGTATAGGCCAGGGTTCTCTGCGTGAGATCCCAAGCTTCCTCCCAGTCGAGATGTGCTTCATCGAGCAGGATTCGCATCAACTCTGGGACCGCCAGTGCTGGGTGCGTGTCATTGAGTTGAATAGCGACCTTGTCCGGGAGTGCGCGCCAATCGTTGTTCGTGCGCCGGAAACGTCGCACCAGGTCGGCCAGCGAGGCGGCGACCAGGAAATATTCCTGCACGAAGCGAAGTGCCTGTCCCCTGCTGGTAGAGTCATCTGGATAGAGAACCCGGGTGATGGATTCGGCGGTGAGCCTCTCAGCCAGTGCAGCGACGAAGTCGCCACTACTGAATTCCTGAAAATCAAAGTAACCAGGAGCGGCCGCGGCCCAGAGGCGCAGCGTATTGATGGTCTTGCCGCCGTAGCCCACAACTGGCCGATCATAGGGAATACCAGTCAAACTTGAGGGGCGGTGCGGAATGGCACGCAAGCTCCCGCCGTGTATCTCAAACGAGCAGTTCAGGTTGATCTGAACGTTCTCTTGTGGGCGAGCCACCTCCCACGGATCGGGGCGACGAAGCCAATTGTCTGCGTCCTCGTGTTGCCATCCGTCCTTAATAGTTTGCTTGAAGATGCCGTATTCATAGCGCAAACCATAGCCCATGGCCGGCAACTGCATGGTCGCCAATGAGTCCAGGAAACAGGCCGCCAGGCGTCCAAGCCCTCCGTTCCCCAAACCTGCATCGGGTTCCTCTTCCAACAAAGCGAGCCAATCGATTTGTTTCTGCTGAATCGCAGGCTTCGTGACCGGATCGAGCAACAGATTGGTAACGTTGTTCGCCAGCGAGCGCCCAATGAGGAATTCCATCGAGAGATAGTAGACTCGCTTTGGGTTTTCTCGTTCGTAGGTGCTTTCAGTATGTATCCAGCGTTGCGAAAGGATGTCGCGAACCGAGTGGGCAAATGCTTCAAACCGTGCCCGAACGTCGGCTGCGCTGAGATCCGAGACGTTGTCAAAAACAAGGTGGCGTTCGTACAGGGAGTTATCTGTCCCGGAAAACTGAACCGGACCACAGCCATATTGCTGAAGGAGTTTCGAAATGCCCTCCGCCCCGGTTGGGATCGGCACCACCGTCGCGGTTCGTACGCTCTGGGGACTCTTCGGATTAGTCACACTTCTTGTGTTCATCGGATGGGCCTTGTCAAGAGGCTCTGTCCCTCTTGCTGTTAGTTGGCTTTCTTCTACGCTGCCACGATGGGTGTCATTCCATAGTCGAATCACAGGCCGCGACAGCTCATTCTCGTGACCCACTACACTCACACTTGCTTGCTTAGCGTGAAACTCCTAGCGTTGGAGAACGATTCAAGGCCAGGCCAGCGGCCCACGGACATGCGAATGAAGTGACCACTGGAATCAAGACATCTGCGTTGCCTGAGCGCACGCAACCTATAACGGGATCGGCGCGCGCCACTACCGGATGTGGTGATTCGCCTCCCGGGCATCCATCGCGGAACAGTTGCCAGTCTGGGCGTTCGGCGCGGATGTCAGAGACAACAGTCCGACGTAAACCGACAAGGCGATTTGGAGGATGGTAGGCCTCATCTCCCCTCATTAAGCACGTTAGGATCAGGACACTGCAGCCGGTACTGACAGAACTGACAGTTCTCCACTGAAACTCCGCAGCTACAGCGGGGGAGAATGCGTGGAACCACGGTAAGGGCTCCTACGACCGGCATTGCCTTGCGAGTGGTAGCCATGATTAGGCAGGAATCTCCCTGCACATGTTCTGTAGGAAGCGTGCTATGGTGCGAACCTCACGGTATCGCAGGTGGAAGTTCCAGGTGGATTCAGGTCCGGCGAAACAGAAGGCACCACCTCAAAACCTGAACCCGAGAGACAAGACCACGGTCGGATCCGTCCAGCCGGCATTGAATATGTAGGTCGTGAAGTCTACCCTCTTGTGGGAAAATCCGATCAACAGTCCGCGCTGGATGTCGAGGTTCGTGTGGTATGCCTTAGTCCGCTGCGCTGCGAGACCAACGCGGCACCATTCCAGCGGAGAATAGCTCAGCTCCATCCAACTGTAAAAGAAATTGCCAGTGGAATCTTTGGTATCGAACACATATTCGCCCTCCGTCGAGAGTTCCACCCGGCTCCAGACCAGGGATGCCTGATATCCGGGAGCAACCCCGGTCGTGTTGCCGAAGACACCGCCGATCATTGGGGTAACCTCCAGCGCCACTTTGTCACCAGCGCTGAAGTTGTATCCCACCCACAGCGAGCCAGTCTCCTCATCTTCGTAGTTGTAGCGCGCTCCAAAGTGAACCCGTCCACGATCCGCTGCAAATGTAGGCGACGCATAAGATCGGTCGTGGGGCACGATGTACCCAGAGACGTTCAGGAACAACGACCACGGGCGGGGAGAGGATTCCGTGGAACTGGCCGGCGTGTTGCCCGTCGTCTGCCCCAACAGTGGGCCAGCCAGGAGAATCGCCACGGCGAGAATCGCCAGAGATTGCGTGGCTGTCATCCTCCAAGAGAAATTGTGATCGCGACCAGGACGACTCCGAGAGTCACCATCGCCAGGCCCATGCCGAGTGGACGATGGCCGGCTTGGCGGCCAAACGCATATCCAGTCAGAAACAGCATCACAATGGCAATTCCATTTGAGACTCGCAATGCAAGCCGTGCGTCGCGGATCAAAGCGAACGGGACCGCCACTGGGAAGGTGGTCAGTACGACGATCAGGAACACGCCGATGGCGCCAAGCCAATCGTCTTTCCGAAGGCGTGGGCGTGACGGCAGATTGGGCATTCGATTCAATTCCTGACGAATATGCTCAAGATCTGCTGAAGACAAGGCAGACACCAGTACGGGAGGCAATGCGTCGGCAATGATCCTGTGTGCCTCGGCAGGGCTGGCCACTTGCCGCAACGCTCTTACCTTCAGGATACTTTGGCCGAGGACGCTGAAGTTGCCCATCAGATAGAAGACCGCATCAATGAAGCCCCACGCCAGATTACAGCCCAAAGCACCAACTAGCATCGTGCGGACTTCTTGACGACCGGCTCCGGCGACACTGAATGAGCACGTGTAGGTGAGAACCATGATCAATCCGAAAAGAACCTCGGAGATCCTTTCCATCGGTTCCAGGGGGCGTCTAGACGATTTCGCTGGGACCTCGGGCATGGTGGTCACGCATTTCCCTACTGCTGCCACCCACCACCCAGCGCATTGTAGACTTGGACGAGAGCCAATCGTTCGTTAAGTTCTGCTTGAGCCACGCCCAGTTGGGCATCGAAATAGCGTGTATCGCTGTCCAGGACCTCGAGGTAGCTTGTGACCCCACCCTGGTAACGAACATTCGCGAGCCGCGTGGCATCCTGGGCCGCTGCACTAAGCAACTCCTGCTGCTGCCGGAATTCCTGATTCTTGCGGTATGCGACCAGCGAGTCCGAAACTTCGCGGAAGGCCTGCTGGATAGACTGCTGGTAGATCAGAACGGCTTCCTCTTTCTGTGCTTCCGTCAGCCTTACGTTGGAGCGGATCTTCCCGGCCGTAAAAATCGGTTGAGTCAACTGACCACCAAAACTCCACAAACCAGCTGGCCCAGTAAACAGGTCCGTGAGAGCTGTACTCTGGTATCCGCCCAGAGCGGTGAGTGTGATCTGGGGAAAATAGGCTGCCTTTGCCACACCGATCTGGGCGTTGGCGGCGACTAATTGTTGCTCCACTGACTGAATATCGGGACGCCGGTCCAGCAGAGACGATGGCAACCCGGGGGGAACCTTCGGCAGCACCACATTCTCAACCAATGGCTTTCCCCGGACTATGGACGCAGGATTTTTGCCCAGCAGAAGGCTTATGAAATTCTCCTGTTGTTCGATCCGCCGTTCCAGATCTGGAATGGATGCGGCAGCCGTGTAAACCAATTGCTCAGATTGGCGAACGTCTAACAAAGATGTCGTGCCTCCTCTCGCGCGTATCTCAACCAAGCGCAATGACTCTTTCCGGGAGGTGAGTGCGTTCCTGGAGATGTCCATCTCCAAATCCAGTTCCAGCAACTGAAAGTACGCCGAAGCCACGTTGCTGACGAGACTCGATATCACAGCCTTCTGGCCCCACTCCGTGGCCAGCAGGCTGGCTCGCGCCGCTTCAGTCGCTCTGCGGAACTTCCCCCAGAAATCCAACTCCCAGAACAGCGAGAGGTTGACGCCGAGGGGACTTGTCTCGTAGGCAGATGTCGTTGGCGTCCTTGGAAAGCGCTGGTTGCTGGCCGATGCACCCCCGGCGATCGTGGGAAACTGGTCGGCGCGAGTGATGCCCAGTACGGCCTGTGCCTGAAGCACGCGGGTTGCGGCTATGCGCACATCGTAATTCTGGGCGAGTGCCTCCCGGATCAGTTCCTGCAATTGCTGGTCCTGAAAGACCGTCCACCATTTTTCATCTCCGAGCGAGGCAGGAGGCTGCTGGCCAGCATCTGGGGCGAGGCCCCGGTAGCCATCAGGAACGGTGACTGGCGGACGCTTGTAGTTGGGGCCTACAGCACATCCAGTCAGCAGGAACAACGCGAGTGCAATGGGCCAATACCTGCGGATCATGGCCAGTCCCCTTCCGTTGTCAGAATGGTTGCTGCTGGCGATGCAGAGACTCTTTCTTTCCCCGGTACGCTGGCCGGTCCACGACATCCGGTCACAAAGCCGCGAAGGGCCGCCTTATCAGTCATCGGCGGCTCCCTGGAGCGGCCTGATCTCCATTTCTTGTGGATGTTTCTTCTTTCCCGATGCCCATAATCCGAACCGCTCCACGACGTCGTAGCTGACCGGGATGAAGAAGATGGCCAGCAGCGAGGCTGCCGTCATTCCCCCGATGACCACGGTTCCCAGAACCTGCCGCGAGATGGCACCTGCGCCGGAAGCCGCCCACAGGGGTACGCAACCGAGAATGAAGGCGAATGCGGTCATCAGAATGGGTCGCAATCGCAGTTTGGCTCCAATCAGTGCGGCTTCCATCGGGGATTTGCCTTTCTCGTACTCTGCCTTGGCAAATTCGACGATCAGAATGGCATTCTTGGCCGACAATCCAATCAGCATGACCAGGCCAATCTGGGCATACACATCGTTGTCGAGCCGACGAACGTAGAGTGCCGCGAACGCGCCGAAAACCGCAATGGGAACTCCCAGCAGTACGCTGAACGGTAGCGTCCAGCTCTCATACTGCGCTGCCATGATGAGGAAAACCACGAAGAAGGCCAGGCCAAAGATGGTGCCGGCTGAAACGCCCTGCGCGGCTTTTTGCTCCTGATACGACATGCCCATGTAGTCGAAGCCCATCTGGCTCGGCATCGACTTGTGAAAGACATCTTCCAGCGCTGCCATGGCTTGGGCTGAGCTGTAGCCGGGCGCCGCTGCGGCATTAATCTGCACGCAGTTGAACAGGTTGTAGCGCATCATGAACTCGGCGCCATTGCGCGGATAGGTGGTAGTCAGCGTACTCAACGGAACCATGCCGCCCGCGGCATTCCTGACGTAGAACTTGCCTACATTTTCGGCGCTGTTCCGGAAGTCACCATCGGCCTGGACATACACCTGCCATTGCAGGCCGAAGCGATTGAAATAGTTAACCAGCGCACCGCCCATAAACGTCTGCACCGTCTCGTACAGGCTGCTCAGTGGGATCTGCTGGGTCATTGCCTTGGCGTTGTCCACCTTTACCCCGACCTGGGGGACGCCGAACAGAGCCGTTGTCATGACCCCTGCTAACTCCGGTCGCTTGCGGGCCTCGGCCACAAACAGTTGCGCGTTCTTCGCAAGAAAATCAACGCCTCCATTCGACCGGTCTTCCAGAATGAAAGTGGCTCCGCCTGAAGTCCCTACGCCCGGAATTGCGGGCGGTGAAAATGAGAACGCAATTCCCGATGAGACCTTGGAGAGCGTCCGTTGCAGATGGGCCTTGATTCCCTCATAGCTCGTTTCCGGAGTTTTGCGTTCTTCCCAAGGCTTCAACGAAACGAAGAAAAATGAACTATAGGTAGCGTTGACACCGCTCAGCATGCTAAAGCCCATGACCGAGCTGACATACTGCACGCCAGGAGTCTCCAACAAGGCCTTCTCGACTTCCCGGGCCGCTTCAGACGATCGTTGGAGCGAGGACGCATTCGGCAGTTGCAGGCCGGCATAGATGTATCCCTGGTCTTCATCCGGGAGAAAGCTCTTGGCGACTCCCTTGCCGAAAAGTCCGGCACCGATAGTCATCAAGAGGAGCAGGACAAACGCGAAGCCGGCTTTGTGTATGAGGTATCCGCACCAACTCACATACCCGTCGGTGGCGCGCCCGAAGACACGGTTGAACCAGCGGAAGAAAGCTCCCAGGGGTCCCCGAGCCGGCTTCCTCGGGCGCAGCAGCATGGCGGAAAGCGCAGGGCTGAGGGTGAGTGCGTTGAAAGCCGAGAAGAGCACCGAAACGGCGATGGTAACCGCAAACTGCTTGTAGAGCTGGCCGGTGATGCCGGGAACGAACGCGGTGGGAACAAACACGGCCGCAAGAATCAGCGCGATAGCAATTACCGGTCCGGAGACTTCCTCCATGGCTTTGACGGTCGCGTCGTGAGGTGTCATCCCGTGCTCAATATGATGTTCCACCGCCTCCACGACAACAATGGCATCATCGACGACCAGTCCAATCGCCAACACGAGCCCAAAAAGCGACAGGGTGTTGATGGAGAATCCCAGCAGGGGAAAAACGGCGAAGGTTCCAATCAGAGAGACAGGAACGGCAAGCAACGGAATCAGAGTCGCCCTAAAACCCTGGAGGAAAATGTAGACCACTAAGATGACCAGGATCAAAGCCTCGCCCAGTGTCTTGTAGATTTCGTGGATGCCCTCACTGACCGCGAGCGTAGTATCCAGGGCTACAATGTAAGCAAGCCCCTGGGGAAACCTCCCCTTCGCCTCATTCATCATCTTGAGGACAGCGTCTCGCGTCTGCAGGGCATTGCTGCCCGGGGTGAGGTAAAGCGCGATGAGGGCTGCGGGCTGAGCGGGTTTACCTTCTCCTGAAGTTCCCAACCGCGCCAGATAGGAATAGTATTGCGAGCCCAATTCCACCCGCGCCACGTCCTTCAGCCGGAGGATTGAGCCGTCGGGCTGGGCGCGCACGACGATTTCATCAAACTCCTCAACCGTAGGCAGGCGCCCGGGAGCCCGCACGTTATAGGTGAATTGCTGACCGGAAGGAACGGGCTCCCCTCCAACCTGGCCCCCTGGATTGACCTTATTTTGGGACTTGACCGCGTTCGTGATGTCGGAAACCGTGACCCCGAGTCTCGCCAGCCGATCAGGATTCACCCAGATGCGCATGGCATAAGGCCCAGCGCCGAAAATCTGAACCTGTGAGACACCGGAGATGCGTGTCAGAGCATACTGCAGATTGATAATGGCGTAGTTCGCCAGGAAAATGTTGTCGTACACCCCACCGGGTGAGTAAAGGTCGAGCAGCATGAAGGGCGCTGTCGTACCCGGCTGCACGAGCACCCCCTGCTGGACAACTTCGCTCGGCAATTGCGAGCTAGCCTGCCCGCTCCGCATCTGCGCCAGAATCTGGTCCGTGTTGACGTCAGTCCCGAGCTGGAAATCTATGTATACCGTACCCCCTCCGCCCGAGCTGGCACTCAACGAATACATATAGTTCATGCCGCTGACGCCGGACATCTGTTGCTCAATCGGAGTCGCCACTGACTCGGCAATGGTTTGGGCGTCCGCACCAGGGTAGATGGCTTTCACCTGGATCATCGGGTCGGCGATATTGGGAAACTGCGCCGTGGGCAGGCTGAGCATCGAGACCAGGCCGATCACTACCATCAGTATGGCAATGACGATCGCGACGATGGGTCGATTGATAAAGAATTTCGCCATGGTCAATCGCTCCCGCCGGCAGGGGCCGCGTACACTTTGGGACTGACCGGGATACCTTCCTTAGCCAAATCCGGCGCTTGCGCTGCGAACGTCTGCATCTTCTGGATGCCTTCGACCACCACCCTCTCGCCCGGTTTCAATCCTTCAGTGATGATCCAGTTCGGACCGACACGATCTCCTACTTTTACCGGCCGAACCGTGGCCTTGTTGTCAGACCCGACCACAAAGAGTTGGTATTGCGACTGCACTTCGATAACGGCCGCCTGCGGAACCAGCAAGGCGTTTTTGCTGGTGCTGGTCTGCACACGCACGCGCCCAAATCCCCCAGGGCGGAGGATTCCATCTCTGTTCGGGAATGCAGCGGCCAACTGAATGGTACCGGTGCCGGCGGTAATCTCGCGGTTTACGAAGATGATGTTCCCCTTGAAAGGGTAGGGGACGTCGTTGGCCTGAATGTACTCAACTGGCACATGGCCCTTAATCGCGGATCTTTGTAAGACTCTTGAGATCTGCGGCGCGAAGCCGAGATATAAGCTCTCGCTAATGTTGAAGTACGCCCAAATCGGATCAATCTGCGATACTGTGGTCATTTTGGTGGTCGTACCGACTAGATCGCCGACCTGAGAGTTCGCGACGCCGGCGATGCCGTCCACCGGTGAATAGACGTTAGTCCATCCGAGATTCAGCTCATCCTGCTGTTGCGCCGCCTTCTTTGCTGTCAATTCCGACTGGGCCGCGGCCAGATTAGCGATGTCATCATCAAGCTGCTTTTGTGGAATCGCGTTCTGCGTCGCCAGCGGGGTGTCGCGCTGCACATCGTTTGTCGCCTTCGACAGCGATGACACGGTCCTCTCCACTTCTGCCTTCGCTTGATCCAGCGCTGCCTGGAACGGCCGCGGATCGATCTGAAAGAGCAGTTGCCCCTTCCTCACTAACGATCCATTCACATAGTTCTGACTGAGCAGGTACCCCTGCACTTTAGGTGTAATGTCGGCGTTCACGGGACCGTTCAGTTGTGCCACCCACTCGCCGTAGACGGGAACGTCCTGTTGCACGACCGACGCAACCTCCACCTCCGGGGGCGCTGCCGCCACCTTCGCCTCTTTCTCGGAGCATCCGGTCAGCGACACCGGGAGGAGAAACAAGGCCATACTGACCATGCATCTACGAGCGCACCGATAACGCAGCTTTAACGGTTGCCAGAAGATTGCACTTTCGACATGTCGTTCGAAACGACGCAACTCAGGTTCAATTCGCATGGCAAACTCCTCGGACCGGAACTAGTAGAACCATGAGGCTCATTCCGGAACAATGGGCTTCAGTTGCATCACAAAGAGCAGCCCGGCGACCGTTGGAGGACATTTCAAGGGAGCATTCTTGCCTCTCATGTTCATGGAAGCCACGAGTAGTCATGGGTTCGACGCGGATCAAGCGAAGAGTAGAAGGCGCGCGGTGTACGGAAAACTGGCAGAAGTTACAGTGAACGCGGGCAGCTACGAAGCCAAACGCAGCCTTAGCGAGCAGGATATGAGATGGACGGAACGGTGGAATGGCTGTCGGCGCTGTCCTGTAACCGGTTCTTCAGGCTACATGTTTGCCAGAGACAACCCTAGGAATAAGAAAAGAAAAGACTGCTTATCTTCGTAGCAGACGCGGATGTCGCCGTCTGTTAACTTTCGATGATGTCATATACCTCTCAAGTTGGTCTGGAGCATTCAGCGGGCCAAGATAAGAAGCCGCTTCCTCGCGTTTTCTTGGCGGAGGACCAGGAGGAAATGCGCCAAACTATCGTTCAAATTCTCTGCGAAGACTTTCAGATCGTGGGCACCACTGAAACTGGGGCAGGAGTACTGGATCTTCCTCCCAACCTTGCTCCAGATGTCTTCGTACTCGACATTTCCATGCCAGTGGTGACTGGAATCGAAGCTGCTCTACGGCTACGGGAAAAAGGCTCGCGGGCAAAGATTATTTTCCTGACGGTCCACGAAGACCCCGATTTTGTGGCGAATGCGATGGCTGTGGGTGCGGCGGGCTACGTTTTCAAGCCCTGCATGGCAACAGATTTGGGTCCAGCCATCCGGAAGGCCATGGAAGGTAGCACCTTCTTCTCCTCCATACACTCGCCGCAATACCCGGCTCACGATAACAACGTCTGACATGCTAATGCCAGACCGCCCTGTTTGTTCAGTTCCCCTTTATCTGCCGCGGAGACGTTTTCTTGAGCGTGGATAATTCGGTTCTTTCTTTGCGTGGCGCGAGCACGATCGCAACCGGATTATTAGAGCTCTTTAGTAGGATTCCCAGACAAAATACATGAATGACCAGGATATTACGAGGAAAAGTAGGGGCATCGCCCAGGCCAATACGCTCCGGAAATCTGATCCTGGTGAAGATGTCGAAGAACACAACGGAATGAATTCGTTGGAACGAAAGAACACCCTCTTTTGCGGGAGGTACTCACGGTAGTCCGTCTGCGAATCCAGATAGTAGATCTCCACCCACACCTGACAATCCCCAATGTGAGTCGCTTCTCCGCCAATTTGCTTGCGCTCTGCGGGTTCGGCCATAAGAGGTTGACCGGTTGCTGGTTGCATACTGTTTCTTATATTCAAGCACGCAAGAGCCTAGCAACTGGCAGTGTTGACAGGAACGCTGTGCCTCCGCGTCGAGTGAGGTCGAGTGAGAATGATCTGCGCAAGAAGGCGGTGATCTGTGATGCGTGGGCTAAAAGCGAGCCTGATTACCGCTGAACCCTCGGAGCTGCGGAAGAATACATCCCATGTCATAGACAGGAACGGCCGTGAACCGATCCGACCGACTGTCACTACTGACAGTTACAACCACTAAGCGTTCTTATCTAGACTCCTCATGCTGGTGTCGGAGATCTAACAGCACAAGCCTGCTTAGATCGATGTACCGTTGCGTTGGGATGCGTTGTTCGTTCACCGACTAGGCTTTCTGGAAATGAGATTCGCAAGGAACACAGAGCGTCTGCTGCTGATCATTGGAGTGTTGCTGATCCTTACATACGCGGCAGCATACCTCCATAGAACGATCCTGTTCCGCGCCGAGTTGAGACGCTTCCAGGACAGTCAAAGACGCCAGCCTGGCGGAATACCCGCCGGTTTCCGTCCAGCCGCCGAAGGCCGCTTCGACTTTAGCACCTGGTCGGAGACGCGGATCGCGGCGTACGAACACACTTTGGCGGAGCACATTGATCCGCCCTTGGCTATGTTGCGCATCTCTAAGTTGCATCTTGAGGTGCCCGTGTTGGAAGGAACCGACGAACTTATTCTGAACCGGGGTGTGGGCCACATCCTCGGCACAGTCCGCCCGGGGGAGGACGGGAACATCGGAATTGCCGGCCATCGGGATGGATTTTTTAGGGTGCTCAAAGACATCCGCCCAGGAGACGCCGTTGAGCTGGCGACCTCAAGCCGCACGGATACATACATTGTGGATCAGATCGTGATTGTACGCCCGGACGATGCTTCGGTCCTGCTACCACGCTCGATTTCGTCACTCACTCTAGTGACGTGTTACCCGTTTTATTTCGTGGGCAGCGCGCCCGAGCGCTACATCGTTCAGGCCTCGATGGCCGATCGCGATCGGCTCAGTCGGCAAGAGAAATCTGAACTCGCGCGCGCAGCAACAATTGGGCACAGATGAACTTATTTGAAACATCAGTGACAGGACTCAAATTCATGGCTGCGAGAGCTAACAAGGAGAAGAAACGATGAACTCAATAAAGGTAGGGACACAATTGCGTGCGCTTTTGGCGGGGTCGGTGTGCTTGGCCTTTGCCTTGAGCATGAACGCACAAGTGAGGACAGAAACCAACACCACCGCCGCACAGCCCTCACACAACGTGACGATCGAACGCGGCGAAGTCGCATACGTCTCGGGTAATGAATTGGTGGTAAAGATGGAAGACGGTACGATCCGCCACTTTGCCAACGTGCCGGAGAGCGCCCGGGTCACCGTGGAAGGCCAAGAACTCGGGATTCACTCTCTGAAGCCTGGCATGAAGCTGGAGCGCACGACCATCGTGACCACAACCCCCAAAACCATCACCACGGTAAAGAGTGTGACAGGAAAAGTGTGGCACGTCACTCCGCCCAATACCGTGATTTTGACCCTGGAAGACGGGACCAACCAGGAATTCAAGATCCCAAAGGGCCAAAAGTTCACGGTGGATGGCCAAGAAACGGACGCCTTTGGATTGAAGAAAGGGATGATCGTCTCAGCCACCAAGGTGGTGGAGGAACCGATAAGTGTGGTTGAACAGCAGCGAAAATTGACCGGCACAATGCCCCCGCCGCCCCCAGCACCCCCCGCTGATGTTCCGATCCTGATCGCCTCGGCAGAGCCCACACCTTTGCCGGCCCCGGCCGCTCCGGCGGAGCTGCCCAAGACTGCGAGTCCCCTGCCCCTTATCGGATTGCTTGGTACTCTTGCTCTCTTGCTTTCCTTCGGCCTGAAAGCAATTCGCAACACCTTTTGATCCATCACGGGTTCGAGAAACGAGGCATTCCGCCATCACTCGAGCCCGTTTTAATTTTCGACCTGTGATCATTGGGATCGTCCAGCCGCAGAACCTAGTGGAGACCGATGGGTAGGAGTCCTCCGTTGGTAGTCTGCCGGACTTAGGGACAGCTGGGAGCGTTCGGGAGAAGGGTCGTCAATCTCACAATCTCTGCTGGTGATGGCTGACCAGCTCAAGCGGCGATCAAGTGATTCCGGATTGCGTACTGAACCAGCTCGGCGCTGCTCTTGGCGTTTAGGACTTCCATAATGCGGTACTTGTGAAAGGCAACCGTTCGGGTCGTAATGTTCAGTACACCGGCCACTTCCTTCATGCATTTTCCTTCGGCCAGGAGTTGCAGCACCTCCCGTTGCCTTTCCGTCAACCGCTCCCCCTCCTCAATCAATTTCGTGCCTTGGCGCAACAAGAAGTCGACCGTGTCTTTTGCGATCGTGGGCGAGAGGTAGGACTTGCCTCTGAGGACCTCCCGAACCGCAGTCGTCAGTTCAGAAGCGGCACAGGTCTTGAGCAGATATCCCGACGCTCCTCGACGGAACGCTTCGGCTGCAAGGTCGGCGTCATGATTCATCGTCAGGTACACCAGCTTCACTGTGGGCAGGAATTCCTTCACCTGCTGCCCCGCATCCAGGCCGTTCAGAATCGGCATCGCAACGTCAACGATGATGACCTGTGGCCTTAGTTCGGTGGCGGCTCGAACCAAAGCCCGGCCATCACTCACGGTGGCAACGATTTCGTATTCCGATTCGAGCAACTTCCGACACGCCTCGGCCACGAGAACGTGATCATCGGCGATCACAATTCTGGGAAGATTTCGTCGCATGGTCACGCTCATCTTTATGCTCCTTCGCGAACGACTGGCTGGTACTGCGCTGACCGCCCGGGAGTTAGTCTCCCTTGCCCTTGACCTGTGCATCCTTCGTCTGGTCAAGCCTGATGCCATGCAAAGGTAGGGTCGCGGTAGTGCTCTTGGCCACTAGCATTTTTACCAGTTGGCTCCTAGCAGGAGTAGTAGTGGGCAGTGGGTCAGTTTGGAGACCATGAACCACGAAGGGCGCGAAGGTACTCGAAGGAAACCCTGGGAAACAAAGCCCTCGTGATACTTCGTGCCCTTCGTGGTTTATGCACTTGCCGCGTCTTATCACGAAACCGACCCACCACCTAGTAGTGGGTCAATCTTCAGGATTCGACAGCTGGCTTGCCGCACTTGTTCGGACGACACCCGGAGTGGGAAAACGCACTTGTGCTGCCAATCAGTCAGGCTCAGGCTTTTGGCGCGTATCCACCAATGGAATATCACACGGTCCATAAGGAGTGGACCCTATCGTCGGCGAGGTTGTACTTTCTGCTCGCTTTGGCAAAGGGCTCACTTCTCGGACCTCAAATACTGGAGCTTTGTAGTCGGCGGGCAAGTAGCTTTCTGGAATAGTGACCTGATTGCCGTCGCGCAGACTCCGGTAATGCGGTGAATTTATTTCCACCCCAGCTTCGTTGAACCTGTCCTGAATGTTCTGGTGCAACAGCGAGTACGTGTGCAACATCTCGCTCGGCTTGGCGGTGTAGGCATTCAGCTCGTACGCAACGTAGAAATCGTTTAGCGCCGTCTGCAGGACAAACGGCGGTGGGTCATGCAATACATCATCTGTAACAAGAGCAGCTGCCAGGAGCAGGTCATGAACCTGTCGCCACGGAGCGCTGTATCCAATCGTCACAGTGGTGTGGAAGATTACGCCTTTTTGTTTAGCCTCGGCACTGTAGTTGACCACTACCCCACCCAACACTGTGCCGTTGGGAATGGTGACCACTTCTTTTTTTTGTGTGCAGATGCGCGTCACCAGCAATGTCTTCTCCACGACCTCTCCTACGTCGTTCCCAATCCTCACGAAATCCCCCACTTGAAACGCCCGCATATAGGTCAGAATAGTTCCCGCAACCCCATGGGCGACCGCCGATGTGGAACCAAGGGACAGCAGGACGCCCAGAAATACAGAGATCCCCTTGAACGCAGGACTGTCCGATCCCGGCAGATAGGGGAAGGCGACGATGGCAGCCGCGACAATGATCAAACCCCTTATCAACTTCGCCGTGGGTTCTGCCCAATCCGGATAAAAGCCGCGAACTGTGAGATTGCCGTCACGAACCTCGTTAAAAAGGTAATGATTCACCTTCAGGAGATAGGATGTCGCCAGGCAAATGATCAAAATCAGGATCAGATTTGGAAAGTAACCGATCAGCATTTTCGCGAACACTGCCAGTTCATAAAATAGCCAGTTTGTAATCTGGTTCGAAGTGTACTTGGTGGAAGGAAAGAAACTCAGCACGAGTGTTCCGTACGCTTGAATGAGAGCCAGGACCAAAACCCAGAAACCTGCATGACCCACGGTAACCAATGGCTGGCCGAGATAGCGTCTAAGCCATATTCTCGTTGGGGCTGGGCCTGCGATTTCTGAGCCGCCCAGCCAATGCTCCACCTTGGAGCGCATGCGGCGCCGGATCCAGAACAGAATGACAATCGACCCAACGACCACTACCGTTGCCAGGACACTGTAAAGCATCCCCCAAAAAAAGCGCTGCCAAGTATGATCCAAACGATATTGCTTGACCACCAGGCGAATGATTTCTGCGTGCTCTGAAGCAAGGTCTGCTCGGCTTCGCTCTGCAGCTATGGCATCGGCTTCGGTGACCCCCATAATGCGTTCGTCGCCTGCCATGATCTCAGTCCACCTACCGCGGTCTTCCGCGCGAATCGCTTCGGGCGCTATGTCCCTTCTCTTGGCCAGGGCAACGATGCGCCGCTGTATCGCCGCGGCGCGATCTTGTGGAGTGAACCCGGCGATCTGGGCGTAAACCATCAGAATCGGCCTGCCGTCTAACTCCACCGGAACGCCAGTATTCTCGCTGGCGGCGGAACGACTGTCTTCCGTAGAGTCGGAGGCGTGCTCGCCGCTGGCTTGTGCGAGAGCCCATGGACCAAGAATTCCTGCCAGGCCGCAAACGACGACGATGCGTCTCACAGCGGATAACCACCCGACAACGCGTTTACAGGTACCCGGCCGCAAAAGGCGATGGGGTGGGAAAAAGCCCGATACTAAAGCGGTAGTCGTCATGGCGTACCACTTTTATTCTCCATCTTTCCTTAGGTGGGCTCTGTCCCAGAAGTGCCCGCATATCTCGGTCCCACCCCGCATAGTGGAGATCTGAGCGTCCTGGAAAAACACGTCCCTGGGGCCCTGCTATCGGGTGGCGAGTTTGATGGCTTGGGGCAGAACGGTCGCTGTCTCAATATGGATCGGATACGAGGTGTCCCAGCGCGAGAACCATCGCTACCGCTCCATCACCAGATCATTGTCATTTCTTGTAATCAGACCCAAGGCACGTTCAGATCATCGTCGTCCGTTTTTCGAGCAAACGTCGTTGAACCAGAGCTTCGCGTCTGATTGCTTGTCATTTTGTAACGGTCTCGGCCACAATGCACGACTGGCAGAATTGCCAGCGGGTGCTCCGGCAAGTGATAGAGATAGATGCAGCCCGCAATTAGCTCCAATCAAGACCGCTTAGGATGGCATCAGGGCTCAGGCAACCAAGTGATGCTGGATGGCGTACTGAAGTAGTTCCGCGTTGCTTTTCAGGCCCAGAGTCTGCATGATTCGGTACTTATGGAAGGCGACAGTTCCAGGTTTCAGGTTCAAGATATTGGCAATTTCCTTCATCGACATCCCCTCGGCAAGCAGTTGCAGAATCTCGCTCTGACGGTGCGTAATCCTCTTCTCCTTCGCGTAGGGGGTTCCGCTTCTTAAGAGGTACTCAACAGTTTCTTTTGTAATGTTAGGTGAGAGATACGATTCCGATCTGAGAGCTCGTCGAACGGCCGTTATCAACTCCGAGGCAGCAGCGTGCTTCACGACGTACGCGGATGCGCCCCGGCGAAACGCTTCGGCCGCGACTTCTGGCGACACGTTCATGGTCAAGTACACCAGCTTGGTAGCGGGAAACAAGCGCTTGATCTGATCGCCTGCATCAAGCCCGTTGAGTTGGGGCATGGCGATGTCGAGGATCACCACCTCAGGCTTCAGCTCGCGAACCTGTTGAAGAAGAGCGCGTCCGTTATCGACGATTCCCACTACCTCGAATTCCGGCTCGAGGAGATTCTTACAGGCTTCCGCCACCAGCGTATGGTCATCGGCAATAAGCAGTCTTGTTCTGTGACGATTGCTCATGCGAGTTTCCAGTCAGAACAGCTAGCGTGACTGCCATCTGGACCGGGCTCTATTTGGACTAGACATGTCATGCATGCTAGCCACGGCACGCCCTAGGCCATAACTGTCAGTTCTCTCAGTGAATCCAAGAACAAGTCACGGTGGACGACAGCAATCGGCAGGTTCGTTGGGTTTCGGTTTTGTCAGGGGTCCGCGTTGTGGGCGCAACCCCCTTCCCCGGTTCACCCTGCCTTCAGACGATGCCCCTCTTCCCGACCCACAGGCACTCGAGCGTAGATCGCAGTACCCCGGCCGAGTTCCGATACGATGGAAAGTTCGCCGTTCACCAATTGCAGTCGCTGTCCCATGCTGATGAGCCCGACCCCCAGACGGTTGACCGCATCTTGCGAGTCAAAGCCCCTTCCGGCGTCAATCACAGATAAGAGAATCTCCCCGGTTTTGCCGCGGAGTTCCACCTTGAAGTCCTTAACACCGCTATGCTTAACAGCGTTTTGCAACGCTTCCTGCAAGACTCGGAACAAGCAAAGCGCGATTTCCTTTGGAAGGTTGAGGGGGACCTCGGAATGGCTGAAGGAAATCTGTACCTTATACCGCTCGGATAATTCCCTACAGAAGCTCTGGGCCGCGACCGCGATACCCAGATACTCGAGCTTGGAGGAGTGGAGCCGGTGCGACAGAGCCTGAATGTCCTGTCCGATTTCTGCAAGACGCCGGCCAGCTTTCTGGATGTGATCATGGGTCTGCGAGTCCAATCCAGAAGACTGGTTCCATCGATCCAATTCGATCGACAACAATGCAATCCGTTGATTGATGTCGTCGTGAAGTTCTCTCCCGATCCACGTACGCTCCTCTTCGTGGGCTTCAATCAACTTCCGCCCCATGTGGGTCAGCGCTTCTTCCGCGTTCCTGCGCTCCGTCACGTCCATGCAAGAGCCTATGTAGCCGGCAAAAGAGCCATCCGGGTTGAATCTTGGGACGCCAAGGTCGGACACCCAGCGATATTCTCCATCATGCCGCCGCAGCCGATACTCCATTTCGAAACGGCCCCGTCGATCGAATACCTGCGTATAAGTGTCCAGGAGCGTACTCCGGTCATCGGGGTGCACTACCTCCGTCCAGCCGTTGCCAAGGTCTGCCTCAAGAGGCCGGCCTGTAAATTCCAGCCAGGGTTGATTGAAGTAGGTGCACAGCTTGTCGGCGCCAGCCATCCAGATCAATACTGGTGCGGTATTCGCAACCAGGCGAAAGCGTTCTTCACTCTCCCGAAGTGACTGCTCCGCCTTTTTGCGATCGGTGATGTCTGCTACTACACCTATCGTACTTTGCAACCTGCCCTTGTCGTCAAAGAACCCTCTCGCACTCCTCTCCAGCCAAATCGCAATGCCATCGGAACGCACAAACCGGTAGCGCATTGTAGAGACAGGGTTTTCAGGCGTAATTCTGGCGAGTTCGGCTGCAACCTGATCACGGTCGTCGGGGTGGATCCGGTTTAGTAGCTCCAGACGGCTGGTCTGCATCGGTTGATCCTGGCCGAGAATATCCACATACTCAGAGGACCGGACGATCGTATCGGTCGCAGCGTCCCACTCGTCCGCATACATTCTTCCAGCCTGCACTGCCAGGCGTAATCTCTGCTCGCTCGTACGCAAGGCTTCATCTGACCTGTAGCGCTCGGTGACATCGCGGATGACGACGGTAAACACCTGGCGGCCGTTTGCCTCCAAATGGGAGATGGAAGTTTCAATGGGAAATTCCTCCCCACTTGCCCGGAGGCCCCACAATATGCCCCGCGAGGCTAGGGACCAACTGGCGCCTTCGGACTCGCCGAAGCGGCGTATGTGGGCTTTGTGTTCCGAGCGGAAGCGTTCGGGGATGAACCGTCCTACGGGGGTTCCAATGGCTTCAGCTGTAGCACAGCCGAACATTTTTTCTGCGGCAGTGTTGAAAAGCACAATGTTTTGTTCCGAGTCGATGGCGATGATAGCGTCCATTGCCGACCCAACGATACCTGCCAGCCGGGCTTCGCTCTCACGCAACTGCTCCTGAATCTGTTTGTGCTCGGTAATGTCCGCGACCACAGCCATGAGGCAGGGTGCGCCCTCGATTTCGATCAATTCTGCCGACCCCAAGCCGGTGCGCTGCTCCCCGTCCTTGCGACGAAAGCGGAACTCCAGGTTCCGAACGGTGCCTTTGGTTTGAATCTCTTTTGCCATCTCCGTCCTTTGGGTAGGATCCACCCAAAGCTTAAGGTCAAACGGTGTCCGTCCAATTATTTCGTCACGTCGCCAGCCGGTCATTTGTTCGTAAGTATCGTTGACATCAATGTAGCGATCGTCTTTCACTCTGGTTACGGTGAGAGCCATCGGGCTTTCCCGAAAGGCCTTGGAAAACTTCTCCTCCGACTTCCGCAGCGCCTCTTCCGCCAGCTTGCGCTCGGTAATGTCCACCGCCATTCCGAGCATGCGTTCGGCGTCGCCGTTGGCGTCATAGTAGAACTGCCCCCTGCCCGTCATCCAGTGCACGTTCCCGTCAGGGCGCAGCACCCGGAATTCTGCTGCGTAGGGTTTCCGGCTTCGCCTGGCATCGGCAACCGCGTTCGCAACGAAGGCTTTGTCTTCCGGGTGTACCAGGCGGTGAAAGTCCTCCACGCGTCCGGAATAGCTGTCTGATTGGATTCCGAAAACGGTCTGCAGATCGCCGAACCAACGGTCGCGCCCGGTCCTGACGTCCCAGTCCCATCCGATGCATTTCCCAGCTTCCACTGCCATGCGGAGCCGATCGTAAGTCTCCGCCAGCGTGCTTTCCGCTGTTCTGCGTCTCGCCCGCTGCCGCACCAGGCCAAAAATAAGCAGCGTTTGGAACAACAGCAAAACGATGCCACCGACGATGTACTGCCAATACAGCTCCCAAACAGTCGGCTGCCGGTTCAGCACCACGCTGCCGGGGGGAAGGCGGCTTTCCTTTAATCCCCAGCGGTGCAGGGCTCGCCAATCGAAGGTATAGACGTTGCCACTCTTAACGATCGGAATGTCCTGCGGCTTCTCACCGTTCAGAATCCTGACAGTGATTTGGGCGACGAGCTGACCTATCGCCGCAAAGCTCACCAGAGAACCACCAACGGTTCCCTTGCCAAGGTCCACGTCGTCCACGATAAATACCGGCGCACGTGCGGCGCTCGCAATCATGGGAGCGGACTGGATGGCATCAACGAAGCGCGTTCCGTCGCCATCCTGCATGATGGATGTGTGGTAGACGATCGTGTGATCCGGCAGGTGCTTGAGGCGCTCGACCAGCGCGGGCATGCCGAGGTCAGTGAGGTATGTGAATTCAAGTCTCGACTCGTATTTGCGAAAACTCTCCCTGGCAATGGCCTCAAGGTGCCGGTCATACACGCCCACACCACCCGTGACGAACACGTGCTTGGTTCCGGGTTGGAGTGCCAGTGCGGCCTTCAGGGTTTCCTCCGGCTGCGCCACCGCCCACACCCCGGTGAAGTGAGAGTCGAGCTTTAGTTCGCCCGACATCTCCTCTGTAAGTCCACAAAAGACAATCGGGATATTCGAGAAGAACGGTTCGTGCGATTCGACCATGAACCTGAGGGGCTCGAGCCCGACGGCAATGATTACGTCGGGCTTGCGATCGCGATACTTGCGGATGTACCACTCACGGAATTGCCGCTGGGTAGCTTCATCCGGAAACAGGGTTGCCTCCAGATCCTCGCTATAGAGCTCAATCTGATAAGGCGATTTTTGCAGATCCGCCACTATCGCCTCATCCATCAGAGCGACGCCGGGCGACGACAGCGGCCCCATCACATTGAGAATAAGAACGCGCCGAACTTGCTTCACAGGTGCAGAGGCTGCCGGCTGGGGCAGCAAACATCCCGCAGTCAGTACCAGGACGAGGCTCACCAACTTCCAGTTGACACTTCGTCTTGGAATAGGTAGCTGGAGGCGAGATAGTGTGCCGCCTCGAGTCGTCAAAACGGGTCTCGTTGGCGCATGAAGCGAGGGCATAGGAAGACCGACAGCGCAATTGCAGCGCAGGAAACCCCACCCCGCTGTTCTACTGTTGGGGCCGGGACTCTGGACCAGGCCCAAGTTTCAAGTTTTGGCTATACCATTCACGTTGAAGGTTGTCAAGTAAACTCGCAGGGCGTAATATCCCTGCCGGACAAGCTGTCTTCATCCGCTTAGCAGCCCGTCCCAGGGGGGCCTGAGCAGGATAGGGAGTTTTTGTGCCCCGCACGTCCCACCGAGATGGGCCACTCGCAACCTCACGGTCTTGCTTCCTCAGTACTATTGCCGTCACGGCGGTCTTGATCAGTCAGCTCGTCAGCCAGACCGCCTCAACCGGCGCTCTGACCGGCGTGGCGCTTGATCCCTCGGGGGCCGCACTTCCAGGCGTCATAATCCATGTCGTGAACCAGGCGACCTCTGAGACAAACTCCGTCACTGCGGACCAGGAGGGCAGGTTCGCATTCCCCTCGCTTCCACCCGGCGACTACGTTCTGGAAGCCAGCAAGACAAATTTCCAATTGCTGCGCCAGACGGACCTGCATGTCTTCGTGGCAGAAACACTCCGACTTGAACTTCATCTCCAACTTGCCGCAGTCATAGGGAATGTGCAGGTGTCTGCTGAGGCGACGATGATCCGGAGCGACAATTCCGCCCTGGGCCGGGTGACCAACGAGACCGCGGTGAGTGGTCTTCCCCTGGTAACGAGGAACTTCGCTCAATTGGCCAGTCTCTCACCCGGGGTTATCACCGGCGTCTATAACGCAGGGGAGCTCGGACTAGGAGGCACGGCGGTGTCCCAGATCGCCAGCTCAAATGACGGGATATTCGTGCACGGAGCGCGCTCCTACGACAATAACTTCCAGTTGGACGGCATCAGCGTGAACGACGTGCAGGGCAGTGCGGCAGGAAGTGGCGGAATCCCGACCCCTAGCCCAGATAGCATACTGGAGTTCAAGGTCCAGACCGGGCTGTATGATGCGGCTTACGGGCGTTATGGCGGCGCCAACGTCAGCCTGATTACAAAAACCGGCAGCAACGCCTTTCATGGGGCGATTTTTGAGTTCCTGAGAAATGAGGTTCTGAACGCCAACGATTTCTTTTTGAACCGGGCAGCCCAACCGCGCCCTGTCCTCAAACAGAACCAGTTTGGTTTTGCCTTTGGCGGGCCGATCAGGAAGGAGCAACTCCTCTTCTTTGGTTCGTATCAGGGGACGCGCCAGATTAACGCTGTGGCTGCAGGTCAGTCGAGGACTGCTTGCGCAGCCAGCCTTACTGAGCCGCCGTTAACCAGTGACCGGACGCCCGCCGCGCTCGGCAAAATGTTTGGCGGCATGAGCGGCGCCCAGGGGGGCGCGGCTGTCAGCTCGGATGGTTCCAACATCAATCCGGTGGCCCTGTCTCTCTTGAACCTAAAGCTCTCCACTGGAACTTTTCTGATCCCGACGCCACAAATTGTGGACCCGACAAAACCGCTCGTCAAACAGGGCTTCTCAGTGTTCACGGAACCATGCCATTTCAGCGAAGACCAGTTCTCCACAAATATTGACTATCTCGCCCGGCAGAACACCAAAATCGCAGTCCGGTTCTTCCTGGCAAATGATGAACAGACCGTCACGTTTCCCGGGAATGGCCTGAATGCGGCAGGCAACATTCCTGGCTTTCCGAGTCCGGGAGATTCTGGCTTTAGAGTGTTCTCTCTTGCCCACTCGCATACGTTCAGCAGCACTTGGCTTAACGAAGCGCGAATTGGGTATGTTCGCACGAGGGCGAGCACGGAGGCCAGGGTTCCATTCAGTTGGTCCGATGTTGGTGTTGCCGAAGGCGAAATGAGCAGAAACAACGACCTCCCCAGTTTGAATATTCTTGGCTCCGTCAGCTTCGCCTCTGGGTTTCCGAGAACAAATACACAAAACAGCATTGTCTTCAGCGATGGCCTCAGCTTCGTCCGTGGAGCTCACTCCGTCCGATTGGGAGGATCCCTCACCAGATTGCAGGACAATGTCAATCTCGTGGGTCTGGGATCATTCGTACGGTTTCTGAGCTGGCCGGACTTTCTGCTTGGCCTCAGCGCAAGCGGCAACGGTACCGGCTTCAGCAACGTTTTTGCCTCGCTCGATGATTTTGGCCTCACAACCCGTGAATACCGGGTGTGGGAAAGCGGGGCGTTCGCACAGGACGACTGGAGAATCGGAAAGTCACTGACATTGAATTTCGGCGTGCGCTACGAGCGCCTCGGCCAATTTGGGGACATGCTGGGCAGGAACGCAAGCTTCGATATCGGCAAGGCTGATCCCAATCCCCCGCCCGGCGGGAGTGTGGCAGGTTACATAGTGGCTTCCAACTTTCCAGGAGTAACTCCGCCGGGCGTAGTGCGCGCGAACAATACGTTCGGGAATGATGGGGTGGGGCAGAACACGGTTGCACCGCGAATTGGTTTTGCCTGGCGGGTTCTGCCCAAAATAAATCGGTTCGTGCTCGGAGCAGGGTATGGCATTTATTATTCGCGTCCTACAGGCCAGGCCTTTTATCAGAACGTGTTTGGCGCTCCGTTTTCGGTATTTCGAATAAATTCCGGAGTGGCAAATGCAAATGCGACATTTCAAGCTCCTTTTCCGCAACCGTTCCCTACCCCGGATTCCTTTCCTTTTTTCCCGGCTTACTCCCCCACTACCACGACAACTATTTACTCCGTCGCACCTGGTTTTCGACCCGCCATGATTCAACAGTATTCATCGAATGTTCAGGCAGAGCTGCATAGGGATTTGCTGTTGGAAGTGGGATACGTGGGCACCCGCGGCACACACTTGGTACGTCAACGTTCCTTGAATCAAGCGCTGTCGGCTTCCGCCAACAATCCAATAAGAGGGGTCAGCGAAAATACGGTCGCAAATATTCCGCTGCGCATTCCTGTTCCCGGAGTACCTCCAGACTCCCTCCTGGTGATGGAATCCGAGGGTAGCTCCTGGTACAACGGGCTGGAAGCGAGTCTGACGAAGCGGTTAAGCCACGGTCTGCAATTCCTCGCTTCCTACACTTTCTCCAAGACTTTGGACACGGATGGCGCCAGCATTAACCAAACATCAACAGGAAATGCATTGACTCTGGGAGACCAGAACTCTCCCAGACAACGATGGGGGCGGGCCAGTTTCGATCGCCCGCATCGATTCATCTTCAGTACAACATGGACGATCCCCAGTCCGTCCCACGGCCTGCCGCGAGCCCTGCTGGGCAACTGGTCGCTGGCCGCGGTCGCAACCATCCAGTCCGGCGATGCTCTTACCATCGCCGAGACAAATTCGACCAATGTCTTTGGAATCAGCGAAGATCGGGCACAACTAAGCGGTCATTGCGCAAAAACCCAGTTGATGAGTGGAGGGGCGGTCGAGTCGAAACTGAACGGCTATTTCAACGTAGTCCTGCTTTACAACTCCGCCAATCATCGGCGCAGACGGCATTGGGACAGCATTCGGGAACAGCGCGACCGGGATCGTAAACGGCCCCGGACAAGTGAACTTCGATCTCGCGTTTTCAAGAACTGCGGCGCTCAACTGGCCCGTTGAGAAAAGTACCCTTCAATTTCGAGTCGAATTTTATAACGCGCTGAACCATCCGCAATTTGCCAACCCTGATTCCGACTTCACATCGCCGACTTTCGGCGTCATCAGCAGCACCGCTGTAAGTCCGCGAGTCGGACAGTTGGCATTGAGGTTTGATTTCTAGTGAATTTGGCGGATTGTTCGTGGAAGAGCACCTGGCTTCAGAGTGGGCTGGTCAGAATCTCTGGCTTGGGACTCTAATGTAGGAGCTAAAGCCTGTCCGGATACTTGTGCCCATTTAAGCCGCTGCTGACAAAACGCTGGCCCTGCATGACCATCTCCACGGCAACCAGCAATTCCCTCCCGGCCTGAACTTTGGTCACGTAACCCCACGCACCCAGACTGAGCGCTTCGCTTACCACCTCAGACACAGATTCCTGAGTCAGAAAGATAATTCTTGCGTTAGGCGCAAGCTTACTGATCTGCCGAGCCGCGTCGAGTCCATTCAGATCTGGCAGGCCGATATCGAGGAGGATCAAGTCAGGTTGCAGGGCCTGGGCTCGTCGGACAGCTTCTAATCCGTCGCCAGCCTCTCCGATGACGTTCAAATTCTTCCGATCACGGAGCATGGAAGCAACGAATTTACGAAACGGTTCATTATCGTCCACCACCAGGATACGCACTTTGGCATCTACGGTCTTTGTTTTCAATTGGAAACTGCTCTCTGTCTCGATGATAAGAGACAAAATGCGCGTGATGAGCCCTCGAGGGATTTTTAAATGACGATACTCAACCCTATAGCGAATGGCAACCGCTTGTCCATGGCACGAAAGGGGGGACTGTTCCGTACTCTAGCGAATACAGAGACCGGGCAGGTGAGCGGTGACCCATCGACGAGGAGGGTCTCATAAGAGACCAGTCGATACGCTTAGTTCCGCGGCATCAGTACTTCTGGGGAATCCAACGATAGTTCCAGTCAGGGTCTTTGTAACCCTTAGACTTCTGTCGGTTTGGCAATTTGACCTTTTCTTGTGGAATTTCCTTCCAGGGCACCGCACTAAGCAAATGGGAAATGCAGTTTAATCGAGCCCGCGGTTTGTCGTCGGTTTGGACCACGTACCACGGAGACTGTGGCGTGTCAGTAGCGGCAAACATTGCGTCCCGGGCTCGCGAATAGTCATACCAGCGACGATGCGATTCCAGGTCCATGGGGCTGAGCTTCCATGTTCGCATCGGATCCTCAATACGCTTGATGAAGCGCCTGTGCTGCTCCTTCTCGCTGACCTCGAACCAGTACTTAACGAGAATAATGCCATTGTTCTTGACGAGACTCTCGAACCCGGGGACCATTCGGATAAAGTCGTCGTATTGCTTTTCAGTGCAGAAACCCATCACGTGTTCCACCAGAGCACGGTTGTACCAACTGCGGTCAAACAGGACCACCTCACCCGCGGCCGGCATATGGACGATGTAGCGCTGGGCATACATTTGTGACTTTTCGCGATCCGTCGGGGCCGGCAGCGCCACGTGGCGGAATACGCGTGGGCTTACGCGTTCCAGGATGCGATGAATTACGCCCCCTTTCCCTGCGGCGTCGCGGCCCTCAAACACAACTACGACCTTGGCACCGGTGGCTTTCACCCATTCCTGCATTTGGACCAGTTTGGTCTGTAGTTTGCGCAGTTCCCTCTCATACTCTTTGTTCTTCAGAGGAACCGTTCCTTGGTCGTTGCCATTCTTCTTTTTGCTGGCCACATCGCCTCCGGTGCAGATGGTGTTGCTCGTAGTTTGCAAGGTGGCCACAGTCGCGAGGAACTGGCAGTTTTATCAGCTATCGGGATCGCGACGTTCGCGCATTTCTGCGTCCTGTACTTTGGCAATTGTCTGTCAGTTCTGACAGTTTCTGCGTCCGGCGCCTTGCTCTTAGCATCGTTCAGTGCCCGATGTTGGCACACATAGTCGCTACGAATGGGAACCCGAACCAGGTTTGATTGGCTCATGGGTACGTGATGTGAACCGGAGGACATCGTGAAACGAATCTCACTGCTGATAGCAACAATCCTGCTTGTGGCGAATGCGGCGATCGCCCAGGACACTCGATACAACTTCGACAAGAACGCCGATTTCTCTAAGTTCAAGACTTATAAATGGGTAGCCCTCAAGGACGCCGCGAAGCCGAACGAACTGATTGACAAGCAGATCGTAGCGGCCGTGGATTCTGAGCTGGCGGCAAAAGGACTCTCCAAAGTCGATGGAGACAACGCTGACCTCTACATCGGATACCAGGCAGGCATTGGCCAGGAGAAGCAATTCACCTCCTACAACTCGGACTGGGGCTATGGCGGAGGATGGTATGGCGGAGGCTGGTACGGCGGCGCGGGTGGAATGAGTACGACCACCGGACAGACCTCGACAATCTACGTAGGCCAGTTGGCGTTGGATATGTACGATTCGGCAAATCGCGATTTGGCGTGGCGCGGCGTAGTAAGCAAGACCCTCGATGAGAAGGCCAAGCCCGAGAAGCAGGAAAAAAATCTGAAAAAGGCCATTGCCAAACTCTTGAAGAATTATCCTCCACCAGTGAAGAAGTAGCGTAATTGCAAGGAGGCGGCAGTGTATCGTCCCAACTCTTCCGTCTCTTCTATTAAACGAGCACAGAATAACCTGCCAACTGCTAATTAGGCTGCACAAAACAAGGCGCCTGCTGGGAAGTTGCACTCGGGCGCCTTCCGCGAGGAATGCAGCAACCGCGATATTAACTTCAGGCCAGAGACCTGGTCACTCCTGCCTCCGTCAAACGCCTTCCAGCTTCGGATCGAAATAGTCGGTTGTAAACCGGCAGCCGCAGGCACGACATAGGTTTGCATGTCTGCCTGGCGCAGGCGGTTGTCAATCAGCGCCAATAGAGCGCTCGACATCCGAAGACACTGTTGGTTTTGACAGTATGCAGTTTTCGGTACGGCACGCTAGTCTTTGCCCGTTCATGCGAACTCACTGCGCGCCCATCCGGTCGGACTCATAAGGAGAGCGAATGCGTGCCCCCAAGCTAGTTCAACACATGAAGGCCAATGCGGATCGCATGTCAGAGGGATTGGTCCAGAAGATCAGAGGCTCCGACCGATGCCGGGAACTGCTTTTGAGGGTGCCACTCCCGGACCACAAACAACGTGCATTGGAAATCTACCGAGACCTCACGGACTGGCTGGCGGGTGAAACCTCCCCTGTCATTGAATTCCGCTACTCCGATCTGGGAATTGAACTCGCGAATCAGGGTGTCCCCTTCAGCAATGTCTTCTGGGCTGTGTGTATTGCTCGAGAGTACCTCTGGGAATACATGCAGCAGGAGTGCCTCCTGGAAGAGCCGGTTGAATTCTGGGGCGGCGTGATGCTACTGCATTCGCTCAACCAGTTTTTTGACCGTGTTTTGTACTTCACCCTGGTTGGTTATCAGAAGGCCGGCAAAAACGAGCTCGCAGCATCAATGGCGTTGGCGCACAGGTAGGTCTATGAGAATCGCGGTTCAACAACACAGCGTGGTGTTGGGATTGCTTCTCGTATCGTTCCTGTGTCTGAGCCCGACCTTCAGCTTGGGAGTGGACGTGGCATCGCGGCTTGACGCAATGATATCGACGCCATCTCCTGTACCGACTGCTGCCGCCAACACCGAGGAACATGGCCTTTCTGCTAAAGCCGTGGAGCTCGCCCGTCCCTTCAATTTTCCCATCACGAATTCCATGGTGGTCAGTTGGATCGTGGCGTTGGGTCTGATCACATTCGCTCAGTTCGCTACGCGGAACATGCAGCCTGTTCCCTCGGGCGCACAAAATTTTATGGAGTGGCTGGTTGGCGGCCTCTACAAGTTTCTGGCCGATATCATCGGGCCCCATTTAGCCGACCGGACGTTCTGGTACTTTGCAACGGTTTTCATTTTCATTCTCTCCGCCAATTGGGTGGGTCTGATTCCAGGGGTCGGCTCGATGGGCTGGGGTTATCAGACGGCTCACGGGTTCAAGATCGACCAACCCCTGTTTCGCGGCGCCAACGCTGACGTGAACATGACCCTGGCCATGGCCCTGGTGTTTTTTGCCTGCTGGATTGTCTGGGCCCTTCGAGAGGTAGGTCCAGTGGGATTTTTCAAGGAGTTGTTCGCGCCCAAGGGCGAGAGCGAAGGCATGATGAGGCTGCTGATGGTGATCGTGTTCTTCGCAGCCGGCTGTCTGGAGGTCGTTTCCATTTTATTTCGACCGGTCTCCCTGAGTTTTCGTCTCTACGGCAACATCTTTGCGGGGGAGAATTTGCTGGAGGCTATGGCCAAGCTGGTCCCTGGTTTTGGATGGCTGGTATCGATCCCCTTTTATTTTTTGGAATTCCTGATGGGTTTGGTTCAGGCAATGGTCTTCATGTTGCTGACCGCTGTCTTCACGATGCTGATTTGCCAGCACGAAACCGAGGGACCCGCGCCTGCGAGTGTTTGACGGACTAATAACGACGACTCGACCGTGTTCAATCGCGGGAGCCGGCGAGAAAACAGAGGGAAAGACGCTATGAACGGAAGCATCCATGTAGGTCTGGCGGCATTAGGGGCGGCTCTTGGCGTGGGTCTGATTGGCATGAAAGCTTCAGAAGCGGTGGGACGCAATCCAGTGGCCGCCACAAAGATTCTAGTTCAGTCGATCCTGTCGATTGCGTTCGCTGAAGCAATCGTGTTCTACGCCCTGTTCCTGGTCAAGTAGAAGAGAAACTGCTGGGCACGATGCTGAAAAGTATCCGCGCCTAGGCAACGTGAGAGACAAGTATGAATGCTCTGGTTTTATTGGCCGAGGCGGAGAGTGGGGGGCAAGTCGAACAGATTGCCAGGACGTTTGGTGTGGACTGGTCTCATCTGGTTGGCCAGATCATCAGCTTCTCCATCGTCTGTCTTCTTCTTCACCGGTATGCCTACAAGCCAATTCTCAAGATGCTGGAAGAGCGGCGTCAACAGATCGCAGCGGGCATTGCAGCCTCGGAAAAGATAAAGGCTGAACTCGCCCAGACCGAAACCCAGCGTCGGGAAACCATGCTGAAGGCCGACGCGCAGGCGGCGAAATTGATCGAGGAAGCGCACGCCGCGGCCGCCCGCGTGAAGGAGCAGGAGACTCAGAAGGCCATCGCTGTCGCCGAACAAATCATCATCAAGTCGCGTGAGGCCGCCATCCAGGAGCACGCCCGCATGCTCACCGAACTGAAGCATGAAGTGGGCCGATTAGTTGTGCAAGCCACCGCCAAAATCACCGGCAAGGTCCTCACTGCAGATGATCAGCGGCGCCTGGCGGAGGAAACCAGCAGGCGGTTGGCCGCCTAGTGAAAAGACGGGGGATCAAGGTCCACATGATCACTGCCAAGCAGACCCGGCGCGAGGCCAAGCAACTGTTCCGCTTGTGTCTCGTCAACGGACGGGTAGATGAAGGTCGCGTCCGCAAGGTCGTCCAGAGTGTCCTGCAATTAAGGCGCCGCGGTTACTTGGCCCTACTGGGCTATTTTCAGCGCTTGTTGAAGCTGGACCACGCCCAACACACAGCCGAGATACAAAGTGCTGTTCCCTTGCCCGCGGACTTGGAGATCAGGCTCCAGGCTGGACTACAAGATGTGTACGGTTCACAGATAAGTGCACAGTTCCTACACAATCCGGCGTTGATTGGGGGGATCCGCATCCACGTTGGCAGTGATGTCTACGATGGGAGCGTGCGGTCTGGGTTATCTGCACTGGAGAAGAGCTTTGGAATTACCAGCACGAACGGAAGGAACGTATTGTCCTGATGCCAATGGAAACTTCGCATTTTTGTGAGCTAGGGTGAAGACCGTATGCCTGACCTACTTAAGGAAATTGAAGCTCAAATCGCAGGCGCCAAAGTGGCAACCGACCGGCAGAATGTCGGTGTCATCCGCGAAGTAGGGGACGGCGTGGCTAAGGTCGAGGGTCTTAGCGATGCGATGCTTAACGAGATGCTCGATCTGGGCCACGGCGTCACCGGGCTGGCGTTGAACCTGGAAGAGACAGAAGTTGGAGTAATCATTCTAGGCGACTACACCCAGCTTAAGGAGGGCGACGAGGTCCGGACTACGGGCAAGCTGTTGCAGGTACCGGTGGGCAAGGGCCTCCTGGGACGGGTTGTAAACACCCTGGGAGAGCCCTTGGATGGGGGAGGACCGGTCGAGAGTAACGTCTATTATCCGGTTGAAAAAATCGCTCCTGGAATTATTCGGCGTAGTCCCGTCAGGCAGCCAGTGCAAACCGGCATTATGGCAATTGACGCGATGATTCCGATCGGACGTGGCCAGCGCGAATTAATCATCGGCGACCGGTCCACCGGTAAAACAACAATTTGCATCGACACCATTATCAGTCAAGCTCGTCTGAATCGGGCGGCAGAGACTGCGGGTGACGGGAACTATCGCCCGCTTTATTGCATCTATGTCGCGATCGGTCAAAAGCAATCGAACGTCGCGCGCATCATCACCGCTCTCGAGCAGGCCGGAGCCATGCCTTACACCATCATCGTTGCTTCCCCGGCTTCTGACTCGGCAACCAATCAATATCTGGCGCCCTTCGCAGGGGCGGCGATGGGCGAGTGGTTCATGGACAACGGCATGGATGCGTTGATTATCTTCGACGATCTGTCGAAGCACGCCGTGGCCTACCGGCAGGTCTCCCTGGTGTTGAAACGGCCCTCAGGTCGGGAAGCCTATCCTGGCGATGTGTTTTATCTCCATAGCCGATTGCTCGAACGGGCGGCGCGGGTCGGAGAAAAGTACGGTAACGGTTCGCTGACTGCGCTGCCCATTATTGAGACCCAGGCGGGCGACGTTTCGGCTTACATCCCCACCAACGTCATCTCGATCACTGATGGACAGATTTACCTGGAGACGGATTTGTTTTACCAGGGCGTACGCCCCGCGATTTCCGTGGGTCTGTCGGTCTCCCGGGTTGGTTCGGCGGCTCAGCTCAAGGCCATGAAACAGGTCGCCGGACAGCTCAAGGGAGACCTCGCGCAGTTCCGGGAACTCGCCGCATTCGCTCAATTCGGTTCCGAACTGGACGCCAAGACGCAGGCACAGATCGATCGCGGCAAGCGCATTACTGAAATCTTCAAACAGCCGCAGTACAACCCCATTTCCATTGAGTTGCAGATAGCGGTGATCTGGGCGGTGCAGAACGGATATATGGACGACGTACCAGTGAATCGAGTCAAGGAGTTCCAGTCCAAGTTGACAGAGTTCCTGAGCACAAGGAAGGCCGAACTGCTGGGGAAGATTGCAGAGGAAAAGACGATGAGCCCAGCGTTGACCACCGAGTTAAAGGCTACCGCTGATCAATTCAAGGAGACCTGGAGATAATGGAGTCCGCATCATCTTCTCCGCAGGCGGGTCGCTGTCTCTAGATATTTTCAATCTTGGTCCCTGCGAATTCCGGGACCTGGATCGACCAGTTTATGCATAGTCCACGCGATTTGCGCCGCCGGATCCGCTCAATCAGCAGCACCGCTCAGATCACCAAAGCGATGCAGATGGTGGCGGCGTCAAAGATGCGCAAAGCGCAACAAGCTGCTCTTGCCGGACGCCCATTCGTCCAGGCGCTGTACCGTATCCAGCGGGAAGCGGCGACGCGAATAGGCGACTTCAACCATCCTCTGTTCGAAGTACGCGAAATCCACAAGCGCGCCGTCATCCTGGTCGGTGCAGATAAAGGTTTATGCGGAGCGCTCAACAGTAATCTCTTCCGGCTGGCGGCCGAGTTTGATCCCCAGTCCACGGTCTTCATCACGGCCGGACGCAGGGCCGCGCAGTTCATCGCCCGTACTCGCCGGCAACTGATTGCCGAGTTCAGCTACGCGGACACGCCGCAGTTCGCGGAGGCCAGGGCGATGGCCGCCTTCGCCCGCAACCTCTTCTTGAAGCGGGAGGTGGACGAAGTACGAATCATCGCCACGCGTTTCGTCAACACACTGACCCAGAATGCACTCTGCCTGGAATTTCTTCCGGTGGGAGAGCTTAAGGCAATGAAGATACCGGGCGTCAGGTCCGAAGAAGAACTCGCTGCCGATACTACTGAGTCCTTGTTCGAGCCCAATCCGGAATTCGTTCTGAGCTACCTCCTTTCGCATTATCTCGACATCGGCATTTATCAGGTCCTATTGAATGCCAAGGCCAGTGAGCAGAGCGCCCGCATGGTCTCCATGAAGAACGCCACAGAAAACGCGGAGGGCCTGATCAAGGACTTAACTCTCGAATACAACAAGCTGCGGCAGGGCAATATCACCAAGGAATTGCTGGAGATTGCCGGCGGGCAGTCCGAATGAGGCAGATCAATGGTAAGCACACCTGTGCAAGTTGGTAACAAGGGAAAGATTGTTAAGGTTCTCGGTCCGGTGGTTGACGTTGAATTTCCGGAGGCGCTGCCGGGGATCTATAACGCCCTGACCGTCGAGTACACGGTTCAGGGCCAGCCCGCCAAAGTCACGCTCGAAGTGCAACAGCACCTCGGCGACAAGTGGGTCCGGGCGATCTCCATGTCTGGCACCGAGGGCCTCAAACGGGGACTCGAAGTTACGGATTGCGGTGGTCCTATATCCATGCCGGTCGGCGAAGGTGTGATGGGCAGGGTGTTCGACGTGACGGGAAACCCGGTCGATGAGCGCGGACCGGTTGAGGCGGAAAAGTACTATCCGATCCATCGGCCTCCGCCACCGCTTGTGGATCAATCTACTTCTCCCCAGGTGCTGCAGACTGGTATCAAGGTCATCGATTTGATCTGCCCTTTTTTGAAGGGCGGCAAGGTTGGGGCTTTCGGTGGCGCCGGAGTGGGCAAGACCGTCGTCATCATGGAGTTGATCAACAATATCGCCAAGCTCCATGGCGGCGTTTCTGTGTTCGCGGGTGTCGGCGAGCGCACCCGCGAAGGCAACGACCTTTACCACGAAATGTCCGAAGCCGGGGTGATCAAGCAGGACAACCTTCGCCAATCAAAGATTGCCCTCGTATATGGACAAATGAATGAACCGCCGGGCGCCCGCTTACGCGTGGCCTTGTCCGGGCTTGCCATTACAGAATATTTCCGAGACGAAAAGAATCAGGACGTGCTGCTTTTCATTGACAATATTTTCCGCTTTTCTCAGGCCGGCTCCGAGGTCTCGGCTCTGCTCGGTCGCACTGCCAGCGCCGTCGGTTACCAACCAACCCTCGCGGCTGAGATGGGGGCCCTTCAGGAACGGATTACTTCCACCAAGAAGGGCTCCATCACTTCCTTCCAGGCAGTGTACGTTCCGGCAGATGACCTGACCGACCCGGCGCCAGCCACAACCTTCGCGCACTTGGACGCCACCATCGTACTGGAGCGCTCGATTGCTGAATTGGGTATCTACCCAGCAGTGGATCCCCTGGCCTCGACCTCGCGCGCCCTGGCGGCAGAAATCGTGGGCGAGGAACACTACGACACAGCGCGCGGAGTGCAGAAGGTGCTTCAGCGCTACAAAGACCTGCAGGACATCATCGCCATCCTGGGGATGGATGAACTCTCGCCCGAGGACAAGCTTACTGTGTTTCGTGCGCGCAAGATTCAGCGCTTTCTGAGCCAGCCCTTCAGTGTGGCGCAAGTCTTCACCGGACGAGAGGGTAAACAGGTTCCCGTGGCGGAGACGGTTCGTGGTTTCAAGGAAATCCTGGAAGGCAAACACGATGACGTCGCAGAAGGCAACTTCTACATGAAAGGCGCGATCGAGGAGATCAGACAAAACTAAAAATGGCGTGTTGAGAACGAAAGGGCTTCGCGCAACAGGTTGTGAAAATGGACAACACCATAAGACTGGAAATTGTGACGCCGGAGGCGAAGGTGTACTCCGAAGACGTAAACATGGTGACGCTGCCGGGCGTGGAGGGCCAAATGGGCGTTCTGCCTCAACACGCCCGGCTGATGACGCAACTGGTGCCGGGTGAACTGATTGTGAACAAGGGCGGACACGACGACTTCATGGCCGTGGGAGAGGGGCTTGTCGAAATAACAAATGAACACGTGTCCATCGTGACGAACATGGCGATTGCTGTCGACAAAATCGATGAAGCAGCGGCTGAGGAAGCTCGGCAGCGCGCCGCCGCCCGCCTGCACGAAAAGCTTTCTTCCGAAGAAGTTGCGGCCGTGAACGCGTCTTTAGCTCGCTCGCTGGCACAGTTGCACGTCAAGCGACGGCATCGCTAAAGCAGGATGGGCGGTGCGATAGATCGCAATAGTTGGAGGACTTATGGAAGCAACGCTCGCTGATGTGAACGCACGAAAGACGGGCGGTGTCATCCCGAGTACCACCCACCGGCTATCTGCCGATGAGCTTCGCAAGATAGATGCATATTGGCGCGCCTGCAACTACCTGGCTGCGGGCATGATCTACCTGCTGGACAATCCCCTGCTTCGCGAACCGTTAAAGCCAGAGCACATCAAAAATCGACTGCTCGGCCACTGGGGCTCCAGTCCCGGTCTAAGCTTCACCTATATTCATCTCAATCGCCTTATCAAGAAGTACGACCTCAACGCCATCTTCATGGCCGGACCCGGCCACGGCGCACCCGGCGTGCTTGGTCCGGTCTATCTGGAAGGTACCTATTCCGAAATTTACCCAGGCAAGAGCGAGGACGAAGAAGGAATGCGCTCGTTCTTCAGGGATTTCTCGTTCCCTGGCGGGATCGGCAGCCACTGTACGCCAGAAACTCCGGGCTCAATTCATGAAGGAGGCGAGTTGGGTTACAGCGTTTCCCACGCTTTCGGAGCTGCCTTTGACAATCCCGGCCTGCTGGTGGCGGTGGTGGTGGGTGATGGCGAAGCAGAAACCGGGCCACTAGCCACCTCCTGGCACTCCAACAAGTTTCTGAATCCCGTCCGCGATGGCGCCGTACTGCCGATCCTCAATCTGAACGGCTATAAGATCAACAACCCGACGCTTCTGGCGCGCGTGTCTCACGAGGAATTGGTTGATCTATTCAAAGGTTACGGGTGGACGCCTTATTTTGTGGAAGGCGAAGATGTTGATTTGATGCACCAGGAGATGGCCGGAACGCTGGAGGACTGCGTGCTGGAGATTCTCCGCATTCAGCAAGAAGCACGCGCTAGTGGCAAGGCGATCCGGGCGCGCTGGCCCATGATCGTGCTCCGAAGCCCGAAGGGGTGGACCGGCCCCAAGGAAGTGGATGGTCACAAAGTGGAGGGTTCCTGGCGTGCTCACCAGGTACCGCTTGCGGGCGTACGCGAGAACCCAGCCCATCTGAAGTTGCTGGAAACCTGGATGCGCAGCTACCGGCCGGAGGAGTTGTTCGATGAAAGCGGGCGGCTGATTCCGGAGTTACGGACGCTTCCCCCATCAGGTACGCGGCGGATGAGCGCCAATCCTCATGCCAACGGCGGCTTGCTGCGAAAGGCCCTGCACCTGCCAGACTTCCGCGATTATGCCGTCCAAGTGGAGCAGCCCGGACAGATTGCGGCTGAGAACACCCGGCCCCTCGGGCGATTCCTGCGCGATGTGATGCGCCTGAACCCGAAGACCTTTCGCGTCTTTGGGCCTGACGAGAACTCATCGAATAGGCTCGATGCAATCTACGAGGTAAGCAAGAAACTGTGGCTGGCTGACTATCTTCCCGAGGACGCCGACGGCGGCGAGTTGTCCACCGACGGCCGGGTACTCGAAATGCTCTCCGAGCACACCCTGGAGGGATGGCATGAAGGCTACCTACTCACGGGAAGACATGGATTCTTCTCCACCTACGAAGCTTTTGTCCACGTCATCGATTCCATGTTCAATATGCATGCCAAGTGGCTCGCGATGTCTGAGGAGCTATCCTGGCGTGCGCCCGTGTCCTCGCTCAACTTGCTGATTACCTCGACGGTCTGGCGACAGGATCACAACGGCTTCACCCACCAGGACCCCGGTTTCCTCGACCTGGTGGTCAACAAGAGCCCGGATGTTTGTCGGATCTACCTGCCGCCCGATGCAAATACCCTGCTCAGTGTTGCCAATCATTGTCTGAAGAGCACGGGCTACATCAACGTCATTGTGTCCGACAAGCAGAAGCACCTGCAGTACATGACCATGGACGAGGCCATTGCGCATTGCACCAAGGGAATCGGGATCTGGCGGAGAGCGAGCAACGACGAAGACTCGGAGCCGGACATGGTGATGGCCTGCGCCGGCGACATCCCTACCAAAGAGGCGCTGGCGGCGGTAGTGCTGCTGCGCGAGCGCTTCACCGATCTTAAAATCCGCTTCGTGAATGTAGTGGACCTCTACAGGCTCGTGCCCTCCACTGAGCATCCCCATGGCCTCTCGGACAGGGACTTCGACAGTCTGTTCACTCAAGACAAACCCGTTATCTTCGCCTTCCACGGCTACCCGTGGCTAATCCATCGCCTGGCCTATCGGCGTACGAACCATGACAACATGCACGTTCGCGGCTACAAGGAAAAAGGAAACATCAACACGCCGCTCGATTTGGCCATCCAGAACCAGATCGATCGCTTCAGCCTGGCCATTGATGCGATTGATCGAGTTCCGAAACTGCAAAGAATCGGTGCTCATGCAAAAGAAGAGTTCCGCAATCTACAGATTGAGTGCCGAAATTACGCTTACCAACATGGCATCGATGACCCCGACGTCGACGCGTGGAAATGGCCGTATTAAGCGGCCTAGGGCTTGGACTTGTCCCAAGTCGCGGTCGTACGAGACACACCGGTGTTTTAGTGAAAGGCCGACAATATGAAGAACTCCTCCTTGACACAAGCGTTTTATCGACTGGCAATATTCCTTTTAGTCTTAGGGATTGCTGGGTCAGCCGTGCAACTCTACGCGCAGAGAATCACGGGCCTGCCGGCAGCCGCCGTATCTGTGGCAGAGCAGGATCCTGATAAACCCGCTTCAGAACTCAATCACCATCTGGCTGGCTATGCCTTGATCGCCATCGGGGCGTTGGTGATCGCTGGGTATTCATCGGAGAGGCTTCGACCGTTACAACTCGTCTGGCCGTTTCTATTTGTGGCGGCCGGCTTGTTTCTGGCCGCCTGGAGTGACGCTGAAATCTGGCCACGCGGCAACTTGAGCTGGAGGTTTCTGATACATCACGACCCGGAGGCACGCCTGCACAAAATCTATGCTCTCTTGCTGATACTGCTCGGAATTATTGAGTACCTCAGAGCACGCGCCAAGCTCAATCGGTTCTGGCGAGCATGGGCCTTTCCCCTCCTGGCTCTTGTCGGTGCTGGTCTGCTGCTCTTCCACGACCATGGGCAGACGTCAGGCGCTTCCTCCCCGGAGGCTCGTCAATACATGGTTTCAGGGTGGGCCGCACGGGCCGAGGATTCCCCAGACTCAATGCCCGGCATGCATCACCATGCGTCAGAAACCGATTCCCCACGGGTCGACGATCAAGTCGGGACATCGACCTCCATGGAGCACGGAAGCAATGACATGCCTGGGCATCAGGCTCACAGTGCGAGCGCACATTCGCACGAAATGTCGGAGGGAATGCTTAGGGTCGAGCGTCAGCACCTCTGGTTTGCGGTTGTCGGCCTGGGTGTGGCGCTTTTCAAATTTGTCTCGGACAGTTCATTGTGGCGCCGGAGTGTTGCGCTGCGCCTCTGGCCGGGTTTTATCACGCTTCTGGGAGTCTTGCTGGTGTTCTACACAGAGTAGCCTGACTCCAGAGCATCGGCTGCCGTGCTAAGCAGTTTGCTGGCGATTTTTCTTCGGAAAATCGAGTTGGCCATGTCTTCCAGCCTCCGATCCGAGATGACAGTTGGCGAATACCTCTGGTTTGCCTACGACATCTTCCGCACCAATAAAGTCCGGTTTGTGCTCACCGCGCTCGGTATGACAATCGGTACCGCAGCCCTGATCCTGGTCGTAACCATCGGCCTGGCGGGCAGACAATATGTCATGAAGCAGATCGATGGGATCGGCGTGAACTGGATCTTCGCGGAGTATGAGACAGGGGCCCAACGTATTACCAGCGTTTCTCCCGATCTGCTTACGATCGACGACATGAAGGCCGTCTTGCGGGAGGTACCAGGTATTGTCGCTGCCTCTCCCGTTGTGCCACTCCAGGACCGACTTCCCGTGGGTGGAGGCCAAGAGCGCGACGTTCAGGTGTTGGGAGTCTATCCTGCCTATGAACGGGTGCGGAATCTGGTTATTCTCTCGGGCCGTTTCTTTGATCAACAGGACCTGGCAGCCCGCAACAAGGTGGGTGTGATCACAGACAAACTGGCGGAACAACTCTACGGCTCAGATTCGTCGCCAATAGGACAAGTAATTAAATTGAGTGGTCTTCCCTTCACGATAATTGGCACGTTCAGGGAACGGGTGAATACTTTTGGACGATCTGAACTAACGCCCGACACTGTGGTGATCCCGTACACTGTGAGTCGTTTCTTTCTCGAGACCGACAGCGTAAAGCAACTTTATTTTTCTGTTGTAGATTCAACAATGGTTGTTCCGGCGACCAAACAGATCAGACACGTGATCCAGGCACGACATCGTCCGGAGTCGATCTACCTGGTTGACAATCTGACGCAATTGTTAGCGGTAGCCGGCAAGACGGCTAGCGCCCTGACTCTCGTGCTCCTATTGATTGCAACCGTCACTCTGCTGGTCAGTGGCACCGGCATCATGAACATTATGCTTGCAACGGTGAGCGCTCGCACTCAAGAGATAGGTATCCGCAAGGCACTTGGTGCCACCAACCGTACTATACTTCTGCAATTTCTGGCCGAGGCCATATTCATTTCCCTTGTCGGCGGAATCATCGGCGTGATCATCGGTTTAGGCCTTCCGTTCTCGCTCCGACTCTTCACCGACTACACAATCCCGATCTCCGGGCTATCCGCGATTATTGCGATCGGAGCTTGCTGTCTGGTGGGCGTCTTGTTCGGCACCCTCCCAGCAACCCGAGCAGCCCACCTCGACCCGGTTGACAGCTTACGCTACGAATAGAACGTGTATCAGGAAAACCGACTGCTCGACCGCGGCAGTATCCTTCAATGGAAACTCTTATGGACTAACTGTGAAGTTGATGCTATCTGAGATCCCCGTCGTCGGGTCGGTTGCGATCACCTCCAACTGGACAGCGGTTGCTGGCCCCGACGTCGTCGTCAAGAGACCACTTCTCGGGTCAATGCTCACGCTCGGAGGACTGGGGTTCGTGCTCCAGGTCACTGAATCCGTGATATTGATCTGCTGTCCATTGGCGGTGCCGGTGGCCACAAACTGTTCGCTGCTGCCGTAAGTAATGTTGCTGAGGCCGTCCTGAGAAGTCACTTGGATTGACGTCAGGCCACCGATTGTCACGGTGACCGTAGCGCTTCCGACTACTGTGCCTGACGCGCCGGTAATCGTGGCTTGCCCAGGCCCGACTCCGGTTACCAATCCGGATTCACTGATGGTAGCGACACTGTCCGCTCCAGTGCTCCAGAAGACATCAGACGAAAGCGTCTTGTTTGACCCGTCGTCATAGGTTCCGACCGCGCTCATCTGGACGGTATTGCCAGTTTGGATTGTCACAGCCGGCCCTACCGTGACGCCGGTTAGAACCGGATCCACAAAGAAACCATTGCAGCCCAACGCCAGGGAGAGAGCCAGCAGAATCGGCACTGTCGCAGCCATCCAGCGTTTTTGTTCATTGCCTGCCATCTCGACCTTGACCCGTGGTGTGTCGAGTACCGGCCGTCTGAGTCTTTAGAGACTGCCAATAGACGTGAAAAACGACAGGACTCAAGAGATTGTTCGTCCCAAGTACCAGTCAGTCGCTGGGCTTCCGCCCGGACCTGCGCATAGAGTAAGGATAGAGACGAACTATCAGCTGTTGAACTGTCAAAATTGGCAGAGCTCTGGATCAAGCGACCATAAACACAGCGCCGGAAGGGTCGGTAAGCTGAAGAGGTTCGAAGGCCATGGTTTCACTGGTGCGGCGTAGTGTCGCTATCCACCTCTTCGGACCTGGGAAATGGTTCGGAGCATGCCCGCCTGGAGTAATCCACGTGCCGTCTAGCGCGTTCCCCGTAACCGGCAGCAGCGACAGATTGAGCCCGAATAGAAGCCTAGTATTTGCGCAATTCAATTGGTTACTGATAAGAAGTGCATGGGTTAACCAGGCCTGCCCTAGCATTGGAGATTCACAGGCGCGACCGATCGCGGGTCAAATCAACCCAACATAGATCCGACTGGCAGGTTCGCGACGGGACAACGCGCCTTCCGCAGGACGCGCTCGGAGGTGGTCCCGCGCAGGCCGTCGAGGAATCCGTCAGGCCCATCGGTCGTCATCACGATCAGATCCGAGCGAGACTCCATGGCGGTTTGCAGGATGATGTCAGCCGGCTCGCCGGTCCTGACTATCGCGTTCCAAGTCCAGTCGGTGTCCGCCGGGAGTTTCACCGAAGGCATTTCGGCGGCCGGTCCCACGTGGAGCAACGTGACCACGCCCGCAGCCAACTGGAG
>CAVOVU010000009.1:0-225160 GCA_963699935.1 Terriglobia bacterium
ATTGCGACCGCCGCGTTGACGGGGACGAGAGGTCTGTGGATAGCGTTCGTGAGGCGCAATGCCGCCACGGCGAGCGTGGCGATGATCGTGATCAGGAGAACGATCGGGATGTAGTCGAGCGCCTCCCAGGCGCTGCGGCCGACACTGAAGAGCACCAACTCACCAGAGTCTTTGGTTCCGAACCAGTGGAAGAACATGAAGACGAAGAGCAGGATCGTCGAGACGCCCGAGATCCGCTCGCCGTTGCTGAGTCTTCTATGCTGACTTACCACTTCCCTTCGTACACTGATGGCCACAACGATGACGCAGACACCAGACGTTAGCTCAATCACTGAGCGTCACCGCCGAGCTTGAGGCTCAGTGGTGCCATGTACTGATCCTGCTCGGGAGCAACCCTCGAACAGGAGTTTGGCTTTGAGCGATAAGACCAAGAACGTGGTAGAAGTCATCCCACTGCGGGATCGAGGTTGCGTGCCTACTGTTTGCTCTCAGAGCGGCAAACCGAGGTAGCTTCGCCTGGAAACTCCGGCAGGGAATCGAGGTCGATTTCTTCTAGTGCCTCGGCGCACTTCGGGCCAACTCCAGCATTAAGAAAAGCTCTTTCGAACTTCAAGAATTCAGTTGCTGCTTTGGATTGACGAGGTACGACTACTGCGTTGTAGCAACGAGCATCAGCAGTACCTGTCTTACCGGAACACTTACTTACACCCACCTTTCTTGCATGTCCATATCTCGCCAGGAACCTATGTTCGGCGGCTGCAATGGCGTGAACGTCTGCAGGAGTCGTGCGTGATGATGAGCCACAGCCAATCACGATAAGTGCGATAGATAGCAGGGCTAGGGCGGCTATGCGAGTCGTACAAGGCAAATGCCTTGACCGAGTGATGCTGTTAGTAACTGAGCAGTACATGAGTCGCCTTACCCTGACGTACCCTGCTTCAGGCTTAGAGGACCCAACGCATCGAGAATCCCTGGCACCATTCCTGAGGGCATACGGTAAGGATGCAACAGAGGCTCCACAAGCGTTTCGACGAGACTGTCAGGCCGGCCAGCGGTCACCAGACCGATCGAAAGATTCGGGCTGTTTCGACATACCGGCCTCCATACAGGCGCGCCACTGTCTCCATCAAGCGCACGCGCGGGAAATTTCACCCAATATCCGCCTCGGACCTTCCCGTCTATCCGCCTCGGACCTTCCCGTCCCCTGCGGACCAACGCACCGAGCGCGCCACGATAGGTACACACTCGGGCCATTCGGATTTAAATCCCGAGTAGCAAAGGGTATTTCCTATTTTCGCCCTTCCTGCATGCTCCGTTGGTATCAAGTGTCCACCCTAATCCCATATTCCTTCGGGAACGATGCCGCCGTCGGTGACTTTAACTGCCTCCGCATCAGTAATTGGGTTCCCATTGAGATTGTATCCGTTGCGGGTAGCAAGTCCCACGATCGCGAGGTGCCATCGCTCGCCAGCGGAGTCCTTGGCCTCGACGTGAAGAACCTCGGGTAGGCAATCCGAGCATCAACGATCTGCCCACGCATGGAGCACAAGACATTGAGAGGCGAAGCGTCAAGTGCGACTGCGATGGCCATCAGCTTTTCCATTGTCGCAGCCGGGCCAGCAGTTCTTCAACTCATGTCACCCTTTGCTCGGCGCGCCGACGTGGGTCCCGCCCGTCCTGCATCTTCGACCAGCGAAGGCTTTGGCGGCGAGTAGCTGCCGGCACGAGCACTACTTCGCCGTTGGGCTTGCTCCCGGCGGGTTCCGTAGCACCCCAGCCCGTTGTGCACTCGGATGAGCAACGACGTCGAAATCGCAGTAGAGCCAGCGAGCCCCCATGCCGTCACTGACCGACTTTCGAAGCCGGTACTCCCCCACCGTGGCCGTGGTCGGAATCGGAACTCTCTGCCACCGTCCGCGACTCGGTCGCTGTTGTATGAGCTGTCTGGTAAAGGCTGTCGGGCTGAAGGGCGCGAGCTTCCATACGCCGGCAACGCATTGTTGGATGCTGTAATCCGCCCCGTAAGTGAGCGTCGGTCCCCTAGAATTGTCGATCCTGAAGTGCACCGCCTGGCCTGCGGCGACCGATCCGGGGACGACGACCAGCCTGACAACTCCGGCATCCGGGGACGGAACGCACAACTGAGACGCAGCATTGGCCGAATCGGTCGTCGGCCAGGCAGCCGACATCACCCCGACCACCGCAAGAACCCCAATCGCTACGTATGTGAGTATCCGCAGACGCACGAACGTCAGTTTACCGCTCCGTGAAACTTCATATTGCTCAAGCCCGGAGCCTGGAACACCCCCACGTTTCGACCCACCTCTACCCCCATTTCTTCCGCCTTCGATTCGACGAGCGGCGTGAAGTACTCCGGCTTGCCACATTCTCGTCCGTCGGGCAGGGGGTGCGAGGGTCCCCCGGTTTCGATCCCAAGCGGGGTATTTCCTTTAGGCCCCCAGTACGGACCGCCACTGTCCCCGTCGCAGGTATCGATATGGGTTTCCCAGAGCCACTCGGGAATGCTCCAAACCACTGTTCCGTGAGCCTCTCCACCGTCCCACACGCAAGGCCGCCTTCGACCCCTGAGTGACATACAGGCTCACCGACCACTGGGAGCGCAGGCGCTCCGGGCCTGAGTTGGGACCCCTTGTTGGCGAAAATCCACGAAGGAGGCGAGAACCCGCTCCGGAGCCTGACTGCCTCGGCGTCGGTTTCGTAACCTTCTACCGGAGTCGCAAATGCACGCGCGGTGACAGAGCCGATCGGGAATTCGACGTATTGTTTCCCTTCCCGTGCGAATCGGTAAACGGTTGGCCCTTTGCTGAAGCAATGACCGGCAGTAATGACATAGGGCACGAGCGCTACTTCGCCGTTGGGCTTGCTCCCGGCGGGTTCCGTAGCACCCCAGCCTGCCGTGCACTCGTACTCAAATTCGCCCTCAGTATCCATCAAGGCGTCCCCGCCGAAGATGCGTTTTTCCGCTTCTCGGACATTGTACTTCGGCGGACGTCCACCTCCTTCCGTCCAGTGGGCCGGTCGGGTAGCGAGCGACTTCAGGCTCGGCCTGCCGGTGGCGTGGATCACTTCGAACTCCCCTGGGTCGGAATGTTGAGCGAGGAACGATTCCGTCCCCGCGACATCTTCGGTCTTGACTTCCACCTTGTTGTCGGCCATGTTGATAGCCTGAGAGACCATCGATTCCGCGATCGACTGGCCACCCAAGGCAGCCGAATCCGCGCGCCACGCTTCTAGGAGTTCCTTGTAGGAGTAGCGCGGCTGCCCTTCGAAGGTGCTGATGCGGCCGAGCGCTATTTCGCCGATTTCGGCGATGAGTTGGGAGAGTTCTTGGGATTGACTTGCGCCGGTAAAGCCGACATGAATTATCCCCCCCTGCCGCTGATTGATGTAGTAGCCGGCATAGGTGGACTGGGCGTGAGCTTCCGCCCATCCAGGATTGCGATTGCCGCCTGGGCAATATAACTTTCTCTGTATTCCATCTCAGCGGCGTCGACAGCCCTCAACGGTACACCCCACCTGTCCATCGTCGCTCGCGCGACTTCCCCTGCTGGAGTGCTGGGATCGTGCCAGTCGGCGATCAGCTGGAACACCCGTTCGTTGATCGCTCGTTGGTTGCCTTTGAGATCGAGATCGAGGCCGAATTCTTCGCGGAAGTTGAGCACGTCTTTGAACCTCGGCGCTTCCGGCACTTCCGGATCTGGCGGCGGCGTGTAGGGGACGTTGTCCGAAAAGCGTTCGCTTGAGGTGTTGCCTTCGCTATCGGTGGCGATAACTTCGAGTTGGAGGATGCCGGGCGGCCAGTTTTCTGCCTCGGTCACCCATGACAGTTCTTCGTGTACTGCACTCGGTGCCTTTTACTTCGTAGTCCTGTTTGCACGTCTTTTCGGTGATCAGCTGGTTTCCGTTTGCGATCAGCTGGATCGAGGCGATCCCATGAATGGAGTAAGCAGGCACGACCAGGGTCTGGTCTCCAGGGGTGATCGTTTCTTCGGGATTGACTTCCCCCCGCTGCGTATACAAGCTCCCGGTCATCTCTTCGATCGTCGGAACGCTCGGAGCGTCCGACCACTTCAGCACTGAGCCGTCGTCGCCGATGTCGTAGGTGACGTCGGTTCGCCTTCGGCTTCGACCACGGTGCGGCGCGCATTCCTCGGTGTATTCGAAGTACGTCGTTTTCGCTTTGCCGTCTTCGATCGAGACGGTGACCGATTTCGCACGTCCAATGGAGTCGTAAGCGACTTTGCCCCAGGTGCCGTTGGGCAAGCGTGACTTTGGTCAGACGTTCCGCTTCGTTCGTATTCGTAGGTGGTTTCGCCTTTGGGGCTTCGACGGAAGTCAAGAGCTCGCCGTCGTGTTCGTAGTTGAGTTGGCCCGCCTCTTCGCCTTCGACGCTGGCGACAAGGCCGCCTGGGACTCGTTGACTTCGACTTCGGGAGTGTCTTCGACTGTCGCTTCTTCGTTGGCGGGGATGTATTGTAGACTCCCCAACGCTGCACCCGATCGTTGTTGGAGTCCGTGATCCAGAGATTCCCCTTGAGTCGGTCGCAACCCCAATCGGGTATAGCCAAAGTTGAACTGGCCTTCTTCGGATCCTTCGTCACCAAACTGGGCGATGTATTCCCCTTTTTCGGTGAACGCCTGCATTGATTGTTCCTTCGTCAGCGACCCAGACCTCACCCGTGTCGTCGACGGCAATGCCGTCGGGGCGCTCGAACTGGCCGTTGGCCGTACCTTCGGTGCCGAATGGCGGATGAATTTGCCTTTTTCGCCAAACTCCTCGACGCGGTTGTTCTGCCAGTCGGCGATCCAGACATTGCCGCAGGGCCCGATGTCGATCCCCGTCGGTTCGCCCATCTGCCCTGGGCCTTCACCGTAGGAGCCGACTACCTGGATCAGTTCGCCGGCTTCGCTGAACTCCTGGACCCGGCCGTTGTAGGTGTCGGCGACCCAGATGTCGCCGTGGGAGTCGATGGCGATGCCTTCGGGTTCGAGAAGTTGGCCTTTGCCGGAGCCTTTGGCACCGAACTGGCTTAGGTATTTGCCTTCTGGGCCGAACTCCTCGATTCGGCTGTTGCCCCGTATCTGCTACCCAAATATCACCTTCGGCGTCGATCGCAAGCGAGGCAGGCCGTTTCAGGGCGCCTTTGGCACTGTCGGCTTTGCCCGCTTGGCAGGTATCTCCCGAGGCAGCCGTGCAGAGGTTCTTTTCGGCTTCGCTGCCGCCAGCTTCCGCTGCGGTCTTGTTGACTTCCCCGCCAAAGGCCTCGACGAATTCGCCTTCCCGGTCGAACTCCTCGATGCGGTTGTTGGTCTTATCGGCGACCCAGAGGCTGCCTTCGGGGCCCAGGGCGACATCGGCGGGATGCACGAGTTCGCCGCCTTCACTGTCGCCGCCGGCGAGTGATGAGATGTAGACAGATGAGTGCTTGAGGGCGAAACGAGGAATCTCCCACTTCTCCAGCCGGTTGTTGCCACTGTCGGCAACCCAGATGGTTCCTTCGGTACCGACGGTGACGCCGTGCGGTTCGAACAGCTGGCCGTCGCTGTTTCCCGGAGTGCCGAACTGGCCCAGGTTTGTCCCTGTCGCGCTGAACTCCTGCACCCTGTCGCCTCCTTCGTCGGCGACCCAGATGTTGCCTTCGGATCTGCCGCGAGGGCATCGGGGTACCAGAAGGGGCTGTTTTCAGTGCCTGAGGAACCGAATTTGCCGATGAATTCCCCTTTGGGGTTGAACTCCTGCACCCGCCAGTTGTCGGTGTCGGCGACCCAGACGTTGCCATTGGAGTCGGTCGCGATGCCCTTGGGGTTTTCGAACTGGCCGTTTTGGTTCCTTTGCTGCCGAATTTGCTCAGGAACTTTGCCTTCGGCCGCCAACTCCTGAACATAGCGATCGGCGCGCTGTCTTCGACGATCCAGAAGTGTCCTTCGGGGTCGCCATGCCGCAGGGGCTGAACTGGTCGGATTCGCCGTTGATCCAAGAGAGTGCCGATGTATTCGCCTTTGGAGTTGAACTCTTGGACGCACTTCGCTTCGGCGACCCAGACGTTGTCTTTGGAGTCGGTGGCAATGCCGGGCGGTGAGTAGAACTGGCCCATGGCCTGCGCCGGCGGTGCCGAACTGGAGGACGAATTCGCCTTTGGGGCTGAACTTCTGCACCCGGTTGTGCCAGGTGTCGGCGACCCAGACGTTGCCTTCGGAGTCGGTGGCGATGCCGGTCGGGGGTCTTGAGCTGGCCGGATGCCGGAGCCTGTGCCGCCGAACTTGCGGACGAATTCGCTCGCGGCGATACTCCTGGATGCGGTCGTTGCCGGTGTCGGCAACCCAGACGTTGCCTTTGGAGTCGGTGGCGATGCCTTCGCGGTAGTCGGAGACCTGGCCGTCGTCGTTGCCGGGGGTGCCGAACTGGCTCAGGTAGTCGCCTTCGCGGAGAACTCCTCGATGCGGTTGTTTCCGGTGTCGGCGACCCAGACGTTGCCTTCGGGGTCGGCGGCGATCCGGCGGGATCCAGAACTGGCCGTTGCCGGTGCCTTGCGTGCCGACCACGCGGATGAATTCGCCTTCGGCGGTGAACTCCTGCGATCCGGTTGTTGCCGGTATCGGCGACCCAGATGTTGCCTTTGGAGTCGGTGGCGATGCCCCGGGGGTTCATGAACTGGTCGTTGCCGGTGCCGTAGGTGCCGAATTTGCGGATGTATTCGCCTTTGGAGTTGAACTCCTGGACGCGGGAGATGGTTCAGCCGGAGTCGACGGTCCAGACGATGTCCTTCGGAGTCGATCGCGACGCCCCAGACTCGGTGAATTGCCGTTGGCGGTGCCTTTGGTGAGCCGAACTTGCGGATGAAGTTCGCCTTTGGAGTTGAACTCCTGGACGCGGTAGTTGCCGGTGTCGGCGACCCAGACGTGGCCTTCGGCGTCGACGGCGATCGCCGTGCGGTGCGGAGAAGAGCCCGTCGGCTGAGCCTTTGGCGCCGAACTGCAGGAGAATTACCCGCTGGGGTTGAACTCCTGGACGCGGTTGTGGCCGGTGTCAGCGACCCAACTTGCCTTTGGAGTCCGCGGCGACGCCGTTGGGAGAGGAGAGCTGGCCGGCTGTCGGAGCCTTCGCCGCCGAACGGTGCGGACGAATTCGCCTGGCGGTGGACCTCCTGCACCCGGTCGTTGGCGGTGTCGGCGACCCAGACGTTGCCTTCGGAGTCGATGGCGATACCGCGCGGTTCGGAGAACTGGCCGTGCGTATTGCCTGGCGGTGCCGAACTGGCTCAGGTAGGTCCCTTGGCGGCTGAACTCCTGAATCCGGTTGTTGACGGTGTCGGCGACCCAGACGTTTCCTTCTGAGTCGATGCGAGGCCGCTCGGGCCGTTGAGCTGGCCGTTGCCGGTGCCTACGGTGCCGACCTTGCGGATGAATTCGCCTTTGGCGTTGAACTCCTCGATGCGGTTGTTGCCGGTATCGGCGACCCAGATGTTGCCTTCGGAGTCGGTCGCGATGCCTTGGGGTTCTTTGAGCTGGCCGTTGCCGAGCCTTTGCTGCCGAACTGTGCTCATGTAGGTGCCTTCGGCGGACTGAACTCCTGATCCGGGGTTGCCTTGCCGAGGCGTCGAGCGTCCAGACGTGTCCTTCGGCGTCGACCGCGATGCCCTGCGGTGCGCTGAACTTGGCCGTTGCCGGCGCCGTGGCTGCCGAACTGGCGGACGAGGTTTGCCTTTGGAGTCGAACTCCTGGACCGCTCTGTTGCCGGTGTCGGCGACCCAGACGTTGCCTTTGGAGTCGGTGGCGATGCGCGCGAGGTTCGCTGAACTGGCCGTTGCCGGCCCAGCGGCGCCGAACTGGTTGACGAATTCGCCTTTGGAGTCGAACTCCTGGACTCGCTTGTGGCCGGTGTCGGCGACCCAGATGTTTCCTTCGGGGTCGGTGGCGACGGCGTCGGGGCCGAAAAGGTGGCCCGCGCCCGAGCCTCCGCCGCCGAAGGTTCCGGAGTAGGCCGGGGCTTCGAATTTTTGTGTTTTTTCGATTCTTTGTTGGTGACACCGCGCGGAGAGTCGCCGGGTCGTGGACGGCGACTTCGGCGAGGTTGCCGTTTTTGTAGCCGTATTCGACTTTGGTGAAGCCTGGGGTGCGCAATTCGGTGGCCTTGCCGGCATTCGTTGAAGGCAAGCGTGCTTGGCGGTCTTTCCGCTTTGCGTCGGCGAGCGTGTAGCCGCCGCCGGGTTCCTTGGTCACCGGGCGCCTGCAGCTTGGAGCTCGAAGCGTGCGGCGTTGGGTTCGGTTGGCAACGTGAAGGACCTTGCGATCGACCGCCGGACATGCGCAGCATCGCGGCCTTTCGCGGTGGCGCTTTTTCTTTGCTTTCTTCGGGTTCGAGCATCCGGCTTCGGGTCTGCGCCAGAGTCCAGCCGTCACCCCATTCGGTGTTTCTTCGGCCGGCAGCTGGGAGTTGTAGAAGCGTTCGAGCTTCAGGTTGACCGTGGGCCCGGGACTTCGACGTCGCGCTGGTGGTAGACGAGGTTGCCGTTCATCACGTTTACCGCCAGCTCGGGTCTCTCCTTCTTCTTCTTCGGATTCGCTGCCTTCGCCGTCGGGCAACGGGAAGTGCTGCATTACGTATTCGTCCTTCATCCCGGTGGCGGGGATGTATTCGAATTCGATTTCGCGTCGGCGTTCAGCCCGACCTGGTCGGTCGCGATGACTTTCAGTTTGTGTTCGCCAGCTGAGAGCCCGACCAGCTTCAGCTGGTAGGTCTTTTCCATTTTGCAGCTGCTCTGTTTCTGAGTACACCCCTGCGCTTCCCAGGGGACTTTCTGTTTGCTGCCGTCGAGGAAGACTTCGATGTTTTTGACGCCAGATTGCCTTTCGGCTTCAGTGCCTTTTTCGTTGCCGTCGGTGGCTTTGATTTCGAGGTTGTAGACGGGGAGGCTCAGTTCGTCATCGCCGGCGCTCTGAGGTCTTTCTGCGGCTTCTTTGTCGGTCCCCTGCTCTTTGGTCACGACGGCGAGCTGGCCTTGGAGGTCGATGTCGGGGGCTTTGGTGTCGACCTTGGTCGGCGTCGACCAGTTTGTGACGTGCGAAGAGATGGCGAGTGCGTCTTCAGCGGACACTTTGAGCGTGTGTTCGCCCTCGACGTAGTTAGGGTTGATTTTCCAAGGGAACTGGCGCGGGCAGCGGTTGCCGGAGAGGCCACTGCAATGGAATTCTTTGGTGGCCGTCCCTCCCCCGTCTCCAACCGTAAGCTCCTCGAGGCCGACACCGGGATCGGTGGCGGTTATTGTGGCTTCGCCGACTTTGGCCGGATCGAACCAGCCGCTTGGAACGCCGCTGACCGAGTTGATCGTCGGCGCCTCGGGGTCAGTCTCCACAACGGTGACGCCGCCGACGTAGAACTCGTGGGCACATTCGAGTTCGATGGTTTTTTCGGCCGTTCCGATCCCGATCACCGCGTCGCGGGTTTCTTTGCTGCCCACAACGCCTGTTTCGAATTTCACGCCAAGGATGGTGGTCCCTGCGTAGCCGCCTTGGCTAACGTATTTTTGGGAGTTGACGTTGTAGAGGCCGAGGTAGCCATGAGGTTGGGAGTTGTTGCATTTGACGTTGTTGATGTAGAAGTAGATCCCGGAGAAGGTGGCCTGCTTGATGTAGGTGGTTTCCCCGGGGGCGACGTAGACCCACTGGCCGTGGGTGTTGGCGCCATATTTGACGTGACCCTTGGAGATGGCGGCGAGACGATATCCCAGGTTCGAGAGGGTGTAATCGCCGTTTGAACTGGGAGTCCATTCGCCGGGGATGGTGAAGGACGGCGAGTCGGTGAGGAGTTCAGGGTCGACCAGTATTGGATAGGCGACTTCGCGTGAGGTGTGAGGGACTTCGAGGACAAGCGAGTTGCCTTCGACGCTCATCGTCACGGGGACTTCGGTGCCTTGGGCATCAACTGCAGAAGGGGGCGGCACGTTCTCGATCTGGTCTTCTGAGGAGGAGAGGACTTCGGCCCCGCCTCCTTCGCTCTCCTGAAGCGATGCTCCAACAGGCAGGCTCAAAGCGAAGCTGAACTGCTCGGGGCTTTCAGGCGAGCGCAGCTGCTCGAATACCTCCACCCCGCCGGCTATCGGCGAGACGAGGGTGTCGGTCGCGGTGTCGGTTTCGGGGTAGAAGAGGTTCTTGTCTCCGAGGGGCTCGGCGGCGTGATCGTCGCTCGCCGGCAGCGCGACTTCTACCCCGCTTTGCGTCTGGAGTGGTTCTTCAGCCGATCCGGGCAGTTCGACTTCGGTGAGCGGGTTTTCGGGGACGAAGCCTTCGCCGGATTTCTCCAGCGCTAGGTCGACGGGCTCTTTACCTTCGCCGCCGAGGTCGCTCTCTACCGGCACGGCAGATTCGACCAGCGCGCTTTCGTCTTCTCCTGTCGCAATCCGGGCCCCGTAGGTGCCGAGCGGTTCTTCGATTTCGAGCTCGCTGAGAAAGCGGGCCGGGTCGGCGTTCAGTTCTTTGAACTGCTTGGGGAATGCTTCGAGGAGCAGGCTCTGGGCTTCGCCGGTTGAGAGGGCGGTGTAGGCGGTACGAGAGGCTTCGCGCTGGCTTTCGGCTTCGGGGCTCAGGAGCCATTCGGCGTGTTCGCGTTCTTCGCGTTCGACTTCGGTGAAATCGGGGGCCGGCAGTTCTTCGGCGGGCAGTTCTTCGGAGCCCTCCGCCGGGGAGGCAGCGAGGAGGGGCACCGCCGTGGTGGCAAGGAGAAACAAGGCGAAGGCCGCGAACCAACGCATACGGCTCAACGACGATTCCCTGCGTGATTGCATGGACGAGCCGTCCCTCACTGTCTATTTCCCCCGCCTTTCGAGAATTAATCGATCTGACTTCGGTACGGCGGGAACCTATTGGCGGAAAGCGTTTTGGGCAAGCTCTCGTCTACTAAAAAATAGGACTTTTACTACCTAAAACCGCTGGAAAATAATCCAGCATTCATTTCACCCCGAAATCGCCTCAGCCTGGCCTAAGAACGAGATGGCGGGCGACAACATCGTCGAGCAACGACTCGGCGATCTCGTGCGCCTCACTCAACTCGACGCCTTCCAGGGAGGGCACCCCAATCACCGTCAGTCCAGCCGCCCGCGCAGCAGCTACGCCTGTCGGCGAGTCCTCCAGGGCGACGACCGACGGTCCTGCCTCGACGCCCAGCCGTCGGCAGGCCTCCAAGTAGGGATCGGGCGCGGGCTTCGGCGCCGCCACTTCGTGGGCGCTGAGCACGACGTCGAAGCGATCTTCGAAGCCGACGATCTCAAGCGAGCGTCGCACGAAGAGCAGCGGCGAATTGGAGACGAGGCCGATCGGGGTGCCCCGGTCCTTCAGCTGGTGCAGCAGCTCCCGCGCGCCGACCATCGCCTCCACCCCGTGCTCGAGCTCGGCGACCACGAGCTCGTTCAGCTCTTCGATCAACTCGACCGCCCGCCCTGGCTCCTCGAGACGCCGCTCGAGGAGCCCGCCGGCGATCTCTGCCGAGGTGCCGACCAACTCGCGCTTGTGTTCCGCGGTGAACTCGATGCCGCGCCGTTCGAATAGGTCCTCCTCGGCCCGGGTCCAGACCGACTCCGTGTCGAGCAGGAGGCCGTCGTTGTCGAAGACGACGGCGTCGGGCAGGGGCGTCTCCATCGCCCTGAGCATATGGTTGTCGAGTGCCCTTCCACATCGAGGTCGGCTCCCCCCTCCACCACGCTCGTGTCTTCAACATCGGCAGAGGACGAGTTGCAGCAGATCCTCGAGCCTCTGGGTCGCTGGCCAGACCATTCGAGCTCGGCGAACAGGAGTGGGAGCCAGGTGAGTCCAACCTGACGATCCTCGAAGGGCCGGACCTTGGACGGTCCGGACCTTGCCTTCGGGCAGGGCTGGTCGAACGCGCTGCGCTCGGCCGAGGACGTGACCCGACGAGATGATGGAGTCGGCCGAGACAACCTGCCCTGCCGGCGGTCTACGCAGTCGAGGCCGACTCGCTGGACGACGCGGTGGCCGAGATGGCCGCCGGCAGAGACCGGAAGCCCGATCAAGTGGCCCGCGGCGCGGGCGCGGATCGACGGCCGCGACCCTGAGGTCGCGGCCGTGATCCTGGTGCTCAGGCTGTCTGAGCCTGAGCGCCGCGAAGCTGAGCGCGACTCCGCGCGGAGCCACCAGCACCGGGTAGGTCGCGGTCTCGACCGCGTAGTCGCTGGCGGCGCTGAGGGTGACCTTCCCCTGCGGAGACTCGGGCCGCGAGCCGACCACGAGCAGGTCGACCGGGCCGCTGCCGTGCTCGACCACGCTGGCGCCGAGAGCGGCCGCGAGGCTGTCGGCGGTCTCCCCGGCGGCCTGCGTCGCCTTCGTCGATGACGCCGACCGTGTTGACGCTGACCGACGGGTGGGAGCGCAGGCCGGCCGGCGCGACGGCGATCGCAGCCGGTCCGCCGAGCAGCAGTTTGTGGGCCGGGATCCCGGGCTTGACCGTGCCGGGGGCCGTGCGGTACTCGGAGCCGAAGACGATCACGTCGGCGTTCTCGCGCTCGGCCAGTTCCGCCAGGCCGACGCTGGTCCCGGCGTTGACGACGACGTGGCGGGGCATGTCCGGGGCGCCGACCGAGGCGGCTCCGCGGGCGAGCAGCTCCTCTGCCTCCTTCTCCTCCAGCGCCCCGCCCTGGGAGTGGCGGACATAGGCGAGCGAGAGCTCGGCGCCGGAGAAGGCGAGCAGCCGGCCGAGCGCCAGCGCGTCGCGGTCGTTGTCGGTGTCGTCGTAGGAAACGATGATCTTCAGTGCCATCTGGGGTGCCTCCTTGAAGTGTCGGAATAGCGAAGTTCGCAGGCGATAGTGGCACCGACTCAGCATTAGCACAACTGTTAATGCCTATGTATAGAATAAGCTTTGCTTATGCTGAATGTCGAGCCGCCTCAACGTCTTCCGCGAGGTCGTCGCGCACGGCTCCTTCTCCGACGCCGCCGACGCCCTCTCCTACTCGCAGTCGGCGGTGTCGCAGGCGATCGCGACGCTGGAGGGGGAAGTGGGCGTCGCGCTGATCGAGCGCAGCCGCGGCGGCGTCCGCCCGACCGCAGCCGGCGCGGCGCTGGCCGGCCACGTCGGCGGGATCCTGGCGCGCATGGAGACGGCCGAGGCCGAGATCGCGGCGATCGCCGCCGGCCGCGGCGGGCGGCTGCGAACCGCCTCCTTCCCGACCGCCGGGGCGACGCTGATGCCGCAGGCGATCGCCGGCCTTCCGCGCCTCCCACCCCGGCGTCGAGGTGACCCTCGCCGAGGGCGAGCCCGAGGAGATCGCCCCGCGGCTGCGGGCGGGAGAGTTCGACCTCGTCCTGCTCTTCGAGTTCGAGGGGGTCGGCGAGAGGCTCGGCGCCGGCATGCGGCGCTTCGAGCTGCTCGACGACCCGCTCCACCTCGCCCTGCGCGCGCGACCACCCGCTCGCCGGCCGCAAGAAGCTGCGCGCTCGAGGACCTGCGCGAGGAGTCCTGGGTCCAGACCTCCGCCGCCAGCCCCTGCGCCAGGCACGTCGTCCGCTCCTGCCACGCCGCCGGCTTCGAGCCCCGCGTCTCCTTCGAGAGCGACGACTACCAGACGGTGCAGGGCCTGGTCGCCGCCGGGGTCGGGGTGGCGCTGATCCCCCAGCTGGCGCTCTCCACGGTTCGTCCCGACATCCGCGTCCGCGCGCTGCACCCGCAGAGCCCGGTGCGCAAGGTGTTCGCCGCGACGCCGCGCGCCGCCGCCGTGACGCCGGCCGTGGCGACGATGCTCGACGTGCTGCGCGAGGTCTCCCGCAGCCAGCTGCAGCGCGGCCTGAGCCGCGACACGCCGAGCCGCCAAACGGAAACCGCCCCCGAGGAGAGGGCGGGGGCGGTTCCGTCGTGGCTGGTGGTGCTGGCCGGAGCGGGGTCCGGCCTAGCCGCCCGACCTAGGTGGCCCCTCCCGCGGCCGGCGCACGGCGCCTGGGACCCCGGCGGGGTATCCGAGCGAGGGCACGTCGGACGGGTACACCTCGTGCCCGTGGACGGCGATGTCGCCCTCCTCCATTTCCTCCTCGGTCATCCGCAGCGGCACGACCAGGCCGACCAGCTTGAGCAGGATGAAGGTGCCGATCGCGGAGAACACGATCACCCAGAGCGCGGTCAGCGCCTGCCAGCCGAGCAGGTGCAGGCCGCCGCCGGAGATCGTGCCGGCCAGCGTGGTTTCCGCCATCGCGTTGTTGGCGAAGATGCCGACCAGGAGGCCGCCGGCGACACCGGCGAAGCCGTGGGTGTAGACGACGCCCAGGGTGTCGTCGACGTTGCGGAACGGCGCCACCCGGCTCAGGTAGTTGAGCGCGAAGTAGACCAGCGTGCTGGCGACGACGCCGATGATGATCGCGCCCCAGCCGTTGACGAAACCGGCTCCGGGGGTGATCGCGACGAGGCCGACGATCATCCCGTTGACGCTGCCGATCAGGCTCGGCTTGCGGCCCGTCGCGTAGTCCCATGCGACCCAGACCAGGAAGGCGACGGCGGTGCAGAGGTTGGTGTTGAGCACCGCGGCGGAGGCGATGTCGCCCGCCGAGTACCAGTCACCGCCGTTGAAGCCGTTCCAGCCCAGCCAGAGCAGGCCGGCGCCGACGGCGACCATCGCCAGGTTGTTCGGCGCGTCGACCTCTCGGTCGCGCTGCAGGCGCGGCCCGATCACCCATGCCGCGACGAAGCCGGAGACGCCCGCGGCGAGGTGGATCACGTAGCCGCCGGAGAAGTCAACCGCGCCGTGCTGGGCGAAGTAGCCACCGCCCCAGATCAGGAAGGCGTTGATCGTGTAGACGAGGACGGTCCAGAGCGCGACGAACGGGATCCACGCTTTGAAGTTGATCCGCCCGAGCACCGAGCCCAGCATCAGCAGCGGCGTGATCGCGGCGAAGACGATCTGGAAGTAGGCGAGCGTCGACTGCGGGAATTCGATTTCTTCGGACACCACGGGCAGTAGCGGGATGTGGCCGTGCCCGAGCTCGCTGGCGCTGCTCAGGATCGAACCTGGCTGGCCCCACATATTGGCCAGGAAGCTGCCGCCGCCGGCCCCAAATGATGTGCATCGGGGTTCCAAAGGCCATTTTGAACGCGAACAGGCACCAGAGGATGAGCACGATCGCGAAGGCGACAAAGGCCATCATCATCGAGTTCACCGACCAGCGCTTCTGCATCACGCCGCCGTAGAGAACGACCAGCCCCGGGATGCTCATCAGGCCGACCAGGGTCGCGGCGGTGAGCTGCCATGAGTTGGCGCCTTCGTATCCAACCATTCCATTGATCCGGTGTTTCCTTTCTTGTCGAGGGCCTGCCGATCGCAAGAAGCTGCCGCCGGCACAAAGCGCCCAATGAATTGCCGTAAGCCTGCCGTCGCAGGGCCACGCCACCACGTACAGCTGTCTAAAGATCGGCGCGGGAGGTTCGCCCGATTGGAGGTTCGCGACCCGGAATGAGGCGTTAATCTGCGCTGCGATGCCGCTCGAAGGACACTTTCAACGGGTCAACACGCCCCTGCGACGGCTGACGAAGCGGGAGCGCAACGTCGTCATCGCGGGCCTGGTCGTGACGTTCATCGCGCTCGCGGCGCTGATCCTCGCCACCGCCGGAGACAGCCGGCCGCCACCGGCGCCCGGCTGCATCCGCGTCTCGGTCGCGGGGCGCACCGGCGCCGAGCTGATCCAGGCCTGCGGCATGGAGGCGAAGGGAACTCTGCGCCCGAAGCATGGGCCGCGACGAGCCTCAGTACCAGGCGATCGCCGCGGGCTGCAGCGATCAGAGCATCCGCCCGCTCGCCGCGCCGAGTCGCCGCCGGCGCGGGCTAAGCCGAGGCGGCGAGCAAGCGCGCCCAGCTCCGCGTCGACCTCGCCTTCGAGCTTCAGCTCGGCTTCGCCGTCGTATGGTGTCGGGCCCTTGGTGACGATCGCGAGCTGGCCGCCGCTGTCAGGGTCAGGCGGGCAGGCCGGCCACCGGGTGGACGACCAGTGAGCAGCCGATGCAGAGCATCAGGTCGGCCCGCTCGGCCAGCTCCTGGGCGCGCGCCATCGCGCTCTCGGGCAGCAGCTCGCCGAAGAGGACGACGTCGGGCTTGACCGGCGCCGCCGCAGCGCGCAGATCGCGCACCCCGTCCGCGTCGAACAGCTCCTCGACCTCGTCGATCCCGTAGGAGGCCGCGCAGCGCCTGCATGACGAGGTCTCGATCGAGCCGTGCACCTCGACCACGTTCTCGCGAGCCGGCGGCGCGGTGCAGGCGGTCGATGTTCTGCGTGATCACGCCCTCCAGCAGCCCGCGCCGCTCCAGCTCCGCCAGCGCCTCGTGGGCGGCGTTCGGCCGCTTGTCGCCGAGCGAGTGGAAGCGCGGCCGGTAGTAGGACCAGAAGCGCGCCGGGTCGCGCTCGAAGACGTCGATGTGGGCGACCTCCATCGGGTCGACGTTCGCCCACAGCCCGGTCTCCGGCGTGCGGAAGTCGGGGATCCCGGACGGCACCGAGACCCCCGCCCCGGTCAGCGCCACGGTGCAGCGCGACTCGCGGATCAGCTCCGCGAGCCGCAACTCCGCCGACGGGCCTGAAATCCTCGGCTATGCCGGATTTCGTCCCGTCGGCCTGGTGTCGGTTACTTGCCGCTCCACTTCGGGGTGCGCTTGCCGAGGAAGGCGCCGATGCCCTCCTTGGCGTCCTCGCTGCGGAAGGCGGTGGCGAAGCCCTGCTTCTCGGCCTCGATGCCCTCGTCGAGGTCGCCCGCGTGGGAGACGAGCTTGATCTGCTCGACCGCGACCGGCGCCTGGGCGGCCAGCTTGCGGCCCCACATCAGCGCCGTCTCGAACAGCTCGTGGTCGGGGACGACGCGGTTGACGAGGCCGGACTCGAGCGCCTCGTCGGCGAGGATCGCGTCGCCGATCAGGTTCATCTCCAGCGCCTTGTTGGGGCCGACCAGGCGCGGCAGGCGCTGGGTGCCGCCGAAGCCGGGGATGATCCCCAGCTTGATCTCGGGCTGGCCGAAGACGGCCGCCTCGGCGGCGATCCGCACGTCGCAGGCCATCGCCACCTCGCAGCCGCCGCCGAAGGCGATCGCGTTGACGGCGGCGATCGTCGCCACCCGCGCCTGGCCGAAGTCGCGCAGCAGCGCGTGGGCGGTGTGGATCAGCTCCTCGCCGCCCGCCTCGTCCATCTGGGTGAAGGCCTTGATGTCGGCGCCGGCCGAGAAGACGACCGGGACCGAGGAGGCGATCACCATCGCGCCGATCTCGTCCGGAGGCCTTGACCTTCTCCCAGACCGTCTTCAGGTCGCGGATCACGTCTGGCGAGACGGCGTTCATCGGCGCGTTGGCGAGCCAGGCGATCGCGACGTCGCCGCGGGTCTCCAGCTTCACCGTCTCCGGCCTGCTCGCCCTCGTCGGGCTGCGGGTAGGGGTAGAAGCCCTGGCCGGAGCCGATCCCGAGGCGGCCCTGGGCGACGAGGCGGCTGCAGCAGTGACCGGCGGCGCGAAGCGGTCGCCGTGCGCTCCTGCAGCCGCTCCATCCGCTCCAGGACCGACGTCGAGACCTTCGACGTCGGCTTTCCAGAACGGCGGCAGCAGGCCGCTGCGCGGGTCGAGCCCGGCGCCGGCCATCATCCCGAGGTCGATGTCGCGGACCGAGCAGACGCCCTCCTCGACCAGCAGGCAGGCCTCGATCAGCGCCCGGCAGGTGAACAGCGCGACCAGCTCCTCGGCGTCGGGCTCGGCGTCGCCGGGGATCGTTCTGCTCGCCGTCCTTGAAGAAGCCCTCGCCGCCGGACTTGGCGCCGAGCTTGCCGTCGGCGACCAGCTGCTGCAGCCCCTGGTGGACGTAGAAGCTCTCGCCGTAGGACTCGCTCAGGTGCTCGGCGACGTGCAGGACGGTGTCCAGCCCGAGCAGGTCGGTGAGGAAGAAGGGGCCCATCGGCGCCACCTGGGCGGCGGCGATCGCCTCGTCGATCGCCTTCAGCGAGAGGCCCTGCTCCTCCTGGGCGCGCCAGATCTCGCCGATCGTCGCCATCAGGATCCGGTTGACGACGAAGCCGGGCACCTCGCCGCAGACGATCGGCTGCTTCTTGATCGCCTGGGCGAAGTTGTAGGCGGCGGTGGCGGTCTCCGGCGAGGTGTCCTCGCCGGCGATCACCTCGACCAGCGGCATCACCGAGGCCGGGTAGAAGAAGTGGAAGCCGACGACCTTGTCGGGGCGCAGCGTCGCTCGCCGATCTCGGTGATCGAGAGCGAGGAGGTGTTGGAGGCGAGGATCGCGTGGCCCGGGAGTGGCCGCGTCGAGCTCGCGGAAGACGGCCTGCTTGATCTCCATCTTCTCCGGCACCGCCTCGACGACGAAGTCGACGTCGCCGAACTCCTCGTAGGTGGTCGTGCCGGTGACCAGGCCCATCACCTCGGCGAGGCGGGCGTCGGCCTGCTCCTGGGTCAGCTTCTCCTTCTTGACCAGGCGGGCGAGCTGGCCCTCGGTGACGGCGCGCGCCTTCTCGACCGCGGCGTCGACGAACTTCTGGTCGATGTCCTTGACGACGACGGGGATGTCGGCGGCGGCGATCGCCTGCGCGATCTCACCGCCCATGGTGCCGCCGCCGACGACGGCGGCCTTGGAAACGAACATTGCGGCTTGAGTCCTCCGGAGTCTGGGCTTGGGAAGGCTACGGTGCGCCGGCCGCGCGCGGTCCGCAGGCTATCCGGTCGTGTCGAGCTGGACCGCCACCGGTGTAAGCGACAGCCGGCGACGGCGGTACAAGGACTCGGCGATCGTTGTACCCGCGGTACAAAGGCATCTTCGAGGCGTCTGCCATTAGGCTCTTTTGGCTCTTCATAGTGGGAGTGAGACCGGTAACCGAACCGCGCCCGCCGACCGGGCGCGACGCCAAGTGAGGGACTGACCAGAGCGATGACTCGTATCCGCCAGCAGAACGTGACCGCAGCGCAGTGGAGCTCCAACGGGGAGGCCCTCGGCGCGCTCGACCTGACCCTGCCCGAGAACGACGCCTTCGGCGCCAACGTCTTCTCCGTCGCCGTGCAGCGCGAACGGCTGCCCGGCGACGTCTTCGAGAAGCTGCAGGCGACCCTCGCAGGCGGCGAGGCGCTCGACGCCGAGCACTCGCCGACGCGGTCGCCGAGGCGATGAAGGACTGGGCGCTGGAGAACGGCGCCACCCACTTCACCCACATGTTCCAGCCGCTGACCGGCTCCACCGCGGAGAAGCACGACTCCTTCTTCGAGCCCGGCCGGCGAGGGCAAGGCGCTGGCCGGCTTCTCCGGCAAGGAGCTGATCCAGGGCGAGCCCGACGCCTCCTCCTTCCCCACCGGCGGCGTCCGCGCCACCTTCGAGGCCCGCGGCTACACCGCCTGGGACCCGACCAGCCCCGCCTTCATCCTCGAGAACCCGAACGGCGCGCTGCTCTGCATCCCGACCGCCTTCGCCTCCTGGACCGGCGAGGCGCTCGACGCGAAGATCCCGCTGCTGCGCTCGATGGACGCGCTCTCGCGCTCCGCGATCAAGGCGCTGCGGCTGCTCGGCGACGAGGAGAGCACAGCGCGTCTTCACCACGGTCGGCCCCGAGCAGGAGTACTTCCTGATCGACGAGCAGTACTTCTTCGAGCGCCCCGACCTGATCTCGCACCGGCCGCACCCTGTTCGGCGCCAAGCCGCCGAAGGGCCACGAGCTCGACGACCACTACTTCGGCTCGATCCCGGAGCGGATCCTCGCCTGCATGCTGGAGTCCGAGCTGGAGATGCGCAAGCTCGGCATCCCGGTCAAGACCCGCCACAACGAGGTCGCCCCGGAGCCAGTACGAGATCGCGCCGGTGTTCGAGAACTCCAACGTCGGCTCCGACCACCAGCAGCTGATGATGCAGGTGCTGGAAAGCGTCGCGCGCCGCTACGGGCTGGTCTGCCTGCTGCACGAGAAGCCCTTCGCCGGCGTCAACGGCTCCGGCAAGCACAACAACTGGTCGATGGGGACCGACACCGGCTCCAACCTGCTCGACCCGGGCGACACGCCGGCCGACAACATCCACTTCCTCTTCTTCTGCGCGGCGGTGATCCAGGCGGTCAACAAGCACCAGGGGCTGCTGCGCGCCTCGGTCGCCAACATCGGCCAGGACCACCGCCTCGGCGCCAACGAGGCGCCGCCGGCGATCATCTCGATCTTCCTCGGCGGCGAGCTGGAGAAGGTCTTCGAGGCGATCGCCAGCGGCGAAGGGCGACCCGCACACGCCGGCCTCCTTCCTCGACCTGGGGGCGACCGTGCTGCCGCCGCTGCCGATGCACGGCGGCGACCGCAACCGGACCTCGCCCTTCGCCTTCACCGGCAACAAATTCGAGTTCCGGGCGCTGGGGTCGAGCATGTCGCTCGCCTTCCCGAACACGGTGCTGAACACGATCGTCGCCGAGGCGATCGACGAGCTGGCCGACAAGCTGGAGGCGAAGACCAGCCGGCGGCATGGACGTCGCCGAGGCCGTGATCGAGGTCGTCAAGGAGTCCTACACCGCCAACAAGCAGATCTGCTTCGGCGGCGACAACTACTCCGAGGAGTGGCACGCCGAGGCCGAGCAGCGCGGGCTGAAGAACCTGCGCACCACGCCCGACGCGCTGCCCGAGGTGCTGGCCGACGAGACCGGTCGCCGCCTTCGAGAACTACAACGTGCTCTCCAAGCGCGAGCTGGAGTCCCGCTTCGAGGTCTGGATCGAGCAGTACGCGCTCCGCGCCAACATCGAGGCGGAGACGACCTTCTCGATCGCCAAGACGATGATCCTGCCGGCGGCGCTGCGCCACCTGGCGCTGATCGCCGAGGCCGGCGTCTCCTCGCTCGAGGGCGAGGTTCGCGGCCTGGTCGACGAGCTGGTCGCGGCGCTCGGCGAGCTGGAGGAGGCCAACGCCTACCCGGACGAGCTGGAGGGGCTGGAGCTGGCGATCTACGCCCGCGACAAGCAGCTCGCCGCGATGGCGCGAGGTGCGCGAGGCCGCCGACAAGCTGGAGAAGGTCGTCGCCGACGACCTCTGGCCGCTGCCGAAGTACGAGGAGATGCTCTTCATCAAGTAGCGATTCCCGGGAGGTCCGGGTCAGGGGTTCCGCTTAACTTTTTGGAGGGGCGGTGGTTGCCTTCGAGGTCCGCGGCGACCAAAAAGTACAGACGCTCCACCCCTGACCCGGACCTCCCCTCGCCGTCAGCTTGGGTTACTCGTTGCTTTCGTCGTTGTTGCGGACGGCGCGGAAGATGATGTAGCCGAGCCCGGCCAGGCCGAGGATCGGGATCAGGCCGCCGAGGAGCACTGGCTCCCAAGCCTCTTCCGCTCGCACCAGGATCAGGGCGATGGTGAGAGCCTCGCTCATCGTTCGGGCGAGGTTACTCGCGCGACAGCACGCGCATCTGCAGGCCGCCCCGTGGCGAGAGCGTCGGCATCTGGCGCACCGTCATCGTGCGGCCGGGCATCGCGTCGAGGCGCAGACTGCTGCAGCAGCATCGTCGCCACCAGCTTCACCTCGGTCTGGCCGAAGCGCTTGCCGATGCAGATCCGCTGGCCGCCGCCGAAGGGGACGTAGGCGCCGCGCGGCAGGGCCGCCTTGCGCTCGCGGGTGAAGCGCTCGGGGATGAACGCCTCCGGGTCGGGGAAGACCTCGGGGATGCGGTGGCTGGCCCAGGAGCAGTAGTTGACGTAGGCGCCGCGGCGAACGCTGTGGCCGCCGAACTCGAAGTCGCGCACCGCCCGGCGCGGCCCGATCCAGGCCGGCGGGTAGAGGCGCAGCACCTCGTCGAGGACCATGTCGAGGTAGGGCATCTCGCGCTCGAGCTGGTCGATGTTCGGCGTCGCGCCGCCGAGCACCCGGTCCTGCTCCTCGCAGAGCTTGCTCGACCACGTCGGGGTGGCGGGCCAGCTCGTGCATCATGAAGGTGAGGGTCGAGGTCGAGGTGTCGTGGCCGGCGAACATCAGCGTCATCACCTGGTCGCGGACCTCCTTGGTCGGAGAAGCCCTCGCCGGCCTCGTCGCGGACGCCGAGCAGCAGGCTGAGGATGTCGCGGCGGCCCTCGTCGGGGTCGGCGCGGCGGCGGGCGATCTCGCCGTAGACGATCTCGTCGAGGACGGCGCGCGAGGCGCACCATCTTCGACCAGGGCGAGCCGGGGCCGCGCAGCAGGCGCAGGTGGAAGTCGATGCCGTAGAAGCCGAGCGCCCGCTCGAAGTGCTCGGCGGCGGCGGCGCCCTTGCCGGCCTCGTCGGGGTCGAGCCCGAGCAGCGCCCGCATCGCGATCCGCATCGCCAGGCCCCGCATCCACTCGTAGATGTCGACGACCTGGCCCGGGCGCAGGCGCTCGATCGCCGGCGTCGCCTCGGCGATCATCGCCTCGACCGCAGGCCGAGACCTGCTCGCGGTGGAAGGCCGGCATCATGATCCCGCGCGCGCGGTCGTGGTAGGCGTCGTCGATCGTCAGCAGGCCGTCGCCGAGCAGCGGGATCAGGTCGCCGAAGCTCGACTCGCGCCAGTGGAAGTTCTCCGGGTGGGCGACGGTGATGAAGTGGTTGGCCTCGGGGCCGAGCATGAAGATCACCGGGTGGTGCAGGAGGCGGGCGCTGAAGATCGGCCCGTACTCCTCGTAGAGGGAGAGCAGCAGCGGCAGCGGGTCGCGCGCCGCCTGCAGGGTGCGGCCGAAGTCTGAAGTCCTGCGGGCCCGGCGGGTAGGCGCCGCGGCGCCGCACGCTGAACTCGGCGCGCACGTCGTCGGCAACGCGGCGCACCGGGTTGGCGCTCAGCTGCTGCGGCGGCTCGATGCGACGCGGCGGCTTGACGGCTCTCGACGGGCATCGCCGCGATCCTAGTTGGCTGACCGGCCAAACATCGTCCCGCTCGCAGGCCTCTGGCGTCACTCTGGAACTGCAAAGCGACCTGAGCGAGCCCGACGGCTAGCCGGCGCGTGGCGGCGAGCTGGCCGCAGGCGGCGGCGATGTCGCGGCCGCGGGTGAGGCGGACGGTGGCGGTGAGGCGGTGCTCGGCGAGGATCGCGCGGAAGCGCTCGATCTGCTCGGGCGGGGAGCCGTCGTAGGCGCCGGTCGGGTTGTAGGGGATCAGGTTGACCTTGTAGGCGCGGGGGTCGAGCAGGGCGGCGAGCTGGCGGGCGTGCTCGGGACGGTCGTTGACGCCGTCGAGCATCACGTACTCGACGAAGACCTTGCGGCGGCGGCGGGCGCGGTAGCGCTCGCAGGCGGCCAGCACCTCGGCCAGCGGGTAGCGGTCGTTGACCGGCATCAGCTGCGAGCGCAGGCCGTCGTTGGGCGCGTGCAGGGAGAGGGCGAGGCTGACCGGCATCTCGCACTCGGCGAGGCGGTCGATGCCGGGCACCCAGCCGACCGTGGAGATCGCCGTGCGGCGGTGGGTGACGCCGAGGTCGGGCAGCCGCTCGCAGGCGCCGAGCACCGCGTCGAGGTTCATCGTCGGCTCCCCCATCCCCATGAAGACGACGTGGTCGATCGCTTCGGTGCGGCGGAAGTGCAGGGCCTGGTCGAGGATCTCGTCGGCGCTGAGGTTGCGGCCGAACTTCATCTGCCCGGTGGCGCAGAAGGAGCAGGTCAGCGGGCAGCCCGACTGCGAGGAGAGGCAGACCGAGCGGCGCCCGTCGCGGTAGCGCATCAGCACCGCCTCGATCGGCCGCCCGTCGGCGGTGTGGAAGAGAGCCTTCACCGTGCCGTCGTCGGACTTCGCCTCGGCCTCGAGCGTGAGCGTCGAGAGCGGCACCGCGGCCGCGAGGCGCTCGCGCAGCGCCGCCGGCAGGTTCGTCATCTCTTCGTAGGAGCGCGCCCCGCGCGCCACCCACTCCCAGACCTGGGAGGCGCGGTAGTCGGGCTCTCCGGCATCGGCAAGAGTTCGGGCGAGAAGCTCACGGTCCATGGAGCGAGTGTACGGCCGGGTTGGTTGGCTGTCCGGAACGAGTAAATTCGGGATCCGGATGAGCGGGCAAGCCGATCGTGCCGAGAGGTTTCTGGCCCTGCACAGCGGCGAGGAGCCGCTGCTGCTTCCGAATCCGTGGGATCCGGGCTCGGCGAAGCTGCTCGCCTCACTCGACTTCCAGGCACTTGCGACGACAAGCGGAGGCTCCGCGGCGACCCTGGGGCGGCTGGACGGGTCGATGAGCGTGGAGGAGGCGATCGCGAGCGCCACAGCGATCGTCGAGGCAACCGAGCTGCCGGTCTCCGCCGACCTCGAGAACGGCTTCGCCGACGATCCCGAGGGGGTGGCCGAGACCATCCGGCTTGCTCTCGACGCCGGCCTCGCCGGAGCATCGATCGAGGACTACAGCCGGCGTGAGGACGCGCCGATCTACGGCATCGATCTTGCTGCCGAACGGGTGGCCGCGGCGGCCGAGGTCGCACACGGCGGGCCCATCGCGACTCGTCCTCACGGCGCGGGCGGAGAATCACCTGCGCCGCGTCACCGACCTCGCCGACACGATCGCCCGTCTGCAGGCCTACCAGGAGGCCGGCGCCGACGTCCTCTATGCACCCGGCCTGGTCAGCCTCGATGACATCCGCCAGCTCGTCTCCTCCGTCGATCTCCCAGTAAACGTCCTTGGCCGGCCCGGCGCCCCCTCTGTGTCCGAACTGGCCGGCGTCGGAGTCCGCCGCATCTCGGTCGGCGGCGCCTTCGCCTATGCGGCCCTCGGTGCTGTTGTCGAAGCCGCGCGAGAGCTGCTCGACGAAGGGACCTACGGCTACTTTGAGCAAGCCGAACGTCGGCCTGCAAGCGGCTCGTTCGGCTTTCACGCAGTAGTAGCCAGGGGCGGAGGCCCGGGCCAAGGCCACGTCCCTGAGCTGCCTCAGCCGTGGATCTTCTCGCCGCGCTCCAGCATGCCGACGAACTTTCGCAGTCGTCGCTCCCGCGTTTCGGGCTTCTTCGTCTCTTCCAGCCGGTAGAGGATGGCGTAACGATTGGCACTGTCGAGCGTGGCGAAGAACTCGCGTGCAGCCTCATTTCCGTCCAGCTCTCGCTGGAGGTCCGCAGGAACCTCGGCCGTACGCTGGCCGGCATAGGCAGCCTCCCAGCGCCCGTCGGCTTTCGCCGCGTCCACCTCGGCCAGCCCGGCGGGCCGCATCGCCCCGGCCACAATCAGTCCTTCGGCCTTCTCGCGGTTGATCTTTGACCACTTGCCCCGCGGTCGCCGGGGCGTGAACCGCTGCAGGAAGTACCTCTCGTCGAAGCCGCGCTTCTGGCTGTCGATCCAGCCGAAGCAGAGTGCCAGCTCCAGCGCCTCGGCGTAGATGACGCTCTCAACGCCCGAACCCTTCTTGGCGATCTTCAGCCAGAGCCCCTCCGCCGCGGTGTGATTTTCCTCCAGCCACGTCTCCCACTCCCCCGGTGAGGAGAAGAGGAGGATCGGAAGGTCATCAGCCATAGGCCCGGGTCGGATCGAGTCAGAGGCCGGCGGCTCCGGCGAACAGGTCCACCTGAACCGCATCGCCAGAGGAGGGGAAGAAAATCAGCTCGTCGCAGCCGGCCGCCTCGTAGGCCGCCATCTGCTGCTGCACCGACTCGGCGTCCTTGGCGGCGCCGGCCACGATGAAGTTCGCGATGTCCTCGCCGAGCCAAGCGTAGTAGTCGGTGAGGTAGGCACTCGCGTCCTCTTCGGCGCGCTCGCCCAGCGAGAAGTAGGCGAGTGCCATCGTGCGGGGCTCCCCCTCCCGGCCGGCCTCCGACCACGCTGCCCTCGCCTTGCCGGCGCCCTCGGCGAACTGCTCAGGTCCCGTGCCAGCGGCGATCCAGCCATCGCCGAAGCGCGCGGCGCGGGCGAAGGAGGCGTCGGCGTGACCTCCGACCACGAGGCCGGGCGAGCCCTCGATCGAAGGACCGACCTGCCCGCCGGACCAGATCTCCTCGATCCGCTCCAGCATCGCGTCGAGGCGGCGGCCGCGGCGGCGCGTCTCGATCCCGCTGATCTCGTAGTCGTCGTCGCGGCCGCCGAGGCCGATCCCGAGCGTGAAGCGGCCGCCGGAAAGCGCCTGCACGCTGAGCGCCTGCTTGGCCAGCTCGGTGGCATTGGTGCGCAATGGGCCGAGCAGGACCGATGTACAGAGCCCGATCCGCTCGGTAACGGCGGCCGCGGCGGCGAGCGCCGTCAGCGGCTCGTAGTTCTCATAGGCGATGCGGTCGATCGTCCCCAAGCTGGAGAACCCCCGAGCCTCGGCACGGCGCGCCCACTCGACAAGTTGCTCGCCCGTCGTCCCCGGCACAGCGTTTGGCAATCCAATCGCAACGTCCACTCCACGCCTCCTCGACCTTCGTTTCCGGTGGCGCCAACCCTAGCGACGCCCTGATGCCGGCCCGGAAGCCTGATGCTCGCTCCTCGGAGGCTGACGTCGACCTTAACGATCCCCCTTGGGCACTCGGTCCACTACAAAGAGAACGGATCCTTGACCCTGATCCCGTCGAAGCGGCGAAAGTCACGGTCGCGTGTGTAGATCGTGCTGACGCCGTGCTGACGCATCAAAGTGGCGATATGGGCGTCGGTGACATCCTTGCCGCGGGTACCGGCCGAAGCGGTTTCTCGGAAGACCGAAAGGAAACCGGAAGCCTCGCCCGGGGTGCGTACGTGGTCGCGTTCGGTCAGATCACTCAGCGATGCGAGCGCTTCGGATGGCGACAGTGGCTCATCGGTGAGCGCGGGATTGGTCGCGAGGCGAAGGAAACCCATTGCCACGGGCCAGAAGACGTATAGAAGCTCCGGGCCGTGGGCGAGCTGCCTGACCAAGGAATATGCCGTGTCGAAGCACTCGCTGCTCGAGTTCGAGGCGTAGAGCAGGACGTTGGTGTCAATCGCTGCGCTCAAGCCGATCCCCTTTCCAGTTCCTCGCGGTCAAGCAGATTCCAGACCGCCTCCTTGTCCTCGAGGTCGACCTTGAAGGGACCCATGTCCTTCCTCGCCCAGCTCAGTGGCCGGGGCTCAGCGGGCGCCTCTTCGCTCAGACCGCCCGCCAGCAACTCGGAAGCCACCTGGCCCATGCTCTTGCCTTCCGCCGCGGCCCGGCGACGCAGATCTGCCAGCACGGTCGCGTCGAGATCGAATGTGGTCCGGGGCATGATGCGTGATGTTAGAAGTGTTGTCATCTGATGTCAACCTTGAGAAGGAGTTCGTGCGCCGCAGGCTAGGTCACCCCAACGCGCGTGGGGCGCGCACAACGTGCCGTCTTACGCACGAGTCGATCTCGGGCTACAGTCCCTCACATGGACGAGCGCGACGGCATCGAGGCGCTGACCGAGACGATCGGGCGCTACAACGAGGCCTGGAACGCGCAGGACCTCGACGCGATCGTCGCCATGCACGCGCCCGACATGGTCTTCGCCAACCACACGGCGGGCGAGTCGGCGCAGGGCGAGGAGGTGCGGGCGCACATCGCCACGATCTTCGAGGCTGGCCCGACATGAGGTTCGAGACCCGGCGCCTCTACGTGCGCGAGGGCCTGGTCGTCCAGGAGTGGACGGCGACCGCCACCCACACGAAGACGATGCGCCGCGGCGATCTCGAGGCCCCGCCGAGCGGGCACACGGTCAGCTGGGACGGAATCGACTCGATCCCTTCGAGGACGGGCTGATCAAGCGCAAGGACGTCTACTCGGACTCGGTCTCGATCCTGCGCCAGGTCGGCCTGCTCGACTGACGCCGGCCGCAGGGATCGGCGGCGCAGCTGGGCGCCGCAGGAACGCCGGCCAGGCGCGCGGGCGGCGCAGCGACGGTGAGGACGATCGGGGCGGAGTCGAAGTAGGTGACGCGTTCGGTGGCCAGGCCGTCCTCGCCGAGGACGAAGCGGTCGACCGCGTCCCAGGAGATCGGCCTGCCGCCGCCGTGCCGCTGCAGGGTGAACTCGATCAGGACGCCGTCGGCGGTGGCGCCCCAGCGGTGCACCTCGCCGGTCAGGTCCGGCGATCAGCTCGAACAGCTCGGCGAAGGCGCGCCGGCCGTCGTCGAGGGTGTCGGTCGATCGGGGTCATCGGCGCGACGAGGCGCACGCGCTCGCGCCAGCACCGTGTCGAGGCGCCTCCGGCTGTCGGCGCCTGCCAGTACTCGGCGAAGCGGCGGACGAAGTCGGCGGCCGCCCGCGCGGCCCGGTATCGGGCTCAGCGCGACTCATCCGGCAGCTCCGCGAGCAGGCGGTCGATCGATCGCGCGGGCGTACTCGAAGACCCGCCGGTCGCCGGTGAGCCGGAAGCGCGAGTTGGCGCCCATCACGACGGCGTAGAGCTCGAAGGCGAGCCGGCCGGGTTCGGCGACGCCGGCGACCGCCGGCCTGGCGCTCCAGCTCGCCGAGCCAGGCATCGAGCGCGCCGGCGATCGCGTCGCGGACCGGGCCCGGGCGGTCGTCGTACTCGGCCGAGGTCGCGGCCCAGAAGCAGCCGCCCGAGTAGGCGCCACCGTCGAGGTGGGCGAGGTAGGCTGTCGGCCATCGCCCGCAGGCGCGGGGCGCCCGTCGGGAGCATCCAGCGGCCGGCTCGATCACCGCTGCGCGGAAGCGGTCCGCCGCGGCCTCCACGGTCGCGAGCTGCAGCTCCTGCTTGGAGCCGAAGTGGGCGAAGAGGCCGCTCTTGCTCATCTCCAGCTCGGCGGCCAGCCGGCCGATCGTCAGGCCCTCGAGGCCCTCGGCCGAGGCGAGGTCGACGGCGCGGTCGAGGATCGCGGCGCGGGTCTCGGCGCCCTTGCCGGCCGTCGAGCTCCTCCGGCTGCGTGTCTCGGCGCGGCGCTCACCTGGCTCAGCGTACAGAAAAAGCACGAACGTTCGTGCAAATCGATTAGGATCGCCGCTCCCCGTCCGGCGGGGCCAGCCGACTTCAGGAGGAGACGATGAGCGGATACGCGGTGAAGAAGATCGACGAGATGGAGGCCATCTACGGCGGCGCCTTCAAGCGCGCCCGGGCCGAGCTCGGCGTCGAATCGTTCGGCATGCAGATCATCGACATGCCGCCCAACTTCGAGAACTACCCCGAACACGACCACGGCGGGACGGCCAGGAGGAGGTCTACCTGACCCTGCGCGGCGCGGCGAGATCGAGATCGACCGGCGAGCGCTTCCCGCTCGACTCCGACCACGTCGCCCGCATCGGCCCCGGGATCATGCGCAAGGTCTGGCCCGGCGCCGACGGCATCCGCCTCCTCGTCCTCGGCGGCAAGGTGGGCGAGTCCTACGAGGCGCCCGACATCACCAAGCTCGGCGAGCCCGACCCGATGGCCGCGAGCTAGGAAGAGCTCCGAGGCGAAGGCTCGCCTCCCCGCCCCGGTCACGCGGCTCGTGGCCGGGGCAGACGGCGACCGGGATCCTCGGATAGCGCGGAAAGCGCGGGTCCTCGCGCGAGCGCAGGCAGAGCGAGAAGACCGAGCCCCGCGTGTTCGGCACCAGCTGCTGGTGCACGCAGCTGCCGCAGAGTCCGGACGTTTGCCGCTCGGCTGCCCATCTTGGCGGCAGGCTAGCTTTGGGGTGTGAACGGCACGGCGACCCTCTTCGACGCGGATGCGACCGGGCACTGGGCACGGTTGAAGTGCTGGCGTGACCTTCTGCGCCGAGGATCGCAGCTACGCGGTGCTCGAGGTCGAGGACAGCCGAGTCAGGAGAGAGATGGTCTTGGTCGGGCCCGTCGCCCACCTCGCAGCGGGCGACCGCGCCGAAGTCAGCGGCGAGTGGACAGACCACAAGCGCTACGGGCGCCAGCTGCGCGCCCAGGCGCCCGGCCGCTGGACCCGGCCGACCGCGAGGGCCAGATCGCCTACCTCACCTCGCTGCGCAACATCGGCCCGGCCCGCGCCGAGCGGCTGGTCGACGCAGCACGGGGAGGGCGTGCTGCGGGCGATCGCCGAGAACCCTCACCGTGCTTCGCCTCGCTGCGCGGCGTCAGCGACGACCAGGCGGCGGCCGCGGCCGAGTCCTGGAACGAGTCGCGCGCGATCCGCGACCTCCACGTCCAGCTGGCCCCGCACGGGCTGGCCCACCTGGCGGCCCGATCCACGCTCGCTTCGGCGAGGAGGCGCTGGGGGTCCTGCACGAGGACCCCTACCGGCTGACCGAGGTCGACGGGGTCGGCTTCGCCCGCGCCGACAGGATCGCCCTCGCCGCCGACGTGCCGCCCGAGTCCGACCGCCGCGCCCAGGCCGCGGCGGTCTACGTCCTCGCCGAGGCCGAGCAGCAGGGCAACACCTACCTGCCGGTGGACGGAGCTCGCCCGCCAGGTCGGCAAGCTGCTCGGGCTGCAACCCGATCCCGAGGTCCTCGTCGAGGCCGACGGGCTGCTGCTCGACGAGGGGCGTGCTTACCGCGGGCACACCCACGAGTGCGAGCTGGCGGTGGCGCGGACGCTGGCGGCCCGCCTGGCCGCGCCGCCGCACCTCGACCACGAGCCCGGCTGAGGAGCCGCCGCGAAGACGCCGAGGGACGCCGGCTGACCGACGAGCAGTGGGCGGCGGTGCGCGGCGCCTTCACGGCGCGGGTCTCGGTGCTGACCGGCGGGCCCGGGGTCGGCAAGACGGCCTGCACGCGGGCGATCGTCGAGGAGGCCGAGGCGGCGAAGGTCAGCTTCGCCCTCTGCGCGCCGACCGGACGGGCCGCCCGCCGCCTCGAGGAGACAACCGGGACACGAGGCGGAAACGATCCACCGCATGCTCGAGCTGGATGCCGGGACGCGAGCCCGACTTCAAGCCGGGCCACCCGCTGCCCGGTCGACCTCGTCGTCGTCGACGAGTCCTCGATGCTCAACCTGCGCCTGATCGAGGTGCTGCTCGGCGGCCTGGCCGAGTCGACCCACGTCGTCTTCGTCGGCGACGCCGACCAGCTGCCGCCGATCGGCGCCGGCAAGCCGTTCGAGGACCTGATCGCGTCCGGGATCGCGCCCGTCGTCCGTCTCACCCAGATCTTCCGCCAGGCGGCGCGCTCGATGATCACCACCGCGGCCCACGAGATCAACCAGGGGCGCCCGCCGCACCTGAAGCCGGCCGGGCGACCAGGACCACGACTTCTTCTTCGTCGACCGCGCCAACCCGAGCGCGCCCTGGACACGGTGGTCGAGGTGGTCGCCGAGCGGGCCCCGAAGCGCTTCGGGGTCGACCCGATCCGCGACGTCCAGGTGCTGGCGCCGATGTACCGGGGGGCGGTCGGGATCGACGCCCTCAACGAGCGCGCTGCGGGAGCGGCTCAACCCCGACGGCAAGCGGGCGTCGGACGACCGCTTCCGGATCGGCGACCGCCTGATCCAGACGCGCAACTCGCACGAGCTGGGCCTGATGAACGGCTCGATCGTCTTCCTCCGCGCCGACGACCCCGACGAGGAGGAGATCGTCGTCGCACCGACGAGGGCGGCGCTGACCGTTCCCTATCGGCGAGACCGCGACGCTGCGCCTCGCCTACGCGATCTCGGTCCACAAGGCGCAGGGCTGCGAGGTCCCGGTCGTGGTCGGCGTCTGCCACCGCTCCCACTCGCGGATGCTGACCCGCCCTCTGCTCTACACCGCGATCACCCGCGCGCGCAGCGCCTGCGTCCTGATCGGCGACCGCGTCGCGCTGGAGGGTGCCGTGCGGCGCGACGACAGCGGCCGCCGCTTCTCGGGCCTCGCCGAGCGCCTGCGCGGGTAGCGCTCGGAAAGTCGGTCACAGATTCCGCGCATTTCTGCGCGCCACGGGTATGATTGCACCCGTTCATACTCGGACTCGATGCCGCAGACGATGCCCCGCCGAACCATCTACCTCCCGGAGAGCGTCGAGGAGCTCGTGCGCAAGCAGGCCCTCGGCGACGAGTCGTTCTCCGCAACGGTCGTGCGCCTGATCGAACTCGGCGCCCTCGACTATGACAAAGAGAACTGGCCCGAGTACTTCGGCTCAATCGAAGGCCCCGGCGACTGGGGGATCAACTTCGAGAAGTACATCGGGCTCAAGCCGTGGGGACCCGGCGAGGGGACCGAAAAGGGGTCCGAGTGAGAAAGATCCTGGTTGACACCGCCCCGCTCGTCTCCGCCCTCGACGCGCGGGACTCCGCGCATGGATTCGCCGACTGCGCTGCTCGGGCAATTGCGTCGTCAGGCAATGATCCCGACCCCAGTCCTCACCGAGGTCGATCACTTCGTCGGAGAAGCGTGTAGGGGGCTTCGCCGCTCGACGTTTCTCAAGCAAGTCGCGGATGGCCATTCATAGCGTCGCCTACATCTCACCCGGACTGTTCCGTCGCGCCGTCGAGCTCGACGATCGCTACGCCGACCTCAACCTCGGCTTCGCCGATACATGCCTGATGGCGATCGCCGAGCGCCACGAGCTGCCGATCCTCACCTTCGACTTCGCCGACTTCCGCGCCACCGAATCCGCCTCGGGACCTTGGCGCCTGGTGCTCGACGAGAGCGGGTACCGGAAGGCGACGACTCGGTAGCAACCGCCGGGGCCGGCGGCGGCTTCGTCTCCCGGCGATACTCAGCGCGTGGAGAAGCCGAAGCCGTCTCTCCTTGCCGCTGCGACCACCCTGGCCGGGATCGCGCTGCTCGCCGGCCTGATCTTCGCCGTGCCGGCGCTGCACGACGCGGTGGTCGCCGCTTTCCACGGCGATTCCGCCGAGGTGCGCAGCCAGCTCGATAGCCTCGGGGTCGCGGGGCCGTTGCTGATCCTCGCCCTCGCGCTGATCCACGCCTTCGTCTTCTACCCGGCCGAGATCGTCGACGCAGCGGCGGGATTCGTCTACGGCTTCTTCCCCGCGCTGGCCCTGATGATGGTCGGCTGGCTGCTCTCCGGGGCTGCTCTGCTTCGCGATCGGCCGCTCCGTGGCGCGGCCGCTGCTCGACCGCTGGTTCGGCACCGAGCGCTTCGAGCGCACCGAGGCGATGATCGAGCGCGGCGGCGCCACCCTGCTGCTCGCCGTGCGCCTGATCCCGATCGTCCCCTTCAGCCTCGTCTGCTACGCGGCCGGCGCCGCCCGCGTGCCCGACCTGGCGCTTTGCCTGGACCACGGTGGTCGGCTACCTGCCGATCACCGCGATCTCGGTCTACTTCGGCACCAGGCTGGAGGGCCTCAGCCTCACCGACCCGCTCGTCCTCGGCAGCGCCGCGGCGCTGCTGGGGCTGCTCTTGGCCGGGCACCGGATCGCCCGGCGCGGCGCCGCCGGGACGGCTCCGTGAGGCTCAGCGGAATCCGCTTGACGCGGAAGCGGTAGACGGCGGGGGTGTGGTCCCCGTTGCCGCTCGCGTCGCGGGCCGACCACCCGCACGGTGTGCGGGCCGACGCCGAACCGGCGCGCCAGCCTCTGCGGGCAGGCGGAAGAGCCCGCCGTCGATCCGGCAGGCGAAAGTGACGCCTGACTCGTTGGAGCCGAAGCGGAAGACCACCCGCACGGTCCGCGCATGGGTGCGGATCAGCCTGGCGCGGCTGCGAGCGGAAGAACGTGCGCGGAGCGGGAGGCTGGCTGCGGTTCCGGTTCCGACGCCTGCGTCACGGCGAGGAGAGGCTCGGCGGTGCTTCCAACCCCCAGTTGCCCGGGGCCTGCGCTTCTTCCACGGACCCTTCGGGTTCTGGTGTTGCGCATTCTTCGGCGGCGTGAACGGGGGTGGGCTGGGCAGTTCTTCGATCGCCCCCACGGCATCGACAAGGCCCGCGCCGACCGCGCAGGGGCCGAATGCGCCGACGGTCATGGCGCTGCGCTGCAGCGCCGTCTCGGATTTCGTCCGGCGTTGCGCCCGGTTCGTCGTCCAGCATCAGCGCCGCCACGCCAGCGGCATGCGGCGCCGCGGCCGAGGTGCCGCAGAAGTGCCATCCCCCTTCGCAGAGCTCGCGAAGAACGTCGTCTGGCCGCAGTCCGTCGCCACGACGTCGGGCTTGGCGACGATTTCGGCAGATCCCAGAGGCGCGGCGGCTTCGGTCCCAACGACCGGCCCGAAGTCGTGCCTCACCGGCCCCCGCGAGGAGTATTCCTCTCGGGTGCTTCGCGTGTCGTCGAACGGCACCGCGCCCACCGAGATCGCGCTTCGCGGCCCCGCTGTGGCCGAAGATCGTCGGGCCCACGACGTCTTCGCCGGTGGACCGCGGGTACTCGGTGCGCTGCGACGCCGAAGCCGTTCTCCAGCAGGCCGAACTTGAGGCGCGCGACTGCCACCCGAGAAGCGGTTGATCACAAGCTGCACGGTCCGCTGCGGAGCCGCTTTCGTTTTCCCACTGGACAGATCTCGAGCGGCTTCTGGCTGTTGCCGATGTTGTCTTCCGCGGAAGCCGCGATCAGCTGACCGCTGGCGTCGAGCAGAAAGGCGTCGAGGTCAGTTGCGACGCCGTTCCAAGGTTCGTCCCACTGCAGGTCGACCGTGAGGCTCGCCCCTGGCGCGACTTTGATTCCGAACGTTCGGTCCGTCTGCGAACCGGGATTGAAGTCGAGGCAATGGTTCGTTGATTCGCGCCTGAAAGCGCTTTGCACTTCCGCCGGACAGGCCCCCGAGTCTCTGAATTCCGGCGCTTCCCAGGAGGCGATTTCGTGCCCTTCGGAGTCGAAGAGGTTGTCGTTGCCGGCCGCGGAGAGGTAGGTCGCTCCGCCTTCCGACGACTTTGTTGACCGCAACCGCCACCGGGCCGTCCTGGAAGAACGGCTCTTCGAAGTAGAAGACATCGTCGGCGATCACCTCGGCGCCGGCCGTTCGCGAGTTTCTTCGATGTTTTTCGCAAAAGAGGTTTCTCCGTTGAAGGCGGAGGCGAAGTCGAGGTTCGCCCCGGTGCGAGGTCGTGGACGATCTGCGCCATCGCTCTGCCCTCGTCCGCCGGTTCTTCTCGGGTTCGGGTTTGTCGTTCGAGGACGTCGACCGGGGTCCCCTGTCCGCAGCACGTGTTGCCGGTGCCCGGGAAGGTCGCCGCTTGGCGTCGTCGGTCGCGCGTGCGTCTCGATCGGGCCGCTGCCGTCGGCCGCTTCCGTCGCCTGGTTGAAGGAGTCGGAGAGGATGCCGACGGTGACGCCCGCGCCGTCGACGGCGAATTCGTCGCGGGCTTCTCCGCGCCTTCCGCTGCGTTCAGCTGTTCGCTCCCTCGGAGACGACTGTGCCGGCGGGACAATGTCGCCGCGGAGGCGACCGGCGTCAGCGCCTCGGTGACTCCGGCGACACCGTGCGACGCGGCGAGGCTCGCGCAGTTCCGCCGGCTTCGCCGCGACGGTGACCGTCTGGTAGCGCCGGCTGACGTTGACGATCTTCGCGCCGGCGGCGCGCAGTGCGTCGACGCTCGCCGCGGCGCCGTGGTCGAAGCGCACGTAGACGAGGACCCGGTTGCCCTCGCGCAGCAGGCTGCCGGGGCCCTCCGGGCAAGGCCCAGCTCTTGCCTGCTTCGGCGCGCGGAGGCCGAGCGCACCGATGGCTTCGCCAGCTCGGCCAGCCGCGGCGAGAGGCTCCGTCGGGTGGCCGCCGGCAGCCGCCGCGCCGACGCCGGCATGCGCGAGCAGCGCAAGCGACCGCAGCATCGACGAGCCGCCCGCCCGGCGGCGAGTGCCTTTCCCTGGTGCATCTCGATCACGGTATCGGCCGAGCCATCGGCTTCCTCGAACACGGCTGCTGCCGCTGACGATCAGTCACTCGCGAAGCGCCGCGTGCAAGGACGCCGATGCCTGCTACGGTCCCCGGCGTTAGGTCGGATTGATATCCGGCAAAGTCGTGTCTAGCGCTCGCGTCGTTGCTTTACCGAAGCCTCCGCGTTCGCAGCACATCAAGTGGAGGCAATCATGCCCACTGGAACAGTCAAGTGGTTCAGCGACGACAAGGGCTACGGGTTCATCACGCCCGACGACGGCTCTAAGGACGTCTTCGTCCATCACAGCGCGATCCTCGGCGAGGGCTTCAAGTCCCTCACGGAGGGCGCCAAGGTGAGCTACGAGTCCGAGGAAGGCCCCAAGGGCCCGGCCGCGGCGAGCGTCCAGCAGACCTCGTAGTCGCGCACCGCACTTAAGCAGTACGAGGCCCGCCACCTGGCGGGCCTCTTCTTCCCCTAACCTCCCCCTGCCTTGATGACCACCCGAGACGACCTTCGCAACATCGCGATCGTGGCCCACGTCGACCACGGCAAGACGACGCTGGTCGACGCAATGCTCTGGCAGTCCGGCGCCTTCCGCAAGGGCCAGGACGTGGCCGAGCGGGTGATGGACTCGATGGACCTCGAGCGCGAGAAGGGGATCACGATCCTCGCCAAGAACACCGCCGTCGACTACAACGGGGTCAAGCTCAACATCGTCGACACCCCCGGCCACGCCGACTTCGGCGGCGAGGTCGAGCGCGGCCTGACGATGGTCGACGGCGTGCTGCTCCTGGTCGACGCCTCCGAGGGGCCGCTGCCGCAGACCCGCTTCGTGCTGCGCAAGGCGCTGGAGGCGAAGCTGCCGGTGATCCTCGTCGTCAACAAGGTCGACCGCCCCGACGCCCGCATCGCCGAGGTCGTCGACGAGGTCTACGAGCTCTTCATCGACCTCGACGCCGACTCCGAGCAGATCGACTTCCCGATCGTCTACACCAACGCCAAGGCCGGCTGGGCCTCGCTTGAGGAGGGCGCCGAGGGCACCGACCTCGTCCCCGCTGATGGACCTGATGCTGGAGAAGATTCCGGCGCCCGAACACGACCCCGACCACCCCCTGCAGGCGCACGTGACCAACCTCGACGCCTCTCCCTACGTCGGCCGCCTGGCGCTCTGTCGGGTCCACCACGGCACGATCCGCTCGGGCCAGCAGATCGCTTGGTGTCGGGCGGACGGCAGGGTCGAGCGGGCGACGGTGACCGAGCTCTACATCACCGAGGCGCTGGACCGGGTGCCCGCCGAGGAGGCGGGGCCGGGAGAGATCATCGCCGTCGCTGGGATGGAAGAGGTGACGATCGGCGAGACGCTGGCCGACCCCGAGGACCCACGGCCGCTGCCGGTGATCACAGTCGATGAGCCCTCGCTCTCGATCGTGCTCGGGATCAATACCTCGCCCCTGGCCGGCACCGAGGGCAGCAAGCTCACCGCCCGCCAGGTTCGCGACCGCCTCGACGCCGAGTTGGTCGGCAACGTCTCGATCCGAGTCCGCGACACCGAGCGCCCCGATGCCTGGGAGGTACAGGGCCGCGGCGAGCTGCAGCTCGTCATCCTGCTCGAGCTGATGCGCCGCGAGGGCTTCGAGCTGACCGCCGGCCAGCCCCGGGTGCTCACCCAAGAGATCGACGGCAAGCTGCACGAGCCGGTCGAGCGGCTCTCGATCGACGCCCCCGAGGAGCACGTCGGCGCGATCACCCAACTGCTGGCGGGACGCAAGGGCCGCCTTGAGCAGATGGCCAACCACGACACCGGCTGGGTGCGGATGGAATATCTGGTGCCGGCGCGCGGGCTGATCGGCTTCCGCACCGAGTTCCTCACCGAGACCCGCGGCACTGGGGTGATGCACCACGTCTTCGAGGACTGGGAGCGCTGGGCGGGCGAGCTGCGCCTCCGCCCCACCGGCTCGATCGTCGCCGACCGCCGCGGAAAGTCCGCGGGCTATGCCCTAATCGGGCTGCAGGACCGCGGCACGCTCTTCATCGGTCCCGGCGAGGAGGTCTATGAGGGGATGATCATCGGTGAGAACGCCCGCGCCGAGGACATGGACGTCAACGCGATCAAGGAGAAGCAGCAGACCAACATGCGCGCCGCCAGCGCCGACGTGCTCGAGCGCATGGCGCCGCCGACCCGCCTCTCTCTCGAAGCCGCGGTCGAGTTCCTGCGCGAGGACGAGTGCGTAGAAGTAACCCCCGAATCAGTCCGCCTACGCAAGGTGGAACTGGACAAGCTGCGGCGCCAAAAGGCCGCCCGCACCACCGCCCGCACCTGAAACCGCCCGCCGACGGGACGAAATCCTCGGCTATCCCGAGGATTTCGTCCCGTCGGCGGCGTTGTTAGACCGTCGCGGCGGCCTGCTCGGACTGGCTGCCCTCGGCGGCCTTAGCCTTGGCGTCGGCCTCCGGGGTGGTCTCGTCGATGTTGCGCGGCAGCAGCACCTCGCGGGCGATCACCAGGCGCTGGATCTGGCTGGTGCCCTCGTAGAGCTGCATGATCTTGGCGTCGCGCATCAGCTTCTCGACCGGGTACTCCTTGATGAAGCCGTAGCCGCCGTAGACCTGGACCGCGTCGACGGTGATCTCCATCGCCGAGTCGGCGGCGAAGCGCTTGGCCTCCGAGGAGACCAGCGTGTTGCGCTTGCCCTGGTCGAGCAGCACTGCCGAGTTCCAGACCAACAGGCGGCCGGCGTCGACCTTGGTCGCCATGTCGGCGATCATGAACTGGATCGCCTGGTGCATCGCGATCGGCACGCCGAACTGAACCCTTTCCTTGGAGTACTCCGCGGCGTACTCGAAAGCAGCGCGGCCGATGCCGACCGCCATCGCCGAGACGCCAGGACGGGTGCGGTCGAGGGTCATCATCGCCAGCTTGAAGCCCTTGTTTTCCTCGCCGAGCAGGTTCTCGGCCGGAATCTCGACTTCGTCGAAGGAGATGGTCGCGGTGTTTGACGCCCGCTGGCCCATCTTGTCCTCCTTCTTGTCGACCGAGACCCCGGGGAGGTCGGCGTCGACGACGAAGGCGCTGATCCCGCGGTTGCCGGCCTCGGGATCGGTCTTGGCGTAGACCGTGAAGTAGTCGGCGTAGGTGCCGTTGGTGATGAAGCACTTGGAGCCGTTGATGACGTACTTGTCGCCCTTCTTGACGGCGCGGGTCTTCATCCCGGAGACGTCGGAGCCGGCGTCGGGCTCGGTCAGGCAGAAGGAGGCCAGCTTCGGCGATTCGGCGAGCATCCCGAGGTATTTCTTCTTCGTCTCCTCGGAGCCGCCGAGGGTGATCGGCGCAGAGGCAAGGCCGTTGGCCATCAGGCTGGTGCCGATGCCCGAGCACCCCCAGCCCATCTCCTCCTCGATCAGGCAGCCGGAGAGGTAGTCGAGGCCCGGACCGCCGTAGGCCTCGGGGATGTGGGTGTTCATCAACCCGACCTCCCAGGCCTTGTTGATGATGTCCTGAGGCCAGGTGCCGTCCTTGTCGTACTCCCAGGCAACCTTGCGGATCTCGTTCTCCGCGAAGTTGTGCGCCATCTCGCGCAGATCCTTCTGCTCGTCGGTAAGGGTGAAGTCAACCACTGGTCGAAGCTCCTTTTTGTCCGTGCGTAAGCCGTTACGTGCGGCCTCGCCGCGAGGCGACGACCACCGATTGACTGGTCAGTCAACCAGGGTCAAGGGTACCGGATGGCGAACGGGAATGCGCAGACCCCTACCCTTGGGCCATGGTCTGCCCGCTGGCATTGACCTATCTGCAAAGCGGCTACGTGCTGGTCGCTGATCACGCTCTCCATCCTGCCCGTCGCAGCCATTGCCTTCGCCCGCTCGGGAAGGCCTGGCAGGGCATCGGCAAGGGCCGTACGCGATCGACCCGGACCCCCCGCCGCGTCGGTCGGCCTGCGACCGCCGGTATCGACCGCGTGAAGGGACCGAGGTGCGCCAGATGCTGCGGGCAAAGTCATACCGGCGCGAGCGCCGGCGAGGCGCCGCTCGACGTCGAGGCCGAGGTGGCGCGCCTGCTCGAGCGCCGGCGCGACCGAGCCCGGCGTCGACGAGAAGCTGCGCCCGAGGTGCGCGAGCTGGTGTCGCCCGCAACGAACGGCGCATGCGCGGGGCGAGGAGCCGCTCGACGTGGAGGCCGAGACCGAGCGCCAGGTCGCAAATTTCATAGGATTGGATGACTGATGGCCGGCGCCGCCGAGGAGAACCTCTACGAAGTCGAGGACCTGCTGATGCAGCCGGGGACCTATTTCAACCCCCAGACCGAGGTCCTGGTCGTCGTCGACGACTCGACCTCGCTCGACCAGGAGGTCTTCAACATGGAGGCCTACGAGGGCGCCGAGTGGGTCCGCATCTCCGACGAGGTACCGGTTGACGAAAACCATCGCGACCAGGTGCTGGAGAGCTTCCAAACCAGCTACCACCCCGGCTCGGGCGGTTCGGTGTCTGAGACCGCGCTCGAGCAGGGCGACGACGAGCTCAACGAGGGCGAGGACGGCCAGGACCCCGGCCGCGAGGATCTACCTCGCGGTGAGCAGCCTCCGGGCGGCGACGAGCCACCTAGCGACGAGGACCCCCAGTAGATGGTCGCTGCCGGCGACCTGCACCCGACTTCACCCTGCCGGACCAGGAAGGCAACGAGGTCAGTCTCGCCGGCCTCAAGGGCGAGACAGTCGTCCTCTACTTTTATCCCCGCGCCGACACGCCCCGCTGTCATTAGTCGCCCTTGACGACCCTGACATGAGAGGGGGTCGAAGCAAGTGGCTCGAGGTCAAGCTCTTTCCTGAGGTCATCCGAAGGGACAGAAGCAAGTCATCAAAGTCCGCACGGCGCTCCGCAGCCAACTGCCGCCCGACACGGATAGCCATTGCCGCTTGCTCTTCGGAGCCGAGAAGCTGAATGTCCGCAAGGCCTTGCTCGAATGCCTGGACGCGCTCAGTAGCTGGATCAAGGTCGCGATGGGCGACATCGGCAAGGGCTCGGTACGCACCCAGCAGGTATTCGATGCGTAGATTGCTTCGGCGGGTTGCCTGATCACGCTGAGACGTCAAGCGATGAGCTAGAACCGCAGCAACTGCGGCGGCCGCAACACCGCCGAGAATCGTCAGGGCAAGTGTCATCGGGTGGAGGCGGTGCGTTTCTCCAGCCAACTGATGATTTCGTTTGGAGTCGCTTCGCCGGTGGCGATCTTCTCCACCATCGGCACGTCGGTGTCTGGTGCTTCGCCGTCAAAGGGACGGTCGTTCTGTTCCATGAACAGCCACACCGATAGGAAGGCGGCTCGCTTGTTGCCGTCGGGAAGCGGATGGTTTCGCGCCAGATGCTCGACCAAGACGGCAGCCTTTTCGATCAAATCCGGATAGGCGTCTTGATCGCCAAAACCGGCCCCCGGCGCAGCCAGGGCGGAATCGGCAAGCGCGATTCTCGGAAGGCGAGCGATTTGCTCAGCGCTTGTTCCGAGTAGTTCTGCGGCGATCTCGCAGTAGTCGCCCAACTCCAGGTAGATCGTCAAGGCCTATTTCGCAAGCCGGCGAAGCGTCTCGCGGTTGGCCTTGATCGCGGCCTTGATCCGCTCGCCACGCTCCTTGGCGCTGCCGGGCAGGCCAAAGCGCAGCTTGCCCTTCTCGGCAGGCGCAGCAGTGGGAGCGTAGAGGCTTCATCTCTTAGGCATTGTTGCAGGAGGCTCGGTGGCGCTGGGGTCAACGACGCGGACTCTTGAGCTAGCCTCCCGCCCCATGCTCCAGGCAGGCGTCAAAGCCCCTAACTTCGAGCTGCCCGATCAGAACGGTGATTCGGTCAAGCTTTCCAGCCTCAGAGGGCAGACGGTCGTACTGTATTTTTATCCCCGCGCCGACACGTAGATCAACAGCATCCACTTGAAACGGTCGGCCAAAGGGCACATGACTGACTCTCGCGACGAACTTCGCAGCGCCCTGGAAAGCCAACAGGTCAGGGATGACGAGGCAACGAGCGGGCAACGAGACCTGGATGACGAGCGGCGGGCATACCAACAGAACGAGGCGGTGATCATCTCCCGCCTTCAGGAAATGGCGGCGTTGACCTTGGCAGAGCTGAAAAAGAAAGCGCCCGCTCGACCTGTGCCGCTCAATCCGAGTACGAGCGGGCTGTCTCGTCTGTTGGGCGCGAGAACTGTGGTCGGCTGGGAGATTTTATTGGAGTGCTACCAAAGTCGCCTGGATCGCCACGTTCTCTGTCCGGACGGGCGCCTGCTTATTAGGCCCGAAGAAAAGCGGCACAGCAAGATGCCGCCCCTTCCGTACACAACCCTCTCCGGTTGGGTTGAAGAGAAGTTGCGGGGGGCACGGCAGTCGGGATTTGGAGCCGCCTTCCGCTTCGATCCGGCGAGACAGAGCAAATTCGTCAGGTTCAGCGGGGGTCCGAAGGAAAAGCTTCTGCAGGCGCTTGCCAGTCAGGAACTACTCGTTAAGAACGCGCTTGTTCGCATTCTGCGCAGCCAAGGCATTGCCGAGCTGACATAGGGAGCCAGTCTCGCAAAGCGGAAACAAAGCTCGATCTGTCGGGGGCTCACTGCCCAGAGGGCGTCACCCGCCGGGAAGACGGATAGGGTCCGAGCGTGCTCGAAGCTGGCGACAAGGCTCCGTCCTTCACGCTTCCCGACCAAAACGGCAATCCGGTCAAGCTCTCCGACCTCAAGGGCCAGACGGTCGTACTATATTTTTATCCCCGCGCCGATACCCCAGGTTGCACCACCCAGGCCTGCGGCATCCGCGACCGCCGCGCGGAATACAAGAAGGCCGGAGCTCGCGTGCTTGGCGTCTCCCCCGACACGGTCGAGGCGGTGCAAAAGTTCGCCGGCAAATTCGACCTCGACTTCACCCTGCTCGCCGACGCTGACCACGCGGTGGCCGAGCTATACGGCACCTGGGTCGAGAAGTCGATGTACGGCAAGAAGTACATGGGTGTGCAACGCGCGACCTTCATCATCGGCCCCGACGGCAAGGTAGCCAAGGCCTTCCCCAAGGTCTCGCCGAAAACGCACGACGATGTCGTGCTGGGCGCCCTCGCCGAGCTGGCCACTGCTCGTTGAAGCATTTTGGTCGTGTAGCGGCTAAAAGGCTTCAGGCGTAGTAGAAGGCGATCCCGAAGACCAGGTAGACGGCGAGCAGCTGCACGCCCTCGAACCAGGTCGACTCGCCGTCCTGGGTGACGTAGTTGGCGATCAGGATCGCAATCAGGATCGCCCCCAGCTCGAAGCCGTTGAAGACGAGTGCCAGCGGGTGGGGGCCGATGAAGAAGGAGGCGAGGACGAGAATCGGGGCGACGAAGAGGGCGACCTGGGCGCTGGAGCCGATCGCGATGTTGACCGAGAGGTCCATCTTGTCTTTCATCGCGACCAGGACCGCGACCCAGTGCTCGGCCGCGTTGCCGACGATGGCGACGACGATCACGCCGATGAAGAACTCGGAGAGGCCGATCGCGTGCGAGGCCTCGCTGATCGAGCCGACCAGCACCTCCGACATCACCCCGACCAGGACGCCGGCGACCGGCCAGGGCCAGGACCGAGGTCCGGGTCGACCAGCCCGCCGTGCCCTCGTCGCCGTACTCGGGGTTGAAGAGGTCGCGGTGGGTCTTGAGCGAGAAGAAGAGGCCGGCGACGTAGGTGACCATCAGCACCAGCGCAACCGCCAGCGAGAGGTGCTCGACGGTGGAGCCGTAGTCGACGATTTCCGCCCCGGGCAGGGGCAGGCCCTTGCCCTCGACCAGCTCGAAGATCGCCGGCATGATCAGCGCCGCGGCGGCGAGCAGCAGCATCGAGGTCTGCACGCTGGCGCCGGTGCTGCTGAAGGTCTGCTTTTCGCGGCCCAGCCCGCCGAAGAGCATCGAGGCGCCGAGCACGAGCAGGATGTTGCCGATGATCGAGCCGATGATCGAGGCCTTGACCACCTCGTGCAGGCCCTGGCCGAGGGCGAAGAGGGCGATGATCAGCTCCGGCGCGTTGCCGAAAGTGACGTTGAGCAGGCCGCCGATGCCCGGCCCCGAACGCGCCGCCAGCTCCTCGGTGGCGCGGCCCATCAGCGCCGCGGTGGGGACGATCCCCAGCGCCGAGGTGGCGAAGACGAGGCCGGCGCTGGCGTCTGCCAGGTCCAGCGCCACCGCCAGCGGGATCAGTGGCGTCAGCAGGTACGGCCAGCCATATGGACTGCGCAGGAACGCGGCTACTGCATGCCTCCGAGGCGTTGAGGCCTTCGAGCAGGCCGCCGATGCCACCGGCGCTACCGCCGCCCTGCCCTGGAAGGCGCCGAGCAGTTCGATCGGGTTGACGCCCAGCTTGAGGAAGAGGTCGCTAAGCGGCTTCGAGCCCTTCGGCGCCGAGATCGTCTGATCTTCGTTGACGCCGGTCGAGGCTGAGGTCGAGGTCGAATTCGACGCTTTTGGCGCCTCCGGCCGAGGTCCCCTGCTGCGGTTCGATCTTCGCCTGGGCCACGATGCGGCGGACGATGTGATCGTCGCCGACGTAGAGGTCGACGTGGGCGCTCTTGATCGATTCTTCGACGATGCCCTTGGCGGCGTCGAGTTCCGCTCCAGTGGGTGCTCCGGCGGCGCTGAGCTGTTCGCTGCAGGCCGGGTCTTCGGTTAGCTTGGAGAACGCATCGATCGCCCCGGAGGCGTCGAGGTCGCCGCTGACCTTGGTCGTGCTGGTGCCGCCGACGTCGGCGCTGCCTTCGCCCTTCAGGTTTTCGACGAAGTCACCGACTTCGAGCCCGCTCGCCGCTTCTTGACAGCCGGTCGCTTCGCCCGATTCCCTTCCGACCGCGCCTTTTTCCTTCAGCAGCGACTTGACGAAGCTGAAGGTGGTCGGGTCGACTTCGTACTCGGTGCCTTCGTAGCCGACGTAGGCCTTGTTGCCGAGCAGGGTGAAGGCGCCTTCGAAGTCGACCTTTTCGCCGTCCGACCTTGCCCTTGGCGCTGGCCTGAGGTCGAGTTCGGGGTATTCGGCTTCGCTTCGGACTGGAACGGGCCGGAGGCCTGACCTCGACGTGGCCGCTCTTTTCGCCCTTGATGTCGATCCCAGCGAGAGGTCGAGGTTCCGCTTTCGATCCCCTGCAGCGTCGCTTCGTCGACGACCGCTTCGGGGTCGTTGCTGCTGCCGCCGCCGCAGGCAGCGAACGCCGTCGCCAGCGCGAGCAGCGCAGCGAAGAGAGTGAGGATGCGGAATCGGCTCAAGGCGGTTGGCCTCCTGGCGAGAGTCGGGTCGGGCGTTGACGTAAAGCTAGCGCTGCGGGGCGGCTCTATGCGCGGCTCGCGTCCCGGCTTCGATCGCCTCGATCACGGTGCGGATGACCTCGACCCGGGCATAGCGCTTCGAATCGGCGGCGATCAGATGCCAGGGAGCGCGCGGCTGGTCGGTGCGGGCGAGCATGTCCTCGACCGCCTGCTCGTACTCGCCACGCTTGGCCCGGTTGGCCAATCGTCATCGGTCAGCTTCCAGGCCTTGAGCGGGTCGGCGGCACGCCGTTCGAAGCGCTTCAGTTGCTCCTCCTCGGAAATGTGGAGCCAGAGCTTGACGATGATCGTGCCCTCGTCGGCGAGGCTGCGCTCGAAGCGTTGATCTCGTCGTAGGCGCGCAGCCACTGCTCGCGGCTGGCGAGCCCGTCGACGCCGCTCGACCAGCACCCGCCCATACCAGGAGCGATCGAAGACGGCCATCCCGCCCCAGCCCGGCAGCACCGGCCAGAAGCGCCAGAGGAAGTGGTGGCGCTTCTCGTCGTGGGTCGGGGCGGCGAACTGGACGACGCGGACGTGGCGCGGGTCGAGCGGGGCGACGAGGCGTTTGATCGAGCCGCCCTTGCCCGAGGCGTCCCAGCCCTCGAAGAGGACCAGCACCGGCGGGCCGATCGCCGCGCTCGCCGATCAGGCCGCCGAGCGTCAGCCGCAGCTCGGTCAGCCGGTCCCAGGCCGCGCCCAGGTCCCGCTCCTCCTCGCGGCGGCTGAGCGAGAGTGAGAGGTCGACCTCGTCAAGCCGTCCCATAGCCCGATCGTACGCAATACCGCTGACTCGTCATATTCAACCATATAGATCGGCTAAAATGACGACCGCGCTAGGGGAGGGTACGATCGGCTCGCGCCTTCTTCGGGCGGTTCGACGGGTGCGGGTTGTCCTGGGTCAGGTTGACCGCGAGCGGGAAGAGGAAGGCGCCGAGGAAGATCAGGATCACGCCGGCGGCGACCAGCCAGCGGGCCGGAGCTGAGGTGGCCGAGGATGCCGATCGCGAAGCCGATCAGCGACCAGCGCGATGTAGGGGCCGGCGCTGTGCGGCAGCAGCGTCGGCGAGCGGCAGGGCGAGGTCGAGCACAGCGCCGGATTATCATCGCCCCCATGGCCGATGGCTCTGTCGCCGAGGTGAAGGACGCGCTGGCGCAGGTCGGCTACCTCGCCGACGAGCCCGCCGCGCTGGTCTCCTTCCTCGCCCAGCGGCTTGAGAAGCCGGTCCTGGTCGAGGGTCCGGCGGGGGTCGGCAAGACCGAGCTGGCCAAGGCGCTCTCGCGCGCCACCGGGCGCGAGCTGATCCGCCTGCAGTGCTACGAGGGGCTCGACGAGGCCAAGGCGCTGTACGAGTGGAACTACCGCAAGCAGCTGCTGCGGATCCAGGCCGGCGGCGAGGACGGCTGGGAGGACGTCCACGGCGACATCTTCGACAAGGAGTTCCTGCTCGAGCGCCCGCTGATGCAGGCGATCGCCAGCCCCGAGCCAGTGGTGCTGCTGATCGACGAGATCGACAAGACCGACCAGGAGTTCGAGGCGATGCTGCTCGAGCTGCTCTCCGACTTCCAGATCACGATCCCCGAGCTGGGCCAGGTCTCGGCGACGACGATGCCGATCGTCGTCCTCACCTCGAACAACTCGCGCGAGCTGACCGAGGCGCTGAAGCGGCGCTGCCTCTACCTCTGGCTCGACTACCCCGAGCTGGAGCGGGAGATGGAGATCGTCCGCCTGCACGCGCCCGAGCTGCCCGAGGCGCTGGCGCGGCAGCATGGTCGAGGTGGTGCGGATGATCCGGGCGCTGGACCTGAAGAAGCCGCCCTCGATCGCCGAGTCGATCGACTGGGCGCGGACCCTGCTGCTGATGGGCGCCGAGGACATCGACCGCGAGACCTTCGAGCAGTCGATGTCGATCATCGTCAAGCACCGCACCGACATCGAGCTGGTCTCCGAGCGGGTCGGGGTGAAGCTTGCCGAGCCCGTACGGCCCCAAGGCTGAGGCCGGGCCGCCGGGCCTGGCCGCGAAGCTGCTCGGCTTCTGCGAGGAGCTGCGCGGCGAGGGCGTCGCGGTCGGCACCTCGGAGATCCTCGACGCCTTCGCCGCGCTGGAGCAGGTGCCCTGGACCTCGCGCGACGACTTCCGCGAGGCGCTGGCGGCGACGATCGCCAAGTCCCAGGAGGACCGGCGGCTGTTCGAGCTGCTGTTCGAGCGCTGGTTCTTCCGCGCCGCCGAGGCGGAGGCGATCGAGCGCGGGATCGAGGAGACCGAGCGCGCGCCACGAGGGCGGCGAGCGGCTCGACATCGACGAGCTGCGCGAGCAGGTGCGCCAGGCGATCCTCGAGGGCAGACGACGGCGAGATGCGCGACCTGGCGCGGCTGGCGATCGCCGCCTTCGGCCGCCAGGGCGAGGGCTCGGGCGTGGTCGGCGTCGACGTGCAGCGGATCCGCCGCACGCTGGGGCTCTCCGCCGGGACCGCAGCCGCCGGCCGAGGACGGCGCCGCCGAGCTGCCGCCGATCGACCGCGACCAGCTCAACGCCTTCGAGCGCCACCTGCGGCGCGAGCTCGAGCGCGACCTGATCGAGCGCACCTCCACCCTGCCCCCCTCGCGCCCGCTGGCCGAGCTCGACCGCGCCCTGCCGACCAGCCCGACCCAGGACCTCGCCGCCGTGCACCGCGCCGTCTCGCAGATGAAGCGGCGCCTGGCGACGCTGGGCCACGAGCAGCGCGGGCCGGCGCAAGGGCCGGACGGTCGACGTGCGGCGGACGATGCGCGCCTCGCTGGAGACCGGCGGCGTGCCGATGCACCTGCGCTACCGGCCGAAGCGCCCGCGCCGGCCGGAGATCTACGTCCTCTGCGACGTCTCCACCTCGGTCACCTCGGCCAGCGTCTTCTTCCTCTCCGTCCTGCACGCCCTGCACGACTCCTTCCGCAAGCTGCGCAGCTTCGTCTTCATCGAGCGCATCTCCGAGGTGACCGAGGTCTTCGAGCACGAGCGCGACTTCCGCGTCATCGCCCAGCGCATCTCCAGCGAGGGCGGCGTCGCCGACGTCTCCGGCTACACCGACTACGGCCGCGTCTGGCTCGAGTTCCTCGGCGAGATCTCCGACGACCTCGACCCGCGCTCGACCGTGATCGTGCTCGGCGACGCCCGCACCAACGGCCGCGAGCCCCACGCCGAGGTCTTCGCCCAGGTCGCCGAGCGGGCAGGCCGCCTCTTCTGGCTCAACCCCGAGCCGAAGCTCTACTGGAACTACGGCGACTCGGTGATGGCCGCCTACGAGCGCTACTGCGACGGCGCCTTCGAGTGCTGGACCACCCGGCACCTGGAGAACTTCGTCAACGTCGTCGCGGGAGGAGTCCCGGCCGCCGACTGACTACTCCGCGTGCGCCTTATGCACCCAAGAGGTGCATAAGGCGCACCGGAAGGAATAGGGCCGCCAGGCTGGTAATCATCTGCACAAACCTGCGAAAGGGGAGAGCGATGCCGCCGTCCTACCCAGTCACCTTCTCCGTCGACTACCCGGAGCGCGCAGCTGAACCGGTTGACGACCTTCTTCCGCGATCTTCACCGTGATCCCGATCGCGATCGTCATCGGACTGCTGCCCGGCGCTGAGCTCGCCGGCAGCGGCCAATCACACGGCTTCAGCGGGGCGATCGCCGGTCGGCAGCATCGATCTTCCTGCCGCTCGTCCTGATGCTGCTGTTCCGGCAAGAAGTACCCGCGCTGGTGGTATGACTGGAACCTCGAACTGCTGCGCTTCGGCAACCGGATCGGCGTCTACCTGGTTGCTGATGGACGATCGAATACCCGTCCACCGATGGGCAGCAGGCGGTCCACCTCGACTTCGCCTACCCGGACGCGAGGCAGCTCGAGCGAGGGATGCCGCTGGTCAAGTGGCTGCTCGCCATCCCCCACTACATCGTGCTCTTCTTCCTCTACGATCGGCGGCCTTCTTCGCCGTGATCGGCGCCTGGTTCGCGATCCTTTTCACCGGCCGCTACCCGCGCGGGATCTTCAAATTCATCGAGGGCACGATCCGCTGGCACAACCGCGTCACCGGTTACGCCCTCACCCTGGTGACCGACCAGTATCCGCCGTTCCGGCTCTCACCCTAAGTCCGAATCACAGCCGATGGGCCGATTTCACACCATATAGGCGTATTTCAGGCCCGTCGGCGGGGTGCGGGCTGCCCAGGCGTCGGGCTGGGCGGCCAGGGCCTCGACCTCGCTGGGCAGCTCGCCGCTGACCAGGTCGGCGAGGGTGACGTGCTCGAGCACGGTGCGGAGGCTGGCGCGGACGGCGATCCAGACCTCCTGCAGGTGCTCGGCGTTGCCGCGGTACTCGATCGACTCCGGCGGGGCCGACTGGACGTGGGCGATCGGGCCCTCGACCGCGCGGACGATGTCGGCGATCGTCACCTCGTCGGCCGGCGGGCGAGCCAGTAGCCGCCCTTGGCGCCACGGCGGGCGCGGACGATGCCGGCGTGCTTGAGCTCGAGCAGGATGTGCTCGAGGAACTGCAGCGGGATGTCCTGCGCCTCGGCGAGCTTCTCGCCCTTGATCGGCCCCTCCTCTGCGGCCGCCAGCTCCGCCGCCGCGCGCACCGCATAGTCAGCCTTCGCCGAAACGCGCATAGACAGCTAGTTAATCAGTCAGCCGGTTGCGTCCGGCGCCAGCTTGCCCGCGCGGTCGGCCGCTTGCGCTGCTTCCTGCTGGCGGCGGCGATGCAGCCAGTGCGGGGCGGCGAGGATGCACGCCGAGGCCGACGGCGGCGACAGCTGCCGCGATCGGCCAGACGTTCGGGTCGCCCTTCTGGATGGTGACGATCCCGGAGCCGACGAGGACCACGCCGAGCGCCGTGCGGATGAAGCCCTGAGGGGCGCGGTCGGAGAGGGCGGCGCCAATGACTACGCCGGGGATCGAGCCGAGCAGGATGTTGCCGGCGAGGACGAAGTCGACGTTGCCGCCGATCCAGTGGGCGATGCCGGCGGCCCAGAGCAGGATCGCAGCGTGGAAGACGTCGGTGCCAACGACCTTCTTCGGCGCCAGGCGGTAGACGGCGATAAGCAGGATCGCGATCACGGTGCCCGAGCCGGCCGAGGTGACCCCGATCACGAAGCCGGTGGTGGCGCCGATCACCACGGCGGCGATCTTGTGGCGGCGTTCGACGTCGAAGCGGTCGCGCTCGTCGACCAGGTTGCGCAGGATCAGGGCCCGGGTCAGGGTGATGATCCCGACCATCAGCAGGGTGCCGCCGAGCACCGCGTAGACGAGCCCGTCGAGCCTTTCTTCGCCGATGTGGTTCTGCAGCACCGAGACGATCGCGACGCCGATCACGGCCGCGGGCACGCTGCCGAAGGAGAGCCACTTGACCAGCTCCATGTTCACCGTCTTCATCCGGAAGTGGCGCCAACCGCCGACGGTCTTGGTCACCGCGGAGTAGAAGATGTCGGTGCCGATCGCGGTCGTCGGCTGGATGCCGAAGATCAGGATCAGCAGCGGGGTCATCAGGGATCCCCCGCCCATGCCGGTCATGCCGACGAGTACGCCGATTCCTAGTCCGAAGACGATGATTGCCGGGTCCATATGAGCTTCGCGCGGGTTGGTTATCGACTTTCCTGACCTTTTTGGTCAGGAGCGCGAGTGCGCCAGGATACCCAAGATGCCCGCGAAAGCCAAGGAATTCGCCGCCGAAAGCGCTTCGCCTGCCTACGGCGAGGCGCCCGGGGTCGACCGTCTCGATCCGCGGCCTGCGGCACTCCTACGGCGAGTTGCGGACGATCGAGGGCCTCGACCTCCACATCCCCGCGCACGGCGTCCTGGGTCTGGTCGGACCCTCGGGCTGCGGCAAGTCGACCCTGCTCGAGCTGGTCGCCGGACTGCAGGAGCCTGAGCGAGGCGAGGTCGACGTCGGCGATGGCCTCGAGCTCCGAGGCTCGGCTGGCCCGCTGCGCCTTCATGCCCCAGCGCGACATGCTGCTGCCCTGGCTCTCGGCGATCGACAACGCGGCGCTGGCGCTGCGAAACCGCGGCGTGCGCCGCGCCGCGGCGCGGCGCGAGGCCGGCCTCCTCTTCGACCGCTTCGGCCTCGCCGGCTTCGAGCGCGCAGGGCCGGCCGAGCTCTCCGGCGGGATGCGCCAGCGCGTCGCCTTCCTGCGCACCCTGGTCGCCGGCAAGCCGGTGCTGGCCCTCGACGAGCCCTTCGCCTCGCTCGACGCGATCACCCGCGCCGAGATGCAGGAGTGGCTGGCGGGTGCGCTGGCCGCCGACCCGCGCACCGTCGTCCTCGTCACCCACGACGTCGAGGAGGCGCTCTACCTCTGCGACAGCGTCGCCGTGCTCTCGGCGCGCCCTGCACGCGTGGTGGAGGAGCTAAGCGCGCCCGAACCGCGGGCGGCCGACCGCGACGAAGCGGTCACCGACCCGGAGTTCGTCGCCGCACGCGAGCGGGCCATGCATGCCCTCCGAGGGGGACCAAATGAGCCCCAGGGCTTCCGGTGCGCTTTTCTCCCTATGCGTACATAAAGCGCACCGGAAGGGGTGGGACGATGAAACGCTGGGTACTGCCCGGTTGCTGATCGTGGGCTTGGTTGGGGCTTGGCAGGTCGCTGCGAGCACGGGGGCGCTCGCGGACCTGCTGAATCTCGAAAGCATCCTCGTCCCGTCACCGACTGAAATCGCTGAATCGCTGTGGGACAGAACCGCTCGCTGCTGGCCGAAAACGCCTGGGTGACGCTGAAGGAGATGCTGCTGGGGTTCGGCTGCGCACTCATCGCCGGCATCGGCTTTGCCGTCGCCATGCACCTCTCCGAGACGCTCCGTCGTGCCTTCTACCCCCTGATTGTCGCCTCGCAGGCGATTCCGATTCTCGCCATTGCGCCGATCTTGGTCGTCTGGTTTGGCTACGGGATCGGCCCGAAGCTGTGCGATCGTGGCCCTCGTCTGCTTCTTTCCGATCGCCGTGAACACACTCGACGGCCTGCGTTCGGTTGATCCCGAGGCGACAAAGATGATGCGGACCCTCGATGCCTCACGTCCACAGATTCTCTGGCGCGTGGAGGCGCCAACCGCGCTGCCTTTCGCCTTCAGTGGCGCCAAGATCGCGGCTGGAATCACCGGGATCGCTGCCGTCTTCGGCGAGTGGGCGGGTGCGGAATCTGGACTCGGGCGTGCTGATACACCTGGACAGCGGTCAGTTTGAGACCGCGCGCCTCTTCGCCGCGGTGACACTGGTTGCTGTGATGGCGCTTGCTCTCTTCGGCCTCCTTGCCCTCGCAGAGCGCTACATCGTCACTTGGCGATAGAAAGCAGGGATGAAGCGCACCCGAACCGCGGTGGTCGCTCTCGCCGTTGCCCTGGTCGCCCTCTCGCCTCGGCCTCGCCGCCTGCGGTGAGAAGAGCGAAGACGTGACCGGCGAGTCGCAGCCGCTCAGCCTGACGCTCGACTTCTACCCCAACCCCGACCACGCCGGGATCTACATGGCGCAGAAGCTCGGCTACTTCAAAGAAGCGGGGCTCGACGTCAGCATCCACACGCCCGCCGACCCGGCCGCACCGATCAAGCTCCTCGCCGCCGGGCAGACCGATCTGGCGATCTCCTACGAGCCCGAGGTGCTGCTGGCCCACGAACAGGGCCTCGACGTGCTCGCCATCGGCGCCCTCGTCAATCGCCCACTCACCTCGATGATCTGGCTGAAGAAGTCCGGGATCAAGGGGGTCGGCGGCCTCCGCGGCAAGACGATTGCCACCGCCGGAATCCCCTATCAGGACGCCTACCTGAAGACGATCCTCGCCCGCGCCAACCTGACGCCCTCCGACGTCAAGGCGGTCAACGTCGGCTTCGGCCTGCTGCCAGCGCTCGTCAGCGGCAGCGCCCAGGCGATGCTGGGCGGCTTCAGCAACGTCGAGGGGGTCGACCTGCGGCTGCGCGGCCAGCAGCCGGTCGTCACCCCGGTCGACAAGCTCGGCGTGCCCACCTACGACGAGCTCGTCCTCGTCGCCCAGCGCGAAGCGCTGGAAGAAGACCCGCAGAAGTTCCGGCTCTTCCTGGCAGCCCTGGCGCGTGGAACGGCGGCAGCAGCAGCCAACCCCAAGGCGACGGCCAAAGCGCTGCTTGAAGCGAACCCCGACCTCGACCCGAAGCTGACCCGGGCGGAGCTGGCGGCGACGTTGCCGTTGCTCAACCCACCCCGCCACGGCCACCCCTACGCCTACATGGATCCGAGCCAGTGGCGCGTGTTCACCGGCTGGATGCGCGACAACGAACTGATCGCCTCGCTGCCGCCGACCGACAGCGTGCTCAGCAACGCCTATCTGCCGGGCGAGATCCCCGAATAGAGCGGAGCGCCTTCGCTGAGCAGCGCGGTGACCTTCTCCGCCGGCAGCGCCCGCGAGAAGAGGTGCCCCTGCGCGTAGTCGCAGCCGAGCCGGGCCAGCTCTGAGAGCTGCGCCTCGTTCTCGACCCCCTCGGCGATCACGTCAAGGGAGAGGGCTCGGGCCATGCCGACGATCGCCTCGACGATCGCCGTTCGCTCCTGCTCCACTCCCAGCACCTCGACGAAGGAGCGGTCGATCTTGAGGCCGTCGAAGGGGTAGCGGTTGAGGTAGGCAAGCGAGGAGTAACCGGTGCCGAAGTCGTCGAGGACGAGGCCGACTCCGAGCTCACTCAACGCCTCCAGGCTGCCGATCGCTGTGGCCGACTCCTCGACCAGGGCGCTCTCGGTGACCTCAAGCCGCAGATGGACGGGATCGAGGCCTGAGCTGGAGAGGTTCTCGTCGATCGAGGTGACGAGCTCGCGGTTGCTCACCTGGCGGGCGGAGAGGTTCACCGAGATGTCGACGGGGCGGCGGTCGGGCCGCAACTGGTGCCACTCGAGCGACCTGGCGGCAGGCGCTCTCCTGCACCCAGCGGCCGATCGGCTCGATCAGGCCGCTGTCCTCGGCGACCTCGACGAAGTCGCCGGGATCGAGCAGGCCGCGCTCTGGATGGCGCCAGCGCACCAGTGCCTCCAGGCCGACGATCTCGCCGCTGCGCATGGCGACTATCGGCTGGTAGTGCAGCTCGAGCTCTTTGCGGTCGAGGGCCTGGCGCAGCTCGCGCTCGATCTCGAGCCGGCGCAGCGCGCCCGCCCGCATCTCGGCGTCGAAGAGCTCGCAGCGCGCCCGACCGCGCTCCTTCGCCCGGTACATCGCGGCGTCGGCATCGCGGATCAGCAGGTCGGCGTCGATCGGCTCGCGAGCGGAGGGTCGGGCAACCGCGATGCCGACGCTGGCGGTGACGAAGTGCTCGACCCCACCCATCGCGTAGGGCTCGGCGAACGCGGCGGCGATGCGGTCGGCGATCGCTACCGCCTCGTCCTCGTCGGCCAACCGGTCGACCAGGATGCCGAACTCGTCGCCACCGAAGCGGGCGACGATGTCTCCGGGCCGCAGATGGGCACGCAGCCGCGGCGCGACGGCGCGCAGCAGCTCGTCGCCGGCGTGGTGGCCCATGCTGTCGTTGATCAGCTTGAAGTTGTCGAGGTCGAGGAAGAGGATGCCGACCGGCGAGCCCGAGACCGTGCTGCGCGAGAGCGACGCCGCGAGCGCCTCGACGAAGCTGAGCCGGTTGGGCAGGCCGGTGAGCGGGTCGTGCAGGACACGGTGGCGCAGCGCCTCATCGGCAGCGTGGCGCGCGATCGCATCGGCGAGGACATTGGCCGATGCCTGGACGAAGTGCACGTCCTGGGGGGTGAAGCGGTTGGGCTCGGAAGAGTGCACGTCGAGCACGCCGAAAGGGCGCTGCTTGCCGTCGATCGGCACCGCGAGGCTGCTGCGCACCCCCATCGCCCGCAGCGCCGGGGGCATCGAGAAGCGGCGCTCGGTCGACCAGTCATCGACGATCACATGCAGGCGCGAGTCGAGCGCGGCGCCGGCATGGGAGTCGCGCGCCGCCGAGGCGCCGGCCGGAGCCGACGACGCGCTCCTCTAGGCCGGTACGTAGGCTCAGCCGGCGGCCGTCTCGACCGACCTCCCAGATGCATGCCGCCGCTCACTCCCTCGATCTCGGTCATCAGGGAGACCGCCTCGCGCATCAGCGATTCCGGGTCGCCGTCCCTCAGCGCCCTCCCACCGAGGCGGGCGACCGCGGCCTGCTGGGCGGCAGCCCGCTCCAGCTCCTGCTCAGCGCTCTTGCGCTCGGTGATGTCGTAGAGGACGCCATGCCAGACCGGAGTGCCCTCTTCGTCGGGCTCGAGCACCGCCTCGTCGAGGATCCAAACGGTGCGGCCGTCGCGGGTGAGCATCCGGTAGTCGACCGGCGGCGGGTTGCGGTTGCCGATCGTCCTGCGCGTCTCCTGCGCCAGAGCCCGCTCGCGATCCTCGGGGTGCAGCAGCTTCGCCCAGAGCTCGGGGTCTGCCAACCACTCCTCCGGGCGTGTAGCCGAGAATGTCCTCGACCTGGGGACTGACATAGCGCCAGCGGCCCTTCTCGCCCAGCTCGGAGGCATAGACGATCGCGGGGAGGCGCTCGACCAAGCGGCGGTAGTCCTCGCCTCCAGCCGAGATCTGGTCGAGGAACTCGTCAACTCGTTTGTCGGGCCAGCTCCCGCCCCGTGCAGAGCGCTCCATTGTCTGCTTATCGACGCCTGCCGCCCCCGCTTGAGTTCGGTCAGGCGGCGGTAGCCAGCCAGGCCGCGGCGAGGCCGCGGAAGGGGGCGTACGGGGCGTAGAACTCCTCCACCTCCTCGACCGTAGCGCGGCGGCCGAGGCGAGCCAGGCGGCCGACCTGCTTGAGGTAAATCAGGTCGCCGGCGGGGAGCGAGTCGGGGTCGCCGCGGCCGAAGAGACCGAGGCACTGCACGGTCCAGGGTCCGATCTCCCGCACCGAGAGCAGGCGGCGGTCGGCGGCGGGCTTGGATAGATCGCAGCGACCGGCGGCGACCTCGGCGGCGACCGCGCGCAGAGCGAGTCGCCCGCTTCAGTGCCAGGCCCATCGACTCAAGTTCGACCGGTGCCCGGCCAGCGATTAGGTCCGGGGGCGGGACGTCGCGCAACGAGTCGCGTCCGGCTCCAAGTCGTGGCGCCCCAGCGGCCGACCATGCGCCGCTGGATGCGAGCGGCGCGACCGCTCTCGATCAGCTGCTTGACCACGGCCCAGGCGAACGCCTCCCAGGGCCAGGGACGGCGGCGGGGACGTAGGTGTGGACGGCGGCGCAACTGGGGGCCGAGCAGCGGATCGCGGCGGAAGCGACGGTAGAACTCGCCCAGGTCGTCGTCGACCCCGAGCGCGAACCGCATCCGCGCGAGCGCCAGCTCCAACTCGGCGGTGCCGGCTTCCCGGGCCGGGACATCGGCCGCAGGTCCGGGTGCCGCAATCGAGCCCGGATCCAGCGGCTCGGCCCGCAGCGCCACCCGGCCCTTCCCGGTTCCCAGGCCCGCGTCAGCACCGGGCAGCCGTCGACGTGCAACAGACGCGTGGCAACACCCCCCTCGACCCGCATAACCCCGTCCTCGCCCCCATAGCCCGGCAGCCGATAAGGCGACGGCGGGCGCACCTCAACCTCCAAAACCCCGCCGACGGGCCGAAATGTCAACCCTGAGTCGACATTTAGGCCCATCGGCCTCGGTTAGCGGCCTAGTAGGTGGACGTCTACTAGGAAGGAGCGGCTGGCTAGGACGTTGGCGGGGCGCTCGCGGCGGGAGGAACGTCGGCGACGACGGTCGCTTGCGTCCCGCGACGGCGCCCACGGCACGCACGGCGGCAACCGTGGCGGCGCCGGCAAGAACCCCGCCCGCGGCGGCTATCGCCGCGGTCTTGGCCTCGCTGCGCACGGCCAGCGCACTGGACGTCTCATGAGGAAGGACGCGAACCGGAATCGGCTCTAGCTCCATTTTGCTCACCGCTCCGACCTTAGCGATGGTCGCGGCGACTGGGCGAAAGACAGTCCGCACCTTCCGCAGTTCTAGAGGGCGTGCGGCTGCCGAATCAGCCACCAAGCGACTTCTCGTAGATCCGGTACTTCTTGACGACCTTGCCGCCCATGCCTTCCATTGCCCGGTTCATCGGGCCGTTGGTCTCGAGGATCCAGCCCATCTCACCACCGACTATGCCGCCCGGGACCGCCGCCTCCTCGAGGTGTTTGAGGTAGAGACCAGCGGCGACGCCGCTATGGCGATACTCGTGCTTGACGCCCAGCGCGAAAACGCGGCACTGATCGATCTTGCGCTTGCCGAGCAGGAACTTGAGCCAGCCGAGAGGGGAGCAAGCGGCCGTTCAGCTTCGCCATCACCTGGTTGATGTCGGGCAGGGTCAGAGCGGCGCCGACCACCTCGCCGTCCTTTTCGGCCATGTAAGGCCCAGTTCTCGGCGATCACCTGCTTCAGGTTCTTGGCCTGGAACTCGACCTCGGCGTCGGTGATCGGGACGAAGCCCCAGTTGTCGCCCCAGGCCTCGTTGTAGACGTCCATGAAGCGCCGCACCTCGTCCGCCATCTCGCGCTTGCGCATGTTGCGGATCACGATCCCTTCCTCGCGCAGGCCCTTCTCGGCTGCAGCGTGGATCGAGGGGTCGAAGCGCTCGCCCTCCTTGAGGTCGCCGAACTGCGAGCTCCCACATCTGCACGTCCATCGCCTTGTCGAAGCCCTCGGCCTCGATCAGCTCGCGGTAGTAGGGCGGGTGCCAGGGCTCGAGGATCATCGGCCGCCGCTCGTAGCCCTCGATCAGGATCCCGATCTCGTCGTTGGTGGTGAAGTCCATCGGGCCGAGGATGCGGCTGCGGCCCTTGCCGCGCGCCCACTCGGTGGCCGCGCCGAGCAGGGCGGCGGCGACCTCGGGGTCGTTCGCGGTCTCGAAGAAGCCAAACATCGCGTCGCTGCCGCCCTGGTACTCGTCCCAGCGCCGGTCAAGATGGGCGCTGATGCGGCCGACCGGCTCGCCGTCGCGCTCGGCGAGGAAGTACTCGGCCTCGCCGTGCTCGAACCAGGGGTTCTTCTTGCGGTCGAGGAACTCCATCCGCTCGAAGATCAGCGGCGCAACCCACTGCGGCTGGTCGCGGTGAAGGCCGAAGGGGACCTTGACGAAGCGCTTCAGCTCGCGGCGCGTGCGGACCGGGCTGATCGACACCTTTGCCATGGGAGCCGGAACCTACACTCTCGCCATGAGCGAAACGGCCCGCACTCCCGTCGACGTCTTCGAGAAGGCGCGCAACCACGATCGGCTCGAGCAGCTCGAAGCGGCCAAGCAGCACGACCTCCTCCCCTACTTCCGCTTGCTCACCTCCCAGGCCGGTCCGGTGGTCGAGATGGAGGGCCGCGAGACGATCATGCTCGGCTCCAACAACTACCTCGGGCTGACCGGCGAGGAGCGGGTCAAGCAGGCAGCGCGCGAGGCGCTGGAGACCTATGGCACCGGAGTTACCGGCTCGCGCCTGCTGAACGGGACGACGCCACTGCACGTCGACCTCGAGCGCGAGCTCGCCGAGTGGATGGGGACTGAGGACGCGATCGTCTTCTCCACCGGCTACCAAGCGAACCTAGGCACGATCGGGACGATCCTCGAGCCCGGCGACACCGTGATCGTCGACTCCGGCGACCATGCCTCGATCCTCGACGGTTGCCGTCTCTCCGGCGCCAAGCTGCGTCCCTTCCGCCACAACCGCATGGACAAGCTGGAGAAGATGCTGCAGCGTGCGGCCGAGGACGGCGGCGGCGTTCTCGTCGTCGTCGACGGGGTCTTCTCAATAAAAGCGGTGACTGTTTCAATTGCAGGGTTGTTGCCTCGACCATGTGAGTCGAAACCCGGTTTGGCAACAGATGCTTGCCGCGACTCTGGGAATGCAATGAATCTGGCATGTACTGCGTGTACTCCAGCAACTGCTTGTCGGGGCCGTGCATGACGAACAGCATATTGCCGGCGCGCGCTTTCTTCGTCTCGGTGGGCTGCAGGCCCCGTTCCATATAAGCCTTGTGCAGCGCTTCAATGTCGGCCACTTCGAAACACGTGTGCAGGATGCCGCCGGGCTGGGAATCGTTGCTGCGTGGAATCAACTCGATGAACTGGCGATCGTTGACTTTGACGTATGAGACCGAAACTCTGCCGTCGTCCGTGAATGAAAAAGCTTCTTCATAACCCAGCATTTTGTAAAACGCCTGTGATTTCTGCAGGTCGTTCACCCGCAAAGCTACATGAGCAATTCCCATCAGGTCCGTCGATTGCGCGCCTGCATTCTGTACCCAGAACAACCCAAGGACAACGATCGCGATCAGGCCAGTCCGATAAGCGACAGAAGATTGTTTGCGCAACAACATCGTCAAGGTTCCGCTCCAATCCGTAATCGGACAAAAGCCTACACCAACTCCGCGTGTACTGGCTAGCTTCCCTCCATTTAGATTTTATGAAGTCATGGTTCACAATTTCACGATTGTAAGCCGGCCAAGATGCTCTGCTATGATGCCGACCAATCTTTCACAGGAGATGCCTGATGTCTTTCACGCGACGTGAGATGTGCCTACTGCTGCCCGCGCTTCTGCCGGCTGCCGCCGAACTGCAGGCCTTCGCGCAGGACAAGTCCCTGCCGTCAGGAGCATTTTCGTTCGACAAAGCTCCGATGCACGTGGCCAACAACAACGCGCAGGTCCGGATGATGTTTCGGGGAAAGCTGGCTACGGGCGAGGGCATCGAAGTGCACCAGACCACGCTGCCTCCCGGGGGCGCGCCCACATCCACCACGCATCATCATCCCCACTCTGAAATGTGGCTGATACGGGAAGGGACGATCGAGCTGACGGTCAAGGACAAGAGGTTTCGCCTGGAGCCGGGATCAGTCGGATTTGTCGCCTCGAACGAAGAACACGGAATCAGGAATGTGGGCAGCAAGCCAGCTCTGTACTTTGTGGTCGCGGTTGGACCAGGCGCGGAGTTGCAAGAGTAGAAACACTTCGCGGAACATGAAACGTCCGTGATCGCGAATCCCTCATGACCATTCACATCGGCCTGATCGGCGGCGGGAACATCAGTCAGACGCACGCCCGCGCCGCTCGGGCGATTGCCGGAGTGGAAATCGCTGCGATCTACGGAACCAACGCCAGGAAAGTTGCGGCCCTCTGCCGGGAATACGGCGCCAAGCCGTATCACGACTTCGACGCATTCCTGGCGCATCGCCCGATGGACATGGTCGCCGTTGGCAGCCCGTCCGGGCTGCATGCGGCCCAGGGCATTGCCGCGGCGCAGCGCGGTCTCCATGTGCTGACCGAAAAGCCAATCGATATCAGCACCGAACGGGCGGATGCTCTTATCGAAGCAGCGGAGCGCTCCGGCGTAAAACTTGGCGTCATGTTCCAGGACCGCGTGAAACCCGGAATCCGGGAACTCCGCGACCGGATCACCACGGGAGTGATCGGCAAGCCTCTGTTGGTGGATGCGCAAGTGAAATGGTACCGGCCTCCGGAATATTACAGCGGCTCACGCTGGCGTGGGACGTCCGCCCTGGACGGCGGCGGCGCCCTCATCAACCAGGCGGTGCATACCGTCGATCTGTTGTTGTGGCTGTTCGGGGATGTGGTGCGAGTGCAGGCATACACGGCAACGATACTGCACGCGATCGAAACGGAAGATACCGCGCTCGCCATTCTCGAATTTGCCAGCGGTGCGTTGGGGACTCTGGAGGCCACGACGGCGGCTTATCCAGGATATCCGCGGCGGGTGGAGATTACGGGAAGCGAAGGCACGGTGATTCTCGAACACGATCGCATCCTGGCGGCGGACCTGCGAAACCCGCCACCTGCCGCCAGCGCCGGCGTCGCGCCGGACGAGAACCAGAGCGCCTCATCGCCAGTGGTCAGTGATGTTCGCGGGCATCAGGCGTTGTTTGAGGATTTCCTTCAGGCGATTGAGGCCGACACAGCTCCAATCTGCGACGGGCACGAGGGACGGCGAAGTATAGCCCTGGTCGAGGCCATCTATCGGGCGGCGCGCAACGACGGCGCAGAAGCAATTGCGATAAAGTCACCCACAACCTAATCGGCGCGCGCAGTCGCGCAGCATTTCCTGTTCCCAGGCGGGGCGTTTTGGATTTTTAGGATGCACCAGGTCGGTGGGAATCCGCCCGGTCAAATGCAGGAATACTGCCGCCGAGTGCTTGTAGGCCGGAACCGGCGGGCGAAAGGCCACATTGCCGAGATACTGCAGATCGTCTGAAAGCGCGTAGTACGCCGGATCTCCGGCCTCCCAGAGGCGGTCGCGCTCAGCGAATTTTTCCGGTGCGAAGCTGGCCAGGCCCAGCAGGTAGTCGGACCCGTACTCGATCATGTTGATGCCCAGATCGTTTCCCGTGTAAATGCGGAAGTCCGGACGATGCGCGTCGCGCAGAGCGAGGCGCTGCAGTTCGACGAGGCGGTCGAGCGACGAATGCTTCATGCCTTTGATCTCGGGAATATCCATCAGGCGGCGAACGGTTTCTTCATCAAAGATTTCTCCATTAGGCGCGAACATGGTCCCCAGTTCAAAGGCCAGCACGTGGGGATATCCCTGGCACGCGGCTTGATAGACCGCGGTTTTTTCCCTGGAAGATAGACCATGCAGCCGCACGCTCTGAAACAGGATCGGAATGCCTCCGGCCTGAACGATCATGTCCATCTGCTGCCGGTACAGGGCGACGATGTCGCCAGTTTGATTTTCAATATAAGCTCCGGCCACGAATGCTATGCTTTTACCCAAGGTTTCAGCAGTCCATCGCAGCACGTCTCGTTTTTCTGATTCGCTCAGGTAGTTGACATAGCCCGTGTCCATGTTGACCGCGTTCATCAGTCCAGCCTGATGGGTTGCGATCAAGTGTTGCTTGAACGATTTGATGGCGACTCTCCCGTCCGCCTCATACGGCAGCAAAGCCGCGGCAATTCCCTGCACTTTCCGGCCAGGCCGCCGTCGTTCGTTCAGGGATTCAATGTTCATTCCTGCTTTCTCCGGATCCGGATCTTCAGCCTCATGGCTGCGTCAGCTTTTCTTGGCGATGGTCAGCTGGGTCATCAGCTCGGAATCTTTGTAGAAACTGTCCAGCGGATAGCACCCAGACGGCAAGCCTTTGCGTGGCGCGGTGGTGCAATCGCTGAAGGTCCTGCAGATTCGCTTGCGCTCGATGCTCCGGCCCTCGCTCGCGTCCCAGAGCAGCTCGGGATAGGTCAGCACCATTCGTCCCAGCCCGACCATGTCAACCCAGCCCTCCCGCAGCGCGGCCTGGGCCACATGCGGCAGGAAATCCTGCAGGTAGCTGTAACCGGTTCCTACAAATATCAGTTGGGGAAATTGTTGTTTCAGGCGCCGCGTTGCTTCCATGTGGCGCGACACGCTGACCAGTGGGTCCTCCGGTGGCAAATAGCCATCCGAAGGCGGATACAGCGCGGGCCGTTGCAAATGTGGATTGTAATAAGGGCTTCCCGCCGTAATATTCACCAGCCGAATTCCGAGCTGCTCCAGTAAAGACAGAAAGCGAGCCGGTTCATCCAGGTCCGACTCGGTCGGGTCGAGTGCGTTGACTCCGAAGCCCCAACGGTATGGGATTTCGTTTTTGTGCGATTCAGGAATTCCAGGCCCTAGCTTGCCGTTGGACGACTTCGCCGGATCAGGATGGAACGGCACACTGTCAATCGCAGAAAGGCGGACCGCGATCCCGAGTTGCGGGGCGATGGAACGAATGCCCTCAACAACCTCGCGCAGAAAGCGGGTGCGATTCTCGAAACTTCCTCCGTAGCGGCCGGTGCGAGTGTGGGCGCTGAGAAATTCGTGGCCGAGATAACCGTGGCAATGCTTTATATCGACAAAGTCGAAGCCCAGCCTCCAGGCGAGCAGCGCGGCCTTGTAGAAGTTTTCGATGATGCCCTCAATGTCGGTGTCGGTCAGCACGGGAAAGTCCGCGGGCAAACCCAGCCGCCGATCGAGGAAAGGATGATGATAGAGAATGCGCGGCTCAGGGCGGCCGTGCGCATTGGGACGGCTGTAGCGGCCGGAATCCGTAAGCTGCAAACCGATCAGCAGGCCGTCGTCGGACCCGGCGGTCAGGCGATGCTCTTCGATCAACCTGGCACGCAGGCGGGACAAGCCTTTCTCGGTATGCGCAGCCGCCACCAGTTGATTGGGATTGGCACGCGCCTCGTGTGAGACCGCGACCGCTTCTCCGCCCCAAATCAATTTCGCGCCGCTGCGGCCGAAGCGCTGCCAGCGCCGGATCGTGTGCTCCGAGGGGTTGCCGTCCGGCAATCCGTCCCAGCCTTCCATGGGATGCACCACGATGCGGTTGCCGATCTTGATGTCGCCAGAGACCAGGGGCTGGCGCAATGGAGATTCCGTTCCAGTCAGGAGTTCGTGATCGCACGGGATGGTCAATCCGAGCGATTGCAGGTGCTGCTGAAATTCGGCCACGTTCTTCACGGTGCCCAGGCGCAGAATGGGTCGAGTGCTCATGCGGTTGTTTTTCTCTGTTCAGGCAATCCCAGCACGGCGACGGCACCCAGCAGCGCGATGCCGATCAGCACGAAACAGCTTTCGGAATAGTTTCCTGTAACGTCGCGCAAGCGTCCCGTAAGCCAGGGCGATACGGCTTCAGCAATGCCGCCCGCGGTCAGGATGACTCCCAGCAGCCTGCCCAGGATCTGCATGCCGAAGATTTCCGCGGTCATCAGCGGAATGATCATGTAATCGCCGCCCAGTCCGACCCCGAAGATCGCCGCCGACGCATAGATCGCCAGCCTTGTGCGCCCCAGGAACAGAAATGGAATGCCGGCCGCGACCAGCAGGTAAGTCAGCAGCATCACGTATTTCTTGGAAAAGCGGTCGGCGAGCCAGCCCATAAGCAGGCGCCCTGCGATACTAAACGAAAGCACCAGTGACAGAACTCGCGCCGCGTCGCTTTGTGTGAAATGCCGGTCAAGGCTCAGAAAGAGTTTGAGATTCTGCTGGGTGCCGCTGACCGCCGCGATCGAACACATGCTGCCGAAAGTGAGCAGGAAGAACGGAAGAGTTTTGAACGCGCCCAGAACCTCCGCGGCACCCGACACTTTGCGCTCTGGTGCCAGTCGAAGCGGCGCTTCCTTCACGAAAAACGCCAACGGAAGTGAGACCACGACAATCAGCAAGCCCAACCAGCGCAATGCCGCCTGCCAGCCGAAATGCTCGATCAGGGCGTGCGAGATCCAGGGCACGGTGGCGCCGCCGATTCCGATTCCCAGATAAGCGAAGCCCATGGCTTTGCCGCGCGACTTGTCGAACCAGCGTGATAACAGTACCTGGTTCGGCAGCGGGCCTCCACACACATAACCCAGCGCGTTGAAGAAATAAAATAAATAGAACATGCCGAGGGTCGAGACCCAGCCCAGGCCCACCAGCGCTCCGCCGGCCATCAGAATGCCGGCCATCATGACGCGGCGCGGGCCAAAGCGGTCGATAATCCAGCCGGCGATGAATCCAAAGATGGGCCCGACTACCAGCTTGCTCAACGCGTTTCCGGAGGTGACCTGGGCGCGCGTCCAGCCGAACTGCTGCACCATGAAGTCGTAGTAAAACGGCAGTCCCCACAGTGCGAGCCCCACGATGCAGAACAGGACGACGAAGGCGGTGATGGCGACTTGCAGCCCGCCGGATTCGATGCCCCGAGGTTCCTCGCGGTCAGGCGAGCCGCCTTCTCGCGGACTGTGTTCTGCTTTCTCCAATAATGGCTTCGATTCCCTCACATGCTCCTCTTCGGCGCTGCCGGCTTTGCACGAGCGGGACGCTCGCGCCTGCATTAACTCAGTTCTGTCCGAAAACCTCTGGTATGATGCCGGGCGGATTTCACCATATCATTTGCGAGAGGCGTTCATGACCATCACGCGACGTGAAATGTGCATCCTGCTTCCTGGACTTTTGCCGGCTGCGGCCGCGCTCGACTCTTTCGCCGACGCAGACACTTCCCTGCCCTCGGCAGACTATCCGTACGACAAACTGCCTGTGCACACGCTCAACCATGCCGAAATACGCGGGGTCCTGAAGGGCAAGCTGGCCACCGGAGAAGCCCTGGAGGTGCACGAGACCACGCTGCCGCCCGGAGGCGCGCCGCACGCGCCCCACCATCACGTGCATTCCGAAATGTGGCTCATCCGCGAAGGCACGGTCGAGCTTACGGTGAATGGCACCAGCTACCGCCTGGGCCCGGGCTCGGTGGGCTTCGTTCATTCGAATGACGAGCATGGCATCAAGAATGCTGGCTCGACTCCGGCCAGCTACTTTGTCGTCGCCATGGGGCCGGGAGCGGACGCGTGATGCATTGGTTTGCTTCAACACGAGAGTATAGGCTGAGAGCGGCATACATTCTGTTTAGTTCGGCTGAAGGTCACAGTCAGTTTTTACGAATTGACAGCATGGAAATGCGGTTCTTATAGTTTGCGGGCAGCGTGGGCGGCGGAAGTAAATCCTTTCGCAGGTTTCACCCTACGAGGGCGGGACGCCCTCGGGACAGCCGGCGGGACGCCGGCGCTACAATTTTGAGGTGAGTATCCAATGAAAGTATTCTGGTTGCTGGGTTTGCTTGCGATCACCCTGGTCATGGTCAGTGCGGAGGAAAAGGTGCCGGAAGGATTTCAGCATTGGACGGGCGCGTCTCTCAAAGAACTCGAGCAAACACTGAAATCCGAGGCCGACGCCAGCTCGCACCACATGTCGGTGCGCGCCCTGGGAGATTTTCCTCAGGACAAGTTCATGCTGTCACGCCGCCAGACCGATGGCATGCCCGAATGGCACGAAAATCAGGCCGATGTTTTCTTCGTCCAATCCGGTTCGGCAACCCTCGTTGTGGGCGGCACCCTGGTGGGCGCGGAATCCACTGAGCCTCATGAGAAGCGCAACGGAACCATTCAGGGCGGCGTCAGGCAGAAGCTGTCCGCGGGCGATGTGGTTCGCATTCCGCCCAAGGTGCCGCATCAGCTCCTGCTCGATGGCTCGCCGGAATTCACCTACTTTGTTGTCAAGGTGAAGGGCTACTAGAAACTTTGGAACGCCCCGCCCTCTCTCTCAAAAAATGGAGAGACGAGGACGGGGAACCCAGCACGCTCGCGGCTCAAGGAGCAGGTCGATGCCTCTACGATTGCTGAAGCTTCCTGCTGTACTGGCAGTGTTGTGCGCCGTCAGCGCGCTGGCGCAGTCGCCCAACCCTTATGGGCTGCCGGTCAGCGTGGAGAATGCAAAAAAAGCCGCGGCCGTCGCGCTGGACGAAGCGCGGAAGGGCAATTGGAAGATGGCGGTGGCGGTGGTCGATACCGGCGGCACTCTGGTTTACTACGAGAAAATGGACAATACGCAGATTGGAAGCGCGGACATCGCGATCGAAAAAGCGCGCACTGCGGTGCGTTTCAAACGGCCGAGCAAGGCATTTCAGGATGCCGTCGCCGCCGGCGGAGCTGGCTTGCGCATCCTGCGCCTGCCGGGCGGGATTCCTCTCGAAGGCGGCTTTCCTCTCATCATGAACGGCGAGATCGTGGGCGCCATCGGAGTTTCCGGCGACAGCGGCGATCACGACAGCATCTGCGCGCAGGCCGGCGCGAGCACGCTTAAGTAGTTGACTTTCTTTCTTGACCGGCCGGCGCATACACGATCACCCGCCTGGGATTCACGAATAGCCATGACAGCGCGGCAATGAAAAACATCGCGGCATTGAAATAGAGACTCACCTTCCAGCTGGGATGCCCAGGCCGTCCCGCCAGCACCGCCAGCCAGGCTACAACCGGTATGCTGACCACCTGCCCCAGGTTGCCAATCATGTTCATGAACCCAGCCACGGTACCCGAGTAGCGTTGTCCGATATCGATGGTGGTGGCCCAACTGGACGCCATTCCAAAATCCTTCACAAATGAAGACAGACATAGAGAGGAAAATGCAAGGCCGATGTGGCTGGGCGTCAAAGCGACGCTGACCAGCATAAAGACACCGCCCAGTCCATACGCAATCACACCTTGCAGAGTGCGTCCCCAGCGCGGTCCCCAGAGTCGCACCTGGCGGTCGGTGAGAAAGCCACCCAGGAGACAAGCGGCTCCGCCGAAAAAGAGCGGCGCTCCGGAGGCGAGAACCAGCTCAATGCCTGACAGGCGAAGATCGTGGCGCAGGTAGGGTGTGATCCAGGATGCGAAGAACGACCAGCCGGCGTTGCTGCAGAGATACATCACGCTGAGGCACCACAAGGTGGGACTGCGGAGCATGGTTTTCCAGGAGAGCGGAGCAGGTTTGCCGGCATCTTTGCGTCCTTCCAGGATGAGGGCGCGCTCTGCGGCGTTCACGGCGGCGTCCGATTGGGGCGAGTCCTTGTAACGCGACTGAAATCCCCACAGCCAGACCGCGCCCAGCAGGCTCATGAGCACGAACCCGCCACGCCATCCGAAAGGGTAAGCCAGTACCATCATCAGGAGAGGCGCGACCGCGCCGCCCCAGCGGGCGCACATCCACACCATGCCCTGGGTAAGACCTCTTTCGCTGAAAGGAAACCACTCGCGCGAGGCCCGGCTGATGTTGGGAAACGCTCCGGCTTCGCCTGCCCCGAAGAGAAAACGGAATACGATGAGGCTGATCAGGCCCCAGGCCAGGCCAGTGAGTGCAGTGAAGGCAGTCCAGACCAGGACGATGCGGATCAGGACCTTGCGCGGCCCCAACTTGTCGCCCAGCCAGCCGCTGGGCATTTCGAATAGCGCATAGGCCAGCGAGAAGGCGGAAAAAGCATAAGCCAGTCTCTGCGGGGTCAGATGCAAGTCCAGTTCAATGCGGTCCTGCACCTGGATGATGCCGATGCGCGTGATGTAAGTGAGAGCGGAGAGGCTGCACAGCCAGGCCAGGACCTTCCAGCGGACTCGAGTGGCCTTCTCCATAATCACATGGGGACAGCCGCCCTCGGCTGTCCAGTCGAGCGCAGCTCGACCGGTTTTGCGCTACCAGAACAGCGGAGCTTCGCTCCGCCAGACAGCCGAGGGCGGCTGTCTCCACGTGGTTTGTCTCAAGACAAGAAGGGCTTCCATTTTTCGAGGACTGCTTTAATCTCCACAAGTTCCTCGGATCGCACGTTGGGGAGAGGCGGACGAACCGGGCCGGCTGCAAGGCCGATCAGGTTCATCATTTCCTTCATGACCGAGACTTCGTATCCCTTGCGGCGCGCGCGGATGGCGTAGAGCGGGTTCACGTAATCGCTCATCAGGTTGGCGAGCGCCGGGGAATCTCCGGCGGAAGCAAGTTCATCCAGGCGCAAGGAAAGTCTGGGCGCCACCGTGGCAATACTCGAAGTGTAGGTGCGGATGCCGATCCTGTAATAGGCCGGCACGGACGCGTCACCGGCGCCGCCAATCCAGTACAAGCGGTCGCCTACACGCTTCATGATCTGCTGGTAGCGCACCGTGTCGCCCTGCCCGTCTTTCCAGGCGATCAGAGTAGGAATTCTGCCCGCCAACTGTTCGACCCACTCGGGTGACGGCTTCACCCAATCGCGACTGTAAACAAACAGGCCCAGAGGCGTGGCGGCGCCGATTGCCGCATAGTAGTCAGCCAGCCCTTCATCGTCGGCGTTTGGATAATATGGCGGCAGGGCCAGAATTCCGTCCACGCCCGCCTGTGCGGACTGCTGCGCCAGCTCAATCGCCATCTGACGGTTAAAGCCGGTGCCACTGATGACCGGGACCTGCCCACGCACTTCTTCCACAATGGTCTTGACCACCGCCAGGAGTTCGGCAGGCGTCAACGAATACATTTCGCCCGTACCGCCGACAGCGACGATCGCGGCAAGGCGATGGCGAAGTAATTCCTGAATGTTTTTCCGCAGCCCCACAAGGTCCAGCGATAAATCGGGTTTGAAGGGAGTGACCGGGAAGGCGATCACGCCCCGCAGTTTGCCCCGGAATTCTTCTGGTCTCATCTCTCACCAATATGGCAAAACGCCTGCTGGCGCGGAGCGAGGCCCGTGCCGCTTTGCGATTGGACGACCCCGCGCCAACCTGGACGGTTCAGCGGTTAACGCAGGAATGCCGAAGCACACCACAGGATCGGTGCCTGTCCGTGAAGATCGCCCGTGAGTTTCTCGCGGTCGAGGTAGTACTGCAAGTCGTTTTTCTTGCCGGTACCCTGGCACACGTTGCGCAGGTCGCCGTTGGGCTCGATATAACTGATCATCCCCAGCCACCCCTTGCGCGCCGCTTTGCCGTAGGTCTTTTCGTCCAGCCAGCCGTTTTTGACTCCGGTAATCATGGCAAAGGTGAACATCCCGGTCGAAGAAGTCTCCGGCCAGGATTCGGGGTGATCGATCAGCTGGCGCCAGACTCCGTCCTTGCCCTGATACTGCAGCAACGCCTTCATCATTTTTTGATAGGACTCCATGATGCGCGCCCGCCGCGGATGGTTCTCCGGCAGCGACCGCAACATTTCCGCCATGCCCGCCGCTACCCAGCCGTCGCCGCGGCCCCAGTAGAACGGGACATCGGGCGCATGGTAAAAAAGTCCGTTCGGCTGCTGCAGCTTGTCCAGATACGTGGTCATCTCGAGTGCCGCGCGATCCAGATACCTGGCGTCGCCGGTCGCCCGATAGGCCTGCAGCTGCAGGATGATGAGCATGTACATGTCGTCGATCCAGTAGCGCGTTTGCGAGCTCAATCCATCGGGCGTGGGATCGTCCCATTGCTTGTCGGCCGAGTTCAGCCCCAGATCGAGATACTTTTTCTCTTTAGTCTGGATATAGATTTCCAGGGGCACGGTGCCGAACACGCTCCGGTCCACATGGTCCGGTACCGGAATCAGATTCGATTCGCTGGCGAAAAGAGGATCGAAACGCTTGACTAGGCGGGCGTCAAGCTCTTTGTCGCCGCTCAACTGGGCAAATGTCAGGGCGCCGTACCAGGTAGCTACTTCAGGATACGTGATGAACGGGGGCGGGCCCGGCCGACCGAAATTGGAATGTGGAATCGCGAGCAGCCGTTCGGCAACCCGCTTGCCGATCTCCTGGGGCGAACTGCCCGCCGGCCATTTCTTAAATTCCTTCGGTTGTTTCTGCGCCTGCAGGGGCAGGGTCAGCACGATCATCCCTGCGGCCAGCAGCAGTCCCAACGTTGTACGGTATCGATTCATCATGAGTTCACTGTCCCCTTATGTTCGCCGGTGAAGGCATAGTGTGCTGATTTTCTTACGTTCTGCCGCGGTGAATGCATATGTCACGCCAGCGTCGCAGACTACAGAAGCCTCAGGTCGAAGGTCAACCCGTAAAAACTGAATTCACTATTAAGCTGAACTAAACAACGTCGGAAACAGATGTCGGCGCGAGCGTCCCGCTCGTGCAGGGCCGGCACGAGCGAGGACGCTCGCGCCCACATCGAAGCTTCCCTGCTATGCTGACAGCGACACCAACCGGAGACGTGTCGATGCTTCGAGTCTCGTATCAGGAACTGTTCGATGCGCTGTTGCGGGTATTGTTGAAGCTGGGATTTGAGCCTGAACGCGCCCGTCTCTGCGCCCGACTCTTCACCGATACCAGCCGCGACGGCGTGTACTCGCACGGACTGAATCGCTTTCCCCGGTTCGTCGCCATGATTCGAAATGGGTCGATTGATATTCACGCCCTGCCGGAGTTATTGACGGGTTCCGGGCCACTGGAACGCTGGAACGGCAACATCGGGCCCGGCAATCTGAACGCCCATCACTGCATGGACAGGACTATCGCGTTGGCCCGCGAACATGGGATGGGGTGCGTGGCGCTGGCGAATACGAACCACTGGATGCGAGGCGGCAGCTATGGCTGGCAGGCTGCCGATGCAGGCATGATCGCAATGTGCTGGACCAATACCCTGCCCAATCTTCCGCCCTGGGGCGCGGCTGACCCGCGCGTGGGAAATAATCCGCTGGTGATCGCGGTGCCTCGTGCGGACGGACACGTCGTCCTCGACATGGCGATGTCACAATACTCTTACGGCACTCTGGCCTCTTATCGAATGCGCGGCGAGTTGCTGCCCATGGATGGCGGCTTCGACTCGAGCGGCCGGCTCACGCGAGTCCCGGGAGATATCGAGGCATCCAATCGTCCGTTGCCCATTGGCTTCTGGAAGGGTTCGGGCCTGGCACTGATGCTCGACCTGGTGGGCGCCATGTTGTCAGGAGGAAAGGCCACGCACCAGATTTCGACGGAACCGGAGCGCGAGAACCGGATCTCGCAGGTCTTCATCGCGTTCGATGCTTCCTCTCTCAACCCAGACCACACGGCATCTCGAGTCGCAGACCTGGTGATCGAGTATTTCCAGCTGCCCCCGAATTCGACCGGAGAACGCGTGCGCTATCCCGGCCAGCGGGTTTTGGCCACGCGAAAAGAAAACCTCGCCAAAGGAATCCCGGTGGAGCCCTCCATCTGGCAGCAGCTGGATTCACTTTAAGGCTGGTGTCCACTTCCGTTGAGTCTGGCTGAAATCAAACTTCAATTTTTATGGTTTGACAGGTATGACGCGCTTTCTATACTTGGAATGATTTTCATATTGATGACTCAGAACGATGATTTTAGCTGCTCGCTATGCACCCGGGCTGCCCTGCCGGCGCAACCACTGAAGTTACTTCGGACCGCAATCTTACATGCAGGCCGTTGCGAGAATGGAAACACTCCACTCGCCGTATTTTTGCAAGGGAGTTTCTGATGAGCACGCAAGAGGAAGGTGGCATCGATCAACTGATTTTTCGCGGGACTGACCGGCACACCGGGCGGCAGGTTTCCATCACGCCCGGCAACAGTTCCATGAAGCATCTGGCCTACGGACGTATTATCCTTAATCCGGAGAAAACGTCGGAGTCGTTCTCCACGGGAGACCGCGAAACCGGACTGATCGTTCTCTCCGGCAACGCCACGGTGACCACCGAGGCCAAGGAAGTATCGCTCGGGCAGTATGACGCGATCTATATTCCACGCGATTCTTCGGTAAAGATCGCAACCGGCTCAAGCGTGGACATTGCCGAGTTTTCGGCGGAGGTTTCGCAGCACTACCCGTTTCAGGTTGTGCGTTTTTCCCAGGTGGAGAACGATCCCGGACTGAAATTCACCACCGGCGGATCAGGATCATCGCGCAAACTGCATATGCTGCTGGCCAAGAATGTTGAAGCGGGACGGCTGGTGGCCGGGTTTACTATTTCGGAGCCGGGCAACTGGACCAGCTGGCCTCCGCACGAGCACGCCAAGATGCTGGAAGAGATGTACGTTTACTTTGACATGCCCGATCCGGCATTCGGCATTCAACTTGTGTATAACCGTACTGACTACCCGGAAGTGGTCACGGTGGTGCGCGACGGCGATGCGGTGCTGATGCCCAGCGGATATCATCCCAATGTTTCGGTGCCGGGTCATCGCATCTGTTTTCTTTGGGCGATGGCGGCCCACCGCGAGGGCGAAGACCGGCAGTTTGGCGTGGTCAACGTGCAGCGCGGATTCGACCAGGGTTCCTCCGGACTGGAAGCGGGCCGTAAAAAGTAGCAACCTCCAATATGGACCGTGCCGCCAGCTCCGCGAACCGGCTCTCTCCAGCGGAATCCGAAACGGCGACGCCGGGACCATCCACCCGGACCGGCTATTTCCGCTGGGTCATCTGTGCCCTCCTGCTATTCGGAGTCACCAAAAACTACATGGACCGCCAGGTCCTGGGAATTCTCAAAACCACCCTGCAACACGATCTGGGATGGAACGAAATCGACTACGGCAATCTGGTGTTCGCTTTTCAGGCGGCTTACGCCGTGGGCATGGTGGTGGTGGGCCGGCTGGTGGACCGTCTGGGAACCCGGCTGGGTTACGCGCTGGCCATGATCTTCTGGAGCCTGGCTTCGATGGCACACGCCTTCGGCAGCTCATTCACCAGCTTTATGGTTGCCCGGTCCGCGTTGGGTTTCGGAGAATCCGGAGTTTTTCCCGCCAGCATCAAGACCGTGGCCGAATGGTTTCCGAAGAAGGAGCGGGCGCTGGCTACGGGAATTTTCAACGCCGGCACAAATATCGGCGCCATCATCACTCCCTTGGTGGTTCCATGGATCACGATTCAGTGGGGCTGGCGCTGGGCCTTTATCATCACCGGCGCGCTGGGGTTTGTCTGGCTTATCTTCTGGCTGCTGCTTTATCGCAAGCCGGATGAGCATCCCCGCGTGTCCAAAGCGGAGCTGGACTACATACGCAGCGACCCCCAGGTACCGATGGCGAAAATCAAATGGGCCCGCCTCATCCCTCATCGTCAAACCTGGGCGTTCGTGGTAGGCAAATTCCTGACCGATCCCATCTGGTGGTTCTATCTGTTCTGGATTCCGGATTTCCTGGAACGTAAACACGGTTTGTCGTTGATGAAGATCGGACTGCCCATCGTGGTGATCTACGTGATCGCAGACGTTGGCAGCGTCGCCGGGGGCTGGCTGTCATCCTGGCTGATCCATCGCGGCCGCAGCGTCAACTTCTCCCGCAAAATTACCTTGCTGATTTGCGCGGTATGCGTTGTCCCCATTGTGTTCGCTTACAACATGGAAAGTTTATGGGGAGCAGTCCTGTTGATCGGGCTGGCAGCCGCGGCCCACCAGGGGTTCTCCGCCAATCTGTTTACCCTGACCTCTGACACTTTCCCGGCGCAGGCCGTGGGCTCGGTGGTGGGAATGGGTGGGATGGCAGGCTCGATCGGGGGAATGTTGATCGCAACCATTGTGGGCCACGCCTTGCAATGGACGGGCAGTTACATGATCCCGTTCCTGATGGCGGGCTGCGCCTACCTGCTGGCGCTGGGCGCCATTCAAGTGCTGGTGCCCAGACTGGAACCCGCCGATCTCGGCTGAGAAAACAAGCATGATTCTGGAGACCTTCCAACTGAAAGGCAAGAATGCGCTTGTAACCGGATCGAGCCGCGGCCTCGGTGCCGCGATCGCGATCGCGCTGGCGCAGGCCGGGGCTAACGTCGGATGTCATGGGCGCAGCGCCGACAGCAAGGCAACCAGCGAGAATATTCGTCACATGGGAAAGAAATCGTTTTATCTGGCCGGTGATATGGCTGACGCCGGCCTTTATCCGGCCTTGATCGGAAAGACGGTGGAAGAATTTGGCTCCATCGATATCCTGGTCAACAACGCGGGAACAATACGCCGGGCGCCGGCGGCTGAATATCCGCAAGAGTACTGGGATGAAGTCATCAGCGTGAACCTGACATCGGTATTTCGGCTGTCGCAACTGGCTGGCCAGCACATGCTGAAGCGAGGCGCAAAAGGCAAGATTCTGAACATCGCTTCCCTGCTTTCCTTTCAGGGAGGAATCACGGTTCCGGCCTACGCCGCAGCCAAGGGAGGCGTAGCGCAGCTCACCAAAGCACTCGCCAACGAATGGGCCTCGAAGGGCATCAACGTCAACGCAATCGCGCCCGGCTACATGGCGACGGACAACACCACCGCGCTGCGACAAGATCCGCAGCGCAGTCGCCAGATTCTTGAGCGGATTCCCGCAGGACGATGGGGAGAGCCAGGCGATGTTGCCGGCGCCGCGGTTTTTCTGTGCTCGCCGGCCAGCGACTACATCCACGGACACATCATGGCAATTGACGGTGGCTGGCTGGGTCGTTAAAGAACCACAGAACGCCTGGCGACAGCCGCCCCCGGCTGTCCGGCGGAGCGAAGCTCCGCTAATTTGATTACTAGACTGCCTACGAAGGACCAGTCGAGGGCGGCTGTCCCACGTGGTTATTGATTCACGCCGCTGGCCAGGAAGCCTCCGTCCACCGCTAACACTTGGCCAGTTACAAAGCTGGCGGCTTCTGAAGCCAGGAACACAGCCGCCCCGCCGAGCTCATCCAGTTTCCCAAACCTCTTCATCGGAGTGCGCAGTAGAAATTCGCGGCCGCGGTCGGTGCCGTCGAGCAGTGCGGAATTCAGGTCGGTGCGGAAGACGCCGGGAGCGATGGCATTCACGCAAACACCGGACTTGGCCCATTCAATGGCGAGGGACTTGGTCAGCGAAGCCACCGCGGCCTTGCTGGCGCTGTACGCGGCAACCTCGTAGAGCGCCACAAATGATGACAGCGAGGCAATATTAATGATGCGGCCATATCCGCGCTCGATCATATGCCGGCCAAACACCTGGCAGGCCCGCAGAGTTCCGTTCAGGTTGGTTTCAAGAATGCCATTCCATTCCGAGTCTGAGACTTCGAGTGTTGGCGTTCGCTTGGTGCGGCCGGCGCAGTTGACCAGCACCTGCACGCTGCCGAATTCGCCGGTCACCGCTTGCAGAAGCTGCTCGAGGCTGGCGGCGTCGGTGACGTCGCAAGTCTGGGCAAGCGACCGCCGGCCGAGCGCTTTGACTTCAGAAACGGCGGCATTCACCTGTTCGGCGCGGCGGCCCGTGGGAATCACGTCAGCGCCGGCTTGAGCCAGCGCCCGGGTCAGAGCAAGTCCGATGCCGCTGGTACCGCCGATCACCACTGCGGTCTTTTTTGTCAGATCAAGAAGCGGATGACCCATCAATCACTCCTTACTAGTTTGGTGGAGTGAATTATAAGGTGAGTCTCCACTTTCGTGGTTCCGTCTTTTTCCGGCATCGCCTCGAGGCCTGCATGAAATTCAGGCGGTCAACATCGTCCGTAGAGATTCCGCGACCGACAGGGTCAGCTTGCGGGGATAGTCGGTTTGCACCATCGCCAGCGCCAGGCCGCGGGTTATGGGATGACCATCAACCCGAAAGGTCTGGAAAAACCGCGTACGGCGCCGCAGCGCGTGCTCCGGCAGTATCGAGTAACCGAAGCCCGATTCCACCAGGCGCTTGATGGCCTCGGTATCTTCCGCTTCCATGACAACACGAGGACTCACGCCAATATCCTTGAAGAAGCGATCGATCAGCACTCGCAGCACGGTCCCCACGGGATAGAGCAGGAAGGGCACCCGGGCCAGCTCTGAGACACGCACGGATCCCGTCTGCGGGCCCCGGACTTTGCTGGTTGAAGGACGCACAATCAGCAGTTCCTCATCGAAGAGAGGGATGATTTTGAGATTCTCTTCCGGAATCGGAAGCGAAATCAGGCCCAGATCGAAGCGGCGGTCGTGCAGCCCCCTGACGGTTTCTTCGGTCACATTCACCGAGACCCGGATCTCCGCTTTGGGATACTGCTTGCGCAGCTGCCGCAGTGGCTTTCCGAGCTGATAAATCAGGGTGGTCACGCCGGTAGCAAAGTGGAAGGGACGGATATCGGTTGCCAGGTCGTTCTGAAACTCCTGCTTGATCTGCCCCATCCGCTTGATCAGCTCCTTGGCATGTTCCGCCAGGCGCATCGCAGCCGGAGTGGGAATCAGGCGCTTTCCGCTGCGCACGAACAATTCAGTATGGAGTTCGTCGGCGAGGTTGTGCAGCTGAAGACTGACCGCGCCTGGAGACAGGAAAACCTTCTCGGCGGCGCGAGTCATACTCGGCGACTCCATCACGGCCAGAAACAGTTCGAGCTGGTGAATATCCATAAAAATACTCCCCTCAGGGTGCATGCCGGCAAAAGCTCCCGCCGGTGTCAGGAGAAAACGGTAGTATTAAATCCTTTTAGCCTTGCTGAAACGTCTTTTTAGCTTTTTCAATTTGACAGCCCTGGCGCCCCTGCCTATCGTTTGAAAGCTGGTAGGGTTACTTTAGCAAATCTAAAGGGTGGAGTTGTGAACCGGAGATTTGCTGGGTCCATTCCCGCCATCGATAAACCTTCTGACTGCGGTACAGGTCCTGCACTCGGCCTGTGAAATGGCGTCCCAACGCTGTTGATGCTGCCGGCAATTTTTGAGGTGAGGATTGATGAAGAAACTCTGGCTGCTTTGTCCCGTCGTGATTCTCTTGCTGGCCGCCGGCGCGCAAGAAGCAGCCCCGGCAGGGTTCGAGCTGTGGACTCCGGCATCCCTGAAGCATTTCGAGAGCAAAATGCATACTGATGCGACCGCCGATCCGCACCACTTTGCCGTGGAACTGCTGGCGGATTTCCCCAACGACAGCGCCATGCTGGTGCACCGCGAGGCGGATGGGCCGCCGGAGTGGCACGAGACCCAGGTTGACGTCTTCTTCGTGCAATCGGGATCGGCGACCCTGGTGCTCGGCGGCACGCTGCTCAATGGAGAGACCGTAGGCCCGCATGAAAAGCGCAATGGCATTATTCAGGGCGGCATCCGGCGAAAGCTTTCCGCGGGAGATGTGGTTCGGATTCCTCCCCAGGTTCCGCATCAGCTGTTGCTGGAGGGCTCGCCCGAATTCAACTACTTTGTGATTAAAATAAAAGGCTATTGAAGCGGGCTGTCCGGTATGACATCTTTTACGACTCGAGTCGTGCTCAGGGAGGAACAGTTTTGAAAGCCATCGTTAGCACACTTCAAGGTTCGCTTGCCACCGTTGTCATTGCCGGCGTATTGCTGGTTTCCCAAGCCCCGGCTCAGAGTTCGAATTTCCATAGCGCGCCGGAATCGGCCAAAGCGCTGAAGAACCCTTACCAGGGCCAGCCCACGCCCCACGCCAAAGCGTTGTTCCATCTGCGTTGCGCCCGCTGCCATGGCGAGAATGGCGAAGGTTCGGGAAATATTCCTGCCTTGAAGGTGGAAAAGATCAAGGAAGTAACGGCCGGTGAAATTTTCTGGTTTATCACCAAGGGCGATGTGAACAATGGCATGCCGTCCTGGGCCACTTTGCCCAAGGCACAGCGCTGGCAGATCGTGAGCTACGTGCAAACGCTCGGGCAGGCGCAGAACTCACAGGCCAGCAGTGCGCCGGCAGCGCCCATGGCCGCCGTGAAATTGAATGCTCCGCCTCCGAAGCCGCCCTTCACCGATTTCCGCTATGAGAAACCGGGAGAGATTCGCAAGATCACAGTCAAAGACTTGCCCGCTCCATTCGCGACTTCGTCCGCCGGCAATAGCCCCAAGGTTGTGGCGCGTCCGGAGGGCGCATGGCCGCAGGTCCCAGCGGGCTTCAAAGTGGAGCAGTACGCGAGCGGGCTCGATAATCCGCGGATTATTCGCACCGCTCCCAATGGCGACATTTTCGTGGCCGAGACCAAAGCCGGCGACGTCAGGGTATTCCGTGGGCTCACCAGCAATGGCAAGCCCGAACAAGTGTCGATGTACGCCAGCGGCCTGAACGAGCCCTTCGGCATCAATTTCTATCCCCCAGGCCCGAATCCAGAATGGGTCTATATCGGCAACACGGACTCGGTGGTGCGGTTCCCCTATCAGAAAGGTGACATGCAGGCGCGCGGTCCGGCACAGCACATTGCGGACGTGCCCGGAGGCGGCGGCCATTCGACGCGCGATATTCAGTTCTCCCCCGATGGCAGGAAAATGTTTGTCTCCGTGGGCTCGGGTTCGAACATCGACGACCCGGATACTACACCCCGAGAAAAGAACCGCGCCGATGTTCTCGAGTTCAACCCGGACGGCACAGGTATGCGGATTTTTGCCTACGGAATTCGTAACTGCGTGGGGCTGGCGACCAATCCGAAGACCGGCGAGTTGTGGTGCTCGGTCAACGAGCGCGACGGCCTGGGCGACAATCTGGTTCCGGACTACATCACCCACGTGCAGGACGGCGGCTTTTACGGATGGCCATGGTGGTACATGGGCAGCCATCAGGATCCCCGGCATGCCGGCAAGCATCCCGAACTCAAAGACAAGGCCATCGTTCCCGACGTATTGCTGAACCCGCACAACGCGTCGCTGGGGATCACTTTCTACGACGGCAAGCAATTCCCCGCCGAATATCAAGGAGACCTTTTCGGCGCCGAACATGGCTCGTGGAACCGGGCAGTCCGAGTGGGCTATGAATTGATTCGTGTTCCCCTGCATCAGACCGGGCACGCCAGCGGCGAATATCAGGACTTCATGACCGGATTCGTCGTTGACAACGAGCACGTGTGGGGACGGCCGGTTTCCGTCACCGTCGCGCCGGACGGATCGTTGCTGGTCACCGACGATGGCGGGGAGTGTATCTGGAGGATCAGTTACACGGGAAAGTAGCCTTCTGTCTGGATCCGTGGATTCGACGATCATCTTTGACCATCCATAAATACGACGCTCTGATTCTCGGCGGCGGCGCGGCCGGACTGATGTGCGCCATCGAAGCCGGCAAGCGCGGACGGCGGGTGGCTGTCCTCGAACATGCCGAGCGGCTGGGGAAAAAGATTCTCATCTCCGGCGGTGGGCGCTGCAATTTCACTAATATCCACTGCTCGGCAGAAAACTTTGTCTCCGCCAATCCGCACTTCGCCAGGTCGGCACTGGCGCGCTATACCCCTGACGACTTCATCGCGCTGGTCGAGAAACATCGCATTCCTTATCACGAGAAAACTCTGGGCCAGCTGTTCTGTGATCGCTCCGCTCAGGACATTCTGGATATGCTCGAAATGGAATGCCGCGAGAGTGGAGTTCAGCTGTTCCCCAGGACCGCAATTCACAAGGTGACACGCCCTGACGTGTTCGTTGCAACGGCCGCAGATCACGAATTTCGCGCTCCGGCGCTGGTCGTGGCCACGGGTGGACTGTCAATTCCAAAGCTGGGGGCTTCGGGATTCGGTTATGACCTGGCACGGCAATTCGGATTGAAGATTCGTCAGACCCGGCCGGGCCTGGTGCCGTTTCTGTTCGGCGCTGAGGACGGCCGTCACTACTCCGATCTGGCGGGCGTCTCTGCGGACGTCATCGCTGCGTGCAATGGCCAACGCTTCCGGGAAAAAATGCTGATCACGCATCGCGGGCTCAGCGGGCCTGCGATCCTGCAGATTTCGACCTACTGGAGGAAGCCGGAGTCCATCTCGATCGACCTGGCGCCGGAGCAGGCAGTCACCACCGAACTTCTCGAATCTGCGACTCCGCGAAATATCGCATCGCTGCGGGCCGCCTTGCGCCGATTTCTCCCCAACCGTTTTGCCGACCGGTGGCTGGAACTCCATGCCCCCAAAACCTGGACGAACTCTTCCCTTCGGCAACTGGAGCGCACCCTACACAATTGGGCCGTGCTTCCAGCGGAAACCGAGGGCTATGGGAAAGCCGAGGTGACGGCGGGAGGCGTGGACACCGATGAATTGTCGCCCAAAACAATGGAGAGTCGAAAAGTTCCCGGCCTGTTCTTCATCGGAGAAGTGGTGGATGTAACCGGACATCTGGGCGGTTTCAATTTTCAATGGGCCTGGGCCTCGGGAGCCAGCGCGGGGCGGGCGTTGTAGGACGAGCGTCGGTCGAACTCGTTCTTGACGGGAACAAGAAGTGGGTTGATGATCTTCTGTCGAATATCGTTGAACAAATGCAGCCTTGGAGCTTGAAATGACTTGCACTGTCTCCGCGGTCTGGCGGCGAAGCAAACGTAGGCCTTCCCTGCTGCGAGCGGCATGCGTGGGCCTTCTGTGTCTTGCCCTGGGAGTCGCATCCTGGGCTGCGCCCGCTCACAAAGACAAAGACCTGCACATCTACTTTGTGGATGTCGAGGGCGGACAGGCGACATTGTTCGTCACACCCGCGGGGCAGTCCCTTCTCATCGACACCGGCTGGCCGGACAATGATGGCCGCGATGCGGACCGTATTGTAGCTGCCGCCCGCAAGGCAGGCGTCAGCAAAATCGATTACGTTCTGATTACTCACTTTCACCAGGACCACGTCGGCGGAGTTTCACAGTTGGCCGAGCGTATTCCCATCGGGACATTCATCGATCACGGAGAGAACCGCGAGAATGATGCTGGAACCGTAAAGGGCTGGCAGGCCTACCAGGCAGTGCTGGCGACGGGAAAGTACAAGCACATCATTGCCAGGCCTGGAGACCGGCTGCCCGTCAAGGGAATGCGCGCGACCGTCATTAGTTCCGACGGAGCGCTGATCGAGAAGGCGCTGTCCGGCGCGGGACGGGAAAATCCGAACTGCACGGGTGCTGAACCATATCCGGCAGACACGTCGGAGAACCTGCGTTCCCTGGGCATCGTCATCGATTTTCGCAGGCTGAGAATTCTGGACCTTGGCGACCTTACGCATGATAAGGAAATGCCTCTGGTGTGCCCCATAAACAAGATCGGCAAGATTGATATCTACATCGTGTCTCATCACGGCACCATCACCAGCAGCAGTCCACCTTTTGTGCACGGAATCGCTCCCCGGGTGGCAATTATGGACAACGGCGCCACCAAGGGCGGCAGCCCGGACGTTTGGGACGTCATCGAAAAATCGCCCGGCCTGGAAGACCTCTGGCAACTGCATTTTTCCGAAGAGGGCGGCGCGGCGCACAATGTCGCGGCAGAGTTCATCGCCAATCCCGATGGTCCCGATGCAGCCCAAGGTCTCGAGGTGACGGCCCATCCCGACGGAAGCTTTGAAGTCTTCAATGCCCGGACGCAAAAAAGCAAGCCCTATCCGGCGCGATGAAACGACGGCGTGAGAATATTCTGCAGGCAGCACAGCATTCCAATATTGGGCAGAATCGAGGACCACGGCATTGCTGCGCTGGCGAATTGCCATACTGGTGAGTGTTGCCATCGCCATCAGCTATCTGGATCGCCAGACGCTTCCGGTGGCCGTCACTGCCATTGCCAGAGATATCCCGCTTACTAACCAGCGCTTCTCAGCGCTGCAGTCGGCGTTTCTGCTTTCCTACGCTCTGATGTACATGGGCGGAGGAAAACTTGTGGACGCTTTGGGCACCCGCATTGGGTTCGCCGTGATCATGGCGTTCTGGTCGCTGGCCAACGCAAGTCATGCTCTGGCCACCAGTTTCGCCATGCTGATGGCCAGCCGCTTTCTGCTTGGCCTGGGAGAGGGTGGCGGCTTTCCCGCGGCCACCCGCGCCGTCGCCGAATGGTTTCCGATGAAAGACCGGGCCACTGCGATGGGCATCATCAACGCGGGCACGTCGGTGGGAGCGGTGAGCGCTCCTCCGCTGATCGCCGTGGTCTTGAGTTATGCCGGGTGGCGCTGGATTTTTGTCGTCACCGGCGCTCTCGGATTGTTGTGGACGTGGTGGTGGATCGCATCTTACTTTCAGCCGGAGAATCCTTCCGAACGATCGAGCGATCGTTTTGCTTCGGAGGATTCCCGGCCCAACCTGCGCTGGATTGATCTGCTGCGAGTTCGCGAGTCCTGGGGCCTGGTAAGCGCCAAGTTTCTCAGCGATGCGGCCTGGTACTTCTATCTTTTCTGGCTCCCCAAATATCTTTACGATGCGCGTGGATTCGATGTGAAGGCGGTGGGCACATTTGCCTGGATCCCATACGCCGCCGCCGGCGTCGGCTGTCTTCTCGGCGGATGGTTTTCAAGCTATCTGGTGCAGCGTCAATTCTCATTGGGCGTGGCTCGCAAGCTGGCGCTGGGGTTGAGCGCGGCGGTGATGCCATCCATCCTGCTGGTGCCGCGCCTTCCTGTGGCCTGGGCTCTGGTGATATTCAGCGTCGCCTATTTCGGACAGCAATCGTGGTCCACCCTGGTCATGGTCCTGCCCACGGATCTTTTCCCTGCCAGGGTCGTCGGTTCGGTTGCGGGCCTGGTGGGCTTCGGAGGCGCCATGGGCGGAATCGCGTTCGGGCAACTGGTGGGATATTTACTGGACCACGGCTTCGGCTACGGTGTCGTATTCTCTTTGGCGGGCACTTTTCATGTCGCCGCTTTCGTTATCATTCTGGCTACCGTTCCTCTGGTCCAGCCTCTGGACCTGGAACGCAAACTGAGTTCTGCGGGAGCTTGATGCGAATTAAAGAGATTCGTACACGCGTAATGCGCTGGCGAGGAAAGACGGTGCCTTTGCCGCCTCATTTCTGTACCAATCCCATGGACTTGCTGAACCTGCCGGAAGCTTCGATGCAGACGTTCACCTTTCACGGCTGGCTGGTGGTTGAAGTCTTTACCGACGACGGGCTGGTGGGGATCGGCAATGCCGCGCTCGCGCCCCAGGTGACGAAGCAAGTGATCGACCTTTATCTCAAGCCGCTGCTGATCGGGAAGGACCCGTGGGACATCGAGTTTCTGTGGCAACACATGTATCGCAAGACCATGGCGTTCGGCCGCCGTGGCATTGGCATGGTTGCGATCAGCGCCATCGATATTGCCCTGTGGGACCTCCTGGGCAAGTCGGCGAAGCAGCCTGTTTATCGGCTGCTTGGAGGCAGGACCAAACCGCGCATTCCGGTCTATGCCAGCCGGCTTTACAGCGTCGAGTTGAACGAAGTTGCGGCCGAGGCGAAGCGTTATAAGGCCGAGGGCTACAAGGCAATGAAACTTCGATTTGGTTGGGGACCAAACGACGGCGCGGCCGGCATGCAACGCAATCTCAACCTGGTCCGTACCGTGCGCGAGACGGTCGGCGATGGCATCGACGTGATGGCCGACGCTTACATGGGATGGACGCTCGACTACGCCAAACGCATGCTGCCCCTGCTCGAACCCTTCAACCTGCGATGGCTGGAAGAACCCGTGATTCCGGATGATGTGCACGGCTACGCTGAGTTGAAGTCATGCGGACGGATTCCGATCGCGGGCGGCGAGCACGAATTCACGTCGTATGGTTTCCGCGATCTGCTCGAGGCCCACGCTCTGGACTACATCCAGTTCGACACCAATCGCGTGGGCGGCCTCACGCAGGCGCGCAAGATTGCCGCCCTGGCTGAGGCATATTCCGTCCCCGTCATTCCCCATGCCGGCCAGATGCACAACTATCACGTGGTGATGGCCAGCCTGAACTCGCCGATGGCGGAGTACTTCCCGGTCGTCGATGTGGAAGTTGGCAACGAACTGTTCTGGTACATCTTCAAGGGCGAGCCCAAAGCCAAAGACGGTTTCATTGATCTGGATGAACGTGTTCCGGGGCTGGGGCTGACTATTAATGAAGAGGCGTTGCAACAATTTGAAGTCATCGAATGACCTCCATGACACGACTGGTTCAGCTGAAGAGCGGTGGGACAAGGCGCGTGGCGCTGGTCGAGGAGCCGCACCTGCGTCTGCTGGACGGTTGCAGCTCGATCTACGAACTGGCCAATCGGCCATCAGCAACGGCGTGAGGCTCAGCGACCTGGCACACCAGCGGGCTACAAGTGATCGGCTCGACTATGACCCGATCTACCGCAGACAATCTGAATGGCGTCTTCTGCCTGCGATTGACCATCCGGAAGAGCCCGCGCGCTGCATGGTTTCAGGGACTGGGCTGACGCATCTGGGCAGCGCTCGCAATCGCCAAAGCATGCATGCCTCGACCGAAGCGGACCTGACCGATAGCATGAAGATGTTTCGCTGGGGCATCGAAGGCGGGCGTCCAGCACCGGGATCGATAGGGACTGCTCCGGAGTGGTTCTATAAGGGTACGGGCACATCGCTGCGCGGACATGGTGAAGCGCTCGTGGTTCCGGCATACGCTGGCGATGGCGGCGAAGAGGCCGAGATTGCTGGCATCTACGTGATTGCTGCTGATGGCCAGCCGCGCCGCGCAGGAATGGCTATAGGCAACGAATTCTCGGACCACGTATTCGAGAAAACGAACTATCTCAACCTGGCGGCGTCGAAACTTCGAACCTGCGGGCTCGGGCCTGAACTCGTCGTGGACCCGGACTTCGAGTCCGTTCCGGCGGAGGTGAAGATTGAGCGCGCCGGCAACCTGCTGTGGTCGAAAACCTTCCGCAGCGGCGAAGCTGAGATGTGCCATAGCCTGGCGAACATTGAACATCATCATTTCAAATATGAAGCCCATCGCCGCCCGGGAGACGTTCACATTCATTTCTTCGGGACGGACTGCCTGAGCTTCAGCGATGGAATCAGGATGCAGGATGGAGACGTGATGCAGGTCTCGATCGAAGGCTTTGGCCGGCCCTTGCGCAATCCGGTAAGGTTGGCTGGAACCAAGGCGGAACTAGTCAGCGTGAAAGCTCTGGGGTGAGTCATGTCAAAACCGCGTGTAGCCATGATCGGACTGGGAATTATGGGAAGCGGGATGGCAGGACGCCTGCTCGCCGCGAACTTTCCTCTTAGCGTTTACAACAGAAATCGCGAGAAGGCTGCGCCTTTCGCCGGCGCGGGCGCAACCGTCGCTGGCTCGCCGCGCGAGGCCGCAGTCAAGGCCGACATCATTATCAGCATGGTCGCGGATGATGTGGCTTCCCGGGGCGTGTGGCTCGGCGAAAATGGCGTGCTGGGCGCAGTGTCTCGCGGCGCCGTACTCATTGAATGCAGCACTCTCACCGTGGGCTGGATCAAGGAACTCGCAGCCGCGGCGGCGGCAGCGCGGGTGCGAGCTGCTGGATGCACCCGTTACCGGAACCAAGACTCATGCGGCATCCGGCGAGTTATGCTTTCCTGATTGGCGGCCCGGAGGCGGCGCTCGCCAAGGCCCAGCCCGTCCTCTCGGTGTTGGGCCGCGAATTCATTTATCTGGGCCCGACCGGAAGCGGTGCGCTGATGAAGCTCATCAACAATTTCATGTGCGGCGTGCAAGCCGCGTCGCTGGCGGAAGCAGAATATATGATAAGCGCCGGCGGCCTGGACCTGGAAAAGGCGCTTGCGGTCCTTACTCATGGAGCTCCGGGCAGCGGCCTGGTGCAGAGGGCCGCGGCCCGTGCCTTCGCCAACGACTTTACTCCGAATTTTCCCCTGCACCTGATGGCCAAAGATCTCGGGTACGCCATCGATGAGGCTTCCCTGCTCGGACGTAGTCTGCAGACCGCAACCTCAGCCCTCACCATTTTCAAAGACGCGATCGCCAAAGGTTATGGTGACCAGGACTTTTCCGCGGTGATCAAGTCACAGCAGCAAAGCTAGCAGTAGCCGACATGGAGGGCGGGCGTCCCCGCCCGTCCCACGGCGCAGCTGCAAAAGGACGGGCGCGACGCCCGTCCTCCATAATGAGTTGCGTTACTCCCAGGCGATACGGATGAGCGAAATCCCCTGCCGGGGCAAAGAAAATTGCAGATGCGCTGCGCCCTGCGCGATCGGCACCCACGCCGGTGAAGTGAGCAACTGCAGCTGGCCGGCGTGTTGCAATTGTTCGTATTGCGCTGCAGTAGGTGATTGCGGCGAGCCCATTTCTTTCCATGACCGCGAATGCGTTGCTGTGGCTGGCATCGACCCGAAAGTGTTCCAGCATGGCGCGACTGGTCGTGGCGGGCAATCCACTGAGTGCCAGGTTAATCGGCGTTGCGAGCAACCGCGAGATCATCATCGTGGTAATTCCAGACCAGTATCTCGACTTCATGGTCCTTCCGCGTGGAAATCAGGTTGATGTCCGGCTGCCCGCGCACGCCATCGCGGATGACGTCCTCGGAAGGCAAAGCGCCTGAACTGGTGGCGTTGATGCGTTCGCTCCCCAGCAGGCCCAACATTCGGAAAGCGTTCAGCACTGGCTTGTCCACGCCGTTGGTGGCCAGGGTGCGGAAACCCTCGAAGTAAGGTTGGTCTTCGAATTCGAACGCCCAGGTGACCGCACCAAGAAAATTGATGCGCTCCTGGCTGGCCAGAAAAAGAATGTTGTTCAGGGTTTCCGCCGTGTAGGCGGCGTACAAAGGTCCGTTGCGATAGGAATTCTGCGGATTGGTTCGCGCCGAACAGGCGGCGCATCCTTCCGGATCCGACTCTCCCAGAATGATCGGGGTGCGGCGCCATTCCGGAAACGACGCCACGATCTTGAAGCCCTGCTCGATGGCGGCCAGCTGGCGCGCGATGCCCATCTGCACGTGATCGCCTTGCCACTTTGGCGATCCCTTGGGATGGAAGCTGATAAAGTCCAGCCGGGACCCGGTTTTTCCAGTCACATAGTTTGGCTGGTGAGCACAATGCTCGAGGAACGACCGCAAAAACTCCGCCGCCTTGGGATTGGCCGGGCCGGTGCTATCTGGCCCGCCGACGCGGGCCCCCGGTAGCGCGCGCAGGACAGCATCCACGCTGAAGTCGTATAGCTTGAAATATTCCTCCGCCGTTCCCTGCCAGTAGCCGATGTCCGGCTCGTTCCACACTTCCCACAGCCAGGTCTTTACTTCGGCATCGCCGTAGCGCTCACGCAGGTGATGCACAAATTGAAAGACGACTTCCGACCACTTCTTGTAGTCCTTCGGCGGATAGGCCCATCCGGTATAGATCGAACCTTGGGGAAATTTGTGCCGATAGGGCTCGGGATGAGTTGACAACGCTTCCGGCATGAAACCGATCTCAACCAGGGGCTTTGTGCCAGCTGCGTGAAAGGCGTCGAAAATCTGGTCCAGGATGGTCCAGCTATAGAGCGGCTTGCCCGTTGCGTCCTCGGTGTAAACGTTGGTCGATCCCCACTTCAAAGATGCGGCACCGTCGCCCGTGGTCAACAGATTGTGGACGCGAACATAAGCCGGCTTCGGACCGAGGGCAGCCAGCTCGCCCAGCAGTTTTCTGCCATTCACGGCGTAGGTATAGTTGGGTTCGTCATAGCCGAAGTAGTTCCAGATAGGAGAGAGCGCGCCCAGAGATTTCTCGGCGTGAACCTGGATTTCAACTGTATTCGGAACTTGCTGCGGCCACGCGCATGGTGAGATCAGCACAAGGCAAACGGCAACAGGAAGCGGGCGAACGATCTGGAGTAGGGTTTGAAATCATTGTGACCGAATTCCATTGCACACTCCAGAGCTCGATAAGCTTTCAAAGTCATGCGCCTGTCTTATCTGTAGCGCCGCCGTCCCGGCGGCTGTCGTGGGGCGTCCCGCCCGCACTCGGGACAGCCGGCGAGATGCCGGCGCTACAACAGCTTCTAACAGCAGCGCTATCATAGTTGATCTACGAGCCCGGCGGAATTTCGCCGGCGCTCACGCTGCCGGTACAAATTAGACTTCCCCCGCCTCTTCTGCAAGAATGTGGCGGATCAATCGAGCATGGAGGCCAAATCAATGCAGATCAAAGTCAATGGCGTGGAACGATCCTACGACGGCGATCCCAACCTGCCGCTGCTGTGGTATCTGCGTGATGTGCTGGGATTGACCGGAACCAAGTTTGGCTGCGGCATGGCATTGTGCGGCGCCTGCACCGTTCACCAGGACGGCAAAGCGGTCCGCTCCTGCGTGACCCGTGTGAGTGCCACCGCCGGCAAAGAGATCACTACCATCGAGGCCATTTCCAAAAACGGTCTGCATCCCGTGCAGCAGAAATGGATCGAGTTCAACGTCCCGCAATGCGGCTACTGCCAGACCGGACAGATCATGCAGGCCATTTCCCTGCTCAAAGACAAGCCCAAACCCAGCGACGAAGACATCGATGCTGGCATGGCGGGAAACATCTGCCGCTGCGGCACCTACCAGCGCATTCGGGCGGCCATCAAGGCGGCCGCGGGAGAAAACGCATGAGCGACAGCATCCTGAACGTAAGCCGGCGCGGTTTCCTGCAGGGCATCGTTTCCACCGGCGCCCTGATTTTGAGCGTGCGAATGGTTCCGGAATTCCTGTGGGCTGCCGAGGCATCGGGGGGCACCCACGCCGACCGTGCTGCACTGCACCCCAGCCTGTTTGTGGGAATCGATACCGATGGCACCGTCTATCTGGTGGCCGCCCGCTCGGAAATGGGCACCACCAGCCGCACCTCCGTCCCCCTCATTCTGGCGGACGAACTGGATGCGGACTGGAAGCGGGTGAAACTCGAACAGGCGATCGGCGACAAGCGATACGGCGATCAGGACACCGACGGATCGCATTCCGTACGCGACGGGTTCGCGATAATGCGCGAGGCCGGAGCGACCGCACGATTGATGCTGACCCAGGCAGCAGCACAGAAATGGGGAGTGCCGGTTTCAGAGTGCGAATCCGATCTCCATGTCATCGTGCATCGTCCCACCAAGCGCAAGGCAGGCTATGGAGAGCTGGCCGCGGCCGCAGGCAAACTGCCCGTGCCCAGGAAAGAGGACCTGAAATACAAACCCAGCAGCGCCTGGCGATACATCGGCAAGGGTGCAACCAGCTATGACCTGACTGACATTTGCACCGGCAAGGCAGGCTTCGGCATGGACGCCCATCTCGAAGGCATGGTCTTTGCCTCGGTCGAACATCCTCCTGTGCTGGGCGGCAAGGTCAAGTCTTATGACGAGAAGGCCCCACTGCAAGTTAAGGGAGTAAAGCAGACTATTCCGATCAAACCCTTTACTCCGCCTCATCACTTTCAACCGCTGGGCGGCGTGGCCGTGATTGCCGACAACACCTGGGCCGCATTTCAGGGACGCAAGAAGCTGAATGTTGTCTGGGATGCCGGCGCGAATGCCGGCTACAACTCGGATCAATATAAGAAGGAGTTGCAGGAGACAGCCCGCAAGCCGGGAAAAGTCGCGCGCAATATCGGCGACGTGGATGCGGTGTTTGCCAAGGGTGGGAAGACCATGGAAGCGGAGTACTACCTGCCCCACCTGGCGCACGCCACCATGGAGCCGCCCGTGGCCCTGGCCGATTTCCGCGACGGCAAAGTTACCATCTGGGCCCCCACCCAGAGCCCGCAGGCGGTGCAGGAAACCGTCGCCGCAGAGCTTGGCATCCCTCCGGAGAACGTGATCTGCCACGTATCATTGTTGGGCGGCGGCTTTGGGCGCAAGTCGAAACCCGACTACGCCGCAGAGGCCGCAATCCTGTCGAAAGCCGTGGGCAAGCCGGTCAAGGTGGTGTGGAGCCGCGAGGATGACATAAAGTTCGGCTACTATCACGCCGTTTCCGCCATGTACATGAAGGCCGCGCTGGACGAAAAGGGAATGCCCACCGCCTGGCTGCAGCGCTCCGTGTTTCCGCCCATCGGTTCTACCTTCGCATTGAATACCACATACGGCGACGGTGGCGATTTGGGCCAGGGGTGGATCGATTTGCCCTTCGACATTCCCAATCATCGCGCCGAAAACGGCCCGGCGGAAAACCATGTCCGCATCGGATGGCTCCGCTCGGTGGCGAATATCTATCACGCCTTCGCGGCGCAGTCGTTCGCCAATGAACTCGCACACGCTTCCGGACGAGACTCAGTCGAATACCTGCTGGAGCTGATCGGACCGCCGAGAATCATCGACGTAAAAGCTACCGCGCCCGACTACGACAACTACGACGGATCGCCCGCTGAATTTCCTCTGGACACAGCCCGCATGCGGCGCGTGGTTCAACTGGCCGCGGAAAAGGCCGGCTGGGGCAAGCGCAACCTGGGCAAGGGCTCAGGCATGGGCATTGCCGTGCACCGCAGCTTTCTGACCTACGTGGCCACAGTCGTCGAAGTGGAAGTGGACGATAAAGGTGAAGTGAAGATTCCGTCCGTACACACCGCCGTGGACGCCGGCATCGTGGTGAATCCCGAAGCCACCCGGGCCCAGTTCGAAGGTGCGGCGGTGTTCGGCACCAGCATTGTGCGCAGCGGGGCGATTACGGCCAGGAATGGCGTGATCGAGCAGTCAAACTTCAATGACTATCCCGTGGCCCGCATGAATGAAGCCCCGTACAAAACCACAGTCCACATCGTGGATAGCGACGCGCCACCGGCGGGAGTGGGCGAGCCCGGAGTGCCGCCGTTCGCGCCCGCGGTCTGCAACGCAATCTTCGCCGCCACCGGAAAGCGCATTCGCGAATTGCCGCTCTCCACAAATCCCATTGTCGCGTAGCGAGTCAGTTTGGAGACCATGAACCACGAAGGGCACGAAGGTCCACGAAGGAAACTCTGGAAAACAAAGCCTTCGTGATACTTCGTGTCCTTTGTGGTTTATGCACTTGCCGTGTCTGATCACGAAACTGACCCACGATCACTGGTCGCGTGGATGCTCTCGAGGGTATTTGGTTCAGGCCGGGAGTGTGCGTGTCCGGCGGGCTTCGTAAGACTTCAAGTGGGTGTAGGCGAGACTGAGAAGCGAAGGCTTGCCTTGCGCCCCGCTCCCTTTCTCACGCCGGAGCAAATCGCCGATGATGTGGTCGGCTTCGATCGGAGCATTGCGTTCGACGTCGCGCAGCATCGACGCCGTAAGAGTCGCGCCCTTCGCGGTCAGCATGTTGCGGGCTCGTTCCAACTGTGCGCCCCGCATGGGGTAGCCCGCGCCAGCTGCGATCGAGCGGCACTCTTCCAGCAGTCCAAGGATGGAGTCGGTACCACCGGGAGACGCACAAATATCTCCGATGGCGGCGCGCATCAGGCAGGTGCTGCCGGCCAGCGAAGCCAGGAAAACCCACTTCTCCCACATTTCCTGCAGGATTTCCGTGCTGGCATGCGCCTTGAACGGCGCCCCATCCATCAGAGTCGCAATCGCTTTTACCCGGTCCGACAACGCGCCATTTTGTTCGCCGAAAGATAGGTCGTGGGTGTCGTTCAGGTGTACGATCTCGCCGTTGGTGAGAGCGGCTGCGATCAGGCATTGGCCTCCCAGCACGCGCTCGCGGCCGAATCGGTCGTTCAGAATTTCCAGGTGGCGCATGCCGTTGAGTAGCGGCAGAATGACGGTGTCCGGTCCAACTGCCGGCGCGAATGAGTTAATCGCGCTTTCGAGATCGTAAGCCTTGCAGCTGAGCAGCACGAGATCGAAGGTCTCTTTGAGATTTTCCGTCGAGAACGGTGGCAGGATTGGCCAGAGTCACATCGCCGAAGCGGCTGCGAATTCTTAGACCGTGGGTGGCCAACTCGGCGGCGCGCCTGGGGCGGACGAGGAAGGTGACGTCTCGATTTATCTCAAGCAGCCGGCCGCCAAAGTATCCGCCAATCGCGCCGGCTCCAACCACCAGGGTGCGCAGCGTATCAGGTCCTCGACCGTTGTCTAGCATTACTCCACTCATCCAGATATCCCGGCGATGCGTCGCGATTCGTTCCACTCCGTTGTCAGTCCCAAATCGCTGATCCACTTTTCCAGATAAGCGTGATCCAGCGAATCCCGCCGTATTTTCGGGATTCCGGCCGCATCCTCAATCTGGCGTCGCGATTGAGCCAGTCTTGCCCATTCGAGCTTCGCAATCACCACATCCTCGGCCGTCGCTATAAACAGAACAGTCCCCAGAACGCTGACCTGTTGACGGCGTCCGAATTCTTCCTGGCTGAACGTACGGGACTTGCGGATGATCAGGCCAATCTTCCAACCGGATTCCAGGTCAATAATGTTGAACATGGATTCCTGTTTTTGGGCTTCTAGCGCCGCATCTAAGTCTGCGTAATATTCACCTTGGGGTAGGCTGCCGACGAATGCCCGTAACTGCGCTGGAGTGCTGGCGACGACAAAGTCAATGTCCTGAGTAGGGCGGGGAGAGCCGTAGTAGGCGCTGGCAAACCAGTCGGTTAGCATATAGGCGACTCCGGCGTGATCGAGTGCCGCCGTGATCTTCTTTAGAACTCGTGGGAAGCTCATTGCCAGTCGGGCAGAGGTGCAGGAAGAAATGCCAACCTCAGAAGTTCTCGATCAATCTGCATTTCAGGCCAGTCTGGATGCTCTCGTCGAATGCGTTCCCGGTTCAGTTCCCGGGCAAACAGGCTCATCTCAACCGCGAGTCGCAGTCGTTGCTCTCCGGACATGGAGCGTTGGATCTCGATCTGAATCGCCTGCGCGGTCCGACCCGTGTCGGTAAGAGGCACGGGAAAATGGTATCACGCAGGCAGATTTTACCCGCCCGCAATCGCCCCAATCACAATAAGCGGCTCCTTGCCGGAGGCGACGGCGTCGGGGAGCGGGGCGTCGGGTGACTCGTGGGAAAGGTCTTCCTCGCAGGCGAAGAAGCGGAGAAATGGCCGGCGCTCGAGCGTGTCGTGGTCGCGGATGGCTCCGCGCAGCATGGGATAGCGCGCCTCGAGCGCGTCCAGGACCGAGCGCTGCGTGATCGGGGCCTCGACTTCGAGCGTCAACTCGCTGCCGACGTGGGCCAGGTTTCGGAGATGGAAAGGGAGAATTATGCGGATCATGACTACACCAAGTCTTCGTCTTACTTACAGATCATATGAACTTGAAAATCATGCAGCCTTTGACGATACCTGTCCAGCTAGTATCTTCGCAACAAACCGCGCCGTGGCCTCTCCCACTTCACCCGGAGAATCCTCCTGTAAGAAATGCGCTCCTTTCACCGTTACTTCCTGTTGATTTGGCCAGGCACGGCAGAATTCCCGCTGTGCACCAATCAGGAATCCGGCCGGATCAGCGTTAATAAAGAGTTTTGGTATAGGGCTGGCAGAAAGCCAACGCGAATAAGAATCTACGATTTTGACCACATCTTCCGGTTGACCCTCGATCGGCAGTTCTCTCGTCCAGGTCAACATCGGCTGACGCGAGGGACCGGGGTTCCTGTAGTGGCGGCGATAGACCTCGATTGCGTCTTCCGAGATGCCGCGCAGGGGTAGAAGGTATTCGATGAAGAGGTTTTTCTCCAGAATTAATTCTTCTCCGGCTGATGTGCGCTGTGCCTTAAAAAACCCTCGTGTCGCTTCCGGCCATTCGTCCCAAGAAAGGAACGGGCGGACAATCGCCTCCATGTAAACAATCCCCTTGATTCGCTCGGGATAGCGTTGCGCCCAGTGAAATCCGAGCGCAGATCCCCAATCGTGAACAACCAGCATGACATTCTTCTTCACTCCCATCGCTTCAAACCAGGCATCCAGATAGCGACGGTGATCCACAAACCGGTAGGAACCGTCAGGAGCGATTCCTGAATTACCCATGCCGACATAATCCGGCGCCAGACAACGCCCCAGCGGCAGGACGTACGGAATAATATTGCGCCAGAGATAAGACGGAGTGGGATTGCCGTGCAGGAAAACAATCGGGTCACCCTCTCCCACATCTACGTATGCCATGTTGGTATCAAGGACCGGAATGCGCTTTCGGTAAGAAGGGTCTTCGGTGGAAATAATCGAATGCGTCATGTCAATAGCTCCACAACCAGATATGAAAAGTGGCTGACTCATTCACCTTAGATTGTGAAACCGTATGCTGGGATTCCGGGACTTTGAGTTTTTCGAGAGCGCTGCGAGAGTCGCACGTGCAGTCTGCGAAATCGCCTCTGATCGGCATCACGTCGGCCTGCGACAACTCCTGTTCACGGGCGAAGACGCGCAGGAAGGGGCGGCCCGGTTGCGTGTCGTGGTCGCGGATGGCGCCGCGCTTCCGCGTGCCGTGTTCGCCAGACGGCCAGCGTCCCGGTGCTTCGACTACCAGGGCTACCCGTTCACATCAGAAACCGCCTCGGCGGGCGAGGGCGCCCTCCCCACACACACCCCCAACCTCACCCCAGCGTCTGCACCTCCACGCTCAGCACCGCCGGCAAATCCCGCACGATCGGATTCCAGCTGTCGCCCGCATCGGCGGAGGCATACACCTGGCCGCCGGTGGTGCCGAAATAAATTCCGCACTTGTCCAGCGAGTCCACGGCCATGGCGTCGCGCAGCACATTCACGTAGCAGTCTTTTTGCGGCAGACCCTTGGTCAACGGCTCCCACTCGTTGCCGCCGCTGCGGCTGCGGAAGACGCGCAGCTTGCCGTCGGCGGATAGTGCAGAGAGTCGCTGGTGATGGGGACGACGTAAATCGTCTCCGGCTCGTGCGCGTGCACGTCGATGACGAAGCCGAAGTCGGTGGGCAGGTTGCCGCTGACTTCTTTCCAGTTGTCGCCGGCGTCGTCGGAGCGCATCACATCCCAGTGCTTCTGCATGAAGAGCACGCCCGGGCGCTTCGGGATTCATGGCGATGTGGTGCACGCAGTGGCCGACCTCGGCGTTCGGGTCGGGAATGTATTGCGAGCGCAGTCCGCGATTGATCGGCTTCCAGCTGGCGCCGCCGTCGTCGGTGCGGAAGGCGCCCGCCGCCGAGATGGCGATGTACATTCTTTGTCGCATTGCTGGGATCAAGAATGATGGTGTGCAGACACATGCCGCCCGCGCCCGGCTGCCACTTGGGGCCGGTGCCGTGTCCGCGCAGCCCGGGGAGTTCCTTCCAGTTCTGGCCGCCGTCGGTCGAGCGGAAGATGGCGGCGTCTTCCACGCCGGCGTAAACCGTGTCGGGATCGGTGAGCGACGGCTCCAGGTGCCACACCCGCTTGAACTCCCAGGGATGCTGCGTGCCGTCGTACCACTGATGCGTGGTCAGCGGCGCGGCCGCCGTGTCGTAGGCGAACTTGTTGCTCTCGCCTTTGGGCGGGCCGTCGGGCAGGCTGTGGTTCGCCCTTCGGCGTGCCCGGCTGGAGCCAGGTCTTGCCGCCATCGTCGGAGCGCTGGATGATCTGGCCAAACCATCCGCTGGTCTGCGAGGCATAAATCCGATTCGGATCGGCCGGCGATCCCTTGAGGTGGTAAAGCTCCCAGCCCGCGAAATGCGGACCGCTGACCTCCCATTTATCGCGCTTGCCGTCCGACGTCAGTATGAACGCGCCTTTGCGTGTGCCCAACCAGTACTCGTACTTTGCTCATTCCTTCCTCCTCATGAAATTGTTGGCCAGAGACTCCCGATCTATTGCGGCTTGTGTCGAGTTGTCTTCGCTAACCTGCCATCGGCATCGTAAGTGCGCCATTCTCCGACTCTTCTTGTCAGCGATGTATTTGCCTTCGTCATACAGCGCGCCATTGGGATGGTATCTCCGCCAGGTGCCGGACTTCTTCTCGTCATCGAAGGCGCCGATCTGCATCACCTCGCCATTTTCGCGATACCACGTCCACTCCCCGATCATCTTGCCCTGGGAGAACTGGCCCACCGCCTTCAGCAGACCGTTGCGCAGGTAGTACTTCCACTCGCCGGTCTTCTCTCCCCTGCTGTATTGGCCGACGCACGAAAGCGTGCCATCCTTGAAGTATTCCTTGAAGATGCCATCCTTCGGTCGGCCTTTGGATTCGTGTTTGCTTTTGTCCATCCCATCGAACCTCTAGCTGCCCAAGGCGACGCTACTTTGCCTGCACCTCATGACAACACGGTTTTGCTTCCTCGGCCACGAACGCCCCAGTGGCATCGACGTAGCCGCCCTGCCCGTACCGGTCGTGGTGCCGCACCCAGTCCGACAGGTTGTGATTCGGGCCGTTCTCATTGCGGCCTTTGGGGGTCAGGTCGAGATACATGTAGGCGCCGAGCACTTCCTCGTTCCCTCGAGCATAACTGGAATAGGTGTGGAACACTTCGCCGTTCTTGTTTTTATAGAAGACGCTGATGCCGGAGAGGTCCTCGATCGAAGCAGGGGTTGCGGTGTAGTTGTAGAAGACCTCGCCTGTCGCCAGGTCACCCGGCTTAAACGAAACGTGATAATCGTAGTTGAAGTCGTTGGCGTACGACGATACCCAGTTAAACCGCCAGCCCATGCGTTTCTTATAGGCCCTAAGCTCGGAGACCGAAGCGCGGGAGCAGACCACAAAGCTCACGTCATGGTGAGCGAGGTGCTGATTGGCCCCGTCGATGTGGTCAGCCAGGAATGAGCATCCGACGCATCGGTCATCCATGTCCCGCCGCCACATGAAATGGTAAACAATCAGCTGGCTGCGCCCCTCAAACAGGTCGGCAAGGGTCTTCTTGCCTTCTTGCGTATCAAACACATACTCCTTATCGACCCTGACCCAGGGCAACCGGCGGCGCTCCGCGCTCACCGCGTCGCGCGCGCGGGTGAGCTCCTTTTCCCTGGCCAGAAGTTCCTTACGGGCAGCCAGCCACTCGGTTCTCGACACGACTTTCGCGTTTTCCAAATTGCTCTCTGTCACGGTCAGTTCTCCTTCTGGCTTTTCAGCGGGATGAGTGTGCGCAGCCGTTCATCGCGTAAGTAGAGTCCCGCCCAGATCAATGCGCCAAGAACGGGGGGAAAGATGTACCACGCGTCCTGGACGCGAACCTGGGTGGCAGTCGCGCCTCCCAAATACCCGGTCAGCAGGATCGCGCCCAGAATCGAGGTACGGGGAATGGCATAAAGCAGGACACAAACCAGCGCGATGACTCCGATAGGCAGGACCGTGCTGGCGGGATATCCCAGTCGAACCGTTCCCTCCACGGCGGCGGGCAGTTTCAGAATCTTTATGCCGGCGTCGAAAAGCATGAACACGATCATCAATCCGCTGATGACGCGTCCCACCCACAGCATGGCCTTCGAGGCCGGCGCGGTTTGTGTGCCTGATGGCATAAGCGTTTCCTTTAAGTATCTAGGCTATGAGATTAGGGAGCATAGAGTTAGGCCGCTTTTGCGCAATTCACCATCCACGGTGTCCCGAACTGATCGACCAGCATGCCAAAGCGTTTCGCCCAGAAAGTCTCCTGGATCGGCATGACGGTGGCCTGCGCGTTTTCTCCCAGGGCCTTGAAGATGCGTTCCGCTTCGGCCGGCTCCTTGACCTGTATGTTCACGGAGAAGCCCTGCGGCCTTTGAAAGCGGGCAGGCGGAGCGTCAGAACCCATAAGCACCTGATCGCCAATGGTCAGGCGGGCATGCAGGATCTTGGCACGCCACTCTGCCGGCACCTGGTCGGCCGCGGGTGTACCTTCATGCGGGATCATGGCTTCAATCTTGCCCCCCAGACCCTTGGCGTAAAACTTGAAGGCGTTCTCGCATTGACCGTCGAAAAGAAGATAAGAATTCATTTGCATGGTAGTTTCTCCGTTCTTTGGTTTGACGGCAGAATTTCCGGACGGTTACACCCCACCCAGCCTGCCCTCTACCAGTAAGTCGAACGGCGGCCGGGCAAATCGACACGCCGAATAAATTAAGTTGCGGGCAGGCTGGGAACTTCTACGACCGGCCGGATTTCCACCGTGCCATAGCGCCCGGCTGGAATATGCCCGGCAATATCGATGGCCTCGTCAAGGTTCCTGGCATCGATCAGGAAGTAACCGCCGAGCTGTTCTCGCGTTTCAGCGAAGGGGCCATCGGTCACCAGCCGTTTGCCGTCGATGGTGCGCACGCTGGTGGCGGTTGCGGTCGGATGCAAGGGTCCGGCGCCCAGAAACTGCCCTTTGTCGTGCAATGTCTGCGCGTACTGCGACGACTCCTGGTAACAGTGTTCCCGCTCCGCCTGGTTCAGGCTCTGCTCATCCATATAAATCAATAACATGTATTTCATGTCTGTCGCCCTCATTGGTGGATCGAATAGCGGATGTCCAGATCGACACCCCGACAACAAAAACTCTACAATCGGATATGCCTTCAGACGCCGCTGCGGCCGTCGAAGCAGTGTACCGCTCCGACTGGGGACGAATCGTGGCCACTCTCATCAGCCTGGTCGGCGACTTCGACCTGGCCGAAGAGTGCGCCCAGGAAGCCTTTGCCACGGCCGTGCGCCAGTGGGAAGAGTCCGGAGTACCGGAGTTCCCGCGGGCCTGGATCATCCAGACCGCCCGGCATAAGGCCATCGACCGCATCCGCCGCAAACAGGTCTTCGAGAAGAAGCTCGAATCCTACGCGGCCGACGAATTGGGCCCGGCCTTCACCGAGCCGGACTACGATTCTACCCAGATCCCCGACGATCGCCTCCGCCTGATCTTTACCTGTTGCCACCCCGCGCTGGCCTCGGAGGCGCAGGTCGGCCTGACGCTGCGCACCCTGTGCGGCCTCGAGACCGACGAAATTGCGCGGGCCTTCCTGGTCCCGTCGCCGACCATGGCGCAGCGGCTGGTGCGCGCCAAACGCAAGATTCGCGACGCCGGCATTCCCTACGTCGTGCCTGACACCGGTGACATGGCCGCGCGGCTCGACGCCGTCCTCACCGTGATCTACCTGGTCTTCAACGAAGGCTATGCCGCCACTCGCGGCGGTCCGCTGGTGAGGACCGACCTCTGCGCCGAGGCCATTCGCCTGGGACGCCTGGTACGAACGCTACTGGAACCACAGCCTCCAGCAGAAGCTACCGCTCTCCTCGCCCTGATGCTGCTGCAGGACGCACGGCGCGAAGCTCGACTCGATGAACGCGGCGATCTCGTCATTCTCGAGGAGCAGGATCGCAGCCGCTGGAATCACGGGCAGATTGCCGAGGCCCTGCCGCTGGTCAGCGAGGCCTTTCGCGGTGCCGTCGGCCCGTACGCCCTGCAGGCGGCAATCGCGGCCGTGCACTGTGAGTCGGCCCGCCCCGAAGATACGGACTGGAGGCAGATCGTTCAACTCTACGACCTGCTCGAGCGCGTGCAGCCCTCACCCGTGGTGTCACTGAATCGCGCTGTCGCCGTGGCTATGGCCGATGGTCCCCAGACGGCTCTCCAACTGGTGGAAGCGCTGGCTGCAACCAACGATCTCGAAAACTATCACCTTCTGCATGCTGCCCGCGCCGACCTGCTGCGCCGCCTCGGATCGCTGGAGGAAGCCGCAAAGAGCTACGCTCGCGCGCTCCAACTGGTGACCAACGACAGCGAGCGCCGCTTTCTGGAGCGGCGACTGCGCGAAGTTCAGCCCCCGGCAGCGTGACTCCTTAAATTCCTGGTGTCCTGTTTCGGAAATTCGTTGAATCAATATTGTCTGGGACAGCACACTAGCTGGCCTTCTTCATCGGAACTTTGGCGCCCTTCTTGCGCGCTTCCGAAAGCCCGATGGCAATCGCCTGTTTGCGGCTCGTGACCTTCCCGCCCTTGCCTCCCTTGCCGGAGCGCAGGGTACCGCGTTTTTCCCGGCGCATCGCGCTCTCCACGCTTTTGCTCGCGGCCTCGCCGTATTTCCTGTGACTGGTCTTCTTCCGTGAACTCTTCCGGGCTGCCATGACAATCCTCCTGCCACTTAGAGGTAGAGGGTTCGCTGCAGGTTGCTGCCCCAGTCCAAATCTGCCATGTGCTGATGTTTCGAAGATTATGGATTGCTCGACTGGTGTCCTGAGGGAATTTGCGGAAGTGCAAGAGTCTCCTGCACCCAGCATCGGCGGAAGGACACGAATTCATTCGCGCAGCCCTGCATCAGCGGAAGGGCACGAGTTTAGAGGTTGCGGAAAAACTCGCAAATGTCGGCCCTTCCGTGGAAGAGCGGCCCTTCAGGGCCGCGTAAGTCGTTAGAAATGAGTGCGGGCTTTAGCCCCCGTGGTACGCTTCGTCCGGGCAAGTTGAGTTTTTCCGCAGCCTCTTCGCCCGTGCCACCCGCCCATCAAATTGGGTTGCGCTTTAGCGCCCGAGGTTTGCTTCCCCCTGTCAGGGAATCAGCAGCAGTTTCCCGGTGGTCTTGCGCCCTTCCAGATCGCGGTGAGCTGGTTGCGCGTCTTGCAGGGGATAAACGTGTTCGATGCGCAGCTTGAGCTTTTTCGCGGCAATCATGTCAAACAACGCGTCGGCCCGCATATCGAGTTCATCTCGAGTGGAAATATACTGATTCAGCGACGGACGGGTAAGAAACAGCGACCCCTTCTGGGTGAGCACAATCGGATCAAGAGGCGGCGCCGCCCCGCTCGATCCTCCGAACAGGACCATCATTCCCCGCGGCCGCAGGATGTTCAGGCCCTTTTCAAAAGTGGTCTTGCCGACCGAGTCATAGACCACATCCACGCCCTTGCCGCCCGTCAGACGTTTGGTCTCACTTTCAAAATCGGACTGCGTATAAAAAATAATCTCGTCCGCGCCCGCCTCCCGGGCCAGCGTGGCCTTCTCTTCGGTGGAAACCGTGCCGATCACGCGCGCCCCAATGTTATGCGCCAACTGCACCAGCAGCAGCCCTACTCCGCCCGCCGCTGCGTGCACTAGCGCGGTGTCCCCGCGCTTCAGTGGGAATGTGGTGTATGCCAGGTAATGCGCGGTCATCCCCTGCAGCATCACCGCGGCGGCTTCGCGCTCGCTCACCCCCTGCGGAACTTTAACCAGGCGGTCGGCGGGGGCAGCGACATATTCCGCATACGATCCCATGATTCCGGTCCACGCCACACGGTCGCCGGCCTTGACCGACTTAACTTCCGCGCCCACGGCCGACACCACACCCGAACCTTCCTGTCCGATCACGAACGGAAGCGCGACCGGGTACCTGCCCTCGCGATGGTACACATCAATGAAGTTCACGCCCGAAGCGGCGATCTTTACAACCGCTTCGCTGGGTTTGGGTTGTGGTACGGGAACGTCCACCAGTTCGAGCGCTTCCGCACCGCCCACCTTCTTCACCTGAATAGCTTTCATAATTGGTTTGGATTGCCTGGAATGACGAAAGATTCAACTCAGCTTAATCTACCAAACCACGCACCAGCCGGCGAGGTCTGTTTCGAATGCCAGCCAGCTTCATCAAATGCGGATATCCTGGTGTCCTGTCCCGGAAAATCGCTGAATCAATATTGTCATCCCGACCGGAGCGGAGCGAAGCGAGCGTAGCGGAGGGACCTGCTGTTTCGGTCGAACGGAGCGAAGCGAGCGTAGCGGAGAGACCTGCTGTTTCAGTCATCCGGAGTGCAGCGAGCGTAGTGGAGGGACCTGCCCTGGGCGAACTCCGAGTGCACACGAGGGGAAGTCGAATGAGGAGCTGCTGTTTCAGGCGGCTTCGACCTGCGCCGCTTACATTTCGATATTCCATGTATTTCTGGGACAGCCCCCTAGAATGGGAATAGAGAGAAAACCAAGGAGAGAGCGCCGCATGAAGACGGTGGGAGTGATCGGAGGCATCGGGCCGGAGTCAACCATCGAATATTACCGCTTGCTGGTTGCAGCCTATCGCGATCAAAAGGCCGATGGCAGCTATCCGCCTATCATCATCAACAGCATCAACCTGAAAGCTGTGGTTGATCTGCTCGAAGCCAATGACCTGGCCGGCGTGACCGATTGTTTCGTGAATGAACTTCAGAAATTAGCCGGCGCGGGAGCGGAGTTCGGCCTGCTGGCAGCCAACACCCCGCATATCGTCTTTGACGAAATCCGCCGCCGGTCGCCCATTCCGCTGGTCAGCATCGTGGAAGCCACTTGTGATGCGGCCAGAATCCTGGGATTGAAAAGGCCCGGCCTGCTGGGCACTCGCTTCACCATGCAGGGAAAATTCTATCCCCGCGTATTTGCCACCGCAGGAATCTCACTGGTCACGCCCCAACCCGGCGAGCAGACTTACATTCACGACAAGTACATGGGCGAATTGGTCAAAGGGATCATTCTGCCGGAGACGCGCCAGCGTCTCCTGGCGATCGTCGATCGCTTGAAAGAGCAGGACAGCATCGACGGTGTGATTCTGGGAGGCACAGAGCTGCCACTGATTCTGGGGAACGTCACGGACCGGGGCATCCCTTTTCTCGACACCACTCGCATCCACGTGCAGGCCATCGCCGCACGGGCATGGTCCTAGTTGAACCGGACTTCGTGACCGTTCACGTGCGATTCATCTCATTGGCTTGGTCGAATGCCATATCCCGCAGGTGATAGTGGGTCAGTTTGGAGACCTTGAACCACGAAGGGCACGAAGGTACACGAAGCAAACCCTGGAAAACAAAGCCTTCGTGATACTTCGTGTCCTTCGTGGTTTATGCACTTGTCATGTCATATCACGAAACTGCACCACTACGCCGCAGGTTCATTCCTTGCCAGTTATAGAAGTTTCGTGCAATCATTAATGAGCCGAAGATTGCTGGTTCGCGCCTTCCATCGCCCGCCATTTCGGTGATTCCGGTTCAACCGGGGGACGTAGTTCAGTTGGTTAGAACGCTGCCCTGTCACGGCAGAGGTCGCGGGTTCGAGTCCCGTCGTCCCCGCCATTCCTTCCAAACCGCTTAGGAATGATCGGTTCACACCGTTGCAACCCACGACTCAATCCACCCCTACTGCACTGTTGCGTGCATCCCCGCGGCGGTCGGAACGCGCAGCGCTCTGAATCGCACCGGCTGAAAACGCATCGGACGGTGCATCTCCGCATGCCGACTGAAATCGCGGCCTGAGCCCGCGTCTTTTATATGCCTTGACACGTATATGCTCTGTAGAGTATATCAGGAGCATGGAATCGGTGTTCGAAATCATTGCGGAGCCCAACCGCCGCGCGATATTGGGCCTTCTGGTCAGGTCGCAACAGTCCGTGGGAGAGATCGAGCGCCGGCTTCGCATGACGCAGCCGACCGTGTCCAAGCACCTGCGAGTGCTGCGCGAGGCCGGTTTCGTGGAATCCACGGTGGACGCACAGCGCCGTCTCTACCGCTTGAAACCTGAACCACTTCAGGAGCTGGATGCCTGGCTGGCCCAGTTCCGCCGCTTCTGGTCCGCTCACCTGGATGCTCTCGAACGCCACCTCGACCGCATGGAATCGATCAACACCAAAAAGAAAGACAAGCAGAAGAGGACGCGGCCCAAACCGCGAACGTGACCAAGGAGAAACGAAATGAAAATCAAAGTGACCAGCATATACGTGAACGATCAGGAAAAGGCCCTGCGCTTCTATACGGAGGTGCTCGGGTTTGCAAAGAAGACGGACTTTTCGCAGGGGCCATATCGCTGGCTGACCGTGGCCTCGCCCGCGGAGCCGGACGGCACTGAGCTGCAGTTGGCGCTGAACAACAACCCAGCAGCCAAGGCGTATCAGCAGGCGATGTTTCAACAGAGTCAGCCTGCGGCCATGTTCTTCACCGACGATGTCAAGGGCGACTACGAGCGGATCAAGGCCCGCGGCGCCGAGTTCACCATGCCGCCCACCGACGTGACCGGCTCGACCATTGCGATGCTGAACGACACCTGCGGCAACCGCATCCAGCTCACCCAGCTGGCACGCTACTAAGGACGGGCGTTCAGGAATTGAAGATGAGCGATCGCGCGCAGTACACACCGGGTCCGGCCAGCGGGGCACAGGTACGAAAGGACCGCGGGCAAAAGGGTGAGGACAAGTGGACGCTCATTCTCGTCCGAGAGCTGCGCCACTCGCCGGAGAAGGTCTGGGAGGCGATAACCGACCCGGCGCATCTGCGCGAGTGGGCGCCCTTCGACGCTGATGGGAACCTGGGTACGGCCGGAGCCACGGTGAAGCTCACCACGGTGGGAGCGCCCGTGCCGCGTGTTACCGAAACAACCGTGACGCGAGCTGATGCTCCCAATGTGCTTGAGTACAAGTGGGGCGGCTTCGATATGCGATGGGAACTCGAAGCCTTTGGTGGCAGCACGCGCCTGACGCTGTGGACCAACATCGGTCACCGCTTCATCGCCATGGGCGCTGCCGGATGGCATATCTGTTTTGATGTTCTGGATCGGCTTCTCAGCGGAAATCCCATCGGCCGCATCGTCGGCCCCGAGGCCATAAAGTTCGGCGGCTGGCAGCGATTGCACGCCGAGTACGCCAAGCAGTTCGGCGTTGAGACGCTCAACTGGCCGAGGGCAAGAGTCGTGAATCGAGGAGATCGCAAAACAATGCGCGATATCGAAGAGATAAAAAGGCGTTGTCACCAGAACAACGTGACCGAACTACTCAGAGCTTTGAAAGCACGCTTCAAGAACAACATGGGCCGCCATAAAGGTCTTGAATGGGCTGAAGCACAAGCCAGGCTGGAAGCTGATGCTGACAAACTGTGGTCACTCAATGAAATGGAAAAGACTGGCGGTGAACCGGATGTTGTCGGTCACGACAAAAAGACGGGCGAATACATTTTTTATGATTGTTCGCCGGAGAGTCCGAAAGACCGCAGAAGTGTTTGCTACGACCGTGAAGCGCTGGAGTCAAGGAAAGAACATAAACCAAAAGACAACGCGATTGACATGGCTGCCGCCATGGGCGTTGAGCTTTTAACGGAAGAACAATATCGAGGGTTGCAGAAACTTGGAAAGTTCGATACGAAAACGTCGAGCTGGGTGAAAACGCCTTCCGCTATCAGAAAACTTGGCGGCGCCCTCTTTTGTGATCGCCGCTACGACACCGTTTTCGTATATCACAACGGCGCCGAATCCTACTATGCCGGCAGGGGGTTCCGAGGCTGGCTATCGGTGTAGCAAGGACAAATTCATGCCTCACTCGTGGCAACGGCTGGCCGTCCGTCCGCCGGGCCACTTCCTTGATCCTCAATGCGGCGTCAGTCCATCCGCTGAACCCATTGGCTCCGCCAGTCCGGAGCTTCGAACGGGTCCGCGTAATTGTGTATTCCGTGATCCAGAGATTTCCCTTTCCGAGAATTCGCCTGACGTTGAGGTCGGAGGGCTTTCCGGGGTGATGACTCCGCAAGGCCTGCAAGTTACTTCGCCCGACGATTCGCTCGCCTGTGGATTATCACCATGGTTCGCTCCAGCATGGCTACTGTTTGACCACGGTGAGAGCGAAGGCCGAAGCGGCGTGGGTACCGTCGGTAATCGATTCGGGAACGCCATTTTTCCAATAGGTGGCAACCGCCTCTGCGGCATCATTCTCTATCGCGCCGCCGATATATACATCGCCGCCCGAGACCACAACCTGATTGGCCGCGGACCTTGCCGAGCTTCCAGTCAGTTGCACAGACTCTGTATTCTTCCATGCTTCGGCGAATTCATCAGACTGGTTGCCGGCAACATAAACGTCGGCCCCGGACACGAAAATTGAACTGGCTCCAGCCGTGCTCCCGTTGGCCAACTGCACCAGAACTCCGTTCTTCCAGTAATTGGCGACCGCGCAGTTCGGCGCACTGTCCTGGCAAGCGAATCCAGCCACGTAGATGTCACCATGGGCCACAGAGATGGAGTACGCAATCGATAGGTGCAGCCCGTCGGCGAGTTGCGTCAGCACGCCATTCTTCCAAGGAAGCAATCTCACTCTCGACAAAATGTGTGGGATCAAGTTGTGTCGTCTTGGCCACCCATCCGCCCACATACACGTCTTGCCCTGAGACGAAGATGGAGTTAGCCAGCGAGCCTTCACCGAGGTCCGGCAAGATCACCGGCACTCCATTTTTCCAATACTTGGCGGTGGTGTGCGAGTCTTGCTCTCCTCCCGCCACGTACAGGTCGTTGCCGGCGACAAAAATGGAATTGGCAAAACCGCGTTGCGTTCCGTCGGTCAGTTCCACAGGGACGCCGTTTTTCCAGTACTTGGCGACATCCTGCGTCCCATTGCCCTCAACGCCGGCGACATAAACATCTTTGCCGGAAACCGCGATGGCAGTGGCGAAGGAGCCGTTCACTCCCGCACCCAGCACGTGGGCCTGGCCATTCTTCCAGTACTTGGCAATTTCCGCACCAGCATCGTTGAACTCGTAGCCGGCGGCGTAAACATCAGTTACTGCTGGAAGCGCAGTATGCGATGTGCTGCCGCCACCACAGGCAAGCATGGCGACCAAGCTGAGGATGATCAGGGTTGGCCGGAAGGCCCGCGAGGAAATCATGAATATACCCCGGAGCAAACAAATTGAGGCATTATGCCATGAACCGAAGCAAAGTAGAACCCATCGAGCATTCAGGTAGTGACTCAATTCGGAAGCCGTTCCTCTCCGGTGGCGTCATCCTGAGGGACTTCAGTCCCGAAGAGCCTGCCCTGAGCGAAGTCGAAGGGATCTCGCGTGCATCCACAGCAACGCAGAGGTAAAGGGTATATCTGTTACACGCCAGATCCTTCACGGCCTGAAGGCCGTTCAGGATGACGCCTATGGATCAGGAGAGAGTTCAGACTGAGCCACTACCAGCATTCACTACTCAGAGGCCAGGATCACGACCATCACGATCATGACAATTTGGAAATCGGGCGCAGACGGAACTGTTCCCCCATTCCACGCGCCCGAGAAGGAGAGCTCCAAATCTCCGCACTCCCGCGCGCAACTTTCACGCAGCCCTCCTCATCTGAGTCCTATTACTCGAAGGAACCGCACAAGGAGACCTCATGACCTCGAATCCGAAAAATACAATCTGCCTCTGGTTCAACAAGGACGCACATGACGCGGCGCGCTTCTACGCCGCGACCTTTCCCAATAGTGAAGTGACGGCTGTTCACAAAGCCCCCTGCAGACTACCCGGGCGGCAAGAAGGGTGATGAGCTGACTGTGGAGTTCACGGTCCTGGGCATTCCCTGTCTCGGTCTCAACGGCGGCCCGGCGTTCAAGCACAGTGAGGCCTTTTCCTTCCAGATCGCGACCGACAATCAGGAAGAGACGGACCGCTACTGGAACGCGATCGTCGGCAATGGCGGCCAGGAAAGTGCATGCGGTTGGTGCAAGGACCGCTGGGGCCTCTCTTGGCAGATCACCCCGCGCGCGCTAACGCAGGCGCTGGCGGCTGGTGGCGGTGAGGCAAATCGTGCCTTCGAGGCGATGATGCAGATGAAAAAAATCGACGTCGCCACGATCGAGGCAGCGCGGCGGGGCTGACCTAGATCCATGGGATAGTCATTTTAGCGAAGGTGGCCCAATCAAACCCGGTTTTGGCTTGAGTTGGGCAGTTCTACCGCCCGACAAAATCTTCCCTTCCCGCGTTCGCCTTTTGAGTGGCCACCCGGTGAGCCGTCGGTTTAGGCCGTGGGAACAACCTTGGGAATGTCTCGTTTGTCTGATTTATTATCAATGCCCAATTTCTTGCCTGGTTGGTGGACACCCAGGGGTGACCGATGAAGATGAAAAAGTACGCCAGCTTTGACGACTACCTGGACGACCAGCCGGCAAAGAACCGCTCGATCATCCGCGCTCTTCGCCGGTTTGTGAAGCGTGTGGAACCCGGACTCGAGGAGTCGGTGAAGTGGGGCAACGGCTGCTGGGTCAAAGAGAAAGTGCCCAAGGGGAAAGTGCCCGTCTCCTACGTGTACTCGGCCCCAGACCACGTCCAGTTTGGCTTCTTGCACGGCTCCTCATTAAAGGACCCACGGGGAGTTCTCGAAGGCAACGGCCAGTATGTACGGCACGTCAAGGTCCGCAAGCCCTCCGACATCGACGAGGACGTGTTCAAGGCACTCCTGCGACAAGCGGCGCGCTGATCGATTGACGGGTGGACGGGACGGGTGGCCCAATCAAGCCCGATTTTGCCTTGAGCGGGGCAGTTCAGAGTTGTACAGAGTCTTCCCTTCCGTTGTTTCGTGTTTTTCGTGTCGTCTATCCAACTCGATCTTCACCGTCCCTCACAGCCGGGTTAGTGGCCCAGCCTCGAACACCCCGCCACTCTAATTCGCAAAGAACGCGAACTTTAGAATGGCACCCGACAAGATGGCCGACTAGCTTCATCGCCAGGTCTTAAAGTGCGCACCCATAGGGCTTCCGTTGGGCCGGTTGACCTCTCTCTCCCCGCGGCCTAACATGGCTGCCGATATAGGCGCATGCAACACGTCGGAAGCTGAAAGGGAGAGAATATGAGCTGGAAAAGCAAACTGGTTCTCGGGATACTCACGGCCCTGGCCATGCTCCTGCTTAGTTTTGCCCTGCCCAGGGGAGAGTCGTTTCTGCGAGATGCGCAGGCGGCGCAGTTTCCGGTCACGGTTGGGGTATGGGCGATTTTCGTCCTGCTCTTCGTGAAGCTGAAATAAGGTCTTCGAGTTTCGCTGCAGGGTTCAAGTCGGTCTCATACAGCCAAAAAGCGACCTGGCTAAGGGACGGGTAAAATTGTGACCGTCCGCGAACCCATAGAATCAAATCCCGCATCCAAGTTACGAAGTGGCCCTGACTAAAAGACAAGTTGGTGCGCAACACCGTTCCCCGGCGCGAGTCCCATCGAACCGCACAACCGCGACGCTGACGCTTCAGCCTCAACTGCATTCGCCCCGCCTGCCGGAATTGGACGCCCTGCGCGGGCTGATGCTGGTGGGAATGACGCTCACCCATTTGCCCACCCAGGCCAGCCACTATTCCAACCAGTTGCTGGGATTCGTCTCCTGGGCGGAGGGCTTTGTGTTGCTGTCGGCGGTGCTTACCGGCCGGGTTTATGGCTCGATTTTGCAACAAAGGTCCTGGCACGAAGTGTTTGAAAGGCTGTGGCTGCGCTGCGCCAAGTTGTACGGCTATCATCTCGGCTTGCTGGCCGTGGCCTTCACGCTGGTTGCCGCCGTTGCGGTGCATACCCAGAAGCCGGCCCTGCTGGGACTGCTGGATTTCTATCTGGCGCATCACGCTCTGGCGGTTGGCAGTTCCCTGCTGCTGCTCTACTGTCCGCCCCTGCTCGACATCCTGCCTATGTACATTGCTTTTCTGATGCTCACGCCGTTCCTGCTCAGCGTGGGACAGCGCTGGGGCTGGAAGTTTCTTCTCGCTCCTTCGGGATTACTGTGGCTGGCCGCCCAGTTTGGGGTGCGGGGATTGATCCACGGGTTCATGGTGAACCACGCCGCGTTCCGGATTCCACTGCAGAACATGGGTTTCTTCGACCTGTTCGCATGGCAGTTTCTGTGGATTTTCGGGCTATGGTTGGGCGCTGGAGACTCAGCCGGCCTGCTGGACTGGTTCAAGTCGCGGTGGACCATTGCTCTCGCGTCCCTGTTGGTGGCGGCGTTCTTGATCCTGCGTTATCAGTGGCTGCCCCAATACATTTCTCACCCCGTGGACCAGGGAAAGGCCTGGGTGCTCTTCGACAAATGGCAACTCGGAGTTTTGCGTTTGCTGGATTTCGCCGCCCTCGGCGTGCTGTTTAGCGCGCTCCGGCCGCACATCGCACATCGCCTGGCCTGGCGTCCTTTAGTGCTGCTGGGCAAGTCCTCTCTGGAAGTCTTCTGTGTTCAGGTGCTTTTCTCGTTTGCGGCGTTGTGCCTGGTCGGCGACGGAGCCGGAGTCCGCTGGTTTTACCAGTCCGCGATTGTGGTCACCACGCTCCTGGGGATGTACGCGTTGGCCTGGTGGCGCGCCCGGCCGCGACAAGACGATACCCCAGTCCTCTGGACTCTGGGCCTGGAATGGCCGCCTGACGGGAAGCAGTTCAGCGCTCGCTAGCGGCCGAGCCAGCACGACTGATCCTCTGCCAGGATATCCGCTGAATCAGCCCGTGACATTCCATTCGGAAATTACGTCGATTTGCCGGCGACGACTTCGCCTTCCGATCTCTTTGCCGGGTTGGCAGAGTCCATGAAGAGCGGTTTGTCGGTGTGGAAATATTTCTTATACGCGGAAATCCAATCGCCCGCCATTTCGCGTTGCGCGGTGGCCAGGTCGATGGTTCCTTCACAGACCATTCCATGAAGCCGGTCCTCAAGCGCGTCTTTGACGTGCGCGCCCCAGTCCGTGGATGAGTACGGCTCGGGCCACAAGTTCTGCATGTCATCCGCCCCACCCAACTCCGGCGTAATCAGATAGTCCACTTCGTAGTTTTTCTTTAGCGCCACCGGAATTCCGTATTTCTTGAAGACCTCCTGCTGCACGGCTGGCGCGACCATCCGGTTCATATCACGATAACCGGTTGAGCAGATCTCGTGCCGCGTTACTGGACGCGTTGCTCCCGGGGTAAGGCCGGGATCGGGAGTCGCCTGAGCTTTGACCGCCAAGGACTCAAGCTGAGCAGACGACCTGTGCCGGAATGTAACTCCTAAGACGCCCGCGACCACGATCGCAATTGCAAGAGCATAGGTTCTGGCCCGCAGGGTAAACATGGGAAGAAGACCGCCAAACCAGTTTGCCTTCTGCGATACAGGAATCGCATCCGCCAGTCGCGCCTTAAGTAGGGCCCGCGGTCCTGCAATCGGCGGCAGTTGGGGATCAAACTCGGCATGATGAACATGGACAAAGTCCACGATGGTGTCTTCAATTTCTTTGACTCTTGTCCGGCAGCTCCAGCAGGCTTCCAGGTGGCTCCGGATTTCTGTGGACCGGCTGAGTGAGAGCTCCCCGTCTTCCAGGAGAAGCAGTTCCTCATCGGACACGTGAATCTCTTGTCTTGGTTGTCGCATTCCATCACCTTCTATCTGCACGTTCGAGGCGGGCCAGGGATCGCGTCAAGGATATGGACACGGCACCCAGTGACATGCCCAGCACTTCGGCGATTTCGCGGTAGCGCAGGCCTTCCGCCCGCAATCGAAGGCAATGCTGGTCGGGTTCGGGAAGCGCGCGAAGCACCGCACGCAGGCGCATCTCTTTCTCATTCATTAACAGTTGCTCTTCCACGCTGGGCGCCGGATCACACGCCGTCTCAGCAACACCATCATCCCTGCCTTCCCGCTGTTGCAGTCTCTGATTGGCGAAGCGCCGCTTCAATGACAGATTGTGCGCCACCCGGAAAACCCACCCCCGCAGGTTGGCCCGCGACCGTCCTGACTGCAGATGCTTGAACAGGGCCAGGAAAACCTCCTGGCTCAGGTCCTCGGCATCAACCGCCTGCAGGCCAAAGGAAAGAACGTAGCGAAACAGCGGGTTGCGCAACTGATCAAAAAGATCAATAACTTCCTGTTCAATACCAGGCGAGCGCAAGGGCCTGGCCCCGGCCGCGACTGGAAGCGGCAGTGCGATCGTCGAGTCTTGAGAACGCATCGGCATGTGAACTGATTTGCTCCGCTACATATTACATTTCCAGCGGTTCAGTCTTGTTCAGTCTTTTTGTTGCGCGGACAAAAAACACTGAACAGGATCGAACCGCGAAGAATGTTGAAGGTGGGCCCCCAAACTCCCTTATGCCACCCCGACTTCCCTTCCATGGCGCAGGTCAGCCGTCCCTAGGAACCCCCAGAATCCGTCCTTCTCGAGCACGCCGGCAAGTCACCGTTCTCCTTGTCTTTCTATCATTTACCACTTTCGCGAGCGCTCAAATGGAGATTGGCCGAATATCCGGCACGGTGACGGATTCGAGTGGCGCAAGAGTTGCCAGGGCCCAAATCACTTTGCAAAACCCGCTTTCCGGCCGCCAGAACCGGACCTTGTCGGACGATCAAGGGCAGTTTCAATTTGAAAACATTCCCTACGGGGCTTACGTGGTAGGAGTGTCCGCTGCTGGTTTCTCTCCCGCAACCACACAGGTTGACATTCGATCGAATGTCACAGTGCGAGTTTCCCTTCAGTTGACCATCGCGGCAAACAAGCTCGACACCACCGTAAGGGCAATTGACGTTCTTCGGCGCGAAACGCCCCGGACGGAAGTAGTCATCGACGAAAACGTAATCAAGCTGACTCCGTCTGTCGTACGCCGCGATCAGTTGCAGGCCCTGGTTTCAACCACGCCCGGCTGGAACACGGAAAATGACGGGCTCATGCACATCCGCGGTGTGGACGACGGCACTCTCTTTGTGGTGGGAGGCGTGCCGACGCCCGATCGGGTGGACGGCCTGTTTGCGGGTTCCTTCAATACCGACGCCATTACTTCTCTCGATATCATCACCGGAAACATCCCGGCGGAGTTTGGAGATCGCTCCGGCGCCGTAGTCCTGATCCAACCCAAGTCTGGCCTCGACACTCCGCTGGCGGGAACGCTTTCACTTGGGGCGGGCAGCTTCGATTCAAGAGACATATCTGCAACCCTAGGAACGGGTACGCGAGATTGGGGACTGTTTTTCGCGGGCTCGGCGCATGACTCCGATCGCTTTCTCGATCCGGTTGACCCTAGAAACTTTAATAATGACGGCGGCGATGTCTCGCTTGATCTGCGTGCCGACTGGCTCGCCGACCGAAAAAGACATCATTCGTGTGGCCGGCACGCTGCAAGGCGCAAACTTCCGAGTCCCTAACAATGAAGATCAGCAGGAGGCCGGTCAGCGCCAGCGCCAGGAAGTGCGGCATGATCAGGAATCCATTTTCTGGCAGCATAGCTGGTCGCCGAATACTCTTGGCGACGTTGCCTATTTCCGGAATTTCTTCCGCTCGGAACTTATCAGCAGCCCCTTCGACACTCCGTTGACGGCCAGTCAGAATCGTCACCAGACCCGTCAGGGCATGCTGGCCAGCCTGACCCACGCGACTCATGGTCACACCATCAAGGCCGGAACAGAGATTTCGCGCGTTTCCATCGCGGAGTTTTTTGGCTTTGCCATCACTGATCCCGACGCAGCTGAAGAAGCGGGCATCAGCGATGCCGCCTTGGCATTCACTCCAGATAACCCCTTCGCCTTCTCCGACCATGTGGGCCGATGGACCCAGGCGGTGTATGCCCAGGATGATTTCTCTCCCTTGCGCAACCTCACCATCAGTGCCGGGCTGCGCTACGATCACTCAAATCTTCTGGTTTCAGATCAGCAGTGGAGCCCACGTATCGGGGCAATTTATTACTTGCCCAGGACCCGGACCGGTTTGCGGGCTTCCTTCAACCGCCTTTACATGCCTCCGCAAATCGAGAACCTCTTGATAGCCAGCTCGCAGCAAGCCCGCGATCTGTCCCCTTTTGCGGCCTCCGGTGGCGGCGCCGACATCTTTCCGGAAAAGCTTTCCTCCTGGGAAGTTGGCTTCTCTCAGGAGTTGCCACTGGCGACGCGCCTGAATGTAGCCTACTGGTGGCGCCGCTTTCGAAACATCGATGATCCCAATGTGCTTTTGGGCACAACCATTATCTTTCCCAACAGCGTCGCCCGGGCCGAAGCGAAGGGCCTGGACGTCCGCCTCGACGTTCCCTTCCGCAAAGGCTTTTCCGCCTACGTGAGTTACACCAACAATCAGATCGTCGAAATCGGGCCCATCAACGGCGGCCTGTTTCTGGACGATGATTTTATCGAGGTCGGACCGGGGACCCGCTTCACCCCCGACCATGACCAGCGCAACGTGGCCTCGTTCGCGCTCACTTACATGGCGCGCAAGTACGGAATGTGGACCTCGTTCACCGGCAGATTCGAGAGCGGCGTTCCCATGGAGCTTCCTGACCTCGACCCCGACGAGTTGCGCCAGCTTCCCGGCTCAGAACTGGTGAATTTCGACACCGGCAGAGTCAAACCCTGGTATGTGTTTGGCTGGTCGGGTGGGATGGATTTGCTACGCAAAGACCGCTTCACGATTGGGGCTCAGCTCGATATCCAGAACCTGGACGACCGTCCATTCGCCTTCAACTGGGGCAACCCGTTTTCCGGCACCCACTTCGGTTATCCCCGACTCATCGCAGGAAGCCTGAAGTTTTCCTTCAAGAAGTGAGCCTGGTTTGTCGAGTCAAAGATAGGGCAGGCGTACTACCCTGCTGGTCTGAATAGCAATGAGAAAAATCGCCTCTAAGATGACCGAGCCTAGAAAGCGAAGATAATGCGAATACACAACTGCGGCAGTTTATGGTAATATTGTGGTTAAAATGTGGAAGGAATATGGCATGAGTCAGATGGCAGGCGCAGCACTCTTCGATACTGTCCCCAAGCAGGATTATCTTACGCTGTTCCCTGAGGGCGGAACTGATTACAACAAAGTTATCAAACTGTTGGATTTCAAGAAGACCGATGTCGCAAGGGCCTCCAATATTGCAGCACACTCCGTTCGTTACGATCCTCCAAGAATGCCTAAGGAGTTGGAGGACCGATTGAACGAGTGGGCAGTGGCCCTGAACTTGGTCGCGCAATTCTTTCGAGACGAGCATAAGACGGTGCTGTGGTTCAAAACACCAAACCCCCTCCTAGGCGACATGACCCCTCGCGACATGATCAGAATCGGAAGATTTAAGAAACTGCGGCGCTTTATCCAGAACGCCCTGGCCGAAAACGAACCTCCCAAATGAGCAATCCTTGGGAACCGCTCGAGGCCGGAAGAATCTCCGACATCGTTCGGTCGAAGGCGCGGTTTGAAGAACTTGTCCAATTTCACTGGGATTTCTACTCCGACCTAGCGTTCCAAAGGAATCGCATACGGGAGCAGCTCAGGACTGCCCTCAGAGAAAATGCCAAGCCATTTGAGTTCTCGAAATGGCAAAGGATCGTTAGATATAAATATTCTCTGACCCCGCTCAGCGCGAGGGGGAGCCTAGTAGACCCCGGCGGACGGTTCAATGTTGGGGAAATCGATCGCACGCGCTATCGCGTTTTCCCTGCATTGTATATAGCTGGCGACAAAGGAACAGCTCTGGCTGAAGTGCTTGGACGCGAGAAGGGCGTGGACCCTTTCACTCCGGAAGAACTTGCGCTGACTAAGCCAGATTCAATAACCGCCGTGTCCGTCAGCGGTAGACTTGAGTCTGTATTAGATATTCGGGAGCGTAAGAATCTAGCCGCTTTCCTCGCTCTAATCAGGAATTTTAGGTTGTCAGGTTCTTTGATCCGAACGGCGAGAAAGTTGGGCCAGCGCGTTCATTTAGTTACGACCAGTGCCGAATTGGTTCGGACCTTGACGCAGCCTGACTGGCGAAGTTGGCCAATGATCTTTGATGTGCCGTCTCCCTGTCAAATCTTCGGCGCGCTGGTGATGGACGCCGGGATAGAGGGGATTCAGTACAATTCATCAATTACCGATAGACAGTGCCTTGCTATCTTCCTTCAGAATTTCCTCAACTCCTCTTCCTACATTGAGCTAGATGATGCAGTTCCCGCTGAGAGTGTTCAAAGGCGGATTGATTCAAGCAATTTCACTGAATAGTCAGGTGTCCGCAAGCCGGAATATCTCGGTGCATTTCAGGCACTTCATTTGGTCAACATCCACCCGCTTGACTTCATTGACGACACTAGTATTGATGGTGGGCAGTGCGTGATTCGAACACGCGACCTCCTGCTTGTAAGGCAGGCGCTCTAACCAGCTGAGCTAACCGCCCATCTCATTTTCACCCGCATACCCAAGATCAGATCGACCTGGCTGGTCAGCAGATTGAGGAGCAGTGCCGCTATCTTACCAAGAAATCCTTCGGGCATGGTCACCCCTCCATCATCAGCCCACTGCATTAACCAGCACCCCAATGCCGGTGATGGCAATGCGAATCTCGTCTCCGGGCGCGAGCGTGAACGAGTCCGGGGGGACGATCCCGGTGCCAGTAAGCAGAATGCAGCCCGCGGGAAAGCTGTTACTCCGGTAGAGATATTCCACCAGCGACGCGGGATCGCGTTTCAGGCTGGCGAGCGTCGTTGTACCGGCAAACTCGTTCTTCGCCCCGCGCACGATCTCCAGCCTGATCTCGGTCGAGGACGGCAGCGGTTCCGGCGCAACCAGGATGCATGGGCCCAGGGCGCAGCTTCGGTCATACACCTTGGCCTGAGGCAGATACAGCGGGTTTTCTCCTTCAATACTGCGGGAACTCATGTCGTTGCCTATGGTGTAGCCGACGATCTTCCCCTTCGGGGATACGAGCAGCGCCAACTCGGGCTCGGGCACCGACCAGGAAGAGTCCTCGCGGATGGCCACTTTTCCGTTGGGACCGACCACGCGATGCGGCGTGGCTTTAAAGAAAAGTTCAGGGCGCTCGGCATCATAGACCCGATCGTAAAAATCGCCGCCTCCCGCTGACTTCGACTCCTGGATGCGCGCTTCCCGGCTGCGATAGTAGGTGACTCCAGCGGCCCACACTTCCTGATTGCCGATGGGAGCTTGCAGGTCCTGGAGTGCGGGGCGCGCGCCCTCAATCCAATGTCCACCCTGGATCTGGCGCTGCAGGTGGCCATGCAAATCTTCTTTCGCAGTCAATGCTTCCCAGGGCTCGCCGCGCCCGTTGTTCTTCTCCGGCAAATAAAAGCGGTCGGCTTTTTCTACAACGTATCCGGATGTTGTGCGATAGAGCTTCATGATTTATGTGTGCCTGCGCCCCGGCCCAAAATCCTACCACCGATCGTGAACATCCGGCTCGGGAGGGCCGCCAATAAAAAGGCCGCCGGTTTGAAACCGGCGGCCATCAAGGTAAGCAGCCATTGCGTCAGAAGTTCAGCTTCAGCGAAAACTCGACCACCCGCGGTGAACCCATTGCATTCACGCCGGAGCCGAGTCCCAGCCGCAAGTCGTTGGGTTGCGGACTGGTGGTTCCGTTGGGTGAGCCCGGTGTTCCGTCCAGAATGCTGCTGAAGGGAGCGGCCGGGCCGTCGAAGTTGGCGAAGTTGAACAGGTTGAAGATGGAAATTCCCGGCCGCAGTTCTAGACGGTCCCGGAACTTGTAAGCCCAACTCAAGCTCAGATCAAAGGTCTTGAGCCAGGCCTGACCAATGGCGCCGGCCGGAGCCAGAGGCAGACCGGTAAATCCTCCAGTTGATTGTCCGCCGATTACTCCTCCCAGCTCCTGCAACTGGGCCAGGGTAAACAGGCCGTTGCTGATCAACACCTGGCCGGCCGGAGTCGGCTGGCCCACCATGGTGCTATTGAAGCTGCTGATCTTCTGGTTCAGCCCGTTCACTCCAAACGAGCGTCCGAAGCCGCCGATGTTGGTACCGGGCAGAAGATCACCCAGGCCTCCGTTGGAGCCGAAGGTCCCGTCGCCGGTGCCGTCGCCGGTGATGTCGGTCTGGAACAGGCCGCCGGGATTTCCGCTGACCGGCAAAGTCACATCGGACGGAAGCGGACTGTCAAAGTGCGAGATCAGACTCAAGCGGAAGCGGGCCGGAAGGTCCATCGTGCCTCCGAAGGAGAGCTGATGGGTGCGGTCCAGTCCATTGGGGCCGATGTATTGAGTGGGATTCGCATTGTCGGTGGAGAAGTTGATGAAGTCGCTGTCCCGCGCGGTCGAAACATAGCGGGAGAACGCATACGAGACTTGCAGATTGAGCGCTCTGACCCCGGGCAGCGGATTCTGCACATTCTGGCGCAGGGAAGTCTGCAGACCGTTGTAAACCGAACGCCCAATCGGAAACAGCATCTGGTTGGCGCCAACGTTCTGATTGATCCCCGGAAAAGCCGCCCGGGCGTGAGGCTGGCCCGGTTGATCGAGGGCCGCGCACGGTCCTCCACCGCAGACGGAATATCCCGAATCAAGCCCGTTCGACGCGTAGTCTCCAATCCTGGCTCCGTTCGCGAAAGCACAATCCACGTCGGCACAACCGAAGTCTGCGTTGGTGGTTGTAATCGCGGCCTGGGCATTGGCCAGATTGAAGAAGCGGGAATCGCCAATGTGGTTGGTGTCAACCGCCAGCAGATTATGGGTGGAAACGTTGCGCAGATAGTCTGCCGTTACCACCGTGCCATGCCAGATCTCATGCTGGATGCCGATATTCATCTGCACCGAGCGTGGAGACACATACTGCGGAGCGAACATCTGGGTACCGGTAATGTCAATCCCGTCGGTCAACGTATTCCCGATAAACGAGCCGTTGGCGGCTGGACCCGCGGCCAGCGTCGCCGCCTGATACTGCTGTTGCAGCTGGACGATCTGGGTTGCCACGCTGCCGATGGGCTGGTTGCAAATGTTGAGCGCGCCCGGGCCAGTGCTGCCCGGATTGACGGTCGTGGTCGTACCGGGCAGCGTGTAGGTGACCGGACTGCCGTTGCTGCACACTGATTGCGAGCCCAGGAACAGTCCTTGTTCCAGACGGGCCGGCCGGTCGAACAGGTTGTTGTTCCAGATTGAGTTCTCGTAGAACAATCCGATACCGCCACGGATCACGGTCTTTCCATTGCTCTTCGGGTCCCAGGCAAATCCCAGCTGAGGCGCAAAGTTCTGATTGGGCTGGGCCACCCGATCGCCCAGTCCGGAATAAAACTGATTGTCGAATTGATCCAGAGCCGGAATTGGACCCAGGTCACTGTCCGTCCTGCCGGTGTCACGGACATAACGCAACCCCACGGTCAGAGTGAAATTGGGTTTCACCTTCCAGGAATCTCCCACGTACCAGGAGAAGCGATGGTCAGGACCCAAGGCGCCGCCGGGAAATCCGAACGATGGATTCTCGGAAGAGAACCCCTGGCCGTTGCCCAGGCTGACGTTGGCCACGGGATAGTTCAGAGGATTGGAGCGCCGCCGGGAAAAACATTAGACGCGATGGCGGTGCTGGGCGAGCGCTACGCGGGCGTCCAGGCCCAGGAATTCGGCGAAGCCTCCGCCCAGGATGCGGTTGAAGCCGGCGCCAAAACGAAACACGTGGTTTCTCCAGGCCCAGCTGCCGTCGTACTTGATCTGGTGATCGGACTGCACGGTAGCCTGGGGAGCGAGAAAGTTTGGACCGGAGCAGAAATCGTCAAGCCCCGCGGTCAGGCAGTTGGGATCGCCGCCGATGGCGAGCTCAATCCCCGGAGCAGGATCAAAGATGCTGGAACCGGTCACCGCGTCGGTGATTCCGTTCTGGAATTTGGTGTAGCCAAAGCGAATGCTGTGGGTCAAATTGCCGGTGTTGAAGTCGGCCCCGGCAACATGGTCACGGGCGTGGTTCACATTGGCAAAGGGTTGGAAGGAATTGGGGATGAACGGCAGCACGCTCCGATTCTGGTCAAACGAAAAACGATAAAAGAGCTTGTACCGGCCGGTCTGCCAGTCCAAACGTCCCACCGTCTGCGTTTCGCGAAAAGGAGAATCGAAATCTCCCGTGAGATTGGCGAACGCGCCTCCAGGCAGGACAGGATCGATCAGGTCCTGCTTGTTACGTTCCGCATTGATGAAGAAGAACAGCTTGTCCTTGATAATGGGACCGCCGAGACTGCCGCCGAATTGGTTACGCTGAAACGGATTGGTGGAGTCGCCGGGCAAAGCGGCGTTGAGCGACTGGTCGCGAAAGAAATAGAACGCATCGCCATGCAATCCGTTGGTCCCCGACTTAGTGGTCACGTTCACTGAACCGGATGAAGTCAGTTCAGTTGATAAGTCCAGCGAAGACTGCTGTAGTGCGGACTCCTGGATGGCGCCCAGGGGAAGATTTTGCGTAGTCGTGCCGACGGTTTCATCGCTGATATCGATTCCGTCCACTTCAATACGGGCGGTCCGTCCGAATCTCCCGCCGAAAGAGACCGAAGAAAAACCGTTTTTGGTCGGATCGAAGGTTCCTCCGTCCTGTATTTGCACTCCCGGCTCCAGTTGGGCGAGATCGAGAAAGTTGCGGCCATTGATCGGCAGATTCTCAATCTGCTGGCTGGTGAGGACGCCCTGCACCGTGGCCTGTTCCGTATTAACGGCCACTTCGTTGGCCTGTACTTCCACCACCTGTGCGCTCTCACCCAATATGAGCCTGGCGTTTGCCGTGGCAGTCGTGTTCACCTGAACGGTAAGAGGGATCACCACCGTTCTGAATCCACTGGCTTCAACGCGAACCTCATAACTGCCCGGGAGCAACGCGCCGGAAGCGTAAGCGCCGGACGAACTGGTCATGGTTGCGCTGGTTTGATTGGTTCCCTTGTTGCGAATAGTTACCTTCGCGCCGCTCACCACTGCACCCGAGGGATCCGTAATCGTTCCCTGAATGCTGCCGGTTGAGATTGTGGTCTGGGCGAAGGCTGCTCCCGAAAGTAACAACAGAAATAAGGACAACCCAGATAGGACGTACCGTTTCACCGCTCGGTATGACGTACAGGTATTCACAAGCTTCCTCTCTTTCAGATTCATCGTTGACTTTTCTAGACACGAATCCCAGAGAACAACAAAGAGTGAGTCGAGGAGCGGAGAGGAAAAACGGTAGGTTTCGAAAGCCAGTAGAAGATCGTCGCTGCCAAAGCAGCAACAAAACTTTACACCCGAGGACTAGTTTCTGGGCCCCTGCAACACCTGGTGTTATGCAAGCAACGAGCCAATTCCCGCGGGATTCAGCACTCATGAAGTTTCAATGACTTACTAGAGTCGGCGCCTCCGCGGAGAGCCGTAATGGCAGGAGTTACGGAAACTGGAATTGCATTCATCCGTGAAATGGAAGATTCACTTCCTTCCGGAACTGTGTCGCATACAAAAGTTGACGCCGGCGGCGGCTCGCGATTACACACTGTTACAATCCAATCAGGGGGAATCTTACTGCAATGACGGACTTATCCAGGATTGTCGGGCAGTTAAAGAAAGAGCGTGCTCGGGTGCAACAACAACTGTCCGGACTGAATGCGGCGTTGGCCGCCTTCGCCGGAGTTTACAGCGGCAGCGGACCGGCGAAGAAACGAACGCGCCGTCCCTTGAGCGCCAAGGGCCGGGCCGCAATCCGCCGGGCGCAAAAAGCGCGATGGGCAAAAGTCAGGGCCGCGAAAAAATCGTTGGAGAAGACAAAGTAGCGCCGGCATCCCTTCGACTTCGCTCCGGGCAGGCTTTGCCGGCTGTCCAACCACTTGCTGGGGAATTGAATACTGGGGACAGCCGCCCTCGGCTGTCCCCAAATGGTTTTTCATTGCTCTGGCGTTCCTTCTACACATCCCTGCTAGACTGGCGCGGTGCGCCGCCTCATCATCAACGCTGACGATTTTGGTCTCACCCCGGGCGTGAATCGTGCCATCGTCAAGGCCCACGAAAACGGCGTGGTGAGTTCGGCGACGCTAATGGCCAACGGTAACGCATTCGCGCAGGCGGTGAGTCTGGCGCAATCCACGCCTCGATTGGGAGTGGGATGCCACGTCGTCCTGGTGGACGGCGCTCCCCTGCTTCCCCAGTCGCAGGTCCATACCCTGTTGGACCGCAGCGGTAACGGCACCGGCGCTCCGCGTTTCCGCGAGGGCATCGGCAAATTCGGGGCGCTCGCGATGCTGGGCCGCCTGGCTGCCGATGAAATCGAAGCCGAAGCCACCGCCCAGATCCGCAAGCTGCAAGCTTCCGGCATTCCCGTCACTCACCTGGACTCGCACAAACACACTCACCTTTTCCCGCGCGTCCTGCGGCCCCTCTTGCGGGCGGCAAAGAACTGCGGCGTCCGGGCGATCCGCAATCCCTTCGAACGCATCCAGGGCTCGCAGCTGGCCGCATCACCCAGTTTATGGAGAAGGTGGACGGAGGTGGGCGTGCTGCGCAGTCTGGCCCGGCAGTTCCGCGAAGCCGTGCAGCAAGCCGGAATAGCCACGCCGGACGGTACCCTCGCCATCGTGGCCACCGGCGCGCTCGATGAACGTTTGCTGCGCTTGATGGTGGAGAAGCTTCCGGAAGGAACCTGGGAACTGGTTTGTCATCCCGGGTATAACGATGCAGATCTGCAGGAGATTCGGACCCGGCTGCGGGAATCGCGCGAGCAGGAGTTGCGCATTCTGACCTCGCAGTCAACCCGTGATCTGCTGGCGGCGAACGGGGTTGAAGTCGTGTCCTTCCGGGCGCTGGCCGCCGCAGGTTGATCCCTGTGTCCTCCGTGATAGATCGGTTTCCACGGACGACACCGAGGAGGCCCTGGGAACCCGGCCTCCGTGCTTCTCCGTGTCCTCCGTGGTTAATGCCTTCGCTTGCGCCCGCTGCGCCGGACGGAATGCACCCGGGGTAACGAATCGGCCCTAATGTGCCGATATATATGATTTAATGCTAGCGGTTTGTGAGTCTTTCGTGGCATTGCTGTCAGAATCAACCCGCATGTCAGAAAAACCAGAGCCCCGGCTGCACGTAGAGTTGCCGATCCGAGTCTTTGGCATGGGAGCGGACGGTCGTCCTTTCCTCAACCATGCCCAGGCCCGCAACATCAGCCATCACGGCGCCAAGATCTCTGGACTGGAAACTCATTTGAAGGCGGGAGACGTGATCGCGGTCCAGGTCGGCGACACCAAAGCACGCTGCAAGGTTATCTGGGTAGTCGATGCCGGACAGGCCCAGAGAATCGAAATAGGAGTGAACCTGATCGAGGGCCAGCCCTGCCCCTGGGAAAAGGAATTGCAGCAGACCGGGCAAGCCCAGGAACCAGCTTCTCACCTCACGCCGTCCAACCAAAATAAGCGCAAGTTTCCGCGGCACCGGGTTCCCTTTCCCATTGAAATGCGCGACCCGGACGGCGTGGGCTCGCACATGAGGACCAGATCAGCGGACATAAGCGGTCGTGGATGCTATATCGAGACCATGCTGCCCCTTCCCGTGGGCAAGGTCCTGAGCATCACCTTGTGGCTGGATGCTCAAAGAGTGAACACCTCCGCGGTGGTCCGGTCTTGCGATGGCGGAGTGGGCATGGGAATTGAGTTCACCGGCCTCGACGAAGCTACCCAGGAACGGCTGCAGCAACAGGTTGAGACCATGGCGGCAGAGGGCGGCATCTCCGGCAACGCCCAGGGCGCGGGCTGAATCACTCTCCCCCCAAAAGAACCTCAGGCAAAAACTGAATCCCGGTTGCCTGCCCGCCATCGAATGTGAAGGGCCCGAGTGCTGATCCGGAAGGGACAGGCATGAAAATCGGCATCACCTGCTATCCCACCTACGGAGGCAGCGGCGTGGTCGCAACCGAGCTGGGGCTCGAACTGGCGGAGCGTGACCACGAAGTTCACTTCATTTCTTACGCTCAGCCCATCCGGTTGAGCGGTCCGCACCCCAACATTCACTATCACGAAGTGGAGGTCTCCCGCTATCCGCTCTTCGAATACCCTCCCTACGATCTGGCGCTGGCCTCGCGCATGGCGGAAGTTGCCGAACTTTACGACCTCGACCTGCTGCATGTGCACTATGCGATTCCGCATTCGGTGAGTGCGTTGCTGGCGCGCCAGATGATGGCCGCCAAGCCCCGCGGTCGCAAGTTGCCCTTCGTGACCACCCTGCACGGCACCGACATCACGCTGGTGGGTCTCGACCGCTCCTACCTTCCCATTACCCGCTTCGCCATCGAGCAGAGCGACGGCGTGACCGCCATTTCGCAATACCTGCGGGAGCGCACCCTGCGTGAGTTCGATATCCGCAATCACATTGAGGTGATCTATAACTTCGTCAATTGCGACGTGTATTGCAGAGGCGAAGACGCTTCGGAACTTAAGAAGGAATACGCACCCAATGGCGAACGCCTGCTCCTGCATCTGTCCAATTTTCGTCCCGTGAAACGGGTGACCGACTGTATCGAAATATTTGACCGGGTGCGGAAGCAAATCCCTTCCAAGCTGTTGATGATCGGAGACGGCCCCGACCGCTCCCGCGCTGAGTGGCTGGCGGTGCAGAAGGGCATTCACAACGACGTAATTTTTCTGGGCAAGCAGGACCAGGTGCAGGAGAAGCTGGCTATGGCCGACATCCTGCTCCTGCCCAGCGAACTGGAATCGTTCGGGCTGGCCGCGTTAGAAGGCATGGCCTGTGAGGTTGTGCCCATCGCCACTCGCGTGGGCGGCATCCCGGAATTGATTGAGCACGGCCAGAGCGGTTACCTGGCCGACGTCGGCGATGTGGACACCATGGCGCGCTATGCCATCGAATTGCTGAGCGACGAAACCTCGTTGCGCAAGATGGCGAAAGCCTGCCGGGCGGTGGCGCAATCGCGCTTCTGTGCCAGCCGGATCATTCCCCAATATGAAGAGTTTTACCGGCGCGTGCTGGAACGCGCTTCATAGAAGGCTTCCGGGATCGCGCCCGATCCCTGCAGCACGGGCAGGCGCAGCCTGACTAGAGTTCCCTTCCCTTCGCGGCTGTCGATGGTCATGCGGGCCGTGTCGCCATAAAGCACCTTCAACCGCTCCGCCACGTTGGCCATGCCGATGCCGGTCCCGCCCAGCCCGTTCGGCCGCTCGATCATATTCGCGGAACCCATGCCCACTCCATCGTCTTCCACTTCGACGATGAGATGTGAATCCGTCAGCCGGCTGCGCAGGTAGATGCTGCCGCCATCGATCTTCGACGACAAGCCGTGCTTGATCGAGTTCTCCACCAGCGGCTGCAGCAGCATGCTGGGAACCATGGTGTCCAGCGATGAAGTCTCGAGTTCCTTCACCACCCGCAGTTTGTCGCGGCCGAAGCGCACCACTTCAATGTCCAGATAGTCGTCGATGAATTCCACTTCCTCACGCAAGGGCACAAAGGCATCGCTGCTGTTGAGCAGGCGGCGCAGGATATTGGCCAGTTTGATAATCAGCTGGCGCGCCGTATCGGGATCGAAACGCACCAGCGAGGACACCGAGTTCAGCGTATTAAAAAGGAAGTGGGGGTTGATCTGGTTTTGCAGCGCTTCCATGCGGGAATGCAGCAGCAGGCGTTCCTGTTCCTCCAGCTTGATCTGGATGCGCACGCTGTTCCAGATTTTGAGTTCCGTTCCAATGACCGTGACCGACGTGGCATAGATCAGGAGTTCCACCCACCAGGTGGGGCTTTCCAGACTGAAGGTGCGATTGGGGACAAACCGCGAAAGCTCGGTTTGCACAAAACGCAGCCCCACGATGGTGACGAAAAACATGGTCTGCCATTCGAAGGGGTGCGGTGTCGGAAGGTTGCGCCGGATCCAGCGGTAAATGCTGAGGTCCACAAACGGGGAAAACGACCAGATGTCCTCGCGATTGGGCGCGATGATACGCAATTGCCCAGCCACAAAGCCGCACAGCACATTGAACGGCAAAGTCGCCCATTCCCCATGCCAGAGTGCGGGAAGGGCCAGCAGAACGCCGCCCAGCGTGCCGGTCAGTCGTCCGCCGATCACGCCCAGAAGCACCGTGGTCTCGAAAGACAAATCGCCTGCGGCGAAACTTCTCGCGCCGAAGCGGATCCAGACTCCCAGGGCCAGCGGAACGCCGATCCACAGAACCAGATAAATTTTCTGCTTCCAGTCCCGTTCATCCCGGAACAGCAGCGACTTGAACTCCACTGACCGCCCCAGGATGCTGGCCGCGGAGGCAGCCACACCCAGCTTGATCAGCAGATTAATGAGGATGAGTCGCTGTTCCATGATTTAGAGACGCGCTGTGGGAAATGTAGCACGGCGTTGTCATCCTGAGCGCAGTAGCTGCTTCGCGTCGCGAAGCAGCTATGTAGTCGAAGGACCCCTATGAGACTAACTGCGTCACGGCCTTACTGCTGCCCGCACCGTGCACTCAAAGTTCGAAAGCCCTCTTCCTCCGACAGCATTCCAGCTATAGGGGTCCTTCGACTCCGCTTTTGCTCCGCGAAGCGAAGCAAAAGTTGCGCTCAGGATGACAACAGATGAGAGCGTAGGTTTAGTACGGCCCAATGATGCCGCCGATTTGCCGTGCCGCCGGCGCGCCGCTCTTTTTCTCCTTCTCGATTACATCCAGATACTTCAGGCCCGAGCCGGTGTTGAAGAGGACGACTTGGTCTTCGGACGAGAAGAAACCACCGGCCCGCAGCGTGCGATAAGCCGCCAACGAAGCGGCCCCTTCCGGGGCGGCAAATATTCCCTCCACGCGGGCCCAGTGATGAAATGCGTCCATGATTTCCGCGTCCGTTACCGCCACAGCTATGCCGCCGCTCTGTTTCAGGATGTCAAGAATCAGGTAGTCGCCATAGGCCTTGGGTACGCGAAGTCCAGCCGCCAACGTCGCGGCCTCAGGCCAGAAATCGGAAGCACGCCGTTTTTCATCCCACGCTTTAACAATGGGCGCGCACCCGGAAGATTGCACCGCCACCATCTTCGGGCGCTCGGATCCAATCCAGCCCAGCGCTTCCATCTCTTCAAAGGCCTTCCACATCCCGATCAATCCGACCCCTCCACCGGTGGGATAGATGATGCCCTGCGGCACCTTCCAGCCCAATTGCTCGGCCACCTCGTATCCCATGGTCTTTTTACCTTCAAGCCGGAATGGTTCCTTCAAGGTGGAGACGTCAAACCACCCCTCTTTCTCTTTTCGCTCGGCCACCATCCGGGCACAGTCGCTGATCAGGCCGTCCACCAGCGTGACCCTGGCGCCATAGCTTTCGCATTCCACCCGGTTGGCCAGGGGCACGTCGCGGGGCATGAAGATGTAGGCCTCGATACCAGCGGCGGCGGCGTAAGCGGCCAGCGCGCTGCCGGCATTTCCGGCAGAAGGCGCCGCCAGTTTTTTCAGGCCATAGGCTTTCGCCATGGTGACCGCGACTGACATCCCGCGCGCTTTAAAAGAACCGGTCGGATTCAGGCCTTCTTCCTTGATGAAAACATTGGCGAACTCCCGGCTGGGGAGCATCGGGCGTAAAGCCCTCGCCCAGGGTAACGGGAGGGGCATCCGGCAGCACTTCGGCGTAGCGCCACAAGGTCGCCGGGCGCGAGGCCAGCGAAGCAGGCTTAAAGTCGTTCTTTAGGTTTTCCAGGTTATAGCGAACGTACAGCACGCCCCCGTCGTTCGGACAAACGGTCTGCGGCTGGCCGGCGCTGAGATGTGCACCACATTTGGTGCATTCCAGATAGGCGATGCGGGACACCTGGGAAGTTTAGCATTCGCGGGTGGACTGAGAACTGACAACCAAAAACTGGCATCTGGGAATAGAAACCGGAAGGTGGGACCGTCGCGCGAAACTCAGTTCGAGGGCAGGCGCAACAGTAGGGTATTGGCTTTACGGAACCACGGCCGCTCTCGGCGGCGCAAATATCCCGGCATGGTGGGCTTCTTGGCCAGGATTTGCCGGGCCCACTCCCGGGCCTCGGCATGGCGCTGCTGGGAGGCGAGAAAGCCGGCATAATTGTAGTAGGTTTCGGAAGAGGTGGAAATTTTAACCACTTGCCGGAAGAGGGCTTCGGCCTTTTCCGGCTGGCCGGTGTTGGCATAGGCATGGGCCAGCAATCCGGCGGCGCGATGAAAATCGTAGGTGGAATCGCTTGCCACCACGCGCTCCAGGTCGGGCAGCGCGGCCGCAAAATCACCCATCATAACGGCCGCCACGCCACGACGGTAGAAGGGGTCGGGAGAATCGGTGCGGGAGGAGATTGACTTGTCGTAGGCCTTCCGCGACCTGGCATACTGCCCTTCCTCCAGATAGAGGTCCCCCAGTTCTTCATAATTTCCGGCCGAGGGGTTGTCCAGAATTGCGGCCTCCAGTTCACGGATGCGCTTGCGTCGCGGAAAGACCTTGAACGACTGGCGCAGAAGGCCGGCGTCGGGAACGGCTTCAACCGCGATGTACACCAGCGCGCCCAGCCAGCCCCCGATAAGGATGATCCACAACCAGAACGTATCCGGCCGGCGCCGGATGAAGTGAATAATCGCGAACGCCTGCAGCAGAATGCCCCACCACGAAAACGCGAAAAAGAGGAGTGATCCCATGCCGATGAAGCAGTATAGATGAACCACGCGGGGACAGCCGGGGCGGCGTGTCCCCACGTGGTAGTGTCCCCACCTGGGCGGTGGCTGCTAAAATCGTCCCAGTGAAACTTCCCATCCGCCTTCTGGGTGTCGATATCGACGGCACTCTGCTGAACCCAGAATTTCAGATCTCACCGCCGGATATGGCGGCGCTGCGCCGCGCCCATGCGGCCGGAGTAGAAGTGGTGGTAGTCACAGGACGGCGCCATACTTTTGCCCTCCCCATCGTGCAGCAACTGGGCTTCGACCTGTGGGTGATCAGCTCAAACGGCGCGATTACGCGCTCGCTGGCCGGAGAAACCTTTCATCGCGACATGCTTCCCGTCCAGACCTGCCGCCGGCTCTGCGCCAGCATGCAGGAATTTCGTGGAAACACGGTCCTCACTTTCGACACCGAAACCAAGGGCGCGATTGTGCTCGAGCACATGAACGAATTGAACGTCAGCATTCAGCGCTGGCTGGAAAAGAACCTGCAATTCATTGACTTCGTGATCCCCATTGAAAACGCGCTCACCAGCGATCCGGTGCAGGCGATGTTCTGCGGCCCAATTCCCCGCATGCAGCAGGCGTTGGCGGCGCTGGCAGCCAGTAACCTGGATCAGGATATTACTGTGCTTCGGACCGAGTACGCGGTCCGCGACCTCTCCATCGTGGATGTGCTCAATCAGGGATGCTCCAAAGGCCACGCCCTGGAACGATGGGCTGGTCATCGCCGCATCCCCCGTAAAGAGGTCATGGCCATTGGTGACAACTACAACGACATAGAAATGCTTGCCTTCGCGGGAGTGCCGTTTATCATGGGAAATGCAGCCCCGGAGTTGCGCCGCGACGGCTGGATGGTGACCTTGTCGAACGATCAGAGCGGCGTAGCCGCGGCGATCGATCAGGTGCTGGGCTTTTCGTAGCGCCGCCGTCCCGGCGCTACAAGGTCAAGCCAGCGACGAACGAGAACATGAGCTCATCGAAAAAAATCGGGATCGTGCTGGGAGTCCTGCTCCTGGCCCTGCCCGCTCTAGCCACCGACCTGGCCATCCTGCGTAACGGCTTTTCCATCCGCCACGAGCGCCGCGAAACCGTGGGCTCAGCCACCCGCCTCTACCTTGGGGGCGACAAGGGCTACATCGATATTGCGACCGACCAGATCGAGCGCTTTGAGAAGGACTTGTCTCCGGCAGTTGCACCGGCCGCTTTATCGGCTGGCACTCCAACCGCCGCGGCCATCGTGGTGCCGGCCAGAATGGCCAAACCGCAGAGCCTCAAGCCGCAGGACCTGAACCAGGTAATCAATACCATCAGCGACCGGCATCACATCGATCCTGATTTCATCAGCAGCGTGATCCATGCCGAGAGCGGATTCAATCCCCGGGCGGTTTCCCCCAAGGGCGCGCAAGGCCTCATGCAACTGATGCCCGGGACAGCCTCCAAGCTGGGAGTGTCAAACGCCTTCGACCCCAGCGCCAATGTGGAAGGCGGTACGCGCTACCTGACCGAATTGCTGCAACGCTATAACTTCGACGTGATCAAGGCTCTGGCCGCTTACAATGCCGGACCGCTCCGCGTGCAACAGTATGGCGGTGTTCCTCCCTATCGTGAGACCCAGGCCTATGTGGCGCGAATCGTTCGCGACTACAATCGCAAGAAAATCGCCCAGCGCAAAGCTGCGGCGGCGGCCACGAAAAACAATCGCAGGCAGAAGCCTCTGACCCAGGCGGTGGCCGCCCGGCAGGCCGCGGTCCCTGCCGCGCTCGCCTCCCAGGCGTCGCGCTGACCCATCCATATCCAGAGCCCGGTAGGCACTCCTCAGGCCGCTAGTGGGTCAGTTTCGTGATATGACCCGGCAAGGGCATAAACCATGGAGGACACGAAGTATCACGAAGGCTTTGTTTTCTAAGGTTTCCTTCGTGTACCTCCTTGCCCTTCGTGGTTCATGGTCTCCAAACTGAGCCGCTACACTCGGCCCCAATGCGTTGACCCGCGCCCCAGCGTCATTTACCTTGGAGCGGTTGCTTTGGGTCATTCGCCTGGGTCAGTGCCGTGCTCGGCGCCGCGCCAGCCGTTGGGGTCCTTCCCTTCAACATGGATAGAAAACGCATTCTTCTATACACGCTGGCATTCGTAGCGTTCGCGGTGCTGGTTTACATGCAGTTTCGCACCTGGCGCCACTTCGACTGGGACACCTTTTGGAGCGAAAGCGGGAACCTGGGCAAGCCTCCACACATCTATCACCTCTTCCACGCCGTGGCCCTGATCTACGTGGCCTACGGGTTGCGCGCTTTGCGCTGGAAGATCTTTCTACGTCCCGTGCGTCCCAAGGCTTCAACCTGGAGGTTGGTCGGACCCACTTTGGTTGGCTTTACGGGCTTGGCTCTGCTGGGACGCCCCGGAGAGCTCATCCGCCCCTATCTGATTGCCCGCCGGGAGGATTTGTCGTTCTCCTCCCAGTTGGCGGTCTGGGCAGTGGAACGCATCTTCGACATTGGAGCTTTTACCATCCTGCTGGTTCTGGCGGCCTTTTTTGCGATCGCGCCCAGACGACTCCCCTACAACGGCGTTTTTCAAAAGGTGGGGCTGTCCTTTTTGGCCTTGTCGATCGGATTGACGATAGGGGCCATCGTGGTGAGCCGAAGTGGAGAAGCCCTGGCCAACTGGGTGGAGCGCAGGTTTGCTCACCTGGCCTCTAATCTGGGCCATCGCGTGGCTCTGCGAATCCGGGAATTTCGTGGCGGGCTGCACACCATTCACGACGCCTGGTCGTTCGCGATGCTGGCCGTGGTTTCGATTGTCATGTGGGCAATGATCGCAGTTGCCTATAAAGAGGTGACCCACGCCTATCATGCCGAAGCACTGGAGATTCCACAGAGCCAGGTCCTTCTACTCATGGGATCCAGCATGGTGGGCTCGATCATTCAGCTGCCCGGTGTCGGAGGGGGCTCGCAACTCGCCACCATCGCGGCCCTCGAGCACATCTTCGATGTGCCCAAGGAATTGGCGGCCAGTTGCGGGATTATGCTTTGGCTGGTGACCTTCATAGCAGTGATTCCGGCAGGTCTGCTGCTCGCACACCGGGAGCGGCTGTCGTTGCGCAAGCTGTCGGCGGAAAGTCATCAGAAAGAAGAAGAAGTCGTCTCGCCTCCGGCCGGCTGAGCCCGCGTAGGGGCGGGTGCCCTCACCCGCCCGGCCGGGCAGGGACCGGCTGCTTTCTTCCTGGCCGAACCTGGAACCTCGACGAGCTGCCGACGTCCGAGGTCTGACGTCCGAAGCCCGAGGTCTGAGGTCCGTCTTACTCCCCCTGTTACAATTGCAAGCGAAGACTCCCGTCTGACATGAAGTGCCCTTTCTGTGGCTTCGAAAATGACAAAGTGGTGGACTCGCGCGAGAGCAAGGAAGCCGATTCCATCCGTCGCCGCCGCGAGTGTCTGAAATGCGGCAAGCGCTTTACCACCTATGAGCGAATCGACGAAATCCCCTACATGGTGGTCAAGAAAGATGGCCGCCGGGAAAAATTTGACCGCCAGAAAGTACTGAACGGCCTCCTGCGGGCGTGCGAGAAGCGGCCCGTCCCCATCAGCCGCCTGGAACAGATTGTGAATGAGGCGGAAGGCTTCGTCATCGAGTCGCCGGAGCGTGAGCGCAAGACCAGCGAAGTAGGAGAGCTGATCATGAACCGCCTGCGCCGCTATGACAAAGTAGCGTACGTCCGTTTTGCCTCGGTCTATCTGGACTTCAAAGACGTCCAGGAGTTCATGGCCGAGCTGAAAGATCTGCTGAAGACGAAAGAAGCACCCGAGGTTCGCAGCAAAGGCGCGGTAAAGAGTTAGCAGGTTGTGTGGCCGCGGGCGACCTCGCCCGCGACTTCGATGCAGCCAACGGGAGCGCCATCACACCGTCACATGGCTCACAAAGTCACACTCATTCCCGGCGACGGCATCGGCCCCGAAGTCATGCAGGCCACGGTGCGCATTCTGGAAGCCACCGGGGTGAAGTTCGACTGGGAAATATTTCAGGTAGGGGCGGAGGCGTTCGCCAAGTACAACGAATATATTCCCAAGGAGCTGATCGAATCCATCGAACGCACCCGGGTCGGACTGAAGGGGCCGGTGACCACGCCCGTAGGCGGAGGCTTTGCCAGCATCAACGTTGCCCTGCGCAAGAAATTCGAGCTCTACGCCAACTTCCGTCCCATTCAGAACCTCCCCCATATTCCGACCCGCTATCCCGGCGTCGATCTCATCATTGTCCGGGAAAATACCGAAAGCCTTTATTCCGGCATCGAGCATGAAGTGGTGCCCGGCGTGGTCGAGAGCCTGAAGATCATCACCGAAAAGGCCTCCACCCGCATCGCCCGCTTCGCCTTTGAATATTCCCGCAAAAACCAGCGTAAGAAGATTCACGCCATCCACAAGGCCAACATCATGAAGCTTTCGGATGGCCTGTTCCTGCGCTGCTGCCGCGACGTGGCCAAGGAGTATCCCGAGATCACCTACGGAGAGCATATCGTTGACAACACCTGCATGCAGCTGGTGATGAATCCTTATCAATATGACGTGCTGGTGATGGAGAATCTTTACGGCGACATTATTTCCGACCTCTGCGCCGCCTTTGTCGGCGGGCTGGGGTTCGTGCCCAGCGCCAACCTGGGCGATACCTGTGCCATCTTTGAAGCGGTGCACGGATCGGCGCCTGACATCGCCGGCAAAAATCTGGCCAATCCCACCGCAGTCATCCGTTCCGCTCAACTGATGCTGCGCCACCTGGGCGAGCACCATGCAGCCGACATGATTCACGATGGCCTGGAAAAGGTTTATCGCACCGAAGATAGACGGACTCGCGATGTGGGCGGCAAAGCCGGGACCTCGGAGTTTGCAGACTCCATTATTCAGTTCATGGCAACCAGCACACACGTTCCTAAGCAAGCCGAATCCTCTCACGCGTAAAATTTATGAACCCAGGCAAAGGCATCCGGCCGAAAGCCGTCTGGCTCTTCATTGCGGCCATCGCCCTGGTCACGCCCGCATTTTGTCAGAACCTCAAAGTCACACTTTTGGGGACCGGCGCTCCCCGCCCGGTGATGGAGCGTTTCGGCCCCAGCATTCTGGTGGAGGCGGGAAAAGAAGAACTGCTCTTCGATTGCGGACGTGGCGCAACCATGCGCCTTTATCAGCTCAAAGCCCCGTTTGCCGACCTTACGGCGTTATTTCTGACCCACCTGCACTCCGATCACATTGTCGGAATTTCTGACTTTTATTTGACTGGCTGGATCCTGGGCAGGAGCACACCTCTGCGGGTCTGGGGGCCGGCGGGCACAGCCGACATGATGTCGCGCCTGGAGCAGGCTTATCAGTTCGATATCCATATGCGACGCGATGTCGATGAGATGCTTCCCGCTCAGGGCGTAGTCGTCGTGGCGAAAGATATCGAGCAGGGCGTGGTGTACCAGAATGGAGGCGTGAAAGTGACTGCCTTCACCGTGGATCACGCTCCCATCAAACCTGCGTTCGGCTACCGCATCGATTATGGCGGACACTCCGTAGTGCTCTCCGGCGATACCCGCTACAACGAAAATCTGATCCACTTCGCTAAGGGCGCGGATGTGCTGATTCACGAAGTAATCGATCCCGAAGCTTTTCGGGGAGGCAACGCTGTCTTCAACCCGGAGCTGACCAAGAAAGTAATCGCGCACCACACCACCGCCGAACAGGCAGGAACGATTTTCAGCCAGGTAAAACCCAGGCTGGCGGTCTATTCGCACATTGTGCCTCCGAATGCCGCCGACCTGCTGGCGCAGACGCGCAAAACTTATTCCGGGCCGCTCGAAGTGGGCGAAGACCTGATGAGCATCGAGATCGCGGACAAGATCGAGGTCCATCGAATTTCGAAATAGCGCATCAGCCTGGCCAGACAGCACAATGAAAGTCGGTGACACAGTTCGATTGATCGGCGTCCCTGATGGCCTGGAAGACTATCCCGACTTCCCAACGAAATCCACATTTGAGAAGTGCGTCGGCCGAGAGTTCGTGATAGCAGGCTTCAACGAGGCCGGGATGGCTGAACTCCCCATTGGGTCCGAGACTGGAAGTGTTGGTGAAACGATCTGGGTTGAACTCCAATTTCTCGAGCCGGTGTCAAAGTCGGCCTACCAGCCGTAACTCTTCGTTGACGCGGCCCACAGATTTTGAGTAACATCCTCCTTCTGCAAGGACACCCGGGGGATGGCTAATCCAAAACGGCGGGTAGGTGTTGTACTCTTCCAGCTCGGCGGCCCTGACACGCCGCAAGCGATCGAACCCTTTCTTTTTAATCTTTTTTGCGACCCCGATATTATTGATTTCCCTTTTGCCCGGCTGGGACGCAAGCCCCTGGCCAGGCTGATTTCGACGACCCGCGCCAAAAAAGTCCAGCACCACTATTCAGCCATCGGAGGAGCCTCGCCCATCCGGCGCTTCACCGAACAACAAGCCGATGCGCTCCAGCAACAACTTAGGGCTGATGGCATCGACGCTCACTGTTTCGTGGCCATGCGTTACTGGCACCCGTTCACGGCTGAAGCAGTCGAACAATTGCGCGCGGCGAATTGCGACGAAGTCGTCCTCTTACCGCTTTACCCCCAGTACTCGAGCACCACCACGGGAAGCAGCCTCAACGAATGGCGTCGCCTGTTTCACGATGACGTACCGACGCAGACCATCGAGGCGTTCTACCGCCATCCCCTCTATCTGGACTCGCTGGTCGAGAAGATTGACGAAGCGCTCGCCCGCTTCCCCGAGTCGGGTTGCCCGGAGATTGTTTTCAGCGCCCACAGCGTTCCCGTGTCCGTCATCGAAAAGGGCGATCCTTATCAGCGCCAGATTGAAGAGACGGTCGAACTGGTGATGCAACGTGGCGCATGGCCTTTTCGCCACCGGCTCTGCTACCAGAGCAAGGTCGGCGCCAGCAAATGGCTGCAACCCTCGCTGCACCGCACCATCCGTGATCTGGCTGCAGAGCGGGTGCGCGAAGTTTGTGTTGTGCCCATCGCCTTTGTCTCCGACCACGTGGAGACCCTGGGCGAGATCGACCACGAAGCACGCAAAGAGGCCACGGCACTTGGAGTCCAGCAGTTCGAGATGACGTCAGGCTTAAATGATTCGCCGGCGTTCATCGCAGCATTAGCGGCACTGGTAAAAAACGCGATCGCCGCCGATGAGATCAGCGAAAGCGAGCGCCTGGTCGCAGCCGACTAAGTACCGCCCACGTGGGGGCGGGTGCCCTCACCCGCCCAGCGGAGCAAAGCTCCGCAAGGTTTTGGTAGCGGGTTCGATAAGTCAGGGTTCGGTTCAAACATTGGCGAGCTGGCCAGCCCGGATGAAGGCGTCCGGGCCTACGTGGATCGCCGGTTTGTAGAGCGTGGCCGTAATTTAAGGAGCGAAGCAACGGATGGCAGACGAGTCCAAGACGGGAATTCTCGGGCATCTACCGCCCTTGCCTCGACCGGCACTCAACAACTCCGTGATCGGCATGGAGCAGGCCTATCGCCAGCGCAAGGGATTGCCACTGCTGACCGAGGCCGACATCGAGGCGCTCAGGGCCGGCCAGCCTATGCCGTGGGAGGTTGGTGGTGCGCCTGCGTCGCCCGCCCCGGCGAGCACGCCTGCCCCGGCCGCGGCAACTCCCGCAGCGCCCGCGCCAGCCGCACCTGCGGCCGCGACGGGAACCATCAGCGAAGAAGTCGCCAAGTGGGTCGCGCAAGGAAACAAATGGAGCAAGTCCACCATCGCCGCCGAGCAGGCGCGGCGCGGCCGCAAAGGCTTGCCGCCCCTGAATAATGCGGAAATGTCAGCCCTGCTGGGTGAACCAGTAGAAGCCAGCGCGCCTCCCGCGGCTGCCGCTGCTCCACCACCAGCGGCGGCACCCGCGGCAAGAGCTTCCAGCGGACCCATCAGCGCCGAAGTTGCCAAATGGGTGGCGGAAGGAAAAAAGTGGAGCAAGTCCACCATCGCCGCTGAGCAGGCGCGCCGTGGCCGCAAGAGCTTGCCTGCCCTGACTGATGCGGAAGTGGCCGCCCTGCTGGGAGAACCTGCGGCAGCAGAGGCACCGGCAGCCGCTGCGGTTGCGGCACCCGTGGCCAGGCCAGCTGCCTCAGTGCCTCGCCCCGCCGCCGGTCCACCCTCAGCTGCAGCCACCGTTGGTCGTGGCGAGAGTTCGAACACCTACGTTGGCACGCCCGCCGTCGGAACTTCGAGGGCGGCGGCGTCCGCGGGCGTGGCCTCGGTCGGGCCGGACGACAACGATATCAATCAATCGCGCCGGCGCTTTGCCTGGGCCGCATTCGCGGCCTTCATGACCGCCTGGTTCATCGCTTTCTTCCGTTTCTTTCTGCCGCGCACCCTTTTCGAGCCGGCCACTTCATTCAAGATCGGCTATCCCGCCGACTTCGGTTTGGGTGTGGATACCAAGTTTCAGCAGAAGTTCCGCATCTGGGTGGACCGCACGCCCGACCGCATTTTCGTGATCTACGCCCGCTGCACTCATCTCGGCTGTACTCCCGACTGGAAGCCGGCCGAGAACAAGTTCAAATGCCCTTGCCACGGTAGCGGGTATGACAGCGAAGGCATCAATTTTGAGGGACCGGCGCCGCGTCCCATGGATAGAGCCAAGGTGGAAATTGCGCCCGACGGCCAGATTCTGGTGGATGTTTCCAAGCTGTACCAATGGCCCAAGGGACAGCCCACCCACTTCAATGATCCGGGGGCGTTTCTGCCAACCTAGAAAACTGTCGAGCTTCGCTCGGCTGGGCAGGTGAGGACACCTGCCCCTACACGAGATCACAAGAGGTTTACATGCCTGAAGAGAACGGAAACGGGAACAACGGGAAGCGGGTCAGCATGCTGGAACGGGTGAAGGCGGGCGTCAAGGAAGACGTCCAGTCGCTCAAGACTGATATGCCCGCCAAGGCCAAGGAGCAGATCGAAGGCCTGAAAGATCCCACCAAGACCCAGGTCTATACTTCGATCTTCCGCCACAAGCATGACGACACCCCCCGCAACCGGGCTCTGGGCGTGCTCTCGAACGTGTTCCTGCACCTGCATCCCGCCAAGATCAACCGCGATGCCGTGCGCTACAGCTACACCTGGGGCATGGGCGGAATCACCTTCTACCTCTTTATCGTGCTCACGCTCACCGGCGTGATGCTGATGTTTTACTACCATCCCAGCAAGGTGCAGGCCTTCCGCGACGTGTTGTATCTCGAGCACGACGTGCCTTTCGGCAAGCTGTTGCGCAATATGCACCGCTGGGCGGCGCACTTGATGGTGATCGCGGTCTGGCTGCACATGTTCCGCGTCTTCCTTACCGGGTCTTATAAAAAGCCCCGCGAATTTAACTGGAACATTGGCGTGCTGCTGCTGGTGTTTACCCTGCTGCTGTCGTTCACCGGCTACCTGCTGCCCGACGATCAGCTGGGATTCTGGGCAGTCACGGTGGGAACGAACATGGCGCGGGCCACGCCGGGCCTGGGAAATGAAGGTCCGTTCGGCTCCATGTTGGGGATGACCCCCTACAACGACGTCCGCTTCGGACTGCTGGGCGGTTCGATCGTGGACGCGAACGCGCTGCTGCGATCCTACATCTGGCATTGCATCGGGATTCCAATTGTGGCCTCGGTGCTGATGATCGTGCACTTCTGGCGGGTACGCAAAGACGGCGGAATTTCTGGGCCGGCAGCGGTGATGCTGGCGTCAGAAGTAAAAGAACCGAAGAAGTAAGACGAGATTGTGTAGGGACGGGTCGGAGCCTGCCCTGAGCGAAGTCGAAGGGACCCGTCAAGGCCGAGCGCAGCTCGGCTAGATTTGTGGGCCGGCAAGAACCTGTCGAGCTTCGCTCGACTAGGACGGGTCAGAGATCCGTCCCACAAAGGCTCGGGAGTTCTTATGGATTGGCGGCAACTTTGGGAGATATGTTCGGCGCCTGACAACGTGCCCATCGTCGGGCTGATTCCGCTGCTCGTTTTCTACATTTACCTGGCGTGGACGCAGGCCAAGGCCAACGATGAACTGATCGGCCAACTGGAAACCAATCCGGCGATGGCCAAGACCCACCATCGCAAGAGCTGGCCTTTCCGCCCCGGCTGGCAGAAGGAGATCCATGTCTGGCCCTTCCTGCTCCGCATCGAGTTCCTGGCCGCCATGATCGTCACCATCATTCTTATGGTGTGGTCGATCACGTTGAACGCGCCGCTCGAAGAGCCGGCCAATCCCAACCTGACCATGAATCCGGCGAAGGCTCCCTGGTATTTCCTGGGGCTGCAGGAAATGCTGGTCTATTTCGATCCCTGGATTGCGGGCGTCGTCATGCCCACTTTGATTATTGTTGGCCTGATGGCAATTCCTTACATCGACACCAATCCGCTGGGCAGCGGCTACTACACCTGGAAGCAGCGCAAATTTTCCATCAGCACCTTCCTGTTCGGCTTCATCATCCTCTGGATCGCGATGATCATCATCGGGACCTTCATCCGCGGCCCGGGATGGCAATGGTTCTGGCCGGGCCAGACCTGGGACCACAACCGGCTTATATATGAAGTGAACCGCGATCTGCCCGACCTGTTTGGAATTACTTCCAACCTGGGTAAAGCGATTTTCGGCGGCATCGTGGTAGGAGGGTTTTACGCCATAGGCGGCTTCATCATGCACGCCCTGTTCCGGCGCTACAACCCGAAAGATTACAAGCGCATGAGCCTGCTGCAGTATTCCATCATGATGTTTTTCGTGCTCAGCATGGTGGCCCTGCCCGCGAAAATGCTCCTGCGCCTGGCATGGCATATCAAGTACGTGTGGATAACGCCGTGGTTTAACGTGTGAGGGCAGTCGTCGGTCGTCAGTCGTCGGTCCTCAGCCCACCGAGCGACTCTTGATCTTTGCTGACGACTGAGGACCGACGACTGACGACTGACTTTGGAGGATCTAGGTGCCACCTGTCCCCGAGAAGGACCCGATTGTAAGCAAGTCTTACGCGGCGTATTACGTCATCGCCATGATGATCCTCATGGTGACGCTGTTCTGGGCCTTGTGGGACGAGTCCTTCGGGCAGCGTCCATGGAAAGCCTTTCAGCATGAATGGAAGGACCGCTACAGCGCTTTCCTGAACAGCGCGCGGTCGAAGTCGTCAAAATCAGAAAAGGATGTCGAGCAGGATCCGCAGTACCAGAAGCTGGAACAGGCCTACAAGGACGCCTACGAGACCGCCAAGCCCCGCCGCGACGAGTTGCAAAAGCAGATCTCCGATCTGAGCGCAAAGATTCTCGCCGTCCAGAACGTCTTCACCGATCGCCGCGCCTACGTCAATGCCCTCACCTACGAACTGGAGACCTCGACCAGCGCCTCCGGCAAAAAGAGCAAGCAAGAGGACATCGACGATTACAAAAAGAGGAAAGCCACAGTCGAATTTCCCGACGGCCACCGACAGCAATACAACTTCCAGGAACTGGAAGAGACTTACAACTCGCTTAAGGCGGAGCGCACCAAGATAAGCGCCGAACTGGGCGAAGTGCTGAAGCCTGTCACTGAGGCCAGCAACCAGGCCTCGGCCTACATTTCAGACCACATGGTGGAACTCACGCCCACACAGATTGACGGTTTGAAAAAGAAGGCCACGGATTGGGACGCCCAGATTGTGCAGATCAACGTGCCCGAAGCCAACATCGTGGACCGTTGCGAGTCCTGCCACATGAACGCGCGCGAGCCCATCCGGGTCACGGCCGCGGTCATGACCCTCAAGGGCGAGAAGAAGCCGGATGAGTATGCTCAGGCATTCACCAGCCATCCCGATCCGGAATTGCTGAAGACGCATGATCCCGACAAGTTCGGTTGCTCCCCCTGCCACCAGGGCAATGGCCGGGCGACCACCAGCATGGAGAAGGCCCACGGCAACTACGAGCACTGGCTGTGGCCGCTGTTTCCCAAACAGAATGCCGAAGCCGGCTGCCAGACCTGCCATGCCGCCGATATGCACCTGGCGGTCGGCGATGTAGGCGCGCACATCTCCAACGGCAAATTCCTTTTCCGCCAGCGTGGCTGCATGGGTTGCCATCGCTACGAGGGTTACGACAAGGAACCGGAAGACCTGATCTCGATCGCGCAGCAGATGAAGCTGTTTGACCAGCAGAAGATCGACAATTCAAAAACATCCGCGGACCTGATGAAGCAGGCCGACGCGGCCTCGAGCAACGACGAAGCCAACCGGCTGAACCAGGAGGCGGTGGCGCTCAGGGTTTCTAACAGCAAGATCGACGGCCGTATCCAGCAGCTTGATTTCCAGACCCACAGCCTGATGCAGGACATCAAGAAAATCGGCCCCAACCTGAAAGACGTCCGCCTGAAACTGAATCGTAACTGGATTCCGGTGTGGCTCAAGAAGCCAACCGATTTCCGGCCGACCACCAAGATGCCGAATTTCCGTCTGACCGATCATCAGATTCAGACCATCTCGGCGTATCTGTGGCAATCCGGTTTCACCGACGCGCTGCCCAAGCAGAAGCCGGGCAACGCTGAGCACGGCAAGCAGCTGTTCGAGACCCGCGGATGCCTGGCCTGCCACTCCATCGGTGAAGGTGATCAAATGCAGGGCGGAACGTTCGCCGCCAATCTGAGCCGGGTGGGCGAAAAGGCCAACTACGATTACCTGGTCCGCTGGATCCACAATGCGCGCGAGCGCACGCGTCCTTATTGTCCGTACGAGAAGAAGGACATCGGCCCCGAGGACTACGCCAGGAAGGGTTTGCCTTACCAGTTTGACCTGCAGCACAGCCGCTGCCCCAACGACGGGCACGAACTGCAGGTGCAGAACATGACCGTGATGCCCAGCCTTCGCCTGAGCGAAGAAGACGCCCAGGACATCGCCACCTATCTCATGGGGGAGAAGAAAGAAGAACCCTCCGCGTATGCCGCGGCTTCCTACATGGACGATCCCGAACTCAAGGAAGAGGGCAAGACGTGGATTCGGCACTACGGCTGCGCCGGCTGCCACGAGATCTCAGGCTTCGAAGATGAAGGCCGCATCGGCACCGAGCTGACCTACGAAGGCAGCAAGCCCATCGAACGTCTGGATTTTGCTCTCTTCACCAATATCGCGGAACGCGGTGGCAAGAACGCCGAACCGATCACCGATCCCGAAGACCTGGCGCGCCTGCCCGAAGGGCCCGCCAAGGGACCGTGGTACGACCACAAGGGCTTCTTCGAGCATAAGCTCGCCGAACCGAACGTGTATGACAAGGGCAAGGTCAAGTCCGAGACCGAAGCCCTGCGCATGCCCAACCTGCATCTCTCCAAGTTGGAGATCCAGGACCTCACCACTTTCCTGATGGGAAGTGAAGAAAGTTCCCTGCCCGACAGCTACCAGTACAAGCCCGGCGATGCCCGCAAGGATATTCAGGACGGCTGGTGGATTGTCCGCAAGTACAACTGCATCGGCTGCCACCAGTTCACTCCCGATCAGGGCACGGTCCTGATGGGTATGAAGCACTATCAGGACATACAGGAGCAGTTGCCTCCGAAGCTGCTGACGGAAGGGGCGCGCGTCGATCCCGAGTGGCTGCGGAAATTCCTCTCCAACCCGGCGCTGAGCACAACCGACACCAACCGCAACGGGGTGCGGCCATACCTGCAAGTGCGTATGCCGACGTTCTCCTTCTCGGATAATGAGCTGCGCAAGCTGGTGCGCTTCTTCCAGGCGCTGTCGCAGCAGCCCATGCCCTACATTCCGGAGCAGGTGCCAGTGCTGAGCACGAAGGAAACCGACATGGCCCGCAGCCTGTTCTCGAGCACGGCGGCGCCCTGCCTGAAGTGCCACGCCACCGGCGATCCGCAGCATGACAGGATCGCCACCGCGCCCAACTTCCTGCTGGCCAAAGAACGCCTGAAGCCGGACTGGGCCGAGCGCTGGATCCTGGATCCGCAGGCCATCAGCCCGGGTACCGCCATGCCCTCTGGTTTGTTCAAGCGGGAGAACAATCACTGGGTCTTCTCCGGTCCGACTCCATCTTCTTTCCAGGGATACGACAAAGACCACAGCAAACTGCTGGTGGACTACATATTCCAGCTCACGGCGGAGGAACAGCGGCGGGTTGCTGCCTCCATGGGACACAGCCAGGCTTCGGCGCAGCCGCGCAGCAAGCAGAAACAGGCGGCAGTTCGCTCCGGTGCGGCAAGCATCGGAGGTTCGCGGTAGAATGTTCTGTTTTGACACCCGTCGTTGGTCCTTGGCCCTTGGTCGTTGGCCTCTAACCATGGGCATCGATTTTAGCCAAGGACCAAAGACCAACGACCAACGACGCTTCTAAGACTTACACCTGACGAAAGGGCGACATAATGAATAAGAAACTATGGGCGGCAATGTTTGTTCTTGGCCTGCTGGCTTTGCTGGCGGGCTGCAGCAAGAAAGAAAACACCAACGAGGAGCAGACCACCTCGCCGAGTTCTGAAATGAAGCCGTCAGCCACCGCAACGCCGATCGATCCCGCGACTGCGGCCAGTGTGAGCGGCACCGTCACTTTCGGCGGAGCAGCACCCAAGGCGGCAAAGATTGACATGAGCCAGGACGCGGCCTGCAAGGGCAACAACGTGGCTGAAACCATCGTGGCCAACGACGGCAAATTGGCCAACGTCTTCGTCTATGTGAAAGATGGCTTGGGCGACCGCACCTTCGATGTTCCCAAGGATTCCGTCACCATCGATCAGAAGGGCTGCCGCTATCACCCGCACGTATTGGGCGTGATGACCGGGCAGAACATCGAGATTCGCAACGACGACGAAACCACCCACAATATTCATCCCACCCCGAAAGACAACCGGGAGTGGAACGAATCCCAGCCCCCCAAGGCAGCCGCCATCGAAAAGAATTTCGCCCGCGAAGAAATCATGCTGCCGGTAAAGTGCAACCAGCATCCCTGGATGAAAATGTACGTCAACGTGGTGAAGACGCCCTTCTACGCGGTCACCGGCGAAGATGGCAAGTATGAAATCAAAGGCCTGCCGCCGGGAGATTACACGCTGGCGTTTGTCCAGGAAAAGCTGGGCGAGCAGGACCAGAAAGTCACGCTGGCCGCCAAAGACAGCAAGACCGTCGATCAGGGCTTCAAACCGTAAATTGCTTTGAGGTAGCGCCGGCATCCTGCCGGCTGTCGGGAGGGCATCTTGCCCTCCCACGGTGGGCGGGAACACCCACCAGACAGCCGCCAGGACGGGCGGCGCTACCTAAGACCCCAGGAGCCGCGTCTGCAGCCCATTGCCATGCCATACAACCGGGCCCACCATCGTTTCGCCGTCTTTGTGGCGGTGGTGACCTTTTTTCTCATCATTGCCGGGGCGCTGGTGACCAGCAATGATGCCGGCCTTTCCGTACCCGATTGGCCGACTTCGTTTGGTTCGCTCTACAAAATCCCGCATCTGGTCGGAGGCGTGAAGTTTGAGCATACCCACCGCATGATTGCCCAGTTTGTGGGATTTCTCAGCATCATCCTCGCAGTCTGGACCTGGCGCGCCGATCCTCGCCGCTGGATGAAATATCTCGGCTTGACCGCGCTGGGCCTGGTTATCGCACAGGGAATTCTGGGCGGGATTACGGTGCTCTTCTACCTGCCTCCCGCGGTCTCCTCGGCGCACGCCGCGCTGGCCCAGACGTTTTTCTGCGTGGTCGTCCTGATCGCCCTGTTCACCGGCCGGAATTGGGTGGAAGAAATTCCCCTGGTAGAAATCGACCGGGAGCGCCCCAGTCTGTTTACGCTGGTCCTGTTCTCGATTGTTGTGCTCTACGTTCAATTGATTCTGGGCGCAATGTTTCGTCATCACGGTCTGAGCTGGTGGCCGCACGTCCTGAACGCGGCGACGGTGGCCATTGTGCTTTCCTGGACTTCGATTCGTGCCTTGTCGCGATATTCCGGCCTGGACGCAGTGCGGCGGCCGGCGGTCACCGTACTCGGACTGATGATCGCTCAACTGTGCCTGGGTTTTGTCGCTTTCCTCACTCGCGTGGCCTGGGGACATGACGCGGTCCAACCCGAGCTTCCCATGGTGGTCTCAACCGTCGCGCATGTGGCGGTGGGGGCGCTGCTGCTGGCAACCACCGTCGTTCTGGCGGCGCAGGTGTGGCTGCGAGTCCCCGTAGTTGAAGACCGCATTCCCAGTCGAGAACGGAAGCAGGTGGCGGCATGAGTACGGCAACACAGCCTCTGGTGGTCGCGCGCAGCGGCGCTCTGACTCTGGCACGCGACTATGCCGAACTGACCAAGCTGCGCGTCACCTCGCTGATTATCATGACCGCGTGGTGCGGTTACTACTTCGGAGCGTTGAAGTCCGGCGTCTCTTCCCTTTCCTGGGGACTGTTTCACGCTCTGCTCGGGATCGGCCTGGTCTCCGGCGGGACTGCGGCCCTGAATGAAGTCCTGGAGTGGAAGACCGACGGTAACATGCGGCGTACGGCGCAACGCCCTATTCCAGCCGGACGCTTCAGCCTGCTGCACGCCACGCTGGTGGGCACACTGCTGATGCTGGGCGGTGCCCTCTATCTCGGTCTGGCCCTGAATCCCTTGACCGCATGGCTGGCGCTGGCCACCTCTGCTGTCTACCTCGGCGCCTACACCCCGTTGAAGAAGATCCACCCTATTTGCACCTTCGTTGGCGCTTTTCCCGGGGCCATGCCGGGTGTGCTGGGCTGGACTGCGGCCCGCGGCCAGCTGGAATGGGGCGCGCTGGTAATGTTTGCCATCGTCTTCTTCTGGCAGTTCCCTCACTTTTATTCGATTGCCTGGCTCTATCGTCAGGACTATGAGGATGGCGGAATTCGCATGCTGCCGGTGGTGGAGCCGGACGGCAGGTCAACCGGTCGCCAGATCCTGATTTACTCGCTGGCGCTGATTCCCATAAGCCTGCTGCCCGCTTTTGTGGGCATGTCCGGAAAATTGTACTTCGCCGGTGCACTGGTCCTGGGAATTGCGCTTTTCTATGTCGGTGGACGGCTGGTTTCCTTGAAATTAGCCACTGGCAATGCGCGCTCCAAACAGCGGGCGCGGCAACTGCTGCAGGCTACCGTCTTCTACCTGCCGCTGCTGTTTGCCCTGATGATGCTCAACCCCAGGTGACCCTCCGCCCTTCGTGATCCTTGGTGTCCTTGGTGGTTGATGCCTTTTGCAGGTTGCATAACGAAACTGACCACTTGAAAACTCACCCGGATCAAGCGCAGTTCGACAGTTCCAGATAAAATACCCTGTGGTCTCCAAAGCCCCCGATTACGCCGCGCTCGACTCCCAAAAAAACGCTGCGCCTGCATTACCCGCTGTCATCTCCGTCCAGGACCTCGTCCACCGCTACGACGGACGCACTGCCCTGAACGGCGTTTCTTTCGACGTCGGCCCTGCCGAACTCTTCGGATTGCTGGGGCCCAACGGCAGCGGCAAAACCACCATGTTCCGCATCCTTTCCACCCTGATGCAGCCCACCGGCGGGCGGGCGGTCATCATGGGATTTGACACGGCCAGGGAACCCAACCAGTTGCGCCGCCAGATCGGCGTGGTCTTCCAGGCCCAGAGTATTGACCTGAAATTGACCGCTGCCGAAAATCTCTGGCACCAGGGCCATCTTTACGGATTGCGCGGCGCAGTGCTCAAATCGCGCATTTTGGAAATGCTGGGCCGGGTCGGGCTCGCTGATCGCGCCCGTGAGAAAGCTGAAACTTTCTCAGGCGGCATGCAACGCCGTCTGGAACTTGCGAAGGGACTGCTCCACCACCCCGCCGTTCTGCTGCTCGATGAACCCACCACCGGCCTCGATCCCGGCGCGCGTCGCGACCTGTGGCAGTATCTCCAGATCCTGCGGGACGAGGAAAAAGTCACGGTGATTGTGACCACCCATTTGATGGAAGAGGCCGAGCGCTGCGACCGCCTCGCCATCCTCAACGAGGGAAAACTGGTGGCGCTGGGAACTCCCATCGAACTGAAACGGGAAATCGGCGGTGACGTCATCCTGCTCGATGGCCGGGACGTGGAATCCCTCGCCGAACGCATACGCGTTCGCTTCAACCTGCAAGCGCAGGTACTCGGAGGCCAGGTCCGCCTGGAGCGGGAAAACGGCCACCGCTTCATCACCGACGTGGTCGAGGCCTTTCCCGGTGAGATCGAAGCCATCTCCGTAAGCAAGCCGTCGCTGGAAGATGTCTTCATCCACCGCACCGGCCACAAGTTCTGGACCGAAGATGCCGAACCAACTTCGTAGCGCCGGCGTCTCGCCGGCTCAAATGGAAAGGCGTACTGAGTTCTGATTTACACACCACCGTTTAGCTTTCGTCACACGGCGGGCGGGAAGTGTCGCAATCTTGGATGTGAGCAACAAGCCGCGAGCAATAAGACGCGAGCAATAAGTGGGTTCGCGGGTCCACAAAAAGCCGCGAAGCGGCGCAAGAATAAAGCCCACGGCGCAAACCGTGGGTAAAAGTGGACCGCGAGCGAACCCCGAAGGGGCGAAAGCAGCGTTCTGACACGGCGGGCGGGACGCCCGTCGGACAACCGGCGAGACGCCGGCGCTACAGGGAGCTTACCTATGATGCTGGTGCTTTCAGTTGTCTTCGGACTCATTCCGCTGGCGGGCATTGGCTGGACGGTCGAAAACGGAATGATCACCACGGTGGACGGGCTTTTCATGAGCCTCATCATGCTGGCGCTTTCCGGCATACTATTTTTGAACGTGTATCTCGAAGCGCGCAAGAAGTTCGCGGTCAAGAAAGCGCCCCCGGCGCGGAAATCGAGCTGACGTGGTCACCCAGACGGCAACCCTTCCGGCGCACACCGCTCCCACTACGGGAGTCATGCTTCCGGCCTTTACCTTGTGGTGGCGGGAACTGGTCCGCTTCTATCGCCAGCGCGCCCGCGTGGTGGGCGTGATCGCTTCGCCTCTGCTGTTCTGGGTGGTCATCGGCTCCGGCTTCGGCAGTTCCTTTCGATCCGGTGACGCCGCCGGACAGCAGCACTATCTGGATTACTTCTATCCCGGCGCACTCATCATGATCGTGCTGTTCACTTCGATCTTCACCATGATGTCGGTCATCGAAGATCGCAAAGAGGGCTTCCTGCTGTCGGTGCTGGTGGCGCCGGTGCCGCGTTCCGCCATTGTGCTGGGCAAAGTGCTGGGCGGCACCACGCTCTCCGCGCTTCAGGGACTGATCTTCCTCGCTTTCGCTCCCCTGGTCGGGATCCATCTCCACCTGGTTGGCTTCCTGCTGGTGGTGCTGACCGTCGTACTGGTCTCTTTCGCTCTTACCGCGCTGGGTTTCGCCATCGCGTGGTCCATGGATTCCAGCCAGGCCTTCCATGCCATCATTAACCTCTTCCTCATCCCGCTGTGGCTGCTTTCAGGGTCGTTGTTTCCGCTGACGGGCGCCTCCGGATGGATTCGATTCCTCATACGAATCAACCCGCTGACCTATGGCGTTGAGGCGCTGCGCGACCTGCTGTACCCGGGGAACCTGACCGAATTTCCCCTGCCGTCTTCCCTGGCAACGCTGGTGCTGTTCTCCGCGCTGATGTTTGGCCTCTCCTTCATCATGGTGAGCCGCCGGACGACCAAGCCCGCCGCATGACGCAGATCGCCGCACAATACGCCATCTACCCGGTGATTGACGCCGTGCTCAACGGCACCAGCGCAGTGCTGCTGCTGGTGGGACGCAGTTACATCAAACGCGGACGCATGGCTGCGCACCGCGCCGTGATGATCACCGCGCTGATTTCATCCGCCCTGTTCCTGACCTCTTATTTGTATTATCACTGGCACGTGGGCTCGGTGCATTTTCAGGGACAGGGCTGGTCGCGCCCGGTTTATTTCAGCATTTTGATTTCACACACTATTCTGGCCATCGCCATCGTGCCCCTGGTGATCGTCACCCTGAGCCGCGCCTTGCGAGAACGTTACGACAAGCATCGCAGGATTGCCCGCTGGACTTTTCCGCTGTGGCTCTATGTGTCGGTCACCGGGGTAGTGATTTACGTGATGTTGTATCACCTGTTTGCGGCTTGACCGGTCACACAGAGATGCCGGGAAAAAACAGTTCAGCCTTCTCTGTGTCTCCGCGTCCTCTGTGGTGAAATGCTTTCATGACCATCGTGAAACTGAAGATCGACGTATCCGGCACGGTCGGCGACGAAGCCTGGCGCGGCCTGCGCCAGTTTGACGAAATCCAGGGCGCGGCCTTCGGCCCACAATTCGGATCGGGCGGACCTTGCAAACATGCCGCCGATCAGCCCCACGGCAAAGGGGAGTGGATGGGCGCGGAAATCAGGCTGGAAACGCCGCTTCTGGCGCAGTACGCCGTCTCTCACTACCTCGAGCAGGAGCGCGTCCTGGATGCGGATGTAGTGGAATAGATTCACTCCCGCAGCACGGCGCGAGTGGAAGGGTGGCATCGAGTGGAAGAGCGGCGCTTTAGCGCCGCGTCAATCGTCCTCTAGACGGGGCTTCAGCCCCCGTGGACACCATAGCGCCTGCCACACTCCACGACGCGGCCCTGCAGGTGTCCGCTCTTCTACCGGGTACCGAAGCATCCGCATCGCAGCGCAAGGTTCCGCTCGCTGTCTCTCTCCTTCTCTTCTGATATAGTTTTCGTGGATTCAAGCATGTCAGCTCTCCCAGATTCTGCCCAGGAAACCCCGTCGCCGGTTACAGAAACCGTCCACCCGCCCGCCAAGCCCCGGATGTCCACCCGCAACCGGCTGCTGTTTTTCGCCACCGGCTGGCTGATCGTGCTCATGCCGTTTCTGTTCTGGTGGAACACCTGGTTCGGGCGGCAGCTCTCGGACAAGCAGCTCGCCGAATATCTTCAGGACGACAAGAAGCCCCGTCACATCCAGCACGCGCTGGTGCAGATCGGCGAGCGCGTGACGCATCATGACCCCGGTGTCACCCGCTGGTATCCGGACCTGGTGCGCCTCGCCTCTTACCCGGTCGAAGAAGTCCGTAATACCGACGCCTGGGTCATGGGTCAGGATGTAAGCAGCAAAGACGCAGCCGGCGCAGGATTCCACCAGGCCCTTCTGAAAATGCTGAATGATCCCTCCGTCATGGTGCGGGGCAATGCCGCGCTGTCGCTGGTCCGCTTCGGCGACGCCACCGGAAAACCGCAGATCGTGGCGCTGCTGCAACCGGCGAAGGTCAGCGCGCCCCAGGCCGGGGCGATCACGGATTCAAGCACTCCGGGCACGACCATCCATCAGGGCGGGATCATTGCCAGGATCGAATCGGGAGGACAAACCGTGGAAGTGCGGTCGCCCATCAGCGGCCGGCTCCGCGAGCTGTCCGTCAAAAGCGGGCAAACCGTCGCCGCCGGCGACCCCATCGCAGCCCTCGATCCCGGAACCGACCAGGTCTGGGAGGCTCTGCGCGCGCTCTACCTGATCGGCCAGCCCGACGACATTCCCGCCATCCGGCCTTACGAGCGGGAGCTGCCAGAGGTCCCCGACCACATTCGTCAACAGGCCCTAGCAACCGAGCAGGCGATACAAAAACGGGCGAAGTAGCTCAGCGGTTCCTGGTTTGATTTGCTTTCTGGGAGTGGCGGTTCACGTGGCGTCGAGTCCGAGTCGAAGATCGGCGGCTTCGCGCGGCGTCGAGTCGAAGAGCGGCGCTTTAGCGCCGCGTCAATCGTCCCCTCGATGGGGCTTCAGCCCCCGTGGGAAAATCGTTGGACTCCGATCAGTTGTCAGGTTTTAGTTCCCGGTTGGCAGTTAGAACGGCATCACTCCGACTTCTTTTTCGATTTCTGCCGTGTCCACCATCACGATTGCGTCCCAGGGACAGCCATCCAGGAAAGAACCATCCGGGCCCTTGCTGGTGCACTTGTTACAGCCGATGCAAAGAATAGGATCGACCTGGATGCGGCCGAAGGGAGAATTGTCTTCATCCGGCACCCAGAACATGCAGTCTTCCACCGGACAATATTCCACGCAGGCCGGTGAACCAGCACATCCGGTACAGCATTCAGTGATCACCGCCAGTTCTTTGGGCTTTTTTTTGCGCGCGGTGAGCAGACCCTTCGACCTGGGTTCGTGTTTGAATTCGTCGGGCACCATCCCGACGATTCCCCTGAGCGGTTCTTCCGGCATCGGCGATATTATAACCCAAAGGCAGGCGTCGGCCTTCGGACTTCAGACCTCGGATTCAAGACCCTTGTGCAAGCAGCTGGGATCGACGCCCGAGGTCCGAGGTCTGAGGTCCGACGTCTGCCATGTTCATCCATCACAACCACCCTGGCGGGATTCTGGTATAGTGGCGTTCCAGCCCCTCGAATTCCGTTTATTTCTCTGGCTCCCGGGTTTTGTGTCCAAGCGATGGGGCGGAAGGAGCAGCACTTATGGCAGGTAAAAGCGTCAATAAAGTCATTCTCATCGGCAATCTTGGCAAAGATCCCGAACTCAGGGCCACGCCCAGCGGTACCCCCGTGGCGAAATTCTCGCTGGCCACCAACGACCGCTACAAGGACAAGGAAGGGCAATGGCAGGACCGCACCGAGTGGCACAACATCACCGCCTGGGCGCGCACTGCGGAAATTGCCGGCGAGTATCTCAAGAAGGGCTCGAAGGTGTACATCGAAGGCAGCCTGCGCACCCACTCCTGGGATGACAAGCAGACCGGGCAAAAGAAATTCATGACGGAAATCATCGTGAATGATCTGGTCCTGCTGGGCGGCCGCGGCGAAGCCGGTGGCGGCGGAGACTTCGGAGGCAGCTCGCGCGGCGCGGCCTCGGGAGGAAACAACTTCGACCAGCGCACTCCGGAAGCCGAGCCGGCAACGGCATCAGGCCCCATCAGCGACGAAGATATTCCCTTCTAAAGACCGCTTTCAGCCGTCAGACGACCGGAAAAAGCGGGTGCCCCATCTTTGCGCGCTTTCTGCGCAAAGGTGGGAACGGCGCGCCCTGCAGCTAGGAGAACCACTCATGCCAGAAGATCTTGCCAGCCAAAACTGCGTTCCCTGCCGCGGCGGCGTGCCTCCCCTGAAGGGAATGGAACTGCAACCCATCCAGCAACAGGTGCCGCAGTGGACGGTGGTGAACGAGCATCACCTCACCCGCGCGTTTACTTTCCCGGATTTCAAGCAGGCACTCGACTTCGTCAACCGCGTGGGAGAGCTGGCCGAGACTCAGGGGCATCATCCCGACATCCTGCTGGCATGGGGCAAGGTGGAGATCACTCTGTGGACACACAAGATCGATGGCCTGACCCAGAGCGACTTCATCATGGCGGCGAAAATCGACCAACTCCTGAAATAGACCACGTGGGGACAGCCGCCCTCGGCTGTCCAGGCCGAGCGAAGCTCGGCAGAGGTGTGACCATTCAGCAGAAACAATGGCTGAGCTCCGCTCAGCCGGACAGCCGAGGACGGCTGTCCCCACTTGGTCCACGGTCCGCACTTCATCGCCCAGCCCCACAGTAGCGCCGGCAGCAGCATGATGATTCCGGTAGCTGACGCCACTGCTTGCGCCGAAACTCCGCGATCCAGAAAGATCCCACAAACATAAGCACCAATCGCAATGGTCAGCATGGAGAAACCAAGGTCGGCGGAGAAAACGCGGCCGCGGAAACGGTCCTCGGTGTTCAACTGCAGGATGGTCGTGGAAAAGACCCAGACTGTCGATCCGCCGCAGTGCGCCAGCACAATGAACCCGCACGCCGCCCATATATTCGGCGACCAGCCCAAGCCGAAATATCCGACGCCAATCGTGAGATACCCAAGCAAAATGCCCAGCTCAAGCCTCCGGCCCGATTGACCCGCCCAGCGGGCGGAGAAGAGCGGTCCTACAACGGCGCCAATCCCCCGCGCGCCCAGCAGCAGGCTCATCCCCAGCATGGCCGTGCGTTGCGGATCGATGCCACGCACCCGCACATGGAAATAACCATTGCCCATGACGGTGAAGAGCACCCAACTGGGGCCGATCATGAGCTCTCCGGCCTTGGCACAGACTGCTGCCAGAAGCCGCCGGTCCCGGCGAACGTAACGGATGCCGTCGAATTACCGGCGAGAGATCAATCGCATCGCGGAGGCGCAACGGGGCCGCTCCCTGGGCATGCGGTTCCTCAAAACGCATCCCGCGGATGAACATCGCCGACACCAGAAATGAAAGCGCGTTGAGCACGAATACAGCATCGCGCCCGAACAGCGCCGCCACGACTCCTCCAACCGATGCACCGACCAGCAGGTTCACCGACCACGTGGCCGACGAAAGAGTGTTGGCCACCAGCACGTCTTCCCGCGCGGCGACATTGGGAATCACCGAAGTGCGCGCGGGCTCGAAAAACGCGGCCATCAGCGTCTCCAGCAACAGCAGCGGATAGACCAGCCACACCGTGGATCGGGAGCGCACCAGCAGCATGGCGAAAACAATGACCATCCGCGCCAGGTCGGCGGCGATCATCACCCGCTTCCGGCTTATGCGATCGTTGATGACTCCGGCCGCTGGGCCGATAAACGTCTGGGGAAGTACCTGCAGCACCAGCGCCAGCGCAACCGAACTTGCCCGGCCGGTCAGTTGCAGCAGCAGGCTGTAAATTGCCAGCGTATAAAACCAGTCGCCGACCTCGCTGACGATCTGCGCCAGCCACAGCCGCCGAAAATTGCGGTTGTAACGCACCAGCCCCAGGTACGAGGACAGTGAGATCGAGGTCGAGGCGCGTTCGGGTTGCAGGTCCATGCTGGTCGTTGGTCTTTGGTCCTTGGTCCTTGGTCGTTGGCTGAAAGACCGTCACTGTCAGTTTGCAGATCGAGAATTGGCCAACGACCAAGGGCCAATGACCAACGACCATAGCGTAGCGACTATAATCTTCGCATGCTTGATGAAAATGATTTTCGCAAGCGGGCAGACTCCGCACTCGAATCCCTGAAGAAGGCTCTCATGCAAGCCGAGGAGTCTTCCGAGATCGAAGTGGAAGACCAGTCGGGCGCGCTGCACGTTTCGTTCGATGACCGCAGCAAGTTCGTCATCTCTCCTAATGCTCCAGTGCGGCAAATCTGGATTTCCGCGCTGGCCACCAGCTTCAAGCTCGATTGGTCAGATGCCGAACAGGATTTTGTATTATCCAAAAGCGGCGAACGGCTCAAGGCCCTGGTATCTCGATTAATTAATCAGCAGTTGGGAGAAGACGTGGTCACGCTCGCCTAGTGTTCTCTCCCGGCAATTCGTCGAATAAATGTCGGACAAATATTGTCATCCCGACCGGAGCAGAGCGCAGCGAGCGTAGTGGAGGGACCTGCTGCTTCTGTCATCCCGACCGGAGCGAGCGAAAGCGAGCGCAGTGGAGAGCCTGCCCTGAGCGGACGCCGAGTGCAAACGAGGAGGAGTCGAATGGGGACCTGCTGTTTCAGCCAACTCGACCTGCGCCGCCGGCACCTCGATAATCCATCTATTTCCTGGGACAACACCTACTTACCCGACAATTTCTGCTTCAGATGGTCGGCGATCTGCCGGCCATGAAATCTTCCATTTTCGATGAAGATCTCATTGGTCCGTGACCCGGCCACGATCACCCCTGCCACGTAGATGCCGGGCACGTTGCTCTCCAGGGTCTGCGGATCGCACACCGGACGGCACTGGTCGGCGGAAAGTTCGATGCCCATCGAACGCAGGAAATCATAGTCGGGGTGGTAGCCCGTCATGGCAAAGACAAAATCGTTTTTGAGGCGGACCGGACCTCGCGGCGTGTCGAGATCGACATAGTCAGCCCCAATTTCCACCACCGAACTGCTGAAGTAGGCGGCGATCTCGCTGTTCTTGATGCGGTTTTCGATGTCGGGCAGGATCCAGTACTTGACGTGGTTATGTAATTTCGCGCCGCGATGCACCAGAGTCACGCGCGCGCCATGCCGCCAGAGATCGAGGGCGGAGATGGCGGCAGAGTTCTTGCCCCCGATCACTACAACATCCATATCGAAATACGGATGGGGCTCGCGATAGTAGTGAAAAACCTTGGACAGGTCTTCGCCGGGAATATTCAACGGGTTCGACAAATCGTAGTAGCCGGTTGAGACAATCAATTTGCGGGTACGGTAGTCGTAAATGCGGCCCAGAGTGTCGGTGGCCGTGATGTGAAAATCGTTGTCGCTCCCGGTCACCGTTTTGACCCACTGATACTGGCGAACGTCGAGATGATAGTGCTCGGTCACTTTGCGGTAGTATTCGAGCGCTTCCTCGCGCGTGGGTTTCTGATGGGCGGTGCTGAAGGGAATGTCGCCGATTTCCAGCAACTCAGGCGTCGTAAAGAACGACATGTTGGCGGGATAGTGATAGATGGAATTGACCACGCATCCCTTGTCGATGGCCATCACCTTGAAGCCGGCACGCTGGGCTTCGATGGCACAGGCCAGCCCGGTGGGCCCGGCGCCGATCACGATCACATCGGCACTGGTCTCGGGTTCACTCTTCATCTGCGGGCGCGGAAGGGTGTCGGGAATCTGCTGGGTCGCGCCGGAGCTCTGTTTCGTCGCCAAATCGTTGGTCTCGCTGGGGGTAAATCCAGATCGGATCACGAGTGAATACGCGGTCCCTGAAAGGTAACGATTCTAGCATGCAGCCGCTGCGAGACGGATCTCACACCGCCTGAAACGTAAGTGGGTCAGTTTGGAGACCATGAACCACCAAGGGCACGAAGGTACACGAAGGAAACCCTGGGAAACAAAGCCTTCGTGATACTTCGTGTCCTTCGTGGTTTATGCACTTGCCGTGTCTTGTCGCGAAACTGACCCACGACCCGAAAGTGTCGGACCTCCGGTAGCGCCCCTCGTCCGCGCTATAATTCCCGGTTGCTCCAATCCAGGTGAACTGATCGGGAACCCAGCATGGCAGCGCCCGCGAAACCGAAGACGCGTACCGAATCCGACAGCATGGGACAAATCGACGTCCCCGCCCACGTCTATTGGGGCGCGCAAACACAGCGCTCCCTCCTGCACTTCAATATTGGCCGCGACACCATGCCGCCGGAATTGATCCGCGCCTTTGGCACCCTGAAAAAGGCCTGTGCGCTGGTGAACCAGGACCTGGGCAAGCTACCCGTGGTTGGTAAATATGACAAGGCCAAACTGATCGTCCAAGCCGCCGACGAAGTCATAGCCGGCAAACTCAACGAACAGTTCCCGCTGCGCATCTGGCAGACCGGCAGTGGCACGCAGACCAACATGAACGTCAACGAGGTCATCGCCAACCGCGCCATCGAACTGGCGGGCGGCGAACTGGGATCGAAGAAGCCGATTCATCCCAATGACGACGTCAACATGTCGCAGTCCTCCAACGATACGTTCCCCACCGCCATGCACATCGCGGCCGCGGAGCGGGTGAAGAACGCCCTGATTCCCGCCATCCAGACGGTGCACGACGCGATTGGGGCCAAGGCAAAACGAATTCAGCGAGATCGTCAAGATCGGACGCACCCATTTGCAGGACGCCGTCCCTCTTACTTTCGGACAGGAATTCGGCGGCTGGGCCAGCCTTTTGAAGCGGGACATCAAGCGCCTGGAGCAGGCTCTCGACGGGCTTTACGATCTCGCCATCGGCGGGACCGCGGTAGGCACGGGCCTGAACGCGCATCCGGAATTCGCCGAGCGTGCGGCAAAAAAGATCGCTGACCTTACCGGACTTCCCTTCCGCTCCCATCCCAACAAATTCGCGGCGCTTTCCGCGCACGACGAACTGGTCTTTGCCCAGGGCGCAATGGAAACCCTGGCCGCCTCCCTGATGAAAATTTCCAACGACATCCGCTGGCTGGCTTCCGGCCCGCGTTCCGGCCTGGGCGAACTCATCATCCCGGAGAACGAACCCGGCTCGTCGATCATGCCCGGTAAAGTGAACCCCACACAGTGCGAAGCCATGACCATGGTCTGCGTGCAGGTCCATGGCGCAACCGCCGCAGTCGGCTTCGCCGGCTCGCAGGGCAACTTCCAGCTGAATGTTTACAAGCCGGTGATCATCTACAACTTTCTCCACTCGGTCACGCTGATCGCCGACGCCTGCCACGGATACGTCGAGTACATGATCAAGGGCATCGAGGTAGATCGCGACAAAGTGGACGCGAATCTCAAGAACTCGCTGATGTTGGTGACCGCGCTGACTCCAAAGATCGGCTACGACAAAGCAGCCAGAATTGCGCACACTGCCCACGTCGAACACAGCAGCCTGCGGGAAGCGGCATTGAAATTGGGCTATCTCACCGGCGAGGAGTTCGATCAGTTGATGAAGCCGGAGAGAATGACGCGGCCGTAGAACACTATGACTCCGTCAGGCCTAGCAGGGCACGGAGTCGCTCCTGAACCGCCTTCATTACCTCCACCGGAGCAGTGTCGGTGTGTTTGGCGTTACGTGCCCGCCAGTCAACGCTCTTGACCGCGTCGGTAAGCACCACTCCCGTGGTCTTGATCTGGCCCGGAAGCGGGACTTCGAAAGGGTATCCTTTCTCCCGGTTGGTAATTGGAACTACAACAGCAAGTCCGGTCTTTGCATTGTAGATTCGGGGAGAGAGCACGAGTGCAGGGCGCCAACCACCTTGCTCGTGACCGGTTCGCGGATCGAAATCTATTTTGATAATGTCCCCGGCAGCGGGAACGTAGGCGGCCACTACCAGACTTCCTTACCCACCGGCCCGGACCAGCTTTGTTCTGGGTGGCGATTTTTTCGCGTGATGCCTGCGACCAGGGACTCCAGCGTCAGCTTCGGGCGCCGCGATTCAATCGTAATGCGCCCTTCCTGAACCTGAATTTCGAGTTCGTCGCCCTCCTGCAGGCGCGCCTGCTTGATCACACCCTTGGGAATGCGAACCGCCTGACTGTTACCCCACTTCACGAGCTGCGACCGAATAGCTGGCATGGGAATCACCCGCCTTTTTCCCAAGTATATACTCTCGTATATACATCTCAAACCGGTTGTTCGCCTGTGTTCTCAATTAGTTGGCCGCCAGCTGAACTTTGGGCCTGGGCCGTAACCTTCTTCATAGTTGTAATCGCCACCACGCTCGCCAGCACCAGCAGCGTCCCCAGCAGAGTCCGCGGCCCCACCGCCTCCCCGCCCAGGAAATATCCCAAAGCAACCGCGACCACCGGATTGACGTACGCATACGTCCCCACTTTCGTCGGCGACTCCCAATGCAGCAGCCAGACATAAGCGGTGAAGCCGACGATCGAGCCCGCGATGATCAGGTAAACCAGCGCGAACCATGCGTTCCACGAAACCGCCTGCACGCGGAAGCCTCTGAACTCACCCGTGACCGCCGTCAGCACGAATAGTTGCGCTCCGCCGGTGAGCATCTGGGCAGCCGCGCTCATCGGCTTCGATGCCGGAAGAGGAAGGCGGCGGGTGAAGATCGTCGCAATCGACCAGGTAACGGCTGCGACCAGCAAGGCCACCGCGCCGGCACGATTGATGGGCACTTCGCCCAGAGAAAACGAATGGTTCATCAGCACCGCCACACCGCACAGCCCCACGAGCAGTGCCAGCGCGAGACGCACGGTGAGCCGTTGTGTCCTGAGAAAGGCGATCTCCATCAACGTGATAAACACGGGAATGGTTGCCAGCACCACCGCCGCGATTCCGGAAGGGACGCGCTGTTCGGCCCAGAACAGGCACCCGTAATCGACCACGAAGATGAGTCCTCCCAGCGCGGCGGCGGCAATCCACTCCCGCCGGGTTGGCGCCGCTGTCCCCCGCAGCCGCAGCCAGGCATACATGACCAGGCCCGCTGTGAAAAAGCGCATGGCTGCCAGCAGGAACGGAGGGACTTCGTGGACCCCTACGCGGATCGCCAGAAATGTCGATCCCCAGACGAAATAAATCATGGAAAAGGCAAACAGGATTCTCCATGAAGCTGGCCGGCCCTCAGTTTCCATCTGGGTCTCCTCTAATCGCGCTTCGGTTCAGCCCTTCATAAGATGTTCCACTCTGACTGCAGGCACCATTGTTGTGCATGAAAGATTCTTATTCACCCGAGAATTTCCGCTCATGACTACAGCCTGCTCCGGGCGAAAGACATCCCGCTTAAATTCGCCACTTGCTCGGTGTCAACCCCCTTGGACGCCACCAGGACGTGAAAGCTTTCTCCCATGCCGGCGGGTGTTACCAGGTGCTTGAGTTGCAAGGCGACTTTGGCGCGCTCCTGGGGCAGGCGGCATTCTTCGAAGGCATCCGCAAATTGATTCGATTCTCCGATTCCCATCAGAAATTGTGATTGGGTCAGAAGCGATTGCGCCTGCATGCCGTTTTCTTCCGCCGCCGCAGAGAGGGCCGTGAAGTTCACATGCGCCGTGAGGTCTTGCTCACCCGGAGCTGCGTAGGGATTGGGAGCGGCCGAGTGCTGCCGGTATGTCATCAGAGTTCCGCGATGGCGGCCGGCCAGTTGCTCCGGGCGGGTGTAGCCATAATCCACCACGACCATCATTCCCTTTCGCATCGATGCGGCGAGGCCCGCCATGTAGCGATGCGCAAGCAGCGGGACTTCGATGCGCTCCCCAGCCTCGGGATGCACCCCGTAGCGGTCAATAAATTCCAGTTCCTCAGCGGAAGGCGGGACCCACATTTCAACGAATCGCCCCGCGTCAGCCGAGATGCGGAGTGCTCCATGAGTGCTGATGATCTCCACCGGAAGAGCGTCGAAGAATTCATTTGCGAACACGACCACCGGAACCTCGGGAGCTAAAGCCCGCTCGTCCATGGCATTGTTTGGCAGGACTGGCGTCGCAACCTCCCGTGTCCTATCGGTCGGGAAGTAGAAGCTTTCGGCAATGTCGCGGGAGGACCGGGCCGTAGCCGCGCCGCCCGACGCTTCCGCGAACCAGGGCTTTCGCACCTGAAGGCCTTCGTTGGCGCCCTCGGAAACTGACGACGCTTTCCCGCTCTCCAGAAACCTGGTCAGCACGGCCCGTAGCCGCCCTCGCAATTTGGCTGAGCCTTCCGCCAGCGAATAATGCAGGGCATGAAAAAACAAAGGAAACTTCTTCTCTGCCCAGGTCAGCACGTCCAGCGCAAACAATCCGCGCCCGGGACCCAGTTCCAGGATTTCAATCTGCGGTGGTGATCCCAGCGCCCGCCATATTTCGTCAAACTGCCGGGCCAGAAGACGTCCAAAAACCGCGTTCACATCGCTCGCAGTATAAAAATCTCCGGCCTTACCGAATTGCTCCGCATTCCGCGAGTAGTAGCCCAGCTCAGCATGGTAGAGACACAACTCCATGTAGCGCGAAAACGGGATGGGCCCGTGCTCGCCGATCTCCTGTTCGATGATCTGGCGCAGGCTCACAGGCCCTTTCGCTGGCGGTCCGCCCGGTCCTGGGGCGTCCGGATGAACATTTCAACCATGTAGTCGTGCAGGCAGTCATAGAGCTGCCGCTGAAATCCCCACTCGAACTGCGGGTGATCCAGGTCCCGCGGATGAAGTTCGAAGTAGTAGGTATGCACCGGGACCGGCGCATTCCTGAAGTCGATGATGACTTCCACCGCCTCGCCCTTGGCCCGCGCGGAGAAATCGAGCAGGGGGTGCTCGTAGAGTTTCAGTTGCGCCAGCACACGTTCAAGCCGCGAGTTTAGATCAGTCACCCAATGATTCTATCGTGTGTGAGGCGGGCGCCCCCGCCCGCCGCTTTGACGGCCGCGGAAAAGACGGTTTCTGGTTTCGAGGTCCGAGGCCCGAAGTCCGACGTCCCGAAGTCCGCTACTCGTATCTCAGCGCTTCGATAGGATCGAGCTTCGCCGCTTTTATAGCAGGCAGCATGCCGCTGACGATGCCCACGAAGCTGAGAATCCCGGTGGACCAGATGAGAGTAGCAGCGTCGATGGTCAGGTGAATATCGCCTTCGTCGGCGCCTTCCTGAAACGCGCTCCACAGGGTCAGCGAGGGCACCGACCAGGAAACCAGGTAGGCAAAAGCCACGCCCAGTAATCCTCCCAGCGCTGTGATGACCATGGCTTCAGCCAGGAACTGGAAAAGAATGTGCCAACGATGCGCGCCCAGGGCTTTTTCGACGCCAATCTCCCGGGTCCGTTGAGTCACGGAAACCAGCATGATATTCATCAGGCCCACGCCGCCAATCCCCAGCGTGAGCAGGCCGATGAAGCCGAGCATAATCTTGATGCCTGTCGTGATCACGCGCAGGTCGAGCAAATCGGAAAAAACATCAAACACAAAAACCGCCCGCTCGTCCTTGGGATCAAAGTTGTGATGGAAGGCCATGGAGTTCCGTAGCGCCTTAACCACCTTGGCGTTGTCGCCTTCGTATTCCATGACAATCGAGTTCAGGTAGTAGGTATCTTTCAGATCGCTCATGGCGCTGAAGGGCACGTAGATATGCTCGTTCAGGTTGTCGTCACTGTTGTTGATGACGTGTTTCAATATGCCCACGATCTGGTACGAGATGCCGTCCACCCGGATGCTCTCGCCGATGGCATTCTGGCCGGAAAAGAGTTTTTTCTTGGCGTCGGCCCCCATAAAAGCGACGCGGGCGTGGGTGAAGTCCTCGGCTTCGCCGAAGGGCGCTCCTTCCGCGAATTCCATGCGCCGCATGCGGGCGTAGTTGGCGTACACGCCGCTCACCCCGTAGCTGGCGCTGCGCGTGCCCCAGGCCACGGTGCTCTGTTTGAACACTTCGGGCGAAAGCCGCTTGAGCAGAGGCACCTCGTCGCGGATGTAGTCCAAATCTTTGACGGTGAGGCGGACTTCGCTTCCCGCCTTGGTGCCACCCGCCTGCTGCGAGGTCCGCCCGGGAAACACGAAGACCAGGTTGGTTCCGAAAGAGCGGAAGGCAGCCCACAGGCCGCGCTCAAAGCCCGCGCCGTAGGCGAGCAGCAGCACCACGGTGGCAATTCCCCACGCCATGCCCAGCATGGTGAGGATGCTGCGCCGCTTGTTATGGCGGAGCGCGCTGTAGGCCTGGACTCCCAGTTCGCGGAGCACGGCTACTCCTGTCTCATGGCTTCGACCGGGGCCAGCAGCGCGGCCTTTCGCGCCGGATAAATTCCAGCCACAACGCCGGCGATGGCCAGCGACAGGATGGCGGCCACGGCGGACATGGGCACGATGCGTGGCGTGTCAAATCCCTGCGGCGCGGGCAACTGCGCCAGCAGGGTCACAAACACCGTGCAAATCAACAGCCCGATCCCTCCGCTGAAGAGGGTGAGGAACGCGCCCTCGATGAAGAACTGGGTCAAGAATATTCTTGTAAGTGGCGCCCAGCGCCTTGCGCAGGCCGATTTCCCGGGTGCGCTCGGCCACCGAGACCAGCATGATGTTGACGATTCCAATCGCGCCCAGCGCCAGAGTCACGAAGCCCACCACTCCGAGGAAATAATCCATGGCGTTGAATATCTTGTCCACGCGCTGCGAGTTCTCGATGGTGTCCCAGTCTTCGAAGGCATCTTCCAGCTTGGGATCGAAACCGTGGCGGCGCGCGATGATCTGGTGGATCTCCTCTTTGGACTGCAGGTGGGCGGCCTTGTTCAACGGGCGGTAGTTGATGAAGGAAAGCGCGCCTTCCGCGTTCTGCTGCTTCAGCGGAAACAGGTTGCGCATGGTCTCAACCGGCACAAAGATGCGCGCGTTGGTCCCGTTGTTGCCGTCTTTCCCCACCTTGGCCAGCACTCCGATCACATCAAAGCGAATGCCGTTCAGCAGCATGGTTGCGCCCACGGCGGGGCGTCCGGGAAAAACATTCTTCAACAGCTCCCATCCCACCACCGCCACCCGCCGGTGCTCGTTGTTGTCCTCGTCGTTTAACCAGCGGCCGGTTCCGACCGGCACAGTGCGAATCTGGTTATATTCCGGACTCACTCCAAAAACCTGGCCATTGGTCGATCCGTAGTCACTGACCGCGCGTATGTCCTCCCGGTTCACCACCGGAGACAGGGCGCGCAAGGTGCGGGCCTCTTTGCGGATGGCCAGGTAATCTTCGTAAGTAAAGTGATAGGTCTGGCCGGACTGCAGACTGCCCGCGACCGCCGGAATCCTCCCTGGAAAGATGAACATGATGTCCTGGCCCAGGGTCGCCAGGTTGCGCACCTGTCCGCTGCGGAAGCCTTCTCCCAGGCCCACCAGCAACAGGAGCGAGCCCACGCCCCAGGCGATGCCGAACATGGTCAGGAATGAGCGCAGCTTGTGCGCCCACAGGGTGGCCAGGGATTGGCGAACAATCTCAAAAAGCACGTTCATAAGCTTATCGCTCTGCTGCCTGCCCAGGGAAGGATGGTAAATGTCCGGGCCCCGCCCGCCACCACCTGATGTCTATTACGCCAACGCCGGCTGGCAGGTTCCCACTATTTCACTTTCGTCTCTCCGTTCTTTAGACCCTGCTAAAGACGAAAGGATAGCCCCATTTTCCTGCCGCCCGCCGGAACCAGGGGTGCTAACCAGGTGGGGGGAGAGGCGTCTAAACGACCGTTCTGATTCGTCCCGGCCGGTTTCGGTTTTCACAACAAAAACAACTCAGATGGAGGAGGTTTGCACCGTGCTCAAACTGCTTTTTCGTGCTCTGTTTGTAATCGAAGCATTGCTGCTGCTCGGGTCGTTCGGCCTGGCACAGTCCTTCGTTCTGGACCTGCCGCGCCCCAGCCAGCATGCCGTTATTAGCCAGCGCATTGGAATCACCGACGTCACCATCAACTATCACCGCCCCATGGTGAACAAGCGGAAAGTCTGGGGCGGCCTGGTGCCCTACGGCCAGGTGTGGCGGGCTGGAGCCAACGAAAACACCACCATAAAGTTTACCGATCCGGTGACTGTCGAGGGCAAGCCCTTACCGGCGGGAGCATACGGCCTGCACATGCTTCCCGGAGAAAACGAGTGGACCGTCATCTTCTCCAGGAACTCGACCTCCTGGGGCAGCTTCACCTACAACCAGGCGGAAGACGCGCTCCGGGTCACGGTCAAGCCCCAGGCCGCGGAGTTTCACGAAGCCTTGACCTACGACTTTGACGACGTGAATCCGGATTCCACCGTGGTCACGCTGCGCTGGGAGAAAGTCGCGGTTCCCTTCAAGGTCGGCGTCAACACCCACGAAATCGTGGCACAGAACCTGCACAACCAGCTGCGCGGGCTGGCCCAGTACACCTGGCAGGGATGGGACGACGCGGCCAGCTACCTGCTCCAGGAAAAGATCGATCTGGACGAAGCCCTGACGTATTCCGACAAATCGATTCAGAATGAAGCGCGTTATGACAACTTCATGACCAGATCGCAAATCCTCGATGCCCTCGGCCGGAAAGAAGAGGCCGCAACTGCGCGTGCCAAGGCGCTCACCATGGCCAACGCCATCCAGATGCACAGCTACGCCCGTCAAATGCAAATTGACGGCAAGCAGACGGAGGCATTTGCTATCTACCGTGACAACGCCAAGAAGAACCCCGACCAGTGGATTGTGCACGTCGGCTTGTCCCGCATGTACTCCGCGCAGGGCGACTTCGCCAACGCGGCGAAAGAAATGAACGCAGCCGTGGCCGGCGCGCCCGAGGGCCAAAAGCAACCGTTACAGGCTTTCGCCAAGCGCCTCGAAGCCAAGCAGGACATCAACAAGTAGGAGGTTTTGTTTGTGTCGTGTCTTGTTTGTGTGGGTCGGACACTCCTGTCCGACGCCTTTGAAGTTGGTTTTGCTTTGGGTTGTGACTTTGGGTCTGACCGCAGCTGATTTTTGAGTCATCGGCCATAGACCCGAAGTCCGAGTCAGAAACAACGTCAAAGGCGGCGGACAAGAGTGTCCGCCCCACACCTGCTGAGCCAAGACCCCACCTCTTACCGGTGGCCGGCCAATCGAGGATCGAAGTAAAAATCCAGGGGTTTGCCGAAGCGCAGCTTGGGGAAATCCACATGCGCAGGGTTCAGCAGGAAATTGCTTTCTCCCGGGACTAGGGCACTCGGCACCTGCAGTACCGGCGAACTTCCAGCCCGAATCCACTCATCGCCGACCGCCCGAACTTCCGGCGGTGGAGGATCCGACCTCCAGCGCCTGGGCAGTGTTGTGGGATCAATGGGCCTGACCAACGCCTGGTCGAACTCCACGCCGATCAATACGTACTTTGCCAACAGCTCCGGGGAATCAAGATGGACCAGCATCTCCAGGGTCGCCAGGGATTGTGACTCAGCCGTGTAAACCATTGCGGTTCCAGGACTGTTCCAGCGGCCGCCAAACTCGTACGCACCCTCCCCGCTGAAGGCATTCCGGGCGTGTTTGCGTTTCGTAATACGCCAGGCGCTGACGATCACGTAAAGATTCCGTGCTCCAGCCGTCCGATCAGGTTCTCGACCTCACGGGCTCCAGGCTCAGTGCGGGCATAGGCCAGCGCGGTCCGATCTCCGAGCGCTTTGCGCGGGGTGGTCAGCCAATTCACCGCGGCTGCCACATCGCCTTCAAATAGATCCAAGGCGTCTTCGAATACGGCGGAGATGCGAAGCAACCGCTCCGATTCTTCCGGAGTCAATCGTCGCGAAACCTTGCGTCGAGCCAGGGTTCGCTCCGGAATTCCGAGAATGTCCGCCAGCCGCGACATGGCCAGACCGCTGCGGGATTCAAGCGTCTGCAGGGTCTTGAAGGAGAACCCTCGCTCCAGCTGTTGAACCAGGTCGGCGGGGCTCGCCGCCGTCAGGCCCAGGGTGCCGCCGCCCAGCCGGAATCGTTGCCGCCGGCGCGACGAGCCCGGCCGGGACCCGCCTGCTGTCCGGTCTAATCCGATATGACCCATGATTAGAGTGTAACCGCAGACTGCCACATTGTCAATTATTAGCTGCCAAGTGGCAGACCCTCGGATCGCGCCCATGGGTCCTGCAATACCAGGGTTTCTTTGCCCATGCGTCTTCCAACTTCGACCGCCACCACAACCGTGGCATCATCGGTCTCCTGGCCGCGGATGATCTCCAGCCCGCTCTCGCTCTCCACCGGTTCGGCAAAGTGCATGCCTACGCATTTCCGGGCGCGATAGGTGACGCGGGAAATCTCGGTAATGCTGAGCGTGGAAATGTGGGAAGCCAGGATGGTGCCGGGGCGGCAGATCTTGTCCAGCAGGGTGAAGATCTCGATCTTCGATTCCAATTCTTCCGGTACGGCCTCGATCACCAGGTCGGCCTGACGGGCGGCGTCTTCGACGCTGCCGGCAAATTCCAGTCGGGAAAATGCGACATTGGCGTCAGCGGCGGAGAAGTTGCCGGATTCAACCGCCCGGTCGAGCCGCAGGCGGATTTCCGTCTCCGCCCGGCGCAGGGCGTTGGGCAACAGGTCCTCCAAAATCGTGCGGTAGCCGCCCCGGGCCGCCACCTGCGCGATGCCTCGGCCCACGCGGCCAGCGCCGATGACGGCGATGGTCTGGACCTCGGCCACTACTGCCCCTTTTCCAGCTGGCCCAGGACAGAATTCAGGTTGGTGCTGGCGGAACGAATATTTTCGGCGAGACGCTTGCGTTCATCTGCATCCATCAGTGGAATGGAGGCGCTGATGCGGCGGAGGGTGGTGTTGATGTCGTCCACGTAGTTGATGAGACGGATGAGTTCTCCGGTAGCTGCCATAGTTAAACCTGCTCCTGTTGCCCTGCAGCCAAGTGTGGGCGCGAGCGTCCCCGCTCGTGCCGGGCTTGTGGGGCGATACATCCATTCTCAATGGTGAGAACAAATTAGTAAAGGCACGAGAGTCAGTGGCGCCACGCCCCAGGGTGCCCGGTCCTCGTCTCTCCGTCTTTTCGCGAGACGGGGCGGGAGAATTCGGGCTGACCATCTCTACTTTCTTGGAGAAACAAGTCGGGAGAATCTGGGATGAACCGTCCTGCCCTGGCAGGAGCGAGGACGCTCGCGCCCACATTTCCTATCACTTAAGTAATGCTTCCTATCGATGTTATTTATGGGCCCTCAGGGGTCCCTGGGGAATCTAATCTGCATATGAGTGAGAAACCCTTAAAGCGTTACCTTTTTGCCAGCGACTTTGACCAGACCCTTACGTTCGACGATTCCGGCTACGTATTGAGTGAACTGGTCGGCATTCCGACCGCGGAATTTGAACGCAAGGCGCAGGGCATGGCCAAACTGAACCTGGTGCAGCAGGGCGCGGAGCTGTCTTACCTGCTGCTGCATGATCCCGAGTTCCGCAAGAAGGTGCGCAAACAGCATCTCTACGAAGTCGGTAAAAACATCCGCCTGAAAGAAAATATCGAATTGCTCTACCAGGTGCTCAAGCACGGAGTGGATGGCTATCACTTCGACTTCTACGTAATCTCCGCCTCCCCGGTGGAAGTGATTCAGTCCGCTCTCGAGGGGATCGTTCCCCGGGATCACATTTACGGCACCGAGTTTGTTTACAACGCCTCTGGCGAGATCGAAAGCCTGGTGCGCGCCACCGCCGGCTACGGAAAAGTAGCGGCCCTCGACCAGTTGCAGGCGCAGTTGCAGATCGGGCCCGACCACATCATCTATACCGGCGACGGCAGCTCCGATATCAACGTAATGCTGCACGTCAAGATGCGCGACGGATTCACCATCGCAGTGTCGGAAGCCAAGCACATCTCTCAGGTCGCGCGACGCACCGTCCTCAGCACCAACGCCCTCGCCGTTCTGGGGCCCATCCTGGAAGAAACCGTGGGTTGGGAGCGGGCGCAAATCCGCCAGTTTTTCGAGTCCTACGGAATATTGATTCAGGAGTGGGACAGCGTACGCACCGACTGGCTTACCCTGCGACCCGCGGTCAAGGAAGCAGCCCAGGCCGTAACTGCCACCGCCTGAATCCACCTCCCTGTTCCCCTCATCAAACTGACGGGGTTTATCAAGGTGACGGGCGTCACCAGCCGGGGCGCGCCTTGGGTTGCGCTCCGGCCGCGCGGCGCAGAAAATAGGTAAGCATGCTTCGTGACAAAAACCTGATTCCTCTGTCCCACCAGCACCAGCATTGCCTGGCGCTGTGTGTGCGCCTGGACCGCGCCATTCAGGCCGGAGGAGTCGATCTCGAGGCATGGCAGGCCGAAATCCAGCAGATGTTCGAACAGGAGATCGGCTTTCATTTTGCCGCCGAAGAAAAAGAGCTATTTCCCGTGGCCGCCCGCTTTTCAGAACTGCAGCCCCTGGTCATGGAACTTGTCACCGGACACGTTTTGCTGCGTGATTTTTTCTCTCGCGCGGCTGCCCGCAAATTGCATGTGACGGAATTGCAGGTCCTGGTGGAGAAACTGGCGTCCCACATTCGCAAGGAAGAGCGCGAACTATTTGAAGGGATGCAGCGGCTGATGAACCCGGAAGAGCTTTCCGTAGTGGGCGCAGCGCTACAGCAATCACTGGCGGAAGCATCCAAGGCCTGCATTCTGCCCAGCGCCGCCACGCGCCTGCGACCCAAGCAATAACCTGTCATCCTGAGCGGAGTAAACCGATTCGGAACGAATCGGTTTACGCAGTCGAAGGACCCCTACCCCCGCGAACACCTTCAGGGAAGTTTCTGCCAGCATCGCGCAGCCCGGAAATTTGCCGCAGCACATCGAACTGACATCGCAGATTGAAGGGTAGGGGTCCTTCGACTCCGTGTTTGCTTTCGTGAACGAAAGCAAACTCTGCGCTCAGGATGACAGCTCTGAATCCGGACTCAACTTTCTTTCATCTAGCAGACATGAACCAGGAAGCAGTTCCCTTCTCTGTCGCAGATCATTCCGAATCGGCTGGCGCAGACCTCCAGCAGTGTGGGCACTTTGAACGATGCCGCCTTGCTCGACGCCTACTCGCAGGCAGTTGTGGGCACGGCAGAGAAGCTCAGCCCATCGGTGGTCAAAGATTGATGTCGTCGCAGACGGCGAAGAACCGTTCCGGCGAGCCGCGCGAGCGCCAGGGCGGCGGCTCCGGTTTCGTCTTCACTCCCGACGGCCTGATTCTCACCAACAGCCACGTGGTGCACGAAGCCACGCGCATTCAGGTTTCCTTCGCCGACGGCCGCCGCTTCCCCGCCAGCACCATCGGCGACGATCCCGCCACCGACCTGGCGGTGGTACGCGTGGACATCCCCAACAATGACGCACCCGGCCTGGTTGTGGCACCCCTGGGCGATTCCCAGAAGCTGCGCGTGGGACAACTGGCGATTGCCATTGGCAATCCCTACGGCTTCCAGTACACGGTGACGGCCGGCGTGGTAAGCGCGCTGGGACGATCGCTGCGTTCGTATTCAGGAAGGATGATCGACGACGTAATCCAGACCGACGCTTCACTCAACCCGGGCAACTCCGGAGGCCCGCTGGTGACCTCCGATGGCCAGGTCGTCGGCGTAAACACAGCAACCATTATGGGCGCTCAGGGACTGTGCTTCGCCATCGGAATCAATACCGCGAAGTTCGTGGCGGGACGCCTGCTGCAGGAAGGCCGGATTCGCCGCAGCTACATTGGCGTCGAGGCCCAGACCACGCCTCTGCATCGCCGTCTGGTGCGCTTCTATAACCTGCCGCAGGAGACTGGTGTGGTCGTGATTTCCGTCACCGCCGGCAGTCCCGGACAGAAAGCGGGCCTGCGCGAAGGTGACGTGATCGTGGCACTCGATGGCCAGCCCGTAGCCGGGGTCGATGACTTGCACCGCCTGCTGACCGATGCGCGCGTCGGCATCAGCAGCATGCTGACCGTCCTGCGCTGGACGGAAAGGCTGGAACTGAAAGTCATACCGGAAGAATCGAAGTAGGCTTTACTCAGTGTGGCGCGGGCGCCCTCGCCCGCGTGAAGGCATGCAGGCCACAAACCCACGCTAGGGACGAGCCGCCCCCGGCTCGTCCGGCCGAGCGCAGCTTCTAAATCGACGCCATCTGGTAGAGATATTCCACGTGCGAGAGCACAGCCCCGTCGATTCCCTGCACTTTCGGATTCGTCGACTCGATCACGAAATACTCATCCGGAGCATGCGCGCCGCTGCCATGCCCCATTCCGAAATGTCCCGCAGGCAGGTGCAACGGATCGCCGGTAAAAACGTATCCCGGCCACGACCCGGCGCTGCGCGGCAAAACGATCGGATCGATTCCCTTGCTGCGATAGACCGCCACCTGGGCGCGGATCAGCGGCGCGTCAGCCGACGTGCTGTTCGGGTCGTAGCCTCCAGTCATGTTCACTTCGATGTCTCCGAACCCGCGTTTGGCCAGGTGGGCCTTGAGTGCAGCCAGGGCTTCGTCGGCCTTCATGTCAGGAACCAGGCGCAGATCGAGCTTGGCCACGGCCCGGTGCGGAAGAATGGTCTTGCCGCCCGGCCCGGTGTAGCCGCCCACCAGGCCTTCGATATTGACCGTGGGCCGTGACTGCAGCAGTTCCAGCGCCTCCACGTAGTTGACGTCGTGTATCCAGTGCTCGACGCCGTACTGCTTCATGGCAACATTCTCATCCAGGCGGCGGGCCGCCTCTGCGATCATTTTCTTCTCCGCGGCGGAGAGCGGTCGCGCCTTGTCGGCAAAGCCGTCGATGGCCGGCGTATTGCCATCGGCCGAAACCAGCGTCGAGAGTGCCTCCACCAGGTGCCACGCCGGGCTGTCAATCATGGCTTTCAGGCTGGAGTGAACATCTTTTCGCGGACCTCGTCCCCATTTTTCGCCACTCGAAACCAGCTCGACTTCAATCACTCCCTTGGCCCCCAGCGTCATCGTGACTTTGCCGTCGAGGTCCTGCTCGGCGGCGGGTATGTAAACGCCATGGCATTTGCGCAGCGCCGCCAGCACTTCGGGACGGCGCACGATCTGCGGAAAGTGCGGCGAACCGATTTCTTCTTCACCCTCGGCAACAAACACCAGATTGACGGGCAACTTCCGGCCGGCGTTGCGAATGGCGTGCACCGCGGCCAGGAAGGAAGCCTCCGGGCCCTTCTGGTTCACTGCGCCCCGCCCGACCACGCACTTGCCCAGGCCGGGCTTATCGACAATGGCCGCGTCGAAGGGCGGCGACGACCACTCCGAGGGATCGACCTGCTTGACGTCGTACATGAAGTAGATCCCGAGGGTGCGCGGGGCGCCGGCGTCGAGCGTGGCGAAGATGCCGGGCTGGCCATCGGTGGAAACCTTCGTCGCTCCCTGGAAGCCGGCCTCGCTCAACATGCGCATGGCGAGGTCGCAGCCTTCGTCCATGCCGCGGTGCTCAGCGGCAATCGAGGGCTGGCGAATCCACGCTTGCAGGCGCTGCACCGATTCGTCATGGCGCTTCTCGATTTCCTTCTGAATGACGGCAAGGTCGGGATTGGAACTGGCTGCGAAAGATTTTTGGGAGAGGGCAAGAGAGGCGGCGCCGGCGGCGGTGGCTTGAAGAAACGTTCGTCGGTTCATGCGCGGGAGAATAATCCGAAGGCGTGGCGGGTGTCCAGTACGCGAGTGTCAAGGTCACTTCCAAAAGCATGAACCACCAAGGACACGAAGTTTCACGAAGGAACCCCGTAAACGAAGTCATTGAGACCGAAACCTTCGTGGACCTTCGTGTCCTTGGTGGTTCATGCTTTTGGCTGCTGAGGTTTAGAACGCCAGGCGGGCGCCGACACCCACTCCACAGCCCTACCGGCACCTTATTGCAACCACCGCCACCCTGTGTTAGCTTCTTGAAACAGCAGAGGTTAGCTTGCAAGCGACGATTCCTGCCGGGCTGGATCGCAAGGAAGCGGAAGTTTACAGACAGCTGCATCCGGAACGGCTCCCGAAGCACATCGCCATCATCATGGACGGCAACGGACGCTGGGCGCGCCGCCGCCACTTGCCGCGCATGGCCGGACACCGCGCCGGAGTTGCATCCGTTCGCTCCACCGTCGAAACCGCAGCCCGCATCGGAATTCCATGGCTGACGTTGTATGCCTTTTCCGAGGAGAACTGGAAGAAGCGTCCACGCAGCGAAGTCGATTTTCTGATGGGCCTGCTCTGCCGATATCTGAAGGCGGAAGTTCCCACTCTGAACAAAAACAACATTCGCCTGGAATATATCGGACGTCAGCATGAGCTTCCGCCCTCGGTGCAGGAAAAGATGGCGTGGGCGCGGGAAGCGACCGCCTCCAACACCGGCATGGTTCTAACTCTGGCTCTCAACTACAGCGCGCGCACCGAACTGGTGGACGCCTTCCGCTCCATCGTGGACGCTGCCGCGCGCAACGGCGGCCTGGACCATCTCGAAATCGACGAAGATGCGGTGTCGCAGAACCTGTACACCCGGCACCTGCCCGATCCCGATCTGGTGGTCCGCACCAGCGGAGAAATGCGGCTGAGCAACTTCCTGCTGTGGCAGCTGGCCTATGCCGAGATCTACGTCACTCCGACCTTATGGCCGGAGTTTCGCGGCCTGCAACTTCTGGAAGGCATCGCGGAGTATCAAAAACGCGAGCGCCGTTATGGCGGGCTGGCCGACCACGCCGCCCATGCCCACGAATCTCATCCCCACCCATCCAAGACCGGCCGGAGCTGACACGGCTTGCAACTACTGAAACGAATTCTCACCGCGGTGCTTCTGATCCCGATTGTCCTGCTGCTGGTGCTGCGCGCCCCGGTGCCGGTGCTGGCGCTGGTCGCCGCCCTGGTCGCGCTGCTGGCGGTCCAGGAACTGCTGAAGATTTCGGAAGCCTACAAAATCATACCGATGCACTGGCCGACTTACATTTTTGTCGGCCTCTTCTTTCTGTTTCTGGCGCTGCATCTCGGACAGGACACGCCTTTGCTGTCCACTTCCGTATTTGCCGGCACCGCGGCCTTCGTGTCCGCCCTCGCGCCCTTTGTCTTTCTGGTGATCGCCATGAGGCGGACTGATCTCAGCACCGGATTTCCCGCTGCCATGACTTCAGCATTCGCCTTCGCATACATTGCCCTGCCCCTGGGCTGCATGGTGCAGATTCGGGAACAGGCCTCCGGCGCATTCCTGTTGTTGTACCTGCTGCTGCTGGTCTGGGCGGGAGACATCTTTGCCTACTTTGTCGGACGTTCTCTGGGACGCCACCTCATGTCGCCGCGCATCAGTCCGCGCAAGACCTGGGAAGGAGCGCTGGCCTCCATGATCGCCAGCGTCGGGGTGGGAATGTTGCTCTACAGCTACGCCCTGCCCATCAGCACGGCGTTGTTGAATGCGCATCTCATCCAACCGAAGGACGGCTTATTCGCCCTGGTCAAAGCTCCGTTGTGGCCGACCATCCTGCTTTCTGCGGCCATCAATATCGCGGCCCAGCTGGGCGATCTGGTGGAATCGCTGATCAAGCGGGGCGCTGGAATCAAGGATTCGGGGACTCTGCTTCCGGGTCACGGCGGCATGCTTGACAGAATTGATGCCCTGCTCTTTGCCGCTCCCGTTGCTGTGGTACTATGCGGCTTGGCGCGTGATGCAGTAAGCCGCCCCCCTGGCTGCGCCCCACCCGAAATTCTGCTCATGAAGCGCATTGCCATTCTGGGATCCACGGGCTCGATTGGGCGCAGTACGCTCAGCGTGGTCGAAACTTATCCCGAGCGCTTCCAGGTGGTCGCCCTGGCCGCGGGCCGCAATGTCGAGTCCGCCTTCGAGCAGGCCCGGCGCTGGAAGCCCAGACTCATTTCCATTACGACCGCGGTCGATGCCGAGATCCTGCGCTCCCGCCTGCAGACTGCCGGGATAAAAAATGTTGAAGTGGTGCATGGCCCGGCCGGAACTGTGCAGGTGGCCACCCATCCCGATGTAGATTTTGTGGTCAGCGCGATCGTTGGCGTGGCCGGGCTCAAAGCCACCTACGAAGCGGTACGGTCGGGCAAGACGGTCGGCCTGGCCAACAAGGAATGCCTGGTGGCTGCGGGAGAGTTGATCACCGCCGAGGCCCGCCGCCAGGGCAAACCGCTTCTGCCCATCGACAGCGAGCACAATGCGGTCCACCAGTGCCTGCGCGGCGGACGGATGGAAGAGGTCGAACGCATCTGGCTGACCGCCTCCGGCGGACCCTTTCTTTACACACCCAAGTCGCAATTTTCTTCGATCTCCGTGGCCCAGGCCCTGAACCATCCCACCTGGAAAATGGGGCAGCGCATCACCATCGATTCCGCCACCCTGATGAACAAGGGATTCGAAGTCATCGAGGCTTGCCGTTTGTTCAACTTGCCGCCCAGCCGGGTGCAGGTGATGGTCCACCCGCAATCCACAATTCACTCCATGGTTGAGTTTGTGGATGGCAGCATACTTGCTCAGTTTTCTGTAACCGACATGCGGTTGCCCATCCTGTACGCGTTGACTTATCCCGAGCGCATTCCCTCGGCTATGCGCTTCCCGGTCATGGACTTACGACATCTCGAATTCCTGCCGCCGGATGTGGAAAAATTCCCTTGTCTGGCGCCTGGCCTACGAAGCGGCGGAGGCCGGCGGCGCCAAGACGGTTGCACTCAACGCGGCCGACGAGGTGGCGGTGGCGGCTTTTCTGCAGGGCCGCATCGCTTTTAACGACATTCCTGAAGTTATTCGCGAAGTTCTCTCTGCAACGGAAGTAGGCAAGTTGGAATCTATAGAACAAGTTCTGCAAGCGGACTCGGAGGCGCGTGAACTGGCGCGCCAGAGAGTCGAGCGGGTGGGGGGAGGACCGGAGGGTTCACGACCGGTTTCCACCGCAATGCGAGTGGAGTAGGACAAACTTTATATATGTCTGGATTCTTAACCGCGGTGCTCTCTGTCGGTGTGATTCTGGGATTCATGATCCTGATTCACGAGTTCGGCCATTACGCCGTGGCCAAGCTTTTGGGTGTCCGGGTCGAGCAATTTGCCATCGGCTTCGGCAAGCGCCTGTTCGGCTTCCGCCGGGGCGACACCGACTACCGCATCAACGTATTGCCGCTGGGTGGCTACGTCAAAATGAGCGGCGAAAACCCCATGGATGAGCGCAGTGGCGATCCCGGGGAATTCATGTCGCATCCCCGCTGGCACCGCTTCCTGATCGCGGTTGCCGGGCCGGCCATGAACATTCTGTTCGCCGTGGGCCTGCTCACCTGCGTTTACATGGTGCGTTACGAGTACCCCGCGGTGCTGGATGAGCCTGCGATTATCGGATGGGTGGCGCCCGACACGCCCGCAGCCAAAGCCGGAATCCAGATCGGCGACCGCATCGTTCGCATTGACGGCATCCAGAATCCGACCTGGGAGCAGGTGATTCCGCGCGAGGCCCTGAACCCGAACCAGCCCCTGGATGTCGCCATCGAACGGGCCGGCCAGGTCCTGACCAGGACCATCGTGCCCGAGGCCTACGGTCCCAACCAGATGGGTTCCGCCGGCTGGGAGCCGAAGGAACCAAATTTCCCCATTACCGACCTGGAACCTGATATGCCGGCCGAAAAGGCTGGAATGCAGCTGGGTGACGAGATCATCAACGTGGACGGAAAGCCGATCGCCGGCCTCGCCGCCATGATTGAAAGCCTGAAGCGTACTCAGGACAAACCGATCCAGATCACGGTCAAGCGCAATGGCCAGCTGCTCAATTTCACAGTGCAGCCGGTTTTGTCCGACATCCGCGGCGATCAACGCTACCGCGTAGGCATCGGAAGCGCTCCCATGAAGGTATCGTCGCTGCCCTTCGCGGCCGCGTTTCGGCGCTCGGTGGAACAGAACAAGCAGGGCTCGCTCCTGATCCTTGAACTGGTCCAGAAAATGATTCAGCGCAAGATCTCGATCAAGTCCATCGAGGGGCCCATCGGCATCGGACGCGCCGCCGGCCAGGCCGCCAGCAAGAAAGGCTGGACGCCCCTTTTGGAACTGACCGCGGGAATCAGCCTGAATCTGGGCATCTTTAACCTTCTCCCCATTCCCATTATGGATGGTGGTGTCATTCTGCTGCTGTTCGTCGAGAGCATCATCCGCCGGGACATCAGCCTGCGAATCAAAGAGCGCATCTATCAGGCGGCCTTCGTGTTCCTGGTCCTGTTCGCCGTCATGGTCATCTACAACGACGTAGCCAAGATGCTCCCCAGCGTCATGGGAAGAATGCCATAAAGCAGCTGTCAGCTTCTGGCTTCTGGCTCCTGGCTTCCGAACAAGAAGCTCTGTCATCCCGACCGGAGCGAGCGAAAGCGAGCGCAGTGGAGGGACCTGCTGTTCGCCTGCGCTTGGCTGCCGGCTCCTGACCAGGTAACCGAACCAGTAAGGCCTCCACCGTAATCCACTCATTCTGCATCCTTTAAACGCTGACAACTGAGAACTGACAGCTGAGAGCTCTCTTTCCCCGTGTTAAAATAAAACTTCCCCATGGCAGACATTCAACGCAGAAAATCCGTGACCGGCTCAATTGGCGGCGTGCGAATTGGCAGCGATGCACCAGTTGTGGTGCAATCGATGACCAACACCGACACTGCCGATATCTCCTCCACCGTCCAGCAGGTTGCGGCGCTGGCCCGGGCCGGGTCCGAGCTGGTACGGGTCACGGTCAATAACGAAGAGGCTGCCGCCGCCGTCGCGCCCATCGTCGAGCAACTCGACAAACAGGGCGTGCAGGTTCCGATCATCGGCGACTTCCACTACAACGGACACATCCTGCTCAAGAAGTATCCCGAGTGCGCGCGGGCGCTGGCCAAGTACCGCATCAATCCCGGTAACGTCGGCATTGGACGCAAGGACGACAACAACTTCCGCACCATGATCGAAGTCGCAGTCGAGAACCAGAAGCCGGTACGCATCGGCGTGAACTGGGGATCGCTCGACCAGGCGCTGCTTACCCGCATGATGGACGAGAACTCGCTTCTTCCCGAGCCTAAAGACGCGCGTGAAGTGACCATGGAAGCCATGGTAGTGAGCGCGTTGAATTCAGCGGCCCTGGCGGAAAAATACGGACTGCGTCCGGACCAGATCATCCTCAGCGCCAAGGTCAGCGGAGTCCAGGACCTGATCGACGTCTATCGCTCGCTGGCTGCGCGTTGCAACTATCCTCTGCATCTTGGACTCACCGAAGCCGGCATGGGAGCCAAAGGCATCGTGGCTTCGAGCGCCGCTCTGGGCGTGCTGTTGCAGGAAGGCATTGGCGACACCATCCGCGTCTCGCTCACTCCCGCGCCCGGCGGCGACCGCACCGAAGAAGTCCGCGTCGGACAGCAGATTCTGCAATCCCTCGGCATCCGCAGCTTCACCCCGCAGGTGACCGCGTGTCCGGGATGCGGCCGCACCACCAGCACCTTCTTCCAGGAAATGGCGCAACAGATTCAATCTTATCTCCGCGACCAGATGCCGGTCTGGAAGGGACGTTACACCGGCGTAGAAGAAATGAAAGTGGCAGTCATGGGCTGCGTGGTAAACGGCCCCGGCGAATCGAAACATGCCAGCCTCGGCATCTCGCTCCCGGGAACATTCGAGGAACCCAAAGCCCCGGTTTACGTGGACGGCCGCCTCTTCACCACGCTGAAAGGCGACAAGATCGTCGCCGAATTCATCCAGATTTTGGATGACTACGTAGAATCGCACTACGCCGCCAAAGAAGAACTCGCCGCAAAAATCTAAACATTATTAACGAACACGTGGGTTTCGTGCCTGCGCTACCGGCCTGAATGGTCTTGATTACGCCAGCAGGGGCAGATCCGGATTCGCCCTTTCGTCGTAAATCGGATCGGCGATCTTGGTCAGCTCGGGATAGTGCTTCAGCAGCGCCTCTGGCGCCTTCACTCTACGTCCTGTCAGCATATTCTTAAGTTGCAGCGCGTTCACTCCAGCTTTTCCTTCGAAGTGATTATTAGTCACTACATACGTAACTTCGGCCTTGCCCGCGATGCGAACGATTTTTTCTTTCCATCCTGCCAGCTCGGCTTCGCTGTACAAGTAGTTATAGCGATCGGCGCCGGTGTCGGCGTCAAACCACTGGTCGTAGTTTCGTCCGTGCAGGCGTACGTAGCCAACCGGAGAGGTGACGTGCTCGGTGGGCACCAGCGAGCGGCCGATCAGCGGCTGGTCGATGTTGCAGAAAGAGACATTCTTCTGCATGAAGTCGTTGATGGTGTCAGGATTCTCCCAACTGTCGTGGCGCACCTCGACCACGCGCGGATATTCGATGAACTGGCGCAGCAGCTTCTCCAGATATTCGCGGTTCAGTGATGTGTTCTTGAACGAAACCGGAAACTGGATGAGCAGCGCGCCCAACTTCCCCTCCCCGGCCAGCGCTTCCAGTCCTTCGCGCGCCAGGGCTTCGTCTTCATCATTGGGCCTGATGGAAGCGGCCGAAGTGGGTTCCATCACCGCCATGGGATTGTGGGTGAAGGAACGATGCAGCTTGGCGGTGAACATGAAATCCGGATTCACCGACTCCGCTTTCCGCACCCACAGCTTGGCCAGGTGCGGCTTGATGTGTCCGTAGAAAGAAGTGTTGACCTCCACCATGTCAAAGCAGCGCGCCAGGATCTCCAGCGGATGCTGCTTGCGGTGCTGCATTCCCGGCGGATAGAAAATCCCTTCCCAGTCTTTGTATGACCAACCGGCTGTGCCCACGCGGATTGACGAAGATTTGTCCACGGAAACCTTACTCTTAGATGCCAGCAGACTAGCATACGCGGCGCGCTGCTTTCCGGATGCCTTCGAAGCCTTGGCGCACAGGAAGGGCGCGACTTCACTTGCGACGGGGAAAGGCCCGACTTCAGAGCCTGCGGAAAAACTCGTCAATGTCGGCCCCTTCGTGGAAGAGCGGCCCTTCAGGGCCGCGTAAGTCGCTAGAAATGAGTGCGGGCTTTAGCCCCCGTGGGATCTTCGTCCGGGCAAGTTGAGTTTTTCCGCAGCCTCTGAAGTCGTGACCTTCCCCAGCCGTGCAAGTCGTGGACAAAAAGCAAAAATCCATGCCCTTCGCCAATTAGAAGAAAAGGATTACAACCCAGTACATTCCGGTGGGATAAGTTCGAGTACGGGCATAGCAGGAGCCGGCGGCGAACGAGCGAACTGACCGGGCCTTGATAAGCTGGGCTGCATTCTCGGGAAGCACCTGCGGATCAGACGTTGTGTAGCGCAAAACTGCGCGCGCTTTCGGCCCCGGAGTGCGCAACGAATCAGCTTCAGCCATGGCGCAAGCCGTGGACGCGGCTTCCTTGCCATCCATGCGCTGCAGCCCGGGCAGATGACTCTGGGCCCGCATGCCATCCACGCTCCTTCCGACCAGCACCTCCGCCTCGGCATCGGTACGGCTGGGAAGGCTGTGTCCGAAATCCTGGGTCACATACAGCAGCGACCCTCTGCGCACTACGCTGAACCCGGCCACGTTGTAACCCGCGTTCAACAGGTTGGCGCGATGCGGTGGAGAATGCATCAGGCTGTCCTGGGCCTGATCCACGCTACCGGCGAACGCCACATTTTCTCCCGACTGGTCGAGATGGGTTTTGCTGTTGGCGGCCAGACGGAGAACCAGGCTGGGTTCGCCGGAAAGCTGGTGCGAAAGTTTTTGTTGTGCGGCCATGGCCGCGGCATGGGCTTGCGCCGCTTTGGTTAATCCGTCATCTGCCTGCAGGGGAGCAAGACCGGCCTTGGCCCGCTCGCGGTTGGCCATCTCCAGAAGCCGGCGTCCGGCCTCGGCGTCGTTGTATGGGGAGGGCTGCGCCTCCGCCGCCGGACGTTCGGCCGCGCCCACTGTCCGGACCTCGAACCCCGTGATGCTGGTGGTCAGGAAAATCGCGAGAGAAGCTGTCAGGGCCCGGATCATATGAACTGTGATCTCGCAGCCCCATGGATGCGAAACCAAACTTCCGCTTTGCTTCCCTCACGCTAGCCCCTAAAATCAATCTGAGCACCTTACGATGGGGACATTCCTGATCGGCATACTGCTGGTGGTCAACGTTGTACTTCTGGTACTGCTGGCGGCGATTTTTCGCCGGACAGCCGGCTCGTCCCAAACCGCTGAAATTACAGACCTTGCCCAGCAGACGGCCTTGCTGCATGAATCCCTGAGCCAGAAGTTCAACGATGCCACGCTCGATATGGCCACCCGCCTGGAGACCACCAAGGGCGACCTGCGCCAGGGCGTGACCGATCGCCTGACCCAGGGATTCAACGAAATCCGCAATTCGGTGGAAGCCCAGTTGACCGGCGGACGCCGGGAGCAGACTCACGATCTGCGCGAAGCGCGCACTGAGTTGACCACCTCTCTGGCGCTCACGACTTCTCAGCTCAAAGTTGAATTTGAAAACCTGAACCAGAAAACGGCGCAGAGCCTGGACTCGATTCGCGATCGCGTGGACGCCAAGCTCCTCGCCATCACCGACCAGGTGCAATTAAAGCTCGACCAGAACATCAAGGAAGGCTTTGCCCAGTTCGAAAAAGTGCAGCAGCACCTGAAGGCGGCGGAAGAGCAGTTGCGTGAAGTCGGAGCGCTGGGACACTCCATCAACGACCTCAACAACATGCTCAAGCTGCCGCACCTGCGCGGCCAGTTTGGCGAGGCCAGCCTGGAACGATTACTGTCTGACTTTCTGCCCGCACACATGTTCGAAATGCAGTCCTCCGCCGGCGACGGCAACGGACGCGCCGACGCCGTCATCCAGTTTCCCGATCGCCGCCTTCCCATCGACGCCAAGTTTCCCCGCGAGCAGGTGTTGGCGCTATTCGAAAGCAACGTCGAATCGGAAATTGAAGAAGCGCGCCACGAGTTTGTGCGCGTGATGAAAACCGAAGCCCGGCGGATCAAGGCCTACATCCAGCCCGAACACGGCACCACCGACATTGCCCTGATGTACCTGCCCAGCGAAACCCTTTACATGGAAGCCATCCGCAACCGCGAGCTCGCCGACTGGCTCAATGCGCAGCACGTGTTCCCAGTCTCACCCAATACTCTGCTGATGACCTTGCAGACCATCGCGCTGGTCCATAAATGGTACGAAGTCGCCAGCCGCTTCGAGAAGAGCCGCCTGGAGCTGGCCAAGGCGCAGAAGTCGTTCGATCACTTCCAGAACCAATTCGAAACCGTAGGCAAGAACCTGAATAAAGCCCAGGAAGCCTTTGATACCGCGCAACGCCACCTGAAAACCTACCGCGGCCGGGTCACCGCCCTCAGCGGACAGGAACAGCTGGAACTGGATGCGGCGACAGCAACAACAACAAAGAGCGACGAAGAGCCCACGTTGCCGTTGATCGACAAGGCCAGCGCCTAGCCCCTCCCGTGTCATCCTGAGCGGAGCATCTGCTTCGCCTCGCGAAGCAGAGGCGGAGTCGAAGGACCCCTACCCCACTTAGCAGTCAGAGTTTTCACGTCCCAGCCCGTGACCTCCCACTCTTCGCAAAGTGCGCGAATCATGGGGCGCCCAACCGCAATGGTATATACCTTGATATCGTCCGCCGTGTTATATATCATGGTATATATCAAGGAGAAGCTCTCATGCCTCGTACCGCAAAGCTATTCCAGAACGGGCGCAGCCAGGCCGTCCGCCTGCCCTCGGAATACCGATTCCAGGGCTCGGAAGTCTTTATCCGCCGCGATCCAGCTACGGGCGACGTCGTCCTGTCGCGCAGGCCGGAATCCTGGGAGGATTTTTTTGACCTCGCCGACCAGATCGAGGTGCCCGAAAAGTTTATGGCTGATCGGGACGACCGGCCCCCGCAGAAGCGAAAGCTGTTCTGATGGTGCGTTACCTGCTGGACACCAACACCGCCAGCTATGCCATCAAGGGCAATGTGGCCAGCGTGCGCGCGCGCCTGCTGAGCACGCCCATGGCTGAGATCGGAATTTCCGTCATCACCGAAGCCGAATTGCGCTTCGGAGTGGCCCGACTGCCGTCAGCGATCCGTCTGAAGGGCTTGGTCGAGGAGTTCCTCCTACGGGTGGAAGTGTTGTCGTGGACCTCGGACGCAGCGCGCCATTATGCCGAGATCCGCGCCGCTCTCGAACGCTCCGGCAGGCCGATGGGCAACATGGACATGCTGATCGCGGCCCACGCGCTGGCCGTGGAAGCAGTGCTGGTCACCCACGACCGAGTCTTCCGCCGAGTGAAAGGGCTGAAAATCGAGGACTGGACCAAGCCATAGCCCAAGAGCGCTGTCATCCTGAGCGGAGCATCTGCTTCGCCTCGCGAAGCAGATGCGAAGTCGAAGGACCCCTACCCCACTAGCAGTCAGAGTTTTCACGCCCCAGCCCGTGCCCTCCTACGCTTCGCAAAGTGCGCGAAGCATGGGGCACCCGGCTAATGTAGAGGCACTCGCCTCGTACATCGCCACCGATTCCCCCTCTTACGCTGCCGCCGTAGTCAGGCGGATCATCGGACTTTCACGCACTCTCACGATTTTCCGTTTTTGGGGCGCAAGCTGCCGGAGTTCGATGACGAGAGCATCCGCGAACTGATCGCGTATAGCTACCGGATTATCTACGTGGTGGAACAGAGCGAAGTGATCATCGCGGCTGTAATCCACGGCAGACGTATGGTTTAGGACGCGCAGCGCGACCTCTAATCGAGCCGCTTACGCTCCCCGCTTCACCTTCAGCTCCGCCAGCAATTGCTCGATGCGGTCTTCTTTCTCCAGCGCTGCCAGGCGCTCTTCCACATCGTCGGCGGCGATTTCGGATTTGGCCTGGCTGTGCGCTTCGACATGCGCCACTTTGCGCTTCATGCGGTCAAAGGCGCTGGCGCTCGCTCCATTGCCTGCAGCCATTTTGGCGTCGCTGGCTTTGCCTACCGCGCGGGCCCGGCGATGCTGTGCGAGGAGCAGGTCGGCCTTGGCTTGCGCTTCAGTCAGCTTCCGCTCCAGTTGGCGTAACGCGGTCTTCAGATTTTCCACCTGCGCCTTCTGATCGGTGACCTGTTCCGCGAAGCCTTCACTCAAATCGCGATAGCTTTCCACCCGTTGCAGGGCGGCGCGGGCCAGGTCGTCCTGTTTCTTGTCCACGGACAGTTCTGCTTTACGCATCCACTCCGCCACTTTGTCTTCATTCTCTTTTTGCCTTTTTTCCAGCAGGTGCTGGTCAGCGATGGCAATCGCTACCTGGGTCTTGACCTGCAAAAGCTGGTTCTGCATGTCGAGGATGACCTGCTTGATCATTTTTTCCGGGTGTTCGGCCTTGTCCACCAGATCATTAAGATTTGCGCGGACTAATGTGGAAACTCGCTCTAGTAATGCCATGATGGGACTCCTTTATAGTAGCTATCAGCTTTCAGCTCGGTGTTTTTCGTGGACTTCCTCGCACTCTGGGCAGTTCGTGCCGCGAAAGTTGCCTCCGATTGCGACCCCGATGGCGATGCCCACTCCCAGCCACGCCGCAACGTGCCCGGCGGCGACGCCTAACGCGGTGCCAACGCCCGCGCCCAGAACAATGCCCAGAACAATTTGCATCGATGGTTTCTTCATCTTTCTTTCCTCAACTTCGCATGCTTCGAGAGTAATGAAGGACGGGCGTCTCCGCCCGTCCCGCGTCTCGAAGCACTACTTCCCTGCTCCGCCGTTCGACGGCAGCGCATCGGGTCTGGGTGTCTTGTCCCCAATCTGGCGCACTTTGCCCAGCAGCTCCGACATCGGCATCCCGGACAACGTTTCAAACAACGCCGGCACCTGCGCCGCCATTTTGGCGATGTCGCCGGTGATCTTGTTCATCCCCGAGGCGTCGCCGTTGCCCGTGGACACGATCGTGATCTTGTCCACGTTGGCCAGCGGACTGGCCAGCGCCCGCACAATTTCCGGCATGCCCGTGAACAGCTTGTCGATCACCGCCGCCTGGTTGTACTCCTGATAGGCTTCGGCTTTCACGTTCATGGCCTTGGCTTCGGCCTCGCCTTTCTTGAAAATAATCTCGGCTTCGGCTTCGCCCTGGGCGCGAATCGCCGACGCATGACCATCCGCTTCCGACATCAGCCGCTGCTTCTCGGCCAGCGCCAGAGTTTCAATTCGTTGCCGCTCGATTTCCGCCCCTTTCAATACGGTCGCAATCAACTCCTTCTCGCGGCGGTTGATTTCCGCTTCCTGCACTTTGACCTGCTGCTCTTTCTCGATCTGCTGCACCTTCACCTGCTCGGCGATGACCTGCTGCTGCATGATGTTGGTCTGGATGTCGTAGGCCTTGTCCGCCTGCGCCTGCTGCCGCTTGGTGACTTCGACGTACTGCGCTTTCTTGACTTCAAGATCACGCTGCGCTTCCGCCTGCTTGGCCAGCGACAGCGTTTCCGCCAGCACCCGCTCCTGATCGGCCTGCGCCCTGGCCACCGCGGATTCGCGCTGCGCCAGCGCGCGCTTGATGGCGGTGTCGCGATCGGCTTCCGCCGTGGCCACGTCGGCATCGCGCTTGATGCGCGCCACATCCGGCTTGCCCATGTTGGTGATGTACTCGTTCTTGTCGCGCACTTCCTTGATGGTGAACGAAATCACCTCAAGCCCCATCTTGTTCATGTCTTCCGCGCAGGTAGAACGCATGCGGTCGGAGACCATCTCCGGCTGCTTCACGATTTCTTCCACCGTGAGCTGTCCGATGATGCCGCGCAGATGGCCTTCCATCACCAGGCGGATCAGGCCTTCGCGCTCCTGATCGGTCTTGGTGAGAAATTGCTCCGACGCGGTCAGGATCGACTCCATGTCTGACTTCACCTTGATCTGCGCCACGGCCTCAACCGTGACCGCCACACCCTGCTTGGTGTAGAGGTCCTGCTGCGGCGCCACGTCGAACGACATCAGTTCAAGCGAGAGCTCGCGGCAGATCTGCACCATGGGAAATACCAGCGTGCCGTGCCCCTTCACCACCCGCGTCCCGCCCAGTCCGTACACGATCAGCGCCTCATGCGGTCCGGCTTTGCGATACAGCCTGGCCATGCCGCTCATCAGGAACAGAATGACCATCACTCCCAGGCCGACGAAAACCCAAATTTCGAAAATGTGTGAAATCCCGAACATATTGCCTCCTCTTTCGAGTGCCCCAACTAAAGCCTCAACCACAAAGGGCACGAAGGTACACGAAGGAAATCAAATGCGTTCCCTTCATGTATTTTCGCGAGCTTTCTGGTTCTGCCGGATCAAGTTCAGGTCCTGCATGATTCTTTCCGGCTCACGATGGCCGAGAAACACTTCTCCGTCAGAGAGCATCATGCGGACCCCGGTGTTTCCCCAAACGTAGGCGCGGCGTTCTCCAATGCCGCGAATGCCGTAGCCGCCCATCGGATTCCAGGGCGCAATGGCATACGCCCTGATGTTTGCGAGCGGGATGGAGCGCAGGCGAAAGCCCAGCGTGCTGATCTCAACTCCATGGCCGCTGAAGCGATAGTGAAAGCCGCCCCAGGCCAGGGCAGCTGCCGCCAGCAAAAGCAGAGCCGGCAACGCCATGACCCAGCGCAGGCCGCCCAGCGGGATGACGGCAATCACGCCCACTTCCACCGCGGTCAGCACGGTAAAAACCGACGCCCACAGCAGCGAGCCGTGAACTTCTTCGGCCTTGACCACGTCCGCATGGCGCGGCAGTTCGACTCCGCGCTTGCTTGCCACGGCGATCACGGTCACGGCAATCGCCGCGATGAAGACCACGGCGAGAGCAGGAACAATGTCGAGCGGGCGGCCGTGGAGGTTGTAATTCAACACTGCCATGTTGATGCTGAACAGCGCGCCCATCACAACGTACAACATAGCCAGCAAAGACCAGGCCAGCACATCCGGCTTGCGCACCCGGGTCAGCGCCCAGGTCAGCGACGCCAGCAGCAGCGTGGTCACAACCAGGGCGAAGATGAGCGCTGTTTCGCGCGGCATCCAACCGTTGGGCTGGCCTGTGCCTCCGAAGTGAGTGGCCATGCGGCTGGGCAACTGCTCCCAGACCGACCCGTACTGCCAGGCCGTCAATGGCAGCGCCAGCCACAGCATCGCTGTCAGGGCGCGATAAAGTTTGCTGTCCATTCAGTCTCTCCTGGTGGTCAGATCAGCGCAAAGCAGTGTAGGCGCGAGCATCCCGCTCGTGCCCGGCACGGCAAGAACGTTGCAGTCATGACTCCCCCTCGCCTGATACTTCCGACCAGGGGCGTACGTATGCAATTCCTTTCTCGTAGCGCGCGACCATCACTTCGGTCCCCTTCGCCACGGCCGCTCCATCGACTCCGCGAGCGCCGCAGGTACGCCGCGTGCCCGCCTGCGAGTAGATGATTTCTCCCGTGCCATTTTCCCGTATGGAAACCGAGACTCGACCCAGCACGCCGGCCATCTCGTAATCGGCCGGATCCATGCTCTCTTCCTGTGAAATCAGCACGCGACTGAGAAAAAGAAACACAATGGTTCCGCCCACCAGACCGCTGACCACGGCCAGGCCAAGCCCGGTCACAAACCAGACGCCGGAGAAACGCGTTAACAGATATCCAGTTCCCCCGAACCAGGCCAGGAAGGCGGTCGCCGTGATGAAGTTGAACGGCGAAATATGGACGCCATGGCTCGGATTTACCGCCTCCCCCGCTGCAGTACCTGTTGAATGCGTCCCCGGAGCGCCATGGCCGGCAGCAACCGGAGGCGTTGCCACATGCACATGCGAAAAATGGGGCAGGTGCAGATGCCAGCGCATGCCTCCGGCAAGAAACGACAGCAGGCTGAAAAAAAATCCCCCCGCAAAACAAATCAGATAGAAATCCGCCCAGGTCATATGCGTCGCCTCCCCGCTTTACCCTGGGTCCGATGGCCGCCGCGCTCGGGCTGCAATGCCTCGAGCAGCCTTTCCGCCAGCCCTGGCGTATCCAGGATCGCGCCCAGCAGCAGAAAGCATCGTCGCGTGTCCTTCTCCCGCGCCGCCTTGATCAGGACTTCGCTCACCTCGGGATCGCTGGCAAATCGTTCCGAACCCTGCAACAGCCAGACGTCGAGTTTGCCTTCAGTCGTCCGCAAGTCGGACACAAGTTCGGTGTGATAACCCTCGGGATCATCCACCAGAAATCCAGGATGGACCTTAAAGAATTTCGCCAGCAAGGTTCGCGTGGATTGCGTCATGTGGGGGCGCACCCCGCCCTCGATTTGCGACACATAAGACTGGCTGATGCTCTGGCCCTGCTCCTTGCGGATGGCGCGCACCAGTTCCTGCTGGGTCATGGGACGAGCCAGTCCGCGCAGTGAGCCCTCCACTTCGCGCAGGTAGCGTAATTTCTCGGCCAGCGTCATATAACAAATTGCTATATTTATATTCTGATATGCAATGTCAGTCAAGAACTCGATTTACGGCCTTTTCTTGGAGTTACGAACGAGATTTGCCGGGGTGGGTCGGACACTCTTGTCCGACGCCTTTGACTTTGCTTCGGTCGCTGGGCCGGGCCGACGGGCATGGCTGAAACCGGCGGCAGGCAGCTTGGCAGGTCGTTTGGGTTGGTATGTCCACTCCGCGAAACATCCGCACCAAAAGCAGCGGACAACTCCCCCCCACACCGGCAAAAAAAACGCCTCCGTTTCCGGAGGCGTTTCACAGCGCGAAAATAAAACTTACTGGACCCGGGCGTTGTGCTTCTTGCGATAGATAGCCCGAGAGGTGCGGTTCTGCTGGCGGTTGACCTGTCGCCGCTCGGCCGGAGTCAACTTGCCGCCGTTGGCGACGCGTTCATTGTGGACTTCCTTGTTAATCGCGGCTTCGCGTTTTTCCAGATGTTCGGTTTCCCCCGCGGTCAACTGCCCGCTCTTGACTCCCTGGGCGATGCGGTCCTGCTGGTTTTCCTTGCGCTGGTGGATGGTGCCCGGCGGGGGCGCAGTAGTAACAGTCTGCGCGGTTACCGGCAGCATCAAGCCCGCCACAACGACAGTCAACATAAAGGCTTTGGCGTGCATAGTCATATCTTCTCCCCTTGCTCCCTTGGTCTTCGGTTTGCCCTGTGTTCGGGCCACTACTTTGAACACCGGGCGCTGGAGAATGTTGCGCGATACAGGCCGTGGTCACAAGGCCCGGTGTGGTTTCTAGAGTTACTAAAGTCAGTGAACCGAGGACGGAATTGCTTTCGCTGGGGAGTCATTTCTGGCAAGCGACGTGCGCGATTGCGCAACTTACAGTCCAACTTCGATGCGTGAGCGCGGATCGAGAAAATCGCGCAGCGCGTCGCCGATGAAATTGAATGAGAGCACTGCCAGCATGACCGCGAGGGCGGGAAAGAGTACAAGGTGGGGAGCGTCGAACAGGTGTGCGCGGCCGTCGTTCAACATGGCTCCCCAACTGGCGGTGGGCGGGGCCACGCCCAGGCCCAGGAAGCTCATGGTGGCTTCCGCAAGGATGGCGCCCGCCATGCCAATCGCGGCCTGCACCACCACCGGCTGAATAATGTTGGGAAGAATATGGCGGACGATCACGCGCAAATCGCTCGCGCCCAGCGCCCGCGCCGCTTCCACAAATTCGCGTTCGCGCGCCGCCAGTACCTGTCCGCGAACCAGGCGGGCGTAACCGACCCATCCGCCCAGAGAGAGCGCCAGCACCAGGTTGAAAATCCCCGGACCCCGAAAGGCCACAAAAGCAATCGCCAGCAGAATTCCGGGGAAAGAGAGAAATGCGTTCATCACTACCACGTTGAAGAAGCGATCGATGTTGCCGCCGTAGTAGCCGGCGATCGATCCCACAATCAGGCCGAGGGCCAGCGACAGCGCGACCACGGAACTGCCCACCAGCATGGAAATACGCGAGCCATAGATGAGTCGGGAAAAGATGTCGCGTCCCAGTTCATCGGTGCCGCACCAGTGCGCGGCGGACGGTGGCGAGAGGCGCGTGGGCAGATCGATGTAAGCGGGATCCTGGGGCGCAATCCACGGCGCAAGCAGTGCAAAGATCACGAAGATGGCCACCAGCACAACACCCGTGGCCGCCAGCGGGTTGTGGCGGGCGGCGCGCGGCAGCGAAATGGAGAGCGTGGACAAGGTCAAATGCCTTCTACCTGGATAACACCCAGGTGCGGAACTCGCCGGACACGGATTTGCCTCTCGCGCAGGCGAGTTCGAGCGATGTCGTAGGCCGACTGCATTCGCATGAGCGTGTCCATTCTCACACCAAAGGCTTTTTCAATACGGAGCGCCATGTCGCCCGAGAGGTCGGCTTTACCATTCAGCAAGCTGGACAGGGCAGGCCGGGAGACCTTGAGCGCCGCAGCCGCCGCGGTGACTGACAGACCGGCGGGCTGAATGATCTCCGTCCGAATGAAATTTCCGGGATGGGGCGGGTTCTTCATTGGCATGGTGTCTTCCTCCCTCTCTCCTAGTGGTAGTCCTCCAGATCAACGTCGTAAATTTCTCGCTCCGCCGGGTCGATGCGGAACGTCAAGCGGCGGTTGCGGGTGACGCTCAGGCTCCACGTGCCTTTGCGATCGCCGGTCAGCAGGTGGGCCTTCCATGAGGGAAGCGAGTTCAGTTCCCCTGGATCTTCCATGTTATCGAGAAACGCCAGCATCTTACGGAGCTTGTCCGCCGCATCCGGCGAAACGCCCTTCGCGTTGTCTTCCGCATAGAACCGTTTCAGGCCCTTATGAGCGAAGCTCTGTATCTTCACTTCAACCAGTGTAGCCTGTTGCTTAACACTTGTCAATTGGGGATGTATCTTTTGTGGTACAGTAGGAATGAGGAACAGATGAGCAAGAAGAATATGGGATCGAGCATTGACGATTTCCTGAAGCAGGAAAATATCTTCGAGGAAACGCAGGCCCAGGCCATCAAGGAAGTCGTAGCCTGGCAACTGGCCAAGGCGATGAAGAAGAGAAAGATTTCCAAGGCACGTATGGCTGTCTTGTTAAAGACCAGTCGTTCCCAGGTGGACCGTATTCTCGATCCGAAACGCGACATCACGCTGTCGAGTCTGCAGCGGGCAGCGGCTTTGGTAGGTCAGCGGGTGATGATCGAGTTGGTTTGAGTTCGCGACCAGAATGCCGTCATTCCCAGTCGACGACACAAGCGAGGTATTCCGCTAACATAGAATAACCGGCAGTAGCCGGAGTTTTCTGTAACGGTCGATCACTTCGAAATCGGCACGGTTGGACGTTATCAGGCGGGCGCCGTAGGAACGTGCGGTGAGCGCAATGAGGACGTCGAAGTGCAAGTCGCGCAGCTTGCCTGCATCATACCCACGATCATGGTGAATTCTAGCCAGTACCTGGCCCGATTCCAGCCAGTTCCTCTCCGTGGGCGTCAGGACTGGATGATTCTTTGCTAGTGTCCGCAAAAATTCCCGTTCCGCCGGTTTCGTGGCGCCACGCCACAACTCTGCAAGAACTACGGAACACGTTCGAATAAGGCCACTAACCGATTCGATTCGTCCTTGATGGCGCCCGGTCCGAAGGTCATCGACGAGGACCGAGGTGTCGAAGATTACCAGGTCACTCAATGTGACCTGTGAACGAGAGCTTCCCTGCGTTCTTCTTCATCAAGTCCTTGAAGCGCTTCAGAGCGACAATCTCACGCAGGGCGACATGGACAGCTTCTGTGCGGGACTTCACGCCGAGCACTTTCGCTGCCTCGTCCGCCAGATCGGTGTCCAGCCGGATGGATGTCAGAGTTACCGCCATATGGCTCACTCCAGTTTGCATATACATCATATTGCATTTGTATATACAAGTAAAGGAGCTCCCAGCCGCGCCGCGGACTCTCGGGTTTTACTGCCGGATCCGCGGGTTCGCCACCGAATACAGCAAATCCGTCAGAAAATTCACCGCTACATAGGTCAATCCAATCGCCAGAATGCAGCCCTGCACCAGGTAGTAGTCGCGATTGGAGATGGCCTGGATGGTCAAGCGCCCAATTCCGGGCCAGGAGAAAATCGTTTCGGTCACGATCGCGCCGGCGAGCAGCGCGCCAAACTGCAGGCCCAGCACCGTAATCACGGGGATCATGGCATTGCGCAGCGCGTGACCATAGACCACCTTGCGCTCCGACAGTCCTTTGGCCCGGGCGGTGCGGATGTAGTCCTGGCCCAACTCTTCCAGCATGGAGGTGCGCACCATGCGAGTCAGGATCGCCGCCAGCGCGCCGCCCATGGTAATCGCGGGCAGCACCATGTGCGCAAAGCCGCCTGAACCTGAGACCGGCAGCCAACCCAGCTTGATGGAAAAGAGCAGGATGAGTATGGGACCGAGAGCGAAATTGGGGAAAGACAAACCGAACAGGCTGACTACACTGAGCGCACGATCGTCCCACTGGTTGCGCCGCTGCGCCGAACGCACACCCGCCGGAACCGAGAGCAGAATGGCCACCAGCAGCGCCGCCAGCGTCAACTCCATAGTGTAGGGATAACGCTGGGCAATCAACCGGGTCACGCTCTGGTTGAAACGTAACGACGGTCCCAGGTCGCCGCGCAGCACGCCCCCCCAATAGTTCAGATATTGCCGGCCCAGCGGAAGGTCGAGGCCATAGGCATGGCGCGCGGCCTGCACATCAGTGACGGGTGCTCCTTCGCCCAGCATTTGAAGAATCGGGTCGCCGGGCACGAGATGAATTAAGAGAAAGACCAGCGAGACCACCAGCCAGATCACAGGCAGGGTGTACAGCACGCGGAGAGAGAAGTATCGCGGCATGCGTCAAAAGTTTGACAGCTGGACTTTATACTTCAACCGCTTCAGATTTGTTTTTTCAACCCCAGTTGCTGGTTTTGAGTTTCCGCTTCTCAGTCCCCCGCCTGGGTCACGGGCCGGGCCTCGAGTTTCTCGATCCTCACTTTGGCGATGCGGTGGGCTTCGATCTCCTGCACGGTGTAGCGGTGGCCTTCGTATTCGAAGCTCTCGCCCTGTCGCGGAATCCGCTGCAGGCGGGCCAGGATGAAGCCGGCCAGGGTCTCGAAGCCGGAGTCGCGCGGAAGCGAAAGCTGATACTGCGATTCCAGGTCGCGGATGCTCACCGATCCTTCGAGCGAGACCGCAATCTCGCCTTCCACCAGGGCCTGCTGCGCCGGGGCAACATCAAATTCGTCTTCGATTTCGCCCACGATCTGCTCCAGGACGTCTTCGACCGTGATCACTCCCGCGGTTGAACCGAACTCGTCCACCACCACCGCCAGGTGCCGTTTGCGTTCCTTGAATTCTTCCAGCAATTCGGTGAGGACCTTGGTTTCAGGCACGACCAGGACATCGTGCATGATCTGGCTGATCTTCATGGCTGAGACCCGTCCCGCCGCTGGCTGGTCGGGCGTCGTGCTCAGGCGGAGGCGCGTCCAGCGCATCAGGTCTTTAGCGTAGAGCACGCCCACGATGTGCTCCGGGCCGCGCTGCGCATCGTAAACCGGGACCCGCGAATGTTGTTCCTCGACCACCCGGGCCAGGGCGTCGGAGATCGTGAGATCGCCGGGCAGGGAGAAAATGGCGGGCCGCGGCACCATCACCTCGCGCACCGTGATGTTGTCCAGCTCCAGCGCGTGGTGGATCATTTCTTCCTGGAAGGGCGGGATCTCGCCAAATTGCCGGCTGGCGGTCACAATGAGTTTCAGCTCGTCGGGCGAGTGCACCGGGCCCTCCCGGATGCGTGCGCGAGCCCAACGCACGCAGCACCCACCCCGCCGCCCGGCTCATCACGTAAAGCAAAGGCCGGGTCAGGGTGAGGAAGACATCCATCGGCCCGGCGACCGCCAGCGCGACCTGCTCCGAACGTTGCAGCGCCAGAGATTTGGGGACCAGTTCGCCCAGAATGACGTGCAGGCAGGTGATCAGGGCAAAGGCGATGAAGATCGCAATCCCGTGAGCGTAAACCGAGGCGTGGGGAAGGTCCTGCACCGGGCCGAGCATCATTTGCGCCAGCAGGGGTTCGCCTACCCAGCCCAGGGTCAGGCTGACGATCGTGACTCCCAGCTGGACGCCGTTGACCACTTCGTCCAGATTGCGGTGCAGCTTTTGCACGATGCGGGCCCCAATCCGCCGGGCCGCCACCAGTTGCTGGATACGCGTGTCACGCACGCTCACCAGGGAGAATTCCGCGGCAGCGAAGAATGCGTTGGCCGCCACCAGCAGCAGGATGAGGAACACCCGCAGCAGCACGTAAGCAATCATGAAGGGCTAATTCTAACATTCCAAAGAGGAATGTTGGCTCGGAGCGCTAAAGCCTTGTAGAATGAGAGTCATTCCTCGCCGCCGTCGTCCAAACTCCCTGGAGGTTCTCTGCTTCCATTTCGAGGTTTCGCGTGTCTAATCTGTAAGATCGTGTCTTGTTGATCCAGCGTTGACCCAGCTTTGTACTGACCCGATTTTGTGTTGACCCAGGTGATGAGCCCCGACGATCCAGGGAACAAACAGCATATCTCGTTCGTAACCATTAAAGACGCAGGGCATTATCCATTCAGGAGGCAGACGTGAACGGCAACGGCAGCAGCAAGAAGCGGCGAAAGCGGCTGATTTATGGCGGCATCGGACTCGTAATAGTCCTCCTGATCGCCGGCGGGCTCATTGCCGCCACCCACGGCGGCACCAAGATCGATCCTTCGAAACTGCAGAAAGTCGAAAAGGGCGATCTGGCGAAGAGCGTGGTCGCCACCGGCAAAGTCACGCCCATCACCAAGGTCGAGGTCAAATCCAAGGCCAGCGGCATCGTCAAAAAGCTGCTGGTGGACGCCGGCGACAAAGTCAAGAAGGGCCAGCTGCTGGCCCAGTTGGACAAAGTAGAAATTGAGGCGCAGGTAGAGCAGTCGCGCGCCGCCGTGGAGTCTGCCGAAGCCAGTCTGACCAGTTCCCAAGCCGACTACGAGCGCGCCAAGGTGGACGCCGAAGGACCCGAAGTGCCGCTGCTCAAACGCGCCTACGATCGTGCCGTCGGAATGGCCAAAGAAGGCGTGGTTTCCACTTCTGCCCTGGAGGATGCTCAAAAGAACTACGAACTGGCCTTAAACAAGCAGAACGTCTCGAAAGCGCAAGCCACCGTCCTGAAAGCCAAGATTGCCCAGGCTCGGGGACAACTGGGACAAGACCAGGCCAACCTGAAGCAACTTGAAGAACAGTTGAGCTACACCGACATCGTCTCTCCCATCGACGGCGTGGTGCTGTCGCGTGACGTAGAAATGGGCGACGCCGTGAGTTCCATCCTGGTGCTGGGCTCCTCCGCCACCCTGGTCATGACCCTGGGAGACACCAGCTCGGTTTACGTCAAAGGGAAAGTGGACGAGAGCGATATCGGCAAGGTTTATCTCGGCCAGCCGGCACGAATCAAGGTGGAGTCGTTCAAGGACAAGACCTTCAACGGCGTAGTCACCAAGATCTCACCCATGGGAGTGGAGAAAGACAACGTCACCACTTTCGAAGTACGCGTCTCCATCAACAACCCCGGCGGTGAACTGAAGGCTGAGATGACCGCCAACGCGGAAATCATTCTGGAAGAACACAAGAACGTGCTCCAGATTCCCGAAGGCGCGATTATTTACGACAAGGACAAGAAGGCGTCGGTTGAAATTCCCGACACCAGCGCCAAAGACGGCAAGAAGAAGATCGCGGTCAACATCGGCATCTCCAACGGCGCCAAGACCGAGCTCCTCAGCGGTCTGAAAGAAGGCGACCAGGTCGTGCTGCAGTAAGACCAGGATTCGCGAATGCGCAAATTGCCTGGTGTCCAATTCCAGGGCACTTTGCGCCCTTCGCGATTCCTTTGCGTACTTTGCGGTTAAGCGCTCTGCCACGAAGACTGAATTCCCGGTCAGAAACTGCATCAGGGTTCGCACAACTCAATGTCTTGACTCAGCTTTTCGGGAGAAACCATGAATCACCGAAACGTTGTCCCCTCCGTACTCTCTTCCGGTTCCATCCCCAGCTGGTTCATCGCCGCCGCCACCGTCGCGATTCTGGTTTGTCTCCCGGCGCTGCCGGCCGCAGCCGCGGCTGAGGGCTCGTTCCAACGCTCTTTGCAGGTGACCGGACCGGTACACATGGACCTGAGCACGGGCTCAGGCAGCGTCGAGGTCCGCACCGGCACTTCAGGTCAGGTGCAGGTCACCGGACGCATCCGCGCCGGCGAATGGTTTAGCGGAAATGTCGAGGAAAAGATCAAGCGAATCGAGGCCAACCCGCCCATCCAGCAAAACGGCAACGACATTCGCATCGGCCGGATCGATGATCCCGATTTGCGGCACAACATTTCCATCAGCTACGAGGTAGTGGTGCCGGCGGAAACCGATTTGAAGGTCCAGAGCGGCTCGGGTGACCAGCGGGTGGATGGCATCCGCGGCCCGCTCGAGGTCAGCGCCGGCTCCGGAGGGCTGAAGATTTCCGCCATCGGCGACCGGGTCCAGGCCGAAACCGGCTCTGGCGATATCGATATCAACCGGGTAAAAGGCAACGTGCACGCCAAGACCGGAAGCGGATCGATTGACGCCAGTGACATCGCCGGCGCTTTTGAGGCCGACACCGGCAGCGGACGCATCACTCTGCAGCAGACCGCGCCCGGCTCGGTGCGGGTGGACACCGGTTCCGGAGGCATGGAACTGCGCGGAGTTCAAGGCTCACTCGAGGCCAAGGCGGGCAGCGGAGACATTCAGGCCGAGGGCAGCCCCACCGGGGCCTGGAATGTGCACACCGGTTCCGGCGGAGTGCAATTGAAGCTGCCCTCCGACGCGGCTTTCGATCTGGACGCCCATACCAGTTCCGGCTCCATTTCGGTCGATCACCCGCTCACCGTGCAAGGCTCCATCGGACGCAAGGAGGTTCGCGGCCGCGTAGGTCGCGGAGGCGTGCCCGTAGAAGTGGAAACCGGATCGGGCGACATAGAAATCCGTTAGGAGTCGTCAGTCGTCGGTCTTCAGTCGTCAAAAATCTCATCCGGCCAGTTGCCGCTCTTCGGTCTTGCTGAAGACTGACGACCGACGACTGAAGACTGACGACCGACGCCTGCCTTCCCGTTACCTCCGTTCCTTGACTCTGCTCTCCTGACAGGTTACTTTCGGCATTTCCGGGGAAAACTCCGTCTGCAAGCGAGGGGAAATTGGCGCATCGTCCGATCATCACGCTGACTACCGATTTTGGGCTCAACGATCATTTTGTAGGGACAATCAAAGGCGTCATTCTCTCCATTGCTCCCGAGGCTGAGATCGTGGACATCAGCCATTCCGTACAGGCCTTCGACGTGCTCGATGGGGCCCTGATGATTGCGCAGTCGTATAACTACTTCCCTTCGGGCACGGTGCACCTGGTGGTGGTTGATCCGGGCGTGGGAACGGCGCGGCGCCCCATCCTGGTCACCAGCGATCGGCACCATTTTGTTGCGCCCGATAATGGCGTGCTCTCTCTGGTCTATGCCCGCGAAGAGCGCTTGCATATCCGCCACGTCACCGCCGAACACTATTCCCTGCAACCGGTGAGCAACACCTTCCACGGTCGCGATATCTTTGCGCCCATCGCAGCCTGGCTGGCCAAGGGAGTTGATTCGGACAAATTCGGTGAAGAGATTACCGATTTCGTACGCTTCAATCCGCCCAAGCCCAAATCGGTAAACGGCAACACCTTGCGCGGTGTGATCCTGAAAGTGGACCGCTTCGGCAACCTCGTCACCAACATCACCCCTCAGGACGCTCCCATGCTTTTTGCCGCCGAACCCGCCCCCTTCAAGATGCTGGTGGGCAAGCATGAAATTACCGAAATTCTGCCCAATTATTCCGAGGGCTCTCCCGGCCAGGTCTTCGGCATCCTGGGCAGCATGGGCTACCTGGAAATCGCTTCCAATCGCGGCTCCGCGGCTAAAATCGTCGGTTCCGGCAAAGGCAGCGAAGTGATGATTTCACTCGAAGGCGCAGCCGCCGCCGGTAACGGAAACTAACTGAACGGATGGCGCGGGCGCCGCGCCCCACTCACACTATGCGCGCTTTGCCTTGGGATGCACGTAGCGCTCGATTTCTCCTGTCCATTTCAGAAAGCGCCAGAGGTTGCTGCGCTCCCGCCACATAAATTCCCAGAACTCGAGGAAGCCGATCTGCTGCATCTTGACTCCACAGTAGGTCTCGACCCGCCACAGCAGATAGGGGCTCCGCCACGGGGTGAGGCGATGTCCGCGGGTTGCGTTCCACAGAAATCGAAGCATGTAGCGCATGGTTACATCCGAGTATAACGCTGGCGAGGGCGGTCTTTAGTCGTCAGTCTTCAGTCGTCAGCAGAGGCTGGTTTTCTGAGAACTGACAACCAATGACCGACCACTAGAATAAAAAACTCACAAGAGTCAATCGCAGTCGCCGGCCGCCAGTCGTCAGCAGAATCTGCTTTTTCTGACGACTGAAGACCGACGACCGACGACTGCCTCTGTTAAAATTTCTGCTCCATGGCCGATGACGCCCGCCAGAAGGCCGAAGACCACTACTACGCCGCCCTCGATCTGGTCGCCGAAGGCGAACAGGAGCGCGCCCTGGCCGAGTACCAGCATTCCCTGGCCGCCGATCCGGTCTTTACCGAGGCCATGCACGGCATGGCCCGCACCCTTCAGGACCTCAACCGCCTGGATGAAGCCATCGCGGTAGCGAGGCGTATCGCCGAGCTCGATCCCGACGACGTGCTCGCCTACACCAGCCTGTCCGTCCTATATCAGAAAAAGGGCATGATTCCGGAGGCCGAAGCCGAAGCCAACAAAGCCAGAATTTTGGGATGGAAGCAGCAACTGAAAGGCAGTCGTTAGTCGTCAGTCGTCAGTCGTCAGAAAGAACCAGGTGGGCCGACGACTGAAGACTGACGACCGACGACTGGCAGCTAGAGTTCATACTTCTTGGCCAAATGCCGGAACGAACGATAAGAAATCTTCAGCACTTCTGCCGCCCGGGTCTGCACCCCGTTCGATTGCGCCAGTGCCGCCAGCAATAGCGACCGCTCGATGTCGGCAACGTATTTCTCCATGTCCACGCCCTCGGGCAGGACCGACCCCGGTGCGATGGAAACTGGTCCACCTACTCCTGCCGCCGCCGCCCTGGCCTTGGAACGCTCGGCGGGGAGTTCGACGTTGAGTTCTTCCCCGGTTTCGAGCGCCACTGCCCGTTCGATGGTGTTTTCCAGCTGGCGCACGTTGCCCGGCCAGTCATATCCGGAGAGGGCGCCCAGGGAATGCGCATGCACCCGCAAAATGCTCTTGCCGGCTGCCGGAGCATATTTCTTCAGGAAGTGATTCACCAGCAGCGGGATGTCCTCGCGACGCTCCCGCAGCGGCGGCACTGAGACCGGAATCACGCTCAAGCGGTAGTACAAGTCTTCGCGAAAGGTATTTTCGGCCACTTGCCGGTCCAGATCGCGGTTGGTGGCTGCAATCACCCGCACGTCGATGGGAATCTCGGTGGTGCCGCCCACCGGGCGCACGCTGCGCTCCTGCAGTACCCGCAGCAGTTTGACCTGCATGGTCAGGGTCATTTCGCTGATTTCGTCAAGAAAGATCGTGCCCTGGTCAGCCACCTCAAATAAACCGCGCTTGTTCTGATTGGCGCCGGTAAAGGCGCCTTTCACGTAGCCGAACAATTCGCTCTCCAGCAAAGTTTCGGGGAAGGCCCCGCAGTTGATGGAAACGAACGGCTCGCCGGCCCGCGGAGAACAAACGTGCACGGCCCGGGCCACCAGCTCTTTACCCGTGCCACTCTCTCCGTAGATCAGAATCGTGCTTTGGGTGGAGGCCACGGTCCGAATGGTCTGCTTCAGCTTTTCCATGGCGGGGCTGGCGCCCACGATGTTGTCCAGCGAGTTGCGGGTGGCGGCATCCCGTTTGAAGGCAAAGTTCTGCCGGCTCAATGCCATTTTTTCCAGGGCGCGGTTGATGGCCAGCTTGATTTCGTTCACCAGGCCGGGCGACTTGCGGATGTAGTCGGCGGCCCCGCCCGCTTTTACCGCTTGCACCGCGTCCTCATAGTCGTCCACCGCGGTAATCAGAATGACCGCTGAATCGGGCGAGACCTGGTGAGCATAGCGCAGCACTTCAATGCCATCGGTATTCGGCATTTTGATGTCGGTGACCACCACATCGTAGAGCGCGCTGTCGAGCTTCTTCTTGGCATCTTCTCCCGACTTTACGGTTTCGACCTTGTGGCCCTCGCGGCGCAGGGCAATATCCAGCATCTCGCAGATCGAGCGCTCGTCGTCGCAAACCAGAATGTTACCCATGCGCCCGGCCTCCCGTGCCCGCGGCCGCGGCTACTGCTTCCCCGGCCTGGGGCAGGAGTTGTGGTTTCGCGACCGGCAGTTTCGCGGATGTCTCCCCGGCCGTCGCCACCCGGCGCAAGCGGAGAACGAAGACGCTGCCTTCCCCGATTTTGGAACGTGCCCACACCTTGCCTTCGTGCGCCTGCACGATCTGATACACGATGGCCAGGCCCAGCCCGGTGCCGCCTTCAAACTGCGACTGGAAGGGCTCAAAGATTTTCTCCACCAGCTGCCGGCTCATGCCGGCCCCGGTGTCGGCAAAGTTGATTTGCCAGTCTTCCCCGACCTGCTCCACCGAGACCCTGAAAACTCCTCCTGAACTCATGGCGCGGACTGCGTTCTCGCAAAAATTCCAGAATACCTGCTTGATCCTGTCGCCGTCGGCAATGCTGAAAGCCTGTTTGACGCTATAGTGCCGCTCGATGCGAATCCCGGTGTTTCCGCTCACCAGGCGGTGCTCCAGCAGCGTGAGCGTGTCTTCCAGCAGGGGCAGCAGATCGACAGACGCGAATTGATACTGCTTGCCCCGGGAGTAAACCAGAAAGTCCGTGATGATGCCGTTCAGCCGTTCCGACTCCCGGGTCACAATCTGCAACAGCTGGCGGTGTTCTTCGCTGAGGTCAACAATGCCGGCGAGCATGCTTACCGAGCCGGCAATCGAAGTCAGCGGATTGCGGATCTCATGCGCGATCGCAGCCGCCAGCCGTCCCACCGCTGCCAGCCGGTCCTGGATGCGCAAGTCCCGCTCCAGGCGCCGGATCTCGGTCAGATCATCGAAGGTGTAAACGTAGCCCATCGTCTTCCGTCCGGGAACGGCCAGCACCGTCGCCATGACCCGCAGGGTCTTGCAGAAGCCGTTGGCCGCCACGAAGCGCACTTCTCCATGGGCGCGTTCTGAATCGGCGTTGGGCAACGGGTCAAGAAAGAGCTGCTCTACCGCCTGTCCCAGAAATTCGCTCTCCGAGCGCTCGAACAATTTCTGTGCCGCGGGGTTGGCCAGCGTGATGTAGCCATCCAGCCCGGTGGTGATCAGGCCTCCGCTGATGGACTGAATAATATTTTCCTGCAAAGCCTGCAGGTCTTCCAGCGCTCCGCTGGTGTATTTCAGCTTTACATCCACCTGATGCAGCTTCGCCGCCAGCAATCCCGCCAGGTAAGCCACTGCCAGGTAGCCGAACAGATTCACGAAGATGATGGCCTGCAGAGCTCCCAGCCCGGGATGGGTGCTGGAGTACGAAGGAATCACTTCGAAATAAGTCAGTTCCAGGACCGCCACATACAGGATGAACGCCAGCGCCCCCGTCAGGTAGGCCCAGATCCGGGGCAACAGGATGCAGGCCACGGTAATGACCAGGGGATAGAAGAAGTTCAGGGAACTGTCCACCCCGCCGGTGGCATAGACCACCAGCGTCACCATGATCAGGTCGGTAATGACTTGCAGCACCGACTGGATGCGGCGTTCTTCCCAGAAGGAAAGCAGGAGCAGGTAGAAGATCGAAACCGCGTACCACAGCAAAATGACATCGATGAACAGGCGCAGAGGGAAGCTATTCGGCGTGAGCCGGGCAATCGCCAGTTCGATTCCCAAAAGCAGGGTCAGAACGATGATGCGAACCTTGACCAGCCAGGCCAGCCAGAGCCGCTCATCGAAAATGGATTGCATGCGAGATCCGAGTCCGTGCCAGTCGTCAGTCTTCAGTCGTCAGAAAGAGCCGACGACCGGCGACTGACAACTGAGAACTGATAACTGACAACTGATGACTGCCCTTTGTGCTTAGCCCGCCGGTGTAGCTGAGTTCTGGTCGCCAGTCATCAGCCATCGTCGTCAGCTCTTTCTGACGACTGAGGACTGACGACCGACGACTGCTCTTGTACTTAGCCCGCCAGTTTGGCGATCATCGAGAACAGCGGCATGTACAGCGAAATGACAATGCCGCCGATCATGATGCCCAACAGGCCGATGATGACCGGTTCCAGCATGGCCAGCATGTCCTTGGTGGCGGAATCGACTTCGTCTTCGTAGAAGTCGGCGATCTTTTGCAGCATGGCATCCATGGCGCCCGTAGCTTCGCCGACGCCGATCATCTGCGTCACCATGTTGGGAAACACGCCCGATTCCCGCAGAGGATCTACGATGGTGCGGCCTTCTTCGATGGCCTTGCGCACCTTCATCAGCGCCTCTTCCAGCACCGCATTGCCTGACGTCCGGGCGGTAATGCTCAGACCTTCCAGGATGGGCACGCCCGAGGTGATCAAGGTGCCCAGGGTCCGGGTAAAGCGCGCCACGGCGATCTTGCGCAGCAGTGTGCCCAGAATGGGCAGCTTGAGCAGGCAATAGTCGAAGTAGTAGCGGCCTTTGGGATTCTTGCGAATCTGCTTCATGCCGACAACCAGGCCGACGACACCGACGATAAAGAACCACCAGAACTGTCCGACAAAAGCGCTCAGACCCATCACGATCCGGGTGGGCAACGGCAAGGCGACGCCCAGTCCGATAAACAGGTTGGAGAAAATCGGCACCACCCACTTCAGCAGCGCGCCCACGATCAGGAACGCCAGGCTGACCACCGACACCGGATAAATCAGGGCCGACTTCACCGCCGCCCGCAACTTGACCGCTTTCTCGATGTAAATGGCCAGGCGCTGCAGGATGATATCCAGAATACCGCCGGTTTCGCCGGCTTCAATCATGTTGGTGGTCAGATCGTCGAAGATCTTGGGATACCCCTTCATGGCGTTGGCCAGGGTAGCGCCGCCTTCGACCGTGGTCCGCACTCCGGTCAAGGTCTTCTGGAATGCCGGGTTCTCCTGGTTGGCCGCCAGAATTTCCAGGCACTGCACCAGCGGCAGGCCGGCGTCAATCATGACCGAGAACTGCCGGAAGAAAATGGCAATGTCCTTGGTCTTGACCTTGTTCATGCCGAGGCTCGGCATGACGAATTCTTTGCCCTTTTCCCGGATGGGTCCCGGGGTGATGCGTTCGCGCCGCAGCTGGCTGGTCAGCGCTTGTTTGTTGGCCGCAGTCCGCTCCCCGCTGATCTTCTGACCGGACTCGTTCTTTCCCGAAAATGTGAAAACTGGCATGGTAAACCTCTCCTCGCTGCAATTCGCTCTTCCCGCGCCGTTGTTCCGGCGTCCAGGACCACTTTCTCTCCGCGCCGCTTAATGCTTGCTGGGTGCGGCACCCTTCGCCAGGGGCTGGTTACGATTCAACCCTGCCCCCCGGTTGATCATCTCCTGCAACTCATCGGTGTTGCTGGAACGGGCCATCGCCACTTCCAGCGTGATCTTTTTCTGGAAATACGCCGTCGCCAGCGCCTGGTTAAACGTCTGCATTCCGAACTTGTCCTGGCCGGACTGCATGGAAGAGTAGATCTGGTGGATCTTGTCTTCGCGGATCAGGTTGCGAATGGCGGCATTCGGGACCATGATCTCCATGCACATGGCCCGGCCCTTGCCGTCCGCGGTAGGCAGCAGGCTTTGGCACATGATGCCTTCCAGCACCAGCGAAAGCTGCGCCCGGATCTGGGGCTGCTGGTGGGCCGGAAACACGTCGATAATTCGGTTGATGGTCGATGACGCCGAATTGGTGTGCAGCGTGCCGAACGTCAGGTGGCCGGTTTCAGCGATGCGCAGCGCCGACTCGATGGTTTCCAGATCGCGCATTTCGCCGATCAGCACCACGTCCGGGTCTTCACGGAGGGCGGCGCGCAAGGCGTCGGCAAAACTCTTGGTGTCAGCATGCAACTCGCGCTGATTGACCACGCAGTTCTTGTTCATGTGCACGAATTCGATCGGGTCCTCGATGGTGAGGATGTGGTCGTGCCGCTCGCTGTTGATCTTGTCAATCATGGCCGCCAGCGTGGTCGATTTGCCCGAGCCGGTCGGACCCGTCACCAGCACCAGCCCGCGCGGCTTGTCGCACAACTTGGTCACGATGGCGGGCAGCCCCAGCTGGTTGAACGATTTGATCTCGAATGGAATCAGACGGAAGACCGCCGAAGTGGCGCCGCGCTGGTTGAAACGTGTTGGCGCGGAAACGGGCCAGGCCCTTCAGACCGAAGGAGAAGTCCAGCTCGAGGTTTTCTTCGAAGCGATGCTTCTGCGAGTCGGTCATGACGCTGTAGGCCAGCTGCTTGGTTTCGGCCGGCGTCATCTGCGGCAGATCGAGCGGCACCAGGTGTCCGTGCACCCGAATCTGCGGCGGTGAATTGGTGGTGATGTGGAGGTCGCTTCCCCCCATCTCCAACAGCCTCTTCAACAGATCACTCAGCGAAAGCGACATGAGTTTCCCCTTTCCTTCCTGAACTCGTATCTTGCCCAACTCTAGTGAATGGTCTCGCGTGCCACTTCTTCCAGCGTGGTCTGGCCCGCGGCAACTTTGATCAGACCCGCTGCGGCGCAGCGTAATCATGCCGCGCTCAATTGCTTTTTTCTTCAATTCCAGGGCCGAAGCGCCCACCAGGACCAGTTCCTTGATCTCGTCATCCACTTCCATCACTTCGTACAAACCGGTCCGGCCTTTGTAGCCGGTGTTGTTGCAGGTGCCGCAACCTTTGCCCTTTTTGATCTTCACCGTCTTGGCTTCTTCCGGGGTGTAGCCTTCTTCGATCAGGGCCTGCACCGGCATGTCAATGACTTCGGCGCATTCACTGCATATGCGGCGCACCAGCCGCTGGGCGCAAATCAGGTGGACCGAGGTCGCAACCAGGAAGGGTTCAATACCCATGTTCATCAGGCGCGTAATCGTCTCCGGAGCGCCGTTGGTGTGCAGCGTGGACAGAACCAGGTGGCCGGTGAGGGCGGCCTTGATGGCGATTTCAGCAGTTTCAAAGTCGCGGATTTCGCCCACCAGGATGATGTTCGGGTCCTGCCGCAGGAAGGCGCGCAGTGCCGCCGCGAAGTTCAACCCGATCTGTTCCTTCATCTGCACCTGGTTGACTCCCGCCAACTGAAACTCGACCGGATCCTCGGCAGTCATGATGTTGGTGTCGGGCGTATTCAGGCGCGCGATGGATGAATACAAAGTGTTGGTCTTGCCCGATCCCGTGGGGCCGGTGACCAGCACCATGCCGTAAGGCTTGAGAATGGCTTTCTCGAACTTGGTCAGCGACTCCTGCTCGAAACCGAGCTTGGTCATGTCGAGGCGCAGGTTTTCTTTGTCCAGCAACCGCATGACGATCTTTTCGCCCCACAGCGTAGGCAGCGTGCTGACGCGGAAATCGAGCTGCTTCTTGCGTCCGCCCAGGCTCATCTTCAGCATGATGCGGCCGTCCTGCGGCAGCCGCTTTTCGCTGATGTCGAGCTTGGCCATGATTTTCACGCGCGAAGTGATGGCGTCCTTCAACTTCAGCGGCGGCGACATGATGCTCTGCAGCACGCCGTCAATACGGAAGCGCACACGGAATTCTTTTTCGTAAGGCTCCATGTGGATGTCGCTGGCGCCCCGCTTCACCGCGTCGGTCAACACCAGGTTGACCAGCTTCACGATGGGAGCTTCGTCGGCCGCCCGCTCCAGGTCGGCCGCTTCCATCTCGGTTTCTTCCGCCTGCAGCTCGACGTCAGCTTCGCCGATCTCGGTCATCGATTGCATGACCTGTTCGAGGTCTTCCTGCTGCGTGGTGCCGTAGGCTTTCTCGATGCCTTCGAGGATCGAGCTTTCGGACGCGACCACCGGCTCGATGTTGAAGCCGGTCATGAACTTGATATCGTCCATGGCGAAGACGTTGGTCGGGTCCACCATGGCGATGGTCAACGACGCGCCCACGCGGCTCAGGGGCAGAATCTGGTAGCGCTTCGCGGTCTCGAACGGAATCAGCTTTACGACTGAGGGATCAATTTCAAAGTAGGAGAGATTGATGGCCGGCACGCCGTACTGGCGGGAGAGAAAATTGGTGACGTCCTCATCGGTGAGGAAGCCCAGCTTCACCAAAGCCGAGCCCAGGCGAACGTTGGTCTCTTTCTGGACCTTGGTCGCCTGCTCCAACTGCTCCCTGGTGATGACCTTCTCTTTGACCAGAAGATCACCCAGCCGTTGAGACATACTTCGATCTCCTATCTGTGCGACAGATAAATTCGGTGTACGAATGCGGCGCGAGTTCGGCTGCTTTTCGAGGGGAGAAGTTGCAGCCTATCGCGTTGACACAAATTGTCAACGTAACCGGGTTACGGCACCAGTAACTTTAGTGCGTAGGACTTCCGGGTAAAGTTCGCAAGTCAGAGATTCGATGCCCGCAGAAACCGCGCGATTACAGGGGAAGGACCGCGATGCAAGGAAAAAGCGCGACGAAACCGGGCGGCAGGAGTGGAATGACTTCGGTAACGGGTAGAGGACAGATGGCACACTCAATCCCGATTTTGCCTTGAGTGGAGATGTTTCCAACTTCTCAATTCTGTCATCCCGACCGGAACAGATCATCGCAAAGCGGTGATCTGTGAAGTGGAGGGACCTGCTGTTGTGACGTCAACTGCAATCTGTCCCCAGTTTCTTTGTCTCAGCTCAGGGGTGCACTCCTCCGTCTGTCCCCGGTTTTCCGTCCGGATCGAGGTAGAAGATCTCTTCGGCCGGGTGCCCCATGCTTGGTTTTCTGAAGGGTGGGGACTCGACGGAGAATGCCGGCGGCGGGTAGCCCAGGTTCTTGACCTCGCTGGCGCAAGAAAACACAGTGGGTGCCCCGTCCTTTGCGCACTTTGCAAAGGGCAGGAATCTGGAACGCATGCGTGACCGGGTTGCAGGGCCACCGAAGTTGTGTCGGCAGCATCGTTACCCGCCCTTGCAAAAAACGCAAGGACGGGGCACCCTCACCATAGATGGCGCACACAGACATCATCCAAGGGCGGGCCACCTGCCCTGTTGTGACGTCAACTGGGCATGCGGGGAAACCTAAGAGGGAAACCCCGAACCGCATTTCAGTCGGACCCTGTCAATCCCCTTCCCCAATCCTTTTCCCCTCAACCCCATCATTCGCTGGACACAATACTTTGGCCCACCCTGTCCCATTCTCCCTGCTCAAACTGCTATCCTATAACTAGAAAGTAAATATCAGGCGCGGGCTACTTGGCTCGCGCCTTTTCTTGTTTGGGCGTGCCGGCCAGCGGCAAATGCGGGGACGCGATCACGGGTTTCCCAGTCGCCTTAAATTTTGCCCAGGAAAACTCGAAACGGCTGCAGCTCTAAAGGACAGCTTTCAGGAGCCCGTCCCGTGAGCAGCCGAAGAATGTTGCCGGTGCGATTTGAAAAGCGCCCGGCGCATCCGAAATGCGTGCCCTACCCACGCCGTGCGGGCGCACCTGAAATGTGCGCTCCCCGGAAAAAGAAGCGCGGGCCCATCGCCGCGCCTCTTTAGTTGGGGCCATGGAAAACAGCGCGGAAGTTCCTGCCGGGCAGCGCGCCGGGCGGGACAAAAAAGGTAAGCCACAGAAAGGCACCGATAAACAGCGGGGAGAGTTGGCCGAAATAAGATTCATGCTCAAAGCCGCGGGCCTGGGGTTTGGCGTCGCCAAGCCCTGGGGGGACAGCGAACGTTACGACTTCATCCTGGATACCGGGCGAGGGCGATTTTGCCGCGTGCAGGTGAAGTCCACCTATGTCGCGCGCGCCCACAGGTATTCGGTAAATGTATGCCGAAACATCGCAGGCGGGAAAAAGACCCCATATACGGCTGAAGAAATCGACATTCTGGTCGTTTACATTGTCGCCGAGGATGCATGGTATGTGCTCCCGGTGGCGGTTGTCGCATCTCGCACTCGTCTCTACTTCGTCCCTTTGGGAAGCAAAAGGGGTGGCTTGTACGAAAGATATCGCGAAGCCTGGGATTTGATGAAAGTGCGACCAGACGATAGGGATCTCGCCAGCACACCGGCTCTGGAACGCTAATGTGGGCGCGAGCGTCCCGCTCGTGCGGCGGCATGCGGAGAGCTTGCCGAGCTGCGCTCGGCCAGGGCGGACGAGGCGTCCGCCCCTACGTGGTCAATCCAGGCCTAAATCTTTCCACTTTTTGTCCACCAGGGCTTTGGTCTTTTCGTCCATCAGGATTTCGTCGGGCCAGGGGCGCGCGAAGCCTTCGCTGGGCCATTTGCGGGTGGCGTCAATGCCCATCTTCGAGCCGTAGTTGGGCAGGCGCGAGGAATGGTCCAGCGAATCTACCGGGCCGAGGGTGAACTGGATGTCGCGCTCCGGGTCAATGTGGTTCAGCACCTTGAGCGTGACCTCGCCGATGTCCTGCACGTTCACGTCTTCATCCACCACGATGATGCACTTCGTGAACATGGCCTGGCCCAGCGACCAGATGGCGTTCATCACTTTGCGCGCCTGGCCCGGATAAGACTTGCGAATCGACACCAGCATCAGGTTGTGAAAGACCCCTTCGACCGGAAGATTGATGTCCACCAGTTCAGGAATTGTCAGCCGCATCAGCGGGAGAAAGATGCGCTCGACCGCCTTGCCCATCCATCCGTCTTCCATGGGCGGCTTGCCGACAATGGTGGTCGAATAGATCGGATTCTTGCGGTGAGTGATGCACGAAACGTGAAAGACAGGATACAGATCTTCGAGCGAGTAATACCCGGTGTGGTCGCCGAAGGGGCCCTCGGTGCGGAGTTCGTCGAGATGCACGTGTCCTTCGAGGACGATCTCGGCGGCGGCGGGAACTTCGAGATCAACCGTTTCGCACTTGACCAGTTCAACCGGCTTCTGTCGGAGAAAGCCGGCGATCAGATATTCCTCCACGTCGGGCGGCGCGGGCACGATCGCGGAAAAAGTGAGGGCAGGATCGGTGCCGATGGCGACCGCGACTTCCATTTTGCCGCGCGGGCGGTCCCCTTCGATCAATACAGACCCGCCCGAAGTACGGGCCATGATGTCCACCGCGGCGCTGGCACGAGCGGGGACGCTCGCGCCCACATTAGCCTGGGCGGCGGTGCGCAGAGCTTCGCGGTAGTGTTCGGCGCCGACCTTCTGGCGCTGCCAGTGCATGCCGGTGGTGCGCTCGTCGTAAATCTGCATGCGGTACATGCCGACGTTTCGTTTGCCGGTCTTGGGGTCGCGCGAGACCACGCAGGGCAGCGTAATAAACCGGCCCGCGTCTTTGGGCCAGCACTGCAGGATGGGGAAATCAAGCAGCGAGAAATTGTCCCGCTTGATGACTTCCTTGCACGGACCCGTGGCCACGCTCCTGGGAAAGAACTTCCCCATTTCAGCCAGCATGGGAAGCATTTTTACTTTGTCCAGAAAACCCTGTGGCGATTTCACGTCCATGAAAGCCCGTATGCGGTCGGCCACCTGGTCGAGCGCGTCCACTTCCAGGGCCAGGTTCATGCGGCGAGCGGAGCCGAACTGATTGATCAGGACTTGCGCTCCGGGATGGCCCTTGAGGTTTTTAAAAAGCAGGGCGGGGCCGCCCGGCTGCACGGGCGAGACGCCCGCGCCTACATTTTTGCTCACGCGGTCGGTGATTTCAGCGATTTCGAGAACGGGATCAACTTCCGTGCGGATGGTCTTCAGTTCACCGGCGCGTTCCAGCGCCGCGATCCAATCCCGCAGATCTTCGTAGGCCAAAATCTTCCCCCGTTTGGAAACGGCAATTATACGGCAGGGGGCAGTATCGAAAGCTTGAAACGCCAGAGGAGACGTGGGTCAGTTCGGAAATGCATCCGCAAGGAGTCATCCGGCAAGGCGTCATCCCGAGCACGTTGTCATCCTGAGCGAAGCCGCCTCTTCGCTGGCGAAGAGGCGGCGGAGTCGAAGGACCCCTATAGCCGAAACGGCAGCCGCGTGTTCGGGTTCTTCCGCCGCCAGGAATCTCCCAGGCGTCATTGCAATCGATACAGATTCTTAGACTCCGTTACGTTTTCGCTTCGCGAAGCAGCTATTCAGTATGACTCGTCGAGTTGCACAACTCCAAACTAACCCCACTGCGCCAAGAGGAGCCGTTCCGTGAACAATCCGCAGGTCGAAAGCAATGATGCTACGTCGGGGCGTGAGATCGCTACCGCGCTCACAGTCCCGCACGGGCTGGCGGAAATCATCGCCACGTTCGGAGACATCCACAAATATGTCCGGCCGGATGGACAGCTTGACCCGCGCTGGCAGGCGGACTTCCTGGCCAGGATACGACTGCCCTTCCCGCTGCGGCTGGCCTGGGACGAGTCGCAAACCATCGACCAGATGACCTGCCACCGGCGCATGACTTACACCTATGCCGCGGTCTTCGACCGCATTCAGCAGCGAGGCCTGCAGAAGAGAGTTCCCACTTTTGGCGGCTGTTTTGCCTTCCGTCCTCAGCGGACCGGCAGCAAACTGTCCACCCACAGCTGGGGTATTGCGATTGATCTCAACCCGGGGACCAATTTGCAGGGGTCAGCCGGCGACATGGATGCCGCGCTGATTGAAATTTTTTGCAGTGCCGGATTCCAGTGGGGAGGTGACTGGAAGGGTAAGGCCGCGATCCCATGCATTTTCAATTCTGCACCGGGTATTGAATTTCCCGACACGATGGGCCCACACTATCCTCGCATCGGCATCCAGGAAATCCGGGGTGGAAGATCGGTTTGCAAAATCTGGGTTGTGAAGCCAGACGAAGCACACTATTTTCACATCGGTATCCAAGAAAACTGGGCTCAAGTATCAGTTTGGAGAATCTGGGTTGGGAAGCCAGTGGTTGGTTTTTAGTTCTCGGTTCTCAGATTATTGGCCTGGGAGCTTTGGCTTCAATATATAGTTCTTGGGCACGATCCAGACCGGCCATCGAGGGGGATGAGTGAAGCGACGCGTGGTCATCACAGGCATGGGCGCAGTCAGTCCCAACGGCGTGGGCAATGCTGCGTTTTCGGATGCAATTCTCCAGGGGCGAAGCGGCATTCGGCGGATCACCCGTTTCGATCCGTCGGAAATTCAGGTGCAGATTGCGGGCGAGGTCCCGGACTTTGACGAGTTGGCCTGGGTGGAAAAGCGGGAGCGAAAACATGTGTCCCGGGTCTTGCCGCTGGCTCTGGCGGCTGCGACCGAGGCCTTGCGAACCGCGGGCATCGACGCCGCTTCCCTGCCCCTCGAACAGAAGCGGCGCTTCGGCGTGATTTTGGGATCGGGCGGCGGGTCCCAGGAATTTACCGAAGAGCAGTACAGGTTATTTTTTCACGAACAGTACAAGCAGATGAGTTTGTTCTGCGTGCCCACCGGAGTGATGGGTACATTGTCGAGCGAACTGAGCGTGCGCTTCGGGTTGCGCGGACCCAGTCATGTGGTGACGACCGGCTGTACTTCATCGACTGACGGCTTTGGATACTCGGTGCGGCAGATCCAGTCAGGGAGACTCGATCTGGTGTTGAGCGGCGGGGCCGACGCGCCCATCTCGCTGGGCATCGTAAAAGGATTCATTCTGATGAAGATTCTGACTGATTCCTGGAACCACGCGCCGGAGCGCGGCTCGCGACCGTTTTCCGTGGACCGCGACGGCTTTGTAGTGGCGGAAGGATCGTGGATGTTTGTGCTGGAGGAATACGAACACGCGCGCGCGCGTGGAGCCAGGATGCTGGCGGAGATCGCCGGCTATGGTTCGACTTGCGAAGCCTTTCATCGGGTGCGGTTGCAGGAATGCGGCGAGGAACCTGCGAGGGCGATCGGCCTGGCGATGAAAGAAGCGGGGATCGGCGCCAGCGATGTGCACTACGTGAATCTGCACGGCACCTCGACCCAATTGAACGATCGCATCGAGACCCGGGCGTTAAAGCTGGTGCTGGGCGAACACGCGGCGCGGGTGCCGATGTCCGCTTTGAAGTCGCAGATCGGGCATCCCCAGGGAGCGTGTGGCGCAGCGGGGGTCGCGGCCACGATTGTCGCCATGCAGAACGGGCAGATTCCGCCGACCATCAATCTGGACACGCGGGACCCGGAATGCGACCTCGACTATGTTCCCGACGTGGGGCGGAAGAAGGCAATCGAGCACGCAGTGTGCAATTGCATTGCGTTTGGATCAAAGAATTCGGCGCTGGTATTGAGAAACTGTGCGTGAAGCAGTCGTCAGTCTTCAGTCGTCGGTCATCAGTCATCAGTCGTCAGCGAAGGCTCTGAGGACCAACGGAGTGAAGGTTTGCGGCTGGGGTTGTAAGGGTTGGCCTGACGTCTGATCGAGACGACTGACGACTGACGACTGCTTCACGTCTCAATCAAATGCATCACCGTTCCTTCAACCTTGGGCCAGGCGTTGGAGCGGGGATCGATCAGGTCCGAGTGTCCGGCTGTAGAGATTTCCAGATAGTGCACGTTTTCGCCGCGCCTTTTTCTTCTGCTCGGTGTAGTTGCGGCTGAGGAACGGAGCGGACGGTGTCGTCGGCGGCGCCGTGGATCAGCCACTGCGTGGCTGAAGCAATCTTGAGTTGCATGGGATCCGCTTCGCGGTAGTGCTCCGGGACCCGGCTGGGCTCGCCGCCGAGGAAATCCACAACTGCGTTGTCGCTCAGATGAAGTTCCCAGGCTTGCTGCAAATCCACTACACCAGCAAGAGACACCACCCGCTTGACCGTGGGCTCGTGCCCGGCCAGGCACAAAGCCAGTTGGCCTCCCGCGGAGTGGCCCATGACCAGCATCTTCGAGGGATCGAGATGGTAGCGTTGAGCAATTTGTGAAGTGAAGCGATAGGCGCTGCGCACGTCCTCGAAGGTGCCCGGCCACCCTCCTCCCGGATTGCCTACCCGGCGATACTCCACATTCCAGGTGGCCAGTCCCTTGGCGGTGAGCGCAGCGCAGAGGTGTCCGGCGTGCTTCAGATCGTATTTGGCACGCCAGTAGCCACCGTGAATGTTCACCACCACCGGAAAGGGCCCGGGGCCCTTGGGCAGGCGCAGCTCTCCGAACTGATTGGGGTCGGAGCCGTAGGGCAGGCGGGCGTCGGCTGGGGGCGGCGGGAGCGTGAGGATGTCGTCTGCGGACATGGATTGCGGAGTCTCGAACCGGGCCCAGGATTGGGATTCAGGGATTCAGTTGCCGGTTTTCAGTTCCCGGTTCTTAGTTGCCTTTGAGCTTGAGCTTGGATTTGTTTTCTTCGAGGAATTCTCGAAGTTTGTCGGAGGCCTCGAGCAGGCGCGTCCACTGTTCGTAATAGAGGGTCACGGGAAAACGCCCCAGGCCGTACACGCTGACGCCACCCTTTTCGCTGACCCGGAATTCCAGGCTGCCAGTGCGGCGCGGACCCTGTTTTTCCAGTTCAGACAAACGGGCCTTGAGTTCTTCATAAGTCGGTTCAGCCATGAAATTACCTCGGAGAATCAAACATAAGTGCAAGTGGAGCGGGAGACCGGGATCGAACCGGCGACATCCAGCTTGGGAAGCTGGCGTTCTACCGCTGAACTACTCCCGCGGCCGATTTCAGGTTACCACTGTGGCGAATTGCGGGCAATGCGGCTAGTCGACCGGGGTGACAGGCAATTGCACGACTGTGATGGCTGCAAGGACGAAGACGATGCCTAGGACTTGAAGGGGGCGCATGAGTTCGCCGAGCGCGATAGCCGCGATCACGATAGAGAACACGGGCTCCAGACAACTGACCACGATGGCGCGGGTGGGTTCGAGGTGTTGCAGGCCGGCAAAATAGAAAGCGAAGGGGGCCAGCACCGACAGGAGCGAGAACAGCAGGAGGAAGAGCCATTGGGAAGCGGAATAGTGGGCGGCGATGAGTTTCCAGGGAGGGTTGACCAGAAGCCAGAACAGGGAGGCGCTGCAGGTGGTGTACAGGAGCACGATCCAGCGATCGCGGCGGGCCAGAATGTCGTGGCCGCCGATGTTGTAAAAGGCGAAGGAGAAGGCTGCGAGCAAGGCGGCGAAAAGGCCGATGGCATCGAGCCGTAGTCCGCCGCCGCCGAATATACCAATCACCAGAGCAATTCCTGTGACCGCCAATCCCACCGCCGCGACCTGCTGCAGGGAGGGTTTTTGCAGCCGGCGAGCGACGGTGTAGAGCAATACCCAGATCGGGGCGGTGTATTGCACGATGATTGCGGTGGCAACGTTCGTCCTTTGAATGGCCAGATAGTAGAAGTAGTTGGAGGCGGCCACGCCCAGAATGCCAATCAGGAAAAGCTGGCCGAGGTCCCGTGAGGGCAGTCGGAGGCTATGGCGTCCGCGGAACAGCATGAGGACGGGGAGGAGAGCAAGGAAGGAAAATGTGGCGCGGCCCTGGGAAAGAATCAAGGGATCGATGGCGTTGACCTGGTGGAGGCCGGGAAGGCGGCCGGTAAAGGCGGCGCGTCCCAGGGTGGCGGAGATGCCCCAGAAAAACGTGGCGGTGGCGATGTAGAGGTAGCCGCGGACGGGATGGCGGGTGTCGGTGCGCAACGTTGGCAGATTACAACAAAAGCTTGCCGAGCTTCGCTCGGCTGGGCGGGCGAGGCGTCCGCCCCTACGTGGTTCGCATGATTATCTCCGGTTGTCGGTTTTGGGCTCGGGGTGGATCAGGACGCGGAACAATTCCGGAAACTCCTGCTTGAAACGGATTTCGAGTTCGGTGGAAATATCGTGCACGCTGGACAGCGGCAGGTCGTCGGCCATGGTGCAATGGGCGGAGACGTAAATGCGGCCGCGCACGCGTTTGATCTGGATGTCGTGCATGTCCAGGATCTCGGGAGATTTGGCGGCGACGGCCTTCAGGCGCCGTTCCAGCCTGGCGTCGTGCAAGAGCTCGTCACCGGCTTCGATGGTGGCGGGCTCGCTCTCGATGTGGGTGAGTATGGACGAAATTTCAGGCACGTCCTGGCGAATTTCGGATTCGAGGACGGTGACGCGGTCGTGGGCATCTTTCAGGCTGAGATTTTCGTCGAGTTCGAGGTGCTGTTCGACGTGCAGGCGTCCCTGGAAATCCTGCACGCTGACGTCATGGACGTTGAAGTTGTTGCGGGTGGCGACGGCGCGGACGCGATCGAAAATATTCTCGGTGCGCCAGGCACGAGGCACGGAGTGCACCACCACGTCGGCGTCGGGCAGGACCTCATGGACCGCGCTGGTCACGGCTTCCGCCATCTGTTCGGAGCGCTGGAAGGTCACATTGCGGGCCACGCCAACCGAGAGATCGGCAAAGTAGCGGTTGCCGGCGCGGCGAATGCGGACGCGGTCCACTTCGAGCAGGCCATCGACGGCGGAAACCGCGGCGACAATCTGGTTGCGCACTCCGGCGGGAGCAGCGTCGAGCAGGGCGTCAACTGTCCGGCGGGCCAGGCGCGAGCTTACGTAAACCACCACGCCGGCGACAAAGAGCGCGGCCACCGGATCAGCATCACGCAACCAGCCGATGCCATAGATTCGTCCGAACAGTACGAGGAATAGACCGATGATCACGATGCCGCTCGACCAGATGTCGGTGGAGAAATGGAGGGCATCGGCTTCGAGCGCCTGGCTGTCGTACTTGGCCGCGATTTTGCCTAAGGCGCGGGAGCGCCAAAAATCCACGGCCATGGAGATGAACATGACGGCGAAGGCAGCGATGCTGGGCTCGATTTCGACGTGGTGGAAGAAGAGCCGCTTGACCGGCCTCGTAGATGATCCAGATGCAGGTGAGCAGAAGCAGGCCGGTCTCGATGAAGGCGGAGAAGTTTTCCACTTTGCCGTGGCCGTACTGGTGATCGGCGTCAGCCGGCTTGTCGGAGACCCGCACCGACATCAGAGTGATAATGGCGGCAACCAGATCAAGCACCGAATGCAAAGCTTCCGAAAGAATGCCCAGGCTGCCCGTGGTTACACCGACGACGATCTTGAGGGTGGTGATGGCGAGCGCCGCCACAACGGAGTTTCCGGCCACAGCGCGCTTTTCGGCGCGCATGGACTCCGGACTGTAAACCGCGGGCGATCCCGACATAGCGGCATTATAGCTGTGGGTGTCGGACCTCGGGCGCCGGACCTCGGGCGTCAGACCCCGGACTTCAGGCTTCGGACCTCAGATCTCCACGTGCCAATTTTCTATGGATTCTGATGGGTTTGATATAGAGTCTGTTTTTGGTTCGCTCCCATCCAAACTGCAGCTGGTGCTTCGAGGCAGCAGTCAACCTCTCATCATTTCGCTTCGGGGTTTCTTCCGCCCGATCAAGGAAAAGAGCCATGAATCGTGCCCATGTCTGTTCTGTGATTACAGCTTTCGTACTCATTGCAGGCGGTTGCGCCATGCAGGGGCAAACCGCGCCGCCCATCAAACCCGGGCTGTGGCAGGTGCACAGCGAACGCGAAGTGAACGGACAAAAAGCGCCGGACGCCAGCGACCGGATGAAGGACATGAGTCCGGAAAAGCGCGCCCGGTTCGAAGCCATGATGAAAGCGCGCGGGATTGAAACCGACGCACCCGGCATGAGCAAGATGTGCTACACCAGCGAGATGCTTAAGCACTCCCCCTGGGCCAATGTGCAGACCGATTGCAAAGCTGCGTTCAGCCAGCAGACTTCGGCGGAGTGGAAATGGCATACCACCTGCCCAAAGTCCGGTTATGAGGCTGACGGCGAAGCCATCTTCAGGGACCCTGAGAACTACACGGTGCAGTCCGCCTCGGTGTCAAAAGCCGGCGATAAGGTCCGCAGTTCGCGCACTATGATAACCGCCAAATGGCTGGGCGCCGATTGTGGCAGCGTGCAGCCGCTTAATATCCAGCCCTGAACACACCAAGGAGCCCGCGCTTGTCGCCTGTGCGGTATTTTCCGCTCTCGAGCGAGGGATTGTGCCAGCCTGGTACGGTCAGCGGTTTCGTGAATATAGGGGTCCTTCGACTCCGCGACTCGATTCGCAAGCGAATCGAGTGGCTGCGCTCAGGATGACAGGACGCCGGGGGTTAAACCTTCCCTATGCTACGATTCTCAGGTGCGCATGGGATGGAGGAATACTGATTTGAGGACTTATCGAGGGTGGCTATGTTGGTTGTTGTTGAGCACCGCGGCGTGGGCGCAAGCGGCCAAGCCGGCGGTCCGTCCGGCGCCGCCGAAGGCGGCTACGGCAGCGGAAGGGCCGGCCAATAAGGCGGCTGAGGGGACGTCCGTGGCTCCGGGCACACCGGTGATTACGATTGCCGGGATATGCGACAAGCCATCGGCCGCTAAAGCGGCGGACTGCAAGACGGTAGTGACACGCGCCGAGTTTGAGCAACTGGTGAATACGGTGGCGCCCACCATCGCCCCACCCGCCCGCAAGCAACTGGCGACCCAGTACGGCATGGCGCTGGTGATGGTGCACAAGGCGCACCAGATGGGTCTGGATCAGGGACCGAAGTTTCAGGAACTCATGCGCGTAGCGCGCATCGGGGTGCTCACCAAGGAACTCAGCCAGAGCCTGCAGGATGAGGCCGGCCACATCACCGACAAAGAGATCGAAACCTATTACCACAGCCATGATGCCGAGTTTCAAGAAATTGAACTGCAGCGAATCTTCATACCGCGCAGCAAGCAGGTGGTGGAAAGCAGGGACAAGCCGGCGGACGAGGCTGCCAAGAAACAAGAGCAGGAATCCGAAGACGCCATGAAGAAACTGGCGGACGCGCTGCGGGCGCGGGCGGCGGCGGGAGAAGACTTCGAAAAGCTGCAGGACGAGGCCATTGCCGCCTCTGAAATGAAAGGCAAGCCTCCCACCAAGCTGGGCAAGATACGGCGCACCAGCCTGCCGCCCGACCAAGCCGCGGTTTTCAACCTGAAGCCCGGGGAAACCTCGCAGCTGATCAGCAGTCCCAACGGATACCTGGTGTACAAAGCAGGAGAAAAAGACACCCTGCCCCTGGACAAAGTACAGGCTGAAATTTCTTCCACCATGCGCTCGCAGCGCATGCAGGATGCGCTGCAGAAGATCCAGCAGTCCGCCACGCCGGAGTTGAACGAGAAATATTTTGCCGACGCACCGGCGGCCGCGCCGGAAGCGGGCATGCAGGACGATGAGGGCGCGAAGCCGGCGATGAAGGCCCCTCCATCCGGTCCCAAATAAATGGGCGACGCAAAACCAACTGTAGTGGTCACGGGGATCTCCGGCAATCTGGGGAGCAGGCTGCTGCCGCAACTGGGCGGCTTCAACGTGATTGGGGTGGACGTGACGCCGCCGGCGACCGATCTTCCGCTGCGCTTTGAGCGCATGGACCTGGGGGAAGAGGAATCCTGCCGCCAGCTTTTCTTTTTATTGCGGGAAACGCGGGCGGAGGCGGTGATCCACCTGGCATTCGTGCTGGACGCGGTGCAAGCTGGAGTGCTTGATCTGGATCGGATGTGGCAGATCAACGTGGCTGGAACGGCGCGGGTGATGGAAGCGATCACCGAGGTCAATCACGAAGAGACGGTGGTGCGGAAATTCATTTTTCCCAGCAGCGTTTCCGTTTACGGGCCGGACTTGTCCGGGGCCGCGACGGAAGAACATCCGCTGGGCGCCCATACCCTGCCGTATGCGATCCACAAGATGGAATGCGACAAGGTGGTGCAACAGCGGGCGCCCGCGCTGCGAGGGTGCAGCGCATATATGCTGCGTCCGCATATTTTTGCCGGGGCCAGCGTGCAGAATTACATGCTGGGCGCCTTTCGGGGCACGCCGGGGGGACGAAGCAACCGAGCCGCCAGCATGAGGAACCGGGGCAAGCGCCTGCCCTGCCTGTTGCCGCGGGGACGGCGGTATCTGGAGCATCGCATCCAGTTCGTGCATGTCGATGACATGGCCCGGCTGATGACCCGGATTCTGCAGAAGACGGAGCCCGAGTCGCAACGCCTGACCGTGCTCAACGTAGCGGGACGCGGCGAGCCGATGACCATCGAGCGCTGCATCGAGGTGGCCCAGGCCAAACTGTGGCGGCTGCCGGGCAAGCTGCCATTCAGGCTGGCGCTGAAAATGATGTGGCAGCTGGGGATTACGTCCATTCCGCCCGAGGCCGCGCCTTACATGACCGGCGAATACCTGCTGAGTACCGATCGCCTGCGGAAATTTCTGGGCGAGAGTTATGAGGATGTGATTCGGTACTCGATTGCGGACGCGTTTGCGGATTGCTTCAAAAGCGAGACGGCAATGAAGGTGGAGCAGTCCGCGGCTGAGGTTTAGGGTTGCGGTGCTGCGGGGGCGGGACGCCGGCGCGACAGCGGCGGGACGCCGGCGCTACTTTTTGCCGCGATACAAGCCGGCGATGCCGAGGGTATATGGGGTCCAGGAAGATTCGCGGAAGCCGGCTTCGCGTATGCGTTGCAGCATTTCGCCGGGAGCGGGAAAGCGCGCCACCGATGCGGGCAGGTAGGCGTAGGGCCCTTTCACCCCTGAGATGAGTGTGCCGACCGCCGGCAGGACGTGTTTGAAGTACAGCCGGTAGCAGTTTCCCACCAGGCCTTCAGGCTCTCCGAAATCCAGGATGCCAAATTCTCCGCCGGGGCGCAGGACGCGCATGATCTCGCGCAGTCCGGCATCGTAACTTGCCAGATTGCGAAAGCCGAAGGCGGAGGTGATCAGATCGAAATGCGCGTCGGGAAAAGGCAGGCGGAGAGCATCAGCTTCGATCCAGCGCAAAGGGGTGGCGGCGGCTTTCTGGCGGGCCCGCTGCAGCATGGCGTGAGAAAAATCGGCGCCCAGGATTCTGGGGCAGGACTTCCCGGCCTGGCGGCGCAGGGCCAGCGTCATGTCGCCCGTACCACAACACAAGTCGAGGACCTGAGATTCCGGGCGGGAGAGAATGTTGGCAAAAGCCCGGGCCGTTTTTCTCCACCAGAGCCGGTCGATATTGAAAGAGAGGAGATGGTTCAGCAGATCGTAGCGGGGCGCGATGGAGGTGAACATGGCGCGCACGGCGCGGGCGGCGGATTGGGGGTCGGTGGCGCCTTCAGGGGCAGCGCCGAGGACAGCGGATTTGGTGGAATCGGTCATGATGAAATTTCCGTTGTCAGTTTTTTGACTGAGCGAGTTCGAGATTCGGGCGAGGACGCGAACAGCCAACCTCAGGCGCTAAAGCGCGACGTTTTCGGCGTCTTGTACGGCACGACTAAAGTCGTGCCCTTCCCTATCTCCCTTCCGCCGCTCTTCGCGGCACGACGGAGGCTGCGGAAAAACTCACTTTGCCCGCACGAAGCGACCACGGGGGCTGAAGCCCGCATACATTCCTGACGACTTACGCGGCCCTGAAGGGCCGCTCTTCCACGGAAGGTCCGACATTTGCGAGTTTTTCCGCAGCCTCTGAATTCGCGCCCTTCCCAATCTCGCTTCCCAATCTCGCTTTCCAATCTCCCTTCCAATGACGGGCGAGGACGCCCGTCCTCTATCTTCCAGGGGCTAGCGGGAGAGGCGGCGCAGCTCATCAACGGCTTCGAGCACCACCTGCTCGGGTACGTCGTTTGCGATTTCGACTTTGCCGATTTCGCGGGGCAGGACGAAATGCACGACGCCGTTGCGGGTCTTTTTGTCGGATTTGAGCAAACGAAGGATGTCGCGGCTGCGCGACTTGACCTTTGGCAGAGGACCCAGAGCACGCACCGCGTCGGTAATGCGGGCGGCGCCGGCCCGGTCGATGCGATCTACGGCTGATGCAATTCGGGCGGACGCGATCATGCCCCAGGCCACCGCCTCGCCGTGCAGGAAATGCCGGTATGCGGTCTCCGCCTCGAGCGCGTGGCCGATGGTGTGGCCGAGGTTCAACACTCTGCGCAGGCCATTTTCCCGTTCGTCGGAGGAGACGACTTCAGCTTTCAGGCGGACTGATTCTGCGATGATCCATTCCAGCTTGACGGGGTCGCGGCGTAATTTCTTTGCATCCACACTTTCCAGGGCGCGGAACAGTTCCGGCTTGCCGATGACACCGCATTTGAGCGCTTCATAAAGACCGGCGCGGAATTCGCGGTCGGGCAGCGTGGCGAGGACCGCGGGATCGATGAGGACGATGCGGGGATGATGGAAGGTCCCGACCAGGTTCTTTCCAGCGCGCAGGTTGACCCCGGTTTTGCCACCGATGGAGGCGTCCACCTGCGCCAGCACGGTGGTGGGAATCTGCACCAGTTCGAGGCCGCGCATGTAGAGTGAGGCGAGCAGGCCGGTCACGTCGCCGACGACGCCGCCACCGAAAGCCACGATGACGGAATTCCGGTCCGCGCCCAGGCGGCTCAACTGCTCGGATAGTTTTTCTACCGTGGCTAGCTTCTTGTGGCGTTCGCCATTGGGCATCTCCAAAATCTGCGGGACAAATCCAGCGGCGGAAAGGGATGCGGTCAGCTTTTTTCCCCACTTGCGGCGGACGGGCGGGACGGTGACGATGAACAGGGGTTGGGGTTTTGCAGCGAAGAGGTTGCGGAGTGCTACGCCGGAACGGTGCAGGAGGCCGTTCTCGATTACAGCGTCATAGGGACGCGGCGGAAGTGCGATGGTTACACGGGTCATGCGTTCTCATCATAACTTAAGCTGATCGGGCCGGAAGGCAATGGCGCCCTTGGAGACTCAGGCGGCGCCGATGCACGAGCGGGGCGCTCGCGCCTACGTTGCTTTCTTGGGATTGGCCACGGAGGCGATTACGGAGATGGCGAGGACGCCGGCCACGGCCGCCAGAGCCACGGGGGTCGGAATCTCGAGATAGTGGGAGAGAAGCATCTTGGCGCCCACGAAGACCAGCACCAGGGAGAGTCCGTAATGCAGGTAGCGAAACATTTCCATCATACCGGCGAGGGCGAAGTACATGGAGCGCAAGCCCATGATGGCGAAAACATTTGAGGTGTAAACGATGAAGGCGTCGCGGGTAATGGCGAGGATGGCAGGGATGGAATCGACGGCGAAGAGCAGGTCGGTGGTCTCGACCACCAGCAGGACGACGAACAGAGGCGTGGCGTAGAGTCCGGGGCGGCGAACGAAGAACTTGTCGCCCTCATAGTCCCTGGTCACCGGTACAAAGCGGCGGAACAGACGCAGCACCGGATTTTTCTCGGGATGGATCTCGGCCTCCTCCTGGAAGAACAGCTTGATGCCGCTGTACACCAGGAAGGCGCCGAAGACATAAACGATCCAGTGGAATCTCTGGATGAGGCCCACGCCGGCGGCGATGAAGACGGCGCGCATGATGAGCGCTCCCAGGATTCCCCAGAACAGGACTTTGTGCTGGTGGACGGCCGGCACCTGGAAGAAACGGAAAATCAGCAGGAAGACGAAAAGATTGTCCACGCTGAGGGAAAGCTCGATGACGTATCCGGTGACGAACTCCAGCGCGGGGGTGCGACCGTGCCAGAAGAAGACCACGACCGCGAAGATGACAGCCAGGGCGATCCAGACCACGCTCCAGGCCAAGGCTTCGCGAAACTTTACGGTGTGGGCGCGGCGATGGAACACGCCCAGGTCGAGCACCAGCATGGCGAGGACAAAAAGATTGAATAAGATCCAGAACAGTAGCAATCAGCGCCCCGAGTAAAACATTGTGTGGGGCGGACACTCTTGTCCGCCGCCTTTGACTTTATCCTAAATCACACTGCGGTCTCACAATCAAAGCGTCAAAATCTGCGTACAAATCAAAGTCAAAGGCGGCGGACAGGAGTGTCCGCCCCACACGGGCTTGCTAACTTCAGATCTCAGTTTTCAGTTCCCGGTTCTCAGTTGGGGTTTTCGAGAATGCGAATGGTTTCGAGGATAACGCTTCCGACGATCTCGATGCTTTTGGGGCTGAGTTTGTCCATGGTGTCTTGCGGGGTGTGATGGAAGACGTTGCCGTAGCCGTAGTCGAGGTCGATGAGGTCGGCACTGGGAACGCCGAGATGAACGAAGGGCAGGTGGTCGTCTTCGACGGCGATGGTGCGGGCGAAGAAGTGGGACTGGTAGCCCAGGTGCGCCGCCGCCTGGTAAACCTTGTCTTCGAGCCAGGGGGTGGAGTTGGTATCGCGGTCGATGTTGAGGTCGGCGTCGCCGATCATGTCGGCCAGCAGAAAAGCCTTAATCTTTTTGAGCGTGCCATCTTTTTGCCATTTGTCGGCCAGGTGTCGGGCGCCGTAGAGGCTGTCGGTGGCGGTCCAATTCTTTACTGCTTCTTCGCCGTCGGTCCACAACAGCCAGACGCTGTAGCCGGCGCGCTTTTTGCCGCGAAGCTGGTTGGCCAGTTCGAGCAGAATAGCGGTGGAGGAGCCGCCGTCGTTGGCGCCAACGTAGCCGGTATCGCGCAGCGGGTAATTGGTGTCGTAGTGGCCGGCGATGACGATCACGCCGTCGCGGGTGCCGGGAAATTTGGCGATGATGTTACGCACGGGGAACTTGCCTTCGGGCGTATCGGCGGTGAAGGCGTCGTCTTCCACGTGGTCGTTTTTAAGGCGCGTCAGGATGTAGGTTTCAAGCTTCTTGTGATTCGGGCTGCCGATGGGGCGCGGGCCGAAAGCGACTACCTCGCGGGTATATTGCAGGGCGCGAGCGGCGTTAAAGGATTGGGCTGGAGCCTGATGGATGAAGATCAGCAAACCCAGCACAACAGCTCCGTGGCGCCAGCGTCTGGCTGATCACTTGCCGAGCTTTGCTCGGCTGGGCGGGCGGGGGCGCCCGCCCCTACGTGTGCGCGGGTGGTATTGATTCTCCTCATCGATCTTTTCGGGCCTGGCGGGCCTTGCGTTGCTTGGGATGGACCAGGAACGCGATGCCGATGCTCAGGATGTAGAGCGCGACCATGGGCGCGGCGAAGATGCACATGTTCAGGATGTCGGTGGTGGGAGTGATGATGGCGGCGATGATAAAGATCACGAGGATCGAATAGCGCAGGTTGCGCCACATCCAGCCGGCGGTGACGATACCCATCAGCGAAAGGAAGAAAACCAGGATGGGCAGCTCGAAGATGACGCCCATGCCGATCATGATGGTAAGGAACAGGTCGGTATATTCGCCAATTGTGATCATCGGCTGGAACTGTTTGCCGTAGTCGATCAGGAAGGTCAGGGCCGCGGGATAGACCATCTTGTAAGCGAACAGGCCGCCCGACAGGAAGAGCAGGACGGTGGAGAACATGAAGGGAAATACGTAGCGCTTTTCGTTGCGGTAGAGGCCGGGAGAGATGAACATCCATACCTGGTAGAGCACGATGGGCGAAGTCACGAACAGGCCGGCGAGTGCAGCCACCTTCAAGTAAAGGTTGAAGGGTTCGGTGGGGTTCAGATAGACCAGCTTCTCGGCCATCCCATTGTGGCGCAGGGCGTCCATGATGGGCCGCTGCACGAAGGTGAAGATGAACTCGTGATAATTCCAGCAGGCAAAGAAGCCTACGGTGACGGCAATGATGGAATAAATGAGGCGGCGGCGCAGTTCCTCGAGGTGGTCGAGGAAGCTCATGGCGGTAAGGCCGTCGTGAGACTCGTCGGCGGGGGGAAGCTCGGCGGCCATCTCAGGCATCGGGGGCCTTGGCCAGTGAATTCGTCTCAGGGACAGATATCTCGGGGCGAGGCCCGCTGCCGGAGGCTATGGAGCCGGCCGGGGCCTGGACCGGTGGGAGAATGGTCTGGCGGTTGTTTTCGAGATCGAGCTGGGAGATTTCGGACTCGATTTGTGCCTTGAACTCGTTCGAGGCCCGCTTGAATTCATTGAGGGCCCTTCCGATCTGGCGACCGATTTCGGGCAATTTCTTGGGCCCGAAAAGGATCAGGGCAAACAGGAAGAGAAAAATCATCTCTGGGAAACCCAGGTTCATGACTCCATGATACTGCCGGAGCGGATTGGCGGCAATCGGGCGCGGGTTGCGAGGTCTTAAATCGTCAAACCACGAAGGACGCGAAGGTACACGAAGGAAGCCAGGCGGCCGCCCGTCCGGCGGAACCCAAGATTCGGCTGGCGCATCCAATTCAGTAGCGGGTCATGGGATAGCGACCGTTGCGATCCAGGTTACTTCCGGGTAGCCGAAAAGTGGCTAAGTGGGCTGGACAGCGTTATACTTCGATAAGATGCGGTGTGCTGGGGTGTTTCTACGTCCCCGGCGAAGGAAAAAATGATGGTGGGTAGTTCTCGTCGCGCACTCTTCCTGGTTGTATTCATTCTTGTAACCTGCGGATTTCTCGGGATCGTATTCGGGCAGAAGATCAATCCTTCGGCCGCTCCCGGTGGCGATGCCGACGTCCGCGACAGCTTGCGGCAATTCACCACGGTGTATGACGTGGTGGAACAGAATTATGCGGAGCCGGTGAACCCCGACAAGGCCATTTACAACGGGGCCATTCCGGGGATGCTGCATGTGCTCGATCCGCATTCGAATTTCTTCGATCCCAAGGCCTATTCCCTGCTGCGCGAAGATCAGCGCGGGAAATATTACGGCGTGGGAATGACGGTGGGACCGCGCAATAACAAGGTGATCGTGATTGCGCCGTTTGTGGGGACGCCCGCCTATCGCGCCGGCATCCGGCCGGGTGACATCATCGCGGCAGTGGACGGCAAGCCTACGGACAACATGAGCACGGGCGATGTCGCCGACCTGCTGAAGGGGCCCAAGGGGACCACGGTCCACATCACAATACTGCGCGAAGGCGCGGACAAGCCGCTGGAATTCGCCGTGGTGCGTGATGAGATTCCGCGTTACAGCGTGGACCTGCATTTCCTGATCAAGCCCGGAATCGGCTATATGCACGTTTCGGGTTTCAACGAGACTACGGAACATGAAGTAGCGGACGCGCTCGACCAGATGGGCGACCTGAAGGGATTGATTCTTGATCTGCGGCAGAACCCCGGCGGGCTGCTCAACGAAGGCGTGGGCGTGGCGGACAAGTTTCTGCATAAGGGTGCTCTGATCGTTTCGCACCACGGCCGGTCTTCACCGGAAAAAAGGTACACCGCGGCGCACGGCAACGGGGGCAAGGACTACCCGCTGGTGGTGCTGGTGAACCGGGGAACAGCTTCGGCGGCGGAGATTGTGGCGGGCGCGATTCAGGACCACGACCGCGGACTGATCGTCGGCGAAACCACCTTCGGCAAAGGCCTGGTGCAGACGGTGTATCCGCTATCAGAGAACACTGGACTGGCGCTGACCACGGCCAAGTACTACACCCCGAGCATGCGTTTGATTCAGCGCGACTACGCAAACGTCTCGCTTTATGACTATTACTTCAATCGCGAGAGCGAAGAGAACGAGCACAACGCCAACCGCGAAGTGAAGCTCACGGACAGCGGCCGCACGGTGTACGGCGGCGGCGGGATCACACCCGACGTGAAGATCGCGGCGGTGAAGAGCAATCACTTCCAGGATTCGCTGCTGCAGCATTACGCCTTCTTCAATTTCGCCAAGCACTATGCCGTGACTCATCATCCCGCCAAGAATTTTGAAGTGGATGATGTGGTGCTGCAGGACTTCCGCAAATTCATGGACGACGAAAAGATTGCCTACACCGAGGCGGAGCTGCTGGAGAATAACGCCTGGGTGCGGTCCAACATTAAGAGCGAAATTTTCGTCGATGTGTTTGGGCAGGAGGAAGGGCTGAAGGTGCGGGCGGAGACGGATCCGCAGGTAACCAAGGCTCTGGAGTTACTGCCGCAGGCCAAATCACTGGCGGAAAATGCCCGCAAGATTGTGGCGGAGCGGACGGGCGGGCATCCTCTGAGCCAGTAGGCGGTAGAGTATTCATACAGAAGGCCCGAGTGATCGGGCCTTTTTTATTGTCCGGGGGACAAAGCGGGGGCCTCTTTGCGTCCTTTGCGGATTTCTTTGCGTCCTTTGCGGTTGAGATTTTGGCGTGACTTACGGCAAGGTCAAAGCCTTTACCGCAAAGGACGCAAAGCAAAGGCGCAAAGGGCGCAAAGGGCGGTGAATCAGGACGCCATTCGGGCAGCTTCGACCGGCACTTTCTTGTCGTTGACTTGGCTTCGTTTACCGCTCATAATCCGCAGTTGAGGCTGGTTTTGACCCTTACCGGCCGCCGGTTCCGTACATTTGGATGGCAATCCCCTGGAGCCAAATTCCGGCTGTTTTCGCTCGTCCCCGGGGTCACGGGACGAGGTCTGGCCGATGCTGAAACAGGGGGTGTGGATGTTAGCGACAGTCCCGGCGTTGATTGCGGGCGTCACTGACTGGCGGTGGCGGCGCATTCCCAATTGGCTGACGGTGCCGGCTCTGGTCGCCGGAATTGCGCTGAATTCGCTGGCTGCGGGCTGGGTGGGAGCGAAAGAATCGTTGCTTGGCGTTGGACTGGGGTTAGGGCTGTTGTTGCCCTTTGTGCTGGTTCGAAGTCTGGGCGCCGGGGACTGGAAGCTGGTGGGGGCGCTGGGCGCGTTTTTGGGGCCGTCGAGGCTGATCACGGTGCTACTGGGGACGATCCTGGTGGCGGGCTTGATGGCGCTGGTACTGGTCATCTGGAAGAAGCGAGTGGGGCGGACGGCCCGCAATATCGTCCACATGGTGGCTGGACTGTTTTCGCTGCACCTGCCCGGCCCGGAGGTTTCGCTGGATAATCCGGAATCTCTGAAGATACCATTTGGAGTGGCGGTGGCAGTGACGGTTGTTCTTTATACTGTGGGACAGGCGTGGGGAGTAGTATGACGCGGACTCAAGACAACAGTTGGTGGAGCAGGCTGCTCGGCGATGCTGCGGGAGCGGAAATCGCCGAGGCGGCGGTGGTGCTGCCGTTGCTGTTCATGCTGCTGTTCGGGATCATGTGGTTCGCGCGGGCATTCAATATTTATACTACGGTGAACCGGGCGGCGCGGCAGGGGGCGCTGGCGGCGGCGGCTAATAATTGCGCGACTTGCGGAAACATTCCCCGGACTTCGGCCTACATCCAGAACAATGTTGGTCAATCCGATTCTGGTCGCGAGCTCATCTTGATCCGGGGCAGGTACAGAATTTTACTGTGCTATTAGACCAACCGTTGAATCCTAGCGTCGCCGATGGTCGAACGTGGAGCAATCGTCAGCCTCGACTATCCGTACAACTTCAAATTGAACGGAATCTCGTGTTGCCCACCGCGACTGTCGCCAATCCTGCAGAACGTCACGATCCGGGCACAAGCGGAAGCGCGGCAGGAGGACTAGCAGTGTCACTGTCGGGCATAGTGCGGCGGCGGGCATGGGTCGAGCGATCGCTCTTCGCGCGAGCACTCTCCTCGATGTGGGCGACCCTGCGGGCGGACGACGGCGCCGAGATCCTGGAATTTGCCATTTCGCTGCCCTTGCTGCTGGTAGTCGCAGTCGG
>CAVOVU010000010.1:0-125173 GCA_963699935.1 Terriglobia bacterium
CGCGGATGTTGCCGAAGTCAATATATCAGTTCAATGTACGCGGGCTGGCAGGAGTGGGAGCGCCGCGGCGGAGCTTGTTTCTGGCACCAAAACAAAACGTCCCAGACTCGTTTGAGTCATGGGACGCTCGTCGAACAAGCCCTCCCCCGAAAGATTGTTCATGAACAGCCTATCGTTAGTAGGGGGACCTGGGAATGGCACGAATGGGCTATTTCCGCGAGTTTGGCCTATCTTTAGTAACTTTGGGGCCAGTTACGTCAGGGAAGTGCTTTCTCTTCATCGAGCACCACCACCCGGCTTAAATTGCGCGGGTGATCAGGGTCGAGACCCTTTCTTAGTCCGGTATAGAGGCCGGTCAACTGGCCGGCAAACGCGTAAGGCGCCAGGCGGGCCACTTCCGGCAGGTCGAGATCAAATTCGACGAGAAGGTCGGAGGCATCCCGGGCGCGTTTGTCCGCCCGATTGGCAACCGCCAGCGTCGTCGCTCCCAGCCCCTTGATTTCCTGCAGAACATCACACTCGGCGTCGTATCCCTGCTCGGACAGCAGGAATATGATCAGCGTCTCCGGCCCGACAATCGACTTGGGTCCGTGGCGGAATTCCAGGGTATGAAAGCTCTGCGCATAGGATACCGACATCTCCGTGATCTTAAGCGCAGTCTCGCAGGCCAAACCAAAGAATGGTCCCTGTCCCAGGCACACGTAGTCGGCAAATTGGCGAGCGCCGACAAAGTCGCGGACCCGGGGATGCAGGCTATCCATGGCCGGCTGCGTCAGGCTGGACAATCTGCCGAGGGACTGCCGCAGACTGGAATCGTCGGCCTGGCATGCGGCCAGGTATTGCAGGCCCAGCAGCATGGTCGTGAATGACCGCGTCATCACCGTGCTTTTCTCATCGCAGGGGAGGAGCGGCAGAGTGGCGGTGGCGATCTGCTCGAGCGGTTGGTCGGGCGTGCCGGTGACGGCCAGCACCCGAATGTTCTTTTCCCGCTCCAGCAATCGCGCCGCCTGTACGGCCTCCGAGGTACTGCCTGAACGGGAAATCACGACCGCGGCAAGGTCTTCCGAATCCGCCAGCACCAGGTCGGGAAAGAGCAACAACTCCGAAGCTGGAATTGCCCGGGCGCGAATTCCGGTGATACGGCTCCAGGCTGCCGCCGCCGCAAGTGCAACGTAGTAGCTTGAGCCACAGCCGATGAACAGCCATTGGCTGGCGGAGCGAAACGGCTGCCGGATGTGGGTCAGCGATCCTTCGCGTTCCAGGCCCTCGAAGCAACGGCCCCAGAACTGGGGCTGAGAGAGAATTTCGGCCAGGGAATCGGCGCCTGGAGCGCCCGCCGCCGTGGACGGCCCGGCTTTCTGCTGTGCAGACAAGCTCTGTCCAGACAGGCTACGGTCAGACAAGCGTCACCTCAATTCCCATCTTCTTCAGAGCCTTAAGGTCGGACTTGGGAATGCCGTGGTCGGTGATGACTTCCTGCAAAGCCGTGGGTGGGACAATCATGGACAAACTCCGGCGGCCAAACTTGCTGGAATCGCACACCGCGACGGTTCGCTTCGCAACTTCAACCATGACGCGATTTACCTTGGCTTCAAGAAGGTTGGGCGTGCTGAGCCCATAGTGGACATCAAAGCCGTCCACACCGAGAAAAAGAATATCGGCATTCAATCCGCGCAAGGTTTCCTCCGCGATCGGTCCCACCAGCGAAAAAGAGTTTTTGCGCACGGTGCCGCCGGTCAGGATCACTTCGACCGGGGCCCCGGTCAGGTCGGCTGCAATGTTTAGCCCGTTCGTGATAATCGTAACGTTATGAAAGTTTCGCAATGCGCGCGCGATGGCGGTGGTGGTGGTGCCGGAATCGAGAATCACCACCTGCCCTTCCTTGACCTGGGCCGCCGCGGAAGCCGCAATCCGCACCTTCTCCTTGCGGTGCAACTTTTCTTTTTCCCGCAGGGAGGGATCTTCCAGCGCTCCTTCGCGGGCAGGCAAAGCGCCTCCGTGAGTGCGGTGCACCAGGCCGTGGGCATGCAGGACTTCCAGATCTTTCCGGATCGTGACCTGGGAAGTGTCGAATTTCCGGGCCATGTCCGCGACCAGTACACGGCCATCGCGCTCCAGATCTTCGATAATGGCCCGCCGGCGTTCTTCGTTGAGCACGGTTGTCCCGAAACCAGGGCTTATGATTGCCCTTTCTTTTTATATCGTTTGCTTTCGGTTGTCCAGTCCAAAAGGAGTAGCCGGTGCTTCCGGCGGGCTGGAATTGCGAAGCGGGGCGCCTGCCCGACCTGAAAATCGATTCCAGTGCGGACGCTACAACTGCGCGGCGCAATCCCGTTGCCGGAGGAGGGGCCGGTAAATTGATCAGGTTGAGTGCGGAGGGTTCGAACGGATTCGGGATGGTTGACAGGCGTCTTCGATTTCAGAAAAACTTCAGGACTTCCTTCTTCAGGCGGCGCAGTTTGTTCAACGCGGTCTCGATTTCCCGCCGTTCGGCGAAACCGTCGAAACTCTGCAGCAGGAAATCGCGGCGAGCCAGAATTGCGGGTTCCGCGACCTCGATTCGCTTGAACAGAGTCTTGTGGTCAGTTTCCCGCAGGGCGGCTTCGTATTCCAGTTGCCAGGGCGGGAGGGCCACTCCTGCAGCCGAAGAGGGGAACTCGGAGGACGCCATGAGCCATCTCCTGACCCGTGACGCGACGGGTCGATGAACGGGCCATCGTAAAAAAGGACAGCACGGGGCGTCTGCCCGCCAGCGTACACGCTTTCGTACGCCACGGGACTGGAGAGAGGAGACGAGATAAAGGGACAGACTCCACGCCGTTGATTTGGCTGGGCTGAACCAACTAGAATGACGTGATTTCAACGCGACCGGGCGGGCGCAGATCCGACTGGTTATCGCAGATATCTGGGGGACTATGAAACTACCGAAGAGGAAGCCGCGGCTGGTTGACACAGGGGTGGCCGTCGCGCTGCTGGTTATTGCCGTCACGATGGCCGCAAGCCCGGCCGCCGGTCAGGGCAATACAGCCGGCGAAAATGTGTATAAGGCGAAGTGCGCCACCTGCCACGGGCCGGACGGCAGCGGCAACACTCCGGTGGGAAAGAGCCTGCAGGTAGCCGACCTGCGGTCCGCGGCGGTTCAGAGCAAATCGGATGCGGAACTCACGCAGTCGGTCACCGACGGAAAAGGCAACATGCCCGGTTTCAAAGGCAACATCACCGACGACGAAATCCATGCGGTAGTGACATTCGTGCGTACCTTTGCCGCCAAGGGCGATTCCGCTCCCAAGAAAAAATAGGGCGGACCAGGCTGCGGCGGCCCGAACAGCCTCACGCCAGAACTTCAGCGCGGACTGCTCGGTCAAATCCGGTTCTCATGCGCATTTCAAGAGGCCTCCCGCGTTTTGCGGAAGCTGATCGCTTCCGCTATATACTTCACCTGACTCGCGACGGAGGCCTCATGAGACGAATCCTTATCATCATCGCGCTGGGCCTGTGGTTGACACTCCCGTCCCGGGCGGGCGCACAGGATTCATCGAAGGTCATTGCCATGGAGAATCTGTGGAACCGCGCCGAGTTGAATAACGACGCGCCCGCCGTGCGGCTCCTGCTGGCGGATGATTTCGTCATGACCGTGGCCGAGGGCACGCTCTACAACAAGTCTCAAATCGTCGCCTCCGTGGCCGACAAGTCCTACCGTCCTGAAGCCCTGCAATCCTCCAACATGGTGGTTCATTCTTACGGAAATACGGCGGTCGTGACCGGCGCCTACTACGAAAAGGGAGTGGACAAGGGCAAGCCCTGGGAGCGCCGCGGCCGCTTCACCGATACCTGGATGAACCTGGATGGGCGCTGGCAATGCATAGCCAGCCACTTCAGCGTCAAGCCGAAGTGAGTGTCCGACCCACACTGACCCGAACCTGACTGCTGTTTTATTCGGGCCAGATCCCCGCCGCAGTGCCGGACAGAATCTGCTGCCGTACTTCTTCTTTCAGGGGCAGGGCCATGAAGTCGTCCAGGTTTTTCTTGATGTCGGGAACGCCGGGGCCAGGCCAGTCGGTGCCAAACAGCGTCTTGGCCGCGATTTCCTCCAGCCGCGGAAAATATTTGAGCAAAGTCTTGGGCGGAATGCCGCTGATATCCAGATAGACGTTGGCATGGCGGCGGAGGAGAAAGAACGCCGTGTCCATCCAGAGCGGCCGCCCGCCGTGCGCCAGAAGGATTTTCAGCTTGGGAAAATCCACCGCGACATCATCGATGTAAATGGGATCCCCGTACTTGTTGCGGGCCCCGTGAAAAATTGATGTTCCGGTATGAAACATGACCGGAACGCCGTTGGCCTCCGCCGCGCGATAGATGATTTCCAGCTCCTTCACGCCATGAAGGTAGTCGTTGGGAAACAGCAACTGGTGCGGAGGATGGATCTTGATCATGCGGATTTTCAGCCGCAGAATCTGCTCGACATCCGCCATGATGTTGGGGGAGTGCCGGGGATGAAGGCCTCCACACGGGATGAGCCGCCGGGGGTCAGCCCTGGTGTAGTCGGCCACCCATTGGTTGACTTCGGGACCGAAGCCAATCACTTCCGGCGCGACGTAATTGATCAGTACCGCCCGGCCGATGCCGGCTGCGTCCAGATATTTCAGGAAAGCTTTGGGCGAGTGGCAGAATTCCACGATCTGATCGAAATTCGGCCGTTTATGTTTTAACAGCGCCAGCGCCTCCGGCTTGAACATCTCCAGCGGCTGGATATGGATATGGCAGTCGGTAACCATGGGATGCGCCAGCGCAACTGGCTGAAGGTGAGGTAGAACCTTATCGAACACAGCTCGTGATTTGCAACTTAAAATTGCCGTCTGCTACATCTGGTGTTTTCTTTGCGTCCTTAGCGGCTTCTCTTTGCGGCCTTGGCGGTAAAGAGTTTGACTTTGCCTGAATCGTCCAAAAGACCTTCACCGCAAAGGACGCAAAGAGAAGACGGACGCAAAGAAAACCTACCAGCCCAATGTCTAGAGGCGCGGAAATTGCCACACGGGCTGGCTGCGGTTCAGTCGGTGGGGTTCCGCGGAAACTTCTGGTAGGGCAGCCGCACCCCGTCCACTTCAACCTGATCGGCCCGCATCGAGGGGGGTGCCTCGAAGCCCATAGCGCCGGCGTGTGTTACGAAGTCGTCCTGGTCCACTCCGTCGCCGCTCACGCCCAATCCTCCCACCAGCGCGCCATTTTTATAGAGCGGCAGACTGCCGGGGAAGAATACGACTCCGTTCTGATCGGCATTGGCGGCCTGTGAACCCTGGGTGCAGGGGTGCGCCAGATCAAACAGAAACAGGTTGAAGAAAGGACCAGGCCCGGATCCATCGATGCCCGGCGTGAAGAGCGGCTGAGCGCCGAATCCTATCGTCCGGTTCGTGACCGCCGTGCCCGCCGGCACTCCCGGCAAATCCGGAGTGCCCGCCGGATTGCTGAAGTAAATCACGTTGCGCGCCTTCGCCACTGCTACGTCGATGCTGAATACGGTCGCGTCGGACATGCGATGCAAAGCCAGCACCGTGCCGTCGAGGTCAGCCACCGCGATCGTCATTCGAGCCCGCGAACCGGCGGGAAGGCGAATCACGGCGCGCGTCATCTCCGCGGTGGCGACGGCATGATTGATGATGGTGGCCACATCGTTTTGGGTCAGTCCCGACGCTCCGCCCACGGGCCCCACCAGATCGCCTTCCGGCGGCAGTCCGCCCGCCAGTGGTCCAACTACGAATGTCCCCCCTGCGGACCCCGGCCCCACCCCGCTGGGAGCAGTCGTCTGGTTCACGAAGGGCAAGGCAATGCCGCCGATAATCACCACGCCGGGCGGAGGAAGCTGCGCCACCGTTGGCAGAAAGCCCGCTTGTGACGCGCCGGAGAAAGCGGCAAACTCGGCGATCGCGGCCGATGTACTCACCACTCCAACCCCTCCCACAGCGGCGCCATTCTTGAATAGCGGTACGCCCCCCGGATTCACCGCTGCGGGATTGCTGTCGTCGGCATCAGCTTTGCCGGTGATTACTCCCAAACCCGGGCTCAGCCCGTCGATTGAACGCGCTGGATCTATGTTCTGTCCCGCCAGGAAAGTGGCATTCAGGGGGCAACCCCGATTGGTGTTCTCGATCCCGTACAGGTCCGCGTTGGGCGCATCCGAAACTCCGGGAGGAAAGTGAATGCCGCTGATAAAGCGAACGGTTCGACTGGAGAGCGGCGCCTGATTGTTGCTGAACAGCGCTGCGGTGCGGGCCAGAGCTACGGCCAGCTCATTGCTATCGACGGTGGCTCCGAAATTGCCGATGGAGGTCAGAGGCGCGCCGGCATTACGGAACACGGCCAGAATTTTCCCCGCCCGATCGGCCACGGCAATGACCAGCGGAGCGTTTGCGGATTGCGCTGCGTCCTGAACCACCTGCTGGACGTCAGCCGCGCTGAGCGGGGTAGGCGTCACGGATGGAGAAGAAGCCGGCGTCGTGCCTCCCCCGCCGCATGACATCAGCAGACTGCCCGCCAGCATTAAGGAGGACACATAAACCATCGCGGACCGGACCGGGTGAGGCGTCATTTGGTTTCGATAGGCCAGGCGCATCTCTTTCTCGATCATCAAGTCTGCCGCTGGAAGGAATTTAATACGCCCCGTGCCCGGAAACGACAGGGCCGACACCTTAGTGTAACCACACTGGTCACTCCCGGGGCTCCGTAACGTTGACTTTCCCCGGCGCTCTGGCACAATTCGCCTAAGCCCAAAAAACAGGCTGTTGCTTGGGGAAAGGGAATTATTGTGGACACCTTCAGACGTCTGATCGCCGGAGTTCTCTGCCTTTTGATGTCTTCACTGCCTGCCCTGGGCGCGCCGCCCGCGGCCGGACAACGCGCGGGTGAGATCAAAGCTTTGATTCCTGCCGCCACGAAAAACGAACAGACCACCAAGGCCAAAGACGAACTCGATTGGAATGACCTGCTCAAGACGGCCGCGAGCGGACGGGTGCGGGCCGGCCTGGATGACGGTTCCATCCTTAGCGTGGGCTCTAATAGCGAATTGCGCGTGCTTCAGCATGATGCCGCGTCCCAGCAGACCTCGCTGGAAATGAACGCGGGCCGGTTGCGCAGCAAGGTCGTGAAAATCACGCAGCCCAACGGCAAATTCGAAGTGCACACGCCCAACGCTGTAATCGGCGTGATCGGCACCGATTTCTACGTCGAGTACGGAAACAATAAGACGACCGTAATCTGCTACACCGGAGTGGTCAGCGTCACGCCGCTGAACGGCGCGCAGGCCTTGAACAACACATCCAACGCCGCCAATGCCGGCAATGCCGTGACCCTGACGGCTGGCCAAATGGTTGAAATCGCCAACGAGGTGCCCCCGGGCGGCTACCAGTCGCAGCCGACACCGCGCGATGTGCAGAACGCAAGCATGGGTTCCACCGATGTTCCGGACGTGCCCTTGCCGGGGGCGACCGCGGGAGTGACAAGTCCCTGGCATTGGGCATTGCTGATGGGCGCATTCGCCGGAGCAGCGGTTGGTATTACTTTCGCCGTGGATCGGGGAACGACTACCGCGCCGGTGCGGCCGCCGGGCTGTCCGGTGGGCGTGCCACCGTCGCAATGCAACAAGTAAGCCGGGCGGAAAGAATGTTGCGGGTGGCCAACGTACACCCCGCCAGACCGGGATGACACCGCAAGCCAATCGGGGTTGGTCGGCGCGTCTGGGTAGAGTCTCGGCCCGCCAGGTGGATCTTGCGCTGGCCGTGCTGGTTACGCTGGCCGGGCTGGTACTGTTTGCCTATTCCGGAATTGGCGGCAACCGTCGCGCCGGCTTCCTCTTTCTCCAGAATATCGAGCTGCGCACTCTGGACCTGCGTTTTGCCCTGCGCGGCACGCGGCCGCACGATGATCGCGTAGTCATCGTCGGCATTGATGAAAAAACTCTTCAGAAGCTGGGATCTTTTCCTCTCCCGCGAAACTCATATGCCCAGCTGGTAGAGAGCCTGTCGGGTGCGGGCGCGCGCGTTATTGCTTTCGACGCCACTTTTCCCACTCCAGAGAGCAACTCGGCGCTGGCCGCCCTGCAGAAACTCCAGGCGGAAATCGCGCCCGGCGCCCCGCCATCCTTTCTGAAGAAAATTCGAGACCTGGAGGCCGCCAGCGACCAGGACGCTGTTTTCGCCGCGGCGCTCAAGCAGTCCGGCAACGTGGTTCTCGGACACCTGTTTCTGGATGAGCAGCGGGCCCGGCTGTCCGATCCCAAAAAGGCAGAAGAGTATTTCAATGTCGCATGGGCCAAGGCATTTCCTCAGGTGCTCAAGGTCAAGTCCAAAGACGGCCGCGACTTCGACCTGGGGAAGTCATGGATCGAGAACGGGGGCACGGTCGCTGCCGGGGCCGAGGCCAACATCGCAAAACTCGCCGAAGCCGCATCGTCGTACGGATTCATTGATATCAATCCTGATCCCGACGGCACGCTTCGCCATGCCCTCCTGATCATGCGTTACCAGGACCAGGATTTCTTTCCCTCGCTCGCCCTGCAGTCGGTACGGGAGTATGAAAAGATTCCCGACCAGGAGATCGCCGCGTACATCGCGGAAACCGGACTGGAGCGCATCCAGTTCGGCAAGCATCTGCTGCTGCCATCGCGCGATGGCACCGCGCTCATCAACTACACGGGCCCCTACCGGACCTATCCGCAATACTCCATGGCGGACGTGATTGACGGCACCGTCCCGCCCGGCGCGCTCAAAGACAAGATCGTGCTGGTGGGCGCCACCGCCATGGCCATCGGCGACCTGCGCAATACGCCCTTCCAGAGCGGAACCGCCAGCTACATGGGAGTCGAGGTCCACGCCAATATCATCGACAACCTGCTGCACAGCGACGAGCCCGGGCGCACGTTTCTCACTCGCGGCATTCGCGAAGACCTCATCGACGCCGCGTTTATCGTGCTGTTCGGCCTTGGATTCGGAGCCTGGTTCGCGCGCATCAAGCCGCTCTATTCCACGCTCTCCCTGGTGTGCGCCCTGGCCGTATTCGGATGGTTCGTCTATTTCAGCTTCGCCTCCATGGGAAGGTGGCTCAGCTTTGTCATCCCCGCCGGCACGCTGGTGGCCAACTACGCCGTGATCACAAGCTTCCGCATGATCTTTGAGGAACGCGAAAAGCGGAAGATCCGCAAGACCTTCTCGCAGTATCTGTCACCCGGCGTGATCGCGCTGATCGAAAGAGATCCGCAGAAATACATTCGCCCCGGCGGCGAGACCAAGGAACTGACCGTCATGTTCAGCGACATTCGCGGTTTCACCAGCCTTTCCGAAGGCATGACCGCCGACGAACTGGTGCGCCTGCTGAACGAATACCTGGGTGAGATGACCGAGGTCATCTTCAAAAACCTGGGCACACTCGATAAATACATCGGCGACGCCATCATGGCTTTTTGGGGATCGCCCTACCCGCAGGACGATCACGCCCTGCGAGCCTGCCACTGCGCCCTGGAGATGATTCATGGCCTGGAGAAGCTCAACGCAAAATGGGTCGCGGAAGGGCGCAAGGAGATCGCCATCGGAATTGGTCTCAATACCGGCCCGGTGAACGTCGGAAATATGGGATCGGCCAAACGCCTGGCGTGGACGGTGATGGGAGACAACGTCAATCTGGCTTCGCGCCTCGAAGGCATGACCAAGCAATATCGTTCCCACATCGTCATCAGCGAGGGAACCTACAGGCAGGTTGCGGATCAGTTTGTCTGCCGCGAACTGGACCGAATCCGGGTGAAAGGCAAGCATCAGCCGGTCGTGGTTTACGAATTGATGGACATAGAAGCCGCCAGGCCGAAATACGAGGCGCTGATCACCCGCTTCGAGAACGCCATGAAGGCGTACCACGCGCAAAACTGGCGCGAGGCTGCGGGAACGTTCGGGGAGTTGCTCGCATCCTTTCCGGAAGATGGCCCGACGCAAATCTTCCTGCAGCGCGCCCTGGAATTCATGGAAACCGCGCCAGAAGCAGACTGGGACGGGGTGTACGAGATGAAGAGCAAGTAGCGAAGATCAAACTCTAAGGCAACGCGATCTTCAAGCAAGGTGATCTTCACGCAGAGCGATGTCTCAAGACTGCGAACCGGGAAAGGCACGAGTTCACTCGTGCCACCCTGGGCTTAGGCTGGAGGGCTTTAGCCGCTGGGGTTTGCCGTGGTCCTACGCGCATGACAATCAGACTTCCACACAGTGTTCCGCAGAAGACTAACCTTCAAGCGACAAGCGAACCGCAGCGGCTGAAGCCGCCTTCGCCCCAGCGCCTTTTTTGGCACGACTGAAGTCGTGCCCTTCCACAAGTCTAGGCTTCCCAAGTCGAGCCGACCTCAAGTCGAGCCTGCCTCAACTCCAGGCCATCCCACGTCCAGCCTTTTCCAACTTCAGCCCATCCACGTTACTGCTCGAAGTTTCGCCAATGCCGCCCGTCACGTTCCATCAACTCGTCGGCATCCTTCGGACCCCATGTGCCGGACGCGTAGTTGGGAAAATTGCGCGGCGGCAGAGCTTTCCAGAGGTCCAGCATCGGACTGACCACGCTCCACCCCGCTTCGACCATGTCGGCACGTTGAAACAGGGTGGCGTCGCCCACCATGCAATCGTGCAGCAGGCGCTCGTAACCCGTGCTGGGCTGCTTGCCGAAATAGTCGGAGTACTGAAAATCCATGTCCACCGTTCCCAGGCGCATGATCGGCCCGGGCGTCTTGGCTGCAAACCGCAACGCGATTCCTTCCTCGGGCTGAATGTGCAACACCAGTTGGTTGGGCATGAGCTTTTCCACTTCGGTGTCGCGGAAGAGCACAAAGGGCGCGCGCCGGAACTGGATGACGATGTAAGTGCTGCGCGAAGCCATGCGTTTTCCGGTTCGCAGGTAGAAGGGAACACCCGCCCAGCGCCAGTTGTCCACTTGCAGCTTCACCGCGACAAAAGTCTCAGTGCGCGAATCGGGCGGCACGCCGGGCTCGGAACGATAGGCGGGAACGTGCTGGCCCGCGATTTGGCCCTCGCCATATTGTCCGCGCACCGTCCGGGTCAACACGTCCTCGGAACTCAGAGGCTGCACCGCGTGCAGTATCTTGGCCTGCTCGTCGCGCACGGCGTCCGCCTGAAACGAAATCGGCGGCTCCATTGCGGTCAGGCTGATCAGTTGCATGATGTGGTTGGGCACCATGTCGCGCAGCGCCCCGGCCGTATCGTAGTAGCCGCCGCGCTGTTCCACGCCCACGATTTCTCCCACCGATATCTGCACATGATCGATGTAGCGCCGGTTCCAGATCGGTTCGAAAATTCCATTGGCAAAGCGAAAGGCCAGAATGTTCTGGACGGTCTCCTTGCCCAGGTAGTGGTCGATGCGGTAAATCTGCTTTTCGTCCACTTCCTTGAGCAGTTGCTGGTTCAGCGCCCGGGCGGAATCCAGATCGCGCCCAAATGGTTTTTCGACGATCACCCTGCGCCACTGATGGTTTTCCTCCTTCATCAGGCCGGTGGCGGACAGTTGCTGCACGATGGGGCCGAAGAAATCCGGCGCGGTGGCGAGATAGTAGAAATAATTGCCGTGGGTGGCGTGGTCCTTATCGACTTTCAGTAGAAGATCTTTGAGCTGCTGATAGGTGCTCTGGTCGGCAAATTCGCCGGTGATGTAGAACACGTGCCGCTCAAACCATTCCTGCAGATCCGGATCGACGGGACCGTCCACGAACTCCTTCAGGTCCGCCACCAGCTTGGCGCGAAATTCGTCGCTGGTCATCGGGTTGCGCGCAATGCCGATCATCGCGAATTCGCGCGACAGCAGGTTGTATTTCGCCAGGTTGTAAAGCGATGGAATCAACTTGCGGCGGGTAAGGTCGCCGGCTGCGCCGAAAATGACCATCACGCAGGGGTCGCCACACCGCCCCACCCGCTCCCCTTCGACTGCCGTTGCCGCCTGCGACATGTTCGCGCTCCCTCGTCGGGCGAGTTTAACAAGTCTGCGTGGAGGTTTTGGTTTGCTGTGTCGGTACCAGTGACAAACCAAAGTCACTGGCCGCAGTTCTGTTGCATGCGAAGAATCGCTATGGTACGAAAAGACATAACTCTCCTTGGGATGGTGGCTACGGGTGCTGACAGGCCGATGCTGGCACGGGTTCCTGTGGTCCAGGTCGCCGCATGCTTTCACGCTGCGATGGCCCGTTGCTCTCTGCCTGCTTTCGTTGTTGTCTTTGGTGCGCCTCGGGCGCAGGAATCCAGCTCGCAAGCCGCACCCGATCGCCAGATTCCGGAGCATCGTCCTGCAAACATGATGTCGCTGCAGGGAATCGTCCGGGACCAGCAGGGACGGGCGGTTCCCGGTGTGCAGCTCGAACTGCGCAACGCCTCTGGCGCCCACTATGAAACCGTCACTGGCGCGGAAGGAATCTTCCGGCTGCGCGATGTCGAGCTCGGGATCTACAAACTCACGCTGGCCAAGCCCGGTTTCAAGACCCTGGTCGTTGAACGACTCGATCTGACGAAGCGCGAGCTTTCGACTTTAGCGCTTCAGATGCACGCGCTGACCGCGCTTGCTCCGGAGAGTAAAGGGCCGTCGGGTTTGCCTGGATTGCCCGGCACCCCGACTGCGGCCGCTCCAACCACGCCTTATCCGGGCATGGATCGTCCGGCTCCGGAAGTCACCGCGGTTGAATCGGCAGCGGAACCAATTCCGCCAGAATCTGCGAACTTCTCTCCCCAGCCCGACCGCTGGGACACCGCCATGCCGGAATGGCGCCGCTACGAACAGCAGCGCGATGCTCCCTACGTGAAGGGCCACTGGTACGATCCGTTCAACCGCAATCGTCTCAAGGGCGACTATCCCATTTTCGGACAGCGCTGGTTTTTCAACTTCACCGGCACCAGCGAAACCGCCGTGGATGGCCGTCGCCTGCCCCTGCCCAGCGGGGTGGACACCGAGCGTCCGGACAGTGGCGACTTTTTCGGTCGCGGCGAGCAGGCCCTGCTCACGCAAAACTTACGTTTCTCTTTCGACCTGTTCCGCGGTGATACTTCTTTCCGCCCCGTTGATTTCCGAGTGCGACTTCACGCCCGAGATCAATCTCAACTTCCTGCAGACCCGCGAGCGCGGAATCGTGAACATAGACCCGCGGGAGGGAATCAATCGCTTCGACACTCACGTGGGCTTGCAGGAGGCCTTCGTTGAGGCCAAGATCCGCGATTTGAGTCCGAACTACGATTTCGTTTCTGTTCGCGCCGGCATCCAGCAGTTCACCAGCGACTTTCGTGGGTTCCTGTTCTCCGAAGAGCAGCCCGGAGTACGACTTTTCGGCAATCTGCGATCCAACCGCCTGGCCTACAATCTCGCCTGGTTCAACTTCCTCGAGAAGAATACGAACAGCGGACTGAATACATTTCAGAATCGCGGACAGCAGGTCTATGTCGCCAACATCTACATACAGGATTTTCTGGCCAAGGGTTACACCACCGAATTCAGTTTTCACTACAACCGCGACGACGCCAGCATCCACTACGACGACAACGGATTCCTGGTCCGCCCCGCCCCCGCCGGCGCGGTGGTAAACGGGGACGTGAACGCCCATGCCATCCGGGCCTACTACCTGGGATGGGCCAGCAACGGCCATATTGGCCGCATCAATCTCAGCCACGCCTTTTACCAGGTCCTTGGCCACGATGATTTCAATCCCATCGCCGGACGCCGGGTTGACATTGACGCCAGAATGGCCGCGCTCGAAGTTTCCGTCGATAAAGACTGGGTGCGCTACCGGGCGTCGTTCTTCTACGCCTCCGGCGATTCCAGCAACCGCTCCGGAGCCTCCCGCACCGACGGCACGGCTCACGGTTTCGACACCATCGTCGATGACACCCACTTTGCCGGCAGCGCCTTCAGTTTCTGGGACCACGAAGGCCTTCGCCTCACCGGGACCGGCATCGGGCTGATGAATCCGTCCAGTCTTCTACCCAGCCTGCGTTCGAACAAAGAAGAAGGCCAGGCCAACTTCGTCAATCCGGGGCTTTACCTGTTTAATCTGGGTGCGGATTTCAACCTCACCCCCAAGCTGCACGCTTTCGTGAACGGCAACTACCTGCGTTTCGACCGGACTGAACCGCTGGAGCTCTTGCTGTTCCAGCACGGGATTCGTCACAGCATCGGCACTGACCTGGGCACGGGAGTCGAATATCGTCCTCCGCTCAGCGAAAACATTGTCCTTACGGGCGGCATATCGTCGCTGGTTCCAGGCCGAGGATTCGAAGAAATTTATAACGGCAAGACCCTATTCTCAGTCTTCGCCAGAATAAAGTTTCAGTTTTAATGCAGGAGCGAGCGCCCTCGCTCGTGCGGCAGCGGCAAAAAGTCATAAGTCGAGGGATTTGGAAATCGAATGCGACGCAAACCACGCAAACCGGTACACCTGTTACTCATCGCACTGAGCCTCGCACTCCTGAACCAAAGCCGCGCCCACACTCAGACATCATCCGACGTCCTCCTGCTGCAATCCCAGGCCGAGGCCGACCGCAAATCCGCCGGTTGCGTCACCTGCCACACCGCCACCGACAGCTCCACCATGCACAGCACCGGCACCGTACGCCTGGGATGCACCGATTGCCACGGCGGAAATGCTGAAGTCCGCCTGACCGCGGATGCCCCGAAGGATTCTCCGCAATACGATCAAGCCAAAGCGTCAGGCCCATCCCCAACCGCGGAACCCGGCCAATGCTCGCAGTTCCGCCAACCCGACGCGGGCCTACACCCAGTGGCTCAACGAAGACTGGAACTACATTCGCTTCGTCAACCCGGGAGATCTGCGCGTCGCCGAAAAGACCTGCGGCACCAGCGGCTGCCACACCGCTGAAGTAAGAAAAGTGCAAACCAGCATGATGACCCACGGCGCCATGCTGTGGGGCGCGGCGCTCTACAACAACGGCGCCTTTCCCGCTGAAGACGCCGCACTTCGGCGAGAGCTACAGCCCCGACGGCACGCCGCAACGATTGCTCACCTTCCCGCCGCCCACGCCGGAAGAGGTCAGCAAGAAAGGAGTGCTGCCGTATCTGGATCCGCTGCAGCGCTGGGAGATTTCGCAGCCCGGCAACGTCTTGCGCGTCTTCGAACGCGGCAGCGGGAAAAAGCCGGAGATAGGGAATCCAAGCCTCGAGGAAGAGCCGGGCAAGCCTGACGATCAAACTGAGCGAGCGCGGCTTCGGCACCGAACTGCGCACCGATCCGGTTTTTCTCGGGCTTGCAAAAGACCCGCCTGCTCGATCCGCTGCTGTCATTCCCCGGCACCAACGACCAGCCCGGCGACTATCGCGCCAGCGGTTGCAGTGCCTGCCACGTGGTGTATGCCAACGACCGTTCGCCGGAACATTCCGGTGCGTACGCCGCATGCCGGCAATATGGGACAGACTGCAACCGCCGATCCCACCATCCCGCGGAATCAATCCGGCCATCCCATCCGCCACGAGTTCACGCGCTCGATTCCGTCCAGCCAGTGCATGGTCTGCCACATGCATCCCGGGACGAACATGGTGGCGACCTACTTCGGCTACACCTGGTGGGACAACGAAATGGACGGCGAGCACATGTGGCCCGCCGCAGCAACGCAATCCCAGCGCCGCCGAGCAAAACCAGATTCAGACGCGCAATCCCGAACGCTCCGCCGTTCGCGGCCTGTGGTCGGACCCGGAATTTCTGGAGAAAACCGGCACGCCCGAGTTCAACCGCCAGCTGCAAGCACACCCAGTTCGCCGACTTCCACAGCCACGGCTGGATTTTCCGCGCGGTGTTCAAGCACGACCGCAAAGGCAACCTGCTGGATCAGGACGACAAGAAGGTCCCGTTTGACGATCCCGACAAGTTCGAGAAGGCCGTGCACCTCAAAGACATCCATCTGGAAAAAGGAATGCACTGCATCGACTGCCACTTCGAGCAGGACAGCCACGGCAACGGCAAACTCTACGGAGAAACGCGCAACGCCATTGAGATCGATTGCGTGGATTGCCACGGCACGATTCAGCAGCACGCCACGCTGATCACTTCGGGCACTGCCGCTCCGAAAGGCGGCACGCAACCTGGCGGCGCCTGCGCACGCCGTGGCAGGAGCGGCGCTTCTACTGGCAGGACGGCCGCCTGTATCAGCGCTCCATGCTGGAGAAAGACAAAGAATGGGAAGTGGTGCAGATGCTCGACTCGATCACGCCGGGCAACTCAGCACTACAGCGAAAAATCACGCCTGGCCAAAACCCTTCAGCAGGATGGCCAGACCTGGGGAGATGTGCCGGCAAAGGATCGCCGCGAATCGAAACTCGCGCATCGCCAACAGCAGCATGACCTGTTACGCCTGCCACACATCCTGGACGCCCAACTGCTTCGGCTGCCACCTTTCGATGACCGCGAACCAGCGCATGCCCATGCTGCACAACGAAGGCCTCACCACGCGCAACTGGACTTCCTACAATTTTCAGGTGCTGCGCGACGACGTCTACATGCTGGGAATCGACGGCACGGTCACCGGCAATCGCGTGGCGCCGGTGCGGTCAGCCTGCGCGGTGCTGGTGAGTTCGCAAAACAACGACCGCGACTGGCTCTACTACCAGCAGCAGACGGTTTCCGCCGAAGGCTTCAGCGGACAGGCCTTCAGCACCTTCGTGCCGCACACCGTGCGCGCGCAAAGAAACCAAAGGCTGCACCGATTGCCACGTCTCCGCGCGAACGACAACAATGCCTGGATGGCGCAGCTGCTCCTGCAGGGCACGAATTTCCTGAACTTCATGGGCCGCTACGTTTACGTGGCCACAGGCAAAAGCGGCTACGAGGCCGTGGCCGTCGCCGAACACGACGAGCCACCAGCCGTGATTGGCAGCGACTTGCAGAAGCATGGCCTATCCCGACGAATTACAAGAAGCATCTCGCAGCGCACACGCGAACTCGAAGAAGCCTACGCCATGCGGCGGCAAGGTCCTCGACGTGCAGCTGCGCGGAGAATATCTCTACGCGGCGATGGGCAAGGGCGGCTTCCGCATTTTCGATATCGCCAACATCGACAACAAGGATATTTCCGAACGCATGGTGACCGCGCCCGTCTCTCCGCTGGGCCAGCGTTTCTATGTGCAGACGAAATACGCCACGGCGGTGGCGACGCCCACCACTCTGGCGGTCGATCCGCTGCGCACGCATCGCCGAGAGAACGAAGAACAGAGAATTCACCTCATGTACGGCTTCCTCTACGTCGCCGACAAGTACGAGGGCCTGGTGATCGTCGGCGATCCCGATCTGAAAGGCAAGAGTCCGGGCGTGGGCACGCTGCTCGACGGCAATCCCGCGAACAATTTCTCAAGCGCGCCGCAACCTTCAATCCCGAGGGCGCGCTGAACGGCGCGCGCCGCATCACCATCGCCGGGACCTACGCCTACATCCTGTGCGATCGCGGCCTGGTGGTCGTTGACCTCGATCAATCCGCTGCAGCCCAGGATCGTGGCGGAAATTGGCGCGCCGGATCTGACGCAGCCGCAAGGCCTCGCCATCCAGTTCCGCTACGCGTTCGTGGTTGACCGCGCAGGGACTGAAAGTGCTGGACGTCACCGATCTGGCCCAGCCCAAGCCGGTGCCCGGCGCACTGGTTCCGCTCGACGATGCGCGCAACGTCTACGTGGCCCGCACCTACGCTTATGTCGCCGCCGGCAAGCAGGGAATGGCGATCGTGGATGTGGAGCAGCCCGAGCATCCGCGGCTCGATCAAATCTTCAACGCCGGCGGCTCACTGAACGACGCCAACGACGTGAAAATTGGCATGGTGAAGCTCAAGCCTGTTCGCTTATGTCGCCGACGGAGCAACGGGCTGAAGGTCGTGCAACTGATCTCGCCGGTCGATAATCCGGCGTTCATGGATTCAGTCCGCGTCCCACGCCCAAGCTGATCGCCAGCTATCGCACCCGCGGTCCGGCACTGGCTATCTCCAAGGGAATTGATCGCGACCGCGCCGTCGATGAAAGCGGCAACCAGCTCGCCGTATTCGGACGCCGCGGCGCGCGTCCTTTCAACCGTCAGGAGATGGAGCGCATGTATTTGAAAGATGGAAAAGTGTTTACGGTAGCAGACGATCCGCCAGTCGCCCGGCCCAACATCCGGGAGCCAAGCCTCGTCAGGTTCCGGCTCAAAGCCAACCGTGCCTTAACTGTTATTGACGACAGCCGTTCTCGGAGTACAAGGTTAGCGGATGATCGCGCCCGGCGAGCCATTTCTGCGGCCCCCTCGGAGACGCTGGATTCCGCCGGAGATGATCAAAGCTCCGAGACTAGACAGTGGGCACCGGCCACCGATTGAATCGCGCTACGCACTGCTGGTCAACCCTTTCTATCCGAAGGATCCGAACGCCAGCTTCGGCAAGCACGTGCTGACGCCGACGCTGGCTTTGACCAGCTTCGCCGCGACCACGCCCGACCACTGGCGGGTCGAGTATTGGGACGAGAACCTGCTGGACGGGCGGCCGCCCTTCGCCCCATGCCGCGAGGTGGTCGGGATCACGGTGCACCTGACGTTCGCGCGGCGCGCTTTCGAACTGGCGGACTGGTATCGCAGCCGCGGCAGCGAAGGTGATTCTTGGGCGGACTGCACGTCCTGTCGTGTCCCGAGGAGTGCGCGCCGCATGCCGATGCGCTGGCCTTGGGCGATGGCGTGCAACTCTGGCCGCGGATCCTGGCGCGACGTCGAAGCCGACAGCTTGCGGCCGCGCTACACCGCGACCTACGAAAGCGATTATCGCGAGGACCCGGCGCCTCGCCGGTCGATTCTGCCGCGCCACAGCTTCCTCACGACCACCAGCCTGATCGCCACGCGCGGTTGCCACAACCGGTGCGGCTTTTGCTATCTGGCACCGATGGTTTGCGCATGCCGTATCGCATGCGCGACCCGCAGCAGGTCGCCGCGGAGTTCGCGGCGGACCGGCAGCCTTACGCCGTTTTCATCGACAACAATCTGGGTTCGCGGCCGGGACTACCTGCGTTCGCTGTGCAGCGCGCTGCGGCCGCTGAACAAGATCTGGAGCGCGGCCGTCTCCATCGATGTCACCGACGATCCGAGCTTGATTCGCGACATGGCGCTGGCCGGATGCACGGGCGTCTTCGTCGGGATTCGAGTCGCTCACCGACGAGAATCTCGCCGAGGCGCACAAGAAGACGCCAAAGACCGCCGACTATGCGCGCCGGGTGCGCATGCTGCACGATAACGGCATCCAGGTAAACGGTTCGTTCGTGCTGGGATTCGATCACGACCGGAAAGACGTTTTCGCGCGGACGGCCGAATGGATCGAGGAGAACCGCCTGGAGTGCGCGACGTTTCACATCCTCACGCCGTATCCGGCGACGCCGCTGTTCCGGCAAATGGAAGCGGAGGGCCGCCTGCTGCATCGCGATTGGACTCTCTACGACACCGGCCACGCGGTTTTCCAGCCCAGGCACATGACGCCCGAAGAATTGGAGCAAGGCTACGCCTGGATCTACGAGCGGCTGTTCTCGCACGCTTCGATCTGGCGGCGCCGGCCCGGCAGGATTGGCATGCGGTTGCCGCCATATCTGGCGATGTCGTATCTGTACAAGCGCTCCAACCGGTTCTGGCACCTGCTGATCAAGCACGATCTGGTGCATCGCGGTGTGGCGGCCGCTGGTGGAAATGACGCGCCTGCGGCACCTTCAATTTCGTCGCCACCTGGCGCAAGACGTGGGCCTCGCCCGAAGTGCAGGCCAGGTTGTTTCCGCCGGCGTCTAAAGGATCGGCAGCAACCTGCTGCACATCGGACCAATGTCATGGCGTAGCCAGCCGGGCCACGCCACGCAACTCGGGAATCGTAAACCGTCCCTTCGTACGCTTGGCCTTCGTCCAGTCATGGTACTGATGGCACTCGAAACAGCGCGCCTCGGCCGCTTCCCTGGGTCTGTCTTCGCGATGGCACTGCTGGCAAGTCTGAATGCCGGGCAAAAGCACGTCGGAGGTCTCGCGGCTGTTCGATGTGTTCGCATGGCACGAGTTGCAGGTCATCATGCGGTGGGCGTGATGATCAAACTGGGCGTGAGGCAGCCAGCGAGCCGTCAGATTGGAGTTTGCCACCACGGGCAGCGGGCCTGCCCCAGTATTCAGGGTGTGGCACTGCTTGCAGGTCTTGCTCCACAGCAACCATTCAGCATCGTCGGTGCGGAACTGCACCCATTCTGACGCGTTGCGCGCCACCCGCGGCACGCGCACCCGCTCCGGAATCTGGCGGTCAGGCGGGTTGACCTCATGCACCGCCTGGGGATGGGCTGCGATATACTCGCCGAATCGTTTCAGCAGAAATGCGTGCACCACCTCGGGTTTTTCATGCGGCACCTGCTCGTTGCCGAATCGTTTGTCGAACTGCAAGGTATGACACGCCGCGCAATTTTGAGAGAACCTGATTGGCGCCATGTAGCGCTCTCGTATCGGGAAGGGCACGGCTTCTGCCGTGCCATCACTCGCCGCCAAAGACGCGGGCTTCAGCCCCTGAGGTACGCTTTCGCTCACCTGGGACGCATCAAGAGTCGCCGCGTACGGCCATCCATCGTTTCCCTTCGCCGTGCGATGGCAATCATCGCAACTCAGCTCTACACGCATGTCATTTGGTCCCATGAGATGTGGCTGCAAATGAACATAGTGATTGAATTTAACTTTGCCCGGATCCGCTTTGCCCGCGCGCAGCGCAGAAAACTCAGGATGGCCCTTGGCAAAAGCTGCAATGGAAGCCACATAGTGGGGCCGTCCATCACGCGTCTGCAGATCGGCATGGCACTGCGAGCAACTGGAATCAGAAGTCGCCGAGAGCAGTAGCGCTCCCTTGTGCTCCAGGTGACACGAACTGCAGGCAGGCGTGAAAGTCTGGTTGGCATGGTGCGCGGGTGCATCATGGCATGACAGGCAAGCCTGGTCGCTCACCTGCGCGCTGAATCTTGCCGCGCGGGCGAGGTGGCAAAGACTGCACTGTTGTGTGAACACCGCGTGGGATGCGGACAGCGGCCCGCTCGAATAGACCTTCTCTCCGCCCTGTGCCCGCTGCGCAACCAGCCATCCCAGGGCGATGACGGGTACCGCCACGGACAGCCAGAAACGCCAGCGCCGAAGGGCATGGGGTCGCGTGAAATATTGCAGGTCAATGCGCTTGGCGAGTTTTTTGGTGGTTCGTGACCGTCGCAGCATCGCCTAGTCTCAGAACTTCAGGGCCATCACCGCATGCACAGCTCCCAGAAGCAGCAGCGCATAAGACAGCGGAATATGCACCAGCAACCAGCCGTGCAGGACCTTATGCAGCCGGCTCTGCTGGTCCAGTTGGCGCTTTTCCTCGCAGATATTTTCCAGGTCGTCCACGCTGGAATGCAGGGTCTGAGGCAGCAGCACGCGCAGTTGCTGGAACATGGTCCGCGCCTGCGAAGCATCGCTCAGGCTCATTCCGCCCGCGCCCGCCCGGCTCAAATACGGCTCCATTTCGCTGCCTAAGAAATGGCGAAGTTGTGTGCTGACCTGCTTCATCTGCCTGCAGTCCGGAGGCCACGGTAAGTCCGCCCATTTTTCCCGCGCTCGCGGATGTGGCCCGCTGCAATTCGCTGGCGTGCGAAACTTCGCCTTCCAGCGCGGAGCAGGCTTCTTCCACCAGTCGCACGGCTTCCTCCGCCAGTTGGCTGCGCACGCGGTCAATCTGCTCGTAAATCGTCTCCATCGGAAGCTGCGACGTGTGGATGCGGGGAATGAAGTGCTGCAGCGCCGCACCCAGAATTCCGCTGGCGAAAACAAAAACAAAAAGCCACATCATGACGCGGGTCAGCGGTCCGCCGAAGTGAAAGCCGCCATGGAAAAGGATCAGCGGAAAGCTGAGGAATCCCAGCCACAGATGGCCACGCATCCAGGACTGCGCTCTTCCGACTCGCCAGATGGGAAACTTCTTGCGCAGCCCCAGCAGCCCGGCAAACAGCATGAAGCTGAATCCAACAATGCCGAAGGTCAGTCCCAGTGCGCTGCCGCCCCGCGGGCCCTGCGCTGAACCCACGCTATACAGCACATACACTGCGGTCGCCACTGCCAGCCCGATCAGGCTTCCGACAAACCATTTGCGGTGAGTGTCGTCGATCCGCACGCAGCCTCAGCTCCTCGCCTTCGTTGCCAGGCTTTGCGGTTGAATGATATTGGCGAAGAACTCCGGCGGATTCACCCGGTGCGCGGCGTCGTGCGGACAGGCGTACACGCAGCTGGGCTCGGCGTGATCGTGGCACAGATCGCACGACGTCGCCTTGACCTTGACGCTCGCGATCTGCCGGCCGGGATGCGCCGGATCGTCCACCTCCACCGGGAAAGGATGCAGGTTGATGTTCCCGTACGGGCAATTGTTGGCGCACAGGCCGCAGCCGATGCACCAGTCTTCGATGATTACTTCCAGCGAGTTGCGCCGCCGGATCGAGCCCACGGGGCAGCCCACCATGCACAGCGGATCGCGGCACTGGCGGCACGAGGTCGCCACCAGGTACTTGTCGAAACGCAGGCCTTCGCGCACCAGCCGGCGTCACGCCGTCATGCGCGTCGGCGCAGGCGCGCACGCACTGGTCGCAGCGCGTGCAGCGTTCCAGATCGAGCACCAGCAGGCTCTGCGCTTCCATCAGCCCCTGGGCGAGGAACTGGTCCACGGGAACATTCTCGGTCCGGATGGTGCGCGCTCTGGTTCTCCGCCAGCCGTTCGTGCGCCGTGGCCTCCAGGCTGTGCGCGCACGTCGGGAAACTTGTCGAGCATCAGCTGAAAATCTTCGGCGGAGATGCGCACCACCTCGACGTGGTCGAGCGCCGTGCAGGTCGCCGTACGCGGGCTGCCGGTGAGCAGTGCGATTTCGCCGAAGTAACCGCCCCGCGCCAGATAAGCCAGCACCAGCTCGCCGCCCGGATTTTCTCTTCGGAAACTTTCACGAAGCCGATGCGGACCAGATAAAAGCTGTCGGCGGCATCGCCCTGGCGGCAGATCACCTGGCCCGGGCTGAAGCGCAGCAACTCCACCCGGTCGCGCAAGTGATCGACGAAATCCTTGGTCAGAGGCGCGAAGATCGGAGCACGTCCGCAGGTGCGAATCCAGCGCGCGGACGCGATAGTTGCGCTCCAGTTGCGCCCGGAAAGTCTTGTTGCGCTGCAGGATGTCGAGCACGTTGCGCAGCATCTCCAGCATCACGCAATCGGTCTTCGCCCGCACCGTTGCCGAGCGCGGGTAGTAGCTCATGCAGGTCATCTCGCCGAACAGGTCGCCCGGCCCCAGTTCGGCGATGGGATTGTCGTAAGGCAAATCGACCGAGGCATCAATCGGGATGAACGGCCGGTAGGACTTCTTCGCTGCGGCGTGTCCTCTTCGCGCGGCGACAGCATGCTCTTCAGCCGGCTGAAGAATCCGCTGCTGCTGCCCTGGGTCTTCACGTGCGCAATCGGGCTGGAGAGAAAAACCTCGGCCTTGCCTTCCAGAATATAGAAAGCTGTCGAGCCGAATTCTCCTTCGCGGCAGATGATTTCCCCGGCGCGAAACCGTCGCTTGACCACGGCTTTCTGATTGAGTTCGAGAAATGTGCCGGAGACATTCTCAAAAATGGGCAGGTGCAAGAGTTCGGCGGGATCGAGAACGTCGCCTGCTCCCAGCTCGGTTCCGACAACCCGCTTGTTGGTGAGCGCCCCGGTGGGGCACGACACCATGCACTCGCCGCAGGAAACGCACGACGACCCGCCCATCGGCAGATTGTTATCGAAGGCGATCCCGGCCTGATATCCCTTGCCGCGGCGGGCCAGCACCCAGTTGTGCCGGATCTCGTCGCAGCCGCGAATGCAGCGGTCGCACAGGATGCATGACTCGTGGTCCACCGCAATCACCGCCGAAGAATCATCCTTTCCTCGCGGCGTGGTGCGGCGCGGGAAGCGGGGTTCGGTGATCCCAGCAGCGGCGGCCAGATGTTCCAGTTCGCAATCGCCCGAGTGCAATTGCCGCGCGCAGGGCGCGGGATGGTCCGACATCAGCAATTCGATCAGCGTGTGCCGCGCGCCTTGCACCTGCTCGGTCGCCGTCTTCACCGTCATGCCGGCTTCCGCCTGGCGAATGCAGGAGGCGGCATACACGCGCTGCCCCACATCCACCACGCACACCCGGCACACGCCCACCGGATTTTCATTCTGCTGATGGCAAAGCGTGGGAATCGGGATGCCGTTGACGCGGGCAGCGTCGAAGATCGTCGTCCCGGCCGGGACCGAGACTTGCTTGCCATCGATGGTCAGCTGGATTTCGGGCGCAGGCCTGGAACTCATGCTGTCCCTCGTCTCGGTGACGCAAACGCCTGCGGGGCAGCGCCCGTTCTTGACGTGCTCGTCCACCACCTGGGGAAAATGCTTCAGCACCGATTGGATGGGCGCGGGAACAATCTGGCCCAGGCCACAGATCGAAGTCAGTTTCATCGCAAAGGAGAGTTCGTCGAGCAGTTGCAAGTCGGAATTCGAGGCGCGGCCTTCCGTCCAGCCCGTGAGCATCTCGACCATCTTTTGCGAGCCCACGCGGCAGGGCACGCACTTGCCGCAGGATTCGTTGCGATAAAAGCGCACCGCGTTCAGCGCCATATCGAGCATGCAGCGGCCCTCGCCGCAAACCACAATTGCTCCCGAGCCCACCATCGAGCCGGCCGCCGCCAAAGCATTCCAGTCCAGCGGAAGATCGGCCATGGATGCGGGCAGATATCCGGAAGACGGCCCCGAGGGCGCGAACGCCAAGCAGCGCGCGGCCGCCCAGAACGCCACCCGCGTACTCCTGAATCAGTTCGGAATACTTCGTGCCCATCGGCACTTCAAAAACTCCGGGCCGGTTCACATCGCCGCTGATGCCGACAAACTTCATCCCGGCCGATCCGTTTTTACCTTGCGACTTGAACCAGTCCACTCCGCGCACCAGAATCACCGTGGCAAAAGCAAACGTTTCCACGTTATTGATCGCGGTGGGCTGGTTCCACAAACCATTCGTTCCTGGGAAGGGAGGCTTGTTCCGAGGCTCAGCCCGCTTGCCTTCGATGGCTTCGAGCAACGCGCTCTCCTCGCCGCAGATGTAGCCGCCGGGGCTGACGAAGATTTCCAGATCAAAACTGAGATCGCTGCCCAGAATGCCTGCGCCCAGCAACTTTTCGCGGTAGCAGCGCTCGATTTCTTCCTGCAGAATTTCTTTTGGATTTTCGTACTCGTGGCGGATATACAGAATCCCGCGGCGCGCGCCGGTGACCAGGCCGGCCGTGATCATGCCTTCAATCACCAGCCAGGGTGCGTTCTCCATGATGAAGCGGTCCTTGATGGTGCCGGGTTCGCTCTCGTCGGCATTGCAGACAATGTATTTCTCCTTTCCGGGTGCGTTGTGCACAATCTCCCACTTGCTGCCCGTGGGAAAGCCGGCCCCGCCCATGCCACGCAGGCCGCTGGCTTTCAGCGTGGCCACAATGCCGGTCCAGTCGCGGGTTTCCACAAATTTCCGCACGACCGAATAATTCGACGAGCCCTTATAGGGATCGGAAATCACCGGCGTCCGGCGGCGATCGCTCGCCGGCTCAGGAAGGGCGCCGCCTGACAGCAGGTCCTTTATCACGGCGGCAGTGCGCTCGCCCTGCACGTTGCAATAGATCCGATCATTGATCGAAATCGCCGGGGCCTGATCGCAACGCCCCAAACAAGACACGTCGCGGATGCTTACTGCCTCCGGGCTGGTGCCGCGGAAGGCCTGCTCCAGCGCGGCTTTCACTTCGCACGCCGCCGCGCAGATGACAACTCATATCGGCACACACCCGCACATCCACCTGGGGCGGAGGAGTGAGCTGAAAATGCGGATAGAAGCTGGCCACGGCGTGGATCTGGCTCAGCGGCACATCGATCCTGGCGGCCAGCCGCCGCAGTTGGTCCGCGGGCAGGTAGCCGAATTCGTGTTGGATGCCCCTCAGTTCGTCGAACACAGCCCGAGTATCCCCTTAGCCTTGCATCATAACGTCGCGCCCTCCCCGGCCATCGTAACGGCAAAGGTTCACTTCGGGATGCCCGCAGCGCGCACCGATGTGCGTGTCCGGCCGTTTCTCCCACGTACCTGACTGTCAATTGATTTCGCGAGATGGAATCGGTATAAGCAATCCAAATCGCTATTTCCTGAGTCATTGCTCGATTACCGCTGAATAATGAAGCGCGGAACGTCCACTCTCGCCGCAGCCGGCCGCAGATATCTCCGGCGCGTGGCCGGCATTGGGATTGGTTTCACGCTGGCCGCTGCCGCCGCCGGTCAGACTTCGCCGGTGGGAAAATACAACGGCCCTGGAGGCTGCGCTTCCAGCAGTTGCCACGGCAGCATTCAGCCCAGACAGATCACCCACGTTGCTCAAAACGAGTACAGCATCTGGGCCGGACAGGACAAACATGCGCGCGCCTACCAGGTGCTTTCCAATGACGTCTCGCTGCGCATCGGCCGCATCCTGAATCTGAAGTCTCCACCGGAGCAGAACGAGAAATGTCTGGCGTGTCATGCCCTCGCGGTCCCGGCTGAGCAGCGTGCTCAGACTTTCGACCTGAACGACGGCGTGAGTTGCGAGAGTTGCCATGGTCCGGCTGCGGGATGGCTGGGGCCGCACACGGTCAAGGGTTGGGAGGATCAGTCGTCGGAGCAAAAGGCGAAACTGGGGATGATCGATTTGAGCGATGTGGCGGTGCGCAGCCACACCTGCCTGCGCTGTCACGTTGGCACTGCGGAGAAGTTTGTCGATCACCAGATGATCGCCGCCGGACATCCAGACCTGACGTTCGAGTTGAATCTCTTCAGCGCAGTGATGCCACGGCACTGGAAAGAGCCGGCGGACACTCCCTGGTTTGGCGCCAAAGAATGGGCCGTCGGCCAGGGTATGCAGCTGCGCGATAGCCTGCAGCGCCTGGCTCGGCGGGCGCGCAGTTCGACATGGCCTGAGTACGCGGAACTCGATTGCATTGCCTGCCACCACAGCCTCACCGCTCCGAAAGACAGTTGGCGTCAGGAAGCAGGTTATGCCGGACGCACGCCGGGCGTCCCCGCATGGAACGCCGCGCGCTTCATCGTCTTCCGCTACGCGGCGGCGGCGACCGACGCGGCCGCGGCGGGCAAGTTGGAAGGGGAAGTCGCAACTCTCGGCCGCCTGATGGGGCAACTCAGCGGCGACCGCGAACAAATCGCGGCCTCGGCCGAACACGCTGCCGCCCTGACGGATTCGCTCACACGCGAACTGAATGACCGCGCCTACGACCAGGTGTTCACCCTCCAGGTCATGCGCCGCATTACTGCTGACTCGAACCTTGCTCTGCAGGGACAGCGCGCCGCCGAACAAGCCGCCATGTCCCTGGATTCGCTATACAACGTTTGCAAGCAGAACGGCGCGCCCGACAATGATGTGCAAAGCGCGATCGCAGGGCTTTTCGCGCAGGTGCAGAACCCGTCGGCCTATAACGCACCAGCCTTCGCGGCGCAACTCCAGAGAGTAGGAGCCGCGCTCGCTCGCGGATCTGGGCAGGCCAGCAAATAGCAGTACCGAATCCGACCATGGAAAACAACACCTCTGAACATCAGCGCTTGCGCGAGAAACATTCCGGCCCGGTCGCGCCCTGGCGCAAGTGGGGGCCTTACGTCAGCGAGCGCTCCTGGGGCAGCGTCCGCGAAGACTACAGTCCCGACGGTTGCGCCTGGGAATTTCTCACCCACGACATGGCGCGCAGCAAGGCCTATCGCTGGGGTGAAGACGGCATTGCCGGCATCTGCGATCGTTATCAACTTCTGGTCTTCGCCCTGGCCCTGTGGAATGGCCGCGATCCCATCCTGAAAGAGCGCATGTTCGGGCTTTCGGGCAACGAAGGCAACCACGGCGAAGACGCCAAGGAATACTGGTTCTACCTCGACAACACGCCCACCCACAGTTACATGAAGATGTTGTACAAGTATCCGCAAGGCGAATTTCCTTATCAGAAATTGCTGGACGAAAACCGGCGACGCTGGGGGCAGGCGGGCGCGCCGGAGTACGAATTGCTGGACACGGGAATCTTCGATGAAGACCGCTACTTCGATGTCTTCATCGAATATGCCAAAGCCGGGCCGGAAGATATTTGCGTGCGCATCGAGGCCATCAACCGCGGGCCGGAAGCCGCCGAGCTGCACTTGCTTCCGCACCTCTGGTTCCGCAATACCTGGGCCTGGACCGATCCACCGGGCTCGGAACCTTCCATTCGACTGCAGGCCGGAAATCAGATCACGCTCGTAGCCGACGAATCGAACGCTACCAGCCTGCACAACCTGCAATTTCCCTACTCGCTCGGACTTCATTACCTTTACGCTCCGCCGGGCGGAGAGGCGCTCTTCACGGACAACGAGAACAACGCGGTCCGCCTCTATGGCTGTTCCGACAATCGCAAGCCCTACGTTAAAGACGCCTTCCACCGCCACATCATCCGTCATGAAGACTGTGTGAACCCGCGGCAGACAGGAACGAAGTCCTGCATTCACTACCGGCAGAAAGTTTCGCCCGGCGGGTCGATGATCTTGCGGCTGCGCCTGACTCCGGAAAAGCTGGCGGCTCCACTCGACGACGTGGATGAAATCGTCCGCCGGCGCAAAGCCGAAGCCGACGAATTCTACGCCTCGGTTCATCCCCCGGCGGCCACTGCGGAAGAGAAGGCGATTCAGCGCCAGGCCCTTGCCGGAATGCTCTGGAGCAAGCAGATTTATCTCTGGGACGTAAACCGCTGGCTGGAAGGCGACAACCCGAAGCTTCCGCCGCCGGAATCGCGCAAGCAGATGCGCAACATCCACTGGCGGCATTTGAACTCGATGCGCATTCTCTCCATGCCGGACAAGTGGGAATTTCCCTGGTTTGCGGCCTGGGACCTGGCGTTTCAGTGCATCACGCTGGCGCTGGTCGATCCCGAATTCGCCAAGGAAAATCTGTGGGTGCTGCTGTTCGAGCAGTTCCAGCATCCCAACGGCCAGATTCCGGCTTACGAATGGGAGTTTTCCGATCTTAATCCGCCGGTGCACGCCTGGGCCTGCTGGCGCGTCTATCAGAGCGAGAAGCAACGCACCGGCAAGGGCGACACCGTCTTCCTGGAAAGATGCCTGCACAAGCTGCTGATGAACTTTGCCTGGTGGGTGAACCGCGTCGATAGCGAAGGCAACAACGTTTTCGAGGGCGGATTTCTTGGCCTGGACAATATCGCCGTGGTCGATCGCGGAGAAAAATTTCCCAACGGCGCCATCCTCGAGCAATCCGACGCCACCGGCTGGATGGGTTTTTTCTGTCTCTACCTGATGCGCATCGCGCTGGAGTTGGCCAATCAGAACCGGGTGTACGAAGGCGTGGCCACCAAGTTCTTCGAGCACTTCATCTACATCGGCGCGGCCATGAAGAAGATGGGCGGCCGCAACTACCAGTTGTGGGACGAGCAGGAAGGTTTCTTTTATGACGTCCTGCGCTATCCCAACGGCGAGTTTCACAAATTCCGCCTGCGCTCGCTGGTCGGCCTGATTCCGCTCTACGCGATCGAAGTCCTCGAAAGCGAAGAACTCGCCGCTCACCCCGGTTTCCTGCGCGACGTGGAATGGTTTATCCAGAACCGTCCCGACCTGGTGGGAGACGCCTGTTACACGGTGGGCGACGGCCAGAAGCGTTACGTGCTTTCGATTGCCGATCCCAACCAGTTCAAGCGCCTGCTGCAGCGCATCTGGGACCCAGCGGAATTTCTTTCGCCCTACGGCATCCGCAGCCTGTCGAAATATCACGAGCAGCATCCCTTCCAGTTCGGAGATCGCTCCATGGGTTACGAACCGGGAGAAGCGGCAGTCAAACTGAAGGGAGGGAATTCGAACTGGCGCGGCCCGGTCTGGTTCCCGACTTCCTACCTGCTGATCCACTCCTTCCTGCGCTTCGGCGATGCCGTCGGCCCGCAATTCTCGTTGCCGACTGCCGGCAGCAACGGCCAGGCAGTCACTCCGCACGACATCGCGCGCGAGGCCGCCAATCGCATGATTGCGATTTTCAAACGCGGAGCTGACGGTAAGCGTCCCTGTTTCGGTTTCTACCGCAAGTTTCAGGACGATCCGCACTGGAACCAGTGCCTGCTCTTCAACGAGTACTACCACGGCGATAACGGAATGGGTCTGGGAGCCAGCCATCAGACCGGATGGAGCGGGTTGGTGGCGAATCTGATCGACGAATGGCGGCGATAACGCGATGGTTCTCCGCAAACGTCTTCTGCTTGCGCTGGCTTTTCTCCTGATTCTGATCACGGTCAGCACTGCCGGATATCGCCTCCTCGGCGGGTCCTCCGTCACCTTTCTGCAGGCCCTGTACATGGCGGTCATCACTCTGGCTGGAGTGGGCTACGGAGAAATCGTCGATACCAGCCACAATCCCGCACTGCGCGTATTCAACATCGGGGTTGTGTTGTTTGGGGTCGCGATCACGGTTTATGTTTTTTCAATCGTGGCCGCCTTTATGGTGGAAATGGAGTTCAAGAAGCCTTTCTGGAGGCGCAGAATGCAGCATCATATTGACCAGCTGACCGGCCACCACATTGTCTGCGGCCTGGGAGACACCGGCCGGCATGCGGTGGCGGAACTGCAGAAGACCAACACACCTCACGTGGTGGTGGATATTTCCGAGGAAAATATCCGCAAGCTGAAGGAGTTGCATCCCGGCACGCTGCAGGAAATGCTCTACGTTGTCGGCGACGCCACCGAAGAAGACATTCTGGAAAAAGCAGGACTGAGTCGCGCCGCCGGCCTGATCGCCGGGCTGCCTCTGGACAAAGACAACCTGGTCGTGACCGTAATCGTCCGCCAGCGTTTCCCGAAAATGCGCATCGTGGCGCGCTCGGCCGAGCGCAAGTTTGCCGAACGCATGCTGCGCGCCGGCGCCAATTCCACGGTTTCGCCGAGCCAGATCGGGGGCCTGCGCATGGCCAGCGAACTGATCCGCCCCCACGTGGTCGGCTTTCTTGACACCATGCTCAAGGAGCAGGGCCGGACCGTGCGCGTGGAGGAGATCGAGGTCAACGCCACTTCCCCATGGAAGGGAAGCACCCTGCACGACCTGAACTTGAAGGGCCGTTATAACCTGCTTGTCCTCGGCCTGAAACGCCCCGGGGCGGAAGGCTCGTTAGACCTGCAGGTCAATCCGCCGGACCAGTCTGTGCTCGAGCAGCGCCACATTATTATTGCGATGGGCGACATAAAAGACATCCAGCACGCCCGCCAGGATGCGGCTGTATAGTTCGAACGAAAAGAGAAGGGCGCCGAAATCAACCAAACTCATCGTGTCATCCTGAGCGGAGCCGGCTTGTTCGTTTGCGAACAAGCCGGTGAAGTCGAAGGACCTCTGTTTCAACTCCAAAGCGTCAGTCCGAAGCGCACTGTGCGGTGGGTAGGGGTCCTTCGACTACGCGCCGCTTCGCATTAGCGAAGCAGCGCTCCGCTCAGGATGACAGCGAAGTCTTTCCCCACACTTCGTTAAGCCACGCCCACGGCCGCATTAATCTGTACTCTTACTTTCAGTGCCTCACCCAGCCTGACGAAGCCATCCAGCCATGCCTGGGCGTCAGCGTCTCCGCGCTCGGCGCGTTCTCTGATTTCGCCTGCGATACCTCGCATCATGCTGTAGTACGTGTTCTGCGCCTCCCAAAGGCGGACCTGGAAAGGGAGCGTAAGGGCCAGGGCAACGGTTTCCTGCAATCGTGACAGCAATCCCGGCTCCATCGGATTGGCGACGAAGCGGGTGAACAGCCGCTCGATGGTGCGGCGCAAGGCGAATTCCAGTGTTACCGCGTCGGGCGTCACACCGGTGCGCCTGATCTCCTCCAGAATTTCACGGGATTTCTTAAGGTCCACGTCGTCCGCCGAAAAGGCATCGAGCAGGTCAGAATTCAGCGTGAAATCCACCGCCAGCCGGAAACGCCGGGGCAGTTGTACTCCCAGGTCGGTCACGAAGCGGATCAGATGCGCATGTTCGTCGTGAAAATTGCGATACATGGCGCGGGCCTCATTGGTCGCTTCTTCCAGGATGATGCCCAGTATTTTTCTCTGCTCATCGCGAAAAAGGAGGCGCAGGGTGTAGGTGCCGGAGCTAAAGTTCTTGTCGATCAACCGCACCAGCTCCGCCAGATCGCCGCTCAAGAGCGCCTGGTCGAGCTCCTGGTCGAGAATGCGGTAGGCCTCGCTGCCCTGAAATTTCCGCACTCCCCCAATCACACTATGGTCTGCGAGATACAGCACGCCAAAGGTGACCTGGTCCGACTCCCATGTAATTTCCGAGGTGACGGTGGCCTGTCCCAGCACCGCCCGCAGTTTTCCCTGCCGCGATGCCCGGTAGTCCATCTTTTCCACGTCATAGCAGTAAATGCGCGTGTTCTGTCCGTATTCCTCAAACAGAGAGCTGACGGCGTAGTGAGCGCCGACTTTTTCCAGGTCAACCATCGCGGGCTGAACGTAGCGCTCGTAGATAGACCGTCCATCGCCCTGTTCGGAAAGATTGCTGCGGGCCTTCGCCAGCAAGTCGAGAAATGGCGTGGACAAGTCCTCGGAAAATAATTGCCCAGCCAGTTGCAGGGCGCGGCCGGCATACTGAATTACCTGCACCGTTTCGATTCCAGAGAGATCATCAAAGAACCATCCGCAGCTGGTGTACATCAGCATCAGATAGCGCTGCAGTTCAAGCAGCTTCAACCCGGTCACGGTTTCTGCCGGTGAAAGCTCCCGTTTCGCCTGTGTGGTCATAAAGCGGATAATGTTCTCGCGCGACCGGTCGAGCACCACATCGATATAGGCATCGCGGGTTTGCCAGGGATTTTCGAAAAGTTTTTTGGCCTCCGCTTCATAGCCCGGGGCGGCGGTATCGCGCAGCCAGTCGAACGCCTGCCGCAAAGGCGCCCTCCACTGCTGGTTCCATCCGGCATGACCGCCTGAATTGCAGCCGCAATCACTGCGCCAGCGTTCGATCCCGTGCGCGCAACTCCACGATGTATTGCCGATGATCTTGGCTTCCTGCGTGGGCGGATGCTTTTCCAGATATTCCGCGTAGTTGGTCAGGCGCGCCACCTGGCTGGTTTCAATATTCTGCAGGGCGAACGCCAGGGCCATATCGCCATAGGCCCGGTGATGCCCGTAGGTTTCGCCGTCGGTGGCGATGTGAACCAGTTGCGGCCAGGTTCTCGCATCGGAAAATGCGCCCAGAAGGCGGTCAGAGAACCGTTTGCCGTCGGCTAGGAGATCCTCGAAAGCGATGGCGCGGGAGATTGGGCCATCGTAAAAAAACACGCTGATGGCTCTTCCCGACGGCACGCGCACTGCGTAGGCCATCGAAGGATCGACTCTGCCGCCGTCCACCTTGCGCCATGCCCGTCCACCCAGCGGCCGCACCCTTCCAGCCTGGTACGGAGAAAGAATCGTGAACTTGATGCCCAACTCGGTCAGGACTTCCAGGGTTTGCAGATCGACCGCGGTTTCGGGCAGCCACATCCCCTCGGGATGGCGGCCGAATCGCTTTTCAAAATCGCGAATGCCCCAAAGAATCTGAGTGTATTTGTCCTGGCGGGTGGCCAGGGGAAGGATCATGTGGTTGTAGGCCTGGGCCACGGCCGAACCATGGCCGGAGAAGAGTCGCTGGCTTTCGCGGTCGGCCGCCAGGATCGCTTGATACACCGCCGGACTCTTCTCCTCCATCCATGAAAGCAGGGTGGGACCGAAGTTGAAGCTGATCTTGGAATAGTTGTTGACGATCTGAAGAATCCGGCCATCGCCATCCAGAATCCGCGAGGCGCTGTTCGGGGCATAACATTCCGCCGTGACTCGTTCGTTCCAGTCATGATAGGGATAAGCAGAATCCTGGTATTCCACTGCCTCCAGCCAGGCATTTTCCCGCGGTGGCTGGTAAAAATGGGCATGAATGCATACGTACCGTTCCATCAAATCTCCTGGATTGTCGCCTCAGTACGCGCGCGACGGGGAGCGAGTAGGGCAATCTAGTGGATTTTCTCTCTATCTCTTCTCGTGTGTCACAACGAACAACCGCTGCGATTGCTCCTGCATCTCTGGGACTGTCGCTATGCCGGTCAACCTAGGTTATCAGCAAGACTCGCTATTTGATGCCGCGTATCCATTTCGAGTTCCGCACGACTGGCGCCATCTGTTTATACTGCATTCGGGCGCGCGGCAGGTGATCGAGAGATCCGCTTCGGCGGAGCCACATTTCAGCACTGCTAGAAAACCTGGGGATACCCGCGGCAACCCCAGCCCATTTGTACTATCAGACTTCGATCGAGGCGATTGAGTGAACCGCAGAGCTTCACTAGAACCGGCTTATGTCCCGTGTTCGACCTATCGTCTTCAGCTCAATCTGCGTTTTACCTTCACCCAGGCAGCCGCTGTAGTTTCGTATCTACACGATCTGGGAATCACCGACTGTTACACCTCCCCGTTTCTGATGGCCCATCCCGGCAGCATGCACGGCTACGACGTCACCGACCATACTCGATTCAATCCCGAAATTGGTTCGGAGGAACAGTTCACCGAATTCGCCGAGCGCCTGCGGCAGCGCGGCATGGGCTTGCTGGTGGACGTCGTGCCCAACCACATGTGCATCACGCACTCCTCGAACCTGTGGTGGTGGGATGTGCTGGAGAACGGCCCGAGTTCGGACTATTCCCGCCACTTCGATATTGACTGGAACCCTCCCAAACCCGAGCTGGCCAATAAAGTCCTGTTGCCCTTTCTGCCCGACCAGTTTGGCCTGGTCCTCGAAAGTCAATCCATTCGCGTCCTGTTTGACGGCGGCGGGTTTGTTCTCGATTCGCTGGGCATCCACTTTCCTCTGGCGCCGCGTTCGTGGTCCCCCTTGCTGGAGCGCATTCTGATCAAGGCGAAAGAAAAACTCGCGGACACGGACGGCTACGTCCAGGAGCTGGAGAGCATCCTCACCGCTATCTCCCATCTCCCGCTGCGTGAGGACACTGAACTGCTCAAAGTCCGGGAACGACAGCGCGAGAAAGAGGTCATCCGCCGCCGGATGGCCGCGCTGGTTGAGGACAGTGATGCGGTGCGCGCTTGCCTGAAGGAAGTATTGACCATCATCAATGGCAGCAAAGGGCACCCGCACAGCTTCGACGCCATGGAGAAAATCCTGGATGACCAGGCATATCGCTTGAGTTTTTGGCGCGTCGCTTCCGACGAAATCAACTATCGCCGATTTTTCGACATTAACGACCTGGCCGCAATCCGGGTGGAGAGCCCGGAAGTATTTGGCATCGTGCATCGCATCCCGTTCGACCTGATACAGAAATCGCTGGTGTCTGGAATCCGCATCGACCACCCCGACGGTTTGTTCGACCCCCTGCGCTATTTCGAGGACCTGCAGGCCCAGGCCCCGCTGCCCGGGCAAACCTCCGCGGACGGCCCTGCCCACGGTGTCCGGCGGCGTCTTTACCTGGCCGCGGAAAAGATTCTGGTGGGCAATGAAGAACTGCGGCCGGGCTGGGCCATCGAGGGCACCACCGGCTACGGCTTTCTCAATCTGCTCAACGGACTGTTCGTGGACGCTTCCAAGGCCCATTTCTTCCAGCGGCTGTACCGCAAATTTACCGGGTGGTCGCAGAGTTATCCTGACCTGATTTACGAAAGCAAGCGACTGGTCATGCAGGTTTCCATGTCCAGCGAGCTCAACGTGCTTTCCCGCCGCCTGGACCGCATCTCCGAGCAGCATCGCCGCTCCCGCGACTTCACTCTGGAGAGTTTGCGCGACGCCCTGCGGGAAGTGATTGCCTGTTTCCCCGTGTACCGCACCTATATTCGCAGCGACACCCAGCATCCTGACGAGCAGGACGAACGCTACATTCGCAATGCCATCAAGACCGCGAAGCGCCGCAATCCGGCGACCAGCGGGTCAGTTTTCGATTTCATCCAGGACTTGCTCATGCTCAACGATCCGGACAGCATCAGCGACTCCGATCGTGCCGAGCGCCGCCTGTTCGTGATGCGCTTCCAGCAGCTCACCGGCCCGGTGATGGCCAAGGGCCTGGAGGACACGGCGTTCTATCGTTACTGCCCGCTGCTTTCGCTCAACGAAGTCGGCGGATCTCCCGACCGGTTCGGGGTGGCGTTGACTCACTTCCATGCGAAAAACCTGGCCCGCCGCCAGTCCTGGCGAAATGCCATGCTGGCCAGCTCCACCCACGACACCAAGCGCAGCGAGGACGTGCGGGCGCGAATCAATGTGCTTTCGGAAATTCCGGCGGAGTGGTATCGCGCCATCCGTACCTGGCAGCGCTTGAATGAGGAAAAGAAAATCCAGGTGGCCGGCGAGAACGTGCCCAGCGCCAACGAGGAATATTTCCTGTATCAGACTCTGCTTGGTGCCTGGCCTCTGACCGCCATGGACGGCGCCGCGCGCGCGGATTTTGTCGTCAGGATTCATACCTACATGGAGAAAGCCCTGCGAGAGGCGAAAGTCAATACCAGTTGGATCAGCCCAAATACTGAGTACGAAGCCGCGGTTCACAGTTTTCTGGATGCCATTCTGGACGATTCGGCCAGCAGCCCTTTTCTCGATCAGTTTGGGCCCTTTCAGGCCAGAATAGCGAAGGCCGGAATTTTCAATTCGCTTTCGCAGACCCTGTTGAAGATCACGGCTCCGGGCCTGCCCGATCTCTACCAGGGAACGGAAGTGTGGAACTTCAGCCTGGCCGATCCCGATAATCGCCGCCTGGTTGACTACGACCGGCTGCAGGCTCTGCTGTCGCAACTTCACGCCGGGTCCAATGACCCTGCCGCACTTGTCGATCGGTTGCTTGCCGACCCGGCGGACGGCAGCCTGAAGCTCTATGTGACCCGCTGTGCGCTGCGTTTTCGCCGTGAACATCGCTCGTTGTTTGCTCAGGGCAGCTATGTGCCCCTGCGCGCCGCTGGAGAAAAAAATAAACACGTGATCGCTTTCGCCCGCTCCTTTCGCGGCGCCACCGTCGTTGTGCTGGCCGGACGGTTTTTTACCCAACTTGGGGGTCATGCGCCAATGCCGCTGGGTGCAGAGACCTGGGGAAACACGGAGGTCATCCTGCGCAAGCAGCTTCCTGCCGGCGAGTATCGCGACGTGTTCACGGGAAAGACCGTTTCTTCGGTGCGGCGAGACGGAGACCTCGCGCTTCCGGTCGCCGGCGCATTTGCGCACCTGCCGATTGCCATGCTGGTAAATGTTCAGAGCAAAGTCGAGGGACCCACGGATGTCAGATAGGTTCGCCGAAAAGAAATGGGGACTTCGGTTCGGCGCATCGGTTCGCAACGGCGACAGCGTCGAATTCAGGGTCTGGGCGCCGAACCTGACGAACCTGGCGGTTCGCGTCATGGGCGAAAACGCAGGAGAACATCCGCGTACGATTCCTATGAAGCAGTCGTCCGACTCGGAATTTACGGCCACGGTTTCGCAGGTCAGCGAAGGCGCGAACTATATCTACGTGCTCGATGGCGAGCGCGAACGTCCTGACCCGGTTTCGCGCTGGCAGCCAGGCGGCGTGCACGGTCCTTCTCGCGTCGTTGATCCCACGTCGTTCCACTGGTCCGACCAGGCTTGGTCTGGAATCCCTCTGCAAGATTTCATCATCTACGAACTCCACACCGGCACGTTTACCCCAGAAGGGACCTTTGAGGGCGTCATTCCGCGACTCCCCTATCTTCGCGATCTCGGCATCACCGCGATTGAAATCATGCCGGTCGCGGAGGTCCCGGGAAATCGAAATTGGGGATATGACGGCGCCAGCCTCTACGCGCCCCAGTCGTCCTACGGTGGTCCCACCGGTCTGAAGAAGCTTGTGGATGCCTGCCATCAGCACGGATTGGCGGTTGTGCTGGACGTGGTTTACAACCACCTCGGCCCCGAGGGAAATTATCTCCCCGAGTTTGCTCCCTGTTTCACCGACACTCATCACACGCCCTGGGGAAAGGCCATCAACTTTGACGGGCCGATGAGCGATGGTGTCCGCCGCTTCATCATCGATAATGCCCTGTACTGGCTCACCGAATATCACGTGGACGCGCTTCGCCTGGATGCCATCCATGGCATCTACGACTTCGGCGCTCGCCACATTCTCGACGAATTGTCACAGGCATTCCAGGATCAGGCGCGGCGCCTCCAGCGCCAGGCCTGGTTGATTGCCGAGAGCGACCTCGATGATGTGCGCATTCTCAATCCCCGGTCTGCCGGAGGGTACGCGCTCGACGCGCAGTGGCACGACGATTTTCACCACGCGCTCTATGCCCTGCTCACCGGCCAAAGGGAAGGCTTTCTCATGGATTTCGGCGCCGTCGCTGATCTGTCGAAGTCCATCGCGGATGGTTTTGTCTTCGACTGGAAATATTCGCGCTATCGCGGTCGCCACTTCGGCAGCTCTTCCAAGGATCGGCCAGGCGAGCAGTTCGTTGGCTTCATTCAGAACCACGATCAGATCGCCAACACCAGCCGGGGCAAACGGCTTTCGAGCCTGGTTTCCGCCGGACAACAGAAGCTGGCGGCGGTGCTGACGCTGGGCTCGCCTTTCCTGCCGCTGCTGTTCATGGGGGAAGAATATGGAGAGACCGCGCCTTTTCTCTACTTCACCAGCTTCGACGACCCGGGCCTGGCTGCGGCAGTGCGCGAAGGGCGAAAAAAAGAAATGGGGTCGCACTACTCGGAGAGCGAGTTTGCTGATCCGCAAGCCCCGGGCACTTTCGAGCGCTGCAAACTGGATTGGTCGAAGACCGCGATTTCTCCTCACGCCGAGATGCTGCGCCTCTACCGCGACCTGATTTCCCTGCGAAAGCAGCATCTCAGCCTGGCGAACTGCCGCAAGGACCTCACCGAGATCCAGTTTGATGAGCAGGCAAAGTGGCTGGTGATGAAACGCGTGGACCCCTCAGGCAGCGGGGCCCTGCTGGCGTTCAATTTCTCCCCAGAGGCGCAGACCATTCCAGTTGCGGCTGCCGCCCACTCGTGGCGGCTGGTGTTGTGGACAGGCGATACGATTTACGGAGGCAGTCGCGGTCCCAGTCCGGTTGGGCACCTTGCTCCACACGCGCCGGCCGGCCTGTCATTGGCGGGATCTGAAGCTGCCATCTTTGTCTGTTGATGCCGGGGGCAAACGTCGCCGTCCGATCCTCGCGGACACCGTTGTCTCATCGGGCTCACCCTGTCCCATGGAGTGTTAAAGGCCGGGCGCGATCCGACATGGCATGTGATAAATTTTAGAAACGGGCCCAATATTCGCTGTTTTCTACTCCGACGGGTTCTGGATGTACCTGCCTGTCTCTGACAAATGGCGCTACAACTCTATACAGGAGGTCGGTACCGCGCATGACGGGCGAAGGCAACAGCGCCATCAAGCCGGCCTTCTCCCGCCGCGTCGTCATCGAGAATGTCCAGCCGCAAGTCGATTGCGGACGGTTCCCCATCAAGCGTGTCGTGGGTGATCGGGTGAAGGTCACTGCCGACATCTTCGCTGACGGGCACGATATCTTGCACGCCGTTTTGCGCCACAAACCCGCCTCGGATCCGGACTGGCAAGAAATTCCGATGGAACCACAGCCCAATGATCTTTGGCAGGGAGAGTTCAGTGTCACCACTGAGGGCCGTCATCTTTATACTCTCCAAGCCTGGGCCGACCGGTTCCAGTCCTGGAGCCGCGACCTGGCAAAAAAGTTCGAAGCCGCGCAAGACATATCCGTGGACATCCTGGTTGGAGTCCAGCTGATCGAAGCAACCGCGGCCCGGACTACCGGGAAGGACAAAATCGTGCTCGCCGCGGCAGCCGCCGAGCTACGCAGGTTGGCAGCGGCGGACATCCCCAGGCGCGGTCGAGAAAGTCATCGAGCCCGGAGCTGAAGGCCCTGATGATCCGGCACGCGGACCGCCGCCGCGCCACCAGCTATGGCAGGGAGCTGGCGGTCATCGTGGATCGCGACCGGGCCCGCTTCAGCGCCTGGTATGAAATGTTCCCGCGTTCGTCGTCCCCTCAATCCGGGCGCCCCGGAACCTTTCAGGATTGCGCCAAGAGGTTGGACTACGTGGCGGCAATGGGCTTCGACGTTCTCTACCTTCCTCCGATTCACCCCATCGGCCGTGTGAATCGCAAGGGAAAGAACAACGCTGAAACCGCCCTGCCGGAAGATGTGGGCAGCCCCTGGGCCATCGGGGCCAGGGAAGGCGGTCACAAGGCGATCGATCCGCAATTAGGAACTCTCCAGGATTTTAAGCAGCTTCTGTCGCGAGCCAGGCAGCTGGGCCTGGAAGTAGCTCTCGACCTGGCCTACCAATGTGCGCCTGACCATCCCTACGTCCGGGAGCACCAGGAATGGTTTCGCATGCGTCCCGACGGCACCGTGCAGTACGCCGAGAATCCGCCGAAAAAGTATCAGGACATTTACCCCCTTGATTTTGAGACTGAAAAAAGCCCGGAGCTCTGGCAAGAATTAAAAAGCGTCGTACTCTACTGGATCGAGCAGGGCGTCCGCATTTTTCGTGTCGATAATCCGCACACCAAACCCTTCGATTTCTGGGAGTGGCTGATTACCGACATCAAGAATCGCCATCCCGACGTCCTGTTCCTCGCCGAAGCCTTCACTCGGCCGAAGGTGATGTACCAGCTGGCCAAACTGGGATTCACCCAGTCCTACACCTATTTCGCCTGGCGCAACGCCAGGCAGGAGCTGACGGAATACTTCACGGAACTGACGCAGACCGATGTCCGCGAGTATTTCCGCCCCAACCTGTGGCCCAATACTCCCGACATCCTCACTGAATTTCTGCAGCAGGGCGGACGCCCCGCGTTCATGATTCGCCTGCTCCTGGCCGCCACTCTGGGCGCCAACTACGGAATTTACGGTCCCGCCTTCGAACTGGGCGAGCACCTCCCGGTGCGTGAGGGGAGCGAAGAGTACCTGGACTCGGAAAAATATCAGGTCCGCCACTGGAATTTGGACGACCCCGCAAGCCTGGCGGAATTAATTACCAGGGTAAACCAGATTCGCCGCGAAAACCCGGCACTGCACGCAGACTTGAGCCTGCGCTTTCATTCCCTGGACAACCAGCAGCTCATCGCCTACAGCAAGGTGAGCGACGATCTGTTGAACATTATCGTCGCCGTCGTGAATCTGGACCCGGATCGCACCCAGTCGGGCATGGTCGATTTGCCGCTGGACGCGTTCCACCTCGATCCGCGCCAGCCCTACCAGATGCACGATCTGCTGACTGACGCGAAATATGTGTGGCGCGGTCCGCGCAACTACGTGGAACTCAATCCCCAGCGCCTGCCCGCCCACATCTTTTGCGTCAGGCGGCGCGTGCGCACGGAAAACGGCGTGGACCAGTTTGTATAACCGGCATTGAAGTGCAGGAGAGAAACGCTTTGCCCATGTCTCAGGACCAGCTCTGGTACAAGGATGCCATCATCTACCAGGTCCACGTGCGCACATTTTTCGATACCAACGCGGACGGCATCGGCGATTTCCGCGGCCTCGCGCAGAAGCTCGACTACCTCCAGGAACTGGGCGTCAATGCCATCTGGCTGATGCCGTTCTTTCCCTCGCCACTGCGCGACGACGGCTACGACATCGCTGAGTACACTTCGGTCCACTCCAGTTACGGCAATCTCGATGACTTCAAGACGTTCCTGCAGGCCGCTCACGAACGTGGCATACGCGTAATCGTCGAGCTGGTGCTCAACCATACTTCCGATCAGCATCCCTGGTTTCAGGAGTCGCGCAAGTCGCGCGACAATCCCAAGCGCGATTGGTACGTCTGGAGCGACACAGACACCAAATATCAGGGCGTTCGCATCATTTTCGTGGACACGGAGCTCTCGAACTGGGCCTGGGACCCGGTGTCCAAGGAATATTACTGGCACCGCTTCTTCAGTCATCAGCCCGATCTCAACTATGACAATCCGGCTGTGCGTGAGGAAATGTGGAACGTGGTGAAATTCTGGGTGGAGATGGGAGTGGACGGCTTTCGCCTGGATGCGGTCCCCTACCTGGTCGAGCGCGAAGGTACGTCTTGCGAGAATCTGCCCGAAACCCATGCTGTCCTGAGAGAATTGCGCGCCAAACTGGACCAGCACTATCCCGGCAAGATGCTGCTGGCCGAGGCCAACCAGTGGCCGGCCGATTTGTGCGCCTATTTCGGCCAGGGCGATGAGTTTCACATGGCGTTTCATTTCCCGCTCATGCCCAGAATGTTCATGGGCCTGAAACTGGAAGACCGTAAGCCCATCACCGAGATTCTCAAGCAGACCCCGCAGATTCCAGGGTCCTGCCAGTGGTGCCTGTTCCTGCGCAACCACGACGAACTGACCCTGGAAATGGTCACCGACGTGGAGCGCGACTACATGTACGACCAGTATGCCCGCGACAAGCACATGCGCATCAACGTGGGCATCCGCCGCCGGCTCGCGCCCCTGCTGGACAATGATCGCCGCCGCATCGAGTTGATGAACGGACTGCTGCTGTCACTGCCCGGCACTCCCATCATCTATTACGGCGACGAGATCGGCATGGGTGACAACATCTATCTGGGCGACCGCAATGGAGTCCGCACTCCCATGCAGTGGGAAGGCGGCTGGAACGGCGGTTTTTCCTCGGCGGATCCCGAAAGCCTCTACTCGCCGCTCATGCTCAATCCGGTCTATGGCTTTCAGGCGGTGAACGTCCAGTCCCAGAAGCGTTTTGACCATTCGCTTCTCTCCTGGATGAAACGCATCATCAAGGTGCGCAAATCCACGCCCGTGTTTGGCCGGGGCTCGATCGAGTTTCTCTATCCCGCGAACCACCGGATTCTGGCCTACGTGCGACAATTGGACAAAGAGTCCATCCTGGTGGTGAACAATCTTTCCAGCACCGCCCAGGCAGTGGAACTCGATCTGCGCCAGTTCAAGGGGAACATCCTGATCGAGATGTTTGGCCGAAACATTTTTCCCCGGGTCGGGGAGTTGCCTTATCTCCTGACCCTGGGCCCATACCAGTTCTATTGGTTCCGTCTGCGCAGGATCTGAGCTGGACATCGTCAGGCAGGATTTCTAACGGAGGTACGACTTGGCCGAGGAAAGCATTCTTACGGATGAGTTTCTTCGCCAGCTGATCGATGTCGGTGAGGCCGATGTTCTTGTAGGAGTGCCCACCTACAACAATGCCGCCACCGTCGGTCAGGTGGTACAAACCATCCGTGCCGGCCTGCTGAAGTATTTTCCCCGGGAACGTGCGGTAATTGTGAACGCCGACGGTGGCTCGCGAGACGAGACTTCGAACCTGGTCCGCGGAGCTTCGATCAACGATCTGCAGCACTCCACCGACCTGAACGCCCTCCGCACCTTGCACAGCATCAGCGCGGAATATGCCGGAGGTCCGGCGACCGGCACCGCCCTGCGCACCATTCTGGCTTCGGCCGAACTGCTGCGCGTCTCCGCCTGCGCCGTGGTCTCACCCGAATCCACCACCATCGAGCCGGAATGGATCGAGCGCCTGCTGCGCCCGGTGTATCAGGGCAATGTTGATTTCGTGACCCCGCTCTACCGCCGTCACAAGTTTGACGGGTTGCTGATGACGCAACCTGGTTTATCCCATGACCCGCGCCTTCTATGGCAAGCGCGTGCGGGAGCCATACGCGTCGGAGTTCAGCTTCTCTGGCGCGCTGGCCAGTCATTTTCTTACGCAGGAAATCTGGGTCAACGAAGTCGGTCATACTGGCACGGAAATCGCTTTGACCATTTCCGCCATCACCGGGGGCTTCCGCCTGGCGCAATCCTTCCTCGGCGTCAAGCCCCGTCTGGATGCCCGCTCCGCCGACCTGATTGACGCCATGCGCCAGACCGTGGGCGCCTTGTTCTGGTCACTCGAACCGAACTTTTCGCTCTGGAGCACGAACGCCGATTCACAACTCGTCTCCACTCTGGGCGGAGAGCAGGAAGTCACTCTGGAGCCGCTGCGCGTAAATCGCAAGCGGCTCCTGGGCATGTTCCGCTCCGGAGTGGCCGAACTCGAACCTGTGCTCAAGTCCATTCTGTCGCCGCCCACGCTGGCCGAGCTGCAAAGAATTGCCGCGCTCCCGGAAGAAGACGATTTTTGTTACGGCGACGAGCTCTGGGCCCGCACCATCTACGAATTTGCCGCTTCGTATCACAAGGCTGTCATCAGCCGGGACCACATCGTCCAGGCGCTGGCCCCGCTTTACCGCGGGCGGGCATTTACCTTTCTGGTCGAAAACCGCGAAGCTTCAGGAGAGCAGGTAGAGCAGAACATCGAGAACTTTTGCATGACGTGCGAACGTTTGAAGCCGTTCCTGCTGGAATTGTGGAACGGAAAAAAGTGAGGTAACCATGCGGGACATTATTGTTCATGAATTGACTCAAGCCACGCAGGAATTGGTCCGTGAATTTGCCCGCTTCCTGCCGCGCCTCATGGTGATGCTGATCGTCGTCCTCGTGGGCTGGATGATTGCCTACCTGGTGAAGGCGATCCTGCGCAGCTTGTTGCGGCTCATCAAGTTTGACAAGCTGTCCGAGGGCGCCGGGGCCACCCAGTTACTTAATAAGGCCGCGCTGCCGTCTTCCACGGAATTGGTCAGCCGCTTCGCTTTCTGGACCGCCTGGCTCGGATTCATCCTGGTGGGAGTAAGCGCTCTGGGCATCCTGGGCATGCAGGAATACGTCACGCGCTTCTTTGTTTTCCTGCCGCGGCTGCTGGTCTCCCTGATTTTCCTTTTCATTGGATTGCTGGCGGCCAGTTTTTTCTCCCGCGCGGCCCTGCTCTGGGCGGTCAACACTGACATGCCCTCGCCCCGCCTGCTCAGCTCTGCCGCCCGGGTCCTGATCACGGTGTTCACCGCGTCTGCGGTCTTCGAGGAACTCGGTCTGGCGGACTCTACCATGCTCTTTGCCTTCGCCATCGTGCTGGGAGCGGTCATGCTGGGCCTGGCCATCGCCTTTGGCCTCGGCGGCCAGGACCTGGCCCGAAGATTTCTGGAGGCCCGCTTCGCCCCGGGAAAAAAGGAAGGCAAAGAACGGGAGGACGAACTTTCCCCGCTCTAGGATGCGCAAGAAACTGTGAGCGGATTTGTTTGCTGAAAACTCGTTTCCACGCGGTTTGGGAAGGGCACGACCTTGGTCGTGCCAGTCAGTATCGAAAACGTATTGCGCTTTAGCGCCTGAGGTTCAATTTGTTCGTGATCTGCCTCAGTTTGGCAACTGTGGTTTTAGCCGCTCTACCTGGCAGCGTCGCAATTCTTCATGCCCTTCAACTCATTTCCTGAAAAATCTTTTCTCGCCGCCCTCCAGGTTCAGCTCCCCGCTGCCCTGCCGCAATTTCTGCTGCAGCAACGCTGGTTTGGGGGCAAAGCACGCCCGATTCACTCCGTCGAAATTCCGGACATCGTACCGATCACCAGCGTAAGCGCTTTTCTGATTTTTGCGCGGGTCAACTACGCCACCGGCCCCGCGGAGACTTACGCCATTCCCCTTCTCCGGGACTCGAGTCGAAGGCCAGGCTTCATCGCTGAGGATCCATCCCGCCGAGGTATCTGAAGAGATCGTCCTCAAGGACGCACTCACCGACCAGCAATTTCTCACCCATTTACTCGACGCCATTGCCAACCGTGCGTCGTGGCCCGGAATCCGAGGGCAGATTCGCGCCATCCCCACCTCTGCGCTGGAATCCCTCTGGCGGCCCGCTGAGGGGACGCTGACCCCGTCGCTCATGAACGCGGAGCAAAGCAACAGCTCGGTGATCTATGACAAACGCCTGGTGCTGAAACTGTTCCGCCGCGTCGAACCAGGGCTGAACCCCGATCTGGAGATCGGCGTCTTCCTGATGGAGAAATCGTCGTTTCGAAGTGTGCCCCCGCTCGCCGGATACATCGAATATCTGGATGAAAAGGGAGCCACAAGTTCGCTTGGCATGCTCCAGGGCTACGTCGCAAATCAGGGCGATGCCTGGCAGTTCACTCTGCGAGCTCTGGCGGAATACTACGAAGCAAGTCCGCGGTCCGGTGGTTTCGGTGCCGGCGAGATCCCGCGGGCGCCGCTGGTTGCCCTGTGCGGCCAGCGGGTCCCGGATGAGGCCAGGCGGCGAATCGGTGCCTATCTCGACTCGGCTGCGCTCCTGGGCCGCAGGACCGCCGAGCTTCACCTGGCCCTGGCGGGCGACCCGGAAAACGCCGATTTCGCGCCTCAGCTATCTTCCGAATCCGATCATCGGGCATTCGCAGAGTCGGCAACACAACTCCTGACCGCCAATTTCGACCTGCTGCGCCGTCTCAAGGATGGAATGCCCGACCAGACTCGGCAGGAGGCAGAAAAAATTCTCCAGCTTGAAGAAATTGCCCGCCGCCGCTTCGAGTTGCTCGCCCGAGCTGAAGAGTTCGGCCATGCTCACTCGCATCCATGGCGACTATCATCTCGGTCAGGTCCTCTTCACCGGCAGCGACTTTGTCATAATCGATTTCGAAGGCGAGCCCGCGCGCTCGCTGGCAGAGCGCCGCAAGAAGCGTTCGCCGCTCCAGGATGTTGCCGGCATGTTGCGTTCATTCCACTACGCCGCATACGCGCCCCTGCTGCAGGAAGGGAATGCCGAAAGGTCATCGTACGAGGAACTGCGAAGCTGGGCCGCAGTACTGGCAAAAGTGGGTGTCAGCAACTTTTCTGAGAACCTATCTGGAAGTCTCGGGGGACGCAATCTTCATCCCCAGGGGAAGGGAAGAGCTGGCCCTGTTGCTGGACGTGCATCTTCTGGACAAAGCCGTCTATGAGCTCGGATATGAACTCAACAACCGGCCGTCCTGGGTAAGAATTCCGTTGGATGGTATTTCGCAGCTATTGCAGAATTCCGACTGAGAGCACCTGGCAGCTAGCGTCCTGTGCCGGAAATTCGTAGCATGAATATTGTCATCCCGACCGGCGCGAGCGAAGCGAGCGCAGTGGAGAGCCTGCCCTGAGCGAACCCCGAGTGCACAGAGGGGGAGTCGAATGGGGACCTGCTGTTTCAGCCAACTCGACCTGCGCCCCTTCCATTTTGATATTCCGAATCCATTTCTGGGACGGCAAATTAGCAATTAGCCAACTGCCAATTGCTAAGTGCCAATTGCTAATTGCTGCCGCTCTTCGCCTTCCCAAACGCCTTTTGGATAAGCGTATAGCGCGCTGCGCCCATGATCCCGCAATCGTCGTTCAGCACGACTTTCACCGGCATGTCCTCAAGCAAGCTCCGCATCCGTCCCTTGCTCAAAAATGCCTCCATGAAGGCGGGGTCCTGCATTTTGCTCAGGTTTCTCGCGGCAATAATGCCGCAAATGAAAATCCCACCCGTGGCCATGAAGGTCAAGGCGCAATCCCCGGTCTTGGCCCCGTAGAGGCTCACAAAAATAGAAAAAGTCTGCTCGCAAATCGGGGCTTTCTTTTCCTGCGCCATCTTCGATATCAGCGCCGGCGCGTCGTGGGTTTTATCCATCTGTTCTTTCAGCCACGCCGGTTCCTCGGCTTTCTTGCTGTCGCGAAGAAAGTCATAAATGGTTTTGATTCCCGGTCCGGAGAGAACGCGCTCGCTGCTCACGTGGCCATACTTTTTCAAAATATAGCGGAACAGTTCGACTTCGATTTCGTTCCTGGGGGCAAAATCCGTGTGCCCACCTTCGCAGGCAAACGGATGATGCCGGAACCCGTCCCAATAGAGGCCGGCCACACCCAGGCCGGTCCGCGCCGAGATCACTGCGCGATTTCCTTCCGCGTCCTCCGAGCCTGCCCTCAACGTCACCAGGTCCTTCGACTCCAGGGCATCAACCCCGTACGCATAAGCTTCGAGATCGTTGATCAGCCCCACCGAAGCCAGCTTGAGTTGCGCCGCCAGTTCGCGCGAATCGATGGTCCAGGGAAGATTCGATATTTTGCTGCGCCCGCCGCGCACTGGGCCGGCCACGCCAAAACACGCGCTGTGCACCGGAATCCCTTCCGTCTTCACAAACTCAGCGACCACCTCGGTCAGGCCGCTGCGCTCCTGGCTGGGGTACGTCTTCTCGACCACACATTTCAGTTTGGTGCCTTCGGTTTCGAAGGCAGCCAGCCGGGTGCGGGTTCCGCCAATGTCGCCTGCAAGAATCATGGTTCGATTTTCCTCCACTGCCGGCCGTCGCGGCCCAGCAATTCGTCGGAATCCGCCGGGCCCCATGTGCCCGAGGGATAGTTAGGAAATCTGCGCGGAGGCAGGGCCTGCCATACGTCCAGAATCGGGTCCACGATGCTCCAGCCCGCCTCCACCATGTCGGCGCGCTGAAAAAGAGTTGCGTCTCCGATCATGCACTCATAGATGAGGACCTCATAGCCGGTGTACGCATCCGCCCCAAAATATTTGGTGTACTCAAAACTCATGTCCACCGATCCCACCCGCAACACCGGGCCGGGGACTTTGGCCCCGAAGCTCAGCGATATTCCTTCCACCGGCTGTATCTGCATCACCAGCTGGTTGGTGTGCTTGTGGACCGGGGCGTTGCGAAAAATCTCGAAGGGCGTGCGCTTGAACTGGATCGTGATTTCCGTGTGCCGCTGCGCCAGCCGTTTTCCCGTGCGGACATAGAACGGAACGCCCGCCCATCGCCAGTTGTCGATGTTCAGCTTCAAGGCCAGAAAGGTCTCGGTCTTCGATTCCGGGGCCACCCCGGGCTCGGCGCGGTAAGCGGCCACCCTTTCTCCCCCGACTATTCCCTCTCCGTATTGCCCGCGTACGCTGGAATGGAGCACATCTTCCGAATCCAGGGGCTGCACTGCGCGCAGGATCTTCGCCTGCTCGTTGCGGACCGCATCGGCCTGGAATGACACTGGCGGCTCCATCGCCGTCAGGCTCAGCAACTGCATGATGTGGTTGGGGACCATGTCGCGCAGCGTGCCTGCCGTATCAAAGTATCCGCCGCGCAGTTCGACTCCGACGGTTTCCGCGTTCGTGATCTGCACATGGTCGATGTAGCGACGGTTCCATATGGGCTCGAAAATGGCGTTGTCGAAACGAAACACCATGATGTTCTGCACTGTCTCTTTGCCCAGGTAATGATCGATGCGGTAAATCTGGTTTTCCGCGAGCACCGCCTTAACGTCGCGGTTCAAGGCCTTGGCCGAGTCGAGATCGTGCCCGAAAGGCTTTTCGATCACCACCCGCCGCCAGCATCCATCCTTTTGGTCGGAAAGCCCGGCCTTGCCCAGTTGCTGAACAATCGGAGCGAAGAACTTGGGCGCCGTAGCCAGGTAGAACAGGTAATTAGCTTGCGTGCCGTGTTCCTTGTCCACTCCGGCGAGTTGCGTGGCCAGGGTCGAGTACGTGGCCGGATCGGCGAATTCTCCGCGCTGATAGTAGAGCCGCTGGGTGAACCATTCCCAGGCCTCCGTGCCGCGGTCCTCGGGATGCAGAAAGGCGGTTACCTGGTCGCGAAACTGGTCACGGCTTAAAGCGTCGAAGGCCACGCCTACCACCGCAAAATTCCTGGGCAGCAGCTTCGCTTTCACCAGGTTGTAAAGCGCCGGTACCAGCTTGCGCTTGGTCAGGTCGCCCGACGCTCCAAAAAGCACCATCACGCACGGACCAGCAGCCTTGCCAATCTGCTCGTGCTCGTCTGCCCGATTCACCGTTGCTGCCGTCGCCATTGGCCTGAGTTCCTGGTCCTCTGGATGGATGTCTCTCGAAGGCATTGTAGGACAGTGCAAGCGCATATTCATAATTCACGTGCATTCAGCCGCACGGTTTTCGAGAATTCGTCCTCTCGGGGGGACACGCAATAAGCGGGAAGGCATCTGCCGCCATCAGAATCGACAGAATCGCGTCTCAGCGGAAAATCTGCAGGCTCCCGGTTCAGTCGCCGTTCCGACGAACGAACAGGCAGTCCAACCTTCCCTATCGATTCGCGCTTCGTCCGGTATAATCCAGAGTCCGCTTGGGTATTTGCGAAATAAAAGAGGGGTGGAATGAGAGTTCGGCCCGGTGTGGAGCTGGCGGGCCTCAGCGACGTCGGCTGCCAGCGAGAAAATAACGAAGACCGCTATTCCTATTGGGAACCGGCCAGCGATTCGGAGTTCCCCATGAAGGGCCGCCTGGCCATTGTGGCCGATGGCATGGGCGGATACGAAGGCGGCCAGGAGGCCAGCCGCATTGCCGTCGAAGTGATTGAACAGGTTTATGCCAGCGCCGCGCCAGGGTGACCCACGTGCCTGGCTCCTGCTGGGTTTTCAGACCGCGCACCAGAGCATCCAGGAATACGCCGCCAAGTATCCCGACCTACATGGCATGGGAACCACCTGCACCGCCATGGCCCTGCTTGACCACCAGCTTTATTTTGCGCACGTGGGGGACAGCCGGTTGTATCTGCTGCGCGGAACTTCCATCTCACGTCTCACCCGCGATCACTCCTATGTCAGCCGATTGGTTCAGAACGGAGTGCTCCGCGCCGAGGAGGCCGAATCTCATCCCCAGCGCCACATCCTCACCGCCGCCCTGGGGGCGGGGAATAGCGTCACACCCGATTCTCCGCCACAACCGGTCGCTCTCGAATCAGGGGACACGCTGGTGCTCTGCACCGACGGCTTGTGGAGTCTGCTCAGCGAAGCCGAGATTCAAAGCGCGGTCGCCGGGAAAACTGCAGCTGAAATCTGCGATGCCCTGGTGGACACCGCCAAGAAGCGCGGCGGCCCGGACAACATCACCGTCCAGGTCCTGCGCATCAACTAGCGTGACATGATGGAGGACGGGCGTCCCGCCCGTCCCGCCGGGCGGCGACGCCCGGCCGTCATAAGCCAATAAACCCCACCAACCCGATAGGGTTTTATGCCATCATAGAGCGGTATGAAAATCTCCCAGAAGGGCCTCTACGCCCTGCAGGCCATGATGATGCTGGCCCGCCACTACAACCAGGGTGCCATCCGCATCCGCGATATCGCTTATGAGGAGGTGCTTCCGGAAAAATTTCTGGAATTGATTCTCCTCGAATTGAAAAACGCCCGCATTGTGGAGAGTGTGCGAGGCGCCAAGGGCGGATACCAGTTGCGCCGTCCTCCTTCTGAAATTCGTCTCAGCGAGATCATTCGCCTGATTGACGGCCCCCTGGCGCCTTTCGGTGATGCCGAACAGCTCCGCAGTTTGATCGATAGCGACCTCGAGCACCGCGCTCTCTACAAGGTCTTCATGGAAGTCCGCAACGCCGCGGCCAAGATTCTGGAGCACACCACCCTGGCCGACATCGTGGACCCGAAGTACGCCAAATCCGGCAAACGCCCAGGCAAGCACAAGCACAAGAGCGAAGATGCCAGAGTGTTGCCCATGGTGCTTTCGGCAAACCCTCGCGGGAGCCGGGAAGACTGAGAGGCGGTTTCGTCTCGGCTGATACCTGAGACTTGCCTGGCCGTCTTCCCGTATGTTATACACTACTTAATAGATAGAGATACTAGAGATAACAGATACGGAACATAAAACGACGGCAGTATCCGTAAAAGGGCGAACCAGACTTTGCTCATGACTTCCAAAAACCGCATCTTCCCGCCGCCACGGCCACACTTGTGGGGCTGTTGTTGTCGCCGCTACCTAAGCTGTCCCACGATTCATCCCGCTATTTCTGTAGCAGAGATAGATTCCGGACTTCCCGATCCTGTTGTTTTGCATTCCGCGTGGTGCTGCACCGGGCCACAGCGCAAAAGAATGAAGAGAGACTCAAATAACGAAACGGAGAAACGATGAAACCAATCTTGTGGTTCAGTGCACTCTTGGTGGTGGCGGTGGGCAGCGCGATGGCCCAGACGGATGCAAGTCGCGGTGCTGCTGCGCCCGAAATCCCCGCCCAAAAAAGGCCGTAAGTCCAGCGCGCGTTAGCGCCAAAGACGTGCAGGAGCTGCGCGACGCCCTGGCGGCGCAGCAGAAGCAATCGGAGGAGCAGCGCCAACAGCTCGAGCAGTTGAAATCCCAACTGCAGCAACTCCTCGACGCGACGCAACAGGCCAACGCCACCGCGCAAAAAGTGCAGGGTAGCGCTGAGCAGGCGCAGGCCACGGCCGCGCAAGCCCAGCAGTCGGCCGCCGAGGCCCAACGCCAGGCCGATCAGGTTTCCAGCAGCGTCACCGAGGCAAAAACCGCGCTGGCGCTCGTGGACAAGCAGTCCAAGGATGAAAACAAGAAGCTCAGCGCTTTGCAGGAGGCCCTGGGACGCTTCCGCTTCGTCGGAGACATTCGCGTCCGGGGCGAAGACTTTTTCCAGGACTGCTCCTCTTGCGTTACCCGCAATCGCGCCCGTATTCGTCTGCGCTTCGGCGTCGAAGGCAAGCTGAACGACGACTTTGCCGGTGGTTTCCTCCTTACTTCGGGATCGCTGGGCGACTCCAACAGCACCAATGAAACTCTGACCAATTTCTTTACCCGCAAGACCATTGGCATCGACCGAGCCTACGTGACCTATCATCCCCTCGCCGCCAAGTGGATCAGCCTTACCGGTGGCAAATTCGGCTTTACCTGGCAACGCACCCCGATGACTTTCGACTCCGACTTGAATCCTGAGGGCTTCACCGAAAAATTCTCCTTCGATCTGAAGAGCCCGGTCATCAAGAACTTTACCGTCCAGGGCATCCAGTTGCTCTACAACGAGGCCTCCAAGGGAGATGACTCCTTCGCCGTGGGCGGCCAGGTTTCGAGCAATCTGGACTTTGGCTTCATGAACAGCACCGCGTCATTCAGTCTTCTCGACTGGAGATTCCCGGACGCCATCCTCAGCGCGGGCGCCTTCGCCGTACAGTCGCCGGGCGAAGGGCCAGGATGCGCCACCGGTTCCGGCTTTCCTACCACGGCGCCGTGCGTTTACGGCCCTCAAGGCTTTACCAACGCGACCTTCACCGATGGCGCCGGAAAACTTCATTTCCTCTCCGGGTTCCTCTATGCCGATCTCATTCTGAACAACCAGATCAAGACCGGCTGGAGTCGTTTCCCCATCAACCTGTTGCTGGAATACGAAAACAATTTGAACGCAGCTGCCCACCCGCTGGACTCGCAGGGCAACATCCTGACTGGTCTGGGCAGGCAATCGCACGCCTATCAGGTCGATTTCAGTCTGGGGCAGCTGAAGAACAGGAACGACTTACAAATTGGTTACGCGTGGTACCGACAGGAGCAGGATTCCGCCATTTCGTCCTTCCTCGAAAGTGAAAACCGGGCGCCTTCGAATCTCCTGCAGAACCGGATCTCCGCTCAGTGGAAGGTGCGGTCCAATACCGTTGCCGCCTACAACCTGTGGATCGGCCGCACTCTGAACAGCAGCCTGCAGCATGCCATTCTTGCGCCCGGAGTTGCCCCGGGGGAACAGGAGCCCTACCTCAAGCGCATGCAGTTTGATCTGCTCTACTCCTTCTAAAGGGGCGCGCTGGAGAAATGTTTTACAATCGGACCGTCGGCCGGGTTTTTCTCTACCCGCCGACGGTCTGAACTTGCCTGAAACCGCATTCGACCTGTTTCTCGGCAATAATCTTGAAAATGACTACTACACGGCGATCCTTTCTGACGGCGGTTCCCAGCGGAAAAGAGACTACCAGGCTCCCGCGGTCAACCTCGGCTGCAAACCTCGGCGTGGAAGTCCCGGGCAAAGCTGGCATGATCGTGCGCTCGATCCCCTTTCTTGATCTGGAGATGCCCCCGGAGTTTTTCAATTCGTGGATCACACCTGTGCCCCATTTCTTCGTCCGCAACCACATGCACGAGCCCAGCACGTGGGATGCCAGCGGGTGGAAGCTGACCATCGGCGGGGAAGTGGAAAACCCGCTCCAGGTGGGTCTGGCGGACTTGGCGAAATTGGAGCCGCATACCGTCATCAACACGATGGAGTGCGCGGGAAATGGGCGCGCCTTTCAGCAGCCGAAGGTTCCGGGTGCGCAGTGGCAGCACGGCGCGGTGGGCACGGCGCGTTTCACCGGGCCGCGCTTGCGCGATTTCCTCCAGCAGGCGCGAGTAAAGGCCACCGGCAAGCATGTAATGTTTCGCGGTCTCGATGAAATTCCGGGCACGGTGTCCCCCTTCATCCGTAGCATCCCGCTTGAGAAAGCGATGGACGCGGACACGTTGATCGCTACCCACATGAACGGAGCTCCGCTGGCCCGGCATCACGGATTCCCCGCACGAGCCCTGGTGCCGGGATGGATCGGAGCCGCGTCCTGCAAGTGGCTGACGGAGGTCAAGGTCCTGGACCAGGAATTTGATGGCAACTTCATGAAGCCGGAATACCGTATGCCCAATCACTTGATTTCTCCCGGTGGCGAAGTCAATCCCGAGGAGACTCATGCCATCACATCTCTGCACGTGAAGTCCATCATCGCCCGGCCCGCCGACGGCTCTTCTGTGAAATCCCGCACGTTGAGGATTCAGGGCGCGGCCTGGGCGGGTGAAGCCGCTGTCGCCCAGGTGGAAATCTCAACCGACGGGGGAACGACGTGGCGCCGCGCGCGATTCGGCCGCCAGCAGTCCCGCTATGCCTGGCGCCTCTGGACCTACGTTTGGACCGCTCCAAAGTCGGGCGAATACACAATCATGTCCCGCGCTACCGATGATCAGGGGCGCGCGCAACCACAAACCGCCGCCTGGAATCCCAGCGGATATCTCTACAATGCCATCGATCAGGTGAAGGTTCATGTGCTCGTCTGACCGGTTCAACTGGTGCGGCTGGGTGGCCGCCATCCTTTTGGCGACCAAGCCAAGCCTGAGGCTGGACCTGGCAGGAAGATATAGAACTTCTTTCTCGTCGATGCGACCGCAAGATCCGCTCGTTGCCGTCTGCTAGACTGCCAGAGATTCTCCACGCTGGTGTAAGACACGCTGCTGAAAACGAGGTGCAATTGAACGTTCTAGTCATTGGAGGCGCAGGATACATCGGCAGTCACGCCGCGCTTGCGCTTAAGCGCCGCGGCTACGAAGCCATCATTTACGACAACCTGGGCGCCGGGCACGCCGAACTCGCCCAGGGCTTCGAGCTGATCGTGGGCAATATTTCGGACACCGCCAGGCTGGCCCCGGTCCTGGCACGCGTTGATGCCGTCATGCACTTCGCTGCCCACGCCTACGTAGGCGAATCGGTAATCAACCCCCGAAAATATTTTCAGAATAATGTCCTCGACGGGGTCACCCTGCTGAACGCGGTACTCGACTCCAAAGTGCGCAAATTTATCTTCTCTTCCAGTTGCGCCGTGTACGGTGTTCCGTCAAAAGTCCCTATGACCGAGGACTTGCCGCGCGTCCCGGTGAATCCCTATGGCGTCACGAAATTAATTTTTGAGCAGGCCCTTGAGGCCTACGGCCCGGCTTACGGTCTGGGCTACATGAATCTTCGTTACTTCAACGCCGCCGGGGCGGACGAATCCGGAACCATCGGCGAAATGCACAGCCCTGAAACTCATCTTATCCCCTCGGCTTTCGAAGCCATCCGTGGTCAGCGTCCGGCGCTCGAAGTTTTCGGTGACAAATATCCAACTCCCGACGGTACCTGTGTGCGGGATTACATCCACGTGAGCGATCTGGCGGAAGCGCACGTGTTGGCACTGGAATATCTGGCCGGCGGGACCTCGCAGGCGGTCAATCTTGGGACTGGCCGCGGCCATTCCGTTCGCGAGATTCTCACTGCCATCAAGCGCGTGACCGGACGTGAAGTGCCCAGCCGCATGGCGCCACCCCGCGCCGGAGACCCTCCGGAACTGGTCGCCGATCCCACCCGTGCAGAAAACCTGCTGCGCTGGAAGGCCACACGTTCACTGGATGAAATTGTGGCCACAGCCTGGAAATGGGACGAAAAGCGCGCTGCGAAGAAGTGACCGCCCGCGAGAGGAAAAGCAAAGCGCTACCGACCCAGCGTCCAGGAGGCAGAAGGGACGCTACGATAGCGCTGCCTGTAATTGGCCCGAACTAAAAGAAAGTCTAGGCCGAAGACTGCACCAATCCCAGTGCATCCTGAGATACCCCGGGATGCAACCCGGGGACCGCACCTGGTGCTCGATGGTGCCCCATTCATTTCGCTCCTTTTTGCGAAATGAGTGGGGGCCTTTCCACTCCGATTCATCCAACCACCCGAATTCGCAAATGCTTGGCCGCATTCGCCAACGCAGTCTCCAATCCCTGCAAATGCCGTTCCTCAGTCAGATAACTGATCACCATCATGCGCAGCACGCTCTGTCCCCGGACTTTGGTCTCCGAGATCCAGCGGCTTCCGTCGCGCGTGACTTCCTCCACAATCGCGTCGTGCTGGGCCGCGAGTTGCTCCGGCCTCACAGACTTGAGTTGGAAGGTCACGATCGGAAGCATCGGCGCCACGGCCAGCTCGAAGTCGTCCGAAGCCGTCACCCAGTCGGCAAAGCTCTTCGCAAGCCGGAGCTGGCGATCGATCAGTTCTTCATATGCCTGCCTGCCGTGCACCCGCAGGGTCAGCCAGAGTTTCAGGGAGTTCATGCGCCGCGTCCATTGGGTGCTGATGCGGGAGTTGTCCGGCAATTGCGCCCCCGCGGCCTTCGGCATATACGGCGCGGCCACGGAAAAGACGCATTCCAGAATCTCAGGATGGCTGGTCAGGATAACGCCTGCGGCAAAGGGCATGGCCAGCCACTTGTGCGGATCGATGGTAAGCGAATCGGCGTGTTCGATACCCCGCACCAGGCCGCGATGCTGATTGGAAAAGATGGCCACACCGCCGTAGGCGCCGTCCACGTGTAACCACAACTCTTGTTTGCGACACACTTCGGATATGGCAATCAGATCATCCACGGTCCCGGAGTTCGTAGTTCCCGCGGTCGCCACCACGCAGAACGGCTTCCGGCCAGCAGTGCGATCTTGCGCGATCGCTCGCGCCAGCGCTTGCGGATCGAGTTGCGCAGCCTGGTTCACCGCGATCCGCCGCAGCGCCTTGCGTCCGATTCCCAACAGTCCCGCCGATTTGTCGAGCGAGTGGTGCGACTCCGCCGACGCGTAGCAGACCGGCTGGCCGCCAGTCGCAGCCACCCCTTCTTCCACCGCATCTGGAAATTTCGCCGCCAGTGCCAGAGCCAGCCCGCTGAAATTGGCTTCGTTGCCTCCGCTGGTAAAAGTCCCATTGAACTCCCCGGCCCAGCCCACGCGCTCGCCGATCCAGCGCACGGTCTCGAGCTCGATCTTCGACGCCAGCTGCGAACGCGCCAGGGTCGCCAGTTGCGGATTGAGTCCAGCTACCAAGGTTTCACCCAGCACGCCCATATAAGTGGGCGTGGGGTTCATCAGACCGAAATAGTTGGCGCTGGGCACGTGAAAACCCTGCTCCACCATCTCGTCGAAAAAGCTCGTCCAGCACTTTTTCCGCATCTTCGCCGGTCTCCGGAAGCGCATGGTGAAGCGGTCCATAGCTGCGCTGCTCCAGGGGAAGTTGTACCGGACGATCGGGCAGGGAAGAGAAGAAGGAGTCAATCTGGTCAATCAGCCGGTAGCCCAGCCGCCGCCGGGTTTCGGAGTCGAAGTCGAAGCGCATAGCCATTCGATTTTAGACGGGGCGAGATGCCCGTTTGGGTGTGGTCGCGGGCGACCTCGCCCGCGGCTCTTGAAGTTGAGGAATCTCGCGGGCGAGTCGCCCGCAACCACACGCCAACAGCCGACGCTACAAAAAGCGGGGAAGACTCATACCCCGAATCTCTCAGCCGCACGCGCCTTCGCCTTGGCCGCCTCTTCCTCCCGGTTCTTCGGGGGCGCGGTAGTTTCGAGCGAACGCAAAAGGCGCGTTGAGATGCCCGCTATTTCCTCGATCGCGCCCAGAAAGGCGTCCTCGTTGGCCTTCGACGGCTTGTTAAAACCTGTGATCTTTCTCACGAACTGAAGCGAAGCCGCCCGCACCTCGTCGTCAGTCACAGGTGGATCGAAATTAAAAAGGGTTTTGATATTCCTGCACATCTTTTGACCTCAAGATATCGTAACTCCGCCGGCTGGGCGCCGAAAGGGCTTCCGTGTCTGCTCCTTCCATCCGACGCCAAAAACCTTGAGTAGGCCACCAACACAATCTCGTGCCGGCAAAATCACTTCGCCTACGGCAGCACCTGAATCGTGTGCAACCAGGTTTCCACAGATGCCGGCCAGGTTGTGATCGGCAACGCGGTGCGGCGCAGGCCGTAGCCGTGTCCACCCTGAGCGTAAAGATGCATTTCAGCGGGCACCTTCGCGTTCTTCAGGGCCTGGTAATACACCGTGGAATTTTCGACATGCACCGGATCATCCTCCGCCTGCACCAGAATGGACGGCGGCGTCTTTTCGGTAACGTGAATATCAGGATTGGGTGCGAAGTTCTGTTCAGACAGGGCAAGGTAGCCGGGATAGATGATCACGGCAAAATCAGGCCGGCAGCTAAGCTGGTCGGCGGCATCCACCGCATCGTAGAGACGCTGATCGAAGTGCGTGCTGAGGGCTGCGGCCAGGTGTCCGCCCGCGGAGAATCCGAGCACGCCGACGCGGTTGGGATCAATGTGCCACTCCGCCGCGTGGGTGCGAACCATGCCGAGCGCGCGTTGTGCGTCCTGCAGCGCAGCCGGCGATTTGGGATAGGGCCCGGAATCCGGCACGCGGTATTTCAGAAGCACGCAGGTGACGTTGATGGAGTTGAGCCAGTCGCACACCTCGGTGCCTTCGAGATCAATGGCGAGAATGCGGTATCCGCCTCCGGGAAAAACCACCACCGCCGCCCCCGAACTATTGGCCTTTGACGGATAGAGCGTGAGCGTCGGCGTCGAAACGTTGCCGACACGATACACCAGCCGGCCGGCCACCACGTGGTCTTTGGCAGTGGTGGTGTTCATCTCCTTGGCAGGATTAGGCGGAGCGCCAGGCGCGCCGTGCGGCCACAGTTCCAGAGTGACATGGCCTGGCGCCGGCGGCCATGCTTGTTGCTGGGACAGCAGTGTGACGGAAAAGCCAACCACCGCGGCGACCACCAAGAGACAATGGCGCATCCAGCCTCCTAATCTATTTGACTCCCTTCTCCGGGTCCCAGGAGCCCTGCAGCTTGCGAATATAAATGATCTGCCCGATGTGGTACGCGTTGTGCGTGCCGATATGCGCGATGATGGAATACCACGATTCCAGCTTCTTGTCATCCGCGGCTTCGACGGCTTTTTCCCAGTCCGTCAGCACCTGGTCGAGTTGCTGCACCGTCGCCGCCCACTTCTTGCTGTCGAAATTGTTGAAGGTTTCGTTATTGTCGCCGCTGAATTTCACCGGAGGCTCGCCTTTGAATTTTGCCAGCTCTTCCTGGTTCCAGAACACCAGGTGATTGGCAGTTGACCAATGGAGTGGTTGCCCTTGCCGTCCTGCCAGCTGGCCTGCTCCGCGGTAAGTCCCTCCACCGCTGTATTCGCAGGCACAAACCACTCCTTCTGATTGTGGGTGGTTCGCAGCTGTTCCAGCAGGATGCTCTTGAGCGTCGGCGCCTTCTTCGGCTCTTGCGCCAGGGCGCAAAGTGAAAGAGTCAGAACTAGACAGACAAAGAGTAGTTTCATGGTCTGAGTGCTCCTCTCGCCGGTTAGACGTTGCCTTTCCCAATTCGGCTAGCAGTGTACTGAGATATTCCGAGAGCGTCTGAGGGCCCCATTCATTTCGCGCTTGTTGCGACCCCTACGGCTCCGTGTCCTCGGTGTCCTCCGTGGTTAAGGTTTTCTCGGGCCGGAGCAGAGGAAACAGAATCACATCCCGGATGGTATGCGAGTCGGTCAACAGCATGGCCAGGCGGTCCACTCCCACTCCCACCCCGCCCGCGGGCGGCATGCCATACGACAAGGCTCGAATATAGTCCTCGTCCATCTGATGGGCCTCTTCATCCCCACGCTCTCGTTCCTGCAGTTGCTGTTCGAAGCGCCGGCGCTGGTCCTCGGGATCGTTCAATTCGCTGAAGCCGTTGGCAATTTCCATCTTTCCGGCAAAGATTTCCCAGCGCTCGGTCCAGTCGGGTTCGTCCGCCTTCTGCTTGGACAGCGGCGAGACCGCGGTAGGGAACTCATAGATAATCGTCGGCTGAATCAGGTGCTCTTCTGCCGCGGCGTCGAACAAAGCGGCGATCGTTTTTCCCGGCCGGCTCCTTGGGATCGTATGCAACATGCGCGTGCGCCGAGTTGAAGCGTTTCACCAGCTTCTCTACCCCTTCGGCCGACGCGAAATCGGACATCTCCGGCTTCGCGCCCGCCGCCTCCGGCCAGTGCTGAATGATGGCCTCACGCATGGTCAACCGCCGCCAGTTCGATCCTGCCCAATCGATCTCATCCTCGCCCCACTTGACCTTGGTGCCGCCGGTTACGTCTCTCGCGGCCTGTTCGATCAGTTGCTGGGTCAGGTCCATCACGCCGCGATAGTCGGTGTAAGCCTGGTAGAACTCGAGCATGGTGAACTCAGGATTCCAGCGCCAGCCCAGGCCCTCGTTGCGGAAGTTGCGATTGATTTCGTACACCCGGTCAAACCCGCCCACCGTCAGCCGCTTCAGATACAACTCCGGCGCGATGCGCAGAAACAGGTCCATATCCAGCGTGTTGTGATGGGTGACAAACGGACGCGCCACCGCCCCGCCCGCGATCGGCTGCATCATCGGCGTTTCCACTTCGACGAATCCCTGGCTGTCCATGAAGCGCCGCAGCGACTGCACCAGCTTGCTGCGCTTGATAAACACCTCGCGCACTTCCGGATTCATCACCAGATCGACATAGCGCTGGCGGTAGCGCAGTTCAACGTCGGTCAGCCCATGCCACTTCTCCGGCAGCGGGAGCAGGTCTTTCGAAAGAAACGTGATTTCTTCCACGTGTACCGAGAGTTCCCCGGTACGCGTGCGAAACAGATATCCGCTGACGCCGATGTGGTCGCCCAGGTCGAGCAGCTTGTACAACTCGAATCCCTTTTCCCCGACTGCATCTTTCTTGACGTAGATCTGCAGCCGCTGCCCATCCTGCTGCAGGTGCGCGAACCCAGCCTTCCCCATCAACCGGATGGCCATGATGCGCCCGGCGACTCGTACGTTGATTCGAGGAGTCTCCAGCTGCTCGGCCGTCTTCTCCGTGTACTCCGCCAGAATCTGCGGAATCGTATGGGTGAATTCGTACTTGCGGGGATAGACCTGCTGTCCCAGAGCTTCAATCTGTTTCAGCTTCTCGCGCCGCAGTTCGTAAATTTTCTCGTCGAGTGCCAATGGGTTCCTTGTTTGCTGACCTCATCATCGCGAATGGTGAAAAGCGATTATAAACAAGCGGAAGATAAGAAGGCGTTTGGATCGTCCGCAAAAGCCGCGAAGCGGCGCAAGAATACAGCCCACGGCGCAAGCCGTGGGTAGAAGTAAACCGCGAGTAAGCCCCGAAGGGGCGAAAGAAGTGTTGTGAAACAGCCTCTTTGCTTCCGAAGGGCTCCGGCGTGCAAAGCGCGATCGCCTGCACACCTACACTTTCAGCAGTTCGAGATAAATCGCCATTCCAACCACGGCATCGACGCCCATGACATCCAGGCGGTCCACCTCTTCCTGTGTTCGGATGCCCCCAGCCACGATCAGCCTCTTAGAAGTCAGGCTGCGCAGTTCCGAAACCACATCCAGCGGCATGCCCAGCAGCAGCCCCTCGGTATCGATGTGGGTATAGAGAAAGCCGCTGCACCAGGCCTCGAGCGCGCGCATCATTTGGGCAGCGGAGATGTCAGTGATCTGCCGCCATCCCCGGACCGCCACTCTGCCGCCTTTGGAATCCACCGCGAAGATCAGCTTATCCGCGCCCAGTTGGCCGGCGAGTTCTTCGGCGAACGCCTCTTGAATGCATCCATCCTTAATAAGAGACGATCCGACAATCACTCGCAAAGCGCCGTCGGCCAGCATTCCTTGAGCTCGCTCCGCCGTCCGAATTCCGCCGCCCACCTGGCAAGGCAGCCGCCGAAACAGAGATCGCACCAGCGCGCGGTTGTCCCCCTGCCCCATGGCCGCGTCGAGATCGATGATCTGCACCAGCGGATACTTCGCAAATCGCTCCAGCCAGGGTTCGAAGTCGTCGAACTCCAGCGCCTTCTTCTCTCCCTGCACCAGCTGAACGATCTTGCCTCCCATCAGATCAATCGAAGGAATCAGCATGGCCACCTCATGGGAATTCCGGCGGTTTGCAACTCCTGCTTGAGTTCGCCGATCGGCGTGATTCCCAGGTGGAAGATGGATGCGGCCAGCGCTGCATCGGCGCGCCCGTCGCGGAATACATCGACAAAGTGCTCTGCTGCTCCCGCCCCTCCCGAGGCAATCACGGGGATGTTGACCGCATTCACTACGGCTCGGGTCAACTCGCAATCGAAGCCGTCGCGCATGCCATCGCGATCAATCGAGGTAAGCAGGATCTCGCCTGCTCCGCATTGCTCCGCTTCAACTGCCCATGCCACCGCATCGCGACCGGTAGTGTGACGGCCTCCCGTTGCCTTCACTCCGAAAGACAGCCCGTTGCCGTTGGAAACCCGCAGAGCATCAATGGCGACAATCACCGCCTGCGAACCGTAACGATGCGCAATTCTTCCGATCAGCGCGGGATCAGCCAGGGCCGCGGAATTGACCGCCACCTTGTCTGCGCCGGCATCAAAAACGGCGGCGGCATCGTCAAGGGAACGGATTCCTCCGCCAACCGTAAATGGAATGAACAGCTGCCGCGCCGTCCGGCGCACCACGTCGAGCAGGGTGGAACGATTTTCGTAGGTTGCGGAAATATCCAGCAGCACAACTTCATCGGCTCCGGCGTGGCCATGGGTCAAAGCCAGTTCAGCGGGATCGCCGGCGTCGCGCAAATCGGAAAATTGCACGCCTTTCACCACGCGTCCCGCGTCCACGTCCAGGCAGGCGATAATGCGCTTGGTCAACATTCGGTCTGTTTCCTACAGTTCACAGAAATTGCGCAAAAGCTTGAGTCCGGCAGTCCCCGATTTCTCCGGATGAAACTGCACTCCAAAAAGCTGCCCGCGTTCCACCACGGCGGAAAACCGTCCGCCGTATTCGCACCTGCCCACGGTCGCCTCGACCACCGGCGCCCGGTAGGAGTGGGTGAAATACACGAACGAATCCTGGGGAAGTCCGCGCAGTAAACGCGAGGTTCCGGCAACCTGCAACTGGTTCCAGCCTACGTGCGGCGACTTCACCGCCGCCGGGAACTTCTCGCACTCCCCCGCGAACAGGCCCAGCCCGCGAAGCTGCGGCGCCTCCTGGCTGGACTGAAACATCCACTGCATGCCCAGACAAATACCGAGTAGCGGAACTTGCTGGTCGATGGCTCGGACGACTGCTTCCTGCAGAGCGCCTGCCAGCGCCGTTGTGGCTTCGAAATTCCCCACGCCGGGCAGAACGATTTTGTCTGCCCGCGCGATCGCGGCAGGATCCGCGGTGATCGCCGACTCATATCCGAGATGGTCAAAAGCTTTCTTGACCGACGCCAGATTGCCGGCTTTGTAGTCCACGATGGCGATCACAGCAGCCCCTTTGTGCTGGGCAACAGGCGGGCCATCCGCCGGTCCCGCCAGCACGCCGCCCGCAGCGCCCGGGCGAAGGCCTTGAATAACGATTCAATCTTGTGATGGTTCGAGCGCCCGTATAGCACCCGCGCATGCACATTGGCGCGCGCCCCTCGCGCAAAGCCCTCGAAGAAGTCATAGACCAGTTCAGCCTGCAGGTCGCCCACCAATCTCTGGCGGACTTTCGTATCGACAACGCTCGCCGCGCGCCCGCCGAAATCCACCGATGCCAGGCCCAGAGTTTCGTCCATGGGCATGACAAAATATCCCGCCCGCAGGATCCCGCGCTTCGATCCCAGCGCCTTGTCGAATGCCTCTCCCAAGACGATGCCCACATCTTCCACCGTGTGGTGCTGGTCCACGTCGAGATCACCCTGAGCCTTAAGTTCAAGGTCGAATCCGCCGTGGCGGGCGAATAATTCCAGCATGTGGTCAAAGAAACGAATGCCTGTTGACACCTTGTACTGGCCCCGGCCGTCGATGTTCAGCACGGCCCGGATCGCCGTTTCCTGCGTCTTGCGCTCGATCGCAGCCTGTCTCATGCCGGCTTCCTTTCTCCCCAGCCGATTTCCTTCAGTGTCTCGTGCAACGCACCCAACATCCGTTCGGTGTGTTCCCGCCAACCCGCGGTGATACGCACGCACCCGTCACAACCGAAGTCCGAAGACCGGTCGCGCACCAGAATCCCGCGCGCCCGCATCCCCCGGACAAACTCCGCGTGGCTGGGCCCGATCCGCGCCAGCACAAAATTTGCCTGGCTCGGCCAGAAGGGAATTCCGAGCCCGCGAAATTCTTCTTCCAGCGCGCTCCGGCTCTCCCGTCACCTCGTCCACATAGCGGCGAACGTACTCCTGATCGTCCAGCGCCGCCGGCAGGCAGGCCAGCGCCACTCCATTCACGTTGTAGGGCGAGCAGGCGCGCCGCAGACTCTGTATCTGTTCCGCCGCGCCCGCCAGCACTCCCACGCGCAGGCTCGCCATGCCGTAGGCCTTGGAGAATGTCCGCGCCACAAAAAGGTTTTGCACCTGCCCCACGTATTCCAGCAGCGATTCGCCGTGGAACTCGAAGTAAGCCTCATCCACCAGCACGGCGGCCTGGGGCGCGCTCCGCGCGATCAGCAGCAGGTCTTCCACTGACGCCACCGCGCCCGTCGGATTATTGGGATTGGCGATGGCGATCAACCTCGTCTTGGGAGCGGTCGTGTATGCCAGTATTGTGGACGTAGGAAAGCGAAAATCTGCTTCCGTGGGAATCGAAACCACCTGCGCCCCGGTGGCCGCCGCGCATATCTGGTACATCGCAAAGGTGGGGACCACGATCAGGGCATCGTCATCCGCTTCGAGATACGTCTCACACACCAGGTGGATCGCCTCGTCCACTCCGTTGGTCAACAGAACCTGCTCCGGCGGCAATCCCAGAAACGATGCTACCTCGCGTTCCACCGGCTCGCGCTCCGGATAGCAAGCCATCTGCTCCGGCTGCAACTGCCGCAAACGCTCCAGCACTCGCGGCGAACATCCCCCGGTGTTCTCGTTGAAATCCAGACGCAGCCCGGTGCGGTCGCCCAGAGGCGGCTGGTACTGCTTCAGTTTGCGCACTGCCTCACGCGCCTCAAGCATGGCCGCACCTCAATTCGATGGAGCGGCCATGGGCCTGAAGTCCCTCAGCCTCGGCCAGCGTCAGAATTGACGGAGCAATTTTCCGCAAACCCGGCGCGAGAAATTTCCTGCACCGTCATGATTTTGAGAAAGTCGAGCACGCTCAATCCTCCACGGAAACGCGCGACGCCTCCGGTGGGCAGCACATGGTTGGGGCCGGATCCATAATCTCCGGCGGCTTGCGCGGAGTAATCGCCCAGAAAAATCGAGCCCGCGTTCACCATCGCCGGCAGCTGGTCACGGGTTGTCGTTAGATGCTCCGGAGCGATCCGATTCGTCCAGTCCACCGCCTGGGCCCTAGACCTGGCTAGCAATACAGCGCCATGCTTTCGTAGTGACTGCCGGGCGACCGGGTTTCCCTGCGCCAGCGCCGCAACCGAGCGCGAGACCGAACCCGCGAGCTTTCGCGATTGCGTAACCAGCAGCACTAAAGCGTCCGGATCATGCTCGGCTTGTGCCACCAGATCGGACGCGATGAAAGACGGCTCGCCCTGGTCACAAAGAATCAGCCCCTCCGTCGGACCCGCCAGAAAATCGATGGCGCAATCAAACGCCACAATTTTCTTGGCGGTCGTCACAAACAGATTTCCCGGCCCCACGATCTTATTTACGCGTGGAACGCTCTTTGTGCCGTAGGCGAGCGCGGCTACGGCCTGCGCCCCTCCGATGCGGTAGAACTCGCGGACTCCCAGCAGAGCCGCGGCCGCCAGCGTGGCCTGCGCCGGGCGAGGCGAAACCACGCGAATTTCCTTCACTCCCGCAACCTGCGCCGGAATCACCGTCATCAGCAAAGTTGAGGGCAGGGGATAGCGTCCGCCGGGTACATAACATCCCACGGAACTGAGCGGACGCACCAACTGGCCCAGCTTACGGCCCTGCTTCTGTCGCACCCACTCGCGAGGTTTCTGCCATTGACAAAAATTGCGAATGTTGCCGGCCGCAGTCTCCAGCGCAACTCGCAGTTCCGGCGATGAACTCTTCAGAGCGGCCTGCATCTCGCCTTCCGGAACCCGCAACGCATCGCCGGCGCCTAAGCCGTCCCACCGTTCCGCATATCGCCGCAGCGCCTTGTCCCCATTCCGGCGCACGCTCTGCACGATGCGGCGCACTCGCGGCTCCAGCGCGTCCAGCTTCTGTCCCCGCTGCTCCAGTTTGCGCACGTAATTCTCAGCCGCGCGACCTTCGAGAATCCGCATCACATGACCACCTTGTTCAGCGGATATTCCACGATGCCCTCGGCATTCGCCGCCTTCAGCCGGGGAATGATCTCCCAGGCCGCCGACTCTTCAATAATGGTGTTCACCGCGACCCAGTTGTCATCGCTCAGCGTGGCCACGGTAGGCTTCTGCAAAGCCGGCAGCACACCAAGCACCGCCGCCAGGTCCGACTTTGCGGACGTTCAGCATCAGGCCCACCCGGCCCTGCGCCTCCATCGCGCCCCGCAGCATCACCGCCAGGTTTTCGATCTTGCGCCGCTTGCCGGCGTCTTTCCACGCGGAAGTGTTGGCGATGATCTGGGTATTGGATTCGAGCAGAGTATCGATAATGCGCAGATGATTGGCGCGCAGCGAACTGCCGGTTTCGGTGACTTCGACAATCGCATCCGCCAGCGTGGGAGGTTTCACTTCGGTCGCTCCCCAGGAAAACTCCACGCGCACGCTCCACTCCTTTCTTGCCAAAATAATTCTTCGTGACGTTCACCAGTTCGGTGGCCACAATGCACCCGCCAAGATCTTCCGCGCGCTGATAGCTGGAAGACTCAGGCACCGCCAGCACCCAGCGCACTTTGCCGCGGCTCTGCTTGGCGTAGATCAGGTCGGCCACGGTCACAACCTCGAGGCCGCTTTCCATCACCCAATCAAGCCCGGTCAGCCCCGCATCCAGCACGCCATGCTCTACGTATCGCGCCATCTCCTGTGCCCGAATCAGCATGCACTCGACATCAGGATCGGCCGTGCTCGCCGAGTACGACCGGCCATTGGTGTAAACGTTCAATCCAGCGCGCGCGAACAGCTGCAGCGTCGCCTCCTGCAAACTTCCTTTGGGGATACCAATGCGCAGCTTCATGGCAACGACCTCTCGGTCTGCGCGGCTGGCTTGTCCAAGGGCAGGCTCTGGGTGAAGCAGGAACGCGTTCCGTTATGGCAGACCACGCCTTTGCCCTGCACCCGCACCTGCAACAGGACCGTGTCGCGATCGCAATCGGTTGTCGCCGAAACCACTTCCAGCCGGTTGCCGGATGTCTCACCCTTGGTCCAAAGCTGGTTGCGAGTGCGGCTGAAAAATGTGACGTACCCCGCCCGCAGTGTCCGTTCAAGCGCCTCCCGATTCATGAAGCCCAGCATCAGCACCTCGCCGCTGCCCGAATCCTGCACAATGGCGGGCAGCAGCCCTTGCATTTTGTCGAAATCAATTTCCTGGTTCATCGCGTCTCCCCATGTGTCGCTAGAAACAAAAAGCCCGCTGTCGCGTAATCGCGTCAGCGGGCCGAATCTTGGTGATTGAGCTCTAACCTATCTCAGCACACCCCCGCCGACACGCTATGCGCATGATGGCGATGGTGGAGATGGGAAAGAAAACTCATCTCTGAAAAGATAGCCGAAGGCGCAACCCCTGTCAAAGGGTTTTAAAGCGCCATAACCCACGTGGGGACAGCCGCCCCGGCTGTCCAGCGGAGCGAAGCGCCCCTAAGGCATCCCCCTTTGATAAACTCATTCCATGCTGCCCGGAATCATCGGCGCCCATGTTCTCCTCTATAGTGACAACCCTGAAGCCGACCGCGCCTTCTTCCGCGATTTCCTCAATTTTCCCGCCGTGGACGCGGGCGGTGGCTGGCTCATATTTGCCTTGCCTCCCGCGGAAGTTGGCATTCACCCCTCCGACGGCGAAAAAGGTCAGTCACACGGGGGACGCAAGCTGCTGGGCTCGGTCCTCTACCTGATGTGCGACAACCTGCCGGCGTTAATGAAATCCCTGCAGACCAAAGGCGTGACCTGCTCGCCCGCGGAAGAAGAAGACTGGGGAATCAAGACCACGGTCCAGTTGCCCAGCGGCGGCGAAATCGGTCTCTATCAAGCCACACATCCGACAGCTCTTGGCCTTGGGTAGCGAGTTTCAACTGCCTCACCCCACCCATTTCGGTAGTGCCTCAGTTTGAAATTTCTCCTTATCCAGTGGCGTCATCCTGAACGGCCTTCAGGCCGTGAAGGATCTGGCGTGAAGCAGATACACCCCCTTGCCCCGGCGTTGCCGCCGGTGCACGCCAGATCCTTCGGGACTGAAGTCCCTCAGGATGACCCCACTGGATAAGGGGAAGTTCGAAACTGAGGCACTGCCACCCATTCCCCTTCATTGACATTTGCTGCCCCACAGCGTACGTTCCGTACGCAACCTACCCAGGAACAGGAACTGTTACACCAGCGCCGGCCTTCTCCCCCCAGCCGGTGACTCACTAAGGAGAAAATTAAAGATGAACAGAAAACAGTGTGGGATTTTGGCAGGCGTGTGCGCACTCGCCATGATCGTGGCCTCGGCCCTGCCGGCTCAGGCGCAGGACGAGCCGAAAGAAAAGCCACCGTTGTACAGTTACGTCGCATTCTGGAATATTCCCCGCGCACAATGGGCCGACATGGAGAAGGCCAACGCGGTCGATGAAAAAATCCTGGAGAAAGCAGTGGCGGACGGAAGCATCGTCGGTTTCGGCAGTGACCTGACTCTGGTGCACACTCCCGATGGTATGACGCATGACAACTGGTGGTCGGGAATGTCCATCGCTGCCGTGCTGACCACGCTCGACAAGTTCTACAAGTCCGGTACCGCAACCTCACCCGTACTCGCCAGCGCCACCAAGCACGGGGACGGTATATTCGTCAGCCGTTATTACAACTGGCGGCCAGGCACCTACAAGAATGTCTATACCCGCGTGGGCATGTACAAACTGAAGTCGGACGCGGCGGAGGGTGCGCTTGGAACGCTCAGCAAGGGTTTCATCGTGCCTCTTCTTGAGAAGTTGCTGGCCGACGGTTCGATCGTCGAATACGAAATCGATACCGAGGCGATCCACACCGAGGCTCCGGGAACGTTCTGGATCGACGTCATCACCACCAATGCTGACGGCCTGGACAAACTGAATGCAGCTCTGATGGGTGCGAGTAAGGCGGGTCCCATGAACGTCGCGGCCTTCGAGTCGATGGTGGACTCGGTTTCGCACCGCGATAATCTGTCCTCCTCGACGGTAACCTATAAGTAGTTGCTCCGGTCTCAGCTGCGGCGGCTGGGTCTTTGGTCCCAGCCGCCGCGCCGGTCCTCGATCTCCCGTACTCCGATCTTGTAGGGAAGGGATGTCGGCGGTAATATGTGTGGTTCGGGCTGCGGCTCCGAGGCGTTCATGCCACAAAATTACGTTCCCATATTTATTTTCATCGCATTTATCGGCGTCCTGATTCCAGTGACGCTGCTGGCCGCCAAGCTGGTGCGCCCCGACAATCCCAGCAAAGCGAAGTTGATGCCCTACGAATGCGGCATCGATCCCATCGACAGCTCCCGCGGACGCTACACCGTTCGCTATTACATCGTCGCTATCCTGTTCGTGGTTTTCGACGTTGAGACCATCTTTCTGTTCCCATGGGCGGTACAGTTTAAAGCGCTGGGCGCATTCGGCCTGCTGGAAATGCTGATTTTCCTGCTGATCCTGGTCGTGGGCTACATCTGGATCTGGAAAAAGGGCGCTCTGGAATGGGTCTGACCACGTAGGGGCGGATGCCCTCATCCGCCCGGCGGAGCGCAGGTCCGCAAGGTTTGCCCGTTGACGTAACCTGAATCCCAATGCCAGATCCCTCCACTTCCGAAACCTTCACCGCCAGCCGCTGGACCAAAGGCAATCTGTTCTTCCCGGTGCGCATCATCGTCACTCCGCAACATGTGAGCCGGATAAAATCCCGCCTGTTCGGCAGCAGCGAAGAAAGCATCGCCCTCGGCAAGGTAGCCTCGGTGCAGATTTCCACCGGAGTGATCTGGTCCAACATTCGCATCGATTCCTCCGGCGGCACCGCGCCCATCACCAGCCACGGCCACCGCAAGGCCGACGCGCTGCGAATCCGCGAGCTGATCGAAAGCTACCAGGTGGAGGGAAGAAGGTGAGCAGGGTGAAGACAAATTCATAAACCACGAAGGTCCACGAAGCTCTGACAAGTTTTCCGTCGGGTACCTTGGTGTCCTTAGTGGTTCACGAATTGGGGACACTTCCCGGTCACCTCCGCGATTGACACTTACTTTGCAAGCTGTTAAAAGTTAACGTTCTTCCAAACGCCCACGGCGCCGGAGGTTTGTACCTTCCGTAGCTATGCCTGAGGACACAAAATCCCCTACACCGCCGCCCAGTGGTGAGCCGAACCCCCCGGCCGGCGAACCCGTTCCCGGCAGCGTTCAGTCGTCCCCGGAAAAACCCGCGCCGCCGAAGGCGGCCGAACACGCCGCACCCCCAAAACCCACAGGTCCCGCGCCCGTACCCTGGGATTCGCCCATGATTTCGCGGCTCAAGGCGCAGCACGGTTCAGGCATCCGCGAGGCCAACACCTATCTCGGACAGAAATATATCGTCGCCGATGCGTCGCTTATCCCCGAGCTGCTGCAGGTCCTGCGCGATCAGGAACAGTTCGACTATTGTGTGGACCTCACTGCCGTCCATTATCCTGACCGCGAGAAGCAGTTCGAAGTGATCTGGATTCTCTATTCTTTCCCGCACAACGAACGCATCCGGGTGAAAGCTTCGTACGCCGAGACCGAGTCCGTGCCCAGTGCGGTTCCCATCTGGCCCGCCGCCAACTGGCTGGAGCGCGAAGTCTTCGACATGTTCGGCATCCGCTTCGAGGGACATCCCGACCTGAAGCGCATCCTGCTGCCGGATGGCTGGAAGGGTCACCCCCTGCGCAAGGACTACGGCATCATTCAACAGGACCAGGAGTGGGTGCAGATCAATCTGGGGATCGAGAGCGGGCAATGACCGACCGGACAACCCTCGACCAGACAAAGATCGACCGGACCTCCCACCTCGAACTGGAACAGCACGAGAAAACCTTTCTCGATTCCAACGAGCTCATCATCAACATGGGCCCACAGCACCCGGCCACGCACGGCGTGCTGCGCGTCATCCTGAAACTCGACGGCGAAAAAGTTCTCGGCACCGAATGCGTGATCGGCTACCTCCATCGCGGGGTGGAGAAGATCGCCGAGCACCGCACCTACACCATGTTCAATCCCTACGTGGACCGAATGGACTACGTAGCGGCGGTGTCGAACGGCTTGGGCTATTGCGAAGCGGTGGAGAAACTGCTGAACGTGGAGGCCCCCCGCCGCGCGCAATACATCCGGGTGATCCTTACAGAACTCAATCGCCTGGCCAGCCACATGCTCTGGCTGGGCACGCATGCGCTCGACATCGGCGCCATCACGCCGCTTTTCTACACCTTCCGCGACCGGGAAGAAATTCTCAAGATTTTCGAAAAGTACTGCGGCGCCCGCCTGACCACGCACGCCTTCCGCATCGGCGGTTGTTCCTACGAAACCTACGACGGCTTTGAACGCGAGGTAAAGAAGTTCCTCGATTTCGTCACCCCGAAAATTGACGAGTACGAAGAGCTCCTCACCACCAACCGCATCTGGGTGGAGCGCACCAGGGATGTCGGCAAGATATCGGCCAGAGAATGCATCGCGCTGGGCGTGACCGGACCGGTTCTCCGCGCCAGTGGCGTGAAGTGGGACCTGCGCAAAGCTCAACCCTACGCCGCCTACTCTGACTTCGATTTTGAGATTCCGGTGGGCCAGAACGGCGACACCTACGACCGGTATATCGTCCGCATGCAGGAAATGCGGCAATCGCTGCGCATCATCGACCAGGCCATCGGAAAGATTCCCGACGGCCCCATCATGGCCAAAGTTGCGAAAGTGATGAAGCCGCCGGTGGGCGAGATCTATCACTCCATCGAAGCTCCCAAGGGCGAGCTCGGATATTTCATCGTCAGCGACGGCTCCACTCAACCCTACCGGGTCCGGGTGCGGCCGCCGTCCTTTGTCAATCTGCAGGCGCTGGATATGATGGTGCGCGGCGCTCTCGTCGCCGACGTCATCGCAGTCATCGGGACCCTCGACATCGTTCTTGGCGAGGTGGATCGCTGATGCTCGACTACATCACCTCCTATCTCAAGAGCGAGCTCACGCCGGGTTCAGCCGGCAACATGTTCTGGGCCTTTGTCTATATCGTGTTGATCTTTCTGGGGCTTTCCGTGGCCGTGATCGCCATGAACTGGCTGGAGCGGAAAATTCTGGCGCACATGCAGGTCCGCCTGGGACCCATGCGGGTCGGCCCGCACGGCCTGCTGCAGCCCATCGCCGACGCTCTCAAGCTCCTGATCAAGGAAGACATCATGCCGGCCGAGGCTGATCCCTGGGTTTTCTGGGTGGCGCCTCTCATCGTGGTGATTACCGCATTCACCGTCTTCATCGTTGTTCCGTTCGGCCCCACCCACGCCGTCACCGACATGAACATCGGCGTGCTATTCATGCTGGGAGTTTCGTCGCTGAGCGTGCTGGGCGTGGTCATGGCGGGATGGGCGTCCAATTCCCACTACCCGCTGATGGGCGCTCTCCGCTCCAGCGCGCAAATGGTGTCCTACGAAATTGCCATGGGCTTGGCGGTCATTTCAGCAGTCCTGATGACCAGCTTGAACAAAGAAGGCACTGGCACCCTGAGCATGATCGGAATCGTCCAGGCCCAGCAATCCCAGCAGGTCTGGTTTGTTTTCAAATTCTTCCCGCTGGGGCTGATCGCGTTCTTTATCTTTGCCGTCGCCATGGTTGCGGAAACCAATCGTGCGCCTTTTGACCTGCCCGAGGCCGAGTCTGAACTCACCGCTGGTTTCCACACCGAATACAGCGGTTTCCGCTGGTCGCTCTTTTTCCTGGCGGAATACTCGGCCATGATTGCGGTCTCATCCATTGCGGTGACGCTGTGGCTGGGCGGATGGATGCGCCCCTTCCCCCACGCCCTGAGCGGCGAAACCTGGGACCTGGTGTTCTCGCTGGTCCCCGGCCTGATGTTTCTGTTCCTGGCCGCAATCACTTTCTACAGCACCGCCCGCATGCCCAAGCATCCTTACTTCAAAGTGCAGACCATCGGCCTGGGGGGATTCGGTGCGGTCCTGGCCCTGATCGGCATCGTCCTGTTTCTCCCGCCGGTTCGCGACCGCATTCAGGATATTTTCTGGTTCAGCGCCAAAGTGGCGCTCTCCATGTACATGTACATCTGGTACCGCGGCACCTTCCCGCGCTACCGCTTCGATCAACTCATGAAAGTAGGATGGAAAGTTCTACTGCCCCTGGGAATCGGCGTGCTGGTCCTGACGGCGATCGCAGGAATATTGTTCTGATTACCACGAACCACGCAGGGGCGGGTGCCCTCACCCGCCCAGCCGAGCAAAGCTCGGCAAGGGTTTGAAGCAGGGCAAATATATGACGCCGGTAGCCACCACATTCTTCTTCTATTTCCTGTCAGCACTGACGCTGCTGAGCGGCGTGCTGGTCATCACCCGCAAGAATGCGGTGCACTCCGCCCTGGCCCTGATCGTCTCTCTACTCGGACAAGCAGCCCTGTACCTGATGCTCTACGCCCCGTTCGTCGCCGGCGTCCAGATCATCCTCTACGCCGGCGGTATCATGGTGCTTTTCCTGTTCGTGATCATGCTGGTCAATATCGAGAAGGCGCAAAAAGAAGACCAGTTCAATAAACAATGGCTGGTCGGATTGGCCGCGGCGATAGCCCTGGGCGCGCTGTTTGTGCTGGTGTACGTGAAGGGCAGGGCACTGTTCCCGGACCGCGCCGTTCAGATGCCGGAGCAGTCCAACACCCAGCAGATCGCGGTCCTGCTCTATGGCAATTACATGTTCACCTTCGAGATCGCCTCGTTGCTCTTGCTGGTGGCGATCATCGGAGCGGTGGTGATGGCAAAAAAAAGAATCTAGTACTGAGAACCGAGAACTAGAAACTGATCGCTGGGTTTATGAGTCCAATCGGAACCATTCACTATCTCGTCGTCGCTGCCGCCCTCTTCATCCTGGGCGTCATCGGCGTGTTGACGCGCCGCAACGTAGTTATCGTGCTCATGTCCATCGAACTGATCCTGAACGCAGTGAACCTGAACTTGGTGGCGTTCTCGCGCATATGGGGCCTGCATGGACAGATTTTCGCCATATTCGTAATCACCGACGCGGCCGCGGAAGCCGCCGTCGGCCTGGGAATTCTGATCGCGTTCTTCCGCAATAAGGAAACAGTAAACATCGACGAAGTGGATTTGATGAAATGGTAAAAAAGCTTCTAGCTGCTGGCTTCTGGCTCCTAGCTAGAAGCCAGAAGCTAGAAGCCAGAAGCTGACGACCGACGACTGAAGACTGACGACTGAAAATGTTCTTCCTCAACAACATCTGGCTGGTCCCGCTGCTCCCCGCCGCCGGCGCGGCCATCATGTTCTTTTTCGGCCGCAAGCTGCAGAAGCAGACGGTCAGCGCGGTCTGTGTGGGAGCGGTGGCGCTGGCGTTTGTCTTTGCCTGCCTGGCGGTCTGGCAATACACCGGATACGCCCACGACAATCCGGGCAAGCCTTTCGAGAAAATCGTTTACACCTGGCTGGGCACTGACACCGGCCACATGAACTACGTCAAGCACGACGGCACTCCGGCCGCATTCCACGCCGACGCCGGCTTCCTGCTCGATCCCGCTCTCCGCCATCTGGCTGCTGTTCGTCACCGGCGTGGGCACGCTCATCCATATTTATTCCACCGGCTACATGGCGCACGAGGGCGGGTACTACCGCTTTTTCGGGTATCTCAACCTGTTCATGTTTTCCATGCTCACTCTCATCCTGGCAAATAACTATGTCTTGATGTTTGTGGGTTGGGAGGGCGTGGGCCTGTGCTCGTATCTGCTGATCGGTTTCTATTTCCATCGCCATTCGGCCAGTACCGCCGCCAATAAGGCATTCATCGTCAACCGCATCGGTGACGCCGGCTTCCTGCTGGGCATGTTCACCATCGCCTGGTACTTTGGCTCTCTGCGCTTGACCGAGATCACGCACATGGCGCGCAGCGGACACTTCGCTATCGGCGATCCCATCATCACCGCCGCGACCCTGCTGCTATTTGTGGGTGCGTGCGGCAAGTCCGCCCAGCTTCCGCTTTACGTCTGGCTGCCCGACGCCATGGAAGGCCCCACTCCGGTTTCCGCCCTGATCCACGCCGCGACCATGGTGACCGCCGGCGTCTATATGGTGGCGCGCTCGAATGCGTTGTTCGTTCTGGCCCCCGGCTCGATGAAGACCATGGCCATCATCGGCGCCTTCACCGCGTTGTTTGCCGCCACCATCGCCCTGGTGCAGAACGATATCAAGCGCGTGCTGGCTTACTCCACCGTGTCCCAGTTGGGATACATGTTCCTCGCCCTCGGAGTCGGCGCCTTCGCTGCGGGCGCATTCCACGTCTTCACCCACGCTTTCTTCAAGGCCCTTCTGTTCCTCGGCGCGGGATCGGTCATCCACGCCATGAGCGGCGAGCAGGACATGCGCAACATGGGCGACCTGCACCGCCGCATCCCGATTACTCACTGGACCATGTTCATCGCAACCTTCGCCATCGCCGGCATCCCACCCTTCGCCGGCTTTTTCTCGAAAGACGAGATTCTGTGGCAAGCCTGGACCTCCGAAGGCGGGGCCTACCGCTTGCTGTGGCTGGTGGGTTACGTGACTGCGCTGATGACCGCGTTCTACATGTTCCGCCTGATGTTCCTCACCTTCCACGGCCAACCTCGTATGAGCCACGAGGTGGAACATCACATCCACGAATCTCCAAAATCGATGACGGTCCCTCTGATTGTCCTCGCCATCTGCGCGGTCAGCGCCGGATGGCTGGGCTGGCCGCACAGCCTGGGCGGATCGAACCGCTTCGAGAAATTTCTGGAGCCGGTCTTTGCCCGTGAAGCTCCCGTGTTTCAGGCCGAAGGTGAATCCGCACAACTGGCCGCCGGACATAAAGAAGAAGAGCACAGCAGTCCGGTGGAATATTTCCTCATGGTCTTTTCCATCGCCGCGGCGGTAGCCGGGTTCGGTATGGCATGGAAGGCCTACCGCGATGCCGGCAAGGGTTACGCCGAGCCAATTGCCGAAGCAACGCCACAGCTCTACACCGTCCTGCTCAACAAGTACTACGTGGATGAAGCCTACGACTACGCTTTCACCGGCCGCCGCAAAGTGGGAGACGTCCGCCTGGGCGTAATGGGATTGGGTGAAGCCTCGTCCTGGTTCGATTCGCGCGTAATCGACGGTACGGTCAACGGCGCGGGATGGATGACAAGGCTCAGCGGAACGATTTCAAGTTGGTGGGACAAGTGGATCATCGACGGAGTCTTGGTGAATGGACCGGCGATTCTGTCACGCATGTTGTCTTATCCTGTCCGCCTCCTGGAGTGGGGCCTGGTGCAGTGGTACGCCCTGGTAATGGTGATTGGACTGGTAGGTTTCGTTTTTTATTACGCAGTGCGGTAGCAAGGCTTTGCCGACGACTGAAGACTGACGACCGACGACTGCTTTTATGCACAATCACATTCTCTCGATCATTCTTTTCACGCCGCTGGCCGGCGCGCTGCTGCTCATTTTTGTTCCCAAAGAGAACAAAGACGCCATCCGCTGGATCGCAAACATTTTCGCCCTGGCCGGCCTGCTGGTTTCCATCCCGCTGGTGCCCTGGTTCTGGGCCCAGCGCTTCGAACCCGGCTTCAAGTTCATGGAAGGCGCGCCCAACAACTGGATCCCTTCCATCGGCGCCGGCTACGTCCTCGGCATTGACGGCATTTCCTTCCTGCTGATCATGCTGACCACGCTGCTGGGATGGATTTCGATTCTCTCTTCCTGGACCGCAATCGAGAACCGGGTGAAGGAATACTACATCTGGTTCCTGGTCCTGCAGACCGGCATGCTGGGCGTCTTCATGGCCCTCGATTTCTTCCTGTTCTTCGTTTTCTGGGAAGCCATGCTGGTCCCCATGTATCTGCTGATCGGCATCTGGGGCGGCCCGCGAAAACTTTACGCCGCGATCAAGTTCTTCCTCTACACCCTATTCGGCTCCGTTCTGATGCTGCTTTCCGTGCTGTTCCTTTACTTCTACAATTTCCATCAGACCGGCCAGTACACCTTCAGCATTCAAGCGCTGTACAAGACCGCCCCGCTGATCTTCCATGATCCGGCATACGGATCAACTTTCGCCATCCTGCTGTTCCTGGCATTCTTCCTGGCTTTTGCCATCAAGGTGCCGATGTTCCCGTTCCACACCTGGCTGCCCGATGCCCACGTGGAGGCGCCCACCGCGGGCTCGGTCATCCTGGCAGGCGTCCTGTTGAAGATGGGAACTTACGGCTTTGTCCGCTTCGCCCTGCCATTCTTCCCGGATGTAGTGATGCATCCCAAAGTGCGCGGCTGGATGATTTTCCTCTCCATCGTCGGCATCATCTACGGCGCGCTGGTTTCCCTGATGCAGAAGGACATGAAGAAGCTGGTGGCGTATTCGTCCGTCAGCCACCTGGGTTTCTGCACCCTGGGAATCTTCGCCTTGAACCCAGCGGGACTAAGTGGATCGGTGCTGCAACAGATCAATCACGGCATCTCGACCGGCGCTCTCTTCCTGATCGTCGGCATTCTGTATGAGCGCCGGCACACCCGCGAAATATCCGAGTATGGCGGCATCTCTAACGTCATGCCGGTTTACGCCACCATCACCATGATCATGTTTCTGTCGTCCATGGGACTGCCTCTGCTGAACGGGTTTGTCGGCGAGTTCACCATCCTGCAGGGCACCTTCATGGAAAACTGGAAGTGGGCGGCCTGGGCGGTTCCGGGCGTGATTCTGGCCGCTGCCTATCTGCTCTGGCTCTACCAGAGGGTATTCTTCGGGACGGTCACCAATCCCAAGAATGAAAAGTTGCATGACCTCACACCGCGCGAGCTGCTGACTTTCGCGCCCCTGGTCATCATTGCGTTCTGGATCGGCCTCTACCCCAAGCCGTTCTTCCAGATTCTGGAGCAGCCGGTGAACCAGATCGTTTACACCGTGCGGGGAAAGGACTATCCCGGCCTGCAGCCTGCTGTTCAGCGTGTGAATGCCGCGATTCCGCCCGCGGATGATGCCGGGAAAGCTGCTGCAGTGCAGGCCGCGTTGAATCAGTCGAAGGGGACTAAATAAGTGTCGGGCAATCTGGCGCAAAATTTCGGACGGGTCGATTACCTGATGGCGCTCCCCGTCATCCTGCTGACCCTGTTCGCCCTGGGCATATTGCTCCTGGACCTCCTGTTGCCCGCGCAATGGAAGCGGGTCAATGCCCTGACCGCCCTGGCCGGCATTCTGTTTTCTGCCGGAGGAATCATAAAGATTCAGCTGGCCCTGAACGCGGCCGGACTGCCCGGAGAATCAGCGTTCCTGAATGCGATGGTGGTGGACCGCTTCACCATCTACTTCTGGTACCTGTTCCTGGGAGGCGCGGCGATTTCCATCCTGATGTCGATGCGGTATCTCGAGATCGAGCATGAAAACCACGGCGAGTTCTACTCGCTGTTGCTGTTTTCAGTCGTGGGCATGATGTGCATGGCCGCCGGTTTCGACGTGGTGCTCATCTTCATCGGTCTGGAACTGATGGCGATTTCCACCTACGTGCTGGTCGGGTTCCTGCGCACCGACCGCCGCTCCAATGAAGCCGCGCTGAAGTATCTGCTGCTGGGAGCATTTTCGTCCGGCATATTTGCTTATGGCTTGTCCCTGTTCTACGGCCTGACCGGAAGCACCAGCCTGCTGGGAATAAGGAGCGGCCTGGTCCGCATGGCAGCCTCCCATCCCAATCACGCTGACCCGATCGCTGTGATCGCCTTGCTCACGGTCTCCGTTGGCCTGTTCTTCAAAATCGCCGCTATCCCTTTCCATCAGTGGCTGCCCGACGCCTACGAAGGCGCCCCCACCAGCGTTACCGGATTCATGTCCGTGGCGGTAAAGGCCGCAGCCTGGGCCATGCTGCTGCGCATCTTCATCTGGGGCCTCTATCCTCTGCGAACGGTGTACGTGCCGCTGCTGATCTTCGTTTCGATCCTGACCATGACCGGCGCGAATCTGGCGGCTTTGACCCAGAGCAATCTCAAGCGCCTGCTGGCGTACTCCTCCATCGCCCACGTCGGCTACATGCTGCTGGGCTTGGTCGCGCTGGCTTCGGTGACCTATCCGGCGCCCGCTTTCTTCGACGGCTTCAAGGGCATTCTGCTGTATCTGCTGGTCTATACCTTCATGAATCTGGGCGCCTTCGGCGTGATCGCGTCCCTGCGCCAGCGCAACGTGATTGGCGACGAAATGGATGACATCGCCGGTCTCTACTTCCGCGCCCCCACCGAAGCCGTGCTGATGCTTATCTTCCTGCTTTCGCTGGCCGGAATCCCGCCGCTGGCCGGCTTCTATGGAAAATATTTCATTTTCTTGAGCCTGGTCGAGAGCGGCCACTACATCCTGGCGGCGCTGGCCGTCCTCTACGCCGTCTTCGGCCTCTACTACTACATGCGCATCGCCAACCAGATGTTCATGCGCGAAGCTCTGGACAAAACCCTGCTTCCGATCAGCGCCGGGATGCGACTGGCGCTGGGTGTGACCGCATTCGCCACCGTTTACATCGGAATCTTCCCTGAACAATTCATCCGCATCGTGAACTGGTCTCTGGGCATCGCCCAGACCACATCGGTTGCCACTTTGGTACGCTAAGACTCGCGGTGCAGGAAGGTGGAGCAGGGAATCGTCCTCCCGCTCGTCGCCATGTCTGGTCGGGACAACAATTCGAAACCCGAGCGCAGCGGCTGGGTCCAGTTGGCCAGGTACAGTCAACTGGCCTTCGTGTTCCCGGCGGCGACCGTTGCCGGGTGGCTAATCGGAGTTGCCCTGGATCGCTGGCTGCACACCACCTGGCTCTATCTCGCAGGCTTGATCCTCGGCATCATTGCCGGCTTCGTCGAGTTGATCCGGGCCGCGCTGTCGTCGGAATCGAAATGATGGCTCTCCCATGACCACCGCCGCGCCTGTGACAGACGACGCCCGCAGTGAAGCCTTCTACTCCGGAGCTATCGACCGCATCTCGCGCTTCATGCTGGTGCTGGCGGTGGCCCTGAGCGCTGCCGCCTGGTGGCGTTATGGCTGGCGCATCGCTCTGGGCTTCGCCTGCGGCAGCGTGGTTGCCTACCTGAATTTCTACTGGCTGAAGCGAGTGGTGACAGCCCTTGCCGACCGCGCCACCCAACCCGGCCAGGTGCACTCCAGCAGCGGCGTGGTGTTGCGCTTCCTGCTGCGTTACGTTTTGATGGGCCTCGGAGCCTATGTTATATTCACTGTTTCCCCCGCGAGTCTCTACGGGTTATTTGCCGGCCTGTTCCTGCCCGTGGCTGCCATCGCGTGCGAAGCCGCCTATGAGACGTGGGTCGCTCTGAAGCGCGGCTTCTAGCTGCTAGCTACTGGCTTCTAGCCTCTAGCGTGAAATCAAGGGTGTTGTGAATGTTTAGGGTTTAGCGGTTAAAGCCAGAAGCTAGGAGCCAGTAGCCAGAAGCGCAATTCATGCCTGAACAACTCTGGTTTACCGAAATCCTGAACCACTTCTTTGCCGGCCCGGTCACGGGACTGCTGCAAGCTCTCCATATTGATCCCGAGTACCCGCAAGCTCCCATCACCAACGCCGTGGCCATGGAGCTTCTGGTGTTTCTGTTTCTGGTGGCTCTATTCTTCCTGGTACGCGCCCGGCTCTCCGTGGACAAGCCCAGCGCCCTGCAACACGTTTTCGAAGGGGCTCACGGCTTTGTCGAGGGTCAGAGCCAGGAAATTATCGGACATCACAGCGAAGGCTTCACTCCTTTCCTTGTGACCCTGACTTTTTTCATCCTGATTTGTAATCTCATCGGCCTGATTCCGGGTTTCGAGTCACCCACGGCTGTGCCCGTGGTCCCGCTGGGATGCGCTGTCTGCGCCTTTGTGTACTACCAGGCCCAGGGCTTCAAACATCATGGCATTGCCTACCTGAAGCACTTCATGGGACCTATGTGGTGGCTGGCCATCATCATGGTTCCGATCGAGATCATCAGCCATCTCGCCCGCATGCTTTCGCTGACCGTCCGTCTCTACGCCAACATGTTCGCCGGCGACATGGTGACCATGGTGTTTTTCTCCCTGGTCCCGATCGGCGTTCCGATAATCTTCCTCGGCCTTCATATCGGAGTATCGCTGCTGCAGACCTATATTTTCGTCCTCTTGACCATGGTGTACCTGTCAGGCGCGGTCGCGGAAGAGCACTAAGAACAGTTTCGAGTTTCTGGTTTCCAGCAACTCCAACTGACAACCGGGAACTGGCAACTGGCAACAGCCGTTCAGAACATTAAGACGGTTTCAAGTTTCGAGTTTCTGGTTTCTAGCAACTGGAAACCAGAAACCGGAAACCTGAAACTTGCACCAGCCGTTCAGCGTGAGGGCGTCTGCACTGTCAAGAGACGTCAACCACCCACTGGCGGTAATTCATACGAGGAGAAAACACAATGCGTAGATTGTTGAGCTATTTGTTCATGGCACTGGCGTTCATGTTTCTGGCTGTGCCCGTGTTCGCGCAGGGCGGGGAAGCTGCCGGCGCGGTCAACTGGGTGGCCATCGCCGCTGGATTTTCCATGGCCATCGCGTCCGCGGTCTGTGGACTGGCGCAGGGTCGAGCCACTGCTGCTGCGGCCGAGGCTCTGGGCCGCAATCCGGCAGCCCGCTCCGGCATCCAGTTCGCCCTCATTCTCGGTCTGGCCCTGATCGAGTCCCTGGCGCTCTACACCCTGGTCATTATCTTCGCCAAGGTAAAGTAAGTTTTTCAGGGATACATCAATCGAAGTTGCCCCATCCATTTCGCGCACTTTGCGAAATGGGTGGGGAGTGTTTTTTGGTTTTGAAGTGAAGCAGACCTACGTCAATTGCGGTTTTCGCTGACCGTCCCAATCGCCTTCCTTGGTCCCAGGCGAGTGTTCCAGAGAATCCATCAGAATACGGCGCAGGCGGTAACGGCTCTCGAGATCGGTATTCACGATCTCAAATCCAACTTCATTCACCCGCGCGCGCCTCAACAATACCTGTCCGCGAATATGGCGGCCGCCGGCGGCAATGTCAATGTTGGCTTCCGAGCCTACGCGGAGGTTATCTTCTTTCGTGCCCATGCCGCCGCCCAAACTTAATTCACGGATCAAAATGCTGGATTTTCCCCACGAACTGCTGATGGTCGCATGCAGCGTCCGGCGCAGCACAATGCGCTCGTAGCGGCGCTGCCTTACCCAGGGGCACGCCGGCGCTGAATCCAGAGGGGCGATGGCCAGCTCTCCAGGTTCCAGCCCACTATCTGACATGACCTGGCTGCCATAGCGCGGATCGATCTTGACCAGCGCCTGTGCCGCGGCAATGCGCAGTTCCCGGTGATGGCTCCATCGCCACATTTTTTTCGCTTCCAGCAGGCCGCGCAGCACCGGCACCGCATCGTTCTCCCGCAGCCGGCCCAGCGACTCTACCGCCTTCAGCTGAATCAGCGCTGAGCGTCCCTGAGCCTCGCCTGCCTCGGCCATGACCACCAGCGGAGGGACTGCGGTGCGATCTCCACTCATTCCGATTTCATCGATGGCCTGGGGCAGGACCAGCGCATCAAGAATTTCAAGCAGTTCCAGCAGAGACCGTCCCCGATCATGGGCCGCGCCGTAGGCCACCTGGCGCACCACCACGTCGTGATAGAAGCGGTTCCACTCGGGAAGGCGCGTGGGCAGCAACTCCAGCAAAGTGGGTACATCCAGCCGGCTTAAAAGGCCAACCACCGAAGCCGCCTGGCGGGGCTGTCCCATGCGCAGCATCTCGCGCAGCTGTTGCTGGGCGGGCGCTCCCAGTTCCTTCACAATGTCTATGATTCGGTCACACTCTTCCCGCCGCATGCAGCGGAAGAAGCGCTCCGACAAGTGTTCCACCGCCGCTCCCGAGGTCCGGCGCAAAACCTGGAGCAGGTCGGCTGGAAGCTGCGGCAGGTACATCGCTTCTTCGATAAATTCCGGCAATCGGTTTTCCACTCCGATGCGAGGGCGCAGCTCAGTCGCCAGCACCGGCCGTTGCTTCGCGATGTTCTCCATCGCGATGCAAAGCTCACTCAGGGCGCCAAACTGTTTGTGGGTGCTGGCTTCGGTGCTGAGCCGCACAAAGGCCGCGCTCAGCATGCTTTGCAGGTCAGGGTCCGATTCCTTGCCCATCAGTTCGCCGATCTTGCGGATGGATGCCGCCATCAATTCGCCGCCCGCGGCCGCGAACAGGTCCGCCAGCTGGCTTATGCCAGTCGCGATTTTGCGCCGCGGCTCGATGTCTTTGGCCTCCAGGCAGTTCAGGTAATTTTGCAGGATGGCAACCGCGGTTTCCTTGTCGCCCCGGTCCAGCAGGATCTCGACAAACTGGCGCACGTTGCGCGGCGGCACGCAGGGCGCCTCATGCGACAGCAGCACGCTCTTCTTGCCCGCTTCCGGCACTTCCGCCCAGAACATCCGGTCCAAAATGTCGGCATGCGACTCCACCAGGATGCCGGCCTTGCTCATCTTGTCTTCCTGCAACTTCAGGATCTGGCGCAGGGTGTCCATCTGCCGGCTCATGTGCTCCATCATCTGGTGCACCGCGTTGACCTTCACTTCGCCTTTCTGGAAGCGTTCCAGGGCGAAACGAATGGCCATGTGCTCGGCCGCTTTCATCAGCAAGGGAGTGTTGTCGGATTGCTCCGCATTGACATTGACTTGCGAAGCCAGGCTGCCCAGCAGTTGCTGCAGGTTGACTTTGGTATTGGGGTCAACCGCGGTCAGCTCTTTCTGCAGGGCCGTGGTATCGGCGTTGGGGTCGCCGCCTACTTCGCCAAATCGGGTCAGCAGCCGGATGGTCTGGATGACTTCTTCTTCCTGCAGGGGCACGACGCCACCCGCCCAGGTTCCACCACCCGTGACTGGAACTGCGCCGTCCACCGCCGGGCCGGCATTTGGCACGCTGCCTACCGGAGCGCCCCCGGCGACGCCACCGCTCTTCGCGCCTTCGGCGGCGGCAATCAACTGCAGAAGTTTCTGCGGATCGTTAAGCCACTGCTTGAATTCCGGGCCCAGCGTCTGGGCCGCAATCTGGGCTGCGATGCTGATCTCGCCGGTCGAGGGATCGGCCGCGACAAATCGTACTTCGTTGATGCGGATGGATGCTGTCTTGCTGTCCCCGAAGGTGCTCTTGATCTCTTTGACTACGTCCTGGGCCCGCGATCCGCCCATGGCGAATGCCCGCACCAGTTGAATAAATTCGTCCTTGGTGACCTGGTTAGAAAAATGGATGCTGGCCAGACCCGCCGTGGTCAGCAGCTGCGCAAAGCTGCGCTCCGCCTGCCCCGTCTCCAGGGGAATTCCGTCCAGCAGCAGCTTGTTTTCCGAGACTCCCAACAGGAACGCCCCATCTGCTCCCTTGGGCAGGCCGTCCTGCAGTTCTTTCCACGTGGTTACGAACTGCCCTTCGGTGCGTTTGTGATCGAGCCCATAGAGGCGGACGTACTTCACCAATATGTTCAGACTGTGGACAAACGCCCGGGCGGACGCGATCCTGCTGTCTTTGCTTGTGTCTGCCGTTGAGATACGCAGCTCCTCTTAAAGGGCTTCTCGTACCGGCTAAGGGTAATGCGAAACCGTGAGAAGATACACATTACGGAGGTAATACCGCCCATTGGCCTTCCGTTAGGCGCATTGCAGTAGAGAGGTGCTCGATTTAAGGAGATTTGGAAGCCGCCGCAGTCCTACCAACCAGCCGCGAAGCGGCGCAAGATTACAGCCCGGGGCGCAAGCCCCGGGTAAGAGCGAGAAAACGACACAGCCCCGAAAGGGGCGAAAGAAGCAGGCCACCCAATGACGGGCCATTTCGCAACCTGATTGACCATCCCTTTGCCCATGCCGACAAAGCCCGCAAAAAAATCCGGCCTCGCTTTCTGGATGCTGCGCGTCCTCCAGGAATGCGACCGCGCCAGCCTGAGCTTCGCACCCGACCCCGTGCACGACCTGCGGGTGGCGCTCCGCCGCTGTTGTTCCATGGCTGACGGCATTTCGGCCATCGATCCCGATCCCAGCTGGAAGGACATGAAGAAAGCCGGCAAACGCCTCTTCCGCCGCCTGGGAGAACTGCGCGACCTGCACGTGATGCAGGAGTGGATCCACAACCTGGACACTCCCGGCGATCCCGCTACCGGGCCGCTGCTGCAATCCGTCACTGCCCGCGAGCCTCAATTGCAGCAGGAAGCGATGCAGGCGCTTTCAGAATTCGACCGCAAGCAGTGGCAGCGCTGGGGCCGTTCGCTTCCCCGCCGGATGGCAAGGTTCCGCCTGGGCAGTCTGGTCTTCCGCCATCTCGCCCTCGAGCGCTGGACAGAGGCCCACAGGCTGCACCGGCAGGTCCTGCGCAGCAACTCCCCGGCAGCGTTTCACCGGCTTCGTATTGGCATCAAGCGCTTTCGCTACATCGTCGAAAACTTTCTGCCCGACGAGCACGCAGCCTGGAGTGACGATCTCAAGCACATGCAGGACGTGCTGGGCGAGATCCACGATCTCGACGTTCTCTGGCCCACCGCGGTTCGCGCCAACGTCTTCCCCGATGACGACTCACGCTCCCGATGGCAAAGCAGAATTCACCAGGAGCGGGCCCGGAGAATCGAAGACTACCGCCAGAAAACGACACGAAAGGATAAAGACTCGCTCTGGCAGGTCTGGCGCCGTCAGCTCCCCGACCGAAAGCAAACCGAATCCGCCGCCCTGTTTCGCCTGAAGCTTTGGGCTTCGTCTCTTGACCCCGATTTCGAGCATTCGCGGCACGTGGCCGGGCTCAGCCTCCAGCTCTATGACGGATTGGCGGCCATGGGCAAAGCCTCAAGATCCGCTGCTCAGGAGCGGAACATCTTGCAGGCGGCCGCGTTGCTGCACGACGTCGGCAGGTTCAAGGATGAAAAGGGCCACCACAAAGCCTCTTATCGGATGATCCGCCGCCTTCCGCCCCCGCTGGGATGGCGCGCCCAGGATTTGCTCACCGCCGGCATCGTCGCCCGCTATCATCGCGGCGCTCTACCTCGCGCCGGACAGAGGCCGCTCCGCGGTTTGCTTCTCGGACAAAGGCAAGTCATAACCAGACTGGCGGCCATTCTTCGCCTGGCCAATGCCTTCGACGCCGCCCGCGACCACCGCGTCCGGCGCCTGCAGGTCGCGAATGGAAATGACGGCAACAGGAACAAAGTCCTGCTGATCGCAGCCCTAGGCTATTCCTCCCGCGATAACCAGGCAGAAGCCATCGCCGCCGCCCGGCACCTGCTGGAAATCGTCTATCGCCGCCCCGTCATAATCAAACCAATGAAGACATCAACCCCAAAGCCCAGGCCAACCACCAGGAAACCAGAAACCAGAAACCGGAAACGAGCTGCCAGAAGCGCAAAGCCAGAAGCCAGAAGCTAGAAGCCAGAAGCGCGAAGCTACTCAGTCACTTCCATCTTCCGCGCCCGCCGCGTACAGATACACCATGACCCACGCCCAGCTCGTGGAAAAAGCCGTGCGGTGGCTGCGCGCCTATCGCTGTGGCGTGGTCCTGTCCGAGCAGGCCTGCGTCAGCGGAGAAATGCCCGACGCCATCGGATGGAAGCGCGCCAACCATTCCGTGCTGGTCGAGTGCAAGATTTCCCGCGCCGACTTCCTGGCCGACCGCGACAAGCCTTTCCGGCAAAAACAGCAGCTGGGACTGGGTTGCGAACGCTTTTATCTCACGCCTCCGGCATTGCTTCAACTCGACGAACTGCCCCCAGGTTGGGGTCTTCTGGAATTGCGCCAGCGCAAGGTCGAAGTCGTGCGCCGCTCCGCCCGCAACCTCCGCACCCCGTCCGGCCTGGCTTATGAGATGAATCTGCTGCTGGCCAGCCTGCGTCGCGTCGAAATCCGCATCGAGCCCCAAACCATCACTGAATTCCTCAAGTGGAAAAACCGTATGCAGCAATACAACGGTGGCGCCTGCCCCACCGGCATGGAACCCACCCAGGAAGAGCAAAATCATTTCCTGGAGGCAGGCCCACTGGAATTACAAACCACGTAGGGACAGCTGTCCCCAGCTGTCCGGTCGAGCAAAGCTCGACAATTTGTGCCAAGCAAAAAAGGCCAAAAGCCCGAAGTCTGACGCCCGACGTCCGACGCCTGAAGTCCGGCGTCAAAAACAGCAAAACCGGGCTGGTTGGCCCGGTTTCGAGTGGCGTCGAGTTGAGATGCGGTCACATCACCACGCGGCGCGTACTGGCAACAAGCGTTCTCGGGTCAGTTTGACCAGAAACGTCACTGCTATCTCGTGCCAGCCAAAAATAAACGGAGACGGGAGGAACATGCCTTACCTAATGCACGCGCCATGCCAACATGAACATAATCCATCTCCTTCTAAAAGCCTTGGTAAGTGATTGATATATAAGGTATTGATGTTACCAACATCCCAGGCTTGCAGGGCGCCGGACGGCCCCGAGGGAAAAGCCTTTCTCAACTGGGAAAAAAACCTGCCGCAAACCACATAGGGGCGGACGCCTCGTCCGGGCCTACGCCGGCGCCCGTGATGCCAGGCGCAGAACCACGCCCTACAACTCGCGCCGCCCCTCCATCGCCTTCAGCATGGTGATTTCGTCGGCATATTCGATGTCGCTGCCGACAGGAATCCCCATCGCGATCCGCGTCACCTTGAGCCCCGCGCGCCGCAGTTGCCCGGAAAGATAGGTCGCGGTAGCCTCGCCTTCGATCGTGGGGTTGGTGGCCAGGATTACTTCATCGACCTGCCCGTCGTCCACTCGCCGCATCAGGTTCGAAATCCGCAACTGGTCCGGCCCCACGCCGTGCAAGGGCGAAATCGATCCATGCAGCACGTGATAGACGCCGTTAAAGTGCCTGGTCTTCTCGATGGCCGCAATGTTGGTAGGCTCTTCCACTACGCACACCATGCGCTGATTGCGGGTCGCGCTGCTGCAGTACACGCAGGGATCAACGTCGGTGATGTTATTGCAGATGGAGCACAGCCGCAGGTTGGCCTTCACATCCCGCACCGCCGCCGCCAGCCCTTCCGCATCTTCGTCGGAAGAGCGAAGAATATGAAAGGCCAGCCGCTGCGCGCTCTTGCTCCCAATGCCCGGCAGTTTCTTCAGCGCATCGATCAGCCGCGCCATCGGCTCCGCAAATTTAGACATGATTTGTATTCAGGAAAATCAGAGCTCAGTTAATGATGGGTCTGAAGATTTGACTTTCAATTCTAAAATCATCAATCCGTAAATCTACAATCCCGGTATTCCCATTCCACCCAGCATCCCACCCATGGTGGACTGCATGGCTTCATCGACTTTCCTGCCCGCGCCATTGATGGCTGCAGTGATCAGGTCCTGCAGCATCTCCAGATCGCCTGACTTCACTGCCTCGGGATCGATCCTGATGTCCAGCACCTGCTTGCTGCCGTCCATCTTCACCGTCACCGTGCCGCCGCCGGCCGAGCCCTCGACCACGGTCTCCTGCATCTTCTTCTGCAGGGTTTCGTACTGCTGTTTGGCCTGCGACATCAGTTCCTGCAGGTTGAATCCGCCCATCGCGTTTGTCCCCGGTTCTCTCGACGATCTAGCGCTTGTTCTTATAGTCGATAATCGTACGAATTTCCGCCCCGAATTTTTCCTTGCATGCGCCGCACCACCGGGTCCTGCTCGGCGCGGCCACGGCCGCCGCCATTGGTTGATGCCGGACGTGCCGCAGTCTGCACCGTTCCGCCCGGCGCCACCCGCACCTTCATCGGACGTCCCAGCGCTCCGCTGGCGGTGGCAATCATCAACCGTTTCGCATCCGCGCCCAGTGACATCTCAATCACCGCCGCCGACGATGCCACTTTGATCACCACGTCATTGCCTTCCACCTGCCACTCGCCGGCTTCGAGCAGGTTGGCCAGAATGCGCTGCCCCGCGCCGTTTAGCGCATTCAGTACGGCATCCCGCAAATCGGCTGGACGTTCTTCCGGGGCCCTCTCTATTTCCGGAGGCATCATTTCCGGAGACGTCATTACAGGGGTTACCTCCGGCGCCCGCTGGACGACTACGGCCGGTGCCGCCGACCCCATCACCACGCTCGCCGCTGCGCCACCCGCAACCGCGTGCACCCCTGACAGCGGCGCGCTCTCGGCCGAGAGTTCCGGCTTCGATCCACCCTTGCGTGCTGAATCCGCCGCGAATGGCGAAACATTCGTCGAACGCGCTGCCGCCTGCGCTTCAGGCCTTTTGATGTCCGGTACCACCGATGGTTTGCCCACTGGCCGCGCTGCGGCGGTCCCCGCCGTTTCGCTGAGCAATTGCTCGATCGGCAACAGCCGCTGGGCGTGCGCCATCTTCAGCAGGCCCAACTCCAGATGAAAGCGCTGTTCCTGCCGGTACCCCAGTTCGCTGTGCGTGCGCAACATGATCTGCAGATGCCGCGCCAGATCTTCTTCTTCAAAAAGTTCCGCGATGCGGGCCACCCGCTGCCGCTCGTCGCTAGAAATCTGCAGCAGGGAAGACTCCGCTCCCGCGATCCTGGCCACCACCGTATTGCGCAGGAAGCGCACCATCTGCCGGGCAAAATGAGTGGGGCTGTGGCCTTCGCTGATCAGCCGGTCCACCAGCCGCAGCACGGTCTCACTCGACCCCTGGGCCACCGCCTGCATGACTTCTTCCAGCACCCCCGATGGCGCGGCACCCACCAGGTTGCGCACTTGTTCCGCGGTCAGGCGTCCCGTGGACGAAGCAATGGCCTGATCGAGAATCGAAAGCGCGTCGCGCATCGAACCGTCACCGGCCTCCGCCAGCAACGCCAGAGCGTCTTCATCGGCTTCGATATTTTCCCGCCCGGAAAGGTCCTTGAGCTGGTTGAGGATTTCCTCGAAGCCCACGGCGCGAAAACTGAAATGCTGGCAGCGCGATCGAATGGTCTGCGGAATGTCCTCGGGCTGGGTCGTGGCCAGCATGAAGACCACGTGTCCAGGCGGCTCCTCCAGCGTCTTCAGCAGCGCATTGAAGGCCGCGTCGGTGATCTGGTGCGCTTCGTCGAGAATGTAGATCTTGAACCGGTCCCGCGCCGGACGGTAACGCGTGCCCTCGCGCAGTTCGCGAATTTCATCGATGCCGCGATTGGTGGCGGCGTCAATCTCGATCACATCCACCGAATTTCCCGCCCGGATTTCGGTGCACGACTCGCAAACTCCGCAGGGTTCCGCCACCGGTTTGTCCGACGACCGGCAATTCAGCGCCATGGCCAGAATGCGCGCCACCGTGGTCTTCCCGATCCCGCGATGCCCGCTGAAAATGTACCCGTGCGCCGTCCGCCCCTGCTCCAGGGCGTTCTTCAGGGTGCGGGTAACATGTTCCTGCCCGATGACCTCGGAGAATTTCTGCGGACGATACTTGCGGGCTAAGACCTGATAGCTCATGGCGAGGAGAACCTTCAATTATACGTGATGGCCTCGAGGTCGCGAGATTCCGCCGCGATTTGCGAAGCTGGGTTCTTCCTTCGTGTACCTTCGTGCCCTTGGTGGTTATTGCTCTTGATCTTGAGTGCAAAAAGGGACCCCTGCGACCGCGAAACATGACCTGCCTATGAAATGGCCCCTTGCGAAGAATCCGCCCAAGGGATAGGCTTTTGGGCTGGGTCGGCTCAGGCCAGACCGGGAGGTCCCATGCAGTTGAAACTTAACACGCGGGTTTCGCAAGGCGTGACCATCGTCGATTGCAACGGCCGGATCGTGTTCGGCGAAGAATCGGCACTGCTCCGCGATACCCTCAAGAAATTGATTGGCGAGAGCAGCCAGATTGTGTTGAATCTGGGCAGCATCACTTACATCGATAGCGGCGGGTTGGGAACGCTGGTTGCGCTATACACCACGGCGCATAACGCCGGAGGCGCGGTGAAGTTGGCCAACCTCACCCAGCGCGTTGGCGATCTGCTGCAAGTCACCAAGCTGCTGACCGTCTTTGAAGTTTACGACAGCGAGGAAAAGGCCATCGCGTCATTCGGAAAAGGCGCGGCCGCGTAGTTTCCGATAACCCTGAAGTCATCCCGCGCGCAGCCGCATTCGCAGCGCTCGCGCGGCGAGGTCGAGGGACTTTGCGCTTTCTCCCGCTCCTGCATTTACGCCCGTCAGCATGATCGCTAAAGCCGTCTTTCTCCTGGGCCTCGCGATTGCCGCCAGCGGATTTGTATCGCCGCCGGTGGCCCTCGCTTTGGGGCTGGTTTTCGGTTTTGCCTTCCTCCATCCCTTCGACAAGAGCGCAAAGAAGCTCTCCCGCTACCTGCTGCAGGCTTCCGTCGTCGGACTCGGTTTCGGCATGAACCTGCACGATGTTCTCCGCGCCGGACGCAGCGGGTTCGTTTACACCGTCCTCGGCATCAGCTTCACCATGGTAGTCGGCATGAGCCTGGGTGCGATGCTCAAGATGCAGCGGACTCCAGCTTTTCTGATCTCGACCGGCACAGCCATTTGCGGCGGCAGCGCCATCGCCGCCGTCGGTCCCATCACTGGCGCCAGCGACGAACAGATGGCGGTCTCCCTGGGCACGGTTTTTGTTCTCAACTCGGTTGCCCTGCTCACCTTCCCCGCCATTGGCGCCGCTCTGCATCTTACCGAGACCCAGTTCGGCCTCTGGGCCGCGCTCGCCATTCATGACACCAGTTCAGTGGTAGGCGCCGCCGCCAAATACGGAGCCGTTGCACTGGCAGTAGGCACGACCGTAAAGCTGGCCCGGGCCCTGTGGATCGTCCCCATGTCGCTCGGCGCCGCGTTGATCAAACATGCCAGGGCAAAAATCCAGTGGCCATGGTTCATCGCCCTGTTCGGCCTGGCCGCCGTCTGCAACACCTACCTGCCCGCCGGAGCGCCCGCCTACAGGCTTCTATCGCACGCCGCGAAAATCGGACTCACCGCCACCCTCTATCTGATCGGCAGTGGCATTTCAGTCGCCACCCTGAAGAAAGTAGGACATCGCCCCATGCTCCTGGGCGTGATCCTCTGGCTCCTGATCTCGACCAGTTCTCTATGGCTCATCCGGATAGGCTGGATCGCGCTTTGAACCGATTTGTGTAGCGCCGGCGTCCCGCCGGCTGTCGGGCGGGCATCTTGCCCGCCCTCAGGGGGACGGCCACAGCATGTTTAGAGGTGCTTACAGGGTGGAGCAGCGCTTCAGCGCCGCAAAAATGCTTGCCCTTTGAAAGGCTTCAGCCGCTGAGGTAAATTGACGAACTGACCCGCAAGAACATGCCATCCACCAAACCCAGCATGCGCGACAAAATCATGACAACCATCCGCGGCATTCCGCGCGGAAAAGTTTCCACCTACGGCGCCGTCGCGAGAGCCGCCGGTTTTCCAGGCGCCGCCCGCCAGGTCGTGGCTGCTCTCCGTGGCGCGGTCGGTCTGCCCTGGCAACGCGTATTAGGTGCCGGTGGCGCGATAAAACTCCGCGGAGACTACGCCTTCGAACAACGCTTCCGCCTGGAGGCCGAAGGGGTCACCTTCCGAGGCCGGAAAGTTGACATGAAGCTGCACGAGCACAAATTCCCCAAAGCAAAGAAACCGCGACCCAAAAAGTAGCGCCGGCATCCTGCCGGCTGTCTCGAGGGCGTCCCGCCCTCGGCGCGGCGGACGGGCACGCCCGCCGGAATGGCAGCAAAGCCAGGCCCGAGGTCTGACTCCCGACGCCCGAAGTCCGCCTTTCCCTAACGCTGGCTGATTTCCTTGGCCACGACTCTCTGGTTGAACTCCTCCGACTTGCCCCGCGGAACCGTGAGCGCCTTCCATTGCCTCGATTGCAGATGCTTCGCCAGAAATACGATCTGCCCGCAATGATACGCATAATGCGCAATCTGACGGTTGATGGCCTGCATGACCGAGTGCGGTTCGCCACGGATCATCACCGTGCGCTCCATGTCCGCATCCGACAACGGTTCGAGCGCAGTGAACACGCAAGTCCACCCCTCCTCCCACAGCCCCATCAATCCCGCCCTGGTGGCCGGTGGCTCCTCAAACTCGGTGTCACGCTTGCGCTCGGCTTTTTCGCCGTCACTGGTCAGGAACTCGGTCCAGCGCGATCGCATATTGCCCACAAGATGTTTGACGATAATCGCGATGGAGTTCATCTCGCCGTCAAGAACGACCGTCAGTTGCTCGTCGGCCACCTGCTCCATGGCGCGCTCAGCCAACTTCTTGTAGTAACGGAAGAGTGAGAGCGAGTCCCGCAGGTAGGAAGTGGTCAATTCGTGTGCCACGCGATCTCCTAAACCTTGAACTTGTCGTCAATCTCGACCTGATATCCCGCCACCAGCCGGTTGGTCTCGTTCGCCATTCCCACCACCGCCATCAGTTCCTGGAACATGGCGTCGGTCATGCCCTTGCCGCGGGCCCCGGCAGTATGCGACGCGATGCAATAGCCGCACTGATTGCTCACGCTTACCGCCAGGTAAACCAATTCCTTGGTCAGCGGATCAAGCGCCCCCGGCCCCATGATCTGCTTGACGTCCTCCCATGTGCGTTTCAGGGTCGCCGGGTCATGCGCAATCGCCTTCCAGAAATTATTGATCCAGTCAGTCTTGCGGGTTGCCATGATGTCGTCATAAACCGCCCGCACTTCCGGACTCGCATCTTTGTATTCGATCAGGCCAAGGGTTGCCATGTCTGCTCCGGGATACCCCAAAAGACTACCGCAAAGGTCGCAAAGGGCTTTTCTTTGCGCCCTTTGCGGTTTTCTTTGCGTCCTTTGCGGTCAAGATCTTTAATCTATTGCAGCCGGCAGTACTCCGCTCAATAGCTTGCCCAACCCGTCCGCCGGAACGCGGACGCCCAGATAGAACTGCCCAAACAGCGCATACACCGCGCTCACTTCATCAAACCGCATTTCGTAGATCAGCTTCTTGAACACCAGCGGATCATTGGCGAACAGGTCCACGCCCCACTCCCAGTCGTCGAAGCCAATCGACCCGGTAATGATCTGCCGCACTTCTCCGGCGTAGCGCCTTCCGATCAATCCATGCTCATTCATCTGCCGCGCCCGTTCTTCAATGGGCAGGCTATACCAGTTCCTGGCTTCGCCCCGCCGCCGGTCCATGGGATAAAACGAAACGTACCGGTGTTGCGGCATCTCCGGAAATAAACGCGGATGCATGGCCTCCTTCTGCCGCGCCAGCACCTCCCCAATCTCCCGCTTCCACGGTTCCGAGTGCGCTTCGATGCCGCGTTCTTTCAAATCCTGATAAGCCTTGATCGTGGATTCGTACAGCCCCAGTTCAATCACCGAAAGGTACGAAGTAGCAGGCTCCAGAAAATCAGCCAGCCTCAGCTGCGCCAGCTGCAACTCCGCTGAGTTCAGTTCGTCAAACGAGCGCCGGAAATGCACCAACATCAGATCGCCCTTGTGTCCCAGCAAGGAAAACAGCGCGGATTGTCCGCCGGCATTCCGCTCCATCGCGGCCAGAACGCCCCCAGCCTCATCGACTATCGCGCTCTTGTCCGCCGCCGCCAGTTGCCTCCACGCCGTCCAGCGAACCCGCATCATCTGATGCAGAACGCTGTAACCCTCAATGGTCAGCGGGACAGCAGGTATCTCGTCGGAAGCAGTTCTCAGCCCCACAGGGCGGCCAGAAGACATGATCTATCCCTCAATCCCGCATCGGGTGCCCCACCCTCGTCTCTCCGTCTTTTCGGATGGCAGCGGCACTCATGAAATCGAACCCACCATTGTAACTGGAGGATCCGAGGTAAGCCTGGCCGAATTCCGGGTGCGCCACCCTCGTCTCTCCATTTTTTGGAGAGACAGGGTGGGAGATTTTCCCTCAGCGCCAGCGCTTCAGCTTCGGCCAGAGCTGCGCCAGGGTACCGAATTTCGCCCCCTTGCAGATGAAGACATCGATGTTCTTTTCGAGAGCATAACGATTGTCGGCCGAGGTGCCCACGTACTCGACGTTGTCCCAGAGCCGCTCGAGTGTTTCTTTGCTGTCATCGAGCACGATCATGCAATTCCCCGAATATCCTCGCGGCCCCCACAGGAAGTAGGTTTGATGTCCGCTCAGAGCCGGCGGCAGGCCATAGCGCCGGCCCAGGAAATCGATGGCGCCAGCCTGGCCGTAATCCTGAGCGAAGATGCCGCAACCGCCGCGCTCCTCCGGACTCAACTGGTTCCAGGCCTGCGCGGTTTCCGCCACGATCTCTTCCCAGCCGAACTGGTCGGCATACCACTGCGGCAGAACCGCCCGCTCGTGGCTATGTTCCATCACCGGCAATTTCATCGGCAGGTATTTCATGTAACCAATGAATCGCTCCGGAGACAAAACCGGCACCACCACCGGGGCCAGATGGACTCCGGCGGCCAGCAGCAGCACCACGATTACCGGTCTCATCCAGGCCAGGCGAGGCCGTGCGATTGCGTTCTCGACGGTCACCGCTCCCGCCGCCAGGAGCATGGGATAGATGGGAGCCAGATAATAATTCTTCCCATGGAGAACGAAGAAGACGCTAAAGCAGACCACGTAACTCCAGCCCAGCACGCGATAGATCTTCAACTGCCGCGAAAAAAAGAGCGCAATCAGGCCCGTGATCCAGATGGGCGCGGTCAACGGAAGGATCAGCAGCGTCTGCTGAAAGAAGTACGGCAGCAGCGGCAGCACCACATCGCGACCCTCGGCCCTGATGCCTCGCATCAACTGGACAAACGGCCAGTCGTAATGAATGTTCCAAAGCAAATTGGGCAGGAAAATAAGGAACGCAGCCGCTCCACCCAGCCAGATCCATTTGTTGGCGAAAACGCGGCGTTGCCCGGTGAGCAGCAGGCCGACCACCATGCCAAAGCCGAACAGCGCGATGGAATACTTCTCCTGCAGTCCCAGGCCCGCGACCACGCCGAACCACAGCCAGTAGCGAGGATCATTGCGCTTGATGGCAAGTATCGCGAAATAAGCGCAACCCATCCACAGGTTCGGTTCGAGGCAATTGGTCCCCAGCAGGCCGCCGTTGGAGAGGTACTGCGGCGCCACCAGCACCGTCACGGCGCTGAGCAGAAGGGCGAATCGCCTTCCGCCAAATTCGCGGGCCAGCACCGCCGTTTGTATCACCAGCAGTGAAGACGCCAGCGCCGGGATAAAGCGTATGCTGCGCAGCGAGTCTCCCAACACCGCACGACAAACGTGGATCAGGAAGGGAATCAGAGGGGGCTGGTCCACATATCCCCAGGCCAGGTGATCTCCGCAGGCCATGTAATCAAACTCGTCGCGGAAGTACCCATAACGATTGTTGAAGTAACAATGAAAGAGCAGTTTCGCCGCGGCAATGAGCAGAACGATCCCCATCCCCTGGGCGAAGAAAGATTGTTGGTCCTGGTCTGCAGCGGACAGCCTCGAAGAGGTGCTTGCCATAGCGGAAATGAAGAAGGTATCACCACCATTCTTCCCCTGTCATCCTCATTTGCCCTGTCATCCTGAGCGGAGTCTTGCTTCGCCTTGCGAAGCAGCCACGCAGTCGAAGGGCCCCTTTCGGGCGATGGACCTGTGCGAGAATGGAAAAATTGATTCGCTCCGAAAGCGTGGGCTCATCGCCTCCTTCGAATGCCGGATCGCAGCTACAATCGAACCGTCCCCACAGGAGGGAAAGATTTCAATGAGCGACCTGATCCAACTCACCAAAGACGGCGACATTGCCATCATCACCATCAATAATCCGCCGGTGAATGCCATCAGCCCCGGCGTGCCCGAAGGAATTTCCGAAGCCATCGATCAGATCAACGCGGATCGCACCGTAAGCGCAGCTGTAGTCATCGGAGGCGGCCGCACTTTCATCGCGGGCGCCGACATTAAAGAATTCACCAGGATGACTTCGGGCCAGGCAAAAACCGGCCCGGGATTGCTCCCGCTTTTGCTGAAAATAGAAAATTGCTCCAAGCCCGTGGTGATGGCGATTCACGGCACCGCCTTCGGCGGCGGCCTGGAAGTGGCCATGTCCGGCCACTACCGCGTGGCCGTGCCCGGCGCGCAGGTCGGACAGCCGGAAGTGAAACTTGGCCTCATTCCGGGAGCTGCAGGCACTCAGCGCCTGCCCCGTCTCGCCGGCGTCGCCAAAGCAGTTGAGATGTGCACCGACGGCAACCCGGTCAAGGCAGCAGATGCGTTGAAGGCCGGCATCGTGGATCAATTGATCGACGGCGACCTGCTGAAGGGCGCCGTGGCTTTTGCCAGCGAAATCGCCGCAAAGCCAGGTCCCAAAACGCGCGAGCGCAACCAGAAACTGGGTACTCCCGAACAAAACGCGGCGATCTTCGCCGCGGCCCGCGACACCGCGCGCAAGAAGCAACGCAACCTGATCGCTCCCCTGGCTGCCCTCGACGCCATCGAAGCCGCCACCAGACTGCCTTTCGAGCAGGGATGCGAGGTCGAAGCCAGGCTGTTCATCGACTGCCTCTACTCCGACCAGTCAAAGGCGCTCATTCACGTATTTTTCGGCGAGCGCGAAGTGGCCAAGGTCCCCGATATTCCGAAAGAAACGCCGACCATCCCGGTCAATTCGGCCGCAGTCGCCGGGGCCGGGACCATGGGCGGCGGCATCGCCATGGTATTTGCCAACGCTGGAATTCCGGTCGTGCTCAAGGAAGCAGACCAGGCCGCGCTGGACCGCGGGCTCTCCAACATACGCAAAAACTATGCCGTCTCCGTGCAGCGCGGACGCTTCACCCAGGCAGCGGTTGACGAACGCCTGAAGCTGATCCAGCCCACCCTGAATTACACCGACTTCGCCCAGGCCGACATCGTCATCGAGGCCGTCTTCGAAGGCATGGCCCTGAAGAAGGAAGTCTTCGGCGAACTGGATCGCGTCTGCAAGCCCGGAGCAATTCTTGCCAGCAACACATCGACCCTGGATATTGACCTGATCGCGTCCGCCACCTCGCGCCCCGCTTCGGTCATTGGCACACATTTCTTCAGTCCGGCCAACGTCATGCGGCTGCTCGAAATCGTCCGCGGCAAAGCCAGCAGCAAGGAAGTGATCGCCACCTGCATGCAGCTTTCGAAAAAGCTGGGAAAGATTGGCGTGCTGGTCGGCAACTGCCGCGGCTTCGTGGGCAATCGCATGTTCCATCCCTACGTCCGCGAAGCGGTTTTCCTGGTGGAAGAAGGCGCCAGCGTGGAGGCAGTGGACCAGGCGCTCTACGACTTCGGCATGGCCATGGGCCCCCTCGCCACCAACGACCTGGCCGGACTCGACGTGGGCTGGCGCATCCGCAAGGAATATCGCCATCTGGAGAAGCCGGGTGTCCGCCAGGCCTTCGCGGCTGACAACCTGTGCGAGATGGGTCGCTTCGGCCAGAAGACCGTGGCGGGCTGGTACAAGTATGACGAGAACCGCCGCCCCTCGCCCGATCCCGAGGTCGCGGCGTTGACGAAGAAGTGGTCGGCCGAAGCTGGCATCCAGCAGCGCCAGATTCCCGCCGAAGAGATCGTCGATCGCTGCATCTACGCCCTGGTCAACGAAGGCGCACGCATTCTCGAGGAAGGCTATGCCGCCCGCGCCGTCGATATCGACATCATCTATATCAACGGCTACGGCTTCCCGGCCTATCGCGGCGGCCCCATGTGGTACGCCGACACGGTGGGACTGAAAAAGGTTTATGACCGAATCACCGAGTTTCAGCGCATCCATGGCGAGCTCTGGGAGCCCGCGCCGCTGCTGAAGAAATTGGCCACTGAAGGCCGTACCTTCGCCGATTTCGAGAAACAATAATTTTTGGCCAACGACCAACGACCAGAGGCCAACGACCAAATGAGAGAAGCCGTCGTAGTAGCCAGCTCGCGCACCGGCCTTGCCAAATCGTTTCGCGGCTCCTTCAACATGACGCGGCCCGAGGACCTCGCCGCCCATTGCATCAGGGATGTCCTGCGCAAGGCCCCGCAACTCGATCCCAAAGAAATCGAAGACGTGATACTGGGTTGTGGCCAGCCCCATGGAGTGCAAGGCCACAATATTGCGCGCGTTTCGGCGCTGCACGCCGGCCTCCCGGTTTCTACCGCTGCTATCACGGTGAACCGCTTCTGCTCTTCCGGTCTGCAGGCCATCGCCATGGCAGCTCACCAGATCGTAAGTGAAGGCGCTGAGGCCGCCATCGGAGGAGGCGTTGAAACCATCAGCCTCATCGTCCGCGACAACGATCCCAGCCCCGCGCTCAAACAGAAGTACCCCGGCATCTACATGGTGATGGGCGAAACCGCCGAGGTCGTGGCCAAGCGCTACCAGATCAGCCGCCAGGCCCAGGATGAATATTCCCTGGTCAGCCAGCAACGCACTGCCCGCGCCCAGCAGGAAGGCTTCTTTGCCGCCGAAATCGCGCCCATCAAAGTCACCAAAGCGGTGCTCGACAAGAAAACCGGGGCAGTAATCGGCACCGAAGAAGTCTGCTGTGATCGCGACGAGTGCAACCGTCCTGACACCACGCTCGATGCCTTGCTCGCGCTCAAGCCCCACTTCGATCCCAACAGCGGCCATGGTTCAGTCACCGCAGGGAACTCTTCCCAGCTTTCCGACGGAGCTTCCGCGACTCTACTCATGTCACGTCAGCGCGCCGACCAACTCGGCATCCCCTATAACCTGATTTTTCGCGGCTTCCAGGTCGCCGGCTGCGAACCTGATGAAATGGGCATCGGGCCAGTTTTCGCCGTGCCCAAACTGCTCCAGCGCCAGGGACTGCAGATCAAAGACATCGATCTCTGGGAACTCAATGAAGCTTTCGCCGTGCAGGTCATTTACTGCCGCGACCGTCTGGGCATCCCCATGGACAAGCTCAACGTGAACGGCGGATCCATCTCCATTGGCCATCCTTTCGGAATGACCGGCTCGCGCCTGGTGGGAACGCTGGCCAACGAAATGGAGCGCCGTAAATCGCGCTATGGCGTCGTAACCATGTGCGTGGGCGGCGGGCAGGGCGCAGCCGGCCTCTTCGAGCGCCGCTGAGAACTGAGAACCAGCAACTGACAAACTGGAACTCCCTTACAACCAAACGCACACAGCGGAATCAGAACTTCTTCCGCTGACTCGCCCTTCCCTGACGCAGAATAGTAAGCATCGACCGCGGCAGCGTGAAAGGCTCCCCCTTCGATGCCGCCCAGGCCGTAATATAGTGACGCCATCAGGCGCCAGGTTTCCGATGCCGCCCGTGACCCTCAAAAATCTCGACGCCCTCAACGATTTCACGGGACGCGAAATCGGCACCACCGATTGGTTCGAAATCACCCAGGAACGCATCCGCCAGTTTGCCGAAGTCACCGAAGATCGCCAGTGGATCCACCTCGATCCCGATCGCGCTCAACGGGAATCGCCCTACATCGCCACTATCGCCCACGGCTTTCTTACGCTATCTCTGCTCAGTCATTTGTCCCGGCAAGCCTTTGAGATTCAGGACGGCGCGGCCATGACCGTAAACTACGGTTTGAACCGGGTGCGCTTTCCGGCGCCGGTTCACGCAGGTGCAAAAATTCGCGCCCGCTTCACCCTGCAGTCGTTAAAGGATGTCGGCCCCGCCCGTGAAGCGGTCTTTTCCGTCGTCGTGGAGAGCCAGGGCAACGATGGTCAGGCTCAGGAGAAGCCATGTTGCGTGGCTGAATGGGTAATCCGCTACTATCCTTAGGCACCGCGTTGCGGGCGTCTCGCGGCAGCGTTATAGTTGTCGCGTATTACCCGGAGGCGCCCATGGCCGTTGCCACTCAGAACCCCCTCAACCTGCCCGGAGCCCCCCGCTTTGCCACGCTGGAGGAGGAACGCCGGCATCGCAAGCAGCGCCTGGCCGGGGCCTTCCGCCTGTTCTCGCGTTTCGGATTCGATGAAGGCGTCGCCGGACACATCACCGCCCGCGATCCCGAACGTCTCGACCATTTCTGGGTCAACCCCTTTGGCATGCACTTCGGACAGATTCGCGCCTCGGATTTGATTCTGGTAAACGACCGTGGCGAGGTCGTGGAAGGCAACTACCCGGTCAACGGCGCCGCTTTCGCGATTCATTCTCAGGTCCACGCCGCCCGTCCGGATGTCGTGGCCGCCGCTCACGCCCATTCCTTGCACGGAAAGGCCTGGTCGTCGCTCAGCCGCCTGCTCGATCCCATCACCCAGGATGCCTGCGCCTTCTACGAAGACCATTCATTATTCGCGGATTTCACCGGCGTGGTTTATGAGACTTCCGAAGGCGAGCGCATCGCTGAGGCTCTGGGCGAGAAGAAAGCTGTCATCCTCCGCAATCACGGCCTGCTGACGGTAGGCCATACGGTGGATGAGGCCGCATGGTGGTTCATCACCATGGAGCGAAGCTGCCAGGCCCAGCTTCTGGCCGAAGCTGTCGGCACCCCGGTAAAGATCGACGCCACCAGCGCCGCCCTTACCCAACAGCAAATCGGCTCGCACATGGCCGGCTGGTTTCAGTTCCAGCCGCTCTGGGCAAGAATCGTCCGCGAACAACCCGACCTGCTGGAGTAAATGCAGGCGCGAGCGTCCCGCTCGTGCCAAGCCGGACAAGAAATGCGAGTGTCGTTATCCTGGAGCGACTTCGGTCGGGGTGAGGATCTGGCGCGCAGCAGGTTCATTCACAGAACATGCCGGGCTACTCGCGATGCCACCTCGTGTATCATGCCCACCGGGATTCACCATGAACGTTCCGCTTACCCCCATTCGCTGCTTGTACCGGGCCGTTGATCTCTACGGGAAAAAGACAGGCGTAATCTCAGGCGCCAGTTCGTTTACCTACAACCAGTTCGGAGAGCGTTGCGAACGTCTGGCCGCCGGACTGCTTTCTGAAGGCATTCGCCCCGGCGACCGCGTCGCTTATCTCAGCTTCAACAACCATCAGCTGCTTGAGGGTTATTACGGGCCGCCGCTGGTCCGCGCCATCTCCATGCCGCTTAACGTCCGACTGCAGCCCGTCGAACTCACCGCCATTCTCAATCACGCCGGCGCCGGCATGCTGGTGTTCGAGAGCGATTTTGCTCCGCTGGTCGAGGAGTTGCGAAAAGTATGCCCCAGCATCCGTCGTTATGTCGCCATCGATCGTCCGGTTCCCCAGGCGGACCTTTTCCTGGAAGATCTGCTGGCGCGCGACCGCATCCCGCGTCCCGATATTTTCTCCTTCGACGAAAATGAAATCGCCGAACTCTTCTACACCAGCGGCAGCACCGGCACTCCCAAGGGCGTCATGCTGTCGCATCGCACGCTCTACGTGCACGCCCTGGCCCTGCTTACATCCTTTCCCTGCAAGGACACTGACGTCGAGCTGCACACCATCCCCTTGTTCCACGCCAACGGCTGGGGACGTCCCCAGAGCATCACCATGAGCGGAGCCAAACACGTCATGGTCCGCCGCTTCGAGCCCACCGCCGTCTTCCGCCTCATTCAGGACGAAAAAGCCACCGCCATGACCCTGGTCCCCACCATGGCCAACGCGCTGCTCAATTGTTCCGACCTCGGCAAATTCGATCTTTCCAGCATGAAGACGATCATGACCGGCGGCGCTGCCTCCTCGCCCGAGTTGATTGCCCGCCTGGAGCAGGCGTTCCACTGTGACGTTTGCTCCGGCTACGGTCTCACCGAAACCGCTCCCGTGATTACTACCGCGCAGACCAAGGGCACCGTGACCTACGCCGATGACACCGACCGGCTCAACCACCTTGCCGCTGCGGGCTGGCCCCTGGTCGGCTCCGAAGTGCACGTGATGGATGCGGAAATGCGCGACGTACCCCGCGACATGCAAACCGTGGGCGAGGTAGTCGTCCGCAGCGACAACGTAATGGACGGCTACTATCGCGAGTCCGACGCCACCAAAGCCGCCATCACCAACGGCTGGCTGCACACCGGAGACATGGCGGTCTGGGATGACGAGAACTACATCCACATCGTCGATCGCAAGAAAGACATCATTATCAGCGGCGGCGAAAATATTTCTTCCATCGAAGTGGAAAAAGCCATTTTCGCCCACCCCGCCGTCCTCGAATGCGCCGTGGTCTCCGCTCCCGATCCGCGATGGGGCGAGATTCCGGTCGCCATCATCGTCTTGAAACCCGATCAGCAGCTGGACCAGGAACAGTTGCTGACCTTCCTCAAGCCGCGCATCGCGAAATTCAAGATGCCCCGCGTCGTACAGTTTGTAGAAGGCCCGCTCCCCAAGACAGGCACGGGAAAAATGCTGAAACGCCAGCTCCGCGAAGCTTTCTGGAGCGGCAAATCCACCCGCGTCCAGGGTTAAATTCAGCCGCTGTCATCCTGAGCGGAGTAGCTGCTTCGCACCGCGAAGCAGCCGCGAAGTCGAAGGACCCCTATTACCACGCGACCGTGTTCGTACTTGCCGCTGTCGCGCAGGGAGAGTCCCCTGGCACCAACCAATCCGCCTCGCGTATATTGGACGCCTTCACCCAGCCATGGCTGACTCCCCGCAAAAGCCGATCGTCATCCGCGATCTCCAAACCATCGCAGACCTGCAACAGGTCGAAGCTCTCGAACAGGAAGTATGGGAACTCGCCGACCGCGACGTCATGCCCCTGGCCCTGATGATTGCCACCAGGGAAGCGGGCAGCGTCTGGCTGGGCGCCTTCGATGGCCCCAAGCTGGCCGGATTCGCCTTCGGTTTCCTGGCCATGGACGCCGGACACCTCACCCTGCACTCCCACATGCTGGCCGTTCGCGAGCCCTACCGTAATCTCGACCTGGGCCACAAACTCAAGCTCGCCCAGCGCGAACGCGCCCTGGCCATGCGCGTCCCCGAAATGACCTGGACTTTCGACCCCTTACAGAGCCGCAATGCGCACCTCAATTTTGGCAAGCTGGGTGTAGTGTCGGATATCTACAAGATCGATTTCTACGGACCGGAAACTTCCAGCGTCCTGCACCAGAACGGCACCGATCGCTTGTGGGTGAGGTGGCCGCTGGCCAGCCGTCGCGTCCGCGACCGCCTGCAGGCTAAGGATTACAGGCCCGAACTCCTCGACGCCTTTTCCCGGCTGGAGCCGCTGGTCCAGTTCAACGGCGATGGCAAGCCGCTGCGCCATGATCTGACCGCCGCGCTGGCCCGCCAGCGCATCGCCATCCAAATTCCGAGCGACATTGTGACGGTCGAGCAAAAAGATCCAGGCCTGGCGCGGGAGTGGCGCGAAGCCACCAGATGGGCTTTCACGGAAGCTCTGCGCGCCGGCTTCTTCGTGGCCGAGTTTGCCCGCACCGTTCGCGGCCACCAGGGCCCGGGCAATTACCTGCTGGAGAAGGGAGACGTCGCCGAATACGTCCCCGAACTGCAGAGAAAGCCCGACCCTCCCCGCTAAGCCGCCTGTGTGGGTCGGACACTCCTGTCCGACGCTTTTGAAGTTTGGTTTTGGGTTGGTTGGTGTCGGTCCTGGTCTTGGTCCTGGTCTTCGGTTGGTTTCAGGTTGGTTTGGTTCGGGTGGGGAATTCTGAAACTCCAAGTCAAAGGCGCCGGACAGGAGTGTCCGACCCACAAGAAGTGCGTCTGCGCATGCCAGATCCCGCCAATCCGGTGCTTCTCTACGACGGCGTTTGCGGGCTCTGTAACCGCCTGGTGCGATTTGTCCTTAAGCGCGATCGCCGCGCTCATTTTCGCTTCGCCTCGCTGCAGAGTACCTATGCCGCCCGCATCCTGAAATCTCACGGCCTTGATCCCCAAGACCTGAACACGCTCTACGTTGTAGAGGACGAACGCCTCAGTACTCGCGCCGATGCCGTGATTTTCATATTTCAGGAACTGGGAGGCTTGTGGCGTGTCGCGGCGGCTGCCCTGCGCGTTTGTCCCAAACCATTGCGCAACTGGGGATACAGCCTGGTGGCCCGCCATCGTTACCGCATCTTCGGGCACTACGACATTTGCCTGCTGCCCGAAAACAAATACCAGGACAGATTTCTGGATGCGTAATCGTCATTGCATGAGCAAATCTCCCTCCCTGCGTCATCCTGAGGGACTTCAGTCCCGAAGGATCTGGCGTGGAGCGGATATGCTCCTTGGCGCGCGACCCCGCCGGATCCTTCGCAAGGTCAGGATGACCTCCAACCATTGGAATGCCGGACCGCTCCCAGCAGACATTCCGCGCCCGCCCTTGTAGAATCTGCACTGCGCTTTTCCGCAGTCCATAACATAGAGGGACCAGCATGCCCGAGAAGCCCGCCCCGACCGATGACCGCAGCAATATCGAGTCCGTCCTGCACGAGGACAGGAAATTCGAATGCCCCGAGCCCTTCCGCCGGCAGGCCCATATCCAGAGCCTGGAAGACTACGAGCGCATCTATCGCGAATCGGTCGAGCAACCCGAAAAATTCTGGGGTGGCGTCGCCAACGAACTGCACTGGTTCCAAAAGTGGGACAAAGTTCTGGAATGGAATCATCCCTGGGCCAAGTGGTTTGTCGGCGGCCAGCTCAATCTTTCCTACAACTGTCTCGACCGCCACGTGCAAACCTTCCGCAAAAACAAGGCCGCGCTGATTTGGGAGAGCGAGCCCGGCGAAGTCCGTACCCTCACTTACCAGCAACTGCACCGCGAAGTGCAGAAGTTCGCCAACGTCCTGAAATCGCTTGGTGTTAAAAAAGGCGACCGGGTTGCCATTTACATGGGCATGACACCCGAGCTGCCCATCGCCATGCTGGCCTGCGCCCGCATCGGCGCTCCGCATACAGTGGTCTTCGGCGGGTTTTCGTCCAATGCACTGGTGGACCGCATTCACGACTCGCAGGCCGTGGCTGTCGTTACTCAGGATGGCTCGTTCCGTCGCGGCGCCGAGGTGAAATTATTTCCCGCGGTGGAAGAGGCGCTGAAGTCCTGTCCGTCAGTGAAGCATGTGATTGTTTACCAGCGCACCGGCTCGCCGATCAGCATGCGGCCCGGACGCGATCATTGGTGGCATGAACTGATGGAATCCGTCTCCGATGACTGCCCCGCCGAGGCGCTCGACGCCGAGCATCCCCTCTACATCCTTTACACCTCTGGAACCACCGGCAAGCCGAAAGGGGTGGTGCACACCACCGGGGGCTATTCCGTTGGCACTTATCTGACCACAAAATGGGTTTTCGATCTCAAGGAAGAAGATACTTACTGGTGCACCGCCGACATCGGCTGGGTCACCGGGCACAGCTACATCGTTTACGGACCGCTGCAGAACGGCGCCACCAGCCTGATGTATGAGGGCGCGCCCAACTTCCCTGAGCCCGACCGCTTCTGGAGCATTATCGACCGCCACCAGGTAAATATTCTTTACACCGCGCCCACCGCCATTCGGACCTTCATCAAGTGGGGCGAGCAGTGGCCCCGAAAACACAAGCTCGATAGCCTGCGGTTGCTGGGCACGGTGGGCGAGCCCATCAATCCCGAGGCATGGATGTGGTACCGCGAAATCATCGGACACAACCGTTGTCCCATCGTCGATACCTGGTGGCAGACTGAGACCGGGCACATCATGCTCACTCCCATCCCGGGCGCGATTGCCACCAAGCCGGGGTCGGCCACGCGTCCTTTTCCCGGCGTGGTGCCGGAGATCGTCACCATGGACGGCAAGCCTGTCCCCGAAGGCTCGGGCGGTTTTCTCGTTCTCAAGCAGCCCTGGCCCGGCATGCTGCGCACCATCTACGGCGATCCCGACCGCTACGTGTCGCAATACTGGTCGCAGATTCCGCCGACATACTTCACCGGCGACGGCGCTCGAAAAGATAAAGACGGCTACTACTGGGTCATGGGCCGCGTGGACGACGTCATCAACGTCTCCGGCCACCGCCTCAGCACCATGGAAGTAGAGTCGGCTCTGGTGGCCCATGAAGCGGTTGCCGAAGCCGCCGTCGTGGCCCGCCCCGATGACATCAAGGGTCAAGCCATCTCAGCTTTTGTAACTCTCCAGCAGGGAAGAAAGCCCACACCCGAACTGAAAGAAGATTTGCGTAAGTGGGTTGCCAAAGAAATCGGCGCCATGGCTAAACCGGACGACATCCGCTTTACCGACATGCTGCCTAAAACGCGCAGCGGGAAAATCATGCGCCGCCTGCTGCGTGAACTGGCCAGCAGCGGGGACGTAAAAGGCGACACCACGACACTGGAAGATTTCGGAGTGATCGCGAAGTTGAAGGAAAGCGAAGAAGCCTGAATTCTCGTCGGCTCTAAAGAAGTAGCGCCGGCATTCCTGAGGGCATCCTGCCCTCAGGCGGGCGCGGGACGCCCCCGCGACAGCGGCGCTACAGTAACTATTCGCCCGCTCCCATCATCACAATTGGCAGTCGTAGGAGTTGCCGAACCCTGTTCCGGCTCCACCGTAATTGCAAAAGCCTTGGCCTCCACGCCGCCAGGCAACGGTGGCTGAATCACACTGGCGCTGCCCCGGGCGTCGGGCTTGAACAGGCCGGCCGGGATAGGCGCTCCGTTGGTCGGAATCAGCCACAACTCGTACACCTTCTGCGGCGGCAACCCCGGCAGGTTGCTGGCCAGAAAAATCAGGCTCGAGCGGTCGCGAACGTAGATCGCGCTGCCCTGCGGTTGCGGCGGAGCTTGCGCCGCCACCAGGGTCACGCGCATCGCGTCCGTCGAGGTCAGCGTGGAAACTACTTCCCGAGCGCGGTCCAGTTGGGCCTGCTGCTGGGCTGATTCGTTCTGCAATTGCGCCGCCCGCTGCGCCAGGCGGTCGCTTTGCCGAAAGAAGAACCCCGCCAGCAGAAAAAGTGCTGCTGCTGCCAGCCAGGGCACGATGCTTGTGGATCGGCGTGGAACCTTCTGGCCTCGAGGCTCCCTTGCTGCGACTAAAGCCGTATCTCCGCGCAGTCGTTCCAGCTCGCGACGGCACCCGGCGCACCCTTCCAGATGCTTCTCAAGCGTGACGCGCCGCTCGCCCTGAAGTGTTCCCCTCGCCAGCAAGGCGAGATCGTCGGCGAATTGTTCGTGTGCGCTCATACCTCAAACACCTTTTGCAGGGCCAGCAACACAGGCCCACAGTCGGTCATACCAGGGGAGAGTAAACTATTTTTAGAGGGGGGACTACATGGGAGATCTAAGCCGCATCGGCGTCGCCATCGATACCCAACTGCTTCGCCGCTTCGACCACTTCATTGCGCACAAGGGTTACCAGAACCGCTCCGAAGCCTTCCGCGACCTCATTCGCGACCGCCTGGTCGGATCCGCCGTCGTCGCCCCCAACGCGTTCGTGGTCGGCACCGTCACTTTAATCTACGACCATCACACCCGCCTCCTGCCCGAGAAACTCACCGACCTCCAGCATGAGCATCATCACGTGATCATCTCCACCCTTCATGCTCACCTGGATCACGAAAGCTGTCTTGAGGTAGTGGTGCTTCGCGGCAAATCGAAAGAAGTGCAAAGACTGGCAGACCGCCTGATCAGCACCAAAGGCGTTCAGCACGGCCGCCTGGTCATGAGTTCGCCCGAAACCGCCGCAGACCATCACCACTGAGAACCGGGAACATTGAACTGATAACTGGAAATAACCACGCGATGTCGTCAGCGACTGCTATTGGCTTTTCATCGCCAGTTGCCGTTCCTCCGGCGTCATCTGTTTCCAAAGCACTTCCAGATCGCGCTGCACCCGCGAATTCGCCGGGTCCCCGTGCAGCGCCTTGGCGAACCAGCGATAGGCGGTAGGAAGATCGCGGCCCACGCAGTGCCCGGTCGCATACATGGCGCCCAGAAGGGTCTGCGCCCTGGCATTCGACCCTCGCGCCCCGATCTGCAGATTTCTCTGTGCGCGGGCGCAATCTTCCGGCACCCCCCGCCCGTACAGATATTTTTCTCCGTCTGCAACCAACCGGTCCTCGAATGTCAGGGCCGGAGCGGTTGGCGAAGGCTTGGGTGCGGGTGCCTTCGGGATGGGTGCCGCGGCCGCCATTCGCGTTTCCTTCGGCGCCTTCGTTGCTGGCGAGACCGGCGCTGCACCTTCGGGTTCACTCCCCTCTGCAGCGGAGGACGGGCTCGACGCCTGCGCTGCAGCTTCCCCAGTGCCGGGGTTTTGATCGGGCTTTAAGGCTTGGTCGGCCGGCTTGCCCGCAGCGGCAGGGTTATCAGAAATGCTGCTGTCAGACGAAGGCTGCACGGCGGGAGTGGCTTCACCGGGAGTCTGCGCCCCTTCTCCCGGCGTAGATTGGGCGTCCGGCGGCGCCGGGTTCGCCGTCTGTTCTACCGGCACAACTGACGGAGCCGCTGCCGCAGTTGCCTCCGGAGCTGCCGCGGATGGTGGACTTACCGGCACGCTGCTTACAGCCGCCTTCGGCGTGTACCTCCAGGGATAGCCGTCGCGTTGCCAATGCCAGGCCAGCAACCCGCCGCTCAAGATCAGCAGAAATAAGGCCAGGTAGAGTCGCCCGTGGCCCCGGGGCGGGTCGTCTTCCAGCAGGTAGTCCAGGTCGCGGGTGCGTTCATCGCCCAGCCCCAGGAAAGAGGGTCCGCTCACCGGCGGCCTCATTCTTTCGTGCCCCGCCTCGCTTGCCACCGGCGCCGGTGGTGGTCCCAACGGAGCTCCACACATGCCGCAAAATCGGTATTGCGGATTATTCTCCTGGCCGCATTGAACACATCGCACTGTCATGGCAGTCGGCATAACTATACTAATTCAGATGCTATTTAGGGACGACCCTTTGGTATGGAGCCTCCCGCGAGTCTGACTTCGAGTTGCCGTACTTTGCGACCTTTGCGGCCTTTCTTAGCGTCCTTTGCGGTAAGGCTTTGACCTCGCCTAGCTCATCCAAGAATCTTAAACCGCAAAGGCCGCAAAGGAAGGCCGCAAAGGACGCCAAAGAAGCGCCGCTACCTCGCCTTTACACCTTGGTCTGCAGCGTGTTACCTTAATTGCACGTTACGATTAAATTGAAACTAGAAGACAGGAGTGCATCGGGTTAGTGCTAGCCAGAGAGCAAAAGAAATCCCTCATCGACCAGTACGGAACGCATCCCACCGATACGGGCAGCCCCGAAGTCCAGATCGCGTTGCTTAGCGAGCGCATTGGCCAATTGACGGATCACTTCAAAACGCACCAGAAGGACCACGGTTCGCGCCGCGGTCTTCTCATGCTGGTCAGCAAGCGACGCCGCCTGCTCGACTACCTCAAGCTATACGATTCCGACCGTTACAAGACGGTTGTGCATAAGCTGGGCCTGCGCAAGTAGGTTTCTGCGGGGCCGTTCCCGGCTCGGGGTGTATTCGCCGGACCACCATCGGAATCATCTGGCCGTTGCGCAGACGGCCGTCACGAAACAAGGAAAAAGCCGCGAACGGTGTGTTTCCGGCCTCCCAGAACGCTACTGGCTCTTGCTCTTCAACCGTGCCGCCTCTCCAGACGCACGCGCGAGTGTCCTCCTGCCAAAAGGAAATGAATCATGAAACAAGAAGTATCGGTTGAACTTGCCGGCGGTAAAACTATCTCTTTTGAAACTGGGAAATTAGCCAAGCAGGCCCACGGTTCGGTCGTAGTGCGCATTGGCGATAACGTCGTTCTCGCCACGGCCACCGCCAACCCCGATCCCCGCGAGGGCATCGATTTCTTCCCCCTGACGGTCGATTACCGCGAGTACACCTACGCCGGCGGACGCATCCCCGGCGGCTTCATCAAGCGCGAAGGCCGCCCCAGCGAGCGTGAAATCCTCACCAGCCGCCAGATCGACCGCCCGGTGCGCCCTCTCTTCCCCGATGGCTTCCGCTGCGAAACCCAGGTCATCGCCTTCGTCCTCTCCGCCGACACCGAAAATGACCCCGACGTCGCCGGCATCAACGGCGCTTCGGCCGCGCTCACTATCTCTGACATCCCGTTCGAAGGCCCCATCGGCGCTGTCCGCGTCGGCCTGGTCAATGGCGCCTTCGTCATCAATCCCACCTACAGCGAAATGCGCGAGAGCCTGCTGAATATCATGGTGGTCGGCACCGCCGACGGCATCGTGATGATTGAGTCCGGCGCCAAGGAAGTGAAGGAAGAAACGGTGGTGGACGCCATCGAATTCGCCCACACCGAAATCAAGAAGATTTGCGCCGCCATCAACGACCTGCGGCAAAAAGGCGGCAAGCCCAAGCGCCAGGTCACTCCTCCAGAGTTCGACCAGGCCTATTATGACGATCTGAAGTCGCGCGTGGGTGCCGACCTGAGCGACCGTCTCGACACCCAGAAGCATCCCAAGGCGGAAAGTTACACCCTGGTCCGGGAGCTCAAAAAAGGGCTGCAGGCTGCCATTCCGGCCGAAGACGAAGCCGCCCAGAAGAAATTCAAGACTTACTTCGAGACCCTGCGCGAACGCATTTTCCGCGAACAGGTTATCAACAACAAGCGCCGTCCCGACGGCCGCGCCTTCGATCAGATTCGCGATATCTGGATTGAAGTCGGCGTCCTCCCCCGCACCCACGGTTCCGCCATCTTCACCCGCGGCGAAACCCAGGCCCTGGTCACCACCACCCTGGGCACCAGCGACGACATGCAGCGCCTCGAAGTCTTCGAAGGCGAAGCCAAAAAACGCTTCATGCTGCACTATAACTTTCCACCGTTCTCAGTTGGAGAGGTTGCATTTCTGCGGGGAGCCGGTCGGCGAGAGATCGGTCACGGCGCGCTGGCGGAACGTTCCATCGCGAATATCCTTCCCGGCGAAGAGAACTGGCCCTACGCCATGCGCGTCGTCTCCGACATCCTGGAGTCGAACGGTTCATCCTCGATGGCCACGGTTTGCGGGGCCTCATTGTCGCTCATGGACGCAGGCGTCCCTCTGAAGTCCCCGGTCGCAGGCGTTGCCATGGGTCTGGTGAAGGAAGGCGATAACTACGCCATTCTGACCGACATCGCCGGCGCCGAAGACCACTACGGCGACATGGACTTTAAGGTCGCCGGCACCAAGGACGGCATCACCGCCCTGCAGATGGACATCAAGGTCGGAGGCATCACGGCCCAGATCATGCGCGAAGCCATGGCCCAGGCCCAGCGCGGACGCCTCTACATTCTGGACAAGATGAACGCAGTCATCTCCGCTCCGCGCGAAAAGGTTTCGTCCTTCGCGCCGCGTATCTACACCCTGCAGATTCCGGTGGACAAGATTCGCGACGTCATCGGGCCCGGCGGCAAGATGATTCGCAGCATCATCGAGCGCACCGGCGTTAAGATCGACGTCGAGGACTCCGGCAAAATCAACGTGGCCTCGAACGATGAGGCCTCGGCGGCCAAGGCCCTCCAGATCATCGGCGACCTCACGGCCACAGCCGAGATCGGGAAAACCTATCTCGGAACGGTCACCCGCCTGGCTGACTTCGGCGCTTTCGTCGAAATCATCCCCGGCACCGACGGCCTGCTGCACATCAGCGAAGTCGCCGAGCATCGCATCAAGGACGTTCGCGACGAGTTGAAAGAAGGCGACCAGGTGCTGGTAAAAGTGCTGGCCGTCGAAGGCAACCGTATCCGCCTGTCGCGCAAAGCCATTCTCAAAGAGCAGCGCGCGAAGATGGGTGGCGGCGAACTTCCGCCCGAAAACGGTGGAGGAGAGAGCGGTGGCAGTGCACCCGCTCATGCCCCGGCGTTAACCATCGAAGGCGGCGCCGACTTCGCCGATGACGAACCCAACTTCAACCGCGACGCTCCCGTAGCCGGAGGCGGCGCAGACCGCGGACCGGAACGCAGCGGAGATCGCGGCGCCGATCGAGGCGGAGACCGAGGTGGTGACCGCGGACGTCGTCCCGGCGGCGGAGGCGGTGGCCGGGGACGTGGACGCGGCGGCCCAGGCCGCGGTGGCCGCGGCGGTTTCGGCGGCGGCGGACACGGCGGAGGCCGTCACTAGACAGAAAAATGGAGGACGGGCGTCCCGCCCGTCCAGCCAAAAGGCCGCGAAGCCATCGCGGCCTTTATTCTTGCCCTGCACACGTAGGGGGCGGGTGCCCCCACCCGCCCAGCCGAGCGAAGCTCGGCCAAGTTCCGGCGCAAACCAGTATCGATCGTGAGAACGAAAAAGAAAAAGCAGGTCCCTCCACTCCCCAATTTGATTTGCAAGCAAATCAATTGGCTCGGTCGGGATGACAGCCTCAAAAATTACCCTGTCATCCCGAGCGCAGCATAACGATTCGCTTGCGAATCGTTTTGCGCAGTCGAGGGACCTGCTGTTCGGGTGCCGCTAACTCATCCGCTTTTGTGACGCACCGGGCAGGGGACGAGTGTGCCTCAGCACTCAAATAGCACGCGCTGTAGTGAACGCCTGCATCGGCCTCAGCGAACCGGAACCGCCAGCCGGGAAACCGGCTCCGCGCTGCCCGTAACGGAAAATGAATCCAGGTAGGCAGTTGTGCCATGGGAAGAATTGTCGCCGCCGATCTGGAAGTTCACCACCTGCAGTCCGGGTGGATACCAGCGCAAAGGGAAATTACTGGGGCCCGATGCGTCATTGAAGGCTTGCACGTTCCCATCGAAGCTTACCGAATCGTAGGTCACCACCCCAGTCTCGTCCCGGTGAAATTGAATGATCAGATGATGCCAGCTGTTGGCCGTCCACTCAAAGCGGCTGCAAGTCGGATTCGACGTGGTCCAACGCGCCTTTCCTCCTTGTATCGTGGTGTACTTCCATCTCCCCAGACGGAAGGAGCACTGCGTGCCAAAGATGATGGTCTCGCGGTTGGGCAGCACCTGGTTGAAGTCAAACTCCAGGTTGTTCACATGCGAGAGGTCGGTGATGTACCACCACACGTCGTAGGTGAAATACGTCGAGGTGGTATCGAGAACTCCCAGCGGGGTGCTGCAGCGTTCGCCGCCATAGGGGCTCCACGACACATCGAAGCGCCGTGCTTGCCCATCTTTGGAGGGACTATCGACGAGCGCCGTGGTCGCTTCCGAATATCCGCGTGTAGCTCCGTCATGCTTGCACCGCCACGAAGCGCGCGAATCAATATCTGAAACCGTCCCTGCCAGTCCCGCCACCGGCGGTAAACATGACCGCCACGAAAACAACAAGTTTCCACATCAACCTTACTTTACCAGCTTTGAACTCACGTAGGGGCGGGTGCCAACACCCGCCCAGCCGGGCCAACGCTCGGCACCTTGCCGAAGGCGTATCCTGACGCAATGGACAAAAAAGAAATCGAATCCCCCAAGCTCACCGCCAGATTCCTGATCTGGATTACCGGATTCCTGATCGTGCTGTTCGCCCTCATTGCCCATTTCGTCTGGAGAGTCTTCTAGGAACAGGAAAGCGGCACTACGCGAGCGACGCGCGTCGGAGCGCCAGCGGAAAAAGCAGGTCCCTCCACTCCCCGGTTGATTCGCACAGCGAATCAACTGGCTCGGTCGGGATGACAGATCTCAGCCTTATCTTGCCCTAAAAGTACTCAGCAACAAAATTACTCAGCCCTAAAATTACCCTGTCATCCCGAGCGCAGCATGACGATTCGCTTGCGAATCGTCATGCGCAGTCGAGGGACCTGCTTCTCGCGGTGCCGCAACTCAAGGGTTCACCCGTTCCTTCTCGTCCGCCGCCTTCCACTCCGCCGCCAGCGCCTGAAACTCAGCGACCCCCTGAAATGATTGAAACTCTCCGGCACTGAGCGCCGCAGCATCATGAAAGCCCGCGGCCAGCGCCAGCCGCAACTCGGCCAGCGTGCCTTTTTTGTTGCCCAGCATGGCGTAGGCCCGCGCCCTCTGGTAGTGCGCAAAGGCCGGATTGGCCGATCCCGCCGCCGCCAGATCAAAGTACGCCAGCGCCGCCCGATAGTCCTTGCCTTCCATGCTGTGCTGCCCGGACTCGTACGCTGCGATCACCAGTCCTCCCAGCGCCCGCCTCACCACCAGCGCTTTCAAGTCGTCCGATTTCGGCACACTGTCCGCGCGTTTCTTGAGATCGGCAAAGTCGTGTTTGAGGGCGTTCAGGTCAACGTTGTCGCTATCACCCGATGCAATGGCCTGCATTTGCTCGGCAAAAGGCTCGCTGATCCGCGCCTGTTGCTCCAGGGCAGAGGCTTCCTGCTTTTCTTCTGCCTTCACGGCTTTGTTCTTAGCCAGTTCCGCCAAAGAACTTTCCGCGGCGGTAACGTCAGTGAGGCCCTTGAAATCCCGCACCAGGGACTGGTACTGCCGCACCGCCGCCAGCAAATTATTCTTCGCCTGCAAGTCCCGCGCCCGGGCGAGTTCCTCATCCGCGGTTTGCTGGATGCGCGCCCGATCGCGCGGCAAACTCCCCGCCGCCATGGCCCGGATGTCCATCCAGTTAAGCGCCTCCAGCCACACCTCCGGCGGCGCCCATCCATGCTGGCCCTCAAAGGTGCGGATGCGATATTCCGCTCCCACGTCTTCCAGTTTCTTCCGCAGGTCCACGAATTCACCATAGTTGAAGTCGGCATTCCCTACGGCGCCAAAGTAGGCGAATTTCATGTTGCGCTGCGGGGGCTTGTCGATGCGGAAATCCAGCCGCATTTGCGATCACGCCGGCGGCGCAACCATCGCAGGAAAGCGCGATGGCCGTCACCAGGCGCGCTCCGCCGGACATCCCAGCCAGGTAGCGACGCTGCTCTTCGACCGGAAACCTCTCCTGCGTGTCATGCCAAACCGCATTCGCCGCGGCAGTAGAGTCTGCCATCGGGCCATTGCGGGAGTTGTTCGAGGCCACCACGATGTATCCGAACTTCTCCGCCGCCGCCTGGGCCGCCTCCACCGCAACTTCACCCCGCGCAAACGGGTCAAAAAGATAGATCATCGGCCACTTTCGAGTGGCAGAAAAAGCGGAAGGCAGATAAAGCGCATAACTCTGCTTGCTGTCCGCACTGCACACAACTTTGGGAATCAACTTACCGGCGGGAAATGGGGAAGGCGCGACTTGCGCCGCCAGTGACCCGCAGAACCAGGCCAGCAATATCATTTTGAGGAGTTGTCGAGGCACTCCAACAAAATAGCTGCAGCCCTGAGCCGGAAGCAAGAGGGGAGATTCCCTACCTTGAACCACGTGGGGACAGCCGCCCTCGGCTGTCCAGCCGGGCTAAGCCCGGCAGAGTCCTGAAATCTATTCCCCATCCATCCCCACTTGTCGCAAAAGACGCGACAAATGGGGGCATCCTCGATAGCGAGACTCAATCAGTACTGCCCGTACCTTCCCCGCACCGAATCCAGCAGCTTCTGCGAGTCATAGCCCACGCCGTCCTTGAAAACAATTTCGACATTCTCGACATCTGAAATCTGTTTCGACGGATCTCCCTTGATCACCACCAGGTCCGCATTCTTTCCCGCGGCGATCGAGCCGATCTGCTTGTCCCGGCCCATGATAAACAGCGCCGTTCAGCGTGGCGATCTTGATGGCCTCGACCGGCGAGAAGCCGGCCTCGACCAGCAATTCAATCTCGCGCTGGTCTCCAAATCCCGGAAGCACGTCGCCGCGTCCCGTGGGATCAGGCCCGGCGAGCAGCAATCCGCCGGCGGCGACGAAGGCGCGTTCCAGTTCCAGATCATGCTTCCAGAGCAGTGCAGGATCAATTTTCGGCGCCGGGGCCGACGCCGGGCCGGCTGCCGCAGCAGGAAGAAATCCTCGCGCGCCTGCGGGCTCATCGCGTCCAGGGCCTGCTGCCGCAGCGGCGGACGCCCTCCGCCCAGGTCGCCTTCGAATACCGGCAGAGTCGAGGTGATGGCCACGTGATGGCTGACCAGCGTGTCGATCAGGTCTTTCGCCTCGGGACTGTCCGGATCCATGCGGGCAAGAGTCTCGTCGCCCGCGCTCTCACTGCAGACATCCGGTTTCTTGCCGGCGTCAAGCTGGGTGTTGACGAAGAAGCCGTGCTCCAGATCATCGATGCCAAGCTCGGCCGCTTCTTTGTACGTCACTGAGCACAAATGGCCAGTCACTTTGATGCCGCGCTTGTGGGCCGCATCGATCGCGGCCTTCAACTCGGCGCGCGTGATGTTCATGTAGGCCTTGAACGACGTCACTCCGCGATCGGCCCAGTACTCCACCGTCTGCCGCGCGTCGTCGGGGCCGGTCAGATGCGGCATCTGGATAAAGTAGCTCTCCGCGCCCTCCAGATACGGTCCGGTGACATCCAGATGCGGGCCGGGAAGCTTGCCGGCGTCGATGTCGCGCTTCAGGTTCAGGTCGGCGTAGGGTTCGACGCTGCCGGTGGTGCGCATGGTGGTGACGCCGCTGGCCAGATACAGCCGTGGCGCGGAGAACGTCATCTGGGTCACCAGCACGGGATTGTCAAAGTGGCGCCGGCTGTCGAGATTCGGCCGCACGATATAAAACAGGTGATCGTGCATTCCCACCAGGCCCGGCATCACGGTATGCCCGCGAAGGTCGAGGACCGCGGTGTCCTTGTCCGCCGCCACATCGGCGCCCTTCGTGATCGCCGTGATCTTTCCGTTTTCGATCACAAGATTCTGATCGTCAACCGCCGCTGCTCCGGTGCCATCGATAATCCGCACGTGCGTGAGCACGGTCTTGCCGGAATTCACACGCACAAATTCCTGCACCGCCTTCGACAGCTCAGGCGTTTGCGCGTTGACAGTGAGAGAAGCCAGCAGCAACAGACAGACCCGCAACAGAAGACGCGATGCCATGAACAATCCTCCGCAGAACGGAGAACATTGTACTTGAGGAGGACGGGATGAATGGAGGACGGGCGTTCCGCCCGTCCAGCGCTGAAGACCCGGGCCAACAGAACGTATATTGGTTGTGCGCAACTTAAGAACAGCACGAGCGGGGACGCTCGCGCCTACACTCGCGCCGGGGCAGCCGCGCGTTTGGGCAGGATTTCTCCGATGCGGCGAATCTGTGCGCCTACGCCGCGCAGTTTCTCTTCGATGTTTTCGTAGCCGCGGTCGATGTGATACACCCGGTCGATGATCGACTCGCCTTCCGCCACCAGCGCGGCCAGCACCAGCGACGCCGAAGCCCGCAGATCGGACGCCAGCACCGCCGCCGCGCTCAGTGGCGAGGGACCGCGCACCACCGCGCGCCGTCCTTCAATCTTTATGTTGGCGCCCATGCGCACCATCTCCAGCGCGTGCATGAAACGGTTTTCAAAAATGTTTTCCGTGATGATTGACGTTCCCTCGGCCTGGGTCGCCATCGCCATGTACTGCGCCTGCATGTCGGTGGGGAAGCCGGGATACTCTTCGGTCACAATGTCCGCCGCCTTGATGGGCGCGTCTCCCATCACGCGTACCGAGTCGACGGTGAGCCGCGTCTTGACTCCGACTTCAGCGAGCTTTTCGAGCAGCGCGCCCAGATGCGTGGGCTCGCAGCCCGCGATGTTCAGGTCGCCGCCGGTCATGGCTCCGGCAATGATGAAGGTGGCGGCCTCGATCCGGTCAGGAATAATTCGGTGTTTCGCGCCATGCAGCTTGCTGACACCCTTCACCCGAATGGTTGAAGTGCCCGCGCCCTCGATTTGAGCTCCCATCTTGTTGAGCAGGTCGGCGAGGTCGGCGACTTCGGGTTCGCGGGCACAATTCTGCATCACGGTTTCGCCCTCGGCCAGGGTGGCGGCCATGAGCAGGTCTTCCGTGCCGGTCACGGTGATTCGGTCGAACAGAATTTCGCCGCCCTTCAGGCGGTCGGCGCTGGCCTCGACGTAGCCGTGGTCCTGCGTGATTTTGGCGCCCAGAAGCTCCAGTCCCTTGATGTGAAGATCGATGGGACGCGCGCCGATCGCGCAACCGCCCGGCAAAGAAACGCGCGCCCGTCCGCAGCGCGCCACCAGCGGCCCCAGCACCAGCGATGACGCCCGCATCTGCTTGACCAGTTCATACGACGCTTCCGGGCTGGTCAGATTGCGCGCGCAAATCGTAGTGCGATGCTGCGCCCGTCCGTATCCCAGTTCGACTTCGGCGCCCATGGCGGCCAGCAGCTTGCGGGTGGTTTCAATGTCGCGCACCTGCGGAACATTTTCCAGAATGACAGGCTCTTCCGTAAGCAGGGCTGCGGCCATGGCCGGCAGCGCGGCATTCTTGGCTCCGCTGACGCGAATTGTCCCCAGCAGCGGATTGCCCCCGCGAATCACAAACTTATCCATACGAGCATCTATTCTAATGGCGATGGTGAAGAAGAGTGTACGGGAGACCGTAACTCCGTAGGACACGGCCCGTGGGATAGTTTGTGTGGTCGCGGGCGACTCGCCCGCGCCGGGTTGGGTAGCGCCGCTGTCCCGGCGGCTGTCGTGGGGGCGTCCCGCCCCCACCTCCGAGGGCAGGAGCCCTCGGCACAGCCGGCGAGACGCCGCCACTACAAACTGCGCGCCGCCGCGATCGCCCGCCGCACATGCCCGCCGGCCGATTTCAGCGCCCGCTCCGCTTCCCGGCGGTCCACTTCCGCCTGCAGCATGACCAGCGCCACCGGGACGCTGTTTCCCGCCAACCGCAAAGCCTTGCGCGGCAATCTCCGCACTCACGCCCGCCGCCTGCTGCAGAATGCTCACGCTGCGCGCCGCCAGCTTCGAATTTCGCGGAGTCACATGCACCATCAGGTTCCCATAAACATATCCCAGCCGGGTCATGGCCCCGCTCGATAGCATGTTCAGCACCATCTTCTGCGCCGTGCCGGCCTTCATGCGGGTCGATCCCGAGATCACCTCCGGCCCCACTTCGGTCACGATGCCCAGCTGGGCCGCTCTTTCCAGCGGCGTGTTGCGATTGCAGGTCACAGAAATGGTTTGCGCGCCCTTGCTCCGCGCATACTCAATTGCGGCAATGGTGAACGGGGTGCGCCCGCTGGCGGCAATTCCTACGACCACGTCCTTCCGGCCCGGCTTTCTTTTCGCCATTTCACGCTTGCCCAGATCGCGTGAATCTTCATTGGCCTCGAGCGCCGCGGCCAGGGCCGCGGGCCCGCCCGCCATAATGAACTGCACCGTCCTGGGATCGACGTTAAACGTGGGCGGACACTCCGCCGCATCGAGCGCCGCAATCCGTCCACTGGTGCCCGCGCCTACATAGATCAGCCGTCCGCCGCGCTGCAGGGCCTTCGCGATCAACTCCACCCCGCGCGCAATCTGCGGCAACGCACTCCGGACCGCAGTCACCACCTTGGCGTCCTCATCGTTGATGACGCGCACTACTTCCAGCGCCGACTTCAAGTCCAGGTCAGTGGAAGCGCGATTGGTTTGCTCGGTAGTAAGGCGACTCAGGTCTTCCTGCGAGTTGCTCGATCTTCGCTTCAAAGCTTTTTCTCCAGCGCTTCCACCACGGCGTCGTGAAATGCGGGACGCACATCCTTGATCGCCTTATTCTCGCAGTCTGGCCAGGTCCGGTTGGTGAGCAGGGTGACAGAAAGCTGGCGCTCGGGATCAATCCACAGAGAGGTTCCGGTGTACCCCAGATGCCCAAATGAACCCGCGGAGAAATATTTTCCCGACTGCGATGGCGAGGAAGGTGTATCCCAACCCAGTGCCCGGGAAGTGCCTTCTGGCGCGGCTTCGCGGCGAGTGAAGAGCGCAAGCGTTTCCGGACGGACCAGCGGCGCTCCTCCCTGCAGAAGGACGTGAGCAAATGTTGCCAGATCTTCCGCGGTGGCGAACAGGCCGGCATGTCCCGCCACGCCGCCCAGCACGCTGGCATTTTCGTCCTGCACCTCGCCCTGGATGATTCGGTTGCGAAAGGTGCGGTCATCGGCGGTGGGTGGAATCGAAGCCCGCCACGCCGACCGGCGGGTTGTAGGCGGTGTGCGTCATCCCCAGCGGACCGAATATTTCCCGCTGACAGAAACGGTCAAGGCCCTCATCGGCGACCCGCTCCAGCGCAATCGCCAGAATGATGAATCCGATGTCGCTGTATTCAGCTCTAGCGCCGGGATCAGCCGTCAGCGCAGTAGCAAACGCCGCCGCCAGCAGTTCATCCCTTGTCTTCGCCTTAAGAAAGAGCTTTTCGTACGCCGGCAATCCAGAGGAGTGCGCCAGCAGCATGCGCACCGTCACCTCGCCTCTTCGCGTATCAGCGCCGGAAAATTCAGGGACGATGCTGGCCACCGGCGCTTCCAGATCGATGAGCCCGCGCTCGTAGAGAATCATCGCCATGGTCGTGGTCGCAACAACTTTCGAAACCGAAGCCAGATCGAAAACCGTGGCCACAGTCACGGCAGGAGAGCTGGTTTCGTAAGTGAATTGCCCAAAGGCTTTTAGCGCGAGCAGCTTTCCCTGATAGGTAACCGCGACCGAGGCCGCAGGGAACGCCGCCCGGGTAATAGCTTCTTGCAGGATGTGGAAGGCGCGGCCAAAAACCGCATCCTGCCCCTGATATGCGGGAGCAGGGAAGCGGGGCGCGGCTTGTGTTCCGGCACTCGCCGGGGCAGGCTTCTTGGACAAAGGTGTGATGTGTTCGATATTCGGGTTATAACAAAGTTCCGCAGATGGGTAAAGCCGCCGGTCGCGGCGACGTAGTCAGACTGGCTCAAGGCTCGTTCTTCAAGTTTGTAGGGAATGCTCGTTATGTGGTAAAAGCTGCGGTCAGCTTTCCCCTGCGTGCAGACGCAGCAACAATTTCAGTCAAGGAAGTGATCCATGGGTATGAAGCGCGTTGCCGGACGCAGAGGCTTTATTAAACGAACCGCAGCACTGAGCGCAGGGCTTGCCGGTTTTGGAATAATTTCGGGGTTCGCCCCTGAAACACCCAACCACAGGTGTGAACATTCTTGGACCGAAGCCGGGATACTCGCCGCAAGTTGGTGACCATGGTTTCGATGCTGACGTGGATGCAGGACGCAGTGGTAAGGCCTGTGGCAGGTAATGACGAAGTAGGACCTCGACTACCTGTTCGCCGCCAACGCGAACAGTATTGGCGCCCTCCTGCTGCACCTGGCGGCCACAGAAGACCTACTATCAGATGAATACCTTTCAAGGGATGAAGTCGGGCAGCTGGCTGGACACTGTGAAGCATGAAATGGGAGTCCAAAATGCCATGAACCTTGGGGATGCCGGTCGCACGAACGATCAAAGGCAACGATGCTCGCCTCTTATTGGATGCCCTGCGGGAAACTCGCGAGAAATCACTGGCGGAATTCCGCAAACATGACGACACCTGGCTCATGGCAGTCGATCAGACTTGGCCTTGGAGACCCATCAAACAACTATTCCAAGTGGTTTTATGTTTGCGAGCACGAATCGCACCACGTTGGACAGATTGATATGCTGAAGAAGAGGCTTCCCGGAGCCAAGCCCGACGCCTGGGCGAAAGTCAAAACGGTGAACGCAGAGCCCCACCTGACAGCCGGCGGGACGCCGGCGCTACGAACATCAGTGCGGGAAGGTAAGCGTGCGCCGTGATACCACAAACGGCACCCCCAGCACTTCAGTTTCTTGAGCAATCTCTCGCCACTTGTTAGATTCAAGGCATCCACTCAATTTCCCCAACTCGTCGTCCGTACGCGCTGTCACTTCGCCGCCTTAGTTGTCGTCAGCCTTTTTCCCTTGCTGGCGACGGCGGCCACGGCCAAGGCCCCAGGCAATCCAAAACTCGCGGTCCTCGACCCCATCATCCTCGACGCCATCCACGACCACCAGATGCCCGGCGCCGTGCTGCTGGTAGGGCACGACGGACAGGTCATCTACCGCAAAGCCTTCGGCAATCGCGCCCTCGAGCCCCGCCGCGAGCCCATGACCGCCGACACTATTTTCGACCTGGCATCGCTCACCAAAGTGATCGCCACTACCACGGCCGTCATGCAACTGGTGCAGAAGGGTGAAGTCCGGCTGAATGATCCGGTGGCAAAATACATTCCGGAATTTGCTCAGAATGGCAAGGAAGACGTCACCGTCCGCAACCTGCTTGACTCACTACTCCGGCCTGCGCGGAGACTTCGATCTGGATCCGCCCTGGCAGGGCCGCGATGCCGCTCTCCGTCTGGCCTACGCCGAAACTCCGGTTTCACCGCCCGGTTCCAGGTTCATCTACAGTGACACCAATTTCATCACGCTGGGCGCGCTGGTCGAGCGCGTAACCGGAACCACCCTGGACGATTACTGCGCCCGCAACATCTTCCGCCCGCTGCACATGGCGCACACTCGCTTTCTGCCGCCGGCAGCCTGGCGGCCGAAGATCGCCCCCACTGAATACGACGAGCAGGGCAAAATGCTGCGCGGCGTGGTGCATGACCCCCGGGCGCGCCGCATGGGTGGCGTGGCCGGACACGCCGGCCTGTTCTCCACCGCCGACGATCTTTCGAAATTTGCCCGCGCCCTGTTGCAGGGCAGCCCGATTCTGGCGCCGAACGTGGTCGAGAAGATGACCACGCCGCAGCAACCGCCCACCGCGCAGGAACTGCGAGGGTTCGGCTGGGACATCGACTCGCCCTTTTCCAGTAATCGCGGCGACCTTCTCCCCGTGGGATCGTTCGGCCATACCGGATTCACCGGCACATCGATCTGGATCGATCCCACCACTCGCACCTACATCATCCTGCTGACCAGCTCCGTACATCCCCGCGGACAGGGAAGCGTGGTGGCGCTGCGCTCCAAGATCGCGACCGCGGTGGCCGCCGCGCTTCCCCTGACCGTGAGCGAGAAAGATGAACTGCGCTGGAAAAGCATTACCGGATACAACGAGGCCCAGACCGCCGCCCGCCGCATCGCCACCCGCAACGGAACGGTGCAGACCGGGATCGATGTGCTCGAGGCCCACAACTTCGATTCCATCCGCGCTGCCGACGGCAAAAAGAAAATCGGCCTGCTGACCAACCAGACCGGCCTGGACTCGCAGGGACGCCGCACCATCGACGTCCTCGCCAATGCCCCGGGTATCTCGCTCGATGCCATCTTCAGTCCCGAGCACGGAGTGACCGGCGCGATGGACACCACCGACATTGCCAATTCAAAGGACGCGGCCACCGGCATTCCTGTCTATAGCGTTTACGGCAACACCGACGCTGCCCGCCGGCCCCCGCCGATATTCTGAAGACTCTCGATGCAGTCGTCTTCGACGTGCAGGATGTCGGGCACCCGCTTTTACACCTACGAAACCACGCTGGGATATTTTCTCGAAGCCGCGGCCAAGGCGGGTATCGAGATGATCGTCCTCGACCGCCCTAACCCGGTCACCGGCTCTTTCGTGCAGGGCGCCATCCCTGATCCCGGTCACGAAAGCTTCGTAAACTATTTTCCCGTTCCTGTTCGTCACGGCATGACCATGGGCGAGCTGGCGAAGATGTTCAACACCGAGCGCAATATCAACGCCAAGCTGACCGTCATACCCATGGCTGGATGGATGCGCGGCGACTGGTACGATTCCACCGCCCTGCCCTGGATCAACCCTTCGCCCAATATGCGCAGCCTCACTGAAGCCACGCTGTATCCCGGCGTGGGCGTGGTCGAAGGCACCAACGTTTCCGTGGGCCGAGGCACCGACACGCCGTTCGAATTGCTGGGCGCGCCCTGGATCAAGGCCGGTGAGCTGTCGCAATATCTGAACGCCAGAAACATCTCCGGCGTGCGCTTCGTGCCCGTGACCTTTACCCCTAACGCCAGTATCCATGCTGGCCAGAAATGCGAGGGCGTCAACATTGTTCTGATTGACCGCAACGCCTTCGACGCCGCGGAGCTGGGCATCGAACTGGCCTCCGCATTGCACAAGCTGTATCCCCAGCAATATCATATGGAGCGCCTGATCGAGTTGCTGAACAACCAGTCGGTCTATGACGCCATCGCCGCCGGCCAGGATCCCCGGCGCATCGCCGAGGACTGGCGGGAGCCCCTGGAAAAATTCCTCCAGGTACGCCAGAAGTACCTGATTTACAAGTAGCTCTAGTTGTCCTGTCCCGGAAATTCATTGAATTGATATTGTCATCCC
>CAVOVU010000011.1:0-109260 GCA_963699935.1 Terriglobia bacterium
ATGCCACCCTCGCGGGCACTGCACCGCCGGATAGTCCTGAGTGGTCGCCTACTGTTTAGCAATAGCAAGAAGTGCGGCCAGTTGACCGTTGAAGCATCGAACCAGGTCGAACGCTGGTCGGCTACTCGGAAGTTATCCGGTTGTTGGCGTGACGTCGCGATTACGCTCATTGGACCCCAGACGCCAGATTCTCAATGAGTGTAATCGCCTGTGGATGTTGAAAAAGGGCTACTCGGAAGCGGACGTTGGTGGGGTGTGGGTGCCACGAAGTGAAGAAGAGTTTCTTGCGCGGGTTGGAAACTAAGCCGTCACGGCGAGCGGCGGTCGGGGTACTTGACTGAGGAAGCGGACCAACCGCTTGATGTTTTGGGCAGCCGCTGCCAGGAAGAACTGCTCGCGAACGAACTTCATTCTGCGCAAACGCAGCCGGCGTAGTCCGATCTGGTTCTTGAGTTCCGCGAACAGCGCCTCCACCTTCTTTCTTTGCCGCTGTGCGTTCACGAAGCCAGGCGTGTTGGCCAAGGCTCGCGCACGTTGCCGGGCCGGCTCATGCATGTGGATGGCAAGATACTTCAAAGGCGCGGTGGTGCATTGCGTTTTTTGTGCGCACGCCCCACAACGTTTGCGGGTCCCGATATAGACGTGGGTACGGTTCCGGGTATTGTGTCCGCCATAGTTGAGTTGCTGGCCGGCGGGACAGAGGTAGCTGTTGCTTTCGGGAAGATACGTAAAACGCTCGGGACCATAGAGCGGACTGTTCTTGCGGAGAGCGCTGTCCCGCGTACGCATATACGGTGTGATGCCCCGCTCTATCAACCATTGCAGGAACTCTCCGTTGCCGTAGGTTGCATCAGCGGCCACCGACGCAGGTTCTCGCCCCTGCCACTGCGCGAAGCGCGTGAGCATGTCTTGCGCCGCCACCGTCTCCTGACTCATCCGCGCTGCCGTCGCTTGCACTCCCACGATCACGCAGCTGGGATTGTCCACTAGATAGTTGTCGTAGTAACCCAGGCGAGCCGGAGTTCCACCTTTCGTCGCGTAAGTGGAGTCCGGGTCCGTGGTCGATACTTGCTCCTGTTCATGCACCGGTTCTTCGGTTGGGTTCTGCTGCTCCAGTTCCACCAAGTACTGGCGCACCGTGTGGTTCACCTGCGCCGCTTCGGCTAACCGCTCGCGCGGGATGCGGCTCTCCTTGCTGGCATTGGCCTCCACGAAACTGCCATCCACCGACAGGTTGTCTCCTTGCACCAGTCCGGCTTCCAGACAATGCGCCACGATCTTCTCAAACAGTTGCTCGAACAGCTTCGACTCCTGGAATCTCCCGTGCCGATTCTTGGAGAACGTGGAGTGATGCGGAATCTCCTGATCGAATCCCAATCCGGTAAACCAGCGCCATGCCAGATGCATGCGCAGCTCTTCCACCAACTTGCGCTCGCTGGTGATGCCGTATAAATAGCCAATCAGCAAGATGCGCAGCAAAAGCTCGGGATCGATCGAAGGCCGACCTGTCCCGCTGTAGCTATCCTTCAGCTTTTCGCGCACGAAGGCGAAGCTGACATGCTTTTCGATGAGCCGCAGCAGGTGGGTTTCAGGAACCTGATCTTCCAGGCGGAAGTAGTAGAACAACGCTTCAGAGCGCTCGTGTTGCCCCATCATGATCAGCAGGCCTCCGACGATCGGAATCAAACAGAGCATGGGCGGATGCTTTCTTCTAACATGCTTCTGTTGAATCTCATCCTGCTAATCGACGTGACTTTTTCAACACCCACGCCTGTTCTTGACAATTGAACGAGAGCATAATACCGGGCGAGGCTATCGAGGCATGACCGGACGGGTCCTTTTGTATCGGTATTGACCGAAGGGCAAAAGGGCTACCTTTTCGGGATGCGCGTGACTCACCATGAGCCACAATGCGGCCTCACTGTATCGCTCTGCGGTCGCCTGCATTGGCAAGTAACTCTCGGAAGAGGCTTTGAGGACGAAGCAGAATCCTTCGTGGAGTGCATTCGAAGTTTAAGATCATGGCCGAAAGCCGGAACCAGATGCTGAAAACGGATTTTATCTTCGGTCGTGACGAGGAGACGCGGCGCATCCGCGAGAAACTGAGCAAAAACCGTCCTTTCCTTATTCATGGTCCCGCGGGTGTCGGCAAGACCCTGCTATTGCGCAGGGTGTTGCCGGAGTTTCCCAAACTCCTTTATTGCGAAAACTCGGCCACGACGCAAACCATCTTCCGTAGCCTGGCCCAAAGCCTGTTGCGATTGGGTAATCGCCGCACGATCACTGCGTTTCGCGACGACGACTCCATCAAAGCAAAGTCTGCCGTTTCGCTGAAGGGAATTGTGATGGACGCGTTAAACGAGGACAAATATTGCATTGTGTTGGACCACTTGAAGCGGCCCTCATACTCGTTAGCCTCGGTGGTGCGCGAGATCATGGGCTGGGGATCGACTCCGGTCGTGGCGATCGCGCGGTCCAGTCACATGGAGGATGTGGGTTTTCTGCAACCGTTTTATTCCGACCGGTCTGAAAAATACGAGATCCAGAACTTCGAGAGTCCAGTCGCCGAACAGTTCGCTCGTGATACGGTCAAGCGGGCAGGCTTGGCCGCCGAAAACATGGCGGAGTTTGTGGAGAAAGTATTGCAATTCAGCGACGGCAATCCGGGCGCGATCCTGGCCATGCTGGAAATGGCCGGCTATCCCAAGTATCGCTCGGACACGCACATCAAGATCACGCCGTTGTACATCGATTTTCGAATGAACTGGGACCCGGCGGGCAATCGTCCGGGCCATTGAAGTGTTTGTCTATTTGTAGAACAACGTTAAGGCCAGGATAAGCACCAACAAGATTCCAATCATGGCGTTGTAGGCGTTGATATATCCAAAAACAATGTGGTGTTTGGGAGTGTCGCAGGAGACTATGTTCGGTGGGAACTAGACCAGCCGACATAACACTACCCTCCTGCGGGTAGTGGTCATCAGCCTTGAGAGGCGGTTAAAGGTGGACCTCATCAGGGTAAGGAATGGAATTCGTCCAAACAACAACCCATCAGCCGCCGCGTTTCCAGCAACAATAATCATATCCTCCACGTATCTGGAATTCAGGTTACCAACGGTGTGGCTGGCAGTTGACTACGTCATTCCCGGGGAGCATAATTTTACTGGGTGTTGGAGTTCGCCCTTAACCGCCCAAACTCCGGGCAGATGACTCCTACGAAGAATGGAATGTTCTTGGTAGGGTTCAGTGTTGCCGTTCTGGTACCTGCCTCCTACTAATCAATCTTCCATTGCTTCGTGACGTGAAGGACCGTTTGTTGAAGTCTGTGGTCCGTCCAGGTCGTGAGCATATGCCCGAAGACGCGTCGAATTCGCTGAACGCCAATCATGAGCGGCGCCTGAGCGTGACCTGCCGCCACATCGACAAGCTACTTTCCGATATGGAAGGCGCTCTCAATGCGTCTGCTTCCAGGGTGGCCTTCCCCCAATACGTTTCCGATCTTGCGCCGGCACAGCGACGAGTTATTGAGGACTACATCACGAGGATCCGCGCGCAATTGGTCCGCGTGTTGGATGGCCAGCACATTGAACGGCCGGTGGCTGATATTCCGGTCTCGCGCTCGATACACGCGGTACTGACCTTCATCGATATTGCGGTCGAGGAATTGAAGCCCGAGTACATGCGGGGCTACGGTCAGGTGCCTGCCGCGGCCGCGGTGGAACTGAACGGCATTGCGGGAGAGTTGCGGGGGCTGGTGAACCAACTCGATCAGTATGTGACGCGGGGATCGAAGGAAGATTTACAACAGCGGCTCGAGCGTTTGGAGCAATCGGGGGACGAGGTAGCGCTGCTCCACAAACTGGAGTCCATCATCACGGGGCACGGACTGGTCGAATTTCGCTCCACGCTGTCGATGATTCTGGATCGCCTGGAAGATAATAGTTTTGAAATTGCGATCTTTGGGCGGGTCAGCTCGGGAAAGTCGTCTCTGCTGAATGCGATCCTGGAGACTGACATATTGCCGGTGGGGGTAACTCCCATCACCGCCGTGCCCACGCGGATCACGTATGGCAAGTCCCCGCTGGTTACGGTGTGGTTCGCCAACCGGACGCCGGAAGAATTCGACATTTCACGACTTCCGGAATTTGTCGCCGAACAGCTCAACCCGGGGAACGAAAAACACGTCACCAGGATTCTGGTGCGGCTGGCTTCGCCTCGTTTGGAGGACGGGGTTATTTTCGTGGACACGCCCGGACTGGGATCGCTGGCGACCCGGGGGGCCGCAGAAACCCTCGCGTATTTGCCCCGCTGCGACATGGGGGTGGTTCTCATCGACGCGGGGTCAACCCTTACACCGGATGACCTGCAAACCATACAGATTCTCTATGAGGCTGCGATTCCCGCGACTGTCCTGCTGAGTAAGGCCGACCTGCTGGGCCCGCGGGACCGGACGCGCATCATCGAATACGTGAAACAGCACATCAAGGGTGAACTCAATCTCGACCTTCCGGTCCATCCCGTCAGCGTGATGGCGCAAGAGAGAGATTTACTTGCGCAGTGGTTTGCCAACGACATTGCGCCCCTGTACAACCAGCGCCAGGAACTCAAACTTCGATCGGTGCGGCGGAAGATTGGCGCGCTCCGCCAGTCAGTGGAGTTCGCCTTGCGTTCCCGCCTCCGGAAGAAAGACCAGATTTCGCCGCAAAACGTTGAACACCTTCGTGAAGTCGAGAAGGAGCTTCGTCAGGCCAGCGGGAAGCTTGAGGAAGTGAAAAAGATCGCCCGGCAGATCTCGGATGAGATCGATGTGCTGTCCCGGAAAGCGATTCGGAAGGCGGCCGCATCGGTGGTTGAATCCCTGCAGGAGCCTGGTCAAAGGCAGAATGTGCGCGAGGTTGTGGTCGCCTCGCTGATCCTGGCGGTCGAGGAGAAAACGGAGATGCTGCGGCGCTTTATGGCTGCGCTTGCCCACGAATTGCACGACAGCCTCGCGTCAACGGCCAAAGTCCTCGACATGAAGGATGGGCCTTCGGAGGAAGAGTTCTCCAGCCTGTTGCGCGAGATGCCGGCTTTCGATCTTGGGGAGGTGCGGTTTTCGATGAATCGCCCGTCTTTGGTCCTATGGTTCGGACGAGGTGTTTCTGAATCCATGGTGGCCAATCGATTGACCAAGGCGATCGCCCCGCAACTTTCCAGCTCTCTTTCCGCCTATCGAGCGCTCTTGCATGATTGGGCGGAAAGAACCCTGACCCAGGTGCAACGGCGCTTTGATGCATACGCCAATAGCTACCGCGCCCAGGCGGAGAGGTCGGTAGGGACTCAGGATATCGCCCCTGAGCAGGAGGAATTGGTACGTAGGGACTTGGAGGCAATTGAAGAAGAGTCCGTGGCTTCATGAAGAGGGTGCCGGTAAATCCAAGAGCGAAACTGCTGTGAAGCGGAAAGGAACAAGACGACTTGCTCAAATATATGATGGTGGCAATCGGAGGTGGTCTGGGATCGATAGTGCGTTTCTGGGTGGGCACTTATTTCGGCAGCAGGTTGGGGACCCGGTTCCCATACGGAACGCTGTTTATCAATATTACGGGGTCCTTTCTGATTGGCGTGATTCTTCCCGTAATGGCGGCGAAGGCGGAGTGGAGCCCTTATTGGAGATACCTGGTTCCCATCGGTTTTCTGGGAGGGTACACCACGTTTTCCAGTTTTGAATATGAAACTCTGAGGACGATTCAGGAGGGCCAGATCGGGCTCGGACTTCTCTACGTAGCAACGAGTGTATTGGTCGGGTTCGCCGCGGTATGGGGAGGCACTATCGCGGGGAGAGCATTTGCATGAAGCCAGTCAGACAAGGGACGCATGCCGGCGGGGGCCTTTTGGGACGAGCGGCCGAATTCCTGGTCGGCCAGAGAGGTCTGTAGCCTGAGGAGGATAACGTGCTAAAAGCAGGACCTGGCAAAAAAGTCGGAATCTATGTAGCGGAAGACCAGCACTACCACGGCAGCTCCGCCTATGCTGCCATCCTGGACTTTCTATTTTTCCACGGCGTATCGGGCGCAACCGTGACCCGCGGCATCGCCGGTTTTGGGGCGGACCACCAGCTCCACACCAGTAATCTGGTCGATCTGGCGGTCAAGTTGCCGGTCAAGATTGAGTTTATTGAATCCGCGGAGAAAGTGGAGAGCCTGTTACCCAAGCTGCATGAGATGGTCGGCACGGGCCTGATCGAAATGCACGACACCACCATCGTGAAGCCCGCGGAGAACAAACATAAGCAGGATGAAAGCTCGGAAGGCCCCGCGCTCAAGCGCGAGGGCAAGGCCAAGATCATGCGCATTTACATTGGCGAAAATGACAAGTGGAATGGCAAGCCCCTGTATGAAGCCATCGTCTCCGGTTTGCGCTCCAACGATATTGCCGGCGTAACGGTTTACCGCGGCATTCTCGGCTACGGCGCGAATCGCAGAATTCACAAAGACGCCGCTCTCAGCCTCTCCCACGATCGGCCTATTCTTCTTTCCGTCGTGGACACCGAGGACAAGCTCCGGGCGTTTATGCCGATTCTGGATCAGATGGTGCAACAGGGCCTGGTGGTTCTCTCCGACGTAGATGTAATCAAATACAGCCATAATTTCCAGCAGGCCGAACGGCGGCAGGAGGCACGGACATGAAGCTGGGCGGAAAAGCACAAATGCTGCGCATTCATTTTGGTGAAGATGACAAATGGCAGGACAAGCCTCTATATGAGGCGATCATCATGAAATGCCGGGAGCTCGATATCGCCGGCGCAACGGTGTTTCGCGGCATTGAGGGCTATGGCGCCAGCACGCTCATTCATCGCTCCCATCTGCTGCGGTCGTCTGACCGTCCCATCATGATTTCCGTCATCGATTCGGAACCGAACGTGGCGAAATTGCTTCCTGCCCTGGATGAGATGGTCGGGGAGGGACTGATCGCTATTTCAGAAGTGGAAGTCATCCGGTACGTACATCAAGACGGAGTTCGATCGCCGGCTTTGTAGGTTGAAGTATGCAGACAGATTTCGCGGAGAACTCTGTGCTTGAGAAATCGGCATCCACGCCGGACTCAGCCTCAAGCTCGCTGGATCAGCGCGATTTTATGGAGAATGTTCAGGGGGAGACCGCTCTCTTGCGCCTGGCGGAGCTGGCCGACGAGTTTGATGCCCGCCAGGTTGCGTCCGATGCGCGGTCAGTGGCGGATCGGGTCACGGAGGGACGATTTTATGTTGCCTGCCTCGGTCAGTTCAAGCGTGGCAAATCCTCCGTCCTGAACGCGCTGGTCGGCGAGGCGGTCTTGCCCACTGGAGTAGTTCCGGTCACCACGGTGCCCACGATCGTTCGTTACGGGAGGCGTACGGCGGCTCGTTTGCGCTTCGAAGCCGGCGGATGGACCGACATTCCCATCAGTGAAATCGTGGAATACGTCTCCGAGGAAAGGAATCCAGAAAACGCGAAGCATGTCGCCGGGCTGGAAATCTTCGTGCCCAGTCCGCTGCTCGCGACTGGCATGTGTTTCGTGGACACGCCGGGACTGGGATCGGTCTTCACCGGAAATACCACAGCGACCCAGGCTTTCATTCCTCATGTTGATGCCGCACTCGTCGTAATCGGGGCGGACCCTCCGCTGGCGGGAGAAGAACTCGCGCTGGCTGAGGCTGTCTCGAAACACGCTCCGGATCTGATATTCGTTCTGAACAAGGCGGATCGAACGACGGAAGCGGAACGAGCGGCGGCCGTTGCATTTGCACGACGGCAACTGGAAAAGCGACTGCAACAGCCCGTGGGGGCGTTTCTCGAGGTCAGTGCCGCTGAACAGCTTGAGCATCGCGGAAGCGGGCGGGACTGGGCAAAACTGGTAGCGGCGCTCAATCGACTGGTCGAAGTCTCGGGCCGGCGCCTGATTCGGGCAGCTTGTGAACGCGGCCTTCAACGCCTTGGTGAGCAGCTTCTGGCCATCATCATGGAAGAGCGTGGGGCGCTGCAACGGCCGATCGAACAGTCGGAGCAGCGTATCGCGGTCATGAAACACACTATCGCCGAAGCGGAACGATCGATGCGGGAACTGGCATATCTTTTCATGGCCGAGCAGCGGCATCTCTCTGACATGTTTGTCGATCGACACAAGGCATTTCTGGCGGCCACGTTGCCGCAAGCCTACAAGGAATTTGATGATTTGCTGCGGGGTTTTTCTGGCGGCCTGGGTCCATCGTATCGTCGACGAGTCTTCCATGACGCACAGGAAGTCGCACGCCGTCACGTAGTGCCGTGGCTGAAACCTGAGCAGGAGGATGCTGAGAAAGAGTATCGGCGGGTGGCACTGCGGTTCGTAGAGATGGCGAACGAGTTTCTGAAGAAGCTCTCTGCTGCTGGAATTCCCGAGCTGTCCCGTATGCCGCACGCCCTCGATCCCGAAAGTGGCTTCCGCGTTCGCTCGGGTTTTGCCTTCATGGACTTTATTAACGAAGCGCAGCCCGCCTCGCCGCTACGCTGGATCGCTGATCTCGTTCTTGGTCTTATAGGAGCCCGCAGGGTCATTAAGGGTGAGGCACGTGAATTTCTGGATAAGCTGCTCGAAACCAACAGCACGCGCGTGCAGAGCGACATTCTGAGCCGGGTTCAGGATAGTCAAGGGCAGCTGGAAGCCGAGATTCGCAAGCTGTTGCACGAGATCAGCCGCATCGCTGAGGAAGCGTTGCGACGTGCGCGAAAGGTAAAAGAGGAGGGTTCTCCCGCGGTTCAGGGAGCACTTGAACGGCTCGATTGTCTGGAGCGCGAAGTTCACGCTCTGCTCAATCGGCCACCAGTGTTTGCGCCGCTTGCGTAATCTGAGTTTCGGTTGCAGGGCGGTTGTATTGAGGCTGTTGTAGGTGTCTCGCAGATTTGCTCTTAGGGGTGTCACCCAAGGGCCCGTTAGAGAACAATTGACCAATCGGCTGGAAGGAGCGGGAACCCAATTGAAAGACCTTACGATTACTGATGTTCGTGTGATTGATCTGCGCTTTCCTACATCACGCGCGAGGATCGGCTCCGATGCAGTTAACAAGGATCCGGATTATTCGGCTGCATATTGCATTCTTGAGACCAATGAGGGGTTGGAGGGGCATGGTCTGACTTTCACATTGGGTCGCGGCACGGAGCTTTGCGTGAGCGCGCTCAAGTATCTATCGCGAATGGTCCGCGGCCGTAGCCTGAGTTCCATTACAGATGATTTTGCGGGTTTTGCCCGCGAGTTGACGGAAGACAGCCAGTTCCGCTGGTTGGGGCCTGAGAAGGGTGTGATCCACCTGGCCGCCGCCGCACTCATTAATTCCGTTTGGGACCTCTATGCACGTGTTGAGAAGAAGCCAGTGTGGAGATTACTTTCCGAGATGGAACCGGAGCAGATTGTAGCGGCTATTGACTTTCGCTATATCACTGATGCGCTCACTGCCGGAGAAGCGCTTGAGTTGTTGAGACGAAGCGCCCCTGGTAAGCAAGAACGCCTTAATTTGCTCGAACGCAACGGTTACCCGTTTCGGGGATGAATCTTTCTGTCGTCTTTGTGTTTTCAAAGATGGCAGATCCAAGTCCAGGAGTATCGACGAAAAAGAATCCGCGACGAAGAATCTCGGCTGGCAACTGGATCTCGGCCGAGTGGATTCGCTTCACGTTTCCCGGATTTCCCTTCTCGGTTACGTAGTCCGGTAGTTCCTGAAGCGTGGCCTCGCCCCGCAGCCTGGTTCTTTCGTAATTGAGTAGAACTCGTTCGCTTGTGCCGTAGCGAACGTAGGTGATCACAGAGGTAAGGGGGACTATCCCTGTAGGGAGACGGTCCAGTCCGAGCACGGCATTCATTAGCGAGGATTTTCCTCGACTGAATCTCCCCGCAACCACGACGGTGAATCGGTCTTCCGCCAGGCGGGTGAGCAAATCGTGCCATGGTCGTTCCGCCCCATATCGCTTGTTCGAGTTCTTCTCAGACTCAGAGACAACGAGTTGGCCTGAGCGGATCACCTCGGCCAGTTCGAATTTGACCTGCTCGTATGTTTTCAAGTCCATTGCTCAGACTCCAATGTGGTGCGAGTCGTCGTACCCGGTAGTGTATGCGGTGGCACTAGCCGAATCGGCGGAAGCGCGAATTGTTCGAGAGAGTCCGTTCCAGACATGACTCTGCAACAGGTATCCCTGTCAGGAGTCATCATCTGTCCGGCATTGAAACTGGGACAGCGGTTAGGGGTGAACTCCTTCACCCATTAGCATAAGGAAACTCATCACAATAGATGCGCCTCGACAGACGGGCGATCTGATTTTTCGATAGGGCGCGAGGAAGGACTTCTCTAGGTGCTTTTTGCCGGATGACTTTGGCCGGCAAATTCCGAGTGAAAATGTCGCGTCAAGGCAGATGTGTTTGCGCTAGCATGAACATCAAATGGCCGCAACACAGCCCTGCAGCGGCTCTTAAGATCGCTCTTCCGTCATGTAACGTTCATGCAACGATAAGCTTTTTCTGCGGAGTTTCAGAGGCTTTGCAGTACCACCTGAGCCCTCTAAGTTGTAAAGCCGTGCGGGGCGAGGCCTTTCACGGCGGTAACACGGGTTCAAATCCCGTCGGGGACGCCAAATCTCCTCAAGGTTGTGGCAGCGGCGCTGCTGTCTTCTGCTACGCTACTTCACTCTGGGATTGTGTGAAGGCTCGCGCTCACTTGGATGAGCGCCGCTCTGGCTGCTGTCACTGGGTAGCACTAGAAATCGCGTGATTTTGGTGGTACGTCTGTTGTTAGCATCGCTTTGGCGTTTCATAGCCTCTTGTTGAGCGGCGGTCTGCTCACCGGCCAGGGTGGTCAGCCCGAGTCTCCGGTAGATGCGAGCCAGGCGATAGTGACTTTCGGGGGAATCGGGATCGAGTCGTACGCATCTTTCCATTTGCATCCGGGCCTGGGGCCACTGCTGGGACCATTCCAATGCCTTTCCCAATTCACACCGAGCGATGGGTTCGTCCGGCGCAACCTGAACCGCCAGCCGCAACCTCCGCACAATTTCCTGTTGACCGGAGCGTTCGCCGCTCTCCTCGGCAAAGCGAAGCATAACCCCGCCGCAGAAAGCGTTGGCGGTTTTGCTCGCGCGATGAGAATCGGCAAAGTCGCAAATCTGCTTGACTGCGGTCGGATCGGGTGTGGCCGAGTCCTGGAGAGTAATCTCGCCCAGGTACTGCACGGCGAGGGCGTTTCTGGTATCCAGCCGGGTAGCCTCTACCAGTGTGCGGATTGAGTCCGAGGATCTATCCACGAAGTAGTAGGTAAGGCCCAAGAGAACGGCCAATCGCACAGATTGCGGGAAAAGAGCCCTGGCTTGCTCGAGCACAACCAGCGCCGCGTCGAACGTTTGGTGCTTCAGCAGTTCGGTCGCGAGCACCAGACGATGCCCTTCAACATTCGGCTCAAAACTCACCGCAGCCTGGTAGCTGTGCACGGCTGCGAGAGCGTCCCCTCGCTTCTCCTGGATATCGCCCAGTAGGCTCTCCACCGAACCACTGTCCTGGAGATGCTTTGCCCGCTCCGCACTGGTCAGCGCCTTGTCCCATTCGCCGTTGCGATAGCGGGCCAAGGCGAGATTAAAGTAAATGTCTGCACGATCCGGCGCCAAGAGGCTAGCATCCTCCAGCTCCCTGGCAGCTTCCTGAAACAGATTCGCTCGGCTGAGGATTTCCGCCGTATGCAAGCGCACCTCGAGTTGCTGTGCAGGAGCAAGAGTGAATCCTCTCAGCATAGCGAGCACCGGGGCCGGATTGTGGTGGGCTTCCAGCTGGGCTTCCAGGCGGGCCATGCTCGCAGCCACCTGCAAATCCAGGTTTCCCGGCGCTAGTTTGCTGGCTGCTTCCATGTCAGCGGCAGCGGGCGCGGCGTGTCCGAGCCCCGACTGGATGGATGCTCGCAGCCGAAAAAACACTATTCTCTGTTGACGATCTTCGGGTGGCGCCACTCCCCGGATCGCGCTGGCCGCTTCCGCATAACGATGCGCTTTTGCGAGTTGCAGTGCCTGAGCGAGCGAATTCGAATTCTTCGAGGGGCTGGCTTGGTCCGCTGCCTGGGTAAAAGCCGTTGGGCAGAAGACTCCGAGGCAGAGAAGGAAAGTGAAAGGAATCACCCGACTCATGTTGGGAACTATCTTACCGCGGGCTGAGGTGGTGGCCGAATCCCGTCCTGTGGTTTCTCGGATACAGGCGATAGACGTGTCCCCAAGTCTCCGGGCTATCTTGCGTGATGGTGAAAGGAGACAGGCACTACATGAACGATAGATCTGCGGCAAAGCAAAGTGCGGAGATCCCGGTCTCCATGCTCGTGATTGGCGGCAAATGGTCGAGCGAAACCACATCAGAATGCGAGTTTTTCATTCCCTGGGGGATAACACTTTCCGAAAGCATTCGAAGGCCATTGCCTCAATATTTCGGGTTTCCCGAGCGACGATTTCCCTTCAAGACGAACCAAGACGGTGCCGAACACCACAAGCTTGTGAGTTATGCAAACGTGTGAGAAAATCGCGCGGTGTCCGGTACGCCAACCCCCCATTTGCAGCGCCAGCTCGGCCTTTTCGAGGCTGTTTCGGCCAATATGCTGGAGATGATCGGGGTGGGGCCGTTCATCACTATCCCCTTAATTTTGAGCACGATGAACGGTCCCCAAGCCATGCTGGGCTGGCTCCTGGGAGCGCTTGTCGCAGTTTGCGACGGTCTGGTCTGGGCCGAGCTTGGGGCTGCAATGCCCGGGTCCGGTGGGCCCTACCGCTATCTGTCTGAAGCTTACGGGCCCAAACGATTGGGAAGGCTGATGAGTTTCCTCTTTATTTGGGAGACCATTTTCCTGGCCCCGGTTTCGATTGGCGCCGGGGCGGTTGGGTTCGCGCAGTACACCAAATTTCTCTGGCCCCAGATGGGCGTGTGGGAAGGCAAAGCTGTAGGTGTGGCGGTGTGCCTGGTCATTACATTCATGCTGTATCGCGACATCCGTTCCGTGGGGCGACTCTCCATCATCTTGTGGGTCACGGTGATCTTCACGGCTTTGGCGGTTACTGCGGCGGGTTTGCTGAATTTCAAAATGCAGCGCGTTTTTGATTTTCCTCCGCACGCGTTCGTGCTTTCAAAAGATTTCTTCGTTGGACTGGGTGGCGCAACCTTACTGGCAATGTACGACTACGGCGGCTACAACAACGCCTGCTTTTTTGCCGGTGAGGTGCGGAATCCGGAGCGAGTGATCCCGCGTTCCATCCTGATTTCGATTGGCCTGGTCGCAGGTTTATACATGACCATGAATCTGACGATCATCGGGGTGGTTCCCTGGCGGGAGGCGATGCATTCGAGCTTTATCGTTTCCGATCTGATGAATCGCCTGTACGGCTCGACGGTGGCGCAAGTGATGACCGGACTGATCCTTTTTACGACGTTTGCGTCGTTGTTTGCTGTGCTGCTGGGCTATTCGCGGGTCCCTTATGCGGCGGCTGTAGATGGCCGATTTTTCCCGATTTTCGGTCGTCTTCATCGCACCAAGAATTTCCCTTATTTTTCCGTGGCGTTCATCGGGATTACCTCTGCTTTCGCCAGCTTGCTGAATCTGTCTGACTTGATTACCGCACTGATCGTCATTCAGGTCCTGGTGCAGTTCATGGCACAGGTTATCGCCGTCACTCTAATTCGACGCTATCGCCCGGATATTCATCGCCCGTTTCACATGTGGCTTTACCCAGTGACTAGCGTCATTGCGTTTGCCGGGTGGGCATTTATTCTTGCGGCCAGCGGACTGAAGTTCGTCCTTTGGGGGTTTGCCTTGATGGCTTTTGGCGTGGGCGCCTATTTGTGGAGAGCTCGCACCCAACACGAATGGCCGTTCGAAATGGCTCCAGCTGAAGGGACGCCATGATCGGGGGCGCCTCGTTGGATGTGCTGGTCGCAGGCGACCTTTTTCTCGACCTGGTGATGAGCGGTTTCGAATCCTGGCCCCTTCCTGGCGAGGAGGCCTTTGCCAGCAAGTTTCATAAGGAAGTAGGCGGCGGCGCTGCCATTACCGCTTGTGGGCTCGCGAAACTTGGCCTGCGGGCTGGCATTCTGGGGTCGGTAGGCAAGTCGGACGGGCAATGGATGCTGGATCATTTGCGGGCACGGGGCGTAGACGTAACTCACATCCGCATGACACCATCCGAGCCTACTGCGTTCACAGTCAGCGTTTCTACCGCTGCGGACCGCACATTGTTGACCTACAACGGCGCGAACCGCGAACTCCCCGGACTGTTGGGTGAATTGCTCGACATCGCGGCGGCCTCTGAAGTTCGACACATCCACCTCGCTCATGCCCTCGATCTGGAGAATGCGCAGGCGACGCTCAAGGCAATTTCTGACCGCGGGTACAGCCTGTCCCTGGATGTGGGGTGGCACCCCGAATGGTTTGCGGATGCGAGAGCAAGCGCTGCGCTCCGACTGGTTAACATATTCTTTCCCAACGAACGCGAGGCTGCGGCAATCACCGGGGAAATCGAGCCCGGCCAGATGCTGAGGGCCTTTGAGCGAATGGGCCTGAAACGGGTTGCACTTAAACTTGGCGCGGAAGGCGCAGGGCTGCTTTGGGATGGCGAAATTGCTTTCCAGAAGCCGGGACGCATCGAGGCGGTGGACACCACGGGGGCGGGCGACTGCTTCGACGCCGGTTTTACCTATGCATGGCTGCAGGGAATGGACCCAAAACTTTGCCTCCAGGCTGGGGCGGTGTGCGGCGAAATGTCAGCCAGAGCGATGGGAGGGACGGCCGCCTTTCCTACGAAGGAAGAATTGGAACGAATCCTATGCACTGCAAAGTAAGCGTTATCGGCGGCGGCGGAGTTCGAACACCGCTGCTCATTCACGGGCTACTGCAATCCCAGTCTCTGCTCGGCATCGCTGAATTGCAGTTGTTCGACGTTGACTCGCGCCGGGCGCAACTTATGGCTTCCCTGGGACGGGAAATCGCGCAGAACCTTGGCGCGAGTCTGCGCTTGACCGCAGCAAATTCCGTGGAAGAGGCAGTGGAGGACTGCGATTTTGTGCTTAGCAGCCTGCGCGTTGGAGGCATGGCGGCCCGGGCGAGAGACGAACGAATTGCCATCGAAGAGGGCCTGGCAGGTCAGGAAACAACCGGTCCCGGCGGCGTAGCGATGGCCCTGCGAACACTTCCGGTAGCCCTGGCGTATGCCCGCATCGTGGAGCGACTCGCACCCAAGGCATGGCTTATCAATTTCACAAATCCCGCCGGACTGATTACGCAGGCGCTTTCCCAGCATACTCAACTCAAGGTCGTCGGCATTTGCGATACGCCGGCTGAATTACTGCACCGTATCGCTCATGTGCTTGAGACGCACCCCGCCGAACTTCGCTGCGACTATGCCGGGCTGAATCACCTGGGATGGGTCCGGCGCGTTTTCAAGGGGAATGAAGACGTCACATCAAGACTGCTCGGCGACGAGGCGGCGCTCCGGCAGCTCTATCATGCCGATCTTTTCGACCCTTTGTTGATCCGGACTCTGGGTCTGATTCCGTCGGAGTATTTGTTCTTCTACTACAGCCAGCGCAAGGCGTATCGCAACCAGTTGAACGCCGGCGCGAGCCGCGGCGAGGAGTTGGTGCGCCTGAACACCGACCTGTTTACGCAACTCTATTCGGAGGCTCCCCGGGAGGCGCTGGATACCTATCGTCGCTACCTGATGCAACGGAATGCTTCTTATCTGCGCTTGGAGGCCGAAGCAGGAACCGCATTTCGAGCCATAGAGAACGAGCCTGACCCGTTCGAAACGCCCACCGGATACCACAAGATTGCCGTCGAAGTGATGAGCGGCCTGGTTTCGGACGCACCGCGTTCGGTGGTAGTGAATGTGCGCAACGATGACAGCATCGAGGACCTGTCACCCGACGATATCGTTGAGGTTCGCTGCGCCATCAGCAGGCAGGGCATCATTCCTGTGCGATCCGGACGTCTTCCCGAGAGTGTTCGGGGCTTGGTGCTGGCTGTCAAAGCATATGAACGCACCATAATCCGTGCAGTTATCGAAAAGTCATGGCCTTTGGCGCAGCTCGCCATGCTCGAATACCCAAGCATCGGTCAATGGGAAATCGCCCAGAATCTCCAAAAGGCCTGGGCCGGGGTTGATCAGGAGTATCTAGCGTACTTGAAAAGCTAGCGATCAGGCAGGGTCACGGCGACTCGGAGCGAGCCATTTAGGGGAAGCGTCTTGAGTTTCATAAAATGATGAAAATAGGACGTTTACATGACGCATAAGAAAGATGAAAGCGGGTATAATGCTAGCATGCAAACGTCTGCAGAACGCGGTGCGCAGCCCATGCATAAACCCACATCGATCAAAGACATCGCGCGCATGGCCAACGTCTCTTCCTCGACGGTTTCCCGCGCCTTGCAAAGCAGTCCTTTGATCAGCCGCGAAACTGCCGAGAGAATCCAGCACATAGCCAAACAAAGCGGCTACCGTGCGAGCGCCATTGCGCGTGGCCTGGTGACGCAGAAGACCAAGACGATTGGCGTCGTAGTTACGAGCATCGCAGACCCCTTCGTCAGCGACGTCGTGAGTGGGATTGAAGACTATAGTAACGACCACGGCTACTCGGTCTTCCTCGCCAATTCAAACGCGGATCCGGATCGGGAAGCCAGGGTAGTGCACTCGTTCTCCGAACGGCGAGTGGAAGGCATCGTGGTGACTTCTTCTCGCGTGGGCGCGCTCTATCTTCCTCTTTTGTCCGAAATGCAGATTCCCATTGTGCTGGTCAACAATCAGCATCCGGGAGAATTTGTAAATTCCGTTCTGATAGAGAATTTCGCGGCCAGCGCGGAAGTGACCAATCACCTTATTCAACTCGGCCACAGCAGAATTGCGTATCTGGGAGACCGCTTCGGATACCAGTCAGACGTGGAACGCTTTGGCGGATATCGAGAGGCTTTGGGACGCGCCGGCCTTCCTTTTCTGCCTGAGTTGGTGGTCCACGGAGATGGAAAGTGCGAGGGCGGAATGGCGGGGGTTGAAACCCTGATGGGCCTCCCTGATCCGCCGACTGCAATCTTCTGTTACAACGACATGACCGCTCTGGGTGCGCTTCGGCAGCTTCATCTGCGAAAAATGCGCGTTCCGGAGGATGTCTCGCTGGTCGGCTTCGACGATCTATTCATTGCTTCCTACACCCAGCCGCCTCTCACTACGGTGCGACAGCCTCGCCGGCGCATGGGGCATCTAGCCATGGAGAGTCTGCTCAAGTTGATATCGGGAGAGGATTCCTCACGTGTGATCAAGGTTCCCGCGGAACTGATCGTCCGCGAGTCCACCGCGCCGCCGCGGGAGAAATAATTCATGAATACCCGAAAGTTGCTGATTCCGGCTGTATCGACGCCTCGCGGCCGGGGAGTGGCAATGGACTTCGCCCCCGGACGTGGTTCAGGATTCGAGTACCTGCAACTCCAAGTGCAACGCATTCCGGCGGGAGAGACCCTGGAAGGCAACACGGATGCGAACGAAATGGCGATCGTTGGTCTGGGTGGAACATTCGATTTGGAATCAACCCGAGGAAAATGGAACAATATTGGGTCTCGGGCGAACGTGTTCACCGGAATGCCATCAGCGGTCTACCTTCCCATTCAGACCAGCTTTGCAGTCAAGGCTGTCCGCGATTGTGACCTTGCCTTCTGTTATTGCCGAGCGGAAGAGTCCTTCCCAGCGGCCCTCATTCAACCCTCGGATGTGCGAGTTGAAATTCGGGGAGGCGCCAACGCAACTCGCCAGATCAATCACATCATCCCCCCCGAATTTCCCTCTCAGCGGCTCCTGATTGTGGAGGTTTACACGCCCAGCGGTAACTGGTCCAGCTATCCTCCCCACAAGCACGATGTACACAACCCGCCCGGGGAAGTGGACCTCGAGGAACTCTACTACTACAGAATCGATCGGCCCGAAGGCTACGCAATCCAGCGGGTGTACACACGTGACCGGCAGCTCGATGAAACACTCACGGTGCGAGACGGCGAGTTAGTGCTGATTCCCGAGGGCTATCATCCTGTGGTCGCAGCCCACGGGTATAACGTTTACTACCTGAATCTTTTGGCGGGATCGGCGCATTCGATGGCGGCCTCCGACGATCCCGATTATGGCTGGGTTCGCGATACCTGGCGGGAGAAGGATCCCCGAGTTCCGTTAGTTAAATCGGGATGACGAATTGCAGGAGTGGTGCCGCGTTGAAGGGGCCGCGTCCTCGATGGTTGCCGTTACCGCGCCGGCCCGCCTCCAGAGCCGAAGGTAGAGATCAGAAGAAGGATCACGGACATGGCGACTATAACTCTCACTCCGCTGCAACAGACCGCGATGGTTCGCGCGACCGACTACTGGAATGATTCGTGTTCGATCCAGGAGCTAACGTACGCCATCGCGAATGGCGCTGTGGGCGCGACCTCGAACCCCACCATTGTCCTGGCGGTACTGAAAAAGGAGCTTCCAGCATGGCGCGATCGGATCGGGCATCTCGTCGTGGACAATCCCACCTGGGGCGAGGTCGAGATTGCCTGGAAACTGATCGAGGAAATGGGAATCAAGGCGGCCGCGCTTCTGATGCCGATTTTTGAACGCGAAAAAGGCAGGAAGGGCCGCATATCACTGCAGACTAACCCCACTTTTTACCGCAATGCACCCGCGATCATCGAGCAAGCGATGCATTTCGATTCGCTTGCCCCCAATATTCAAGTAAAAGTTCCCGCAACCAACGCTGGAATCACGGCAGCGGAAGAGGTGACATATCGCGGGCTGAATCTGAATGCCACCGTGTGCTTTACCATCCCGCAGGCGATTGCTGTGGCGGAAGCGGTGGAGCGCGGCCTTAATCGGCGAAAGGCGGAAGGCAAAGAGATTTCCACTCTCACCCCGGTTTGCACCATGATGATTGGGCGCCTGGACGACTGGATGAAAGTAATTGCGAAAAAACAGGGAGTGACTATCGTTCCCGGCCACCTGGACTGGGCAGGCATCGCCGCCATCAAGAAGGCGTACGGGATTTTTCAGCGGCGCGGATATCGCACTCGGCTGTTGGCCGCTGCCTACCGTCACCACATGCACTGGTCGGAACTGATCGGCGGTGACATCGTGATGACCATCCCTTATGACTGGCAGGTTCAGTTCAACCAGTCGGACTTAGAAGTTAAGGAACGAATGCAAGACCCTGTCGATCCCGATATCGTTTCGGAACTCTGCCGTAAGTTCCCTGATTTCGGCCGGGCTTATGACGAAAATGGAATGACTCCCCGGGAATTTGATTCCTATGGCGCGACCGTCCGGACATTGCGCACGTTCATCGGCTCGTATTACGAACTGTTGAGCTTCGTGCGGGACTTTATGCTGCCCGACCCGGACAAGCACTGAGCTTTTTTTCGGGCGCCGTATGCGGCGTACGGAACGCTGTCTTTGGAGAGAAATGGTGACATTGCGAGTCGGCAACGCTCCATGTTCCTGGGGCACACTCGAATTCGAAGCCACGAAGGCCGAGCCCATCGGTTTTGGCCGCATGCTTGATGAACTGGTGGAAACCGGCTACACGGGAACGGAACTCGGCGACTGGGGCTACATGCCCACCGATGCGGAGACTCTGGAGCGGGAGCTTACGCGGCGTGGGATTGTGATGCTGGGCGCGTTCGTGCCGGTGGCGTTGAAAGACGCCTCCGCCCACGCGGCTGGGCAGGAAGTCGCGGTCAAGACGGCGCGCTTGCTCGCGGCGGTCAGCCAGAAACCAGCTCCTTTCCTGGTCTTGGCGGACAAAAACGCCAGCGTGCCGCAACGTACCCTCAATGCTGGGCGAATCACTCCAGAGATGGGGCTATCCGCGGCGGAATGGAAGACATTTACGCAAGGGGCAGACTCAATCGCAAGAGCGGTTCGCGATGCCACCGGATTGCGGACAGTTTTTCACCACCATTGTGCGCGGCTACGTCGAAACTCCGGATGAGATTGCTCGTTTTCTGGAACTCACTGATCCGCAAACCATCGGTCTCGTTTTCGACACCGGCCACTACGTATTTGGATCCGGTGAGTGCGACGTACTCGCGGGCCTAAACCGGTTCAAGGACCGCATCTGGTACGTTCACCTGAAGGATTGCCGTCAGGACCTTGCGAAAAGATCGCGACAAGAGCACTGGGACTACTTTCAGTCCTTACGCCACGGTATTTTTTGCGAATTGGGGCGTGGCTGCGTCAATTTTGACCAGGTGCTGCAATGGCTGAACGATCGACGCTACGACGGTTATGTTCTGGTCGAACAGGATGTGCTGCCCGGTATGGGGGCGCCGAGAGACAGCGCGTTGCGCAACCGGGAGTACTTGCGCTCGCTGGAACATAAATTCGCATAGTGGGAGTGAGGGAGAAAGCGATTGAGGGAGAAGAGACTCCAAATCGGAATCATCGGCGCCGGCAGAATCGGCAGGGTACATGCAGAGGGCCTGGCCTTCCGCATCCCAGAAGGCGCGCCTGCCGCAATTGCCGACACGAACAGAGATGCGGCGCGAGAGGTGGCGGAGCGTTGTGGGATCCCCCGCGTAGTTACTGAGAGCAAAGAAATCCTGAACGATCCAGCCATTGATGCTGTCCTGATCTGTTCCCCGACCGAAACCCATGCCAATCTGATCGTGGAAGCGGCACGTGCCGGGAAGCATATTTTCTGCGAGAAACCGATTGACCACTCTCTTTCAAACATTGATCGCGCTCTTCAAGAAGTGAAGAAAGCCGGGGTCAAACTGCAGGTCGGGTTCAATCGGCGATTTGACGCCAATTTCGTCCGGGTCCGCGAGGCCATCGTGCGAGGCGAGATCGGGACGGCACACCTGATGCACATCATCAGCCGTGACCCCGGCCCACCGCCGATCTCCTACATCAGGACGTCCGGCGGGATATTCCTCGATATGACCATTCATGACTTCGATATGGCGCGTTTCCTGATCGGAGACGAAGTCGAAAGTATTTACGCGACCGGAGGCGTGCGGGTGGATCCAGAAATCGGAAAGGCCGGCGACCTGGATACGGTCGTGATTGTGCTGCAATTCAAGAACGGGGTGATTGGGACCATCGACAACAGCCGCAGGGCGGCGTACGGCTACGACCAACGAGTCGAAATCCTGGGAAGCAAGGGCGCGATCGCCACCGGAAACTGCTATCCCAATCAGGCAATACTCAGCACCGCTTCAGCGATTCAGAGGGACCTGCCGCTGAATTTCTTTATGGATCGCTACACGGAAAGCTTTATCAGCGAACTGCAGGCGTTCGTGCGCGCCGTAGCGCTGAATGAGCCTGTTCCGGTCAATGGAATGGATGGCCGTGTCGCGGTGGTCATGGGGCTGGCTGCGCGCAAGTCTTACGACGAGCGCAGGCCGGTGCAGCTTGAGGAAGTGCCGCAGGTGGCGACCCTCGTATAAGAGGGGGCCATCACTCCGAATTACTTGATTCCACCACCATCGCCCAGATTTGGATTCTTGGGCAGACTTACCATATTTGCAAATAGACGAAAGGCTCCTGGAACGCCCTCGGGCAGCTGGCGGTAGAAAGCGTAGGCGTTATAGATATAGACGCCTTTGCCGTACCGGGCGTAAAGCAACCCGCCCTTCTGCGGCTCCTGAGCGTCGTCCTGTGTGGACAGCAATGCGCTGTAGTGTGAATCCCAGGACTTCAGGAATTTTGAGCCGCGTTCCTCAACCCAACCTTCGAAATCGCGCTGCGTGATCGGATTCGGCCAGAGGAAGATGGGATTCTTGGGATCCAGGATTTCCACCTTGGATGCCTCATCGGTTACTTCTTCGGGATTTCCTCCCATAACATACGGGTACGGTCCAAAGTTGTGATCGTATTCAGGAGTGTTGTACTGCACGATCACGACGCCGCCATTCTTTACGTAGTCCAGCAAGCGGCTGTTGTAGGTTTTGAGTTCCTCGCGAGCCGCATAGGCGCGCACTCCCAGGAGGATGACGTTATACCTGGACAGGTTGGCGGTGGCGACGTCATTGGGGGCGAGGAAGCTGACGTGAATCCCCAGGGCTTCGAGAGAAGCGGGAACATCGTCGCCGCTTCCCATGATGTAGCCAACGTTCAAACCCTCCGCGACTTTTACATCGACTCCGGATGTTCTCAAAACGGAAGGCCGGTAGAGGTAGTAAGGGCGGAGGCCTGGATAGCCGGTTAGTTCGTAGCCTTCGCGATATTCTTTCCCCCCGGTTTCTGCGACTGCGGTAATGCGATAGACCTTTTCAGATAGGCCTGCAGGCATCACTTCGAAGGTTACAGATTGTTCGTCTCCATCCGCCGTGCTGGAGAATTCGGCGGTTGCGGGACGGCTTGTCCACCCGCTGGGCAAATCCAGCTTGACTGTTCCTTTTCCTGGACTCTTCATATTGCTGTGCACGCTGGTGGTCAGCTGGAAAGTCTTGGCAGTCAAGGGCACAATGCCGGCCCGCGGAGAGATGCTGAGGGACACCGCGGGACCAACAACGAGCGGCTCAAGAACTTCTCCGAGTCCGCTAACACGCTTGCTCGATTGCACCACCCTGGCTATGCGAACCGGCACATCCTGGTACCGAAACTCCGCCCAAGCCTCCAGCGGATACGGAGGCAGGGGCCAGTTGAGATAGCGCATATCGGAAATGTCGTAGTAAGACTGTTCGATATCCGGACGTGAAAAATAAGGGCGGGTCAAGGTGGCGTTCTCGGGCACGCTCAAATCAAACCGCGCATCCACCGGTTTGCCTGTGATGAGGTCTCCCGCGGTCTCGCTGGCGCTCTTGATGCCCCAGTCTTTTCCATCGGTAGCCTGGATCTTGATTTGTTCGAGCTTTACCGGTGCGGAGCCCTGGCTCACGGCGTGAACTTTTACGCCCAACTTCTGGCCGGGAATGATCACCCGCGTGGTTTCCGGATCGCCCATGAACATTGCGAAACGGGGGTCGGGTTCCTTTTCTGGCGCGATGATCGCCGCCAGGGACAGCCCCAGCGACTGCGCCAGCGCGTTGTTGAACTGCGCCTTCTTGATTTCAAGTTCGAAAGTGATGTTGTACTTGTCCTGGTCAGACAATTGGCTTGCCTTCACCTGTTGGATCAGAGCTTCCGTTGCCTTCCACCCGCTGGCCAATTTCGGTGCGATCTTCTCGGGCTGGCCGGCCGAATATTCCGCGATGGCACCTTCTACCTGAGCATTCAGTTCCTTCAGTCCGGGCAGGAGAAAATCCGCCTTGCCGCCCGGCGCCAGACTGGCGATCCCCGCCAGCGAGGTATCAATTCCGTCGAAGAATGAAGCCTCTTTATCCGGGACGGACATGAGCGCGCCATAGCGATGATAGGTAGAATCCAGCGCGCCGGCTTTAGGGATCATGCCTCCGCCGGTCTGTGACTTCTGGTAACCCAGGCCTTCGCGCGCAATCTGCACATAGGACATACCCAGGACCGGATCGTAATTGCCCTCGGGAACGCTCACATTGACCGCGAGCTTGCCGTCATCATTGCCGAACCATGGGGTGTGGGCATAGTCCTTCAGAGGAGTCCAGGGTTTTAGTCCCGCAGCGATCTGATCAGGAAATACATTCGGGTCGGCGGCGGCCTTGAATACCTCCTGCGCCATTGCCCCAGCGGTCTGGTGATTGCCGTGCCCGTCGGTTGGTCCGCCGACAAAAACCGAGGTGATCACCAGGGGCCGGGTCATGCGAACAACGCGAACCACATCGTAGAGGACGCGGTCATGCGTCCACTTGGCGATCGACTCAGCCTTGGTCTTGGAGAACCCGTAATCCACGACCCGAGTCCAATATTGGTCCACGCCGTAGTACCGTCCGGCGGCCAGGAGCTCTTCGGTTCTGACCAGCCCCAAGCCATCAAAATAGTTCGACGACATCACGTTGGCGCCGCCTTCGCCGCGATTCAGGGTCAGGAGCGTGACCCGCGCACCCTGTCCGCGCGATTCGTAAGTCAGCATGCCGCCGTCTTCATCGTCGGGGTGCGCGGTAACCATGATCAGGCTGGCGCGCGTATGCAACTTCTTCAGGCTTTGCCAAAGCGCTGTCGAACCTCGGTTGATGGGCAACTCGTGCGCATTGGGCGACGCTGTGATCGACGAGTCGTACGGGGTTTGGGCGAAGAGCACCGAAGAAAGCAGGAAGGACAGGGCAAAGCAAAGATATCGCATCATATGGGATGTAGTAGTTCGGTTGAAGATTTCTATCTCGTACTGACTAGCCTTCCAAACAACCCGGTCGCCGCCAGACTCCGAGCTTCGGAATCTGGCGGTCTAGGGAGAAGCGCCCGGGAACTAGAAATAGAACTTGAGCCCGAATTGAATCTCACGGGGGTCGCCAATGGTGGAAGCTATGGCACCGAACCCGCCCGGCCCGAGTGTGAATGGCGCAAAGAACGAATTGGGATTCGAGAAGTTGGCGTGGTTGAATGCGTTAAACATTTCCGCGCGGAGCTCGAACCGCATGCTCTCTCTCACCGGCACGATCTTGAAGAAGCTGAGGTCCACATTGGTGAAGCCGGGTCCGTGATATCGTCCGACCCCGCAATTGCCAAATTGACCGGTTGCCGGCATGGCGAACGCATTTGGATTCAGCCAAAAACCGGTTCGTGGGTCATCGGAAGCGCCGGAGCGCGCATCGCCAATGCAGTCCGGACGGGAAACGTGATTGCCTCCCGACAGGCTGGTATCGGGTGCATTCAGCTGAATGGTGGCGCCCGACTGGGCCGTGACGATGGTGTTTATTTGCCATCCACCAAGAACGTAGCTTGCGATTCCGCCCTCGCCCAGATACTTCTTGCCTTTTCCAATCGGCAATTCATAAGTGAGATAGCCCACGATGTGATGACGAACGTCGAACATCGAGTCACCGCGTTCGGCAGCGTAGTCGTAGGAGTTTTGAGGGAAAGCCCCGCCCGTCAGGTTGTCCACGTAATCGGAGATATTGTGGCTCCAGGTATAGCTCACTCCATAGGCCATTCCCCTGGATGAGCGACGCCTGAGAGACACGAGCAGCGCATTATAGTCGGAATTACCGTCGTTGGTGGCCAGCTCCAGGAAGGCGTGGCTTCCACTGGCGCTGCTGTTGGTCGTGTTCAGGTTCGCAAACGGGTAAGTGTCAATCGGTTTCCCGGTGCCGTCAAAATTGCCCGTAAAGATCCCTTGATTTGCGTCGCGCAGCCGGTTCATTTTCCGCGCAAAATTGCCGACGTAACTCACGTCCAGGGACAAGTTCTGGTTGATTTGGACCTGCGGCCCGAAGCTGGCCTGCTCGACGTACCCAGTCCGTTGGTTTGGATCTTGGGCGCGGATCTGAAGTTGCGTCAGGTCAATCGTGGGTGAAGTGAACTGACCGATCGGAAATCCATCCTGCAGTTGAAAGACCGGCGTTGTACTCCCTAGTCCTTGCCCCAGACTGTAGGAAATCACAGCCGGCGGGTTCAGAGCCAGAATGCTCTCGGAACCGATACGAACGCCCTGCTGGTAGAAGATCCCGTAACCGCCGCGCAAGACAACTGGCTCCAAGGGGTGATAACTGAAGCCGAACCGGGGCGCGAAGTTGTTTCGATCCGGATGAATCAGCGATCTTTCAAACCAGCCCGAGGCGCCCGGTGTAACCGTGACCAAGCCGCCGCCATTGGCTGGGGTGAAGTTGCTGAGTTGATCCTGATGATTCAGTAAAGGCGAATAGAGTTCGTAGCGCAATCCGTAGGTGACAGTCAGATTCGGCCGCACCCGCCACGTGTCTTGTCCATAAAAGCTGTTTCCATTGGTGTAGTTGTGAACCACGGTGGGGGTTACAAAGACCGTGGAATCGACGTCGCCCAGCAGAAAGTCCGGCAATCCGAAACCTCCGCCGGCGGTGTAGATGCCATTTACACCGATTTCTCCCTGCGGGGCGCGGATATCCAGGAAGTTGTTGCTCCAGTGCCGATACTCGTAGCCGAACTTGAAGCTGTGGTTCCCCTTAAGCCAGCTCAGGTTGTCGAGAATCTGCCAGACTTGAGAGATTTGGAACTGTGGCCTCCAGGGCGAAGTTCCGATGCGAGTCAGCCCATTGATTTCAATCGGCGGAATGCCGGCGGTATTGGGTCCGACTGGAATTCCGGTCAGCCCAAACCCGGGGGCGAGCGACGTGCCCAATTGAAGTCCAATCGGGTCGCTGTGGGCGTAGTCGCGATTAAAGCCAAACCTCAGCTCGTTGAGTAGAGAGGAGTGTAGCGTGGTATCCCACGCCACCGCGACTGAGCGCTCATGGATGTTGTACGCGGTGGCAAAGTTGCCATTGCCGGCCACCGGATCCTGGGTCCACGGCGGATCCTGGTTGTTGATGATGAACTGGCTATAGCGTCCGAAAAGAAGATTCTTGCGGTTGAGAGTGTGGTCGATACGAGCATCGAACGAGTAAGTGTCCTTCGGAACGGAATACTGAAATTGATAATTGGGGCCGCCATTCCAGCTTCCGGGTGTCCCCTGGTTTGCTACCTGGCTCGGAATGTTCGGGTCAGGGAAAATTGCAACCAACTGGGTTGCGGTGGAGTCGAGACATCCGGCGGCGACCACATTTCCGGCTACGCAACCGGTCTGGCCAGCCACGGGGGAATCGGTCAAGGCCTGGCTCAATTCCGTGAAGTCTCCGGTTTTCATCAGCGGCGTAGGCACCACAGATTGGATGGTGGTGGCCCTGCGGCTAGTGAAGAACTGGAAATCCCCGAAGAAGAAAGTTTTGTTCTTCCAAACTGGGCCACCGATGGTGGCGCCATATTGATTTTGGGTGAAGTGTCCGCGGGGGACGCCATTGTGGTTGTTGAAATAAGAGTTGGCATCGAGTGAGCTGTTGCGGAGGAACTCCCAGACGTCGCCATGAAAGGAATTGGTCCCCGACTTGATGGTGGCATTCACCACTGCGCCCGCCGCCGTGCCGAATTCCGAGGAGTAGGTCCTGGTCTGAATCCGGAATTCCTGGAGAGCGTCAGGTGGAGGCTGGATCACCTGCACGGAACTCTCCTGCAGGTTGGTCGATCCTGAGTTGTTGTCGATTCCGTCGAGTGAGAAATAATTTTGCGTCTCCAGGTTCCCGTTTGAGCTGAAACGGTCGGGCGCGGTGTTGTTCTGGTTCACCTGGTTGCGCTGGATGCCGGCTTCCAGAAGGGCCAGATCGGAATAACGTCGGCCATTCAAGGGCAGGTCAACGATCTGCTCACCCTGGACCACGCCGCCAACATCGGCGCTTTCGGTCTGCAATACGGGCGCGGCCGAAGAAACCTCCACCACCTGGGTGGATTGCCCCAGCCTCAATGTGAAATCAATCGCCGGCCGTGATTGCACGTCAATCTCGATGTTGTTGCTGATGGCGGATTCAAAATTCGCCGAGGAGGCCTGCACCGAATACACACCGGGTGTCACGGCGGCAAATTGGTAGCCGCCGTCTTGGTTGGTGGTGACGACCCGGGTAACTCCGGTTGCCGAGTTCTTGAGAGTCACCGTCGCCCCAGAGATCACGGCCCCGCTGGGATCTTTCACGATTCCCACGATGGACCCAGTATCAATCTGAGCGTAGAGGCTTGAAGAAAGCAGGAAGGTCAGCGCCAGCAGCACCAACTTCACAGTCCGTTCATGGAAGCGAAAGGAACCCCTCATCAGTACACCCCCTGAAGGAAATCGAAGTTCAGCAACCCCGGAAATGTGCAAACGTTACCATAAAGATTTTCAGCTGTAAACATGTTTGGTGATTGGGGGAGGAAATTTCCCCGCTGGGCCGTCCCAGTGATGTCCGGATGGGGTGCGGATGGGGTGGCCGTGAGCTCACACAGGGTGGTCTTTCTGGCAAATCGGCTTGTTTTAGTGGCTGCAGTGAGAGAAAATTGGCCCATGGCCCGAAATCAAGCTCCAAGCAGGGCGAACAAAGAGCCAGGATATGCTGGTTACAGAGTCAGAGGGGATGTTGCATCGACAGTTCCGGCAAGCGCAATCGTATGCATAACTAGAAAACATCCACTATTGAGCCATTCAATTCGACGGCCAAGACCTAGCGAGTCGATTCGGTTGGGGAGGAAGTCCCCACGTGCCGGCAAGCTCTGCTAGATGATACTTAGAGAGACTTTCGGGAGCTGGCCGGCAGAACAGTGCCAGGAAGTCAGGGAGACAACTATTTCACCTAGTTGGGAACAATCGAAGTGTGGCACTTTTCCCGCCATCAACCGGCGCGAGTTCCTGATCGGAATGGGGATATTGGCTGCCTCATCGCGGCTTGCCTTATCCGCTGTATCCCAGATTTTCGAAGAGATTCCTGCCAACCGCAGCGGCATTGTCTGGACCCACGAAAATGCCATGTCTTCCGAGCACTATCTCCCAGAGACCCTGGGTCCCGGCTGCGCTGTCTTTGATTACGACAACGATGGTTGGATGGACATCTATCTGGTAAACAGCGGGCCTTCGGAATTTTACCAGCCCCATAAGCCGCTTCGAAATGCTCTCTACCGGAATAACCGGGATGGTACGTTCACCGACGTCACGGAGGAGGCGGGTGTGGCGGGGGGAACGTTCGGCATGGGCATTGCTGTCGGGGACTACGACAATGACGGCTATCCAGACCTGTTTGTCACGGCATGCGGGCGCACACTGCTGTACCGAAACAACAGAAATGGCACGTTTACCGACGTCACCAAGCAAGCGGGAATTGAAATTTCCGGCTGGACCACCAGTGCCGTATGGTTTGATTTTGACAACGATGGCCGGCTGGATCTGTTCGTTTGCAGTTTTGTGCGCTATTTGCTCGAAGACCGCCACTCGTGCGGCGGGAACGATTCTGGCCAAAAATACTATTGCATCCCACGTGCATTTCATCCCACGGTCAGCTATCTGTTCCACAACAACGGAGACGGAACCTTCACGGAAGTCGGCCACGGCACCATCATTGGCAAGACACCGGGCAAGTCCCTGGGCGTTGTGGCAACCGATATTAACAATGACGGTTGGATGGATCTCTTTGTCGCCAACGATACTGAGCCAAATTCTCTCTTCGTCAACCGGGGTGCAAATAAGTGGGAACAGATCGGCGTTGCCGCAGAAGTAGGTTACGGTGAAAACGGTCAGGCGCGCTCCGGTATGGGCGTGGACTCGGCGGATTTTGACAACGACGGCTGGCAGGACCTGTTCGTCGCAAATATCGACCAAGAGAAATTTTCGCTTTACCGCAACCTCAAGGACGAAAGCTTCGCTGACGTCGCGCAAGGCCAGTCCATCGCCCAAGCTACTCGTCTGCTCAGCGGCTGGGGGTTGAAGTTTTTCGATTATGACAACGATGGCGTGGTCGATCTGATTCTCGCCAACGGCCATCCCGATGACATGGTCAGTCAGCGTTCACAAACCGTCACATACCGCGAGCCCCTCCTCTTGTTTCGCCAAGTCAACGGAAAGTTCCAGAACGTAAGCGCGGAAGCCGGACCTGCTTTCTCGAAAACGCTTGCCGCGCGCGGCCTGGCAATTGGCGATTTCGACAATGATGGGAAATTGGACGTTCTGATCGGAGTTAACGGGGGCGCCCCAGTGCTGCTGCAAAATCATTCAGGGACGGGCAATCATTGGCTGGGAATCAAGCTTGAAGGGCACACCAGCAATCGCGATGCTGTCGGGGCGCGGCTGGCCTGGTTTGCCGGCGGTAAGAAATTCTCACGCATCAAGACCAGTGGCGGAAGCTACCTGTCTTCACACGATCCGCGGGAAATTCTTGGCCTGGGGCCAGCTGGGAAGGTGGACTGGCTCGAAATTCGCTGGCCCGCACCCTCGTCGCGAGTTGACCGGTTCACGAACCTGCCTGTGGATCGCTATATCAAGTTTGTGGAAGGGAAGGGAATTGTCTAGGCGCCGATCTACAGGCGTGGTGGGGCTGCAGTGGCTGGTTTAGCGTACTACGATAAGATTTTCTCCCCCTGCCTGGCTTTCTCGTACTCACGGCGAGCCTCTCGCACGGCGGGAGATTTGGCAACCTCTGCGATGGGGACATCCCACCAGGATTCATAGCCGGGGACGCGCTCATCGATAGCCGTCTCTACCACAACAACGGTCGTCTCGGATCGCTTACGCGCATCCACGAGTGCAGCTCGGAGCTCGCTACCCGTCGTTGCCCGGACGGCATGCGCGCCCAGGCTTGCCGCGTTCGCAACAAAGTCCACCGGAAGGGTCCCTCCACTGTAGGAGTCGCCTTGGCGATAACGATAGTCGGTGCCCATGCCACGATTACCGCAGGCCCGGCTGAGTCCTCCAATACTGGAAAAACCGTGATTGTCCAACAGGACGATGTTCAGCTTGTATCCCTCCTGCACCGCCGTGACAATTTCCTGGGCCATCATCAGATACGAGCCATCTCCAACCATGACGAAGACTTCGCGCTCTGGATCGGCCATCTTTACTCCGATGCCGCCGGCAATTTCGTAGCCCATGCAGGAGAAGCCGTACTCCATGTGATAGCCCTTCGAATCGCGTGTCCGCCAAAGTTTGTGAAGATCGCCCGGCAAACTACCGGCCGCGCATACCACGACGTCTTTCGCACCGCAGACCTGGTTGACGATGCCGATTACTTCGCCCTGGCTGATGGGAGGGCCGATTCGTATTGCGTGGATCCGGTCGACTTCAACCTCCCATTTCTCGCGGTGCTCCTTGACCCGAGCGGCGTACTCCGCATCAACTCGAAAATCTCCCAGCGCCGCGGTCAGCTCTTCCAGACACGCGCGGGCATCGGAGGTAAGGGGCAATGCCGATTGCTTATGGGAATCAAACTCGGCGATATTGATGTTGATGAATCGCACGGTGGGACATTGAAACGCCGTTTTCGAAGCGGTGGTGAAATCGCTGTAACGGGTGCCAATGCCGATAACCAGGTCTGCTTCCCGGGCGGTAATGTTGGCTCCCGGAGTGCCGGTCACGCCCATCGCACCCAGTTGCTGAGGATGGTCGTAAGGGAGCGAGCCTTTGCCTGCCTGGGTTTCACCTACTGGAATGCCCGTCTTGGAAACAAATTCGGCCAGCGCCGCACTGGCGTCCGAGTAGATGAGACCGCCCCCGGCGATAATGAGAGGCCGTTTCGCTTTGCGAATCCATTCAGTCGCGGTAGCCAGCAGCCCGCGATCTGCCTGTGGCCGCGGAACAAACCACGTCCGCTTGCGGAACCAGTCCTCAGGAAAATCGAATGCTTCCGCCTGAACATCCTGCGGCAGGCAGAGCGTGACGGCACCGGTCTCTGCTGGAGATGTGAGCACGCGCATGGCTTCCGGCAGCGAAGTCAGGATCTGCTCGGGTCGATTGATGCGGTCCCAATAGCGGGAAATCGGCTTGAAGCAATCGTTGACCGAAACATCCTGAGAACCTGAAAATTCCAGTTGTTGCAGTACGGGGGCGACGGTGCGCTTGGCGAAAATGTCACCCGGAAGGAGCAAGACGGGCAAGCGATTGATGGTGGCCAGTGCCGCTCCCGTCGCCATGTTGGTCGCCCCAGGCCCTATGGATGTGGTGCACACAATTGAGCGCATCCGGTTGCTCATCTTCGCGAAGGCGGCCGCGGTGTGCACCATGGCCTGCTCGTTGCGACAGAGCATGTAGCGCAATCCTGGATCCTGCTCCAGGGCCTGCCCCATCCCGGCGACATTGCCGTGGCCAAAAATTCCAATGCAGGCCTCGAAGAAGCGCACTTCCCGTCCATCCCGGGAAGTGAACTGATTCTGGAGGAAGGCGACAATGGCTTGCGCAACCGTCAATCGATGAGTCACGGATGGCACCTCGATGCAATCGTTGGCATTATTGATCCTGCCAAACTGTCTTTTCCGCTGGTTTGGTTTTTCCCTTCCAGCGGCGTGAAAGTATCAGCCCCATTGGAAAAAGAGGTCTGAGGAATTCCTGCTACATCTGGAAAAGTAATGCACCATAACACGCCTCGTCAACTTGCGATCGACGTATCGTGACCGGTGGGAGGCGCTGGTGTTACACACCGAAACGGACCGTATTACGCACCGCGGCGAATCTTTTGTGCGCAAGATATCGAGACTCGAGCCCCGACCGGGCTTTCCGAGAAGCATCAGAAGCGAGGCCAATCAACACAAGATGAAGTGGCTGACCACCAATATCATTTCTATGGCTTTCTCCGAGGAGCACACGGTTGTGTGGTATTTTCACCGTAAGGACGTCCTAGGTCGCCTCAGGCTGGAAATGTTCCTTTAGCGAATCGAGCCAGTGAAAGCCTTAATAAAATACGCTGCCGGAGATGGAAACGTCGGCGTCTTTGATGTTGCGGAGCCCACCGTCAGCGAGAACTTGGTAAAGGTGGAGGTTGGCTTCTGCGGCGTGTGTGGAACTGATATACACGTCCTCCACGACACCTTTCGCAATTACCCTCCTGTGATTCTTGGGCATGAATTTGCAGGTTCGGTCGTCGAGGTTGGGGCAAATGTGACCAGTGTCGCGGTTGGTGAGAAAGTTGCCGGGTTGGGAGCCACTGCGGTGACTTGCGGTAAATGTGAATATTGTCTCTCCGGGAATTTCATATTCTGCTCCAACCGGAGAGGCATGGGACATGGGGTAAATGGAGGCTTTGCACGTTATGTAGTCATGCGCCCGGATCAATTATATCGTGTGCCGGAAGAGCTTTCCCTGGAAGAGGCTGCCCTCAGTGAACCGTTCGCAGCTGCAATCCAGGCAGTCACCGAAGTGACGAAGGTGCGAATTGGTGATGTCGCCTTAGTCTCCGGCCCCGGGCCGATGGGGTTGCTATGTCTCAAACTGCTCGTAGCCGAAGGCGTGAAGACGATTGTAGCCGGGACCCAAGGGGACGAAGTTCGACTGGAAGCTGCCCGCCGCTTCGGAGCGGCGGCCGTCATACAGGTCGGTGAGGAGAATCTGCTGGACGCGGTTCGCCGGATTACTGGCACCCGCGGAGTTGATGTAGCTTTCGAATGTGCGGGTCACGAAAGTTCAGTGCGTGGTTGTGTTGAAGCGTTGAGACCAATGGGACGCTACACCCAGGTTGGAATCTGCGGACGCGAGATTACGTTCCCGATTGATCAGATCTTTTACAAGCAGCTCAAGCTTGCTGGATCGATCTGTTACACAGCGCAAACTTGGAATCGAATGGTCAAAATTTATGCTCAAGGTCGGGTTCGGATCAACGACCTCATCTCGAACAAGCTCCCGATATCTGAGTGGCGCACGGCTTTTGACCTATGCACCGAGAAGCGTGCACTGAAAGTGCTTCTTTACCCGGAGTAGGAGCGAGTGTGCTCTGTTCCAAGGGTGCTCGCGGCAGCCAAGGGTCCCAACCCTTGAAATTCTTTCATCATAGGCGCACTTTTCATGGACCTCTCGAATTGAGCCGGCAAAGTAATGTTGAGTTGGTTCACTCGCCAGCACGGCATGGTACCTGCTGCGACTATGTGTCCGAGCCGTCCAGATGGACCAAAGCCTTAATTAGCGTTGTTTTCGTGGGAAGGTCTTTCAATCGTAGCGGCACTTCCCTAAGTGGCATACGATCCGTGATCCATGAAACCGTGTCAAACATGCCTTCCTCCATCATACGAACAATTCTAGGAAACTGGTCCCGGCTGTTGCGGCTCGCGTAAAGGGTAACCTCCCGTTTATGGAACAATGCATCATCGATCGAGATGGGATCAGGAGTGAGGCCCACAAGAACCAAACGGCCTGTCGGCGCTACGTAGGAAAGACTCTTTCCCATCGAATCAGCGCTTCCAGTGGCGTCAAAGACAACATCCGCGAGCCGGTCGCCAGGCAGCGGCGTAGCCTCCGCTCCCAACCGCTCGGCAAATGTCCGTCGGAAGGGGTTACGTTCTACCGCGCGCACATTGGCCCCTGCGGCTTTAGCGAACAAGATCACGCCCAGCCCGATGGGGCCAGCTCCAATCACCAGGGCCTGTTCCCCCGCTTTCAGTTCGCTTCTCTCGACTGCATGCGCTCCAATTCCTAGCGTTTCAATCATCGCCAATTGATCGAGGGAGAGAGTGGCCGATTTATGCAAAAGATCAAACCTCACGGGCAGCAGCGCCTGCATACCTCCGTCAACGTGTATCCCAAGAACACGGAGGCGCTCGCAGCAGTTGGTGCGGCCACGTTTGCATGCCGTGCAGACACCGCAGCTGACGTATGGGTCAATCGCGCAACGATCACCCGCTCTAATGCCCAACTGATTAGGACCAGCCTCAACGACTTCGCCTGCCAGTTCATGGCCCAGCACGCGAGGATAGGTATAGGCAGGATGTCGGCCAGCAAAGGCATTGAAATCGCTGCCACAAACGCCGACTCGGAGTATTCGAAGCAGCGCTTCCCCACAAGGAACTTGGGGAGTGGGAACTTGCCGTTCAACCAACTCACCAGGTGCCTTTAGGACGATTTGCCTCATGGGGTCTATACCGTTCGCTCAACATAATTAAGAAGAGTCTACTCAGGCAAGTAAAAATAGTCTGACCTGCCCCCCATCTTTAGTCCACGGATAATGAGACTTTCTCCGGTTTCTGTTCGCCCCACATGCCTTTCTCTGGAGCGGGGATGGGGGTGTGGGGCAAGGGGCCGGCGTTTGAGGCCTCTTGCCCCGCTTCATTTCTGTAGAAGCCCACAGCCTGCGCTGCGAACTCCGCTGGTGTACGGTACTGCAAGCTGCTGTGCGGACGCTTTTCGTTGTAGTCCTGACCGCCACCGCCGACTACACCTACACCGACGCCAAATGTGCTGAATGCCATGAGATGTCAAACCCTGAGCTCCACAAACAGCCGCCCAAACTGCATGGGCTGTTCCTTCGCTCAACTCTTCCGAGTGGCGCGCCGGCGACAGATAAGCAAGTGCGCCAGACCATCATCGAAGGCCGCGGCACGATGCCAGGGTTCAACCAGAAGCTTCAATGAAGTCGATGCTTTGATCAAGTTTCTGCGTGGCTTTAATTGAGGCATCAGGAAATGCAGGAAGGCAAGCCCGATGCTGAAGTCCGGTGGCAGTCGCAGTGACCTGCGGTAGCGCAACCATTCGCAATCGACCTGCAACGATCCTGAAGGCGTGTTATGTCCCGCTTCGAACGTTTCTCGTTTGAAGAGCGAGGGCCATTTTGTTTTTCCGCTAGAAGGCCGTCAATTTCTGCAGTCAGCTTTAGCAATGTGTCCGAGTCTGGTTGGCTGCCAGTTCGCAGAGTTCAAGCCACCTTTCCTGGTTGTGGAGGAGCTACAAAGATTCAGATGCCGCAGATGCGTTTCCATGAACAGGCCACATGCCGGCGTACATCAAGCTCGGTGCCCGTGGTCAGAGCATGAAAAGTCCGAATCATGAGCCCCGAACTGATCAGGAGGAGGACTGCCAGCGCCACTTGCATGCCAGTACAATCTGACCCGGAAGTGCCCCAGTTTGCTGTGCCAATCGCAATGTGAGCCCGCGGTTGGTTGACCCGCCCCGTTTTTCTGTACCAAACCCGAGATTGACGGCCACCTGTCTGATGCCCTCAAACGAGTCCCAATTTGGTGGAAAGCCATCGCAACAAGGGCACCAGGCGGAGCTGATTCCTGCTAATGGGCCCACACTTCGAGGGCGGATTCAAGAAACAGATTGATTACGTGAATTACCACTTGCTCGGCCACACTTGGGTTTCCCATACGGATTGCATCGACAATTCTGCGATGGTTCTGTAGCTGGAGTCCCCAGGGAGCGGCATCCAGGTTCTTGGCTAAGGCGCGGATCCGGGTGAAAGCATACAACGGTATGATTACTCTGCGGGCGGTGTCCCAAAGAAAGGGGTTGCCGGCCTTTTCGAGCAGGCAAAGATGAAATTGTTGCACTCGATCCACTACTTTACGAAGGTCATTTTGCTGGACGGCGTCCTGCATCTCCGCCAAAGCGCCTTCGAGATCGTCTAGTGGAAGTTTCTGTTCGACAACGAGCCTGGCTGCCAATCCCTCCAGCGCGCCACGAAGCTGGTAAATCTGGATGATTTCGGGATCGCCCAGTTTGAGGACTCGAGCGCTACGCCCGTGTCCTTTGGTCACAAAGCCCTCAGTCGTCAGGATGTTAAGCGCTTCCCGGATCGAAACCTGCGCCACTCCGAATTGACGTGCCCAGCGCCCTTCAATGATCTTCTCTCCGGGCAAAATCCTCCCTGCGAGGATAGCTTCGCGCAACTGTACGGCGAGACTTTCTTTTAGCAAACCTCGCGATTCTGAGTTGACTTCTGATGAATTATTTTCCACGTTGATCACCGTAAATGTACTACAAGTCGCCCGAGCCCTAGCGGTTCGCGAGTGCCAAAAGCACAGTGGCGCCGACCAGACTGGCTAAACCTAAACCCAGAACCCGCCTGGCCAAAAGCGGCGATCGATTCCATTCTCCCGTCAAAACACCGGAGAGGGTGGCGGTCAGAATCATGAAGATTTGCAGCAGGCCCCAGCCGATGGAAGTTCCGTAAGCGCCGAGATAGAGCGCTCCCATTCCATACAAGGCAAAAGCTCCCATCCACAGCACCCCCATGAGAGTGGCCTGGAGACTGTCGGGAACAGCGGTGGAACGGAAAACTGCCCAGCTTTGGTTCCGGGAGAGCAGGTAGAGGCTGTAAGCCACGTTCGGGATCAGTCCGCCGGCAAGTCCAATGGGCCATACCGCGTATCCGGCGCGGACCTGCGAAGTTCCCAATCGCACGGCTTCTCTGGCGATGTCTTGTCCAAACGCGAAGGAATAATTCAGCATTGGGGCGGCGAGACCACAAAGGATCGCCAGCATCAGTGCGCCAAAGTAGGCTCGACGCGGTTCCGAGGAAATTCCGGACTCCCCGCGTTCCCTTAACTCGCCCGCCCAGGAAGCCAGGCAGATGCCAGCCACCATTACAGTGACGCCGGTCAGGACCAGCGCCAGCGTATGGCCTGCGGTGCCTTCCCGCAGTTGCACGAACAGCGGCACCAAAGTTCCCAACAGCGCGCTCAACCCCACAATGATCGCGTAGGCCAGACCCAGGCCGAGGCGCGCCACCGAGATGCCAAAGAGCACCTGCGCAACGCCCCACCCCATGCCGAATGAAAACGGGATGGCGAGTTGACGGATGGACAGTGCCTGGTAAGTCCCAAAAAGATTGCCTACCAGCGCAAAAGCCAGCGCCCAGGGAAGCACCAAAAGAGAGACAATGCTAAAAACCAGCCAGATATGCTCCCATTTCCAGCTGCGGGCAAATTTCATGGGGAGCATGCAGTTGCCCGACATCAGACCGGCGACCATGGTCAAGCCGATGCCCAGGACCAGAGACTCGCTCATCGCTTCGCCTTCGCGGGCAGCAGTTCGCAGGATGCGCCGGGTTCGTTCGGAACCTGGTAATAGCCGCCAATCACCCGGGCAGGAAAAACAAAATAATCGCGCAGGTGCGGTATGTGTTCCAGGAACAGGACTTCGTGCCCCATGGCGATATGGTTGAACAACACCAGATGCTGATGGATTTGTCCCATGTCTCCGACATGCGGCGGCACCGGCAATCCAAACTTTTTCGCCAGCAGGCTAACCGTGAGAAACTCGCTGACCCCGGCCAGTCTAGTGCAATCGGCCTGCACGAAGTGGACCCCGCCGTACTGCAGGAAGTTCTTGAACAGCACGCGATTGGGAATATGTTCTCCCGCGGCAATTTTTATCGGCGCAATCTCCTTCGCCAGGGTCATATGGGCATGAATATCATCGGGGTGCGTAGGTTCTTCGATCCATAACGGCCGAAACTCGGCGAGGTTGCGGCACATCCGTATGGCTTCGGGGAGACTCCAATACTGGTTGGCGTCGAACATCAGAGTGCCGGAACTGCCAATGCGTTCGCGCAGCATAGCGGCCCGGCGCAGATCGCGAGTCGAATCCGGCGATCCCACCTTCAGTTTGAACGCGCGGAAACCCAGGTCCACTGCGCGTGCCGCCAGGTCGGAGACTTTCTGGTCGTCATAGGCCATCCACCCGACAGAGGTGTCATAACCCGGATAGCCGGTTGTAAGAATCGACTTACGGCTGGCGCGATCTGCCAGGTTTGCCTGCAACAGCGCCAGCGCGTCCTCTTTCGTGAGCACATCTTCCAGATAGCTAAGATCGAGAAGGTCAACGACCTGTTGCGGAGTGAGATCCAGCAAAAGCTTCCATAGTGGAAGGCCCCGGCTCTTGGCCCATAAATCAAAGCAGGCGTTGGTGAGGGAAGCGAGGGCGAGGTGCACGATACCTTTGTGAGGACCCAGCCAGCGCAAGCAGGGGTCGTCCGCCAGCATCCGGGACCTGCGCCCGAAGTCCGACATGAGTTCCTCGATGGGCAGACCCGCCAGTGGCTTCGCCAGCAACTCAATGGCCTCACACACCAGCCGATTGCCGTCGCCCAGGGTGAGAGCGATGCCGGTCCCGCAAAGATCGCCACTGGCAAGCAAAGTCACTGCCAGGCAGTACTCGGGACTAGTATGGACGGAATCGGTCCCCACTCCTGGAGGCAAGGGAAACCGCGCATCCCGGGTTGAGATTGAGTCAATTACGTGCTGTGGCATGGTTATCTCTGGCAGGTTATCGTCTTCGCCTCAAAATGCGGCATGTTTCAATCCAGGTGGAAGACTTCCTCCATTCCCGCCCACCACTCGCCTTCCTTGCGGGTGGGTAGAGGATCCTGCATGGGTTCCATGATCGCCCACCATTCCTGGGTCTTGCCGTGAGCGGCCATTTTCGCCCAATCGGCTTTCATGTCATTCCCGTGATACTCGAAGTAGCTGAACAGGATGTCGTCCTTAAAAAAGATGGTGTAGTTCCGGATATTGCACTCCTTTATCTTGTCGAGAACCTCGGGCCAAACCGCCGCATGATAGGTCTTGTAAATGTCCGCTTTTCCAGGCTTGAGCCGCAGTGTCATTCCCAATCTCTTCATCTGGTCACCTCGATGGACGCTCCTGCTGGTTGCGCGCTGAGTCGCAGGCGATAGTGTGACGGCGCCACCACCATCCTTACCTTAATATCCGTTTTCAGTATTACTGAGGGACCGCCAAGGATCGGGACAGTGTACGCCATTTGAGCGCTTATACGCCAGCCGGCCGGAAGATTCCTGGAAAGCTTCCAGCTCCCATGCTCGACCGCATGTGTCTAATTATCATTGACACGCGAGGATCGATGTTGGTAATGTTCGACGGCTATCATGAGCGCTTATTGTGATGGTCGCCGCGATTTCCTCAGACTCGCCCTGGCCGCAGCCTGTGCTCCGCTCTGCCCCAGTTTTGCCCTCGCATGGCCCTTCCAGGACGATGAACGCACCGCCTGGTATCGGGCCGCCAAGTTCGGGATGTTCATCCATTGGGGGCCCTATTCGCTGGCCAGCGTAGAAGCCTCATGGCCGATCATGGTTCCGAAGCCCGGCGGCATCACGGAAGCCGAGTATCGCGAGCTACCCAAGCGATTTAATCCCACGAAGTTCGACCCCTTTGCCCTGGTCGATCTGGCCCGCGCCGCGGGGCAGAAATACATGGTGTTTACCACCAAACACCACGACGGCTTCTGCATGTTCGATACCTCCTACACCGATTACAAAATCACCAACACGCCTTACGGCAAGGACATAGTGGCGCAGCTGTCCGCAGCCTGCAAAGAAAGAGCCATGCCTCTTGGCTTCTACTATTCGCCTCCCGACATGCACCATCCGGCATTTCGTGACACCTCGAAGCTCGCGGCGGAGAACTGGAACGGCGAACCCGCTCGTCCGGAGTGGCCTCTCTATCTGGATTACATGCAGTTGCAGCTCACCGAGCTGCTGACCCGGTACGGTCCGGCCGCGCTGATCTGGTTCGATGGTTTGCATCACCAGGAAAAATATAATGGCCGTCGATTTATCGAACTGATCCGGCATTTGCAGCCGCCCACGCTGGTCAACGATCGAATTGGCGTGCCGGGAGATTATCAAACGCCGGAGCAGTTTATCCCCACCGGAATTCCCACCAAGGGCATTCGTTTTAACGCCGTGGACACAAGTATTCAGCAACAGTTGAAGCCGGTCGTCCCCAGGCCCGAGGATTTTCAGCTTTGGGAGACGTGCATGACTATCAACAATACGTGGGCCTACAACGTGCATGATCGGGAATTCAAGTCGGCGGAGTTCTTGATTCGAGGTTTGGTGGAAGTTGCCAGCCGCGGTGGAAACTTTCTTCTGAATGTAGGTCCACGGCCGGACGGGACGATCCAGCCTGAATTTCAGGACCGCCTGCGCGCGATTGGCGAATGGCTGGCGGTGAACGGCGAGTCGATTTACGAGACAACCTACGGTCCGGTCCAGGGAGTTGCGTCGCTGCGGACTACCGCAAAGGGCAATTCCGTGTTCGTGCACATTTTCGACTGGCCCTCGACCGGCCTGGAATTGGCCGGACTCGAGGCCAAAGTCATTTCCGCGCGCCTGCTCGCCAATGGAGAACCACTGACCTTCCAGCAGAGTGAGCGCAACCTGCAGATCAAGCTTCCCGCGCGGGCCCCCAGCTCCCCGGTAAACGTGGTTGCACTGAAAACCCTCTAGCCAGAGTACCGGAGCAGGCCCTCCAAAAAACTTTCGCCCGCCGCTGCCTTGGAGGCAGGACGGGCGAAGTTGTTTAAGAGAATTCGGCTTTCAGAAAATGAACTTCAAGCCGAACTGTAGTTGTCGAGCCTGGTTGGCTGCGCTGGTGACAATGCCGAGACCGCCCGGATTGTTGACGTCGTTCCCGGGCGTGCCCAGGATGGTCGTGTTGAACAGGTTAAATGCTTCGGCGCGGAACTCGAGGCGCCGGCTGTCGCTCCAGAGGGGGAACTGCCGGAAGACCGATGCATCGACGTTCCAGAAGCGCTGCTGCTGGAACCCGTTGGGGCGCACGTTGCCGAAGGTTCCAAAGGTAGGTTTGGCAAATGCGCTGGTGTTGAAGTAACAGGTCCGGGCCTTGGCCGGCGCACCGCTGGGGCAGGCGCCCTTATCGGGATCACCGACCAGATTGGCTTGCTCGTATCCCGCCCACCCGGTGTTTCCGGTGTTGGCCTGATCTTCACCGTCAATCACGCCATAGGGTTGGCCGGAACGGATGGTGAAGATGCTGTTGACCTGCCAGTTGCCGAGCACGTAATCAACCGCGTGGTGCCCGCTGGAGTAGCGCTTGCCATTGCCGAAGGGAAGCTCGTACACCACGTTGGCGGTGAGGATGTGTGGCAGGTTGTACCCGGCCGGACTCAAGCTCGCTCTCGGGTTGTAAGGATCGGCGACGTTCTTGCCCTCGGCGCCGAACCAGCCGTCGTTCTCGGTGAGTGCTTTCGAGAAGGTGTAGGCAACCTGGTAGGCCAGGCCACCGGAGAACCGTTTATCCAACTGAAGCTGGAACGCATTGTAGTCGGCGAACCCGACGCTGCGGTCATAAAAGCCGGCGATCATGTAGGGGAACAACGATCGCGACTGAGGGTTGGGGGCCGCACTGGGAGTCAACGCGGTGTTGTACATGCCGCCGATATTTGCCCGCCGCGTGCTGGATCCCACATAGCTGGCGGTCACAGTCGTCGAATTGTTCAACTGGCGCTGGATACCGAAGTTGTACTGGTAGGCGTAGGCATTCTTGATATGCGGATCATAGAACCAATTCACCAAGGCGGAGCTGAATGGAGTCGGCCCCGGCAAACCGGCAGTTCCATTTCCGGCAAAGGGATCCTGGGCAAAAACGGTGGGCGGGCCGGCCGGAGCTGTTTGCGAGCCCGGGGCGTTGACGCTGCTGGCGATCAACTGTCCGATGCCCGGCCAGTCGCCCTCGATATTCTGCGACATCTGGCTGACGGCGGCCCAGTTGTCATACACAACTCCGGCTGATCCGCGCACCACCGTCTTCTCGCCCACGCGGTAAGCGAAGCCAAGATGCGGCCCGAGGTTGGTATAGGTGTTGTGGGAAATCCGGCCACGCCCGTCCACTACGACGTGCGGCGGCAGGGTTCCGGGAGGCAAGCAGGTCTGAGTCGCGGGATCGCAGGCGACTGCGTTGCCGCCGGCATCCAGCATAATGCTGGGAATGCACGGGGCCACGCCACGCACGCTGCAGGGCGGCGGCGGGTATTGCAGCACGTACACACCCGCGCTGTAATCGGGTTCGCCGGTCTCAATGCCACCCTGTTGGCCAATCGTATCGACGGTCCCGTAAGGCGGAATCAAGGTCAGGTCGTAGCGCAGGCCGTAGTTCACGGTCAAGCGCGAAGTTGCCTTCCAGGAGTCCTGGAAAAACGCGCTGAACAATCCACCGAGACGCGTCTTTTCATTTACGTTGCGCCGGTTGGCGTTGTCCGGGACGCCCAGCAGCAACGATGCCAGACCAAAGCCGCCGTTGCCCTTGGTGTCATTGGTTTGGGTAGTGCTGAAGCCGAGCTGTGGGTAAGAAATTGGACTGGAAAACCGGCTGGTAATGTAACCCGCTCCGACTTTAAAGGCGTGGCTCCCCTTGAGTTTGGTCAGGGTCACCGAATATTGATAGTTGTCCGTAGCCTGCGGCGTATTCTGAATTATTTCACCAGCGCTCGCAATTCCGTTCCCTGGGCCCAGGGAAGGGATCAACCAGCCCGGGGTCCCCGAAAAATTGCTTGCGAAGTCCGGGGAAAAGCCGGCCGCCTGGTCCACGGTTTCAGCATCCAGCCCGGCAAATTTGGTCGTGGAGTTGTCGGAAACCGTTGTCCGCGAAAACAGCGCCTGCAATTGCAGGCTGGGACTGAAAGTGTGAACGTAGCTGCCCCCCCAGTTGCGGCCGGGAATGTCATCATTCTTGATCAAACCCGGCAGGCCGCCGGGAACGCTGACCGTGCTGTTAATGAGGCTGTAGCGGAACCAGACCGAATCCTTCTGTCCAAATGTATGGTCGATGCGGACGTTGTACTCGTTCTGATGTTGAGTATTCGAATCAGTGTCAATCGCATTGCTGTTGGTTGACGCGATATAGGGGCCGGCCTTGGGATATACGGTGTGGATGAAGTCAACCAGCCGCGAGTCGATCATGTTCGAAGGAATTATGTTATTGGCAAACGGCTGGCGGGTAAACCCGCCTCCTGAAGGGGCCGTCGTGAACGGGTTATAGATCTGCTGCGCCGGATCGTTGCAGACGCCGGAGCCATTGAAACCTGCCGTACACAGGGCGCTGAAATCGCCACCCAACTGCGTCTCAGTGGGTACCAGTAGGTTCGTGCTGCTCGGCTGTGAATATCGGAAACCCTGGTAAGCGAAGTAAAAGAAAGTATTGTTCTTGAGGCCCGGAACCGCCACCGGACCGCCGACCGAGGCGCCAAACTGGTTCTGCCGGAAAGAAGGCTTCTTGGCGCCGGTGGCCAGGAAAGTTGGCCGGGCGTCGAAAGCGTCGTTGCGGATGTATTCCCATGCCGCGCCATGATATTTGTTGGTGCCTGACTTGGTGACCACATTCACCACGCCACCGAGCACGGAACCGAATTCCGCTGTGTCGGTGTGTGAAACCACCTTGAACTCCTGGATAGCGTCAACCACGGGCGGTACCGCGTAAGTGCTGAGGAAGGCCGCGAAATTGCTCATACCGTCGGTCAGGAAGTAGTTGCTGCGGTTCGTTGCTCCATTGACCGACGGGAACGTGAATTCCGCACCTTCGGCGATGGGAGCGGCGAAACCGCCCGTACGTCCGCCCATGTTGTTCTGCCCGACGCTGATTGGGGAAACTCCTGGCGTAAGGGAAAGGAGCTGGGTGAAGTTGCGACCGTTGAGCGGAAGGTCGTTCACCTGGTGGGTGGCGATGACCGTGCCCAACTCTGCCGTCGAGGTCTGCAGTTGCTCGCCCGAAGCGTCCACCGTCACTACTTCGGACTGAGCTCCAGGAGCAAGCACGACGTCGATGGTGGCAGTCTGATTCACCGCCAGGACGAAGGCGGAAACCTGCTTGGTGGAGAAACCTTCCGCCGTTGCCTTGAGGCTATAACGCCCGGGAGTGATGTCGAAGAAAACGTAATTGCCGCTGTCGTTGCTGTTACCCTGCCGCTCGATTCCTGTATCGACGTTGGTCAGGACCAGGCCGGCCTTGGCGATTACGGCTCCGGTGGAATCGCGAACCACGCCATTGAGAGTGGCACTCGAAAGCTGGCCGAAAGCGGAAGAGGTTGAAAGGGTGAAAAGGCAAGCCAGCAATGCCAGGCAGCGAAGGCTCAACGCGGAGCATCTGCGGTTATTCATGGGCAATTTTCCTCGTGGCGTAGAACAGGCTGAGAGGTGGCGGTCACGCCCCGCCTTCCCTGAAAGACGCGCGATTGTAGTATAAAGGCACTAGAACTTGTCAAGAACAAATTGAGCGCTCAAGTGCGAGAGAAAACGTTCACTGTATGGCGAATGCCTATGGGGGCATGGAGTTAAGCGCTTATTACGGGTATCCGGCTCGTTATCGTTCGCATTCCGCCTCCTCGTTTTTTCCTATCTTTCGCCCGTCAAAAAACCTGATTCTCGCTAAAAATGCCGGCCAACAACAGCGATTAAGACAGTTGCGGGTAAGCACAGTGGGGGGAAAACGCTCTCGCTCCGGCCCTCATTGTCCGGCCACAATGGGGAGCGCGCCACCCTTTGCAGAGCCCCCTTCGACCCTGTTTTGTACCCCCGAATTGAGGCTCTCACTGGTCAAGGCCGAAGGGCCGGGGCAGAGCAGCAGGCGGGCTGCGAAAAGCAAATCGATCTTGACCCTTCGATTCCGTGCTACAAAGAATCGATTCGTCCGTCCCCTCGAAGTGCAGGAATTGTGCCGGCGCCGGGACGGCCCAGGAGAGTTAACTCCAGTATTCGCCATGACTCCGCATCCGACAAAGCCGGGCTCGCCCAGGACTGGCGAAACAAATGAAAGCAGTTGGCTGGAGAGTTCTTCCAAGGCATGAGGAAAATTTTCGCCATGGCGCTGGTGGCGGTGCTGATGGCTCCGCGGTTGGATTTGTGGGGAGCTGAAGTTTCGCGGATTCAGTTCGAGAACCGGCAGAAACAATCCGGCGTTCCCTTCGTCCTGGACAACGGCACCATTCCCGATAAGCCTATGATCGACGGCATTCCCGGCGGGGTCGCCCTGTTGGACTATGACAACGACGGCTATCTCGATATCTTTTTCACCAACGGAGCGCGCCTTCCCAGTCTGGAGAAAGACGCACCGGGTTTTTTCAACCGCCTCTATCACAACAATCACGATGGCACCTTCACCGATGTCACCGATCGCGCCGGGCTTCGCGGCGAAGGCTACAGCATAGGCGCCGCAGCCGCCGACTACGACAACGACGGCCGGACGGATCTGTACGTCACGGGCTTCAATCGCAACATCCTGTATCACAATAATGGCGACGGAACCTTTACCGACGTAACCGCCAGGGCCGGAGTCGCAGGCGTTTCGCCGGGTGGAAAGAAGTTATGGGGCGTTGCAGCAGCATGGGTGGATTACGACAATGATGGCAAGCTTGATCTTTTCGTCACCAACTATCTGGACTGGTCATTCGCCACTTCCCGAGTGTGCGGGGCTCCGGGCAAGCGCCTTTCATGCTCACCCACGTATTACAAGGGGGAACCCAATATCCTGTATCACAACAACGGCGATGGCACCTTCACGGATGTTTCCGCTGCCATGGGCATTTCCGGGCAGATTGGAAAAGGCATGGGCGTTGCCATCGCCGATTACAACGGCGACGGATGGATGGATATCTTCGTCGCCAACGACAACGAGAGAAATTTTCTGTTCAAGAATCGGGCGGGCCGCGGATTCGACGAGGTCGGAGTAGAATCGTTCGTCGCGTACACGGACAATGGCATCCCGGTTTCGAGCATGGGCGTGGACTTTCGGGACTGGAACAACGACGGCAAACCGAGCCTGTTCGTCACCGCATTGGGAGGCGAGGTTTATCCCCTCTTCCGCAACGAAGGGGACGGATTCTTTACCTATGAGAGCTATGAAGCCAGCATCGGATTCCATACCTTCAAGATGAGTGGTTGGGGCGCCGGCATCGTGGACCTGGATAACGACGGTTACAAAGACCTCTTCTCTGCCAACTCCCACGTGAGCGAAAATGCCGGTATCGACCCGCAGCAACACTACCGCCAGCCCAACGCAATCTTCCGAAACCAGCGCCATGGAACTTTTCAGGATGTGAGCAGCCAGGCGGGAACCGACATGCAGGCGAGCGCCGCCCATCGCGGCTGCGCCTTTGGCGATCTCAACAATGATGGCAAAATCGATGTGGTGGTGTCGGCCATTGGCACCGCCGCCGAACTCCTTTACAACACTTCCACCGGCAGCAACCACTGGATACTGATCCGGACGGTCGGGGTCAGGAGCAATCGTGACGGGATCGGTACCCGCATTAAGCTGACGGGGGAATCCGGTCTGGTGCAGTACAACCACGTCACCACCGCGGGAAGCTACGCCAGTTCTTCCGATCCACGGGTTCACTTCGGACTGGGCGCCGACGAAACCATCAAGGAGATCGAACTGCGCTGGCCGAGTGGAACCGTACAGGTTTTGCGAAATGTTAAAGCCGACCAGATTCTTAAGGTGACAGAGGAATCACGGTGATGAAGCCGGCAGTTTTATTCTTGCTATTTGTTACCGGTTCCGTGGGGCCTGCCTACGCTGGTCCGTGCACCGGCGCGGAGACGCAATTGGCCCGTGTATCCCGGGAACTCACGCTCGATGCCACCGATGTCGCGGAAGGCCTGCTTCGTCCCATTGCATTGTCGCATCCCGAGTGTCCGGAGATTCTGCTGGCCCAGGCCCGCATCCAGGACGCGCGCGGCAATGCCGATCAGGCGGCGGACCTTTACATCCGCTATACCGACCTCGAGCCCGACAAGTCACAAGGCTTCGCGTATTTCGGGCGTTTCTTCCTGGAGCAGCGTGACTACATGCGGGCCGATGCCGTCTCTGCCGCCGCAGTCGATAAAAATCCGAACGATCCGGCGGCGCTGGCTCTGCGCGGGCAGATTCTGGTGATGAAGGGACAGTCGGCGGAGGGCAAGGCCCTGCTGGAGAAAGCCTGTCAGTTCGATCCTGACGATCCCGAGGCGCAATTCCAGCTGGGCACTATTTATGACAAGGCCAAGTCCGCGCCCAGCGCGGTGAAGCATTTCCGGAAAGCTACAGAGTTGAATCCGCGAGACAGCCGGGCCTGGGATTATCTGGCCCTGAACCTCGAGCCCCTGGGAGACCTGACTGGGGCTGAACAAGCTTACCGAAAGGGATTACAAGTGAATCAGCCGGGGCGTTACCATGACGCCTTCCTGGACTACAACTATGGCCGCTTCCTGGCCAAGCGCAATGATCTGGCCGCCAGCAAGCAGCACATGGATCGCGCCGTGGAACTCGCTCCCCAGGTGCGGGCGGTATGGTACGAGCGCGCCAAGTTGAATTTGCGCTTGAAGAATTATCAGCAGGCACGCAGCGACGCCGAAAAGGCAGCCAGCTGCGCCGATACCTCCCATGTCATCATTGACCTGCAAATCTACGCCTTGCTGGCGCAAGTGTATGGCCGACTCGGCGAAACCGGTCTGGCAAACAAATATGCCAACCTGAGCCGCGAGACTGAGCCACCCGTCCGCGGAGAATACCGGTAAGGCCTGCCCTTGTCCTTGAAAATGGACCGCCGATCTTTTCTTTGCTGGGCGCTGGCGGCGACTCCCGGATACAAGTTGCTGGGTCAAGCCGCCGTCAAGTCGGCACGACTGCCGGTGTTCGCCGACGTGACCGCCAAGTCCGGCATTCGATTCAAGCAGGAAGCCAGCCGCACCAGCCAGAAATATCTTCCCGAATCCATGGGCGGCGGCGTGGCCATGTTCGATTACAACAATGACGGCCGCCTCGATCTGTTTTTTGTGAACGGTGCGCAGATTCAAGACCCCATGCCGCGCGGGGTATTGCCGGACAAATCCAACCCGCGTTACTGGAACCAGCTGTATCGCAACAACGGCGATGGCACTTTTACCGATGTCACCGCGGCAGCTGGCGTGCAAGGCCACTCCTACGGCATGGGAGTGGCGGTCGGAGATTACGACAACGATGGAAATATCGACTTGCTGGTCACCAACCTGGGCGGGAACATTCTTTACCACAACAATGGCGACGGCACGTTTACAGACGTCACCGCCAAGGCCGGCGTTGGCGGGAGTGGATGGTGCACCGGCGCCTGCTTCGTGGATTATGATCGCGATGGCCATCTCGACCTGATCGTGGTCCGCTATCTGGAGTGGGACTTCGCCTCCAACATCTATTGCGGATTGCATAAGCCCGGATATCGCTCCTACTGCCATCCTGATCAATTCAAGGCGATTTCCTATCTTGTGTTTCATAACAACGGCGATGGAACTTTCACCGATGTCTCGAAGAAATGCGGCATCGCGGCGTCTCCTGGAAAGGGCTTGGGCATCGCGATCAACGACTTCGATGGCGATGGCTGGCCTGACATTTTCGTCGCCAATGACTCAGTCGCAGAACAACTCTTCCGTAACAATCGCGACGGGACGTTCTCTGAAGTCGCCCTGGACGCGGGCCTGGCGTACGATCAGAACGGGCGCGCCTTCGCGGGCATGGGCGCCGATTTCGCCGACTACAACAACGACGGTTGGCCCGATGTTTTCGTGAACGCGCTGGCCAATCAGAAATATGCGCTGTTTCGCAATGACAAAGGCAGGTTCGAAGACATCATCGATTCCACCGGACTGGGTGCGATCACCATGGCGCATTCCGGCTGGGGAACCAAATGGGTGGACTACGACAATGACGGCAGGCCGGATCTCTTCGTGGCCCAGGGGCACGTGATGGACAACATCGAATTGACGGAACCGACGCTCCGCTACCGCGAACCACCTCTGTTGCTCCGAAACAACGGGACTCGATTCCAGGATGTATCGTCGCAGAGCGGTCCGGCGTTTCGAATTCCCGTTGCCGCCCGCGGGGCTGCGTTTGGAGACCTCGACAACGACGGCTTTATTGACATTGCCATCAATTGCAATGATGGCCCGGCCATTATTCTCCGCAATCAGGGAGGCAACGGAAATCACTGGCTGCTCGTCAATCTCATTGGCTCGGCCAGCAACAGGGATGGAATCGGCGCCAAACTCCGGTTGGTGACAGAGGACGGGACGGAGCGATTTTCATTTGTGAGCACTGCCGGAAGTTATCTATCGGCAAGCGACAAGCGAGCCCATTTTGGGCTGGGATCGTCGAAGAAAATCAAGCTGCTCGAAGTTACCTGGCCCAGCGGCAAGGTCCAACGTCTCGATTCGATCGTGGCCGACCAGATCCTCACCGTCCACGAGCCTGCGCGATAATCCAAAAACCTTTAACCACAAAGGACACGAAGGTCCACGAAGGAAACACCCCGAATCAGAGCCTTCTTGACACTTCAGGCCCTTAAAGTTTTATTGAATCCGGTGGTTGGTGAGACTGACGGGCTACTATTTTTTCGAAGAGGCAAACTTTTCCTTGCGAGTGATGCCTTTGCCCTCTTCGATGGTCACGACCTGGCCGGCGGCCACTTGCTTCACACTTTCGCTCTTGCCATCGGGCCAGCGTACCGATACGTCAGCCACGGCTGCTTTGCCCAGTCCGAAATGCAGCCGGAAGTCGCTTTGTGAAATGAACGAACCACCGCTGCGGACCTCATCAATCTGTTCGTGACCGCCCGCGGTCAGGGTGATCCGCGCCCCGATCGCATCCCGTCCCGAAGTCAGCGCCCGAACCAGTAGCGAATGGCCGGAATGCGGCGCAACATTTTTCAGCAGAGACGGTCCTTCGCCCATGTTGACGATGACAATCTCAACCTCGCCGTCGTTGTCCAGGTCCCCGACCGCGAGACCCCGCGAAGAGTGGGGCGTGCTGACGCCGGGACCACTGTGAGCGGAAAGATCAAAAAATTGACCGTCGCCGCGGTTCCAGTAGAGAAGGCGCGGCTGCTTGAAGTGTTCGGCGGTGTGGCCCTCATCTACCTCGGGATACACATGCCCGTTGGCGACGATCAAGTCCTTCCAACCATCATTGTCGAAGTCGAGAAAAGCCGTGCCCCATCCCAGGTACTTGGTATTGACCGCGAGGCCCGAACCAATCGTGTCGTCCTCAAAACTGTTTTTACCCCGGTTGCGATAGAAGGTGTGGGTGTCGTCGGCAAAATTTGTTTTGAAAATGTCCAGCAGCCCGCTGCCCCTGACATCGGCCGCGGCCACCCCCATCCCTGCCTGTTCCCGTCCATCTTCGTTGTAGGCAAGACCGGAACGGACGCCAATTTCTTCGAAGGCCTTTCCTCCCAGGTTGTGATAATACAAATTGGCGGTGGAATCGCAGGCAATGTAAATGTCGGGCCAGCCATCGTTATCGAAGTCGCCGGTGAGCGGGGTGAATCCGTAGTAGTCCTTCGGACCCGCAACATGGGCCTGCTCCGAAACATCGATGAAATGCCCATGTTTGTCGTTCTCATACAGGGAAACCGTTTCAGGAGGCAGACCGCGCGGACCGCACAGCACGGGCATTCCCTTCCACTGACACTGCGATTTGTCTCCCGGCCGCGGAGTGTGGGCCAGATCGAAGTCGATGTAGTGCACGACGACCAGGTCGAGATATCCGTCGCGGTTATAGTCGAGGAAGGCGCAACCGGTGCTCCAGCGCTTGGGCGCGAGCAGACCGCGTGCTTTCGTCTCGTCGCGAAATGTGCCATTCCCCTGATTCCGGTACAGGATATTCTGCCCCCATTGAGTCACGAACACGTCGGTGTTGCCGTCATTGTCGATGTCACCCGCGCAGATGCCCTGCCCCCAACCCGTACTGGTGATTCCCACTTTTTCGGTAACGTCCTCAAACTTCAGTCCGCCCAGGTTGTGATAGAGAAAGGGCCGGGGTTGCGCGCCGTCTCCCAGGCGGCCGCCATTCACCAGAAAAATGTCGGGAAGACCATCGTTGTCATAGTCGAAAATTGCCACACCCGTTCCGGTGGACTCGACGATGTATTGTTTTCCATGGTCTGCCCCGGAAACTTCAACTCCCGTGAGGCCGGCTTGGACAGCGAGGTCCTCGTAGTTAACCGTGGGTGCCTTCATGCCGGGAGGGAGCGGGCGGGCTGGGACCGCGGTACCGCCGGTGGCCACGCCCTGAGCCCATGCAAGCTTATCTCCGCCCAGAACAATCAGGGCAAGAATGAGGATCGTGGCGTGAATGGTGAGTCCTGATTGCCGTGCCCGCTGATTCATGATCTACCTTCGCGATCATAAATCATTTGTTTTGGTTGGATGCCTCCCTGATGGCACGACCATCACTCGATAGATGGAAGAACTCCTGTTCTGCTACGATTGCAACCGGTCGTCCTCTTCCGGGAGTCGTGAATGGTGGGATGGAATTTCGCGCGGGGACTGCCGTGGCTCGCGCTTTCTGCCTTTGTTTTCTCCGGATACAGCGTGAACCTGGCCGCGCAGGACACAGCGACCTGCAAGGGTCCGGCGGAACTCGAACAGACCATCAAGGCGCATCCATCGGCAGGCGCCTATGACGCCCTGGGCGCATATTTTGGCCAACGACAGAAAATCGCCTGCGCGATTTCGGCTTTTGAATCGGCCGTGCGGTTGGATCCCAATTCATGGGAAGCCCACTTCAACTTGTCCCTTGCCCTGCTGCAAAGCAACCAGCCCGCTCACGCGGCTCGCGAGCTTCGAATCGCCACCCGGTTGAAGCCCGAAAACCCTCTAAGCCACATCGCGTTGGGAGTTGCGCTCAGCCAGTTGAACCAGGACGGCGCGGCCATCGATGAATTCAAGCTCGCGCTGAATGCCGATCCCAAGTCGGTTCCGGCGCTGGACGGCCTGGCGAAATCGCTTATGGCGCAAAAAAGATACTCGGCGGCCATCGCCTATCTCAAAGATGCGCCCCCCGTGGCTATGTTGCAGAACGATCTCGCGATCGCCTACTCGAAAAACGGAAATGTGAACGAAGCGGTGCAGGTGCTTGCGAATCTTGTGAAGCAAGATCCGTCGTCGGCGGAGGCACACTCCAACCTGGCGATCGCCTATACGCAGCAAGACCAATTCCGGCAGGCGGCCGGGGAGTTTAAGGAGGCGCATCGTCTCGCCCCGAATGACGATGTGATTCGGCTTTCGTACGTGAAGGCCCTGGCTGTGCTGGCCGAGTTCAGCACCGCCTTGCCCTTGATCCAGGACTATTACCGGCGCAAGCCCCATGATTTCGAAGCGCTCTATCTAATGGGCGTCGTCGATCGTGGTTTGGGAAACTATCCGGAAGCAGAAACCATGCTTCGCCAGGCGGTGGCGCTGAACGGGAATAGCTACGATGTTCGTTACAACCTGGGTTTTGTGCTGGCCAAGTTAGGGAAGAAAGAAGAGGCTCGCCAGCAACTGGAAAAGGCGGTTCAGCTCAAACCTGCGTCCAGCGAGGCCAGCTTTCAACTGGCGGCGGTACTGCGAAGCCTGGGGCGGGAAGAGCAAGCACAGCAGGAGCTGAAGGCCTTTGAACAAAAGAAGCAGGCGACCGTGAAAGAGGATGTTGCCGGCACCAAGATAAACCAGGCCAACGAATATCTTCAGTCTGGAGACGCTCAACAAGCAGTCGCGCTTTATCGTCAGGCGATCGTCGAGGACCCAAAGAACGCCCGTACCCGTTACAACCTGGCTCTGGCGCTCGACCGTTTGGGCAAAATTGATGAAGAGCGCGAGGTCCTGAAGCAGGCCATCCAGCTGGATCCCTCACTGGCTGCTCCCCACAATCAACTTGGCTTCTTAAGCCTGCAAGGCGGCCAGGACGCTGATGCCGAGAGAGAGTTGAAGGCGGCGATTGCGCTGGATCCGCAATATGCGGAGGCGCAGGCCAATCTGGGCGTGCTGTACGGCCAACAAGGAAACAACAGCCAGGCGGAGCAACTGCTGCGGCAGGCGACGGAAAATAATCCGCAGTACGCTCAGGCCTTTGTGAATCTGGGACTGGTTCTCGCCGCCCAATCGCGATTTCCGGAAGCAGAGCAGGCGCTGCGGAGCGCGCTGAAGATCGCGGAGGACAATCCCCAGGCGCTCACCGTACTCGCCATGGTGCTCTCGCGCAACGGGCGCACAGACGAGGCTGTCCCCTATTTTCGCAAGGTCATCGCGCTCGATCCGAAAGCTCCCGGACCGCACATAAACCTGGGAATTACGCTGGCCGATCAGTTCAATCTGGAAGGCGCCCTGGAGGAGTTCTCGGAAGCGATTCGTCTCGATCCGAATGCCGCCGCGGCCCACTACAACAAGGGCCGCGTGCTGCTCGACCTGCGGCGCGATAGCGATGCCAAGCCCGAACTCGAAGCCGCCACGCGCCTGGAGCCCAAATCCTCGGAGCCCTGGTACTTACTCGGCCTGATCGACAAATCGGCGGGCAATCCCCAGGCTGCGGTTCAGATGTTGCAAAAAGCAGCGGCGCTTGACCCCAGGAATCCCGATACGCTATTCGCGCTGGGGCAGGAGTTGCTGCATAGCGGAAATCGCGATGGAGCCATCGCTCAGTGGCGCAAGGTCATCGAGATCAAACCTGATCATGGCGAAGCACTTTACAATCTCTCTCGCCAACTGGTGAAGACCGATCCGCAGGAGGCACAACAGTTTCAGCAGCGGTTTGATACATTGCAGGCGCAGAAGCACATTATGGATCGCGCCCAGACTCTGGGTAATTTCGCTCTCTCAGCCGCGGCCGCGCACGACTGGCCGCAAGCGATTGCCCAGCTGAAAGAAGGCCTGCAGGTCTGCGGGGAATGCAGCGCGTTGGCTCTGCTGCACAAGGACCTCGGCCTCACCTACTGCCGTTCCGGGGACCTGAAGAACGGACTCGCCGAACTCCTCGAAGCCAAAAAACTTACGCCTCAGGACCCGGACATCGACCAGGCCATTCGCTTCGTGAACAACGCTCAGAAATAATCGCGGGGACCGTACCCCGACGGCTCAACTTACTCCGGCCTTGAAGCGGGGACGATTCTTTCTCACGTAGTCGCGGTCCATGACCGGCTCTCCCTCGCACTCGATCACGATCACGGTGGCCGGTTGATCGGGAGCAACCGCAGGAAGTCCGGTGAGCCGCAGAGACAGGTCGTCCTGGGTAAAGGCAACTGCTTTGCCGCCCTGCAGCAGATGAACGGATTTTACTTTGGTTCGAAAGCCGCCAAAGGAAATCACGCTGGGCGGCTGGTAAAACGTCAGCCATTTTTCCGCCGGGGTGTCTCCCGGCCAATTCTCAATGTGTGCGTACACCGTGTTGCCGCGCTGGGTGAAGTTGGCATACACGTGCTGGTGAAAGTCACTGCGTTCGGTGCCGTGGATCGCGGCTGCATTGGGGCCGGTCCACTTGCCCACGGCCTGCAGAATTGCAACCGATTCCTCCGGGATGGAGCCATCGGGCTTGGGACCGATATTCAAGAGATAGTTGCCGCCACCGTGCGCGCAGGTGATCAGGTTGTTGACGATGGTCTTGGCAGTCTTCCAGTTGTCGTCGGCCTTGTGATATCCCCAACTGTCATTCAGGGTCATGCAGGCCTCCCAGGCGCGTCCCTTCGCCGCAGCCTGGATATGTTGCTCCGGCGTGGAAAAGTCTCCGGGCAGTCCATTGCGATTGTTGACGATGATGTCCGGCTGGAGTTCGAATACCATCTTGTTCATTTTCTCCGATTCCCACTGTTCCGCCGAGAGCGGCCAATCGACGTCGTACCAGAGAACGTCAATCTTGCCGTAATTGCTCATCAACTCGCGGATCAGGCCGTGGGTGTAGGCCACGAAGCGTTGCCGCGCGGCTTCGTCGGTGGCGCACAGTGCGCCATCAGGATGATGCCAGTCCATCAGCGAATAGTAAAAGCCGACTCGTAGACCTTCCGCGCGCGCGGCTTCCACAAACTCGCGAACCAGGTCCCGTCCCGCGGCCTGCTTGGGGGCGCAATAGTCAGTCAGCCTGGTGTCAAAATTACAGAAGCCCTCATGGTGCTTGGTAGTCATGACCATGTATTTCTGCCCCGCCTGCCGGGCCAGCTTCGCCCACTCGCGCGCGGCGTTGGGCTTGGGGTTGAAATGTTTCGCCAGCATTTCGTATTGCGGGATGGGAACGCCCTCCATTTCCATCGCCCACTCGTGACGGCCGATCACGCTGTAGAGTCCCCAATGGATGAACATTCCGAACCTGGCTTCGTGCCACCATTGAATGCGGCGATCATGATCGGGCGGGGGCGTCTGCGGCTCCTCCGCCATCGTTTTCTGCGCGGGTTCCCTGGCCCAAGTCGCCGGGGCGGTCGCGGCCAGACCTGCGCCGGCAGCCATGAGTTTCAGATAATCACGTCTCGATGTTCCTTTACCTGGCGTCATTCGCCACCTCGTGTTTGATGAAAATATTTTGATGAAGAGTCAGGCTGGTGAACCCGACCTACGACGGAAAAGGATTCTACTCCCCCATGTCAATGCAACGCTGTGAAAACTGATCGACGCCCGGATCGCTGCTCACAACATGAAAGATCTCTCTGCGACTCACTCCGCTGTCAGAGTGTGTCCTGCGTTACAATTCCGCAATCTCATGAAGCTTCGCTGCCTCCAGGTCCTAGCGATTGGATTGTTCGTGGCCAGCTGTGCGATGAGCGTAGCCGGACAGGATCCTGCGGGGGCAAAGTTTCCCATGGCTACGCCGGACAGGTGGCAACTGCCAGGCTGGTGGCCAACCAAGGGCACACCATCATTGCGCGAATTCGTGGGCCCTGCAGCGTGCACCAGATGTCACGCTGAAATCGCTGCCTCGCAGCAGAAAACTCCGATGTTCAATGCCGCCCGTCGCCCTTCTGATTTGCCGCGGCTGCAGCAGCGGGGTCGCTTGTCGTTCTCCGACGAGAGTTACGACTACATACTTTCGCCGGGTCCCACCGAAACTAACTTCGTCGTGAAGGACAAGACGAACGCCGTCTCGGCGACCGTGGGCTGGGTTTTTGGGGCCGGTGCTCAGACTTACGTAATGAAACAGAACGACGACTTTCTGGAGAGCCGGCTCAGCTACTACCCAAGTCTGGGCGGACTGGACATCACGCCCGGCCATAAGGCCGCAGCCCCCGGTACTCTCGCCCAGGCCCTCGGCGATCCCGTTGATCACGAAATTATCCGGCGATGTTTTGGGTGCCATTCCACTGCATCCACCGTGTCCGGCAACTTCGATCCTGAACACGCCATGCTCGGGGTTACTTGCGAAGCTTGTCACGGTCCCGGCCTGCAGCACGTCACGGCAATGGAAACCGCGCCCGATCAGAGTGCGGCGGGCACGATGTTGAATCCGGAACGACTGTCGCCCGTCGATTCCGTGGATTTTTGCGGTGCCTGTCATCGCACCCGGGAGGACGTCGCCCTGTTCATGCCAAGGCATATGGGGATCTCGAGTGTTCGGCTCCAACCCTACCGCCTGGAAAGAAGTCTTTGCTGGGGCGCCAGCGGCGATCCCCGGATTACCTGCATGGCATGCCACGATCCTCACAAGCCGCTGGTGACCGATTCCACGGCTTACGATGCCAAGTGCCTGAAGTGCCATAACCAGATGGGAAGTCCACCGTCTGCCAAACTTGAGCCCGCCTGCACCGTGGCTGCCAGGGATTGTGCGTCCTGTCACATGCCGAAATACGAGATCCCCAGGGTACATGCGACATTCACCGACCATTTCATCCGTGTGGTGCGTCCGGGTGCGAAATATCCGGAATAGATTCGTTTGAACCGAAAACGCCGTATTCATTCCTTTCCGCGCGACTCAGCAGCTGAGTTAGAATGGCCACCGCAAAGTTGGTATGACGACCCCGGGAGCGCCACAATCGCAGATGACCCTGGGTTTGTCAGGTCATGAGTTTGGCCATTTGTGAAGTGCAATGAGCAAACGGTTCTGGTTGATCGCAATCCTGATCTGTCCGCTTGTTCCTCTTGCGGGTCAGGACATTGATGCCAATCCTTCTATCCAGAAGCGCAGCCTTTCGACCATTGCTGATCAGATCGACGACGAAAGCGAGCGTACTGCTTTTCTCGAGCTCTTTCGCCAGGCGCCGGCCGCGCAGATGAAGGTACGGGCCGAGTCGTTCCTGACCCGTTTTCCGCAATCGGCCTTTCTGGCGCAGGCTTACGAGGTGGCGGCTCGCGGCAGTTTTGATCTCGGGGAATATGAGCCGGGCCTGGCTTACGCTGAGAAATCCCTTGCGTTGCTGCCAGAAAATCCGCTCCTACTGGTTGCCGTGGCCGATGTGGAAGCCCGCGAAGATCGCAACTCAGCGGCAATCGTTCACGCTCAGCGGGCGCTCGACGGCCTCGACCGATTCGGAGCTCCGGGATCTGTGGCGGAGGAGAACTGGCCGGAATTGCAGCGCAAGTTGAAGGCGTCGGCTAATGTTTCCAAAGGGCGCGCGTTGCTGCAGGAGGCGCTTGCCCTTCCGGCAGAAAAAAAGCGTATTCCAATTCTGAAGGCTTCGGAGGCTTGCCCTGATTGAGGCCCAGCGCCTCAACTCCGCTGATCCCGAGATTGCGTACCTGCGAGGATTGGCTCAGCTTGCCTCGGGAGAGTGGTCGGCAGCCGCAAGCAACTTCGCCGTAGCCTATCGTGCCGGAGATGCGCTCGCGCCCAAGGCGCATGACAATCTTGAAACCATTTACCGGGCGCTCTACCCCGACTCCAGTGTTGCCTTCGAAACCTTCCTGAAGCAGGCAGAGGATCGGGGGATAACCGGCATGGGAATCGCGGCAGATTCAGTGCAGCATGCGCCCCCGCTTCATCCACCTTCGTCATACCTGGGTTCGGAGTCTTGCCGGGGATGCCACGCCGGCATCTACCAACAATGGTCACAGACCGGCATGTCCAGGATGTTCCGCCCGTACGCGCCACAAAACGTGGCGGGGGATTTCACAACCAATAATCAGTTTTATCTGGGCGACGAAACTGAATATCGGGACGGAAAGGTGGAAGTTAAAGCAACAGAAAAGCGGAGCTTGTTCGCGCGCATGACCATTCGCGATGGCCGCCACTACTTCGATATTTTGCAGTCGGACGGCAAGTGGCATACCTATCCGGTGGACTACACCATCGGCTCAAAATTTCAGCAGGCTTACGCCACCAGGCTGCCCAACGGCGAGATTCACGTTTTCCCCATTCAATACAACCTGCTCCAGAAACGATGGGTCAACTACTGGAAGGTGATTGACGGAGTGGAAAGCGAGCGTGCCGATCCACGCTCGTGGGAAAAGCTCGATGCTTCCACCAGCTATCAGGCGATTTGCGCCGTCTGTCACACCAGCCAATTGAGAAATTTGACGGGCGCAGGCTTCGAGCCCAACCATCTGGAATTCAAAGAGCCCGGGATTGGTTGCGAGATGTGTCATGGTCCGTCGGCACAACATGCGGTCGAGATGGCGGTGAACCAGTATTACTCCAAGACGCCGCTGGATCCGCCGGTAAATTTTCGTGAGCTCGGCAATCGTGATTTTGTCGCCATTTGCGCCCAGTGTCACGAGCAGTCGGCGATTCGTAAACCAGGGCCGGCCGGAGAACTGAATTATTCCAGTTCTGGAGATTTTTTCGGCGGCCACGTGCGCCTTCCCTTCGGTGAGTTTTCCCGCAAGGGCTTTTACAAGGACGGCCGCTTCCGGCAGACCACCTTCATGGTGGAGGCCCTGGAACGTTCGCAGTGTTATCAGAAAGGGCAGGTGAGCTGCGGAACCTGCCATGATCCCCACGCTCATGATTCTGCTTCCAACCCAACTGCCCTGAAGTTCCGCGACCAGCCGGATCTCATGTGCACGGGATGCCACTCCCAGTTCCAGGACCTCACTCGCGCGGCGCAGCACTCCCATCACCCGGCGGAATCGGAGGGCAGCCGCTGCGTCTCCTGTCACATGCCGCGTATCATGGATGCCCTGCTGTTTCGTGCCCGGACCCATCAAATCGACGACATCCCCAATGCCGAGATGACGCGGCGCTTTGGTCAGGAAGACAGTCCGAATGCTTGTCTCCTGTGTCACAAGCAGAAAAGCGCGGAGTGGGTTCAGCAGACTCTGTTATCGTGGAACCCGGCCCCCGACAGACCAAAGGCCGAGATATCGCTCTCCGGAAACGGGGATTCTTCACTCAAATGAGGATCCGAAGACCCAGGTCTCGGGCACAACTGGATTCCGTGGTTGGCAGGCTCCTACTTCTCCTGCTCGTGGTGGCGGGTGCATTTCTTGCGTACGCGAAAGACGCTGCTCCTCAATCCAGGGCTCCCGGCTCTGAGTATGCCGGTTCGGCTGCCTGTGCCCGATGCCATCAGGAGATCTATAAGCAATTCTCCAAGACCGGCATGGGTCGTTCCATGTCACCGGTTACGCCGGCAGTGCTGGAAACAATCCACGCCCCGGCATCTGTGCAGGACAAAAATTCCAGCGCCTCCATCGAAGTCGAGGTCCGGGACGGAAAGCTCTATCAGACCCAGCACGAAAAGGGAGCGGACGGTCAGGAGATTTACCGTGATAGCCACCAGCTGGAATGGATTATAGGGGCTGGAGAAAATGGTTTCGGCGGACTTTTAAGACAGGATGATTACCTCTTCCAGGCACCCCTGTCCTTCTATTCCAAGCCTCAAAGATGGGGACTCTCGCCGGGCTATGAGTTTGGCAACTACGGCTTCAATCGCCCGATTCTGCCCGGCTGCATTTTCTGCCACAGCGGCCGGCCCAATGCCATCCCGGAGGGAAACGGCCGTTTCGCCAGCCCTCCTTTCTCCGAGCTGGCGATCGGTTGCGAAAATTGTCACGGCCCGGGGCTTTCGCATGTGGTGGCGAACCAGATGGGCGGCGAAAGCTACCCGGGGCACGATCCGACCATCGTCAACCCCGCACACCTTTCCACCGCTCTGGCGGACAACATATGCATGTCGTGCCATCAGACGGGAGATGTGCGGGTGCTGAAGCCGGGCAAGGATTTCAAGGACTTCCGGCCCGGAACTCCGCTGGACAACACGCTCTCGATCCTGATGGTCCCGCCCAGGCGCGAATCGCCGCCCCAATCGGACCTGCTCGAACACTATTACTCCATGATGCTCAGCAAGTGCTACCGCGCGAGCGGTGGAAAGCTGGGTTGCATCACTTGCCACGATCCCCACGTGGAGCCTTCGCGGGAAGAGGCCCCGGGCTATTTCCGGAACAAATGCATGACGTGCCACAGCGAAAAGAGCTGCACCCTGGCTTTGGATGTGCGCCTGCACCAGCAACCCCCTGATGATTGCGCGGGTTGTCACATGCCCAGGCGTGACGTGCAGGAAATTTCGCATTCCAGCATCACAAATCATCGGATTCTCAGGCGTCCCGACGAAGCGTTTCCGGAAGAAGCCTTTCATCAAACCACACCCGGGCTACCGGATCTGATCCATCTGAATCCGGCTCCTGGTCAGAAAGACACGACGCCGCCACCGCTGGTCCTGCTGCAGGCCTATGGCGAGTTGGCGGAACGGCATCCCGAATATGCGAAGCGTTACCTTGAAGTGCTCGAGCAATTGGAGCGGACCGAGCCCGGCAATCCCCTGGTACTGGCCGCGGTGGGAACGCGGGAGTCACAAGCGGGCAAGTACGAGCAAGCGATCACCCATTTGCGCCGTGCTTTGGAGACTGGCCCCCAGAGGACTTTTCTGTACACTGAGCTGGCGAATGCCCTGGTGAAGGTGGATCGACCAGCCGAGGCAGCGGTTGTGCTGCGAAAGGCCATCGCTCTCGATCCCTTCAATTCCGAGCTACAAAGGATGTTGATCGTTCGTCTGATCGACCTGAAGGAATATGCCAGTGCGCGGACGGCTCTGGAGAATTATGTCGAGCGTTTCCCCGAGGACTCTTTCATGCGACAAATGCTGGCTCGCGCCCGGGCAGCGGGGCCCGCCAAATAGTTGCAGTTCAACTGAGGCTTTCCCGACAAAGGTAGAGAAGCAGCCGACGGCCTGCTGGCGCTGTCGCTCCGATTTAGTGACCATTCACCCGAAGCACGAGCCGAGTCTCTCTTTCCAGCCGGACGTTTTTGGTGCTGGAGGTGATTAACGTTCCGGACGACAGGGTGAAGTCAGGCAGGCCGATCGTTCCCTGGCTGGATGAGGTCAACGCTTCTCCACCATTTGTGCTGGCCGCGTTGCCGGCGTGCAAGTCCGCCCCGGGCGCGCCCTGCGCCTGACTGCCCAGGCCAGGCCGTCCAGCCATCCCGCCTCCGGGAGCATTGTTCGACATGGAAATGGAAGTCGAGGCGCTCTGGGCGTCAAGCGCAGCCTGCGCCATGGCGGCGGAAGAATCGGCCACCGCCTGGATTGCGAACGAGATCGGGACCTGCGTACCGTCCTTCAGAATGGCAGAGTCAAAGGCAAGGCCGAGTTGGGATTCGTTCTGCCCCTTGGCGCGCCCCTGGGCCTGGGTCACTCTGCCCATAACTTTCGAGCCCTTGGGCAGCGCCACCTTGTCATCCGACTTTACGTCCTGCGTGACCTTCGCAACTACCTCGTCGCCAGCCTTGGCCTTATGGGAATCGACTGCCTTGATCAATTCGACCTGCACCGTGGTTCCGGGCGGCACGGATACGGACGTTTTCGAGGTCACGGAACTGGCGGCTTGTGTATTCATCGAACTTTGGCCGAGGCATGCGGTTGAAAGCAAAAACATGGCGAAAAACGAAACCGTATTCCGGTTCACGTAGATCTCCTTTGAGAGCAGTACCGAAACAGTGGATCGCAGCCAACCAGACATACACCCCGGTTTCGGCAGATGTTAAGAAAATGCGGTCAATCCCAAACACGAAATACACCGGTCCCGAATCAACCGGAGGGCGGCTTCTCCGCCGTAGGCGTGGCGGCGGGCCGGGCAAATTTTGTATCGTCAACCGGCACATTGTCCTGCATATGTTCGATCCGAATGCTATAGCGGGAACGAGGAGTGGAGATGGTTCGCTGGAATGGGACCTTCAGCTTGCCCACGTCGCGGTAATCGGAATAATCCACTTGCGTGGGATTGCGTCCCAGGGGAGAGTCGCTATAGCGCAACATGCGCAATAGCAGACCGGACTGTTCATCGAAATAAAATTTCGCGGCTATCTCTCCCGTCACCGCCTCCCGAAACCACGTAGACCTCGTGATCATCGATCTTCTCGGGATGGGTAGTCTTGATCTCGCTGAAGAATTGCTGGAAGTGAATAGGTAATCGCAGATCTGCCTCCAGCTTTGCGGAAACCATTTCGGGCGCTGGAATTTCACGCGTGGGACGTCCCGGCGTCGAAATCCAGCCTGTGGCGCCGTCCAGAGCTGTGATGTTGTCCCCGTTGGGCAGATGGATGATCAAAACTCGCTTACCGGGAAGTTTGCTGAAAAGTTCAACGGGAAATTGCCGTCCGCTGATATCAATGCTGCCCTTTTCCACTCGGGTGGACAACTTTTCAATTTCCGACGCGCCTCCTATGGCCTGCACATATTTTCCCAGAATCTGTTCCACGGCCGGCGTATTGGAAGGCGGCACGGGCTCGAGCGGGGCCGCTTCCTGGGCGGGGGAAGCGCCAGCCTCTGCGATCATCGGCGTCGCTACAGGATGAGGGGATCCGCGATGACAGGAGTAGCACGTCACCTCGCGCTTTCCCTCGAAGTTGGCCTGGTTGATGGCGAACATCATCTGCATCATCTTCCGCGCTGTCTGCTTGGGTTTCTTATCGTCCTTCTCGAAGGCTCCTTCCGTGTGGCAGAAGCTACATTCCACGCCGAGCGAACTGGAAATGAACTGCATGGCCGGAATCAGTTGGTCAGCCGGAAGGTCTTTCAGGACCTGGATGTTTTTGTAGGCCTCATCGGTCTTTTTTGCGTGGGGCTGGGCCATGTTGCCCGGAGCGGTCTGCCCGCTGGCTAAGAGACCAGCCGCCGACATCAGAAGGAAAACAGACCGTGCCGCTTGGCGCTGCGCCGGGAAATTCTTGCTCATGAAACATTTCTCCGAAACCAGCTGGCAGTGTAGCAAAGGCAGAAGACAGCCTTCCGCCTTCAGGCCGAGAGTTCACTCTCGGGAGCCCTGAGCCTCAGGGACTGCGTTGGCAGAGACAGCGACGCACTTTCCCCTTCGATTCTTAAGCCGAGGGGAGACTGCACATGCCGCCCGTTACAGCCCAGCGATCTTCAGCACATAGGCGTATTGACCCGGAAGATCGTGAGGAAGCGTGACCATGACATTGGAACCCTGCTGAGACCACACCAGAGGCTTGGCATTGCCCAGGACATAAATCTCAGTCCCTGCCTTGGGTGAAAGCGACTTGAGAGTGATGGAGTCCGCCTTGGGCTTGCCCAGAAGGGTGGCGTACACCGCCGAATCTTTTTGCGTGAACCGGAGATGAATCCCTTCGGCGGTCTCACCTTCCGCGGTCTTCCACGGATGCGTGCCGTAGATGGCCTCGCCATTTTGCTTGAGCCATGCTCCCAGAGCCTGCAAGCGGCTCATCTGCACGGGCGGGATGGTGCCATCGGCTTCCGGACCTACGTCAAGAAGGAGATTGCCATTCTTGCTGACGATATCGACCAACAAATAGATCAGCTCATCGGGTGCGATAGTTTCGGCTTCGCCTTCGGCCCGGTTGTAGCCGAAAGATCGTCCCAGGCCGCGGCACTCTTCCCATTTGGCCGGGCTGATCTTTTTCATGACCTGGTATTCCGGAGACTTGAAATCGGAATGCTTGACTCCGAACCGGTCATCCACGACGCCGTCCGGAACGGTGTTGTAATACTCCGCCATAAGTTGCAGGGGATGGCCAGACTTGGGATAGTCAATGTCGTTCCAGAGGACAGCGGGATGGTAGCGCTCAATCAATTCACGAAACTGGGCATCGGCGTACTTGCCGTAAGCTTCGCTTTGGGGCTTGACGGACTGGTAGTCGGCCGCGGTGCGAATGGGACCGGGCACGAAAGTCCAGTCGTAGCCGCCGGAATAATAAAGTCCCATCCGCAGGCCTTCCTGGTTCACTGCCTTGGTCAAGTCACCAACAATATCGCGGGTAGCGTGCTGCCGGTCGGCAGGCAGCTTGGGATTCGGCGTTGAGCTGGGCCACAGCGTAAACCCATCATGATGTTTGGTGGTGAGGACAACGTATTTCGCGCCGGCGTCGCGGAAGGTCTTGGCCCAATCTTCCGGATTCCACTTCTGTATCTCTTTATCGAAGACCGGGGCAAAGTTGTAGTAATCGTAGTCGGCTCCGTAGTGCTCGCGATGGTAAGCCTGGGTAGGCGATCCGTCGATTCGCATCACATTGAGATACCACTCGGCGTACGGATTGTTCTTGATGTAGTCGGGAGCTGTGAAGTCGTGTTCGGGGTGGACCAGCGGCGCCCAGCCCGGGACCGAGTACAGACCCCAATGAACAAATATCCCCAGTTTTGCGTCGGCATACCACTGGGGCAGGGGATGCTTATTGAGCGATTCAAGAGTGGGCTCGTAATGCGCGGGAGCTTGCGCGTGGATGGATAGCGGCAGAAAACAAAGCATCAGGAACAAAGCAATTCGGCTGGCATTCTGAGATGCGGGCAAAGCTGAAACCGATCGAGTCTTCATTTTGATTTTTGGCTCCCGTGGAATCGTTTTTCAAATGCGGCCCACAAATACAACATTAATTAAGGAGACTGGCGCGCGATTTGGATGCAGTCCTGTTCGCGCCATCCGCATAATCCACCAGGTTCAAGCGCTTGTCAATTCTAGCAAGCCCATAATCCGACCTAAATATCCGTCTTTGAGCGCTTATCACGTATAATCACCGGTCAAGAAAGCAGGAGGGGTCCTTGGTGAGTAGCTGACCGATGGATGGTTATCACGACCTGTGCCCGCTCTTGCCGACACTCAAATGATGGAATACCGAAAACTGGGCCGCACCGACCTGCAGGTCTCAATTCTTGGATTTGGCACCGCTCCGCTGGGGAACGTTTACGGGACGACCGAACCCGCGGAAGGAAAACGCGCGGTCCACTCTGCTATCGAGAGCGGAATCAATTTTTTCGATTCCTCTCCTTACTATGGGTTGACTCTGTCCGAGGAGCGGCTGGGAGAGGCGCTGGTGGGCTGGCGGGACAAGGTGGTGCTGGCAACCAAGTGCGGCCGCTACGGCCTGGATTCGTTTGACTTCTCGGCTGCGCGGGTGACTGCCAGCGTGGACGAATCCCTGCGACGACTGCGGACTGACCACATCGATCTGTTCCAGGCCCACGATGTTGAGTTCGGCGACGTGGACCAGGTCATCAACGAGACCGTCCCTGCCATGCGCAAGCTGCAGGAGCAGGGCAAGGTCCGGTGGATCGGCATCACAGGGTATCCGCTAAAGACCCTGCGGCGTATCGCGGAAGCCGTGCCGGTCGATACCATTCTCAGTTACAGCCGCTACAACCTGATGATTACGGACATGGATGATGTGCTCACCCCTTTTGCGAAAGAGCAAGGCATCGGCCTGATTAATGCAGCGGGCCTGCATATGGGCATGCTGACTCAGGCGGGCCCTCCGGCGTGGCACCCCGCGCCTCCTGCAGTCCATGTGGCGGCCCGCAAAGTTGCGGAGTTGTGCGCGAAGCGCGGCGTCGATATTGCCCAGGTAGCGATTCGATTTTGTCTTGATCATTCGTACGTATCGAGCACGCTGGTGGGCATTGGCAGTGAAGCGCAGTTGAAGGCGAATCTGAAGTTGCTTCAAATGAAGACGGACCCGGTTCTGGTCGAGGAAATTCGTTCGCTCCTCGGCGCAACTTTCAATTCCGTCTGGCCGTCGGGCAGGCCAGAGAACCACGGGTGATCGACCAGGTTGCGGAGCCGGCGGAGGCGCCCGCTTGTTGACTTCCAAAGGGTTGAGCAGGGTCCGCCGTGAAGCAAGGTTCTTAGGTGCAGCGCCCATTGAAACCAGAGCACCAGACTTCAAACAGTTCGGCTTGCCCTGACATCGATAGAATTTACAAGAAGCGTTTTCCGGAAGAGAACTCCAGCTCTTTCAAACCTGCATGTGCATGGCCATCGTGCTGGTAAGGCCGATGGGACGCCCGTTATCGCCCAACCCGTAGATCGTCACTGACCCGAAAGGGCTTCTCATGTTGCTTAGGAAAGTATTTCCTGGTTTCAGCGAGGGCCAGACTGATTTTTATTGACAGATATACTATTCCATTAATAGAAACTGAACTACATGCGAATTCGCCTTCTCGCCATCTTCTTCATTGGAAGTTTTCTCTGGTTGCATTTTGGACTCGCCCAAACTGCCTCCAGCCTCGATTCCATTCCTGCGCGTATGCACGACGTGATCGTCGCCAATGAAGTTCCCGGCGCCGTCACGGTGGTCGCCACGCGGGACTCTGTCCTCCGAATGGACGCTCAGGGTTGGGCCGACCCCGAACACAAGTCTTTCATGCGCGTGGATTCAATCTTCTGGATCGCGTCCATGTCAAAGCCGATCACGGCTACAGCGGTGCTGATGCTGATGGAGGAAGGCAAACTCTCCCTCGACGATCCTATCGCCAAATACATTCCAGAGCTTGCTGGACTCAAAACTGCGGATGGCAAGACGCCGCGAATCACGCTGCGGCACTTGCTCACTCACACCTCCGGAATGGGAGAGGCAACCGACGAAGAGGCGAAGGCCGCGCGCACGCTGTCCGACCTGGTGCCGGCCTTTGCTTCAAAGCCGCTTGCGTTCGAGCCGGGGAGCAGATGGAAATACTGTCAGTCCGGCATTCTCACTCTTGGCCGGATCGTGGAAATCGTTTCCGGCGAGCCGTTCGAAGTCTTTCTGCGGAAGCGTATCTTCGACCCGCTCGGAATGAAAGACACGACCTTCTACCTGACCGAAGCCCAGATGCCGCGGTGGGTGATACCTGCCAGGCGCGAAGGCGAACAACTGTTGCCGGCGGAGATCGGGCTTCTGTACGGCCACCCTCCCACCTGGCGCGACCACTACCCGGCAAGCAACGCTGGCTTGTTCTCGACCGCGCCGGATTACACCCGCTTTGCCCAGATGCTGCTGAGTGGCGGCGTGCTCGATGGCAGGCGTTATCTCACGTCCGAGTCGGTCCACATGATGTCAACTGTCCAGACTGGCGATCTGGTCACCGGCTTTACGCCCGGCAACGGCTGGGGGTTGGGAGTATGTATTGTCCGCCAACCTCAGGGTGTGACTGAAATGCTTTCGCCCGGAACCTTCGGCCACGGCGGCCTCAACGGTACTCAGGCCTGGATCGATATGAAAAGAGGTGTCGCATTAATCATGATGATCCAGCGATCCAATTTCAAGAATGCCGACGACACGCCGGTCAGGTTGGCCTTCCAGAAGGCCGCACTGGAGTAAATAGAAAACTAGGCACCCGAGGTCGAAAAGTTGACGAACCCTGGCGAGTTCACTGCAACTTGGACCGCGGCTCGCTGCAACCCATCGAAATCAGAGCGCCCTTATGAAGAAGATATCTGACCAGCAAAACAAAAGCGGGAAGACCGAGCCGTCGTCCCCAGAGCGCCGCACTTTTGTCAAAGGCATCGCTGCCATGGGAGCGGGAGCTGCCGCTTTCCCTCTTTTGAGTAATACGGCTGAAGCTCAGGTTCCGGCCGCTGCCGGTAGCGGAGTCCCTTCGGGATCGAGCCGAGCCAAGGTAGCGCTTCAAGTCCCCCGGGCCTTCCAGGGCGATAAGATCGACTGGCACGGCTTCGATCGTTACGACTTCGTGATGGATAAGCAGACCTTGGCGATCACGCCCTTCAAAGCGCCCGCCGGCGAACAGTCCGGCGAGATCGGCAACTCAGATCAAAGACAGCTGCGGTGTGTTGTGGTTGTGCCCAAGCAGGCGGCTCCCGGCAACCCGTGGTCCTGGCGCGGCGTTTACTGGAATCACCAGCCCCAGGCCGAAGTCGAATTGCTCAAACGAGGTTTTCACATTGCCTACATTTCGATTGACCCCAAGCCAGGGTCATTAACGGGATTGACTATAAATGAGCTGATGAACCAGCTTGGAATGTCCGGAGCGGCATTGGCGGAGTGGGACGCCTGGTATGCCTACCTCACCGGGCAGTACGGGTTGTCGAAGAAACCCGCGTTGATCGGCATGAGCCGGGGCGGGATATTCGAATTCAGTTGGGGTACTGCCAATCCCGACAAGGTCGCCTGCATCTATGCCGACAATCCGGGGATGGAAGGCCAGGCTTTTCAGAGGCTGGGGAACCTGGCGCGGGCTGATGTGCCTGTGCTTCAAATCTGCGGCACCATCGATCCGCTGCTCGGCGAATATACTTCCGCCATCGAGGCCATTTATCAGCAGTTCGGCGGACGCATCTCGATGATGGTCAAGGAAGGCTACGCCCATCATCCGCATAGCCTGCGCAACCCAAAGCCCATCGCGGACTTTGTTGAGCAGAGCGTACGGGCAGTAAGGGGCCCGGCGCCGGCCTTCGCGGGCGACAAGTTCACCAGGACCTCTTACTACAGCAGCGAGAATTTCTACCGTGATTACCCGGATGAGGACACTTACATCACCTGCCGCGGCCCGTTGTTTTCGCCGTGCTACGACCGCTACGAATTCAGCGTGCAAGGCACGTCGATGACGACCATGGTGATCGCGCCACGCACTGCGGCCGCAGGTACGCCGTGGGTGTACCGGGTGGGCTTTGTGTTTCGCGACGCGAAGGTCGATCAGGAGCTGCTGGCGAGAGGGTTTCACATCGTCACCGGCCCCGTAGGGGTCAGCTTTGTGGTGAAGGATTGGGATACGGCGTATGAATACCTGACCGGGCACGGCTTTTCAAAGAAGCCGGCAATGGAAGGCGCGGGCGGCGGCGCCGGCGAACTTTACGCGTGGGCCATCGAAAATCCCAACAAGGTCTCCTGCGTGTACGCCGAGAATCCGCGCATGCACAGTGCCCTGGCGAAAACGCAGCCTCTCGATAATCTCGCTCCCCTGGCGAAAGCCAACGTACCGCTGCTTCACGTTTGCGGCAGCCTCGACCCGTGGTTCAAGGACAATACGCTTGAGGTTGAAAAGCGATACAAGAAGCTTGGCGGCATAATCCAGGTCATCGTCAAGAGGGGCGAGGGGCATTATCCTCTCGCACCGGAGGATCCGGCCCCGGCTGTGGATTTTATCTCCCGGGCAGCTATGTAGGGAATCGATTGTGCGAAAGGAGAGTTACTTCTACGTTTAGGTTACAACTGAAACCCGGTGATCGTTCCACACGGGACCATCCGGGTACTGGTATGCGAGCAAAGTCTCGGAAAGCATCTCGGTGCTGTAACCGGGTTTGTCAGGCAGCAGATAGTGTCCGTTTGCGATGCGCGCGGGATCAGTAAAATGCTCATGCAGATGATCTACAAATTCAATGACACGGTTTTCGAGTGATGCGGATACACGCAGATAGTCAAAGATCGCCAAGTGCTGCACGCATTCGCACAAGCCAACTCCGCCCGCGTGAGGACAAACCGGGATGTTGAATTTAGCGGCCAACAACAGCACCGCAAGATTCTCGTTTACGCCCGCAACCCTGCAACTGTCGATCTGACAGACGTCCATCGCGCCGGCCTGCATGAATTGCTTGAACATCACGCGATTGTGACAGTGTTCGCCCGTCGCGATGCGAACGGGAAAAGCTTCTCGGCGAATGCGAGCGTGACCCAAAATGTCATCAGGATTAGTGGGCTCCTCCATCCACCAAGGATCCAGTTCAGCCAGTTCTTTTGTTCGCTGAATTGCCTCGATGACGCCCCACTTCTGGTTTGCATCCATCATGAGCTTGTTGTGCGGACCAATTTCAGCCCGAACCAACCGCGCACGGCGAAGATCATCGGCCGGGTTGCCACCGACTTTTAACTTGAAGTGCCTCCATCCTTGCCTGAGAGATTCACGGCAGAGGCGCCGAATCTTGTCGTCACTGAAGCCGAACCAACCTGCGGAGGTCGTGTACGCAGGATACCCATGCTGTTCAAGCTGCCTTAAGCGTTCCGCCTGAGATCCGTTGCGGGTCCTCAGTAGATCAAGGGCTTCATCCGGAGTAATCGCATCTTCGATGTATTTAAAGTCAATCGAACGAACAATCCGCTCGGGTTCAAAGTCGGCCAATAGCTTCCAAAGAGGCTTGCCTTCGGTTCGCGCATAGAGGTCCCAGACTGCATTGATAAGGGCTGCGGCAGCCAGGTGGATTACCCCTTTTTCGGGCCCGAGCCAGCGGAATTGACTGTCTTCGGTAAGCTGTCTGGAAAAGGCGACGGTATCGTCTGTCACAGAAGATAAATTGCGGCCCCGGAGAAATCGTGCAAGATACTCAAGCGCAAGCACGCATAGTTCTGTTCCGTGGCCCAGGGTGAAGGCGAGGCCATATCCTTCGATACCCACATCCGTCTCCAAAATGCAATATGCCGCCGAGTAATCGGGATCCCTGTTAACGGCGTCCGAGCCAATCTGGAAGCGCGAGGTCGGAAATCGCAGATCGAGGACGCGAACATTCGTGATTTTAGGATCGTTCAAACGGATCGACTCTCCTTCGGGCTTCCAAGTCGCAGCCTTGCCACGAGGGTAATTCCCCGCACGCCGCCAGCCCGGGATTGTACTTTCTATTCCATAATATGTGTCAATGAATATACGTGGTAGTGAACGCCGCGAACAGTTGTCCTATTGGCCACAGCCACCGCGACTCAACGGACTTATGTGCCCAATCTTGGGAGCTCTCGCGATCTCCCCCCAATCCTTTGGGAAAGCTGATAACTGGCTCGTTTCAAGGTTTGGCGTACGATAGTCGTCGTGGTGGCGTCTCCAATTCGGTGGAGGTAGGGAACGGTCAACGCGGCAACCGCATACCCGTGCTCGTCCAGGACGGGATAAGTGACATTGATGACTCCCTCCACCTCGTAACTTTCCTTCTCTTCATAACCTCGTTCCTTAATGGCGGTAAGATGCGAAGTCAGATCACGCGGAACATCAGCTTTGTTGAGTTTGCACCAAGTCTCTATGGCGCGGGCACGAGCTTCCTGTGTTTGATGTGCCAGGATAACGTGACCTGTAGCAGCATGCATGAGATCCACAACTGCACCAGCCTTGACATAGAAGCCCGGGCTCACCGGGGAATCCACCTGCGCGATAATAACGACCTTACCCTCGTTGAGCACACCCAAATGACAGGATTGACTAAGTTCATGAGCAACTTGCTGCATAATCGGCAAGGCTTGCATAGTCATGCGTTTGATCGGGGGATGCTCTTGCGCGAGCCTAAACAGATGCAAGGTAAGATGGTAATTGTCACTGTCCGGACTCTGAGCGATGTAGCCACGTTCTTCGAGGCATAACAGCATCCGAAAGATCTCTGAAATCGTACGGCCGAGCTTGCGTGCCACGTCACTTTTAGTGAGTCCCAACGGCTCTCTGGCGAACAGCTCCAATATATCCAAACCTTTCTCAAGAGCTGGAGTTGGATACCGACTGGAAGCTTTAGGCGCCTTTGACTTCATAGATTGTCGAAGCCAACCACTGGGCTTGCGTGAGCGCAAATGGCAATGAAGCTGATGGTATCAACGAACTCTCCGTCGCCGACCACCCGCCGCACTCCGAAAGTTGGAAAGCATGAGAGTTGACGCACCACCCGTTTTCCTAGTTTTGTAGGCACATGCAGAGTTTTATACATGAAAAGCCGAGGAATGGCAACCGACGGGGATGTTCTGGACCCTGCTGCGGCTTGATTCCGAGTCCGATCCGGGCAGGCGTGCTTATGTGGATGACGTTTCCCTCGCGGTCTCTGCTGGTCAGTCAGTTTTATTGGAGACTCCATATTCCCAGTTGAGCGTAAAGTTAGAAAGTTTGGATAGGGCTGCTCCTTCATTCAACGGCCGCGGGCAAAGAGGACATGGAGGGCACTCCCGCGCTGTTCAAAGCTATTACCGTATAGACGTGTTTCGCGCCAGGTTGGGCAGAACTGTCAACGTACCTCAGCTGAGGAAGCGGTGCCACGGGCGTGTCGTGATATGAGAGCCCCTGGAAGAGTGGGCGCCCGTACACCGCTTCTGGAGGTTGCGTGGGAAGCTTCGCTATCCCGTGCCCGTCTCGAAGGACAATGAAGCCACCGAGCCCACTGACGATATCCGCTTCGACTTCCCATGTGATCTCATTGCCGTCGTTTGCATCAGCGTGCGCTCGCACATTGTTTACTCGCACGTTGACTGGAGCGGGAGGTGCGCCCGCGTCGCTTACGGTTCCGGTTCGGACATACTCCATCCAGATTTTTGCTGTGGCCTCATCTGGCAACCACGCGGCCTGGTTAGGATCCCCTTTGAATTCCGCTGCAGGCATGGCGGTGTCCCCGAACGGAGTTGCGAGCCATACGGAACTCAGGTCCACCGGCCTTAAGATTTTGTTCCATTCTGTTAAGCGCATTTGAAGGCAAGCGTCGAAGAATGGGATTGCAAGATACCGGGAATCCCCACAGGAGTGTCCGGTGCGGGGATCGGGAGCAAGCCCAATGGGAGCGCTCTGAGCTCGGTACTCGTTGAAGGTGGCAATGGATCCTTCCCATGGAATGTTCCCTCTCTCTCCGATGCCAAAGTTAACCATCGTGGGAATCTCATAGACTGCGCGCGGAACATCAGGCTGAATGAATTCGTGCTTCGGACGAAACATCGCCGCAGTGCCCGAACGAAGAAAAGCAGCGAGCACTCGGTCGGGGTGAAGAATGCTCATCACATTGGCCCATATCCCGCCACCAGAGTGTCCCCAGAGACACCAGGGGACGGTAGCGATTTCCGCGTGGCCCGACTTTGTTGCAAACTCGTCCAGGGCCCGAAGGAAAACACGCTCAGAACCCTGTCTCGGGTCGAACCACAGCTCTGCGCCTCCCGGAGTCAGGTCAATCGCGTCGTTCAGAACACGATAGGAGGGTCCAAGCAGGACGCAGTTCCACTTCTTTGCCAGCGCCTGCCAGTGCAAATCGTAAGCAGACGTTGCTCCCGACTGAGCGGCTGGAATGCTTGCGCCGTGCTGATGAACGATCACCGCCCTCACGGTCTTGATATCGTCAGGGATCCAGAGTGTGTATACGGCGCCAAGCTGCAGCTCCCCTTTGGTCGTGGACGGCGGGTAAGAAAGTTGGAGATATCGACCTGCACCGCTCGATGGAGTAAAAGGTCCCCACAGATCCTGGACAGGAGGAAGCTGTTTGCCCGGGACTTGCGGCTGGTGACTCTGAGTCTGAGCGGCGATGGCCGGAGAGAGCGAGGAAGAGACAACCGTCGCGCCAAGGCCCGCCATCGCTTTCATAAGGGAGCGTCGCGCCGGCGACTCCAGACCAGGTTGGCTTGGTGAGGCTATCCTTTCGCTTTGGGTAATCTCGCTCATTGTCTCTCCTTTGCTCATCGGGAAAATCACGTCAGTGCACTTTCGCTATTCCAGTGCGATGCTCACCGCGGACTCCTGCTGATACCGCAGGATTGTGATACTCGCATGCGTTCCACGGCCAGCTTGCCGGGTGTACCGCAAGAGGTCCTGCGTATCTTTTACCGGCCGGTTGTTAAACCCGAGAATCACATCACCGGGCGTCAAGCCAGCCTTGCCCGCCGGGCTGGCCGATGGCGCTTCCAGCACCGTCACGCCAGTTTCGCCTGGGGTTCCAGCGGCAGAAACTTCACCCAATCCGACGATATTTTTTACCTTTGCTCCCTCCCATGGGACCACGGCCGGGCTGCGCGTGGAATCGAGGGTGACGGATTTGGGCCTGCTTGGTGGAGGGCAGTTCTGGCGTGCGTGCGATTGCTTTCAACTCCGGAGCTTGCACACCGAAGACGTGCATGTCGAAGTTTGCAAAGCCAAGCTGGAGAGCGGGCGAGTCTGGCTGAACATTGTAGTTGCCTGTCGCAGAATCGATGAAGCGCGCGTCGGCGTCGAGCGAATGTTCATCGAGCCGGCTCAGGTCCTGGAGCGGATTGGCGGGGATTGGCGTTCGCCGGTCCGGATCGTGGAGCAAGTTGTAATCGATTTGTTGCGTCCACTCGCGCATACGAATGGGCCGGTAGGGCGTACCTACAATATTGCTGCGGAATACGTCGTGGCTGTCGTTAAACCATACGTGGGCGTGCAGCGAGTTGTTCACCAGTACGTTGTTCTCGCAGATCCGGTAAAAGCCCTCGCGCAGCTTCAGCCCGCCATTCAGGCAAAGGTTGTTATAGATGCGGTAGTTGGTGCTGCCATCGTCCAGATCGATGTCCCATCCGTGATCACAACGCCAGCGCGTGTTGGAAAGGATATTGGGCTCGATCATATCCAGCACGGGAAGTTCGGCGTGTTTGCCGTCCGTCAGCGTATCGAAATCGACGCCTTTGGTCTCCCACCAGCGGTCACGGCCCCAGGAATTGAATGAGCCGTGGTCACCGGTCTCCATGACGGTATCGAAAATGTCGCAGAAGTCGATGTGATGCCCGCCCCAGCAGCCGTCACCAATGTTGATCCCGGCGCGTGGAACATCGTAGGCAGAGACGTGCCGCACTGTGATGCGATGGGCCATTGCGATCTCGATGGGAGCAGTTTGTTTTTCCACTCGGCCGGTGCGGTAGATCAGGCAATCCTCCACAGTGCATTCTTTGGGATAATTGTCCGACTTGGGGCCGGGCGTGAGATCTAGCTGATCGAGGGTATGCCGATCGTCATAGCTAAACAACGGATTGCGGACCGCGTCCGGGTCACCTACAAGTGCGATGCCGTTGGCGCAGGCCTCAGCCAGATGACAGCGCACGGCATGAAAGCGACGGTTGTAGTTGCTGACGAAGATGCAATTGCCACCAAGCTGATCGAACGTGCACTCCCCGACGTGGCAATCTTCCGTGCCGGCAAGGAACAGTGCACCTCCACGGTAGATGCGCCAGTCGCTGCGCAAGAGAGGTTCGCGCGTCTCCATAAACGTGCGCAGCGTATGGCGGAACGTGAAGTTGCGAAGGTCAATCCACTTGACTGGAGATTGCGCCGTGCCCCGTATCTCCACCAGATGCTTTAGCCTTGCCACTTCCACCACAGCGTTCTTTAAGTCCAGTCCCTTGGGTGGGTAGTAGTACAGGATGCTCTTGTTTCTATCGAGGAACCACTCGCCGGGCGCGTCCAGTTCCTCGAAGATGTTTTCGACGTACAGGTATTGCTTGTGCATGGGCGCGGGGCGATTGGTTTGCCAGCCACCCTCGTAGGTCAGGTGACCGTCTGTGTCTGTGCCGGTGATCTCGTAGTGAACGCTGCCCCATAGATATTCGTGGAGTGCGTGGATGTAGCCACCCCGCGGATCGGCCCAGCGCTTTGCGCGCTCCGGACTGATGGCGTCTTCCGCCCACCCATTGAGATATTTCGCATTGGGCTCGTAATTTGGATACCGGGCCAGTACCTGACGCTTGCCGTTCACGAAGAGCTGATCGGTTTGGGTGCCCGGCGGAACCGGAGTTTGCAGTATGCCGTCGCGATACGGTGTCCAGTGGGGCTCGATGCGGCTTCCTCCACTCAACACCACATGTTCGCCGGGATACGATGTGTATACGACAGGCGCCTCCGCGGCGCCCGAGTCTTCCGCCGTGAACATGACGGTTTCCGGGAGGTAGTATGTGCCTGCGCGGAAGTAGACGGATAACTCACCCGATCTCTGCTTCTTGAGCTCACGCGCTGCCAGTTGCGCGGCGTGGAATGTCCGCAGGGGCTCCAAAACTGTCCCCGGGTTTCCGTCATCCCCATTAGGGCTGACAAAAATGCAGCGGTTGGCGTTGCCGACTCCAGCGGCGCCGGGAGAGGGTGCACCTATGGCATGGGCATTGCGCAGGCCGTGGCACAGTTCGACGATTACGCCTGCGGCGGTACAGACAAAGGTCCTTCGATTCATAGCATTTTCCGGTTATCGGGTCCCACGCCACGATGACGGCAGTCCTCTTACCTATCGACAGCAGCGGCTGACGATCCACTATTGGCGCTCTGCGGTCGCCTTTTCACTCAGGGCTGTGCGATCAGCCTCAATCCTTCTCCTTCGGGGTCGTTGCGCACTGTGCAGGGCGTGTCAAAGTACATCGTTGCCCGCTGTTCCGAAGTGTATGCGGGCCAATGCGGCAGGCCGTCGTGATTAGGATTGCCAGTTCGGGCAAAATTCACCCAGGCAGTGCTGATCTGCTTCGAGAGAGCGAATGCCTCGGGAGTGCCCCCGCTGTAATGGTCGCAAATTTCAGCATTGTCGAAGGTGAATGCGATTTCACAGGCGTGGAAGGAACCGGGGCGATTGTCCAGCACGGGCGTCCGCCAGGAATATATGTAAGAGTATGCCGGCGCGCTACCCAAAGCAGCCTTTCCTGATGGCCTGCTCGAAGGCGGGACTGCGAAAGGAGGAGGCAGCAATGGTGGCATACAGGTCAAATGGATTCGCTTTAGGGTAATCGCGCCGGTAGGCATCGATGATCGCCTGGCTGCGGTCGCCCAATTCTTCCTTAACCCTTCGGTAAAGCTCTTCCGCGCCCATCGCATTGGCATCGGGACGGTCGACACCACTTACACCCTCATGAAGATTTGTGCCGGTTAACAAAGGAACGTCTGCAGATATTGGTGGGGCTCCCGGATCGAATGGATGACGAGGCAGTATGTGGCCGTCTACTGTCGGCCCCCAATCGGATTCGCCGTACGTTCCGCGAAGGGAAGGTTTGGGCCGAGGCATTTTCTTCATGGCTTCCGTCGCAGCGCCCGTAAGCCGGTCCACCGAAATTGTTTGAAGTTCGCTCAACTGAGACCTGGATAACCCCAGCTCTGCGAGCAGGAGCTCAGCCAATCGCCCTGAGTAGTCAGGAGAAAGAGCTTTAAGAAAAGGCCCGCTCTGCACAATCGCACGGTGAAACAAGCCCCTGGCCGCCGGCATCGCCATAAGGGCAAGGACTTTTCCACCGCCGCCAGACTGACCAAAAATGGTTACATTGCCCGGGTCGCCCCCGAAAGTTTTGATGTTGTCGCGGACCCACTCCAAAACAGCTACCAGGTCAAGCATGCCAACGTTGGCGGAGCTGGCATATTCTTCGCCTCCCAAGTGGCCAAGGTTCAGATAGCCATACACGTTGAGCCGATGATTGTGATTCACCACCACTGCATCGTGATTGCGGGCAAGACTTTCTCCGTCGTAGGAAAGGAGATCGTGCCCGCTGCCGGCGGTAGAATCCTCCACCGTGCATGAAGACCATGACAGGGCGCTTATGGGACGCATTGATCTCGGGTGTCCATACATTCACACGCAGGCAGTCCTCGCCGGGAACCAGGGCCGCGCCGCGATGCAGCAGGAACTGACCTTCATCGGAGTTCGCCAGGTTTTTCCCGTCGGTATCAAAGTGCGCGGAGTCCAGGTATGGACACGCACGGCCATACTGCAGCGCGTTGCGAATTCCCGTCCACGGTTCGGGTTTGACTGGCGGCATGAAGCGCCTGGCGCCAGCGGTGGAGGCGCCGTAGGGCACACCTTTGAAAACGTAAACGCCGTTCCGCCTGAATCCGCGGATTTTCCCCGCGGTGGTTTCTGCAACTGTGGCCGGGTCGGAAGCGATGACCGTGCTGTGTCCGCAAACACTTGCTGCGGATTCTGTTTTCTTGTCAGCTTCCGGCGTGGCCTCCCCTAAGGCGGTTGCGGGCAAGATCACCGAACCGGCCAACCCTGCCCCCAGGGTTACGATCGCGCCGATGAAGGAACGCCGCTCCCTAAATGCTGACCCTGACTCGCGATTCAGTCGATTTGTCGACGTCATTCCTAACCCCCACTTGTGGATCTCACCATTCGCGCTTTTCTATTACTGAAATAGTATATCTGTCAATAAAAATCACTCTGGAGCCCCGCCGAAGCAAACAAATACTTGACAAGCATTATTAATCGAGACTACAAATGAGCGGTTTGATATGCGAATTCGTCGTTTCATTGATAAAAGTGTCGGCAAGCGAGTGTTTGTGGGCCGCAAGAGCCGATTTTCCACGTAACCATGCTGGGGCGGTGTGAGGCTATCGATCGCAAACTAATGGGGGGGGTTATGAACAACCGTTTGGGGTGGGCGGCGTTTATGGATTACGGTGCTTCTAGTCGGTTTGCTCTGGTTCGAAGATGTAAGGATTCATTTGGCTTGCATAAATTCGGATTCGGCCACCGCAGCTCGCTGCTGTTTCTGGCGCTGGTATTGATGTTTCTGATTCCGCATAGCGCTTCGGCGCAAGCCACAGCCACTCTCAACGGAGTTGTTCGGGATTCGAGCTCTGCGGTAATTCCGCAGGCAACCGTAACTCTGAGCAATACTGCCACCGGCACGGAGAGAGAGAGTCTCACCAACGAGTCCGGGCTGTACGTCTTCGTGAGCGTGCCACCCGGTGAATACGTTCTGAAAGTGCAAAAAGATGGATTTACCACCGCGACACAGGGACTGCATGTTCTGGTCAATCAGGCCAGCACTCTGGACTTTACGCTACGAGTAGGATCGGCCCAGCAATCGGTGACGGTCGAGGCCTCCGCGGTCAACCTCGAAACCTCGGACGCGACGCTAGGCTCAGTGATAGAGTCCAAGCAAGTCAGGGACCTGCCGCTCAACGGGCGAAACTTCACGCAGCTTCTTGCCCTCACGCCGGGTGTGAGTCCGGTCAGTGTGGCGCAGAACTCGGGTGGCGCCCAGGCTGCCCCGCTCGGCTCATTTGTCTTTCCCTCAGTCAGCGGGCAATCGAATCGCAGCAACTACTTCCTGCTGGATGGGATCGATAATACGGACCAGGTTTTTACCACCTACGCGGTAGCGCCAATCCTTGACGATATTCAAGAATTCAAGGTCCAATCCCACAGTGATGAGGCGCAGTTCGGCGGAGTATTGGGCGGAATCGTCAACGTAGTCACCAAGTCTGGCACGAACACCTTCCACGGAACTGCGTGGGAGTTCTTCCGCAACACTGTTCTGGATGCTAAGCACCCGCTTAGAGGCGTTGCTTCGAAATTAGTACAGAACCAGTTCGGCGCGAATTTTGGCGGTCCGGTGATTCTCCCGTTTTACAACGGCCGCAATAAGACGTTCTTCTTTGGAAGCTATGAAGGTTTTCGCCGTGCGCAGCCTTCAACGGGTGCGTTTTACAATGTGCCTACACCGGCGCAACTTGCAGGCGACTTCAGCGCACTGTTGCAAGGTCCTAACCCCGTCCAGCTCTACAACCCGTTCACGACGCGGTCCGACCCTGCCAATCCCGGATCATTTATCCGCGATCCCTTTCCGAACAACGACATCTCGAGCGTATTGAATCCAGGCGCCGTTAGTCTTGCCCAGGCGGTGTTTCCCGCTCCGCAGCCAGTCGTGAACGGCTTCAATGGCTATGACCTTCGTTCCAATTTAACTCCTCAGAACCAATACAGCTTCAGAGTAGACCACAATTTCAACCCCTCGAACTCCGTCTTTTTTCGGTACACGAATTCGGACCAGACGAGGATTGGAACCGGGGGGATCGTTGGGGAGACCGCTACGGGCGAAACCTTCGGAAAGCAATACGTGTTGTCCTACTACCACCAGTTCAACCCGTCCACAATCCTGGATGCGCAATTCGGACATGTGGAGCTCACGAATAACGTTGGCAACGCCTATGACAATCTAGACCCGACACAGGTGGCCACTGCCGCCGGCCTTTCCTCTGATTTCGCCTGTGGTTTCACGGGTACGACTGGTTGCTCGATCCCGGGGCTGAACATTGGGAATGGGGCGTACGCGGGTACTGGCGCCACAAACCAAGGCGGAACCAAGCTCACGGACATTTATCAGTGGAGAGCCAATTTTACGAAAGTTCTCCGCAAACACTCGTTTACCACTGGTTTCGATTTTGAAACCAACTCATTTTTTGTACATGGCGGCGGCCCGGCTGAAGTTTTTGGTGCTGAGCAAACGGCGAATCCGCAAGCGCCGACCGGTACGGGCGATGCCATGGCAGCGTTTCTTATCGGAACAACCGCCAGCGCCTCGCGTCGAGACACTGTGGCGCCCGTGACCGGCCAGCGCAGTTGGGGCATCTATTTCATGGATAAATGGAAGGTGACCGACAAACTCACTGTGAATATCGGACTTCGATATGACCTGATGCTTTGGCCGGGGTATGGATCAGGTAGCAGCGATCCAACCAGCCAGGTCGGGAATATCGATTTCAACAATGGGACCTATGTCGTTCAGACAAATTCACCGGACTGCGCGACTGCCGGGCAAGCTCCCTGCGTACCGGGAGGTCTGCCGCAGGATCACGTGGTCGTTTCCAAAAATAATCGCCTATATTCCAATACTTATGACAATATCCAACCCCGGATCGGGGTTGCCTATAGTCTGAACGACAAAACGGTGGTGCGTGCCTCGTTCGGCATGTTTAATGACCTCTGGGCGGGAGTCATGCAAACCGTGCAAGGCATTGGTGGCGACTGGCCGTCCATAGCGCAAATACTCACTCCCGCACTGAATACGTCCAATGAAGTCGCCACGGTAAATTGGCAAGATCCACTTGCAGGCCTAGGTTCGGCAGGTTTGCCTGCTCCAACCCCATTCGGCCAAGTGGAGTGGTACCGGGATCCGAAGGCCAAGAATCCGTATTCGGAGCAATGGAATTTTGGAGTTGAGCGGCAGTTGGGGCAGAACACCGTGATGTCGGCAAACTATGTAGGTTCCCAAAGCCACCGCCTGACAGTGGGGGGCTTGTACAACGTTGCATTACATCCCGGGCCAGGGACGCCCGCCGAGGTCACTGCGCGGCAGCCATTTCCGTATATCGCTCCGACTTTTTATGATAGAAGCATCGGAAATAGCTCCTACAATGCTTTCCAATTTTCTGCCAACCACCGTAGCGCGAACGGGCTGAGCTATCTGGTTGCTTACACCTGGTCAAAGTCCATTGACGTCGGTTGCTCTGGGTTCTTCGGTATCGAAAGCTGCTCAGTTCAGGACCCGTACAACATCAAGGGTGACCGCAGCGTATCCGGCTTTGATCTGCCCCATGTTCTCAGTGCCAGCGCGGTCGCTCCACTGCCCTTCGGTAAGGGCCGGCGCTTCGCGAATTCCGGTGGTTGGTTTAACTACATTATCGGAAATTGGCAGCTGAATGGCATCCTGACTCTCACTTCAGGCGTGCCATACAATGTGTACATCTCGTCTGACATTCCCAATGTCGGCAACTTCAACCCCGGGAGTGGCAACGTTCGGGCGAATCTGGTTGGAGATCCGAACCTGTCAGATCCGAGCACAACGGAATGGTTTAACACCGCGGCTTTTGCCCCGCCAGCGCCTTTTACCTTTGGCAATTCCGGCAGGAATTCACTTCGAGCGAACTGGTTCAAAAATTTGGACCTGTCACTGTTCAAGGATTTTCCCTTCAATGAAAAGAGAAGCCTTCAATTCCGGGCGGAGGCGTTTAACGTTACAAATACACCAACATGGGGAATTCCGGTCAGGGACCTGAACAATCCCGCACAGCTCGGATCGATAACCAGCACTCGCAGCGTAGAGCGCCAGTTGCAATTGTCGCTAAAACTTTACTTCTAACTGGGTTGAGCATTGACTTCACTGAATTGGGGCTAGCCGGCGGACGCCCGCCACTAGCCTCTGGTTCAGTGATTCGGCACGACGCTGCCGTCGGCCGAAAGTGTGAGCGGAGTAATATTTGAAAACGTCCTTTCAACCCCACATCTTCAGCAGAAAAGACTTTTTGAAGACCATAATGAGTGGCGCTGCCGGCGCCCTTTCAGCAGGTCTTGGTTTCCCGCTATCTCTTCGCGCTGCGGTTCCGCCAGCAACCGGACCTCTCATCCCTAGACTCACGCCCTATATCCGTCTTTACGGGGCAACAGCAGTCGAGATCGGGGGGAACGCAAAACTAGATAATCTGAAGATCTCTGTGAGCTGTAAGGATTCAAGCATCATTAAGTGGAACATTACTGCTCCTGAAGCAGGTGAGTACGACCTGTTCATTTCGTGTGCTGTTCCCGCTCCCGCCTTTAACCTGGAAGTGATGTCCGGCCCTACTTCGGTCAAATCGGATCTAGAGACAACCGAGGGTGTGTATCACTCAACTGAGGATGGCTGGTATTTTAATTTCGAAAAGAAGCAGCTCGATGGCAGATTGCACTTAACCCGCGGAGTAAACCCAGTCACCCTTCAAGTATCCGGATTTGACAAAGACGCAGTCGTCCACTTCCGATGCCTTGAGGTTCTTCCTGCGTCGGCTCATGCTGAAATGACAGCGGCTGAAGAAAGTGCCCGCGCGCATCGCGCGAGCACAGACTGGTTTGTCAAAGCGGGCTATGGCGCGATGTTTCATTGGACAGACTTCACCGAACCCAGAGAGGGCACGAAAAAGCTGTATCCGGATGCCGTCGATGCTTTTGACGTTAATGCTTTTGCCAGTCTTCTGGAAGAGATCGGCGCGGCTTACGTCATCTTCACGTTGAACCATGCTCATCCGCATTGCCCCGCTCCTATCCAAGCGTGGGAAGCCGTCCATCCCGGATGGACAACGAGACGCGACCTGATCGGCGATATCGCCGGAGTTTTGGCGAAACGCGGAATCAGATTGATTCTTTATATCAACTCTCCTGTATTGACCAACTTTGGCAAAACGGGAGACACCGGGCTCTACGAGTTGACCTTCAGCGAAGAGCGATTCACGGAAATTCACAAGAATGTTCTGAGCGAAATCGGATCCAGGTACGGCGAGAAACTGGCCGGCTACTGGTTTGATTCGTGGTATCAATCGCTGGCTGCCTACCCCGATCTTCCAATTGAGGCAATCTACCGTTATTGCAAAGTAGGAAACCCAGGCCGGATTACTGCCTTTAACTTCTGGATTTTTCCGGTCTTGACTCCATGGCAGGACTACTGGGCAGGAGAGCTCAACGCTCTTCAAGATCCTTTTAGGTCTCGTTACATCCAGGCGGGGGCCGGCGCAGGATTTCAGGCCCACGGGATGCTCTCCATGCTGCCATCGTGGGTGCATAGCGAAGTCGGCCCGATTCCACCGCCTCAATTCAGCGCGGAGGACTTGATCGCATACGTGAAGGCCAACATAGAACACCAAGCAGTCACGACGATCAACATCGGAATCTACCAGGACGGCACGATTGAGCAGAGTTCTCTTGATATGATGCGCCAATTGCGGCGCGCTATCAGGGAGAAGTCAGGCAAGTGATCACGCTAGGCAGGGCAGCGTTCTCCCCCGGGTAACTTCGAGAGTTATTCGAGATACTTCCGGTGTAAGTCTGGGTCAAGTACGCCTCTTTCCGTCAATGAACCCGCCAATCCGTTCAGAGAGGAGGGAGCTCGCCTCTTTCAGAGCGCGGACCACGGTGACCGGAGTAGTTGGTTCTCCGATTCGTTGAAGAAATGGAACACTCAGCGCAGCGACGGCGTATCCTCGATCGTCAAGAACGGGAAATGAAATATTGACTACTCCCTCGACCTCGTAGCTCTTCCTCTGCTCGTATCCACGCCGCATGATCTTGCTCAGGTGCACGCTGAAGTCGCGGGGAGGACGATCCCGGTTGTGTTGGCACCAAAGCTGTACGGCGCGAGAAGAAACTTCGGGGCTCTGGTGCGCCAGAATCACGTGCCCTGTGGTTGACCGCATGAGATCGCCGACGCCGCCTGCCTTGACGTAAAAGCCGACATTGAGCGGGGAGTCGACTTGGGCGACAATCACCACACGGTCTCCGTCGAGTACCCCCAGGTGGCAGGATTGGTTGAGTTCGTCTGTGACTTGCTGCATGATCGGCAGGGATTCCGTAATCAGGCGCTTGGTCGGGGGGTATTGCTGTCCCAGTTCAAATAAACGCAATGTCAGGTGGAAGCGCTCACCGTCGCGCGACGGAGAGATGTAACCGCGCTCTTCAAGACACACCAACATTCGAAAAATTTCCGAAACGGTGCGACCGAGTCGCCGAGCCACATCACTCTTGGTGAGTCCAGCTGGCTCTCTGGCGAAGAGTTCCAGTATGTCGAGGCCCTTCTCCAGGGCAGGCGTTGGATATCGGCTCGCGACTTTTGCTTCTCTTCTGCGCATTTACGCTTTCACGTTCTTTCGATACAGTGTCCTTTGAAACCAAAGAGCCAGATTTCAAAAGAGCCGGGCTTTCCCTGACATTCGATAGAGTGTACAGGAAACGTCTTCCGACAGAGAAGTCTCGGTGCTCTTCGACCCTTTGCTCGACGGCAGCACTCATTAAGCGCAACATCGACGCCGACAATACTGTGGATAAAGGGGATAACCCCAGACATGTTTGGAGTGTTGGGGTGGTCGCCATCATCATGAATGTCCGAAGCGCTTTGCTATCGGGGATGATGTGTTTCCTGCAGTTCCTGCAATTGTCATCTGGTGCTTCCTGCCCATCTATGCCGGCCGCCACCTCTCCCCATGGCCAGACATGTCACATGCGAGATACATGCGGCTTCGCATCGGCCTAAACCAGTTCAAAGTTGTACCGTCGGGGACGCCAACAAGACCATCAGTGTTCATAAGGGTACAGTCCATTCTTGGGGCTGCGATCAAGTAGTCGGATTTGGTCCTTACTCCAGTTCTTACTCCAGTGGCCAATAGGCGGTGACGCTCGTCTCGCCCGCCCCCTGAATTGAGTTTCTCAAGCGTCGTAAGCAGGCCATTGCACTCAAAACCGCTGCCGCGCTTTACACTCAGAACCAGCGCGGATAAGAGGGTAAAATCATTTTTCGATGAGGCACCGCGCGCGTGCCACCTATTCCAACGTGAGACAACATTACGATGCAGACCCGACGTGATTTCCTTCGGCTTGCGGCAATGCTTTCAGGCGCCGGATTTTCGGACCTGGTTCCCCACTCGATCCAGCGTGCTTACGCGATCGAGCCACAGCCCGGCTCAACCTGGCTTGACGCCGAGCACGTCGTCATCCTGATGCAGGAAAACCGCTCGTTCGATCACGCGCTGGGCACGCTGCGCGGAGTGCGCGGATTTAATGACCCGCGCGCTCTCCGGCTGGCCAATGGCAACTCTGTATTCGTACAGACCGACACCGCGGGAAATTCCTATGCACCGTGGCGCCTCGACATGCGCGACACGCGTATTACCTGGATGGGTTCCATACCACATTCCCGCCACAGCCAGGTGGACGCCTGGAACGATGGCCACCACGACGGATGGATCGACGCCAAGCGCTCCGACGACCCCGACTATGCCGCAATGCCTCTCACGATGGGACATTACACGCGGGAAGACCTTCCTTTCTATTACGCGCTCGCCGATGCCTTCACGGTCTGCGATCAGAACTATTGCGCGGCCATGACCAGCACCACACCCAACCGCAGCTGTTTCTGGACCGGAACGGTGCGCGACAAGCAAAGCGCCGATTCTCGCGTCTACATGCGCAATTACGAAATCGAGCGCGGCGGAATGAACTGGAAGACTTTTCCGGAGCGATTGCAGGAGGCAGGAATCAGCTGGAAGTTTTACCAGAACGAGCTGACCAATTCAGCACTGGCAGGTGATGAAGACGCCTGGCTTTCAAACTTCGGATGCAACCTGCTGGAAAACTTTGCCGCCTACAACGTCGAAGCGCATCCGGGGTACATCCCGGGATTGAGGGCGGCGATCTCAGAGCTTTCTCGCCGGGCGAACAAACTCGAGAGGGAATTGTCAGAACAACATGATGCGGCTGCCGCAGCAAAGCTGCGGTCACAGCTCGATGATATACACAGCCAGATCGAAGAGATGGAGGCAAAACTTCCGAACGCGGGCGAGGCCCGGTACGCGCAGCTTTCAGATCGAGAGAAAGTTCTGCACCACGCTGCCTTCGTTACCAACTCGAACGATCCCGACTACCATTCGCTCCAGTCACTGTCGTTTGAGGACGAGGGTAAAGTTCTTGCGATGCAGGTCCCCAAGGGCGATATTTTCTATCAGTTCCGCAAGGACGTGAACGAAGGCAAGCTGCCGGCAATTTCGTGGCTGGCCTCTCCGGAGAAGTTCTCCGATCATCCAACGTCCCCCTGGTACGGCGCATGGTACGTCTCCGAAGTGATGGATATTCTGACCAAAAATCCCGAAGTGTGGAAGAAAACCATCTTCATCCTCACGTATGACGAAAATGACGGATATTTCGACCACGCGCCGTCTTTCGTCGCCGCCGACCCGAAGCGCCCGGAAACTGGCGGCGCTTCCACTGGCATCGACACCGGTCTTGAGTACACCTACAAGGAAGATGAACTGAAGCAAGGTGTGGCAGAAAAAGAGGCGCGCTCCGGTCCTGTCGGAATGGGATTCCGCGTTCCGATGATCATCGCGTCCCCGTGGAGCCGCGGTGGCTGGGTCAATTCGCAACTCTTCGATCACACGTCAACGCTGATGTTTCTGGAGCGCTTCGTCGACGGCAAGTACGGCAAAAGGGTACGCGAAGAAAATATCAGCGCGTGGCGCCGGGCCATCTCCGGAGATCTCACGTCTGTCTTCCGTCCTTATGACCCCAAAGTCTCCGCACTCGATTTTCTCAACCGCGACAAGTTTGTAGTGAGCATAGAGAAAACGCGCTTCAAGGAACTTCCGTCAAACTACCGAAAGCTCACCGCAGAGCAGGTCGAACAGATCAATCGTTCTTCGAAGCAGCCCAGGTTCACGGCCCACCAGGAAGAAGGCGTCCGGCCCTCTTGTGCGCTTCCTTACGAGCTTTACGCGGATGGGAATCTCTCCCCGGACGGCAAGCACTTCAGTCTCAGTCTCAGCGCAGGGAACCGGGCGCACGGAGCGAATTCCGCCGGCGCGCCCTTCAATGTTTATCTGCGCAATCTCCCGGATACGGGTAAGGCCAGTAGAAAGATGGCAGTTGCCACGTATGCGCTCAAGGCCGGGGATACGCTTATCAAGCCGATATCGGTCTCAATGTTCGGCGATGCCGGTTACTCCATCGAGGTGCATGGCCCGAATGGGTTCTACCGCGCATTCAAAGGCCAGTCTGCTTCACGAGCGAGGATCCATGTCCGCACGGATTATGAAGGCGACCGCGCAGGTCTTACCGGAAATGTGCAAGTCCATCTGCGCAATGCCGACGCGCAAGCTGCCTCGGTCGTGATCACCGACAATGCCTATGGAGCTGCGACTATCAAGAAAGCGATTGAGCCGGATCACGAAGCATCAATCGTGCTAGACCTCAATCACAGCCATGCCTGGTATGACTTTACCGTTCAGTGGGAAGGCTCCGGGGTCGAATTCCGCTACGCCGGCCGCGTAGAGACGGGAAGCTCCAGCGTAAGTGATCCATTGATGGGAGGGCTTGCGTGAGGAGCGAGTAATTCCGCGTGTCCATAGCCGCAACTAGGGGGCAGTACGCCAACCAGAGATGCTATGGCGACGCCGCTTTCGCCTGCGCCCGGGACGTGCTTCCTTCAAGATGATGATTCCGGATGGCAGAGCGAACAACACCACTTGCCGTTCAACCAAAATATTGCCGATCTTCGCGGTGCTTTCGCTGGAGTCTTTCAACTCCTGTCGTTGCAAGGCAGAGGCGGAAGGGCGAAACCTGTGTTAAACTCTGCAGCGATCAAGAGTTCATGCAATGCGGCGCACGATTTCCATCCTGTTGCTGGTCATAACCGGTTTTACGCCGGCCCTTTTGCTTGACGCCAAGGCCCAGACCAGTGCTCCCGCTTGCTGCCGGCGTACCGGAATGCATCATTGCCAGGAACAAGTTGTGGACAAATCTCACAACGGGCCGGTATTGTCTGCGACGCGCATGAAGTGCCCGATGTTTCCCGCCAGATTGATGGTGTCGGGATATGGCACACAACTTCTACCCACAGCGTCACAGAGTTTTTACGCGGCCATCGTCAGCCACCCCGCGATCTACACCCAGGTGGAAGGCTCTTACCGCATCTGCTGGAGCCGCAGCCAGCAGAAACGCGGCCCGCCCGCAGCTGTTCTCTCGTAATCCCCTTTAACACAGCCAATTTGACCGTCTGAGTGAGGGTTTCGTTTCCCGTCGCGGCATTACAACCTGCCGCGAATGCGCAACCTATCAATTCGTTCATGAGGATTCTATGAAAAAGGCAATTGTTGCAGTCTCTATCGTGCTGTTCTTTTCTGTGCTGGCGTTCACTCACGGTAATGAGCAGCACATCATGGGCACGGTGACCAAAAACGAGGAGGGATCGATCAGCGTGAAGACCAAGGAGGGCGATGTCAAGGACGTGATGGTCATGCCCAGCACGAAGTTTGTGAAGGGCGAGGCCGCCGCAACCCAGAAGGATCTCAAGGTCGGGGACAGGGTTGTCATTCACGCCATGCCGATGGGAGACATGCTCCATGCGACCGAGGTGAAGATCGGAGACGCGCCGCCGCCTAAGAGTCAGCACTGATCGGCGGCTGAAAATGTTTCGACTACGCGGGCCACTCGACCCATAACCAGCGTAGCTGGCGCCTTTCAAGGTTCAACAATGCCTTTCATCCGCCAGCAACACCCTGCCGGGAAGGGCAGCAGGGTTACTCAATCAGCTCCCTCTTCGAAAAGGCGGGTATGAAAGGAACCGGGTATCAACGCTAAGGGCACCATGTTCAGGCGATTCACTATCCATTCGCTGATTGCCCTGCTCTGCAGCGGCATCCTTGCGCCCCTGGTTCCGGCTCAGCTCACGGCGGAGGTGCCCGCGTGCTGCCGCAGGGACGGGAGACACCGCTGCGCTCAAAGTCCTTCGGCGGAATCGAAAGCCGGGACTGTAATTGCCGCCGCCGCCGTGCGTTGTCCGTTGTGCCCGGCAGTATCGGTCTCGTTCGGCAGCCGCCAGTATTCCCGGCTGGTCGCTGCAAAACAGTTAGATGTACCCGAAGTTATCCATAGGATTTCTCATGCCGCAAGCGGCAGCAAGCCTCCCTCATCGCCAAGCACATCCAGGCCACCACGCGGGCCACCCGCCTTTTGGCTGTAGCCAAGAGAGTGTTCCCACACGCATCCAGGGTGTCCACAAATCCCATTCAGGAGTTGGCCGATGTTCAGATACGGGCGGAGTGCAGGTTGCCGATTGTTTTTTATGGTTATTCTTTTTTCCTGCGGGGCAGGTGTTCTCGCGGCGCAAGAGACCATTAACAATGCCAGCGTGAGCGGTCGGGTCACGGACCCTTCAGGCGCGGTGGTTGATAGCGCCGTGGTGACGGCCCGCCAGATAGAAACCAATTTAACCAGCACCACAACCACGGACGATGAAGGACGATTTCGATTCCCCTATCTTCGGGTGGGAGCCTATGAAATCAAGGTAAGCCACCCGGGATTTGCGGTCGCGGTGCGCAACGTGACGCTCACGATCGGCGCGGCTTTTCAGCTTCCTGTAGCTCTCGCGGTCGGCTCGACGGAGCAAACGGTGGAGGTGAACAGTGAAGCGGCAGTCATCGAAACGGCGCGCACACAAATTGCCGGCACGATTGGCCAGAGTGAGGTAAACAGCCTGCCGCTCAATGGCCGCAGCTTCCTCGATCTCGCTCTGCTGGTCCCTGGTGTATCCCCCACCAACACTGCGAGCACGCAGCTGTTTCCAGAGACGTCGGCGGTTCCCGGACAAGGGATTTCCATCAATAGCCAGCGCAATTTCTCCAACAGCTTCGTTGTGGATGGACTCTCCTCAAACGATGATGCGGCCGGTTTGGCCGGAACTTTTTACGGTCTTGATTCGGTACAGGAATTTCAGGTGGTCACCTCCGGCGGCCAGGCTGAGTTCGGGCGCGCCATGGGCGGCTACGTCAACATGGTCACCAAGAGCGGAAGCAACACGCTGCACGGCGACGTGTATGGCTTTTTCCGCAACCAGAACCTGAACGCCTCCAATGCGCTTTCGGGTTCGAAACTGCCGCTGACCCAGTCGCAATATGGAGCCAGCCTGGGCGGACCGATCATCAAGAACCGTACTTTTTATTTCGCGAACTTTGAGCAGCGCCTCTTGAACCAGGACGGACTCATCACCGTTTCCCAGGCGAACGTAAACGCGATCAACACGGAACTCGTGGCGATCAACTATCCGGGTGAACTGATCGCCACTGGCCTGTATCCAAGTCCGGTCCACAACAGCAACTTCCTCGCCCGGGTGGATCACCGGTTTACGGAGAACGATCAATTCAACGTCCGCTACAGCCTCTACGATGTCAACGGCACCAATTCGCGCTTTACCGGCGGCCTGACGACCGCCAGCGGCGGCGCCGCATTGGCCAATCGTGACCAGACAATTGCGCTGAGCAACATCTTTACATTGTCACCGCGCACCGTGAACGAAACCCGGGGACAATTTACTAATAGCAACCTAAGCGCCCCTGCTAACGATGCCATCGGCCCTGCCGTCAACATTTCTGGTGTGGCGTCGTTCGGAACCGCGTCGGGTTCGCCCACCGGAAGGCTCAACCGGCTCTACGAAATCGTGGACAACCTGTCGCATCAGGTTGGGGCGCATGCCATACGCATAGGCGCGGACTATCTCTACAACGACTTGACGATTACCTATCCTCGCTCGATTCGCGGGAGCTATTCTTTTTCCTCACTGCCGAATTTTCAGAATGGAACCTACACCACTTTCACGCAGACATTCGGAAATCCGGTGATTTCGCAGACCAATTCCAACATCGGCTTCTACGCCCAGGATGAGTGGCACGTCAAACCGCGATTTACAATCAACGCGGGCGTGCGTTACGACTTGCAGTTCCTGGAAACTATTGCAACCGACAAAAACAATGTTTCGCCGCGCGTGGGATTTGCGTGGTCTCCGTTTTCCACCCAGAAAACTCTGGTTCGCGGAAGCTTTGGAATGTTCTATGATCGCGTGCCCTTGCGGGCGCTGGCCAACGCGCTGCTTTCCAGCCACAACAGCACGAACCTGAACACCATTCAACAGCAAAGCATCAGTCTGGCCTTTAATCAGACGGGAGCGCCGGCCTTTCCGAACACCGCCACGGAGGTTCCTTCCAACGTCCTGATCAGCCTTACCACCATGAACCCGAATATGCAGAACGCATATTCGGAACAGGCCAGCCTGGAAGTGGAGCAGCAGATCGGCCAGCGGGGAACGTTCAGCGTGAACTACCAGCATGTACGGGGCGCTCATCTGATCATTTCGCTCAACCAGAATGTTCCCAGTTGCACGGCACAGGTAGACCCGGCAAATCTGTGCCGCCCGAACCCGGCTTATCAAAACAACAGCCAGTATTCTCCTTCCGCCGACTCGCAATATGACGGCGTATCGGTATCGTTCCAGCAGCGTCCCACGAAGTGGGGAAGCGTACGCGTCTCTTACACGTTCTCCAAGGCGCTGGATGACGTGGGAGAATTCTTTTTCAGCTCTCCGGTCAACATCTTCAACGTGCATCAGGATTGGGGAAGATCGGATGACGACCAGCGGCATCGCGTGGTGTTCGACGCGAACGTCCATACTTCGATGGGCAAGGCGCAGACGGCGTGGCAGCGGATCAGCCATGGTTTTCAGCTGAGCGGCATTCTGCAGTATTACTCGGCGCTGCCGTTCAACGTCGTGTCTGGAGTCAACACGATTCAGCAGACGGGGGGACGTCCATGTCCGGGAGTTGAGGCAAATACCCCTGCTTGCACGCTGGACAACATGATTGGCCGAAATGCAGGGACTGGTTTCGACTATTTCACCTTGAACAGCCGGCTTAGCCGCGCCTTTCCCATCGGCGAACGGGTGAAGGTCGAAGCCATGGCGGAAGCTTTCAACGTTCTCAACCATCGAAATGACATGATTCCAAACACGACTTTCGGGACAGGCATTTACCCCACAGTTCCGAGGAGCACGTTTGGAGTGCCCACTGCCGTAGGCGATCCCAGACAGGTGCAGTTGGCGCTGCGAGTAACATTTTGAAATCCACGGAGAAGAGTCGTATGCCATGGAACCCAAGACAGATGAAGGCGCGAGGCAAATTGATTGCGCTGGTCATCACTACCACAGTCCTGGTAGCGAGCTGCAATCGAAGCTCCTCGAAATACCAGTTCGAGACACAGCCGCGGGCGCCGCTCGCGGCTGTGGGTTTGACCTCGACGCGAAGCCCGCAGATTGCGGTCTCTTCTGCCGGAATGATCTCTCTGCTTACTTTGTACCAGGACGGCGAAAACGCGCGCCTCGGATTCACCATGTCGCATGACGGCGGAGACCATTTCATGCCGGTCAAGACGCTTAGTGAAGATGGCGTAAGAATTTCCGCGCACGGCGAAAACAATCCCATGATGGCGGTTTCCGGGAGGGCGGTTTACGCGCTCTGGGAGCAATCGCAATCGGATGGGACTCGGGACCTGGTGGTCGGCCGCTCGCTCAATGAGGGCCAGACTTTCGAGAAACCAATCCGGGTGAACGATAACAAGACTCCTTCTTTCCACGGCTTCGCATCTATCGCGGCGGGCAAAAATGGTGATGTATATGTCGTCTGGCTCGACGGGCGTGAGACACCGGAGAGCCCGGGAACGTTTGATATTTACCTGGCACGTTCGACGGACCGGGGCGCGACCTTTGGCGAGAATGTCCGGGTGGCGCGTTCGGCCTGCCCCTGTTGCCGGCCATACGTCACGGTTGGGAACAATGGCGAAGTCTTTATCGCATGGCGCAAAGTGTTTCCTGGGTCGATTCGCGACCTGGAGGTTTCTGTCTCGAAGGACGGTGGACAGACGTTTCCGCTATCAACTCGCGTCGCGGAAGACGATTGGGAAATCCACGGTTGCCCGGAGTCAGGGGCGTCGCTCATGGCGGTGAAGGGCAGAGTGTATGTCGCGTGGATGACCGGAGGAAGTGACAATCATCCGCGAATTCGCCTGGCATGGTCCGACGACGGTGGCGCACATTTCCACGCGCCGCTCGATGCGTCGCAGGGAATCCAGGACGCGAATCATCCTTTTCTCGCACAGTCTGAAAATGGACAGCTGCTTCTATGCTTCCAGGGCCGGCCTGCTTCAACCGACAACCGGCAGTGGAGCAAGATCGCTGCCTTTGTAGAACAAGTGCAGAAAGAGGAACTCGGTGCGCCGGTAGTCCTTTCCAATGACGGCATGACGGCGTCCTATCCGACCATGGCGCTGGGGCCGGACAGAAGTGTGTTCGTGGTGTGGAGCGCAGTCAGCGAGAAGGGCAGTTCGGTCGAACTGGTGAGGGGCGGTCTGCAATGAAGTGATACCAGTCAAGCGGCAGCAGACCGCGCAGGCCAACTCGACGAACAGACCGACATCCATTTGGAATCCCGCAATGAGGTTTGTGGGCCTTGCTCCGCCATGAAGCATGCCACGGCGTGCCGAACTACTGCCTGGTCATCAGAATTCCCTGAGGCACACTAGCTTGCCGTCGATCAGACCAGTCTTCTGGTTGGCTGAATCCTGTCCCAGAATTTTCGCGATGGGCGGACACACTTACGTTTCAAACGCTTCAGAGCAATGCCAATGCCGGATGCCCCGGGCTTCAGAACACTGAACACAGTTTCGCCAAATCGTTCCCAATTGTAGTAAAGTAAGGAATGTAAACGGTGAAGGAGTTCACCGCTAACTGCTGTCCCTTCCGTTAAGCCGGGCACAGCTGATGACTCCTGACAAGAGGTTTTTGTCGCGGAGTTATAGCCTCGGCAAAAATCCCTGATACCGAAGATGAATCATGCTCGATGAATAGCGCACATTGGCGCGGTGGGGCTTGCCCCGTTGAGGTCAGGCAGTTGCAGAAGATGAAAGCAAACACGGCGAATGAAGCCAATGGTGGCTCTCCCCGCCCCCTTTTGTTCACTCGCACCGTTTTACGCAAAGCGTTCGCGCTTGGAGGATGTGCGATCTGCAGAGCGGTGCGCGCGGGTGAGCGGAAGGGTATCCACTCATTTCTGTACGAAAGCATGATGTCCCCGATGGTGAGAGGGGACTTCCTGAATGCCGGCGGGTTCTGTCTGCGCCACTTCTGGATGGCACAGGAAATTGAGGAGGAAACTTGGCCGACCGGCGGGATCGGCCTGGCAATCCTTTGTGAAGACCTGGTCGGTAATGGTTCGCCTTCGGTGACTGGAAACGTCCGCCGGCCGTCGGCCATCCTTTCTGCACGGAGGAACATTGAGCGATCCATTTTCGCGCGAGAGAACCACTGGGCCAGATCGAACATGTGAGTTACGTAGAAAACCGGTACCAGTCCGCGCGAGTCAGAGGCAGGCCGCTGTGGTTTTTGTCGGACTTGCTCAGCAAAACCCGGAAAAAGATTCAGTCGCTCGGTAGCATGTAACAGTATGTAAACGTTAAGCCGGCGCGACGGTTTCGGCCTTCTTTTTCGGAAGGGTCGATTCCTTTCTCCTAGTTAACCCATTTTGCGAAAGGGAGCCATCTGCTTTCTACGAATGTGCCTGGCTCATTTGTGGACGCTATCCTTTCGAGCATCCGCCTGGCTGCAGTCTGCAGCTTTGCCAGTTCCTTCTCCAGTCTGTGGTCATACAAGTCGTTGTCCCATTCATAAAGCAGTTTGTGAGCCAGACCGTCCACGCTTCGGCATCCTACCCGGTCAAGACACTGGATTAAGGAGTTGTTTACGTTCCATTCACTCGTTTCAAGAAGATCGGCCATGACAAGAGTATCCAACCCGACAGCCAGCAAAATGACGGCTCTAAATTGTTCGGAACTCAAAATATCCAGCAACGTGTAATATCGACAATCCTTCAAATCTTTCTCCTGAAAGCAATTGTAGGGACAGAGGATGGTCTTGTCGTTGCCCTGGAGCAAGCGCGCATGCCAGAGAGAGTCTTATCGATCTGCTCTCCGGTCAACCGTTGCAAAATCGCCATTTCACCAATAACGCCCCAGCCACCCTCCGAGCGGTCAAAGAGTGCAATCGCCTCCTCTATAAAAGGGGGCGTCAAGAAAAATACTTTCCCCTCGACCGGGAGGCGGGGAGGTTTCCGCGACATCCAGCCCTCTCACCATGGGAGACGCTTGTCTGGTGGTGTGCCCTGGGTCAGGTCATGATGATGCGGATCATCAGCTGGCTTTTTTTGAGGCTCGACCTGCAAGAACTCTCAGTTTTACTGCCCGGAACAGCCGGTAGCATGACAGTTTGCCGAAGGAGCCCATGCCCACCAAGGTCAAGGAGAACAAAGCATTTGCGATCTGGTTCCGAGATTGGATCGCAGCAATCCAGCAGAGTGGTGCCTCTGTTGAGGCCAATCCCCCTCCGGTTCAGGCGCGCCGAGCTGAGGCCTTATGCCCGCAAAACCATGTGAGCCTGAGTGCAGACTTGCACCCGCCCGAGCCATTCCCTGGCAACAGGATTTGATCTCTAACCCATCGTCAAGCGCAATCCCCGAAGTGCAGGGGCGACTGAGTTTCCCCCGCGCGTGCCTTAGTACGGAGTGGATAAGAATCCAGTTCTCAAGTGGGGCATTCGACGGGCAAGGTCTGTAAGTATTCCCAGTGGCTTGGTTGTTCCTGCCTGGCCTAGGCTTGTCTTGCCCGAAGCGCAAAAGGGTAATTCCCGCCGGCATTAACTCTGGCGCCACTTCTCCCGGCGGGATTTTTCTTCTGGTACGAAAAATAAGAGCGAACGTGGTCCACTCCACCCGGTGGAGATTTCTGTAGGGGCGCGAGCAGACCCAAGAGAGAGTGATTGTGAAGAGCCAGAGCATTTCTGCCAAGGAAACGGCATTGAGCAATGATCTGAACCCCACCTGCCGGCGTGTCGCAGACTTGGAACTCGTGCAGCGCGCTCTGGCGGGCGATCCCGAAGCATTCACCACTTTGTTCAATACCCACAAGACAACGATCTACTCCATCTGCCTGCGCATGACCAACAATATCGCACAAGCTGAGGACCTAACCCAGGATGCGTTCCTGCAGGTGTTCCGCAAGCTCTCGACGTTCCGGGGGAACTCGGCTCTGTCCACGTGGCTGTACCGGATCGCGGTGAATACCGTGCTAATGCATTTCCGCAAAAAAGTTCTGAAACAGGTGTCATTGGACGAAACCTCCGGTCCCGACTCAACCCTAGTGCGCCGGGAACATGGCAGTCGAGACGACAGGCTCGACGAATCGGTGGATCGCATCATGCTGGCCCGGGCCATCACGGATTTGCCGCCTGGTTACAGAACTATTTTCCTGTTGCACGAAGTCGAGGGGTATGAGCACGTGGAAATAGCCCGGATGCTGGACTTCTCGGTGGGAAACTCCAAGTCGCAACTGCACAAAGCCAAGCGCCGCATCCGGGAGTTTCTGGGCGTGCCCGCAGCCCGAACCGATTATTTAAAGCGCGCCTGAAGATTTGCTCCGGAATGTGTAATCAGATGGGATGAGAAGGCCGGTCTCCGTTCCGTATCTGCGCAAGAGAGTGTTGCCGGCGCCACGAAGAAGAACGACTGGATTTAATCACCCTTGCCCGATGCAATTGCTGCTTTGGTGTTGCCGGCTACTTCGGTCTGCGTCGTTGCGGCTCCTGGCTCGAAGATCCCGGCGTACAACGCTCCGCCCACCGTGCCACCGATGAGCGGTGCTACCCAAAACAGCCAAAGTTGTGCGAGCGCCCACCCTCCAACAAAGATGGCTGGCCCCGTGCTCCGTGCCGGGTTCACCGAGAGATTCGTAACCGGTATTCCGATCAGATGAATCAGCGTCAATCCCAGGCCGATCGCGACCGGCGCAAAGCCCGACGGAGCGCGCCGGTCGGTTGCGCCCATAATGATGATCAGGAAAAAGCAAGTCAGCACCACTTCAGCGATAAAGCATGAGAGGAGAGAGTAGCCACCAGGTGAGTGTGCGGCGTATCCGTTTGATGCAAAACCACCACTCACGTCGAACCCCGCTTTGCCGCTTGCGATCAGGTATAGTACTCCCGCGCCCAACATCCCGCCGAGCACTTGCGCGATGACATAAGGCAGCAATTCCGCGGTCGGGAAGCGCTTACCCGCGGCGAGGCCAAGGGAAACTGCTGGATTGAGATGACAGCCCGAAATATGTCCGATCGCATACGCCATCGTCAGTACGGTCAGTCCAAACGCCAAGGCGACGCCGTAAAATCCAATCCCTAATTGAGGAAAGGCCGCAGCCAGTACAGCGCTGCCGCATCCACCGAACACCAACCAAAAGGTTCCAAGAAACTCTGCGACGGCCCGCTTGGACAGACTCATGGTGTCCTCCCCTGAAGATTGTTTAAAGGAATCGGCAGCGGAAGCTCAGGATTTGTTGAGGTCGTCGTCCTTGTAGTACTTCGTACCCTGCAGGGTCAACTGGAGGGCAAGACCATTCTTCGTTATCTGGTAAACCCAAACACCCGGGGCGACCTCGACCGCTCCCGAGTAGGCTGCGCCCTTCTCTCCAGCCTTCGCGGCAGCATCACTTTGTGCTGAACCCGACCAGCCAGAATCGAGGAATTGAGCCAGTGCTTTGTCGTTCTCGAACACGAAGATGACCCGATAGTCCTTTACTCCCACACCCAGGCCGGCGCCAGCCGAAACCATCTTCATGAAGGTTTCCTGCTTGGTGTTGGAGTTGACGGCGACTCCCGCGCCACGCGCCGTGCTCAGCAGCAGCAGGTTCGCCCCCATGTTATTGAAAACGGCATATCCGGCAGATTTCTGGATAGCAGCTTGGGCGGTGGGTTGCAGCTTGTACAGTTCTTGCAGGGTTTGGTCTGCCATCTTGCGAGTGCTTTCCCGTTGTTTGTCGGGTGAATCCCCAGCACTGGCCAAACCACTAGCCAACAAGATTGCTGCAAGGCTTGAAGCGATTATTCTGAACCTCATTGGGATGCCCTCCTTAATCATTAATCATTGTGGAGCTGGTTGCCCTAACGTCACGATGTCAGGTCTGCCTGTCACTTCACCAAGTGAAACAGAACATGGGGGGAATTTCGACTGGCAGGATTGCCAGTGGGTTAAATGTGGAGTGAAACTGCTTTCAGCGCTGCCAATTAGAAAGCGCCGGGGAAAACGGCACCCAAAGCCACTGTGAGACGTAGCAGTCGGCGACACCCGAATTCTTCGGCCCACTAAGTATCGAAGGCACAGGAAATACTGACCGCGGTTCTGATTTGATTGACGCAGTCACGTAGCGGAGGAGCCTGAGATTCCTCGCGGTTCCGCGCCAAAGGCGAGGTGTCTCTGTGAAAGTTGACAGTTGCGGTCCCCTGATTGCGAGCCTAGGTTCGTTGCTGGAGTTGTGAATCTCTGCCGTCAAATGCCGCACCAGGAAAGAGAGATCGTTTTAGGACGAGTCGTTCGACCTGCCAATCTTTGATCCGCAAAGTCTGTCGGCTGCGCAAAGTGGAGCTAAACAAATGCCGGGTTGTTCTGGTCAGCGACATCTACTGCTCGGAATCGTAATCCTGCTCCTTGGCGAAAGCGTTGCTGCTCGACAGAGATCAAACGTCGTGTTGAATAACCCCTTGGGGCAGCTGAGCTATTCAATTCAGCGCGTCGCGGCCCAAGTGTCACCAGCGATCGTGCAAATCGAAATATTAGGGTACGTACACCTTGATGACGACAAAAGCGACGACCAGGACAGGACTGACACTCATATAGTTACAAAAACGAATGTGATAGCTTCCGGCGTAATCATGGGCGCGGACGGATACATTGTAACCAACGCTCATACGGTTAACGGGGCCAAGAGAGTACGTGTCAGCCTTGACGAGAGAGTCCGTACTTCGCGGTGGAAAGGTGTTCCGCCGGTCCTCACATTCGATGCCAGGGTAGTTGGAAAGTGTGAGCAAGCTGATTTGGCGCTCCTGAAGATCGACGCGGACGGCTTGCCTACCGTTTCGCTTGTGGACTCAAACACGGTCCATCCGGGAACATTAGTAGTCGCGGTAGGCAATCCAGAGGGGCTCAAAAATTCGGTGTCAATGGGGATCGTCAGTGCGGTCGCGCGTTCCGATAACGCCGATCGGCCCGTGCCCTACATTCAGACAGATGCTCCTATTAATCCTGGAAGCAGTGGAGGCGCCCTGGTGGACATGAACGGCCGGCTTGTAGGGATAACCAGCTTCATGGTGACAGAGGGTGGGGGCAACGATGGGCTAGGGTTTGCCCTCCCGAGCAACCTGGTTCAGGTCATCTACCAGGAGCTCAAGACACGTGGACATGTCCGGATCGGTGAGGTCGGGGTCAGGATTCAGAACATTACATCAACTCTCGCACGCGGACTAGGGCTCTCACAGGACTGGGGTGCCATTATTTCCGACGTGAAACCCAACAGTCCGGCAGAGATGGCAGGGCTGCAGGTGCGAGACGTGCTTGTAAGTCTGGACGGCGAACCGGTTACAGGATCGCCTCAGTTTAACGCGAGGTTTTACAGCAAGCGAGCCGGGGATCGCGTGAACCTTGAGGTCTCTCGAAGCGGTGTACACCTGAGATTCGATCTACCAGTTCTCGAGAATAAGGAAGAAGAATCTGACGATCCAATCAACTCGTTGTTAAACGAGAGCGGCCGAGTTGTGGAGTTGGGAGTGATTGGCATCTCTGTGAATGAAAGACCGCGGTCGGAGAACTCGCGTCGAAGGTCCAACTCCGGCGTGGTGGTCGTGGCCAAGCTGGACCACTCTCAGCAGAGGACGGACCTGGCAATGGACGACCTCATTCGCTCGGTGAACGGCAGTCCCATCTCAACTGTGAAGGAGTTGAGGTCGGAGATCGAGAAGTACAAGTCTGGCGAGCCTGTTGTATTGCAGATCGAACGCAAGGGACGACTAATGTTCCTGTCATTCGATATGGACTGAACGTCATTGGGGATATGTTGCAGTTGATCTGCCCACGTTGCTGACACGATGTGAAATTCGCGTCCGGGCCCGTTTGTCCGGAGGCGGGCGATGAGTGCTGGACCAAGAATCGGCTCGGCTGTGTTTCCTGATATCCAAATTGAGCAGAGAGCAACTGCCGCTTTTGGACGAATCTCGTTTTAGCCAAGGAGGGTTCGTGTTCAGACTGACCGTGAAACACCTGATCGTTGGGGCACTTCTGGCAGGCTTCTTCAACGGGCGCACGATGCAGGCCCAGAATGCGGCATCACAGGCCGTACGGCGTCTGTCTTCATCACAAGAAGTAAGGCCTGCTCCCAGTGAGGACTTCCAGGCGCCTACCGATGAGCAGATTCAATTGCTGAGAAAGGATATCAGGGCTCAACGGAAACAGCTCATCGCCGCCAACATGAAATTGAGCGGTGCCGAGGCAGAGAAATTCTGGCCCATTTATGAGGCCTATATCGACGAGCTGGTCGCTATCAACCGTACCAAGTACGACCTGCTCAAGCAGTACGCCGCGGGTTACGACACCATGGCTGGGCAGGATGCCGAGGCCTCGGTCGGAAGATGGGTTAGTGTCGATGAATCAGTCGCCCAGCTCAGATTCAAGTACATCCCGATATTCCGCAAGGTGTTGGCGGCGCGGAATACAGCCCTGTTCTTTCAACTGGACCGGAGGATCCAACTGATGATCGACTTGCAGTTAGTTTCCCAGCTTCCCCTCATCGAGCCTCAGTGAATGTCCCCGTGAGCGTCATCTCACGGACACCCGCTTTGAACATCGTTGCTGAGATAGTGGAGATTTACTCTAGTGTCCAGTCGCAATTCTCTTGTCTGATCTCCAATCTGTAATTATTGACAGATCTAACATCTACACGCGCAGCTTAGTCTGTTTTGAAGACCTTTGCAGGCCATTCGAGGGGGCCGTTGTTCTTTCTAAAGGAAGGATTCGATGAGGAAGCGCTTCGTAAACACAATTCTGATCGCCTGCGTTCTGTGTGCCCCGGTATTTGCGCAAAAAGTGGAGATCTTCGGCGGAGCCCAATATGAGCATCTTCAGTCCAGCTATAACGCCGTGGGGTGGAACGCTTCGTTAACCGGAAACTTCAAACACGTTCTCGGAATTACGGCCGACTTTAGTGGTGTGTACAATTCGCGAAGGGCTAGCTCTTCGGTTTACACCTATACCATTGGACCCGTACTCACCGCGCGCCTACCAGTAGTTCAGCCCTTTGTACACGCATTGTTCGGTGGCGCCACGATTTCGACAACAGGCAGAAGCGACAATGCGTTTGCCATGCTGGTTGGCGGCGGCTTAGACATCGGGCTTCGGAAAGGGATCGGATTACGTCTGGTGCAGGCAGATTGGCTGTTGACCAAGTTCGGCGACCAAACCCAGGACCAGCAGGGCAGGGTTTCCGCGGGCATCGTTATAAAGTTTTGAGGACTTCGAACTATCAAGTTCGGGAACATGGCGCTTCGCCCCTGAGATCCCTTGCCTTGGGTCACTAAGCCGCCTCGGCCACCTGCACCTTTACCATAACCCGCACCGGAATTGTGCAGGTTGGCAGTCCGGCCGCATGACACTGGTAATCGTGTCCCAATTGACGCGGCTTTGAAAGCTTCGCCGCGCGGTGAGGATTGTCGGGAGACTCCAGACCCGACAATTGAACTACTTTCACACTGCACGAGTTTGTAAGAACAACTGACAATCGAGACAGGTTTAACCCCTCTGATGTCTTGTTCTACTTGGCGCTCACTGCCTTCCATGTCGTTCCCAACGCACCTCATGGAAGTCATTCACGACATCAAGCTGTCGGAATACCCCTGAGACTGCACAATGGGTGTTGCTGTACGAACCGACCGAGAGGGAGACCGGGCAAGCATTGTACTGACCGGTCCGTTCGACTTGGCCCATGCTCCAGCGGTGGCCGAGGGAGTGGAGAGCGCCGAAGCCTGCCTGGGTGGGTGCCGCTCGGTCGATGTTGACCTATCGCAGCTCGATCATATCGACGGCGCCGGCGCAGTCTTACTGGCACGCCTTCTCGATCGGCTGGACGCGGATAAGTGCGGCACGCGCATAGTGGAAGGCCGCAACACCAACGCGGCACGCTTGATCGCCCTTTATCGCGAGCGCCGGGGAGACCGCCCAACGCCTCAGAGATCCGCGAGGAGTTCTCTGGGTCGGATTGGCGCGACTGCAGCGGAGTTGCCTGGAAAGGCGCACGAGGCGCTTGATTTTGTTGGCCGTTATGCCGCGGCGCTGCCGAAAGTGACCGCCAAGCCTGACTCGGTCGATTGGGGTTCCTTGCCAAGGCTGATGCAAGAGATCGGCGCGCAGGCCCTGCCGGTCACTAGCGCCGCCAACCTGCTTGTCGGCGTGATCGTGGGGTTTCTAGGCGTCTCGCAGCTCGGGCGTTTTGGGGCTGTGTCCTATGTTCCCGAGTTGGTGGTCGTGGCGCACTTCCGGGAGCTCGGACCGTTGGTCACCGCGATCGTCGTGGCCGGGCGATCGGGCGCTGGTCTTGCCTCGGAGATCGCCACGATGAAGGTGTCGGAGGAAATCGACGCTTTGCGGTCCATGGGGTTTGATCCGCTGAGATGGTTAGTCGTGCCACGATGTCTAGCACTGGCCGCCACGGTGCCGCTCTTGACCTGGGTGGGTGACGCTGTGGCCCTGATCGGCGGTATGGGGGCCACGCTCCTCATCACGCAAATGACGGCGCGCGCCTATGTCCAGGCGACCATGTACGCGATCACCCCCGATCACTTGGTGGCGGGGCTCATCAAGAGTCCGTTTCTGGGATTCGTGATTGGGTTGATCGCTTGTTGTCAGGGCCTGCTCGCACGGGGTGGCGCCGCTGCTGTCGGCGCCCGGACGACGACTGCTGTGGTTCTGGCCATTTTTGGCGTGATCGTGATCAGTGCCGTGTTTACGTTCTTCCTGGTGATGATAGGCGTCTGACATGTCGGTATCAATGCCGCATATAACGGTCAACGATTTACGTATCGGTTGGGGAGCACGGGTCCTGATGGAACACGTTACCTTCCAAGTCGAGCGTGGAACGGTTTTCGCTATCCTCGGCGGATCAGGGTGCGGCAAGAGTTCGCTGCTGCGATACCTGATTGGACTGGAACAGCCTCAAGCCGGACGGATCGAGATCGATGGAGTTGGCGAGCCGCATCGTTACGAGGGCATGCCCCCCTTCGGCGTCCTGTTTCAGTCGGGCGCACTCTTCAGTTCCATGACCCTGGCGGAGAACCTCGCGCTTCCCTTGACTGCATGGACTCCGATCCGGGGTGCAGTAGTGTGGGAACTCGTCCAAGCCAAGCTCAATCTCGTGGGCCTCGGTGCGTTCGCCGAGCATCTGCCGGGCGAAATCTCCGGGGGCATGAAAAAGCGTGCTGGCATCGCCCGCGCCCTCATGCTCGAGGCAAATCTTCTGTTCTTTGACGAGCCGAGCGCCGGGCTCGACCCAATCTCGGCGGTCGAGCTCGACCAGCTCATCCTCACGCTCAGTCGCGACCTGGGCATCACGATGGTCATCGTGACCCACGAGCTGCCCAGCATTTTTCTCGTGGCCGCACAGTGCATCGTGCTGGACCTGGCCGCGAAAGGGATCGTGGCACGAGGCGACCCGCGGAAACTACGCGATGAATCGAAGATCCCATTCGTGCACAACTTCTTTACGCGGTCGTCGCCCGCAGTATCCGCTTTTCAGGGAGGCTAACCAGATGGCTGTCGAGAAGAGTTACGCGCGACTTGGCTTTTTCATCGTCGTAGCAGTAGTGGTGATCCTCGCAACGGCGCTGCTCTTCATTCAACGTATGAGGACACGTGCCGTAATCGCTTTGGTCACCTATACCACCGAGAACGTCAGCGGCCTGGACGTGTCGAGTCCCGTTCGGTACCGGGGCGTACCCGTGGGCCGCGTCACAGACATACGCGTTGACCCGCGCGAGACCACCGTCGAAATCGACTTCGAGGTGTTCCTGAACCGCCTTAACACCATTGGCTTCAATGTCAGCCGAATTCGAAAGCTTGCGGATGTTAAAGGTGAATTGCCGCGTCTCCGGGCCCAGATCATCGGCAACCCGGTTACCGGAGAGGCATACTTGTTACTGGATGTGCCAAAAAATCCTCCACCCGGGATGGTACTTGGGTTCAAACCAACTCTCCCCTACGTACCTTCAATACCTTCGATACGTGCAACGGTGCAGGACCGACTGCCTGCCGTGTTGGATCGCGCGGAAGCGACGCTGGAAACTCTCAGAGAGATCGTCGGCAGGATTCCCGAAAGTCTTGACAGGAGCGACCGATTTTTCACGAACGTCGATCGCATCGTTCGGGAGAGCCAATTGCCAGGTCTGAGCGCCGACTCGCGAAAGTTTTTTACCACGACAAGCGCGCAGATCGGTGAGATTCAAACTGAGATGAACGGGTTGATGGGCACGGAGGGAACACTAGTCAAGTTCACGGAAGAGGCACGGGCCGCAATCAAGGCCGCAGACTTTCCGGCTGCGACCCAAGCAACGCGGGACGCGGCCGATAGTTCCAGACTTGCGGCAGAGGATCTCCGGCGATCCCTGCCGGCCATCCGGGATTCCCTCCAACAGATGCGTGAACTGGCACGACAGCTCGAGGAGCAGCCCGAATCGGTGGTTTATGGTCCAAGAAAGGCAGTAGAGAAACACCAATGATTCGTGTGTCTCGGTCAGGACACTATCTTCTCGTCGCGTTGGCCTGCGTTGGGGGATTCGCCTGCCAGTTGCGGCGTCCGCACACCATGCCCAGCCGCATGATCGAACCGCAACTGCTCGATCCGGGACTGTCTGAGCCACCGAGGCAAGTGACGAAGTCTCCCAACGCCACCTCCGTCCATCTGCTCGATACACAAGCACGCGGACACATCGGGCGCCGTGTGTTGCACCAGCAAGCAAATGGTGAGTTGACCCAGGACTCCGTCTGGTGGTGGTCGTCCGCTCCCGACCGGTATCTGGACACGGCACTACGGCTTGAGGTGGCATCGCGTGCCGATGTGCGCCTCGTCGATGCAGATCGCGCTCCAAACCTGGCCGCAACCCTCCTCGTGTGGAATCTCGAGTCTCAAGGGGGGGCGCGTTTTGTGGGGGTGGTCGAGTTTCAGTTCACTGGAACCGACGGCGTACTCGAAACGCAAGTGGTTCGAGTGAGTGAGCCTGTCGCAACGGATTTACCCGGTGACTTGGCGGCCGTCTCGGGTCGCCTCTTGCGCCGCTTCGCCGCCGAGGGACTCACATTCGTCGCAAGCGAACAAAAGGGTATGAAGTGATTTGCCTGAAATACTTGCGCTCTTGGCGATATAAAGTGTGGCTGGCTTCGCCTCAGGAGGCTAAAGCCGGATCGGGCGTCCACCCCTTTGTGCGGGCGAACGCGATTCGATCCTGCAGAAACGTCCGCGATTTGTTCACAAAGTTCCGGGGAGACGCACTAGCAGTTTTGCTGATTGACAGTCCTGCCGCATCACACTAGGGTCGCAATTGAGGCGGTTACATTTTCTCCTCTTTCAGGTTCTCTGAACTAAGGCAGCTAATCTGAACTGTTTCTTTCTTAGATTACAAACAAGGAGCAATCATGCCAATCAACGATCCAAGGGAAGTGTTCGTTCAAATTCTTAGCAGCGTAAGGCAGGGCACCGAACAGGCGACAAAGACCTTTCAGGAGATCAGTCAAGTCACCCAGCATCCAGACATAAAAGAAGCCATGGAGGCAAGGGTGTTCGTCTCTGACACAATCCTTGCCAAGCTGGATCAGTGCTTCGAGCTCATTGGCGAGGAACCCGCGAAGCTCAGTGGACGTCTCCAGGACGTCGCTGTAAACATTCGTAGCGAAGTTGCTGAAATACAGAATCCGGTGGCGAAGCACCTCTTCGTTCTGGCCACGGCAAACCAACTGATTCACCTCCGCACTGCTGAATATGTCACCCTAATCGCGGCTGCCGATGTGACAGGGCACTATGGCGTTGGTGTACTGCTTGAAAGCTGCCTGGCAGACAATCTCGCCTTCGTTGAGCGAACGCGGCGTCTGATCCGCAAGATCATCGAAGTCAAGGTGACGGAGAAAGTTGCTGCAAGATCAGCCGCGTAGCGCTCTCTCGAGGCGCAGCTGCCTAAACTGGCGGAGAACAACTCCGGGGAGGTTCGAATGCCCGCAATTCACAAGAAGAAGCATTGGACGAAACTATACCGAAGAGCGTTGTTTGAAGGAGATCGCAATAGGCTGCCTCTGATGTTGGAACAGGCTTACCAGGCCGTCCAGCGGAGGGTCCGCGAATTGCGCTGTTCCCCAACCCACGGCCAGAACAGGAAGGAGCGCCGCGACCTTGATGTCGCGGCGCACTATCTCGGTCTCCTGCGGTCTCTTGAAGCCCAGCAACACTGGGTTTGTTTATCACAATCGATCTTCCAACGAAGGTCTTCCCCGGGGTATGGAGTTCGGAAACATGAGAGGACACGGGGAATTGGCGACATCGAACAAGTCGATGCAGCATAGTGACCAGGGCAGACCAGGAAGTTCAGCAGCGAACATCGCGCTTTCGTCTTTCTCTGGCTGCTGCTGCCCTCCTGCAGCCTTCCAACAAAACCACGGACTTGCATAAGTGAGCAATTAGGGATTGCAGGGCATTCGCGCCCAGGCTGAGAACTTTCTGATGGCCGTCTGCATTGCGCACCCTTAGCTGGTTCAGGATGCACATTCGGCGATGACGCTGAGCGCCTGCAAAGTGTTATTCGAAGGCACTACCAAGTACCGATGCGCAGCACAGCTGCGGTAGAAAAACGCACAGTTTGTTGCGGATGAATCATTGCTACATCACCCACCCAGGTGTGTGAATATTCAATACTGAGAAGCCGCCAGGCAAATGGGCGCGCAAACACGATGTCGATCCCACAACCAACACCAAGTGCGGGTCCGTTGCTCGTGACTTCGGCGGACCAGTCACTGCGCTTTGGATAATGCGTCAGAGTGCCATCACCATCATCCCACTCCTCGAGCAACTTCTTTCGTAGCGCTAGATCGTCGGTTTCGTGAGTGACCTTCTTGCCTCCGAACATTACCTGCAGATACGGCGAAAAGCGATTTGCCGCCCTGGGAGTCCAGCGTAGCCCGCCACCATAAAACAGCGAGTCCCCACTTTGGTTGGCGGCTGGCATGTGCATGATCAGGCATCCGCTCACCTCCGCAATCACCTGCAGATGGGGGTTCACGCGCGCCGCTCCAGAGCCGCCTCCTCCAATGCAACTGCCGCCTCCGAGGATGGTCTCAAAGAGTGGGAAGGCGCTTAACTCGATGGCTGCCTCCTTTGGCAGAACACGCGGTCCGGTTTCTGTTTTGGCTGGACGCACGTATTCGAACGCCTTCTCGCCAGTTTTCTTGTAGTCGGCGAGAAGTTCCTGTCGGATAAGGAAGTTCCTTCCAAACAGGCCGATGCGGTTCTCCCGGTGCCAGGGAACTCGAAACGCCATCATGTTGGCCATTGATCGTCCGGGATTCAAGAAGCTTCGAGCCAGCATGTTCAGGGGTCGATTAGCCGTCCGATTCTCAAGGCCCATAATCAAGTAGCGATCTGCGGCATCCTCGCCGATCATCGCCACCGCGCCCAGAGTCGGCGTATCCGTCAAGGTTATGAATCCAGGCGAAGCGTGCAGCATGACGTTACCAATAGACGCTTCGCTGATGGGACCAATCTTCCACTGAGTGTGCCAGACCGCGGAATATGCCATGGAACGCAAAAGGCTAATGAAGTAATCGTGGCCATCGCCCCACTGGACCTTGCGGTACTTGGGATCGTTTTGACGTTCAAGGAAACCGAAGACCGACCCTTCGATTGTGTGGGCAACATATGGAGCCATGAATGTGTCGCCATCGCTCCAACCACGCAGCGAGCTTACAGAAGCCAAGTAGTTGTCAAGCCAATGACCGTTCAATGTGTCTCTGGTTCCAGGCTGGGTCCAGAGATCGTACACATGCATGATTCCGGTATAAAGAAGCGACTGGGGTATGGCGAATCGCCATTGGAAGCCGGTGTCAGGGTGTGACTCATCTGCAGGCTTGACAATCGCAAGTGAATTCAAATCGAGATATGTATTGCGGGGCATGCCGAGAGGCTCTTCGATTGAAAAAGGGTCTGGTTGCCGTGGCAGCTGGCTCGAGGCAGAATCAGGAATATCCTGGCCGAGGGTGGCAACCGACAGTACCAAGCTGACAATCCCAGCCCAGACCAGCAACGCGCCGCGACCGAGAGCCTTTTTGAGCGTCGAGATTAGAGTCTTCACAGGCCTTCGGCTCTTCGAGTGGTTCGGTCTTGGTTGTCAAGACAACCAGTCCACCGTCGATGTTTCATGTTAGGGCTCAGCAGGAGAGCACGGGACTGGCAGATGTTCTAGTTCCGATGGTCAAATTGAAAAACGGATTTGCTCGGATAAATGAGGAGGTCAGAACGCGGCTGACGGGGAAGAAGCGCCGAAAACGAACACACCAGTTCCAATATTCGTCGTCAGTTCCTTAGCGGTGCTAGGCATCGAGCGCGATTGCGTCCTCTGTCGGCGCAATATCGCATAGCGTCGCTCCGGAGCCAATCCGCATGATCCCACTGCCGGACGCTGTCAGAAGGCACAGTTCACGATAAAGCAGATATGTGCGAGAAATTGTCTCAAGGAGCGAGAGCCAGAGCGGTAGTGTCTGACCGCAAGTAGCAACTCTGTTCGGATCGAAGGAACCCGTTGTGTAGTTGCCCTGATTTGCAATCGCACAGACGGACGAGTACCCGAAAGAGCCCCTTCACCCTCCCCAAGTGCGCTTGCTGACTGGAACGTTGAAGAACAGGCTGTTTCCTTGCGCAAGTGAGAAATGAGCCGAACACCCACAGCTCGAATCAACGATTGCAATCGGTCGGATGCGCCTCGATGAGCAGGTTTGGAAGCTTGGTCCCGGGGCTTATTCCATGATGAATCAAAGCAGTTGCTGGGTCGCCGTTGTAGTCCTCATGGTGGGTCAGCTGCTGTCCGCACAAAGTCAGGATTCGACCAGCGGTAAGCATGAACCCACCTCCGTTGGCAAAGGGATCGACTATCTCTTCAATTACCTGAACATGGCCGGAACAATGCAGGCCAGCGAATTTCGACCATTAACGCGGCGGGAGCGAACCCATCTGTATTTAAAGACGATGGTAAACCCGTTGGGTTACATCAAGGCTGGATTCTCCGCAGGACTCGATCAATGGAAAGACAAGCCTCCGGAGTGGGAACAGGGGGCTTCCGGCTACGGTAGAAGATTTGCGAACATCGTCGGCCAGTATTCCATTCAGCGCACTGTCACATTCGGCCTGGCCAGCGCTTTACACGAAGACAACCGTTATTTCAATTCTGGCAAGAGGGGCCTCTGGCCGCGCACTGGGTACGCAGTGGCAAGTGGCATGCTTTCGCGGCACGACGATGGACGCCTGCATCTGTCGATTTCCCAGGTAGGCGGCGTGGCCGCGGGTGCTTTCCTGTCTCGCTTTTGGCTGCC
>CAVOVU010000012.1:0-4281 GCA_963699935.1 Terriglobia bacterium
TTCCCGCCCGTCTTTTCCCCGCCCACCTGCTCCCTCACGACCCGGGCGAACACGCGCCCGCGTTCGGTCTCCAGCAGGGTTTTGGCGTCGACACGCCCGAACATGTCCAGGAGGGGGGCGACCAGAGCGGTCCAGCCCGTCTGGTGGCTGGCGCCGAGCCCCGCGCCGTTGTCACCGTGGAAGTATTCGTAGAACAGGATCAGGTCGCGCCAGTGCGGATCGTCCTGGAACTTGGCCGTCCCGCCGTAGACCGGCCGCCGTCCGTTGGCATCGCGCAGGAAAGTGCCCGCCAGCCGGCGGACAAGCTCCTGCGCCACTTCGAACAGCGTCATGTACTGCCCGGAACCGGTCGGACACTGAACCTTGAATTCATCGCCGTAGAAGGTGTACAGGTTCATCAGCGCCCGGACGATCAGCGCATTGACCGGCATCCACACCGGACCCCGCCAGTTGGAGTTGCCGCCGAACATGCCGGTATTCGATTCGGCCGGCAGGTACTGGACCTTGTACTCCTGACCACCGACGTGAAACACAAACGGATGTTCCAGGTGATAGCGCGAGAGCGAGCGAATGCCGTGCGGCCCGAGAAACTCGTTCTCGTCGAGCATGTAGGCGAGCACGCGCTCGAGCTTCTTCTTGTTGAGGATCGATAACAGCCGCCGTTCTTTATAGCCGATGAAACCCGCGTCGGTCGGGGCGACATGGGAAATCAACTCGGGATGGCGTTTGCGAAACAGGGCGATCATCTCCATCAGCCTCGGATAGCGCGTGGCAGCATCCGCCTCGAACACCGTCGACGCGCACAGCGGCAACAGCCCCACCAGCGACCGCACCTTCAACCGCATCGCCTGGCCGTCGGGGAGCCGCAGCAGATCATAGAAGAAGCCGTCCTGCTCATCCCACATCTCGTCGTGATGCTCGCCGAGGCGGTCCATGGCATAGGCGATCCACATGAAATGCTGGACGAACTTGAAGGCGATCTCTTCGTACATCGGGTCGTATTCGCAAAGTATCAGGGCCATCTCCAGCATGTTCTGGCAGTAAAACGCCATCCAGGCGGTGCCGTCCGCCTGCTCCAGCGAGCCGCCCGTGGGCAGCTGCGCGCTGCGGTCGAAGACGCCGATGTTGTCCAGACCCAGAAAGCCGCCGGCGAAGACGTTGCGCCCGGCAGGATCCTTGCGATTGACCCACCAGTTGAAGTTCAGCATCAATCCCTGAAACGAGCGTTCCAGGAACCGCAGGTCCGCCCGGCCCAGCTGCCGCTCGTATCTGTACAGCCAGAGCGTGGCCCAGGCGTGCACCGGCGGATTGACGTCGCTGAAGTTCCACTCGTAGGCCGGAATCTGCCCGCTCGGGTGGAAGTACAGGCTGCGCAGCATCAGCAGCAGCTGCTCCTTGGCAAAATCGAAATCCACCAGCGACAGGGCAATCGTATGGAAAGCCAGGTCCCAGGCCGCATACCACGGATACTCCCACTTGTCCGGCATGGAGATCACGTCGGCGTTGAGCATGTGGAACCATTCCGTGTTGCGCACGTCGTGGCGGGCGGACTCGAGCAGCGGATGGCTCTTGTGCTCGCGCAGCCAGTGCTCCAGGTCGAAGTAGTAGTACTGCTTGCTCCAGAGCATTCCCGCCAGCGCCTGGCGGTGCACCCGGCGCTCGATCTTCGTTCAGCGAGTTGGGCGCAATCCGCTCGTAGAATTCGTCGGCGTCGGCGATGCGGCTTTTGAATATCTTCTCGAAACCGCCGAAGGCATCTTTTGTCTCGGCGGCCGCCAGACGCAGCCGGACGGTCTTGCTGCCGCCGCCGGGCACGTCGAGGACATAGTGGGCCGCGGCCTTGGTCCCCGTCTTGGCGGGATTCACCGCTTCGCTGCGTCCCGAGATGATGTACTGGTGGAACGCATCCTTGACGTAGGGAGAAGCATTGGGCTGGCCCCACAGACGCTGCGCATTGCTCTCGTTTTCGGTGAAGAGCAACTCCGGGGCGCCATCGCAATGGAGCCAGTACTCGCCAAGCTCATGGTGTGTGGCCTGAATTGCGCCCGGCCCCGCTTCGCGCAGCGAAGGCTTTCGATCATCCTCGCCCCAAGACCAGGTGTTGCGGAACCACAGTGTCGGCAAGACACGCAGCCGGGCCGCTTCCGGCCCGCGATTGTGCACGGTGATACGGATGAGCACGTCTTCCGGGCCCTCCTTGGCGTATTCGACAAACACGTCAAAGTAGCGGTCGTCGTTAAATATGCCGGTGTCGAGCAGCTCGTACTCGAACTCTTCCCGCGAGCGCCTCCGGTTGGTCTCGATCAGGTCCCGGTAGGGATACTCGCGCTGCGGGTACTTGTAGAGGTACTTCATGTAGGAGTGCGTCGGCGTGCTGTCGAGGTAGAAGTAGTACTCCTTGACATCCTCGCCGTGGTTCGCCTCGCTGTTGGTGAGCCCGAACAGGCGCTCCTTCAGGATCGGGTCGCGCTCGTTCCACAGCGCCAGCGCAAAGCACAGCCGTTGCTTGTCATCGCAGAGTCCGCCGAGCCCGTCCTCGCCCCACCGGTAGGCCCGTGAGCGCGCATGGTCATGGGTGAAGTAATTCCAGGCGTCGCCGTTTTCGCTGTAGTCCTCGCGCACCGTGCCCCACTGCCGCTCGCTCAAATAGGGTCCCCATTTCTTCCACGGGATTCCCGCCTCGCGCGCCTCGTTCAAGCGTTTCTGTTCCGTGACGTCGATGATCTTTTGCTCTGCCATGGTTTATCTCCTCTGGGATGTCTTGTCTCAATAAAAACCATGCGGCCCGTAACCTTTACTCCCCTCCAAAGCGGACCGCATCAGAAACTGTTCACTGCGCTCGGGGCGGCAGCAGGTAAAGGGTCATGGCAAAAATCGCGTAAACCATCAGCATCAGCGTCCCGACAAACCAAGCCGACCGACCGCTATTTGTCAACAGAGAGGCGGTCATCGTCGCGATCAGCACCATCACCACCGCACCTGGCCAAAACTGCAGGTTCATCGGCGTCGGACCCATGACGTAACTAAGCAGCACCAGCACCGGCGCGACGAAAAGCGCGATTTGGGCCGCGCTCCCCAGCGCGATGCCCACGCACAGGTCCAGGCGGTTCTTCCGGGCGCCGGAAAACGCCGAGCTCATCTCCGCCGCACCGCCCACCAGCGCCACGACGATAAAACCCACAAACGCGGGCGTCATCCCGAACGCCACCGCCGCCTGCTGCACCGACTCAACGAAAACTTCGCTCACCAGGGCAACCAACACCGTGACGCCGGCAAGCGTGGCGAGGGCCAGACCCAACGGCCACGGCGCTTCCCCGGCCTCCCCGGATTCCGCACTGGCAAACAGCTCGCGGTGCGTCTTGAGCGAGAACAACATGCCCAACCCGTAAGCGACGATGAGCAGCACCGCCAGACCAAGGCTCAACTTCTGGGCGAACGCCGCCCCCGCCGCCGAGTCAGCTTCGCCGACCATCGATGGAATCAACAGTGCGACCGTAGCCAGGAAGAGCAGTCCGGCTTGAAGGCGGGCGCTGACCCGGTTGTATTCCTGCACGTGGTGTTTGAGTCCGCCAAGCAGAAACGACGCCCCTAGCATGAACAGCGTGTTGGTGACAATCGCCCCGGCGATGGATGCCTTCACCAGCATGTATTGCCCGGCGCGCAAGGCGGCGAGCCCGATGACCAGTTCGGTCAGGTTTCCCAGCGTGGCATTGAGCAAGCCACCGACCGTATCGCCGGTCTTGGCCGCCACGGATTCGGTGGCGTGACTCAGCAATGCCGCCAGTGGCACGATTGCCAGGACCGACAGCACGAACAGCAGCGTGTGCGCTTCGGGCTTGAACTTCTGACTTGCGAAAACCACGGGCACTAAGGCCAGAAGCCATAGCAATGGATTGTGACGGATTTCTTTCAAAAGAGGGTTCATGAGAGTTGACTCCATAGCAGCGGTCGAAGGATTTTTACGCTGGCTTCGGGCGCGCACGCAGCGCCGGTGGCAGTCCGCGCACGATCAGGTCTACTTTGAAAATCCACCGTTTGATTCTTGCATTTACGAGAAACATTGGGCAACCCAGAACTAAATTCCGCATTTCGAAATTCAAATTTCGAAATTTTCTAACTCCAAGCCTCCGCAGCTAGCCACATGAAATCTTGAAGAACCATAAATTTTTACGCCGCGGGGATCGTTACGATTGATGCGCCTTGCTTCTCTCCGGTGCCGGTAAGCATAAAGAGAAACATGAGAAAAGAAAACAGTCTCTTGGAAGGAAAGTCCTTGTTATC
>CAVOVU010000013.1:0-377959 GCA_963699935.1 Terriglobia bacterium
TGCCGAGTTCACCGCTATCAAGGCTGAAATCGACCGCATCGGCAGCAGCACCAACTACAACGGTGGACAGGTTTTCACTGCCACTGCAACCGCCATCTACCTCAGCGACGGCACGGGCGGAGGTTCCAGCTCCATCACTGTTACCACCGGCGCGCTCTCCAGCGCGGCGATCGGTTTCAGCGGAACTCCGACCGATATCAGCGCCGACGTGCTGACCAGCGCCACCGCTGCTCAGACCGCACTGGGCCACCTCACCACCGCAATCGCCGGCGTGGCTGCCGATCGTGGCGCACTCGGAGCGGAAACCAACCGCTTGCAGAGCGCGTCCAGCGTTATCACCAACCAGGTGCAGAACCTGACCAACGCGGAAGATGGTATTCGGGCGGCTGACATTCCGTCAGCGGTTGCGAATATGTCGCGCTTGACCATTCTGCAGCAGACCGGTATGGCCGCACTGCAGCAATCCAACCAGATGCAGCAGTCGGTTCTGAAGCTGTTGCAATAACCCTCGCGCTACCCACCGGCGGGGCGCAAAAAGCCCCGCCGGAGCGAGGTAACGGTGTTCCCCCATGCGTATTGACGGTTCCAGTCCGGTTCCCACCGAGGGCCCCCGGTTCGAGGCACGGGAGGTCAAACCGGTTCGTGTTCCTGCGGCACCGGCGGTCAAGGACCGCGTGGAGACCCAACCCAAGCCTGAGGTCAGTCCGACCAACGTGCTGGTTGAGATGCAGCCCGGAAATATCGTGGTTTACAAGTTTGTGGACGAAGCCAGCGGGCGGCTGATCCAGCAGATTCCCTCAGAACAGATGCTCAAGCTCTCCAGGGTTGTCGAAGGCAAGATCGCGAAGACCGGCGAACCCGCAAAAGAGTAGAAAGAGAACCTGAGACATGGCGACCTCCGACATTTTGAATGCGCTGAGTTCCTCCGGCCTGGGCACCGGGCAGGGAATCGACGTAACCGCGACCGTCAACCAGCTCATCGCCAACCTGCGCGGGCCAGAGCAGGTCTGGCAGACCCAGCAGCAGATCCTGCAGGGACAAAGTTCCGCGCTCACGCAGCTGAACACGGAAGTGACAGCCCTCTCCAACGCCGTCGATACTCTTAACGATCCCGCCGGCGCTTTGAGCGCGCGCGCGGTCAGCTCATCGCAGCCGGGAATCGCAACCGCCACGGCGTCGAACTCTACGCCGGTAGGCAGCCACACCATCGTGGTCAACAACCTGGCCAGCAGCTCTTCGTATTACTCTTCCGCGGTAGCCAGCAGCACCACGGTTCTGGCGGCGGGCGGGTTCACCATCCAGGTGGGCAGCCAGCCGGCCACCACCATCACCATCGACGACACCAACAACACTCTGGATGGACTGGCGGCGGCCATCACCAATGCCAACCTGGGTGTGACCGCAAGCGTGGTGAACGACTCCACCGGCGCCCGCCTGGCCATCGTGAGCAATGCTTCCGGCGCGGCCAGCGATTTGACCGTCAACAACGCGGGCAGCAGCCTGAGTTTTACCAAGGGAGCCACGGGCACGGATGCTTCGTTGACCGTGGACGGCGTCCCCATCAGCAGCGCCGGAAACACTATCGCGAACAGCGTAGCTGGGCTGACTCTGAACCTGGTGGGGGCCGCGCCCGGCACGCAGGTGCAGATCGCGGTCAGTCCCGACACCACCAAAGTTACCCAGGCGGTCAAGGATTTTGTCACCGCCTATAACACCATCATCCAGGACCTGAGCAGCCAGTTTACGTACAACGCCACGACCGGAAGCGCGGGAGCTCTAGCCAGCGACTCCGGTGCCCGTATGGCTCAGACCGATCTGCTGTCGGCGGTCACCTATGCGGGGACCGGGAACTCGTTCAACACCCTGGCCCAGCTCGGCGTCTCGATGAACAACGACGGCACCCTTACGGTTGACGACGCCAAGCTGAGTTCGGCGGTGAACTCCGATTTTGCCGGGGTGCAGAACTTTTTTCACCCCGCTACCGGCACCGGCTTCGCTGCGTCGCTCATAGCACTGCTCGACCCGCTCACCGATCCCACGCAGGGCGCATTCTCCATCGAGCTCAAGGGCATGAGCGATGGCGTGAAAAGTTTTCAGGACCAGATCGACAATTACGAGATCTACATTGCCACCCAGCAGACCCTGCTGACCCAGCAATACACGCAGGTGGATCTGGCCCTGCGCCAGCTGCCCTCCTGCAACAGCAGATCAACTCTGAACTGAGCGTTACCAACTCCAACTCGAACTCAAACAAATGAAACCTCACCGGACCGAACTCGCATATCAAGAGGCCGCAGTGCGTAATGCCAGCCCCATCGAACTGGTCATTATTCTTTACGACGTTCTGGCGCGCGACCTGCACGAGGCCATCGCGGCGATGGAGAGCGGCAAAATCGAAGGCCGCAGCGCGAAACTCAAGCACGGCTTCCTGGCGTTGCAGCAGCTCGAGGGATCGCTCAACATGGACGAGGGCGGGGAACTGGCGACACAGATGTCCCGCTTCTATTCCATGCTGCGCAGCCAGATGCTGAAAGCCCAGCTTCAGCAGGATGCAGGGATTCTCCGGGAGCTCATCGAGTTGCTGTTCACCGTCCGCGAAGCCTGGGCAGAGTTGAACAGCCGCCTCGCGGCAGCGCCGGAAGTGCCGGCGGCACAGGCCGCCTCAAGTGCAAACTGGAAGGCCTAGCAATCCATTCAGGTGTGAGACCATTCAAGTGTGGGTCGGACACTCCTGTCCGACGCCTTTGACTTTTGATTTTGATTTTCGGTTGCGAATTACCACAAAGCAAACCCGAGGTCAAAAGCATCGGACAAGCCTGCCCTGAGCGCAGTCGAAGGGAGTGTCCGACCCACACAATCTTTTCCCGCACACCCAAGGTTCTACTTCAGGTAATCCAGCAGGCTGGTCGGCAGAATCTTGGCTGCCGCCGCCAACGCGGCGTCGTGCGCCGTGGTGGCGCGGGTCAAGTCCGTCGCGGCCTTGGTCAGGTCTGCACCCACCAGGTTGTTGGCCTGCGATTTCAGCGTTACCTGCTCCTGCTGCAGAAAGGTCTGCGTGGAGGTCAGCTGGTTGACCGCGTTTCCGTAGAAGATGCGCTGGCCAGTCAGCGAGTCGAAAGCAGTGCGAAGCTGATTAGTGGCTGTCCCGGCAGCGGCAGGGGTTCCGCTTTGCAGCGCAGTAATCAATTGCTGCAACGAGCCGAAGACGTCTCCCGCGGAATTCTGGAACAACTGGTTGCCCGGCATGTTGGTTTGCAGATTCAGGCCGTCCGCCACCTGGACTGTATTTGTCCCGCTGTTGCCGTTATAAGTCACGCCCGACGGACTGGCGGAATCCAGCGTGTATGGCGGGGCCGTGCTGGCCGTGCCCGCAAACAGATAGCTGCCGCCCACCGAAGTATTGGCCAGTTGCACCAGCTGGCTCTGGATGCCCAGCAGGTTCTGCACGATTTGTTGACGGTTCGCGTCCGACAATGTTCCGGTGGATCCCTGCACGCCCAGGGTGATGGCTTGCGTGATCGCCGCCACCGCCGAGCCTATCGCTGTATCTGCGGTCTGCAACTGGCTGGTCAGCGTGTCGATGTTCTGAAGATACTGGTCGGCGCGGTTCGACTGGTCCTGGTTGCCCACCATTTGCGCGGCGGCCAGAGGGTCATCGGACGGCACGTTGACGCGTTTGCCACTGGAGATCTGCTGCAGGGCGGTATTTTCCTGGCTCTGCGTCTGCCAGATGGCGGCCAGCATGTCGCCGGACATATCGGGGTTTACGCGCATTATGTCGTCACTCCCATACTCATCAGTGTCTGAAGCATTGAGTCCACCGTAGTCACTACGCGCGCCCCGGCTTCGTACGCTCGCTGGTACTTGATCATGTTGGTGGTCTCTTCATCGAGTGATACGCCGGAGACGGCCGAGCGTTGGTCGGTGAGCTGTTGCAGGCTAAGATTGCTGGCGGTAACCGCGGCCTTCGCGTTGGCTCCCAGGTTGCCGACCTGCAGCACCAGGTTGGAATACAGGTCCATCGGGTTGGCGCCGGCAGGAAGCTGCTGATTGCGTAACGCGACCAGTTGCTCGAGATTGCCGTTGCTGCCCGCGGACCCGTCCGAGCTGGCTGCGATCAAACTGGGATCGGTGATGGCCACGCCAAAATTGGCAGCCGCGTCGGTCGTCGTGGGCAGCGGATTGAAGAAATTCTGTCCCGCATTTCCCGATGCGTCAAACCCAGCCGCGTGCTGGGTATTGAAGCTGGTCGCGAACTGGCTCGCCAGGTTATTCAGTTGCGTGAACAGCTGGGGAAGGACCTGATCGCGGATCTGCAGCGTGCCGCCCAGTTGTCCGCCCTGAATCTGGCTGGTGATGTCCGCGCCCTGGGCGCTGTACACATGCTCCAGCACGCTGTTGTTGGCGTTCGCTTGCAGCGCATAACTCTGATTGGCCACCACCAGCGGAATGCCGTTCGCCGTGGTCAGGGTCAGCCCGTGTTCAGTCTGGGTAACAGAAATGTTGACCAGGCCCGAGAGCTGCCGAATCAATTCGTCGCGCTGGTCCTGTACGGTGCCGGGGTCCTTTCCCAGGCCCTGCATCTGGGCGACCTGGCCATTGAGCGTGGCAATCTGGCTGGTCAGCCGGTTGATCTGATCGACGGTCTGCGGCACCGACTGGTCCAGTCCCGTCCCAATTGTGTTCAGGCTTGATACCGCCTGGTGAAACGAATTGGCAAGATTGTTCGCCGAAGTTAGCACGGCCTGGCGCGCGTTGGCGTCGGTGGGATTGGTGGAGAGCTGGCTCAAAGTGTTGAAGAATGCGGACAGCGCTCCGCCCACGCCCTGGCTGGGATCGGAAAAAATCCCTTCCACCTGGCTCAGCGAATTGAACTGGGTCTCGGAGTTTCCCTGCTGCTGGGTTTCTTCATAGATTCTCAGTTGCAGCAGTTGATCGCGAACGCTCTGAAATTGTTCCAGAGTCACTCCGCCACCGAAAGTGATGTTGTTCTCCTGGAAGGTCGGCGCTTCGTTCAGTATGGCAACCTGGCGGCTGTATCCCGGAGTGTTGACGTTGGCGATGTTATTGGAGGTGACGCTCAATGCTCCCTGGTTCGCCTCCAGGGCCTGGACTGCGATGTTCAGAGAAGTGTTCAGTCCGGGCATGGGATCAGACCTCGCACGACCAGCTGCTGGCAGCAGCCGGCTCCGACTCGGAGGGAAAATGCTGCCGGTAGGTTTGGCAGAGGGCCGCTCGCAGCCGTGTGGTGCGCAGCGCCTTTTGCAGCAGCGAGGAGTACACCTTGGTCAGGTTCACCAGTTCCCGAAAATCAGAAGGGGAGACCGTGACTGAACGCTGGTGGCCGGATGGTTCGCCGCGAAACCAGCTCTGTAATTTTTCGACAAGACCGTCCTGAGCGGCGGTGGAAGTTTCAAGCGCGGCCACGTCGTTGGACGCCAGCGCGGCAATCGCGCGCTGGAATTGAATACACAATTCCCGTATATCGGCCACACCGGCAGATGGGTCGTCCTGCTCCTGCTCGTCGATGCTGTCGATGGCCAAGAAAACTCACCTTATTACTATGGGTCGAGAAGCCCTAGCGCTGGTTCTGCTCCAGAATCGCGTGCGCAATCTTGTCCGCTTCAATTCTGTAATCGCCGTTCTGGATGGACTGCCGCAGGGCTTCCACTTTGTCCTGCCGGACGGGCGGAGTGTTCATCGCCTGGGCTTCGAGCGCGGAGACGCTCAGCGCGTCCGTGGACAGGCTGGCCTTGTCCTCGACGCTCGGGGCGCTCGCAGCCTTGCTGCCGGCCTTCCGGGTCTTGTCGTCGCGTTCCACTCCTTGAAACCGGATGTTAGTAAGGTCAATCCTCATCGGTGGTCTCCTGCGATACCGCGCAACATCTTTATCGGCAGTTCCAGAAAAAACTTTAGTCCAATGATCACTTTGTCACCTTTGGCGTAACCAAGGGTTTGATCGAAATGGGAATGGACTTTAAGTCCTTTGTTTCCATCGCATTGACGGCCGCCTTGTGGGCTGCCTGCGCCTCCAGGTGCTTCGCCACCAAGGCCGCTATCCCGAGCCCGCCATGACCTCCGGTGAGGGCGCTGCCCACCGCCTGCATGGCAATGGCGTGAAACTGGTCGCGGCCGGGATCGGCGTCAGGGTCCTCATCAGATCCCGGGACCGAGGCGAAAGACTGCTCCGCCTGCTCCAGCCAGTGTGAAAGCAGCACCGCTTCAAACTCGCGGGCCGACTTCTGAATCTTGGCCGCATTGCCGGGGTCTGTGTTCTTCAACTTTTCCAATTTGTCTGCCGCCTGCGTGCCGCGAAGATCCGAGAGGCTGACGGCGGGCGTGACCAGGCTGGTTGAACTCACAAGACCTCCAGTTCAGCTTGCAGTCCACCCGCCGCTTTGATGGCTTGCAGAATGCCTACGATATCGCGCGCCGTCGCGCCCATGGTTTGCAGTCCATTAATAAGGTCTTCGACGCTGGCGCCTTCTTCGAGTCGGATGGTCTTGGCCGCGGTTTCTTTCGCCTGCACATCCTGATCGGGCACGACCACGGTCTGGCCGCCCTTCGAAAGTGCTTCAGGCTGCGACACCGAAAATTTGGTGGACACTTCCACGCTCAGGCTGCCGTGCAGCACCGATACCGCGGAGAGCTTCACGTCCCCGCCCATCACGATCGTGCCGGTGCGTTCATTGACCACCACTTTGGCCGGCGGATGGACGCTGATGGAAAGATTCTGAATTTGCGAAATCAAATCCGGGACCGACGATATTCCCGATCCGCTGATGTTCACGTTGATCTGCCGGCTGTCCACCGCGGTTGAAATCGGCTTGTTGAACTGGTGATTGATGACGCTCGAAATTTCACGCGCCGAAGTGAAGTCCGCGTTCCTGAGCACAAACGAAACCGTGGTGAGGCGATTCAGATCAACCGCTGTGTCCCGCTCCACCGTTCCACCGTTCGGTATGCGTCCCACGGTCGGATGGTTAAGTTGCTTGCTGTTGCTCGATCCGCCTACCGAATATCCTCCCAGGGTAAGCGGTCCCTGGGCTTCGGCATAAACCTGGCCATCAGGCCCGCGCAGGGGAGCCAGCAGCAGTACTCCGCCTTCGAGGCTCTTGGCATCGCCGATGGAGGAAACCGTCACGTCGAGCGCCATGCCCGGCCGGGCAAATGGAGGAAGAGAGGCAGTCACGAACACAGCCGCAACATTTTTTACGATCACGGCGCTGGCAGGAATCTGCACCCCCATGCGCTGCATGACATTGGCCAGCGTCTGCGTGGTGAACAGGGTCTGTTGCCGGTCTCCCGTGCCATTCAGTCCGACGACCAGGCTGTAGCCCACCAGCGGATTGTCACGCACTCCGGCGACGGTAGTGATGTCGCGCACCAGCACGGTCTGCGCCCCGGTCACGGCCCCGGAAAGCTGCGCCGTGATCAGCAGGCAAACCACTCCCGCGAATTTTATAGAAACCCGGATTTTAGAAACCCGGATTTTAGAAACCAATGACCCATAAGATGGCTCGCATCAGTGGATTAGGCGGGCGGGTCGCATCCGACACCACTCCCTTGCCCTTCAGTTCCACTTCCAGATTTGAAAGAACAGTCGAAAGCGCGCTGTTGTCCGGCCTGATATCTCCCGGACGCAACACGCCGCGCACCAGCATGGTTTCTTTCTGATTGTTGATCGCAACCAGGCGCTGGGCTTCCACCACCAGGTTCCCGTTTGGAAGGACCGCAATCACCTGTCCGGCGAGGTTCGTGTTCATGGTCGTGCTGGCGTCGGTTGAGCCCGCGCCCTTCAACTTAGTGGATGATTGCGCCGTCAGCAGGTTGGACAATGCGCTGGTGGGCTTGATGTAACCCGCCAATCCCGAAATTCCTGAGGTCGTATTGAAATCGCGCTGCGTGCCCACGTTGCCCGTGGCCTGCGCCGTGGTGCGCTGCACCACCACAATGGTCACCAGATCGTTCAGCCGGCTGGCCTTGTAGTCCGCCTGCAAATTGGTCAGTGCGCCGTTCGAGGTCCAAAGGCTGCCCAGCGAGACCTCGGCGGGCGGCGACGAAGTCTGTTGCTGCATGCGGGCCACATAATCCGCGCGGGCCTTTTGCGGGTCGCTGGTGATCTTGACCTTGGAGAACACACTGCCCGCTGCCATAAAGCTGGACAAAAGGAATGTCGCAGCGGCCACCCGTACCGCGCTATTTGTGAAAGTCGTTCGCATAGGTTTGCATTACTCCGACAGCACCGATGTCACTACGCCGCGTCCGATCACCCGCGCCACATATCTTTTCTTTGTCTCTTTGCTGATGACTCTCACCTCTTGACCGCGTCCGCCGTTTTGCAGGCACAGCACCGGCAACGTCATGTGGACGTAATCTCCGTCCAACCGGAGGACCACGGTCCTGCCGCTGCGGACCAGAAGGTTGCCCGCCTGCTCCGCCGCTTCCTTGTCTCTCTGCCCCGGTCGGGCTGCTGCCCCGCCCTTCTTTCCCCAATGCACCAGCACATAAAAAGGAAGACAGGCATTGGGATGCTCACAGCGCAGAAGCACCTTGTCGGATTCTCCATCCAGCATGTCGATGCTCAGCACCTTCAGCGGCGGATTGGGTTCGGCGGCGGTCATGCCGGTCAGTTCTTCCATCTGCTCCGGCAGAATTGAAATCCCGGAAGCATGAAGAGCGCCCAGGATGCGTTCGCGGCCGATCGGCGTCCGTGGAGCATCGTCGGCGCGAACGGATGTTCCCGTCCCCGCCAGCAGCAGCGCCGTGACCATCGCGAATGCTTTACCCAGTCTTGAAGGCATTTTGCTTTCGTTACCGCGTAAGGCTGTTCAGGTCCTGGAACATTTCGTCCGCGGCCTTTACCACCCGCGAGTTCGACTCGTAAGACCGCTGCGAGAGGATCATATCCACAAATTCCTGCACCACATCGACGTTCGATTGCTCGAGAAATCCTTGTTGCAGCGAGCCCAGTCCATCGGTCCCGCCCGGAGTACCCACAATCGGATCTCCCGACGCGAAGGTTGCCAGCATCAGGTTGTTACCCACGCTGTTCAACCCGCCGGGATTGGGAAACAAGGCCAGCTGAATGTTGCCCACTTGCGTGGCCTGAGTCTGGCCGGGCTGTGTGACCGAGACCGTGCCGTCGGATCCGATCGTGACTGAAAGAGCGTCGGGTGGCAGAGTGATCGCAGGTTCAAGCGGATTTCCATCCGCGGTCACAATGTTGCCCTGCGAATCCAGGTGGAACGTCCCGGAGCGCGTGTAAGCAATCTCGCCATCCGGCATGCGCACCTGAAAGAATCCCTGGCCCTGAATCGCGAGATCGAGAGGGTTGCCCGTCTGGTTGAAGTCGCCCTGAAGCTGCAGAACTTCCGAAGCCCCCGGCTTGGTTCCCAGCCCAACCTGCAAACCGGCGGCGTTAGTGGTTTGCTGGGTGGAAGCAGAGCCCGGCATGAGCATGTTCTGATACAGCAGGTCGGTGAATTGCACCCGTCGTCTGCGGAACCCCGCGGTGCTGGTGTTGGCCAGGTTGTTGGCGATGTTATCGAGATTCAGCTGCTGCGCGTTCATGCCGCTGGCGGCGGTGTACAGTGCACGGAACATAAAGCTCCTTTACGGGTTGACCCGCGGTAAATCTTCGGTTGCGATGCGATTGAATTCCGAGTGAAACATCCCCAGCGCCCGCTGCATCATCTCCGCGTAGCGCTGAACTGCGACCAGTTCCACCGCGCCGGCCACGGGGTTCACATTCGAACTTTCGAGCGAGCCCTGGGCGATGGTGGACTGTTTTGCCGGCGCCTCGCTCTTGGCGGGGGCGCTGTAGTAGGTCTTGCCGATGCTCTCAAGCGCTGTGCCCGGAGGAAATTCCACCAGCTTGATTTTTCCCGCGACCGCGCCGCTCACCGAAATCGTGCCATCCGCACTGACCGTGACCGGACCGCCCACGATGCGGATCGGACCCTGCTCGCCCATGACCAGGTCTCCCTGTGCGGTGGTCAACTGTCCCTTGGCCGAGACCTGGAAATTTCCATTGCGGGTGAAAGCCAGGCCGGTGGCGGTCTTTAGCTCAAAAAAACCCGGCCCCTGCACTGCGAAATCGAGGTCGTTGCCGGTGTGCTCCAGGTTGCCCTGGGTCAGGTCCATCTGGCTGCCGCCCGAAATTCCAAAATCGTTGACTGCCTGGTTCAGGCTCGAGCCCTGATGTCCCGCTGCGGTTGCAAGGAATGACCGAAAGATGTTCTGCTGCGCCCGATATCCCGGGGTGCTGGTGTTCGCGAGGTTGTTGGCCACCAGGTCAAGCGCCTGACTGCGCGCCATCAACGCCGCACATGCCGCATAGAATCCGCTGTCCATAGAAGATCTCGCAACCTATGAAGCACGGCGATGTCCATTGATTGAACGGCGTTCTGGCTGGTAACTCGTTGAAAATTGGTTGAATGCCCGAGAGTAGATGAGAGCTCGATGAGTATCCGGGAGTCGTAGTCGGAAAACGAAATTCGCGTGGGGGCTGATTTCTAACCAGTCACTATTTTTCGCGCGCTCAGTTGGTCTTCAGCCAAAACCTGCTTTGCCTGATTGATTCGCGGAGCCGTTCGATGCCGATCTCCACGATGCACTGGTCAAGGCTGAGTTCGTCCGCATCAGGGGTGTTGGTATCGTGGGCCAGCTCAAGAACATGGACCCGCAAGCCGCTGTTCCGGCTGACGATATCCGCGACCGCGCCCAGGGTCACGACGCGCTCGCCCAGCAGCAGTTCCAGGCGCAGCAGGTCGTCCGCGTTGACGGTGGCAAGTCCGGGGTTGTGTCTAGAGATCATTCCTTTGGCCAATCCATACATCGGCCAAAGCGGGCTTGAACTTTACGTCCGGGCGCTCCCGTTCGCTGAAAAAGGTTGGAAACCCGCAAAAATCGTTAACCGCCGCGTCACGAAGTATGACGAAGGTTTCCTTCGTGCACCTTCGTGTCCTTGGTGGTCAACGATTTGGCGATCTGGCCCAGCCTGGATCCCCTCACTTTTTAGAATTCGGTGCCGCCGCGGGGAGCAGTGAAGGCGCCGATGCTGGCGGTGCCGCGTCCGGAACCAGCGCTTGCTTGACCGGGTCGGAGATTTCGTTGGCGTGCGCGAGCAGTTGACTGACCTGCCATAACTGAGTGTCCGTCAGTTTGGTCTTGAAGCCGGGCATTCCACTCAGGCGAATCCCATTGGCTGTTTTCCAATAACTCTCGCCCACCGGATCGTCGGTTACGCCCTTGCCGCGAAACAACTGGGGCGGCTTGGGAAACATGATGGTCGCATAATCGGTGGCCGGCTGGCCGGGCAACCCGTGACAAACCGCGCAGTGCTGCTTGTACACCTCCGCGCCGGCAAGATAGTTCGCCTCGTCCGCGGCCGCCCCGGGCTGGACCGTCGTCTGTTTCTGGATGTGCGCGTCCAGGGCCATGTGTGCCAGCTTCCTCTCGAACGGCATGAGAGGATCGGCTATGGCCACCGGCGCCATCCCTGCGGCAAAATAGTAGTAGAACCCGCCCACCAGAATTATTACGGCCAGTACAAAACCGATCACCACGCCCTTCAGCATTGGTTCGCTCCTGCTCCTTATTCGAATTCCGCCGACTAGATTCTACAGCCCTTCAGGCCAAGGGTGCCCCGTCCTCGTCGTTCCGCACTTTGGAACGACCGGGCGGGGACGCTGCAATCGCCAGCACCCTGTCTCTCAAAAAAGAGACGAAGGTGGAACACTCACCCGGAGCACAAATTGGTGTCGGATACGATGCTGACTGATACCATCCGGTGTGGGACCGCCAGACCGCCACCGGAGAAACCTCGGATGGAAAATACCGGAACGGAGATGAAGCTAGTCTCAGTGAATACTGGACTTCCGCGCGAAGTGGTTTGGCACGGCATAAGCGTGACTACGGGGATTTTCAAGGAACCGGTGCCGGGCCGCATCGCTTTGCGCAAGCTCAACCTGGATGGCGACCGTCAGGCCGATCTCACTGTCCACGGTGGAGCGTACAAGGCGGTTTACTGCTACCCGCTCGCGCACTACGACTACTGGCGGACGGAGTTGCCGGGGCGGGACTTGCCGGTCGCGATTTTCGGTGAGAACTTTACCCTCGAAACCCCGGCCACCGAGGGCATGCTGGAAGATTCAGTCCATCTGGGCGATCGCTTCTCTGTCGGCTCGGCGGAAGTGATCGTCACCCAGCCCCGCCTTCCTTGCTACAAACTGGGCGTGCGGTTTCAGGCTGACGATATGGTGAAACGGTTCCTGGCCAGCGGACGGACCGGTTTCTACCTCGCTGTCACCCGCGAGGGAGAAGTCGGCGCCGGTGACGAGATGAGGCTGATTGCTCGTGACCCGAATAACGTCCCAGTGTCGGAAATTACCCGACTGTATATCGCGAAGAGGTATGCCGATGACGACGTGACCGCCGTGCGGCGTGCCCTGCAGGTCTCCGCCTTGCCGGAGAGTTGGAAGGGGTACTTCCGGGAGCGGCTCCAGATGTGGGGCATCGCGGACCGATGACAGCTGACCGCCATTTAGGGGCACCGTGGCTGCCCACCCGACAGATGAACCTCGCGAGCTACTCACTCAAACCTCAAGGACGCCATCCCTCCACTTAATTGGAGTACTATTGCGGACGGGAAAGCTGGCTTCATCCTACGCAGGCAATAATGAGGGCCGCGAGTCGGTAGTATTTCCACTCATTCCTGATCCGCAGACTCCGGCTACGTATTGGGAGGCGGAGCCATGGCTTGTCGAAAGCTCACTTGCTCGAATCGGTCCCGCAGGATATTTCTTTTTCTGTATCTCACCATCTTTTTGGTTACTTCCGCTGGCGCGCAAAAGGCCGCCAGGCCGGTCCTTCCCAAGTACGATCTTCAGACCGAGACTAAGATCAAGGGAACCATCGAGGAAGTAAAGCTGCCGCCTAAGGGCAGCGAGAAAGAGATCGCCCACCTGCTGGTAAAAAATGGTGAGGACACGGTCGATGTCTATCTTTGCCCCAAAGCCTTCATGGACGACATGGGAATGGACTTCAGCAAGGGCGACGAGATCTCGCTGACCGGCTCGAAGATCAAGCAGGGCGAGGCTGACCTGGTCCTGGCACGGGAAATAATAAAAGGAAACAATACCTTCGCACTGCGCGACGCCAAGGGAAATCCGGTCTGGAACTGACACCGGCGACGGGTTCATTTGGAATTGAACCGAAAGTGCCCCATCCATTTCGCGTCCTCTGCGAAATGGGTGGGGTGATCGGGACCATCGGTACAAACGTAGTGCGAAACCTGACCCGAAACAACCCCGGCTGGCGCTTTCGATCCCGATCGCACGCGGCATAGTCCAAAACAGCTAAGGTATGTTCGATTGTCCGGCATGGACAACTAATCGCCACCTTCAACGTTCCTATCTTGTAGCGATGCAAGATAGGAGTACAAACTATGAATCCTCGGAAATTGCTGGTTGTTGTCTTCTCCATCATTTTGGCCTGCATGGTCTTTTTACCTGCTGCCGTTGCAAGTGAATGGGACCAGGCGACGAAGATGAATTTCAGTGAACCGGTAGAGATTCCGGGCGTGGCGTTGCCGGCGGGTACCTATTGGTTTGTCCTGGCAGACAGTCAGGGCGACCAGCAGATCGTGCAGGTCTTCAGTGCCGACCGAAAGACGATCTACGCCACCGAGCAGACCGCACCCACGGAGCGACTGCATGCGACCGGCAGAGTGGAACTGCAGTTCGCAGAACGCTCCCACCAGCAGCCGGAAGCTCTCTTGAAGTGGTACTATCCCGGCCGCTTGACTGGACAGGAATTCCTGTACCCGCAGAAAGCAGAAAAAGGCCTTATGCGTGATGCCAGGCAAGACATACTGGCTTCGCCTGTCAACTCAAGCGCGACGCTTCCCACGCCCGGCGCCTAGGTAGCGCCGGCGTCTCGCCGGCTGTCGGGCGGGCGTCTCGCCCGCCCAACGGTGCCGGCATGGTTCACCGCCAGGTGATGAGCTGCTCAGAACTCGAAGTAGCCTCCGGCGGCGGCGCGGCGAGGGCATGACCTCAGGTTCGCCGGAGGGCAGCAGACCCACCACTCCTCGCAGGTTTTCCCAGGCCGCCTGATTCAGTGCAGGATCGGCGCCGACCAGGTCGCGGATCATGTTCCAGGCCGCCAGGTTCAGCGCGCCCTCGGGTGGCGGGCCCATGGCCAGGGAGACCGAGCACTGGGGGCAGAAACAGATGCGCTGCGCCGATGATTTTTGCCGCGGTCTGATGCCGACCGTTTGCGCGAACATATACACCGCTACAGATTTGTGTCCGACTTCGATCTCGCGATTGCAGCGCAGGCAAAACAAGTTTTCCAAAGCATCCCTTCCTGCTGGTCGAAAAGAAATATTGTCTCGCACGCTGGCGCGACGCAAGTAGGTAAAGAGATTCCTCTTGTGATGAACTCACTGGACGGGCGACTCAAACGGGCGGCCACGGGTCTTTCACGGAGTCCACGGATCAAGCTTCTGCTTTCGATCTATCCGTGCAAATCCGCGTAAATCCGTGGCCCACTCTCCTACTCGGGGATGCCCACCACCAGGGTGCGCCGTTGCGGCAGTTCGCTGTCCGCGATCTCGGCGACAAACTGCAGGTCCGAACCGTACCGCAGGAGCAGGTCGCGGGCGGCATCGTTGAAGAAATAAACTACATCGCCTCCGAACCGGTCCTTGAAGCGGCGCCGCTCGTCGAGGGCGAACGGGCTTACCGAATACACTTTCAAGTCCCTCGACTCACCCAGGGCCGCGCTCAACCGGCGCTGGAATGCGAGCGCGCCCAGCCGTACTTGTGCCATGGTCAGCGCCACCACGTGATAAGCCATTAGTGAACTGAGAATGGCAGAGGATGGTCCGGCTGTCCAGCGCGCAACCTGCAAGTTCTCCCCCTGAACCAAGCTGTGCTCTAGCCAGAACCGCAGCGGGTCGTGCACTCTGCTGTTATGGGTATGGGCGGCAGGAACCAGGGTGGGCCGCGGCTCACCGTCGGCTGGTCGCAGGTGCAGACCTATCACGTATCAGCCAAATTTTTCAGACTGGCGGAGCTGCGCAAGCTCAAGCAGTGCGAACAGGTGGCTGCGGTTTGTTATCGGGTGCGCGCCGGCGTCATCGAATTCCTCCTGGTCCAGACCGGCAAGGGACGCTGGATTTTCCCCAAAGGCAGCGTCGAGCCCGGGCTCACCCACGCCCAGGCTGCCGCCCTCGAGGCCTTCGAAGAGGCTGGCGTGCATGGCCGCATGGAGGAAGCCTGCTTCACTCGTTACCTTCGCCGCAAGCGGTCCAAAGCGGGGAATTCCGCGGCGAAATCCAGCCGGAAAGAGCTGCCTGTCAACGCTCATCTTTGTGAGGTCTTGCGGCTCGTCCCGCCCCAGGAGCCCAATCGAAATCCCAGCTGGTTTTCCACCGAGAAAGCGAAGCGCCGCTTGCAGGAGGACCGCGCACCCGGTTTTGGCACCGAACTCGCCGGCGTGGTCGATCGTGCCGTAGCTCGCATCCAGCGATTACGCAGCCGGAATGCCGGGTCGATCCATGCTTTGCAAAGAGTACAGTTCATCGATATTGACAGCGTCCAGGCGAAGGCTGGTCGAACCAGAGCCGTTCGAACTGGATGAGCCGCGCGGGCTCAGGAAAAGTAGTTGCGCATCAGTTCAGTCATCCATTGCGGCTGCCGCACTCGCGCCGGATCGGGCTCGAATTCGCGCACGTACGGTTTGATGTCCAGCACCGGCGTGCCCTCGATCGCGTCCAGCCCCCTGACCTTCAGCTTCAGCCCATCCACCTGGAGCAGTTCACAGATGGAAACGCCCAGTTTGTTGGGCCGATGCTTCTTCCGTTGCGCGAAAATTCCAACCCGCGGCCACTCCGGGTTTCCGCGAGGATGGCTGGCGCCCCTCACTACGCTGGCGTCAGCAACACGATCAAGATGAATGATCACCACCAGGTGGGAGAAATCGGTCAGGCCCAGCACGGACTCCGGAGTAAAACGTGCGCCGTCCAGTTCAATGACGGATATTACGTTTCCCCAGAAATCGTCTTCGGCTTCGATACGTGGCGAGTGGACGCGGCCGATGGGGTCAAGCGTGATGGCAGCCATGACCATATCCTATCTCGGACCCAGGGCGGTTTCGCAGCCGAGATTCGTTCTCAAAGCGGACCAGCCCCGGTCTCGACGGCAAGGCCGGGCCCCGTACCAGGCGTTGCCATGTTACATTTACGGCAACGCATCCTGAAAGTGAACAGGTTCTACAACTCCTGCGGCGAGGTGTCGCTGCATTGGAGCAGGCCCTGGCTTTTTCGCTGGAGGAATTCATGCCCGATCGGAAAAAGCTTCAGCGGTTAGCGACCGATAGCGGCATTCACCCGGAATCGTTCGCGGTCCGGAGCGAGGCGGGACGGGTGCGAAACGTAATTCAGAAGCTGACGCCTCCTGACCGCATGGTCCTGGTGCTGCGCGACATGGAAGGGTTCTCCGACGAAGAGGTCGCCGCGATCACCGGGCTGCGTTCCGGCACGGTGCGTGTCCGTCTTCATCGCGCCCGGCTTCTTGTCCGAAAAGAATTGATGAAAGCGGTGAAGCCACGCGGCGGCAAGGCGGCAACCGCTTCGCGCGCGTCGGCTCCAGCCCAACCGAGCCGCTGCAAAGCCATGTTCGCCGAACTCTCAGACTTTCTCGACGACAAGCTCGACCATCCCCTTCGCCAGGAACTGAAGCGGCACCTGAAAAGCTGCCAGCCCTGCCAGGCACTCCTGGCGAGTCTCAAGGCCACCGTCGAACAGTGCCGAAGATCACCGGTAGAGGGCCTCAACCGCAAGCGCACAGCCAGACTGCGCACCAAAGTCCTGGCAGATTACGAACGCATGATCGCAAAAACCCGCCGCCGTTAGACATCAACTCCCGATGGCAAGCTCCGCTTGGGCGGGAGTTCGTGATCGGATTCGTAACCTCGGGGTGCCCCATCCTCGGAAGTCGTCAGTCGTCGGTCTTCAGTCGTCAGCCAATCCCGGGTGTCGGTCGCAGGTCTTGACGACTGAGAACTGAGAACTGAGTACTGAGAACTGACGCCCGGATTTAACGGGTGAACCAGCCCGCCTAATGCGCCACCGCTGTAGGGACAGCCAACTCCGCTGCACCTTCGATCACGATATGCGCGGGAAAGGGAACGCTGCAGCGAGTGTCGCTGAGATCAAGCACCACCTTATTGCCATCGAGGAAAAATCTCCAAGCGCACGCGGGATCCGTCGCGGGACCAGTTTGAAAGGGCGGCCCCAGCTGGATCGGCGCTCTCGCCTGTGAGGACGGCGCCAGCATCACTGCCTTGTTGATCTGGGTGTCGCCCAGCATCTCAAAACTTAACCACGCGAAAGCGATGCGCGAGTCCGCGATCCAGATTGGGATCTGCGTATTGCGCGCATTTTGCAGGATCGTATCGACGGTGTACGGCACGAAATGGGGGCGCGTCTCAAGTTCCGCCACCAGCGTCTCCTGTTGTTTAAGGCGACGCTCTTGTTCAGAAACCTGATTCCGCAGTTCGCGAGTGACAAACCAGGTAGCCGCCACAATGGCGGCGGTAACCAGTAAAAGAGCAAAGGCCGTTTTCATGCGTCCTCCGTCGGGGGACTACGGTGGCGTCGCAAAACATAGCCGAAAGCCATCAGATAGCAAGAACAGGAAGTAGGTTGCCCGTGCCTGCTCCTCAAGACGCCATGATGTAGGCGCGAGCGCCCCGCTCGTGCAGCAGCACCAGATAAGACGGGGTAGAAGAGGCCGCCAGGGTGCCCCATCCATTTCGCGTTCTTTGCGAAATGGGTGGGTAACGGGAAATCACTGGTCTACGGTTCTGGAGCCAATCCGCCGGGTGCCCCACACATCGCGCACTTTTGCGATGTGTGGGCTTTGCATGCCGCTATGGAAACATGGATCGACACAATTGAGCCACTACTCTCCGTTAGATCGCGAGGAAGACCCACTCATCCCCAAAGAACGCGAATGAGTGGGGCGCCCGCCTGGAAAGTTCGGAGCCCTTGCTGCGTTTGTGGTGATGTGACATGCGGTTAGTTAGTGTTCACGGAGCTGACGGCTAAGATTTCGGTCGCGTTGTCCTTCAGGTAGTCGACCGGCATGTAGATGTATCCCGCGTCGCCGGCGGCACCCCAGCTGTTTTTGACGATGAAGTATCCGCCGCCCGAGCCTGGTGTTACCGATGCAGTGTTCGGATTGGCGGCGATGTCTTCGTTGCTGACGTAGCCGACGATATGCACTTCATGGCCACCGATCGAGGGATCGATGAAGAAGAGGCTGGGCGGAAAGTATTGAATGAAACCGTTGGTGTTGGCGGCGTTTTGGAAAGCCTGGGTCGCGTTGAAGCCGACAATCACGGCGTCATTCGCAGCCAGCACCATTTGAATCATGGAGACGGAGATATCTTTGTCGAAGAGGTCCCAAAGGTAGAGGACACCAGCGGACGAATAAGGCGAAGGACTGGGATTTGTGAAAGGGGACAGGCCGCAGGCAAAGGGGAGGCCAGGAACGCAAAATCCATTTGCCTGAGGTGCATCGGTGGAGCAGCCAGGTTCCGTCGAGGGATAGCCCGAGCAGCTGTTGATGTATTTGTATTTCGGCGGATTGGGCTGAGAGAAGGAAGGGTTGTAGTCCCACGTTTTCTCGAAGGCAAATTTGTAACCATGCGACTGGGCGTTCTCAAGGTCTTGCCCAGACGAGCCGCCGTCGGTGTAGTAGTCGGGTGCCCAAATGAGTTTCACATTTTCCATGAGGTCCTGCTCGGAGAGGTTGGCGAAGACGCCGGTGTCGCGCGCGATGATCTCTTCGACGGCCGAAATGGCGGCGAAAATGTGACACGTGCCGCGCTTACCCTGATTGCGGATGCAGGTCAGCAGGTTTTTGGCGGGGAAGTTGAAATTGGCGACGAGACCCGTTGAAGAAGGTGTACCCGCACTGCTCACCATGTCACCAAAAACGGAGCCGTTGACGCCAGGAATGAAGCTGGAACCGAGTTCCTGATTGCAGGCGACGGGGCCGGGACCGACACCGGTCGGCACCAGGTGAATGAGCGCCGGGCCGTTGGCGCCGAGGTTGCGCATGGCCATGTGGATCTGATCGATAGGCGCGCCTTCCAGCGAAGCCGGGCTGGCGAGCGACGAAGGCGCAACCAGCGTTTGGCACCCGGATTGAGGGCCGACGATGCTAATGCCGCCCGGTGGGATGTCGGTATTCGATGGCGGAGGGAGATTGGAATTGCAGAGCTGATTGTAGGTTGAGGCGTATTGAGAGTAGGCGAGGTTGTAAATCCCGAGTTGGTATTGAGGATCGGTGGAAGTGACGATTGTCTTGGCGAGCTGACCGAGTTTGACGCTTGGACCAAAGGTCTCGATGGTCTGGGAGACACCATTAATGGTGATTTCCGTGCGGTAGTTGCCGTCGAGCGTGGGGAACGTATTGGGATTTTTGGGGGTGGCGAAAACGAGGTTCCGGAATCCGGGAATATCAGGATTTTGGCGCATGAAATTTTCCACGATAGCGCCGTTTTTTAGGTCTTGGAGCAGGCGATTCACGAATTGCTTGAGAACCACACTGGGATTATTTGCCTTGAGCTGACCATCGGCAATCATCTGGTCATATTGGGCCTTTGTGATGAGTTGGACGGGGGCGTTGTTCGGGTCGGTGCCGGGATTTGGTGGTCCCTGTTGGGACCGGGCTGCGGGACTGAGCATCGCGGCTAGAACAGCTGCTACTAGTGCTTTGACGGCTTTGCTACTGAATGACATGGAACATCCTCCTTGAAGGCGGAAGGCGTTTGGGACTGCGCTTCAGAAGGCACATTGCGGGAGGTCGGTGGGGAAGTCAAAATAACTGACGCTTAATTGTGGATTAACACTGAAGTCCAGTGTTTACAGAAGATGCAGGCGGCAATTAACTGGAAGTTCGGGCGAGATTAGGACGGGTAGTGGACGGGTGCGGATATGCCGGGTGCCCCATTCTTTTCGCGCACTTTTGCGAAAAGAGTGGGGGAAGGGAATCATTACTTCACGCGCTCAACTACCTCCCAATCCCCGCCAACGCCCCCGCCGTCCCTTCCCCCCGCAGCAAACCCCACGCCTCGCGATACCGTTCCCACCGCGCCGCCTTGCACTCAATGTCCGGATAGAACCGCAGGCACTTCGATCCCACAAAATCCTCCACGGGCAGCACGTACCACGCATCGCAAGGCGGAATATGCACCACCAGCGCGTCAATCTCCCCCGCGCTGTACGCTCTCTTGCCTTTGCCATAGACACTATGAATGGGCTGAATCTCGTACGCCCGTGAGCGGATCACCAGCGTGCACTTCAGTTGCACCCGCCACAGGCGCTTCCCCCACCCCAATATGAAATCGTAGAGTTCGCTGTCTCCCCAGGGCTTGGCCACCATGAAGCCCATCGTCCTGGCTTTCAACGCCAGCGCCGCCTCCGAGACTTCCCCAATGCGCTTCGAAGTCATGCGCCGCGTGAATCGATCGCCATCATCAGCCAGGCCGGTCAGCCCCGCCAACACCCCGGCCTTCGCGGAAATTGAATTCTTCATAATTGAATCAGGCCATTCTGCCAAAAAAAAGGACGCAGCCCAGGGCCGCGCCACACTCTACCTCTATCTATAGGATACCGAACCGCACACCCCAAATGGGACATGCCTCCCAACTTTCTTTCCCCCCGCGAATCCTATGTTTGCAGGAAATCACGAAGCCCAGCCCTCTTGACAAGCAAGTTGTGGATGGAGGACGGGCGTCCTCGCCCGTCAGAGCCGGAATGTGGGCCAGTTCCAGCCGAAGGGCTGCCCCAACCCGGGATCGCCGTGGAAGGGCACGGCTTCAGCCGTGCCGCACAGAACGCCGGACAGAAGCGGCTTCAGCCGCTGAGGGGAACATAGGGCACGAGGATGAGTCAGCCCGCCAGAGCGCCAGCCAACCTTATGGGCCGAGGAGGAAAACCAATCAGCTCACATCTGGCAAGCCCGCTTCTATGACTTGGCCCACCGCCCGCCTATCTCCCAATTTTGTCATCCCGACCAAACAGATCACCGCGAAGCGATGATCTGTGGAGTGGAGGGACCTGCTGCCGTGATGTCACTCGGTGTCCACCACCACCCACGTAGGGGCGGACGCCCTCATCCGCCCAGCCGAGCCAAGCTCGGCAGTTGACCGTCTAAGATATAAAGATAAAGGTACGGGTGAGCGGAACGGGGTGGTCCGCCCAGTCCACCAGATAGAACCTGAAGATTTTCCAACGGCAAGGCTGCGGGTGCCCCATCCATTTCGCGTCTTTTGCGAAATGGGTGGGTGACGGGGATCATAGGGACAAAATGGGCCAGCCCGCCAAAAAAAGCGCGAATGAGTGGGCACCCGGCCGGAGTTATACTTCCCCGTTAGAGTGCCGACCGCCAAGAGGAGATAGACCGACTTGCGATCCGTTTGGGTCAGGGTTCATGCACGTGATTACCTCTGGGGCGTATTCTTCGGCTCGCTAGCTTCGGTTCTGGCTTCAGTCTGGCGCATTGGGCTGGACGAATTCTGGGCAGGAGCGGTGCGAAGCGTCGCAATCCGTGTCCCAAATTTCCGCGCACCGATCATAGCGGCATTGCTTGCTCTTCTAGCCCTAACAGTCTTTCCGAGGTTCTTGGCGAAGTCCGTCTGCCTCGTCCGTTCTTGGTGGGTAGGCCTTGTTCGCAGGGTCCGGGTTCGTCTGGGCTCTGGCGGCATTCTCCTACTGGACAACCGGTAAGCACCTGCTCGCTTTCGTCTCGGCGGTAGTGGCCTTCGAAATCCTTAGTGATCTTAGGGAGCGACGGCGGAAACAAGAGTCCTACTCACTCGATCAGATAGCAAAGTGGGTGCCTCGTCAGGCAAAAGGCAACGTTTCTGCGATTGGATTCGACAAGCCTATCCAAAATTGGCAGCAAGACGCCGTGGGACGTCAGGACTTCGTTTAGACCGTCCTTGTCCGCGTGTTGGTGAACGACGAGCCAGCCATCGGCATAACTGCAGATTTTGGCGAGGGGAAGTCTACAGTCCTCAATTTAATTCGTATCTCTATCGACCAAGGCAATAAAGCTGTTGCGGTACCCTTTCGGACTTGGCTGCCCGGAAGCGAGGAGACTTTTCTCGATTCACTTTTCGGGACGGCGACCGCTGCTATTCGAAGGAGATATTTCCTGCCGTCATGGCGTTCAACTTTTAGGCGGTATGGACGTGCCGTGTTGGGAGTGATGCCCAAGTCATGGGCATTGATCAGAGACGTTCTTCCATCAGACTCACAACCCAGTCAGATAAAGGAACTCACACATCTCTTTTCGCGCTTGCCCATTCGAGTTGTGTTTCTACTAGACGAAATCGACAGAATGCACGAAGAGGAACTCACCGTGCTTCTGAAGATTCTCCGCGGCGCCCCGGAACTTTCGAATGTTAGCTACATATGCGCCTTCAACAAAGAGGCGCTCGCGAGGCTCGTTTCCGCTGAGGACCCGCAATTTGGATGTCGGTATCTGGACAAGTTTTTTCCAGTCCAATTACAGTTGCCTCGGATCGATGAAGACCTTCGCGAGCGCCTTTTCTCCGATCGTATGTCGGACCTCCTCGACCGCGAGCACGTGATTCACACGGATGCCGAGAAAAAGCGTTTTGACGACATAAGGAATAGCCTTTGGTATGGTGCCCTAGAGAGTCGACTAACCAATTTCCGCAGTATAGGACAGGTGCTCCGTGGGTTTGAAAACTCTCTCCACGTGCTGAAAAATGAAGTAAATGTCTTTGATCTGCTCGTAATTGAATGTCTCAGGATGCTCCTGCCTAGCACATACGAGTTCGTCTACCAGAACGGCAGATACTTCCACGAACCGCCCGGAGGAATCGAAAGGTGGAACAGAACACAACTTGAGATTGACAAAGAAGAAAGAAAGAAGGCTACCACCACCGCGCTCGACGCATATTTCGAGACGGGCTTTCGAGAAGCGACTTCGAACTCGCGCGCGATTTGCTTTCTCGGATTTTCCCGTCGGTTAAGAGCTATTTTCGGGAGAAATCGAAGGGCCTCGGTCCTCTGATTATCCAGGATTCAGAAGGGGAGCGGAAAGTCTCTGATCCCAACTTTTTCTCAAGGTACTTCATCTACGGAGTTCCGGCGACAATGTTTGGGGAAAAAGAGATGGACGAGTTCATCGCCGCTATACGCAATGCTAACGAGGAAACCATTGGAGCGAGGGTTGATGCGACGCTGCCAGGGACGGGTCGAAATGATCTTCGCCGGATACATTTTCTGCGACGACTTAGAGACAGGGTTTCGCAGATTCCCGACAAGCAGGCTGGGTTGCTCGCTGTCGTAATGGCGGAGCGCACATCTGAAATGCTGGCCGATCACATCGCATATCAAGTGATCAAGGGACTAGTATTGGCGCTCGCTGCCCGCTTCCAAGGAACCCCGGAACTGCAACGGGTGCTGCAGGATGCGGTGCAAAAGGCTGGGTCGGATCGTTTTGCCTCCGATATCGTCTATTCGTCCGTTTCAGCAAGAGAAGCATCCGATGAGGTAACGAACTGGGACGGGTTTGAGCCTGAACAGATAAAGAAGGCCTTTGGCCGTAGAATGCGGCTGCGCCATCCCAAGCCGGTCTCCGAAATCTTGACATCGAGCCCGGATGATCCGCTGGCATTCAGCAGATGGAGATTTTACGTCCCGGAGGACGTACCCTACCTCACAGAGTTTTTCCGGTCTGCCTTCGATTTCAGTATCAACAACCTTGGGATTTTTCTTCAGTGGTTGCTGCCGGGAAATATTGCATATCAGGGAGGTGCGATCAAGTTCGTAGAAGGTTTCTACTCGCCCGTCTCCGATATCGTCCAGCGCCTGAAAAGCGCTGAAGAGCGTCAAGTGCGGTGGAGTCCGGATCACGCAGCCGCGATTCAAAGGTTTTGGGACTTCCTCAAGAAGGAAAACCCGCCCGAGCCACAAGCGACGTAGCCGGGTGCCCCATTCTTTTCGCGCACTTTGCGAAAAGGGTGGGTGACGGGGAACTCTCAGGAACTGGCACTGTCCTTCTATTCCTTTTGTAATTTGACTCTGAGGCGGGGCGTTCTATGCTGAGGGTGTAGCTGGACAGGTTACACCACGGTTCGTGAAGCCCCGAGCACCCGCTCGGGGCTTTTGTCTGATGGTTGGCGAGGCCAACGACCAACGACCACACGACCAACGACCGCCCCTAAGGCTTCACCCCCAACTGCCAAAACAGAAACGAATAAACATCCGTCCCGTCTTCAATCTGCTTGGTAATCGGCTTGCCCTGGCCGTGGCCGGCTTTGCTGTCAATGCGCAGCAGGATGGGACGCTCTTTGCTCTTCCCGTTGGCGGCTTCGGCCTGCATCAGCGCTGCCATTTTTTTGGCGTGCATGGGATCGACGCGGCTGTCGCTGTCCGCGGTCATGAACATGATGGCCGGATATTCCGTGCCCGGCTTTACGTGCTGGTAGGGCGAGTAGGCGTAGAGCCAGTCGAACTGCTTGGGGTCGTCGGCTGAGCCGTACTCCGGGACCCAGAATTTCGCGATCAGGAAATTCTGGTAGCGCAGCATGTCGAGCAGCGGGACCTGGCAGACCACGGCGCGAAACAGGTCAGGACGCTGGGTCAGCGCCGCGCCCATCAGCAGGCCGCCATTGGATCCGCCCTGAATCGCGAGGTGCTCTTTGTCGGTGATCTTGTCGCGAGATCAGAAATTCGGCGGCGGCGATGAAGTCGTCGAAAACATTCTGCTTTTTGTCCAGCATGCCGGCGCGATGCCAGTCTTCGCCAAATTCCGATCCGCCGCGCAGGTTGGCCACCGCGAAAACGCCGCCATGCTCCAGCCAGAGATAACGCGCGCCGGAAAAGCTGGGCGTCAGGCTTACGTTGAAGCCGCCGTAGCCGGTGAGCAGCGTCGGGTTCTTGCCGTCCAGTTTGATCCCCTTTTTGTGGAAGACGAACATCGGGACCCTGGTGCCGTCTTTCGAGTTGAACCAGAGTTGCTTCACTTCATAGGCTGAGGGATCGATACCGGGCGTGGCTACCTTGTCCCACAGCGAAGTCTTGCGCGAGGCCAGCTCCACCTGATAGACCGAAGGCGGCACGGTGAACGACTGGAATCCGAAGAAGACTTCCTTGCGGTTCCATTTGCCGCCGAGCGCCTCGATCGAGCCGATGCCGGGCAGTTCGATGTCGCCCAGCGCTTTGCCCTCGAGATCGAAAAGCTTGAGCTGCGGAGCTGGCGTTTTTCTCGTACTGCGCGATGATCTTTCCGTCCACGATTCCGGCGCCCTTCAGAATGCCGTCCGACGCGGGAATGATTTCCTTCCAGTTGGCGCGGGCGGGATTGGCCGCGTCCACCACGAACAGGCGGAAGTGCGGCGCGTCTTCGTTGGTGGTGATGTAAAGCTTGCCCTGGAAAATCTCGCCGGTGTACTGGAAATCCTTGCCGCTGGTGAGTTCGACCGGAGGCGTGCCGGCTTTCAGGTCCTGCAGATAAAGCTGGTTCTTGCCCGCGGAGCCTTCGTACGAAGTCAGCAGCAGCCAGCGATCATCGTCGTCGGGCAGCTGCGAGACCAGTATCTCTTCCTTCTTGCGGCCCTCGCCCCAGATCAGCGGATCTTTTTCGGCTCAGACCCAAGGGCGTGATAAAAAATGTGCAGATAGTAAACTTCGTCGCCCTCGGGCACGTCGCCCTTCGCGGGATTGCGTCCGTAATAGAAGCCGGAATTGTCTTTCTTCCACGCCACCTGGGCGATGCGGGCCTGCGGAATGGTGTCGGGCAGCAACTTGCCGGTGGCCGTCTCAATCACGTGCAGGGTGCTGTTCTCCGAGCCGCTGGCCGAGGTGCCATAGGCCACATACTTGCCGTCGTCAGAAGGGAACCACCAGTCAAGCGCGACGGTGCCGTCGGCGGACATCTGGTTGGCGTCCACCAGCGCCCGGTCTTTTCCATGCAAGCCCTCCCGCACCAGCAGGACCGGCTGGTTCTGCGTGCCCTCGCGCCGGGTATAAAAGAAGTAGGGCCCGCCAATCTGCGGCGTCCCGATGGTGCCAATCGAAAGCAGCTGCGTCAGCCGCTCATGGATGCGATCGCGCCCCGGCAGCGGATCAAGCAGGCTGCGCGTGTACGCCATCTCCTCGCGCACATACTCCTGCGAGTCCGGACTGTTGGCATCCTCCAGCCAGCGGTAGGGATCGGCGATCTTGTGCCCATGAATGGTATCGACGACCGTATCCACCTTGGCCTTGGGCGGCCCCGCGGGCGGAGTCGTACTGGGAGCAGAGTTGTCCCCCGCCCACGCCACCGCCAGCCATCAGAGACAAACCAGCGGCAATCCAGAGCAAACGAAAACCTCCTGGCATAAAGCACCTCGCAAGATTCACCGGCAAGCAGTTCCGCCAACTAGGGTATCAAAAACCGCACCGACTCAGTTTTGAGCCAGCCGGACTGGATGTTAATATGGACAATGACGACGCGTCTTCCGTGATGCGTCCCGCAACACTCCTCAGTAGCTCAATGGCAGAGCACCCGGCTGTTAACCGGGGGGTTGTAGGTTCGAGTCCTACCTGAGGAGCCATTCTTTTTCGGAAGTCTTCACGAGAATCTGGCTGCTCTCCTGCGGGAAATTCAAGGTCCAACCATCTCGGAGAGGTGCGTTTGTGCAGAACGTCCGCCGGGCTGATTCATCAGATTTTCACGTTGTTGTAACCATCCCGTAACACGGCGGAATTAAAGATACGTCACTCAAGGAATACGGAACCAGCCCTCCGCTTCCGGTCTTGGTGTGTTTGCCGGGGGCAAAGGCTGCAGAACGGCAAGTCTGCAGAGGGCAAGGGCCTTAGAAGGTAAGTCTGCGGAACGGCAAGTCTGCAGAACGGCAAGAGTTAGATAACAACGAGTGGGGCCGAAAACGCCCATTAGTGCTGGAGTACAACCTCATTACTGTGGGATCTCTGCTGGCTAGAGCCAAAAAGGAGAGATTAATGAAGTCAGTTCTCAGGTGGTGCGTGGTTCCGCTTTTGGCGGGAACTCTGTTTGGGCAGACCGCAGCAAAACCAAAAACGCGGAAAGCCAAGCCGGCTGAACCGGCGGTGACCGCCCAGGATGTGCAATCGCTGCGCGACGCTATCGCAGCCCAACAGCAGCAGATTGAGCAGCTACGGCAAGAAGTTCAACAGAAAGACCAGGCCTGGCAGCAGGCGCAGCAGCAGCTGCAACAGACGCAGTCCGCGGCAGTCGAGGCGCAGCAAAAGGCGGCTGCCGCCGAGAGCGCGAGCAGCGAGCAGAAGGCAACGGTCAGCAAGCTCTCGTCGGATATGACCGACGTTCAATCCACGTTGACGAACACCGCCATCAACACCCTGGACGAGCAAAAGAAGTTCTCAGCTCTCGAGAGCGCGGTGGGGCACATCAAATTCAGCGGCGATCTGCGTCTGCGGTTTGAGCCCTTTTTTGGTGGTGGAGCAGCCAATGCGACGACGCCTGATGCTCGCTATCGGGAACGCTACCGCTTGCGTTTCAATGTAGCCAGCGCGATCACCAATGATTTTGCCGTGGGCTTCTCGGTTGCCTCGGGCGATCTAGGCGATCCGGTATCCACCAACTCGACGGAAACCGGGTTTTTCACGCGCAAGCCCATCGCCATCGATAAGGCTTTCGGAATATACAATCCTCACTATTTCAAGCCCTTGACGCTCACGGTGGGAAAGTTTGGGTATACCTGGCAACGCACCGAGTTGACCTGGGACAACGATCTGAATCCGGAAGGAGCAAGCGCAGCCGTAGGCTGGGACTGGAAGAGTGGCCTCCTTAACCACTTTGCGGTGGTCGCCTATGGAACTCCCATATTCGAATCTGGCGGCGGACCGGACACCTTCATGGAAGGCGGTCAGGTGCAGGCGGGCCTGACTCTTCTCCCCAAAGTAAAATTGTCCGCCGACGTCGCGTACTATGATTTTCATAACGCGGATACCATTGCTCAGAATCAGACGCAGAGTCCCAGCAACGGTTTCGGGACTCAGGGGATCACGAACGCCGGCGGTGGCAACTTCGGTTTCAGCGCTTCTTCTCTCAGTAACAATTTCGGAGTCATCGCCGGCAAGCGTGTTTTTGCCTCGCAGTACGGCATCGTGGACGCTCTGGCGCGGGTGGACTTCACCACCGGATTCACCCGATGGCCAATTTATGCGCTGATTAACTATGTCCAGAACACCAAGGCCTGCAGCAATCTCTCGGCTTTCGCCGCCGCTGGAGAGCCACTGCCGGCCTGCGATTCACGCCAGCGTCATGGCTACTGGGGGGAATTTAAAGTTGGCCAGACCAAAAACAAAGGCGACCTTATGCTGGGCTACACCTTTGCTCGCATCGAGCGGGACGCGGTTCTCTCCGCGTTCGACTTCAGCGATCTGAGGCAGCCTACCAACGTGATCGAGCACCGCGTGGAAGGCCTCTATCAGGCCTATCCGCACGTGCAACTGGGCGTCACGGGTCTGATTGGGCGGCAGATCGTGACCGCTCAGAGTCCCACCCTGGAGCGCTGGCTCAAACGCTGGCAGTTCGACACCATCTTCAGCTTTTAGCCGGGCAATCGCTGAAGGCTTCATTTGGGCCGGAGCAACTGACCTTGCTCCGGCCCTTCTCTTTGCACGAGCGAGGGCGAGGATCGTGAAGCCGGGCCTCCGCCAGCTCGCGGATTCTCGCCTGGCGACGAATTTCAGGAATCAGTTTGCCACTCTGTCCTGGCTACAAACTTTCCCAACCTGCCAGCGTGCTATTATTTCGGCCCCGGGTGCTCTGCTGGGACCTTCCATCCTGAATTTGTGGAAGAGAAGCCCAATCGCTCACTAAGTAAGGTTCTGGCAGAGATGCGGCCTCGCATGAACAGGATCGATCTAGCCAATCGCCACGCCATCGTTACCGGGGGAGCGCAGGGCATTGGCCTGGCCATAGCCCGGCGTTTTCTCTCCTCGGGTGCCTCGGTCACGCTTTGGGACCGGGACGAAGAACTGCTCGCGTCCGCGGTGAGGGAGCTGGCTGGCCTTGGCACCGTCGATGCCGTGACTGCGGATGTAACCCAGGCGGAGAGTGTTGGCGGCGCCGCGGCCTCGACTGCGGCCAAGTTTGGCAGGATCGATATTCTGGTGGCCAACGCGGGGATTTCCGGTCCCAACCTGAAATGCTGGGAATATCCGGTGGAGGTCTGGAAGCAGATTGTTGACGTGGATCTGACCGGAGTATTTCTGTGCTGCCGCGCGGTGGTGCCTTTCATGCTGCAGCGAAAATATGGGCGGATCGTGAATGTGGCGTCGATTGCGGGTAAGGAAGGAAATCCCAACGCCTCGGCCTACAGCGCGGCCAAGGCCGGCGTGATCGCCCTGACCAAGTCGCTGGGAAAGGAACTGGCCGGTCACAACATTGCGGTCAACTGCATTACGCCGGCAGCGGCCCGCACCCGAATTTTCGAACAGATATCGCAGGAGCACATCGACTACATGCTGTCCAAGATTCCGCGGGGACGCTTTCTTGATGTCGATGAAATCGCGGCCATGGTGGCCTGGCTGGTGTCGGAAGAGAACTCTTTCACCACCGGGGCGGTATTTGATCTGAGCGGCGGCCGCGCGACTTACTAGTGCGTGCTGTCCCAGAAGAATCGAAACGTAAGCGGCCCAGATCGAGCTGGCTGAAACAGCAGGTTTCTCCACTGCGCTCGCTTCGCTCCGCTCCGGTCGGGATGACAGTATTTTGGGGCAACGAATTTCCGGGACAGGACGCTAGCGACTCCAAGAGGGAATCGGGATGACAGAAGCACGCCAAGTGGAATACGCCTCTTACCCCAGCCTGCGCGGGCGGGTGGTGGTGGTGACCGGCGGGGGCAGTGGTATTGGTGAAAAAATGGTAGAGCAGTTTGCCCGCCAGGGCGCGAGAGTGGTTTTTCTGGACATCCAGAAGGATGCCGGAATGCAACTGGCCAAAAAGATCGAGGCGGCCGGCGATGCAGAGCCCTACTTTCTACCATGCGATCTCACCGATATTGACGCCCTGCGGAGATGCATAGAGAAGGCCATCGCGAAATTCAAAACGGTGGACGTGCTGGTCAACAATGCGGCCAACGATGCCCGGCACACCGTGGAGGCCGTGACTCCGGAGTATTGGGACCAGTCGATGGCGGTGAATCTCAAGCACCAGTTTTTCGCCATCCAGGCAGTTATTCCGGCGATGAAAAAAGCGGGCCGAGGATCCATCATCAATATGAGTTCGATCAGCTGGATGATCCCGTCGGTCGGGTTGCCGGTATATATCACGGCGAAAGCCGCGATCGTTGGCCTCACCCGCACTCTGGCTCACGAACTCGGAGCGGATAACATTCGCGTCAACTGCATCCTTCCCGGCGCAATTTTTACCGAGCGCCAGAAGCAGTTATGGTTTACCGAGGCCTACAAGGCCGAAATCCTGAGCCGCCAGGCACTCAAGCGGATGATTTCGCCGGAAGAGGTTGCCCGGCTGGTGCTTTTTCTGGCGGCCGATGACAGCGATGCGATCACCAATCAGAGTTATGTGATCGATGGCGGATGGGTGTAAATTTCTCCCGTCGAACTCAGGCGGCCGTTTTCGCTGCCCGCAGGATGGCGTAAAAATTGGTTGGAAATCCCCAGGAGCGGAGGGCGGACATGAAAGAGAAAGAAGACGGACGGACGGTTGCCGAATCGATAGTGAAACCCATAAGCCGGCGCAGCCTGTTGCAAGGCGCCTCCGCGGCCACGGTCGTGGGAATGATTGGAAGCAGCGCGCTCGCTCAGGCGAGCCAGAGCGCAAAATCCGCGTCAGCTGCAACCCCTGCGACCAACAAGGGCAAGGCTTTCCCTGACAAGTTTCTATGGGGTTGCGCAACTGCGGGACATCAGGTGGAGGGCAACAACACCAGCAGCGACCTGTGGCTGATCGAGCACCTGCCGGGAAGCATTTTCAAAGAACCTTCGGGCGATGCCTGCGACCACTACCACCTCTACCCGCAGGACATCAGCATGCTGGCCGATCTGGGATTTAACACTTATCGTTTTTCGCTGGAGTGGGCGCGCATTGAACCGGAGGAGGGATTTTTTTCCAACGCCGAGCTGGAACATTACCGGCGCATGCTGGCCACCTGCCGCGAACATAACCTGACCACGCTGCTGACTTATTCTCACTTCAGCATGCCGCGCTGGTTCGCCTACAAGGGAGGCTGGCAGAATCCCGCTGCCCCGGACCTTTATGCCCGCTTCTGCGAGAAAGCCACAAAGCACCTGGGCGATCTGGTGGGATATGCGTCAACCTTCAATGAACCCGACATTCCGCAATTGCTGAACTGGATCAATTTGCCGGGGGCGGGGGAAAGAGTCTGATCGATATGTTGCAGGGGAGCCTGGTGAAAGTGCGCCAGCAACTGAACGCTCCGGAATTTGCCAGCTTCTTTCTTGGGGATGCGAAGAAGATCCGCGAGGGTGTGCTGGCGGCGCACCACAAAGGCAGAGCTGCGATGAAATCGGTGAGGGGCGACATGCCCGTGGGTTTCAACCTGGCGATGACGGCCGACCAGCCGGCGCCCGAGGACAGTCATGTGGCCGAAAAGCGCGCCGATGTCTATGGCCCCTGGCTGGAGGTTGCGAAACAATGCGACTATCTGGGGGTGCAGACTTATTCGCGGTCGATCGTTGGGAAAAAAGATTTGCCGCCTCCCAAAGGCGCTGAGCTTACACAGGTAGGCTGGGAGTTCTATCCGGAGTGTGTCGAGGAAGTGGTGCGTTACGCCGGCAAGGAAACGGGCGTGCCCCTCATGGTGACGGAAAACGGTATTGCCACCACTGATGACCGCCGCCGCGTGGAATATGTTCAGCGCGCTCTCGCCGGCCTGAGGCGCGCCATCGACGATGGCGTGGATGTGCGCGGCTATGTGGCCTGGTCGCTGCTGGATAACTTCGAGTGGATGTCCGGGTTCGAGCCCAAGTTTGGAATTGTGGCGGTGGATCGGGCCACACAACGGAGAACCATCAAGCCCAGCGCAGCCCTGCTGGGCAACATCGCGCGCACCAATTCGTTGTAATCCGTCTTTGCCGGCGGGGACGGCCACGCGCTCTAAAGACGAGAGTGCGGGGGGAGCATCGCGGCATCGCATTTCCATGGAAGTGCGGGCCTGGACTGCAGCATGGAGAATTAAAATAGAACTCATCTCCTTCCCCGGGAATTGACTGTTTCCGGGATTATGCGCCCTGGCCGGAATTCCCCAGCGCTTGATTTGGCCCCGGACGAGGCGCGATAGCCAGCGCCCTACTCCAACTCCCCTTTGTGAAGTGAATTTGTCCGGCGTGCCCGCCCATCACTACGACCCTCCGATCATTTACTACCCAGCACAAAACTGAAACAGTCGTGGGCACCGTGGAACCCGTCATGTCGCGAGAACTCGTACAGGCTTCACCGGACTCTGCGTCCGCAAGGGGACACAAATTTATGCAGCCCAGTCACGCCGCGTCACACCCGTTCAATCCCGCCGCTTCGTTCAGGGTCCTGCTCATTCTGCTATTCATCGCCGGCCTGTGTCCCTGCAGCGCGCGGGCAGGTGGAGGGAGTGAAGCGACCATTACAACCTTGAGCATTTCCTCCGCGGAGGTCACGGCTGGCACGGCTGTGACGCTTACAGCGAATGTAACTGCTGCGGGGTCCCCCTTGGCGCGGGGAGTAGTGGTGTTTTGCGACGCCAATGCGGTGCGCTGCCAGGACTCCGCGGTCTTGGGACAGGCGCGGTTGACCGCCACCGGAACGGCCACCCTCAGGCTGACTCTGGGAGTGGGGACCTACAGCATCGTGGCGGCATTTCAACCCCTAAGCTTTGCTCTGGCCAGCGCGTCAGCGCCGCAGCCGCTGACGGTGGATGCCGACGCCAGTTATCTCTCCTTTTCGAATATTGCATCGAGCGGGACCCCGGGCAATTACACGCTGACCGGCGCGGTGACTGCTTTTGGGAAAAATGTTCCTACCGGAACAGTTTCGTTTCTCGACACCGACAGCGGGGATGCAGTGGTGGGAACGGCGGTGCTCGACCCCGCGACGCTGGGATTCACTCTGCTTCCCGCCCTCGCGTCACCCGCGACGGTGGGCTCGCGCCCTCAAAATACAGTTCTCGGTGATTTCAATAACGACGGAAGGCTGGACCTGGCGACGACCAACGTTGTCTCCAACACGTTAAGCGTTCTGTTGGGAAATGGCGACGGCACCTTTCAAACCCAGACGGCCTATGCCACCGGGGCTTCCCCCATCGCTCTGGCCAGCGGCGACTTCAACCGGGACGGCAATCTTGACCTGGTGACGGGCAACGCGGGCGCCGCTACGATCAGCGTTTATCTGGGGAATGGCGACGGTACTTTTCTGCCGCAACAAACTTATGCCGTCGGCAATGGTCCGCAATCGATTGCCGTGGGCGATTTCAATGGCGACGGCTGGCCCGATCTGGCGGTGGTGGACCGAAACGACCGCAACGTAACCATTCTGCTCGGCCAGACGGACGGCACCTTCCTAGTGGAGCTGAATGTCTGTGAAGATCCGCTGACTTTCCCGATCGGTGAAGCCGGGCAGGTCATTGTGACTGCAGACTTCAATGGAGATGGCTTCGCCGACCTGGCCGTAACCGATGCACAGGGCTCCCGGGTGGACGTTCTGTTGGGACTGGGAGATGGAACATTCCAGAGTCAGGTGGCCTATGCGGTGGGGGGCTACAACCCCATCGGGCTCGCGATTGCCGATTTCAATGAAGATGGAATTCCCGATCTCGCGGTGGCGAACGCGGAGAGCAATTTGATAGGCGTTCTCCTGGGAGTGGGAGATGGCACGTTTCTAGCGCAGGTGACTTATGGCACGGGCAGCGCTCCGGAGGGACTCTCGGTCGGCGACTTCAACGGGGATGGAAACATGGACCTGGTGGCCTCGAACAACAGCGGCAACAGCGTCAGTGTGTTGCTGGGCAACGGCGACGGCACGTTCAAAACCCAACTCGCTTTTCCCACCGGGGCCAGACCGTTCGGAATGGGCGTGGGCGATCTGAATGGGGACGGACTTCCAGACGTGGTGGTGGCCAACTCGAATGTCAGCACGACTTCGATTCTGCTGTCGGCGCAGACCCTGACCGCTACCGCCACCGGCCGGGCGGTGTTTGGGACGGGCAGCCATGAGGTGATTGCCAGCTATCCCGGCGATACCGACCGGGACGTGAGCGAGTCGGACTCGGTGCTGTTGGCGACCATTCCCCAAGTCGCGACCGCGACAACTTTGCTGGTGTCGCCCAACCCGGCCTTCGCTGGACAATCCGTCACGCTTACGGCCACCGTAGTGCCCGCACCTACCCAGACGCCTGGCGGCACCGTGAGCTTCTTCAACGGGGCCACGTTGCTGGGGACAGGAACGGTCGATTCCTCCGGAATCGCCAGCTTCAGCACCAGCAGCCTGCCCCTGGGAACGTTGAGCCTCACGGCGGTCTATTCCGGCAACACCGGGTCGGTAGGATCGACTTCGACCGCCCAGAGTGTGACCATCAATCCTCAGACCGTTACTGCGACTGCGCTCGCAGCTTCGCCAAATCCATCCACCGTGGGACAACCGGTCACACTGACGGCTACGGTTACGCCTGCGCCCACCGGCACTCCGGCAGGAACGGTGAGCTTTTTCCGCGGCAGCACACTGCTGGGTACGGCGAACGTGAATTCGTCCGGGGTGGCGACGCTGATCACGTCCAGTCTTCCGCCCGGCACGAACATGGTCACGGCGGAGTATTCCGGCAACGCCGCCTTTGCGACGTCCACTTCTTCCGCAGTCGGGGTGACGGCAACGGTGGCCACCACAACGGCCCTCACCGTCGCGCCCAATCCAGCCGTCTTCGGACAAAGCGTCACCTTCACCGCGACGGTGACGCCTGCGCCCACGGGCACACCGGGGGGAACGGTCAGCTTCTACAGCGGCAGCACGCTGCTCGGGACCGGGGATGTGAACTCGTCCGGAGTGGCGACGTTCACCAGCACCAGTCTTTTGGCCGGTGACCTCTCGATTATCGCGGTCTATTCCGGCAACGCGGCGGCGGCGAGTTCGACTTCGGGCGAAACGGGCCTGGAAGTGGCTACGACGTTTGGCGTGACCGCTCCGTCAACTCCTTTCACGGTCAAGGCGGGCGGAGCGGTGGACATCGATATCACAGTGCCACCCCTGGGCGGCGCCTTTGACAGTGTGGTGATCATGTCGGCCACGGGCCTGCCCGCGGGCGCCACTGCCACTTTCGCTCCGCCCACAGTGGTTCCGGGCGCATCCGGCGCGACTACGGTGCTGACCATTCAGACGGCGGCGCACACGGCCGGTATTCCCGCGCACCAGCAGAGCTTCCCGTTCGCGCCGCTCAGCCTGGCGGCCGGCTTGTGCGTGGTAGCCGGCCGGAGGAAACGCCTGGCCAGGTCCCTGCCCATCCTGCTGATGATCGCGACCCTGGCGGGGGCGACGTTCATGCTGACCGGTTGCAATGGCGGATTCTCCGGGCCGACCCAGAGCGCCACCATTACGGTGACCGGCACCAGCGGGTCGCAGCATGTTTCCACCACGGTCACGCTGATTGTGAAGTGAGGGGACAGGCATACTCAAATGTTTGCGGCGAAAACAAAGACGAAGTACATGGCAGACAAGGAAAAATCAAGATGCGCAAACTAATTCGATATCTACTTCGGCGGACCGTGCAGCTCGGACTCGTTGCGGGATTGACCTTCCTCTCCATGGTGCCGGCATCCGCGCAGGGCGCACCGGTCGCGGAACTGGGAGTGGACTACAACTACGTTCGCGCCAACGCTCCGCCGGACGGATGCGGGTGCTTTTCCATGCATGGCGCGAACGCCTGGTTCGCCTATAACTTTACCCATTCGTTCGGGGTGGTCGCGGAAGTCAGCAGCCAGCGGGCTTCGGACATCAGCGGCTCGGGCCAGGACCTGACCCTGACCTCCTACCTGTTTGGGCCGCGCTACAGCTGGCACAAGTCTGGGCATTTTGCGCCTTTCGCCCAGGTCCTGCTGGGTGGGGCGCATGCCAGCGGAAGCTTTGCCTCGAATAGTTCGGGATTTGCGGGCGCGTCCAACGCCTTCGCCCTGATTGCAGGCGGCGGACTGGACATAGGACTTACCCGGCACATCGCCGTCCGCGCATTGGAAGCGGACTATTACCGCACCCAGTTCACCAACGGCCTGAATGACCGGCAAAACAATCTGCGTCTCAGCGCAGGTGTGATCTTCCGCTTCGGAGAGAAATAATCAGCGACTAACACATTTTCCTGCTCGACGGCTTTCGACATTCGGGTCTTTCCTGTAGATATAGATCAACTGTCGAAATCTCCGGTTGAGGCGCTGACTTGTTTGAATCCGACTTTCTGACCACCACGCCGGCGAGCCAGGAGTTGTACCGCGAGCTGATGGCGCGGGTTGCCGGACTGCTCTGCTCGTCACTGCCCGATCATTCTTATAGCGGGAAGAGTCCCTCCGCGCTGTCCGCCTTGATTGATCCCGAATTTCTTCCTGATGCGGGCGCAGCCCCTGAGGCAGTCTTCGGCAAGCTGGGAACAATCATCTCCAACTCCGTGGTCGTGGGCCATCCGAATACCGCGGCCCATCTGCATTGTCCGCCGCTATTGGCGGCTCTGGCCGCGGAGGCTGTGATCAGCGCTCTAAATCAGTCGATGGATTCTTTTGACCAGGCGCCCATGGCCACGATCCTGGAGCAAAAGTTTGTCCAGTGGCTTACTGCCGAGGCGGGATTCCCGGCCGGCTCGGGCGGCACCTTCACCGCGGGAGGAACGCAATCCAACTACATGGGATTGCTTCTGGCGCGCGATGCATTCCTGAAGTCACGGTTTCAGTGGCTGGCACAGAAGCGGGGTTTGCCACCGGAAGCAGCGCGCATGCGGGTCTTGTGTTCCGAGGTGGCCCACTTCACCGTCGAAAAATCGGCCGCGCAGCTTGGGCTTGGCACGGACGCCGTGGTCAGAGTCTCCGTTGACGACGAATTCCGAATGCGGCCGGAAGGTCTGCGAAGGGCGCTGGACGAAATGCGGGACAAAAACCTGCTTCCGTTTGCCATCGTGGCCACGGCGGGGACGACGGACTTTGGCTCGGTGGATCCGTTGGCGGAGATTGCTTCGCTTACCCAGTCCGCTGGGGCTTGGCTGCACGTCGATGCCGCCTACGGTGGCGCGCTGCTGTTTTCGCAACGCCACCGGGCAAAATTGGAAGGCGCGGCAGCGGCGGACTCCATGGGCATCGACTTTCACAAGCTTTTCTGGCAGCCCATCCCGGCCAGCGCTTTCCTGCTGCGCGACGCTCGTCACTTCGAGCTCATCGAACAGCACGCTGACTACCTGAACCCAGAGACCCACGAGGAACAGGGTATTCCCAACCTGGTGACGAATTCGCTGCTCACCACCCGCCGCTTCGATGTACTCAAGTTATGGCTTTCATTTCAGGTGCTGGGGCGCCGGAAGTTGAGTGCGATGATCGACCGCACCCTGGAACTGGCTGTTTATGCTGCTGGTGCGGTGAGCCGTACGCCGGCACTGCAGCTCGTCCACGGAGCCAGTCTCAGCACGGTGGTTTTCCGCTATGTTCCGTCGCGTCCGGGGCTCGATGAGGATAACTTCAACGCCGCGCTGAGGCAGCGGCTGTTCGATTGCGGGGTTGCCGTCATCGGCCACACCCGGGTTCGCGGCCGGCAGTGTCTCAAGCTTACTTGCATGAATCCCGCAGTCACAGAGGCGCAGATGGAAGCGCTGGTTTCTACTATTGCTGAGCAGGGACGGCAACTTGAAGCGGAATGGCCCTTGAGTTGAGTGCTCGTGGTGAATTGTGCGACAATCGATATGCGCTAGACCAACGTCAACTGAACCCATTGCCGAGCTGCGCTCGGCCAGGGCGGGTCAGGGGACCCGCCCCTACGTGGGTTGTGGTGGGACGAAAACTGTGGTGCCAGGCAGAGGTTTCCTGCATCTATAGGACATCCAAGTGTTCAGAAGTCTAGAATTACCTCCATCATTATCATTAAAGCTGGGATTGAATCATGGCGAAGCCGATTTTATTGAGTGTGGACGACGACTCTGACGTCTTGCGGTCGATCGAGCGCGATTTGCGGTCGAAATATGGCGCGGAATACCGGGTGATTGGAAGCGATTCTCCGGAAGGGGCGCTCGATCTGCTGAAGCAGTTGAAGGTGCGCAATGACAGCGTGGCCCTGCTGCTGGCCGACCAGCGCATGCCGCGCATGGATGGCGTGGAATTTCTGCAGCAGGGAATGCGGATTTTTCCCAAGGCAAAGCGGGCATTGCTGACCGCCTACGCCGACATGAACGCCGCCATCAGCGCCATCAACCAGGCCAACATCAATTATTTTTTTCTGAAACCCTGGGACCCTCCGACAGAACATCTGTATCCGCAGCTCGATGACATGCTGGACGACTGGCAAGCCACGTACCGGCCAGCCTACGACGGAATCCGGGTACTGGGCACGCGCTGGTCGCCGCGGTCGTATGATTTGCGCGACTTTCTGGCGCGAAATCACGTTCCCTACCAGTGGATCGACGTGGAGATTTCCGCGAACGATCCGGAGACCAAGCGGCTGCTGGAGGCGCTGGGGCCGGAGGCCTCGGAACTCCCGGTTGTGCTTTTTCCGGACGGGACCAAACTTCTGGAGAGCCTTCCGGCGGATGTAGCCAAGAAGGTGGGTTTGCGGACCCGGGCACAGACAAATTTTTATGATCTGGCCATCGTCGGAGGCGGACCGGCGGGCCTGGCAGCGGCGGTCTATGGCGCGTCGGAAGGACTACACACGGTGATGATCGAGCGGGAAGCGCCGGGTGGCCAGGCGGGAATGAGTTCCCGCATCGAGAATTATCTGGGATTTCCAGCAGGGGCTCAGCGGAAATGATCTGGCGCGGCGCGCCGTGGCCCAGGCCACAGCGTTTCGGAGTGGAAATTCTGTCGCCCGTGGAGGCAGTCAATGCTCGCACGGAAGGGTCTTACCGGATCATCAAGCTGGCGGATGGAAACGAAATTTCGTGCCACGCGTTGATGATCTCGACCGGAGTGCAGTGGCGCAAGCTTGAGGCGGAGGGCATTGCCCGGCTTCAAGGCGCGGGAATTTACTATGGTGGCGGCGCCAGCGAAGCTCTCTCCTGCGAGGGTGAGATTGTGTACGTGGTGGGCGGCGCGAATTCGGCGGGCCAGGCGGCGATGAATTTCGCCAAGTATGCGGAGCGCGTGGTCATTCTGGTGCGCGGGGATTCGCTGGCCAGCACCATGTCGCAGTATCTCATCGACCAGATCAAGGAGACTTCCAACATACAGATCTGGGCGCATGCCAGCGTGGTGGAGGCCCACGGAGCCACTCACCTGGAAGAAATTTCGGTGCTGTGTTCTGATACCAACAAAATCGAGCGCGTGCCGGCCAGTTCGATGTTCATCTTTATAGGCGCGCTGCCGCGGACGGACTGGCTGGCCGGCCTGATCGAGCGCGACGAACGCGGTTTCATTCTGACCGGTCCAGACCTCATACGCGACGGGCAAAGGCCCAAAGGCTGGGGGCTGGAGCGGGACCCTTTTCTCCTGGAGACCAATGTGCCCGGTATTTTTGCCGTCGGCGACGTGCGCCATGGCTCGGTCAAGCGGGTGGCGTCCGGAGTGGGCGAAGGATCGGTGGCGGTGCAGTTTATTCACCAGTATCTGAGCAAGGTGTAAGGACGGGTGTAACGACGAATGATCGAAAAATCAGAATTGCGGCGCGTCCCGGTGTTTGAGGGTCTGCCTGACGATCAACTGGATTGGTTCATCAGCCAGACCGAGGAGATAAGGCTGAAGGCGGGAGATGTGTATTTGCAACTGGGAGATCTCGCGAGCTCGATGGTGGTGATTCTGGAAGGGGAACTTCAGGCGCGCGGCGACATCAACGGCGAAACCTTTGTAATTCCGTTCGCGGCCGGTACGGTCACCGGAGTGCTGCCTTTTTCCCGAATGAAGAAGTCGGTAGTAACCGGGCGGGCGCTCACCGAATCCCGCATCCTGAAATTTCCCTCGTCACGCTTTCCGGAACTGATACAGAAAATGCCGGAGTTGACCCAGCGGCTGGTGGGTGTGATGGCCGACCGGATCCGCGAGGTCACGCGGGTGGAGCAGCAGCGCGACCGGTTGGCGGGCCTGGGAAAACTTTCCGCCGGCCTGGCCCATGAACTCAATAATCCCGCCTCGGCCGCCAAACGCGCGACCAGCCTGCTGCGCGACGCATTGAAGCGAATCAAAGACGCGGTCCAGGAACTGGGAAAGCATGACCTTACGGCCGCCCAGAGATCGGAAATCGAAAAGCTGGAGGCGTCGTTCATGCAGCCGAACGAAAATCCGCTCGACACGCTAGCCACCAGTGACCTGGAAGACCAGATCGACTCCTTGTTACGCAGTCACGGGCAAAGCGATTTGTGGCAACTGGCTTCCGATCTGGCGCACCGGGGGGTGAAACCGGAAGCGCTGGAATCGCTGTTCGCGACCCTGGACGCGGATGTAGCCCGGGCGGCGCTGGTCCGCATCGCGGCCTCGGTCGAAATTGCGAATTTGTTGAACGAAATCGAGAGCAGCACGTCGCGTATCTCCGACCTGGTGCGGGCGGTCAAGGAATACACCTACATGGACCAGACGCCGGCGCAAAGTGTGGATGTGATCAAAGGCCTGGAGAACACGCTCACCATCCTGCATCACAAACTCAAGCGTGGAGTTACGGTGCGGCGCGAGTATGAGAAAGTCCCGCTGCTGGTGAATTCATTTGGCAGTGAGCTCAATCAGATATGGACCAACATTATTGATAATGCGATTGATGCCATGGGGGGAAAAGGCGAGTTGCGAGTCCGTACCTACCGCGATGACACCTGTGTCGTAGTCGAAATTGGCGACAATGGTCCCGGAATTTCGCCTGAAGTCAAGGCGCACATCTTCGAGCCTTTCTTCACCACCAAGGGAGTCGGGGAGGGGACCGGGCTGGGTCTCGACACAGTGCAGCGCATTGTGAAGAAGCATCGAGGCACAATCCAGGTGACTTCAAAACCCGGAGATACGCGTTTTCAGGTATTTCTTCCGCTGGTTGAAATGTCAGTCTAGGAAGCTGTCCCAGAAATACATGGAATATCGAAATGTAAGCGGCGCGGGTCGGGATGGCTGAAACAGCAGGTCCCTCCACTGCGCTCGCTTCGCTCCGCTCCGGTCGGGATGACAGTATTAATTCAACGAGTTTCCGGGACGGGATGCTAGCGCCTTAGACGTGACTGGGGCCGGCCTCGCGCAGGTCGAGTTCGTGCTCCAACCGCCGCAGGGTCTCGTCGTTGATGCGGCCTTCGTTGCGCAAGCGGACCGCGGTTTGCCGTTCCAGTCGAAGCAGTTCACGGGAGATACGCGTTAAACGTTCGTGGTGTTCGGGGCTGACGCCGTTCTCGCTGTCGTCTTTCCCGCTGACGTCGGAAAGACGGTGGCGATAGTGGGCGGTGAGGTCCTCGTAGATGGCGTCGAATTCACTCCCGTCTTTCTGGCGGGATTCGTCCAGGTAAGCGAGCGCGGCCTGGAGTATTTCCCTTCGCGCGGTTTCCTCTTCCAGGTTGGAGCCCGGGGTATCGGCGATGCCCAGAATCCGGACCACCCAGGGGAGTGTGAGTCCCTGCAGCACCAGGGTCACCAGAATTACGCAGAAGGCCAGAAAGACAATCAGGTTGCGCTGGGGAAACGGGCTGCCGTCGGCCAGGGCCTGGGGCAGTGCAATGGCGGCGGCGAGCGCGATCACTCCGCGCATGCCAGTCCAGCCCAGGGCCAGAATGCCCTGTACGGTTGGGCATTTCAGCTCCTGATGGAGCAGGTGGGTGCGAATCCAGTAGGCGATGTAGGCGCCGGGAAACACCCAGACAACCCGCAATGCAATGACCAGCGCACTGAACAGAGCGCCGTAGAGGAAAAGCGTACCGTGGGGATAGTCGCGAATTCCGGCCAGGACGTATGGCAGTTGCAGTCCGATCAAGACAAAAACCAGGCCATTGAGAATAAAATCCAGGGCCTCCCACACCGCCCAGGCCTGCAGGCGCACTTGCGGAGAGAAAAATCCGGAACTTCGGCGGCTGAGATAAAGTCCACACACCACTACCGCGAGCACGCCGGAGGCACGCAGTCTGTCCGCTGTCAGGTAGGCAGCGTAGGGAACCAATATGCTGATGGCGATTTCGATGGGGCCATCGTCAATACGACGTTCGATCCAGTTCACGATCCAGCCTGTAATCAAGCCTACGGCCACACCGGCAATGATCAGATAGGCCAGGCGGGTGATGCCGCCTGCGACGGTCGGAGTTTCATTGCGCAGTACGATGGCGATGCCGAATTCCAGGGCCAGGAGGCCGGTGGCGTCGTTGACCAGGCTCTCGCCCTCGATCAGGTCGGTGATTCTCCTGGGGATGCCGACGCGCTCCGCAATCGACGTGGCTGCGATGGCATCGGTGGGAGCGATGACGGCGCCCAGGACCAGCCCCAGTTTCCAGTCGAAGCCGGAAAATAACCAGTGCGCGCTTTCCGCTACTCCGATAACGGTGAAAATGACCAGTCCAAAAGCCAGGAGCAGGATGCTGACCAGGTTGTAAGAGAACTCCCGCCAGGAAGTGACCCAGGCGGCGGAATAGAGAAGAGGCGGGAGAATCACGAAGAAGATGAGGTCGGGGTTGAGGGTGATTCTTGGAATTCCGGGAACGAAGCCGAGCAATCCGCCCGCGATCACGAGCACGATGGGGTAGGGGACCTGAAGCTTCCGCGCCAGGGCTCCGAATGCCACCACGAAAAGCAACAGCAGCAGGAAAACCAGCTCAACCGCCTGGACGTTGCCAGTCACCATCGTCCCGGAATCTCCGCAGCGGGCCGGTTGCCCTGCGGCAAGTATAAGTCAGCGGGGTTGGTGTGGCGCGGGCGCCCCCGCCCGCGGCTTTTGACCCTGGAGTGTGGCAGAAAATACCGGATCTCTAAATCCCTGGCAGCTTTGGCGCATGCAGATGCGGCGCTGGCGCGGTCGAAGATTTCTGATTCCTTCACGGTGAGGCATTCTGGTGGAAACATGTCAGATAAAACCAGTTTGCAGTTTCCAGTTCCCGGATCTCAGTTACGGGCGGACTGGCCCCGGTGCTTCGACTCTGCTAGCCTGAGTTTACCGCCAGCCATGAAGCGACCACGTAAGGAGAAGTCAGAGGCGAGCAAGCAGGCGATCGAGACCACGCTGCGTGCCTGCCTGATTGCCAAGGACGCTGCGTTCAATGCCCGCGATTACATTGGGACGGGCTCGCGAATCGCCTTTCTGGCGGTGCGACAGTGCGAAAAGGAACTCGACCAGATCGAGCGGCAGGTGGATGATGCGACGCCCGCCGCCGTCACCCAGGTGCCGGAGGCGGAGGCGCGTGAGCTCCTCGCCTGTTTGAAGTTTACGATCGATCTCGAGCGCATTGGCGACCTGATCTGGTCGGTGGTGCAGCGAATTCACGGCCTGCCGGCACCGCTGAACTCGAAAGAGTCCGCCTCTCTGATCGAGATGGCCCAGGTCTTGCAGGAAATGCTGGCGCGGGTCCATCAGGGATTTGTGGGCCGCGATCTGGGACTGGCTGAATCGGTGATCAAGATGGACTACGACATGGATCAAGTCTGTCATTCCGTGTTCCGTCAATACCTGGAAAAGGGGGCGGGACGCAGGAGCTACGAGGTGACCAACCTGCTCTTCATGGCACAGGCGTTTGAACGTGCCGGCGATCACACCAAGAATCTGGCGGAAGAACTCTTCCATCTGGTCCAGGGCCATAGTGTGCGCCACATCCGGAAGTCCCGCTAAATCGGTCCGGGAGGGGGCGGGACGCAGGAGGATTTGCTAAGATCGGTGGCCGAGGGGGATTCATGGCAAATCTGAGGGGGTTGGAGGCTGTAGTCTCGCAACTGAGAGTGGAACGAACGAGTTTGCTCGATCAACTAAGACATGTTGATGCCGCTCTTTCGGTCCTGGGCAAGCTGAATAACGGACGTTCTTATACCAAGCCGAGGCGAAGGCGGCTCTCGGTGGCGGCGCGACGCAAGATCGCAGCCGCCCAGAGGGCACGTTGGGCCAGGGTGAGGCAGATGAAGAAAGCAGCGTAGCAACAGACTCATCTGCAGACCGTACCCGCCAGGCAAGAATCTGGCGGGTATTATTTTTGCGCTGCAGCCAGAATTTCCTGCCTAGTGACTCGGCAGAGCTGCAGCCGCCGTGCCCGGCCATACCGGATTGAGGGTGGTGCGAATCACGTCCATCAATTCGTTGTTGTCGGCGGGCTTTTGCAGAAAAGCGCATGCCCCTGCCTTCAGAGTTCGCTCCCGGTTGTACTGGGGGTCGCGCGCGGTGAGGACGATGACTGGAATAGAAGCCAGCGTGGCACTCTGCTGCAACCGGTCCAGCACAACAAAGCCGTCCCCCGCGGGCAGGCCAATGTCGAGAATGATCAGGTCCGGCCGCTCCTTCTGGGCCATGGCAATCGCCGAGAAGCCATCAGCCGCATAGGCGGTCTCGAAGTGGCTGGCGCGTAAACGCAGGTTTAGACCTCGTCTCAAGTCGGGATCATCGTCAACGATCAGGATCTTCGGTTTGTCCATAGTGTTTCTCTCCTTATTGTTTGGTAGTTGCTAAATTCCGGTCTGGCTTTCGCAATACTGAATTGTCTCCTCAGTTCGAGGGCCGGGTGCGCTGCAAGGCCGCTATGGTCATGGCTGTAATATCATCGGCAACTTCCTGAACCAGCTTATCCACAGGCTCCGGGCGGTCCGCGGCAGGCAGCTTCAGGCCGGCCGAGGAAAGTTTGAAAGTGCAATTGGCCCGCAAACGGTCAGAGCGCTCCAACTGTTCACGGATGCGCCTCTCGACGATCGTGGCGCCATAGGCATCGGCGGAAATCACAATCATTATGGTTTCCACCGGGCCCAGGTTATCCAGGGCGGGCAGGATGGCGTCCTTGTCGCCGAGGATGCAGGGTTCCAGGATCTGCAGGCAATGCTGGCGAACCTCCTTCAGGGTGGCGGCGAACCGGGGCAAGGGTGTGAGCTCGAGAGTGATGAGCGAAAGATGCTCTCGCAAGCGGCCCATTTGAGTGATGACCGGGGCGATAAATTTTGCCAGGGAAAATAAAGGCAGGGCAAAAGTAAAAGTACTGCCGTGCGACAGCTGGCTCTCGACCCAAATTTGCCCGCCGTGCAACCGGACCAGTTCTTTCGCGATATAGAGTCCCAGCCCCAGGCCTTTGCGGCTGTCATCGACCGAATTCGGGTCCTGGTAGAGACGCTCGAAAATCAGGGCTTTCGCTTCCGGGCTGATGCCGCGCCCGGTATCAGCGACGGATACGTGGACGAAGTCGGGATCGTTTTCGGTAAGGTAGGCCTTGATCATGACCGATCCGTCGGCAGGCGTAAATTTGATTGCATTTTCCAGCAGGTTGGCGAGCACCTGGAGTACCCGGTTGGAATCGGCGTAGATGAATGGAATCCTGGTGTCAAGGGCAACCTCCAGGCCAACGCCCTTGGCCTGGGCCGTGCTTTGCAGCATCGCTACCGCCTGCCGGATGACCTCGCCGATGAGGACGCAGTGGGGCTGGATCGAGATCTTTCCCGACTCTGCCCGGGTGGCTTCCAGCAAGTCGGTGATCATGGCCCGCAGCTGAATCACGCTGCGGAACACCGTTTCCAGGTGCTCACGCTGCTCGGGGACCACCTTGCCGGCCAGGCCATCGAGGATAAGCGAGACGAATTGATGAATACAGGTCAGGGGAGTCCGCAATTCGTGCGATACGTGAGAGAGGAATTCATTCTTGAACTGGAGTTGCTGACGCCGGCTCATGTCGAGAGAGGTCAGCAAGGCCTGGCGTTCAATGGCATAGCGCATGGCGCGGGCCAGTTGCCGGCTGTCGAAACTGCCTTTGACCAGGTAGTCCTGGACCCCCTCATGGACGGCGTTGACCGCTATTTCTTCGTCGTCCATGCCAGACAGCACGACGATAGGGACGCCGGCGGCGGCCTCGAGCACCCGGCGGTAAGTTTCCGCGCCGTGACTGTCGGGCAGGTTCAGGTCGAGCAGCACCATGGTCGGAGCTTCCGCGACCAATGACGCCAGCCCCGCGGAGAGGCGCGTGGCACAGGAGACTGCGATATTGGAATCGGCCTCGACCAGGCGCAGGCGCACCAGATCCGCGTCGCCGGGATTGTCCTCAATCAGCAGGATATGGGCATGTCCGTTGTTCATGGTTCCACCTCGCGTGGCAGGCAGGAGCATCCGATCCAGAATTCATTCAGTACCTTCACGGCGGAAACCCACTCGCTTAAGGTGGGCGGTTTGCTGACGTAGCTGTTGGCTCCCAATTCATAACTGCTCTCGATGTCCTTTCCGGCTTGCGACGTGCTGAAAATCACGACCGGTATCCGGCGCAGGGCGGGTTTCGATTTCATGTCTGCCAGGACGGAGCGTCCGTCCTTGCGGGGCAAATTCAGGTCCAGCAGAACCAGGTGGGGACGAATGGCCTCCGAGTATTTTCCCTCCCGGTAAAGATAGGCCATGGCCTCAGCCCCGTCGGAGACCGTACTGACGTGGGTCCGCCACGGGCTTTGCGCCAGCGCGTCGATGGTCAAGTCCAGATCGGCGGGATTGTCATCCACCAACAGAATTTCTGCCATGGTTGTCATCATGCCGGGTCCCGTCTTTCCGCGGGTTCTTCCGCCGGCAAGGTGAAATTGATGATGGTGCCGCCGCCGTCCCGGGGCAGGGCCTGGATCCGGCCGCCGTGCTGTTGAACAATCTTCTTGCAGATGGCCAGGCCAATGCCGTTGCCGGGATATTCGGCGCGAGTGTGCAAGCGGTTGAAAATGATGAACACGCTCTCGGCGTACTCGGCGGATATGCCGATACCGTTATCGGCAATCGTGAAGGTCCATTCGGCCCCCTGTTTCGCCGCTGAGATCTGAATCGCGGGGGTCTGTGAGCCCCTGAATTTCAGGGCATTTCCGAGGAGGTGCTGAAACACTTGTTGCAGTTGCAAACCGCTGGCCATCAGCCTGGGCAAAGGCCCATGCGTGATCACCGCCCCAGTCTCCAGGATCGTGCCTTGCAGGTTCTCGACGGCCCTTCCCACGATTTCGTTGCAGTCCGTGCTCTTGACCGCTGTCTCCTGCCGTCCTACCCGCGAATAAGCCAGCAAGTCCTGAATCAGGCTTTGCATACGGACGGCGCCATCCACGGCGTAATGGATATATTTGTCGGCTTGCTCATCGAGTTTGCCGCGGTAACGGTCCGCCAAAAGCTGGGTGTAGGCCGCCACCATTCGTAAAGGTTCCTGCAAGTCATGGGAGGCCACGTAAGCAAACTGCTCGAGGTCGGCGTTGGAGCGGGCCAACTCCTCTACTTTCCGGGCCAGGGACTCCTGGGCCCGTCTGCGTTCTTCACGCGCACTCTTGTCCTTCAGGGCGCCCCGGAGTGCGATCGGCAAGCGGGCCAGCGAATCTTTCAGCACGTAGTCGGTCACGCCCTGCTTGATGCACTCAACCGCGGTGACATCTCCCAGAGCACCCGAGACCAGAATCAGGGGGATGTCGAGACCTTCTTCACGCATGATCTCCAGCGCATCCGTGCCCCGCCACTGCCCCAGGTTGTAGTCGGCCAGAACCACGTCGGGACAACTCGCTCGTATCCTTTGGCGGAACTCGTCGGCCGTTCCAGCCGCGTCGCTGGTAATCTCGAATTCACCTTTTCTCAGCTCGTTAAGAATCAGCTCGCGGTCTGCAGGATCGTCTTCCACCAGCAAGACCCGGAGCTGGGGCTTGGTGGCATTCGAGGGCTCCGTCTGGCGTACCGTTCTGGTAGCGGTTGTGTTCATTGCGATCCTTCCCCAGCCGATGGTCTGGCTCCATGGAAGGCGGGACGCTGGTTGATCACCATCCAGTACAGACCGACCGTTTTCACAGTCTCCCGGAATTTTTCGAAGTCCACCGGCTTCTGGATATAGCTGTTGGCCCCCAGTTCGTAACTGCGCACCAGGTCCTGTTCTTCGCGGGAAGAAGTCAGGACGACCACGGGAATGGCCTTGGTGCGGCGGTCTTGCTTGAGTTGTCTAAGGACCTCGATGCCATCCACCTTGGGCAATTTCAAATCGAGCAGGACCAGCTTGGGTGGTTGCTCGAAGGAACGTGCAGAAAAGGGGCCGCGACAAAAGAGAAAGTCCAGACCTTCTTCCCCGTCTCTGGCGATGAAGATATTGTTGGCCAGGTGTTCGCGTCGCAGAGCATGAATGGCCAGCTCGGCGTCGTCCCCGCTGTCTTCCACCAGCAGGATGTCGGTTTCATCGGAGTTCATCATTACGCTCCCACTTTCATAGTTTCTTCATGCGCCGCAGCGGGTTGCGGGCCGCCGAGGGTGAAGTAAAACGTCGCGCCGCTGCCAAGCTCCGCCTCGGCCCAGACTCTGCCCTGGTGCTTCTTGATAATTCGGTGCACGGTGGCCAGCCCCACGCCGGTGCCCTCAAATTCTTCGGAGCGGTGCAGGCGTTGAAAGACTCCGAAAAGCTTGTCGGCATACTTCATGCTGAAGCCGACACCGTTGTCGCGCACGAAGATGACAGAGTCTCCATTGACGTCCATTTGCCCAATCTCGATGACGGCGGGCGAACGGGGTCGCGAGTATTTGAGGGCATTGGAAATCAGGTTCTGGAATACCTGCCTGGTCAACGTCGGGTCACACTCGACGAATGGCAGGTCGGCAATCTTCCATTCCACACTCCGCCCCTCGATCTCAGGTTGCAGGATGCCGATCACTTCGTTAACCATGGTGGTCAAACCGGTTACCTGGAGATTGAGCGCCTGGCGTCCCACGCGAGCCAGGGCCAACAGTTCGTCCACTAGCTGGCCCATCTTCTGAGTCCCTTCGTGAATCCGCTGCAGATAGCGCCCCGCTTCGGCATTGAGAGCAGGGCCAAACTCTTCCAGCAGAATTCCGGAGAAGCCCGCGATGTGACGCAGCGGAGCGCGCAAGTCATGGGCCACGCTGTAGGTGAAAGACTCCAGTTCCTGATTAGCTTCTTCCAGCTGGGCGGTGCGCACTGCCACCCGGTGCTCCAGTTCGGAATTCAACTGATGGATTTCACGCTCGGAATTTCGCTTTTGGGTAATGTCGCGGAATGCCACTACCCCGCCACGCACTCCGCCATCCTTGTCTTTCAACGGGCCGCCGTTGACCTCGATCCATGCCCCCTCGTCGAGTTCTGGATTGCGCACAAACATCTGCGCGGTGCAGGTCTCCCCGCGAATGGCGCGTGCCAAAGGGAGTTGCTCCGCTGGAAAGGGGGTTACGGTGTCATCCAGGAAGAGTCCGTAGTGCTCTGACCACTTCTGGCTGTCCAGGTTGGCTGCGCCCAAGCCAAGAATTTTCTGTGCAGCCGGGTTCCAGATGATGAATTTTCCCTGCTCGTCGACAGCGACCAGACCCTCGGCCATGCTGTCGAGCACGGACTGCAGCATCCGGCTTTGCATTTCAAGCGCCTGCTGCGAGCGCGTCAGCTCTCCGGCTTGCCGAGCCAGGTCATGGGCTTGTACCGCCAGCTTTTCCTCCGCCTGCTTGTGCCTGGTGATGTCATGCAAGACCTTGGAAAAGCCACGCAGGACTCCGGTTTGGTCGTAGATGGGGAGAATGACCACCTGGGCCCAGAAGATAGACCCGTCCTTGCGCATCCGTTGTCCCTGGCCCTCGAAGCGGCCGTTGAGAAGGGCCTCCTGCAACGTCATGCCGGGGATTCCGCTGGTTTGCTGGTCCGGAGGATAGAAGAGGGAAATGGGCTTGCCCAGAACTTCTTCCGCGGTGTAGCCCTTGATGCGGGCAGCTCCGGCGTTCCAGCTGGCGACCTTGCCCTCGGGGTCAAGCATGTAAACCGCGTAGTCTGTGACGCCATCGAGCAACAGGCGCTGCATCTCTTCGTTGGCCAGCAGCGCCGCCTGAATTTCCACTCGCTCGGTTATGTCTCTCAGGATGACGGTGAACAGTTTTTTCCCACCCGTGACGATCTGCGAGATGGACGCCTCGATCCGAAACTCCGTGCCGTCCGCTCGCAGCGCCCACAGCGGATTCATGGCGCCCATGGTCCGGCTGGTGACTCCGGTTTCACTGAAGTTGCGCATGTGTCCGCCGTGGGCAGCGTGGAAACGCTGCGGAATAAAGCGCACAATGAGTTGCCCGATTGCCTCGGTGGCCGGGCAGCCGAACATTTTCTCGGCGGCAGAGTTGAATATGAGGATCCGCTGGTCACCGTCAACCGTAATGATTGCGTCCATGGCTGACCCGAGAATTCCGGACAGGCGGTCCTGGCTCTCTTGCAAGGACAGCGTACGCTGCTCCACGCGCTGCTCCAGATGGGCATTCATGATGTTGATTTGCGCCCGTGCCCCGGCTGTGCCATCCAGTTTGCGATGGAGGGCGAAATGACTCCAGCCAGCGCGTGCGACCCGTGGGGCATGAAGTCAGCAGGGGCCAGATGATTAAAGAATTCCAAGAATTTCATTTCCTGCATCTCCACGAACCAGAGAATCACTTATCCACCAACTTCTGGCGTGCCGCCACATGGCGCTGAAGCGGCCGGCGGCTGCGGCTTCGACCCTGCTCACGCGAGGATTCGGGCGCTCCGTCATGCGGCGCGATGCTTTCGCGGCCATTTGGCAGGGCGAACCCCAAACCAGCGGGCACTATGGGGCGGAATACTCATCTGTTGGACTTATCGGCGGATCAGGGGTCGGCTTTATGCCGCGGAGCTGTGGGAATCCAGCCGAAGGGCCAGCACACTTCCGTTGGCGCTGGGAGGCACCTCCCCTTTTGGGCATGTCCTTTATGCGATTGGGCTTGCTCGAGCAAACCTTGGAGACCAGCCAATCAGTCACCCGGTCATAAAGTAAAACCGCGTTCCGCCGACAGTATGGACAAGGGTGCTTTTCGCCAGCTAAGGCCAGTTAAGGATGGATACGTGATGAAACCGGCGCCGGTCACTGGGAGTTGGCCCGAAAAGACGCAGGCCGCCGTCCCCATACCGCCCTGCGGGCCGGGCGGGAATGCTGCTGAAAAAGTATTGTGGGGCAAGGACGAGGCAGTCGAGCGCTTGGGCGGAGATGAAGAGCTATTTCGGGAATTGTGTGAGATTTTTCTGCAGGAATCCCCCAAGCTCCTGCAAAAATTGGGCAAGGCCATCGCCGAGTCCGATGCGGACGCGGTGATGCGAGCGGCCCACAGCCTCAAGGGCGAACTCGGCTATCTGGGAGCGGTAGAGGCGTTGCAAGCTTCCCGGGCCCTGGAGGACATGGGACACGAGAAGAATCTGTCGGCGGCGGCGGCGGTGTTTACATCGTTGGAACGGCATTTAGTTGATCTCCATCGGGCCATGAAGGCTTGGGCGGGAGCGACGCGGTGAATATTTTTCATCCGGCCACGAGCCTGGGGCAAAGCGCCGCGCCAGATTCATCGAGACCAGACGAAGTGCTGATTGCGGAAGATGATCCGATATCCCGCCGGGTCCTCGAGAGCTGGTTGCGCAAATGGAATTATCGCGTTACCGCCCTGGAAAACGGTCTCGATGCCTGGAGCGTCCTGCAACAGAAAGATGCTCCGCAGATGGTGATTCTGGACTGGATGATGCCGGGGCTGGAAGGCATCGAGCTGTGCCGCCGGGTCCGCAGTCAGCAAAGCGGTCGCTACAAGTATCTGCTGCTGCTGACCGCCAAGGGGAGAAAGGAAGACATCGTGGCCGGCCTGGAAGCCGGGGCGGATGACTATCTGACCAAGCCATTCGATGTAAACGAGCTGCGCGCCCGGATGCGCACCGGCAAGCGCATACTGGAACTCCAGGATGCGTTGCTGAGAGTCCAAACCGAATTGCAATTCCAGTCGGCGCATGACCACCTGACTGGCCTGTGGAACCATGGAGCCATTACTGGCCTGCTGCAGCGTGAGACCCAACGCAGCTCGCGCATGGGACGTCCTCTGGGCCTGATGATGGCAGACCTTGACCACTTCAAACTGATCAATGACTCCTACGGACATCAGACGGGAGACGCGGTGTTGCGTGAAGTGGCCGGCCGGATACTTGCCTCGGTGAGGAATTACGATTATGTAGGCCGCTACGGGGGAGAAGAGTTCCTGATCGTGCTGGCCGAGTGCACAACCTCGGACCTGATCGCCACCGCGCAACGGATGCGGGTCTGTGTATCGGGAAGTCCGATTGAAACCGAGGCTGGGCCCATTCCGGTGACGGTCAGCATCGGATTGGCGGCGAGAGATGCGAACGCCGCCCTACACCTCACGGGAGAAGACCTCCTACGCGTCGCGGATACGGCCCTCTATCGCGCCAAAACCAACGGCAGGAACCGGGTAGAGTGCGCCCCTGAAATTCAGGAGGCTTGCCAGTCGCACGCCGCCGCGCAGCAATAAATAGCTTACTCCCACGAGGAGGTGCCCCGTCCAAGCTCCGCTTGGGCGGGATTTTCTTGCGCGGCATGCAGCTTCTGGAACCACCGGGTTGGCCCAGCACCGGGTTGAATTCTGATGGGAATGGCAGTAGAGTCGCTGTCCGGCCGACCTGGCCAGTCCGGAGGCCAACGATGATTCCTCCCAAACCAGCAAACGAGCAACAACGGCTAACCACACTGCGCGGCTACGAAATCCTCGACACCGAGCCGGAGGCGGCTTTCGACGATCTCACCCTGTTAGCTTCCTGCGTCTGCCAAACCCCGATTGCGCTGATCAGCCTCGTAGATGCCGACCGGCAATGGTTCAAATCAAGCGTGGGTTTTTCGGTCAAGGAAACCTCGCGCGACATTGCCTTCTGCGCTTCGGCGATTCTCCAGCCCGATGTGTTCATCGTGCCCGATGCCAGTGAAGACGAAAGGTTTGCCGAGAATCCCTTGGTGGTTTCAGAACCCAAGATTCGTTTCTACGCGGGCGCACCCTTGATCAGGGAGGGTCACGCACTAGGAACCTTGTGCGTATTTGACCGGGTGGCTCGAGAGCTGAGTCCGGAACAGTTGGAAGCGCTGCGGGCCCTGGGCCGCCAGGTGCAGGCACAACTTGAGCTGCGGCGTAACCTGAAGCGCTTGGCGGTATCTCTGGCCGCCCGCGATCGCGCCGAGAACGAAAAAGACCTAGCGCATCGAGAACTCAAAGCAGCCATGGCGAATATCCGCACCCTGGAGGGACTGCTGCCCATATGTCTGTCATGCAAAAAAATACAGGATAAAAAAGGCGATTGGCAGCCCTTTGAGTACTACGTGAGATCGCACTCCGAAGCCAAAGTTACGCACAAGCTTTGCCCGGATTGTACTAAGGCGATCTCGGCGTGAGGGTTGGTCGATCACCCACTCATTCGGCGTGTGGCCCAGGTTTTGACCTCGCTGGCAGCCATAAAGACAGTGGGTGCCCCGTCCTTTGCGCACTTTGCAAAGGGCGGGAACCTGGAACGCATGCGTGACCGGGTTTGCAGAGCCAGAAAATGTGGTGTCGGCGGCATCGCTACCCGCCCCTTCGGCTCCGCTCAGGGCAGGCTCTTGCAAAAAGCGCAAGGACGGGGCACCCGCCCGTCGCGGTATTCCGGGTTTGCGGAGAACGATCTAGCCCAGCCATGGGTTGACGACCGGTACCGCGAGATCTTCAAAGTGAACCAGGTTGCGAGTGGCCAGGGTGGCGTGGCGCGCCGACACGATACCGGCGATCATAGTGTCGCGCAGTTCAACTGGCCGGCCCTTGCGTTGCCGGGAGGCCATAAGGTCGGCGGCCTGGGCTGCAGCTTCATCATCGAATGGAGCCACTCGATGGCCCATTTTTTCCAGAAGAGATTGAAACGCCTCTAACAACCGGGACCTTCGCTGGCCGGTGGCCATGATTTGAAGGCCAAACCGGATCTCAAGCATGGTTACTGAAGTCGTCCAGACGGAGGTGCGAGACTGCTTGTCCAGCCAGGCAATGACTTTCGTGTCGGGTGTTTGTCGCATCAGGGCAGAGAGTACATTTGTGTCCAAAACCATCATGACTCAAACTCTGCCGGCACGATGGCGTGTCCGCGCAATTCGGGCACATCCGACTTCAGACCGGTTCCCGCAAATAGACTGGAGATGTCGGTCCCGAGTCCGCCGCTGGGAGTGTCTTCGGTGCGGACGGCACTGCGGAGAATGTCTCGCACCTCCTCCTCCATGCTGCGGCCGTGGCGTTTGGCGCGGCGCTGCAAACGCGTCTTTACCGCATTTTCAATGTTCCGGACTACGAGTTGCCCCATGGCACGCCTCCTCATTAAATGATATCACGATATCACATGAGATGACCCGGGTCAACAACGCCGTTCCCTTCGATAAGATTGGCGATTAGGAAGACCTCGTTACCCACCCTTTTTCGCAAAGTGCGCGAAAGAGGGTGGGGCACCCGGCAAAGGGCGGGAACCTGGAACGCATACGCGACCGGGTTGTGCAAACAAGAAAAGGGGTGTCGGCGGCATCCCTACCCGCCCTTGCAAAAAGCGCAAGGACGGGGCAGCGCTTTGAGTTCTGAGGCAAACTCGTCCTATGAGGGTGCGCCACCCGGCCGCTTCACTCAGCGACGGTATTTCCCCATCCACTCGGCCTGGCCCAGCACAAGACTTTGCAGCGCCTGTTCTACTTCCTGCCGGCTCGCGCCCGGTTTGAGATCGAGCTTTCCGTCGAGCGCGTAGAGTTTGAAAAAATAACGATGGGGTTTGCCCGGAGGCGGACAGGGGCCGTTGTAACCGATCTTGCGGAAGTCGTTGCGGCCCTGGCGCTCGCCGCCGGGGAGTTCATCGATCTTGTTCACGCCCTCGGCCAGGCCGGTGGTGGCGGCGGGCAGGTCGTAAAGCACCCAGTGTGTCCAGGTGCCGACGGGCGCGTCGGGATCGTCGGCGATGAGGGTGAAGCTCTGGGTGCCGGGCGGAGGCTCGGTCCACGAAAGTTCGGGAGACACATCGGCGCCGTCGCAGGTAAATTTTTTTGGAATGTCGCCGCCATCGGGAAAGGCTGTACTGGAGATTGCAAAAGCCATCAGGCTTGCTCCCAGGTTGCAATGCAACACTAGCCACGGATTTTACGAATTTACACGGATCAAATCTTTTTTTCTATTGCCTTGTGCCTTGTGCCTTATCCGTGAATCCGCGCCCATCCGTGGCGGCGGTTCCTACTGGGTCGAGATGGTGAAGTTTACCGTAATGCGGGCCTCGGTTTCGACCGCCTGCCCGGATTGCAGGTACGGCCTGAAACGCCATTGCTTGACCGCCTCCCGGGCCGCAGTCGAAAGAATCGTGGGTCCGCTGAGGACGTGGAGGTCCTGAATATTCCCGTCGCGTCCAATCAGAGCTTCGAGTACGACCGCGCCCTGAACCTTCATCTGCTTGGCCAGCAGAGGATAGTTCGGTTCGACCGGGCGGGAAAGAATCTGGGCGGCGCCGGCGGAGAGATGGACGCGTCCGGTGGCGTCGGCCACACCGGTGGAATCGGCCGAACCGGCGGCGGATGAGGCTGAGGAAGCAGGCGCAGGGGCGGAGGAGAAAGGCGCTCTGGGCTGCAGGTCCACTCGGACCGAACCGCCACTGGCTGGGATGGTGCGGTGCTCGTCCCCGGCCACCACTTCGACTTCGAGCGGAGGAAGCACAGCGCGGCTCATGACTACCGGCGCCAAAGCGGGTGCGGGACCCGGATCCACAGTGGCCGGCGGCGGAGTGTGCCGCTTCGCCTTCGGCCGCGCCGGGACTGTAGCGAGTGTACTTGCAGTTGCTGTTTCTGAGGGCGTTTTCACATCATCGGCCGGAGGGTCTTCGACGGGCTCTGCTTCCGATTGCACTTGCGCAACCGGTGCGGGGGGAAACCAGAAGTCGCGGTCCTTTATCAGGACCAGGATCAATGCGGCCAGCAGCAGGGCCAGCGCGATGAGCATCTGCCGGCGCTGTTTTTGTTCGGAATCATCCCCTACCGACGTCGAGATATCGCTTACCTGTAATTGCTTGTCCTCCAACAACGGCATGACGCGCAGCCCTCCCGCCCGCGGGGGAAACGGGCCGTGCTGCCTAGTATGCCTCGAAAATTCGCTGTAATCCAGCGAAACTAATGAGCGGGTGGCGACCGTTTCAGGCTGAAAGCGAGGCTTCACATCGCCACAGAGAGGCAGGCTGATAGTCAAGGGAATGAAAGACTTAGGCCAGGGCCGGGGATTTCGGTTGGCGCGGTCCCGCCTGGCCGCGCGGCTCAAACGCAAGAACGCCCGGCTCGCAGCAATCGCGGCCGGGCGTCCCGTTATTTCCCTTACGCCGACTTTTTCAGGTCAGTGGGGAACGTCAGAATCTTTCCCCGTTGCTCCTGGGGTACCCACTTTACCTTAGGCTTAAAGCGCGTCGGAATGTAGAACTCAATCACCTGCGCCATATTCACCCTCCGATCCACGGCAGTTCACCCATTGTCCTTGGCATCACCATGCCGGGTGTCCTGCTCAGTTACATATTTAGATGCTGACGGCTGCGAGGAAGAGTCAGGCGAGCAGGCGAAAATGGCGGGCAACTTTTGACGGGCGGAGGTGTTTTATCGGCCGCGAAATTCGCAGGGACGGATGCGCTCATCCGTCCCCTCGAGCGAGGCTCGACACCGGTTCTGGTATGCGCGAAAAACCAGCGGAGCTTTGCTCCGCCGGACGGATGAGGGCATCCGTCCCTACGTGGTCTGTGGGATGAAAATCAGCAGGAGAGTTGATCGCGTTTTAGTTTTAGGCCGTTAAGATTGCCGAGGACGGTCACAGCAATTGATTCGGTCTGGAAAAATTCGTTGGCCAACTCGGTCAGCTGCCCGACTGTGACATTCTCGATGCGCTCGATCAGTTCGTCGAGCGTGTAGAAGTGGTCAAAGTACATTTCCTGGCGGGCCAGGTTGGACATGCGCGCGCTCGACGACTCCAGGGAGAGCATCAGGCTGCCTTTCAATTGATCTTTGGAGCGGCGCAATTCATCATCGGGAACAGCTTCCAGCTTGAGCTTGCGGAACTCGGAGACCACCGACTGCACAACTTTTCCGGCGGACTCGCGCGAGGTTCCGGCATAAACCGAGAGGCATCCGGTATCGCGGTAGGGCGACAAATCGCTGTAGATGGCGTATGCCAGGCCCTGGCGTTCGCGGATATTCTGAAACAACCGTGAGCTCATGCCGCCGCCGAGCAGAGTATTCAATATGTAGGAAGCATGCCGGTTTTCGTGGGCGATGGGATGAGAAGGCACGCCCACGCAAATCTGCACCTGCTCCAGCGACTTCTTGTTGCGCATGATGATGCGAGGCGCAATCGTGGGCAGCGAACCGTGGAAGCCGTTCTTGACCGGCTTCATGTGTCGCGAAATGTTTGGCCACCAGTTCCACGAATTGCTCGTGCTTCAGATGACCTGCGGCGGAGATGATCATGTTGCCGGGCGCAAAACGCTGCTTGTAGAAATCCAGCACCGGATCGCGCTCGAACTTCTTGACCGTGTCCTTGGTCCCCAGGATGGGCTTGCCCAAGGGATGATCCTTCCAGAAATTCTGGGTGAAGATCTCGTGGACCAGGTAGTCCGGATTGTCCTCGTCCATCTTTATTTCTTCGAGGATGACGCCGCGCTCGCGGCCGATGTCGTTGGCATCGAAGACCGGGTTCAGCACCAGGTCGCTGAGCACATCCATGGCGATGGGCAGATGCTCGTCCAGCACCTTGACGTTAAAGCCGATGCATTCCTTGGCGGTAAAGGCGTCCATGTTGCCGCCGATGGAATCGACCTGGCGGGCGATTTCTTCCGCGCTGCGGTTCTTCGTGCCCTTGAACACCATGTGCTCGATGAAGTGCGAGATGCCGTTCCACTGCAGGTCTTCGTCGCGGGAGCCGGTCTTGATCCAGATCCCGATCGAGGCGGAGCGAATGTGCTCCATCTCCTCGGTGATGAGGATCAGGCCGTTGGGTAAGACCTCGCGGCGTATGTTGCGGACTTCCTGCACCATGCAAGTATTGTTGCACACCCTGGCGGGCTCCGGCGAATGCATGATTACTCATGTAGAATCAATTAGTTAGGAGGAATACGGTCCTTGTATCGGCAAAACGGCTGGGTGAGGCGCCGGAACTCCGCATCCTCTACAATCGGGAGAGAGTGTGAGCGGCCCAGGGCAAACCCTTTACCGCAAAGGTCGCAAAGAGGACCGCAAAGGACGCAAAGGTAAGTCGTTCAAGAGTTTAGTTATGGATCAGGTCACGCATACCTCTCTGTTAGGGTTCCAGCTTCATGAACTGGCGGCGCTGGTGGAGGAGTTCGGGCAGCCTCCGTACCGTGCGCGCCAGCTGTTTGAAGGTCTTTACCGTCAGAGAGTTGAAACCGCCGAGCAGATTTCGACGCTGCCCGAGGATTTTCGGCGGAGCCTGGTGCAGAAGGGAATTTCGGTGGGGCTCCCCAGGATTGAAAAGAAGTTTGTTTCCAGCGACGGCACGGTGCGCTACCTGGTGGCTTGTGGCGACGGACAAAGCGTGGAAACGGTCTGGATGCCGGAAGGCGACGGCGGGGAGGCGGGCGACGGCAGCGAGGCCGGCAACCAGGCGGAGTCGGCAGGGCGCACCTGGGAACGTGCAACCATTTGCGTATCCAGTCAGGTGGGCTGCGCGGTGGATTGCCAGTTCTGCCTCACTGCGCTGTTGGGAATCAAGCGGAACCTGACCGCCGGAGAGATCGTCGGACAGGTGTGCGCCGTGCTGAACGATCAAAGCGTTTCTCTCCCTCTGCACCGCATCAACCTCGTCTTTATGGGGATGGGCGAGCCCTTCCTGAATTACGGGAACTTCATGAAGGCGGTCCATCTTCTGGTGGAGGGAGTGGGCGTTACTGAATCGCGCATGACGGTGTCCACGGCGGGGATCGTGCCTGCCATCTACGATTTTGGACTGGAGCCGGTGCGCCCGAAAATCGCGATCTCGCTCAATGCCTCGAACGACGAATTGCGTACCCGCCTGATGCCGATCAATCGCAAGTGGAACCTGGAAAAGCTGATGGCCGCGGCCCGCGAATTCCCGCTGCGCAACCGGGAAAAGCTGACATTCGAATATGTGCTGCTGGACGGAGTCAACGACTCCGCCGAGAATGCGCGAGAAGTGGTGGAGTTGGTTCGCGGCCTGCGGGCGAAACTGAATCTGATCGCGCTGAATCCCGGCCCCGGAATTGATTTTCGGACCCCGGCCCCGGAGCGGGTGCTGGAGTTCCAGAACATCTTACGGGCCGCCGGAGTGCCCGCGTTCGTGCGCCGTCCTCGCGGCCGCGATATCTACGCTGCCTGCGGACAGCTGAAGCGAACCGTTGAGCTGGCCTCGTAGCTTCTGCGTATGCGCCGGCGTCCCGCCGGCGCTACAAAGGGGCGGCGCTACGCAGAGGCTAGGCGTGGGCTTGGGCGGCGGCGGGCAGCAGGCGTTCGATGGCCGCGAACAAATCATCGGCGTTGATCGGCTTAGAAACATAGTCATCCATACCGGCGGCAAGACAACGTTCGCGGTCGCCCACCATGGCGTGGGCGGTCAGGGCGATAATAGGAATATGTTGGCGGGTGGATTTTTCCTGTTCGCGAATCCTTGATGTGGCTTCGAACCCATCCATTTCCGGCATCTGAACGTCCATCAGTATGATGTCGAACGCCTGTTTCCGCCAGGCGTCGAGGGCCTTTTCCCCGGATCCGGCCAACACCACGGTGTGACCTCTTTTTTCCAGAAATCGGACCGCGACCTTCTGGTTTACCAGATTGTCCTCGGCGAGCAGGACCTTGAAACGCCGATGGTCTGCGGCGGGAACTTGCGGCGGAGCGGGCCGATCGGCGGGCAGGGGCGCGGCGGCGGGGATTTTTTGCAGTCCAAAGCGCAGCTTGAAATGAAAAGTGCTGCCCTGACCGGACTCGCTTTCCACCCAGATATTGCCTCCCATCAGGCCAACCAGGCGCGAAGAGATGGACAAGCCGAGGCCGGTACCGCCGTATTGCCGCGTGGTGGAGCTGTCCGATTGGGTGAAGGCTTCGAAAATCACTTTCTGCTTTTCGGGGGGAATTCCAATTCCACTGTCGGTCACGCTGAAGTGAAAGACTGCCTGGTCGGCGCTTTCGGCTTCCATCGCAACCCGCACTGCGACTTCGCCCCTGGCGGTAAACTTCAGGGCATTTCCAACCAGATTGATAACAATCTGTCTCAGCCGGTGCGGGTCTCCGACCAGGGCATCGGGCAGATCGAGTGGAATGTGGCAGGCGAACTTCAGGCCCTTCTGCTGTGCCCGAACACGTAGCGTACTGGTGACCTCTCCCAGGGTATTGCGCAAGCTGAAATCGAGGTTTTCGATATTTAGTTTTCCGGCCTCAATTTTGGAAAAGTCCAGGATGTCGTTGATCAGCGCCAGAAGGGAGACGGCGGAACTCTTCACCATGTCGAGATACTCGCGCTGCTCCAGGGCGAGTTCGGTGCTCAGCGCCAGTTCTGTCATGCCGATGATGCCGTTCATGGGAGTGCGGATTTCATGGCTCATGTTGGCCAGGAATTCGCTCTTGGCGCGGTTGGCGGCCTCGGCGGCTTCCTTGGCCGCGGACAGTTCGGTCACCAGGCGGCGCAACGATTCCGCGTGCTGGTGCTCGGCTCGCGAGGCCCTGACTTGTTCTGAAATGTCGGTATAAATTCCCAGAGCTCCCTGGCGGACGCCGTTCACCATCAGCGGAACCGCGTGCAGGTCCAGGTCGAGGACTTTGCCGTCCTGGCGCCGGCGCTGCACGGTCCCGTGAAATGCCCGTCCGGCATGGACCTGCCTGGACACGGCCGCGCTTTCCTTTGGGGTGGTGAAAACTTCGTCGATATGCCTGCCCGTGGGGTCGTGGAGAAATAGCCTTTGGAAAGCGGGATTGGTCAACTCCACCTTGTGATCCCGGTCAAGGACGATGATGCCAATCGGGCTGTTTTCTATGAGCGAATTCAGATAACTGGTCCGTTCCTGGAGTTGAACGCTGACCCGCTGTCGTTCGGTCACCACCGATCCCAGGATCAGGCCGATGGCGGAAACCACCAGCATGAAGAACGTAATTTTGATGAGCATCGCGGGCGGCGGCGGAAATGAATTCATGGCAATTACGACCCCGAAATTCAGCGCGATCAGTCCGGTGGCGGCCCGCTTGATGCCGTGGCGCATGGCGATCCAGATAATGGGAATGAAACTCAGATAGAAGAGTTCGAGCGGCGCCCATCGGGGCCCAAAAATGATGAAAGGCACAAGCAAGGTAGCGCAGGCCTGGCCGATTACTTCCAGCCTGAAGGCCAGGGTCGACGGGTTCGGCGGGAGTGGGCTCGAAGCCGGGGCTGGCTTCCATACTTCTGGCCAAATAATTTCCGGCGAATGGCGGGGAACACATGGATGAGGAGAAAAGGCGCAACCCCAAAGCGTCCGATGCCGTCGCCGGAAAACCATGCCAGGACGGCGGGTCCAAAATCGTTCCATGAAAGTGTACCGTCCAGCGTCAGGCCGGCAATCCCCAGAACGCTGCCCGCCAATCCTGCCACGGAGGTGACAAACAAGTAGCGCACCACATCGCGCTGGCGGCGCAGACCGAGATCAATCCGCAGCGGACCGCGCAGCAGGCAAGCCGCTCCCAGACAGCAGGCATTGCTGCCAATCGTGCTGAAAAGTTCGGTGAAGGACCAGAAAGGCTGCTGATAAAAGAGAGCGCTGGCAAGAGTATCGGTAATACATCCCAGAAAAAAATACCAGGGACTGACCGCCAGCATCAGGGCCAGCGACAAGGCCGTAGCGGGATACCACACCACCGAGCCCAGTCGGGCGAGGAGGATCACGTCGGGCCGGCTCAGCAGGAGGCTGATCGGGACGAAACACACGCAGATCAACAGGTGCCGATAGATGAGGTGCTTTCGTGGCGCGGGGGAGTTGCCGGCGGGCATGTTGGTGCTCACCTCTTCTTCCCGCGAGAGCAGCCAGAACAGCGCGACATCCGTGATTTCGGTGTAGCAGGGACCCTCAAGACAGGTGTCGGAGGGAATTGCCGGTGAGATATCGTCCAGGCCGGAGAGGTCTGCTGGGGCCGGCCTGGGCGGCTCAGAAGGCTTGGCATGCCTGAACCATCGGCAAGGATCTGGAATTGATTAGGACATGTGTTTGTGGGTGGGTGCTTCCAAGCAAACCCACGCAGGCCCGGACGCCCTCGTCCGGGCGGGTGAGGGCACCCGCCCCTACGTGTGAGGCGTGAGGCGGGACGCCGGCGCTACTCGAACCTATTTTCCGTTCTCGAGTTCCTGGGCCGCCGAATCTATGAGGGCCGCCTCCTCCTGGAGGGCCGTGGCGGCGCGCGCGATCTGCTCGTCGGCCTCTTTCCACTTTTTCTGCTCGATGGCTTCGCGGACGCCGGGAATGGTTTTGACGCCGTATCCGGTGTAGGCGCCGGGAGCGTAAATCAGGTGCTCGAACCAGGGACGGCGCGGCAGTCCATCCGGGGACGTGAGCTTGCGCTCACTCTGCATGAGCTTCTGGTTGAGAGCCTGCAGTTCAGCCGGACTCACCCTCAGCTCGCCGTTGCTGCTGACTTTCTCCAGAGCCTTCTGGTAACGCTCCGCGCTGTGCGTCAGCGCGTCCGAAGCGTTTTGCAGGGGGGCGAAGTTCAGGTGTGGCGGTACCTCCTCGGCCGGAGGCGGCACCGAGGTTTTTTTGGGGTCGGCGATGGCGGTAAAGACTCCTTCTTCGAGTTCTTTGTTGCGCTCGATCGCGTCATCCTGTTTGGTCTGCAGGAGCTTTTGCAGTTCGTCGAGGTAGGTATGGATGGTGTCGGCCAGGCCGGTGAAATCATAAGGCAGCAAGTCGGCGTCGGCGAGTCGCATGACCGCGGTCCCCGCGGTCTGCGAGAGGGCGCGTCCGTAGCTGAAGTCGGTGTCGGAGAAATGGGTGTACCAGTAGAAATCGTCGTAGATGGAGTGGTAGATTCCACCGCCGTCTTCGTCGCCATAAGCGAGATCCAACGATGCAATGCCGAGATGATCGAGAAAGACGGTCCAGTCCGATCCCGAGCCCAGAGCACTGATGCGCAGGTCAGCCCGGTCGCGCGCTTCCTTGCGCTCCTCGGGAGTCCTGGCATCGGCGATGGCTTTGAGCTGATCGCGTTTCCACACCGGGATCTTTTTCTCGGGATCCTGAATGTCCCGGGCCACGCCGTTGATGAAGTTCTCCAGCGAGTGCGATCCGCCCATCGAAAGATAACCGCGGCCGTTGCCGTCGCTATTGATGTAGGCCACGGCGTGTTGGCGAAGTTCATCGGCATGAGCTTCGCCCCATTCGGTCGAACCGAGCAGGGCTGGTTCCTCGCCATCCCATACGCAATAAATAATGGTGCGGCTTGGGCTTCCAACCCTGCTTGAGAAGAGTGGCGAAGGCGCGGGCCTCCTCCATGAGGGCGACCGTGCCCGAGATCGGGTCCTCGGCGCCGTTGACCCAGGCATCGTGATGATTGCCGCGCACCACCCACTCGTCGGGATGGGTGGAGCCGGGGATTTTTACGATGACGTCGTAGAGCGGCTTGATGTCCCAGTTGGATTGCACTTTGAGGTGGACTTTCGCCGGCCCTGGTCCCACGTGATAAGTCTGGGGCAGGGAACCGCGCCAGGCGTCGGGGACCACTTCTCCCTTGAGCGCGGCCAGCAGCGGTTGCGCGTCGGCGTAGGAAATGGGCAAGCACGGGAATTTTGGTGATGGTCTTTACATCTTTCAGGTCGAGACGCTTTGCGTCTTTCGTGGCGCCGACTCCGGGCGTGAGCGGATCGCCGGGATAGAGCGGCATATCCATCACGCTGCCGCGTTGTACGCCGTCGCGTGGGCGCCAGGCGCCGTTGGGGAAAACGTCGCCCTGAGTGTAGCCGTCGTCTGCAGGATCGGAGTAGATGAGGCAGCCGACCGCGCCATGCTCGGCCGCAACTTTGGGCTTGATGCCGCGCCAGGAATTTCCATAGCGCGCGATGGCAATCGCTCCCTTGACCGAGACGCCCATGCGCGCCAGTTGCTCGTAGTCATCCGGAGTGCCGTAGTTGACGTACACCAGCGGCGCGGTAACATCGCCGTCACCCGAGTAGGCGTTGTAGGTGGGAAGCTGTTCCGCCTGCTGGTTGGAGGTGGGATCGACGGCCAGCGCCGGCTCCTGCAGCTTGGCGGTGAATTTTGTGGGCTCGAGCAGTTCGACGACGCGCACTTTCGGGGTGGGAAACAGCACGTCGAAAGTTTCGATGTTGGCGTCGAGGCCCCACTCCTTGAATTTGGCCAGCATCCACTCCGCGTTGTCCTTGTCATAGGGCGAACCTACGTGGTGGGGGCGGGCGGAGAGGCGCTGCATGTAGTCGCGCTGGTTCTGGGGCTCGGGGATGGCGCGGAATTTCGTTTCCCACTCGCGCTGGCTGCGCGACGAAGCCGCGGAATAACCGTGCAGAGGCTGTTCGGTATCGGATGATGCGGCGAGAAGCAGGAAACAGGAGAGAGCTAGGAAGCAGAGCCGGGCGCCAGAGCGCATTCATTTCCTCCGTGAGAGTCGATGGTTGGGAGCATGATTTCGGTGAACTTGGCATTATAGATTCTTGGGGCGTTCCGTGGGATGCGACCCTCCGTAATTCTTAGTCCTCCTGAGCGGAGCAACTGCTTCGCAACGCGAAGCAGTCGCGCAGTCGAAGGACCCCTATGGTCGGATGAGTCCGCGGGCGAATAGGGGTCCCTCGACTTGCTCTCACCGCGCGAGCGCGGTGAGAGGCGGCGCTCGGGATGACAGTTTGTACTGGGCAGAGGGTTTTGCGGCCTTGCACGAGCGAGAGCGTGTCCTGGCGCATTCGGCTCACATTCGGCTCACATTCGGCTTGGCAGATTGCAAATCAACGGAGTAGGCTTTCTGTCCTATGCCAATTATTGGGGTGCGGATTTCATTGCGAAGTGGACTCAGCGCGTGTTTGCTGCTCACTTGTTTTTTTCTGGCGGATTTCGCGGCTGCGGCAAACTTTACCCTGGAACAAGTGATGAGTTCGCCCTTTCCAACCGGGCTGGTGGCCGCTTCGCACAGCCCCAGAGTGGCCTGGGTGTTCGATGCGAAGGGCGTGCGCAACCTCTGGGTGGCGGACGCGCCCGATTTCGCAGCCCGGCAGATCACGCACTACGACAGCGATGACGGTTTGCCGATCGCCAGTCTGCGCATTACGCCGGATGGGCGCACCCTGGTGTACGCACGTGGCAGCGAGACCAACGAGAACGGGCGCGTAGCCGATCCCACAAACGGCATCTGGCCCCGCAAGCAGCAGGTGTGGGCGGTCGATGTGGATGCCGGCGCTCCCCGCTTGCTGGGTGAGATGGGCTGCGCGGAAGAGGACTGCGAAGACGTCCAACTTTCACCTGACGGACAATTTGCGGTATGGGCGGCGCGCAAGCAATTGTGGGTTGCGCCGGTTTCCGGGGCCACGGCCGCTCACCAGCTCACCGACCTGCGCGGCGACAATTCGAATCCGAAATGGTCTCCCGATGGCCGCCAGATTGCGCTGGTCAGCGCTCGCGGCGATCACAGCTTCATCGCGGTTTATGACTTCGGGCGCGAGCAGGTCCGCTATCTTTCTCCCAGCGCGGACCGCGATAGTATGCCGCGCTGGTCGCCGGATGGGCGGCACATTGCTTTCGTACGCCAGCCGGGAATTCAAGAGAAGATTCCGCTGATTCCGGTCCGCCCGCAACCCTGGGCGATCTGGGTGGCTGATGCCGCGACCACCGTGGCCAGGGAAATATGGCACAGCGGGAACGAAGACAACGATTCGTTCCCCGCGGAAACCGCGGACAAGTCTTTCTATTTCGCGGACAACGACAAGCTGGTTTTTGCCTCGGAACAGGATGGCTGGAACCATCTTGTATTCGATCGCCGCATCGGGTGGCACGGCAACGCTGCTCACGCCCGGTTCGTTCGAGGTGGAAGATGTCACGCTGGCGAACGACCGGCGTTCGGTCGATTTTCTCCTCGAACCAGGAGGACGTTGACCGGCGGCATCTGTGGCGGGTCGATCTGCAGGGAGGAAAGCCACAACCGCTGACCAAGGGTGAAACCATGGAGTGGAGCCCGCTCGAATCCGGGAGCGGTGGCCAGGTGGTGTGCCTGGGTGCGAGCGCCACAGTTCCTGCCATGCCATTTCATGTGGGGGCGAAGGGCAGGGAAATGATAGCGCGGCAGGCGCTGCCGGCGGACTTTCCGTCCAGCCAGCTCGTCACGCCCAGGCAGGTGATCTTCAAAAGCGAAGACGGCCTGGAGATTCACGGCCAGCTGTTTACTCCGGCGGGACGGAGCCGGCCTGGGCCTGCGCTGATCTTCACGCATGGCGGCCCGGTGCGGCAGATGATGCTCGGCTTCCACTATATGTACTACTACCACAACGCCTACGCCATGAATCAATATCTGGCGAGCCAGGGATACGTCGTGCTTTCGGTGAATTACCGGTTGGGGATCATGTATGGCCGTGCCTTTCGGGAGGCGCCCAATAGCAGCTGGCGGGGAGCGGCAGAATATAAAGATGTCGTCGCCGGCGCGAAGTACCTGCAAGGCCTGCCCACAGTGGACCCGAAAAAGATCGGTCTCTGGGGCGGTTCGTATGGCGGATTTCTTACCGCCATGGGGCTGGCCCGAAATTCCGATCTTTTCGCGGCTGGAGTGGATATGCACGGGGTGCACGATTGGTCGGTGTTCCTGCCTCATTGGGAGAACCATCCGGGAGCGCCGGACGCGAAAGAAGCCGAGAAGCTGGCGTTTGATTCTTCGCCGGATGCTGCGGTGTCAACCTGGAAATCCCCGGTGCTGCTGATCCACGGGGATGACGACCGCAACGTTCCATTTGGCCAGACGGTGGACCTGGCGCAACGGCTTCGGGAACAGCATGTCAGGTTCGAGGAGCTGATTTTTCCCGACGAAATCCACGACTTCCTGATGTGGAAGAACTGGTTCAGGGCCTACGGGGCCACGGCGGATTTTTTTGATCGGACGTTGAAAGGGAGCGGCGGGGGGCAGTGATTTTTTGTCCTGCTGCAGCTCGTGTGGCGGCGGACACTCTTGTCGACGTTTTCAGACGTCTGACTGTGATAAACTTGCCCGAATCAACAGTCAAATTCAGAGCGTCGGACAGGAGTGTCCGACTCGACACTTTCGCAAGTTGTGCTTGCTCTTCTTCGCTTCGAGCCAATAATATCGGGGACATCGACTAACGAGAGTCGTATTCGATTGCCATTCCAAGCGCTGCGACATCGGTTTCTGTGGCGGCAGAGGGCTCCCATCGGTCCCGGCGAAATACGCCGCATCGAACGATGGCTGGCTACCGCTCGCGTTTTCCTCGCCATTTCCGCCCTGGTCGCGATCCGGATGGATCCGGGGGAAATCCGTTACTCTTTTTGGGCCTACGGACTACTGGCCTTCTATATTGCCCAGGGCGTCATCGTCATATTGCTGCTGCGGCGGCGCGAACAGTCCACCATGTACTTTCGCAGGCTGGTGCACGCGGCGGACATCGCCTGGCCGGCAGTGATGTCGATTTTTGCCACTGGTTTGGCCAACCCATTTTTTCTGTTTTTTGTTTTCGTACTGGCGGCGGCTGCCTATCGCTGGGGGGTGTGGGAGACGGTGGCCACCGCCGCATCGGAAATTTCCCTGTTGTGGCTGGAGAGCCTCGCATTTCAGCTGGGCTTTTTTAGCGCTGTGGATAATCTGCTGGCACGTTATCACCTGCCGCAGTTGGGGGCGCGGGCAGTTGATTTCGAGCCCAAGCGCCTTTTCATGCTCTCGATCTACCTGCTGGTGATGGGCCTGCTGCTGGGATATCTGGCCGAGCAACAGAAGCGGTTGCGATCGGAAAAGGCGGTGATCGCGCGCATCTTAGGCAAGGTGCGAGTCGAGGCTGGTCTCAGCGGCACGCTGCAGGAGATCGTGGGCGAGTTGCTGGTGATGTACGGCGCGGAGCGGGCCCTGATTGCATCGCAGGAGGCCACCGGCCATCGTATTTATGTGGGTGAAATGCAGCTCCGAAACGGGGAGGCTTCCTTTTTCCGCTGGCTCGATCCTCAGCCCGCCGACCGGGAGACGTACCTGTTCGACTATTCGGCAGAAACCTCTTACGCCTGGCGCAACGGCCAGAAGAAAAGCGAGAGCTACACCCTGCTGGGGCTGGACCATTCGGGGCAGAAGCTTCCCGGCTCGTCCGCGGCGATTCTGGACCGGCTGGCGGGCCAGCGGGACTTTGACAGGCTGATGATGGTTTCCTTCGTATTCGGAGAGGAATGGTGGGGCCGGATTTTTTTTCTGGAGCCCGGGTTGACGGGAGAAATTACGGAAGAGCTGCGCTTCCTGCAGGAGCTGGTGCGGCAGATTGGACCGGCAGTGTACAACGTGTACCTGCTGCGGCGTCTGCGCCTGCGCGCGGGCGCGCTGGAACGGGCCCGCTTCGCCCGCGAGCTGCACGACGGCGCCGTGCAGTCACTGATCGCGGTGGAAATGCAGGTGGATGTGCTGCGGCGCCAGTCCGCGACCCGTTCCGAAATAGTGCCGGAGGAGCTGGGCCGAATCCAGGGACTGTTGCGCGAAGAGGTCCTGAAGCTCAGGGAATTGATGCAGCAGATGAAATCGCTGGATGTGGATTCCAGAAAGCTGATCGCATTTCTGGGGGACACAGTGGAGAGATTTCAGCGGGAAACCGGGATCACGGCGCGCTTCTCCTCCGATCTGGAGGAGCCGGACATGCCCCAGCCGGTGTGCCGCGAGTTGACCCGCATCGTGCAGGAGGGGCTGGTCAACGTCCGCAAGCACAGCCAGGCCCGCAGCGCGCGGGTCCGGCTGAGTGCGAGAAATGGGCACTGGACGCTGCTGATTGAAGACGACGGACGGGGGTTCCCCTTCGCGGGGCGGCTTACGCAGACGGAGTTGGATGCGCAGGGCAAAGGACCGTTGGTGATCAAGGAGCGGGTCCGTGTCATTGCAGGCGAACTCGCGATAGAATCAAACCCGGGACAGGGATCGCGTCTGGAAATCAGCGTCCCGCAAAAGCCGGAAGCGGCGTATGGACAATAATCGAAGACCCCAGCCAGTACGTATTGTGATCGCCGACGATCATCCTATTTTTCGCGACGGTCTGCGCCGCCTTCTGGAGGCGGAATCGGACCTGAAGGTCATCGGCGAAGCCTGCGACGGAACTGAAGCGGTCAAAATGGCCCGCCAGTTGAAGCCCGACATCATGCTTCTGGATCTGGCCATGCCGCGCATGCCGGGACTGGAAGCGTTGCGCGAAATGAGCACCGGCCCGGCCCACACCGTGCGCGTCATTCTCCTGACTGCCGCAGCCGAGAAGAAGCAGATTGTCGAAGCTCTCCAACTGGGGGCCCGCGGAGTCGTTTTGAAAGATTCCGCCACCCAACTGCTGCTCAAGAGTATCCATACCGTGATGTCGGGGGAGTACTGGGTGGGGAGGGAGAGCGTTTCCAACCTGGTGCAGTATCTGAGGAACCTGGTGCAATCCTCAGGAGAGGAGGCGAAGCAGAAGAAATTCGGCCTTACGCCTCGAGAACTGGAAATTGTCTCCGCCGTGGTGGCCGGCTACTCCAACAAGGAAATCGCGGAATACTTCAAGATCAGCGAAGATACGGTGAAGCATCATCTCAGCAATATCTTCGACAAACTGGGAGTTTCGACACGCCTGGAATTGGCCCTTTTCGCGGTAAATCAGGACCTGCCGCTCAAAACGATCGCCTAACGACATAGCACTTTAGTGCTATATGTTTCCACATTTGGGCTATTGGCAGTCAGGCCTGGCCACGGTTACCCTAATAGCAGACTTTAACTCTGAGTTTAGCGTCTGCTGGGGTTCAGGCTGGACGTGTACTCAGAGCGGGAAAAATTCAGCAAGCCGACAGGTGGTCCAAGGAGGGCGCCGATGGCAACGTGGCTGCAAAATATCTGGAACGACGATCAGGGACAGGACGTCGCCGAATACGCCGTAATGCTGGCGGTTATTCTGGTGATCGTTGTGGGTACGATCCGGCTGATCGGTTCCAACGCCAATAACGTGTTTTCTTCGGTCGGAAGCGCGATTCAGTAGGCTCGAGCCCGGGTTGGCCCCCAGCCTCCAACCGGGTTCAGGTTACAGGGATCTCTTACTCCTCTCGCTGACTCCCATAGCCCTACGCAGGTCTTCCCGCCGAGCCCTTACTTCAGTCTGTTGGGGCGGACACGCTTGCCGGTCCGCCTGAAGTTGACTTTGATCTTTGGGGTGGAAGGTCAGGGAAGGGCAGAAGCGTCAGAAGGTAACACAAGGACTTAGAAAAAGTCAAAGTCAAGACAGAAAGTCAAAGGCGTCGGACAGAGCCTGCCCTGAGCGAAGTCGAAGGGAGTGTCCGACACCACACACACACTCACACCTCACTAGGCTAGCTGAAACACGATGTGGATCAGGGCGGTGTAGTCGGAGGGTTGCCCGTCGCGTTGGGCGGGCTTGAAGCGAATCTGTTCGGCGGCGTGGGACGCAGCCTCATCCAGCCCGTGGCCCAGTCCCTGCACCACGCGCACGATGCGTAGTTTGCCGGAGGCCTCGAAGACGACCTCGAGCACCACCTCTCCTTCAATACGCAGGTTTCTGGCTTCGGCGGTGTAGGTCGGAGTGGGCTTGAAAATGACTTCGGCGGGAACCATCTTGCCGGCGGAATCGTCGGTTTGCCGGGGACGAAGTTGAGCCACTGATACGGCTTGAGTATCGCCAAAGCCGCTCTTCTGCACGCCGTTGCCCCGCGAAGTGTTAACTTTCCCGCTGCCATCACCAGTTGCGACACCGTTGCCGAATCCGGTGCTGGCCACCACGCCGCGAACTCCCTTGGCCCCTCCGGTGCCGTTGCCGTAGCCAGGTCCAACGGGCAGATCAAAGGAACCTGCCGGGGCGATGTTCACGGGCTTACCGTTGCTCTCACGGGCGGGAACGCCATTCGGGTCCCCAAAGCCTCCGGTCTGGACGTTCTTCGGGGCGGCTGCGATGGTGGGCAGCGCCGAACTGCCGGTCGAGAACACGTGGGTCTTCACCAACTGCCGGGGAATAACCGGCGCGGCCGGAGGAAGAGACACTGGCCTGCTGGCTTCGATCTCCACCTTGGGCGCAACCGGTATTTCTTCCGGAGAGATCTTGGTGCGTACTTCGGGCGCGGGGACGCGCAGCACTTCAACCGGTGGAGTTTCGATGCGGGCGACCTGCGGGGGCGGAATTTCCCGCACCGGAGCCGGTTCATGGTTTACCACCGGCGGGGTCTCCACCAGGCGAATGAAATGGTAGTCGTGGATGGGAGCCTCGAGCACCGCCAGGTTCAACACTGTGGCCCAAGCCAACACAAACAGAGCTGCCCCCTGCAAGCCCATGGTAAGGACGAACTCCTTCCAGGGTGGCCGCCGGTCGGGAAGTAAAGAGAACGGAGTATTTTGGTACGTCTCTGACATGATTCTCGTTCGGTGGGGGCCCATCTACTAGTCGTCAATGTTGATATGGTATCCCTGCAAAACCGGTTCCGCTTCTACTTAATTTCATCGCACGGAGCTGCCCAAATGATGTGATGCTGGATACCAGTTTGGGGATCCCCGCCGTTTACTGTGCACGAATACAGCCACTCCGGTCCAGGAAGGGCCATTCTGCGTTTGTTCAACAGCCGATTATGTTTGAAGGGACAGGGTATCAAAGGGGCAACCGGGAGGTCTGCAAAAGTTTTCCACAGTAGTGACGGGTAGGTGTCATTACGGGAAAAGGGCAGTTATCAGTTATCAGTTCTCGGTTATCAGTTGCCAGAACTGCCCTGCAGCGATGGGCAAATGGCAGGCTAGCAGCGTACGATTTTCGGGCTGTCGATGCCCTTGGTGGCATTGCGGGTGTCAACCACCAATTGGGATTCGCGCACAATGCGTTTGTAATCGTAGTCCGAATGATCGGTGACGATGAGGACGCAGTCGTATTGGCCGAGATTGTCCAGTGGAGTGCAAGTCATCTGCAGATCGTACTTGCGGCCTTTTCCGACGGTGGCGAAAAATGGGTCGTTGTAACTGACCGCCGCTCCCTGCGCCTGCAGGAGTTCGATAATGGTCAGCGCCGGAGATTCGCGCAAATCGTCGATGTCCTTTTTGTAGGCCAATCCCAGCACCAGCACCTTGGCGCCGTTGAGCGCTTTTTTATGCCGATTGAGGGCCTTGGCCACGTGTTCGAGCACCTGGTAAGGCATGCCGATGTTGATCTCGCCGGCGAGCTCGATGAAGCGGGTGCGGAAATCCCATTCCTTGGCCTTCCATGAAAGGTAAAAAGGGTCGATGGGGATACAGTGCCCGCCCAGGCCGGGGCCGGGGTAGAAGGGCTGAAAGCCAAAGGGTTTGGTGGCCGCCGCGTCGATGACTTCCCAGATATCCAGTCCCATGCGCAGGCGAGAGCATCTTCAATTCGTTGACCAGGGCAATGTTCACGCAGCGGTAAATGTTCTCCAGCAGCTTGGTCATTTCGGCAGCGGCCGGCGTGGATACGCGCACCACGCGGTTAAAGATGGTGCCGTAAAGCGCTGCCGCCATCTCGGTGGCCTGGGGATCGAGGCCTCCAACCACTTTCGGAATGTCCCGCCGGGCCACGGTGGTGTTGCCCGGGTCTTCGCGCTCGGGTGAAAAGGCGACGTAGATTTCCTGTCCGTTCGAGGAATCCCGGCGGGCAGCTTTCAAGCCGCGCTTGTTTCCTTTTTCCAGGATGGGGACCATGACTTCTTCGGTGGTGCCGGGGTAGGTGGTGCTTTCGAGGACCACCAGTTGACCGGCGCGCAAATGCGGCGCAATGGCCTTGGCCGTGTCCGTAATGTAGCTGAGGTCGGGCTCATGATACTCATTGAGCGGAGTGGGAACGCAGATGATGATGGCATCCATCTCTTCCAGGCGGGCGTAATCCGAGGTGGCTTCGAAGCCCTGGGAGCGGGCGTGCTGAATTTCGCTGGCCAGGATGCGGACAATGTAAGTGCCACCCTGGGTGAGGGTGGTAATTTTGCGCTGATCAATATCGAAGCCGGTCACGCGCATCTTCTGCTCGGTAAACAGCAGGGCGAGGGGCAGACCGACGTAGCCCAAACCGATAATGGCGACGCGCGCCTGACGTTTTTCAATCCTGGCTTTGAGTTCAGAAACAGCGGTGGTGGTGGCTACTGGAGAAGTTGTCATTTGGGAAATGGGTTTCGCTTCAGAATTTTAACACGCTGGTGACGCCGTTCCCGCTTGGGGACACCATAGGTTTTCAGATTTGGCGTTCCACGTTGAGAGATTTCGGCGGATTTCGGTTACGGGGGTAACTGATAAGAGTCTGGCAGGGAAGAGACTCGCGGAACCGGGCAGGGAGCTTTCCGGGAAAGACCGTTTTTGGAAAAGTCGTCAGACCCGAAGCCGCAATGTGATTGACGCCCACGGGGCCGGCGCTTAGGATAATGGCAAGAATCGTACTTGATCGGAGTTGAGCATGAGTATCTCCAGGCTGCGCAACATTGCCTGCTGGGGTTTGGTTGCGGTCGTACCCGCGTCCTTATGGGCGGCGGATTCCAGCCCGGCCATGCTCTATGCCAGGGGAACGGCGTGGATCAACGGCAGCACGGTGCCGCGAAGCTCCGCGGTGTTTCCCGGCGATATGGTCCAGACCCGTTCGGATTCGATGGCAAGCATCAATGCTTCCGGTTCGAGTGTGGTCGTTTTGGCGGATTCGCTGGTCAAGTTCGAGGGTCCGACGGTCGGGCTGGAACATGGCGCCTTGACCGTGGCCACATCCAAAGGACTGGGTACCCACGCCGGCGATGTCACCGTGGTTCCGGTTTCGAATGGCTGGACACAATTTGAAGTCAAGCAAACTTCGGATGGCACCGTCCAGATCGTGGCGCAAAAGGGCGACGTGAACGTAAGCGATGGCTCGACCACGTCCACGCTTTCGCAGGGACAGCAGACTACGGTGGACAATTCAGCCGAAAAGAAAAAGAAGAAGAGGAGAAAGGCCGGCGGCGCCATTCCAGCCAGCGAAGGCGCTGCTCTGGATTCTCCTTACGTAATTTACGGAGGAGCGGCGGCGGTGGGTGGACTTTTGACCTGGGTGCTGCTGCAGGATAGCAATCCGGTCAGTACGGTTGCGCCCTGATCCTCCTTTTTCAGATTGGCTCTTGTAGTCCTTCTCGCCGTTCGGTTCCGGAATAGTCAGGACCCGGAATTTCCTCGACCCGACTGACCCGCCGTACCAGTTTCCGCCGGGTCTTGCCGAATCTCGATTCCATAGCGGCCACCACGCAGAACACATAGAACAAGGCGGCATTGGCCGGAATTTGCAGGTTGAAGTCCACCAGGCTGTGGACCAGTATTCCGGTCACTCCCAGCATTGCGGCCAATCCCACGGCCCCGTTGGTGTCTTCCGGCCAGTGTTGAAGCTTGCGCCCGGCATGCCGAAACAGGAGCCACAGAAACCAGAGCATGGTGGCGAATCCCAGCCCTCCCATCTCCACCAGCAGTTGCAGGTAGTCGTTGTGGGCTTCGTTGATAAAGAAATTGGTGTGAAAGCTGCGAAATTGGGGATAGACATCGGGGAACACACCCATCCCCCAGCCCAGGATGGGCCTGCGGGCGAACATGTGGAGCGCGTCCCGGTCAATGTCGAGGCGGGTGCCGCCGGATAACTCCGCCCGGGTTTCGGCGTGAATCGTTTCCAGGCGTCGGGCGAGTTCGTTTCCGCCCAGCCAAACCACCAGTCCAACTCCGATCAGCAGGAAGGGCAGCAGGGCCCGGGTCACGGTGCGACTCTTCTGACCCCAGAATACAACTATGGCGAGCACGCCGACCTGTACCAGGAAGGCGACCATGCCGCCGCGCGACCCCGAGAGAAAAATTGTGCAGGCCATCACGGCAGCCGCGATGCCCGCCATGATTTTTCGCGGACCCCGGGCGCCGCGGGTGAGGGAAAAAACCAACGGGATGGGCACCAGCATTTCCATCAGCCCGGCATAGTGATTGTGGTTTACATAAGGACCGTAGATCCAGCCGCCGAAGCGAGGCGTTCGTATCCAGTACAGTCTGGTGGTCGAGGACAGGCCCTGCACCAGGGCAAACGAAGCCAGCACAAAGCCGTACAGGGAAAACGTCGCCGCCAGGGTCTGGATCTGCGCGGTCCGGCGCAAAACCTGGATGACGAGGAAGCAGAGAATGCCGTAAGCGCAGTAGAGCAGAGCCGCGGAAAAAGTTTCATAGCGGTATGCCGTCCGACCGGTCACAAGCTGCAGGCCGACAAGGAAGGCAAACACCAGCATGGGCGCAAACAGCGGGTTCCCGGATACAGAGAGCTCGCCGGATGCGACTTGCCGGATGATCCACAGCACCAGCAACAGCGCGGCTCCAGCTTCCAGTATGAAAATTGACCAGGGCTCAACCGCCCCAAAGGCCAAAGGGCCGAAGAGTAACAGCCCGAACACCCCATAGAGGACCACGCGGTCGGGTGCCGGGGCACGGGCGGGCTGAAGCGCGGCGTCGGTGAGGGGCGCAGTCAGCACCGGGAAAACTCGAAGCCGCGAAGTCTCATTGCTCCTGCTCCTGTTCCTGGCCTACGAGCCGCACCGTGTCAATCCACAATTTGCCCCGGATCGGCATCCCTGGGGGCTCACGCTGGATGCGCAGCAACAATAGCCTGGTATCGGGCCCGGTGGTGAAACTGCCGCTGACTTCTTTCCAGAAATCCGCGTTTTTTAATTCGTCGCTGGCGAAGTAAGTGGTTGCGGTGTAGAGGTCCTGAATGGCGAAGCGCGGCCCGCCGGCGCCCTGTATGTCGTTGGCCTTGAAGTAGGCCGAGAAATCATATCCGGTGGAGGGCTGGACCGGCACCAGTTGCCCAATGCCTGCGTCGTCGATTTTCTGGGCGTCGAAGGTGATCAGCAGGGAGCGATGTCCACCGTGCGATTGAGTGGGGTCAAGGGCCAGCGAAACTTCTTTGGACTGGTGATACTGCCAATCGAATCCGCCATTCAATACGGTCAGGCTGAAGTCGCCGTTGACGATAAGATTCTCCGGCGAGGGCTGGTAGGCCGACAGGCCGCACAGGGCGGCGGCCTGTTGCCAAACCAGACGTGCCTGATCGACTTCATGCTGTGCCACCAGGTAGCGAATGTAAGTGAAGGCCAGCGGAGGCGGGAGGGGTTGGCGTAGTTGGGCGAGCTGGGTCCACACTTTGGCCGCTGCCGCGGTCTCCTTCTGGGAGACGAGGAAGTCCAGAAACATCGAGTAAACTGCCGGGGTGGGCGGTACCACATCGCGCAGCAGAGCATCCACGTCAGGCTTCACCCGCCAGCACAGCTTCAGGGCCGCAGGGGGCAGGTAGGGATCGCTTTCCATGACTACGCGAAATTCCTGTAATGCTTTGTCGGTTTCGCCCTGAACCAGATAGAAGTTGCCCGCCTCCCAGGCCAGATCGGGCGTGGTGGGGTCGGCCACCAGGCCACGCTCCAGGGCCGCTTTCTGCTCATCCGTATTGCCCAGGAGCTGGTACGCTCCCGCCAGATCAAACCAGTAACGGGCCTGATGTGGATCCAGGTCAACGGAGGCGCGATAGGCCTCGACGGCAGCTTCTGGAGAGCGCTGCACCAGAAAAAGGTAGCGTCCCAGGCGATGGCGATAGTCCGCGTTCCCGGGCTGCCATCGCACCGCCCGTTGCAAACTGGCAAGATCGGGCCGGGTGGAAAAGAAAGCGCCACCGAATGCGCGGCCAGTGAACCATAGATAGCCCGTCAGAAACAACAGAGACGCCAGCACCAGGGAAATTTTCCTGGCAGCGCTGTTAAGCGGTATTCGCATCTTGAGTGTTTTACAGGTCCGTGATTACAGGAATGGCGCAGACGTAGGGTCGATGGCTACGTTATGCGCCGCTCGAAGTGGCCCTTGAAATCGAGTCCTCGTCGTCCACGGGGTCGTCTTCCTGATAGTAACGCTGGCCGTATTTTCCCTGGTATTCGTAATAGTAGTAGTAGTCGGGCGAAGAGAGATCGACTGCGTTCAGCAGCACGCCGGAGACCCGTGCGTTGACCTGCATCAGAAGGTCTCGCGACCGCCGCAGTGCCTGCTTGGTGGTTTGTCCGGAGCGAATCACCAGCACGACGGCATCGGCGCGGGTGGACATGACTACGGCATCGGTCACCGATAAAGTGGGAGGCGTATCCACGACGATGTGGTCGTACTGTTCCCGCAGTTCAGCCAGGATGTCCTTCATGTTGGAGGAGGCCAGGAGTTCGGCGGGATTGGGCGGTGGGGTGCCGGCGGTGAGCACGAAAAGCGTGGGCAGGATGCTAGAACGCACCACGGCCTGCTGCAGGGTGGCGTTGCCGGTGAGCACATTGCTGAGACCGGTCTTGGGACCCATGCCCAGGGTTTTGTGAATGCTGGGACGGCGCAGGTCAGCATCGATCAAAAGGACCCGCGTGCCTTTCTGGGCAAGGACGATCGCAGTGTTGATGCTGGTGGTGGTCTTTCCTTCCTGCGGAAGGGCGCTGGTGATCAGGATGACTTTCGGCGGTCCGCCGAGAGAGGTCAGCAAAAGGGAGGTACGAAGCGCGCGGTAAGACTCCGCCATCTGGGACTGGGGCCGCGATTGGGTCACCAGTTCCACGGCTTCGCGGGAAGAGGCCACGGTGAGACGTTTCGCAGCGGCCTCAATGCCACCCTTGGAGCCCAGAGGAATCATGCCCAGCGACGGCAAAGCGGAAATGGCCTGGGCCTGCTCCGGAGTGCGCACCGTGTTGTCGATGCCTTCCAGTAAAAATGCCAGCCCGATTCCGGTCGAAAGGCCGAGGGCCAGCGCGAAAGCGAGATTGCGTGGCACGTTGGGCTCGGAGGGATAGGTCGGGACCCGGGCTTTGTCCACACTGCGGATATTGTTGGAGCGAAGTCCGGCGGTGACCCCGGCTTCCTTCAGTTTTTCCATCAGGCCTTCGTAGAGGGTGCGATAACTCTCCACGTCGCGCTTCAACAGGCTGTACTCGATGGCGCTCTCATTCAGCTTGTTGGCTTCCTGTTTCTGGTTGTCCATGGCCTGGCGCAGCATACTTTCGTGCTGCAGGGAAGCGAGGTAGCCGCTGCGCACCCGCGAAACCACCTTGATCATCTCGGCCTGGAGCTGAGCGTCGACTTCTTTTAGCTGAGTATTGAGCTGCACAACCTTGGGATAGGCATTGCCGAACTGGGTGCTGAGCTGGGCCACCTGGATTTTGAGGTCGGCCTGCTGCTCGCGCATCTTCTCCATCAGCCCCGACGAACCGCCGCTGCCACCGGCCGCGCTCACCGCTGCCGCTGCAGCCGTATCCGGGTCGCTCGATTGCACCAGGCGATAGATCGACTCCTTTTGCATCCGGTCCGATTCCGCGGCGGTCAGTTCCTTGTTGAGCTCGTCCAGTTTGGAAGTGGTGATATTTTGCTTTTCGTCAATCCCCAGGATCTCGTGTTGTTTCTGGTATTGGACCAGTTTTTCCTGCGAGGTCTGGACCTTCATTTCGAGGTCCACCAGTTGTTTGGACAACCAGTCGGAGGCCTGCATGGTGGACTCAAAGCGGGTCTTGAAGTTCTGCTCGATATAAGTGGTAATCAGGGTATTTACCACGTTGGCAGCCAGCGTCTTGTCCGGACTGCGATAGTGGATCTCGATAATCCTGGTGTTGGGAATGAGGGAGACGCGAAGACCTCCCTTGAATCCGGCGAGCAGGGCGGTGGTCTTTTCCGAGTCGGGCTGTAACGCGTCGGTGGTGAGATCCAGCGAGTCGGAGGGGGCCTGTGTGCCTCCGAATTCCGGTTGCTTGTCGAGGTTCAACTGCTTGATGACTTGCAAGGCGAGCAGGTCGCTCTTGAGAATTCTGACTTCGGTATCGAGATCGGTGGGATCGTAGTATTCCGAGGCGCCGCCGTTGGCCGAGTCCTTGAGATTGAGGATCGCGGGATCGGTCTTGTTGATGGCAATGGTTCCGTAGGCATCATAAATGCGGGTGCTGCGCATGGTGGCCAGCGTCACCACCCCGAAGATAATTGCCAGACAGCTGATCACCAGCCACTTTCGCTTGATCAGGACACGAAGGTATTCACGCAGGGCGGAATCCTGCCCGGGTAACGTGAGGTAAGGAGAGGGTCCCAGCTGGCGATTCAACTCGATGGGATGATCAACCTGAACTTCACGCAGAACCTGGCCGTTGACCGGAATCAAGGGACCCGAGTCCATCTACTCTCCCAGGAAAATTTTTGAGTCGCTGGTAGGCACATTCTAGCACCGGCCGGGAACGGCTCTCGATCTTAAATTTGCGGTGAGTTCTGATTTGGTTCCGGTGCCTGAGTATGGTCAGGTTGGGCTCGGCACTTTTGGTCGTGCCGGGGCAAACCCTGAACCACGAAGGGCACGAAGGTACACGAAGGAAGTCATTGAGACTTTGGCCTTCGTGATACTTCGTGGTTCATCGGGTCATGCGTTCGTGGGTTGGACGGTGAGACTTGCGCACCACCAGAATTCGGGCTAATCACGGTGTGTTCCCAATCTCCGCTATAATCCGGACACATTCAAAAAAGGGGCTGTAAAGGATGAACTGGCAGGAGCAGGTAGTCCTGGTCACGGGCGGAACGGGGTCGTTCGGAAAGAAGTTCGCCGAGGTGATGCTGCGTGACTACCATCCGCAAAAGCTCATCATCTTCAGCCGCGACGAGCTCAAGCAGCATGACATGCGGACGTCGGGCTTCGATCATCCCAGCCTGCGCTACTTCATCGGAGATGTGCGCGATGCGCAACGCCTGCAGCGCGCATTTGCCGGAGTCTCGATCGTGGTGCATGCGGCCGCGCTCAAACAGGTGCCAGCCTGCGAATACAACCCGTTTGAAGCGGTCCAGACCAACATCATGGGCGGCCGAAACGTGATCGATGCCGCCATCGACCAGGGCGTGCATCGAGTTCTGGCGTTGAGCACGGACAAAGCGGTAAATCCCATCAACCTTTACGGCGCCACAAAACTTTGCGCCGAGAAAATGTTTGTGCAGGCCAACGCCTACGCCGGGGCCCAGGACACACGCTTCAGTTGCGCCCGCTATGGCAACGTGGTGGGCAGCCGGGGCAGCGTGATTCCGGTGTTCATGGAACAACGCAAGCGAGGCAAGATCACGCTGACGGATTCCCGCATGACCCGCTTCTGGCTGACGCTGGAGCATGGCGTGCGTTTCGTGGTGAGCTCGATTGAGCAGATGCACGGCGGCGAAATTTTCGTCCCCAAAATCCCCAGCATGCGGCTGACCGACATGGCCGAAACCATCGCTCCGGGATGCGAGGTGGAATGCATTGGTATCCGCCCGGGAGAAAAGCTGCACGAGGTGCTGGTGTCCGAGGACGAAGCCCGGAACACGGTCGAGCTCGACGATATGTACGTCATCCAGCCGGCACATCCCTGGTGGAGCGGGCAGAACTGGAAGGACGCCCAACCGCTGCCGGAAGGATTTCGCTACGGCAGCGATTCCAACGCGCACTGGCTTACCGCGGAAGAGTTGCGGGGACTGATCGAGACCGAGACCCCGGCCGGGGAGAAGCTGCGAGTGGTGCCGGCGAAGCGGGCGCGGGCCTGACCGCAGTGAGCGAACAGACATGACTGTGACTCCAGCAAGCCGTGACCTGCTGGCCATGCACGGTGGGCCGCCCGTAAGAAAAACTCTGCTGCCCTACGGGCACCAGTCCATTGACGAAGGGGATATTCAGGCCGTGGTCGCCACGCTGCGATCGGACTGGCTGACCACAGGCCCGCGGATCCCTGAGTTCGAAGAGGCCTTCGCGGACCGGACGGGAGCCCGGCACGCGGTAAGTTTCAGTTCGGGGACGGCGGCACTGCATGCGGCCGCTTTCACCGCCGGATTGAAATCCGGGGACGAGGCCATCACTTCGCCTCTGACCTTCGTGGCGACGGCGAACTGTGTGCTCTATCAGGAAGCCGTCCCTGTCTTTGCGGACGTCTCACCGGACACGCTGAACCTCGATCCTGAACAGGCGGCTGCACGGGTTACGCCTCGTACCCGAGCCCTTCTGCCCGTGGATTATGCCGGGCATCCAGCCGATCTTTCTCCCATTCTCGATCTCGCCGAACGACATGGACTGGTGGTGATCGAGGACGCCAGCCATGCCCTGGGTGCCGAGTACAAAGGCCGCCACGTGGGCAGCGTGGCGCACATGACTGTTTTCAGCTTTCATCCGGTGAAGCACATCACCACGGGCGAAGGCGGCATGGTGACCACCGACAATGCGAAGTTTGCCGAGACGCTGCGCCGCTTTCGCAATCATGGCATCAGCAGCGACGCGCGCCAACGCCAGGCAGCAGGACAGTGGCATTACGAAATGGTGCTGCTGGGCTTCAATTACCGGCTGACCGACATTGCCTGTGCCCTGGGCATTCAGCAACTGAAGAAGCTGGAAGCGAATCTGGCGCGCCGCCGGCAAATCGCGGCGCGGTATGGGGCCGCATTTCGCGAAATTCCAGGAGTAGTTCCCCCGGTCGTTCGCGCTGAGACCAATCCGGCCTGGCACCTGTATCCCATTCGGCTGGATCGAGCCAGATTGAAGGCCGACCGGGGCCAGGTGTTTGCGGCCTTACGGGCGGAGAACATCGGGGTCAACGTGCATTACATTCCGGTGCATTGCCATCCCTACTACCGCGAGCGCTTCGGATACCGGGGCGGCGAATATCCGGTGGCGGAGGATGCCTACGAGCGCCTGATCAGTTTGCCCATGTTCCACGGCATGAGCGATCAGGACGTGGAAGATGTGATTCGTGCGGTCGAAAAGGTGATATCTCATTTCCGCGATGCGGGTTGAGTGCGGAGACAGCATCCACGAGTGATGCAAATAGATCAGCTAGAACCTGGAAACCAGCATGACAACACTCGCCATCATTCAGGCCCGCATGGGCAGCAGCAGGCTGCCGGGCAAGGTATTGATGGACCTGTGTGGGAGATCGGTTTTGGCCCGCGTGGTGGGTCGGCTGGGGCGTTCTCAGGAGATTTCCAAATTGTGGTGGCTACAACCAGAGCTCCGGAGACAAGTGATCGTCGAGGAATGTGACCGCTTGCAGGTTTTGTGCTTTCGTGGTGCGGAGGGGGACGTGCTGGGCCGCTACTATGAGTGCGCGCGCATATATGCGGCGAACGCAATCGTGCGCGTCACTTCGGATTGTCCCTTGATCGACCCGAACCTGGTGGATGAGACAGTTGGAGTGTTCCGGCACGAGCACGCGGACTATGCGAGCAATGTTATTCCCCGCACCTATCCTCGTGGACTTGATACCGAGGTTTTCACTTTCGACGCCCTCGACCGAGCCTGGCGCGAGGCTCGCGAACCTCACCAGCGGGAGCATGTGACTCCATATTTGTACGAGCATCCGCAGATTTTCAGGCTGGCCTCTCGCAGTGGTGCTGCGGATTACAGCCGCTATCGCTGGACCGTGGACACGCGCGAGGACCTGGAATTGCTGCGCGCGATCTACTCCCGCTTCGACGGCGATGACGATTTCTCCTGGCAGGACGTGATTGCACTAATGAAGCGCGAGCCGGAGCTGGCCGAACTTAACTCGCAGGTCCTGCAGAAATCACTGCGCGAGCATTGATGCGGCCCGGGACTCTCATCATTCGCGCCGACGCCAGCGTCGCCATGGGTACAGGCCACGTCATGCGCTGCCTCGCGCTGGCCCAAGCCTGGCAGGACGAAGGCGGAGAGTGCATTTTCGCCATGGCGGAAGCACCAGCGGCGGTGAAAGAACGCTCCGCGCCGAGAAGTGTGACGTGTTGCATGAGGGGCGCCCCCCGCGAGCGAACCGGACGTCGACCGCCTCCGGAACTGGCCGTGTCCCATCGAGCGAGTTGGGTCGTGGTCGATGGCTATCAGTTTCATGTCAGTATCAGCGCACTTTAAAGGCTGCAGGCCTGAAGGTACTGGTCGTGGATGACGGTGGGCACTGTCGGGATTACTGCGCGGACCTTGTACTGGATCAGGGATTGGACAGCCGCGAAGGAGCAAGACAGGAATCGCGAAGCCTATACGCGATTGATGCTGGGGAGCCGCTACGTGATGCTGCGAAGAGAATTCCGAGCGTGGCGGAACTGGAAGCGCGCGACTCGTCCGATTGCTCAACGGCTTCTCATCACAATCGGGGGAAGCGATCCGGATGGGTTGACATTCCGGGTGATCGAGGCACTTTCCAAGAGAATGCTTCCGGATATTGCGACAACCGTACTGGTAGGTGGCAGCAATCCGCGCAGGCTGGAGTTGCAACGTGTCATGAACTCGACTCCTCTACCATTCGACATCGTTTGCGACCCTCCCAATGTGCCGGAATGGATGGCGAAGTTCCGACCTGGCGGTGATCTGTGCCGGCGGAACGCTGTGGGAGCTTCTCTACATGGGCTGCGCGAGCTTAAGCTATAGCCGGGATGAAGTGCAGGGACAAATTGTGAGTCGATTGCGGTACTCTCGGAGCCGTTCACAACCTGGGTCCCGTCAACAAATTTGAAGAAACCGGACTGATCACAGCGATCCGCGAGCTGGCTATTCATGCCCGCGCAGGCAAGACATGGCTGAGATGGTCGACACATGGTGGATGGGGAAGGGCCTCGCCGCGTCCTCCAGGAGTTGCTGAGAGGAGATTCGGAGTGAGCGCGATTCCGGACTTGGTAGCGGTCGCGAGCGGCGACCGCGAGAACTTTATGGCGATGGCTGAGGAGCACTTCCGGGAACTGAATTCCCGGTTCACGCCGGCCGAGGACTGGAAGGCTTCCTACTTCGAGAACATTCTTAGCAACCGGAATTATTCACTCCGCTGGGTTGTCGCGGACGGACTGCGAGTAGGCTTTGTCCTGTACGGGGTTGAAGAGCACCGATTCCTGCCGCGCAAGACGGGGGCAATTTACGAACTCTACATTGTTCCAGAGCAACGACGGAAGGGGATTGCCCGAGCCTGCGCGGAATCGGTGATCCAGGAATTGTTGGAAGCATTTCCATCCAAGATCCAGCTGGAGGTGGTGGACGGAAACCGGGCGGCCGCCGAACTGTGGAGATCCATGGGATTTCAGAGAGTGTCCGAACGCCTGGTTCTGGCAACCACGCAAAGAGCGAAGCGATGAAACTTGCCATTTGCCAGCCAACGTATTTGCCCTGGTTGGGTTATTCGACCTGATCGACAGGTGGATGCGTTTGTTCTGCTGGACGATGTTCAATTTGAAAAGCAATCGTGGCAACAGCGCAATCGCATTAAGACGCCGGTGGGGCTGCAATGGCTGACCGTCCCAGTGATCTTCCGGGGACGCCTTGGCCAGGCGATCAAGGACGTTGAAATTCGGAGCTCCGAGTTCTGCCGCAATCATTGTCGAGCTATCGAGCTTAACTACCGGCGGTCGCAGTTCTTTGAGCAGTATTTCGATGACTTAAGTTCTCGCCTGACCTCACCGGAGGGAACACTGCTGGCAGATTTGAACATCCGATTGATCGAGTGGTTCATGACCGCGTTGGGAATTGAAACCAGGTTAGTGGTTTCGTCCGGCCTGCGGCAGTCGGGCAAACGAACCGAACTTCTAGCTAACTTATGCGAATCCCAGCAAGCGAAGTTATATGTGTCGCCGCTCGGCTCGTCTGTTTATCTGTTGAAAGAAAAGGACACACTGTTGGCAAGAGGCATCGAGGTGGTATTCCAGCATTACGAACATCCGGAATACAAACAACTCTTCCCTCCCTTTCAGCCTTTCGCTTCGGTTCTGGATTTGATTTTTAACGAGGGCCCGCGATCGCGAGAAATTTTGCGCGCGGGCAGGCGGCCGCCCCTTTTACCGGCTGAAGTTGCTCACCACATGGGCGAGAACATGGGTGCGCAATGACCCCGACTCTTCAAATTGGAAGGAGGACAATCGGGCCGGGCCAACCGGTTTATGTTGTCGCCGAGCTTTCCGCCAATCACAACCAGGATTTTGATCAGGCGGTAAAAATCATTCAGGCCGCCAAAGACTCGGGCGCGGACGCGGTCAAGCTGCAGACTTACACCGCCGACACCATCACCATCGCATGCGAGCGCGAGCCGTTCCGCATTGCCGGAGGCACGCTTTGGGACGGGCGCACGCTCCATGAGCTTTATCGCGAGGCCTATACGCCATGGGAGTGGCAGCCCAGGCTCAAGCAGGTGGCCAACGATCTGGGCATGGATCTTTTTTCGACTCCCTTCGACGACAGCGCCGTGGATTTCCTGGAGAAGATGAATGTTCCGGCGCACAAACTGGCTTCCTTCGAATTGGTGGATATCGGACTCATCCAGAAAATGGCGAGGACCGGCAAACCTCTGATTATGTCCACGGGAATGGCGACGGTCGAGGAGATTGAGGAGGCGGTGCAGGCGGCGCGGCAGGCGGGCGCAACCCAGATTGCGTTATTGAAGTGCACCAGCGCCTATCCGGCTACGGCGGACGACATGAATCTGCGGACGATTCCCGAACTGGCCAGGCGCTTCGCAGTTCCCGCCGGGCTGTCTGATCACACGATGGGTAGCGCGGTGGCGGTGGCGGCGGTGACGCTGGGCGCCTGTATCATCGAGAAGCACATCACTCTTTCGCGAACGTTGAAAGGTCCAGACAGCGAATTTTCCCTGGAACCGCAGGAGTTCAAGGCGATGGTGGAGGCGGTACGCACGACGGAACGCGCCCTGGGCGGGAGTGCACTTCGGAGCCCAGCGCGCAGGAAGCCAGCAGCCTGGTTTTTCAGGAGGTCGCTGTTTGTGGTGCAGGACCTGCAGCGCGGGGAAGAGTTCACCGCCCGGAATGTCCGATCGATCCGGCCGGCGCATGGGCTCCATACCCGCCATCTTCCACAGGTCCTGGGGAAGCGCGCTGCGCGGGACATTCCCCGCGGCACGCCACTCGATTGGGATCTAGTCGAGAATCAATGAGAGTTGTCAGTCCGCTCCTGAAGCACGCGGTGTTTCCCGGCCTGGCGAAGCTGGGCTATCTTCGCCGCCGCAACGGAGCGGGGCCGGCGATTGTGACCTATCACGGAATCGTTCCCCAGGGCTACAAGATGATCGATCCTGATCTCGACGGCAGCCTGGTGAGCGCGGATTCATTTCGCCGGCAACTTCGTCTGCTGAAGGACCATTACAGCGTGATTTCTCCCCAGCAGTTTCTTGACTGGTGTGAGGCGAAACGGGATTTGCCGGCGCGGGCCGTGCTGCTGACCTGCGACGACGATTTGCGGAATACCCTGACTGACATGGTGCCTATTCTTCAGGAGCACAGCCTGTCGTGTCTGTTTTTCGTTACGGGCGCTTCGCTGGGTGCGGTGCCGGCCATGCTGTGGTACGAACAGCTATACCTGATGGTGCTCGCGGTCAGAGAAGATATAACCTTGGACCTGCGCGACGGCTTTCAGGCGCGATCACGGACCCTGCCGGACAAACGGCGACTGTGGTGGACGCTGGTCAGGCATTTGTCGCGATTCGACGCGGCGGAGCGCCAGGCGAGGGTGGACGAAGTGCAGGCACAGCTTGGCCTGAGTGACGATTGGAGCACGCATGTCCTGTCCGGTCCCTTGCGCCGCCGGTTCCTGATGCTGAATGCCGAGGAGGTGCGATCGCTGGTGGCCGCGGGGATGGGAGTGGGGGCGCACACCTTGACCCACCCCCTGCTGTCGCAACTGCCTCCCGAAGCCGCGTGGGCCGAGATCGCCGAAAGCCGCGCCCGCCTCGAGCAGGTGATTGGCCAACCGGTGTGGGCGTTGGCCTATCCCTTCGGGGATGCGGCTTCGGCCACCGGACGGGAGCAGGAGATGGCGGAGCGCGCCGGCTTCAGCTGTGCCTTCCTGAATGTCGGGGGCGGCTTCGGCGCTCCCATGCCGCGGTTTGCTTTGCCCCGGGTGCACGTCACCGGCGAAATGAATCTGGGCGAATTCGAAGCTCACGTTTCCGGTTTTTACCGGTCATTGCGGCAGCGTTTTCTGGGCTCCGCCTGAGGAGCAGCAGGACCATCATGCCTTTGCGAGCCCAATCCGCGCGGGTGGAGACGAAGGCGTCCAATCTGCAGGCCTATCGCACCGCTGAGGTGGTTTCGCACTATGCGGCGCTGGACTATCTGACGGCGTGTGAGCGCCTTCTCTTTGATACCTACATAAAGCCGGGCATGGCGATTCTCGACCTTGGAGTCGGCGGAGGGCGGACCACTCCCTACCTTTCTCAAAAGGCGGCCCGCTATGTTGGAGTGGACTATTCGGAAGAGATGGTCCAATCCTGCGGGCGTAAGTTCCCCGAATTGGAGTTCCAGGTGTGCGATGCCTCGGACCTGTCGGGATTTTCCGATGCCTCTTTTGATGCGGTGGTGATCGCGTTCAATGGGCTGGACTGCGTTTCCCCCGCGGAACGGCGCTGGCAGTGCCTGCGGGAGTGCGCGCGGGTGCTACGGGCCGGGGGAGTGCTGATATTTTCGTCGCACAATCCGCGGTCAATTGTCGTCCGGCCGGCATGGGACCGGGAGCGCCTGCGCGCATTCGCGCGGAAACTGGTTTCGGAGCAGAGTATTTTCTTTCCGGCAACGCTGTGGTCACTGACAGGAGCGAAGGGATTACATTCAGTCTTGCGCGCGGTTGTTGAATCCGCCGGACGAGTGCTGCGGCGTGTGCCCAAGCCAGCCTTTTGGCGGGGCGAAGGCTACCTGTTCGATCGTGCCCACGGGGGCTGGATGACGCACTGCTGGACCCCGGCCAGAGTTCGCGAGGAGTTGGCCCGGTTCGATTTTCGCCAGCTGGATCTTCTGGGTGATGACTATCCCAGGCGCAGCCACGAGTTGGTTACCGATTGGTACTACTACGTTTTCTGCAAGGAAAGTGCGGCGGGTGAACTTTGCGCTTAAGCGTCCAGATGCAGGTCCCGGAAGACCGGAAGCTCCGCGATCAGTGGAATGCGCTGGTGCTCCAGATGGATCGTCCGGAAGTTTTCTATACCTGGGAGTGGGCGATGGCGGTGGGCCGAGCTTATCAACCGTCGCTGAAGCCTCTACTGCTGCTGGGCTACGAGGGCGATACCCTGGCGGGGGTCGCGGCCCTGGCTACCGATGAAACCGGAAAGCAGATGTCCTTTCTGGCCGGAAGCACGGCCGATTATTGCGATTTCATTTGTCATCCCCGGCAGAGGGCGGAATTCGTGGCCGGCGTATTGGGAGAACTCGCCCGGCTCCATCCGCCGATATTGCGCCTGGCCAATCTGCCGGCAGATTCAGCGACCTCGCTCACCCTGAAGGCAGCCGCGGAAAAGCATGGGTACCTGGTATTTTCGCGTCCGGCTTACCGCTGTGCCCAGATCAGGTTGGGGACGCCGAAGGAGCGGCAGGAACTGAAAGAGTCGGTGGTCAAACGGAAAGCATTTCGCTCTTACCTCAGGGGCCTGGAGAAAACCGGCCCGGTGACAGTGGACCACCTGACCCAGTGGAATAGTATTTCGGCCAATCTGCCGCGCTTCGTGGAAGCTCATGTGGCCCGCTTTCGCGCCGGTGGCCGGGCCAGCAATCTGGCCAGCGCGGAACGGCAGAACTTTCTTTCCGGGCTGGCCGAACTGCTTTCCGGAGCGGGTTGGCTGGTCTTGACCCGCCTGCTGGCCGGCGACGAGCCCGTGGCCTGGAACTATGGATTCCAGTTTGCCGGAAGCTGGTTCTATTACCAGCCGACGTTTGATGCCAGGTGGCGGCAGTTTTCTCCCGGGTTCTGCCTGCTGACAAAAATGGTGGAGCAGGCTTGCGACGATGCGGCCATACATCTTCTGGACCTGGGACTGGGCGAGGAAGGTTACAAGAACCGTTTCGCCGGCGCGTACCGTCAAACCCTGCACGCTACAATTACGGATTCGCGCGCGGTGCGCCTGCGGGAAAAGGTGCGCTATCACGCGGCGGCGGCGGTAAAAACTTCGCCCCGTCTGGAACACTGGGTGCGACGGCTGGTCGGCCGCCCTTCCGCAGAGAGCGTGAAACCATGAGAGTGCTTCTGCTCCATCCCGACGACCCGATTCCGGGAACGCACCCGGGCAGGGGATGGGACCTGGTGGTCGATCTCGGCCGAGCGCCGGCTTCCACTTATGAGAGGTGGAGCAGCCAGGCGCAGGCGCGCGTCATCAGCCTGTACGAATTTTCCAACGATGGTGAAGATCTGCGCCGCATCCGGGAACTGCTGCGACTTGGGACCAGCCGGATGGTGGATGGCCTCGGAATCGACTGGTGGGATGTGCTATCTCTGCTGATCGAGCCTGACCTTCGGCAGCTGATTCTGATTGGCCGCCTGGCGCGGGAATTGAAGGGCGGGTGCGAGCTGTCTGCCAGCCGGCCCAGCGCCGCGGCCACAGCGCTGCAGACGTTGACGGGAGCGAAGCACGTCAGGCTGGAAGCTGGATTCCATTCCATCAGACGATGGGCGCAACACTATCGCAATGTTTTTGCTCAGTTGGACCCGGCGCAGATCAGCCAGGTGGTTCAAGACAAATTCGATCGTGAACACCGGATGCGGCGGCGGTTCGCTCACGGGCGCCGGACTCCCGGGAAGCCGGTGGTGCTGTTGCCGTCCGCCTATGTCAATGTGTCGCGCACCGCTGTTTCTTACGCCGCTCTGCTTCCCAGTGAGAGGTTTCTTCTGGTCTATGCCAGAAACAGTGCCCGACTGAAATCTGTGCCAGCGAATGTTTCCACCACATCGTTGGATCCTTACTTCGTGCCTGCCGAGCAGGGATGAAGCCGCCGCTCTGACCAGAGCATGGGAGTTGCTGAAGGACCGGCTGATTGCGGGTGCGGAAGAATATTCGGCCGCGAATGCGACTGGAGTTCTCGACCGGATTCCGGGTTTGATGCGGTGGGGAATCGCTGTGCGAGACGCCTGGAGCCAGGTCTTTGAATCGGAAACCATCGACGGATGCCTGTGCTGCGACGACAGCAATCCCTACACTCGCCTGCCGCTGATGCTCGCCAGGAACCGTGGCCTTCCAACCCTGGCCTGCCATCATGGAGCGATGGATTCGAAGATGGCGGTAAAGGCGCCGTATGCCGACATCTATCTGGCCAAGGGCGAAATTGAGCGCGATTACTTGTTGCGGTCGTGCGGCGTGCCCGCGGAAAAAGTTGTGCTGGGCGGCCAGGGATTGCCGTCCCGACCGGCCGCGGCGAAGGCGGCGACCCAGCCGAGTCAGGCGTGGCTGGTGTTTTTCAGCGAACCCTATCAGGCGGGAGGATGGCGCACTGAAGAGGTGTACCGCGATCTCCTGCCGAAATTATGGGCCCTGTCTCAGGGCTGTAAGCTCAAGCTGGTTTTTAAGATTCATCCCTTTGAGAGCGTTCGAGGGCACCGGCGAATCCTGAGAAAATACCTGCCCGAACAGGAGCCCGGGATCGAAGTGATCGCGGGAGCGCCCACGCCTGAACTATGGAGAAATATCCGCCTTGCCCTGACCGTGCAATCCACGGTGGCGTTGCAGTGCGCCGCCCAGGGGACACCGGTGTTCCTGTGTTCCTGGTTGCGCGATACAACCTCGGGATACCTCGAGCAGTTCGCGAGATTTGGCATCGGACAGGTGCTGGAGTCGGCCGGCGAGTTGAGCGAGATTCCTCGCCTGCTTGCGATGAAGAGCAAGACCGTTGAACTGCGGCCCAACCTGTGGGAAACGATGGATCCGGCGAAACTGCGGGATTTGCTCTTGCGCACCACTTCGTTTTCGGAACCGATAAAAGCCCCGGCGTAATCGCACATATGTCAGGAGCCTTGCCCGCCAAAACGCCGCCCGCCGACGCCGTCCTGGAGCTTCAACCCAGGCTGGCGGAGGCCCCGAGCTTTCGCCAGCAGATGGGGCACATCTCGCGTCATTCGGCGGTGTTCTTTGCGGGCACGATTTTTACCGCGGCCGCGGGATACCTCTTCAAGATTTATCTGGCCCGGGTGCTGGGGGCCGAGGCCCTGGGCATCTACGCGCTGGGTATGACCATCGTGGGCCTGCTGGGAATCTTCAACGCCCTCGGCCTGCCTTACTCGGCGGTGCGCTTTGTGGCGGCCTACAGCGCCACCGGCAAGTTCGACCTGCTGCGCGGATTTCTGGTTCGCAGCACAGCACTCCTGTTATTTTTCAATCTTGTGCTGGGCGGAGCGGTGCTGCTGGTTGGGCCGTGGGTGGCGGTCCACATCTATCACACGCCGGCGTTAAATCGCTATCTGGGTTTGTTCGCGCTGATCATGATCTTCGGCGCCCTGACCGGGTTCCTGGGCCAGGTGCTGACGGGCTACAGGGACGTTGCGCGCCGCACCGTTATCACCAGCTTCATCGGCAACCCGTTGACCATGGTTTTCACTCTGGCACTGGTCGCCGCGGGCCTCGGTCTTTGGGGATACATTTTTGCCCAGGCGGCGAGCGCGTTGGTGGTGATTGTCCTGCTGGTGTTCGCGGTCTGGAAGCTGACGCCCAGCGCCGCGCGTGCATTTTCCGGTGGGCTGGCTTCGATCGAGAAAGATGTGATTTCGTTCTCGGCGGTGGCATTCGGCGTCAGTTTTCTGGAATACCTGATGTCGCAGGCCGACAAAATCCTGATCGGCTTCTACCTCAATGCCCGCGAAGTGGGAATCTACGCCGTGGCCATGGCGTTGGTGGCATTTCTTCCCATCGTTCTGCAGTCGGTGAACCAGATATTCTCACCGACGATTGCGGACCTGTATGCGCGCGGCCAGATCGAACTGCTGGGCCGCATCTTCCAGACGCTTACGAAATGGATCCTGGGATTCACCCTGCCGCTGGCGGCGGGAATGATCATTTTTGCCCCGGCGTTGATGCGCATTTTCGGCCGGGACTTTGAGATAGGGTCGGCGGTGCTGGTGATTGGCACGTTGGGCCAGCTGATAAACTGTGCGGTTGGCTCGGTCGGTTACCTGCTGCTTATGTCGGGACACCAGCGCAGTCTGATCAGGATCCAGGCGGTAATGGCCTGTGGAATTCTGGCGCTGAACGTTGTTCTCATTCCAAAATGGGGAATCATGGGCGCCGCGGTTGGAGCCGCCGTGACCAATGCCATCACTAACATTTGGTATCTCCTGGAAGTGCGGCGCAAGTTAGGTCTGCTTCCATATGGCCGCAGTTACTGGCGCCTGCTGCCTCCGGTCTGCGGAAATCTCGCGGTGTTGCTGCTGTTGAAGGCCATGATGAAGGCAGTCCAACCAGAGTGGATCGGAATTGTAGCCGGAATATCGCTGGCCTACCTGTCGTTCATCGCTATCGCGATGGCGTGCGGTCTCGATGCCGACGACCGGCTCATTGCGAGCGCGGTCTGGTCCAGAGTGCGAGGCGCGCTGCGGGCGGAAGGAAACGTCTGATGTCCAGCGACTTACGTGAGGTGCGTTTGCCGGACGAGCTTTGCCACGAGGCTGAGCGCCGTTTTAGCGCGCGCTTCGGCAGTCTGGAGGAACTTCTGGTATTCGTGTTGCGCGAGTTGTTGCGCGACCAGGCAGCGCAAATGGATCAGGCTGAGCAACGCGTCATTGAGAAAAGACTCAAGGATCTGGGATACATCTGAGAGGCACGGTTCCGTTCGACACTTCCGAGACTCCATGCCACCGAAGGAAACGCTGGAGCAGGTCCAAAAAGCAGGCAGGGAACGGCTCTACCCGTCGATCACCAATCCCAATTGGCTGGTCCTCAGGAAGCGTCGTGAGTTGTTTCTCCACTGGCTGGAGAGTTCGCTCCCGGAGGGCGCGGCCGTCCTGGATATCGGAGGACGGGTTCAGCCTTATCGGGCGCTGCTGCCGGGGACGCGCTACCTGGCTCTGGATATCCGCTCTACCCCTCTGGTCGATGTTATCGCCAGCGCGGAACAGATTCCGTTTCGCGATCAGGGATTTGACCTGGTCTTGTGCACTCAAATGCTGGAATATGCGCCCGACCCGGGCCGCGTGCTCTCCGAGATTCACCGCGTGCTCAAGCCTGGGGGCAGGCTATTGCTGAGTGTTCCGGCCATGTTCCCGCAAGATGCCGACGAAGACCGATGGCGTTTTCTGCCTGCTGGTCTGCGACAGCTGTTGTCTGCTTTCGCGCAAGTTGAAGTCGTGCCTGAGGGTGGGAGTATTGCGGGTTTCTTCCGCACCATCAACGTTGGCGTCCATCTGCTTGCCAGGTACTCGTTGCTTCGGTCCGTCCTGAGTTACACGGTCATTCCTTTTTTCAATCTGGTGGGATTCGGGCTGGAGGAAATGGTGCGCAGCCGGAGCCAGGCCTTTACCGTGAACTACAGTGCGATGGCCCGAAAATGACACACGCCGCTAGTGAGCCGGGAAGCATGCTGCTATTCTGATTTTTCCCGCTTTAAGCCGGATCCCGGGAGAAGACATATTGTTAGATTTTGCCAGGAAGCTGCGCGGCCTCGGTAGAACTTCTGCTCCGGCAGCTTTCTCTTTCTCGCGTCCCCTGGTTCTCCTGCAGAGCGATGATTGGGGCCGCGTGGGGGTGCGCGACCGTGAAGGGTACGAGGAGCTTCGCGCCAGCGGAATTCATCTGGGTGAAAATCCCTACGATTATTACTCGCTCGAAACCGCCGAAGACGTGATGGCGTTGCGCGATATGCTGAGACGGCATCGCGATGCCACCGGGCGTCCGGCCTGCATGGTGATGAATTTTCTTCTGGCCAACCTGGACTTCCATAAGACTGCTGAGAGCGGATTTCTAGATATTCATCTGCTGCCGCTCAGCCAGGGCTTGCCCGGCGCCTGGAAACGGCCCGGACTCTTTGAAACTTACCGGCAGGGTATTTCAGAAGATGTGTTCTATCCTGCCCTGCACGGTTTGACCCACTTCTGCCGGCCGGCAGTGGAGCGAGCCCTGACCGTGCATGGAGACCGCAACAACCTGCTGCACACTCTGTGGAAGGCGGAGACGCCTTACATCTACTGGCGCATGCCCTGGATCGGATACGAGTATTGCAATCCCGAGAAACCACAAGCTGGATTTCTGGAGGCGGAGATCCAGGGAAATGTGATTGCCGAAGCGGCGCGGGAATTTCAGAAAGTTTTCGCCATGGCTCCATTGTCGGCGTGCGCTCCCGGATATCGTGCGAACGACGATACTCGCCGGGCATGGTCGCAGTGCGGCATAAAGGTGGCCCAGAACGGCAGCGGCGGCGCGTTGCCTCCCCACATGGACGAGTGCGGGATGCTCAACCTGCATCGCACCATCGACGTTGAACCCTTCGAGCGCGGGCTCTCTCTGGAAAAATACATGCAGCTGGCGGAACGCTGCTTCGAGCGCGGCATCCCGGCGATCATTTCCATCCATTCCATCAATTTCCATTCTTCGTTGAAAGATTTTCGCGGTCCTGCCTTGCGCGTATTGGACGAATTTCTGGGCGCTCTGGAAGCGAAACATCCCAATTTGCTTTACGTGCACGACCTGGACGTGTACGAACTGGTTAACCGGGGGAAATTCAAGGGTCCGCGCGGGCCGGTTTCGGTTGAAGTCAGGCAAGGCAACGGCAAGTGGAGATGCGCCACGCCGGGGACAAGCTGAAGTCCGAGAATATCGAAAATGTCAGCCGCGCAGCTCGAGTTGCCTGCAACAGCAGGTCCCTCCACTGCGCTCGCTGCGCTCCGCTCCGGTCGGGATGACAATATTATTAATTCAATGAATTTCCGGGACACGAAACTAGCCATGAAGTCTCCGCGATCGCTGGTGTTGATCACGGTGGATTGCTTCCGGGCGGATCATGCCGGCTTTCTCGGCTACCCGCGCCCCACCACTCCTTTTCTCGACTCGTTCGCAAGCGGAAGCCTGACATTTTCCAACGCGATCGTGGCCGGCGCTCCGACGTATTTCTCGTTTCCCGCGGTGATGGCGTCGCGTTATCCACTCAGCCTGGGGCGGGACGTGGTTGGCCTGGCTCCCGGAGAACCCACGCTCGCCACGGTGTTGAATGACGCCGGCCATGCGACGGCGGCCTTTCTCGCGGCCAATCCTTATCTATCACCGCGTTTCGGGTACGACGCCGGCTTCAGCATATTCAAGGATTTTCTGGATTCCGACCCCGTGCCCGTCGACTGAAGTATCGGACCGCGGCGCGGATTCAACCGCGCTGAGCCGATGGAACCGGCGTCTGGCAAAAGTTTCCCATGCGCTTGGCCCCGTTGGCGCGCTGTACGACGAACTGTACTTCCAGTACTGCCAGCGGCTGGCATCCGTGCCAACGCTGTCACTCGACCAGTTGCGGCGGTTTCCGGCAGCCGATGTCATGGTTGACCATGCACGCGACTGGCTGACCGGCATCGCGGGCCGGCCATTCTTTCTCTGGCTGCATCTCATGGATCCGCATTCGCCATACTACCCGCGGCGTGAGGCGCTCGAATTGATGGGGCAGGATTCGCTGGACGCCCGGCGAGCGCGCTATCTGAATTCGTACTGGAACCGCAGCGACCTGGGAGCATCGCGCTTGCAGCGGCACTGCAAAGACGTCATGACGCTCTACGATGCCGGGATTCGGTGGGTCGATGCGCAGGTGGCGCGCCTGGTGGACACGCTGCGGGGCCTGGGCGTGTGGGAAAACTGCGTCATGGCCCTCACCGCCGATCACGGCGAGGAATTCCTCGACCATGGTGGCCGCTACCATCCACCTTCGAGAGTCTCTGAAGAACTGGTGCGGGTCCCTCTGCTGCTGCGTGCGCCTGGACTGACTCCCGGAACCGTGGCGGCTCCTTTCAGCCTGTTGCATCTGGCGCCCACTTTGCTGGAACTGGTCGAGGTTCCCGTTCCCGGCAGTTTCCGGGGACGCAGTCACGCCGCGCCGCTCGGCTGCGGGAAAGAGCGGTGAGAGCGACGCGGTGATCGAATGCATTTCCGGATGCAAGAACCCCTTTGTGGTGCAGGACCGCCTGCAGGCGCGCCTGCTGGCGGTGCGCGAGGCGCGTTACAAGCTGGTGCTCGACTTCAATTCGGCGACGAAGCAGGAGCAGTTGTATGACCTGGATTCGGATCCTGGTGAACTGAGGCCGCTGCCGCCGGAAGCGGAGAAAGCGGTTCGCCGGCGGCTGCTGGATCGGGCCCGGCAGCATATCTCGGACTCGCTGCAATCGCGGGACGCAGGGTACCGCCTGTCGGCGCGACTGCGCGATCTTCTTTTGGACACGGCGATTGGCCACTGAGATTGGTCACGACGATTGCCACTTCGGCTAAAATAGGCCAGCCCCATTCCGCTTAGCATGACCGCGTTGCGCCGGGAGAGACGCGGTTGCTGGTCAGTTCGCCTATGAGCCCTGTGCGAATCCTCGTGGACAGCCTGGCTGACCAGGGTCTTACCAATGCGCAGATGACCAATGCCCGCGAGATCATCCGGCGGCTGGATCCAGAGCGCTTTCATGTGAGCGTTTTTTGTTCAGGCCGGCCTGATCGCGACGTGGAGCAGCGACCCAACACCAGGTTGGTTCGCTTGCCGCAGCGTCGTCGTACGGTCAGAATCTTCCGTGAGTTTGTGCTGGGGCGCCATGAAATCCTGTTCTACGTAAAGTCGTCTCCTGCCAGCCGGCTCTATATGGGATTGCGAAGACGCTGGCAGGACGGCCGCATCACCATCGGCACCGTCGAGTCACAATCGGACCTGAAGAATGAACCCAGCGTCGCTCCGGAGGCGGTCGATCTCTGGGAACGGACCGTCCTGCGGTGCGACTATCTGTTCAGCAATGCCGGGTCGGTGAAGCGCAGCTTGCAGCGGGAATACAACTTGCCCAGCGAGATCGTGCCCACGGGCGTGGACACGAGTTTCTTCACGCCCGCATGGGACCGCGCGGCCAACCATCGTCCAAGAGTCTTGTTTGTGGGATCTCTGCGGCCGTTCAAGCAGCCGCAATTGCTGCTGCGAGGCCGCGGCCCGTTTTCCCGGAGCGGATTTTGTCCTGGTGGGCGAAGGCCTGATGGAGGACGAATTGAAAGAGCGGATCGAGCGCGAGCGGATCGGCAACGTCAGGCTGGCCGGCTTGCTGCAGGTGGAAGAGTTGAAGCAGCAATATCAGCAAGCGGATGTTTTTATGTTTCCATCCACCTGGGAAGGATCTCCGAAAGTCCTGCTGGAAGCCGCCGCGTGCGGCCTGCCCGTGATCGCACGAAATAACTATCAGCCAGAAACCGTCGTAGATGGGGAGAGCGGCTACCTGGTTGGTTCAGAGGCGGAACTGTTTGTCCGGCTGGGAGAACTGCTGGGGTCGCCCGAACAGCGACGAAATTTTGGAGAAGCAGGCCGCAAGCACAGCCAGAAGTTCGACTGGGGTCCGGTCGCGCGCCGCTGGGAAGAAGTGTTTCTGGATCTGATATCGCGGAAGACCACGCCCCGAGCCGCATGACCGCCGCTGATTCCAGCATCCCGGAATTGGTCACGCTCCAGGAACCACTGCACGTCCTGACCTTGACGCCGTTCTATCCGGTGAGAGGGGACGACGCTCAGGGCTGCTTCGTGGCGGAGCCGCTGGCCGAACTCGCCCGGCTGGGAGTGGCAAACACGGTGCGGGCGGTGCAGCCCTTTTATCGAGGCGGCGCAGCGGTCAGCGACTCTGCGGTGGGGGCGCGACGGGTGCGTTTCTTTTCCATTCCCGGCGGTCGTGGTTTGTCCAGTGCGGGGGCCTTTCTTTTCGCCAGGCTGCTGCCTGAGATCCGGCGCCTGCACGCTTCGAAACCCGTACACGTGATCCATGCCCATTCCGCGCTGCCGTGCGGGCAGGCCGCCACGCTGCTCAGCCGGGAGTTGAAAATACCCTTCGTGGTGACCGTGCATGGCCTCGATGCCTTTTCCACCCGGCAGGTTGAAGGCCGGGCCGGGGAGTGGTGTGCCCGCATATCGCGATCTGTATATGGCTCGGCACGCTCGGTGATCTGCATCAGCGAAAAAGTCCGCGACCAGGTGATCGGGGGCGCCGGCCCGCGAGTGAACGCCACAGTCATCTATAACGGTGCCGATCCGGAAATGTTTTCGGCGGCGGATGGTGAGCCAGGCGAGCCACTGATCCTCTGCGTGGGCAACCTTATTCCGATCAAGGGACACGAGTTGTTGTTGCGAGCCTTTGCCGCCATCCAAGACCAGTTTCCCAGGCTTTCGCTGGAGATCATCGGCGACGGGCCGGAACGGTCTCGCCTGCAGAAGCTGGCTGACGAACTGGGTATAGCCGCCAAAGTTAATTTTCGAGGACGGCAGGGCCGCCGCCAGGTAGCCGACGCCATGCGGCGCGCTACAGTTTTTGCATTACCCAGCCGCTACGAGGGACTGGGATGCGTGTATCTGGAGGCAATGTCGGCGGGCAAACCGGTTATCGCATGTCGCGGCCAGGGGATTGAAGAAGTGGTTGAGCCGGGAGTCAACGGATGTCTGATTGGGGCCGGCGAGCTCCAGGAACTAACCGACACTCTCACCCGGCTTCTGCAGCAGCCGGAGCTACGGCGAACGATGGGTCATGCTGCGCGTCGGACCATTTTGCAGGGATACAGCCTGGGGCACCAGGCGGCGCGGTTGTTCCGTCTCTACCAGGAGTGCCGGGCATGAGGCGGCGGCTGGTCGTCCTGACCGAAATTATCGCGCCCTACCGCATTCCGGTATTCAACGCTTTGGCCCAGCGTGAGGATATTGATCTCCATGTGATCTTTCTCGCGGAAAGCGATCCCAAATTGCGCGACTGGCTGGTGTACAAGGATGAGATTCACTTTTCCTACCAGGTGCTTCCATCCTGGCGGCGGAAATTTGCCGGGCACAACCTGCTGCTTAACCGCCGTCTGAAAGAGGGACTGCAGCGGGCGGCACCGGACGCCATCCTGTGCGGAGGCTACAATTATCTGGCTTCATGGCAGGCCATGCGCTGGGCACGCCGGCGCCGGGTCCCATTTATTTTGTGGGTGGAGAGCACGGAGCGGGACACTCGCAGCCGTAACCGGGTGATCGAATTCCTGAAAAGGAGATTCATCAGGCGTTGCAGCGCTTTCGTTGTCCCCGGGAAGTCTTCGTTGCGGTACGTTATGAACTACGGGGTGCTCGAGAGCGACGTTTTTACTGCGCCCAATGCGGTGGATACAGAACTCTTTGCCCAACGGGCTGGGGCGGTTCGTCAGGAGGCGGAGGGGCACCGCCAGGCCCTGCAATTGCCGCCGCGATTTTTCCTGTTCGTGGGCAGGCTGGTCCGCGAAAAAGGAGTATTTGATCTGCTGGAAGCCTATGGCAAACTGACTCCTGAATTACGCACGCTGGTCAGTCTGGTTCTGGTAGGAGAGGGAATTGCTCGCGAGGAGGTCACTCGTCGAGCCCTGCAGATTGCCCCGGGACAGGTCCGATGCGCCGGCTTCGTCCAGCGTGATCAGCTCGCCGGCTACTATGCGTTGGCTGAAATTTTTGTCTTCCCATCGCATTCGGATCCATGGGGTCTGGTGGTGAACGAAGCCATGGCCTGCGGTCTGCCGGTAATCGCGAGCGACGCGGCCGGGTGTGTTGCCGACCTGATGGATGATAACTGGAACGGTCGGGTAGTGCGTCGAAGGGATGTGCTCCAGTTGGCGTCGGCCATGGAAGCACTGGGGCGGGACCCGGACGGACGTACGCGGATGGGGAATCATAGCCGGGAGCGTATCCTGAGTTATTCACCCCAAGCCTGTGCCGCCGGTATCGCACAGGCGGTGAGAGCGGTCGGAGTGCGCGGCCATGAATAATCGCTTTTCAAAATTTATTGTTCCCGCATTGGTTCTGGCCGTCGGCCTCATGGCGGCTGGCGCTGCGTTATACCGTCCGGCGTATCTTGGCAGCGCCTACTATCTGGGCGGACTGATTTTCGTGCAGGGTCTTCTGGCAGCGCTCTGGAAATACGAGCAACGATTCTTCCCGGTCCTGGTCGTGGCATTTCTGTGGGCGGGCATGTCAGTTCCTTTCAGCACGGTATGGACAGCCGCACGTTGGGCGGTCCTGGCCCTGGGTGCGATTGTGGGCTTCGCACTCTATATTCGCAGCGAGCATCCCCGTTTTTCCACTTTCCATATGGTGGCCATATTCACGGTCCTGGCTGCTCTGGTTTCCGCCGCCGTGTCCTCATTTCCCATGTTGTCGTTCATGAAGGCGCTGAGTCTGCTGTTGCTTTTTCTCTACGCCTCCACGGGCGCACGCCTGGCGCTGAGCGGACGGGAAGAGAAATTCTTTCCCCGATTACTGTTCCTCGTGGAAATTGTGGTCTATGCCTCAGCCGTCGCTTACCTGGTTTTGCGGCGGCCCATCTATGGCAATCCCAATTCTTTAGGCGCCATCATGGGCGTGGTCGCCGTGCCTCTGCTTTTTTGGGGAGTCCTGACGGTGGAGGGAAAGACGAGGCAGCGGCGCGCGATTTTCGTCTTCATGTTGAGTGTTGGTCTCCTTTTCTACAGCCAGGCGCGGGCGGGAATGTTAGGGGCCGTGATCGCCTGTTGCGTGACTTGCGTGGCTTTGCGGCGTTACCGGCTGCTGATTCAAGGGACGGTTGCGTTTGTGTGCATCGCAGTCGTCTCGGTTGCTTTGACCCCTTCCGAGCAGAGTGAGGACATGCCGCTTCGCCGTGAGGGGTCCTCCCTGGCGGCGGCTTTCCTCTACAAGGGTCACGAAAGTGAGGGTCTGATGGGCTCGCGCCTGACCCCATGGGATGAAACTGTCTCCGTCATCCGGCAGCATCCCTGGTTCGGAAGCGGATTCGGGACTCGTGTCAACAGCTCCGACGACGACATCGCGATGGGCGAGTACTCGACCGTCACCGCTGCCACTCGCGAACATGGAAACAGTTACCTGGCGATTCTGGAGGGCGTCGGTTTGCTGGGCGTACTACCCTTTTTTACGCTGGTAATCATGCTCGCTTTGCGACTGGGTGGCATTTTTGCCTGGCTTCGCCGCACCGCGAATATCCGTCACTACGTCGTCCCGGTCGCCATGGTGCTGACTGCCGGGTTGATCCATGCCGGATTTGAAGACTGGCTATTCGCGGTGGGTTACTATCTCAGCGTGTTTTTCTGGGTGCTGGCGTTTTCCTTCCTGGATATGCTGCCGTCGACCGTGCCGGCAGCCGTGTATCGTCCCATCACTGACTTCGGCTTCGCGAGCTTGGGACGAAACGCAAACGTCGCTGCAACCGAGCGATGATGCATTTGTTCCTCAATGGTTTAGCGGCCAGCGCCGGCGGTGGACTCACCTATCTCCGCAACGTCCTCCCGCATCTTTCCGCTCGCGAGGGCGTGCGCGTGACTGCCGCCGTGAGCCCGCAGCTGCGGCGGGAGCTGAGTGGTTTGGCCCGCGTCTCGCTTCCTGAGATCAACCCGGCCGCGGGATCGTGGCAGCGCTTCTGGCAGGAACAGACGTCTCTATCAAGGCCTATCCGGCAAAGCGGAGCAGACGTGCTGGTGTCGGTCGGTAACTTTGCGCTGCATGGGGCTCCTGTACCGCAGATCCTGCTTTCACGTAACTCGCTCTACACCTCCACGGATTTTCTGCGCGATGTCCGCCGGCGCGGCGAGTATGGCCTGTGGCTGGAGACGCGTATCAAAGGCAGCCTGGCCCGGCGTTCCATCGCATGGGCGGATGCGACGGTCGCGCCCACCGAAGCCTTCGCCCAGGAATTGCGGCAATGGACCGGCCGCAACGTGGTGGCCATCCATCACGGTTTCGACCCTGAGGCTTTTTTTCGGGATGAAACGCCCCTGGCGGCGGACATCCGGCAGAAGCTTGAGCTCGACCAGGACGCGCTGCGCCTGCTCTACGTCAGCCACTACAACTACTACCGGAACTTCGAGACCCTGCTGCGGGCGCTCCCCGGGTTACGAGAGCGCCTGGGCGGGCGGAAACTCAAACTCTTTCTCACCTGCCGGCTGCGCTCGGAGGACAACCCTGGAAGCTATCGCGCCCAGGCGGCTGCGGACCTGGTCGCACAACTCGGGATCGCGGACATCGTGGTGGAGCTGGGTGCGGTCCCGTATTCCTTGCTGCATCGCGTCTATGGCGAGTGCAGCATGTACGTTGCGCCGGCGTACGCCGAGTCATTTGCGCATCCGCTGGTGGAGGCAATGGCGAGCGGATTGCCCGTCGTGGCTGCCGATTCGGCGGTACATCGCGAAATTTGCCAGGACGCCGCACTCTACTTCCCGCGTTTTTCCCCGGAGGCATTGGGCGCGCGAGTTTGCCAGATTGCAGATTCCGCGGAACTGTCGAAGGCGCTCTCGGACCGGGGAAAGGAGAGGTCGCGCGCCTTCTCCTGGCACAAACATGTCGATGAGCTGTTGGATCTGGCGGAGAATCTTCTTGCTACAATTGATCCCGTTCGGAGAAGAAGTGCACGGGCGTCGTGATTTTCCGGACTGAGGTTGAGCTTGCTTCATCAACGCTACAAGGACCTTTATTTCCTGCTGATCGCCAAGGCAACGTGGCCGAATTACTGGATGAAAAGGCTGCGGCATGCCGGGCGATCCGTCAACGGACACCGCCTCGACCTTCACCTGGGATGCGGCCCTAAATATCTCTCCGGTTTCGTCAACATCGACGCCAACCCGATGCAGAAGACTGACATGTGGCTGGACGTGCGCTGCGGCCTGCCCTTCGCCAGCCATTCCGTTGATTCCATCTACTCCACCCACATGATCGAACATCTTTATCCTGACGAACTGGATAAGCTGTTGCTCGATTGCGCGCGCGTGCTCAAGGCCGGGGGCGGGATCAGAATTATCGTGCCCAGCTTGTCGAACGCCATCCTCGCTTTCCAGCAGAACCGTCACGACTGGTTCTACGACGATTTCCCCCGCCACTTCGATTCCCTGGGCGGACGCTTCTCCAATTTTGTTTTCTGCGACGGACAGCACCGGACGGCTTTCGATTTCAGCTACCTCGACGAAGTGTTGCGCAAAGCGGGTTTTCGGGACGTGGCGGAATCGGCGGAAGGACAGAGCCGGCTTTACGGCGAAGCCGTCCCGGCCTTCGAACCTGGCGATGGCGCGGGGTTGCCGCATTCGGTTTATGTGGAAGCGTTCAGGTAGGACGGTCGCGATCGGCGATCCCGGGGCGTTTTGTTAAGAGGTTCTTCGAGCCACCACGATCAGCGAGGTTCCTACCGGAAGCCTGTACCCACGGCTCAGCCAAATTGCTTCAAGCCTCAACAGGGCGGCCAGCAATCCGTTGATCACCGGGACCACGCGAAATTCTCTCAGAGTCAGGGCCTTGGCGTCTTCGGGGCCTGGCCGCTGATTCCAGGAACTCACATTTCGAAACAGCCAAACGAGGGGAAAAATACAGGTCATGAATTGGCTCTGGAATTCCACCTCGAACCCGGCTTCGACCAGCCGCTCGCGAATCTGCCGCGAGGAATAACGGCGGCAGTGGCGGGCCGCTTCGTCAAAATAGCTCCATAGGTATTGGTGGGCCGGGACAGTCAGCATGAGTCTTCCGCCTGGCGCGAGTGCATCCCGCAGCGCCCTCAGTGTCTCCAACTCTTCCGGGACGTGCTCGAGAACATCGAACATGCCGATTAAATGGAACGGCCTGCCGAAAGGGCAGTGGCGAACGTCGCCCTGCACCAACGGGCCGGCAGATCGTTCCTGGGCGAAGCGCAAGCCATCGAACCACAGTTCGAGGCCGACCACCGTGCCGTCGGGACAAGCCTGGCGCAGGGCCCGGAGCACGTTTCCGGTGCCGCATCCCACTTCGAGGATCCGATATCCAGGAGCAAGTTCAGAAACCAGCTTCCGGCTCATCCTGGAAATCAGATGATTGCGCGCCTGAAACCAGAAATGGCGGTCTTCGACCCGGGCCAGTTGCTGGAACAGAGACGGGTCGTATCCGCCAGGCGAAGTATTTTTGACTGCCGAAGGCATCAATGGTCTCGTGCTTATATGACCCTATTTATTCGTGAACCAGCAGTGATACCAACGCTGAGAGGAAGAGGGAAGGAAGCCGCAATATTGATAGAGCCCCTGAGCGGCGGTATTGCGTGCCTGGGTGACGACGGTGGCGCGTACAGCCTGTTGCTCCGCGGACCACGAGAGGAACCTCCGCACCAGCGCCTTCCCAAGACCCGCACCGGTGTGTGCCTCGGAGACGCCAAGCAGTCCGATCTGCGCTTCCTGGTCGTCCGCGTGGCACGCCAGGTAGCCAACTGGCTGGCCCTCCACCTCGGGCACGAAGACCGTTTGAGAGGGATCCAAACAGCTGTTCTCGATCCACGTCTGATACAGCAAATCACATTTGGCGCGCTCAAAATGCTGATCAAAATAAAAGCGGGTGTTGCGGTGGAGAGTGCGAGCGCAGCGACGCAACCCGTCGAGATCAGATTCGCGCGCCAGCCGCACTCGAGGATCGCCCGCTTGCGTTGCTCGTTCGTCTCCCCGGGGAATGGGCCGTGCGAGGGTCAAACGCACATCTACTTCGACAAAATGGTTTTGCTCCGCCAGATGACAGGTCTCTGCGTCATCGGCATCGGCCAGAAAATACAGGCAGTCGATCCGGTTGCGAGTGCACCACTCGGAAGCTTCGGAGGCATCGGACGTGGTCAGCCGAGGGCGGTTCAGGCGGGCGATCCGTTTTCCGAAAAACCCGGAGTCCCAATCCAGGTAAGCGCAAATGCTTTTCACTGCCGCCGGGGCGGCAGTGGCTACAACGGTGTCCGCTAGCGTCGCCGATGTCCGCGGGACGGTCATGCAGCTGTTCCTGCGCGGCGGTGCATGGAGAGTGCAGTTACGCCCGCCACGATCCGCGCCTGCTCTTCCTCAGTGAGATCGTTGTAGAAAGGCAGGCGAAGCAGCCGCGAACTAAAGTCCTCGGTGACCGGGCACTCCGGCTTTTGGGCGGCAAGCCTATGCCCCATGTCCGACAGGTGCAGCGGGATGTAATGGAAGACACTCAAGATTCCCTGCGCTTTCAAATGCGAAATCAGCGCGTCACGATGTTCAGAGTGTAGGCAGGACCAGGTAGAACATGTGATAGGCCTGTTCGCAATCTGCTGGAACGCAGGGCAGCTTCACCCGGTTGTCCTGCGCCCATCCCTGCAGGTGTTCCCAGTAGTATTCCCAGACCCGGCGGCGCTTCTTCTGGATTTCACACCTGGCCTCTAATTGTGCCAGCAGGAAGGCGGCCAGGAGATCAGATGGCAGGTAGCTGGACCCCAGGTCCACCCAGGTGTATTTGTCCACCTGTCCGCGAAAGAACTGATTGCGATTTGTTCCCTTCTCGCGAATGATCATCGCGCGCTCAATAAGTTCGGGATCATTCACCACCAGGGCACCGCCTTCGCCGCAGGTTATGTTTTTGGTTTCATGGAAACTCTGGGTTGCCAGGGAGCCGAAAGTGCCCGTGAGTTGGCCCTTGTACCGGGCAAACAATCCATGTGCATTGTCTTCCACTACCCGAACGCCATGGCCTTGTGCGATGGCGCAGATCGCATCCATCTCGCAGGCAACGCCCGCATAGTGAACCGGAACGATAGCTTTGGTGCGGGGCGTGATCAGGGATGACAGCCGGGTCTCGTCAAGGTTCAGGGTGTCAGGCCGGATATCGGCAAAGACCAGCCGGGCACCGCGCAGAGCAAAGGCATTGGCTGTGGATACAAAAGTAAAAGACGGGACAATGACTTCGTCTCCGCTCCGGCAGTCGAGCAGCAGCGCCGCCATTTCCAGGGCGTGGGTACAAGAGGTGGTAAGCAGTACTTTCGGAGCACCCAGTTCCTGCTCCAGGAGCTCATGGCATCTGCGGGTAAATGGTCCGTCCCCGGAAGCGTGGCCGTTGGCGATGGCTTGCGCTATATACGCGTACTCATTGCCCGCGAGGCACGGTCGATTGAAAGGAATCAGCGAGGTCATAGCTTACAGGCCGCTTACCCTTCGGCCTGCCTCTTTTTCGCCGGCAACGCCGGATCGAACCACATACGGCGGTTTCTGCAGGCTGCGGAAATGCATGCGAGCCAGGTATTCTCCGATGATTCCCAAGGCAAATAACTGAGCTCCGGAGAACAGGGCGACAATCGAAGCGAGAAAGGGGAATCCGGGGACTGGATTCCCGTAGGTGAAGTATCGAAGCAGAACGAAACCCAGCACGCAAAGACCAAAGAACGTAAACGCGAAGCCCACCAGGCTGGCGAGCTGGAGTGGCAATGTCGTGAAGCCGGTCATCATGTTCATGGCGTGCGTGACCAGCTTGCGGAAGGTGTAGCCGGATGGTCCCAGTTTACGCGGCGCGTGAAGCACCGGCACCGCGGAGAACCGATTCGTTCCCCAGGTCAGCAGAACGTCGATGGAAACGAACGACCCTTCGTAGTGACTGAACGCATTCGCCACTTCGGCGCGAAAGGCGCGAAAGGCGGAGACCTGGCGGGCAATCTTCGCTCCCATGGCGTTCTGCAAGGCCATTTTCGTTGCTACTGAAGCCAGGTCGCGCAGGAGGCCGTGCTCTTCGTTTTCGGGCGTGCCATAAACAACGTCGAAACCCTGGGCCAGCACACCCAGCAATTTCGGAATCTCCTCGGGAGGGTGCTGCAGGTCGTCATCGAGGGTGACGATCACGTCATATTGCGCTGCCCGAATGCCGCACAAGAGCGCGTTGTGCTGGCCGTAGTTGCGCATCAGGTTGATGGGATGAATCCATGGGTTGCGTTCGGCCAGCTGGCAGATTACGTCCCAGCTTCGATCCGGGCTGCTGTCGTTGACCAGCACCAGTTCGTAAGCGGACGCGATTCTACTGAGAACAATCTCGAGGCGTTGCACCAACTCGGGCAGGATGGCTTCACTGCGGTACACCGGCACGACTACGGAGAGTCCGCTGGGTCGCGAATCGATGCTATGAATCATGGCTTCCATCCTCAGTCTGAGAGCGCCTCGGGGTGCATCGCATCGATGAAAGGCATGATTGAGGACGCATGAAATGCGCGTCTTATTCGTACATTGGAGGTTGAGAGTGTGGCGATTCTACATGCTTGCCGAGCGCAGGAGCAAGGGGGAAACCGTCCGCATGGACGTAGCCATCGCGGTGCGCGGTTCCTTTCCGAACTTTGCGGCGGCTTCGGAAGCTTCGTGATGACGAGACTCGAGGGCCGCACGCGTGGTCAAAATCTTAAACCGCCAAGGACGCAAAAATCTGGAATCGGAAAGCTTCTGGATTGCGCAGTTCGAAGATGCACTGGAGCGGTGTGCTATTTTGATCACGCGGAGGGATCTTGAGCGATAGTCCACGAGCGTCTTTCAACCGACGCATGGCGACCGTCCTGATTCTTCTCCTCGTCCTGGCCATCTACAGCTATCCGTACCTGGCTACCACCACAACGCTGCATTCACGCCAGGTCCCGTTCTCGTTCGCTGCGGACCTCAGTCTTTACGTGAATCTCAGCCAGTTGGGTTCGTCCCAGGTTCAGCCTGCGGTAAATCCTTACTACGGCACTGCGATGCATCCCGGTCTGTTTGGTTATCTCACCTTCGACCTTGCGTTCAGGGTTTTTGGCTGGCTGGAGAACGCTCTCGGCCACAGCCTCTGGTGGAGCGTACTGATCTGGAATTGGCTTTGGTGGGTGGGAATCTTTGCCGGAGCCTTGTGGTTTTTCCGGTTGGTCATGCCCGAGGACACGTCATCGGTATTGTGGCTCGGAATAAGCCTGCTCTTCTTTTTCAACTTCGGAGTGCTGAAATCCCTGCTGGCGGCCTGGCTGCATCTCCCATCCCTGGCCGGATTTGAAGCTTTGAGTCTGCCCTATATCCGCGTCTTTTTTCCGCAAATTCCGGTAGCGCTATTGCTTTTTTATCTCGTGTTTCAGATTCGTACGATGCGGCGTTCGAAGTGGTACGACTGGAGCGCGATGTGGGCGCTGCAGGCAGTCGCGCTGGCCATGTTTCCCTATGCCACGCTGATCATGGCGGGAACCACCTTCGTGGTCGCGTTGGGTTGCTTCCGTTCGTTAGTGCCCGGCGCCGGGCTGAAGGCGATCGTTCCTTATGGTTTGGCCTGTGCTGCCGTGGACTGCGTATTCCTGCTGCACCGGATGACGCGAGGGACGCAGGACTCGCAGTTCTCGTTTCTCAGGCTACGTCCGTCGCACATTCTCGATCTGACCGGCGGCGCGGTGATCTTGCTTCTCCTGCTGGGTCTTCTCACCCTGGTTCTTCCGCCCACCGGGTCGCGCGAAGCCAAATGGACGATGGTGGGCCTGGGTTCCTCCACCGTTTTCCTGATGCTGGCCGATGTCGTCATGGCGCCTTCGCTGTTGATGTCCTCTCACGGCGGCTATTTTCTGCACTGCACCGTTACCCTGCAGATCACTTATCTCCTCTCCGGCCTGTGGCTAAGGTTTGAGCGCTTCCGCCCGTGGATGAGACCTGCAAGCCTTACCGCGATGTTTCTGGTGACGGTCAACGGGGCGATGCTCGCGTCAGGCAACTACCGGGCCTCTTTGCCGCAAAACCGGGAGATCGGTGAATTGGCGCGTGCGATTGGTTCGGTGCCGATCGAAGACGGAGACCTCATCATTGCCAGTGCCGACACCGTGGACGACCTGTGCTCCTGGGTACCCTTGTTGAATCGCGCGACCGTGCTATTTTGCCGCAGCGCGCAATACGAGCTGTCCGATTCGGAGCGCCGCGGTTTCCATAGATTGCGGCAGGCCTTTTATCTTTACTTCGCCGGCAAAGACAGTCACTGGGTGGATGGAGTCGTGAGTGATCCAGCGGCCCTTACCACACAGGACCGCCTGGCCTTCGCGGGTGAAATCAATCCCTCGGATAGGGAGACCCTGGATACGGGAAAACAGGAAATCATGGCCGAGTTGGTCCCCCGGCTGAGAGAAGTTGAAAATCGGCAGGGTCCCGTGCGGGATTTCTTTCGTCCCTACCCGCGCGTTCTGGTGGTTGATCATGCGACGCATCCCACTTTTGTGAAGGAACGCCTGCTGGCGTACGTGTCGATTGAGTCGGAGCAAAAGGTGGGCGACTTTCTACTGTTGTGGTGCAGACCCAACTAGTATATTCCCGCAACGGGAGGCAGCTTAATGTGCGGCATCTTCGGCATCCTGGCGACGAACGGCACCGTTCCACCGTTGGTGCTGGAGCGTGCCACGGATTCGCTGGCGCACCGCGGCCCGGACGATCGCGGGACGGTCAGTCATTCAGGCCAGCACAGCGCCGCGCCTCGAGATTGGACTGGGCAGCCGCCGGCTGGCGATTCTTGATCTCTCTCCGATGGGCCATCAGCCCATGCAGGATGCGGAAACCGGCAACTGGATCGTTTACAACGGCGAAATCTACAATTTTCGTGAACTCCGGACGAGACTGCAGGGCGAAGGTGTGCGCTTTGTCAGCCAGTCCGATACCGAAGTGCTGCTCCAGGCGTATGGCCGCTGGGGCGAGAAGTGTCTGGGTGAGTTGCGCGGAATGTTTGCCTTCGCCATCTGGGATGCGAAACGCTCGCGACTGCTTCTGGGTCGCGATCCCATGGGCATCAAGCCCCTGTACTATTGTTCCGCGGGCCAATACTTCCTGTTTGCTTCCGAGTTGCGCACGCTGCTTGGCACCGGGCTCATTCCGCGGCGGCTCGATCCTGCCGGCCTGATCAATTACCTGAATTTCGGATCGGTTTACGATCCCATCACCATGATTCAAGGGGTCTCCGCGTTGCAGGCGGGACACTACGCAGTGTGGGAGCACGGGCGGCTTGCGGACACCATGTACTGGGACCTCGCGCCGCACGGTCAGGCCAGCACGGCCGCAAGCTACCTGGCGGGCAATGAGACGGCGCGGAAGAATCTGGAAAATGATGTTTACGCGACCCTCGACCAGGCCGTCCGCATGCAGACCGTGAGTGACGTTCCGGTGGGCTTGTTTCTTTCCGGAGGCATCGACTCCAGCTGCCTGGCCGGCATCCTGAGCCGGGCGGGGATCCGTCCCAACACGTTTTCCCTTATTTTTCGCGAGGCGGAGTTCAGCGAAGCAGAATATTCCCGCGCGGCGGCGCGGGCGTTTGGCACCGAACACCAGGAGATCATGGTGTCCCAGGGCGATGCGCTCGATGCCATCCCGTATGCGCTCCGGGCCATGGACCAGCCCACTATCGATGGCCTCAATACCTATCTGATTGCGCGGCAGACACGCGCCGCCGGGATCAAGGTGGCGCTCTCCGGTCTGGGTGGCGACGAGATGTTTGCCGGTTACTCCAGCTTTCGCGACGTTCCCCGCATGGAGCGTTTTGACCGATTCTGGGGGCGTTGGCCTGCATTCCTGCGTCGGCCCCTGGCACGCATGTTTTCCTCTCTGGCTGCGGATACCGACCAAAACCGGAAACTCGCCGCAATGGGAGAACGAGCCATCCATCCCTACTTCCTGGTGCGCGCCCTGTTCACTCCCGGGCAGCGTAGTTCGCTGCTCGCGTCCATCGATGAAGCGGCCCTGGCGCGGGCGAATGCTCCCTTGCAGGAAAGCCTGCTGCAAGCTCGTGAACTCGACCCTATTAACCGCGTTTCGTATCTGGAGGCGCGTTGCTACATGCTGAACACTTTGCTGAGAGATTCTGACGTGATGAGCATGGCCCACGGGCTTGAACTGAGAGTGCCTCTCACAGATCACTCGCTCGCGGACAAGCTGATGGCCCTGCCCGGCGCCTGGAAACTGGAAGGCAACGTCCCGAAGCCGCTGCTGGTTGGGGCTTTGAAGGGAGCGTTGCCGGACGAGATCGTTCACCGCAGGAAGCAGGGCTTTACCCTTCCCTTTGAACGCTGGCTGCGGGAGAATTTGCGGCCGGAAGTGGAATCGGCCCTGCAGAAAATCGGCCGCGGTCCGCTCGGACCGTTGCTGAACCAGCCATCCGTCATGCAGGTTTGGGATGATTTCCTCGGACAGCGGACTTCATGGTCGCGCGTCTGGTCGCTGTATGTGCTGGAGCGCTGGTGTGAAGTGAATTCGGTGTCTGCGTAAGGGTCAGACCTCAGACCTCGGACCCCGGACGTCAGACGTCGGACCTCAGACCTCAGACTTCAGTACCTTAGAGCTCAGACTTCGGGCTTCAAGGGAGGAATTGCTGCGGAGTTATTCAGAATTGGACTTGCCGACGTCCGAGGTCCGAAACCGACAGCGGTTCCATGTAAGATGTTTCCAGCGCTTTCCATGCCATGCAGGAATTAGAAGAACCCAGGCAGATACAGGGTGCCGCTCCGCCGGTGTCGCTTCCGGTGAGCGTGATTGTTCCGGTGCGAAATGAGGCCCACAACCTGTCGCGCTGCCTGGAATCGCTGCGCGGGGTGGGCGAAGTGTACGTCGTCGATTCCGCAAGCAGCGATGGCACCGCTGAGATCGCACGCTCCTTCGGCGCCAAGGTGGTTCAGTTTCACTACGCGGGGGGCTGGCCGAAGAAGCGCCAGTGGGCAATGGATACGATTCCTCTTGCTTGCGATTGGGTCTTTCTCATGGATGCCGACGAGGCCCTGACACCTGAGCTGGCAGCGGAAATGCGGCTGGCCATTCAGGATGCCCGCTTTGACGGTTACTACATCGCTCTGCAGGTGGTCTTCCTGGGCCGGGTGCTGCGCCACGGCGGCGCCGGATTCTACAAGCTCTCACTCTTTCGCCGGGGCAAGGGCCGCTTCGAGTGTCGCCTGAAGGACCAGGATACCTCCATGGCGGACATGGAAGTGCACGAGCATGTGATCGTGGAAGGCAAAAGCGCAAGATTGAAACATGCTTTGCGGCATCACAACGTGGAATCCATCTCGCGCTATATTCAGAAGCACGACGAATATTCCAACTGGGACGCCCGGGTGTGGCTTGAAGGTGAGGCGAATTCTGCTGAGCTGCCGCCATCGCTTTCTGGAAATCAGGCACAGCGGCGGCGGTGGCTGCGCAAGCGGCTCTTTACTCTTCCAGGTTCATCGCTGTTGCTGTTCATCTACAGGTATTTCTTTCGCCTGGGATTTCTGGATGGCGTGCCCGGCCTGATTTACTGCGGCTTTCAAGGCATCCAGTTTCTTCATATCAAAGCCAAGATCTTCGAGTTGCGCAGCAGGAAGGATTGACGGCGGCTCATGTGCGGAATTAGCGGCCTGGCCAATTGCGGAGACAAAGAGACCCTGGCGCGCATGACGTTGATCCAGGCGCATCGCGGTCCCGACGACTCCGGACTGTGGGAGCAGCGTTTTCCGGACGGCTCGTATTTCGCCCTGGGCAGCCGCAGGCTTGCCATCCTCGATCTTTCTCCCGACGGCCACATGCCGATGTGTAATCCGCAGCGCACGTTGTGGATCACCTACAACGGCGAGATTTACAACTTCCGCGAATTACGCCGGGAGTTACGCGCCAAGGGGCACCAGTTCGTCTCTGAAAGCGACACTGAGGTGGTGCTGCATCTTTACGAGGCTGAAGGGCCGGATTGCGTCAAGCGGCTGAACGGAATGTTCGCCTTTGCCATTTGTGATCTCCGCTCCGGCAGACCTGCTCTGTTCGTTGCGCGAGACCATTTTGGAGTGAAGCCGTTTTACTACGCGCACCAGGGTAACCGGTTCGCCTTCGCTTCGGAGATCAAGGCGTTGCTGCAAGTGCCCGGCATCGAGGCCGAACTCGATCCGGAATCCCTGCACCAGTATCTTACTTTTCTCTGGGTCCCTGATCCCGCGACCATGTTCCGCGGAATTTTCAAGCTGCCCGCAGGCCACTATGCAGTGTTTCGCGACGGTCAACTCGAGCTGACGAAATACTGGGACCTGACATTTCCTCCCGCGGATGCGACTTACACTCGGCGGAAGACGAACTGGCGGAGGAAATTCAGGGGCGCTTCCGGCGTTCGGTGGAAGGCCAGATGGTCAGTGATGTCCCGATCGGTGCCTTCCTGAGTGCGGGGCTCGATTCCTCCAGCATCGTGGCCATGATGGCGCGGGCCCGCCGGCAGCCGGTCCGCACATACACCATCACCTTTCCGCCCAAGTACCGGGTTGGCGAAAACGCGCTGGACGATCCCGAAGTGGCCACCCGGCTGGCACGAGGTCTGGGCTGCGAAAACCAGCGCATCGTGGTCGAGCCGGACGTGGCTGATCTGCTGCCTCGCCTGACCTGGCATATGGACGAGCCCACCGCCGATCCCGCCATCATTCCCGCGTACCTGGTCTGCCGCGAGGCGCGAAAGCAGGCCACCGTGCTGCTCTCAGGGGTCGGGGGCGACGAGCTTTTCGCGGGATATCGCAAGCACTCGGCGCACTACTGGGCGGAAGCCTACCAGCGTGTGCCTACGAGCGCGCGCAAGCTGATTGCCGGAACCGTCGCCGGCCTGCCCAGCCTGCGAGGCACGGCCGCAAAAGGCAGGGTGCGACTGCTCAAGAAAATGGCGCGCAGCGCTTCGCTCTCGCCGGTGGACCGATTTGTGATGAACTGCACCTATCTGGACGCCGGGCAGAAGAGTTCGCTGTATGCGCCCGCTTGGGGGAGGGAAATTCTGGACTCAGATCCGGCGGTCCGGCACCGTGAAAGCTTCGCCCAGGTGGAGGGCTCGGATTTCCTGAACCAGATGCTTTATCTCGACACCAAGATTTTCATGACCAGCCTGAATCTCACCTACAACGACAAGATGAGTATGGCGTCGTCGGTGGAAGTGCGGGTGCCGTTCCTGGACCGCGAGCTGGCGGAGTTCGTCGCCTGGAATGTTCCCCCCAGGCTGAAGCTCAAGGGATTTTTTCGACCCACCACGAAATATATTTTCCGCCAGGCCATGAGGGATGTTTTGCCGCGCGAGGTCTTGTCCCAGCCCAAGGCCGGTTTTGCGGCGCCGATCGACTACTGGCTGGCCAATGATTTGAAGGAAATGACGGATGATCTGCTTTCCGAGTCGCGTATTCGCCAACGCGGCGTATTCCGGCCCGAAGCCGTCCGCGGGTTGGTGGAGCAGCATCGCATCGGCAGCCAGGATTGGTCGATGCAGATCTGGCAATTTCTCACTCTTGAACTCTGGATGCAGGCCTTCCTGGACGGCAGCGCAGCCCAGGGCGTGATGACCGACCTGGCCGACCGCGCCAGCGCTTGAGGAGAAGAACAAAGGCATCAACCACGGAGGACACGAAGGACACGGAGGGCTCCTTCGTGACACTTCGTGTCCTTCGTGTTTGATGCCTTTTTGTATTTTATACCACCTATGTAGGCGTGTCTTTCCCACGGTCGTGCTATAGTTCGGAAAACCAGCACAATTCTGTTTTTCTATGTCTGTCGCGGCCCGTCTGAACTACTACCGTCGCGTTTCGAGCGCATATTTATTGCCGGGGAACAGCCAGCTCACTTTCTGGCACGACCAGGCCCAGGTGAATCCCTGCGCCGCAGTTGGCCAGCTCGGGGAATACTACATGCCCTTCCTTGAGAAAGCGGATTATGTTGGACCGTACGATGCCGATGGAATTCCGCTGCTCAACTATCACGGCAATATTGGCCTGCAATACAATCCGATCGCGATCTCGCAGTGGGGACTGGGAAACTTCAATGTTTTTCTTCGCGGCAAAGACCAGGAGCGTAGGAGAAGGTCGGTAGCTGCGGCTGATTGGCTGGTAAAGAATCTGGAGCTGAACTCTTCCGGTGTTCCGGTGTGGAACCACAGGTTCGACTGGGAGTATCGGACCCCGTTGAAAGCGCCGTGGTATTCCGGGCTGGCCCAGGGACAGGGAATTTCCCTGCTGGTGCGGATAGCGCGGGAAACCGGAAGTCCCGAATATCTCGAAGCCGCCACTCGCGCGTTTGACAGTTTTTCGAAGTCAACTCAGGAGGGGGGAGTCGTCTTCACCGACGAGCGCGGCGACATCTGGTTCGAGGAGTACATCGTTTCGCCACCCACCCATATTTTAAACGGCTTCATTTGGGCGGCCTGGGGCGTGTATGACTTCTTTCTGGCCACGGGCGAGAAATCGGCGGAACAATTGTTTACCCGGGCGGTCAACACTCTGCGCCGGAATCTTGACGGCTACGATCTCGGCTTCTGGTCGCTTTACGAGCAGTCGGGCACCCGCCTGCCCATGGTCGCGAGTCCTTTCTATCATCAGTTGCACGTGGCGCAGCTGCGCATGATGCACAAGTTGACTGGCGACGACTTGTTTTCCCGATACGCCGATCGCTGGGAGACCTACGCCCGCAGCCGGACCAAGCGGACCCGGGCCTTGTGTTACAAGGGCGCGTTCAAGCTTTGCTACTACTAGAGTGCTGCGGCTGAAGGAAGGCAAAGACTTAACCGCAAAGGGCGCAAAGAATTCGCAAAGGACGCAAAGTAAGGCTTTCGGATAGATACTGGTGAAGATTCTTTACGTCTCACAATATTTTCCGCCGGAGATGGGAGCGCCTGCCGCGCGCGTGGCTGAGCTGTCGCGCCATTGGGCGGAAGAGGGGCACGAGGTTACGGTGCTGACCGGGTTTCCCAATCATCCCACGGGCAAAGTGCCGGCGGAATATCGCCGCCAGATGCGCAGACTGGTGGCGCGGGAAAAAATCAACGGAGTGAATGTTGTCCGTACCTGGCTGCTGCCTTTTCCCAACCGCAGGACGCACGAGCGCATGTTGAACTACAGCTCGTTTTGTTTCTCAGCGGCCGGCGCCGGAATGTTCACGGAGCGTCCCGACGTGGTCATTGCCAGTTCTCCGCAGTTGCTGGTCGGTCTGTCGGGGTGGTGGCTGGCGCGCTGCAAGCGGGCACGCTTTATCTTCGAGGTCAGAGATTTGTGGCCAGAGTCGCTGGCGGCGGTGGGTGTGGGCACGGCGGATTCACTGGTCTATCGTGCACTGGCCCGGATTGCCGCGTTCCTGTACCGCAATTCCGAGCATATTGTAGTCGTCACTCCTGCCTTCAAGGAATATCTGGTGGAGCAAATGCGGTTGAGGCCGGAGAAGATTTCCGTGATCGAGAACGGAGTTGAGGCGGAGCTATTCAGTCCAAAGGCGGAGGGCGATCTGCGGTCCAGGCTGGGTATCGAAGGAAACTTTGTTGTCTCCTACATTGGAACCATGGGCAACGCCCACGGCCTCCAGACGCTGATCGAGGCTGCGGCGCAACTGCAGAATGTCGCGCCCCACATCACCTTCCTGCTGGTGGGGGAAGGGGCGGAGAAGGAGCAACTGGTCGCTCTGTCTCGCTTGCGGGGTCTCACCAACCTGCGCTTTGTGGACCAGCAATCGCGGCAGAGAATACCGGCGTATATTTGCGCGTCGGATGTGTGCGTGGTTCTGCTCAGGAAGTCGGAGATCTTCAAGACCGTTATTCCCAGCAAGATGCTGGAGTTCATGTCCTGCGCCCGTCCGGTGATTCTCGGGGTCGAGGGTCAGGCCCGCCAGATTCTTGAGGAGGCGCAGGCAGGAATCTGCATCGAGCCGGAAAATTCCTCGCAACTGGCGGAGGCGGTGTTGCGTCTCGCCGGGGACGCTCAACTGCGGGAATCCCTGGGTCGCAATGGACGCCGCCATATTTTGCAGCACTTTTCACGCCGCCGCACCGCCATGGCGTACCTCGACCTGCTGAGGGACCTGCTGGGAGAAGAGAAGCGGAAGGCGGTCGCGGCCTGACCAGAGCGGCAAACCAAAACTACACTCCCAAAAGCTTGACCAGAAACTTGTCTAGAGCGATTTGCTAGTGGATGGCAACGATGGACGCCGCGCTCGCGGCCTGGATGGCGGCGTCCACGGTCCGGGTCATGACTACTTTCCTCGTACTACTGGGGACAAACAGGATGTCGTCCGCCTTCATCAGAATGTCAGGGAGCTTGGCCTGCAGCATCTTTTTCAATTCGACCGGCATTTCTGTCATGCCGTTAGGCCCTTTGCGAAGGATTTTGACGCCGTTCATTTTGGCGATTCGAGTGGTGCCTCCCGCCAGGGCGATCGCTTTCAGTACGGTCAGATTATCGCTGTCCATCAGAAATCCGCTGGGCCGGCCCACTTCTCCCACGACGTAAACGACATCGGCTTTGTGCACGAGGATGGTATCGCCGGGAGAAACTGCGATGTTGCTGGCGGGGTTGTCGGTGAGCTTGCGGCTCAAGGGCACGGTCACCGGCTTGTCAGACTGGTTACGGTGGGTCACGGTAATGCTTTGCCCCGCCGAGGCTGTAAAGCCGCCCGCCGCTGAAATTACGTCGAGTAACCGCGGCTCGCCAATGATGGGGTACACGCCGGGTCGGGCAACTTCTCCCAGCAGGCTCGCTCCCTGTGAAACCGATTGATCGACATTCAAAGTGACGTGCGGATTTTTTACGAATCCGCCGTCTGACAGCCGCTTTTCAATCAAGGCCTGAGCTTCTTCGACGGTGAGGCCCGCCAAATGGACGTAGTCGATCAGCGGCAGGTACAGATCGCCATTGTTGCCGAGACGGCTCTTGGTGTTCAGTTCGGGCACGTTGTAAACGCTGATGTCGAGCAGGTCCCCGGTGCCCAGCCGCGAATCAGGAGCGCTTTCGTCGAGCGCTGGAGATGTTTCAGGTTGTGAGGGTGCGGGCACAGCCGCGGGAAAAACCGGCTCGACCGGATGCTGGGCGGGCCTGGCCGCCTGTTCTTGCGCAGCCGCACTCACGCTCAACAGCGCGGTGAGAAGAAGCACGACTAGAAAATGCGGCAGCCGCGCCGGAATCCTGGCAAGGGACAACATCTCTGGATCTCCTGGCATGGTGACGAGAACAAAAGTCTAGCACAGGCGGGAGCGAAGGCTTCGCGTTAACTTCGTGGTGACAAGTGCCCCAAGGACGTCTGGCAGAGCAGAGGCCGGCTGATTTCCCTCTACGACCAAGTGGTTAACCTTTTCCACAATAGTTCCCAAATTGGTGATTGCGGGACAAATTTCGGGGCGCTATAGTGCGAACAAGTAGCCATCAAGCACAAGAAAACTTGTTCTCAGCGCGACTGCTCTCAGGCGTGTGCCGTTGTGTACCGCTCAACAAGAGTGCGGAGCGTTGAGGTGAGAACAGGTTTGAGATTTCAGGCAGCGGACTTGCCGGTGAAGTTCGTTCTTGACGCCTCCAGGTTCGGAGTCACGACTCTGACATCTGCATTCAGCTAACTGGCCGAGGACAATCAGTTGACGCTCTTCTACCTGGGAATGTTCGCGACCTCGGTGCTGGCTTCGTTTGTCCTGACCAGGTACATCCGCAATCTGGCAACGGTCCGAGGCTGGGTAGCGGGTCCTGGCCTGGACCGGCATTTGCACAACCGGCCGCTGCCACGCCTGGGCGGGGTCGCTATCTTCCTCACGTTTCTGTTGAGCTGCTCTATCGCATGGCTGGTCAGCTGGTGGCATCCGCGACTGAATTTCTGGTTTTCGTCGAGCGCGCTGCTCACCATTCTGCTGCCCGGTTCCCTGATTTTTCTACTGGGCCTGTACGACGACCTGCATCCCGTGGGTCCGTACTTCAAATTCGCCGTGCAGGTGCTGGCCGGCATCATGTTGTTTGCGAGTGGACTGCGCATTCTGGACTTGCCGGTCCTGTTCAGCGGGCACCACCTTCCATGGTTTGTGGGGCTGCCATTTACCATTTTGTGGGTCCTGGGGGTCACCAACGCTTTTAACCTGATTGACGGTCTGGACGGACTGGCAGCTGGTTCCGCGCTGTTTTCCACCCTGGTGGTCTTCGTGGTTGCGCTGGTCAGCCACTCCTATTTTGTGTCGGTAATGACCCTGGTTCTGGCGGGCGCCATTGTCGGTTTCCTGCGCTTCAACTTTAATCCGGCAACAATTTTTTTGGGGGACTGCGGAAGTTTGTTCGTGGGCTTCATGCTCAGCGCGCTGGCGCTGCAAGGAATGCAAAAGTCGCCCACCATCGTGGCCGTCGCCATTCCCGTGGTTTCATTCGGCCTTCCCATACTGGAGACGACTCTTTCCGTTGTGCGCCGCCTCATCGGAGGCCGGCCGGTTTTTACCGGAGACCGCGAACACATCCATCACAAGCTTCTGCAACGAGGATTGTCGCAGCGCCAGGTGGTGACCATCCTCTACCTGGTCTCGGCTGCTTTTGCCATGCTCAGCCTGTTCATGCTCTGGCCCACCGGAAGCACGGTGGGCCTGGTGCTGGCGGTGTTGGGTATCGGAATCTGGATCGGAGTGCAGCACCTCAACTATCTGGAATTCGGAGAGCTGCGCCGGGTGGCCCAGCGCTCACTCGAGCAGCGGCTTATTTTCATCAACAATCTTGCGATTCGCAGAGCGGTCGAAGAACTTAAAGTCACCTCCGACTTCGAGCAGCTCTGCCGCGTCCTCGAAGCCGCCTTTGGCAGCAATGATTTCGACGCCTTCGATTTACGCCTGCCGGGGCCGCCGGATGAGCCGGCCGAAATCCGCGAGCTGCAGATTGTCACCGCCGGCGAGCCTCACTTTCACTGGAAAAAGCGCGGCAGCCACTTCAGCGCGAATGTGGTTCCCGGATGGAGTCTGACGCTCGACCTGGTGGCCGCCAACAACCGCCGTCGAGGCTCACTCACCGTGTACCGGCTCTATGACGGTCGCGATCTGCAACTCGACATGAACCTGCTGACTTCCATCCTTCCCGTTGCCCTGGCTGACGCCCTGGACCGCGTGCTGCGTCACGCCGTCGAAATCAATACTCCGACTCAGGAAGCCGCGGCGGCGGCGCGGGCCAGTTAAGAAGAGCTGGCTTCTGGCTTCTAGCTTTGGCTGGCCTGGCTTCTGGCTAAGGCCCATGGCTGCGCTCAGTTTTCGCCAGGAGCTCAGCAGAGCCAGAAGCCGAGAAGCGCTTTATCCACAGGTTGAACCAATTGCGTCACTTCTTGCTGATCGCTGCCGAGTTTAAGTTCTTACTTCGCTTCCGGCGGGAGAATTCATCAAGATGGACTCATATAAGTTGCGTGACGCTCATTTTCTCGGTCTGCAAACCGCGGTGTTTTGCGTGGCCTGCGAATTGATCAGCGAAAACAACACTCCACGCTGTCTGGCCTGCGGAAGCCAGGCGATGATCAGCCTGTCGCGGGTTTTGGGGGGATCGCTGCGCCGCCAGCAGACAGCGCACCTGATTGCGGACGCTGAACTCGATCGCCTGGTACACGAACTGCTTCGTACGGTGCCACTGTCGTCATCTGCTGCCCTCGACGACCGTCTGCCGGTATCGTTCGCTTCGCTGGCCCCCGGGCGCAGTCACGTCAGGCGTACAGCGCAGCAACCTGCCGTTGTGCCGATTGATTCCGCGATGATTTCAAATCCGGCGGAGGTTGACCTGGAACCCGCCATCAGCCTGATCGCCGAGCGGGCGCAAACCCTGACGGGGGCGAGCGGCGCCGCCATCGCGCTGCGCAAGGGCGACGAAATGGTGTGCCGGGCACGTGCCGGGCGCAATGCGCCTGACCTGGGCGTCCGCCTGCAGTCCGATTCCGGGATTTCCGCCGATTGCGTCCGCACCGGCCAGGTCGTGCTCTGCCACGACGCGCAATACGATCCCCAAGTGGATATAGCGGCGTGCCAGCGGCTGGGAGTGCGGTCCATCCTGGCGGCCCCGCTGCGCCATTTCCGCAGGACACTCGGAGTGTTCGAAGTCTTCTCCAGCGTACCGCATGCCTTTGCTGAGCGCGACGTCGCGACCATGCAGTTGCTCTCGAGCGTCATGGTGGCCGCACTCTCCCGCCTTTCACCTCGCCGCCAGACCGCATAGCCTGAACCTCCGGGCGCGGGATCTACAATCTCGCCGACGCATTTGCAAACTACCGCGCCAGTCAACCCAGTCTGAGTTAATATGTTAAGCACTTTGTATGGAACCCACCGGGATCAAGCCCGCCGGAATTTCCCGGCAATCCAAATTTGCAAATGAGCGCCGTCGCTTTTTGCGGCACAGAACGCACACCCCTGCCTACGCCAGGGTGAACGAATCGCCGGGAGACTCGCCGGAGCTCAGTGAAATTCTCGACATCAGCGAATCCGGCATGTCCATCCAGACCTCGTCTCCGTTGCGGGCCGAACACGATCTCAGCCTTTGTCTGGATCTTTCGGAGACGAAGACGCGAATCTGGACCAGGGGGCAGGTGGTCTGGTCGGACACTTCGGGACGTGCCGGAATTCGTTTTGCCCAGTTAGCCGGAGAGTCCCTGGGCCAGCTTAAAGAGTGGCTTTTTGTGAACATCCTTGCCGCTTTTGATCACGCCAGTGCAACCTTGCCCGCCGCCGACGGCCGGAACAATACTTCCAACCAAGTGCCGGCTTCGCATAGTATGGCCACAGATGAAGTGAAATCCGGAGCCGCGGCGACTTCCACTAATGGCAACCGTCGTGCAACACTCGAAGCTGTGCCCAGCGAGCGAGCCAGCGAACGAGCCAGCGAACGAGAAAGAGAAGAGGAATTGGAGCCCAACGGGTTCGATCGCGAGACCACGCTCCAGTTGACGGCGGAGCGGGCATTGGCGCTAACCCGGGCCACCGGGGCGGCCATAGCGTTGTCCCAGGGCAGCGACAGTGAGATGGTTTGCCTGGCCAGCGCCGGCTCAGATGCGCCGCCTTTTGGAACCCGCTTGCATGTGGGTTCAGGATTTTCGGGTGAATGCGTGCGCACCGGGCGCTCGCTGCGCTGCGACGATTCCGAAACCGACGATCGTGTGGATCGCGAGGGCTGCAAATCCCTTGGCATCCGCTCCATGGTCGCAGTTCCGATTCGGCCGGGAAACAGGGTCACCGGGCTGCTGGAAGTATTCTCTCCCCAGCCCTACGCCTTCAACGCCAATGACATCAGCGCCCTCCAGCAATTGACGGGAAGTATTCTGCCCGCCCTGGCGCCCATCCCGACGGCCCACGTCTCTGCGGCGCCGGTTCCGGTTCAGAGACCGCTTTTGCCGCGGACATCGCCAGCGCCCGTCGAGCCCCAGCCGGCCGAGATTCGTGCGGTCAGCACAGCCCGACCGGTCACGGCGGTGAAGGCTTCGGGCCAGCTACCGTGGCACAAGATTCTGCTCGTGTCCGCGATCGCAATTTTTGCTTTCGCGGTGGTATGGCTGATTGCGCCCTGGATCTCAAGCCAGATGCGGGGGGCCAGCCGGTCCGCAACTCAGGGTCAGGCACAAGCTTCGAAATCGCCCAACCTGGCCGTTCCCGCCAACGATCTGGCCGGCTTGCGCAAGGTGGCCGAACGAGGCGATCCGGCTGCACAGTTTGCCCTGGGCGCGCGGTATGCCACCGGGGAAGAGGTCAAACAGGACTACACCGAGGCGGTGAAGTGGTTCACTCTGGCGGCCGAGCAAGGGCATATCCTGGCCCAAGCGACGTTGGGCGCATACTACTGGGCCGGACGCGGCGTTCCCCAAGACCTGACCAGGGCCTACTATTGGTCGGTGCTGGCACAAGCCGGCGGCGACCAGGCCAGCAAATACCGGGTAGCGGTTCTCGCCTCTCGCATGAGCCGCGGCCAGGTTCTCGCGGCGCAGCAGCAAGCCAATGACTGGCTCAGTAACTTCGCCGGCCGCTCCCCTTCTTCTTCCCGATAGGCCCCCAAAGATCGGTCTAAAATAGAAGTAGAGGTTCCATTTTTGTGCCGACCCTTCGCGACATCGTGAACCAGAATGTCCGTGAGGGCGATCTGTACGAGAAGCTGGATCGCAACCGGGTGCGCTGCTATGCCTGCGGCCACTGCTGTCCCATTCCCGATGGTCAGCCCGGCGTCTGCAAAGTGCGCTACAACCAGGGAGGCGTGCTCTATGTGCCCTGGGGCTACGTGGGCGGAGTGCAGTGCGATCCCATCGAAAAAAAGCCTTTCTTCCACGCCTACCCGGGCGCGCTGGCCTACAGTTTCGGGATGCTGGGCTGCGATCTGCATTGCGCATACTGCCAGAACTGGGTGACTTCTCAGGCGCTGCGCGATCCGGACGCGCTGTCCGCGCCGCTGCTGGCCTCGCCCGAGGCCCTGGTGCAGGATGCCCTGCGACAGGGAGCAAGGGTCCTGGTCAGCACCTACAACGAGCCGCTGATTACCGCCGAGTGGGCGGTCGAGATATTCAAGCAAGCCCGGGCTGCCGGACTCGTCACCGGTTTTGTTTCGAACGGCAACGGCACTCCGCAGGTGCTGGAATACATCCGGCCGTGGGTGGATCTCTACAAGGTCGATCTCAAGAGCTTCGACGATCGCCACTATCACGAACTGGGAGGACGGATCGGGCCCATTCTCGAAACCATCCGGGCCCTGTATGACATGGGAGTATGGCTCGAGATCGTTACTTTGCTGATTCCTGGTTTCAATGACTCCGACGACGAACTGAAGGGCCTGACCGATTTTCTGGCGGGCGTCTCGCCCGATATTCCCTGGCACGTGACTGCATTTCACAAAGACTACAAAATGGATGACCCGGCCGACACTCGTCCGAGCGATCTGGTGCACGCCGCCGAGATCGGCCGGAAAGCCGGTCTGCGCTACGTTTACGCGGGAAATCTGCCCGGCAAGGTCGGCGATCTTGAAGACACGCGTTGTCACCAGTGCGGCGATACGTTTGATCAGGCGGAGCGGCTATTTTGTGCAGGATTACCGCATAACTCCGGACGGCAAGTGCCCTTCCTGCCACGCGCTGATTCCGGGGCGGTGGGCGGCCAGGTTCGAAGGCCAGGTCGCGGACCGTCCTTTCTTGCCGCGGGGAAGCTCACGTTTGGTTACAATCCCGAGCTAGGATGCGACCACGGCAAGCGGCCTTGATCTTCGCGGTGTTGTGTCTTACGGTTGCCTGCTCGCCCCGCGACTTTCTGACGCGGCGGCTGGCCACGGACCTGATCGCGGGCTCTGAAACTTTCAAGATGACGCAGCTGTTCTGGCTGCGCACCGGGGCCATCTCCAACAAGGATTACACTTCGCCGGAATATCTGGTGCTGCGCCGTCACGGCTGGATTACCGCCACCGGGACCGCCTGCAGCGCCGACCTTGGTCCGGCGCCGTGCTGGGACGTGGTGATCACGCCGCTGGGAGTTGACGCTCTGCGCGATTGGGTTGCCGCCACCGCCGCCACATCGCAGTACATCAGCGTGCCGGTGGCGCAGCGGGAACTGCTGGGGCTGAGCGGCATCCGCAAGAACGGCAATTTCGCCGATGTTGATTTCCAGTGGCGCTGGGCGCCGGTGAATGAAGTGGGCGCCGCCCTCTACGCCAAAGGCACGGAATACAATTCGACTGTGGGCTTTGTCCGCTATGACGATGGCTGGCGCGTAATCGAAGGCGGACCACTGAGAAGCAGCCAGGGGTTGAACGATGCCTTGAAGAATGCGGAACCGGTGCAGTAGCTGATTCGGACCGATGGCGACGGACAAAGATTCCGGAAGACTTCGGTCGATCGGGAAGGGCATGAGTTCACTCGCGCCGCAAAGTCGCCGAACGTTGATCGCGCCTGAGCGCGTGAGGTCCGCGGTGGAAGCGCACGGCTTCAGCCGTGCGAAAACGAGTTGCTACGCAGGGCGGCTTCAGCCGCTGTGCCCAATCTTGCCGACCGCACATCTTTTGCCCCTCGAGATGCCACCGCGGCTAAAGCCGGCCCCGGACGCCTATTGGCACGGCTGAAGAGGCTGCGGAAAAACTCAACTTGCCGGACGAAGATCCCACGGAGGCTAAAGCCCGCACTCAAACACTTACGCGGCCCTGAAGGGCCGCTCTTCCACGGAAGGGCCGACATTGACGAGTTTTCCGCAACCTCTGAAGCCGTGCCCTTCCACGGCGAACCTCAGGCGCTAGAGTGCGACCATTCTCGAATCGCCTTAGGCACGACCAAGGTCGTGCCCTTCCCAAAACGTCCCTTCGCAGACTTGCGCCGGGCTGCGCTCGGTCTGAGCCCTCACCCCGAGGGCAAGATGCCCTCGGGACAGCCGGCGGGACGCCGGCGCTACTTTTTGATTACAGTCCTGAAGGCTTGCTGGCGGCGCTGGCGACGTTCACGCCGTGTGAGGTGGCGGCGTATTGCGCGATGCCTTTGTACAGGCCTTCCGCAATTTTTTGACGGTAAGTCGAGTTTTTCAGTCTGGCTTCGTCCGCGGGGCTGCTGACGAAAGACACTTCCGCCAGGATCGCGGGCATCGAAGTCCCGGTGAGCACAACGTAAGAAGCTTTCTTCACGCCGCGGTTGCGCATCTCCGGAATCTGGGTTGCCAGCGCGTGATAAAGAGCATGTTGCACCGCAGCCGCAAAGCGGCGCGACTTCTGTACCTTGTCGCGAATGTCAACGTTCGTCCAGTTAACGTTTTCGGCGGCGGCGCCTTCGGCATCGGCGTCGGAAGTGCGCGCTCTCAGCGATGAGTAGGTGTTGGTGTAGTAAGTCTCCGAGCCGCGGGCGGAGGCATCATCGCTGGAGTTCGCGTGCACCGAGACGAAAAGATCAGCCTGGGCCAGGTTGGCGATTTCGGTCCGCTTTTCAAGGGGAAGATAAGTGTCGTCCTGGCGGGTATAAATGACTTCTGCGCCCAGGCGGCGCTCGACCAGTTTGCCGAGGCGGCGCACGATATCCAGTACTACGTCCTTTTCCATCAAACCCTTGCGTCCCACCGTTCCCAGGTCCCAGCCGCCGTGGCCGGCATCGAGCACCAGACGGAACTTCGGCACTCGTGTCCGCAATTGCGCTTCCAGTTTGTTTTGTGTCCGCGCAGGGGACGGCGGCAGAAGCGCGGTTTGGGGCTTGGTCTCGGATTTTGGCAGCTCCGGGACGGCGTGGTTCAGGGCGCCTCTTTTCCGGATTTCCACCACCAGCCGGTAAGGGTTGGACTGCAGGCTGACGGAGAAATCGGACTCACCCGTGGTTTCGAGCACGACCCGGCTTATGCCTTTTCTGGGCTGGGCAATGCGAACCCGCTCCAGACGCGCGTCTCCAATTTCAATGGTCTTGCCGAACATGCCCGGAGCCAGCGAAGTATCGTGAAGGTCAATGTAGATCCGCTCGGGAGAGCCCAGGCGGTGGGCCTCGTACTGCACTTCACCCTGCAGATCAATAATCACGGAACTCGAGTCGGCCGACGAAACGTGGTATATGCCCGTCACCAGCGTCCGCGCAGAGTGCTGTTCGTCGGTGCCTGCAGCCGGTTCGTCTTCTGGGACAGGAGGCGCGAGCGCAGGCTCAGACCGCGTTTCCACGGTTGCAGCCACCGCTGGCGCCTGCGTTTTCGGAGCGGAGGACTGGCGCAACTTCCACCACGCTCCTGCCGCTAACGCCAGTGCCAGGACAATCAGGAGGATGCCAAGCGCAACGCGCAATGCAGATTTCTGCGTGTTTCCGATCTCCCGAGGAGTCTCCGGAGTGATCTGTGGCTCTTCAACTTCAGCCGCTGCACTTGTACTCGAAGGTCCCTTGGTGGCAGCAACATCTTCACTCTGAATCCCGCCAGCTGGGGACTCGACCGCCGGCTCCGCGACCAAACGCTGCGAAATTTCGGCCAGCCGGTTTTCTTCCTCCGGCTTCATGGCGGCCAGAATCAGTTCGGCGAGCAGATTCAAACTGCGAACATCGCTGTCGTTAAAACCATACGGCTGGGCAGAAAAAGCTTCCAATAAACCCAACGTGCCATGGGCGGACGCGATCGGCACGGCCACGATGGAGCGGGTACCCAGGCGGCGGCAGACCTGCACGTTCACCCGCAGATCGTTTTCGGTGTCGTCGCAGCGCACGATTCCGCCGCTGCGCAGGCAAGCTCCGGAAAAACCTGATTTCGGGTCCAGGCGCGCCCCGGGCGCGGGCACGACAGTTCCGGCCGCCGCCCGGCAAACGATGGCGTCGCCTTCAGCCATGGCAACGGCCACGCCATCGGCTCCGGTGAGGGTAAGGGCGCGCTCTGCCACCAATTGCAACACTTCGTCGAGGACGAACTGCTCCAACTGCCAGACATCGGCGCTCAACGGTTCGCCGCTGCGCTCGAGGGCTCGCCGCTGGCGTATCTGCTCATGCAGGCTGGAAAACGCCAGCAGGGCCTGTAGAGCTTCGTGTCCGGGCGCGTGGGTCACGGATGAAGCAGCGGACCGGGAACCGGCAGATGAAGAGAGCACCGCGTTTTCCGTGATCGAACCGCCGTCCGTCAGCCGGTCGTCAGGTAACCGGTTACCAGGTGACCCCTCGTCAGGCAATCCGAGGGTCGGGTTGTGCGGATTAGCACTCATTTGTGCAGTGGAATTCCTGTGGATTATTTTTCCTCAGCCGGCACGGCGCCGGAGGGAATGTCGTGCGCACCAACCAAACAGATCCACAGATCCGGTACGGCCATTGGGGGATCGCCGTACTGGTAGTCCTTAAGTTACAGTGGAATTGCTTTGATCGCAATATTGACCGCACCCCTAAAGGTCTGGGCCGGTGGGATGGGATTGGTGCGTCCCGTAACAGGTCGGCCCGTTTCTGGACTGCAAGCTCTTGCACCGTTCCCCGACTTAAAGGTATCCTTCTGAAACATAGGAGTTTACAGGCTGTGGCAGATGAATCGAAGAAGAAGAGATCGCGCTGGCTGTGGCCCCTGGGCGTAACCGCTACCGGCCTGACTGGCGCTGCTGTTGTGCTTTTGCGGGGTTGCTGGCATAGCAAGATGAGCTGGCCGGTCCGCTCCTACGGGTATTCCTACCAGGTCTGCACGGGATGTGGGATCAAGCGCCTTTTCGACGAAAAGGCATTTTGTGCGTACGGGCCCTACCGCTACGATCTCAATGGTCTGATCGCATGGGATCGCACCCACCGGGGCGAGATTTATCCTCAGGAAGAACGTCCCGCGTCCTGACGGTGCAAAGCTGAAAGCCGGCCGTTTGAACCAGCGTCGGTACTGAGAAGCGGTCGCGCGCTTGGCTAGAATTTCGCCATGGATTTCCGCGTGGCGCCGTCATCCCGGGAAGCACTCCCGCTCACGCCTCTCGGCCGGCGAGGTCACTACCGCCACCAGATTCAGAGCCTGGCTTATGTCAATCTGGATCAGAGCCAACGGCGGCGTGATCCGCAATCTGGGTGACACGGGTCTGGCCATTCAGGCCGTGGCTCCTCTGTATGTAAACCAGCAGGTTTTTCTGCGCTTCGACCTGGCTAATCCGCGGGCGCGCATCGAAGCCACGGGCCGCGTGGCCTGGGCCGATCCGGTGGGACAGGCGGGGGTCGAGTTTGTGCTTCTGTCCCCGCGTTCCCGGCGCTTGCTGAAAGAATGGATTCTGATTCAGCTTCTGACTGCGGCGCAAAACTCGGCCGGGGATGCGGCCTTCTTCCACAACCACAGCGGCCAGCAGGCTACGGAGTTGTTGTTTTCCTCGGCGGCACGGCCCGCAATCCGCCTGGAACCAGAAGCAGCGGACGCGCGACGGGGCGGGAACTATGGCAGTCAACCGGGCGGCTTGCATCCCTGGTTTCCGTTCGCCATTCCAGCGCGGGCGCTTTCGCGGCTGGTCGATGGACTGGTGCTGCTTTCGGCAGTGCTCCTGTTCGCGCTGATCTGCATCGCCATGGTGGGAGTGGTTCCGGCCTGGCCGGTTGCCCTGCTCATGGGATTGGGAGTGGCGGTCGTTTTCGCGGCACTCTATCGCTTCCTGTTTTTATTCTGGATCGGCGGCACGCCGGGAGACTGGCTGGCGGGAATCAACGGCGGCGCATTCGAGAGAAATGAAATTCCAGCCGACGACCGCCCGCGCTTTCGATAAAGCGGGCGTCGGACTTCGGACTTCGGACTCCGGGCGTCAGACCTCAGACCTCAGACCTCAGACCTCAGACCTCAGACCTCAGACCTCAGACCTCAGATTTAGACTTCGCGGGGATTTCAATTTTGGACTTTAGACTTGAAGGCGCGGATTCTTGGCGACCTTATCAGAATTGGATTTGCCGGGGTCTGACGTCCGAGGTCCGACGGCCGCTTTAGTGTGTGAAGTACTGGCGCTCCAGCCAGAGTTGCAGTTCCCGTTTCATGCGGGGGGCTGCGTCCACGAAGCGGATGCCGGCATTGCCTTGCTTGTCCTGCCAGGCCAGTTGGCCCAGGAACTTCATCGCAAGTTTCGTGCCGGGCAGGGTGAAATTCACATTCACTCTTCCCGCGGCTAGTTGAGGTTTCTGCAGACGAACGCCGATGCCGCCCTGGCTGAGGTTCAGGAGATGCGCGCGCTGACGTTTTCTGGCAGGCGTGGTCAGCGATACCGGAACATCCAGAGTGGCGCGATGATAACGCAGCCTCTCGTCCAGGATCATGTTTCGCGCTGCCGACAGGGTGTGGACCGCCTGCTCCACCGAGATCGGTTTTTCGAAAACGAACGAAGCGCCCTTGGACTCAAGGTGCTTCCGGCTGCCAGAACCGCTGACGATGATGAGTGGCACGGCGTTTCGGATGGTGCCGTCCTGCAATCCTTCGAGGAAACTGGATGCGCCGCAAAGATCGCAGTCGATGATGATGGCGTCGATCTTCGACTTGGCCAGTTTGGTGCGGGCGCGTTCCGGCTCCGATTCCACATCGACTCCGATATGCAAACCGCCAAGAATGCATTCCAGCACGCTGATTTCCTGAAAATCGCGCGAGACCACCATGGATGAAAGTGTCATCCCGCAACTGTAGCCGGGCGCGCAGTCACTCCCTAGATAACCAAGGTAATGAAGCAGTCGTCGGTCGTCAGTCTTCAGTCGTCAAAACGCGCCCGCGCCATTTTCTGCTGAAGACTGAAGACTGACGACCGACGACTCTGCTTTTTAAGTGATCACAATCGTGACGATGCTGGCGCAGGTTTGTCCCGGGGTGAAGTTGGCGCGGACGGGTTGCTGCATGGGGAAGCGGTCGCGCTGGTCGCCGCAAAATCCGATGGTGGAAGGAACGCCGTCGCGCTGAAACGTGACAAATGTGACTTGCACCGTTGTCCCACTGTCACCGATGACAGCACTGACCTGCACAATACTCACCACGCCGCTGATGCTCGAAGTGCCCGGGTTGATGGCGCCGCCGACGAAGAAGACGCCACTGCAGCCAGTGAGAGCCACGATCATGCAGATTACAAGCAGGAAGGAAAAGGATGGTTTCATGTTTCGCCTGCCGGTTCACTTGGGCAGAAGTGTACACCCTTACAGGGTCGAGGTTTGGGGTCCGAGGCCCGAGGTCTGAAGGCCGACTTCCGAAGTCTGCTTGCGGATTTCCTGCCACAGTTCCTGGCGTCCGGCTCCTGTCCGAGCGGAAAACGGCAGAATGGGAGACTGCGGATATTCCTGGGCCAGGGTCTGCAGCGCATTCCGCAGCTGGTTGCCGGAAAGCCGGTCGCTCTTGGTGGCAACGATCAGGGTGGGGCGTTCGATGCCGGAGAGAAAATCCAGCAACTGCCGGTCGGCGGGCTGCGGCGGCACGTTCACATCGATGAGGGTCACGCACAGCGCCAGGCAAGGACGCTCTTTCAGATAAGGATCGATGAAACCCGGCCACTGTTGCGAGATTTCCCGCGAGATTTTTGCATAGCCATAGCCCGGCAGATCGGTAAAGACCAGTTCCGGCGCGGGCTTTCCCGGCCAGCGGATTTCGAAAAAGTTAATCGAGCGGGTGCGGCCGGGGGTAGAACTGGTCTTGGCTATCTTGGCGCCAAGGAGTGAGTTGATCACACTAGACTTGCCTACATTCGACCGGCCCAGGAAGGCGACCTCGGGCAGCGCGGGAGCAGGGAACTGGCTGGCATCGCTCACCGACATCATGAAGCGGGCTAAAACACGCATGAACCAGTTTGCAGTTTTGGCTGGGAAGTTGCAAGGGATGCCGCCGTAAATAGAGATGAGAGCGTGCAGATTTTCCGTAAAAGCTTTTGACCGCAAAGGTCGCAAAGGAGAGCGCAAAGGACGCTAAGAGAAAAACCTCCCGGACAATAGCAAAAGGCCCGCTTGCGCGGGCCTTGCGTGACACTGATGCAGAGAACTACTGGTGGGCCGATGGACTCTCCGCCGGCGGTGGGATAGGCGCAATGGGCTGTGCCGTTGCCTCTTCAGTTATTGAGGGCAGGGGCCGCTCCAGCGCGACCGTCAGCACCTGGTCCATGGTTTCGACGAAATGCATTTTCATTGCGGTGCGCAGGTTCTCCGGGACTTCGGCTACATCTTTCTCGTTGTCCTGGGGAAGGATCACTTCAAACAATCCAGCGCGGTGTGCGGCCAGCAGTTTTTCTTTCAATCCCCCAATGGGCAATACCTTGCCGCGCAGGGTAATCTCGCCGGTCATCGCGATGTCGCGGCGGACGGGAATTTTGCTGAGAGCGCTGGCAATCGCGGTGGCGATGGTGATGCCGGCCGACGGTCCATCCTTGGGAATCGCGCCTTCCGGTACGTGCACGTGGATATCGAGGGAGCGGTAAAAGTCGCGTGACAAGCCCAGGCGATGCGCCCGCGAGCGGATGTATGACATGGCCGCCTGCGCTGACTCCTGCATCACGTCGCCCAGTTTGCCGGTGAGCGTGAGTTTGCCCTTGCCGTCAACTACGGTGGCCTCGGTGCTCAGAATCGAGCCGCCGACTTCAGTCCAGGCCAGGCCGGTGACCAGCCCGATCTCACTTTTCTCGTGGGCCAGGGTGTCGCGGAATTTGATCACGCCCAGGAAGTCGTTGACGTTATCCTGCCCGATGGCGACGTTGTAGGTCTCGCCTTCCTTTACCACCTTGCGCGCAACCTTGCGGCAGACGTTGCCGATTTCACGCTCCAGGTTGCGAACTCCCGCTTCCCGCGTGTAGGAACGAATCAGGGCGGTGATCGAGTCGTCGGTGAACTTGATGTTCTTGTCGGTCAAGCCCGCCTGCAGTAGCTGCTTTTTGACCAGAAACTGCTTGGCGATTTCGACCTTTTCCTGCTCGGTGTACCCGTGCAGACGCAGCACTTCCATCCGGTCTTGTAAGGCTGGCGGGATGGTATGCATGACGTTGGCGGTGGCGATGAAGAAGACCTGAGAAAGGTCGTATTCGACGTCGAGGTAGTGGTCCACGAACATGAAATTCTGTTCGGGGTCCAGCACTTCGAGCAGCGCTGCCGACGGGTCGCCGCGGAAATCCATGGACATCTTGTCCACTTCATCCAGCATGAAGACCGGGTTCTTGGTGCCCGCCTTCTTCATCATCTGGATAATCTGTCCGGGCAGGGCGCCGATGTAGGTGCGGCGATGGCCGCGGATTTCAGCTTCGTCGCGCACGCCGCCCAGCGACATGCGGACAAACTTGCGGCCGGTGGCTTTGGCGATGGACATGCCCAGCGAAGTCTTGCCCACTCCCGGAGGTCCGACGAAACACAGGATCGAGCCCTTGGGATTCTTGACCAGCTGCCGTACCGCCAGAAATTCCAGGATGCGGTCTTTGATCTTTTCCAGGCCGTAATGGTCTTCGTTCAGTACCTTCTCGGCGCGGCTGATGTTGCGGATTTCCTTGGACCGCTTTTTCCATGGAACTGCCAGCAGCCAGTCGAGATAATTGCGCGAGACTGTGGACTCGGCTGACATCGGCGGCATGGCTTCAAGCTTCTTGAGCTCCTGCACTGCCTTGTCGCGGACTTCCTTGGGCATGCCGGCGGCTTCGATCTTCTTCTTAAGCTCGTCGAATTCGCTTTTCTCGCCGCGGCCCAGTTCCTTCTGGATGGCCTTGATCTTCTCGTTGAGGTAATACTCTTTCTGGGCGCGCTCCATCTGGCGCTTGACGCGCGACTGGATGGTGCGGTCCATGTTCAGCTTTTCGATTTCGATGTCGAGGACGTCGCCGATCCGGGTCAGGCGCTCGCCGGGATCGAAGATTTCCAGCAATTCCTGTTTCTCTTCGATCGAAAGCTGCAGGTTGGCGGCGATGGTGTCGGTCAGCTTGGCCGGATCTTCCATGCGCACGGCCGCGATCATGGTCTCGTAATTCAGCGACTGGCACAGCTTTACGTACTGTTCGAAGAGCGCGGTGACCCGCTGCATGCCGGTTTCGATCTGCGGGTTGGTTTCGGTGGCGTAGCGGGCCACGCGCAGTGAAACCTGCATGAAGCCTTCGCTCTCGCTGATTTGAAGAACTTTGCCGCGTTCGATACCTTCGACCAGGACTTTGATGTTGCCGTCGGGCAGTTTGAGGCTCTGCACGATGTTGACGATGGTGCCTACCTGGTAAATTTCGTTGGGCTTGGGTTCATCGATACTGGCGTCGTGCTGGGTGGCCAGGAATATCTTCTTGTCGGCCGCAAGTGCTTCTTCGAGGGCGCGAACGCTGGATTCCCGTCCTACGACAAACGGAGTCATCATGTAAGGGAAGATGACCACGTCGCGGATGGGCATCATGGGTAGTTTTTTGGTCTCGAATTTTTCCTTGACTGTGGTCACTTATTCTCCCGAACACCCGAGTTGCGTTCGTTGTTTTGTAGCTGCTGGCTGCTGGCTTCTGGCTCCTGGCTTAAACCTTCAGTTCAACCTCAATCGAGCCCTAGTTTACCCCGCCTTTTCCATCATTGCGAGGGTTACGCTGCGTTTCTCCACCATCTCACGGCTCACTTCAAACTCTTTTACCTTTTTCTGGCTGGGCAAATGGTACATCAGGTCGAGCATTAACTCCTCTAGAATCATGCGTAATCCGCGCGCTCCGACCTTGCGGGCCATGGCCTGCCGCGAGATCGCTTTCAGCGCGTCGTCGCTGAATTTAAGGCGCACATTCTCGAATTCGAACAGGCGCTGGTACTGCTTGATGATGGCGTTCTTGGGCCGGGTCAGGATTTCGATCAGGGCAAACTCGTCCAGATCTTCGAGCACGCCGACCACGGGCAGACGGCCGACAAACTCGGGAATCAGGCCGAACTTGATCAGGTCTTCCGGCTGGATGTCGCTCAGAAGTTCGAAATTCCGCTTGCGGCTGACGGCTGGAGTTTCTTCCGCCTCGCCCTCTTCCGCTCCGGCCTTGAAGCCCAGGGATTTCTTGCCCACCCGGCGGCCGATGATTTTTTCCAGGCCGACAAAGGCCCCGCCGCAGATGAACAGGATGTTGGTGGTATCCACGGGAGTGAATTCCTGGTGGGGATGCTTGCGTCCGCCCTGGGGAGGCACATTGGCGATGGTGCCTTCGAGGATCTTCAGCAGCGCCTGCTGCACTCCCTCGCCGGAAACATCGCGAGTGATGGACGGGTTTTCGTCTTTCCGTCCGATTTTGTCCACTTCGTCGATATAGATGATGCCGGTCTGGGCGCGTCCTACGTCGCCGTCGGCGGCCTGCAGCAGCTTGAGGATAATGTTCTCAACGTCCTCGCCGACATAGCCGGCTTCGGTCAGGGTGGTGGCATCCACGATCGCGAACGGCACATCGAGCATGCGGGCCAGGGTCTGGGCCAGCAGGGTTTTGCCAGTTCCCGTGGGGCCGATGAGCATGATGTTCGACTTGGCCAGCTCTACGCCGTCCCCGGCGCGCTGGCGGTTCATATAGATACGCTTGTAGTGGTTGTAAACCGCCACCGCCAGCTTTTTCTTGGTCTGCTCCTGGCCGATCACATACTCGTCGAGGAAGCTTTTGACTTCCTGCGGCTTGGGCAGTTGATTGGGGGTGGTGGTGGGAGGCGTCGCGGTGCGGTCGTCTTCCAGAATGGAATTGCAGACGGCCACGCACTCGTCGCAAATGTAGGCCCTGGGATAATCGCTGGGGGATGAAATAAGTTTGGCGACTGCGTCCTGCGATTTATGGCAGAACGAACAGCGCAACATCTCCTCGGTACCAGTCCTGTTTTTCACTCGGCTTTACTCCTTCGTTAACCCTCTCTCTCCCGCTCCATGCATCCCTTGCCGGGCCGGCGGGCGAGATCGTTTTCGCGCCGAGACTGATCGGAAATTGATCGGGCGAACCCCGATCATACCTTTATCTCGTCTTATAGATGATATCGTCTATGATTCCGTATTCCTTAGCCTGTTGCGAGTTCATAATGAAGTCGCGCTCCACGTCTTTTTCCACCTTTTCCAGCTTCTGACCGGTGTGTTTTGCCATTAACTGGTTAGTAATCTCTCGCATACGAAGAATTTCCCGGGCGTGGATGTCGATATCGGTGGCCTGGCCAGACAGCCCGCCCATGGAGGGCTGGTGGATCAGGATGCGGGAGTTGGGCAGCGCCAGCCTCTTTTTGGGCTCGCCTGCGGCAAGCAACAGGGCCGCCATGCTGGCCGCCTGGCCAATGCAAATCGTGGTGACATCGTTCTTCACGTATTGCATGGTGTCGTAAATCGCCATGCCGGCGGTGATCGATCCGCCCGGCGAGTTCACGTAGAGCTGAATGTCCTTCTCGGGGTCTTCCTGCGCCAGAAACAACATCTGCGCAATCACCAGGTTGGCGATATTGTCGTCAATCGGGGTGCCGATGAAAATGATGTTGTCCCGCAGCAGCCGGGAATAGATGTCGTAAGCGCGTTCACCCCGGCCGGTCTGTTCGATGACCATGGGGACCAGCATCATTTTGGGATCGTTCACATTCACCGTCCACACTCCTGTCGTGACCACTTGCTCTATCTGGGAGGATCGAAAGGTCCGCGTCAGGCGGACTGGCGATATAGAAAATCGAGGGTCTTTTCGCTGCGGATTCTATTTCGGATTCTATCGAGCGCACCATCACGTGTCAAACGGGCGCGGATCGCTTCCGGCGTCTGTTTTGACTGGGTGGCGAGCGCCTCGATCTCCCGATCGATTTCCGCATCGCTGACCTCGATTTTTTCCTCCTCGGCAATCTTGTCCAGCAGCAGGGAAGCCTTCACTTCCTGCACGGCCTGGTCGCGCTGTCCCACGCGCAGGCGGTTCAAATCCATTTTCTTGATGTCTTCAGCTTTCATGCCCTGCGCTGCCAGGGCGCGCAGGCCGCGTTCCAGGCGCACATCGACCTGGCGGTCCACCAGCGCTTCCGGCACTTCGAATTCGCTGCGCTTCACCAGTTCCGCCACCAGTTTGTCTTTGGCTTCGTGCTCGGCGGTGTGCTTGCGCTCCGCTTCCATGCTTTCGCGAATGCGCTGGCGCACTTCGTCCAGGGTCTTGAACTCTCCCAACTGCGTGGCAAACTGATCGTCCAGTTCGGGCAGGGTCTTCTGCTTGATCGATTGCACTTTCACGGTGTAAGTGAAAGTCTTACCCGCCAGGCGCTGTTCCTGAGCGTCCGGCGCGTAGGTAACTTCGAAAACGCGCTCGTCTCCGGCGGAAGCTCCGCGCAGATTCTCGGTGAATTCAGGCATGGTGTTCTTGCCCGCGATTTCGACCAGCACTTCATCCATGTGGACGGGTTTGTCTTCGACCGTCCTTGGGTTTGCCGTCGAGTGACACCTGGGCGTAATCGCCGTCGGCCAGCGGCCGGCCTTCCACTGCGGTGAAGGTGGCGTGCTGCTCGCGCAAGCCGTTCAGCGACTGCTCGACTTCTTCATCGGTCACAGTGACTTCGGGCTTTTCCGCACGCAATTCTTTGTAGCCATCCACCTTGATTTCCGGCATCACTTCAAAGCTGGCTTTGAAGCGCAGCGGCTCGTTATCTTTCAAGTGGAGGTCGGTGACCTGGGGCTGCGACACCGGGATCAGGCCCTGCCTGTCGGCCTCTTTGCGGAAGTAGCGCGGGACCAGGGCCTCCACTACGTCGCTCTTCAGGTCCTCAGAAAACCGCTGGCGGATGACGGAGGCGGGCACATGCCCGCGGCGGAAACCCGGGATGCGCGCCAGTTTCTGATATTTCTGGATCAGGGCATTGGTTTCGCGGTTTACTTCCTCGACCGGGATTTCAACCGCGATCTCCCGCCGGGTGCTGCTGCTGGTCTCAGTGGGGCTCACAATTTGCCTTTCAGGCTTGGGCCGTTCGAACCGTTCCATTTCGGAACCAGGCTAGGCGTCGAATGGCACGGGCTGTAAATCTGAGTGTAAAGACTGAGGGAGAGAAGCGTCAAACGGCCCAGGCCCGAAACAAGGTGACAAACGTAACCGGGGCGGGAGAGTTGAAGCGTGTCGGACGCTCTTTGCGGCCTTTGCGGCTTTCCTTTGCGACCTTTGCGGTAAAGGGGGATGAATTTGACCTGCGCGACCAAAAACCCTTACCGCAAAGGTCGCAAAGGAAAAATCGCAAAGGTCGCGAAGAAACCCCTGCAGAGCGCTGGCATTGCGCGCCCGCTTACAATGATTCGAATGCCGGCCTGGCTTACTCAACTGAACCGCGAGGTGGTTGCGTGCACTCGCTGTCCACGGCTGGTGGAATATCGCCAGAAAATCGCGCGTGAGAAGCGCCGCGCTTACGTCGATTGGGAGTATTGGGGAAAGCCCGTCCCCGGCTTCGGCGATCCGGACGCGCGCATTCTGGTGCTCGGCCTGGCCCCCGGAGCCCATGGTTCAAATCGCACCGGACGGCCGTTTACCGGCGATGCCTCGGGCAAGTTCATGTATCCGATTCTTTATGAGGCCGGATTTTCCAATCAACCGGACGCCACCAAACGCGACGATGGACTTGAACTCAGTGATCTCTACATCACCGCCGCTGCCCGCTGCGCGCCGCCCGACAACAAGCCTTTGCCTCAGGAGTTGGCCAATTGCGCCCCTTTTCTTGACCGCGAATTGGAGGGGCTGCAAAACGTCAGGGTAGTCGTTGCACTGGGCAAGATTGGATTCGAGGCTTACCTCAACTACCTCAAGCGCCGCGGCCTGCTCTCCAGCAAGAATCCCTATCCGTTTCGTCACGGAGCCAGTTACGAGATGCCTGACGGAAAAGTATTGCTGGCTTCCTACCATCCCTCGAACCAGAATACACAGACCGGCAAACTGACGCGCCCGATGTTTGCCGGGATTTTCAAGGAAGCCCAACGCTTGGCCGGCAAGCGGATCGTTTCTCAAACCAGCAATCGAGTTAACTTGTGATAATCTAATTTACTTAATCATGGTTAAGTCAGGCAAGGAATTCCGCGAGGTCTGTTGTTCTGCCCTGGCCCTCGCGGCGATTGTCCTGCTGAGTGTCAACTCCCCGGGCCAGCAAGACCCGGCGCCCACCGCCACACCCGGTATCCAGGACAACAGTTTTCTGGTGGAGGAGGCTTACAACCAGAATTTTGGCGTGGTGCAGCACATTTCCAGCTTCACCCGCTCTTTCGAGAGCAAAGACTGGAACTACACCTTCACTCAGGAGTGGCCGGTTCCCGGCGAACGTCACCAGCTAAGTTACACGCTGGTGGCATTGCACGCGGGCGCCTTTCCCGACTCCGGCGCTGGCATCGGAGACATTTTCCTGAACTACCGCTACCAGTTGGTTGGAAATGCAGACACCCGGGTAGCCTTCTCGCCTCGTCTCAGCGCGATCTTTCCTACGGGCGACGCTACCGTGGGTCGAGGCTCGGGCAGTTTCGGTCTCCAGACCAACCTTCCGCTCAGCGTCGTGGTCAATAAGAAACTGGTCACCCACTGGAACATGGGCGCGACTTTTATTCCCAATGCCGAGGTCACGTCGATCCGTCGAGCTGGGACTGCCGGGTACAACTTTGGGCAGAGCTTTATATGGCTGGCCCGCTCCCGCTTCAATGTCATGCTCGAAACTGTATTTGTGCGATCACAGGTCGTGGTTGCAAGCAATCGGACGGGGTGGACGAGTTCGCTCTTTCTTAGTCCCGGGATCCGCTGGGCTTACAACTTCAAGAATGGATTGCAGATTGTGCCGGGAATCGGAGTGCCGATCGGACTCGGGCCGAGCGCAGGGGAAAAGGGAGTGCTTCTGTACCTCAGCTTCGAACACCCCTTTCGCAAGCTGCCCAAGAAGTAAGTCAGGAATTCAGAAGCCGACAAAGACAGGTTCCGGCTCGAGATGAATGTCCCACAGTTCTTCCACGCGCTGCTGAATGTGATCTTTCAATGCCAGGATGTCGGCGGCGGTGGCGTCGCCGCGATTTACGATGGCCAGGGCATGCTTGCGCGAAATGCCGGCGCGGCCGGCGTTATAGCCCTTGCTGAAACCGGAGTGTTCCACCAGCCAGGCCGCGGAGACTTTGCGCTGGGCATCGAGCGCCGGATAACTGGGGACCTGCAATCCCTTGACCTTGGCGCGTAGTGTCAACTCGGCATATTGGTGCGGCGAGAGCACGGGATTCTTGAAGAACGAACCGGCGCTGCGGCAGTCCTCATCTCCAGGGGTGATCAGCATGGCTTTGGTGGCGCGTATCCGGCGCACCGCTTCACGGGTCCCGGCCAATGAGGGCGCATTCTGAAAGCCCGCAAAATGCTTTTTCAGGTCGGCATACTCGATGCGAGGCTGGCCGCCGGGCGTCAGGCCATAAGTCACGCGCAGGATGATGAAACGTCCGCGTTCGCTGGTGTTGAAGATGCTGGTGCGATATTGAAATCCGCAGGCTTCGGCGCAGAGTTCGCGGACCTGTCCGTCTTTGAGATCGAACACCAGCACGGACTGAATGGTTTCGGAGACTTCCTGTCCGTAGGCGCCCACATTCTGCACCGGCGTTCCGCCCACGCTGCCCGGAATGCCGCTCATGCATTCGACGCCCGCGCAATTTCTGGCGATGGCGCGGGCCACGAATTTGTCCCACTCTTCACCCGCTCCCACTTCGAACAGCGCTTTGCCATTTTCCTCGCGCTGGTCGATCCCCGAAATGGCCAGTTTCAGTACCAGGCCAGGCCAACCCGCGTCCGAGATCACCAGGTTGCTGCCGCCGCCCAGCACAAATAAGGGAAGGTCCCGGGAGTGGGCGAAGTTGACCGCGTCCGCCACCTCAGTGGCCGATTTCGGTTCCGTGAAATAGCGCGCCGGGCCTCCCACTTTGAGGGTCGTAAGCGGCGCCAGGGGCACGTTTTCCAGAACTGTCATGATGGTATGATGGCTTCACTATATACGACGGGTAGAGGCGCTGGTTGCAGCCTCCGCGCGGTACGTCAGGACACATCCTGCTGTGACTTGCGGCGCTCAAATCCCGAGAATTCGCGTCGTATTAGAATGACCCCGAGGAGAAGAAATGTATCCAGAGATCATGGTGATTCCGATGCGCGAAGAGTTGACCCGGCTCGGCATCGAGGAACTCCGCACCGCGTCTGACGTTGATCGCGCCGTGCCCAATCAAACGGGCACGAGCCATGGTAGTGGTGAACTCGATTTGCGGATGCGCCGCCGGGCGCATGCGTCCCGCGGTCCGGGCCGCGCTGCAGCACTCCAGCCGTCCGGACAAGTTGTTCAGTGTCTTTGCCGGTCAGGACAAGGATGCCACCGAACGGGCGCGCTCTTATTTTGCCGGCTATCCGCCATCGTCCCCTTCGATCGCACTGCTGCGCGACGGCAAGGTGGTTCACATGATGCAGCGCAGCGACATCGAACATCGCGAGGCCGTGGATATCGCCGCCGAGCTGAAGAAAGCATTCGATAAGTTCTGCGCCAAACCCGCTCCGGTCGGCTAGCTGAGGGTGTGGGGCGGGCGCCCTCGGCCGCCGCCTTTGAAGTTGATTTTGATCTTTGGGAATTTGGAGAAACAAGTCAAAAGCGGCGGGCGAGGGCGCCCGCCCCACATGGCTTCAAACCTGGTGATCTAAAAGCGGAACAGGTACGACGCTTTCACGAACAGGCCCCGCCCGTCATTCTTCAGCCGGCCGCTGTGCAGCAGGTTCCCGTCCACGTCGTTTCCCAGAGGCAGTTGCACATTCTCCAGATTGCTGTTGTAGCCGACGTAGAACGCGGTGCCGGGATGCAGCAGGTACGTGATCAGAAAATCGGCATTGAAATTCCTGGTAGTTTCCAGGAAGGTAAACGCAGGGTTGGCAAGAACGGAGTCATACTGTCCGATGAAGCGGAATGAAAGCCGCCGATTGTACTGGTAGTTCCACTTGGAACGGATGATGTGATTGTTCATGCTGCCGCTTGGTCCCAGGCGATTGTGCAGGCGCAAGAGCAGGTAGGTGTTATCAATGCGCAGAGATTTGCTGGGCCGTACCGTCAGGGTGGTGTTGATCGTGGTCCGCCCGGCCAAAAAGGGCGCCACGTTATCGGGCGAGTCATAGTTGATGCGGCTGCCAAAGCGATAATCCAGGTGAAGTGAAACGGGCCGGTACTGGCTGGTCTTGAACTCGACTTCCGTGGTGTGGCGAACGAAATTTTTGATTGCTCGTCAGAATGCTGAAATCCTTCGGGCGTAACAGTTCCATCTCCTTCGCATAAAACACATTGATAAAGGTTTGTCCCACGAACTCCGCTTTCAGGGCAGGGATGTAGCCCGAGTTCAGGTAATTCCCCGCGTGATCGAAGGTGTGGTAAACCTCCATCTGCGGACCCCAGGAAATCAGGTGTTTGCCTTCGGGACGAAAACTGTATTGCACCCGGTGATAAAGATTGTGGATGTCAGGCTGCGGATCGAAGCCGGTGAAGGTACGAAACCCGTCGCTGCGGTCGGTGTAGTCCATGAAGTAATTCAGTTTCCGGCCATCGCGCTGCAGCGTGACCTCAGCCGCAGGGCCGGCGAGATAGGTCCCGAGGGTGCAGGTGCTGTTCTGAGGGTCGCTGCACAGCGTTGAACTCACCACTCCCTGAAAAGCGGCTACCCAGTTGGAATTGAGTTTGAAGCGGCCGTCGATTCCGCCCACCCGGTTAAAGTATGGCCCCACTTCGCGATCGGTGAACATCACGCCCAGCGAAGACTGGCTTCCAATATCGCGGCTGACGCGTGCGACCGTAAAGTAGGCATGTTGCCCGAATAAAGAGTCATCGGGAGCCACTTCGGCGCCTGGAGAAGCATCATCCGCCACCAGCATGCCCACCGCCCACGGTCCATCTTTTCCGGTCAGACGAACGCCCCACTGGGGATCAACGATGCGGCGGGTGAAGAGCAGGGGAATCGGAGTCTGAAAATAATTAGAGTTCTCCAGGAAGAACGGACGCTTCTCCGGGAATTGCACTTCGAAGCGCTGGTTGACCGTGACCTGTGGCTCGTCTGACTCCACCTGGCTGAAATCAGGATTTGCGGTCGCATCCAGCACGAACTTGTCTTTCAGAACAACTTTTGCATCCAGCCCGATCTGCCCATAGGCATCGCGCTGGGTGAACTTGGGATGGTCGGGATCGCGCAGATCGAGGTCCCTGTAGGAGCGAAAAAGGCCATACGGAATGAGCTGAAAATTGCGTCCGGGAGAAATATTCTCCAAGCCAACGGCATCGCCTTCCTGATTCAGGCGGCCTTCGATGCGACTGGAGACCCGCGGCCAGAAAGCGCCCTCGTTATCACGCTGGATGTACCGGTTCAGCATGATTCCCCAGGTTTGCGGATCGTTGGAGGCAAACCGCAGGCTGCGAAAAGGGATAGCCATCTTCACCACGAAGCCCTCTTTCGTGACCTTTCCCTCGGTGTTGAAGACGGTGTCAAAAGAGAAATCAAACTCCTGGCCTTCGGTCCAGAGAGCGTCTGCCTGGATTCCCAGGGGATTGGAAAAAAAGGCATAGGCCCGGCGGTGATCGTGGAACGTGTCCAGCATCAGCTCGACATTGTCATCATCAAACACTTCTTCCCGCCGCGAAAGATAAGCGCGAATCTTATGGGGCTCATTGTCGAAGCAAACGTAGATGACATAAAGGTTCTTGTCGTCATAGCCAAGGTAGGCCTCGGTGCGCTGCGTGACCGGCTCTCCGTCGCTGGGAGTGCGCTGGACAAACTGGTCGATCCTAGCCATCTTGCCTTGCCATGCCGGACTCGGCTTCATCTCCAGGAAGTCTTCCAGGCCAGGCGGACTGCTGACTCGGGGAATAGTGACCCTCCTGAAAGCGGGTGGCGGAGCAGCCAGGAGCATGCCGGGCACGCACGTGACGATCACAGCTGCCGCCGCGCAGCGCACACTGTTGCCTACCCAACGCACGGCCCCTCCCTTGAACTTGATCGGATAACGTTGTTTTTAGACGCAGGCGAGCAGTCAAAGTCACGAGTACGCTCTTGCCCGGGACGTAAAATGTTGTGAACGGCTAGTCCGGCGTTTTTGCCTTCTGAATGGCGCGGAACGTCATCTCGTTGGCGCGGCTTCGGGTGCGCTGCTTCCAGGCGTAGAAAAGTCCGGCGTAGGTGTCGGTTATGTACGAGTCGCGGCCGATACCCAGGAGGCGGGCGGTCCGGTCAATCCAGTTCGCCGGGCCTTCGATCTCGCCGAAGAAGCCGATGGGGGTTTCGTCGAGCACAACGTGGCCCTTGCCGTCGCTCCACTCCGCGCGGAACTTCTCGTAGCGGAAGGAAGGCAGATAGCCCAGTGCCTGCAGGATCTTTTGGAATTGTTCGCCATTTTCGATCCTGGTTTCCGTTTCGATCCGGGTTTTGTGCCGGGCCACTTTACCTTTTGCCTTGTGGGTCAGCAGCCAACTGGCCCCGTACTTGCGGAGGCGCAGCAGTTCACCGCGTTTTCGAAGCTCCAGGCCGGGCAGATCATACAGCGTATTGCTTTCGTGCGTGCGCCGGGTCACCTGACGGAAGCCGGCGCTTCGCAGCCGCCGCGCCAGGGCGCGAGCATCATCGCACGCGAAACTTGATCTCGATTTCTTTCGACATGATTGAGGCGTCGGACCTCGGACGTCGGACTTCAGACCTCCGACTTCGGGCGTCCGGCCTCGGACTCTCCCGAGTAGCTGGTGCTGAGGTCCGAGGTCCGACGCCTGACGTCCGCTCTACGAAAATGTCGGCAGCTTTACCAGATCATCGCGCGGGACTGGTTCCAGCGGATTGCCTGCCTTGCGCCACGCGGCCAGTCCGCCCACGATTACGAACGCGTTGAAGCCTTCTTCCCGCAGCATATGCGCCACCCGGGCGCTGGTCGCTTCGCGCGCTCAAGTACAGTAAACGAAAATGTCTTTGTCCTTGGGAATGCTCTGCAGTTCTTCTTTCAGGTTGTTGGGTTCCAGCCGGATCGATCCCTTAATACGCGCTGTTCCGGCGTCGTAGTAGCCATGGCTGCGGACATCCATCAGCAGGATTTTGTCTTTGTCCTCCGAGGCCAGCCGGCGCGTCACTTCCTCCACCTGGATCCGGGGCACCACTCTATACACAGCGTGTTTGCGATAAAGCCAGACCCGGTAGAGGGCGTACCCGATGAGCGCAAGAACCGTTACCCCCTCGACTGCACGACCGGCGGTTTGGAAACCGCGCATGACGGAAACCAGAAAATCGCGGAACAGGAATCCGACGGCCACGTAAACCGTGGCATACAGCGTCGCTCCCGCGAGATCAAGCCGCAGAAAAGTGTCGAGCGGCATTTTCATGCTGCCCGCCAGCGGCGGCGCCATGGTGTTGATTCCGGGAATGAATTTGGCGAACAGCAGGGTGGCCTTGCCGCGCTTATAAAACGACTCAGCCGATCGCAGGATGCAGGTTTCTGGGTTGACCGACAGTTTGCAGAGAAAGCCGAGCAAGCCCCATCCCATGTACCGTCCGGCCACGAACAGCAGGCAGTCGCCCAGCAGCATGGCGAGCACGGCCAGCAATAGCAGCCGGTACACGCCGAGCACTCCCGCGGCGGCGGCCGCGCCGCCCGCTATCAGGGCCACCGCGGCGGGGACGGGCAATCCCAGGGCTTCGGCGAGGACAATAACGAACACCAGAATGTATCCGTGATGTCCGATCAGTGAAAGTAGTTGTTGCATTCATGGGCCGGGCGCCGGCTGCGTTAGTATAAAGAAAAAGGGCGGCCCTTGCCGCCCTCTGGTGTTCAGTTCAGCAAACGCTACTTCGACATGTTATCCATCTTGTCCATCTTCTCGGCCTTGAGCATCTTGACGCTCATGACGTGAATCTGGTCCTTGTCGGCGTACACGTGAGCGCTGACTTCCACGTGGTGCCCTTCATGTCCCTTCAGGGTTTCCGGATTGACCACGTCCCACGACTTCTTGTCCTTGTCGGAGACAAAGGTCAACTTGTCACCGTCAGCCTTCACCGTTCCCTTGATGTTCTTCAGAGGCGCCGGTGCTGCTTTGGTTGTTCCGCTGTCTTTTGACATGTCCTGTGCGAAGCTCGCCACCGTAAACATGACGGAGACAGCCAGTGCGAGTACCAATAGTTTCTTCATAGTTTGATCTCCTCCTGGATTGGGCTTTGGATGTACATCAGTTAGCTATGAGATGTACGGCGCCGAGGGAAGAAACGGATTCCTGTCCTGAGGTAAGGGATTTATTCGCATCTCCGGGTCAGGATGAGTTTGTCCAACAGTTGAAGTGATGGGCTAAGTCGCAAGCGCTAACCGCATGTCCCTGCTACTTTTCTCGCGCCACCACAAAATCCGGCGCCCACAGCAGGGCGCGCTTGAACTCGCTGTCGGGGAAACTGCAGATCGCATTTCGCGCCAGGGTAGCGTACTGGAGGGCGCGTGCATTGGCCGCTTCGAGCGATCCGTAGCGCTCCAGAATTCCGATGATTTCGCGATGGGTAACTCCGTCGAAGGCGCGCTCCCGCACCACGGTCTCGATCATCTTGCGTTCGCGCGGCGTGCAGCGTTCCAGCGCATGGATGACAGCCATCGTAACTTTGCCTTCCCGCAGGTCGCTGGCCACCGGCTTGCCCAGGACCTTCTCCGACGCGGTCAGGTCAAGCACGTCGTCCACGATCTGAAATGCCATTCCCAAATCGCGTCCGTACTGCCCCAGGCTCTCTTCCTGCTCGGGCGTGGCCCCGCCCAGAATTGCGCCCATCCGCATGCATACCGAGAACAGGCAGGCGGTCTTGCGGAAGATCAGATCGAAATGCTCATCGAGCGAGATAAGCTTGCCCAGCTTTTCCATCTGCAGCAGCTCGCCCTCGACCATCTGCTGGGTCAATTCGATCAGCGTGTCGAGAATGCGGAAGTTGCGCTCCTGGACCGCGACCTTGAAGGCCTGCATGTAGAGCCAGTCGCCGGCCAGCACGCATTTGGAGTTGCCCCATTGCGTGTTGGCCGCGGGCCGGCCGCGCCGGGTCTGGGCTTCGTCGATGATGTCGTCGTGCACCAGCGTGGCGGTGTGAATGATCTCGACCACCGCGCCCAGGCGGATGGCGCCGCGTCCCTGGTAGTTAAACAATTTCGCCGCCAGCAGTAACAGCGCAGGACGGATGCGTTTGCCTCCGCCATTGCGCAGGTATTCGCCAATCTCGGTAATGGCTTCGACACCCGAAACTGTGTCCCGCCCGAACTCGCGCTCGATGGCGGCCAGGTCCTCGCGCAGAAGCTCGAAGAATTCTTTTCCGTTAATGGCGGCGGGCATGCTCACTAGTTTGTCCGGTAGTTCGTGAACTGCATATCAATCCCAAAATCCTTCTGCTTCAGCAGTGCGATTACCGCCTGTAGTGTGTCGCGGTCCTTGCCACTTACCCGAATGAGGTCACCCTGAATCGATGCCTGCACCTTGTTTTTCGAACCCTTGATCAGCTGGACAATCTCTTTGGCCTTCTCCATCGGGATGCCCTGCTGCAAAGTGATCTTCTGCTTGGCCGTTCCTCCCAGGGCTGATTCAATGACGCCGTGAGTGAGACCCTTCAACGGCACGCCGCGCTTTGCCAGCTTTTGCTGCAGGATGTCGCTTACCGATTTCAACTTGTATTCGTCAATCGAGTGCAGCACGATGGCGTCTTTTTCGAGTTCGATCCTGGACTTGGAGTCCTTCAAATCAAAGCGGGTGTGAACTTCTTTCGACGCCTGCTGTATGGCGTTCGAGACCTCTTCCAGATCGATCTTGCTCACAATGTCAAAAGTGTTTTCGGGCATGTTCGGCAGCGCCTTCTGAAAACCATGAAAATGTAACCTCTGAGGTTATCAGAAGAAGCGGTTTCAGCGCCGCAGTTCTTTGTGGTCGGCGGTGTCCTGGTCAACTGGGTTTGCTCTGCGTCCTTTGCGGTTTTCTTGGCGTCCTTCGCGGTAAAGGAGTTTGACTTCGCCGATATCATTCAAATCTTAAACCGCAAAGGACGCAAAGAGCACCGCAAAGGGCGCTACGAATCCTGAAATTGGGACACTATCTTAGTTTGCTGGAGATTCAGTCAGTTTGAAAAAGCTGTAGAAGTTGTTGGCGGTTTGCCTGCCCACCTCTTCCGGCGAGAGCCCGCGCAATTCGCCCAGTTGCCTTGCAACTTCTTTGACAAACACCGGTTCATTGCGCTTGCCGCGGTGCGGCACCGGGGCCAGAAAGGGCGAGTCGGTTTCGATCAGCAGGCGCTCGAGCGGGACTTCTTTAGCCGCATCCCGGATGGGTTGTGCTTTGGGAAAGGTGATGTTGCCGGCGAAGGAAATCATGAAGCCCAGATCGAGTGCCCGTTTAGCGGAAGGCCATGTTCCCGTGAAGCAGTGCAGAATTCCTCCCAGACCGGCGGATCGCCAATGCTGCTCCAGAAGATCGAGGCAATCATCCCAGGCATCGTCGCTGCCGGCGGAGGGCCGGCAATGGATCACGATCGGAAGTCTCGCCGCGCGCGCCAGTTCCATCTGCCGCAAGAAAACCTGCTGTTGCAATTCGCGCGGTGAGTGGTCGTAAAAGTAATCCAGTCCAATTTCGCCCCAGGCGATGACCTTGGGCCGTTTCGCTAACTGCTCGAGTTCCTGAAAGTCGGCATCTGTGGCCAGTTTGGCTTCATGGGGATGGATCCCGATGGTGGCCAATATGAATTCGTGCCGTTCAGCCAGTTGAATGCCGCAGTCGAGCGACCCGGGACCGGTACCGCTGCCAATGGCGACAATCTTTTCAATGCCGCCGTCCCGCGCCCGGGCGATCATGAGCTCGCGGTCGGCGTCGAACTGTTCCATTTCGAGATGGGCGTGGGAGTCTATGAACATGCGGGCGTCTGACTTCGGGCGTCGGACTTCGGACTTCAGACCTCGGACTTCGGGACTTGGACGTCGGACCTTTCACAGTGGATTGTGGAGATTCAGATTCTGAGACCCTTGGGTCTGAAGTCCGGGGTCTGAGGTCCGACGCCCGGTTTACTTCAGCCTGGTTCCCACCGGCACATCCTCCAAGAACGATGCCAGAACCGGCTTCCCGCCTTCGGGCGAAGCCGCCACGATCATTCCATTCGATTCCAGTCCGCGCAGTTTCCGGGGCGCGAGGTTCACCACGATCACCACTTTGCGGCCAACCAGAGTTTCCGGCGCGTAAGCCTCGGCGATTCCGGCCACCACCTGGCGCACTTCAGTTCCGAGATCAACTTCCAGGCGCAACAACTTGTCGGCGCCTTTTACTTTCTCGGCGACTTTCACCTGGCCGACGCGCAATTCAACCTTGGCAAAGTCATCAATGCTGATCTTGCCATCGGGCACGCTGGCGGCAGGTTTGGCTGCGGTCACATTCACCGGTGTCGCGGGAGCATCAACCGTCTTTACTTTTGTTTCTTCGGCCGGTTTTTCTTCGACCACAGTCGTAGCGCTGCGTCCCTGCTCTTCCATTTTCTGCATCCTTTCAATTGTGCTCTTGTCGGCGCGAGGAAAGACGGACTGGACCTCGCCCAGCCGGGTCCCCAACTTGAGCTGTCCCCATTGCAGTTCTGACAGCGGAAACTTCCGTATATCTCCCAACCCCAGCTGTCCCCAGATTTTTGCCGTAGCTTCGGGAATCACGGGATGCGCGAGCGCGGTCACAATGCGCAAGGCCTCGGCGCTGGTATAGAGAATGGTGGCGAGGCGCGAGCGGCTTTCGTCGTCCTGCTTCTCGCCCAGCGCCCAGGGCTGGGTCTCGACAATATATTTGTCCACCGCCCCTACCAGGCTCCACGCTGCTTCGAGGGCCCGCGAAAACTGGTACTGATCGAACAGGCGGTTGAAGTCCGCAATCGTCTGCCGCGCCGTGTCTGCGATGGCGTGCTCTTGCCCCGTCAGAGTTGCAGCCCGAGAGGGATAGGGCACTTCACCCTTGAAATAACGCGTGATCATGGTCAGAGTGCGGCTGGTCAGATTGCCCAGCCCGTTGGCCAGGTCGGCGTTGTAACGCTGTACCAGCGCGTCGAAAGAAAACGATCCGTCCTGCCCGAAGACGATTTCGCGCAGCAGAAAATAGCGCAAAGCGTCGCAGCCGAGCACATCGAGAATGGTCTCCGTGCGCACGATGTTGCCGCGCGACTTCGACATTTTGCTTTCTTCAAACAGCAGCCAGCCGTGCGCCATGATGCGCTTGCGGCAGGGGCAACCCCGCGGCCATCAGAAACGCCGGCCAGTAAACGCAGTGGAAGCGGACAATCTCCTTGCCGATCATCTGCACGTCGGCGGGCCAATACTTGTCGTACTTTGCCGTGTCGTCCGATCCATAACCCAGCGCCGTGATGTAATTCGCCAGCGCATCCAGCCAGACATAGATCACGTGCTTGGGATCGTCCGGAACCGGAATGCCCCAGGAAAACGTGCTGCGGCTGACGGAGAGATCGCGCAGGCCGGAGCGCACGAACGACATCACTTCATTGCGCCGGGTTTCCGGGACGGATGAAATCGGGCTGGCTGGCATAGAGCTCCAGCAGTTTGTCCTGAAAGGCCGACAGCTTGAAGAAATAATTCTCTTCCTTCACCGTCTCGGTGGGCCGTCCGCACTCCGGGCAGGGCGCGCCGGGCCCGACAACATCCACGTACAGTTCGTCGAAGACGCAATACTGGCCGGTGTAGCTGCCTTTGTAGATGTAGCCGTTGTCGCGGATCCGCTGCCACAGCGCCTGCACGCCCTGCTTGTGCCTGTCGGAGGTGGTGCGGATGAAGTCGTCGTAGGTCAGGCCCATCCGGTCCCAAAGCGCACGGAACTCGGCGGAGACTTCATCGGTGAGCTGCTGCGGAGTCTTTCCCGCGGCTTGCGCGGCGCGCTCGATCTTCTGCCCGTGCTCGTCGGTGCCGGTGAGAAAGTAAGTGTCAAAGCCCATCATGCGCTGGCGCCGGGCAATGGTGTCGCAGGCAATGGTGGTGTAGGCGTGCCCGATGTGGGGACGCGCATTCACGTAGTAGATCGGGGTCGTGATGTAAAACTTTTTGCTCATTGGATTCTGGTGTCTTGATCCTGGCAGCGCAGCCTTCAGCTTCTGAGGGCCTTCAAATAGGCTTCCATGGCCTCGTTCATGACGCTCTTCAGCGGTACGTGGTGCTCGGCCGCGATTCTCCTGCAATCTTCATACTCCGGGGCGTAGTTGGTGACTGTGCCATTCATGCTGGCAATCTTCAGCCGTATGTCTCCCCAGCGCGTGACCACATTAATCCATTTTCGCGCCAGCGTCTGACGTTGCTCCTCGCGACGCCGTACTCCCAGCGTACTGGTCTCCGTGAAAATTAATCTGGGTCAGCCGGGATGCGTCTTCCGGTTTCGACAACACAGTCAGCAATATTCCCGGACGATTCTTCTTCATCTGCACCGGCACGGCAAAGGTATCGAGCGCTCCGGCTTCGAGCAGGCGCTCGATCACGTAGCCGAAGACCTGGGGGTTCAGGTCGTCCAGATTGGCCTCGAGCACGCTGATGGTCTCCTGGGAACTGTTCTCGGCCAATCCCGCCTGCGCCTCGCCGATGGTCAAGCGCACCACGTTGGCGTGTCCGGGAAAGTCGCGGGTGCCGGCGCCGTATCCGGATTTCTCGATCGTCATCGCCGGAAACGGCGCGAATCGTTTGGCCAGCGTCTTCACAATCGCTGCTCCCGTCGGCGTGACCAGTTCCACTTGAATGCCGGAGGAATAGACCGGAGCGCCCTGCAACAAGCTCCACCGTGGCGGGAACGGGCACCGGCAGGACTCCATGGGCGCACTTTACCGTGCCTCCGCCAACATTCAGCGGGGAGCAGACAATTTCATCCACAGCCAGAGCCTCGGCTCCCACCGCGGCGCAGACGATATCCACCATCGCGTCCACGGCGCCGACTTCGTGGAAGTGCACTTTATCAATGTCGCTGTTGTGGATCTTGGCCTCCGCCGCGCCCAGCGCCTCGAAGATGGCGATCGCGGTGTGCTTCGCGCCCTCGCTGATCGCTGCCTTGCGGATGATCTCGCGTATCTCTTTCAGACCGCGCCCATGTTCATGCTGACCTGGCTCATGCCCATGTGGCGCGGGCGCCCCCGCCCGCGTGGCGTCATGTCCGGATTGACTGTAGTTATGCTCGCGAAGCTCAACATGTTCCGGCGCATGCTTGTGACTGTGGTCATGCCCGTGTTCATGCTTCTGCGCCTGGTTCTGCTGCTCGAGGAAAACCTCGCGCGGTAATTCCTTTTCGCCGTTCACGAAGACATCCACTTTGGTCGCGCTGATGCCGCTGCGCGTCACCCGCGAAATTTCCAGGCGCGCTCCGATGTTCAGGGCCGCGACCGTATCTTCGAAGAGCTTGGCCGGCACTCCGGCGTCCACCAGGGCGCCCAGAAACATGTCGCCGCTCATGCCGGAAAAGCAGTCGAGGTAGGCTATGCGCATGGGAAAACCTTGAACCACGAAGGACACCAAGGTCCACGAAGGGCTTCTCGTCAGACTTCCTTCGTGCACCTTTGTGTCCTCAGTGGTTAGTGGCTTTTCGGCAGCGACTACGACCGAACTTTCATCATAGGGAACCGCGCATTTGCCGTCAAACCTCGCATCCTCGCGCGGTTTGCTACAATCACTCTTTTCTTCAACAGCTTAGGGGAATTCTTGTATCGCCATCTCGAACGACGGCTGGCCCAGCAGGTGCGCGAATTTTTGCGTCGCACCTACGATCTCGATCTGCCGAAAATCGTCATCGAACAGCCACCCAAAGTGGAGTTCGGCGAGTACGCGTTGCCGCTGGCCTTTGAGCTGGCCAAGAAACTGCGCAAGGCCCCGCGCAAGATTGCGGAAGAGATTGTCAACTGGACTCGGCCCCATTCCAGGTTTTGAGAAACTGGAACTAGCGGGCGCGGGCTACATCAATGCGCGGCTTCGACGCGAGGAGTTGGCCGCGACCCTGGCTGCGGACGAAAAGCCGCGTGCCGACGCTCCTCCCGGCAAGATTCTGGTCGAGCACTCCAGCATCAATCCCAATAAGGCGGCGCACGTCGGCCACCTGCGCAACGCCATTCTCGGCGACACCTTTGTCCGGCTGCTGCAATTTGCCGGCAGGGAAGTGGATGTCCAGAACTACATCGACAACACCGGCGTGCAGGTTGCCGACGTGGTGGTGGGATTTCTAAATATTGAAGAGAAAGTCACGCGCGGAGATCGAGGAGCTGGCCCGCCAGCCGCGCTTTGACTACTACTGCTGGGACCTCTATGCGCGAGTTTCGCACTGGTACGCCGAGGACAAAGCAGAACCTGCAAGTCCGTCAGCAGGTGCTGCACGCGATCGAAGAGGGGAACAATGAAACGCGCCGCCGTCGCCGACGTGATTTCCGTCGCCGTGCTGCGCCGCCATCTCGAGACCATGGACCGGCTCGACATCGAATATGACTTCCTGCCGCGCGAGAGCGAGATCCTCCACCTGCATTTCTGGGATGCGGCGTTTACCAAACTGAAAGAAGGCGGCGTACTTTCCTTCGAAACGGAAGGAAAGAACAAGGGGTGCTGGGTGATGCGGCGGGCTGGAACGGCAAAACCGGAAACCGCAAAGGATGCGGAGATTTCCGCTGGGGGCGCGGAGAAAGACGAGGTCGCCGAAGAGGACCAGAAAGTCATCGTGCGTTCCAACGGACGGTTGGCTACGTCGGTAAGGACATCGCTTACCACATGTGGAAGTTTGGACTGCTGGGCCGCGATTTCGGCTATCGCAAGTTCTATCACTATCCCAACGGACACGACTGCTGGATTTCGACCGCGGTAGGCGCGCTGGACCATCCCCACTTCGGCGACGTGGCGGAAATCTACAACGTGATCGACGCCCGCCAGTCGGAGGCGCAGAACACCGTCATCGAAGCGCTGCGCGGCCTGGGTTACAACCAGCAGGCCGACCACTACACGCATTTTTCCTACGAGATGGTCGCGCTCACGCCGCGTTGTGCCGCCGAACTGGGCTACCAGCTTTCCGATGAAGACAAGGGCCGCCCGTACATCGAAGTCTCCGGCCGCAAGGGATTTGGGGTAAAGGCGGACGACCTGCTCGACCGGCTGATCGCGTCGGCGAAGAACGAGGTGGACGGCCGCCATCCTCAACTGACCGAAGCCGAGCGCACCACCATCGCCACCCAGATCGCGGTCGGCGCGCTGCGTTATTTCATGCTGAAGTTCACCAAGTCATCGGTGATCGCGTTCGATTTCAAAGAGGCGTTGAGCTTCGAAGGCGAGACCGGCCCTTACGCGCAGTATGCCGTGGTGCGCGCCGCCAACATCTTCCGCAAGGGCGGTTTCGATCCCGAGGAATTTGGCAGAAATGCGGCAACCGCTGGTTTCAGCCGCTGACCTGGCCCGGCACCTGACCGGCGAAGCGGGGAACGAAATCTGGGAATTGTGGCTGGCCGCGGCCAAGACTTCCTACATCATTGATCAGTGCATTGTCACCACCGAGCCCGCGTATCTGGCCAAGCATGCCTTCCAACTGGCGCAACTCTTCAATGCTTTCTACCACCGCCATCCGATCCTGAGCGAAGCGGACGAAGGCCGCAAGAAATTTCTGCTGGCCACCGTGGCCGTGGTCCGCCGCGAATTGACGCGGATACTGGCGGTCATGGGAATCACCGTGCCGGCCGTGATGTAACCACGCGAACCGGCTGCGTGCGTAGATGGAGGCCGGATTCCCACCAAAACCAGGCGTAACCAGCGAAGGGGTGACCAGCGTCACCGCGGCTGCCAGGGGCAAGCCATGGCTCCAAGCGCTTCATTTGCATCAGCCTCGATTTAAAGGTAATAGCGCAGTACTCGACCGTAACTTTACCCTGTTTCCGAACCCTCCTAGACTGCTGGCATGCATTCCTGGGAAGGAGATCCGCGTCCCGAGCCGGTGCCGGAGTACGGCACCCTGCAGCCGGGCTCTGGCCTGAAACTGGATCAATCCATCGATCCCCAATCAGGAAGCTGGCGCATTCTGTTCGCCGTCGCGGTGGGAGTTCTGCTGGCAGCGTTCTTTGCCACAGGCAATGCACGAGCTGCGTTTGAAGAAATCACCAGGTTTCTTACCCTGCAAGGCAAACCCGAGCCTGCTTCTCCTGCTGTGCTTTCAGATCACGAGATTGAGAGTCTGGAGCGCAAAAGTCCGCAGCAGCAGGCGGAGGCCCTGCTGGAGCGCGCCGTCAATCACTATGAAGGCGCCAACGACCAGATTGCGGCCCGGGTGGAAGGCTGGTGGGGGAAGCTGAAATTTACTCCTCAGTTCAATGCGTTGATCACCACCGCGCTCAACTCCAATGACCTTCGGGTGCGGGCCGCTGGGATTGAGTTGGATCTGGCGGCCATGGGCGCGATCAAGTCGCCGGCGACGATCGAGAGATTGGCGCTGCTGGCGGGAAGCGGACCGCGGTCGCAAAGGGTGTGGGCGCTCTGGGAACTGGGCCTGCTGGGCAACCGCGGGGTCGAACCTGAACGCGTCAACGAGATATTGGTCGGCCAACTGCACGATCCTGATCCGGAAGTCCGCCATTGGGCGGTGGAAGGTTTGGCCTACCTGGGGACCAACGAGACCATCGCTCCTCTGCTGCAGGCGTTTCACGATGATGCTTCGCCGATGGTCCGGGAGCGCGCCGCGTGCAGCCTGGCGCAGTCCGGCATGCTCACCCAGGAACAGCGCCGCAGCGTGATTCCGCAACTACTGAACTACGCCGATGACGCCTCCCTGGACGCGCAGACCCACGGCTGGGTTTATCAGGCCCTGCGCGACATCACCGGACAAACCCTGCCCAACGACACTGCTTCCTGGAGAAGCTGGTACGACGCCAACCGCGGGTGACAGTTTCTGGTTTCCAGTTTCTGGTTTCCAGTTCCAGCGTCCTCTCTTTAGGGCGCCGATTCACTAGAACCGGAAACCGGAAACTAGAAACCGTTTCTTCACTCCGCCATCTTGGCCACGTGCAGATCGAAGCCCGTCTTGGGTAGCAGCGACGTCAGCTCAAACGCCCTGAAGCCATCGCCCGCGATTTCCGTGTGCCGGTAGAGTCCCGGTTCGCTGTCCACGGTCTCATGACGTCCATCCAGATGGTTGAGAAACTCCTGCGCCTGCTGGATGTCGGCCGCGCGATCTTTGGTGCGGGTCACAACCGCCTCTGCCGCGTAGGATCGCACCAGCTTGGGCCAGTATTTTTCCAGAAGGTTGGTGCTGGCAAAAATATCCGCCCAGACCATCTGGCCATTCACCGCCACCACCACACCTACCGCATTCTGATTGCGGAGCTGCTGGATCAGGCTCTGGTAGTTTCGCTGGATGGGTTCCGCCACGGAATCGACCTGATGTTTTACTTCCTCGTTCTGCATCACGCCGGCGTAGGAACTTGTTTCCCTCACCGGGGCGGCGGAGGGAGCGGGCACCATCAGGGCAAGCGATTCTCGCGCTTTTCCCACCTCTGCCCATACTTTTGACTGGTCTTTGTCGGCCATTGCCCTGGCGCGGACATTCGGAGCTGCCATCGGCGCTTGCATCATGCCCGCCCCTCCTCCCACTCCAAATCGGTCGCTGCTGCCGGTCCAGCGTCCGGGCTCGACGCAGAACACGCCGAGATCAATGGGATCACTTTCGGCGGGAATAATACGGTCTTTGCCGATTACCCGGTCCTGTTTTCCTCCGGTCACGATCTCGCCGGCCAGCAGGATCAGCGGCCGTTTGGAGTTATTGACCAGCACCAACTGGTTGACCTGAGCGCCGCCCGGCGTAGGGATGACGCGCCGGCGCCGCATCAATGGTTGCACGCTGCCGGATTCGGTCACGATCACGTCGCCCGAGCGCAGACCCTCGTCGAGGGTCAGGAACTCCTGGGTGTCGTGAGAGCGCGCGGCCACCACCGGGAACACGGTCAGGTTCCCGTGGCGGATAGGTTCCAGCACCTTGTAGCCGGAAGGAAGAGTGGCTTCTCCCGCGGGCGCGGGAGCCGGCATAAATAGAGCGATCCCGGCAAGCGCAAGCGCCGGTAGCAATGCAAATAGCTTGAAATTCATAGTGTTCCTCCGTAGCGCGGCATCTCGCCGGCTGTCCGGCGGGCGTTCTGCCCACCGCCCGGCAGTGCCTGCGCTTGTACGAGGAACGGCAAATATTCAGCTTCTTGCAGCACAAATGTTGATAGCATCCGGAATGGCTGCCCGCCATGACTGATCACGGTGTCCAACCCATAGTGGAAGCTTCCGCGGGGTTGGAATCCATGATCAGCGAACTCTACGAAAAGAGCGGAAATTCGGGCCTCAGCCGCGAGCAGTTCGGGGTCATCCTGAATGAGGTCGCGGCCAAATACTTGCCGGCGGATGCCTCTCCCCGGCAGACCGCGGAACTCTATGCCAGCTTGCGGGTGGAAGAGCTGGCGCTGGCCCGGGCTTGCGCCGCAGGTCAGGAACGGGCCTGGGAAGTTTTCATGGCGCGCTACCGCGAGAAGCTTTATGACATCGCGGCCTACATCGCCAGGGAAGGCTCGGCCGCCCGCGAGCTTGCCGACTCGCTTTACGCCGACCTCTACGGAACCACCACTCGTGACGGCCAGCGTGTTTCGAAACTGGCTTCGTACACCGGCCGCGGTTCGTTAGAGGGTTGGCTGCGCACCGTGATGGCGCAGGAGTTCGTGAACCGCTTTCGCCGCCAGCGCCGCCTGGTCAGCCTGGATGAAGAGAGTGAAGACGGGGCGCAGTTTGCCGCCGCTGATCCCGGGCCCGCCGCTGCGGTTGATCCCAGAGTTGAAGCCGCCACCGATGAAGTTCTGTCCCGGCTCGCGGCGGAGGACCGATTCATTCTGGCATCTTATTATTTAGACGGTCGCACTCTGGCCGAGATTGCGCGCACGCTCGCGGTGCATGAATCCACGATCAGCCGCAAGCTGGATAAACTGGCCAAGGCCGTGCGCAAACAAATTGTGTCGACCCTGGAGCGCAAGGGCATGAGCCGCCGCCAGGCCGCGGAGGCCCTGGATGTGGATGTGCGTGATTTGCAGGTAAATATTCGCGGCCGGCTGGCGCAAGAAACGGCTCCTCAGGCGTTCTCTGATAAGAAGGGGGAAGTGCGGGCGCCGGACGTTGGACCTCGGGCGTCAGGCGTGTGACTCTCGACCTTTCGTGCGGGGCTGAATGCTTCGGGCCGGACGATCGGCACGACGCGTTGCAAGCCGCGAAGCGGCGTAAGAATGCAGCCCAGGGCGCAAGCCCTGGGTAGGCAGATACAAAGACGGAGCCCCGCAGGGGCGAAAGAAAATGGAGCAGCTTCCAAAAATCGCGCAACAGCGTTTGCGGGGACCCGCGCAGCCCGGAGTCCACCCTGATCCCGACCTGTTGACTGCGTTCGCCGAGAAATCATTGCATGACCGCGAACGCGCCCGCGTGCTGCAGCACCTGGTGGAATGTGCCGATTGCCGGGAGGTGTTGTCGCTGGCGACGCCCGTAATCGAGCCCGCACTGGCGCCCGGCCCGGAGCGGTCCAGGTGGTTGAGCTGGCCGGTACTGCGCTGGGGAGCGCTGGCGGCGTGCGTGGTGGTGGTCAGCGCCGCAGTGACGCTGCACTACGAGCATCGGGAAGCCATGCCATCGGTTGCCGAAAAGCTTCCCGCCGCGCCGGCGGACTTCAAGCTGGAGGAGGAAGTCTCCAGGCAGCCGGGTCAGAAGCTGGCGGCAAATCTTCCCCCGCCGTCACCGGCGGAGCTCGGTCGCGACGGCGCCGCGGGCAAGTTGGCTAAGCAACGGACGAAGAACACTGACGCCGCGATGATCGCTGGGGAAGCCGGCGCACCCGCGCTGGCGCTGGAGCAAGACAAAAAGGTTCAGGAGCTGAACAACAACCGGTTGGCGGCGGTCCGATCGGGTGATGTGCCGGTTGGTGCTCTGCCGGCGGCGGCCCCCGCGCCTTCGTCCGTCGCCAAGACAGCAGGAATAGAGGGCCAGGTCCGAGCGCGGAATGACGCGCTGGATTATTCTGCCAGGGCCAGCTCCGAGACAGTAACGGTCGAGAGCGCAACCCCGGCCAGGGAGATGGCGGCGCAGACCGCAGAGCGGAAGGCAAAGGACGAGTCGCGCACGAACGAAACCCAAAAAGAAGCTCAGGCTGCAGGCGGCGCTGCGGACGTGGCGTCTCTGGGAGATCGGAAAGCGGACACGCTTCTCGGGTGTAGCCGCGCAAGGCGGTCCGACTGCCCACGCCGGACGTTTGCGTGCGGGCAATAGTTTGCCCCGCTGGACGCTCTCCGCCGGCGGCGCTGTGCAGCGCTCTTTCGATTCCGGCAAGACCTGGCAGACGATTCCAGTGGCGGGCAACATCGTCTTCCGCGCGCTGGCGGCAAATGATTCCGATGTCTGGGCGGGAGGTGCCGCCGGCGCTCTTTACCATTCTTCCGATGCCGGCCAGCACTGGACCCGCATCACGCCCGTGGCGGAAGGCAGGTCTCTAAGCTCTGATATCGTCACACTCGAATTTAGCGATCCCCAACACGGCAAGGTGATCACCGCAGACCGTGAAACCTGGACCACGAGCGACGCGGGAAATACCTGGCAACGGCAGTAACGAATCTGCTCCAGCTTTGAGTTACCAGCCAACCCAATTCCTGAAACGATCCGGACCGGCGTGCCGCGGTTATCCTGTCGTTTCTCCATCACATTCAAGGTGGTCATCAGTGGATGTACGGCGCTGGATACCGCGGCATCCCGATTTGAACCGGCACCGCGCGCGAGTTACCAAAGTGACGTTTACAGCAACATGCGGTGGCCCTAGTATCCATCTCGTGGTTTGGCAGTTCTGGGGGAGGGCTGCCGAGGCGTCCTGAACTGAAAAGTTCAGGACGCTTTTTTGTTTGGTCAGAGACTCCGGAAGCCAGTTAACGGGAAAGACGGAACCCCACCTTTGCGACTTCTGGGGCTGCGATGCATCCAATCAGGTGATACGATACATGCAGCCAACGTTGGCTGATCGACCGTTCCCGACTTGGACTCGCGGCGAGCGGCACTCCCGGAGGAGAAATGGCAAGCAACGGAATTTTGGAAGTGACGGACGCGAACTTTGATCAGGATGTCCTGAAGTCAGAGCAGCCCGTGTTAGTGGATTTCTGGGCGGCCTGGTGTGGACCCTGCCGCGCTCTCGCTCCCATCGTGGACGAATTGGCCAAGGACTATAACGGCAAGATCAAAGTCGGCAAGATGGATGTTGACAGTAATCAGGCCACTCCCATGCGCTATGGAGTCCGCGGCATCCCCACGCTCCTGGTGTTCAAAGGCGGGCAGGTGAAGGAACAGATCGTGGGCTACGTGCCCAAGGAAACCATCCAGAAGGCCATCGACAAGCACGTTGGGTGAGGCAGTCGTCGGTCGTCGGTCGTCAGTCTTCAGTCGTCGGCCAGGCAAAACATCAAGCGCCCGGGTAAATTGCCCGGGCGTTAGTATTTTGGAGGGATGGTTTTCCTGGCTTGAGAAAGAGGCAGGGAGCCGTGCCTTTAGCTAGAAGCTAAGAGCCAGGAGCTAGAAGCTGCCTTAATACTTCCGCAAGACTCCAATCACTCTTCCCTGCACCTCAACCGAAGCCGCCGGCACGATGATGGGTTGCATGCTGGCATTGGATGGCTGCAGGCGAATATTTTCGCCTTCGCGGTAGAAGCGTTTGAGGGTGGCATCGGTGCCTTCCACAAGTGCGACGACGATGTCCCCGTTGTGCGCCGTCCTGCTCTTTTCGACCATCACGTAGTCGCCGTTGAGAATGGCCTCGTCCTGCATGGAATCGCCGCGGACTTCGAGCACGAACACTTCCTTGGAGCGGACAAAATCCGCGAGTGAAATGGTCTCATTGCTCTGCACCGCCTCAATGGGCTGGCCGGCGGCGATGCGGCCGACCAGCGGCAGCACCATCGTAGTGTTCACCGCCATGGCCTGCTTGAGCCGGCCCTTGGGGGGCAGCAGGTCGATGGAGCGGCTGCGATTGTAGTCGCGGGTCAGCAGACCCTTCTTCTCGAGATTGGAAATGTGTTTGTGTACGGTCGCCAGAGAACTAAGGTCCAGGCCTTCGCCGATTTCCTCGAACGAGGGCGAGTAGCCGTTCTTCTGCACGAATTCCGAGATGAAGTCGTACACCTGCCGTTGCCGTTTGGTGATTGCCATGCCGATATTGTTGGCGAATATAAGGCGAATGTCAAGAGCGAAAGGGTCGCGATGAGCCGATATGAGAGCAAAAGCGACGCAAGCCCTCCTCATGCCTACAAGACTGAGATTTGCAGAACTAACTAATTAGTTGGTGATAGAATTCATCGACATGGGAATATCTCAGGCTCCACGTTCACAAGGTTGTTCTCCAGCCCTGGCAGCGCAGGACATACAGTTTGGACAAAGTTCATGCGCCGAGCACGAGCTGGCGAGGCCCGCTCTGTACCTAGTGGACAAGAGACGGTGAACCCAAGAGTTGTGATCATGGGTATCAAAGACATTCCTGACAGACCGTTGCGCCGGAAAAACTTCGGTCCTCGCAGGCGTCAATCCGCGCTACTCTGCTCCGCAAGAATCGAAAAAAGCAAGCTTTCCATGTGGGAGATGTCAGATCGCGAAATCCGAGCCTATCGCCGGGAGCGCTCGCTCTAACCCACGATGAGAACGATTCGCGTGGTGCTGGACACTGAATGTCGTCGTGTCAGCGCACTTAAATGACGAGGGCTATGAGAGGTATGTGCTGGATCTTGCCTTGGCGGGCAAGATCGAGGCAGCGGTTTCCGAGAAAATTCTGGCTGAATATCAAGATGATCCTGCGCCGCCCTCAAGATCGCACATTCCGGCCACGACAAGTTGCGGAGGTCCCTTCGTCAGCTGCTCGCATACCGCTGCGGATGGTTACATCCGCGGTCGTGTTGGAGCTGAAATTGATCGCTACGGGATCCGGACGACAATCGTTTCCTCGAATGTGCGGAGGCTGGAGCTGGGCCGACTATCTCGTTGACCGAGGGGGAACAAACGCCACTGAGTTCCTAGAGAAGTGGCGGCAGACGATTGGTGGTGAATGCGAGGGAATTTGATGCGAGTCGGATCACAGTTCGCATGAACGGGAGCGATAAAGAATTGTCCATGCGGTGGATTTCATCGTGAAGCCGCGCCTATTGCATTGGCGGGTGTTATTCGGACTTCCAAGTCGTGCTCTTGATGATCTCCGTCCGTACACCTTCCAGAACGCGTCCACCACTTCGATCGCCAGGTCCTTCGGCATCGGCGTGAGAGACTTCTTGCCCACGAAGATGTGCCAGTAGAGCATGGGGCCCAGCAACAGCGCCAACCCAGTTTCGAGATTGATTTTGCTGACCAGGTCGCGCTGTTCGATGCCGCGCCTGATCAGATTCTTCAGCCGGGTTTGCGGACGTTCGATGACGCGGGAGCGCCATTGCTCTCCGAACTCGCGATTGCGGGCGGCGTAGCCCATCACGTACGGCATCATGCGATCTTTCTTTTCCTGGCGCTCCGGTGCGGGCTGATAAGTCAGCGCATCCACCAGGTCCCGGCGCAGATCCCCGGAGTCGAATTTGGGTGCTTCTTCGTCCAGCCCAAACATCAGTGACAGGGCTTCGAGGGCCAGCGCGTCTTTATCCTGCCAGTGCTTATAGATCGTAGCTTTGCTGACCCCGGATTTTTCGGCGATCGCATCCATGCTGGCGGCGTCGATGCCGCGTTCGCCGAATAGAGCGAGGGCTGCTTCCACAACTTTTTCGTGGGCTTCCGTGCTTCTGGTTCTAACCATGTTTGCGAAATATGTCCGCGAACCGTGTACTACAACTGAATTCGGGAAAACAAATACGCGCCCAGCGACAGGAAAGCGATGGCGATGGCGCCGAGCAGGGAAACATCCAGCGCCACTCCGAAGTGCGAGGCGTTGATGAGCACGCCACGCAAGGCGTCCACGCCATACGTGAGCGGATCGAGCCGCGTGATGATGGCCAGCGGCCGGGGCAGATTTTCCAGCGGAAACAACGCTCCGGAGAGAAAGAAAATCGGCAGCACCATGAAGTTCATGATCAGCTGGAAGCCCTGCATGTCCTGGACGATCGAGCCAAATACCGTGCCCAGCGCCGCGAAGACCACGGCGATCAGTACCATGAAAAGAAGCGCCACGGGGACGAGCGCCAGGTGCATCGGACGGAAACCGGCAACCAGGCAGACCAGGAAGATGAGCGTACCCTGGATCGCGGCTACCGTGGCTCCCCCTAGAGTTCTGCCGATCATCACTTCAATGCGCGGCACCGGCGCCACCAGCGTTTCCTTGAGAAAGCCGAACTGGCGGTCCCATAACATGGCGATCCCGGAAAAGACCGAGGAAAAGAGGATGGTCATGCTGATCACGCCGGGCGCCACGAATTGCAGATAGCTGCCGTTACCGGCCTTTTGAAAAACCGGCCCCAGTCCGAAGCCGAGCACCAGCAGATAGAGCAGCGGCTGGCCCAGTGAGGCGACAATCTGCGCCCGCGAGCGCACGTAACGTTTCAGTTCCCGCAGCCACAGAATGTAAATTGCGCTCATCGGCGTTGACCCCACATTTTGGCGACTTGCCGCATCTGGTCGGCGGAGGTCGCGCTCTCATCGCGAATCGAAGAACCGGTCAGCGCCAGAAACGCCTGCTCCAGAGATTCGCTCTTGGTTTGCTGCTTCAGTTCCTGCGACGTGCCCTGGGCCACAATGCCGCCGTGGTCGATGATGGCGATGCGATGGGCCACGCGGTCGGCTTCGTCCATGTAATGCGTGGTAAGAAAGACCGTCGTCTTCTGGGTCTCGTTCAGGTGCTTGACGTGGGTCCAGAGCTGGTTGCGGGTTTGCGGATCGAGACCGAGCGTGGGCTCGTCGAGAAACAGGATCTTGGGCGTGTGCAGAAATCCCCGGGCGATTTCCAGGCGACGCTTCATGCCTCCGGAAAATGTCTTGACGTAGTCGTCGCGGCGCTCCCAGAGTTCGAACAGTTTCAGCAGGTCTTCGATGCGCGGCGCCCGTTCCTTGCGCGGGACCTTGTAGAGCACGGCATGCAGTTCCATGTTCTCGTAGGCGGTCTGCTCGTTGTCCAGGCTGGGGTCCTGGAAGACGATCCCGAATTTTCTGCGGGCTTCATTCTTGTGGACTGCGGGATCGAGCCCGTCCAGTTCAATTTTTCCGCTGGTGGGATTCAGCAGGGTGGTGAGCATTTTGATGGTGGTGGTTTTCCCGGCGCCGTTGGGGCCGAGAAAAGCAAAGATCTCGCCCGCCGCGACGTTGAACGAAATGTTGTTGACGGCGGTAAGGTCGCCGAATTTCTTGACCAGGCCCTGTACTTGGATCATGAGCGCCCCCGGAGTTTACAATACTAAACGGTTTAGTTTAGTTATGCAAGGGGGCTTGGCGATGTTTGCGCTTCTTCTTTTGCGTCCTTTGCGGTCTAAAGCTTTTGACCGCAGAGGACGCAAAGTTAAGCGCAAAGGACGCAAAGGAGGCAATTTACTGGGAGGTCACGGCCTTCAAATACTGATAGTAGAAATCCACCGCCCGGTAAAACGCGTCCACCCGGATGCGTTCATCCTTGCCATGGGCGCGGATGTCATCGCGATCGATGGCTTCTCCCGATATGCAATACGTGGGCATGCCAGCAGCATTGGTATAGACGCCGTCCGAGGCGCCGGTGGCCATGTCGGGAACCACGGCCAGGCCCGGCCACATGCGGTTCACCACTTTCTCCAGCGGGTCAAAGACGTCCGGACGCAGCGGCGGTGGCGGGTACGATCGGCGGTTGTTGACTCCGCCGATCGCTCCCATGTCCTTCACCGATATTTTGGGATCGGCTACGACCCTCTCCAGTTCCTGCCGGATTTCCTCCGGCGCATGGCCGGGAATGATGCGGCAGTTCACATTGGCTTGCGCCATCTGCGGCAAAGCATTGTTGGCATGGCCTGCGTTCAGACGCGTGGCCACGCACGTGGTATGCATGATCGAATTGTCGATGGGATCTTTCGAGAGGCGAGCGACGGCGTCCATGTCCGGAGGAGTCTTCAGGATGGCGCGCATGTCAGCCGCGCGCTCGCCGGTTGAGATCTTTGCCATGCGTTCGTAGTAAGCGCGGGTGATGTTGGTGAGTTCGAACGGAAACTGGTAATGCTCGAGGCGCGCCAGCCCGTCGGCGAGGTGGTAGATGGCGTTGTCCGGCTTGGGCAACGAACTGTGGCCGCCGGGATTGGTCACCGTCAGCTGATAATCGGAGTACAACTTTTCGGAGGCATCCACGGTCATGAACTGCGGCTTGCCCTGTTCCGACAAAATTCCGCCGCCGTCGTGGTTGAGCACAAATTCGGCATCGATCAGTTCGCGATGATTTTTGATGAGCCAATCCACGCCGTTTGAAGTGCCGCCTTCTTCATCGGCGGTCAGCGCCAGGATGATGTCGCGGTCGGGTACGAAGCCTTCCTTCTTGAACCGGATCAGGGTCGTGGACATGACGGCGTCGCCGTCCTTCATGTCCTGCGTGCCCCGGCCGTAGTAGTAACCGTCTTTCTCCACGAACTGAAAGGGATCGGTGGTCCAGTCTTCGCGCCGGGCTTCGACCACGTCGAGATGACCGATCAGCAACACAGGCTTGTGCTTGCCGCTGCCATGCAAGCCGGACGACCAGGTTCTTCTTGCGATCGTTTGGCCCCATGATCTGCATGTCGCTGTCGGGAAACCCGGCATCGCGAAAGCGTTGCGCCATGGCCTCAGCCGCGGTGGTCACGTTGCCGACTGAATCCGTAGTATTGATTTCGATCAGCTGCTTGAAAATATCGTGAGAAAGCTGCCGGGTAGCGTCGTCAATTTGTGCGGGTGAGGCGATGGCCAGGAATAGAAGCGCGAAAGTCAATGACCAGTTCCGATATTTCAATCCGAGGGCTCCTTGGTAGCGCCGGCGTTCCTTCGACTTCGCTCAGGACAGGCCCGCCGGCTGTCCGGAGGGCGTCCCGCCCTCCGTGTTGCCCTGATAAAAAACGCCCGACTACAGTACCAGAATGATCAAGGCAGCGAACAGACAGAAAGAGAGAAAAATGGAGGACGGGCGTCCTCGCCCGTCTCGGTTTCAAGGCAAGGCCACTGTTACGTGTTTGATCTCAAACTGCGAAGCCATCCGCACTGTTATTCTGCACCGATGAGCGCTCCTGCAGGAAAGTCGTTACCCCAGACGCCCGGTCTTTGCCAGGACTGCTCCCATGCGCGGCGCATCGAGTCCGACCGCGGTTCGGTATTTTTTCTCTGCCAGCTGGCTCTGACCGATTCTCGCTTCAAAAAATATCCGCGGTTACCGGTTTTGTCATGCGCTGGATACGAGCAAGAGCCGCCCCCAAGTGTGTGATCTGTAAAGGAAATTCGTTGAGCGAAACTTTTCTCCGTCCCAGAGCTCTAATAGACTGCGGCCAGCAGAAGGGCCGCAGGAGCGTCTCCATGTTCAGAATCTCTGCTCATATCTTTTTATTGTTCCTGATATTGGTCGCAGGCACGGTGGCCTGTAGCGCGGGAAGCGCCGCGGTGCCGGGTCCGGCTGTCGATTCTGTCAAAGCGGCGGCGCCAGGCCAGCAAACCGCAGTCATCGCAGGCGGATGTTTCTGGGGCATCCAGGCCGTTTTCCAGCACGTGAAGGGCGTAATCAGTGCGACCTCGGGATATTCCGGTGGCGATGCCAAGACCGCGCAGTATGAAATCGTCAGCACGGGGGAGACAGGGCACGCCGAATCGGTGAAAATCACTTACGATCCTTCACAGGTCACCTACGGAGAGTTGCTGCGAGTGTTTTTCTCCGTGGCCCACGATCCCACACAGCTGAACCGGCAGGGGCCGGACGATGGCACCCAGTACCGCTCCGTGATTTTTTACGGCAGCCAGGAACAGAAGAAGATTGCGGACGCGTACATCGCGCAGCTCGACAAGTCCAAAGTTTTCTCGGGGGCGATCGTGACCCAGGTGGTGCCGCTCCAGGCGTTTTATCCCGCCGAGGCTTATCACCAGGACTACGCCACGCGTCATCCCGACCAACTGTACATCGTTTATAACGATGCGCCGAAAGTGGCGCATCTGAAGCAACAGTTTCCGGAACTGTACACCGGCAGGTAGGGCGGCAGATCGGGGAGCGACTTATGTTTGACTCAGAGATTGGCCGGGATGCTTCATCAGTGAGCGTGCGGCGGCGCGCTTTTCTGGGAATTTCTCTTTCAGCGATTGCCGGGGCGGCGCTATGGTCGTTGCGCAAGCCGCGTCTGATTGAAGCGGCCGCGCCCAAGGGCGATCCCGGCGAAGTCACCATTGTGCAGTTTTCCGACTCCGGGCAGCGGCTGCAGAGAGTCCGAGTCCCCAAAGTGGTGAAGAGCGACGACGAGTGGCGCCGGCAGCTGTCTCCGGGGCAATTCGACATTACGCGGCACGCCGACACCGAGATTGCATTCAGCGGAAAGTATTGGGACCTGCACGACAAGGGTCTGTACCGCTGTATCTGCTGCGACAACGCATTGTTCAGCTCCGATACCAAATTCGATTCCGGCACCGGATGGCCCAGCTTCTGGGAGCCGATTGCGCCGGAGAACGTTCACACCATTAACGACACCAGTTGGGGCATGGTCAGGAGTGCGGTGGCGTGTACGCTCTGTGACGCGCATCTGGGGCACGTCTTCGATGACGGGCCGCAGCCTACCGGGCTTCGCTATTGCATGAACTCAGCTTCGCTGAAATTCGTGAAGCAAGCCTAAGCTTCATTCCGGCGGCAGCGACAGCAGGTCCCTCGACTTGCCTGAGTCGCGCGTTGCGCGACTCAGGCGGCGCTCGGGATGACAATATAAAATGGAGGAATGAATTCCACTCAGCCTTCATTTCGAGCGCCCAGCGCAGTCGAGCGCGTCTTCAACCGGGTCTTCGGGTTCCTGGTAGGGCTGGGCCTGGGTTTTTCCTACAACTACCTGCTGCAGGTGCGCGGACGCAAGAGTGGAAAGATCTATTCCACGCCAATCGATCTGCTCGAACTCGGCGGAAAGCGGTTCCTGGTGGCCCCGCGCGGCCGCACACAATGGGTGCGCAACGCGGAAGCAGCGGGAGAAGTCACGCTCAAGAGGGGAAGCCAGCGGCAACGGTATCGGCTACGAGCCCTCTCCGATCAGGAGAAGCCGGAAATCCTGAAAGCTTATCTGGATCAGTTCAAGCGCGAAGTTCAACGCTATTTTCCGGTGCCTGCCGGATCGCCGGTGGAGGCTTTTTGTGAACTGGTTCAGAGCTATCCCGCGTTCGAATTGATTTCAACCCAGGGTGGGAATGTCAGGACCTAATAAGGTTAATCCGTGTTCATCCGAAGAATCCGTGGCCGGTTCTAGTCGTCGAGCAGCGCTCGACCTGGACGGGTCGGAGACCCGTCCCTACAGGTTTCTTGCCGAGGTCCGACGGCCGCGGTCTGACGCCCGCCTTACTCCAGGACGCTGTCATCCAGTTTCTTTTTTCCCCAGTCGGCGGCGGCTTGTACGAAGGCCAGCACCAGGGGGTGAGGTTTGCCGGGTTGGGAGGAAAGCTGCGGCTGGAACAACGTAGCGATATAGAAACGGTGCGTGGGAGATTCAATAGCGCGGATCTCGCCTTGCGGGCCGCGGGCCACTACCGGGAACCCCGCTTCCATGGCGGCCCATTCATAGTCGGGATTCACTTCAAAGTTGCAGAAGAATTCTTCGGTAGTCGTGTCCTGAGAATAATAAGACTGCAGATACGAGCCGGGACGCAGGCGGATTTCCGGTATCGCACCGGAAAGTTTGGGCTTTCCCTTGGAGCGATTGGGCACGGCGCAGGCGACCGGATAAATGATGATGTTTTTCGAGCCGGAATTATTCTCGGCGCTGTCCGCATCCTTGATTCCCAGCACATTGCGGGCACACTCGATCAGGGCGTACTGAAAGCCGCCGCAGGTGCCGAGGAAGGGCCAGTCGCGCCGGCGGGCGAATTCGATGCCTTGCAACATGCCGTCCAAACTCTTGTACGGACTCCCCGGCGCGGCCCAGATTCCGTCGAAGCTTTCGAGCTTTTTCTGTGTCTCGGGCTTGAGCAGGCTTGGAGTCGCGATCCACTCGCCTTCGACCGGCAGATTCAGCTGTGCAGCGGCGTGCTGGAGTGACTTCTCGATTGCGGGAAGGGTCGGAGACTTGGGGTCATAGTCCCCGAGAATTCCAATGCGGACAGGATCGCTCACCTGGGTATTTTATATGGGCCGTGGAGCTACACAGGTGAGAAGGCTGGTGACCCGGAAAAACAGTCGTCAGTCGTCGGCCTTCAGTCGTCAGCAAGACCAACCCGATTGGCTGACGACCGACGACCGACGACTGACGACTGGTCTTTCAGGATTTCATCCACCGCGGCGATCGCCGTTTCCAGTTCCTCATCTTTATTGTAGAAGTGCGGAGCCATGCGCACGCCGGCCTTGGGGCGATAGTCCACCAGGATGTCGCGCTTCAGCAGTTCGCGGCAGACCTCCTCGGCATCGGGCATGTCGATCGAAACCGTTCCGCCGCGCTGGTCGGCGTCGCGCGGCGAATTGACCCGCCATCCGCGCCCTGAGGCCAACTCGATCAAGCGTGAAGTCTGGCGCTTCGACTTTTCGCGGATTCGTTCGACGCCGACCTCGGTAATGATCTTCAATCCGGGACGCGCCGCTTCCAGAGCCGGGATGTGGGAGGTGCCATTCATGAAGCGGAAGGGCGGCTCGGCGTAGCGGGTGGGTCCGATCTCGAAGCCAAAGGGATTCTGGTGGGCAAACCAGCCGGTAAATTTTGGCTGCAGCTTTCTTCCCCAGGTCGGGGCGAACATACAGATAGGCGACGCCGGGCCCTCCGCACAGCCACTTCAAGACTCCGCCACAGGTGAAGTCAACATTCAGCGCCTGCACATCGACCGGCACCGTGCCCAGCGACTGAAAGGTATCGAGCACCACATGGGCGCCAACCCGGTGGGCCTTCTCGATGATGGCCTTCGCATCCTGAATGTATGAGCTTCTGAAGATCACGTGCGAGACCGGGACCAGCAAGGTCTGGTCATCGATCGCGTCCAGCAGGCGCTCGGTAGGGACGGTGATTCCGTCATCGGTAGGGACCATGTGAACGCGCGCGCCACAGGCTTGCTGCGCTTCCCAGAAATACATGACCGAAGGGAAGTTCAGGTCGCTGTACACCACCTGGTTGCGTTTGCCCGAGAAATCGAAGCAGGACGCGACCACCGCCTGGCAGGTAGTGACATTCTGGTGAGTCGAAACCGAGCCAGGAGGCGCGTGCATCAGCGCGCCAATCTCGTCGCCCACCTGGGTGGCCAGCATCCACCAGCGCTCTTCCCATGCCCGCACGCCGCGTGTGGCCCAGATATCCGCGTAGCCCTTCATGGCATCGTAAACGCCCTGCGGCATGGCGCCCAGCGAATTGCTGATCAGATAAGTGCTCCGCTCCAGGATGGGGAACTGCGAGCGATAGCGTAGGAGGTCGTCGGCCATTCCGTCATTGTACTTCCGCAGGCCGGCTATATACTTCGATCGACCCTGTAGAAATCAATCCGACAACTCAGCGACTCGGGGGCGCATCCTAATTCCCGACTTCGGTATGTATTGAATTTCAGGAGTGAAATGAAAGCCATGAAGACCATTAGAAATATTCTGGGAACGGTGGGCCTGCTTTATGCCGGCTACGTTTTGATTGCGAGCATGAAAGATGTTCGCCGCTATATCAGAATCAGCACCATGTAGAGCCACGTCTGGGACGGACACTCTTGTCCGTCGCCGTTGCATTTGATTTTTTGCTTGCCGCCTGTGCTATGTATGGGTTCGGTTTTTTTGCAAGGAACGGTTCGAACGAAGACAGTCCAAGTCAAAGGCGTCGGACAGAGCCTGCCCTGAGCGAAGTCGAAGGGAGTGTCCGACCCACACTCCTTCTGCTGCTACTACTTCTTTTTCAGCAGGAAATAAGCCGCCGTCAGCACGATCATGTACACGCCGCCGCTGATCAGCGTTAAGTGAGAGTTCCAGCCGGTCTCCAGGACTGCCACCAGGATGAGCACGAAGCCCAGCGCCGAGCCCCCGGCTCCCAGAGGCGAACGCATGGGCAATGCGGCGAGTTGGCTGGCTGAGAGTCTTCCGGCGGAACTGGATGTGAGCGGCCAGTGAAACCAGCCAGGACAGCAACATTCCTACCAGCGCGGCACCAAGAATCGAGACGAAAGCATTCTTCGGCGCCCACTTCTCCAGCACCAGGGCGACCACGATACCGTAGGACGAAGCCAGCACCGCCAGCTTCGGAGATCCTGACGCATTCAACCGTCCCAGGACCGCGGGCGCCCATCCCGTTCGCGCCAGGGAAAACAGTACGCGGGAAGCGGCATAGAGCGCTGCATTGGCGCCTGACAGCGCGGCGGTCAGAATCACAAAGGTCATGATGTGCGGCGCGGCCGGGACATGAGCGTGCCGGAACACGGTGACAAACGGACTCTCGGTAACCCCGGCGCGGTCCCAGGGCATCACGCCTACCAGGACAACAATCGCTCCCAGATAGACGGAAGCGAGTATGGCGAAAGTCAGCTTGACGGCGCGGGGAATCTCCTGCGGCGAACGCGACTCGCCCGTGGTAATGGCCACAAATTCAATTCCGCCAAAGGTGTAAAGCGCGAAGCCCATGGCCAGCAAGGGCGCCACAGCACCTCGCGGGAGAAAGCCGCCATGTGCGGTGTATTCCGGGGTCACCCGGCTGCTCAGCAACAAACCTGCTCCCAGCACCACAAAAGCTGCGATGGTGGCAACTTTGATCATGGCAAACCAGTATTCAAAGCGGGCGTAGTTGCCCACGCTGCGCAGATTGATCAGCAGCAGAAAAACGGAAAAGATCAGCACCCAGAGCAAAGCCGGGACGGAAGGAAACCAAAATGCAAGATAGGTGGCGGAAGCCACCAACTCGGCGCCGATCGAAATCGAGATGGCCGCCCAATAGCCGGCGCGGGCAATGAACCCCGCCCACGGGTTCAGGTAAAGATCGGCATAGACCCCGAACGACCCGGCCGCCGGATGCATGCTGGAGAGTTCGCCCAATGCCAGGGTCACCGTCAGACCAATAAATGCAGCCAGAACGAAGCTGAGGATGACTCCAGGCCCGGCGATTTCGAGAGCTGCCGCCGATCCCAGCAACAGGCCGGTGCCGATGGACCCGCCGACAGCGACCATGGCCATCTGGCCGGCGCCGAGCTGGTGCCGCAGCCCCCGTTCCTCTCCCTCAGCCGGCATTGGGCAGCTATAACAGAAACCGTTTTCTCAACAAAGACATATTCGCTCATGACTTTCGTAATCCCCGCGGTACCCGACTTCGTTGCCGCTGCCGGAACCGCCCCCTAAAATCTCACTTGGGTTACTACGTACGTTACCCGTGTCTCTCATGCCAGATCCGAGCAAGCGAATGGACCGAGCCGAGATCGCCCGTCGCGTGGAGCGCGCCGAAAAGCTCTTGCAGAAGGGCAAGACCGGCGAAGCTCTGGACGAATATCTTCAGGTCCTCGCGGAAGACCCGCAAAACGACAATGTGCGACAGATGGCAGCCGATATCTGCCTTTCGTTGCAACGTACTGCGGAGGCGGTCAAGTTGCTGGGCGAGCTCTTTGAACGGCAGATCGCGGCGGGGGAGAACACGCGGGCCAGTCTTACCTACAAGAAGCTGGCCCGGTACACGGTTCCCACCAGTATCCAGAGGGTGCAATTCGGGCAGATCCTCGAGACTTCGAACCGCAAACTCGCGCTCGAGACCTACGAGAGCGCCCTTGAAGACCTGAGCAAGAACGGACGTCAGCAGGATTGCCTTATGGTGCTGAGGCGTCTGGTGGCGTTGGAGCCGGCGGAACGAAACTTTCTGCGGCTGGGCGAACTCTGTTCACAAACTGGAGACAAAGCAGGCGCGGCTGCCGCCTTCCTCAAGCTGGCAGAGATGACGGAAGCTTCCGGCGCCAACGCCGCGCAATGGTTTGAACGCGCCTACACCGAGGACTCCACCGACGCCAAGATTGCGCTGGGCTATGGCAAGAGCCTGATGGCCCAGGGCCAGGTCGGGGCCGCGATTTTTGTCCTGGAACCGCTGGCCAAGGTGAAGGACGCGGGCCTGGAAACGCGCGAGACCTACGTGAAGGCGCTGCTCTCCGCCAATCGCCTGAGCGATGCGGAGCCGCTGGTCTGGGAACTCTTCAAGGCAAATCCCTCCCGCCAGCAGGAAGTGGCAGACCTGATCGGGCTGTTAGTGGATGCGCAGCAGGATGCGGAAGCGGTTGCGCTGGCGCGCAAGCTGGAACAATTCCAGCACAACCGGGGCGACCGCCGCGCTTTTGTCGCGATGATGCAGGATGTTGTGGCCAAGCATCGCGGTTCGCCGGACCTGCTGGAGTTCATGAGCGAGTTGTTCAACTCCTCCAACCGGGAAGGAGACTATTGCCAGACTCTGCTCAAGCTTTTTGATCTGCACTGCAGCATGGGCAACTATGCCAAGGCGGCGGAATGCCTGGACCGCGCCGCTGATGTGGACGCCTACGAGCCCGGTCACCAGAAGCGTCTGGAACTGTTGCGCGGCAAGATCGATGAAAGCCGTTACAAAGTCATCGCCTCGCGTTTTACCAGCATGGCGAAGACGGCGTCCGAACCCGCCAAGACCGAAGGGCCGACGCTGGGCGCTGCCGCCCTGCAGGACCTGATGCTGCAGGCTGAAATCCTGGTGCAGTACGGAATGCGCACCAAGGCCATTGAACGCCTGCAACGCATTCAGGAACTCTTTCCCCGCGAGGAAGAACGCAATCAGGACCTGCAGCAGTTGTATCTGGCTGCGGGCATGACTCCGCAGCGTGCCGACTCAGGCCCGCTCCCGCCCGCCGGAAACGCCGGCTCTGCCACCAAAGCGCCGCCCGCGTCCGCGAAAACCCCAGCCCCGGCGGAATCCGCCGACGTCAACAGCTTCACCAAAGTGGCCGACATTACCCGCAAACTTTACCGCCAGACCAATGCGGATACTGTCATGTCCACCGCAGTGGCGGAAATCGGCGCGCAATGGAAGCTCAGCCGGTGCATCGTGGCCACCCGCAAGCCCGGCATGGTGCCCAGCGCGATCAAGGAGTACCACAGCGAAAACTTGAAGGATGGGGAAGTAAAAGCCTTGAGCAAGCTGGTGATGGCCGTGCAGGACATCGCCATCAGCAAGGGCGCCCTGACGATTACCGATGCACCCGCCGCGCCCGAGTTGGAGGAAATTCGCGAAGTCCTGGTGGAGTTGGGCATCACATCGCTGCTGGCGTTGCCCCTGAGCGACGGCCAGGACCAGATGGGAGTGCTCCTGCTGGCGCAAAATACCGCGCGCGGCTGGCACTCCGCCGACGTGGTCGTGCTCAAGACCATCAGCGAACAGATTGTGATTGCGCTGACCAATGCCGGGCTGCGCCGCCTGGTCAAGAGTCTGTCGGTCACCGACGAGCAATCCGGATTGCTCAAGCGCGCTTCGTATATTGATCTCCTGATGGCGGAGACGCGACGGGCGGTGCAGCAAAGCACCCCGGTGACGGTGACCCTGATGCAGTTTGGCAAAAGCGCCGCCATGTTGAAGGAGCACGGGGAAAAAGCCGTGGAAGCGGCCATGCAGCAGATTGGCCAGCTCTTTGCCGCCAACATCCGGCAGAATGATCTGGCTTTCCGCTACGGGAAGACCACGATCGCTCTGGTGCTGGGGGAAACCGGAGAGAAGGAAGCAGTGATGGCGATAGAAAAATTGCGCAAGCTGCTCGCCGAAGTAAAACTTTCCGACGAAATTATCCCCTTCAGCGCGGGCCTGGCGGAGGCCGTGGTGCGCCAGCAGTTCGACCCCGTGGACATCGTCACCGAGGTCATCAACCGCGCCGACAAGGCGCTCGACACGGCGGTGGCGCAGGGCATGGGCCGCATCGTCAGCCTGCCTCCATCGGTGGCGGCGGCGGCCGTCGCGTAGTAGTGGGCCGGAGACTCTTGTCCGCCCCACACACGCAAGAACAATGCTCCACCCTTCTTTTGCGAATCTTTGCGTCCTTTGCGGCCTCCTTTGCGAACTTTGCGGTAATGGGTTTGACTTCGCCTACATCGTCCCAAAAATCCTAAACCGCAAAGGACGCAAAGAAAGACCGCAAAGGACGCAAAGAGTGCTGATGGGCTACAACCTGCAGCCTGCTTGTAGCAGGCCCTGCATCCTCGCTGATAAACTAACCAGTTTGAGTGCCTCACGCTCGACCATCCTGATTTCAAAGAGCACCAGGAACCTGCATGCTGAAACCCGGCGACATCGCCATCGTTAGCGGGGCCCGCACGCCTTTTGGGCGCTACTGCGGCAAGCTGAAGGACTTTACCGCCCAGGAACTGGGCGCTATCGCGGGCACGGGCGCCATCGAACGCGCCGGGATTGATCCCAGGGAATTCGATCACGCGGTTTTTGGCAACGCCCAGCAGACTTCGGGCGACGCCATCTATGGCGCCCGGCACGTGGCTTTGCGCGCAGGCCTGCCTATCGAGACGCCGGCGCTCACGGTCAACCGGCTGTGCGGAAGCGGCATTCAGGCCATCGTCAATGCTGCCCAGATGATCCAGTTGGGTGAGGCGAACCTGGTTCTCGCCGGCGGCATGGAGGCCATGTCGCAGGCCCCATTCACCATTCGCGGACGCGATGGCTTCAATCTCGCACCCGGCGGGAAAATGGAAGATTCGCTGATGGTCGCCCTGCTCGACAGTTATTGCGGCCTCTATATGGCGAACACGGCCGAGCTGTACGGATCTCAACAGGGCATCACTCGCGAAATGCAGGATGAATTTGCTTTGCGGTCCCAGCAGCTCGCAGACGCAGCCTATAAAGAAGGACGTCTGCAGGAAGAACTGGTTCCGGTGGCATTGAAAAATTCCAGGGGTGAGGCCACCGGCGAATCGCTGACGGAAGACGACCACCGGCGCCCGCAAACCACGCTCGAGGGCCTGGCCAAACTCAGGACTGCCTTCGGGAAAAACGGTACCGTCACGGCCGGCAATGCCAGCGGCATCGTGGATGGCGCAGCCGCGGTTGTCATCATGTCGCTCGATGAGGCCGGCAAGCGCGGCATTCTGCCGCTCGGGCGCGTTGTAAGCTGGGGCATCGCCGGCGTCGATCCTAAAGTGATGGGCCGCGGCCCGGTGCCTGCGACCAAAATTGCTTTGCAGAAAGCCGGCCTGACTCTGGACTACATTGATCTCATCGAAGTGAATGAAGCTTTTGCCGCGCAATACCTCGCCGTGGAAAAAGAGCTGGGACTCGATCGTGAAAAAGTAAACGTCAACGGCGGCGCGATCGCTTTGGGCCATCCCCTGGGAGCGACCGGCACGCGGCTGGTCATTACATTGCTATACGAACTTCGGCGCAGAAAGAAGAAGTATGGCCTGGCGACGGCGTGCATTGGCGGAGGGCAGGGGATTGCGATGGTGGTGGAGAGCATGCACTAAGGCTTTCACCACGGAGGACACAGAGTCACAGGGGGAAATTTCAGGATTTCGCTGATTTCCTCTGTGTCCTCTGTGGTGAATTGAAGGACTCGTATGGAAATCAAAAAAGTAGGTATCCTCGGTTGTGGCCTGATGGGCTCGGGCATCGCGCAGGTTGCGGCCACGGCTGGATTCGATGTCACCGTCCTCGAGGTGGAGCAGAAGTATCTCGACAAAGGCTTTGCCGGCATCGAGAAGTCGCTGGCTAAATTCGCCGAGAAGGGCGCGCTCAAGGAAACGCCGCAAGCTGTCCGCGCGAGGCTCAAGGGCACGACCAGGATGCAGGACCTGGCCGAGTGCGACATCATCATCGAGGCCGTAATCGAAAACGTCGATGAAAAGAAAAAGATGTATGCCGCGCTCGACGGCATCGTAAAGAAAGACGCGATCTTTGCCTCGAACACGTCTTCCATTTCGATTACCGAGTTGTTGACCTCGACCAAACGTCCCGAACGTTTCATCGGCCTGCACTTTTTCAATCCGGTGCCGCTGATGAAGCTGGTTGAAGTGGTGCGCACCATCGCCACCGCCGGCGACGTGTACGATACGGCTTACGAATTTGCGAAAAAGCTGGGCAAAGTTCCGGTGCGGACCAGCGACAAGACAGGATTCATCGTGAACCGGCTGCTGGTGCCGTATCTGCTCGACGCCATCCGCGCCTATGAAGAGGGCGTGGGCTCGATCGACGATATCGACAACGCCATGAAGCTGGGCTGCGGCTATCCCATGGGCCCCTTCACGCTGCTCGATTTTGTCGGCCTGGATACGACGTATTACATCACCCACGTGATGTACGACGAATTCAAGGAGCGCCGCTTTGCTTCGCCGCCGCTGTTGAAGCGCATGGTGATGGCGGGCTGGTACGGCCGCAAGTCAGGCAAAGGATTTTACGATTACTCGGACCCGGCGAACCCGAGACCGAATAGGCTTTAACTTCGTGGCCACGGATTTTCGCGGATCAACACGGATTTGCTTTTTGCCTTGTCATCCTTGGCTTCACTCAGGATGACAAACGGTACACGGAGATGGCTAACCTTAGATGATCGAGTCTATCGAGATCACGGCGCTGGCGAAGTCCGCCGAGGACTTCAAGCTTCTGATCCAACTATTCGGTTTGTTGGGGCTGCGTAAGGGCTTCGCCGGTGAAAACGAGAAGGCGCGGTCGGCGGAATTCTTTCCTTCGGAGGCTAAGCTACAACTCTTATACCGAAGAAATGACGAATCCGATGTAGATATCACATTGATGATATCTGATCCGGATACTGCCCTCGAGGTCGTCACGACGCGCGGTTTCAGGGTGGTTCACAAACGTTCTGGCCCTGAGCCGTCTCATTTGATTGCGTATTTCGACATTGAATTGCCGAGTGGGACTCGAGTGCGCGCGATTGGTCCGAGGGTGGCCGAAAATGTGGTCGACACTGATCATCTGGCGTTGGAAGGCAACTTCAATGCATCGGGCAAAACATTTGCGCTGGTAGTGAGTCGGTTCAATTCGTTCATTACCGAGCGTTTGTTGCAGGGCGCTATTCGACGGGCTAGCGCAGATGCGGAGCCACCCTACTCAACAACATCAAAATCGTCCGCGTCCCCGGCGCGTTCGAAATTCCTTCCGCTGCCCGCACCCTTGCCGAGACCAAAAAATACGATGCAATCATCTGCCTGGGCTGCCTGCTGCGCGGCGACACCGCGCACTACGACGTCATCGTCAACGAAGTCGCCCGCGGCATCGGCCAGTCCGCGCAGGAAACCGGAGTGCCGCACGCCTTCGGTGTTCTCACCTGCGAAAACCTGGAGCAGGCTATCGACCGCGCCGGACTGAAGATGGGCAACAAGGGATTGGAAGCGGCGCTGGCGGCGGTGGAGATGGCAAACCTGAAAGCAGTCGTCAGTCGTCAGTCGTCGGTCGTCAGCAAGAGTCAAAAAAAGCCACAATCCAGACGAAACGAAATCCAACCGATAAACTCCGTTCTAGCCGTGTCCTGTAAACTTAAGCTGACGACTGACGACCGAAGACTGACGACTTCTTCCCATGGGAACCCGCCGCAAATCCCGCGAACTTACGCTGCAAATGCTTTTCCAGTGCGACATGGGAAAGCAGACTCCGCCGCAGGTGCGCCAAACCTTTTGGCGCGAGCAGGGCGACGTGGGTGCCGACGTCCAGAGTTTTGCCGAAGATTTATTCCGGGTTGCCACCGACCGCGCCGGTGAAATCGATGGTCTGATTGAAGGTCACGCCCAGCACTGGCGTATGGAGCGCATGGCCGCCGTCGATCGCAACCTGATGCGTGCCGCGGTGGCGGAGCTGCTGGGCTTCCCGGACACGCCCCGCGCCGTGGTCATCAACGAAGCCCTCGAAATCGCGCGCAAGTTTTCCAGCCCGGAATCGGTGCAATTCATCAACGGCGTGCTGGACAGCGTAGGCAAAGAACTGGAAGGCAGTCGTTAGGACAGTCGTCAGTCGTCGGTCGTCAGTCTTCAGCGTGGAGACTCCGCCGACCAGCTAAATCCTTACATCGTTCTTTTCATTTTCCCCAATGCACGAGGGGGGCGCTCGCGCCCCACATGGCAGGGCTGACGACCGAAGACTGACGACCGACGACTGCTTTACGGTTTGACCGCGATCAAATCCGGATTGCAGGTGAAGGGCGCGCCATTGCACAGGCCAGCCTGGAAAGTTGTGGGATCGGTGGGGAACGAAATCTGCAGAATGTCGCCACCGTTCTGGGTGTCCAGAATATGCACCTGGCGATCGTCGGCCGCGATGTAAAGCCGGCTGCCGTCGGGAGTGAGCGAGGCCTGGATCGGGATGGCACCGCCGGAGAGGGGAATGGCGGACGAGGTCTGATTGTCGATGTTGAACACCAGCACGCTGCCGCGATCGCTGGCAAGTATGTAGGCGCGGGCCGCATCCTGCGACAGGATCAACTGGATGGGCACGAAGCTGCCCTGGCCCAGGTTGAACGGTGTTGCGGTACCGCTGCTTGCGGTTGAGGCGCAACCGGTGGGCGCGCGGGCCACGCGAAAGAGGTCGATCCCGGGTGAATCCACCGCCAGAACGCTGGTGATCGTGGTGGCGCTCCCGGCGGTAGGCGGGTCGGCCAGATTGATTGCGTCCCGGGGAAGCGCCTTGAGGAATAACGGGACCGCGGCCAGCACGACGTTATTGGTCAGCGCGGAACCAAGGCCACATGTACTCCAGGCCGTGACTGAAGAAGAACTGGATCCGCCGGCCACGAACGCGAACGCTCCTTCCGGAGAAAACGACACATCCCTGGCAGGCGCAGTGAGAGAGATCTTTTTCAAAGCATCCTGTGCCGACCACACATACAGATTAGAGCCGGCGGCGATGAAGGCCCTCAGGTTGTCCGGCGAAAAGTCGGCCGCGGTTGCTCCTGCAATATTAAGCGTCGTACTGGTATTGCTGGTGGTGTCGAATACGATCACCTGGGTGGCAGGTGGAGGCGTGTTGCTTCCCGGGACCGGCACCGCATCGGGATCGGCACCGGAAAGGATCACTTTCTTCCCGTCGGGAGAAACCGTCAGCACCTTCCCGGTCACCGACTTGAACTGCGCCACTGCGGGCGGACTGGCGACCGTGATCTGCATCAGCCCGCGGCTTCCGAAAAATGAAAAATCCGTGCCCATGTACGCCTTCGCACCCTGGCGGTCGAAAACCAGAGAGTTCGGCGTTGCCGGCAGTCCGACGGCCGTGCCCACGGTGTTGTTTGGCGAACCAATGGGAACCAGCAGGCTCACGCATCCGACGGTAGTCGAGCAGTTACCGGCGGGAGAGGTAGAGAATCCGGTGCTCGATACGTAAACCGTGGGCGTAGTCGTGGTCGTCGTGGTGGTGGTGGCAGGAGCGGCCACCACATCGACAGCGCCCTCCGGATAGATTGGAAGGAGCGGCTTCAATCCAATATTGCAGGTGGGCGGAGTGCAGGAAGCAACCACGGTCGCGCCGCCGGCTTGCGGAGTGGCGATCGAGCCCGAGGTCGCGGACACCGACGCCGGATTCGATGAACTCCAGGTCAGGGGCACGCCGGTGATGGTATTGCCCAGAGTGTCCACCACGGTGGCGGTCACCGTCTTGCCGCTGCCCGCAGTCACGTTGATGGAATTGGTGGTGCTGCCGGTCACTGCCAGCGTGATCGATTGCACGGCGCAAGTGGTGAAATCCAGGGGCTGGCTGTTCACATTGCCGTTGCTGGCAACCAGCGAGGTGATTCCCGGAGTGTGGGCCGTGACTTTGACCTGTCCGGTCACCAGCCCGGTCACGGGCGCGCTGTCGGTGGCTATGGCCAGCGTAGCTGACGTCAACGTTGACTGACTGCCAGGTGAACGGTCCCACGGTGCCGGTGATGTCCAGTCCACGGCTGAAGGCGTTGGCCTGGTAGTTGAAGCTCTGGTCCCTGGAAAAGCAAGGGCCGGCCGGCGGGGTCTGCCCGGTGACCGGGCTGACCACAATTTTGTCGATGTGCTGATGCACGTAAACGGTCGTAGGGGGACTGCTGACCCCGTGCGAACGTGGCGGTTACCTGGGCCGTTCCAACCGGGCCGGGAGTGCAGATTTGCGGCGCGGTCAGCGAATCCCAGGTGCCGGCGCACGCTAATCCGTTGGTGGCGATGGTCAAGACCGCAGTATTGCTGGAAAGAAACGTAACCGGAGTAGTGATGGCTGAGTTGGAGCTGTTGCGTGGGGTAGCGGTGAAGGTCTGGGTGGCGGCGCCTGCGTCCAGAGAAACCGGGTTGGCGGGCGAGAGGCTGATATTGGCCGGGGTCGGGAAGTTGGTGGTTGTGGTCGGGCTGGTGCTGCTGCAACCGGTCAACCCGGCGATCAGACTGACAGCAATAAAGATGAATGCCCAGCGGACTATTAAGGACGACCTACCCATGCACCCTCCCCGCCCAGTTTTACCCACGGGGCGAGCTCTTTCTGGAAAACCCCAAGTGTAGAGGCTAGAATTTTTTTCAGCAAGTTGAGGCGTTTGCGCGGCGTCTGAGCCGCGCGCCGAAATCCTGAACGAAGTGAAGGATCTGCTGACCTTCTCTGCGTGCATTGCTGCAACCTGCGATTGTCGAATTGCCGGATTTCAGGATTCAAGAATTTGAAAGCCGAGAATCCGGCAATCCAAAAATCCGTCAATTCCAGAAAGCCACCATTTCCATCTGATGCAACTCATCCCGGTTGACGATGTGTGCAGCCAGTTGCTATATTTGTAGGGTTCCGCGAGTTAAGTCTGGCTTGCCTGTATGCGGTGGGTGTTCCCTCTGCGCTTGCGCGGGTGTGGAAAGCCTGAAACGCAGCTGAGCTTTAGCAACAAACGTCTCCGGTGAAAGACGAACGGAGACGCCCTCGCTGAAACGTCCTGCGCGCACCTTTCACCCGTTGAAAGGCTATGCGGGGCGGTGCTGACGAAACGGAGCAGCTCCCGGAAAGTTCGGGCTTGGTGCCACCGTCGGCGGCTTTTAGTTCTGAACGGGAAATCAAAATCTCCCGCGCGTTCGCGCTGCGGGAATCATGGTTGGCGGGTCCGCCATCCAGCCCCTGAAATCGGGGAAGAGCAGATGCGGCGTCGTTCCGCGAGGGTGTGCCTGTCAGGTGCCCGGGTGGAAGGGCGCGGCCTGGGAGCAGCGGGAAGAGCAGCGCCAGGAACAGGAGCACCAGGAACACTATGCCTACTTTTAATCAATTGGTGCGCAGCGGCCGCAAGCGGCCGCGCTACAAGACGGCGAGCCCGGCCTTGCAGGGATGTCCGCAAAAGCGCGGGGTTTGCACCCGCGTTTACACCCAGACTCCCAAGAAGCCGAACTCGGCCCTGCGTAAAGTTGCCCGCGTCCGTCTGACCAACGGGATCGAGGTCACAACCTATATTCCCGGCGTCGGTCACAACTTGCAGGAGCACTCGATTGTCCTGATTCGCGGCGGCCGTGTGAAGGACCTCCCGGGCGTGCGCTATCACGTGATTCGCGGCACCCTGGACGCAGTTGGCGTCGCCGGCCGCAAGCAGAGCCGTTCGAAGTACGGAGCGAAGCGGCCGAAAGCGTAAGAGCAGTCGTCGGTCGTCAGTCTTCAGTCGTCGGCAAGAACAAGAATTTAGGGGCGAGCAAGAACGTTTCGCCCGGCAGCTGAAAGCTAGAAGCTAAGAGCCAGGAGCTAGAAGCTTAAATGCCTCGAAAAGGATACATCGCCAAGCGGAAGGTGGAGCCGGATCCGGTTTACGGATCTGATCTGGTGACGAAGTTCGTCAACTCCATGATGTGGCAGGGCAAGAAGAGCACTGCGGAAGGCATCTTTTACGAAGCGCTGACGCGCCTGCAGGAAAAGGGCGGCGACGAGCCTTTGAAGCTGTTCAAGAAGGCGGTGGAGAACGCCAAGCCGCTGCTCGAAGTGAAGAGCCGCCGCGTGGGTGGCGCCAACTATCAGGTCCCGGTCGAAGTGAATGCCGACCGGCGCACTTCGCTGGCGATTCGCTGGCTCATTACTTACTCCCGCGGACGCGCCGAGAAGGGCATGATCGACAAGTTGAGCAACGAGTTGCTCGATGCCAGCAACAACCGCGGCGCTGCCATCAAGAAGAAAGAAGATGTGCACCGCATGGCGGAAGCCAACAAGGCGTTTGCGCACTATCGGTGGTAGAAGGGCAGCTCTTAGCCGTTAGCTCTTAGCCTTTAGCCGAGGCGAAAGGGTTCAAGCCAAGAGCTAATGGCTAAGAGCCAAAAGCTGAATTAGATGAGTACAGGAACCAACATCGCTGGCGAACAAGAGTCTCGCAAGGAAGAGAAGAAAAAAGCTGTGTCCAGAACAGTCCCACTAGAACGGTGCAGAAACATCGGCATCATGGCCCACATCGATGCCGGCAAGACCACTACGACCGAGCGCATTCTTTTCTACACAGGAAAGACGCATCGCATCGGAGAGGTCCACGAAGGCACTGCCACCATGGACTGGATGGAGCAGGAGCAGGAGCGCGGCATCACCATTACGTCCGCCGCCACGACCTGCACCTGGCGCGACATTCGCATCAATATTATTGATACTCCCGGCCACGTGGACTTCACCGCTGAAGTGGAGCGGTCCTTGCGCGTGCTGGACGGCGCGGTGGCCGTGTTTGACGCGGTCCACGGAGTGCAGCCGCAATCGGAAAAAGTCTGGCGTCAAGCCGATAAATACGGCGTCCCGAGAATTTGTTTTATCAACAAGATTGACAAGATGGGCGCCGATTTCGAGCACGCCGTCGATACCCTCCGCAAGCGCCTCAATGCCAAGCCCGTCGCGATTCAGATTCCCATCGGCCAGGAAGACAAGTTCAGAGGCGTAGTCGATCTCATCGAGATGAAGTCGATTGTCTGGCAGGACGACACCATCGGCGCCGAGTACATCACCGGCGAAATTCCCGCCGAACTGCAGAAAAAGGCCGAAGCCTTCCATACCGCGCTGGTCGAGACCGTCGCCGAAAATGACGATGAAATGCTGCACAAGTTCCTCGAAGGCGAGACCATTTCCGCCGCGGAACTGCGAGCTTCACTGCGCAAATCGACTATCGCTCTGAAAGTCTTTCCGGTGGTTGTCGGTACTGCCTTCAAGAACAAAGGGGTACAGCCGCTGCTCGATGCGGTGGTGGATTATCTGCCGTCGCCGCTCGATGCCGGCGAAGTCAAAGGCGTCAACCCGGACAACGGGGAAGTGATCACGCGCAAGCCCGCCGACAGCGAGCCGTTTTCCGCGCTGGCTTTCAAAATCATGGCGGACCCGTTCGTCGGCCAGCTGACTTTTATCCGGGTCTATTCCGGCCAGCTCAAATCGGGCGATTCGGTACTGAACTCGGGCCGCGGCCGCAGCGAGCGCATTGGGCGTCTGCTCAAGATGCACGCCAACAAGCGCGAAGACATCAATGAAATTCTGGCAGGCGATATTTGCGCCGCGGTTGGCTTGAAGAATGTTTCGACCGGCGACACCATCTGCGATGAAAAACATCCCATCGCGCTGGAATCCATTACTTTCGCGGTTCCCGTGATTTCGGTCGCGGTCGAGCCCAAGACCAAAGCCGACCAGGAAAAAATGGGCATGGCGCTTTCCAAGCTGGCCCAGGAAGATCCCACCTTTAAAGTTCACACCGACCCCGACAGCGGACAGACCATCATCAGCGGCATGGGCGAGTTGCATCTCGAAATCATCGTTGACCGCATGATGCGCGAGTACAAAGTCGAAGCCAACGTCGGCAAGCCGCAGGTGGCGTATCGCGAAACCATTCGCCGGAAGTCGGAAGCGGAAGGCAAGTACATCCGCCAGACCGGTGGCCGCGGGCAGTACGGTCACGCCAAGATTCGCATCGAGCCCAACGAGCCCGGCAAGGGTTACGAGTTCATCAACGAAGTCGTGGGCGGATCGGTGCCCAAGGAATACATCAAGCCCATCGATCAGGGTATTCAGGAAGCGCTTGAAGGCGGGATCCTGGCCGGCTACCCGATGGTCGATGTCAAAGTCGAGCTGTACGACGGCAGCTATCACGACGTCGATTCGAACGAAATGGCCTTCAAGATTGCCGGTTCGATGGCGTTCAAGGAAGCCGCCCGCAAGGCTTCTCCGGTGCTGCTGGAGCCGGTGATGGCGGTCGAAGTCGTCACGCCGGAAGATTATGCCGGTGTGATCATGGGCGACCTGAGTTCGCGCCGCGGACGGATTGAAGGCATGGAGCATCGCGCTGGTTCGCAGGTGATCAAAGCGATCGTGCCGCTGGCGGAGATGTTCGGCTACGCCACCCACATGCGCTCAAGCACCCAGGGTCGCGCCGAGTACTCGATGCACTTCGCGCGTTACGAAGAAGTGCCGCGCAGCGCAGCGGACGAGATCATCGGGCGTTCGCAGGGGCCCAAGCGGTAGACGTAAGCCGCGGGCGAGTCGCCCGCGACCACACGAACAAGGCATACGGAGCTTAGGAAATGGCGAAAGAGAAATTTGAGCGTAATAAGCCGCACTGCAACGTAGGGACAATTGGTCACATTGACCATGGCAAGACGACGTTGACGGCGGCCATCACCAAGGTGTTGTCCAAGCACAACCCGAAGATCCTGTTCCGGTCGTTTGACTCGATCGATAACGCTCCGGAAGAAAAAGCCCGCGGCATAACCATTGCCACGGCGCACGTGGAATATGAGACGGCGAACCGGCACTATGCCCACGTCGATTGCCCGGGCCACGCCGACTACATCAAGAACATGATCACGGGCGCGGCCCAGATGGATGGCGCGATTCTGGTCGTGGCCGCGACCGATGGTCCGATGCCGCAGACCCGGGAGCACGTGCTGCTGGCGCGGCAGGTGGGCGTGCCTTACATCGTGGTGGCATTGAACAAGTGCGATGCGGTGGATGATCCCGAACTGCTGGACCTGGTGGAACTCGAAGTGCGCGAGTTGCTGAAGACCTATCAGTTTCCGGGCGACGATGTTCCGGTGGTCCGGCTGTCGGCGCTGGGCGCGTTGAACGGGGAAGCCAAGTGGGAAAAGCAGATTGACGAGCTGATGGAAGCGGTGGACAAGAGCGTGCCGCAACCGGCGCGCGAACTGGACAAGCCGTTCCTGATGCCGATTGAAGATATTTTCTCGATCTCGGGCCGGGGCACGGTGGTGACGGGACGAATCGAGCGCGGCAAGGTGAAGGTTGGCGAGGAAGTGGAAATCGTGGGCTTCCGCGACACCCGCAAGACGGTGGTGACCGGCGTCGAAATGTTCAAGAAGCAGTTGGATGAAGGCCTGGCGGGCGACAATGCCGGCCTCTTGCTGCGCGGCATTGCGAAAGAAGATGTCGAGCGCGGCATGGTGCTGGCGAAAGGCGGATCGATTACGCCGCACACCAAGTTCAAGGCGGAAGTTTACATCCTGACCAAGGAAGAAGGCGGGCGGCACACGCCATTCTTCAAGGGTTACCGCCCGCAGTTCTACTTGCGGACGACGGATGTGACGGGAGTGGCGGAGTTGCCGGCGGCGACCGAGATGGTGATGCCGGGCGACAACGTGCAGCTGGTGATTGAGCTGATCACGCCGGTGGCGATGGAAAAGGGCTTGCGCTTTGCCATCCGCGAAGGCGGGCACACGGTAGGCGCCGGAACCATCAGCGAGATTATTCAGTAGCGCACACTGAATACTGAGAACTGAATGCTAAGAACTGAGAACTGAAGATCAGAAACCAGTGATCAGTTACCGGTTCTCAGTTCTCAGATGGATTGAGCTAGAAGCTAAAAGCTAGGAGCTAGAAGCTGCTTTTCAGCGGCTCGCAGCATGCCGCCAGTTCTTTTCTCCCGGAGAGCCGGGAGAGCGAAAGAGTGAAACATGGTTGGAAAAGAAAGAATTCGCATCCGGCTGAAGGCCTACGACTACCGCATCCTGGACCAGTCCACGGGTGAGATCGTCGATACGGCGCGGCGCACAGGAGCGCAGATCGCGGGCCCGATTCCATTGCCCACGATGAAAAACAAGTACTGCGTGCTGCGGTCTCCGCACGTGGACAAGAAATCGCGCGAGCAGTTTGAGATCCGCACTCACAAGCGTCTGCTCGATATTCTCGAGCCCACGCAGCAGACGGTGGATGCCTTGATGAAACTCGACCTGCCTGCCGGCGTGGACGTCGAGATTAAGGCTTTTGGCAAAGAACACAAATAGCCGTCGGCTTTCAGCTTGAGCTGATTCAGCTCGCGGAGAAGAATTGAAATGGCAAAAGTAACCGGAATTCTGGGCAAGAAAGTCGGAATGACGCAGCTCTTCGACGATAAGGGCGATGTGCATCCCGCCACCGTTCTGCAGGCGGGTCCGTGCGTGATTACGCAGCACAAGACCCAGACCCGCGACGGATACGACGCGGCGCAGATCGGCCTGGTCGAGTTTATGAAGGAATCGCGCCTGACCCAACCCATGAAGGGCCATCTGGGGAAGCACAATCTGCCGCCGGTAAAATTCCTGCGCGAAGTGCCGATCGAAGTCGAAAAGGCGGAAGAGGCAGCCGCGGTAAAGGCCGGCGACCGGGTGCTGGTCGATATTTTTGAAGGCGAAAAGTTTGTGGATATCGTCGGCATCAGCAAGGGACGCGGTTTTGCCGGCGTCGTCCGGCGTCATCACTTTGCCGGCGGTCCCAAGTCGCACGGTTCGATGTTCCAGATCACGGGTTCGATCGGTTCGTCGGCGTTCCCCTCCCGCGTATTCAAGGGCATGCGGATGTCGGGGCACATGGGCGTCGATCGGGTGACTCAGCGCAACCTTCGCGTGCTGGGCGTCGATAAGGACGAGAACCTGCTGGTGGTGGAAGGCAGCGTGCCTGGTCCAAACGGCGGGTACCTGGTGATTACCAAGGCCAAGAAGCCGCCGAGAGAGCGTCGCGGATTTGGCGGCGCGGCCACGGTGGATCCGTTGAAGGCGGCGAAGAGAGCGGCGAAGAAAGCTTAAGAACAGTCGTTGGTCGTTGGCTGGCGGTCGTGGCCAACCCAGATTGACGGAAGAGACATATGGCAACTATCGATATTCATAATCTGAGCGGGGAGAAGGTCGGGACGCTTGATCTCGCCGATGAGGTTTTCGGCGCGATCAATGAAGACCTGCTGTGGGAAGCGGTGAAGCATTACCGCGCCGCGCAGCGCGCCGGCACTCACGCCACCAAGAACAAGAAGCTGGTCTCGGGCGCCGGCAAGAAGCTGTGGAAGCAGAAGGGCACGGGACGCGCCCGCGTGGGCTCCATCCGCTCGCCGCTGTGGCGGCATGGCGGCACGGTACATGGCCCGCAGCCGCGTTCTTACGATTACGCCTTTCCGCGCAAGAAGCTGCTGGGAGCGTTGCGCTCGGCGCTGGCTTCGAAGTTTGCCGACGGCAAGCTCATCGTGGTCAACGCATTTGAAGTCAAGGAACCGAAGAGCAAGCTGTTCCGTGCGGCCCTGGACGCATTGAAAGTCGAAACCACGGCGTTACTGGTGGAGGCGGGACGGGACAGCAACCGCAACCTGACGCTGAGCTCACGCAATCTGGACGGGGTCGAGTTGGTCAACAGCAGCGCGGTCCATCCTTATCATCTGCTGCGTTACGATCGCGCGATTTTCTCGCAGCCCGCGATTGAAGCATTGCAGGTTTCGCTGAAGGATTCGATTTCGAAGCGCCAGCGCAAAGCGGTCGAGAAAGAAAGCACGAAGAAAGCCACGCGCGCTCCGCGGCGCCGGGTGCGTCATGAAAAAGCGGCGGAGGTCGCCTGATGAAGTCCGCATATCAGATCATTCGCCGTCCCGTGATTACGGAAAAAGGCCTGGCGATCAAGGAAAACCAGAACACTCTGGTCTTCCAGGTGGCGCCGGCCGCGACCAAGACCGAGATCCGGCAGGCGGTGCAGTCGATTTTCAAGGTGAAAGTGCTTTCTGTGCGCACCGCCACCTATCCGGGAAAAGAGCGCCGCCGGGGAAAGTTTGCCGGCTATCGTCCCGACTGGAAGAAAGCGTACGTGCGTTTGAAGTCGGGCGAGAAGATGCCGGAGTACGCGCAGAATCTGTAAGTCGTCAGTCGTCGGTCGTTCAGTCGTCAGCGAGGCCGACGGGATCAAGGATTGTGCTGACGACTGAAGACCGACGACCAAGAGCTGATTTTTATGCCAATCAAGACATACCGACCGACTACGCAGACGCTGCGCTACCGGACCACGCTGGTCAACGACGATATTACGACCCGGCATCCGCACAAGCCGTTGCTTGAACCCAAGCAGCGCAGCGGCGGGCGGCGCAACAGTGGCGATACCACCATGTGGCATCGCGGCGGCGGGCACAAGCGCAAGCTGCGCCTGATCGATTTCAAGCGCGACAAGAACGGGGTTCCGGCCACCGTGACTTCGATCGAATACGATCCCAACCGTTCGGCGCGTATCGCGCTGCTCGCCTACGCGGACGGCGAGAAGCGCTACATCCTGCAGCCCGAGGGGCTCAAGCTGGGACAGAAAGTGGTCAGCGGGCCGGAGGCGGACATCCTGGTGGGCAACGCGCTGCCCCTGAAAAATATTCCGCCGGGCACGACCATCCATAACGTGGAATTGAAGCCCGGCAAGGGCGCGCAGATGGTGCGCTCGGCCGGTGGTTCGGCACAACTGGTGGCCAAGGAAGGCGAGTACGCGCTGGTCAAACTGCCTTCCGGCGAGACCCGCAAAGTTTCGCAGGACTGCATGGCCACGATTGGCCAGGTGGGGAATCTCGACCACGAAAACGTGACCATCGGGAAAGCCGGACGCATGCGCTGGATGGGATGGCGCCCGGTAAACCGGGGAGTCACGATGAACCCGGTTGACCATCCGCACGGCGGCGGTGAGGGCAAGACTTCGGGCGGCCGGCATCCGGTCACTCCCTGGGGACAGCCGACGCGCGGTTACAAGACGCGGAACAACAAACGTACAGACGCGTTCATCGTGAACCGGCGAGGGAAGAAATAGGAAGGCGGACGTCGGTCGACAGACGTCAGTCGTCGGCAAGATCCGTTGGTTACGGCTGAGTGTTTGGGAACGAAGGGTTTGATTTAGCTAAAAGCTAGGAGCTAACAGCTAGAAGCTGACTTTATGGCACGTTCAACCAAGAAGGGTCCGTTCGTGGATGGCTACCTGCAGGCACGGGTGGATGGCATGAACTCGCGCAATGAGAAGAAGGTGCTGCGCACCTGGTCGCGGCGCTCGACCATCATTCCCGAGATGGTGGGCCACACCATCGCGGTGCATAACGGCAAGAAGTTTATTCCGGTGTACATCACGGAGAACATGGTGGGCCACAAGCTGGGTGAATTCAGCTTTACCCGCCAGTTCAAGGGCCACTCCATGCGGGCGGCCACCGAAGTGGCAGCCAAGCCGGCGGGCGTGCCTGGCGGTCCGGGAGCGATCACTCCGGCCGCGGGTTCGGCTCCGGCCGCGCCGGCGTCCAAGGCGTAAGACGGGGTTCAGGAGATCAACATGGAATTTCGAGCTCAAGTCCGCTTCACCCGGGTCTCGCCGCAGAAGGCGCGCCTGGTGCTGGAGTTGATCAAGGGCCGCAAGGTGGAAGACGCGCTTAATATCCTGGTCTTCACCAAGAAGCGGGTGGCGGCGACGGTGGAAAAGCTGCTGCGTTCGGCGCTGGAAAACGCCAACTATCTGAGCAGCGAAAAAGGCATCGACGTCGATGTGGACAAGCTGTACGTGAAGCAAGCCATCGCCAACGACGGGCCGCGGATGAAGCGTATTCGTCCCGCTCCCATGGGACGGGCGTTCCGCTACGTGCGGCGCATCGCGCACATCGAGATCGTGCTGGCGGAGCGCGGCAAGAGCGGGGAAGGGCTGGCGACCGTGGTCGGTGAGGAAGCTCCGGCCAAAGCCCCGGCTAAAGCGAAGCGGAAAGCAGTAGCGGGAAAAAAGAAAGTGGGAGCCAGATAGTCAGTATTCAGTTCTCGGATCTCAGTTTTTGCAGCTGAAACGGATTCAGGAGAAATAATGGGACAAAAAGTTCATCCCTATGGTTTTCGCCTGGGCTACACCAAGCCCTGGAAGTCGCGCTGGTTTGTGGAGCGCGACTACGACAAGCTGTTGCTCGAAGACGTCAAGCTGCGCAATGAGCTGAAAGACAAGCTCAAGTCGGCGGGCGTGAGCTCGATTGAAATCGAGCGTCCCGGCAACAAGCTGCGCGTCATCATCAAGACGGCGCGTCCCGGCATCATCATCGGGCGCAAGGGCGCGGAAATTGACAAGCTCAAAGGCGACGTGCAAAAGCGCACCGGGCGCGAGGTTTATATCGATATCCAGGAAGTGCATAAGCCCGAGCTGGATGCCCAGCTGGTGTCGGAATCGATTGCGCTGCAGCTGGAGAAACGGGTCGGCTTCCGCCGCGCCATGCGCAAAGCGGTGGATTCGGCGCTGCGTTTCGGCTGCAAGGGCATCAAAGTCCGGGTCAGCGGCCGTCTGAATGGCAATGAAATCGCGCGTTCGGAGTGGTATCTGCAGGGCCGTTTGCCGCTGCACACCCTGCGCGCCGACATCGATTACGGTTTTACCGAAGCCCGCACCACTTACGGTGTCATCGGGGTGAAGTGCTGGGTTTATAAGGGCGAAATTTTGCCGGCCAAAAAACGCGAACCGCAGCAAGCGGGAGCGTTCTAAGAGGTTTTGGCGAAGAGCTAAAAGCTAAGGGCTAAGAGCTGACTTTATGTTGATGCCAAAGAAAGTGAAGTACCGCAAGCAGCAGCGCGGACGCATGACCGGCAAGGCGTGGCGCGGCAGCCAGCTGGCCTTCGGCGACTTCGGACTGAAGGTGCTCGAGCCGGGCTGGATCACCGACCGGCAGATCGAAGCGGCCCGTGTGGCCATGACCCGCTTCATCAAGCGCGGCGGCAAGATCCAGATCCGTCTGTTTCCCGACAAGCCGGTCACCAAGAAGCCGGCTGAAACCCGCATGGGCAAGGGCAAGGGCGCGCCTGACCACTGGGTGGCGGTGGTGCGGCCGGGCAAGATCCTGTTCGAAATGGAAGGGGTCTCGCAGACCGATGCCAGCGAAGCCATGCGCCTGGCCTCGCACAAGCTGCCTTTGCGCACGGTGTTTGTGAAGCGCGAAGGCGCGCATTAGACACTTTGAACTGAGAACCGAGAACTGACATGAAACCGGAAAAAGTACGTAACCTGACCGCGGACGAACTGGTTTCCCAGGAGCGCGAGCTCAGCGACCAGCTGTTCAAGTTGAAGTTCCAGCTCAACATGGGACAGACCGAAAGCCTGAAGAAGATTCGCGGCCTGCGCCGGGACATTGCCCGGGTCAAGACCATCGCTCGCGAGCGCGAGCTGGCCGCGGCCAGCGCAACGGAGAAAAAATAGTATGGCTGAAACCAGGACACAATCCGCAGCGGAACCGCAGGCAGCAGGACGGCGCAAGATCGTAGTCGGCGAAGTGGTTTCCAGCCGCATGCACAAAACCATCGTGGTGCAGGTGGTGCGCAAGAAGGCCCACCCGTTTTACGGGCGGGTGGTGTCGAAGGCCAAAAAGTTCTATGCCCACGACGAAAAAAATGTGGCCCGGGTGGGGGACGTGGTGCGCCTCGAAGAGACCCGCCCGCTGTCCAAATTGAAGCGCTGGCGGTTGAAGGAAGTGGTCCGGCAGGCTGCGTCGTTGCCGGAAGTGGCGCTTCCGGAAGTCAGCTAGATGGGTGTCGCCGGTAGAGGCCCAGAGGAGATTCGAATATGGCTGTGATGATGAGATCGATGCTCGAGGTCGCCGACAACTCCGGCGCCCGCAAGCTGCAGATGATTCTGCCGCTGGGCGGTTCGACCGGCCTGAATGCCGGGCTGGGTGACGTCATCACCGCCAGCGTGAAAGAGGCGGCCCCGGAAGGCCAGGTGCAGAAGGGCAAAGTGGTGAAGGCGGTCATCGTGCGCACCCGCAAGGAGCATCGGCGCCGTGACGGCACCTACATCCGCTTTGACAGCAACGCCGCGGTGCTGATCAACGACGCCGGCGAGCCGGTGGGGACCCGCGTCTTCGGGCCGGTGGCCCGCGAACTGCGCGAACGCAAGTTTCTGAAGATTGTTTCCCTGGCGCCTGAAGTTCTTTAAGAGCGCCGGCCGGAAATCCTGAAGCCGAGAGCTGAAAGCTGAGAAGCGAGAACTGAAAAATGAAGACCGTCGAGCGAGCGAACAAGCGAGTGGACCTGCGGCGCAACGATACGGTGCGCGTCATTACCGGGCGGGACAAGGGAAAAGAGGGCCGCGTGCTGCGCATTTTCCCCAACGACGCCAAGATCCTGGTGGAGCACGTGATGCTGGTGAAGAAGCATGTCCGGCCCAATCCCCAGCGCAACGTGAAGGGCGGAATCGCCGAGCAGGAAAGCCGGATTGCGATCTCGAACGTGGGGCTGATGTGTCCCAGCTGCAAGCGGCCGGTGCGCATTGGTCACGAGTTTCAGGGCGAGCGCAAGGTCCGGGTGTGCCGCAAGTGCGGCGCCACGCTGGATAAATAGCTTTTAGCGGTTAGCTCTTGGCTTTTAGCCAGAGCCCCACAACATTCGGATTTTGAGAGAACTTACGCAGCGGTAAGGTCAGAACCTAAAAGCTAAGAGCTAATAGCTAAAAGCTGCAGAAGGCAACTGAAGCAAATGGCAAAAGAAAAAAGAGAGAGACAAGGCGACAAGCAACAGCAGGAAGCGAAACCGGCGCAGGCCCATCACAGCGCCAAGGAAGCGCCGCGGCTCAAGGGCCGCTTCCTGGCTGAAGTCGCGCCTGCGCTGATGAAGGAATTTGATCTTAAAAATCCCATGGCGGTGCCGCACCTGAACAAGATTGTGGTCAACATGGGAGTGGGCGAGGCCACGCAGAATGCCAAGATTCTCGACCCGGCGGTCAACGAGCTGGGCCAGATCACGGGCCAGAAGCCGATTACCACCAAGGCCAAGAAATCGATTGCGGCTTTCAAGGTGCGTGAGGGCCAGGCCATCGGAGCCATGGTCACGCTGCGCGGCGACCGCATGTGGGAATTTTTGGACCGGCTGTTGAACGTGGCCCTGCCCCGGGTGCGCGACTTCAAGGGGGTTTCGACCAAGTCGTTCGACGGGCGCGGCAACTACACCCTGGGCTTGCACGACCAGCTGATTTTTCCCGAGATCGACTATTCCCGGGTGGACAAGACCAAGGGGATGAACGTCACCATTGTGACCACGGCCAGGAACGACGACCAGGCGCGCGTGCTGCTGAAGCACCTGGGAATGCCGTTCCGGCCGTAGCCAGTAACCAGTCTTAACTGAGAGCTGAGAGCTGACAGCCGAGAGCTGACAGCCCGAAGCTGGGAGCTAAAAGCAAATTGACTACAGCAAAAAGAGTGAAAGACGCAAAGATTGAGGCAAAGTTTGACAAGGCGCGGGGCAAGGGCCCGACCCCAAAATTTTCCTCGCGCCGGCATAACCGCTGCAAGTTGTGCGGACGTCCGCGGGCTTACCTGCGCAAGTTCGGCATCTGCCGCCTGTGTTTCCGCGGGCTGGCTTTGCGCGGGGAGATTCCTGGAGTCTCGAAGTCGTCCTGGTAGAGGTGGTGGATCTCCCACCTTTGCGCAGAGAACGCGCAAAGATGGGGCACCCGGGTCTGGAGTAACTGAGGCCAGAGCCTGGGTAACTGTTAGGGTGGAAGCGTCGCCGCGGGTTCTTCGGGGCAAAGCAAGCTGGACCGAAGCAAACGGGCGGCGGAGGAGAAGCGAACGATGAATTTGACCGATCCGGTCGCAGACATGCTGACGCGCATTCGCAACGCGATACGCGCCCGCCATCAGAAAGTTGATATTCCTGCTTCCAAGCTGAAGCTGGAGATTGCCCGCATCCTCAAGGAGGAAGGCTACATCTCCAATTTCAAGCCGGCGGAGGAGGAAGGCCACAAGCTCCTGCGCATTTATTTGAAGTACGGCAACAATAACGAGGCCGCGATTTCGAACGTGGAGCGCGTCTCCCGGCCGGGTTGCCGGGTCTATGTGCGGCGCAGCGAGATCCCGCGCGTGCTGGGCGGGATGGGCATCAACATCCTGACCACGCCCCGCGGAGTCATGACCGGACGCCAGGCCCGCAAGCAGGGCGTGGGCGGCGAAGTGTTGTGCGAGATCTGGTAGGGATAAACCAGCTCTTAGCTCTTAGCCTTTAGCTTTTAGCCAAGGACTCAAGAGCAGAGAGCGACGGGTGAGAAGCTAAGAGCTAACAGCCAAAGGCTAAGAGCTGATCTTATGTCAAGAATTGGACGAAAACCGATCCCGCTCCCCAAGGGAGTAGTGGTAAAGCTTGAAGGCACCGTGGTCAACGTGCAGGGCCCCAAGGGCAAGCTGGATACCCAGCTCCCGCGCGGCATCCGCATGGAGCAGCAGGACGGGAACCTGGTGGCGATCCGCGAGAACGATTCGCAGGCCGCGGTCCATGGCCTGGCCCGCGCTTTGGTCAACAACGCGGTTGAAGGCGTGACCAGGGGCTGGACCCGGGAACTCGAAATCGTGGGCATTGGATATCGCGCCGAGCTTAAGGGCAAAAACACAGTGGTCTTCAGCCTGGGCTATTCGCACCCGATTGAATATCCGCTGCCGGTGGGAATTGAAGCCACCGTGGACCCGAAGCAGACCAAGCTCAGCGTCACCGGCATCGACCGCCAGAAAGTCGGACAGGTGGCCGCCGAAATGCGCAGCCTGCGCCCGCCCGACCCGTACAAAAACAAGGGCGTGCGCTACGCCGGCGAGCGGTTGAAGAAGAAGGTGGGTAAGACGGGAGCGAAATAACCGTCGTCAGTCGTCGGTCTTCAGTCTTCAGCCAGGCGGCTGAGAGTGGGATCGAGCTGATGATCGAGGCCAAGAACAGTCGTGCCGTTATCGGTCTCAGCGAGGGAGATTCGCTGACGACCGACGACCGACGACCGAGGACTGAAAAATGCTGACCCAGACATCGAAGAACGCAAACCGGCGGCACGTGCATAAACGTATCCGCAAGAAGGTAGTGGGCACCTCCGAGCGGCCGCGGCTGAACGTGTATCGCTCGTTGAACCATATTTACGTCCAGTTGATCGACGACCTGAAGGGCGAGACCCTGGTATCGGCCAACTCGGCTGAAGGAAAAAAGGGCGAGCGCCGCGCCGGGGGCAACCTGGCCGCCGCCAAGAGCGTGGGCAAGAACATTGCCGAGCGCGCCAAGGCCAAGGGCATCGAGAAAGTGGTGTTTGACCGGGGCGGCTACATTTATCACGGACGGGTCAAGGCCCTGGCCGATTCCGCTCGTGAAGCCGGGCTGCAGTTCTAAGCGTTTAAGATCCGCGAATTGGGAAATGAGAGTTTAAAGAATGCCAACTGTGATTAAGAAGCTTGATGCGAATTCGTACCAGCTGAAAGACCAGGTGGTCTCCATCAACCGCGTGACCAAGGTGGTCAAGGGCGGCAAGAACCTCTCGTTCGCGGCCCTGGTGGTGGTGGGAGATCCCAGCGCGGCCGTCGTCGGCTATGGCTCGGGCAAGGCGAAGGAAGTTCCCCAGGCCATTCGCAAGGGAATTGAGTCGGCGAAGAAAAACCTGATACGGGTCAACCTCACCCAGACTTCGATTCCCCACCTGGTGCTGGGGCGCTACGGTTCGGGACGAGTGCTGCTGAAACCCGCCCCCGAAGGCACCGGTGTGATTGCCGGGGGCGCAGTGCGGGCGGTCATGACTTCGGCGGGCATTCAGAATGTGCTGACGAAGTCGATTGGCACCACCAATCCGCACAACGTCATCAAGGCAACGTTTGACGCGCTCAAGCATTTGAAGAACCGCAGTGACGTCGCCGCCATGCGCGGCAAGTCGGTTGAGGAACTGTAATCATGCCTAACAAATTGGCCAAGAAAGCATACGCAGGCGGCAGCGCCAAGATCCATTTGAAGTGGGTGCGTTCCGCGATTTGCGCCCCGGTGCAGCAGAAGCTGGTGGTCAAGGGCCTGGGGTTCACCCGTTTGAACCAGGTGATCGAGCGCCCGGACAACCCGGCCATTCGCGGCATGGTGGCCAAGGTGCCGCACCTGGTGGAGATCATTCAGTCGTAAGTCGTCAGTCATCAGTCCTCAGCAAACACTGAGGGCTGACAGCCTGAAAGCTGAGAGCTTATTTATGAATCTTTCGAACATTCGCGCACCAAAGAAGGCGACGGCCAACAAGAAACGCGTGGGCCGCGGCATGGGTTCGGGCATGGGCAAGACCTCCACCCGCGGACACAAGGGCCAGCGCTCGCGCAGCGGTTCGCGCATGATGCGCGGTTTTGAAGGCGGCCAGATGCCCTTGCACCGCCGCATGCCCAAGCGGGGGTTCACCAACATCTTCCGCCAGGAATTCAACATCGTGAACCTGGAGAAGCTGGCGCTGCTGGGCGAAACCACCATCACGCCCGAGGTGTTGCGCAAGGCGGGAGTGATCAAGGGCAAGCATCCCGTAAAGGTGCTGGGCGATGGCGAGTTGACCAGCGCGCTGACCGTGCATGCCCACAAATTTTCCAAGTCGGCCCAGGAAAAGATCACCAAGGCCGGCGGCAAGTTCGAGGTGCTGTAGCCGATGCTGGAGAAACTGGCCAACGTTTTTCGTATCCCGGACCTGCGCAAGCGCATTCTGTTTACGCTGGGGTTGCTGGCGGTGTATCGCCTGGGCGGACACATTCCCACGCCGGGGGTGAATGCGGACAAACTGCAGCAGTTCTTCGAGCAGAACAAGGGCAGCCTGCTGGGTTTTGTGGACCTGTTTTCCGGCGGGCAGCTGCGCCGTCTGACAATTTTTGCCCTGGGCATCATGCCCTACATCACCGCATCGATCATTTTGCAGTTGCTGACCGTGGTCTATGAGCCGCTGGCCAAGCTGCAGAAGGAAGGCGAACTGGGGCGCAAGAAAATCACCCAGTGGACGCGCTATCTGACGTTTGGTTTAAGCGCGGTGCAGTCCTTCGGCATCGCCTGGCAACTGCAGCGCGGCGGAGATTTTGTGATTCACCCGGGCGCGTCTTTTGTTCTGATGACCATGCTGACCCTGACCACGGGCAGCGTTTTCATCATGTGGCTGGGCGAGCAGATTACGGAACGCGGCGTGGGCAACGGGATGTCGCTGCTGATTTTTGCCGGCATCGTGGTCGGCTTGCCGCGCGGTATTATCGATCTGTTCGACAAGGTCCGCACCGATGCCTGGGGTGCCTTCACCGCGCCGGCGATGATTCTGCTGATCGGGGTGATGGTCCTGATCGTGGCTTTCATCGTCTATGTGGAACGCTGCGAGCGCCGCATTCCGGTGCAGTACGCCAAGCGCGTGGTGGGCCGAAAAGTAATGGGTGGGCAGTCCACGCACTTGCCCCTGCGGGTGAATTCCGGCGGCGTCATGCCGGTCATCTTCGCGTCATCTATTCTCACCCTGCCCCAGACCGTGGGCTATAGCCTGCGCAACAACCGCTATTTTGGCGACCTGATCCGCTGGCTGGGATGGGGAGAGCCGCTGTACACGTTCCTGTATGCCGTGGGCATCATCTTCTTTGCCTACTTCTATGTCTCGATTGTCTTCAACCCCAACGAGGTTGCCGACAACATGCGGAAGTATGGCGGATTTATTCCCGGCATTCGTCCCGGCAAGCGCACCGCCGACCACATCAACGAGATTCTCACCCGCATCACCCTGGTGGGAGCGCTGTACCTGATCATCATTTCCTTCATTCCGGAGTGGATGATCACCGGCATTCACCTGAACCACCTTTATGGGCCGATTGGCGCGTTCTTCGAGCGCCTGCCGACGTGGGTGACGAACGGGCTGAATGTGAACTTTTATTTTGGCGGCACATCGCTGTTGATCGTGGTGGGCGTGGCCATGGACACGGTCACCCAGATCGAAGCCCAGCTGGTGATGCGCCACTACGACGGTTTCACGCCGCGCAGCGGACGCATTCGCGGCCGCCGGACATGGTCTTGAATGTGGGCGCGAGCGTCCTCGCTCGTGCGGCAGCGGCAAAGATCTGGTTTTGGGCCACGAGTATTGAAATGAACCAGGGTTGATGCGATCGTCGTGCTGGTTGGATGGAATTGCAATCAGGAGGCGGGAGGACCAGTTCGATGGCGGAGGCAGCCTCGCGCGGCATCGGACCTGTCATCCTGCTCGGCTCACCGGGCGCGGGCAAGGGTACGCAAGCCAAGCTGATTGTGCAGCGTTACCGCATCCCGCAGATTTCCACCGGAGACCTGCTGCGGGAGAATGTGCACCGGGGCACGGCGCTGGGTTTGCTGGCCAAGGATGTGATGGCGCGGGGCGAGTTCGTGCCCGACGATCTGATGTATGACATCGTGGCGCAACGCTTGCGGCAGGCGGATTGCGAGCGGGGTTTCATTCTGGATGGTTTTCCACGCAATCCGGCCCAGGCCGGATGGCTGGATGCGTTCCTGGAGCATGAGTTCTTTGAAAACGCGCAGCGCGACAAGTGTCTGCCCATTGTGATCCGAATTGACGTGGACTATAATAAATTGCTACGCCGGATTACAGGACGCCGTTCTTGTCCCGTCTGTGGACGGATCTACAACGTCTACTCCCAGCCACCCCGTGTCGCTGATCGATGCGATGTTGATGGTTCCACGCTGGTGACCCGCGAAGACGATCGTGAAGAAGTCATCCGGGAACGACTGGAGGCCTACGAACTGCAGACCAAGCCCGTAGCCGAGTACTACGCGCGCAAGGGGCGGCTGGTTTCGGTGGATGGCGACTTGCCGGTCAATGAAGTCACCGATCAGATTTTTCGGGTGATCGAGGGTCAGCGCGGGGCAACGACTGGGACCACCGACTGTTGAACAAGAGTATGGCGATTGTCTGCAAATCGGCGGCCGAGATTGAGAAGATGCGGCGCAGCGGCGGCATCGTGCGCCAGGTGCTGGACCATGTGCGCAGCCTGGTGGTTCCGGGAGCGACCACGATGGACCTGGAACGAGCCGCCGAACAGAAGATCAAGGACCTGGGCGTGAAGCCCGCGTTCAAGGGATATTACGATTATCCCTGCGTGCTGTGCACCTCGATCAATGAGGAGATTGTTCACGGCATCCCCTCCGAGAAAAGGGTGCTGCAGGCGGGAGACATTGTTTCGATCGACTGTGGCGTGGTGCTGGACGGCTACTACGGCGACGCTGCCATCACCGTCCCGGTGGACGGGTCGCTCACACCGGAGTTGACGAAGTTGCTCGAGGTGACCGAAGCCTCGCTGTACCGGGGCATCGAAGCGGCGCGGATCGGCAACGCGGTGGGAGATGTCGGCGCTTCGGTGCAGGAATTTGTCGAAGCCAACGGATTCAGCGTAGTGCGGGAATTTGTCGGACACGGCATTGGAACGCGCCTGCACGAGGAGCCGCAAGTGCCGAACTATGGCACCCGCGGGCACGGAGCGCGATTGCGCGAAGGCATGGTGCTGGCCATCGAGCCCATGGTGAATTCCGGCAGTCCGGGGACCCGGGTGCTCGAAGACAAGTGGACCGCGGTCACCGCCGACGGCAGTTACAGCGCCCACTTTGAACATTGTGTCGCGGTCACCAAAGATGGCCCGATGATTTTGACGCAGTAAGCAGCTTCTAGCTCCTGGCTTCTAGCTGCTGGCTCGAACCGGAAGCCCAGTGACGTAGCCGAGCCAGAAGCTAGAAGCTAGAAGCTGGAAGCGATCTTAAGGAGTCGATGAGCAAAGAGGACGCGATTGAAGTGATGGCGACGGTCGTAGAACCGCTGCCCAATGCCATGTTCAAGGTTGAACTGGAAAACAAGCACCAGGTGCTGGCGCACGTCTCGGGAAAGATGCGCAAGAACTTTATCCGCATTCTGCCCGGCGACAAGGTCGCAGTCGAGCTTTCACCCTACGACCTGAACCGCGGCCGCATCGTGTATCGCTACAAATGAAACGCCTCACCCGGCTGTCGATTTTACTGACGGCTGAGGGCTGACGGCTGAAGGCTGGGTTATGAAAGTACGAGCATCGGTAAAGAAAATTTGCGACAAGTGCAAGGTCATCCACCGCAAGGGTGTGGTGCGGGTGATCTGCGTCATCTCGAAACACAAGCAGCGGCAGGGCTAAAGGACCAGAGGAGCACTATGGCACGCATTGCAGGCGTCGATCTTCCGCGCAACAAGCGGACCAACATCGCGCTGACCTACATCTACGGCATTGGCAATCCGCGCGCGGCCCGCATTCTGGACGCGGCCAAAGTGGACCCCATGAAAAAGGTCCAGGACCTGGGCGAGGACGAAGTCAATCGCATCCGCCAGGTGATTGAAGCGGAAGGCATGGTGGAAGGCGATTTGCGCAAGGAAGTTTCGATGAATATCAAGCGCCTCATCGAAATCGGTTCCTACCGCGGCTATCGTCATCGCCGGAACCTGCCCGTCCGCGGACAGCGTACTCATACCAATGCGCGTACCCGAAAGGGCCCGCGCAAGGGCACCGTGGCAGCCAAGAAGAAATCGGCGGCCAAAACGTAGAAAAGCAGTCGTCAGTCGTCGGTCGTCAGTCGTCGGAAAAACCTGGCGACTGGAAGCGAGGATTGGCTGACGACGGAAGACTGACGACCGACGACTGGAATAACTTATGGCAAAACCAGCAGCACCAGCAGCGGCAGGGGCGACCGGGGCGGCGACGCCGGAAAAAAAGGGCAAGAAGAAGACTTTTAAGAAAAAAGAGCGGAAGCACGTTCCGCACGGCATTGCCCACATCCAGGCCTCGTTCAACAACACCATTGTGACCATCGCCGACCAGGCGGGAAACGTTCTGGCCTGGAAGAGTTCCGGTTCACTGGGTTTTCGCGGATCGCGCAAAGGTACTCCCTTCGCCGCCCAGCAGGCGGCGCAGAACGCCGCCAGCATGGCGCGCGATCACGGCGTGCGCAGTGTCGAAGTTCGGGTGAGCGGACCCGGTTCCGGTCGCGAATCTGCGATCCGCGCCCTGGCCGCGGCCGGCATCGAAGTCCGCAACATCAAAGATGCGACCCCCATTCCGCACAACGGTTGCCGTCCGCCAAAGCGGAGAAGAGTATAAAACGAGCTTTTAGCTCTTAGCTTTTAGCCTCTAGCTAAAGGCTAACGGCTAAGAGCTAAATGCTGATTTCGTCCGGGACGAAGGGTGAAGCCAAACCTGTAAACCGGTCATCTAAGAAGGAGAAACAACTTGGCCCGTTACACTGATCCCGTCTGCCGTCTCTGCCGCCGCGAGGGCATGAAGCTGTTCCTCAAAGGCACAAAATGTTTCAGCGACAAATGCCCCATCGAGAAGCGTAATTTCGCTCCTGGACAGCATGGCAAGGACCGCAAAGCCAAAATAGTCGGCTACGGTCTGCAGTTGCGCGAAAAGCAAAAAGCCAAGCGCATCTATTTCACCCAGGAAGGCCAGTTCCGCAACTATTTCGAGAAAGCGGCGCGCACCCGGGGCGTAACCGGCGAAATGCTGTTGCAGCAACTGGAGCGCCGCCTGGACAACGTGGTCTATCGCCTCGGCTTCGGCATGTCCCGCCGCCAGGCGCGGCAGTTGGTGCGTCATGGCCACATCCAGGTGAATGGACGCAAAGTCAACATTCCTTCGTTCCAGGTGAGTGTGGGCGAAGAGATTGCGATCCGCGAAGGCAGCAAGAAGCTGCCCATCCTGGAGCCGGCCAAGGAATTTGCCAGCCACCAGAATGCGCCCAACTGGCTGGAGATCGATCGCGACAATTACAAAGGCAAGGTCTTGGCCCTGCCCAAGCGCGAAGATATCAATCTGCCGGTAAACGAGCAGTTGATTGTGGAGTTGTACAGCAAGTAGTCATCAGTCGTCGGTCTTCGGTCGTCAGCAAAAGATTGGCTGACGACAGATGACTGACGACCGACGACTGGTCCAACAATTCGAGCCAGATCAGCCTGTCTCTGACGCTTGACCTGAACGAAGCACGGACCCGTTCAGGGATGTCAGGACTGAGCCACACGGCCGAAGGAGAACAACGTAATGCTTTGGAAGGGATTTCAAAAACCCAAACGTCTCGCCGTCGATACTTCAACCTTAACCGACAAGTACGGCATCTTCTGGGCCCAGCCTTTTGAACGTGGCTTCGGCACCACCATCGGCAACGCCCTGCGGCGTGTCATGCTCTCTTCGATCGAAGGCGCTGCTGTCACCGCTGTGAAGATCGAGGGCGTGCTGCACGAGTTCCAGTCGATTCCCGGCGTGGTTGAAGATGCCACCGACATTATCCTCAACCTGAAGCAGATTCCGTTCAAGCTGGCTGGTGATGCTCCGAAAGCCATCTACCTGCGCAGCGAGCAGCCCGGCGTGGTCACTTCCGGCATGATCGAAGCGGATGCCGACGTCGAAGTGCTCGACAAGGACGTCTATATCGCGACCGTCAGCGAAGGTGGCAAGCTGGACATGGAGATGCGCCTCAAGCGCGGACGCGGCTACGTCGCGGCAGACAAGAACTTTGACGAAGATCTCGGTATCGGTTTCATTCCCATCGACTCCGTGCATTCTCCGGTGCGCAAGTGCAACTACACCGTGGAAGCGGCGCGCCTGGGACAGATCACCGATTACGACAAGCTGACTCTCGAAGTGTGGACCAACGGCTCCATCACCCCGGCCGATTCCATCGGCCTGGCGGCGAAGCTGCTCAAAGACCACATGAATATCTTCATCAACTTTGAAGAGGACATCGAAACTTCCACTTCAACCGATGACCGCAAACCGGAGATCAAGAACGAGAACCTGAACCGGTCGGTCGAAGAGCTGGAGCTTTCAGTGCGCAGCTACAACTGCCTGAAGAACGCCAATATCCAGACCATCGGAGAGCTGGTGCAGAAGACCGAAGCTGAGATGCTGAAGACCAAAAATTTCGGCCGCAAGTCGCTGAACGAGATCAAGGAAATTCTCTCGTCCATGGGCCTGAGCCTGGGTATGAAGATCGACGAGCACGGCAATGCCGTGCCCGGCCCGACTTCAAACCAGGTGCTGCCGGCATCGGCGTACGGTCCGGACAACGATCTATAGAAATCAGGTTTCGGAGGTTTCAAGGTTTCGCGTTTCAAGGCGGTGGTTGCGGCTTGAAGCGATGAAACCTTGAAACTTTGAAACCTTGAAACCTGGGGTTTGCCATGCGTCACAAAGTAGCAGGATGGAAACTGGGACGAAACACCAGCCATCGCCGCTCGTTGCTGCGGAACCTGGTGACTTCGCTCATCCTCGAGGAACGAATCGAGACCACCGTGCCCAAGGCCAAGGCCATGCGCCCGCTGGTCGAGAAGATGATCACGCTGGGCAAGCGTGGCGATCTGTCGGCGCGCCGCCAGGCCCTGGCATACCTGATGACCAGCGCCGCTGTGGACAAACTTTTCGACACCGTCGCTCCCCGTTTCGGCGACCGCGCCGGAGGGTACCTGCGCATTGTTCGTGCCGGGTGGCGCAAGGGCGATGGCGCCGACACGGCGTTCGTCGAGCTTCTCGGCAGCGAGAAGCTGCAGGAAGAAAAACGCGAGAAGCGGGCGGCAGTCCGTTCCAAACGTGCTGAAGAAGCCAAACGGGCAATGGAAGAGGCCGAAGCGCAGCAGGGAGTCGAGCATCCTGCCGACCATGCCGAAGGCGCCGACAAGGTAAAGGAAGATAAAGAGTAAAGACTGAATGGCCGCGGGGCAGGCCAATATCCTGCCCCGCTTGCCATTTTTCCTCCCCGGTCGTACATGTCCTCTGGAGTCTATCCGCCGTAATCTTGTCCTCCCCTGACCTCACGCTAGACTGATGTGAGGCCCATGGAGTTCTCGCGTAACCAAATCGGCATTGCGGCAGGAGCCGGCGTTCTCCTGCTTATCATCTTCTTCGGCTACCTCATTCACCTGAATGGTGAAGGCCCGGTACTGGGCCGGTCGGAAGAGCGCGATCCCCTCTCCGGGATACCGAACTCCATTTCGCTGAACCCGCTGCGCGACCGCAGTTCAGAGCGGGAGGCGGCGCAGTTCATTCGCAGCATGCGTGACGGGAACTGCAGGGAAGAACTGGCGGACTGGTTTAAGGACTATCGCAAGAAATACGCCGCCTTCATCTGCGACTCCGAGGCGCAGCATCCGCTGATCTCATGGGAGGTCGCGGACTGGGAAGACGTTCCACCGTTGCGCATCCTTCACTATCGCGGCAAGCGCCACAACGCTCCCGGCCAGAAGGGGACTTACAAAGAATTGTTTTCGGTCACACTGGAGAACAAGGGCGGCGGCTGGGTCGTAACCAAATACGACTCCATGTACTGAAACAGTCGTCGGTCGTCAGGCGTCAGCAGTCAGCTTCCTTTGCGAACTTTGCGGCCTTTCTTTGCGTCCTTTGCGGTTCAAGATTTTTGGCCGATTGAAGCCGACGTCAACCCCTTACCGCAAAGGTCGCAAAGGAAGAGTTCGCAAAAGGCGCAAAGGAATGCCGAAAAGGCCGCTTCAAGTTTCTCAGGAAACCCTGATCTGCGGCTCGGGTCCTAAACTGCGCTTCCTCAGAATGAGGAAAAGAACGACTTGTGCGATCAGCGCCGCCGCGCTGTCCAGCACGACGTCGTGGAGTCTTCCGGTGCGGCTGGGCAGGAAGGTCTGGTGCCACTCATCGAGACAGGAGACCAGGGCCGCCATGAAAAACGAAATTCTTGCCCACTGGATTGACCAGGTCTTGCCGGGGAACGGGAAGGTGTCCCGCCAGGCGCGGAACAGGAGCCAGCTCAGGGTGAAGTAGCCTACGAAGTGGCCGCTCTTTCGGATGACGGCGTGCCAGACGGGAAAATGCGCGGAATCCAGGCCAAGAAGGAAGTGCAGCAAAGGGTAAAGAATTCGTCGGGTGTTATCGTCGGATGCCAGATTCGTGGACTCGGTCAGGATGATACCGAGCCACAGGATTGCCGCGATCCAGGTCTTCAGCAGGTGCTTTTGCGCAGGATTCAAGCGCGGCTTTCCCGGCCCCTATTCCACGGCATAGTTCGGCGCCTCGCGGGTGATCATGACATCGTGCACATGACTCTCGCGCAGGCCGGCCCCGCTGATGCGCACAAATCGCGTCTTCTGCAGCAGTTCGGGAATGGTGGCGCAACCGCAATAACCCATGCCGGATTTCAAGCCGCCCACCATCTGGTGCACGATCATGGCGACCGAACCGCGGTAGGGAACGCGTCCTTCAATGCCCTCGGGGACCAGTTTCCCCAGGCGATTGGCGTCGTCCGGCCCGCCCGACATGGCGGTGGAAGCGTCGCCCTCGGTGTTCTGGAAATAACGCTCGCTCGAACCCGAGGCCATCGCGCCCAGCGAACCCATGCCGCGATAGGATTTGAACGAGCGGCCTTGATAAAGAATCAGTTCACCGGGACTTTCATCGGTCCCGGCAAACAGCGATCCGATCATGACTCCGGAGGCGCCCGCGGCCAGGGCCTTGGTAATGTCGCCCGAGTACTTGATGCCGCCGTCGGCAACCACCGGAATGCCGGCGTCCTTGGTGGCGCGGTAAGCTTCCGCGATGGCGGTAATCTGCGGCATTCCGGCCCCGGTCACGACCCGCGTGGTGCAGATCGATCCCGGGCCAATACCGACTTTGATGGCGTCGGCGCCGGCGCGGGCCAGTTCGCAGGCTCCGTCGAAGGTGCCGACATTGCCGGCGATCAGGTCCACTTCGGGCAGCTTCGACTTCACCATTTTGATGGCATCGAGCACGCGGGTGGAATGTCCGTGGGCGCTGTCGATGGCCAGCAGATCGACTTTGCACTTCACCATTTCCTGGGCGCGCTCGAGGAAGTCGCCGGTGGCGCCGATGGCGGCTCCCACCCGCAGCCGGCCCTGCGAGTCCTTGGCGGCGTTGGGATATTTCAGTTTTTTCTGAATGTCTTTGACCGTGATCAGGCCTTTGAGGTTGTAGTTGTCATCGACCACCAGCAGTTTTTCCACGCGGTGCTCGTGCAGGATATTTTCCGCGTCTTCGAGCGTGGTGCCGACCGGGACCGTGATCAGATTTTCCTTGGTCATCACCTTGCTGATGGGAATATCGAAGCGGGTCTCGAAGCGCAGGTCGCGATTGGTCAGGATGCCCACCAGTTTTCCGTTCTTGGTGATGGGCACGCCGGAGATTTTGTACTTGCGCATCATTTCGAGCGCATCGGAAACTTTGGCATCGGGCGACATGGTGACCGGGTCCACGATCATGCCGCTTTCCGAGCGCTTCACCTTGTCCACTTCGTTGGCCTGCTGCTCGGGAGTCAGGTTGCGATGGATGATCCCGATGCCGCCCTGCTGGGCCAGCGCAATCGCCATGTGCGATTCCGTGACCGTGTCCATGGCGGCGCTGACGATGGGAATGTTGAGGCGGATATTGCGCGTCAGCTGGGTCTGAGTGTTGGCCAGCGCGGGTACAACGTCGGAACGCGCCGGCAGCAGCAACACGTCGTCGAAGGTGAGCGCCTCAGGGACAGGAAAATGAATCATAAGTTTTCTCGGACGTGAAGGATAGCTTCCATTCTAGAGACGGTTTGAGGTTCAGGCAAATCGAGCTTGTCCGGCAGAGGTTGGCGTGCACCGTCCCGAGATTCGGAGTGATCCGAAGGACACGCAGTCACGAAGACTTGCTTCGCATCGGCATACCAGTTGACCACTGCAATTCGCCACGCAGATGCTCCCAATTAGCATTCCGCTGAGAAGTGGCGGGAATTTCAGTGGACTCGTGACAGAGGCATCGTGCCCAGGCAGGTTTGTCTTTTGGTTCCCTGCGGCGTATATTGATAGCTGGAACTGTTGTGTAGTGTTACCAGCACGTGGCGAGACACACCAGTGGGCGCAAGCCCACTTTTTAGTTTGGGCCCATTTTGGAACCGGAAAATTGGCCGTAAGCTATTGGTTTCATGGCACTTGAGATTGACAAGGTCCGGGAAATTGCGGAGCGGGTGGCTGCCTCCAGCGGGCTCGAGGTAGTGGAAGTCGAGCTGCGCGGCGGGGGCAAGGCGCGCATGCTGCGCATCGTGATCGACAAGCTCGCCGGGGTCACGCACGAAGACTGTGCCAGCGTGAGCCGGGAAGTGGGCACGATACTGGATGTCGAAGACGTGATTTCCGGATCGTACACGCTGGAAGTTTCTTCGCCGGGACTGGACCGGAAATTAATTCGTCCGGCCGATTACGAGCGCTTCACCGGAAGCCGGATCAAGTTGACCACGCAGCAACCGGTCAACGGCAATCGCCACTTTGAGGGCAGGCTGGAGAGTTTCGAGCACGGGCGTTTGACGCTGGACCTGAACGCCGCCAGAAAAAAGCGCCGTCCGGAAGAAGGCGTTGCGCCCAAGCTGGAAATCGACTTGAAGAACGTCGAGAAGGCAAATCTGGTGCCGGAAATCTGAAGGCGGACGTCGGGCAGTCAGACTTCAGACGTCGGCTAGTCCACTGCTTCCGTGAGGTTTGCCCGAGGTCTGAGGTCCGAAGTCCGAGGTCGGTTTATCTATGGCAAGTGAGCTCTATAACACGATTGACGCGCTGAGCCGGGAAAAAGGCATTGATCCGCAGATTGTCGTGAGTGCGGTGGAAGATGCCATTGTTGTCGCCACGCGCAAGTATTACAAGACGCAGGAAAACCTGCGCGCCGAACTGGACAAGGAAACGGGCAAGATCCGCGCCTTTGCGGTCAAGACGATTGTTGAGACTCCCGAACAGGTTGAAGACCCGGTCCTGCAGGTCACGCTGGACGATGCCCGCAAGATCAATCCCAACGTCGAGTTGGGCGGCGAGCTGCAGATCAACAAGCAGACCGAAGGCATTCTGGGACGCATCGCGGCGCAGCTGGCCAAGCAGGTCATCTTCCAGAAGGTGCGCGAAGCCGAGCGCGACACTGTGTACAACGAGTACATCGGGCGCGTGGGAGAGATTGTGAACGCCACCGTGAAACGGATCGAAGGTCCGGATGTGATCTTCGATATCGGCAAGGCGGAAGCGCGCATGCCGCGCAAAGAGCAGTCGCGGCTGGAATCGTTCGCCATGGGCGAACGCGTGCGGGTTGTGATCGCCCGGGTGGAACGGGCCTCGAAAGGCCCGGCAGTCGTGGTTTCGCGGGCCGCGCCGGAACTGGTGCAGCACCTGTTCCAGACTGAAGTTCCGGAAATTTACGATGGCACGGTTGTGATCCGGGCCATTGCGCGCGAGGCCGGAGAGCGCACCAAGATCGCGGTCATGTCGAAAGACAAGGACGTGGACGCGGTAGGCGCCTGCGTCGGCATGAAGGGCATGCGGGTGCAATCCATCATCCGCGAATTGCGCGGCGAGAAGATTGACATCATCGAGTACCACGAAGATGCGGTGACTTTCGCGGAAAAGGCTTTGCAGCCCGCCAAGGTGAGCCGCGTGACCGTGGTCGATTCCGCGGACAAGCATCTTGAAGTGGTGGTGGATGACAGCCAGCTTTCGCTCGCCATCGGCAAGAAGGGGCAGAACGTCCGCCTCGCGGCGAAACTGCTGGGCTGGAAGATTGACATCAAGAGCGAGGAAGAGAAGCGGCAGGAAGTGGAGTTGCAGATGTCCGCGCTGGTGGGTAACGCTTCCACTCCTCTGGAGAATGTTCCCGGACTGGGTGAAGGCCTGGTGGAGAAGCTGGGCGCCGCCGGCGTGACCACGGTGGAGGCCCTGGCGGACATGACCCCTGAGCAACTCGAGGCCATCGAGGGTATCGGTCCCAAGACGGTGGAAAAAATCAGCCTGGCGGTCAATAATTATTTCTCCAGTCTGGAAGCAGCGGAAGCGGGTGCGCCAGCGGCGGAAGGTGAAGCGGGCGCGGAGCCGGCTGCGGAAGAGTCAGCCGCGGGCCCTGATGACATCACCGCCGAGGTGGAAGCCGCGCCGGAAACGGCGGTCCAAAGCGCTGAATCCATCGACGCCACCGTCGAAGAAAATAGTGGGCAGGAAGTAGCTGCTGAATCCGCGGAGGAGCCTGCTCCTTCCGAGGAGAAGCAGTAAGTGCGATTCTCGCGCGCTGACGCAAGCGGCTGCGCGAACCTGAAAACTGAAGCCGTGAGGTTGATATGAAGACTTAGCGGAACAGTCCGGAGGACGAAAGGGCGGATGAGCAAGATTCGAATCAACGATCTGGCAAGGGAGCTGGAAGTCAAAAGCAAGTCTATTCTCGATGTACTTCCGGAAATTGGAGTCACCGAGAAGAAGAGCCATTCCAGTTCTCTCGAAGACCATGAAGCGGAAAAAGTCCGTGCCCGCCTCCGCGCCAGCAGCGCAGCGCAGACCTCCAGCCGGTCATCCCGGCCGTCCCGCGCCGACGCCGATGAAATCAAGACCAAGATCGACCTCTCTCATATTTCCAAGCCCGGCGACGCTTTAAAGGCCATCATCAGCAAGCAACAGCCGTCCTCGGCCGCGGAGGCTCCGCCGGCCGTGGCGCCACCGCCGGCAAAGCCCGCGGTCCAGGCCGCTCCGCCAGCGGCGACCACTCCAGCTGCCAAGACGCCTGCTCCTCCAGCGGTGGCTCCGCCCAAGTTTGTAGTGCCGACTGCGACCCCACGGCCCAGCTTTACTGCTCCGGCGCCGCCTCCGATTCAATCGGCAGCGCCCGCGCCTCCGGCCGCGCCGCGACCGCCGGTTCCACCGCCGGTGGCACCGCCAGTTTCGGCCAGCAGCCCGGCGCCGTCGGTAACGACGCCCCGGCCCCCGGCGCCTCCGGCCCAGCCGCCAGCCATGGCTTCCAGACCGGCCGCCCCGACCACGCCGGTGCAACCGGCAGCGCCGCCGCCGCGAATGATCGTTCCGCAGACGGGCCCGCGCCCTGTATATAAGGCGCCCTTGCGGCCAGCCGCGCCTGCAGGCGCCGCCGGAACGTCCGCCGGAGCCCCCATGCGTCCGGCGCCAGGACGTCCGGTGCCAGGACAGCCGATTTTCCAGCGCCCGCGTCCGGGCGCGCCTACCAATCGTCCGCCGCTGCGTCCAGGCGAGCGCCGGCCCATGCATCCCACGCGGCAGTCTCCCACGGGATCGAGACCGCTGGGAGTAGGACCGGGAGCAGTGCCCTCGGGCGGGCCGACGCCCAGGCCGGGCAGCAGGCCGGGCGCGCCGTCACGCCGACCGGGACAGCGTTATGTGCCGCGCGGAGTGAAGGAAGGCCCGATGAAGGGCTACACGCCGCCGCCGCGGCTGTCGCTCTCGAACGAGCCGCAACCGATCACGCGCAGCATCACCATCACCGAAGGTATCAGCGTAAAGGATCTGGCGGAAAAGCTTGGTCTTCGCGCCAAGGACCTGATCGCGCGTCTGCTGCTCCGCGGCGTGTTCGCCACCATCAATCAGACACTCGACACCGAACTGGCCAGCGAGATGGCGCGCTTCTTCGGAGCGGATACCAACGTGATCACCTTCGAAGAGCAGGCTGCCAAGGAAGTTTCCGAAGCCGCCGCAGGCGAGGAAGGAGTGCCCGCGGAGGGTGTCACTCGTCCGCCGGTGGTCACCATCATGGGCCACGTCGATCACGGCAAGACCACGCTGCTCGATTCCATCCGCCTGACCAACGTGGCGGGAGGCGAGGCCGGTGGCATCACCCAGCACATTGGCGCGTACAAAGTAACCATTGTGGACAAGAACTCTCCGGCATACGGCCGCCAGATCGTATTTCTCGACACGCCCGGCCACGAAGCCTTCACCCGCATGCGGGCGCGCGGAGCCAAGGCCACCGACATCGTAGTTCTGGTGGTGGCTGCCGACGACGGCGTGATGCCGCAGACGCTCGAAGCGATCGACCACGCCCATGCTGCGGAAGTTCCCATCATTGTCGCGGTCAATAAAATCGACAAGCCCGACGCGTTGCCGGATCGCGTCAAAAAGCAGCTGGCCGACCGCGGCCTGATGCCGGAAGACTGGGGCGGGACCACGGTGTTCGTGGATGTCTCGGCCAAGCAGAAAACCAACCTGAACCTGCTGATGGAAATGATCTGCCTGGTGGCAGACCTGCAGGAACTCAAGGCGACCCCGGATCGTCCGGCAACCGGCGTGGTGCTCGAAGCCAAGCTGGATCGCGGGCGTGGGCCAGTGGCGACGCTGCTGGTGCAGAACGGAACGTTGCGCAACAGCGACAACTTCGTGGTGGGCAATGTGTACGGCAAAGTACGTGCCATGTTTGACGATCGCGGCAACCAGCTGGAGTCCGCGCCGCCCTCCACGCCGGTAGAAATCCTCGGCATGGAAGGCCTGCCCCAGGCGGGCGACCAATTTGTAGTGGTCGCGGACCGCGACAAAGCCCGCGGCGTCTCCGAATACCGCGAACAGAAAGCCCGCGAAGCCACACTGGCCAAGAGCTCCCGAGTTTCGCTGGAAGGACTGGCGGAGCAACTGAAAACCGCCGGCACCAAGGAACTGAACATCATTCTCAAGGCGGACGTCGGCGGCTCGGTCGAAGTGCTCACCGATCTGCTCACGAAACTGTCGAATGATAAAGTCCGGCTGAAGGTCCTGCGCTCGGGCGTAGGCGCCATTACCGAGTCCGACGTGCTGCTGGCCTCGGCTTCGAACGCCATCATCATCGGCTTCAACGTGCGTCCGGAACGCAAAGCGCAGGAGTTGGCGGAGCAGGAGAAGGTGGACATCCGCTTGCACTCGATCATTTACGAGTTGCAGGACGAAATCAAGCGCGCCATGACCGGCCTGCTCGAGCCCACCATCAAGGAAACCTATCAGGGCCGCGCCCTGGTCAAGGAAACCTTCCGCATCCCGAAGGTGGGCACCATTGCCGGATGCTCGGTCAGCGATGGCCTGATCAAGCGCGACTCCGAAGTGCGCCTGCTGCGCGACAACACTGTCGTGTTCACCGGCAAAGTCGGCTCCCTGCGCCGCTTCAAGGACGACGCCAGCGAGGTGCGCAACGGCATGGAGTGCGGCATCTCGATCGCCAACTACGGCGATATCAAAGTCGGCGACGTGATCGAGGCCTTCGTGACCGAGAAAGTCGCGGCGGAAGCCATCGCTTAAAGGCGGTCGTCAGTCGTCGGTCGTCAGTCTTCAGAATTTACTGACAACTGATGACTGAAGACTGACGACTGGAATGATCGCCTTTCTCACCCTCGAATTGCACATCGAAGCAGCCCAGTCCCTCAAAGACAAGCGGCAGGTGGTCAGAAGCCTGAAAGACCGGTTGCGGGCACACTTTAACGTTGCCGTCGCTGAACTGGATGCCAGCGGATTGTGGAACCGGGCGACGGTCGGCGTGGTGGCCGTCTCGGACTCGCGGGACTACCTCGACGGCCTGATGAAAAACGTGGAACGCCAGGCCACACGCATCGCCAACAACGGCGGCGCGGATGTTGCAGATTCATTCGTGGAGTTTATGTAGCGCCGGCGTCCCGCCGGCTGTCGAGGCGGCGTCTCGCCTCAGGTAAAGCGCAGGCGATGTTTCCCTTCGCTCACAATAGATTGCCTCTGCTCGGGCGGCGGGCGGGACGCCCGCCGGACAGCCGGCGGGACGCCGGCGCTACCCAAGGCTGTCCCGCCGGGGCGTTTTTCTGATATTCTCATTCGTTTTACTCAAGAGGTGGATGTGGAAAAGCGTGGCGCGAAGTACCATCGGGAGCGCCTGGGAGAGGCCTTGCGGGAGGAGATCGAAACCATTGTGGAGGGCGAACTGGGAGATCCGCGCATCGGTCTGGTGGCCGTGACCAGCGTGGTGTTGGCCGAGGACTCGCGTTCGGCGCAGGTGTACGTCACGCTCGACGGTGATGATGCCGAAGCCGACCGCTCCCTCGAAGGCCTGACCGCGGCGGTCGGGTTCATCCGCCGCGAGGTGGCTGAAAACCTGCACCTTCGCCGTCCCCCGGAACTGTATTTTCACCTCGACCGCTCGGACCAGTACGGTGCCCGAATCGATGAATTGCTGGGCCGGACAAAGAAGAGGAAGAAATAGTCGTCAGTCATCGGTCGTCAGTCGTCGCAAATCCAACGACTGACTGACGACCGACGACTGACGATCGACGACTGTTTTATGGTGGAAGAGGTTCTCAAGCACATCGAGCAGCGCAACCGGTTCGTGCTGACATCGCATGCGCGGCCGGATGGCGATGCCATCGGTTCAGCGCTGGCCTGCCGCCAGATCCTGCTCGCGATGGGCAAGCAGGCCGATGTCGTTCTGCGCGACGGCGTGCCCCGCATTTACCAGCCCCTCCCGCATGCCCGCGAGGTTATCCAGTCGGAGAACGCTAACGGCAACTACGAAGCTGCCATTATCCTGGAGTGCGACAGCATCCAGCGCACCCGCCTGCACGGATTGGAAAACAAGTTTCTGATCAATATCGATCACCACCAGAGCGGGCGCCCCTTCGCCCAGGTGAACTGGATTGATCCCAAGGCCGTAGCCACGGCGGAAATGGTCTATCGCCTGGCGCGCGAGGCCGGAGTGAAGATTTCGCCTGAGATCGCGACCTGTCTTTACACTGCCGTCCTGACTGATACCGGGTCGTTCATGTTCGAGGGGACAAACGAACACACCTTTGAACTGGCGCGGGAACTCGTTCTCGCCGGGGCCGACCCAGCCCACTGTGCTCGCAACATTTATTTTGGACACTCCACCGCCAAAATGCGGTTGCTGGGCGCGGCGCTTTCCAATCTGCATCGAGACGGATCACTGGCGTGGATTTCGGTGAGCCAGGAACAGATGCAGCGCTGCCACGCCCGGGAAGAAGATTGCGAAGGGCTGGTGAATTATGCGCTTTCCATGCAGGGTGTGGAGGTGGCGTTGTTTTTTCGCGAGCTTCCCGACGGCCGCTTCCGCATCAGTCTGCGCAGCAAAGGCAAGGTGAACGTGGCCGCAATCGCTGAACGCCTGGGCGGTGGTGGGCACCAGTGCGCCAGCGGTTGCGCCCTCGATGGACCGTTGTCCGCCGCGACCGCGCGAATTCTCGCTGAACTTCAGCTCCGCGCTTCCATACAATAAAATCTCGCCTGGTTTTCAGATTGTAGTTTTCAGATTGTAGATTTCAGATTATGGATTTCAGACTGTAGATTTTCAGCATTCAGATTTGTGACTGCAGCCCCAGCCAACCCGAAATCGCATAACGCCGCCACCGTTGGGGGACAACGGCCGCTCATGGATTGGCTTCTGCTCGCCGGCTTTTGCGGCTTCCTGTTTTTCTTCGGGCTCGCCTATTTTGGCCTGCTGGGGGCCGACGAGCCGCGGTACGCGCAGGTGGCGCGCGAGATGCTTGCCCGTCACGACTGGATTACGCCCACGCTGGGTGGCAAGCCCTGGCTCGAAAAGCCCGCTCTCTACTACTGGCAGACCATGCTGGCCTACAGCGTTTTCGGTGTCAGCGACTGGGCTGCCCGTCTTCCTTCAGCGTTCGACGCCACACTGATGGTGGTCGCCGTTTATCTTTTCCTGCGCCGCTTTCGGCCGGGCTTTCAACTGGACGGCGCGCTCATGGCGGCTTCCGCCAGCGGCGTCATCGGTTTTGCCCGCGCGGCTTCAACCGACATGCCGCTCGCGGCCACTTTCTGCATCGCCATGCTGGCCTGGTATGCCTGGTACGAAAGCTCCAGCAAGCGTTACCTGGCCCTGTTCTACTTCTTTTTGGGACTGGCGATGCTGGCCAAGGGACCGGTAGCGCCATTTCTGGCCGCGGCAATCGTAATGATTTTCGCTGCTGCCAAGGGTGAATACCGTCTCATGGCGCGGACCTGCTGGATACCAGGCATCACGCTCTTCCTTCTGACGGCGCTTCCGTGGTACGTGGCAGTGCAGTTGAGAAACCCGGAATTCTTTCGGGTTTTCATTCTGGAACACAACCTGGCGCGGTTTGGGAAGGACCTCTATCACCACACCCAGCCTTTCTGGTATTACCTGCCCGTCGCCCTGCTCGGGCTTGTGCCCTGGACCATGCTTGTCATCGCCGCCGCGGTGGAGACAATTCGCGCATGGTGGACGGAAAAGAAGGAGTTGTTTCAATCGGAAGATGCCCTGCCGGCGTTTCTCGTGATCTGGCTGGTTGTTCCGGTCGTATTCTTTTCCTTTTCCGAATCGAAATTGCCGGGCTATATTGTGCCGGCCCTCCCGGCAGGCACGCTGTTGCTGGCGGAATATGTTCGTCGCCACGTGATCGACGATGATCCTCCGAGCCTGGTGCTGATTGTGCTTCACTCCATAATCGCGGCCCTGCCGGTAGTGGCGGCGCTGATGATGCAGTACATCGTATTTCAGCACCGCCTGCCCTGGGGCCGGGCGGCAGCGATCTCGGCCGGAATTGCGGCGGTGCTGGCGATTGGAATCGCGCTCACACTGCGGCGTCCGCCCGGCCTTCGCCTGTTGCGCTTCGTTACGTTGGTTCCTGTGGTACTGGCGGTAGCAGCGGTCTTGCGGCTGGGGGCCCCAGCGCTCGATGCCACGCTTTCGGCGCGTCCACTGGCTCAGGAAATCAGCCGTGTGGACAATCGGTCGCTGCCCCTGGCAATTCTGCGGTTGTCACGCGAGACTGAATATGGTCTCCATTTCTATCGCAATCAGAAAATTGCGCGTTATGAAGCCGGCGAAGTTCCCGCCGGCGAACATCTGTTGATCACCCCGGCAGCGTGGCAAAAAAACATCGCTAAGTGGACGCCCGGTCGGCGGGTCACCTATCTGGGAAGCTTTGCGGCGCAGGGCATGGATTATTACTGGGTGGGGAAAGGCAGCGATTAGCTTCCTAGCTTCTAGCTCCTAGCCTAGTCACGACATCAGGAGTTTTTGGAACGAATAATCCGTTACTGACGCGGAGGATCACGAACCAAAAGCAAAGAAGCCAGAAGCTAGAAGCCCGAAGCCCGAAGCTAGAAGCCAGAAGCCAGAAGCTGCCCGCTGTTACCCATCCTTGTCCCCCCGTTTGCCTACCTGCCGGATGAAGCACTACACTCGCTGTTCGCAGCCCGCCATGAGCGCGCTTAGCAAGCCGGAACCCTCACGGAGCCTCCAGGTGGAGATTCTCGATCTCAGACACTTTTCCTCTGTCGATCTGCGTCCATTGCTGGAGGACGAGGTCCGGGAATGGTCGCGCCTGCTCTCCTGGGATTACAGCGGTTCTGCGGAAATGATCCTGCGCTACGTGGATGCCAAAATCCTGCCGGGCTATGCCGCGGTTGAACGCGGCCGCATCATCGGCTACGCCTTCTTCGTTTACGAAGGCAGCAAGGGTGTCATTGGCGACCTGTTCGTGGCCAATGGGGGACGTCTGCCAGACCCGCACGAAGTGGAATCGCGACTGTTGCTGCATGTGATTGAGACCCTGCAACAGTCACCTGGCATCCATCGGGTCGAAGCGCAATTGCTGGTGCATGATGCCGGGGTAGTCGCCCGGCCGTTTGTGGAGCAGGGCTTTCAGCGGCATCCCCGGCTTTTCATGGTGTTCCCACTGGACGGCGCGCCCAAACCGTCACCGCTTCTGGACCCTGAAATCGAGATCAGGCGCTGGGCAGAGCACGACTACCAGCCGGCCGCGGCGTTGATCACGAGCGCCTACCGCGGTCACGTGGACTCGGAAATCAACGATCAATATCGCACCCTGAGCGGGTCGCTGCGTTTCCTGAACAATATCGTGCGCTTTCCGGGATGTGGCACCTTTGATCCCGAAGGATCGTTTGTGGCGGTGCACAAGCGCGCGCGCAGCCTGATCGGACTCATTTTGTGCTCCCGGGTGCGTCAGGATGTTGGACACGTTACCCAGGTATGCGTGCTCCCGGACTACCGCTCGCACGGCCTGGGCGAGTTACTGATCGCTGCCACCGCCGGAAACCTGCGCCAGCGCAATTTCTCCATACTGTCGCTCACGGTGACGGAGGCAAATGCCCGCGCGGTAACCCTCTATCAACGCCTGGGATTTGATATAAAGCGCGTGTTCGATGCCTTCGTGTGGGAGGGGTAACGAGCTTTTAGCTTTTAGCCTTTAGCTTCAGTCGCTCTCCTGATGATTTCAAAGCTGAGGAATCATACGCCAACCGGAATGGGTTCTAGACTCATCCTGTTCACAGTCAACCCGCCAAGAGCTAAAGGCTAAGAGCTAAAAGCTGCCTTCTAGTGTCGCAGCAGCCACATGACCCATCCCGCCAGAAACACTCCACCGACGAAAAGGACAAAGCAATACAAGCCGTAGCGGATCTGTTCGCGGGCGGTGTTGCGCTGGGTGATTCCGAAAACTACGGAGGCGAAGACCGAGAACAGCACGGCGGCGGTGAAATGGGAGAGTTCCAGGGTCATTCAGTTTTTCCAGTCAGGGCTTTTTCCCAATGGCGATGTGATAGGCGTCAGCGGCGCAGATGAAATTCAGCAGTCCGGCGACGATCAGAAACTTGGTGCCGTAGTCCGCGGTGGCGTGAGCGATGGCGCCGTGCCCCCAGCCCTGCATGCGGGTCACGATGTAGAGGCCGCCCGCGCCCACGTCGCCCACGAACCCGAGCATGTCCAGAATGTCGCCGCCGTTCGGATGGTACACACGGCCCTGCATCAGCAAGCCGAGCACGAACATGGTGGTGATCGAGGCCATGATCAGGATGCCGCGCACCCATCTCTTCTGGATCAGGTGGCCGGCTCCGGGAATAAACCAGGCGACAGCTGGAGCGATGACTGACATTCGAGAAGGCCCGGCTGCCGTTGCCTTCTGCGCTTCCGTGGGAGTCTTAGCTGAATTTGCCATTCAGATGATTACGAGTTCACTTTGGATTTTACCCGTTACCTGCGCTGCGCCGGGCCTGATCAGCATGTTTACTTCGCTGCGCACCCCGAATTCCGGCAAATAAATGCCGGGCTCGATGGAAAAGCACGAGTTGGGCAGAATGCGGCGCTCGTCATGAATTTCGAGGTCATCCATGTTAGCGCCGTTGGCATGAACTTCGGTCCCAATCGAGTGTCCGGTACGATGGATGAAGTATTGCTCGAACCCCGCATTCCGGATGTAGCCGCGCACGGCGTGATCAACTTCCCATCCGGCGAGGGCTTTGCCCGCGCTCACGCCATCGACCACCGTCTTCACTCCCACATCACGGGCCTGGCGAACGATACTGAATATTTCCCGCATGCGATCGGACGGGGACTTGCCTACAAAGCCCGTCCAGGTAATGTCGTAGTATACGGCCCCGGGAGTGCTCTTTTTGGCCCAGACGTCGAGCAGGACAAAATCGCCCTCACGAATGGGTTTTGAAGTTTCCGGAAGCAGGGCGTAGTGGGGATCGCCGCTATTGGCGTTGACCGCCACCAGCGGCGGATCGTCAGCCACCAGGTTTTCTCGCCGGAAGGCCTCCAGGAACCACTGCTGGATCTGGTACTCGTGAGTTCCGCCGTTGCGCACCCGCCGCCCGATCTCCTGGAAAGCCGAAGCCGTGATGGCGTCAATCGCATCGCGGGCGGCGAAGTGAGACTTGATCTGCTCCTCGGTCAGAGTGGCTTCAAACTGCGCCACCAGGTCGCAGGAGCTGACCACGTTCTTGCCCAGTCCACGGATCAGATCGACTGTGCCCGCGTCCACCAACGAAATTGTGAATACCAGGTTGTTGGGTGAATACTGCATCGCGATATCGCGATGATTGGCCAGGACAACCTTTACCTGATCGAACAATTCCTGCCAGCCCGAATACTGGCGCTTGGAACCGGGCAGGGAGTCGAGATGGCCAGGTTCAATTTTGTGGACCAGTTTCACCGGATCGCCGCTGGCTGGAATCAGGTAGAACCAGCGCCGGGTCACCATTTGACCGGCGGGCAATCCCAGCACCCGGTACGCGATGGGGTCGCGATGATGGTGATCGTAGAAGAGCCAGGCGTCAATGTTCCGCTCGCGCAGCGCGGCCTGTATGGCAGGAAGATCCATGGGCAAATGACTATTCTAAACAACGGAAGCGATTTGGGCGAATCCGGCGGAGTGGCAGGTGGTCAGTTTCGTGATAAGACACGGCAAGTACATAAACCACGAAAGACACGAAGTATCACGAAGGCTTTGTTTTCCAGGGTTTCCTTCGTGCCCTTCGTGGTTCATGGTCCCCAAACTGACCCGTTACCGAGTGGCAAAGGCTCTTGCTTCGGATGTTTCTCAGGCATGGACACTGGCAGGTTTCAGGGTCCTGTCGTAAATCCAAAGCAGCACCGCGGTGCCCATGCCCACAGCGGTCACGCTCCACCACATGCGTGCCGGTTGTTGAGCGATCTCGCCGAAGTGGTGAGCCAGGGTCCCCCCAAACCAGCCTCCAATCAGCGAGCCGAGTCCGATGGGCAGAAAGGCGAAACCCATGTATGTTCCCTGCTGGCCGGGCGGCGCCAGGCGTGAGATGTATTCGTAATAGCGTGGTTGTTGGATGATCTCCCCCAGGGCAAGGACGAACAGAGAGAGGACGGCACCCCAGACCGTCGGCCTCAGGGCGAGGATCAGCCATGAAGCCGACGTTATCACCGTGCCTAGAATGATGGCTTGAAAAGCCGGAATCTTACTGGTCAGGTAGTTCACCAGGAGGGTCAGGCAAATCACTGTAAGTCCGTCGGTCACCAGAATGAGTTCGACGTCCGCATTGACGTTGATATATCGATGGATGTATCCGGGCAGGCTGATGTACTGCTGCCAGAAAACCACCCAATAGCCGGTGAATAGCACCAGGAACCACATGAAGCGGCTGATGCCGGCGAGCACGAGCACCAGAAGCCCGACCCAAATCCACCAGGGTACGGTGACGGGATACGCAAACGTGACAACGCGCAGTACCAGGGCAGTTGCCAGCACCGGCAAAACCAGCCGGTAGTTGCCCACCACAACGCAGAAGTTCCGCGCCACGGTCGCCATCGAGGGTGGCGGCGCATCGCCGGGCTGGCGCGGCTCCCGGAAGAAAAACAGGACCACAAAAAACATCGCGAAGACACTCAGCGCAGCCACCCGGTAAACATTCTCGACGCCCAGGTGACGGTGGGCCCAGGAAGCAAGATAGGGACCAGCAGCGCCGCCAATGTTGACCATGGTGTAGTAAATCGAATAGCCAATCGAGCGAACGTTCTCCTTGGAGGCGCGCGCGGTGGTCCCAACCACGCAAGGTTTCACCAGCGAGATGCCCAGCGCCGGAAGGACCAGGACAAAACCCACAAACAGTCCGATCGGAACCGCATTGCGCACCGGGGCCAGCCAGGATGCGCCGATGGACCCAATCAGAAAATAAGCGGTGGCCAGGATGAGATATGCGATCGAAAGCGCTCGACGGAACCCCATGCGGTCGGCGGCGGCCCCGCCAAAGATGGCCAGAAACCAAACCATGCCGCCGAATATGCCCGTCAATGTTCCGGTTTGCTGGGTGGAGAAATTCAATTTCTCCTGCAGGTACAAAGCCAGGGAAGCGAACGCTCCGTAGTAGGAAAGCCGCTCGAAAATTTCGGTAATGTTGGCGACCCAGAACGGCCGCTCGAAACCGGTGCGAATTTCATGGAGGCGCTCAGAAATGTTCAACGGGGCTCCCAAGTGTCAGTTCACGTCTGAATCCCATCACACCTATCTACCACGGAGGCCACTGAGGACACGGAGAAAATCTCAAGAATCTGGCCTCCGTGCCTCTCTGTGTCCTCCGTGGTTAATGCCTTTCCCTTTGTCCGAAGATGGCGGTGCCCACCCGCACGCAGGTCGAACCTTCTTCAATTGCAATTTCAAAATCATGCGACATGCCCATCGACAGAATGTCCACGCGAATCGCGGGCAGGCGCCGTGCTGCCATCTGGTCACGCAGAGCGCGTAGTCGGCGGAAGTACGGGCGTGCCTCCTGAGCGTCAGCGGTAAAAGGAGGAATGGTCATCAGCCCGCGGATTTCGAGGTGCTCGAGTCCCGGAGCAGCCATAAGAAGATCTTCCAGGTCGCCGGTATCCGGGGCCAGGCCGCTCTTTGCGGTTTCGCCGCCCACATTGATTTCGATCAGCACTTCCAGCTTTCTGCCCACCTTTTCCGCGGATGCATTCAGTTTCTCAGCCAGCCTCAGGGAATCGAGTGAATCGACGGCAGTGAACACTTCAGCCGCGGCTGCCGCTTTGTTGGTTTGCAGGTGACCGATCATGTGCCACTCGGCCTCTTGCAAGTCGAGCAGAGCCCCGGCCTTTGCGGCAAATTCCTGCACCCGGTTCTCGCCGAACATTCGAAGCCCCGCAGCGTAGGCCTCGCGAATGCTCTCTGCCGGGAAAGTCTTGCTCACCGCCATCAGCGTGATGTCGTCGGGGTTTCGTCCGGCACCGCGGGCTGCGGCCGAGATCCGCCGGCGTACGTCCGCAACATTTTCGACGATGGACATGGAAAAAAAGTAAACCCGAAAGACGCGGGCGAGGGCGCCCGCGCCACACGATCCGACTACATCATGGCTGTCGGGGGCGCGGGTTCGCTGGGATCTCCCGCAGCCGTAATAGGAAGCCGGATGAGGAGGGCGGCGAGTCCAGCCAGCACAATCAGGCCGCCTACGAGATAAGACGGATGGCTGAAAAGTTGGGGCGGATGGTTGGGCGCCTTCCATTGGGGAATAAACTGCAATCCCGCCCAGACCAACCCGAGCACCGCTTCGCCGGCGATCAATCCCGAAGCGGTCAGGACGCCGGCATTCTCCACTCGAGCCTTCTGCGCCGCATTGTAGCCACGACGATCCGCCAGCCAGTCTCCCACCGAGCGGAATACACCGCCGACGAAAATCGCAAAAGTTGTGCCGAACGGCAGGTACATACCCACCGCGACCAGCATGGGACTCTTCACCTGCATCATGATCATGGCGAGCCCGAACACGATGCCGACCCCGACCAGGGCCCAGGGCATGTCTCCGCCCACGATTCCCTGCGCCAATGTGGCCATGAGTCCCGGCTTGTGGGGCCGGTAAGTCCGGCCCGCCAAAGCCCACGCCACCGGAGTTGATACTGCCCTGGTGCAGCAGCATCAAAGGCCAGTACATCACCAGGCTGGCAACCACCACCGCAATCAGCTCCGCGATCTGAATGTTTCGCGGCGTGCCGCCCAGGATGTATCCCACCTTGAAGTCCTGCAGCAATTCACCTGCTACCGATGAAGAAACACATACCACCGCCGCTACGCCCAGGACGATGGCCACACCCTTTCCGCCGGAAACGCCCAGAGACACCATCAACAGCGCTGCGATCAACAAGGTGGAGAGGGTCAAGCCAGAGACAGGATTATTGGAGGAGCCGATAAATCCAACCAGGTTGCCGGAAACGGTAGCGAAGAAGAAGCCCACGATCAGCATGACGACAGCCGCAAGAATGGCCGGCCAAAGCAAGCCGGAAATCTGAACGTACAGCGCACACATCAGGACAAACATCAGAGCGATCAGCCCGAGAACTGTTTTGAAGCTCATGTAGCGCTCGGTCCGGCCCAGCTTGGCCCGCTGATCGGCGCTCTGCCGCATATCGGAAAGCGCCTTGCCGAATCCAGAGGTCAGGCTTTTACGCATTTTGAATAACGTGTAGGCGGCGCCCACGAGCATGCCGCCAACCGCGATGGGACGGACAATGTATCTCCACACCGCATCGGCGGTATCGGCCCAGTCTTGAGGCGTGCCTGCGGGAATGTAGTGCTGCAGGCTGGGGCCCAGGAAATAAATCATCATGGGAACCAGCAGACCCCAGGCCAGGACGCTGCCCGCGAACTGAATCGAGGCCAGGCGGAGTCCGATGATGTAGCCCACCCCCAGGTAGGCGGGACTTACGCTGGGAGCCGAGAATACGCTGGTCCCGCCGGTGGCCACCACCTTGGTGCTTTCCAGGGTCCCCAGCCGCACCTGGCTGTGACCCAGGTTTCCGACGGTGAAAGGAAAATCCTGATCGGCGGCAAACAGCCCAAACTTCCCCAGCATGTACACCACGCCGCCCACGCCGATGTTCCAGAAAAGATATTTCGCGGCTTGAGCGCCGCGCTGTCCCGCCTTGTGGATTTCCGACGCCGCCACGGATTCGGGAAAGGGCAATTCCGGGTCTTCCACCATGACCCTTCGCACCAAAGAAATAAAAAGCACTCCGAGGATGCTGCCAACCATGATCAGAGCAGTGGATTTCCAATAGGCATCACCCGGACTAAACGAAGGCCAGGCCTTGGCAATCAGGAACGCAGGAATGGTGAAGATGGCCCCGGCCGCGATGCCTTCTCCGATCGAACCCGCAGTGCGGGCTATGTTTTCTTCCAGAAGCGAACCCTTCCACGCACGCATGGCGGCCATGGCAATGACCGCCGCCGGATAGGTTGCCGCGATCGTGATGCCCGCGCGCAGGCCGAGATAGGCGTTGGCCGCGCCCAGCACAATGGTCAGCACCAGTCCCAGCAGAATCGCGCGCCAGGTGAATTCGCGCATTTCCATGTCTTCCGGGACAAAGGGTTTGAATTTTTTTTCAGTCTCGCTGACGGGAACCGGGTTGTCCGTACTCATGATGAGGAATCCTCGGAAGTGCCAGGAACGGTTGGATATTGGATAACAAAGAACATAGATAATAAAGCTCTTAGGCGATAAATGAGACGGCGCACGTTAACATGTGCGCCACCCCTTTTACAAGTGCCTCAGGGGTGCTTCCTCGGAGGCGGCCCCCAGGCCGCCAATTTCGGGACTACTTCAGATGCCGCGCCAGTGGCCAGTTCTGGTATGATGTGCGGCGTTGCTTCTCTGGCCTCCCGAGGTCTACAGTTATGTCCCCCAAACTGTTTGAGTGTCGGGATTGTGGCGGTTTTCACGGTTACCGCTCCCGTCCAAAGAATTTCACCGAGAAGTTCTTACTGCCCTTGGCGTTTCTTCGGCCGGTGCGCTGCGGCGATTGTTACCGGCGTTCGTATCAATCGTCATTTCTTCCGGTGCTCCCAAGACGGGAAACCAAAAAGGCACAAGGCGCGACCGCCTGATCGTTGCTTGAGGCATTGCGGCCCGCTATACTGGGATCGGTTTGCCCGCAGCGTCCTTCCGTACCGGGCGAACGCGGGAGGCTCGTCTTCAGCAGTAGCGAGGACCCAATCCGGGCTGCCGGGACCAAGCCCTTGACGCGCGACCGTTCGCTGGGGTCATTGTTGGTCCCGTCGTTGCGCGGTGTTGCAGAAAGTCTCTTCGCTACTCTTTTCCCCTCCGATTGTCGTCTTTGCGGTAGTCCCCTGGTACACATTTCCCGCCTGCCGGTTTGCCGGCCCTGCCTCTCCGATATCCGCCCCATTGCGGGCGGCGTTTGCAGCAGGTGCGGAGAGCGGGTGTTGACTCCCTACGCGGTCGGTGGCGAGGCCGGCGAAAATCGTTGCGGTTTATGCCGGCGCATGGAGCCGCCCTTTGCCAGAGCGGTGGCCTACGGCAGTTACGACAGTGGGCTGCGCGAACTCATCCACCTGCTGAAGTACGAACAGGTGCGGCCGGCCGCCACGGTTCTGGGCCGCATGCTGGCGGAAGCGATGAGCGGGCTCGATTCCTGCTGGACCGGGGGGCCGGGGATGGTGGTTCCGGTGCCGCTGCACCCACGCAAACTGCGCCAGCGTGGCTTCAACCAGTCCGAGTTGATCGCCCGCGCCGCCATCAAACAGGATGCAATGAAACTGGGATCGGGAAGTGGCCGGATGGAGCTGCACCTCGGCATCCTGGAACGGCGGCGAGAAACCCAATCCCAGACCGGACTTACACGCCATCAGCGCCGCGAGAATATCCGTGGTTCGTTCGCCGTGGCCCGGCCCGAGGAACTTGCCGGCCGCGAAGTTCTGCTGGTCGATGATGTTTTCACCACCGGTACCACGGTGTCGGAATGCGCTCGCGTATTGCGCCGGGCGGGCGCATCTAAAGTATATGTTGCCACCGTGGCGCGCACGCTGAAGGCCGACGCGAAGAGCGAAAGCATAAATCTGCGACAGACGTTCCCTGAGGACGAGCGCACTCTGGCGGCTACCGGATACGGCGCAGCGCAACGAACGTCAAATTGTTGGAATCAGGTATGTCGGGGAAGTGGAACAACTCGATGAACGGCTCGATGATGCGGAGCCACGCGCCTGCGCTGGCCGCGCACCGCGAGGGCAACGGCCATGCCCTGCACGCGCCCGTCCTGGTGTTGAACGCCTCCTACGAGCCGATCAATGTTTGCGCCGCGCGCCGGGCCATCGTTCTCGTGCTGAAGGGCGTGGCCATGACGGAGGAAGAAAACGGACACTTCCTGCACGCCGCCCGGCTGGCGATTCGTGTGCCTTCCGTGATTCGGCTGCTGGAGTACCGCCGCATTCCGCACCAGACTCGCGCTCTCTCCCGCAAGAACATCCTCCTGCGCGACCGCAATACCTGCCAGTATTGTGGGGAAGTGCTGCCTTCGAGTGAGTTGACTCTCGACCACGTTGTGCCGCGATCACGCGGCGGTGCGTCCACCTGGGAAAACCTGGTGGCCTGTTGCCATACCTGTAACCGGCAAAAGGGCAATCAGTTTCCCACCGAGGCAGATATGCAACTTCTGCGCGAGCCCCGGGCCTTCAACCTGCACACCAGCCGCCACATCATGCGCCTGATGGGGCGTTCGGACGACAAGTGGCGCAAGTATCTCTTCTATTAGCTGACAGCTGAAAGCTGAAAGCCTTATTTCGGCGGTGGCTGAGTCTGACCCTTGTCGCCCGGCGCCTTCTGCACTTCCTGGCCTTCGTACGTAATCTTCACATTCGATCCGAACCGCTTGTAGTCGCTGTACTTCACGATTTCGTGGAGGCGGACGTCACCGCTGGAGAAGTGCAGGGTGTCGTCTGCCTTGGTATAGGTGGGGAACCAGTACTTGCCGTCGATTTGCTCCCGCCAGGTAGTGAATTTCGGGAAAAGGTTCTCCTGGCCCTTTTTCTTGCGAATGTCGGGGACGGTCTTGCCGTAAGTTTTTACAATCTGAAAATCGCGATCATCCACCCAGATGCGTCCCTGGAAATAGCGCTTCTTGCCGACAATCTCCTTGGGAGCGATGTCGAAAACGTAACAGTGAAGCTCGTCTTCCTGTTGCTGGCCCACATAGAGAATCTGATACTCGGGAATTTCGTCACTGGTGAGCACGAAGGGCAAGCGATGCCGGATGTCGTCAAGGTCTTCGGGAGACATCTGAGAGCATGTTCAAGGAAGACTGAGGCGCAAATACCACATTCTCCAGACGCTTTCCCTGGTCATCAAAGAGTACATCGAAGATTTCGTGATACTCGCCATTATCGTCGGGGGTTATCAGCCGCACGTCCTGCCGGTAGGTGTACTGGTCCCGCGCCTCCTGGAACTCCTTCTCCTTGGTCGTGAAGTGGCGAATGATCTCGTCGGTAGTCACGCCCTTGGGCGGGGCGGGGTCGAGAGGTCCTTCCTGGGCCCGGGCAACAGACGACAGCCAAAGTAAGGCGAAGAGGAAGACTGAGGCTGATACCACTCCATCACGCAGCATCGATTTCATAGAGATAAGTGTAGCGAAACCTGAGAGGGAGCGCTGCCAATCTCACCGCGGCTTCTCCCATGTCCGCCCCTCTCCGCTCAGGGGGGCGAACACAGGAGAGCTGCAGTTTTCTTCCCACAGTTAGATGCCATCAGCGGCGACGAGTTGCCGGGAATCTGCGAAGTGGTCACTGCGGCTGTAGCATTCGCAGATTGCGAGGGACAGCAGCCGGCCGGCTCCGGTCGGAACTACTGGACCATCCAACGGAGAACGTGTCGAGCCGGACGGCGCCGAGGGCGCTACCGGCAAAAGAGACTGTAGCTGGAAGGAAAGAACGCTGGCCCCGGCCGCGGCTGTGCCTTGAATCACCAGCGCTCCTTGCGCTGCGCCGGTAGAGGGTTGCAGCGTGGACAGTCCCTGGCCGTCCGAAAGCACCGAGGTCTGGGATGAAGACACGATGACCGGCGGAGGATTTTTGCCCATGATAATTCCGCCGATCGAAACCGGCGGGGGCGCAGTCGCCGGACGCGATACCACCACCTGGAAAGTTACGTTCGCGCCCAGCACCGGGTGTGGAGCGATCGCGGAATCGACGACCCGCACGGTGACTGGTTGAAAATGCTGGCCGGCGGGAAGGACCTGAACATTTCCTGCCACCGGTTCCAGCCGGAGCATCGAAGGCGGCACCGCAGTCGCGAAAAAGATCTGGCACGGCAAGTTGGCCGGGGCGACACATGCGCTCACCTGCACATCTCCCGCCAGGGCCGCCAGGTGCAGCGTGGTGCCGGCAAAGCCGTTGACGTCGCTGGTGCTGCTGGCAGAAGTCAGAGTGCCCGATCCTTTTACCACCTGATAATTCACCTGAGTCGCGGGGACGGGCAGGCCATTCGAGAGCAGGCGCGCCGCCAGCGCAATATCCACGGTCGCGCCCTGGGCGATCCAGGCAAAGGACGAGAGCAGAGAGATATCCAGCGCAGAAGTGGTTCCGAGAATCGTTGCCTGCACCGATTTCGGCGTGTTGTAGGAAGCCGGCGCCAGCAAAACGCTGATGTTAATCGCGGCGGCTTGCAGAACCGTGACCCGGGTCGATGCATGGCCGCTGTCATCGGTAAGAATCGTGCAGCTGGCGGCGCCGCCGCACGCCGACAACGAAGAAGCTGGGGTGGAGATGAAGAAGACGCTGGCGCCGGCCACCGGCGTCGTCCCGTCTTGCGCCAATACCTGAACGCGAATGGGATTGGGCGCCTGGCCACCGACTGGGGTTGCTGGGTTCGATCCCTGGATCAGCTTGATGGTGTCGCTGGGTCCGGCGCCGTAGGTGAGGGCGTTGGTCATGATTGAGGATGCGCCCGTGGCGGGATCTCTCAACCCAATGTTCTGCAGGCCATCCGCCATGGCGGGCGCGGTTGCGATCACCTGGCTCGCCGAAGCAGCCAGCACCGGCGCAGTTACAGACGCAATGGTGGCGGCGGTATTGGTTCGGAAACCGATTCCTTGTACCGTGATTGCCGTGCCGCCGTCCACGCGCGCTCGCGCCGGAACTGCGTTATCTGCGTAGAAGACACGCCCGTGGTAGCGGTAGTCGGGACGGCCATCGCTGCGGTAGTCAAAGATGCCCAGGCGAAACGCCGTGCTGGCCTGGAGCGTGGCGTCGAGCCGCGTCATGCCCAAATTCGCGCTGTTGAAGGCCAGACCGGTGTTTGCGGGCGCGGGAAACGTGCCCGGGTCCGCCAGCGCCCACATACCGATAACCGGTTGCGCTTTTACCAGAGAAGCGGCTTTGAGTTCATCGAGCGCCGTCACCTCTACTGACAAGGTGCGGTCCGATTGCGCGACGAACCAGAAGTAATCGGCATTTGCCAGGCCACTCAGGGTCCCCAGCCAGTCTCCTGAAGGCGGCAGAGTCGCGGGCGCCGCGAATGAGGTAGGCTCGAAGAAGTCCCGGACTCTGCACCGCGCTCGCCTGCATGAGAATGTCCTGTTGCAGGTCGCCGCCCTTGCTCACAGTCACGACTAGAGGTTGGAATGCGCCGGAAGGCTGCACCTGCCAGGGCCCGTACGGTCCCACGGACTGCGACCATGAGGGATCCAGTGCTTCTACGCTCAACTGGTATTGAGCGCTGCTGGCGCCATTCGGAATTTCCAATCCGCCCAGATCAAAAAATCCTTCCACTGCCGCATCGTCGGATCCAAAGCGGTCCCACGCCTGCCCGCTGCTGTCGTAGAATCCGGTGGCCGCGTTGCCCGCGTTTCCGCGAAACAGAAAACCTGAAACCGAAGCCGCCCCATAGGTGCGGGAAGGCTGGCTGGTGGCGGGATCAATCCAGCGAGCGACTACGTTTACCCCCTGCATTTGCTGTGCCGCCTGGCCGCTGCTGTCCGCAAAATAAACACTGCCGTGAATGCGCACGGTGTTTTCGAAAAATAACTGCTTCCCTGGAAATGCTGCCTGGTTTTGCGCAGTGACCGGGTACAGCCGCGAAAGGGCTGCCCGGTCGTCCATCTTGGGCTGATCAGCATTGGGATAACAAACGGATATCGGAACACAATTGATCGGGTCCGTGGCGTGCATGATGGCGAGCCCGGCGTAGTCGGACGAGGTGGTCGCGGGGCTGTGAGTGAAAACGTTGAGGTTCATCTGCGCCCAGTCGAGCCCCAGCACGCGCCCCAACACTCGCACCAGGCGATACTTCATGTCCGGCAACTGGGTGGAAGTCTGGGCGCAAATTCCGTTCAGGATTACCAGCGCATGCAGCAGATGAGCGTCAGTGCTGAAGCTATCCACGCCGCCATAGGCTGCATTGGTAAAGCAAGACTCCGCGCTGCCCGCGCCCTGGCCCAGCAGGGCATTGGTCACGGTCCCGTCGGCGTCGTAAACGATGGCGATCGGGAAATGGATTGCGGAAGGCTGGATGTCAGCCGGCAGAGTAATGATTCCTCCGGCTGCGCTCACATTGGCGCCACTGACATCTTCGCCCAGTTGACCAGCCCGTACCGCTGACACCGCGGCCGTCGAAATCGACGTCCATCGGCTGAAGGCATCGGCCACGAAGGCGTCGGCGGTGGCGGCGGGAAGGACCGGGCTAAGGTTTCCGCGATCGGTGTAGTAGCTGATCGCGCCCTGGCTCCAGGTGAGCGGAGTGCCCTTGACCGCCGGATCGAAGTAACTGGTCCCGGCAATCGTGCGGGGACCGCCGGCGCGCAGCAGTCGGACGCGGCATGACCAGCATCGCGATTGCGATGGCCAGCGCGAAGAGGAAGCGGGCCGCCATGATTTACTCCGCGTCCGCGCGCTGGATGGCCAAAACCAGCGCGCGGGCATTGACCCTCTTTTTCTCGCGCAACTGAACCCGTGAGGCGGGATCGAGCGGGAGGGCAGGAAGGCGACCGTTTTCAATCACTGCGTTTCCGCTGGAATCCACGGCGAAGCGGCCGGCGGCGCCTCCGACCGGGCTGGTGAGGCCCAACCTGCTGGGGCTGTAGAGAAACAGCAGAAGCCGTTCCCCCGGGTGGTAGCGTTCGCCGGAGTTCCACAATCCGGCCCACTCCCGAATGGTCAATATCTGCCCGGCACGCGTTCCGCGGATGGCCTGTTCAACCCGAAACGTGATCTGCACCGTGGGCATGTCGTTGGCATCATTCGGTACAGCTTGCACTGACAGAACGGTGCCGTCGAAGATGTAGCCGGAATTTTGGGTCAACAGGCGCAGGCTGGAAATCGCAGGCAGCAACCGGTTGGCCTGCGAGTCCTGCCCGGCGGCCGGCAATGAGAGCAGCGCCAGCGCGAGCGCAGGGAACTGCCGAAAGGGGAGCCGCATGGCACAGCCTCGTTTCAAACGAGACCAGGTGGGACGGGGAGTGCGGCAATCATAGAGATCAAGAGAAGTGTGAAGATGTATCAGCCGTCACAGCCATGTGACAAGACTGTGACCAACGACCACCAGGGACCGAGCCCGACGGCCCGTTTGCAACTGCCCCCTGCACGAGCGGAGCGCTCGCGACTACATTGCTTCTCGCCGGTTATGTCCACGGGCGGACAGGTGCGCTCCCGTGAGCATCAGCAATCCGGTGAGGAATGCCCAGAACATCAGGCTCACCGACAACGCAAAGGGGCCGTAAACTTCCTGAAAATTCAAGCGGGGCAGGGCCCAGATGTAGGCGTACTTCAAGGCCTCAGACAGCAATCCCATGAGTACCGCGGTGGGCAACACCGCGCGGGCGGGTACCTTGCCGTTGGGCAACACCCAATAGATCAGGAAAAAGATCGCGATGCTGGCGGATACGGCAAAAGCCTTCATCATCAGAAAGCCGCCCAGCCGGACCACAAAAGGTCCGTGGCTGCGCAGTGCATTTTCCAGCAATGCGATATTTCCCGCGGTGAGCGCAATCGAAAGCAGGGCCAGCACCCCGCAACTGAATGCCAGTGCAAGTGAGATGAGCTGGTTGCCGAAATAAGACCGGTTGCTGGGGAAGCGCCAGATGCGGTTCAGTGCCACCTCGAGCGGCATGAAGATTCCGGTTGAAGTAAACAGAAGAATGATGAGCGAAGCCAGCTGAGCGCGATGGCGCGCTTCTACCAGCGCGTTCAGATTGCGAATCACAAAGTCCTGCCCGGCAGGAAGGAAGTCGCGCAGCAGTTGCACCACTACGTCATTCATTGCCGGAGAATGAAATACCTGCCGGATGAAGGTCATGAGCAGAAGCACGAAAGGAAAAAACGAGAGGATGGCATTGGCGGCAACGGAGAACGCAAACGTATGTACCTCGGTGCGTAACAGATATTTCACCGTGGAACTGACCAGGCCGGAGTAGGGGTCTTCGGGGGGCAGGGAGGCAGGGGCACGGGTTGGCGGCGCCGAAACCGCCGCTCTTGACTGCTGGTCAGTATGCATTTTCCCTAATCCTATCAGACAGTTGCGCTCGGTCGGCAGACACGGAAGGACGTTGCGCTCCGGGCGGTGTTCCAGCTTCGCCGCAATCATTCATATTTAATCGTTTTATTCCTCAGATTTCTTTGCTTGCCAGAAATGTAGTTCCTGAATATTATCTTCTGCTCACTGCCTGATTTTCGGGGCAGGGAGAATGTTCGCTTGGGGTAGATGTTTCGTGTCCTGTAGTTACAAAATCACGCCGATAGAAACGCTCCAACAAAGTTGGGTTGTGGTTCTCACCACCGCCCAACCGACGGAGCTTTTTTTGTGGGCGTAATTTTCAGCGGCGGTGCTTTCGTTTTCCCTCGGAGGGGGTTGTAGAGGAGCACGAGCTCCACGGAGGATGCGAAAGTTAAATCTGAGCAGAGGCGAAAGGAGTTCTTTGTGAGAGAGAAGGGTACAGTAAAGTGGTTCAACGGGGCCAAAGGATACGGGTTCATCCAGCGCTCTACCGGGGAGGACGTTTTCGTTCATTTCTCCGCTATCCAGGAGAATGGTTATCGCACGCTGAACGAAGGCGAAACGGTGGAATTCGATCTGCTCAAGGGGCCAAAAGGCTTTCAGGCAGGTAATGTGGTGCGGGTGCAATAAAAACGGTCCTAGGTTTGACCACTGCGAGCCCTCTCAGCTTCCCCTGGGAGGGTTTGTTATTTGCGGGCTCCGCGCAGCGCCAGATTCCTTCAAAAAAGATGGGATGTCATCCTGAGCGGAGAAACTGCTTCGCGAAGCGAAGCAGCTTCGCAGTCGAAGGACCCCTATGAGCTTAACGGTGGCGAGAGAGCAGGGAATTGTTCTGACGATTGAAGCGGAAAGGCCAGGATTTTCAATGTACGGCACGACTATAGGGGTCCTTCGACTACGCGGAAAGTTCGCGACGCGAACTTTCCAACTCCGCTCAGGATGACAGTTTGCGCGGGTAGGTTCAGCTTGCACTCCGGGCAGGCTCTTCGCATCTCCTCGGGCACACCCCACGAAAGGGAAACTGGAACTAAGGCAACAGCCGGATTCACAGCCTATTGCACTTCGACCGAGACCAAATCACCGTCCGCTTTCCCACCGGCTTTATAGTTCGCAATGACTGCCCGCTCCGCCCACTCGCAGGAAAACTCATCCGCTCCAACCAGCAGCAGTGATTTGTAATCGTCGGTGCGCAGTCTCATGGTTCGCGCGCCAGTCCTGACGGTCAAGATCGCAGCCGGGGCCTGAGAGCAGTCCACTTTTACCAGTTTTCCCCTGACGAACTGGACTTTGCGGCGGTCGGGCACGGGCTCGGCTGGGACTGCTTCTGCGTTGCCGGAATGAGCATCCTCCTCATCGTTCTCCACCGAGGCCGGCGCGGGTCCGCCCGTGCCATCCTGCGACGCACGATCCTCCGGCAACACACCATACTTCTTCAGGGTGGGCAGGTCGGCCAGACTCTTGCGCGCGGTTTGCGCGATTTGCGGGTTTGAGCTGTCCTGAAGTCGGTTGAGCAGCGCGGCCGCGTCGTCCCACTTTTTTCCGGCGAGATCGATCTGCGCCAGGTTGAGCAGGTACTCTTCGTTGCGCGGACTGAGCTGGATCGCGATCGTGATCGACCCGGTCGCAGAATGGACCCCGCCACCCTGGAGGCGCGCCACGGCAAGCATGTGGTGGGCCTCGGCAAAGTCGGGTTCCTTATCGACCACGTAAACCAGGTCCTGAATCATGTTCGAAACGCCCTGGATTGGTTTCCGGTTTACCTGGGCAGCGCGAAATTTCACCAGCGCCAGATAATAGTGTGTCCAGGTATCGCGGTCGTCGAGCTCCCGCGCTCTGGCCAGTTCCTCGCCGGCCTCATCGAACTCTGCTCTTTCCATGCGGACCCAGGCCAGGGCGCGGTGCGCGATCGCGTTGTCTCCCTTGGGGTCGGCGATGATGTTCTGGAGGTCCTTCTCGCCCTGATCGCGATGTTCGGGCAGGCGCACCGCCATTTCCGCGACCAGCGATAGCGCCTGGGCCCTGACTACGTCCGCAACACTCGCTCCGACGTCGAGCGGGCCCAGGGGAGCCGGGAACTGGCTGACCTGACCTCCTGGTGCGTTGGTGCCCGGCTTGGTGTTGGGTTGGGCCTGCGGCGCAGATGCGAAGGCTTGAAAGTAATCTTTCACCGCCTGTTCCAATTGGGCCGGGCTCATGCCAAAAGCCTGCTGGATGGCCGGTTCAACCGGGACTTTCCGTATCTGCACCAGCCCGAAATAGGTTCCGGCCTCTGATAACTTGTTCTGGTTGAGCAGGTAATGCATGACGATCCAGGATTGCGCGTAGAACATGGGCGGATAGCCGGAAGGACCTGAACGCATCGCGAACAGGGCAGGCAGGGGAAGCCACGGCCCGTTCAGCAATTCCGCGAATGATTTGGGCGGGACGGAATCCGCCGGCGATGGGCCGGGAAGCGCATGGTTCCAGGGCAGGCCCTGTACAGGATCACCCCCAATCTGCGCCTGGCTGTCGCCCAGCTTGAGGCTGGAGAAATATTGCGCAAAGCCTTCGTCAAACCAATCCTGGGTCGGGGGATAGTTGAAGCTCAGGAACAGGCGTGCAAAATCATGGGAGACGGCTCGCCAGCTGTCCTCGGCGGCAAGGTCGAGCACGATGTAGTTGCGATCTCCCCCGGGCAAAAAAAATCCGGGGGCGGAGATGGGCCGGCCCTGGCGGAGCGGCGCCACGCGAATATATTCCTCGTCCGACTGCAGCGCGATCACGTCCAGTGGTTCCGGCATCTGCACTTTGGTCTTCAGGAAAAGCTGGCCAAAGACTTCGCGCATCTGTTCCAGGCGCAGGCTGACTTCGCGGCCTTTTTTTTCACCCGCGTCGGTGAGGACGGCAAAATGAGCGGAACTTACGCGGACCCACTTGGGTTCGGAATCGCGCGCAAATGTGGCCGTGGACGCGGCGGCGGCGAAGAGCAGGACCAGGGAAAACAAGCATCGCGGGCGAAGGGAAATGCTGCACATGTTCGACCAGGCTGAAATGCTACCACGGGCCACCACGAAGCCGCGTAGGGGCAGATGTCCCCATCTGCCCAGTCGAGCGCAGCTCGAGGTGTCTTCCAGGCGGCAAGAAAAGCGGAGCTTTGCTCCGCCGGGCAGATGAGGACATCTGCCCCTACGTAATTCTTTTCGCGGCCCACTCCGCGCTCTCGGCTACGATTGGATCTTCGTCAGCTTTCAACTTCTCCAGGACCGCCGTAAAACGCCGGTCGCCGCTGTTTCCCATGGCGATCACCGCGTTTCGCCGCAGGCCGCCACGTTTAGCCCGCCGCACTGCCGACCCGCGAAACTTCTCCCGAAACTCTTCATCGGTCATCCCCGCCAGCCATTCCAGCGCGGGATTGACCAGCCCTTCCCGCGGCTGAAATTCCGCGGCGCCCGTGGCCGGAGCCTTGCGGTTCCAGGGACAGACATCCTGGCAAATGTCACAACCAAAAACCTCGTGACCCATGAACGGCCGCAGTTCCTCGGAAATCGAACCCCGCTTTTCGATGGTCAGATACGAGATGCAGCGATTCGAATCGAGCTGATAGGGCGCGACCAGGGCGTCGGTGGGGCAGGCCTCGATGCAGCGGGTGCAGCTGCCGCAGCGGTCCGGCGCCGGCAGGTCTGGCACAAGTTCGAGCGAAGTCAGAATGACGCCCAGAAACAGCCACGACCCCAGCTTCTGATTGATGATGCAGGTATTTTTTCCAATCCATCCGGTGCCCGCGTATTTGGCGTACACGCGCTCGACCAGTGGTCCGGTATCCACGTAGCAACGCGTTTGCAGCGCTGATGACGCGCTGACCGCATCGCGCAACTGGTTCTCCACCAGTCGCAGCCGTGCCAGCACCGCATCGTGATAGTCCTTCCGCCCCCAGGCGTAACGGGCAATCCATCCCCGCTGCGGATCGTCCGCCTCGGTGGAGTAGGGTTGCGCGGTGTTGTAGTTGATGGCGCAGACGATCACGCTGCGCACCCAGGGCAGGGTGGTACGGAGCGACGCCCGCTTGAGCGCGCCGCTCTCATCGCGCGCTGCCATGTATTGCATCTCTCCGGCCCGGCCGGCGGCGATCCATTCCCCAAAGCGATCCAGTTCGCCAAACTCGTGGACGGGCGCAACGCCGGCCAATTCAAAGCCGGCGGCGTGGGCTGCCTGCTTCACCAGGCTCGCGATATGGCTGGTCTGATTCATTCGCTGGTTCATCTTAAAGCCAGAACCGCCTGAACCCCGCGGCTGTTCGCGTTTGGGCCGTGTCCCGATTCAAGACCCTGCCAATCCAGCATCCTGCTTTCTTAATCCAATGAACGAGGTTTCAGCTCCATACTATTCAATGAAAGTCAGATCATCGAGTCGCCATCGGGTGTTGCGCGCCCTACAACGGGTGGATTGAGGGGGCAGGAATGGTATGTCGTTCGGAATTTACCTGACCGGTTTTGTAGTCGTGATTGCCGGACTCATCTACGGGGCTAGCCTGATGCACATACCGACCCACTGGATTGTAGTGGGCGGGCTGGTGCTGGTGGGGATTGGAATTCTGACGGGTGTCAAAGCCACCCGCCAGAAGGACTCCGCAACGTAAACCAAGGTCCGGAGGAGACTTTTCCAGGCTTCCTCCCTAGCGCACAACAGGAGACACAACAATGAAGTGGAATTGGCTATATGGCGTAGTGGTCGCGGGCGCTCTCACCATCCCCGCAGTGGCACAGATTTCGGTCTATATCGGACATCCGCCGCCGCGGGCCCGTTACGAACGACGTGGGCCGGTTCCGGGGCCGGGTTATGCCTGGGTCAACGGCTACTGGTCGCCACAAGGCGGTCAATATCAGTGGGTAGCGGGGCGCTGGGACCGTCCGCCTTCTCGTGGGGCGCGCTGGGTCAAGCCCCGTTATCATCACCAGCGGCAGGGCTGGGAGGTGCGTGAAGGCCACTGGGACCGTGACGAGCATGGCCGGCGCCGCGATCACTAGACTGAGCTCATTTCAGGGAGTGCTCCACAGGCGGCTCGCAGACGGGCCCCGTCCTACGGGGTCCGTATCTGTTGGCTTTTCGCCAAACCATCACAATCCTTCCTGGCAGGAGCAATTTGAGGGAGGCTTGCTGCAGGAGGGGCTGAAGACCGACGACTGACGACCGACGACTGCTTCCTAGATTCCCAGCTTCTTCACTTCTTCGTTGTAATACTTGCGGTACAGGATGTCCCACTCCTGGCTGCCTTCAAGAATCGTCCGCTTCTGGTTTTCGATCTTCAGGCGCGCGCTCTGGTCAATCTTGGCTTCCTGGTTGAGCAGTTCTTCGAGGATCTTGCGCACTTCCAGGCGGATGGTGTTGCGATCTTCGACGAAATCCACGGCGTCAACTTCCGCCAGCGCATCCGCCACCACGTGTGCCACCTTGTTGACTTTGTCCCGGCTGATCCTCACAGCACCGCCTTGTATTTGCGGGTGAGTTCGCTCTTCACTTTGCGAAACATTTCCTGATAGTTGGCGCCCGTGCGGCGCATCTCTTCTGAATAGGCCTCGAGAATGACGCGCACTTCGTCATTGATGCGGTCCTCGAGCGACAATTCCTCGAGCATGGCGGCGTGCACCTTTTCGGTGACCGCAGGCACGGCTTTGGTTTCAATATGCCCGCCCGCAATCAGCTTTTTGGTGACTTCGCGGGCCAGGTAGCCCACATATTCTTTGGAAAGAAGCATAGCGCGGATCGAAGGTAGTCTGTGAAACAGGTAGTGTAGCACAGGGTTTGGTCGCTGGTCCTTGGTCGTTGGCCTTTGGCCGTTGGCTCTTTAAATCCTGCCCGTGAGGCCCGCTGATGACGGCCCGTCCTTCTCACACCGCCGCCAATGCGTGGGACCAACGACCAACGGCCAATGACCAACGACGAATTTCCAACGACGTCTTCCCGACGACAAACGACCGAATTCAGGCATACAATGCAGAAATAAATGTCTCCTGCGCCTGACAACCTGGCCGTCCTCAAAGACGACATGATCGCCTTCATCGAGGGCCATGGCATGCGCCGCTTTCACGGCTATGTCGATTATGAAGAAGTGCAGAGCGTAGTCTGGAAGACGGAAGACAATCCCGACAGCTGGAAAGACTTCGTGGAACTGGCCAAGGCCGCGGCCGCGCCCTTCCTGACCATGGACTCATGGACGCTGCGCAAGGAAGAGCTTGACCAGATGGTCGAGCGCCTGGGCAACGCCGAATTCACCAATGATGAAGACGTGGACGAGGCGCGCTGGCTGCGCACCTACATCGGCAAGACCGGGTTCGTGCAGCTCGGCTTCGCCCACCAGGGCATCATGATGGTTTACGAGGCTTCCACCGACTGGTACGACCACTATCAGCGCCTGCTCGAGTTATCGGAAGATTTCGGCGGCATTCCCATCGACGAACCCGACCAGGACGAAGAACCCTGACCTGCGAAGTAGAAGTGTTCTTCTTTGCGACCTTTGCGTCCTTTGCGGTTAAAAGCTTTTGACCGCAAAGGACGCAAAGGAAACGCGAAGGGCGCAGAGAGACCCATCAACCTCCTTACCAGAGGCCAGGAAATTTGTTCCCCATGCGCTGGGACTTAAAAAACGCCGACCCTGACGTTGTCGAACGTCTCGCAGCGGAATTAAGCTCGCAAGCATCGCTTAATCTGAAAGACCCGCGAATCGCCTCGACGCTCGCCCGCCTGCTGGTGATGCGCGGCCTCACCGAAGCCACGGCCGCCCAGCGCTTTCTGACTCCCGACCTTGCTCATCTGCACTCACCTTACCTCATGGCCGGCATGAAGACGGCCGTTGACCGGATCGACGCCGCCATCGCGAACAACCAGCCGATCCTCATCTACGGCGACTACGATGTCGATGGCACCACCGCAATCGTAATCCTCAAGACTGCCATCGAACTCTGCGGCGGTACTGCGGAATTCCATGTTCCGCACCGCATTCGCGACGGCTACGACATGCGCGACGACGTCATCGAGCAGGCGGCCGCGGCGGGCATCAGGCTCATCGTCAGCGTGGACATGGGCATCCGGGCTTTCGCTCCAGCCGAGACCGCGCGGCGGCTGGGCGTGGACCTGATCGTCACCGACCATCACCTTCCGGGCCCGCAGGGGGTTCCGGCTGCGCTGGCGGTGGTCAATCCTAATCAGGAAGGTTGTGGGTACCCGTGCAAGGAATTGTGCGGCGCGGGAGTGGGTTTCAAGCTGGCCCAGGCCCTGATCGAGCGTCGAATCCCGGAAGGCAATCGAACCCGGCTGTTGAATTCGTTCATGAAGATGGTTGCGATCGCGACTATCGCCGATGCCGTTCCGCTGACCGGAGAAAACCGGGTCTTCGCCAAGCTGGGACTGGAAGGCCTGCGATCTCCGGTGAATCCCGGCCTCAAAGCGCTGCTCGAAGTCGCGAAAATCGCCGACGGCCGAACGCTCAACTCCGGGGAAGTGGCCTTTCGCATCGCGCCCCGCATCAATGCCGCGGGCCGGATGGATGTGGCCCGCGACGTTATCGAACTCTTTAGCGTCAAAGATCCCGCGCGAGCCCGGGAGATCGCCGCCAAGCTCGATCAGCTCAACGCCGACCGGCAGGAGGAAGAGCGCCGCATCCTGCAATCCATCACATCAAATTTCGAAGACCGGCCGGCGCTGCGCGAAGCTTTCTGCATCGTAATCGACGGCGAAGGCTGGCACCGCGGCGTGATCGGCATCACCGCCACTCGTGTGGTCGAACGTTATGGGCGCCCGGCGCTGGTGATTTCGCGCAATGGCGAGGAAGCTCACGGCTCCGGCCGTTCCATCCGCGCATTTCACCTGCTGAATGCGCTCGAGTCGTGTGCCAGGCTATTCACCCGCTTCGGTGGACACGCCCATGCTGTCGGCTTCTCGCTGCCCGCCGCTAATCTGCCGGAACTGCGGGCGCGTCTCGATGAATACGCGCGCACCCGCCTCACTCTCGCCGACTTCGAACCCTCGCTCAACTTTGACGCCGAACTGGCGCTCGACCAGGTAAGTCCGGAGCTCTTCAACCTTCTGCAACGGCTGGAGCCGTTTGGCGTGGGCAATCCCCAACCCGTTTTTACCGCTCGCGCCCGCCTCATGGCCTCGCCGCGCATCATCAAAGACAAACATGTGAAGCTGAAGCTGTCAGCGGCAGTTGCGTCGTTGTCCCGCGGCCTGGATGGGCCGGATCTGAGCCTCCTGACAACTCCGCGTTGCGATCCGGATTCAGCCGCTTTGCGACGCAGCGACGTGCGCCAGGCCACCGACAACCGTCAGGCGACAGACGCCAAATGGCGCCGTGCCATTACCTTCGATGCCCTGGGCTGGCGCATGGCGGAACGCTGTCAGCAGGCCGGCCTGCTCCCCGGCGACAATCTCGACATCGCCTTCACCATCGAAAATAACGATCACCCCGAGTATGGCGGTCTCGAACTTTCCCTGCGAGATTTTGCGCGTCCGGGTCAGAAAGCCGAGCACAATCCGGCGGCCGAAAAGAAGAAGATCGCGGCGGGGCTGTAAGGGACACGGGAAGGCTCTGAGAACTGATATCTAAAAACTAAAAACTGATTTTTAGTAAACCAAATCAACACAGCGAAGTTTGCGTTACCACATGTGGTAGTAGCCATTGCGCTGGTCCACTTCCACTCTGGTCTTGAACAGATCTTGCAGACGATCGGCCTGAAGCATCTGATCTTTTGGTCCATCAGCGATGATGCGCCCGTTCGACATCAGCAGCACACGCTCGATTTCCGGAATGAGGTCGGAGAGGTCGTGCGTCACCAGAATGATTCCGATGCCGGCTTTCGCCAGTGAACTCATGCTCTGACGAAGACTGTGCCGGGCGAAGACGTCGAGAGAGTTGCTGGGTTCGTCGAACAGCAAGGCCCGCGGTTTGTGGACCAGGGCACGGGCGATGAGCACCCGCCGCGCTTCGCCCGAAGACATTTCGCACACCGGACGCTCCGCCAGGTGCGATATCTCGAGCTGTGCCAGGGCGGCGTCGGCCAGCTCGCGGTGCCGGGGATCGACCACGTGATGCGGGAAGATGCGAGCGCTGCTGAAGAAGCCGGAAAGGACCACATCGCGTCCGGAGGCTTCGCCGGAACTCTTCGACAGAAGATCGTTGGACACAATTCCCAGCAGTGAACGCAGTTCGAAAATATCCCACCGGTCCTGCCCCAGGATGGTCATCGACGAACCTTCCCGCGCCACGGGATAACATTCGCGCGTAATGGTCTTGATCAGGGTGGATTTGCCGCAGCCGTTCGGCCCCAGGATGGCCACATGTTCGTCGCCGCGGATCACCAGGCTGAAATCTTCCAGCACAGTTTTCTGCCCGCGCATCACCGAAACATTCTGCAAGTCCAGTAGAGCAGGCTCCTGCCGGTTCATCGTGCATAGAGTTTAGACGATAACGGATGTCCCCACGTGGGTGCTGATGCCGGCAGGCCCGCTTCAAGTAGACTTATCTTTAGATGTCCATCCAGATTTCGCACCTTCGGCGCTGGTTTGCGGGCGGCGCCATCGGCCTCCTGTTGGTGGTGGCGGCGGTCTATTTCTACGCCCGTCACAAGGTGGAGAACGCGCTGAAGGAGGTGCCGGCGAAAATTGGAATTGAAATCCAGCAGAGCGCCAAGGGGTTCACCGTCTCGCGCTCCGAGCAGGGACACACCATATTCAAGATTGAGGCCAGCAAGGCGGTGCAATACAAGCAGGGCGGACACGCCGAACTGCATGACGTCACCATCACGTTGTACGGGCGCGATTCCAGCCGCTTCGACCAGATCTACGGCGCGGATTTTGAATACGACCCACAAACGGGGGATGTCATCGGAAAGGGCCAGGTGCAGATGGACCTTGAGGCCAACCCGGAAGGCATCATTCATCCCGACCAGGCAACGCCCAGGGAACTGAAGAATCCGGTCCACCTCACGACGACGAACCTGTTTTTTAACCAGAAGACCGGGAACGCACTCACCCGGGAAAAGGTTGAGTTCAGCCTTCCCCAGGCCAACGGGTCTGCCGTCGGCCTCAGCTACGCGGCCGACACCACCGTGCTCACTCTGCAGTCTCAGGTCGATGTCGCGTTCCACGGCGCCACTCCCGCCCGCCTGACCGCGATTCACGGCACCATCACCAAGAATCCGCGGGTGGTGGAGCTGGATCTCCCGCGCATGCAGAACGGCGCGCGCCACGCTTCCGCGGACAAAGGCACGATTTACCTGCGCCAGGACAACACCGTGGACCGCATTCTCGCCAGCGGCAATGTTCGGGTTGAGTCCGAGGATTCAGGGTCGGCGAAAGTTCAGTCCAATCAGGTGGAATTGCTCATGGCGGAGAAGCAGGACAATCTGCGGTCCGCCACGTTTTTGGGCGACGTCCGCATGGAGAACTCGGGTCCACAGCCCATGCAAGGGAGCGCCGGGCGGGTGGTCCTGAATTTTACCGGGAACAATGTGCTGAACACCGTGCACAGCCAGGACAACGTGAGGCTGATGCAGCATCAGCAGCAGGGCACGGCGTCCGCCGGCGCGCAGGATGTCGAAGTGACGGCGTCAGCCATAGACTTCTTCGTAACCGGTGGCCGAAGGCTGCAGCGCGCCGACACCTCCGGACCGGCCCAGATTGCCCTGCGACCGGTACCGGACACCGGGCAGCAGACGCTGGTAACGGCGGGAAAGTTCCAGGCGCGCTTCGATGATCTGGGGCAGCTGGCTTCCGTTCACGGCGCCCCCGACGCCCGCATCGTGTCAAAGACTGCCGGTCAGCCCGACCGCGTCAGTACCAGCGACGCGCTTGATGCGTCCTTCCACCCCGGCAGCGGCATAGATGCGATCGTGCAGCAGGGAAACATGGCGTATGTCGATGGCGAGCGGAAAGCCTGGGGCGACCGGGCGGTTTACACTCCGGCCGATCAGATGCTGGTCCTGAATGGCTCTCCCCGGGTTGTGGACGGCGGCATGACCACCACCAGCCGTAGCATGCGTCTGAATCGCGCCACCGGTGACGCCTTTGGCGAGGGCGACGTCAAGAGCACTTACAGCGACCTGAAGGCGCAACCCAACGGGGCCCTGCTGGCGGCATCGGATCCCATCCACGTGACCGCCCGGACCATGACGGCCCATAGCAGTCCGGCGGTCGCCCTCTACACCGGAGAGGCCCGGCTGTGGCAGGACGCCAACGTCATTCAGGCGCCTTCGATCGAGTTCGATCGCAATCGCCGCTCCGTGATTGCCCAGGGAACGCCGGCCCAACCTGTGTCCACGGTGCTGGTTCAGACGGAGAAGAGTGGAAAAGTCACCCCGGTCAAGATCACCTCGGCGCGATTGAGCTACACCGACAGTGAGCGGAAAGCCCGCTTTGAGGGAGGGGTGCAGGCCCAGGGAGGGGAACTCACGATTACGGCGCGCAGGATGGACGTCTTCCTGCAGCCGCGTAACCAAGCCACTACGAATCAATCGCTTACAGGAACTGGCAAGATCGACCACATTCTTGCCGACGAACAGGTGGTCATCACCCAGCCGGGTCGAAAAGCGCTGGGGGATCACCTGATCTATACGACTGCCGATGACAAGTTTGTGCTGACGGGCGGTTCTCCTAGCATTTTTGATGCCGAACACGGCAAGATTACCGGGGTTTCGTTGACTTTGTTCAGACACGATGGTAGGGTTTTGGTCGAAGGCAATAACACATCCCCTACAGTCACTCAGACGCGAGTGGCACGCTAAATGCGTACCCTGGCCACTGACGAAATCGGCAAATCCTACCGTGGGCGACGGGTGGTAAACGGGGTCAGCATTCGCGTGGGGCAGGGCGAAGTTGTTGGTTTACTTGGGCCTAACGGCGCCGGCAAGACCACAACCTTCTACGCCATCGTCGGCCTGATACCCCCGGATACCGGCCGGGTGCTGATCGACGAAGAGGAAATCACCGACGTGCCGATGTACTTAAGGGCACGTCAGTACGGCATAAGCTACCTCCCTCAGGAAGCTTCGGTATTCCGCAAGCTTACGGTTGAGGAAAACATCCTCGCCGTGCTGGAAGCCCAGCCCATCTCCTGGCACGAGCGCCGGGAAAAAATGGAAGAGCTGATCGATCAGCTGGGTTTGGAGCATATCCGCCAGAACCGCGGATACGCTCTGTCCGGGGGCGAGCGGCGGCGTGTGGAAATTGCCCGCGCCTTGAGCATCAACCCCACATTTATTTTGCTCGACGAACCGTTTTCCGGGATCGACCCGATCGCCGTGCTCGACTTGCAGAAGATCATCAGCGATCTGAAGTCGAGCGGAATCGGAGTTCTGATCACCGATCACAACGTCCGTGAGACGTTGGCGGTAACCGACCGGGCATACATCATTGATGGTGGACGAATTTTAGCCTCGGGCATGCCCGAGCAACTGGCCAGCGATCCCCAGGTGCGGAAGGTGTATCTGGGCGAGAGTTTTTCGCTGGTGTAGAGCAGTCGTCGGTCGTCAGTCGTCGGTCTTCAGCCAACACTGACCGTCTAGCTCGTTGCTGACGACTGAAGACCGACGACTGACGACTATTTATGGTTTTACTCCAACCCAAGTTCCACCTGAGACTGTCGCAGCGGCAGATTCTCACACCCGGCCTGGTGCAGATGGTCAGCGTGCTCGCGCTCAACAAGCTCGAACTGCGCGACATGATCACCGCCGAGATGGTGGAAAATCCGGTGCTGGAGGAGTTGGAAGATTCCGTTCCCCTGCTCGATGATGCTGCCCGCCAGGAGGAAGATCGCGAACGGATCAAGCCGGAAGAAAACACGGTCACTGCGGAAGAAAAGAAAGATCCCTTCGAGGAAATCGATTTTGGCTCGTTCTTTCAGGAGTATCTCGATCCCGGTTATCGCAGCCGGAGCGAGATGGAAGAGATCGAGCGTCCGTCATTCGAGAATTTTCTTTCCAAGCCCACGACCCTCTCCGACCACCTGGCCTGGCAGCTGGGTGCGTTGTCGGTGAGTCCGGAAGTGCGCGAGGCGGCGGAAACAATCATCGGCAACTTGAGCGAAGATGGTTACCTTATTGCCAGCGACGAGGAGCTGCTGGGCATCGCTCCGCCTGCCGCTCCGGAAGTGGACGCGAGCATCGCGGAAAGCGTGGTCAAGGAAGCCGCTGCCCTCGGGCTGGCCACGGACCTGGACGACGCCGAGTCGACGCTGGACGAGAGCAGACGCGGCGTTGTCGTCCGAATGGGACGCGCTGGACACTCCCGAAATGCCGCCTTCCGGCAGCGCCGACGGAACCGCCGTCGCACCCGCGCCGGAAGTGGCCGCACCTGATCCACCTCCCGCGCCGCAGCCCGAAGCGGCGGCCCCGAAAAAGCCCGCGCAGCCTCTGTTTCAACCCAGCTTCAAAGTTCATGATCTGCATGAAGCGCTCGATCTGGTGCGCCAGATGGATCCGCCTGGAGTCGCCTGCCGCGACTTGCGCGATTGCCTGCTCTATCAATTGCGCTACCACCAGGCGCAACTGGCCACGCACAAGAATGGAAACGGAGAGGCCACCGCGCAAGTTCTGACCGACGCGGTTGCCATCGTGGACCAGCATCTGCGCGCTTTGCAGAACAAGCAATACAAGGAAATCGCCCGCGCCATCGGGCGCACGCCGGAAGCGGTGCAGGAAGCCCTCGACTACATCCGGACGCTCGATCCCCGCCCCGGCCTGCGTTACAACAAGAGCCAGCCCCGCCTGATCGAGCCTGATGTGGCGTTCATCAAGCACGGCGACGAGTGGCTGGTAATGATGAATGAAGACGATGTTCCGGTGCTTCGCCTGAACCCCGCTTACAAGCGCCTGCTGACCCGCGATACTAACGACAAAGACACGCGCAACTACGTCAAAGAGCGCTACAAGAGCGCTATCCAGCTCATCAAGAACATCGAGCAACGCAAGCAGACCATCACCAAGGTCTGTTATGCCATCGTGACCCGGCAACAGGACTTTCTGGAAAAAGGCATCGACCAGCTGAAACCGATGATGATCAAGGAAGTCGCCGAGGAAATCGGCGTGCATCCTTCCACGGTCAGCCGGGCGGTGGCCAGTAAATACGCCCACACCCCCCAGGGCGTATTCGAATTGCGCTATTTCTTCAGCGAGAGCGTGAACGGCCCGCAAGGTGGCAGCACTTCGTTGCTCATCCTCAAGCGCCGGGTCAAAAAGCTTATCGAAGAAGAAGACCCAAGCCGCCCCTTGACTGACGAGCAGATCACTCGCATCTTGCAGTCACAGGGCATCCAGGTCACGCGCCGCACGGTGGCAAAATACCGCGAAGACATGCGCATCCCCAGTACTCATCAACGCAGAGTAAAGAAATAGCGGGTTGTCATCCTGAGCGGAGTGGAAACTTCGCTCCGCGAAGTTTTCACGCAGTCGAAGGACCCCTTTAGTCACGATGCTCAGTAGCGTGAGGGCATTTGCATACTACGAGTAAGGCCGCGTCCTCACAGGTTGTGCCGCTGGTAGGGGTCCTTCGACTCCGCCGATCCATTCGCAAGCGAATGAATCGGCTGCGCTCAGGATGACACGGAACCGAGTTCGAATGTGCCTGTAAAGAGAAGGGACGCTCATGAACGTAGAATTCACCGGCAGACACTACGAAATCACTCCCACCATCCGCAAGTCAGTCGAAACCGGCCTGACGAAAATCCGCAAAATCCTGGGCGACAAATTCGATACCAAGGTCATCCTGGCCATCGAAAAGCGCCGCCACAAGGCGGAGATCACGATCAGCCCGCGCAATGGGCCGCTGGTAGGCGAGGCCCAGGCGGGTGACATGAAGGCTGCCGTCAACGAAGCCCTTGAGCATCTGGAAAAGCAGGCGGTCAAATACAAGACGCGATGGCGCAGCAAGAAACGTCACGACCTGAAGAAATGGAATGGCAAGGAAGCGCAGCAGGAGAGCCTGCCGGCCGCGATCGGACTCGCCGAAACCGCGGAGATTTCACTGGTCGTGCACAGGTTTCCCGCCGTCGCCAAGTCCACCGAGGTGCATCTTGTCCGCTCCGAGGACGCCGTCGCCATGCGTCCGATGACCCTTGAGGAGGCCATCAAAGAAGTGCACTTCCGCGACCGCGACGTGTTCGTCTTCCGCGATCCCAAGGGCAAAGTAATGGTGCTGCACCGCACCCGGGACGGAAAGATGGAGTTGATCGAAGCGCCTTAAGGAGTCGGGCGTCGGACCTCGGTCGTCAGCCAGTCTCCACAACTCGTGTGGCGATCGTGTGGGGACGGGTCTCCGACCCGTCCAGGCCGAGCAAGGCTCGGCTGGTTTTTAAGTGTGGGTCGGGCACATCCTGTCCGACAGCTCTTGACCTAGATTTGTGTCAGAGAGCCCGATAAGCTTCAAACCAGATCAAAGTCAAAGGCGGCGGACGAGGAGTGTCCGCCCCACACTTAAGAGCCGATCACGCAGCCGTGACTTCTTCCGTGACCACGGAAAACCCGGTCAGGTTGGCAATTCCGAAAGATGTGGTAATCGCAACGTCGGAGGCATCCCGGCCGGTCGCCATCAGCACCCGCCCAATCCTCGGTTGAACGTGGCGCGCATCAAAGGTCCACCAGCGGTTTTGCAGATACACTTCGAACCAGGCGCTGAAGTCCATGGGTGTGGGCCCTTTGGGCACGCCGATGTCGCCCAGGTATCCCGTAGCGTAGCGGGCAGGAATGTTAAGCGCGCGGCAAAAGGTGACGGCCAGGTGCTGAAAATCGCGGCAGACTCCAGTGCGCTCGGTGAATACGTCCAAAGCTGTTTTCGATGAACGCGCGTGCTGGTAGCCGAATGCCACTTTCCAGTTCACCCACCCGCAAATGGCCTGCACTCGGCTCCATCCCGGCTTCAGATGGCCGAACAATTCGACCGCGATATTCGATAGCCGGTCCACTTCGCAATACCGGCTGTTGAGCAGATAGCGAAGCATCTCCGGAGGCAGTTCATTCACCGGATGCTCCTGCGCGTCGGGATCGCCCGCGTCGGGCGCGCCGGTGTCTTCAATGAGCGTAGAACTGGTCAGCCGCAGCTGCCCGGCTGGCGCCAACCACCGCGCACAGCGGTTGCCGTAGCTGTCGATGTAGCTCTCCACTTTTACTTCGGGACTTATGCTGACCTCGTCCGGTTCGCGCAGATCGGGAACGCGGGAAGGATGCACATGCAGCATGCCGACCATGGCCACGGCCTCTGGAATCTCGAATTGAATGTCGTATCCCAAACGGATCTGCATGGGAGGACCTTTCGCGCCCAGGCAACTTGTCGCGCAGGCGTTATGGGCGATCATTATTACCCATCGCGAGGCCTAAGTTGGATTCAAAATCCCAATCGGCGTGAGCACGGGTAGCGCCGGGAAAACCACGTGGTCCGTGGCGATGGCTGCCCTCGGCGCTACCGATATACTTCCTCACATCGGTGAAACTCATCGGGAAGGAAAGACTTTTCCATGACTGGATTGCAAAAGACCGCCGCCGCCGCGCTCCTTGCGTTCATTCCTGCCGTCGCTGCCGGTCCGTGTTTCGTGGCTGCGCAGTCGTCTCCGTCTTATGGTCGAGAAGCGAAGGCGTGCAAGCTCATGCCAACGGCCGATCTCCAAGCACTCTACAGCGGCAAGGTCAGCGATCCCCATGGCAGCGACGGAGACTCCTCAATGTGCACGGTGAACATCGGCGGACTTGCGGTCAAGCTACAGAGCGCGCCGCCGGGAACTACAGGAGTTCCCACCTCGATTGCCCAGGGACTCGTGGGAGCGCGCATGATGCTGGGCGCAGCGAAGCAAGCTCCCCGAACCAATACGAAAGACTTTGGCAAAGTTGGATGCCTCACCATGAAGATGAAAAAGGGATTCGACGGCAATACGCTGGCCAAGCCCCTGCTCACTACGTCGTGTTTTCTGGTGGAGGGCGGTTACCTGAACATGTCGGTGGCCAGTGAGAATCCTAAGCAGGTTCAATTCGCCCTGGTCAAAGAGTTGCTGGAAAAAGCGGCGGCGCTGCGATAGTTTCAGCGGCGTGGCGAAGACTCTCCTCCTCGAATCCTGAGACTTCCAGAGGCGGCATCGCTGTGTGGTAGATAGGTATAACGTTATGGTAGAATACATACCATATGAGCATGAATATTAAGAACCAGGAGGCCCACAAGCTCGCCCGGCAGCTGGCCCGGGTTACCGGAGAGAGCTTGACCGAAGCGGTCACCGAAGCGGTCCGCGAACGGCTAAAGAGAGTGCAAGACAAGCATGCGGCCAGGCTCTCCGATCGCCTGCTCGAAATCGGGCGGGACTGCGCCGCGCGTCTGAAGGAACCGTTTCGCTCGGCTGATCATGGCGACCTTCTTTACGACGAGAAAGGTTTGCCGAAATGATTCTCGACACCTCGGCCCTGATCGCCATCCTCCGCTTTGAGGTGGAAGCGCCCGAATTCGCCAGAATCATCGAGCGTGCCGCGCAGCTTCGCATTTCGGCCGTGAGTTATGTGGAAGCCGGAGCGGTGATTGATGGCAGCAAAGATCCGGTTGCGAGCCGCCGTTTTGATGAATTGATCGAGGAAGCGCAAATCGCGATTGAGCCGGTCACTGAAGCGCAAGCCCGGATAGCGCGCCAGGCCTATCGCGACTTCGGCAAAACCAGCGGCCACCCCGCCAAACTGAATTTTGGCGATTGCTTTTCCTATGCGCTGGCGAAATCAAAGGGAGAGCCGCTTCTGTTCAAAGGGCGAGACTTCTCGCGGACGGATGTGAAGTCGGCGCGGGCGTGAACCGGCTACGGGACGATGGACGGGTGCCGCACTCAAGCCCGGTTTTGGCTTGAGTCGGGCAGTTCTTACAGCTGGACAAAGTCTTTCCTCCGTTCGTTCGCGTTTTGGTGCCGTCTATTCCGACTCAATCTCCACCCATCCGATACAAACATTGAACAGCAGGTCCCTCCACTCCACAGATCATCGCTTTGCGATGATCTGTTCCGGTCGGGATGACAGAATTGAGATGAAAGTGAACATCCCCACTCGGGCCAAAACCGGGCTTGTATGGGCCACCCGTCTGTCCCGGGTTCGTCACGCGCACCTACGCAAGCGCCAGGTTCAGATTCTCAATCGCCTCGTCGATTTCGGCGGTGCTTTTGTAGCCGACGGTCACGCAATCGACGCCGGCATTCTTGAACGCAAACTTCATCGCCTGCCGCCGGTCCTCGCGGTTGAATGTGCCTTCGCCGATCAGCTTCATGGAGATTACGCCCATTCCCTCTTTGCGAACTTGCTTTACGTGCCCGACGACTTCGGGAACATTCCCTGACCCTTGTGTGGCGTAGTCTTCGGCGTCCATGCTCTTGCCCTTGTGATTCATCCGGATCATGGCGACGTCGAGCCAGTCGTTCCCCGGGACCCGTCGCAAGCGCAGGCAGGCCGTGGACCGACGCGCCGTGACTCACCATAACCTTCTTCGCTTCGGCTTCCAGAATCGCGTCCTGCCAGCGGCGAGTGTCGGCTGGCCAGGTCGCGGTGTGTTGCCAGTGCAGCAACATGATGTCGAAATACTCGGTGTTCGCCAGCGTGCGCAGCTCGTCGAATTTCTGCTGCGGACTCACGCCGTCATGAGTGGTCACCTTCGACATCAGTTGATAACTCTCCCGCGGAATGCCCTTCAGCGCGACGCCCAGCATCTTGTGCATCTCGCCGTAGGATTCGGCGGTCTCGAAGAAGCGAATGCCGCGGTCGTAGGCGTAGCGCACCAGACGGGTAAACGATTCCTGTCCGAGATCGCGCTGCACCTGGCCGCTGAAGCTTCCCGTGCCAAAAGCCAGCCGCGTTACTTTCACCCCGGATCTTCCCAGGGTCACGAAGTCGGTTGCTGTCTGGCGCTGTGCCATCAGCGGGAGACTTCCGGCAACCGCCAGCGTTCCGGCCGCAAGCCCGGTTTTCAGGAATTCACGTCTGGTGAAATTGGACATGGGGATCCTCCACGAAGCCTGAATTGGTCAGATGTTACCAGACGCCGAGGGCATGTTTGAAGTCTGGAAGCCAGACTGCACTGCTCGCAACCGCGCAGCCCCAAGACAGGTGGCCTACGCAGACCTGGTTTTGGCTCGAGTGGGGCGGTTCTTACAGCCCGACAAAGTTTTCCCGCCGCTCTTCGCGTTTTCGTCCCGTCTATTCCGGATCGATCCCGCTCATCCGATGCAAACGTCGAACAGCAGGCCCCTCCACTCCCCAGATCATCGCTTTGCGATGATCTGTTCCGGTCGGGATGACAGAATTGAGAAGAAACTGGACGAAATGCGGGGACGATGGGACGTTCACCAATTTCCAGTTCTGTAAGACTGTAATTTTATGCGCCGCGAATTACGCGTCGCGGTGCACCGTTTCCATCGCGAAAGCCGGCAGGCAGACGGCGATGTATTCAGCGCCGCCTTCGGCTGGGGTGGAATACTGGATCCACTCGCCGCTGTGGGCGATGACGGCCTGGCCGGCCGCGACGTCCAGTTCGCCGTTTTTGTGTTTCACCCGAAGCGTGCCCTTTAGGACGATAGTGAATTCGTCAAACTCCGGAGTTTGTCCCGGCTCTTCCCAGCCCTGCGGACTGCGCATGTGGGCGACACTTACTCCCGACGTCTTCGTATTGACCCGGCCGATGAATTCGTCAATCAGCTTGGGTTTGGTGCCGGCGGCGCGAATGCGCGTGGGCTGCGCGACCAGGGTGGGCATGGCTTCTCCTTGCATGAAATCAGAAACGAATCCAGGATTGAAATCACAACCAATTTACCAAGAGAAGGCAAAGGCGCGGCGACGATTTCAAGGGTCGAGAAGCCAGAAGCCAGAAGCCAGGAGCTAGAAGCGATGTTGCGCGCCTACACCGACAGCAGACGCGCCCTCTCCGCCTGCGATGCCGCCAGGGCATCGAGGGTGGGGATCGAAAGCGGTGTGGTCAGGGTGTTCTCCGGAGGCATGGTCCCGGTCTGCAGGGCTTTGACCAGCATTTCCAGCGCCTGGCCGGTGTTGGGCCCGGCAAAGATGGTCGCGGTCAGCAGCCCTCGCTTCACCCAGGCCTGGCCGGTTTTAGGCAGCCCGTCGCAACCGATAAACGGCAAGCTTAGCCAGCGTTGCCGGGCTGCGTTGTCGGGCAGTTCCTGGAAAGCTTTTCGCGCGCCCAGAGCCATGCCGTCATCTTGGCCGGCGATCAGGTCGATGCGGTTCTGGTGTGAGGTGGACAAGCGCAGCCACGAACTCACCGCCCGGTAAGAACTGGCCTCGGTCCACTGCGCCCGCAATACCTTTACCTGGACATCGGCGGGCTTGGTTTCGTACATGCCGGTGGTGCGTTGTTTGGCGGCCAGGCTCTCGGATGGGCCCTGAATGTGAAGGACAGTCCCGCCTTTGGGCAACAGGGCGGCGAACTGGTGTCCCTGAATGCGCCCGATTTCTTCGTGGTCGGAACTGACTCCGAAAATCGGGATGCGATGGGTCTTGCGGATCTCCGCGATGTAATCAACATTCCGGTTCAGGACGACCCAGCTGATGCCGGCAGCCACCGCCGCCCGGGCCACCTGGGGCAGCGCGGTCCCGCCGACCGGTTCGAAGACAATTCCGTCCGGGTGAGAATCGGATCGTGACTGAATGACGGTCAGGATCTGCTGACTTTGAGTGATGGAGTCGTTTTCGGCGTAAATGATCTGAATTTCAACGCCCAGGCGCCGCGCCGCTTCTTCCGCGGAGGCCGCCTGCTCGATCTGATAATCGTTGTCGTTGGTGGTCAGCGAAACCAGAAATTTTAGTTTCTTCATTGAGTTCACGGTCTCGGAAATCATACCGTGAGCCGGACGCCCGCGCACGGTGACGGAAGTAACTGTGACCGCGTCCGCGATGCTAAAATGCGCCTCCTCAGGAGAATACTCATGCACAAAGCTTTAGTTCGCAAAACCATGCGTGGAAGGCTCGCGATCATGGCGGGATTGCTGGCCTTCTGCACCCATTTGGGCTGGTCGCAGGCCAGGCTGTCGGTGCACTGGGAAGAACTTACTGCCGCTGATTTCCGCTCTGCCATTCAGCAGTCGCAGGGCACCTGCCTGCTGCCCTTCGGCATTCTCGAAAAACACGGCCCCCACCTGCCCCTGGGAACCGATCTCCTCGATGTACGCTACGCGGCTTTGCACGCCGCCGCCGAGGAATACGCCGTGGTCTTTCCGGAGTATTACTTCGGCCAGATTTTTGAAGCCCGGCACGAACCCGGTACCGTTGCCTATAGCCGGGAGCTGCAGTTGCAACTGCTGCAGGAAACCACGGACGAGATGGCGCGCAACGGGTGCAAGAAAATCATCATCGTGAACGGCCACGGCGGCAATGAACACTTGCTGCCTTTCTTCGCTCAGAGCCAGCTGGAAAAGCCCCATGATTACGTGGTTTACGTGCTGGTGCGGGTAGAGCCTCCGCCCGGTGGTCCGGCCGCGAAGAGCACCGGCCCGGATTGGCATGCGGGTGAGGCCGAAACTTCTAACATGCTGATCGCCCATCCCGAACTCGTCCATCAGGACCGGGCCAAAAGCGAGTCCGGCGCCGATCTCGGCCGGCAGAAATTGCCCGACGACCTTTACACCGGAATCTGGTGGTATGCCCGCTTCCCCAATCACTATTCCGGAGACGGTTCGCTGGCCACCACCGAACTGGGCCAGTACAAGATGAAGGCGTGGATTGACGGAATCGTAAAAGCTACCCGCGCCGTGAAGGCCGATCAGGAAAGCCTCAAGCTGCAGAACGAATTTTTCGAAAAGGCGGCCCATCCCCTGGACACCCGCCCTCAGTAAACAAAGGCCTAACCGGGCCACTGCACCAGGTAACTTGGGTAACGTTGGCCGGGGTGCGCACGCGTGCTACGCTCCCGCATAGGTAGAAAAATCAGCAATTTGCGAGGAATGAAAGTTACAGGCAAGGGTACGCGTCCGCGCGCTCTCCGTCGAGCCGCAGCAAAGCCGGAATTTCACCTCTCGCGACTACGCGCGGGTGTGATCGGTTCAACGCGACAGCTCTAGCCAAAAAGATCGCCGACGATGCCACGCATTCCTATCTTCAGACTGGGACGTTCCGCCGAAGAGGCACTGCCTCCGCAGCTCGGCAGCTACACTCCTAAACTTACCCTGAAAGATCTGCAGCTGGGCGTGGACAACCTCCGGCATGACGTGCATCTCAGCCCCCGCTTTGTGGAACAGGCACGGCTGCAGATCGCCCGCCTCATCGTCCGCCACGGGGACATGGAAGGACTGCTGGCGGCAGAGAAAACGGAGCGGGCCGGCGGCAACCACTTTATCGGATCGCAGGCCACGGCCAAGGCGCCTGCGAAAACCACGGGGTCCGAGCTCAAGCCCCTGCTGGCCGACCTGCATGTTTCAGTGCTGAATCGCGCCAAGGCGGCGGAAAATCTTTCGGTCGATATGCTGGCGCGGGCCGCGATCGTCAAATTCCTGCGGGTGGAGTTGAACTCGCAATTCGCGCAAATGCTGGAACGCGGCCGCATGATGCTGAAGAGTTATGAAGGAGTGCGCCAGCAGAAGGCCCTGGAGTATCGCGAACGCGTCGCGGGTTTTCAGGTGGCCAAAAAAATCATCCTGCGCAAGACCGGTCAGGAGCTGTTCCGCATCCTGCGGGAGATCGAGAAAGAGACCCTGGCCCGCATGCGCCGCTCGCTGTTCGGCAATCGCAGCGAGGCGGAATACAAACTCTTTTTGAACCCGCTGATCTTTACCGAAGATGGCTGTGACACCTACCTGAACGCCGAGCACTACGTGATGCTGGGCAACTTTGATCGCGATCCTGACCGGTTTTCCAACGTGCGCAGGGTGGTCCGGGAATTCCTTCTCTCCCTGAAGCTGGGCTCGAAAGCGGAGGATGAAGCCGTGGTGGACGGCTGGCTGAACGTCCCGGAAAACGCCCAGGCCCTGGTGGGCTCGGGCCAGCCTGACGACGCCACTCACGAGGGACGCAGCCAGAAGGCGCGACTGGAGGCCTGGGTCGAACTGCTGGAGCGCGAAAAGCTCATGGAGTATGTGATCGCCTCCTACGAAACCGTGCCGCTGCTCGCCGAATACTCGCCCCGCATCAACGCGCAACAGCTGAAAAATGCGCTGATCTCGCGGGAAGAACGCGAGCGGGTGGAGAAACTGATTGAAGAACACGGAAAACTTTCGCTCCAGGGCCTGAACTCGGCCGCCGCCCGCGTGTCCGGATGCCGCGGAGCGGAACGGGCCAAAATGGCGGCGCGATTCCTGCGCGACTTTCTGCGCTATCACCGCGATTTGCGGCGTCTGGAAGCGTTGAATTCCGCGCTCGACAGCGGCAATCTTATCGGCAACTGGAAGCTGCGCGAACTCTCGGCCATGAACGGCACACTCTACGAGTTCCTGCTGCCGGAAGAGCAGAAGCCGACGGAAGACAAAGTATTGCGCCACGTAATTCTGAAGGCCGACATCAGGGATTCGTCGCGCCTGACCCGCTCGCTGCTGGAACAGGGGATGAATCCGGCTTCCTACTTCAGCCTGAACTTTTACGATCCAGTCAACAAGCTGCTGGCCAAGTATGGCGCCCGCAAAGTGTTTGTGGAAGGCGACGCCATCATCGTCGCGCTGCTGGAGCACGAAGGCGAGGCCCCGTTGGCGGTCAGCCGGGCATGCGTGCTGGCGCGCGAGATTATCGACATCGTGCGCGGCTACAACCATCTGCTGGAGCGCGCTGGACTCCCCGCATTGGAGCTGGGCACCGGGATTTCGTTCCAGGACTCAGCCCCGATGTATCTTTTGGACGGCGAAAAACAGATCATGATTTCCGATGCCCTCAACGAGAGTGACCGCCTCTCCTCCTGCAGCAAGCGGGTGCGCAAGGCCATCGCCGGCGTGGAGGGCCCATTCAACGTCTATGCTTTTCAGACCGTGAAAGATGCCGACGCCGGAGAGAGTCCGGAAGACTTTCATTCTGAAGTACAACCTGAATGGAATCCGCCTGAGCGAAGCTGCTTTCCAACGGCTGCAGCAGGAAATTTCTCTCGAGCCCTGCCAGTTGGAGTTGCCTAGATTGTGGGGCAGCGAAGTCTTCCAGTTACACCGCGGCCTGGTGCCGGTGGGCAACGAAATTTTCAAGAAGATACTGGTCCGCTCCAGCCGCATTGCGCAAATCGATCCCCACAAATTTTCCCTGCAGCACTGGACCGAGCGTCCTTACTACGAAGTCTGCACCAACCCCGCTATCTACGCCATGCTGGAAGGGAAAACGGCGAAGGGCGGTTTCTAGGGTGGTTTGAAGTTACCGCAGTTTCCCCAGGTCTCGCAAAACCGGCGAGACCTGGGCACCCAGTTGTCAGCGAGGGTTTGGTTAAATCAGAAGGGTCACAAGTCCCGTAGCCACGAGCGCAGCCGCCCAGAGCAAGTCGAAGTTGAACCACGTTTTCCGGAGAAGCGCCAGGCCTAGCTTTCGATAGACCACCCAGGCGACAAACCCGGTGACTGCCAGGTAGGCGACGGTATGGACGCCGGTGGCGAGCAGTCCGGCCAATGGGCTGGCGGATGAAGACATGTGATTGTGTCCTGCCATTCCGCCCTGCGCTTCGACCGTGCTGCTGCCCAGCAGCACGGGCACCACCATCAAACCGGCGCCGTGCGCCGAGGCCATCAGGAACGACCAGACGGTCAGGTCGCGGAAGCCTACCTGCATACGGACCCAGCGCGGGTGCCAATGCCGCGCCAGGCAGAAGATTCCCAGGCCGACCAGGATCGCGGCGACAGAGTAGCGGATGGCTGCCAGCGGCAGCGTCATGCCGAGGAACGCGGCAGCCAGCACCACGCTGCCGATGGCCAGCGCGTGGCCGAGCGCAATAGGGGCGAGCGCCCTGGCGACTGCGCTCCCCTTTTGCTCCTGCATCCCCAGCGCCACCGCGAACAGCCAGCCCATCCCGGGGTTGAGTCCGTGGTAGGCGCCGAGGAGCAGCATCAGCCACAACGCCGTCGAAGTCAGGCCGGCGTGCGTCATTTTGTGTCCGAGTAGCAATAGGAGTCCGACGAAGCATCGCCTCCTTCCAGCCGAAGCTGGTGCGCTCGCACCCCATCGAACTCGACAAAGAATGTTTCATCGAGTTTCATTCCGCCCTTGGGGTTGGCATCGATTTTCACCATCCAACTCTTGACCCCTTCGGGATAAAACTGTTCGTCCCACGGGGAGTAGAGCGAGTTGGTGAAGTAAACCCGCTTGCCGTCGCGGCTGATCTCAACCATCTGTGGCGCGCCGTTGAGCGGCTGCGTGGGTTTCTTCGGGTGAGCCGCCCGGCGCACGATGCCGCCGAGGTGGATCGAGCCGGTCTTCTTCGGGTTCGCGGGATCGGAGACGTCGTACTGAATGAACTCGCCCGTCCCCCAGCACGAAACATAGAGGAAGCGGTCATCGAGTGAGAGGTTGATGTCGGTGACCAAGGGTGGCACCGCCTTGAAGCCCTTGAGCAGCGGCGGCAGTTTTTCCGGATCGGCCGGCTCGGCGGGAATTTCGATCACCTTGCGGACTGCCCATTTGCCGTTCTTTCTCCGCCCTGGCCGCCGTCCTCGCGGTACCACATCCAGATGGAGGCGGAAAGGTCTTTCAGGGATACGACCACGCCGACGAATCCGAAGGTCTTCTTGGGATCGTGGGAGGGGCGAAGCTCGAGCACCATCTGCTGCTCCGCGCCCAGATCAATTTCCTGCAGGTGGCGGCGTTTGTCTAAATCCCAGATGTGCAGTTTGTGGCCGTACTTTCCGGCCAGGAGCAACTCCGGATTGATGCCGTCCTTCACCATGTTGGGCGTGCCCCATTCGGAGGTGATCATGGTGTCCTGCCCGAGATGCCACCAGAAGTCATAGGCCAGGCTCTGCGGGCCTCGATCTTTTTCCCAGGGTCCCTTCAGCTCAAAGGTGTTGGCATCCATGAGGAAGATGCCGCCGGGGCCGTCGCCGCTGGCCGAACCGAGCGCGCTGCCATAAATTCCGTCCGGGCCGCAATGAATCGTGTGGGGCGAGGTGTAGCCTGTCTTCTTAATGAATTCTTCGGGCTCGATGATCTTCACGATCTTGGGATGATTGGGGTCCGCTTTCGTATCCAGGATGTGGATCCGGGACGACGCGATGCCCGGCACCACCAGGTAACGACGCTCCATGTGCGGGTGCGGGGCCTGCGGACAGAGACACGCGCTGCACGCGTTCCATCCGAAGTGATGCAGTTCGTTGTCGTCGTTGGGAAAATCCACCTGGCCGACGAATTGACCATACGCTGAGGATCGCGGATCGACGTTAATCACACCTATGGCGTCGCGCTTTCCGGTCTTGCCGACATTGAGCAAAGTGACATAAGCGATGCGCTCCGGCGCGGCCTGCATGGCCAGAGCCGGGCGAGGGGTAGAAAGTTGGATCAGGCATCAGGGAGGTATTCATAAGTCTCCTTTAGCAAAGAGTTTGCAGGAGGGACTGCCCCGGATGATGTTTCCCGCAGCCTGATTCAGTCACGCAGGCGACCTGAGAAGGGCCGCCGAGGAATGAGTCCAGGGAACTGTGAGAACTGCCGGGACGACAGGGCCTGCCAAATCCGCAATCCAGCCACCGAGCCAGGCTGCCTGCGGGACTCTTCGGTGAGTAAGCATAACTCGTTCCCCGGTTCCCGGGCCACCGCGAGGACATTAAGCCAACCCCGCGTGAATGCCAAGACCTTCGGCGGCCTGGCGGAGTCGCTTATCTCTGGTCCACAGAAGAGTGGGGGGATTGATCAAGACGGAAGCGACCAGGTGTGCGTCAATCAGGCCAATGCCCAGGCCATACAAACGACGAGCCTCGATGGTCAGGCGCACTTCGCTCAGTTGCGCCACGCGCACCTGGGGCAAAAGGTCCAGCAGGGCGAGCGTCGTGGTTCGGTCCTGGAGAGATCCTAGTGCAAGTTCCGCAATAACGAACGGATGGATCACAACTTGGCCCTGGTTAAGATGCTGGCGCAGCACTTTGCTTCCGGAGCGAAAGTGGTCGATCCAAATAGAGGTGTCTGCGAGAATCAATTCGGCCGCGCCCTGCGGCGTGGAATAGCTTTCAATCCCGGCATCGTGCTTCCCAGGGACGCCAATCTGCGAGCGCTTTCCCGTTCGATGAGGGCTTTGAGAGCTTCACGAATCAGCGCCGTTTTCTCTGCTACCCCAGTGAACTCCTGGGCGATGCGTACCAAATCGTCATCCAGCGCTACCGTTGTTCGCATATAAGCTCCAGGCACTTATTATAGCATCAGATGATGCCAATATTTGTGCCTTCCGGAGTAGGTTGGCCATCGGGACGCCGGTGCTACTTCGGACTGAAGAGTGCAATCGAGTATCTGGCTGAATACGAATCACTTAACAGCCGCCGTCAGAGAAGTTCTTCCATCCTGCATCTTTTCTGTCCCCTCGCCCGTATATCCCGGTAGCATGAACGCCACAGCTTATTGCTTCATGAATGCGATGGAATCCGAGACCAGCGCAATTGCTCGCGGCCTCCGCCGGCGTGATCCCGACTTGCTGGACCGTCTCATCGAGCAGTATCAGCATCGGCTTCTTCGTTATCTGGTCTATCTGTCGGGAAATCGGGAACTGGCGGAGGACCTCTTCCAGGAAACCTGGATTCGCGTGCTGGAACGCGGCCACCAGTACGACGGCCGCCACGAATTCAGCACCTGGCTCTATGCCGTAGCGAGAAATCTGACCATCGATTATTTGCGGAAGAAAAGTCCGGTCAGCCTGGATGGGCTGATGGAAAACGACGAGCACGCGCCGTTCGAACCGCCCGACCCCCGGCCCATGGCTTGGGAAGTGGTGCAGCAGCACGAGCAAGCCGAGCGCATCAGCGCGGCGTTGGTCAGCATTCCGGCGGAGTATCGCGAGACCGTCGTCTTGCGTTTTCAGGAAGGATTGGCTTTGGAAGAGATTGCCACGGTGACCGGGGCGCCCCTGGGCACGGTGAAGTCGCGGCTGTATCGCGGATTGAACATGTTGATGTCGCGGCTGAAGGGAGCGCAGGCATGACGCGGAACGTACATGACGAGGCACGAGAGCTGATCGCTCTGGGGAATGGTCTCTCCGGATCCGCAGCAGGCCTGGCTGCGGGCCCATCTCGATGAATGCGAGGCATGCCGTGATTACTGCGAAGCGGCGAACGGCGTGGTTCGCGCTTTGCGTTCCCTGCCGCTGGCCGCCGATGCCCGGCTGGTGCGAGCCACGCAGATGCGGGTGCGCTTCCATGCCAGCAGGCTTCGCGAGACCCGGGAACGCATGTGGCTGGTCGGGATGGCTTGCCTGGGAGTGGGCCTTTCTGCAACGCTGACCGTCCCTCTTTTGTGGCGACTCTTTGCCTGGATGGGCGAACGGGCCGGAGTCTCGACCCTGGTTTGGCAGACGGGCTTCATGTTTTTCTTCATCGCGCCGGCGCTGGTGGTAAGCGTGCTGTTGTTGGCTCGCGGCACGCACCTCACGAACAACGGCGAGCAGTCGCGGTAATGGCACGAGACAAGGTGGAAAAATTTATGCAGGTAAGAAACGAAACTCAAACTGGATTGACGGCGGAAATCAGAATTGTTCCGCTGTGGGCATGGGCGCTCGCGGGGATCGCATTTATCGTCGCCCAGGTCTTCTTCAATGCAGTGCTGGCTCGGCATTCGGGCGCGCCGCCGGCATGGGGGCGAGCGCTGATGGGCCTGGCGTGCCGGCCTTGTTGGGGCCTGCTATCTGCTGCTCATCGGCTACATAAACCGCGACGCGAAACGACGCGGCATGAGCCCGGTTCTTTGGACGATTGTGGCCATTATTATTCCCAACGCTCTGGGCATCATTCTTTACTTCCTCCTGCGGCAACCGCGCAGCAGCGCCTGCCCGCAATGTGGGAATGCCGTGCAGACGGGATTCAACTTCTGCCCGCGCTGCAACTACAAACTGAGCCCGAACTGTCCGCAGTGCCAGCGCGTGGTTGGGGCAGGTGATATCTATTGCCCGTACTGCGGAACTTCGCTTCACCCTTCGGCGGCTGCGGTTCCCGGCCCGTCAAGCAGCCTTCCGTAACGCCATCATGACGAGAACCAGCATTCCACCGGGCGCTGTTAATCGGCAAGTGTAGAGCACAGCAGCGCGACGCGCGCGGCTGAAAAGCTTCTAGAAACCAGTTTTGAAGCGCACCGGCTTGAAGGGAATCATCACCACGGCTTCGAGGTCCACGGGAGCGCCGTTTTTGGTGGCCGGACGAAAGTGCCAGTGGGCAAGGGCGGTGCGGGCATACTGGTCGAGCTGGTCGTCCACCCCGCGCAGCACCCGCACATCGCTTACCGAACCATCATTGCGGATCACGGCGTAGAGCGTGACCGTGCCCTGTACGTTGCGGCGCATCAGTTCCAGGGGATAGGCCGGGTCCACTTTCTGGGTAGCTTCGGGAGCGGTCAAATCGCCCTTGGCTTCGTTCGGATTGAGTTCGGCGAAGCGAATGACCCAGCTTCCTCCCGCGGAATTCAGGTTAGGCATGTTCAGGGTCATGGCGTAAAACTTTTTGGCGCCAAAAATCCAGCGATCTACCTCGGTAGCTTTATCTGGGGACACTTCCGAAAGCGAATGGGGAGGAGTTGACGAAACTCGCGGCGGCGTCGCATCGGCCATCAGGCGGGAGTTGTCGGAACTTCGGGTGCCTGTGCCGCCACCGGTTCCGTTCCCCGGTCCTTGACCCGCCACAGCCGAACGGTTCTGGCCGTCGGGACCTGCGCCTACGATCAGGCCGGAAGGGACGCCTTCGCGGTTCTTGCCGGAACCGCTTCCACTGCCGGGGTTCGTGCTGGCGGAAATATCAGGAGTGCCGAGCGCACCGGCCTTGCCCGCGGGAGTGGCGGCAAATGTCCCGCGACGATTTCCGGCCGGCATAGCCATTCCGGGCGCCATTGCGGAGGGATGAATTCCGAGCGCGATGATCCGGCCATTGGCACTGGAGCCGGCATTGCCCGGGATCGAAGGAGGCGGTGGCACCACCGCAGCGCCTGCACTGCCGCCGAGCCTCGCTTGCGTCCTGCCGGTAACGGCGTACTGTTCGGCCATGGGCAATTCCGGCGCGGGCGCAACCACTTGCGCGTGCCCGATGCTGATGTCTCCCATTCGACGCGCCGTCGCCGCGTCCACCCTGGGAGGAGGCTCGACCACCGCGGCCTGAGGGGCGCGCAGAGTGCGCGAGGATTCCGCATCAACTTCCGGAGCCGGGGCCACCGCGGTCTGCGAAAACGTTGGCGCCCGCTGGCGGTTGGCCGGCATGGCGTCCGGTGCCGGCGCGACCGCGGTGACCGGCATCTCAGGCACTCTCAGGCTGGCGGCCGCCGTTGTCGATGCCAGCGGCATCGCAGGCTGGGCCGGGGTTTGCGACCAGGCCACGATATTGGGCATGGGCACATCATGATTCAACTTGATGTCGGACGGAGTGACGATCGTCTGCGTGCGGTTGTCTGCCTCCGCCGGCACTGAAATGATGGGTTGCGGCGCGTGCTCCGGCTCGCCTTTTTGCGGAACCGGTCTGTGCCCGCCCCCGGTATCGAGCGGCGGAAGATATTCGGAAGGAGCGTAATAAATTACGTCGGCACGATTGAAAACCGGCCGATCCAGTACCTGGGGCTGTTGTGGCCAGAGCTGCACCGATCCCCACAACGCCACGATGAACGCCACATGACAAATGGCCGACTGCGCAAAACGGTTCCACGGAAGGCGGGAAGTGACGAAAACATCCGGCCAGAATGAGCCCGGACGAGAATACAGGTGGAGAGATGAATCTTGACTGGGGCGAAACAGGTCTGACAGATTGTGCAGGAAGACCGTATGCCACGGGGGCAGATTCACCAGAAACGCCGGTGCGGGCGTGGCTTTCGACTCTGATTCCGACAAGGATTCCAGGAGCACCGAGGCTGGCTTCATCGAGTGGACCGCATCGCGCGAAACGTCAATTATAGCGTGCGTTCCGGGCCACAGATAACTATCAGTTCATGGATGGAGGACGGGCGTCCCGCCCGTCGGGAAGCACGCGGGCGGGGGCGCCCGCGCCACACTGGGCACGGGTTATCCCACTACTTCTGCTTTCCATGCTTTAATACGCACATGGGCAGACTGTACCGGATCACCCTCGCTGCGCTATTCCTGACCTGCCTGCTCTCGAGTGCGCAGAATACCGCGCCCAATCCGCCCGCCCCAAAACCCGCCGACGACTATTCCGGCATGTATTCCTTCTTGCAGGACGGCGAATTTGTGCAACTCACCGTCGAAGACAAAGGCCGCGTGACCGGCTTCATTTCACGCTACGGCGACCTGGAAAGCGATCGAGGGGAGTTTCTCGATTTGTTCTTCAAGGAGGGCAAACTCGAGGGCACGGCCTTGAGCTTCACCACGCAGACGGTGCACGGGGTGTGGTACGACTTCAAGGGCACCGTCGAACGCGGACCGGGCAAGAATCCCGGAGACGAAGCCTACTACCTGCTCAAAGGCAATCTGGTCCAAAACACCACGGACGCAAACAAGAAGACCGCTGCAAAATCCCGCGATGTCGATTTCAAATCGTTTCCGAAAGATTTGGACACGCCCGCTCAAAAGTAAGACCAGGTATCATCCAAAGTTAAATTCATCTGTCATCCTGAGCGGAGCGGAAAGTTCGCTCGCGAACTTTCCACGAAGTCGAAGGACCCCTATTGCACAAGAGCGCCCGAATCTTGCGCGGTCGTATCGAGCCCGCACTGCGCGAGCCTCCAGTTCGCAAATCTGGCAGGGGTCCTTCGACTCCGAAGCAGCTTCGCGAAGCGAAGCTGTTTCTGCGCTCAGGATGACAGGGCGCAGCTGGGATAGTCAGCGTGGAACGCTGCTAACTGCCAAGTGCTAATTGCCACGTGCTCCCCACAGTGGCACTTCACGCCAGCGCGTTGTATCCTCGGTGCGTGCCGCGCCCACATGCGCCTCATCGGTCTCCGACTCCGGGACTTGTCTTGGGGCTGATCATTACCCTGGCCGCCGTGGTGGCCTACTCCGGATACATCACCCGGCAGATCTCCGGCCTGCGGGAATTGCAGAACAACCTGGTGGACCGCAACCGCAAAGACTCCCTGCAACTGCTGCGCATTCAAAACGATCTCAACACCCTGGCGCTGGCCATGCGCGACATGCTGGACAACAACGAGCCTTATCCCCTGACCGCATGGACGGCGCAATTCCAGCGGGTGCGGTCGGACTTGAACGACGCTCTGGCGAAAGAGGAGCAGGTTGCGGTTGCGGACCGTACTCCGGAACAGCGTCAGTATCTGAAGAATTCCATGGCCCAGTTCTGGGACGCGGTCGATCGCACCTTCGCGCTGGCGGCGAGTGGCAAGCCCGGCGAGGCCCGCACCCAGATCCAGCTTTCGTTGCAGGCGCGGCAGGCCGCGCTGAGCACGGCCGTGGCACGGCTGTTGGTGCAAAACAACGAAAGCGAGGAGCAGGCAGCTCTGCGCATCGCGGAGATTTACGACCGGGTGCAGCGCCAGGTCTATCTGTTTCTTACGCTCACGCTGGTCGCCATTCTGCTGACCGGACTGTATTCGATCCGTTCCAACCGGCAATTGTTTGCGCGACTGGCCGCGCTCTCGGCCCAACGCAGCGAGCTGGCGCAGAAACTGATTTCGACGCAGGAGTCCACTTTGCGCCACGTTTCCCGCGAACTGCACGACGAGTTCGGGCAGATTCTGACCGCGGTGGGTGCCATGCTGTCCCGCGCCGGCAACCAGGTTCCGGAGGGTTCGCCGTTGCGCGCCGAGCTGCGCGAAGTGGCCGAGATCGCGCAATCCACGCTGGACAAAGTGCGCAGCCTCTCCCAGGCGCTGCATCCTGTCATGCTGGATGAGACCGGTCTCGAGAGCACTCTGGACTGGTATTTGCCCGTGGTGGAACGGCAGGCGGGCATTCACATATCCTATGAGAAATCGGGTGCGGCCTATCCCGTGGACGGAAATGCTGCTATTCATGTATATCGCGTGGTGCAGGAAGCGCTGAACAACGTGACCCGGCATTCCGGGGCCCGGGAAGCCTGGGTACGTTTGCGCTATTTGCCCCGGGCGCTGGAGCTGGAAGTGGAAGATCACGGCAGTGGATTCGTGGCCCAGTCCGTGCGGCAGGGAATTGGGCTGGTGGCGATGCGGGAGCGCGCGCAACTGTTGGGCGGCGCTATCGAATTCATCCGGCCACAGCCGACTGGCACTCTGGTTCGGTTGACCGTTCCCCGGGAGAGTATGGGAGAAAAAGTGGGAGAAAAGCTGGAGTCACATGCCGGATAAAATTTCTGTCCTTCTGGTGGATGACCACAGCCTGGTGCGGCGCGGATTCCGGCGCATTCTGGAAGACGAGCCCGACATCGAGGTGACGGGTGAAGCCGCCGATGGCGCGGAAGCGGTTCGCCTGGCGCACGAACTCAAGCCCAACGTGGTGGTGATGGATTGCGCCATGCCGAACATGAACGGTCTGCTGGCCACCCGGAAGATTCTCGAGCAGCAGCCGCAAACCCTGGTGCTCATGCTCAGCATGCATCCCGAGGAAACCCTGGTGCGCCAGGCCCTGGACGCCGGCGCCCGGGGATACGTCCTGAAAAATGCAGTGGACCTGGAACTGGGAGCGGCGATCCGCCGGGTGGTGGCAGGAGAAACCGTGCTGGACTCGCAGCTCAATCGTCCTGAAAACCTCAAGGGCGACCGCGCCGAGCATCTCACCCCGCGTGAACTTGAAATCCTGCAGATGATTGTCGAAGGTAAATCCAACAAAGAAATTGCCACGGTGCTCGATCTCAGCGCCAACACCGTGGCCGTGCATCGCGCCAACATCATGGACGCGCTGGGAATTCACAAGACCGCCGAACTGGTGGTTTATGCGATCCGCAACGGACTGGTAAATCTTCCGTGAACCGGCGTCACTTTCTGTTGGGCATGGCCGGCCTGGCGTCCGCTTCAGGCTTCTTGCCCGATGCGCTGGCCGCGCCGGCTCCTGGATTCAGGCTGGTCGATGTGACCGCCGGGTCCGGCCTGCAATTCCACCACAATAGCGGAGCTTACGGCGGCAAGCTGCTGCCGGAGACGCTGGGCGCGGGCTGCGCCTTTCTGGATTACGACGGCGACGGCTGGCAGGACATTCTGCTGATTAACGGCATGGACTGGCCGGGGCATAAACGCGAACGCAGCACGCTGAAACTCTATCGCAACAACCGCAACGGCACTTTTTCCGATGTTACCCGCAGCGCCGGCCTCGACCTCGAGATGTATGGCATGGGGGTGGCGGTCGGGGACTATGACAACGATGGCTATCCCGACATTCTGGTCACCTGCGTCGGGCAGAATGTCCTGTTCAAGAACACCGGCAGGGGCACCTTCCGCGACGTTACCAGGGCCAGCGGACTGGGCGGGCGCCAGGCATTCAGTACGTCCGCGCTATGGTTCGATTTCGATCGCGACGGCTTGCTGGATTTGTTTGTCTGCAATTACGTGAAGTGGTCTCCCGAGCACGACGTCTTCTGCAGCCTCGACGGGAAAAATAAATCCTATTGCACTCCCGAAGCTTACCGGGGTGAAACCTGCTGGCTGTTTCGCAATCTGGGAAACGGAAAATTTGAAGACGTCACGCCCACCAGCGGAATTTTCGACAGCAGCTCGAAGTCCCTTGGCGTGGCCCTCCTCGACTACGACGAAGATGGCTGGCCTGACCTGCTGGTGGCCAATGACACGCAACCCAACAAACTCTATCGCAACCAGCGCAACGGCACCTTCAAGGACGTTGCGGTGGAGGCCGGTATCGCCTTCAGCGCCGAGGGCAAGGCCCGCGCCGGCATGGGCGTGGACGTGGCCGACTTCAACAACTCAGGAAGGCCCGGCGTGGCCATCACCAACTTCGATAACGAGATGATCGGCCTCTACCGCGCGTCCGGCGATGGAAATTACGTGGACGTAGCCACCCAGAGCGGAGTAGGGCTCGCGTCGAAAGACAGGTTGGGATTCGGCTGCGTATTTCTCGATGCCGATCTTGATGGCTGGCTCGACCTCGCGGTTGTCAACGGCCATATTGATGACACGGTGCGCAACGTGCGCGGAGTCGGCTACGCTCAGTCGCCCCAGTTATTTCTCAACGATGGCCAGGGAAGGTTTCGCGATGTGGCCGGCGAAATCGGCGGCGGTTTCACGCAGCCCAAGGTGGGCCGCGGACTGGCTTACGGAGATTTTGATCGTGACGGCGATCTCGATCTGCTGATGACCACCAACAACGGCCCTGCTTATCTTTTTCGCAACGACCAGACCGGCGGCAACAAGAGCATTCGCATCCGGCTGGTCGGCACCAAATCGAACCGCGACGCGATTGGGGCCCGGGTCCGAATCTTTCATGGTGAGACCAGTCAGTCGCGGCTGGTCAAAGGAGGATCAAGTTATCTTTCGCAGTCCGAACTGCCCCTGACTTTCGGATTGGGGAAGCGAGAAAAAGTTGACCGCCTGGTGATCGATTGGCCCAGCGGCGGGACGGAAGAGCACAAGAATCTCGCGGCAGGGCGTGCCTACGAGTGCGTGGAATCCAAGGGGATCAAGCCGCTCGGAAGCTACTGAACTCGTTTCTGGTATGGAAATTGTTCAGCTGCGCTTGCGCGTGCGGCGGCTGACGAACATTCCACCCAGACTGAAGCCGAGTATCGCGCCGAGGCCAGCCGCGGCGAGCATGATGCCGGGCGAAGCGCCGCTGGTGCCGCGGGAAAACAGGACGGAGGTGTAGGCCATGGACAAGGTCCAAAAGGCCAGTCGCAAGTACATGGGGGAGCCTCCAGGCAAAATTGTCTCACGAACGCGCCGAAAAATCGCAGAAAAGTTTGGCCCGTGAACCCTTGTTAGTGGCTGTCACGCTGCGGAGGTGTATGTCCGCTAAACGCCACATCCTTCAGGGCTGAAGTCCCTCAGGATGGCGCGAGACGGGAGATTGCTCAAGGCAGGAAGGATGCAATGGACGCACTGGCACAGGATCTCCGCTTCGCATTTCGCCAACTGCGGAAAACGCCCGGCTTCAGCCTGACCGTAGTGCTCACGCTGGCACTGGGCATCGGCGCCACCACAGCTATTTTCTCGCTGGTCGAAGGCATCCTCCTGCGGCCGCTTCCGTTCAGCGATCCCGACCGCCTGGTTCTCCTGGGAGATCATCTGGGGGACAACGCGAGTACTCCTGTCACTGCCCGCGAGATTGGCACGTACTCGAACGCAACCAGCGCCTTTTCCTCTCTTGGCGCCTACACCGCCGCCAGCTATGAGCTTTCGGGCGGCGGAACTCCGGAAGAAATCAACGGCGCCCGCTTCACCGCGGGCGTCTTCCCGACCCTCGGCGTGCGTCCGATTCTTGGCCGCATCTTTTCTCAGGAGGAAGAGAATGCTCATCAGCCGCTGGCTGTCATCAGTTACGCTCTATGGCTGACCCGCTACAACCGCGATCCGGGTGTCCTCGGCCGCTCCATCGTTCTCGACCGCAGGCCCTACTCGATTGTCGGCGTGATGCCGCGCAGTTTTGAATTTCCGATAGAAAATGGAACTCTCGATCAGGCGCAGCTTTGGGTGCCGTTGAGCCTCACCCCCGACGAACTTTCCGACCAGCACGCCGGCTTTTGGGGATACCAGATGGTTGCCCGCCTCAAGGATGGCATCACCGTGTCGCAGGCCGCGCAGGACGCTGACCGTGTTGCCAGACAGATCATGAGCGCTCTGCCTGCCGGGATGTCTGCGATTCACATTCGCGGTGACGTCACGCCGCTGCGTGAGTATGCCGTCGCGGAGGTTCGGCCGTTACTCCGGACTCTGTTCCTGACGGTCTCCATCGTTCTGCTGATTGCGTGCGTCAATGTTGCCGGGCTGCTGCTGGTCAGGTCCATTCGCCGTCGCCGCGAATACGCGTTGCGACTTGCTCTGGGCGCGCGTTCTGCAATCATCATTCGTGAGTCTGTCTTTGAAGGTCTGCTGCTCAGCCTGCCCGGAGGCCTGCTCGGCCTGGCATTTGCCGCGACTCTCATTCGCACTGCTTTGCATCTCCTGCCCGCCTCGATGCCACGCGTCAACTCCATTGCGATGGACGGGCGCGTGATCGCTTTTGCCCTCCTGCTCGCCCTGGGAACCGGCATTCTCTGCAGTCTCGCGCCTGCCTTCGCGGCCTTGCGGGCCAGCCTGATCGAAGGTCTGAAAGAGGGTGCCGGAACCGGCACCGGGGCTGCGAGTCACTCCTGGCTCCGCTCAGCCTTGGTGGTATCGGAGATCGCCATCGCGCTGGTGCTGCTTACCATTGCGGGTGCCTTCCTGCGCAGCGTCCAGAAAATGCGCGCCGTTGATCCCGGCTTCCGTCCCGACCACGTCCTCATCGCCGAATATCGTTTGCCCCTGAACCAATACGCGACGGATGCTTCTGTCGATTTTTTCAACCGAGCCGTCATCGACCGGCTGGCCAGCAAGCCCGGAATGATCGCTGTTGGCATTACCGACCAACTGCCCGCATCCGGCACGGTGCGAGAGGCCACCTATACCGTCGAAGGTATGCCGGCCGATGGCTGGAAGCTGCAATTTTCCATGCTCTCAACGACTTATGGCGACTACTTCCAGGCCATGGGTATCCCGCTGCTCGAGGGCCGGTATTTCACCATGGAAGACCGCTCCAACGCTCCGCTGGTGGCGATCGTGAGCCAGTCGATGGCCAGGCAGTCCTGGCCTGGTCAGCCGGCCATCGGAAAGCGCATGCATGTCGGCAATCCGAAGAAGGGACTGCCGTGGGCAACGGTGGTTGGCGTCGTTGCCGATGCCAAGTTCGGTCCTCGCGATGAGCCTGGCATGGCTCAGTGGTATGCCCCTGCGCTGCAGCCTGCAATTCTTTCTGGTCCTCAGACCTCAGGGACCCTGGTTGATGCGGTGGGTGGATGTATTACCCTGCGTTCAGCCCTTCCGGCGGAGCAGATGACTCAAACCCTGCGCGCAGCCATCGCCGAGATTGATCCGCTGCTCGCCCTGCAGCGAGTACAGCCCATGAATGACGTGATTTCGAGCGCGGAAGCGCCGCGCCGCTTCAACACCGATCTCATTACCGCTTTTGCCCTGGGCGCTCTGCTGCTCGCGATCACCGGGATCTACGCCGTGGTTGCGTTTTCGGTTTCGTTGCGCACCCAGGAGATTGCCATCCGCATGGCACTGGGCGCGCAGCGTGCCGGTATCGCGCGACTCGTTCTTATTTCGGGCGCGAAAATGGCCCTCCTCGGATGCGTTCTCGGCGTGCTTGTCTCGCTGGCTGCGTCCCGCATGGTTAGCTCCTTCCTCTTCGAGGTCAGCGCAACCGACCCACTCATCTACCTGGCGGGCGTCGTGATCATGATGCTGATGGCGCTTCTGGCGTCGGCGCTTCCCGCAACCCGTGCCGCTTCCGCCGACCCCAGCCGCGCCCTGCGCTCGATTTAGGGATGCAAGCCTGTGTGAGAAATGGACTTGCGGCGGCGCGCTCTCCAGCAATTTGCGGAACTGAGAAGTAGTATTTTCCCAGTATTGCGGCCGGTGATCACAGGGACTAATTTGTACTTAACTCCTGTGACCTCATGCGCGACCTACCCCGGTCGCGGTTTTGAGGAGTTCACCCCACGAGAGAGGTAGGTACGGCTACCTACCTCTTATTTTTTATCCGCGACCGCGTGGGGACGGCCGCCCTCGGGTGTCCGTCGAGCGCAGCTCGACGGCATTATGCCGGGAGTGACGGCTATTTCACCGGCCGCATCACATTTTCCATCTGTGACTTAAAACCGACAGCTGCATTGTTGCCTTCCGCCGCGTGAATGAGATTGTTGGATTCTTCCGGATCCACCGCCCAATCGTAGAGTTGATCGCCCATGGTTTCATGGGTGATGAATTGCCACTGCGGCGTAACCAGAGACTTCATGGAGCCGGTGGTTGCAGTGGGTATGACCTTTGCCGCAGCCCTGTCTTCTTTATCCGCAATGTCGTTGCGCGCCAGTTCCGACAGTGGGTCGGGCCAATCACTCGCGCCGCCAGATTGCCACAACGCGCTCAGAGAAGAACAGGGAAAAATGTTGTTTTGCGTGCGGCCGCCGAGAATATCGATGATGGTCGCGGGTATGGCCGCATTCGTGACTGGCCTCAGCACCTTCACGCCCGCAGGCACATGGCCGGGATAGAAGATCATCAGGGGCACATGGATCAATTCTCGATAGAGAGCCTGGCCGTGATAGGTCAGCCCGTGCTGTCCGAGAGACTCGCCGTGATCCGAGGTTACGATCACCAGAGTATTGGACGAGAGTCCGCGCTGGTCGAGCGCTTGCATCAGGCGCCCCAGAGCGTCATCGGCGTATTTCACGCTGGCATCGTATTCATCGATGCGTCCACCATGGTCCCACCCCGGCTTGGGATAGGTGGGTGGGCCGCCATAGGGATAATGCACATCGAAATAGTTGAGGAAGGCAAAAAAAGGATGCGTTTCACCGCGATCGTTTCTGCCGTGATCGGTGTTTTCGCGATCAATCCAGCGCAGAAGTTCCTGGTTGACCACGTCGGCCCGCTTGCGCACTCCCTGCGCGCCTCCGTAATTTCCTGACCCTTCCGAATCCTTGTCCAGCATCGAGTCCATGCCGAGGAAACGCAGGGCGCGCTTGACCTTGCTCTTGTCGGTGCGGTTCAGATAGATGCGTGCGAACTCCCGGCCGTAGAGCGTGCGAATGAACATGTCGGCGGGCGAATGAAAATAATCTTCAAAATGCTGGAAGCCACGGCCAAAACCGAGGCTGGTGCTGAAGTAAGTCCGATTGGCGGAAAATGCTCCCGTGCGATAACCGCGTTGTTCCAGGACTTCACCGAGTGTCGGGAATCCGCCAAGGCCCTGGCGGCCCCATCCCAGCCACGGCGCCGGCTGCACATTTCCAATCCCGTGCTCGAACTGGTAACGCCCGGTCAGGAGCGAGACGTGCGAAGGCAGGCTCCATGATGTGGTAGCAACCGCATTTTCAAACAGCACTCCTTGCTGCGCCATGCGGTCAAAGTTCGGGCTGGTGGGACGAGCATAGCCGTAGGCGGAGACATGATCGGCCCGCAACGTATCCATGACAATCACCAGCACGTTGGGTGCACCCGCCGCGGCTGCCGGAAGATGCGCCACCGCATTCCGCTCCTGCAGCCTCTTGCCGCCCTGGATTCCGGCGAAGGCGAGTATCCACGCTGCAAGCAGCCATGGCGTGGTTTTCTTCCAGAATTGCAGGAAGGTGTTTTCCCGCTTGCCGCACCAGCGGGCGAAAGCCGCAGCGACGCCCAAGAGCCAGCAAGAGGCAGGCGCGGTGGTAGAGCCGGCCGGTCAAGGTGAGCCAGTCATAGACACTGAAGAATGTCAGCAGAAAGGCCAGCACTCGAACCGTGGGAAGGCGAGGCACGAAACGGCCCACTGCGCTGCAGATCAGCGCCAGAAACAGAAACAGCGTGACGCAAACGATGGGTGAGATCCACACAATCTCTCCGGAGACGTGGATCATCGGGCCCCAGCGGGCCCAATTGAGCCGCTGGAAGAACAGCAGCCCCGCTCCTTCAACCAGGCCCGCAAATATTCCAGAACCCAGACCCACGATCAGCAGCGAGCCGGCGTTCCACGGCCCTGTGACGGACGATTTGTCCATACGAGATTCCCAGTCTAGCAGCCGGAGGTCGATGTGAAGTATCTCCGGCAACGACTCGCGTGGGGACAGCCGCCCTCGGCTGTCCGGTCGAGCAGGGCTCGACACATTCTTGCCGGGAGCGAACTAGCGGAGCTTTGCTCCGCCGGACAGCCGAGGGCGGTCCCCACGTGGGTCGCGGTGGAACTTTCCTTCTTGCTGAAGTAAAGTGAACTCCCGCTGCCGCGGCGGGCCCAGTATGACTCGGCCGGAGATTGTTCCACCCACATCGAGCGCGCCCGCGCCGAAAGCCGTTCCGCCGGCGAGGCTGCGGTGGCTTGTCCCGTCGCTGCTGGCACTTCTCTACGTGACGCAATGCGCCTGGTTCATCCGTACTCAATCGCTGACCTACGATGAGCCCGTGCACATCGCGGAAGGATTGAACGCCTGGCGTTACGGACGGTTCGAGCAGTACAACGACCATCCTCCGCTGGCCCGCTTGTGGTGCACCCTTCCGCTCATAGGTCCAAAGTGGCAAGTCGAAATACAGCAGCTGCCCGATTCATTTCGCGTGACCCGCATTGCGCCCGACCCGGTCTCCTTGGCCTGGCGCGCTCGCGCCATGAATGTCCTGCTGGGCCTGGCCTTGGCCGCGCTGGTATGGTGGGCCGCAGACCGGTTGTTTTCCCGGACAGCCGCGAATTTCGCGCTGGCCCTGTTCGCGTTCTCGCCTTCTCTGATCGCACATTTTTCGATCGCGGCCACCGACGGTGCCGCCACGCTGTTTATTTTCGCCACTGCATGGAGCCTGGTGCGCTGGCGTCGCGAGCCGACCTGGCAAAAGACATTAGGGCTCGGATTGTTGCTGGGCCTGATGCTGCTGGCAAAGTTTTCTACCGCGCCGATGTTCGTGCTGGCCCTGGCGTGGATGCTTCTCCTGGGCGCAGACAAAGTAATCCAGCCAGTCTGTGAAATGGAACTGGGGCAGGACCGCGGCGGCGCTGCTGCTCGCGTTCGTGGTGGTCTGGGCAGGATACTTTTTTCACGTGGCCCAGCTCACCGTCCGCGATGGCACTTTGACTGCCACCTTTCCCAACTGGAGCCAGCCGATCGTCAAACCTGTGCACGGGAGAAATTACAGTGTGCTGGTTCCGGCAGGAGAATACGTAGAAGGCTTCCGGGAACTGGTCCGGCATAACCGGCAGGGGCAGCCCGCATTCTTTATGGGAGAAGTTTCCAGCCGTGGCGGATGGAAACTTTACTACCCGGCCGTGATTCTGCTGAAGTGGCCGACGATTGTGCTGGGCCTCTCTTTGACTGGCCTGGCGATCGCCCTGAGAAGAAAAGTACGCGTCCCGCCGGACTTGTGGATCATGGCGTCATTTCCCGCTCTCTACATGGCGATGGCGATTTTCGCCCGCTTCAACCTGGGAGAGCGGCACGTGTTGCCGATGTATCCCTTCGCAATTTTATTTGCGGCGGCGGCCTGGGAATGGGCCCGCCACAAACCGGCAGCGGTCGCGCTCCTGATGTTGCTGGCGGCGCTGAATGCGGCTGATGCATTGCGCTTTGCCCCGGGTTATCTGTCGTACTTCACGCCATTCGTCCGGTCCTCCGAGAGCTATCGCCTGCTGACCGACAGCAACCTCGATTGGGGGCAGGGACTGCTGGCTCTCAGGGATTATCAACGCGATCATCCCGGCGAGCGCATCTCGCTGTCGTATTTTGGCAGCGTCGATCCGCAAGCGTACGGAATCCAGTCTGATTTCTTCGGAGGACACAAGCAGGTTTCCGGCACGGTAGTGGTGAGCGCAACCAATCTCTCGGGACAGTACCTGGCTGAACCAGAGAGGTACCGTTGGCTGCTGGAACAGAAGCCGGCAACCATTCTTGACCAGTCGCTTTATGTATTTCAGGTCCAGGGCTCAGGCTCGCAGAAAAAGTAGGACGCGCGTTAGCTTTTCCCGAATATGTCCTTGACAACATATGTCGTACAGTGCATACTAGCCCTGTGTCGTGGCAGGTATTTTTCCACGCCGAATTCGAGCCTGAATTTGATGCGCTCGACCAGGAGGTTCAGGATGAGCTGCTGGCGCACGCAAATCTGTTGCAAGAATTTGGGCCTCTGCTGAAGCGCCCCGCTGCCGATACCCTCCACGGATCGAAGCACGACAACATGAAGGAGCTCAGATTTAAAGCAGCAGGCGGGGTTTGGCGAATAGCATTCGCTTTCGATCCTCAGCAAAAGGCCATATTGCTTGTCGGAGGCGACAAATCGGGCGGTAGTGAGAAGCGCTTTTATCGGCAACTTATCAAACAGGCGGACGCAAGGTTCGATAGACACCTTGCTTTTTTGAAGGCGGGCCAAAAGGGGGCCAGGTAGAAATGAAGACTTTGGAGCAGAAACTGAACGAGATTAGCCCAGAGAGGCAGAAAAAGATTAAGGTTCGGACTCGCGAACTAATTGCACGCGAAATGTCGCTTCGAGAACTCAGGCATGCGGTCAATAAAACTCAAAAGACCGTGGCACGTACGCTCAATATGGGTCAAGATGGAATATCTCGTCTGGAGAAGCGAAGTGACTTGTTGCTTTCCACCCTGCGGAACTACGTAGAGGCTGTTGGAGGAAGCCTAACACTTGTAGCTCAATTTCCAGACCAGGAGCCTATTGCGATAGAGGGATTAGGTGAAATGGCTACGGCAGAAAAGGAAAAGGCTAAACGTCGCGCCGCTCACGCGAGATAGAGGTGGTCTGCCCCTAGCGCAGAGTTAATCAGGAACCGGTGGCGAGGAGAGCATCGACGGCTGCCTCAACCTTTGCGAAGGGTTGGTCCGGGCCGGGCGCAGGCTGCAGCCGTCCCTGGCGGTCGATCAGGAAAATTGCCGGGTAACGCGCGATGTCCCGATACAGGTTCGGGATTGTTCCGCTGACGGTGAGAAGCGGGTAAGTCACCGGGACCTGTTCCACGAACTTTCTCTGTTGATCGATGCTCTCGTCCGAAAGCCCGAATACGATGAACCCTTGACCCTGATGCTCCCGGTATAAGCGGTCAAGCTTCGGCATCTCCTGCCGGCAGGGACCGCACCAGGTCGCCCAGATATTGACCAGCACGACCTTGCCTTTCTGATCTGCCAGGCGCTGAATTTTTCCCTGAAGATCAGGAGTGTCGAAGGGCGGCGCTGCCACGTCGCGCAGGGCCAGGTTTCTGGATTGCCGGGAGCGGAGGATGCCGTCGCTCACTGGCTTCCAGGCAAGGCCCAGCGAGAGAAAAGCGATGACCAGACCCACTTTTCCGGCCAGCGAAAGGGCATGCCGGCCATGGTCCTTGATCGCGAGAGCCAGGACTACAAAAAATGGCACAGTCATCGCGAGGGTTGAGACGGAGAGACGAAAGAGCCAGTCCTTTTCGAGATCGGCACTGTACCGGGTCAGGGTCCCATAGACCAGCACATACAAGAAAATGGCTGCCAGCGGCGAAAGGACGCCGCAGATCAGCACCCGGTACTTGGACAGTCGGGTCACTGGAAGAGACCTACTGGCCCGCCCGCAAGGGCGAGATCAAAAGCCGGCCGGCTGGCTTCTTGGAAGGATCCGCCTTCTCGTCGTGGTACGACAGGTCGAGAGATCCTTCGGCGGTTGGGGACGCGTGGGCCAGAGCTGACGCCAGAGACCGGAATGAGCGGCCGATGTCAGTGTTCTCCTGCATGGCCACCGGGACCCCCTTGTCGATGGCGGGTGCGATCGACTGGTAATTATTGGGAATCTTCCAGAGCAGCTTGCAAGTCGTGGCTTTTTCCACGTCCTCGTCGGTAAAGCCGGGAATCTTTTTGTAGCGATTGAGAATGATCCGGACCCGGTCGCGGGTGGCGCCTTCTTCCAGAAATGCGCGGATGCGGCTGGCGCTCCACAGCGAAACCACATCCGCCTGGGCCACCAGCAGGACCGCATTCGAATGGTCGCAGAGCAACCTCGCGGTCTGGTCCACGCGGCCTGAGCAGTCCACCACGACATAGCGGAAGTGGGCCACCAGTAAATCGAACAGGCGCGCCAGTTCTGCCGCGGTTGGCGTCAGTCCCTGGGGCTGTTGCGGACCGGCCAGCAATTGCAGTCCGCCCTTGCACTGAGTCATCAGGCCTTCGAGCAGCGAGGCATCGAGGCGGTGCAGATTCTGCAGCGCGTCCACCACTCCGAACGTGGGCCGGACGTTGAGATGAAGAGCGCAATGGCCCAGCGGAGCAAAATCCACCAGCAAAACTCCGCCCACGGTTTCCTGCAGCGCAATGGCGGTGTTGACGGCAACCGTGGTGCCGCCCGCGCCGCCTTTCGAATTCATCACGGTGAAGATGCGCGCCCGTCCCGAGGAAGCGCGGCCCTTGCCGCGACTGGCGGTAAAGCGCGAGAAGGCCTCGATCAGGGCCTCCGAGGTCGCTTCGCGCTCCAGAAATTCGCCGGCACCGGCGCGCATCGCGGCCACGATGGTGGGCGGATGGTTCAGTTCGCCGACGGCAAAAATCGCAATTTCGCTGGTGTTCGCCTGAATCAGTTCGATCGCGCTGATGGCTCGCGCGGGATTGTGCGCGTCAATATCCACCAGGACGACTTCTGCCCGGACGTCCTGTATCTGGCGCAGCACCGGGTCCGTGGGACTGGTTGGAAAGCCCACGTGACTGAAGACGTTGCGGCCCATTCCGGTCCCTTCCAGACGATGCTGGAGCACCGACAGCCGTTCGCGGTCTTCGGTCAGAAGAGTTACCGCTACACCCTGCATTGGCATCACTCAGTTTCTTGATTCAGTATGTTATTGAGATAAAAGGGCTACGCCAAGTGACTTCCGTAACTCACCAAAACTTCCCCCGGAAAATTCGAATCTATCATGCGAAACACAAACTATGGGTGAATCTTCGATCGTTGCGGGGGGGAACAACATCAGGAGGAATCGGAAGCCGCTCTTCCATCTGTAGCTAGCATTCTATGCAAAAAGAGTGGGATTGGGAAGGAGTAAAACCGCGGAAAAACCGCACCCCGCAACCCTTGCAGCGCCTGGTATTACGGGATCCCCCGCTGCTCAGCCTTCCACGGCGACGGCGGGCGGGCCTGAGGCGGCAGGGTCCTTCCGGTCCTGAGTGGCGTTGTGTCCGCCGGAAACCCGGGGAAAGCTGGCCGCAGCCTGGGCCGCGGTCTCGGCCGCTGAGAGATACTCGTATCCCTCCAGATGCACCGCCACCCCGAACTTGCGTTCTACCGGCAGGACCCGGGTGACGCGTCCGCGGCAGCGGACTCGCATATTTTCCGTCAGCGTAATTTCAGCGGGCATCACGAATGTGAGTTCCACCGCGTCGCCTTCGGCGACCCGGAAATCGGTATAGAAGAATGCCCCGCGCCCGCTCAGGTCCTGGGTAAAGCCGCAGCCCTCGCGGTCGGTACCGGACAAGCGCACGGCCACCGGAAGCTGAAAGTCAAAGCGCTGTGAAGCGCGGCGCTCAAGATGAACCTGATCGGTGCTCATGGTTTCTCCGATGGCCGGCATTCCAACATCAGAATGGTTTTGCAGGAGGCGGCGTCGAGAGGAATTCTCTCCGCGGAGCGCGGGGAAATTCCAGGGTCAACATGTGCCCAGCCTCTATACTAGCCAAACATGTCGGAAAACTCCCGGACAACCCGACGTCGAACATCGAATACTCTACTCCACGCTGGGGCAGGGCGGAAGCCAGAAGTTGCCGCCGCTCGCCAAATTTCCAGTTTTGGGTCGCGAGGCCAGAGGTCGTTTCCAGCAGGTTGCCGGCGGCATCCAAATGTCCGGACTGAAAGTGATCGATGCGCATGTCTTCAGGCGCTAGCGGGTAATCGCCAGTGAACTCACGACCAGCGCTGCAGAGAGCGGCGTGGCTGCCGGCGACCCTCCGTGCCTTGCGCCACCGTAACTTCCAGCTTTTCTTCAGCGGTCAGCTCATCTCGCTCATCGGCACGTGGATGCAAAGTATTGCAGAGTCATGGCTGGTCTATCGCCTGACCGGGTCGGCGCTGCTGCTGGGGGCGGCGGGATTCGCCAGCCAGATTCCGGTATTTCTGGTGGCCCCGGTGGGCGGCATCGTGGCCGACCGCTTCAATCGCCAGCGGGTCGTGATCGGGACCCAGATTTCGTCCATGATTCTGGCCCTGGTGTTTGCCACTCTTACCCTTACTCATCTCATACGGGTTTGGCACATCTTCGTGCTGGCGGCGCTGCTGGGAGTGGTGAACGCTTTTGACATTCCGGCGCGGCAATCCTTCCTGGTGGACATGGTGGGCAAGGAAGACCTGATGAACGCCATCGCTCTGAACTCCTCCATGTTCAACGGGGCGCGCATCATCGGCCCGGCCATCGCCGGGATCCTCGTCGCCAGGATCGGCGAAGGCTGGTGCTTTCTGGCGAATTCTCTAAGCTACATCGCGGTCATCACGGGTCTGCTGATGATGCGGGTCGAGCGTCCGGCGAGGCTCGCAGCGCACGGTCCGGCCCTGGCCCACCTGATTGAAGGCTATCGCTTCGCCCGCCACACCGCGCCCATTCGTGCCCTGCTGCTTCTGCTGGGACTGGTGAGCCTGGTGGCCATGCCCTACACCGTGCTCATGCCCGTCTTTGCGGACCAGATTCTGCACGGCGGAGCCCGCGGCCTGGGAATTCTGATGGGAGCAACCGGCGTGGGCGCGATGCTGGGCGCGCTTACGCTGGCCACGCGTTCCGGAGTCCTGGGACTGGGCCGCTGGGTCGCATTTTCGTGCGGCGGCTTCGGGCTCAGCCTGGTGCTGTTTTCCTTCTCGCGCTACTTCTGGCTCTCGGCCGCGCTCTTGCTTCCGGTGGGATTCTGCATGATGCTGCAAATGTCGTCCTCAAACACGCTGATCCAGGCCATGGTGCCTGATCATCTGCGCGGCCGCGTGATGGCCATGTACACCATGATGTTCATGGGGATGGCGCCCTTTGGGTCGTTATTCGCAGGCGCGGCGGCGGAACATCTGGGAGCCTCGTTTACAGTCTCGGTTGGCGCCGTGGCCTGCATCGGTGCGGCCGTTCTTTTCTTCTTCCACCTGCCTAAGATACGGGTTGAAGGGCGGCAGTTGATTGTGGCCCAGGAAATCGCTGGCGGTGAGCCCTCCCAGGAGATGACGGCCAGGGTGGTGGAGGACTAGCTCTTGGTAGCGCCGGGATCCTGCCGGCTGTCGTGGGGCGTCCCGCCCGCACTAAAGCTAAATGCCGGCGGGACGCCGGCGCTACGAAATCTATTGCCCGCGTATAGCGCGTACCACCTGCAACAGTGAGCTGTGCGCGAAGGGTGCCGGCGTCAACGTAACCACCATCATCAGCAGTGCGAAAGCCGCCAGCCAGCGCCGCCCCGGGGTCACGCCCGGCCATTCTTCCACCATGGGATGGCGCATGCCGCTGATGCGGAGCAGGATCGCCCACAGCAGCCAGCCCGCCCAGAAATAAAACGCCATGGGAATCAGGGCCAGGATGGTCAGCCGGGACACGATGCGGTGTGCCCGCGGGTTAAGAGCAAACACAATATGCCCGCCATCCAGCTGTCCACCGGGCAGAAGATTCAGCGCCGTGGCAAACATCCCCACCCAGGCTGCAACCGCAGTGGGATGAAAATAAATATCCTGCAGCGCCGAAGACCCGCCATGCACGTCGGCGAGCGGTAGCACCGTCCATAGCAGATGGAAGATCAGCGGATATCCCATCTCCACATCTGAATTCGCCATCACTCCCGGCATGACGTGGGAATGGTTCATGGCGACAACCAGCACGATCAGCGCAACCGTGAATCCGGCGATTGGCCCCGCGATTCCGATATCGAACAACGCGCAGCGGGAACGGATGGGCGAGCGTATCCGAATGACGGCGCCCAGCGTCCCAATCAGAGTCGGCGCGGGGATGAAGAAGGGAAGCGTGGCGTACACGCCGTAGTAGCGGCAATACAGGTAATGACCCATCTCGTGGGCCAGAAGAATCAGCAACAGCGTGGCGGAGAAGGGAATTCCCAGCAGCAGTCGGGAGGGTTCATGCAGCGCCCAGCCCACCGGAAACAGCGGCAGGGTTTCATCGCCATGCACGAACGGCGGCACGTTGTTCAGAAAATCAAATTCCATCTTCGCGCCCACCACCAGCGTGGTGAAAATGGTCGCTACAAACAACAGGATGTGCAGCCAATATCTGGGATTGGGAGGCCGCACCACGTACACTTCTGCGGGCAGATACGTGGTCTCTGGGGCGGGGAGTGGAGGGTTGAGGTCGGACATGAAAACTCTAGTCTGCGATGCTGCGCGGAGAGTTGCCGTGCGGGTCACCGACGGCCTGGGACGCTGCCTCGCGGGCGAGTCGCCCGCGGCCACATGAGCCCGAATTGAATGTGCGCGGGCGGCAACCCGGGCTTAGTCGATAGACTGCAACTCCTTGCCGGGCTTGAAACGCACTGCCTTGCCGGGAGGAATCGAGACCTCGGCGCCGGTGCGTGGGTTGCGGCCGATTCCGGTCTTGCGCGGCCGTACATTAAACACGCCAAAGCCCCGCAATTCAATACGTTCGCCCTTGGTGAGGGAGCGCCGCATGCTCTCGAAAACGGTTTCGACGGCCAACTCGGCCTTGGTCTTGGTAATGCCGGTTTTGTTCACTACTTCGTTGATGATGTCGAGCTTGATCATTGGAGGCTCCCGCCGTCGACTTGAGAATAACCTACCAAGTGATTGATGCTAAGGGACATAAGAGAGATTGTCAACGGCAGCGTGTGTCCCGTAAGATCAGTCGTATCCCAGTCGTCAGTCGTCGGTCGTCAGTCTTCAGCAAAAAAACAAGAATAGGCGCCCCAGAGCAGGGACTTTCCTGACGACTGAAGACCGACGACTGACGACCCTATTTGACGACTGCATTCTAAGGAGCTGCATGCTTAAGAGCGACCGCTGGATCCGCAAGATGGCCATCGAGAAAGACATGATTAATCCCTTTTCCGAGAAGCAGGTGCGGGAGGGAGTGATCTCTTACGGTTTGTCGTCCTATGGCTATGACTTGCGCGTGGCCGACGAGTTCAAGATTTTCACCAACGTCAACTGCACCGTGGTGGATCCCAAGAATTTTGATGAACGATCGTTTGTTACCGTGAGTTCGGAATGCGCCATCATTCCGCCCAACTCCTTCGCCCTGGCGCGCTCGGTCGAGTACTTCAAGATTCCCCGCGACACGCTGACCATCTGCGTGGGCAAGTCCACCTACGCCCGTTGCGGCATCATCGTGAACGTCACCCCCTTTGAACCGGAGTGGGAGGGCTTCGTTACCCTCGAGATTTCGAACACCACGCCGCTGCCCGCGAAAATCTACGCCAATGAGGGTCTGTGCCAGATCCTTTTCTTCACCGGCGATGAAGTTTGCGAAGTCAGCTACGCCGACCGCAAAGGCAAGTACCAGTCGCAGAAGGGAATCGTGCTGCCTAAGCTCTGACCTCGGACCTCGGACTTCAGGCGTCGGACTTCGGACCCCGGACGTCAGGCGTCGAACCTCGAACCTCTCAGCTGAATTTTGAGCTTAATTAAGATCCAGCCGGAAAGATCAAAGTGCGGAAAAATCAAGGAGCGGGATTCGCCGACGTCCGAGGTCTGACGCCCGAGGTCTATTTCCTGTTCTCGCCTTCTTTAAACATGTACTTGATCGCGGGCTTGTAGATCAGCAGGTTGGTTTGGCCGTTGCGGGCTACTTTCAGGCAACTCTTGTCGTACCACTCGATCATGCCGTGAATTTCTTCGCCGTCGCGCAGTACGATGACCATTGGGGTTTTCGACTGCATCTGCTTCTGGTAGTAAAAGTTCTCGGCATTGGTCTGTTCCGGCGGGGCGGCCTTTCGAGCGCCACCGGCTGGCCGGTCGTGTCGATCTCGGTCGCTGCGTTCGGGACGGTCAGGCCGCTCTTTATGCTCGCTCATGGGTGCCTGCGCATGATTGTGGTCGGCCCGGCTCAACGGAGGGCGAATGAGCTTGCGATTGGCAAAACCCTCCCCGTCCACAGACCGATCGGCTGGAAGTGAATCGACTGCATCTTTCATGGCGCCACCGTTAGACACGCTTTTTGCGGGCCACAACCCGCGCTGCCGTGGTTGTGGGATGAAGGCGTGAGTTGTTGATAACCTAGCACAGCAGGCGCGGCTATGACAATGGGCAACTAGCAGGGGAGAAAGCACTTAGCAAATCAGCACTTAGCAATTGGCACTTGGCAATTAGTCTCTGGTGTCCAGGCTCCTTGCCAGAATCCGGCCGTCGGGTGATTTGGGCTAATTGCCAATTGCTAAGTGCTAAGTGCTTTTTTCCAGCGCTGCGGCAAACGCGTCCAGCGACAGCGAGCGCAACAGGTTTCGCCGCATTCCGCGTTCGACTTCGTTCAGGCGGTCGGCGGCCAAGGCGATCCAGCCGAAATCCGCGGCTTCCGACAACTTCTTCAGGTCAGCCTGGATGTCAGTATTGCGGACCAGTTCCGGCGTGCTCGAATTCAGGAAGGTCAGGTCTTGCAGCAGGCTGTAGAGGGTTCGCAGCAATTTCTCCAACTTGTCGCGCCCGTCGGCGCCGGCCCGATAGGTTTCCGTCATCTTGAACAAGTCAGTGTGTTCCGTGCCGCGCAGTGCCGTATTGAGGATGGTCAAGGCCTGGGTGCGGGCGGCGGTGTAGCCCGCCAGATCAAAACTGCGGGCGGCCCCGATTGCCCCGTTGGCCAGACGGGCAGCCAGAGCGCGCTGCCTGGGCGTCCACTCCGGACGATGTTTGGCCAGGTCCTGCTCGATTTCCTCTGCCGGCAAAGCGGCCAGCGTGACGATCATCGCCCGGGAGCGAATGGTGGCAAGCAATTCGCCCGGATTTTCGGTCAGCAGAAAGATGGTCGCAAACTGGGGCGGCTCTTCGAGGACTTTCAGCAGCGAGTTGGCCGCCTCTTTCATAAAAGAGGACTCGGTAAAGATGTAAACGCGCTCTTTGGCCTCGCCCGGCTGGTAGTAGATGGTCTCGATCACCCGCCGTACCTGGTCCACTTTGATCATCATCTGTGGCGGATCGGGCGGGATCACGAGCACATCAGGATGGGTCTGAACGAACAGGCGTGTTTCTTTTTTGTCGGTCTCGCGCAAATTCTCCCGGGCTTCGACCGCCTCCTCGAAGCGGGCATCGAGGTCTTGCGATTGCGCAATGCGAACGCAGTTGGAACATTTGCCGCAGAAGTCAGGCAAGCCATCGGTGGTGATGGGCTCAAGGCAATTGATCGCCTTGGCCAGCATGAGCGCCAGCGTGTATTTTCCCGAACCGGCCGGACCAGCCAGAACTACAGCTTGGGGAAAACGGTCGCGCGCCAGCATCTCGCGCAGGCGATGGACGACATCGGAATTGCCGTGGAAATCGGTGAAACTCATATTCACCACAGAGACACAGAGGCACAGAGAAAAACCAGGTGAATCATCGAAGTATCCATTTCACCATACCACTCTTGGGTGGAGGCGAGTCTTGTTCGCGGAAAAGTATGGGTTATTCGCTCTATTCAGAACAATGAAGTGTTTCTCTGTGCTGTGCGTTCTTACGCCGTTTTCGCTGCCAACTTCATCTTTCGTCTGACAATTTCCACGATGCGCGCGTGGGTTTCCGCCGCCGTTCCTCGCGCATCGACCAGCACGACTCTGTGCGGCTCGCGAGCTGCAATCGCCAGGTACGCGCTGTGCACTCTGCCAAAAAACGCGCGACTCTCCTGTTCGAAGCGATTCTCGTCGTGTTTGGCGCGGCCATTTTTCGCAGCGTCGGCTTTGTTGCGGCGGCGGGCGCGCTCAACGCTGGCGGCCACGTCGGAATCCATGAGGACGGTCAGATCCGGCTGTAAGCCGCGGCACAGGATGCGATGAAGCGCCAGCACCGGCTCGCTGCCCAGCTTGCGGCCGCCGCCCTGATACGCTTCGGTGGAATCGGTGAAGCGGTCGCAGAGCACGACGCGCCCTTCCGCCAGGGCAGGATCAATCACTTCCGTGATGTGTTGGGCGCGGGAGGCGAACATGAGCGCCAGTTCCGCCATGGGGGAGAGGCCGGCCGTCGCGGTATCGAGCAGAAGGCGGCGGATCTTCTCCCCGGTCGCTGTTCCGCCCGGCTCGCGCGTCACCACCACTGACAAGCCTTGCGTGCCGAACACGCCCGCAAGCTTTTCCAGTTGCGTGCTCTTGCCGCAACCGTCGAGTCCTTCGAAGGTGATGAAGCGGCCGCGATGGGCGTGCGAGGACACAGCGGAAATCATAAATCAGCGCCTGGCATTTGGCACTTGGCATTTGGCTTTTGAGAGCAGTCTGTGTGTGGGGCGGGCGCCCTCGCCCGCCGCTTTTGATTTTGCTGCTGTGTATGGCCGGGAGGATCCGACCTCCTGATCGGATGTCTTGATCCGAGGTCCTGGAAGTCGCGCTGTCCAACCAAAACATTCCACTACAAGATCAACTGCAACAGCGGCGGGCGAGGGCGCCCGCCCCACCCACGCAGGGGGACGTGACCGGAATAGCCGGCGGCTGTTATATTCATCTGTTCTAAATCGATTCCATAAGGGCCCCAGGAGCGTGTTCGTGTCCCACTTCCCCGGAAAGATTGTTTGCCATGTATTGCTGCTAGTCGCTCTGGTTTCCCCTGTGATCGCAGCGAGTGCGTCTGCCCCGCAGGTCACCTTGTCAGTCGATGCTACCGACGCGCCTCGAAAAATCTTTCACGCACGCATGACTATTCCCGCCAAACCCGGGACCCTGACTCTTTATTATCCCAAGTGGATTCCCGGCGAGCACGGTCCCACCGGCCCGATTCAGGACCTTGCCGGGCTGAAGTTCACTGCCGGCGGGAAGGCTCTGTCCTGGCGCCGCGATCTGCTGGATGGTTGGACGTTTCACGTAGATGTGCCTGCGGGCGTATCCAGTATCGAAGCCTCGCTGGATTTCATCTCGCCTGCCGGGTCGGAGGGCATCTACACCGGCGGTGCCACGGCCACGGACAAAATGGCAGTCATCAATTGGAACGATGTTCTGCTGTATCCGGAGGGATGGCCCTCGGATGACCTGACCTACACTGCCAGCTTGCGTCTGCCGGCCGATTGGAAATTTGGGACCTCGCTGGCGGTGACCTCGCAGTCGGGAGGCGAGATCAAGTTCGCTCCAGTTTCGCTCACCATGCTGGTCGATGGCCCCGTGATCACGGGTGAATATCTGAAAGTTGTTCCGCTCAATCCCGGGCAGACGCCACCGGTGGAAATGGACGTCGCCGCCGACAGCGCGGCCGCGCTCGATGCACCCGCCGAGGTTTGGGACCACTATAAGAACCTGGTGAAACAAACCGACGCCCTGTTTGGGGCGCAGCACTATCGCGACTACCATTTTCTGTTCAGCCTCAGCGACCACGTAGCCCACTTCGGGCTGGAGCATCATGAATCAAACGACAGCCGGCTCGGCGAACGGGCCCTGGTCGATCCGACCAAGCGGCTGCTGGGCGCGGGATTGCTCTCCCACGAATTCGTGCACTCGTGGAACGGAAAATACCGGCGTCCCGCCGATCTCGCGACTTCTGACTATGAAAAGCCCATGCAGACCGATCTGCTGTGGGTGTATGAGGGCCTCACGGAATATCTTGGAGAGATTCTCACCGGCCGCATGGGGCAACGGACACCGGAAGAATTCCGTGACGCACTGGCCTATACGGCGGCCGAGCTCGACCACACTCCCGGGCGCGCCTGGCGCAACCTACAGGACACCGCCGATGGCGTTCCCGCGATGCAGGATGCGCCGCGCCAGTGGGAGTCGTGGCGGCGAGCACTCGACTACTATGACGAAGATGAATTGACCTGGTTGTGGGCGGACACCATCATTCGCCAGCAGACTCACGGCCAGAAATCCCTGGATGACTTTTGCCGGATCTTCCACGGACCTCCGAGCGGGCCTCCGCAGGTGAAAACTTATACCTTCGACGATATCGTGAACACGCTGAACCAGGTGGCGCCGTACGACTGGCGCGGATTCTGGACCGAGCGGCTGACCAACCATGGGCCAGGCGCTCCCCTGGGCGGCATCGAGGGCAGCGGCTGGAAACTGGTCTATGACGACACCCGTTCGCCGCTGGTGCAGGCCAGGGAAGGCGACGGTGGCTCCATCAACGCCGCATACTCGATCGGACTGTGGTTGAAAAGTGATGGAGTGGTTACCGATACGGTTGAAGGAATGCCGGCAGCCCAGGCCGGAATCGGGCCAGGCATGAAAGTAGTTGCCGTGAATGGGAGAAAGTTCACAAAAGATGTTCTGAGCGACGCCCTGCAGGCAGGCAAGACCAGCAACGCCGCGCTCGAGCTGCTGGTAGAGAACACGGACTACTACAAAACCTACAAGCTGGATTATCACGGTGGAGAAAAATTCCCCCACCTGGTGCGGGACGAAACCAAGCCCGACGTGCTGAGCGAAATTATAAAACCGCGCTAGGAGTCGTCAGTCGTCGGTCTTCGGTCGTCAGGAATACCTGTGCGAATGCAGGTGCTTTTCCTGAAGACTGATGACCGACGACCGACGACTGTCCCTTGCTGTCATGACACTTCTTCGACTACGCCCGCGAACAAATCATCTTCCGGAACGATGGGACCACGCTTCACCGCAGCCGCCAGGTGAAATCGCTCCTGGCTCTGCCCTTTTCGTTCGTACTCTTCGAACAGCGCCCACAGAGGTTGCTGGCTGGCGTGGGCGCGGAACGCCTCAACTTTGGTTTCCAGATAGTTTCCGATCTCGATGTTGGCTGTCGAGGGAGCCACGGTGACGGGCTGCCGTCCGGGGAGGACGGAATTACTCGAGGCATAGTACAGCTTCTGTACCCGGTGAGCCGCGACCGAGTCGCTCAACTGGTCAGGAAAGCGATTGCTGCGTCCCGCCCAGTGGAAGGCAAGAGTGGCGAAGACCGATGCCATGCTGTGATCGGTGTGGCCGGTCGCCCCGCCCGCCGGATCAAATGTGAGCAGGACCTGCGGTCGAAAATCGCGGATGTGGCGGGTAAGGTCAGAAACCACCCGCTGCAGGTCCAGGCGGTGGAGTTGGCCGTCGGGGTAGTCGAGCACGATTCCGCGCGTGACTTTCAGTATTTTGCAGGCGGCGGCAAATTCCTCGCGCCGCAGTGCGTCCAGTTCCTGATCGTTACGCGCACCGCCACGATGGGTGGCCGCCTGCCCGGGCGTCAGGCAGATTACGCAGGTTTCTACACCCCGCTCGCTGTATAGACGCAACGATCCGCCGAAGCTGCTGGCCTCGTCATCGGGATGAGCGGTTACCACCATCATGCGCTGCATGCAAGGGATTGTATCTTCGATGTAGCGCCGGCGTCCCGCCGGCTGTCGGGTGGCGTCCCGGTCACCTATCAGGCAGAAGCCAACAACCTCAAAGCGGCGGACGGGAGTGCCCGCCCGACAGGAGCAATGCAGCATCAGGCTTGCCGAAGGTCGGCGCTATCCAATGACTCGTCTTCCTCCAGCATGAAGGCCAGCACATCCTGCGGCACCGGCGCATTCCATACCGGCGCGAATGACTGGCGATGAAGGGGAGAAGGCCCGTGTTCGCGGAGTGCCGCCAGATGTCGAGGCGTGCTGTACCCTTTGTTCGAGGCCAGTCCATACACCGGAAAGACGGGGTCCCATTCGACAATCATGCGGTCACGCGCCACTTTGGCCAGAATCGACGCGGCCGCGATCGAGGCCGAAAGGGCATCGCCGTGAATGATCGGTTGTTGTGGAAGTTCGCAATCCAGGCGCAAGGCGTCCACCAGCAAGTGGTCGGCTCCCGGGTTGAGGCCGGAGACCGCTTCACGCATGGCCAGGCGCGAGGCCTGGTAGATGTTGATCTGATCGATGCGCGCGGCATCGACCGCCGCTATCGCCCAGGCCACAGCGTGCTGGCGGATCCGTTCCGCCAGAACTTCACGCCGTTCCGCCGGGAGCAGCTTGGAATCGCGCAAGCCTCGCACGCGATACTGCGGATCGAGAATGACGGCGGCAGCGACCACGGGACCAAACAGCGAACCGCGTCCGACTTCATCCACCCCAGCGATCAAGCGCGCGCCCAGCTGCGATGCCTTCCTCTCAAACCTCAGGGTGCAATGCAGCTTCTTCAGCAGACGCAGCTTGGCGGCGGAAGCAGAGAGCGGTTTCGTGGGCGCGGGTGTGAGTTCTTTCGGCACGAAGGTGACAGTAAGACCATCTTCGCCCAGGCCGAGCTTGCGGTGCAATGTGGAAAAAAGCCGTTTCGTGTAGGGCGGGCGTCCTCGCCCGCCGCTTTTGACTCCCCAGTTCCTGCTGGCTTTGCTGCGAGCTGATTGGTTTAGACGCTGAGATCAAGGTCAGAAGCGGCGGGCGAGGGCGTCCGCCCTACACTGCTTTTCCCGCAACTGCCATGGATTCATCGGTCCGAAGGTAACCACCAGGTGCCATTACCGGGGTAAATTGACGATCCCTCCGCCGGTTGCTAGCTTCAGTTTAGAGAACCGTCAGCGCATCGGACTTACTTTGAAAGAAGACATTTCCAAAGCATCGCCAGAGCGCCAGAAAAAGCGCATTCAGCTGGCCCTTCCCATCCGCGTCACCTACTGGGATGACACGCAAAAGCCCTGCCTCGAAATTGCCTGCACTTACGATATTTCCGAACACGGCGCCCGGGTCACGGGCCTGCGCTGCGTGAAGGAAGCGGGTGAAGTCGTCGCCATCGAGCGAGGCAAGAACAAGGCCTTCTGCCGCGTGGTCTGGGTAGGCGAACCGAATTCGGAGCTGGCGGGTCAAATCGGATTGCAGTCTGTGGAATCGGACCGGACGCTGTGGGAAGCCGAACTGAAAGACATGGTGGAAGTCTATGAGCCCATCATGCTGGATGGAAACGCAAAACGGTCTCGCACCTTTGCATCCCACGAGCGCCGCCGCCGCCGCGAACGCTTTAGCCTGGAAGGGACTGCTGAACTGGTGGAACAAGGTGCCCACATCTTCAAAGCCGACGTTATCTTGAAAAATATGTCAGAGATTGGATGCCTGGTCCTGACCAAGCACATGGTGCCGGCCGGCACCGAGTTGAAAGTGACACTCCATGTGGACGATCACGATTTGACCCTGAAGGGCCAAGTCAAGCATGCGGAACCGCAGGTAGGACTCGGAATTGAATTCCGCGAGATCCGCAAGGGCGAGCGCCAGATGCTGCAGTTCCTGATCCGCAAGCTAGCCGAGAAGCATCTCGAAGACACCTTGCAGTTCGAAATCCACAAATAAGCCGGGCGCCAGAATGTAGGCGCGAGCGTCATCGCTCGTGCAATTCGTGCGCTGCGCAGCGGTAGGGCAAGAGCGATGACGCTCGCGCCCACATTGGGCCACGCTAGGTACTGGCGACTTCGGCCACGGGCTGCTCGCGATCCACATCCTTCAAGCGAGCGGCCTTGCCTTTCAGACTGCGCAGGTAATAGAGCTTGGCGCGGCGGACTTTGGAGGAACGCAGCAGTTCCACCTTGTCCACCACTTTGGAATGCAGCGGGAAGATGCGCTCGACGCCGTGGCCGAAGCTGATCTTGCGCACGGTAAAGCTGGCCTGCGGTCCCCGGCTGCGCGCAATCACCACGCCCTCGAATGCCTGCAGCCGTTCCTTGTCACCTTCCTTGATTTTTACGTGCACCCGAACGGTGTCGCCGGGCACGAATTCAGGGATGTCGGTGCGTTTAGTCTTAGCCAGAAGTTTTTCGATGATCAGGTTAGTCACGATTTTTCCCCCAGTAACAGAAATCCTTGATGGTTCAGTTTTCTTTGCCCGTGATGCGGGCCAGCAACTTTTTATCTTCGTCACCCAGCGCGGCCCCGTCTAACAGGTCGGGCCGGTTGCGCCACGTTTTTTCCAAAGCCGTGCGCCGGCGCCAGCGGCGTATTTCTTCATGATTGCCTGAGACCAGGACTTCAGGCACCTGCAATCCCCGAAAATCCGCCGGCCGGGTGTAATGTGGATAATCCAGCAATCCCCCCGACCCACAAGTGGAGTCGGCTCCACCCGCTTGAATTGCCGTGCCTACCGTAAATGACTCCTGCCGCGCCGACGCTTCGTTTCCCAACGCGCCGGGAATGAGCCGCGTCACCGTATCCAGAATCACCGCCGCACCCAACTCGCCGCCGCTCAGCACGTAGTCGCCGATGGACAGTTCGCGGTCGGCCAGATGCTGCCCCACACGCTCATCCACGCCTTCGTAGCGGCCGCAAATCAGGACCATCCGTTCCAGGTTCGCAAGATCTTCTGCGACGCCCTGATCGAAACGCCGGCCCTGGGCCGAGAGCAGGACTACGCTCTGTTTCCCACCCGGCGCAAGGCGCCCGGCGCGGCTCTGGATGCTCAGACCTTCAATACATTCAAAGATCGGTTCCGGCTTCAGCACCATGCCTTCGCCGCCGCCAAAAGGGCGGTCATCCACGGTGCGGTGTCGATCATGCGCAAAGGCCCGCAAGTCGTGAACTTCGATGGTCGCCAGACCCGCTTCCTGCACCCGGCGAACAATTCCGTAATCGAGCGGTCCGCGAAAAAAATCAGGAAAGATCGTTAAAATGTCGATCTTCATCGCTGGACCTTAGATATACACAGCAGGTTGTCATGCTGAGCCACCGAGCCGCGCCTGGCGCGGCGAGAGCGTCGAAGCACCCCTATACTCGCTGCATCTTTATGAGGTAGGGGTCCTTCGACTCCGCAACTGCTTCGCTTCGCGAAGCAGATACTCCGCTCAGGATGACAGCTTCCTGCTATTTTTTTGCTGCTCTTTCTCTTCCGCCGTCAACGGCGCGTTCAACTCGAGCATGCCTTCCGGCAATGTCATCACAATCTTCTTGCGCTCAAGATCCGTGTTATTCAAATATGCTTCGGCGTAAGGAATCTCGTACTGGCTCGCTCCTGCTTTGACGATAAGCAGCGGGGCTTCGCCGGCTCCAAATTGTACGTCCTGCACCAGGCCGATCTCGCGGTCGCCGTCGAAGAGCACGCATCCCACCAGGTCGCTGACGTAAACCCAACCCGGCTCCAGTTTCGACCGTTCACTGGCCGGGACCTGCAACTCGCATCCGATCAGCGGTTCAGCTTCGGAAATCGAATCAACGCCTTCGAATTTCAGGACCAGATGGCCTTTGTGGGGCCACAATTCCTCAATCTTCAACTCGCGCCGGGGTCCGTCACCATCCCTGGGTAAGGCCCACAGGTGCATGCCCGGTTGAAAGCGGTCAGGGACGTCGCTGTGCGGTTCGGTTGCGACTTCGCCGCGGCGTCCCTGGGTCTTGAGAACGCGCGCCAGTGTGATGAACTCGCCGGCTATTCCAGAATCTCCAGCGCGAAACGCTTGTTGAACTTCAAACCGGCCGCAGCCAGCAGGTTGCGCATGGCGCGGGCGGTGCGTCCCTGCTTGCCGATCACCCGTCCCAGATCGTTCGGGGCAACCGTAAGCTCAAGCACGGACTCTCCATCTTCTTCGACCTGATTGACCGCGACCTGTGCGGGATCATCGACCAGAGCTTTCGCAATCTGCTCGATCAGGACTCGCATGTCCCCGGTGGGCTCGCTCATAGGGATATCCTGTTCTATGTGTTGGACTTTGCCGGAAGGCGCAAACCTGGATCAGGCAACGATCAGGCAACCGGAACGGCGCTGGCCGGCGCCGGCCGGGAGACGATCTTGCTCACCCGGTCCGACAGCTTGGCGCCCTTCGAAACCCAGTAGTCGATGCGCTCACGCTTGAGTTCAATGCTGGCCGGGCTGGTGCGGGGGTTGTAAGTCCCGACCACCTCGACCGGACGGCCATTGCGTGCGCGTTCCTTCTCGATGACCACCACCCGATACTGCGGTTGTTTGCGCGCACCGGTGCGCGACAGACGAATCATTAACACAGAGCTTATGTTCCTTTCCTAATTGCTTCAGGCAGGCTGAGACAAACCATTATTTTTGCAGAATTTACCCGGATTAGCAAGTTAGGCGATGGAGGACGGGCGTCCCGCCCGTTGGCTGGGACGGGCGGGACGCCCGTTCCTCCATTTGGTTCGCGAACCCGCTAATCGAACACGTCCTCCAAAACTTGCACTCACAGCTTGCATTCTTGTTAATATATCCAGTTCAGTACAGCTCGGCACACCAGGGAGACCAGAACCATGACCTACGTGATCGCAGAACCATGCATCGGAACCAAGGACACCGCCTGCGTGGACGCTTGCCCGGTGGACTGCATTCATCCTAAAAAAGACTCGCCGGCGCACGCCGAGGAAGAGATGCTGTACATCGATCCCGTAGAGTGCATCGACTGTGGAGCGTGTGTGCCGGTGTGCCCGGTATCGGCCATCTTCGCGCTGGACGATCTGCCGGAAAAGTGGGCATCATTCACCGAGCGCAACGCGAAGTATTTCGGAAGATAAAGGCTGAGCTTTCAGCCATCAGCTTTCAGCTATCAGTCAATCCGATCTCTTACACTGTTAGCTGAAAGCTTCCTTACTTCCCATCTACTCACCACTCCATTACAATCAGACGTTAACCTGCTGGGCTTCCATGACACTGAAGGAGTCGGAAGCGATCGTCCTGCGCACCTATCCTTTGCGCGAGGCTGATCTGCTGGTCACGTTGTTTACGCGAGCCGAGGGAAAAGTTCGCGGCGTGGCGCGCTCAGCCAAGAAGTCGAAGCGACGGTTTGGCGGCGCGCTTGAACCGCTCACCTACGTGCGGGCTCTTTATGAAGATCGTGAGCGGCAGGAACTGGCGCGGCTGGATTCCTGCGAAGTGCTGGAATCCCCGCTGGCGACGGAAGTAAGCTATCCCCGGGCAGTCGCCCTGGCGCATGTAGCGGAGTTGCTCGACGAGTTGCTGCCCGACCGCGAAGCCAATGATGCCGTGTTTCGGCTGGCTCTTGCGGTCCTGGCGGGATTGCGCGGACCCGATGTCTGGATGCCGGTGACGTACTTTGAGCTGTGGATGACCCGCCTGATGGGCTATCTGCCCGACCTCGGCGAGTGCATGGTTTGCGGACGCGCATTGAACGGCAGCCGCGCCTTCTTCCACGCGTTGACCGACGGCTTGCTGTGCGCCGATGACAAGCGGCTGGCATCATCCGAGATTTCCGGAGAATCGCGGGCGCTGGCGGCCCAGATGTTTCGCGCGCCGGTAGAAAGTTTTGCGGGGACACCCTGGCCCAAGAAGCAGGGAAGCGATCTGCGCAAGTTTCTGGTCCAGACGCTGCAGCGGCACATTGAGAAGAAGCTGGTAACTGCGGGAATGCTGGAGAAGATTGCCGCATAGCGTTTCCACTGAGAACTGGGAACCAGTAACTGGGAACTGAAGAAGCACAGCCAAGAGTCGCATGCCAGGCCAAAAAACCAATCCGCTCACGTTCCAGGAACTGATCCTGCGATTACAAACGTTCTGGGCAGAGCGTGGGTGCGTCCTGCAACAGCCCTACGACGTCGAGGTCGGCGCGGGCACCATGGCGCCGGAAACTTTTCTGCGCGTGCTGGGGCCGCAATCCTACAAGGTCGCTTATGTGCAGCCTTCACGACGGCCGGCCGATGGGCGTTATGGAGAAAATCCCAACCGCCTGTTCAAGCACATGCAGCTACAGGTCATCCTGAAGCCGCCGCCAGAAAATGTGCAGGAACTTTATCTCGAATCGCTGGGCGTGATGGGTATTGATCTGCGCCAGCACGACATCAAGTTTGAAGAAGACAACTGGGAATCGCCCACCCTGGGTGCCTGGGGGATCGGCTGGCAGGTCATGCTGGACGGCCTCGAAATCACCCAGTTCACTTATTTTCAGCAGTGCGGCGGCGTCGATCTGGACCCGATTTCGGCCGAGCTCACTTATGGCCTTGAGCGCATCGCATCATTCTTGCAGGATAAAGATTCGATTTACGACATCGTGTGGGCGCGTGATCCCGAAAGCGCGCGTGTGACAACCTATGGCGATGTTCGCCTGGCCGATGAGCTGCAATTCTCGGTGTACAACTTCGAATTGGCCGACGTAGAAAAGGCGTGGAGGCACTTTGAATTGTGCGAGGCTGAGAGCAAGACATTGCTGGAGAAGTATGCGGCACTCGTGCATGAGAAGCATGAGAAGAACGATGGAGTTGGACGCGACAAACTTCGCTTTCCCTTGCTCGCAGCGTATGATCTTTGCCTGAAGTGTTCGCACCTCTTCAATATCCTGGACGCGCGCGGCGCGATTTCGGTGACCGAGCGTGTAGGAGTGATTGCGAGGGTACGGGCCCTGGCGGTAGGAATTGCAAAGGCATGGGTGGACCAGCAGCGCGGAGAGTTGCCGGCGAAATCGAAGCCAGAACCATCGGCGCGTAAAAAGGAAGTAGCGCCCACGACTGTATAAGTATTGTCATCCTGAGCGGAGTGGAAACTTCGCCTGGCGAAGTTTCCGCGCAGTCGAAGGACCCCTATAGCCGGCAGGAGTCCGGATTTTCCAGGGCTCCTTCGACTTCGTGAGTCCGCCCGCAAGCGAACGAACTCGCTCCGCACAGGATGACAGGGATTGAAGTGAATGCCAGATTTTCTACTCGAAATCGGTTGCGAAGAGATTCCGGCGAGGATGATCGACGCGGCCTCGCTCGAACTGCGCGAACGCCTGCACAAGTTGCTTGACCGCGAAAGGCTGAAGCCCGCTGGCGCACTGACCTATCTCGATACGCCTCGCCGACTGGCGGTGCTGGCGGCAAATATTCCGGCCGTCCAGCCAGAGGTGGTCGAGGAACAAACCGGCCCATCGGTTGCCGTTGCGTTCAAAGATGGCCAGCCCACTCCCGCAGCGCACGCCTTCGCGAAAAAAGCCGGCGTGGAGGTCTCCCAGTTGCAGCGCATCACAACCGCGAAGGGCGAGTACCTGTCGGCGGTAATCAGGAAGAAGGGGCGCCCGGCCGCTGAAATTTTAGCCGAGTCCCTGCCCAAAGAAATCGCGTCCATCTACTGGCCTAAGAATATGTACTGGCGCAAGCCCAGCGAGCGCTTCGTGCGTCCGGTGCGCTGGCTGGTGGCCATGCTCGATGGCGAGGTCATCCCGCTGCAGTTCGATGGTGTTCGCGCCGGAAATCAATCGCGCGGACATCGAATCCTGGCCAACGGGCCGGTCACCATTCCCCGCGCCGGCGCTGCATACGTAGTGGCGCTGGAGAAAGCCCGGGTCCTCAGTCGCGAGCTGAGAGAAAAGCAGATTCGCAAGACCCTCGACGCTGCGACTCGCACCATTCCCGGCGCGCGCTGGCGCGAAGACAAGTCACTGCTCGACACCGTGGTCAACCTGACCGAATGGCCGGCGGCGATCCTGGGTTCGTTCGATCCTGAATTTCTGGAGTTGCCCGAAGAAGTTCTGGTCACGGTCATGCGCGACCACCAGAAGTATTTTGCGGTCGAGGACTCGCGGGGCAGCCTCTCGCCGCACTTTCTGGCGGTGCTGAACACCGACGGCGATCCTGAGGGCATCATCCGGCACGGGCACGAGCGCGTGCTGCGGGCACGCTTCAACGACGCCCGCTTTTTCTGGCAGACCGACCAGAAGCATCCCCTGCGCGAGCGCACGGCGTGGCTCAGGAACGTAACCTTCCAGAAAGATCTGGGCAGCTACTGGGACAAGGTGCTGCGGGTGCAGCGGGTGTGCAGCTGGATGTGCGAGAAGATTCGCCAGGGCGGCATCGCGGTGCGCCCGGGAGTGGTGCACAAGGCAGCGCTGCTGGCCAAGGCCGATCTGACCACCGAACTGGTCAAGGAGTTCACCGAACTGCAGGGCATCGTGGGCGGACTGTACGCCAGGGTGCAGGAACTCGATCCCGACCTGAAAGCCGAAGCGCGCGAAGCCGTTGCGGTCGCGATTTACGATCATTACAAGCCCGAGTCCATGGAAGACCCGGTTCCGCGCACGGTCGAGGGCGCCGTGCTCTCGATTACCGACAAGGCGGATAGTATTGCGGGAATGTTCGCGCTTGGACTCCAGCCCACGGGATCGAAGGATCCGTTTGCGCTGCGCCGCCAGGCCAATGGAATCGTCAAGACCATCGCAGAGCACAAGCTGCCCGTCAGTCTCAGCCAGTTGTTCAAGGATGCGCGCGAGGCCTATCGCGGTTCTGCTGCCGAGAAAAAGTTCGCCGCCACCGTTGACTACAGCGGTACCGTGAGCCATTTCCTTCGCGAGCGCCTGGAGTTTTATTTGCGCGACGTCCTGGGCTTCAACTACGACGTGGTCAGTGCAGTGCTGGCGGCGGATGCGGATGACGTAGTGGATGCAGTGGCCCGCGCGCGGGCCCTGAAGAGTGTCTTGCATATGCCCGAATTTCAGGCCATCGCGGCCGCCTGCAAACGCATGCGCAACATCTTGAAACAGGCGAAGGAATCCGGCGCCGCGCCTGCTGCCCGGTTCCAGGCCCTGCCCGATTCCGCCGATGAAGAGAAGAGGCTCGCTGCCTACGTTGAGACCTACGCTCCCAGAGTGGAAGTACACCGGCAGAAGAAGGAGTATCAAGAGGCGTTGTCAGTTCTCTCGACGGCAAGAGAACCGGTGGACGCATTTTTCGACAAAGTCATGGTCATGGCGGAAGACGAGCGCGTCCGCGCAAACCGTTTGGCGCTGCTGCAAACACTTTTAAAAGAATTCTCCACCATCGCCGATTTCTCCGAAATCGTGACCGAAGGCAAGGAATCCAAAGAATCTTCGAAACAATAAAGGATGAACACCTGATTATGGCGACCCAAACTCTCCCCGAAACCAGCGTTGAGACCACGGACAAGAAGCCCGCGACGAAGTATGTTTACTCTTTTGGCGGCGGCAAGGCCGACGGCAACGGCAAGATGAAGGATGACCTCGGCGGCAAAGGCGCCGGTCTCGCCGAGATGACCAACGCCGGGCTGCCCGTGCCTCCGGGCTTCACCATCCAGACCGAGGCTTGCCGGGAATACATGCGCACCAATGGCGTTTCCGCCGAAGTCGAACGCCAGATGGATGCGGCGCTCAAGAAGCTGGAGGAGCTGCAGGGCCAGAAACTGGGCAAGGGCGAGAACCCGCTGCTGGTGAGCGTGCGCTCGGGCGCGAAGTTTTCCATGCCCGGCATGATGGACACCATCCTCAACCTCGGTCTCAACGATCAGAGCGTCGAAGCCCTGGCGAAACGCAGCAGCAATCCACGCTTCGCCGCCGATTCCTACCGCCGTCTGATCCAGATGTTCGGCAGCGTCGTGCTCGAAATCCCGAAGCATGCTTTCGATGAAGTGTTCGATGCCAAGAAGAAGCAGAAGAAGGCCAAACTCGATACCGATCTCGACGCCAAAGCGCTCAAGGAAGTGATTGAGGAATACAAGAAGGTCGTCAAGAAGCACACCAAGCAGGACTTTCCCCAGGACCCGCACCAGCAGCTGGTGATGGCGCGCGATGCCGTGTTCCGTTCCTGGCAGAACGACCGTGCCAAGCACTACCGCCGCATCAACAACATCGACGACATGCTGGGCACCGCGGTCAACGTGCAGGCCATGGTCTTCGGCAATCTGGGCGACACCAGCGGCACCGGCGTGGGTTTCACGCGCAATCCCGCTACCGGCGCGAAAGAATTCTACGGCGAATTCCTGATGAACGCGCAGGGCGAAGACGTGGTGGCCGGCATCCGCACTCCGGTCCCGATCCTCGAATTGCAGAAAGTGATGCCCAGCGTGTACGACCAGCTGCGCGAAATTACCACGCGTCTGGAGAAGCACTACAAAGACATGCAGGACTTCGAATTCACCATCCAGGAAGGCAAGCTCTACATGCTGCAGACCCGCAACGGCAAGCGCACCGGGCCGGCGGCCGTGCGCGTTGCCATCCAGATGGTGGATGAGGGCCTGATCACAAAAGAAGACGCAATTTTCCGGGTGGACCCGAATCAGCTCTATGAATTTCTGCTGCCGCGTCTGGATGAGAAAAAAGCCAAGGTGGAGGTGTTGGCCACCGGACTTCCGGCGTCGCCGGGAGCGGCCGTCGGACAGATCGTCTTTACCGCGGACGAAGCCGTGGAGAAAGCCGGACACGGCGCCACCAAGAATCCGGTCATTCTGGTGCGCGCGGAAACCACGCCGGAAGATATTCACGGCATGGAAGTCGCGGTTGGAATTCTGACTTCCCGCGGCGGCATGACCAGCCACGCCGCCGTGGTCACGCGCGGCATGGGTAAATGCTGCGTCGCCGGCGCGGGCGATATCGAAGTCGATGAAAAGGCGCGCGAGATGCGGGTGAAAGGGCAGGTCTTCAAAGGCGGAGACTGGATTTCGCTCGATGGCACCACCGGACGCGTCATCAAGGGCAAACTCGGTACCATGGCCGCCAAGCCCGACGATCCGGAACTGCATGAAGCTCATGAGCTGGGCCGAACCATTCCGCAAGCTGGGTGTGCGCGCCAATGCCGACATCCCGCGCGATGCTATCCAGGCGCGCGCCTTTGGCGCCGAGGGCATCGGCCTTTGCCGCACTGAGCACATGTTCTTCGGTGAAAAGAAACTGCCCCACATGCGCGCCATGATTCTCGCCAACACCGAGAAGGATCGCCGCGCTGCGCTGAAAAAATTGCTTCCATTGCAGCGCGCCGATTTTGTCGGCGTGTTCCGCGCCATGGACGGCTTCCCGGTCACCATTCGCACTCTCGATCCGCCTTTGCACGAATTCCTGCCGCGGCGCGAAGACCTGATGGTGGAGATCGCCGTGCTCGAAGCCACCAAGCCGAAATCTCCCAAGCTGAAGGGACTCAAAACGCTGTTGCGCCGGGTGGAGGAGTTGCACGAATTCAATCCCATGCTCGGACACCGGGGCTGCCGCCTGGGAATCACCTATCCCGAAATCACTGAAATGCAGGCCCGCGCCATCTTCGAGGCCGCGGTCGCCGTGGCCAGGGATGGAGTGAAGGTCTTTCCCGAAGTCATGATCCCGCTCACTGCCACGTTGAAAGAAATGGCCAACCAGGCCGCGATCGTCCATCGCGTCGCGCAGGAAGTTTTCAAAGAAAAAGAAAAGAAAGTGGACTACCTGGTCGGCACCATGATCGAACTCCCGCGTGCGGCGCTGGTCGCGGATGAGATTGCGAAGGAGGCCCAGTTCTTCTCTTTCGGAACCAACGATCTTACCCAGACCACTTTCGGTTTCTCCCGCGACGATATTAACAAGGTGCTGCCCACTTATCTGGAGGAAGGCATCTTGAAACAGGACCCGTTCGCCGTCCTCGACCAGGAGGGCGTCGGCCAATTGGTAAGGATGGCGACCGAGAGAGGACGGAAGACGCGCCCCGGTCTGAAAGTCGGCATCTGCGGCGAGCACGGAGGCGAACCGTCGTCGGTCGAGTTCTGCCACCGCGTAGGACTGAACTACGTGTCCTGCTCACCCTTCCGCGTTCTGACGGCGCGTCTGGCAGCGGCGCAGGCCGCGGCAGCCGATAAGTTGAAGGTCGAAGGCGGCAGAACGAAATAGATCGGTCGCGGAGAACACGGAGGTCACGGACAGTTCGAGGCAAACTCCGTGTCCTCTGTGTCCTCCGTGGTTTGTTGTCCTACCGGTGGGGTCACTGCACTTTCTGCAATCGCGCAATCAGCTTCTGCGCGAAATTCTGTTCCGACTCCGACCACAGCAGGCGGGCATTGGCGCCGGAATTCTTCTCCGCCTTGCTGGTGAATTCCACCAGCTTCTGCACGTTGGCCCGGACTCTTACCTCAGCCTCGTTGGTCAGCGGCACATCTTCCTGAAGAAATGGCGAGTCCAGTCCAAGATCCACCTGGATGTGGCCTTCCTGCTCCTGGATCCCCTCGTCAAACTCCAGGCCGTGGACCAGAAATTTCACCGGGGAGGGCTGCAGGGTCCACTCTCCATTCTCGGCCACCACCCACAAGTCCCAAAAGGCTTCAAACATGTAAGCGTAGTCTTCGTGCAACAGGTCGGACGCGATGAGCACCGCCGCCTCGGGGAAACTCCGGGCGTAAATCGACGTTCGAGGATGGTTGGCTCATTCCAGGAGACCGGGTGGAGGGCCAAATATGTGATCCCCGGCCGCGCCACCGATAACGGAAATTGGCGCATCACGTTCAGCGCGTGAGGCAACATGTCGTCCACTTCAAAGGAGGGAAACCAAAGGCTTAGGTAGAGAGGATCAGGCATGCCAAGACTCGTCGATAAGGATGCGTCATCTATTGTAAATCGTCCCACGCAGTCACGCGGAGTTTGACCCGAAACAAATCATGAGGTGCGGCGACACTCGTCAAAAGAGTAACGCAGGACTATCAGTCCACCACCGCCGGTCCACCTCCATTCGCGCACCTTTCGGCTGAGTCGGCAAGAAAACCGGCAACACGGATAGAAAACTTGTCCATGGCCGTCGTCTTTTGACACTGTTCCAGCCGCGCTGTTAACATCAAACCTCAGTCGCAGGGCCCCCACCTCAACATCGTGGTCCCCGTCGTCTAGCCTGGCCTAGGACATCGCCCTTTCACGGCGGTAACACGGGTTCAAATCCCGTCGGGGACGCCAACAAAATAAACGGGTTCCTCACAATCACCGTTTTTCTTCATGATCCAATTTGATCCACTTAGGCGGGTTTGATTTCCGAAACGACGCCCCGCCTTGCCAATTTGACCAAATTGCTCTGTGCCTCGCGCTTCTGCGGATCTACTGCCTGCATGTAAACGTCGGTCGTGACTCTCAGACTCGCGTGGCGAAGTAACTCCTGTACGACCTTCGGATTTTCTCCGTTCGCGTTCAGGAGCGTTCCAAACGTGTGCCGGAAGGTGTGATACGAGACTTGCTTCGTCACCCTGGCACGTTCCAAGGCCGGCTTGCCGTAATACCGCCACAGCGTGCCGGGCCAATAGGGCTGTCGGCCTTTCATATGCGGAGAGGCAAACAACCAATCGCCTGGACTTGCGTATGGAGAAAGGTGCCTCCATGCCCAGAGAGATTCGGCCGTTTGCGCGTCCAGCGGAACGTCTTTTAGAGACGCTTCCGTTTTCGGCGCACCCTCTACCATTGCCACTACAGATCGACGGATATGCAAGACGAGATTCTCGAAATCCACGTCCTGCCACCGAAGGCCTATCAGTTCTCCTCGGCGCAGCCCAGTGAAAGCATCCAACTCGATCATCGTCCGGAGTGGATCTGGCAATTCCTTGAGGAACGCCATGATTTCTTCCGGAGTCAGAACGTCGGTGCCTTCTGCCGCTTCGCGCTCTGGCGAACACTCGTGATTGGATTCTTCTCGGTCCACTCCCACCTGATCGCATGAGAATAGAGCGCACTCATGATGTTTCTGATCTTCGCCCTGCTGCCCCGCGCTAGCGGAACACCAGTTCTCGGAAAACAGAGACTCTTGAGCCATTTCTCCACGTCGGTCGCCTTGATGTCCTTCAATCGACATACACGCCATCGTGGGAGAATCCATTTCCTTAAATAACCCTCGTAGGTCACCTGCGTCGAGTACGATTCGCGATCCTCGTCCGCCGCGTCGGGCGTCGGCTTGGTCTTGTTGAAAATGTCCGGCAACTCGTGTTGGCGATAGTGATTTACAAGCGTCTCGAAACTGATGCTTTTGATGAGATGTTGAGGGGTTTGTTGGTTGATCTCTAAGCGGATGGCATCTACTGCGGCTTGGGCGGCAGACTCGGTTGGCAAGTCTTCCTGCGTTCCAATGACGATGTGTCTTCGCCGGATCGCTCCGTCCAGCTGAACTTCTCTCCACAAGAACTCCCAAACTTTTCCTTTTTTGCGATCCGCCAGTCTCAGACTGCCTTTTTGATAGCTCGTGCGCCTCATTCAAATCCTCCATTTCGGTTGAGGCAACACGGATGGCTGGAACGAGAGTAGCCCAGCTTTGGTCTGGATCGCCTCAATGCCATTCATGTCTCAACTGGCCATTTTGTGTTCAAGCCAATCGTTCAAGACAGAAGCACGGAAACGCCAGAGCTTCCGATCTGAACGCCGAGAATCCGTCCGCTACGGGCCATTTGCTGCAGCGTCTTGGGGTGAAGTTTTAAGAGAGCGGCTGCCTCATCTGTGTCAAGGAGCTGTTCAAAGTGCGCGTCAGCGTTTTCAATGCGGTGGGCTGGTTTGGAAATAAGGTCGGGCACCGCTGGCTTAATCGGCGCCGCCGTGCGCAGCTACGCGTAGGCACCCCAGCCCCAGCGGCAACCGACTCCTGGTGCGCCTCCGGCGTTCGGTACCGGACCGTTGGTGGGTCCAGATATCTCGCCCACAACCGTAAGCGAGGCGGAAAAGCTGGTGCAAGTCAAAATGGCGGACAGCGAAGTCGCTGTCGCGGCCTCGAGTTGGCGACGGAACATGGCCGCCCTGTATGAGCGCCGGACCGGGCCACGAAAGGTGGAACTGGAGGCTACGCTTGCCCCGGCGACGAAGTGGAATCCGGTGCTGGCGGAGTCAAGCGGACGCGGCATGGGTGCTTCCGAAGCGATTCGCGCCTTGCCGGTCAATGCGCCAGCCCTTCTTCCGCTCACTTTGGAGGGATTGCTCTCGGTTGAACTTTCGCGGTGGAGCATCGGTCAGCATAGTTTCCCTATCTGGGCGTCGTTGAAATGCCTCGTTTGGTGACCAGATAAACTGCGAAGCTTCCCAGCCAATGACCGCCCTCGTAGTGCTCGCCTGTCACCGCAGCCAAACCAGCCCGCGCGTGCGCCTCGGCAGTCGCCACGATCGACGGCAGCCGCTTGTCGGTCTTCGGCAAACCAGCAGCGATTCCTTCCAGCATCCATGCTCGGCTAAGATTGAGCCCATCTAAGTGCGCCAGCTTCGGATCGCTTGGATCAGGCGACACAACGGGCTGCAACCATTTATCCCTGCCCGACTTGGAAATTTGGGGCATGAACGTTCGGAGCCAGCGTGCAAACTCTTGGCTCGATAGCACACGACGCATCAGGTCTGCTTCGCCGAGGCATGGTGATAGGAAATCCTCGCCGGAGGGCTCATAGTCCAGCGGGCAGTTCTTGTCATTGAGGTAGAACTGCTTGGCTTTGGACACGACTAATTCGGCAAATTGTCTGATCGCCATTGCCGTGCGCATAGTCGAGCATCAGACCGAGCCCGAAGGCCGTCTGGTCGTGTTCGCCGATACGCACAGGATTGGAGAGTTTGGGCAGCCAGTTCCTCAGCCGTTCCAGTACGACTTCCTCAAGCGGATGCAGATTAGCCGCCATCTCTTTAGCCTGCGGATCGTCCCATTCCGTCAGTTCCGTCACCAATTGCAAAAGCCAGGCCAGCCCATAAGGACGCTCAAAAGTGGCGCGTCCTTTTCCTCGGAGATATGATGCCTCCTGCGCGATATTTTCCACCGTGAGACTCTGCCGCAGAGCTTCGCGGGCCGTCTGAACAAACGGAGCGTCCGGAAAAGTCCTGACCATGCGAACGAGGAGCCAATGCCCGTGGACGGAAGAATGCCAGTCGTAGCAGCCATAAAAGGCAGGGGTCAATTTCCGTGGCGGGGCCGCATCTTCATCGCTATTCAACGTGTGGCTAATGTGATTTGGGTACTCTTTGTGCACGCAAGCGAGTGCGAGATTCGCAAACCGCTGAGCTGCCTTGATGTTGAACTCACCTGTGTTTTGGGCGGCAGCGCTCATCGTGAAGAGCAAGAACATGGCGCACAAGATGAATTTCATCGCCTAATATTCTAGTCGAAGAAGGAGAAAAGAGACGTGATTCGTGTCTGCCACCCCGTCAATTTGCTTCCTGGTGCCAATCTAATCGACACGATTTCTCTGCCGCCGGGGACAGCGGTCCACTGCAGTCCAAGCCACCGCAACCAATTGTCAGAAGCGTCGAAGAGCTGGCAGGGCGCAATGAAATATTTGGAGCGGTTGAGGCAGAAGTTGTAACATTCTCCGCCTGATCGGCACTCGCCGGCTGGCATTCCTCGAACACCGCGATCTGTATTTAGGCGCGATCTTTTAGAAAGAGAAGCTCGCATTACCAGGCTCGGCCGATAGTCTGCCGGGCGGAAGTGTGTGCGGGAGAGAAATCGTTTTCTCGGGGGGGGGCGCCAGTGCCGTGATGCAGGGTAGCTTCGAGAACCCGAGTGTTGAAATTAAAGGGGGGTGGGATGAGTAACAAGATATCGAGACGGGACATGCTAAAAAACGTGGGGGTGGCGGGTGCTGCTGGAGCCTTGTTGACAAGCCCCGGCGCGACGCTGCTCGCGGCACGTGCGCAGAATTCGCCGCAGGAACCGCAGCCAGATCAGCAGCTCGCACAATCCTCGGTGGAACTGCTCAAACAGCATGAGCACTACACCACGGTCTTGGAAGCAGGAGAAATGGTGGTTCAGTTCGACCGGCGTTACGGTTCGATCTCAAGCATTACGCGAAAGAACGACCCCCTGCAGACCAACTACATCGGGAATGAAAGTAATACTCCGGGAGTGGATCCCTCCGATTCCCGGTGGACTGGCGATGTGGTTTCGACGGTTTGGGACCTGACCACCGATGATTGGAAGCATGCCCGCCTCGGTCAAAATGACGTATTTCGAATGTCCGGCAAGTGGAGAAGAGAGTTGACGGGCAAGTCCAGCGACAATCGGCGCGTCAGCTTTGGGGACAACGCCGTGAACGTCAACTATGACGGCGCCTCTTCGAATGAGCAGGGAATCCGCAGTTACTCGCTGGCCATGAACTACACGCCGGGTGCAGATAACTCGTTGCTATGGGACATTGAGATTGGAAACATTACCGGGAAGACCCTGGAAATCGGCGAGCTGGGATTGCCGCTCATGGTGAACGACGACTACGAGGAGCTGTACATTCAACATGGTTCGGAAACCAAGCTGAGTACCATAAACAACGTTGATTTTGGCAAGACGCCTCTGCGCCAGAAGCTGATCCATGAGCAAAAGATTTTGGCCCATCACTTCGTCGCGGGCCACAGTTCCTATGCCTTGCTGCAACGGCCGTTGGGGGATGCGCCTTTTCTTCTGGTTCACCCCACGATGGACACTAGTTTCGAGTGCATTTACAAAGAGCCAGATTCGGCTTTCGCAGCGCATGTCCTCGGGGGACAAGGCCCGGAAATTCTCGCCATCCATTCCTGGGCGACGAAGAATTTGCGGAGCTGGAGGTCCAACCCCTGGGTCAATGGCCACACTTCGCTGATCCTGCAGCCCGGCGAAAAAAGGAAGTTCCAGCTGCGCTTCGCGCTCATACCCAGCTACGAAGCGATTCGTGATGAATTATATGAAGCGGGAAATCTGGGAATCCGCGTACTGCCATCGATGGTGGTTCAGGAAGACACCGACGTTCTCGTGGAAGTGAAGACGAAGTCGGATATCGATCGCATCGACATGTTGTCGGACAATATCGAGGTTAAAGAGAAAAAGAGGGACGCCGACAAGGTGCTGCTCACCCTGTCTTTCAAGGGCAGAGGCCAGAAGAGCCTCAAGCTGAACTACGGCGAGAACCGCTGGACTAACCTTCACTTCTATTGCATCGAGGATATTGAAGGACTGCTGAATGCTCGCGGCCGGTTTGTCGTGGACCGTCAGTTCTACAACAACCCTCAGGACCCATATCACCGGCATCACTGTTTTCTTCCTTTTGATCACCGCATCGGCAGCATATTCCTGGATTCCGATGAAGTCTGGGAAGTGGGTGGGAGCGACGAATCGGGTTTCTCCGAGTCGCTCTTTTTAGCGGAAAAGAATGTGTACCTTCCTTCCAAAAAGGAAGTCGAGACTCTCGAAACCTATGTCGCCGATTGCCTCTTCAAGTACATCCAAAATCCGGAGACCTATGAAGTCCGAGCTTCGCTGTACTGGAAAGACCGCTATCCCTCAAACGGATGGGGCGCATGGACAAAGGAACGCTCCGAGGCCACGTTCCGCTCCTACAACTATGTTCACCCGGCCAACATTTATCATGCGCTCTACCGCATCGGTAAAAGCTACGGGTTGCTGACACGCAAGACTCCGGATGAGTATTTGCGCATGTCGTACCGTACCTGCATGAAGTGGTTCGCGACCGGGCCCTGGCGGCATGTTGGCCTGATGGAGGGATCGAATGCCGTCAATATTCTCCAGGACATTCAGAAAGAGGGTTGGAAGGAGGAGTACGACAATCTGCGCCGGCAGATGTCGGAATGCAACGACGAATTCCTGCGCGATCCCTATCCCTATAGTTCAGAACTGGTAATTGATCAAACCGCACATGAGCAGGTCTATTTCTTTACCCGCTTTTTCGGAAACCAAGCAAAAAATGAAAAGACGATTCAAGTCCTGAAAGCGCTGCGCGGCGGCAATCAGCCGGTATGGTTCCGCTACGGCAACGACAAGCGCAGAGATGTCTGCTGCTGGTATAACGCGTCCCTAAATGGCCTCGCCCTTTTGAAGGCCTACGAAGATCATGGAGATCCAGACGCCCTAGTCAAGGGATATGCGGGTGTCATGAGTGTCATGGCGAATGTTCTTCCCGACGGAATGGGCTACAACTTTTTCATGTGTACCCCCGGTATTTACGATCACGAACCGCCGAGGACGTTTGAAAGCGGCTCGGGCCTCTGGGGATTTCTGAAGTCTTCCAAGTCGTATGCCGTGAAAGACCCCACATTCGGCGAAGTTGGCTTTGGTTGTAAAGTGGAGGCGACGGAGCGCGCGCTGACGGTGTATCCAAGAGATGGCTTGCAAAAACGCGTGCGCTTCGTCGAAGCCGCAATCGATGTGGAGGTCGTGCAGGGACAGATTAAGAGAGCGAGCCTCAGCCGGGGAAAGCCCAAGCTCTCACTGGAGGTCTCGGATCCATCCGGCCTAGCGAAGAAGTCCACCATTTTGTTCGATGGATTGCCCGCTGGGAGTTACAAGCTCACGCACGGCAAATCGACGCGCCACGTCACCGTGGACGGGCGTCTCAGTATCGATCTGCCCATGCGGGATGCACGTCAGATTGGGATCGAACAGGCCTGAACACGGCAGATTCAAACGTGGAGATAAATCCCCGGCTACGCATCGACCAAAGGTCTTCTCGTGCGGGACTACGCTTTCGGCATGTCGTAGACCGATCTGCTCGGGGGTGCCTGCCACGATGACAAGATCATCGACTTGCTCGCGCAGTTGAAGAGCATTGACAACCGCTACCTGGGATTGGCCGTGCGGGCGCCTTGCGCATGCGGGCGATCGGTGCATTAACGGGGGGTCAGTACAAAAAGTGCACGGCAGCCGCCACCTACAGGGGCGATATCGAGGCGTTAAAGAAATCTGCCACCGGCCTAGTGCGGATTAGTTGTCATGGAGGCGCGGTGTCCCGTGACCGTCTCCCAGTAATCAATCCATTGACGGCGAATGCCGTTCGCTCGCTCGATCAGTTCGGGGCTGGGGTCTTTCCCGTGCTCGACCATGACGACGATCCCAGTGTTGAATTTCCTTTGTGAGTGATCTACATCGGGTACACGTAGCCCTTCGACTGCAATTACGTCCTGAATAGTCACTTTAGTTCGATGGGCTTTGAATATCGGATGCCCGTTCGGGTCTTTGCCGGCGGGCACGAGATTCTTGAGAATAAAGAAGTCCGGCACCTCTGTAGCAGATATCAAACCCATCAGGTACAGGTCAAGATAGGAATAGCCCGTCGCCGGTACATAGTAATCGTCATCGAGCTGTGTGAAAGTGCCATCAAAATTGTCCTGCCAGACGCTGCCTCCCATGGCGGAGGCCTCGCTGGGCCGCTGATAAGGAAACGCAGCCGGAGCGTGTAATCCTCGCGTCCAGTGGACGGGCCCGAGCGGGATGGTTTCTCCCATGACTTTTGCGGAAACGAATGCGGCCCAGCGATGGCCCATCTCATGTCCGATCTGCGACATCGCGTAGTTGTAGGGAAGAAGCTTGTGGTCCGGGGAACGCTCCTCGAGTTGATGGGAGTAAAAGGTTATGTCGTGAGCGCTCCCGATGGGCGCTCCTTCAGCCGGCAGCTCCTGCATCTGATTCGCGTTGACATATACAGGTTGAACGTATTCCCACTGGAACCTGCCATGCGTGCAGTAGTTCTCAAGATCATGCTGTGGCGCCCCAATGCCGGTCACATTACCACCCACCGGGCCATCGCTGGGAGTGCCGGCCTCCTGGTTGTCGATGCGAAAATCGGCGTAGTAGGCCAGAAAATCGAACTTATCGCCAAGTGCTTTTATGACTGTGCAGGAAAGATCTTGAGGCTTGGGGAGAGCCAGGTAGTGGAACGCTTCGTACACCACACCGAAAGGACCATCCTTGCGCGTAAGCGAGGAGAAGTGGACCTCGGGACTACGAATTCCCGACAACCGGACGACATGCGGTGACAAGTGCACACCGGGTTCGAGCTTGCTAGGCGCATTGGCCTCGGCGTAGACCGCAACCTGCCCGCCTCCCCGAAGCGCGGTCGGCAACACTCCCTGCAAGGTGATTGTGTTGCCACGGACTGTCACCTTACGCGAGAGCCCAGGGCCCAATGCGATGTATTTGGAGGGCCGATGGTTCCACGCGACTCCTCGCAGGGTCCAGGCCAACGTTGGATGGGCGACCGCGACGGGTGTGGGAGGTTGGTGTGCATCCACAACAAAGCGGTATGAAATGCCGTCTAGGGCAGGATCACCTTCGGGGAGGACGGGCCCTCGCGTTTCAAACGTGACTTTCAACACGACGCCGTCCGCGACAGAGAGCTTGACATTGTTGATATCCAAATGCGCGGCTACCGCTGGATGTGGCCCGGTGGTGATAGTCGCCAGTGGCTTGTCTTCGCCCCGCAATTCGGGGTAGATACCAACGATGGCGTCCTTGGCCGCAAGTTCCTTGTATGACATTTCAATCGAGCCGTCGCGCTGCAGGACAGCCTGAAAGCGATTGATCGTTTTGAACCAGGTGAAATCCTGAATGTTCCCGAATGGCTCCGTCACATCCCAGGTGATGACCACGCGATCCAGCAGTTCTTTTACATAGTGAGGTCCGGATGTCCGCGGTTTGAAGAAAACACAGATTGCTGGGGCGCTATCGATGAGGGAAGCGGCCGCCTCTGCCAACGGGTCGAATCGACCGATGGATACTCCGCCTTCGGGAGGACCACTCGATCCCGTGCTACCATCCTTTCCTCGCTCTCCAAACCTGATCGATCCGGCTGTGCCCACACGAAATGAGTCCCAGCGCTTCCCGGAGAAGGGGAACGCAAATTGATGCAGAGTAACCTCAGCGGTGGCGAGATGCGGGCCGAAGTCTGAATCCCAGTGCAGTGGACCGCTCTGTATGCGGTAGTGGTGCCCACCGTCGGGAGTGAAATGCAGAGTGTGATTGACGAGGTCGAACAGGTTCGCCGCCCCCAGGGCGCCCTCCTCCAATTCGATGACAACTAGGGGTCCGTTGATCGACACCTTGCCGATAGAATGACCCGGTTCAATCTCCTCCTCCTGAGCGTTCAACTGGCCGCCGAAAACGAGGAGTGTACACGCAAGGAGGAGTCCCCACTGTGAAAGGCTACCAACGCGTTTTCTCATGTCGCCTCTGCTTCCGGCACTGATTAGATCGGTGCCATTTCTCGCCGGATCCACCGGCGACGTCGGCAAATCCCGGCGCACTAGCATGTTGAGTTGGCTGCGCAAGCCAAACTCAGGAAGAAATCCCAGGCGCGATCGAAAACCAGGTTTCAGGGAACGGTTGTGCGCTCGCAGAACATCGCGCGCCACTTTGTCGGTTTCCCAACCAAAAAGCTTGCTTCCTGCCGTGATGGCTGTTGTGACTTTTTCTGTGCCTAGTACAGGACGGAGGTTGGCTTCGGATTCCCCCGTCACGCGTTACAGTCCCGACCTCAGTCCGTCGGGTAATATGCGTTCCCGAGTACAAGGTAAATGCTGTCTCCATGACAAGACTCTCAGGTCGGTCTGAATTTCTGAGCACGGTGGCTAGCGTCCGCCTTTGCAATTCGGCAAGCGTAACGAGCCGATCCTGGTACGGTAGTTGGTGTCGCCTGCCTTCAGATAATCGCCGACGTACCAGAACGTACAGTCATCGCTCGGATCCAGCGCAGTCGTCGTGTAATCCTCCCAGCGCAGCGTGTTCGTTTGCGACGCTTCCCCGGTGGCAAGCACGGACTCGTGCAACGTCATGCGGCCCCTGGGATCGCCGGCCCGGCGCGCCGCGAAGCGCAGCCCCGGAAAATTCGGCAACCCGCCAAAAGAATATCCGACGCCAATGTCTCCCTTCTTGTCCATCGCGATGCTGGGCATCCAGCGATAGGACCCTTCCGGCGCATAAGTGCCCTGCTGATAGAGTTCTGGGTCGCCCTTCTTGTTGAGGCGGAACTCGTACCAGCGCACGCCTCCGCCACCCTGGGTAGCCACCGAGTGTGCTGCAACGATCGACTCGTGTCCCCCAAGTTTGCGGTAGACGAGTCGCTGCATGAGCTTGTCACCCTGCACGTCGAGACGACGTTCGGTATTGGGCTGCGGCACGCAACTCGACAACTGTCCGTTGCATAGGTAGTGATACGGCGCAACCCTGATCTTCACGGGACCATCCGCCTTGGTGTTGGCGGGATTGCTCCAGTCGACGTGGACCTTCCAGAAGTAGATGCCGTCGTCATCGAAGACCTTCTTGAGCTGCGTGCCGCCAGCGGCCATCATGATGTTGGGCGTTCCCGCCGGCGGGGTTGCCTGGCCATCGATGTCGGCGTTATTCAGGAAATTTACGCCGTCGATGACGATGCACTGTTCGGTAGCTGGTTTCCCTACGAGCATCTTCGCGCGATCGGCAATGCATGCATGCTTTTGAATTACATCGTCGCCGGTGCTGGTTGGCACGTAGTAGCCATCCATCCACACGGCCGGCCGCGGGTAGTCCGGGAACAAGGGCCGTTCAAACGCATAACGATAGTAGGTGCCGAGCGGGTCCGGCCCCGTGCTGACCGCATAGCACATGGCCCAAACGCCCTCCTTCTTTGCGGGGGGCTTCCGTCCGCGCTCCGGCGGAGGAGGCGGCTGCGGCGGATTCGCGGGGAGCGCGGCTGCGGCGCCTGGCGAAGACTCCTGACCAGACTTTGCCAGCTGGCCAGGCGGGACCGCTTCGCCGTGAGCCGGAGTGGTTCTTTCGGGAAATTCGCCGGGCCCAATCCGAGAAAAAATCGGCATCACGATCAGCCATCGGCCGGCAAGTTGGTCGTAGCGTACCACCGCGTCACCATTGTTGCGCGCCTCACAGGCGCCGCCAAAACCGGCCCACACGGTTTTAGTGGCCACCGCTCCGTACAACACGGTTCCGCTTCTGTCATATCTCTTGCCCCTCTTCGAATACACCGCGATTCTGGAATTGACAGTCTGCACGATGTGATCCGGGCCGACAGCCAGACTGTTGTCCGACGGATTGCGGAAGGTGGTTGTGCCTTGCGGGCCCTCGAATCCGGCGCCTAGTCCGTCGAAGCTTTCGAGCAGAGGCGCCGCTGGCCGAGTGCCCTGGGAACGTTGCTCAACGGCGATGCCGGCCGGAGTCAAAGCTGGCGGCGGTATTGGTGGAGGGATGGCTTCGTCAGGCGTTCTTTCCTGGTCTGGATCATCGAGTGAATCACCGGGCGACGTGCCGCATCCCGCTCCTTCGCAATCAGCCACCGCAGCTTCTTCGGCGGACTCTCTCTGTGACGCAAGCCGGCGCGAAACGTCGTATCTCGTGGCCTGGTGTACGACTACTACGGGGCCTGCCAGCGGCCTTCTCTCTGCGTTATGGCTGGCTTGCGATTGCAGTTCGCCCCCACCCGCAAAGGCAAGAAATACGATCCCAGCCCCGACAGCCTTGGTGACGCTGGATCTGAATGGGTGTCTGACGATGGGCATTCTCCGGCTCCAATTTCATGGCTAAACCGACTATTATAAAGTATACAAAGTGAGCCAGAAGGTCAGACACCGTTTTTGTCCGCACCGGATAGCGCTCCTCAATCTCCAGGAAGGCGAAAATGAAGCCACGATCGAGCAAGAAGTCGCCAGCATTCTACTGCCACCGCACGACGGGCCCGTTTCAACAGTTCGCAAACGGCTCGAAAGATGTCCGGCTTGACCTGCAGGTAACACTCAGCTTCTGGTAGCCTTCTGATTTCACCTTTTCGGCGGAGTCGTTCCGCTGGTCGAGACTTCTCATGTCCCTCTGCCACTAACGGCTAGCCTGTTAAGGAAAAAAGATAGAGGAGAAAAATGCGCGACTCGGACGAAAAGATCCCGGAATCCTCCCGGCGAGATTTTCTTAAAGGAATCGGCACGCTGCCGGTAATGGCCTTGGCCGCAGGACGAACCCTCGCCGTCAACCCGCCAGCCTCCCCGCCCGCCGAAAAATTGTCGCAGCCGGTCAAGCCACCAGTTCCGGCAAGCAAAAAGTTCGTTGCCCTCCAGATCGGCGCGCGGTCCTTTGTTGACGAGGGTGTCGACAAGTGTCTGGACACGATTCAGGAAAAAGCAGGCGTCAATGTGCTGATGTCTACCGTGTTCACTTATGGCCGTGGTTTGGCCGGCAGGCAAGTGCCGGGTCAACCGTTGCCTGACCACGGAGCGCAGGAGTACGACGAAATTCACGGCGGTAGCTATACCAAGTTGCATCCTGAGTTTTACGCCAACTCGGTGATCAAGGACTTCCGCGCCCCCGACTTGGGAGACTTCGACATTCTGGCGGACGTGATCCCGAAGGCCAAAGCCCGCGGCATGCAGGTGTATTGCCTCTTTGAAGAGGCCTACAATCCGCGGCTCATGCCCAACTTCGAGAAGATCGCGGAAGTCGACGTTTATGGCCGGAATGGCCGCAGCACCTGCCTTAATAATCCCGACGCACGGATCTTTCTCGCTTCCATGGTGCAGGACTGGATGACAACCAACGAACTGGATGGAATGATGTGGGAGTCGGAGCGCCAGGGGCCGCTGAATGACACGCTGGAAATACATTTCGGAAAAATCGGAAGACGCAGATCGATCAATTGTTTCTGCCCGCACTGCCTGCGGAAAGGGCACGAGTTCGGAATCAATGTCGAGCGTGCCCGTGAAGGATACATCGCCCTGGATCGTTGGGTAGGACAGGCATTAAGCGACCCGCGGCCGACCGACGGTGGTTTTGTGACGCTGTGGCGGCTGTTCCTCGAGTATCCGGAGATACTGGCATGGGAAAAACTATGGTTCCACAGCCAGGAAGAAGTGTACGGACTGCTCTATGGAACTGCGAAAGAATCGAATCCCAAGGCCGAGGCGGGGTGGCACATCATGCACCTGGTCACCATGAGTCCCTTCTTCCGTGCCGAGCAGGACTATGCTCGGCTGGCTCGCTATGCGGACTATATCAAGCCCAGCGCCTACAACAATTGCGGTGGTCCCCGATTCGCGCAGTACATCAGAAATGTTCAGTCCACGGTATTCCGCGACTGCACCCCCGAGGAAGTTCTCGAGCTGCATTACAAGCTCCTGGGCAATGAAGGGGAAGCCAGCCTGGACAAATTGCCCACTGCCGGCCTCTCGGCCGACTACGTGGGCCGCGAGACTCGGCGAGCCATGGCTGCGGTTCAGGGCGCGGTGCCGATTTACCCGGGAATAGATATCGATATCCCCACCGGACTGCAAGAAAAGCGAACCCAGCCGGCGGACGTCAAGGCCGCTGTGCTGGCGGCGCTCAAGGCTGGCGCTCCGGGTGTAGTGCTGTCGCGCAAGTACGCGGAAATGAAGCTCACCAATCTGGCGGGAGCGGGCGAAGCTCTGCAGGAATTCAGCTGACGAACTCGTTGCGGAAACCGCATTCACTTCACCGGACCTCCGAAGGTTGTCGCCTGCCTTCTGGAAGATGTTGCTACGGAGTAACGCTTCAAAAAGTTTCGCTGAAGCCTATCTGTGCCGCAAACGGAATTCCTATCATCATGCCCGGGCCGAAGAAATGCCCCACTGCTCTGAGCCGGGACCTTCACCCGGTTGAGACTCGCGATCGGCTGAGTCTGAGTGCAGTCCGCATTCAGGCAGAATGCCGCGGATTTAGGGCGGGAGGCTCACCGATTGAAGGGAAGCGTTGAGCAACCTCGTAGATCTTCCCCACCGAATGCGAGCCACCTATGGCCGCAAGATGCGCGTCATCGGAGTCCCGTAGCCGGCAATTGTGCTACACTTTTCGGTCTTGCGATCTTGGCGAGTCGCTATACGCCGCCATCCCGGCGCGCCGAAACGGGCCGGTCGCAATGAGAAAATTGAGACTGGTTTGGGTACAAGGTTCGGCTCATGTCCGACGTTGAAGGAAAGGGATGGGGCGCGCTCTCACGCCGCCGATTTCTCCGGGCGTTCGCCTCGACAGGGCTGAGCAGCATCATCCCTCCCGCACTCTCTCTTCAAGTTAAAGCCGAAAAACCTCCGGCCGCGAGTGTTTTACCCGCCTTTGAGGAAATTCATCCCTCCCGCAGCGGCATTACGTGGACCCATGTAGCAGGTTTTTCTCCCAATATGAATGAGCCAGAGACCATGGGAGCGGGCTGCGCTTTTGTTGACTACGACAACGACGGCTGGATGGACATCTATCTGGTGAATAGCGGGAAGTGCGACTTCTACACCCCAAAGCAGCCCCTGCGCAATGCCCTGTACCACAATAACCGGGACGGCACTTTCACCGATGTGACGGAAAAGGCCGGTGTCACGGGAAACGCTTATGGGATGGGCGTTGCGGTGGGTGATTACGACGCGGATGGGTTTCCGGATCTCTACGTCACTCAGTACCCGCGCAGCGTCCTCTATCACAACAATGGCGATGGCACATTCACCGATGTCACGGCGAAGGCCGGGGTGGCTGCGCCGGGGTGGAGCACGAGCGCTGCCTGGTTTGACTACGACAATGACGGGCGGCTGGACTTGTTTGTTTGCCAGTATCTAAAGCTGGACACAACCATATGGTGCGGAGACAAACTGATCAGCGAACGCTGGTACTGCCGGCCCACCGTTTACAAGTCGACGCCTTCCTGGCTCTTTCACAATAACGGTGACGGCACGTTTACCGATGTCAGCAAGGAAAGCGGCATCGCGCAATCCCTGGGAAAGGCATTGGGCGTGGTCGCAGCTGACATCAACAACGACGGGTGGATGGACCTCTTCGTCGGCAATGACACGGAGCCGAACTTCCTCTGGGCCAACCGCGGCAAGGGCCGCTTCGAAGAGACTGGGGCGTTCGCGGGCGTGGGTTTCAGCGCCTTTGGCCGCCCCCGATCGGGCATGGGCGTGGACGCAACCGATTACGATCAGGATGGCAAGATAGACCTTTTCCTGACCACAGTGGATCACGAGATGTTCTCGCTCTATCACCAGGAGCGAAATGAGATTTTCAGCGACGTCGCCCCGCGCTTTGGGATCGCCTCGCAAACCTTCAACCTCAGCGGCATGGGCATGAAATTCTTCGACTACGACAACGACGGCAATCCCGACATCATCCTCTCCAATGGCCACCCCGAACTGAATGTAGCCAAGATGGTGCCGGGCGTGACCTATGAGGAGCCCATGTTGCTGTTTCGAAACACGGGCAACGGCTTCGAAAATGTGAGCAAGCAGAGCGGCCCGATCTTTTCCAGATTGATCGCCGGGCGCGGTCTGGCCGTGGGGGACTTCGACAACGACGGCTCCGTGGACGTGCTGGTCGCGGTCGGTGATAGCGCTCCCATTCTGTTGCGGAACAACGCGGGCCGCGAAAACCACTGGTTAGGGGTCCGGCTCGTAGGCCGGAAGTCCAACATTGATGCGGTCGGCGCCAAGGTCACCTACCGCTCCGGCGACTTTCAGAGGGATTGCTACAAGTTTGGCGGCGGCGGATATTTGGCTGCCCACGACCCGCGTCTCGTGCTGGGCCTCGGACAGCGAACCAAGATGGATTGGCTCGATGTGAAATGGCCGCAGCCCGGCGGCACCACCGAGCGCTTCACCAATTTGCCCCTCGACCGGTACATTACCATCGTCGAAGGGGAAGAAAAGTGGAAGTAATCGGCAGTCGTGAATTCGGCTAATGCGGCTGGGCCACGTCCTGCGGTGAGGTCATCATGCGCGGCTTATTTTTCTCCATCTGGCGTTGCAGAGCCAGAAGCCGGTCAGCCTCCGGCTTGTTTCCCGTCCGCGCGTAGGCGGTCGCGAGCTGATAGTAGCCGGCGGGGTCGGATGGATCCATGTCCGTGTATTTCTTGAGAGGAGTGATCGCTTCTGAATACTTCCCGGCTGCATTGAGCGCCATACCGAGTCCGAGGTAGGCCTCCGCCAGCCCGGCGTCAAATTGCGTCGCTCGGGAAAAATGTTCGATAGCCTCGTCCGCCTTTTGATTTCTCCACGCCAGGTCCCCGAGCATGAACTCCGCGGCGGGTGAGGTAGGATTGATCTTCAATTCAGCCTCGAATTCTTTCGTGGCTTCCTCGGTTACCGTGGGATCCAAAGGCTTGGAGAGCAGGATCCGGCCGAGTTGGTAGTGAATCCCGGGCTGGTTCGGGTTTTGCTCCAGGATCTTACGAAACTGAGCTGCAGCATCGTCCCACTTCCCCTGCGCTTGAAATGCCTCGGCGATCAGGGTCTCCGCTTCCGGTGATGAAGGAGCTTTTTGTATCAGTTCCTGGGCTGTGCGATTGGCCAGCTCGGAGTAGTAGCGGGTTGTAATGTAGAGAACTTTCGGGTCCCCGGGAAACTCGCGCGCCAGCACGACGAGAGACTCGCTGACTGCATCACGCTGATCGGTAGCCATCCCGCATTGCGCCCGCGCCATTGCAGCGTCGTGGAGAAGGTCCTTGTCCTGTAGCTTGGGGATGACTCTCTTCAATATGGGCATTGCTTCTTTGCAATGACCCCTGGTGCCGAGGGTAATGCCACGCTCAGCCGCGGCGGTGGGAGATTCCACGGCCGCTGGAGTCTTGGAAACCTGAGCTCTTAACCATGCGCCCGGATTCCCGCAAACGGCAGCAACGAGAAACACAAGGATGCATTGAGACCTCGGGAGATCGAGCTCAATGTGTCGCAGGTTCATAAGCCATTATATTCGCGAAGACGTTCGTCGAAGCTCCTCAATAGGAGGCTTCGATCGAGATCTTGCCTTGGCGCCCCGAGGGGATGTTCACGACCTCCTGCTCGGGTGAAAAATCGGTCCATGGAGCTCCATTGAGCGTAACAGTGCGAATCACCTTACCGCCGGGCACGCGCAAACGCAGCTTGGTGGCCGCCCTGTACCCCTCCGGCAAGCGCAGGACGGCAGAGATCTTCCCATGGTCAATGTCGGAGTGCAATTCGTATCCCACATTTCCGAATCGGGTCGGTGCATCCGTGACTGCGATGGCTTTCCCCTGTTCAAGCCAGACCCTCGGCGTAGCTTTAGCGAGCCAGACGACCGGATCGTCCGGGTTTTCAAACACCAGCATCCACTTGGTGAAGGTTGGAATGCCTACTTCCGAAGGAGTGCAATAGGGACCTTCAAGGGTGCCGTCGATACGGCCGCCTTCCACGGCCGTCCAGTTTCCGCGCGAATAAATGTGCGCCCGGTGGGCATAGTAAAGAAGGAGGAACTCCCGCGGCCAGTCATAGAAGAGCTGGGCATAGGCGGGACCAAAGGCCAGAAATCCGTTGTAGTACTGGCCACCTCTGGGAAGTCCGAAGAGCGACTCACCCCTGGCGGCAAGCGAATCCGTGACCGCTTTGGCCTGCTTTTCCGTCAATTCAGCGGACTCGAGCATTTCCGCGTAGGCGCGGCCTTTGCCGTAGGTTGGAGTATCGCCAGCCACGGCCGGTACATAGGGTGGTTGCTGGGTGCGATCGATCGATCTGTCGATGGCGGAATCCATGTCCCTTTTCATCTGCACCGATTCCTGCAACATGGCACGGCCTTCTTTTTCGAGACGAGGGTCGCGGAGTTTGCGGCCCATTTCGACCCATACATCGCCGAGGTCGTGGAAGCCTCGGGAGGCTTCTGCATTATTGGAAAAATGGGGCTGCATGAAACGGTAAGGATCGATCTTCAGCGAGCTGTCGTGCTCCGACCAGCCGCGAATGATGCCGTAGGTAATGTCCGACGCGGGAACTTCTTTCGACTGCGTTCGCAGCGTACGGAAGAGGTCCACGATGGCTTGCAGCTTCTTCTCATGCTTGCGCAATAGCTTTTCGTCGTGCGTGTAGGCATAGTACTTCGCCACAACAGTCAGCATTTTTCCGTACTGGCCGATTTCAGGCCCGCGAGTGTCGATCGAGCCATCGTCGCGCACCGAGTTGGTGAAGTAGTCGTCTATGTAACGTCCCGCGACATCGGACATCCCCCATTCGAGAAAGGCCGCGACACTAGTGTTGAAGGTGTCCTGAAACGTGTCCACATTGTTGTAGCCGTAACCGCCAAACACATTGATCCCGCCGAGCGGAGGGTAACCGTATTTAGGATGGTCGCCCACTCGCGTGATTTCTTCCAGCAGCAGCGCGTGCAGGCAGAATTCCCTGAGGCTGGGGTCAGGCACATCGATCTTCATGGGAGGATTCAAATCGCGCGTCCAGACTTCGTGGACGTGATACAAGGCCTTGTAGAACTCCGCGGCGGAGGGCTCGCCTCGCGGCGGGAAGGGAAGGTGGTGGTAGTAATAATGAGCCTCTTTGAGCTGGGCGCCATCAACCAGCAGGGCGCGGTACCAGACGGGCTGGGTCCAGAAGTGGCCCGGTTCTTCGGCGAACATGGACTCTTCCCAATATCCGCGCTGGCTGGCTGGAAAAACGAAACGATTCACCGGAAGCCAGCCTCCGATCAGCCCTTCCCAAACGTCATTCCTTGCCCGCGCTTCACGGATTCCGGCAAAGAGTTTGCCGAGATCGACGTAAATCTCATCGCTGAAGGCGCCGAAGGCAAAGGTGGGCTTGTCGTCGGAGTGCCGGGTTCCGACAAAACTGGGGACCCGCAACGGAGGCAGTGCAGCCGCAACTGCGCCATAATCAGGATCGGCCGTGCCTGCGAGGAGCTCCTGTCCGAGGATGTCGATTTGCGATTTCGCGATTTCTTCCAGGGTCCGCCCGCGGTAGAGCGTGCCGGGTGCGGCGCTGGTAGGCTCAAGGCTCTTGGGCAGGTTCAGAACCACGCCCCGCTTGCCAACATAAATGATGCTGCCTCGCCGGTCCGTCAATTCTTCGAAGACGGCCAGATTGCCATCCGGCTGCCCGATCACTGCCATCAATGTCCAGGCGCCAAAATTCTCCCCCTTGGCGACGCTGACCGGCTGATGGGTTGCCGCATCGATCACGGCGACCTTCTGTTTTTCGACGTCGAAGCTTAGAATCTGGATCCTCGGAGAAGTGCTCAGATCCGCGGCAGAAAGGTTGCCGGGGTGCGCCGCCAACAATGAGGGGCTGGGGAAAAACAGTACGGCCGCGACAAAGAGTGCAGCCAAAAAAGACCGAGCCGAAGACCTGCTAATCCGCACATGTCGCGTCTCCAGGCCCCCTGCTTGACCAATCGAGGCACGCACCACTGCATTGCTCAAAATCTCCATTCCCCCTCCCCTGGCTCGCTATATGCAGCCGCCCATGATGGTTTGACGCCGGCAGTTCAATGTTTCCCTCCCGACACCAGTCATCGGGCCGCATCCTGAAAAGGCCGCAAGGAAAGACCGTGCCTGGGCGCTTTCTTAAAGGTTCAATGGAAAACCACGCTGCCTTTGCCGAGGCACCGCCGATTAAAAAGAATGCCTTAACGGGCTGCAGTGCAGCCCGTTAAGGCGTGATGAAGAAAATATTGCCAGGCCTAGAGCCTCAGAATTCTATATTCGCTCTGAGCTCGATCTCGCGAGCGCCCAGACCAGGAACACCCGGAAGCGACTGTACGACTTTCGAGTGTCCGAAATTGGCGCTCTGGATGGTGGTCGACGTATTTTGAATGAACCCCTGACTGGTGCTGTTATAGCCGCCAGCCGGGTTGGCCCAAACCGGGTGGTTCCACACATTGATGAACTCGCTCTGGAAGACGAACCGGACATTTTCGCGAATCTGAAAATTCTTCGTGATCGCCAGGTCCTGACTGAACGTGTGTGGTCCACTCAGCCACGGGTGTGCTCCGAAGGTGCCAGCGGTTGCGTTTGGCGCGAGGAAATTTGGATTTGGACGGCCGTTGGTCAAACTGGTGAGGTATTTCGGGTTGATAGTGACGGCGTAAGTTTGACCCGGAACGCGGTGGACCTTGGAAGCTTGCAGGTCGCTGATGGAGATCCCGTTAAGAATCACGCCTCCATCTCCGTAAACGTCTCCCACGGGAGTAAAGGCTGGACCATTGAAGGTGTTGAAGCCACCGAGCAACTGGTAGGGACCTCCGGTCTGCCAATTTGCGATAGTTCCAACCGACCAGCCGCCTATAACCTTGTCGGCAATTCCACCGCCGTTGGCAAATGCCTTGCCCTTCCCAAAGGGAAGGTCGTAGGTGCCGTTGGCGTGTATAACGTGCCGGTAATCAAATCCGGTCGGGCTGTAACTGTCGTGCAGGTTGCGCATGGTGAACATGTTGAAGGCGCCGGTCCAGGAGTTGTTGGGCTGAACTCCCAGAGCATGGCTCCAGGCGTAATTGACGTCGAACTGCATTCCGTGCCAGGACTTCTGCCGGAAATCCACCTGGAGAGAGTGGTAATTCCCGTAGCCAGCATCGGTCTGGTAACCAGTGGCCTTGCCCGCGTTGTAGGGATTCGCCTGGAAGAAGTTGATCGGATACCCCGCGCCAGGATTGGTGCCGCATGGCGAGAAATTAGCGCCCCCAATCAGGTTGCACAGGTAGGTCGAGCTCCCAGCCAAAGTGCTGGCCATCGCTCCCGCCTGCCCCGTGCTCAGATCTGTAATGAAGCCGCCGTTGGTCATAAACGACGCCGTATCCGACCCTGCCGCCGCCGTCATAATGGGTAACGGACCCTGCCCGGCAAGGCCGTTGTTGGCAAACGTTCCTGGCATTCCATTCGCCGCATTGATTGCCAGGTTGGTTTGCGCTTGCTTGAATTCCTTCAGGAACCCATTCTCGAAGATATTGACTTCGTTGGGGTTCGTGATGATCCATTGGTGCACGCTGCGGTTGCCAAGATACCGGACCTCGAGCACATTGCTACGTCCCAATCCCCTCTGAATGCCGAAGTTCCAGGACATCACATAGGGTTGGTGGATGTGCTCATTCAGTCCATTTACCCCTGACCAATATCCGAAAAACGTTTCCTGCGATTCGGGAATGACTTGCTGGTACGTCGGGGGGCTCACGAAGAAGGGCGCTGGTTGCGGGTCTCCGAGAGCGTAGCTCCCCGCGTAGAAACCTCCGGTTGCAGGCAGTGTTGAACCCGGAACCTGAGGTGACAGGCGGAAGCTTTGATAGAACGCGTAGCCTTCATTTGAGGCTGAATTCCAGAAGAACTGGTAAGGCTCAGTCATACGCCGCAGGCCAAAACCAGCGCGTATGACCGTGCTGTCGCCGCCGAGCAGTTTACCCAGCAGTCCTTCGCTCTTGCTCGGGTTCCACGAAATGCCCAGCTGAGGCTGAGGGCTCACGTACCAGCCGTTGTAGGCGCTCGGCCTGGCCCTATATTGTGGGTCCAGTCCGTTTGGATCAGACGTCAGAACCCCAGGGTTGAAGATGTTTCCGATTCCGGAGGGTCCCCAGATGCCCACGTTATCCGCGCTGTGATAGCCCACGGTCAAGTCTTTGGATGCGCCCGTAAAGTCCCAGCGCAGTCCGGCATTGATGGTCAAATGCGGCCTCACGTGCCAGGAATCCTGGATGAATAATCCCGCGCCATGCTGCAGTTCGTTCAGGAAGTAACCGCCCACCGAGGTCTTGTACTGTTTGGTTTTTGGGTCCAGCGGAAAGCCGGCGCCGCCGGGGTTGACACTGTTAATCCTTCCCACCAGGGTCGCATACATATTCTCGGCGTTGCTCAAGTCATTGTTCGACGCGTCGGGGAAGTTGGCGTTGAAATAGTTGGTGAAAACCTGTGCCGCCGGATCACTCCCGTCGATGCCCATGGTCACGAATGGGAATCCGGCAGGCGAGTTGTAATAGTGATCTTGCTCGCGGTAGTACGAGAAGCCGAAGCTGACATTGTGCGCGCCCTTTTGCCAGGTCACGCTATCGGAAGCGTTCAACAAGGGATAATTGGTGCCGACGGGTAGGTTGTTGAGCTCGACGCCTGAGGCGCCGTAAGCGAAAGTAATCGATGGCTGCGTCAGCCACGCGGGAGTGAGGTCGTAACCGTAGTTGGCGCGGTTGTACAGGAAGCCCGCACGGAACGAGTTGAGCAAGGTCGGCTTGATCGTCCAATCCACGCCTAACGCCTGAGTGAAGTATTTGAAGGTGTTTGTGCCGCCGAATTTGGAGTAATACGACCCCGGCAAGGGGGGAATATTGCCATTCACCTGGCTGCTCTGGGTCATGTTCCAGGAGAGGAAGAAGCGCAGATTATCCCGCATGTTGTAATCGAGGCGGGCCGTAGGAAAATACTGTTTGAGCGGAGTGCTATACCCCCAGAATACGTCCGTGAGGTTCGGGTCAGCGTCAGTCTTGACGGACCCGGCAGCCAAACCGGAGTTAATGTTCGAGAAGATTCCCGCGATGGTGGGATTCACCGTAGTCGGCATGGAGCAACAGGGATTGACACCCTGCCCGGCGGGACTGCCTGCGATATCCGTGAGGAGGTTGACCGTGTGAGTCACGCCTTTGGTGTCCGTGAAGTTGAAGACGCCGGTCTGAGCCGCAGAGCCCATCACTGCATTGCTGTTGGTCGCCCCACTGGGCTGCCTGGCCATGGCGAAGGTGCCGAAGAAGAACAGCTTATTCTTGATGATTGCCCCGCCCAGGCTGCCGCCAAATTCGTTGCGGATGAATGGGGATTTTCGTACTCCCGAAGCATTATTCGTCCAGGTATTGGCGTTCAAAGCGGCGTTGCGAAAATCTTCATAAATGCGCCCATGAAAGTTGTTGGTCCCGCGGCGGGTGACGAAATTAACTTGCATGTCCGATATTCCGTACCCGGTGTTCATGTTCAACTGGTCGGTCTGGACCGTCATCTCTTCCATGTTCTCGACGCGCGCCTGAACCAGGGGCGTTGCCGCGCCGTTGAACTTCATGCGCTGCGTGGTGCCAATGACGCCGTCGACATTGTTGCCGGTTGCCATGTAAGGCAGGCCGTTCCAGGTTCCGCCGGCATACCCCGCCACCAGACGGGACAACGCCGAGATATCCCGGCCAATGAGGGGTAAGCCCTCAACCTGCCGCATGTCGATGGTTCCGGTGATGGCGTTGGAGTTGGTCTCGAGGACAGGGATCTCTTCGGCGCTGACCACAACCTGTTGTGTCACGGCGCCCACTTTCAATGCCGCTTTGAGGTCGGTGACGCGCGTCGCCGAAACGGTGACCGATTCAAACACCTGGGTCTCGAAGCCGGGCTTGGTGATGGTCAGTCTGTAGGTTCCGGTGGGCAGCCCCGCGAAGGTGTACGATCCCGCCGAGCCGGTTACGGCAGTTCTGGTTGTGTTGGTGGCAAGATCCTGAAGTACCACGTCGGCAGCCTCAAGCACGGCGCCGCTCGGGTCAGTGACGGAGACGGAAATACTTCCTTGGGTGATCTGCGCCCAGGTTGATACGTTGCCAAACCCTATCAGGACGCACAGACCCAGTAACACACGGGAAAGATGATGAGAAACGGTGCGAGACATAGCTCCCTCCCCCTCGAGATAACGTTTACTTGCAGAGACGTAACCAAAATCGCATCGCCCGATCCATTCGCGGGAGCGACCTTGCAAGTCTTCACGCCACCAATGGCGGGCTTTGTATACTTTATTCACGAGGTTTGTCAAGCAAAAGTTTCTCGTCTCTTTTTTGAGCAGGGTTTGGGGGATGCCCGGATGCACTCTAACGGATTCGCAATCCCTCGCGGCAATGAGAGTCACAAAGCCCCCTTGCAGATTGGGCGCAGTGAAGATGTGGACACACAGTTTGCCGGGGGGCAGCGTAGTGTAAAGAGTGCCGGTATGACCCGGTTTGCTTCCACCCAAATTCGTCCACCGGGGCGAGAGATACGCTACATTACGATTGTCGAAGGAGGGAGGAAGTGCAAGTAGGGGTCGGGTTGCGGGTTGCGATCGCCGACGTTTTGCTAATGTCAGCGTCCTTCGGTGTATCGGCGCAAGTGAAGGAGAACCGGCAATTCCAATTGCCTCCAACCCTAAAAGCTCAAGACGCAAGCGACCGGTCCACCCGCGAACCAGATGCTCCGCCAGATTCTCTGGCAGAGCAGGAACTGAAAAAGGGCACTGCGCTGACACGGGCGGGTTCCTTTGCGGAGGCGATTCCGCATTTGCTCGCGGCACGGGGACGAGCTTCGAATGACTACGCTGCGAGCTTCAACCTTTCTCTGTGCTACGTCGCCACCGGCCAGCCTGCGTTGGCAATTCCGATCCTGACGGGTCTTCGGGGCCGCCGGAAATGACAACGCGGACGTCAACAATCTGCTGGCTCAGGCCTATGTCGGCAACGGACAAAACCAGAAGGCGCTGGCGACCTTGCAAAAGGCGGCCCGGCTCGCGCCGGAGAGTGAAAAGCTGTACTTGTTTGTGGCCGACGCATGCATGGCGAAACAGGAGTACGCGGTGGGCTTGCAAGTTGTGGATCTGGGCCTGGATCACGTGCCTGGCTCTGCCCGCTTGCATTACCAGCGCGGAATGTTTCTGGCGTTGCTGGATGAATTCGATGCCGGAAAGACAGATTTCGACCAGGCGATCAAACTGGCGCCTGAGAGTGATATTGCGTTTGTGGCCGCCACGCAAAAGGCGATGTTCGAAGGCGATGTACCGGAGGCCGTGCGCGCTGCGCGCGAAGGCGTCAAGAAAGGACATCGCGGTTACATCCTCCTGACTCTCCTGGGCGAGGCGTTGCTCCGCTCAGGCGTTGCGCCGGGGCAGCCAGAATTTGCGGAAGCGCGAGAGGCGCTCGAGAAATCTGTAGGCGAGCGCCCCAACTATTCAGGTTCGCAACTTGCCTTGGGTAAGCTGAATTTATTGGAAGATCGGCTGGACGACGCGATTGTGCATTTGGAAATAGCGAGGAAGCTCAATCCAAATGATGCTTCGGTCTATTCAAAGCTGGCTGCTGTGTATCGCAGGCGAGGCGATATTCAGCAAGCGCAAAACATGCTGGAAGTTCTTGCGAAGCTGAATCAGGCCCAGGCCGAGAAGATCCGAGTAGCCCCCGGAGACCGGAAAGCTGGCTATGCGGGCTCCGACAAGGGGCAATCGGACGCGACCGAGCGTCCCTGACGGTTCGGTGCTCGGCACGAATACTTATTTCCAGGACACGCGAGGGAACGGCCGCTCGACAACTCCAGTTCCTTCCTTCACCGCCACAATCTGATCGCTTTTCAGGTTCGAGAGCCTGGTTACCATCCCGCTGGGCCAGACGATTTCAACCGTTTCGATTTTGGAACGCCGACCTAGTCCAAAGTGGAGTCGAGGGTCCTGCGCGGATTGGTAACTCATGCCGCCCTTTCGCTGGTCGTAGAGGACGAGATCACCAGCCGACACTTTCACCCGCGCGCCGACACCGTCGCGATTCGACTTCGTTCCAATCAGAAGAATCTCCAGCCAGTGATTGGTGTTACCTCCGTCATTGCGCAGGAGCTGGGGCGCCTGCCCGTTGTTGTTCACCAGAATGTCCAGGTCGCCATCGTTGTCGAAGTCGCCGATGGCGGCGCCCCGGCTAACTCGCGGCAATTGGAAGTCCGGGCCCAAGGCGGTCGCTGACATTCTCGAAAATCCCATGCCCGCTGTTGCGGAACATGAGTTTTGGTTCGGCGTATTGCGTGTCGGCGTGATAGCGCTCGATGTTGTCGAGCACGTGGCCGTTGGCCATGAAGAGGTCGCGCAGGCCGTCATTGTCGTAGTCCATGAAGCGCGTGCCGAAGCCGCTCATGTGATAGGTGGCATAAGCCAGTCTTCGAGCGGAAGGTGGCGTCGTCAAAAGTCTGGTCTCCCCGGTTCTGGTAAAGGCGCGCCAGTTGCATATCGAGGTGGGTGACGATGAGATCCATGCGCCCGTTGCCGGTCGTGTCGGCGGCATCGGTTCCCATGCCGGCTTCGAACTGGCCATCGGCACTGACCGCGACGCCCGCCGACGTATCCCACTTCGCGAAAGGTGCCATCGCGATTGTTGTGAAACAGAAAATTCGGCATGTGATCGTTCGCGATGAAAATGTCCTGCCAGCCGTCGTTGTCGTAATCGAAGGTCACCACTCCCAGGCCGTTTCCGCCTTTCGCTCCCACTCCCGAGGACTTGCTGACGTCGGTGAAAGTGCCGTCGCCGTTGTTGTGATAGAGCGTCGGGGGCTGGCCGTTGAAATCGTCGGGATGGCAATAGCTCCGCATGCCCGGGCGCGCGGTCGCCACAATAGAAGTTGCGCTCCGGCGACCAGTCGACGTAGTTGGCAATGACCAGGTCGAGCCGGCCGTCGTTGTCATAGTCGAACCATGCGGCGCTCGAAGCCCAACGCCCGGAGTTCTCGACGCCGGCATGCGCGGTCACGTCGGTGAAGGTTCCGTTCCCGTTGTTGTGGTAGAGAATGCAGCGTCCATAGCCGAGTACGAGCAGATCGGGGAAGCCGTCGTTGTCGTAGTCGCCGACGGCTACGCCCATTCCGAACAGACCCTCGGCGCCCACGCCGGCGCTGGCGGTGACGTCGGTAAAGGTGCCGTCGCCGTTATTGCGGTAAAGCGCGCTTCGCAGCGGCTGCGTTGGGCGTGTACACGCGCGGTCGCCGCGCCATTTACCAGGTACAGATCCAGCAAGCCATCCTGGTCGTAGTCGATCCAGCCACAGCCTGCGCCCATGGTTTCGATCAGGTACTTCTCGGAGGATGCGGCATTGTCGTGACGAAAGGTGATGCCCGCTGCGCGGCAACGTCGATAAAACTGACGGGACTGGTTCCGATCGCGGGCCACGCGCTACGCCCCATAGCGAGTGAGATACCCATGGATCCGAGGCCCTTGAGCAGATCGCGTCGGGAGATGTTCAGGATAGTTGTCACGAGCAAGGTTCGGGGTGAAGCATTCGCAAGAGTTGTAGCTTATCGCAAGAAGGCGTGTTGCTTGAAGGTGATTGATTGAAGGCGAGTTTACCTCGGGAGGTCCGGCAAGATCAGGCAAGAATGGAAGGGCTACTGCGAGTGACCCATGCCCAAACTACGATTTGCCAGATCACGAAAATCTAATTGACACAGAGAACGAATAAAGTATACAAACTCCGATCAGCGATAAGTGTTTGCTGTTGCGTAGTACCGCACCCGTGGACCGGCTGTGAACGAGGTCGTGCAGGTCACGACGAGCGAAGCTCTGTTGGCCGAGAATCATCGTATTCAGAGCGAACATCGAGTTCTGACGTCGGGCGACATCGAAGTCGAACTGCATTTGCCGACCCGCAAAGAATGGCGGGTGCGGCAAATGCATTTTTTTGGCTTCACGACCGATGGGCCAAATAGGAATTTTCAAGATGACGCTTCGTACCTTGGGATTAGTGCTGCCGTCCCTGCTTCTGTTAGCCCTGCCGGCCGTGGCCCAGGGAACCTTGGAGGACTATCAACGGGCGGAGCGGTTTCTACCAGGGAATCTGCGCCACCACGCTTTTCCGGGCGATGTAACGCCGCACTGGGTGGAGAAGACCAGCCGCTTCTGGTATCGCCGAGCCACGCCGAAGGGCGGAGATTTCGTCCTGGTCGATGCGGAACAGAATACTGTCGGGCCCGCCTTCGATCAGACGCGCCTGGCTGCGGCGCTTACTCAGGCCTCGCAACAGAATTACTCCCCCGCGGACCTGCCCTTCCAGGATTTCGACTTTGTGGACAACGGGAAGGCCATTCGCTTTTCGCTGGATGGCGCGCAGTGGACTTGTCGACTCGCGAACTATGAGTGCAAAGGAGAGGACGCGACCCAGGAGAAACCCAACGAAGCGGTTTCCCCCAACAAACGCTTTGCTGCGTATGTTTCGGAACACAACCTCTATCTGCGCGACCTCTCGACCGGAGCCGTTTTACAGTTAACCCATGATGGCGCCCCGTCCTATGACTACGCCACTCCTCTCCCTTCGCTGCGGGTGATGGTCGACCAGGGAACGGAAGACGTAAAGCAGCCTGCGGCGGTCTTCTGGTCTCCGGATTCGAAGAAGCTAGTCACCTACCGGATTGATTCAAGGAACTCGGGACGTTTCACCAGCCTGCAGTTCGTCCCTCCGGACCAGCTTCGGCCGCGGGCTTTCACTTATGTTTATCCCCTGCCGGGCGAAGTTCTGGCCAAGGCGGAGCCGATTGTCTTCGATATTCAGGTGGGCAAGCGCATCGATGTGCAGACGCCGCCGCTGGAACTTCCTTTCCAGGACGGCCCCGGCTTCGAGTGGTTTGCGGACAGCAAGAGTTTCAACTACGACTACGACGAGCGGGGATACAAAGCGAAAGAATTGCGCGTGGTTGACGCGGCAACCGGCGAGCAAAAGGTTCTGGTGCGGGAGCAAGCCGAGCCGTATGTAGATCCGGGAGAAACGTTCTACCGCTTCGTCGAACCTTCGCAGGAAATACTCTGGTCGTCCGAGCGCGATGGGTGGAACCACCTCTACGTTTACAGCCGGAAGACGGGGCAATTGGAAAACCAGATCACCCAGGGGCCCTGGGTAGTGCGAGAAATCTCATCCGTGGATGAGAAACACCGCCAGGTCTATTTTCTTGCCAGCGGACGCGAGAAAAACGAGGACCCGTATCTCACACATCTTTACCGGGCGGGCTTTGACGGCAAGGGGCTGCAACTGCTGACCCCCGAGAATGCGAACCACACCGTAAGCTTCTCCGCAGACGGCAAGTTCTTTGTTGATTCGTATTCCCGGGTTGATCTTCCGGGCCAGTCGGTATTGCGCCGCGCCGACAATGGCGCCGAAGTGAAAGTATTGGAGAAGGCGGACTTCAGCGAGTTGACACAGGCGAATTGGAAATTTCCCGAGCCCTTTCAGGGCAAGGCTGTCGATGGCACTACCGATATCTATGGCTTGATCTGGCGGCCATCGAATTTCGATGCCGCGAAGAAGTATCCCATCGTTGAGCATGTTTACACCGGCCCGCAGGGATTCTTTGTTCCCAAGACCATCGCCGCCAGCCTGCGATTGCAGTCGGTGGCGGAGTTGGGCTTCATTGTCGTCATGGTGGACGGTCGCGGCACTGCCGGCCGCTCTCGCACTTTCCACAATTTTTCTTACCACAACCTGGGTGGATCGTTTGACGATCACGTGGCCTTGATCAAGCAAATGGCGGCGCGCTATCCCTATATGGACATCACCCGCGTCGGCATCTTTGGTACTTCGGCCGGGGGGTACGGTTCTTCGCACGCGATGCTGGTGCATCCCGAGTTCTACAAAGTCTGTGTTTCCATTTCCGGAGATCATGACGCTCGCCTGGACAAAGCCTGGTGGAACGAGGCTTACCAGGGTTATCCGGTGGGGGATGATTATGTGGAGCAGTCGAACGTAACCATGGCCGATCGTCTGCAAGGGCACCTGCTGCTGGAGCATGGAGATATTGACGACAACGTCCATCCCGTCGGGACCATGCGCTTCGCTGATGCGTTGATGAAAGCCGACAAAACTTTCGACATGCTGCTGGTGCCCAATATGTATCACGGAGAAAGCGGCGACCACGCCCTGTACCTGGTGCGGCGGCGCTGGGATTATTTCGTCGAACACCTGCTGGGCGTCACGCCGCCCGCCAATTTTGAGCTTAAAGAGGAGCAGGAGTCACCGCGCGCTCCCACTCCGCGACGACGGCGGCGGTAGTGGTGCGCGAATCGTTTTCTCCTGAAGAACTAAACGGGGGTGCATATGGACCGACGCAACTTCTTGCAGGCAATGGCAGCGGCGGCCGCGAGCCTCGAAGTGCTGGGAGGTAGTGCGGTCGTAGCAGATGCGGGAGTCATGGCGATGGCAACGGGTCGGGAGCGCCCGTCGGGTGACCCGGTATCCACGGACGGCTACACACTGGTGTGCGAGTTCAAACGGCGTTCCGTGCCCTGGAAGGTGTACGAGGATTTGCGCACGCGCGACGGTTCCATGGTCTTCGTGTCTTCCAGGGGAGAGACGCGGGAACTTCCCAAAAGCGCCGAAGCGTCGATGGCGGAGGGCACTCCATACCTTGGTCTCACTCTGAAGGAAGTTTCTTTGGCGCCGGCGGATTTGCTGGCCGACCATCTGCTCGGCGATCGTGCGCTGAAGGATGGCGATCCCGACCCTGAAGCGGTGAGGTCGGTGGCGCCCCCGATGGCGTCCAGCGACAAAAACCCTCGCAACTGGACGACGTTCGTCGGCACCAGGGAGGCGTACGACGTCACGCCGGTGTATCGCAGCGGAAGCACGCGCACCTACCATCCGGTCCAGTACGCGCCCGAACTTCATCAGGCGGTGGAGCGAGGCAAGGTCTTCGACGGCCTGGTGGGGGGCTGGATGCCGGCGGTCCGCAAAGTCATTCCGTTATCCGAGCGCGTGTATTGGGAAGTGGTTGTTTTCGGCGATGTCGGCGTCAATACGACCAAATACATCGTCCACACCTGGCACCGCACGGCGCGGATCGAAGATGGGAACGTCATCAAGGTGGCTTATGGCCACAGTTATCCGGCATTTCCCCCGGCCCGCAAGGATCCACAGCCCGAGGAGTTTTATTCGGCCCTGCTGGACTTCGCCGAGTACTGGGAGCGGCAGCTTCATGACATGGCGCCGGTGACGCTCCCCGAGCGGGTTTGGATGGATATGTCAAAACATGCGTTCGCCAAGGAGTTGATGACCCGGCCGGGAGGAATTTATCCCAAGTACGGCGCGGTGGATCGCGATTACGGCGGCTCGGAATACGACGCCTTTCAGGACATCTTCACCAGCGCCATCTATACCAACATGGAGTGGGGACGGCTGGAAACGGCGAAGCTGTACATCGACAATTACTTCACGGACTTCGTCGATACGAAAGGCATGATTGATATGCGCGGTCCGGAAACCGCGCAGTTCGGGATGACGCTCTCGCTGCTGGCTCGATACTTCAACTACAGCGGCGACACTGCGCTATTGTTGAAACACCGGGCGAAGATCGAAGCTACGGCCAAGCTTCTGGCTGACATGCACGACGAAAGTCTGAGCCTGCCGCAAGACCATGCCGCATACGGATTGATCCGCGGATGGAGCGAATCCGACTCGTGCCTGATGGCGGATCCGTCGCTGTACTGGCAGGCATACTACGCCAACAGCGCTTTCGCGGCTCGAGGCTTCACCGACATCGCCAAAACCTGGACGGAACTAGGACGCAACCAGCCTGCGGCAGGCATGGGGAAACTCGCGGCCGACTGGTCGAAACGCAGCCAGACCTTGCGCCGGCGTACGGTTGAAAGCGTCGAGAAGAACATTCAACGCGACAAGACGCCGCCCTACATCGGATTGTTCCCCGGAACTACGCTCACCTTTCGCGAATCGCTGCAGACAGAAAAGCCCAGCCCCCAGCAATGGCCGCATCGTCCCTACGCCGAATTGTTGCAGGCCGACGTGTTGCCTGCTGAACCTGGCAAATCTTGTGATCGACTGCATGCGCGGTTACGGGGCGACGACGGCAGGAGTGGTGGCCAACGTGGGGGGCGTCCACGACGATGGACGGGAAATTCTCGGTTTCATTTCCTATGGGTACGCACAAATGCTGCTGCGGCTGGACCGCGTCGAAGAGTTCCTGCTGTTTCTCTACGCGCATCGCTATCACGGACACACGCGCGGCAGCTGGACGGCCGGCGAGGTGACCGGCATTACCGGGGACTCGGCGCTCTACTGCATTCCCGCGCAACAAACGATTCCCCTCATCGCGCGCTGGATGCTGGTGCTGGAGGATTCTGACGAAGACCGGCTCTACCTTGCGAAGGGTGTTCCGCGGCAGTGGGTGGCGTCCGGAAAGAAAATTGGGATTGAGCGGGCTCCAACGCGTTGGGGGCGGGTCAGCTTCACCTTGCAGACAAAGCCTGGAACCGGCGCGGTGGTCGGGCAGGTCGAATTCGCCGGAGCCAAATCGCCGGCGGAAGTAAATTTCAAACTTCGGCTTCCGGCGGAAAGCAAATTGCGAAACGTTACCGTGAACGGCCGCCCCGCCAAGCTTGGCGGTCGGCACGGGGACACTGTCATCATCGCAACGGGTAGAGAGAAGAAGTTTGAGATCGTTGCGGAGCGGAGCTGATTGAGCTAGGTCCGCGGCCGCCGGTCGTTCTCTTCCGCCTGTGCGGCGGATTCGCGCCGCTCTAGTAACACCTGCTTGAGAGACTGACGGGCGTACTCAATATGTTCGCGCAACAGTTTGCAGGCGCTGGCAACGTCGCGCTCCCGACACAACTCAAGAAGCCGGGGGTGTTCGTCGTTGGCCCGCTTTGTGCCGTGGGTCAAGTACAACTGCAGGCGGGTGTAGCGTTCACCGCTGTTGTTGATGTTCCGGATCGTCGCCATGAAACGGGGCTGGTTGGCTTTGGAGTACAGCGTGGAGTGAAACTCCCAGTTCAGCCGTCCCCAAGCGGAAACGTGATCGTCGCGGCGGAGTTCGTCCACAAAGGTTTTCAGGATCGCTTCCGCTTGCGAAAAATCCTCCTCGGTAAGGCGGGGAATCGAGCGCTTCAGAACCTCAGGTTCGAGCAGGGAACGAATGGAAAAGAGTTCTTCGATATCATCCGGGGAGAGCGCCGGGACCACCGCCCCGCGGTTGGGAACGATGGTGACTAATCCCTCAGCCTCCAGTTGCAGCAGAGCTTCGCGAACCGGAATTTTGCTGACTTGATATTGGGTCGCGATGGCATCCTGGCGAAGCTGCGCGCCCTCGGCGATTTCCCCACGAATGATCTGGTCGCGCAATTTGTTCGCCACGGCTGAGAACAAGGACTGGCGCGGGATGGCAGATTCGGGGGCGTTCCTAGGCCCATTCTTGGGACTCCTCTCAACCGTGAGCGGAAACGAAGCCGAAAACGCTCCAGCATATCATCTGCGTTGCCCTTGACGATTGCATGTTGTATCCATAAAATCACAACGCTTGTCAGACACCAGATATCGAAGGCACAAGGTGTCCGAGGCCGTCATCCAATGGCTTCTTCATAAGGTCCGAGCGGAACGGATTGACGACACACTTGTAGCAGCCCATCTCTCCAAACCGCATCGGGATGCTGCGGCTGGACTCGCCGTGAGTTTTGCAAAATTGATATAGACGCGTCGGACCGGACATACGCTGCTTCTGGTAAAGTGAGTAAAGACGCTTCAGGATCAGCAGCACAATTAAGTATCAAGAGCACGTTGCGCCCGATGAAACCCGGAACCAGTTCTGAATCTGCAATTCCACGGCAGTCCCTGACCTCCGCCGTGGCGGAGAAGTTGCGCGATCAGATTATCCGGGGAGAAATCACCGAGGGCGCACAGCTACGGCAGGATGTAATCGCCGGGCAATACCACGTCAGCCGTATTCCGGTGCGTGAGGCCCTGCGGCAACTGCACGCCGAAGGCCTGATCACGATTGTCCCCAACCGCGGGGCGATTGTTCCCGAACTCTCTCCCACTGACATTGAAGAGTTGTTCGCGATCCGGGCGTTACTGGAGCCGGAAGTGCTGAAACTCTCGATCCCGCGCCTGACGCCAGTTGACCTTGGACAAGCCGAAGCGGTGTTGAATAAGTATATGAGCGAACTGCGGCGTGAAGAGCATATGGAGAATTGGGGACGCATGAACTGGCAGTTCCACTCCATACTGTATTCGCGCGCCGAACGCCCGCATTTCATGTCAATCATCCGCAACGTCAACCACAATGGGGAGCGTTATACGCGGCTGCAACTGTATTTGACGCACGGCATGAAGCGCGCAAATGAAGAACACCACCAGATCCTCAAGCTGTGCCGAAAGAGCGAAGTAGCAGCGGCGTGCAAATTGTTACACCAGCATATTCAGTACGCCGGTCAGTCCTTAAAACAGGTCCTTGAGGAGCGACGCCCCGGGACCCATGTGTGATCCGCAAAGCGAGCTAGAGTTTTAAAACACCGTTGCCGGGCGCGGATCGTTTCCAAAAAGATTTTCTTGCGCGCACGAAACTGGCGTGGAGAATCGTATACAATATCCGATGAGCGAGGCCGGAAAGGACCCAACCATGAACGCGTTTTCCCGCAGAAAATTCATGATGTCGGCCGCAGTCGCAGGCGGGTCGGCCCTTTTGCCGCAGGGCGCGCTGGCAAACGCTTTCCAGGACCCGGTGGTCAATACGGTAGAGGAAAAAGGGAAGTCCGTCAGCCGCGAAAAAATTCCCTGGAAGGTGCGCCCGTTTCCCATGAAGCAGGTGCGCCTTGGGGAAGGCCCTTGCAAGCAGGCCATGGAAGCCGACCGGCGCTACCTGCACTCTCTTCCTCCCGACCGCCTTCTGCACACATTTCGCATCAATGCGGGCTTTCCCTCGACTGCCCAGCCCCTGGGCGGATGGGAAGCTCCGGACTGCGAACTGCGAGGTCACTACGCGGGCGGTCACTATCTTTCAGCAGCGGCCCTGATGTATGCCAGCACTGGAGATGAAGAGCTCAAGTCCAACGCCAACACGGTCCTTACGGAACTGGCAAAGTGTCAGGATGCGCTGAAGAGTGGTTATCTCAGCGCTTTTCCGATCGAGTTCTTTGACCGGCTGCGCGAACGCCAAAAGGTGTGGGCGCCGTTTTACACCATTCACAAAATCATGGCCGGCAACCTCGATATGTATGTGCATTGCGGCAATGCGCAGGCCCTCGATGTGGCCGAGAAGATAGCGGGATGGACCGCGGGATATACCCGATCCCTGAGTTATGAGCACATGCAACGCGTGCTCGGCACCGAATACGGCGGCATGGCGGAAAGCCTGTGCAACCTGTATGCCCTGACCGGAAAGGAACAATATCTGGAAGTGGCGCAGCGCTTCGATAAGAAGCAGTTTTTCGATCCGCTGGCAGCCCACCGCGACGAACTGAAGGGACTGCACGTCAACACCCATATCCCGCAGGTGATCGCCGCGGCCCGCTACTATGAACTGACCGGCGACCGACGATATCGCGACATCGCCGAATATTTCTTCGACGAAGTCGTAAGCGAGCGCTCCTACTGCACCGGCGGCACCAGCAATGGCGAGTCCTGGAACACCGATCCCGGCAAACTTTCGACTGAGCTCAGCACCAACACCACCGAGTGCTGCTGCGCTTACAACATGATGAAGCTGGCGCGCCACCTGTTCGGCTGGTCGGCCGATCCCCGCCTGATGGACTACTACGAGCGCGCGATGTTCAATCATCGCCTGGGCACGATCAATCCTGAAGACGGCACCATGATGTACTACCTGCCCCTGGCTGCTGGCTACTGGAAGACTTTCGGCAAACCGTTTGATTCGCTATGGTGCTGCACCGGCACCGGGTCCGAGGAATACGGCAAGCTGACCGACACGATCTATTTTCACGATGACGACTCGCTCTATGTGAACCTGTTTGTGGATTCGCAACTGGAATGGCCGGAAAAGGGGCTGAGGTTAAAGCAGGAAACCCGCTTCCCCGAACAGGATTCAACCGGGCTTACGCTTTCCGTCAAGAGTCCGGTGCAAATGACGATCAATCTGCGCGTTCCTTATTGGGTGCGCGGAGGCAGCGTAAAGATCAATGGCACGCCATTGAATGTGTTCGCCAGCCCGAGCAGCTATTTGAGCATCAACCGGGTCTGGAAAAGCGGGGACAAGATCGATCTCAGCCTTCCGATGGATTTCCACATTTCGCCCATGCCTGACAATGAACAGATCCAGGCGATGATGTATGGACCGTTGGTGCTGGCGGGAAAGTTCGAACCGGTCACCACCGAGATGACTTATAGCGGCGACTATGAGCCCAAACCAAGCGATCCGGCTAAGGTGCCGGACATCGCCGCCGACCCCGCGCATCCCACGGGCTGGGTGGAACCAGACGCACGGCAGCCATTAACTTTTAAAAGTGTCGGTCAGAGCCAACCCTTGACCCTGGTGCCGTTGTACAAAGTGATTCATGAACGCTACGCGGTCTATTGGAAAGTCGACAAAAAGAGCACCTAGCTTGTGCCCGTACGCACCAGGTTCAGGTCGGAATCTTTTCAGGAGACTCCCAGATGAGCATGCGCGTGACTCTTCCACGCTGCTGTGTGCTTGCCTTCGTTCTTACTGCCGCCTTCGCCGGACCTGCCCCGCGGGCGCAAACCGTCCCCTATCACCAGACTGATTTTCCGCCGGAAGAGTTCAAAGCGCGATGGTCGGTGGTCTTTGACCGGATCGGCGACCAGGCGGTTGCGGTGCTGCCCGGCGCTCCTCAGACCAATGGTTTCATATTCCCGAGACAGAGCAACGACTTCTACTATCTCTGCGGCATCGAAACTCCCCAGTCGTATCTGCTGTTGGATGGGCGAAAGCGCCGGGTCACTCTGTACCTGCCGCCGCGCAACCCCCGTCTTGAATCCGCGGAAGGCAAGGTGCTCTCCGCCGACGATGTTGACCTGGCAAAGAGTTTGACCGGAGCGGACGAGGTACTGAGCACGGATGCCATGCGCGGCGACTGGCTTCGTTCTCCCGAAGGCGCCGGACCGCAGGTGATCTATACGCCATTCGCGCCCGGCGAAGGAGCCGGCCAGAGCCGCTACGAATTGAAAGCGGCAAATGCCGGCATCGCCTCCGACTATTGGGATGGCCGGATACCCCGGGAAGCACAATTGATCGAGCTTCTGCGCACCCGCTTTTGGCGCAGTGAAATACGGGACCTAACACCGGTTCTGGACGAGATGCGCAGCGTCAAAAGTCAGCGCGAGATCGAATTGCTCCGGAAGGCGGCACGAATCGCGGGCATGGGAATCCTCGAAGCCATGCGCAGCACGCGTCCGGGGGTTTACGAATACCAACTGGACGCGGCGGCGCGTTACATCTTCCTGGTGAATGGCGCGCGGCTGGAAGGCTATCGTTCGATCGTCGCCGCGGGAAACGAGAATATCTGGAACATGCACTATTACCGCAACGGACGGCAGCTGACCAAAGAGGATCTGGTCCTGCTGGACTACGCGCCCGATTACCACAACTATGTCAGCGACATCACCCGCATGTGGCCGGCGGGAGGAAGGTATTCGCCGGTAGAGCGCGAACTGCTGGGCTTTGTGCTGACCTATCGCAACATGGTCATGCAGCGCATTCGCCCCGGCCTTACGGCTGCTCAAATTCAACAGGACGCAAAAGCGGCCATGGAGCCGGTGTTTGCGCGCACCAGATTTTCCAAGCCGATTTATGAGCAAGCCGCGCACAAATTAGTGGATACCGGCGGCGGCATCTTCTCCCACCCGGTTGGCATGGCGGTGCACGACGATGGCGATTACGCCCATGGGCCGCTCAAGCCGGGACAGGTTTTTTCGATTGATCCGCAACTGCGAGTGCCCGAAGAAAATCGTTATCTGCGCTACGAGGATGTGATCGTCATTACGCCCGACGGCTACGAGAATTTTACCGCGTTTCTTCCCACCGAGCTTGACGATATCGAGAAGCTCGTGGGCCAGGGTGGAGTTCTGCAAAAGGTTCCGGCCGGCGGTTCAATTTCCCGGTAATCAGCTCTGACATTCCCCAATAGGTAGCGACAGGCTGGAGAGAAAATGAAAAAGGTTCGGGCCATTGCCGCAAAGCTACTCTTGTGTGTGCTGCTGATCCCGGCGGCGAATCTGGGATGTTCCGCCCAGAATAAAGGGCCGATGCTCGATCAGGGAACGGTTGATCTTGACACGCCTGACTTTACCCTGACCCTGGTGCGTTCTTCGCAGACGGTCGCGGCGCTCAAGCCCAAAGGAGCGGACGGGTTCGATTTCACTCCCGGCGACCTGCTCAACGATCGCTCCAGGGACGGCTACGTTCACCTGGGCGACCTCGAGTTGCGGCTGCGTACGGGCAATTCCGGCGCCTGGAAGAATTACTCGACGGCCGCCGCCCGTAAACCCGTAACGGCAAATCCAGCCTCTGCGGATACGCTGGCGTCCGCCGACCTCGCTCCCACGCTGCCGTCCGACTTCCCTCTTCAGATCACGCGCGACTGGGTCGTGGATGGCGGCAAGCTGGTGCTCCGGTTCACGCTCAAAAACAAAACTTCCGAGGCCATCCAGGTCGGGTCGCTGGGCATTCCCATGGTCTTCAACAACGTGCTGAACCATCGCTCGCTGGAAGAAGCCCATGCGAAATGCTCTTTTTATGATCCGTATATCGGCGAGGATGCGGGATACCTCCAGGTCACGCGGCTCAGCGGTCATGGACCCGCGCTGCTGGTGGTCCCCGATGGAAAAACTCCTTTCGAGGCCTACAACCCGATCCTCAACAAGCGCGATTCCTGGGGCGCGCTTCCGGTCTTTACCGATCCCACCCCGCGCGGCATTACTTTTGAAGGTTTCTACGAGTGGATGGTAAGCAGCCAGGCGTATGCCGAAAATGAGTGGAAAGATGCCACACCGTGGAATTCTCCGACCGCGCTGAGCCTCGCTCCGGGCGAATCGAGAACTTACGGCGTGAAATTTCTGGTCTCACCTTCGATTCGGGACATCGAGAAGACGCTTGCCGCCAACCGCCGGCCCGTCGCCGTCGGAATCCCGGGCTATGTCGTGCCCACGGACATGGATGCGCGTCTGTTTCTGAACTATCCCTCTGGCGTGAGGTCGATCACGGTAGAACCGAGTGGAGCACTTGCGGCCAGCGCGGACGCATCCGCGGGCAAATGGAAAGCCTATACGGTGAAAGGCAAGACCTGGGGACGCTCGCGCCTGACCATTACTTACGAGGACGGGCTGGTGCAGACCATCCACTATTTTGTGACCAAGCCCGAAGCCCAGACAGTCGCCGACATGGGCCACTTCCTCACCACCCGGCAGTGGTTTGACGATCCCAAAGATCCATTTCACCGCGCGCCGTCGGTGATGACTTACAACCGCGAGACCAACCAGATCGTGATGCAGGACAGCCGCGCGTGGATTGCGGGGCTGGGCGACGAAGGCGGCGGCGGGGCCTGGATCTCCGCCATGATGAAAGAACTGGTTGAGCCCGACAAAGCCGAACTCGACAAGCTGATGCAGTTCGTCGACGGCGTGCTCTGGGGCGGACTGCAATATAAAGATGGGCCGAAGGTCTACGGCGTAAGGAAGAGCCTGTTCTACTATCAGCCCGACCAAATGCCGTCCGGCTACTATCGCAGCGATTTCGATTGGTCTACCTGGACCAGTTGGGACAAAAGGCATTCTGAAACGAGTGGACCGTTCTTACGACTATCCGCACGTGGCTGCGGCATATTGGGTGCTCTATCGTTTATCGCGCAACCACCAGGGCCTAGTCACAAACCATCCCTGGGACTGGTATCTCCAGCACGCCTATGAAACCTCAGTTGCCATGACGAAGTACGCCGGAGAGTATGCGATCTTCGGGCAGATGGAGGGCACCATCTTCCTGCAGATCATGGACGACCTTCGACATGAGGGCATGAATAAGGAAGCTGACGATCTCGAAGCCAAGATGCGTGTGCGCGCCGAACGCTGGAACAGCGGAGGCGTATCCGTTCGGCAGCGAAATGCCCTGGGATTCGACCGGCCAGGAAGAGGTCTATGCCTGGACGAAACACTTCGGCTATCAGGACAAAGCCGAGGTGACGCTGAACGCCATCCTCGGCTACGATCCGACGGTGCCGCACTGGGGCTACAACGGCAGCGCCCGCCGCTACTGGGATTTCATTTTCGCCGCCCAGGACAGGCGGCTGGAACGTCAACTCCATCACTACGGCTCCAGCCTGAACGCCATTCCCGTGCTGGCTGAGTATCGCGAACATCCAGATGACTTGTACCTGTTGCGGGTGGGATATGGCGGGACGATGGGGCCGCTTACCGATATCGACCAGGAAGGTTTCGCCTCGGCCGCGTTCCATGGCTTTCCCGATATGCTGCGCCACGATCCCATCACCGGCGACTACGGCCCGAATTTCTTCGGACACGCCTGGAACACCGCCACCTACATTGTTCATCATCCCGAATTCGGGTGGGTGGCATTCGGCGGCAATCTCCGGATCAAGGGCGACACGGTGCAAGTCACGCCTCTCGATTCCTACCGCTCGCGGGTTTACATGGCTTCTCTGGGCCTGTGGCTGACCCTGGATGCCGGCACCTTCGAGAGTGTAGAGGTGAATCCCAAGAGCGGCGCGGTTCGCTTGGAATTGAGCGGCGCCACGCAGTTTACGCCAGTGGCTCGTCTGCGAGTGGAGCAGCCGGCTAAAGTTACCGGCGTTGAAACCTACCATCCGGTAACTACGCTTAAGGCAGAACGCGATGCGTATGTCATTCCCCTCGAGAAAGCAACCACCTCAATCGATCTCACCAGCAAACCCTAGGACTGGTATTGCTGCGGATCAGCCCGGCTACAGCTTGATCCAGCACCACTCCTTTGAATACGGAACGCGGCTCATGCGATAGCCGGACTTCGCGCCGGTGACGACTGTGTCGCTCCAGTTGTCGGTTCCGTGCCTGAGAATGTAGTCGCGGGCGAAGGCGTGAGCGCGGTCGAAATACACGTAGGCGCGGCGCCACAAGGCCAACTCTTCCGGCGTCTTCACGATGCGCATATCGATCAGGATCGGATCCACGTTGACCCATTCGACGTCCGGCAGAATCTCGCGGGCTTTGGCGCTTTCAGAGGGATACAACTCGCCGTCGATCCCAATCTTTCTGCCCTGGATGCCGTGCTCCTTAATTCCTTCCAGCAGGAAGCGAAACAGGTCGACGGTCTTGCCCTGGGCCACCTTGCCTTCGTCGGGAAACGATCCGTCGTCTTTGAAATCAAAGTAGGTCTTGCCACTGCCAAACCACCAGCTGCGGACCAGGTCGCGGTCGAGTGCCGGATACATAAACCAGGGATCGGCATCGTCATGATTCATGAAGGTGGCTTCGGGACGCTCGGTCGTTGTGTGCCAGTAACCGGTGAGGTAGGTGGTGTTCAGCGGGTTGCGCACCAGGAATGCGTTCACCCCGAGCCCGGCGAGCTTGCTTTTGAAGCGCTGTACCGTCTGCTTGTTCCATTCCAAAGTCAGGCGGTCGGCGGTCGCCGGGGCAGGCGGCTCTTCTTCGCCGGGCGTGGGCTTGACGAGCAGGGCTTCGCTCTTGCCGCTGGCTTGCTGGCGGAGGATGTCGAACATCGAGGAAGTTGAAGTCTGGGCTGCGGCGACCTGGTCAACGCGCGCCAGGAAACCAGCGCCGAGCAATCCCAGAGCGCTATTTTGAGCGAAACCCCGACGACTGGTCTTCATGTGGCCTCCAGTGTCCCAGGGTGCGCGTTGGGCTATGCTTGGGACAACAACCCGGCATTAAATGCACGGCGCCAGACGCATTACGGCTTGGGTTCCACTCCTCGCAGGTGGAAGGCAAAGAACCGGTCAACCCGGCTCCAAGCGTCGCGCAGGACGTGCTCGCGGCTGAAGTAATGAAACTCGCCAGGATAGATCATGAACTGGACGAGCTCACCTTTGTTCTTCTTCAACGCTTCGTCTATCAGCCAGACCGACTGCAGGAATGGCACATTCACGTCGGACGTACCGTGCAGAACGAGCAACGGCCGAGCCAGTTGATCGATATGGGAAATCGGCGACGCGTTGGCGTAAACCTTGGGATTCTCGGCGGGCGTGCCCATGCGGCCTTCAGTCCAGTCATTGTTGTAGGGATCGTGGTAGTACATGACGTAGTCCGCCACTCCGGCCACATCCACGGCAGCGCGAAACAGCGTGGGCTGGTCGGTCACGGCAATCAGACTGAAGAAGCCGCCGTAACTCAATCCCCAGATTCCGATGCGGTCGCCATCGACATAGGGCAGCGTCTTCAAATAGTTCGCGCCCATCCAGGCATCCTTGGCGTCATTGCCGCCGACATCCATGTAGACGCCGTTGCGCCAGTCTCTGCCATAGCCAATGCTGCCGCGATAGTCGGGAGCAAAGACCACGTAGCCTTGCTGCAACAAGTATTGGTGATAGCTGTAGTAGACGGCGTAATTGCGTTGGATGTGCCAGCCGTCGTAGTTCTGGTTGATGCCGTCGCCGTGGACCCAGATGATGGCCGGGTGTTTTTTGCTGCGATCGAGATTCTTGGGCACAAAGAGCCAGCCTGGCACCGGTTTCCCGTCCGGACCGGGATAGGTCACGAATTGCGGCTCGACGAATGCGGAGTGGTCGATGCCGGCGGGCATGGAATTCGTGAGCCGCACCGGCTTAGCTCCCGCCGTCGCCTTGGCGACAAACAGATCGGCGGAATTTTGCGTGTCGGTGTGCTGGTAAACCAGAAGTTTGTCATGGGGAGACCAGCTCGGCTCGACGTTCGTGCCGCGGCCGGTGGTCACGTAGGTGACGCTGGTGTGCGCGGGATCGTTCCCGATCATGGCGATGCCCACTCGGCGATCGCCGGGATGATCCGGTTCGTTGGCGTCGAATGCAATCCGGGTGCTGTCGTGCGACCAGGCCGGGCGCCACGCCTCGAAATGCCCTTTCGTGATCTGCACGGCGTTGCCGCCCGCAGCCGGAATCACGTACAGGTGATCCCATCCATCCAGGTCGGTGAGGAAGGAAATCCATTTGCCATCGGGGGAGGGCTTGGGCCTGGATTCCGCTTCCCAGTCAGGAAGGCTCCAGAACCTATCTTCGTTGTCTTCGTGGATGGCCTGGGGTGGGCCGCCACTGGCGCGGGCCACATAGATCGTGCGCGTCTTGTAGTGGTTCGACTGTCGGTCGTAAGTCAGGTGCGCGGAGTCTGTCCACGCCAGGCCGTTATATTCTCCCTTGGTGTCAATCGCAGTGGTTTTGCCACCGGCCGCCGGAACAACATAGAGCTGGCCAGGGGCGTATTCGAACACGGCGTAGATCAGCTTCTCGCCGGAATAAGACGGCGATTCATCGTGGCGAATGATCTTGCTGCCTCCTATGTAGGCGATCTGCGATCCATCCGGCGACCACAGCGGACTGTAAATGCTTTCGTCGTCGTGAGCGATCTTCGATTCGGAGCCATCGCTCATCGAACGAATGATCAGGTCGCCGCCATGCTGGGCTTCACCAGCGCTTCCAGCCCGGACGAACGCCAGTCGAGTGCCGTCGGGAGACAGTGAGAACTCGACCTCGGCAGCGGGCGTGGTCCAGAGTGCGCGCGCGCCTCCACCTTTGGCCGCCACGTGCCACAAATCAGCGCCGCGAGAAAAATAGACGGTGCTGCCATCCTTACTCCAGAAAACGTCGGCGATCTTGCCATCGGGGAAGGTAGTGAGCGCGTCCGGAGCGCCGCCGCCGTCGGCGTTCACCAGATACAGATTCACGATGTCGGCGCGGTCCCAAAGAAAAGCAATGCGCTTGCCATCCGCCGACCACACCGGGTTGGACGGATGCCTGATGTCGATCAGGTTTTCAATCGTAAGAGGGTGCGCACTCGTGGTTTGAGCCGCACCCATTCCCGCGCACAGCAAGAACGTCAATACAGCGCAGCCAAACCGTAGTCTCAATCCGAACATTTACGCCCCCCAAGCGCGAAACAGGCGGATGGAATCGCAACATCCGCCTTCCATCGATCGGCCGCAACCAAATCCACAAACCCTAGAAATTCACGCAAAGACCAGACCTCGCCAGGAAAGGATGAATGGTGTTGGTCGGAACTAGTTCGGACCAAACGTTTGCACCTTTGAGACCACGGTCTGCGCATTAGTCAGGTTGAATAGGCCCACCACTGCACGCGATCCCTGAATACGAACTCGCGCGAGAGGCGCATGATCGATCGTCCCATCATTTTCGGCATGCTCGTAAGACTATTTTGCGTTGGGCAATGCATAAACACCCACGGGTTGCGGGCGTGTACGCAGGGCGTCCCGAATAATTGTTCGCGCCTGCTCCAGTTCTTGACCGACCAGTTCCAGGCGCGGCGGACGCACCCGGGCGTTACCCATCCCCACCTCAGCTTGCACCAGCTTGATGAGCTGCACGAAGTTGTAGACCGTGTCCATGCGAAGCAGGGGAAGAAACCAGCGGTACAGTTCGAAGGCTTTGTCGGCCTCTCCGCGAATTCCGAGGTTCAGGAGATCGACGGATTCGCGGGGAAGTGCGTTGGTCAAGCCGGCGATCCAGCCGGTGGCCCCCACGCCAATGGCCTCGAGAATGGCGTCGTCCACACCGACCGAAATCTCCAGCCGGTGGCCGACCAGAGCCCGTATCGCCGACACCCGCCGGGCATCCGTGCTCGATTCTTTTACCGCTTCGAAATTCTCATGTTCGACCGCCAGCTCGCTGATTTGTTCCGGCAGGAAATCGGTGCCGTACGCGATCGGGTTGTTGTACAACATGCAGGGCAGCGACGTGGCCTGGAACACCGCCGCCATATGAGTTTTGATTTCCCGCCAGTCCCCTTTGTACACGTAGGGAGGCAGCACCATTAAGCCCCCGCAGCCGCGCTCGACCGCTGCCTTTGCCAGGGCCACGGCTTCCCAGGTCGTCAAAGCCGAGATGGAAGCGATCACCGGTCCGCGGCCCTTGACAGCGCGGACGCAGTTTTGCAGCAGGTCCAGCTTCTCGTCGAACGATAACGTCGCACCCTCTCCCAGCGATCCCAGTGCTACGATGCCCGAGCAGCCATTGTCCAGCAGCCAACGGCAGTGTTCCGCCATAAAGCCGTGGTCGATGCGAAGATCCTCGGTGAAGCAGGTTGTTATGGCAGGCATCACGTCTTTCCATCTCATTGGTACCCTCCTCTAATCTCTTGGTGCTGCAGATCCCGGCCGCTCACGGCCATCGCCAGGCTTTCCACGCGTGCGGGAAAGATGGGAGGCCGGACCGAATCCGGGTTCCACTTGAAAAGAAATTGGGTGGCGGGACCGCACACGCGGCCCTGACAGGGACCCATGCCGCAACGCGTCTGCAATTTGGCTGCGCGCCAGTCCGGATACGAGCGCAGACGGGAATAGAGCACGTCTTCGCACCGGCACACCACAGTTTCGGCGGAAGGCAACTCGCGTAGTTCAGAGCGCAATTGAAAGGCGTCCTCAAGCGCTGCCGCAAATTTCTTCAGCTTGCGTCGCTCCGCAAAGAGTTCGCGAGCCTGTGTCGCACGCCCCCCCGAGGCCAGGCCCGCAATCTGACCTTCCACCAGAGCCAATTCAACCCCGCCAATCCCCGTGGGTTCGCCGGCGCAGAATACTCCGGGGATGGTGGTCCGCTGAAATTCGTCAACGCGCACGCAGCCGTCCTCGACCTGGCAACCTGCGAGAGCGGCGAGTTCGGTGTTGGGCACGAGATGAAAACCGCAGGCCAGATAATCGCAAGCCAGGGTTTCAGCCCTGCCTCGGCGCAAAATGGTAACCCCCTCGAGTACTTCTTTTCCGTGCGCTGCAACTGGCCAACTGCTACCCGCGAATGGCATTCCCGCGAGCTGCTTCATTAACTGCAGGCCTTGAATCATCTTCGAGGGTTGAGCGGCCAGCGCAAGACCAAAACGCGCCAGGCTGCTCCAGGAGGTTTGCTCGCAGAGCATTGCGATTTCCGCGCCATGCTTGCGCAAGCTGGCCGCGACCGCCAGCAACAGCGGCCCCGTGCCGGCCACCACTACGCGTTTGCCGTGGATGGACAGGCCGCTTTTCACCATGGCCTGCAGACCGCCCGCACCCATCACGTTGGGCAAGGTCCAACCCGGAAACGGCAGAAATCTTTCTCGCGCGCCCGTGGCCAGAACCAGTTTGTCGTAACCCAGTTCGCAAATCCCGTCCGTCGTTTCCCCCAGCAGCATGCCCGTTTCCGGCTGGTGAAAGATGCGAACGCCGCAAAGCTTCACTACCTGCGCAGCCTGCAATCGCTCCATCCACGCTGCCCCCTGCGGGTTATGACCTTCGACTCCACCGCGCCAGATTTGCCCACCCGGATTGAAATTGTCATCCACCAGGCCCACACGCACGCCGGTCTCTCCCGCTCGAGCGGCGGCGGCCATTCCAGCCGGGCCCGCACCCACCACCAGGACGTCGAATTTCTGACCCGCACTGCTAGTCATTGCCGGTTACTCCGATGGCCACATCCATACCCGGTTCGCACAGGATCTGACAAGTGCGGCAATGCGATATTCCATTGATCGTCATGCGACACTCGAAGCAGATACCCATTCCGCACAGGGGCCCGCGCGGCGCTCCGCTGACTGAGAAGCGGCAAGGCTGCCCCGCCTGCATGGCCGCGACCGCCACCGTCGTGCCCGGCGCCACCTCGACGCAGACGCCGTTGACCTTGAGTGCTACAACGCTAGGCATGGACGTGCTCCTGAACGCTTCTTGAGGGCAGGTAGGGCTCAACCGGGATTTCCGATTTGGCGCCCAGCAATTGATCCACCAGGAGCCGCGCGGTTCCCAGCGAGGTCGTGATGCCAAGCCCCTCGTGCCCCGTGGCCAACCATACGGACTTGTCGCTTGGCCACGGCCCGATCAGCGGCAGCTTGTCGGGAGTCGCAGCTCGGAAGCCGGTCCACACGCGCACCGCCATCATTTGCCCCAGGCCCGGCATGTATTCCTGGGCGCGCTGCAGCATGCGGACCAGCATGTGATGCTCCGCTTCCTTGTGCTCGGCGCCATACTGCCGCGAGGATCCGATCAGCAGTTGACCGGTGCGTCGCGGCTGCACGTTGAAGGCGACGGAGTCACTGCTCACCGAATGCGCGCTTTTCAAGTATCCGAGTTCCACCAACTGATGGTGCAGAAATCCAGGATAGCGTTCGGTGATCACCAGGTGTCCCTTCCGCTTCCTGATCGCAAGTCCAGGAGTAAGGTCTGGCGCCGACGCCCCCGCTGCGTTCACGACGAACTCTGCCCGTATCTCCGAGCCATCCGCGAGCGTGACGCGGCCATCTCCGATATTGCCGACCGAAACCCCGAATAGAAGTCTGGTTCCGCGCGCCTGTGCGCTCTCCGTGAGGAAGCGGGCCGCACACGGGGGATACAGCACGCCATCTTCCGGGACCAGCAGGCCACCCATCATTCCGGAACGCAGGTTCGGTTCAAGAGTCCGCAGCCGTTTCTCGTCGAGCACATCCGCAGCGACGCCGCGTTCGCCATAGTAGCCGCGTTTGCGTTCGACTTCCTGCATCTCCTCGTCGTCGGCTGCCACCCAGACCGTGCCACACTGTTCGTACTCCACATCGTCCGGCAATTCGGGTCTAAGCTCCTGCCACAATCTCTGTGAGTAGCGAGTGAGTGCGAATTGCGCTTCGGAATCGTCCATGGCGACAATGTGCCCCATGCCTGCCGCGGTGGCGCCCGCTCCGGTGGTGTCGCGATCCACGATAACAACCCGCAGCCCGCGTCGAGCGCACTCGCAGGCACAGGCGGCGCCGACAATACCCGCACCGACGATCGCGACATCATAGGCTGGGTTCATCCGCGAATACCCATGCAGAGCGGATCGCGAGGATCGAGAATGAGTTCCGACTCCGCATTCACGAATGCGGATCCCCTGATGCTGGGATAGAGTTTGCCCTCGCGCAGCGCGACCGTTCCTTCAAACACGCTGCCCACAATGCTTTCCTGTTTCCAGACCTGGCCCTCACGAAGCTTCCCATCCGCATACAGACACGCCAACTTGGCGCTGGTGCCGGTGCCGCACGGCGAACGGTCATAGGCCTTGCCGGGGCAGAGCACAAAATTCCTGCTGTCCACTCCCGGTTTGTCCGACGGGGAAAAGAGTTCAATGTGATCGATTTCCTTTCCGTCATCGCCGGCGATTCCGTTGTCGTGGAGCGCTTTGCGGATTGCCCAGGTGAACTCCGTCAATTCGTCAAGGTTGCGCAAGTCCAATTCCATTTTGTGATCTTGCACCAGGAAGAACCAGTTTCCTCCCCAGGCCACGTCGCCGCGCACCTGGCCATGTCGGGGAACGGTTACCGCGACGCCGGCGGCGCTGCGATAACTCGGAACATTGTTGACGGTCACGTCGCCACTTTCATGCAGGACCGCGCTGACCACGCCTACACTCGTCTCAATGCGATGCTCGCCCGGGCGAATCCGCCCCAGATAGGCGAGGCTGACGATCAAGCCAATCGTCCCGTGCCCGCACATGCCCAGGTAGCCAACATTGTTAAAAAAAATGACTCCGGCGGCGCATGTCCGCTCTACTGGTTCACATAACAGAGCTCCCACCATCACGTCGGACCCTCGAGGCTCATTGACCACTGCCGATCGAAAGCTATCGTATTGGGAGCGAAATCGTTCCTGCCTTCCGGCGAGCGGACCGGTACCCAGGTCCGGGCCGCCGCTCACGACCAGGCGGGTGGGCTCGCCCCCGGTGTGGGAATCAATGATCCGGACCCTCTGACTTTCCTTAACCGTCATCCGGTATTTCGCGCTCCAGGGACAAATGCCCTTGGTATCAGAGTCTGACGCCTCCTTCACAAATATTCGACCAATATTCAATAACCCTGCGTATTTTATGGATACAATATACAATCGTCAAACCCGATTCTCCAAATCAGGTAACCCTCTTGACCGACAAGCTCACGCCCTCCGATCCGGAACAACCCTCACCTGAGAACCGTAACTTCTCTCGTGGCTTAGGTCTATTTGATTCTGTGATGCTGGTTGTGGGAGCAATGATAGGCTCGGGCATCTTTATCGTTCCGGCCGAAATGTCCCGCCAGATCGGAAGCGCGGGCTGGCTGCTGGTCGCCTGGGTCGTTGCCGGTGCACTGACCATTGCCGGCGCACTGTCTTACGGTGAGTTGTCGGCCATGATGCCGCACGCCGGTGGCATGTATGTCTACCTGCGCGAGGCTTATTCTCCCCTAGCAGGCTTCCTCTACGGGTGGACCCTGTTCTCGGTCATCGAGACGGGAACGATCGCCGCAGTTGCGGTGGCCTTCGCCCGCTTCTCCGGGGTCCTCTGGCCCACGATTTCAGAGGACCACTACCTGCTCTCCCCGGTTCACATCTCGAGCCACTACGCGCTTTCTCTCTCGACCGCGCAATTGCTCGCCATCGGCGTAATAGCCTTTCTTACCCTGAGTAATACGCTGGGATTGCGTTACGGCAAGCTCATCCAGAATGTATTTACCGTCGCCAAGACGGGGGCATTGAGTGCCCTGATCCTGCTGGGTATCGCATTGGGACGCAACTCGGCGGCGTTGCATGCCAACTTCAGCCATCCTTGGCGCACCCCGGGTTTCGATTCCCCGGCAGGACTTGGCATGACGGCAATCTGGGGTTTGTTCATCGCCATCTGCCTGAGCCAGACCGGATCGTTGTTTTCCGCTGATTCCTGGCACAACATCGCTTTCGCTGCGAGTGAAGTGAAGCAACCAGAACGCAACGTCACGCGCGCCATGGTCATCGGCACCATCGTGGTGATCACACTTTATATTCTTGCCAATGTCGCGTATCTCGTCACGCTTCCCTTAAAGGCCATTCAAAGTGCACCCTCCGATCGCGTGGGAACTGCTACGCTAAATGCAATTTTTCCCGGAATCGGGGTCACGGTCATGGCCGCCGCCATCATGATCTCCACCTTCGGGACTATCAATGCGCTGACCCTGACCGGGGCCCGTGTCTACTACGCGATGGCGCGACAGAAACTTTTCTTCGCGTTTGCCGGCAAGTTAAACGCGGCGCACGTACCCGCTTCCTCTCTGGCGTTGCAAGGATTGTGGGCGGCCTGTCTGGTGTTGCCCCGGACTTATGACCCTGCCACTCAACTCTGGGGGAACCTTTACAACAGTCTGCTGGAGTACGTAATTTCTGCGGCTTTGATTTTTTATGTGCTCACTGTTGCGGGAGTCTTCCGCTTGCGAATCATCCGGCCTGACGCGGATCGGCCTTATCGCACATTCGGATATCCAATCGTGCCCGGCCTCTATATTCTTGCGGCCAGTGCGATTCTCTCCGTCCTTTTCGCCTACCGGCCCGCTACCACGTGGCCGGGCATGCTCATCGTTGTATTGGGGGTTCCCATCTACTTTGTGCTGCGGGGCAGGGCGGGTCGCACGCAGGAGACCGGTTAACGTCATGACCTCGACCGCACTCCCCGATGGCTCGCGACCCCGACCGCCTTTGAGTATTATGTTGCAGAGATTTTCGGGAAGATCGCGCGGAGCCGTTTCAATCAATCACGTACTGGGGTTCCAGCGAAGGCAGAGCAAAGTTTGTCTGTGGTTACTTTTGCTTGCTGTGATTTGTTTGTGCACGCCGTGCGTCGCCGCGGAATCGCAGACGGACGCAGCACTTCTGCTCCACTTCCCGACGACTTCTGGACACGAGGAGTGTGCTACGACCGCCGGACGAATGGGGTCTGCGTGCGTGTACCCCATGGTTCACACCCTAACTGCGCCCGGGAGGATTGAATGATTGACCTAGCCAACCTCGAAGTCTGGTTCGTCCCTGGAAGCCAGCATCTCTATGGGCCCGAAGCACTGAGAGATGTCGAGGAACACTCTATCGCATCGCGGGCGCTCTTTCTTCATCGACGCATATTCCGGTGAAGATCATCTGCAAGCCGGTGATGACCAGCAGTGACTCCATTCACCAATTATGCCTGGATGCAAATGGCGCAAAGAATTGCGTCGGGCTGATCACATGGATGCACACATTCTCTCCGGCCCGGATGTGGATCGCCGACCTCCGGATGCTGAACAAACCGTTCCTGCATCTCCACACGCAATTTAACAAGGAACTACCCTGGTCAAGCATTGACATGGACTTCATGAATCTCAACCAGTCAGCCCATGGTGACCGGGAGTTCGGGTTCATCGGCGCCCGCATGCGCCTCAAGCGCAAAATCGTGGTCGGGTTTTGGCAAGATGCCGACGGTTCACGCCGAGATCGGTGTCTGGATTCGCGCTGCTTGCGCCTGGCACGATGCTCAACGCTTGAAGGTCGCGCGCTTCGGCGACAACATGCGGAACGTCGCCGTGACCGAAGGCGATAAGGTCGAATGCCGAGATCAAGTTGTGCTATGCGGTGAATGGTTATGGCGTCGGAGATCTGGTGCAGCCGCGTCGCAACAAGTGACAGACGCTGAAATAGAAAAGCTGACGGCTGAATACGATGAAGAATACAAGGTCGCCCGAGTCGCTGCGTGCGGGCGGGAGCCAGCGTCAGTCTCTGCGGGAGGCGGCAAGAATCGAGATGGGGTTGCGGCATTTTCTGGAATGAAACCGGATTCGCAATGCCTTCACCGATACGTTTGAGGATTTGCACGGTCTGGCGCAACTTCCGGGGATCGCGGTCAGCGTTTGATGGCCGATGGATACGGTTTCGGGCCGAAGGTGACTGGAAAACGGCGGCTCTTGTGCGAGCCATGAAAGTCATGAGTCACGGCTTGAAGGGCGGGACGTCGTTCATGGAGGACTACACCTATCATTTGAGAGATGGCGGTCAGGTGCTGGGCGCGCACATGCTGGAAGTCTGTCCGTCGATCGCGGAGGAACGCCGACGGCCGAAATCCATCCGCTTTCCATCGGCGGTAAAGCAGATCCGGTGCGCTTGGTATTTACGGCCGCCAGCGGAAGGGCGTTGAATGCTTCAGTAGTCGATCTGGGGAACCGCTTTCGTCTGATCGTCAATCAGGTGAACCTGGTGCGGCCAGAGCAGCCGCTGCCCAAACTACCTGTGGCTCGCGCGATCTGGATCCCCGAGCCTAACCTGAAGGTCGCGGCAACAGCCTGGATCTAGGCCGGTGGCGCCCATCACACCGCGCTCAGCCGCGCCCTGAGCCCGCAACACCTGGAAGATTTCGCGGAGATGGCTGATATCGAATACTTGCTGATCGATCGCAACACAACCATCGAGAATTTCAAGAAAGAGCTAAAGTGGAACCGCTTGTACTATCACTTCCACGGGTGACGGACAGAGGATTGTTGAAGTTTTCTGAGGATCTCTGTGGTGTGTTATTAAAATTGAAATGATGAACCATTGACGGTAGTTCGTGAAATCGTTTGATCACAAGAGATAGCTCGTGGCGCAGCGAAGAGTGCTGATCTTATACTTCCGCCGTGTTTCTGATTGAGGGGAAACGAATGAGCGACCAGACAAGTACACGAACCTTCAGCGGACGCCATTTCGGCGTCATGGTTGCGGCCGGCGCGGCGTCGACGGCATTGGTTGGCCAAGAGGCTCAGCAGCCGCATGCCGCCTCGACGCGTCTGGCTCCGGGGTCTTTCCAGCGACCCTCCTGCTGGATACGCCGGCATTCGACGAGCCGCTGGAGTTCGCTCGTAGAGACATTGCGCTGAGGGTGCAGCCTTTCCCAATGAGTCAGGTTCGACTGCTGCCGAACAATGTGTACTTCGATTCGCACGAGTGGAACCGCGGGTATATGGCACGACTACCGGCGGACCGCCTCCTGTATACGTTCCGGGCTAACGCCGGACTGCCAGTGGGAACGGCGAAACCGCTCGGAGGTTGGGAGCAGCCCGAGAACGGTCATCGATCGAGCGAACTGCGCGGTCATTTCGGCGGCCACTTCCTTAGCGCCAGCGCGCAACTGGCGGCGCGGGGGGATATCGAGGCCAAAGCCAAGGGCGATTACATGGTCGCTGAGATGGTGAAGAGTCAGGAGAAGCTGGGCGGCAATTATCTTAGCGCCTTTCCGACAACGTGGTGGGACCGGCTCGAGAATGGCGAGCGCGTCTGGACTCTTTTTACACGATTCACAAGATCGCAGCGGGAATGTTTGACATGTACCGGCTGGCCGGAAACAAACAGGCGCTGCAAGTGCTCGAAGGCATGGCGGCCTGGGCGGACGAGTGGACGGCTTCGAAGACAGAAGCGCATATGCAGCAGATCCTACATGATCGAGTTTGGCGGCATACGCGGAAAGTTTCTATCATCTCGCCGCACAAACGAACAACGATCGGTGGGCGAAATTGGGCGACCGCTTCCAGAAGAAGAGCTTGATCAATCCGCTGGCAGCGCGGCGAGATGAGTAACAGAGGATTGCACGTCAACACGCATATCCCGCAGGTGATTGCGGCCGCACGAAGGTACGAGATCTCGGGTGACAGCGCGCTTTCGCGACTTATCGGAGTACTTCTTTTATGAAGACGCAACCGCACGTTCCTATGTCAACGGCTGGGACAGGGCAATGCGGGAAGCCTGGCTCGCTCCGCCGCAGCGTTTGGCCGCGGAGTTGAAGCAAAGCGTGAACACGGCGGAATGCTGCTGCGCTTACAACATGCTGAAGCTGACGCGACAGCTCTATAGTTGGAATCCGTCGACCCGCCTTGTTTGATTACTATGAGCGCTCGCTGCTCAATCATCGCATCGGCACGATCCGGCCGAAGGTTGGATACACGCAGTATTACCTCTCGCTGGCTCCGGGCGCCTGGAAGACCTTCAATACGGAGGATCAGACATTCTGGTGTTGCACGGGCTCGGGTATTGAGGAGTATTCGAAGCTGAACAACAGCATTTACTGGCGTGATCAGGAGGGGCTCGATGTGAACCTTTTCATTCCGTCAGAGCTGGATTGGGCGGAAAAGGGGTTCAAACTCCGTCAAGAAACTCAGTACCAGGAGTCGCAGGACGTGACACTGACCGTGACAGCGGCAAGGCCGGACGACCATGGCCTTGCGTCTGCGCATTCCCGGTTGGCTGCAGTCGGCGCCGACTGTGAAGTTGAACGAGAAGGTACTGGATGCGTCGGCAGCTCCCGGCTCGATACCTGACTCTCACACGACTGTGGAAGGCAGGAGATAAAGTGGAGATGCGGCTTCCCATGCACTTGCATGTGGAAGTCATGCCGGATGATTCTCGCAGCCAGGCGTTTCTATATGGACCTCTGGTTCTGGCCGGAGACCTCGGCGCGGAGGGGCTGACCGAAGCCCACATCATTGGACCAAACTTGCGGGTGGGCGCGCCGATTCCCCAGCAGCACGGCTCGCCGCTGGGGCCAGTGAACAGGACTCCTCCTGTGCCTGATCTCGAGATTCCGAGTTTCAGGGCGTCCGGGGCCGATCCGAATTCGTGGATCAAGGAGGGAGACAAGCCGCTGACATTCCGGACGTCGGGGCAGCGGAAAGATGTTACGCTGGTTCCGCTGAACAGCCTATATGACAGGCGTTACTCGGTATACTGGGAAGTTTCGTGACGTAGCCCACTCGCTTGCTGGTTGCGTGTCCACGGCGAGAATACGGACGAAAACGGCAACCTGAAGAAACCGGAGTTACAGGGGAAAAAAGGTCCAGTGTTTGTCGCGTGATGCAAAACTGAGCACGAAAGCCGAATCATGTTTTCGATTCGGCCGCTTACTCCGGAGTCCTATTTTTCAATAAGGCACAACCTTCCCCGTATGGCCTATCCCGGCGCTGCATGCAGGTCTGGACGCCCGTGGTGAGCCATGATGCAACAGCTCAGGCAATTCATTGTTCACGAAAACGCGCGGACTGATGATGGATTTGCCCACGACGTCACTATCAAACAGCCATGATGAGCCTGAGTATCTCCAGAAAGTCGATCTTGGTAGCCGTGTTGATCTGTTTCCTTCCCTGACTATTTGGGCAGATCAGCGGAGACACGGTCGGTCCGATTACTCGGCATTGCGCGCCCGGGATTTTGGTAAAGCCCTTCAACTCCTGCAGCCGGCGCTACAGCAGTCTCCGAAAAATGCACAATTGTGGACCTTGCAGGGGATTGCGTTTTCGGGCAGCAACCAGGGGAAGGAGGCTCTGGTGTTGTTCCGGAACGCGCTCAAAATCTCTCCGGACTATCTTCCAGCTTTAACAGGCGCGGCCCAATTGGAGTACAGAGCGGGCAGCGATGCGGGAATACCGCTTTTGCAACATGTGCTGAAATGGCGCCCCGGTGATCCGACCAGCCATGCCATGCTGGCTGTCCTATTCACCAAAAGGCGCGATTGCGATTCAGCGGTCCAACATTTTGAGCAGAGCGCGCCATTGCTGGATTCTCAACCCGGCGCGCTTCAGCAGTATGGCATCTGCCTGGTGACAGTCAAGAAATTGGAGAAAGCAATATCTGTTTTCGGCCGTCTGCTGGCCCTGGACCCGGCCTCCCGTGAAACGCGCCACTATCTGGCTAGCATCCAGTTGATGGCGGAACACCCCAACGACGCCATCGAAACGTTGAAACCACTGCTGCAGGCCGGCGATCCAAATTCGAAAACACTTCAGCTGGCCGCGTCAGCTTATGAAGCTGGTGGCGATACGCCGGAAGCTGTGAGTTTGCTGCGCCGGGCCATTATTTCCGATCCCAACAATATTGCTCTCTATCTGGACTTCGCAAGCATTTCTATGGATCACCAATCGTTTCCGGCTGGCATTGCCATGATTAACAGTGGGTTGAACCTGCAGCCGAAGGCCGCCGAGCTCTATTTGGCTCGCGGCGTCCTCTTTGTGCAAATGGCGCAATACGATCGGGCGGAGGCTGACTTCGACAAAGCGAATACACTCGATCCCGAAAAGGCAATCGGTTCTGCCGCCCTGGGGTTGGAAGCGGTTCAGAAGAACTCACCCGATGAAGCGCTGGCCACGGTTCGGTCAAGGCTCGCAAAAAAACCAAATGATGCCTACCTGCTTTTTCTCCAGGCAGAGATCCTCAATGAGAAAGGCGCTGACGCAGGCAGCGTCGAGTTTCAGAGCGCTCTGGACTCGGCACAGAAAGCAGTAGCCTGGCAGCCGGGCCTTGCAGGCGCGCATAACCGGCTGGCCAGACTCTACCGGCAGTCGGGACAAAACCGCGAGGCTATCGAGGAGAGCAGGAAGGCTTTGAGCATAGATCCGAAGGACCAGGCGGCTGTGTATCACCTGATTCAGGCGCTTCGAAAAACCGGAGACCAGGCCGAACTCCCTGAATTGCTCAAACGCCTGGCCCAGCTTCGCCGGGAAGCGACCAAACAGGAAGAACAACGCAGCCGATACAAGCTGATCGAGGGGAGTGCGCCTCCAGACCGACCCTCCCAACCCTGAAGGTTTAGTCTTAGGACTGCTCAGGCCGGATTTTGTTGGCGGCCTCCTCGGGTAAACCTTTACTCTCTCTCCCCTCGTGACGATAATGGAGACGACGCGCTTGAAGCACGAGAAGATTCAGGGATCCCAACAGGTTAATGACTTTCAGCCGCCGCGCTTTTGTCCAACTTTCCCTCGGCTCGATGTTCGCTGCAACCGCGGAACGGCTGCTGGCGCAAGGTGTCGCCACTCATACCGCGAAGGCCATAAAAAGACCCGCTCCTTCCGGGCGTCCCTTCAACGCACACTTCGTGGATGTCGCCGCCGCGGCGGGTTTGACCGCACCCGCCATCTACGGCGGGGTGGAAAGCAAGAAATACATTCTGGAAGCGACCGGCTGCGGTTGCGCTTTCATCGATTACGACAACGATGGCTGGATCGATATTTTTCTGTTGTCCGGCACGCGCCTGGAGGGCGCTCCTCCGGACGCAACCAATCGCCTGTACAAGAACAACCGCGACGGCACCTTCACCGATGTCACCGAGAAGGCCGGATTGCAGGCCGTGGACTGGGCGTCCGGCGTTTGCATCGGCGACTACAACAACGACGGATTCGAAGATATCTTCTGTCACCTACTTCGGGCAGAACCGTCTCTATCGCAACAACGGCGACGGCACGTTTACCGACGTCACCAAGGCCGCCGGGCTTTGTGGAACGACGCAGCCGCGCTGGGGCGCCGGCTGCAGTTTCCTGGATTACAACCGGGATGGGCACCTCGATCTGTTCGTCTCCAATTACGTGCGCTTCTCATTCGAACACGCGCCCGTGCCCGGGCGAGAACGTGAATTGCAACTGGAAAGGCGTTCCCGTGGAATGCGGGCCGCGCGGACTGCCCACCGGAAGACATTCGCTGTACCGCAACAACGGCGACGGCACATTCACCGATGTGAGCGAAGCAGGCGGGCATCGCGAGCGCCACCGGAAGCTACGGAATGACAGTGGTCGCGGCCGATCTCGACGAAGATGGCTGGCCCGATATCTATGTCGCCTGCGATTCCACGCCGAGTCTGCTGTTCATGAACAACCATGACGGGACGTTTCAGCGAAGAGGGCGTGCTGCGCGGGGTGGCGCTGAGCGATGACGGCATGGAGCAGGCCGGCATGGGCGTCGGCGTTGGCGATTACGATCTGGACGGCCATCTCGATATCTTCAAGACGCATTTCGCCGAGGACGCCAACGGCCTTTATCACAACGACGGCAAGGGAAATTTCGACGACGTCACGCGATCCTCGCGGGTTGGCGTCGAGACGCGCTATGTCTGTTGGGGGGCCGGCATGGTCGATCTCGACAACGACGGCTATCCCGGATATTTTCATGGTCACGGGCAACGTGTACCCGGAGGTCGAGCGCAAGCTGCCGCAATATCCCAACAAGACGCCGCGCGTCGTGTTTCGAAACCTGGGCAATGGCACCTTCGAAGAATTGGGCGACCGAGGCCGGTCCCGGGATTGACCGACGCACACTGCAGCCGCGGATGCGCCTTCGGAGATTTCGACAACGACGGCGATCTCGACATTCTGATCGTCAATCTGAATGAGCCGCCGTCGCTGCTGCGCAACGACCTGAAGCGGCAAGCAGAACTGGATCAAGGTCAAGCTGCGAGGGCGTGAAGTCGAACCGCAGCGCGATCGGAGCGCGCGTGGTGGCCCGCTATGGCGGCAAGGTCCAGGCGCAGGCCGTGCTCAGCCAGTCGAGTTTTTACTCGTGCAACGATTCCCGGCTGCATTTTGGGCTTGGGCGGATTCGAGATCGGTCGACCTCGACATCTACTGGCCCAATGGTCTGCATGAAAAATACAAAAAGATTTCCGCAAACCAGTTGATAACATTGCGAGAAGGAGCTCGGGAATTGTGAGCAATAGGGGTTGGAAGCCGGAAGTTAGATCACCGCCCTCGGGTTGCACTGTTCGCAAGTAAGGTGATGGTGATGCTTAACCCTGGCGATTCTCCGACGAAGGAATTGGTGCACTCAGCAGAAAATTTCTTGACACTGCTGAACTGCCTAATATTTATATATTAGCCACTTCAGAGTAAACGTTTTCTCGTCGCGTAAACTTCTTTGTCCGAGCGGGCCTGTGGAGGTCATCTATGGAGGCGAAGAGTGAAGTCCGCGTTGCTCACTGTGGTTTGATTGCACTCGTCCTGTTCATTTTCAGCGCTGCCGCGTTCGCGCAGTTCACCGCCAGCATTCAAGGCGCCGTGCAGGACTCCGAGCGGTGCGGGAGTTGCCAAGGCCACAGTCGACCTGCGTCAACGTAACACCGCAGTCTCACGTGAGCACCACACAACGGATGACAGTTCAGGCAACTATCGCTTTGTGTAGTCTAGCTCCGGGTCACTACAAGGTGACCGTCGAGGCCACAGGCTTCGCCAAATCCCAAGTTGACATGTGACCCTGCTGACCGAGCAGAACCTGAATGTGCCCATCACGCTCAAGGTCGGCTCGGCTATCCGAGGCGATGAACGGTCACGACCGAGGCTCCAGTGGTCGACACTGCAGACAGCCGCACGCAACTGACCCTCGAGAATCAGGCGGTGGCCCAGTTGCCGATCGTCGGACGCAACCTGGTCACACTGGTGACGATGGCGCCCGGAGTTTCCGGCTTGGGAACCAGCGCCTCCGGCAGTCCCTGCATCGGGCGTGGACAACTACTCCACGGAGGAGCAGGTTGATGCCAGCGCCAACGGCCAAGGTCAGAACAACAATCAGTATGTCGTGGATGGCCTGGACGTGACCAGCGGAATTCGCCAGGGCGTCTTGAATCTCACCCCGCAGCCGGAAGCGATCCAGGAAACCAGCGTTCAGGTCAACACATTCTCGAGCGAGTACAGCCGCGCCGCCGGATTGCAAACCATGTTCACGACGCAGATCTGGCACGGACCAATTTCATGGTTCGGCGTCAGATTATTTCACCTACCAGAAAATGTTCGCGAGCCAGCATTTCGTGGGCTACCCGTACCAGCCTTTCCACTCCAACAACATGGATTTTGCGGTCGGCGGTCCGATCATTCCGCACCACAACAGCTTCTTCTATTTCGCGGTAGAACCGTTGCGCTCGTCGGCGAGCGCCGGCGGATCGGTGACGTTCGCCGATCCCGCAGTTCATCGCTTTCGCGCAGACGAACCAATCCCGAACACGGTGGGAACGCATGTTCTGACCACCTATCTGCCCGCCGGATGTGTCCGGCGTCACCGTCTCCCAAACCGCGCAGGACGTTTTTGGCAACGACGCGCGGATCCGATTGCGGCGACTGCGGCCGTCAGACAACATTCCTTGTGCCACGCCCATGATCGACACCGGCTCCTTCGGCGCTACCTCAGATACGCAACGGCACGCAGTATTTCGCCCGCATCGACCAGGGCTTCAAGAACGACCGGGTCTATGTCAGCTTTTTCCGGACTCTTCTGCTGACCGGCGCGCCGTCCGCCATGCCGCAATTCTCCGCCTTGAACAACACCTGGCAAGTTGCTGGGCAGGCGATCCTGGACGCACACTTTTTCACCCACCACGCTGAATGAATTCACCGCTCGGCATGAGCCGAGTGGAAGGCGTACTGGGCAGCGGAGCCAAGGATTACACGGTCCCTTCAATATCGGTAAACGGCATCAACGTGGATTCGGGCCAAGCCTTCGGCGTGGGTTTTGCGCAGGGAGATTTCATTCAGCACAACTATCACTGGCGCGACGTGCTCACCCACGTGCAAGGGCGCGCATACCCTGAAGTTCGGCTATGAAGGCTGGTATGGCGACGATGTCGAGCCCTTCCAGGGACCATGGTCGCAGCCGAAATTCTCCTTCAGACAATCTGTTGACGTTGGCCGAGGATGCTCCCACCAACGAGAACGGAATCTATTACAACCCCGCCACCGGTACAGGAGCAATTGTGGAGTTGGGATGCGGCTTCCAGAACCTTTGGGCTTTTTGTGGAGGACACCTGGAAGGCCAGGAAGAATCTGACCCTGACCTTGGGTCTGCGCTATGACGACAGCGGAAACCCATGGTCCAAGAGTCCGATCGACGGTATTTGGAAACTTTTACCTGGGCACGGGCACGACCGAGCAAGAGCAAATTGCGAATGGCTACGCCAAGGCGACGCACAACGCTCTGCTGCATTCGGTCAACAACCTGTTCAGTCCTCGCATCGGCTTCGCCTGGGATCCCACCGGCAAAGGCGACTGGGTGGTGCGCGGCGGGTTTGGCATCTACAACAACTGGCTGACCCAGGCCAACGTGCAGGAAGAATTCCGCGGCAGCCCTCCGGGAGAGGTGAATCCCGACCTTTGTCGCAGGGCGGGACAGCGAGTGCGCAGGCTCCGATCTTTGTTCTTGGAAACAGCAACAAGCCGCCGTTTGGATTTACCTTCCCGACTTTCGGGCCAGGAACGGCCCGACCTGCACGGGAGGTGGGCTGAACGCGCAAGGTGGAGTGGTCGGCGCCAGCTTCGCGATTGGTGGCATCAACCCGCTACTTGAAGTCCCCGAAATCGGACATCTGGTCTGCAACCGTGGAGCGGAAGACTCGGCAACAATTTTGCGGCCAGCGTCGGTTATAACGGATCCCACTCCTACAACATCGTCGGCAATGGCAACTCCATCGGCAATGTCTCCTATGGAGTCGACATCAATGTCTTTGCCGGGCGACCTGATCATCAGATGAACAAGAGCGACCGCGCATTCCCGAGCCACGCGGCTCAATCCCAGCTTCGGTGCGATCACCTATAGCCGACAACGACCGCCACGGCAACTACAATGCGCGTGTATCTTCGATCTAAGAGGGCACTTTTCGCGTGGATACTCTGGATGCTTCGTACACCCGCTCCCGTCCCAAGGATGATGCCTGGCCTATCCCAATCGCAGGGCTAAATCCGTCCGCAGTACTACGGGCCTTCCATCTTTGATGTGCCCAACCGTTTCTCCCTCAGCTTCAACTATCAACTGAAAGGCTTGAATGGCGGGAGAGGGAGCAGTGGGCTATCTGACCGGCGGATGGGGACTCAGCGGAACGAGCATCTTCCAGTCCGGCTATCCGTTGACGGTCGGGAATAGCAATGGCCTTCCTGCCGGTGTGCCAGTCGGCACCTTGAGCAACTGCCGCACCCTGTCCTCGGCTGCGGATCCAGCGGTGCGCTTACGCTCCCGGGCAGCGGCGACTACAACGGCGATGGAGACAACCTCGACTACCCGGATGCGACCAGTTACAGCCAGATAACCACTCGACAACGCATTTGGCTCACCGGAGCAATTCCTAAGAGCGACAGTTCGCCGTTCCTGCACTTTCGGAACCGAAGGGAATGAGAAGCCGAAGGCCAGTTCCGCGGGCCGAACTTTAACGAGACCGAACATCAACTTCTACAAGGACACGCGCATTACGGAAAGGGTCAATTTCCAAATCCGGTTTGAAATCTTCAATCTCTTCAACCGGGCAAACTATGTCAAACGTCGATACGTCAATTTCCCGGATGGAAATTTCGGCAAAGCGACGGCATCGCACGAACCGAGATTCTGGCAACTGGGAGGCAAGATTTCGTTCTAAGCGGCTCGACAACAGAACAAGAAAGCCGGCCCCTTCACTTAGAAGTGGGCCGGCTTTCCTTTGTGTGTGGCGGGCACCTGTCCGCCGCTTTGAGGTTGGTTCTCTTCCTCGACGTGGCTGCCGAAGCCACCAATGGTCTTGTGCTGCGACAGTATAAGAGCAATGTCGAAGGCGTCGGACAAGAGTGTACGAGCCACACTTCCGTCGGACGGCGTATAAATCAACCATGAGCGCATTTCGGCCGCTTCGGAAAATTGTTCTCATTCTTGTCCCGATTGCTCTCCTCTGCTGCGCATTTGCGCAGACGCACCGACCAGTTCGGCCAGATCACCGCGGCATTGCAGAACAAGGATTTTGAAAGGGCTCTCGAACTGCTTCGCCCGGCCCTGCAGAGTTCCCCGGGAACGCGCAGCTGTGGGCGATGCAAGGCTCCGCCTATGCCGGAGAAGGACGCAAGCAAGAAGCCCTGACTTCATTTCACAGCTGCGCTGAAGATCTCACCCGACTATCTCCCCGCGCTGAAAGGCGCAATCCAAATCGAATATCGAGAGCGGGAGCAAGGACGCGATTCCGCTTCTACAGCGTGTGCTACGCCAGCAGCCCGGCGATTCCACCAGTCACGGCATGTTGGCGGTTCTGGAATATCAGCAGGGAAACTGTGCTCGCGCGGTCGCTCATTTCGAAAAGGCCGGGGCCCTGTTTGACTCCCGCCTGGATGGGCTGCATGCATATGCCACCTGCCTGGTGAAGCTCAAGAAATCTGACAAGGCGGCCGGGGTCTTCGCGCGCGCGCTGGCGCTCAAGCCCAAGGATCGCACGGGAGCGTCATCTGCTGGCCGCGGTCCAGCTGATGGCTCACAAGCCTCAGGATGCGCTCTCCACCCTGCAGCCGTGCTTCAGACAGGCGGATGTCGAAACTCTGGAACTGGCAGCGACAGCTTATGAAGATCTCGAAAGACACGCCACAAGCGGTGAGCGCGCTGCGGCAGGCGATCCTGCTTGACCCGCAGAACGTCAACCTCTATCTGGATTTTGCCAACCTGAGCTAGGCGCATGATTCGTTTCAGGTCGGCATCGACGTGGTGAGCGACGGCATCGGCCAGCAGCCGAAGGCGCGCCGCTCTATTTGGCGCGCGGCGTTCTTTACGTTCAGTTGGCCGAGTACGACAAAGCGGAGGCCGATTTTGAAAAGGCCTACGAACTCGATCCCAACCAGTCTCTGAGCTCAGCCGCGCAGGGACTGGTGGCGGCGCAGGAGAATGATCTGGACGGGGCGCTGGCGAAAGTGCAGGCCAGACTGGCGCGAAAGCCGAACGATGCCATCATGCTTTACCTGCAGGCGGACATTCTCAATCCAGAAGGGCGCTGAGCCGGGCACGCCTGAATTTCAATTGGCCATGCGCTCAGCCAGGCAAGCAGTCGCCTTGCAGCCGACGCTGGAGCCGCGCGAAGCGTGCTGGCGAAAACTGTATCTGCAGCCGGGACAATATACAGGATGCGATCGAGCAGTGCCGCAAGGCTCTTGCAGAGCGATCCCAAGGACCAAACTGCGCTTGTATCACTTGATCCAGGCGTTGCGGAAAACGGGGGACAAAGCCGAGATTCCAGACCTGCTGAAACGGCTGGCGCAGCTGCGCAAACAAAGCGCGCACGAAGAAAGCCAGCGCATACCAGTACAAATTGGTCGAAGGAAGACGCACGCCCAACATAAGCGCAGCTGCGAATTACGGTACCTCGGCGATGTTCGACCTTGCGAGGCTATTCAGCCCTTCAGCAGGACATACGTGCTGTAGCTTTCCTTCTCGATGTTCATGAAACGGACGCATGGAGATCGCTGCTTCCGTCAGCCGAAGTGGCGATCGAATCTCCTGCCGCATTGTTTGCGGGCTTGCGCTTGCAGCAAAGCGTTGCCTTATCGAAACCCGGCTGTGAATCGGCGATGGCGAAGAGGACCAGAGGGCCCGTGCATCAAGGCCACAAGGTTGCGGATGATTGGCATCCACGGTTTCGAGGCGAAGCGGCATGGGCAGTTCAAGCTCGACGCGATCGCCATCCTTCCAGGTGCGCCGGATGGCGGCAAAGGTTCCGGGCTGTACCGGCCGGAAACCCGATTGCCATTGACGGAAAGCACTGGGATCGGGCGTAGCCCAGCCGGGAATGCGGACATAGACCGTGAACTCCGTCGGGCTGCGAGCGCTGAAACATTGATCTGAATTTTGTTGTCGAACGGATATTTGGTTTCCTGCTTCAGTCCATAGCTGACCGCCGCCGTCATTCCATTGCACGCGAAGAAGGCGTGAAGAGATTCACGTACACGCCATCGGCTGCACGCAAGATACGTGCTGATGTGGTAATCGGCCGCCAGTTGCGGGAAGGTCCCCGAGCAGCAAGGCCATTTGTCTCCGTAACAGACTTTCTTGCCGGTCGTGGCTGTAGTCGGAATAGTAGAACGAAGTGCCATCCGCCTGGATGGGCAAGGCGCCGAGAATCGTGTTGTACAGTATCCGCTCCATGCTGTCTCCGTAACGCGCTGTCGTTGCTGACGCGCAGAAGATAGCGTGTGATCTTGAAGTGCCCATAGGCGCCGCATGGCGTTTCGAAACTGGCATGTGTGGGCGCAAGGCTGTCTCCCAATTCCCCGTGCCGGGCTCTCCAAAACATTTCATCCGGCCCCCATCCGCCCGTCGCAAAGCTTTGCGTATCGTCGCACGAATGTCGAAACCGTTTTGGCGGCCCGCAGATGCTTCTCGCTCCCCAACGTGAGGTAGGCCTGCATGCGGCAGAACTGAAGGCATTTACGTGGCTGTAGGCGTGTTCGACGGGCAGCACATTATTGCCCTTCCGACAGCGGGTTGAAGTAGAAATCATCTTCAAGAAAACTGCTTCGCCATTTCGCGATAGAAGCGTCTCGCCGCCGCGCTGGTAGGCGAGAAAAAGGTTTTCTGGCAAAGTGTAAGTCTCGTCCCAGGTGTAAGGGAGTGTCCTTGTGCGGGCGAGAGCGTATGCTCGGCGCGCGATAAGCGCTTTCGCAGGCAGATGAGGCGACCATGGCCGTGGGTCAGCTTCTCGTGAACATCAATCGCCATGCGGATCGTGGGCGAACTCGTGGGCGTCGATCAGGCCGCAGGAGAGCTTGTCGTAGGTGTAGGCCGGGAGGCGGTAATCGACGAAGAATTTGGCCTTGGGATCGAGCGTTTCAGCGTAACCTTTGACCAGACGGATTGACCTTCGCTTGCGTGGGCTCCGAGCCGGTGACCGCATAAGCGCGAGCCAAGGCCAGAGACATACTGCCCGAAACTGTGGCCGGCGATGAAGCCGTGAAAATCGCCTCGCGTCAAGGCTGAACCCGGTGAGATCGTACCAGCCGCCCATGTCTTCGCCTGGCGCCGGCAGTCCGGCCACCTGGCGGAACACTTTGAGCATGCGGTCATCGGCGAGATTCAGGAAGCGGGCATGGTTCTCTTCGAACTGTTGCTTCATGGGGCCGTCGAGTAGGCGCACGTCGGCGTAGGGGAACGTGGAGAGGGGAGGTGTGACCGCGACCCGTGCCTGGTCGATTGCCGCCGCCGATGCCGGAAGCGAGCGCGCCGCATAGGTGGCGGCAGTGGTCGCGGCGGCGGTCTTGAGGAATGTTCTTCGATCCACTATTTTGGCCATGGCAACAGTCCCCTTAGCAAACGTTTACTTTTATGCTAGATTTAAGTCCGCAACGGACTCCTTGTCAACGGAATCAGGTCATCGATTTTTGCCGGATATTCCAGATTACGTTTACTCCATGGTTGCGCGCTCATCGCCCCGGCGAGCGACAGGCTCCAGCGCTCGCGGAACTCGGTTCCTGAGATTCATCGGTTAGATCCATGAACGAACAGTGGACTCGTCGGCAAGTGTTGGAAAGGTTCGCCGCTGCTTCGGCGGCATGGATGCTTCCGCGAAACGCCGAGGCGCGCAATGGTCCTTCCGCACCGGCAGATCCGAACGATTTTGAAATCCAGGGCGCCTCTGTCAGTGAGCACACCATCCGCTTGAGCATCCTTCCGGTCAGCAACGGCCAGGTGGCCCCCATTCCCTTTAATGGATGCCTGGTCAGGACCGCATGGGACCCTCCGACCGCCAAACTGCGACGCGGAACTTCAGCTCAAACCATCGAGCTGGGGAACTTGATGCTCAGGGTTTCTCTCGATCCCCTCACCTTCATTCTTGCAACCGCAACTGGAAAGACTATTCAAACACTTACCTGGGACCAAGGCTCCGGCGCACTCAGCTTCGTAACCGGGAATTCACCCCTCTTGGGTCTCGGAGAAGGTGGGCCCCAGTTCGACCGACGGGGTTCTACGGATGCGATGATTTCGGGCCAGGGGGGCTACAAGCTTGCCACCCACGGGGGGCGAGTGCCGGTTCCGTGGATCATCTCTACATCCGGCTGGGCGTTGTTTTTTAACCAGCCGTTCGGAACTTTCGACTTCACCGGACCCCGGAGCAAGTTCCTGCCCTCAAACCCGGGTTCTGCTCTGCCCCTCGATATCTTCCTGACTGTTGCCCCGGAACCTGCGACCATCATGGCCGAATACGCACGTCTGACCGGACATGCAGAAATGCCTCCACTGTGGAGTCTGGGCTATCAACAGTCGCACCGCACTCTCGCCAGTAGAGAGGAAGTACTCAAGGAAGCAAAAACATTCCGGGAAAAGAAATTGCCCTGTGACGCGTTGATCTATCTGGGCACCGGCTTCTGTCCGTCCGGCTGGAACACCGCGAACGGGTCTTTCGTATGGAATTCACGTGTGTTTCCCGACCCAAAGGAAATGATCGAGGAGTTGCATGAGCAACATTTCCGGGTGGCGCTGCACGCGGTGATTCTGTCAGACAGGCTGTCTGGAACGGTTCGCGATCCCTGCGAGCTTTCACCATTCGACGAGCGGAAGGCAAGCTGCTATTGGGACGCGCATCGCCAGGACTTCGCCATGGGCGTGGATGGCTGGTGGCCGGACGAAGGCGACCCGCTCGACATCGCGTCGCGGCTGGCCCGCAATCGAATGTATTGGGAAGGTCCGCAAATTGATCGGCCGAACGAACGTCCCTACGCGCTGCATCGCAATGGCTATGCCGGCATGCAACGGTATGCTTCATTTCTCTGGTCAGGAGACGTCTTTTCGACCTGGGAGACCTTGAAAACCCAGGTTCCTATTGGCATCAACACCTCGCTGAGCGGTATGCCGTATTGGGGTACGGATATCGGCGGCTTTGTCCCCACAAAAGAATTCACCTCCGAGTTGTACTTGCGCTGGTTTCAGTTCGGGGCGTTTTGCACTCTCTTCCGCAGCCACGGCCGGGCCTGGAAGCTGCGCCTGCCTTGGGGCTGGAACACAGGCGACCCCGGCCCGGCCGAGATCAACAACTACAACGGGGCTGCAATTCCTGATTCCAGCCAGTTGCACGATGCCAGAGTCGAACCGATCTGCCGTAAATTCTTGGAACTGCGCTACCGCCTGCTCCCTTATCTCTACAGCGCCGTCCGGGAGTGCTCGGTGACTGGGATGCCGGTCATGCGCGCATTGTGGCTGCACTATCCCGACGATCCCAGAGCCGTGGCGTGTGGGGACGAATACTTGTTCGGGAAAAACCTGTTAGTCGCGCCTGTGGTGGAAAAAGGCGCAGCTACCCGCCGGGTCTACCTGCCCAAGGGTAGCTGGTACGATTTTTGGACGAATGGACTCATTAAGGGAGGCCGGGAAATAAGCCGCGATGTTGACCTTGAGATCATCCCTCTGTATGTGCGTGCCGGATCAATTGTGCCGCTGGGTCCGGTCAAACAGCACACAAACGAAGCGGTGGAGCAGCCTCTTTGTATTTTGATTTATCCCGGCGCCGACAATTCGTTCTTGCTCTATGAGGATGACGGCATTTCCTTCAACCAGCGCAAAGGAGCGTGGATGGGAGTTCAAATGACATGGAATGACGCCCAGCGCGCTTTGACTCTGGACCTCGCACCCGGCTCTCGCATGCTGACGCCTGTGCGCAACATAGAAGTAAGACTGGGACAAGACACACGGTCTGTGAAGTTCGATGGTAGTCCGATCAAGATGGTGTTCTAATCCAACTTCCTGATTTCCGGACCACGCGGACAATCCTGAAGTAATCCCAGAAGATTCAAGCGTGCCATTGAGTCCTGAATTGCCGGCGCGTCGTCGTTCGCAGTCTTCAGCAGGGGCTGCGGAATTCCTCCAGACCGTCATGAAATTGAGATTCGCCACTCGAGCAGCCCGAACTCGCGCCATTGTGTATCTTTATCAATAAACATGGCAGCCGGCGGACCGATTTGGCCGGCTCTATAGAACTTGGTTGCGGGTTCCACTTCCAGACGCATGGCAACCGTTGTCACTGGGGCAAAACTCACGGCATTAAATTTGTCTTTAGCCACGACGTAGGGCTCGACGTTCGCCACTGGCTTCCAGGCGTCCCCATCCTTATAAAGGATGCGCCAGGACGTTGGTACGCGGCAGAATCGCCGGTCGTCGAACCAATAAACTTGCGCAGAAGACACCTTGGCTGGCGATTTGAATTCGTATTCAACCCAGGCCGCTGTCCCGGGTTCGGGGCGCATCCTGAAATACAAATAAGACTCGTCGGCGGAACTGAGTGGATCTTTGCCGTCATAGAGGGCGCGGATGTCATCGTTCTGATCGTTGTAGCCCGTCCAGACTTTTTGAACTCCACCCGAGGAGCGAACCGCATGTATGGGATGGGGAGGCAAAGGCGCGACCCATGCTTTATGGGGTGCGTGGGACATCCAAACTGCCATCTCCCCCGGCCCGCGATTGGACCAGGCAAGATAAGGAATCGCCACCAGTTGATGGGGCTGCTGCTTCCGTTCACTGCTGTTGTTCTCCTGCTGCAACGCTTCGACATTGCCGGTAACAACCTGGACGCCGTTCAGCAGTTCGGGACGCCATTGGCTCTCCAGCTTAGCGTTCTCGGGAACGATCAGGTTTAAGGCGTGTCCGTTGTTGTCCGGCCACTCCGCGCAATACACCAGCGGACCGCGCTGCAAGGCCACCATATCGCGGTCTTCCTGCACCTGGGCATTGGCCTTCACGCGGCGCACGGGCATGGGCAAATGCAACTGAACCTTATCTCCCTTTGCCCATTTTCGTTCGATACAGGCATAGCCGCGTTCCATTTTTAACCCGACAGGCTGGCCATTCACGCTGAGCGCCGGTCTTTCCCCACTCTTGTCCGCGAATTCATAAAGCTCGCCAGGAAGAACTTCATTCCGCGCCCAGCCTGGGATGCGCACCAGCAGGGTGAACGCTTCGGCTCGCTCGGGGTTGAGGCCGATGTTGACCGCTCCATCCCACGGATATCGAGTCTCCTGTTGAATGGTGACGGTGTTTCTACTGGGCAGGCTGATCGTTGCTTTGCTGCCAACGAAGAGATTGACGTAAACCGAATCGGAAGACTGCGCATAGACGTAGCTGCCCAGGGAGGCCATAAGGCGCACTACATTCGGGGGACAGCAGGGAACGTCAATCCAGTCGAAGCGTTCGTAGCTGCCGAAGGAGCGCAGAGGATTTTGGTAGAAGAAGCGATCCCCCTTGAGGGACACGCCATCCGCGAAACCGTTGTAAAGAACCCGTTCCAGCACATCGACGTACTTGGCGTCCCGATGCAATTGGAACATGCGCTGATTCCACACAATATTTCCGTAGGAGGCACAGGTCTCATTCCAGGCGCTGAGGTTGGGCAGCTCGTAAGCGCTGCCGAATTGCTCATGAAAGCGAATAGACCCGATGCTGCCGGTCAAATAAAGCTTGTGGCTGACCATGTCTTCCCAGATCTTGTCCGCAGCTTCCTGGTACTCCGGCCTTCCCGTCAGCGCTGCGAGATCGGTGAGCGGTATGTATAAGAACGTGGCGCGGACGCAGTGGCCCACAGCTTCGTCCTGTTTCACCACCGGTTCATGGTCCTGCGCGTAAGTGCGGTCAATCGCATATTCGCCAGTTCGCGGATATCCGTCTTTGCCGCGTATATCCATGAAAAACTTAGCAAGCTCTAAATATTTTTCGTGGCCGGTCTGACGGTAAAGCTCGAGCAATCCGATTTTCTGGCCTTCGTGTTCGGAGATGTAGTCTCGTTTGCCGGGCCCGAAGTTCGCATCAATCACTTTGGCGTCTTCGAGCGCAGCATCGAGCATCTTCCGCTTGCCGGTAACGGCATGGTAGGCGACCGCAGCCTCCAAAAAATGACCAGACACCCGAACCGCCTTATCAGGATCGGTCAGGCGCGGACTCAACTGCGTCACCAGTTTGTCGATCACTTGATCCACGTATCCTTCAAGCTTTGGATCAGAACGCTTGGCCAACATGTAGGCAGCCCCTTCGATCAGTTTGGGACTGCCAAAATCTTCGAACTCTTCCATCTTCTTGAAGCAGTGCCATATGGAAACATTGCGATTCACTTCCATTCGCGGCGCCCAGAAATCGTCGAGAATATCGACCTGGGTAAGAGGCACCGGCTTGACCGAATAATCCCTTGGAAGCATGGAGGGGGCATCGAGCGCGCTTAAGAGGCGGACGCCTGGAACGAGACAGCAGGTCGAGAGCAGCAGGGAACGGCGGGTGACTTTGTGGTCCGTGAAGGTGCTCACTGCTCCTCCGGAAGAAGGCGGACTCGATGGTAGCGGCGCGCCTTCGCATCGGATATTGTATACAAGAGTGACGACCTCGAACAGCCTTCGCGTTGCGGTCAGGCTTCTCAATCGGAATTCGAGGGACGTCGATTCGGAGCCGCGTTAGCGCTGCTGCGGGCCGAAGGCCCGTGCGCCGGCAGGAACCATCTCCAGCTCCATCAGGGGAATCGGAATCATGCCCTCGTGGTTGAAGCGGTCCATGAAATCGCGCAGCACAAACGGTTTGCCGGCCAGTTCCTGCTCGTGGGCGTACTCCGTGATCAGTTCGTCGGTGAGCATCTTGCCGGTGATGTAGCAGCTGCCATAACCGGGCTGGCGGAGATACAGCAGCTGTTCGAATGTGGTAAGCGAGTCCTTGGCCTTGGCCCAGCCGCGCGGCGTCCACTCGGCCTGAAAGTGTCCAGCCTGCTCCAGGGTAAATTGATTGGCCTGCACATAGAGCGAGGCCAGGCCGCGCGCGGCGCGGTTGGCCAGCGCAATCCAGACCAGCTCTTTGGCGCGCGGATTGTCGTCGTACAGGCCGGCGTGCATCACCAGCTCTTCGAAGGCAGTGGCGAAGCCCTCCGCGCGATTGTCCCAGATGTTGGAGAGCAAGATCTGGCGGCGGATCGGGCTTGGATTTGGTTCATCCCGCATCCGCGACAGGTCGATCCAGTGATAATCGTGGGAGAAAAGCACCATCGGCTCGCGGTGCGTGATGCGGGTAAAGAACACCCTCTGCTCCTCTGGCACGTACTGACCGAGCTCTTCCGCCAGCGCCGGCCTGATGTAAGGCTTGTCCGGGATAATCTCCTGCTTGACCAGGAAATCGACGAACTTATCCAGCCGGTCATGCGCCATTTTGTCGAACGCGGCGGCATCGGCGGCCGGTTCCAGCTGAGGCAGATTGCGGTTGTTGTGTTCCTCAAGAAGCAAGGACGATTGCGCGCGCTGCAGCTCGCGCCGCAGCAGGACGACCTCTTCATCCCAGTCGTAAGGAATAAAGTGCACGTTCTGCTGATACCAGGTGTAGTTCTCTTTGCCTACGCCCGAGGGACCGGTCTTGGCAGGCGCCAGCTTCTCCAGCCAGTCGACGAATTCGTCGGTTGCCTTGCGGGCGCTGCTCACGGCGTCGCGCAGCTCGGGGGTGGCGCCGCTCAGATCGGCGTGCTGATGCTCGGCGAGGGTGTGGACGGTCAGCGTCCCGGCCTCGAGCGAAGCCAGAGTGCGCGACTGATTACGCAGCTCCTCCTCGCCATACACCCAGAGGTCGCGCGCGTTGCTCGCCTTGAGATTCTCTCTTGCCTCGGCCAGGAAGGCGGGAATCATTCCGATCTTCGCAGTTAAATCCTTCTGCGCCTCGGCATCGAGCGGAAAACGATAGTTGTAGAGCTGGATCTCGGGGTAGGGAACCGGACCTTCGCGCGAGGGCACATCGCTGCGGGACGACCATATGTTGACATAGAACGCGGGATCGCGCGCCCAGGGACGGAGCACCCTGAGGTTGAAGTCGAGCCCGTTCATCTCGGCCTTCACCAGCTTGTAGTCGTTCTGCTCTTCAATGGACCACGATTTGGGATCCATTGCGTCGAGCCGCTTGCGCCACTGGGGCAGCGCCGCAGCCTTAGCCTCCATCGCGCTCGCGCTATAGTCGGGAACATTATTCTTAGTCGCCGGATGTTCGAATTCCCGCCATTGCTGAAAAAGCTTGACCAACACGGGATAGCCATCAGGCTCGCTTGCTGCCTTTGCCGAACCACCGCGCATTGCTCCAAAGAACAGGGCCCCGATGGCCATAGCGCGGCAGAGTTGAAGCCGCAGGTTCACCGAGCAACACTTGCGGTCGAGATAGCTCATCACTGGAATCTCCTCATTGTCGAATTGAACGCCTGGATGGGTGCGCTAGCCTATCGCGCATTTGGCAGTCTGCGCAAGGGTGGGAGACAGGACCGAAGTGCCGCCTCCCCCGATCTTCACCGACCTGGGATCGCTGATGTAACAGCGCCGACCTTGTGATGAAAATCAATTACACCAACAAGGCAGGTCGTGGTTGTGACCTTCAATGGGCTGACCGCCATTGCGACAAGTTGGAGTGACACCCAGATCGTCGCGTCGATACCAACGGGCGGGATAACCGAGCCAGTTGTGGTGACGGTTAACGGCGCCGCCAGAAATGGCTCAACGTACACAGTCTATTTCACGCTCACCACCAGCATCTCGCCATCACCCGGCCTGGCGGGCTCTACACTCACCTCTACAGGATTTGAGAGGGTCTCGAGTTTCTACAATTCGCCACCTCATACTGTGCAGAGGATACCTCCGTAGTCTGAAAAGACGAATCGCATTCTGAGAGCGTGTAGCAGAACCCCCGACACTTTATTCCCGTCGGCGAAGTAGTGTGAACAGGCATGGCCGCCGCGCTGCTTCCAGATCTGTTGTGGGATCTTGTGGAACCTCTCTTGCCGATTCTCCCACGACGCCCACAGGGTGGTCGGCGGCGCGTCTCGGATCGCGCGTGCCTAACAGGCATTCTCTGATCGCTGATTTGCTGGCAGTCGCCGCGGAGGACGTGGAGGACCGCCTGAGGAGATGCACACTTCTCCGGCGCCCATCGCCAGGTCGCCGTTTGTGGTAATCGCGTCCCCCGCCGTCTCTCGGGGCGAGCCCCCCGGGATCGGTCTCTATACTACGGGCGTAACAGAGGATCGATTTTCGCCTCGGAGGTGTCCTACTTCCGTCAATCGAGGCAGTTGACATGAGGTTATTAACATACATAGAATAACAATGTATAAGACTTCTACGTATGGACATGGGTAAGGACTTGGTTGCGGCTTCTGCCACGCCGCTCGTGCTCGCCATTCTTGCCGAAGGCGACAGTTATGGCTACGCCATCATCAAGCGAGTGACTGAGTTATCGGGTGGGCACCTGCAGTGGACTGACGGCATGCTGTATCCCGTGCTGCACCGGCTTGAGCGCCAGGGTCATGTCGCGGCGAAGTGGTCCGCCTCCGAGAATGGCCGCAGGCGCAGGTACTACCGCATCACCAGAGAAGGCCGGGCGCAGCTCGCAGCCCAGCGGCAGCAGTGGCAGGTGGTGGACGGCACTCTGCGGGGTATTTGGATGAAGGAGTGTCCGGCATGACGACCTTCGCCGATCAAGCGCTCGAAGAGCAAATCGCGCAGTGGCGCTCGTACGTACGCCGCCGGCATGGCCTTCACGGTCCTGACGTGGAGGAACTCGAGGGACATCTGCGCGATCAGCTGGCGGCGCTCACCGAGGCCGGTCTGACTGGGGATGAAGCATTCCTGGTTGCGGTCAAGCGTATGGGCAATCTCGATGCGCTGTCGCGCGAGTTCGCACGCGCGCATTCCGAGCGACTGTGGAAGCAGTTGGTTATGGCCCCCGACGCTGATGACCCGGCGAACACGTCACACTCCGAGACGCTGGTCGTCCTGGGTCTTGCCGCCGCCGCAGCGTTGGTGGTCAAGGTGCCGGCACTGTTCGGTATTCCGCTCAACCCTGATGACGACGTGCCGCGGTTCTACGTCCGGAACGCCAGCCTGTTCGTCTTCCCGCTGCTTACCCTCTACTTCGTTTGGAAGCGTGGGTTGAACTTCGTCAGCGGTTTCTGGCTGGCGCTGCCGTTCGCGGCCGGGGCTGTGTTCGCCAACATCTACCCTTTCGACACGCGCGGCGACACTGAGTTTCTGACCGCTCTGCACTTGCCAATCGCCCTATGGCTGGCCGTAGGCTTCGCGTACGTCCGAGGCCGCTGGTTCGCCGACGGTGGGCGCATGAACTTCGTGCGGTTCTCGGGCGAGTGGGTCATCTACTACGTGCTCATTGCGCTCGGCGGGGGCGTCCTCACCAGCTTTACGTTCATGATGTTCCGCGCCATCGGGATGAATCCCGCGTGGTTCGTAGCGGGCTGGTTGCTCCCGTGCGGGGCGGCGGGAGCCGTCATCATTGCATCCTGGCTGGTGGAGGCGAAGCAAAGTGTCATCGAGAACATGGCACCGGTGCTGACCCGGCTGTTCACCCCGCTGTTCACAGTTCTGCTACTGGTGTTTCTGGCCACCATGGCGTGGACAGGCAGCCTCATCAACGTGAAGCGGGACGTACTTATCGGCTTCGACCTGCTGCTGGTGCTGGTGGTTGGGTTGGTGCTCTACGCCGCCTCCGCACGCGACCCGCAGGCACCGCCCGACTTCTTCGACGGCCTGCAACTGCTGCTCGTGGTCAGCGCACTCGCGGTCGATGGGGTGGCGCTCGCGGCGATTGCAGCCCGCATCTCCGAGTTTGGCTTCACTCCCAACCGAGTGGCGGCTCTTGGCGAGAATCTCATTCTTCTTATCAACCTGGCGTGGTCGGCGTGGCTCTATGCGTGCTTCCTGCGTCACCGGGGCTCGTTTGCCGTCCTGGAGCGATGGCAGATCGCCTATCTGCCCGTGTACTCAGTATGGGCGGCACTGGTGGTTGTCATGTTCCCGCCCGTGTTCGGCTACCGTTGACGGTTCGCGCCGGACAGGGTTTTGTTACAGGCTCTTAGTGTGCCCGTACCATCACCAACATCACGCGGCCTTCCTTTGTTGCGCTAAAATTGATTCCCTGATAACTCCTGATAATCCCCTGTTACGATGGCGCCACCGTTAGCGGCGTGACGATCCAAATCTTGGGCGAATCACAAGGGCAACACAAGGGGCAGGCACGATTACGGTACGCTCTACTTGCGTACAATGCGTTACTCTTTGCGCCGGGCATTGTCGTTTGATTCTGTTGATGGTTGCACTCATAACCCAACGAGCGAGCGTCATCAGAAGTTACCGCAGTTTTCCTGCAGTGCGCCTTGCGTGTAGCGATATCAATGACTTACAGCGCCGGGAGGCACCCTCGAAGTCGTTACAAACATTGATCATATAGACTCTGAAAAGGCCGCGCTCTACCACTTTGGGCAAGCCGAATTCCGCCCCTGACTGCCCGAGCCCTTACTCGTCACGCCATATGCGTCGTAGACACGGCTCCTCATCACATTCCAGCGGTTTAAAGTTGTCCCGTCGGGGACGCCAATAATCCAAAGAAGTTACATGCATCGGGCGTCTTCGGTCCATGTAACTGTATGTAACGCTAAGCCGGCGCCACTGCCTCGGCCTTCTTTTTCGGAGCGATCATCTCGATCACCCGCGACTGCGCCTTGCGCTTGGTACCGGTGACTGCCTGCGTGTAAATGTCCATCGTGACCTTGATAGACGAATGCTGCAGCAATTCCTACACGACCTTGGGATCTTCTCCGATATTCGCCAGGCGCTGAAGGCCCACAAGGGCAATCGTTCCGTGTTGAGCACGATGCTCAACACGCTCTTGTTGTATCCAGACCACCCGTATGGACTGTTGGAGAATCCTGAGCAGACAGAGAGACCGCGGAAAGATCCCACGCTGATCAAGTCTGCGATCGAGGAGTTGCTGCGGTACAACGGCCCGCTGGAGACCGCGACCGAGCGCTATGCGCGGGAAGATGTGGAAATTTGCGGAGTTATAATTCCCAAGGGTGGCTTGACCTACGCTGTGCTCGCGTCTGCCAATCGGGATCGGACCAATTCGAACATGCAGACGAACTTGACCTCATCCGCGAGCCCAATCCTTTACCCGATGCTGCGGGCGGGCGTTTTTCAAGGCCCAAAACAACATTCGTTCGTCAGGAAGAGGAGTCGGCATCGATCTTTGTGCCGCAGTTTGGACAGTTTTTTTCGGTTGATTGCATCTCGTGCCAGCAATCCATACACAGAGCCAACATGAAGCACCTCCTGAGCGGGCCATACTCCGAGTGGAATAGGCGCGCAGCGAAAACGCTGGTGCCGTGTGTTCCGCATATTGCACCACCTGCCCCTGAACATCGCGCGTTCACGCGCCCTAGCTCGCGGCTGGAACGGGCTGGCCGTTCCCCTCCGTGGAGCGACGGCGTTCTGAACAACATCATCGGGTAATGGAGCAACCCTGGTTTCCGGGCGAACTCACAGCCCTGCGTAACACTGATTGGGATGCTTGCCTGAGAGATGCGCTCCTGAGACAAGATCCCCCTTGTCAGGAGTCATCAGCCGTCCATTAGGAGGACAGCGGTTTAAGGTGGTACTCCTTCACCGACTGCAACGGCTCTATTCATTATGGATGCTGGCGCGGTAGGCTAGGTAGTGATTTTTGGTATTTCCCAAGCGAAACCGTTGCTGAAAAAACCTCTGAGTCTCCACGCGATATGTGGCATCCAAACAGGTGAAACGCCTCAGCCGGTGAAGGAGTACCACCCTTAATCGCCTCCCGCTTAGTGACATCGCGGAGGGCTGATGACTCCTGACAAGAGTTGTTTTGTCTCGGGAGTCAGTGGCATGACCGGCATCTCAAAACAAAGTCACGGGTCCAGACCCAGAAATCGACCTGGAAATCGCCGTTCGATTCTTGCCGCCTCGCTCATTCGTTGTGCGCCTGGCCGGTGACGATTTCCATTCCCGCAACCTTCCATGCACTGTTCTCCCAGCAGGAGGATGTGCTCGCCTTCAGACAGACGAAAGTGAGGAAGACTAATGCCCAAGACTTCAGGAGACCGGAGAGACAAAGGGGACACAACTGCTGTCGCTTTTTTGAACCAGATCGATTCCAAGGTTACCTCGATAAGGAGAGCCTGGGAAGAATCGGCCCGCCGCCCCTCTCTGCCAGCTCACCTGGAGAGGATCATTCGCCGGCGCGCCTTCGAGTTGTACGAACGGCGAGGCTGTCAGGACGGCCATGCCGAGGAAGCCGGACACGCGAAGCGGAAATTCTGGGTACGGTTTTAAGGAAGGGAAAAGTTGCATAGCCCTCGCGCGAGGCTCGCGGCAGCAAACAGCTCACAGCTTTTGGAGGGTTTCCAATGAAAATCAGGCGAATGGTGCTGGATGTAGATAAGGCAATCGCCCGGCCGACCATCATCGAAATCGGAGCCGCTATCGAGGCGGTTCCCGACGTCGAGGCGCTGAATATCACGGTTTCCGAGATCGACATCGAAACCGTCGGTATGGACATCACCATCGAGGGCGAGTGTCTTGACTACGACGTTGTGGTCAAAGCGATCGAGTCCACAGGAGCGGTCGTGCACAGCATCGATGAACTCGTCTCCGGCAGCCGTCTGGTGGAGCGCATCAAGCGCAGCCGGTGAACCATGCGGACTCTAGCGTTCCGTCGGGTCGACCTTCACCCCATAGTGCTGGGGTTGTCCGACGGCATTTTGACGGCGCTGACACTGGCCGCGGGTCGCCTGACCAATGATTCCCAATCCCTCGGTCTCATTCTCGGATTTCGGGTGGCGGCGGCTGCGCTAATATCAAGCGCGTTCGTGTTTTTTGTCGCTCGATATTCAGAACTGCGAGGTCAATTGATTCGCTCGGAGCGTCAACTAACCTGACCGCCCACGGCCAATTCGCGGCCAGCCGGTTGGGTCATGCGGTTCTTATGGAATCGATTTGCGCCGCGCTGCTGTCCAGTTTGTCGTCCTTTGTGGGTGCGGTGTTTCCGTTGGCGATAGCCGCATTGATGCCTTCCCTCCACTCGGCCGCAGTCGTCGCTGCCTTGATCGTTCTAGCAGGGCTGGGGGCGGGCTTGGCCCGTTCCGTGCATGGCAGCTGGGTGCGTTGGTCGCTTGGCTTGGTGGTAGGCGGAGTTTTATTAACTTTGGCGGGAATACATTTGCGCATTCTGTGAAATCTAGAAAGTTGGAGGCTCCAATGACAACCCGATCGAGT
>CAVOVU010000014.1:0-142110 GCA_963699935.1 Terriglobia bacterium
TGGGCGAAAAACAGGTAGGCAAAGCCACGACTACGACATGGTCGCCGGTATTGAAGAAGATGATCGCGCTGGCCAGTGTGGACACAGCCCACTCACAAATCGGCACCAGGCTGCAGTTGGAAATTACCATCGAAGCTATGCGCCAGCAGGTGACGGCGAAAATCGTGAAGATGCCGTTCTTCAATCCGGAGAGGAAGACGGCGACGCCGGTGTAGATCAGGTTGTGTGGGGACGGGTCTCGGACCCGTCCAGGTCGAGCGCAGCTCGACAAGGTTTTTCTGCCCAACGACAAGAATAGCCGAGCTTTGCTCGGCCTGACCGGGTCGGAGACCCGGTCCCACATGTTCATCTTTGGGCCCGCTTTTTTCCCGCCCAGTAAATCCAGCCGCCCGCGGCCATCAGCGCCGCCGTGCCTCCTACGATCTTCAGCACTGCCAGCGGTTTGTTGGGATCATCCGCCGGCGGTACCACCGATAGCAGAATTGTGGCAGTCGTCGTAAGCAGCCCGATCACTGAAATCAACACGGCGACAGGCCTCCCTCCCGGAACCCGGATTACCTCCGGCCCCGCGGGCTGGCGCTGCAACTTGATCATGGCGGCAAATACGTACAGGTAGGGAATGAAGTAAACAACCACCGTCAGGCTGGCCAGCACGTCGTAGGCCCCCTTGACGTTGGTTCCAGCCTGGCCGAGAAAGATGAACAAGATCCCGACAAAATATTGTATGAGCAAAGAGATCCACGGCGTTTTCCAGCGCGGATGCAGCCTGCCAAACACCGGCGGCAGAAAGTGGTCGATTCCGGCAACGAATGGCAAGCGGGCTACCGCGGCCAGATAGGCGGCAGCTGCCCCGACGTTGCTCAGCGCGATGAGGAATGCCGCCAGCGGCAGCGTCCAGTAGTACCCCACGCGCTCGACCGTCTTCGCGATGGCCTGCACCAGCCCTTGCAGGTTGCTGACTTCCGTCGATGGCAGCGCCACCAGCACGCCTACCGTTCCAATGATGTAGCAAACTGCTACCGTGATTCCCGCCGCGAACACCGCCCAGGGAATGGTGCGGCGCGGATTCTTGATTTCCCCTCCCAGAAATGAGCCGCTTTCACATCCTCCGAAAGCGAACACCAGCAATGACCAGAAAATAACGTCCTTGAAGTGAATGCTCGGCGTCAGGGTGTGCAGCGTGAACGCGTTGGCTGAGCCAAAGCGGTGCCAGGCGATGGCGCCCATCACGATCACGATCACCGCCGGAATCCACATGGCAATCGCGCCTGCGTTGTGCAGCCACTTGCCAACGTCCAGTCCGACGACGTTCACCACGGTGGCGAGGGTCAACGTCAGTAGCGAAAAAACGATGTAGAAGGTCGCGTCGCTCGAGAGATGTCCCCAGGCGCCCTGCCGCATGTAAATAACGTTGCTGGCGGCGAAATAAAGCACGGCGGGAAAATAAGGAAGATTGCTGGTCCAGTAAGCCCACGCCGACATGAATCCGGAGAAGTCTCCGAACGCTTTTTTGCTCCAGACGTAAAGCCCGCCCTCATCCGGATATCGCGACGACAGTTCGACGACGGAAAACGCCAGCGGGATATAGAAGACCAGCCACGCGCCAATCCAGATCACAATCGAACTGGGCCCGGCGGCGGCAGCGGTGGCAATCCAGCGCAGGCTGATGCCGGTGACCACATAGAAAAGGACGAGGTCGCGGAAGCCCATCACTCGCTTGGGTTGATTTTTCGCGTCGGGGCTGGCGGGAGGTTCTTGCCCGATACTCAGGGATGGCGCATCGGCGGCTGGTCTGGTGTCGTCCACTATCGTGTATGGTGCCGCGAGTTTTCAGACAGCTGACGGAGACTGGAGGCTCAACGCCGGCTGCTTCCTCCGAGAAGCGAGCCCAGCACGCCGCGGATGATCTGTCGCCCCACCGAGCTGCCGATGGAACGCGCGGCACTCTTCATCATGGCATCGACTACGGTGTCGCCGCGTCGCCCTGTTCCCCCGCCCAGGCTGGTCGGAAGGCCCAGATTTTCGTACCAGGGTTTGTCAGCCGGACTTTGACTCTGGCTGGCGCCGGGTGCCGGAGATTGCTGCGCTTTGCCCTTCAGCCGCTCATAGGCCGATTCGCGGTCCACAACTTTTTCGTACACGCCATAGATCACCGAGCCGCTGATGATCTGCTGCCGCTGCGCGGGAGTGATAGGGCCGATCTGGCTGCGGGGCGGGCAAACCAGGGCGCGTTCGACAATTCCTGGAGTTCCTTTTTCGTCGAGAAATGAAGCCAGGGCCTCGCCCACCGCGAGTTCGGTGATGACGGTTTCCACATTCAGCTTAGGGTTGGTGCGAAAGGTCTGGGCCGCGGCGCGTACTGCTTTCTGGTCTTTGGGAGTGAAAGCGCGGAGCGCGTGCTGGACCCGGTTGCCCAACTGTCCCAGAACAACTTCGGGCACGTCCAGCGGATTCTGCGTGACAAAATAAACGCCCACGCCCTTGGAACGAATCAGCCTGACTACCTGTTCGATCTTGGCCTGAAGAGTTGACGGCAAATCGGTGAACAGCAGGTGGGCTTCGTCGAAGAAGAAGACCAGCTTGGGCTTGTCGGGGTCGCCGACTTCGGGCAGCTTCTCAAACAATTCCGACAACATCCACAGCAGGAACGTGGCATAGAGCTGCGGCGAAGCCATGAGCTTGTCGGCGGCCAGGATATTGATGACGCCGCGTCCGCTGGGGTCGGTCTGCAGCAGGTCGTCGAGATTCAGCGCGGGCTCGCCAAAGAACTTTTCGCCGCCCTGCTGCTGCAATGCGGTCAGAGAGCGCTGAATGGTGCCGATGCTGGCGGGTGAAATGTTGCCATACTGGGTCTGGAAATCCTTGGCAGAATCGCCCACGTGCTGCAGCATGGCCTGCAGATCTTTCAGATCAAGCAGGAGATCTCCGTTGTCATCGGCAATCTTGAAGACCAGCGCCATGACGCCGGACTGGGTGTCGTTCAGGTTCAGGATGCGGCTGATGAGCAGCGGCCCCATCTCCGAAATCGTGGCGCGGACGGGATGTCCCTGCTCGCCGAAGACATCCCAGAAGGTGACCGGAGAACCATTGAAGCTGAAGTCGGTCAGAGCCAATGTTCTTTACCCGCTCCTGCACTTTGGGATTGTCGCCGCCAGGCTGGCTGATTCCGGAAAGGTCGCCTTTCACATCGGCGGCAAAAACCGGCACGCCGACGCGGCTGAAGCTTTCCGCCATCACTTGCAGCGTGACCGTCTTGCCCGTGCCGGTGGCGCCGGCGACGAGGCCGTGCCGGTTGGACATCCCGGGCAACAGGTACAGCGGATTGTCCCCCTTGGCGATCAGAAGAGGGTCAGTCATGAGATTCTCCGTGGTGCCGGAAGCTTGGGCGATTTGTTAGTCAGGTGATTGTAAAGACATGGCGAGCGTATGCCAACTCTGGCGGCGTTGCCATACGATTTCTTTGCGACCTTTGCGGAGTCCTTGGCGTCCTTTGCGGTAAAGATTTTGATTTTGTCGTGACACGCGCAGAAATCTTAAACCGCAAAGGACGCGAAGAAAGACCGCAAAGGCCGCAAAGGAAATCAGGAAACGCGCGGGGCATTTCTGCTCAACCGCTTCCAATACAAATATCCGGGGACCCCGATCGACACGATTGCGGCGCCCCAGAATGCCTCGGTAGGCCGCGTGACGATCGTGTTCAGGGTCCAGGCGCCGCCGACCAGCACATAGATCGCTGGCAGCCAGGGATATCCCGAGCAGCGGTAAGGGCGGGGAAGCTCGGGACGCTTCCAGCGCAGGATGAACAAGCCGATTACGGTGAGCGTGTAAGAGAGCACCATGCCGAACATCACGTAGGTGTAGAGCTGATCGTAGCGGCCGCTGAGGGTAAGCACCGCGCCCCAGATGCCCTGGCCGATCAGGCTGAACGCGGGCGTCCGCCACTTGGGATGGACTTCCGCCATCTTCTGGAAGAACGCGCCATCACGGGCCATGGCAAAGTACACACGCGCGCCGCTCATGGTGCAGCTGGCCATGGCGCCGAAACACGACACCGCTATCAGCGCCGACAGCCACACCGCGGCCGCCGGAGAAAACAGGGCAACCGCGGCGGAGTGCGCGATGATTTCGTGTTTCGCAATTTCGCCCAGCGGCAGAGCGTAAACGTAAGTCATGTTCATGGCCATGTAAATGATGCCGACGGCGACTACTCCGAGGACCATCGCGCGCGGCACATTGCGGCGCGGGTCTTTGACTTCACCCGAAACCCATGTGATGTACACCCAGCCGTCGTAGGCCCAGAAAACTGCGATCAATGCCACCCCGAACGCGGAGATCAATTGTCCCGCGCTCAATCCCAGAGTGAGGCTTTGCCCCGGCGCCGGAGAGAAGTGGTGCCAGTCGCCTTTGCCGATGGCGAAGCCCAAAATCACGAAGGCGGCCATCGCAGCGAACTTTGCCCACGTGGCCAAGTTTTGCAAAACTGTGCCCCAGCGCAATCCGACCACGTTGATCCAGGTCACGAGAAAGATCGCAACCAGCGCGACAATGTGGGCGCGGGTGAGGACGATTCCCGCAGCGGCGAAGATAACGTGGTCCTGGGAAATCGCGGGAACAATCCCGCCCAGATATGCTGCCGATGCCACCGACAGCGCTGCGATCGTGCCGCCGTTAGCCACGCTGAACAGCATCCATCCATAAAGAAATGCGGGCAGGTCGCCATACGCTTCCCGCAGATAGACATATTGGCCGCCGGAGTCGGGAAACATCGAGCCCAGTTCGGCGAAGGCGTTGCATCCCAGCAGGGAAATGCCCGCGCCCAATACCCAAACCAGCAGGAAAAGCACGGGATGCGGCAGCGGGCCGGCGATGTCTTTCGCGGTCAGGAAAATCGAAGAGCCGATGATGCCTCCGCACAGCAGCAGGACGGAATCGAGCAGGCTGAGTCCGCGAACCAGGCTGGGCGATTCGGACTTCGTGGTGGAGGAGACGGAAGGCAGGCTCATCAATTATCCCATTCCCAATTCGTCGGGAGATTCCAGCGGAGTTCCGCAGCGACGGCAAATGACGGCCGAACAATCGCCGCAAGTCAGCGGATCGGCTACTTCCTGACCGCACCGGGGACAGTAGAGTGGCTCCGGGTCAGGTTCCGGCCGCGGGGTTGAGCTCATGAGGATGGCAAATGTAGCATATCCTTCGTGTACCTTGGTGTCCTTCGTGGTTAAAGATTTAGAGCATTAACCACCAAGGAAACGAAGGTACACGAAGGAGAGCACTCTGCCCGACAAGGCTCCAACTCCCGATGAGCAACTGCAGATGGAATTTAATCGCTGGGCGCTGGCCGGTGAAGGCCCGAAGATGGAAAACCATCATCTCGACATCACCGAGAAGACTCTGCGGCTGATGGACCTGCGCCCGGGCGAGCGCGTGCTTGATCTCGGTTGCGGCTCCGGTTGGGCGACGCGGCTGCTCTCGCGCCTGGTGGGCGATGGGCCCGAAGGTTTTGGCCAGGTTGTAGGTCTCGACGTTTCCGACGAGATGGTCCGCCAGGCACGCGCGTCCTCAAAAGACTTTGAGAATATTCTGTATGTCTGGGGATCGGCGCAGCAGATTCCATGGGAGGAAAACTTCTTCGACAAAGTCCTGTCGGTGGAATCTTTTTATTACTACGCGGACCAGGACCGGGCGCTTTCCGAGCTCTTTCGGGTCATGGCTCCACACGGACGTTTGTTCATCCTGATCAATCTGTACCGCGACAATCAATACTCGCTGCAATGGGTGGACAAGCTGAAAGTCCCGGTGCACGTGCGTTCCGAGGCGGAATACATCGAGCTCCTGCAGAAGCACGCATTTGAAAAAGTCGAAGCGCGGCGCATTCCGGACGACACGCCCACCCCGGACGACTACCAGACGAAGTCCTTCCACAGCCTCGAAGATCTGCGCGCCTTCAAAAAGATGGGAGCGCTGCTGCTGATGGCGTCAAAGCCCGACCTGCGGACCCCAGCCCCAGGCTACACAATCTACTGACCCACACCGCCCCTACTTCACCAGGCGGTTGTATTTCTTCAGCACTTCGCGCAGACGATCATGGGGTAATCCGATGACCTCAACGTCGTTGATGCCCTTCATGGTTTTCGCCGCCACCATGGCGTTGACCACTGCTTCTTCGGTGGCCTGAACCGTCGCGAGGAAGATCGGGTTCAGGCGCTGGTTGGGGAGCATGGTGAGCTGGTGCACGCCCTTGGGCTCCGCCGCTCCCGGGTTCGCGGTTGAGAAGGCGATAAAGATATCTCCCGAGCCGTCTCCTGAAAAACTTCCATCCCTTCCCAGGCCCAAGGAAACTCTGCGGGCCACCCGCTTCAGTTGGGTCGGAATCAAGGGCGCGTCGGTGGCCACCACCACGATGATGGACCCGATGTCATCATCGCGGACGCCATGCTCGCCGATCTCCCGGCCCACCGGCACTCCCGCGATGCGGAGTTGGCTGCGGGCCCCGTAATTGCATTGCACCAGCACGCCGACTGTGTAGCCACCGTACTTGGCATCGAGCACGCGCGAGGAAGTCCCGATTCCGCCTTTGAACTCATTGCAGATCATGCCGGTGCCGCCGCCCACGCTGCCTTCTTCGACGGGGCCGCCCTTCGCCGTGTCCAGGGCGTGGAAGACGTGCTCCGGCTTGACGTGAAATCCGTTGACGTCGTTCAAGTCGCCATCCCAGGTCTCGGCCACCACGGGTAACGACCACCAGTAGCCGTCGTCGTCCGGGGGAGCATTCTTCACGCGCCAGGCAATCACTGCATCGCGCACCACGCCCACGCTGTGCGTGTTCGTGATCATCACTGGGCCATCCAGAAATCCCGAATCTTCGACCCATGTGGTCCCGGTCATTTCGCCGTTGCCGTTGAGGGTGAACCAGCCGGCGAAGACCGAGTCCTTAAAGTTGTGCCCGCGGGGAAGAATGGCAGTCACACCGGTTCGGACCGGACCGACGCCGACCTTCAGCGGACCGCTACCGGAAATCAGGGTGGTTTGGCCGACCTCCACGCCCTTCACATCGGTGATGGCGTTGAGGGGTCCGGGGGTGCCGTCGAAGGGGACTCCCAGGTCGCGGGCGCGGGGCCCGGTTTGGGCCGCCGCGGTGGCGGGCAGCAATGAAAAAAACAGGGCAGCGAGCAATGTCCGGCGTGCTTTCAGCATCCAAGTCTTCCGTGGTAAGTTTGGCAGCATAGGGTATCCAGTGTTCGGCCTCGGATACAATTCCGTCAAGGCGGAGGGTGGGATGGAAAACTGGAAGGTGGCATTGGTGAGCGGTGCCGCGGGCGTGGGCACGGCGATGTTCCTGAAGAAAAAATGGACAGCTGGAGTCATTCTGGCGGGCGTCGGACTGGCCACGCTGGCTTCGGAATATCCCGAGAAATTCGCCGAAGTGCGCCGGCGGATGCCCGACTTTATCGAGCGCGGCAACAATTTTCTTGAGGTTGCCACCCGGGTGGGAGACCGTCTGGCGGAAGCCGCGGAGAGCCGTTCCCAGACGTGGTACGAATCGCTGCTGACTCACTGACGCCGTTGTTGTTGGGCTGATTACTCGATGCCCAGAGTTTTGCGGGCATCGGGGCTGAGCCGCTCCGGAGTCCAGGGCGGAGTCCACACTACGTTGACCGTGGCATTGCGTACGCCGGGCATCTGTTCCACCCGGGCCTTGACCTGTTCACCGATCATGACGTGCGAGGGACAACCCTGGGCCGTAAGTGTCATTTCCACGGTCACGTCCTGTTTCTCTTCCGGCGCGGGGTCGAAGCGGACCCCGTAAATCAGTCCCAGATCGACAATGTTGACCGGAATTTCCGGGTCGTAACACTGTTTCAGGGCGCTTAGAACTTCATCTTCGGTAAGGGCAGCCATGCGTTCTCCTGGATCGATACTGATAGTTTACACGCCCGGGTGCGATCGATGTTGAAGGCAACAACCCAATGACTTCAGAAACCAGACAGAAAATCCAGTTGGTACTGGCGGTTGTGATTGCCGGGGCAGCGCTTCGTGCCGGATATGTTGTGTATGAGCGGCACGCCAATGCAGCTAAAGAAACCAGGCAGCAGGCGCCGACCCTGAATCCTGACTACTACGTCGTTCCCAAGAAACTCTATCCCTACGATTTGAAGTCCGCGAAACAGCTTACCCAGCAACCGGTGTGGGTCCGGGAAGGTTACCGCTTCACCTACTACCCCTACGACCGGTCGCGCCATCGTACGGATTTTGCGCATGAGGCCGGCCTGCTGCTCCCCATCCAAAAGCTGGAAATTAAGGATGTGGTCACCGATACCGCGCCGCACTCCGCGCATCTGCATCAGGTGATGGCGGTGTTCGAACTGGATGGCAAGACCTACGCGGTCCCTATTGGGTCGCAGACTGGCGACAGCTATGAGATCTATTCCGACGTAATATTCTTCATCCAGGATCCACACGAGTTGTACAAACACTGGCCGGCCGACGTCTGGGCATCCATCGAGCAACACCAGATCAAGCCCGGGATGAATGAATTCCAGGCCTACTTCTCCATCGGGATGGGAGTACCGGAGCGCTCCAGCGATCCAGCCGTGAAGACAGTGCACTATCCCAACGGAGGCAAGCCGGTGACCATCACTTTCCGGGACGGCAAGGCGGCAGAGATCACGGGCGGATAGGGGAATTTAACTGAGATCTGACAACTTGGATCTGAGATCTGAAACCAGAAACCCGAAACCAGAAACCCGAAACGAAATCAGAAATCAGAAATCACCCTTCACTTCACCACGGGCGACTTGTCAGTTGCCGCACCCTGCTCATCGGCGTGGATCTCATTATCTTCGTCGGCGTAGAAGGAGCGGTGTTCGGCATCGAGTTGTTTGGGCGTGAGGGTCAAATCGAATCCGTCTTTGTTGGGCCGGAAGCCGACGGAGTAGTCGCCGCGGTCCGGGCTCACCATGCGCTTCGTGAAGGATCCAGTGTGCACCAGTTGCGCCAGCGAGGCGGCAAACTTGTCATTCTTTTTCTTGTAGAGCTTCTGGGCGCGCAGCACCGTGCGCATGTAGCCCAGGGCGGCGGCTTCCGAGTCCGATCGAGCGGGATCGCCCTTGAATTTTGGCTGGTACGTCGTCTGTGCAGCGGCTGCCATGAAGCTCACCAGCACCGTCGCCGCAACCCACCGAATATATCGTTTCACCCGTCTGCCTCGCGATTTCAGGAGTGGTTACCCCTCATATTTTAGATGCTGAACACGTTACCGGCGTAATCGTTAGGGATCAGTCGAATGTTCTCATCGCCGGCAAATGCAGCTATGCTAATCCAGCTTTTGGAATAAAGCAGGAAACCCTATCAAACAGGAAACCCTATGAAGGCTGCAACCGCCATGAAGGCTTCACCAGCAAAAAAACCGGCCATCCGCCTGGCTGTGGTGGAGAGCGATCCACTGCGCTTTGTGGGATTTCGCGCCCTGTTTGACTCGGAGACGGACTTCGAACTGATCGCGGCCTCGTTGCCCGACATCGGCAGCCTGCCCAACATTGATCTGGTGCTCCTGGGAAACCGCAATGGACAGAACCTGTTCGATCTGATGGCTAGCCTCAAAGCCAGCCGTCCTGACCTGCGCATTATTGTGACAGGTTCGGGCATGGACGAGGAAACCATCTTGAAGGCCATCGCTTCCGGCGCCAAAGGGTACGTGGACGAAGCCGCCTCACCGGCTGAGTTTGTGCAGGCCATCCGCATCGTAAACCAGGGTTCGGTGTGGGCGCCGCGCCGTGTGCTTTCCCTGTTTATCGAGCGTGTGAGTTCAGCTCCGGGCCGCATCTTTCCCGCGGGCCGCGTGACTTTCACCGACCGCGAGAAGGAAGTGCTGGAAATGCTGGTCGCGGGCCGCTCCAACAAGGAAATCGGTTCTGCCCTGGGCATCGAGGAACGCACCGTTAAGGCCCACGTAGCCAAGCTGATGCGAAAGGTAGGAGTGCAGAACCGGATCGCGCTCTCGGTGCACGCCATCACCCACTCGCTGGTCACGGCGAAATAAAGCAATTTCAGAATTTACGAATTGCCGAATTGCCGGATTTCGAAATCCGTCAATCTGACAATTCGTCCATCCGTCCATCAACCAAAATCCAGCCTTTGTAGCGGTCTATGCTCGAGGTTACTTTAGGACAATACCCTGGGTAATCTTGCCGCTTCAGCCGCCTCCCCGCATACTCGCTTCACCTACCACAGAACCTGGGAGACGGGGTTGGGAGCGGAGATTTAGGGTCACCGCTACTAGCCCCGATTTTTTTGGCCCCGCAATTCCTCGCCGCCCTCTCCCTCTCACACGCTCCCGCGAAAATCCGCTAAAATCAGTGTACCGAGTTGCCAATAAACTCTATCAAGTCCAGAAAGTCAGGAAGAAATGAAAAAACTGCTGCTTCTGTGTGTAGTTGCCGTGTCTCGCCATTTCCACGTTTGCCAAGGACGATGAAGACCAGAACAAGGCTGAAGACCGCGTTAAAGCCGCCAGCACCGTGCTGGAAGAGATTGAATCGGCCCCTGACCAGGGCATTCCGGAAGAGGTCCTGGGATCGGCCCAATGCGTGGCCGTCGTGCCTACCATGATAAAAGGCGGTTTCATCGTTGGCGCCCGCTTTGGACGCGGCGTGGCCAGTTGCCGCACTCCGAAGGGCTGGAGCGCGCCCGCGTTCTTCACCATTAAGGGCGGCAGCTTCGGTCTGCAGATTGGCGCCCAGGCGGTTGATCTGGTCATGCTGATCATGAACGACAATGGCATGAAGAACCTGCTAAGCAGCGAGTTCAAGCTGGGGGCCGATGCCAGCGTGGCTGCCGGGCCGGTGGGCCGGCATGCCGCCGCTGACACCGACTGGAAATTGAGGGCGCAGGTGCTGAGCTATTCCCGGGCCCGTGGACTGTTTGCCGGCCTGGAACTGAGCGGCGCGGCGATCAACCAGGACAAGGACGCCACCCGCGAGTTCTATGGCCGCATGGTGCCTTTCAAGACCTCGCTGACCGGCACCATCGAGCTCCTGCCAATGCCTATCCGTTCCTGAACACCCTGGCCAAGTGGGCCAAGACGGCAGCCAGCGAAGTAAGTTGCAATGTGGGCGCGAGCGCCCCGCTCGTGCAGAGGCCGCGCACGAGCGAGGACGCTCGCGCCTGCACATTGACAACCTATTTTCCCCTTGCTACCGTCACCAGTTTCCTCTAAATGCGTCAGCGACTCGAGTACGCGCTCGCGTGGCCGTTCATCAAGACTCTGAGCCTGCTGCCTCGTCCGCTGTCGCGCGCGGCTGCAATATCTCTCGCCTGGATGGTTTATCTGCTGCATGCGCGCCTGCGCCGGGTGGGCATGCGCAATCTGGCCATGGCCTTGCCGGAGAAGAGCCGCGGCGAGCATGCCCGCATCCTGCGCGGAGAATTTACTTCGCTGGGCCGCCAGCTGGCTGAGGTCTGCCAGTTTCCCCGATACACCAGGGAGAATGTCAACCGAGTGGTCGTCTACGACGGCTTCGAGAACTATGAACGGGCCGTCGCTCGCGGCAAGGGCGTGTTGTTTCTCACCGCTCATTTTGGCGGATGGGAACTCTCCGCCTTCGTCCATTCCCTGCATGGCCACTGGATGCACGTGGTGGTGCGCAACCTGGACAACGTCTATCTCGACCGCCTGATTCGGCGCTATCGCTCGATGCACGGCAACACCACCGTCAGCAAAGACAATTTTGTGCGCGGGCTGCTGCAGGCGATGAAGGCCGGGGAGATGGTTGGCATTCTGATGGACACCAACATGACTCCGCCGCAAGGCGTGTTCGTGAATTTCTTCGGCATTCCCGCCTGCACCGCCAGCGGCCTGGCCAGAATCGCACTGCGCACCGACGCCGCCGTGGTCCCGGGCTTCACCATCTGGGACCCAACCCTGCGCAAATACCGGCTGCGCTTCGATCCCGCCGTCAATCTGGTGCGCACCGGCAACGACGAAGCAGATATCGTCACCAACACCCAGATATTCACCAAAATCACCGAGGACTATGTGCGCCGTTATCCCGACCAGTGGTTGTGGGTGCATCGGCGCTGGAAGACCCGGCCGCCGGGCGAGCCGGGGTTGTACTGAGAAAGGCAGCTTTTAGCTTCTGGCTGTTAGCTTCTAGCGAGATGCCAAGTTCTGAAGAGCTATGGCTAGAAGCCAGGAGCTAGCAGCTAAGAGCTGCCTTTCAAAACCAATCACTGCGATAGGCGATCCACCAGCTGGCGTAGGCGATGGGGATGGTTGCCACCAGGGCCCACCAGATGGGCAGGATGAAGTCTGCGGCCAGCCCCAACACGGTGAAAGCGGCCCAGAAGATTTTCTTCTCCATGTCAACATTCTAGACCCGGGCCAGCTTTTCTTTCCCTGGCCAAACGTATACAAAGGTGCAATGAAGCGGTCACTCCTTTCGGTTGCCCAGGCGTTGCAGGCGCAGGTGGTGGGAGATGGCGCGGTCGAAGTCAGTGGAATCGCCAGCATTGCGCAGGCAACCCCGGTGGACCTGGTGTTTGTCGAAGACGAAAAGAGCTTGCGGGCGGCGCTCGGATCGCGAGCCGCCGCGGTCATCGCGGGTGAGTTTGCCCGGGCTGCGGATTCGAAGGAAAAGAGTGATGGCAAGCCTCTGCTGATATGCAAGCATCCCCGGCTGGCGTTTGCGCGGGCGGCGCGGTTACTTTGTCCCGCGCCGGAGCGGCACCCCGGGACCCATCCCACCGCGGTCGTGCATGCTTCGGCCCGGCTGGGCAGGAACGTGATCGTGGCCGAGCGAGCCGTCATCGGCGAGAACGCCGAGGTCGGTGATGAGACCTGGATTGGCTCCGGCACTGTAATCGGTGCCGCCGTTCAGTCTGGGCAGCGATTGCGAGATATTATCCCAATGTAACCATCTACCCGGGTGCACGGCTCGGCGATCGCGTGATCGTTCATGCCGGAGCCGTGCTGGGCGCTGATGGCTTTGGCTATGTCCGCGATCCGGCCAGCGGGCACTACGAGAAGTTTCCCCAGGTAGGGCGGCTTGAAATCGGAGATGACGTGGAGATCGGGGCCAACTCGACCATCGATCGGGGAGCGCTCGAAGTCACTCGCATCGGACGCGGCGCCAAGATCGATAATCTGGTGCACATCGGGCACAACTGCCAGATCGGGGAGGACGTGGTGATCGCCGCCCAAACCGGGCTCTCCGGCAGCATCGTGATCGAGAAGAATGTCGTTCTGGGCGGCCAGGTGGGCATCGGAGAGCACGCCCGCATCGAAGAGGGCGTGATGCTGGGCGGACAAGGCGGCGTTCTTCCCAACAAAGTGCTGCGCGGCAAGGGCGTGGCATTCTGGGGAACCCCGGCGCGCCCGGTGCGCGAGTATTTGAAACAGCTGGCGGCGTTGGCGCGGCTGGCAAGGAAGTAGTCGTTGGCTCTGGTCGTTGGTCCTTGGTCGTTGGCCATTGGCCCAAACACCAATGACGATTGCGCAAACGGTCTTGGCCAAAGGCCAACGACCAAAGACCAACGACCAACGACGAATTCCCCATGGCCCTCATCGTTATCGGCGGACACTCGCGCAACGTGGGCAAGACCAGCGTGGTCGCCGGGCTCATCGCTGCCTTGCCCGAATACAACTGGACCGCGTTCAAAATCACCCAATATGGGCACGGCGTTTGCTCGAGGGACGGGAAGCCCTGTCACTGCGCGACTGACGATCACAGCTGGGCGATTTCCGAAGAGACTGATCGCTCCGGAGATTCCGACAGCTCGCGTTTTCTGGCTGCGGGCGCGACCCGGGCATGGTGGGTGCGGACCGAGCAGGGACGGCTGGCGGAGGCCATGCCCACGATCCGCCGCAAGCTGCAGGATGGAGAGAATGGGATACTGGAATCGAACAGCATTCTCAAGTTTCTGCGCCCGGATCTCTACCTGACCGTTCTCGACCCCGCGACTGCGGACTTCAAGAAATCAGCCCAGGAGTTTCTCGATCGCGCCGATGCGGTCATACTGCACGAAAGCCCAGTCCCAGTGCCGGCATGGCAGGAGACTTCGCTGAAACCGGTGTCCGGCCGGCCGGTGTTTCGGATTTGTCCCCCACATTACGTCACCCCCCAGATCATCGAATTTGTACGGCTGAAACTAACCACGGAGGACACTGAGGACACGGAGAAAACCTGAGCGCTTTTCCTCTGTGTCCTCAGTGTCCTCCGTGGTTATCTTGTGACTATGCCAGCGCCCATCAAGCCAACGGTTTCTCTGGAAGTCCTGAATCAGGTTGACGTTCGTGTCGGGACGATCCTCGCAGTGGACGACGTGCCAAACTCCGACAAGCTGGTTCAGTTGCGCGTGAGTTTCGGCGATCACGAACGCACCATCGTGGCCGGAATGAAAACAGAACGATGCCAACCCGCAAGAGATTGTGGGCCGGCAGGCGCTGTTCGTGGTGAACCTGGAGCCGCGCAAGATGCGAGGCGTGCTATCGGAAGGCATGCTGTTCGACATCGGTTACGCGGACGGGGTGCGTCCCGTGCTGGCCACACCGGAAAATCCGGTGCCGGACGGCACCAGGGCAGGTTAGGATTTGCGCGAGTGCGTCAGTTCCCACACCTTCGCGTATTTCCAGGAAACGTACACCGCGTGACAGAGATGCAGCAGCAGTCCTTTTCGGCCGTCAAGAAAGCCCAGCCGGAAAAAATAGTTATAGACGAAGGTCAGCAGCGGGCGCACTGCGATATTTATGACGCTGAATCCCGTCCGCCCTTCGGCAACCGCCATTTCCGCCCCCAGCGAAGAGTAGCGGTTCATGTGTGCGATGTAGTCGGAGACCGTGGGATAGCAGTGGTGCAGGAGAGCGCCCTGCTTGAGGGTAGCGGTCGGCGCCGCTGACCCGGGCTGCCTCGTGCACGGCACGGTCTTCGAAGCGACCGCAACCACGACGGAAGAGGCGCAGCTTGGGGTCGGGCCAGAAGCCTCCATGTTTGATCCACCGGCCAAGGAATTCGTTCTTGCGCGCAATCCAAATACCGGCAACTGTCTGGTCGCCTTTTAGGGCGATGCAGTTTGCTAATTCGGCCCGGGCATCCTGCATCAGGAACGGATGAGCGTCGGTCTGACGCTGCAGGGCATCGACTCGTTCCAGACTTTCCAGCGTGTCAGCAAGCGCACTCTGCAGTGGCCCATCCAATTCCTCGTCCGCATCCAGGCTCAGGATCCAATCGCCGGTAGCTTTTTCGATCGCGGAATTCTTTTGCGCGGCGTAGCCTTTCCAGGCTTCCACGAAGACTCTCGCACCAAACGACTTCGCAATCTCCACGGTGCGGTCTGTGGAACCTGAATCCACCACAACAATCTCGCCTTGCCCGTCACGCACCAGGGCCCGCACACTCTCCAGAGTGCGGGCCAGATTGGCTTCTTCGTTGCAGGCGATCAAGACCACGGAGAGCTTCACGCGGAGAGGATAAACCGTAAGGCAGCAGCGGCGGAATGCCCGCAGGGGTACAAAGAGTGTGGGTCGGACACTCCCTTCGAAGGGGAGTGTCCGACCCACACAAGAAACTACTGCGGCGGAGCCTGTGGCGGCATCACCGATTCCGGCACGTCCGGCCGGGCGGAGACGAAGGGAACGGAGGGTATGTGCGTCACTTCTCCGCGTTCCGCGTCGGCCAGCAGGATTCCCGAGTGGTCCAGCAGCAGTCCGGTGGCTCGGTCCAGTTCAACCTGGGCCTTTTCATACGCCGCCATGGACGACACCAAAATGGATTCGGCCTGCGCCAGGGCGCTGCGGTTTTGCAGCACCAGCGTGGTCGTGGACGCTCCCAGAGCGTACTTCTTCTGTTCCGCATCCAGCGACTGGCGGCCCAGGTCAACCGCCGCCTGGGCGGAAGACACGCTGGCCCGGTTCTGCTGCACCGCAAACTGTGCAGCGCGTATTTCTATGCGGACCTGGTTCTCCAATTGTTGCAGCCGCATCTGCGCCTGGCGGTATTCCAGCTCCGACCGGATCTGGGTAGCCTGCCCGACCCGGTTCCTCAGCGGTATGGTCAGCTGCAATCCGACTCCTTTGTCAGGAGCGGTGGAATTGACCAACTGGTTGAGCGTGCTGCCATAGCTCACCGGCGTCACCGGGTTTGTGGAACACCCGAAAGTGGGAGGCTTGGGAGGCGGCGGGCACAAGTTGGCTGCATTCTGTGCTCCTCCCAGTCCCGACCCGCCGTAGTACCCGTACAGGTCCAGGGAAGGCAGCAGCAAACTGCGCACCGACTTCATGCTGATCTCCTGGTTCTTCAGGTTGATGCGTGCTTCCGCCAGTTCTCCGCGACGGCTCAGCGCCTCGTTCACCAGATCCTGCGTCGGAACCACCTGCTCCTGGTCGGGCAAGTGCATGGTGGAAGTTGGGATTACCTCGGCATCCGCCAGCCTGGGATCCACCAGAGTGCGGCTGAGCGCATTCTTCATCAGGAGTTGCTGCAGTTGCAGGTTGGTCAGTGCCAGCGTCAGTTGTTGTTGATCGCTCGCCACCGTGCTCTGCGCCCGCACCGTTTCGATGGGGGCCAGAGTGCCGATCTCCACCTGCTTCTGCGTGTCAGAAAGCGTCTTCTGGGCGAAGGTGAGGGACTCGTTCTGCACTCTCACGTTTTCGTACGCGTACACCAGGTCCCAGTAGATGTTTTCGATCTGGTCCACGGTGGTAATAATTTGCAGGCGAAAAGCCACGTCGGAAATCTCGCGATTATTCTTTGCAATGCGGATAAAACGCGTGTTGGGCGCAAAGCCAAAGCCCTGCAGCAGGTGCTGGGTAAACCTTGCCTGAAAATTGGAACCCAAAGTCGGGCTCAGCGTGGCAAACGTCGAATCGGTGGTGCTGCGGGTGTTGTTAAATCCCACCTGGAGGTCCGAGCCCCACTTGAAGCCCTGCAGATAGGAAAAATCCGCGGTGGTGGAGTTCTGGATGGTGCTGGGTAGGGCAAAGGTGCTGGCTGACAGAATATTGTTGTGATCGAACTGCAACGAACCGGTGACCACCGGATCGAAGCTGGTGATCTGCGGCCCGGCCCCCAGAGTGCTGATGACCAAGCCGGACGCGCCTCCGCCGGCGCCTGCCGTTCCGCTCACGCTGGTGCCGCCGGGGCCCGAGCCGATGGTCCCGCCCAACCCCCCCGCGTTGCCTCCGGGCGTGCCCTGCAGCAGGCCCAGGCTCACACCCAGCGTGTTCGCGCCCGCGTTGGCGCGCAGTACGTCGGTGTCGGCGATGTTGAGGTTGTAGCGTGAAATGGCGATGTCCAGGTTATTTTCGAGAGCCAGCGCCACCGCGTCATTCATGGAGAGATAGAGCTTGCCATCGCGCAACAACTGTTCGATGCGCGGGGTATTGAGCAGGTCCGCCGGCGGCAGGCGCCGCGCCATGTAGGGCCCCAACGGATTGGGGAAGTGAGAGTTGGGCTTCGAATAATCCTTCACTGCCAGACGCTGCGGCCGCGGGCCGTCGGGCAGGGCCGCAGCCGGCTGGGTCGCGGTTTGGGCCCAACTCATGGCGGTTAATGTACCGGCGAGGACGACCGCAAGGGTCCGCCGAAAGGCGCATTGCAATGCCGACAAAAACATTCGATTCTCTCCCTGCACAGGCTGATGGTGATGAGCGCGAAGGCCCTGGAAATTCAAGCGATGGTACGTAAAATGCAGGCGCCGGGTTTCATTTTTGTGCTTACCGCGTCATTTCCGTTCGTCGTCCCTGGGTCACGGTGCCTGTATTCGCCAACCTTTATCGCAATTTGAATAAAGTAGTATAGCTGACGGTGCCGCCCTCACCTGAAGCCAGACCCCGGCGCCAGGGTAAAACTTTGTAAAGATTTTCAACCGGATTGGATGATAATCGCCGGCAGGAAGACTCCAAAACAATCGTCATGCGTAATCTCAAATTGGTCCTGGCCTACGATGGCACGGAGTTTTCCGGATGGCAGGTACAACCCGAAGCAGCCACCATCCAGGGGGCTTTAGCATCAGCTATTGGACGAGTGACGGGCGAAAAAGTCCTGCCTCAGGGTTCGGGGCGCACCGATGCCGGGGTGCACGCGCTCGGCCAGGTGGCCAGCTTCCTCACTCAATCGCCCATCCCGCCGGAGAACCTGGTAGTCGCGCTGAACGACATTCTGCCGCCCGCCATCCGGGTGCTGGAAGCCGCCGAGGCTCCGGCCGAATTCCATCCCCGCAAGTCCGCCCGGGCCAAGACCTACCGCTACCGCATGGTTCGCGGCGCCATCTGTCCGCCTTTTCTGGCACGGTATGTGTGGCACTATCCCTATCCTTTGGACGAAGATCGGATGCGGGAGGTAGCGCCGCTGATCGCCGGCGAGCACGATTTCACCTCCTTTGCCGCGGTTGACCCCGAGCGCGGACACGATGCCGGCGTCTCCAACCTGCGGCAGATTTTCTGTTCACACTGGGAACGGCAGGGCGATGAATTCATCTACACTGTGCGCGGCAATGGTTTCTTGCACCATATGGTTCGTAACCTGGTCGGAACCTTTCTGCTGGTGGGCAAGGGGACCCTGAAGGTTTCCGACCTGCCGGGGATCATGGAAGCACGCTCGCGGTCAGCGGCCGGGGCCACCGCGCCCGCCAGCGGCCTATGCCTGGTCAGCGTCGAATACTGACCGTGTGGGTCGGAATCCCGTCCGATTCACTCGGGCAGGCTCTGTCCGACGCTTTTGAAGTTGATTTTGAGGTTGATTTTTGCATTGGATTTGCGTTTTGAATCTTCGTTTGCCCATATGGTTACCGAGCGATCTTTTAAGACCAAAGTCAGGGGCGTCGGACAAAACCTGCCCTGAGCGAAGTCGAAGGGAGTGTCCGACCCACACGGGAAGAGGAATACCCTATGACTCCGAATGCTGATCCGAAACGCGAACTCCTGCGCCACACCGTGGCCACGCTCGCCTACCGCGGAGGCAAGGCTGTACGCAATGCTCCCGCTGGGTTTGCCGAGTTTCGCGGGTGCCCATCCGGGCGCACCGCAGGCCAAATCCTGGCCCACCTGGGTGACCTGCTCGCCTGGGGACTCTCCATCGCGCAAGGCAAGCAGAGTTGGAAAAACTCCGAACCTCTGCCTTGGGACAAAGAAACAGACCGCTTCTTTGCCGCGCTCAAAGACTTCGACGACTACCTGGCTTCGACCGGACCGCTTAACGTTCCGGCAGAAAAGCTTTTTCAGGGTCCGGTGGCCGACGCCCTGACCCATGTGGGACAGATTGCCATGCTGCGGCGCATGGCAGGCGGCGCAATAAAAGGCGAGAATTATTTTGTCGCTGACATCGTCAGCGGCAGTGTAGGACCGCAGCAGGCAGCGGCCAAGCGAGAATTCGATTGAGGCGATGCCGCCAAACGCCTTCGAGTAAAATAAATCTGTAAATCCGGCGGCGTTTTGCCGCAGCGACGAGGATTGCCCTTGGCCACCGAAACCGCGACTGCTCCTCCCCAGCTTCCCCATCACAAAGTGAAGATCAAGAAGCCGGGTCAGCGTTCCTGCAACGAGAAAGACGCCAAGGGAAAATTCTGCGGCGGACACCTGAAGCGCTGGTTCTACACCACGGACGTGGTCGAGCAGGCCTGTGGCGATGCCGAGCAAGCCTGGGGACCGGATGCCGAAGTCTATCGCTGCGAACATTGCAAGACGCTGTACTTGCCGAATGAGGAGGGAGTGCGCGGGCTGAACGTGGCCGGGCAGGGCCAGACGTCGGTTTTTGGGTTGACGGTGGCGCCGAAAAAATAGATAGCCCGCTCTGAGAGTAGCCGGGTTTCACCCGGCCAGGACAACCGGAGGCGGGCTGGCCCCACGTGGGTGCGGGAGGCGCCGCCGCATATTTCCCTGTGAATACTTCCGAACTTATTTACGACTGGAACCAGATGGATGCCGGCAAGTTGCGGCCGGCCGGGAAAGTCCTGCTCAACGACGAGACCCTGCGCGACGGGTTGCAGTCGCCTTCGGTGCGCGATCCCTCGATTGCGGAGAAAATTCAGATCCTGCATCTGATGGAGGCCCTGGGGATCAACTCGCTCGATCTGGGTCTGCCGGGCGCGGGAGCGCGCGCGGTGGCGGATTGCGAGGCGCTGGCCCACGAGATCGTCCGCCACAAAATGAAGATTCGCGCCAACTGCGCCGCGCGCACTCATGAAAATGACATCCGGCCGATTGCCGAGATCGTGCAGCGCACCGGGCTGAACATTCAGGCCGCAACCTTCATTGGCTCCAGTCCGATTCGCCGCTACACCGAAGGCTGGACCGATGACTTCCTGCTCGAGACCACGGAAAAGGCAGTGAAGTTCACCGTGTCGCTTGGCCTCGAATGCATGTATGTCACCGAGGACACCAGTCGCTGCGATCCGGCCATGGTCAAGCGTCTGTACTCGACTGCGATCAACTGCGGCGCGCGCGCCATCGTGATTTGCGATACTGCCGGACACGCCACCCCCATGGGCGCGTTCGCCCTGGTGCGCTTCGTGCTTGAAGAAGTCGTGAAGCCTTCCGGAGAAAAGATCCGCGTGGACTGGCACGGACACTGCGACCGCGGCCTCGCCATCGCGAACTCAATGGCGGCGCTGATGGCGGGAGCGGAGTGCGTCCACGCCTGCGCGCTCGGAATCGGCGAACGCGTGGGCAACACCCAGATGGACCAGATGCTGGTGAACCTCAAACTCATGGGTATTTCTCCCTGGGTTGAACAAGACCTCACCAAGCTGAAGGAATATTGCCAGACGGTATCGCAGGCCACGGGCGTGCCCATCCCGGCGAACTATCCCGTGGTCGGTGAAGACGCGTTTCGCACCGCGACCGGGGTGCACGCCGCGGCCCTGATCAAGGCCTACAAGAAGAAAGACGTCGAACTGGCGAATGCCGTGTACTCCGGCGTCCCCTCGCAGATGTTCGGATTGGAACAGATCATCGACATCGGTCCCATGAGCGGGAAGTCGAATGTGCTGTTCTGGCTGGAACGCCACGGCGTGCCCGCAAGCGATGAAGTCGTGGACAGAATCTACCAGCGCGCCAAAGCCTCCAACCACACCCTGAGCGAGGCGGAAATCCGGCAGTGCCTGTAAGCGGGCATCCCGCCCGTGCAGATTTCGCGCCCTGTAAACCCTTCCCCGTACCGGAGTCATCCTGAGGGACTTCAGTCCCGAAGGATCTGGCGTGTGGCAGATGTGCCGTATGCCCCTGTACGTAATCTGCTGCACGCCGGATCCTTCACAAGCTCAGGATGACGCCTTGGTTCACAAGAGGAGATTCAATGCGCCCAAGCCGTTGGGGAAACCAGAGTTTTGACTATCTCCAAATATGTAGTAATATCTATCCTGTATTGGAGATACTCAGGATGGCCACCCCAGACGCGCAGATCGCAGGCATCGCGCTCGACCGGCCGGTTGACCTTTCCAGCAGGAAGGTCCAGGAGAAGCTCAGCTCCTCCGCCCTGCTGGCCTTCTTCCGGCTTACCGATCTGTGGAATCTGCGCGACCAGGATGCCCGCGGCCTGTTAGGCGGGATTTCCAATGGCGCCTACTACAGCCTGAAGCGCCGTCCGGCCAGGACTCTCGATCAGGACAAACTCACCCGCATTTCGCTGCTGCTGGGAATTTTCAAGGCGCTGAATATCCTGTACAGCAAGAAGCTGGCGGACGCCTGGGTGCAGCTTCCGAACAGCAATCCCATGTTTGGGGGAGAATCGCCATTGCTTTCGATGATCAAGGGCGGCGTGCCGGCGATGATCCGGGTACGGCAGTTGATGGACGCTCGCCGCGGCGGTCGCTAGTGGCTCCTCGCGTCGCGCAGCTTCATCAGGACGATACTCATCGCCTCATCCCGGCGCGCTACAGCGAAGACGGCGCCAGCGTGCTGGCGCGGCTCACCTCCGACCGGCAACAGCTGCAGGATCTTTTCCAGCTCGATGGCGCCACCAATGAACGGTTGCTGGGAGAAGCCAACCTGCTGCCCGGCGTCACCGTCCATGAACTTGTTTTCGGAGTAGCCAACGCGCACATCGTAAATGCCGCGTTCACCCATGCGCGCCCCGAGGGCAGCCGCTTCAATGGCCCGGACCGCGGGGCCTGGTATTCCGCTTTCACGCTCGACACCGCACAGGCCGAAGTTGCATTCCACTTTGCCCAGAGTTTGCGCGAAGTGAACTGGCAGGAGAGCGAAACCGCGACCTACCGGGAGTATCTGGCCGATTTCCGCGCCGGATTCCACGATATTCGCAAGGGCTCCGCGTACTCAGCCTGTCTCGATCCGGCAAGCTATGCTGCGTCCCAACGGCTGGCTGGCGAGCTCCTGAACCAGGGATCGGCGGGACTGATCTACCCCAGCGTTCGCCATCGCGGCGGCACATGCCTGGCCTGCTTTCGTCCCGCGCTGGTGGTCAATGTCCGGAAAGGCTGGGTAGTCACGCTCGAATTCGCCATGCGTTTGCCCCGCCGAAAGTCCACATCGACAAGGGAAAGAAGAAGGAATGACTACGGCCCCTGCCGGCGGCATAACGGTTGGCATGACGTTGTAAGATGGGAAACCAGTCATTGGTCGTTGGTCTTTGGTCGTTGGCCTCTGTCACAAGTCTTCGACCTGAGAATAGTCTTCGTTGTAGGTGAGGCCGAAGACCACGCGGACCAAAGACCAACGACCAAAGACCGACGACCGACTCATGCCGCCACCCGAAGTCTCGGAGCTGTTTCCTGGAGTGCAACAGGAGGTCGCACATCTCTGTTCGCTGCCGGAAATTCGCTCCGCTTTCACCTGGCTCCGCGCCCAGGAGCCGCAATTCGCGCACTGGCAACTGGAGCTGGCGCGAATTCCCGCGCCTCCGTTCGGCGAGAGCGCCCGGGCCCAGTGGTTGGCCGATAAATTCTGCGAGCTCGGTCTGGAATCGGTTTACACCGACGAGGTAGGCAATGTTTTTGGCACGCATGCCGGCTACGGACACGGACACGTGTCGCTCAGCGCCCACCTGGACACGGTCTTTCCCGCGGGCACGCCGCTGAACATCCGGCAGCAGGGCAGCCGCCTGTACGGCCCGGGGGTTTCGGACAACGGGGCGGGCGTGACCGCGATGCTGGCCATCGTGGCCGCGTTGCGCGCGCTGGGCATCCGGCACGCTTTGCCTTTGCTGTTTATCGGCAATGTGGGGGAAGAAGGCGAAGGCGACTTGCGGGGCATGCGCCACATTTTCTCTCAGGCGCGCTGGAAAGATGAGATTCACTACAGCCTGGTGCTGGATGGCGCGGGCGCCGACACCATCGTGGCCGAGGCCCTGGGCAGCCGCCGTTTCGAGGTGATCGTGCGCGGTCCCGGCGGACATTCCTGGAGCGACTTTGGCACGCCCAATCCCATCGTGGTGCTGTCGCGCGCGGTGCAATCGTTTGCCCAAACCCCGGTGCCGGCATTGCCCAAGACGACTTTCAACGTTGGCGTGATCCGCGGCGGGACGTCCGTCAATTCGATTCCCGAGTCGGCCAGCATGCGGGTGGACATCCGTTCCACGTCCATGGCGGAAATGGAGCGGCTGGAGCGTGCCCTGCGGCAAGCGCTCGAGCAGGCGGTCGAAGAAGAAACGCGGGCCACGGAGACGCGCACGCCATCGCGGCGGCGGCCCTTCGGACTGAGTTACGAAGTGGTGGTGATCGGCAATCGTCCCGCGGGCGAACTGTATCCCAACGCGCGAATTCTGCAGGTCGTTCGGGCGGTGGATGCGCAGTTGGGCAACGCGGCACAAGTGCAGCGCGCGTCCACCGACGCCAACATCCCGTTGTCATTGGGACTCGAGGCGATTGCCATCGGCGGCGGCGGCGCCGGCGGCGGCGCGCATACTTTGCAGGAATGGTTTGACTGCAACGGACGCGAGCTTGGCCTCAAGCGCATTCTGCTGACTTTGCTGGGGCTGGCGGGAACCGCTTTATGAAAAGGCGAACTGTCTCGTTTGTTACCCTAGCCCTGTGTCCCGCTCCCTCAAAGCTCACATTCTTCTGGTCCTGGTCACTCTGATCTGGGGCTCGAATTTTGTCGTCATCAAGAATGCGCTGGCGGATATTTCTCCCCTGTTCTTTAACGCCGTCCGCATGAGCCTGGCTGCCGTGGTTCTGGCCGCCGTTTTCTATCGTGAGTTGGGACGCTTTTCCGCGGCCTCTTTGCGTTCGGGTTTCCTGGTCGGAGTTTTTCTGTTTGTGGGGAATGAACTGCAGACGGTGGGCCTGAAATATACGACGCCATCGAAATCGGCTTTCCTGACCGGGGTCTCGGTGGTGCTGGTTCCTGTGTTGCTCGCTTTGTTCTGGAAGCGCGGCCTGAATCGCTGGACTGCAGCCGGCGTGGTCCTCGCGTTTACCGGCTTGTACCTGCTGACGGTTCCATCGTCGGCCGGCGGCGGCTTCAATCTGCGCAGCATGAATCAGGGCGACCTGCTTACTCTGGGCGCGGCGGTGGTGTTTGCCTTCCACATCATTTTCATCGAGCACGCCACCCGCACCCAGGGATGGCAGCAGATCACGGTGGTGCAGGTTGCAGTGACCGCGCTGCTGATGATCCTGACCGTTCCGGTGGCGGAAAAGGTTTACGTCGTCTGGTCTCCGCGGGTGATCTGGGGAATTGGCATCACCGGGTTTCTGAGCCTGGCTCTGGCATTCGCCATTCAGGCCTGGGCGCAGCAATTCACTCCCGCCACCCATACCGCGCTGATTTTTACCCTGGAGCCGGTGTTCGCCTGGCTCACGTCATTCATCTTTCTCGGAGAACGGCTAGGCAGCCGTGCCGGGTTCGGAGCGGCATGCATTCTGGCCGGGCTGCTGATCTCGGAGGAGAAGGCAAGCACCGAGTCGATGGCCGTTTCTCCCGACCATGCCGCGGTCCCCAGCCAGCACGGCTAGAGGTTTGCCGCCGCACACGTAGGGGCGGGCGTCCTCGCCCGCCCAGCGGAGCGAAGCTCCGCAGCTTTCGGTACAGTTTCCGAAAACGACAGGGCGAGTTGCGCAAGGTTTCGGTCGAGTCTGGATGACCCCCAGGCGAGCTGTGCTCGCCCGCACGGGCGGGACGCCCCCGCCTACATCGTGGTCCGGGCCGCAACACTTTTACCGCAATCCGCGTCTAACTCACTGTGACCGCCGATGGCGGGAAGGTATAATCGGTCTGGCAGACATTATTCGGAGGAAGTCATTATGAATCAGCGCGCAAGCGCTCTTTGGGTACGTTTGAAGGCGAACCGCCTTGCGTACAGCATTTCGATCCTGATTACATTGACCGTCGGTATCCTGATCGGGACCGTGATCTCCTCCGGAGTGAAGGGCCAGGACAAGAAGTCATCCTCCTCGGATGCGGCCATGTTGAGCGTGCCCTCGCCGCAGACGCTCTCCAACCAGTTCTCGCAGATCTCGAAGCAGCTCGAGCCCAGCGTGGTCAACATCAACACCGAATCGACCATCAAGACTCCCCGCCGGCGCCGTGGCGTTCCCAATGGCGACGATGACGCCAATCCGTTTGACGACTTCTTTGACCGCTTTTTCGGCGGACAGGGCGGACAAGGTGGACAGGGTGGTCCGGGCGGCGGAGCGATCCGCGAGCGTTCTCTGGGTTCGGGCGTGATTGTGGATCCGAAAGGCTACATCGTCACCAACCGGCACGTGGTGGAGAAGGCTGACCGGATTCGGGTGCGCCTGCAGGACGATCCGCCGGGAGTGCTGCACGAAGCCAAAGTCATTGGATCGGACCAGGAAACCGACCTGGCCGTCATCAAGATCGAAGGGGACAAGCCGTTCCCCATTGCGAAACTCGGCAATTCTGACAGCATGCAGGTGGGAGACTGGGTGCTCGCCGTCGGCAGTCCGTTTGGATTGCAGGAAACCGTGACTGCCGGAATCGTCTCCGCCAAGGGCCGCAACATCGTGCCCCAACGCCAGTTTCAGTCATTTATTCAGACCGACGCTGCCATCAATCCGGGCAATTCCGGAGGTCCGCTGGTGAACATGGCGGGCGAAGTGATCGGCATCAACACCGCGATCCTCACCGATACCAATGCCTACGCCGGCGTGGGTTTTGCCCTGCCCTCAAATACCGTGGCCCAGGTTTACAACCAGCTGATCGGTCCCGACCACCGGGTATCACGCGGCTCGATCGGAATCATGTTTAACGCGCTCGACAATCCCGCCATCGCGCGGGTGTACGGAACCGGGTCTGGCGTGACCATCTCGGATGTGACCCCGGGCAGCCCGGCGGAACAGGCCGGCCTGAAGGTGGGCGACACCATTGTGGCCGTGGACAGCAAGGCGGTGAAAAACGGCGATGAGCTGGTGGCCGATATCGCCGCGCGCAAGCCGGGCTCCAAGATCGTCGTCGGATTCATCCGCAACGGTAAAAAGCAGGAAGCCACCGCCACTGTCGCCGACCGGGCCAAGCTGTTCGCTGCCCGCCTGGGCGATGAGGAGGAAGGCGGCCCCGAGGCTGGACCGAAAGAAAGCAAACTCGGGGTCACGGTTCAGACCCTGACCCAGGAGATGGCGGACCGCCTCGATGTTCCCGCGGGCAAGGGCGTGATTGCCAAGGATGTAAAGGCGGGATCGTTTGCCGAGGATGTGGGCTTGAGCCGGGGCGATATTATCCTCGAGGTCAACCGGCAGGCGGTGGACAACGAGGAGGAGTTTAACCGCGTTGTCGCCACCCTGAAGACCGGACAGGACGTCGTTTTCCTGGTTCGCCAGCGGGGCGCAGGCCGCCAGGGTGGGACCATCTTTCTGGCCGGTACACTTCCGTAACCCGAAGCTGGCACAAAGAGGACTGGTGCTGAAGGCGGGAATGGTTTACCCTGCCTGCTCGATCAGGAAGTGCTGGTAACCAGGCAGGGAGTTACTTCCGACCACGATTGTGAAGCTTGGCCGCTCCATTTCGACCGTGTGCTTGAGCGCAGGCTGCGCTGTGCTCCTGGCCTGCGGCACCCTTTTGGCGCAAACCCCGAGCAAAGCGCCGGCGGGAGCCGGATCTAAGGCGAAATTCCGGACTGTCTCCGCTCACCCCGGCACCCACAAGAGCAAGAAAGCGCGCAAGAGCGCAAAATCGCGAAAGCGGGGCCAGCAGAAGATCGACAGCACTCGCGCCCGCGAAATCCAGGAAGCGCTGATCCGCGAACACTATCTCGAAGGCTCTGCCTCCGGAACCTGGGACGCGAAGTCGCAGAGCGCCATGCAGCGCTACCAGGCCGACAATGGCTGGCAAAGCAAGTCGGTCCCGGATTCCCGCGCCTTGATCAAACTGGGATTGGGCCCCAACCACGATCACCTGCTGAATCCGGAAAGCGCCATGACATCTCAGCCCGAAGCCGCTCCACGCTGAACCGATGCTGGAGCAGACCTCCACCATGACAACCCAACCGCAGAAGTAGGCTTCGGGCGTCAGACCTCGGACTTCAGACCTCGGACTTCAGACCTCGGACTTCAGACTTCAGACTTCAGACCTCAGACTTCAGACTTCAGACTTCAGACTTCAGACTTCAGACTTCAGACCCCTTACTTCAAGCCTCAGAGTTCGGCTCTTGTCATGTCGCTTGCCCCAAGTCTCAGGAGATCCGCCATCGCATCGGGAAAAGAGACTGGGACGTCCGAAGTCTGACGTCTGAGGTCTGAGAGTCCGAGGTCTGAAGTCGAGGTCTGACGCCCGAGGTCCGACGCCCGCCCTTACCGGCTGCTCTTCTTCATCGCTGGATTGGGAAAATAGGGCAGGGGTTTGTCGCTGATAATGGCGCGAGGGTTCCCGTCCACCAGCGCCTGGGCGACCTCTAGGCCGCAAAGTTTCGCGACCTTGTCGCGCGCGGCGGAGAGCGAAGGCGGACGGTGCTTGGTGTCGTGGGCATCAGTGGCCAGCACGTGCACCGCGTCTCGTTCGAGCAGCCATTCAGCTGCCCGCATCACCTTCTGCCCCCAGCCTCCAGTCACCGCCGACGCCGTCACCTGCACTACACAGCCCTGGTCCACCCATTCCAGCACCCGCAGCGGCGTCTGCTGCAGAATCGGATTACGCTCGGGATGAGTGAGCACGGGCGTGACCCCAATGTCGGCCATGCGGGTGAAACACTCGTTGATTTGGGTAGGAATGCTGTAGTTGCTCAACTCCACCAGCAGGTAGTGGCTGCCTTCGATGGTGTAGCGCTCCGGTGAAATCATTACTTCCTGCAGGTTGTCATATGAAAGATGGAAATCGCAGCCCAGGCTGAGGCGCGGAGTCTTGCCCACCAGCACCCGGAGATATTCCAGGTGCTTGGCCAGACTCTCCCGGTCGTACTGAAAGCGCTCGTTGGCATGCGGAGTGGCCACAATGTGTTCGATGCCGTCATCCGCCGCCATTCGACACATTTCCAGCGACGTGTCCCAGGACTTCGAGCCATCGTCAACTTTAGGCAGGATGTGGCAATGAATATCGATCACGTGGACTGCCGAGGGGAGAACAGCGGCCAGTTAATTTAAGCAGATTTCCATCCAAAGGCCAAGCCAGGACGCGGACTTAATCTTGTTCCGAAATCGGTCCGGGTAACCTGGCGTGCCCGGTTACCCCGGCTGCAAAATCCATCCGGGTGCTCCGTCCTCGCCTCTCCGTTTCTGGAGAGACAGGGCGGGGAAGTTCGTGAACTCTCACGCCCCGGCACGAGCGGGACGCTCGCGCCCACATTAGGCCTTACTTGTATCTTTCCGCGATGAAGTCTGCGATCGATTGGTAGGCCCGGGTCAGCGTTGGTTCATCGGGCAAGAACACGATGCGGAAGTGCCGGGTGCCGGCCTTTTGACCAAAGCCGGAGCCGTGAACCACCAGCACGTGCTTCGCCCGGCACAATTCCTTCACGAAGACGTCATCGCCTTCCGGAATTTCGATGCGGGGAAAGGCGTAGAACGCTCCCCGGGGAGACACACAACTCACGCGTGGAGTTGAATTGCACCACTGCACGGTGAGGTCGCGCCGGGCGCGAAGTTTGTTGCGTACTTCCACCAGGTGGTCCTGAGGCCCGTCCAGCGCGGGCTTGATGGCGTACTGCTCGGGATGATTGGCGCACAGGCGTGCCCGCAACAGGCGATGAATGCCTTCCACGTAGGGCTTCACCGCGGCCGCGTCCCCGCTGACCACCCCCCAGCCGATGCGCCAGCCCGGCGCCAGGTAATTTTTCGACAGTCCACCGAAAGTCACGACCGGCACATCGGGGGCAACGGCCGCGATCGAGATGGGCTCAGTCTTCTCGCCGGAATCCAGAATGAGCTTGTCGTAAATCTCGTCGGCGAAAATGACCAGATTGTTGCGTCGCGCCAGCTCCGCCAGTCGTTCCAGCATGCGGCGGGAGCAGATCGCGCCGGTTGGATTATTGGGATTGATCAGGACAATGGCGCGGGTCTTCGAATTGATCTTGCGCTGCAGATCGATCAGGTCCGGCTGCCAGGCGTCGTCTTCGTTCAGATTGTACGGCGTGACCGGAATGCCGAGTTTGCACAGCACGGCCGAGTAGAGCGGATAATCCGGACTCGGAGTCAGAACATGTTCGCCGGGATTGACCAGGGCAGTCAGGCAAACATCCACGGCCTCGCTCGCGCCTGAAGTCACAAACGCATCCTGCACCGTGGAAATGCCCTTGCGCGCCGCTTCGCCGCGAATCGCTTCCAGTGCTTCCGGAATGCCGGGAGAGGGCGCGTATCCGTTCCTGTTCTCCCGCATGGCTTTGTACACGGCTTCGATCAGGTGCGGAGGAGTCTTGAAATCAAAAATATTGGGATCGCCGACGTTGAGCGCCAGCACCTTGTGGCCTTGCTTCGTGACTTCCTCCGCTACCGACGCCAGATCGCGAATGGCATAGCGGACGTTGTCGAGGCGCTGGGCGGCGGCGATTTCACGAATTTGGGCGCTGGGCATGTTGTTCCGTCTAAAGCAAAGCTTTTTACCGCAAAGGCCGCAAAGAACTGCCGCAAAGTTCGCGAAGGGGATCCCGTTACTTCAACGGGGTAGCCAACGACCAAAGACCAACGACCAAAGACCAACGACCAAAGACCAACGACCAAAGACCAAAGACCAATGACCGACGACTGAAGACCGACGACCGACGACTGCTCAGTCCACTCTGTCGATCTGCGCTTTCTGCAGGCGGTCGGAGTAATCCACGTACACCGCCTTCCACTCGGTGTAGAAGTCAATCGCTCCCATGCCGCCTTCACGATGTCCGTTGCCGGTGGCCTTTACCCCGCCGAACGGCAGATGGACTTCGGCGCCGATGGTCGGCGCGTTGATGTAGGTAATGCCGGCGTGCAGGTCGCGCATGGCGGTAAACGCCTTGTTCACGTCCCTGGTGTAAAGCGCGGACGACAGCCCGTACTCGATGCCGTTGGCGATGGCAATCGCATCTTCCAGGTCTTCACAGGGGATGATGGAAACGACCGGACCGAAAATTTCTTCCTGCGCAATACGCATCTTGGGATCAACATCGACGAACACCGTCGGCTCCATGAAGAAGCCGTGCTGGTATTCGCCCTGGTCGAGGCGGTTGCCGCCGCACTTCAGCTTCGCGCCTTCGGACTTGCCGATTTCCACGTAGCTGAGATCGGTCTTGAGCTGGGCTTCGTTGATCGCCGGCCCCATCTCGGTGCTCTCGTCCAGGCCGTTGCCGACCTTCAGACGCCTGGCGCGGTCCACATAGCGCTCCACGAACTCGGCATACACACCCTTCTGCACAATGATGCGGCTGGTGGCAGTGCAGCGCTGCCCCGTGGTGCCGAAACCGCCCCAAAGGCCGCCTTCGATGGCGAGGTCGAGGTTGGCGTCGTCCAGCACGATCATGGGATTCTTGCCACCCAGTTCGAGCGAGCAATGCTTGAAACTCTTCGCTGCGGTAGTGCCAACGATGCGGCCGACCGCGGTCGATCCGGTCAGCGAAATAGCCCGGACTTCGGGGTGCTCCATCAGCGGCCCACCCACTTGCGGGCCGAATCCGCTGACAATATTGATCACGCCCTTGGGTACGCCCGCATCGGACAGCGTGCGCACCAGGTTGTAAGTGGAAAGCGGCGTGTCCTGCGCCGGCTTGATCACGCAGGTGTTGCCGCAAACGATGGCGGGCAGCAGCTTCCACGACGGGATCGCCATGGGGAAATTCCACGGCGTGATCATGCCGCAAACGCCGATGGGAGTCCGCACCGCCATGGCGAACTTGTTGGGCAACTCCGACGGCGTGGTGGGTCCGAACAGGCGGCGTCCTTCGCCGGCGAAGTAGTAAGCGGTGTCGATGGCTTCCTGGGTGTCGCCGCGAGTCTCCTTCAGAATCTTGCCCATCTCGCGGGTCATGTCGCGGGAGTATTCCTCCTTGCGCTCAAGCAGCATCTCGGCGGCGCGGAACATGATTTCGGCGCGGCGCGGGGCGGGCACCAGGCGCCACTTGGCGAATGCGCGGCTGGCGGCCTCAACCGCGGCGTCCACATCGGCTTTTGCGGATTTCTGGAAGATGCCGACTACGTCGCGCGTATCGGCGGGATTGCGGTTTTCAAAAGTCTCGCCGGTCGAGGATTCCACCCACTCGCCGTCAATAAAGTTCTTGTAAACCTTGGTGGTTGCGGTGCTGCCGAGCGCGGGTGGGCTGGTGAGTGTATCGGTTGCCATGAACGTCTCCTGAGTCGCAGGGAAGAATGCCGTGAACCTCTATGCTACAGGTGGGATTGAGGATCGGGCAAGCAGGCCAACCACAGAGGACACCGAGGACGCGGAGGTAAACCCTTCGAGCAAAGCTCTGTGTCCTCCGTGTCCCCACTGGTTATAGTTTGTCTCCGCGCCAGCGCTTGACAAGGCCCTGGCGAGAGTACAGAATCGCGAACTTCCCGGCCCCGGGGAACCATTCAGCCAGCGGTAACGTATTGAGGGCGAGGGCCCTATGACCTCCCCAGGAGCGAATTTTCGTGGAATTGCAGATTCAGAATCTATCCAAGGTCTATAAAAACGGCGTACGTGCGTTGGACAACGTCTCGCTGACGATTCCCGTGGGCATGTACGGGCTGCTCGGCCCCAACGGGGCGGGCAAGTCCACCCTGATGCGCACCATCGCTACGCTCCAGGAACCGGACAGCGGACAAATCCATCTCGGCACCCTGGACGTGTTGCGGCAAAAGCAGGAGCTGCGCAAGACGCTGGGCTATCTTCCCCAGGAATTTGGCGTGTATCCGCGCACCTCGGCGCAGGAAATGCTTGGCCACCTGGCCCTGCTGAAGGGGATCACCGACTCCAAGCAGCGGAAAGAAACTGTCGAGGCGCTGCTCCACCGCACCAATCTTTACGAACATCGCAAGAAGGCGCTGTCCGGATTTTCGGGCGGCATGCGGCAGCGCTTCGGGATCGCGCAGGCGCTGCTCGGCAATCCGCGTTTGCTCATCGTGGATGAGCCCACGGCGGGCCTCGATCCGGGAGAACGCAACCGCTTCTACAGCCTGCTTTCCGAGATCGGCGAAGACGTCATCGTGATTCTCTCCACCCACATTGTGGAAGACGTAATGGAGTTGTGCACCAACATGGCCGTCATTCACCAGGGCAAGGTGCTGTTTGCCGGAGCTCCTGGTGAAGCAGTCAAAGCGCTCGAAGGACGCATCTGGCAGAAGTCAGTGGCCAAGTCCGAGGTGAAAGACTACGAACAGCGTTATCGCGTCATCTCCAGCAAACTGATTGCGGGCAAGCCCCTCATTCACATCCATTCCGCTGAGAATCCGGGGAACGGATTCACCCCGGTGAGCGCCGACCTTGAAGACGTATTCTTCAGCCGCATTTCCGGGATCGCGTGAGACCATCCATGTTCAGACAGTTCTTCAGCTTCGAGGTCCGGTTCTGGCTGCGTTCCTGGATGCTGTGGGTATTTTTCCTGATCGTGGCGCTGATGTTTTTCGGGGCCGCCAGCAGCGACCAGATCACGGTCGGCAGTTCGCTGAAAAATACCTATCGCAACGCTCCCTGGGTGGTGGAAAACTTCTACGTGGTCTGCAGTCTGCTGACTCTGCTGATGACCACAGCGTTCGTCAACTCCGCCGCCTCGCGTGATTTTGCCCACAATACTCATCAGATCCTGTTCAGCACGCCCATCCGCAAACTTGATTATCTGGCTGGACGCTTTTTGGGATCGGCATTGATCGCCGTGATCCCCCTGCTGGGTGTTTCGGTGGGGATTCTGGCCGCGAAGTACATGCCCTGGGTGGACGCGGAACGCTGGGGGCCCGTCGTGTGGGCGGCCCACTGGAAGGCGATTCTCGTTTTTGCGGTTCCCAACACGCTGTTCATCGCAGCGGTCATCTTCGCCATCGCGGTGTTGACCCGCAGCACAGTGGTTTCATTTCTGGGCAGCCTGGCATTGCTCGCGGGATACGGAATCTCCCGCGTGCTCACCAGCGACCTGAAGAACCAGAAACTGGCGGCGCTCATCGATCCCTTTGGCATCGATCCTTTTCTCTACGCGACTAAATACTGGACCGTGGCCGAGAAGAACACGCTCTCCATCGGCTACTCCGGATATCTGCTGTGGAACCGGCTGATCTGGCTCGGGGTCGGGGCCCTGATCTTCGCCTTCGCGTACTGGCGGTTCAGCTTTGCCGAACGGAGTCCGAGGAAGAAGAAAATCAAGGCGCAGGAGATCGTATCGATTACTTCCACGGCAATTCCAGCGGCAGACAGGAATTTTGGCGCCGGCGCTGAGTGGCTCCAGTTCTGGGGCACGGTCAGGATCGAATTCAGGCGCCTGGTCAAGACGACGACCTTCATCGTGATCACCGCTTTCGCCCTGCTGAACTGCGTGCCTGCTCTGATCTTCAGCAACACCGAAGGTTTCGGAAACACCTTCTTGCCGGTCACCTACCGCTTGCTGGAGGTCATCGCAGGGACGCTCTACCTGTTCCTGATCGCCATGATCACCTACTTCGCGGGCGTTCTCGCCTGGGAGGAGCGCGACAGCGGAACCGACGAAGTGCATGACGCGCTGCCCAACCCGGAGTGGCCTACCTATCTGGCCAAGCTCACGGCGTTGATGAGCAGCATCGTCATCATTCTCGCTGTTGTCATGTGCGCGGCGCTGCTGGTGCAGTTCTTCCACGGATATCACCGCTACCAGATCGGTCTTTTCATCGCGAACCTGTTTGGCATCGACCTGCTGGGCTTCGTCTTCCTGGCCATTCTGGCGTTTTTTATTCACGTCATCTCGCCCAACAAATACGTCGGCTACTTCGGATACATCACGTTTCTCCTGCTGACCACATTTATCTGGTCGCCTTTGCACATCGCCACTTACCTGGTCCAGTTCGGCCAGGCCCAGACCATGACCTACTCGGATTTCTACGGCTACGGTCCCTTCCTCGAGAGTTGGTCATGGTTCATGCTGTACTGGACGGCGTTTTGCGTTTTCCTGGCGGCGCTCACCATCCTGCTCTGGCAGCGCGGGCGTGAAACCAGTTGGCGCAGCCGGATCCGGAATGCGCGGTTGCGCTGTCACGGAGGGGTACGCTTTATCGCCGTCGCGGCGGCGATCGGATTCGTGGCCACCGGCGGCTGGATTTTCTACAACACCAAAGTTCTGAACACGGTGCGCAGCGAAAATGACAACGACCGCCTGCAGGCGGACTACGAGAAGACTTACAAGAAATTCGAGAAGCAGCCCGAGCCCCGGGTCACGGACGTGAAGTACGCCATCGATCTGTATCCGGAATCGCGCAACATGACCATGCGCGGCCAGCAGACCATCGTGAACCAGACTTCAAAGCCACTGACTGAAATTCATTTCAGCCTGGCCAATGACTATCAAACCACGATCGAGATACCCGGCGCGAAGCTGTCTCAGGACGACCAGCGCCTGCACTACCAGATTTACGCTCTGACCACGCCGATGCAGCCCGGCGAGTCTCGCGTGATGCAGTTCACCATGCAGACCCGGGTGCGGGGCTTCGAGAACACGCTGACCAACCGCGCCGTGCTGCCGAACGGTACCTTCATCCACAGCCAGATCGTTCCCCAGATCGGGTATCAGCCCGGCAACGAATTGGACGACAAGAACAAACGCAAGCGCTTCGGCCTTAAGGAAAAAGACCTGATGCCGGCGCTCGAGCAGAACTGCACCGCCGATTGCCGCGACAGCTACATCAGCAATAACTCCGACTGGGTGAACGTCGAAACCGTGATCAGCACCTCGCCCGACCAGATCGCGATTGCGCCGGGCTCGCTGCAACGGGAGTGGAACGAAAATGGGCGCCGTTACTTCCAGTACAAGCTCGACCATGTGGGACTGAACTATTACTCGTTCTTGTCGGCCCGCTATGAGGTCGCCCGCACCGAGTGGAACGGCATCAACATCGAGGTGTATTACCTCAAAGAGCAGCCCTGGAACGTTCCCAAGATGCTGAACTCGGTGAAGAAGTCTTTTGAGTACTACACCAAGAACTTCGGTCCCTATCCGCAGAAGGAGGCGCGCATCATTGAATTCCCGCGCCTGGCCGCCTTCGCCGAGGCCTTTCCCGGCACCATGCCGTATTCGGAATCCATCGGCTTCATCGCCAGCATCCAGAAGCCGGATGACATCGACATGGTCTTTTACGTGGTCGCGCACGAAATGGCGCATCAATGGTGGGGCCACCAGGAAGTGGGAGCGAACATGCAAGGGGCCACGCTGCTGGTGGAGACCCTGGCCCAGTACTCGGCGCTGATGACCATGGAAAAAGAATATGGCCGCGACACCATGCGCAAGTTCATGCAATATGAAATGGACAGCTACCTGCGTTCGCGCGGCGCCGAACTCTTGAAGGAGCGCCCACTGTTGCGCGTGGAAGCGTCGCAGGGATACATCCACTATCGCAAAGGCAGCGTGGTGATGTACTACCTGCGCGAAATGATCGGCGAGGAAGCGGTGAACCGCGCCCTGCGCAAAGTACTGAACAAGTATGGATACGCGCCGCCGCCGTATCCCACGTCGTATGCGCTGGTCGATGCCCTGCGCGAGGAAACGCCGCCGCAGCTGCAATACCTGCATCCAGGACCTGTTCTATGACATCACGTTATTTTCCAACCGGGCCGTGACCGCGACCGCCCACAAGGGCCCGGACGGCAAGTACCAGGTCACGGTCGAAACCGAGGCGCGCAAGTTCAAAGCCGATGAAAAAGGCAACGAGACTGAAGTCCCGGTGGACGACTGGATCGAGGTTGGAGCGCTGGCCGCTCCGGAGAAGGGAAAGCGCTTTGGTAAAGTCCTGCACCGCGAGCGCGTGCACATGACCAGCGGCAAAGCCAGCTACACTTTCACCACGGATGAAAAGCCGGACAAAGCCGGAATCGATCCGCTGCTGCTGTTGATCGATCGCGTGCCCGGACGACAACATGGTCGAGGTTACGGTCCAGCCTTAGCAAGGAGACAATCTTTGGATTGCGGTGTGACCATGCCTTCACTCGAGTAGGGCCGATAGGCGACTTTCCTGGAGCTTCATGACCGTCGTATCATAAAACGCAAATGGCTTTCCCCCTCAAAATCTGCTCCGTCTGCGCGGAGGAGTTCGAACTGAAACCGGACAAGCCCGGTTTCGCCAACTGCTGCCCTGCGTGCAGCACTCCAGAACCAAGTGCCCCTGCGACTCAGCGCTCCATGGACGCGGATGAGCGCAAGACAGTGCGTGAAGCAAACGAGGCTCGGAGGCAAGCGATGCGCACGCTGCTCTATCGCAAGGATAATTAGTCACTGTCCCAGGTCCACCCCGCTACAGTTCCGCTGCAAAGCGGTTAGCCCCGGGGCCATTCACGACATAAACCGGCCGAGATCCCGAATTCAGCGATTGCTCAGAACATCCTGAAAGTGGGACAGAAAGGCCGCCGTGACCAACAGCCTGACCTCCTGCCCCCGCACCGCCGTACATGACCGCTGGAGGTGGTACCCAAGGTAATCAACTGTGCCCTGCCAGTTATGCTTGTGATACTCTCGCAAATACCCCATATTCTTAGGGTTTGACTGGCGTCCGGTGGCCTTTGTGTCTTCTTCAAGTAGCAAACCTGGGATCCATGTAGCGTGGAAGACGGTCACCTACCGCAGCGTGGCTTTGGTGGTGCTGTTTGCCGCGGTCGCGCTCTTCATCGGGATGAATTTTGCCTTTCCGCAATTCACCCAGAAGGGGGTGAAGTCGGTCAGCAAGCTCGGCGGCAGCCTGCTGGAGATGATCGCGGGAGCCGGCGGGAAAGCCAAGTCGGGCTCGCTCAATTCCCAGCAGGCCCATATCACGGCGCTGGACGGAACCGTGCGCATTAAGAAAGCCAGCAGCAACAGCTGGTTGACCGCCGATTACAACGTCCCGCTGGAGAAAGGCGATGTGGTCCAGACCGGGTCGGAAGGAATGGCCAAAATCGTCTTCAGCGATGGCACCAATTACACGGTCAAACAGGACTCGCTGATCGTCATCGAGGAAAACTCAGCCAATGACCAGCAGCAGACCAACGTGTCAGTGGCGGTGAGCACGGGAACCGTGGATCTCACCACCGCCACGTATGTGCAGGGATCGAAGTCGCAGGTGATCGTGGCCGGGGCGACCGCCTCTCTGGCCCCGGACAGCGCGGCCATGGTGCGCAACGATCCCAAGGCCGACCAGCACGAGATTCTGGTGAAGAAAGGGTCCGGAGAAATCACCCGCAACGGCGAGGTGGTGCACCTGGCGGAGTGGGAGAGAGTCGGTTTCCAGTCGCAATCTCCGCGCATGGCCAAGGTGAAGGAAATCGGGCCGCCGACGCCGATTTCGCCGGCCAACATGATGCCCATCTTTACCTCGGGCGCGTCCAAGCCGGTGGAGTTTTCCTGGACGCCGATGACCAACGCGGTAGGCTACCGGCTGCGCATTTCGCACAATCCTTATTTTTCTTCGACCATCGTGGATCGCCGGGTAACCACGGCTGATGTGATCGTGTCCGGTTTAGGCGAAGGGGCGTACTACTGGCTGGTCCAGTCCTACGACGCCGACGACAAGGAGTCGGTGGAAAGCCAGAAGAACCGGTTCACCATCATTCCCAAAGGCCAGAACACGACTGCCATCGACCTGGAACTGGATCCCTTCATGCAGCACGGGAAGGTAATTGAACTGACGGGAAAGACCGAGGTCGGGGCGCGGGTGATGGTCAATGGCAGGGAAGTGCCCGTGGTGGGCGCCGATGGCAGCTTTCACTACTTCATGCCTCCGCTGCCGCCGGGCGAGAGCCTGATCACGATTACAGCTCAAAATGCCAAGGGCGGAGTGAATACAGTCCAGAAAAAGATCGTGATTCAGTAGGTTTTCTTTGCGTTCTTTGCGGCCTTTCTTTGCGAACTTTGCGGTTAAGACTTTGATCTTGCTTAAGGCAAATCTTTAACCGCTAAGTACGCAAAGAAGAGCCGCAAAGAACGCGAAGGACCCCGGATAGATTTGGGGCTCAGCCAGTAAAAAACCGGGAGTTCGGCAGGATTACCCGAGGTGCCGGGACTTTGGTTTGAGGGCGAAGCGGGCGTTATCCCATAGAATTAGGGCACGGCCCCCCACCCGCACGGAAGCAACCGGGTTCGCCCGGTAATGACAGCGGTTCGAGAGAGCTAAATCGCGTATGTCATCTAACGGATTCCATTCTTCGACGCGCCTGCACAATCTGAGATCGCTGTTCAGTATTTTTTCCAGCGATCTTGCCATCGACCTGGGGACGGCCAACACGCTGGTGTACGCACGGGGCAAGGGCATCGTGGTCAATGAGCCCTCCATCGTCGCCATCAACAAGAACACCGGCGAAGTCGAGGCCGTGGGCAAAGAGGCCAAAGAGATGCTGGGCCGCACGCCCGGCAACATTGTGGCCATCAAACCCATGAAGGATGGCGTCATCGCCGACTTCAAGGTCACCGAGAAGATGCTCAACTATTTCATCCAGAAGGCGCACAACCGCAAGATGCTGGTGCATCCGCGGATCGTGATCGGCGTGCCTTCGGAAATTACCCAGGTGGAAAAGCGGGCGGTCATGGATTCCGCCTATCGCGCCAAGGCCAGCGAAGTGTATCTGGTGGAGCAGGCCATGGTGGCCGCCATCGGCGCCGGACTTCCGATTACCGAACCCAGCGGCAACATGGTCGTGGATATCGGCGGCGGCACCACCGACATCGCGGTGATTTCTCTCAGCGGCATCGTTTATTCCCGTTCCGTGCGCATGGCCGGCAACCAGATGGACGAAGCGGTGATGAACTATCTCAAGCGCAAGTACAACCTGCTGGTCGGCGAACGAACCGCCGAGCAGATCAAGATGGAGATTGGATCGGCGTATCCGCTGGAAAAGCCATTGACCATGGAAATCAAGGGCCGCAACCTGATTGAAGGCGTGCCCAAGACCATTACGGTCGACGACAGCGAAATCCGCGAAGCTCTGAGCGAATGCGTTTCGACCATCATGAATGCCATTCGGGTCGCGCTCGAACGTACCCCGCCGGAACTCTCCGCGGACATCAGCGACCGCGGCATTGTGCTGACCGGAGGAGGGGCGCTGCTGAAAAATCTGGACAAACGTATTCGCGAGGAAACCGGGTTGCCGGTCTCCATCGCCGACGATCCGCTCTGCAGCGTGGTCCTGGGCACGGGCAAGATGCTCAGCGATTTCAAGCTGCTGCGCAAAATTTCAATAGAGTAGTTTCAAGTTTCTGGTTTCTAGTTTCCAGTGTGTGCAATGGAGGACGGGCGTCCTCGCCCGTCCCGCGCTGAAACCATCCGTGGAGCCGCCGTTGATGCTAGAAACCAGAAACTAGAAACCGGAAACTGCAGTCAATGGAAAATCTGATGAGCCGCTACCGCAACGTCACCATCCTGGTGGCCATCCTGTTTGTACAGGTGCTGGGGCTGGCGGTGCAGGTCAAGCGGCGGTCGAGCGCCGACGAATCCACCCGGGTGATTCGCCTGTGGACGGTCAGCGCGGTGACTCCTCTGGAGAAAGCCCTGGTCTGGTGCCAGAACGGCCTGGGCGGTATCTGGAGCAACTACGTTTACCTGCGCGGAGTGCGGCAGGAAAATCGCGAGCTGAAATTCGAGATCGAGCGGCTTCGCCTGGAGCAGGTGCGGCTGTCCGACGACGCGCAGCAGGCGCGCCGGCTGCAGGCCTTGCTGGGCTTCAAGGAAACTTACATCGCGAAAACCGTGGCCGCCCAGGTCATCGGTTCCAGCGGCAGCGATCTGTCGCGGTCGATCTACATCGATAAGGGGACGTCTGCCGGGGTGGACAAAGATATGGCGGTGATCACCGCCGATGGCCTGGTGGGCAAGGTATTGCGGGCGTTCGGGTCCTCGGCGCAGGTGCTGCTGATCAACGACCAGAGCAGCGGCGTGGGTGTGATTCTGGACAAGTCGCGCCTGCAGGGAGTGATCAAAGGGACTGCATCGGGCGAAGTGGTCGTCGAAAAGGTGATGACCGACGAACAGGTGACGCCGGGAGAGCGGATCGTGACCAGCGGCGGCGATCTGATCTTCCCCAAGGGCATTACGGTGGGAACGGTGATGAAAGTTACTCCGGGCGCGGACCTGTTTCTCAATATCCGGGTACGGCCTTCCGCCAATCTGAGCCGCCTCGAAGAAGTTCTGGTGATCACGAAAAAGGAGGATCGCGCGCCCGCGGTGGCGGAAACCAATTCAGTCCGGGCGGTGGACATTCTGACTCAGCGCCTGCCTTCGGTCCCTGACAAGCCGCCGGCGGACGCGAGCCAGCCGTCCGTACCTGGGGCCTCAGCCACACCCAAGCACAAAGACGCGGCAGCCGTGGACAAGTCCGCTGGCATTCCCGCCGTCCCTGGGGTCGTCAAGCCGGTGAGCGGGCATAAGCCCACGACGACCGCCAAGCCGGCAACCGGCAGCGCCCGCCGAGCGTGTGGTTTCGCAACCGGCAATCTCGACGCCTGGCTCGTCAGCTGTGCCATCTAAACCCGGACCTTCGCAACCTGGGACTGCGGAGGATAAACCGCGCTAGCGTGCCCATCACTTACACATCTCAGGAGCAGGTAGAGGTTTACCGGTTCAGCGCCCCGGCGGCCATCCTCATTCCGCTGATTGCGCTGTTTTTGCAGGCATTCCTGCCCCTGCGGCTGCATTTCTTTTCCCTGTTCGACCTGCCGTTGCTGGTGGTGATTTTCTTCGCCGTGGCACGGCGCAGCCAGGTGTCCGGGCTGGTCACCGGTGCGCTGATCGGCCTGCTGCAGGATTCGCTCACCCATCAGCCTATCGGGATTTACGGGATCGCAAACACGGTGGTGGGTTTTGGGGCCTCGTCCCTGGGCGCCAAGCTGGACGTCGAGAACGTAGGCGCGCGCTTCCTGGTGACCCTGTTCTTCTACGCCGTCCACGAAGTGGTGTATTTCACCGTGGCCCGCGGGTTGGTCAAATTGACTCTGCAGTGGAGTTGGGGACACGAGATCGGCGGCGCCCTGCTCAACGCCGCCACGGCGGCCATCCTGTTTACCCTGCTGGACCGGTTTAAGCAGAGAGCTTAGGCGGACGTCGGATCAGTCGTCGGACTTCAGCCGTCAGGCAGACCCGACGTGACACTCGAGTTCGGTCTTGGTTCCTATCAGGAGTATTTGGCACTCCCCATCGGACGTCAATCTGTTCCGAGGTCTGAAGTCCGAGGTCCGAGCCGGGTTGATGTCCATCCGTCACCCGCTCTTGACGTCCATGACTCCGTCAACAAAAGCGCAATCTCTGCGTCGGCCACCCGCAATAAAAACTAAGTTGATTGGCCAACGACCAATGGCCAAGGACCAATCGACGCGTAGTCTGACGACTGACGACCGAGGACTGAAGTCCGACGCCCGCTCCCATGTTTGGCCGCGACGAAAAAGTATCGGGATCTCGCCTGACCGCCGTGCAATACATCATCCTCGGCGTTTTTCTGATTTTGGCTTACGGATTGTGGCGGCTGCAGGTGGTGCAGAGCGACTTCTACTCGGCGCTGGCGGAAAAGAACAAGACTCGCGAGGTCCCGATTCTGGCGCCGCGGGGCAAGATTCTCGACCGTGAAGGCCGCGTCATCGTGGACAACTACCCTTCCTTTACGGCTTTGCTGTTGCGCGACTCCACCCGCGATCTTTCCGGCGATGCGGACATGATCGCGCAGGGCCTGCATCTTGATCCCAAGGAAGTCCGGGAGCGTCTGCGCAAGTTTGCCGGCACGCCGCAGTACCAGCCCATCTATCTCAAGGAAGACATCACGCCGGACGAACTGGCGTTTATCGAGTCTCACCACAACGAATTGCCCGAACTGGATACCATCGTGGCCCATCGCCGCCTCTACCCGCGCAACGGGTTTATGGCGCACCTCGATCGGCTACGTCGGCGAGGTGAGCGAGACAGATGCTGAACCAGCCGCAAGCTGGGAGCTCTATAACCCGGGCGACGTGGTGGGCAGATCCGGGGTCGAGCTGCAATACAAGCCAGGTCTTGATGGGAAAGAATGGCTCGCGCCAGGTCCTGGTGAACAGCAAGGGGAAGGAAATGGGGGAACTGGACCAGAAGCCGGCGGTGCCCGGCAACAACTCAAGCTGACCCTCGACATCGATCTGCAGATCGCGGCGGAAGAGGCTATTGGAGGAAGAAACGGAGCCATGATCGCCATGGACCCGCGCACCGGCGAAATCCTGGCCATGGTCAGCCGCCCGACTTTCGATCCCAACGATTTCGCCGTGCGAATTTCCGATGGCGAGTGGAACAAGCTGGTCACCGATCCCGATAATCCGCTGCTGAACAAGGCCATCCAGGCACAACTGGCGCCCGGCTCGAGCGTTCAAGATCATCATGTCCGTCGCCGGCCTGCAGGAAGGTATCGCGCAGAACATGAAAGTGCACTGCACTGGTGGAGCGTCGTTCTACGGCCGGCGCTTCAAATGCTGGGTCGTGGCCGAGCACCGCACCCACGGCATTACCGACCTGAGCAAGGCCATTTACCAGTCCTGTGATGTTTTCTTCTACACCCTGGCGGAAAAGCTGGGGATCGAGCGCATCGCGAAATACGCCATGGCATCGGCCTGGGGCAGAAGACTGGCATCGATCTGCCGCAGGAAGTCAGCGGGATCATGCCGTCGGAAGAATGGAAGATCCGCAATTTCAAGCAGAAGTGGTATGCCGGCGAAACTATTTCAGTGGGCATCGGGCAGGGCGCCGTGGCGGCAACGCCGGTGCAGTTGCTGCGGGCGATCGGAGCCATTGCGATGGACGGCCGCATGGTGCGTGCCCCACGTCACCGACCCGACGGGATTTGCCGCCAGGGATCGTGCCGAGACGTCGAACGTGCCATCTGACGTCAAGAATATTCCGATCGATCCGCGCGGATTGGGAGACCTGATCACCGACGCCATGGCCGGTGTGGTGCAATCCGGGCGGCACGGCGCCCTCTGTCGCACGTGCAGGGCGTCGATATTGCGGGAAAGACGGGGTCAGCGCGCAGACCATCAGCAACGCGTTGAAGGCCAAGATGGGTGCGGCGGGCAAGGCCAGACTTCAATGAGAACGGCTGGTTTGTGGGGTTCGACGCCCAGGCGCGATCCGGAAATCGTGGTCGTGGCGCCTTGTTGGAAGAAGGCGAGCACGGCAAACTGGCGGCCCGCACTGGCGGCCCAGGTCATCAAGGCCTACGTGGACAAGCAACGCCGGCAGCCCACCAAGATGGCGCAAGCTCCGGCAAAGTGGATGTCGGAGCAGTCTGGAATACCGGTTCGGGCGATGACGATGAGCTGCACGGCGGGCATTTCGATTTAGAAGTATCGAAGTCGCGTGCGCCGCTGGCAGTTGCGGCGCCAGGATTACAGTAGCGCCGGCATCCTTGCGGCTGTCGCCTCGGGCAGGCTGCGGGTGTAGTGACGGGCGTCCCGCCCTCACACCGGAGAGGAAGCAGACAGTGGTGGCTGGCCAAGCAATCCAGCCGAGTGAGTTGGAGGGAATAGGGGTCTTTCGACTCCGCATGACCGCTCGCCAGCGAGCGATCATGCTCCGCTCAAGATGACAGAGGGAGGAATCAGAGTAGTAAACACTGCCTCGGGCAGGGAAAAGAGGAATTGGCCAACGACCAACGACCAAGGACCAAGGGCCAACGACGAATTTCCTGACGACCGACGACTGACGACCGACGACTGAATCTCATGTCCCGCTATATCTCATTCCGCGATTTCGACTGGCTGCTCTTCATCTTTGTCCTCATGATCTGCGGGCTGGGAGTGATGGAAATTCGCAGCGCCACCTCGCATACCAAGTTTGCGGGGGCGCATATCCGGCAGATTTATTGGATCTTAGGCGGCATCATCGGCATGTTTCTGGTCAGCCTGGTGAACTACCAGAAGCTCCTGGACCGGGTGCATTGGCTGTACATCGCCGCCATCGCCTCCCTGATGAGCGTCATGCTCTTCGGCCAGAAGTATCTGGGGGCGCGGCGCTGGATCAAGATGCCGGGAGGAGCGCACTTTCAGCCGTCGGAGTGGGTGAAACTGATCCTGATTCTGGCGGTGGCCAAGTACTTCGCCGACCTTCACCAGAGAGAACTCACCTGGCCAGATTTCATGAAGGCGGGTGCCATCGTGCTGGTGCCCATGCTCATGGTCTTGCGGCAGCCCGACCTGGGCACCAGCCTTACTTACCTGCCGATTGCGGTCGTCGGCCTGTTCCTGGGCGGGGTCCGCTTCAAGCAGGCGGCCATCGTGACCATTGCCGCCGCCCTGCTGTTGCCGCTGGCGTGGCATGCCCTGAAGCCCTACCAGCGCGACCGCCTTACCAGCTTCATGCACCCGGAGGCCGACAGTCAGGGCTCGGGATACCAGGTCAACCAGTCATTAATCGCCGTCGGTTCGGGCGGCATCTGGGGGAATTCGGAGGGTTCCCAAACCCATTTAGCGTTTTTACCTGTCCCACAAACGGACTTTATCTTCGCCGCGTTCGCCGAGGAACATGGTTTTGTAGGAGCCCTGGCGGTAATGCTGCTATACTTCATAGTGCTGATGCGATTGACCCAGAACGCGCAAACGGCGCCCGACCGTGCCGGCACGTTCGTGGTCATGGGTGTGGTGGCGGTGCTTAGCTTCCATATCCTGGTCAATGTCGGCATGGTGGTTGGCTTTATGCCGGTCACCGGAATACCCCTGCCGCTGATGAGCTATGGCGGGTCTTCTGTCCTGTTTATGTTTCTGGCGTTGGGCATTGTAATGAATGTCCGCATGCGCCGTTTCGTGAACTGACGCAGGACGAGGAATGGCAGGGGGTTAGCCCGCGCTTGCCATCCGCGCGGAAACAAGATTAATTACGATCGCCCTCGCGTAAAGAGGGCACACGCCGGCTAGAAAAGCAGTTAGAGCCGGGCAGGATCAGGCAAAGGCGCTGCCAGGCCGGTAACGGCCCCCTCAGAGTTGAGAGAGCGGTCACAAACCTGGCGAAGCGCAATGCGATAAGTGCAAAAGATTCCTAAGCTTACGCAACGGATTCGGCCACGGAGAGAACTCCGGGGCCCGGGCTGTCCCTTATCCGGGACGGCTATCGCAGCGCTTGATCCTCCCAGTTTCTTCCTGCCTTCCATCCGGTGATCCCGCGGCCGCCTGACGGCCCGGGACCGGAGTTCGCATGACAAGAGAATTATTTGTGTCTTCCACGCCCCACGAAACCAAGGTGGGCTTGGTCGAAGACGATCTGCTCGCTGAAATCTACCTCGAACGCGAAAACGAATACACCCTGGCCGGTTCCATCTACAAGGGACGCGTGACCCGCGTCCTTCCCGGAATGCAATCCGCTTTCGTTGACATCGGCCTGGAGCGCGACGCTTTCCTTTACGTCTCCGACTTTATGGAGCTCGAAGACTCCGACGACCTCGACGAAGTTCCCACCAACCGGCCCGCGCCCGAGCGCTATCAGGCGCCGCCCCAGGCCGAAGCCCATAATGGCGAGACATTCGCCGCCCCGCTGGAGGCAGAACCGCAACCCCAGGAACATTCGGAAGCCCGGGCGGAGCATCATGAGTCGCCCGCTTCCGCCGAGTCTCGGGACAACCGTGGCGGAATGCGCGGACGCCGTCGCCGTCGCGGACGCCGCGGGGAGCGCATGCCGGAATCGAAGTTTGCCAGCCCCGCTACGGAAGCGCCGCGCGAGGCACCCCGCACTGAACACTCCGACCGGCCCGAACGCCCCGACCGGAATGAGCGCTCCCAGCGGCCGGAATTTTCCGATCGCGGGGGACGATCCGAACGCCCGGCGAGAACCGACCGGCCCGAGCGCTCCGAATACGGACCGCCGCCGGGATATCAGCCCATCATTCTGCCCGGCGAGTCCATCTCCAAATATCGAGGGTTGAACCAGTCCCGGCCTGCGCCCGCGAGTGAGAGGCCTGCGCCTGCAGCAAAGGAGCAGCCGGCTCGGCCCATCGCGGAGGTTTTTGCCGACGATGAGCCGATTTTTGCCGCGGCTCCGGCTGCCACTGCGGAAACGCAGCCTGAGGAAGAAATTTCAGCACCGCCGGCCGCCGTGCAGGTGGACGAAGTTTCGAGCGACTGGGACCGCGAACAGCAACGCCTGCACCAGATGAACGTGGCTGCGGTGTTTGGCGGCGAAGCAGCGGAAGAGGACGATGACGACACCGCCGATGACTCAGATGACAAGCTCGTAATCGTGGCCGAGCATTCTGACCAGCCGCCGGTGAAGGCTGCGGGCACGGTCGAAGAAGAAGAGATCGAAGAAGAAGAAGCGGACCTGGCTCACTACGTCGAGGACCTCGAGGAAGATGCTGCCTTCGAGGAACTCGAAGAGGAGACCCACGCCGCGGGAGAGCATGAACAGCCGGCGCCGGAAATCGCGGCCTCTGCCGAGCCCTCATCAGCCGACGCCGTGCCCTTTTCCGCGGAACCGGTTTCCTCGGAAGAGGTCGATGTAGCGGCGGCCGACGAAGTTGACGAAGAAGCGGAAGACGAAGCCGAGCTGGACGAAGCCCAGGCCGAAGCGGAAGCAGTTCTGGCGGCCGAAGCCGGAGGCACGGGAATGACCGAAGCCCGCGCCGAAGTTCGCGCCCCGGCAGGCACCGCTGGCTACACCCAGCGCGCGCCGCGTCCGGGATACGATCGCCGGCCCCAGCGCGGCGGCCGTCGCGGCGGTGGCGGTGGACGCCGCTCCCGCAGCAACGAACAGCGCAACATGCCGCTGATCACCGACCTGCTCAAAGAAGGCCAGGAGATTCTGGTGCAGATTGCCAAGGAGCCGATCGGCAAGAAGGGCGCCCGCATCACCAGCCACATTGCGCTGCCCGGCCGCTTCCTGGTGTATATGCCGACGGTGAATCACACCGGCGTGTCGCGCAAGATTGCTTCGGAAGAAGAGCGGCAGCGCCTGAAGCGCATTATTCAGAGCGAGCGCGAGAACGGCCACGGCGGATTCATCGTCCGCACTGCCGCCATGAATGCTGCGGAAGAAGATCTGCGCGCCGATATCCGCTTCCTCAAAGGTCTGTGGACGGAAATCAAGTCCCGCGCCGACGCCGGCAAGGGGCCCACCCTGATTTATCACGACCTCAACGTGGTCGAACGGGTGCTGCGCGACCAGGTCACTTCCGACTTCTCCACCATCTGGGTGGACAGCGACGAGGAATACGAACGCATCCTGCGCTTCGCCAACCGCTTCCAGCCCGCGCTGGTCAAACGGGTGAAGCTCTACACCAAGGAAACGCCGCTCTACGAACAATTCGGCCTGAGCGAGGAAATCAACAAAGCACTCAAGTCGAAAGTCTGGCTGAAGAGTGGCGGCTACATCGTCATCAATCAGACCGAAGCGCTGGTCGCCATCGACGTGAACACCGGAAAATACGTCGGCAAGACGACGCGTCTCGAAGACACCATCGTCAAAACCAACGTGGATGCGATCAAGGAAATCGTCCGCCAGATCCGGCTGCGCGATCTGGGCGGCATCATCATCATCGATTTCATCGACATGGATGAGCGCCGCAACCGCCAGAAAGTCATGCAGGCGCTGGAAGAGGCCTTGCGCAGCGACCGTGCGCCTTCCAAGGTCCTTCAGTTTAACGACTTCGGACTGGTGGCCATCACCCGCAAGCGAGTGAAGCAGTCGCTCGAGCGCACCATCGGTTCGCCTTGCCCGTACTGCCAATCCACCGGCTTCGTGAAATCGGTGACCACGGTGTGCAATGAAATCTATCTCGAGATGCGCAAGATCTCGAAACATCTGGAGCATGCCGACGTGATGCTGCGGGTCAATCCCGACGTGGCCAAGTCGCTCAAGGCCAACAACGGCAAAGCTCTGATCGAGATGGAAGAGATGACCAAAAAGACCGTGATCGTGAAGAGCGATCCGGCGCTGCACCAGGAGCAGTTCGATATCAACTGAAAAGCAGCTTCTGGCTCCTGGCTGCTAGCTGTTATCGAAATATAAAACGGGCGTCCTCGCCCGTTTTCTTTTTGCTGCGGTTTATTTTTGGCGTGTCATCCCGAGCGCGGCTCGAACCGCGCTGGCGCGGTGAGAGCAAGTCGAGGGACCCCTACCAAGCCTGGAACTGATCAGATTATAGGGGTCCTTCGACTCCGCCAACCGTTTCGCAAGCGAAACGCTTGTCTCCGCTCAGGATGACAAAGCGAGAGGATGGTGGACGACGAATGGTCTCGCTCCGGGTAAGAGACTGTTGGTTTCTTGTCCGCGTTTGCCTGACGGTAGCCTCTCGTTGCACAATGGCAACCCGCATTCCTGGAGAAATCGTGGACAAACTTATCCGAGCAGTTCTCCTGTTTGGACTCGCGTGCTTGACCCTGACACTGGCGCTTTCATCTGCCTCTGCTCAGACTCCACACCTCAAGACCCGCAACGTCGTCCTGATCGTGAGCGACGGCTTACGCTGGCAGGAGATTTTCAGCGGAGCCGACTCCACACTGATGGACAGCGAACATGGCGGCATCTGGGCGGACCCGGTCGCACTCAAACGCAACTTCTGGCGCGATGATGTGGAAGAGCGGCGCCAGGCGCTTTTTCCGTTTCTGTGGCGCACCATCGCGAAGCAGGGACAAATCTTCGGCAACCAGACCAAAGGCAGCATCGCCCGGGTCACCAATGGAATGGCTTTTTCCTATCCCGGCTACAACGAGATGCTGACCGGGCATCCCGACCCTAAAATCGATCGCAACGAGTTCGGCCCCAATCCCAACGTCACCGTGTTTGAATGGCTGAACCGCATGCCGGAATTTCGCGGCAAGGTCGCGGTCTTCGCCACGTGGAATGTGTTCCAGGATATCTTCAATGAAAAACGCAGCGGCCTGATCATGCAAACCGGATGGAACTTGCCGGAAAATGGGAAACTTACCCCGCGCCAGGAACTGATCAACGAGCTTTACCGCACGACCACCCCGCTGGATGACGAAGATACCTACAATTCGTTTATCCAGATACCGCTGCTGGACTACGTAAAGTCGGATCATCCGCGAGTGCTGTTCGTGGGTTACGGCGAGACCGACAACTGGGCGCACCAGGGCCGCTACGACCTGGTGCTGCAGAGCGCTCACGGCTTCGACCACTTCGTACAGCAGCTCTGGGAAACCATGCAGGCCATGCCGGAGTATCGCGGCCAGACAACTTTCATCCTCACCACCGATCACGGGCGCGGCAGCGGCTTGGTCGAGTGGAAAGAGCACGGAGTGGACGAAAAGGGATCGGAGAATATCTGGATTGCAGTGATTGGCCCGGACACTCCGGCGCGCGGCGAACGCGAAAAAAGTGGAACCGTCACGCAGGCGCAGATTGCGGCGACGGTTGCGGCCTTACTGGGCAAGAACTATCCGCACGACGTGCCCGCCGCCGCCAAGCCGTTGCCGGATCTGTGGTGAGTGAATACTCCTTAAGACGGCTGTCATCCTGAGCGGAATCCTTCCACTCGATTGCGAGTGGAAGGATGGAGTCGAAGGACCCCTATAACCTTTCGAGCAGCCGCACTCGGGAATGATGGGTCGAGAATGAATGAGGTTATAGGGGTCCTTCGACTACGCGGCCCATTCGTAAACGAATGGGCTGACTCCGCTCAGGATGACAACTTGGTTGGGGGGACAGAATGTTTCTGGAGAGCACTGCAACCGGCGAGTATCGGCAGGACCGCCAAACACGTTTCGAAGTTGCATGCCGCCTCCGCTGCGGAAATCGCAGACAGGCGAGGCGGCAAAGAGTCGTTGATCCCAGCTAGGTTTTGCGGCCGGCGATCATGAGTCCGGCTCCGACTACCAGTATGACGGCGCTGATGGCGGGGGAAACTTTTTCGCTGTCATGAGTTTGAACTCCAATGTTGACGTCGCCCGCTTTGATACCGTGATTTTCCGAATGCGGAATCGCAACGAAAAACGAAAGGATTCCCAGGATGACAACCGCCAGCCCCACTACAAATAGAGCCTTCATTAGAAGCCTCCAGCTTGAGAGTTGAGTGCATGGACCCGAGCGTCCATCGGCCGCTTAAGATGCGGTCGAGGACGAGCGGGATGCTTCTCATCCCTTGCTATCGGCAAAGTCCCGGGCAAACTCCACCAGGCTGCGGAGGGCAATTCCAGAGGGCCCTTTGGCTATCCAGGGCTTCTGCTCTTCGGTCCACGCGGTGCCGGCGATATCGAGGTGCAGCCAGGGCGTCTCCTCGGCGAACTCTTTCAGGAACATGGCAGCGGTGATGGCGCCGCCCCAGCGTCCGCCGGAGTTGACGATGTCGGCGATATTGGAGCGAATGATTTCCTTGTACTCATCGTCGAGCGGCAGGCGCCACATTTTCTCGCCCGCTTTGTCGAGCGCCTGGCTGAAGCGGTCGTACATGGCCTCATCGTTGGCGAAGATGCCGGCATTGATTGAGCCCAGCGCGACCACGACTGCGCCGGTGAGCGTGGCGGCGTCGATCAGGTGAGTGCAGCCGAGCTGGCGCGCGTAGAAAAGTCCATCGGCCAGCACCAGGCGTCCTTCAGCATCGGTGTTGATGATCTCAATCGATTTGCCCGACATGGCAATCTGCACGTCGCCCGGCTTCTGGGCTTTGCCTGAAGGCATATTTTCCGTCGCCAGAATAATCGCCGTGATTTTCAACTTGGGTTTCAGCAGGGCGATGGCGCGCATGGCGCCGATCATGGTGGCGCCGCCCGCCATGTCGTACTTCATCTTTTCCATGCCGTCGCTGGGCTTGATCGAAATGCCGCCAGAGTCGAAGGTGATGCCTTTGCCCACCAGCCCCAGCACCGGCTTTTCGGGAGCGCCGGCAGGTTCGTAACGCAGACACGATGAGCGTGGGTGGTTCGTCGGATCCCTGGGCGACGCTCCAGAACGCGCCCATCTTGAGTTCCTTGATTTTGTCGGTGCCGTAGATGTCGCATTTCAGTCCGACTTCCGCGGCCATCTTTTTCGCGCGGTCAGCGAGGATGGTTGGCGTCATGCGATTGGAAGGCTCGTTGGCCAGATCGCGAGTGAAATTCTGTGATTCGCCGACGATGCGGGCTTCCTCCACCGCCTGCTGCAACCTGGCCTGATCGCCGCGGGCGACGACGGTGAGGGCATCGATCTTCTGGTCCTTGCGGTCGCTCTTGTAGTAGTCGGGATCGAAGTTGCCGACAAATGCGCCTTCGACGATGGCTTTGACAGCATCTTCCGTCTTCAGTCCTGCTTCGGGAGCGACGAAGGCAAAGCTGCGCAGGCCCTTCGCCTTGAGCGTGCGCACGGCAGCGCCGGCCAGGCGGCGCAAGTCGAATGCAGAAAAAGTCTTGGCTTTTCCGCCACCGAGAAGCAACAGCCGTTTGGCCTTCAGTTTCGCCGGCCGGTGCAGCAGCGTGTTTTCGAAAACCTTGCCGGTTACTTCGCCGCCAGCGATCACATCGGCAGCCGCGTCTTTGACGGCCGCGTCTGCGGTCTCAATCGAGACCTGTGGTTTGTCTTTTTCTGGACGATCTTTGTCGCCGCGGCCCTTTTCTGCTTTGTCGAGCACGATCGCGACCAGGCATTCAGTTTCTACTTCTGCAGGATTAGAGAGGGAAAGATTAGTTTTCATGTTGGTGTGGTTCCAGTATCGTCGGCGGGAAGGGAATTGCGCAAGAGGCAGCCAATACTGCGGACTGACTCCCGAATAATTCCCCTCCGGAGTCATCCTGAGGGACTTCAGTCCCGAAGGATCTCGCGCGCCCCAGCTACGAGGTCAGTGGAGGAACAAGGTCTGCCATCGCCACACGCCAGATCTTTCGCAAGCTCAGGATGACGCCTCGAAGCATAGTTTTTCAACGGTGATCGGTTCCAAATAATTATATAGTTGGACCGCCACTCTCTATTAGTGCTGGTTCGACGTCACAGCACCACAATGGTGATTCCCAAATTCCGCTTACCCAGGTCGGTGTCCTGCTTCAGTTCGGGACGGGCCTTGATGAGGGCCCAAGCCTGCTCGTCGGACTTAGCCCAGCTCTCGCCAAAAATGCAGGCACGAATCTCACCTCGACTCGCCATCTCGGTCAAGCGTCTTTGCGCCGCGATGCGAATGTCGCCGCCGGATCCGCTTGATCCATAGCCGTGGATGAGCTTGATGAAGACACAGCCGGTTTGACGGGCGCGAGCCAGTTCGCGCTCCAGGTGTTGCAGCGCTTCAGGGACTGTCGGCATCCCGGCTTCGAGGTTGATGGTCTTGATGGTGTGGTCTCCGTTACTTACATTAGTTTCGTCCTACCCACTTTGTCATCCCGAGCGCAGTCGAGGGACCTGCTTTCCTCCGGCAGATGGAATTTGCCGGCACCCGCGGGATGCAGACAAAAGCAGGTCTTTCGACTTCGGGAAGGGACTCGCAAGCGAGCCCCTTCCCTCCGCTCAAGATGACAGGGTGAGGGGTGACAAGGCACCTCAAGACGACAAACCATCCTGACAAACCATAGCTCAAACTGACGAGGCACCGAGAGTCTCAGCCCCAACGTGGGTCTCCAGCCACACTGTGCTTCACCGGCCACGCGCTGCGAACACAAGGTTGCCCGTAACCCGCGCCTAGTCAGTGCGTTCCATTGTGGCGGCCCCCGTGCGATCACTCCTGGCGGGCAGCGACCCAGGAGGAATATATGACGCAACTCAACTTGTCCGGCAGAGCCGTCCAACAACCCGCAGCAGAAATCGGCTGCAGAACCCGAAGGCGAATCGATCAAGAACCAGACCGTGGGCGCGCTGGGGGCGCTCGCCATGTTCGCCGCCGTGATCGTGATCGGCAGCTGCTCCCGCAGCAGCCAGCCGGTAGCGGTGCAGCAACCCGTTCAACCTGCGGCACCGGTTTCAGCTCCGGCCGTCAATACGCCGGCTCCGCCTGCCGCGCCGGTGCAGGCGAAAGCAAAAACCAGGAAGCACCGGGCGGCCACTCTCTCCTACGTCAACCGGGAGTATGGTCTCTCTTTCACCTTCCCGCGAAGCTATCGGCTGAAGACGGGTAAGGCAGTGCAATCGGCCTCGGGCCTGACCGGGCCGGCGCAGATGAATTTTGTGCATCCCGGCGGAGTGATGCTGGCAGCCTTGGAGATGCCTGGCAACTCGTATCCCGGCACGGATTTCAAATCCGGACTGGTCAAAGTCAGCGTAAATCCGGGCATGACCTCTGAAGCGTGCGCCCAATTTGCGCTTCCCGAGCCAGGCATGGGATCGCAAGCTTCACCGGCGAAGATCGAGGACGTCAAGATTGGAGCCATCGAGTTCCATGAAGTGGAGAACTCCAGCGCCACGATGAAGCAGCCCGACGCCAGGTTCTATCACGCCTTCAACTCAGGGGCCTGCTATGAATTTGCCCTGGGAATAGGGACCGACGGCGATGCCAATGTGGAGGAAATCACGCCGGTCGATCGTGAACAGGTGTTTGGGAAACTGGAAAAGATCCTGGCCACGGTAAAACTTCAGCCCGGTGTGTTACCGGAGACTCAGACCCCGGAGACTGCGCTTCCAGAGACCCAGGTTCAAGTTCCCTCGGTCGCTGCTACTACCCCGGCTGGCTCTTCGACGACCACCGAACACGAGGCGACGAAACCAAACTTCTAGCCGGTCGGAGAACCCACAACAAAATTGCCTGGACTGCCGGCGCTGGCCGGCGGTCCGTTTTTTTGACTTCCCGGAGGCTGGTAGGTCTTGAATCCGGCGCGTTGCATGCCTCGAGCCGCTTCCGGGTTTTTCATGAAAGTATTCCAGACAAAGCCGGTGCGGGCGTTCTCCGCCATCAGCAAAGTGATTCCGGTGTCGATGGCGACTACGTCGCTGTCATACCAGTTTTTCAGCGGGTTGAAAGCGTTCACGAATCCATACGTGCTCCAGGCGTTGGGGTAGCGGTTCCTGATGTTGCGAAGCACGCGCATGACCGGCTGCGGCAGGAAGGGCAGGGAACCGCCCGCCGCGCTGGGAACCACGGTGCCATCGATAGGCCCCATGGCGGGAGGCCCGCCCCAAACCACGTAGCCCTTGTCCGAATCCGACGCGGTGATGCCCCACAGGTCATCGCTGTAATCGGGAAACTGTTTTCCCAGTTCAACGCAGAAGCGGCGATGGACATCAGTGGCGATGGCGGAGTTCTGAAAGTAATCCGCATAGCGGTCGCGCTTGCCGCGGAAATCGAACCAGGCCTGGGAGTACTGGTGCACGAACAGAGGCGCGAACGAACCGATGTAACGCAGCCCGTCATACTCGAATACGTTTCGCTTCCAGGCATCCCAGGTTTCTGTCTTCAGAGGATGGGAGGACGAGCCCATGCCCAGCAGATACATCATCATCAGTTCGCTGTAGTAGTCCCACCGGTAGGGAAGGAATCCCACTTCGGGGAGCCAGCCATGAGGCAGCAGATTGGTGTCTTCCGAGAGCCAGGTCCAGTCCACGCGATCGAAAATCGCGCGGGCCAGATCGCGGATTTCGGAATTCTCGAAGTGCTGCCGGCAGCACAGGATGCCGCACAGCAGAATGGCCGTGTCCACCGAAGAGATTTCCGAGTCCCACAGTCTTTCGCCGGTGTTGACGTTGGCGAAGTGATAGAAAAATCCGCGATGGTGGGGCAGCGTCTTCCACAGAAAACGCAAGGAATTGAGCACGCGGTTGCGGGCCTCGTTCAGGGATATGAATCCGCGTTTTTCTCCGATGCAGAGCGCCGACAGGCCAAAGCCGGTGGCCGCGATGCTGGCTACCACGGCGTTGTCGGTGGTGGCCTTGCGGGCATTGCATCGGTCCTTGACCAGGCCGGTCAGGGGGTTGGCCTGCTCCCAGAAGTAGCAAAAAATGGTTTGCTCGAGATCGTCCAGGAACTGGTCGTCTTCCTTTGTAAGATAAGTTTTGACTGGAGGCGGCGCCGGGCGGGCGCGCTGCTCCGGCGCGGGCGACATGAACGAAGCCAATGCCCAGGGCGCGCCGGGCAGGCAGATTCCCAGGCCAGCCATCTGTCTGAGAAACTCCCGGCGGGAACGGACTATGGGGCCAAACTTCCTCTCATGCACTTCACAAATCTAAACGATCCTGCCCCGGGGAACGATGGGGGAGCGCAAACTAGGGTAACAGGAATGGTTACACCAACTGAGCCTAAAGACCTTGACGAAAGAGGGGGCGAGACTAAAAATCTGGTCTGCGCTCGGGCATCGTAGAATATGCCAATGAAGGTAGCGGGATGACCGGAAAACGCCGGCTGGTGATGTGGACCGCCACCATGGTCGTTGCGGGCCTGATCGTCACCGCGATCCTGCTGACCCATCCCCACACCCGGCCCATGACGTTGAGGGGAGCGGTGATCAGGCAGGATGCCGATCCCACCAAGGAACTGCCCCTGGCCGAAGTGGAAATCCAGGCGCTCTCCAATGACTCCGTGATCGGCGAGGGCAAGTCAGATGCCTCCGGTTTTTTCACGGTCACGTTGCGCACCCGGTTCTGGATCGGCCGGGCGGTGATGCTCCGCTTTCGGCACGCAGACTACCAGCCGCTGGACCTCAAGGAATTCGTGGGAGACAAGTTATACGTGGCCCACATGGTGCCCCTGCCGCACGATGTCAAGCCCGCGAATCGTCCCGTGATCACGGTATCGAATGTGCTGGCCCGCTATTCGATCAAGACCACCAACACCGCCAATGTGGGCAGCGCGGTCAAGACCTTCGAAGTGGTGAACACCGGTAATGTGCCTTGCCGGAAACAGCCGCCCTGCTCGCCCGACGGGCAGTGGAAAGCTGCGATTGGCGGGGCATCGCTGGACGCCGGAGAAGGCAACGAATTCCGCAATGCGCGAACCTCGTGTATTGCCGGGCCCTGTCCTTTTACCAAGATCGAATCCGAAGATTTCCTGCAGGGCGGGCGCGAAGTGAAAGTTACCGCCCTCAACTGGTCGGACACGGCCACTTTCCTGCTGGAAGCCGAAGTGTTCCGGCCCATGGTCAGCGACATGGTGCGGACATCGCATCCCGTCAAGTTCGGCCAGGCCCTGAACTTTACCGTGCCCGGCTCGGCGGAAGGCGTCAGCATTCAAGCCGAAATCAATGGCGAGACCATCACCTTCCCCTTTGGCCCGAACCTTTACCTGAGCTGGGCCGACTGCAATGCGCGGGTGAATCGAGATCAGACGAAAGTGTATCGCTGCGAACTCAAGCCCGGGTACAAGTTCCCGTAGGCCTTGCCGGTCAATGGCCGGGGTGTTGGCGTGTGGGAGCGGAGGCGAGAAATTCGATGGTGTACGGTGCTCCGGTATTCTCTACCGATCGCGGGACCGACTCATAGGTCGCATTCCCACTGGAATCGATCGCAATGGACTAATACGGACTCGCGCCCCAGCGTACCCAGGGAAAAGTCACCGTCGGGAAGCGACGGCCGTTCTTGGTCTCTAACTGTGATTCTGACCTGGTTTTTCTGGGGCGACTTCGACCCTCCGGTTCAGCGCCCTGCCATTCGCGGTGGCGTTGTCGGCAACCGGGCGACTGGCGCCGAATCCCTGAGGTACCAAGTGACTCGGATCCAGGCCATGGGCTTTCAACCAGGTAACTACCGCGGCGGCACGCTGCTCCGAGAGCGGCTGATTGTGGGCGTCGCTTCCCTGATTATCGGTGTGGCCCGAGATGATCCAGCGGGTCTCAGGATGGTTCTTGATCAGCCCAAGGACGGCGTTCAGCGCGGGCAGGCTATCAGGCCGGAGCTTCGCTGAGTCGGTATCGAAGTGTATTCCGTAAACCGTCGCTGAGCCAGTTTGCGCGATCGCTCGCTCGAGCGCGGCCGTCCCTTCTTCGTGGCGATGCAGCGGAATGTCGGCGTTCCCGGTTTGTCCGGAGACAAGGTTCACCGGCACCGAGCTTTCGTCATACCCGGGAGCGGCGGCGCTTGCCATAACTAGCCCGGCGGGAAGTCCGCTCATCTGGCACTTTCCCTGATCATCGGTTGCGGCTGATTGCAGCGCTGCGGTGACCGTCGCGCCAACGATGGGCTTGTGGCTGTCCGCATCGGTGACCAAAGCGGAGAGAGAGACCTGATACTTGAAACTGTGGGGATTAACCAGGATCCGCACGAAGTCCACCGCGTATCCGTCCGGCATGTGGGTCGTGGGGTCGTCAATCAGAAGCTTGACCGTGCCCGATTGCAGCAGGGGCCAGTACTCCGGCAGCAGCCTCACGCTGATCAGCTTTCCGATAGGGCCGCTCTGGTCAAGACCGTTGATCGCATACTCGAGACTCGGGATTCGCGTGCCGTTCAGACTCACCTGGAAATGAGAATGAATCGGCACGGGTTGGAAATCGTCGGTAAAAAGCTGGACCAGGACGGCATTCATCTTGGCAGGCAGCGCGCCCATACTGAGCACAATCGGCTGTGGCATGGTGAGCTCGCGGGCCCGCTTGCAGTCGGCTCCAAGTTTGGAGATAGTCTCTGGCTGGGACGGTCCCTGCCCCGCCACTTGCGGTTCCATCACGCACGGACCGAGCGCGCCGCTGTAGCCATCGCCCATGCCTGGGACCACGGCAGAGCCGATCATGACTCGGTCGGTGCCGTCCGGCGCGCCTGCGGGTATGTTGTATGGGTCAGGCCACTGATGCGGTGGAGTGGAGTCCCCGGAGAAAGGATCGAACCCCTGCGGCCAGCCGAAGCCGAGATTGTTGATGTCGCCGGTGCGCACGACCAGGTCAGCCTCCGGTCCGCCCTCGGTGCGTTCGTATTTCAGCGCCCAGTCTTTGCTCTGCTCTCCAGTCGCGGCAACCGGCACGACGGGCGCAGCAACGGGGAACGTCTCGCCTGAAGGCGCGGCCGAGCGGGAATTCGGGTTTGCCCTCGCGTTCTGGCTCGTTCCCGCAACCTTGTCCAAGCCCAATTCGCTGGCCACGCGCTTGGTGTTGTTCTCCTTATAGGATTGCTCAATGGCATGGACCTTTTGTTTTGCGCGATAGGCGATGTAGGCACAGCTGCCCATGATGAGTAAGAAGAACAACACCAGGACGGCAGCAACAATAAGGAAGACCTTAAGAAGGCCGGACGAGGACTGAACGGCGGGCGAACTCGAGTTGTGCGCCTGCAGGGCAGGCCCGCGCGCGGCCGGCGAAGCGGAAGGAGTTGCTGGGATGGACGATGGGGTACCCGCTGTTTGAGTACCTGGCTGGGCCCCAGCGACAGGCTTACCGCATTTTGAGCAGAATCCAGCCCCGCCGGATAGGGCCGATCCGCAGTTTCCACAGAATGCCATTCGAGTTCTCCTTAACGGCTCACTTATCTCCGCACGCGTTGATATCGGGATCGCGGACGACAAATTCCTTCTTGGCAAAAGTCAGGTCTTTGTCCGTCCCCTTCTTTCCCAACAGATAGACGTCAACGCCTCCTTGAAACTGGAGCAACAGGCGCGAAAGCTTGCACGGAACCATCGCCAGCGATCCCGCCGAGGCCATGGTTCCGACAGCGACCGTCTGGACATACGCTGAGGCCTCGGTTTTGAAAGTGGTGTTGGCTTGTTTCTTCACCCACTTGCCGGCGCTTGTGCTGGACAGGAAATCGCTCACACTGTCGGCCAGCCCGGAGGGAAAGGCCTCCTGCAAGACATCCATGGCCGATTGCATGCCCAGGCTGAGCGTGATCTTGGGAGCGGCAAGCCCGACGAGAATGGCATGTGGCGCGAGCGAGGCGGTATCAATACGGCCAAAGCTTCCGGAGCCGTCAATGGAACTGCTGGGCTGCGAAGTCCCGCCCTTCACCTGAAAGCCTTCATCTCCGTTGTACGTAACGTGAAACGAACCGCTGGCCGCTTCTTTTTTGGCCCCGAATCCCGGCTTGAGAATGAGATTTGCGTTAATCGTGAGCATGAAGGGAATGCCATCAATCGGCATGGGTATTTTGGCCAGTGCCGGGAGCTTAATATTTGGTTTGTCAATGCCCGCGGCATCGCCGTCACGGGTGGCCGCATACTCCACATTCATCTCACCGTTGAGATTGTCGGCGTTGTAGGAAAAGTTGCTGACGTCCCCCTGGGCCACCTGGATATCGGCCGAGCTTAGAAAGTCCTTCAGAAATCCTTTCGAGGATGCCATCACGCTTATGCCCTGGTAGCTTCTGGACACTTTGAAGGTCATGTCCAGCCGGTTGGAACCAGGCGTGACGCTCATACTGGCGTCCCATCCGTCAACTTTCCCGGAATATGAGAGGCCCCCGGTTGCGGCATAGACCGTACCGTCCGGTATCCACCACATCCCGGATTCAGGAGTCCGGAGGCCCGACGGGTCCTTTGACTGGGCAAACAGGGAACCGAATCGAATGGGAGCATTCCACTTCAAGTGGCCTTGCTGGATGAAATCCGGGAGTGACGCGTAGTCCGTGCCCACAATGATGAGATTGTCTTTTCTCGCCACAGCCACGACCTTGCGCACCGCCACGTTGTCCAGAAGAAGGATCTGCCCTTCGTGGAGGCTCTGGATGCGCGGGTCGGAGTTGTCGAAGACGAAGACATCGCCGTCCGATCCGACGCTTTTCAAAATGTGGCGGGTGGTGGCGTCGTCAATGCGGATCGTATTGCTGGTCAATGTAACGTCGGCAATGGTTCCGGGGAGTTCACGCAGATCATGGAAGGGCCGGGCCGCTGGTATCCCGGATGTCTCCGGAGCCGACCTTTCCTTCTTCGTGCAACCTGCCAGCAGCACACAGGCGAGACAGGCCAGTAGGCAGGACCACCGCTGCAAACTTGTCATCGTTCTCTCCATATCATTATCATAATCATTATCATTTACGCACCATCGCCAGTTCGTAATGGGTCTTACCTATAGTAAAACCATTAATTTCTTGGTTAGTTTCGTCCAAGATGAGCTTTGCAGGGCAGCCCTGCTCTGTGGTCCAGATCGTTCCCCTCGTCGTAACCGCTCAAGCCAAACAGCGCTGCGACCATTCGCGTCGTTTGCGAATGAGTTGGGTTTCGTCACCATCGGAATAGTTGGAGACAATAGTCTAGGATGAACTCTGTGTTGTTCAAGTACCCGTTGAATGACCACGAGCGTATCACCGCAGGTTCAATACAGTTCTACGGGCGCCGTATGGCCCAGCCAGTCGCTTGTCTCGCGCAATCAGGGGAGCGCCGAGTTTTTCGGCCAGCACGATATAGGCCGCGTCATAGGCCGAAAAATTGTGACGCAGCTGCCAAATCCGGGGAAGGAGTACGAAGTGAGGATAACGGAGTGTGGGTAACTGTAGGTATTCAGTTGGTGATTCGATTTTGCACCCGGGCTAAGTTATTGAAAGTGGTGGCCAGGGACGGAAGTTTAACCGCCGCCAGCCTTTCCAGAGCTGCGTACTGCCTAACTCCGCAGAGTGGCCCCAGTTTTGTGCCCATTCTTTGACCAGCGCCGATGTTCGCCTAAGCGTCGGTCCCAATGTCACCCGTGCTGCTTGCCAGCGACCCGTCGATCTCCGCCAGTCCCGGGCGTTGACCAGTGGGCCCATTAGAACTTGAATCCCGCTTGCTTCCGAGTAGCTCGTCAATCGGGAGCAATCGCGTCCTACCAGCCGACTCAACAGGACGAACTCTGCCGCCGGCCAAAAGAAGGCTTAAGCTTTTACATCAGCAGAATGACCACGCTGGTGACCACGAGTGCTGCGGCCCATAATGCGTCGAGGTTCAGCCACGCCTTGCGTAGAATCGCGAGGCCGAACTTGCTATACACCACCCAGGCGATGAGCCCTGTTACCGCAAGGTAGGCGATCGTATGGACCGCTGTGGCGAGCAGTGCTGCGAGAGGGCTGGCGGACGCGGATGTGTGATGGTGGCCTGCCATGGGGTCAGCCGCCTCGACGGTTCGGCTGCCCAATAACACCGGCAGCAACATAAAACCAGCACCGTGGGCCGTTGCCATCAGAAACGACCAGACCGTCAGGTCGCGAAAGCCCACCTGCATGCGGACCCAGCGGGGGTGGTAATGTCTCACCAGCGAGAAGATTCCAAGACCGAACAGAAGCGCGGCGACACCATAGCGGATCGCCTCCTGCGGCAATGCCATTCCGAGAAACGCCGCAGTCACCACCACGATTCCAATGGACAAAGCATGGCCAAGCGCGATCGGAACGAGCGCCCTCGCCACCGCACTCCCCTTCTGCTCCTGCATCCCCAGCGCCACCGCGAAGAGCCAACCCATCCCAGGGTTGATTCCGTGGTAGGCGCCGAGGAGCAGCATCAGCCACAACGCAGTTGAGCCCATCTCGTGCGTCATTTTGCCTCGGAGTAGCAGTAAGAGTCCGACGAGGCGTCTCCACCCTCCAGCCTCACCTGATGCGCGCGCATCCCATCGAACTCGACAAAGAACTTTTCATCGAGCTTCATTCCGCCCTTCGGGTCCGCATCGAGCTTCACCATCCAACTCTTCAATCCGTCGGGATAGATCTGCTCGTCCCACGGTGCGTAAAGCGAATTGGTGAAATAGATTCGCTTGCCATCGCGGCTGATCTCAACCATTTGCGGACCGCCGTTGAGCGGTTGCGTGGGCTTACTGGGATGAGCCGCACGGCGCACGATACCGCCGAGATGGACCGAGCCCGCCTTCTTCGGGTTAGCCGGATCCGAAACATCATATTGGATGAACTCCCCGGTCCCCCAGCACGACACATAGAGGAAGCGGTCGTCGAGCGATAGGTTGATGTCAGTTACCAGTGGCGGCACCGCCTTGAAACCCTTGAGCAGCGGCGGTAGTTTTTCCGGGTCAGCGGGCTCCGCGGGGATTTCAATCACCTTGCGGACGGCCCACTTCCCGTTCTTACCGCTGCCCTCGCGGTACCACATCCAGATCGACGACGACAGATCTTTGAGCGAAATGCCGACTCCGACAAAACCGTAAGCCTTGTTGGGATCGTGAGAGGGTCTCAGCTCGAGCACCCACTGTTGCTCCGCACCCAGGTCGATTTCCTGCTGATGGCGTCTCTTGTCCAGGTCCCAGATATGAATCTTGTGTCCATACTTACCCGCCAGGAGCAACTCCGGATTGACGCCGTCTTTCACCATGTTCGGCGTGCCCCATTCCGACGTAATCATCGTGTCATGCCCGAGGTGCCACCAGAAGTCGTACGCCAGTTGCTGCGGGCCGCGATCTTGCTCCCACTGGCCCTTCAGCTCGAAAGTGTTTGCGTCCATCAGAAAAATGCCGCCGGGCTCGTCTCCGTTGGCCGACCCGAGCGCGCTTCCATAGATGCAGTCTGGGCCGCAATGAATCGTATGGGGCGAGGTATAGCCCGTCTTCCTGATGAACTCTTCAGGCTCGATCACCTTCACGATCTTCGGCTGCCTGGGGTCCGGTTTCGTATCCAGGATGTAAATCCGCGAAGACCCGATGCCCGGCACGATCAGGTAGCGGCGCTCCATGTGTGGATGCGGGGCCTGCGGGCAAAGACATGCGCTGCAGGCATTCCATCCGAAGTGATGCAGCTCATTATCGCCGCGCGGAAAATCTGTTTGCCCCACGAGCCGCCCATACTCGGACGAACTCGGATCGAGGTCAACGACTCCCATGGCATCGCGCTGCCCATTGTTGCCGGCGTTGAGCAGCGCAACGTATGCAAGGCGTTCTGCCGGGGCTTGCATTGCCATGCCCGGTGAAGGATAAAAAGTTGGATCTGGACGCATTAAAGCCATATTTGTCTCTCCTTATCGTGCAAAGATTCGCCGCGAGGAACTCAGGACCTCAGGCTCGCACCGCGATCACTTCCAGATACTCCGATGAGACTACTGTGAGTTCGTTCCCTCCCCGATTGTGCGCAGACCACAGTTCCTCCAAGTCAGCGCGCAGCTTCTTCGCATCCGATTCATCCAGCGAAGCAAACGCGCGATTGGTAGGCCCGTAGCACTGCCGGAAAAACTCGACCACGTCGGCCGGCGGGAAAGGATAGTTGAAGCTGTATTGGCGGCGCGTCATCGTAAGGTCCGAAATTCCATGGCCTAGCCTCTCGCGTACCACAGCCTCATCGCCCCACAGTACGGGAGCCGGCATGCCGGAGGGAGCGATGAACTTTGCGAAGGTCTTAAACATTTGTCCGATGAATCCTTCGCGCGTCCAATTTCCCATAGCGATGGTGCCTCCGGGACTACACACCCGTAATAGTTCGCGAGCCACCAGTTCCGGTCTCGGGGCAAACATCGCTCCAACCAGGCTGGTTACGACGTCGAAACTGGCGTCTTCAAATGGAAGGGCCTCGGCGTCACCTTCAATAAAGCGAGCCTTGAGGCTTTCCGCGTCGGCCCGCGCCTGCGCACGCTGCACCAGGTTCGGCGCAATGTCCACACCCGTGACGCTCACCCCATCCCGCGCCGCCCACAGTGCCACCTGCCCCGAGCCGCAAGCCACATCGAGCATCTGGCATCCAGCTGGAACATCGAGTTGCTCGTAGAAAATGCGCGCACCCTGCTCCATGTAGCGGGAGAAGCGGTCGTAGTCTCCAGCCATCCAGGTTGCTTTCAGCCGTGTCTTCAGACCGTCGATTTCCGGTACAGGTGTAGTAGTACTCATGGTTCCTCCTCAATTGGTTTCTTAAGTTCTTGCCTGCCGCTGACATGCTGGATCCCCTCAGCATTCATGACCTGCCGGCCGATATTCCGCTAACAGCTTCAAGGCTCGCCAGCCTCTCCGGCGCACAGAATGTCGGCTTTCCAAGCTGGGAGTCGTCGCTTTGATCCCGGTCTCCCTGCTCCAGCTTGCAAAAACATTTCCCCTGAGCGACTCCCCCTGGTGCGCGCATTAGTTCTTCTTATTTCTTCTTGCGTTGTGCCGTAACCGTGACTGGGACCCCCTTGGTGAGGGAATCGAGCACCGGCGAGAACGTTGGCCCAAGCTTGGCGAGTTCCTGCAATTCCTGGTCGCTCAAGTCCGCGCAGATATCGAAGCTCATGCGGATGTTCTGAAATCCGTTGCGCACGCTCTTATCGGTCCCCAGGAACCCCCGCAAGTCGATGTCGCCTTCGACTTTCGACTCCACCTCTTCGATCACGATCCCTCGGGCAGCAGCGTGATAGATCAGGGTTGAGGTCACGCACGCGGCCAGGGCCTGGAGCAGATATTCCCCGGCATTCGGACCCTGGTCGCGGCCCAGAAGGATCGGGTGCTCGTCGGCATCGAGCTGGAACGATTGTGAGCGCTCGATATCCTGCATGGCTCCGTGAAATCCGTTGATGATCGAGCGATTGTGGGCTCCATCGAGCCACTCATTTTTCACGTTGAAGCGAAACTTCGCGATCACCGGGTTGACTTTCACTGCCTCGACCGTCTGGAACAGCGCGGTGACATTGACGCCGTTGACGATATTTTCAGCCTGCGAGGCGGGCTCGAGGACTTCTGCGGTTGCTCTTTCTTGACGGGATGACATTGGTCTATCTCCTTATGCTTGAAATTTGGTCAATCAGGGCCAGCGATCCTCTGTTCGCCTGTCCTGACAGCCTCACTATGGCGCAGGTTTCGCCTGCATACTTACCCGCGCGTCCGGCTTTCTTGCTCACGGCAGTCTTCCCGTATGATGATTTGCTCAAGAGTCCGCAGAGGTTTGCAGGAAGTCCGCAGGAGGGCATATGGATGTGCTTTCCGAAGTGCTGAAGGTCGTGAAGCTCCAGGGCGCCCTGTTCTACAACGGAGAATTCTCGTCGCCGTGGAGTTTTTACTCGCCAACCTCCCGCACGGTTGCGCCGTATGTAGCGCCCGACGCGAGGCACGTGATCGTTTATCACTTACTGACGGAAGGGCGCGCCTCTGCCCGGTTGGTGGATGGCGAGCGCATCATTCTTGAAGCCGGCGATATCGTGATCTTTCCCCATGGCGACGCACATTTCCTGGAAAACGGACTTCCGGCCAAATCTGTGGACATGGAGAAGGAGCTAGCTCGAATCTTTTCCCAGGGTTTGAAACGATCGACTCTGGGTGGTGGCGGTGAAATTACGAAATTCGTTTGTGGCTTCATGGCCTGCGAGCCGCGGCTGAGCCAGGTTTTTCTTAGTGGGCTGCCACCGCTGTTCAAGGTCAGCATTCGGAACGATGCCTCAGGCAGATGGCTGGAGAACTCGATCCGATTCTCTGTAAACGAGGCTGACGCTTCCCGTGCCGGCGGAGAAGCAGTCTTGGCCAAACTGTCGGAGGTCTTGTTTGTTGAAACACTGCGCGCCTACATTGCGCACCTTCCAGCCGACCAAACTGGCTGGTTGGCGGGCGCACGCGACTCGGAGGTCGGAAAGACGCTGGCGCTGATGCACCGGAATCCTGCTCATCCGTGGACCATTGCTTCCCTGGCAAAAGAAGCGGGGCTGTCACGCTCGGTGCTGGCGGAGCGCTTCCGTCATTACCTCGACGAGCCTCCCATGGCCTACCTCACGCGCTGGCGACTTCAGTTGGGGGCACAGATGCTTGCTTCGACCAGTTATTCGGTGGCACAAATCGCATCCGAGGTCGGTTATGAGTCGGAGGCCGCTTTTAACCGCGCATTCAAACGCGAGTTCACTGTTCCTCCCGCGCGTTTCCGCAGTCTGTCGAGGTCCACTCAGGCGAAGGCCCCGCAAGAGAAATCCAGGCTACGGGAATAGTCGCTGATCGCCCCCCGCACCTCATCGCGTTACGTTCAATCTATCCGTGCTTCGCGGGATCGATTGCACAGAACGGATTTTGGCTACCGGGGAAACAAAAGCGCGTGTGAAAAGACGGAATGCCGGGTGCCCCACTCATTCGCGTCGTTTGCGAACGAGCGGGTTTCGTCACCATCGGAATAGTTGGAGATAACAGTCAAGGATGAACTCTCTGTAGTTCACGTACCCGTTGGATGACGTAGAGTCCATCACGGCGGCTTTAAAACAGCTCGATGGACGCCGCATGGCCCGAAGCAGCAGCCAGTCGCTTGTCCCGCGTGATCAGGGGAGCGCCGAGTTTTTCGGCCAGCGCGATGTAGGCCGCGTCGTAGGCAGAAAACTTGTGACGCAGTTGCCAAATCCGGGGAAGGAGCACGAAGTGAGGATACCGGGCCATGCGCAAATCCTGCAGATCGCCCACCGCTTCCTCAGCCCGGCGTGCAGTGATCACTTCCTGACGTACCAGGCGCCGCAGGACCTGGGCCACCTCGAGATCTAAGAGGTGTGGCGCGTGCAGGGTTTCGCGACGCGAATAGATTCGCTTCTCAATGCGCTGTCCCGCGGCGGTCTGAAGCAGCCAGTCAACTGCGGCAGACGCATCCAGCACGATCATCGTGCCTGGCGCTCTTCTCGTACCAGGCGAGCGCTATCAAGCGGCGCTGAGACCGGTTTGCGCCGATGCAGACGCTCTCGCAATTCCGCGAGAGTTGGTTTTTCGGCGATTTCTTTGAGCTCCGCCAACAGGTAGTCCGAAAGGGACATGCCCGCCATGGCCGCGCGAGCTTTCAGGCCTCTGTGCAGAGCATCGGGTACATTTCGTACCTGAATCATCTTTGACATGTTATAAACATACTTTCATGCTCAGCACATGTCAAATAATCCCGCGCAGTCCGTCTGAGGTCAGACCTGTTCCCCTGGGCGCATCGATGAACTTCGTCACCCACCCTTTTCGCGAAGGACGCGAAAGAGGGTGGGGCACTCCGCGCTTACGCCCGCGTCCAATCAGTCGAACCTTCGAACTACACCGTTTATGGGTTGGGATCCGAAGTGTTTGGTCGCGTCACCGGTGAAGGTTAACTGAATGTTTGAATAAGCGACGCTGTTTCCGCCGGTGATATCTATCTGCAGAGTGGAGTTCGGCCCAAAGGGCGCCGGGAAAGCTCCGTTCCCCGTAGCGATGACCGGGCCGCTCACCCGAAAACCATTGGTCAGGGGCGTTACTGTGGCATCGACCATCGTGAGGTGGTGGGTATGCGCGCCGCGTGCCGCAGGAGACTCCAGGTCGCCACCCGTTACCCCGAGGTCGGAGTGGCCCATGGCCATGGCCGCCGAAAAATCGGCCTTGCCATTCCATCTCTTTACCACCAGGGACCAAACGCCACGCATCTCCCATGGGCCAACCACCTGGCCACCAATGGTTCGCGGCGTATAGTCGCTGATCAATCCACGAAAGACACGTCTTGGAGTCTGAGATAGCGCGCCGGTGCTTACCGCCAGCACCAATACCCCGATCTGTACCGCACACCATAAAGATTTGCACTTCATGAAAAACCTCCAGGCTGAATTCATGCCTTGCGCTTATCGCCCAGCGGGGTCTTACAAGCAATGCAGGCTCGATGAAGAAGAGGTGAAGTTCTGCTGAACCGCCAAGTTACTGAGGGGGCTTGCTCGCCGGCGGATTCTGGGGCATCATGGCACCCACCTAAGTCAGGGCCTGTGTGGAGGATTTACGGCCCCAGAATTCCATTTCGGCGGTTTCACCCTCGACCAGTCACAATACCGGCTCCAACGGGGAGAGCGCCTGCTGCGCCTCGAGAAGCTCCCCATGGAGTTGCTCATCCTGCTGATCCAGCGGCGCGGGGAGCTGGTGTCCCGCGAGGAGATCGCCGAATGCCTTTGGGGCAAAGACGCCTTTCACGATATCGATCATGGTATTAACACTGCGATCCGCAAGGTCCGCCAGGCGCTGCGCGACGACCCCGACAAGCCCCGTTTCGTAGAAACCGTAACCGGAAGGGGATACCGCTTTGCCGCCCCGGTAATCTGCGGCAATGGGAATTCCAACCCGCAGACGCAGCCACTCCCGTCACCAGGTCCCGCGGAGCCGGACTCCTCGACGAGCCTTGGGAATATTCCTGCAGCGCAGGGGAGCGGGCATCATGTCTCCTCGCCCGATCCCACGGCACTTCGACTGCGCTTGCCGATTTCGATCTCTCTAGCCAGATGGGAGTTCATCCTGCCGCTGGCAGCGGTGGGAGTAGCGCTGGCGATCGGCGCCAGCCTCTGGCTTCAGAGGACGGAGTACTTCTGGCGAGACCCAATCGCGGACGCGCGATTTCAGACAGTCACAGACTTCGACGGAACGGCAGAGGGCGCCGCGGTGTCGCGTGACGGTCAATTCGTGGCGTTCCTGTCGGACCGGGACGGGCCGATGGACGTCTGGGTTACCCAGGTCGGCTCGGGACAGTTCCACAACCTGACCCGTGGGAGCGCGCCCGGGCTCGTCAATCCCTCGCTCCGCACCCTGGCATTCTCGCCCGACGGCTCGTTGGTTACGTTTTGGGTTCGCAGGCAAGACGGATCGAGCCCTGGGGACATCAGCGTCTGGGCCGTGCCAACCCTCGGCGGACAGCCGAAGCCGTACCTTGAAGGGGCAGCTGAGTTCGACTGGTCGCACGACGGTTTGCGACTCGCATACCATACTCCCGGACCCGGGGACCCCCTGTTCGTGTCCGACGGCAGACGGCGATCGGAGGATCGGCCCATCTTCACTGCCCCTGCCGGGCTCCACAGTCACTTCCCGTTGTGGGCGCCCGACGCGGCATTCATCTATTTCGTCCAGGGCTCCCTGCCCGACAAAATGGACATCTGGCGCATCAGTCCAACAGGAGGAACTCCTGAGCGGATCACGTCGCATAACGGGCGCGTGATTTATCCGGTTCTTTTGGATCGACGAACGCTGATCTACCTCGCCAGCGATGCTGATGGTTCCGGGCCGTGGCTTTACAGCATGGACGTCGAGCGCCGCATCCCTCACCGGCTGACCTCCGGTCTTGACCGGTACACGTCGCTGGCGGCCAGCGCTGACGGTCGGCGTCTGGTGCTCACGCCCGCCAGTCCGAAGAGAACAATCTGGCGCTTGCCCATCGCTGATTCACCCGCGAACGCGTCGTCGTCGGCTCCAATCGCGCTGACGACCAGCACCGGGTTCTCCCCGCGACTGGGTCCAAATTATCTTCTCTATGTTTCCGCAACCGGCACCAGCGAGAGCATCTGGAAGCTGGCCAATGGAACGGGCACGGAGTTGTGGAGCGGTCAGGGCGCGCGAGTCTTTGGCGGTCCCGCAATCTCGCGCGACGGCCGGCACATCGCCTTCTCGGTCCGGCAAGACGGGCGGACGCTCTTGTACGTGATGCAGGCCGATGGCACGAACGCGCGGATTGTGACCGATGCCCTCGACCTGCAGGGCGCTCCCGCCTGGGCGCCCGATGGCCAATCGATCACCTCGGCGGCCGGCGATCACGGCGTCCCACACCTCTTCCGCGTGCCTCTCGACGGGCGCCCCCCGGTTGTTTTTGTCCCGGAATACTCGGTCGATCCCGTGTGGGCGCCCGACGGCCGTTTCGTCGTCTTCTCGGGGCCAGACATCGGCACCACGTTTTCGGTGAAGGCCGTCACCGCCGAGGGCGCAGCCCATCCCCTGCCCGCCCTGACCCTCACGCGGGGCGCTCGACACCTGACTCTCCTGCCTGGGGGAAAGGCACTCGTGCTCCTGCGAGGAGAGATTCAACATAAAAATCTCTGGCTCATCGACCTGGAGACGGGCGCCGAGCGGCAGTTGACCAACCTCCCTGCCGACTTCGACATTGGCGACTTCGACATCTCCCCGGACGGCCGTGAAGTTGTCCTCGAACGAGTGCAGGAGCACTCGGATGTGGTGCTGCTGGACCTCCCCCGGCAATAATCGACCAGGGACGGAGTGAACCGCCGCCGCCCGTCGGGGGCCACTCTATGGTGACCACTCTTTGACCAGCGTCGATGTTCGCCTAAGCGACGGCGTACAAGTTCCGCTTGGGCACGGAGTCTGTGTGCCCGCTAATTGGATTCGCAATTCCAGCGTGTGCTCGATCAGCCATTCAGCCACTTCAATAACCGCAACCTGAGGAATCGGAAGTCCAAGTGCCAAACCCAATCTGCCGGCCAGCGTCTCGTTGGCAAGAACTTTGATGTGTTGTGGGTTGTTTTGGAATTTGGTGTCGTAGCAGTTCCCGTCGGAGGCTCGCAGTAAATGCGCCTGGGCTCCGCCACGAAGCGGACACAGAGGTTGGAGTGCGGAGATGCATGTAGGCACAGGCGCATCAGAAGTGTGGTTCCAGGACTTGCTCTGAATAACGATTGGGGGAGGACAGAGGCGGACAGATAGGTTTCTTTGCGGATCAAAGGGGTTCTGTATTCCCGCTTACCATGCTTACGTACCGTGAATATGCAAAGAGACGGTCTCTTTGCTTTCCCGAGACTTCCTTCACGATACCGAGCCTGATCAGATTGTTTAGGGCTTTCGTGACAGTCGGTACCGTGAGTTTCAGGGCCCTGGTCGCGGTGCGAATTCGCATGAAGGGATTGGTCTGCATGAATTCGTGAACTCGCAACGCCGACGCAGATCCTCGCCCGAGCATCTGGATTTTCCCCCGATCCTTGGCGAACAGCTTCAATGTCCGTTCCGCCGTGTCCGCCGCTTCCTGGGCCGTCGAGGCCACTCCTTCGAGAAAGAATGCCAGCCAATCCTCCCACGCGCCCTCGGTGCGAACTCGCTGCAACAGTTCGTAGTAACGGCTTCGATTGGTCTTGAGAAACAGACTGGGATAGAGCAGGGGTTCAGTCATCGCTCGCTTTGCGCACAACAGCAGCGTGATAAGCAACCTCCCAACCCGGCCGTTGCCATCCAGGAAGGGATGAATGGATTCGAACTGCACATGCACCAGTCCGGCTTCTACGAGGACAGGGAGTTGGTGTTTGTCATCATGGAGAAACTTTTCGAATTCACTGAGACACTCCATCAATCGCTCAGGCGGAGGGGGCACAAAGGAAGCATTGCCCGGACGAGTTCCGCCAATCCAGTTCTGCGAACGGCGAAATTCGCCAGGCATCTTGTTCGCGCCGCGGCCGCCCCGGAGGAGAATGGCATGGATCTCGCGGATCAGGCGGAGTGACACGGGAAACCCGGCTTTCAGGCGTCGCAGCCCGTGCTGCATAGCCGCGACATAGTTGGACACCTCTTCCACATCCTCGACAGGCACACTCGGCTTTGCTTCGTTCTCAAATAGCAGCAAGTCGGCGAAAGATGACTGCGTGCCCTCGATCTGAGACGACACGAGCGCCTCTTTGCGTACATACAGATAAAGAAGGAAGCGAATGTCTGGAAGCAGCCTTGCCATTCCATTGAGACGGCCCAGACCTTGATTGGCTCGATCCAGGTGCTGAAGTAGCCCGTTCATCTGCAATTCGGGAACTGGAGGCAGGGGTGGCGGGATGAAAGCACGAACTGTCTCCCCTGTCAGAGTATTGGTGACATACGTTCCCAGGCGGGTTTGCGGTATTGGGGCTGGCATATAGAAAACTCATCCTTTAATAAGGAATCCAGTTATTAAAGGATAATGCCTTATCCTTTAATAAGCAATCCTGCTATTAAAACCACTGGGAGGCCGAGTTCACCTGCTCACGGAGCGAGTTCAGTGATTATTTTGGGTGGAAGATTTCGGTTCTGCGCCGCTAAGTTCTTTGAAATGTGGTGGCCAGGGACGGAGTTGAACCGCCGACGCCAGCCTTTTCAGGGCTGCGCTCTACCACCTGAGCTACCTGGCCACTTTTGGCTCACAGCTTGTCTGCCGGCGCCGGGCGCACCGTCTGGCATGCGGGGAACTTGTACGGATTTTGCCAGTCAATTCTGGGCAGTCAAGACGCTGGAAGCGTTTGGAACAGACCCGATTATAGCAATGGAGTCAGGTTCGCTCAAATCGTCGCCGTCCTCGGTATTGCGCTAGTGTGACTTCGCGGCTGGCATGGCGCCGTTGAGAACTGTAAATGCGCAGCGCTTGGACGCTACCCAGTAAGCGACTTCGCGATAGTCGGCTACGTCGAATACCGCCAGATCGGCGTCCCTTCCCGGCTCGACGGATCCCTTGCGTTCCTGCAGGCGCAATGCCCACGCGCCGTTTACCGTGGCGGCGGTAATCGCCTCGGCGGGCGACATCTTCAAGTGAGTGCATGCCAGGGACAGGACGAACGGCATGCTCAGCGTGGGGGACGAGCCCGGGTTATAGTCGGTGGCCAACGCCACCGCTACCCCGCCGTCGATCAGTTTTCGCGCGGGCGGAAAACTGTCCAGGCCCAGAAAATAATTTGCGCCCGGCACCAGGGTCGCGACCGTCTCGGTTTTTGCCAGCAGGCGGATGTCATTTTCGCTGACGTGGTCCATATGATCGAACGATGCAACGTTGAAACGCAACAGGGGCCGCAACGCAGTTTCGCTCAACTGGCAGACGTGGGCCCGCACTCCCAGGCCGTGTTTCTTGGCCGCATCGAAGATTCTTTCCGTGTCTTCCGCCGTGAAGGCGCCGCGGTCGGTGAATACGTCCACAAACTGCGCCAGCTTTCTCTCCGCCACCAGCGGGACCATTTCTTTACAAACCACATCGACATATTCGTGCGCCCGGCCGTGAAATTCCCGCGGCACGACATGCGCGCCCAGCAGCGTGCCGACCACGGTTCCCGGCCATTTCGCGGCGGCGCCGTGGATGGCTTCGAGCGACTTGATCTCGGAATCGAGCGTCAACCCGTAGCCTGACTTGGCCTCCACCGTGGTCGTGCCCTGCTCCGCCATTTCGTGGAGGGCGGCCAGCACTTTATCGGTCAGCAGCTTCCTGCCGGCCTTGCGCACACCCTCCAGGCTTGAACGAATGCCGCCGCCGGCTTCCGCGATCTGTTCGTAGGTCGCGCCTGCAATGCGCTGCTCGAAATCGACCAGCCGTGGGGCGACGAAAGCGGGGTGGGTGTGCGAATCCACGAATCCAGGGAGCACAACTTGTCCGGCGCAGTCGATCTCGACAATTTTCTTGCGGTTCTTTTTGATCCACGGATCGCGCAGCGCGTCCCTGGTCTTGCAGGCAGAGACAATCTTTCTCCCCACCAACAAAACCGCGCCATCCTTGATGATGCCGAGTTCCTGGAGCTCCGGGCCCCGTCGCGGGCCGGAGTTTCCCGAAGGAGAGCGTAGCGTCAGCAACTGGCTGATGTTGACCAGCAGCAGCGCAGGCTCGGCGGGTGCTTCGTTTTTCGCAGGGCGGGGCACTGGGTGATTAGTTTAGCAGCGACTGTGTGGGGGCGGGGTTTGTGTGGGGACGGGTCGGAGACCCGTCCCTACACGGGCATTGGGACCTTCACGCCATTTTTCGACGCGAACTTCGCTGCCTCGCCGTAACCAGCGTCCACGTGGCGGATCACGCCCATGCCTGGGTCCGTGGTCAGCACGCGCTCGATTCGTTTGGCCATCATCTCCGTGCCATCCGCGACCGTGACCTGCCCGGCGTGCAGGGAATAGCCGATGCCCACGCCACCGCCATTGTGGATCGAGACCCAGGACGCGCCCGCGGCGGTGTTGAGCAAAGCGTTGAGCAGCGGCCAGTCCGCGACCGCGTCGCTGCCATCTTTCATGCTTTCGGTTTCGCGGAATGGAGATGCGACCGAGCCGCAATCGAGATGGTCGCGACCGATCACAATGGGCGCCTTGAGCTTGCCCTTTTTCACCAAATCGTTCATGGCCAGGCCGAACTGCGCCCGCTCGCCATAGCCCAGCCAGCAGATGCGCGCCGGCAGTCCCTGAAACTTGATGCGCTTGCGCGCCAGGTCAATCCATCGGCGCAGAATTTTGTTTTCCGGGAACAGTTCCAGCACCAGGTCGTCGGTCACCGCAATATCGGATGGCTCGCCTGACAGCGCCACCCAGCGGAATGGCCCGCGTCCCTCGCAGAACAGAGGCCGGATATAGGCCGGAACGAAACCGGGAAAGTCGTAGGCATTCTTCACTCCGCGCTGGAACGCGAAGGTGCGGATATTGTTTCCATAGTCAAAAGTCACCGCGCCCATTTTCTGCAGGCGCAGCATGCCTTCGACATGGCGGGCCATCGAATCTAAAGACTGCTCCTGATAGGCCTTCGGGTCACGCTGCCGCAGTTCCAGCGCTTCGGGCAAGGTCATCCCGTTGGGAACGTATCCGTTGAGCGGATCGTGCGCTGAAGTCTGGTCGGTCAGGATATCGGGCAATACGCCGCGTTCGGCCAGCTCGGGAATGACATCGGCGCAGTTTCCCACCAGCCCGACGGAAACATTTTCTTTCTTGCGCAGCGCATTTTTCAGGATGCGCAACGCTTCGTCCAGGGTTGTGACCATGAAGTCGCAGTAGCCGGTCTTCAGCCGCTTCTTGATGCGTTCGGCATCGACATCGATCCCGAGGAAGGCAGCGCCGGTCATGGTTGCGGCCAGCGGTTGTGCGCCACCCATACCGCCCATGCCGCCGCTCACGATCAGTTTGCCCGCGAGATCGCCGCCAAACTGTTTTTCCCCGGCCGCCGAGAAGGTCTCAAACGTGCCCTGCACAATCCCCTGCGAACCGATATAAATCCACGAGCCCGCCGTCATCTGGCCGTACATCATCAGTCCGGCGCGTTCGAGCTCATTGAATTTTTCCCAGTTGGACCAGTGACCCACCAGGTTGGAGTTGGCGATCAGCACGCGTGGCGCATGATCGTGGGTCTTGAACACGCCCACCGGCTTGCCCGACTGGACCAGCAGGGTCTCGTCATTTTCAAGGTCTTTCAGCGAGGCCACGATCGCGTGATAGGCCTCCCAGCTGCGCGCCGCCCGCCCCGTGCCGCCATAGACCACCAGGTCTCTCGGCCGTTCCCCAACTTCCTCGTCAAGGTTGTTCATCAACATGCGCATGGCGGCTTCCTGCTGCCAGCCTTTACATGTGATCTGGGTCCCGCGCGGGGCGCGAATCGGGGTGTAGGTGGAAGGATTGATTTCGGTTTCAACCGCCATGATCAGATGTTAGTGCCTGCGCTGAAACTCTTCAAATGGGAGAAACGCAGTCCGGAAAACGGGGCAAAATCTTGAACCGCAAAGTTCGCAAAGAAAGGCCGCAAAGGACGCAAAAGGTTGAATCTGGTCACGGTTCAATCGGAGAGGTTAAGTCCGAAGTCCGACGTCTGACGCCCGCCTCACCAGCTGCTGTAGGCCGTGCCGTCACTGGACGTGCCGGAGGCCCCGCTATGCACGTCGCTGATGCCGGGTTCCTGCTGGTCCACCGACATCACAGAATCTTCCTGGTCCACGGTCCAGGAGCTGTTGCTGCCGGTCATGGGATCGTTGGGGAGCTGCTTGATGTATCCGGCTTGTACCAGGTCATCGAGCGACTGCGGAGCCTTCTGCTTATCCAGCGTGTATTGCGAGATGAGGGAGCGCAACTGGAACAGGTCCTGCCTGAGCACGGACTCCTTGGCCCGCAGAATGGACTGGTTGTAGGCTGGAATCGAGATCGACACCAGGATCAGGATCAAACTGATGACGATCATCAGCTCGATCAAGGTAAAGCCGCGCTCCCGCTTGTGGCTGACTTGTGCCATCACCAGGTTTTGTACTCCGTACCGTCGAGCCCGGTGCCCTGCGCCTTGGTAAAGACGTCGAAGACGTTCTGTCCGCCCCAGGAGTCCGAATCGGGATCGTCCTGCATGGAGCGCAGGCCCCATTCCGTGCTGTTGGTCATGGGATCAATGGGGATGCGGCGCAGAAAGCGGACCTTCTTGCCGCCCACGTCCACGCCTTTCACCAGAGTGTCGAGGTCCGGGGGATAGCCCTCGGTCCCCACTTTGATCTGGAAGGCCTGGCGATCGGCGGCGTCTTTGTAGCGGTCGATGGCGTCGCGCAATTCCCAGAGATCATGGCGGAGTTCGCGCTCTTTCTCGCGCATGATGGCCACTCGCGCCATGGGTACGGCCAGTCCGGTGAGGATCACCAGGATGGCAGTGGCCACGATCAATTCGATGAGCGTGAACCCGTGGCGGCCGCGTGCTGAGCCGGGTTTCAAGGCGGCGGACTTCATTGGACTATTATCGTCGAAAATGGCCAGGACTTTAAGCTCTTCGGGGTGCGGTTCTTCGCGTCCGGGGCGAGCTTTGGCGGTGAAAGCCTTTGACCGCAAGCTTGCATATCCGTGCTCTGCGCGGAAAGCGGTCCCTCAGCGGCTAAAGCCGCCATCCTCCGCATCTAATTGGCACGACTGAGTCGTAGCCTTCCCAGGCCGCCCTTCCACGACCGAAAATCCACGGCCGCCCTACCGCGGCCGCCCTTTCACGGCTGCAAATCCACGTCCGCAAAGGCTGCATGCTACTGCACCGTCACCGTGGCCACGGTTCCAGCCACGGGCAAGGCGCGCATCGCCGGGTCGCGGGCCCCGCCTTTCGAAATCGCCAGAGTGGATTGCCCACTGCCCTTGGCCATGAAGGTCAGAGTCACTACCGTGCCCTGCCCGGAAACACCAGCTGTTCCCGGCGGCCGCGTGGCTGAAATCTGCAAGGTCCCGGTCGAGTCATCATCGCGATGCACGATCCCCACGATCTGACCGTCCTGCGAGAGCAGGCCACCGTTCGACACGTTCACTACTTGTAAGATCTTCGGATCGTAACTCACCTGCAAAGGCACCGAATATACGTTCTGCGCCCCCTTGAGCAACACATTGACCGAGAAGGTCGAGCCGGGTGCCTGAGTCAGGCTGGCGGGATCGAAGGCAAAGCTGGCTTCGCCGGCAGCCATCTGAGGGGCGGCCTGCGCCTGCGGTGCGGGTGCCTGCGTCTGAGCCGCTGCCGGAGCTGCCTCGGTCACCGGCGCGGGAGGCGCCGCCTGGCTGGTGCGGCGCAACTCGATGGCGGATGCTGTTCCCACTTCCAGGGCCTTTTCGTTCAGGTCAGTCACGTCACGCGAACGGATGATGTGCGGAATCAGGGCAAATACGATTTCGTTTTCCTTGTGCTCAACGTTGGTCTGCGAGAACAGATACTTCAGGAGGGGAATCTGCGCCAGCCCGGGAATGCCGCTCAGGGAGCGTATGTCCTGGTCTTCCAATATTCCGCCCATGATGTTGACTTCGCCTTCCTTCAGGCGAATTTCATGCTCGATCTTGCGCTGGCCGATCACGGGCTGGCTGATGCCGCCAATATTCGATTGCCCGGTCACGGATGAAATATCCATCGAGATTTTCAGCGTGACTTCGCGCCCGGCATGCACCTTGGGAGTGATGTCGATATTCACGCCGACGTCCAGATACTGGAACTGGGTGTTGACCAGCGGGTTGATACCCACGCCGCCGATGCCGGGCTGAAACGAACCGGTTGCGACCGGCACGCGGTCGCCGATCTTCAGTGAAGCCTTCTGCCCATCCACCGCGCGAATCTGGGGGTTCTGGATAAGCTTGGTGCTGCTGTCACTGAACAGCGCAGTGGCCGTGGCGGGAGGAATGGTGACCACAAAGTCGGTCGCGTTCAGGTTGCCCAGCCGGTTCAGGTTGATCTGGTTGGCGGTTCCCGAAGTGCTGCTCACGCTATTGTTGGTCTGATTGTTGGTGACGGTATTGTTGGTGGTGAAATTGTCCTGCAAGGCCACCGTGGCGCTGGTGGGCGGACTGATTCCCAGGTTCCGGGTCTTGTCACGGCTAACCTGCATGATGGCCACTTCGACGATCACTTCCGGACGCGCCTTGTCCAGATCGCCGACCAGTTTTTCCGCCAGCGCAATCTGGTCCGGGGTGCCGCGCACGACCAGCGCGCCCTGCGAAGGCAGGGGCTGGATGCGGGAGATTTCCAGGATCTGACGCAGGGCGTTGACCACATCCTGCAGTTCGGTCGGTTGCGACAGGTTCGCCAGGTAGAAAGTCTTGATGACGCTCTGTTCAATTTCCTTGCGCTTGGCCGGGTTGTCGGAAGCGACGAATATTGTGTTCGGCGTCACCGGCCGCCAGAATGTCTTGGATTCGAGAGCGACGATCTCCAGGGCTTCCTGCTCCGAGACCCCATTCAATTCGATCTTGACCCGGCGCGAAGTGTAGTCCGGATCGAACAATACGTTGAGTCCCGCCAGCTTGCCGATGGTTTCATAAATGATCTTGGTGTCCTCGGTCATCTTGAGCGTGATGGGAACGTTCGAGATGGCGGCCAGATCCACCGGGCCCTGGGCCTCCTGCACCCGCTTTTGCAGGCCGGTGGGGGGCGGCGCAGCCGAAGTCGGCGGCGCGCTGGTCGCATCGTTAATCATCTTCTGGGTACGGCGGATTTCCTGCTGGGCGATGAAACTCGAGGAATCGATCTCGGCGGCCTTCTGAAATTCAGTCAGGGCTTCCTGCAACTTGCCCGCATCCCGCAATAATTGTCCGCGATGTACGTGGGAGGCGGCAGCCAGGAAGCGGGTGCGTTCGTACGAGGCGCGATAAGCCAAATCCGTGGGCTTCTGTTCGTAGGCCTGTTTGTACAGATCGTAGGCGGCTTCGTAGTTCTGGCGAGCTTCGGCGTCTTTGGCTTTCTTAAAGAGCGACTTGGCGCTGTCGGCGGCGCCGATCGGCAGGGTTATCGCAACCACGAGCAACGCGATTGCTGCCGGGCGAATCAGGCGTGTCTTCACTGGTCCCTCGCAGGCAGTCTTCCCTCGGGAATCGGCCAATGACCCCGGGCTAGGCCGCTGAAAATGCGCTGATTTGAGATGTTAGCTGGCTGATTATAGCATCGCTCCGCAGCCGTGGAAGTGACTGCTCTGGTAGCAGTTACTCATTAGTCTTAGTCCCAACAGCGTTACCCGGAAAGCCGTTTCGGGAAATGTCTCATCGCCGATTTTGGACTTCCCATAGTGTAATGGGATGCAGGTTTCCGTGCCGGCGTGAGGGATTCAGCAGGTGCACGGGATGTTGACGACACCGGCGCCCATGTGGAGACAGCCGCCCCGGCTGTCCAGTCGAGCACAACTCAAAAGGTTTCTCCTGGCCAGCGCATGATCGAGCGGAGCCTTGCTTCGACCGGACTGCCGGGGGCGGCGGTCTCCACGTGGGCGCGAATGAGATAACCTATTAGCCTTATGGCCCGTACGCCTACCCATCAAACCAAGCCAAGTCCGGTAAAAAATCCGCGCCGCGATCCAACGGCTGCCGGCGAGCGCGATGCGGCAGTCAACCGGGTGGCCGCCCACAACTATTTCCTGTTGGAAAAGTTCGAGACCGGTGTCGCCCTGACCGGTACCGAGGTCAAATCAGTTCGTGCCGGGCAAGCCAACCTCAAAGACTCCTACGGACTGCTCAAGGACGGCGAACTCTGGCTGCTCAACTGCCACATCGGGCCCTACGACCACGGCAACATCTTCAACCACGCCCCCCTGCGCACCCGCAAGTTGCTGGTCCATAAAGAGGAGATTCGCAAGCTCATCGGCAAGACCCAGCAGAAGGGCCTGACCCTCATCCCCACCCGTTTGTATTTCAAAAATGGCAGAGTGAAAGTGGAACTCGCGCTGGCCAAGGGGAAGCAGCTATGGGACAAGCGCGAAACCGAACGCCGGCGCACCGCTGACAAAGAGGCGAGAGAAGCAGTCAACCGTTCGCGCAAAGGGCGCTGAGCGGTTTGTGGCGCGCTACCCGGTTCCCCGAGACTTTCAGGAGAAGAAAATGAACAGCACAATACGAATCAGCCGACAAATTCCCGAAGACTTCCTTTCGAGCGCTGGAAGGACCTTTCGGTTCCTGGCGGCAATCATCATGATTTGTTTTCTGCTTCCGGCCTCAGTTCCCACGCAGGCCCGCGCGGCGGAGGCGATCGCCTCGAAAACTGCGGTGGTCGATGGGCTCCAGCTGCACTACCTCATTGCCGGTCACGGTCCGGCAGTAATCCTGTTGCACGGCTACACCCAAACTTCGCGCATGTGGAGACCAATCATTCCACTTTTAGCCGGGAAATTTACCGTGATTGCGCCCGATTTGCCCGGCATTGGTGACTCAGCCATACCCAAAGACGGCTTGGACATGAAAAACGCTGCCATCCGCATCCACGCCCTGGCCAAATCCCTGCACGTCGAAAAGGCGCGAGTCGTCGGACACGACATCGGACTCATGGTTGCGTATGCCTACGCCGCCATGTATCCGGGCGAGGTCGAAAAGCTGGTTGTCATGGACGCGTTTCTGCCTGGCGTCGAAGGCTGGGAGCCGTACTTTAACAGTCCTGATTTCTGGCACTTTCGCTTTCATGGCCCGACTCCGGAGGCCTTAGTTGCGGGCCGGGAGAAGATCTATTTCGCATACTTCTGGAATGATCTGGCCGCGGACAAGACGCGGTCCCTGCCTCTCGCCGACCGCCAGGCCTACGTCGCAGCCTACTCGCGTCCCGGACGGATGCGGGCCGGGTGGGCTTACTTTGCCGCCTGGCCGCAAACAGCCAATGATTTTGCCGAGATGGCCAAAACGAAATTGACCATGCCGGTCCTGTCCATCGCCGGCGAAAAAGCCAGTGCGGCAACCCTGAATGCACAAATGAAGCTGGTTGCAACCGACGTAACCGTGGTCGTCCTTAAGGACACCGGACATTGGCTGATGGAAGAACGGCCGAAGGAAACGATTGCGGCGTTGATGAAATTTCTGTAAAACGGCCGCATCCCGGTTCAGCAAGAACGGATTGCACAAGGTCACCGATGAATGGCATCACTCAGGTCCTAAAAATCGGGGTCAGATCACCTCGGTGACCCGCATCCCATAATTACCATCCACGATGACCACTTCTCCCCGGGCCACCACACGGTCACCCAGAAGGAGTTCGGCAGGGTCCTGAAGGGATTTGTCCAACTCGATTACCGATCCGGATCTCAGCTCGCCAATCTCGCGCAACGGCAGGCGGCGTTCGCCGAAACGCAGCGTCACATCGATCTCAACATTCTCGAGCAGGGAGACGTTCGCGCCCGGTTCCGCGTGTGGCGATTTGTCGCCGGCATCCGCTGCGCCTGATGCCCAGTCCGCAGAGAAGAGTAATTGGAATTGGATGTTGCGGGAGGCTCCGTCCGTTCCTGTCAATGAGAATTGTCTGCCCGGAGTCCAGGGCAGGGCTTTGGCCAGCTGCAACTTGAGCTTGGTCCCTGCCAGGGCCTGGCCCGCTTTCTCGCAAGCTTCCGCCAGCAGCGCGCGGACCGCTTGCGCATGCTCGGGCTGGAATTGCGTGGGAGGCGCCGGCGTTCCACCCAACGCAGCCGCCAGAGCGAGTGTACTTTCCAGGCTGATCTGGATGGCCGCTTCTGTCTTCGAGGGTTCTGCTACCAGCAGCAGGGTGAGCAACTGCGCGCCCGCGGGAAATGGTTTTGGTTTCTCATCCAGGGCCACGCTCCAGGCCGCCGAAGTTTTTGCGGAAAAGGCCTGAGCGGCGGCGGCCGGCAACGCTTCCATGAACAGATCGATTGGATTGCGACTCATAGATTGCTCCCCTTTTCTGATTGAGGTTGTGGCAGGCGATCGACAATCTGCACGGCGCGATGACGTCCGCTGCGCACCGGGACGCCCTCGAATGAATCATGGCCCTCGATTTTGAGCACGGCCGGAGTTCGCACCGGGATTCCCAGCGAAAGTATTTTTCCGACGCGCAGGTTCAACAGGTCGTTGGCCGGCACCTTGCCTCCCAGCAACGAAAGCTCAAGCCCAAAAGTGGTGCCGATCAACTGCTCAGCGAGTTTGAGGTTCATTGCGCCTCTCCGGGAGGATTCAGGTGCGGATGCCGTAGTCGCGCCCAGAAACGCACCCAGCGCAGGAATCGGCAGCATCACCTGGAAATCGCCTCCAGACGATTCCAGGTTCGCGGAGAAGGTGAACACCAGGGCATTGTCGTTGGCGGAAAATAGTCTCTGCATTTCAGCCGGTGACTGCCGCGTTCCCGCTGAAACGGAGACGCCGAATAATCGCCATGCGGCCTGCAATTCCGCGCAAATCAGCTGCACAAATTCCTTGGCGATCTGAGCTTCGATTTCGGTGACTTCGCGTGACGGCTCACTCGGACTGGCACTGCCTCCAAGCAGGCGATCCACGATGGGGAACAGCAGCATGGAGTCAATTTGCAGCAACGCAATATCGCCTTGCGAGCCGAGTTGCAGCGCCGCCACGTACGAACCTTCCGACTTCTGGATAAAAGTCCGGCAGGGAATTTGCTCGGAGGTGCGAAGCGCAATTTCACCAGTCAAAGCCAGCCGGCTGTGGAGCGCCTGGCTGAACCGGGGCGCAAATGCTTCCGTGGCTGCGACCAGCGGGGCAAGACGTGCTTTGTCGATGCCGCCGACTACGCGGAAATCGCAGGGCTGGACCCTGTCCGCCGCAATGTCGCCGTTCACGACAACCGCGCTTTCCGCCCCGGTAGATGATGATTGCGCCAGAGTTCCCATTTGGATTACCTGAAAGTGTCCTCTTTGAGTTGCATGGCCTGGATCGCGGTACGAAGCTTGGTGATGGCGAGTGAATGAATCTGCGAGACCCGCGACTCGGCCAGGTCCATCACTTCCGCGACTTCGCGCATGGTCAACTCTTCGCGGTAGTAGAGCGAAATAACCATCTGCTCTTTCTCCGAAAGAGTCTCGATCGCTTGTGTCAGGTAGTCGCTTCTTTCAGAGCGCAGGCAGATTTCGAACGGACTCTGGTTCTCATTGGCGGGAGCGTTTTCGATAAGGTCCTGGGCTTCGGAGTCATCGAAGCGCGACCCCGCCATCTGACCCACGATGTGCAAGCCGTCCAGACGCCGAAGCAGGGTTTGCAATTCGGAAACTTCTAAATCAAGATCGGCCGCGATTTCGTCTTCCGTGGGCTGGCGCCCCAGTTTGTTGGCCAGCTTGGTGATGCTCTCCGCGACATTGCGGCCTTTTTTTCGCAGGGGCCGCGATCCCCAATCCAGGGCGCGCAGGCTGTCGAGAATGGCCCCGCGAATGCGAAACGAGGCGAACGATTTCAGCGACGCATTCTTGTTGGGGTTGTATTTGCGCACGGCTTCGATGAGTCCGAGCACGCCCGCGTGCACCAGGTCTTCCAGGGGAACGTGTTGAGGCAGGCGTTCATGGATCCGCCGCGCCAGGTAATACACCTGCGACAGCTCGGACAAGATGAGCTGGTTGCGTGGTTCGTTTTCCGACAGGAGGTCGGTGTAACCGCCTTGGGGCAATGTCATTTCGTCCTCAGTTCGATTCGTCATCGCAGCGAGCCCACCGACTGCACCGGCACCAGCGGCGGGATTTCAGTCGGCGCCAGCACCACGATCTTGGGCAAAAAAGGTTCCAGCAACCGGCGCAGGTAAAAGCGGCCCGGTGATGAGCACAGCAAAACGGGAGGAGCGCTGAGCGCATGCTCGCCAAACAACGTACGCAGGCCCTCCAGAACGCGACGGGCGGTCGAAGGCTGCAGGGCCATGCTGGCCGCGTTGACGGACTGCGCGCCGGCGGCGCGGCTGCACTCTTCTTCGATAGCGCGATCGAGCGTGACCACTTTGAGCTCTCCGCGTTCGTCCAGCAGCGGGCGAACCAGCGCCCGCCCCAAGGCATGGCGGACCGCTTCGTTCAGCAGCACGGGGTTTTTGCTCACGCCCGCAGTTTCGACCAGAGTTTCGAGAATCGTGCCCAGGTCGCGAATGGATACCTGTTCGCGCAACAGTTGCTGCAGAACTCTCTGCACCTCGCCCAGGGTCATGAGTTTGGGTACAAGTTCTTCCACCAGCTTGGGATGCGACTCGCTCAGCCGGTCAATCAAGCGCTTGGTTTCGTGGCGGCTGAGCAACTCGTGCGCGTTCTGACGGATGATTTCTCCCAGATGAGTGGCCAATGCGGCAGTCTGGTCCACCACCGCGTAACCGGCTGCCAGCGCCTGGGCCTGCTGTTCTTTGCTGATCCACTTGGCGGGCGCGCCAAAAGCAGGGTCGCGCGTGTCCACGCCCGGCAACGCGGGCGGGTTGGGTTGTGAACTGATGGCCAGCAGGCAATCACGCCGCATCTCCCAGCGCGCGATTTCCACCCCGCGCAGGTGGATCACGTATTCCAGATCCTTGATGGCCAGGTTGTCAGTGATGTGAATAGACGGAACCAGGAAGCCGAGTTGTGTCGCCAGATGCTTGCGCAACGCCTTGACTTTGGTCAGCAACTGTCCGCCCTTGCTGGCGTCCACCAGTGGCACCAGGCCGACGCCGACTTCGAGCATGAGGTCATCCAGCTTCAATGCTGCGTCCATCGGGTCAAGAGCCGGTGACGGGGCAGTCTCGGACTTGCCCGCCATGGTCGTGGAAACTGGTTTGCCTTCGATCGCTTCCGGCTTCGCGCGGCGTGCCAGCACCACCATGATCACAGCCATCAGGATGAACGAGAGCTTGGGCAGTCCCGGAATCAGAGCGAGGCCAGTCATCACCGCGGCGGCAATCCACAGGGGACGGCTGTTGCCGAACAACTGCTTGCCTAAGTCGGTCGAGAGCGTGCTGTCAGAAGAAGCTCGCGTCACCACCATGCCGCCGGCCACCGAGACCAGCAGCGAGGGAATCATGGTGACCAGGCCATCGCCGACGGTGAGCACGGTGTAGGTCTTGAGCGCCTCCATGAAGGGAACGTCCTGCTGGAAGACGCCGATGAGAAATCCGGCGATGATATTGATGGCAGTGATCAGGATAGTGGCCAGCGCATCGCGCTGGTTGAAGCGGGCTGCGCCGTCCATGGCGCCGTAGAATTCGGCTTCATGCGCGATCTGCTCGCGGCGGGCGCGGGCCTGTACTTCGTCGATCAGGCCGGCGTTCAGGTCGGCGTCGATTGCCATCTGCTTGCCGGGCATGGCATCGAGAGTGAATCGTGCCGTGACTTCCGCGGTGCGCACCGCGCCGTGGCTGACCACGATGTACTGGATGGCGATCAAGGCGAGAAACAGAACGAAACCGACAACATAGTTGCCGCCCACCACGAACTGGCCGAAGGCTTCAATCACGCGCCCTGCCGCCGATGCCCCTTCGCCGCCATGCAGCAGGATTCGCCGGCTGCTGGCCAGGTTCAGGGACAAGCGGAACAGTGTCAGCAGCAGGAGCAAGCTGGGGAAAACGGAAAATTGCGCGGGCCGCAGAATCTGCACCGCGGTGAGCAGCACCAGCACCGAAGCCGTCATGCTGAAGGCCAACAGAATGTCGAGGAGAAAGCTCGGCATCGGCACCAGCATCACGAAGACCATGCTGACGGCGGCGGCGGGCACGATCCAATCAACTGCAGACCGCGACGCCAGTTTCGGTTTGGTGATGGTGGCCATTAATGTGTTTCAGCCGCTCCCTGTCGTTTCATCTGCTGCTGCGTGCGATACACGAATGCCAACACTTCCGCGACCGCGGTGTAGAGCTTGGCCGGAATGCTTTGGCCCACATCCACCGTTTTATAAAGAGCCTGCGCCAGCGGCGGATTCTCCAGCACCGGAATTTCCTTCCAGCGCGCGATCTGCTTCATTTTTTGCGCCAACAGGTTCCGGCCTTTCGCGACCACGACGGGCGCGCCCATGTCCATGTGATAGAGAATCGCCACGGCGAAGTGGGTTGGGTTGGTGACCACAACCGTGGCCTTCTCCGTTTCGCGCAACATCAACTGCCGCCGCATCTGCCGCTGCAGGCGCCGGATGCGCATCTTGATCTGCGGGTTCCCGTCGGAGTCCTTGGTTTCCTGCCGCATCTCCTCGCGTGACATGCGCAAGTCGCTCTCTGACTTTCGCCAGGTGAGGAAGTAATCCACCAGCGCCCACGCCAGCAGTACCAGCGCGGATTTCCAGGCAACCTCGAAGACGATGGTGAGCAGGAGGCGCGTGAAGGTCCAAAGACTGGTGTTGGAAGCGATCGCAATCGAGATCCAGTGCTCCCGGAGCGCGGCGAAGCCGACGTAAGCAATGGCTGCGAATGGAAGCAGTGACTTCAACAAACCGCTCAAGCCGGTGAGAGAAAAGATCTGCCCCAGTTTCTGGGCCGGGCTGAGTCGCTCAATCTTGGGAACCAGAGCTTCGGGCGCGAATACGATTCCGCCCTGTGCCAGTCCGCCGACCAGCGACAATGTCCAGGCCGTGGCCATCACCGGCACCACACACTTGGCGAGCGTCCATCCTGTCCATATAAATAAGGAAGTGGTGGGTGTCAGCGCGTCTGCACTCGAAAACTCAAAGGTGTGCCGCAACAAGTTCCGCCAGGCCTCGATTCCCGCGTAGCCCTGCCATGCGACCAGGCCGAACGCGCCCGATACAGCCAGGATGCTGGACAGATCGCGCGAACGCGGAACCTGTCCCTGCTCTCGCGCCTTTTGCCGGCGCCGCGGTGTCGGTTTCTCTGTCTTGTTGTCGCTCATGTCCGCGCCGCCAGATGCAGAAGGCGTTCCGTGAAGCCCACCGATTCCGTGAAGTAACGCTCGAACAGGGCCGGCCAGTAGCGGATCACCATGACCAGCAGTCCCACGCCCAGCATGCTTTTGAGCGCGGGGCCCAGCAACATAAGGGGCATTTGAGGAGATGCCTTGCCCAGGAATCCCAGAATCACATCTGCCACCAGGGTCACGGCCAGCACCGGGGCGGCGATTTGCAACCCGGTCCCCAGCACGCCCGCAATGCCGTGCAGCAACTCGGTGGTCAAGCCGCGATTCAGATGGACTGCGCCGGGCGCGAGGTACTCAAAACTGTGAGCGATGCCGCGCAGGATCCAATGATGTACGTCCAACTGCAGAAACAGCAGAAACGCCACCGTCTGGTGGAACATGGCAACCACCGTGGTGTCCACCTGGGTTTGGGGGTCGAGAATATTGACCAGCGAATATCCCATCTGCACACCCAGCACCGCTCCGGCCAACTGCGCTGCTTCAAACACAAAATTGGTGACCAGCCCGATGGCGACTCCCAGCACAAACTCCCGCGCCACTACTCCCGGCCACTGCGTCAGCGTGACAATTCCCACTTGCGAGGAGTACACGGGATACAAGACCGCCGTGATGAGCAGGACCAGCATCGCCTTGATGCGGGGCGGGATGGCGCCATTGCCGAAGAACGGGGCAAACAGCATCAAGCCCGAAATTCGGATCCCGATCACCAGCGGCCCGCTCAACAGCTCGGTCAAGGAAAGTTCCATTTTGTCGGCCTATCTCACGTACGGATGAAAGTCCGAGAACAACTTCACGGTGTATTGGCCCATCTGCCGCCACATCCACGGCATCATGAAGAATGCGGCTGCCGCTACGGCCAGGAGCCTGGGGACAGCTGAAAGGGTGGCTTCCTGCAATGACGTCAATACCTGAACGACGTTCACCAGCAAACTCACCGCGACGGCGATAGCCAAAATCGGCGCCGCCAGCAACAGCACCTCGAGCAATGTGTGGCGGCAAATCTCTATCACCTGCGCATCCGGCATCAGCTGAAACTCCTCATCAACGAACCGATTAACAGTCCCCACCCATCCACCATCACAAACAGCAGCAACTTGAGCGGGGTTGAGATCACCACTGGCGGCAGTTGCAGCATGCCGACCGAGGTAGTGATCGAGGCCACCACCATGTCGATCACCATGAAGGGAAGAAAGAGAATGGCGCCGATCTGGAATCCGGCCTTAAGTTCCGAGAGAATGTAAGCAGGCACCAGCAGCCGCATCGAGAGATCGTTGGGGTCGTGCGGGCGCTGCTGCTTGGCGAGATCCACAAAAAGGGCCACATCTTTTTCCCGTGACGTAGTGCGTCATGAACTGATGGATGGGAACGATGCCGCGCTGCACCGCATCCATGGCATTGATTTGTCCTGCCTGCAACGGTTCCAGCGCCTGGGTGTAGATCGAAGCGCCCACCGGCTGCATGAGAAAGAAAGTCAGCACCAGGGCCAGGCCAATCAGGGTCTGATTGCTCGGCGTGCTCTGCAACCCAAGCGCCTGCCGGAGAAAATGAAAGACAATCAGCAGGCGCGCGAATGGCGTCATGCACATCAGCAGGGATGGAATCAGCGTGAGGAACGTCAGCAGGGCAACAATGGTCCATGAGGACGAACTGGAGCCAGCCGCGCCCGGCATGGTGATGCGAATCTCGTTGGACGGGGTGGACGTGACTGCCGGCGTCGCCTTGGACGAAGCCGATGCCGCAGCTGTTCCCAACATCGAGACAACCAGAAATACTCGGACGAACCGGGAGCAGGAGGTCATGAGTTCTTTGCCGCCTCCTGGTCAAGCGCGCCAGCAAACGTTTTGGCTTCCTGCAGGCGCGTCAGGAGCGACACTGCGCCGGAGGAACCGCCGATCAGGAATCTTTCCTCATCCACCTGGACCACGGCGACGAACCGCTTCTCGCCCAGCGAGACGGTTTCGCATACCCGCAAATTCTTGCGCGCCTGTTGTGCCTTGACCCGCAGCACCATCCACTTGAGAGCGCTCCATGTCCGCACCAGCAGGGTTTGGCTGAAGTCACGAACGCTGGGAAGAGAACGCGACTTTTCAGCGGCAGGTTGCAGGGGTCCGACTTGAGAAAGAGTATTCATGCCAATTCCGTGATTCGTATTGCCAGCCGGTCATCCACCGCTTCGAATCTTCCCCAGCCGAGAAGGATCTTATTGACCTTTACAGGGACGTCATTCGCCACTGGTGTCGCCGTTCGCACGACCGACCCTGCTCGCAGATTGAGCAGGTCGCCCACGGTGAACCGGGGCACCGCAATTTCTGCAGCGGTTTTGCATCGAAGCCAGTGATAAGCCTCGATGGGACTGTTCGCGGGCTCTTTTGCCTGCGGGGCTTCCGTTCGCACCGGCGCAACCTGGGCTGTGGCCATTCTGTTTTTCTCGTGCCTGCTGGTTGGAGCAACGCGAAGTTGGAACTCCGCGAAGCAATGGAGGTGCAATCACTCTGCCAGTGGTGGCCTGACCAGGAGGGAGGAACCGATGTTTACGCGGTTCCGCGAAACAATAGAGAGCGCACGACTTAGCACACCATGATTACTTCGGTGTGGGCGCCGAAGCGACCCGCTTTCAATTAGAGCGAGAGTAGAAGGCGCGACTTTCCAGCGCAGCGGGGGACCGCGCCGGATTCGCTCTAATCTTCAACTAACTTTCAGCTTCAGTCCTACAACTGCTTCATGTTGATCGTGTCCTGCGTGAGCTGGTCGAATGTCGTTACCACCCGGGCATTCGCCTGGTAACCACGCTGAGTCACAATCATGTTGGAGAACTCGGTCGCGATATCCACGTTCGATTGCTCCAGAGAACCTCCCGTGAGCGTGCCGCGGCCACCGCTTCCCGCCACACCGATCGCCGGGGCCCCGGAAGACAGAGTGGTCTGAAAGCTGTTCTGTCCCACCCGCAACAGGCCCTGCGGATTGGCAAAATTCGCCAGCACGATCTGACCCAGGGCCAGCGTCTGGTTGTTGGTAAAAGTTCCTTCAATGGTTCCGTCAGACGTGATGCTGAAATCGGAGAGCGTCCCGCTACCGTACCCGTTCTGGAAAGTATTGGCAGTAGCGCTGGGAGCCGACGATTGGGTAAGCAGAGAATTCCCGGCGGCGTCCTGGAGATTCCAGGTCATGGTGATGTCCGAGGCGCCGTCCGCCAATCCGGCGATTGTGATGCCGGTGACGGGCGCGGCAGGGGTGGCCAGGGTGCCGTCCGGATTGAAAGTTACGTTGCCCGTCGAAATCACCGTTGGCGCGCCGGTCCCGCCGGTATCGGCGGCAGGCAGACTGAGCTGGTAACTCCACGCGTTGGACGCCGTCTTGGTGAACTGATAAGTCACCACGTGAGACGTGCCCAGCGAGTCAAACACGGTGACGGGCGTAGAAAAACTATCGCCCACCGCAGAACTCGCGTCCAGATTGCTCTGGGTCTGGATCGAGGTGGTCGCAGCTCCGGGAATAAGTTGTCCCTGGCTGATCAGGAGCGGCGCCAGGGTTTGGGACGGGCTGATAATACCGTTCACCGCCGGATATCCCATCACCAGTTGGCCCTCCTGCGTGGTCAGCTGGCCCTGGGCATCGACCGTGAAGTTGCCGGCGCGAGTGTACTGCTCCACGCCATTTTTCTGGGTCACAAAAAGTCCGTTCCCGGTGATGGCCACATCGGTGGGCACGCCGGTGCCTTCGAGGTTGCCGCCGGTGAACGTTGGCGTGACCGATCCCAGAGCTACACCCTCGCCCACCTGGATCGGATCGTTGGCTCCGTTAGTCCCGAATGCCTGGTAGAAAAGATCGGTAAACGACGCGCGGCTCTCCTTGAATCCGACGGTGTTGAGGTTGGCGAGATTGTTGGAAATGACCGCCAGCGCTTGCGACGCGGCCGTCAATCCGGATAGTGGAATCGAAAAATTGGGCATGGTCTTAGGCTCCTGTGGGTGTCGTTGTGGGTTGCGATGGCGTGGTTGGCGTGGTGCCCTGCATCAATTGGCGGATTTGAATCAGCTCGTTCAGCTGGTTCATGGACAACATCTGCCCCACCATCTGTGTCGGGTCCATGGGCGAAGTCGGGTCCTGGGTCTTGAGCTGCGCAATCAGGAGTTGCAGAAACAGATCGCTGGAGCTGTTGGCCAGTGTGTCTGAAGTTGAATTGGTGGAATCGGTGGAACTGCCTTGCGCCGCATGTTGAGCGGCTGTGGCGGATGCTGCGATGGGATTGATCATCATAGTTGTTTCTCCTTCACACTTTCTTGCTGCGATTGATAGCTTCTAAATGCGAATGTCTAACCTCCCGGCGGAATCGAGTGTTTCCATCAAGCCTGGAAGCGCCGTTTCCGCGTCTGATTTGGTAGCGTGGTAACTCTGCGGCCGCCAGGTCTGCGGCTGCTGCGAGTCCTGGGCCAGGCCGGAGGAGGTCGCGAAACTCTGCCCTTGAATCACGATGCTGGCCACCGGGACCTGCTGGTCGGCGAGTTTGTGATACAGCGCCGGCAGGTCCGCGGTCATGGATTTAGCGACGTCGCTGTGTTCCACCGAAATCTGCGCGCTGAACATGTGCCGCGCCACCGAGGTGCGGATGTCTATGTTGCCGAATTCCTGAGTCTGCATCCCCACGCGAAATTCGGATTGGTTCATGCTCTGGACAAGCTTTGCCGTAGTTATGGGCGACGGCGTGGATGTAGGAAGCGCTTCATCTGGCCCATCCGCGTCTGCCACAGCGGGCTGAGAAGATGAAGCAAGAACAGCCTGCTTCACAGGTACTGGCTTGGCGTGAGCATCCGAATGATTCCCCAAAGTCACGCCGGCGGTGTCCTTGCTGCTTGTGGCCGCGGATTTTGTCAGCCCATCCGCGAAGTTGCCTGCCTCGGCGGAGGAAATCTTTCCACGCTGACCTGAGCTCGCCCTTGTGTCCTTGATACCGCGCTCTTTGAGTTCGCGACCTTTGATTGTCGACGATGCCGCCGGCACAGGCCGCGGGGATTCGTTACTCAATCCTGCCGCCAGCCTGGGATCAACCGGGCCGGACGCTGGCGCGGGCTTTGCCGTCTTTAGCGCGTCGGATATCTCGCTGGCGGAGACAGCTGAAGCTACTTCCACCGCCGCAGCGGAAGGCAAGGGAGCGGCTGCAAGAGACATTTCCGGACCCGGATTCACCGCGGTCGGCGCAGACGTGGGCAACGCGGGCAGGCTGGGGCTGGCGGCCGGCGTCAAACCCGGCTTCGCCGGCTCGATGCTCGCTGCTTGATTGGATCCATCGCCCGTCGTCTTTTTTGCCGTTGTACCGGTCGCGGGAATAGCGGCTGATCGCGCTGCTGGTTCCTTCGCTCGCATCAACCCATCCAGGGGCGCGGTATGCTCGACCAAACGTGGATTGCCGCCCACAAAGGGCGGCAATTCCTTTTGGATGTCGCCGAGGATGACGGTTGGCGCGGGCGTGTCTGGCTCTGTGACTGAGGATGGCGGCGCGTTGGGCTTCAGCGGTCCCGATGGAGTGGAGGGCAAGGAATCCGCATCCGCCAGTTTCTCGTTGCTGCTATCGCTCAAGTTTTGGCCAGCCAACATCGCAGGCTTTTTCAAGACAGCGTTGATGTCCGTCAGGTTGACGGAATCGGTCGTGGGCACTGGCTTCAGCGTAAAGTCGAGTGGCGGTGTAAGAGGAACGGGCAAGGGCACAGTCAATTCTGGATGTGCAGCCAGAAAGCCCGGATCAGCGGATTCCTTGCTCTTGCGGGATTCACTTTCAGGTTGCGGACCGCCCGCAGGTTTCTTGGCCGTTGCAGATTCTTGCGCGGGCATCTGAGCCGGGCTGGCGCTTGAACTCTCCGCCCCAAACAACGCCGCGGCAATCGCCCTGAAGTCCTCACCGGAGTTCGCGGGCAAGCCTGCCAGCAGAAAATCCGCCAGTGTTGAGTTGCCTGGCTGCAGGGGCGCAGCGCTGTGCGCGCTCGTGGTTCCGGAATTTGGTGGCGTCACATTCACAAGACAGTCCCAGTCGCAGGACAAATAAGCACGCCGGAGGCCAAAAGTCCGCGGCTCTGCAAACGAGCCCGACGGGAAAAATTCTGTTGCGGGCTAAAGACTTGGGAAGGATGCGCCGATAAAGGCTTGCGAAGAAAACGCCGGAGAGGTGTGTACTGGGCAAGGTTTGCCTATTGCCGCTAGGCAAACTGTGCCTAGTCGCGATCTCGCGTGCGCGCGAGGAACAGGTCATCCAACGTTTTTTGTTCCTGCCGCTTCTGATTCAATTGATAGGCCTGGCGCTGACGCTCGCGCAGTTCGGTGAGGACCTCGCGGTCCTGGCGCGCGGTTTGATAGACGGCCAACTGCGCCAGGCGTTGCGCTTCCAGTTGTCGAAGCCGCAGGCGCAGCTCATCAGCCGCCACCTTGAGCTCTAATTCCCGTTGAGCAATTTCCATGAGATGAGCGGCGGGTAGCTTGAGCGCAAGATCCTGTTCGCGTTGCTCCCGGATGCGCACTTGCTCAGCATCCACCTGCTGCAGTTCGTGTTCAGCCTCGATGATTTGCTGCACAATGAGAAGCAGTGCGGCCTCTTCGGAATGCTCCACGCTTTCGCGAAAGCGCAAAACCGCATCGAGAGTAAAACGGAATGCCATATCTAGGCGGGCAGGGCAAGCAGCCGTTTTGCGGTTTCCGCAGGTAACGGAATTTCGCTTGGGTTTTGTTGCAGGAAGGCATTGATCGCCGGCAAGGCAGCGATAGCTTTGTCGAGCAGCGCATCCGTGCCCGGCTTGTAGGCGCCAATGCGGATCAGGTCCTCGGCGCGAGCGTAGGCCGCCAGCAGCATGCGTACGTTGCCCGCCTTTTCCATCTGCTGCGGGCCGCAAATCGCGGGCATCAAGCGGCTCAGACTGTCGAGTACGGAAATTGCCGGATAGTGATTGCGCACGGCCAGATCGCGGTTCAGCACGACGTGTCCATCAAGCAGGGAACGGGCTGTGTCCACCAGGGGGTCCTGCTGGTCGTCGCCCTCCATCAGGACGGTATAAAAGCCGGTGATGCTTCCGGTGGAAAAGCGCCCGGCGCGTTCGATGAGTTTCGCCATCATGGCGAGTACCGATGGCGTGTAACCCTTCGCCGTGGGCGGCTCGCCCGCCGCCAGACCGATTTCGCGCTGCGCCATGGCAAAGCGCGTGAGCGAATCGAGAACCAGCAGAACGTGTTTTCCGCGGGCCGAGAAATATTCCGCCACGGCAGTTGCGGCCAGGGCCGCGCGAATGCGCAGCAATGGCGACTGGTCAGAGGTTGAAGCCACGACCACCGACCGGCGGCGGCCTTCTTCTCCCAGCGCCTTGAGAAAGTCTCCCACTTCGCGGCCGCGTTCTCCGACCAGCGCGAGCACGGTCAGATCGGCCGCAGTGGCGCGCGTCATCATGCCGACCAGAGTCGTCTTGCCGACACCGCTGCCGCCAAATATTCCGACGCGCTGGCCCCGCCCGCAGGCGACAAATCCGTCAATGGCGCGAATGCCGCAGGTCAGCGGTTCGCTGATCGGAACGCGGCTCAAGGGATGGGGCACCGTGCCGTCGATAGCCACAGTTCGCGTGGCGCGATATTCGCCCAGGGAGTCCAGCGGATTGCCGCGAGCATCAATGACGCGGCCTAACAACTCCGGCCCCACCCGCAACGAAGGACGCGCACCCCAGGTTACGATGTGATCGCCGAAGCGAATTCCTTGCGGCTTGTCCAGGGGCATGGAGAGCACGGTCGAGCCGCGAAAGCCGACGACCTCGCCCGGAAACAGATTTCCGTTGGAGTCCTCCATCTCGCAAGATTCTCCAACCGAGCAGAACGGACCCACCGATTCCACCAGGTTCCCCACGACGTGAGTGACCCGCCCCTTCCAGCGCAGAGTGGAAGAGTGATGCAGCCACTGGGTGTAGGCGTCGAGGATCGCTTCGCTCATTTCTGGTCAGGCCTTTGTGCCAGCAGATCAAAAAATCCCTGTTCGATTTCCTTCAGCTGCGCGTCTAATCCGAGCTCCGTAGTCCCCAATTCTGTTTCGAGGATGCAGTTGTGGGCTTCCACCGATGGATCGGCCTTGACCTCCAGCCGAATCTCGCGGCTGGTAGTGCCTTCAAAGTAGCGGTTCCAGTCGCCAACTTCTTCGGGCCGTACCCGAACGGTCGCCGTGGTCCCGTGTTGCAGCTTTTCCATCGCAACCTTCACTAAAGCCGCCACCAGCATGCGATCTACCTGGGCTTCGCGGTGGAGAATCTTGGCCGCGATGGCCAGCGCCAGATGAACCAGCTCAACTTCGGCGCGGGAGTAATATTCGTTGGTCTTCTGCGCAAAAGCCCGAAGCGTTTCCGCCACCCTCGCCCGTTCCTCGGTCAGTTGCTTCTCAAAAGATTCCTGGGCCTGCTGCAACCCTTCACGAATTCCGTCGGCGTGGGCCGCGGCCAGCTTCACTTCCAGTTGTTCCGATGTTTCTCGGCCGGCGGGTCCCTTCTGAGGCGTAAGGCGGCTTTCGACCGCGGATGTCGCCTTACCATCGGCTCCTCCGGGTTCCCGGTACTCGAAGGATTCAACTGCCGCCAGTTCAGGCAACGAACTCATCATCTGCCTCCGCTCTCAACGCGATCTTGCCTTCCGCTTCCAGTTGTCGGGCGGCGGCGATGACTTCCTGCTGCGCCTTGGCGACATCCTTCCCGCGCACCCGGCCGAGCACATCCATGTCTTCCTTCAGCATTTCAACCGCGCGCGACGACATGGCCTTAAAAATATGTTCTTTCACGGGGTCGCTCGCGCCTTTGAGCGCCAGCGCCAGGGTCTTTTTGTCCACCGCTCCCAGCAGGTCGCGCAGGGCCGTCTCCGGAACTCCAATCAGGTCCTCGAAGGTGAACATGAGATTCCGAATGCTGCCGGCCAGTTCGGCATTATCTTTTTCAATCGCTTCCAGAATCGCCCGTGATGTCGCCGGCTCGAGCTGATTCATCAGGCTGGGCACAGTGTCGGGCCGCGATGGGCCCGCCTTCTTGTCGGGACCGCCCTGCTTGAGTTTCTGCTGGAGAACGTTGCTGATGGTTTCCGCCGCATCGGGAGAAAAATTCTGCAATTGAGCGATACGCTTCACCACGTCAACCTGCAATTCGCTCGGCAGTTTGGAAAGAATGGGCGAAGCATGCTGCGGTTCCAGGTGCGCCAGCACCAGGGCAATCGTCTGCGCGTGCTCTTTTTCGAGGAGCGCCGCCAGTTGTTTGGGATCGGTGTTTCGCAACCAGTCAAGCTGGCCGGCGCTGCTGCGCTGCGTGTGCGTAACTTTCAGGGCAAGCTCTTTTCCGTTCTCTTCACCGAATGCCTTCTTCAACAAGCGTGTGGCGTAGTCGGTTCCACCCTGGATGACAAACCGGTGAGCAGTGGCCTGCTGCTGATATTCCTCGAGAACTTGTTGCGCCAACTCCGGTGGGATAGCGTCGAGAGACGCAACCTCAGCTGCGATCTGCTGAACATCGGATGAAGAAAGCTGGCGGCAGATGACGGCCGCTGCCTCTTCTCCCAGCACGGTAAGGAGAATCGCCGCTTTGCGCGCGCCGCTCAGCGCAGATTTGGCGCGGGCTGCGCTCACTGCGTTCCCTCGCGCAGCCATGCCTGGACCAGACGTCCGGTCACGGCGGGTTCGCTCCTGGCCTTTTCGGTAAGCTGTTTCTGCAGACCCAGCGACTGCCGTTCCGTATCGGACAAGGTCATGACTTCCGATGAGCCGGGAACGCTGGCGGCCATTTCCGCTTTTAACTGGGCCGCCGACTTGTCGGGCAACTGGCTGAAGGCAGAGAGGGCCTGCTTCTTGATGGGACGCAGCAGAAGAACGTAGGTCAGCATGAACAGGATGAAGATGACCGCGTATCGAATGACCGAAGACCAGTCATTCACCACCACCCGGATGCGGTCCACTTTGCTCGGTGGAACAGGAGTCTGCTGGGGCGATTGCTGGAAGGAAAGATTCTGAACCGCCAGCGTGTCGCCTCGCTTTTCGTCAAGGCCGATTGCCGCTGCGGCCAGCACTTCAATTTGTTTCAGCTCTTCCGGAGTGCGCTTGCGCCGGGTTTCCGAGGCCTTGCCGTTGACCTGTTGAATATCGACCGCATCGTCAATCAGCAGGGCAGCCGAAATCCGGCGAATTCTTCCCACTGGCTGCAGAATGTGCCGCACCACTTTGTCCACGGCGTAGGTTGCGTTCTGGGTCTTCGACGACTGCACGGTGTCGTCACCCTCATCCTCTTCTGACTTGGCCGGGGGCGTGGCGTTGGGAACGTTGCTGGCGGTCCCGGGAACTCCACCGGTGGTTTCGCCGCCTGATGTTTTTTCTTCCGAGGTCTGCATGGTCACTGCAACCGCGCTCTTGGGATCGTAAGTCTCCTGGTTTTCTTCGCTGCTGCTGGTGTCGTAGTCCACATTCACGCTGGCGCGTATGCGCTGCGCCCCCACCACTGGTTCGAGAGTACTGACCAGCCTCCGGGAGAGTTGGTCTTCCAGTTCCGCATCGGACTGCGATCCTGAACGGCGGGGGCTGAAAGGCTGATTCGTGTCGGCATCGGTAATGACCACATTTTGCGGACTCAGTTTGTCCACCGCGCCCGAAACCAGGCTGGCGATCGAGCGTTCTGTTTCTTGTGAAAGCTGTCCTGAATGCAGCCGCAGAATCACCGACGCTTTGGCTTCCCGCTCACGATCAAGAAAAACTGAATCCGTCGGCATCACTAGGTGGACGCGCACACTCTCTACATCGCGCAGCGTCTGGATGGTGCGCTCCAGCTCGCCTTCCAGGGCGCGCTGATAGTTGACCTTCTCGTCAAATTCCGTCTGTCCCCAATTCAGCTTGTCAAACAGTTCAAATCCCAGGCGTCCGCTGTGCGGCATGCCTTCGCTGGCAACTTCCAGGCGGCTGGAGTCCAGTTTGTCGCCCGGGACGCTGACCGTCTTTCCATCGGGACTGATTTCGTACGCGATGCTCTTGGCCGCCAGCCGGCTCGCCAGCGCCTGCGCGTCGGCGGGTTCCATCCCGGTCATGAGGGGCTTGTAGTCGGGGGTGATGATCAGATGTCCGAAGAAAAAAATCACTCCGACCACGACCGCGGCCCCGCCCAGCAGCAGGATGAGCTGCTTGGTGTCGAAGGCCGCGATGGCGTTCTTTCCCTGGTTCGCGATCTGACTGAACGATGCCATGGTTTATTCGGAGCGCTAGAACTGCATGCGCGAGACTTCCTGATACGCGCTGACGATTTTGTTACGAACCTGCAACATCAATTGAAAGGCAATGTCCGCCTTCTCGACGGCGATCATGACGTTGTGCACATCGCTGCGGTCGCCTTTCAGTAAATCCGCAACCTGCTGCGTCGCGCTGCCATGGAGATCCTCCACCTGGTTGATGGCGGTCTTCAGCAACGCGCCGAAATTGCCCTCGCCCTCGTTCGCACCCGAAGTCGGTGTGGACCCGGGCTGGTCGAGGTTGGGAAATGCCGGAAGATTTGAGATCAGGTTATTCATGGTGTTTCCTATTTAAGGATGTCCATTGCTCCCTGGATCATCTGCTTGGTGGCGCTGACTGCCGCCGCATTAAGTTGATAGGCCCGCGCCGCTCCCATGAGATCGACCATTTCCTCGATGGGATTGATGGCGGGATACGCGACGTACCCGGCCTTGTCGGCATCGGGATGGCCCGGCTCATAACGCATGACCGGAGGCGAAGGATCGTTTACGACTTTCGAAATATGCACGCCGGACCGTCCGGTAAGACGCCGGAAGCCCGCCAGCAAAAGTTGGAACGGTGAATTGCTGGCGCCGGAAAATACGACTTCCTTGCGACGATAAGGCCCGCCCGAAGGCGTGCGTGTGGTTTCGGCGTTGGCCATGTTGGCGGCCACGACTTCAGCCCGCTGGCGCTCCGCGCCCATGGCCGAGCCACTGATTTCAAGCGCTGAAAACATGCTCATGAGTCTTTCCCCTCGTTGATGGCTTGTACGATCCGGTGAAACTCGCTGCGAATAAATTGAATGCCGATGCGAAACTGCATCTGAGTCTCGGCCAGCAGCAGGCCTTCGCGGTCCATGCTCACGTCGTTGCCATCGGGACGCTGCAGCAGTCCCGCTACTTTGTGGGCGACCGGTCCCAGGCTGGCCTGCTCCGGATTCCCCACGGCGCGGTCGAGCTCGGCGCGAAAATTGACGTCCCGCGTCCGGTATCCTGGCGTGTCAATGTTCGCCATGTTATTGACCACCAGCGACTGGCGGTCCGAGGTGACATTCAGGAAGCGTTCCAGAAATTGAATGATCGGCATCGAGCTCATCAGGCATACCTCCTCGGCGGCAGGCCGAACTCCCGGATCTTGTTGCGAATTGTCCGCAGGCTGATTCCCAGCATCTCGGCCGCGTGGGTGCGGTTGCCGCCCGTGAGTTGCAGAGTGGTCTCCAGAAGCTGACGCTCGAGTTCGCGAATAGGCGTTCCCGCCTGCAGCAGGTGTTGATCGGGGAATGCCTTGAGAACCGGCGGTTTTGACAGCTCCGCCGCCAGGTGCTCAGGTCCAATATTGCAATCGCTGTTCATCGTGACTACGCGCCGCATGAAATTGGACAGTTCGCGCGCATTGCCGGGCCAGGCGTGACGTTTGAGGCCGGCCAAAAAGTCAGCATCCAGTCTTGGTGCGGGACGTCCTGCCTGTTGCGCAAACTTGGCCGCGAAATACTCGCCCAGCACAGGAATATCGTCCAGCCGTTCACGCAGCGGCGGAAGGGTAAGCGGAATCACATTGAGCCGGTAGTACAGATCGGCGCGGAAGCGGCCGCGTTCCACCATTTCCTGAAGCGATACGTTAGTGGTGGCGATGATTCTGATGTTCACCGGAATGGTGCGCGTGTCCCCAAGCCGCTCAACTTCGCGTTCCTGCAGGACTCGCAACAGTTTGGGCTGCAACTCCAAAGGCATTTCGCCGATTTCATCGAGCAGCAATGTTCCGCCATTTGCCAGCTCAAATTTTCCCGACTTAGCCACCGTGGCCCCAGTGAAGGCGCCACGCACGTGGCCGAACAACTCGCTCTCGAGCAGCGGTTCGGGAACAGCCGCGCAATTGATCGCGATAAAGGGCTTTTCCCGGCGGCGACTGGCCTCGTGGATGAAGCGCGCCAGCAATTCTTTTCCCGTGCCGCTCTCGGCTTCTACCAGAATGTCAGCATCGGTCTGGGCCGCCAACCGGGCGCGATCGAGTGCGCGCATCAGGGCCGGCGACCGGCCGATGATTTCGGTTCGGCTCGGTTTGGCCACCTGGCTGCCGCCGGAGTTCCGCATCACCCGCTCCACGGTTGATTGCAACTGCTCAAAAGAGAATGGTTTTGTCAGGTAATCGCAGGCGCCGTTCTGCATGGCCTGGACTGCCTGCGCCACGGTGCCAAAAGCCGTCAACACGATTACGGCCGTGGAAGCGTCCGCGCTTCGCACTTTGCGCATCAGCTCCAGACCATCGCCGTCGGGCATGCAAACGTCGGTCACCATCAGTGGGAAGGTAGTCTGGCCGCACTTGCGCTCCGCTTCCACCGCGCCGGCGGCGGTTTCCACCAGCCAGCCATCGCGCTCGAAAGTGGCCTTCAATGCCATGCGCATGCCGGGCTCGTCATCGACCACTAACACCGACTTTGCCTGCGAATTCATAGGACGGGAAACTCCAGCGAAAATCTGGTGCCGTTGCAGGCGCGGCTTTGCACCCGGATCGTGCTTCGATGCTGCTCCATGATTCTTTGACAGATGGTGAGTCCGAGGCCTGGCCTTTGCTGGCTCCCGCTGAAGCCAGGATTAAAGATTCTCGCGAGGTCCTGCTCCGGAATACCCTCGCCGGTGTCCGCGAAATCGACGATCGCGAGCTCGCCGTGCTGCCGGGCGGAAATAGTCAGGGAACCGCCCGCCGGCGTATGGCGGAAAGCGTTGATGGCAAGATTCAGAATGACTTGCTGCAGGCCATTAGGATCGCCGTCGATTACGACGTTGTCGATTTCCAAGTTGACCTCGAGCTTGACTCCGGCCTGCTCAGCCAGGGGGCGAATGAACGCGATTCCGTTCTGCAAAACCGTTCTCAGCTGCAGGCGGACGTGATTGGCCGATCCGTGGCCGTGGAACTGCAAAACATTGTTGACCGTCGCCGAGAGCGAACGGATGCCAGCCTGAAGATGCTCCACACAATACTTTTCTTCCTCGCCCACCGCAGCCTTGCGCTCGAGCACGCTGGTCCACAATTCCATGCTGCCCAGAGGATTGCGGATTTCGTGCGCAAGCACGGCAGCCATTTCTCCCAGGGCAAGCATGTTGCGCGAAGTTTCGCGCTGCTGTTCAGCTTCCTTGCGTGCGGTTACATCGCGCAGGATGAGAATGAATTGATCTGGAGGCGAGCCGCTGTCTGAAGAGGGCTCGATGTGCAGCGCCGTTCTGCGAATGGAGAGCCAGCGCGCGCTCTTCTCCGCATCAAGCGTAACTTCATGCTCGTCGTCGCGTGCAATTGCCGTCTTGAGCAGGGCCTGGATATGGGCAGGGAATTGCTGTAACAGTGAGGCGGCATCAGCGGGTGTTCCCAGCAACCGGCCCGCTTCGGGGTTCACCAGAACAATGCCATCGTTGGCATCAAGAACAATTACGCCGCACGGCAAGGCGTCCAGGATGCGCTTGAGCGCGGTCCGAATATTTTTGTTTTCGGCCAGGCTCTGAGTGAGGGCGGCGTTCCGCTCTTCCAGTTCGCGTCGCAGCCGCGCGACTTCCCCTTGCAGCTGACTGTAGGACGCTTCCATCCGGTCAGCCGTGGCCATGAATGCCTTGAAGGCCTCCGCCAGCGGGCCTTTGACGGCGCCGGGAGGCGGATTCATTGGAGCGTGATGAGAAGTAGGCAACATCTGCCTACTGGCAATGCAACGCGGATGCCAAAGGGTTCTAATGTGGAAGGAGCGGTGACGGGGGTAACCGCAGGAACATTTGATTGGACGCGGCTTCGAAAGAGGGTCCTGGAAACGCCAAGTCGCATCGCCTTGGGAAGGGCACGACTTTAGCCAAGCCACAGATTGGGAAGGGCACGACTTGAGTCGTGCTCACAAAGCCAGGGGAGCAGGCCGGCTTTAGCCGCTGCGGTCGGCTGTTCCTGCGTGCACCCTTTTCTATCTAACGCCGACTACACCACGATATGCTTCGACAACACCTGGCGCTCGTCCTGCGCCAGGATGGTGGCCCGCTCGATTACGTTGCGCAATTCGCGCACATTGCCGGGCCAACTGTGCTGCAGCAATTGGAATGTTGCCTCCGAACTCAGGGAGAGCCGGCGCGAGCTGAAGCGGTCGAGAAAGCTCATTGCCAGGGTGGGCAGGTCTTCCATGCGGTCCCTGAGCAGGGGCAGTTCAATCGGGAAGATGGCCAGGCGGTAATAAAGGTCCTCGCGAAATTGTTTTTCCTGGACTAGTTTGCGCAGGTTGCCGTTGGTCGCCGCCACCACCCGTACGTCCACCTTGAAACTGTCGGTGCTGCCCAGTCTCTGCACTTCGCCCTGCTCCAGAAACCTCAGCAGCTTGGACTGCAGGCCCAGGGGCAGGTCTCCGATCTCATCGAGGAAAAGCGTTCCTCCCTGCGCGGCGTGTATTCGTCCGATGCGGGATTGCACCGCGCCGGTGAAGGCTCCCTTGGTGTAGCCGAACAATTCGGCTTCGAGCAGGGCTTCGGGGATGGCCGCGCAGTTGATTACCACAAACGGGTTCGATCTGCGGGGACTGAGATTGTGAATGGCCTGGGCCACCAGATCTTTTCCGGTTCCACTTTGCCCCAGTACGAGGACCGTGGTGTCGCGCCGCGCCACCAGTTGCGTCATGTGATAAACCCGCTGCATCGACACCGAAGTGCCGATCATTCCGGGCAGGGGGCTGACTGACTTGTTCAGCTGTTCATGGCTGATGATCTCTGGCGTCCCCGCGATCACGACGGTAGTTCCCAACATTCCCGCAAGTTCATCACCGAGCGGGGCGCGCGATGAGGACGGCACCGGCAATCCCGTTTGCCGATCGAGGGGAAGGATCTGCAGGTGGGGGAATTGTGCCCGCACCATTTTCTGAAATTCGTTCGGATTGAGGTCGGGAAGGGAAGAATCGAGCAACAGGAGTTGGAAATCTTCGGTCTCGAGTTGGCCGAGCGCATGGGCGCCGCTGACCGCTTCCATCAGGTGCCAGCGCTCCGACTTGATCCGCGACATCAACTCACGGCGCAATTCGCCATTGGGACTGACAATCAGGACTCCGGAAACTGCGTCACACACCGGCATGGGTACGATGCTCATAGGCTTCTGGGAACCATCCTCGCTTAATAAGGTGACGGGCGTTCGGCCCGCAACTGAGTCACGACGTTTTGAAAAAGCGGTGCGAACCAGCGGACGACTGTGAACTGGAGAAGTCGGCCACATTGCTCTTGTCGATAGCAGGGGCTTTGTGTGTTCGCGCTTCACCGGGAAATCAGCAACGATCAGCAAAGGACTGGTGCCAACCTTGAATTCACCCCCGGCGCTGGTCACGATGGCGTCCGCCAGGGCGAGCGCTCTGTCCGCCATGTCATCGGAGGACGGCCGGGTGCGAGACGCCCCGTTGCTGCGGGCGGGAGAATGTTTGATCCGCAGCACCAGATGGTCCGCCGGCCCCTGGATTTCGATCTTCGCAAGATCTCCGGGCCGGGAATAACCCTGCACCGCCTGCAGCACATAGAAAAGCATTTGCCTCAGCCGAGCGGGTGAAACACTTATCAAGGGCTCGTGTTCTGGACGGAAAAACAAGAGCCGGAGCTGCGCGCTGTCAAGCGTGTGCTGCAGGCCTGAGATCACCTCTTCCAGAACCACGCTGAGGAGTACGTCGCGCACATCCGCTGCGGGCTGCTGAAACCTGGCCAGGCGGGCGGCGAACTGCATAGACTCCACCGCGCTGCGCAACTGCCCCAGGATATTTTCTGCGATCTCCTTATATTCCGTCTCGGTAGTAGGGCTCAGCAGGGCAATCTCCAGCGAAGCCTGGATGGTCGACATGGGCTGCGCCATCTGGTGCATACTGGCCGCGAGCATGCGCAAGAACTTCTCTTGAGAAGCAGAACTATGGGTAAAGGAGTGCATTGCTTTCCTCAGTTTCCTTAATTGTCCGAAATCAGGTATCCCACGCCCCTCACGGTGCGAAGCAGCGGCGTGGAAAACTCGGGATTGTCCACCTTGTCGCGAACATATTTGACGTACACATCGACCAGGTTGGTGGAGTTGTCGAATGGCATGTTCCAGACGTGCTCCATGATCATGGCGCGGGTGACGGTCTGGCGCGCGTTTCGCATCAGGTATTCGAGCAGGGCAAATTCCTTGCCCGACAGAGTTGATTCGCTTACCGGCGCGCTCAACCCGATATTCCCGGCTGTCGAAAATCAGGTCTCCTACTTGAAGAGGGCTTCCCGGCAGATAGGGATTCCGCCGCAGCAGCGCCCGCACCCGGGCGGTCAGCTCGGAGAACGAGAACGGCTTGAGCAGGCAATCGTCGGCGCCACTGTCGAACGAGAGAACCCGGTCTTCCACCTGGGTCCGGGCAGTCAATACCAGGATCGGCAGTTGCGGCTGTTTGGGACGGACGTGGCTCAGCACCGCCAGCCCATCCATTTTTGGCATATTCAGGTCGAGGATGAGAAGGTGATATTTGTCGCGACCCACGGCTTCCGTCGCCAACTCGCCATCCTGAACCAGCTTCACGCCGTAGGATTCCGACTCCAGCTGCCGCCGGAGAAAATTGCCCAGTGGCACATCGTCTTCCGCCACCAGTACTTGAGGGATTGTGTTGTTCTGACGCTGCTGTTCCGTGTTCACAGGGCCCTTTCCTGAACGGTCGATCCGGTTTCCAGCTGCAGGTGCTGCTGAAACCGGTTCATCAAGAATTTCGTTGCCAGAGTCAGCAACCAGACTCCTGAAGAAAACCAACTGATGTACCGATATGATTCCCGAAAGACTGCGGCATGCGAGAACTCTTGAGTTCGCAATGCCGTCCCAAGCAAATGCTTCCAGCACGAGAAGCATTTCCATCCTAATGCAATTGCCATGCCAACAGGTGTTTGCTTAATTTTGTGCTAATTCGAGGGGTTGAAGCGTTTCAGAGGTGTAAGCTTTCCAGACAGGGTGTCTGATTCAAAGACACGCCTTGAGCAGGAGGGGTGGCACAGCGAGGCCATTTCTAATCCTTATCGATGAAAAGCGATGAAAACTCGGTCTCCGTTCGGCCCTTCGGCTTTCGCGCTCCCCGGGTCCCGGCGAATTTCAGTTTCTCTCTGGAGGTGGTCGCCACCGGAGAACGCTACGAAGCGGTGTGCACGGACATCAGCGAAGATGGGCTTGCCGCGGAACTTCTTCAGCCCCTGGCTCCAAAAACAACGGTCACGATAAGGATGCTGCTCCCGGGCGGCCTTGCGCCCCTGCAGATCCCCGGCAGTGTGGAATATAGCCAGGACGGCCGGTGCGGCCTGAACTTCCTCAACTCGTCTTCAAAAGATCGAAGAAATATCCAGCAGTTCGTCCAGTCGATCTCGTAGCCTCCAGGGGACGCCGGCAGACTTCGTTCTAGTGTTGACTCTCCTGATTCTCTTGCGCCTTCGCGCCCGGTTCGGCCTCTGGAGTGTGTACCGGTTCTTCATCTTCATCCTTGACGATGTATTGCACGATCAGGGAAATACGGCGGTTCGAGGGTTCCAGGGGGTTGCCGGGAACGCGCAGCCTCTGGTCGGCGTAGCCTCTCACCTGCGAAACCTGGTCGGCGCGCAACCCCGAGGCCTGCATGAGTCTCCGTGCGGCATTGGCTCGGTCGGAGGAAAGTTCCCAGTTGCTGTAGTCCCGATTCGAGGCGTACGGTTTCGCGTCGGTGTGACCTTCGATGGAGATGTGGTTGGGAAGCTTTCCCAGTTGTTCCGCCAGGGCAACCAGCAGCTCGCGGCCATCGTCATTCAACCCGGGCTTGCCGCTTTCAAAAAAAGTTCCCGAAGACGACTCCAGCAGTTCAATGCGTAATCCTTCCGACGTGATCGTCATCTCGATCTGGTTCTTGAGCTTGTCGAAATTGGTGACTTGCCGGACCGCCTTCTGAAGCTCCTCTTTCAGCTTGGGCATGTTGTCTTTGGTCAGGGTAAAGTTTTCTCCCGAGCCAATCTGGTTGCTGCCCACTTTTTTGGAAGTCCCGGTTGGATCTTTGAAGTAACCGCCCACCGCGACCTGTATCTGCTTGCTGCTGTTCATCAGCCAAAGCACGATGAACAATGCCATCATGGCGGTCACGAAGTCGGCGTAGGCAACTTTCCAGGCTCCGCCGTGATGGCCGCCGTGACCGCCTTTTTTCTTGATGACAATGATGGGGCGTTTCGCTTCGTCCAGGCCAGGCATACGGCTATGCCCCCGCCTTGGCCGCCGCTGCCGCCGTCGAGTCGCTGGTCCGGCATTTCTTTTCGACTTCCTTGAAACTTGGCCGCACGTGGCCGGGGACCGCGCGCCGCGCCACCTCGACCGCCATGATGGGAGGAGCTCCCTTCATGAAGGAAGACATCAGAACCCGCAGCACGTGATAGTAAGCGTGCTCGTCTTCGGACAGTTTGGCCATGTTGGCGGCAACCGGCCCGACCAATCCATAGCAAAGAAGGATTCCCAGAAACGTTCCTACCAGCGCGGCGGCGACTTTGTGACCAATCTCTTCCGGAGGCCCTCCCAGCGCGCCCATGGTGATGACGACGCCCAGCACTGCCGCTACGATGCCCAGGCCGGGAAGCGAGTCGGCCATGGTGCTCAACGCCTGCACCGGTTGGGTGGCATCGTGATGGTGAACATCCATGTCCAGCTCCATCATCTGGTCGAGGTCGAAGGGTTCGACGCCGCCGCTCACCGCCATGCGCATGGTGTCGCAGACAAAATCACGAATGTGATGGTCCTTGATGAAAGGCGGGATATTTTGACAGGATCGGGCTCTTGGCCGGGTCCTCGATGTCGGCTTCGAGCGCGACCAGACCGTCTTTGCGGGCCTTGTTCAACAAGTCGTACATCATCTTCAGTGTTTCCAGATATCTTTGCTGGTTGAACTTGCTTCCGCCAAAGACGGCGCCGAATCCGCCGGCGATCTTCTTCAGAATATGCAGCGGATTGGCCACCAGCACGGTGCCGATCGCCGCCCCGCCAATGATGACCAGCTCGGCGGGTTGCATGAGCACTTTGAGGTTGCCGTGCTCCATCAGGTATCCGGCGGCGACGGCGCCGAAGACAACGAGAATTCCGATAATCGCAAACATGATTTTCTCTTCTTACTCCCAGTCCATGAGAATTTCACAGGTGTGAGTTTCGCTTTCGTCAGGCACCAACTCACGTTTCAGATAACAGAACTCGCCGCGATACGCGAGGCTGACCTGGCCACGCCACAAGACATGGGTTGGCGCCAGGAGTTCATCAATCATCCGGCGGTCGCGCTCGCTGTGATATTCGATGTACAACACCTTCACTTCAGGCAGGTACCGATTCAGGGACCGAAGGATCGGCACTTCGCAACCTTCAGTATCGATTTTCAGCACATCGATCTTGTTGATGCCGTGTTCAGCAAAGAAGTCAGGCGCGCACACCAGGCGAATCTGCTCGCCCTCCCCACTGGTGCGTAAGCTGGAACACAAGGACGATTCCACGCTGTCGTTTTTCCCGTGAAACAAAGACAGCGTCTGTTCGCGGGAGTGAAGGCCAAAAGGGAAGACCGTTATATTGCGTAATGGTTCCACGTTCTGCCGCAACAGGGAGAAGGGAGCGCTTCCGGGTTCGAAGGCATACACCTGAGCTTCCGGATAACCTATGGCAAAGTAAACGGAAGCGGCGCCGACATTGGCTCCAATGTCCACAATGGTTTTAACGCCGGTCACAAAACGAAATCGTGGGGTACGTGGTTCCCGCGAAAATGCTGTTCGCCACCTGGAAAGACACCTCGGTCTTGAACAGGTGGAAAGGGAGAGCTCCCCGCGGCCCCTGAAGCGTGGCCTGAGCAATCTCGCGCGGATGTAATGTCTCCTGGCTCATTCTTTATCTAACTTCCTGCTCCCTGCGCCGCTTGCAGGACGGGGCTCTTCGCAGTCAAGTGGCGCAAGCCCAATTCCCGGATCATGGTGTGGAGCATGGTCTCAAACAGGTAGAACCAGTGGATTGCCGGTACGGCTTGCTGGAAGAGGCGGAGCACCATGGAAGCGGTTTCCGGCTGGTCGGTCAGGAGTGGCTCAAAATCAACCGAATCCCAACGCTCGACGGCCTCGACGGCCTCCTCAACCTCGTGGCGATGTTCCTCCACATAAGCCAGAATGCGGACCGCATTTTCCTCATCCATCGCCGTCAACTTCACCGGCATGGCCCACTCGCGAATCACTCGAGGGTGCCTGCCAAACATGTAGAAGTAATCCTGACCATAGACGCGCGCGCGCCGGATCAAATTGCGCGCCGGGTAGGGAAGGTGATCATGAAAGGCATGAGCGTCGGGATGGTAGAACACCCGGTACCCTCGCTCGAATAAGCGGATGCCAAGCTCGGTGTCTTCACTGAGTTTGTAGGTCGAATCGAAGGAGCCGGCTTCCATCACCGCATCCCGCCGGATGCTGAGATTGCAGGTGATGAAATGAGAGTACCCGTAGGGGCACGCCTCCTCCATGCTCACCTGCGGAAACATGAAGGGCTCGACGCAGAAATATCGGGTCAGCGCCCGGTGCCGCGCGGCCGCGGGATATTCAAAGTTGCCCAGCACCGCCCATCGTTCCGGGGCATATTTCCGCTGTACCTGCAGGTGCTGCTTCAGCAGGTCGCGATCACAGATGGTGTCGTCATTCATCAGCAGCAGGTACTCGCCGCTGGCGTGTGCCAGGCCGTTGCGCCTGGCCGCGCCGGTGCCGGAATTTCTCTGGCGCAGGTAGTGGAAGAGGAAGGGAGGTCGAAATTGGCTCATCTGTTCCTGGGTTGCATCGGAAGACCCGTCGTCGATAACGATGACTTCGAAATGGGTGGCAGGAAGAGTCTGGGCCTCCAGCGCCGCCAGGCACCTTCTTAGAATATGCAAGCGGTTGTAGGTGGGCACGATGACCGAAAACAACGGGCCACCCGACTGGCGGCGTTGGCTTGCGCCCGCTGTCGGCGCGTGCACGACTACGCGACGCCGGGCTTCCGCCCCGCAGCGCTCCGCCATCTCCACGTCACCCAATTGCCGGTAACAACGCTTGAGCACGATGAAGACCTGCGAAGAAAAGTATCCTGCCCGCATCGATTCCGGCGACCGCCCGAAAATGTGCCGCAGCTGTTCGAGGGCCTTCTCCGGCTTACCTTCTCCAAGCATCTGTTCGGCGAGGCGTACATAGCACTCGAGTTGTCCCAGGAGCCTGTCTTCACCCGACCTGGCTGCCAGACGTTCGCGAAATAACGTTTCTATCAAAACCGCCGAACAGGGCCCTCCGGCCGCAATCCTGGGGACCAGATCGAGCACCCGCCGCCGGACGCCTGCCAACCCTGCACTCGTAAGCCATGGCGGCGCGGCTTCAACCCCCAGATCCCGCGACGCTTGGTGCAATGTGACCACATCGTCTTCCGTGGGGACGACCACCAGGTCAGCCCGCTCAAATACCTCGCATTGCCGGCACGCCCAATCCTCATCTCTTTCGAACTCAGCCAGCGATCTTTCATCTCTGCTGCGGGGTGCGCAGTGCAGGTCTTCGACAAAGACTACGATTCTGGTTGCCGGGTGAATGCAGCCGCAGATCATCAAGGTATTGTTCGCATACCGATATGCCGCGCCTGAAGCTCTGCATCAAAATGGCGACGTCGAATCGCTCCTGTTCCAGCAATCCCCGGAAGGACCAGGATGGCCCGCTGTCACTGGCTTCCCGACCGAGGCAGGGCAAGCGTTCCGGATCGTTTCCATAAATGCGAATGCCAGCTTCGTGAAGGGCGGGCTCGCACTGCTCACGGTTCTCGGCTTCACGCGCGATAAAGCTCACCTCGTTGCCTTGTTCCCGCCACGCGCGCAGGAGATCCAGCAATCGCGCATCGCCTCCGACGCTCACGGAGCCAGGGAAGGTGTCGCTGATCACCAGGATGCGAAGGCTTTGTCCGGCGGAAGTTCTCCCGTCGTGAGTAGGGGGTGCGGCTGCCCGTGCTGCCAGCAAGTCACCAACAAGCTTCTGGTGCTGGGCTGGCAATGCCGGCAATGCTTGTGTCAGCAGGGGAATCGCGCGTGCGGAATCACCTCGGCTGAGCAGCAACAATCCCAGGTTGGCCGCGGCATCGCTGTTCTGCGAATCCAGTTCCAGAGCTCGAGCAAATCCGTTTTCTGCCTGACTGATATTCCCGGAGCCCAGTTGCACCGCCGCCCAGTCATTCCACAGGTCGGATGTTTCCTTCACCGCCAGCAGCTCTTCCAGCAGCCGCAAGGCCTCCGCGGGGCGGCCTTCCTGGAAAGCAGCGATGGCATCGTCGTGCTGGCTCATGGGTCCCAGAAGACTCTGCAATTTTCTTGCCTCATTCGCCTTTAATCACCACAACCGTTCTCCCCCGGGTAACTCTCACTCACCATCGTGCGGCAGGGCCCTCCAGGTGGGGATTGACGGTGCCAACCGATTAAAAGTGTGGTCGATTCCCCGGCCATCACCTTGGCCAAGAACTTGCTCTCATCTCTCCGGACGAGTCCGTGAATTAGCGCTTGATGAGGAAGGCATGCCGACTGTCGGTCTCTCGATGATCGTGAAGAACGGGGCGCAGAGCCTGGGACATTGCCTCCAGAGTGTGTCCGGAATGGTCAGTCAGATTGTGGTCGCCGACACCGGCTCGACTGACAACAGCGCCTATATTGCCCACCAATTTGGCGCCACCGTAATTTCCATCCCCTGGGAAGATCACTTCGCCCGGGCCCGCAATGCCGCCCTCGCACTCATGCAGACTGACTGGGTGCTGGTGCTCGATGCCGACGAGGAACTGGATCACGAAGCCCGGAATCAGATTCCGAATCTCTTGGCATCCAGCGCAGGCGGATATCTCGTGCCTATTCGCAATTACATTCCCACCACTACCGGCCGGGGATGGGATCGGGTCGCCATGCCGAACAGGAACCCGCACTCCCGCGCCCAGCATGCCCCGGCATATTTCGTTCACGAAAACTGCCGCCTGTTTCGCCGCGACCCGGAGGTTTATTTCGTCGGGCGGGTGCATGAGCTGGTCGAAACCCGAATCCATGCCGTGGGGCGGCGACTGTCCATGGCGAAGTTCTGCATCCATCACTTTGGCCAGCTGGTGGAGGAAGAAGCGAGAAGGGCGAAGGCGGCAGCCTACAGAGACATGTTGCGCATGAAAGTTCGCGAACTGCCCGACGATGCCATGGCCTGGACCCAGCTCGGCCTTCAGGAATATGAGTGTTCCCGGGAACCAGCGGAGCCGCTGCGCTGCTTCGAGCGGGCCTTGGCATTGGAGCCGAGAGCAACTCCCGCGGCGGTGTTCAAGGGCATGATCTATCTCGAGCTTGGCCAGTGCGACCAGGCTTTGGCCGCGTTAGACGCCGCGCATCCCGACCCGCACAGCCGGGCGCTGCGCGAGCACCTTCGCGGCGACGCGCTGCACAATCTCGGCCGGCTGCAGGAGGCGTGCACAGCCTACCGTGACGCGCTCAGACTTGCCGGATACGATTGCGTGCTAAACAGCAAACTGGGATACACCGAGGTTGGCCTCGGCCGGCGCGAGCAGGGAATATCGCGGCTCAGGGAGGCGGCGCGGCAGGCTCCGGAAAATATCGAAATCCGCCAGCGGCTCATGAAAGTCCTGGTAAGCCTCAATCATCTCGCGGATGCGGCCGAAGAGGCGGAAGAATTAGCCAGCCTTGAAGGCACCGCCAGGGCTTATCTTCGTGCTGCCAGCATTCGGGTGCATGCCAGGCAACTGCAGCGGGCGAGAGAAGTGCTGCATCGAGGAATCGCAAGTTTTCCCGATTCCGAAGATCTGTGCCGGGCCCTGGCTGAACTTGGAGATGAGACAGAGGCCCCGGTCAATGGCTGGCCGCCCCGCTGGTCCCGCTTGACCGAGTCCGTGTTGGCCCTGATCCGGCGGAGGTCAAACCATCAACCGGATGCTCTACCTTCAATCAGGCGCCCTTTACTTGCCTGGTCTGTTCGAGCAAATGATAGATGGTGGCCCGGGACACGCCCAGAATCTCGGCCGCCTGAGACTTGTTGCCGCCAACCCTGTCTAAGACCCGTTTGGCATGCCGCTTTTGCAATTCTTCCAGGGAGATCAGGCTCTCGTCTTGTCCGACGGCAGGTCCCGACTGCCCTCGTACCTCTTCCGGCAAATCGCTGACGTCGATGACGGGTCCGTCCACCATCATGCAGGCATTGCCGATGACGTTCTCCAGCTCCCGGATGTTTCCGGGCCACGAGTAATTCGCCAGGCGAGTCTGGGCGCGGCGCGTCATGCCGCTCAAAGGCTTCCTGTATTCCCCTGCGAATTTTTCCAGGAAGTGCCTTTCCAGCAAGGGCAAGTCCTCTCGCCTCTCCGCCAATCCCGGCAACTTCACCTCGATCATGGCCAATCGATAAAACAGGTCTTTTCGAAAAGTGCCTTCGTTCACCATGGATCGCAGGTCCCGGTTGGTGGCGGCGATGACGCGCACGTCAACGATTCTGGGGGCCGGCGACCCGACTCGCTGGATCTCATGATTCTGCAATACCCGCAGAAGCTTGCTCTGCGCCGTTAGCGGCAGCTCGCCGATTTCGTCCAAAAACACAGTGCCATGATTGGCATACTCAAACACGCCCAGCTTGTCTTGAGTAGCGCCGGTGAAAGCACCCTTCACGTGCCCGAACAGTTCACTCTCCAGAAGGGATTCGACAATCGCCGAACAGTTGCAGACCACAAAAGGGCTGGCCGAAGCAGGGCTGAGGCGGTGCAGGGCGCGCGCCACCAGTTCCTTTCCCGTGCCTGTAGCGCCCGTGACCAGAACAGTGCCGAAGTGCGGGGCCACTCTTCGAATCTTGGCGAACACATCCAGCATGATCGGACTGCGCGCGACAATTCCTTCAAACTGACAAGCGTGGACCAGTTCGTGGTCAAGACGGTAGGTCCTTCGCCTTTCCTCGGCCTCCCACAAAAGCTGAGAAATCCGCCGGCGGAGCTGGTCGGCATTAATTGGTTTGCTGAAGTAATCGCAGGCCCCCCTCTGAATCGCCTCAATGGCGGCTTCAGCGGAGTAGTGGGTGGTCATCAGGATCACTTCTGTGCCGGGATCGATGCCCAGAATGGACTCGAGTACTTCCAACCCGCGGGCGCCTGGCATCCGCAGTTCAAGCAGAACGATTCGCGGCCGGCTTGCCTTCAGTACTTCAAGGCCTTCCACCACATTGCTCGCGGTGAGAATTTCCAGCCCGCTATCGACAAGGGCGTCCTTGATGAGACCGAGGCCCTTTGGTTCGTCATCAATCGCCAGAAGCTTGGGAATACCGTAATGATCTTCCATCAACGAGTGCGCGCAAGGACTTTGTGAAGCCTAACAAAGTCCGGCACTGAGAAAACGAATACCGGGGAATCGTCGGAATTCCGACATCATTCGTTGCGGAATTCGGACTGGTTCATTTGTTTCAGCCCGTGACTAAATCGATTCACGACGTAGCGCGCTCCAGCCGGCGCTTCAGTTGGAGGGCGGGACGCCCGGCCTCCATGACTTGACGGCGTTTGCCGGCAGTACCTGGTTGGGTTCCTCAACTTTCGCCCGCCAAGTCTTCCGCTCTGCGGCCCGGCCACGAACCAGTGCAACGCGAATCCAACAGTCGCTGTCCTGCCGGGTCGCTTCGAACTCCCGGCGCAACATTAAAGAATCCCAATCAATGTACCGATAAAGCCCCCGCGAAGTTCGGGCCACAGGGCAATTGAAGTTCGTCGGAGGCTGAAACGCATGCGCGCTAAATCGATACTTCTAATTGCGGTGTTGAGCTTCGTGGGTACGCAGGCATCTGCCCAGAACGCCGTACTGGCCACGAAAACTTCCGACTCCAGTTCTTCATTTCCCAAAATCGAGTGGCCGCGCCCGTTCATCTTCGGCGGTGTGGGCCTCAACGGCGGTGGCTATGCCCCGCTGTCGGGCAAGATCGGCGGGGGACTGAGGATTGACCAGAACCATCTGATCTGGTCGGCCAGCGCGGCTTATGACAATTCGCACAAGTCGAACGACAACACCATCGGCAACGCCAACGGCCACCAGAGATCCCTGGATTCTTCCATCTACTACCGCTTCAGCAATGCCTGGTTTGCGGGCGGCGGGGCCAGTTGGAGCGAGCTATCAACCACCAACTACACCAAGCAGGGCTTCCATCCCTCCGTCGGAGGCGGCAAGGATTATTTTCACAAGGATTGTGCGGGCGAGGACTGCGTCACCCGATGGTCAATGCGCCTGCAAGTCGATTACAAGCTGAAGGGCGCCGAGCACGTTGATGCCAGGGGATGCAGCGTGCCCAACGGACAATGTACCAACGATCTTCAGGGCCCCATGGTGAGCTTCTTTCTGCCTTCGCCCGCCATGGCCGGACACTTGTACTGGCGGGAAACGGTGGGTGTGTACACCTTTCACGATACCGTGACCTCCACGGATCCGGCGCTCACCGCGCTGCAAAAGAGCCACAGGTCAACCACGGCATTCCTGGATTTCACGATGATGTACCGCTTCTAGCTGCGAACGGTGTGCCGATCATGACCAACCGAATCGAGACTTCGTTTGCGGAAGAACGTCCCCGCCTGACCACCAATCAGAAAGCGCTCAAAACCAACCTTGATCCGCTGCGTTACGGCACCTTCGCCGAGATCGGCGCGGGGCAGGAAGTGGCACGCTGGTTCTTCAAAGTGGGCGCCGCCGCCGGCACCATTTCCAAATCCATCTCGGCTTATGACATGGCGGTCAGCGACGCCATTTACGGGCTGTGCAAGCGCTATGTGTCGCGCGAGCGGCTGCAGAGCATGCTCGACTATGAACACCGCTTGAACATGGAACGCCTGCGCTCTTCGCGCGGCAACAGCACCGCCTTCTTCGCCTTTGCAGACACCGTCGCCGCCCGCAACTTTCAGGGCAACAATGAGTGCCACGGCTGGATGGGGGTCAAGTTCCAGACCCACCCCCGCGATGAGGACAGCCAGATCATCATCCACGTTCGCATGCTTGATCATGAGAATAGCCTGCAGCAGGAGGCCCTGGGGATCGTCGGAGTCAATCTGCTTTACGCCGCCTTCTTTCTCCATCACAAGCCCGACCTGATGCTGGAATCATTGTTGGACAACCTTACGACCGAGCGCCTCGAAATCGACATGGTCGAGTTTTCCGGCATTGAATTCCGCCACGTGGACAATCGCGTGATGAGCCTGAAGCTGGTGCAACTCGGCCTGAGCGGGGCCGCCATCTTCGGGCCCGGCGGGGAAGTGCTGCAACCGTCGGAGGTGCTGCGCAAGAATGCCATCCTGGTGGAGCGAGGCAGCTTTCGGCCAGTGACCAAGGTCAACATGGACATGGTCCGCTGCGCCCAGGACCGCTTCTCCAGCGAGCCCGAAGTCAAAGAGAAGCGAGTGGTGCAGCTCATGGAAATCACCATGCGCAACCTGCTCGAAGCCGGTCAGATCGATCTCAGCGATTTTCTGGCGCGGGCCGACGCGTTAGGTGCGGTGGGCAAGACCGTGCTGATTTCGGATTACTTCGAGTACTACCGCCTGGCCGCCTACCTGACCAGATACACCACGGGCCCCATCGCGGTGGCCATGGGCGTGGCGAACCTCCAGGACCTCTTCAATGAAAAGTACTACACCGAGCTTGAAGGCGGCATCCTCGAAGCCTTCGGAAGGCTCTTCACCAAGGACTTGCGGCTCTACGTCTATCCCCTGCGCGACCAGGCCACCGGCCAGCTCAGGACAGTCGAGAACGTGGAAATCCCCGGCACCCAGCACAATCTTTTCCGGCACCTGGTGGAACAAAACAGGATCAAGCAACTCGACAACTTCGACGAGAGCGTGCTGCACATCTTCTCTCGCGATGTGCTGATGCGAATCAGGCAAAAAGACACTGCGTGGGAAGGCATGGTGCCTCCCGAGGTAGCGGAGATGGTCAAGAAACGCCAGCTGTTTGGCTACCGCAATCCGGGAGCGTCCGACGAGGCTGCATTCGTCGCCGCAAACCGGGGGTAAGACAGCCATCCCGCGGGCCAGGACTCTCCCTGTTCCATGGCCTCCGTTGGTCAGGTCGCGAGTGTCAGTTGGTGCGCCTTGGCCAGATTGATTCAAAAAGAATACGAGCACAGGAGACCGGAAAGTGATTTCCCTGAAGAAGTATCTGGACATGGAAACAGACCCCAGCGATCTGGCCAATGCCCTCCTGGAGTCCTATCGCTCCGCCCTGCTGGCCATGGGAAAGAGCGGGGCCCAGGCATGTCCGGCAGTCGGTTCCGACTTGCAACGAGGTCTCGATGGCCTGGGAAGACGCCTCGCTGCAGAAGTCACGATCGCCCAGGTGAAGGGCACGGAGAAGCACGTCGAGGAACAGTTGCATCAATGGGGCGACCGCACTGCGGAATATTTCAAGACCAAAGCCAACGAAATCAAAGAGCTTCTCCTGGTATTGGCCGGCACGGCGGAAAGTATGGGAGAACGCGACCAGCGCTATGCCAGACACTTCAGTGAGTTCACCACCCAGTTACAGAGCATTGCAGGCCTGGAAGATCTGGCACAGGTGCGGGCATCGCTAGTGCAGAGAGCAACCGAGCTGCGGGGCTATGTGGATCAGATGGCGCACGACAGTAAGAAGTCCGTTGCTCAATTGCGCGCCGAGGTCTCAAACTACGAAATCAGGCTCAAGACAGCAGAAAACCTGGCTTTGCGGGATGCGCTCACCGGACTTCCCAATCGTCGCGCCGTCGAAGAGCGAATGGAATGGCGCATTCAGCATGAACAAGTGTTTTGTGTGGTGTTCCTCGATCTGAACCGGTTCAAACAGGTCAATGACAAACACGGGCACCCGGCCGGTGACAGCCTGTTGAAGCAGTTCTCGGAAGAATTGCGATCAAATTCCCGCCCCAGCGACGTTGTCGGACGCTGGGGCGGAGATGAGTTCATCATGATTCTGGATTGCGATCTCGCCGGCGCGAAAGCCCAGGTCGAGCGTATGCAGAAATGGGTGTTCGGGGAATATACAGTTCAGGCCGGTGCGGGGAAAACAACCGTCCAGATGGACGCTTCTGTTGGCGTGGTGCAGTGGCAGCCGGGAGAAACACCTCTCCAGGTCATCGAACGTGCCGACGCCTGTATGTACAAAGACAAGGAATTGTCGCGTAAGAAGGCTTTCTAGGACCGCTAACCCGTTTTCCCCTTGGCAGTACAAGGAAAATTTCTCGGGTAGGCTATGTCACTCGTGACCCGCCGGCGGCTTTTCGGTCGTGGCCAGCTTGTCTTTCGCCTGCACGTGCCCGACCACCACCAGATCGACTCTCCGGTTGGCGGCCCGCCCGCGTGCCGTTTTATTGCTCTCGACGGGACGATATTTAGAATAGCCTGCGGCCGAAACCAGCATCGGATCGAATCCGTGCTGCTCGATTAACAGGGACACAACCGTAGTGGCGCGCGCGGTTGATAGCTCCCAGTTCGATTTGAAACGGGAGTTGTGAACCGGAACCGTGTCGGTGTGACCCTCAACCCTGATCTCGAAGCCCCGGCCACCCAGAATGGTCGCGATTCGAGTCAGCGTCTTATACCCGTTGCTTAGCAGCACCGCCTGGCCGCTGTTGAAGAATCCAACCTCGCGCAGGCTGACCACCAGGCCCTCAGGCGTGACCCGCATCTGTATTTCGTGCTGCCGGATCTCATCGCCGAGCGCGGTCTCGAGTTGATGACGCAGCTCATCGACGTCGATGCCGAAGCCGGTCCCGCCGGGGCTCTTTTCGGAATTGCCGGCCACCTTCACCACCTTGAGAGGGGCGTCGGTGAGCTCCGGGTTCAGAATGCCCGGGCTTCCCGGTACCCCGACACCTTCGACCGCGGAGCCGGTGAATACGCCCAATTGTTGAAATGCGCCCTTGATGGACGCCGCCACCACGGCAGCTTTCTTTTTGTCAGCCTGCGAGGAAGCGTAGAGAACTACGAAGAAGGCAAACAGAAGAGTGATGAAGTCGGCGTAGGAAACAAGCCAGCGCTCATGGTTGGCGTGCGCTTTGTGCCTCTTTTTCCGGCTCACGCGCTCGCACCCATCGCTTTCTCTTTCTCTGCCGGCGCCTGCTGCTTATGCTCCGGCAAGTAACCCATCAGCTTGGTCTCGAGCATGCGGGGATTCATGCCTTCGAGGATTGAGATCACGCCCTCCAGCTTCATCTCGCGCAGCACCTGCTCTTCGCGAAACTTGATCTTCAGCTTGCCCGCCCAGGGAAGACACAGAATATTGGCCAGGCCCACACCATAGATCGTGGCCACGAAGGCGACGGCAATGCCCTTGCCCACTTCAGCGATGTCCTCCAGATGCTGCATAACTTGAATCAGCCCAAGTACGGCGCCAATGATGCCGACCGTCGGAGCATAGCCCCCGGCCGCTTCGAACACCTGCGACAGCCGCTCGCCATGTTCTTCCTGGTTGTCGAGCTCGAGTTCCATCATCTTGCGTAGTTCCTCGGGTTCGGCGCCGTCGATGGCCAGCATCAGGGCTTTCTTGAGGAAGGGGTCCTTGATGGTGGCCAGCTGCGCGTCGAGAGAAACGATGCCATCCTTGCGGGCGCGATTGGCATAGCCGACCAGTTCTTTGATCAGGGCATCGGGCGCCTGTGCCCGATCGAGGAACACGTTGACCAGGCCCTTGGCCGCGCCCAGCACCACCGAAAGCGGGAACTGGATCATCACCGCCCCGATGGTCCCGCCCAGCACGATCATGGCGGCCGTGGGCTGCAGGACCTGCGATATCTTGCCGCCCTCGATGATCAGCCCCGCGAGAATTCCGGCCAGAGCAAGAATGATTCCACCAATCGTGCTCTTATCCACGGCGGAAGGCCTCCGCGGAACGGACAGGATGGGCTTCCTGCGGACGCAAGACCGCCGAACTGACGTCCGAGCCGCTCCACGACGGCAGTCCAGCCAACACCGCCCGCCGGAACTCTACAATCCGGTGGATCACATCATCGGAAGTCTCGCGCACGATGACCTTTTCCCCATTAATTAAGGGTGATCACCGTATCCGGCGCGTTCTCGACGAACTTGATCAGGTCCGAGTTCAGCGCAATGGGGTTGCCGTTCAGTCGGGTCAGTTGGATCACAAGAGTGCCTTTCCGGCGCAAGTCCTTATCGGCACTCCGAAGGCGGATCATCAAGGCATTGCGAGGCCAGTAACTGTTACCGGCGTCACTGCTACTAAGGTCACTGAGACTCGAATGATGGGCCGAAGTCCAATTGCCGATATACAGGCCCGCAGCAAATAGCACCACCTGATTCGACCGAAGCGGTGATATGGGCAGTGGGTAAGGCCGCAGGGTTCGGTAACAGGCGAAAACTCAGCAAAGGAGCTTTGAAATGTCACTTAGCATTCTGAATAACGTTTCGTCCCTTGCGGCGCAGAACCAGTTGTCCATGACCCAAGCGTCGCTGCAGAAAACCCTCTTACAGCTGTCGTCTGGTTCCCGTCTGAACACGGGTGCGGACGATGCCGCCGGCCTGGCTATCGCCGACGGTCTGCATGCCAACATTACGGCCCTCACTCAGTCAGCCCGCAACGCCAGCGATGGCGTGGGTTCGCTGCAGGTGGCGGACGGCGCGTTGGCCCAGGTCACAGCTCTTCTGAACCGCGCCGTGACTCTGGCTACTGAAGCTGCTACGGGCACGGTGAGCGATCCTCAGCGGGCCACGATCGATACAAGCACACAGTTGGTGTGAGCGCCGTCCGAGATCTGTTCGGGACAATGCAAAACGAGGGCGCAAGCAAGGGAATCCTCGTCACAACGAGCGGATACGGCAAAGCGTCGTTCGAGTTCGCCCAGAACAAGCCCCTTGAGCTGCTCAGCGGCAGCAACCTCCTCTACCTCCTCGAGGAGCACGCGGGCATCACGGCCAAGATCGAACCACCCGAGGACTGGGCTCAGCCCGAGGAAAAATCAGCCGGGGAAGCGCAAGTCGAGATCAGTCCTCCATCTGAGAGCACACAAGTGGCCGGTGACCCTGCCGCAACGAGCGGCACGTCGCGTAGCGACCGTCTCGCCGGCGCTACGACCCGACGTCGGCGAGACTTCTGCCGACACCGCCGATCAACGCCCACAGGCGACGGGCGGACTCCCCACCCTGGCGGAGGGCGATCAGCGTCGCGACCTGCTGCGGAGCGGTTTCTGCCAAAAGCAATGCCCGCGCGACGGCCGCGCTGTAATAGCGGCGGTGTGCACCGGCTCGATGAGACGGGACCAGTTCCCCACCGCTCCAATGCCGCAACTGGCGCTCGCCTCTCCGCCTCCGTCACGACGTGGAGCTGACCGAGTGTGAGCGGATATCGAACGCCCTCCGCGAGCGCGGGGTGCAAGCTGGGGTCGGCGACCCACGCTTGCTGCTCTGAAGTCAGCTCGGCATACACGCCGTCCTCGAAAGCTCTCTCCATCTCCTGCGCGTTCGCCGGCAAGCCATCCAGCTCCGCTGACGGCTGGCGTGTCGCGTCTCGCTCTGCCATCGGGGATGCCAGCAGGTCCCGCTGTGCCGCCGAGAGCTTCCTGGGGGGCGTACCGCTCACCCAAGCGCGCCAAGCGGACGCGGACCGGCGGCGGGAGCTGGGGGCCGATCTGCGAAGCCGTCGATCCACTCCCCCGGTATAACGGGGGGCCCCCGCCATTGGCGCGAACCAGGGGGATCGGACTTTGCAGCGAAGAATCCATTTGGCTCAAACTTACTTTCGCGTGGAAGATTAGCAGAGGATCATGTGGGCGGACAGTGAGACGCCATCCGACCAGAACCGAGTTGCCGCGACGACGTACCCCGACGCCAATCAATGCGAGCGACAAGTCCAGAACCTCCCCAGGAGAGGCGCTGTGGACATAGCTCCTGTGCGAGTAGCGCCTCCACCGGGACGCATTGTCACGGAGAACGACGTCGCCTTCGATAGCGATTACAGGTCGCCCTCGCGCAAACAGCAGATCCAAGAGCTTCTCGTCGGGCATCGAGCGCGGCTGCACCGTCGTCACGTACAGCCCATGTCCCGCGCTCCCCGGCTTGTCGGGCACACAGAACATCTGCTCGGCGAGGACTCTCACGGCGTGCTCGTGCTCGGTGTAGTGGAACTTGACCCTCGTGCCGTGCTCCCAAACGAGACGTGTCCTTGTTGGCATTCGCGGATCATCGGACACGTTGCGGACCCTAAGGGGTCACGACTTAGTTTGTGAAGGTGCTGGGTTGGTTATGTAGAACTGGGGGTTGTGGTCGATGAGCGCGCGATCGGTGAGCGATATCGGTTGTTGAATGCGCAGGGGGTGTTGGATGAGCGCACGCGGCGGTTGTGGGCGGCGGCCGAGGCGCGCTCGGCCGGTTATGGGGGGCTCGCGGCGGTGGTGAGGGCGACGGGGATCGCGGAGTCGACGGTGCTGCGCGGGCTGGCTGATCTGGATTCTGAGGAGCGGCCGGCGCCGGGGAGGGTGCGCCGGCATTCGGGGCGCACGCCGATCCTTGAGCGCGAGCCGGGACTTGAGGAGGATCTGGAGCGGCTGGTCGATCCGGTCACCCGCGGTGATCCGGAGTCGCCGTTGCGGTGGACGTCGAAGAGCGGCGCGAAGCTCGCGGAGGCGCTGCGGGAGCTGGGGCACGATGTCGTGGAGCGGACCGTGCTGCGGCTGTTGAAGGCCAAGGGGTACAGCCTGCAGGCGAACAAGAAGACGCGGGAGGGGCATCTCACCCCGATCGCGACGCGCAGTTTCAGCACATCAACCAGACCGTGACGATGCGCTGGCTGGGCGAGCCGGTGATCAGCGTGGACGCCAAGAAGCGTGAGCTGGTCGGCGATTTCAAGGCGGTCGGCCGCGAGTTTGAGCCAAAGGGCCGGCCGGTCGAGGTCCGCGGCCATGACTTCAAGGACAAGCAGCTCGGGCACGCGATCCCCTACGGCGTCTATGACCTGGCCGCCGAGGAGGGATGGGTCAGCGTCGGGATCACCCGCGACACCGCGCAGTTTGCGGGCAACACAATCATCAGCTGGTGGGAGCACCTCGGGCATGATGCGCTATCCGTAGGCCAAGACGCTCACGATCACCGCCGACTCCGGCGGGTCCAACAACCCCCGGACCCGCCTGTGGCGCCACGAGCTGCAGCGCCTCGCGGACACGACCGGGCTGCGGATCCGCGTCTGCCACTTCCCGCCGGGCACCTCGAAGTGGAACAAGATCGAGCACCGGATGTTCAGCTTCGTGAGCCTGAACTGGCGCGGCAAACCGCTGAGAGCCTCGAGATCATCGTCAACCTGATCGCCGCGACGAAGACCAACACCGGCCTGAAGGTCTACGCCCGCCTCGATGACGGCAACTACGAGACGAGGCATCGACATCACCGACGAACAACTCGCCGCCGTGAACATCACCCGACACACATTCCACGGCGACTGGAACTACACCGTAATCCCTTCACACGCTCAGTCGTGAGCCCTTAGGCGAGCCAGTTGATCTTTGCGATTGGCGTACCCACTCGAATACGCATGGCATGTAGGCGTAGTCGTCAGTGGTCATAACGCCGCGGCCGGCCTTGCGTGCCTTGCGAGCGTCACGCGAGCGTGTGAGTTTCCTCGTCGGTCTCTCCTGTGTGTAAGAACATGGCCTGGGCGTGGCTCGGAAGCGTTCAGCAAAGCGCCGCTCAACACGAGTCGGGTCTGCTGGCGACAGCGACCGCCGGAACCACGATTGCGGCGGGTGAGCCCCGGGAAAGGCATCGATGGGTGGCGTCTGACCCACGAAGAAGCGTGGTTCTCCATGCGCATCCCGGAAAGACGAGTCCATTGGCCGTCTAACTCTTGCCGGGGAAATCACTGAGTATCCGATACCTGCGCAGGGCGCGTCCGTGGTGCCCGAAGGCATAGTCGTGGCAGACGGCGAACTGTGGTTCGCCGAGGGCAACGCGAAGGCGCTTGGGGGAAGTGCGAACCCCAGGGGGCGGTTGCCGCGAGCGCGACGCGACCTTTGGCCGCGAAAGGCGGACGACGCGCAACGACGGCACGGAGGTCATGTAAGGGCTCGTCTAAGCGCAAAGGCTCGGGCGCCCGAGCGAAGGTCCGCTCAGAAGGCAAGCTGTCAAAGGGCCGCACGCCACAAGCGACGGCGGTAGGACGCTTGAGCGCATGGTGCTGATTGCTCCTGTGTGCATCCGAGCGGGGCCCCCGTGATGACTGCCGGGAAGGAGTGGTGCAGTGTCCGCCTCTCATAGCGGCATGCCGGCACTGGAGACGGCAAGAGAATGCCCACGAGGCTGCCCGGCCGGCCAATCATGCTTTGCTGCCTGACCCTACGCAGCGCTTGAGTCCGGCAGGCCGCCAATGGTGTGCCGGTTTGGTGGACATCGAGCCGTCCTGGGTGGTGGAGCTTGCGCCGCCCCCGATTAAGACTCCGAGGGTCCCCGACTGCGCACCCAAGCCAGAGGCATAAGTCCTTCTTCAGCGATGCCAGCCAACGCCTTACTTTGCTCAGGCGGTAGTCCTGGCGCAGGGTTGTGCGGCTGTGCGAGTCGGTCCCCCGGAGTAGTTACAATCCGCACAAGCTGGGTCGGTGCGGAGCACTGTAGTGGCGGCCTCGGTTAGCGTCGCGCTGATCGAGGCCGATCACCCGCCTTGTCGTAAACCACGCGAAGTCGAAGGCATCGAACGGCGCTCGTTTCGTCGCGTCGTCGGCGCCGCGTATAGCCTTATTCGGGTGCGATCACCTTGATGTGAGCACGAGTGAGGGCTTCGGCCGGGTGGTCATAAGTCGCCACGCCTGTAAGCTCGGGTCCGAGGCTGAGCGCGCTTGCAACGTGGATGGCGTCGAGCGCGCCGACGTAGATCGGCTCCACATTTCGCGCGGCGGTCACGATCTCGTCGCCCAGTTCGATGATCGCGGCCGAGGCGATGACGCCTTGAAGGATCAGGCTTCCGTCAATGACTGCCTCGGGGCGCTCCTCGCGAGCCCGTGCCACAGCACGTGGAAGCTCGACTTCGGTGATAACGCTCGTGGCGAGGTTGGGCCATTGCAGGAGTTCCGCCTCGATCGCGGTTGACTCGGCCTCTCGTACCAATAGCTTCAGGAGGGCGGACGTATCGACGTAGAGGATGCCCGCTCGTTGCGCTGGCGGCTCAGTGCTCGCCATGCTCGTCGTCGGCGGTCTCGCCGCGTACTGCGAGCAGCGCACGGGTACCGGCGTCCGTGACCGGCCCGGTCAGCGGACCGCGCTGCTCCAGCACGTCTGAGAGCCGCCGCGTGGCCGGCCTCAGACGCCCGGCTCGAATCGACGGAGCATTCGCCTTCGGCTGCGAGTGGCCCGGATCGACTCCTGTGCGCTCCGGCTTAGCCATGCCTACAGGCTAGCGATCACCGCTGCTGGTGTCCTCACTTGGACGCTCAGCTGGCCAGGCGGTAGTCCTGGCGCAAGGTTGTCGTAGCGTGCGAGTCGGACCCCCGGAGCTGTTTCAGGCGCGGGCACCCTGCCCACTTCGGGCCGCCGAAGGGGCCCGCGCCAATCAGAGCCCGTCGACTGCCGCGATCGCTTCCTGCGGCCCCGCGCCGGTCAGCTCTCGGTACATGGCGACGTGGGGGGACGAGGCCCTACGCGGCCAACTGCTCGACGAGCCGCGCTGCGGTCTCCCCCGAGTCGTGCGCGTCAGCCCACGCGGCGATCTGCCCGGCGCGTTCGCGGATAGCGCGCTCACCGAGCGCGCGTTCGACCGCGAGCCGCAGCACGCGTGGCGTGGCGAAGCGGCGCGGCAGCGCGCACGCCCGCGCCCGCCCAGTCGAGCGCGCGCGGCGTTCTCGTTCATGTCGCCGACGGCGGGGCAGGCCACGACGGCGCAGCCGCATGCGAGCGCGCGCACGAGCGTGCCGTGGCCGGCGTGGCAGACGACGACGCGCAGCTGGGCATCGTGCGCGAGTAGGAGACCCAGTCGACGACCCGCGCGTTCGGCGGGACACGGGCAGCGGCCGCGAGGGGCAGCCGCCGGTTCCAGGTCGCGAGCACGCGCACCGGCGCGTCGGCGAGCCCGCGCAGCGCGGCGCGCAGCAGCCGGTGCTCGGGGTCCTGGGCGGTCGAGGGCGCGACGAGCACGAGCGGCGTCGTCGCCCGGCGGCGGCTCGACGTCCGTCGGCGGGCGGCTCCCACATCAGCGGGCCGACGACGTGGACGTGCGCGGGCCAGGCCCGCGGGTACTCGAGCTGCGGGAACGTGGCGACGAGCGCGCAGCTCGCGCTGATGCCGCCGTGGACGTGGGCGAGCGGGGGCAGCCCGAGCCGGCGCGCGCGTCTGATTGAGCTCGACGCGCCCGCGCTCGAGGCCGCGCGTCGACGGCCGGCTGCGAGCGGCGCCACAGAGCGCGCGCCCGGCGGCCGTCCGCGGCAGGCGCGCGCCGAGCGAGTAGATCGGGAAGTCGGGCTCGCCGTGCGGATAGACATGGGGGATCAGCGTCGCGCACGGCACGCCCTCGATCTCGGCGGCGAGCGCCGGCGCGAGCGTGAGGATGTCGGCGACGACGACGTCGGGCCGCAGCTCGCGCACGAGCGGGCAGCGTGTCGCCGGTGGCGCTGCACGACCGCCTCGTAGAAGTCGAGCGGCTCGGGCCCGGTGGGGAACACCTGGTACTCGGGCGCCGCGCGCGAACGCGCATGCCCTCGGCCTCGACGTGCTCGCGCCAGCGCGTCCAGGTCTGTAGCGTGACCTCGTGGCCGCGCGCGGCGAGCGCGCGGCCGAGCGCGATCATCGGGAACGCGTGGCCGGGCTCGCCGAACGCGCCCAGCAAGAAGCCGCAGCGGAGCGCGTCAGCTCAGGCGGCGAGCTCGGCGACGCAGCCGCAGCTGCTCGAGGCGCTCGGTCGTCGCGGTGAACGCCGTCGGCGTGACCATCAGCGTGCCGACGCCGGCGTCGCGGTAGACGCGCCAGCCGCTCGCGGACGACGTCGCTTCGGGCCGCACAGCGAGACCGTGTCGATCAGCTCGTCGGGGATCGCCGCCATCGCCTCCTCGCTCTTGCCCTCGAGGTAGAGGTCCTGGATCGTCTGCGGCCTCGCCTCGAAGCCGTAGCGGCTGACGAGCTGGTTGTAGAAGTTCTGCTTGCGCGAGCCCATGCCGCCGACGTAGAGCGCGAGAACGGGCGCATCGTGTTGCGGGCGAGCTCGAGGTCGTCGGTGATGCACAGGCTCGACCGTCGGGCGCGATGTCGAAGCCGTCGAGCGATTTGCCCGACGCGCGCCGCGCCCTCCTCGAGCAGCTCGCGCAGCTCGGCGACGTGCTCGGGCGAGAAGAGGGTCGGGATCCAGCCGTCGGCGATCTCGCCGGCGAGCGCGGTGTTCTTGGGGCCGATCGCCGCGAGGTAGATCGGGATCCGCTCCTGTACGGGGGAGATCATCAGCTTCAGCGCCTTGCCGGGACCGTCCGGCAGCGGCAGCTCGAGCGTCTCGCCCTTGAACTCGACGCGCTCGCGCGCGAGCGCCATGCGCACCACGGCGACGTACTCGCGCGTGCGCTGAAGCTGGCGGCCGAAGCGCTGCCCGTGCCAGCCCTCGGCGACCTGCGGGCCCGAGGAGCCGATGCCGCAGCATCATGCGTCCGCCGGAGAGCTGGTCGATCGTCGCCGCGGTCATCGCCGTCATCGCCGCGCGAGCGGCCCGGCATCTGGAAGATCGCCGAGCCGAGGCGGATCTTGCTGGTCTGCCCGGCCAGCCAGGCGAGCACGGTGGCCGCGTCGGAGCCGTAGGCCTCGGCGGCCCACACCGAGTCATAGCCCAGCCGCTCGGCCTCCTGGACGATCGTCGAGCTGGTCCTCCGGGGTGAGGCCGAGACCCCAGTAGCCGATGTGCACGCCGAGCTTCATGTGCAAGTTTCCTTTCAGCGGCAGGGAATTCGTTGCCGGCGTGAGAGGGCGTGGCCTACGCTTGGCCGCGACCGCTTCGGACGGCTGGACGCAGGCCAAGGCCGCGGCGGGCACAGCCTATGCGAAACCGCCGCCGCCACACCAGCATGCCGTCGAGCGTCTGCGCCTCGCGATCGACTGCATGCCGTGGCGACGCGCGAGGCGATGCTCGGAGGAGTGCGCAGCAACGAGCGCGTCATCGTCGGCGCGTATGCGACGGCGGGGCGGCGTCTGCCCGATGCTCGCCGCGCACCGCCGCGGCGGCCGGACGGACTTCCTCGTCGTTCGCCAAGTCCTGGGACCGGTTCGCTCGCGCCGACGGGCAAGCCGCGCAGGCGACCGAGCGCGAGCTGCGGATCCTCGTCGCGCAGCTGGAGGCGAGCCTGCCGGAGCCGGCGGCCTGGAGCTCGACCGGGCGATCGGGGAGCACCACGTGCTGCGCGGTCGCAGCCTAGCGCCGGCGCAAGCGGCTCGGGTGCGCCGACTCCAGCGGCGAGATACCGCGCGACGCCTGCGCCGCGTGCCCGCCGTTCGAGGCAGGCGACGAGCCCGCAGGAGACCGCCGGCCGCGTCCGTCGCTGGTCGCCGATCGGCCGGCCGATCGCAACCGCGATCCGCCTCGTCGCTCGGACTGGGCGTGAGCGTTCGACGCCTACAGCGCGTCGCCGGGGCGGACGAACATGATCTCGGGAACGACGCACGCGGGCGAGGACGCAGCAGGAAACGCACGGCCTCGGCGATGTCCTCGGGGCGGATCATCTCCTCGGCGGCGACCTGACCCTTGACGAAGTCGGTCATCGGCGTGTCGACGAACGCGGGGCACAGCGCGGTCGACTTGATGCCCTCCGGGCCGAGCTCCTTGTTCATCGCTTCCGTCCAGCCGACGACGCCGTGCTTGGTGGCCGAGTAGACCGACAGCCAGGCCTCGCCGTGCTTGCCGGAGATCGAGGACGTGTTGACGACGAGCGCGTTGCGGTGCTCGGCGCCGGCCGCCGCAGCATCGGCATGCACTCGCGGTAGAAGATCACGATCGAGCGCAGGTTGATGTCGAGCTGCATGTCCAGGCGCTTGGTCTCGATCTCGCCGACGGTGCGCCGACGCCGACGCCGGCGTTGTTGACGAGCACGTCGAGCCGGCCGTAGCGCTCGCGGTGGGCGGCGACCACCTTCTGGATCTCCGCCTCCTCGGCGACGTTCGCTGCGACGGCCTGTACGTCGAAGCCGTCGGCCGCGAGACCCGCGACGGCTGCGTCGAGCTTCTCCGGCCGCCTGGCGGCGATCGTGATGCCGAACCCTTCCTCGCCGAGCACCCTGGCGATCGCCAGCCCGATGCCGCTCGATGCTCCCGTGACGATGGCTGCGCGCTCTGCCATCTGCCGTCCCTCCCGTTGATATCGAAGCCGCACCGAATCCAAGCGTCCGCGGACCCGTGCGAGGACGGCGCGCGAGAGCATTCCACATCTCGCTGGTAGCGTCTGCGCCAGCGCGGTCGGTCACACCGGGCCGAGCGTGCGGCGGGCCCGTAGCTCAGTTGGTTAGAGCTGCCGACTCATAATCGGTAGGTCCCTGGTTCGAGTCCAGGCGGGCCCATGGAGAAGCGCCGAGATGGCCGGCTATGGGAAGTCGGGGGATGTCCGGTGCGTGGGAAGATCTACGGAGCGTGCGCGCGACCCCCGCGACTCCGGGAAACGACCAGGCGGCGCGGCCGCCGTGGCGGTCTCGTATCGCCGCGATCGTCGCGCTCATCGCGCCGGTTCTCATGGCTGTGGTGGCCGCGGTCGCACTGGCGGGCGATGTCCCCGTCGCGGTGCTGGCGGTCGGGCTCGTGCTGGTCTGCAGCGCGGCCATCTGGCTCGCCTTGACCCGTCGTGGCCCGCGGCGAGCGCTTGGCGCCGCGCTCGCCGCGCTCAGCGGGATCGGGCTGATCGTGGTGCTGGTGACCAACTGGCACGGGGTGGTGGTGCTGGTCGCGCTGCTGTTGCTGCTCGCCGTTTTCGGACTGGCCGCGCGCTACGCGCTGGGGCAGACCGGGGAGGCGGCGGTTGGCGGCGTGGCTGGGGCGCTCGTGCCGGTGGGCGCCGCCGGATCGGCGGTGCTGATCATCAACCTGAAGTCGGGTGGTGGTAAGGCCGAGCGCTTCGATCTCGCTGCTCAGGCCCGGCGACGGGGTATCGAGCCGGTTGTTCTGCAGCCCGGCGATGACCTGCTCGAGCTCGCCGAGAGCGCCATCGCACGCGGTGCGCAGGTCATCGGGATGGCCGGCGGCGATGGCTCGCAGGCCCTCGTGGCGACGGTTGCCGCGCGGCACGACGTCGCCCACGTCTGCATTCCCGCGGGGACTCGAAACCACTTCGCCCTGGACCTCGGCCTTGACCGTGAGGACGTCGTGGGTGCGCTGGATGCGTTCACGGACGGCGTCGAGCGGCGCATCGATCTCGCGCGCGTCAACGACCGTGTGTTCGTCAACAACGCCTCGCTCGGCGTCTATGCCAAGGTCGTCCAGTCCGACGCCTACCGCGATGCCAAGCTCGAGACCTGGACTGGCATGCTGCCCGACCTGCTGGGCCCCGACGCCGAGCCGATCGACCTCGAGTTCACCGCCCCGGACGGGAGCCGCTGCGACGACGCGCCGCTCGTGCTCGTATCGAACAATCCATATCGGCTGGCGCAGCCTGGCCGGCGCGGGCACGCGCGAGCGGATCGACACGGGCCGGCTCGGCATCGTGGCCGCGCGCGTGCGCAGTGCCGCGGACGTGTCAAAGCTCGTCGCGCTCGAGCTGGTCGGCCAGGCGGGCCGCTTTCCGGGCCTGCTGTCGTGGTCGACCCAGGAGTTCGAGGTTCGCTCCGAGCGGCCCGGTGGAGGTCGGGCTCGACGGCGAGGCGCTCGTGCTCGATCCGCCGCTGCGCTTCGCGTCGCTGCCAGGGGCGCTGCGCGTGCGGCTGCCCAGCGGAGTCGGCCTGCCACCGGCCGCCAGAGCTGCGGCTTTGACAACGGACAACCTGGGCGCGCTGCTGCGGGTGGCGGCCGGCCGGTGAGCCACCCGGCCGCGCGGCTGGTGCTCGGCCTGGCCGTCTTCGTGCTCATCGGCTGGGGGGTCGGGGAGCTCTGGACCTCGATCGTGGGGTCGGCCGAGCTGAACGCGGTACGCGACGTGGCCGCTCAGCGCACGGCGGCGCTCACCGACGTGGCGCGGGTGGTCACCTGGGCGGGCAGCGCGTTCCTGCTGGTCCCGCTCGCGCTGATCGCCTGCCTGGCGTTTGCCCGGGCGGGCCTGCGCCGAGAGGCGCTCGCGGTCGCGCTCAGCCTCGGCGGCGCGATGCTGATCTCGGACTGGGTCAAGCTGCTCGTGTCGCGCCCGCGCCCGCCCGTGGAGCACCTGCAGGCGGTGACCGGCTCGAGCTTTCCCTCGGGCCACGCGACGCAGGCGAGCGCATTCTGGCTCTCGCTGGTGTTTGTGTTGCCGGCGGCGGGGGCAGCGCCGAAGCTGGCCCGCGTGGCTGGTGGCCTCGCGCTGCTGATCGTCCTCGCGGTGGCCGCGTCTCGCGTCTACCTGGGCGTCCACTATCCAAGCGACGTGGTCGCCGGCATGCTGCTCGGCAGCGGTTGGGCGACCTACGTGTCGCGCTGCTTGCGGGAGCCTGAGGGCCTGTCGCAGGGCGCTCGGGTCGATAACGGTGCGCGTGGCGCTCACTGGCTCGACCGACGACGCGCCGCGTGAGGCCGGCGGATTGTCCATGAGCGGCGGGTTCGGTTCGAGCCGAGCGCTGGGTGCCGGGCGTTCGCGTCGTCCGGACGTACAGCGCACGTGGCTGCGAGCCGACCTCGTCGCCGGCGTCGTGCTGGCGGCGATCCTCGTGCCGCAGGGCATGGCGTACGCCGAGCTGGCCGGGCTGCCGGCGGTCACCGGGCTCTACACGACGATCGCCTGCCTGGTCGGCTACGCCGTGTTCGGGCCGTCGCGGGTGCTGGTGCTCGGCCCCGACTCCTCGATCTCGCCGCTGATCCTCGCCGCGATCACGCCGCTGCTGGTGACGGCGGCGATCCCGGCAAGGCGATCGCCCTGGCCGGCATGCTGGCCGTGCTCGTGGGCCTCATCGAGATCGGGCTCGGGCTCGGCAAGCTCGGGTTCGTCGCCGACCTGCTGTCGAAGGAGGTGCAGGTCGGCTACATGAACGGCCTCGCGATCACGATCATCGTCGGCCAGCTGCCGAAGCTGTTCGGCTTCTCGACCGACGCCGACTCGTTCCTCGACGAGGTGCGCGCGTTCGTCGACGAACCTCGACCAGACGCAAACGACGACGCTCGTCGTCGGGCTCGCCGTGCTCGCCGTGCTGCTGGTGCTCCCCCGCATCACCACGCGGCTGCCCGCGGTGCTGGTCGCGGTCGTCGGCGCGACCGTCGTCTCGGCCGTGCTCGACCTCGCCGACAAGGGCGTCGCCACCGTCGGCGCGCTGCCCAGGGCGTGCCCACGCCGACGCTGCCGTGGACGAGCGCCAGCGACGTCGTGCCGCTGCTGGTCGCCGCGGTCGGCATCACGCTCGTGTCGCTGACCGACACGATCGCGACCGCGACGAGCTTCGCCGCCCGCCGCGGCGAAGAGGTCGAGCCCAACCAGGAGATGATCGGCATGGGCGCGGCGAACATCGCCGCCGGGCTCTTCCAGGGCTTCGCGGTGTCGACCAGCGGCTCGCGCACCGCGGTGGCCGAGCAGTCGGGCGCCAAGAGCCAGCTCACCGGGCTCGTCGGCGCGGCCTCGTCGTGGTGCTGCTGCTGTTCCTCAACTCGCTGCTCGCCGACCTGCCGCAGACGGCGCTGGCCGCGGTGGTGATCGTCGCCGCGCTGTCGCTGATGGACTTGGGCATCCTGCGCCGCTACCTGCGCGGTTCGCAAGAGCGCGTTCGCGGTCTCCCTCGTCGCGACCGCCGGCGTGATCCTGCTCGGCGTGCTGCAGGGCATCGTCGTCGCCGTCGTGCTGGCGATCCTGCTGTTCTTCCGGCGCAACTGGTGGCCGCACGGCGCCGTGCTCGGGCAGCGTCGACGGTGCGAGGGCTGGCACGACGTCGACGCTTATCCCGACGCCGAGCAGATCCCGGGCATCGTCGTGTACCGCTGGGAGGCGCCGCTGTTCTTCGCCAACGCCGGCGCATTCCGCCAGCAGATCCGCCGGCTCGTGCGCGAGCGCGAGCCCGCGTGGGTCGTCCTGCAGTGCGAGGCGATCACCGACGTCGACGTCACCGCGGCCGAGATGCTCGAGCAGCTCGACAACGAGCTCAACGCCGCCGGGATCCACCTCGCGTTCGCCGAGATGCGCAGCCGCCTGCAGGACCTCATCCTGCGCTACGGCCTCCTGGAGACGCTCGACCGCGACCACTTCTACCCGACGCTCGAGGCCGCGCTCGAGGAGGTTGCGCGGGAGTCCTGCGACGAGTCACACGCGGTAACTGATCCGGCTGGGGTGGATGCTGAGCAGGTGATTCTCGCCGGATTGTCAGGAGTCCTGTTGCTCCTGCTCGAATGGGTCGCCCGGGCGCCCTTGGGCGCCTGGGCCTCGAGCGCCGCCTTGGCCTCGATCAGCGCGTCGCGCTGTCGCCTTGGTGACGGGTGGGAAACGGGGGTCGATCTCCATCAGCGCGTGCACGAGCACCGCGGCCGCACCGATCCGGGCAAACCATTTGCGGTCGGCGGGGATCACGTACCACGGCGCCCAGTCGGTGCTCGTGTGCGAGAGCATCTCGGAGAACGCCGGCTGGTAGTCATCCCAGCGCTCGCGCTCGGCGACGTCGGCCGAGGAGAACTTCCAGTTGTGGTCGGCAGGTCGATACGCCGCAGCAACCGGGTTCGCTGCTCCTCCTTTGAGAGGTTCAGGAACAGCTTCACGATCCGGAAGCCGTTCTCGGTCAGGTAGCGCTCCCAGTCGTTGATCTCCCGGTAGCGCCGCTTCCAGACGTCGCCCTTCTTCGCTGCCTTGCGGCAGCTTCTGGCGATCGAGGATCTCCGGGTGCACCCGCACCACCAGCACCTCCTCGTAGTGGGAGCGGTTGAAGATCCCGATCTCGCCGCGCGCCGGGCAGCCGCTCGGCGTAGCGCCACAGAAAGTCGTGGTCGAGCTCCTCGGCCGACGGCACCTTGAAGCTGTGCACGGAGACGCCCTGCGGGTTGACGCCGCTCATCACGTGGCGGATCGTCCCGTCCTTGCCCGCGGCGTCCATCGCCTGCAGCACCACCAGCACCCCCCATGTGTCCTGGGCGGCCAGCCGCGCCTGGTACTCGGACAGCAGCCGCACTCCCTCGTCGAGCAGCGCGACGCCCTCCTTCTTCTTCTTCACGCCGGCCTTGAACGCCGGGTCGAAGTCCTTGGCGAGCGTCACCTTCGACCCGGGCTTCACCCGGAACGGCTCGATGAACTCCGCCACCCGCTTCTGGCGCTTGTCGGCCATCCTCAGTCCAACCCATCCACCAAGCTACGCCCGTTGATCCAACCCACCTGCTATGCCGGGCCGCCGGGTCGGCCACAGCCGGCGGCCAATGGGCACGGTTGCGATGACGTCGAGTTCTCAGTGTTTTCCCGGTAATGCGGCGCGAGCCGCGCGGCGAGGACAAGGAGCCACCGTTGATTGCGACCAGCTATCCGTTTCTAGAAGTCTTCTGGACGATGCTCATCTTCTTCTTGCTTCATCGTCTGGCTCTGGATTTCTTCACGTTTTCGCGATGTGTCCGTCGCGATGACATCTCGGGTTGGGAAAGGCCGCGTGGATCATCTTCGTCATCGTGCTGATACCTCGTGGTGTTCGTCTACCTGATCGCCGAGCACAAGGGCATGACCGAACGGACGATCCGCCAGCAGCAAGCAGCGAAGTCGCAGATGGATCAGTACGTGCAATCCGTCGCCGGCGCGAAGCGACCCAACTGCTCAGATAGGCAAGGCAAAGGCGCTCCTCGACCAGGGCACGATCACCCAGGCCGAGTTCGACGAGATCAAGCAGAAGGCGCTCGCGGGCTAGCGGGGGACTTGATCTGCTGGATCACTCGCCACGTACATATATATGGGCTCGTGCGCGCCTCCCCGTTCCCGCCGCGCGTCGCTAGCCATATACTTCGGCTACGAGAAGCTCATTCCAGATCTTTGTAATCTGTTCAGCTTGTCCCCGTTTTCCTCGATCAACGTTCCGTATCCGCTGCGAGCTTCGCGAGTTTCCGGCGATCGTCGTCCAGCGATGCGATGCGGTCGGAAGCTCGCTCCTGCAGGCGGTGGTAGGTGAGCGCACCGCCGTCGCCTCCGAATCGCGGACATCTGATACTCCACCGCCTTTGGGACGCCGTCGAGCATGACCTCCAGGACGGCTCGCCATTTCACCAGCCCGAAGATCGAACGTCTTTCGCGGGACCGGGATCGGACCGTCGCCGGGGTCCTGCGGCGGCGCGCCGTTCCGATCGACACGACCATATCCGGGAGGCCTTCCCTCGAGCCTGAGAGCATCGACGTAGCCGGACACGGTCGGGTCGTGGCGAAGGGTCCGCCGTCGACGAGCGCGTAGATCGGCATTCCTGTCTGCGGATGGGAGCACGGCCGGATCGAGACGTCGGCGCGGCGCTCGTCGCGCGCGCCACCAGCGCCATCGGCTCATCCCAGTCCTCGGGCTCGCTCTTCGCGTACTGCGCTTGAAGAAGAACGGCCCGGGCGCCGACAGGTCATAGCCGGGGATCACGACCTCGGTGAGCGCCTGCGAGAGCACCGCTCGCGAAACCGTCCGCCAGGATGCCTTCGAGAGGTGCGGGGGAGAGCGCGTCCGCCAGCCCGTGGAGCGTCCTCACCTCCTGCATGATCGAGCGCGGGAAGATCGTCGAGCCTTCCGGCAGGTAGAGGTCGACATTTCTATCGCCGTGAACTGCGGCCTCCCGGTCGCGTCGGGCTTCGTCAGCTCAAAGCGAGAATTCCCCCCGTCGAGGCGCCCGCGACGAGGTCGAACACGACCGTGATCCGCTCGCCGTATGCGTCTCGATCTCCTGCGCACGGGCGCCGGTATCAGGCCTCGGATACCCGACCGTCCAGCGCCAGAACCCGATAGCAATCCTTACCCATAGCGCCCCTGACATCGCCGATTGGTCGAACGGGGGACACGCTCTTCGCACTCCCCCGGTCTGGCCTGGAGGTTATAGGAACGGGAGAGCGTGTTCCGAACGCGGCACTCATCGGATCAAGAGATTACGCGAACCCGCCCGGCGGAGGGTCTGGCGCGCCGCCGTCGGCGACGTGGACGCCTTGCTCAGCCACCGATGGGTCGATGCGACCGCCGGGCGGATCACCTGCCGGCGCGCGGCGAGACTGAGCGAGAGATAGCCTCTAAGCAGATGCCCGCGCGATCGAATCCGGTCAAGGTCGGACCCAGACCACGAACGGCACGGGGGAGGCGATGAGCACCGATGATGCGGGACTGGCTCGGAAGTTTCAAGAGGAGCTTCGCCTCGATGCTGGAGGAGGAGCGCGACGCGGCGATAGACGCGCTGCGACCCGCGAACAAGGATGCGATCGTCGCCGGCTGAAGAGCGCGCCACGACCGCCGCCACAACCTCGTCCAGGCTCTCGACGCCGGCCAGGCCGGCCTTGACAAGCTGTACGAGGTGATCGAGCCTGCGGATCGTTGACGGTCACGGCCTCGCGGTCCACGAACAGCAGAATATCCTCGTCGAGGCGCTGTTCGGGCGGTCGTCCTGCATCGCGGCTGGGACGAGGGCGGCGGCGGCGATCGTCGCGCCGCGCGACAGCCGGGACTGGCACGTCTACGATCAGATCTGTCCGATGACATGACCGGTCTCGCGCGGCGACGCGAGATCGCGAACCGGACCGGCAGGGCGAAGGCGCGTCGTTCAGCCTGCCGCGCTACGCGGTGCTCGGCGCCGAAGACCTCGACACCGCCGCCGGCGAGGCGCGGAGCACGCGCTCGCCGGCGAGCAGCGTCCGTAATCGGCCAGGCGTGCCCCGGCGAGCCTCGCGCCGCTGTTCACGGCGTTCGAGGCCGGGGTCAACATGCGCCTCACGATGGCGTTCTTCTTCGGCCGGCATATGCCTGTTCCGCGAAAAAGAAACTGCTCGAGCTGATCGACCGCGGCGCGACCAGCAGGGCGCTGCGCGTCCCTCATTACCACGGCGGCGACACGTGACAACGAAGCGAGCATCGCGACCTGGGGCCGCTCGTGCAGGTCCGCCACGAGCTTCTGGATGACCTGCCCGCCACCGACACGGCCACCAGATCGACCGCCTCGAGGACCTCGCCGAACGTGGCCTGCTGCGCGACAGCCGCAGCGCCCGCGGAAATCGCGTGATCTACCCTGCGCCTTGAATCGTATGACCTCGCCTGGTGGGCATGGGAAGTCGTATCGGACACCGCCGATGCGATCCTCGGCGCATACGGCGAGAACAGCCGGGATCTGGCGCTGGCCGAGCCTCACAACTTCGACCTGCCGCAGCAGTTGGGCATCTCCAGCCCGAGCGAGATCGAGGCTTCGGTCGAAGCCGAATAGCACGGCCGTGCCCGCCTCCGCGGCTCAGCCCTGAGGACGGTCGCACAGCGAACGCCCGGCGCCCGCGCCCGCGGTTGGGCGCACGGCGAAGGCCCGGTGGGGCCGTTCCGATTAGCCGGGTGCCCGGATCGGATCGGGCTGGCTGCGCTCTACGGGCTGACCGGAACGGCCCCGTCCCTCTCTCCCAGGCGCTGTCTACCCGGACGCCGAAGCCGGCAAACACGCCTCTCGCACGTGCGGCGAGACCGGCGGCGATGCAGGCCACGCGTCGGCGCCGTCTAAGCTGGGCTGCGACCTCGATCGAATGGGAGCTTTCGGTGCTATACGTTGGCCTCGGCATCATCTACGTCTTTCTGCTGGTCTATCTCGGCGTCAAAACGGCCAAAAACGGCCGCTGGGTCCTGTTCGTGATCGGCTTCATAGTTCCGGTGCTGTGGATCATCGGCGGCGTGCTGCCACCGAAGGGGATGTCGCGGATGGACAGCCTCTACGAGCAGCGCGAACGATCGAGCTAGGCGCGGCGCTCACCGCTGCGGGAAACCGCTGCGGGAAGGTTGCGTGGACCCGCGGCGTCTTGCTCAGCGAGGGTCCAGCGACAATCCGGTTTCCAATCCCAACACTGCGAGGCATCCGATGAAGCGAACAAACATTCTCAGGGCGGCTGTCATCACCGCTGCCGCCGCGAGCGCCACTGCCACTGCCGTTGCCCAGGCCGCGACGCCGACCGCGCACGCAAGCCGCGTCGCCAAGGTGCAGTGCGCCACACGCACATCGGCACGATCCTCACGAGTCTTCGGGCTTCACGCTGTATGAGTTCACGCGCGACCACGGCCAGAACAGCTGTGTCAAAATCGAACCTGTCCGGGACGTGGCCGGCTTTCAAGACCACCGCAAGGCCCGTCGCCGGCCCGGGCGTGCAGCGTCGAGGCGTCAGGATCGCGATGCCCGGTGGCAAGAAACAGGCCACGTTCGCCGGCCACCCGCCGTACACCTACGGTGGCGACACCGGCCCCGGAGAAACGTCCTACGTCGGCGAAAGGGCGTTCGGCGGCAACTGGGATGCGATCACCGCGTCCGGGCACGCCATCAAATAGTTCAGCCCGAGCCGATCGAGCAGCCGGCGCGCGTCGCGATCCCCGGATTCGACCGCTCCGTCGAGAAAGCCCTCGTTTTCGATCGACGTGTGCTCGCCCGCGAAGTGGACCCGACCCTCGGTCGCCGCAGCCAAGGCGCCGAAGCTCGAAGCCTGTCCGACGCCGTAGTAGGGATGCCGCGACGCGCGGACTCCGAGTGGGTCGCGAACAACCGTCGCGGCGCGACGGGACGTTTGAGCAGCCGCGAGGATGGGCATCCTGCCGAGCATGAGTACGCCCACCGACCAGCTCGCTCGATCCCGCTGCGCGGGGGATCCCGCATCCCGCAGCTCGGCTTCGGCGTCTTCCAGGTCCCGCCCGGGGAGACCGCCGAGGCGGTCGCAGCGCGCTCGAGGCCGGCTACCGCCACATCGACACCGCGGCCGCGTACCGCAACGAGGCAGGCGTCGGGCAGGCGGTCCGCGCCGCGGCCTCGACCGCGGCGAGGTGTTCATGACGACCAAGTGCTTCAACGACGATCAGGGCTACGAGGAGGCCACGGCGCGCGTTCACAAGAGCCTCGGCGGCTGGAGCTCGACTACCTCGACCTCTACCTGATCCACTGGCCGGTGCCGGCGCACGACCGCTACGTGGAGACCTGGCGGGCGTTCATCGAGCTCCGCGACGAGGGCCTGATCGCGCGCGATCGGCGTCTCGAACTTCCAGCCCGAGCACTGCGGCGGGTGATCGCGGAGACGGGCGAGACGCCGGCGGTCAACCAGGTCGAGCTGCACCCCTACCTCCAGCAGCCGGGCTGCGCCGCGAGCACGAGCGAGCTCGGGATCGTCACCGAGGCCTGGAGCCCGCTCGCGCAGGGCGCGGTGCTCGACGACCCCGCGATCGTCGAGATCGCCGAGGCGCACGGCAGGACGCCGGCGCAGGTCGTGATCCGCTGGCACCTGCAGCTCGGCAACGTCGTGATCCCCAAGTCGGTGACCCCGGAGCGGATCGAGCGAGAACTTCGACGTCTTCGACTTCGAGCTCGGCGACGACGAGATGGACGCGATCGAGGCGCTCGACGCAGGGGCGGCGGATCGGCCCGGACCCCGAACGTTCATCGGCCCTAGCTCCACGTTCAGTAATCGGCGGCCCAGCCGAGGCACGTCGGGTTCTGCCCGTCGCGCGAGATCCTGCCCCGCCGATCCGAGCTGCTGGCGAGCGCCGATCCGCTGCCGCGACGCAGCGCTGCACGAGCTGCCCGAGGCGCTCGTGATCGTCTTCGACGCCAGCTGCGTTTCGTCCTCCTCGCCGGCCAGGCGATCTCCGCGCATGGGTGACCCCGACTTCTGAAGGCGGGCCGCTTCTGCGACGCCTTCCCGCCGAGCTCTGGGACAGCGTCGAGCCGCTTTCAGCTCGGCGCTCGAAGGGGAGACCCGTACCCGCGAGATCTGGACGGCCGATCAACGTCACTGCCTGATCGTGCGACGCGGGCCCGCTCTGCGCGGGCGGACGCCGCGGCCGCCGCCAGCGGACGACGGCTCGAAACGTCGAGGGCGGCGTCGCGGTCGTTTTGGACATCACGGCGCGCCGGCGACGCAGACCTGATCGCCCCGCGCCGCAGCGAAGGTTCGAGGAGGTATTCGAGTCGCCGCCCCGATCGGCACGGGACTGCTGGACACCGAGGGCCGCTGGCTGCTCGTCAACCGGGCGCTGTGCGAGATCACCGGCTACACCTCCGACGAGTTGATCGGCAAGCGCTTCGACGGCATCATCCACCCCGAGGATGCCGGCACCGACACGGTCCAGCGCCGGCGTCTGCTGGCGGCGAGATCCCCGCCTTCCAGGTCGAGCAGCGCTACTTCGACGCCGCCGGCGAGACGATCTCGGCGATCCTCTCGATGTCGCTGGTGCGGGACCGCGAGGGGCGCCGCTGCACTACATCGCCCAGCTCCAGGACATCTCCGAGCGCAAGCAGCTCGAGGAGCAGCTGCGGGGCCTGGCCGACCATGACCCCTTGACGGGCCTGCGCAACCGCCGCCTGTTCGAAAACGACCTGCGCCTGCAGGTCGGCCGCTGCCGCCGCTACGGCGAGGCGGCGGGCCTGATGGTGATCGACCTTGACGGTTTCCGCTGAGCTCGAACCGCGTCCACGGCAGCGACGCCGGCGATGAGGCGCTGCGCTCGGTCGCACGAGCGCTGACCCGCCGGCTGCGCGAAACCGACCTCGTCGCAAGGCTCGGCGGCGACGAGTTCGCCGTGCTGCTGCCCCATGCCGACGAGGAGGGCCTGGCGGTCGTCGCCGAGGGCCTGGCCCGGGTGATCCCCTCCTGCAGCATCGACGTCGGCGATCGGGTCGTGCACCCGACCGGCGAGCATCGGCTTCGCGCTCGTCGACGCCGAGACCCCCAGCGCCGAGCACGCGCTGCGCCAGGCCGACCGCGCCAGACGCTCCGCGGGGCGCTTCAGCGCCGCCACCGAGCGCCTGGCTCGCGCTTAGGAGTCTCGACTTAGTTTGTGAAGGGGTTTGGCGGGTTATGTAGAACTGGGGGTTGTGGTCGATGAGCGCGCGATCGGTGAGCGGTACCGGCTGTTGAGTGAGCAGGGGGTGTTGGATGAGCGCTCGCGGCGGTTGTGGGCGGCGGCGGAGGCTCGCTCGGCTGGCTATGGGGGGCTCGCGGCGGTTGTACGTGCGACGGGGATCTCGGAGTCGACGGTGCTGCGCGGCCTGGCTGATCTGGATTGTGAGCGGCGGCCTGCGCCGGGGAAGGTGCGTAGGCATCCGGGGCGCACGCCGATCCTTGAGCGCGAGCCGGGCCTGGAGGAGGCGTTGGAGCGTCTTGTCGATCCGGCTACGCGAGGGGATCCCGAGTCGCCGTTGCGGTGGACGAGCAAGAGCGGCGCGAAGCTGGCAGAGGCGCTGCGGGAGATGGGCCACGATGTCGTTGACCGGACGGTGCTGCGGCTGTTGAAACCAAGGGGTACAGCTTGCAGTCCAACCGCAAGACCCGGGAGGGAGCATCTCACCCCGATCGCGATGCCCAGTTCGAGCACATCAACCAGACCGTCACGACCGCGATCATGGCGAAGGAGCCAGTGGTCAGCGTCGACACCAAGAAGCGAGAGCTGGTCGGGGATTTCAAGGCTGTCGGCCGCGAGCTTGAGCCTCGGGGTGAGCCAGTCGAGGTCCGCACCCATGACTTCAAGGACAAGGATCTCGGGCACGCGATCCCCTACGGGGTCTATGACCTGACCGCCGATGAGGGCTGGGTCAGCGTCGGGATCACCTCGGATACCGCGACGTTTGCTTGCAACACGATCCTCGACTGGTGGCAGAGCCTGGGCAAAACGCGCTACCCGAACGCCACCACGTTGACGATCACCGCCGACTGCGGCGGCTCGAACTCCAGCCGGACCGCCTATGGAAGCTCGAACTCCAACGCCTCGCTGACCGGACCGGCCTACAGATCACGGTCTGCCACTTCCCACCCGGGACGAGCAAGTGGAACAAGATCGAGCACCGGCTATTCAGCTTCATCTCGACCAACTGGCGCGGCAAGCCCCTGATCAGCCACGAGGTCATCATCAACCTGATCTCCGCCACCACAACCACCACCGGCCTGAAGGTCTACGCCCAACTCGACGACCGCGAATACAAGAAAGGCATCAAAATCAGCGACCAGCAACTCGCCACCATCAACATCACCCGCAACACATTCCACGGCGACTGGAACTACACAGTAGCCCCCTCACACACTCAGTCGTGAGCCCTTAGCGGCAGATTTAGCTGGCGCATTCGACGCCGGGCAGCAGAGCCCGTGAAGCCGATCGCGTCGGCGACCCTGTCGATCGATCCATCCCCTCGGATATAAGCAGCGTGGATCGCTCGGACGTGCTCGTCGCTCAGGCATCGCGGCTCGACCTTGGGCATACCTTCGATCTCGCCGGTCATTCTCGCGATCCGTTGACCCGAGTGGATTTTCGGGCGGGTGGACGGCGGTACCGCCGCTACTTCGGAGCTGCTTGAGCAGCCCGAGAGCCATCCAGGTGCGGACATAGCGATGCGTGGTACTCGGCGACAGATCAAGCTGCTCGACTACGTCGCGTAGTGGCGCGCTCCGCCGTCGATGGGGAACGCACAGAACACGTGGAGCGCGCGAATCGTTGCACGCGAATACGTATCGTCACCCAACAGCGGCCGGGAGACGTTCCGCAACGCCTCAAGATCCTCGACCCCCGACAGTTGGATGGCCAATTCTGCCCCACCGCTCGCCTTCTGTACCACCCGCGCAATCTGCGGAGCAGTCAGCCTTATCGTCACCTCCGGCTCGCTCACCCTGTTCCCTGGCCTCGTTCAGCCGCCCGCGGCTCCGCTTTTCCGTCGGCGGACTGACCCGTGCGGACGTGTGGAATCTTCGCCACGGTGGCGATATTGGCGGGTGTTGCCCTGAGCCGCTAGGTTGCTCTAACTAGTTAGTTCTAACTATCGGAGTCTTGCCATTCTGTCGAGCGCCCGGACTTTGGCATGACTCACGCAGAGCGCTGCGCGTATGCGATGCGCCATACTCGGAGTATTGGCAGCAGCAGACGGTGAAGACCCGCTGGCGCGTATCAAGGTACCTGTCCCTGCTCGAAGCTGTGGCGTGCGGCGGCATCCTTCTGAGAGGTACATTGCGATCATCGCCGCGGCGATGACAGCGTGCTTGTGGCCGTTGGGTAGAGAGCGTGCCTCCTCGACGAATCGCACAACAAGCGCTCGAATGCACCTCAACGCACGCTCTGGGTCCGGATAGTGCGCGACGTAGCTGTGATCGCCTTTGTCCATGTTTCGACTTGGTCGACGTAGCTGTCAAGCATCGTCGTCGCAGCCGAGACCCAAGGGCAGTAGG
>CAVOVU010000015.1:0-10000 GCA_963699935.1 Terriglobia bacterium
AGAGGGCCTTCGTTGCCTAAGAACAGAAGACCCACCCTTTCGCAAAGAACGCGAAAGGATGGGGCACCCTCAGGTTCAGGAGATGTAATGTGCCGAACTACCAAAGGATCGCGCGCGTAATCCCCTGCCACCAGGCAGGATTGCCTCGCCACATATACACTGCGAGGCTCTGCCCAACCAGCCGTCAACCACAATCGCCGCCAACAGCAGCGACATCGCAAAATAGAAATAGCGGCACAAAATCCCGTTACGACCAGTGAAGGTCGTAGTGCCCAGTTTTTTCTCCGGGCGGATTACAGACCCGACGCGTTCTACATTGGCAGTGGACATAGAAGGATGAGCCAGGTCTTCAATTCTTCTCGCCCGGCCCACGGGAGCATACACGACGAGCGCCCACCCCCGCCAACTTTTTCGGATTCGCTCAAAAGCGAAAGGACGGGTGACGGGTGCCCCCTTCTAGCGAACTCCGAGTGCCAACGAGGGGGAGTCAAACGGGGACCTTGTGTTACCGCGCCCGCATAGAAGCTGCGCCCCTGATGACTTTGACACAGCCAGCCCGTTCTCTAGACTAGCCATGTGAAAGTAAACTTCCGGCCGGGTGCCCCATCCTTGCGCTTTTTGCAAGGGTGGGATTCCACGAACGCTGCTTACAGGGACCTTTTTTCTTCTTGAGTCTGAGGAGATGGGAAGACCCACCCTTTCGCGAAGAACGCGAAAGGATGGGACACCCTCAGTTTCTGAGTAGATAAAGGGTGGGCCACCCGCCCAGTCCTCTCACTCGATTCCGCTTTGGGTCTTTTCCTCTTGGCCCAAGAATAGACAGCCGGGTGCCCCTTTTGTTTTAGGCAGTTTCGGACAGCTGTCCTTTCAATAATTCTTCCAAGTATTTAGCCAATTCGGTTATGTCGTACTGTCCGCCTTCGTAGGCACGATCCGCCGCCTTTAACCCTGCGATATAGGGAGCCCTGTTCTCACGAATACGCTCGGGTACAGTTTTCTTGCCGCCCAAAATCTTTCCTTGCCTCATGCAAATGAGGTAGTAACATGCAGCCCTCGCAGTTCGTCCGTTTCCCTCGATAAAAGGGTGAATCCAATTGAGATTCCATAGGGCAAATGCAGCGAGTGCTGTGGGGTGCTCCATGATCGTCCAATTCTCATGAATCACTGAGAAAAATGCGTCCATGAGATTCGGGACATCGTTGAAATGCGGGGGTACATGATTCCCGACGCGGATGGGGCCCTGACGATAGCGTCCGCCCAATTGGCAGATGTTTGAGACTGCGGCGTAATTCAATGCCCACAGGGTGTACTTGTCAAATGCCTCAATGCCTTTCTTGAGGCCGATTTCGATACAATTTGAAAGCAGATCATACTGCCGGAGCAGGTTTTGTTCTTGGATCTTGGTATACAGCGCGGGGTCGTCTTTTTCTCTGACTGACATGAGGAAGTAGCGGCCCGGTTTGCAGGAAACCGCGGCCACACTACGGCAGCAGCTTTATGTGTTCTGAAGCCAACCTGACGCTATCCTTCGTTATCCGATTCTCTGAGCCTTGCGGAGCATTCCCGAATGCAAAGCTTATACGCTGTTCCCGCAGTTCTTCTTCGGTGACTGCCGTTGCCCGTGATGCTTCCAAGATCCTGGTCAGTTCTGGGTCCGCTTCTACGGGCCGAAAGAATTGCTGACGATCTGCCATAACTCCAACCTCCTTTACAGGAGGCGATGATACGCCTTCCCTTCGCCTATTATAATAATTTTTTTCGCCATAGATTAGATTTCTTGTTCCGAAGTTCAATCCGATATTTACGCGGCTAAGGACCCAGCCCGGCTATCACATGGTCATGAGCATGCAAACCAGCGACCCCCGAATGGCAACGACGTGCGCGATCTGATCAGCATCCTGGAGCTCTTCAACATCTTCGACTTTCCCAACACTGAGTCGAAGCATCCGATTTCCGCGTATGAGAAGTGGAGCATCCCGCTGCGGAAGTTCGCGGACGACTTCGAGGAGAATAAGGACGACTTGGAAAAGAGCAAGTATTACCGACTCCGGCCGATCCTCCACGATGCACTTGTCCTCTACGACCATCTGCGCCGCGACTTTCGCGAAATTCATAACGAGAGTGGTGGAAAGGCCGGCCGGATGAATATCGTCGAAGACAAGGGCGAGAAGCGCGAATTCGAATTTCCATTCGCGCAACTGCCCTCGCATCGGTATCGCCTCACCAAGGGAGCCTGCTACCCGATGCTGGCGGCGTTCCGCAATATGGTCGTGCTGGACGATTCCGGCGACGCTAAATGGCGCGGCGGTTTCAAGTCAGTCCTACGCTTGTGGAAAGAGGCGGGTCCAGATCTCGTCAAAGAGACTGTCAACGCAATCGAGGACATCGGCCGTACCCCTGACCATCTGGGAAAGAACCGCAAACATTGGGATGGTCTGCACGTGAAACTTCAGAATCGTCTGCTTCGCGCTCAACTTGATGCGGCGCGGTCGAAGAGAAACTGAACTGTTTGCACGGGTACAACGGAAAAGGCCACGCTGCTTTCGCAACGTGGCCTTTATTTAAGCCGGCGACGACCTACTCTCCCACGACACGTGTGGCGCGGGCGCCCTCGCCCGCGAGACCTGTCCGTCGGCAAGACAGCATCTTTCCGCAGGCATTTACGTCACCATGTTCATGTGTCACAGACAAAGATCATTGGGCCGGTTACGCTGCGGGCTGAAGGCGGCCGGGGGCGGCCGCCCCACACAATCAGTCCTGCATGTCTACCAGACAGACACTTGCGAGGTACCGGTATCGCAGACGGCTTCCGCATCTGCAGAAGGCGGACGCGGCCCTGTTTGTGACCTTCTGCACCGGCGCAAGGATGGTTATTCCGGAGCGGGCCCGCGATCTGGTGCTTGAACACTGTTTGAGAGAGGCTGGGATTTTGTCCGTGGGGGGCGAGGGCGCCCGCCCCACACGTTCTGCGCGGATACGTCTGCATGCAGTGGTGGTCATGCCTGACCATCTCCATCTGCTTCTCACGCCACTTCGGAATGAACAGGGCTGGCCGTTCCCGCTGGTAGACATCCTGCAATGCTTGAAAGGGGCAACAGCTCATCGGATCAACAAACTCCTCCATCGTTCAGGGCCAGTGTGGGAAGAAGAATCGTTCGATCATGTGCTGCGGTCGGATGAGAGTCTGAAAGAAAAGTGCGAGTACATCCGACAGAACCCGGTGAAGGCAGGCCTGGTGGGCCGAGCGGAAGACTACAAGTGGCTATGGGTGAACCCGGATGCTGCAGGTTAAGCGGGCCTGGCGGGCGAGGGCGCCCGCCCCACACCTATAAAAGGAAAAGGCCGACCATGTTTCCATGATCGGCCTTTATTTAAGCCGGCGACGACCTACTCTCCCACACACTTTCGCGTGCAGTACAATCGGCCCTGCGGGGCTTAACTTCCGTGTTCGGGATGGGAACGGGTGGATCCCCCGCGGTAAGATCACCGACAACGTGAGAGCTGTCAGCTATCAGCCGTCAGCTATCAGCAAGTCTGCTGCAGCTGACTTACATCGGGCCGATGCGCAGCAAACTTGTCAAGCGCTCCACAACCGCCAGCTCTCAAGCTCAAGAGCTGAGAGCTGACAGCTGAGAGCTGACTTTTCAAAGAGCGTGAGGACGATGCCTCACAACTGAATAGATTGGGTGTGGCTTACTTTCTTCTTGTTTACTTCCGATTTCAACCACTGCTACCAAGGCTAGCTTGCTTTCACAAACTCGTCGGCGCCCAGTTGTCAGCGTGTCTTTCTCATTTCCATCCAGGTTCGAACGGATTAGAAAAACGCTGCTTTCATTCAGCTCAGGTTCTAACTGAAGGCTGAAAGCTAAGAACTGACAGCTGGTTACTGCACCGAGTAAATTTTATGGTCAAGCCGAACGGGCGATTAGTGCGGGTAAGCTTCACACATTACTGCGCTTTCACTTCCCGCCTATCAACCAGGTAGTCTTCCTGGGCCCTTCTTATCCCTTACGGGTTGGGAGATCTCATCTTGAGGAGTGCTTCCCGCTTATATGCATTCAGCGGTTATCACAACCGAACTTCGCTACCCAGCTATGCCATTGGCACGACAGCTGGAACACAAGAGGTTCGTCCATCCCGGTCCTCTCGTACTAAGGACAGGTCCTCTCAAATCTCCTGCGCCCACAACAGATAGGGACCGAACTGTCTCGCGACGTTCTGAACCCAGCTCACGTACCGCTTTAATAGGCGAACAGCCTAACCCTTGGAACCTTCTACAGCTCCAGGATGCGATGAGCCGACATCGAGGTGCCAAACCGGAGCGTCGATATGAACTCTTGGCTCCGATCAGCCTGTTATCCCCGGCGTACCTTTTATCCGTTGAGCGATGGCCCTTCCATGCAGAACCACCGGATCACTAAAGCCTACTTTCGTACCTGCTCGTCTTGTAGGACTCGCAGTCAACCACGCTTATGCTTTTGCACTCGTCGGCTGATTTCCAAACAGCCTGAGCGTAGCTTCGCGCGCCTCCGTTACCGTTTAGGAGGCGACCGCCCCAGTCAAACTACCCGCCTTACTATGTCCCTCTCCCGGTTTACGGGAGTAGGTTAGAACCACAGAACTCGCAGGGTGGTATCTCACCGTTGGCTCCTCCAAGCCCGAGAGCCTGGAATCAAAGCCTCCCACCTATCCTGCGCAGCAAGTGCCATAGTTCATAGTAAAGGTATAGTAAAGGTGCACGGGGTCTTTCCGTCTAGTTGCGGGCAACCGGCATCTTCACCGGCACTACAAGTTCGCCGTGTCAGTCGGCAAGACAGTCGCACTTTCGTTACGCCATTCGTGCAGGTCGGAACTTACCCGACAAGGAATTTCGCTACCTTAGGACCGTTATAGTTACGGCCGCCGTTCACTGGGGCTTCAGTTCGAAGCTTCACCTTGCGGTTGACCTCTCCCTTTAACCTTCCAGCACCGGGCAGGCGTCAGCCCCTATACGTCGTTTTCGACTTTGCAGAGACCTGTGTTTTTGTTAAACAGTCGCAGTGCGCATTTCTCTGCGGCCTCTTCGGGCTATGACACCCTAGTGAGGCACCCCTTCTCCCGAAGTTACGGGGTTAATTTGCCGAGTTCCTTACCAACTGTTCTCACGAGCGCCTTTGGATATTCTCCTCGTCTACCTGTGTCGGTTTGAGGTACGGTTCCCTTACGTTCTCCTTAGAGGTTTTTCTTGGCAGCGTGGAATCGGCAGCTTTCCTCCATACGGAGTACTGTTTTGCGTCTCAGTGATAACTTCCTCGCGGATTTTCCTACGAGAAACACCTTACACGCATCAACCGTCATAGCCATAGGACGGCCTGCTTATCCTACTGCGTCACCCCATCGTGATAACGAACACAAGGGAGTTCCGGAATATTAACCGGATGTCCATCAGTTACGCCTTTCGGCCTCACCTTAGGGACCGCCTGACCCTGAGCGGATTAACCTTTCTCAGGAAACCTTAGACTTTCGGCGCGGAGGGTTCCCACCTCCGTTATCGCTACTTATGCCGGCAGGGTCTCTTCTCAACCGTCCACCAGTCTTTTCAGTCTGGCTTCAAACTGTTGAGAATGCTCTCCTACCACGCACGACCGTTAAGTCGATGCATTCGCTGCTTCGGTAACAAGCTTGAGCCCCGTTATATTGTCGGCACCGGACCGCTTGACCAGTGAGCTATTACGCTTTCTTTAAAGGATGGCTGCTTCTAAGCCAACCTCCTGGCTGTCTGGGCGTTCCGACTTCCTTTCCCACTTAGCTTGTATTTTGGGACCTTAGCAGGCGATCTGGACTGTTTTCCTCTCGACGACGAAGCTTAGCCCCCGCCGTCTGACTCCCGTGATTGGTTGTTCAATGGCATTCGAAGTTTGATTGGATTCTGTAAGCTGGAAAGCCCCATAGTCCATTCAGTTCTCTACCACCACGACAAATCATCACGAGGCTAGCCCTAAAGCTATTTCGGAGAGAACGAGCTATCACGGAATTTGATTAGCCTTTCACCCCTACCCTCAGCTCATCGGAGCTTTTTTCAACAAACACCCGTTCGGCCCTCCAGTAGGTTTTACCCTACCTTCAGCCTGGCCAAGGGTAGATCATCCCGCTTCGCGTCTATTCCTGCCAACTGATTCGCCCTATTCGGACTCGCTTTCGCTACGGCTCGCTTTCGCTTAACCTTGCTGACAAGAATAACTAGCCGGCTCATTATGCAATAGGCACGCGGTCAGTCGGCCTTTATTTAAGCCGGCGACGACCTACTCTCCCACACACTTTCGCGTGCAGTACAATCGGCCCTGCGGGGCTTAACTTCCGTGTTCGGTATGGGAACGGGTGGATCCCCCGCGGTAAGATCACCGACAACTGAAGCAGCTTTTAGCTATTAGCTCTTGGCTTTTAGCTTTGCCGTGCCGATCGAGGAGCTTGCGCTCAACCCGTCCAGCGAACGACTGGCTGCAATGTCGTTGAATATTGACTATTGGCTCAACGCGCTTCCAGCATGCCTCCAAGTTTCATAGGAAACAAGCTAAGAGCTAACAGCTAAAAGCCAATAGCTGATTTTCAAAGATCGTGAGGTCGATGCCTCACAACTGAATAGATTGGGTGTGGCTTACTTTCTTCTTGTTTACTTCCGATTTCAACCACTGCTACCAAGGCTAGCTTGCTTTCACAAACTCGTCGGCGCCCAGTGTCAGCGTGTTTTTCTAATTTCCATCCCAGGTTCGAGCGGATGAGAAAAACGCTGCTTTCATTCAGCTCAGGTTCTAGCTGAAGGCTGAAAGCTAAGAGCTGACAGCTGGTTTAATGCACCGAGTAAATTTTATGGTCAAGCCGAACGGGCGATTAGTGCGGGTAAGCTTCACACATTACTGCGCTTTCACTTCCCGTCTATCAACCAGGTGGTCTTCCTGGGCCCTTCTTATCCCTTACGGGTTGGGAGATCTCATCTTGAGGAGTGCTTCCCGCTTATATGCATTCAGCGGTTATCACAACCGAACTTCGCTACCCAGCTATGCCGTTGGCACGACAGCTGGAACACAAGAGGTTCGTCCATCCCGGTCCTCTCGTACTAAGGACAGGTCCTCTCAAATCTCCTGCGCCCACAACAGATAGGGACCGAACTGTCTCGCGACGTTCTGAACCCAGCTCACGTACCGCTTTAATAGGCGAACAGCCTAACCCTTGGAACCTTCTACAGCTCCAGGATGCGATGAGCCGACATCGAGGTGCCAAACCGGAGCGTCGATATGAACTCTTGGCTCCGATCAGCCTGTTATCCCCGGCGTACCTTTTATCCGTTGAGCGATGGCCCTTCCATGCAGAACCACCGGATCACTAAAGCCTACTTTCGTACCTGCTCGTCTTGTAGGACTCGCAGTCAACCACGCTTATGCTTTTGCACTCGTCGGCTGATTTCCAAACAGCCTGAGCGTAGCTTCGCGCGCCTCCGTTACCGTTTAGGAGGCGACCGCCCCAGTCAAACTACCCGCCTTACTATGTCCCTCTCCCGGTTTACGGGAGTAGGTTAGAACCACAGAACTCGCAGGGTGGTATCTCACCGTTGGCTCCTCCAAGCCCGAGAGCCTGGAATCAAAGCCTCCCACCTATCCTGCGCAGCAAGTGCCATAGTTCATAGTAAAGGTATAGTAAAGGTGCACGGGGTCTTTCCGTCTAGTTGCGGGCAACCGGCATCTTCACCGGCACTACAAGTTCGCCGTGTCAGTCGGCAAGACAGTCGCACTTTCGTTACGCCATTCGTGCAGGTCGGAACTTACCCGACAAGGAATTTCGCTACCTTAGGACCGTTATAGTTACGGCCGCCGTTCACTGGGGCTTCAGTTCGAAGCTTCACCTTGCGGTTGACCTCTCCCTTTAACCTTCCAGCACCGGGCAGGCGTCAGCCCCTATACGTCGTTTTCGACTTTGCAGAGACCTGTGTTTTTGTTAAACAGTCGCAGTGCGCATTTCTCTGCGGCCGCTTCGGGCTTTAACACCCTAATGCGGCACCCCTTCTCCCGAAGTTACGGGGTTAATTTGCCGAGTTCCTTACCAACTGTTCTCACGAGCGCCTTAGGATATTCTCCTCGTCTACCTGTGTCGGTTTGAGGTACGGATCCCTTACATTCTCCTTAGAGGTTTTTCTTGGCAGTGTGGAATCAGCAGCTTTCCTCCATACGGAGTACTGTTTTGCGTCTCAGTGATAACTTCCTCGCGGATTTTCCTACGAAGAACACCTTACACGCATCAACCGTCATAGCCATAGGACGGCCTGCTTATCCTACTGCGTCACCCCATCGTAATAACGAATACAAGGGAGTTCCGGAATATTAACCGGATGTCCATCGGTTACGCCTTTCGGCCTCACCTTAGGATCCGACTGACCCTGAGCGGATTAACCTTTCTCAGGAAACCTTAGACTTTCGGCGCGGAGGGTTCCCACCTCCGTTATCGCTACTTATGCCGGCAGGGTCTCTTCTCAACCGTCCACCAGTCTTTTCAGTCTAGCTTCAAACTGTTGAGAATGCTCTCCTACCACGCACCACCTGTAAAGATGATGCATTCGCTGCTTCGGTACCAAGCTTGAGCCCCGTTATATTGTCGGCACCGGACCGCTTGACCAGTGAGCTATTACGCTTTCTTTAAAGGATGGCTGCTTCTAAGCCAACCTCCTGGCTGTCTGGGCGTTCCGACTTCCTTTCCCACTTAGCTTGAATTTGGGGACCTTAGCAGGCGATCTGGACTGTTTTCCTCTCGACGACGAAGCTTAGCCCCCGCCGTCTGACTCCCGTGCTTGTTGTTCTATGGCATTCGAAGTTTGATTGGATTCTGTAAGCTGGAAAGCCCCATAGTCCATTCAGTTCTCTACCACCACGACAAATCACACGAGGCTAGCCCTAAAGCTATTTCGGAGAGAACGAGCTATCACGGAATTTGATTAGCCTTTCACCCCTACCCTCAGCTCATCGGAGCTTTTTTCAACAAACACCCGTTCGGCCCTCCAGTAGGTTTTACCCTACCTTCAGCCTGGCCAAGGGTAGATCATCCCGCTTCGCGTCTATTCCTGCCAACTGATTCGCCCTATTAGGACTCGCTTTCGCTACGGCTCGCTTTCGCTTAACCTTGCTGACAAGAATAACTAGCCGGCTCATTATGCAATAGGCACGCGGTCAGACTTTCCGCTTACGCGGCATAGTCCTCCCACCGTTTGTAGGCACACGGTTTCAGGTACTATTTCACTCCCCTCGCAGGGGTTCTTTTCGCCTTTCCCTCACGGTACTGGTTCACTATCGGTCAGAAGCTAGTATTTAGCCTTACGGGATGGTCCCCGTAGCTTCCCGCAAAGTTTCTCGTGCTCCGCGGTACTCAGGTATCGACTTCGAGTCCAGTTCGTTTTCGCCTACGTGGCTATCACACCCTATGGCTCCGCTTTCCAGCGGGATTTGGCTAACGACTGGATTGTTAACTCTACTGTTGTCGACCCTACAACCCCGGCCACACCCGAAGGTATGACTGGTTTAGGCTAATTCCGATTTCGCTCGCCACTACTTTCGGAATCGAGGTTTCTTTATTTTCCTCCTGGTACTGAGATGGTTCACTTCCCAGGGTTCGCTCGTTCCCAACTATGGATTCATTGGGACGTACACAGGTTTTACCTGTGTGGGTTTCCCCATTCGGAAATCCCCGGATCAATGCCTGCTTGCGGCTCCCCGAGGCTTATCGCAGCTTGCCACGTCCTTCATCGCCTGCTTCTGCCAAGGCATCCACCATGCGCCCTTAGTAGCTTGACCATAAAATTTACTCGACACACGGCGGCTTCGCTGCCAGCTCCTAGCTTTTGGCTATTAGCTTTTAGCTCAACCCCCACACGCCGCATCAACTCTATGGGCCTGTCTGCCTGCTCCTCGCACGGAATCACTGCTTCACATCTCAAATCTCTTGCTCCGGATAAATCCGGAACTCGAAATCTGAAATGCGA
>CAVOVU010000015.1:15000-150381 GCA_963699935.1 Terriglobia bacterium
GGAAAATCCTTGATTCGGCGCCACTGGGAGACGATAATTAAATTGACCTTGACGGGGTGCTAGCAATCGTAAAACGGTCTCGACCCGAGGCCGTTTTCTTTTTTGCGCCAAATCTGCCGAGCTTTGCTCGGCTGGACGGCTGAGGGCACCCGTCCCTACGTGGGTTGTTGGAAGCGGAATCGGCGCTCAAAAGACATCCCGGCACCACACCCACGAAATAATTTCCCTACCTGGGCGGCGGCAGGCGCCACACCACTGTGACCAGCAGCGCCACCGCGATTCCGAGCGATACTTCCACGAAGCGGTGCGAGGCGACGATCCAGGGGGGACGCGTGTGCGTGATCAGCAGGACGATGGTCAGCGTGATGGCGGCAAAACGATAGGCGTTGCCCAGGCGCAGCAGGGCGGAGAGGATGCCGCAGACCAGGATTCCGGCTCCGTACACCATCCAGTTGGCATTGAAGAATGTGGCGATCAGGGCGCCCAGGGCTGCGCCGACGGCGGTCCCTACGAAACGCTGCCAGGCGAGCGCCAGCGGGATCGGTGACGGAAAGCAGGATGACGATCGTTGAAATCGGCGCCCAGTAAAACTCCGGGAGCTTCAGCATGCGCGCCAGCAGCATGGACACGACCGCGGCGATGGCCGTCCGCAGCGCGTGGAAGAGAGCTTCGCGGGTGAGGCCGAGGCGGGTTGACCATGCAGTCATACAGCGGCTGATTGTATCGTGCCGGGGAGTTCTCGCGAGGCGCCCGCGGCCACACGTTCAGAGTGGATCGAAGAGTTCACTTCGCGGCTAATCCAATCTCTGCGCCCAGTACCTTCGGCGATGTCGCGGGTACACCCGATGTGTTTTTGAACAGCGCGAGAGCACTGTGGCCGGCGCCATGATCCACGCTGTGCTGCACGATGTACGTCTCCTGCGGTTGTACAGGTATTTCGACGATGCTGGCCGAGGATACCTGTATGGGCCTGCCCGGCTGCGATAGACCGATAATCTCTACCTTTTGATTCGGCCATGGATTACGCAGGCGGAGCGTGCTTGCGGCTCCAGCCTGAATTGCGACGGCCTGGAGTTGACCTTTCGTTATCAGGACGCGGGCCTTTCCGCCATGGTGAAGGGCGATGGTCGCGTCGGCGCTCCAGTCGTCGGGCCATGCCGGGGCAACGCGAAGCAGGCCGTCGTAATCCTGCACCAACGCTTCCTGAAGAGCGGCCGTCAGTACGCCGATCTGTTCGACGTAGAACTCCGCGCCGAAGAATTTCGCCAGGCCATTGGGATAAAGCTGATAGCGCGTGGACAGCGCCAGCAGGCTGGACTTTACCTGCCCGGCCAATCCCAAGCGCGCGGCTTGAAGCGGATCCCAGCTCCAATCGGCTTCATTCTGATTGCGTCTGGCCATAAAGGTCCGGACCGCGATCTCATGCATGGGCCCATCGTCACCGATCAGGGCGTAAGGCCACACGGGCTCAAGCGCAGCATTCTCGACATTGTGAATCGGGGAGGCCGGATCGTAACTCTCCGCCATGATGGTGTCGTCAAAGGCTGCGGCAGAACTCACCAATGCCGATCGGTCGGAGGCGCGGACGATGGGAAACTCCGGGAGCCGCGTGGCGGCGGAGCGCAGCGTGCCGACCAGCTCCGGATCTACTCTCAGCAAGGTCGCGGCTTCTGCAACGGCCGGAAACAGGGCGCGCATGGCGGCGATATTGTTGATTGGATCATGCACGTCCCAGACGTTTTCATGAGCGTTGGCGGGGTAAGTGTGCAGTTTTCCATCTTGCCCTCGGGTCGCGTAAGCCAGGAGAAAACGCGCGGCTTCGCGCATGACAGGATAATTCTCCCGCAGGAAATCCATATCGTCAGTGAAACGATATTGCTCCCAGATCCAGAGCGACACCTCCGCGCCGGTCGATAGAGTGCGGGCATTGTAGTAGGGCGGATAATCCTCGCCGCAGTTGATGGGCGCCGGAACCTGCAACCAGCTCTCGTTTTCATACCCCTGACCATTGAAGCGCATGGTTTCCGGGATACAGATTCCCTCCCGGCCTCCCATGTGGTCATGCGTCCACTTGAGCATTGCGGGGAGATTTTCCCGGTAAAGACGGAAATAGGACTGGTTGAGCTCGGGCAGGCCAGCCCCCAGATTGGCTGCGACCTGCATGCGCAGATTAAAGTGCCAGTACGCCGATGGGCCCCACTGGTGAGTATCGCGGATGGAGGAGTACAGATCGCCGATACCGGCTTGCGAGCCAGGGAAACGATCCATGCTTTCCCCCGCCGCGGTGTAGAGATCGATGATGCGCAGATTCTCAAAGTACTCCGCCATGCCGTCTGGAGAAGACAGCTTCATGAGGAATGCGCGCCCCCAAAAGGCGTGCCAGGCCTTCCTGTGATCGTCCGGACCCAGTTTCGCGGCCGCTCCGAGAATTGGAGCCGCGGCTTTTACCGCATCTCCGCCGCGCCAGCCAGGGGCTGCGACCAGAATTCGGAAAGTGCCATCGGCACGGGGATGAAAGGATAGCGTCAGGGAGAGAGGTGACGTTTTTTCGATCCGCACATCGCGGGCCTCTGCCATTAGAGCTGCGAGAGAACCAAAAGTCTGGCCGCTTGCTCCCGCTTCCGCCGTATCCTGCCAGGTTTCAGAGACTACAGCGAAATCATCTGCTGCCTGCACCATCGGATGACGGGGCTGCCAGAGCTTGAGGATCGCCGTCTGCGGAACGGAGGGGTCCGCGCCGCCGACGTCGAGCTCAAATACATCTGCTGATTTTTGAATAAATGCGGTGGCGGTAAGGCCGCCTCCCTGCTCCTGAAATTCGCCGTCGTACATATCGAGCCTGGCGGAAAAATCGCTGGCAGAGGTTAGCTTCGTCAGGCCCGGCACCACCAGTTGACCAGGGGAGAGACGCAGGGGAAGGGTATCTGCGCGATTCAATTGAGCAGTGAATCCATCTTCCGCCCAAACCGCGGCGCCGAGGGTTCCATTCCCGAGCGGCATCGCCTCCTGGGTCATGCTGTTCGGGCGCTTTAATACGATGTCGGATCGCCGCACCATTCCTTGCGCATCTATTCTAAAAAGTCGCTGGCCCAGCGGCGCTTGCCCTCCGGCCATGCCAGCGGCCACGGTGATGCAGGATATTGCGACGAGAGCGGCGCTTCGAGTAGTCATCTGCCCCTCACTATGTTCAATCGTCCCGTGTGCAACTCCACCCATACTGCCAGTTCGTCAGATCTGCGCCGGTGAGAATCGAACGGATCATACATCGACCAGTCATAGAGGCGGCCGCACCAGCGATGCTACTGAAATTCCAGAGTGATCAGCTTTGCGTTCTGCTTGCCTGCGTTGGTTACGGTGTGGGTGACGGCGCCCTTCTCCCAGAGTACGTCTCCGGCTTTGAGTAGGACGTTCGATGCCGCTTTGCCCTCGATGTCGCTGCGCAAGTCGAGATCGGTTACGGCTACGACCAGGTAGGGGCCGGCGTGATGGTGTTTGGGCAGGACGCCGCCCGGCTGCAATTGGAGTTCGGAGACGCGGGCGCCGTCCTTCACGAAGAGTATGTCCAGAGTGCCGCCGTTCAGGATGTGCAGGCCTCTTTCTTCGTCCCACTTGGGCGGGGGCGAGTGGCGGGCTTTTTCGTCCTGCAACAGTTCGATGGTGATGTTGCGGAAGGGCTGGTCGGAAAGGTTTTTAGCAATGTGGGCGAAGCCGCCGGGGAGAAAGTGCGTTTCTCCATCCTGCAGACTGATCGCGACCGGGGACTTGCCCGCGACATCGTTCTCCACGTGCGCGGCCCCCAGCGTCACGTAGATATAGTCGTGGCGATGGCGGTGCATGAGCGTGGCCGCGTGGGGCGCGACTTCCACCTTGAACACGCGGACGTACTTATTTTCCAGGGCGAGATGGTGGCCGGGCTCGGCGGTGATCTCAACTTCCGACGGAGTTTGGGCGGTGAGAGTAAAAGCAGCCAGCAAGATGATGCAAGTAGCCAGACGATTGCGCATGAGGCGAGATTTTAGCATCTTGTTTCGGGACTTCCTGAATTCAAACACGCCGAATTCAACCACGGAGGACACAGAGGGCACGGAGAAGTTCAGCCGGGTTTAGACTGGGTTTGCATGAGCGATCTGGGGAAAATGCTGGTGGTGGTCGGAGCGATTGCCATTCTGGCGGGAGTGATATTGATGCTTGCGGGGCGGGCCCACATCCCTCTGGGGCGGCTGCCCGGGGACATCGTTTATCGCGGGAAGAACAGCACGTTCTATTTTCCGCTGGTGACTTCGATCTTAGTAAGTGTGGTGCTTTCGGTGGTGCTTTATTTGATTGGGCGCTTTCGGCATTAGCGCTGGGGCACGAGGACAAATCAAAGTCAAAGTCAACGGCGTCGGACAAAGCTGCCCTGAGCGAAGCGAAGGGAGTGTCCGACCCACACTGGGTCGCTATGAGTTCGACCGACCAACTCGGATTCAGTTTCAAGCCGCCTGATCGCCGCGTCTGGACGGTGCGCGACCTGGTGGCCGCGGTGCGCACCCACATCGAGCGCGAGTATGGGGACACCTGGGTGGAAGGCGAGATCTCGAATTTCCGGGCGCATGACTCGGGGCACTTGTACTTCACGCTGAAGGACCAGAACTCGCAGATTCGCGCCGTGATGTTTCGCTCGCAGGCGCGGTTGCTGCGCTTTCGTCCGGAGAACGGCATGCAGGTGGTGCTGCGCGGGCGGGTCACGATCTACGAGGACCGCGGCGAGTTGCAGATTTCCGCCGAATACCTCGAGCCCAAGGGCGCAGGCGCGCTTATTGGTCGCGTTCGAGCAGCTGAAGGCGAAGCTCGAAGCGGAAGGGTTGTTCGATGCCGCCCGCAAGAAGGCGATCCCGACATTGCCGCGGCGAATCGGGATTGTAACTTCGCCGCAGGCCGCCGCGTTGCGCGACATTCTGAATATTCTGCTGCGGCGTCATCATACCGCCGGTGTCCTGATTTTTCCGGCGCAGGTGCAGGGCGACTCGGCGAGCGCGGAAGTCAGCGCCGGGATCCGTTATTTCAACCAGGCGCGCAGCGTGGACGTCATTATCGTGGCCCGTGGCGGCGGTTCGGCGGAAGATCTGGCTGCGTTCAACAATGAGGCGCTGGCGCGTGTGGTGGCCGCATCCGGAATTCCCGTGATTTCCGCGGTGGGCCACGAGACCGACTTCACGATTATCGATTTTGTGGCTGATTTGCGGGCCCCGACTCCTTCCGCCGCTGCTGAACTGGTGATTCGTTCCCGGCAGGAAGTGGAGGACCAGGCTGAGGGACTGCGGCAGCGCCTGGTTCGCGCTGTGCGCTACCGGTTGCTGATGGGGAGGCAGGCACTAACCGAACTGGCGCAGCACGGCGCCTTTGGACGCATGGCAGATCTCATCAACCGGCGTCAACAAAAGCTTGACGACTTGAAGAACCGGCTGGATCGGGCCGAGCACCAGATTCTGCAGCAGCAGCGGCGGCGCCTGGAAACGGCGGCGGCGGCGGTCAGGCATTACGATGTCCGCCGCATGCTGGCTGGTATCCACAAACAACTCGACTCCGGCGTCGCGGCACTGGCCGCAGCCGCGCGAACTTCGCTACTCCGGCAGAGAGGCAGACTCAACCAACTTGCCGGGCAGCTCGAGGCGCTTTCTCCGCTGGCTATCCTCGACCGTGGTTATGCTCTGGTGTTCGGTCCGTCGGGTGCCCTGCTGAAGGATGCCGGCGCAGTGAAGGCGGGAGACGAGATCTCTGCCCGCCTGGCCAAGGGATCGCTAAACGCGACGGTAAACCGGCGAAAACAGAAGTAGCCGGGTTGTGTGGGTGGGACACTCCCGACCCACACAAGACCCACATATCTTTACAAAGCCTTTATTTCGATCAACATAGCCCTCGGCCTGGATTACAATTACTTTGTTCCCGCTCCAGTCAGACCGATTTTGGAAAGGGGTCTGCAGGTGAAGTTCTTCGCAGCGCCGTGGCCGCACCTGTCGCCGATTTCGGCGGTTGACATCCTGCTGGTCGCCATCATCATTTACGAACTGCTGGCGCTCATCAAGGGCACGCGCGCCGCCTACATGCTGGTGGGCGTGGCGGCGCTGGCCCTGGCGTTTTACTTCTCCCGGATCGGCGAACTCACCACTCTGAACTGGCTGCTCAGCACACTCTTGCCCTACGCGGTGTTCGCACTGATCGTTATTTTTGCGGCTGAGATTCGACAGGCTTTGGCGCGGCTGGGACGACGGCTTCTTTTGAGCCGGACCGCGGCGTCGGAGGCGGACGCATACGACGACATCGTACTGGCGGCCAACCTGTTTTCCCAGAACCAGACGGGCGCGCTGATTGTGATCGAGCGGGAAATCGGGTTGCGCACCTACATCGAGAGCGGCGTTCCCCTGGACGCACATCTTTCCTACGACCTGCTGGCCACGATTTTCCGTCCCAGCGCGCCTCTGCACGACGGCGCCGTGATCGTGCAGAAAGACCGGATCGCAGCCGCGGCCTGCTTCCTGCCCCTTTCCATGAATCCGGTGCTCTCGACGCAACTCGGCACCCGGCATCGCGCCGGCATCGGCGTGACCGAAGAGACGGATGCCATTGCAGTCATCGTTTCCGAGGAAACCGGCGCCATCAGCCTGGCGGTGAGCGGCAAGATCGAGCGCGACCTGACCGTGGAACAATTGCGCGAGCGCATTGGAGAGCTGTTGCGCCGTTATGTGCCACCCTCGACCTTGCCCACTCCCATCACGAACGGCAGCGAGGAAACTGCGGACGCCGCGAGCGACAGCCAGAGAATTTCCCTTCCCCGCGCCTCCGATTCGCGGGTCAGTCCGGGAGGCGAGCGCTAGCCATGAAAGATTTCTTTCAGCGGCACGTGCTGCACAATTTCGGCATCAAGCTGCTTTCACTGGCGCTGGCTGTGGGCTTGTGGCTGGCAGTGGCCAGCGATCCGCCGGCGGAAGTTGCAGTGGACGTGCCTATCGTGTTCCGCAACATTCCCGAGAACCTGGAAATCAGCAGTGAGAATGTCCCCCGGTCCCAGATCAGGGTACGCGGTCCGCAGCGCGTCGTGCGGCGCCTGCAGCCGGCGGACATTTACGCCGAGATCGACCTGAGTGGGATGAAGCCGGGGGAGCGCACCTTCGATTTGACCGCGCAACAGGTGCATCAACCCAGAGAGCTTGAAGTCGTCCAGGTGGTTCCCAACCAGTTCCATCTCATGTTTGACACTCGTCTGACCCGTCAGGTCCCGGTGCGTCCCCGGGCTTTCGGCAACTTCGCCGCGGGCTACCAGATCGGGCGCCTGGAGGCGGAGCCGTCCGCGATTACCATCAGCGGACCACGCAAGCGGGTCGAGGCTGTCGAGGCTGCCATCACCGACCCTATCGACGCCAGCGGAACCATGGATCGGGCCACTTTCGTGCGCCATGCTTACGTCTCTGATCCCCTGGTCCAGGTGATGAACCCCAATCCGGTGCGGGTCACGGTTATCATGGAACACGCCCCGGCCGCAGCCGGGCGTTGAGCATTTTCAATTCAGCATGACAACCCAGACGCGACAACTCTTCGGCACCGATGGGATTCGCGGCGTCGCCGGCGAATTTCCCCTGACCCAGGACAGCACCTACATGATCGGCCGCGCGCTGGGTCATGATCTGAAACGCTCGGATGGACCTGCACGGGTGGTGATTGGGCAGGACACGCGGGAATCAAGCGCGTGGATTGCCGACCGGGTCACCCACGGGCTGGCCAGCAGTGGGGTCGAAGTCCACAGCGCCGGCGTGATCACCACGCCGGGGGTGGCCTACCTCGCGCGCTCCCGCAAGTACGCGGCGGGCGTGGTCATTTCGGCGTCGCATAATCCCTGGACCGACAATGGCATCAAGGTTTTTTCCGGCGACGGCTACAAATTGCCGGACGCGCACGAGATCGCCATCGAACAGGAAATCTTTGCCTTGCTGCAGAATCCCGAGGCCCACGTGGATTCGTCCTTCCAGCCCACGCCCAGCCTCCCCGGACAAGGCGAGCTCCGGCATGCCTACATCGCGTGGCTGGCGAAGAATGTCAGCACGGATTTAAGCCGCTTGCGAGTGCTGGTGGATTGCGCCCATGGGGCAGCCACCGCCGAGGCCCCGGAATTGTTCCGCCAGTGCCTCATCCGTGCGACGTTTCTAAGCGCGGCTCCGGACGGCAAGAACATCAATGAAGGCTGTGGCGCATTGCATCCGGAGACCGTGGCCCGGGCAGTGGCGGAGAGACCGGGACAATTCGACCTGGGTGTGACTTTCGATGGTGACGCGGACCGCGCGCTTTTTTGCGATGCCAACGGCCGGGTGGTGAACGGCGATGCCGTGCTTCTGCTGGCGGCGCGCGACCTGAAGGCGCACGGGGCGTTACCGGGCGAAACTGTGGTCGCGACCACGATGTCCAACATGGGCCTCGAAATCGCGCTGCGCAATTCGGGCATTCGCCTGCTGCGCGCCAACGTCGGCGACAAATACGTGTTGGAGGAAATGCGGAATAGCGGAGCCGTCCTGGGCGGAGAACAATCGGGTCACATTATTTTCCGGGACGGTGAAGCCACTACCGGCGACGGACTGTTGACGGCGCTGCGCGTGATGGAAACCATGGCGCGCACCGGAAAGCCGTTAGCCGATCTGGTGAGCGATCTCAAAGTCTTCCCCCAGACCATTCAGAATGTACGGGTGCGCGAGAAAGTGCCGTTTGCCAACGTGCCGGAGATTCAGAAGGCGATCGATTCCGCCGAGCGTGAACTGAACGGCAACGGGCGCGTGGTGGTGCGCTACTCAGGGACGGAGGCGCTGGCGCGCGTGATGATTGAAGCGGAGTCGGAAGAGAAGATGAAGGTGCTGGCGCAGAATATCGCGGGCGCGATCAAGCACGCGCTGGGAGCATAGGGTCCCGGTTCCACCGGCGACCGTGCGGGGACGGGTCTCCGACCCGTCCGGGTCGAGCGAAGCTCGGCTCGGTTTGATTTTTCCCGGAAACAACCGAGAATGTGCCTGTCCCGGGCGAGTGGAAACGAAAGACAAGGCTTGTCGAGCTGCGCTCGACCTGGACGGGTCGAAGACCCGTCCCCGCACAGGCTACTCCAGGTCCCGCCAGTTCTGCCCCACGCCAACCTCTACCAGCAGCGGCACGGTCAGCGGATGAACATTTTCCATCTGATCGCGCACCAGAGTCCGCATGGTCTCGACTTCGTTCTCCGGGACTTCAAACACCAGTTCATCGTGCACCTGTAGTGTCATGCGAGATTTCAGGCCGCGTTCGCGGAGAGCCGTGTCGATCCGGATCATGGCAATCTTGATCAGGTCCGCCGCCGTTCCCTGCAACGGGGTGTTCACTGCGGTGCGTTCGGCGAAGCCGCGCTGGTTGGTGTTCTTGCTGTTGATGTCGGGGATCGGCCGCACCCGCCCGAACAGGGTCGTGACTTTCTGTTCACGCCGGGCCTCTTCCAGCGTCTTGTCGATGAACGCGCGCACGCCTTTGTATTTTTCGAAATAGGCATCGATGAACTGTTTGGCTTCCCTGGGTTCAATCCCCAGAGTCTGCGACAAGCCGAAGGCCGAGAGCCCGTAAACGATCCCGAAATTGACCACCTTGGCCTGGCGGCGGTGGTCGGCGGTGACCATCAGGGGCGGCACGCCGAAGACCTGCGAGGCGGTAAGAGTGTGAATATCGTCGCCGCGACGGTAGGCCTCCACCAGCAGCGGATCTTTCGAGAAGTGGGCCAGCAGGCGGAGCTCGATCTGGGAGTAGTCCGCGGCCAGCAGCACATGGCCGGGTTCGACGGTAAATGCGGCGCGAATCTCGCGGCCCAGTTCGGTGCGGATGGGAATGTTTTGCAGATTGGGATTGGCCGACGACAGCCTTCCCGTCGCCGTACCGGTCTGCCCGAACGTGGTGTGCAGGCGGCCGGTGGCCGGATTCAGCAGCGCGGGCAGGGCGTCAACATAAGTTGATTTGAGTTTCGAGAGCTGGCGGTATTCCAGAACCTTGCGGGCAACGTCATGAGTTTCGGCCAGAGCTTCCAGCACATCAACGGCGGTCGAAATGGTCTTGCCCTTGCCGTACTTCACCGGCTTGGGCAAATTCATTTTGTTGAAGAGCACATCGCCCAGCTGTTTGGGCGAATTGATATTGAACTCGGAGCCGGAGAGCTGCCAGATTTCACTGGCCTTGGCTTCGACCTCGCGTTCCAGCCGCGACGACATCTCTCCCAGAACTTCACGATCGATCTTGACCCCGGCGTGCTCCATCCCCGCAAGCACCGGCACCAGAGGCAAATCAATTTCTTCGTATAACTTGAGCAACCCGGCCTGTTCCACGTCATGACGGAGAGCTGCAGCAAAGCGTCCCGTGACGTCGGCGGATTCCGCCAGCGTTCCACTCAGCTTCAAGTTGAAGCGGCGCAGCGCCACCTCCGCCAGCCGGTGCGAGGAATAGGTGGGATCGAGCAAATAGGAATACAGCATGGGATCATGCCGCACACCGCGCAGCGTGATGCCCTGGGGCTCGAAGGCGTGGATCGCCGCCTTGTAGTCGTGGACCGCCTTGGGCACGCCGTCGTTTTCCAGAGCGGAACGCAGCCGTGCGCCTGCGGCCTCCTGCAGTCGAACCGTCAACGATGTGCCCGCGGCTGCGGAAATTGCAACCATGCGCGCGGGTGCAGCCTCGGCGAGCGCCGCGGTCAGGGGCAGCATGCTTTCCCGGGGTTCGTCCGCTTCTTCTTCATCTTCATCCCCGACTTCGCTGGACTCGGCCTCGATGGCCACGGCCAGCGTGTTTCCGGCGGAGACTGCCTTCAGAACAGCTTCCACGTCATCTGCGGATTTCGCCTCGGTGTAGTGTGCCTCGGTCACTTCCACCACCGGCAGGAGTTCTTTCAGCAGGGAAGTGAATTCCAGTTCGGTGAACAATCCGCGCAGGGCTTCGAGGTCGGGCTCCCCGGCACGCATGGCGTTCACATCAAGATCGACCGGGACATCGCAGTCGATGGTCACCATGCGTTTGCTGAAGAGAACATTGTCGCGATTGTTCTGCAGCGATTCGCGATAGGACTTCTTCTCGACTTCGGCGGCGCGGTCGAGCGCCTGCTCAACCGTGCCAAAGCGCCGGATCAGTTCGACCGAACCTTTGTCACCGATTCCCGGAGCTCCGGGGATATTGTCCACGGAATCGCCGCGCAGGGCCATGACATCGATGACCCGCTCCGGCGGCACCCCGAGAATTTCCTCCACCTTTTTCGCATCGCAGACCAGGTTGTCCTTGGGCGGATTCAGCACCAGAACACGATCGTTGACCAGTTGCAGCATGTCTTTGTCGCTCGAAACCACGTACACCAGGTACGATTGCGCGGCGGCTTTGCGGGCCAGGGTGCCGATCACATCATCGGCTTCATAGCCGGCGAGTTCGAGGATGGGAATGCGATAAGCCTCGAGCGCGCGCCGGATGTAGGGCACCTGCTGCACCAGTTCCGCCGGCATCTCGCTGCGGTTGGCCTTGTAGCCGTGATACTCGACTTCCTGAAAGGTCTGGGTCTTCAGGTCGAACCTGCGGACCTTGGTGACGGCCTCGGCTGCGGTGTCGCGAAAGGTGGGTGCAGCCACGTCGAATACGGCAGCCAGATATTCTGGCGAGAAGTCCTCGCGCAATTTGCGCAGCATGTTGACGAAGACGTAGGTGGCTGCGGTGGGCAGCCCGGTCTTGGTGGTCATGCCGCGCTGCCGCGCCATGGCGTGGTAGGCGCGAAAGATGAACGACATCGCATCCATGAGAAAGATGCGGCGGCCGTCCGTGGCAGTCAGCCTGGGTACAGAAGGCGCTGGCTCCGTGGCCGGAGCGCTTTCGGATGGCGGAGTCGAGAGTTTTCTTCGCGGAGGCAAGAGGTAAGTCTAGCAGGACAGAGCGAGCGGCAATGGGCACATGGCCTCAGCGCCGCCGGTCCGAATTCATTGCTATTTGGCCATTACTCTTATCTGATAACCAGTTGATAGATGCCAGTTCTCTGTTGTCAGTTGGTGCTCTTCACTGGCTTGCCGTACTCGGTTTGATAGTGCAGTTTGATCACGCCGCACGTGCCTTGCTCCTGCGAATAGACAACACAGGTGTCAAAGGGGCGTGAGTAAACGTGCAGGCTCACCGCGCGCTGGTCGAATTCCCGGGGATTGTAAACCCGGTGCACCGGCTCCAGCGGATCCACGGCGCAGGGCTGGCGCGGATTCATTTCGACCGTGTCCGCGGTTTCGAGCTTGCAGGTGCCCTGGTCGAGGTCCTGCGCAATCGTGCGGTAGTTCTCGACGCGCAAGCGCCCGATCGGGACCGCCATCCAGCAATTCTGCTCGCGATGGTTGTGCACCGAACTCGCCTGGCCCACTTCCCAGCAGATGGCAACCAGTTCGTAGAGCGGCGTCTTGTCAATCAGGTTGCGGGTATAATGCTGGCGGTCCCACGTGAGGTAGGGCGCCAGGGTGTCGGAGGCAACCGGAGTGCTCTCCAGAAAACGAATGATCTGGTCGATCCGGCGGAAGGCCGGCTCGGGAAACTTTCTCAGTTCCGCGACAAAATCCTGGATTGGAATCGGCTTCGATATTGCTTGTGTTCCCATAGCTCACTCCTGCAAGGCCCAGTATATTCCTGAGATCGGTCACTCCAAAAACATGCAATCTCCGTAAGAATAGAACCGGTAGCCCTGGCCGACGGCATGGCGGTATGCATCGAGCACGCGCTGCTGGCCCGCGAAGGCACACACCAGCATGAGCAGCGTGGACTGCGGCAGATGAAAATTGGTGAGCAGCGCGCCCACCACCCGGAACTCATGGCCGGGATAGATAAAGATGTCGGCCTCGCCGCTCCCGGCCTGGATCCTTCGCGATTCCCGTGCAGAGTATTCCAGCGTCCTGACCGTTGTGGTTCCCACCGCTACAACCCGGCGTCCGGAATCCAGAGCGCGATTGATGGCTGCGGCCGCGCCTGGAGAAATGCAATACGATTCGCGGTGCAGTTTGTGATCCTCCACCCGCTCCGCGCGCACCGGTTGAAACGTGCCTAAGCCCACGTGCAGCGTGACTTCGACGGTTTCAATGCCCCGCTCCCGTATCTGGGCCAGGATTTCTGGCGTGAAGTGCAGGCCGGCGGTGGGCGCGGCCACTGAGCCCTTTTCCCGGGCATAGATGGTCTGGTAGCGCTCCCGGTCAGCGAGACCGTCGGGCCGATCAATATAAGGGGGAAGAGGGACGTGGCCGATGCGTTCGACGGCGGCAAAGAAATCGGGGACCGGAGCGAAGCGGATGCGGCGTTCCCCGAAGCTGGCCCGGGCCACGACTTCCGCCTGCAGTTCGTCGTGCTCGCCGAAAAACAGATGTTCTCCCGCGCCGATCTTTCGCCCCGGCCGCACCAGACACTCCCACTCGTTGGGTTCGCTCGAATCTTGCCGGGTCAAGAGAACTTCGATTCGGCCCCGCAGAAAATCTCGCCTAGCTGGGTTATTCGCACTCAGGGGCTGGGCCTTCACGCCGCTTCTCCTGCCATAGAGGCGCGCCGGGAACACCCGCGTGTTGTTGAATACGATCAGGTCGTCCGATCGCAGCAGGCCGGGAAAGTCCCGGAATTGTGCGTCGCGGATGTATTCGGCATCGCGATTCAGATGCAGCAGTCGCGACGCCGCCCGGTCGGACAGAGGTTCCTGCGCAATGAGTTCGTCGGGTAATAAATAATTGAAATCGGAGATCAGCACGCGGTTTGATTATAGGATTTCCTGCCTGCTTTCATCCGAAAGGCGGCCGGGACGGGCTCCGGCACAAATGTAATAGTGTGTAAACGGCGTTGTAACCACCAACTGGTTGAGTTAACATACGCGGAAACAGCCGGGGCTTGCGGTCCACCTTCCCGAAAACGATGCCCAGCGAACGTCAACATCGGCGCGAAATCGTCCTCTTTGGCAGGGCCCTGCACGAGCGCGGCTACGTGGCTGCGATGGATGGCAATCTTTCCGTGCGCCTCGACGAGCGCCGCATCCTGGCCACTCCGACTGCCATGTGCAAGAGCATGATGAAGCCTTCAGACCTGGTCATCGTGGACATGGAGGGCCGCCGTCTGGAAGGACGCCGCGACGTCTCCAGCGAAATCGCCATGCACCTGCTGATTTACAGGCTGCGGCCGGATGTGCAGGGCGTGGTGCATGCGCACCCGCCTACTGCCACCGGCTTCGCCGCCGCCGGCATGGCGCTCAATCAACCTCTGGTATGCGAGGTGGTAATCGGACTGGGCTCGATCCCGCTGGCCAAATATGGCACGCCGGGAACGCCCGAGCTTACCGCTGCGCTCGAACCCCTGGTTCCCCAGTACGACGCCATCCTCATGTCGAACCACGGCGTGGTCGCGTACGGCGCCGACCTGCATCAGGCCTATATGAAGATGGAAACGGTCGAGCACTTTGCCCAGATCGCGCTGGTCACGCACCTGCTCGGGCGCCAGCAACCCCTGGGCAGCGAGGAACTGGGAAAGTTGATGGCGGCGCGCAGCAAGTATCAGGGATCAAGGTCCGCCGCCTCCCTGCCCCTGGCCGTTCCCTATGCCGGCGAGACTGATGACCGCCCGCAACCGGTGGCCCGACCGGCACGACGAGTACGTCACCGCTGAGTCTGTGTGGCGCGGGCGCCCCGCCCGCGTGACGGCCTGCAGCTGAAGAATTCCAGCCTTCTTTCGGATCCGTTTCGACACCATCCGCTCGAGATCCGGCATCAGCCAACTGTTTCCATCTTAAAAGCGGCGGGCGCGGGCGCCCGCCCCACACGAGCGAACCCGTTACTCTCCGCCGATTCTGAATCGCATTCCTGCGCGAACGTTTGCCCCCAGGGCCGGGTATCCCACAACTTCCTGGTAGGCCTTGTCGAGGGCATTCTCGAGATTTACATAGGCCGTGATGCGGGAAGTGAAGGCATACCATCCGCCGAGATCCACGCGGGCATACCCGGCCGCGTGGTTGATGCCATAGCCGAGGAAATCCGAATCGGCGCGCCTCCCGATAAAACTTCCACCCAGATTTGCCCCCCAGCGGGTGCCAAGGTATGTCAGCAACAGACTGCCGGCATGCTTGGGGCGGCGGATCAGAGGCTGGCCAGGAGCGAGCAAAGGATCAAAAGCAAACGGCTGCTGCAGAATCTGCGTTGAAGTGTAGGTGTAGGAGCCATCGAGCGACAGCTTCGCCAGCGGCCGTCCGTGAAACTCCACCTCCGCCCCATGCGCCAGTGCCTCATTGACATTGATGTACTGGCCGCAGAAGGCGCTGGGCGGCGGACAGGCCGTCCCGGTCAGGAAGTTGAAATCGATCTTGTCGCGAAACAGGCCGTTGAAGTAGGTAGCGGTCAACGAGTAATTCCGGGAAAACTTCTGCTCCACGCCGGCTTCGAAGGATCGTGCCTTCTCCGGCTGGAGGTCGGGATTGGGAATTACGGGAAAGCCGCCGCCATTCCCGAATGACTGGGCGAAGCTGGGCTCCTTGATACCAGTGGCGTAGCTGAAGCGGAAGCGCGTGCCGGAAAAGAAATTTCCGCCGCGCAGCGCCGTGAAGCCCAACGCAACTCGCGGCACAACTTTATTTCCGAAACTCTGGTTGTGCACAAAGCGCGCCCCGGCCACCACGGACAGCCGTCCCAGGCTCAGAATCTGTTGCCCATAAACCGCGTGATTCAGGCGCACGCCGTGACTCAGGGAATCGGGAAGGGTACCGGTAGTCCCGTTCTCATCCTCGAACTCATATCCCACCGTGGTCTGGGCCCAGCTTCGCTCCGTGTAGTCGCCCTGATAGTCGAAGCCGGCGCGGTTGATGTCAGTGATGGCATGGAAAGGAGTATCGATCTGGTTGCCGAAAGGGTCCACGCGGCCGGGCTGATTGACCGGTTGAATATTCGTGCGGTGCAATGCGTACTCAAAGCCGGTGAAGCGATGCTGCCAGCGCGATGGCCCGGCTATGCGTCAGCTCCGCGCTGGCCAGCAGGTTGTTCTGCCGCGCGCGCTGGTCGAAGTCGGGCGGCAGGATGGGATCGCCGTTGAAATTCCAGTAGCTCTGCACCCCGGTAGCGCTGTTGGAATGGCGCGCGCGCAGTCGCAGCGCCGCCCAGTCGGTCAACTTCACACCGACGTTCCCGCCCTGCAATGAGTTGGAGTAATCGTCGTTCGGACCCTGCCCCATGGTGTTGAACTGGTCGCCGAAGAGGTTGTAATCGAAGCGGCCGCTCGCGCCAGCCAGCGATGCATATCCATTCGCCGTGCCCAGATTTCCGCCATCCGCACCGAAACGCAGTTCAGGGACGGGTGTGCTTCCGGTGCGGGTAAACACTTGCACCACGCTGGTCATGGCATCGGAGCCGTACAGCGTGCTCTGAGAGCCACGAACAAACTCCAGACGCTCCGCTCCGGCGAGGGGAAGCACGCCGAAGTCGAAGATTCCGCCGGGGTCGTTGGCGGGGACTCCGTCCACAATCACTTTGTTGTAAGTGGACTCGCCGCCGCGAACGAACAAGGACGACAGCCCGCCGCGTTGCCCGGCTGTACTCACCACCGCGCCGGGAAGAAAATGCAACGCATCATCGGCGGCCACCGGGCGCATGACTTCCAGTTGTCCGGCGCTCAGGACTTCGACATCCGCCCCGGCCGCGCTGCCGGGAACCAGGGTGCGGGTAGCGCTGACCGTAACGGTTTCAGCGGCCGGAGCCAGTCGGAGGCTCACGGTAATAGTTTCCGAGTTGGACGCGGAAATGTCAGTGCTTTCGACCGCAAAGCCTGCTGCCAGTACGCGTATGCGGTAGGAAGCAGCAGCGGTTCCACGAAATACTGCCACTCCTTCAGCGGAAGTGGTCCCAATGGCGGCCGGAGTCGAGGAATCGGCGGGGAACAATTCCACTTGCGCCCCAGCCACTGCCGCCGATCGGGGATCAACAACCTTGATTGTGAAATCGGCAGCCGACGCCGCTGCCAGCAGAAATAAAATCGAAACGCAACTCTTGAAGAACCGCATGCACTCCTCCTTTGTCACGCGAAAGGGGTTGGTGTGGACGGTTCACGCCGGTCTCCTGGCTTGCGAGTAAGGACGAAATGCGGACTGTCGATCTTCCCAGTCCACGTAGGGGCAGGTGTCTTCACCTGCCCGGCCGAGCGCAGCTCGGCTTTCCTGACGTCCGATGAATACAACCGGCCTTCCCGGGTTGCCCCAGTGACCGGCTGCGATTTCCTCGCTTACAGTTGCGCGGCAGCGCGGGATTCTCACCCGCTTCCCTCCTCGTCAGGATGACGAGGGTGCGCGAACCAAAGAAGTTGTGAAAGAGCAGACTGAATATAGTTTCGAAAATCTACTCGCTCACGGCAGTGAAGTCAATCGGCATCATGAGATGGAGGACCGGCATCCCACCCGTCCCGCCGTTGTTGGAAGCACACAAATTGTCGAGCTGCGCTCGACCAGGACGGGTCCGAGACCCGTCCCCACACGATCTGCTTGATTTACAGGGTGTGCAAGTAGGCCAGCAAATCCTGGATCTGCGATTGCGACAAAGTCTGGCCGAAGGCTGGCATCATGTTGCGCCCGGTCACGATGATTTCGCCGACGCGTTCGTCGTTCGCCGGCATTCCGCTTTCCGACAGAAACTGCTTCTTGAAGACTCCCTGCAGACTGCGCGCTTTCTTGTCGCGGGAGGAGTAAGGCTCGTGGCAGCGATCGCAGTACTGGTCGTAGAGTCGCCGGCCGGCGGCCTGTTGCGGGTTCAGCCCCAGTTCAGCGTCGCTCTTTCGGCGCTGCACATCGCAACCGCTGGACAGGACCAGGGCGACAGCGACGATAGCGAGGGCCTGCCAATTTCTGAAAGTTGATGCCATTCGTTCCTCGATCATCTGATGCAGCACTTGGCAGTTAGCACGTAGCGGAGCCAATCGGAATTGGCCACGTGCCAAGTGCTAATTGCCAAGTGCCGACGCGCGGCGCGGAAGTACAATAGTAGAGCACTGCCATGCCCGCTGCCGTCAAACGCGTCACCGTCAAACGAGTCTATGAGAAGCCCGCTCGCGGCGACGGCTATCGCGTTCTGGTGGACCGGCTCTGGCCCCGCGGGCTGAGCAAAAGCCAGGCCGCTCTGCACAGCTGGTTGCGCGACCTCTCTCCTTCCGACCAACTGCGCCGCTGGTTTCACGCCCGTCCCCAAGACTGGCCGACTTTCCGCAAACGCTATCTCAAGGAACTGGCGTTGCCTCAGGCCGCGAAGGCGCTCGACGAACTTTACCGCCTGGCCCACCGGAAGAGGAATCTTACGCTCCTGTACGCCTCTAAAAACGAGCTGCACAATAATGCCGTGGTCCTGAAAGACCTGCTGGATGGAATGCGCAAACCGCCCACCGGCACCGGCCCCGGCGCAGTGCGCGCCCTGCGCCATCGCCAGGCCAAGCGCATGCCGAGGTAGTTCGTGTGGGTCGGACACTCCCTTCGACTTCGCTCAGGGCAGGCTCTGTCCGACGGTTTTGAAGTTGATTTGTTTTTTGAGTCTCTCAACGATCAAAGTCAAAAACGTCGGACAGAGCCTGCCCTGAGCGAAGTCGAAGGGAGTGCCCGAGCCACACGACCAGCAACTCCTATTTTTTGGCTTTGCCGTCGTCCAGGATTTCATCAACGATGTTGTCGATGGTTTCGTTGATGCGTTTGTCCGGCAGATTGAAATTGTTCGACAGGATGGAAAATGCCACTCGCTCGCCGCGATTGGTGGTGGCGTAGCCGGACAGCGTCTTGACTCCGCCCAGCGAACCGGTCTTGGCCTGCACCCGCCCTTGCACGTCCACATTCTTGAAGCGATTGGAGAGAGAACCGTCGGTGCCGGAGAGAGGCAGGGTGTCGCGGAAACTGGGGCCCCAGGGTTGCGAGTCGGCGTAGCGCAGCAACTGGACCACGGCGTGCGGCGTCACCAGGTTTTGCCGCGACAGTCCGGAACCATCGTAAAACGCGTACTGATCGCCGGTGATGCCGGCCTGGTTGAGGAATCCGCGCAGCACTTCGAGTCCGCCTTCGACCGTGCCCGCGGTCCCCTTCTCCCGGCCCAGCAGCCGCAGCAGGATTTCCGCATGCAGGTTCTGGCTGACTTTGTTGATGACCCGCACATCTTCAATCAGCGGCCGGGATTGATAGCTGGCCAGCACCAGAGGCTGGTTCTGCAACGCGCGTGAGGGCTCGTCTCCACCCCGGGCGGCAGCGGACGCGGTGATGGTGAGAGTGGACAGGCTGGACAGCTCGGTGTGCCGCGTCTTCTGCTTGCCGTACACCGCAATGCCGCGCACCTCCAGCAGATGGCGAAATAGCTCCGCCGCAAACTCCGCTGGATCTTCGATGGCGAGAGCTTCGTTGGCTCCGGCATCTCCCATGGGCATGTTGCCCCAGAGAGTCAGGGTGGTGGCGCCGGGTTCGCGATTGATAAAGATTTTCCGGCCCGTGCCCGCGGGCGTGGTCATGATGCGATTGTCGATGCGGTAGTAGTCGGCAAAGGGCGTAATGCTGACGAAGGCGCGATCGCCGGCGCGATCGGCGGGCAGGATATTCACGAAAATCACATTGTCGTTGATGGTGAGCGCGGAAACCGGAGCGCCGTCCGCCCACACCAGATCGTCCTGCGTCCAGCCTTCGCCGTAGCGCTCGAAGGCGAAATAGGAATCGTCGGCAACGATGTCTCCGTCCACATACTTCACGCCTTTTTGCGCCAGCGTGTCGGCCAGTTGTTCGAGCACGCGAATGGGATGGTCATTGCGCTCGGTATGCAGAGCGTAGGGCAACTCGCGGCCGGAAAGATTGGGGTCCCCACGTCCCACCAGCACCAGGTCTCCGGTGAGACGGCCGTGGGTGTCGAGCGTGCCGTTGGTTTCGACCGTGGTGTGAAAAGTGTAGTCCGGCCCGATCAGGGCCATGGCCGCGGCGGTGGTGAAGAGTTTGGTGTTGGAAGCCGGCGTGAACAGTTTGTCCGCATCGCGAGCGTAAAGCACTTTGCCGGTGGCGAGCGAAACTACTTCAATGCCCCAGAAGCCACGCGCCAGGTCGGCAGGCTCGAGAACAGCGGCAATGCGTTTGTCGAGCGCTTTACGGGAGGCCGCATGCAGTTGTGTGCACAGCAACAGGCACAGCGCAAGCCGCGAAGGGAGGCGCATACGGCGCATGGCAAGCTGATTGTAGCACCGCGAATTGGGCTGCTTTAGCCGTATGTGTGTGGGTCGGGCACTCCCTCGGTCCTCGGTCTCTTCTGGTCGTTGGCCTTTGGTCGTTGGCCTTTGGTCGTTGGTCGTTGGCTCGGACCTCAGTCGATGGTCAGCAGGACGCAAAGGCCAATGACCAATGACCAACAACTAACGACCGAGGACCAGGGAGGTGTCGATCGCACGCGGACACATCCCAACCCACTCACATCCCGCACACATTTCGGCAGGGGTTAGAATCGCTGGCATGCGCCCTGTCTTCGAGTGGCAGATTGGTTCCCGTGCGGTGCAGTTGGGGAAACGCACGCTCATCATGGGCGTGGTCAACGTCACTCCCGACTCATTCTCCGACGGCGGGGTTAACCTCGACCGCGATCGCGCCGTGGATTACGCGCTCAAGCTGTTGCAGGACGGCGCTGACATCATCGACGTGGGCGGAGAGTCCACGCGTCCGGGAGCGAAGGTAGCGTCCGCGACCGAACTTGGCGTGAGCGAGAAGGAAGAGTTGGAACGGGTCATCCCGGTGATTTCGGGTGTGAAGAAGAAAAATCCCCAGGCGATTATCTCAGTCGATACCTACAAGTCCGGCGTGGCCCGTGCCGCGGTCAAGGCCGGAGCGGAGATCGTCAACGACGTCAGCGGATTTCTCTGGGACGCCGCAGATGAAGAAGACGCTGGCGGAACTGAAATGCGGGGCTGTGCTGATGCACATGCGCGGGCGTCCTCAGGAATGGAAGACGTTGCCGCCGCTGACTGACGCGGTGACCGTGGTCAAGCGCGAACTGCGGGAACGCTCCGACGCCGCCGTGGTTGCGGGCATGAAACGGGAGCGCATGGTGATCGATCCCGGTTTCGGATTCGGCAAGAACCGGGAAGAGAACTATCCGCTGTTAAGGCAGTTCGAGGAGTTCCATCAGCTTCGCTTCCCGCTGCTGGTGGGCGTATCGCGAAAATCTTTCATCGGCCGCGCCCTGGCGCGCAATGGGACCGACGCAGCGGTCGCCGACCGGCTCTACGGGACCCTGGCGGCGGAAGCCGTAGCCATCATGAAGGGCGCCCATATCATCCGCACCCACGATGTCCGCGCCTGCGCGGACACGGTGCGGATTGCCGACCTGGCCACCTAGGGCTTCAACCTGGCGCTACTCCGCGCGGCACGCCTCGGCAAACTTGCGGATGATTTCAGATTCCAGCTTCCTGTTCCACGCCATGCCTATGTCCCACTCCGCGTAACCACTGTGGATGGGAGCGAACATCACTCCGCTTACGTGCATGGCGCGCGCCGCCTTGGGCACGAGCGATACGCCAATCCCGGCGCTCACCAGATTCAAAATGGTAAACATGTCGTTCGGTTCATAGACAATCCTCGGAGTGAACCCGGAGCGGTCGCACAGGCTGATGCAATGGTCGTGATACGTGGCCGAGACTCCGCGATCGATCAGAATGAAAGGCTGGTGCTGAATTCCTTTCATGGTCAGGGACCCGGTGAACCTCTCCGAAGTGGCAATCGTAAGACGCTCCGTCAGCACTTTGCGCACCGCGACCAGGGGATGCTTCACCGGCAGGCGCACGAAGCCGACGTCGAGGCGGCCGTCGATCAGGGCCTCGATCTGGCGGAGCGTGGGCATGTCGGCGATCTCGATTTCAACTCCGGGAGCGCTTTCGCGAAACTTCACCAGGGCGCGGGGAACCAGGCTGTGCACGGTGGACATGCCCACGCCGAGACGCAGTTTTCCCCGTTCGCCGCTGCTGGCGCCACGCGCGGCCTCGAAAGCCGCCTGCAGGTCGTGGATGATTCTGCGCGACTCTTTGTAGAACATCGCGCCGGCGAGGGTAAGCGCGACCCCGCGCCGGTTGCGCACCAGCAGCGGCCCGCCAATCTTTTCTTCCAGGCTCCGGATGCGTTTGCTCAGCGCGGGCTGTGAAATGTGGAGACGCGCCGCCGCCCGGCCAAAATGCAGTTGTTCGGCAAGCACGGCAAACGACGCCAGTTCCTGGGTTTCGAGGGCCATAAACGGAAGTTATCACAGGCTTCCAAACATTTCATTGGACGAATCATCCCTGCGGCCATCTACTATAGAAGAGAGGTATCGAGTATGTCGGTAACGGATTTAGTGGGGACGGTGGCAGCCTTCTGCACCACGGTGGCTTTTGTGCCGCAGATTGTCAAATTGCGCAGGCAGGGCGGCCGCGGCTTGTCGTACGCCATGCTTGTTTCTTTACCTCACAGGAGTGCTGCTGTGGCTGGCCTACGGCATCCGCATCCACGCGGTCGCGATGATGTGGGCCAACGGAGTAGCGGCTGTGCTGGTGTTGGTATCCATTGTGCTGAAGGCCAATCCGCCGGCGAACCAGCTGAACGCGGCCTCGCGCCGCCTGCGCATCGCGGTCGATATGGACGAAGTCATCGCCGACGCTTTCGGCAAGCATCTGAGCCATTACAACCAGCGGGCAGGCAGCAAACCTCACCCCGGAGATGGTCAGTAAAAGAGGACTGTCTGAACTGCTTCCCGGCGAAAGCCGCGACCACTTCAATGCCATCCCGCACGCGCCTGGATTTTTTGCTGACCTGGAGGTCATTGCCGGCAGCCAGGAGGCGCTGCTGGAATTGTCGCGCCATCATGACATCTACATCACCAGCGCCGCCATGGAAGTTCCTTCGTCGTTCGCGGACAAGTTTCAGTGGATGGAAAAGAATTTCCCTTTCATTCCGCCCAGCCGGATCGTGTTTTGCGGAGACAAGAACATCGTCAACGCCGATGTGCTGATCGATGACCGGTCGCGGCACTTCAAGGGATTCCGGGGCACGGGGATTCTGTTTACCGCACCGCACAACGCCGGGGAGACGGCGGATTTACGCGCCGACAACTGGAACGACGTGCTGCGGATCCTGCAAGGCGGGCAGCCTGAAGCAACCGGCGCCGGGCAACGATCTAGAACGTTTTCGATGAATCCAGCAGGATAGTCACCGGTCCGTCGTTGACCAGTTCGACCTGCATCATCTCCTGAAACCTGCCGGTTTCGCAGCGCACTCCCGCGGCGCGGATGCGCTCGACAAAATATTCGTAAAGCCCGCGCGCATGTTCCGGCGGAGCGGCAGCATCGAAGGACGGCCGCTTGCCGTGCCGCACGTCCCCGTAGAGCGTGAACTGGGAAACCACCAGCACGCTTCCTTCAGCTTCGCCAACGGCGCGGTTCATCTTGCCGCCGGCATCTTCAAAAACTCGCAGGCCGATGATTTTGCCGGCCAGGTAGTCCGCGTCGGCTTCGGTGTCGTTCTTCGAGACCCCCAGCAGGACCAGCAATCCACCGCCAATTTCGCCGGCCAGGTCGTTGCCGACGGTCACACGGGCCCGATTCACTCGCTGCACCACGGCGCGCATGGCTTACTTCGCCGCTTCTGGCAGCAGGGTTTCCTGGCCCGCGACCGCCAGCCAGCGCTGGTCGCGATAGACATAGATATCGGTGAAGCGGACGCGGGCCACGGTTTTTCCCTGCCCGTCCACCAGGGTGGCCAGCCCGCGAATGTAGCCGGAATCGCCAAACACATGCGGCGTGAGTTCACTCAGGATGTTCTTTCCGGGACGGCGGTGGGGAATCTGCGCCAGAGTCTCCGCGCGATTGTGAAGCTGTCCGTTGGGATCGGCGTCCTGAAATTCGTCGGCGAGGATGCAGCCGACGGCGTCGGCATCGCGCACTTCGAGCGCCCGGGCCCAGGATTGCTCAATCTGGATGAGGGCGTTGCCGTCTTTGGCTTGATGGGTTGGGCAATTGGCGGCGAACATCAAGTTCAAAAGCGGCGGGCGAGGAGCGCCCGCCCCACACCGGCAGCATCGCGAACAAGGCAAGGAGCAGGCAGGCTTTCACGTTGTTTCCTCCGAACGAATGATACCGCGCCTGCAGCGTAATGGAGGACGGGCGTCCCGCCCCGTCCCGGATTGACGGCTGGCAGCTGTGACTCATAGAATCCCGGGTTCTGTGTTTCCAGAAATCACGGTGCGGGAGTTGTCACCATGAGTCGGGTCACTACCCTGGTTTTGTTTGTGGTCGGACTGGCGTCATTGCAGGCCTTGGCCCAGCAGCCGGCGCCGCCATCGCACAATGAAGTTCTGATCAAGAATGCCGTGGTGATGACCGTCACTCACGGCGACATTCAGAACGGCAGCGTTTACATCAAGGACGGAAAAATTGCCGCCGTGGGCAAAGACGTGAGCGCCCCCGCCAGCGCCACCGTGATCGATGCCGGAGGCAAATATCTCACGCCCGGCATCATCGACTCTCACTCGCACATCGCGCTCGACGACGATGTGAACGAAGCCACCAGCCCGGTCACGCCGCAGATGATGATGATGGATGCCTTCGACTATCAGGACAAGGCCATCTATCGCGGCCTGGCCGGCGGCGTCACCACCTCGTTGCTCTTGCACGGCTCGGCCAACATGATTGGCGGCCAGGCCATTGTGATCAAGCACAAGTACGGAGCCAGCCGGGACGCCATGCTCTTTCCCGGCGCGCCGCGCTCCATCAAGTTTGCCAGCGGAGAAAACCCCAAGCGCGTTTATGGCAGCAGGGACCAGTTGCCTTCCACCCGCATGGGAAATTTCGCGGTGCAGCGCGCGGCGCTGGTGGAAGCCCAGGATTACATGCGCGAGTGGGACGACTACAACGCCAAAGTCAAACGCGGCGACAAGGATGCCAAGGCTCCCAAGCGCGATTTGAAGCTGGAGGCGCTGGCTGACGTTTTACGCGGCAAGCTGATGGTGCAGATTCATTGCTATCGCGCCGACGAACTGCTGACCGAGATGGCCATGGCGAAAGAATTCGGCTACAAGGTGCGGGCCTTCCATCATGCGCTCGAAGCTTACAAGGTGGCGGACCAACTGGCCGCGCAGGGCGTGGCCATCGCCACCTTCTCCGACTGGTGGGGCTACAAGCAGGAAGCCTGGGACGCGATCCCGTGGAACGCTGTCATCTCGATGCGCAAGGGCGTGCGGGTGGCGATCAAGAGCGATTCGGAGGATTTTGCCCGCCGCCTGAACCAGGAGGCAGCCAAGACCATGCGCTACGGCGGCGCCACCGAGGAAGAGGCGCTGAAGATGATTACGATCAATCCGGCGTGGATCATCGGCGTGGATGATCGCGTGGGATCGATTGAGGTGGGAAAGGACGCCGACCTGGTGGTCTGGGACGGCTACCCTCTCTCCAGCTTCGGCGTCCCCAACAAAGTGCTGATCGATGGCGATGTTTATTTTGACCGCTCGCTGCCGGGCTTCGGCATGCCGCACTACCGGGAGGGAGAATGATTCAGTCATCAGTCGTCGGTCGTCAGTCGTCAGGTTTGGTCGTTGGCCGTTGGTCGTTGGTCGTTGGCCAAACCCTCCTTGTCCTGGCGGTTTGCTTCTGGTCAGTGGCAAGTTTTGCCCAGCAGAAAACTCTCGTGCTTAAGGGCGGTAAGCTACTTACGATTTCGCACGGAACGATTGAGAACGGCGTACTCGTGATTTCAGGGGGCAAGATCAGCGCCATCGGTGCTGCCAGTTCAGTGAAGGTCCCGAAAGACGCGGAAGTGATCGATGTGACTGGGATGACGGTGTACCCCGGACTGATCGATTCTGAGAGCTACCTCGGACTCACCGAGATTTCCGCCGAGGAGAGCACCAACGATCTGATCGAGACCAGCGACGAGATCATGCCGCACATGCATGTGTATGACGCCTTCCATGCCGAGTCGGAACTGATTCCGGTGGCGCGGCTCAACGGCATCACCAACGCCATCGTGGCTCCGCAGAACCAGGACACTTTGCCCGGCCAGGACTCGTTCATTCAACTCGACGGCAAGTCGGCCAACGACATGCTGCTGGTGCGCGACATCGCCATGCCCCTGAACTTTACCGGCGAGCAGCGGCGGAATGAGTCCTGGGAGAAGCGGAAGTTTCCGCAAACCCGCATGGGACAGGCGGCGCAACTTCGCCAGGCCTTCATGGACGCTCAGGACTATTCCCAGCACTGGGCCGACTACGAAAAGAAGAAGTCCGACACGACCGCAAAGGCCGACGACAAGAAGGGCCCGCCAACGCCACCCAAGCACGATCTGAAACTGGAAGCCCTGCTGCCTTATCTTCAGGGCAAGAAGGCCATCGTGCTGGCGGCCCGGGAACCCAGCGATCTGGAGACCGCCGTCGGACTGGCCCGGCAATTCAACCTGAAATTCGTGCTCAACCACATCAGCCACTCGCAGTCGGTGCTCGACTATGTGGCAAGCCTGAAAGTCCCGGTGATCGTGGGGCCGATCTACGAGGACCCCAAGAACTATGAACGCTACGATGCGGTGTACAGACTGCCGGGCGAGTTGTACAAGCGCGGAGTGAAGATCGCATTCGCATCCTACGATGCACACGCCGTGCGCAACCTGCCCTACGCGGCGGGCTTCGCCACTGCATTCGGTCTGCCCCACGACGAGGCGCTGAAGGCCATCACCTTGAATCCCGCGGAAATATGGGGCGTGGCAGACCAACTGGGCTCGCTCGATGTGGGCAAGACGGCCAACGTGGTGGTCGCGGACGGTGACCCGCTTGACGTCAAGACCGACGTCAAGAGAGTTTTCATCGATGGCCAGGAAGTACCCATGAGAAGCCGCCAGACGGAGCTGCGAGACAGATATTCCCGGTAGCGGGTGGTCGGACCGCTGCGAGCCATGTTGGTGTGGGTCGGACACTCCTGTCCGACGCTTTGACTAGCCTTGTTCGGTCGGTCCGGAGTTGACGCGATAAGGTCAAAGGCGTGGGACAGGAGTGTCCGACCCACACGGACTACGGCGTTGACCCCATGGGCAGGCGGAAGTAGGATTCTCTTTGGGCAATCAGGCGGTTAGAGCCGTTTCCTCCCGCTCTTCCTTTACAGCAATTCGTGCGGGCCAGTACACTGTTTGTTCCCTAAATTCAGGAGGTTGAATTTCATGGCTGCCGAAGAAAAAAAAGAGATTGTGGAGAAGGTGAAGCAGATCATCTCCGAGCAGTTGGGCGTGGATGAAAACGAAGTCACTCCCAGCGCGTCGTTCGTCGATGATCTGGGCGCGGACTCGCTCGACCAGGTCGAACTGGTCATGGCCCTGGAAGAACACTTCGGGGTGGAGATCCCGGACGAAGACGCGGAAAAACTCCGCACCGTGCAGGATGCCATCGCCTATATCGACAAGCACGCCAAGGTGAGCAAGTAGAGATCAGGCCGTAACCCGCGACTTCCGGCGACCCGGCGCACGGCGCACTCTGTCATTTAAGCTGCAATAGGGGTCCTTCGACTCCATCAGTTCATTCGCCAGCGAATGAACTGACTGCGCTCAGGATGACATCTGGGGTGGAGCCAGAAGCCAGTAGCCAGAAGCGGTTTCCCCGCGCAACCCCGGGGAATTGCCATCCGTACAACGCCCGTAGCAAAAAAAGACTGCACGCGAGGAGAACTAATGGCAGCCGTTGACGACAAGGTGAAACAGATTATCGTGGAACAGCTGGGCGTGGACGAAGGCGAGGTCACCTCGAACGCCTCGTTCGTGGACGACCTGGGCGCCGACTCGCTGGACACGGTGGAACTGGTCATGGCCTTTGAGGAAGCCTTCGAGATCGAAATCCCCGACGAGGACGCGGAGAAAATCCGCACCGTGCAGGACGCCGTCGATTACATCGGCAAGCACGCGAAAGGCGGGAAGTAGTTGGGACGTAGGGTTGTAGTCACCGGAATCGGCCTGATTTGCGGGGTGGGCAACACCGCGCCAGAGGTGTGGAAGAACCTGCTCGCCGGGAAGAGCGGCGTGGCCCGCATCGCCGAGGCGGTCAAGCAGGGTGCGTTCAAGGAAGAAGACCTGCCCAAGTTTGCCTGCCAGATTGCCGCCGAAGTCAAGAATTTCGATCCCCTGCAATTCATCGAAAAAAAAGAACTGAAAAAGATGGGACGCTTCATCCATCTGGCCCTGGCGGCCGCGGATGAAGCCATGAAAGCTTCGGGATTGCAGGTCACACCCGAGATTTCCGAGCGCGTGGGGGTCCACATCGGGTCTGGAATCGGCGGGTTCGATGTGATCGAGCGCGAGCACATCAGCCTGCTGAACGGCGGGCCGCGCAAAATCTCTCCATTTTTTATTCCGGCGGCGATCGTTAACCTGGCCGCCGGGCACGTCAGCATCCGCTACCACGCCCGGGGCCCCAACGAAGCTACCTGCACCGCCTGCACCTCAAGCGCCCACTCCATCGGAGATGCTTTCAAGATCATCTCCCGGTGCGACGCCGACGTAATGATTGCCGGGGGTACGGAGGCAGCGATCACACCCATGGGAGTGGGCGGGTTCGCCGCCATGCGCGCACTTTCCACCCGGAATGACGATCCCGAGAAAGCCAGCCGGCCCTGGGACTCGGGACGCGACGGATTTGTGATTGGCGAGGGCGCCGGCATCCTGGTGCTGGAAGAATTGGAGTTTGCCCGCCGCCGCGGCGCCCGCATCATGGCCGAGGTCATGGGCTACGGCATGAGCGGGGACGCTTTTCACATCACGCAACCGGCCGAAAATGGCGACGGCGCCTACCGCGTCATGGTGAACACTCTGCGCGACGCCAAGGTACAGCCCGAGCAGGTCCAATACATCAACGCCCATGGCACCTCGACCGACATTGGCGACAAGCTCGAAACCATCGCCATCAAACGGGCGTTTGGCGACCACGCTTATAAGCTGGCGGTAAGTTCGACCAAGTCCATGACTGGACATTTGCTGGGCGGAGCGGGCGGACTGGAAGCCGGAATCACGCTGCTGGCGCTGCGCGACCAGATCCTGCCCCCCACCATCAATCTGGAAAGCCCCGAACCGGACTGCGATCTGGACTACGTCCCCAACACGGCGCGCAAAGCGGAAGTTGAGTACGCCATGTCGAATTCGTTCGGCTTCGGTGGGACCAACGGCGCGCTGCTGTTCCGGCGCTGGAGCGAGTAGGCAAGCAGTCGTCGGTCGTCAGTCGTCGGTCCGTCAGACTCGGCGTCAGACCTCGTCGGCGGTCGTCAGACCCTCGGCCGTGCGCTAAATTCAACTAGCCGCGAAGCGGCGCAAGAATGCAGCCCACGGCCTAAGCCGTGGGTTGAGGCGCGGTGACGACGGAGCCCCATCGGGGCGAAAGAATGGGTTGCCACCTCTCTCGTCTTTCCGAAAATTGGTGGTTTTCCTGGCCCTGCACGAGCGGGGCGCTCGCGCCTACATTCTCCTGAATAGCCTTTTCCCGCATCTCCCTAACTCCCTCAAAAAATTGGCTTTGCAAGGCCCAGATTGGTGCCGACAGTCCATTTTGGGTAATTGCACCTTGGTACCCGCGTATTGGCCTTCTATCCCTTTGCCAAGCGCCGGAAGGCAGGCCAGAATGGAGTTTCAAGGCATTCCCCAAGGACATGCAAAAATCGTCAGGACTGGTTCTCGCGCCGCCTCCTCGCAGCAGAAAAGCCTCTGCCCGGGTCGCCCTGGTTGACATCAAGGAACCCGCCCGCACCCTGCTGGCCGACTGTTTCAAGCAATTCGGGATCGAGGCCGTGGTCATGACCGGAAACGTGCCGGAACGGCTGCAGCGGGAAAAGCTTGAGGCCTGCGTGGTGCACCTGACGCCCGAAGCCGTGCCGGTGATGGAATCGGCGCGCACCTCGGCGTCGAACAATCGCATGGTGATCTACGGCCTCGGGGGCAGCGCCCAGGAGGCGATGAAGTTTTCCCGCTACGGCGTAAATGCCGTCTTCCATGAACCGCTCGAACGTCAGGCGGCGCTCAAACTGGTGCGCGCCACCCAGATGCTGGTGCTGCACGAATTTCGCCGTTACATACGCATTCCCATCATTACCGAAATTTCCATGGTATCGGCCGACAGCCGCCGCTTCACTGCCACCAGCCAGGAACTCAGCACGGGAGGGATGTCGGTCAAAAGCCCTGAAGATGTCCAGGTCGGCATGGCGCTGGAAGTTTCGTTTGCTTTATTGACTCTGCCTCGCATCTGGGTGCGCGCAACCGTCAGCTGGCGCAAACCCGACAAGACCTTTGGCGTTCGCTTCGACGTCAAAGATGAACGCCGCATGCGCATCAAGGAATGGATCGAAGCCTACCTGGAAAACTAAGCCGGTCGCCCCCTCAGTGAGCACTCTTTGCGTACTTCGCGGCCCTTCTTTGCGTCCTTTGCGGTTTGAGATTTTTGCGTGATGCAGGCCGGGGCAAACCCTTTACCGCAAAGGACGCGGAGAAAACCGCAAAGTTCGCAAAGGAGATCCCGCACCCTAGGCCGCCTTGGGGAATCGCGGCGCCTGCATGTAAAATCGAAGATGCGCAATGGCAGCCAGTTCCCCACTCGTGCAGATCGAACTGAGTCCTCCCGTCCGGCAGCCCAAGCCGGAATGGCTCCGGGCCAAGGCTCCGGTCGGCGAAAACTTTCACAATCTCAAGAAACTGGCCCGCGGCCTGGGACTGCACACCGTTTGCGAGTCGGCGCAGTGTCCGAATATCGGCGAGTGCTGGAACCACCGCACCGCAACTTTCATGTTGCTGGGAGATATCTGCACCCGGCGCTGCGGCTTTTGTGCCGTGCCCAAGGGCAAACCCGGCCCGATTGAGTGGGACGAACCCCGCCGCGTAGCCGAAGCCGTCGCCACTCTCGGCCTGAAGCACACCGTCGTCACCAGCGTGAATCGCGATGACGACAACCTGGGCGGCGCACGAATTTTTGCCGAAACCATTCGCCAGATTCGCGAACTCGTACCGGACTGCCGGGTGGAAGTCCTGATTCCTGATTTCCAGGGTCTCGATGAAGCCCTGAAGATCGTCCTCGACGCACAGCCCGACGTCCTGAACCACAACACCGAAACGGTGCCGCGGCTGTATCGCTCGGTGCGCTCGGGAGCACGCTACGAGCGCACCCTGCGATTGCTGGAAAAGGCCAAGACGTTTGCCCCGGCGACGGTGACCAAGTCCGGAGTGATGGTGGGCCTCGGCGAGAGCACGGACGAACTGGTGGAAGTCTTTCGCGACCTGGGTTCGCGCGGCGTGGATATTCTTACGGTGGGGCAATACTTGCGGCCTTCACGCGATCATCTGCCGATTTCCCGCTTCTATACGCCGGAAGAATTCATCTATCTGAAAGAAGAGGCGCTGCGCTTCGGCTTCCGCCACGTGGAATCCGGACCGCTGGTGCGTTCCAGCTACCACGCCCACGAGCAGGCGGAGTCCACCCGAACCGTGTAGGCGAGAGCGTCCACGCTCGTGCGTTGCTTGTAGCGCCGGCATCGATCTAGGGCATCTGCCCTCAGCGGGCGCAATCAAGGAAGACGCACGAGCGGGACGCTCGCGCCTACATTTCAGAAGACCTTGAAATGGATGGTCAGATACTTCTTCGGGATTCTCCCGGATGGACTTCACCAGGCTACGGGTTTCGACCAGCATCTGATCGGCATTGTTGTAGAGCGACGGATCGCGCAGCAGTTTGCCGGCTGAACCTTCGCCTGCTTCCAGGCGGTCGGAGATGGCGGAGAGCTTGTCCATCGTATTTCGCAGCTTGCGGGCAAACTCTTCGTCTTTCGCCAGCATGCCGATCGGGCCCTTGCCGGCGTTCACATCGTCGGTGAGCTTCCTCACGTTGGCGATGGTGGCGTTGGCGTTGTCGTAAAGCACCGGGTCCTTGAGGAACTTCCCGGCGCTGCCCTTGCCCGCATTGAGGTCGTCAATTACTACGTTCAACTTATCGACCGTCGCGTTGGCTTTGTTGTACAACTCTTCATCGGAAAACAGCTTGCCCAGCGTGCCCTTGCCCTGGGCCACCTGGTTCACCAGTCCCTGAAATTCACTCACCGTCGCATTCAGCCGGTTGTAGAGCGTGGGATCATACAGCAGTTTGCCCACTGAGCCCTGGCCGCTTTCGACAAAAGCGACGATGCGATCCAGGCGCTTGAGCAACGCGTCCATATTTTGCAGGGTGCCCTGGCCGGCGCGCACCATGTCGCCGAAGTCGGGCACCTCCCGGCTGCGCAGCACATCTCCATCCTGCACCTGTGGACCGGTGGCTTGCGAACTGTCGATGTCGATATAAGTCTCGCCCAGCACGCCCGCGGTGGAGAGCAGGGTCAGTGAATCCTTGCGCAGGTTGAACAGATAGCGGGTATTCACTTTCATCGTAACTTCTACCGGAGTGAGTTGCTTGGTTGCATCGTGGACCACCAGGATCTTGGTCACGTTGCCGATGTCCACTCCGGCCAGACGCACGGGTGCGCCCTCGCGCAAGCCGTTGGCGTTGTCAACATATGATCTGAGCTGGATTTTCTTGGTGAACAGGCCGCCCGTACCGCTCATGAGAAAGATCAGGAATGCCAGCGTGACGCTGGCAGCCAGCACCGTAAGCCCTACCTTCAGTTGAGACCACTTCAACTGCTTCTGGCTAGGCACGCATTCTCCCGAGCAAAGGTCGTTCTCCGTGGCACCGGCACGGGTTAGCCCAGAATAATAGCAGACCGCGCGGCCGGATCACGCCATCCGGTGGGATGGGCGCAACGTTGTCGCCAACAGGAGCGCAACCAGATAGGCGGCGGCTCCCGACCCCAACGTGACATTCAAGCCAAACTGGATGGCGATGATGATGGCCAGGACCGAGCCCAGGACGCTCGAAGCCGCGTTCATGGCCCAGGCCCACTCCACCATGTTTCCGCTGGTTTGGCCGGCTGCTACAACCTGCAATTCACCGCCTGCGGCGCCTGCCAGGGCCCGCAAGCCGGTGGGGAATGGCATGCCCATGGCGAAGCCCAGGGGGACCAGAAGCCCGGCGCTGACCGCCAGCTTGACCATGAAGGGCCAGCCCACCAGCCGTCCGAGGAGGCTGGGCAGCACGCCTACATACAGCAGCAGGGCGGCAGCAATGAGCAGCAGGGGCAGCCATACCCGGCTGGTCTCCGCCAGCCACCAGCGCGAAACCATGCTGCCCGCGCCGCTCGAAAGCAGCAGCAGGAACACTACCACCGTCAAGGCATAGACCGGATGACCCAGGAACAGAACGAAGCGCTGGATGAAGGCGATCTCGACCAGGATGTATCCCAGCCCGACCGCGATGAAATAGAGCAGGCGCAGCGGACGTGGCTGCTGCCCCCGCGCCCCCATCGCCAATGGCAGCACCAGAAACACCAGCACGGCCAGAAGCGAGATGGCCAGCACCATCCCCAGCACGGCCACGCCCAGATTATTTTTCCAGTCCATGCCGCGCTGCAGCGCCTTGGGATGGAGTATCTGGTCGAGCTTCAAAGTGAAAAAGAAAAACGGGGCATTGTCGGTTACGGGAGACACCTCGTACGGGTAGCGCTCGGCAAACTTCTGGGGATCGTTCGCCTGGATCAGTTGGCTGAAAGATTCGGCGCTGGCAGAATACCGCGCTGGAATATTGCCGGCAGCCAAAGCCGGATCGGGTGGAGCGTACAGCAGAGATAATTTGGGATAGACCGCCAGGTGTTGCTTTACCTGGTCCACCTCCCCGGCGGTAAACGCGCTGCGCTTGGCCAATACCACGACCGGAATGCCATCCGCATCCAGGTGGCCTTCCGAAACCACGATGAAATTGCCGGCGGGGTTCGCCACTCCCATTTCATGCAGGGCTTGCATCGCAACCGAAACCACGCGCAAAGCTTCGCGGGGCTGTTGAAACTCCCAGCGCGTAATGGCGATCATTCCATCCGGCTTCAGGTGCTCAAAGTATTCCCGGAAGGCTTCCACGGTGTACAAACTGTTTTCGCTGAGGGCAAAGGCGCCCGCGGCCGTGGACGCCCAGGTATCCACCAGCGTCATCTGCACCACGTCAAACTGCTGCCTGGCATTACGCACGAAGGAGCGGCCATCAGTCACGTGGATGTGCACTTCAGGCTGCTGGTACAGATGGAAGGTGTAGTCCGCATAGCGGCCGCGCATGATGGTGTTGGCGATGATGGGATTGATCTCGATTCCGGTCACGCTGGGACTGCCGCTGCCCAGCGCGCGCAGGATGTCCACGCCGCCGCCGGGTCCGATGATGGCGAAATCGCCATGGGGGCGCAGCACATTGGCCAGCGCGGGAGGCGCTGACATCAGACTCTTCTCCCAGGCGCCCTGCCAGTGTTTGGGATCGACGTTCATCAGGTAGGTGGAAGCGTCGGCGTCGATCACAATCGCCTTGCCCTGGCCCTGGGCATCCACTTCCACCCGGGAAATGGCATTCCAGCGAGCGAATTCCACCCAGGCAGAATCCCGAAACCCTCCCTTGGCATAAACGATGTCGAAGAGGTTGAAGGAGTAGTTGACCGCGATCAGCACCAGGACGAACAGGGCCCGCCCTGCGGCGGACCTTCGCCCTTTGCGGTCCACCGCCCAGATGGTCCCGGCCACAGCCATGCAGACGCCCGTGAAAAACACGGTGTTGGGGCCGCCCAGCCAGTTGAGCAGTGGAACGATGGCCAGGCAAGCCAGCGCGCCACCCGCCAGATCGGCTGCGTAGAGCGGAGAAACGTGAGTGGCTTCGCGCGCAAAGACGACAGAGAATTCCAGTCCGGTGATAAAGAAGGGAACGGCGGACGCCAGGTAGATCGCTGTGAGGCGAAGAAAATTCGCAGTCGATATTTCCAGCGAGACCGGAGTGCGCAGCACAATGACCAGCACGACCGGCACAATCAAAGCGTTGACCGAGCATAGCCTGGAGACCAGCGCGCGAGTTTCGAATCGCGCCAGGCGGTCTTTTCTCAAATGGGCAAACACGCCTCCGGCGCCGAGGCCAAGCAGGGCAATCGAAATCGCCAGAAATGCGAAGTGGTAAAACAGCACCACGGAAAACAGGCGGGTCAGGGCCAGTTCAAGCAGCAGGGCGGCAAAGCTGCACAGCGCCATGCCGTAAAGCATGGCGCGATTCGGAATTCGGTCTGTGCTGTTGATGGGAGTCAGGAGGGATGTCTCACTCATCGCGCAAGGTTTGCCTGGAACGCGGCCAGTCTAACAGAAGACGGAAGCTCAGCTCAGTTTGAAATTGGGTGTAATCCAGTCGCAGAGTTCGCTAAGCTAGCCAGGAGGGCGCGTCGTGGATCGCAATGGAAAAATTCTGCTGAGCCTGCTGTCCACGGGGTGGCTTATACCCTTAGGTCTCGCTTGGCCACGCAGATTCATAAGCCCACTATGGGCTTGGGCAAGGATTGTATCGGCAATCGGAATATTTTCCGTGTCGGAACTATGGATATGGCGTCCGCAAACTCCCTATTTGAAAGTTGCGACGTACGTATTCGCTGTTGTCTATATCGCGAGATTTTTTATCCTCCGCAAGCACTCGCCGGAAGATTTACGCTGACTCACTTACTTTCCAGAATCACCTGCGCGATGGCCTGCTCGGCGGTGTGGGAGAGCGAAAGTGCTATGTGGGCTGCGCCCAGGCGCGCGGCAAACTCAGCCGCCTTGCCGTGAAAGGTGATGGTAGGCCGGCCCCCGGGCTGGCGGGAGACTTCGATGTCGCGCCAGCGCACGCCATGATTCCAACCGGTGCCCAGGGCCTTCATGCCCGCTTCCTTGGCGGCAAAGCGTGCGGCATAGCGCTCAATGCGATTGGCCTTGGAATCGCAATATTTGATCTCGCCCTCGGTGAACACGCGGTGGAGGAAGCGGTCGCCGTGGCGAGCCAGGGCCTGCGCGATGCGCGGGACCTCCGCAATGTCGATTCCGGTGCCGACAATCATGAGCAAACAAGTTAGCACGAAGCCATGCAGGCGCGGGCGTCGCGCCCGTGCTGGCCGAGCATCGCTCGGCACTTGGCCACTTCATATCAACCATCAATTCTTGTTTGCGCCTGCGCGAGCGAGGACGCTCGCGCCTACATCGAGCGCTCGGTTGCTTCGCGCCGCGAATGCCGGATCTCCAAGACAATCGCCGCCAGCAGGGCCATCAATCCCGCCACCACGGCGGCAGGGAACGCGATCTGCCGGTATGCAACCGTCATATTGGGATGAATGCCACGCACGCCGGCACTGATCAGGAGCCCGAAGATCCCCAGAAACAGGCACACGGCAAAGGTAAGCAGCGCCAGCAGAAAGGCCACCAAAAGCACGCGCACCGGAACCAGCAGCCAGCGAATCAATGGGGACGGTGCTTTGGCAGAAAGCATTCCTTCCGGATTGTAGCGGTTTGAGGGTATGGGTAGTCTCTGACGGCTGATAGCTGATAGCTGACGGCTGGGCTAGAATACATCCCATGCCACAGGCTGCGCCGCCGATTACGCGTCCACCCGCGGAGGTCGTCCGTCTGACCCCCGTCTCCCAGGCTCCGAATGGAATCTGCTATGCCGCTTCGGGCGAGATCACGGTCCCTGAAGGGGACCTGCGGCGCATGGTGTCCGCGGTGCCCGATGCCGCCGCGGCCGCGCTAAAGCGCAAGGCCTACTACTTCGTTCCACTCACCGTAAACCAGGGTGACGAAACGGTAATTGCCGACCGCTACGACGTGGCGCTGAGCGACAACGCAGTCTGCCACCGCAATCTCGACCTCGGTGATTCGCAGTGCGTCTTTATTTCCACCCGCCTGATGGATGACAAATTCTCGGTGGCCTTCGAGTTCTACATCAACGTGGGCCACGCCGTGGTGGAGCGGGCCGGGGTATCGCAGGCTTTCGCCGATCTGGTGTGGAAGCAGGTGCAGAACAAGGCCCGCGGCGAGACTTCGCTGGACGCCTGGGAATCGCGCAAGCTGGCGACTGAGCCCGGTCCGGATGCGGAAAAGTACAAGAACGAATATTTTGCCGCCAGCTTCTCCGACGCCATCTCCATCTACCTGCTGTCGCTGTTCATCGACGTGGATTATCACGACCTGCGCGAGCGCGACTATCCCCTGCTGGCGCCGTCCCAGATGGCGGAGCGATTGAAGAAAGTCGCAGAGCTGTTCCCGGCGAATCCTGGGTTTGAGTTCACGATTTACCACAAGAGAAGGACGTAGCCACGGATTTGCGCGGATCACGCGGATAAAACTCCAGGCGCGCCAGCCCTCTGTGTCCTCCGTGTCCCTCTGTGGTTAAATCATCACTCCATGGTCACGCGTCCGCTCCTTCGCCAAAATCAACCTCGGCCTGTGCATTGGCGCGCCGCGCCCGGACGGCTTTCACGATCTGCGCACCGTGTATCAGACCATTGCTTTGCACGACGTCATCCGGGTGCAGGTTGGGCGCGGAACGGGCATTGAGATTCGTTGTGACGATCCGCGTGTTCCCAAGACCAGACAAACACTTGCTACCGCATTGCGGAGCGCGCCATGGCCGCGCTTGAAGCCCGCGGCCGGGTGACCATCACTATCGAAAAGCGCTTGCCGGTGCAGGGCGGGCTGGGGGCGGGTTCGGGAAATGCTGTGGCTGCGCTGCTGGCGCTCGAACGCGCGCTGAAGAAGAAATTGCCGGGAGCGGAGAGGCTGCGCATTGCGGCCGAGGTGGGCTCGGATTTGCCGCTATTTCTGGTGGGTGGGACGGTGCTGGGGGTGGGGCATGGGGAAGAGGTTTATCCGCTGCCGGATTTGCCGTCCGTCTGCTGCGTGGTGGCGACGCCGGAGATTGGGGTTTCGACTCCCAAGGCGTTTGCGGATTGGGATGCGATGATGTCGGCAGGCCCTCGCGGGAAACACGAACGGGAAGGGCACGACTTCAGTCGTGCCACCACTGCACGCGCAAGATCAGGCGGCTTTAGCCGCTGAGGGAACTGCCGAGCTGCGCTCGGCCAGGACGGCCGAGGGCGGCCGTCCCCACGTGGACCCTGCCGATACCAGCTCCAAATTGACGCCTTCTTCACCCTCCGATAGAATGATTGAGTTCGGTCGCGCGGTTTCTGCGTGGCTGAGTGGTCAACCTTTATCCGGTGTCCCTGTGAAAAAAGGCAGGGGCCGGGCCGAGACCTCGCTTCTCGACCTTGTCCGTACCGGGATCGAAAACGACTTTGAACAGGTCGTCTTTCCGAAGTATCCCGAATTGCGCGAGGTCAAGAGTGTGCTTGAAGGGGCCGGGGCGTTTTATGCCTCGCTTTCAGGCTCCGGTTCGGCGCTGTACGGGCTGTTTGCCTCCCGGACAGCGGGCCAGAAGGCAGCAGTCAGGTTGCAGCGGCACGGTGTGCCGGCAGTGGTCACCACTACCCTGACGCGACGGCAGTACTGGAGTAAGTTTCCAGTTTCCGGTTTCTAGTTTCCAGAGGATAATGCGGGCACAAGGTTTTACCTGAAACAAGAAACTGGAAACCTGACACTGATTTACTGGGCCGTCGACTAATGGTAGGTCAAGTGCCTTTGGAGCACTTTGTCTAGGTTCGAATCCTAGCGGCCCAGCCAGAAAACCAGCTTCTAGCTCCTGGCTTCTAGCCTAGGACGAACGTCGCGGCGGTTGACGGCTAGAGGCTAGTAGCTAGGAGCCAGAAGCCCCTATGGCAACTCTTGCGACAGCGACCGAAAAGAAGGCCCAGATGAACGCCGACGAGAAAGCCTGAGCGCAAGCCTCAGCGCGGCCGGGTGGACGACAAGTTCAAGATCTTCTGCGGCACGGCCAACGAACCGCTGTGCGACGAAGTCTGCGCCTTCCTGGGATTGACGCGAGGCCAGGCGCAAGTCACGCGCTTCAGCGACGGCGAGGCTTACGTCCAGATTCAGGAAAACGTCCGGGGCGCGGATGTTTTCGTGCTGCAACCCACCTGCCATCCGGTGGACGAGCACCTGATGGAGTTGCTGTTGATGATCGATGCGCTCAAGCGCGCCTCCGCCAGGCGTATCACGGCGGTGATTCCGTACTTTGGCTACGCCCGGCAGGACCGAAAAGATAAGCCGCGCGTTCCCATATCGTCGAAGCTGGTGGCCGACCTGCTGACCACCGCAGGAGCGGACCGGGCCTTGATCATTGATCCGCATGCGCCCCAGATCCAGGGATTTTTCAATATCCCGGTGGACCACCTGTTCGCGTCGCCGGTGCTGGTGGATTATTTCAAGCGGTTGAGCCTGCCGAACCTGATTGTGGTTTCGCCGGACGCGGGTGGAGTGGAGCGCGCCCGGTTCTTTGCCAAAAAGATCGATGCGCCGCTGGCCATCGTGGACAAACGCCGCGTGGAGATGAACGTCGCGGAAGTGATGAATGTGATTGGAGATGTGAGCGGCCGCACTTGCCTGGTGATTGACGATTTGATCGACACCGCGGGTACGCTGGTAAAAACCGCCGCCGCGCTCATGGAGAATGGCGCCAGCAAAGTTTATGCCTGCGCCTCGCATCCGGTGCTGTCGGGTCCGGCGGTGCAGAATCTTTCGCAGTCCTGCATTTGTGAAGTGGTTGTGACCAACACCATCCCGTTGAGCGAAGCCGCCCAGCGGGAACCGAAAATCAAGGTATTGACCATCGCTGGCCTGATCGGACGGGCGATCCAGTCGATTCACGAAGAAACGTCGGTCAGCAGATTGTTCTTATAGGAATAAAAATTTATGGCAACCGCAACTGAAAGCAACGTTTTAGAAGCGCAACCACGCACCCCGGGCAACAAGAATGTGGCCCGCCGGGTGCGCATGGGCGGCAAGATTCCCGGCGTGCTCTACGGCGCCGGCAAGGACTCGTTGACCGTTACCCTCGATCCCCGCCAGGTCACGCGCATTCTGCATTCCGCCACCGGCCACAACACCATTTTCGATCTCGCGGTCGAGGGTGGCGAACGCACCAAGGCCATGATCGTGGACTGGCAGTATGAGCCCATCAAGAGCCATCTTCTGCACATCGACCTGAAGCGCATCGCCATGGACAAGAAGCTCACGGTCAGCGTGCCCATCGTGCTCAAGGGCGAGGCCGCCGGAGTGAAACAGCAGGGCGGCATCATGGAGCAGATCCTGCGCGAAGTGGAAGTCGAGTGCCTGCCGGGCGACATTCCCAGCGCCATCGAAGCGGACGTCAGCGAACTGGTATTCGGCAAGGTGCTGCGCGTTTCGGACCTGACCCACGACGAGAAGAAGATCCACTTTATCAGCGATGCCAACCAGCCCGTGGCCCACATCACCACGGTCAAGGAGGAAGTGGCGCCGGCTGCGGACGCGGTTGCCGCGGACGCTGCTGCCGCTCCAGCCGAGCCCGAAGTGATCAAGAAGGGCAAGCAGGAAGTCGAGGGCGAAGAGGGTGCAGAAGCCGCTCCCGAGAAACCGGAGAAGCCCGAAAAGAAAGAGAAGAAATAATTGGGCGGTGGCACGGGTCGTGTGGGGACGGGCGCCCTCGCCCGTCCTAGTCGAGCGAAGCTCGACAGGGTTTTGTGTTCGAATCGGAATTTGCCGAGCGTTGCTCGGCCGGACAGCCGAGGGCGGCTGTCCCCACGTGGTCCCGGTAGGGTGAAGCGGATTAACGCAGCGTGAAACTGATTGTCGGGTTGGGCAATCCGGGCATTGCATACCAGTTCACGCCGCACAATCTGGGCTTTCTCACCATTGACCGCATCGCCAACGACCGCGGCGTGGAGGTAAGAAATCGCCAGTGTCATGCGCTCACGGCACGGGCAGAAATCGGTGGGGAGCAGGTCCTGCTGGCCAAGCCGGAGACCTTCATGAACCTGAGCGGCATGGCGGTTCGTGAACTGGTGGCGAAGCATGAGATCAGCCCGGAGACGGACCTGATCGTAATTTATGACGAACTGGATTTGCCCCTGGGCACGATTCGCATCCGCCAGCGCGGCAGTTCGGCGGGCCACAATGGCATGAAGTCGATCATTGCGGCCCTGGGCACGCAGGAATTTTTGCGTATCCGGCTGGGAATTTCGCCGGAGCGGAAGATTGCGGATGGCGTGAAATTTGTGCTGACTCCCTTTCGTAAGTCGCAGCTCAAGAAAGTGGACGAAGTGCTGGACAGCGCCGCCGAAGCAGTAAACGTGATTTTGCAGGAAGGTCCGGCTGCGGCCATGAACCGCTTCAACCGGAAGGCCGAAGCAATGTAGGCGCGAGCGTCCTCGCTCGTGCAGGCAGCACAGGTGACGCCGCACCAGCGAGGACGCTCGCGCCTACATTGAAAATCGAACGTGGTGGATGGAGAGAAAATGAATCGCACTTATGAGTTGATGTTTATCGTCCGCCCCGACATGGTGGAAGAGGAGCAGGACAAGCTGATTTCCACGCTGGAGACCGCGGTCACTTCTTCGGGCGGAAACGTAAAGAGCGTGGAGAAGATGGGCAAGCGCCGCCTGGCTTACATGGTCCGCAGATTCCATGACGGCATCTACGTGCTGCTGACGGTGGAGGGCGGGGGCGGACTGATTCACGAACTGGAGCGCCGCCTGCGCGTCACCGAACCGGTGATCAAATTCATCACCGTGCGCATCGATGAAGAACAAAAGCGTCTGGACAAGATCAAGGCGATCCGCGACGCCAAGCGCAAGACCCCGCCACCCGCCCCGGTCACGGAAACCGGCGGAGAAGCGGCAGAAGTCACAGCGTAGCTAGTCGTCAGTCGTCGGTCTTCAGTCTTCAGCAAGATGACTGAGAGCCGGCTTCCTGACGACTGAAGACTGACGACCGACGACCGATTTTAAGGAGCATCATGGCTGAAGAAACCAGAGCAACAGCAGTGGCAGGTTCAGAGCGTCCCGCGGGCGGAGATCGCCCTTCCGGCGACCGGCCTTCGTTTGGTGATCGCGAACGGCGTCCCCCGCGTCCTGGCGGGCCGGGTGGCGGCCGCGAAGGTGGGCGCAAATATTTTCGCCGCAAGAAGGTTTGCAAATTCTGCGTGGAGAAAATTGAGGCCATCAATTACAAGGACGTCCGGCTGCTGGCCCAGTTCGTGGCGGAGAGCGGCAAGATCGTGCCGCGGCGCCTGACCGGAGTCTGCACCCCGCACCAGCGGCGTCTGTCCCTGGCCATCAAGCAGGCGCGGAACATCGCGCTGCTGCCGTTTGCCGGGCGCGCCTCGTAAAAGAATCGGCCACGGATCCACACGGATTTTCACGGATTTTTCCAGTCCCTGATTTGATCCGTGAAAATCCGCGTGAATCCGTGGCCAAAAGAATTTCTATAGGGAGCCACCATGGAAGTCATCCTGAAGGAAGATGTGCCCAAACTGGGCTCGCGCGGCGACGTGGTAAAAGTCGCCGAGGGTTTTGGACGCAACTATCTGCTGCCGCATAAGCTCGCCATCGAGGCCTCGAAGGGCAACAAGGCGGTCATCGAACAGATGAAGGCCGCGGCGGTGCGGCGCTCCGCCAAGGAAAAGACCAGCGCGGAAGCCCTGGCCAAGCAGTTTGAAGGCGTGTCGGTTTCATTCACCCGGCGCTCCGGCGAACATGACCAGCTCTTCGGCTCAGTCACCTCCGGCGACATCGCGGATGCGCTGGCCAAAAAGGGCTTTGATGTGGACCGCCGGAAGATTCAGATCCACGAGCCGCTCAAGACCGTGGGCGAATTCACGGTCCCCCTCAAGCTGCACAAGGACGTGACCACCCACCTGAAAGTTGTCATCGAAAAGGAAGCGGCGGAATAGGTTCTTATTCCACGACCCACGGAGGGGCGGGGGCCCTCACCCGCCCAGCCGGAGCGCAGCTCCGCAAGGTTTTGATTGTTATCGCACAAGCCCCACGGCGAGCTTCGCTCGCCTGCCCGGGTCCCGAGCGCAGTCGAAGGAGGGCGTCCGGGCCTACGTGGTTTATTCCAAAGGTAGCTCCCGCCCGGTCTTAACCCCATGCACGGACAGGGCCAAACTCCTATAATTCGTGCTCACGGTTCTTTTGCTGCCACGTCCATAGCTATGCAACCGGGAAGAACGGCAGGGCACCCGGCTTAGTCGAGGACAACGAGAGATGCCGGCCGATGCATGGGCAGTACAACTAGCGGTTCGCGGGTGTTCGGATCCGGACGCGAGTCGCGGGGTGAAACGAAGCAACGAATCCCAGGACCCCCTCCCTCGGGGCCAAATGGCTGGGCACAGTTTAGGCCGTATCGATGACACGTTGCTGGTCCGCGAGGCGCAGCGCGGCAACCGCGCCGCCTTCGAGGAGCTGGTGCGGCACTACGACCAGGCTGTCCTCCGGCTGGCCATGCACCTGACCGGTTCGGAGCACGAAGCCCAGGACATTTATCAGGACGCCTTTTTGAAGGCGTACAAGAGCGTTGGCAATTTTCGCTTCGAGTGCTCGTTCTATACCTGGATCTACCGCATCGTGACCAATCTTTGTCTGGACCACCTGCGGAAGAAGCAGGTGCGAAAGGAAGATGCGCCGGTCGCGGTGGATGCGCAGGGCGAAGCGTATGACGTTCTGGCCCAGGTCCCGGACGGCCGGTCGGGCGCCAACCCCGAGCGCGACCTGATGCGCCGCGAACTGGGAACGCGTATCAACCACGCCCTGGACAAACTGACGCCCCGCGAGCGCATGGTCTTTGAACTGAAGCACTATCAGGGTTTGAAATTGCGAACGGTAGGGGAGATTTTGAATACCACCGAAGAAACGGCGAAGAACACTTTATTCCGGGCCACGCAGAAGTTGCGCGGCTCTCTGGCGGACATGCGATGAAGCGAGTTTGTGGAGCGAGTCAAAAGCAGAGTCAAAGGCGTCGGACAAGAGTGTCCGACCCACACTCCCCCGCTGAAGGGGTGAAACTATGAAATGCGAATGGGTCCACGAAAATATTCTGCTGCATATCTACAACGAGCTGGCTGACGACGCCCGTTACGAACTGGAGCAGCACGTGGCGCGCTGCACGGATTGCGCGGCTGAGCTGAAATCAGCCCGCCAGCTTCATGCCATGCTCTCCCAGTTCCCCGTGGAGGAGCCCTCTCCCAATCTGGTGACCGCTTCGCGCATGCGTCTGCAAGAGGAGCTCGAAACTACCGAGCAGGGCGGCTTCTGGCAGCGCCTGGTGTTCGACCCGGGGGCCTGGCTTCGCCCCATCAAGCTGGCTCCGGCGCTGGCCGCGGCCATCTTCATCGTGGGCTTCGCCGGCGGAATCGGTGCCACCTATCAAGTGATGAATGGCCGCAATCCGGTCGATCTCACCGGCAGCGCGACTCCCACGGAATCATCCATCACCGGTATCCAATCCATTTCGCAGCAGCCCGGTTCCTCTCAGATCAGCATCCGCTACAACACAGTTTCTACCCAGGAGGCGCAGGGTTCGCTCAACGACCAGCGTATCCAGCAGTTGCTGTTGTTCGCTACCCGCAACAACTACAACTCGGGCGTGCGCATGGATTCAGTGGATCTGCTGACCCAGACTCCGAACGATACCCGGGTGCGCGAGGCGCTGTTGTATGCCTTGCGTTACGACTCGAATCCGGGAGTGCGGCTGAAGGCGATCGAGGGGCTGGGGTCTTATGTAAAGAATGATGTCCGGGTCCGGAATGCGGTGCTCGAGGCCCTGGTGAACGATTCCAATTCCGGCTTGCGGACCCAGGCACTGCATCTGCTCGAACCTTGCCGCGCCGACAGCAGCGTGCGGGTGGTGCTGCAAAAGCTGGCGGAAAACGATCAGAACCTGTACATCCGCTCCCAGGCCCGCAATATGCTGGCCCAGACGGCGGAGATCGATTGAGACTTTTGTGGAATGGCATTTGACTCGCGGGTCCGAGCCGTCATGGGCGCGGGAAGATCAGAAAATCGGAAGGTGACAGTTGAATAAATTTCCCAAAATCGCAGCGCTGTTTCTCCTGCTGGTGTCCGTGGCGGTGGCCCAGGAAGCGCGCCCTGACGAACAGACGCGGGTCTATCAGGACAACGGCAGATGGTCGCGCCAGATCACCGGCTCTCTGGCGGCGGCGAAAAACCTGCGGGTGAAGGTGGACTCCGGCGTGGTGAAAGTTGTGGGCGGCTCGCAGCAGACTATCAACTACGTCATCAACAATCGTTCCTACGCTTCGTCGGAAGAGAAAGCCCGCCACGAATTCGACTCCTACAAGATCAGCGCTTACGTCCGCGGAGACACGGCCTGGGTGGTGGCGGAATGGGAAGGCAGCAAGCCGCACCGGTCTTCCAGCGAATTCATGATCAATGTTCCGCGCAATATCGATCTGGTGAAAGTTGAAACTGAAGGTGGCGACCTCACCGCCACCGGCGTGGGCGGGCGGGTCGAAGGTGAAACCGGAGGCGGCAGCATTCATCTCGATGACATTGGGGGCGCGGTGAATGCCGAGACCGGCGGCGGCAGCATCGACGTAGGCACGGTCGGCGGGGAACTTACGCTGCGCACCGGCGGCGGCAGCATCAAGGTGTCTTCCGCCAAGGGCAAGATCAACGCCGAGACCGGTGGCGGCAGCGTGGTGGTGATCTCCGGGATGCAGGGCGCCGTGCTGGAAACCGGGGGCGGCAGCATCGAAGTGCAACGTTGTTCCGGGTCCCTGAAAGTCACGACCGGAGGCGGCAGCATCGAGTTGGGCGAGATCGCGGGTCCGGCGGAGATTGAAACCGGAGGCGGAAGCATTCGCCTGAATTCGGCCACCGGTGCGGTTCGCGCCGAAACCGGAGGCGGCAGTATCACGCTCAACGGCGTACCCGCGGCCCGGGCGGAGACCGGGGCCGGAGGTATCGTGGCCAAGTTCGTTTCTGGAACTGAACGTACGGATTCCGTCCTGGAAACTTCCGCCGGAGACATTACGGTTTACCTCGCGCCCAACCTGGGCATCACCATCCGGGCGTCCATCGACCTGGCCAACGGACATCGCATCCGCTCCGATTTTTCCGAGATTCGAGTTACTACCGAGGGCGGCGAGTGGGGTCCCGGCACCGCCAGCGCCGAGGGCAGTTTGAACGGAGGCGGCCCAATCCTGAAAGTGCGTACGACCACCGGGGACATCAACTTTCTGGCCAGCCGCTGACGCTGGGGAGTGGAGGGGGACGACATGCGTAGATCGATCCTTGCGCTGATGATTTTGCCGATGTTCGCCGCGGTCGCAAGCGGCGGGCAGCTGTGCTCACAGGAGCCCTTCAGTGAGGCCTTCGGATACTCCAGTGAAGACTTCGGCGGCGGGTCCTATCTGGGAGTTGACACGCGTGACGTCACTGCCGATCGTCTGGGCGATCTGAAGCTGAAGGAAGAACACGGCGTCGAAGTCACTCTGGTCGATCAGGACGCTCCCGCCGGCAAGGCTGGAATCAAAGAGCACGACGTAATTCTCACCCTCAACGGCAACCAGGTGGAGAGCGTGGAGCAGTTGCGCCGTATGATCCGCGAGATTCCTCCGGGACGCACGGTGAACCTTGGAATCAGCCGCGCCGGCCAGTTGATGACTCTCAAGACCCAATTGGCTGACCGCCGGCAGACTTTTGCGCTGGCGCGGCCGGGCAAGGCCATCACCTTCGCCATGCCCGCAATTCCGGCCATGCCGGCCCTGCCCGCCGTCCCGGCCACCCCTTTTGTCCCGGACATGGATATGCCGGTCTCCATCGTGGTGGTGCATTCCTCGGCGCGCAGCGGACTGATGGTGGAAAACCTGACTCCCCAGCTGGGTGACTACTTCGGCGCAAAAGATGGCAAGGGAGTGCTGGTGCGCTCGGTGGAGAAGGGCAGCCGGGCTGAGCAAGCCGGGTTCCGCGCCGGCGACGTCATTGTGAAAGTCAACGGAGAATCGATCAGTGACAGCGGCGATTTTACCCATGCCGTCCGCGGGCGCAAGGGCAACTCGGTCACCGTCAGCATCATTCGGGAACGGAAGGAGCAGAACCTCACCTTGACCGTGCCCGACCGCAACCAGTCGAAGCTTCTCGATATGGATATGGATGAGAATCTTGAACTTCCGGACACTGATGCTGAAACCGTGATTGATCTGGGCGAGGTCCAATCCGAAATCGCCCACCTGAAGCCCGAAATCGAGCGCGCCGTCCGTGTCATAAGGCCCAGCGTGGAAGAAGCCACCAGAGAATTGCGCGACCACGAGGAAGAATTGAAGCAGCAAATGCGCGAACTGGAACGCGAGTTCAAGGACCAGGAACGCGAAATCCAGGAGAACCAGAAGTCCTGGCAACCCGGGGCCGATATCTAGCGCAGAGAAATAGAAGTGTGGGGAATAGAAGTGTGGGTCGGACACTCCCTTCGACTTCGCTCAGGGCAAGCTTGTCCGACGCCTTTGAAGCTACCTGTGATTTTTCTTTCGGCCTGGGTTTCGGACTGCTCCGACTTAACGGCAAAGTCAAAAGCGTCGGACAGGAGTGTCCGACCCACACAGGGCCGCTGATGCTTCCCGCACGCAGTTCCTGCCCCCCTGTTTAGCGGCATACAGTCCGGCGTCGGCCGCTCTTACCAGGTCCTCGCGAGTGTTGCCATGATCAGGGCAGGTGGCCACTCCAGCGCTGATAGTGACCGGCCGCGATACTCCGGGAAATTGCCAGCTATCGACCATCCGCCTCAGCTTCTCGGCCACGGCCAGGGCTTGTTGCTGGCTGGTCTGCGAAAGCAGGATGGCGAACTCTTCGCCTCCGTAGCGGCAGACGACATCGATCTTCCTCAGCTGCTGGGAAAAGATCGAGGAAACCTGGCGCAGCACTTCATCGCCCAGCAGGTGCCCAAATTCATCGTTCAGGCTCTTGAACTGGTCGATATCCACCATGATCACGGCCATCGCGCTGTTGAAGCGCCGGGCGCGTTCCAGTTCCTCCTGGATGCGGAGTTCGAAATAGCGGCGGTTGAAGATTCCGGTCAGCCCGTCCAGATAGGCCAGGTGCTTGACGCGCTCAACGTAGTGAGCATTCTGGATCGCAGTGGCGCAGATGTCGGCCACTGACTCCAGCGACTGGATATCGCTGGCCAGGAAGGAACCCGGCTGAGTGCTGTCCAGCACCAGGACGCCCAGGGTCTGTCCGAAGGAAACCAGCGGAATGCACATCCGGGCGGCCGGCTCGAGATAGATGCCGACGCAATCCGGGTCCGCCTCGGCCTCGTTCTCGATCACCGTCTTGCTCTCGCGCAGCGCCCGTCCCCACAAACCAGCTCCCGCCGGCATCTTTCCGCCTTCCGGGATACGCAACGTCAGGTTGCCATGGTGGGCCTGCAACTTCAGGTCTTCGTCTTCCTTGACCAGCATCGTGACATGAGAGACATCGAACGCCTCCCGGATCTTCCGGCAGGCTTTCGCCAGAAGTTCCTTCACGTCCAGCACGACCGTGGTCTCCCGGGCGACCGCGTTGATCGCTTCCAGCTGCGAGGCCCGGCGGCGCTCCAGCGAATACAGCTTGGCATTTTGCAGGGCCATCGAGGCCTGGGTGGAAAACAGGGTCAGCAGGTCCACGGTTTCGGAATCAAAGTGGTCTGGATTTTCACTCTGACAATCCAGCACTCCCACCATTTCGTCCCGCACCATGAGCGGTATCGCCAGTTCCGAACGGGTCTTCTTTCCCCACGGCTGGTAACGCGTTTCTTTGGCGAAGTCGGGGACGTACAGAGGGCGCTTCTTCTGGGCGGCCGTACCGATCAGCCCCGTCCCGATACTCACCGGGACACTGTCAAATCCCGGCTCACCGCCGATCTGGGACCGGATGCAGAGCTGACCTGTTTCCTTATCCAGCAATAAGATAGCGACGTTCTGCAGGTGAAAATAGTCCCGCGCGATGACCAGTATGCGCTGCAGCACTTCGTCCAGGTCAAACGTGGACAATACCGCCTGGCTGGCATCGTAAAGTATGGCGATTTTCTGCATGGGGCCAGCCGGATTGTAACCTGCACTGCGGCGGGAGCTGAGGTTCCGAAAGTAACGTTCGAAGAGCGTCGGTGGCCATTGGTCGTTGGTCGTTGGCCAGAACCTTTAGCCTGCGGCAACGTCCGTTTTGATGGTTGCAACCAACGACCTGTCTTCGCCCTGGCCAACGACCGACGACCAACGACCAACGGCTGCTTGCACTGCCTCCTGCTAACATCGCTGAGATGCTGGAGCTTTCCACCTCGGTGCAGTACGTAAAGGGCATCGGCCCGCGCCTCGCCGAGGTGCTGGGCGCCAAGGGCATTCATACCGTGGATGATCTGCTTCACTACCTGCCCTTTCGCTACGAAGATCGCGTGAACCCGCGTGGAATTTCCGAACTGAGACCGGGGGAGATGGCGACGGTGATTGCGGAAGTTCGCACCTCAGGGTTGTTCCGCACCCGCCGTATGCCCATTTTTCAGATGACGGCCGGGCAGGGACGAACCCGCCTGAAATGCATCTGGTTCAATGCGACCTATCTGCGCGACCGCTTCAAGCCCGGACAACTGGTGGCCCTTTACGGCAAGGTGGAAGAGGAGCGCGGCGGCGGAGAATTGCAACTGGTGCAGCCGCAGTTTGAAATTCTCGGCGACTCTTCTGACCAAGCCGAAGGGGAGGAGCAGAAGGCTGCATCGTCGCTCGAAGTCGGCCGCATTGTCCCCATTTATGAGTCCACCGGCCAGGGCCGCCTGACGCCGCGCTGGTTCCGCCGCGTCATACACGGCGTTCTGGAGAATCTTCCGCCGCAGCTCGCGGACCCGATCCCGGCCGCAGTACGCCGCCACATGAGCCTGATCCCGCCGCAGGACGCGCTGCGCCAGGTCCACTGGCCCGATCCCGGCGAGAGCTTTCAGGACTTGCAGGCTTTCCGCACTCCGGCCCACATCCGGCTGATCTTTGAAGAACTCTTTTTTCTCGAGCTGGGCCTCGAGCTCAAGCGGCGGCAGCAGAAGGCGCAAACCGGGATCGCGTTCAGCCTCGACGATCGCGCCCGCGAAGCCATCAAAAAGATCCTGCCTTTCCATCCCACGGCGGCCCAGAAGCGGGTGCTCAAGGAAATCGCGGCCGACATGGAGAGGCCTGCCCCCATGCGGCGCCTGCTGCAAGGCGATGTCGGATCGGGCAAGACCATCGTGGCCTTCGAGGCGGCCATCATCGCGATGGAGAATGGACACCAGGTCGCGCTCATGGCGCCCACCGAAATCCTGGCCCAACAGCACTATTTTTCCGCCCGGCGCATCCTGGAAAATGCCGGATACCGGATCGTCCTGCTGACCGGTTCGGTGGAGGAAGACCGCAAGCGCGAGATCCGCCGCCACCTCGCCCAGGGCAACGCCCAGCTGATCATCGGGACCCACGCCCTGATCGAGCAAAAGGTCGAATTCGCCAGGCTTGGTCTGGTGATCGTGGACGAACAACACCGCTTCGGAGTGATGCAACGCTTCAAGCTGATGAAGAAAGCCGGAGATGAGGGAGGCAGCAATGGCCACGCAGGGGCGGACGCTCCTTCGACTTCGCTCAGGACAGGCCTCGTCCGCCCAGCCGAGGACAGCTCGGCAAACCAAAGCCCGGCCAATCAAAGCTCAGCTAGTCAAGGCGAGCCCGACGTCCTGGTCATGACCGCCACGCCCATCCCGCGCACCCTCGCCCTGACCCTCTACGGCGATCTCGACATCAGCATCCTCGATGAAATGCCGCCCGGGCGCACACCCATCGTCACCCGCCGCGTCTCTGATGACCGGGCGGACGAAGTCTGGCAATTCGTGGGCAAGCAGGTTGCCGCCGGACACCAGGCCTATGTGGTGTATCCCGTGATCGAAGAGAACGAGGAGAGCGAACTAAAAGCTGCGCTCAAAATGCACAAGGAGCTCAGCAGGAAGATCTTTCCCGACCTGCGCGTAGAACTCTTGCATGGCCGCCTGCACCCTGACCAGAAAGAAGACGTCATGCGAAGGTTCCAGAAAGGTGAGGTCGATATTCTGGTTTCGACGACCGTGATCGAAGTCGGCGTGGATGTGGCCAATGCCACCGTGATGGTGATCGAGCACGCCGAGCGCTTTGGCCTCTCGCAGCTGCATCAACTGCGCGGACGCATCGGCCGCGGCGCCGCGAAATCGTTCTGCATTCTCATGACCGGGGGGAAGGTCTCGGAAGATGGCGACCGCCGCCTCGATGCCATGGTCCGCACCACCGACGGATTCAAGATTGCCGAACTCGACCTTGAATTGCGCGGCCCAGGCGAGTTCTTCGGAACCCGCCAGGCTGGCATGCCCAGCTTCCAGGTCGCCAGCCTGGTCCGCGACCGACAACTGCTGGAAGCCGCCAAGCGCGAAGCCGCGGCCGTGCTTGCCGGCCCCAACGAAGAAGTTTCACAAGAAGAAATCGATCGTGCTCTGCGTCACATGCGCACCCACTGGCAAAAGACGTACGGCCTGGTAGAGGTAGGATAGAGGTTGTGGGAATTGTTTCGCCTGTGTGGTCGCGGGCGACTCGCCTGCGGCTTTTGACTTCAGACTCTCGCGGGCGGGGGCGCCCGCGCCACATGATCCTGCGTTCTACAGGCGCCAGGCCAGCAATGCGATCGTGGCGATCGCCACCAGCGCGGTCGCAATCAGGTACGCATGCGACCGCACCCAACTGGTGTTCGAGTCGGAAAGTTCGCTGAACATGTCTTGATCGTCGGCAATCGCGACCGCGTCAGGAGTGGCGGCTTCGCAATCGAGGCATAGCCTCCGGCCCTGGGACACAGGAAAGCCGCAAGTTTCACATCTGCGAAGATTCCCGAAGGCGATGGCGCTAATCGGACTGGATACATCTTCGTCTGCCGGCTGCTGCTGGAAATTCGTCACCAGCGCAGGCATTTCGATCACAGTCGAACTCACGGCAAGCGTCGGGGCCGCGTCATCCTCCACGGTTACCATTGCAGGGCCAGCCTTGGCTTCGGTCTCAGAATCCACTACTTCAGAATTTGTCTTGAGAATATGGCTACGCGATCCGGCCACCAGTTCTGGCTCCCGAGGGTGTGTGCCGATCGAGCTCGCAATCACCGGCTGCGCATTCCCCGCCGGTCCCAGTTCAGTTTCGGCGCGGCGCGCAGCCTCGGCATGTTCCACCGCGGTCTGAATCATTTCCGCCAGGCGGTTGAGGGCCACGTAGTCCCGCTCTTCAAATGCGCGCGGCCGGCCGGATAGCAGTTCGAAGACCCCGTACACTTCTTCTTCCCGCACCAGAGGCATCACCACCACCGATGCGATGCCGAAAGCCCGGCAACTGTCGCGGTTGACCCGCGGATCGTTTTCAGCGTCTTCGCAGATCAGGATTTTCCGGGTGCGCACACTCTCGGCTGAAAGCCCGGAATCGATCTGCAGATGCGCCCCCATTTCCGGCGCCGAAGGGCCGGCGCTGGCGCAGCAGACCATGCTTTCGCCCTGCCGCAAAGCGATCGCCGCTCCCGACGCTCCCGTAATGTATTGCGCCCGCTCCGCCAGCAACTGCAGCGTGGCATCCAGGTCGCGCTGCGCCATCTCGCTCAGCGACTTGCCACCGTCCTCGCCGGGAAAGCGCAAAGCCTCGCGCACCGAGGGGCCGAGTGGCGGCGCCGGTGCTTTCGGCGGCATGCTTGCCGGAGCCAGATGGGCGGAGACGAGGTTCGGCGGAGCAGGTTCCAGCCCCGCCTGGTTATTGTCCAGGATGGAGTAATGATCCATGTAAAAATTTAGAGAGATTCTCTAATTCGGAGTTTCGCTCCACCAAGTTGTGGTGTCAAGGACAAACCCACAAGTGCTAGTCCTTATGAGCGCTGACTGAATCGCCGATCCGGATCGCGCCGCGCGTCAAAATTTGCGCCCGCAGTCCGCCGCGATGGCGCAGGCCCCTGATGACCTCGCGTCCCGCCAGCCGTTGCAGGTGATCGCAAGGCTCGCACAGACGAATGCCGTGGGCCTTCACTTCGCCAATCTGGAAATCCTGCCCCACCAGATGATTGAGCGCGATGCCACGTGTCACCAGGTTGCGCCGGGTCTCTCCCGGGGCAAGCTCGACGTTGTAATCGCGTTTGAGCGCTTCGATGGCTTCGGCTTCGATCAGCGTCAGTTCGAAGTCGGGTTCAGGCTTGGAGAACGTTCCCTGGCCCAGAGCATAGCGGTCGCCCTCGAGGCCGGAACCCGGAATGGCAACTGCCTGCTTCACCGACAGCGTGGCCGCAGTGGCGGCAGGGGCGATGTAGATGAGTTCGACGGTTCCTGAGTTCATGGACAATCCTGAACAATAACGTGTGGCGCGGACCTGTCCTGAGCGAAGTCGAAGGACAGGTCCGCACCACACCAGCTTACTTGCCAGCCAGGGTGATGCATTCGTCGAGCACATCGACTGCGACGTCGGCTTCGTCCTTGCTGACCACCAGCGGCGGCGCGATGCGGATCGTGCTCGGACCGCAGCCCAGGAACAGCAGGCCGCGTTCGAAAGCCAGTTCAATAATGCGGTCGCGCTCTTCCGCGGCATACTCCTTGGTCTTCTTGTCCTTGACGATTTCGACGCCGATCATCAATCCGCGGCCCCGGACATCGCCCACCAGTTTGTGCTTGCGCGGCCACTCCGCCATGCGTTTCAGCATGTGGCTGCCCACCTCGGCGGAGTTCGCCAGCAATCCTTCTTTCTCGATGACGTCGAGTGTGGCCAACGCAGCCGCAATGCAGACGGGATTGCCGCCGAAAGTTGACGCGTGCGAACCCGGCACCCAGTCCATGATGTCGGCGCGGCTGATCATCACGCCCAACGGCATGCCCGAAGCGATACCCTTCGCCGAGCAGATAATGTCAGGCTGCACCCCGGTGTGCTCGATGGCCCACCACTTGCCGGTGCGTCCGGCACCGCTCTGGACTTCATCCGCCACCAGCAGAATGCCGTACTTGTCGCAAATGCGGCGCAGTTCTTTCATGAACACCGTGGGCGCGATTACGTATCCGCCTTCGCCCTGTACCGGTTCGACAAAAATGGCCGCCACTTCTTCCGGCGCCAGCGTCGTCTTGAACAATTTGTCTTCAATGAAGCGGGCACAGCCGAGCGCGAAGGCTTCGGCGTCCTGCGCGCCGCCTTCACAGCCGCGGTAAACGTCGGGATAGCGCACGTGGGTCACGCCCGGAACTCCCGGGCCGAAACGCCGCTTCTGCTGCGGCTTCGACGCGGTCAGCGAGAGCGCGCCCATGGTGCGTCCGTGGAAGGCGCCGAAGAAGGCAATCACATTTTGCCGCTTGGTGTGATAGCGGGCCAGCTTGAGAGCGGCTTCCACCGCTTCCGCTCCGGAATTGCCGTAATAAATCCGGTGCGGTCCCGGCATGGGCGCGATTTTCGACAGCCGCTCGGCCAGCGTGACCATGCTCTCGTAGTAAAAGTCCGTACCCGACATGTGGATCAGTTCGCCCGCCTGCTTCTGGATGGCGGCCACTACATCGGGATGGCAGTGCCCGGTCGAGGTCACGGCAATGCCGGCGGAGAAATCGAAAAATTCGTTGCCGTCCACGTCCGTCACCACGATGCCGCGGCCTTGCTTGGCCACAAGCGGGTAGGAACGGGTATAAGACGGCGAAAGATATTTCTCGTCGCCCGCGAGGACGCGCTTGGCATTGGGGCCAGGCAGAGCGGTCTTGATTTTGGGTCCTGCAAGAGTCTTGGTGGTCATTGGATCCTCCGGAAAGCAGCCATCTGTCGTCGGTCTTCAGTCGTCGGCCGGGCGGTCGCGCCGAAAAAGGCGGATTCAGCCCTTAAGCCACATCATTTGGGAGGATGGAAGAACTAGTCGCTACCGAACAGACTGGGACGCGCCTGCGAGGGCAACACTGCCAGATACCGGCGCGGGCACACTAAGAAGTGCAGCCAGCATACGGGCAGGTGCGAATTGGGCTTCTGATGGCGCATCAGTCAACATTCCTGACTTATTATAGCCTGAGCAGACCGCCGGCGTAACCCCCTTAATCCTTACTGTCATCAATACTTATTGTCATCCCGACCGGAGCGGAGCGCAGCAAGCGAAGTGGAGAGCCTGCCCTGAGCGAACTCCGAGTGCACACGAGGGGGAGTCGAATGGGGACCTGCTTTCGCGGGCACCATCCACGCTTTCAAGGAAAATCCGAGCTTCGCTCGGCCGGGCGGACGAGGCCTGTCCTGAGCGGAGTCGAAGGGCGCTGCCCCTAAGCAAGCAGTGATAGGCTTTTAGACGAGGGCACCATTCCATGCAGCGTATGACTTTGGGCGACTTCGAGCTTATCGCCGTCTCTGACGGGACCTACCACCTCGATGGCGGCGGCATGTTCGGCGTCGTCCCCAGAAGCCTGTGGGAACGCAAGGTAAAGCCGGAGGGCAACAATCTCGTCCCCTTGGGATTGAATTCAGTCGTGGTTCGCACCGGCTCGCAAACCGTGCTGATCGAAACCGGCGTAGGCAACAAGCTTTCCGAAAGGATGGTCAAGATCTACGGCCAGCCCGCGGAGTTGCTCGACAAGCTCGCCGAGGCCGGCGTCGCGCCGGAAGACGTGGACATCGTCATCAACAGCCATCTGCACTTCGATCATTGCGGATGGAACACCGTCCGCCAGGGCGACAAGATTGCCGCCACTTTCCCCAAAGCGAAGTACTACGTGCAGGAAGGCGAGTGGAAACATGCCCACGAAAACCAGCGCGACGGTGTCAGCTACATCACGGAGAATTACGATCCGCTGGTCGAAAGCGGCCAGATGACGCTGCTGCGCGGCGACGCGGAAATTGTCCCGGCATTTCAGTCCGCGTCTATCCCGGACACACCCGCGACATGCAGGCGATCATGGTGCAAAGCGGCGGTAAGACGGCGTGTTACATCTCCGACCTGATTCCGACCAGCGCGCATCTCGATCTGAACTGGGTGATGTCCTATGACCTGTACCCGCTCGAGACCATCGAAAGCCGCAAGCGCTATTACGCCCAGGCCCTGCCGGAGAAGTGGCTGACCATGTTTACGCATGATGCGAAATTGCCTTGGGCGTATGTGGTGAAGGATGAGAAGGGGAAGATGGTGGTTGGGGAGTAAGTCGAGTTGCGGCCCAGAGTATAATTTTTCTGATGACCCAAGAGGCCCATGAACTGCTGCAAAAGGCTCTGGCGCTGCCTGAGAACGAACGGGCGGAACTGGCCGGCAACCTGATCGCCAGTCTGGACGAAACCGTTGATCAGGACGTCGATGCAGCCTGGCAGCAAGAGGTCGCTGCGCCGCCTGCATGATGTTCGAGTCCGGCAAGGTAAAGACTATCCCTTGGGAAGAGGTCCAGCAGAAGGGACGTACACTGCTGCATGACAAGTAAGCCGCTTCGATTTCATCCTCAAGCGGAACAGGAGTACTTAACAGCGCTGACTTGGTATCGAGGAGCGCAGCCCGATTGCAGCGATTAACTTTGAAAGTAGTTTTGAGCAGGCGGTAGAAAGAATCAGGGAATCGCCGCAGCGATGGCCAATCTACGTCGCCGATTTCCGAAAATACACACTCCGGCAATTTCCCTTCGGCATCGTGTATCAGGATTTCTCTTCCGAGATCGTAGTCTTTGCCGGTGGCTCACGGTCGGCGTCAGCCGGGGTATTGGAGAGATCGGGTTTAAAGGTGGTGCGAGACCACTATTGTGGGAAGGATAGATTTATGTCTTTACGAGATCCGATCGAGGAGAAAAGAACTCCGGAGGAGATTGCGTCTGCACGGGCAGAACTTGAGCGCAAGACCACAGAGCAGCTATTTGCTGCGACTCTTATAGGGGAATACGACGATGATGCGGCGTGGGAAGCCGTGAGCGTCCTGCGACTGCAAGGGACTCCGGAAGTATTTGAAGTGGCAAAGCGGTACTGCAATTCCGATAATCCAAAGGCTCGCGCACGAGGTCTGAGCGTTTTGGCACAACTCGGCGCTGGGAAGTCAGATGCAGAGCGTCCGTTCATGGCCGAGAGTGTTTCTATCGCTATCGGCCATCTTCGAGATGCTGATCCCGACACAGCTTCTTCAGCCGCCTGGGCTCTGTCTCATCTGGGGACTCAACCAGGGGTTGCTGCTCTGATCGGCCTGAGGAACCAGCCAGACCCGGATGTCAGGCAGGCCGTCGCTTGTTGCTTTGACCTTAGAAGCCATCCAGAAGGAGTGCCGACCCTTATCCAACTCACCGAAGATGGCAATCCTGTGGTTCGGGATTGGGCGACATTCGCGGTGGGATCAGGAGATGTTGTCCAAGCCGGAGTATTGCATTATCCCGACTCGCCGGAAATCCGAACGGCACTACGCAATCGTTTGGAGGACACCTACGAAGAGGCTCGGCGCGAAGCGATTTGGGGCTTGGCTCTGCGCAGGGACCCTATTGGGTTGAAGCTGTTGCTGGATCAGTTGCAGTCCGGAGAGTGGTGGAGTGGCGATGAGGATACTGCGGAAGAAATTCTAGGCGTGACCTCGGCCACCCCTGTGGAAGAGTTGTGTCAGGGATTGCGCGGTTTGTTGGCCTAGGAAAGTAAAACCCGGGACAGCAGGAACGTTTGCCTCCTACGGAAGGAGCGACGGAAGGTCGCGAGCGGCGTGGAGGATGCGAATGATTTGCAGCGGCTTGTTCTCGGGGTCATACACAATCAGGTAGTTTGAATACGGCTGCACGACCCAGAAGCGGACCGGAAGAGGAGTCAACTCTTTCCTGATTCGTCCCGCTAAGAGGGGAATCGGCAAGGAAATCACAAGCACTAAAGACTGCTTCCGCTACCCGGTCGGCTGCTGTGGGATTGTCCTGCGCTATGAAATTCCAAATGTCGACGAGATCGCCCAGAGCTTGAGGCGTAAACCGATAACTGCTCATTCCCGGCGCGGCTTATCGGAGGGTGCGCTCTTCAACTCAGCGAGCCTGGAACGTACGGCATCCGCTTCGAGTAATTCTCCGCGCTGCGCGGCGGCGTAGCCTTCGTCGATCTTGGCGGCAATCTCTACCCGATTCTGCGCCAGCCAAGCCTCTTGTTCGTGAAGCATGGAAACTGCCCGCTCCACGAATTCGTCCACCGTTTGGTAGGAGCCTCGCTGGACGTCCTGCTTGATCAGTTCCTCCAGTTCGGGCTTAAGGCGGATTTCCATGAGGATATTCTATCCCACGCCCTTTCATCTTTCGATTCAGGCCAGTCGCCACTCTAGGACCAGGGGCACCTACACGGGTTTGACCCACCCCGCACCCTCCAATAAACTGAAAACATTCCACTTCGAACCTAACTTATGGCAGACAGCATCCATGTCAAGCTTCCTGACGGAAGTGTGAAAGAAGTCCCCAAGGGGACGACCGCGCTCGATATCGCGAAATCCATCGGCCAGCGCCTGGCCGATGCCACGCTCGTCGCCAAAACTAACGGCGATCTCATCGACGTTACCAAGCCGCTGGAGAAAGACACTGACCTTCGGCTGCTGACTGATCGCGATCCCGAGGCGCTTGAAGTGTACCGGCATTCGTCGGCGCATCTTCTCGCTGCGGCGGTGCTGGAATTATTTCCTGAGACCAAGCTGGGCCACGGGCCGCCGACTGACACGGGATTCTTTTACGATTTCTATCGTCCCACGCCATTCACTCCGGAAGACCTGCAGAAGATCGAAAAGAAGATGCAGGAACTGGTGCAGCAGGACATCCCCTACGCGCGCGAATTTCTGCCACGCAATGAGGGACTCGCCAAGTTCAAGGGCGAAGGCGACTTCATGAAGTGCCATTTCATCGAGCAGTTCACCAAGCCCGATGAAAAGATTTCGATCTACAAGACCGGCAAGTTTCTGGATTTCTGCCGCGGCCCGCACATCCCTTCGACCGGGAAGATCAAGGCGTTCAAGCTGCTGAACATTGCCGGCGCCTACTGGCTGGGCGACGAGAAGAACCCGCAGCTGCAGCGCATTTACGGGACGTCGTTTTTCTCGAAGAAAGACCTCGACGATTTCATCAACAAGCAGGAAGAGGCCAAGAAGCGCGACCATCGCGTGCTGGGGCAGCAGCTCGATCTGTTTTCCATCCAGGAACTGGCGGGGCCGGGACTGATTTTCTGGCACCCCAAGGGCGGGATCATCCGCAAAGAGATGGAAGACTGGATGCGCGCCGAGTACCTGAAGCGCGGCTACTCGCTGGTGTACACGCCGCACGTGGCGCGGCGGCAGTTGTGGCAGACCTCGGGGCACGAAGGCTATTACGCGCAGAACATGTTCGACGTCATGGAACTCGACGACGCCGAGTATCGCCTGAAGCCCATGAACTGCCCGTTCCATATTCTGATTTATAAAGATTCGCTCAAATCGTATCGCGACCTGCCGGTGCGCCTGGGCGAGTTGGGAACCGTGTATCGCTACGAGCGTTCGGGAGTGATGCACGGCCTGCTGCGGGTGCGCGGCTTCACCCAGGACGACGCGCACATTTTCTGTACGCCGGAGCAAATCGAAAAAGAAATTGCCGATTGCGTCGAGTTTGCCCGCGATGTGCTTAAAGACTTCGGCTTCGACAAATTCCAGACCGAGCTTTCCACCTGGAACCCTGCCGATCGTAGAAATTTCGTGGGCAGCGACGAGCAGTGGAACGGGGCCACCAGTTCGCTGGAAAAGGTTCTCAAGGAACTCAACATCGAATACACCACCATTCCCGGAGAAGCCGCGTTCTACGGGCCGAAGATCGACATCAAGCTGGTGGATGCCATCGGGCGCCTGTGGCAGCTCTCTACTGTCCAGTTTGATTTCAATCTGCCGCAGCGCTTCGGCCTGGAGTACGTCGCCGAAGATGGATCGCGCAAGCAGCCGGTGATGGTGCACCGGGCCTTGTATGGATCAGTCGAGCGCTTCTTCGGCGTGCTGATCGAGCACTACGCCGGCGCGTTTCCGGTCTGGCTGTCGCCGGTGCAGGCGGTGATGATTCCGATTTCCGAGCGCCACGCGGAGTATGCCAACAAGTTTGCTGCTCAACTCAAAGCGGTTGGAGTTCGCGTCCATGTCGATGCCCGCAACGAAAAAATGAATGCCAAGATCCGCGAGCATGCCATGCAGAAGGTGCCATTCCTGCTGGTGGTCGGCGATAAAGAAGCCGAGGCCGGGAAGGTCAACGTCCGCACTCGCGGGAAAGAGAAGACGGAAGATATGCCGGCGGCCGAGTTCGTGGAGAAGATCAGAAAGCTGATTGCGGAGAAGAGCGCCAGCCTGTAAGCCATGGAGAACCAGCAATTGCTCGAGTTGTTGTTGTCGCTGACGCAACTCCCTCGAGAAACAGAATGGGCAGAGTTTAAAGTTGGCGACTACGATCCGGACGAGATCTGCGAGTATTTGTCGGCCCTCGCCAATTCCGCTGCGCTACATCAAAAAGACTGCGCATACATTGTCTGGGGCGTTGAGGATATAACGCACAAGATAGTCGGAACGCCGTTCAGACCTCGCGAATGCAAGGTTGGAAACGAGGAACTTGAGAACTGGCTCACCCGGCTTCTTGCGCCTCGCATTGACTTCGAAATCGGTGAGTTCGACTATGAAGACCATCACATTGTTTTATTTAGAATCAAGCCCTGCGGACATACTCCGGTTCGTTTTCGGGAAACTGAATTTATTCGGGTTGGAACGTATAAAAAGAAGCTCAAGGAGTATCCCGAGAAAGAGCGTGCACTGTGGTTGCACCTCTCAAAGGTTCCGTTTGAAAAGGAACTCGTGACAACGGGGCTTGCTGCCGATGAAGTTTTGGATCGGATCGACTACCCTTCGGTGTTTGAGCTAACCGGACAGAACCTGCCCCACGACAAGGGGGCAATCCTTCACCGACTGGAAAAAGAGAAGCTGACACAATCGGAGCGAGGTGGGCGCTGGGGTATCACCAATTTGGGCGGCATTCTATTCGCGAAGAGACTTTCGGATTTTGAGCAAATCGCCCGGAAAGCGGTAAGGGTGATCGTCCACAAAGGAAACAGCAGAATTAAGACCGTTAAGGAACAAATTGGGACGAAGGGATATGCAGCAGGTTTCCAAGGGCTCGTCTCTTATGTGAATGACCAGTTGCCCACAAACGAGCAAATCGGAGTCGCCCTGCGAAGCGAAATGAGGATGTACCCTGAATTGGCGATTCGTGAGCTTGTCGCCAACGCTCTAATTCATCAAGATCTAAACATGCGAGGCGACGGCCCAATGGTGGAAATCTTCTCCGATCGCATCGAGATTACCAATCCAGGGCAACCCCTTATAGACCCATTGCGGTTCATCGACGAACCCCCACAATCCCGCAATGAAGCTCTCGCCTCCTTCATGCGACGAATGAACATGTGTGAAGAACGTGGGAGCGGAATTGATAAAGTCGTTTTCGAGGTTGAATTCTTTCAACTCCCCGCCCCTAAATTCTTGGTGACCGAAAACCACACAAAGGTAGTCCTCTTTGCTCACAGGAAGCTGTCTTCAATGGATCGGCAGGATAAGATCAGGGCCTGTTATCAGCACGCGTGCCTATTGTTTGTGTCGAACCAAAGAATGACGAATGCGACGTTGAGAAAGAGGCTCTCCATTCAGGAACAGAATTATGCGACAGCCTCACGAATAATCGGAGACGCAATTCAGCAAAAGCTTGTCAAGCCCTATGACCCAGAGAGTTCCTCCAGAAAGCTGGCGAGTTACGTGCCATTTTGGGCGTGAGGTTCTTATGTGATGGTTGTGTGATCCCTAAGCGCGCAAGGTGATCCTCGAGCGAAATAAGGCCTTTGCTTTCAATACAGACGTTAAGATCGGAGGGCCTTTCTTATGTGATTCCAGCGGTGCCCGTCAGTTAGAGATGAAACATGCACCCCGCGATCGCATTTTGAGCAGCCGGTTCATCGGCGTCATCTCCGATACGCACGGGCTGCTTCGCCCCGAGGCTCTTGCCGCCCTGCGCGGTTCTGACTACATCATTCATGCCGGCGACATCGGCGATTCCGCCATCCTGAAAAGTTTAGGTGAGATTGCGCCAGTTACTGCGATTCGCGGCAACGTGGATCGTGATGCCTGGGCCCGCAAGATTCCCGCCACGAACGTGCTCGAAGTGGGCGGCGTCTCTATCTACATTCTTCACAATCTGAACGAGCTGGATCTGAAGCCTGAGGCGGCGGGATTTCGGGTTGTAGTGAGCGGGCATACCCATGTGGCCAAAGCAGAAATGAAGAACGGAGTGCTTTATTTCAATCCGGGAAGCGCGGGGCCGAGAAGATTCCGGCTGCCAGTCACCGTTGGCCGGCTGCAAGTAGAAGACGGCAAAGCATCGGCTAAGATTGTCGAGATTTTGCCGGGAGCTGACTAGCCGAGCTTGGCTCGGCTGGGCGGACGGGGCGTCCGCCCCTACGCGTGCGGTGACGATGCCACCCCTACGCGGGAGCGGGTGCTGGCGGTGCCGGGGGCGCGGGTGCCTGTCCGCCGCCGGTGTTGACCAGGTCTTTCAACTCTTTGCTGGGCTTGAAGAACGGAATCTTTTTGGCGGGAACTTCGACCCGCTCGCCGGTCTTGGGATTACGGCCGACGCGGGGTTTGCGCTGGCGGGTGCGGAAGCTGCCAAAGCCGCGAATCTCGATCTTGTCGCCCACGCGGAGCGAGCGCACGATGCTGTCAAAGATGGTCTCCACGATCACTTCGCTGTCTTTGCGCGTTAATTCCGCCAGTTTGGAGACTTCGTCGATCAGATCAGCTTTTGTCATACGCTCCTCAATCCGTCTGGATTATACGGGATGGCGGCATCATTAGGAGCCGCAATCCTGTATAAACTTCTCAAATTTCAGGGGTTTTATGCAAGCGGCTTTTCCGCGCGAACGTGTTTTAGCCGGGTCCCAGGGCCTGGTTTCTTTCGCTCCTTCGGAGCTTGATCATGCTGCCGGAGCATACCCAGGGCTTGCGCCCTGGGCTCTATTCTTGCGCCGCTTCGCGGCTTTCCCGTGAACGCCGGCCTATTCCTCTGATCCAGCCGAGGACAGCTCCTTCGGCGGGCTCGGCAGCCTCTACTTCCACAAATAGTAGAACCCGGTGTGCTGGTCCATCAGCTTTTCCCGGGTGGGCAGCCATTGGGAGACATCCCCGAAGAGCAGATCGAGGGCGGTCTTGCGGTCCTTCTCGGGGTGCACCAGAACGGGCTTGCCGGTGATGCCGACCGCCTTGGCGGTGTCGTCCACCGCCGTTTCGAAGTCGGCGATCTGGTCGATCATGTGCATGGAAAGAGCCTGCTCACCGGTCCACACCCGGCCATCGGCCACGGCCTTGATGTCTTCCACCTTGGCGTGGCGGCCGTCGGCGACGGCTTTGACGAACTGGCCGTACATGTTGTCGATCAGCGATTGCAGGTAGGCGCGTTCCTTGGGGGTCATATCGCGGGTGGGATCGCCGGTACTCTTGTATTCGCCAACGGTCAACACTTCCGGCTTGAGCTTGGCCCAGCGCAGCAGGTCGCCGTAGTTGACCCATTCCGAAATCACGCCAATCGATCCCACCACGCTGCCGTTGTCGGCGTAAATCTTGTTGGTGGCGGAAGAAACGTAATAAGCCCCGCTGGCGCCCACGGTTTCGATGGAAGCCACGATGCGCTTCTTCTTTTCGTCCCGGACGCGTTTGACCGCGCGATAAATTTCTTCCGAGGCAGCCACGCCGCCGCCCGGCGAGTTCACGTGGATGATGATGGCCTTGATGGAATCGTCGTCGCCAAACTTCTTGATCTGCTGCACTACCGTGCCGGGATCGAGGATGACGCCTTCCAGTTCGACCACGCCGATCTTGTCCCCGAAACTGGCGCGGAACGAGGTGTTGTCCCCTTCGGCATGGAGGGTGAGATAGACCAGAGTAAACACGGCCAGCACGAAGAGGAAGAAGGCCCCTCCCCCAATTACGATCCAGAGAAATGTGCGCGAACGTCCGTTTTCAGCCATACAGATGGCATAGTTTAGCACTTGGGGCAGTTTCCGGTTTCCGGTTTCTGGTTTCTAGACACCTGGAACTCGCCCTGGCTTCTAGTCTCTGGTTCTCGCCTTGGGCTCGATGGGCTGAAGGGACTTGATCAGCCCGTGCAAAAGGCGGCTCACTTCTCCTGAGCTTTCCAACAACCTTGTGACCGCTTCGGGATTCAGATACCCCAGGTTCCCTCCTATGAACACCTGGGTCTCCAACTCGATCAGAGAGCCTCGCGCCTGCCCGAGGAAATGCCTAAACTCTCCCTTCGACAATCTGCCCTGTCCGTCGGCGATATTACTGGCAACAGATCCTGCTGATCTTCTTAGCTGGCTGGTCAAGCCAAACATTTCCTCCCGAGGAAAGTGCTGGGTGGAACGATAAATATCAGTCACCATGGCCGTGGCCTTTTGCCAAACAATCAAATCTCGATATGAGCATCCCATGGTGTCGTCGCCCCTGCCAGAAACTAAACACTAGAAACCGAGACTTGTCCGTGACGTTTGAACATCATCAATCCGCGATCCCGGAAACTAGAAACCATAGACTAGAAACTGTTTCTCCCCTTGACGGGCGCGCGGGAGCTTCGTAACATTGCGCCCCTGCTGGCTTTGCGGTGCGCGGCCTACGCCCAGGTGATCATTACCACCTCAACCATTGCGGCAGGAGCGGGTTCGCTCATACCCTGCCAGAAGGCGCGCTTGATCACGACGATTCAAGTCGGCGCCAATGCGACTATTCTGGGTAAGGACAAAGGCAAAGTTTCGAAGGACATTTTTCATCAGGAAAAAACCATCGTGATACCGCCCACGAAATCCTGCGATGTCTGATGGAGCGGGAGAGATATTAACGGAGGCAAGTCAATGGCTGCATTCTGTGTAAGTTGTGGAAACCCGCTGGCCGATGGAGCGAAATTCTGTACCAAGTGCGGAGCCACTCAGCCCGCCCCGCCGGCCGCGCCGGTGGGAACGGTAATGCCGCCGGCGCCAGGCGCTCCGGCTTCCAAAGGCAGCAGTACAGGGATGAAAATCCTTATCGGCGTTCTCGCCTTTTTCGTGTTTCTGATTCTGGCGGTGGCGGGCAGCTGCGCCTATATCGCCTACCGGGTGAAACAGAAGACCCACGAGTTCTCAGAGTCGATGCACACCAACGCCAAGCCCTACACCGGCAAGCGGCAACCCTGTGCCATGTTGACCACCAGCGAAGCGGCGGATGCCCTGGGCCAGGCGGTCGAGTCGGTGGAGCAGCGCGGCACCACGGTTTGCGAATATTCCTATGGCTCCAATGGCCAGCATTTCGATGTGGAATACACCTGGGAGAACGGCGGCATCACCATGGGGATCGCGCACGGCGCCATGAAGCACATTTCCGGCATGGAAACTTTCACCACCGTCGAAGGCATTGGCGATGAGACCTATATCGCGCCCGGGAACTCGGCCCTCATGATGCGCAAAGGCGACGTGATGGTAAACATCGACCTGCGCGAATCCGGCGTGAGCGCGGACGCGGCCAAGAAGATGGCCAGCAAGATCGCCGGCCGCTTGTAGTCGTGTCAGGTGCGTCGGGCGTCGGGCGTCGGTCAATCACGAATCCGTCGCGTCCCGAGTCTCAGGGCCGGCTGGCCTTTTCGGGATCGGGAGACGGGGGCACGACTAGTTGTGCCGTATGGCGAGATGGAAGGGCACGACTTCAGAGGTTGCGGAAAAACTCAATTTGCCCGGACGAAGCGACCACGGGGGCTAAAGCCCGCAAACATTCCTAACGACTTACGCGGCCCTGAAGGGCCGCTCTTCCACGGGAGGGCTGACATTTTGCGAGTTTTTCCGCAGCCTCTTCAGTCGTGCCGTACAAGAGAGGGAGTGGTCGCGCTTTAGCGCCTGAGGTCGGCTGTGCGCAGCCGCTGGGAGCCTTGGATCCTTTATGCCGTTTTGCGGACAGTGCGGATCGCTGGTCGGCGCAGGCAATTTCTGCGACAAATGTGGCGCCCGCCTGGCCCATGCGCCTGGAACTGCGTCCCCGCCTCCGGTACAACCTGCCGCCCAGCCTCCACTTCCTCCGGCACCCACTCCGCAGTCAGTTTCCCCACCCGCCGCTCAGGGCAGCAGCCCACTGACCAAGTACCTCGTAGGTTGCCTGGTTTTAATCCTGCTCATCGTTCTGGCCGTCATGGGCAGTTGCGCTTACATCGGCTACCGCGCCAAGAAGAAGGCCGATGAAATCAGTCAGGCCTACAAATCGAACGACCTGAACAAACTGGCGGGAGCGCTGGGAGTGGGATCTTCGAAGACGGGCACCCAGGGATCCGGCGGAAGCAGCGGCTCCTCCAGTTCGGCTCCCCTTTCTTTCCCAGCCTGGACGCCCTCCTCCCCGGCGGAATCCGGAAGCAAAATTCCCCTGCGTCCCGGACTGACCGTGGTGACGGCCATCGCCCAGTTCGGCGGGGACTACGAATCGATCAAGCAGATCCAGCAGGTGAGCGCGTCCGCAGTGCGCCTTTCTTACCGCGCCGACAATGTTCCTAATCCCCTGGAAGGCCTGCAGAAGCTGAGTGGCGACAAAGCCCCGAAATCCAGCGGTTCGATCACGGGTTCACGCACGGTCCGGGCCGAGGACCTGCGGATGGCGCACGACTATATGCAATGGTTCGGCCCCAGCCAGCCCGAAGTCATGCCCGGGTCAACTGCCATCAGCGTTTCCCGGGAGGTGCTGACCGAACTCAAGGAAAAGGGAGAAACCGAATTCAGCTTCCGCATTGGAGGCCTGAAGGGGATGGCGGGATCGCTGCTTGGCGCTCTGGGACAGATGGCGGGCGGCGGCGCCGCGGGTGCTCCCAAGGAGACCAAGGACCTGGCCGACGTGGGTAAAGGACAATGCACGTTGAAGCGCTCGGGCAGCGGGTTGACTTCGTTTCCGGTGCTACTTAATGACCGGCGGGTTTCATTGCCCGCCGTGCATGCGCAATGCACCACCGACGACGGCTTGAACGACTTCTACTTCCTCGACGACCTCGACAATCCTCTGGCTCTGGCCTGGAAACTGACCGGAAGCGATACCCTGCAGGTGGTGAAGATTTCTTATCCTCCGCCGCCGGCCGCCTCTCCGGCTGCCGCTTCGCCCAGCGCGGCTGCTGCGGGCGCTGGAGCTGGTGCCGGCGGAGGCGGTGGCGCCGGCGGCCAGCACATCGAGCAGGAGTTGAAGCAAACCGGACAGGCCGAGGTCTATGGCATCTACTTTGACTTTGCCAGCGACAAGATCAAGCCTGAATCAGAACCTGTGCTGCGTGAAATCGCGGACGCGCTCAATCACAATCCCACCTGGAAGCTGCGGGTGGAAGGCCACACCGATAATATCGGCGGTGATGAATACAACATGGACCTGTCGCAACGCCGCGCCGAGGCGGTGAAGTCGGCCCTGGTCACTCGCTATCACATTGCCGCGGACCGCCTCACCCCCAAGGGTTTTGGCGCTACCCGTCCCAAAGAACCGAATGACACCCTCGCCGGACGCGCCCGCAACCGGCGCGTGGAACTGGTGCGGGAATGAAGTTTCTGGTTTCCCGTTTCTAGTTTCCAGATGGCGATTTTTCTCCGCTTCGTCTCCCGCCGCAACTCATTTCGAAGTCCGTGAACCGGATTGCCGGAAATCGCATCAATAGTATGAGTCCCGAAAAGATTCCTCAGTAGCACCTCGATCGGACGCCGGGACATCAGGAACCTATGAGCAGACCAGCAAAGACTTTCAAAATTGGCGGAGATCTTGAAGTCAACCGGCTCGGGTACGGGGCCATGCGGCTGACCGGCAAAGGTGTTTGGGGAGAGCCCAGGGACCGGAACGAAGCCAAACGAGTTCTCAGGCGCGCGGTCGAATTAGGCGTCAACTTTATTGACACCGCGGACAGCTATGGGCCCGCGGTGAGCGAACCGCTGATTGGCGAAGCGCTGGCGCCTTTTCCCCAAGGGCTGGTAGTGGCGACCAAAGCCGGCTTTACCCGCCAGGGGCCGGACAAATGGGTCCAACTGGGCCGGCCGGAGTACCTGGTGCAACAGGTCGAGATGAGTCTGCGTTATCTCAGGACTGACGTCATCGATCTCTGGCAGTTGCACCGGATTGACCCGAAAGTTCCAGTGGAAGAGTCGCTGGGAGCGATTGCGAAGCTGCAGAGTCAGGGCAAAATCCGCCACATCGGACTGAGCGAGGTGAAGCCGAAGGAGATTGACCAGGCCCGCAAAGTGATCAAGATCGTGAGCGTGCAGAATCTATACAACGTCGGGGACAGGCAGCATGAAGACGTGCTGCAGTACTGCGAGAAGCACGGACTGGCGTTTATTCCCTGGTTTCCCGTGGCTGCCGGCCAACTGGCAAAACCGGGCGGCAAACTGGACCAGGTGGCGAAGCGGCACGGATCGACGGTCTCGCAGCTTTCACTGGCGTGGCTGCTGCACCGCAGTCCGGTGATGCTGCCGATTCCCGGGACGTCATCGGTGGCGCATCTGGAAGAGAACCTGGAAGCCGCCGCGATTTCCCTGTCGGCTCAGGACATGAAAGCCGTCGAAGAAGCGGTCAGCTAAGAGCATTCGTTCAAGAGAGGAAGCGGCTGGCCTCAAGCGATCTCTCGCAGCGGCGCCACCGAGTTTTCAAGGGGCAGAGTGGCAGTGACCCGCGTTCCATTCGCGTCCGACTGGATCTCCAGGCTGCCTCCCAATTGCCGCAGGCGTTCTCGCATTCCGCTCACCCCAACTCCGCTGGCGCCGGGCGAGGTCAGCAGCGATTGCTTCTCAGGCGGTATCCCTTTGCCCGCATCTTCGATTTCGAGTCTCAGGCTCTCGCCCTCCTGGATGACACGAATCGTCGCCGTGGGACTGTCCGAATGCTTATGAATGTTGGTGAGACATTCCTGTACCGTGCGGAAGATCGAAATTTCGACTTCTTTCGGCAAGCGTGCCAGTTCGGTTGACATCTCCAGATCGACTTTGATCCTGCTGCGTTCTGAAAACCCTTCCACGTACCATCGCAGGGCCGAAGCCAGGCCGGCTTCATCCAGCAGTGGGGGGTGGAGGAGATGCGAAATGGTGCGAATCTCCGCGCTTATCTGGTTGACCAGACTCACGTTTTCAGAAAATGCCCTCGCCGCGGCCGGACTCAGCTGGTTCACTTCAGCGCCCACCGCTGAATTGTTCATACTGAGGGCCGCCAGCAGTTGCCCAATGCTGTCGTGAAGTTCCCGGGCGAGACGGCGCGATTCATCATCTCGAATCTGCATCAATCGTCCGGAGAGCTCACGCAGGCTCCGGTTCGCGGCGTTCAGCCTTGAGGTCCGCTCGTCGATGCGGACTTCGAGGTTCTCGCGTTCTTTGCGGAGCTCATCTTCGGCCTGCTTCCGCTCGGTCACGTCGGTGCAGACCCCGCGCATGTGGGTGGGCTTGCCGGCATGGTCGTAGAAGACTTGTCCCTTTCCCTCCATCCATCCGAAGCTGCCATCCGTCCGGCACTGACGGTAGAACACAGTGTACTTTCCATCGCCGGCAATCGCCTGCTGGATGAGCCGGGGGATGGTTTCCCGGTCTTCGGGATGTACGCCCTGCAGAAAGCTTTCGAAATTGCCTCCGAACGAGCCTGGAGCTTGTCCGTGGATCCTCTCCATATTGTCCGACCACCGCACGTTGCCCGTGGTCATGTCCCACTCCCAGGTCCCCACATTCGCGGCTTCGAGACTGAACCGGGTGCGGGCCTCGCTTTCCCGCAGGGCGGTTTCAGCGGTTTCGCGTCTGGCCACCTGGCGCCGCGTCAATTCGCCCAGGGCCCCAATGACCCCAGACATCAGAAGAAAGACCAGCAGCCCGAAGGCTTCGGCCGTACTCCGGACTGCGAGCGAGTGGTAAGGCGGGACGAACCAGTACAAAATGGCGCCCGCTCCCAGCACCATGGACACAATCGCGGGTCCGAGCCCGCCATACCAGGCGGACACGACGACCGCCAGAAACATCGTGTTATACGGGTATTGCGGCCCGATGAGAGGATCGAGCAGCCTGCGAAGCAAGATCGCGGCTACTGTTGCCAGTATCGCCACAGCGTAGCGGGCTGCATCGCGCCTTAGATTTCGCATGACAGGCCTTCAGAACAGATTGACCGGCGAACGCCATCCTTAATGGGCAGCGCTAGTATAGTGACTCGGCGGGGCTTTCAGGAAGCCTTTAGGGCACGATCACCCGCAGCGCACCACCCTCAACCCCCACTTCCACCGGGGTACAACCGACGTACTCGCCGTCGGCATATACCTCGGCTGGTTTTTCGGTCTCGATTCTCAAGCGGTGCGCCTGGAAGTACTTGACTTCCGCAAGGTTCAGATGACGGCCGGAAAAGACCGACGGGAACAGCCGCAGCAGGCGCGCTTTTCCCATGGCCTCAACCACACAGACTTCCAGCCTTCCATCGTCGAGCCGGGCGTCTGGCGCGATCCTGATGCCTCCACCATAGGTGGGGGTGTTGGCGAAGGCCACTAACATGGCGGACCCGGCATAGCGAGTACTCCAGGGGGCTTCGCCGAGTGAGGCCTCCACCCTCACCCCAACCGGATGGAAACCGGACAGGGCAGGCAGAAGGCTAAGCAGATAGCCGCCACGCCGGCGGAGGGCGCGGGGAAGGCGGTTGGCGCGGCGCGCAACCTCGACATCAAGCCCCACCCCGCCAACGCAACCAAAATAGCGGCCAGCTCCCGGCCCGTATGGCGCGGGCGCCCCGCCCGCGTCCGGCGGAAGACAGAATTATCCCTAGATCAACCTGGCGCACGCTGCCGCGGCCGGAAACGAACTGCCGCCACGCCGCAAGCGCATCGTCCACGCTGCGCAGTTGCAGGGCCCGGGCAAAATCATTGCCGCTGCCGTGCGGGACGACCAGCACCGGAAGCCGCAGCTTGACCAGTTGCGGCAGATGACGGTGCACCGTGCCGTCCCCGCCGAAAACCAGAATGGCATCCACTTCATTGGGCTTCGCGGGCAACCCCAGCTGCCAGAGGGCATCGGAACAGCGTGCGAACGGCCGGAGATGCCTGGCTGATGAGCTCAAACCGAGGATGGCAGCAACTCGCATTTTCGCCGCCCGAGATTAGCAAACATAACGCCGGGAAGTCGAAGAGAAGAGCAGATATGCAATATTGGCGCACACGTCCAGCCGATCTGGCCGGCAACCAGGAGACCGCTATTCGTGCTAAGGCACGCCCACTCAGCCGCTTAGCTTGAGTTTGCGTCCCAGAAGTGCCATACTCTTCGACCTGGCCTAAAAGTTAAGAACCCAGTTCCAGCCACTTCCTGAGGGAGTCGTCCAGCCATGCGTCTGTCAGCCTACGTTGCGGTGTGCCTGTGCGCGAGTTTAGCTGTGACCTTGTCGGGTTGCGGCGGGAGCATTACATCTGCTTCTCCTCCTCCTTCCAACAATACGGCCCCCAGCATAGTCTCGCAGCCTTCCAGCAAGACGGTGGCGTCCGGCCAGACCGCGACCTTTTCCGCGACGGCTACCGGCAGCACTCCCTTGAGCTATCAGTGGCAGAGGGACCAGGCAGCAATTTCAGGTGCCACTTCGGCCAGTTACACCACGCCTCCAGTGTCCACAACGGACAACGGCGCCAAGTTCCGGGTGGTGGTCAGCAACTCCACAGGCAGTGCCACCAGCAATTCGGCAACCCTGACCGTGAGCAGCACGGCGCCCCCTCCCCCAAGCGTAGTTGACGTGGTGACCTATCACAACGACATCGCCCGCACCGGACAGAACTTGAAAGAGACGATACTGACCACGGCGAACGTCAACTCCAGCACCTTCGGGAAACTGCGCTCGCTTTCGGTGGATGGAAAAGTCGATGCCCAGCCGCTCTACCTGTCCAACCTCGCCAATATCGCGGGCGGCACCCACAACGTGGTTTACGTCGCGACCGAACATGGCAGCGTCTATGCCTTTGACGCCGACTCCGGCGCCCAGTTGTGGAAGATTTCGACTCTGGGCTCGGGCGAAAGTACCAGCGATCAGCGGGGATGCGACCAGGTGACTCCAGAGATCGGAATCACAGCCACGCCGGTGATTGACCGCGATGCAGGAGCGCACGGTACGATCTATGTGGTGGCCATGTCAAAATCCGGCTCCACTTATTTCCAGCGCCTGCACGCGCTAGACGTCACGACCGGAGCGGAAGTGTTCGGCGGCCCCAAATTGATCGAAGCCTCTTTCCCTGGGACCGGAGATAACAGCAGCAACGGGCGCGTAGTCTTCGACCCAGCGCAATACAAAGACCGGGCAGCCCTGCTGCTGCTGAACGGCGTGGTGTACACCACCTGGGCGTCGCATTGTGACATTCGTCCCTACACCGGCTGGATCATGGGATACAACCAGACCACGCTGGCGCAAACCACCGTGCTCAATGTGGTTCCCAACGGCAGCGAAGGCGCCATCTGGATGGCCGATACCGGGCCGGCCGCGGACAGCGCTGGAAATATCTATCTCCTCGATGCCAACGGAGATTTCGGCACCACCCTCGACGCCAGCGGATTTCCCAGCAACGGCAACTACGGCAATGCCTTCCTCAAGATTTCGACCGCGGGCGGGTTGTCCGTGGCGGACTACTTCGAGATGCACGATCAACAGCAGGAAAATGACTCCGACCGTGACCTCGGCTCCGGCGGGGCGCTGGTGCTGCCCGACCTGACCGACGGCAGCGGAAACGTGCGGCATCTGGCGGTGGGCGCGGGCAAAGACGGCCACATCTACGTGGTCAACCGGGACGCCATGGGCAAGTTCAACGCCAGCAGCAACAATATTTACCAGGACCTGACCGGAGTGTTGGGCGGCGGCGTATTCAGCATGCCCGCGTACTTCAACGGCACGCTTTTTTACGGCGCAGTCGGAGACGCGATCAAAGCGTTCAAGATCACCAACGCCCAGTTCGGCAGCGGTCCAGCTTTCCAATCCAGCAACACGTTCGGCTATCCCGGGACAACTCCAAGCATTTCGGCGAACGGCACCAGCAACGCCATTGTGTGGGCGGCACAAAATTCCAGCCCAGCCGTGCTGCACGCCTACGATGCCAGCAATCTGCATGAACTCTACAACAGCAGCCAGGCCAGTGGTGGTCGCGACCAGTTCGGAGCGGGCAACAAGTTCATCACCCCCACGGTGGTAAATGGCAAAGTGTTCGTAGGGACGACGAACAGCGTCGGAGTGTTTGGCCTGCTGCCGTAAAGTGTAGGCGCGAGCGCCCTCGCTCGTACGACGGATAGCTCTCGGTCGCGGCTGTCATCCTGAGCGGAGTGGCGGCTTCGCTTGCGAAGCCGCCACGCAGTCGAAGGACCCCTACCTAACGCAAAATGCCTGTGGTTGCGCCCGGCTGGCATCCTTATATTCTGAAGGTGTTCAGAAAAGGCAGGGGTCCTTCGACTCCACAATCCGATTCGCGAAGCGAATCGGATTGCTCCGCTCAGGATGACAGTTTCGGGTCGATCGATCTCGTTCCGGTCGCAGGGGTAACGCGGACTCTCTTGATTTTTCTTCCCACCTGCAACAAGATTGGTTGCTTGAGATCCAACGAAACGAGGGGATCGGTCTTAGCTTCGCCGTTCACCTTCACAGCTTTCTGTTTGAGCTTGCGCACCGCGTCACTGACCGAGTCCGCAAGGCCTACGCGCGCGAGGAGCTTGTCTATCCTTACCAGCCCTTCCGCGGTTACTTCCACTGCTGCCTCGACCTCTTCGACATCCTGGGGGATTTCATCTTTCTGGAATTGCTTCGCCCAGTCCTCAGCCGCCTTCGCGGCCGCATCCGCCGAGTGAAAGTCAGTCACGATCCGCCGCGCCAGGTCTTTCTTCGCATCCATGGGATGCGTTTCGCCCTTCATCTTTTCGATCTCAGAAAGCTGCACATCTGTCAGCAGCTCGTAGTACCGCCACATCATGGGATCGGAAATCGACATCACCTTGCCGTACATTTCGAGCGGCGGCTCCTGGATGCCGATGGCGTTGCCCAGCGACTTCGACATTTTCTGCACCCCGTCGAGGCCTTCGATGATGGGCGTGGTCAGCACCACCTGCGACTCCTGGCCGTAGGCGCGCTGCATCTCGCGACCGACCAGCAGATTGAATTTCTGGTCGGTGCCGCCCAGTTCGACGTCGGCCTGGAGCGCGACTGAATCGTATCCCTGAACCAGGGGGTAAAGCAGTTCGTGCATGGCGATGGGCTTTTCTTCCGTAAAACGTTTGTGGAAGTCTTCGCGTTCGAGCATCTGCGAAACCGTGAACTTGGCCGTGAGCCGGATCCAGTCCGCGGACTTCATTTTGTCGAACCACTCGCTGTTGAACCGGGTCTCGGTCTTGGCCTGGGAGAGAATCTTGAACACCTGCGCCATATAAGTCTTGGCGTTACGCATGATCTCTTCCGCGCTTAACGGCGGACGGGTGGCGGAGCGTCCCGTGGGATCGCCAATCATGCCGGTAAAATCGCCGACCAGGAAGATGACCGTGTGGCCGAGGTCCTGAAACTGCTTGAGCTTGCGCAGGAGCACGGTGTGGCCGAGATGGAGATCGGGCGCGGTCGGATCGAAGCCGGCTTTTACCCGCAGCGGCTTGCCGGAAGCGAGCGACTTCTCCAGCTTGGCGCGAAGCTCGGACTCCTTCACAATTTCCGCGGAGCCTTTCTTGATGTAGGCGAGTTGTTCGTCAACCGGTGGGAAGGTGGGCATCTGAGGGATTATACCGAGGGCTGTGCTCAAATTGACGAATTGCCGAATTTTCGGATTGTCGAATTTGAATTCAAACCCTTGGCAGTTAATTGTGAGCTGACGAAAATCGCGCACAGCTCATTTGCCTCCCGCTGCAGATTGCCCAGCCGGGCAGGTGTGATGATTCCAGACTCAACCAGAAGCTCCAGCCAGAAAACCGTTTCGTCAATCTCTTCTACAACCACCCCAAGTCGTGCCACAAACTCCGCCTTGGACCGGGAACGACAGACGGCGCGATAGTTCGCCGCGACCGAAGTCCCAGAGCGAAGCAACTGCTTTCCGGGCGTGCGAGCGTCGTCGGAACGAGGCAGAGCCTGGAATACCTTGACAATTCGGAGGGCAAACTTCTTTGTTCGCAGCTTAAGTTCATCGGCAGATTTCATAGCGGTCTCCGGCGGTCTTCAATTCGGCAATTCGAAAATCCGTCAATTCGAAAATACCGAACTTCGCCCTATTTCGCTGTGACGCTCGTCACAAACCGCCTGCCCGCAATCTCGAACTTTCCTTGAAGCACAATATTGATCGCTTCCGAGTACGCCACGTGTTCCTGCTCGAGGATTCGCGCCGCCAGCGTGTGCTCGTCGTCGGCGTCCAGCACCGGGATGGCTTTCTGCACGATGATGGCCCCGTGGTCGAGTTCTTCGTCCACGAAATGCACGGTACAGCCGGTGACTTTCACTCCGTAAGCGAAGGCTTGCTCCTGCGCTTCCAGGCCGGGAAATGCCGGCAGCAGTGACGGGTGAATATTCAGGATGCGCCGCGGAAATTGCTGCACGAACCAGGGCGAGAGCAGGCGCATGTATCCCGCGAGACAGACGAGATCGACCTTGTGCCGCTGCAACGCGCCCACCACTTCGCGATCGTGCTCTTCGCGCTGCTTGCCTTTGGACGCGATGACTGCGGCTTCCAGACCCATCTGCTTTGCAACCTCCAGGCCGCCGGCATCGGGCTTGTTGGAGATGACGACGGCGATGCGCGCGCCGGGAATCTTGCCGGCCGCGACGTTCTTGGCGATGGCTTCGAAGTTCGAGCCACGTCCCGAGAGGAGGATGCCCAGGTTCTTCATAGGTTTCGGCTAATGATTATTCATCATAGGGCGGAATTGCGCCACGCATGCAATGTAGCGCCGGCGTCCCGCCGGCTGTCGCGGGGGCATCTTGCCCCCGCAGCTTCCGCCAATTCGCATTTTTCGTGGCGACGCACGAGCGGGACGCTCGCGCCCACATTTGGAGACCAGCTCGCCGGCGCTACGGGGCGATTTGCCCGCGTCTAACAGGTCAGATATAGTTTTTTACAGCCATGTACCAGGATTTCCAGGTTGTTGATCGCTGGACTAAGAACAATGTGCACTGCATCTATCAGGCGCTGATCGTGGCCATTGCCACGCGCCACGCCGACGCGGTCGATATCAAGTTTCTGGTGGATGGGCGCACGGTATGGGTCGCCCTGCCCCATCCTGCCTGGGTGGAGTACAAGAAGCGCACCGGCAAGGTGATCACGGATCAGCTTGCGGTCGAAATCGCGGGACACTATTTGAAGACTGCGCTCGAATCCGGTGAAGGCGTGGGCCGGGAAATGTATTCCCTGACCGTGGAAGAGACGCTGAAGCACCTCGAAGCCGTAGTGCGGCAGCCGGAAGCCCAACCGGTGGAGTAATTGGATGGAGGACGGGCGTCCCGCCCGTCCCGCACGAGCGGGACGCTCGCGCCTACATTGTTACAGCCGGCAGATCAGCAGTTCTCTCTCGTAGATCATTTCCGGGGGCAGGTGGGCGTGCAGCAGGATGAACAGCTCTTCGTGGCCGATCACTTCAGACTTCCACGCCGCCCGGTCCACGAACTGTAATTTCTCGAACTTTTCCTTGGGAAAGTCCAGGCCCTTCCACTCGATGTCTTCGTAATGCGGGGTCCAGCCGATGGGCGTCTCCTTGCCCTGGGAGCGGCCGTGGACGCGGTCCACAATCCACTTGAGCACCCGCATGTTGTCGCGGAAGCCGGGCCAGATGAATTTGCCGTCCGCGTCTTTGCGGAACCAGTTCACGTGGAAGATGCGCGGCGTACGGCTGAGCGAGCGCTGCATCTTGATCCAGTGGCGAAAATAATCGCCCATGTGATAACCGCAGAAAGGAAGCATGGCCATGGGATCGCGGCGCACCTTGCCGACTTCTCCCGCGGCGGCGGCGGTCATCTCCGATCCCATGGTGGCGCCGACATAAACCCCGGCGCTCCAGTTGAAAGCCTGGTAGATGAGCGGAATGGTGCTGGCGCGGCGGCCGCCGAAAATGATGGCGCTGATGGGAACGCCGGTGGGATCTTCCCAGGCGGCGTCGATGGTCGGACACTGCGAAGCCGGGGCGGTAAAGCGCGCATTCGGATGCGCAGCCTTGGCGCCGGTCTTCTTTGCCATCTCCGGTGTCCACTGATGCCCCTGCCAGTCCAGCAATTCGGCGGGCGGCTCGTCGGTCATGCCTTCCCACCACACGCCGCCTTCCGGGGTGAGCGCTACGTTGGTGAAGATGGTGTTACGGGAGAGCGTCGCCATCGCGTTGGGATTGGTTTTCTGCGACGTTCCCGGCGCTACGCCGAAGAACCCGGCTTCCGGATTGATGGCGCGCAGGCAGCCCTGGGCGTCAGGCTTGATCCAGGCGATATCGTCTCCCACCGTCCAAAGCTTCCAGTCTTTCAGTCCGGCGGGCGGCACCATCATGGCGAAATTCGTCTTGCCGCAGGAACTGGGAAAGGCGGCCGCGACGTAGGTTTTCTTGCCGTGAGGATCTTCCACGCCGAGGATGAGCATGTGCTCCGCCATCCAACCCTCGTCGCGCGCGATGTTGGAAGCGATGCGCAGCGCAAAACATTTCTTGCCCAGCAGCGCGTTGCCGCCGTAGCCGGAACCGTAAGACCAGATCTCGCGGGTCTCGGGAAAATGGACAATGTATTTTTCCGGATTGCAGGGCCAGGGGACATCTTTCTGTCCCGGAGCCAGCGGGGCGCCCACGCTGTGGATGCAGGGCACGACGCGCTGCTCATCTTTATCAATTTCCTTGAAGACGTCGATCCCGATGCGAGCCATGATGCGCATGTTCACGACCACATAAGGGGAATCGGTCAGCTCCACGCCGATCTGCGACATCGGCCCGCCCACCGGGCCCATGCTGTAGGGCAGAACGTACATGGTGCGTCCCTGCATGGCGCCATTGAATTTTTCCTTCAACTTGCGGCGCATGGTGTAGGGATTTTCCCAGTTGTTGGTGGGGCCGGCATTGTCCTTCGACAGCGAACAGATGAAGGTACGGTCTTCCACCCGGGCCACATCGCTGGGGTCGGAGCGGGCCAGGAAACAGCCGGGCCATAAATCCTCATTCAGCTTGGTGAAGGAGCCGCTGGCCACCATGTCGCGGCAGAGCTTGTCGTACTCCGCCTGCGAACCGTCCACCCAGTGAATGTTTTTGGGCTTGGTCAGCTCGGCAGTTTTCTCGACCCATTTGACGAGATGTATATTGCGCGTGAGTGGCCCGCGCGATCGTGCAGTTTTCATAGCCATCCTGAACAGGGAAACGAAAGCAGGCTCAAGGTTCTGCGATGTGCGTTATCGTACCTTCCATTTTGCCAGAGATGCGAATGAATTGCTTGCGGAGGAAGATTTCCGGACGCCGCAGAAATGCGTAATGAACTGTGAGAATTAGGTTTATCCTCCGCAGCCTGTTGTCGGCACTGGTTCCATCGCCGCGCCCGAAGTGAATCCTGGTCCTTCCGTTCTTCATAGTTTCTTTTCTTCAGCGATACAGTCCCATTCCGCATCTAAGCTAAAAAGCCCAACTAGGTCACAATTTAATCTTATGACGTCCCAATCACGTCCTGGAATGACAGTAGGAGAACTCTTTGCTGCCTGGGGAAGCATCCTGAACGGCCGGGCTCCCATGTTGTCCATCGAAATTACCCGGGAATGTCCGTTGAGCTGTCCGGGATGTTATGCCTACGGCGATTCCCACCTGGGCGGCGAAAAGAAGTTGACTGAACTCTCCGACCTGCGCGGCGACGCGTTGGTAGAGGGAGTGCTGGGGCTGGTGAAGAAACACCGGCCGCTGCATGTTTCGCTGGTGGGCGGCGAGCCCATGATCCGGCACCGCGAACTCAGCCGCATTCTGCCCGAACTCAGCCAGCGGAATATTTTCAGCATGGTGGTGACCAGCGGAATCATTCCCATCCCGATGGAATGGATGGGACTGCGGCGGAACCGGGTTGCGGTTTCGATCGACGGATTGCCCGAGCACCACGATCCCCGGCGCAAGCCGGCCACCTATGAGCGCATCCTGGAAAATATCCAGGGCCGCGAGGTGAACATTCACTGGACCATCACGGGGCCGATGATGAAGCGCGCGGGATATCTAGAAGAATATCTGGCGTTCTGGCAGGCGCGGCCGGAGGTGAAGCGGATCTGGGTGAGTATTTACAGTCCGCAGCAGGGCGAAAATACGCCGGAAATGCTCACACTGGAAGAGCGGCAGCGGGTGGCGGAGGAATTGCCGGGCCTGCGGGAGGCTTATCCGAAACTGCTGATGAATCCCGGGATCGCGCAAGCGATTCTCGAGCCGCCGAAGAATCCGCAGGAATGTCTTTTCTCCAAAATGTCCACAAACTTCTCGGCTGACCTGACCACGCGAGTCGAGCCCTGCATTTTCGGCGGCACGCCGGATTGCAGCCAGTGCGGCTGCGTGGTTTCAAGCGGACTGCATCACGTGCAGCAGCGCAAGCTGGTGGGCCCCCTGAGCATCGGACATCTGGTCCGGAGCTCGACTGCGATCGGCTCGCTGATGAATCGCTTGCGTTCCGGCTCGGTGATGCCGGCGCGGTGGCAGACACTTGCTTCGCGGCAACCAGACGCAACCGACCTGGTGCAGATCGGTTCAGGCAGGCCGGAGTAGCTGAGGTCGATCACAACTCACGTAGGGGCGGACGCCCTCGTCCGCCCGGTCGAGCGCAGCTCGACAGTTCCTGCTAAGCCCGTTTCAGAGCGCGCACGATGACCACCAGCAGCACGGCGCCCAGAATCGCCACCAGAATGCTGGGAACCAGACCGCCGCTGGTGTAGATGCCCAGAACGCGCAGCACCCAACTCCCGAAGATGGCGCCGGCGATGCCGAGCAGGATATCAACAATCACGCCATAGCCCGCGCCTTTCATGATCTTGCCCGCGGCCCAGCCCGCGACCAGTCCCACCAGAATGATGTAAATCAAACCGCCGCCCATATTGCCTCCAGATACGCCGCGGAAGGGTATGCCCGGGAGGGCCGCCTGTCAAGCCAAGCCGATTTGAATTCTGTGGTTAAATTGGCTGCATGTTTGCCCGCAGGATTCGCGTGGAATACGAACAGAACGGACGGCGCCTGCCCTGTCCGCTGAAATGGCTGGACAGTTTCTCCATGCGCAACTTCACCAACGCCAGCGTCTTCGACAACACCCTGCCCGTGGCCGATGGAATGATGGAGATCGGGACCCGCGTTCCTGTGGAGGAATTGAAAGCGGCGATGGAGGATTGGTTCCGGAGGAAAAGCTATCTGGTGAAGGAAGCTGCCCTAGTTGTCACTGAGTTGTGAGCGAGGGACTCTGCGTAGGGGTGGACGCCTCGTCCGCCCGGCCGAAGGCGTCCGGGCTTACTTGAGAAGTTTCTACTCCCCGTAGTGCAGCAGCGAAAACACGTCATACTGCTTTAATTTGTCCCGCCCCTTCAGAAAATCGAGTTCCACAACGAATCCCAGCCCGGCAATTTCCGCGCCCAGCGAATGGGCCAGTCTGGCAGTGGCTTCGGCCGTTCCGCCGGTGGCCAGCAGGTCGTCCACGATCAGCACGCGCTGGCCTTTCTGGATGGCGTCTTTGTGGATCTCGAGAGTGTTGGTGCCGTATTCGAGGGCGTAGTCAAACTTGGCGGTGGCCGCGGGCAGCTTGCCGGGCTTGCGGAGAGGAACGAAGCCCGCGTTCAGGCGATAGGCGACAGCAGGGCCGAAGATAAATCCGCGCGCCTCCATGCCCAGCACCAGGTCGATCCCGGCCTTGAGGTAATGTTCGGACAGGGCGTCGATCAGCATGGCGAGGCCGAGCCGGTCCTTGAGCAGGGTGGTGATGTCGTAAAACAGAATGCCCTTCTTGGGGAAATCCGGGACTTCGCGGATCAGCTTTTTCAGCGGCTCGCAGTCAAGCCGCGACTGCTGGGGCGCGGGATTCGACATTTACCAGGCTCCTTCGATGCGAAAAGTTGTCAGGCCGGCGACCGGCTGGGTTTCGGTTTCCTCGACGTCATCCACGCGGGCGGCGCGCGGGCCGGCACGGAGACGCGATCTCAGTCCATGTAGTTGGTCACGCGATCCGATGGCCAGGACTTCCACGCTGCCATCGGCGTTGTTGCGCACCCATCCGGCGATGCCCAGGATGTGCGCCTCGCGCTCCACGAACCAGCGAAAGCCCACGCCCTGCACCCGTCCGCGAACCAGGAAACGGCAGGCTTGCGTAGCTTTTTCAGTCGAAGTCATCTCTCACACCTCTGTCATCTTGAGCGAAGTGGCTGCTTCGCTTGGCGAAGCAGCTGCGAAGTCGAAAGATCCCTATTGTGCGAGCTGACTCAGAAACTTCCAGCTTCAAAAACCCGCCTGTGCCGACAGCACTCCCACTATAGGGGTCCTTCGACTCCGAGGAAAGTTCGCGCAGCGAACTTTCCTCTCCGCTCAGGATGACATTTACGCTCGCGACAAATACGCGCCTTCCGCCGTGTCCACGCGAATCTTCTCGCCTTCGTTGATGAAGGGCGGAACATGCACCACCAGGCCGGTTTCGGTCTTGGCCGGCTTGGTTACGCTCGAGGCTGTGGCGCTCTTCAATCCCGGTTCGGTTTCGACCACGGTCAGCTCGACCGTCTGCGGCAGTTCGATTCCCACCGCTTTGCCGTCGAAGAATTCCACCTTGATCTGAAGATTCGAGATCAGGTAGTTGACGGCATCGCCCAGAATCTCGCGGGTCAGGTGGGTCTGCTCGAAGTTGGTAGTGTCCATGAAGTAGTAGCTGTCGCCGTCGGCGTACAGAAATTCCATCTCGACCTCATCCACGACGATCTTTTCGATGGGATCGGGCGAGCGGAAGCGGTGTTCGAACATGGCGCCGGTCCGCAGATTACGCAGTTTGGCCTGAATGAAGGCGCGCAGGTTGCCAGGGGTGCGATGTTCGACGCTGAACACGGAATGCAGATCATTGTTGTGCTTGATGATCATGCCGGGGCGAAGCTGGGTGGCGGGGATAGCCATTGCTGGGTAATTCTCCTTAAACTATTGCGATTGCATCGGCGGAAGGCGGCAGACCACATTTTCCGCCGGATACGGGGATCCAACTCTTTATTTTACACGGGCTTGAACTGATTTGGGAACCGGACCCCAGGAGTCACGTAGAAAAAGAAGAAAGAAAGCCGGGAACGCGGACCCGGCAGCTAGAATCAAACATACCGATAAATCGAACTCGAAAGGATTCTTCTATGCGCATTGGAAAGTATGAAGCTTCAGAAGCCGGCAATGCCGCCGGGACAGCCGTGACCTTTCTGCTGATCGGGTTGGGCGCCGGCGCGCTGCTCGGCATGTTGCTGGCTCCAAAAGCAGGCAAGCAGATGAGAAAAGATCTGCGGCGCAAATTCGACAGCGCCCGCGAAACCGTGGACGAGTGGACGGACGACGCCAAGGAGTTCGCCGAAGAGGCCATGGAACGCGGCGCGGAAATCGCCGACGAAGTCAGGGAAAGAGTAGCTCCCCTGGCCAAAGCCATCCGCCGTTAAGGCAGACGTCGGACCTCGGACGTCAGGCGTCAGCAAATGCGGCATCATGGTTCTTGTAGCACCGGCGTCTCGCCGGCTGTCACGAGGGCATCCTGCCCTCGCCGCTCCAAGGTCGCAGAATGAAGTCTCAAGTCCGAAGCCCGAGGTTCGAAGTCCGACGCCCGCGCCCACATTGAGACTTGCCGAGGTCCGAGGTCTGACGTCCGAAGTCCTTACTTGAAGATGGATGAGAAGAAACCCTTTACCTTGCCGATGACGCCCTTGCGCGACTCTGGCGGGGGCTCGGCAATGGTGAGCACCGGCGCGGGCGTGGTAGCGCGAGACATGGGCAGAGTTCCGGCTCCGAGATCAGGCGCCGATGCCGGGGGCGAATCGCTGGCGCGAAAGACGAATGGGGCATCCACTTGCGCGTGAGGCGCGTTGGGCGAAGGGGCCGGCAGGTTCTCCGTGCCGGGAGGAGCGATGGTCAGCGTGACCTGTGACGGAGATTCCGGCTGCGCGGTCATGCCTGAAGTGGACGCCGGCGCCGGCGGAGCTTCTTCTCCGGGCTGCGCCAGATGCACCGCCGGCGGCAGGTCTTTCTCGGAAACCGTGGGCGCCGGTACAGCCGCCCGCATCGCCGGGATTTGCGGCGGCGGGCAACCACAATCGTCGGGGACAGTGGTTTCCATCTGGCTCAGCCTTCCGGAACGAAAGAAAACCTGCTCGCTGGGTTTCACCTGGTAAGTGCCATCGCCGATCAGTTCGGAAACAATCACCGAAGCCGTGTTTCCCGGCAAGGCACGGACGCAGGTATCCCCACGAGCATCGGCGCTGATCGCGTAGTGGAATTCGCCCGGGCCGGCCAGCATCATGCGGAAGTCGGGCGTCACGATTGAATCGGCTGAGGCGTTCAGGGTGTAGTGGGCTTCGAGGGCCCCGGTGCTGATACCCAGCATCAGGTCATGACCGTTCTGAGAGGGCGTCACGGAGAGAGTTGTTTTAGGACACACCCGCACTTCGCCACCCCGGGCCAGCCGCAAAATCGTAGTCTCCAGGCCTGCCGTCACAGCGGAATCGCCGGAAAGCCGGCTGCCCGCTTCTACCACCGCTCCCGTGGCTCCGGGGACAACTGGCACGAAGGCCGGCTGGACGCCCTGGGTGAAAGCAGGCACCGATGGAGTCTCGATGATCCGCCGGGCCTCGGCCATGGGGTGCATGCGGACCAGCAACCGTTGACCCTGGGTGTCGCTGCTGTAGCCTACGGGATGGACCAGGTCCACGACTACGCGGGCCACCGGCGGCGTCTGCTGAAACTGGTTTATGCGCACCGCGCTCACCTGCTCGCTGCCCACATCGATTCGTTTGTTGGGCAACCGGTCCATGGTATGGGGAAGGTCGATGACCAGCCGGGGCGGGCTATCAAGGAACTCAATCGCGGGCTGGGGAGTCTGGCTCGAAACGATCTCGAGTGCAGGCCCTTCGGCGTCGGAAATCATCTTCACTGAACGCAGGGTCGCCGCCGGGCCTTTGGGGACAGGGAGGTCATCGGGCGTCTGCGCCAGGCCGGCGCCGGCGCCCAGCGTAGCCACCAGCAGCGAAGACCATACAAATTGGCACGCGATACGCGGCAAAGACTTCATCTCTCGGAGACCGGGGGTTATAGCTGCAACAATATCACTGCCCGTGGGTCCGGAGAAGTAACAAAGGTCGGGAGTCGGACGTCGGACGTCAGGCCTCGGACCGAGGATCTCGGAGTCAGACCTCGGCCGCCAGGCGACGGACCTCAGACGGCGGACCTCAGACTTCAGCCGTCAAAATCTGGCACTTGCGGGAGGAATTTTGACTCGGGTGGAGCAGGGCCTCAGCCCCTGAGGTACTTACTTCCTGTGGTTGTAGCTGAGAGCGAAGGTTGCCGGGGTCCGAGGTCTGACGCCCGAGGTCTGCTTCAGGGTTCGGCCAGGAATTCGTATTCGTCGATCACCGCGGCCACGGCCACTTTGCCGTCGCCGTCATCAACGCGTACGACTTTCCCTTTGCAGCGGACGCGAATGCTTTCCGTCAGAGTAATTTCAGGCGGGAGGGTAAGAGTGAATTCAATGACCGACCCCGGGGCAATGGCCGAGTCCACGTAAAAGCAAATGCCACGCGCACTTACATCGCGAGTCTGCGCGCTCTTTTCTTGCGATCCATTGTCTGAATAGGTGACAGCCACGGGTAACCGCAAAGCAAAACGGCGCGTAGCCCGCTTCTCGGGTTCAGCCTCGGCCATGAGCTCTCCGTAAAAGCTGCATAAGCATGGCGTTTTGAATGCAGTGTGTCAAGTAGTTTAGGCATGGTCTGATGCTTACCATGTTGCAAACATTTGCTCCCGTGCACGTGTGGGGCGGGCGCCCTCGCCCGCCGCCTTTGAGGTTGGCTTTGTGGTTCGCAGCTTCGGTACTGGAATCTCAGTGGAACATTGAGGATGGGTAGTGATTCAGGTTGAAAAATTCCCCTGCAGCCCGGGGTCATCCTGAGGGACTTCAGTCCCGAAGGATCTGGCGTGTACAGCGCCTGCGCTCGCCCAAGCCGCGCACCCGCCCCACGCCGGATGCTTCGCAAGCTCAGCATGACGACTTAAGGACTAAGCCTGAAGCGAAGGAGAAGAGCTCTGGTATAAGCTAGGGACTGTTCGTCCAGCGTATGGTCTTCGTTCTCGACAACTACGATTCGTTCACCTACAACCTGGTGCAGTATCTGGGCGAACTGGGAGCGGAGGTCGAAGTGCGGCGCAATGACCAGGTAACACCCGCGGAGGTGGAGGCCATGCACCCGGAACGGATCGTGCTTTCTCCCGGCCCCTGCACGCCGCAGGAAGCAGGAATCACCATCCCGCTGATCCGCCATTTTGCGGGCAAAGTGCCGCTGCTCGGAGTCTGCCTGGGACATCAGGCCATCGGCGCGGCGTTTGGAGGGAAGGTTGTGCGCGCGCCTCACCTGATGCATGGCAAGACCAGCCCGGTGCAACACGACGGCAAAACTATCTTCAGCGGGCTCGCGTCTCCCATGACAGCGACGCGCTATCACTCCCTGATTGTCGAAGAGAAAACCCTGCCGGCCGATCTGGAAGTAAGTGCTTATACTACCGAGCGCGATGGCACACGCACCATCATGGGTTTGCGGCATCGGAAGTTTCCAGTCGAAGGCGTGCAGTTCCATCCTGAGAGCGTGCTGACTGATGAAGGAAAGAAGCTGGTAGAGAATTTTCTGCGGATTTAGCGCGCCTGTCCCCGCACCATCGTTCCGGTAAATCACGCCGCCAGAAAGAAAGCGCCTTTACTTCGCCCGGAGCAGCAGGACCGGGGCGCTGATATTGTGCTGTACGCGGCTGGCTGTGGTGCCGAGAAATACGTCGGCAAGGAAGCGGTGTCCGTGCGTGCTCATGGCCACCAGGTCGCAGCCTTTCGCCTTCACCCATTTGATGATCTCGTCCGCGGGTTCGCCGTAGGCCAGTTCTGCCTGGGCGGCGATGCCAGCGGCTTCAAACTCGGCCCGGACCGTCTCCAGATAGGCGGTGTCTTCGGTAATTTCCGGGCTGACCGCATCCCGGCCATAAGTCCTGGCTGCCCACCCGTCGGCTACGTGCAGCAACACCAGGCGGCTGTGCGCGAGCTTGGCCAGTTGCTTGACGTGTTCGATGATGGCGCGGTCGCTGGGCGTGCCATCCAAGGTCACGAGAATGGTTTGGTACATGGTGGCCCCGTTGTAAATCGTCCATCATCCGCCGACGATGACTTGCCAAGCTGCCTTGAGCGAGTCCGGCAGGCCGTAGATGTCCATGGCGGTGATCAGGATAGCACTGGTCCAACCTGCCCCCAGCAGCAGCCACCCGTTCCTCCACGTCCCCATACGCTTGCGGGAACTGGTGAAGTGCAGCAGCGGGAACATGGCGAAGGGCAACTGCAGCGCCAGCACAACCTGGCTCAGAGTTAGAAGATCGGTGACGCTGCTGTCGCCCCGCAGGCCGATGATGAGGATCGCGGGTAGGATGGCGAGGGAGCGGGTAATGAGCCGCCGCACCCACGGTTTGATCCGCCAGCGCATGAAGCCTTCCATCACCACTTGCCCGGCCAGGGTGCCGGTGATGGTGCTGCTCTGGCCGCTGGCCAGCAGCGCGACGGCAAACAGGGTGCTGGCGGCGGCCGTCCCCAGTAACGGCGCCAGGGTCAAAAAGGCGACCCGAATCCAGTCACTGGTCGCGCCGAACGTGACCAGCTGCCCTCCCGGTACGGTCACGCTCTCCTTGCCAAAAAATACGGTCGCTGCCAGCACCAGAATTGCCGCGTTCACAAAAAATGCGACGGTCAGCGCGGCGACCGAGTCAATCGTGTTGAAGCGGAGGGCGCGGCGAATCGAAGGCTCGTCTTTTTGCAACTTGCGGCTCTGCACCAGCGCGGAATGCAAGTACAGGTTGTGGGGCATTACGGTGGCGCCGATGATGCCGATAGCGACGTACAACATTCCCGATTGACGAAAGCTCGGGGTAATCAGGGCCCGTCCCATCTCCAGGAAACTGGGCTGGGTCTCCGGAAGAATGAAAATCTCGATGAAGTAACACACGAAGATGGTGGCAATCAGCAGCAGAACGACGGCCTCGATGGTGCGCATCCCGAAGCTCTGTAAAGCCAGGAGCAGAAGCACGTCCAGTCCGGTGATGATGACCGCCCACAGCAGGGGAATGTGGAACAGCAAATTGAGCGCGACCGCGCTGCCCAGCACCTCCGCCAGGTCGCAGGCGCCGATGGCCACTTCGCACAGCAGCCAGTTGGGCCAGCGGCTCCACTTCGGATACCAATCGCGGCAACATTGGGCGAGGTCCTTTCCCGTGACCACGCCCAGGCGAGCGGAAAGGACTTGCATGAAAATGGCCATCAGGCTGGCCAGCCCGACTACCCACAAGAGTCCGTACTTGTACTGGGCGCCGGCTTGCAGGTCGGTTCCCCAGTTGCCGGGGTCCATGTATCCCACGCTGACCAGAATCGCCGGGCCCACGAAGGCCCGCCACTGCTCCCAAAATCCCGCCTCATGGTGCGGCACCCCGACCGAACTGTGTACGCCCTCGAGAGAAAGAGGGCCCGAGGGTTCAGGCTCGCTCCCTGCCACGCTCGAACCGGCTGGCGCGGCGAGATCGGTTTGCCGGTCTGAGCTTTTCATGAGTGGCTTGGCTGAGGACGACTACAAGTAAACTAGTATACACATAACTATGTTAACTGTGGTTAATTATTGAACGGCTGGGCAAGCGGGAAACCCAGATTTTGTCTGCCGCGGGGCGGCCCAGAATCATGTTGCCGGCCGGGGTCCGGATGGAGAGTGTCTTGTCGTAGTTACGTTCGACCAGGCCGACTTCGGCCCCAGGGCGAATGCCGCGCGTTTCGAGGAATTCCAGGAGATGGCGGTCGCGCTCGTAGATCCCGCTGACCCGGTACCGCTGGCCCGCGTCCGCCTGTGACAGCAGCAGCAAGCCCCGCCGGCGCCGGCTGGTGGGGCTCTCCAGTTCACTGAGATTGCCGTGGGGGCATGCGCCTCCGCGACCCAGTTTGGCCAGCAGTTTGGCCTCAAAATCCGGGGAAACGGCATGCTCCAGCCGCTCCGCCTCGTCGTGCACCTTGTACCATTCCATGCCAAACATTTCCGCCAGCATGCGCTCGATCAGATGATGGCGCAGGGTGAGCTTGCGCGCGATTTTGCGTCCGGCAGGAGTGAGGCTGACCTCTCCGCCATTCTGTACCCGCACCAGACCATCTTTTTTCAGCCGCCGCACCGCCATGGTGACCGCGGGCGGCGAGACCGAGAGCCAGTGCGCCAGCGTGGCCGAGATTACAGTCTCGCCTTCGCTCTCGGCCTCGAGGATGGCCTTGAGATAATCTTCCTTGGAAACCGTGATCATTCAGACAGCATTATACGTTAAGCATAGTTAAGGGGATTTCAGATTGGCGATTGCGAGATTTTAGATTGCCGCCGGCGGGTATCCCCACAGCGTCCGGCACTGCTTTGCGTTCTTGGCGTCTTTCTTGGCGAACTCTGTGGTTAGGATCTCGAGCGCTCTTGACGAGCTCACCCCTTTACCGCAAAGGGCGCAAAGGAGTCGCAAAGTGTGCAAAGAACACCAGCTTCATCCGGGAACGCGCCACAATCTGCCATCTGAAATCGGTCTTCCACGTTTGACATCGTCCGCACGTCCCCCTAACCTTGTTGGTCTCCGGCTATGAAAGTTCTCGTGATCGGCAGCGGGGGGCGTGAGCATGCCCTGGTATGGAAACTGCGGCAGTCTTCGCGGGTTTCCCAGGTATATTGCGCGCCGGGAAACGGCGGAATTGCCGAGGAAGCCGTATGTTTAGCCGCCGACGTCAAAAGCATTGATTCACTGGTGGCGGTGGCAGGGCAGGTCCGCCCCGATCTGACTGTGGTCGGCCCCGAACTCGCCCTCTCGCTGGGCGTGGTGGACGAATTTACCCGGCGCGGCTGGCGTATCTTCGGACCGAGCAAGGCCGCGGCCCGACTGGAGTCGAGCAAGAGTTTCGCCAAGGAATTTCTGCAGCGCTATCACATTCCCACGGCGCATTTCGCCATCTGCGACTCCATCGACGAGGTCATGGCCGCCCTGCCGCACTTTCACGCGCCCGTGGTAGTGAAGGCGGACGGCCTGGCTGCGGGCAAGGGCGTGGTCATCTGCCGGACCAAAGAAGAGGCGGCCTCGGCGGCAGCCGAAATGTTCAGCGGCAAGACCCTGGGTGAAGCCGGACGGCGCGTGGTCCTGGAAGAATATCTGCAAGGCGACGAGCTTTCATTTTTGGTTTTGAGCGACGGTGAGCGGGTCGCGCCCCTGGTGGCGGCCCAGGACCACAAACGGATTGGCGACGGCGATACCGGCCCCAACACCGGCGGCATGGGCGCCTACTCCACGGCCAGCATCGTGGACGAACCCATGACCCAGTGGCTGTTGCAGCACGTCGCCCGGCCGGTGGTGGCCGGCATGAAAGCGGAAGGCGCGGAATACAAAGGCATCCTCTATTGCGGTTTGATGATGACCGCGCGCGGGCCCATGGTGCTGGAATTCAACTGCCGCTTTGGGGATCCCGAAACCCAGCCCATCCTGATGCGCCTGGAAAGCGATCTGCTGGAGGCGCTCGAGGCTTCGATCGAAGGCCGGGTCAGCGAGGGAGATTTTCGCTGGTCGCGGGATGCATCCGTCTGCGTGGTCATGTCTTCCGGCGGATATCCCAGCACCTACGAAGTGGGCAAGAAAATCATGGGACTTGAAGATGCGGGCAAGATCGAGGGCGTGAAGGTCTTTCATGCCGGCACGACCCGCCGCGACGGCGCCTTTTACACCGCCGGCGGACGGGTGCTGGGAGTGACATCGCGGGCGGCGGATTTAGCCACCGCGGTGGATCGCGTGTACGCGGCTGCGTCGAAGATCGGTTTCGAGGGAGCGCATTACCGCAAGGATATTGCCTCCAGGGCGTTGAAGAAATAGTTCGGCAGCGTGGATGATTCGTAACGCTTGTCGGGTGGAAGAGTGGCGCTTCAGCGCCGCGTTGTGAATTGAAGAGTATTCGGGCTTCAGCCCTGGTGGCGCCACTGGGCCTGAAGGCCCAAGTCAGGGACGATGGGAACGCGGCCCTGGAAGGGCCGCTCTTCCACCGTACTGGATGCGTCTCGAAGGTTCTAACCAAATGATTTCGGGTTTCTGATTTCAATCCAATAAAAAAGGATGCTCATGAGCACAAAGCCTCGGGTTTCGATTGTGATGGGAAGCGACTCTGACCTCGACATCATGCGCGAGTCAGCGAAAGCGCTGGAAGAATTTGGGATTGAATATGAGATCGACGTCACTTCTGCGCATCGTTCGCCGGAACGTACGGCGGAATTCGCGCGCAAGGCGGCCGGGCGCGGAGTTCGTGTGATCATCGCCGGCGCCGGGGGAGCAGCCCACCTGGCGGGAGTCATCGCCGCCCACACTTCCCTGCCGGTTATTGGCGTGCCGATTCCATCCACGTCGCTGCAAGGCATGGATTCGCTGCTGGCCACGGTCCAGATGCCGGCCGGCATTCCGGTGGCGACCGTCGCCATCGGCAAGCCCGGGGCCACCAATGCGGGCATCCTGGCGGCCCAGATTCTGGCGCTCTCCAGCGACCCGCTGGCCAAAAAACTGGCCAGCCACAAGGAGAAGCTGGCCAACAGCGTGGAAGAAAAATCGCGAAAGCTGAAGATTACAGTGGGAGCGTCTTAGAAATGTAGTGTCGGGCGGGCGCCCTCGCCCGCCGCCTTTGACCGTGAAAGCGCATTCCGGTCAACGGGCCTGCACGGTCCTGAATGTCAAAAGCAACGTCAACGGCGGCGGGCGAGGGCGCCCGCCCCACATCAAGACGCCTACAGATTCAGGCTCTTCAGATATTGCCGCAATGGTCCCCCCAGGTCGGTACGCTTCAGGGCGAACTCTACCGTGGCTTTCAGGAAGCCCAGTTTGTCGCCGGTGTCGTGGCGTTTGCCCTCGAACACGTAACCATAGATTTTTTCTTTTTTAAGAAGCTGTTTCAGGCCGTCGGTAAGCTGCAGTTCGCCTCCGGCGCCGGCCTTGATGTCTGACAGGGTTTCAAAAACCGTCGGGGTGAGAATGTAGCGTCCGATGACCGCGAGGTTGGAGGGCGCTTCTTCGGGACGCGGCTTTTCCACCAGGTTCACCACTTCGTACAGCTTGCCGTTCGAGCCTGGCACCGGCTTGCCTTCGAGTACCCCGTAGGCGGAAATCCCCGGACCCTCGACCACCTGGGTAGCGAGGACTGAACACTGCATTTTATTGAAGACTTCCATCATCTGCTTGAGACAGGGCACCTCAGCATCAATGACGTCATCGGCCAGGAGGACGGCGAAGGGTTCGTCGCCCACCAGTTCGCGCGCCGTGAGGACGGCGTGGCCCAGACCCAGGGCCTCTTTCTGGCGCACGTAAGCGATATGGATCAGGTCGGAAATCTGGCGGACGATCTTGAGCAAGTCGGTCTTGCCGCGCTCCTCCAGCATCTTTTCCAGTTCATAGCTGACGTCGAAGTGGTCTTCGATGGCAGACTTGCCGCGTCCGGTGACGATAATGATCTGATCGCAGCCGGACGCGACCGCCTCCTCGACGCCATACTGAATGATGGGTTTGTCCACCAGCGGCAACATCTCTTTAGGTTGCGCCTTGGTGGCCGGCAGGAACCGGGTGCCCAGCCCGGCAGCGGGAAAAACGGCCTTGCGAACTTTTTTTGGCATTCTGACTTCCTCTTCGCCGCATGGATCCACAAATCAACTGGATGATTTCGGACCCGCCGCCTGCCGTTCAGAGTAAACCTACAGAGTCGGTCCGTCACTCCCCAGCATGCTCTTGCGGATGATCTTCATGGGCACCGAACCCTGCCGCATGAAGCGATCGTGGAATTCCTGCAGCGTAAATTTGTTGCCCTGCTGTTTACGGTAGTCTTCGCGCAGTTTCAGGATCTGGAGCTTGCCCAGATTGTAGTAGAGGTATGTCGGGTCGGACGTACCACGCCTGGCTTCAACCTCGGCGACGGGCGGAACCTGAAATCCTTCCTTGACAAAGAATTCCTGCCCCTGTTCGAGCGTCATCTTGCCGGTGTGCATTTCGATGCCGACAATGAAGCGCGCGTTGCGTAACAGCGCGTCCACCAGTTGCCCCAGCCTCAGCCTGGGATCGTGATTGCCGTAACCTTCGTCGAGCATCATCTGCTCCGTGTAATGCGCCCAGCCTTCGGCATTGCTCGCGTTGTAGAGCACTTTGCGGGTCTTGGAGGGGGCCGCCTGCAGCCAGAGAAATTGCGTGTAGTGTCCGGGGTAAACCTCGTGAATGGCGGTGCTGGTGATCGTCCCCCGGTTAAAGCCCTGCATCCATTGTTCGACTTTTTCCGGCTTCCAGTTCGAAGCGGGCAAAGTGACATTGAACATGGCTTCGGTGGCCTTGGTTTCGTAGGCGCCGGGCGTGTCCATGGAAGCAGTGGTCAAGGCCCGCGCGAAGGGCGGCGTCTCCTCTACAATCGGCGGCACCTGGGATGGAATGGTGATGATTTTGTGCTGCTCGATGAACTGACGCAATCCCCCGAGGGTGTCGCGAAAGGATTGCAGCAAGTGGTCGGCAGGCGGGTGGTCGCGGCGCAGATCGGCCAGCACGGCCTCCGGACTGCGGCGGGGATCAATCTGGGCGGCGACTTCTTTGAAATGCTGCTGGTTGCGCCGCAGGTCGGCGTAGCCGATCTCGAGCAGGTGATCCAGGGGAATATCCACCATCTCGTCGTAGAGCAGCTTCTTGCGGAAATTTTCCTCTCCCAGGCGGAAATCGCCATTGGATTTTGGCAACAGATCTTTCCGCATGAAGTCCTGATACTTGCTCAGAGCTTCGACGGACGCAGCGTTGCTGGCCTTGAACTCGGCCAGCAACTTCGGGTCCCGCACCTCCCGGAAGGCTTCCGGAACATCTTTCTGGAAAAACTGGATGTTGTCCGGCATCTGTTGCAGCGCGACCTCGGTGTACACCCTGGGAGGGTTGCTGATGTTCTGGACCGCGGCTTCGAGCACCCGGGGAATCTCACGCTCGCGAGCGATTACGGACCGGAGACGATCGGCGGCCGGCGCAAAATCCCGCCTCATGATGAGAAAAACGCCGTAGCTCAGATCGGAGACATAGACGTCGGGATCTTTTCGCCACATCTGGATGTTCTGCAACTCCAGCAGGCGGCCCTGAATGGCAGAGGTCAGGACCTCCAGGTCGCCGGCTGATTCCTGGGACAGCTGCTTGCGCTGAATCGCGCCGAATTGTTGCTGAAACTTCAGCAGCCCGGCGATTTCGGCGTCCATACCCGAGCGGGAGAAGTCTTCCAGCTTTCCGTCGTACTGGTGGAAGCCTGCCTGCGTGCCGGCGGTGGGATGAAATTGAAAATAGAAATCGAAATACTCATCCACCAGCGAGTTAAAAGCGGTTTGGGGCGGTGTGGCCGCGGCCGTCGCGGCCGCTGCGGGCGCGACGCCAAGAATGAGAGAGAGCAGCATGACAAGGCAGAGGGCGGGTGCAAGCAGTAGTTTGATCATTTTTAGGTTGAAAGCGCCTCGAGTCTTACTTCACGACGGCACGGACGGCAAGGCTTGTGCCGACGGGGACAGCTCTTCCAGCAGCCCCCGCAATTGTGCCAGGACTTCCGCGGGAGAAACTGCCTTGGAAACATACTTCAGAGTGCCGTCCGGGGTAAACTGCGCGCCGCGCTGGGAGGAGACGAACTTCGCCAGCTTTCCCGGATCGATTTCCGCATTTTGCCGGAACTTGACCGTCACCAGATCGCGCTTGCGCTCAATGGCAGTCGCACCCGCCCGCATGGCCAGTAGTTTAAGCGCGGCGTATTCCAGAAGGTTCCGCACCGCAGCCGGAGGCTCACCGTAGCGGTCTTCCAGTTCAGCGCGAACATCATTCAGGCGCGACTCATTTTCCACCCCGGCCACCCGTTTGTACATTCGCAAACGCTGGTTCTCTTCCGGAATGTACTCCACCGGGATGCGAATGTTGAGTCCGAGGTTCAACTGAGTTTCGGGTTCATCCGCGGCGGCCTCGCCCTTCATCTCGCGGACGGCGCGGTCGAGCATCTGGGTGTACAGTTCGAAGCCGACCGCCTCGATGTGTCCGCTCTGCTGGCCACCCAGCAGGTTGCCCGCGCCCCGGAGTTCCAGATCGAGAGCCGCGATCTTGAAGCCCGCGCCCAGGTCGGAAAATTCTTTCAGCGCGGCTAAACGCCGGCGCGCGATCGGGGTCAGCTCGATTTCCGCCGGCAGCAGCAGATACGCGTACGCGCGGCGATTCGATCTGCCCACGCGGCCCCGCAGTTGGTAAAGCTCGGAGAGCCCCAGACGGTCGGCCCGGTTGATGAGGATGGTGTTGCACAGCGGAATATCGAGGCCATTCTCAATGATGGTGGTGGAGACCAGTATGTCAGCCTCGTGATGCATGAACTTGAGCATCACCTTTTCGAGTTCGCCTTCCGACATCTGCCCGTGCCCCACGATGACGCGCGCCGGCGGCACCAGGGCCTGCAGTTTGGCGGCAATTTCCCAGATGCTGTCCACCCGGTTGTGCACGAAGAAGACCTGGCCGCCGCGTTCGAGTTCCTGCTCGATGGCGGACTGGATGAGCTTCTCGTCCCAGCTGGCGACGACAGTCTGTATCGCAATGCGGTCCTTGGGCGGAGTCTCGATCACGCTCATGTCGCGCAGTCCGACCAGGGACATGTGCAGGGTGCGTGGAATCGGGGTGGCTGACATGGTCAGCACGTCCACCTGCTTGCGCATCTGCTTGAGCCGCTCTTTATGCCGGACTCCGAAGCGCTGTTCTTCGTCCACCACCAGCAGGCCCAGGTCGGCGAACTTCACGTCTTTCGAGATCAGGCGATGGGTGCCGATCAGAATATCGACTTTGCCGGCTTCCACTTTCTGCAGAATTTCTTTCTGCTGCTTCGGCGAGCGGAAGCGGCTGATCATCTCGATGGCGACGGGAAAGGCGGCAAAGCGCTGCTTGAAAGTTTCGTAGTGCTGAAAGGCGAGAACAGTGGTGGGCGCGAGCACCGCAACCTGCTTGTTGTCGCTGATGGCTTTGAAAGCGGCGCGCATGGCGATTTCCGTCTTGCCGTAGCCCACGTCGCCGCACAGCAGCCGGTCCATGGGCTGGGTCGATTCCATGTCACGCTTGACGTCGTTGATCGCGGTCTGCTGGTCTTCGGTCTCGCTGAATTCGAAGGTGTCTTCGAACTCCCGCATCCATTCGTTGTCGGAGGAGAAGGCATGACCCTGGGCGGTCTTGCGCTCAGCGTAGAGCTTGAGCAGCTCGTCGGTCATGTCCTTCATGGCCTTGCGCACGCGCGCCTTGGTCTTGGCCCAGGCCGCCGTTCCCAGATGGTTCAGTACCGGCTTGGCCCCTTCCGACGAACGGTACTTCTGCACCAGGTCGAGACGCGTCAGCGGGACGTAAAGACGCGCGCCCTCGGCATATTCCAGCAGCATGAATTCGGCATTGCCGTTGCCCTGATTAATCTCCTTCAAGCCCTGGTACTGCCCGATGCCGTGCTCGACGTGGACCACGTAATCCCCAACCTGCAGGTCGCGGAAATCGGAGAGAAACGCCGAAGTCTTCGATTTCTGACGCTGCGGACGCGAGACGACCGCATCGGATTCGTCGAACAGATCACGCGCGCCCAGGATGGAGAGGCTGGCGTCGGGAAAGATGACGCCATCGGGCACGTAAGCCTTGGCCAGCGTGGCGGTAAGCACTTCGCCGGAGAAATAGGAAGTTTCGTCGGCATAACTTTCTCCGCTGCGGGTGCGGCTGCCCAGGCGGAAAGACACGGCGTACTCGCTGAAAATGTCGGCCAGGCGTTCCACTTCACCGGTATTAGGCACGGCGATCAGGACGCGCTTGCTCTCCCCAATCTGCTTCTTCACTTCCTCGAGCATGGCGGGAACCGAGCCGTGGAAGCGGGGCGCAGGCTGGGTGTGGAATGAAATCGCCGCCGCGGAATCGTCGCTGCGCTCGATGTCGAGATGCTCGACATCGGCCCCGGGCAATCCCGGCAGCTTCGGCCACCAGTCTTCCGGCGCAAGATATAGATCTGACGGCCGCACCAGGTTGCCCACGCCGCTGCTCTCGTGCGCCTGCTCGATGCGGGACCAGACATGATCGAACTCGGTCCTCAGCACTTCCAGTTCGTCGGTCAGCACCAGCGCGCGCGGCAATAAATCGAACACCGTGTGATTGGCACCTGCCACGGGCGCATAAAACTCCCACCCAGGAAAAACGGTGACGCCGCCGGAGCGCACAGCCTGCTCAATGATTTCTTCGTTACCGGTAATGCGTTTCCCGGAGAGACGGGCATGCACCGCGCCCAGAAGGTCTTCGCTGACGGGAGTCTCTGTCAGCGGAAGCAGCAGAGCTTCATCCACGGGACTGGAAGAGCGCTGGGTAGCAGGGTCAAACTTCCGTATGGACTCGACCTCGTCGCCGAAGAACTCGATGCGCACCGGGCGCTCGGCTTCGGGCGAGTACACGTCGAGAATGCCGCCGCGCAAGGCGTATTCTCCCGGCATCTCCACGACGTCGGTCGAGTGATAGCCAACCGTGTTGAGGTGAGGGAGCAGCGCGTCAACGTTGAGCACTTCGGCGCGGCGCACGGCCCGAGCCAGATCGGCGTAGTACTCGGCCGAACGCAGACGCAGCGCAGTGGCGGCAATTGGCGAAATCACAAAAGACGCCGCGCCTGTGGCAATTTTCCACAGCGCCACCGCCCGCTCCTCCTGGATCTCCGGGTGCGGGGAAAGATTCTGGAAGGGAAGGACGTCATGGTTGGGCAGCGAGACCACGGACTCAGGACCGGCGGCACCGGTCAGCTCACAAAAGGCCTGCAGCACCGGGACCAGGTCTTCCGCAGCACGATTGTCCGCGACCACAATGATCAGCGGACGCCCTGCCGCCTTCTGCAGCAGGACTAAAAGCAAAGCTTTTGCGGTTGGGACCAGTCCAGAGACACGAATCCGCCCCGTGCCCTCTTTCAGATGGGAGGCCACACGCGAAAAGGCCGGCAACTTTTCCACGTCCGTGAAAAGATCGCGGACGAAGGGGAGAACCATGCATATTGATTTTAACAGGGCGGGAGGCAGTGTGGGCGCGAGCGTCCCGCTCGTGCTGCGCCCTTGCACGAGCGAGGACGCTCGCGCCTACATTGACCTACGTGATTCGCAGCAGGGGACGGGTCAGGCAGGTGGGGCCACCGCCGCCGTTGACGCATAGTTCCGAGCCGGGGAAAGTTCGCACGTCAAATCCGGATTGACGAAGCTTCTGATTGGTCTTCTGGTTCTCCTCCAGTGCGAGCAGGCGCTTTTCGCCCAGTGAGAGCACGTTGCAGGCCAGCGTCTCGCGCTCGGAATATTCGATCTCAAGCAGCCGGTAGCCGCGGGATTGCAGCAACTCCACGGTCTCTACCGCCAACCAGGGCAAATCCACCAGCGCCGTCTGTTCGTCGAGCAGGCTCATCAGCGACATGAGATGCAGGCAGGCCGACGGTCCCGGGCCGTACGGCAGAGGGGCCGAAAGCACTTCCACACCATGCGGCTGGAGCAGCGCCCTCATCTGGACTATTCCGGCCGGGTTGGTGCGATAGCCCTGACCGATCAGCAGCGTAGTGGAATCGAGCCAGACCATGTCTCCGGCCTCAGTTTTTCCCGGCGGGTGGATTCTACCGAACTCGGGAATGCCCAGGCTCCGGCAAAACTCGAGGTGGCGCCGCGCCTCGGGAATACGGTTTGCCTTGCCGGGATGCAGTCCGATCAAGCCGTGATCAGTTGCCAGGGACGGATCGTGAGTGTAAACGGCATCGAGCGAAAGATCCGAGGCCGCCGGAAGATGGAAGACCTCCGCCCCGGCGGCTTCGAGCTGTCGGCATAGTTCCTCATGCTGGGCTTGCGCGGCCGCGAAGTCCGGCGCATGCAGAAAACCCAGTTCCCGCCAGCGTTCTGCGACGGCTGGCTGGTCCCATCCCGCAGCGCGCGGCGAGCACACCAGTACTCGTTGCAAACGCCCGACCATCGAATGACCGTTAAACGCCCGGCCATCGAACCCTAAGCCATGGATCGCGACACTCTGCTTTTCGCCCGAGAGCCTCAAATGATTGCGACCGCCTTCCCGCTCTGCAATCTAAACAGGTCTTATGGCAAAAGCAATCTGGGAAGGCACCGTGCTTGCGGAATCGAATCAGTGCGTGGAGGTGGAGGGGAACCAGTACTTTCCGCCCGACGCGATCAGGACAGATCATTTCAAACCCAGCGCGACCCACACGGTTTGTCCGTGGAAGGGCACGGCGAGTTATTACGATGTCGAGGTTGCCGGAAAGCTTAACCACGATGCTGCCTGGTTTTATCCCGAACCCAAGCCGGCGGCGAAGCAGATTAAGGGCTACGTGGCGTTCTGGAAGGGCGTGAAGGTGGAGAAGTAGGGAGAGAGCTGCCGAGCCTTGCTCGGCCTGACCGGGTCAGAGACCCGGTCCCACACAGTATCTGAAAGAAAAAAGACAGCCCGGAGCCCCCCGAGACTGTCCTTAAGGCTCTCCCGGTTAGAAGAGCATGTCACTGGGCTCACAATAGCGCCGGCATGTTGCAGGAATATTGCGGACAAATGAATTTCCGATGAATTTCGGGTAGTTAAATACCCGTAGTCAGGATGCGCGGGAGCTCCGCTCCGCTGGACAGCCGGGGGCGGCCGTCCCCACGTGGACACCCGTGGCTGCTATATTTATGGGCTCACAACTGACATGACCCGCCAGCACGAAGCTTCGCGAAAGTTGCAGAAGCGCGCCGAGCAGATGATTCCCGGCGGTGTAAATTCTCCGGTACGCGCCTTTGGTTCGGTCGGAGGCGACCCGCCGTTTATCGTTCGCGGGCAGGGCTCGCACCTGTGGGATGCCGACGAAAACAAGTACATCGATTATGTGGGTTCCTGGGGACCGCTGATCCTCGGTCACGCCCCGCCCGGAGTGCCTGAAGCGATCGGCGCCGCGGCCAAGCATGGCACCAGTTTCGGCGCCTCGACCGCCGCCGAGGCTGATCTGGCCGAGATTGTTATTTCAGCCTTTCCCCACGTGGAAAAAATCCGCTTCGTCAACTCGGGCACGGAAGCCACCATGTCGGCCATCCGCCTGGCTCGTGCCTATACCCAACGCAAATACATCGTGAAGTTCGAGGGCTGCTACCACGGCCATGCCGACGCACTGCTGGTGAAAGCAGGTTCTGGAGTGGCCACGCTGGGCATCCCCGGGTCAGCGGGGGTGCCGGAAGAATTCACCCAGTTGACCCTGGCGCTTCCCTACAACGATGTTGACGCCCTGGAACTGGCATTCAAAAAGTTCAGCAACCAGATTGCCTGCGTGATCGTGGAGCCGGTGGTGGGCAACATGGGATGCGTCCCGCCCGCGCCCCTCTATCTGGATACCTTGCGCGAGATCACCCTGCGCCACAAGTCGCTGCTCATTTTTGACGAGGTGATGACCGGTTTTCGGCTGGCTTTCGGCGGCGCCCAGGAACGATTTGGAATTCTTCCCGACCTGACCACCTTTGGAAAGATCATCGGCGGCGGGCTGCCGGTCGGGGCGTATGGCGGGCCCGCCCACATCATGGACATGGTGGCGCCCCTGGGCCCGGTGTATCAGGCCGGCACGCTTTCCGGGAATCCCCTGGCCATGGCAGCGGGCCTCGCCACTTTGCGCTACCTGCGCAGCCACAAGAGCACGATCTATACCGGCTTGGAAATACTGAGCGGACAGTTGACCGAAGGAGTTACCGCAGCCGCCAGGGACGCCGGCGTGCCGCTCTGCTGCAACCGCGTCGGATCAATGTTCACCTGGTTCTTTACCGAAGGCCCGGTCACCAATTGGACCTCAGCGGCCAAGAGCGACACGAAAGCCTTCGCCCGTTTCTTCCGCGCCATGCTCGACAACGGCGTGTACCTGCCGCCGTCGCAGTTCGAGGCCGCATTCCTGAGCGCCGCCCACACCGAAAAAGACATCCACCAGACCATCGCAGCCGCGAAACAGACATTCGCAAGGGCGCCGGCCTAACTGAGATCTGAGAACTAAGATCTGACATCTGCCTTCAGCATCATTTCGGGCACAGTCACAAACTCATAGCCTTCCGCGAGGTAGCGGGAAATCAATCGCTCGGTGGCCGCGACGGTGTACGAACGATCGCTCCCGAAGTGAAGATGCCCCCCATCGTGCAGCAGGATCACATCCCCGCCGCGAACCTGGCGCGTCACCTGGCGCTCGATATACTCAACCGACGGCGCCTTCCAGTCATAGCCAGTCACGTTCCACATGATGGGCTGCATCCCCATTTGCCGCGCCGTGCGCAATACTGCAGGACGCCGGCCCCCAAAGGGCGGACGGAACAGGCTGGAGTGCTCGCCCACCGCATCCGTCAGGGCACGCTCACACCTGGTGAACTGCTCGCGAAGTTCACGCTCACTCTTGAAGGTCAGCAGAGGATGGGTGAAAGTATGGTTCCCGATGACGTGTCCGGCTTTCACCAGTTCATGAACAATGTCGGGGCGCTGCTCGACGTAACGGCCGATCAGGAAAAATGTGGCGTGAACATTGTGCCGGGCCAGGATTTCCAGCAGGCGCAGAGTGTGAGGGTCGTTGGGCCCGTCATCGTAAGTGAGCGCCAGTTGTTTCGAGCCGCGGCCCAGCCCGGTAAAGGTACGGCCGAACCATTGCCCGGTCGGAGCCATGGACTGGTAACCCACGGCTGAAGCAGCGGCAGCCGCGGCGGCGGTAACCAGGTAGCGGTACATGCTGCACGCGATTGTAAATGGGAAGAGATTGCAGATTGGAGATTTAAGATTGCAGATTGGTTACATAGTGCGAGTCCGCAATCATCAATCTGAAATCTCCAGTCTGAAATCTCCCCCTGTTAACTCTTTCCACAATTGCCTCATGGGCAGAAGCAAGATATGCTGCAAGCGAATCCCGATTCTCTCTAACCCATGGCTAATCTTTTTGAGCTGCCCCGCTATATTGCAGTCGAAGGTCCCATACGAGTCGGCAAAAGCACGCTGGCGCGAATCCTGGCCGAGCGTCTCAATGCGCAGCAGGTCATGGAGTCGGAGGACAATCCCTTCCTCGGCGCCTTCTACAAAGGCGAGGCCGGCGCCGGCTTCCAGGCGCAGTTCGCCTTCATGATTCGCCGCTTCGAACAGCTCCGCGCCCTCGACCTGGGCCCGCGCTCGCAGAAAACCGTGGTCACCGACTTCGTGTTCGAAAAGGACAAGGTCTTCGCCTGCCTCAACCTGACCGATCAGGAACTCGAAATCTACAATCGCTACTACAACCATTTCCGCGAGCAACTACCCACGCCCGACCTGGTCATCTACCTGCAAGCCACACCTGAAGTGCTGAAAAAGCGCCTGAAAAAGAAGAATGCGCCGGGAGAAAAAGCGATCAACGAGGATTATCTGGAAGAAGTGATCAAAGCCTACGAACACTTTTTCTTCCACTACACATCGTCGGACCTGCTGATCGTGAACACTTCCGAGATCGACTTCGTGGAGCGCAACCAGGACCTGCAGGAACTGCTGCGGAAGGTTTCGGCGCCCATCAAGGGGACCCAGTATTTCCTGCCGCTGGGGAGTCAGGAAGCAGCCAGCGCGTAGCAGTCATCCCGTGCTTAAGAAAATCACACTGCTCCGTGAGCGGGTCGGCGATTGGGCAAGCTACCCGTTCTCGGTCGCGACGATCAGCCACCTGGATCACCTAACTTTTCGCTCAAGAATATGCTTCTTTACCGGCGAGAACGGCACAGGAAAGTCCACCCTGCTCGAGGCGATTGCGGGTCACTACGGGTTTGGACCAGAAGGGGGAAATCGCAATTTCTCGAACGACAGCACTGAAAGCAATCACTCTGTCGATCCTCTGGTGAAGGCACTCCGGTTGTCGTTCGACCGCCGGACAGGGGCCGGATTTTTCCTTCGAGCGGAAAGCTTCTTCAATACGGCTTCTCACATAGACGCGATGGGCGTCAATGAATCCTACGGGGGACAGAGCCTTCATGCTCGCTCGCATGGCGAGACTTTCCTGACCGTGCTCGAACTCAAGTTTCAGAGAAACGGCTTGTTTTTACTAGATGAGCCCGAAGCCGCGCTTTCGCCTCAACGACAACTAGCCTTTATCGTTCTGATCCACGATGTGTTGCGGAAGTACAAAGACGCGCAGTTCATTATTTCGAGCCATTCCCCGATTCTCCTGGGATACCCGAGCGCTCAGATCTTCTCATTCGACACCGCCAATATTCATGAGATTGACTACGAGGAAACTCCCCCGATGCAGATCGTGCGTCGATTTGTTAATGATCGAACGAGCTTCCTGAAGGAATTGTTGGAAGAGCCACCGTCACTCTTCGATGAGGACCCTGAATAGCGACGTACTCCACTTGGACGGAGTGTTCAACGCTTACGGAACCGTTGCCAGATCCGCTCATTTCCTGCTTGCCATATTCCCAAGTATGTTATTACAATTGTAATAACACAGGAGCAGTGCCATGGTGGAACTCAAGGTCCGCAAGTTCGGCAACTCGCTGGGTGTGGTGCTGCCCAGGGAGGTCATCCATCGACTGCGTACCGAAGACGGTGAACGACTTTTCCTGATCGAGGACGCGGAGGGTGGCTACCGCCTCACCCCCTACGATCCGGCATTCGAGAAGAAAATGAAGAAGGCCGAAGAGATTATGGGCCGGTATCGCAACACCCTGCGCGCCCTGGCAAAGTAAAAAGTAAAGAGAGAAGTGAAGAGAAGAAAACCGATTTGGATTGCGGAGCGCGATGTCCTCGCGATCCACGACCGACTGTTAGCCGCCCACGGCGGCGGGCCGGGATTGCGCGATCAGGGCCTTCTGCAATCCGCTCTGGCTCGCCCCCTCCAGCATCATGCCTATGCCGACCAACCTGACGTGATTGAGATGGCGATGCTTTACACGGCGGGCATCGTCCGCAACCATCCCTTCATCGACGGTAACAAGCGCACGGGTTTTGTCACCGGCGTTCTTTTCCTTGAACTCAACGGCTTCATCTTCAGGGCAAGTGAGGAGGATGCTACTCAGGCCGTTTTCGGCCTTGCGGGCGGCTCGCTCGATGAGGCGGAATACACGGCCTGGCTGCGCGCCAACAGCAAACGTGGGAGAAACAGATGAAATGGAGGGCGGGATCCGGCCTCGACCTAATGTTTTCGCCCTCGGCTCCGGTCGGAACATACGCGAATCGTAGCGCAGTGCCTCCGGCGCATGCAGCGCGATCTTCTTGAACTCCGGATGCTGCGGATTGATCAGCCAGTTGTTCTCATTCACCGCGAGCGCTGAGGGCACCAGCAGCAAACAACTCTCGCCCTTCTTTACGAATTCATCGCCAATCTGGGCAAGCTCGGGAGGCGCGGGTGTTTCCCGCCAATGCGGCGGCAGGTCGCGAGGATGAAGTTGTTTCCGCGACACGCTGTCGGGAATGTCCGCCGTGGCCAGCACCAGGTCGTCAGGAGCGTCTTCCGGGTCGAGATGGACAAAATACTCCAGCATGGCGAGAGACTGGTGTTCGGAGGTATAGACCAGGCGCGTGCCCGGACTCGACCAGCGGCCACCATAGAGGTAGGCGCCTTCTCCATCGAATGGAGCACGCGCGTAGGCCGCGCGCAGCACGCGGAAAACACGGGTCAACTCATCCCACCATAAGCGATGCGGCCGAGGATGTTTTCCACCTGGCGGGCTCCGGGTTCGGTGTCGATGGCGGCGATGGGCGCCACGCCTCCCAGGGCGCGGTTGCTGCGCTTGAGCCAGCGGCTGGCGCGGGCGCCGTCGCCCAGAGTTTCACGGGCCAGCGCCAGCAGGCGCGCCATGCGGTAGAGCCGGTCCGATTCGAAGCGGGCCAGGCGTCCGCGGCGTCGGCGCTGCAGGCTGCGCGGCGAGAGATCGAGCGCCCCGGCCAGCTCTTTCAGGGACAGGCCGGAGGCCTGCATCAGTTCGCCCAGGACAGCGTGGGGAAAACCTTCCCGAATCGCCTCCCGCAGATCGCGGTCGTTGGCCAGCGACCGCCCCAGAATGCGCTTTCCGCCCAACTGACGCAGCACGGCTTGCAGTTCATTTGCCATTTGTCGTCTATTGTAGCGACAAATGGCAACGTGAAGCAAATGCCTCTTCTTTAAATGTGGGCGCGAGCGTCCCGCTCGTGCCGCCTCCGAGAGGTCCGCGAAGAAGAGAGTCTCATTCCCCGCTCGAATATGTCCGCCGATACTTCTCGTATCGAGGCAGCGGATAGACCGACAGTCCCTTCCCTATTTTTGCAAACTCAGGATCGGCCGTGACCAGCCACGCGCCGCGCTCGATGGCCAGTTCGGCGGCCAAGGCGTCGGCGTAGCCCAGGCCGTGTTTTTGTTTCAGAGCGCCAGCGCGGGTAGCCCTTTCCCGGTCCACGGCGATAACGGTGATTGGCATCTCCCGCAGGATACCCTCCGCTTCCCGCGCCTTGGCCTCGCCGTGGCGTCTCCATGAGACGTAGAAGACCTCGCCCCAATTGACTGCCGACATCAAAAGACGCTCTTCGTGGCGCAGCGCCTCTCCCAGCAGGTGGCGAACCTTTTCGGCCACCAGGCCCCGGTCCTCGAAAAATCCGGTCAGGGCGTTGGCATCGAGCACATAACGTCGACGGCTACGAGATGTACCAGAAGCCACCATCTATTTCTCTCGCCTGCGTTCGCGTTCGCGCTCCGCGAATATTTCGTCGAACATAGAAGGCTCGCCTGGAGCCGGCTTCAGGAAGCCCATGATCTCGTCGAGCCGCTTTTCGGTCATGGGGGTCAACACCAGCCGCCCCCGCTCTTCGCTCCAGGTGGCCCTGGTGCCCTTTTCAAGGCCCAGTTGCTGGCGCAATTCCGCGGGAATCACCACCTGGCCCTTGGAGCTGACGACGGTGCGATAGGATGTCATGGCTAATCTTACCATAAAGTAAGACATATGGCATGCGTCTTACCACCTTGATTTTTGCCTGTCTGTATCTCGCAGAAAGACCGAGCTTTGCTCGGCTGGGAGGTGGGACATCCTTCGACTCCGCTCAGGACAGGCTCTGCCCCTGCTTGGGCGTTTATCGTGCAGACTACCCCTATCGACCGGCGGACCATTTGCGGCTACAATAGCTTTCGTAGCATCCAAGATGTGGACAGGCTCTATCCGCCGGGTTGCGGAGGGGCACTGGAGGACATCGTGAGTCTGGTTCCGATCGGCGAACCTCGCCGCAAGATTACTGTCGCTTCACTCCGCGAAAAGAAACTCCACCACGAGCCGATTACCTGTCTCACCGCCTACGACTATTCCTCCGCGCGCCTGGTCGATGAGGCCGGGATCGATATTGTTCTGGTAGGCGACTCGCTGGCCCAGACCATGCTGGGGTACGAGAACACGCTTTCGGTCACGCTCGACGAAATGCTGCACCACACCCGCGCCGCGCACCGCGGCGTAACGCATGCGCTGCTCGTGGGCGACATGCCTTTCGGTTCATATCAGTCCGACCCTACCGACGCGGTGCGGAACGCCGCCCGTTTCGTGAAGGAAGCGGGAGCGGAAGTGGTTAAGATCGAAGGCGGGGAGAAGCGCTCCGAACTGATCCGCCGCATCATCGATGCCGAAATTCCGGTGGCCGGACACATCGGCCTGACGCCGCAATCGGTGAACGTGATGGGCGGCTACAAGGTGCAGGGCAAGGACCTCGGCGGCGTCGAACAGCTGATGCGCGATGCGGTGGCGCTCGATCGCGCGGGGGTGGCCTGTATTTATCTCGAAGGCATCCCGCGTGAAGTCGCGGCCATGATTACCGCCGAGGTCAAGACGCCGACGATCGGGATCGGCGCGGGCCCGGATTGCGACGGACAGGTGCTGGTCTTCCACGACCTGCTGAACCTCACGTTTGGCCATCCCGCCAAGTTCGTGCGCCGGTATGCCGACCTGGGTGCCGCCATTACCGGTGCAGTGCAGGCTTTCCGTGCCGATGTTTCAGAGCGGCAATATCCCTCGGACGAAGAGTCCTATCACCTGCCGAAGGAAACGCGTGCCGCCCTGGAAACGGTGCTCGACCGCAAGCGGGCGATGAGGCGCTAGAGTACGAATGAAACAGTCGCGCCTGGGCCCGATCGCGGCAGCCGTGGTTGTGCTGGCTTCCTGCTCCGCTCCCAAATCCCCTGACCCGGCGGCTCTCGAGGCCAGCGCTACGGCGCGCATTCTGGCCATCCCTCCGGCCACGCCCGAGAAATACCGCGGCATGGTGGACATGAAGGGCTGGCGCAATCCGTATCTGATTGTCCGGGCCGACGGGGTGGCGCTGCTCGATCCCGAGAACCACCTGGAGCGCATCCTGAAGCCGGGAGAATTGACCCAGGCGCTGGGCAATCTGCCGCCCGCGGCGTGGCCGTACGGGCGCGTGGTAGCGGTGACCGAAAATGGCGTGCGCGGTTCCGCCGACGATAGCGTGAAAATTCGCCAGAACCGCGCCCTCGTGGCGGGGACGCTGGAGAGCATGCACGTGCTCATCAACTGGATCCCCTCGGCCTGAGACCCGCGCCTCGCGCCATGAAAATCTGCCACACCATCAACGAAATGCGCGCCGCCCGCCGCGCCACGCGGGGCGAGGGCAAGACCGTAGGACTGGTGCCCACGATGGGAGCGCTGCACGAAGGCCATCTCTCCCTGGTCCGCATGGCCAAGGCCCAATGTGATCGGGTAGCGGTCTCAATTTTCATCAATCCGCTGCAATTCGGCCGGAATGAAGATCTGGCCAAGTATCCACGAGATTTTGATCGTGATCGCGACCTGCTCGAGCGTGAAGGCGTGGATTTCATTTTCGCGCCGACAGTGGAGGAGATGTATCCCGCGGGCGCAGTGACCTACGTGACGGTTGAGGGCCTGAGCGACAAGCTGTGTGGAGCTTCGCGCCCGGGACACTTTCGCGGCGTGACCACGGTGGTCTCGAAGCTTTTCCACATCGTGGAACCTGACCGTGCGTTCTTCGGCCAGAAAGATGCCGCGCAGTCCACCATCATTCGCCACATGGTGCGCGATCTGAACATTCCGGTTCAGGTTGTGATCGGCCCGATCGTGCGCGAGCCGGACGGCCTGGCCATGAGCTCGCGCAATGCCTATCTGGACGCGACGCAGCGACAGTCCGCCCTGGTGCTGCATCGTTCACTCGTGGCGGTACAAGAGCGCTTCGATCGAGGGGAACGCGAGGTGCAGGCGTTGATCGAAGCGGGCAGGCAGGTTTTCGCAGAGGACCCTTCCGTGCGGCTCGACTACTTTGAGATCGTTAATCCGGAGACGCTCGATCCGGTTGATGACCTCTCCCGCAGCGCGCTGGTGGCGGTAGCAGCGTTTGTGGGAAAGGCCCGGTTGATCGATAACATCGTATTGACGGAGACCGCGTCGGGGCGGAGCCTGTCCTGAGCGAAGTCGAAGGATGCCCCCACCCGCCCGGACGGGCGTCCGGGCCTACGTGATTTCATTTTGAAACGAACTTGCTGCCTGCGATGAAGAAGCGCAGTGGGCGCTCTGCGGCTTTGGTGATGCCGATGCGCGGCGTGATTGCGATGCTCTGGGGCCGAAATCCGTCGTCCACGATAGATAGATCGGACTTTCGGCTGGTCAGGTCTTTTTCGTTGTCGCGTTCGCGTGTGATGCCGAAGGCCTCGGCGAGGCGTCCGGGACCGCTGGTCAGCTTTCGCAGATCGGTGGTCTCATCAAGCGCAATATCCCGCGCCTCCGCCATCTGCTCGATCCCGGAAATTGGCTCCAGGGCACGGAACAGGACCCCGCCCGCTTCTCCGTCGGGCAGGCAGGAGACGTTGAAGCAATAATGATTGCCGTAGATGAAGTACACATAAGTCAGGCCGGGCGGGCCGAAGAGCACGAAATTGCGGGCCGTACGCCCGCTGGCGGAATGGGCGGCAGGATCGTCCTTTCCCAGGTAGGCTTCCACTTCGACGATCCGCGCAGTCAGCGGTTTTCGTTCCTGCCGCCGCACCAGGACTTTGCCTAACAGGTCGCGGCTGACGGCGCGAGGATCACGTGCATAAAAATCTTTGGGCAACGGCACCAACGCCGATGAACTTCGGTTCTTGGCTATCCTCATTGGATCACCGCATAATATTGCCACGGGTCACAATCCTGAAGGAGGATTCATGCTGGGGAGATCGTTCAAAATCGTTTTTGTACTTACATTGCTCGCGCTGGCCGCGACGGCGCAGACCATTCCCGCCGGCACCAGGCTGACGGTGCGCGTGGGATCAGAAATCAGTTCGGGCACCGCCAAAGCCGGCGACAGGTTTGACGCTACCCTGGCCCATGCTCTTGTCGTCCACGGCAAGACTCTGGCCAAGGTAGGGGCGCCGGTGCGAGGCAAGGTGACCTCGGCGAAGTCCAGCGGACGGCTGCACGCTCCAGGAGAACTTACGCTGCGGCTTAGTTCCGTACGCGTCAACGGCCGGATGGTTGCCATCTCTACCACGTCGTATGCCGCCAAGGGCAAGGGCCATACTAAGAGCAATGCCACGAAGATTGGCGGAGGAGCGGCTGCCGGGGCACTGATTGGCGCACTGGCAGGCGGAGGAAAGGGGGCTGCGATTGGAGCCGGCGTCGGTGCCGGGGCCGGAACCGGCGTGGCGGTCGCCACCGGAAAAGAAGAGGCTGTAATTCCGGTCGAGGCGGCTTTGACCTTCACCACACGATGACAGGCTTCAACCCACGTAGGCCCGGACGCCCTCGCCCGGGCGGGCGCGCAAGGCTCGCCTGTTTTGACTTTGGCGCAAAGAGCAGAAAGCCCCAGCCGGGCCTTTGCCCGGATGGGCGGGCGAGGGCGCTCGCCCCTACGTAGGTCCCGCTTGGTCAGGCGGCGCCTTTGGTGGCGCTTTTCAGGTAGGCCAGCACTTCTTCCGAATGGCCTTCTGGCTTTACTTTGTGGAAGATGTGCTTGATTTTGGCGTCCGGGCCGATGATGAAAGTGGTCCGCACGACACCCATCACCTTCTTTCCGTACATGTTCTTTTCCTTGAACACGTCGTAGGCCTGGCAAACTTTCTTGTCGGCATCAGCCAGCAGGGTAAAAGGCAGCTTGTACTTTTCCTCGAATTTCTTCTGCGCGCCTGGGGTATCGGGCGAGATGCCCAGCAGCACGGCGCCGGTATTCTGCATCTTCCTATAGGAGTCGCGGAATTCGCAGGCCTCGATGGTACAGCCGGGAGTATCGGCCCGGGGATAGAAATAGAGCACGACATATTTTCCGCGAAAATCCTTGAGCGAAATTTCTTCACCATTCTGGTCGGGCAAAGTAAAGTCAGGGGCTTTATCATTGATATCGATGGCCATGGCAGCGTCTCCTAATTCTTCAAAAGCTGGTTTTTCAAGACCTGGCTCTGCGAAGCTTGGTCCCTCCAAGTTATATCGCACCGTACGGCGGGCCGTCATCCTGGCGGGATTGGCCGCAGTCCTGGCTCCATTGGCCCCGGCCCAGTCTGCCGCGCGGCAAAAGCCCAAAGGGCCGCGCGCGTTGGGCCTGGTGCAATTGCTGCCCAGCGGAAAAGCCCGGCTGGTTCCCATCACCATCCTGTACGACGGCGAATTCTACGACGCCAGTGCGTACAAGGCTTCTCCGGTGCCGATGGCCCTGGAGAGTGGAACGGTTTATGAAGGTGTGCGCACCGGCGTCTCCCAGGGACTATTCACCGTTACAGGCGCCCTGCAAGGCAACAACACCTGGGTGGGAGACGGGACCTGGCAGTCCGCCAGCGCGATCGCAGCCGCAAAAGAAGCCGCCGCCAAGCGGAAGGAAGTCATGTCGAAGCCTGCGCCCGAGCCGGTTGAAGGTCCGCCCGTCTTGCGGCGTGCCAGCGCGAAACCGAAGCCTGCCGACGATTCTCCGGCCGCGGCGCCGGCAAGCCCCGGCCCGGCTTCTCCCGCTCCCCCAACTTCTGCTCCGGCACCTTCGGCCCCTCCGCCCGCGGCACCGGACGACGATTCGGACCGGCCGGTACTGAAGCGGCCCGCCGCGGAAGGCGCACCGGCTGCCTCTGCGCCGTCTCCCGGAGTGGGGGAGGCGGAAGCCGAAGCGGATCCGGATCGCCCGGTTCTGAAACGCGGCGCACCAACTGCGGAGGAGTTGAAAAAACGCAGCGCGTCGGTGGTGCCGTCAACGACAGCCGCGAAGGACTCGCACAAGCCCAAGGCTTCCGCCCCGGAAGGTCCGATCCAAGTCATCCCGGCCATTTCGGATGCGGCAGGCCCCGACCCGCGTCCTTATGCCTACACCCTCAAGCCCGAAGAGGAGCAAAAGTTACGCAAGAAGATTCTGCTTCTGGCGGCGGACGAAGTGCGGGCCTGGGCGGCGCAGCCGGAATCGGTCGCGCCGCAGCGGGCGCCCCGCTCTTCCCGGCCCGGCAGCAAAGCAAAGTCTCCTCAACCCGTCTTCGAAGATGTACAGTTGCGCGCGTTCGATCTCTCCAATAGCAACGAGCCCGTGCTGGTGCTGACTGCGAAGGCACGGATGCCCGCCCGCCCGGATGCGGCCTCCGATTTGCAATACATCATCACGCTGGTGGCTCGCGACGATATTTACGGAGACCTGCACAAGGCGTTCGCCAGCGTCACGGACACCCGGCATTTCGACGTTTTGTCTCGCCTGGAATTGATCGACGCGGTGGATGCCGATGGTGACGGGCGCGGCGAGCTGCTTTTTCGCCAGGTGTCTGACGCGGGCAGCGCGTTTGTTTTGTATCGCGTGATCGGCGACCGGCTGTGGCCCTTGTTCCAGGGCACCCCGGGCGAGTAAAGAGAGGGTGGAGGACGGGCGTCCTGCCCGTCTTATTTCTGGGTCATTACCAGTTCGCCGTTTTCAACTTTCATCCCGCCGACGTTATCAGGAAGCTTCAGCCGGTCTCGCTGCTCGGAGAGCTTTTTCTGCAAGGCATCGTTCACCAGTGACACGGGAACATTCAGGTCGCCAACTTTGAACTCAGTGGGATCAAAGGTGGCATAGCCATCCTTCGACCCGAGATGCCCAGCCAGCGTAACCCACACATCCTTACCTGCGATCTGAGTAAGAAACTGGCCGTGGGCGACGTCGCCGTCGAAACTCACCTGGTAATCTTTGACTTCGGGCTGCCCGGGAGCCACTGGGGTATCTGGAGATGAAAGCCCGGATATTGCCTGTGATGCCGCGGCTACCGGAATCTGCCCGGCCGCCTGCGCCAGGGCTGCGCTTACTTCGTCAGAGCTGATGCGAACTTCAGCCGGAGGCTGACCCTCCTCCTTGGGCTGGTCCAGTTGCTGCACCTTTTGCTGAAAAGACTGTGCATTGACCGCCGCAGTTGCAGCCGGCTGCGGCGGCGCCACCGGCGCGGGCTTCTTTAAAACCAGGAAAAGCGCAATGATCGACGTGACCAGAGTGGCCACGCTGATAATGCGGTCGAGTTTCCAGCTCTTCATCGCGCACCTCGGGCTTGCCATCTCCATGTTACCGAGGCGGCCCTGGAGGCTCACATGACGGAAGTCACTGGCCGCGTGGTTACCTCCTGAGCTTGTGTGGGAGCAATCCTATTCCAGCTTCTTAGCCAGCAGCTCATTCACCATCTGTGGATTGGCCTGGCCCTTGGAAGCCTTCATGACCTGGCCGACAAAGAATCCCACCACTGTCTTCTTCCCTGCCCGGTACTGCTCGACCTGCTTGGGATTGGCCGCGATGATGTCATCGATAATCTTTTCCAGAGCCGAGGTATCGCGGGACTGTTCCGGACGGCCCTCTTCTTCATAGACAGCGGAGAAATCTTTTCCGCGCTCGAAGGCCAGATCGTACAGGTCTTTGAGCATCTTGCCCGAAATGGCGCCGCTCTCCACCAGGTCCGCCGATGCAGCCACACCTTTCATCGAGATGGGGGACTGCTCGATCTCGATGCCTTTGGCTTTCAGGCGTCCCATCAACTCGCTCTGGACCAGGTTCGCAACCCGCTTCGGACTTCTGGCCGCCTTGGCCGCCGACTTCAAACTGGTCGGCCAGGGATCTGGTGAGCGTGAGCACCTGCGCGTCCTGCTCGGTGATGCCGTAGTCGGCAACCATCCGCTTGCGCCGGGCCTCGGGAAGCTCGGGCAAGGTGTCGCGGATTTCCTTCTGCCACTTCGCATCCACCACCAGTGGGAGCAAGTCGGGCTCGGGAAAATAGCGGTAGTCATGGGCCTGCTCTTTGGAGCGCATGCCGTAGGTTTTGCCTTCGACCGAGTTGTACAGGCGAGTTTCCTGCGTGATCTTGCCGCCGGATTCGATTACTCCAACCTGGCGCTCAATCTCGTACTGCAGCGCTTCGCGGATGAAGCGGAACGAGTTGACGTTCTTGACTTCCGTCTTCGTGCCAAACTCTTTCTGTCCCCGCGGCCGCACGCTGATATTGCCATCGCAGCGCAGCGAGCCTTCCTCCATATTGCAGTCGCTTACTCCGGTGTAGAGGATGATCTCCTTCAGGCGCGTGAGATATTCGTAGGCTTCGTCGGGTGATGCGATATCGGGCTCGCTGACGATTTCGATCAGCGGCACTCCGCTGCGGTTCAGATCGATGGCAGTCGTCTCCGAAGAGTTGGCGAAACCTTCGTGCAGGCTCTTGCCCGCGTCTTCTTCCAGGTGCACGCGGGTGATGCCGATCTTCTTGGTGCCGCTGCCCACCTTGATTTCGATGACGCCGTGCTCGGCCAGAGGTTTGTCGTACTGCGAAATCTGGTAGCCCTTGGGCAGATCGGGATAGAAATAATTTTTGCGGGCGAAAATCGAAGTCTCGTTGATGCGGCAGTTCAGCGCCATGGCCGCCAGGGTTGCGAACTCTACGGCTTTGCGGTTCAGCACCGGCAGCGCTCCCGGCAAACCCAGGCAGACCGGACAAACATTGGTGTTTGGCCGGTCGCCGAAGTGAGTGGAGCAGGAACAGAAGATTTTGGTCGCGGTCAGCAGCTGGACGTGGACCTCAAGTCCAATGACCGGCTCGTACTTTGACCCCGCAGCTACGGAGACTTCAGTCGTGGCAACCATGATCCATCATTATAAATGCCAGTGTGGGTCGGACACTCTTGTCCTACTGTGCGGTCTTACCTTGGCGAACTTTGCGGTCCATCTTTGCGCCCTTTGCGGTAAAGGGTTTGACCTCGCTTGAATCGTTCAAAATCTTAGACCGCAAAGTTCGCCAAGAAAGGCCGCTAAGGACGCTAAAAGTGCTGAATCAGGAAACTCCCGACCCACACATGGCTTCTAGTGGCTGGGAGCGCTCAGGTACTTTTCCAGCGGGATTTCAAAGTACATCAACTCGTTCCCTTTGGCGTCGCGTACGCCGGTGAGGTAGAAGTGCGCGCCGGCCAACGGCACGGACATGCCCGAAACATCGAAGAACATGAATCCAGACTGCGAGCTGTGGGGCTCCACCGCCTTGGCCTCAAACTGGGCATTCTGTATTTCCTCGTTGGCCTGCTTGCTCAGCCCGCCCTTCACCTTCTTGGTGGGAAACGGAATGGGATAGCGGTTGGTGTTGGCCGAAGGACGGGTAAGCCGCCGCGCGATGTCCTCCTGGCCCGCCGGAGAAAGCTTGGCGCGGTTAACCGTGACCAGTTGCGCTTTCATGCCCGCCAACTGGACCGGCTGGTTGCCATCATTGGTAACGACGACGAAGATGGGTAGGAAACCGATCTCGCTGTACTTGACGGAAAAGATGTTTGTCTTTTCCGCCAGATCGTAGGGATCCACCGCGACCGCGACCGCTTCCAGGGGATGTTCATCATGCGCAGGGTATGTCTTGGCGGGCTCCGCCTGGGGCATGACGAAGTCTTTCCCTGCCCAGCACCATAGCGGAACCAGAACGATGGCGGCGACCGCCGTCGCTAGGAACCCAGGAATCCTCCAGGCTGATCGGGACATGATGGTTGATTATAGGATGCGCCCGGCCTGCGTATTGGTGCCTTGCGGTTAGAATGTCTCTTCCTTCATGTACTTGCTCTACAGCGCGTTCCTGGCGGCCGGCCTGTTGCTCAGTCTGCCTTACTGGATGTTGACTCGGCGCCACGGCAAGTACCGCGAAGGCCTGGGCGAGCGCCTGGGCAGAGTACCTGCGCGACTGCAACCGCAGCCCGGTCCGGCAATCTGGGTGCACGCGGTTTCGGTGGGCGAGGTACTCGCGGTCAGCAGGTTAGTAAAGGAGTTGCGGCGGCGATTCCCCCAGCACCGTGTTGCGGTTTCAACTACCACAGCCACCGGCCAGAAGCTGGCAAAACAACATTTTGGAGAGGACAGCGTCTTCTACTTCCCGCTGGATTTTAGATTCGCAATTCGACCGTATTTCGCGGCGCTGCGGCCCCGGCTGATTGTGCTCGCGGAAACTGAATTCTGGCCGAATTTTCTGAGCACGGCGCATGCCAGCGCCCGGGTTGCCGTAGTGAATGCGCGCATTTCCGACCGCTCCTGGCCGGGCTACCGGCGCTTCCGGCCCATCCTGAAGAACGTCCTGAAGAACGTCGATCTGTTTCTGGCGCAAACCGCGGAGGACGCATCCCGCTTGCGCGACATTGGCGCGCCCGCCGAGCGTGTGCAGGTAAGCGGCAATCTGAAATTTGATGTGACCCCGCCGGGCGCTCCTGCGATTGTCGCCAGCCTGCGTTCAGCTTTTCAGCAAGCCGGGGCCGGGCCGGTCCTGGTCTGCGGCAGTACGGTGGAGGGCGAAGAGGGGCTGATGTTGCGTGCCTTCGAGAACGTGCTGGCCAGCCATCCGCGGGCGGTGATGATTCTGGCGCCGCGCCGCCCGGAACGCTTCGCAGAAGTCGCGCAGCTGCTGGAACATCTGGGTATCCGTTTTTGGCGGCGCTCGCTGTGGAGCGGCGATGCCATCGCCGGCGGCGTCTTTCTGGTTGATACCATTGGCGAACTCGCGTCACTCTATGCCCTGGCCGATGTGGCATTCGTGGGCGGAAGCCTGGTCCCCCGCGGCGGACACAATATCATTGAGCCGGCGCAGCACGGCGTGGCCATCATGGTCGGCAATCACACCGAGAACTTTCGCGATATCGTTAGTTTGTTTCAGAGTCAGGACGCTGTCCGCGTGGTGGGAACCGGCGGAATTTCCGCTGGTCCTGATGGATTTGCTTTCCAATGAAGCCGAACGAGTTGCGCTGGGCCGCCGCGGAGCGGAAACTTTGCGGTCGCAAATGGGAGCCACGGAAAAAACGCTGCGGGCCCTGGAACAATTGCTGGACGCTGCTCACGTAGGGGCGGGTCCCTGACCCGCCCTGCACGGTCCTGACATGAATCCGCTAAGCTCACTCTTCGGACTCGGGGTTCGCGCGCGCAACGCGCTCTATGACCGCGGCATCGCTCGCGCCCAGAGGCTCGGCGGCCCGGTGGTGAGCGTGGGAAACCTGTCCGTCGGGGGATCGGGCAAAACGCCTTTTGTGCTGCTTCTGGGCGAGTTGCTGAAAGAAAGAAGCATCAAGTTCGATGTTCTCTCGCGCGGCTACGGCCGCAAGACCCGAGGCGTGGCCCTGGTCGATCCCGCCGGCTCCGCACGCGATTTCGGCGATGAACCACTGCTTCTGGCTCGGCGTCTGAAGGTCCCGGTGATCGTCGGCGAAGACCGCCACGCCGCCGGCGTTTTTGCGGAACAAGAGTTCGGACCGCAGCTCCACTTGCTTGACGATGGCTTCCAGCATCGCTCACTCGCCCGCGATTTCGATATCGTGCTGGTCACTCCCGAAGATGCTCGCGACCGCCTGCTTCCCGCCGGACGGCTGCGCGAACCGCTGACTTCGCTCCGCCGCGCCGATGCAGTCGTGCTAACCAGTGGCGCTTCGGCCAGCGCTTTTCCGCTCCACCAGAAGCTAATCTGGAAGGCTCGTCGCGGGATCATTCCCACTGACGTTCCGTCCCGGCCGGTAGTGTTCTGCGGGATTGCCCGGCCGCAGAACTTTGTCACGCAATTGCGCACCGCCGGCATCGAGCCGGTCGCGGAAGCCTTTTATCGCGACCACCACGCTTACTCTGAGCAGGACGTCCGCGATTTGCTGGACCTGCGACAGCGCAGCGAAGCCGACGGCTTCGTGACCACGGAAAAAGATGCGGTCAACCTGGGCGGGTACCTGGCCGCGCTCGGACCGCTGGCGGTAGTCCCGGTCAAGATGGAACTGACCGACGCAGCTAACGCTGTGGATACCATCCTGGCCAGGATTGCGGAGCGAAGCCGCCAGCCATGAGAAAATCGGTCTTGGTAACGCCGGCATCCCCTCGACTTCGCTCGGGGCAGGCTTGCCGGCTGTCCCAAGGGCGTCTCACCCTCGGCGTCCAAAAGTTGAACGCACCGCCTGAGCACGCATGAGCAAGCATCTCAAAGCAACCGAGCGATTGAGAAGGATCGTCGAGTCCTTCCCCAAGGTGACGGTCACCGTGCTCGGCGACCTGGTGGCCGACGAATTTATTTTCGGCGAAATCTCCCGCGTTTCACGCGAAGCTCCGGTGCTGATTCTTAAGCATCGCGAACGCAGCATCATGCCCGGCGGCGGAGCCAATGCGGTCAGCAATCTCGCGGACCTGGGCGTCAACGTGCTGCCGGTCGGCGTGGTCGGTGACGACGAGGCCGGCCGCCTGCTGCTCAAGGCCTTCCGCCACAAGCACGTCCCCGTGAGCGGAGTTTTGAAGGACAAAAGTTATACCACCGTCACCAAGACCCGCATTCTCGCGGGCATGGCCCACACCGCGCGGCAACAGGTGGTGCGCCTGGATCGCGAACCTGAGACAGAACCCAATCGTCATTTGAAACGCGAACTGGTGCTGGCCGCGCGCGAGTACGCCCGCGCCTCGGATGTGCTGCTCATTTCAGACTACGGTTACGGGGCCGCCACGCCTGCGATCCTGAATGCGGTCCGCTACAAAGGGAGGCTCCAGGGAGTGCCGGTGGTACTCGATTCCCGCTACCGCATGCTGCAATATTCAGGGGTCACCGCGGCCACGCCGAATGAGCCGGAGGTTGAAGAGGCGCTGGGAGTGCGCATCGGCCACGATTGGCGGACTTTGTGCGCCGCCGCCGAACAAGTCATGTCGCAAATGAAGCTGCAGTCGCTGGTAATCACGCGCGGGCGCGATGGCATGGTTGCGTTCACCCGCCGGCAGAAGCCCGCCGACATCCCGATCTTCGGGTCCGACCAGGCGGCGGATGTAACCGGCGCCGGCGACACCGTCATCGCCACGTTCACGGCCGCTCTCGCCGCCGGAGCCAGCGCCGAAGACGCGGCCCACCTGGCGAATTACGCGGGCGGCATCGTGGTCATGAAGCGGGGGACAGCAACCGCGTCGCAGCAGGAATTGTTGCAGGCGCTGGACCAGTCGCCGCCGGTCGTACGGCCGCACTGATATTGTGCCAGGGACTACGTGGGGACAGCCGCCCCCCGGCTGTCCAGTCCATCCCGCTTGGTGCGGAGAAAGCTTTCAGGAAAAACGACGATCGCAAACAAGATCTTCAATCGCGAAGAACTGCAACAGCAGGTGGCGCAATGGCGCCGCGCAGGTGATTCCATCATCCTGGCCAATGGCGCATTCGATCTGCTGCACGTCGGCCATGTGCGCTATCTGCATGCAGCCAAGGCTCTGGGCGGACGCCTGATCGTTGCCGTTAATTCGGACGAATCCGTGCGCACCCTGAAAGGCGAAGGCCGCCCCCTGATGCCGGCCGGGGAACGCGCCGAAATTCTGGCCGCGCTGGCCGATGTTGACGCGGTGATGATTTTCCCGGAACCCGACGTGCGTGCGATCATCCGCGAACTCCGTCCCAATGTGCATGCCAAGGGCACGGACTACACCGCCGAGACTGTTCCCGAGCGCGACGAGGTGATCGCCGGTGGCGGACGGGTGGAAATTGTGGGCGATCCCAAAGACCATTCCACCACCGAAATGATTCGCTCCCGCCTGGGGCGGACGCGTTCGTGAACACGCTCTCGCCAGGTGAAACTTCCTCTCAGGACGTGGCGGGGCTTACGATTACGCAGCCCGGGACCGCCCGGATGCTGATGGTGCGCCTGGGCGCCATGGGCGACGTCATTCACGGCCTGCACGCCGCGGCTGCCCTGCGCCAGGCATTTCCCGAAACTCTGCTGGGCTGGCTCATCGAAGAGCGCTGGGCGGAATTACTGTGCACCTTGCCCACGCCGCGCTCGGGCCCGCGTTCGGCGCAGCGTCCGCTGGTGGACCGGGTCCACACTGTGAACACCCGGCAGTGGCGGCACGCGCCCTTTTCCGCGGCAACCTGGGAACGCGTCGCCGCCAGCTTGAGCGATTTGCGGGCTGCGCGTTATGAAATTGCCATGGACCTGCAGGGTGCGGTGCGCTCGTCTTTGTTGGCCCGGTGGTCAGGAGCGCCCGTCATCTACGGAGCAGCCCAGCCTCGAGAAAATCTGGCCACGATGTTTTACACGCGTCAGATAATCGCTGGCGGCGAACACATTGTGGAACAGAATCTTTCACTCGTCGAAGCGGTTGCCCGCCGGCCCTTGAAATTACCGCCGGTCCAGCTTCCACGCGACCATGCGGCCGAACAGGAATGCGACCAGCGGCTCCGAGCGAAAGGCTGGCAGGAATTCGTACTGCTCAACCCGGGCGCTGGTTGGGGAGCGAAGCAATGGCCCGCCGAACGCTATGGGCAGGTGGCAAAACAATTGCTGCAAAATGGTTTGAAATCGCTCATCAACGTCGGGCCCGGAGAAAAAGATCTGGCGCACGCTGTGGAAGCCGCCAGCGGCGGCGCAGCCGAAACTTTCACCGGTTCGCTCACTCAGTTGATCGCGCTCACGCGTCGCGCCCGTTTGTTCATCGGCGGCGATACCGGCCCTATGCATCTGGCGGCGGCACTCGAAGTTCCAGTCGTCGCAATCTTCGGGCCGACTGATCCCGCGCGCAACGGTCCTTTCGGCACCCGCACCATTGTGCTGCGCAGTCCTGCCAGCAACACCAGCTACCAGCATGTATTCCAGCCGGACGGCGGCCTGCTTGAGATCAGCTCCGGGGAAGTGGTTGCCGCGGCGCGGCAGTTGCTGGGGGAGCGTCATGGCTAGCTGGTCCGCGATTGCCCGCCGCGTCCGCGTCCCGCTGGGGTTTGCTTTTGCCATACTCTATTTCTGGCTGGCCAAGCCCACCGTGAAATCGATCCTGCTCGGCGCCGCTTTGGTGATTCCGGGACTTCTGATTCGGGCAGTGGCTTCCGGCCAGTTGCAGAAAAACGAGCAGCTGGCAACCGCCGGGCCTTATGCCTACACTCGCAATCCGCTCTACCTCGGGTCGTTGATCTTGTCCGTGGGGTTTGCCCTGGCTGCGCGCAGCTGGTGGATCGTCGGCGGAATAATTGTCTTGTTCTTTGCCATCTATCTTCCCGTGATCCGTGCCGAGGAAGAATTTCTGCGCGAGCGTTTCCCGCAGTTCGAAGATTATGCCCGCCGGGTGCCTCGCCTGTTCCCGCGAGTGAGCGCATCCAATAAGGAACGCGGAGCATTTTCCTGGGACCTTTACATGAAACACCGGGAATACAACGCGACCCTGGGAGCGGCGGCACTGCTGGCAGCATTGGTGGCCAAAATGCTGCTATGGCACTAGGCAGTTCGTCTGTGCGGGTCGGACACTCCCTTCGACTTCGCTCAGGGCTAATTCTTCGCCAGCAGGGCTTTGGCGCGGCCCAGTTCAGGGCGATCGGAATTTGACCCGGCACAGATCTTTACCAGCTGTGCGTAGTAAGTCGCGGCCTTTTCATTCTTCCCCGCCTTCTCGGCCGCACTGGCGGCGCCGTAGAGCCCGTTGAAGCGATTGGGATTGAACTTCAGATCAGTCTCATATTCGGCCAGCGCCTGGTCCGGATGTTTGGCCTCCAGCAGAAGATCGGCCAGCATCTCCCGCGCCGGAATGTCCTCAGGTTCGTCGCCGGTGGATTCCTCCTCTTCGGCGATGGCGCGCAAGGTCTTGATCGCCTCTTCGTCCTTGCCCTCGGCATGCGCCACCCAGGCGCCGGCTTCTTTCTGTGCGTCTTCCACCACATTGGCCCACGACGACTTCTTGTTCTTCAGCATTTCCCTGCGAATCGATTCCAGTTCGGCAATGTTCTTCCGCGCTTCCGCCACATTCCCTGCCCGGGCCGAACCGATGGCGCGCGCCCAGTAAGTAATCGCCTTGTCGCCGGAATCAGCGCCGGGTGCGGGAGTCAACGCGGCGGCCTCTGTCCAATGATGAAGTTCCAGGGCATAGAGCGCGGGAAATTTCGACAAAGCATACGCGTGCGGATCATAACCTTCGCCGTACATGTCCTTCATTGGCGGTAGGGCTTTCACCTCGGCGATAACCGCTTGCGCTTCGGCCTCCCGCCCACTTTGCAGGTAGGCATAGACCAGGAAGTCCATGGCATGAAATTGATGGCCTTCGCCGCCCATGTGCATGGCTGCGGTCTTGCGGGTGGCGGCGATGGAAGCCAGGTTGGAATCGATGTCATCCTGCCACAGCCCCAGCCGCGCAAAAATGTGCGACGGCATATGCAGCGCATGTGGCGCAGCGGGAGCAATCCTGGCATAGCTGCGCGCCGCGGGCAGGCCCAGTTCGGCCAGCTGCGGCTTGTCGTAACTATGAATCAGATAATGCGCCACTCCGGGATGGCCAGGCTCTTCCTTGAAAAGTGTTTCCAGGACAGCCGCCGCTTTCTTTCGATTGGCGAATGTAGTATCGCCGTCCTCTTCCGACGCCAGCAGCGAAAGCGCGTAAAATGCCGCTGCCTCGAGATCGCTGGGATAGCGCTGATAGACGCCTTCCATGGCCTGCGAGTAGGCTTTGGCGCGCTCCTCGTGGCCACCTTTTTTCCGGTAAAACACGCTTAAGGCTGCGATGTAATCGCGCTCGCGATCGGTACCTGGATGCAGCGACTGCGCCTTCTTCAGTTCCGCCCTTCCCCGCTTGACCGTGGCAGCATTGGGTTGGTCCCAAAGCTGGTGCCACAGACTCATGGCCACGCCCCAGTGAGCCATGGCGCAGGTCGGATCATCTTTCGCAATCTGCACGAATTCTTTTTCCGCTTCCTCGTACCAGAACGAATGCAGCAGCGCGACCCCGCGTGCAAACGCCTTCTGCGAAGACGCGGAGCAGGAAACCGGGAAGTGTACGGTTCCCAGTTGCTCTGGGGTGAGATCTTCGTGGTGATGGCCTTCATCGGCCAGCGCGAAAACTCCAAACAGCGAGATCACAGCGAGCACCGCTGCAATGCGTTTCATAGGAGGCTCCATCGAGAGCGAGTCTAGACCGGTGACGAGGCAGGGGTCAATTGCAGAGGGGAGCAGTGTGGGTCGGACACCGGCGATTCACATATAAAACAGACTTAACCGGGGCAGCCCGTACTTCTCCAGCAGTCTTTTATGCAGGTACTGCTTCTGCAATTGGTCGATCTGCGCGGCCGGCATCTTGCGGCGATAGGGACTCAATTCGCGATCGGCCTCGGCGCGAACCGCAACGATGTCGTCATCGGGCGTGGCCGCCAGCAGCACCGCGAACAACTTCTCTTCCAGCACCGTCAGCCGCCGTTCCAGGTCTTCCAGCCGCGGCGTGGTGATTTCCAACTCCGAAGCCAGTTCACGCAACGTGCCGGCCGTGGCTCGCGCCGCCGCCATCCCTGAAATTCCGGGCCGCTCCGGCAGCTTTGCAGTGAGCAGCAGCTCGGCGTTCCGCCGCAGAAAAGCCACAATGTCCGCCGGCTGAAAGCCTGCCGACCTGGCTCTGGGCTGCTCAGTGCTCGAAGTGCCCACCACCGCCTCCTTCATCTCTTCGGCGGCCGCCAGCACTTCCTGCGCACAATAAGCCAGGCTGTTGACCTTGCGCGGCGTGGGACGCTTTTCATAACGTTCAAATGCCCCGTCGATCCCGCGCAGGACCGCTTCCAGCGGGATGCCGGCGTCCTTCCAGGTTTCGATCAACGCCCAATCCAGGGTTGAAAGCAGCAGTATGCCGCCGCGCCGCCGTTGAAACTGCTCTTCGATTTCGGTGAAATAGTTGAAGTAGTTTTCCACAACGGCTCAGCGGGAGCGCGGCTTGCGGCCGGGCGTCGTCGGGGAGGAATCTTTCGGGGCTGCTCCTTCACGCCCGGACTTCGCCTCCGTGTTCCGTTCCCAGATGAGACGCAGGCCGTCCAGGGTCAGCAAATCGTCAACATGCTTGATGTATCTCGACCCCTTCCCGATCAGGGCGGCCAGTCCGCCGGTGGCCACGACGTTAGTTTCCCGCCCCATTTCTTCCAGCAGTCGCTCCAGGATTCCATCCACCAGCCCGAGATAGCCGTAGTAAAGCCCGGATTGAAGACTGCCGACGGTTGTGCTGCCAATCACGCGCGCCGGTTTGCGGATGGCCACCCGCGGCAGGCGAGCCGTCTTCTGAAACAGGGCGTCGGCGGAAATCCCAATGCCCGGACAAATCACGCCGCCCATGTACTCGCCTTTCGTGGACACGCAGTCGAAGGTGGTGGCGGTGCCGAAATCCACCACGATGCAGGGGCCGCCAAATTTCTCGAAAGCAGCCACCGAATTCACAATGCGATCGGCGCCAACTTCGGCGGGATTTTCGTAAAGCACGGGCATGCCGGTTTTGACCCCAGGCTCGATAAACAGCGGCCTGGTGTTGAAATAACGTTCGCAGACCTGGCGCAAAGTGGAATCGAGCGGCGGCACCACGGAAGAAATAATGATGCCGTGGACACCCTTGACTTCAATCTTGTCCATGGCAAACAGGTTGCGGAAGAGCACGCCGTATTCGTCCACCGTCTGGGTGGCAATGGTCGCCACCCGCCAGTTGGCCACCAGCGACTCGTAACCTTGCGACTCGGCGTGACCATGAGGCGCAGCTTTGGCGAACACTCCCAGCACCGTATTCGTATTGCCGACATCAAGAACAAGCAGCATAGTCCGAAAATCCGTGTGCGAAACGTGCCGCGAGCCGGTGCCGTGAGCGAAGTCGAAGAGCCTGCCAGCCCGACACGAATCCGCGGCTGCAGTCGACACTTCCTACAGCAATCTCACCGTCCCGCTTAACACTGTCCTCAGACCCTCTGCGGTTCTTACCTGCAAAAATCCGCGTGGATCCAACCCCTCAGTCACCCCTTCAAAACCGCCATTCTCTTCTACCTGCACCCGCCGGCCGCGGGTTGACGGCGACGCATCCTGAAATCGCCGCAGAATCGATTCATGCGCACCCGGCTTCTCCAGCAGGTCGTGATACTCGCGGTCGAGCGATTTTAGCAAAGCCGCGCACAGTTCGACCCGCGACCATTCCGTGCCGCTGGCCAGCCGCAGGGAGGTTGCGATGGGCTGCAGTTCAGCCGGAAACTTCGTCTGGTTCACGTTGATCCCAATCCCCACCACTATATGACGGACGCGCGTAGCTTCGGCATTCATCTCCGTCAAAATGCCGCAGAACTTCTTCCCTCCGACCAGGAGATCGTTGGGCCACTTCAGATCGGGCACAACCCCTGAATCAATCTGCTGCACCGCGGAATGCACCGCCAGCCCCGCTGCCAGCGAAAGCACCAGCGCTTCCGAAGGCGGCAACGCCGGACGCAGCACGACTGAGCAATAGATGCCCGCCGAAGGCGCTGATTCCCATTGATGCGCGCCGCGTCCTCGCCCAGCGGTCTGCTCTTCCGCCACGAAGACGCTGCCCTCCGGCGCGCCCGCGGAGGCGCTCTCCATGGCTTCGACACTGGTGGAACCGACCTTGTAATAGTGATGATAGTTGCGATGAACGTCTGCGCCGAAAATCGTCCCCTTCAGGGCCGGCGCGAGCATGTCGGGCAGCAGCAGATCAGGCACGGTCTTAAGCTGGTAGCCGGTCGCCGGATGCCCCGCAATTTCAACTCCCAGCGCGCGCAGTTGCTGTACCAGACGCCACACCTCGGAGCGGCCCGTACCAATCTCGTCTGCAATCTTGGTGCCGCTCACGACCACAGTAGCGTGGTCCATCAGCAGGCGCACAATCCGCCCCAGGCGCAGGTCCGTCCGCTGCGGCGCAGCATCGCGTGGCTGCGGGCGACTCGCCTGCACAGCCTTCCTGGAAGTGGCTTCTTTCGTAATGCAGAGAATTATGCGGGAGAGAGACAGAAAGAACAAATCTGGATGGTGTGATCTTCCTGAAAGCTGAGAGCTGGCTGAAAGCTCCCTACACCGGCGTCACGCGCAGGCTCATATCCACGGCCACGGCCGAATGGGTCAGCGCTCCCACGGAAATAAAATCTACTCCCGTCTCAGCGTAGGCCCGAACGTTCTCCAGACCGATGCCTCCGGCACACTCCACCGGAATATGCCGCTCGACCCTGGCACAGCGCGCAACTGCTTCCTTCACCTGTTCGACCGGCATATTATCGAGCAGAACAGCTTCCGCGCCATGGGCCAGTGCATCGTCCAATTCCGCCAGCGTCCGGACTTCCACCTCGATAGGCTGCGACCCGCGACGGTTGCGGTGCGCCCGCTCCAAAGCAGCCGCGATACTTCCCGCCAGCGCAATGTGATTGTTCTTGATCAGCACTCCGTCGGAAAGATCCAGGCGATGGTTCTGACCGCCGCCGCAGCGCACTGCATACTTATCCAGTATGCGCAGGCCGGGCGCGGTCTTTCGGGTGTCAAGGATGCGCGCCCGGGTCCCGGAAACCGCATCCACAAATTGGCGAGTTAACGTGGCAATGCCGCTCAGCCGCTGCAAAAAGTTCAGAATCACCCGCTCGCAGGAAAGTATCACGCGCGCATTGTGCCTCACCACCGCGATGGTCTGGCGCTCGTGCAGGCGTACGCCATCGAAAATTTCGGGATGGCTGGTGACCTCGTAATGCGAAGTGACAGCTCCATCCAGCAGGGCGTAAACGTCCAGGATGCGCGGCACGCAGCCCAATCCCGCGAGAATGCAATCCTGTTTTGCGATGATAGTCCCGGAGGCGCGCTGGCTGGGATCAATGCAGGCGTAGCTGGTGGCATCGCTGGTAGCGCGGTCCTCCAGCAGCGCGTTCTCGACAATCGCGGTAATCCGCCGGCCATTCCAATCCATAGTTCGCCCAACCTGAGAACCGGGAACTGACAACCGACAACTGTTCTTTCAGAAGTGAGCTCCCGGTTCAGCTCCCAGTTCGCGCTAACTGGTCAAGGCTGTCCCGGACCTTCCCCTGCAATACCTGCAGTTCCGCCAGCCGCTTTCGCATGCCTTCCACCACTTTGGCCGGAGCTTTAGCCAGAAATTGTTCGTTCCCCAGTTGACGGGTGCTATTGGCAGTCTCCTTCTCGATCTGCTCCAGTTCCTTGGCAGGCGTTGCCGTTCGGCGGCCACGTCAATTTTCTTTTCGTAAATAACGTGGACATCGAATCGCGCCGTGGAGCGCGCCCCCGCCATCTGGGCCAATGAGTTCTCCACGAAGGTTACACCCGCCACCCCGGCCAGCCGCTCGATGGCGCCTTGATTCTCCTCCAGCAGCGTCTTGATCTTCGCATCCTGGGTATAAACCTGGATCGGAACTTTCTGTTTTTGCTCGACTTTCAATTCCGCCCGCAAATTGCGCACGCTGACGATCAGGTCCTGCACGATCGCCATATTCGTTTCCGCCGCCAGATCGAACTGCTGCTCATCCGCTTGCGGATAGGCGGCCAAGCGCTATCGATTTCAGCGGCGGACTTACCATCGTAAATCGCGTGCCAGATTTCTTCCGTGATAAATGGCATCACCGGATGCAGCAGCCGCAGCGATGCTTCAAACAGACTGACCAGATTGCCGCACGCCGTGCCCGCGGATGACTGCCCAGCTCCGTTCTCGGGCGCGAGGCGCGGCTTCATCAGTTCGATATACCAATCGCAGAAATCGCCCCAGAAAAAATCGTAGATGCGGTTCGCGGCCTCATGGAAGCGATACGTCTGCCAGGCTTCGTTGACGTCTTTGGTCACCCGGTTGAAGCGGGAAAGGATCCAATGATCTTCGAGGGTGATTGCCTCGAACCCGGCCAGGCCCGGACCCAGCCTCTTCAGAAACTCCTGCTGCTTCCACACCCCAGCCTGCTCGGCCCGATCCACATTCATGAACATGAACCGCGCCGCATTCCATATCTTGTTGGCAAACGCCCGGTAGCCATCAGTGCGGCTCTCGCTGAATGCAATGTCGGTGCCCGGCGCCGCCATCGCCGCCAGAGTGAAGCGAGTCGCGTCCGTTCCGAAGCGCTGAATGATTTCCAGCGGATCGATCACGTTCCCCTTGGTCTTCGACATCTTCTGCCGGTCGGCGTCGCGCACCAGGGCGTGGATATAGACCTGGCGGAAGGGCACGCTGTCATCTTTCTTGTCCGCCCAGCCGCTGGCCTCTTTCAGCGCCGGGTCCTGCTGATGGCCCTGCATGAAGTGGCAGCCGAACATGATCATGCGGGCGACCCAGAAAAACAGGATCTCGTAAGCGGTGATCAACAGCGTCGTCGGATAGAAAACTTCCTGGTCCCGCGTCTTCTCCGGCCAGCCCAGCGTGGTAAAGGGCAGCAGCCCGGAGGAAAACCAGGTGTCCAGCACGTCGGTGTCCTGCTTCAGTTCCGATTCGCCACATTTCGAGCACTTCGTCGGCGCCTCGCGGGCGACAATAATTTCGCCGCACTTGCAATGCCACGCCGGAATGCGGTGCCCCCACCACAACTGCCGCGAGATGCACCAGTCATGAATGTTGTGCATCCAGTTCAGATAAATCTGCTTGTAGTTCTCCGGAACAATCGTGATCTCGCCGTTCTCGACGACCTCCGTGGCGCGGTCGGCCAGCGGCTTGATCTTGATGAACCACTGCGTCGAAAGCCGCGGCTCGACCACGGTCCCGCAGCGATCGCACTTGCCGAGCGCGATGGTGTAATCCTTTTCGCCCACCAGAAAGTCCCTGCTGCGCGCAAATCTTCGAGCACACGTTCCCGCGCGGCATAGCGGCTCAAGCCCGGCATACGGCCCGGCGTTCTCGTTCATGTGAGCGTGCTCGTCCATGATGTCGATCTGCGGCAGGTTGTGCCGCAGCCCGGCCTGAAAATCATTGGGATCGTGCGCCGGCGTCACCTTCACCGCGCCCGTGCCGAACTCAGGATTGCGCCAGCTCGTCGGTGATGATCGGAATCTCGCGATTCATCAGCGGCAGCAAAACTTTCTTCCCGTGCAGATGCTGTGTAGCGTTCGTCTTTCTCGTTCACCGCGACCGCGGTATCGCCCAGCATCGTCTCCGGACGCGTCGTGGCCACGGTGATGAACTCATCCGCTGCCAACCACCGGATAGCGAATCTCGTACAGCTTGCCCTGCACCTCTTCGTGCTTAACCTCAAGATCGGAAATCGCCGTCTCGCAGCGCGGACACCAGTTGACGATGTACTTGCCGCGATAAATCAGTCCTTCTTCATACAGGCGGACGAAAACCTCGCGCACCGCGCGCGAAAGGTTCTTCGTCCATGGTGAAATATTCGCGGTCCCAATCGACCGACGCGCCCAGCCGCTTCATCTGGTCGAGAATCGCGCCGCCGTAGTGCCGCTTCCACTCCCAGACGCGCTCGATGAAATGCTTCGCGCCCCAGATCGCGCGCGCTTCTTGCCTTCCGTCGCCAGCTGCCGCTCCACCATCATCTGGGTCGCGATGCCGGCATGGTCGGTGCCAGGAAGCCACAGCGTCAGGAATCCGCGCATGCGATGCCAGCGCACGATGATGTCCATCTGCGTCTGGTTGAGCATGTGGCCCATGTGCAGGCGCCCGGTAACGTTCGGCGGCGGCAGCAACAGCGTAAACACCGGCCGCGTCTCTTTTTCTGAACGGCGGTGCGGCGGCGTGGGCACGGAGAAAAGCTTCTCCGTGACCCAGTACTCCGCCCAGCGCGCTTCAATCGCGCCCGGCTCGTACGCTTTGGGAAGATCGTGAGGCATGGGTTCAAACAGCTGCACCAAGTCCTCAACAATCAGCCGTTTAACGGATACGAAAGTGTCCCCGCGACGCCTGCTTCCATCACAATTGCTCGGAGGCTGACTGCTGAAGGCTGATAGCTGGTTACTTCGATATTACAGGCCGGAGAAAACAAGGGTCAAACGATCGAGGGGAGGAGGGAAAGGAGGGGTCTCAGAGCGCTTGACAAACTAGTAAACAGAGAAGAGTGATAAACACTGAAGTTGCTGTTGCTGTTGGGTTGTCCTTCGACGCGCGCGGCGCGCTCGTTTCGCTCGCGCTTGAGCTGAGCTGTGCTGGAGTTGGAGCCACACCGACGCTGGTGTGTACTTGGAGATGAGCTGACGATGTGACCCTGGGCGCGGGCTGGGGTTGAGGTGTGCTGAGTCGAGGTTCAGGCCGTGCCTATGAGTTGCGTTTAATTTAGAGCTGGCGCTGCGGGGATGTTTGGTGTGTCGTTGCTTGCGGCTACAGTAGGACTCGCAATCGATCAAGATCACCGCCTAATAAAGGAGTCAAATAGAACCCACACGATAACGGCAAGCATCACGGCACCTGCCAACCGTACTGTGATGCCGCCCCAGCCAGTCGAGTATTTTTGCTCGGTCAATGTCCCCTGCGTACGGATCCAACCAGGTAGCCGAAACCACGCTCTGGGAGATGCGAGCATGAACAGCGCATTGATAAACATTACCGCCCCAACGATGACGACTATGCTCCAACCCAAAATGATTTTCACCCTCAGCACCCGCAATTCTTGAGACAGAAGTTGTCTGAAAAGCCGCCGGAAACAGGTATACGAGTTCCACCCGATGGTCCCACGACTGGTGGTCCACTGCCTGGCGACTTAACGACTGTTGAGCCAAGAAAGGGGTTCGATTGAAAGGTAAGCGAGAAACTCGGACCGTTCGCAATTGAATTTGGATTCTGTCCACGGGGCACCATTACGGCGTTTGCGCCAACACCCTTGCCTCCGCCCACGCCAAGACCAAAAACTATTGTCCCTCCGGCATACCAACTCTTCGTGGAGGGCACATAAGAAGCAGTTCCACCAACTCCAAAGAAACTGCCAATAATCCCACCAATAAACGCGCCGGGTTCGCCGCCAATTAGACCACCTATGCCTGCCCCCACTGGGATCGTTGGAGCGTTTGTGGTCACATTCCCGCTTATGATCCAATTTGTTCCCTTAGATGGGCCTGTGCTACAGGTCGTTTTGTTTGCGGCTACAGTAGCCATCCTCCAGACTGTGCTGTTTTTACTTTGACTGAGAGGTAGCTGGATGGAATATCGAGTTGGCACAGTCAGTTACCCTAGAGTTCGGGTCAACGGATGTGCCAATCAAAAGGACAATGGGGACAAGCGAAGCCAAGAGCAAGCCCTTCGCCAATTTGACGCGTTCACGAGTCCTCCTGAAAGCGCCCAGCCATAGGCCACCAAGCAGCCCGACTAGAGGAATCGCAAACGCGATGAGATACAGCAATAAGTGCACCCACCAAGGGCCATTTAGCCAGGCGCCGTTAAGCCAACCTAATGGGGGAACTACAAAGATAACAAAATACAAAGACAAGCGTACCCACCACGGGAATCTGATCTCGTAATCGGGGTCCTTCCGAAGGACATTGCGGAGAAACACAACTGCGCCCACAGCAAACGCAAGGGCACACGCGACAACCATCACCGAGGAAAGCAAGTGTATGAAACCTGTCATAGTTCTCACCGACTCATGCAGATCGTTCTAATGGCGGGTGGCCCACCCTTCCGTGGAAGAGTTTACCTCAGAGATCAAAGCGGGTGCCCCGTCCTTGCGCTTTTTGCAAGGGCGGGGCCTTTGCGCACGTCAGACCGTGACCGATGACCTTGACATCGATCCTTCCAGGCTTGACTCTGCCCCATGCCCTGGGGTCTCAAGCGATACCACGGGACCGCTACCCGCCCTTGCAAAAAACGCAAGGACGGGGCACCCTCACTCTAGATGGCGCACACCGACATCATCAAAAGGGTGGGCCACCCGCCCAGAACCTGGAGAACTTGCAGTCGGCAAGTCCCGTAGGATCCACACTGTTCAACGGCATATTCGCCACATATCCATATCGGTTCCAGGTCTGCGGGTTGACAGGGTTAACTGACGCCAAACCCGCGGGATCGGGAGAAATCCAACGTCCCTGGGCCCCATGCTCTTCACGAAACAGGAAGTCATACAAATCGCCAGCCGTATCGTTGTTCTGCCCGGTGAAAGTTTGATACGCCGCACTTCCTCCCGTGGCGTACCTCTCCCCAAATGGAGCGAATGCCTGACTGAAGGAATATGCTCGCGCGGTGGTAGAGCCGATCCTCATGCTGCCCAACCAGTCGGGCACACGGAAGTGCTGTATTGCTCCGGCAGAATAAACAGCCTGAGTGCCTCCCGGCAATGGAACATACGCGCGGGTTTGAGTTTGTCCCGTCATAAGGGCCAGTTTCTGGCCCAAAGCATATACGTACTGCGTGTACACACCGGTGTTGTTTTCTTCAACCTCACGTCCCAGGGCGTCATAGGTTAACCCAATCGTGTCCACAGACACGGGGCGTCCTTCGGCATCCCAGGCATACGTGTGAAAGCTATCAGCCGTCAGGTTGCCATTGGCCGCATCATAGCTCGGCGTAAACCCCGGAAGAGTCTGGTATTGGTTTTTGTTGTTGTACGTTGGCTGGAACGAGGTACCAGTTCCTCCAGGAGGAACCGTCTTGGTAATGTTGCCGAACGCGTCGTAGCTGAAAATCTGCTGCCACTTCGTGGCTCCACAATCAACGCTTTTGCCGGTCGAGCCAGGAGGGACCCCGATCCTGCCCAAATCGTCGTAAAGGTACGTACAGGTCTGAGCGTCCGCGGAGTTAAAAGGGTCAGTGACTGCAAGTTGTCGCAATGTCCCATTCGCATTCCAGGTCAAGTCACCAGACACAGCGGTTCCATTGATTGTTTCCTTGTACTGCGTCATGCGGCCACTGTTTGGGTCGAATGTGAATCCGGCAGAATCACTCGAGCCGAAAGTCACTCCTGTCACCTGGCTTGATACGTTGTACGAGGTACCACCCGGGGCTACGGGATTGATTCCGGTACTGGCAGAGACCGTTGAGGTGCGCCCCTCACCGTCGGCGCCGTTAGGTCAGTGTTGGCAGGCCGACGCCGGTCACCTGCTTGATCTGGCCGTTGGCCCAGTAAAGCGTATTCACGTGATAGTACCCACCAGAGTGAGGGGTTGACTCGTAAACGTCGATCGTTTCTCCTCGCTCTGAATAGCTGAAACCCAAGTCCGTGATTTTCGATGTGCAAGGCGCATTGCAAGTGTACGCCTTGGCCAGGCGCGTTTTGGCGTTCGTCATGACGGCACCGTTGACCGTGGCCGAATCGTAGACGTAGAACTTCTGAGGCGTGTTAGCCGAATTAGGACCAGCAGGATACGTCATGCTCGTGACCCGGTGCAGGCGGGTGGCCCGCCCTTCCGTGGACGAGTTTACTTCAGAACTCAAAGCGGGTGCCCCGTCCTTGCGGTTTTTGCAAGGGCGGGGCCTTGGCTCGACCTCAGACTGTGACCGATGACCTTGACATCGATCCTCGCAGCCTTGACTCTGCCCCCATGCCTTGGGGTCTCAAGCGATACCACGGAACCGGTCATCTGCATTTCATTACCTGCAGTTGCTACCGTCGCCTGCCTTTGTTGGGTAAGCCTGGCCGGCGGACTTTGTTCCTCGAACTGCTAGAGCAAACCCGTCAACGCTACGATTTTGTCGTGGTCGGTTACGTGGTGATGCCGGAACACTTCCACATTCTGATCGGGGAACCAGAGAAGGGTACTCCCTCGACCGTCCTGCAGGTAGTGAAGCAGCGCTTCGCCAGGCGTGTGCTGCGGGCACTACGTCAGCGGAAACGCAAGGCCCAGCCAGAGCTGTGGCGGGAAGACGAGAACCAGTGGGTTCACATCTGGCAGGCCCGCTTCTATGATTTCAACGTGTGGACGCGGCGCAAGCAGGTCGAAAAACTGCGCTACATGCATGAGAATCCGGTCCAGCGTGGCCTGGTGCTGGAACCTGGACAGTGGGCGTGGAGCAGTTTCCGAGATTACGCTCAAAATCATCCCGGACGAGTGAAACTAAACCAATGGCCCACCGCCCGCCTCAAGCGGTCTGACCTGACACAGCCCAAAGCCCCGCCCTTGCAAACCCCGCAAGGACGGGGCACCCGCTTTGACCCCTGAGGCAAACTCGTTCACGGAAAGGGCGGGCCACCCGCCAGCTAGAACAACGCTTGCAAGTGTATTACTGCACCACCCTGATCCGCGAGATCGACCTGGAAATCCAGCGCTCGACCATAGTCGAGCACTGGATTCCCAGCCAACAAAAAGTGTAAGGGATGTGTTGGGACGCTTTGTAAGCCATGTCCTGGGACTAGACGCAGACTACGCGAATGAGTGGGGCACCCGGCCTTCGCTCTTATCGAGGGCCACCTGTTACCTGTCCAACCTGTCGGCAGGGTGGGCCCCCGCCTGTTCCGAATGTGTCCTATTGTGGACAGGCAAATCCGATTTTGGACAATGCGAAAACCTGCTGCCGTCGTCGGGCTGTGCATATTCCATGATTTAGGCGGGTGCAACTTTGGTCTGACAAGTGCTTTTGGGGAGTGTTTGGTTCCGTAACACTAATGGGGTACATGGATGACCATCCTCTTGAATGACCTGCAATACGCCCTTCGCCAGTTGCGTAAGACTCCAGGATTCACCGTCGTCTGTGTTCTGACGCTGGCGCTGGGCATCGGCGCGAATACGGCCGTCTTCAGCGTGATGAACGCGGTGTTGCTGCGATCGCTGCCGGTGGCCGATCCGGATCGGGTGGTGTATTTACGCACCTCGGACCCGCCTCACAGGACAGGAACAATCAATTCGCACGAAACCTTCTCGTATCCGGTTTACGATGCGCTGCGGCAGCAGCACGGCGCCTTGGCGCACGTAATGGCCTACGTGCCGCTGTCGCACGGCAAAGTCGCCGTGCGCTTCGGCGGCGCAGCCTGAGGAAGCAGAAGGCGACATGGTGAGCGGCAACTTCTTTTCCGGGCTGGGAGTGAAGCTGGCGCGAGGGCGCGGGTTTACTGAGCAGGACGAGACCAGCCATGCACCCATTGCCGTGATCAGCTACAACTACTGGACGCGGCGGTTCTCGCGCAACCCGGACGTGCTGGGGAAGACGTTCTATGTGAACGGCGTGCCCCTCACCATCGTAGGCATTGCGGCGGAGGGCTTTGAAGGCGTGGAAGCGGGCAATTCGACCGATTTCTGGATTCCGCTGCAGAGCCGCGCGGAACTGAATGCGTGGGGCAATCCGCCGGAGGATGGCAAGACATCTATCGTGAAAATCCGACCTGGTGGTGCCTGCGGATGCTTGGACGTCTGGCTCCCGGCGTGACGAAAGCGCAGGCGGTTGCGCAACTGCAGTCCGACATTTCAAACGGCGGCCTATGTCGGCCTTGGCAATCCCGAGCCCGGGGAGAAGCGGCCGGTACTGAGCGTGCAGGATGCGAAGAATTTTCCCGGATACGACGAGCAGTACGGCAAGCCGCTCAAATGTTGATGGCGATGGTGGACTTGTCCTGCTGATCGCACTTAGCAACGTGGTGATGCTGCTGATGGCGCGTAATGCGACGCGGCAGCGCGAATTCTCGTTGCGTCTGGCGCTGGGCGCTGGGCGCGGGGAGTTGTTGCGCCAGTTGCTGACGGAGAGCCTGCTGCTGGTGGCGCTGGGCGGCGGCGCTGGCGTGGGTGTTTGCCGTCGCTGGCGACACAAGGCGCTGGGCGGCTGGGCGCAGATTGAGTCGAGCCTCGCGCCGGACAAAACCGTGCTGCTCTTCACGCTGGGCATTCTGGTGCTGGCTGCGCTTCTGTTTGGACTGGCGCCGTTGCGCGTCGCGCTTGCCGGCGGGCCGGAGCTGGTGTTGAAGACATCTGCGGCGACATCGAACACGGATGCGGGCAAAACGCGCACCGGCAAGATCATTGTCGCGCTGCAGATGGCGCTGTGCGTGGTGCTGCTGGTGGGCGCAGGGCTGCTGATCCGCACCCTGCGCAATCTGGAAAATATTCCGCTGGGGATGCCGTCGATGGGCTGGTCGTCTTCGGCGTGAATCCGCAGAACATGCATTCGGTTCCCGAAGGGTCGCGTTTTATCAGGAATCTGATGAGCAAGCTGCGCGTGCTGCCGGGCGTCGAGTCGGTGACCATCATGGAGGAGCGCCTTGGCTCGTGGTGGTCGAACAACAGCGACATGATGGTGGATGGCAAGTTGCCGGATGTGCGAACGGCTCGTCGAGAACGGTGCGCAGCAATGTAGTGGGGCCGGATTTCTTTCATACGCTCGGCGTGCCGGTGCTTGCAGGCCGCGACTTTGCCGATTCCGATACCGCAACTTCGCCGCACGTCGGCATCATCAATGAGGTGTTTGCGAAACGCTTTCTGCCGAATCAGAACCCGCTGGGGCACCACATCGGCAGCGACGATGGGCAAGTATCAGATGACGATTGTCGGCGTGGTGAAGGACCACAAATACCGCAGCATCGATGAAGAGCCAATTCCGATGGCCTGGTACATGTATGCGCAGATTCCGGTCGATCGGCGCGATGCACGTGGAAATGCGCGTGCACGGCGAGCCGCTGGCGATTCTGCCGGCGGCGCGCAAGGTGGTGCAGCAGATGGATCCGAACCTGCCGCTGATAGAGCCCGATGACCCAGCGGGCGCAGTATGAGCAGACGATCTCACAGCAGCTGCTCTTTGCGCGGCTGGCTGGGTTCTTCGGTTTGCTGGCTGTGGTGCTGGTGGCGACAGGGCTCTATGGAACACTGGCGTATCGCGTGAACAATCGCACGGTCGAGATTGGCGTGCGCATGGCGGTGGGTGCGCGGCGGGGGCAGGTGGTCTGGATGGTGCTGCGCGACAGCCTGCTGCTGACCGCGATTGGCGTGGTGGTCGGCGTGCCGCTGGCGATTCTGGTGGCAAAGCGCTGACTTCTTCCCTGTATGGGGTGAAGCCTTATGATGCGTTGAGCTATGCGCTGGCCGTGATGGGCGTGGCATTGGTGGCCCTGGTTGCGAGTGTGATTCCGGCGCGGAGGGCGGCCAGTATCGATCCTCTGACCGCGCTGCGAACGGAATGATTTGGCGGCTTGCTTGCAAATATCGTGAGGAGATACGAAATACGGGGACAGTCCCCAGGGTTTGTCAAAACTTGACACAGCCAAAAGCCCCGCCCTTTCAAAGAACGCAAGGGACGGGGCACCCGCTTTTTTGAGCCCTGAGGTAAACTTGTCCACTGAAAAGGTGGGTCGCCTGGCACGGGTGGTTCCGGCTTCAGTTGGGAACCGGCACCGGTTCTT
>CAVOVU010000016.1:0-264874 GCA_963699935.1 Terriglobia bacterium
TACGAGAACCCAGACTATGCAGCAGTTCGCTCACCTTCTCAAATTCCGTGGACTTATCCAAGAAAAACTGGGCGCCGCCTTGCAAACATCTCCTGCGGTACTGGGGGTATGCGAAATTGGTAAGCACGATGACGGCGCAAGCTATCCCGTCCTCTTTTATGATCTTGAGCACATCGAGCCCACTTCCGCCGGGCATCTGCATGTCGAGAATCACCACATCGGGCCTTAGCCTGCGGACTGCTTCCGAGGCCGTCGCAACGGTATCGGCCTGATCTAAACGTTCAATGCCCCCGATCTTTCCCACTACTTCGATCAGGCGCTCAACGATAACCGGCGAGTCGTCAGCAATTAGCACTCTCATAGTGCCCAGCATCTTCCATTGTCGGCGCGAAAACAATCACTGCAATCATGATTTGTTCGTCGATCTCCGTCGGATATGGATGTCGTGGTTTGTATGACAAACGACAGCGGACGCCGTTCAGCGGCAGAGACGATGGCGTCGTTTCGTTTCAGAGGCTGACTGGTTAAACGAGGAGGGGTAGTAAAGTTGGCGTTAATCCACCAATCGATTCTCTAAGCCATAGCGAATTAGTTCCACCGTAGTCGTCATATTCATCTTTAGCAAAATTCGTGCTCGATACGTACTGACCGTGGCGACACTCAAGTGGATCGTCTCGGCGATTTCGCTCACCGTTTTGCCTGAAGCAATCAAACGCAGGACCTCGAATTCGCGCTCGGAAAGAGCCTCGTGGGCAGCCTGTCCTGCGTTTGCGCTGGTTAGGTCAAACGCTAGCTTTTCAGCCAGGGCGGGGCTCACATAGCGACCACCAGAAAGCACTTTATGTACCGCCTTGATCAATTCCTCCGGCGCCACGTTCTTGTTCATGAAGCCGGAGGCACCCGTCCGCAAGACACGTTTGCCATATTGGTCTTCAGCATGCATGCTCAGCACCAGCACGGGAAGCCTTGGCCGCAACCGTCGAATTTCCCGAAGAACTTCAATTCCGCTCCGGCCTGGCATGTTAATGTCCAGAATTACCAAGTCCCATTCGTGATTTTGTACTTGCTCGAGGATCTCCTCCGCATTGCCCGCTTCTCCGCAGACAGCGCCCTCAAGGCCATGCATCAGGATCTTTGTCACACCTGTGCGTAGCACGGCATGGTCGTCGGAAACGAGTACCCTGATCACAGATTCCTCTCTTTCAAGAGGCCAGAAGCTTGCGGAATCCAGACTCGGACCGCCGTGCCTTTCCCGGGAATGCCCGTAATAGACAGATCACCTCCGAGCAATGTGGCGCGCTCTCGCATCCCTAGAATTCCCAGTGACCTGCCCTTTTGAAGTTTTTCGCGCGGGATTCCACTGCCATTGTCATGAACCTCCAGAGTCAAATTGCCGTTTTCGATTGCTAGCCGCGCCTGTACCTCTTTTGCATTGGCATGCCGCGCGACGTTGGTCAGCGTCTCCTGAAATATGCGGAAAATCGCGACAGCCGTGTCCGGATCAACGACGATATCGTCGGGAGGCAGGTCCAACCGACATTGCGTTCCCGTCCGTGCTCCAAATTCTTCTCCTGCCCATTCGATAGTGGCGACCAATCCGAGATCGTCTAACATGCCTGGTCTTAGTTCGGTCGCAATTCGGCGCACGGACCGAATCGTTTCGTCCACTAGTGTCAGAATGGTCTGAGTTCTCGTCGACTGTCTCCTCTGATCTTCTGGCATTTCATGGACCAAGGAACTCACGTCCAATTTGATGGCCGTCAAAGCCTGGCCCAGTTGATCGTGGATCTCACGGGCAACTCTTTTCCTCTCTTCTTCTCGAATGCTCTGCAAACGCCCAGCAAGTGCGCGCAATTGTTCAAAGGAACCTTGCAGTTCTATGGTTTGTTTAGAAATGCCACGTGCAATGGCAAATGAAAACAATCCCCCCGCCAGCAGGACTCCGAGTCCAACCGCCACCATGACTCCGGTGTATAGACGCACATTTCTCGCAGCCAGCGCCTCGCCGTCCCTTGCCTCCCGGTTGGCGACCTCCACAATTTGTTCCACCGCAGTCGCATGCTTTTCATAAACAGGCTTCATGCGCTCGAGGGCTACCTTTCGGGCCTCAGCGTGATCGCCTTTCAGGACCAACGGAATGAAACTTTGTTGTGCGATCTGGAAGTATTCTTCCGCGGTCTGATAAGCCGTTCCGCGCATCATATCCTTAAGCGGCCCCTCGGGAACCCGATGCATGTAGTCAATATGTCGCGCTTCAAAATCATGCTGCACTGTCCGAAGCCGGTCGATGTAGCGCCGGAGCTCCGCAGGATCGGAAGTGTCCGTCATCATGTTACAAATGAGCGCTACTTGCAGAAGACTCTCTGAAGGAGGTACGTAGTCGGATACAAGGTCTTGGCTTAAGGAAATTTTCCGATAGATCGGGCCGTTGACCTCAATCTCCATCAAGGCCATGAATGCCACCGCAGCAAAAACCACCAGGCCGGAAAGCCCAGTGCCGGCAAGCCATCGTAAGTGGGAACGAATGGCCAAGAATGTTCCGTAATTTGCTTGTCGCCAAGAGGTTACCGCCGTGAATCACCGGTTGTAAATAGCAAACTTTCAGCAGTGCGGACGAAGGCGGGTGGCCCGCCCTTTCCGTGGACGAGTTTACCTCAGGGGTCAAAGCGGGTGCCCCGTCCTTGCGGTTTTTGCAAGGGCGGGGCCTTGGCTCGACCTCAGACTGTGACCGATGACCTTGACCTCGATCCTCGCAGCCTTGACTCTGCCCCCATGCCTTGGGGTCTCAAGCGATACCACGGGACCGGCCATCTGCATTTCATTACCTGCAGTTGCTACCGTCGCCTGCCTTTGTTGGGTAAGCCTGGCCGGCGGACTTGTTCCTCGAACTGCTAGAGCAAACCCGTCAACGCTACGATTTTGTCGTGGTCGGTTACGTGGTGATGCCGGAACACTTCCACATTCTGATCGGGGAACCAGAGAAGGGTACTCCCTCGACCGTCCTGCAGGTAGTGAAGCAGCGCTTCGCCAGGCGTGTCCTGCGGGCACTACGCCATCGGGAGCGCAAGGCGCAGAGCTGTAGCGGGAAGACGAGAACCAGTGGGCTCACATCTGGCAGGCCCGCTTCTATGATTTCAACGTGTGGACGCGGCGCAAGCAGGTCGGAAAACTGCGCTACATGCATGAGAATCCGGTCAAGCGGGGCCTGGTGCTGGAACCGGGACAGTGGGAGTGGAGCAGTTTCCGGGACTACGCTCAAAATCATCCCGGACGAGTGAAACTAAACCAATGGCCCGCCGCCCGCCTCAAACGGTCTGACCTGACACAGCCCAAAGCCCCGCCCTTGCTGGGCTTGCCGGGTGCCCTTAACTTACCGGCACGTGGCTCCGGCTTCAGTTGGGAACCGGCACCGGTTCTTGCGCCGGCTCTTTGGGCTCGTTGCGCTTTTCTGCCGCGTCCACCGAGAACAGCATGAAGTGATCGAAACTGTGGCGGCGGAAGTACCGTCGTTTGCGGAATTCGAAATAGAGTTGCGCGCTCTGGGGCAGCCAGAGCTCTTCGTTCTTTTTCGCGAACATTACAGGACCGTATTCGACGATCTGATGTTCGCTGGCCAACTGGATCGCGGGAGCCGGGCTGACCAGGTCCGATTCCATGCGAACGATCTGAAAGGAATCGGTCTTGATCCAGGCCCGCCCTTTCAAACCGACCGGGTACCCTTTGCCATTCAGCACATAAGAGTGAAGCCGGTTGGGTCGATCGGTGCGCTGTTTGAAATAAACCAGCCACGTCGTCTGGCCGTGCCAATCCCCCAGGCCTTCGCAAGTCATCTGAAACTCGTCACGCATGGCCGGGTGAAACACCAGCGCCAGTGAGATAAAGCCGCTGCTGGCAATATTGTCCGGAAACTCAGGCGGGCCCGAATGCTCACTGCGATATTCGCTCAACTCCAAACCGTTGGGCGGGGTGTCCGTGATCGAAACCACGTAATTGAATTTGCGCGTTTCCCGGGTGATGGGATAACCGACCGTGTCGAGCCGTTCGTGCACCAGGTCTTCGATGGCGGCAAACCGCGCCACATCGTCAGCCAGCTGCTTTACCTGCTTTCCGGCCAGGCTGACCACCATTTCAGTGGGGCAGGCGACACCCGCAGCCACCGGAGGTTTGGAGTCATCGACGCTGGGCGGTTGCCAATCCTTCACGGTAAACTGCGGTTCGGCGCTGGCCAGCTGCGAGTCAGGAGCCACCAGTGGTCCCGCCGACTGCACGCTTTGACCCGCAGCCCGCTCAGCAGCCAGCCGCGAGAGTTGCGGAATGAACTCGCGAACCTGGGCCGCCACCGGGTTATCAGGATCTTTCTCCAGGAAGTTTTTGAAGGCCTGAATCGCTTCGTCGGTGCGCCCCAGATTAGCGAGCGCCTCGCCGAGCACCAACTGGGCCGGGGTGCTGGCCACCTGGTTGCAGGCAATGGCTAACTGGGCCTGTTCTCTCGCCTTCTCAAACTCGCGTTGCTTCAGATAAGTTTCGGCCAGCTGATAGTGCGGCATCCACTCCTTGCTATCGATCGCGACTGCCTGCTCCAGGGCCGTTTTCGCCGCGTTGTAGTCTCCCTGCTGCAGGCCTGTCCGCCCCAGCAAAAGAGCGGCTTGCACGTTGTGAGGATCGAGAGTAAGGGCCTTGTGCAGATAGTCCTTGGCGGCATCGAAGCGCTTTTGCTCAAAAGCCAGATAGCCTGACAGGAAATTGGCGTCAACACTATCAGGGGCTGCACTTACGGCAATCTTCAGTTGCTTTTCCGCTTCCTTGTAATCCGCGGATTTAAGGGCCGCCACTCCGCGCTGGATTGCCTTGCGGGCCTTCTTCGGCAATTGCGCAGCGTTGGTTGCCTCCAGGTCAATGCTGGAGGGATCGCGTTCGAGCGCCATCTCCTCGTGATAAGTAATGAGCGAAGCCAGTACCTTGACGCTCTTGCGCGCTGTAAGATATCCCACCGCACTTACTTCGAGATCGTAAGGTCCCACTTCCAGGTCTCCGAACGAGGCCTCGCCACGATCATTTGTAGTTTGCCAGACGATGATTCCCGTATTCCGGTTAAGCAGCCTGACCACTGCCTGACGGTCCAGATGACCCTTGGGAGTACGGCTCACGGTCAGCAGAAGAACGGAGCCGTGGGTGTTGTACGTCGGGACGTTGGAAGTATTGGGATCGGGATAGCTGAAGCGGCCGCCGACTACCTGGGCCATACCACTGGCCGCGAGCAACAGGCACAGGGCGGTCAAGGCTACAAAGCGGCCATTCCCACGCCTGCTTCGGCGCGGTATCGCAGAGATAGGATTGTAGTTTTTCATGACCAGCGCGAGGTCAAACCTGATTGACTCGCCAAGATCACCAGAGGGGGAACGACTGGCGCAGGGGAGGCTGTTGACCCCAACCCCCGGCATTGTACACCCGGGGGCGGACGCGTCCTACAACAGACTTACAGGCTTGAACTGGGAAGCTAAGGCGGGGTTACTTCTTCTTCTTTTTGTCTTTCTCTTTTTCTTTGTCTTTCTTTTCCGAGCTCATCTTCTTGGCAATTTCTTCCACCAGCTTGGGCCTCAACTCGGCCAGCATGGTATCGACGATGCTGGCGATCGCGGTGGATTCTCCCGGTGCCTCGGCAGAGGCCGCTTCGACCTCGGCAGTTTCTGGGTCCGGCTTCTGCAACTGGGGCAGGCGCAGTTGCGTCCTCCTGAGAGACACTTTGGGGAGCGCTGGTTTCGGCCGCCGGAGCCTCAGCCACCGGTGCGGAACTCGGTGTGCTGACGAATGATTCGCGAATCTGCTTCCAGTTCTGCCAGGCGGCTGCCAGTTCGGCCTCGCGTTGCGGCGCCACTTCCACGCTGGCAACAGGCACAGTCTCTGAGATTTCTGGCGCGACGGTCGTTGAAGAAACAGCTTCCACCTGAGGCCCGCGTTCCGAACTGGAACCTGCTGCGGCTGCGGCTGCATATGCCGATTCTTCCTTCACCACCGTGGGCTCCGGTTCTTGCGGCACGGCTTGTGCGATTTCCTGAACTGCCGGGCTTTCGACGCTGCTGGTTTCGGCTGCGATCGCAGCCGGGACTGGCTCCGCCGCGGCGATTGCCTCGGTGACGTTCACGGATTCGGCGATTGCCGGTTCGGCCGTCTCGACGGCCGAAGCCGGAGCGGCAACTTCAACCGCTGCCGCAGTAACGGGATCGCTGGCGGCGGATTGGGCCGCAGCGCTGGCCGCGAACGCCCGTTCCATTTCCTGATCCAGCGTGGCTGCGGATTCTTCCATCGCGACCGCAACCGATTCTGCAATCCATCGCGGTCCGGTGATGCTGGCCTCGGCAGCCGCTGCGGAAGCGGCGCCGCCAGCAGCTTCCTGACCTGTTCCATTCGCGCCTGACGCCGGAGCCGTAATTTCGCTGCCCTGGCCATTGGAGGGCGCTAAAGATGCAATCGCAGCCATGACTTCGGCATCCCGGCTGGATGGTTTCTCGCCCTCGCTAACTTGGGCCACGGCCGCGGCTTGAGGCGCGGCTTCAGTCTCCGCCACGGCCGCCGGCACTTCGGTTGCGGCAGGAAGATCACCCGCCTTTGGAGCTTCGTTACTTGCAGCGGCTTCGACACGGCTTCAGCCGCCACCGGGGCGGGCTCGGCGGCGACTTCCGCCGGAGGCGCTGGTTCCAATTCTGTCGCGGAAGCCAGGGTTGCAGCCGGCTCACTCGGCTCGACCGCCGTAGTCTCCGCGGACGCTGCCTGCATGGCAGCGGCAGAGTCTGATGCTGATCCCTCGGCAATGACTGTGGGGTGTCCGGCCTTGCCGTCGAACGATGCTGCTGCCGCAGTGATGGCGGCGATTTCCTCGGGCGTGATGTCCGCCGGCAGGCCGGCTGGAATCGGACGCTCAAACTCCTGCTTCAGGTCCGCGGGCTTCCCGCTCTCGCTGCGTGCGAAATCGCGGGAGGATCCGGCAACCACTTCCGGCGGCGCTTCTGCTTCCGCCGGCGTGGCTTTTGCGTTGGGGCCCGGGATGGTGAGGCGATTTTTCCAACCGGTTTCCTTGTCGCCGAAATCGGCGCCCTCGACCGCCGCCAGGGCCTTGGCGAAGCGGCCGGACTTCTGGGGCTGCGGTCCAGCCACGATCTTATCTTCGAGCCTGGTCAGGGCAGTGAGGAGCTCAGTGGCTTCAAAGGGCTTGATGATGAAAGCATCCGCGCCCACGCGCCGCGCTTCTTCGGGCCTGAAGGGCTCCAGTTTGCCCACCGTCAGCAATACCGGAATTCGCGACGTCTCCGCAGCTTCCTTGACCCGCTGGCAAACTTCCAGCCCACCATAGCCTGGCATATAGACATCCAGGACGATGATGTCGGGCTTGTTTTCCGCAATCTTTTTGAGCGCCGCCGAGCCGTTATTGACGGTGACAACTTCGTAGCCAGCATCGGTAAGGATGCGGCGGCCCATGTTCTGGGCGGTCACGCTGTCGTCGGCAAGCAGTATTCTTCGCGCCAAGGGATTTCCTTTGGTGAGGGGGAGACAGCCTGAAGTTAATTGGTGTCACGGAGCGTAAGTCAATGACAAGAAGAGAGTAAGCAGGTTACCACTGGTCAGTGACAAGTGAGGGCAACGGCCCTTGGTTTGCTTATGGGGCCCGCTGCTGCGATCCGGCTCCTGACCTACCCGATTCTAGAAGGGAATGATTTTCTGCAGACCCTTCTTTTTCTTGTGCTTGCTGGAGGACGTCGCTGCCTCAATCTCTTTGTCGTCGGCGGGAGCCGAGGCTCCGGCGGCGGTGGTGCCACCGGCGCTGGCGGCGGCTTGCCCGCCCGCCGCGGGATCGAGTTCGTTGACCTGGGTCGGGGGCGGCGCAGTCTGGGCGCCATTATCCACGTTAGGCTTGAGTTCATTGGGGTCGGCGGCCACATTGGGCGTCAGTTCATTAGGATCGGCGGCCGGTGCCGGGTTGTCCGCCGGGGTGACGGCGGTCTCCGGCGCGGGCGTGTCCGAACGCGGAGCCGGCTGGTCCGGGGCCAGGGCGGCGCCCTTGCCCACGGTTTCAATCGCCACTGAGTTCTTGTCCCCTGCGGCCGCGCCGCCCATCATGGCGCGCGTCGCTTCCTGCACCACTGAAGTGGCGCTGACCACTTGCGGATCTACCAGCGTTGGTTCGCCCACTCTGGCAGCCTGGGCCACGTCAGGATGTTTCTGAAAGTTCCCCATCACTTTCGAAACCGTGCTGGCTTCCCGGCGGCTTTCTTCCTCCGCTTTGTTCTGCGCCAGCGCCGCCTTCGTCGGCCTCGGTATGGGCTGATGTAGCGCCTCCAGCCGCGCCTTGGCATCCACTGTCCGCTCCATCAGCGGATACCGCGTCAGGATGCGGGAGTAGGCGTCGGTCGCATTCTTGGCAAAATCGTCGATCATGCGCGCCTTGTACACCTCATTACCCGGCCGCGACCGCAGCATCGCGATCTCGCCTTCGTAGGCTTGCCCCAGAAGATACAGAGCTTCATCGGCCTTGCTGTACAGGGGATATTTGTCCATCAGGGAACGCAGCCGCGCGATGGACGCGGGATACGACTGACGCAGATAGTAGAAGCGCCCCACCCGGAATTCGCGCTCCGCGATCACTTCCTGCACTTCCAGCAGGCGCTGTTTGCCCTCGGCCACCACTTTCTTGTTGTCCGGATATTGCAGAATCAGCTGGCGGTATTCTTCCTCCGCGCGCATGGCGTGGGTGTAGTCGCGGTCCGGCTTTTCCATCTGCTGATAATGGATGTTGGCAATTTTCAGCTGCGCTTCGGCCGCTTCCGGCATGTTGGGAAAGAAAGTCTCAAAGTCCTTGTACTCGATCTCCGCCTGCGCCAGCGACGTTCCACCGCCTTCGGCGTACCAGGAATCCGCCACCGCCAGTTTGGCGCGGGCAATGTATTCCGAATCCGGATAGGTGTTGATCAGGGTCTGCAGCGTGATCCGCGCCACGTCGAAGCGATTGTGCTTCATGGCGTCCATGGCCCGATCGAACAGGACTTTGTCGGGCTGCTTGGAGCCCACATTCGCCAGCGGATTATTGACCTTTTTATTGGTGCAGCCGACAGCAAACGCCAGCACGCCCAGCAAAATAATGACCGGAATACGACGCGACATAGGGGAACCTCGGAAAGCAGTCGTCAGTCGTCGGTCCTCAGTCGTCAGCGAAACCTGGTTTTGCTGACGACTGAAGACCGACGACTGACGACTGCTCTTAGACTTTCTGCAGCGTGGCCTCCACTGCAGTCTTCAACAATTCTCGCGCATTAACCTTTGGATCGCCTTGACCGAAGATGGCGTTGCCTGCGACCAGAATTTCAGCCCCGGCCCGAACCACTTCGGCCACCGTACCGAGGTCAATACCGCCATCCACCTCAATACGATAGGCCAGTCCGCGCTGCGCCCGGAGCTGGGCCAGCCGGCGGATCTTATGGACCGCCCCGGGAATGAATTTCTGCGCCCCAAAGCCGGGATTCACCGACATCACCAGTACATAGTCGGCCAGGTCGAGCACTTCGCTCAGGGTCTCCACCGGAGTCGCCGGATTGATCACTACGCCCGCCCGGCAGCCATGGTCCTTGATCAGATGCAGGGTGCGATCCAGGTGCACGCAGGCCTCCTGATGCACCGAAATCCAGTTGGCCCCAGCCTCGCAAAACTCAGGAATGAACTGGTCCGCATTCTCGATCATGAGATGGCAATCGAGCGGCAGTGCGGTCGCCTTGCGCAGAGACCTCACCAGCGGCGGCCCCATGGTCAGATTGGGGACAAAGTGGCCGTCCATGATATCCACGTGGACAACCGTGCCTCCGCCTGCCGTGGCGTCACGGACCTGGTCCGCCAGGTGGGCGAAGTCAGCCGCCAAAATCGAGGGTGCGAGTTCAATCAACCTGGGTTCCCGCTCACGCTTTCTTGGCTAAAGTCTAACACGCGGCGGGAAGCACAAGGGTGCCCGGAAGTGCCGATTGAGTCCATGAATTCCCTCTGGGCTAGGCCTGTCGTGTACGCAACCGCACGAGATAACCCGGTGTCGGCCAGGAGGCCAACTGTCTGGCATCGAACACTGTAAAGATGGGCGGATGTGGTATCCATCCTACCGGGGAGACCGAATGCAAGAACAGCGAGAGCGATGGATGCAACTCTGTGAGCAGGCGGCAACGGAACAAGATCCTGAAAAACTGCTGGCGCTCATAGCTGAAATCAACCGGTTGCTGGACGCCAAGGAGCGGCGACTCAGACAGAACTCACCAGCTCCCAGGTCCACTGACTAGTCTCACCTACAGCCTGATTTTCTTGAAAATAGGGGCAACGACCTGGGCCACTCACCAGCATCCCATGCCCGTGCTTCGCAATTCGATTGCCCGTTTTTAGGGAGGAAGAATCAGGCAGGCTCCGAAACTCTTTGAGGATGGTTTTTGAAAAGCAAGAATCTACAAATCGTGCGGCCTGGCGAGCGAACCAATGCCGCCGGTAAACCCGTCGGCAACGTGATACTGCTATCGATCTCTGACAGTGAATACGGCTTATTCCGGCCGCATCTCGAATATGTCGAACTGCCCGACCATCTGGTGCTTCACGAAGCGGGAGGAAAGCTGGAGTTTGCGTACTTTCCGAATCGCGGGCTGATCTCTTTTGTTGTCGCCATGGAAGATGGCAAGACCGCGGAAGCGGGCGTGGTAGGAAACGAAGGATTTGCCGGAATACCGGCGGCCGTGGGCCTGAGCCGGAGCCCGTTGCAGGCTGTGGTGCAAATCAGCGGAGATGGATTTCGGGTCGAGGTGGAGGCTTTGCAAAAGACCCTGGAATCGGCCCCGCATATTCAATTGCTGTTGAGCCGGTTCGCCGTGGTGCAGGGCATGCAGGTGGCCCAAACCGCCGCCTGCAACCGGCTGCACGAAATTGAGCAGCGCCTGGCGCGCTGGCTGCTGATGGCGCAAGACCGGGTGGATTCCGGGGTGCTGCCCATCACTCACGACTTTCTCGCCACCATGCTCGGCACCAATCGATCCAGCGTGAGCCTGGCGGCTGCGACCTTACGCAAGAAAAATCTCATCCGCTACACCCCGGGCGCTGTGACCATTGTCAACCGCAAGAAACTCGAAGCCCTGGCCTGCGAGTGCTACGGCATCATGCAGCAGCACAATGGTCGCCTCGGCCTGAGATAGCTGTCGCCTGCATTCGCCCGGCAGACTGGGAAATAATCTCCCCGTAACCTTTTTGCTCCCCAAGAGTTTATATAGTTTAGAGGCACGATGGCCCTCAGGCGACCAGCGAAAGGCCCCCGGAAGGAGGCGTCCGGCTTAGCGGGAGACGACCGCCTGCTGGTGGAGGCCGCCCAAAAGGACCCCAGCCGCTTCGCCGAATTGTACGAACTGAATTTCGCGCGCGTCTATGCCTACATCGCCAGACGAGTCGGCGATCGCGATGCCGCCCAGGACCTGACCTCCGACGTCTTCCACAAGGCCCTGGCCAGCATTCACACTTTCGAATGGCGCGGCGTGCCCTTTGCGGGATGGCTGCTGCGCATTGCCGCCAACATGATCGTGGACCGGTCAAAACGCGGGACGAGAGAAATCACCGGACAGGAGCTCTCTGATCTGCCCGACCTGGATAAACGGCCCAAGCTGGAAGAAGCCGATCAGTGCGCCCGGCTCTTTGCCCTGGTTGACCAGCTTCCGAACGATCAACGCCGCGTGATCGGAATGCGCTTCGCCGAGGAGAAAAGCATTCGTGAAATTGCGCAAGCCCTGGGACGAAGCGAGGGCGCGGTAAAACAGCTGCAGTTCCGCGCCCTGCAGAACCTGCGTGCCCGCATGGAGGGAGCCGATGCCTAAACGCTCTCTACCGAAGCACAAAATGCCCAATCGCAAGCTGATCGACCAACTCGACCAGGCCGTAACCCAGCTTCTGGCGACGCGAGTTGTCACCGTCGCAACCGGAGATCCGGGGTTGCTGCCGCTGTTGCACGTTGCCGCCGAGCTGCGCCAGCTTCCCCGCGAAGATTTTAAGGCCCGTCTCAAATCTGATCTGCAAAGGAAATCATCCATGCCAACCATGACAGAAACTCCTGCTTCCACTCGCATCGTCGCATCCCCCCGCATGACCTTCAAGGACGTGGCGAAAGCGATCGAGTTTTACAAGACTGCATTCGGAGCGAAAGAGACTTTCCGCTTCGAGAATGAAGGCGGCATCGCCCACGCCGAAATCATGATTGGAGACTCCGTCGTCATGCTGGCGGAAGAGTGGCCCGAGGGCGGACGCTACAGTCCGGAAACCACAGGCAATTCGCCGGTGGCGATGACGATCCAGGTGCCCGACGTGGACGCCTTCGCCGAGCGCGCCATTGCCGCCGGCGCAAAACTGCAACGCCCCATCGCCGACCAGTTCTACGGAAGGCGTGATGCCAATCTCCTCGACCCCTTCGGATACCCGTGGAGCGCGTTTACGGTCAAGGAAGAAATGTCGGTTGAGGAAATGCACCGCCGCTTCCGCGCAATGACGGGTGGAGGCAGGAAGAAGCCCGCGGTGGATCCGATTCCCAAGGGCTACTCGACGCTCACTACGTATCTGGTGGCCCAGGATGCCGACGGCTTGATTACCTTCCTGACTAAGACCTTCGGCGCGGAAGAAACTTTCCGCAGCGGTCCCGGGTCAGAGGGCGGCGTGCACTGCGAAGTGAAGATTGGCGATTCCATGCTGATGGTGGGGGGCGGCGCCGCCGGCATGAAGTGGCGCGGAACTCCCATGCCCAGCGCATTCCACATCTACGTGCCCGCTTGCGATGCCACCTACGCCCGTGCGTTGGAGGCCGGAGCAACTTCCATCCACGAACCGAAGGACCAGTTCTATGGAGAACGTTCCGGGGCAGTGAAGGACGCTGCCGGAAACTCCTGGTACATCGCAACCTACAAGGGCGGGAGCTACAAGTGGGAGGGCGCGCCCACGCTGCAGCCGTATCTGCATCCCCTGCGCGCCGAACCGGTAATTAATTTCTTGAAGCGCGCTTTCGGAGCCGAGGACCTTGGCCGTCATGCGACGCCGGACGGCGTGATCCATCACGTCACCCTGAAAATCGGCAACGCATACATGGAGATGGGCGAAGCTCAAGGTCCGTACCAGCCCATGCCGACAATGTTCTATCTCTATGTGGAAGACTGCGACGCGCTGTATAAGCGAGCTATGACCGCCGGCGCGACTTCGATCTCCGAGCCGAAAGATCAGCCTTACGGCGACCGCAGCGGCGGAGTGATCGATCCCTTCGGCAACAAGTGGTACATCGCGACGCATATTAAAGACATGTAGGCGCGAGCGTCCACGCTCGCGCGTTTCTGGAATCGCAACAGACCACATGGGTCCCGCACGAGCGGGACGCTCGCGCCTACATGAGTTTGGCGTACTCGGCTTTGGCTTCCTTCAGGATGGGAATATCCGGGTCGGCGTCTTTCCACAGCGCCAGAAAATCCTGGTACGCGGCGCGGGCACCGGCATTGTCGCCGGAGAGAGCGCGGGCGCGTCCCAGCTGGAGGCGGGCCAGCGTGCACTCCGGCGCAGTCTGGCAGATTCCACGATGGTCAATGATTTTCTGAAACTCGGCCGCCGCCTCCGGCCCTTGCCGCGCCTTGAGGTAGGCCGTTCCACGAACGTAATTGGGCCATGTGCGCGAGGCCCAGCCGAATTCGTAGGGCGACACCACCTTGAGCAATTCGATCGCCTTGGCTGGATTGCCGCGGTTGATCTCGATCTCGGCTCGAATCATAGGCAGGTAGATGTTATTGATGTAGGTGTGAGTGGGATTGGCCTTGCCCAGTTCATCCGCGATCGCAGCCGCACCAGAAACGTCACCCGCCAAAGCCAGTACGATGCCCGATAACACCAGCGTCGGCCGGTTGCGGCTCACCGCCATTGCCGCCACGGCTTGGCTTCGGGCCTCGGCAGTGTTCCCCATCAATGCCTCGGTCCACGCGTGCAGAACCGTGGTCCGGGCGACGATCTCATCGACCTTTCCCCGGCGCGCCACCTCAACCGCCTGGCTGTAGGTCTCTCTCGCCTGACGCATCTTGCCGGCCGAAGCCTGCGCATCGGCGACCACCTGCAGCATGTCGTATTCGTCCGGCTTGCCTTTGGCCCAGTCCACCTGGCGCTGCATGGCTGCCGTATCGCCTTCAAAAAAAGCAATGACGTACAAATCCGCATGGTCGAGGACCGCGTCCAGGTTGGACGCGACTTGTTTCTCCCGCACCGCCTTGGCTTCGGCAAAGCGGTTCAGTCCCATATAGTCCCCGCCCACGTTTTGGAAGCTCAGAGCCTCGTTAGGGGCGAGGCGCATGGTTTCCTGGGCCTCCACCAGGGCTTGATCTAACTTACCCACGGCAGCGTAACTGGAGGCCAGATTATTGGTTGGAATCGAGTCCCGGGGGTAGGTTCTCTTCCACAACTGATAGGCTTCGATCGCCTTGTCCGCTTCCCCGGTGACGATGTCGTAGTAGTGCGTCGAAATATAAAGCTTCTCCGGTTCGCTGGTGCGCTCCCGGCGCTCGAAGGCCTGCCTGGTGTTTTGGATGGCCAGGTCAACCTGTCCGCTGTTGGCGTAGGACTGACCCACGCGGGCATAGGCCACGGCGAAGTTGGGGTCGAGTTCGATCGCACGCTTATAAAATGGAATGGCACCCAACTCGCTTCCCTTGGCCCGCTCCCCTTCACCCAGACTGAAGGCCTTGAGCGCTTCCAGCGAGGAGGTCGTGGCCTCCTCCACTGGCGCATCGAATTTCTGCACCGAAGCCAGCGACTCTCCCAGCTTGCCACGCAGGCTGGAAGCCGCTTTGCCTACCGCGCCCAGAACTTGTTCCTTCTTGTCCGCCGCCACCTGCTCATGCGCCAGGCTGTCACCGGTCTGGCAGTTCACCGCGTTCACATCCACGACGTACTGGGTCCCAATGCTGCTGATGGCCCCATTCAGGACGGCCTTGATGCCCTCCCGCTGGCAGACATCGCGAGCCAGGTCGGGCGTGAGGCGTTCGTCCGGCGAGCGGCCCATAAACTTCAGCGTGTCCCGCACCCGCTCCTGGGGAAACACATTCAGGTAAGGCGACTGCTCGAGTTGCACCGCCAGAGCCTGTTTCAGGGTCCCGTCGAATACCGCATCGCCCGTGGTGTTTACGAAGTCGGTGAGCAGGATGGAATCTTTTTCGGTAAGTGCGCCCGCGCGACGGGTATAGAAAAAGCCGGCCAGCGCGATTGCCACTGCCAGCAATGCCGCCGCCGCGATGTACCAGCGCTTGCGGCTTGCGGGCACTTGAGCTGCCGCCGAAACAGCGGAAGCCGGCGCGGAGATCGCGGACGCGGGTTGCACCGCCGGAGCCGACGGCGGCCCCGCCGCCACTGCAACCGGCCCCGAAGGCGACGAACCCGTCGGAGTTGACACACTTACCGACGAACTCCTGCCCGAATCAATTTCGCGCTTCAGCCGCTTCAGGTCGCCGCGCATCTCCGACGCCACCTGGTAGCGCAGGTCGCGGTCCTTCTCCAAAGCCTTGTTGATGATGCGTTCCAGTTCCGCCGGCAAATTGGGATTCAGCCGCACCGGCGCGGTGGGCGCCCGGTTCAGGATGGCGTCAAAAATTACCGCGGAGGTATTGCCGGTGAAGGGCTGGCGCCCGGTGGACATTTCATATAAGACAGCGCCAAAAGAAAACAGGTCGGTGCGGGTGTCGAGTTCCTCGCCCCGCGCCTGCTCCGGCGACATGTAAGCCACGGTTCCCACCGTGCTACCCGGGCTGGTGAGGTTCGCGGCATCCACCGCCGCGGTCGCGAAAGACGCGCCCACAGGCTCCAGTTCCGGCATCGGCCGGCCCGCAACTTTGGCCAAACCGAAATCCAGGATCTTGGCCTGCCCGCGCTTGGTGAGAAATAAATTCGCCGGCTTCAGGTCACGATGGACGATGCCGGCGGCGTGCGCCACATCCAGCGCATCGGCAATCTGCACTCCGAAATCCACCAACTGCTCCACCGACAGGGGCTTGCCTTCGATGCGATACTTCAACGTCGTCCCATCGAGATACTCCATCACGATGTACTGACGATCTTCATCCTCGCCGATGTCGTAGATGGTGCAGATATTGGGATGATTGAGCGCCGAGGCGGCCCGCGCCTCGCGCCGGAATCGCTCCAGAGCCTGCGGGTCCCGCGCCAGTTCATCGGGCAGGAACTTCAGGGCCACGCGCCGGCCCAGGCGCAAATCCTCCGCCTCGTACACCACACCCATGCCGCCGCCGCCCAGCTTCTGCGAGATGCGGTAGTGCGAGATGGTTTTCCCGATCATAAGAGAACAGGTCGGCAATGTTAGGCTGCGGGCTGCGGCAAGTCAATTTGGCCCAATGCAGGCGCGAGCGTGCACACTATTGTCCGCGATGCAGATGCGCCTTGATCCATTGCACCACGCGGCCCGGCTGCAATCGGTCTGAATGATTGCCGTACCACAGAACCATTCCACCCACGGCCAGCAGAAAGAGCATCACCGCATTCAGCACCCAGCGCCGGCGATGTCCGGATTGCGCTGCGGCCGCGGGCAGATTGGGAGCGGCCAAAGCGGCCTCCGCATCGGGGGTAGCCGCGGCGGCGGCCGGCGCCGCCCGCCGCGCCCGAAAGCTGGCCAGTATCAGCAGCGCATTGGTGACCAGGATCACGGCAAACGCTAAGCCGGGAACGAACGCGAGCCCGCTGCCACGCTCCCGCGCCACCGCGATGGCCAGAACCACCGTGATCAGTCCTCGGGGCATGACCCAGAAAATCAACTCCCGGCTGTGCGCTTCAATTCCCCGCCACGCCCAACGGCTGGAATGAATGGCCAGCCAGCGCGCCAGAAACAACGACCCTAACGTCCCCAGCAGGAGCCATGGATGCTGACGAAAAACACCGAGCTCCGCCACTGCGCCAATCAGCACAAAAAAGAAAGTGCGCACCAGGAACGCAAGTTCGGAGTGAAACGTAAGCAAAGCCTGCTGCGACTCGGCCATTTGCGTGACCGGCAGGGTCAGCCCCAGGCCGGGATCGACGCCGGGGAAATTGGAGAGGGTCAGGCCAAAGCCCAGCACCGCGATCAAGCCATTGGCTCCGAGCGCTTCCATTCCCGCATACAGGACCAGAACAACAGAAAAAGTGAGCACCTGCCAGAAACGCTGCTCGGAGAGCACATGCAACAGGCGCGACCACAGAACGCCACCGGGAATGGCGAAAAGCAGTGCGATCCCGACCTGGTTCCACAAGCCGTGTACCAGGCCTTGCGCCACCGCTCCGCCCTGGCTGCGCATGCCCAGAAGCAAGCCCACCGTTAGCACCGCGAGGACATCTCCCCAGGATGCTTCGAGCATGAGCGTGACCCGAACTGGTTCCTCCGTTTGAAGCTGTTGCAACACCGGCAGTACCACCGTGCTGCTGGTGCAGCCCAGGACGGCGCCCACCAGCAGACCGTCGGTCCAGGGCAGTCCCATACGATTGACTACAGTCACGGCGATCAGCACCATGCTGAAAATGTAGGCCAGCGTGGCCAGCAGAAAACTTCCGGGAAAGTGTTTCAGGGTGTCGCGAAGATTGAGTTCCAGACCACCTTCGAACAACACCAGAATGATGGCGAGGGTCCCCAGCAGGTTGGTGGTCTGGGCCAGGGTGCCGGGTTGCACCAGGCCCAGCACGGGCCCGAGCAGAACGCCCAGCATCATCAGCACCAGCACATCCGGGATCCGGGTCAGCCCGAAGACGCGGTTGGCCAGAAAGGCCACCACCAGCAGACCGCCGACCAATCCCAGAACTAACGCTGCCGACATTCCTGCTCCATCGTCTTAAGCGAACACAGGCTTCAATTTCATGGAAACGAACTCCGACCGAAACCGAACGGGACATCTTATCGCGTGCTACTCTCGTCCTCCGGGCTAAAAATCCCAAAGGAGATCCTTAGATTGGCGAGTGCTGAACAACTCGTTCCTGTCGGCTTCAGCCTGGCAGCGGCATTGTGCTGGGGCACCAGCGACTTCAGCGGCGGGTATGCATCCCGGCGCTCCGATTCCTTTCTGGTGACCGCGCTCTCGCACGCCGGCGGCTTCGTACTGATGCTCACGCTGGCGCTGATCATGCGCCCCGATCTGCCTTCACGTTCGAACCAGCTCTGGGCCGCCGCAGCGGGAGCGCTGGGCGGAGTCGCTCTCCTCCTGTTTTACCGCGCGCTCTCGCAGGGCATGGGACTGGCCGCCCCGGTGGCCGCCGTTCTCGGGGCCGCCATCCCTGCCGCCTTCACCATGATTACGCACGGACTGCCGGGCAAACTTGGCCTCGCCGGCTTTCTCCTGGCGGGCCTGGGTATCTGGCTGATCTCGCGTCCCGATGGTACCGGTAATTCGGGCGGCGTTTTCATCGCCGCCCTGGCCGGAATCGGCTTTGCCGGGTTTTTCATCTGCATCAGCCGCACCGGAGACAGCTCACCTTTATGGTCGGCCGTATTTTCCCGCGTGGCTTCCTTGCTGCTGGTGGGGGGCATCGCTCTGTCCCGCCCGCGCAAAGGGCCACTGCTCCGCGGGGATGCCACCATCGCCATCTTCGCCGGATGTCTGGACGTCACCGGCACCGCACTCTTCATCCGGGCCAATCAGACGGGAAGGCTGGATTCGGTGGTGGTTCTGTCTTCACTTTATCCGGCCTTGACCGTCCTGCTGGCCCGCTTCTTTCTCAAAGAACAATTCACCGGATGGAAAACTGCCGGCATCCTCGCCGCCGTGGCCGCGGTCCCGCTGATTGCGTTGCAGTAGCGATGTAGGCGCGAGCGTCCCGCTCGTGCCGGGCCGCTCATCATTTGGGAGACGGCCTCGGGACAAATCCGGACGTACCGACTTGGGGACGCACGAGCGGGACGCTCCGCCCACATCGAGGCTGTTATAATCGAGAATTGCGCTCATGCCTACCCAGCGTCTGATTCGCTCCACTACAGTCCTTTCGCGTCCGCCGCAACGGCACCGTCGTCATGGCCGGTGACGGCCAGGTCACGCTCGGCGAAGGCGTCATCAAGCACTCCGCCAAGAAGATTCGCCGGCTCTACCAGGACAAAATCCTGGCCGGCTTTGCCGGCTCCACCGCCGACGCCTTCACCCTCTTCAGCCGCTTCGAATCGAAGCTGGAGCAATACCACGGCAACCTGGGACGGGGCGCGGTCGAACTGGCCAAAGACTGGCGCACTGACAAGTTTCTGCGCCATCTGGAAGCCCTGCTGTTGGTCTCCGATAAAGACCAGACGTTCCTGCTGAGCGGGCAAGGCGACGTGATCGAGCCCGACGGCGGCATCGCCGCCATCGGCAGCGGCGGCCCCTACGCCCAGGCTGCCGCCCAGGCCCTGGCCGACCACACCCAGCTGACCGCCCGCCAGATCGCCGAAGAAGCAATGAAGATTGCGGGCAAAATGTGCATCTATACTAATGACAAGGTGACGATTGAAGAACTCTAGTCGTCAGTCGTCGGTCTTCAGTCGTCAGAACAAAGACTGGATCGACGACTGAAGACTGACGACCGACGACTGATTTATGGCTATCTACCTACCTGCTGCTGCTGAAGACGAACAGATCGCCCTCGACGAACTCACTCCGCGTGAGATCGTCGCCGAGCTGGACAAGCATGTGGTCGGCCAGAAGGACGCCAAGCGCGCCGTCGCCATCGCTCTGCGCAACCGCATGCGCCGCCAGAAACTTACCCCTGACCTGGCGGAAGAAGTCATTCCCAAAAACATCATCATGATCGGCCCCACCGGCGTGGGCAAAACGGAAATCGCCCGCCGCCTGGCCAAGCTCGCCAACTCGCCCTTCCTGAAGGTGGAAGCTTCGAAGTTCACCGAAGTCGGCTACGTGGGGCGCGACGTCGAATCCATGATCCGCGACCTGGTCGAAATCGCCATTGAAATGGTGCGCGAAGAAAAACTGGAAGACGTCTCCGACAAAGCCGAACTCAACGCCGAAGAGCGCCTGCTGGATATTCTGCTTCCTCCTCCCCCTCCGCGCCCCGCCGAGGGATCCGCAGGCGGCATGGTGCTCGAAGGGACATCGGCTTCTTCCGGCCATGAGTCGCAAAGCCGCACCCGCGAGAAACTTCGCCAGCAACTGCGTGAAGGCAAGCTCGACGACCGCACGGTCGAGATCGACGTGCGCGAGCGCAATTTCCCGTCCTTTGAAATCATCTCCAACCAGGGCGTCGAGGAGATGGACGTCAACATCAAGGACATGCTGCCCAACATCTTCGGCCAGCGCACCAAGAAGCGGAAGATGAAGGTCAACGAGGCCTTCGAGTACCTGATTCAGGAAGAAGAACAGCGCCTGATCGATATGGACCAGGTCACGCGCATGGCCATCGATCGCGTGGAAGACTCCGGCATCATCTTCCTCGATGAAATCGACAAGATCGCCGGACGCGAGAGCGGCCACGGCCCCGACGTTTCCCGCGAAGGCGTGCAGCGCGACATTCTGCCCATCGTCGAAGGCACCACGGTCAACACCCGCTATGGCATGGTGCGCACCGACCACATCCTGTTCATCGCCGCAGGGGCCTTCCACGTCTCCAAACCCAGCGATCTGATTCCCGAACTGCAGGGCCGCTTCCCCATCCGGGTGGAACTGCAATCGCTGACCATGGAAGATTTCATCCGCATTCTGACCGAACCGAAATCTTCACTGGTGAAGCAGTACGTGGCCTTGATGGAAACCGAAGGCGTAAAGCTGGAGTTCACCCGCGAGGCCCAGGAAGAAATCGCGCGCTACGCCTTCCGCGTGAACGAAGGCACGGAAAACATCGGCGCCCGCCGCCTGCACACCATCATGGAGCGCGTCCTGGATGAGATCAGCTTCGACGCCCCGGACAAGAAAGGCGAGCACATCAAAGTGGACGCCGACTACGTCCGCAAGATGCTGGCCGACATCGTGAAAGACCAGGATTTGTCCCGGTACATCCTGTAAGACATTAACCACAGAGGACACAAGGGACACGGAGGCAAGATTTTCTCCGTGTCCTTTGTGTCCTCTGTGGTTAAGATTGTCCCAACATGAAGTCCATCGACCGGCAGCGGATCAAGTCCCTCATGCAGCGCGAGCAGCAGCGCTTCGTGAACGAGCGCCCCAAGTCCAAGGCGCTGTTCGAGCGCGCCGGCAAATCGCTGCTCGGCGGCGTGCCCATGAACTGGATGATCAAGTGGGCCGGCGCATTTCCGCCCTTCGTCCGCGAGGCCCAGGGCGCGCACTTCTACGATGTGGACGGCCACCGCTACATCGACTTCTGTCTGGGCGACACCGGCGCCATGACCGGGCATTCTCCCTTCGCCACGGTCAAAGCCGTGGAAGATCAGATGAAGCGCGGCATCACGCTGATGCTGCCCACGGAAGACGCGATTTTCGTCGCCGAAGAATTGCAGCAACGCTTCGGCTTGCCCTTCTGGCAATTTGCTCTGACCGCAACCGACGCCAACCGCTTCGCCATCCGCCTGGCGCGCCAGATTACAAAGCGCCCCAAGATTCTGGTTTTCAACTGGTGCTATCACGGCACCGTGGACGAAAGTTTCATTACCCTGAAAAACGGCGTGGCGCAAGCCCGCCGCGGCAACATCGGGCCGCCCGTCGATCCCGCGGTCACCACCAAGGTGGTTGAGTTCAACGATCTCGCCGCCCTGCAGCAGGCCCTGGCCCCGGGCGATGTCGCCTGCGTGCTCGCCGAGCCGGTCATGACCAATGTTGGCATCGTCCACCCCGAAACCGGCTACCACAAAGCTCTGCGGGACCTAACCCGCAAATCCGGCACATTACTCATCATCGACGAAACCCACACCATCTGTGCCGGGCCAGGCGGATACACCCGCGCGGAAAATCTCGATCCTGACTTCTTCATCTTCGGGAAGGCCATTGCCGGCGGCGTTCCGGGCGCGGCTTACGGATTTACTCACGAAGTCGCGAAGTGCATCACCGATGGCCAGAACCTGGAAGACTGCGACACCGGAGGAATTGGCGGGACGCTGGCCGGCAACGCCCTCTCGCTCGCCGCCATGCGGGCCACCTTGACCAAGGTGCTGACCAAGGAAGCCTTCCCCCGCATGATTTCCGCGGCCGAGCGCTGGGCGGCTGGAGTCGAGAAAGCGATCACCGAATTCGCCCTGCCCTGGCACGTAACCCGGCTCGGTTGCCGCGCCGAATATCAGTTCTCGCCTGCCCGTCCCAAAAACGGCACCCAGGCCCATGACGCGATGGACTTCGAGTTGGAGCGCTTCATGCATCTCTACGCCATGAACCGCGGGATTCTGCTGACGCCGTTCCACAACATGGCCCTGATGTCGCCTCAGGCCGATCCAGAAGATGTCGATCACCACACCCGCGTCTTCCGCGAAGCGGTCAAGGAGTTAGTCGCATAGCTTGCCCGTGTACCGCGTGGAACCAGCCGTAAAACCTTTAACCACCAAAGGACACGAAGTATCACGAAGGGTTTTCCCCTGAGGGTTCCTTCGTGCTCCTTCGTGTCCTTGGTGGTTAAAGGTTTTGTTGTGTGTTGATACTGACCAGGGCACGGGAAACCCGTACCCCGTCTGTTACCCTGTTGGTTCGCGCGATGAAGCGATCCAGTTGGAATATTCTGATCTGCGGGTTGAGCTGCGCTGTGTTTGTTTCCTGCGGCGCTCCGGGTGTCCCCATCCCGCCTTCGCTTGAACTGGCCAAGCCGGTCAGCGATCTGCGTGCTGCGCGCAAGGGCGATAAGGTCTATCTGGCCTGGACGGTGCCCTCGAGGACGGTTGACCGCCAGTCCGTGCGCCATCCGGGAGCAACCCGCATTTGTCGCAGCCTGGACCTGCCCGTGACTGATTGCAAGAATCCGGTGGCGGAAGTCCCGGCCGGGCAATTTCCGTTGCTTACTACTGCATCCACCCGGACAAGCACGCCGGCCCCGAAGGTTGAGGCCGGCTACACCGATATCCTGGCGGAGGCGCTGCAAAAGCAACATCCTACCGGCGCGATCAACTACGCGGTGTTGGTGCAGAACGAAAGCGGGCGCAGCGCCGGGCCCTCCAACCAGGTGCAGGTCCCGTCCGCGCCGACGCTGCCCCCGCCGGATCATTTCCGTGCCGAGGTGAAGAGCGACGGCGTGCTGCTCTCGTGGGATTGTCCCCCAACCCCGGCGCCGTCGAGCGAGATCACGTACAAGCTGCGCATCTATCGCCGCGAGCAGGGAAAGCAGACAGATACCAGAGTCAGCGATGCCGGCCTGCCGGACTGTTCCCCAACCCAACCGGTCAGCGCGGTGCCCGAATTTCTTGACCAGACCGTCGAGTGGGAAATGCATTACGAGTACCATGCCACGCTGGTAACGGTTGTCGCCGAACCCGGCAAGCCCGGGGTTGAAGTGGAAGGTGACGACACGCCGGTGGCCCGGGTCTTCGCCCATGATGCCTTTTCCCCCGCCGTGCCCACCGGTCTGCAGGCGGTTTTCTCGGGTGTAGGACAGGCGCCATTCGTCGATCTGGTATGGTCGCCCGACACCGAGGCCGACCTTGCCGGTTACAACATCTTCCGCCGCGAAGCCGGCGGCCAACCGGCAAAACTCAACTCCGAACCGGTGAAGGCGCCGGCCTTCCGCGACTCGAACGTGCAATCGGGAACGAAATATTTCTATTCCGTATCCGCGGTGGACGAGCGCAACAACGAAAGCGCGAGGTCGGAGGAGGCGAATGAGCAAGTACCGTAAGAGCTGTCAGCTATCAGCTTTCAGCCATCGGCCAAAGCCATCAAAGATCCATGTCGGATCTTGCGGTGAATTCCTTCAATCTTGTCTATTGGCTGAAGGCTGAGGCCTGATGGCTGACAGCTGCCTTCGAGGTGTTATGAAATATTGCCGTTTTCAACTGAATAACCAAACTCACTACGGCCTTGTCGAATCCGTAGCCGGCCAGGAGCAGATCACCCGCATATTTCTGAACCCGCCGCAAGAGGCGGAGGCGGACCTGGAAGACGCTCCCACGCGCCGCATGGACCGTCTTGCGCTGGCGGAGGCCACGCTGCTCGCGCCGGTCTGTCCCTCGAAGATCGTTTGCGTGGGCCGCAACTATCGCGAGCATGCCGCCGAACTGGGAAACGAAGTTCCCGCCGAGCCGCTGATCTTCTTCAAGCCGCCCTCTTCGCTGCTGGCCCCCGGAGCCCAGGTCCACCGGCCCCGGATCGCCGAACGCGTGGACTACGAAGGCGAACTCGGCGTGGTGATCGCCAGGAAATGCCACCAGTTGGCCGGAGACGAAGATGTTCGTCCCTACATTCTGGGCTACACCTGTGTGAATGACGTTACCGCGCGCGACCTGCAAAAGAAGGACGGCCAGTGGACCCGTGCCAAGGGCTTCGACACCTTCTGCCCGGTCGGCCCGCTGGTCACGAGCGAAATCGATCCCTGGGCAGGGATTGCCGTGGAAACCAGGGTCAACGGCGTGATACGCCAGCAAGGCAACACGCGCGATTTTATCTTCCCTCTCGATGTCGTCATCCGCTACATCTCCCAGGTCATGACGCTGCTGCCCGGAGACCTGATTCCTACCGGGACGCCGCAGGGCGTCGGCCCCGTGCTCGCGGGAGAAACCATGGAAGTGATGGTGGAGGGAATAGGAACTCTGCGCAATCCCGTCGTCTAATGTAGGCGCGAGCGTCCACGCTCGTGCAGGGAGCAACCAGCGGCCACGTGGGGACAGCCGCCCTGGCTGTCCGGTCGAGCAGGGCTCAGCCAGGTTTTGGCCGAGCCAGAATAACGGAGCGGTGCTCCGCCGGACAGCCGGGCGGCCGTCCCCACGTGGGCTGTGGTGATTCGAAAACCGCACGAGCGGGACGCTCGCGCCTACATCGAGACTTCCCCGATTCCTTGTCAGGCCTTATTCTGTTGCGGGAACCGCCTGCGCGCTGCGGCCGTCTCCCGCAATCATCATGATTCCATTTCGCCTTTACCTTTTCATCCTGGTGGGCATAGCCGTTCTTGGCCTCGCCTACTTGCTGCTCCGCCGCAAGCCCAAGACCGCCGATGACCTGGAGCGGGAGCGGCGCGCCTGGCTCGACCGCATCGGCCGCATCACCGACGGCACCGTGATCGATGTTCAGGAGATGCCGGGCACCCGCGAGCGCCCCTCTACCTTCCTCATCTACCAGTACGACGTCGCCGGAGTGTCCTACGAGGCCTCGCAGGATGTGACCTACCTGCGCCAGCTCATCAATCTCCACTCCTGCCGGCTCGGCCTCCCCACCTCTGTCCGCTTCGACCCGCACAATCCCGGAAACTCCCTCGTCGTCTCCGAGCGCTGGATGGGTCTGAGGCAGTAGCTGCACCTCCATTGCAATTGCTCCTCGAGGGCTGGATTGAGTAGCATTCTGTCTGTAAGCCGAGTATGAGCCGATCGGATCCGACGGGCGCGTTGTTTCTGGGGACGGGAGCCGGAGTCTGGATTTTCTTCAAGGGCTTCCGCGTATTTCGCGAATTCAAGATCGTCGCTGACACGCCCTGCATGCCCATCCGCAGCATTCCCATGGGACTGGTGCAGGTGCGGGGGCAGGCCCTGGCCGATCAACTGATCTCCAGTCCCATCACTCACACCCCCTGCTGTTTCTACCAGGTCAGGATCGAGCACTACGAAACCGGCGAGCATGGCGGATGGAAGCACTACCGCACCGACATGGACGGCGCCAAATTCTACGTCCAGGACCAGACCGGCAAAGTGCTGGTCGATTCTTACTCCGCGGAATATGACTTGCCGGAAAGCCCGCCCCGGGTCGTGGATGGCGCCCACATCGCGCCCCTGATGGGAACCGGCGCCAGCGATGAAGAGTTGCTGCAATATGTCCACCGGGCGGGCGCCAACGCGCTCGCCGCTAAAATGGAGCACTGGCTGGACAAGAAGGGCCCGCAGGACGATCCCAGGCGTGAACAGGGACGTCAGACCTTGCTCGAGATGGTCCGCCTGATACCTCAGGCCACCACGGGAAGAGGAAAGATTCCGGTTGACCTGATCGACAAGATCGCCGCGACGCACCCTCTGGAGGATCCCGGAAAAGAGCAGATGCGGCAGATGTTTCTGCAGCATATTCGGGAAACTGGCGGCTTACCCATTCCCCAATCCTCCGAACAGGCCAGCGGGCGCTACCGCTTGCGCGAATCTCTCATTCTGCCGGGGCAGGAGTACCACGTGACCGGCACCTGCGTGGAAAATCCAGAAGCGCACGACGCTCACGACCGCAACATGATCGTTCGGGGACAGAACGAAAAGACCTTCCTCATTTCCTGGAAGGCGGAGCAAGCGGTGCAACACGATCTGCGCAAGCGGGCGGTGGGCATGGTGTTTGGCGGGGCGGCGCTGACGCTGGTTTGCCTGGCTTTGCTGCTGTGGCATTTGAACTTGTACTAGGAAGCACGTGTGTGGCGGGCCCGGTCCGCTTATAGAGGTCCTTCGACTGTGTGGCTGCTTCGCAAGCGAAGCCGCCACTTCGCTCAGGATGACACAGCGGTTTGGAGAAGACAGAAGATGGGCATCAGCATTGTGGCGGCGGCGGCGGTGTTCTTCGTGGTGGCGGGAGCGCTGCTCTACCTGATCATCATGTACAACGAACTGGTCCGGCTGCGGAACGATAACGACCGCGCCTGGGCGAACATTGATGTGTTGCTCAAACAGCGGCGCGACGAAATCCCGAACCTGGTGGAGACCGTGAAAGGCTACATGCAGCACGAACGCCAGACGCTGGAGTCGGTCACGCAGGCGCGGGCGGCGTCGATGAATGCCGCCAGCATCGGGCAAAAGGCGCAAGCCGACCTGATGATGACCGGCGCGCTGCACGGGCTGTTCGCGGTGGCCGAGAACTATCCTGAACTGAAAGCGAATGAGAATTTCCTGAAGCTGCAGAACCGCATTTCTGAGCTGGAGGAACGCATCGCCGATCGCCGCGAATTTTTCAACGACGATGTGAACACCTACAACACCCGCATAAAGCAGTTGCCCGAAGTTTTCCTGGCCAACCTGCTGGCCCTGAAGCCGCGGGAGTTTTTCAAGGTGTCAGATGAAGACCGCAAGCTGGTGGAAGTAAAGCTGACGTAGTGAACTTCTTCTTTTCCAAGACGTCATCCTGAGGAACTTCAGTCCCGAAGAGCCTGCCCTGAGCGAAGTCGAAGGGATCTGGCGCGGAGCGGATACGCGCTGGGGCGGACTTTTCGGTGGCCCACGCCAGATCCTTCACCCGGCGAAAGCCGGGATTCAGGATGACGCTGGCGGTGTGAAAAGAAAAAGCCGCGGGCGAATCGCCCGCGGCCACCCAACATTACCCATACCCATGCCTGCCTAGTTGTTGTCCCCGCCGGCGCGCTTCCACGACATGAGCTCGCCGATGGTGGAGCCGCCCGTGCTTGATACTGGCTGCTTGTAGGCCTCCACTTCGGAGCGGGAGGCTTCCTCGCCGACTGCCTTGATGCTCAAGCCGACTTTCTTTTCTTCCGGATTCATCTTGATGATCTTGAAGTCGTGCTCGACTCCGGGTTCGAGAGTGAGAGGCTGGCCGTTCGCATCCACGGCTTCGCTGTTGTGGCAGAGGCCTTCGATGCCCTCGGCGATTTCGACAAATGCGCCGAAGGTCGCTACCCGCAGGACTTTGCCGTGCAGCACGTCGCCCACGTGATGCTGTTCGAAGAAAGTTTCCCACACATCGGGCTGAAGTTGCTTCACGCCCAGCGAAAGCCGGCGCTTGTCGGGTTCAATGGCCAGGACGATGGCCTTCACCCGGTCGCCCTTCTTCAGCACTTCCGATGGATGCTTTACGCGCTTGGTCCAGCTCAGATTGCTGACGTGGACCAGGCCGTCGATGCCTTCCTCGATTTCGATGAAGGCGCCAAAGTCGGTGAGGTTGCGCACCCGGCCTTCGACCGTCGCGCCTACCGGATACTTGTCATGCAGCGCGTCCCAGGGATTGGCCGCCAACTGCCGCATGCCCAGAGAAATGCGCCGCTCCTGCGGATTCACGCTCAACACCACGCAATCCACCTGATCGCCCACATTGACCAGCTTCGACGGGTGCTTGATGCGCTTCGACCAGGTCATCTCGCTGACGTGGACCAGGCCTTCGATGCCCTGCTCGAGCTCGACGAATGCGCCGTAGTCGGTGACGCTGATGACGCGTCCGCTGACGTGCGCGCCCACCGGATAGCGATGCGATGCATCCAGCCAGGGGTCAGGGGTGAGCTGCTTGAATCCCAGCGAAACCCGCTGCTTGTCTTTGTCGAACTTCAGCACCTTGACCTGGATCTGGTCGCCCACGTTGACCAGGTCGCGGGGATGCGTAAGGCGTCCCCAGGACATGTCGGTGATGTGCAGCAGGCCGTCGATTCCGCCCAGGTCAACGAAAGCGCCGTACTCGGTGAGGTTCTTTACCACGCCGGTGAGGACGGTGCCTTCTTCCAGGTGCTCGAGGGTCTTCGATTTCTTTTCGTTCTGTTCCTCTTCCATCAGCTGCTTGCGCGAGACCACGATGTTGCCGCGCTTCTTGTTGAGCTTGATGACGGCAACTTCGATAGTTTCGCCCTTCAGGACATCCAGATTGCGCAGCGGACGCAGGTCGGCCTGGGACCCCGGCAGGAATGCCTGGGCGCCCAGAATATCGACCGTCAGGCCGCCCTTGATGCGCTCGATCACTACAGCTTTGATCGGCCTCTTCTCGTTATGGGCCTTCTCAATCTCGTCCCAGGCGCGCAGGCGCTGCGCCTTCTGGTGGGAGAGGTTGATGTAGCCTTCCTCGGTCTCACCCTTGTCGCGCATGACGGCGATTTCGTCGCCGGGCTGGAAGCGCGGCTTGCCGGAGTGGTCCATCACTTCGGCAATGGGGAGCATGCCCTCGGACTTGGCGCCGATATCCACCACCACGTGGGTGGGGGTAATCTTCAGCACGGTGCCCTTGATGACGTTGTCCTCGCGGGCAGCTTCTTCCGTCTCGGTGGTGAAGCTCTCGAGGGCGGAGGCGAAGTCTTCGGTGGCTGAGGGTTTTTCGTCCAGATTCTGGGTCACTTCGTTATGCGCAGACTGGGGCTGGGGGGAGTCGCTGTTTAAGGTCGAGCCCTCCGCGGATTCCACGGGTCGCTCAACGACTGAGGTCGAAGTCGCGGAATCCAGGTTGTGGGCGTTGTTATCGTCAGGCAAGGTTGATGGCCTCTCTCGGGTTTTCCACGCACGTGGGTGCGGGGATGGGTGCGGGGCGATTAGCGGACGGCTGGCGTTAGTCTAAGGTTGTGTTGAGCCCGCCCTGGCGGACGGACTGGAACAATCCCAGCGGTCGGACGTCTCTAAGCAAACCCGCGTCCAAAGGGAACTCTTCGAGTGTAGCAACCGCTTCCGAACAGTGTCAAACAGCAAAAACAGCTTCTGGCTCCTGGCTGCTGGCTTCTCGCCAATACGACCCACGTAGGGGCGGACGCCCTCGTCCGCCCAGTCGAGCGAAGCTCGACAGCGCGGCAGGAACTAGCCAGAAGCCAGCAGCTAGAAGCCAGCAGCGCTCTTCTGCTACTCTGCCCTGCCATGGACTATCTCTGGACTCCCTGGCGCTATGCCTACGTGGCCGGCATCGACAAGACCTCTGGATGCATCTTCTGCGATCTGCCCAAGGCCGGGGACGACGCCAAAGCCCGCATTGTCCATCGCGGCCAGCACTGCTACGTGGTCTTGAACACCTACCCGTACACCTCGGGGCACGTGATGATCGTGCCTTTCGCCCATCTGGATGAGCTGCAGAAGCTGCCGGCAGAAGCAGCCCACGAAATGATGGATCTGGGGCAGAAGATGGAGCGAGTCCTGCGCCAGCTTTATACCCCGGACGGGATCAACCTGGGGATGAATATCGGCAAAGCGGCCGGTGCGGGGGTGGCGGGACACATCCACCTGCACGCGCTGCCGCGCTGGGTGGCCGATGCCAACTTCATGACGGTCGTCGGGGAAACGAGAGTCCTGCCGGAGAGTTTGGAGACTACGTATGGGCGGATCAAGGGGGCGATGGCGGGGTAGTTGTTGCCGATGTGGTCCCGCAGGCAGAGATTGCTAGCCCAGCAACTCCTGCATCTCTTTTTCCCCGATTACTCTCACTCCCAGCTCTTTGGCCTTATCCAGCTTGGAGCCGGCCTCGTCGCCAGCCACCACAAAATCCGTTTTCTTGCTGACTGAGCCGGAGACCCGGCCGCCGGCATCTTCGATCATCTTCTTGGCTTCATCCCGAGTGAGGTGGGGGAGTGTGCCGGTGAGCACGAAAGTCTTGCCCGCCAGTTTGGTGCCCCGTTGCTTTTTCGTTCCAGTCAAACGCAGGCCTAGTCCCTGGAGCTGCTCTACCAGCGTCCGGTTCTTGGGCTCCTGGAAAAATTCCACAATGCTTTCCGCGATGCGCGGGCCGACTTCGTTCACTTCCTGCAACTCCTCTTCACTGGCATTCATCAGCGCGTCCATCGAACCGAAGTGCTCGGCCAGGAATTGCGCGGTGCGTTCGCCGACCATGCGAATGCCCAGGCCATAGATCACGCGTTCGAGAGGCAGATTCTTCGATTTCTTGATTTCTTCCAGTACATTCTCGGCGGATTTGTCGCCCATGCGCTCGAGCGAGAGCAGATTTTCCTTGGTCAGCTTGTAGATATCGGCGACGTTTTTCACCAGTCTTGCGGTCGGTGAGTTGGGTGACCAGCGCATCGCCCAGGCCGTCGATATTCATGACGCCGCGGGAAGCGAAGTGCAGGATGGTCTCGCGCAGCTTGGCCGGGCAGTTGGCGTTGACGCAGCGGTGATCGGCCTCGCCTTCGGTGCGAACGACGTGGCCTCCGCACACCGGGCATCGTTCCGGCATGTGAAACGATTTGTGGCCGCGGGGATGGTCCTTGTCTTCGACCACTCGCGTGACTTTGGGAATCACGTCGCCGCCGCGCTCGACCTCGACCCAGTCGCCGATCTTGACGCCCAGACGCTCGATCTCGTCCATGTTGTGCAGGGTGGCGCGGCTGACCGTGGTGCCGCCGATGGGGACCGGCTTCAATGCCGCGACTGGCGTGAGTTTTCCGGTGCGTCCGACTTGCACCAGGATGTCTTCGATTTTCGTGATGCCTCCGCGCGCGGCGTATTTGTAGGCGATCGCCCAGCGCGGCGCTTTCCCGGTGTAGCCGAGTTCCTGTTGCAGCGCGGTGCGATCGACCTTGATGACGATGCCGTCGATCTCGTACGGGAGGGTTTCGCGCTTGGGCTCTTCTTGCTCGATGAACCCCCAAATCTGGTCGAAGGATTTGGCCAGCTTGCGCGTGTGGTTGACCTTGAATCCGGCGGCATCAAGGGCATTCAGGGTTTTGGAGTGGTGGTCGAACCAGGTGCGGCCATCTTTCAGCAGCATGTAGGTGAAATAGTCCAGCCGGCGTTCCGCGGTGATGCTGGGCTCGAGTTGGCGGACGGTGCCGGCGGTGGCATTGCGCGGGTTGGCGAAAGCAGACAGGCCTTTTTGCTCGCGCTCCTGGTTCATTTTCTTGAAGGCTGCGATGGGCATGAGCATTTCGCCGCGGACTTCGAAGATCGGCGGGAATCCCGGCCTTCTTCAGCTTGTCCAGCGGGATGGAAAGCGGAATCGACCGCACCGTGCGCACATTCAGGGTGACGTCTTCGCCGATGCTCCCGTCGCCGCGTGTGATGCCGCGCACCAGTTTGCCGTTCTCGTAATGCAGGGCCAGCGACATTCCGTCGAGCTTCAGTTCGCACACGTAGTCGATCTCGTCCCGGCCGCTGAGTTCGTGCACGCGACGCTCCCAGTTGCGCAGTTCTTCCTCGCTGTAAGTGTTGTCCAGTGACAGCATGGGCGAGGAGTGCGGCGCTTTGACGAAGCCTTCGCGCGGCTTGCCGCCCACGCGCTGCGTGGGCGAATCGGCCGTGACCAGTTCCGGATGTTGGTCTTCGAGCTTCTTCAGCTCAATCATGAGCTGGTCGAAGTCGGCGTCGGAAATCTCGGGATCGTCGAGAACGTAGTAGCGGTATTCGTGATGGCGGATCTTGTCCCGCAGCGCTTCGATCTTTTTTTCGGTCCCCTTGGTCGCGGCAGGCATGACTGAGAGATTATATGGCAGGTGGATCCGCGGAGCACCCACTGTCCGGCCCTGCGGCAGCTCAGCTACACCAGGTCTTCTACCTTCAATTGCATGCTGCCCTTCCATGCCCCCTGGAATCTTTTTTCGACGAAGGCGGCGTCATAGTCGCGCTTTTGTGCTTTCAGCGCTTGTTGCAGGCCGAACAGCGAACGCGGATTGCGCGGATGGCGGTCTAAGTCCTCGCGGAAGACTTTTTCGGCGCCGGCCGCGTCTCCGTTCAGCAGGAGCGCAGCGCCCAGCGACTCGCGCACAGGGAAGAACCAGTCTTCCGGTTCGTTGTATTTCAGCGAGTCCTGGACCTCGACCGCCTCCTGCAATTGCGCGATGGCGGCAGCATTGTCCTTTTTCGCCAGGGCAATCTTCGCGCCCAACACATCCCGGGCGATCTTCAGGACGTCCTTGGTCTTGTTATTCACGGGCATGGCGAAGATCGCATCTTCGGGCGTGTTCTTCTCCGCGCCGGCTACGACCTCGTAGTCGGCCTGGGCTTCGTCCGGCTTTCCTTTTCCGGCCAGCGCCATGCCGCGGGCGAAGTGCCAGAATATGGTTTCAACCTGCATTGCAGCATCGGGTTTCGGCATCTTCAGAATTGCATCCCACTTGCGGAAACGGACGTCCACCGCGATCGGGATGGTGATAAAGCCTTCGAGCGGCGGCATGTCCTTTACGTGCGGCCGCACGTGAGCCGCCAGCATTTGCGCGCTCTTGATGGCCTCGGGGTAATCGCCATTCATGGCGGAGCACATGGCGATGAAATGCAGATTGTGGCTGTAATACATCATGGGGTAGAGGCCCTGGGCCCCGCTGGCCTTGATGTAGGCGCGGTCGGCCATGGCTGCCGCCTCGTTGGTCTTGACCGCCGCGGCGTAGTCGCCGGTACGAATGTAAACATGGGCCGGCATATGAACGATGTGGCCGGCTGCGGGCGCCAGGGCGGCCAGGCGGTTCGCGCCCGCCAGCGCCCGCTCCGGAGATGCCGAAGCTTCGACGGAGTGAATGTAATAGTGGATCGCGCCCAGGTGGTTGGGGTCGCGCTTGATCACCGATTCGAGCGTAGCCACGATTTCTTCCGTGCCGGCTTCCGGCGTCCCGTCAAGGTGCCACAAACCCCAGGGGTGCAGGTTCATGCCGGACTCGGCGAACAGCGTGGCCGCGTCCAGATCGTCGGGAAAGTTCTTGACCACCTCGCGCATGGCGTCGTGATAGGCCTCGGCGGCCTGCCTGCGGTCGGCTTTAGGATCGGCTGGAAATCGCAGCGCCATGGCCTGAATGTAAGCTTGCTCGGCCGGCGAAGCGTTGGCTGAGAGATCGACCGCTTTCTGGATGGCGTTGTGGGCCTCGGCAAAGCGCTCATCGCTGGCAGGGTCGTTGTAGTTCGGTCCCACGGCCTCAGCCACTCCCCAGTAGGCCATGGCGAGTTTGGGGTCGAGCTGGGTGGCGCGTTGGAATGACCGTGCGGCCTCGTCGTGATTGAAGGCGTAGATCAGGCGCAGTCCCTGATCGAAGAATTGCTGCGCCTGCGGATTTTTGGTGGAGACGGCGTGATGCAAGTCTCCCAGCCCGGCCATCAGCGTGGCCGGCTTCGGCTGAGCGTGGGCTGAATGATTCTGGGCCGGATGAGTCTGAGCCGCGACCATGCCGCTCAGCAACAGGGCGAACAAAAGCGAGAGCCAGGTTCTCATGGCAGTTCTCCCTCCAAGGATGAATGGCCTAGCGAAAGATGAATGGGCCCCCGGGCAGAGGTAGCTTAGTAAAAAGCACCGCCTGGCGCAACCGGAAGGCAGACTGTGCTTCCAGTACAATCCATCCTGATCTCCCATTCCAATCTTGATGCGCAAGGCCGCTCTCTTCTACAACCCGCTGTCTGGCCGGCGCCGGGCGCGGCGACTGGCGGACGTTGAAGCAGCATTGGCAGTGTTGCGCCAGGCCGGGATCGAGGTAACGGCGGAACCCACGCGAGGGCAGGCAGACGCGGGCGAACAGGCACGCCAGGCCATCGCCGCCGGATGTGACACCGTCATCGCCTGTGGCGGCGATGGCACCGCCCATGACGTTCTCCAGGGCATGGCGGGAAGCGATGCCGCCCTGGGCATCATCCCTCTGGGCACAGCCAATGCGCTGGCCCACGATCTGCGATTGCCGCTCTCGCCGACGGGCGCGGCGAAGGCGCTTCTGACGGCAACGCCCCGGCGCATTGCCCTGGGCCGCGTGGAATATACCGATCTTGAAGGCAAGCGAGGCTCGCGGTTCTTCACGGTCGCGGCCGGCATCGGCGCGGATGCGCATCTGTTCTACAAGTTGAACCCGCTGGTCAAAGGCCATCTGGGCATGGCCGCCTACTACGCCAAAGCCACGCGCCTGTGGCTGACTCATCCCATGGAAAAATTTGCGGTCGAGATGCACCCGGATTCGCCGATGGAGGTCTCTCAACTGCTGGCGGTTCGCATCCGGAACTTTGGAGGCGTGCTGCGCGAGCTGGCGCCGGGGGCTGCGCTCGACCGCAACGACTTACGGCTGGTGCTTTTTCGTACCCGCAGCCGGATGGCGTATCTGAGCTACATCGTGCGCGGCCTGGTAGGGGCGCGCTGGCAGGTGGACGGAATCGATCTGGTGGATGGGTTGAAGATAGATTGCCGGACGCGGGTTGATGCGGCCGCGAATTCCCGCATCTTCGTGGAAGCCGACGGAGAATTGCTGGGGACCCTGCCCGCCACAATCAGCATCGTCCCCGACGCGCTGGCATTGCTGTTCCCGTGTGGGTCGGACACTCCTGTCCGACGCCTTTGACTTTGATTTTGGTATCTGGATCTGCCCGGTAGTGCACAGAACCAGAACCAACACCAAGGTCAAGATCAAAAGCGTCGGACAGAGCCTGCCCTGAGCGAAGTCGGAGGGAGTGTCCGACCCACATGGCTACTGCCGCGCTACAATAAACTTTGGAACCTGTTACCCACTTTCTTACCGGGGCCTGTCTCGCCCGCGCCGGGTTCAACCGGAAGACGGCGCTGGCCACGGCCACGATGACCCTGGCGGCGGAAGCCCCCGATATCGACATCCTGGGAAATTTCAAGGACCCGGTCTTTGGCTTTGCCCATCATCGCGGCTTCACCCATTCGTTTCTTGGGCTCGTGCTGGTGCAGGCGCTGGTGGTTGGCCTGATGTATTTCATCTGGCGTCTGCGCGGGCGCAAGGTGAAAGATCCGAATCTGCCGCCGCGCTGGGGTCTGCTTTTCCTGTTCGCCTATCTTGCCGGCACTACGCACATCCTGCTCGACTTCACCAATAATTACGGCGTGCGTCCGTTCTGGCCGTTCTGGGAGAAGTGGTATTCGTGGGACATCGTCTTCATCATCGAGCCCCTGCTTCTCATTCTGCTGATCGGCGGCCTGGCCCTGCCCGCGCTCTTCTCCCTCATCAACGATGAGATCGGAGTGCGCCGCAAAGGCCCCGCCGGACGCCTGGCCGCCGTGGTCGCCCTGCTGGGCGTGATTGCCGTCTGGGGCGTGCGCGACTATGAGCACCGGCGCGCCGTCAACGCTCTCGAATTCCCGGCTCTACGATGGCGCTGATCCGGTGCGGGTTTCGGCTTATCCCTACTGGCTGAATCCATTCAAGTGGTATGGCGTGGTCGAGACCCAGGATTTCTTCGCCACCATGCTGGTGGATTCTTCCATCCCGGACGCGGACCCGGAGGGTCGAATGCAAATCCGCCACAAGGCGGAGGAAACACCAGTGACGCTGGCGGCCAAAGGCAGCGAACTGGGGCGGGTCTATCTGGACTGGGCACAATATCCCGTGGTCGAACCGGAGGAGATCGGGTCGGGTTACATCGTTCGATTCCGCGACCTGCGCTATGACTATCCCGGACAAGCCCGGCGCGGGGTGTTGGGCGCGAGCGTAGAGCTCGATCGGAATCTCAAGGTCGTGCGGGAGGCATTCGGAACCCGCAGCCGTCCCTAGCCTGATGTGGCGCGGGCGCCCTCGCCCGCGGCTTTTGACTTTGCCTTTTTTTTGGCTTTTGACCTTGCCTTCTGTTTCGGACTTGCGCTTTTGATTTCCCCCCAGATTTTCTATTGTGACCCGCCTTAACGCGGGCGAGGGCGCCCGCGCCACACCGGATAATCCAATTCCACAACGCTTGACGCGGCGCCCGGGGCGGGCCACAATCATTGCTGCCGATTGAGGTGATCATGCTGGCCTACTTGTTCCTCGCGCTTGCCGTCGCAGTTCGGTTCATGCCTCATCCCTGGACGTTTACCCCGGTAGCGGCAGCCCTGCTTTTCTTCGGGGCCCGCGGCCCGCGGCGCTTCCTGTGGGTCCCGCTGGTGGTGATGGCGGCTTCAGACGTAGTTCTTACCAAAGTGGTCTATGCCTACCCATTTGTCTGGGACCATTTCGTGACCTGGGCATGGTACGCGGCGGTGTTGTGGCTGGGAACCCGGCTGCGGGAAAACGCGAAACCGTTGCCCGTGATTGGCGCGGCCCTCGCCAGCTCAGTGTCATTCTTCGTGATCAGCAATTTTGCGGTGTGGGCGGCCTATGACATGTATCCCAAGAACTTCGGTGGACTGATGACGTCATACACGCTGGCTTTGCCCTTCTTCCGCCAGGGAGTGGAAGGCGATTTACTGTTTACCTCCGTATTTTTCGCGACGCCGGTGGTGCTGGCGGCGCTCTCCGAGGCCATGGGTAAAGGCGACCACGCGGCCGCAGCGTAAAATGCGTGGGGACAGCCGCCCTCGGCTGTCCGGTCGAGCGCAGCTCGACAAGGTTTTTTCCTCAGACAAATAGCGGAGCTTCGCTCCGCCGGACAGCCGGGGGCGGCTGTCCCCACGTGGTCTGTAGTGATTCCAAAACCGCACGAGCGGGACGCTCGCGCCTACATTTTTCTCTTCTTTAGTCTGATCACTACCAGCCAGATGGCCAATCCCACAGCCACCCCTGCCAGCGCCAGCGCCCAATGCTCGCGGAAAATAGTCCCGGAGATTTGGACGAACTGGGGACCGAACAACAGGGTAAGAATGGACAACGTCAGGAAGCGCACAAATCGGCCGGCGAAAATGGCCAGCAGGAAATGGCTGAATTGCATTTCAGAGACTGCCGCCGCCAGCGCAAACAGCTTGAACGGCGTGGGCGGAGGCAGCATGGCGGGCAGCATCAGGCTCCAGAAGGGATGCTTTTGGAAAGCCCGGTGAAACTTGTCGAAGCGCTCGGGCGAGATGCGCTTGCGCAACAGTTCTTCGCCGCCCAGATATCCGATGCCGTAAATCACGATACTGCCCACCGTCGATCCGGTCGCGGCCATGAGCACGTAGAGCAGGAAGCGGGAGCGATTCTGGTACACGTAGGTGGCAACGATCGGGTCCATGGGCAACCCGAGAGCGGCGCCGTCCAGCGCCGCGATGACAAAAACTCCCCACGCCCCCAGAGGCTTCAGCAGCCCCCAGAGGAATGCGGAGTAGCGCAGGAATATGTGTTTGATGGTTTCCAATGGGTAAGCCTAGCAGTTTATCCGAACTGTCCTAAACAAAGTGTGGGTCGGGGTGGTAGTAGCTCAATTCGAAGCCATCCCCTACAGCGGCGTCATCCTGAGGGACTTTAGTCCCTCAGGATCTGGCGCGCACCGGCGGCAACGCAGTGGCAAAGAGAGGATCTGCTTCACGCCAGATCCTTCACGGCCTGAAGGCCGTTCAGGATGACGCCTGTTGGTAAAGAGAAAGTTCACACTGAGCCACACATTTCACTGACCACACACGTGCTCATGTGTGCTTCGTATTTCCGATCAGCAATTCGAGGGCATGCGGCAACAAATCAATCACGGCTTCGAGTGACTCAGCCGCGCCGCGGGGGCTTCCCGGCAGGTTCAGGACCAACGACCTCTCACGCACTCCGCAGAGGGCCCGGCTGAGGGCCGCCCTGGGAGTCTTTTTGGAGCCCTCGAAGCGCATGCGTTCGGCTACGCCTTCCAGCAGCCGGCTGCACACCGCGCGCGTGGCTTCGGGGGTTACGTCGCGCTCGGCGATTCCAGTGCCTCCGGTGGTCGCCACCAGGCGGGCCTTCCCCGCCAGCCGAATGATTGCCTGTTGAATGGCAGGCTGATCGTCGGCCACGATTTCGCTTGCGACGATCGCAAAATTCTTGCGCTTCAGGATTTCCGCAACCGCTGGCCCAGAGAGATCGGCGCGCTCGCCGCGGGCCGAAGAATCGCTGACGGTGAGCACGGCGGCAGTAAGAGCTTCAGGAGTCGAGGAGGACATCTTCCTCTTCTTCCTCGGAGGGGCCATCGTCGCGCTTGGATTCATCCAGCATGCGCAGGCCTTCCATCAGCAGGCCCTGGGTGTTTAACGTGGTGGTCTGTTTGCTGGTCTTACCTTCGAAGTTGATCTGGAAGTTGCCGCCCGTCCAACTCAAGACTTTGAAAACAGCCTTATCTCCGGTGAGCGAGCCGTAAGCGGCGTGGGTCACCTGGCCTTCGCTGAAATACATTTCGCATTTGTCGCGTTCGTTGGTGAGCGTAAGGGCGCAGCTCTTGCGTCCCATTTCGAGCGATTGCACCAGGTCGATCACGTTCATCTGCGCCAGGCTGCCGCGCAGGACGCCGTCCGAGGGTGCGGTCTTGGCCATTTTTTCCAGCGCAATTTTGTCGATCACGCGCTTGATGCGCTGCGTGGCCTCTTTCAGAAAAAAAGGCTTTTCGACAAAGTCATCCACCGGTTCCTGGCTGGAAAGTTTCTCCGAGATATCGGCTTTGCTGGCCAGCAGGATCACCGCAATGCCCGCGGTCTTGGGACGGCTGCGCAGCCGCTCGACCAACTGGTGGCCGTCCATACCGGGCATGCGGTAGTCGCTCACCAGCAGATCGGGCGGGTCGTCCACCGCTTTCAGCAGGGCGTCGGCCGTGTCGCTGGAAGTGGTGACGCTGGCCAGCGCGGTCAGGGCGCCGTGCAGCAGTCCCAGGACCATGGGATTGTCGTCCACCAGCAGGACTTTGACACTGTTCGGCATGGCAGGCTAGGTCTTTTTGCGGACCTTTTTTCGAGCCTTCTTTCGAACTCGGGTGTAGTTACCGCTCTTGCCTCCGGATTTGTGCTCGAGCACGATCTCCCGGATCTCGATTCCCTTGTCCAGCGCTTTACACATATCGTACACGGTCAGGGCGGCCACGCTGGCCGCGACCAGCGCTTCCATCTCCACTCCTGTAACCGCCGTAGTGATAACTTTTGAGCTAATAGCGACGCCATTCTCGCACAGCCGCATGGTCACATCAACGTGGGAAAGCGGCAGGGGATGGCACATCGGGATCAGATCGGATGTGCGCTTGGCCGCCATGATCCCCGCCAGCCGGGCCACTTCAAGGGGATCGCCCTTGGGATTTTTCGGCAGCGCCTTTAGCACGGCAGGCTTCAGCGCGACGAAAGCGCTGGCGCCGGCTTCACGCTTGCTGGCGATCTTCGCGGAAACGTCCACCATCGTCGCCCGGCCCGCCCTATCGTAGTGTGAGAGCTTTTGAGCCACTTGCCTCCGCGACGACCAGCATTATCTTAGCAACACAAGGGTGGTCGTGTGGGCTGGACACTCCCTTCCGACTTCTGCCACGGATTCACGCGGATTCTCACCGATCTAAATTCTTGGGTTTATCCGTGTTGATCCGCGTCAATCCGTGGCCCAGAAGTCGAAGGGAGTGACCTTTTTGTTTCCCTGCCCGCCGCTGCTACCGCATCAGGACGGCCACGGATTCTCCGGCTGCAATCCGGTTGCGATCTGCAGGAATCACGACATAGCAATTTGCGCTCGGCATTGACGCCACGTCACCGGAGCCGTGCCATCGCACCAGTTCCACTTCCGTGTTTTCGAATTCTCCCGACAGAATGGCCGGCAGGAATCGTTTCAGGCCGGTCTTGGTTGTTATCTCCGATTTCAGCCGGGCCTGCAGAAATGCCAGCTTGCGCTGCGCCATGCCGGCCAGAGCTTCGAGCACAGGGCGGGCAAAGAGTTCGAACGTCACCATGGTTGACACTGGATTGCCAGGCAGTCCGAAGAAATAAACGTGGGCCGGGGAAGATACCGACTCGCGGGCGAGTTGTCCGCGATCACACGGGACTCGACCGAACACGGCCGGCTTGCCGGGTTGAATGAAAACTCCGGTGAAGAAAAATTCTGCCTGGAATTCCGCGAGGACGGCTTCCACCAGATCGTACTTGCCCATCGACACCCCGCCCGCCAGCAGCACCAGATCGGACTCCAGGGCGTCGGCAATGAGTTCACGCAGGCGGGCGGGTTCGTCGGGGGCAATCGGCAGCAGCACCGGTTCTCCGCCCGCGGCCTGCACCTGGGCGGCCAGCGAATAGGTATTCGAGTTGCGAATCTGAGTGGCCGCCGGGGGAACGTCGATGTCCACGATTTCGTCGCCGGTCGAGAGGATCGCCACTCTCGGTTTGCGGTAAACCAGCAGGCGGCTTCGGCCCGCCGACGCAGCCACCGCAATGGCGGCATAGTCGAGCCGTGCTCCGGGAGACAGCAGCCGCTCGCCACGCTTCGCTTCGGAGGCGATAGCGGCGATGTTGTCGCCCGCGCCCACCGGTTTCATGATCTGCACCTGTCCTCCATCTCGTGCGGTGTGTTCCACCATCACCACCGCGTCTGAACCTGGAGGCGCGGGCGCGCCCGTCATGATGGCCGCCGCCTGCCCCGCCTGCAGCGCAGGAACATTCTCAGTGCGCGCCCCCGCCTTGATTTCTCCGATTACTTCAAGGGTCGCGGGCAGGCGGGAAAGATCAGCGGCACGCACCGCGTACCCATCACGCATGGCGCGGGCGAAGGGCGGAAAATTTCGGTCGGCAAGCACCGGCTCAGCCAGAATTTGTCCGGCGCCTTCAAGCAACTCCACCAGTTCCTTGCCGTGGGGACGCAAATGCGCGGCGTGCTCTTCCACCAGGTGGCGCGCGTCCTCGAAGCTCAGAATGGAAGAAGGCTCGGGCAGGGCAGCCATGCAGGAGATGATACGACACCCAGCTCGCTCAGGGGCAGACGTCCTCGTTCGCCCGGTGGAGCGAAGCTCCGCTATTTTTGTGACGGGCAAAAACCTGTCGAGCTGTGCTCGAGCGGACAGCCGAGAGCCTGCCCTGAGCGAAGTCGAAGGGGCGGCTGTCCCCGCGTGATTCGTGGCTCTGTAGTGCCTCTGCTGGTAACCCGGCGCCGGTTGGCATTGAGCAACTCTCCGGCTTCGAGGACAATCGGTGGACGGGTTTTCACAGTCTGGGGGAGAGTTGTGCTTTGGAGATATGTATTCGGTGCATGGCTGGCGGTCGCAGGTTGCTTTAGCGCGGCCTGGGCCAAAGACATGGCGCTGGTTTCCAACAAATCCAATGGTGTAGCCGAGGTCAGCATGGCCGAGCTGGTCAAGATCTGCAAGGGACAGACCAGCCGCTGGCCCAAGGGTAAGCCGATCACTTTCTTCAGCCTCAATCCGGCGGCGACGGAGATGAAGCTGGTGCTGGAAAAAGTCTATGGCATGTCGAGCGACGAGGTCAGCGCTCTCATCAGCAATGCCAACCACGGCAGAGCGAATCATCCCGCCATTGTGGTGGTGAATTCCGACAAGGCAGTGGTGGAGGCGGTGGAATCCACGCCCGGCGCCGTGGGCCTGGTGGACGTGTACTCAATAACCGGAGGCATTACCGTCCTGCGAGTCGAAAGCAAACTCCCGCTGGAGTCGGGATACCCTCTGCATGGAAACTAGCACCTTGACCGCCCGAGCGTTGTATAGCGCCGGCATCCTGCCGGCTGTCCCGAGGGCGTCCCGCCATCGCCGCGACGATGTCTCCCGAGGGGGCGCATGAGCAAACGCCTGACCGATCCCAAAGCTGATTCCCGCGCGTCGCGCCGCTTTCCCCGCCACGCACTCGATGTTCGCGTGTCAGTTTACGTTTTCCGTTCCGGAGAAAACGTATCTTTTTGGGGACGATCGAGCGAACTCGGAGAAGATGGCATCGGGGCCACCTTGACCGGCGAACTGCAGCCTGGGGAAGTCGTCTCCATGGAACTGGCATTACCCATGGCGCCGTTTCCCATCAGGTTTCGCGCCCTGGTGCGATATCGCGACGGACTGCGTCACGGCTTTGAATTTCTGGCCTTGAGCGTCGCCCAGCGGGACGAGATTCAGCGCGTCTGCGAGATGCTGGCCACCGGCACCTGAGACCACGTGAGGGAATAAGTACCCTCGAATCAATGGACTTTGGTTTGGGGATCTGGACCCGCGATGCAACTTTTCCCCGCCAAATGCGTCCTATCTAACAGAGAATAGAAACAGCAATCCAGCGTTGTGGTTGGTGCGCAACCTTTCAGGAGCTTTCTCTCATGCTGATCAAGAAAGCGGACGACATTCCATCTTCCGAGATCACCCCGAAGAGCCTGTATCTGGACCGGCGAAAGTTTCTGGCCGGCACGGCGCTGGCGGGCGCGGCGGCGGCGGTGGCGGCGGGGGTGGGATTGCACGAAATAGGGTCCCCCTCGTCGGTGGCGCGGGCCAACACCAAAATTGACGGCATGCAGAAGAGTCCATTCTCCACCACCGAAGCGATCACGCCCTACAAGGACGTTACCAACTACAACAACTATTACGAATTTTCGACCGACAAGTACGAGCCGGCCGGGCTGGCAAAGAACCTTAAAACGCGTCCCTGGACCGTCACCATCGACGGCGAGGTCAAGAAGAAGCAGGTGCTCGACGTGGACACCATCATCAAGATGGCCGCGCCGGAAGAGCGCATCTATCGCCATCGATGCGTGGAAGGCTGGTCCATTGTCGTGCCCTGGGTGGGGTTCTCGCTGAGCGAACTGATCAAGCGCGCCGACCCCTTGCCCAAGGCGAAGTTTGTCGAGTTCACCACGCTCTTCGATCTGCGGCAGATGCCGGGGCAGCGCAGCAATGTGCTGCAATGGCCCTACCTTGAAGGTTTGAGAATGGACGAGGCCATGCACCCGCTGGCCCTCCTGTGCTTTGGCATGTACGGCGAAGTGCTGCCCAACCAGGATGGCGCGCCCTTGCGCATGGTAATTCCCTGGAAGTACGGCTTCAAGAGCATCAAGAGCATCGTTCGCATCCGTTTTGTGGGTGGCCAGCCCGACAACACCTGGCATATTTCCGCGCCCAGAGAATACGGGTTTTACTCCAACGTGAACCCCAACGTTGACCACCCGCGCTGGAGCCAGGCCACGGAACGCCGGCTGGGAGAATTCCGCAAGCGGCCGACGTTGATGTTCAACGGCTACGATCAGGTGGCGTCGCTCTATTCCGGCATGGATTTGAAGAAGAATTTCTAGCATCACGTAAATTCTGTCATCCCGACCGGAGCGAAGCGAAAGCGAGCGCAGTGGAGAGCCTGCCCTGAGCGAACTCCGAGTGCACACGAGGGGGAGTCGAATGGGGACCTGCTTTTCGGAAGGCGCCGCTTTTCGGCGGGCAAGCGAGGGCTGGATGCCCTCGCGAATGCCGGCGCTGCAAACTACAGCTCCGGGCTCGCAAGTGTGAAGCGTAAGTAAGTAGGAAATATGGTCCGCTGGTTCAAACCCTTCGTGTTTCTCGCCTGTCTCGGTCCCCTGGCGCGGCTGGGATGGAAGGCCTACATGGGCCTGCTGGGGGCCAACCCCATCGAAGTCATTACCCATTCCACCGGCGACTGGATCCTGATCTTCCTGCTGGTGACTCTTTCCATCACTCCCGTGCGCAAGCTGACCGGCCAGCCGTGGCTGATTCGCTACCGCCGCATGTTTGGGCTGTTCGCGTTTTTCTATGCGGTTCTGCACTTCATAACCTACATCTGGCTGGATAAATTTTTTGACCTGCATGAGATGTGGGCCGACGTGAGCAAGCGCCGCTTCATCACCGTCGGTTTCACCGGATTCGTTCTGCTGATTCCGCTGGCTCTCACTTCAACTCGGGGTTGGATACGCCGTCTCGGCGGCAAGCGCTGGCAGGCCTTGCACCGCCTGATCTACGTCAGCGCCATCGCCGGGGTCATTCATTACTGGTGGCTGGTGAAGGCCGATGTCACCAAGCCGCGGCAGTATGCCTTCGTGCTGTCTCTGTTGCTGGGATATCGCATCGTAGCCTGGCTGGTGCGTAAGAATAGGGAAAGAAAGGCGAGTTCGGCACTGGCCGAACCGGCGGAAGTGGCAGAGGGGTAGCCGTTACGTGAGGGTGACAACTTTTGCGCTACAGTTGTGTTAGAGAGTGGAAGCATCGGACTCTATAACCGTCGTGAAGGAGTGGTGCGGCTTACGCTGCACATTTGTTATGAAAACTTCATATCTGTGCCTGGGACTGATTTCGCTTCTTTTTTGCGCCGCTTGTGGAAACAACAGCAATGGCGTGCCGGGGTTCATTCCCAAAGGGAATTTTTCCAAGGCCAGTCTCAATGGGCAATACGTCTATCAGGTCGAGGGGTTTGATTTCACCACCAACCTCAGCGGTGTGGCGTATCGCGAAGCCGGTGTGTTTACCGCCGACGGCAACGGAAATATCACCAGCGCCACCGATGATTTCTCCGAAGGCAACACCTTTCTCACCACCAGCAGTACCGGCTCCTACACCATCAGCAACGACGGCACCGGCAGTTTGAGTTTTGACAATGCCCTGGGGACAATCCAGCTGGCCGTGACCCTGGTCAGTTCTTCCAAGGTTTATCTGGTTGAAGGTGACCAGGCCCTGAACGGCGGCGGCCTGGCGGAAAAGCAGGACTTGACCGCCATCGCCTCCGCTCCGAGCGGCACGTTTGTTTTCCGCGAACATGATCTGAATGCGACGCAATCCGTGGCCAGCGTGGGCGCTTTCACGGTTGCAAGTGGCATCGTCAGCAATGGAAACGAGGACGTCAATCGCGCTGGAACCTTCAGCTCGCTGACCTTCACCGGCTCCTTCAACGGCCCTGACTCCACTACCGGGCGCGGCACCGGGACTTTCACCGACAGTTCCCCTGCCACCTCCAGCTTCGTCTATTACATCGTGGACGCCAACAACGTGCGCTTCATGGCGCAAACCGTCGGGGTCAACGGGTTGGGACGGGCCGAGCTCCAGAGCGGCACGCCCGCCCTCTCCGGCAGCTACGCCTTCGGCAGCAAGGGCGACACCAGCTTTCTGAGCGGCGTAAATATGGCCGGCCGCTTCAACGCCAGCGGCGGCACTATCACCATGGGCGCGCGCGATTCGGTGCAGGACGGAAACGTCGCCGGCAATGTCAGTTTCACCGGGACCTATACCCAGGCAGTCAACGGACGCGCCCTGGTGACCCTCACCACCGTCGCAAACCAAAACCTGGTGATCTGGATGGTCAACCCCACGCGCGGACTTTTCCTGGTCAACGACCCCAACACCGTCCAGGACGGAAGTCTCGACCTGCAGCAGGTTTCCACATTCTCGAATTCAACCATGAACGGGCAGTTTGGCTTTGTCATGGACGGATTCGACGCGGGTGGCGCGAAAGACCGGGTGGGCACTTTGCAGTGGGATGGGTCCGGAGGCCTGGTCCTGAATGAATTCACCAACGCGGCCGGAGTCATCACCGTGCCCGTGATTTTGTCGGGAAACTACGCGGTTTCCGGCAACGGGCGGACCGGGGCCTCGCTCGGCAGCCTCTCCAACAACCTGATCTTTTACCTGGTCTCGGCCAACGATGCCTACATCGTGCAGGCCGATTCAGGTGTTGCGCTGAATGGCACCATCAGCAAGCAGCACTAGATGGTTCAAATTTCAGATTGCGGATTTTAGATTGGTTCCGGAATTGAACTCTGATTGCATTGCGGAGCCCCTGATTCTGAAATCTAAAATCTGCAATCTGAAATTCTTCCTCAGCCTCTTTCGAAGGCGTGCTTCTGCTCAAGTTCGGCCAGGGCGGTGCGCATGTCGGCTTCAAATTTTTCTGCCTGCGCCATCAGGGACGCATTGGCCGAGGCCCATTCGCCCTGCAGGGTCATCAATTCCTGCCCTCGCAGTTTCTGCGCCACTTCGAGGATTTGCCCGGGTGAAGTTTCCAGGAACAGCGCTTCGGTGGGATCGCCGATCCAGACCGGGCCACCCGCGACTTTGGTCTGCCAGTAAACCTTGCGCGCCACCAGCAGGGCCATATTCTCTTCCGTCGCTTTACCAAACACCCACTTGCTGCGTTTGAAATCGTAATAGCGGCTGGAGAATTGCACCGGCACCCGCTTGCCCGACTTCAGAAATTCAATTTGCCGGCGATCCACTTCCTTGCGCAAGGCATTGATCACCGGCCCTTCAATGTCTTTCGGTTCCAGCGACGGCATCACTTCGTAAACCGTGGCCGACAGATTCACCGACACCGGCGCATGCAGCCCTTCCGAATTCTCGAGCGCGATGTCAGCGTGCAGCACGTAGAAATCCGCACCCGAGGTGGACTTGCGAAACGGCCACTCCAGGCGGAATGAAAGAGGCAGACCACTGAGGCATACGTAGATCTTCTTTCCCTGCTTTTGGTCGGCTTGTGTCGGACTGTTCATAATGAGATTGATTCGGAATTTGTATTTTAACCGCCGCCACTCCACTTTTGCGGTCCAAACGGAAGATATTAGGGCTCGGATTGACCTGGCAGAGTTTCTGCGGGCGTGTTCTGCTCCACGATAACCAGGCTGGTTCTTGTCGGTCGGGATGCGGGCTTGGGACCCGGGGCCTGAGCGCACTCACTGTCTTTCACCCCACGGGATAGCGTCTTGGGACGACGTTCCACTTTTGTCTGAAACCTAGCCAGGTATGCGGTATGAATCAGCGAATCGCTTGTATTCCATTCCACCTGTTTACCGGTGAGGTTCGTATCGGGGCGGATGCCTGATTGGAGTCTCAAAATGAAAAAGGCGGCTTGATGGCCGCCTTGGTCATTTCCATCGACCACACCACAACGCCGCTATCTGCCGGAGGCTGCGCCGGCCGCCTGGGGATACATGGCCGCTATCTTCTCCAGCAGGGCGTTCATGCTTCTGCCGGTCTCCAGGGTGGCATCGACTGCCGGATGGCCTTCTCCGTCGGTGTGCATGACCAGGACGCGAGCGCCTGACTTGGCCTTTTTGACCATGTAGGCCAGGTGGTGCCGGTCATTCTTGGTCAAGGTGGGGCCCAGGATTACCAGATCGAAGGCTTCCCGCTTGAGCGCCTCCAGCACCGGCTGGCGGCCCTCCGCCTGGCTGACCTGATGGCCCGCCTTTTCAATCGTAACCGACTGTGTGGAAAGCACTTCCTGATCACCTTCCGCGTACAGAATCTTCAGTTTTGAGGTGGACTTTGTGGTATTTGCCATAAAGTGAGTGAGGCCGGCCTTTCTGGTTCCGGCTGAACTGCACGTTAGCAATACCCCGCTACCCTGAGAACGTCACTGAAGACCAATGAAGGCCACACCGAAGACCATCGCCCGACCGGGGTCAAGGGTCAAAAGGCGATCAGGTTTCGGCCCGGTATTTCTGGCAAAGTGTGATCGGTCGAAGGGATCACCGACCGGACAGCCGGGGGCGGCTGCCCCGGGCGGCTATTTCGTATCAATCTTCAGATTGATATTTACCGTCGGGCGGGTGTCGAACTGGCTCACCGTCTTGGTGTCGCTCTTGGCGTCCTTGTATTGGGCGTAAACTTCGTAGTCCACGTTGGGCGACAGCGCCGGGAAGCGGTACATCCCATCCTTGCCCACAATGAACGTCTTTACCGCGCGGGTGCGCGTATTGGCGAGATAAACCACGGAATCCGGAAGGGCCGCGTCCGAGTCATTGACGACTCTTCCCGTCAGCAGGCGCCCGGCATCGCCACTCTTGTCCTTGGCGTAAGCTGGCAGCGTGGCGATCGAAACCGCCAGGGCCACGATCATCAGAGCCACAACCCGGTGCTTTGTCATGAGGTCCCCTCCCCGCGAAACAGCGACAACATACTCTACTGCTTTAGATGCAGACCCAGATCCTGACGCTCATCCTTGTCCACGTGCACTTTGACCTCGGAGTCCTGGTGCAACTCCTTGCCTGCAGGGGACTTATAGCCCTTCAGGTCGGCCCAGACCAGGTAATCGGCCGGGCCCGGGGGTACCCGTTGGGCAAACTCTCCATTGTGATCGGAATAAAGCTCCCAGCGTGCCTTCTTCTGGTCCGCCCGGCGGATCTTTACCTTCACTCCATAAAGCGGGTGGTCGTCGGGCCCCCAGACCGTCCCGAAAATAAGTGCGTAGGGCTGGCCGGGCTTCTGGGGCGCGTCCGGGCTGGCGGGTACCACGAGGGCGAAGCAGAACGCGACGATCAGGAACCTGAGGCAGATCCGTGCGGGGAACACCGGCATGCAGGCAGGACTAGGAATCGTCTCCGTCCCCCATTTCCTCTAGTTCTTCCTCGTCGAGGACCGCCTCTTCCACCGGCTTCAACTCGATGGGATTCACCGTGACGATTTCGAAATCGCTGCCGCACTCGGGGCAGGAAACGATTTCGCCTTCGTCAACCTCTTCTTCGTCAATGTCGAGGTTGGTCTCGCATTCGGGACAATAAATCATGCTGGCCTCCGGGCTGGACGGGTGTCCTGGGTAAGAGTGCTCCTGTTAATATTTAGTTTCTCCCGGGCCAGAGGTCAAGGGCTGGTGACCGGAAAAAATATACGGCACAAGCTTACTCCGTGGACATCATGTTTACTTCCAGAATTTCCCTGATTCTCGCGATGCTGGCGGTGTTGCCCGCGTCCGTACCTTACCGCACCTTCGCGCAAACCGACAGGCTCGGACCCAAGCCGCCCGCCGATCCTCAAATCGCAGCCGCCCTGACCCGGATTTCTGCGCAACGGATTCAAGCCAACATCGAAAAGCTGGTGAGCTTCCAGACCCGCCTGACGCTGTCGGCGCAGGACCCTGATTCTATCAAGGCCGGCCACGGCATCGGCGCGGCGCGGGAATGGATCAAGGCCGAATTCGAAAACTACTCGCGCGCCTGCGGTGGATGTCTCGAAGTCAGGACCGACAGTTTCACCGAAACCCCCGCAGACCGGATTCCCCAGCCCACGGTCATCACCAATGTTTATGCGGTCCTCAAGGGCACCGATCCGGAGAGCGCCAAACGCATCGTGCTGGTCACCGGCCACTACGATTCGCGCAACAGCGATACCCTGGACGCCAGCGGCATCGCTCCCGGCGCCAACGATGACGCCAGCGGCACCGCCGTCAGCCTGGAATGCGCCCGCGTCCTCAGCCAGATGAAGTTTCCCGCGACTATTATTTTCCTGACTGTAGCCGGGGAGGAGCAGGGCCTGAACGGCAGCCATCATTTCGCAAAGATGGCCAAGGACCAGGGGTGGGACATCGAAGCTGTTCTGAACAATGACATCGTAGGCGGCGACCGCAGCCCGCACCAAAACCCCGGCATCGTCCGCGTATTCTCTGAAGGCGTGCCGGTGGCCGCGACCGAAACAGAATTGCGCCGGATCCGCAATCTGGGTGGAGAGAGCGATTCCGCGTCCCGCCAGCTTGCCCGTTACATCGCCGAAGTCAGCCGTACTTACCAGACCGCAGCCCAGCCGTTGCTGGTGTTCCGCCTGGACCGCTACCTGCGCGGCGGAGACCACTATTCCTTCAACCAGCAGGGATACGCGGCGGTCCGCTTCACCGAATACCGCGAAGACTACAACCACCAGCACCAGAACGTGCGCACCGAAAACGGCATCGAATACGGAGATGTGCTCAAGTTCGTAAACTTCGACTATGTCGCCAACGTGGCGCGGCTGAACGCTGCGACTCTGGCATCACTGGCATCGGCGCCCGCTCCGCCCGTCAAGGTCCGGCTGCAGACCAAAGACCTGGAAAATGACTCGACCCTGACCTGGGAGTCTTCGCCGGGCAGCGTCTCCTACGAAGTCCTCTGGCGCGACACCGCCAGCCCGGAATGGGAACGTGCCCAGCCGGTTGGAAATGTAACCCGTATCACGATGCCCCTTTCGAAGGATAATGTGATCTTCGCCGTGCGCGCCGTCGATGGCCAAGGACACCGCAGTTTGCCGGTGGTTCCGCAGCCCGAAAGATGAGAAAGTACTAGCTGTACCCACTGATAAACCGAGAACGACTTAACCGAGAAACGACCGGAGCCAATTATGCCGCGAAGCCGGGAAATGACGCTCAGCCTGCCGCCCTTCACCCGGGCGGTCACCTGGCTGCTCGCGATTAACACCGCGGTCTTCCTGCTGCTTGAACTCTTTGGCATGACCCTGATCGATGTGGCCCGCTGGGTGCGCGACTACCTGGCGCTCGAGCCTCAGGCGGTTGTCCACGGCGCCGTCTGGCAGTTGGTCACTTACAGCTTCCTGCATTTTGAGTTCTGGCACTGGTTTGGCAACATGCTCGGCATCTGGATGTTTGGCTCCGCCTTCGAGGGCGCATGGGGCACACGCCGCTTTCTGGAGCTTTACTCCTTTGGCGTCATCGGCGCCGCGCTGACCACCACTGCGCTCTCCTATAGCCATGTTCTGGGCAATCCCACCATTCCGACTGTGGGCGCGTCAGGCGGGGTCTTCGCTGTCCTCATCGCCTTCGGAATCGTTTTCGGCGAAAACGAAATCCTGATGATCCCGTTCCCCTTCTCGCTTAAGGCGAAATACTTCGTCGCCATCCTGATCGTCGTGACTCTGGCCTTCGCCATCCAGGGGGGCGGAAACGTGGCCTACGTCGCCCATCTGGGCGGCTTGTTCTTTGGCTACATCTACGTGAAGTTTGTGCCCCGCGGACGCGCCCCCAGGCTGGGGATATCAGAACGCTATTTCGGCTTGCGTAACCAGTACTACCGCTGGAAACGCCGCCGCGCCGCCCGCAAGTTCGAGGTTTACATGCGCAAGCACAACCGCACCGTGGAATTTGACGAGCAGGGCAATTACATCCCGCCCGAGGAAGAAAAGAAAAACGGCGGCTCAAAGTCCGGCTGGGTAAATTAGGGTCCAATGTAGGCGCGAGCGTCCACGCTCGTGCAAAGCGTCGATCTCTACGGACTCATCTTCCCAAAAAACCCAGAAAACGCAGTCACAATTGCCTCCACCACCTCGTCCCGCACTGTTTTCCCCTTGAATCCCAGATCGTGGCCCGCTCCATCCACTCTCAGCAATTCTGTCTTTGCCGGAATCATCTTCACCGCTGCTTCCATTTCCTCGATCGACCCAAAGGGATCGCGCGTGCCATGCACAAACAACGCCGGCACCCGCAAGTCCGGCAAATGCTGCACCCGCAGCTGCGCCGGCTTCCGCGGCGGGTGCAAGGGATAAGACAGCAGCAGCAGTCCCGCTACCAGATCAGGCTCGGCGGCACACAGCATCGTCGCCTGCCGCCCGCCGTAGGAGTGTCCTCCCAGAAACATCCGACCGCAGCCCACCTTCCGCAAGGCCGCAACCGCATTCCTGAGCCCATCGCGATCGCGTTCCGCCTCTCCCGGCCGCGGCGGGCCGTAAGGCCGCGCTTGCCGGAAGGGAAGGTCGCAGCGCAGCACAGTAAAGCCAACGCCCGCAAATGCTCCGGCCAGCGCTGTCAAGAGAGAAGAACTGGAATTTGATCCCGCGCCATGCGCCAGCACCAGCCCATCGCCGCCAGGTTGCGGACGATAAAGAAATCCTCGAACCGGCGGGTCGAGCGACGCATCGCCAAAGCCGTGGAAGCCAACCGTCATGCAAAACCAACTGAGAACTGCGAACTCAGGAACTGCCAACTGGGTTTTAGAAAATCGAGTCTTTCTCGAAATCGAACCGGGTCATGGCGAAAGCACTGGAAACGGTCTGGCGCTAGCGCCCTCTCTTGGCGCTCTTCCTGCGCCGCGGTTTGCCCTGCGAAAGGCCGCGCTCTTCTTCGGCCGTCACCAGGTGCAGGCGCATGAAGTTGGTCGAGCCCGAGGCCATCTGCGTACCCGCCACCACCCCCAGCACGTCGCCCGTCTTCACCCGGCCCCGGCGCAGCAATTCCTGTTCCGCCGCCAGCAGCATCTCGTCCGCGGTCAGCGCCTGCGCCCGCACCACGGGCTGCACCCCCCATAACAGGTTCAGGCGATTGCACACCGCCAGGGTGCGGCAAAACGCGTAAATTTCCGCCAATGGCCGGTACTTCGAGATCAGCAGCGCGGTGTTCCCGGTCTCGGTGAATACCGCGATCGCGCCCATGTGCAAATCTTCGGCGGCGTGCGCGATCGATTCGCAGATGGCCTCCGCAATCGACAAGCGGCGCTGCTGGCGCCGTCGCGGCTGGGTAAACTCCGCCATGTTGCTTTCCGCTTCCACCACGATTCTGGCCATCATGGCCACCGTCTCGCGGGGATAGAGTCCGGTCGCAGTCTCGGCCGAAAGCATGACCGCATCCGTGCCATCGAAGACCGCGTTGGCCACATCGCTGGCCTCGGCCCGCGTCGGCCGCGGATTTTCGATCATGGATTCCAGCATCTGCGTGGCAATGATCACCGGCTTGCGCCAGTCCGCCGCGCGCCGGATGACATATTTCTGAATCACCGGGACTTTCTCCGCCGGCATCTCCACTCCCAGGTCCCCGCGCGCCACCATCACGCCATCCGACGCTTCGAATATCTCCTCCAGTCGCTTCAGCGCCTGCGGTTTCTCCAGCTTGGCGATCACTGGCACATCGCTGCCGTTCTCCCGGACAATTTCCTTCACGGTGCGCACATCCGCGGCCGAGCGCACGAAGGACAAAGCCACCATGTCCACGCCGTGCTTCAGCCCAAACTCAAGGTCGGCGCGGTCTTTGCTGGTCAGCGCGGGAATCGACAGCGCCGCACCCGGCAGGTTGATGCCCTGATGCTCGGCCAGCATGCCTCCGTTGACCACCTCGCATTCCACATCGCTGCCCCGCACCTGCGTCACCCGCAGTTCGATCAGCCCGTCGGAAAGCAGAATGCGCGAGCCTGGCCGCACTTCCTGGGCCAGCCCCTGAAATGTAGTTGAGATCAGGGTGGACGTGCCCGGGATATCTCGAGGCGTGATGGTGACCGGCGAACTGGTCTTGATCAGCACAGGCTCGCTGTCTTTGAGCCGCCCAGTGCGGATCTTGGGGCCTTGCAAATCCTGCAGGATGCAGATGGTGCGGTTTTCCAGCTTCGCCGCGCGGCGCAGCCGGGCAATATTGCGCGCATGCTCGGGATGGGTGCCGTGGGAAAAGTTCAGCCGGGCAACGTCCATGCCCAACTGCATCATTTCGCGCAGCCGGGCTTCCGTGTTGCACGACGGTCCGATGGTGCAGATAATCTTGGCGCGGCGAGTGGCCGCGATGGCGGCTTCCGCCGACAAATCACCCGAGACGAGATCCGGCTTGCCTGGTTTCAATTTCTCCCCGTTTCAATGTAGGCGCGAGCGCCCCGCTCGTGCGTCCCAAATCCAGGTGATGTAAATTTCCGCGACCGACATGCAACCGTGTACAGAGATACCGCCGCGAGTGCCGGCGCACTCACCAGGTTCAATCTTACAAGTCACCAATATTGAATAGTTTCGCACGAGCGGGACGCTCGCGCCTACATTGAAACGCTACGGTTTTCTCAGATGCGCGTTGGTTTCAATCAGTTCGATGCCCAGCCGGGCGCGCGGGAAGAGCATGGCATTGAATTCCGCCCCCACCAGCACCACCAGCGAGATCATATACATCCACACCAGCAAAGCGATGCCCACGCCCAGCGAACCGTAAAGAATGCTGTAGTCGGCGTAACGCTGCAGGTACCAGCCAAACAGGGTGGTGGCCAGGAACCACAGCGCCGACGCCAGCGTGGCGCCCGGCAACACGCTGTGCCAGGGCTGGGTGCGCGGGACCGCGTTGTGATAAATCAGCGCCATCACCGCGATGCTGGTGAGCCCGGCGATGAGCCAGCGGATGGCCGTCCACATGAGCAGGATGAAAGGTCCAAACTCGTGCCCCAGCTGAAACAGGATCTGGGTCTCAATGCGATTGCCGAAGGCAACCAGGATAGTGGAGAAGGTCAGGGGAATGCCGGCAAGAATGACCAGCGAGAACGCGATCAGCCGCTCCTTCACCAGTCCCCAGCTCTTGGGCAGCTCGTAGCAGCGCCGAAAACCTTCCATCCAGGAAATCATGACGCCGGACCCGGTCCACAGCGTAATCAGCGAAGCGGTGACCAGGACGCCCACCGAACGCTGGGTGGTGCCTCTTAGATACGCCAGCGCCGTGGCTCCGCCCGCGGGAAGAATCTTGCCCAGCGCGTCGGAAATTTCGCGCAGGTAGGCTTCAGTCCCGCGCGAGGTGGCCAGCACCGATCCGATCAGTAACAGCGTGGGGAAAAAGGTAAGGATGGAGGAATACGCCGCCGCTTTGGCGGTGGCGAACGCGTCATGCTGAAACGCGCGCCAAAAGGCGAGGCGAAGCAGGCGCAGGAAACGCAACATGAATGGCCCCAGAGTATTGCGCCGGGGCAGCGCATGCAACTGCGAAGTGCTGCTACGTTCCTGATCTTGCAATCGCTGTGGGTTAGCGTGCATAGGATTGACTCAAGGACGCAGAACTCGAGCACCCAAGCCAGAAAAGCGGAGGGGCGGCCCAGGCCGCCCCGGCTTTCCCGATCTTACTCGGCCGTCAGTTCCTCGGTTTCGCCTTCCGTACGCATCAGCTCGAGCGCCCGCTCGGCTTCTTCGTAGGCCTGCGAAACTTCCTCTTGCACCTTGGCTGCAGCCTCTTCCATCTCTGGCGACAGCCGCACGTTGCGGTAATACTCCATTCCGGTGCCGGCCGGGATCAACCGTCCCACGATGACGTTTTCCTTCAGTCCCCGCAGGTGGTCCACCGCGCCCTGAATAGATGCTTCGGTCAGCACCCGGGTGGTCTCCTGGAACGACGCCGCCGAGATAAACGACTCGGTTGACAGTGACGCCTTGGTGATTCCCAGCAACAGCGGCCTGCCCGTGGCCGGTTTGCCGCCCTGGGCGATGACGCGCTCATTCTCCTCGCGGAAGCGGAACTTGTCCACTTGCTGCTCCAGCAGGAACTGGGTGTCGCCTACGTCCTCGACCTTTACCCAGCGCATCATCTGACGCACGATCACCTCGATGTGCTTGTCCGAGATGTTCACACCCTGCAGCCGGTACACTTCCTGGATTTCGTTGACCAGGTACGACTGCAGTTGCTTCTCGCCCAGTACGGCAAGAATGTCATGCGGGTTCAGCGGACCGTCCATCAGCGGTTCGCCCGCCTTGACCCGTTCGCCTTCCTGCACGTTGATGTGAACCCCGCGCGGTACCGAGTATTCCTTTTCGGTGCCGTTGTCGGCGACCACATACATTTTGCGTTGGCCCTTCGAAACCTCACCGAACTTGACCGTGCCATCGATTTCGCTGATGACCGCAGTCTCGCGCGGCTTGCGGGCTTCGAACAATTCGACCACGCGCGGCAGACCACCGGTGATGTCTTTCGTCTTGGTAGTCTCGCGCGGGATCTTGGCCAGCACATCGCCCGGATGGGCCGTATCGCCGTCCTGCACCATCAAGTGGGCGCGTGAGGGCATCAGGTAGCGCTTGCTGGCCTTGCCCTTGATCACGATGGCCGGCTGGCGCTTCTCGTCGGGCGAATCCGCCACCACGTGCCGCGACAAGCCGGTCACTTCGTCCACTTCTTCGTGCAGCGTGACCCCTTCCTGCAGGTCCTTGAACTGCACCGTGCCGCCGATTTCGGTCAGGATGGAGAAGGTATAAGGGTCCCACTCGACCATGACTTGTCCGAGTGCGACCTGGTCGCCTTCGTTGACCTTCAGCTTGGCGCCGTACACCACCGCATAGCGTTCGCGTTCACGACCCTTGTCGTCAACCACCGCGATCGAGCCCTGGCGGTTCATGACTACCAGGTCACCCGATTTGGCCTTGACCGTCTGCAGTCCGATGAAGCGGACGGTGCCATTGCTCTTGGCGTCCAGCCGCGATTGCTCCGAGACCCGCGACGCCGTACCTCCGATGTGGAAGGTACGCATGGTGAGCTGGGTACCAGGTTCGCCGATGGACTGCGCCGCGATCACTCCCGTGGCCTCGCCCAGTTCGACCAGCCGGCCTGAAGCCAGGTTACGTCCGTAGCACATCACGCAGACTCCGCGCTTGGACTCGCAAGTCAGCACCGAGCGGATTTTCACCCGTTCGATACCGGCCGCCTGAATGGCGCTGGCCAGCTCTTCGGTGATTTCGTTGTTGATATCGACAATCACGCCGCCGTCGTAGTCCTTGATCTTTTCGAGCGACACGCGGCCCACAATCCGGTCGCGCAGCGGTTCGATGATCTCGCCGGCTTCGACGATACCTTCGACGTAAATGCCGTCCACGGTGCCGCAATCGTATTCGCTGATGATTACGTCCTGGGCAACGTCCACCAGACGCCGCGTCAGGTAGCCTGAATCGGCCGTCTTCAGCGCCGTATCAGCCAGACCCTTGCGGGCGCCGTGAGTCGAGATGAAGTACTCGAGCACGGTCAACCCTTCACGGAAGTTGGCCGTGATCGGGGTCTCGATGATTTCGCCCGACGGCTTGGCCATCAGTCCGCGCATACCGGAGAGCTGGCGAATCTGCTGTTTCGATCCGCGAGCGCCGGAGTCGGCCATGACGTAAATCGGATTCAGCGCGCCTTCCTTGTCGCGCTGCTGCATCTGCCCGAACATCTCGTCCGCGACCTTTTCCGTAATCGCCGACCAGATTTCGATGACCTTGTTGTAGCGTTCGCCGTTGGTGATGGCGCCGTCCAGGTATTGCTGCTGCACGGTCACGGCCAGTTTCTCCGCGTCCTTCACCAGTATCTTCTTATTGTCCGGGATGACCATGTCGTCGATGCCGATCGACAGGCCAGACTTGGTGGCATAGCGGAAGCCGAGGTCTTTCACCTCGTCCAGCATCTTGACCGTGACTTCCAGGCCAAAGCGCAGGTAGCAGTAGGTGACCAGCTGTCCGATACCCTTCTTCTTCAGCAGCCCGTTGATGTAGGGCATGCCTTCGGGAAGGTGATCGTTCAGGATGGCCCGTCCCACGGTTGTGTTCAGGAAGCCACGCTCCGAGTTCACCGGCTCGGTGTGGATGATTTCCTGATCGTCGTAGGCAGTCATCAGATCAATGACTTCACCCGTGTAGCGCAAGCGGATCGGGCTGAGCGTCTCCACCTCGCCGGCATCCAGCGCCAGCAGCACTTCTTCCACGTTGGCAAAAGCGCGGCCTTCGCCCTTGGCGCCCGGCTTGCCCTTGGTCAGGTAGTAGAGGCCCAACACCATGTCCTGCGTCGGCACCGTGATGGGTTGACCGGATGCAGGAGACAGAATGTTGTGCGATGACAGCATCAGCACGCTGGCTTCAACCTGGGCTTCCGGAGACAGCGGAATGTGCACCGCCATCTGGTCGCCGTCGAAGTCGGCGTTGAACGCCGTGCAGACCAGCGGGTGGATCTTGATCGCTTTACCTTCCACCAGCACCGGCTCGAAAGCCTGAATGCCCAGACGGTGCAGGGTAGGAGCGCGGTTCAACATCACCGGATGGTCTTTAATAACTTCTTCCAGGATGTCCCACACGATCGGTTCCTGCTGCTCGACCATCTCTTTGGCCTGCTTGATGGTGGTGCAGTGCCCGGTCTGTTCCAGCCGGTGATAAATGAATGGCTTGAACAATTCCAGAGCCATCTTCTTGGGCAGGCCGCACTGGTGCAGCTTGAGTTCGGGACCGACCACGATCACAGAACGTCCCGAGTAATCGACGCGCTTGCCCAGCAGGTTCTGACGGAAGCGTCCCTGCTTGCCTTTGAGGGTGTCGGACAGCGATTTCAGCGGACGGTTATTGGCGCCACGCAGAACCCGGCCGCGGCGTCCGTTATCGAACAGGGCGTCCACCGCTTCCTGCAGCATGCGCTTTTCGTTGCGCACGATGACTTCGGGAGCGTGCAGGTCCATCAGCTTCTTCAACCGGTTGTTGCGGTTGATGACGCGGCGATAAAGATCGTTCAGGTCGGAGGTGGCAAAACGGCCGCCGTCCAGTGGAACCAGCGGACGCAGCTCCGGCGGAATGACCGGGATCACATCCAGAATCATCCAGTTCGGCTTGTTGCCGCTCTTGCGAAACGCTTCGACAACTTTCAGGCGTTTGGCATACTTGAGCCGCTTCTGCAGCGAGCTCTCATGCTTCATCTTCTCGCGCAGTTCGCCGGACAGGGCTTCTACTTCCACGCGCTTGAGCAGTTCCTTAATGGCCTCGGCTCCCATCATGGCCTTGAAGCCGGCGGGACGGTACTGCTGGTCGAGTTCGCGGTACTTGGCTTCGTCCTTGATCACTTCGTGATCTTTTACCGGCGCATCTCCGGGCTCGACCACCACGTAGGCCTCGAAATACAGGACCGATTCCAGATCGCGCAGCGAGATGTCGAGCAGGTGCCCGATGCGGCTGGGCAGTCCCTTGAAGAACCAGACATGCGAGCAGGGAGAAGCCAGCTCGATGTGGCCCAGGCGCTCACGCCGTACTTTCGAGAGCGTAACTTCCACGCCGCACTTGTCGCAGATCACTCCGCGATGCTTCATGCGCTTGTACTTGCCGCACAGACACTCCCAATCCGTTACCGGACCGAAAATGCGCGCGCAAAACAGGCCATCGCGCTCCGGCTTAAACGTCCGGTAGTTGATGGTTTCAGGCTTGGTCACCTCGCCATGCGACCAGCTCCGTATCTTTTCCGGAGAGGCCAGGCTGATGCGGATGGCGTCAAAGTCAGCGATCGGGTTTGCCATGTCAAAGGGGCTTGAACGATACAAGGTGGTCCTCCGCTTTCCCGCGGTCGTACGCCGCCGCTACGCGGCTCCTGAAACCAGTCGCTAGTCGTCCGTCGTCGGTCGCCAGCGAAACTCTTAAGACTCGACAGCCCAGGAGCGTGGCTGCCGGTCTTTTTTTTCAATCTCTAAGTACCCTGCTTCAATTCCATTTTGCCGCCAGCCGGGGTCGCCGACGACTGGCGACCGACGACTGACGACTGATTTCCTTAATCCGCTGCCGCGCTCAAAACCGGCTTCTTCTCTCCGGCCTTGATCAGCTCCACATCGAGACACAGCGACTGCAACTCGCGGATCAGCACGTTGAACGATTCCGGCACGCCCGGCTCCATGGCCGCTTCGCCCTTGACGATGGCCTCGTAAATCTTGGTGCGGCCATATACGTCGTCGGACTTCGCGGTGAGCAGTTCCTGCAGGATGAACGCCGCGCCGTAGGCTTCGAGAGCCCATACTTCCATTTCTCCGAAGCGCTGACCGCCGAACTGCGCTTTGCCTCCCAGCGGCTGCTGGGTGATCAGCGAGTACGGTCCAATCGACCGCGCGTGGATCTTGTCGTCCACCAGGTGCGAGAGTTTCAGCATGTAGATGTAGCCGACGGTGACGGGCTGTTCGAACTTGTCGCCGGTCATGCCGTCGTACAAGTAGGTTTTGCCTGACTCCGGCAAGCCCGATTGCTTGAGCAGCGCCTTGATCTCGCCTTCGCGCGATCCGTCGAACACCGGCGATCCCATGTACACGCCCTTGGTCAGCGTCGGAGCCACCGCCATCAACTCCTCATCGCTGAGGTCGGCAATGGTGTCGGCCAGGGTCGTGTCCTTGAACAGCGCCTTGAGTTCGCGCCGGATCGCTTCTTCTTTCGTGTTTTCGGCCAGCATCTCCGTGATCTTCTTGCCCAGCTCATGACCGGCCCATCCCAGGTGGGTCTCGAGAATCTGCCCCACGTTCATACGGGAAGGAACGCCCAGCGGGTTGAGCACGATTTCCATCGGCGTGCCGTCTTCGAGGTAAGGCATGTCCTCGTCGGGCAGGATGCGGGCAATCACGCCTTTGTTGCCGTGACGGCCGGCCATTTTGTCGCCCACGCTCAGTTTGCGTTTCATGGCGATGTACACCTTCACCAGCTTGATCACGCCCGGTGGCAGTTCGTCGCCCTTGGTCAGCTTGTCTTTCTTCTCGTTGACGATCTTCTTCAGCACGTCGATCTGACGCGAGGTCATTTCTTCGATCTCGTCGATCTGCTCATTCACCCGCGGGTCCTTATCGGCGTATTTAATACGCTTCAGGTTGCGGGTCGAAATGCGCTCGATCGTGTCGCGATCAAGGACCGTGTCCTTGGTCAGCAGGCGCTTGTTGGTGCGCTCGTCGTGCAGATCGGCCTGAACTTCCTTGCCGCCCAGAATGTTCTCCAGGCGCTTCAGGCGCTCGTCGGTCAGAATCCGGATTTCGTCCGAAAGGTTCTTTTCCAGTTTTGCGATCTGCGTGCCTTCGATGAACTTGGCGCGCTCGTCCTTTTCCTGACCCTTGCGGGAGAAGATCTTCACGTCCACGATCACGCCTTCAATTCCCGGCGGACAGTAGAGCGAAGCGTCGCGCACGTCGCCGGCCTTTTCGCCGAAGATGGCGCGCAGCAGTTTTTCTTCCGGCGTGAGCTGGGTCTCGCCCTTGGGCGTGACTTTGCCGACCAGAATGTCGCCTTGCTTGATGGAAGCCCCGATGCGAATGACGCCGGCTTCGTCCAGATTGCGCAACATCGATTCCGAGACGTTGGGAATGTCGCGCGTAACTTCTTCCGGACCCAGCTTGGTGTCGCGAGCTTCGATCTCGTACTCCTCGATGTGCACCGAGGTGTAGTAATCCTCTTTCACCAGCTTTTCGGAGACCAGAATCGCGTCTTCGAAGTTGTAACCGCGCCACGGCATGAAGGCGACCAGGACGTTGCGTCCCAGCGCCAGCTCGCCATGATCGGTGCAGGGACCGTCGGCGATGACTTGCCCTTTGGTCACTCGCTGCCCCTTCAGCACAATCGGCTTCTGGTTGATGCAGGTGTTCTGGTTCGACCGCTTGAACTTGGTGAGCTGGTAAATGTCGCTGCCCACCTCGCGCGAAAGCTGTCCAGGATGATGCTCGCCCTCGACGCGCACGATGATCCGTTCGGAATCGACGGAATCGATGATGCCGTTGCGTTTGGCCAGAATCACCGCTCCGGAATCGCGCGCGGTAACGCCTTCCATTCCAGTGCCGACAATTGGCGCTTCGGCGCGCAGCAGAGGCACCGACTGGCGCTGCATGTTGGCGCCCATCAGAGCGCGGTTGGCGTCGTCATGCTCGAGGAACGGCACAAGTGAGGCGGCCACCGAAACCAGCTGCTTCGGACTGACGTCGATGTAATCAACTTCGTCGCGGCTGACCAGCACGAAGTTGCCGGCCTTGCGGGCGTTGACCAGGTCGCCGACGATGCGCCCCTTGTCGTCGAGTTCCACGTTGGCCTGCGCGATGGTGTGGCGGTCTTCCTCCCACGCCGAAAGATAGAACGAGAACGGCTCCAGCTCTGCCGCCCGCTTCTTCTTGTCTTTCAGTTCGGCATTCAGCTTTTCGGCTTCATGCTTTTCCAGGTGGTCGCCGGTTTTGCGATCGCTGTCGCCGGCATTGACGATGCTCACGTAGTCGAGCACGCGTCCGCTCTTGACCCGCCGGTACGGCGACTCGATGAAGCCGTAGTCGTTGATCCGGGCATAGCAGCTCAACGACGAAATCAGACCGATGTTCGGGCCTTCCGGGGTCTCAATCGGGCAGATGCGTCCGTAGTGCGTGGGGTGCACGTCGCGGACTTCAAATCCCGCGCGCTCCCGCGAAAGACCACCCGGCCCAAGAGCGGAGAGACGCCGCTTGTGCGTAATCTCCGACAGCGGGTTGGTCTGGTCCATGAACTGCGACAGCTGTGACGATCCGAAAAATTCGCGGATCGCAGCCATCACCGGCTTGGCGTTGACCAGGTCGTGCGGCATGGCGGTGGACATTTCCTGGTACACCGACATCTTTTCCTTGATCGCCCGCTCCATGCGCACCAGTCCGATGCGGAACTGGTTTTCCAGCAGCTCGCCGACGGCGCGCACCCGGCGGTTGCCCAGGTGATCGATGTCGTCCACGGTGCCGATGTTCTTGCGCAGCTTCAGCAGGTAGCGGATGGTGCCGTAAAAATCTTCGGGCTCGAGCGTCCGGTTGTCGAGTTTCGAGGCGTCCTGGTTCTCAAACAGCTTGATGTTGAACTTCAGCCGGCCTACCCGCGAGAAGTCGTACTTGCGCGGATCGAAGAACATCCCGTGGAACAAGGCGGTGGCCGTGTCCAGCGTCGGCGGATCGCCCGGCCGCAGCTTGCGGTAGATTTCGATCAGCGCCTCCTGCGGGGTCTTCACCGCATCGCGCTTCAGGGTCTGGCAGATTACAGTTCCTACGTCGTCGCGCTCGGGGAAGAACAGATTGATCTCGACCACGCCCGACTCGAGAATCTTCGCAACCTTGTCGGCAGTCAGCTCGGAGTTGGCTTCGAGCAGAACTTCGCCGGTGGTGGTATCGACCACATCGCTGGCCACCCAGGCACCTTCGAGGTCCGAAACGTCAATCTCAATCTCGCTGATCTTTGCCTTCTGAATTTCCTTCAGCGTAACCGCATTGATTTTGCGTCCGGAGTGCGCGATTTCCTCGCCCGACTTCGACTTGATGCTGTGGGCCAGCTTCATGCCCAGCAGGTTGGTCGGCTTGTCGCTGCTGGGATCGAGCGTCCAAAAGAGCTTGCTGTCCCGAATCGCCAGGCGGTCAACCGTGTAGAACGTCCGCAGAATGTCTTCGCCGGAACGCAGGCCGAGGGCGCGCAGAAAGATGGTTCCCAGGAACTTGCGCTTGCGGTCGATGCGGACATAGAGCACGTTCTTCTGGTCGTACTCGAATTCCACCCACGATCCGCGGTAGGGAATGATCTTGCCCAGAAAATAAGTGCGGTTGTTGGCGGTCTCAAAAAACACGCCCGGCGAGCGGTGCAACTGGCTGACGATCACGCGCTCGGTACCGTTCACAATGAACGTCCCGTTCTCGGTCATCAGGGGAACGTCGCCGAAAAATACTTCCTGTTCCTTGATGTCGCGGATGGAGCGGGTGCCGGTTTCGGCGTCCTTCTCGAAAATCGTAAGGCGCATGGTGACCTTGAGCGGCGCGGAGTAAGTCATGCCGCGCTCCTCGCACTCGCTCACGTCATACTTCAGCTGCAATCCGACGGGATCGCCGCACTTGTTGCAGAAGTCGGGAGTGTTCGCATTGTAGGTGCCGCACTTCGAGCACAGCACGTCGCCGGGATGAAACGGATCGGTAATAACGGTCGAGCCGCAATTTTTGCAAGTGGTGCGCAGGTGATGCAGCCCCTTGAGGTGACCGCACTTGCACTCCCAGTTGCCGATGGCGAAGTCCACAAACTCCAGCTGCGACACGTTGCGGAAATCGCTGATGGGGAACACCGACTGAAACACGGCCTGCAGGCCGGCATCGTCGCGTTCGCTGGGCAGCCGGTCCATCTGCAGGAAGCGTTCGTAGGAGCGCTTCTGAACCTCGATCAGGTTCGGGATCTGGATGGTGGCTGGGATTTTTGAAAAATCAAATCGGGTACGGTAGGCGTTGTTCTTCGACATTCAGATGGCTCCCAAACTTTCAAGCGCAGCCTTGAGCTGCGAAAGGCACATGCGTGGTGACGGGACCGGGTCCCGTCGGCGCAGATCATCGATTAAATGACCCGCTTATGTACGGTCACCGCGCCGGCGCGCCGCAGACACGTATGCGCCCTCGGGGGCATAGCTCCCCGTGGGCGCCAGTTGCAGCGCTTAGCGTCAGTTGAATTTTTTCTTTCCGCGCCAGTTCTCAGGCCTGTTTCCGTTCCGCTGTTCACGAAACAGTTTGCCAACTCGTGTGCGACTCATCTCCGCTTCCCCGGATCGTTGGAGTGGAGAGTCGCCTAACCGTGAAGTGGGAAGCAGACGATATATAGATGCTACCATCGCCTCCCAGGGTTCACCAATGAAAATTGTGCCGGCAAGGCTCATTTCGGGAGGGGTTTTCCCTGCCTTCGTCCGCCTCCGCCCCCTGTCATCCTGAGCGGAGTTGGCTGCTTCGCCCAGCGAAGCAGCCACGCAGTCGAAGAGCCTGCCCCGAGCGAAGTCGAGGGGACCCCTATATAGCCGATAATGCCGGTTCCCCAGCGACCCCTACTTAACTTCGACGGTCGCCCCAGCTTCGGTAAACTTCTTCTTGATGGTCTCCGCCTCGTCCTTGTTGACGCCCTCTTTGATGGTCTTGGGAGCGCCATCCACCAGGTCCTTGGCCTCTTTCAGGCCCAGGCTGGTAACTTCACGGACAGCCTTGATTACATTGATCTTATTGGCCCCAACCGCGGTCAGAACCACGGCAAATTCGGTCTTTTCCTCAGCCGGCGCCGCTGCTGCCGCTCCGCCGCCACCTGCCATCATCACCGGGGCCGCTGCCGCTGCCGAGACGCCCAGCTTCTCTTCGAGCCGCTTCACCAGGGCTGCCGCGTCCAACAGCGACAAGCCTACGATTTGATCTTCTAACTGCTGCAGATCCGCCATTTGTCTAGTCTCCTCGAATTTTCGGTCTATCTATTTCCGTAAATCGCAAGCCGGGTTTCCAGTGCGCTCAGCCCTTGTTTCGCCGTGCCAGACAACACAGCTGCCAGGACTACGCAACCCCCGCTCTTGATACCTTCCGGACTCGTGTGGCGCGGGCGCCCTCGCCCGCGTGTTGCTGCCACCAGAAATTGCGCCTCTAGAACCGCCGGCCGCGGGCGAGGGCGCCCGCGCCACACAGGCCTACGCTTCCTTGAACTTGTTTTTCTCCACGCCCTGGTTGATGACCACTGCCAGGTCCTTGCCGACGGCATTCATCACCGTAACCAGACGCTGAGCCGGGGCGTTCATCAGGAACAGCAGCTTGGAGTAAATCTCTTCCTTGGACGGCATGGTGGCCAGCGCCTGAATCTCCTTGATCGAGATCACGCGGCCTTCAACCACACCCGCCTTGAAGGTGAATTCCGGATTGTCCTTGGCGTACTTCGAAATCGCCTTGGCCAGCGCCACCGGGTCGCCCTTGGTGTAGGCCAGAGAAGTAACGCCGGAAAGCTCGCTCAGCGCGCCTTCCGCGGCCGTTCCCTTGGCGGCCAGCTTGGCCAGGGTGTTTTTCACCACCCGGTACTTGGCTCCGGAACTGCGCAAAGTCTTGCGCAATTCGTAATCCTGCGCCACCGTCAGCTTGCTGTAGGTCGCAATAATCAGGCTGGAAACATTCTTCAGCTCCGCTCCCAGCTTCTCCACCTGCTCGATCTTCTTTGCTCTGCTAACCGCCATGGTTCAGATCCCTCAATCTTTTTGATCTTATGGAGGCCGGGCGTCCCCGCCCGGCGGGACGGGCGAGACGCCCGTCCTCCATCGCTTCCTTGTCAGGCTTTTGCCGCCGCTTCCACCTGGGCCGTATCAATCGAAATCCCCGGCCCCATGGTCGAACTCAGGTAGCAGCCCTTGATGTACTTGCCCTTGGCCACGGTCGGCTTGGCTTTGATCACGCTGCTGATGACCACGGTAGCGTTCTCTACCAGCTTGTCGGGCGTAAACGAAATCTTACCTACGGGCACATGAACCAAAGCCGTCTTGTCGGTACGGAACTCGACTTTGCCGGCTTTCACTTCCTGCACCGCTTTGCCCACGTCAAAGGTGACCGTGCCCGTCTTGGGATTCGGCATCAGGCCCTTGGGTCCCAGAATCTTGCCCAGCCGCCCCACCGACTTCATCACATCCGGGGTGGCGATCAGGGCGTCGAAGTCGGTCCAGTTCTCTTTGTTGATTTTCTCGACCATCTCTTCGCCGCCAACAAAATCCGCGCCCGCCTCTTCCGCCTCTTTAATCTTGTCGCCGCTGGCGATGACCAGAACTTTCTTGGATTTCCCCAGACCGTGCGGCAATACCACCGTACCCCGCACCATCTGGTCGGCATGCTTGGGATCGACTCCCAGCCGCATGGTGATTTCCACCGTCTCGTCAAATTTTGAGTATTTGACCTTCTGCAACAGGGGCACGGCGTCTTTAAGCTGGTACGGACGCGCTTCCACAGCCGCGCGCGCCTTGGTGATGTTCTTTCCTGCCTTTTTCATTGCTTTCTTCCTGTCTCCCACCATCCATCGCTGATTTGATGGACCGTAGTATTTTCGACTTCACTTCGATAATGTCCTACCCAACCACCTCAATGCCCATGGAGCGCGCCGTGCCGCGCACGCTCTTCATTGCCGATTCGACCGACGCCGCATTCAGGTCCGGCATCTTCTGGCGGGCGATCTCTTCCACCTGCTTGGCTGTCACTTTGCCGACCTTGTCTTTATTCGGCGCGCCCGATCCCTTGGCGATCCCGGCCGCGCGCTTGAGCAGAATGGAAGCAGGAGGCGTCTTGGTTATGAAAGTGAACGAACGATCGCTGTAAACCGTCACCACCACCGGAATGATCAGCCCTTCGAGTTCCTTGGCGCCGGTGCGGGCGTTGAACTGCTTGCAGAACTCCATGATGTTGATCTGCGCCTGACCGAGGGCCGGGCCCACCGGAGGCGCGGGCGTGGCCTTGCCTGCCGCAATCTGAAGCTTTACCGAACCTGTCGCCTTCTTCGCCATAATCTCTTTTCGCCTTCCAGAAACTAGAAACCGGAAACCAGCAACTGTTTCTTAAGCCACTTTCTCCACCTGGGTGAATTCCAGTTCCACCGGCGTGGAACGCCCGAAGATCGTGACCATCACTTTCAAGGTCGAGCGGTCTTCGTTGACATCATCCACCACACCCTGAAAGGTGGCGAATGGACCCTCGGTGACCCGCACCGTCTCGCCTTTTTCAAATTTGACCTTGAGCTTGGGCTTGTCCTTGGCCTCACCTACGCGGTACACAATGTGCTGAACTTCTTCCTCGGAAAGCGGCGTGGGTTGCTGTCCCGTGCCCACAAATCCCGTGACCCGCGGCGTGGACTTCACCACATGCCAGACGTGATCGTCCATGTCCATTTCGACCAGCACATAGCCGGGATAGAACATGCGCTCGACGGTGTACTTCTTGCCGTTACGGACCTCGGTGACCGCTTCGGTGGGGATCAGCACCTTGCCAATCTTCTCCTGCAGTCCGAAAGCCTGGACGCGCGACTCCAGCGATTCCTTTACCTTGCGCTCAAATCCCGAATAGGAGTGGATGATGTACCACTTCATATTGGGATTGCGCGGCGCCTCGACCGCTCCAGCGGCCTCGGACGGAAGACTTTCTCCGCCTGCTCCGGCTTCGTTTTTTTCTTCGTCCTGCATAGATTCCGCACTCGTCGGCTGCAACACTTCGCTTCCTTCCTCAACTCAGTGCTGCTTGAAATAACGGAACACCGAGTCAATCCCGTGACCGATTATCAGGTCCACCGCCCAGAAATACGCAGCGAACAGGAAAACCGTGACGATCACCACCACTGTCGTGGCCTGCACTTCCTTGAGCGAAGGTGCGGTCACCTTCTTCATTTCGGTGCGCACGTCGTTGTAGTAAGTCTTGATCCGCTCCGGCCACGACCTGATGGTCGCCGTCAGCGTGTTTTGTTCCGCAACGCTCGCCATGGACTCTTCCCGCTTTCCTTCTTAACCCGTTCGCATTTCGGCGCCCAAAAAACTGGCAGGGGCGGAGGGATTCGAACCCCCAAGTTCGGTTTTGGAGACCGACAGTTTAACCGTTGAGCTTACGCCCCTGAATTCATTGACGAATTTTGTGATTTACGGATTGACGAATTTAAATTCGACAATTCGCAAATCCGACAATTCGTAAATTATTTCACTTCCTTATGCGGCGTGTGCTTGCGGCAGACGCGGCAGAACTTCTTCAGCTCCAGGCGCTCCGTCATGGTCTTCCGGTTCTTGGTGGTCGAATAGTTCCGCTCTTTGCAATCGCCGCACTGCAAGGTAATGATCTCTCGGGGCATAACACAGCTCCTAGCTTCTGGCTCTTAGCTTCTAGCTCAATCCATCTGAGAACTGAGAACCGGCAACTGCTCACTGGTTTCTGATCTTCAGTTCTTAGTTCTTAGCATTCAGTTCTCAGTATTCAGCGTGCGCTACTGAATAATCTCGCTGATGGTTCCGGCGCCCACCGTGTGCCCACCTTCGCGGATGGCAAAGCGCAAGCCCTTTTCCATCGCCACCGGCGTGATCAACTCGATCACCAGCTGCACGTTGTCGCCCGGCATCACCATCTCCGTCGCCGCCGGCAACTCCGCCACTCCGGTCACATCCGTCGTCCGCAGATAGAACTGCGGCCGGTAGCCTTTGAAGAACGGCGTATGCCGTCCGCCTTCTTCCTTGGTCAGGATGTAAACCTCGGCTTTGAACTTGGTGTGCGGCGTGATCGATCCGCCTTTCGCCAGCACCATGCCGCGTTCGACATCTTCTTTCGCAATGCCGCGCAGCAGCAGTCCGGCATTGTCGCCCGCCAGGCCTTCGTCCAATTGCTTCTTGAACATTTCGACGCCCGTCACCACCGTCTTGCGGGTGTCGCGGAAGCCGACGATTTCCACTTCTTCGCCCACTTTCACCTTGCCGCGCTCGATCCGTCCCGTCACCACCGTGCCCCGTCCCGAGATCGAGAAAATATCTTCAATCGGCATCAGGAACGGCTTGTCCAGTTCGCGCGCCGGTTGCGGCACGCTCTTGTCCACCGCCTCCATCAGCTCGTCAATCTGCTTCTCCCATTTGGCTTCCCCGTTCAGCGCGCCCAGCGCCGAAAGCCGTACCACCGGAACATCGTCTCCGGGAAACTGGTAGGTCTTCAGCAACTCCCGCACTTCGAGCTCGACCAGGTCGAGCAGTTCGGGATCATCCACCGCATCGCACTTGTTCAGCGCCACTACGATGTAAGGCACACCGACCTGCCGCGCCAGCAGCACGTGTTCACGGGTCTGCGGCATCGGACCGTCGGTCGCCGCCACCACCAGAATCGCGCCATCCATCTGGGCCGCGCCCGTGATCATGTTCTTGATGTAATCCGCGTGGCCCGGGCAATCGACGTGCGCATAGTGCCGGTTCGCGCGTCTCATACTCCACGTGCGCCGTGGCAATGGTGATGCCGCGCGCCTTTTCTTCCGGCGCGTTATCGATCGAGTCAAACGACCGGAACAGGATCTTGGGGTTGTGCTTGGACAACACCTTGGTGATGGCCGCCGTCAACGTCGTCTTGCCATGGTCAATGTGACCAATCGTCCCTACGTTGCAGTGCGGCTTATTCCGCTCAAATTTCTCTTTCGCCATATCTCGCTCGCTGTTTCCTTCCTTCAGTAATAGCGATAAAGCTGCTGAAACTTCGTTCGCAGCGCAGGATCCACTTCTTCGATCTGCGACAAGTAGAACTCCCGGATCTGCGCCTGGTCTGAAACGGTCAGCGCCTGGTACAGCTTCTGCGCTCCCAATTTCGCCAGCGTGTCATCAACTTTTTCAAATACGCCTCTGGCTAATATGTTTTCCAGATCGCGTATCCGGGCACCGCTTCTGCGCACCCGCTTGAGGAACTTTTCGACTCTCTCCGAGCCCAGTGCGCGATGAATCGCGCCCTTCAGTTCCTCAAATTCCTGCTCTTTCTCAACCCTTATGACTGTCGGCTGAAAGCTCACCATCACAGGCACCCTGCGTCAAAAAACTCTGGAGCGGGAGACGGGAATCGAACCCGCGACCAACAGCTTGGAAGGCTGTGACTCTACCACTGAGTTACTCCCGCTCAGCCTCAAACTCTGAGATCCCTCGCGACAAACGCTCGGGATTTCGGCTGCGGGCTCCCGCTTCGCTCACGCCCGCAAAACGCCTCAAGTTACTCCCGCTTAAACCAGCCATCAGCTATCAGCCGTCAGCCCTTAGCTACATCCGGCCCGGCCGCCGATTTCCATTCGCTCAAAATCTTCACAACTCAAATCATGGAGCCGATGATCAGGATTGAACTGATGACCTCTCCCTTACCAAGGGAGTGCTCTACCAACTGAGCTACATCGGCTTGAAACCAGCTATCAGCTTTCAGCCGTCAGCCCTCAGCTAAAACCTGGCCCGGCTCCAGCTACTGCTCCGCTTCGCTCTCGTGATCCGGATGCATCACATCGTGGCGACGCAGCCAGGTCTTCAGCGCGAACATTGCCAGGACCGCCAGCGTGGCGAAGCGCAATTTCGGATCGCTCAAAGTCACCCACGACAGCGCCCCCAAAACCACGAAGGCGGCCAGCGCCATGTAGAGACGATTCATTTCAAGTCTCTGGTGCACAGGGAAGGATTCGAACCTTCGTACCTCCGAGGAGGGGCAGATTTACAGTCTGCTGGCTTTAACCACTCACCCACCTGTGCAGAACTGCAGAACAGTTCGGCCTTACCTGCTTGTCCGGCATTCCTCGCAGACATGCACGCTCACGGAAGATCGTTCAGACGGACTCTTCGATACGAAACCATCGAAAAGTGACGAACAGAAAAGCGCGCGAATATGCCCTCGCACGCAAACACCACACTTGGAAAATTCCCTTATGGAGTGCCGTTGGAAAAATCTGTCAAGCCGCCGCGCCGAATCTCCTGCCTTCCGGAACCAATGCTGGAGCTGGCGAAGGGATTTGAACCCCTGACCCTCTGATTACAAATCAGATGCTCTACCAACTGAGCTACGCCAGCAGTTCTTGGATCGGGCCTCTCCCTTTTTGGGGACAGAACACCCTCTGATCCCTTCCTGATGTCCGGGACAATTCTAAAAGTTACCATAACGGCATTTTGCGTGCAAGCCGGGGGGCTTAGTTTGAAATTTCTCTACCCACAGGCGTCATCCTGAACGGCCCTTCAGGCCGTGAAGGATCTGGCGTGAAGCAGATACACCCCCTGGCCCCGGCGTTGCTCCCGATGCACGCCAGATCCCTTCGACTTCGCTCAGGGCAGGCTCTTCGGGACTGAAGTCCCTCAGGATGACGTCGCTGGCAAGGGACGGTTTCGAATTGACCCACACCAATCTGTGGGAGACTATCTTCCATGCCCAAGCGCAATCTTCGGATCATCAAGCGAGTCAAGAACGTTCCTTTCATCGGAATCTGTGAAGCCTGCAACAAGCAGTTCCAGGCCGAGCACCAGCCTGCCGGCCAGCAGGCCCGGGCGCAGGCCGTGATCCAGCAGCAGTTCAATGCGCACAAGTGCGAGGCACCGGCGGAAGAAACTCCTCACTTAGGCTGAATCTCGAGCGGGCTGGGAAGCTGGATGGCGCGTTGCGATCCGCCCACCACGATTTTTTCGCCCCGGGCGGCGTATTGCGCGATCACGGCAGGCTTCGACCAGTCCAGGTCCCAACCGTTCTCGATGGCAATCGCCGTGTAGGCGCCGGGAATCACACTGCGGAAGGTGAAAGTGCCGTCGAGGTCGCTCTGGTCGCGGCGAAAGAGTTCACGGTTGACTTCCGGATTTTTGGGAACCAGGACGATCATGGCTCCGGCTGCGCCCTTGCCCGCCCGCTGCGCCAGGCCGTTCACATCGGCGGCGCCTCCCACCACTCTTAACGAGACCGCGAGGGCCGTGCCCGCAGGAACGGTGAGCGAGCGGCCGGAGACCGGGGAGCCATTCACCACCATGGAAACAACTGAATACGCGCGCGACGCGGCCCCGGCCAGGACTTCGTAGTTTCCCGGAACAAGGTCTGCGAATGTGACTTCGCGGGCTGGGTTCAACTGCCCCCACGCGACGACGCGTTGCTGCGCGTTGCGCAGCGCGAACGCCATTTGCGGCGGAGGGGCAGCCTCGCCAATCACTTCGACCTTCGCCGCGATGGTGCTGACGGCCTGTCCGGCGGAGGCGTCGAGTTCCTGATTGTCCTGGCTGATCTCGACCTCGCTGGTCTGGAAGGGTCCTCCGTCTTGTTGCGGCAGGCGCAACTCGTATTTGCCGGGGGCGGCAGTGATCTCAAGCACACCGGGCGCGGTCATCTGCACCTCGGGTTGAAGGGCCTGCTGCGAGCCGTCGAAATCGGACTTGAAAAGTGTGGGCATCTGAAAGCCCTGTCCGGCTTGCGGCGGCGGGGCGCGCAGGATCACGTGCAAGGCGGGGACGGGCGTCAGGCGAAGATCAAGTTCAAGACGGTCGCCGCCGCGAATAAGGATGGGCGAGGCATCTTCAACTTCGGTAGCTCCGGCGTAGTACGTGGGCAGGTAAACCACGTCCAGAGAGCGATCGACCTGGGTGGGAGCATCTGTCGCGCCCGTTTGCCGGACTGATGGCGGGTGTACGGCATACCACGGCTTGGCTACGGCGGAGACGAAGTAGGTGCCGGCATCGAGCGGCGCGAATTCGAACGAGCCCAGATCGTCGGACTGATCGGTTCGATAGCTCACGGTGCGGCTGACGCCGGCGCTGTGGTCGTCGCGCCAGAGCGTAACCGTGGCGGCGCGGACCGGCTCTCCGGATTCGTCGAAGACGTGTCCGGTAAGCACCGCCGTGCGCACCAGCCGCAGCGTGAGGTTTTCGGTGTCCACACCCGCGCCGGTCACGATGGCAGTGGAAAACTGCTGGTGCTGGTCGTAGGCGGCGCTGATGTATCCCCGCTTGGCGCCGTTCAGGGCATATTTTCCCGCCGGAAGGTTGCGGAATTCGAAGTGGCCGTCGTCGTCGGTGATCATGAAAATCTGGTTTTGAGCGTTTTTCACGTCTCGCAAAGAAACCCGGGCGCGGGAAAGGGGATGGCCTTCCGGGGCGCTGACGATGGTGCCGGCGATGCGGAAATGTCCGCCGCCCACGGCCATTTCTTGAAGGGGTTGCGCGACCAGGATGACGTTCCAGGCCAGGAGCAAGCAGCCGAATGTCATGCGCTGTATCAGGCAGCGAGATTGCAGTTGCGGCATTCCACGTCCTCCACCGAGTCCACGTAGGCCCTGATTCCCTTATCCGCGCGGTCACTGCCCGGGACCGCCAGGCGCAAAGTTTTCCCGGGCAAAACCGCATCTGCCCTGGATCCTCTTGTCATCCTGAGCGCGGGAATCGGGCTTACTTGCGAGTCTGTTCCCGAAGATCGGCAGTCTGCGTGCGGACACCGTTGTGCCTGCCGCCAGCAGGTCCCTCGACTCCGCAGTATCGCTCGCGAGCGAGCGATTCTGCTGCGCTCGGGATGACAGGATGATCTTAGGGGCGGGTGAGGGCATCCCGCCCCTACGCAAACTGACGTCACTCCCGGGTTGAAATCAAAGTCACGCGCACGTGCTCGGTCTGTCCCGGGCCCAGACGGACGACCGGGCCTTTGTCGTCATACCGGCTCATGACTTCAGGATTCTGATATTCAAGCTCGGTTGGCGGGCGGTCGAAAGCGAGAACGCGATAGGCACCCGGAGGAACTTGCTGCAACTGAAAGGACCCCTGCGGCGAGACCCAACTCTCCATGAAACGGCCGGGAGAATCCGGCAGCGGGATGCAATAGACGTACGGACCTGCAGGCAGGGCGACGGGCCCGGACCGTATCGTTAAGGTTGGGCTGCGCCGTTCTGCCGCCACAGGAGGCATGCCTTCGACGGTCCCGTCGATTGCGGCGCCGTCATCGCGCAGCACGATCTCAATAGGAAGACTCGCACCGCCCGGACCGACTACAAGGGGCTGGCGCAGGAGATCGGCGCTGCCCGCCACCGCCGATGCGACATAGCCGAGAGAGGGAGAAACTTTGAGCCAATAGCGTCCCGGCCGGACGTTCTCCAGCATGAGGTCGTTGTCGTTGGGCTTGCGCGGTGGACGAAGGGAGGCCAATCCACCCGAATCAAAATCGTCGGCGGGTTGTAAATAGACGTTGGCATTCTGCTCACGGGAGAACCTTCCCTGTCTAAGCGAACTGCTCGTCTGATGTTCGCTCCGCTCATCCTCTATATTCACCGGAATCGCCCCATTGGGCAGGACCGCCATGGACGCATTGGTCACAGGGCCATCTTCACCGTGATATTCACGCTACCGGTCGCGGTCTGCTGGCCCTGCTGCAGGGTGGCTTCCACGGTATAAATTCCGTTAGGCAACATGCCTTCGATGCCCTCGCCGTTGTATCCCAGAGAATAGCCCGGACCTTTGTGTCCCTGGAGTGCGACTGAAACATCCACTCCGTTCTGGGCCGGGAAATTTGTGACTGCGATCCTCACCGGGTAGTACGGCTGGAGCACGGGAGAAAGTTCGACCTGGAAAGTCTTGCCGGCCTCCAGAGTGATGGCGGACGCCGAGGCAAAATCAGTTGCCGCCGGATAGTAGATGGGCGGATATCCGTAGAGCTGGCCGCGCGGATCGAAGGTGATGGGATCGCGGTCCATCAGTTCAGTGGTGAAGATTTTGTAGGTACCCGCCATGAGGTTGGCGATGCGAAATTCGCCGTTGGAGCGCGTGGTGGCACTCGCGCCGGGAGCCCAGAAAGCGCGGCCATCGCGCACCTGGCGTTTGTAAACCTGCACCGTGATCCGGTCAGACTGATTGGAAGACGGGAGATTCACCCGGCCGACAATGAGAGATTCGGGAACCAGCGCGATCGTGATGTCATCGCCGACGGTGCTTTGAGGCGGAGAAGAACTCATGCCGGAGTCGAGAAAGCCGGGCTTGCGGGCCATGAGCTGCGCGGAAACGTTGTAGAACGCCATCCCCTCGCCAGGGCTGTTCGAATTGGATCCTATGCGCGGAAGCTGGAATTCAAAACGGCCCTGATCGTCGGTGAACTCGGCAAACCTGCTGTCGGCAGTAGTCACCAGGGCGCGAGCAATGGGCTCGCGGGTGACGCTGTTGATGACAGTGCCGCGCACGCTAGCGGAAGCAGCGTTCGGGTCCTGCGCGTCCTGGGAGTGAGCGATAGGAATGCTGAGGTTGGAAATAAGAGAAAGAGTAGCCAGCCAGAAAAGCAGGGAACGCCGCGGGCGGCAGCCGAGAACAGCGGAAAAGCGTGCACCATTGCTCACGACACAGCTCCGAGCGTCTGTATTGTGGCGAAGAGGAAGGAGAAAAGCAACTTACCTGTCTCGGATGGCGTCCGAACCGGTACCGATCAACGGGGCGGGCTTCCTTTGCGAACTTTGCGGTTCCTTGGCGTCCTTCGCGGTAAAAGGTTTTGACCTCTCCCGGATCATTCAAGAAATCTTAAACCGCAAAGGACGCTAAGAAAGGCCGCAAAGGACGCGAAGAATGCTGAATGATTCTGAACTCCTCTTGATTCGGACGGCGGCAGGGTCCCTTCGTGGCCAGGGTTGGTCAGGATTCAGTTTTGCTTGATCCCGGTTTTCTTACTGGTCGCAGCGAAAAGGCACCTGGTGGACCACGCCGGCAGAATTCGTGTGCTGATAGATCGCGTAGTGGCCCAGGCCGGAGTATTCGTCCCCGACCTTGTGCATCTCGGCGCGGTCGGCGGGGCAGGAGATCGACAGTCGGGCACGCGAAAACGAGCGTTGCCAGGCTTAGTACGGCGCACATCAACTTCAGGGTTTTCACAGATGATCTCCTTACTGAAGTTCATACCATGAAGTCCGCCGGAAAGAGACTTACGGTAGGAGCCTGCGGCAGGGTTCCCCAAAGTTATGTACTTCCGAGTAGAATTCGGGCGTCGGACGTCGGACGTCGGACATCAGACCTCGGACGTCAGCCGTTGAACCGCGGAAACCAGACTTTGCTGACGTCCGAAGTCCGACGCCCGACGCCCCCGGGAGGTTGCCATGTTTGCTCGTCACGTCGCTGTCAAATTAAGACCCGACACATTGGCCGAATTCATACGAGTGATGGACAATGAAGTCCTTCCCTGGCTCCGAAAACAAGAAGGCTTTCTGGATACGATCACGCTGGCCGTCCCCGGCGGCAGAGAAATCGTGTCGATCAGTTTCTGGGACCAGCAGAAAAGCGCGGAGGTTTACAACTCAACCAGTTATCCCCAGGCTTTAGAGATACTGAAGAAGATTTTGGCGGGAACTCCGCAGGTCAGGACTTTTGATGTGGTCAGCTCGACCCTGCAAAACATTGGTTCAGCAAATTCTGCCCTCTCCACCGGTCGGGCACGCCGACACCAGGGGGACACCACGACCGCCGCGAATCGAAGCCATCGCGTGTGAGTTGCGGCGGCGCCGTGAGCGCAGCGTCAATATTGCCCTTTGATGATGTTTGTGTGCGCCATCGGTGCTGAGGGTGCCCCGTCCTTGCGTTTTTTTTGCAAGAGCCTGCCCTGAGCGGAGCCGAAGGGGCGGGTAACGATGCTGCCGACGCAACTTCTGTGGCTCTGCAACCCGGTCGCACAGGCGTTCCAGATTCCCGCCCTTTGCAAAGTGCGCAAAGGACGGGGCACCCACTATGTTTCTGGCGCCAGCGAGGTCAAAAGCCTGGGCCACCCGGCCAGGCGGATTCCAGCCGCAAGCGCAGCGTCAGTATTGGATACGCGCGGCGCGATCGGCGTAGGCGGCTCCCCATTGCTGCAGGCTCTGGACCAGCGTGGCCGGGACGCCGGCTTCGCGGAACTGTTTTGCCGACTCCCATACCTTCCCACCGCTTATGTCGCCGTAGTACCCGGGTTGAGTGTACGGGCGACGGGGCACTCCGACCGGCAAGTGCTTCGTGATCGGGTATTCCAGGTTCTTTTCCATCCAGGCGGCCAGCATCGCTGTGGTCAGAGCCTGCCGTACCTCGGCCGGCAGTGGTTTGAAGGTGGGCGCCCACACCGGACTGATCATGATGCGGGGATCGATGTTGTCATTCGGACGCCAACCCTGCTTGATGTTGTCGGGGCCGAACCTGGGATCGGACGACTGCAGCGCCTTGCTTACCGCCACCAGCAGGCGCGCCGGTTCCGGCTGGTGGGTCTGCGCCTGAAGGTCGAGAAAGCCGGCAATCACATACACCCAATCCACCGGTTCGCGCTCCCGGTGTTGATGGTTGCCGCTGTTCAGAATGATCTGCAACTCATACCAGGCGGCGGTGAGATATTCGTTGGTCAAGGCGCTGCCGCCCACGCCTGCCGGTCCGTTGGGGATGTGGGCAGCGGCCGGAGCGGCGTCTCCCGGGACCGTGTTGAACCAGGTGCGGGAATCCGCGGTCGCGCCGAAGAGGTCGCGGCCTCGTGCTTCGAGTCCAAACTCCTGTGTCATCTCCCACGTCTTCACCAGTTGCCATAGCTGCGCCGAGTACACCTTATTAGTCTGCTCCGGCGACGCTTCGCCCTTGCCCAGGTGTTCGAGGAAAGAACGCCGGGCTTCAGACCATTGCGCGAAAGCGGCAACCACCGGACGCAGGTCGTGATCTGTCGTAGGGGTTGCGGCCAGCAGCGTGTGCAAAGGCAGCTTCTTTCCCGACCGGCTTTTGCTCCCCGGGGTCGTCTCTCCCCCGTACAAGTCTGCGAACGCGCTCTGGGTAAAGGCAGCTCCCCAGGCGTCCTTGGGATGCACGCGGGGCAGCCACTGGTTCCAGTCCGGAAGTTGCAGGGCGATGGGGATTTCGTGGGCATCGAGGTTGCCGTCGGGTCGAAAGATGTCGGGAGTAATCTGGCCCGCCAGGGCAGCGAGGTTGGAAACGCTCCCCAGCGGATTCGACGGGACTGGGTTTTTTCCGCCGTGACTGCCAATCAGGTACGGCAATGCGTCCGTGTCTTGATCGAGTACCCAGGCGAGTCCAGCACCCGCCGCCCAGTTCGAAACCGGTTGATCATCCACTCCCGGTCCCGGTTGGTACGGAGGATTCCACGGGCGGCCAGGATTGGGCAGCGGCAGACTGCGTATGTAGCTGGCGATCTGCTCGCTCTGCAGCTCGGACAGGCCATGGAAACGGGAGCGGGCAATGATGCTGGCGTTAGAGAAGTTGAAGTACTTCAGGTCGCGTCCATCCTGCGCGTGGCAATCGGCACAGCGCGCTTGAAGAGTTGGACTGTTGGGCAGGCTGCTTGCCGCCAGCGACGCGCCATGCCAGAGCTCCTTGCCCGCATGGATCGAAGCTGCGTCGGGCAAGGGTGGAGTCCAGGTTTCGGGCGAGTCTTCGACAAACTCGGTGGCCGGGAGAATCTTCTTTCCGTCGCCGTTCAGAAAATTCAATGCCAGGACGCGATAGCTGCTGACGAAGCCGTCGGTGTGATTGAACCGGAAGCGGATTTTGTTTTCGCCTCCGACAACCGTGCCGTCAGGGAGCGCGAGAGTCATCACCAGCGTGGCGAAGCCTCCGCCGATTCCACCGTAAGTCCGGCCAGGCTCGGCGATGGTGACTGTGTTGTTGTTAAGCGGCATCCAGGCGCTGCTATTGACCTGGACGCTGGCTTGATCGGCATAGCGCAGACCATGGACCTGCAGCCAGAGTGATCGCACCGGCCCAACCTCTCCCGCTGGAAGCGTGACGTTCCGGCTCGCCACGGTGCCGTCTGCGCCCAGGACTTCGATCGGCAGTAACACCCGCTCCGTGGCGGTATCCGCAAATCCGATGGCAATCGTAAGGGCAGCCAGGAATAGAACCAGCAGAGTGTGTGCGGACGAACCTTGATCTCCGGTGGCCACGCCTGAAAGTTTACGCGCACGAGACCCGGTTCGCCATAAAACCCGCCGCGCCGCCTCCCACCCTTGCAAAAACCCAAGGGTGGGGCAGCTTCAAGGGTATGAGGACTGGAAAGGGTGGGACCACCGCGCCCCACGATTACCAACCCATTTGGCGCATCCGCTCAAGGATGATGGCACTGTATTTATTCATGCGCTCGGGTCGTCGCTTCAGGGGAGCCGGCAGAATTGCAGCCAGCCGCGCCGCCTCTTGCAGGCCGATATTCCGGGCTGCGGTTGCGTCGTAGTAACGGCACGCCGACTCCGCACCATAAATACCAGGGCCCCATTCGACCACGTTGAGGTATATCTCCAGAATGCGCCGTTTGCCGAGGACGAATTCGGCCACCGGCACCAGTGTGGCCTCTGCGCCCTTGCGGAGGATGGAACGGCCGGTTCCGAAGAACAGGTTCTTTACGAGTTGCTGCGTAATGGTGGAGGCTCCGCGAGTACGATCGCCTTCCAGATCATCCTGGGCAGCGATTTGGATCTCGTGCCAGTCGAATCCGTGGTGCTGGTAGAAGTGCGCGTCCTCTGCGGCGATTACAGCGTGCTGAAGATCGGGCGCGATCTGGCTTAGCGGGATGAATTTGTAGCGCTCGCGGTACGGCGTGTGGTGAATCCACGCCTGCAAGCGGCGCTGCATGTGCACCGCGGTTGTCGGTGGGTCCATCCACCGGGCGGCCACAAGGGTCAATGCGGCCAGCGACCAAAGCAGCACCACGCCGATGACAAGCCATCCAAAACCCGATCGGAGGAAGCTCGCCCGAAGCGGGGCCTCGGCCTGTGGGTTGGGTATTGCAGTCACGGTTCAAGAATAATAGCCCGGAGGAAAGCCAGGGTTTCGCCCGTGCTCCGCGTGACGCAAAAGAAAGGCCGCCCGGGCGGCGGGCGGCTGATCTCGTGCGCAGCCGACAATATTATTCCACGGCTTTTAGTTTCGCATTGCTGACAGGCTCGACGCAGTTTGTAATGCCGCCCGTTCTTTCGACAAAGCGAGTGATCGGAAATTGCGGAGCGCAATCAACGTCTGTGCCACTCAAGTTACCCGTTATACTGGCCGCGACGAAGCCCGCGAAAGAGCCATCTTCCAGGTGGACACCGTTCCCGGCGTTGCCTGTAATTGTTGGACCCCGGAATACTGCTGTGGAACCGCCGAGGAGCGTCATGCCATCCTCGCCACTGCCACTGATCGTACCGCCCAGGAGTTGCACCGTGCCCACGCCCGCCCGTATGCCAACTCCGTTGTTGAGAAAGCTGGAATTGGAAGCTTCGAAGTAAGCGCCGGCCAGGTTAACCCCTTGAGCCGCATTGCCCTGGAAGACGTCATTGCTGCTGAACACTTGCGAAGCGCCGCTCACCATGGAACCGCTGCCCCCATTGTTCTGGATCACGTTGCTTTCCAGAAAGGCATGGGAACCACGAGCTACGCCGACACCCGTTCCCGCACCATCCTGGATCGTGTTGCCAGTCAGGTAGCAGACACTTGCGGAGCCACAATTCACGCCCCCGCCTCCGCCGTTGATGGTGAATCCCTGCACGGTCACGCTGCGCGAGTCCTCAATATCCAGGACCGCTAGGCTTCCGTTGGAGCGATCTGTGATCGAGGCGCCCTTCCTGGTGATCAGCAGCAGTCGATCCATACCTTGAATCACGAAGTTCCCCTGGCAACTGCCCGAAACGGCTATCGTGTTTGGCCCTTGCGGATTGACAGTCGCAAGCAGGTGCAAGGCGCCTCGAATGGAATCGTGTTTGTCGCAATTGACGCTCAGATTTGCTGCCTGCGCGTACTGGCCTGCCACCCCAATGGCCGTCAACAGAAGGAACACAAAAGACCTTGCCTTATGCTTCATAATGTTCTCCTCTCTCACTTCAGTGAGCGTGGTGCGTATTGCAATTAGTCTCCAATGGCCCAGATCAACGATGCGTCTTACAGGTCGCATTCCTTACTGTCGCGTGACTAGGCCGTGAGCGCCCGCAATGCAATCGCCCAGATAGAGGTAATCATCGAGTTCAATCTGCTGTGCCTCCGGATCCATCACTCCGGTCAGACCTTCCAGGCCAGTGCCTGAGTTTGAATACAAATGAACCACGTTACCGACCACGACCGCTCCATTTAGCGTGAAGGTCTCAGCACAGCTGTTCGCCACGGTAAATGTGCCGGTTAACACAAAAAAACCGTGGCCATCTGCCGTGGTGGATTGGGTAAGCTGGGTAGAAATGCTGACTGTATTCCCGGCCCCTTGCATGGTCCCGGTATAGAGTCCGGTCAGGGGTTTGACCTTCACTCCGGTCACTGTGCCGGTATCTGCTGCCGCACACCCTCCAGTGAAATGATAACTTCCACTCGACAGAGATTCCCGGTCGGGTGCGAGCAGACCGCTCAGGACCAGCACCCGGCCTGACCCCGAAGTTGACTTGACCGATAAGTTGCCCTGAGCATCAATGGTTCCGGAAAGAGGGAGATCGTCGAAGAACGCAGGGCACGGGCTCGAAGTACTGAAGGATTGGAAGTGTGCCACCCCCACGACTGAGCTAGGCGACAGAGTGAGAGCGGCTTCGATACCTGGTGAACCCGACGAGGGTGCGAAATGCCAGCTTTCCGCAAAGCTGGTCGGTGGCGGGATGGTTTGGCCGGTGCCCCCGTTCCCTCCGCCCATCGGGCTACCGCCTCCGCAGCCGAGGAGCATCGCCAGGGACAGGCTCACCGCAAAACGTAAGCAGGAGGATCGCATAGATGTCTCCTAAATTGGGAATAGGTGGTTCGGGCCGTTTCAACACGAAGGAAGCCTGGTCGAGGACAACGAGTGGTGAACTCGCCGTCATCTTTTCGCCGAGGTTAGACAGTCGTGTTGGCTTCGCTTATCGTGCTGCCGCAGAGAGACTGATTTATGGTCGCCCCTACAGGTGGAGAGCGCGGGGAATGCAACACTCCATTTGCGTGGACAATACTCCTTTGAGTGGTATAAACAAGTGGCCTAAAAGACCACCTTTACGAGTGATGCATGATTCGCTATCGCCCCGCACGCCCTGAGGACATCACAACCTGCGTACGGTTCATCGCGGACCATCCGGTTCTGCGGCCCAGATATGGGCCTGCCATCGAGCATTTGGGGGCCGTGTGGCGTCGCTTTCTAGGATCGGACGCCCTTTACAGCATCGTCAGCGAAGAGGCTGGTTCAGGCAGTGCCCGGATAATCGGCGCGCAAATCGCCAGTTTCGTCTCTGAAGACTTTGCAACAGAGCTGGCTACACCGCCACTCAAATGGATCGGGCCTGAACTGGTGAATCGCTGCAGCCACGGCCCAGCTCCGGTATTGACAGACGCAGAGGTGCGCCGTGCCAACTCAACCCATGGTCTGAGCGTCCTGGTCTGGCCAACCGCTCCACGTCCTGGCTTCGAAAATCTTCCGGAGCTATTTCAGGGAAGTCAGGTTGTTTTCTTCGACGCATACCGCGGCTTCAACATCAACCGGATTCAGACGCAAGCGACTCATCCCATCGAAATAGCGATGGGGGTCAATAGTGGAGGATGGTGCCTGCTGAACACGTCTTCAGTTCACTTCCAGAGTGTCGAGGAGGCTCAGTTGGTGTTCCTGCAGCCTCACATGCTGGAGGCAACCAAGGAGATGGCGGCAAAGCAGCCTGGCAGCTGGGCCAACCTTTTCTTCGCATATCGCAAGCCGGTGATCGGCTTCACGCCCAGCGAGCAGCGCTTGCTGTCGGCCGCCCTGCAAGGTGGAACGGATGGAGAGTTGTCCGATCTACTCGGCATCTCCTTGTCCGCGGTGAAGAAAATGTGGGCTTCCATTTACCTCCGTGTCCAAGCACGCAAGCCGTGGGATGCAAGAATCGAACTCGATGACAGGGTCGATGGTGATCGTGGCAGGGAGAAGAAGCAAAAACTGCTCGCCTGTCTCCGCGACCATCCGGAAGAGCTGCGGCCGTACTCGTTGAGGTTGCTGGAAAACGGTTCGTAGCTTGCCTTGGAATGCGTTTCCGCCGCCTGTTCATCAGGAGCATCTCCAGCGGTCGAGACGATATTTCGACGACAGACCGAAGCCCGCGCCACTAGACGGATGTGGCAGGCGACTCATCGCGGGTTTTCCGCGCGCAAGGGCGAAGCTCTTCGGGATGCTCGCGTAGATAGGCAAGCAACCGTTGTTTCTTCTGCTTTCCACGGTCGCCGTTGCGGCGTTCTTCTTCTGTCTCGACGGTAAGGATAGAGTCAGGCAGATGCTCCGCTGCCCGATCATAAACAGAAGACCAGGCCTTCTTCACTGCAGAGAGAGAGATCGCTAGTTCATCGGACAACTCCTCGTCGGTCCCACCTCGCAATGCAGCTGATAGAAGCTTTTGTTCACTTCGAGAAAAGCCGATTTGAGGGGGATCGTAGTGAAAAAGAGAACTGATCCAACTCATCCGACTATGTGCTAACTCGCGTGTCAGGCCGAAAACGTGAGGAGTGGCGAGAACTTTGTCGGGGGACATGTCGATCGTGTTGACATACGATCCATTCGTGGGGCTAAGAAAAAACGCCCCTCCATCCATTGTCCAACCCGGCTCTTCCAGGAAAGTAGCTTGCAGTCCAATAAATTCCTTCAGACGAAAGCCGCGATGCATTTCGAAGAACGCTGCCGAAACCTGGGTGCGAACTTCGTTGCGCTGCGTATCTTTGGCGTCGATGCAAAGCTGCCACAAGACCAGGTTGAGTCCCCCATCCGCATTCGCGGCCGCGACTTCTCTGTCGGAGAGTAAAGGAGACTCACCATAGGCAACACGCCTGGCTAACTCAGGACCGATCCAGAAAAACGGCGGTGCTTTCAACTCCTGAACAAACTTGTGACTGGTGAAGACACTTGCCGCTGCCGCAAACAGACGTGGAGTGTCTCCTTCGAATTCTTCAAATACGATGCCGCCAAACGCGTCGCATCCCAACAGTTCCAGCCAAGCCGAGTGGAGTTGATCGATCGAGTTCTGGTAGCGCGCTGCAATCACAGGATGGCTGGCCAGAATTGCAGAGGCCCCAGCCACGTCCTTGGGACGCATGGCCCGGCAGCGTATCGTCACTGTAAGCTCCCATCTACGGCAAGGCCCGGATTTACTGGCCTTTTAGGCCACCCGTTTATATCAAACTATTAGGTAGTATTCCACCAAGCGAAGGGAAACGCGGCTGCAGAGACAGTGTCCTCCATGTCATCGCAGCGCATGTCTCCGCGACCATCCGGAAGAACTGGGGCCGTACTCGTTGAGGTTGCTGGAAAACGGCTCGTAGCTTCCTTGGAATGTGTTCAATGGAGGTTGCAGCTTCATAGAGAGTTTCTGCCAGTGTTTGTGACGGTCCGGGACACTGCCGAGAGTGGGTCCAGCCCACGGGCGTCCGGATTTCCCCGCCCCCTATAGCTCCCTCCCCCTCCGCGTTGACTTGCTACTTCGCCCCACCTAACATGGCAGCCTCATCCTTTTCGTCCTGGCAGAAGGCATGATCGGGCAGACCATTTCGCACTACCGCATTGTCGAGAAGCTGGGTGGCGGCGGTATGGGCGTGGTTTACAAAGCGGAAGACACGCGGCTGCATCGCTTTGTCGCGCTCAAGTTTTTGCCCGACGAGGTGGCCAAGAATGCCCAGGCGCTCAGCCGCTTTCAGCGCGAGGCGCAGGCGGCATCCGCGCTGAACCATCCCAACATCTGCACCATCTACGACATTGGCGAGGAGAATGGCCAGGCGTTTATCGCCATGGAGTATCTCGAGGGCGTCACGCTCAAGTATCTGATCGCGGGGCGCCCGGTGGAACTGGACACGCTGCTGGGGCTCGCCATCGAAATTGCCGACGCGCTCGATGCCGCGCATGCCAAAGGCATCATTCATCGCGACATCAAGCCGGCGAACATTTTTGTCACCCAGCGCGGACACGCCAAGGTGCTGGACTTTGGCCTGGCCAAGGTCACGCCGGGGAGCGGCAGCATGGAAGCCGCCGGCGCGTTTTCGCAGGCCACCGCCATGAGCCAGGACCACCTGACCAGTCCCGGTTCCACCATGGGGACGGTGGCTTACATGTCTCCCGAGCAGGCCAAAGGCAAAGAACTGGATGCGCGTACCGACCTGTTTTCCTTTGGCGCGGTGTTGTATGAAATGGCGACCGGCACGCTGCCCTTTCGCGGCGACACTTCGGCGCTGATCTTCAATGCGATTCTGGAAAAGCTTCCCACGCCTCCCATCCGGCTCAATCCTGATCTGCCCTCGGAGATGGAACGCATCGTCAACAAGTCGCTCGAGAAAGACCGCAACCTGCGTTACCAGCACGCCGCCGACATGCGCGCCGATCTGCAACGCCTGAAGCGCGACACCGACACCGGGCGGGCAGTGGCGGCCAGTTCGGGGACTGTGGCAGCGGTGCAAGACCCGCCTTACGCTCCCGCCGCGCCCCCGCCGGGATCCGGATCTTCGGCAGCAGCCCGGCCAGTATCATCCGCGGCGGTGCCGGTGGCTGAGGTTGCGGCCCAGCCTCCGCGAAAATTGTGGAGGATTGCAGCGCCCGTAGTCGCGCTGCTGGTTGCCGTCGCTGCCGGATTCTTCTTCTACACACACCGCTCGCAGGCGCTTACCGAAAAAGATTCCATCCTGCTGGCTGACTTCGTCAATACCACCGGCGACGCTGTCTTCGATGGGACACTCAAGCAGGCGCTGGCGGTGCAACTGGAGCAGTCACCGTATCTGAATGTTTTGCCGCAATCACGAATCCAGGCCGCTCTGCGCTTCATGGGCCGCTCTCCCGACGAGCGCCTGACCAATGACGTGGCGCGAGAAATTTGTGTGCGGGAAGGCGTAAAGGCAATGCTCACCGGCTCGATTTCGGGGCTGGGAAGCCATTACGTGATCGACCTGAACGCAGTGAACGCGCAGACCGGCGATTCATTGGGTCGAACCCAGGCGGAAGCAGAGAGCAAGGAGCAGATACTGAAATCGCTGGATAAAGCGGCGTCCGACCTGCGGCAGAAACTGGGCGAGTCCATCGGCTCGGTGCAGAAATTCACCACTCCGCTGGAACAGGCCACGACTTCTTCACTGGAAGCACTGCAGGCCTTTACCCTGGGGCAGGCAGAGCACCAGAAATTGGAAGACGAGAAAGCAGTTCCGTATCTGAAGCGCGCCGTCGAACTGGATCCGAATTTTGCCATGGCGTATGCCACCCTGGGCGTGGTTTACGGCAACATGTCGCAATCCGTGCAGCAGAGAGCGAACCTGACCAAGGCGTTCGATCTCAAGGACAGGGCGAGCGAGCGGGAAAAGCTCTACATATCCGCTCACTATTACAGCGAGGTGACGGGGGAAATAGACAAGAGCATCCCGATCTATGAGCAGTGGAAGCAGACTTATCCGCGGGACACGGTCCCATGGGACAACCTGGCGCTGGCTTACTCCTCAACCGGCCAGCACGAGAAGTCAGTAACGAATGCTCTCGAAGGCATGCGGCTGGACCCGAATGATCGTTTCGCATATCAGAATCTTGCCGACGCTTATGAACGCCTCGGCCGCTACGACGAGGCTAAAGCGATTCTTGATCAGGCCAATGCCCGGAAGCTGTCTTCGCCCCTCGATTTCCTGACGCGCTACGATATGGCGTTTCTTCGGGCTGATGAGGCCGGCATGCAGCGCGCCATGGAGGCATCCAAAGGGAGTACGTTCGAGCCCGTCATGTTCCTGATCAAAGGGAACGGTGAATGTGCGGGTGGGAAAGTGAAGGCTGCCCGGCAGGCCTATGTTCAGGCCGGCATTCTCGCGCAACAAATCGGCATAAAGGAACTCGCCGCGGCGCTGAAAGGGATAGAGGCGACGTGCGACGCTGAAGTGGGCTATCGAGAACAGGCGAAACAAAAGGCCGCGGAGGCGCTCACCATCTCCGACGACCAGAATTCCCGCGGAACCGCTGCCGGAGCTTTGGCCCGGGCGGGAGACAGCATTCGATCACAGAAGATAGCTGACGAACTGGCCCAAAAATATCCTACCGACACCCTCCTGAATTCGGTCTGGTTGCCGGGTACGCGGGCGGCGATTCAGATAGAAGCCAACCAGCCGGCAAAAGCTGTTGCTCTGTTGGAAGCCGCGAAGCCTTATGAATTGGGCTCTCCGCCCGGAGGCGCCACCTACTGGCCGATGTTTCTGCGTGGCGACGCTTACCTGCGCCTGAAGCGATGGCGCGAAAGCTGCCGCCGAATATCAGAAGATTCTCGACCGTCGCGGCATCGACCCAACCAATTTCCTCTACCCGCTGGCCCGGTTGGGATCGGGCCGGGCGTATGCGCTGCAGGGTGACAAGGCAAAAGCCAAAGAAGCTTACCAGGACTTCTTTGCCATGTGGAAAGACGCCGACCCCGATGTCCCCATCCTGAAGCAAGCCAAAGCCGAATACGCCAAACTGCAGTAGCCCAATGTAGGCGCGAGCGTCCCGCTCGTGCCGGGGAGCAGCCAACCGCGAAGTCGATAAATCTTGCATGGATCGGTCATCCGGGCACTGAGGTCGAAACGAAAATGCGGTTATTGCGACACCCTGCACGAGCAGGACGCTCGCGCCTACATTGACCTGATATGATTACTTCTCCCTGACCGTCGCGGCGCCGCCGTCGTGAGCGGTCATATTTCATGCGCATACGACGCAGACTCCCCATCTGGTTTGGCGTTGTGCTGGTCGCCCTGGCCATCGCCCTGGCAGTTGTGCTGCGCCAGCATGCCCCGCCGGAACCCGCCCGCCTGCTGCCGGGCGCGGACGGCTATCTGTACGTCAATCTCAAATGGGTTCGCCGCGCTAACATCGCCGGCCAATTGCCTGACGTCCCCCATGAACCGGAGTACCAGGAGTTCATACAGGCCACCGGGTTTCAGTTCGAGCGCGACCTCGACCAGGCTGCCTTCGCCATCCATTATCCAGTCAAGCGGAAGCTCCAGCCGGCGATCCCCGAGCCCGCAAGATTTTCGGAAGTGTTTGTGGGCAGAATCGATGGCGAACGGTTGCGGGCTTATCTGGGCAAGATCTCAGGGTCAGTGGAAAACTACCGGTCGGTGGACATTTACAGCATTCCGCTTGAGGGCCGCACGCTGCGGGTTGCGGTGCTGGGTTTCGACACCGTGGCGGCATCGAATCACGATGATCCCCTGGTGATTCGCGGCATCGTGGACCGGTCGCGAAAAGTGGCTTCTCCATTCGGCGGGCCAGCGCTGCTGCGGCGGTACTACAAGTATGTTCCGCTGGCCAGCCTGGCTTGGGCGGTCTTTAAGGTCGATCCGGTGGACGGGTCGCCCAGCCGGAATGCGCTGTCGTTCCTATTCACCAGTCCGACAACGGTGGTCGCCTCCGCCCGCTACCTGGGGAAGGTGCATTTCCGGGCCGAGGCCTTTACCGGCAGCAAGGACGAGGCCCAGAGACTGACCGAACAGCTGGGGACATTTCTGCAACTCTTCCATACGGCCGAGGGGACAGTTTCGACGCCAGGCAGCGATCCTGATGTAAAAGCATTCTTCGACGGATTAAAAGTGCAGCAACGTGATGACCGCGCGGTGCTGACAGCGGCCATTCCGCCCGGCTTCATTCGCAAGGCAGTGGCCTCGCCCCCGGCAGAAGTCCAGCCGGCGCCATTGCCTCCTGCCAGCAAAACCAAATAACTGTAACCTTGGACAGCGCCGCGCATCTGGTGGAAGTAGCAACGACCGTGGGGACGGCTGTCCCCACGTGATTCCGGTATTGACTAGGGCGCCTTCGCTGGCAGCGGGTACAATAAATACGGATGTCTAACCTTCCTCTTCCTATCGCCGCCTTCCTGGCCGGGCTGGTTTCGTTCCTCTCGCCTTGCGTGCTGCCGCTGGTTCCGGGCTACGTTTCACTGATCTCGGGAGCGGGCGTGGAGGAACTGAAGACCCAGGAATCCCGCCTGCTGGGGCGAGTGATGCTGAATTCCATCGGCTTCATTCTGGGCTTCAGCGTGGTCTTCATTTCGCTGGGCGCGATTTCGACTGGAGTGGGACAGGTCCTGGCGCGCTACAAATCTACCCTGGCCCAGGTGGCCGGCGTGGTCATTATCATATTCGGATTGCACCTGACCGGCCTGTTCAAGATCAAGGCGCTGTACACGGACGCGCGCCTGCATAGCGTGAAAGGCGGAAGCACTCCCTGGGGCGCCTTCCTGATCGGCTTTGCCTTCGCTTTCGGCTGGACGCCCTGCGTGGGCCCGATCCTGGCTGTCATTCTGGGTTTTGCCGCGGCCCAGGATTCTGTCGCCAAGGGCATCCTGCTGCTGGCGGTGTATTCAGCGGGACTGGCTGTGCCCTTCCTGCTCACTTCACTGGGAATCGAACGCTTTCTCAAGTTCTACAAGCGCTTTCGCATGCACATGCATGCCCTGGAAGTGGTCAGTGGCGGGTTGCTGATTGTCCTGGGCGTGCTGCTGGTATTCGGACGCTTCACCATCATCTCGAACTATTTGTCGTTCCTGAATCGATTCGCGCTTTAAGAGGGAGTTTTTCGTGAAACGCGATCCAGTGGTCATTATCGTGGTCGCCCTGGTGGTGACCGTCATGATTGTGTTCGGGTTTCAGGTGGCGCGGCGAAACTCGGGTGCGACTGCCAGCGCGAGTCCCAGCATGAACGGCCAGGCGGCGCCCGACTTCACCCTGGAATCGCTCGACGGCAAGACCGTGCATCTCTCTGATTTTCGGGGCAGGGGCGTGCTGCTGAATTTCTGGGCGACGTGGTGCCAGCCCTGCAAGATTGAGATGCCCTGGTTTGCCGAGTTGCAGAAGCAGTACGGGCCGCAGGGCTTGCAGATTGTTGGCATCGCCATGGACGACGCCAGCCCCAAGGAGATCGCCGAGTTCGCCCACGACCTGGGCGTGAACTACCCCATCCTGATAGGCAAAGAAGAGGTTGGCAACGCCTATGGCGGAGTGCAGTTTCTCCCCGCTACTTTTTATATCGGACGCGATGGCAAGGTAGTGGACAAGGTTTTTGGCCTGAAGGGCCGTGGCGAAATTGAAGACAGCATCAAGAAGGCGCTGGCCCAGGGTCAGCCGGTACAGGCGCAAAAGTAATGTAGCCTGCGGCTCCCCGACCTTCTAACATTCTCCTGATGTCGATTCTACGAAAGCTCGGTCCTGGCCTCGCCCTGCTGGCCGCACTGTCGCTTGGGCACGATAGCCTGGCTGGTTCTTTCGCCAACCAGGATATTCCGGGAAGAAAGACTCCCTCGGTTTCGATGGCGCCCTCTCCGGTGATTACGGTCACGCGGGGGCGGCCCAACACGGTGAATCTGCGCTTTCGTGTGGGAGCGGGCTTTCACGTGAATTCGAACAAGCCCAAGTCGGAATTTCTCATTCCCACCGTGCTCAAGTTGAGCGCTCCGACGGACATTGTCATTGGAAGAGTCACGTATCCCGCGGGCACCGACATGAGTTTCGCCTTTGCTCCGGAGGACAAACTAAGCGTTTATACCGGAGAGTTCCCGGTGGCGGTGGATGTGCGTCCGCTGGCCGGCGTGGTCGCTGCGCGCTATATGATTCGCGGCGAGCTGAGGTATCAGGCCTGCGACAAGGCCGCCTGCTATCCCCCCAAGAAGCTTCCCGTACAGTTTGAAGTCAAGGTCATCAAAGGCCCGCCGCCGCATCGCCGGAATCCAGGACAAAGCCCGCACGTGCACATGTAATCCTGCTTTGCCCTGCGCCCCCGGCCTTCCAATCTCCGCTTGAAACCTCATCCCACCAGAGTACAATTGACCACAGCGCGACCGCACGTCGGACGAATTGCATGGCTCTTGTGCCCGGGCAAAACCCACGGAATCCGCAAGCCTCCACTGAGCTCTTGGCCCCTGAATTCCTGCCGCCCGCGGACATGGCGGAGCTGGATTTCGGCAACGCATCCGGCGGCGCCAGCCTGGCGGATTACGTCAGCCAAACCGTGTTGCAGACTTTGCCCAACGATCTGACCCGGATGATCTACCTGGCTTCGCTGCGGGACTGCAACAGCGGAATGTATCTGCATCCCGAACTCTCGCATCAGCGGGGAGTGGATGCGGCGGATGGGGCGCTTGCGGGCCTGTCATGAGCAGGTTTTTCGCCGCCTCTTGACCACCCGATTGCCCGAGTACGTGATTCAGCTCCAGGAATATGTCCGATATACCAGGGGTGAGACTCCTACGGTGCTGAAGACCTGGAAGTCTTTACAGGCTTACCGGGCAACGGTTCCGGTGGACGCGCCTGCCACTTCGACGGAATTGTACTTTCTGAATGTCACCATCGCCCTGGAAGTGGTGGGCAAGGAAACGCCGGAAGAGCTGTCACTCTAGTGGGTGGCCCCGCCGTTGGATAACTGTTCGAAGGGCAGCCAGGCATTGATGACCCGGCCGATTACCGAGGCCTCCCGCGGTACCTTGAATCGCCTGACCGGCTGGCGGGAGAGCGGATAGGGCAACAGAGTCAGTTCTTTACCTTCCAGCTGGCACCAGCAGCAGCTGTGCCCGTCGGTGTGCCAGACCAGGTAAACCGGACGTTCGCGGATGGTCTTCCATTCAAACACCTGGATCGCGTTCTGCATGACATCCACTTCAACCAGAGAGCCGGGCGGAATCAACTCACCCATGGTGTCGTCTTTGAGGCCGACCACGGCGTAGCGGTATCGTCTGGGATCAAGACGCTTGCGCAGGGCCGGAGGCAGGGTCGCCAGTTCCTGCGGGTTCAATTTGAGCAGGCTGGTTTCGTGACTGTTGAAGCCGGCGTCGAAGTTCAGCTGAAAGCGGAACCCGGATTCCCGCATCGGCGCGGGCTCCATCCGGGACAATCCCGGTTCCGCCGGGCCGGCGTATTGCCGCACCTCATTCAGGTCAATTCCGAAAACCAGCAGGAGTTCCTCGAGCGAAACTTTCAGGCAGGCGGCCAGACTGAAGAGCTTGTGAATGCTGGGGACGGACCCGGTTTCGATGTCGGCCAGGGTGGAGTGTGAGACGTAGAAGTCAGCGTTGCCCTTGATGTCGGCGATCGACCGGCTGATGCGCTCGATGTCGCTGGATTTCACAAATCGCTCTTCGCGCAATTCTCGAATCCATTTTCCCGAATCCATGTTAGTGGCCCTGTTTTCCCCAGTCTCAACCGATACTTTGCGAACCCATGGGAGCCCCCTTGGCTCGCGGAATTGCTTGACTCACGCTGATTAAGAGAAAGCCGCTCCCTGCTCTTGCAACCGCCAAACTTTTTCAAAGGAGAACCCAGAAATCAAACGATCAGCAGTTAGACCTTCAGCCCGCCATCAAAACCTGCTTGGGGCCCCACTGTCCTTGCTGCCGAATCCGACTGAGATACGTGAGCAAGTCCTCATACGGCATTTCGACCGCCGGAAGCGATAACGTCCAGCCCGGGAAGAGCCACTTCAGCCATAAACAGGGCTGAACCAGCGACAAGTTTACCCGAAGCCGAAGCGCCCCATGGATCAGTTCCTCCGCTTCCCTGGCCAGCCTGGGATTTCCTTCCGTTCTCGCCAGTTGCCCTAACTTCATCAACATAGCGGCATTTTTCCCCACCAGATCCAGCGCGTCTAACGCCAAAGCCAGACGCTTTCTTTGGAACGAACGGAATTCCCGCGGAGCCAGCGCCTGCTGCAGATACTTCTCTTCCGAGGGATCGAGCAGGATGCGAAATACCTCGGGATCGACCCGGTACCTTTTCCCTTCCCAATCTTCCAGACTCTTGATGGCGGGCAGCCCGGGACGAAGCACCGCCCAAACCAGAAACAGCGACAAACCACTGGCCAACAGAATTGCTAGTGTCGATACCATTTGTTTACGTGTTCGGTCAGCGTATTGTTCCAATTCGCCAGGTCGGTGCCGGGCAAACCACCGACCGGCTTTCCGCCCCGGGGCCGAAGAAAATAAAAGGCCCAGATCGCAACGCCGAGATTATATGCCGCCGACCTCAGTAACACAAAGGCTGCTGTCCGATGACAGCATGCAGATGGGCGCGAAGCTCCAGCAAAGCCAGATCCAGGGCGGCAAAGACACCGAAACCGGCAGCGATTCCCACAGAATAGTTTTGCCAGGTCAGGCCCAGGCGGGACATGAGTGCAATGGCCACAATCAGCAGGCACACTTGCAGGAACCGGGCGGAGCGCTCAGTCAGGATGATCCACTCGAAGCGCCACATCGGCCCGCGCCATGGGCCCTCGGTCCAGATCAGCATGGCCAGGGCAGCGGCGCCCGCGACGACGGCTGACGATCCAGAGCACTCTCAGAAAGAGTCGCAGGAATGGATAAGGCCGGACGAAATGCCAGCTGATTTCAAAAATCACGGCCAGAGCCAACAGCGACCGCGGCGGCCTCTCCCCACCAAAAAACACTTGAGTATCGGTTGCCCGGATTGTGGAAGAAAGTAGAGGACGGCATCCCGTGCGGGCAGCAGAACGGTGTAGCTGAAAAAGAAGGGAAATTGTCCAACCAGTCCACGGCGCAGCATGACCAGCGGCGATTGCACACTGCATCGCCAGGGGCACGAACCAGAGGACAGACGTCGCCAGGCGGGAAAAATTCATGGGCCGCACTGGAAGGCTACTCGCAAACCAGACAGCCCACAAGTAATTTTGCGCTTACCGAGACCTCACGAATCAATTCCCTTTGCAGTGGCCCGGTGAGCACATGGGGGTCGGAGCTCCTCCGTCAGCAAAGGAAGAGATTGAAACAGCGCTTAGAAGTACCAGAGTTGCAAGCATCAGACGAACCATCTTCTTCATGAGAATCCCCTCCACGGGATAGCGACCCGCTCGAGAACAACCATATTTTTTCTGGGACAGGAAATCCGAAGTGTTCGAAAAACACGCGATGGGAAATGTGCGTCCGTCGGTATACCGACAAGATGTGCCGCAGGCGTGGCCGGCTTAAGCCCGGGCCTTGACGAGTATTCCCTTCTCCTTCTGCCTGTTGCACGCGCCACGGCCGGGAAGCCGGGCGGAGTGTGGGGTCCGGAATGGCTGCCGGCTTTCGTCGGTCAACCGACGAAAAGTCCCGATTCTCAGTCCAGAACGCCCGAAAAAGTATCCTAAGTGCGCATTTCAAGCCAATCTGTCGAAGCTATGGGCGTCACGAGGAACAGCTCGCTCCGCTGTGGCGCCGACGGACCGGCGCGCGGATCTTTGACTCGGTGAAGCATCATGTGCCGGCAGGTTAAGAATTGCCGGGCGACTGCCGGCTGAAGTGTTGCGAGCGTCCGCTCGAAAAAGCGGGCGCGGGGGGCCTGGTTCCGGTCAGTGAAGTCTTCGGGTTTTCAGTAAGTAACTTTCATTCATGAAGTTGCCGGACGCGATGTTGCTGGGAGAACTATTTGGGATGGCGAACAGTGGACGCCACGGGCCAGTAGGGTGAACAAGCAGCCCACAAGTCATTGGAGCGGGCGCGGCGATGCACCAAGAGAAGCAGCAACGGGTCGCCGCTCACTAAGAAGGAGTCGGGCTAGTATCGATGGATGAACGCGACGGCAGCGGTTCGTGGTCTCTTCAGAATACCTCGCGCAGGACCTTCACTTCGCTGGATCGAAGCCGGCGCAGATCCCACACAGCGTTGTGACTGGGACGCCCGGGCCGACAGTATCAGAAATATTCTGGCCCGCTGCGGATACACCGTGACCCAGCTCTCGGCCGCCACTCGCAGGCGCCACGGAAGCAAGTCACCCTATTTCATTCCAGTAACGTTCCTGTACAAGGTCAGAAGCGGGGTCACGCCGCATGTTTGCCAGATCGCGGCCTTGAGCGATAACACCGGATATCGCTTTGCTGACTGGTTGCGGATGTTCGGCTTTGACCTGCGGCAAGTCCCTCGCCTGCAAATGCGCCTGCACACGGAGCGCACCGTTCTGATCACACCAGACGAAGAATGGTTCCAGCCTTCGCCTTATTACGACGGAATCTGCAGCGCCTCCTGCACTGAGGCGGAGAGATGGAACAGCAGCGGTCGTTACCTGTTGGCCAGGATTGGCACCGCGGACGCGCTGGTTTGCCCGGAACTGATGCCGGGCAGTGTGGTGCGGGTCGATCGCTATACCCCGCGGATGAAGGACGCCGGCTGCGGCACCAGGGATGATCGCTTCTGGCTGGTGGAGCAACCCGGCGGACTCACGTGCACCCAGTTGCGATGGATTGACGATCAGCAAATCGTGCCGCTGCCCTGCCGTCCGCCTTGGGGAAACTGGCCGCTCCGTCTGCCCACGGAGGCTCGAGTTCTTGGCCTGGTCGATACCGGCCTTCGTCCCCTGCCGCTGCCCTGCAATGCCGGGCAGACCGGGTTGGCATCGCCCGCGCTGCCCGGCGGTGAAGAAAAAATGCGGTTTTCGGAATTGCTCCGCATCTCTCGCGCACGCACCGGCCTGACCTTCCGGGTGGCTCATGGTCTCACTCGCGCCATCGCGCAGATTCTCGGCGACCCGGAATATGCCATCGCGCTGGGTTTGCTCTCCGACTATGAAGCCATGAGCAAATTGCCGCGGCACATCGCCAAGATCATGAGTCTCTGCATCATCTATTGCATGGATGTTCGGGACCTGATGCAGGCCGCGGGAATGGGGATCGACGATTCCGCGAAATTGCCTCTGCCCATGCCCGATCGCCATGCTCAAATTCGCCCTGACTTGCTCGACCATGGGGTGGACCATGAGGCGGAACATGGCGGGCTGAGCCCCTACGCCCAATCCGCCGGACGGTCAGCCTTAGCGGGCCTGGGCGGCAGTAATCTCGAATGAAGCCTTACGCTCCTCCACCCTCGGCGCCACCAAAACTCGCGTAGGCCCGGACGCCCTCGTCCGGGCGGGCGAGCGCAGGCGGCGCCGCGTAGTCGGTAACCGTAGATTGGTTACTTACCAAAGTACAAAAACATCCCTGGCGGCGTATGACTCTGGTGCTTTGACGCTGGGGTGCAGTCACCCTACGATGATGGTTGCACGGGAGCCCCCGCTTCCCGCCATTCTCTCCCAAAAGATTCTGTGGTGAAGGGTGTCGCCGAATGCGGCGGCAATGGAGGCTGGACCGGGAATGAAAGTCGATCACAAAACGAAGTTTTCGCACAGCACTCCAATCAGGCAACGCGGTGCCCGTGGCTTCAGCCTGCTCGAAATGATGATCGTGTGCTGTCTGGTCCTGATTGTGAGCGGGATCTCTTTCATGGCGGTGCAGCCGGCCCTGAAAGACGCCCGGGCGAACCAGGCGTATCAGGACGTGCTGATGCCCCTGCGAGTGGCCCGGCAACGCGCCATCGCGGAGCGCAAGCAATACATCGTATGTTTCGGCGTGGCTGCGCCGGCGGGCGCTCTCACCCCGATGGGCGCACCGACAGCGCAAAGCATCCAGCTCTTTCGCTGGGATGCGGGAACCGCCCTTTCCTCAGCGGCACAGATCTCGAACATCAAGCTGCCCACCGACATGCAAATGCAGGTCATGGTTGGGTTGCCCAATACCGCGGCCACCGTGCCCGACGGCTTTGGCAATGGCGGCGTCGCCATCGATTTCGACCAGGGCGTGGCCGGTGGCGGGATCAAGAACCAGGTCATGTTCATGCCCGACGGTTCGGCGCACGACGTGAACGGAAACTGGAATAGTGGCGTTATTTACGTGTTGCGCCCCGGAGATTTGTACAGCGCGCGCGCAGTCACTCTTTACGGAGCAACCGGAAGAATCCGAGGGTGGCGCCTTCTGACCAGTCCGGGAGGGGCCAAATGGTTTCAACAATGAGCAAGAGTAACTACATGCCGGTTTCAAAGAAATACCCGCAACAGGGATTTGCCCTGCTCGAAACTCTCATCGCCATCGTGGTGCTGATGATTGGACTGCTGGCGGTATTGGCGACCTTTGCCATGGCCCTCAGCAACACTACGGCAGTGCAGAACGACAGCATCGCCCGCCAGAAGGCGGCGGAAGCAGTCGAGAGTATTTACACGGCGCGGCAAACCGGTCAGCTCACGTTTAACCAGATCCAGAATGTGGGCGCGGGCGCGGGGATATTCAAGGTGGGATTCACGCCCATGATGGACCCGGGGCCGGACGGTCTGGATAACACCGCCGACGACGTGGCCGCCGTCCCCGTGCGATTGCCGGGAGCCAGCGGAGTCATCACGAATACTTCCGCTGACGTGTTGATTGACCTGGGCAATTTCACCCGGCAGGTGCAGATTGCAGACGTGCCGGGGAACCCCAACGTGCGGCAGATTACGGTGAACGTCCGTTATCCGGTGCCGCAGGGCTGGTTCAAGACCTATCAGGTGCAGGCTTTGATCGCTTCGTTCCGCTGAGGAGAAAGATGAGATCCACCCGACAAAAAATCCGCGGCTTCAGTCTGGTTGAATTGCTGATCGCCATGGCCCTGGGCCTGATCGTGCTGGCCGCCACGACCCAGCTGTTCAAGAACGGAATGGACGCGACCCGGCTGGTAAACCAGTCTTCGGAAATGCAGCAGAACGTTCGCGCCACCCTGAACCTGATCGCCAAGGACGTGAGCATGGCCGGTTCCGGCCTGCCCGCCGGCGGTTTGTCGCTGCCCGCGGGCGCCGGATCGGTGGCTTCCTTCTTTGCCGTGAGTCCTGCTCAGGCATGGCTGGCCAACAATGGCTATCCGAACAAATTCATGTTCGGGATTATCCCGGGGGCCGGGCAATGGCATCGAACTGGGCGGGCCGGCCAACATCGCGGCCACCGGAACCCCGTCGGACGCGATCACTGTCATTTACGCTGACTACGCTTTTCCGCTGAGCCAGTACACGACCTCGATCCCCGCGGCGAACCCGCTGGGGGATAAGGTCAAGTTCACGCCGCCGGCGGTTCCGCCGGCGGGCTTTCCAGCCATTCAGTCCCCCACGGGGATTCAGGTGGGAGACCTTATTTTGTTCACCAACAATCTGGGCAGCGCGGTGGGCGAAGTCACGGGAATCGCGCCCGGAGCAGGTACCAGCACTGATATCAGTTTCGCCAATGGGGACCCGCTGAAGATAAACCAGACCGGCGCGGCCACCGGGAACATCAAGTCGATTATCGGCGGCGGAGCCACCATCGGCACCCGCATCTGGGCGGTCACTTATTTCATCGAAGTTCCGGCCGCGGCGACCAGTCAGCCCCCCCGCTTGATGCGCCAGGTCAACGGACAGGCGCCTGCGCCCGTAGCCGACAACATTATCAATCTCAAAGTCACGTATGACTTGTGCAACGGGACCAACGGTCCGGCCTGCTCCGGTGTGGCCAATCCTCTGGTAGCCCCTTTCTCCCCCAGCCAGATCAATAAAGTGAACATTCAGGTGATGGGACAGACGATCAACTCTTACGGCAACAAGTCCAGAAGCACGGTTCTGACCACTTCCGTAAGCACCCGCAGCCTGTCGTTCAAGGACCGGTACAACTAGAAATCGTTATTGAGGCGAGAGCTGGAGTTTCAGGAGATCATTACTATGCGTAGCATTAAGGGCCGATCACGGGGATTTACATTGATCGCGAGTTTGCTGGTGCTGGCGCTGTTGTCCGCCATCGCGATCAGTCTTCTGTTCATGGTCCAGGGCGCCGGCCAGGTTGGAAACAACGATCTGGAAACCAACCGGGCCTATTACGGCGCCGAATCGGGCATGGAACTGCTCACGGCGAACCTGGCCGCGCTTTACCAGCAATCGCAGGCTCCAACCCCGGCGCAGCTCACGGCGCTGGGCAACAATCCGCCGACCAGCGCGATGATCGGCTCCATGAATTACCAGGAGAGCGTGACCTGGACGCCGGATGCCAACGGGAACCCAAAAGCCACCACCAGCGTGATCAGCTCAGGAACCAACGCGGGACTCACGGCGGTGATCGTTCCCTTGACCCTGAAAGTCAGCGCTACCCGGCCGGGCGGCGCGTCGGTAAATATGACGCGGGGCGTGGAAGTGGCGCTCATCCCGGTATTCCAGTTCGGTGTTTTTTCCGACAGCGACTTGAGCTACTTCGCCGGCCCCAATTTCAACTTTGCGGGGCGAGTGCACACCAACGGCAACCTGTTCCTGGCTGAGGGCAACGGCAACAACCTGGTGCTGGACGACAAGGTCACGGCGGTGGGAGAGATTCTCCGCGACCGTCTGGCCAACAACTTCCTGACCAATGCCAACTACACCGGGGATGTCTATGTGCTCAAGCAGAACCACGGCTGCGATGGGGACATCGCCACTGCAATCGACCAACACTGGTCCGACTGTATGAAATTCACCGTGCCTCTGGCCAGTTGGAGTGCTGGTATCCCCGCCGCTGGCACGCCGACCTGGCTCCCGACCTGGAAGAACACTTCGCACGACACACATTTGGCGGCTGGATCGGCAACGCCAACTCGCTGTCAGTGCAGCCGCTGACTCTTCCGTTCGTGCAGGGCGCCAACGGCGCGGCGCAGCAGATTGCGATCATTCGTAAAGCCTCCGCTCGGCGAAGCTGCCGACCTCGGCGACGGGCTCGTCGCGCGAGTACAACAAGGCCAATGTCCGCATCCTGCTGGCCAGCACTCAGGCTGATTTGCATCCCGACCGGCCCGGCCTTCTGGCGGGAGACGTCGATTTGACCGCCGGCGGCTGTACGGCATCGCCAGCAGGGCCTGGCAGTCGCGATACAAGGAGTGGGAGGCGCGGCAATTGGAACCACCCGGTTCGCCATGGCAGCTACGGGAACAGACGCGGGATGGGTCAACGGACCTCCGACCGGATCTCCGTGCCCGGCGCCGGACCCTGGAATCTGGTGGACGGCTGGTTGCGAGTGGAGTATCAGAACGCTGCCGGCGCATGGGTCGGGATCACGAACGAGTGGTTGCAGCTCGGTTTCGCCCGCGGACTTGTTTCTCCCACCAAGCCGGTAGGAGGGGGAGCAGGGTCAAATCCAGTGCATCCCAACGCGATTCTGATTTTCCAGCAACTGGCCGATCGCGACGCGGTTTGCCCCGCCGCGACGGTTGCACCGCCGACGCACCCAGCAACATTTTCGACGGCGGCACTGTTCCAACTCTTTCGCGGTACAGCTGGTACCCGATCAACCTCTACGATCCACGCGAGGGTTTCCCGCGCGACGCGGCCCCGGCGGGCATGGCCAATCCTGCTTGCTATGTCAACGGCATCATGAATGCTGTTGAGTTCGACGTAGGCAACTTCCGGAAATGGTTGCTGGGCACGGTCCCCGGAGGAAGCGGGCCACTGGTCTCGTACAGCAGCCAGAACGGCTATCTGGTGTACTTCTCCGACCGCCGCGGCATGCGGCCCGACCCCAACAATGGCAACATCACTTCGGGAGAATATGGGTTCGAAGACGTCATCAATTCAGCCTCGCCCACCGGAACTCCCGATGGAGTGCTGGAAGCAGCTGAGGACGTCGATCAGAACGCGGCCACCGTCCCTGCACCTTCGGTGTGGGGCACCAACAACGTCGGTGACGGTCTTCGGTTAACCGGGGCGAATTCTACGGTCGGTAATCCTTATCGCTCCGTAAATTGCGCGACCCTGGGCCGGAAGAACATCGTGACCGGTGCCCGCCATGTCGCTGAAGTTGGTGGACGGCGGCCTGGGCAACCTCCCGGTGCGCCCGGATACGGGTCTGGGTGGCTTTACGGTCGCGTCGGAGAACCCGGTTTACATCCAGGGAAATTACAATTCCGACAACACTGATCCCTTCTGGGGCAATCCTCCGCCGGCCGTGACTGCGGACATCAACCACTCGGCCGCCGCGGTGATCGCTGACGCCGTCACCGTGCTGTCGAATAACTGGTCCGATGAGAACAGCATGCTGAACCCTCTGAACCTGGGGGGACGCGCGCCTAACACTCCGACGTATTATCGGCTGGCTATTGCAGGCGGAAAGAACATCAACTTCCCGCAACCGGCGGGCACGGGGCAGGACTTCGGAACCGATGGCGGAGTGCATAACTTCCTGCGCTACGTCGAGTCCTGGGGCGGATCGGGTGGGCTGTACTACCGGGGATCGCTGGTCAGCCTCTATTACTCGCAGTACGCGACCGGTACATTCAAGTGCTGCACCCTGGTGTACGGTCCGCCGCCGCGCTACTACTACTTCGACTCGGCGTTCCTGGACCCGGCCAAGCTGCCTCCAGGCACACCGATGTTGCAGGACGTAGTCAACCTGACTTACTGGCAGGACTTCAAACCGTACTAGCTAGAAATGAACTGCGCCGGCCCTGTCTAGGGGCCGGCGCTTTTTTTTGGCGGGGCGTAGGCTTGGACGAGTTTTCCCCTACGTGGACCGTGGGGCTTGGCGAGCGGCGGTGCGCTCGTTGAGCGCCAGCGTGACTACGCGCAGCATGTCATCCCAGGGTGCGGGTTTGCCTGTCCATATCTCGAATTGGCGGGCGGCCTGGTGGACGAACATCTCGATTCCCGGAATCACCTCCGCGCCGCGGCCTTTGGCCAGCTTCATGAGGCGCGTCTCTTCGGGGTCGTAAATCATATCGAAAACGTATCGCGCGTTGATCTCGTTTTCATTCAAGGGAGATTCGCGCGTGTTACCCATGCCCACGGGAGTGGCATTGATGATCACGTCGAAGGTGAGCTTTTTCAGGTCAGCGCGTTTGGCGATTCTCGCCCTGGCCTGGTGGGCCAGCTTCTGCGCGGGGGCAGCAGTGCGATTCAGAATGTAAACTTCAGCGCCGCGTTCCTTGAGCCCGAAGACCGCGGCCCGGGCCGCGCCGCCGGCGCCCAGCACCAGGATCTTCGCTTTTTCAATCGTAATCCGCTGCTCGAGCGGCCGCACCACGCCGGCGGCATCGGTGTTGAAGCCGTAAAGTTTTCCATCCTGCGCGCGCACCACGGTGTTGCAAGCGCCGATTTTCGTGGTGTGAGAATCGGTGTTGTCGAGGTGCTTGAGGATGGCCTCTTTGTACGGCATGGTGATCGACAGCCCGTGAATCGGAATATCGCGCACGCAGGCCAGCAGGTCTTTCAGCGTCTTGGCATGAAGCGCGAGATAGACGCCGTTCACATTCTCCCGGCGCAGCGCGGCATTCATGATGGCGGGCGAGAGCGAATGCGCCACCGGATCGCCGGCCACGCCGTAAATTCTGGTGGCTGCATCCATCTGCTCGATGCGGTAGGTGTTGCGCAGCTCCTGGGCGGTGGTCTGGCCGGGCGCGGTCTTCTCATCCGGACTCACGGCGGCGAAGGTGAAAACGCTGCCCGCCCGCACCCCGAGCAACCGGCTGATGATGCCTTGCTCTCCCATGCAAAGCCCGACCAGAGAATGGCGGTCGCCAAATTTCTCCAGGAATTTCATCATGGTCACGTTGTCGTAAAGAGTCGTGGCCGTGCCCACGATCTTGTAGAAGTCGGCCGGAATCTTCACCATCTTTTCCAGCGTCTGTTCCAGATTCTTGGTGGCCCGGAAATCGTGGTAGGAGAGGATCAGGGCGGACCGCGTACGCAGGCGCTTCACCTGCTCCGGCTTGCACTTGGCGGCGCTCTGCAATTCGATATCGAGCAGCTGGCAGCCCGCCGCGCCGGCCTTCCCCAGAATGTCCAGCTGGGCGGCCAGGGAGCCCTTGAACTTGCCCCCGCTCGCGGTGCGCCGGCAGGTGGCGATGGCGGTAACGTGGGGATGGTATTCCATGAAACGCTTGATCCTGGGGAGAGCAAGGGCGGGTCGGGGCAGGTAATCTAACCTGAACTCCAGAAAGGTGTTATCCCGGACCAGGGCCTCGGCTTTGTCCACCAGGGCGGCGGGATCTGAGTCAGTCACGGCCACGCACACCCGGGGCAGACGCAGGGGCAGGAAGCGAGCCACGTAGCTGTTGGGGGCAGCAGTCATGATCGGAGAACGACTGGGGATATTACAGGCGCGTAATTGCAGATGCAACAACGGATTATCGCAAAAGGTCGCAGGCAAACTTTTTAACGTACCCACGATAACACCAGCGTAACCTTGACCGACCCCTATCCCCTTGTTAGTGTGCGACTTGAAAGCCCTTTTATTTGCAGGAGTTAGCGGGAGAAAGCCGGCGGGGGCCCCGGCCTCGATTTTGGAGGTAACATGAAGAAAACAGGACTGTTGCTGTTACTGTGCCTGACGGTGGCGGCAGCGGCGCAGCAAGCCGATTCCGCTCCAGCGGACCAGGCGGCTCCGCAAAACACCGAGATTACTACCGGGACCTTTCCCGTTGAGCGGGTGCAGACTCCGACCAACGCCGATATCAGTTGCGGCGGCTTCGTCAACAAAGAGCTGGTGCCGAACTCAAAGTTCGTGGCCGGCGGCATGGAGAGTCCCAACACCACCAAGTTTGCCACCAATGACACCGTCTTCCTGGCGGGCCAGGGCTACCAGACGGGGCAGCAATACCAGATCGTGCGTGAACTGGTGGATCCAAACCAGTACGAATTATTTGCCGGCCAGAAGTCGATGCTGAAGGCCATGGGCCAACCTTATTCTGAACTGGGCCGGGTGCGCATTGTGGACACGCGCGGCAAGATGGCGGTGGCGCGCGTTGAATTCAGCTGCGAACCCATGGTTCCCGGCGATATCGCGATGCCGTACGTGGAAAAGCCCACGGTTGCATTCCATCTGCCGGAGCGATTTGACCGCTTTCTGCCCAACAACGGCAAAGCCAGCGGCCGCATCGTGCTGGCCAAGGATTTTGACCTTCTCCTGGGAAACGGTTCGAAGATCTATATGAACGTGGGCGCCAACCAGGGGGTCAAGGTCGGCGACTACTTCCGCGCGGTGCGCAGTTATGAAGCTGACCTGCGCGATCCAGTGGACTCGCTTTCCTTCAAGGCATCCACGACCGACGACACGCAGAGAAATCCGCCATCGATCGAAGGACACATGTTCACCAAGACCAAGGGACCTTCGATCCACGTGGCCGACATGCCGCGGCGTGCGGTGGGCGAGATCGTGGTCATCAACACCACTCCGACAACCGCCACCGGCATGATCGTGTTTTCGCTGGAGGATGTGCACGTCGGCGACAATGTGGAGCTCGATCAGGAGTAGTTTTCTTCGTTGAGAAACCTGTTTCAGGGAGGCTTCGGTCTCCCTGATTTTTTTGGCGTGTCATCCTGAGCGAAGGAGCTGCTTCGCGAAGCGAAGCAGCTGCGAAGTCGAAGGACCCCTCTACTCGGAACACCCATCGTGTTACTGGCAGCCTCAATACTTTAAGCGGCAGGAAATCCCAATATAAAAGCTTCTCATCCCACATAGGGGTCCTTCGACTCGTCGGGATCGTCCGCAAGCGGACGATCCTCCTCGCTCAGGATGACATTTCTTGGGGGGTTACTGCGGGTCGGCGAAGATCTCGGCGGTGAAGGCTTCCAGCTTCGCACCCGTCTGCCACGCGTCTGGCGGCAAGCCGGCTTTCCTGCAGGTTTGTTCGAGAAAGGCGATGCGGTCCCATCCGTGCTCGAGCGGCACTTGCGGCAGCAGCAGGCCGCGAGAGTGGCCCAGGCTGATCAGCAGGCCGTGGCGTCCAATTTCCACTTGTTCCGGCCGAAGCGAATGCAGGGGCGAGAGGACGCTGAGAGAGACGCGCAGTTCCAGGGCCTGGTTCCGGGTCACGGGCGGAAAACGCGAGTCGTCAAAGGCCGCGCCGCGTGCGCTTTCTGCCACCGTGCGGTAAAGAGACGTGACGGGAAACACGTAACCGACACAGCCCCTCAGGTCACCGCGGTAATAAAGAGTGGTGAAGGCGCCGCGGGGCTCGGCCAGGTGTGGAGAGGGCGGCGCCAGCGATATTTCCCGCCGCTCCAGGGTTGCGGAAATCGACTGGTGGGCAAGTCGAAGCAGCAGGCCGCGCTCTTCGGAAGAAAATTCATCCAGCAGCGGGCCGCCGGAGACGCAGGTCAAGCGAGAGGAAGGATCATCAGGTGACGGGCACATCGCGTTTCCTCCGCCGGCTGAGGACGAAGGCGCGCCGGCGGCGGCTCTTGACCACCTGGCGATCGATCTTTGACCAGAACGCGACAAAGTAATCGAGCGCCGACACCAGCGACAGAAAGACCATGAACCAGATGGCGACCACCGCAATCCAGTGGACGGGAAAAATGTAAGGGCCCACCGGCCATTCTTTCCAGCGGTGGTCGAGGATGACGGCGACCACGGAAACAATCTGCACCAGCATCTTGAATTTGCCCAGATCGCTGGCCTCGATAGTGAAGCCTTCGGAAGCGGCAATCGAACGCAGGCCGCTCACCAGAAATTCGCGGGCAATGATGAGCACCGCTATCCAGGCCGGAACCAGGCTGGGATTGAACTGGACCAGGGCGATAAATGCAGCCGCGATCAGGAGCTTGTCGGCCAGGGGATCGAGCAGTATGCCCATGGTCGTGATCTGGCCGCGGCGGCGGGCCAGGTATCCGTCAATGCCGTCAGTGATGGATGCGGCGATGAACAGGGCCGACGCCAGCAGTTCCTGTTCGCCATCAAACGCCCGGAAATGGTTGGTGGAAAGCAACCAGATCAGCAGCGGGATGCTGCAGATACGGGTCAGCGTGATGGAGTTGGGCAGGTTCACCGCGGCACAGGCCGCCAGCGGCTAGAGACAGGGCAGGCGACAGCTCATTATCCTCCACCCGGAAGAGGGAATCAATGAAGCAAAAGGGCAATGGGTATAGCCAGGAGCAGTGAGGTCGGACACTCCTGTCCCCACGTGGTTTGCGGCTTATGAGTCGGTGCCGGTCTTGCCCAGACCCAGATTCTTCAACATGCCCATTCCCTCTTCCAGCATCGACGAGCTCTGAGGGACCTGGCCGTTGGGCGTAAGTTTGTCGATCAGCATGGGCAGTAACTGGGCCAGGTGGGAACTGGCGGCGTCGGGCGCAATCCCTGCCTTGGCGGCGAGTTCCTTTACCTGATCGCTGCCCAGGACATGCTGAATCTGATCGGCGGAAATGGGCAGGTTCTGGCCCGTGCTGACCCAGGAACTCACCAGGCCGCCCAAACCTTTGTCATGAAATTGCTGCAGCAGTCCGGAAAGTCCGCCGGGCTGATTGTTGATCATCTGCATGATTGAGGACGCGAGCGGATTCGAGCTGTTGGCCAGCATACCGCTGACTTCCTTGCCCGCCATATCTTCGAGAAAACTCATGATGCCTCCTGATGCTGACTGCGGAAGAATTGCGCCGGGGCCCCAGGGACTCCCGGCGCTTTGTGAGACAGATCCTACTTCTGCTTGGCGATGATCATGTCTTTGATCTTCGCGTAGGTGGCGGAGGGGATGATCTTTTTGCGAGTCAAGTCCGTCTTCTTGGCATAAGGACGGCCATCGATGATCTTCTGCGAGTACTTCTCGCCGATGCCGGGAAGTGCGTCCAGTTGATCCTTGGTGGCCGAATTGATGTCCAGCAGATTGGCAGCCGCCGGGGCCGCCATGGCGGAATCGGTCTTGGCAGGCTTGGCGGCCTTAGCTGGCGTGGTTTGAGCCGCCGTGGCAGTCGCCAATAGGGCGATTGCGAAAATTGAAAACAGAACGCGAGTAATCAGGTACTTGCTCTTCATAGTTTCTCCTTAGTCTTTTTCCGATGCTTTGTAGCCGGCGGCCTTGGCCTCCGACTCGCTCATGAATTTTCCGGTCTTGGTCTTGCCGTACCAGCGGCCGCTTTTGTGATAGACGCCGCTATCGGTGTTGACCCAAACCATGCCGCCCGCCTTGGCAGCCGAGATCTGCGAATCGGAAGAGCTGGCGGTTGTGGTCGCGGTCTTGTGACTCGCCCTGGTCGCTGGGGGAGCCATTGAATTCGAAGGGGCAGGTTGAGAAGGAGCGGCCATGGAACTGGCCGGGGCCGTTGCGGGTGCCGGCGCAGACTCTGTGTGACTGGCGGGAGCTGGACTGGCAGCAGGGGCTGCCGCGACGGCGCCTGAATCCATCTCAGACTTTTTGCTCTTGCGCGTCTTTTTGGTCTTGGCAGCAGTTGCCTCGGTGGTTGTCGTGCTTGCCGACTCTGCCGCTGGAGCCGCTGCGCCGCTCTCTGTCTTTGCCTCTGCCGCTGTCTTCTTACTCTTGCGGGCCTTGTTGGTCGCCGCAGGTTCGCTGGCGTTTGTGCTGGCCGATTCTGTCGCCGCCGTGTCGGACTTTTTGCTCTTCTTGCTGGTCTTTTTCGCCGCCGTTTTGCTGCTGGCTGAACTGTCAGAGCTGGCCGCATCGGTGGCGCTGGATTCTGCTTTCTTGCTCTTCGTCGATTTTTTCTTGGCCGTGGTGGTGGAAGCTGAAGTGTCCGCGGCCGCATCGGCGGATGCGCTTGCGTCCTTCTTCGTCTTCTTCTTTTTCTTCTTGCTGGTTGTAGTGGAAGCCTGGTCGTCGGTGGAACTCGCCTGGGGACGGGCCATGGCGGAAATCCCGCTCAGCACAAAAAACATGCAGAGCGCGAGGGTCCACATACTGAGCCTGGTGTGCAGTCTGTTCATGATTTCCTCTCTCGTTCCGGCCCGGTCGCAAGGAACTTCGGAAGCTTGCCTCAGGGGCGCTGAGCGCTTCCCGACCGGCCGCAAAGGGCGACCATGATGACACTTCGACTCCTAGCGGTCAATCAGGGATTCCCTCTGGTGAAGTTTGATCTTGGTGGCAGAACTTTGTTGGAAGGGGATTTCCAAGAAAGCAGTCTTCAAGGCAGAATCAACTTCAAAAGCGGCGGGCGCGGGCGCCCGCCCCACACTTACGCGGAAGTCTAGGCGTAGATTCCGCGCTGGCGGATGGTATAAGCCACGCGATCGATGGCCAGCATGTAGGCCGCGATGCGATTGTTGACGCCGTGAGTCTCGGAGAAACGGACCACATCCTCGAAGGCGCCCTTCATGATGTGCTCGAGCTGCTCGTTGACCACGGACTCTTTCCAGAAGTAGCCCTGGCGGTCCTGCACCCACTCGAAGTACGAGGTGGTGACGCCGCCGGCGTTGCACAAAATGTCGGGAATCACGAAGACGCGCTTGTCGGCCAGAATATCGTCGGCGGTCGCGGTAGTCGGACCGTTGGCGCCTTCGGCCAGAATCTTGCACTTGATGCGGTCGGCATTGCGGCTGGTGATCTGGTTCTCGGTGGCGGCCGGAATGAGGATTTCGCACTCCGAGACCAGCAGTTCAGCCGGGTCCTCGGCCATGGCGCCGGGGAAGCCGTGGATGGTGCCGTTGCGCTGGCGGTATTCCCATAGCGCCTCTGTATCGATTCCGTCGCGGTTGACCAGGCCGCCGTCCACTTCCACGATTCCGATCACTTTGTAGCCGGCTTCCGTCATCAGGCGGGCGGCATTCGATCCCACGTTGCCGAAGCCCTGCACGATGACCCGCGTGGACTCGGGATTGAGCCGGAGCTTCTTGACCGCTTCGTCGCACACGATCATGATGCCGCGGCCGGTGGCTTCGCGGCGGCCGCGGGATCCGCCAATATTGATGGGCTTGCCGGTGACCACGGCAGTCACGGTCTGGCGCATGTGCATGGAGTATGTATCCATCATCCAGGCCATGGTTTGTTCGTTGGTGTTCATGTCGGGCGCGGGCACATCTTTTTCCGGCCCGATGAACTCGACCAGCTCGGCGGTGTAGCGGCGGGTCATGCGCTCCAGTTCGCCCTGCGACATTTTGTGAGGATCGCAAATTACTCCGCCCTTGGCGCCGCCGAAAGGAATGTTGACCACGGCGCACTTCCAGGTCATCCAGCTGGCCAGGGCGCGAACTTCGTCCAAAGTGACATCGGGCGAGTAGCGCAGGCCGCCCTTGGCCGGGCCGCGGGCAATGGAGTGCTGCACCCGGAAACCGGTGAAGACTTCGAGCCGGCCGTTATCCATCATGACCGGAATGTGCAGGATGATCTCCCGGGTAGGGTAGCGGAGGACCTTCATTATGCCTTCGTCCAGGTTCAACTTCTGGGCGGCGAAGTCGAAACGGGCGGCTTGCGCCTCCCAGGGATTGATTTCCTGTTCGAGGGAAATGGTCTTCAAAGCCATGGCTGGTCTCCGTTGGTGCGGTCAGACAGTAAGATGCTGGCCGGCGCCGGGTGATACATCCCGGAGTAGGCGGGCAAACGTTCAAAGTATATGCAGGGCCGGGGCGGCGAGGCAAGTTACCGGATTTCACCACGAACCACGTGGGACAGCTGCCCTCAGCTGTCCAGTCGAGCGCAGCTCGACAGCCTCTTGCCCAGCACAACTTTAGCGGAGCCTTGCTCCGCCCGACAGCCGGGGGCGGCTGTCCCCCGTGGTTCGTGCCGACGCTATCGGCGGTGAAAAACCCTGTCATCCTGAGCGAGGAGGATCGTCCGCTTGCGGACGATCCCATGAGTCGAAGGACCCCTACCGGCTGATATCCCTGGTAAGAAAGGGATCCTTGCTGAGTACAGTTTCAAGAGACCTTTGAGATGCAGGCGCTAGTGCCGCTGATAGGGGCCCTTCGACTGCGTCGCTGCTTCGCGAAGCGAAGCAGCCACTCCGCTCAGGGTGACTGGGCTTAGATTTTTATTTCCAGTCCTTCCGCCGCCGCGCGTACTTTCGCATAGTGGTTGCGGGCGTCCTCGACAACTTTATCGATGCAGGCGTCGTCGTGGTCGGGATCGTGGTGAAACAGGACCAGTTCCTTGGCGCCGCTCTCCATCACTACGTTGATGGCTTCGCGCCAGTGGCTGTGCCCCCAGCCGCGCTTGCGGGCTTCGTATTCTTCCGGCAGATACTGCGCGTCGTAGATGAGGACATCGGCTCCGGCGGCGAGCTTGCGCACATTTTTATCGAACTGCGGGTCGCCGGGCTCGTTGTCGGTGGCATAGACCACCACGCCCTCTTTGGTTTCGAGGCGGTAACCCATGCAGCCCTGGGGATGATTGAGCCACATGGCTTCGACCATCACGTCGTCGAGCGGCACCCGGCCCTGCTCCAGGTTGTAGAAACCGCGCTGGGCCTTCATTTCGCTCATATCCACGGGAAAGTAGGGGGCGGCCATCTGTTCCTCCATCACGCGTTTCAGAGTGCGAGTGCGGCTGGAGGAGTGGAAGGAGAAACAGTTTTCCGGGTTCTCGTAGAGTGGGCCGAAAAAAGGGATGCCTTGAATGTGGTCCCAGTGAAAATGCGACACAAAGATGTGGGCGCTAATGGGCTTGTCTCCAGACTCGCGCTGCAGCTGCTGTCCCAGCGAGCGCAGTCCGGTGCCACAGTCGAAGACGTAGAGACTGTCGCCCAGGCGAACCTCGACGCAGGAGGTGTTGCCTCCATAGCGCAGGTTGTCGGGCTGGGGAGTCGGCGTCGATCCGCGGACGCCCCAGAACTTGATCCGCATACGCCCCCGTGGCAGATTTGACCTGACTCGCCATCTTCCAACGGTTGCGGCCCTACGTCAATTCATTCGCTGGTTACTCTGGTTTGGTTTGGCCAAGATGGGGTCATCTCGATAACGTCATACGCATTCCGTAACGAGGCCGCAGTGTGATGCTGGGCAACGCAGCCACCGGATGCCCAGGGGCAAGGCGCAACTGGAAGCGCTGCGCAATCGCCGCCAGAAGCAGGTTCGCTTCCATCATGGCGAACGAGGCTCCGATGCATAGACGCGGACCGCCTCCAAAAGGGAAGTAGGCGAAGCGCGGGAGACGCTGGGCGGCTTCCGCCGTCCAGCGGTCGGGATTGAACTGTTCGGGCTGTTCAAAGAAGCGGGGATCGCGGTGGAGTATCCACTGGCTCATTACCACGTTGGCTCCCACGGGAAGGCGGTAGCCGCCGAGCTCTACTTCTTTCACTACGGTCCGCGCCAGACTCCAGGCCGGCGGATACAGGCGCATGGATTCCTTCACCACTTTGTCGGTGTAGGGGAGGCGGGGCAGGTCTTCCAGCTGGGGAGTGCGGCCGCCCAGGACCTGGCTTAGTTCCTGGCGAAGTTTCTGTTCCACCTCGGGATGCTGGCTGAGCAGATACCAGGTCCAGGAGAGAGATACCGCCGTGGTCTCGTGACCGGCCAGCAGGAAGGTAAGGATTTCGTCACGCAACTGGCGGTCGGTCATGCCGCTGCCATCTTCGTCGCGGGCCGCCATGAGCATGGAAAGAAGGTCGCCGTTGTCCTCCCCGCTGGCCCGCCGCTGGCCAATGATGCGGTTCACGATATCGTCCAGCTCGCGCACCGCGCGCTTGACTCGAATCATCGCCGGCACCGGAATGTGGCGCAGCGCGGGAGGCAGAATCATGCGGCCGCCGGAAGTGTGTCGCATCAGGGTATTAAGTGCTCTTGCCACTCGTTCCGTGTCTGCTTTCACTTCCACGCTGAAAAGCACCTTGGCGACGATGCGCATGGTGAGCTGCATCATCTCCTGATGGATGTCGCGCACTTCGCCGTCCTGCCAGGTGGCCAGCATATCTTCGGTGTAGGCGGCCATGGTTTGCCCGTACGCCGCCATTCGCTCGCGATGAAAAGCAGGCTGGGACAGGCGCCTTTGCCGCAGCCATCCCGAGCCTTCGCTGGTCAGCAGACCTTCGCCCAGAAACCAGCGGCTGTTCTGGATGACTTTGTCCTTGGCGAAATTCTGCGATTGCGATACCAGGACCTGCTCGATCAGGCTGGGATGGTTCAGGAAGTACACATCCATCCAGGCGGCGCGATAGTAAAAGATGTCTCCGAATTCGCGTGCCCACCGGGTATAGATGGCCAGCGGATCGGGATCGAACAAAGGGAGATTGCCGATCAGAAATCGGGGTGGCGGGCCGGGCGGACGGCGGAGCACTGCAGGCATAGGGAGTCTGGAGATGATGGAGGACGGGCGTCCCCGCCCGTCTCTTGCCGCCGGCTCTTGCGACAGACGGGCGGGGACGCCCGTCCTCCATTTGAGTTTACAGGCTCTCCTGCTGAGTGGTGTGAGGGGCCTTGTCTATAATGACTAAACTCAGAATGACTCAAGCCATGCTTCGTCCCGACTACAAGGAATTCTCCCGGCTCGCCGGAGAAGCCACGCTGGTGCCGGTGGTGAAATCGGTCGCAGCGGATTTGTTGACGCCGGTCTCCGCTTTTCTCGCGATTGCCGCCGATGAGCCCGACGCATTCCTGCTGGAGTCGGTGGAACGCGGCGAGCAGATTGGACGTTACACGTTTTTGGGAGCGCGTCCTTATATGCAGGTGCGGGCGCGCGGTGGCGACATCGAGGTACAGCGCGGCAAGAAGAAAGAAAAGCGCCAGGGAAACGCGATCCAGGTCATCAAGGACTTGCTGCGGCAGCATCGTCCCGCCGCCGTGCCCGGGTTGCCGCCGTTCACAGCAGGCGCGGTCGGCTACTTCGCTTATGACGCAGTGCGGCAGCTGGAAAACATCGGCGAACACGCCAAAGATGATTTTTCCCTGCCCGATTGCATACTGATGTTTTTCGACCGGCTGCTGGCGTTCGATCACCTGCGCCACCAGATCCACATCATTGCCACCGCCGACGTGTCGCGCGAGAGTCCGCGCCAGGCCTACGACCGGGCGGCCAGGGACATTGCGATCCTGGAAAAGAAACTGGCTGCGGGATTGCGGCCGGCGCACTGGAGCAAGGCCCCGCGGCCGGCGAAGGGCAAACTGAAAGTTCACGCCGGGACCAGCCGGCAGCGCTTCATCGCTTCGGTCGAGCGCGCCAAGGAATACATCGCCGCCGGAGACATCTTTCAGGTGGTGCTTTCGCAGCGGCTGGATTTCACCCCGTCGGTCGAGCCCTTTGACGTGTACCGCGCCTTGCGCCGGGTGAATCCTTCTCCTTATTTGTATTTTCTGCGCATGGGGGACACGCATGTACTGGGCTCGTCGCCGGAGATGCTGGTGCGGGTCACGGGCCGCAAGCTGGAATATCGCCCCATTGCGGGCACGCATCCGCGGGGCCACGACGAAGCCGAAGACCAGCGCCTGGCGGAGCAGATGCTGCACGACGAGAAAGAACGCGCCGAGCACGTGATGCTGGTCGATCTCGGCCGCAATGATCTGGGGCGAGTGAGCGAATACGGGTCGGTCAAAGTGAAAGACCTGATGTACGTGGAACGCTACTCGCACGTGATGCACATCGTCTCGGCGCTCGAAGGCAAGCTGCGCCGCGACCTGGATGCGCTCGATGCCTTCGCGGCGTGCTTCCCGGCCGGCACGCTGAGCGGCGCGCCGAAAGTTCGCGCCATGCAGATCATCGAGGAACTGGAACCGACGCGGCGCGGAGTGTATGGCGGCGCAGTGCTGTATGCGGATTTCGACGGCAACCTGGACTCCTGCATTGCCATCCGCACCATGCTGATGCAGGGGAAGAAGGCATTCCTGCAGGCGGGCGCAGGGATTGTCGCGGATTCCGATCCGGCGCGCGAATTTGAAGAGTGCATGAACAAGGCGCAGGCGGTGTTGCGGGCGGTGGAGGCGGCGCGCGGCGGGAGCGGCACGAGCATCGCATGCCGCACCTGTAGGCCCGGATGTCCCTCGTCTGGGCAGGCGAGCGAAGCTCGCCTGCGGGTTTGAGCGGTCGCCAGGCAGAAGGACCCTGCCGGGCTTCGCCCGGCTGGACGGGTGAGGGCACCCGCCCCTACGTGGTTCGTGGTGGATTAAACTAGAAGTCAGGAAGGCAATCATCTTATGAACAGCTTTGGCAGCCGGTCGGCCCTGCGCGTGGGCAGCAAGGAATACGAGATTTACCGCCTCAAGGCGCTGGACGAAAAGGGCATCTCCACCAGGCATCTTCCCTACTCTTTGCGTATTCTTCTGGAAAATCTGCTGCGCACCGAAGACGGGCGCAACGTGACCGCGGATGACATCAAGGCGCTCGCCGCCTGGAACAGCAAATCCAAGCCCGACAAGGAAATTGCGTTCACTCCCAGCCGCGTGCTGCTGCAGGACTTTACCGGAGTTCCCGCCGTGGTCGATCTGGCCGCCATGCGCGATGCCATGAAGCGGCTGGCCGGCGATCCCTCGCTGATCAATCCGCTGCAGCCGGCGGAGCTGGTGATCGATCACTCGGTGCAGGTGGACGAATTCGGCACGCCGCAGTCTTTCCAACTCAATGCCGAGCTGGAATTCATCCGCAACAAAGAGCGCTACGCCTTCCTGCGCTGGGGACAAACTGCGTTTCGCAATCTGGCCATCGTGCCGCCCGATACCGGCATCGTGCACCAGGTGAACCTGGAATATCTGGCGCGCGTCGTCTTCGTGCAGGAGGCAAACGGAAAGCGCACCGCCTATCCCGATACTCTGGTCGGCACCGATTCGCACACCACCATGATTAACGGCCTGGGCGTGCTGGGCTGGGGCGTGGGCGGGATCGAAGCCGAGGCCGCCATGCTGGGACAGCCGGTCTCCATGCTGATCCCGCAAGTGGTTGGCGTGAAGCTGACCGGCGAGCTTCACGAAGGCGCTACCGCCACCGATCTGGTGCTCACCATCACCGAAATGCTGCGCAAGCACGGCGTGGTGGGGAAGTTCGTCGAGTATTTTGGTCCGGGACTGCCCGAACTTTCGCTGGCCGACCGCGCCACCATCGGCAATATGTCGCCCGAGTATGGCGCCACCTGCGGCATTTTCCCCGTCGATAAAGAAAGTCTCACCTACCTGCGGCTTACCGGCCGTTCCGAAGAACAGATCGCGCTGGTCGAGGCCTACTGCCGCGAGCAGGGCATGTTCCATGACGAGAAAACGCCCGAAGCGGAATATTCCGAGCTGCTGACCCTTGATCTGCGCACCGTCGAGTCCAGCCTGGCCGGGCCCAAGCGTCCGCAGGACCGCGTGACGCTCTCGCAAGCCGGAGAGTCGTTCCGCGATCGCGCTGCCTTCGCTGATCAAGCCGAAGTCTTCGGCGCAGGTGGCGGCGCCTGCGGCCGTCGCTTCCGGCAATGCGCCTTCGGGCAGCGTTCCCAAGCAGGTGGACCGCTGGGAGCAGGAAGGCGGCAGTCCCAGCCGCGATCGGCATCGACAACCACAAAGTTTGAAGAACACGTTCCGCCGGATGTGAAGAAATCGCTGCGCCACGGCAGCGTGGTGATCGCCGCCATCACCTCTTGCACCAACACTTCGAATCCGTCGGTGATGGTGGCGGCCGGACTGGTGGCCAAGAAGGCGGTGGAGAAAGGATTGACGGTTCCGCCCTGGGTGAAGACTTCGCTGGCGCCGGGCTCGAAGGTGGTCCGCGATTATCTGGAGAAAGCCGGGCTGCTGCCTTATCTCGAAAAAATAAAGTTCCACATCGTCGGCTACGGATGCACCACCTGCATCGGAAACTCCGGGCCCTTGCCCAAAGAAGTTTCGGAGGCGATCGACGAAAAAGATCTGGTCGTGGCCTCGGTGCTCTCGGGCAATCGGAATTTCGAGGGCCGCATCAACTCCGAAGTGCGCGCGAATTATCTGATGTCGCCGCCGCTGGTGGTGGCTTTCGCGCTGGCGGGGCGCATCGATCTCGACCTGCGCAAAGATCCCATCGGCAAGGGCAAAGATGGCAAGCAGGTTTATCTGGCCGACCTGTGGCCGCCGCAGCGCGAAGTGGAAGAGACGATACGGAAATCCATTTCGTCCGACATGTTTACCAGGAGCTACGGCGAGGTCTATGAGGGCGACGCCCACTGGCGCGGACTGCCCGTCCCCAAAGGCGAAACCTACGCCTGGGAAAAAGATTCCACCTACATTCGCCGCGCCCCTTATTTCGACGATATGACGCTGCAACCCGCGCCGGTTGAAGACATCAGGAGTGCGCGCGTGCTGGCTGTGCTCGGCGACAGCGTGACCACCGACCACATCTCGCCCGCCGGCTCGATCAAGCAAGACAGCCCGGCTGGAAAATATCTGATCGAACATGGCGTAAAGCCGGCCGACTTCAATTCCTACGGATCGCGGCGCGGCAATCATGAAGTGATGGTGCGCGGCACTTTCGCCAACGTGCGCCTGCGCAACAGGATGGTTCCCAGCCTCGAAGGCGGATTCACCCGCCACTTGCCCGACGGCGCGGAGATGTCGATTTTCGACGCGTCCGAGAAATACATCGCCGAGGGCGTGCCGCTGGTGATTCTGGCCGGAAAAGAATACGGTTCCGGATCCTCCCGCGACTGGGCCGCCAAGGGGCCGCGCCTGCTGGGCGTGCGCGCCGTGATCGCGGAAAGCTATGAGCGCATTCACCGCTCCAACCTGGTCGGCATGGGAATTCTGCCGCTGCAGTTCCTGGCGGGAGAGAGCGCGCAGTCGCTGGGCCTTACCGGCGAAGAGGTCTTTGAGATTTCCGGTGTCAATGATCTGGTCCGGAAGTTTGCCGCGGGCCGGCAGGTGAAAGTACGCGCAGGCCAGAACAGAGTTCAACGCGCTGGTGCGCATCGACACTCCGCAGGAGGCGCAGTACTACGCCAATGGCGGCATCTTGCAGTTCGTGTTGCGGCAGTTGATTGCCAGCAAGCCGGCGCCCGTGCACGCCTGATTCGGATCGTGTAGGCGCGAGCGTCCCGCTCGTGCTTTTCGAACGCTGCTGCACGAGCGGGACGCTCGCGCCCACACACGCTTATGCCTCTCGTCGAAATTCGCAATCTGACGAAAGTCTTCCCTCTGGGCGAGTCGATGTTCGGGGCTCGCGCCAAGGGAGAAGTGCGGGCCGTGGACGATGTGTCGTTCGACATTCACTGCCGGCGAAACTCTGGGACTGGTCGGCGAATCGGGATCGGGTAAGAGCACGCTGGGCCGGCTGGTGCTGCGCCTGATCGAGCCGACTTCCGGCAGCGTGCGCTTTGAAGGCCGCGATCTGCTGGCGGCCAGTCACGGCGAGATGCGCCGCCTGCGGCGCGACATGCAGATCATCTTTCAGGACCCGTTCGGGTCGCTCGATCCCAGAATGAATGTGGAAGACATCATCAGCGAGCCGCTGGTGATTCATGAAGCGATGAGTGTGACGGCGCGCCGCGCCCGCGTTCCGAGTTGCTGGGCGCGGTCGGACTCGATCCGTCGGTCCTGCCGCGCTTCCCGCATGAATTCAGCGGCGGGCAGCGGCAGCGCATCGGGATCGCGCGGGCGCTGGCACTGCGTCCGAAATTCATCGTGGCCGATGAACCGGTTTCGGCGCTCGACGTCAGCGTGGGCGCGCAGATTGTCAATCTGCTGGCGCACCTGCAACGCGAGTTTGGCTTGACGTATCTCTTTATCTCGCATTCCATGCCGGTGGTGCGCTATCTCGCCACTCGTATTGCGGTGATGTATCGCGGGAAAGCTGGTTGAGGTGGGCGATACGCGGCAGATCACGGAGCAGCCGCAGCATCCGTACACCCGCAGCCTGGTCGAAGCCACCCCGGAAATCGCCGTGTAGCGCCGGCGAACCACGTAGGCCCGGACGCCTCGTCCGGGCGGGCGAGCGCAGCTCGCCTGGGGTTTTTGATGGTCGTGCCAGCGAACGCTCGGGCGGCTTTGGCGACCTGCCGCGGAAAACCGGCCGGGCTTTGCCCGGCTGGGCCGGTGAGGGCACCCGCCCCTACGTGTTTTCCGTGAAATCATCTATTCTTTGTACCTGTGTTTTTCTGGAGGCAATATGAAAGTGTGGTTTGCCGTGCTCGCTGCTGTCCGCCGCCGCTTTCGCTCAACAATCCAAGAATCCCGTGACCGATGTCCTGCGCGACTCTCTGGCCGGCCGTCAAAAGAATACCGTCGCGGCCATTGAAGAGATGCCTGCTGACAAATTCGGCTTCAAGCCTACGCCTGACCAGATGTCGTTCGGCCATCTCGCCGCGCACATCGCTGAAGCCAACTATTTCTTTTGCGCCAAGGTTGGCGACGTGCCAGCCCCGAAGGTGGAGGAAGCAAAGGAAGCCGACGGCAAGGACAAACTGGTCGCTGCGGTAAAAGCGTCGTTCGATTTCTGCGGCACCGCTCTGGCTAAAGCCGAAGACGCGAAGCTCGGCGATCCCATCCAGGATTTCGCCAAGAAGACGAAGCCGCGCGCCTGGGCGGCGCTGGCCCTGGCCAGCAGCTGGGCTGATCACTACGGCGCCGCTGCCATGTATCTGCGGCTGAATGGCCTGCTGCCTCCAACCGCGCAGAAGAAGCCGGAAGAAAAGAAGTAATGACGGTTGAGCGCCCCGCCGGAGTGACTGCGGTGGCGGCCGTTTTCCTTCTGTCGGGGGCCTACCTGCTGGTGGTGGGCCTCATCATGCTGGCCCGTCCCGGACTGGTTTCGATGGCGGCGGGCGCAGCTTTGCTCGGCGGGCTCGAACTCGCCGGCCCCTACATGTTTCTCCTGGCCGCCGCAGTTGGCGTGACCGTCGCGATCGGCCTGTGGTGGCTGCGCAAGTGGGCCCGATGGCTGGCAATTCTCATCGCCATGATTGGTGTGGTGATGCTCGCTGCCCAGCGTTTCCAGCGCCATGTTGGATTTTCGAATTGCCCGGCTGGCTTGGGGTGGGCTGGGAACGATCCTGCGGGTGATGATCGTCTGGTATCTCTTTCAGGAGCCAGTCCGGGATGCGTTCATCACGGATAGACTTACTGCTAAGTACTTTATATATCAATCATTTATCGTCATAGGATGATTTATATACAAATTTCATCCATGAGTATAATGAGCCATGGCCTTAAGCATCAAGAACGATGAAACTGAGCGCCTGGCGCGTCAGGTGGCTCGCGAAACCGGTGAGTCCTTGACCGAAGCCATCCAGAAGGCCCTTCAGCAGCGGTGGGAACGGCTGAAGGCGAGGCGGCGCAGCCATGTCTTGGTCGGCCAGGTCGAAGATCTGCTGCGGCGCGTTGATGCCCTTCCCAATCTAGATTCCCGGCCCGAGGATGAAATCCTCGGCTACGACGAACATGGGGCGCCGCGCTGATGGTGATTGACACTTCCGCGCTGCTCGCCATCTTTCTGGGGGAGCCGGAGCGCAAACCATTGCTCGATTCCATCCTGCAGGCCGAAACCAGGATGATCTCCGCCGCCAGCGTACTGGAAACCGGGATTGTGCTGGAAGCCAGGCGTGGCGAATCCGCGGGACGGGAATTCGATCTTTTTGTGGTGCGCACGAATCTGCAGATCGTCGCCGTGGATGGCGAACAGGTCGAGATTGCGCGTTCCGCCTGGCGCAAGTACGGAAAGGGCCGCCACCCGGCAGCTCTCAACTTCGGAGATTGCTTCGCCTATGCCCTGGCGAAGTTCGCCGGCGAACCCTTGCTGGCGAAGGGGAGTGACTTCGCCGCCACCGACATTGAACTCTGCTCGAAGGCTGAGAGTGGTTAGCGCAACGGCCTGACCCATGCCGGAACTGCCAGACATCGCCGCTTACATCAGCGCGCTCGAAACACGCATCGTCGGACAGCCGCTCGAGCACGTGCGGCTGGCCAGCCCTTTTCTGCTGCGCACCGTGCAGCCGCCGGTAGCGGACGTCGAAGGAAAGATGGTTCGAGAACTGCGGCGCATCGGCAAGCGCATCGCCATTGGAGTCGAAGGCGATCTCTGGCTGGTGCTGCACCTGATGATTGCCGGCCGGCTGCACTGGAAGCCCGCTCAGGCAAAGCTGGCAGGACGCAAGAGCCTGGCAGCCTTCGATTTTCCCACGGGCTCTCTGGTGCTCACCGAGGCCGGCACGAAGCATCGCGCATCGTTGTCGGTCTTTGCGGGCGAGGAGGCACTTGCGCTCCGTGGACCCGGGAGGCATCGATGTTTTCACCAGCGATCTCAACTCATTTCGCGACGCCCTCACGGCGGAAAATCGCACGCTCAAGCGAGCTCTTACCGATCCGCGCATCGTCAGCGGCATCGGCAACGCCTATTCGGATGAAATTTTGCACGCAGCCCAACTGTCGCCGGTCACGCTGACGCACAAATTGCAGCCGGAAGAATGGCAAAGGCTGTTCACTGCGACCCGGGACACACTCCGGCTCTGGATAGACCGGCTGCAGGCGGAGGCGAAGGCTGATTTTCCGGAAAAGGTCACTGCATTTCGCAAGGAGATGGCGGTCCACGGGCGCTACGGAGAGCCTTGCCCGAGGTGTGGCGAAAAGATCCAGCGCATTCGCTACGCGGACAACGAAACCAACTATTGTGCGCGCTGCCAGACGGGCGGAAAGCTTCTGGCCGATCGCAGTTTGTCCCGGTTGCTGCGATCGGATTGGCCGCGCACGCTGGAAGCGCTGGAGTCGCTCAAGCGCCGCTAGGTTTATGTGTGGGTCGGACACTCCCTGGGCGTCGGTACTCAGAGGCCGCGAATCTAACGCAATCAATTGCAAGCAATTTTTCCCTGCGTCAGGCTTGTGACCGTTTTTTCTGAAAGGCCCGGTTGATAGCGTTCGTAGGCTACGGAGTAGGCGTCTGCGTCCTCGCCCGCACGCCGGGATTGCCAGTCACAATAATCAGAATCGTTCGGTCCGAATTGTAGAATGCGGTTTGCGAAGTGCGGGATTCATTTCCGCTCACTTTGTTGAAGCCGGAAAGATGCGAGGAATACCAGGCAATCACCTTGCTGACTTTAATATTGTGCTTCGAGAAGTAATTGTAGAGAGAATAGAAATTCCCCTGCATTTGGCTCTTGCAAACCCGACTGTCCGGCATCTTTACCGGCTCATTGCCAGCGTTTTCCACTACAACAGTGGCAGGAATCAGAGGAAGACCCGTCAGCGGATCGTTGGTAAGAACTTTAGCCTGCCCTGCGGCGTTCGCCAAGGCAAGTACAAGCATTGTCGAGACTACGATTGCGTTCTTCATCGATTTCTCCATTCTGAAAATGTTAACCACCCCGCAGCGTCGCGATTGTCGGGTCAAGTTGACTGCATTAACTCTTCTTTTTGCGGGAGCGACCCAGCAGCAAATAAATCATCGTCGCAATCAGGAAAAATCCCAGAAGCACAAAAGGTCTTATGTTGGTGCTGCTAGTACCACCTTCATTATCCCAGGGCTTCCCAAAAGTGATTGATGTGACGAATGCCTCGACAAATCCAACGAACACCCTACCCAAGGTCTCTCCAAAGAAAGTGTGACCGCAATCGCAAACAATCAAACCGTAAACAAAGCCAGTGGCAGGCAGACAGACAAACAAAGCGAATATCGACGACAGTAGCAGTCTGACTTGCGTAATTTTTGACATAGGTTCCTTCGGCGGGAATGCTGGCCATCGACGTATCCCTACTCCGCGGGTTTAGGGCATCCCCGGCACGCATCTCTGAAGATCTCTCCAGTCCTTGTGACGAGTTTTGACTGTGGTCCTGCTACTGGCGAGAGAGGATGTTGCAAGTCGGGAAGGGAGTCAATGAAACAGTGCTTTAAATCTGGATTAACCGCGAAGTGGCTGTGAGTCAGAGTTTTAGAGAGACATCTTAACTCCTTATTCCAGTTCGCTGGACCGGCTATGAGCAAGGCCACAGGGCAGCATGGGGCCACTGTTGATGATTGGAGCCCCGGGGGCAGACGGGACGTTCCCTAAGCTTGGCTCAACTCCGGGTCGGCGCGTGACACGCGGACGCGCTGGAGCACGCTACATCGTCGAAGCATTCTTCATCGCGATATCAAGCCCGCCAACATCATGGTGACTCCTGACGGGCGGGTGAAATTGCTCGACTTTGGTCTGGCCAAGGTTCTGGAGAGTTATTCTTCCTCTTCCTTCACATCGCCGCGCGCGGCTTTGGCCTTCTCTACGATCTTTTCCTGCAGCATGCCGGGGACGGCGTCGTAGTGGTGCATTTCCATGTTGAAGCTGCCGCGGCCCTGGGTCATTGAGGTCAGATCAACGCCGTAGGTGAGCATTTCGGCCATGGGCACTTCGGCTTTTACCACCGTGTTGCCGCCCTTGTTGTCCATGCCCTGGATGCGTCCGCGGCGGCTGTTCAGGTCGCCCATGATGCTGCCGGCAAAATCGTCGGGCACGGTGATCTCGACCGCCATGACCGGCTCCAGCAGCGTGGGCTTCGCCACCTCCATGGCTTTTTTGAAGGCGATGCGGCCCGCCATCTGGAACGACATGTCGTTGGAATCCACATCGTGATAGGAGCCGTCGTAGAGGATCACCCGGAAATCCACCACGGGAAATCCCGCCAGATAGCCGCGCGCCGCCGCGTCTTTGATTCCCTTTTCGATGGCGGGAATGTAGTTCTTGGGAATGGAGCCGCCGAAAATGTCGTTGACGAATTCGAACTCGCCGCCGCGCGGCAGCGGTTCCATCTTGATTTTGCAGTCGCCGTACTGGCCGTGTCCGCCAGTCTGCTTCTTGTGCTTTCCCTGCACGTCGGCTTTGCCGCGAATGGTCTCGCGGTACGGAACCTTGGGAGCCTTCAGAACCACTTCGGTGTGGTACCGCTTCTTCATCTTGGAGACGACCACTTCAATGTGCTGCTGGCCCGTGCCCGCGATCAGGAATTCCTTGGTCTGCGGCATCGCGGAAGAAGCGCAGCATGGCGTCTTCTTCCATGAGCTTGTGGATGCCGGGGCCCAGCTTGTCTTCGTCGGCGCGGCTCTTGGGCTCGATGGCGAAGGTGATGGCCGGCTCCGGCAGGTTGACTCGCGGATACTGGATCGGCGCTGACTTGTCGCCCAGGGTGTCGCCGGTGAGCGTGTCTTTCAGTTTGGCCACCGCGCCGATGTCGCCGGCGTGCAACTCCGTCACCGGCACCGCGGTTTTGCCCTGCATGATGGAGATGTGCGCGAACTTCTCCTGGGATCCGCGGCTGAAGTTCAGCAGCGTGGCATCATTCTTCAGGACTCCGGAGAAGACTTTGAAATAAGAAATGCGTCCCGCGAAGGGATCGGAAACCGTTTTGAACACGTAGAGCGACACCGGCTCCGCATCAGTTTCGTGGCGCCGCGGGGGCTCTCCATTGCTGGACGAGGCCGGGTCGCCCTGCACCCACTCATGCTCCGAAGGCGCAGGCGTGTAATCGACGATGAAATCCATGACCCGGTCGGCGCCGATGTTGCCCAGGCCGGAGCCGAAGATCACAGGGAAGATTTTGTCTTCGCGAATGGCGTTGTGCAGCGCTGGAATCAGGTCTTCTTCCGGAATCGTCCCTTTTTCGAAAAATTCTTCCAGCAGCGCGTCATTGCCTTCAGCCACCAGTTCCACCAGTTTTTCGTGCTGGGCCTGGGCTTCGTCCTTCATGTCGGCGGGAATCTCAACTTCTTTTCCTTTGCCGTTGCCGCCCAGTTCGTAGGTGTAGGCCTTCATGGTCACCAGATCGACCACGCCGCGAAAGTTCTTCTCTTTGCCGATGGGCAGTTCGAGTGGGATGACGGCGCGTCCGAACGCATTGGTCAGCGATTCCAGGACGCGGTCGGCGTCGGCGCGGTCGCGGTCCATGCGGCTGGCCACGATCAGCCGCGGCGTCTGATATTCCTCGCAGTAATTCCATACCCGCTGGGTGACCACTTCGACGCCGGCCACGCCGTCCACAACAACAATCGCCGCGTCCACCACCGGCAGCACCAGCTTGGCTTCGTGGACGAACATGCTGAAGCCGGGCGTGTCCACGATATTGATTTTGGTCTTGCCCCACTCCACGTGGGCCAGGCCGGCGGAAATGGACATCTTGCGGGCGATTTCTTCCTCGTCGTAATCGGTGGTCGAGGTGCCGTCGTCCACGCGCCCCTGGCGCTGGTTGGCGCCTGCCGCGTACAGCATGGCGGAAACCAGCGAGGTCTTGCCTGCGTGTCCGTGCCCAATCACCGCTACATTCCGGATGTTCGCGCCTTCGTAAGCCTTCACCGGTTCGCTCCTTGAGAAAAAGGCGGGCTCATATGGAACTTAGAGAAGAGGACAACTTATAGACCGAAGCCCGGCGGCCTGTCAAAACGTTTGGATGCTACCACAGCGGAATTTGGCCGCTCAAGGGAACCCGGTAGTGGTGCAGTTTCGTGATAAACCCTGACAAGTGCATAAACCACGAAGGACACGAAGTATCACGAAGGCTCTGTTTTTCAGGGTTTCCTTCGTGTACCTTCGTGCCCTTCGTGGTTCATGTCTCCAAACTGCAGCCACACTGGGCACTTTACTTGATGCCGATCACCATCGAGTCGGGGCCCAGCAGGTGCTCGACGCGGGTTTCGCGGAAGCCGGCTTCCTTCATCCAGCCCATGCAATCGGCGCCGGTGTAGTCGAAGCCGCCGGGGGTTTCGATCAGCATATTCAGGCTCATGAGCAGGCCGAATGCGTTTTTGGAGCGGTCGTCGTCAATGATGCCGTCATAGACGATCAGCGCGCCTCCCTGGGGAATCGCGGCAAAGGCCTTTCCCACCAGCATTTTCTTTTCTTCGAGGTTCCAGTCGTGCAGGATGTGTCCCATCATCACGACATCCGCTTTGGGCAAATCCGCTTCGAAGAAACTGCCGGCACGAAACGCCACTCGGGAACTGAGGCCGTTAGCGGCCACGTACTCTTCGAAAGTGGGAGCAACTTCGGCCAGATCGAAACCGATTCCCGAGATATGCGGGTTGGCCAGCGCCACCTGCACGATCAGATCTCCCTGAGCGGTGCCGACATCCACGGCGGTTTTGTAGTTCTTCCAGGGAAACTTGCTGGCGATGAGGCGGTTCGCCCCGGTGCTGATCCCGGTCATGGCCTTGAGAAAGCCTTTCAGGTTTTCGGGATCGGCGTAGAGCGCTCCAAAGAAATTCGGGCCGCCGCCCCTGGCCTCGTTCTGTAATTCTCCCGTCCGGAGCGCGGCCGTGAGATTTCCCCAGAAGTGGTACAGCCGGCGATTCGCCATCTCCAGAATTCCACCGACGTAAGTCGGCTTCCGCTTATCCAGAAATTTGTCGGTCGATGGCGTGTTCGAATACTTGCCGTTGACGCGCTGCAGAAACCCGAGCGCGACCAGAGCATCCAGAAAATCACGCGCCGCTCTCGGATGCAGCCCCAGCCGGCCCTGCAGGGAATTCAGGTCCTCGGCGCCGTGGGCCAGCTCGGTGAATACTTCCATCTCGATCGCGCTCAATAAGGTCTTGGAGGCCCAGAATCCCAGGCCCACCTGCATGATGGCTTCTATGTTGGGTTCGTTCATTCTGGCGAATTGTATCCCAGATTCAAATTGGCGTTGTGGCGAGTTCGAACAAGGCCCTGACCCCGGCGTCATCCTGAGGGACTTGCGTCCCGAAGGATCTGGCGTGGAGCACGCCAGGGCTTGCGGGGCCGCAGATGCGCTACACGCCAGATGCTTCGCAAGCTCAGCATGACGCCTAAGGCGTTAAACTGGAATTCCATGGGCGATGCCAATCCAGCCGATCATCCGGTGAAAACCGTCTCGCTTCTGGGAATTCCGTTCGACGCGAATTCTTCGTACCTGCGTGGTCCGGCGCAAGCCCCGCAGGCGATTCGCGATGAGCTGTACTCCGGCTCCAGCAATTTGTGGACCGAGGATGGCATTGACCTGGGCCGGCCAGGCTCCTTTCACGACGCCGGGGACGTCGCCCTGCCGGACGACCCTGCGGCGGCCTTCCTCGCGATTGAATCCGCCGTCGATCGGACTCTGAAGTTGGGTCATCCGCTGATCTGTTTAAGCGGCGATCACTCGGTGACCTATCCCACGATCAGGGCCTTTCACGCACGCTATCCTGATCTGACCATCCTGCACTTCGACGCTCACCCGGATCTTTACGATGTGCTCGATGGCAATCGCCTCTCTCATGCCTGTCCCTTCGCTCGCATCATGGAGGAACATCTTGCTCGCCGCCTGGTGCAGGTGGGCATTCGCACCATCAACCGCCACCAGCTTTCGCAAGCCACTAGATTCGGCGTGGAAGTCGTCACCATGCGGAACCTCGATCGCTTTGCCAGTGTGAAATTCGAGGGCCCGCTTTTTATTTCTCTGGATCTGGACGTGCTTGATCCCGCCTTCGCCCCAGGCATCTCGCACTATGAGCCAGGGGGAATGTCGGTTCGAGAAGTGCTGGGCTGCATTCAGGGGTTGAAGGTCCCTGTCGTTGGCGCCGACATTGTCGAGTACAACCCGACCCGCGACGTTCATGGACAGACCGCCATGGTGTGCGCCAAATTCCTCAAGGAAATTGCTGCCGCGATTCTTCGCCAGTACAAGGTCGAGGCCAGCGTCTGGCCTTAGATTGATCAGATGAGAGCTTACGCTTTGGGCGCTCTCGCGCTATAGAAAGTCCACGTGCCTTTTGCCGATCCGGCAACCAGAAGCGCTCCACCAGACATGGCCAACGCCACAAACAAACTCGTCCACTCATTTCCGTTGTGCGGCGCCGCAGCCACTCTGGGCAGATGGAGGATGAGCACCCACAGAAAAAACATGAGGCCCAACAGAGTTGCCGGACACGACGCGCCGCTGTCTTGAGTGCGATAGAGACTGCGGCGCATAAAAAAGCCCACCGATGAAATATGCCCAGAACAGACGGCCCGGAATCCAGGCCGGCACCAGGGTTGCGATGAAGCGGGCATACAGGAAATGTTGGACTCCGAACACCAGGAGAGGCGCGGCAAACAGGATTCGTCCCAGGTTCATTACTCCGGCGAGAACCAGCGCCGCGCCGCACAGCGCCAGAAGTTCAGAGCCGCTGGTCCACGGGCCCGGATCGTGAATATTCGCGGCCAGCCTGGGAACATACGCTAGCAGCACACGAACCAAGAGCAGGATTCCCAACGAAATTGCGGCGCAACGGGTGAAGGCCCCGGTTGCAATACCCGCCGCCGCGGCGACCAGAATGATCGCGGTGACGTATCCCCAAAACTGTGGCGCCGGGGTCCACGGTGGGCCGAGCGCGGGTGCCGATGCGGCGAGCGCATGAATAAAATATTGAATGCCAAATGCCCCCATGCGCAATGGCAAAGAACGCGCGACCCAGGTTGGTCAGTTTTTTCATAATGTGCTTGGACTGTCCGCCCGCTGTTAGGTTAACTTGAAGCCGACATCCTAACCCTTGGGAGCGATCGATGAACAGGAGCAGTTGGTTGGTTGCACTCGTTGCGGTCCTGGCCGTGGCAGTTTCCCGCGGACAAACCGGAGCACAGAGCTCCTGGCCGACGCCGCAGGAGGGTGATTTCGTCGTTCACAATTTTCACTTTCAATCGGGTGAGACCATGCCCGAAGTGCGATTGCATTACACCACCCTGGGCAAGCCGGTGAAAGACGCCGGCGGGCACACCATGAATGCCGTCCTCGTCCTTCACGGTACGGGAGGCAATGGACGAGGATTGCTGCAACCCATCTTTGCCGGGGTGCTGTTTGGGCCGGGCCAGTTGCTGGACGCGACGCGCTATTTCATCATCCTGCCCGACAATATTGGTCACGGGAAATCCAGCAAGCCCAGCGACGGCATGCACGCACACTTTCCGCAATACGACTATGCAGACATGATTGCCCTGCAACACGAACTGGTCGAGAAAGGTCTGGGCGTAAACCACCTGCGCCTGGTAATGGGCACATCGATGGGCTGCATGCATTCCTGGATGTGGGGCGAGACCTATCCCGGCGAGATGGACGCGCTCATGCCGCTGGCCTGCCTGCCGGTGCAGATTGCCGGACGAAACCGCATGTGGCGAAAAATGATCATCGACGGAATTCGCCAGGACCCGGATTGGAAAAATGGCGATTACAGCAGCGAGCCTCGCGCCGCCCTGCAAATCTCCGCGGATATTCTGCTGATCGCGGGCAGCGCTCCGCTCCACATGCAAGAGGACCTGCCGACACGCGACGCCGCCGACAAATTTCTCGAAGCATCCATGAAGCGCCTTACAGCCGGACTGGACGCCAACGATTTTCTCTATGCGGTAAGCGCTTCACGAAACTATGATCCATCGCCCCGGCTCGACACCATCAAAGCGCCGGTGATGTTCATCAATTCCGCGGACGATTTCATCAATCCTCCTGAAATGGGGGTGGCAGAACGCGAGATCAGGAAAGTGAAGCGGGGTCAGTTCGTGCTATTGCCTGCATCCGAACAAACCCACGGGCACGGCACACATACTCACGCCGCGGTGTGGCAGCAGTATCTCAAGCAGTTACTCGAGGAATCCCAGCCTTGACCGGTTGCGACCCACCCACTGCCAGTTCACCACTTCTTGAATATTACGAACACCGCCAAGACGATCAGGGCAAATCCCACGATGTAGTTCCACCTGATTTGTTCGTCGAGATAGAGCACGGAGAACACCGAGAAAACAGTCAGGGTGATGACTTCCTGGATCGTCTTGAGTTGGACGGCGCTGAATTCGTAAGATCCGATGCGATTGGCGGGGACCTGGAAACAGTACTCGAAAAAGGCGATGCCCCAGCTGATCACAATAACTTTGAACAAGGGCGCCTGCCGGAACTTCAGGTGGCCGTACCAGGCGAAGGTCATAAAGATGTTTGAGATGGTGAGCAAGACGATCGTGGTCATAGTCGTTATGCTGCCTGAAAGGGTGGTCTCATTTCCAGTTATGCAACGAAAAATCGAGTTTGCAATTCCATTTGGCGGCCAGCTCCCTTGAGGGTAAGATCAGCCGCGAGTTGGTTTAACCTATGTTTCCGCAACTTACCCAATACGCGGACCTTGGCTTTCTGCTGCTGCGGCTCATGGTTGGCGCGGTCTTTATCACCAGTGGCTGGAGTCATCTTAAAGAGCCTGAGAAGCGCGGCCAGAGCATCGGCATGAGCAAGAGCTTTACGATTTTTCTGGGCGCCGCGGAAGTGGCCGGAAGCCTGGGCGTCATCTTCGGTGTCCTGACCCAACTGGCGGCGTTGGGACTCATCCTGATCATGCTGGGCGCGATCCAGAAGAAGATTTTCGTGTGGCGCACCGGTTTCTGGGGAGAGCAGAATTCGGGATGGCACTACGATCTGATGCTGGTGGTAATGAACCTCGTCATAGCGTTCACCGGTGGCGGGCGTTGGGCGCTGATGAAGTAACCGGCTGCCGGTGCGGGCGCGAGCATCCCGCTCGTGCGGCAGCAGAGTTGAAGCATGCCACCCATAACCGCAGCAGGAGCGAGGGCGCTCGCACCTGCATCGCCCGGATAGAGGGCACTTGCACGCGGGGCCTGCGTCCCCTATGCTTGTGGCCGATAGTTGTGATCCGACCATGTGTCGCCTGACCGCCAGAGTGCTGCTCGTGTTTCTGCTTTCGGGGATCTTTGTCCCCGTAGGCCTGGCGATCTCCGCCCCCCTACCTCATGCCTGCTGCATGCGGAAGACGGCGCACAATCAGGGCTCCGACGTCAGCGAAGTCCAGGCCGCAGGCGGCCAGAATCACAATTGCTGTCCCCCGATTGCCACCGCTCACTGGGCCGAACTGGGGCCAGGAAGTGATCCCGGCGCGCATTCTCTGCTGGCCTACCTGTCGCCGGACGCGCATCCGGTACTACGCCGCAATCTGGTTCACTCTCTTCGTCCCGTCCGCGGCCCCCCGCTCAGTTGACCAATCTGCTCTGACCTTACACCTGGTTGATTTGCATCGGCTTGCCTGGTTGCCCGTCTATTTCCGCTTTCCTTGCCGGTAAGCAGCGCTGGCGTCCCTTTGGCTTGGGCGGTGCAACAACCTGGCTGGCTATCGGGAATGGCGTCCTTGCCCTTCCGGCGCGGGCGACCCCGCAAGAGCCGGGGATAGCGGCGCTACATAAATACTTTCGGGTGAATACATGTCTCGCGTGTTGTGGGCTGGATTGATTATCGTTCTGCTGCTAGGCGCCGGCCTCTGGATCTCCGGCCTGGTACCGCATTGCTGTGGCGCGCGCCAAACGCCAAGTAAGACGGAAGCCGCGCTGGCCCGGCGATTGCGCTCATGGTCATTGCCGCCGGGCGCAAAGCAGCGCCGAAATCCGGTAACCAGTTCGCCCGAGGTGCTGCAGGAGTCGGCCCGCCACTTCGCCGATCACTGCGCTTCCTGCCACGGCAATGACGGCGGCGGCAACACCGAGATTGGACAGAATCTCTATCCCCCTGCGCCGGACATGCGGCTGCCGGCCACCCAGCAACTCAGTGATGGCGAGCTCTACTACATCATCCACAACGGCGTTCGCTGGACGGGCATGCCGGCATGGGGCGAGCCCGGCAATGATAACGACCTGGATAGCTGGAAGCTGGTGGTATTCATCCGTCACTTGCCCAGCCTGACCCCAGACGAACTTCGCGACATGGAACGTTTTAATCCGAAAAGCGATGCTGATCGTAACGAAGAAAAGGAAGAACAGGAATTTCTGAATGGTGGACCGGCCGACGATCGGCCCTCAAAATCCCGATGAATAGCTTCAAGGAGACAAACGTGAAAAAGCGGGCGTTGATGGTAACTCGGATTCTGATTTGCACTCTGCTCCTGGGCACGCTGGCCTTTGCCCACGGCGGCATGGAACACATTCTGGGGACGGTCACCGCCGTTACCGACCATTCTCTCTCGGTAAAGACCCGCGACGGGGCGGCCAGGACGGTGGAGTTCGATGGCGAAACCAAGTTCGTGAAAGGCGATGCCCCAGCCACTATCAAGGACGTTCATGTGGGAAGCCGGGTCGCGATTCATGCTCACAAGAGCGACAACTCGCTGCATGCGGCGGAAGTCAGGATCGGCGCCGACGCAGCGAAAAGCCCGCACTAGATCTGGATATGTATGTGGAGGACGGGCATCCGCGCCCGTCCTGCCGTCGAGACGGGCGGGACGCCCGACCTCCATCGGCATCGGGAGAAGAGCTATGACTTACAAGGGAACCTTGGTTCTTGCCGGGCTGCTGTTGAGCAGCCTGATTGCCTTCGCCACCATCTTTGGCACGGTCAGTGGTCTGATCCACGACCCGCAGCACCGTCCGGTACAGGGGGCGCAGGTCACACTGCACGCCGCCAATTCCGCGTGGACGAAGTCCGTCAGCAGCAACGACTCCGGCGAATTTCGTTTCGACAGCGTGCCCCTCGGCGAGTATTCCGTAACCGTCGAATTGGCTGGCTTCGCCACAGAGGAGCAGAAACTCGTCCTCAGTTCGGGCCGCGATATCCGCACCCACTTTTCGCTCACCGTTGCCCAGGCCAAGGAGACGGTCGAGGTCAAGGACGAATCGGTCGCGGTCAATCCTGAGTCCTCTACGACCGCAACCCTGGTCAGCCGGCGGCAGATTGCGGAGACTCCAGGCGCCGACCAGACCAACAGCCTGAGCATGATCACGAACTATGTGCCCAGCGCCTACATGGTCCACGACCAGCTCCACATTCGTGGCGGACACCAGGTCTCCTGGCTGATTGACGGCGTGCCCGTGCCCAACACAAATATTGCTTCCAACGTTGGGCCGCAGTTCGATCCCAAGGACATTGACTACCTCGAAGTGCAGCGCGGCGGCTACTCCGCGGAATACGGCGACCGTACCTACGGCGTCTTTAACGTCGTGACCCGCTCCGGCTTCGAGCGCGATCGCCAGGCCGAGCTGGTAGCCAGTTATGGCAGCTATAATCGCACCGAAGACCAGTTCAGCATCGGCGACCACACCGACCGCTTTGCTTACTACGCCAGTATTTCCGGCAATCGCACGGACCTAGGTCTGGAAACGGGAAGCACCGAGATACTGCACGATCTCGGCGCCGGGCTCAGCGCCTTCACTTCCCTGACATTTAATAAGACCCCGAAGGACCAGCTTCGCCTGGTTGCGTCGGCTCGAGGCGATCACTACCAGGTCCCCAACGATCCCGACCAGCAGGCCCTCGGTATTCGTGACGTAGAAAACGAGCGCGATGATCTGGTCAATTTTTCCTGGCTGCATGTCGTCAGCCCGTGGACCGTCCTGACGGTTTCGCCCTTCTACCACTTCAACCAGGCCCACTACATCGGCGATTATGTCGGTCAGCCCGATCCCGACGTGGTGATTCCCGAGGACAACCGGGGCTCGAACTACATGGGGGGCGTGGCTTCTCTGGCCGTCAATCACGGCAAACACAATTTTCGCGGCGGATTTCAGGTTTTCGGAGCGCGCGACAACCAGCTCTTTGGAGTGGTCACTAGCGATGGCAGCAATCCGCCCCTGAGCCAGCGCGAAATAGTGTGGGGAAACGTGGAAGCGCTGTTTCTGGAAGATCAGTACAAACTCACCAGTTGGCTGACCATCAACGGCGGAGTACGGCTGACGCATTTCGGTTCGACCGTCAGCGAAAACGCTGTCGATCCGCGCATTGGCGCTGCGCTCCGCGTGCCGCGCCTCAACTGGGTCTTCCGCGGGTTCTACGGGCGCTACTACCAGGCCCCGCCGCTGCTCACGGTAAGCGGTCCACTGCTGGAGCAGGCGGCGCAGCAGGGATTTGGTTTCCTGCCGCTGCGGGGCGAGCGCGATGAGCAGCACGAGTTCGGTTTGACCATCCCCGTGGCGGGATGGACCTTCGATCTCTCCAACTTCCGTACTGGCGCAAAAAACTTTTTCGACCATGACATCCTGGGCAATTCCAACATTTTCTTTCCCCTCACCATCGATCGCGCCCGCATCCGGGGATGGGAAGGCACCATGAACTCGCCGCGGCTCGCAGGACGCGCTCAGTTCCATGCCGCCTATTCTTATCAGTACGCGGAAGGCGCGGGCGGAGTCACTGGCGGCCTGACCGATTTCGAGCCGCCGGACGAAGGCTACTTCTTCCTCGATCACGACCAGCGCCACACACTCTCTACCGGGGTTAATCTCGCGCTGCCGTGGCGCGCCTGGGCTGACTTCAATGCGAACTACGGCTCCGGTTTCGTCGATGGCGAAGGACCGGAACACCTGCCTTCGCATGAAACCTTTGATTTGTCACTGGGGAAGTCGTTTGGTGAAAAATGGGATGTCCGCCTGACCGGGCTTAATCTATCCAATCACCGCTACTTGCTGGACAACAGCAATACGTTCGGGGGAACGCACTATGTGAACCCGCTCGAGGTCTCGGTGCAGGTGAAATACAGGTTCCGCTTTTAGAGCGGCGTCGGACCTCGGCGTGCATCCGGCGCGCGCGAGACTTGGAGAACACGAGCAAATGAGATTCATTCTGGTCTTGCTGGCCGTTGTCGGTGTCGCAGTTTCCGCAATGGCCTTGCGTGAACACTATCGGACTGACACTTCACCCTGCAGCATCAATGAAAAGTGGGATTGCGGGATCGTAAACCACAGTCCCTACGCCGTGCTCTGGGGCGTGCCCGTGGCGACGATCGGGATTGCCGGCTATCTGCTGCTGGGCGCGCTGGCGCTTAAACGGTGGTATTCGGTGTTGTTGCCGCTGGCGTTGGGAGCACTCGCATTTTCCCTTTATCTGGCACACATCGAAGCCCACCTTCTGGGCGTCTGGTGCATTTACTGCGTGGCATCGCTGGTCGTGATTTCAGTTTTCAGCCTTCTGACGTTAGGGACCGTTGTAAGGGGCTGGCGAAAAAAGTAACCCACTGAGGACACCACAGGGGCATCAAGGAATTTTTCGCGCTGTCGCAAATCCAGTTTCAAGCATCGGTCTCCTTCAGCCCGCCCCGCCGATCTTCTTTAGCGCTGCCAGCAGTTCCTCATTATCGGGCGCCTGATCCAGTGGATATATCCTGGCGAAAGCAATCTTGCCCATCTTGTCCACGATGAACACGGCGCGCTCACAGATGCCGGGAAACGGCTGCTCCTTGCGCAGAATTCCAAACCGCTCCGAAACCTCGCCGTGCGGATAGAAATCCGCGCACATGGGGGTGTGCATCAGTCCGATTTCCTTTTTCTGCCAGGCAATCTTGCTGGGAATCGAGTCCACGCTGATGTCCACGACCTGGGCGTCGAGGCCGGCGAATTTATCGCGGTCGGCATCGAATGCCGGGACCTGCGCCGCGCATGTCGGCGTCCAATCCAGTGGATGAAAGCTCACTACGACGTTCTTCCTGCCGCGGAAGTCGCTGAGTTTTATCTTCAAATGGCGTTCGCCCTCGACCGCGGGCAATTCAAAATCCGGAGCTGTGTCTCCCACCTTCAGGGGCATGATTCTCTCCTGTGCTCATGTTAACTAGCGGCTCCCGCGGCTCCCGCGGCTTCCGCGGCAAGGTCCTTCAAAATTAACACTCCTTTAACAACTTCCCAAACTGTCGCAGACTATGATTTCGCGATGCCGCAGGAGCCTCTCGTCATAGAAGACATCCCTGGGCCGAAGGATGGGCAGCGCATTTTGCGCCTGACCGGCCCTTTGACCATGACTACACTGTTCGATTTCCAAGCCCGGGTCCGCGCCGATAACTCGCGGGCGCTGCTGCTGGATTTCAGCAAGGTTCCCTACGTGGATTCCGCCGGGATTGGAGCGCTGGTGGGCGCATACGTCACCCACGAGAAGGATGGGCGCGGTCTATACCTGCTCGGTGTCAACGAACGCGTGCATAGCGCACTCAAAGTCACCCGGGTCGAGCAGTTTTTCCACTTTGTCGATTCACTGACCGCGGTGGAGTAGGGGGAATAGCGGCCTGCTGCCCGGGGCTGGCTTTGTGATTTATCATGGGACATGGTTCTTCGTCTCCTCGCCGCTCTTTTGGTGCTTTCGACTACCTCATTCGCCGGTATCAGCGACGAGGTGCGCGCGGCCCTGGCGCGGAATAACTATTCCGGCGCCGAGACCCAACTGCAAAGCTATCGCGGACAGCAGGGTGCAACGCCCGATTACGTCGAAGCCCTTTCCTGGATGGCCCGGGCCAGCCTTCAATCCAACCAACTGGATCGTGCCCAGACCTATGCCCGCCAGACCGAGAGTCTGTCGCGGCAATTGCTGACCAGGCGAGCCCTCGATGCCGAGCCCCACCTGCCGACTGCTCTCGGGGCCGCCATCGAAGTACAGGCGCAGGTGCTGGCCAGCCGGGGAGAGCCTGCCCAGGCAGTCGCTCTGCTCCGCCACAGCCTGGTGGCCTACAGAAACACCTCTATCCAGGCTCGGTTGCAAAAGAACCTCAATCTTCTGGCGCTGGTGGGACAACCGGCGCCGGCGCTGACCATCGCGCCGCACCTGGGCGCGAAGCCGGTGACCCTGGCCGAACTCAAGGGCTCTCCCGTGCTGCTCTTCTTCTGGGCACACTGGTGCTCGGACTGCAAGGCGGAGGGTCCGATCATTGCCCGCATCCGGTCCGAGTTCGGCGCGCGCGGTTTGATTCTGCTGGCGCCCACTACCCTCTACGGATACAAAGCGCGCGGCGAAGATGCTGAGCCCAAGGAAGAATTGCCCTACATTGAATGGGTCTGGGAACAGTTCTATCCCGGGCTGCAGGCTGCTCCTGTCCCTGTCAGCAAAGAAAATTTCAAGGTTTACGGCGTCAGTACCGTGCCCACCATGGTTTTGATTGACCGCTCTGGCCGTGTGGCGCTTTACCATCCGGACGTGATGCCCTATGAGGAACTCCGATCAGCTGTCGAGAAAGTGGTTCGCTGAACTGAGAACCGGGAACGATTAACTGAAAACTGGTATTTTCTTCCGGCTCTCCAGGTCCCAGTCTTGAGGCGCAGTTTTAAGATTTTCCCCCGCCACCTGCAATCGTATGAATGACGCCCGCATCGCGGAGCTGCTCGAACCGTTTCTGAGAGACAACGGCCGGAGCATCGCCTCACTCTCCCCCGCTCAAGTGCAGCTTATATCGATGTACGTCGATTTACTCCGGCGCTGGAACAACCGCGTCAATCTCACCGCGATACGGCAGCCGGAGGAGATTGTCACGCGCCATTTTGGCGAATCGACCTTCGCCGCCAGACAGTTGTTTCCCCAGTCGGAAGTTGAGACGGGCGCGACGGCGCAGGTAATCGACATCGGATCCGGAGCCGGCTTTCCCGGCCTGCCAGCCAAAATATGGGCGCCGCACATTCGCCTGACACTGATTGAGTCAAATCAAAAGAAGGCCACATTCCTGCGCGAGGTGGTTCGCCATCTGCGCCTGGCGAATGTCGATGTGTTTGCCGCGCGCGCCAAGACGTACCCTGGAAACCCGGTAGATGTGGTGATGTTTCGCGCTGTCGAGCAATTCGAAACGGCTCTTCTGGAGGCTGCCGGTTTAGTGGGACCCAGTGGCCGCCTGGCAGTTCTGGTCGGAAAATCACAGCTGGATCGAGCCCGGCAGCTCTTGCCGGGCCTGCGGTGGAGAGATCCGATCCGCCTTCCACTTTCATCCAGCCGCTTACTGATCATTGGAGGTAACGAACCAGGGTAGTTAACAACACATCTTCAGGTGGGAGAATCGTGGTGATTTTGGTCTAGGAAACAGAAGATCACAGCACCATCGGCATGATTTGTGGGAGATGTGCGATCTATGTAATCTTCGACTGTAACCTATGGTGTTAGGAACCATTGTTGCTACTCACATGTACCATAGTAGTAATAAGTGGTAAATAACATCGCGTTCCCTAGGTAAATCCATCGTTGCAGCGACCTGATGGCAATAAAGTGGGAAACATAGGCACTTTGGAAGCAACTTAGGAAGCAAATTATGCCGTGGCGAGCACCGGTGTAATCAGGGCCACTTGGGAATATGTTCCACGTGGAACAGTGGTCTTGTTGGCACACCCAAAGCAAGTTCGCCCAGCGTACGAGCCTCGGCACATGCTCGCCGCGAAGAGCGTGGGTAAAGAGCTTGCTGAGCTCTGCTCGGCCCGGGGACGGTCGGAGACGCGTCCTTACACGATCAGTGCCGAAGACTTGATATCGATTGGCACCAGACGAAAACGATGAACGCTGGTGTTCCACGTGGAACATCAGCGGCTCTGATTCCAATTCGAAGATGTTCCACATGGAACATTTCCTGTGGAAGTTGGGCTTGGATTATCCTGCAACCGCCTCATTGCTCAATGCGATGACGGTCCTCCATCAGTTGCACCAAAATACGTCATTGCAATCGCGTATTGCTTCGGCCTATTCTGCGAACATCTCTGGATTCTCTAAAATCTAAATGGGACGCATCATTGCCGTAGCCAACCAGAAGGGCGGCGTCGGGAAGACTACGACCGCCATCAATCTGGCCGCATCTTTCGCGGCCGCTGAAGTTAATACTCTGCTCGTGGATTGCGATCCCCAGTCGAATGCCACCAGCGGACTGGGCCTGGTCAGGGATCCGGAACGGATCTCTACCTATCATCTGTTGATGGGTGCGGCCGGGCCAGAACAGGCGGCACAACCGACTGAGATCGAGCAGTTGTGGCTGGTGCCGGCGCACAAGAACATGATCGGCGCCAATATCGAACTGGTGGACGCCGAACGCAGGGAGTTTCGTCTGCGAGACGCCTTGTCCTCTTGCAAAGAACGCTATCAGTTCATCGTGCTCGATTGCCCACCCGCTCTCGATCTGCTCACCCTAAACGCTCTGGTGGCCGCCGACGCGGTGCTGATCCCGATGCAGGCGGAATATTTTGCGCTGGAAGGCATCAGCGAACTGATGGATACCGTGGAACGCATCCGCAGCAGCTTCAATCCTGAACTCACCATCGAGGGCGTGGTCCTGACCATGCTCGACGAGCGCACCAACCTGGCGCAGCAAGTCATGGCCGAGTTGAAGCGGTTCTTTGGCGAGAAACTCTGCGAGACCACGATTCCGCGGAACATTCGGCTGGCAGAGGCTCCCAGCCACGGCCGGCCGGCGCTGCTGTACGATCCGCGATCCAAGGGGGCAGAGAGCTACATCCGCCTGGCCAAGGAGATTATCGCGCACCACTTGCCGGTGGAAGCTGCGGTACCGGTGCAGGAGATGGACAAGACGGCCTAGTAGATTGATGGTCATCTATATTATACATTGATGTTTATCTATGTTGTTTTGCGACGCGGGCCCGTGTAGCTGGGCCTTTGCCCGGCCGGACAGCCGGGGCGGCTGTCCCCACGTGAGCACCGGCGGATTTGAGGGAGACTATGACAACAACTGCGGAGAAGATGGTTAGCGAGGCGGAGAAAGTCGCTCCTGACAAACGCAGGGCTTTGGGAAGAGGACTGGACTCGTTGCTGCCCGGCGGGCCGCGCGTAGTTTCGCCTGCAGCCTTGAACCCTGCGGGCGCGGTGGCGCCGGCTCAAGCGGGCGGGGCGCCCGCTCCACACACACCCGGCATGTCCGACGCGCGGGATGCCGTCGTCCAGATTCTGCTGGAGCACATCGAAGAAAATCCGTACCAGACGCGCAATCACTTTGGTCCTGAAGCGCTCGAGGAGCTGGCCAGCTCGATCCGGAGCAACGGCGTGGTGCAGCCGGTGGTGGTGCGGCCTGGTGCGGCCGGCCGTTACCTCCTGATTCTGGGCGAGCGGCGCTGTCGCGCGTCGAAGCTGGCGGGGAAGACGACCATTCCAGCGATCGTGCGGCGGGTTTCCGACCAGCAAGCGGCGGAGATGACCGTCGTCGAAAACCTGCAGCGGCAGGACCTGAACTGCATCGAGCAGGCGGCGGCGTTTTCCAAACTGAGCCGTGACTTCGGGTTGACCCAGGAGCAGATCGGGCAGCGGGTTGGCGTCTCGCGCGAGTCGGTTTCGAATTACATGCGGTTGCTGAAGCTGCCGGCCGCGGTGCTGCAGCACCTGCAGGAAGGACGCCTGGGATTCAGTGAGGCGCGGGTGCTGCTGCAGTTGCTCGATCCCGAACTGATTGCGAAAGTAGCCGACGAAGCAGTACGCAAGCACATGTCAGTGGCGCAACTCGAAGAACTGGTGGACCAGACGAATGTGCCCCTGGTGAAAGACGAGACCGCGCACCGGGCGCGCTGGGTCGATCCCAACGTGCGCGCGGCACAAACCGAGATGGAGCGCGCGCTGGGAATGCGAGTGCGCATCCGCGACCGCAAGGGAAAAGGGAAGATCGTGATCGAATACTCCACGCTCGAAGATTTTGATCGCGTGGTCGAGATGTTGAAGGCAAGATAGAGCGAGTTTCTGGTTTCCGGTTTCTAGAATTTTTCGTTTGCACTCGCGCCCGTCACCCTACCTGTAGAATCGAGGCTTGCGACTCAACATCGAGAAACTGGTTTATGGCGGAGACGGGCTGGCGCGCCTTCCCGCTGACGATCGCGGTCCTGGCAAAGCGGTATTTGTGCCGTTTGTCCTGCCCGGAGAGAGCGTGGAAGCAACTCTTCAGGAAGACAAGCCCGGATTTGCGCGCGCTCAGCTGAACAGAATTCTTACCGCTTCTCCCCGGCGCATCGATCCGCGATGCCCCTACTTTCAGCGCTGCGGCGGATGCCACTATCAGCACACTGACTACGAACATCAGCTTGAGATCAAAGCAGCCGTCCTGAAAGAAAACCTGCGCCGCATTGCCCGGCTGGAATTGGATACCGAGCTGCAGGTGCATCCTTCTCCGCCGTGGAACTATCGCAACCGCTCCCGTTTCAAAGTGCACAGCGCGCCGCAGTTCGCTCTGGGCTATTACAAGTTCAACTCCCACGAATTGCTGGCAGTGGAAGAGTGCCCGATCAGTTCGCCACTGATCAATCGCGCCCTGGCGGCAACGTGGCAACTGGGACGCGCCGGCAGAGTTCCAGCCGGGGTGCAGGAGATCGAATTCTTCGCCAATAGCGATGACACGCAGCTGCTGGCGGAGGTTTACTGCCTGCCTGAAACCGCAGCCGAACCATTTACGGCGGACCTGAAGTTTGCGCTGGCGGAAGTTTCCGGAGTCGTGTTCTTCACCGCCCGGTCCGCGAAAGCAGAAGGCCAGGGCGAGCCGAAGCAGCTGGGCGGAAGCGGCCACCTTATTTATGCCACCAAGTTGGATTCGTATCGCGTCAGTGCAGGGGCATTCTTCCAGGTCAACCGACATCTGACGGATGAGCTGGTTGATATTGTTACTGGTCAGCGGAGCCCCGGCGCTACCGGGACTGTGCTTGATCTCTATGCAGGGGTTGGGCTTTTCTCTTCCGTCCTGAATCGGGAATATGAAAGGGTGATTGCCGTAGAGTCGTCACCGACTTCTCATGCCGATCTGCTATACAATTCGCCCGCGAACGTGAAAGCAGTTCGCGCCACGACGGAGCAGTATCTGGAAAATGTGGCGGGCAAATTGCGCCCCCAGCTGGTGGTGGTAGATCCGCCGCGGAGCGGGTTGGGCGAGAGAGTGATTAAAGGGTTGGTGAAGTTATCGGCGCCTCGCATTACTTATGTTTCGTGCGATCCTGCAACTCTTTCGCGCGATCTGGCTCGCCTGCTCCCGTCAGGATACCGGGTGGAGGAGGCGCACCTGGTGGATTTATTTCCTCAGACCTATCACCTGGAAAGCGTCTTCCACCTCGTCCGCTAGCGCTAACAGAGACCACGTTCCCGCGTGAGTCGTGGTGAATCTACAAGTGAACACCGGTCCGGTTGCGCGGCGAGAGTCAGGTGGGCGGCAGCCATTGCTGTGGGCTGCGCTGGCTTTGGCGGCGGGAATTGCCGTGGGAGTTCACGCCTGGCGGCCGCCAGTGTGGTGGGTGGCGGCATGGATTGTCTTCGCCTTGTCGGGCGCATACCTGTTCCGGAGACGCGGCCCGTCCGCGTTCATCCTGGGGCTGGGGACGCTTTTCTTTCTGGGCGCCCTGATGGTTCAAGTGCGCGTCCCGGATGACGCCGGTTCCGGCTTGCTTCGCTTCGCGGACGGGTCGGAAGTCATGGTTACGGCGCACGTCACCAAAGAAGGAACTGCGCAAGAGGACGGTCCGGGCAGCGTCCGGCAGAGACTGGAGGTCGAGACCGAAGAGATCGCCCGGGGCGACGAAAAGTTTGCCGTCAACTCCGGCTTGCGCATAAATGTTTATCAACCGCTGAAAAGCGGGCCTGATCAGGCCGCAAATGCCGCACGCCTGTTCCGTTACGGTGAGCGCCTGCGCTTTCCCGCCAAAATCTCCGCTCCGCGCAACTACCGCAATCCCGGGGCGTTCGACTACCGGGGATATCTGGCGGAAAACGGTATCGTCGCACTGGCCTCTACCAAGGCCGCAAGTGTAGAGGTCCTTCCCGGATTTGCCGGCGGCCGGGCTGAATTCTGGCGGGCGCGCGTCCATCGCAGCATCATCGACAAGATCCACGCCCTGTGGCCGCCGCGGCAAGCCGCGCTCATGGACGCCATGGTGATTGGCGAGGACGCCTTCATTAACCACGCCACCCGCGCGGACTTTCAGCGCTCGGGCACCTATCACGTGCTGGTCGTTTCGGGGATGAACGTGAGCATCCTCGCCCTGGTGACGTTCTGGTTCCTGCGGCGGCTGCGAGTGAGCGATCTGCTGGCGGGCGCCATCACGGTTGCGCTCATGATGAGTTATGCCTGGCTAACCGCGCTGGGCGCGCCGGTCTGGCGGGCCACGCTGATGCTGGCCCTCTATCTGGGCGCGCGTCTGCTCTATCGCGGAAAGTCCATGCTCAACGCCATCGGGGCGGCGGCGCTTGCTCTCCTGATCGTGAACCCGCAAGTCCTGTTCGGCGCCAGTTTCCAGCTGACCTTTTTATGCGTGTGGCTGGTGGCCGCCGTCGGCATACCCATTCTGGAACGCACCACGCAACCCTTTATACGAGGCTCGAGAAATATCGATTCCATGTCCTACGATTTTGTTCTGCCGGCGACAGTGGTGCAGTTCCGACTGGATTTGCGAATGATCGCAGGACGGCTGCGGCGCTTTGCCGGCCGCCGCATACCCTTGCCGGCTCTGGCTGGGACTGCGCGCACGCTGCTGGGCGTGGGTGAGCTGCTGCTGATCTCGGTGGTCATGCAGATCGGGCTGGCGCTTCCCATGGCCTACTACTTCCATCGCGCCACGGTGGTGGGACTTCCGGCCAACATGCTGGTGGTGCCGCTGATGGAACTGCTGATGCCGGCGGCGGTCGCAGCCATGGCGCTGGGTTATTTTTCGCACGCCCTGGCGAGGCTTCCGGTGCTGATTGCCGGCTTCGCCCTCGAGGGCATTGCGGGGACGGTGCGCTGGCTGGGTGGACTGCGGATCGCCGATTTGCGCGTGCCCACGCCGGGGACCGCCGTGATTTTGCTCAGCGCACTGACCATCGCGCTGGCCATGGCCCTGGTGCGCCGCCGTCCCTGGCTGGCCGCGGGCGGATTGGCGGCACTGGCTGCCAGTGCACTCTGGATTTCCGCGGTCCCGCCGCACCCACAGCTTCGCCCGGCGGTATTGGAGATGACGGCCATTGACGTGGGCCAGGGAGACTCGCTCCTGCTGGTGTCCCCCACCGGCCGAACTCTGCTGGTGGACGCCGGAGGCCTGCCGCAGTGGGTGCACTCGGATCTGGATATCGGCGAAGACGTCGTATCACCCTACCTGTGGTCGCGTGCCATCAGCCGCCTGGACGCGGTGGCCATCACGCACGCGCATGCCGACCACATGGGCGGGGCCGCGGCGATATTGGCCAACTTCCGGCCACGCGAGTTGTGGCTGGGCGATCCCTCGGACCCGGAGATGAAAGGCTTGCTGAAGCAGGCGCAGGAGCTGGGGGTGCGCGTGGTTCAGCATCAGGCCGGTGATGAGTTCGACTTCGGCGGGGCGGAGGTGCGAATCCTGGCTCCCGGCGCCCAAGATTTGGCCGCCCGGCGCAATGATGAATCTCTGGTGATGAAACTGGCTTACGGAAAAACATCGGCTCTGCTCGAAGGAGACGCCGAGAAACGCTCAGAACAGCAAATCGCGGAGGAGCAACCGGGTGCCGATCTGCTCAAGGTGGCGCATCACGGCAGCGCAACTTCCACCATCCCTCTGCTGCTCGACCGGGTGCATCCCCGATTCGCAGTGATATCCGTGGGAGCACGCAACACTTATGGTCACCCGCGCGGAGAAGTTCTTGCCCGTTTGGGAGAAGCCCACGTGATGACCTACCGCACCGATCTTGACGGAGCGGTCACGTTCTACCTGGACGGCAGGACTGTCATCCCTGGTCTTCCTCGGGCGGAAGTCCACTGATATCGATTTCCGCGGTTTCATCGCTGCCCGGGGCCTGGCGATATTCTTCGATCACGCGCCGCGCCCGGCCGGCATCCTCTTCGCGCACCAGAATAATGGTGCCGCCGACTCCCGGGAGGATGTCCTGCTGGGCGTCGATGGAGGTGATGTCGGAATCGATCCCGGTGGACTCGAGCAGGCCGTGCACCACCATGGCCTCTGATTCCTGTTCCGTGTCAAAAACCCGCACCAGCTTTTCATTCGGATTGGGGCGCGCAGCGGGACGTTGGTTCATTGCTCCTCCGATCGGGGCGGCAGGCGGCGGCACGGATCATGGATACCGGTCATCGGTATAGACGAGCGATGTCGATCCCCGCCAGGCCTTCCGTCTGTCTTGCAGCACAGTGATTGTAACCCGGCTGGCCGGGGTAACCGAAGTCCTACACCCCGGAGATGTTGTATTCGCTGGCGAATGCCCACAGAATGGACCAGTGGAGATGAGCGCAACGCCCGGTTGCGGCAGTGCATCGAAAAACACTGGAGATCCAGTGCTGGCGCGGTTATGGGTTCTGACCCGTCTGGGGGCGCAATGAGTACACGCGAGCGGGCTGAACTGTCCGCGCACCTGACCGAGAAGGAACAGGAAGCCAGAAACATCCGGCGGCTGCAGCTCATGATGAGCATGGTCATGTCGGTGATCAGCCAGGACGTCAACCTCACCGTGGAAGAAGCCTCAGAACTGGTAGCCGGCGCCAGGCGCGCCGCGCTGGCCATGTTTCCCGAAAAGGAACTGGCCTACGACATCCTCTACAAACCCCGATTACAGCGCCTGATGAACGAGCGCTTCCGCCTGCAGTAGATGCTGGAAGGGTGTGGATTCCGGTGCCAAGAAACCGGAAGCTGGAAACCAGAAACTTTGGCCTGATCTACCCGACCTTAGCTTCCGGCAGAGAATCCGCCCACATTGGCGACCGTCAGCCGCAAGTATTTGTGGGGATTTACCGGAGTATCGTTGATGCGGACTTCGTAGTGAAGGTGGGGGCCGGTGCTGCGGCCGCTTTCGCCGACGAATCCGATGGTGTCGCCGCGATGCACGTGCTGGCCGGGCATGACGGCAAAGTTCGCCAGGTGGCCGTAACGAGTGGTGATGCCGTGACCGTGGTCGATCATGACGGCCCGTCCGTAGCCGCCCAGGAAATCGGCAAAGGTGACGACGCCATCGGCCGGGGCCACCACGGGCTGCCCGTCTGTGGATCCAATATCGATACCGCTATGGAAAGCGCCTTCTCCGTTGAACGGATCGATGCGCTCGCCAAACGAGCCGGTCACGGGACCTTCAACCGGCCAGAGATTAGGAGCGGAATTTGCCCTCAGCCAGTCCGCTGTGGTCACGTTACGAGTGAGTCCCAGGGAAAGGCCGGTCATGGTAGCGCCGGTCAGCGCGGAAGTCCTGAGCGCATAAAGCTGGTCGAGCGAAGAGACGAATTGAACGCCCGCCACGTTCTCTGAAGAGGCCGTTACCAGGTTGGGATCGGACTTCAGACCATACAGCGAAGAAACTTCGCCGGCCAGTGAACCCAGCGAGGCCACCTGGATATCGCGCTCCTTGGCCACCTGCTCCAGACGGGAGTAACGGTTACGGAGATCTTCCCGCTCGGTACGGAGCTCGTTGTAATGCGACACCTTCAGCAGCATGCGCAGGTATGAACTGGCGATACCGGTCAGGCTCAGACCCACAATCGACGCACCTACCAGAAACACGTACAGGTAGTGAACCGGGATCGGGATCTTGCGCAGCTGACCATCGTCACCGCGTGCCACAAAAAGGATGTAGAAGCGTTTTTGCAATTTGTTCCTTCCGTATAGTCGATCAGGATCGGCCCAATGTGGGCGGCTCGCGGTTACGAGAGCCCCATTGCCATCCTGAATCCGGGCCAGCTCTGAATCTTGCAACTCCAGCCGTTTTAAGTGCCCGAACCCTACCGGAACCGGGATGACCGAAACCGTGCCTGCAATCCCTACTGAATGCAGCACTTAGTTCGGCCACAAGTGTTTGGACAGCTTCGCAACGGTAACAAAGTAGGTTCCCCCCTGTCAACGTTGGCGGCCTTACCAACGCCGGGTATGGCGCACTGCCCGGAGGGACCTGTTACTCGGTGGTGACTTTGGGAGGTAGGGTAACGTGACCGTTGTGCCAGTCGTGTGGGGACGGGTCTTGACCCAACTAGGTCAAGGGAAGCTCGACAGCCAGTACCTGGAACTCGACGGCTGCAACCAACTCGTCGAGCTTCGCTCGGCCCGGCCAGTCGCGCCGGTTGTATATGATTGCGGCGTGCCACTGTCTGAGAAAGCGCTGATCCGGCGGCTTCGAGTGCAGGTCGCAAAACGACATGCCAGGTTTCCTGGCGTCGGCATTGGGGACGACTGTGCTGTGGTTCCCGTCCCTCGCGGTCATCAGGTCCTGGTTACCACTGATTTCAGCCTGGAGAATATCCACTTCAAACGGGCGTGGCACCCGCCGGAGAGCGTGGGGCACCGTTGCCTGGCGCGCGGGCTCAGTGACATTGCCGCCATGGGCGGGGAGCCGCAGGCGGTGTTTCTTTCGCTCGCGCTGCCACGAAGTTTGCCGCAGAGCTGGGTGGGTAGCTTCCTCAAGGGCCTGCTGAAGCTGGCTGGCGACTTCAAAGTGGAACTGGCCGGCGGCGATACTGCCGAATCTCCCGGCGGAATTCTGGCCGATATCGTCGTGCTGGGCTCGGTGCCGAAGGGCAAGGCGGTGCTCCGTTCGGGAGCGCGTCCGGGTGACCGCATCTACGTGACCGGTGAGCTCGGCGCTTCAGCGGCGACGCTGGATTTGCTTTCGAGAGGAAAGAAGCTGCGGCCGCTGGACTATGGCAGGCACTTTTATCCCACGCCTCGGGTTGCGGTCGGGCGAGTTCTCCGCGAAAAGGGATTGGCGTCCGCCATGATCGACCTCAGCGACGGACTCTCTACCGACCTCGGCCATGTATGCGAGGAGAGTGGGGTGGGAGCCGAGATCGAAGCAGACACTATCCCCCGCGCCAATTTGGGAAAGACGAGGCGAAGGGTCGATCTCCGCTTTGCGCTGCACGGCGGCGAAGACTACGAATTGCTGTTCACCGCGCCTGAGGCAAAAAAGGTCCCGCCTCGCATTGCGGGAGTTGCTGTCCACCAGATTGGCGTGATCACGCGGGGCGGGAAAGTCTGGCTTCGGGATACGACAGGCGTCAGGCAAGCCTTGGCGGCGCAGGGCTGGGAGCATTTCAAAAAACCGCAGACCACGTAGGGGCGGACGCCCCTAGATGGGTCGTGGTAGATACGAAGGTCACCTCTTGTGCCTCTATTTTCGGCGGGCGAATGGGACTAAAGTATTCTCATGCAGTTTCGACGTATTTCTCGATTCGTCATTTTGGGTTTACTACTCTCAGTTATCGCTTTGGCTCAGCAGGCACCGCCGCCCGCCGCCCCGGTGGATGACGACTTCATTCAGAAACAGTTTGGATCGACTTGCAAGCTGATGCCGGGGCCGTTGCCCATGAAGGGTGACCTCAACGGCGATGGCATCGAGGACCTGGTAGTCGCGGCCCGTTGCACCAATCCGCTGGGAGACCAGGCCGAAGACAACTTTACGGTGATCGATCCTTACAACCACTTCTTTGGTTATGGAAGCCCCAAGGTCACCAGCCAATTTGCCTCGGAGGACCCTGCCACTCGAGGCCTGGTGCTGCTGATCATTCACGGCGCCGGCCCGGAAGCCTGGCGGGCGGCTGCGCCCAAGGCGAAATTCGTCATCATCAATCTTCCTTTCAAGCAGGTCACGGTGAAAAAGCTGATGGTGAAAAAGAAATCGATGATGGCCATCTATGCCGAAGAAACCGGCGGTGACCGGATGACTTCCGCGACTTTCTGGGATGGCAAGAGATATCGCTACCAGCCGATTGGTTCCAGCATGGGGGATTGAACCGGCGACGGACCTCGGACCTCGGACTTTGGCAAACCCACTATTTGAGGTCCGACGCCCGAGGTCTGAGGTCTGAGTCGGTCCGAGGTCTGCAATGAATCTCGAACAGAAGCTGGAAGAATTGAAGAAACGCGACCGCCTGGCTGCCGAGGGTGGCGGAGAGCAGCGCCGTGAGCGGCAGCATAAGGAAGGCAAGATGTCGGCCCGCGAGCGGGTCGAGTTTCTGCTCGATGAGGGCACGTTCGAAGAGACCGACAAACTGGTCACCCACCGCTCGAACGACTTCGGCATGGCCGAGCAGAAATATTTCGGTGACGGCTTCATCACCGGCTACGGGCGCATCGAGGGCCGGCTGGTGTTTGTCTTCGCCCAGGACTTCACCGTCTTTGGCGGATCGCTCTCTGAAACCAACGCCGCCAAGATCGTCAAGATCATGGACCTGGCCGCGAAGATGGGCGCGCCGGTCATTGGCCTGAACGATTCCGGCGGCGCCCGCATTCAGGAAGGCGTGGTATCGCTGGCCGGATACGCCGACATTTTTCTGCGCAACACCCTGTACAGCGGAGTGGTGCCGCAGATTTCCGCAATCATGGGGCCGTGCGCGGGCGGCGCGGTTTATTCGCCGGCCATCACGGACTTCATCCTGATGGTCGAAAACACCTCGTACATGTTCATTACCGGGCCGGACGTGATCAAGACAGTCACGCACGAAGAGGTCACCAAAGACCAGCTGGGCGGCGCTCACACGCACAACGAAACTTCCGGCGTGGCGCACTTCATGGCGCACGACGATGCGGAATGCCTTTCCATGGTGCGCGAGCTGCTGAGCTTTCTTCCCTCGAATAATGTTGATGACCCGCCGCGCCGCCCGTGCACCGATCCTATCGACCGCGCCGACGCCGTCCTCGACCGCATCGTTCCGGATGAGTCGAACCTGCCCTACGACATCAAAGACGTGATTCACGCCGTCGCCGACGACGGCTATTTTTTCGAAGTGCAGGAGCACTACGCCAAGAACATCGTCGTTGGATTTGCCCGGATGGACGGACGTCCGGTCGGCATCGTGGCCAACCAGCCGGCGTTTCTGGCCGGCACGCTCGACATCAACGCGTCCACCAAGGCCGCGCGGTTCGTGCGTTTCTGCGACTGCTTCAACATCCCGCTGATTACTTTTGAAGACGTCCCCGGGTTCCTGCCCGGCATCACCCAGGAGTATGGCGGGATCATCAAGCATGGCGCCAAGCTGCTGTTTGCCTTCGCCGAAGCCACGGTTCCGAAGATCACGGTGATCACGCGCAAGGCCTACGGCGGAGCCTATTGCGTGATGGCGTCAAAGCATATCCGCACCGACGTGAACTATGCCTGGCCGACGGCGGAAATCGCGGTCATGGGCCCGGAGGGCGCGGTGGACATCGTGTACAAGCGCGAGCTCGACCGCGCGCCGAAGCGCGAAGAGCTGCGCAAAGAAAAAATCGAAGAATTCCGCGAGCGCTTTGCCAATCCCTACGTGGCGGCGGAGCGGGGCTATGTGGATGCCGTCATCCAGCCGCGCGAGACGCGCAAGAAGCTGATTCAGGCGCTGGCCATGCTGGAGACCAAGCGGGACAAGAATCCGCTGAAGAAGCATGGGAATATACCGCTGTGAGGGGCGTGTTTGATGTGGCCGCGGGCGACTCGCCCGCGAACGGTAAAGCAATTAGGCTCTCCGTTAAACAACCCTGTCATCCCGACCGGAGCGAAGCGGAGTGGAGGGACCCGCTTGCGGTTGGTTTGACGATGAGCCGCCCCTCAGCGGCTAAAAGCCGCCATCCCTCGACATCTCATTGGCACGACTGAAGAGGCTGCGGAAAAACTCAACTTGCCCGGACGAAGATCCCACGGGGGCTAAAGCCCGCACTCATTTCTAACGACCTACGCGGCCCTGAAGGGCCGCTCTTCCACGGAAGGGCCGACATTGACGAGTTTTTCCGCAGCCTCTGAAGGTCGTGCCCTTCCACGGGACCTGTCCACATCGCTCTTCTGCGCGATTTCACCCGTCCCGCGGAGATAGCGACAGCATCGATCCGTGTCGAACGTGTACTACATAGACTGATCTGTCGATCACAACAAAGAGGAAACGATAGGTGCCCCGATTGCCCGTCCCGAAGAGCAGCTCGCGGATGGATTGATCAAAGGAAGAGCTCTCGGGAGCCAGCGGACATCGTTCAGGGCGGCGGGCAAGGCTCCTGGCGGCCTGACGCGCGCGCCGAATCCAGTCACGGGCCGCATGCGGCGCGTAACTGCGGATATAGCGATAAGCGGTTCGAAGATCGGTTTCAGCTTCGGGCGTGATGATGACGCGGTAAATCATCTACCCGGTCGAGTCTTCCCGCTCCAGTTCGTCAAATACCTCATCAGCGTCGCGTCCTGCTCCTCTTCTGGCCTGGACCAGACCACGGCGGATGCTGGCCACGACCTCAAGATGACCGGCGACCTCCTGGTAGGCGGCGGCGTCGAGAAGCACCGCCTCAGCCTTCCCATTCACGGTCAACACCAGCGGACGCCCGGTTTTCTTCATGCGCTTCATCAAGCCCGAAGAGTTGCGCTTGAAGGTCGTAAGCGAATGGATGTCCTCGGTCACATCAATCATAGTGCTATTATAGCACTCTTTAAGCATCGTATTTGATGATCCAAACCACGACGAATCATCCCCAGCGGCTTAAAACGCCATCCTCCCATGCCTTGGCGCAACCGACTGTCGGGCCCTTTCTCAGCCTTTATCGGTGATCGGCTGAACGTGCCCTTCCACGCTATTCGCCGAAGTCAGGATCCAGCAGTTGGCTGGTGTCGCACTCCAACAGCAAACGCGGGGACCGATCGATTCCTCGTGCAGGCTTCGGCTTTGCCTTCCCAGTCTTTTTCGCCACCCGATAGTGATTGGGATTCGCGGCGAAATCCAGCCTTGCAGGTTTTGTAACTATCTCCAGGGGACGCGCGGTGCGGCGGAGCGGGGCGGGGACAAGCGAGTCGTCGAGGTGATGGGCCTTGGGGGAGGCTGACATGAAAAGCTCGGAGTGGCCATCAAAATTAAGAGTCCCGAGGTGGTGTTGAACCTGTTCGTCTCGGCCAGTAGCTCGCTTTAGACCCTTGCCGACCTGCTTTCGTGTCTCCTTGCGAAGACGACGGGCGCGATCTGTGCTTGGGCTCCGGGCTTACCGCCAACCGGAAAAACTGTTCAACGCCTCGGGACTCTATCTTGCCTCTGACGGGTGTTCCTGTTCGCCTCGACCAGCGCCTGGCTATAGACCCTTGCTGACCCTCCCTGACTCACCTTGCGATGCTTCAGAGTGACCGCGCTCGAGCCCCGGACGCCGCACCAACCGGGTAAACTTTAGAACGTGTCAAAGAACGAGGTTGTTTTTACTCCTCCTGATTTTATAGTCAATAAAAAATGGCGGGATTTATCTCGTTTGCTTGCAGGCGAGTGCAGCCCCTCCACAAGGGGGTGACCGGATTTGGTGCAGCGGGCTTGCGGGCGCTGCTTCACGCTCAGGGCAGCAACGCGAATTTTCGGGGAATTCGGTTCGCAGAATTGGGTTGGGGCTATATCGCCTGAATTCCTTGCGATTGTGAAAATTTCCGGAGAAATCAATCGTGATGCGGGTTTGATTCCTGCTATTGACTCGCGTAGGCCGGGACGCCCTCGTCCGGGCGGATGAGACACCCGCCCCTACGTGGGCCCTGCCTGTGTCGTGGCGGGCACTTAGCGCGCTTTTGGCTTGGCAGTACAATCGCCCGCGGGGAGGAACTCTCATGGCGATATTCAATGAACCTCATGGCCGGGTGATTGATGCCAGCTCCGGCTCGGTATTGCGGCTGCTGGGAGTTGCGGCAGCTGCGTTTGTCGTGGTCATCATGCTGTTCGCCTCCGTGGCCCGCGTCGATTCGGGGAACGTTGGAGTGCTTACGCTGTTTGGGCGAGTGACCGGCGAAGAGCTGCCCGAGGGGGTGCACCTGATCAATCCCTTCAAGTCCAATCATGAGCTTTCCATCCGCACCCAGGAGCTCAAGGAATCGGCCAGCGTGCCTTCGAGCGAAGGCCTGATGATCAATCTGGATACCTCGCTGATCTACCATCTCAATCCGGAGAAGGCCTCCGAGGTGTTCCAGAAGATTGGCCCCAATTACCTGACTGTGCTGATCGTGCCAAATTTGCGGGCGGCCATCCGGGAGGCGACCGCCGCCCACACCGCCAACGCGCTGTACACCGGAGAACGCGAAATGGTGGGCAAACAGATTTTTGACCAGCTCACCACGAAACTCGGAGAACGCGGAGTGCTGGTCGAAAGCGTGCTGCTGCGTGACATTCAGTTGCCCGTGACCTTGAAGGCGTCGATCGAATCCAAGCAGCAGGCCGAGCAGGAAGCGCTGGCCATGAACTTCCGCCTGCAAAAGGAGACGCAAGAGGCGCAGCGCAAGCGCATTGAAGCGGCCGGCATTCGCGACTTCCAGCAGATCGTGGCCCAGGGGATCAGTCCGCAGCTGCTGGAGTGGAAGGGTATTGAGGCGACCGAGACTTTGGCCAAGAGCGCGAACGCCAAAATCGTTGTGATCGGAAATTCCAAGAATGGGTTGCCGTTGATTCTGGGACAATAATTCTGGGCGACAATAATAGGGAGGGCGGGGACGCCCTCCGGACAGCCGGCGAGACGCCGGCGCTACCTGGCATGGCTCATCTTCTTGAAGTGCGGAATCTGGTCGTCGAATTTCCCCGTTCAACCCAGGGCGGAAGCGGCCGGCTGGTGGCGGTCCGCGATCTTAGTTTTTCAATTGCGGCGGGCGAAGTGCTGGGGCTGGTGGGTGAATCTGGCTCGGGGAAATCGGTCACGTCATTGGCCTTGATGCGACTGCTGCCTCCGCACGCTCGCATTGCCGGGGAGATTCGGCTTCGGCAATGGCAGCGGGGTGAGCGACCTGCTGCAGCTATCTGACACGGCAATGCGTCCTTTGCGCGGCTCCCGGCTGGCCATGATTTTTCAGGAGCCGATGACCGCGCTGAATCCGGTGATGCGGGTGGGCGATCAGATCGCGGAAGCTGTCCTGGCCCACCATCAAGTGGCAAAGAGCGAGGCGTGGAAGCGGACCCTGGTTGCCATGCAGGAAGTGGGCATCGCCGATTTCGAACGCCGGGCGCGCGACTATCCGCACCAGCTTTCGGGCGGGATGCGGCAGCGCGTGATGATTGCCATGGCCATCGTCAATCGCCCCCAATTGCTGATTGCCGACGAACCCACGACCGCGCTCGATGTGACCATCCAGGCACAGATTCTCGACCTGCTGGCTGAACTGCGGACGAAGTTTGGCTTGACCATGCTTTTCATTTCCCATGACCTGGCCGTGGTTTCGCAGGTCGCCGACCGGGTGGCGGTGATGTACGCCGGCAACCTGGTAGAGCTGGGGTCGAAGCGCGACATATTTCAGGCGCCGGCGCACCCCTACACGCGTGGATTGCTGAACGCCGTCCCCACCTTGAAGACGGACCGCGGGCAGCCCCTCGAGACCATTGAAGGCGCGGTACCGCCTCTGCATGCGGTCCCGCCGGGATGTCCCTTCGAGCCGCGCTGCGAATTTCGCGTGCCGGAATGCGCCCACAGCATTCCGCCTCTTGCGGAAGTCGCCCCTGGACATTGGGCAAGATGTCCGGTGGTGAACGCTCCCATGTAGGCGCGGGCGTCCCCGCCCGTGCTGGCCCATGCACGAGCGTGGACGCTCGCGCCTTACATTTCGGCACACGGCCATGCTCTTCAGGTCTATAATCGCCAGTTTGTCCGGTGATCTGTGCGCGTCCTTTTAATAAGCGATATTCATAGCAACCTCGAAGCTCTGGAAGCGTGCCTGGCGGCAGCCCCGCCGCACGACATGGTGGTCAATCTTGGGGACATCGTCGGCTACGGCGCCAGCCCCAACGAAGTGATCGAGCGCTCGCGCGCCCTGGGACACATTTTCGTGCGCGGCAATCATGACAAGGCGGCCAGCGGCGCGATGGATTTGAGGGACTTCAATCCTATCGCCGGACTGGCGGCGTTGTGGACCCGCGATCAGCTCACTCCGCTAAACCTGAAATGGCTGCTGGGGCTGCCCCATGGTCCAATTCAGACTGGCGAATTGCCCGGCGTCCAGTTTGTGCACGGGTCGCCAGTGGACGAAGACGAGTACGTGGTGACTTTGCGCGATGCCATTGAGCCGCTGCTGACCTCGGTCACTCCCCTGACATTTTTCGGGCATACCCACCTGCAGGGAAGCTTTTGCACCAACAATGTGGCCAGTGATTATTTCCGTCCGCAGTACAACACCGTTGGGCAAAGTGAGAGCATGGAGGTTCCGCTTAAGGAAGGCATGCGTTACATGGTGAATCCCGGTTCGGTGGGACAGCCCGGGATGGAGACTGGCGCGCGGCCTTTGCCGTGTTTGATTCCGACGCCCGCATCGTGACCTTCTGTCGGGTGCCTTACAATCTGAAGCAGGCCCAGGATCGCATCATCGCGGCCAACCTCCCACAACGCCTGGCCACGCGGTTGGCAGCGGGAAGATAACAAGTCACTTCAACCAGCTCCGCCTCGGCATTTACTCTTCGACTACGTAATTTCCGGTTGGCCTGGAGCAGGGACCGGCCCTGCAATACACGAATGAATAGTCCTTACACCGAAAGAGTCATTCCGAACGCGGCTCGAGCCGCGCCTCTGCGGGGAGAGCAAGTCGAGGGACCCCTATTCCACCTCCGAATTATCAGTCTGGGGCCGCCGGCTCCGCTCAGCGGACGGAGAGAGAATTGTGTTCGAGGAATCTGGAGTTTTCATGGGTAAAAGTGTCGCTTTCCTCGCTGTCGTTCTAGCGATTGCATTCCTCGGCGGCCTTTCGCCGGCGAACAGCGCCTCCGGACGAGCGCCAGCTGACGACGAACAGATGCATGTCAGCATCGGCGGCGTGGACCGGATGTATCTGCTGCACGTTCCAGAGTCGCTTCCACAGTCCGGCCCAGTGCCCCTGGTGCTGGTGTTCCATGGCGGAGGCGGCCACGCCGCCACCATGCCGAACTTCACCCATTTTGACCAACTGGCCGACCAGGAGGGATTTCTGGTGGCGTATCCCGAGAGTTTCAACAAGAGCTGGAGCGACACCAGGGGGCTGTCCCCGGCCGATGATGTCGGTTTCATCCGCGCCGTAATTGAAGAATTACAGCGCACCCACCGCGCCGATCCCAGAAGGACTTACGCCGCTGGAATTTCGAATGGAGGCTTTTTTGCGAACCGCCTGGCCTGTGACTTGACCGGCGAACTTGCGGCCATCGCCGCCGTCGCGGCCACCATGCCCGACACGCTGGTGCCGGCGTGCCACCCCTCCGCGCCGATTTCCGTGCTGTTCATGCATGGCACCAAGGATCCACTGGTGCACATTGAAGGCGGACCGATGCTGCGTAATCGCGGAGTGGCGATTTCCCTGGCGCAGGCCACGGAATTCTGGCGTAGTTGGGACGGCACGTCGCCCCAGCCTGTAGTTGAGAACTTGCCCAACCCGACGGATGACGGCACCAGCGTGCAGCGCGCAGTCTATGCCGGCGGCAAGCAAGGCACGCAAGTGGTGGTTTACGTCATCGAGGGCGGAGGCCATACCTGGCCCCACGGGCCGCAGTACCTGCCCGCCTTTCTGGTCGGCAAGGCCAGCCGCAATCTGGATGGCACGCAGACCATCTGGGAATTTTTCAAACGCCACACTCGCTAGTGCAGGAGGGAGAGTGTGTGGGTCGGAGTGCGGGTCGGCAATGTAAACTTTCGATATGCCCTCTCCATCGCGCAGTTTATTCCCTGCATCACACGCCAAGGCTCCCGAGCGCCACCTGATCGCGCACAGCGACGGGGGCGCGCGCGGCAACCCTGGTCCCGCCGGCTATGGGGTTGTGATTCAGGATGAAAAAGGACTGAAAGTTGCCACGCTCAGCCAGTACCTTGGCCACCAGACCAACAACTTTGCGGAGTACCAGGGCCTGATCGCGGCGCTGGAGTATGCCATTGAGCACGGACACAAAGCGCTCAAGGTGATCAGTGACTCCGAGCTTCTGGTGCGCCAGATCAAAGGCATCTACAAAGTGAAGAACGCAACCCTGCAGGAACTTCACGGCCGTGCCAGGGAATTGATTGCTCAACTCGAGTGGTTCTCCATCGATCACGCCCTGCGCGAACATAACCGCGAAGCGGACGATCTGGCCAACCAGGCGATGGACAAGGGCACAGGCCGTATGGCCCGGGCGCCCTCGCCCGCGGCCGTTCCGGCAGCGCCCCAGGAGTTCGAAGGTGTGGTGCAGGGCGGAGTAGTCAAGATCCTGAACGGCCAGTTGCCGGAAGGCACCCGGGTTCAGTTGCGGATTAAGAAATAGCGGACGGGGTGGCCGTGGGCTGGTTCGGGCCACCACAAACGGCCAGCAGAACAGCAGGTCCCTCGACTTGTCCTCACCGCGCAAGCGCGGCTCGGAGCGGCGCTCGGGATGACAGTGGAATGATTGTTGCTACGCGCGGCCTTTTTTTGCGGCGGCTGCGGTCAGGCCCGCTTTTTCCCAGGGGCGCTTGGGGCGCTCTGCCTTGGGCTTGTCGCGGTCTTTGATGCGATCGTACTGATACGCTTCGCTCACTGTGCCCAGCGATTCGTTGTACAGGACGGGTAGTCCGAGGCCTTCCTTCAACTCTTCGGTGAATTGCTGCAGCGCCTTGAGGTGGTCTGCCGTGGCCGGGACCTCGGTCTTGGCGGTTTTCAGAAACTGCTGGTAGCCGCGGTTGACCAGCTTGGAGATCTCGCTGCCGATCAGGTATCCGGGGTAAGCAAAAATTTTCACGCCGTCGTCGCCGTCTTTCTGAATGGCAGCCGACACGTTGTACTTCCTCAGAAAAACACGCCCCTGCATGCCCGGCGCTTCGATCAGGTCGAAGCCGTGCTCCTTCAACCAGCTCAATGCGTCCTCATAACCGCGCTGCTCTACGTTGGTTGTCATTCGTTCGGAATCCCAATCCCTTCTACTGCCCCAACCTTCCAGTCCAAATCCTGGTACACCTTCGATGAGATGCTAGTTTGCGGGAAAGAGTGCATTTCCGCGTTCTGGCTGCATCGAAGCAGCCTCTTTTATAATCCAATCATCCGTTGCAGAAGCGTTAATTCGGGCCCGCCATACGTTACGATGGTCACGGCCCAGCGTAAATCCATGCGACCAGTCCCGGCAAAACGAACGGAAGTGCCTGATTCTTCGACAGCTGCGCCTGCCCGTACGGAAGCAGAGACAAGCGGCAATCCTGCCACTCCGATCGGCCGGCGCAGCCTCGAACTCATCGGCAACACTCCGCTTTTGCGCCTGGAGCGCATCACTCGCGATCTGCCCGGAATCGAGTTGCTGGGCAAGGCCGAATGGTACAACCCGGGCGGATCGGTGAAAGATCGCGCTGCCTCGAACATCGTGGCCCAGGCCCGCGCCAGCGGAAAATTCGGGCCCGGCAAGACCCTGCTCGATTCCACCAGCGGAAACACCGGAATCGCTTACGCCATGATCGGGGCCGCACAGGGCTTCCCGGTGACGCTGTGCATGCCGCAAAATGTTTCGATCGAGCGCAAGCACATTCTGCATGCCTACGGGGCGCACATTATTTATACCGACCCCGGTGATGGTTCCGACGGAGCCATTCGCGCCGCGCGCGAACTTTACGCCCAACACCCCGACAAATATTTCTATGCCGACCAGTATTCCAACGATGCCAACTGGCAGGCCCACTACCATGGCACAGCCAACGAAATCTGGCAACAGACAGCAGGACGCGTCACTCATTTTGTTTCCATGATGGGAACCAGTGGGACCTTCATCGGCACTACGCGGCGCTTGAAGGAACTGAATCCCGCGATTCGTTGCATCTCGCTTCAGCCCGACTCGCCCTTCCACGGGATTGAAGGGGCCAAGCACATGGCCAGCGCTATCATCCCCACAATTTATGACGCACAACTGGCCGATGACGACATCGGCATCTCGACCGAGGACGCCTACAGCATGGCCAAACGCCTGGCCCGCGAAGAAGGACTGCTGGTCGGGATCTCGGCGGCTGCAGCGGTCGTGGGATGTCTGCAGGTGGCGCGCAAGCTGGGCAAGGGCGAACGGGCAGTATTTGTGACAATTCTGTGCGATTCCGGCGACAAGTATTTGAGCGAGAGATTCTGGGAGCAGGATTGAAAGACTTCTACCACAGAGGACACGGAGATCACGGAGGAGCATCTTGGGGTTACTCCGCGATCTCCGTGTCCTCCGTGGTGATTTGAGTTTTTTATGTTGAAGATCCCGCACAAGGAGTATGAAGCGATCAGGCGGCACGGCGAAGAAACCTATCCCCATGAGTGCTGCGGCGTCCTGCTCGGCCAGATGCCCGCGAACGATGACCGCGTACGTACTGTGACTTCGGCCGCACGCGCCGGCAACACGCGTACCGATTCCGCCCACAACCGTTACAACATCGATCCCAAAGAACTGATCCGCATTCAGCGGGAGGGGCGCGAGCGTGGCGAAGATATCGTCGGGTTTTATCACTCCCATCCTGACCATCCCGCGCAGTGGTCACAGACCGACCTGGCGGATGCGCATTGGTTCGGCTGCTCCTACGTCATTACCAGCGTGGAGAAGGGTAAGGCTGCGCTCACCAATTCGTTCGAACTCGCCGGCAGCGACGAGGACGACAAGAAGCTGGTGGCGGAGAAGATAGAGGTTGCCTGAGCATGCGTTAGGTTGTGTGGGTCGGACACTCCCTTCGACCTCGCTCAGGGCAGGCTTTGTCCCACCCACACACCCCACCTGAATCTCACCGCCTACCTGTGGCATCATGTATAGCCTATGCCCAAGATCCAGATCCCTACCCCACTGCGGCAGTACACCGGCAAACAGCCTGCGGTTGAAGTCAAGGCTGGTACGATCGGCGATGCCCTGTCCGACCTCGTCGCCCGGCACCCCGATTTGCGCCGGCATCTTTACACCGACGAAGGGAAGCTGCGCGCTTTTGTGAATGTGTATCTTAACGACGAGGACGTCCGTTACCTGCAGAAGGAAGCCACGGCGGTGCAGGATGGTGATAGTATTTCGATTGTGCCTTCCATCGCGGGAGGGCTGAATTGATTGTCGAATTGCCGGATTTTAGGATTGTCGAATTGAAACCTGAACCCAAAGTCCGCCGCTGTTGTTGTTGTCCCTCCTGTCGATAGCTGTTCTCAATTCGTCAATTCGTAAATCCAACAATTCTTCAATTTCAAGAGGTTCTCATGGCCACCACACTCGAAGTCAAACCCGAAGCCGTTACCCTGAGCAACGACGAGATTCAGCGCTACTCGCGCCACCTGATCATGCCCGAGGTGGGCATGGAAGGGCAGCTCAAGCTGAAAGCCGCGAAAGTTCTCTGCATCGGCGCGGGTGGTCTGGGTTCGCCTCTGGCTTTGTATCTGGGCGCGGCCGGCGTGGGCACGCTGGGGATTGTAGATTTCGATGTTGTGGACTACACCAACCTGCAGCGGCAGATCATCCACTCGACCGCTGACGTGGGCCGCAAGAAGCTGGATTCGGCGGCCGATAAGTTAAAGGCCATCAACCCCTTCCTGAATATACGGAAGTTTGACACCCGGCTCTCCAGCGAAAACGCACTTGAGCTGTTTCGCGAGTTCGACATCATCGCCGACGGCACTGACAATTTCCCCACGCGCTACCTGGTGAATGACGCCTGCGTTCTGACCGGAAAGCCTAACGTTTACGGCTCGATTTTCCGCTTCGAAGGGCAGGCCAGTGTTTTTGCCACCAAGGAAGGACCGTGCTACCGCTGCCTCTATCCCGAGCCGCCACCGCCCGGACTGGTGCCTTCCTGTGCAGAGGGTGGTGTGCTGGGCATTCTGCCGGGTCTGGTGGGCGTGATGCAGGCCACTGAGGTCATCAAGCTGATTCTGGGCAAGGGCGAGTCGCTTATCGGGCGACTGCTGCTGATCGATGCCCTGGACATGAAGTTTCGTGAACTCAAGCTGCGCAAGAATCCCGATTGCCCGGCTTGCGGGACCCATCCCACAATCAAGCAGTTGATCGACTACAACGAGTTTTGCGGAATTCGCGGCGAGGAGAAGCCGGTGGAAACATCAGGCGTGGAAATGCAGGTGGAAGAATTGAAGCGAAGACTGGACGCCGGCGACGACCTGTTCGTGCTCGACGTGCGCGAACCCCATGAATACCAGATCTGCAATATCGGGGGACACCTGATTCCGCTGGGCGACCTGCCTAAGCGGGTGAACGAACTGGATTCCAGCCGTGAAATCGTGGCGCACTGCCGCTCCGGCGTGCGCAGCGGCAAGGCGGTGGATTTTCTCCGTCAGGCGGGCTTCAAGAAAGTGCATAACCTGGCCGGAGGAATTCTGGCCTGGGCCGATCGCGTGGATCCCAAGATGCCGAAGTACTGAAGGGCAGTCTTCAGTCGTCAGTCGGAGCCCGCCACGACCCAAAGGTCGATGAAGCCGTCAAGTTGCCGGGATTTATCGAAGGGAACCCTGGCGTCTTTTTACGAGATGCAACTCGAATACGAGATGCATCTCGAAGTAATCTTCGAACGTGCTTACTGAAGCAGTGTCCCCCCGTTAACCGGCTCTTCTCCCGGTGCCAGAACTACGGCCGCCGCCACGCGGTCACCTGGCTCAAGGTGCAACAGCCGTACGCCCTGGGCAGCGCGGCCGGATTCGCGGATGGTGGTTGAATCCATGCGGATGATTTTGCCGTACTGGCTGATCAGCATGACTTCGGATTTCTCCGTCACCTGCGCGATGCCTACGACTTTGCCGTTGCGTTCCGTGGTTTTGACATTTATGACGCCCGAGCCGCCGCGTCCCTGCAGGCGGTATTCGTCGGCAGCGGTGCGTTTGCCGTAGCCGTTTTCGGTGACGGAGAGAATCAGTCTGCCTTTTTCCGGCACCAGGTCGGCTATCTGCGCGTCTGACGCGGGCGCTTTCGTTGGATCGACTTTCGCCGGGACATCTGCCTTTGGCGTAGTCGCCATGCCGACCAGGTAGTCGCCCTTTTCCATGCGGATGCCCCAGACACCGTACGCCTGGCGGCCCATGGGGCGGACGTCTTCTTCGTCGAAGCGGATGGCCTGGCCTTCGTGCGTGGCCAGGAAGACGATCTGCTGGCCGTCGGTGAGATTGGCCGCGACCAGTTCGTCTCCCTGCTCGATGCTGATGGCGTAGATGCCGTTCGAGCGCACGTGGGAGAAGTCCTTGAGCTCGGTCTTTTTCACCAGGCCGTTGCGCGTGGCGAAGAAGATGTACTTGCCCATCTCTTCGAGATGGCGGACGGTGAGCATGGTGCGCACCGTCTCGCCCGGTTGCAGGCCGACCAGGTTGCCGACGTGCTTGCCTTTGCCGGCGGCGCTGACGTCGGGAATTTCGTACACCTTCAGCCAGTAAACGCGTCCGGTGTTGGTGAAGATCAGAATGTAGGCGTGGGTGGAATCGATGAAGAGATGCTCGACGAAATCCTCGTCGCGCGTCTTCATGCCGGTGCGGCCCGTGCCTCCGCGGCGCTGCATGCGGTAAGTGGAGACCGGCGTGCGCTTCATGTAGCCGCCGTGGCTGACCGTGACTGCGACTTGCTCGTCGGCGATCAGGTCTTCGAGATGGATTTCGGCGGCTTCGTCTTCGATCACGGTGCGGCGCTCGTCGCCGTAGAGTTTTTTTACTTCTTCGAGTTCTTTCACGATCACGGCGCGCAGTTTCTTTTCCGAACCCAGGATGGATTCGTACTCGGCGATGTGCTCGCGGGTGACCGTGAGTTCTTTCGTGATTTCGTCGATGGAGAGCTTGGTCAGGCGGTGCAGTTGCAGTTCGAGAATCGCATCGGCCTGAATTCCGGTGAACGGCTTTTCGGGATCGCGCTTGGGAGCGCGGCCGGTGACGTTGATGTCGATCTTCTTGCCGGCAAAGTAGGCGACCAGGTTTTCGCGGGCTTCGGCGCGGTTGGCGCTGGCGCGGATGATGGTGATCACGTTGTCCAGGTGATCGAGCGCGGTCAGGTAGCCTTCGAGAATGTGCTCGCGGTCTTTGGCTTTCGAGAGCAGGAAGGCGGTGCGGCGGCGGACCACATCGACGCGGTGGTCGATGAAGTGCTTGATGGCCTGCACCAGGCCCATTTCCTTGGGCTGTCCGTTGACCACCGCGAGCAGGATCATGCTGAAGCTTTCCTGCATCTGGGTGTGCTTGAAGAGCTGGTTGAGCACGAGCTGGGGCTCGCCGTCGCGCTTGAGCTCGACTACGATGCGCATGCCGTCGCGGTCGCTTTCGTCGCGAATGTCGGAGATGTCATCGACAACCTTGTCGTTGACCAGTTGCGCGATGCGCTCGACCAGCCGCGCCTTGTTGACCTGGTAGGGAATTTCGGTGATGACGATGGCTTTGCGGTCTTTGTTGAAAGTTTCGATGCCGGCTTTGGCGCGCATCATGAAGCGGCCGCGGCCGTTTTTGTAGGCATCCACGATTCCCGTCTTGCCGTGAATAATGCCGGCGGTGGGGAAATCGGGGCCTTGCACGAACTTCAGAATTTCGGCGAGCTGCGCCGTGGGATTGTTCACCAGCGTGATGGTCGCGTCCACGATCTCGGTCAGGTTGTGGGGCGGAATCTTCGTCGCCATGCCCACCGCGATGCCGTCTGATCCGTTCACCAGCAGATTGGGGATGCGCGCGGGAAGAATGTCAGGCTCGATTTCGTTGCCGTCGTAGTTCGGGCGCATATCGACGGTGTCTTTGTCGAGGTCGTCGAGCAGCGCCGTGGCGACGCGGGTCAGTTTGGCTTCGGTGTAACGATCGGCTGCCGGCGGATCTCCATCGACCGAACCGAAGTTGCCTTGTCCATCGACCAGCGGATAGCGCATGGCAAACGGCTGCGCCAGGCGCACCAGAGCGTCGTACACCGCGAGATTGCCGTGGGGATGGTACTTGCCCATCACGTCTCCGACGATGCGGGCGCATTTGCGGGTGGACTTGTTGGGCGCCAGGCCCATCTGCTGCATGGTGTAGAGAATGCGGCGGTGCACCGGCTTGAGTCCGTCGCGGACGTCGGGCAACGCGCGCCCGATGATCACCGACATCGAATAGTCGAGATACGACTTCTTCATCTCCTCTTCGATATTGACGGGTTGAATGTTGAGCGCGCCGGGAATGCCGGTGCCGTCTCCGCCGCCGGGCGGAGGGGTCAAGGGGAGTTCAGGATTCTGATCGTCAGCCATAAAAGCTTCTAGCTCCTAGCTTCTAGCTTGGGTGGAGCGGACACTCCTTGTCCGCTGCCTTTGACCTGCCTTCTTCTCTTTCGTCATTGATAGCGGTGGAATTCAAGTCAAAAGCAAATTCAAAGGCGTCGAAAAGAGTGTCCGACCCACACCAGATTGTTCCGTCATGTTTCCGCTCTAAATAACTGCATTTACAGGATGTTACGGTGGATTCGCGATGTGAGAATTATACCATGAGCGGGGCCCTTTCCGGATGACGAATCCGGTTCGCCGCAACCCGGTTGCACGGGTGGGATAATCGGGCTTAAATGGTCAACCCTATGGAGACTTTGAAGGGAAAGATAGCCCTGGTTACGGGCGGCAGCCGCGGTATCGGAGCAGCCGTTGCGCTGGCGCTTGCGGGAGCGGGCGCAGACATCGCAGTCAACTTCCGGGCGCGCTCCGAGGACGCCGATAAAGTCTGCGCCGCGATCAGGAAATTAGGGCGGCGCGCGCTGGCGATTCAGGCTGACGTCTCGCAATCCGACCAGGTGAAGAAGATGGTTGCGGAAATTGAGAGCAAGCTCGGCGCTGTGAATATCGTGGTGAACAACGCCGGAATCGCCCGCCAGCTCAAGCTCGAGGACATTGCTGAAGCGGACTGGGACGAACACATCGGGGTGAACCTGAAGTCCGCATTCCTGGTGACCCAGGCGGTGCTGCCGCAGATGCGGGCCCAGCGCTGGGGGCGCATCATCAACATTTCTTCCACGGCGGCCCAGACCGGCGGGCTGGTGGGACCGCACTATGCCGCGTCCAAGGCGGGAATGCTGGGGCTGACCCATTCTTATGCCGCGCTGCTGGCCAAGGAGGGCATCACGGCCAACACGGTTTGCCTGGCGCTGGTGGAGACTGACATGCTGCGCGCGAACCCGCGCGCCACATCCAGCGTGATTCCGGTGGGGCGCTTCGGCAACGTGGATGAAGTGGCGTCGGTGGTGCTGCTGCTTGCGGAAAATGCCTACATGACCGGACAGACAGTCAATCCAAACGGAGGCTGGTACATGAGTTGATGGAGGCTGGCGCGGCCTTGATCTACGATCTATGCTGACTCGGCCAGAGCGGTCGAGGCTTCGGCATCCGCCGTGATTGCCCACTTCAGGGTTTCGATGATTCGTGAGTTGCTCTGCCGGTCTTTGACCGCAATACGCAGAGCGTGCGAGCCCAGGCGCTCGCTGATTTCGCCGGCATCTCGTAGAAAGACATTCTGGGTACGGCAGCGCCGGCAAATTGTGGCTGCGTTCGGTCCGCTCTCCGGCAAATGGCAGAGAATAAAATTCGCGGCGCCGGGAACCACTACGATTCCGAGCGCCTGCAGTGCGGCGGCCAGATTTTCGCGCAGCACGCGCGTCTCGCCATAGCGCGCTGCGTAATATTCCGGATCACCCAGCGCATTCACCGCCGCAACCTGGGCGGGAAGACTGACGGCCCAGGGCGGCGTGATCTCCCGCAACAAACTGGCGGTTGCCGGCGCAGCGCATAAATACGCTGCCCGTGTTCCGGAGAGCGCGTACACCTTGGACATGGACTTGCACACCACTACGTTGTGGCTGCGCGCCGCAAAAGGCTCGAGCGATTCCCCTTCGCCAGCATACTCGACATAGGTTTCGTCCACCCAGACGCGCGTCCGATCAGGAATCCGGGCAAGGACGGATTCGAGTTCGCGGCGCGGAGTGTGCCGGCCCGTGGGGCTGTTGGGATTAACGATCACCACCAGATCGTAGCCGTCCTGCAGACGGGCCTCCAACTCTGCTGTATCTACTGTGTAGTTGTTGGCGCGATCGAGCGGCAAACGATCCACCTGGCAGTGCAGGATGCGTTCGGTAATATGACTGTATTCCCCGTAAGCGGGATCCAGCAGCAAGACCCGGGAATCCTGATTCAACCATTCCCGGAAGCACAGAAAAATCAGTGCCGACGAACCGGCTCCGGGCACGATGCATTCAGGAGGCAGGTTGCGGGCGCGGGCAATGGCGCGAATCATGCCGGCACAATTCGTTGGAGGCGAAGTGCGGAGCAGCCACGGAAGATATTGGTCGAGGGCTGCAAGCACCCGCGGCGAGGGCGGAAACCATGCGTCAAGGACGTCGGCGTTGATCACGTCGCGACTGCGCTCGAGGTGGTCGAACTCCTCTCCAATGGCCTCGAAGAACGCGCCTCCGTGATGGCAGGCCGCGCGGGAGTGAAAGGGGATTTCCAGTCGCCAGTCTGACCGTTGCTCCAGCCAGCGCAGCAGGAGTGAGTGCTTTTCTGCCTGGTCCGCCAGTTCTGTCAGCGGGGCACTGAGCAATTCGTAGGTGACGGCACCCGACTGAGTTCGCCGATGCAGGGTGCGCAAACCGGCCTTCCGGTACAGCCCCAGCAACTCCTGGCGTCCGATGGCGACAATTCGCGTTCCTCCCAGCGACTGCACCCAGCGAAAGGCAGCGTACATCAGCAGGCTGGCACAAGCCAGGCCGCGGTAATCAGGCAGGACCGTCAGCAACCGGACTTCATAGAGGCCGCTATCGAAGGGGAAATCAAAATCCTCGCGTTGGAAATATTTATCGACCGAGTAGCTGGGGCCGCCCGGAGAAGTGATGCTGACGAATCCGGCAAGCTGCCCGGCAACTGACGCCTTCAGATAGGTGTTGCGGGCATCCAGCAAATCGCTCAGGCAAGCATCGGTGTTTTCCTGGTGCTGATGAAGCTCGCTGGCATACACCTGATGACGCAGCCGGTAGATTTCGTGCCGGTCGGCTTCCGTCGCCAAATCGATCGTGATCCGGTCAGCCACCTGGGTCCTCCCGGGAACGCCGTTCATACTTGATCTGGAGCGAGAAATTATAATGTTTGAACGGCCTTGGCAAGACCGGCTTTTTTACGGTTGCCCGGTAAACGATTTCAACGCTTTTCCCCATCCACATCTAAAATTTCTGCATATGGCAGTCCTGATTGTCTTGTTCGGGGCGTGGCTGGTGTTGCGGGGAATCGGAGCGCTGGGCGTGGGTGCGCTTGCTACCTGGCAGCACTCAGCTTGTTATGCGCTGGCCCTGATGTTCGGGTTCACCGGAATCGCGCACTTCAACCGGTTGAAGCACGATCTGGTGCGGATGGTCCCGGCCGTATTTCCGCGGCCGATGCTCCTGATCTATTTAACCGGCGTTCTGGAATTTATGGGCGCGGTTGGATTGTTGTGGCCGCAGTTCCGTTCGCTCGCGGGCATCTGCCTGATCGCGCTGCTGATCGTAATGTTTCCCGCCAACGTAAGCGCTGCTGTGAAGAAGACCACGCTGGCCGGCAAACCAGTGACGCCTCTCTGGCTGCGGGCGCCCATGCAGGTCTTGTTCATCGGGCTTTTGTGGTGGGGCACTCGCAGCTAGGGCGTGAGTGTGCTGTCCCAGAAATACTTATGGAATATCGAGATGCAGGCGGCGCTGGTCAACGTTGGCTGAAACAGCAGGTCCCCATTCGACTCCCCCTCGTGTGACTCGGAGTTCGGTCAGGGCAGGCTCTCCACTGCGCTCGCTTCGCTCGGGTCGGGATGACAATTTTGATTCAATGACTCTCTGGCTAGGGCCGCACCACTACTTCGTTAGCGCTGGCGGGCAGCACAAACTTCACTCCACGCTCCTGGTTGAGCCGTAACGTGGCGGGCACGTCGAGATCGGCGATCTGTATTTTCCGGGTCCAGGAGCCGGTGGTCCAGTAATCGGCCTTGGAATAGATCGTCCCGCTCATGATGGTGTATTCGCTGACTTCCTCTCTGCGGCCGTCGTGGAATACGAGGATGGCGGGCGGAAGCTCGCGCGGCTTTTGCGCTGCGTCCTTACTTCCTGGCGCTGATCGTCCAGCGGCAGGCACAGACAACACGGATTTCTCCGAGTAGTCGGGCATGGTTTGTCCGCCGGACGCGGCCTTTGCGGACATGGTGGTACGCACAAAGTGGTCGCCCTGCCATTCGATCAGTAATGATTCGCGCGGAGCCGGAGGCGCGGGTGGCGGGGTGGGCGCCGAGGCCGGAACCACGATCACCTGGGGTTGCGCGGCCGGCTGGGAGTCGTAGCCCGCATCGGAATCAGGATAAAGATAGGGATACGGAAACAGTAGCGCGCCGCGCCCTGACCCATGCCCCTGATGGAAGCGCGCGGAACCGCCAGCCATGCCGTGTCCCGGAAACCCGGCCGCCGATGAGCCGCTACCCATTGGCCTGATGCCAGCAGAGCCGGCGCTTATACCGAATCCTGCCGCGCCTGTGCCGCGAACCTGGGCGCTGACTGGCGATATCGAGAGCGCGGCGGCGACGATGGCGAGAGTGAACCGGATTGGCATCTACTTGTTCGTTTCAGGGTTCGGTGGTAACCGGAAATCGATGCCGCGATCGTCGTTCTGCTGCGCGGTGGACGTCAGGTCGAGGTCGGCAAGCGCGATCTTGTGATGGCGTCCCGGCGTCAAGTCGTACAGCATGTCTCCAATCACGGCGTAGTTCTGAACTTCCAGCTGGTGACCGTCTTTGAAGATCAGCACGGTCTGAGGCTGGTCGGGGACAGGAGTTTCGACCGGCGCTGGTGCTGCAGCAGCCTCGGTGTCATTCTCGGAGCGGCTGGGCCGCCGCGAATAGGCGTCTGCATAAGAGCGTGCCGGTTGGCCCGGACCGCGGCGGTCGAAAATGGTGGGGCCTCCACGGTAGTCTTCTTCCCGCTGGTCTTCCCTGGGACCGGTTCCTGGGTCCGCGGCATCGTCGGTTTCGGAATCACCGACCACCACCGGATAAGCATAAGGTACGTAAACCGCACCACCGCCAGGGAAAAACTGCCCGCGGCGATGATGATGATTACGCTGGCCACGCGAAGGATTCGGACTCACCGGAAACAGATTGCAACAACCTGGCTGATTGAAACCTGGGTTATTCAAACCTGGGTTCCTCGGCTGAAGCCCGTTCGGTCCGAGCGATGTGATGCTGGCGGGCACGCCGGGTGTGGAATTAAGGCGGCCACCGGAGTTGATCGAAGTCACTGATGCTGGAGTCCCGTTGATCTGAGCTTTCGCAGCCGGAGTGATAAGAACCACTCCGCCCAGAACCAGAGCCAGTACCGCTCCCGTGGCTGAGTTCAGCCGCTTCACATGCGAATCATACCCCAGTTTCCAAACCATGGCGCAGCCCCTTAACAAAAACCCGCCCTATTACTTAGAGGCCCCTGGAGCGCTGGACGGTTTGTCTATTTTTTGTCAACTCCTAAGTGATTGAAGGGTAAGACTGTGACGAACGTCACCTTCACGCCACGCGAGCCAGTTCCCACAGGCTCCAGGCGGCATTCGCCGCCAGCAGGCTCCAGACGGCTGCCATGACGAGTTGACGATGGCGAGTCTCCAGCAGATCGGCGGCGATGCCGGCCACGAACACGAACAGGAAGGGGACAGCGATGAATTGAAAACCCAGGCCCGGATAGTGCGGCGTCCCCACGGCGAGCGCCAGGGACGAGGCCGCGACCAGCAGAGGCGCCGTGTTGCCGAAGTAGCGTGCACGAGGCCAGCAGAGGTAAGCGACCAGCGCGACCGGCAGGGCCAGCACCAGCGCAGGACTGCTTTGTCCCAGTTGCTTCAGCACCTGCTGATATGCCTGAGGCATGGCGTACGCCTTCCACGAGATGCCGAGAAACGAGGCGTGCAGAATTCCCTGCCAGAAAGCGCGCGCCCGAAAAAAGTAAGACGCATAGACGAGGAGATCAGCGATCCCGCAAGCCACCGCCCAGATGGCCAATGCGGCCAGGCGCCGGGTAGGGGCCAGGTAAAGCATGAATGCCAGCGCGACCGGCACAACCACGATCAGGGAAAACTGTGAGCCCACCGCTAGCGCCAGCGACAAGCCCAGCAGCATGATGCGCCGCCAGTTCCACAGCACCACTTCACGCGGGGCGTACAAGGTGTGGGCCACGGCTATGGCGGTGAAGATGGCGCCGAACGCTCCCCAGGCAGCGCCGGCTTCAGGCTCGGCAAACCACAGAGCGCAAGAACGGAGAATGCCGGGCGAGAAACAATAGAGGGCCAAAGCTACGTATCCGCCGGCATTGCCGAAAAGGCGTCGCGCCACGTACCACAGCGAAGCGCCCAGGAACAGGCCAAAGCCAAGATAAGGGACCGCCGCCGACCAGTGCAGCGCGCGAATATTTTCCGGCTGGAGCGCGACCGGCCGCAGCCACAGCGGGGCCGCCGCAATCAGATACCACAGTGGCGAATGGTGGGCATCGTATCCGCCGTCCCCGAAAGCCAGGCGGAGCGCCGGATCCATTTCGTTCGCGGAGTCCTCTTCACCCAGTTCGGGCGCCCTGCGGGCATCCGCACTGGGCGTTGGGCCCAGGCTGTTCCACAGTGCGGTCCCACGATCAAGCCGGTAAATCTCGGCGGGATTCACCGCCTCGTGACGCACGCCTTTTTCCACCAGCCAGAGACACTGTGCCAGAAACGCCAGCAGCAGGCAGGCCGCCAGCACCTGAGGCCGGCCAAATCTCTCGGAAGTAAAGAATCGTGCCATGACGAACCGGCGAGTGTTTTACCATGGCGGGGGACGAATCGGGAAACTTCCTCAGATGAACGAACCAAAAATGGATGACCCACAAGGCAGCCGGCCCGGCGAACTTGATGAGGTTTCTCCCGCTTCTCCTGCGCCCGGCATCCCCTCCAGCTTCGAGCTGACGAAGCTCTCTCCGTTTGAAGCATGGATGCAGAAGATGTTTATCGGCCGCGACGGCCTGCGTCCGGTATGGCGGCTGGTGCTCTACCTGCTGATCTACCGGGGCCTGCGATTCTGTCTTTACGTTCTGATCGCTTATGGTCTCCCCGACGTGTCGCGGCTGTGGCTGCAGACTGCAGCGGAACTGGGGCTCGCCATTATCGTGCTGCTGCCCGCGCTGCTCATGGCGCGCGTCGAAGGCCGGGCATTCGGCTGCTATGGCCTGCCGCTGGGCAACGCCTTCGGCCGGCTTTTCTGGATGGGCGCGCTGTGGGGGATGGGTTCGCTCACCATGCTGATCCTGGCGTTGCGCGCAGCTCACGTCTTTTATTTTGGAGCAGTCGCCCTGCACGGCGTGCGCTTGCTGAAGTTTGCCGTTTTCTGGGCCGTGTTCTTCCTGATCGTGGGCTTCTACGAGGAATTCTTCACCCGCGGATATACCCAGTTCACCTTGACTCAGGGGGTCGGCTTCTGGCCGGCGGCGGTCTTGCTGTCGCTGGGTTTCGGCGCGCTGCATCTGGAGAACCCGGGAGAAAACTGGGTGGGAATTCTGGCCGCCATGATGATCGGCTTTTTCTTCTGCCTGACTCTGCGGCGCACCGGCAACCTCTGGTTTGCGATTGGCTTTCACGCCTCGTGGGACTGGGGCGAGAGCTACCTGTACTCCGTCCCCAACAGCGGCTGGACGCCTCCCGGCCACTTGCTGCACTCTTCGCTGCAAGGCCCGCGCTGGCTGAGCGGAGGTTCGGTCGGGCCGGAAGGCAGCGTCTTTCTCTTCGTGCTGCTGGCGCTGCTGTGGGTGGTGTTCGATCGGGTGTATCCCGAAGTGAAGTGTGGGGCGGGCGCCCTCGCCCGCCGCTTTTGAACTTGACCTGTGTTCCGCTGCAGTATGGAAACAACATCAGCTTCCAAGAATCAAGATCAAACGCGGCGGGCGAGGGCGCCCGCCCCACACATGTTCATCTACCACGAATAATGCACGGTGTAGGTGATGACCTGCTCGCCGTCGGGCGCGATGGTTACGGGAAACTCCACCGTCTGCGCGTCCGTCTTGCGTGACGGGTGTGACTGCTCGGTCAGCTTCCAGTTGGTCCAGCGATACAGGTGCTCGACCACGCGCACCGTCACCGCTTCTTTCTTGTGATTGCGCACCCGGATTTCAAAGGACTCATCCATCCAGTGCTGCGATGACTCGACGCGATAGTTGGTGCGTTTGCGCTCGCCCACCACATCGAACGAATTGCCGGTAAAGATGCGGATGGTTTCGTCTTTCGGCGTGTGATCAATCACGTTCTCGCCGACGAATTCCAGGTGGCCGTCGGTATCGCGGCGATAGAAGCGCAGCTTGCCCTTGGGCAGGGCAATGCCGAGGTGGTTTACTTCGGCGTTCTTGAACTCCTCCATCACCCACACTTTGGGATTGGACTGCGTGCCGTAGCTCTGGTCCTGACGAATCTGCTCCAGGTTGTAGTAGCCGTACTGCGCCACCTGTGCGCCGTCGTACACGTAGAGCCGCTGGGCGTGAATGCCGGTCGAACGCACGAACTCCACCTGTTTGGTTTCCTGATCGTGCAGCGTGGTCGGCCGCGCCAGAGTGTAAAGATGGAATTCGTCGAACGATTTCTCGCTCACCACCGGCGCGGCGGCCGCTTCGTCCATCGCCATCTTCATCGCGCCATAAGCCCGGCTGGCGGGAGTGCCGGCCTGGACCTTGTTCACGTCGCCGGCCAGCAGCTTGATGTTCGCGTTCTCGAACGTCTTGCCGCTCTGGTTGCGCATGGTGATCCAGCCCACCATGTCGAGCAGATCGGTCTTGCCTTTGGGATTGTCGGAGACCACGATGTTGTAATCCGACTGCCAGCTCATGCCACCGGCGACGTAGGAAATTTCGGCGTCGAATTTGCCGGGTTCGTTGGTCTGAAGCAGCCAGCTCAGGGTCGGCTTAAGAACGGTGTCGCCGGAGAGCGCCGGGAACAGCGGCTGCCCGGGCAGTCCGAAGCGCAGCACACCATCCACTTCGATGATGGGCTGGGTGAAGGAAGGCTGCTGGTAATTCTGCGCGTAGTAGCTGCTGGGGATGTATCCGCTGCGCACGATCTTCCCTTTGATGATTTCCTGCTTGTCGGCGCGCTGCACCAGGAAGTCGATGGTCTTGCCTTCGTAGAAGGAAAGCAGCAGTTCCTGTGAGATGGGATCGTTGCGATAATTTTGCTCGAGAACCTGCAGGCTGCGCCCGCCGGGATCGCGCAGGATCACGGAATCCGGCTCCAGATGCGAGGCAATGCCGGCAAACTGCGCATGGTTTACGCCCGGCCCGAGATCGAGTGGCACATACTCCCGCGCCACAAAGAAATTCTGGTTGTAGATGGTAAGTGCGGGCTGGTTGCTGCTGTCGGCAGCCTTCTCCTGAGCTCTTCCTGTCCCACCGCACCCCGCACAGCAACAGCATGGTCGAAATCAATCTGATCAGCAGCAACTTCTTCATTGTCGTTTCCCCTTTTTCACGTGGACGGGAAGGGGAGCTTTTCCCGTCCTATGGGAAGAACGCGGGGTGAGGGGAAACTTGCAGGGAGTTTTTAACCACGGAGGACACAGGGGACACGGAGGTAACCCTGGGTAACCAGTCATGGTCGCTGCCAGCAAAGAAAAAAGGCGGCCCGATGGGCCGCCCTTTAGCCTTGCCTCTAATCCGTGAAAATCCGCGCAAATCCGTGGCCAGGAATTTCTAAATATCCAGGTTCTTCACATCCAGCGCATTGTCTTCGATGAACTTGCGCCGGGCTTCGACGTCTTCGCCCATCAGCGTGCTGAAGATGGTTTCGCACTCGGCCAGGTCTTCGAGTTTCACCGAAAGCAGGGTGCGGCGCTCGGGGTCCATGGTGGTTTGCCAGAGCTGTTCCGAATTCATTTCGCCAAGACCTTTGTAACGGGTTTTATCGTATCCCCGGCTGCCGGCTTCTTTGATGTATTCAAAAAGATCGCGCGGCGTTGGTTTTTTCGACCACTTCAGTCTCGATCGCTTTCTTCCTGGAGACCGGTTTCGGCGCTTTTTTCTTGCCGGAGTCTTCGGCTTCCACCGCGACTTCTTCACCACCGGCTTCTTCGTCGTTGCCGGCGGAGGCATCGCTGACAGCCTCGATCACGAACGGCGGCTCCATGTAGGGCTCGACCTGCTTGAACTTCGACAGCAGCTGCCGGTACTCGGCGGTCGAAGCCAGTTCCCAGTTGATCATGTGCTCAGCGCCCTGGGAGTTGACGTACTTGACCTCCCATAGATTGTGCTCTTCGTCAAAGAGCGACTCGATACTTTTGAAGTCGCGTTCTTTCTGCAGCTTCTTCAGTTCTTTTTCCAGTTTCTCGATCTTCTTCGGCGCGGCCTTTTTGTCGCCTTCAAAATCGGCGCGCTTGGAAAGATCGAGCCGGGGCAGAAGTTCGGTGATCTTTTCGTCGCGCAGGCGCTTGTTCACCTTGTCGAAGAAGCCGAAATATTCCTTCAGGCCGCTGGCGAATTTTGACAGGCCGGCGCCTTCGAGCTTGGCCGCGCCTTCGCCGTAGCGGACGATGATGCTGTCGGCGGCGCGCTTCAGGATAATCTTGTCGAGCGCGTCATCGTCTTTGATGTACTGCAGGGTCTTGCCCTTCTTGATCGAGTACAACGGCGGCTGCGCGATGAACACGTTGCCGCGCTTGATCAGCTCCTGCATGTGGCGGAAGAAGAAGGTCAGCAGCAGGGTGCGGATGTGGCTTCCATCCACGTCAGCGTCGGTCATCAGGATGATCTTGCCGTAACGCAGCTTGGTGAAATCGAAGTCGTCTTTGCCAATGCCGGTGCCGAGCGCGGTGATCATGGCGCGAATTTCTTCGTGCCCCAGCATCTTGTCGTAGCGGGCTTTTTCTACGTTAAGGATTTTTCCCTTGAGCGGAAGAATGGCCTGGAAGCGCCGGTCGCGTCCCTGCTTGGCGGTGCCGCCTGCGGATTCTCCCTCGACCAGGAAAAGCTCGCAGCGTTCCGGCTGGCGTTCCGAACAATCCGCCAGCTTGCCGGGAAGACCGCCGCCGTCGAGCGCGCCTTTGCGGCGAGTGAGATCGCGGGCCTTGCGCGCAGCTTCACGCGCGCGCGAAGCTTCGATGGCTTTGTTGATGATCTTGCGTCCGACGGTCGGGTTCTGCTCGAGGTACGCGCCCAGACGCTCGTTGACGAATGCCTGCACCACGCCGGCGATATCGGAATTCAGTTTGCCTTTGGTCTGGCCTTCAAACTGCGGCTGCGGCAGCTTCACGCTGATGACCGCAACCAGGCCTTCGCGCACATCGTCGCCGGTAAGGTTTTCTTTGACGTCCTTGAACAGGCCCATCTGCTGGCCCGCGTAGTTGATGGTGCGGGTCAGGGCCATGCGGAAGCCGGAGAGGTGCGAGCCTCCGTCCACAGTGTTGATGTTGTTGGCAAAGCTGAACACCGATTCCGAGTAGGCGTCGTTATATTGCAGCCCGATCTCCATGACCACGCCGCTGCGTTCGGCTTCCATGTAGATGACTTTGTCGTGCAGGACCTGCTTGCCCCGGTTCAGGTGCTTGATAAATTCAGCGATGCCGCCGTTGTATTTGAACTCGGCGGATTTCGCCTCGCCGGTTTTGGCTTCCGTCGTGCGCTCATCGGTCAAGGTGATGAGCAGGCCCTTGTTCAGGAACGCCAGCTCGCGCAAGCGCTGCGCCAGGGTATCGAAGTTGTATTCGGTGACCGAGAAGATACTTTTGTCGGGCAGGAAGTGGACCTTGGTCCCCAGCTTCTTGCTGGCGCCGGCTTTCTTCAGCTTGCTGGTGGGTTCGCCCTTTGAGTAGGTCTGTTCCCAGGTAAAACCGTCGCGCCAGATCTCGAGGTCGAGTTCTTCGCTCAGCGCGTTCACCACCGACACGCCGACACCGTGCAATCCGCCGGAAACTTTGTAAGAGGACGCATCGAACTTTCCGCCGGCATGCAGTTTGGTGAGCACCACCTGCGCGGCGGGAATTTTTTCGCCGTCGATGTCCATCATGTCCACGGGAATACCGCGGCCGTTATCGACCACCGTGATGGAATTATCCAGATGAATGGTGACTTCGATCTTGTCGGCGTGACCGGCGAGCGCTTCATCGACCGAGTTGTCCACTACTTCATAGACCAGATGGTGCAAACCCATCTCGCCGGTCGAACCGATATACATGGCGGGACGTTTGCGCACCGCTTCCATGCCGCCCAGCACTTTGATGGAGTCAGCGTTGTAGTCGCCGTTGCCTCCATTGATGGCAGCGAGCTTCCCGTTTTTTGCCTTGGTTTCGTCGATGGGAGTGATCTCTTTCGTAGCCATTCCGCTCCGTGGAAAGGGGCCGGGCGTGGGTCTAAGCCGGCGTCCTCTTCCGATGCCCTGGAATTTGCCTCAAATTACTGAAATTATTAACACTTACGGCGTCCGAGGTTGTAATTAATTGTACCACGAGAAGCCACATTTTTCGACCCCCGAACCGGCTCGGTAAATGTGGGCGCGAGCGTGGTTTGACCAGCTTTTAGCTCTTAGCCTTTGGCTCTTAGCTTGAACCCTTGGAACCCAGGCTAAGAGCTAACAGCCAAAGGCTAAGAGCTGATCGCCCGCGCCTACATTGTCAGCGCACGGGATGGGCCCGACCTGTTAGCATATTGGCAGGGAGATCCCAGTCCAGCATGAGTGTGCCTGTATCGCAGATGTGGACGGTGGCCAGCTATGTCATCCGGCAGAAGCTCGCCCGGCGGAAGCAATACCCGCTGGTCCTGATGCTGGAACCCCTGTTCCGCTGCAACCTGGCTTGCGCCGGATGCGGCAAAATCCAGTATCCCGCCCACGTCCTTAAGCGCCAGCTGACCCCCGAGGAGTGCTTCCGGGCGGTCGATGAATGCGGCGCCCCCGTGGTTTCGATCCCGGGCGGCGAACCGCTCATGCACCCCGAAATCGACAAGATTGTCGAGGGCCTGGTGGCCCGGAAGAAGTACATCTACCTGTGCACCAATGCTTTGCTGCTGAAGGAAAAGATCCATCTCTTCAAGCCGACCAAGTACCTGACCTTCAGCGTGCACCTGGACGGACAGAAAGAGCACCATGATTTCGCGGTTTGCCGCGAAGGCGGGTACGACATCGCCGTGGACGCCGTCCGCGAAGCTCTCAAGCGCGGCTTCCGGGTGACCACCAACACCACTCTCTTTGACGGCGCCGATCCCAAGAGCGTGCGCGCCTTCTTCGACGACATGATGGAGCTGGGCATCGAAGGCATGATGCTTTCCCCCGGCTACTCCTACGAAAAGGCTCCCGACCAGCAGCACTTCCTGGGACGTGCCCGCACCCGCCGCCTGTTCCGGGCGATTTTGTCCAATCGGGAAAAGGACTGGCGCTTCAATCTGTCGCCGCTGTTCATGGAATTCCTCATGGGCAAGCGGCACTATGCCTGCACTCCCTGGGGCATGCCGACTTACAACATTTTCGGCTGGCAGAAGCCCTGCTACCTGCTGCAGGACGGCTACGCCGACACTTTCGACGAGCTGATCCGCGAAACCGCCTGGGAATCATACGGCACCGAGTCGGGCAATCCGCATTGCGCCAACTGCATGGTGCACAGCGGCTATGAAGCCTCGGCGGTAAATGATACTTTCGGCTCGCTTGAAGGCTTTGTGGCGACTGTGAAAGGCACACTCTTCAATCGCTACCGCGATGAAGGCGCTTTGCGCCTGCTGGACGAACCGATAGAGCCCAGCCATTCGCTGGTACAGATTTCTGCTTCTGCAGAATCGTATGAGGAGACCCGGGCGTGACCGGGAAAGCCGCCGGGCACGTACATCCCGAGCCCCAACCCTCTTCTCCTGACACTCTCGAAGTCTCTCCCGGATGGGAGCACGAAAAGCTTGAGGGCTGGGTCCCGGCGCTAGCCTCCGAAGAAGAAACCCGCAAAGCCCTGGAAAAGGCCTTCGACTACCGCGGAGATGTCACCATCACCCGCAAAGACGGAACCACGGTTGAAGGCTACCTTTTCGATCGCAAGACCGGGCCGACTCTGGCTGATTCCCTGGTGCGAGTTCTTCCCCGAACCTCCAACCAGCGCGTCATGATTGCCTACTCTGACATCGCCGCCCTGGCTTTCACCGGACGCGACACCGCCGCCGGAAAAAGCTGGGAAGCCTGGGTCAAGAAATACGTGGAAAAGAAAGCCGCCGGCGAGAAGCACATCGGGCTGGAACCGGAATCCCTCGAGTAGTGTCATCCTGAGCGAAGCATCCGCGTTCGCTTGCGAACGCAGATGCGGAGTCGAAGGACCCCTGGCAGCAGCAGAAACCTATGCGCGAAGAGCTTTTTCTGGCACAACGCAAATCCCCAGCGCCTGCGGAGCACCGTCGCTATAGGGGTCCTTCGACTGCGCGGAAAGTTCGCGACGCGAACTTTCCGCTTCGCTCAGGATGACAGATGCGAATGTTCGTTGGCCTCGAGCCGGAAGCGCTGGAGTAATTCCCCTGTCATCCTGAGCGAAGCATCCGCGTTCGCTTGCGAACGCAGATGCGGAGTCGAAGGACCCCTAGCAGCGGCAGAAACCTATGCGCGAAGAGCTTTTTCTGGCGCAACGCAAATCCTCAGCGACCCGGGCACGCCGTCACTATAGGGGTCCTTCGACTGCGCAGAAAGTTCGCGAAGCGAACTTTCCCCTCCGCTCCGGATGACAGCTTGTAAATGTTCGTGGTGATCAGCGAGTTGGTTTTCGCGTCCCGAAACTTATCCGCTCGATCAGTTCATTCACCTCGTCTTCGCTCCCGCCGATGAATGTAAACGAAATTGCATGGCTCCTCTGCACCAGGACCAGCGAGGTCTGACGCATAGTGAGCGTGCCCCGCGGCTTGGTGAAGTCTCCGCGCAACAGCTTTACGTTTCCCACTGAAAGCTCCTGGGGTTCATTTGCTGCCTGAAAGCCTTTGGCCGTGGTCAGCCCGGCCAGTGATTCGAAGTAGTCGGCCGCGGTGTTCATGCCCGCGGGAAGCGGTTCAACCGCAATCACGACCGCGGAATTAATGGTGTCGCCGGTCGCTTCCGGAGGCCGTTCGAAAATGGCCAGCAGCACCTGCGACTTGAAGGCATCAGCGGAGTCGTCCTGCATGTCGGCCGTGCGATCGACCCAGCCGAACGGAAGCTTGTAACTAAAATCGAAAGCGTGGTTGCGGTACACGCCCTGGCTGGCCCCGGAGCCGGGAAGGGCGGGCTTTACCTTCGGCGCGGAGGAAGAAGCCGGCGGTTGCGCCCACAGGGCAGCCGCGAGCAGGGGCAGGAGAACGCTAGCCGGAAATCGGGCCATGACTGATGCTACGCCAGCCTGTGTGGGTCGGACACTCTTGTCCGACGCTTTTGACTTTAGCCGTTGAAAGATAAAACAACCTCAAAGGCGTCGGACAAAAAGTGTCCGACCCACACAGACTCGGGTCAATCGCTCCACGGCGTCACCCCCAGCAACTTTTCGCCCAGCGGAGTCAGCTTGGCGGGCGAACAGTTTTTCTTTTCCCACTCTCGCGGATCGCCGGGGAACGCAAAGCCCTGCGGCGGCTCCATCTCGCGCCAGGAGCGAACACGTATCTCGCGCAAGTCATCGCGGGACTCATCCGCCGGCGTCATCGAGATGTATTGCGCGATGCGGACTTTGTCTTTCGAAACATTGGGACGAATGCCGTGGGCCAGCAGGCTGTTGAAGATCAGCAGATCGCCGGCTTTCGGCATCACTGGGACCACTTCGAAGCCGGTCGTGTCCGGTTTCCAGGGATCACGGTCCGCGGGCTGGGTCTTTCTCCACTCCTCGAGCGTGCGAAACAGGTCGGGCACGCCCTGGAATCCGCCCATCTCCGGCTCGTGATCGACCAGCGACAGCACACCCTGAACGTTTACCGGCAGAGGATCGAGCGTGGTGTCGGCATCCCAATGAATGAAGCCGCTGAAGGGCCGCTGGCTGCGATTCGGGGGATTCAGGTTGGCCCGGTCAATCGTCACCCAGAGCTTTTCGTTGTCCCAGATATCGACGAAGGCGGCGTAGATTCGCGGGTACTGCCGGTTGTCCCACAAATACTGGTGGTTGTAGATCTCGACCATGCCGCTGTTATTCAGCTCCTTCATGGCATGATCGCGAAGCTGGTCCCTGTACCAGGTCGCCGGGTCGGCGGGATTCATCTCCTGAAATTCCCACAGCAAATCCACCAGGCGCTTCACGTTTTCCGGAGGGACGGCCTGCCTGACGACCACATACCCGCGCGTGATCCAATGCTTCCAGTCGTCTTTGGAGAGCACGCGCAGCGGCAGGGTTTTCTGGATGTCGCGCAGCTGGGTTTCGGCGACGTAAGCGACGCTGGCGTTTCCCGGACGGTTCTTGCCGTAGGCGTAGCGATCGGGAGTGGCTTCCACTTTGTCTGACATGGCTACCTCCTGCGGGAACGAATTCGTCCCCGCGCCATGAGTATTTGCCGCCCCTGCATTCTCCACCCCAGCACGAGCGAGGACGCTCGCGCCTACATTACGCCGCGCGTGCCGCCAGGGGCTGGGTGCAGAAGCCGCAGCGCCGGGCGTCAATGGGAATCTCGCTCAGGCACTCGGGACACTTCTTGGTGGTGGGATCGGCCGGCGCCGGAGCTTTGCGCATGCGGGCGATCAGCGCGTTGATCGGCGTCACCACGAAGAAATATACCGCCGCCGCGACCAGCACGAACGACACTACAGCGTTGATGAAATCGCCCACCGGAAACGGCGTGCCGTTGATGGTAAAGCTGATGGACGAAAAGTCGGGCTTGCCGACCAGGGCCGCGATGAGCGGAGTCAGGAGGTCTTTGGTGAAAGCCGTCACCACCGACCCAAAAGCCGCGCCGATGACCACGCCAACCGCCAGGTCAACCACGTTGCCGCGAAGGATGAATTGCTTGAATCCGCTCAGCATGGGATGGAACCTCCAAAGCGCAAGGCGGCTAATTTACGGTGTCAGTGGAGGGTAGGTCAAGCCGCACTCTTGGTGTGTGGGGCGGGCGCCCTCGCCCGCCGCTTTTGGGATTGACTTGGCTTTGGAATCTTGCTGGTGGTTGGTTAGGTGTGTAAGGGCCTTCCCAGCCAGAAACTAGAGTCAAAGGCGGCGGGCGAGGGCGCCCGCCCCACACGGTTTAGACCTCAGATCCGCATGGGCATGACGATGTAGCGGTACTTGTAGTCCTCGCTGTCGGCGGGGCGGAGTTGGCCGGCGGACTGGGGGTCTTTGAACTCGAGTTTTACGTCGCCGGCGCCGACTGCCTTCAGGAAGTCCAGAATGTATTGGGCGTTGAAGCCCACGGTCAGGGAATCGCCCTGGTAGCTGGTCTCGAGCGAGTCTTCCGACTCGCCGGTTTCGGTGGACGAGGCCGAAAGCTTGACTTCACCTTTTTCCAGGCGCAGGCGGACGGCGCGCGAGCGTTCGTCGGCGAATTGGGCCACCCGCGAGATGGCCGCGCTCAGCTCGTTGCCGGCCAGCGTGACGCTCTTGTTATTGTCCTTGGGCAGGACCGCTTCGTAGTTGGGGAACTGGCCGGTAAGCTGGCGCGAAGTCAGCAGCCGCGGTCCGATGCGGAAATACAGCGTGGATTCGTCTTTTGCGAATTCGATGGTGTCCGCGTCGGTTGAATCCAGCAGCGACCGCAGTTCGTCCATGGCCTTCTTCGGGATCAAAGTCTTGAGCTCTCCCGAAACGCCCTCGAACTTTTCTCCGCTACGCTCGATGTGGGCCAGACGATGTCCATCGGTGGCCACCATGGTGATGGATTCAGGCTTCAGCACCATCAGCGCGCCATTCAGGGTATAACGCGATTCTTCGCTGGCAATGGCAAAGCCGGTCTTGGCAATCATGGCGCGCAATACCTGGGCGGGAATCTTTACCACTCCAGCGGTGGGGAATACCGGCAGTGTGGGGAAATTCGACCGCGCCATTCCCACCATCTTGGTGTTCGACCGGCCACAGCGAATACTGATCCAATGATTCTCCAGCAGTTTGATGGTGATATCGGCGTCCGGCAGCAGCTTTACGTAGTCGTGCAGCTTGCGGGCAGGGATAGTGCAGGAGCCTTCCTTTTTGACCTTGGCATTGCACACCGTGCGCAGGCTCAGATCGAGGTCGGTGGCGGTGAGCGAAAGTTTGTCGCTCGAAGCTTCAAATAGGTAATTGGATAGGATTGGGATCGTGGTCTTGCGCTCCACCACCCCCTGGGTCGCAGTCAGTTCTTTTAAAAGTTCGGATTTGCTGACTGTGATCTCCATGGTGGCGGTCCCTGTGGCTGAGGCCAAAGCTTCTACCGGCATAACCCAAATCTCCCGTCAGGCGACGCTACTTTGAATGCTTCCCTTATATCAAAATAAAAACCTATAAAACCAGCAGTAACAGTAGAGGGGTCGTAAAAGTGGAAATCGAGTACAAACCCGCAGCCACCCTGCCTCTGCGTTCAAGCCTTCATGTCGAAAATTAGCCCACTCACTGGCGGAGATGAAGGTATCGTTTGGCCGTGCCGCGCGATTGTCACCCTCTCTTACACACCTTCCACAGCCGATTCACAGCGCCGCTCAAGGAAGACTTTGCTGCTGAGTGGAAATACGGTTTGAAGCCGCGATTCATCCGCCCAACTGCTCGGTCATTTTATTGATCAACCTGTTCAAATCCTTGTCGGTCTTGCGGGTGACATCAATCTTGTCCACCGAATGCAGCACCGTGGTGTGATGCTTGCCGCCAAACTGGCGTCCGATCTCGGGCAGGGAAGCCTCGGTGAGATGCTTGGCCAGGTACATTGCGATCTGCCGGGGATAAACGATGGCGCGCGAGTTGTTCTTGGCCTTGATCTCCACCAGCCGCAATCCAAATTGCTCGGCCACGGCTTTCTGTATCGACTCGATCGTCACCTTGCGGGCCTGGGAGTCGATGAAATTCTTGAGCACCTGCTGGGTGTAGGGCAGAGTGATCTCGGCGCCGATCAGCGAAGAGTGCGCCACCAGGCGAATGAGCGCGCCTTCGAGTTCGCGAACGTTCGAACGGATATTGGAAGCGATGTAAAGCGCCACGTCGGTGGGCAGGATGACTTTTTCCTGCTCCGCCTTCTTCTGCAGAATTGCGACCTTGGTTTCGAGGTCGGGTGGCTGGATGTCGGCGATCAGTCCCCACTCGAAGCGGCTGCGCAGCCGGTCTTCGAATTCCGCCAGCTCCTTGGGAGGCCGGTCGCTGGCGATCACGATCTGCTTCATGGACTCGTGCAGCGCGTTGAAGGTGTGGAAGAACTCTTCCTGGGTCCGTTCTTTCTGGGCCAGGAACTGGATGTCGTCCACCAGCAGCACGTCCACGCCCCGGAACTTGTCGCGGAAGCTGATCATCTTGTCGTAACGCAGCGAGTTGATCATCTCGTTGGTGAACTTCTCGCTGGAGACGTAGCAGATGGCCGACTGCGGCTGGCGGCGCTTGATCTCGTGTCCGATGGCCTGCATCAGGTGGGTCTTGCCCATGCCGACGCCGCCGTAGAGGAAGAGCGGGTTGTAAGCTTTCGAGGGACGTTCCGAAACCGCCTGGCAGGCGGCATGCGCGAACTGGTTTCCGCTGCCGATGACGAAAGCGTCAAAGGTATAGCGCGGATTCAGTTGCGCCGCGCCATCCCAATCGAAGCGCGACTGCGAGGCATGCGAACTGGCGGGTACCAGGTGGGCGGAAAGTCCGCCGTCGTGACGCACCGGGAGTGGAGGCGGGATCGTCCTCCGGCGTAACAAACTTTACTTCCTGGAACTCCAGGCCTAGATTGTCCAGCGCTTCCTGAATGAGGTCGGCGTACTTGTCTCCCACGTGGCGGAATTCCGCGGTGGGCACGCGCACGAAAAGGACGGGCCCGGCGGAATGGCTGTACTTGGTGGGCTTCAGCCAGGTGTCATAGGAATGGCGGTTGATCTTTTTTTCCAGCGCGTCCAGAACGCGCAACCACGGATTGGGAGAGAGGCTTGGGCTTGGAACAGACATAAAATAATTTTCGTGGGGCTGCGGCCAGATCAGCGCCCGGTATCAGAACTTGTGCAGCAAATAATGCTTTCATTTTCCAGCAGCAGAAGAGCCTTGATTGCTGGCCGTTTGCCCTGGGTCAAGAAAATTTCTGTAAGCTGGATCAGTCCGGCATACTAGCACAAAATTTTTCTGTCTGCGGGAATCTTGTTCGCGGACTTTTTTCGTTGGTATGATTCAGTACCCTAAGCAAACCTCCTGTCAAGTGTTTAACTTATAACTGTCGCGCGAGTGGTGCAGAAGGTTGCAGGGGCGACGCGGGAGTCGGGTCATCCTCAGCGAAGTAAAAAGTTCGCTTCGCGAACTTTTTACGCAGTCGTAAGGAGCCCTATGGCAAGAACGGTGCTAATCGCGGTGGGAGTTTCTGTGCGCGAAAAAAATCGTGGCACGCCCACGAATTGTGCCGCGGGTCAGGGGTCCTTCGACTCCGCAAGTCCGTTCGCCAGCGAACGGACCTGCTCCGCTCAGGATGACAGCTAATGGGTTGTTGCCGCTTCCCCGGGTTTGCCCGGCTGCGTACACTCATTTATACTTCTCATTCGCTTCAAAAGAGACCCAGTTCATCAGGAGCAGCGATTTTTCATGCCCAAGCGCACATTCCAGCCCAACCGTCGTCACCGCTCGAAGACGCACGGATTTCTTACGCGGATGAAGACCAAGGCCGGCCGCGCGGTAATTTCGCGGCGGCGCGCCAAGGGCCGCAAGCGGGTGTCAGTGAAACCCGGCTTCCGTGAGTAGTGCTTCCCCTTTTCCGGAATTCGCGGAAGATTCGCAATCTGGGTTGAGGCGTGCTGTGAACGCACTCGCGGCCAATGGCAGCGGCGACCGGTCCGGATCTCGCGGAAGCAGGTTCCCGCGCGGCGTGCGCCTGCTCCGGCACGCGGACTTCGAGCGCGTGTACAAACAGGGGCGCCGGCATTTCGCCGCCCATATGACCGTGTTTTACCTTCCGGGCCGCGAACGGGGCAGCGGAGTGCGGGTTGGGTTTACGGTGGGAAAGGTGCTGGGCGGCGCGGTCGTACGCAATCGTATGAAGCGGCGTCTCCGGGAAGCGGTCCGGTTGCATGGCATGATTCCAGCCGCAATGGATATCGTGATCAATCCCAAGAAGTCGCTCCTTACCGCAGAGTTTTTGGATGTGCAGCGCGAGATTCGCCGGGCGTTCGACGTGATCGAAAAGGCAGCGGGCAAACCATGAACCAGAGGGCCAGAAACTTCGTGCTCTTTCTTTTACGAGGATACAAGTGGGCGCTCTCACCGCTCTTGCCTCCGGCCTGCCGCTATGTGCCCAGTTGCTCCGAGTACGCCATGGAAGCGGTGGACCACTACGGCGTGTGGCGCGGCGGCCTGAAGGCTATGTGGCGTGTGCTGCGCTGTCATCCTTTTGTGCAGGGCGGTTACGACCCGGTGGTGAGACTGGACAACTACAGCGTAACCCAGAGTGCGGCGCCGCCCGCCAGTCGCGCGGTCACTGAGTAGCGAATTTGCCTGACTTCAACAATCCTCAACAAGAACCCGGCATGGAGCGCCGGCTGCTGCTGGTGTTCGCGCTCACCTTCCTGGTCATCATTCTGTTTCAACCCTTGCTGAAGAAGTACATGCCGCAGACGGCCACGCCGGCACCCGAGACTCCGGCGGCGGCCCAGCCAGCCGCTCAACCGACGGCACCCTCGGCTGCGGCGCCCCAGGTCCAGGCTCCCGCCAAGGGTGCCACCAAGCAGGCTGCGGCTGAAGCTGAAACGGTCATCGAAAACGATCTTTACCGCGTTACCTTCAGCAACCGCGGCGGCCTGGTCAAATCCTGGATACTCAAGACCTACTTCGACGAGCATGGTCAGCCCCTCGAGCTGGTCAGCAAGGCGGCAGAGAAGTACGGATACCCGCTGTCGCTGTGGACTTACGACGAGGCCCAGCGTAATAAGTTGAACTCAGCGCTGTACCTCGCCTCCGGATCAGGGAACGTGAAGGCCCCGGCCGAGCTCACCTTCGAATACGCCGACCAGGATGTCGCAGTTCGCAAGACCTTCAGCTTCGATCACACGTACGTGGTGCACGTTGAAACCTCAGTCGTTTCCAGGGGCAGCCAGGTCACGGCCTTCCCCATGTGGCCGGCCGGATTCGGCGATCAGTCGAGCCCGTCCTCCTATGCCGGCAGCCGCATCGAGCACCAGTACAACGACAAGACCGAGCGCCTCGACATCAAGAAGATCAGCGGCGGCGCGACTTTGCCGGGTCCGTTCAACTGGGCCGGGGTGGTGGACCAGTATTTTGCCGCGGTCTTTCTGCCCGAGGACGTCCCGAACGCAGCCATGGTCACGCTGCGGCATCAGGTGGATGTGCCCAAGAACGCGAAGAATCCCAATCCCCAGGAGACGATCAAGGAAGACGTTCTGGGAGTTGGCGTGGGCAATCTTCGCGGACCCAGCGTCGAACGCCTTTATGTAGGACCCAAATCACTTGGTGTTCTTGAGTCCGTGGCCGTGCCGACCTTGACCGGGGCGCCGCCGGACTTGCGCGCCCTGATCAACTTTGGCTTCTTCGGAGTGATCGCGCGTCCGTTGTTCCTGTGGCTTAAATGGACTTATGGATGGATCCATAACTGGGGCTGGGCCATTGTCATCCAGACCCTGGTGATCAACCTGGCGCTGCTGCCCTTGCGCGTCTCCAGCATGAAATCGGCGCTCAAGATGCAAAAGGTGGCGCCGCAGATCAAGGCCATCCAGGAAAAATACAAGAAGTACAGCATGCGCGATCCGCGCAAGCAGGAGATGAACCAGGAGGTCTCCGCCTTGTACAAGGCGGAGGGCGTAAATCCGGTGGGCGGTTGTCTGCCCATGGTCATCCAGATGCCGTTCCTGTTTGCGTATTACAGCATGCTGGGCGCGGCCCTGGACTTGCGGCAGGCGCACTGGCTCTGGATCCACGATCTCTCTTCGCCGGACCCGTGGCATCTGTTGCCCATCGGCATTATCATCACCATGCTGCTGACGCAACGCATGACGCCGCAGCCGGGCATGGACCCGTCGCAGCAAAAAATGATGACCTTCATGATGCCGCTGATGCTGGGCGTCATCAGCTGGAACCTGGCCGCCGGCTTGTGCCTGTACTGGTCCGAGGGCAATCTGATTGCCATCGCCCAACAGGCGGTGATGAACCGTACCAGCCTGGGCCGCGAAATGCGTGAGATTGCGTTGAAGCGGGCGAGGAAGAAAGATAAATAGCGCTTCTAGCGACTAGCTCCTGGCTTCTAGCCAACCCTTGGCCTGAAGCGTTAGCTAGAAGCCAGGAGCCAGGAGCTAGAAGCTTGTGTCCATTCCCGACAAAATCGCCGCCGCCAATAAGATCAACGATCTGCTGAAAGGGATCATTGCTAACGGCGGCTTGCGCCTGAAGTACCGCATCACCGTGGACCCTCCCCTGGCCGAGCAGCGGGACTGGGAGCGTCCCGAAATTCTGGTGGAATTCGTGGGCCCGGACTCGCCGCTATTGTTGGAGCGGGGCGGCGAACTGCTGCGCTCGATTGAATTTCTCGCCCTCGAAATGCTCCGCCTGCCCGGCAATGAGCACGAGAAAATCTGCTTCGACTGCATGAACCATCGCGGCATGCGGCTGGAAGAATTGCGCCTGGCGGCCGGCGTGGCGGCGGACAGAGTGCGCAAGACCAAAATGCCTTACGAGTTTGCGCCTATGTCATCGCGCGAACGCCGCATCGTTCATCTGGCATTGCGCGATCAAGGCGACCTGCGTACCCAGAGCGAAGGCGAAGGCCTGCGCCGCTACGTCGTGGTATATCCGGAGAATTACAAGCCGGCGGCTGGCAAGCCCCCGCGAAAAACCCTGCCCTGATTGCCCGTATTATCCTTAGAACGTGTGGGGACGGGTCTCTGACCCGTCCAGGCCGAGCAACGCTCGGCTACCCTGTCCCCCGCGAAAACTGCCTTCACCCGCTACAATCTCCCCGTGAACCTCGACGACACCATCGTCGCCATTGCCACTCCGCCTGGCCGAGGCGGGATCGGGGTTGTGCGCATCGCGGGTTCTGAGGCGCGCGCCATCGCTGCTCCCATGCTGCGCCTGAAGCATGACCTTGAGCCCGGGCGAGCGGTTTTTGGAGAGCTGGTGGAGCCATGTGGAGCGGGCGCCCCCGCCCGCTTGGAAGCCGGCAGTGGCGCAGAGGCAGAAGTGCAAACCCAGCGGGCGGGGGCGCCCGCTCCACACACTCAGTGCATCGACGAAGTTGTCGTCACTTACTTTGCCGCGCCGCATTCCTACACTACTGACGACATCATCGAAATCTCGGCCCACGGCTCGCCTGTGGTATTGCGCCATGTGGTCGAACTGGCGCTGGCTCGGGGCGCACGACTCGCCGAGCCCGGTGAGTTTACCATGCGCGCGTTTCTCAATGGCCGCATTGATCTTACCCAGGCGGAAGCGGTCCGCGATCTGATCGAGTCGCAAACCCTTTATCAGGCCAAGGTGGCAGCCCAGCAGCTTGAAGGCGCACTCTCTCGCCGGCTGCTGCCCATCAAGCAGAAGCTCGTGGAACTGATCGCTCTGCTCGAAGCCGGCATTGACTTCGCCGAGGACGATGTCTCGGTCCTTCCAGCGGAACAGATCCTCGAGCACATCTCTGCCATTCGAGTCCCGCTCGAACAACTGGCTGCCTCCTTCGCTTATGGCAAGGTGGTCCATGAGGGACTGACGCTCGCCATCGTGGGCCGGCCCAACGTGGGCAAATCGAGCCTGTTCAATCGCCTGGTCGAAAGCGACCGAGCCATCGTCACCGCAACCCCGGGAACCACTCGCGACCTGGTGACGGAAACGGTTGCGCTTGCCGGAATACCAGTAAAGCTGGTGGATACCGCCGGTATTCGCCGCGCCCTTGATGAAGCGGAAGACATCGGCATCCGCAAATCGATGGAAGCACTGGCCGACGCCGATCTGGTGCTGGTGGTGCTGGATTCTTCTGAGCCGGCCGCCGCGGAGGACTTGCGATTGCTTGATTTGGTCGCGCAGCGGACTGCCATTCTGGTGGAAAACAAGTCCGACAAAATCAGTTCGCAGTTCCAGGTTCCCAGTTCTCAGTTGCGGCGAGTTCGTGTGTCGGCGCTGACCGCAGAAGGCATTCCGGAGCTGCGGGCCGAGATTCTGCGCCAGGCGGGAGGAGAGTCAGAGGGCAGTCGCGAAACTGGCTTCCTTACGAATACACGGCATCAGGGCCTGGTGCGCGATTCGCTGGCTGGACTTGATGCCGCGGCGAATGCGGTGCGAAGCAAGGTACCGCACGAGATGGTCCTGCTCGATCTGTACAGCGCACTGCGTCCGCTCGATGGGATAACCGGGGCCACCACCAACGATGACATCCTGAACCTGATCTTCAGCAGGTTCTGCATCGGAAAGTAAGCTATTTCGAAAGCACTGCCAGAACTTCTCTGAATACGGCATCGAAGGAGCCACTCCTGCCGTTTTTGGAGATCGCAGCCAAAGCCTTTTCGGCGGCCGCCCGCTGATATCCCAGGTTGGTCAGAGCCGACAGCACATCTTCTTCGATGGGGCCCAGGGCGGGCGTTGCAGAAATCTCGCCATGCTTTTCGACTGCCAGCTTGTCGCGCAATTCCAGCACCATGCGTTCGGCGGTCTTCTTCCCAATTCCCGGGATCCGGGTAAGCCGCGCGATATCATTGCCGCGTATCGCGTTGACCATCTCGTCAGCCGCCATGCCGCTCAGAATGGTGATCGCGAGCTTGGGCCCGATGCCGCTCACGGTGATCAGCTTTTCAAACAGCACCTTCTCGCTGGAGCGCAGAAACCCGTAGAGCGCCAGTGCGTCTTCCCGCACGTGAGTATGGATGTGGAGCGCGACCTCGCCGCCGATCCCCGGCAGGTCGGAAAATGTAGGAACGCTGATAGTGACGTCGTATCCGACGCCGCCGGTCTCGACGACAGCCTGGTTGGGATGCTTGGCCAGCAGCTTTCCGCGCAAATGAGCAATCATGGGAATCAGTCGTCGGTCGCCGGTCTTCAGTCGTCAGCAGAATATCTGAGAACTGACAACTGATCACTGACGACTAGAAATAAATCACTCACAAGAATCCGCCGTCAGTCGGTCGTCCGTCGAATTAGGTTTTTCTGAAGACTGAAGACTGACGACCGATAACTAGAACAACGAACTCTGCTTTCGGTTGGGAGTGATCCCAAAATGCTCGTAGGCCAATTGTGTGGCCACCCGCCCACGCGGGGTGCGGTTCAGGAAGCCAATCTGGATCAGGAACGGTTCGTAGATTTCTTCAATCGCGTCCTGCTCCTCGGCCAGGGCCGCAGCCAGGGTGTTTACGCCTACGGGGCCGCCCTGATATTTCTCGATGATGGTCAGCAGCAGCTTGCGGTCCACTTCGTCAAAGCCGTGACGATCAACTTCCAGCATCTGCAGCGCAGCCTGGGCGGTCGGCAAATCGATCTTTCCCGCCCCGCGTACCTGGGCATAGTCGCGTACCCGGCGCAACAAACGGTTGGCGATGCGCGGAGTTCCGCGGGAGCGGCTGGCGATTTCGAGCGCTCCGGCGTGGTCGATTCCGATGGCAAGGATCTCAGCCGAACGCTCCACAATGATGCGCAAGTCCTCGTGGGTATAAAACTCCAGGCGCAACACGATGCCGAAACGCGACCGCAGCGGCGATGACAGCAACCCCGCGCGGGTGGTCGCTCCAATAAAAGTAAATGGCTTCACATCCATGGTGTGGGTGCGCGCCGACGGCCCCTGCCCGATCATGATGTCCAGCTTGTAGTCTTCGAGCGCGGAGTACAGGATCTCCTCGAGCGCCGGCTGCAGCCGGTGGACTTCGTCGATGAAGAGGACCTGCTTGTCGCGCAAGTTGGTAAGGATGGCGGTGAGGTCGCCCTTGATCTGCAGCGTCGGTCCGGAAGTCTGCTGAAAGGGAACAGCCAGTTCGTTGGCGATAATGGTGGCCAGCGTGGTCTTGCCCAGCCCGGGGGGACCGTAAAGCAGAACGTGATCCAAAGCTTCGCCGCGCGATTTGGCCGCTTCAATCGCGACTGCCAGGTTCTCTTTGACCTTGGGCTGGCCGATGAATTCGCCCAGCCGCTGCGGCCGGAGTTTTAACTCAAATGAGGAATCATCCTCGACCGGCGCCGCCGACACGATTCGCTGCTTAAGCTCGGGAATGTTTTTGGCGGTAGCCACTGACAGGATGGTAAGGCGAAAAGGGAAATTGGGCAATCAGCAAGAACCACGTAGGGGGCGGACGAGGGGCGTCCGCCCCTACGCGGGCATGGCTGGTTATCTGCGCGCCTTCGCCGGTTCCTTCTCGCCTACCCGCTTGCTGACCTCGAACACCATCTTCCCGGCTTTCTTGTCGGCGTCCACGACCACGTGATCGCCGTGCAGCACCTCACCGTCCAGGATCTTCAGGGCCAGCGGGTCCTGTACCAGCTTTTGAATGGCCCGCTTCAGCGGACGCGCCCCGAAGTTCGGATCGAAGCCTTCGGTAAACAGCAGATCTTTGGCCGCGTCGGTCAGTTCGAGCGAAATCTTGCGATCCGCCAGCAGATGGCGAACGTCTTCCAGGCGGAGCTCGATAATTCTTCACCAACTGCTCCTTGCCCAGCGGATGGAAGACAATGATGTCGTCCACACGGTTCAGGAACTCAGGCTTGAAGTGGCCATGCAGCGCGTTCATCACCTGCTTGGAAGCTTCTTCAAACTCTTTCTCCGAACGCAATCCTTCGGACTGCAAAAACGCTGACCCAATGTTCGAAGTCATGATGATGACCGTGTTGCGAAAATCCACGGTGCGGCCCCGGCCGTCGGTCAGGCGGCCATCGTCCATCATCTGCAGCAGGACGTTGAACACGTCGGGATGCGCCTTCTCGATTTCGTCGAACAGGACCACCGCATAGGGGCGTCGCCGCACCTGCTCGGTCAGTTGGCCGCCTTCTTCGTAGCCTACATAGCCGGGAGGCGCTCCGATCAGGCGCGAAACAGCGTGCTTCTCCATATACTCGGACATGTCGATGCGCACCATGGAGTGCTCATCGTCGAACAGGAACTCGGCCAGGGCGCGGGCCAGTTCGGTTTTGCCTACGCCCGTCGGTCCCAGGAAAATAAATGACCCAATGGGCCGCTTGGGATCACTCAATCCAGCCCGGGAACGGCGGATCGCATTGGCCACGCGTTCGAGGGCGGCGTCCTGGCCGACCACGCGCTGCCGCAGCCGCTCTTCCATGGTGACCAGCTTCTTGACCTCGCCTTCGAGCATCTTCGAAACCGGAATGCCAGTCCACTTGGAGACAATGCGGGCCACGTCTTCCTCGTCCACTTCTTCCTTTAGCATCCGTGTGGCGCGGGCGCCCCCGCCCGCCGCCTTGCCCTGGGAAGCCCCATCGATCTGTGCAGTCAGCTTTTTGAGCTCTTCTTCCGCCTGCACCAGCAGCCCATAGCGAATCTCCGCCACGCGCTGTAAATTTCCCTTACGCTCTTCCGCCTGCTCTTCGATCTTGAGCTGCTCAATTTTCTCTTTCAGGGTTCGAGTCCGGGCAATCAGGTCCTTTTCCTGTTTCCAGTTGGCTTTCAGCGCGTTGGATTTCTCCCGCAACTCGGCCAGCTCTTTCTCGATCACCCCCAAACGCTCTTTGGAGTTGGGGTCTGACTCTTTTTTCAGCGCCTGTTTTTCAATTTCCAGCTGCGTGGCACGGCGCTCCAGTTGGTCGATTTCGGTAGGCATGGAATCGATCTGGATTCGCAGCGAGGCCGCCGCCTCGTCGATCAGGTCGATGGCCTTGTCGGGCAGGAAGCGGTCCGAGATATAGCGATGTGACAAGGTGGCCGCGGCCACAATGGCGGAGTCCTTGATGCGTACGCCGTGGTGCACTTCGTAGCGTTCTTTCAGCCCGCGAAGAATCGCGATGGTGTCTTCGACGTTCGGTTCCCCGACAAACACGATCTGGAAGCGGCGTTCGAGCGCCGTGTCTTTCTCGATGTACTTGCGATACTCATTGAGCGTGGTGGCGCCGACGGCGCGCAATTCGCCGCGGGCCAGCGCCGGCTTCAGCATGTTGGACGCGTCAATCGCGCCTTCCGCCGCGCCCGCACCCACCAGGGTGTGCAGTTCGTCGATGAACAGAATGATTTTGCCCTGCGAGTCTTCGATTTCCTTGAGCACCGCCTTGAGGCGATCTTCAAATTCGCCGCGAAACTTCGCGCCCGCCAGCATCGCGCCCAGATCGAGCGCCACCACGCGCTTGTTCTTCAGGGCCTCGGGCACGTCGCCGGAGATGATGCGCTGGGCCAGGCCTTCGACGATCGCGGTCTTGCCCACGCCGGGCTCGCCGATCAGCACCGGATTGTTTTTGGTGCGGCGGGAGAGCACCTGCACCACGCGGCGGATTTCCTCGTCGCGGCCGATCACCGGATCGAGTTTTCCCCGCCGTGCCTGCTCGGTCAGGTCGCGGGCATAACGCTCCAGCGCCTGGTACTTGGCCTCAGGATTCTGGTCCGTGACTTTCTGCGATCCGCGCACCGAGGTCAAAGCCTTGAGAATGGCATCGTAGGTCGCACCCTGCCGGGCCAGGATTTCCTGGGCCGGGTCGCGCTTCAGGTGGGTGATGGCCAGCAGCAGGTGCTCGGTCGAAACATATTCGTCCTTAAAATTGGCAGCTTCCTTGAAGGCCCGGTCCAGAAGGTCGTTGGCCGCCTTGGAAAGCGTGGCCTGGGCCGCTCCGCCGCCGGAAACCTTGGGCAGGCGCTCAATCTCACGGTAGGTCTCGTTGAGGGCGGCTTGCGGACCGATGCCGATTTTCTCCAGCACCGGCTGCACGATTCCCTCTTTGTCCTCGAGCAGCGCCGCCAGCAGATGGAGCGGCAACAGTTCAGGGTTACCGTGTTCGGAGGCGAGGTCGTTGCCGCGCTGTACTGCTTCCTGCGCCTTCACCGTAAGTTTTTCCCAACGAATCGCCATAAAAGCTCCTCAAAAACAGCAATTAGCACTTGGCACTTAGCAATCGGATCTCGATGGAGAACGGGCGTCCCCGCCCGTCAGGCGATGGCCTGTGCAGCACGAGCGAAGGCCCATCTTCTCATCGAGAGCCAAATGCTAAGTGTTAAAGGCTGATTGCTCAAATACAAACAGGAGGCGGTCAGTCGGCCGCCTCCCGTCGGTTTGTCCAGCTGCAGAGCGACGGGCGGGGACGCCCGTCCTCCATTGCTGCAACTTATGCAGCTTTGCTTGGGCCCTTGCCTTCGAGCGTCTTTTCACCGCCTACGTTGACCTTGATCTGCTTGGGCTTGGCTTCGGCCTTCTTGGCCAGCTTTACCTTCAGCACACCTTTCTCGTAGTTGGCGGAGACGCCTTCCGTGTCCACCGTGGTCGGCAGGGTGAAGGTGCGAGTGAAGCTGCCATACTGCCGCTCGATGCGGCGGTAGTTCTCTTCCTTCTCGTCCTTCTCCAGTTTGCGCTCGCCGTGCACGGTCAGGGTGTTGTTTTCGATGCGGACGTCAATGTCCTTCTCGTCAATCCCCGGAACTTCGATCTTCAGGGTGACGTTGTGTTCGTCTTCGTAAACGTCAACCGCCGGAGCAAAGCTCGAGGTGGTCAGGGACTCATCCCGGCCTTCGTTGAACGAGGCGTTGAACAAACGGTTCAGGCGGTCCTGCACGCTGCTGAACTCGCGGTAGGGATCCCAACGGGTTAGTACGGTCATAAAATCCTCCTCTTAAAGAATCTACAAAGTTGTGTTTTAGGGCCTCTGTTACCGCCCTGGATTATGATTTAGTGTAGTCCGATAATAAAATATGAGTGTTATATTGTCAACAACAATATGTAATCTTATTTTCAATTACTTACGTAGGCTATGACGCACTTGAGGTATTCGGTTTCTGGCACATTCAAAAGGATCGGATGATCTTTCGCTTGTCCACGGTTTTCCACGACCCGAAGATTTCTGTGGACATCGCGGGCCGAATCTCCCACCACTTCCAGGTATTGGGCGGGGCTGACGTGATAGGAGCAGCAGCAGCTGACCAGAATGCCGCCGGGGCGCAGCATCTTGAGCGCGCGCAGGTTGAGCTCCTTGTAGCCGCGCAGGGCGGTTTCGAGGTTGGCCTTGCTTTTGGCGAAGGCGGGAGGATCGAGCACGATGGTGTCGTAGCGCCGCCCGGCATCGGCGTAGTCGCGCAACAGGTCGAAGGCGTTAGCCTCGACCCATTCGATGTCGCGGCCGTTCAATGCAGCATTGCGGTCGGCCACTTCGAGCGCGGGGCGGGAGCTGTCCACGCCGGTGACTTTGGAGCAGGCCTGGGCCAGGTGCAGCGCAAATCCACCCTGGTAGCAGAAAACGTCGAGGGCCTCGCCATGAGCAAGGCCCGCAGCGGCTGCGTAATTCTCCCGCTGGTCGAGGAAGGAGCCGGTTTTCTGTCCCTCCAGCGCCTGGTAGTGAAAGCGCACACCGTTCATGGTGAAAACCGTGCCTGTCTTTTCTCCCAGAACCAGGCCTGAAGGCCGCGCCGGCAATTGCTCCAGTTCGCGGATCCGGGGATCGACGCGTTCCGCGATGGCTGCCGGTTTCAGGCGGTCGCGCAGCTCAGACACAATCACGCCGCGGACCGGATCCGCGTCCATGGCCTGGGTCAGGGCCTGGATGGAAACCAGATCGTTGTAACGGTCCACGATCAGTCCGGGAAGAAAGTCAGCCTCGCTGAAGATCACGCGATAGGCATCGCTGTCCTGTACCACCCGTTCCCGATAAGTGATGGCTTCCTGAATACGTTCCCGGAGCAGGCGGCTGAGATCATTCACGGCGTGGGGCGAAATCAGGCGGATGGCGATTTGCGAGGCGCTGCTGTAGAGGGCGGTGCCCAGAAATTTCCCGCGCTCATCGGTGACGGCCACGGCGGTCCCGGGCGCGACCCCGTCGGCCGAGACGACGTCGGAGCGATAGACCCAGACGTGGCCGCCCTGCAGGCGCTGGGCGCCACGGCGGGAAATTTTTACGACGGGAAGCGACGAAGCGCCTGACTTTGAGGGCATGACATGATCTTACCCTCACGCGGTTCGTTGTGATCAGCTGGCGGCGGGATGTTCCGACGGCTGGGTTTCGAGGGGAGCTTCGCGGAGGGCTTTTTTCAAATCGGCGTGCAATTCGTCGAGTTCGGTCATGGGCAGTTCCGACGCCCACTCTTCCAGTTGTTCCAGGTCCAGCGTGGTGTGAAGGCGCACGCCGGACTTGATATCGTCCGCGAAGACCGCGCTGAAATCTCCGGGCTGCTGCTGCGTGTCGCCGATTTTCCTGCCGGTGTGAGCGTCATACACTCTGCGGCTGGCGCTGCCATCGGTGTTCATAAAGGCGAAGAAGACCTCGCCCAGATCGGCATACTCCGCCCGGTAAAACCAGGCTTTGTCCACATGGGTCTTGGGCCGGGCCCGGCGTTTGGCGGTAAGACTGGGCCGTTCCACCGCCACTCCGGTGGCGGGATCGAAGTACAGAACGCGCTGGCAGGATTCGCAGACTACGATCTGTCCGCCGCGCACTTCGTTGTAAGTCTGCGGACGCAGCATGACCTGGCAGCCCATGCATTTCTGGTCGCGCACTTCGGCGATACCGGAGCCGCGAAATTTAGCCACGCGTTCGTACTGGCGCAGCAGGTCTTCGTTCACTCCGGCGCGGGCCTGGTTGCGCTTGGCATTCCACTCCGCCAGCAGCTTCTCGTCTTCGGCGGTGCGCTCGCGGGCGGCGGCCTTTTCCTTCTCGATCTCCGCCATTTCGGCTTTCAGTTCAAGCTCGGCCGCCTTCACGTCTTTGTCGCGGGCCTCGGCGTTAAGCATCAACTCCAGAATCTTGTCTTCGTTGGCCTTGATCTCCTGCTCGGCAAACTGGATCTCAGTGCATCAGCGCCTTGTACTGTTCGTTGGTTTTTACGGCCAGAGACTGGTCGCGATACTTGGAGATTTTGCCCTGCTGGTCCTGAATGGCGCTTTCGTACTTGCGCCTGGTGGCTTCATCGGCCTTGACCGCGGCTTTGGCCTGCTCCAGCCCGGCTTTGGTGCCGGCCAGCTTGGCTTCGATGGCGGCCACGCGTTTGGGCAGCGCGGCAACTTCCTGATTGAGGCGGAGAATTTCGCGGTCCGCCTGCTGTAGCTCCATGAGGTGTTGCACGTCTGGAAGCATTGGGCTGAGGTAATTTTAGCATGGTGGCCGGAGAGCCGGCGGTTGCCACGGCTCGCGCAGGGACAGGTGTCCTCACCTGTCCAGGCGAGCAATCGCCCGGTTTTCATGTTTGATGGCGGGCCATTGATCACACCTGGCGCAGACTCTGAATCCACCGGCCACGCTAAACCGTCTGATATGTTCTAGGTTCTGGCTTCGTCAGCAGCAGCCGCGCTCATGCCCCAAGCTCAACGTCAGCAACGCTTCGCCGTAATCCTGGCCTTCGCGCTGGTGTATTTCTTCTGGGGATCGACCTACCTCGGCATTGACATTGCGGTCGAGCACATTCCGCCCGCCCTGATGTGCGGCATACGCTTTCTGATTGCGGGCGGATTCATGCTGGCGTATTGCGGGCTGCGCGGGCGAAAGATTGCTTACCGGCCGCGCCAGCTGGCTCGGATGGCGATGGTGGGTGTGCTGCTGCTGGTGGGCGGCAACCTCACGCTGGCTTACGCGGAGCGGTATGTCGCCTCCGGCCTGGCGGCCCTCATTATCGCCGTGACCCCGCTCTGGTTCCTGGTGCTGGATTCACTGCTGCTGGGCGATCATCACATCGCGCCCCGAGGCAAAGTCGGACTCGGCATGGGGGTCGCCGGGCTGCTGGTATTGTTGTGGCCCGATCTCTCCGCCACCACCGCCCTGGGACGAGTCCAGTTCTGGGCTTCCATCAGTTTGGTGGGCGGATCGTTCAGCTGGGCACTGGGCTCGGTGCTGGCTAAGAAGTGGAAGTCTGCCGAGGTGGATCCCTTTTCAGCCACTGCCTGGCAGATGATCGCCGCGGGGGTAGCAAACTTTCTGATTGCGCTCACCCTGGGCGACGCAGCGCGAACGGTATGGACCACCCGCGGAATCGCGGCCACACTCTACCTGGTGGTTTTCGGGTCCTGGGTCGGATACACGGCTTATATCTGGCTGCTGGGCCATGTGCCGACCTCGAAAGTTTCTACCTACGCGTACGTCAATCCGGTGGTGGCGGTGTTTCTGGGCTGGCTGGTGCTGCATGAGCGGGTGACCGGATTCATCCTGGCGGGCAGCGCCATTGTGGTTGGCTCCGTGGCCCTGGTCACGAGCGCGCCGGTGACGGCTAGAAAGACCCTGGAAATGCCGGCGGTGGAGACGATGGGCGATTAGTCACGTGCGATGATGGCGAGACGGTCTTTAAGGTAGCGCCGCCGTCCCGGCGCCCCCAGCCGGCAGGATGCCGGCGCTACACGTGCCTGGAGATTTCATGCCGAATTGTGTGCGCTGCGGTCGCGAATTGCAGTCCTCTTCGAAAGAAGATGCTAGTCCCCTGTGCCGCGACTGCCTTGCCGATACAGGTCTCATAGTCTCCTCAAGTGAAAGTGTTGCGCCTCCGCCGCAGCGGAGCCGCCCGCCGTTTCACCTGACTTACGTGATTGTCGGCATCAATGTCCTCGTCTTTCTCGCCATGGTGCTTTCGGGAGTGTCTCTGTTGTCGCCGACGCCCGTGCAACTGGTGATGTGGGGAGCGAACTTTGCCCCGCTATCGCTCGGATTGCAGCCCTGGAGGATGCTGGCCTCGAATTATGTTCACATCGGCATCATCCACATTTTTTTTAACATGTGGTGTCTGTGGAATCTGGGCCTGCTGGCGGAGCGGATCTTTGATCGCTGGAGTTACCTGCTGGTTTACACCGCCACTGGGATCGCCGGCAGCCTGGCCAGCCTGTGGTGGCATCCCGGCGGTATTGGAGCGGGAGCCTCGGGAGCAATATTCGGTCTTGCCGGCGGACTGATCGCGGTTCTCTACCTGGGGAAACTCCCCATTGCAAAGGCTGCGCTGAAGCCCACGCTCAAAAGTCTGATCATGTTCGCTGCCTACAACCTGTTTTTCGGCCTGGCGCCGGGCATCGACAATTCCGCTCATCTCGGAGGCCTGGCCGCCGGTCTCGGTCTCGGCGCAATCCTGGCCAGGAGTTTCTCGGAACCGCCGGAGATGCGCGCCCGCTGGCGCAACTACGTGGCGGTCGGAACGACGCTGCTCCTGTTCGCGGGATACAGCTACCTCAAGCAGAAATCACTCCCAGTCGCACCTCCAGCCACGACCCACATCCGTCTCCCTGTCATCCCGACCGTAGCGAAGCGCAGCGAGCGGAGTGGAGGGACCTGTTGTTCGCCTGCGCCACGGCAAAGATCAATCGCAGCTAATCTCTTTGACCTGCCTGATCGCAAGAATGAAGTGGCTGCGGAAAAACTCGCCAGTGTCGGCCCTTCGTGGAAGAGCGGCCCTTCAGGGCCGCGTAAGTCGTCAGAAATGTGTGCGGGCTTCAGCCCCCGTGGTAGCTTCGTTCGGGCAAATTGAGTTTTTCCGCAGCCTCTGAAGTCGTGCCCTTCCCACTTCTTACTGTGCAGCCTTCTCCTCCTCCCCGTCGTCGTCGGTCACCAGATCCGCAGCATGTCCGCGCACTGCGTACATGGATTTGCGGGTTTCATCAGGCGCGAAGGTGACCCGTACCGGACGGCGCTCCCAGCCCGGCGCCGGGCACTCTGAATCAGGCGCATCATCGCCACCGGCTTCTCCGAGAGCTTTCTTCAGGACCGGCTTCCGGCGTCCGACCTGGAATACGATAGCGAAGAGTTTCTTGCCGTCATCGGAGACCCCGCAATAGGCCGCGTAATCGCGATACCAGCTCACGACCGAATCGTAAGGATCGAATTCAGGCAGGGTGAGGGAAGAGACTCGGCCGGTCATGCGGTCCACCAGCAACCATCCGCCGCGCTGCCACACCCAGTGTGTGGCCGCCGGATCGCCCGGCAGATTGTCGTTCACGCGGAAAGCACGCCGCACCACGAACAGGCGTTCAGTGATGTCGTGCGCGGCGCCCAGAGTCGATTCGCGGGCGCGGCCATCCACGTAGAGAGCGCGCATCTTCAGGTCAAGACACTCGGCTTCGTTGACTCCGGCGCACCACTTGATTGTGGTCCACTTGCCAAAAGAGACGACATGCGGCTTGGAGACGCCGAAAGCGGCGCCCGCCGGAAACAAAAGAGCGAACAACATTGTCGAAAACAGGAATCGAGGCATGCGGCAAGGCTATGGGTTCGCCAGCGCACCGAACAAGGACGCCGGTCACATCTCCAACACTTTGTTCCAGAACGGGAACAAGGCACTTCAATGAGGGTTCAGGCTCGATGAAATCGTTTACAATAGTGACTGTCACCTCCGGCTGGACCATGAGCCCCCTGCAGAAAGTGCCGACAACCATTTCCTCCCGCTCCGTGTCTTATCAGGAGATGAGTGAAGTGCCTATTCGGAGGTCCCCGCCCAGAATCCTTGTGGTGGACGACAATCGGGACATCATGGGCCTGATGCAGGAATTGCTGGCGACCCACGGCTATGACGTGGTGGCGGTTCCCGACGCGGCCCAGGCTGAAGCTGAGATTCTCCGCCATCCGCCCGACCTGATTCTTTCCGATGTTGTCATGCCCGGCAAGTCGGGATACGAATTGTGCCGGGAACTCAAAGAGAATCCCACCACCCGCCTCATCCCGTTCGTTCTGATTACCGGTCTTTCCGACCGCCAGGACCGGGTGTTGGGCATCGAATCGGGAGCCGACGATTTTCTGCACAAACCGATTTTTCCCGAAGAACTGTTTGCCCGGGTCAAGTCCCTGCTCAAACTCAAAGAGTTTACCGATGAACTGGAAACGGCGGAATCGGTATTGTGCACTCTGGGTTTGAGCGTGGAGAGCCGCGATCCCTACACCGAAGGCCACTGCGAACGCCTGGCGCGTCATGCCAGCGAACTGGGACGCCACCTTCGTCTTGACCAGGAATCTATCGTGGCCCTGCGCCGCGGCGGGTACCTGCACGATCTGGGGAAGATTGCGGTGCCCGACGAAATCCTGAAAAAGGGAACGAACCTCACTCCCGAAGAGTGGGCCATCATGAAGCGGCATCCGGTGACCGGCGAGAACATCTGCCAGCCCCTCAAGTCTCTGCGCCTGGTGCTGCCGATTATTCGCAGTCACCACGAACATTCCGACGGCAGCGGCTATCCCGACGGCCTGCAGCGCGGCGAAATACCGCTGCTGGCGCGCGTGCTGCAGGTGGTGGACGTGTACGATGCCCTGCGCACGCAGCGTCCCTACAAAGTTGCGCTCAGCCATGAGCAGGCGGCCATCACCATGCGCGAAGAAGCCCGCTCGGGATACTGGGACGAGCAGCTCACCCGGGAATTCCTTTCCATGCTGGAAAAACACCGCCAGGTAGCCTGATGTAGGCGCGAGCGTCTCGCTCGTGCCGAGTCGTCCGTGGCGCTGCCGCACGAGCGTGGACGCTCGCGCCTACATGGCTACGAGGCTGAGGCGGCACGCTCCAGCGCTTTTGGCAGGGGCACCACCGTGATGCCTGTTCCGCGCTTGTAGCCTAGCGTCACTTCCGCAGCGCACTGATTACACAGCCAGAAGAACTCCACGCGTCGCGAAGGCTTTTTCGTTGCTGCCGCGGATGTGCCGGCAACAGCTTCGACATTGGTGTCCAGACGGAACAGCTTTCCCTGATGCAGATACAGAAAAGTGGCCGCGCAGCCCGGATTGGCGCATTTGGAGAGCATTTCTGCCTCCTCTCGGGCGGAATAAATATTGGTTGGATGAATCCTACTCTCGACGGTCTGAGATGCAGCCCGTGGAAGGGAAAAACCTTGTGGAAATCCAGCTACAGAGTTCACTAATGGGAGCAGGAATCAGCTGGCCGCTTTCTGTCCGGCAGGATTGGAACGCTCCCGCACTGCGGCGGCGACTTTCTTTCCCATCTCCGATGTGCTGAGCACGCTTTCTCCCGGCCGCGCCAGATCCTTGGTACGGGATCCCGACGCCAGCACCGCGGCCACCGCCGACTCAACGCAGGCCGCTTCGGTTTCAAGCTTGAAGGAATAGCGCAACAACATTCCCGCCGACAGAATCGCGCCCAGAGGATTGGCAATGCCCTGCCCGGCAATATCGGGCGCCGAGCCATGCACCGGCTCGTAGAGGCCGACGGAGCCGCCAATGCTGGCCGAGCCCAGCATGCCCAGCGATCCCACCACGGCGCCCGCCTGGTCGGAGAGAATGTCGCCAAACATATTTTCCGTGAGCACCACATCGAAATCCGCGGGACGCGCCACCAGCGCCATGGCTGCCGAATCCACATACATGTGACTCAGCTTGACGTCGGAATATTGCTGGCCCACCTGGGTCACGACCTCGCGCCACAGGCGAGAGCAATCGAGAACGTTGGCCTTGTCCACGGAAGCGACTTTGCGGCGGCGCGACCGCGCCAGCTCAAAAGCCACGCGCGCGATGCGCTCAATTTCGGCCTCGCCGTAGCGCATGGTGTCGATGGCTACGCGATCGCCCGGCGCGCCTTGCGTGCTGCGCGGCTGTCCGAAGTAAATGCCGCCCAGGAGTTCGCGCACAATCATGACGTCAGTGCCACGCACTACTTCCGCCCGCAGCGGAGAAGTGTCTTCCAGTGCGGCGAAGCACAACGCCGGCCGCAGATTGGCAAACACTCCCAGTTCGCGCCGCAGCCGCAGCAGCCCGCTCTCCGGCCGCAGATGGCTGGGAAAATTATCGAATGACGGACCGCCCACCGCTCCCAGCAACACCGCCCCCGAGGCCAGGCAGCTCTGCAACGTGTCCGCGGGCAACGGGTCCTTGCTGGAAAGCAGGGCTGCGCCCCCGACGGGCTTGCGCGTGACGCTGAGCTGATGGCCGAAAACTTCAGCGATAGTTTCCAGAACGCGGACGGCCTCGTCGGTAACTTCGGGTCCGACGCCGTCGCCGGGAAGGGCAGTGATATTCAGGAGCATGGGTTGTTATTGTAAGCGGAACCTGCCACAGAAAAAACGCTATGTCATCCTGAGCGGAGGAGGAGCTTCGCGCAGCGAAGCTTCTACGCAGTCGAAGGACCCCTGTAAGCTTTACCGCGGTTAGGCCGAAATCAGAAGAGTCGCGCCCCCAGATATTTCGATAAGCTAGGGGTCCTTCGACTCCGCCAGCCCATTCGCATGCGAATGGGCCAGCTCCGCTCAGGATGACACGGTTTAGGATGACAGACTCAGGATGGCAACCGGTTCACAACTGGTTCGGCCGGACTTGCTCCTCTCGCCGGATACGCCATCGTCCCTCGCACCTGCTGGATCAACTCCAGCAGATGGTGCTCCTCCACGTGCTTGATCTTGTCGGCGAGCACCACGAACCGGCGATAGACTTCATCCAGTTCACGGCGATCGAACTGGAAGCCCAGCTGCTCGCAGCGCAGTCCCAGGGCATGACGTCCGGAGTGCTTGCCCAGCACCAGCTTCGAGTCGGGCACGCCCACCGACTGCGGGGTCATGATTTCGTAAGTCAGCGGGTTCTTCAGCATGCCGTCCTGGTGGATGCCAGCTTCGTGCGCAAATGCGTTGCGCCCGGTCACCGCCTTATTGGGTTGCACCGGCACGCCCGTGATTTCACTCAGCATCTGGCTCGCGGGGAACAATTGCTCGCTGACGATCCCAGTGTCATAGACATACCGGTCGGGCCGCACTCGCATCGCCATCACAATTTCTTCGAGTGAAGCGTTGCCCGCGCGCTCTCCGATGCCGTTAATGGTGCACTCCACCTGACGCGCACCCGCGGCGATCGCGGCCAGCGAATTCGCCACCGCCAGCCCCAAGATCGTTGTGACAGTGCGCCGAGATGGTCACCTTCTCGATGCCGCGCACGCGCTGTCGAATGCTCTGGATCAGCTCGCCGAATTCGGCCGGCATGCTGTAGCCGACCGTGTCCGGGATATTGAGGGTCGTGGCCCCGGCTTCGACCACCGCATTGAGCACCTGGTAGAGGAATTCGTGATCGGTGCGGGTGGCGTCCTCGGGAGAGAATTCCACGTCGGCGCACAACGATTTGGCCAGCCGGACCGAATCGCGCGCCTGCTCCAGGCACTGCTGCCGCGAAATTTTCAGCTTGTACTGAAGATGAATGTCAGAGGTAGCCAGAAAGACATGAATACGCGGACGCGCGGCGCCCTGGAGCGCCTGCCACGCGCGCTCGATATCGGGGGCGCAGGCACGGGCCAGGGCGGCGATGATGGGCCGCCGGATGGTGGCGACAATCGCCTGTACCGCGGCAAAGTCGCCCTCCGAGGCGATGGGAAAGCCGGCTTCGATGACATCCACGCCCAGGCGATCGAGCTGGTGCGCCAGGCGCAGCTTCTCCTGCACGTTCATGCTGCATCCCGGTGACTGCTCGCCGTCGCGCAGGGTCGTGTCGAATACCGTGATCCTTGCTCGTTCCATGCCGAGTCCCTCCCGCAGGTACGAGCTTTATGCTAGCGCGCAGGGGAATGCTAAGAGAATCTTATAATTATTATGTTAGTATTAGAGTTAGTTACTTAATAAGTATTACTAATGATTAGTGAAGGTAAGTTAAGGTAGGTTGGAATGGATCTCGCGCAGCTGGAAGTGTTCCTTGCTGTGGCTCGGGAAGGAAAGTTCTCCCGGGCAGCGGAAAAGCTGCATCGCACCCAATCGGCGGTGAGCCAGTCGATTCACAAGCTGGAGGATGATCTCGGCGAGCCTTTGTTTGACCGCTCTTCGCGCGACGGCCGGCTGACCGACGCCGGACGCGTGCTGCAGGAATACGCCGAGCGACTGCTCAACCTTCGCGATGATGCCGCCAGCGCGCTCGGCGAGTTGCGCCAGTTGCACCGCGGCAAGCTAAGCATCGCGGCCAATGAATTTACCGCGCTCTATCTCCTGCCGGTGCTGGCCCAGTTCCGCCGGCTGCATCCCATGGTGCGCATTGCGGTCGAGCGTTCGCTGGGCAGCCATATTCCCGGGGATGTGCTGCGTCACAACACGGAATTGGGTGTCCTCACTTACGATCCGCAGGAACCGCAGCTGCGCTCCGTCGTCGCTTACCTCGACGAATTGATTTTCGTGGTACCTCCCACGCACCCGCTCGCGGGGGAAGCCCAGGTCAGTATCCGGCAATTGGGGGCGGAGTCGTTCGTCGCTCACATTGTCTCCTCGCCCTATCGCGAAAAAGTGATCCAGGCATTCAAGCAACACAGGACACCGCTGCATATGGACATCGAACTGCCCACCCTGCAGGCCATCAAGCGTTTCGTGGCCATGGGCAACGGGGTCGCGCTCCTGCCCGCCATCAGTGTGGAAAACGAACTGGCCCGCGGCGAGCTGGTCAGGATCCCAGTTCGGGAGTTGCGGCTGCACCGGAAACTGCGGCTGGTCTATCGCGAAGCCGCCAGCCTGTCCCACGCGGCCCGCGCGTTCCTGAAAGTAGCGGAGGCATTCGCGCTGGAACACCGCGGCCCCTACCGTTTTCAGCGCGAGCACTAACAGTGATCGCGTGGGGTACAGCCGAGGGCGGCGGCTGTCCCCACGTGGATCGCGGTACACAACCCACGCTTCCTGACTTCACATCTAACCGCCAATGAGAATTTCTGTGTCCAAACTCACAATTATCGTCTTCATTCTCCTGCTGCTGCCCACCGTGGCGCTGGCTCAAATCCCAACTCGCGGAAATGTCTTCTTCGGATATTCCTACGGCAGCGCCGACTTTTCTTCCAACGGCCGCACCAACCTGAACGGCTGGAACGGGTCGCTCGAAGGCAAGGTGCTTCCCTGGGTCGGATTTGTGGTTGATTTCAGCGGCCTGTACGGCTCGCAGGATATCCCGGTTCCCCCGAGTTTCAGCGCCGATACCAGCCTTAATACCGTGGTGCTGGGCCCGCGCGTGTCCGTCGGGGTAGGGAAATTCACGCCCTTTGCCCACGCCTTGTTCGGGGCTTCCCACATACACGAAAGCGCCGCCGGGTTTTCCGACTCTGACACTTCGTTTGCCAGCGCGTTTGGTGGAGGGATCGACTATCGCCTGATCCACGGAATCGGCTTGCGCGTGCAGGGCGACATGCTGCAAACCCGTTTCTTCAGCAATACGCAGAATAATTTCCGGCTCTCCACGGGAATTGTTTTGCATTTCTGAAAACCGGGGAGGAGTCAGGCAGACGCGGTCAGCCAACGCTTTCGTATTCGGCCTCTGCAAGAAATTCGTCAGCGGTTTCAGCTGCGCTGGAACTGGTCAGGGCGGATTCCGGTTCTGTATTTTTCTCGCGGTATTCGTGGATGCGAACGCCATCGGAGTCAATCGTCAGGTAGGTTGGCGGAAAATCGGTCCAGCTGCCGGAATTGTAATAAGCGACGCCATCGCGTTCGCTGCACGTGGCCTGGTGGGTGTGGCCGCAAAACACGCGGTCGGCGTGGCGTAGGCGGGCATGCGCCATGGCGCCCGCGGCCACTTTCGTGGAGAGCCGCAACCAGCGGGCGTTCAGGCGATCGAGAAATCGCGAGAACGCTTTGCCCTTGAAATCGAGTTTCTGCAATTGCAGATGCAGAAACGTTCCCACCGCACTTAGCAGCAGGTTGTTAACGGCAAAGCGGTCGAACTGGTGACCGTGAACCGCGAGGTGATGGCGGCCCTCGAACTCCCACTCGTATTCCTCATACACCTTCACGCCCACCAGATGGGACATGATGTTGCTGAGCCCGCGATCGTGGTTGCCCTCCACCCAGACCACTTCAATACCGCGCTTGGGATTGGAGAGTTTGCGGATGTAGCCGAGGAACTTCCAGTGGGGCTTGGTCAGGCGGCCAAAGTTGAGGTCGGAAAAAATGTCGCCCAGCAGGATCAGACGGCGGAAACGGTTTTCCCGCAGCATCCGCGTGGCCTGCTCCGCGCGGCTGATCTCCGATCCCAGGTGCAGGTCGGAGAGAATGAGCGTGTCGTAAACGGCGGCACTCATCATCCCAAGTTCTAGCAAAGCCATGTTACAGAGTGATGAAAATTGCACTAAAAATAGGGCAGTCGTAACCCCGACACTCAGCACTCAGCATTCGGCACTCAGATCTAAGACACACTGTTCCAGCCCATTGGATACTGTTCGTTACTGGTCACCAGATTGTGTGAGGGCTGAGTGCTGATGGCTGAGTGCTCATTTGGCGGGGGGCACGTACTCTTTGGGCGGGGCCGCGCCTTCGCCGAAGAAGTATTGCTCCATCTGCTTCACGATCGCTGCCTGGTCTTCGCGGCGGGCGGGGTTAAGGCGATATTCGTTGAGCAGCATCTTGCAGAATTCCGTCCACCCCTTCCAGGCCTCGAGGGAGACGTTGTCATAGATCTTCTGGCCCAGCTCGGTGTCGAACGGAAGCTCATCCAGGCCGGGAAGCTCTTTCTTCAGCTTGACGCAGAAAACCTTGTGCTCAGCCATGAAATTCCTCGCAATCCATGAAGGAAAATTATCTCACAAGGGGGAGCATGGGGTGCGGTCGCCCCACGCGGGCGCAACCGATTTCAGAAGGGATTTATTTGTGCCGCTGACTCACCAGATGCGTCTTCGTCGCGCGGGCCGGGTCCTGCTTTACATAGCGGTAGAACCTAACCTGCCCGCGCTGCTTCCAGTACTGCGCGTCGTAGGCATCAATGCCGGGCCCGCGACGCAGCCGGCTGAAGAATGCGCGCTGCGCCGGATTGACCACGATGCCCACATGCCCCGGCCAAACCACCAGGTCGCCGGGCTGCGGACGGGTCACTCGCTGGAACTCGTCGGTCCCGTCGTAAAGATCGGAAGAGCTGGCGTAAGGATAGGGGAACCCGGCCTGAAGGTAGATGGCGTGCACCAGGTGTGAACAGTCAGGCTGCTTGGCCGCTTTGACTCGCGCGTCCAGCGCGGCAGCGATTACTGATAACCCATCGTCCGGGCTCAATACCGCCGGGGCCGGACGCCGGCTGGAATGTTCGCGGCGGACCTGCTTAACTGCGTCCGAGTTCTGGGAGGCCTGGCTCTGCGCCTGCACGAAAGACGCACTGAGCACAAATCCGAACAGCGTCAGTGCACCGGCGGTTTTCGCACTGCATTGCATGGCATGTATTTGATGCCGTTTTCGCGGATCGAGGAAGTTACCCTTGTGCTAGGACATCCGCCGGGTGGGGCGGTGTGCGTCGGACACTCCCTTCGACTCCGCTCAGGGCAGGCTCAGTCCGACGCCTCTGGAGCTGATTTTGAAGAGTTTTGACAAACACTCAAAGCGGCGGGCGAGGGCGCCCGCCCCACACACATGGGCAGAATCAAACGTCGCACAAATCCACGGCTTCGCGCAGCGAGGTTAGCGGATCGCGGGTGGGCACGAACTCATGCGCCACGTAGCCCTGGTAACTGGTGGCGGCGATGCCGCGCATTACTCCATCCCACTGCACTTCCTGGGTGCCGTCGAGTTCATGCCGGCCGGGGACGCCTCCGGTGTGGAAGTGGGCCAGCCACTGAATGTTCTGCTGAATGGTCGAGACCAGGTCTCCTTCCATGATCTGCATGTGGTAGATGTCGTACAACAGCTTGACGTGTGGTGAGTTCACCGCCTGCACCACCTGCAAACCCCAGGCGGTGTGGTCGCACATGTAGTCCTTGTGATTCACTTTGCTGTTGAGCAGCTCCATGCAGATGACCACGCCGTTGTCTTCGGCAATCTTTTTCACCCGGTTGAGACCGATGATGGTGTTCTTCGCGCCTTCTTCGTCCGACATGCCGGCGCGGTTGCCGGAAAAGGTGATCACGTTCGGCACACCCGCCTTGGCTGCCAGCGGAATGTACTGGCGAAAACCTTCTTCGATTTTCGCGTGGTTCTCGACCCGGTTCAGGGCATTGGGAATGTCACCGCCGCCGGCATAGGCCATGCTGCACACCAGACCATACTTCCGCGGTACTTCGTATTCTTCCGGCTTGAGCAGGTCAATGCCCTTACAGCCAATCTGGGCGGCGTAAGCACAGAGCTGGTCGAGCGGGATGTCTTTGTAGCACCAGCGTGAAACCGACTGTTTGATGCGCCCCTTGCGCTTTGTCGGAGGAGTTGTCTCCGACCACGACAGAGACGAGACCGAAGCCACGGCCGCTCCCGAGAGAGCGCCCTTCAGCATGGTGCGCCGCGATAGTTTGTCCATAGACCGCAAAGTGTACATCTGAATGAAAAAAATGGGGAGACTAACGTTGCAGTCGCCCTCTCTGGGGGACTAGACTTCGTTTTCGCTCTGGCCGCGCACTGGCATTCCACGGTTGGCGCGACCACTCGATTGGAGGACCCTGGTTCGATGCTGCATTCCTTGGCGAGTTCATCTGAGTTTAAGTTCAGCCGGTTCAAATTCATCGGGTTCAAATTCAGAATCATCGTACCGATCAGTATGGCCTTGCTGGCCAGTTGCGCGTTTGTGACAGCGCAGACCAAGCCGGTCACCACAGCGTCCTCGGCTCCGGTCGTGGAGCGCGGCAAAACTCTGTTTGGCCAGAATTGTGCGTTTTGTCATGGCCGCGAAGGCTTTGGCGGCGAGACCGGGCCGAACCTGATCGATTCAGATCTGGTCACCAGCGACGTGCGGGGCAATAAGATCGGCCCGGTCGTACGCAACGGACGTCCGGCAACCGGCATGCCGGCATTCAAGTTTTCTCTGCCGGAGATCACGGCGCTTTCCGCGTTCCTTCACGCACAGAAGAAAAAGGCTGACGCGCATCCCGGCGGCCGCCGCGGTGTATCGGTGGCTGACCTTCAAACCGGCAATGTCGAGGCCGGCAAGCAGTATTTCAATGGTGCGGGGACTTGCTCGTCCTGCCATTCTCCCACCGGCGACCTGGCCGGCATTGCCACGCGTTATAAGGGGCTGGAGCTTGAAAAGCGAATGCTCTATCCGCGCTTCGCCAAGGCGACGGTCACGGTCACAACGCCGTCCGGCCAGACTGTGTCCGGCGAGCTCTCGTATCAGGACGAGTTCACCATCGGACTGACCGACGCGGCCGGGTGGTATCAGTCCTGGCCCGCAACTTCGATCAAGTACACGATCCATGCCCCGGCTGAGGCTCACGCCGAGTTGCTGCCAAAGTACACCGACGACGACGTTCACAACCTGATGGCTTACCTGCAAACCCTGCGTTAGGAGCGAACCGGATTGCGAACCATGAATCACTTCCATAAGGCTCTTCATTCTCTGGTGTTCACGCTGATGTTTCTTTCTGCGGGCCGCGTGCTGGCGCAGGGTCTCGATCCGGCGACCATTGCAAACCCGTCCGCCGACAGCTGGCCGAGCTATCACGGAGATTATTCCGGCAGGCGCCATAGTCCGCTGACCCAGATCACTCCGCAGAACGTTCGGTCGCTCACGCTGGCCTGGGCGTTCCAGACCGGGACAGCCGGCGGCCCTGAAGTCCTCGCCCCTTCTGGTCAACGGCATCCTGTATTTCACGGTGCCGGACAACGTCTGGGCAGTGGATGCGCGCTCCGGACATCAGATCTGGCATTACACCTATCCGCCCAACCCAGGCCTCCACATCGGACATCGCGGCGTTGCCATGTACAAGGGCTGGTTGTTTTTCACCACTCCCGATGCGCACCTCATTTCCCTGGATGCCAAAGACGGCAAAGTCCGCTGGAACGTCCAGATCGCGGACAACGCCAAGGGCTATTGGTCCACCATGTCACCCCTGGTGGTGCGCGATCACGTGCTGGTTGGTGTCGGCGGTGATATGGACAACATCCCCGGGTTCCTGAAGTCGATTGATCCTGAGAGCGGCAAGACGCAATGGCAGTGGGACGTGACGCCTCCAATTATCACTAAGAACACGACCTCGGGAGGCATGACGTGGATGACGGGCACCTATGACCCGGAACTGAACCTGGTCTATTGGGGAACCGGCAATCCCACGCCGGTGCTGAACGGCAAGACCCGCCCCGGCGACAACCCTTACACCTGCAGCATCGTGGCCCTCAATGCCGACACCGGGAAGCTGGCCTGGGCTTTCTCCGCCTCTCCGCATGACACCCACGATTGGGATGCGGTCGAAACTCCAGTGCTGGTCGATGCCGATTTCGGAGGACAGCCGCGCAAGATGCTGATGCAGACATCCCGCAACGGCTACTTCTTTGTGCTCGACCGGACCAACGGAAAGAGTCTTCTGACCACGCCGTACGGGCCGGTGAACTGGTCTCTCGGTGTGGACGGACAAGGGCGGCCGGTTCCCAACCCGGAAAAAGAACCGGCCCCCGACGGCCGCATCATCGCACCCGACGAAGGCGGCATGACCAATTACCGCTCCCCCAGTTTCGATCCCAAGACCGGACTGTTCATCGTTTCCGCTCACCCCAGCTGGTCGATCTACTTTGCCAAACCCGCCGACGGCGCCTACGGCTGGGCGGGAGCGGACTACGGCGTGTGGAGCAAAGGGGTCATCGAAGCCATCGATTACCGGACGGGCAAGATTCGCTGGACCCACGACGTGGGAAAAGACATTTTCGCCGGCGTGCTGACCACCGACTCGGGATTGACTTTCACCGGCGACATCTCGGGCAACGTTCTCGCTCTCGATACCAGCAACGGCAAGACTCTATGGCACGCCGGCACCAGCGAACGGATGGACACTTCTCCCATGACTTATGAACTGGACAAACGCCAATACGTGGTGACCGGCACTGGCGGCGTGATCTTCGCCTGGGCCCTGCCGGAGAGCGAATAGTGGGCTGATTATTCGGGCGCATGGCCCAGGCTTTTGACTTCGCCGGCGCCATAAAAATAGTGGGTGCCCCGTCCTTTGCGCACTTTGCAAAGGGCGGGACCTGGCGTCGTCTCGGGTAAGCAAGTAAGCCTACGACTTTTTGGCACACCCTCCCTCGGTCAACGCTTCCCCCGATTCATAGTTGGCGAAACCATGCGATTTTCACTCAAAACCCCCGGTCGCAGGGTCAATGAGTGCAATGGCGATTTAACAACCGTTATTGATTCGTCACTCGCTCCAGCTTCCAGGGCTTAACCGTTGGGCCGTCCGGCGGCATCACTACTTGTAGTTGCGCCTGATCGGCTCCTGTGATCTTCATGTCAAATTGAACGTCATCCTCTTCGGTGATCCGCAGGATCCCGCCCGTAAGTTTGGCTTCCACGATATTGTCGCTACCATCAAGGACCGTGACGTCTCCTAATTCGCCGGTTTTCGGGTCCACATTCACATCGGCATGACTGACAGTACCTGTTAACTTGTCCTGCTTTTTCTCCAACTTTATCGTCTCGAAGACCTTTCCTTTGAACTTTGCCTGCCAGGTTCCAACAAATGGCTGTAGATCAGCGCCCTTGCTCTGGGCTTGAGAGACCTGAATTGAAAGACCCGACACTCCGAGGCAGGTTGCGAGTAAGCATCCCGAGGCACCAAGGGCTGAGGCCCGTGCCCAAGATTTGCGGAAGCGATTGGCTTTTGCGATTACATTCATGATGCGATCCTCTAATGTGTTTGTGTCGAACAGTCCCAATGCATACGCAACAGTTGTCGGACGCTGGTTTGAGGCCATGGAGTGAGCGATGCGCAAAAGAGAGCGAGCATATTGCGTACCTGTGGGCAGAGATTCCGCTGCGATCTCGTCGCAGGCGAATTCTCGTGTTTGATCGATGCGATTCTTAATGAGAGCAGCGGCAGGGTGAAAGCAGAGGGGCAACATCAAGATTTCGTAGGCCAGATTCAATACAAAATCGTGTCGTCGGACGTGTGCCAGTTCATGACCTAAGGTAGAAGAGAGTTCATCCTCCGATGCTTTCGAGAAGAACCATTCTGGCAAAACCAGAACGGGATTGGCGGGTGGCCCGGCTTTTGACCTCGCTGGCGCCATAAACACAGTGGGTGCCCCGTCCTTTGCGCACTTGGCAAAGGGCGGGAACCTGAAACGCATACGCGACCGGGTTGCAAAAGCGGACAAAAGTTGTGTCGGCAGCATCGTTACCCGCCCTTGCAAAAAACGCAAGGACGGGGCACCCTCAGCACAGATGGCGCACACAGACGTCATCAAAAGTGTGGACCACCCGCCGGCGAATTTCCCTCAGTTCTTCAGCTTCTGCCGCTCGCAGGCCTCCACGGTTTTCGTCGGATCCACGGCCTCACTATCGACTTGTTCGTTGATGATCTTGCCTGATTTGTCGATGAGAAAAGTGGCGCGCCTCGCGGTTTCCATGGGAACGCCCTGGATGTCAAATTTCTGAGTCAATCCATATCGGCTGGTGACGGGGCCGCCCCAGTCGCCGAGGATGGGAAAGCTGACTCCGTTTTGTTGCGCGAAAGCAAAGTTGGAAAAGGGACTGTCCATGCTCACACCCAGTACCTGGGTGTCGGCGCCCTCCAGCCTGGTGATGTTCTGCTGGAGAGCTTTCATTTCACGGGTTCAACCCCCGGTGAAGGCGAAGACGAAGAACGCCAGGGCGACGTTTTTCTTCCCTCGGTAATCCTGCAACGATATTTTCTTCAGCTCCTTGCCATCGAAGGCCAGCAGGGTGAAATCCGGAGCCATGTCGCCCACTTTAAGCTTCATGGGCGCAGGCTCTTTCTCTGCATTTGTTCTGGGGTTTGTTTTGGGCCGGCAGAAGTGACGACGGCACCAAAATAAGACTTAAGAACCACAGCCAGACAACATGTTTCCGCTTCAGTTTCATTGACAAACTCCTTGACCGCCGGCCGCGTGCGCGGGGCGATGAGAATAAAGAAGTTGGTGGGCCCTCCAGGATTTGAACCTGGGACCAATGGACCACCGGTGACGCGAACGGAAACATAATAAACCAAGGGCTTAGGCGTCGCCCGGCGGTCAGTCCTGGGCGTGTTTGGGCGGGCTTTTTACACGAGACGTTACAGGGAGCGCGGAGGGGTCCCTAGGGTAGTTGGTGTAAACGCTGATTTCCTCAACAATCGGTGCTAAAGCAAGCTGTCGATACCGATGGTATGCCTTCGGAGCGCATCAAAGTAGGATAGGGAAGAACCTAGCACTTTTGAGCCATTGTCGCGGATGACGACGCAGGGAGTAGAATGCTGCATCCAGCTAAGATGTACAGAAAGCGCAGTCCGACCAAGGAAAGGTTGGCTCTCGCGTGCCATCAGTCCGCGTGCTGGTAGTTGAGGATTTCGAACCGTTTCGGCGGTTCATCTGTTCGATGCTGGAAACCAGGCCTGAATTGCAGGTCATCGGCGAGGTGTCGGACGGATTAGAAGCAGTTTACAAAGCCGAACAACTGCAACCTGATTTGATTGTGCTGGATATCGGGCTCCCATTACAAAATGGGATTGAGGCCGCTCGACAAATCCGTGAGCTTTCCCCTAACTCCAAAATACTGTTTTTAAGTCAGGAATGCTCTGCCGATTTGGTGGAAGAAGGTTTCAGATCGGGGGCGCTCGGCTATGTTGTCAAGGCCCATGCTGGAACCGAACTGTTTGCCGCTGTGGAAGCGGTTTCTCAGGGTAGGCAGTTTGTCAGCCGCGGATTGTCGGGTCCCCACTTCACTCCCACAGCCGACGTTCAGCCTCCGATTCGAAAGACAGGGATCACCCGCCGCCATCAGGTGGGATTCCACAATGATGATGCAGCTTTTCTGCTTGATTTTGCTTGTTTTATCGAAGCTGCCTTAAATGCCGGGAATGCGGTTATCGTGATTGCGACCAAGTCACACCTGAACGGTCTGGCGCAGAGATTGCAGGAGCGGGGCCGTGATCTCGCTGCCGCCCTTGAACAGGGTGGCTATATTCCGTTGGATGTTGCCGACGTGCTCGCAAGTTTCATGGTCAATGATATGCCTGACCCCCTTCGATTACAGAAAGTCGCGGGCGCTCTGCTCACGGAAGCAGCCAAAGCGACGAAGGGGAACCCTCCCCGTGTCGCAGTATGTGGTGAATGTTCACCCATCTTGTGGGCAGAGGGTAAGGCGGATGGAGCGATTTGGGTCGAACATCTCTGGGATGAGATAGCCAAGATATACGACGTGGATATACTCTGCGGCTATGTGCTGACGAACTTTCAGCGCGAACACGAAAAACACATCTATGAAGGAATCTGCGCAGAACATTCAGCCGTTCATTCGCAGTGAAAAGGACTATCAGGCGGGCTCTGAATGCTGCGCTGCTGCGCCTTCCAATTCGGGCACCTAATTGTAGTCGTCCCCACGATTTCGGTGTTCTTTACCCCGCCGCCAGCATGGAATCAGTTCCTTTGAAAGGCACACGAGCGTGGATCGTGGTGCCACTGCCGGGCTGGGACTTGATGGAAATCTCACCGCTCACCAACTGCATTCGCTCCCGCATGCTGATGAGCCCGAGGCCGCGACGGTGGATGGCGTCCTGCGGATCAAAGCCGACTCCCAGGTCGCTCACGGTCAGTTGAATCTCTCCCTCGGTACCGCGCAGGTCCACCTTGATGTGACGCACTCCACTGTGCTTCACCGCATTCTGCAAAGTTTCCTGTAAAACCCGGAACAGACAGAGCGAGATTTCCTTGGGCACACTTCGCGGTATCTCCGTATGGCTGAAGTCAATCTCCACCTTCTGCTGCTCGGACAACTCCTTGCAGAAGCTCCTGGCCGCTGCCACAATGCCCAGAAGTTCGAGTTTTGAAGAATGGAGGCGGTGGGATAGAGCCTGAATGTCCGCGGCGATGTCCGAAAGGCGCAGGCTGGCGTGATGGATGTGATCGTGAAATTCAACTGCCGAGGGTGGAAGTTGTTGGTTCCATCGATCCAGCTCGACTGCCAACAGCGCGATCCGTTGGTTGACGTCATCGTGTAGTTCGCGTGCGATCCAGGTGCGCTCCTCCTCGTGGGCCTCAATCAGCCTCCGCCCAACGTTGGCAAGAGATTCCTCCGCCAGCTTGCGCTCGGTAACGTCTGTGCACGAGCCTATGTATCCCGCAAAAGAGTGGTCGGGGTTGAATCTCGGCACGCCGGTATCCGAAAGCCAGCGATACTGTCCATCATGTCGCCGGGCCCGATACTCCATCCGGAAAGACTCCCGCCGATCGAACGCCTGAGTGTAGGTATGCATACACCTGTTTAAGTCTTCAGGGTGCACACTTTCTACCCAGCCGTTGCCCAGCTCGGCCTCAAGTGGCCGACCGGCGAACTCCAGCCACGGTTGGTTCACGTAGGTGCATAGCCTGTCAGTTCCAGCCATCCAGATCATTACCGGGGCTGTGTTGGCAACCAGTCGGAAGCGCTCTTCGCTCTCACGGACTACCTGCGCAGCTTGTTCATGCTCCTCGGCGAGGGCTGCCAGAGCCATGAAAGGAATCGAAGCGAAAACCAGGAACATCTGGAGCGGCAACGGGTGGGTAAGGGGTACCATGGCGGAAAACGGACCTCGGCCGTGGACTGCGCCCCAAATGGATAGAGAGGTCACTGTAACCAGCGAAGTGCTGACCCCTAACCATCCGAATCGCAATGCGGACCAGAGTAGAAAGGGCACCAGTGTATAGAACAGTGCAGGCGATCTGCTGTCCTCAGGGACCGTGAACACGATGTAGCTGACAAGAACCAGCCCCGCAATGAGCATCAATCCCTCGAGGCGATGGGCACGCGATCTTCGCATCAACACACGCCCTTCGCTTATCCAACTCAACAGGGCCGGGGTCACCGTGACGAAGGCAAGAACCTCGGACAAAAAACAAATCTTCCAGCCCGCCCAATAGTCGTGGGCGATGCCATGCGCGCTCAAAAATGCTCCTGCGCATGGCGCAAGGACAATGGCGAAGAACGAATACTTGGCCAAGGCTCTCACGCTGTTGAGTCTAGGCACGCCGTCGAAGCAATATTTAAGACCAACTGCCGAAATAAGCACTTCGACGGTATTGCCCGGAATGAACCAGGCAATCGAACTCAGCGGGACGCCTGCCTGCAGGTCAGCAAATGCAAAACCAACAAAGGATGCGGGGATAATCGCTGGCCAGGCGTTGACGCTGACCAACAACAAGCCTGTTACCAGGATCGCGCAACCTGGCCAAAGCGGCCACACTGTCTGGGGATTCGAAACCAGCAGCCCTACCAGAGTTGGGACCAGGTACGACAATGCGACCGTCACGCACGCCACAAGCAACGTCGAATGGGAATCAAGATGCGGTTCGCTGTTGAAGATGCGGCTGCTGAAGTTTGTCATACGTGCTTCTCCTCTCATCGCGAAGCGCAGCGTTTGACGAATCGTTTCCGAGCATGCCTTAGCGCCGTTCGGTTGCTTTATCGCAGATAGACCATCAATCCATTTCGCATGAGCGAATCGTACATCCGATGACCCATGACTGGCGAAAAATCGCCCATACACTCATAACCCAGCCGGAGGGCCGCCCATGGAGAGGCGGGCAGGCACGACTTCCGCCATTTCTTCTCGTGGCGGCTGCAGAAGCCTGGCGTCCACCCGAAGCTCGTGTCCGCCCTGATGGGGCACAGCAAGGTGAACCTCGCGATGGACGTGTACGACCAGGCGGACGAGCAGGACCTGCGGGGCGCGTTGTTACACGCTGTTACGCGGAGGGAGGAGGCGGCGTGAGAATTAGCCAACTGTGTGGCGCTTGGTGGGCCCTCCAGGATTTGAACCTGGGACCAATGGATTATGAGTCCACTGCTCTAACCGCTGAGCTAAGGGCCCGGTAAGGCGTCACAGGTCAACAGTTTCGCATAGCGTCGCGACAACCACCAACTGCATGGCGAAGATCCGGCACCCGCAGGCTCTCCTGATTCAAAGCCAAGGGTCACAGGCCCTACCGCCCCTGCCCTGTCGTTACTTTCGTACCGGGGCGCGGAGCATTAGAAGAAGTTAAACTGTGGCGCTAGGTCGATACAGCCAAAGCGGTTGCGGGATGCATAACCAAACCGAAAGCGTTCTAGCCCGGGTCAGCCAACAACTCTCGCACCTTGAAAAGCGCGATGGAGAACTGTGGCTGATCGTGTCTCTTACCGGGTTGCTGGTTGGTGCCGGGCTGTGCGCAGTGCTTTTCCCCGCGGCTTTCCTCAAGCAAGGCAACATTCACTTTGAGCTGACCGTGTCGCGTCCGCTGGTGCTGGGGCTGGTGGCTTTGTTGACTTTGCTCAATACCTATCTGGTGTCGCGGCGCATGGAAATCCGCCGCCTGCGCGAGGAACTGATCTCGCGGACCATTCAGCAGGAACTGGTGCAGCAGCAGTCCTTCACCGATCCTCTGACCGAGATCTACAACCGGCAGTCGCTGGGAGAGATGGCCGGCCGGTTCATGTGTCATGCCCGGCGCTCCAAAAAGCCGCTCACCCTGATGCTTATCGATGTGGACGGGTTCAAGGACGTGAACACCCGCTTCGGCCATCTGACTGGCGATGTAGTGCTGGCCAATACGGCCGCCCTGCTGAAGCACTCCGTGCGGGGCTCGGATGCCGTGTTTCGCTACGGGGGTGATGAATTCCTCATCATCCTGGCGGACACTTCATGTCCCGATGCCCGGCACGTGGTCGAAAGAATACGCAACGGTCTGGCGGAATGGAACCGCGCCGGGCACCTGGAAAAGTTCGAGTTGAGCCTGAGCATCGGAGTCGCAGAATGGGCGGAGGGTAAGACCCTGGACGACCTGCTCGATGGCGCCGACCACCAGATGTACGCCGCCAAGGAAGGTCACAAACTGGGCAAGGGCAAAGCGGCTGGAGTTTGAGCGTCTCGCGCCGATTCCATATTTCTTTACTGTCACCCTGAGCGGAGCAAAATGTTTCGCTTGCGAAACATTTGCGAAGTCGAAGGGCCCCTATGAGCTGATGAGTCCGCGGCCGGGCGGGGTCCCTCGACTTGATCTCACCGCGCCAGCGCGGCTCGATCCGCGCTCGGGATGACAGCCAACCATCCCCTACATCATGAGATCAGGGGCGCGCTGCACCAGCGGGTGCTGCATTTCCTGCAAGTCATTCTTTACCAGGTTGAGGCCGTACACGCACTGTTCGAAGTTCTGCGAGAGGTTGGCGAACAGGGGCGCCACCTTGGCGTATTCGAAGTGCTCGAACTTGGAAACAATGTAATAGCTTTCCTTGCCGGCTTTGATCCAGTCCACGAAATTTTCCATGCGGTTGCGGCGCAGGCGGAAGTGGTTGATGCTCTCGGGAAACATGCCGGTAAAGAAAAGGGTGTAGTCGCCGATATGTTTGCGCACCTGGCGCTCGCGGTCGAAGGAAGGCGCGGGTCCGAAGACGGGATTCGATTCCACCAGCATCTCTCCGACATCAGTCAGCGGCCGGCCCCCGGCGTTGTGGATTCTGAACAATTCCTGGGCATCGCAAAATTCGGCCAGCAGGTGGGCGACATAGTTCACGATCTGGGGATCGCGCAGTCCGATTTCCTCGGCATAGTGCCGGCCCACGAGTTCGATGAACAACTGCTGCAAAGGATGCGATTCCGGAATCATTCTGGATCTCACCTCCTCCTGGAAAGCCCGAGTGGTGCGGGATTTCATCGGCACTTCGTTCGTCCTACTTAAACCCAGCTTCATGCCCAAAGGCAAGTGACTTTTGTAAGTCACCCAAATCGATATTTCCTATTTACTTAGAACCCCTGGAAGAACGAAAGGTTTCACGCCTTCAATTGCTGGCAGACTGCGTCCTTGGCTGCCAGGTACTGGCTTTCACCGCTCCGGCTACAATGATTTACGGAGGCAACATGGAACGAACCAACATTTCCAGTGGCGCGCCCTGGGAACCGATCGTAGGTTACTCTCGTGCGGTCAGGGTTGGGCCCTACGTGCATGTGGCCGGCACCACGGCCACGGGCCCGGACGGAAAAATCGTCGGCGTGGGCGACGTTCGCGCTCAGACCATTCAGACATTGAAGAACATCGAGTCAGCCTTGCTGAAGGCGGGCGCGACGCTGAAGGATGTAGTGCGTACGCGAATGTTCGTGATCAACATTGCCGAATGGGAAAAAGTCGGTAAGGCGCATGGGGAGTTCTTCAGCGATATCCGCCCGGCGACGTCGATGGTGCAGGTGAGCGCGCTGATCTCGCCGGAAATACTGGTAGAGATCGAAGCCGACGCTTTCATCGGCGGCTGAAGACGGTGTGGGTAGTGGGTCAGTTTGAAGACCATCAACCACGAAGGGCACGAAGGTACACGAAGGAAACAATGGAAAATAGGGCCTTCGTGATACTTCGCGTCCTTCGTGGTTTATGCACTTGCCAAGTCTTATCACGAGGTCTCGTCCCACACGGACTTGGTGTATCATGCCCACCCGAACCCAGGAGGTGGACATGCGCTATCTGCTCGGACTGATTCTTACGTTTGCATTCGTTTCATCTGTTGTTTCCCAGACCGCGCCCACACCCGCGCCTTCTGTCACCGTGATTCATGCGGGCGTGCTCATTGATGGCAAATCCGACCAGCCCCGCCGCGATCAGGTGATTGTCGTTCGCGGCAACCGTATTGAAAGCGTCTCGGACGCTGCCGCGGCGAAAATCCCCGCGGGCGCGACCACCATCGATCTTTCGCATGCCACGGTGTTGCCCGGTCTGATTGATTCTCACACTCATATCTTCCTGCAGGGAGAAGACCCGGCGCAGGGTGGGTACGACGCCAACATCCTGAAGTATCCGCTGGCCCTGCGGGCGGCGCGGGCGACGGTAGCGGCCCGGCGCGCGCTGGAGCAGGGCTTTACTACTCTGCGCGATCTCGAGACTGAAGGCGCGGGTTATGGCGACGTAGGTATCAAGGAGGCGATCGAAGGCGGATACATTCCTGGGCCTCGGTTGTTTGTGGTCACCCGCGCCATCTCCACCACTGGGGGCTACAACCTCGAGGGCTACGCGCCCGAGCTCGAGATGCCCAAGGGCGCGCAGATCATCGACGGGCCGGTGGAGGCGCGGAAGGCGGCGCGTGAACAGCTTGACCATGGCGCTGACTGGATCAAGGTTTACATGACTCATCGTTCCTGGGTGGGAAAGCACGGTGAACTGGTTTCGCAGCCCACCCTCACCGTCGAGGAACTGAAAGCGATCGTGGACGAAACCCACGGCTGGGGCAAGAAGGTAGCATGCCACGCCTACAACGGCATCGGCTTGCAGCGCGCCCTGGACGGCGGGTGCGACTCGATCGAGCATGGCCTCGAAATCACCGACGCGCAGATTGCGCAGATGCTGAAGCAGGGCACGTGGTACTGCGCCACACTGGCCGCCTACTATCAAGACTGGGCGCCGGCCGACACGCCCAACGGGCAGCGCGACCGCAAACGCGTCTCCGAGCACGGAGTTTCGTTCAATAAAGCCTTGAAGGCGGGAGTGAAAATTGTTTTCGGAACCGACATGGGAGGCATCCCGTGGACGGAACCGATGGCGCAGGAATTCCCCCGCATGGCTGAGTTTGGCATGGCGCCCATGGAGATCATCAAAAGCGCGACTTCACGCGCCGCCGATATGCTCGATATGACAGGCGAGATCGGCGTGGTAACGCCCGGCGCCTACGCCGACATCGTCGCCGTCAATGGCGATCCGTTGCGCGACATCAACGTCCTGGGAAACGTGACGTTTGTGATGAAAGATGGCGGGGTGTTCAGGAACGACGCGAAGTGACGGCGTCGTTCGGTTGGCAAATGCCCAGGTTGGATCGCGATTTTATTTGCGTCCTTTGCGGTCTTGGCTTTGCGAACTTTGCGGTAATGGGTTTGAACCTTTGCCCAAACGGTCCAAAATCTTAAACCGCAAAGGACGCAATGAAAACCAATTGAGGAGACATCCCTGTGATGAATCTCCTTGACAGCGCCAATGCGCAGGTCATAATGCGGAATTCCTGGTGATGGTCGCGCCCCCGGGTCCGGCAGCAGGCATTCTCCGATTCGGGTGGCCGAGGGAGTTTATTTATGAGCGTTCTGGAACTTTGCGATAGAGACGTGGCTTCGGTGCGGGTTGAGGTGAGCGCGGCGGATGCCATCCGCTTGATGCTCGACCGGCATGTGGGTGCGGTGGGCGTGGTGGACAGTGAAGGCCTGGTGGCGGGCATCTTTACCGAGCGCGACGTGTTGCGCAAGCTGTCGCTTACCGGCCGCAATCCTGAGGTGACGCCGGTGCGCGAACTCATGACCACTCCGGTTGAGCTGGCGACCATCGACACCCGTCCGGGCGAGGCCCTGGCTACCATGCTGGAACGGCATTTTCGCCATCTGCCGGTGGTGGATAATGCGGGCAAGCTGCTGGGCATGCTGTCCATCCGCAACCTGCTGGAGCAGCGGATCGACGATCTCAGCCACGAACTGGACGCGCTCGAACAGTACGTCACCAATGACGGGCCCGGGGGCTAAGCCCTGAGTTGGACGCTTTTGGGTTCGAGGTCCGAAGCCTGTCTTCCCGCGGGCCAGCTCTGTCTGATGATGAATCCGCATGAGCCTGGCCTCTGGAAACACTACATAACCTGATGCGCAACATTTCTGGCGCCCTTCCCAAAACCATCGCAGTCGTTCGCATTGCCACGTCGGCTTTCTTCCTGCTTTTCGGCGAGTACAAGGTTTTTGGCTCCGAGTTCACCCATGGCGGGTTCCAGCAGTATCTTCAGGGCTTCATCCAGAACGGCGCGGTGAGTTTCTATCAGCCCGTGCTGGCCAACCTGGTGCTGCCGCACGCGGTATTTTTTGGATACGCGGTCGGAATCATGGAACTGTTTATCGGGACCTGCCTGCTGCTGGGAATCTGGGTCCGTCCGGCGTCGGTGTTGGGTGGGTTGCACATGCTGAGCCTCACTCTCGCCACCTGGTGGGAGCCCGGCCAGGGAATTCCGGTGTGGCGCTACTTCGGCGCAGAACTGGACCACCTGCCCCTGCTGTTTCTGTTCATAATCTTTTTCGTCGCCGACGCCGGAAGAGAATGGGGCCTCGACGGGCGCCGCCGGGCATAGCGCAATGAAAAACCGCGTGTGGGGACGGCCGGCTAATCTCAATGAGGAGCAAATGAAAAAAACAGCACGACCTATTCTTTTCACCATCATTCTGGCGTCATTGTTTCTGAGCGCCCTGGCCAGCGCGCAGGAACCCAGCTCGAGCCGCGTCATGGTTCACGCCGGAAAACTGCTCGATGTCCGCAGCGGCAAGACCCTTACGGACCAGGCCATTGTGATCGAAGGCGGCAAGATCATCAGCGTCGGCCCATTTTCACAGGCCAAGCGCGCTTCCGGCGATCGTCTGGTCGACCTTTCGACCGCCACTGTCCTGCCGGGCCTGACTGACGCGCACACCCATCTCACCGGCAATCCGCAGGACGCCGGGCCTCAAGGTCTCGGCATTTCGCTGCCCCGCGCCACGCTGACCGGCGCTAAAAACGCGCGCCTTACGCTCGAGGCAGGCTTCACTACCGTGCGCAACGTTGGGGCGGAGGGCTACAGCGACGTTGCCCTGCGGGACGCCATCGACGCCGGCGATGTTCCCGGTCCGCGCATGCTGGTCAGCGGACCTCCGCTCGGCATCACGGGCGGACACTGCGATGAGAACTTTCTGCCTTACGACTTCCACTATTCCGCCGAAGGCGTGGCCGATGGCGTCGAAGGCGTACAGCACAAAGTCCGCGAAACCATTAAATACGGCGCTGACCTGATCAAGATTTGCGCCACCGGTGGTGTGCTCTCGCATGGCGACAATCCCCAGGCTTCGCAATATACGCTCGAAGAGATGAAAGCCATCGTGGCCGATGCGCATCGTCTGGGACGAAAGGTGGCCGCCCACGCTCACGGCGCGCAGGGCATTCTATGGGCTTCACAGGCCGGCGTGGATTCCATCGAACACGGTTCTTACATTGACGACGCCGCCATCGCTGAGATGAAGAAGGACGGTACCTACCTGGTGCCCACGCTGTATCTCGCGGACTGGTTCCTGGAACACGCGGAGCAGGTGCACGTTCCGCCGGAAATGATTGCCAAGGGCAGGACCGTGATGGCGGCGGCCCGCAAGAACGTGGCCCATGCATTTGCCAGCGGAGTAAAGGTAGCGTTCGGCACCGATGCGGCTGTCTATCCTCACGGCCTGAACGCGCATGAGTTTGCCGTCATGGTGAAGCTGGGAATGAGCCCGCTGCAATCCATTCAGGCCGCGACGATCAACGCCGCCGACCTGCTGGGCTGGTCCGACAAAATCGGCGCGGTCGAACCCGGCAAGTGGGGAGACATCATCGCCGTCGATGGCGACCCGCTGCAGGATGTGACCACGCTGGAACGCGTGAAGTTCGTGATGAAGGGCGGCGAGGTGGTGAAGAACGAATACGGAAAGTGAGAGAGAGTGTGTGTAGGGCGGGCGCCCTCGCCCGCCGCTTTTGAAGCTGATTTTGACTTTGGGAAACCGTGCGCCAGGCCGCCCTGTCTCCGTTCGTGGATGTCCCAGGCGGCGGGCGAGGGTGCCCGCCCCACACCTTCTAAACAAACACCAAAGGCCGGCTTCTCAGCCGGCCTTATATGCGAAACGGAACGAGCTACTTCTTGGGGGCGATCGCGTCCTTGGTGGCCTTGGCGACGCGGAACTTCACCACGGTCTTGGCCTTGATCTGGATGGGTTCACCAGTCTGAGGATTGCGTCCCATGCGGGCCTTGCGATGCGCCTTTACCAGCCGGCCCAGTCCAGGGATCACGAAGATGCCGTTCTTCTTGGTCTCTTTGACAGCGGTATCGGTGAGGTGCTCGAGAAATGATGCGGCGGTCTTGTTGTTCACTTCGATCTTCTCGGCCAGATGGCGGACGAGTTGTGTCTTGGTCATGCCTGAAGCCATGAAACCTCCTCTAAATTCCCTAAAATTTTCCTGCGGTGAGCGCTATCTTATACCAGCGTTCTGTGGAAAAGTATCGTTTCAGCCGCCTTTTATGCGGATTTCTTTATAGGGCACACGGAAAAGACCATAAGAAATCGCCTTCCCGAGCATGCCGGTGTCCCAAAATGGCCCATTTGACCACTGAAGCGGTGGCCACGACTTGTACCACTCCGCTAAGTGTTCTTGTCCCGCCTGATGTCATAATGGTTTACGGAGAACTGCCCAGTGAGTTGTGCGATCTGCGAAAAACGCAAGGAGAAGCGCTTTTGTCCCGCCCTCCACGGCCGCATTTGCCCGCAATGCTGTGGCGAGCAGCGCGAGGTGACGCTCGACTGTCCCAGCGATTGCGTATATCTGCAGCAGGCCCGTGAACATGAAAAGCCGCGCCGCCTGGCGGATCTCAGCCCCGCTGACCTTTTCGTCCAGGTGGAAGTCGAAGACCAGTTTCTATATCAGCACGAGCACCTGATCATGGGACTGACCTTCGCCCTTGCCAAGAGCGTTCGCGCCGACCGCGGGCTGAAAGACGCCGATCTGATCGCGGCCCTCAGCGCGTTGGCCAGAACATGGGAAACCCTGGTCAACTCCGGATTGCATTACGAGAATCCGATGGCCAGCCCGGCGCAGCAGGCTGTGGCGGGGGAAGTTCAGAACATGATCAAGGAATATCGCGAGGCCGAGCAGAAGCACGTGGGATACGTTCAACTGCGCGACTCGGAAGTGCTGCGCGCACTGGTGTTCATGGTACGCATGGCCCACGGCCGCACCTCGGGAAGGCCGAAATCACGGGCCTTTTCCGACTTTCTGCTGGCGCAGTTTCCCGAGAAGCCCTCCGGAATCGCCGCCCCGGAGGAAGCGGCAGCCGGATCGTTGTGCCATAGGGCGGGCGCTGGACCTTCGCTCAGACGTCGGGCTTCGGCGTCGGATTTGAATTTCTAAAGTGGCCCGGATTTTCAATGGGCGGTTGGCGGCTCCACCAGGTTTGCGAGTCCCGAAAACCCTTCCTTCGAAAAAAGCTGGAAGGTCCGATGTCTGGGGTCTGAAGTCCGAGTCTGAGGTCTGACGCCCGACATGGGATAATCATGCCGGTGCCAACAACTTCCAAAGCCGATCTTTACCGCAAGCTTCCATCCGTCGATGAGGTGCTGCACAGCACTGCTTTAGCTGCAATCATTTCCAGCGAAGGCCACGCCGCCGTGACCGACGCCGCCCGCACCGTACTCGCGAGCTTGCGTACCGAGATTGCCGCTGGAAGATTGGACACCGCCGCCGTTGATCTCGCCCTCTCCGGAATCCCGGACGCGGTCGCACGCCAGGCCCGCCAGTCGTTGAGCTACTCGCTGCGTACAGTCATCAATGCGACCGGCGTGATCCTCCACACCAACCTGGGACGCGCCCCGCTGGCGGCTTCCGCTCTGGAACACGTTCGCGAGGCTTCTGCGGGATATTCGAATCTGGAGTTCGATATCGAATCCGGGCAGCGCGGCCAGCGCGACGTGCATGTGGACCGGCTGTTCCGCAAGCTGCTGAATGAACCGGCTTCGCGGGCGAGCGAGCGCGCCGCGCCACATCGTGATCTTCTCCACCATCGTCGTAAACAACAACGCGGCCGCTGTCCTGCTGGCGCTCAATACGCTGGCGGAGGGCGGAGAAGTCATCGTCTCGCGCGGAGAGCTGGTCGAGATCGGCGGATCGTTCCGCATTCCCGACGTCATGTCCAAGTCGAACGCCACGCTGCGGGAGGTAGGCACGACCAACCGCACCCGGGTGGAGGATTACGAGCGCGCCATCAACGAAAAGACCCGGCTGCTGCTGCGCGTGCACCGCTCCAATTTTCAGATCACGGGATTCACCGAGCAGCCGGAACTCGCGGAGCTGGCCGCACTGGCCCGCAAGCGCAATCTTCCGCTGATGGAAGACCTGGGCAGCGGCGCGCTTTTCGACTTGCGGTCCGTCGGCGTGACTGGCGAACCGTCCGTGCTCGACAGCCTGCGCGCCGGCGTGGACGTGGTCAGCTACAGCGGCGACAAGCTGCTGGGCGGACCACAGGCGGGAATGCTCAGCGGCCGAGGTGATCTTGATTGCCCGCATGCGGTCCAATTCTCTGTTCCGAGCGCTGCGCGTGGACAAGCTGACCTACGCCGCGCTGGAAGCCACCCTGCTGGCCTACGTGAAACATGACCACGACGCGATTCCGGCGTTGCGCATGATGCACTTGTCCAAGGATGAGATTGGCCGGCGCGCGGAAGGAGTCGCTGCAATCCGATCATCGGAGACTGACGGTTGAAATCATCGACGGCGAATCAGTCATCGGCGGCGGTGCAGCTCCTTCGGCAGTCCTGCCCACCCGCCTGCTGGCGGTGACCCGCGAAGGCCTGAGCGCCGATGAAATGTCCGCGCGCCTGCGTATGGGTGATCCGCCTGTCATCGCTCGCGTGGAAGAAGGCCGCGTGCTGCTGGACCTGCGTACCGTGTTCCCGGAGCAGGATGAGGATGTGATGGCGGCGCTGCGGGCACTTTGAAGTTGTCATCTTGAGCGGAGTAGCTGCTTCGCTTCGCGAAGGAGCTACGTAGTCGAAAGACCCCTAGCGGCTGAACCATGATTGCCGATCTTGGACTTGGTGACCACAGGATTCGCACCGTGATGGCGGCAGCGTCGTGATCTATAGGAGTCCTTCGACTCCGCAGGAAGTTCGCGAAGCGAACTTCCCGCTGCGCTCAGGATGACACCCCTTTGGCGACCCTCTACACCATCGGCCACTCCACTCGCACTCTCGATGAATTGATCGCAGCCCTGCGCGCCCACTCGATTGCGACCCTGGCCGACATCCGTTCTTTCCCCATGTCGCGCCGCCTGCCTCACTTCAATCGCGAATCACTGGAGAAGACGCTGCCCGCGGCTGGAATCCGATACGTCTGGATGAAGGAGCTGGGCGGACGGCGCAAGGCCATTCGCGACGACTCCCCCAACATCGCCTTGCGCAATGCCAGTTTTCGCAACTATGCCGATTACATGCTGACTGCGGAATTCCAGAACGCCGCGGCCGAACTGATCAGCCTGGCCGAGCAATCGCCCACCGCCTACATGTGCGCCGAGCGCGTCTATTTCCACTGCCATCGCATGCTGGTGTCGGACTGGCTGACGGCCCATGGCCATGAAGTCTTTCACATCGATGGCACCGGGCCAGTGAAGCCCCACAAGCTGTTGTCCGAAGCCCGTGTGATCGACGGCGAACTGATCTATCGCGGGAGATCTGCTGCTCAGCCATCGACCGGCATAGCGCTACAATCATTCCATGCCGCCGCGCATCGCCATTCCTGTTACCCCACTCCGAAGATGCGGAATATGCGGAGCGGGCCTTTCCGCAATACGCGCACGCGGTCGAAATGGCGGGTGGGGAAGCGGTGCGAATTCCTCTCGACCAGTCGCCCGCGGAAGTTGTGAAACTGATCGAGGGCTGCGATGCGGTGCTCCTGCCTGGAAGCAAGGCCGATGTGGATCCCGCGAAATATCAAGCTGCGGCTAGACCCTAAGACCGCCCCGGCCGATCCCAGGCGCGATGCGGTGGACGAACTACTGCTGCAGGATGCCTACAGCCGGCGCAAGCCGGTGCTCGGCATCTGCTACGGTCTGCAGATTCTGAACGTGTATCGTCACGGAACGCTGTCTGCAGCACATCGAGTCGGCAGTCAATCACGAGGCCGGAAGAAGCGTTCCGATCGCACACACGGTAGAGGTGGATACGGGAACGAGGCTGAGCCGGATTGTCGTGGGACGAGACTGAAGCGGGGCACGACGGCGGGACTGCCATCGCGGTGAACTCGAGTCATCATCAGTCCGCGGAGGCCATCGGCAAGGGACTGCGCATTGTGGCCCGATGTCCGCAGGATGGAATCATCGAGGCCATCGAGGGCACATCTCCCGACCATTTTGTTCTGGCCGTGCAGTGGCACCCGGAACGTTCCGTGGAAGATGACGAGGGCTCGCGCGCAATCTTCCGGGCGCTGGTCGAAGCAGCCCGCCGTTGAATATGTGGGCGCGAGCGTCCCGCTCGTGCTACCGCTTACCCGGACGAAAAGCGTCCGGCCGGGAATCAACGCTATTTCCGTGCTTTTCCAGCCCCAGACTTCGCCGCTTTCTTCTCCAGCAACACCACCGCGTGCGCAATCGCGGCGTTGTCCGTTCCCATGCCTTCCGGGGTCTTGGCTTTCACGCCCACGCAATCCGGAGGGATGCCGAGCAGTTCAGCCAAATGGGATCGGATTGCCGCAGCATGGGGACCAATCTTGGGCGCAGCCAGAATCAGGGTTGAATCCACATTGACCACCGCGTAGCCTGCCGCTCTTCACCCGCTTGACCGCCTCCGCCAGAAAAAGCGCGGAGTCGGCGCCCTTCCAGCGCGGATCAGAGGGAGAAAAAAGAGAACCGATGTCGGGAGCCGCGACTGCGCCCAACAGGGCGTCGGTCAGGGCGTGCAGCAGCACGTCGCCATCGGAATGGCCACCCAAGCCCTTGGAATACGGCAGAGTGATGCCGCCGATCTTCAGCGGAATGCCGCGCTTGAATTCGTGAGAGTCCCAGCCGTAGCCGATCTTCATGCCGAAACCCCGGCCACGGATTTGCACGGATTCTCACGGATCTTCTTTCTCTGGTTGTCGAATAAAAGTCGTCGGAATTGGGGGCGGGAGCCGAAGTTTAGTAACAGGCCAATCTCGATTTCGGTGGATTTCAGATAGTGGAGCAGTTGGGCCTCATGGGCTGCTTCGAGTGTACGAGCACTCTTAAGCTCAAGCAAAACCTTGTCTTCGACCAGGATGTCTCCTCTGAATTGACCAACTTGATGTCCTCGAAACCAAACGGGAATAGCCAACTGACGCGAAAGACTCAAGCCTGCCTCACGGAGCCCGATCACGAGCGATTCTTCATACACGGACTCCAGGAAGCCATAGCCGAGTTCGTTGTAAACATCGTAGAAGACCCCGATGATTTTCTCGGTCAATTCGCCATGCTGTAAGCCAATCGCCACGCCACTCATGCCTGAAGTGTACAAGTTCAAAAGGTTTTATCCGTGTGATCCGTGCAAATCCGTGGCCGCCTCTACCGTTTCAGGAAAAACTCCGCCAGTTCCATGTCGGCCGGAGTTGTGATTTTGATATTCCGCGGCGAGCCCATCACCACTGCAACCTGGTGGCCTGACCGCTCGACCAGAGAGGCCTCGTCGGTGCCGAGAAAGCCGTCAGCGGTGGCTTCGTCGAAGGCCTGCTTCAGCACGCCATAGCGAAAGCCTTGCGGCGTCTGGGCCATCACCACCCGCTCGCGAGGCACGGTGGCGGTGATGACGGCGCCTTCGGAGGTCCGTTCCACCTGCTTAATCGTGTCCATGGCCGGCATCCCTGCGATGGCCGCGCCATATTTTTGCGCGGCCTCGATCACATCGTGAATGATTTCGTCAGTCACAAAGGGGCGGACCGCATCGTGCACCAGGACAATATCGTTCCCTGCCGCCCGGACTGCATCGATCGCATGGGCCACCGACTGCTGGCGGTGCTCGCCGCCCTCCACCAGTTCAATCTTCCTGGCCGAAAGTTCCTTGTCTGCCTTCAGGCGAGTTTTAAAACCAGCCATCTCGTTGGCGCGCAGGGCCACGTAAATTTCCGCGACCTCCGGGTTGGCCGCGAACTTGCGCAAGGTATGGATGAGGATCGGCGTTCCCCCGATCTCAGAAAACTGCTTGGATGCCACAGGCTTCTTGCTCCTGGCATCGGAGGCCGGGGCCATGCGTGTCCCCAGGCCTGCCGCCGGAATGATGACGACTACCTTCATCGCGGCCTGTAAGTATAAGGGCTGGCCGGGAGAGTGTTCAAATGCCGTCGTGAGTCGCACGTCGCCCTCGGTCATCCGGGGCAAGGTTTTGAACTGCCGGAGGACGAGCAGGTCCTGTCCTCAATTGATGCGTACGAAGGATTTGATCCGGACCATCCGAAGGCAGCCTGTTTGTCCGCAAGCCATGGCCTGTAACCCTGGCGGACGGAAGCCGTATGACCTGCTGGATCTACGCCTACAACCGCAAGCCTGGGGACGCGCGCCTTATCGCAAGCGGTTCGTACACGGCCCGAAACGGATCGCGCAAACAGGCAACGACATCCAGGCGTTCGCGATCGGCCTCCCGCTAGCGGCTTACTTTTTCGGCGGCTCCCACAATTCAATTCGATTGCCGTCTGGATCCATGATCCAGGCGAAGCGCCCATAATCGCCATCTTCACGGTGCGGATCGATTTTCACACCCTCTTCCTGAAGCGCCACCAGCAAAGCATCGAGATCATCCACCCGGTAGTTGATCATGAAGGGGGAGGCGCTGGGATCGAAATACTTGGTGTCGCGGGGGAAAATCGACCATACCGTCATGCCCTTCGTTTCCGGGGCATCAACCTCGCACCACTCGAAGGTTGTACTGGTTCCATAAGATGCGTGCGGGATTCCCAGATGTTTTTCATACCACTGATACAGCGCCTGCGGGTCTTGCGTCTTAAAGAAAATGCCGCCGATGCCGGTGACGCGCTTCATATTTTCCGCTCCGCCGTCTAGGGTGTTTACGGTATGACATTTTGCCCCGGTCGTGAACTTTTTGCCAGGCGAGGCCGCTCCGCTTCGCCGGAACCCGGGAATCACGGCGTTTGGTGCAACCAGGATCGCTGGTTAACGCACCTAATCAGCGCTTTCCGGATCGGCCCTGGAAATGCTGACCACAATCTAGCACGACGCTGGGGGCGAATATGGAACAAGCAAAACGTTCGTGGCTGTCTCTGGTAACTTTTTGTGCGGTGACCGGGTTGCTGGTGGCGCTGGGCTCCGCCGTCATACTGGCCGGCGCGTCGCTGGCGTTCGCAGTTGGCCAACCTGCGTCCGGCGCGGAAGTGAACGCGATCCCGGCGGCGTCCGCCGCGCAGATGATCGAGCAACCAGCCGCTGCGCCAACCGCACTTGACGCGCACGCCCAGGTCACGGCTCAGGCCGTTGACGACAGCAGCGCTGGCTCCAGCCAGACTTTTGCCGGCATGATTACTGACTCCCGCTGTGGCGCGCGGCACCGCATGAACTCAGGCAAGACCTCGGCGGAGTGCGTTCGCTCCTGCGTGCGTCACGGGGCCCATTATGTCCTGGTGGATGGTGAAAAGGTCTATGCCCTGGAGGGCTATCCAGACCAACTGGAGAAGCTGGCAGGCGAGAGAGCGAACATCGTGGGAATGCTCGAGGGCAACACCATCAAGGTTACGGCAGTCGTGACCGAATAGCCTTCACCGCGTGGGGCCGGCGCGCTTATTCCGCGGGCCGCTCCACCATCAGCGGCGATGACTTTTTCGCATCTGCACTTTGCGTTGTGGGCGCGGCCGGGGACGCAACCGGTACCGCATTGATCCCGGCACGCGAGTCGCTGCGGCTGCCGGGGCGCTCATCCCACTTGCCAAAAATCATTTTTCCGGCCGTGGTCTGCAACACCGAAGTCACCGAAATGTCGATGGTCTTGCCGATCATCTTTCGCGCGTTGTCCACCACCACCATGGTCCCGTCGTCGAGGTAGGCCACACCCTGGTTGTATTCCTTGCCTTCCTTCAGGATAAAGACCCGCATGGTTTCGCCGGGCAGAACGATCGGCTTCAGCGAGTTCGCCAGTTCGTTGATGTTCAGCACTGCGACGCCTTGCAGTTGCGCCACCTTGTTCAGGTTGAAGTCGTTGGTGATGATTTTCCCCTCATACAGCTTGGCCAGTTCGATCAGCTTTAGATCCACTTCGCGGACGGAGGGGAAGTCATCTTCGACGATCTGTATCTGGAGCGAGGGCACCTTCTGCAGGCGTTGCAGAATGTCGAGCCCGCGACGCCCCCGGTTGCGCTTGAGCGAGTCGGCAGAGTCGGCCACCAGTTGCAATTCGCGCAGCACAAACTGCGGAGTCACGATGGTGCCGTCGAGAAAGCCGGTCTCGGCAATGTCGGCAATCCGGCCGTCGATGATGACGCTGGTATCGAGGATCTTGTAGCTCTTCTTGCCCTGCTTCTCCCCGCCGAAAACTCCACCCAGGGCGGCCAGGTTCAGCAGGTCGCCCTTATTGGCCCCCACCACCAGGCCGACATAGGCCATCAGCAGCATCACCAGGATTTGCAGGAAGCTCTGGGTATGCCCGGGAGCAACGCTGTTGCGAATGACCAGGGAGAAGAGGTAGGCGCCAAAGATGCCGAGGACGCTGCCGATAGCCGCGCCAATCAGGCGCTTCAGACTGACTCGCCGCAAGCGCCACTCGAACAGAACAATGGCGAGGCCAATGAGCGCGCCCACTCCTGCGTCCAGCTTCGCAGGCAGGTTGAACGGGTCCGTCAGATAGCAAGTAACAGCAATTATGAGAACAAATAAAAAACGCACCAAAACCAAGTCCACTGAAGGACCTCCCCGGAACCCATCCGCGGACCCCTCCGCAAACGAGCGTCCTGCACTGGTTTCCCGGTGCCCCTGAAAACCCGGTACCAGTGATCTGTCAAGCGGAGCCTATGAATGGGATATGAAAAGCGCTCCGACCTCCCCTCCCACGGCTGGCCCATGTTGCCGGTCCGTCCAGGAAGAAGAGCCCCAACTGCGTTATGGAAAGTATATACCTGCCGCGAAATACCGCGATGCGCCCGGACGGTGAGGCCAATCGATCGTAATACCGCCACCCTCGCGGCTGTTACACTGCTGCCCATGAAGGCCCTTGTCATCAGCCGTTTAGGCGACCCTGAGGTGCTTGAAGTGCGCTCGGTCCCGGACCCCGTGCCCGCCGCGGGGCAGGAGTTGGTCAAGGCAGAAGCCGGCGGCATCAATTTCGCCGACATCATGAGCGCGCAGGGCGGCTACCCCGGGACCCCGAAACCGCCGCTGGTGGCGGGACGTGAATTCTGCGGAACTCGTCTCAGCGACGGCCAGCGCGTCATGGGCTACGCCCAGTGGGGAGCATTTGCCGAACGCGTGGCTGCATCGTCGCAACTGCTGTGGCCGGTCCCGCAAGCCTGGAGCGCGGAAGAAGGCGCGGCATTTCCGGTCAACTATTTCACCGCCTACTTTGCTTATTGGAAGGCCGGCCTGCTGGAGCCGGCCGCGGGCAAGACCGCGCCGCGAGTTCTCATTCACGCCGTGGCCGGGGGCGTCGGGACCGCCGCGGTGCAGATTGGAAAACTGCTGGGCGTCGAGATGTACGGAACTTCTTCGTCGGAAGAAAAGCTGGCGCGGGTGAAAGCGCTGGGGCTGCAGCACGGGATCAATTACAAGCAGCGCGACTACGACAGAAGCCATAAAAGACCTGACCCACGGCGAAGGTGTGGATGCAGTGTTTGAGATGCTGGGCGGCGAGCACACCGCGAAGAGCGTGCGCTGCCTCCGCGATTTCGGCCGCGTCATCGTGTACGGGGCCGCGACCGGACAACCCGCCGTTCTGGACGCGCGGATCCTTTATGCCAAGGGCGCGAGCGTGCATGGTTTGTGGCTGACTTACCTGTCGGCGAAGCGCGAATTGATGAATCAAGCCTGGCAACAGCTCTCCGCATGGGCGGCGCTAGGGCACTTGCGGCCCGTGATCGGTCACGTGTTTCCGCTGGAGAAAGCTGCGGAAGCCTACCGGTTGCTGCTGGAAGGTAAGAATTTCGGGAAGGTAGTGCTCAGGCTAGACTAGTTACGTGCAGTGTTGATCGGCCTTTGCCTCTTCGTGCACTTCGGCCGAAGGCGTGAAGGTACACGAAAGTGGCCTACGGCGAGCGCAGAAACATCACCGCTGATATCAAACCAAACCCCTAAGTTAAAAGCGTCGGACAAAGTGCCCTGAGCGAGTCAAGGAGTCCGCCCACACACAAACAACATAGACAAGACAAATGGCTGTTGTGTTGCGCCTTTCAGCCGGTGAGGGTTGCTAACAACCAGGCACCCATGTCGTCCAAAGAGGTGCATGCGGAATGTGCAGCGGAACTTTTCAACGGCACGTTGCGTAGCAGTGATTGCATCCGGGCCTGAGAGCAGGACCAGCTGGCCCGGTCTTTAGACGAGAGAAAATTTCAGGGGTTACAGGGACTGGCTCACGCTCGGTTTGGCGGCCCAGGTGAGGACAATCCCCGGAGCAGAAAGCACGCGGCCTTGCGGCCGTACTCTTTTCGCTTAACCCCGAGGCAGCATTTTAGGCCTTCGACGGCAAAACGCAAGGTTTTCCTGCCCCAGGCGAATCCAGGCCGCCCCGAACCGGTTCCCGACGACATCGGGAAAGAAAAAAGGAGTCACATGAGCGTATCGAAAGTCTCCAAGGGCCTGCTGCTGGGATTGGCTTTACTGCTGGCCACAAGCGTATTTGCCGCCAACAAGGGCACTCTGCAGGTCAGCGATTCCGTCACCGTAAATGGGAAGCAACTCGCCGCCGGCGACTACACCGTGAAATGGGAAGGCGCGGGACCCAATGTCGAACTGAATATCCTGCAAGGCAAGAATGTGGTGGCCACCGTTCCCGCCCGCATGGTCGATCTGGCGCGCTCTCCGGACCGCGACTCGGCCGTCACCGTAGTCAACAGCGATGGCCGCAAGTCGCTGAATGAAATCCGCTTCAGCGGGAAGAAGTACGCTTTCGCGATCGGCGAAGAGTCTGCCAAATCAAACACCGGCGGCAACAGCGGTACCAGCGTTCAGTAGTCAGCAGTCTGATCGACATGGAAGGGGGGCGCACCGGCGCTCCCCTTTTTCATTTTCTGCTTCTGCGCGTGCCAAAAAAAAGAGGGCGTTCATCACGCCCCTGCTGACGTTCCGGCTCAGGGGCATCAAACTCTGGTTCAGGCCAGTCATCAAAGACGTCGTCCACTTGGCGTGAAGGCCTCGTGTCACGAGAAACCGCATCGTGGGGACTAGGTAAAAGGTTCTCGGTAGCCAAGCGAAACGAGTATGCTACTTGCCGATTGTCGTCGCCACCGCCCAAGGCTTCCCATCAAAGTAGGCAGGCAGTTCCAACCCGAACAGCTTCATCACGGTAGGCGCGACATCCACAATCGCAGGCTTTTCAATCGCGATCTTGCGATTTGAAAACAGAACGCCCGGCACCAGCCGAGGATCCACGCAGTGATCGCCGCTCCAGGCTTTGAGGTTGTCTTCGAAGATCGCGGTGGTCACTTTGCCCATGACCGAATCCCACGATGCGCGGAAGCCTTCGCCGTAGCCGACGATCAGGTCGGGGGCGTTGTCAACATACGGGCCGGCGTAAACGGCATCGCAGTCGAACATTCCGGTGATGCCCACTTTGCCCGAAGCAGGATCGACCAGTCCGTCGAGTTTGCCGCGCAACTCTTCTTTTAGGGCCTCGGCTTCCGCTCCGGCTTCTACGATGCCTTCGCGCTCGCGGCCTTTGATGTTCATATAGAGACCGTTCAGGCCCATGGTGTAGGCGCGGGTGCGCGACCAGTCCACGTCCTCAAACCAGTCTCCACTTTCGCTTTTGCCGTCTTTCAGGACCAGGTAGCCGTTTTGATGCAGCCACGCATTCAGATTCATGCAGCGGTTGAACGATTTGAAGCCGTGATCGGAAATCACCAGCAGCAGGGTCTGATCGTCAATCTGCTGCATGACGCGCCCGATCAGCGTGTCCATGCGGTCGTAGAGGTCCTGAATCACGCGCGGCTTCTGGTCTTGCGGCACATCTCTGACCGCCGGATGATCTTTGTCCAGATAGCGCCAGAACATGTGCTGCACGCGATCGGTGGTGTCGAAGACGCACGCGCACAGGCCCTGCGGGGTTTTTTCCAGCGCGTCGAAGAACATGCGCTCGCGGTCTTCATGATTGCCGTAGCACTGCGCCAGAAATGCGTTGATCGTCGAGCACTTCTTCGTTCAGCGCCCAGGTATCTTCCGCCAGGCCGAGCGTGGCGTAAGGGCCGAAAAGTTTTGCCAGATAAATCGAATACGTCACGGGATGAGAAATCGGCAGATCGGGATGGCCGGGATCGATGTTCACCGGCGTTACGTACACCTCAACCTCGGGCGAGATTTCTTTCAGATAGAAGCGGCAGATGCCGCGGGCGGTGAAACCCATGCCGGCCTTGAACTTCACCGGAATCCACTCCGAGTACTCGCCGACTTTGACAGTGAAGGTTTCGGAGTCGATCTCAATCCGCGCCCGGCCGCGGCCCACGTCCGGACGAATCTTGAAATCGGCGCGCAGGTCGCTGCCCGTACCCAGCGGATTTTCCGGACCAGGAATGTAGGAATGAAAGCCTGCGCCGTTACGCTCGACTGGAATCCGCACGCCGCCTTCGCGAAACTTGTCGCTGCTGGCCCGTGTGGTGCAGAAACAAAATGTCCCCTGGCTTCCTTTCAAGTCGGGCACGCACATGCCGGAGAGCAGCACGCCGGGAAACTTCTCCGGCGGAAAAGTTACCGGCACGCGAATGACGGAGCAAAAAACTCCCGCCTTGCCCAGCCAATGCCAGAAAGGCGTCCCTTTGCGCAATCCTTTTACGTCGGACTTGCCCAGCGGCAGCGAATACTTGCCAATCTTCAAATGACGTTTGGGCTCGCTGATCTGCGCCGAAGAAAGATAAGGAAGATAATTCTTCAGATCGCGGGCCAGAAAATCATAGATGTTGTGCTTGCCCGGATTCACTCCGGTCTGAAACGTTGACCAAGCCACCGGAGAAATCGCGGGAAACGTGGTACGCAGCGGACGAAACGTCCCGCTGTCGCGCAGCTTGGCCAGGTTCGGCAGCTTGCCTTCGCTCATGAAGCGGCTGGCGAGTTCCGGATCCATGCCATCGAATCCCACGATCACCACACGTTTCACCTGCGCCTTGCCATACGCTTTACGTCGGCGAAACATTCGCAGCAGTTGTCGAATCGGCCAGGTGACCAGGGCGTAGAAGGAATATAGAAAGGCGACAAAGATTGTCCAAAAAGACGATAAGACCGCGAATCCCGCGCCCGGGCCGGCATACGCTTCGCTGCGCTGAGGGAAGAGCAGCACCAGCGCGAGGACCAATAGCAGGGCCGCAAACAGGCCGGGCCGCGTTCGTCGCAATAAGCGCAACTTCATACCTGAATTCCCAGCACACTCTTGAAAATGAAACCTGCGATGAGCGACACCACAAAAAACAGGACAATCCAGTTCCACTCCATCCAGGCAAAGCTGATCTCGCGCGGTGGATAATTTATGGCGATCGATTGCACCGGACTATTATCCGCCAAGGCCGGCTCGCCGGAGCTAAACATGCGCTCCCAGAAATTGTCTTTTAATCGGACCGGCGAAACCCGCGCCAGGCCCGGCGCCACGATTACCTGCTTCGAAACCGTCTGTCCGGCGGCGGTAATCTGGATGTTGTAATTTCCTGCGCGCTCGGCCACGACGCGCCACACTACTTCCTTCTCTTGCGGAACATGGACGGCCGGCGCAGAGCTCGACAGTTCCGGAGGCAGTTGCAGCGAAGCTTCGTTAAGCGCGGCCGGATCTGCGACTCGCGCTTCCACCAGAAAAGTTTGCGCCGGCTGCAGCGGCATCCAGCCGAAGTATCGGTCCAGTTGAACGATCAGGAAAGTGATGGGCAGAATCGCAATCAGGAACGGCGTGAACGCCAGGCGCAGGTAGCTGACAGTGCCGCGAAGGATCTTTCCATAAGCCCGCATCACCACCGGCAACTGGTCCTGAAACAGGCGGACCGCAAGCAGATGCGCTTTCAACCGGTCCTTGGCGCGGCCGATCGCCTTTTGGTCGGAGGCGTAGCGAAACACGATCACCATCAGGAACCCAATCACGATGGAAATCGCAAGCACCCATGGAAGTGGATTGTTGGCCGCGAAGTCGATGAGCGCAAACCCGGTCGGGATGGATGACGACGCCATTATGATTTGCGAGGAAGAATCACGAGACGGCTACTCGATGTAGCCCAGCCCTTGCAGCCGTTTCGTCACCTTCTCTTTCGATTCGGTCCCACCGCCCTGGTCAGGCGACAAACGCTTCACTTCCTTCTCGATGGTATGCAGCACAAACTCATCGACCGACGCGTAACCCGAAGCCTCGGCACATTGTTTCGCCTTTTCCAGCAACTCGCCTTCAATCTTGATCTTTTGCGAGGACATTCCTCTGCCTCCTAAGTGCTGTGCGCATGTCAGCGGTTGGGTGAAAAAACGGAATGTCCCATCATACCGCCGGGCTGGGGAATTCCAAATTGCGCGAAGATGGTGGGCGCGATGTCGGTCAAAGCGGGGCTGGCGGCATCGATTGATCGATTACTCAGTAACACGCCCGGAACCAGCGTGTAGTCCATGCAATGGTCGCCGCTCCAGGGGTTCGTGTTGTTCTCGAATGTATCCGCGGGGAAATTGCCGAGAATGGTCTGCCATCCTGCGCGATAGCCGCGGTTGTAACCCACCAGCAGATCTGGCCCCTGCTCGGCGTACGGGCCCTGATAAACATCCCTGGCCCGGTCCACCCGCGTAATCGCAGCGAGATTGTTCTGCGGGTCGCGCACGGCGAGCAGCTTTTCTTTGATTTCGTTAAGCAGCGCATCCGCAACCGCGCCCGGTTCGACAATTCCTTCGCGCTCGCGTCCTTTCAAATTCAGATAAAGACCATTCAATCCCAATCCGTAGGCGCGAGTGCGACTCCAGTCCACATTGGCGAAGGCCTGAGTCTGATCTGGATTCGGCTCGCTCTTCAGTGTGATGTAGCCATTATTGAGCAGCCACGTGTTCAGATTGAACGAGCGGTTGTAGGGAGCGAAGCCGTGGTCGGAGAGCACCAGCAAAGTAGTGCGGTCGTCCATGCGCTGCAAGACTTCGCCCAGCACCTGATCAATCTGCTGATAAAACTCGGGCAACGCCGACCCGTACTGAGCTGCCAATGCAGGCGTCGTACTCCGGATGCTGCGGATCGATCAACCGCCAGAACATGTGCGAATTCAGGTCAAGGCTGGAAAAATAAAAGAAGAAGAGGCCGGAGTGGAACTTGGGAAACTCGGCGTCGAAAATCTGGCGATGCTCCGCCAAGACCGTTTTCGCCTGCTCCAGATATTCCTTATCGTCCAGCACGCCTGCCGACAGGGCCTTGGTATCTTCGGAAATACCCTGGGTGTAGAACTCCCCCACTTCTTCCGAAAGCTGGCGGGAATAACTCTTGGGAGTGGAAAGCGGTAGCGCGGGATCGGCGGGATCGATGTTGATGGGCGAAACGTATAGCTCAAATCGCGGGTGCGCCTGCTTGAGATAAAAGCGGCAGATCCCTTTGACGTTGCCGATGAATGGAATCAGTTGGAACTGAATGTGGATCCAATCGCTCCATTCTCCTTCGCGGAGAACGAATGTCTGGTCCTGCACGGTAAACTTCGCCACGGCCTCGAGGGGATCAATCGAAACGGTGAACGGCTCAAGAGTTGGAGGCGATCCCTTGCGAAACGTGTTGTCCGGTCCGATCAACTTTGCCTTCACCTGTGAGTCCGCGACCTGGACCGGAATGATCTGTCCGCCTTCCACCACGCCCGCAGCGGTCATGGGGTCATCGGTGTAAAAAGAGAATGTGCCGTAGCTGCCGCGCAAGTCCGGCGTGCCCATGCCCGACAACGTGTATCCCCTGGCTTTGACCGGAGGGAAATTCGAAGGCATGAGGATGACTGTGTTGGGCACACCGTAGTCGTCCAGCGTTTCCCAGAAAGCCTTGCCCTGGCGAAGCTGCTCGGCGGTTCCGCCTCCGATCGGGATGACCCAGTTGCCCAGATGAATGCCATGCTTCGGCGGTTCCACGCGCGAAGCCGAGAAATAAGGTTGCAAAGTCTTGGGATCGCGATGGATGAAATCAAAAATACCGTGCCCGCCCGCATTCATTCCGGTAATCAGGTTTGACCATGCCACCGGACTCTGCGGTGGAATGCTGGTAGTCAGCAGGCGGAACGATCCCTTAGCGGCCAGCGCCGAAAAATTCGGCATCCTGCCTTCAGCCATGTACTTCTTCAGCAGTTGCGGATCCATGCCGTCGATGCCCAGAATGATCAGCTTCTGATCGCCGTGCCATTTTCTGGGCTGGCAGGAAAGCAGCAGGCCCGCCCCAACCCACACCAGGAGGACGAGACCCAGGCTCCGGATTAGCAGAAAGCGCAAGGTAAACTGTGACCCTCCTTTCCATGATAGTCGATGTCAAGCAGGCCCGTGTGGCCGCGCGGGCGACTCGCCCGCGTGCGTCTTCGGCCTCTGCGGTAAACTTCACAGTATGTTCCGGCGGATTGTTTCAGTACTTTTCTTTACGCTCCTCGTTGTGAACGCGATTCCCGCCGGCGCGGCCGGCAAGCCGAACATCGTCCTCATCACCCTGAGCTCCACGCGCTCCGATCGCATGGGTTTCCTGGGTTCGAAAGCAAGACTCACCCCGAATCTTGACGGCCTGGCGCGCCAGAGCATGGTTTTCGAGCACGCCTACTCCCAGGCGCCGCTGACGGTGGTTTCGCACGCGACCATCCTCACCGGCACTTATCCCCAGACGCACCGGGTCACCGAGTTCGGTGCCCGGCTGGCCTCCACGCTGCCTTTCGTCCCTGACTTGTTGCGGACAGGTGGATATCGCACCGCCGCCTTCGCCGGTTCGATCGCGCTCGATCCGAAAAACGGCTTGGCTCCCGGATTCGACCGCGGATTTTCCACGTACGACGCCGGTTTTCAGCTGCCGGAGCCTGGCCCGGGCCGAAATGGTTCAGTCGAGCGGTCAGCAGCGCAAGTCGCCGCTCGGGCCGCCGCCTGGCTGGCCCGCAATCCTGAAGGCCCGTTCTTCCTGTGGGTGCATTTGAATGACGCGGAGGCTGCATCCAGCGCTTCCTACAATGCCGCTGTGGCCGCCGTGGATGCCGCCGCCGGAAAGCTGATGGCTCTGTTGCGGACTCGGAAGCTGTATGACGACTCAGTCCTGATTGTTGCTTCCGATCACGGTCGCGGCCTGGGCGGGCATGGCGAGGAGACCCACGGAATCTTTCTCTACGATGAAACCATCCATGTTCCGCTGCTGCTGAAGTTGCCCCAGAACCAAGGCGCGGGCAAGCGCGTGAGCGCGCGGGCTTCGCTGGTGGATGTTGCTCCCACCGTCCTTGCCATCGCGGGCGTGCCCATCCCGTCGCAGATGCAGGGACAGTCTTTGTTGAGAATCTCGAAGACCAATACCGATCAACCGGTTTATTCGGTCAGCGATTTTCCGCAACGCGCATTCGGGTGGAGCCCGCTGGAGTCCTGGCGTGCGGGTAAGTATCTCTACATCAAGGCACCCCGGCCGGAGCTCTACGATCTCTCGGCCGACCCCGGCGCCACGCGCAACCTGGCGCAGACCTCCAAAGCCACGCTGGAAACCATCGCCGGTCAGTTGGACGCCTTCGACCGCCGCTTCAGCGGCCCCAGTGCCTCGGGAGGCCCTGAACTTACCTCCAGCGAAATGCAGAAGCTGGCCTCGCTGGGCTATGTCGGCTTGCAGAAATCCGCGGGTCCGAGCGCCGCAGCGACGGGTGTCGATCCGAAAGATGGGATTGCTGACGCAAACAGAGTCCTGTCAGCCCTGGCGCTGCTGCATGAAGGAAAGGCGGAAAAGGCCGCGGCCATTCTGCAACCTGTGCTGGCGACGAGCTCAAAGATGTATCTGGCTCAATTCATCATGGGAGCTGCGCTGGCCCGCCAGCAACAGTATTCCAGGGCCATTGAGTATTTGCGCCATGCCATCGAACTTCAGCCCGACTCAACCTGGGCGCACTACGAAATGGGCGGCAGTCTCCTGAAGACCGGCGATTACAAGACTGCAGTCATTCACCTGGAAATTGCATCCAGCCGGCTGCCTGAGTTCGCGGGGGCCCATGCCCTGCTGGCCCAGGCGTATGAGCATCTGGGACGGGCAGAGGAAGCCAGGCGCGAACGTTCCCAATCGGGCGCCTCGCCCAAGCCCTAGCCTCTCGCCCTGCGTCCTTCTTGACAATACCCCCATAATGTCTATCATGTTACTAGACTTATGTCCGAATCATGTCGTATACTATTTTCCGATGTCAGCCAACCACATCTCCACGAGCTGTATCTGTACGTGCTGTCGTTGCACGTGTTGCACTCATCGTGGACGTGGGGATGGAATGTAGCCGGACCAGGACATTCAATTTCTCAAGCGGCCCACGAATCAGAATCGTGGGCCGTTTGCTTTTTGTGGCCCTGCGACCGGGTTCGTGAGCGCCGCATGAAACTTCAAAGGGGAAAGTAATGCAGAGAAAGGTTCTAGTGGTTACGGGGTTACTCGTTGCGGGATTGCTGCTCCTGTTGTCAATCCCGGGGGGAGCGCAGAGCGGCGAGGTCACGTTGCTCAATGTCTCCTACGACCCCACACGCGAGCTGTATCAGGATTTCAACCAGGCCTTCGCGAAGTATTGGAAGGCGAAGACCGGCCAGACGGTGAACGTCGAGCAATCTCATGGCGGATCGAGCAAGCAAGCCCGCGCCGTCATCGATGGATTGCAGGCTGACGTCGTCACCCTGGCCCTGGCCTTCGACATTGACGCGATTTCCCAGAATGCCGGATTGCTCCCGGCGGACTGGCAGAAACGGTTGCCCGAGAACAGCACGCCCTATACCTCAACCATCGTTTTTCTCGTCCGCAAAGGAAATCCCAAGCACATCAAAGATTGGGACGATCTGGTAAAGCCTGGAATTTCAGTGATTACGCCCAATCCCAAGACCTCGGGCGGGGCCCGCTGGAATTATCTGGCGGCCTGGGCTTACGCCCTTAAGCAGCCCGGCGGAAGCGAACAAAAAGCGCAGGATTTTGTAAGACGCCTGTATAAGAACGTCCCCGTGCTGGATTCCGGAGCGCGTGGTTCCACGACCACCTTCGTGCAACGTGAGATCGGGGACGTGCTCATTGCCTGGGAAAACGAGGCTTTTCTGTCAATAAAAGAGCTGGGGCCCGAAAAAGTAGAAATCGTTGTGCCCTCAATCAGCATCTTAGCTGAACCGCCTGTAGCGGTTGTGGACAAGGTAGTGGATAAGAAAGGCACCCGGAAGGTGGCCCAGGCTTATCTGGAATACCTGTACACGCCCGAGGGCCAGGAAATCGCTGCCAAGAACTATTACCGGCCGCGGCTTGATTCCGTGGCCAGGAAGTACGCTTCTACATTTCCGAAGATAAAGCTGGTCACCGTCGATGACGTTTTCGGAGGCTGGCAGGCAGCCCAGAAGAAACACTTTGCCGATGGAGGCGTGTTCGACCAGATTTATCAGCCCAACTGATAAGCTCTATGGCTTTCACTTTCAAAAAACGCAGCAACCTGCCGGGATTCGGACTGGCGCTGGGTTTCACCGTGTTGTATCTCAGCCTGATTGTCCTGATTCCGCTGGCGGCCACTTTTCTAAAAGCCTCGGCCCTCAGCTGGGACCAGTTCTGGCACATTGTTGCTTCTCCGCGCGCCGTGGCTTCCTATCGTCTGACCTTCGGAGCCTCGCTGATCGGCGCTTTGATCAACCTGGTATTCGGCGTCCTGGTGGCGTGGGTGCTGGTGCGCTACAGCTTTCCCGGCAAACGCCTGTTCGACTCGCTGGTGGATCTCCCGTTCGCCCTGCCGACGGCGGTGGCCGGCATTGCCCTGACCACGATCTATGCGCCCAACGGCTGGCTCGGCCGTCCGCTGGCGTCTATAGGAATCAAGTCGGCGTACTCGCCGCTCGGGGTCGCGATCGCGCTTACCTTCATCGGATTGCCGTTCGTGGTCCGAAGTGTGCAACCGGTCCTCGAAGACATGGACAAGGAACTCGAGGAGGCCGCAGCCAGCCTGGGGGCCAGCCGCTGGCAGACCTTTTCACGGGTGGTGCTGCCGACGATTTTGCCTGCTGCACTGGCTGGCTTTGCCATGGCGTTTGCGCGCGCGGTTGGCGAATACGGCTCGGTGGTGTTTATCTCCGGCAATATGCCGATGCGAACTGAAATCACTCCCTTGCTGATCATGACCAAGCTCGATCAGTTCGACTATGCGGGCGCGACTGCCATCGCCGTGGTCATGCTGGTGTTTTCGTTGCTGTTACTGCTGCCCATCAATCTCTTGCAGAAGTGGAGCAGCAGCCGTGAAGAGAAGATCACTGCGCTGGTCGCGGAGGAGATCCACTAGCGATGGCGACTACTCTTCCACTCAGCACGCGAAACTTCTCACCGGCCCGGCGAGTCGCAACTGCCGCGACCGGCGAGTCCGCTGCGGTTCGCTGGGGCCTGATCGGCCTGGCGGTTTCCTTCCTGGCGCTGTTTATTTTCCTTCCTCTGGCGATTGTTTTTTCCCAGGCCTTCGCCAAAGGGATCGGCGTCTATTGGGCCAGCCTGATCGAGCCCGATGCGCTGTCAGCGATTCGCCTGACCTTGCTGGCCGCCGGCATCGCCGTCCCCCTGAACCTTGTGTTTGGAGTGGCTGCGGCATGGGCCATCGGCAAATTCGAATTCTTCGGAAAGAGTCTGCTGATCACGCTGATCGATCTGCCGTTCTCGGTCTCGCCGGTCGTGGCCGGACTGATCTACGTTTTGCTCTTCGGCTTGCAAGGCGTGTTGGGTCCGTGGCTGTCACGCCATGACCTGCAAATCATATTTGCCGTGCCGGGAATCGTTCTGGCCACCATCTTCGTGACTTTTCCCTTTGTGGCCCGCGAGCTGATCCCACTGCTGCAGGCGCAAGGGCAGGAGGAAGAAGAAGCAGCGCTGGCTCTTGGCGCCAGCGGTTGGCAGACTTTTTTCCGGGTGAGCCTGCCCAACATCAAGTGGGGACTGCTCTATGGCGTGATTCTGTGCAATGCCCGCGCCATGGGCGAGTTCGGCGCGGTTTCAGTGGTCTCCGGACACATTCGCGGACGCACCAATACCATGCCGCTGCACGTCGAAATTCTTTACAACGAATACCAATTCTCGGCCGCGTTCGCGGTGGCGTCACTGTTGGCCTTGCTGGCTCTGGCCACCTTGCTGGTCAAAACCGTCGTCGAATGGCGGGCGCGGCGTCAGCTGGCGGAGTCCGCCCGCTGGGATGGAGAAGGGCAAATCGCATGAGCATCGAAGCCACACATATCAGCAAGAAATTCGGGCAGTTTGCCGCCCTCGACAACGTCAGTTTGAAGATTCCCTCGGGCGAACTGGTGGCCCTGCTGGGCCCGTCCGGTTCCGGCAAGACCACGCTTCTGCGCATCATCGCCGGCCTGGAATTTGCCGACTCCGGGACCATCCTGTTTGATGGCGAAGACACCACCCACCGCACCGCCCGCGATCGCCGGGTGGGCTTCGTCTTCCAGCACTACGCACTTTTCCGGCATATGACGGTATTCGAGAATATTGCCTTTGGACTTCAGGTCCGCCCCCGGAATGTGCGTCCGTCGAAGGCACAGATCCACGATAAGGTGCACGAGTTGCTGCGCCTCATCCAGTTGAAAAATTTGTCCGGCCGCTATCCCTCACAACTTTCCGGAGGCCAGCGCCAGCGGGTCGCATTGGCCCGCGCCCTGGCGGTTGAGCCCAGTGTTCTGCTGCTCGACGAACCCTTCGGCTCGCTGGATGCGAAAGTCCGCCTGGAACTGCGCCGCTGGCTGCGCCAGTTGCATGACGAGGTCCACATCACCAGCGTCTTCGTTACCCACGACCAGGAAGAGGCCCTGGAAGTTTCCGACCGGGTGGCGGTGATGAATGAAGGCCGCATCGAGCAAGTCGGCAGCCCGGACGAGGTTTACCATCACCCCAACACGCCCTTCGTTTACAACTTTCTCGGCAGCGTGAACCTGTTCCACGGCCGCATGGACGACGAAACTCCAGCCATCCAGGAAGCTGAGACCGGAGATCTTGTTTATGTGCGGCCGCACTTGCTGGAAATTCAGCGCCAGCCCAATGGCGGAAGCAACTTTCGCGCCATCATCAAACACATCAACTCCGCCGGCCCGATGGTGAAAGTTGAAGCGCTCAGCGAGTGGGGAGCGCCCGTCCAGGTCGAGATGTCCCAGGAAAAATTCCAGGAACTTCAGCTGGCCAAGGAAGAAACCGTCTTCATCATCCCCAAAGAGCTGAAGGTCTTCCACAAAACTATTTAACCGGCAAACCACGTGGGGACAGCCGCCCTCGGCTGTCCAGCGGAGCACAGCTCCGCAACTTTCCATGGCGGTAAATCTTGTCGAGCTGCGCTCGACCGGACGGCCGAGGGCGGCTGTCCCCCGCCTTTGCGGTTCCTTCGCGTTACTTTTGTACTCTTTCCCGGCGGCCCCGGTTATAGACACTATGAACGGGTAGTGTGCGCACCCAATCCCCGGCATTCCGGTGCGCGGCGCAAGCGTCAGCTTGAATCTCGTTTAGCCGACTCTTGCTTGCAACCGATTGCGACTCCATGCCATGAGCCAGGACCCATTCACCGCCTACCGGACCATCGCCCGCCTGGGTGCTCTTCTGTTAGTGCTCCTGGGAAGCCTGGTGCTGCTGGGCTGGCTCTGGAATGTGGGATTCCTCACCACGGTTCTGCCCGGGCGAATCACCATGAAGCCGAACACCGCCATCGGCTTCCTGTTGCTCGGCGTGGCTCTCTTCATGTTGACGCGGTCCAGCCAGACTCGCAGCACCCAACTCTGGTGTGCGGCTTCCGCGGCGCTGGTGAGCCTGGTCGGATTGCTGACCTTGTCCGAGTATGTGTTCCACGCCAATCTGGGGATCGACCAACTGCTGTTCAAGGACCTGGTTCAATTGTCCTTTCCCGGCAGAATGGCCCACATTACGGCATTCAACTTTTTCATTGCGGGATTGAGCGTCCTGCTGCTGGCCTTCTCTGAGGAGCACGCAAAACTTTCCCAGACGCTGGCTGCGATCACCGGCCTGAGCGCTCTTTTCGCCATCGTCGGATACCTGTACGGCGTGCCCTTGCTGTACGGCTCAGTCGAGTACACCTCAATGGCGCTTCATACCGGGGTGGGATTCCTGGTCGGCTCTCTCGCGCTTTTGTTCTGTCGGCCGGACCTGGGTCTCATGGCGGTGCTGACCAACTCCTATGCAGGCGGCTGGCTGGCGCGCCGGCTCCTGCCGGTGACGGCGCTTGTTCCCGCGCTGCTCGGCGGCGCGTGCATCCACAGCCGCCTGTTTTCAAGTGACGTGCGACTGAACATCGCGTGCCTGGTGGTTGCTCAGATCGTGCTGTTCATGACCCTGGTCTGGATTCTGGCCTTCGTGCTCAACCGCGCCGAGGCCGAAAAGGCGGTTGCCCAGGATGCTCTGGCCCGCTCCGAAAAACTACTGCAGCAATCCCAGCGGATGGAAGCGATCGGCCTTCTCGCCGGCGGCGTGGCCCACGACTTCAACAACCTGCTCGCCGTGATCAACGGCTACAGCGATCTGCTGCTCGAGGGTGCCGATGTGCCCGACGCCGATCGCCGGAGCCTGGAGCAGATCAAGCAGGCCGGCAACAGCGCCGCCTCGCTCACTCGCCAGCTCCTGATGTTGAGCCGTCAGCAGGTGGTCGAGCCCGTGGTCCTGAATATCAACCAGACGGTCGGCGCCCTCGACAAGATGCTGCGACGCCTTATCAAGGAGAACATCGAATTCTCGTTCGTGCTGGATTCGCAGCTGGACCGCGTAAAGGCCGATCCGGGACAGATCGAACAGATTGTTCTGAATCTGGTAGTCAACGCACGCGACGCCATGCCCCACGGCGGCAGCCTTCGCATCCAGACAAAAAATGTCGAGAAGGTGGATACACAAGCCGGCCCGGACGCGTCACCCAGCCGATTTGTGCTGCTGGAAGTGACTGACACTGGCACTGGCATGGACCCGCAAACCCAGGCGCACATATTCGAACCCTTCTTCACCACCAAAGCCGTGGGCAAGGGAACCGGGCTGGGCCTGGCTACGGTGTACGGAATCGTGAAGCAGAGCAGCGGCCACATCGAAGTCCAGAGCGCGCTGGGGCGGGGATCGTCCTTCCAGATATTTCTTCCCGCCGAGGTCCAGGCGGCCGCCATCGCCGAACCGGGAAAAGACAACCCCGCCGAAGCCGTGTTTTCGGGAGAGACCGTGCTCGTGGTGGAAGACGCGGAACCGTTACGCGAGTTAATCTGCGGGGCGCTGAGCGCCTCCGGCTGCAACGTGCTGTCCGCGCCCCAGGGCCAGGAGGCGTTGCGCATCGTCAACCAAAAATCTGTGATCGATCTGCTGGTCACGGACGTGATCATGCCCGGAATGAACGGCCCCGCCCTGGCCAAACAGGTTCGCGAACTTCGCCCGGGAATAAAAGTCCTCTACATGACGGGATACAGCGGCGAGTTCGTCCGTTCCGACATGCTGGTCCCAGGCGTGTCGTTCATCCAGAAACCCTTCACCCCCGCCGATCTGCGGCGCAAGATCCGCAAAATGCTGGCCGACAAACCCGCGTCGGCCAAAAAGGCCGCCGCCGGCAGCGCGAACTGACCACCGAGGGCGGCTGTCTCCACGTGGTTCTTCCGGTATACTTTGCATCCGCGGATGGCACTCCGCCGCCGCTCTTCCAACATGCCTCGAGTGCAATGTCAGGCCATATTGTTCGACCTGGACGGCGTCCTGATCGACTCCACTCGCGCCGTGGCCCGGGTGTGGCACCGCTGGGCGGTGGAGCATGGCTTTGACCCGGACGAGGTCGTCGCGCGGGCGCACGGCCGCCCCAGCCTCACTACGGTTCGCGAATACTTACCCAATGCCGACCACGCCGCCGAGAATCGCGAAGTCGAGCGCCGCGAAATGGAAGACCTGGAAGGCGTGGTGCTCCTTCCAGGTTCGTTGCGGCTGCTCACGGAGTTGCCCCCTGACCGCTGGACCATCGTGACCTCCTGCACCCGGCCGCTGGCGGAGACCCGCCTCCGGGCCGCGGGCTTGCCCGTCCCTGAGCGCATGATCACGTCAAACGACATCAAAAACGGCAAGCCGCATCCCGAGCCGTACCTGAAGGGCGCGTCGGTCCTTGGTTTCTCCGCCGGCGAATGTGTCGTGGTTGAAGACGTGCCTGCGGGCATACGGGCCGGCAAGGCAGCCGGTGCGGCGGTCATAGCCTTCCGCACCACGGTCAAGGATCTCGAACTCAAAGCCGCCGGCGCGGATTGGCTGCTAGACAACTGCAGCGAAATTTCGATCGCGGGCAAAAGCCCAGAGCTCACGCTGGATCTCAATCCACCACGACCCACGTAGGGGCGGACGCCCTCGTCCGCCCCTACGTGGTTCGTAGCCCTTCCACCTTTGCCGGTGGGATAATGCCGACAGGGAGGACCTCCCATGACCGATCCCAAGCCCCCGCTCACCCGCCGCGAATTTCTGGAAACCGCCGCCGGCGTTACCGTCGCCGGCACCCTGCTGCCTCGCGTATGGGCCGCCGAAGTAAAAAACGGCATCCCCTACCGCACCCTGGGCAACACCGGTGAGAACGTCTCCTGCATCGGCCTGGGCGGATACCACCTGGGGAGCCAGAGCGACGAGCAGGAAAGCATCCGCATCATCCGCACCGCGCTCGATGAAGGCATCAACTTCCTCGATAACTGCTGGGACTACAACGACGGCGCCAGCGAAGTCCGTATGGGCAAAGCCCTGCGTGACGGATACCGCAAGAAAGCCTTCCTGATGACCAAGCTCGACGCCCGCAGCAGCAAAGGCGCCGCCCGCCAGATCGACGAGTCGCTGCGCCGCCTGCAGACCGACACCATCGATCTGCTGCAGTTCCACGAAGTGATTCGCGACACCGATCCCGAACTCATCTTTGCCCCGAAAGGCGGGATGGAGGCGGTTCTCGAGGCCAAAAAAGAATGGCAAAGTCCGCTACATCGGTTTCACCGGACACAAGAGCCCCGACTTTCACCTGAAAATGCTGAACGCCGCCTTCGCCCGCAACTTCACCCTGAACACGGTACAGATGCCGCTCAACCTGATGGACGCCCACTACGAGAGCTTCGAAAAGAAGGTTCTCCCCGTGCTGGTGAAACACAACATCGGAGTGCTGGGCATGAAGCCCATGGGCGACGGCCTGATTCTCAAGAGCAAGGCGGCCGAGCCGGTCGAGTGCCTGCAGTACGCGCTCACGCTGCCCACCAGCGTAGTCATCACCGGCTGCGACTCGCTCCCCATCCTGCAACAGGCCCTGAAAGTGGCCCGAACCTTCAAACCGCTGAGTCGGGAGCAGGTCGCCGCTCTGCTCGCTCGAACCGCGCCGGTAGCTCAGAAGGGCGAATGGGAGCTTTACAAGACGTCACACAACTTTGACGGGACGTACCAGAATCCGCAGTGGCTGGAATAGTTTTGGTTTCTTGGGCGGGTTGACGATGTAACGGGCTGTTTATGCTCTACCCCGGTCAATGAGTGCTATCGCGATTTTGCACCAACTGACCCCGTTTTGATGCAGCGGGTCGATTTCCCACCGTATAATCCTGAGCGTTGGTAGTACGCGCATGGTGACTCATGCCACTTCTTCAAAACCAGCCCGAATCACACACTGTTGCTGCAAGAAGCGAGGGTCGTGGCGCGGCGGAGTTCCGCCCAATTGTTGCGCTCGCCTTCATTGCGGGTGTGCTGATACCGCTCAGCATCGCGCTGGTTGAACACGGTGTAACAACTTGGATTGCCGTCGCTATCACCCTTTGCGTAGCTGGCACCGCGCTGCACCGGCTACGAAAGGAACGCGCCTTGCTTAATGGCCGCGCAACCACCACTGCGACAGTCACGCACTGGGAGAGGGCTGAAGGTTTAGAGGGAGGGCATTTCTATCGCGTGCAATACCGTTTCCTTGGACCGGATGGGAAAGAGTACGTAGGCAAAGCGACGTCGCAGGCTGAACTCCCGGCAGTAGGGGAGATGCTTCCGATTTTGTATATGTGCGTTGACCCGGACCTGAATTTGCCGTTTGCTACGTTTTGGTTCTTCCGCTTTACCTACACCGGCTTTGCGAAGTGGATGAATTAGATCTGTCTCAACTGTTGAAATCAGCGATTACACTCAGGACCATTCGGTAATCAGCGCAATGGCGATGTTACAACAATAATCGGGGTGTTCCAGTGGTGCCATTGCTCCGAGCCGCCACTGTGCATCGTTCGGCGAAGACGTTTGCCCAAGTCTCTTGCGGACGATAAGTGCTCCATGTGAATTGTTGTCGCAAGTTCAAGTTGAGTTTCTCGCCCGAGGACAGGCCCTCGACATCTGAGAGATAAAACGAGGCCCCGTCGCAATGTGGCGAGAACCAGCCCGAAGCACCATTTGCGCCCCAGAGCAGCGTGGCGCAGGCCAGAACAACAACGGGAAACAAGGATAATCGAATGCGTGCAGACATTGAGCTTTGCGTGATTGTATCGAATGGGTGCCGCTAACAGGCGTTTACACCAACCATCACAACTTCTTGATCTCCTCCGCCTGCGCCGCGGCCCGCCGCATCGCCGCAATCTCTTTCTGCAGGCGGTTGATCTCCTCTTCACTTTCGCGCAGGTAGGACTCATGCCGTTGCTGGAAGAGCGCCAGATTGCGGCTGGCCGGCCTGGCAGCCGATGAGAGTGAGCTCAGGAATTCCACGCCGAAGCAGTAGCCGTCCCGGTTGCGGATCGTTCCTTTTACCCGGGAGTAGGGCGCCGGCAACTCGACCTCGACCGGGTCCCCGGGCTGCAGATTGATTCCGGCATACAGCGCCAGGCCGCCCTTGCTGATTTCAGCCAGCCGCCCCGGCACGAAAACTTTGGATTCCCCGTCGCGCAGAATGACAAAGACCTGGAGGTCAACCTGCTTTCGCTTCCAGCGACGCGTATTGGGGGGGGAGGGCGCCATTCAGAGGGTGCGGTTGAGATGCCTACCCATGCATGTGTCCCAGTATGGAACGGGCCGGCAAAGAGGAGGAGATTACGGAAGTGGCTGTACGACGCGCCCCGCAAGTGGAAAGCCAAGCCTCGCGGGGCGAAAGGTTTGCGGGGTAACGAAGCAAACCCTCAGGGGCTAAAGCCCCCGTCTTTGATTGGGCTGAGCGGCACGACTGAAGTCGTGCCCTTCCCACGACTTGTGGGACGGAAAACCGACGACTGAAGCTGACGTTTGAGGTCTGAAGTCTGACGTCTGACGTCCGAGGTCTGACGTCCGTCCTTTCCTACCGGAACAGCAGCCCGCTGAACTCCGCCAGGTTCCGCCGCCAGACCATCCACACATGCGCGCCCGGGGTTTCAATCGGCGTATTGTGGACGCCCTTCGAATCCAGCCACGCCCGCATCTTCCGGTTCGGTTCGATCAGCCGGTCATCGGTGCCGCAGGCGATCCAAAGCACGCGCAGCTTCTCGTTGGCTTTGGCGTCGAGCCCGGGAAACTGGGCGTCATAGTCTTCAGTGAGCCCTCCCGAGCTGAAGGCGCCAACCCAGGCAAACTTGTCCAGATTATTCAGTCCGGTCAGCAGAGACTCTGCGCCTCCCATCGACAGTCCCGCAATCGCCCGCTCTTTCCGGTCTTTGGATACCCGATAGGCCGATTCCACCTGTGGCATGACTTCGGTGAACAGCGCCTGGATGAAACGGTCGTAGTTCTTCTTGCGGAGTTCAGGAGCAAACGCCCGCGGTCCCGCCACCACAATCTCCGGCGCGCCATAGCCCAGCGGCATCACCACCACCATGGGCTTGGTCTTGCCTTGCGCGATCAGATTGTCGAGGATGACATTCGCCCGCCCCACCGCCGTCCATCCGCTGGCATCATCGCTGAAGCCGTGCAGCAAATACAGCACGGGATACTTCTGCTTCGCCTTCGGATCGTAGCCCGGCGGCGTATAGACGAAGAAGTCCCGCTCATCACCCACCACGCCCGACTTGTAGAAATGATGATGGACCAGGCCATGCGGCACGTCAGCCGATCTCCCACGGCAACGAAGCCGGCCCCGGCACGTGCACCTGGCTTTCGGTATGCAGCAGATTGGGCTTCATCGAGGGATTGGACGGATCAATCAGACCGACGCCGTCGGCCACAAATGAGTAGCCATAGAAATCCGGCGTCAAGGGCGCGGTGGTCAAGCTCCAGACTCCCTGGTCGTCTTTCTGCATAGGCGCAGGCTTTGCACCCTCGAGAGTCAACATGACTTCGTGCGCATTCGGATCTCGAAAGCGGAAGGTCACACTGTTGTCCGCGTGGACTTCAGGGCTGGAGATGACCGCAGGCGGTTGCGGCTGCGGTTGACTCCAACCAATTGCGGCCGACAGCAAAAGCAGGAATGAAGCCAGGACCGTGCGTTTCATGGGTGTCCTTTACGTGATGCGTTCTAGAACCGCTGGGACGTGAGTATACAACTCCTGAACTCCGAAATAGCGACTCATCTCGAAGGCTGCCGGGGTTGGCACGGACCGCGTGTATGTAGGAAACTTGGGAATATGAAGAAGCCTTTTCTTCGTGTCACCAAATGGCTGGGCGATATTCCAGTGGAAGCAGAATGCACGGCATGCCCGGAGGTGAAATTCCAGGCAAGCTCTGCGAGCCATCGCCCAGCCCGGGAAGAGTATCAACGAGCTCTACAGCGTGAGTTCGACCATCATGTCAAAACGGTTCACATGGCAGCCGGCAGTTGAGTCAAAGCTCGCCGCGGTCTAGTATGCTTCCGGGGAGGCGTGGCTGGAAACGGTTGTGGGCCCGCCCCCGCAAAGCTGGGCGAAATCATGCGACTCCAAACCATCGTGGAAAGGCACTAGGATGAATCACACTGTCAGCCGCCGTCAGTTTCTCCAGGCCAGCGCCATTGCTGGCGCCGGGCTTGCCTTGCCGAAGAACTTGCTCGCAGCCGGGAAAAAATCCGTGCTTATCTTCACCAAGTCTTCCGGCTTCGAACACGATGTCATCAAAGTCACTCCCGGACATCCCAGCATTCTGGAACAGGCAGTCAAGACTCTCGGAGAGCAGCATGGCTTCGAAGTCACCGCCACCAAGGACGGCCGCGTGTTTGATTCCGCCGATTTCAAGAAGCATGCCGCCTTGCTCTTCTTTACCACCGGCGATCTGACCACGGTCGGCACGGACGGGAATCCCGCCATGTCGCCCGCCGGCAAGCAGGCGCTGCTCGACGCCATCCACGGCGGGCTGGGCTTTGTCGGAGTCCACGCCGCCAGCGACACTTTTCATACCGAGCCCGACCCGAAAGACAATTCCAATCGTTACATCGCCCACGGTGCGAACTCCGATCCCTATTTGAAGATGCTGGGCGGCGAGTTCATCACCCATGGCAGCACACCCCGGCTGCAGGCCGCCAACCTTATTGTGGAGGACGCGAAATTTCCCGGCCTCGAAGGCGTGACCTCGCCCGTGAGCCTCACCGACGAGTGGTATTCGCTGAAGGATTTTGCTCCCGACCTCCACGTGGTTCTCGCGCTCGACACCCATGGCATGAAGGGCGAGCCCTACCAGCGCGCTCCCTATCCCGCCACCTGGGCGCGGATGCATGGCAAAGGACGCGTCTTCTACACCGCCATTGGCGACCGCCCGGAAAACTGGTCGAATACGTTTTTCCTGAATCTGCTCGGCGGCGGAATCCGCTGGTCCATCGGCGATGCCAAGGCCTCGCTGGACAAGAATCTCGCCCAGGCCACCCCGGGCTATGCCGAGATCCCCCCGAAACCGCCGGCTAAAGCTTAAGCGTCGGCAAGCCGGGGGCGACGCTCTTCGGGAGGCTGCGCAAGAGCAAAACCCCGCCCAAGCGAAGCTTGGACGGCGCACTCTGCAGAATAGCCTGGGATCTGAGCAATCCGATTTGCTCAGGTTTCAGATCGCAACCGACCACACTGAAAGAAGCTGCAGTCCCAGGGCCCCAGTTCCACGTAGAGGCCGGGGGAATGCATCTCGTCCCCGTCCCGGTCGTAGGTTGCTCCCGATAAGACGTCACTCAAGCGCCACCTCTCCCCCCGCAGATCTTCCCAGGGTATCTGCACGCGGGATTGAGCGGTGGAGTCGCTGTGGTTGGTGATGATGAGATATCGATGGTCACCCTTCCTCCAGCTCCAGGCCACGAGGTTTTGGTAGCTTGCATTGTCCGGCCAGCCGCTATGCTCGCACAGGCTCCATTGACCTTCGCGAAATACAGGGTTGTTGATGATTCCCAGGAGAGCGTTGTAAAAGGACTGCAATTCCTGATCCAGGGGCTCGTCGGGACGCCGGCCCAAGAAAACGGGTGGTCTCACCTTGCGTCCCTCAAACTGCCCTTCATGGAAGAGTCTTACTCCCGGCAGCGTGGCCATGGTCACCGCAGCCACCCGTTGCCTGGCAGGTGAAAATGTGGCTGCGGCGCGGGGCTCGTCGTGGTTCTCGATGAAACGCAGCAGCTTGTCCTGATAGGCCAGATCAGCACAGAGATGAAGGCGAACACTCTCTGCATTGCTGTGCTCCAGTCGATCGTAGAGCTTCTTGTCGTAACAGAAGTCAAATCCTTGTTGTTGAAGTTCCCATTCCATGTCCCAATAGGCCTCGGCGATGAAGAGGAAACCGGGATGCGCCTTTTTTATTGCGGGGATTACATCAATCCAGTATTCCGTTGCCGGCCGCTGCCCCGCCCGGCTGCCCCAGGTACGTTCGAAGATCGGGTTCAACAGCAGCATCGCCATATCGCAGCGGATGCCATCGCATTGATCAGCGATGTTGGAGATGGTTTCAATCATTTCCTGCCGAAGCTCGGGCTCAAAAGCATTCAGTTGCAGTACATCCGGCCAGGCCGGAAAGTAGGGATCCCGTCCGCAGGCGTAGATATTCCCGTCCACTTCAATGAAGGATGCCGGGTCTCTCCTGACATCGTCAGCATTCCCTTGAACGAAATGCTTGGGGTGCTCGATGACCCACGGATGATCCGGTGCCACATGGTTCGGTACAAAATCCAGGACCAGCTTCATGCCCCGACTCGCGAGTTCCTGCCGGACGATGGCTAGACCCCTGGGTCCTCCCAGGTGTTGATCGACGACGTAGCGTCGCACGCAATAGGGGGAGCCCACGTTGTCGCTGGAACGAAAATCCGGCAGGGCGCGGCGGAAATCCTCCAACAGGCTGGGGTTCCGATTCGCGATGGCCGCGCCAGCAGGGCTGCGCTCCCAGACTCCCATCATCCACACCGCATCCAGGCCATGTTTGCCGATAGCGTCCCACTCCGCTGAAGGTACCGAGCTCAAGTCAACTTTTTTTCCATATTTCTGTTCCAGGTCAGATAGCCAGACCCAGGTGTTGATCTCGTAAATTGTGGGATATCGAGTCCAGGCCGGCATGGTTTTCTGCCCCTCTCCGTGATTCTTCCTGCATCACTTCGGGTCAAATGTCCAACTTGGTCCCGAACTGGCGACGCAACTCCCGTAAAAACTGGGCGGAGGCTGCTTGCCCCGTTGCTGTAGGATGACAGATTCCACGACAGGTTGCTGATAAGCGCGCTCTCGCCCCAGCGGCTCGTTCCCCTTCTACCAGATTCAGCACGAACTGAAAGTGCTGATGGAACTCAGGGCGGTATCGCAAATCCCGAAGATGAAGTGGTGGCAGGGAGAATAAACGAAGGTGGAAGGAAATCAGAGCGCCGGTTCGGCGACGGGAGAGTCCAGGCCCGAAACCCGGGCCTTCAAGGGACGATCCGGCGCAGATATAGTAGAATCTGCAGTCATTACACGTCACCATGGAGGAGCAATTGGCTACCGTGCAAGCCTCTGGCAGTGAGCAATCGTCTGCGGAACTTCGGTCCAGTGACCGCTTGACCCTGGGATTGATTGGGATTGGAGTGGTATTCGCCTCACTGGGTCTGGGCGAGGCTGTGTATCGATTTCTGTTCCTCGATTTCGATGGAGCAACCGACCGTCTTCCCATCGAGATGTTGTTCGGGCTGACCTTTGCCTGGATCATCACGAAACTGGCCAGACGGATTTACCAATACCGACTCGAGACTTCCGCGAAAATCAACCTGATTCGGGATCGCAACTACAGGATTCGTCACGCGGTAGAGGCCATCATTCCCGTGCCACTTCCGGGCAATCAGCAATCGATCCGCGTGATTCGTGAAGAAGTGGATCGAATTGATGGGGCGTTGACCGAGATCACATCCTGGTAGGCCGGGACGCAGAGCAACAGCAATCCTCAGTTCTGCGCCGCCCGCAACGTATCCCGACCACTCTGCGGAGAGCAGAGCATCTGGCGGGTGCGTACCGTCACCGGAAACCGGGCTGAGTCTCTTTCCATGACTAACCGCACCGGTGTTCCCTCGGGTCCATGCAGTCGGCTCCCCAGTCTTTCGAGACTCGAGTTCCTGGACGGCTGCCCGTTCACGCCTTCAATTCGGTCGCCTGCCTTGATGCCGGCCGCTTCCGCGGGCGAGTTTTTCCAGACCCCCATCACGAGGTATTGATCGCCCGCGTTCTTCGCGAATTGAATCCCAATCGTGGTGTAACGATACGGGTCGCGTTTGAACCGCGGATCTCTCCTCAGAAAGAGCCGGCTGTGTGCCAGATCGAAAGTAATTCCTCTATGTGCGAGGAACGGCGTGGGAACCTTCTCGCTCCGGAACTGCGGCAGCAAGTGGTTTCATCCATGCGGTTTTTTCTTCCACGATCTCGTAAGTCGTGTGAAAGCTTGCCGTCTTTTGCACCATCGCTCCCACCGAGCAATACTTTTCTTCGGAGAGACGGATCGCTTCCTCGATGAATCCGGGATCGATTTCGTATCCCGTAACCACGTGATGAATCCGCACCGCCGTAAATACCTGCGGCGGGCGGTCAGCCTGGTCGGCCTCGACTCGCACTTCATAGCCAGTGACTTTCTGGTGATGCTTCTGCCGCAAAATAGTGATGACATCGAATGCGGTGCAGCCGGCTAGTCCAGCCGCTACCAGTTCGATGGGCTTGGGTCCGGTGCCTCCCGCCGCATCGTCCAACAGCATGTGATGGCCGCTGCCGGTCTGGGCCACGAACTGCCGTTGCTTTATAAGTGGTTGGTTTAATTCAACTTTGGCGCTGATCATGATCGCCTCCTGCGATTTCGTTTCTCAGAGCTACAGAACAACTGCAATAGGGCGGACTTTGTTACAGGGTATTTCGGGGATTTCGCTCTTTCGGACACTTTTGCCGCCTGCAAACATGATTCTCTCCGGCATCGATGACGGCGGTGATTGTTGTCACACCCCACGGTATGGCTGGTCACTTCCTTATAATGAGAGTCAAGAGTCCAATATGAGATCGCTGATCAATAACGAGAAGATCATCCCTGCCGGTATCGCGATGGCGGCGATTTTGCTGGCAGCGTTATCTGCTTTCGCCTATCAGGCAAGCTCGATACCCAGTTCACGGCTCCTCAATCCCGAAGAATTGGTTAAACTCCTCCGGTCTTCCGCGGGTGAAAAGCCACTCATCATTCAGGTTGGATCGCACGTGCTTTACACCCAGGCGCACATTCAGGGTTCTGAGTACATCGGTCCCGCTTCCAGCGCAAGCGGCCTGCAACAACTGCGCAGGCGGGTTGAGCCTTTGCCCCGGGACAAGTTCATCGTGATCTATTGCGGTTGTTGCCCGTGGAGCCATTGCCCGAACGTCAAGCCTGCCGACGATGAATTGCGCACATTGGGATTCACGAACGTCAAGGTGCTCTATATCTCGGACAATTTCGGCGCGAACTGGGTGGACAAGGGCTATCCCACTGCCAGGGGAGACTGAAATCCGGCTTCTCTCGTGAACCCACGACACTTGCGGAAAATCATTTTTGCTGGCGCTGTGGCGATTGCCGTCCTGGTTGGACTCTATGTGACGAATCGGCACCGAGGCATGTCCCGGGGTCTAATAATCACCTCCGCGGAGCATCCCTTCGCCCCGGAATTCTCACTTCCAGACATGAGCGGACAACGGCTCAAGCTTTCAGACTATCGGGGGAAGGTTGTCCTCCTGGACTTCTGGGCGACCTGGTGTGATCCCTGCCGGGAGGAGATTCCGCACTTCGTCGAATTACAAAACAAGTTGGGCGACCAGGGTTTGCAGATCATCGGTGTTTCCATGGACGATGGTCCGGAACCCGTCCGCGACTTCTATCGGCAATTCAAAATGAACTACCCGGTGGTGATGGGTAACGCACAGATTGGCGAACTCTATGGAGGAGTTCTAGGACTGCCAATTGCTTTCGTGGTCGGCCGCGACGGCCGCATTTATTCCAAGCACATCGGCGCTACAGACGTTTCGTTACTGGAACGCGAGATCGAAGCACAGTTGCAGGCCCAGAGATCTCTTCTAAAGTTCCGGCCCCTCCCGGCAGAGCAATAAATCCGTCAGCCAACTCGGCCATCCTGGTTTTGCGTTCGTGCATGGTGGATACAACCTGCAGTTCAGACAGGCCCGTGTGTTGGATTTCCCGCTCCAGAAGTGATTGTGGAATCACGCCGATGATTCTGCCACCTGCATTGAGCGCGCGTCCGCAAGCACACCCATCAAACCCACTCGTCCGCCGCCGAACACCAACGCAATCCTCCGCCGGGCGAGCGTCCTGCCTGTTTCACGTGCGGCATGCGCATAGACCTGATTGTTCCCTGCGCTTGAGCCGCAGAACACGCAGATTCTCATCTCTCGTTGTTGTTCGAGGGGGATTGAGCTGTTAATTGTCTCATTCATTCTTCTTGATCTGTTCGCAAGAAATCTTGAATCCAGTATTTGCCGTCGGCACTCCCGCATACACCGCGATTTGCAAAAGTAATTCCTTCAAATCGCACAGTTCGAGTTCACTGGCCAGACCAGCCCGCACATGAAGCGCGAACTCTTCCCATCTTCCCAGGGACGCCGTTACAGCCAGAACCAGAAGCTGCCGGGTTCGCCAATCCAGTTCGGGACGAGACCAGACCGTTCCCCACGCATAACGCGTGATCAGTTCTTGAAACTCGCGCGTAAAATCTGTCGTGGAGGCGATAGCGTTATCGACGTGAACATCGCCGAGGACAGCGCGACGCAGTTCGAATCCAGTTTGCAGGCTGTCCGCGCTGGCATGCGGTGGAAGCAGAAACTCGAGCAGTGCCGTGGTAAAGGATCGGGGCCGCTCGATGTTGGAAAGATGTGCCGCCTCCAGATGAAGGTCCTTCGCCCCTGGAATTCCGCGCACCAGCCTTTCCCCATGGCCGCTCCACGGAGTCGACACGTCATGGTTGCCAACGATCACGAGCGTTGGCGCTTTGATCCTCGGCAAAAGGTCCCCGTGATCCAGGTCACGGAGAGCCGCGCAACACCCGGTGTATCCCGCTGGATCAGTGCCTAATATGACCGAGCGGATTGAAGCAGCCTGCGGATTCTTCTTCGCCAGCGTTTTCGGCAGGAACAATCGTGGCATCGCAACGTCGACAATTGCCGGCATCCCGCCCTTGAGCACCGCCGCAATTCGTGTTTCCCAATTGGCACTCGGCACGAACTGGGGAGAGGTATTGGCCAGCACGAGATGCGTGACCCGCTCCGGTGCATGGGCCGCAACCCATTGCCCGATGGCTCCACCCATCGACAGACCGCAAAACGCAAACTGCGAAATCCCCAGGGCGTCCGCCACGCTGAGGATGTCATTTCCCAGCATCTCAACGGAATATTCGCCCGCAGGTGCGTCCGAAGCGCCGTGGCCTCGCGTGTCATAGCGCAGCACCTGGAAGTGGGGAAGCAAGTCTGCAACCTGAAGGTCCCACATCGTATGGTCGATGCCGATCGAGTGCGACAAGATAAGGACCGGACGTCCTGCGTTTCCCTCCAGACGATAAAACATCCGCGTATTGCGAACGGTTGCGAACGGCAAATCATTGCTCCTTGTCGTCTTTCCGGCCAGGTTCCGCGATTAGAGCTTTTCGAAAAGCCTCGGCAGATCCTAGGTACTGCTCCGGCGTTTCCAACTGCTTCAGGTCGGCAGCACTCAGATGGGCAATCACTTCGGGCATTTCGGCTAGGACGGCGGCGAGATTCCTGTTCTCATGCACACTTCTCCTCGCCGCCCCTTCTAGGATTTTATGGGCAACATCCCGCCCCAGCTTTGCTCCAAGTAACATCATCGCGCGCTCGGCAAAAATCAGTCCGTGCGTGTTATCGATGTTGCGGCGCATCTTTTCCGTGTCCACCGAGAGCCCCTCGGCCACTTCAGCCATCGAGGATATTGCCACGCCGGTCGATTGGATTACGGTCGCCACCACTGGCCACTCCGCCTGCCAACCCCCGAGGCCGCGTTCGTGCTCCTGCAGCATCGCCGAGAGAAAGGATGCAACCAGTCCCGGCACCCGGTGCGCAGCCGTCAGCGTGAGCGAACTCGCAGTTGGATTTCGTTTATGAGGCATGGTCGACGATCCACCGCGGCCTTCTCCTCCAGGTTCACTTGCTTCAGCGACTTCGTTCTGCATAAGCAGCACAATGTCTCGCGCCATCTTGCCGAGAGATCCCGTCAACACTCCGCACGCGCAAATAAGCGTCCCCAGTTGATCGCGCTGGGTGTGCCAGGGCGCACCCGAAGGGGATCTCAAACCCAACTCGGTACTGAGCGCGTCGAGTACGGCCGTACCGCGGTCCCCGAGCGATGCCAGGGTGCCGATTGCTCCTCCAAACTGCAATACGGCAGCATCTCGAAATCCATCTTGTAAACGACGCCTGCCCCGGCGAACCGGGCCAAGCCATCCCGCGGCTTTGAGTCCGAAAGTCACGGGCGGAGCTGCCTGAAGCAGCGTCCGCCCGACCATCACGCTGTCTTTGTGTCGCTCTGACAAACCTGCCAGCGCCTTTTCCAGTCGCAACAGATCACCAATCAGGATCGGTTCCGCGCGTTTGAGCAGGAGAGACATCGTGGTGTCCACGACATCCTGGCTGGTCGCGCCCCAGTGGACGAATCGCGACGCTTCCGCGTTGGTTCTTCGAACTTGATCGGTCAGCGCCTTCACTAAAGGGATTGCAGGCGTGCCGGCTCGAAAGGCGGCGATGGAGAGAGCAGCAGCATCGAAACTGCCAGGCTTCGCCAGGGCAGTGATCGTATGCCCCACGTCTTTCGGGATGACTCCAGTTTGGGCTTCTGCGCGAGCCAACGCCGACTCAAAATCCAGCATGGCCCGAAGAACGGACTCATCAGAAAACAGTTCGGCCAGTGCCGGCGTGGTAGCCAGGCTGTCGATCAAGCGCATGCTCATGATCTACCCTGTGCTGGATCTTGATTCCAACCCGAACTCTCACAGCCAACATGGCTAACTATGCCCAAGGTATTACACATCGAAAAACACCGTCTCGCCCTCTCCACGCATGCGGATTTCCTGTATCCAGCCGCGATCGCGACCTGGGTCAGGCCGAGCCAACAACGTTGCGCGCCTGTGTTCCGGTACTAGCGACAGCACGGGATCGTTGGTGTTAGCGGCGGAGTCGCCCGTGAAGTAAACGCGTGTGGACAATCTTTTCAGAAGGCCTCGTGCGAACACTGATACGTTGATGTGCGGTGCCTGGAGTGTGTTACCCGGACCGGGTACTCGTCCCGGTCTGATAGTTTCAAAAGTACATGATCCATCTTCCGACGTGGCCAATCTTCCAAAACCACTGAAAGTTCCGGCGGGCGCCTTTCCGTCCTTGTAGTTCCCTTCGGAGTCGGCCTGCCATAGCTCGATCATTGCATCTGGGACGGGCAAGCCGTCTCCATCGAGCAGGCGAAAGGTGAGCCACATTCGCTCGCCCTTTGCCCCCTCGCCGGCGACGCACGCAACGCTTCTGGTGTCAGTGAGTCCAACATGCAAAAACGGCCCGGCAGTTTGTGAAGGAGTTGGTGTCAGGTCCATTGTTAACCTTCAAATGGCGTCGATTCACGCCCGCGCAACACAATATCAAAACGATAGCCGAGAGCCCACTCCGGTTTCGTCGTTTCCAGGTCGAATTTCGAGATCAGCCGCTGGCGCGCTCTTTCGTCAGGAATCGACTGCAGAATGGGGTCATGCGCAAAGAGCGGATCGCCTGGAAAATACATTTGCGTAATGAGTCGCGTGACCAACGCCGGCCCGAACAAGGAAAAGTGGATGTGCGCCGGGCGCCACGCATTGTCGTGATTGCGCCAGGGATAGGCGCCCGGCTTGATCGTCACAAAGCTGTAGAAGCCATCCTTATCTGTCAGCGTCCTTCCCCTCCCGGTGAAGTTCGGATCCAGCGGCGCCGGATGGTTGTCTCTCGCGTGCGCGTATCGTCCCGCCGCGTTCGCCTGCCATATCTCGATCAAGCTGTTTGATACTGCGTGGCCATCACCATCCACAACTCGTCCGCGCACGATGATGCGCTCTCCCTGCGGTTCCCCGGCATGTTGGATCGTGAGATCAGAGTCGTTCGGACCAACATCGGAATGCCCGAACACCGGGCCTGTCACTTCCGAACGCGAGTGTGGCAGGAAAATTAACGGCTGCGATGGCGCCCGTAGAGTTGTTGCACGATACGCGGGATGGAGATAATCCGGCTGCGTCCCCGGCTCATGGCGCCGGTAGGGGGTAACCGCACCCCTTGGAATATTGCTCTTGCCCTGGATCAGCGAAGATGACATGCCTGCCTCATCCACATGACTGGATCGTCTTTCACAAGTGCAGCGGTTCGTGCCGGCCGATGCCATCGATCATACATTGCTTCAGTTCATGGCTTCAGCCCATAGGAAGACCAACGTAGTTTTCGGCGAATGCTTGCGCCGCAGCGCGCGAACTTGTCAGGTAATCCAGGTCGGCCAGTTGCCGGTGCTGCTCGAAGGTGTCGCTGCCGGGAAAGCGGTGCAGCGTAGTCGTCATCCAAAGCGAGAAACGCTGGACCAGCCATACTCGCCGCAAACACCTTTCCGAGTAGTGGTCGAGCAGCTGGGTATTTCCCGAGCGATAGAATTCTGCAATCGCTTCCGCCAGGACGCGGACATCGGCTACGGCAAGATTGAGGCCCTTCGCTCCTGTTGGGGGCACGATGTGTGCGGCGTCCCCGGCCAGATAGAGTCTGCCACGCTGCATCGGGTCCACAACGAAACTCCGCATCCCGGTAACGCCTTTCTGCAGGATCTGACCCTCGGTTAGTTTACCCCCGTCCCGAGTGGCGAGGCGTTTCTGCAATTCCTCCCATATCTTTTCATCAGACCAGTTGGCCAGGTCTTCGTCTGGAGCGCACTGCAGATACAACCGTGTGATTTCGGGACTACGCATGCTGTGAAGAGCGAACCCGCGCTCGTGGTAGCAGTAAATCAGTTCTTCGGAAGACGGCGGTGCCGCGGCCAGGATACCGAGCCATGCAAAAGGAAAAACCCGCTCATATAAGGTTAGAGCTTCGGCTATGCTTGGACGACACACACCGTGAAACCCGTCGCAACCAGCGATGAAGTCACACAGAATTTCCGAAGGTTCCCCATGGCCGTAGAATCGAATCTTCGGTTTCTCCGAATCAAAGTCAAGAACGTTCACCCCCTCGGCTTCAAAGGAAATCTCGGCCCCGGCTGCGAGCCTCGCTGCAATAAGGTCTTTGACGACCTCCTGCTGGGCATAGATCGTAATCGAGCGACCTGTCAGCTCCTTGAAATCGATGCGATGACCTCGTCCGTTGAAGCGAACTTCTACGCCATCATGAATCAGCCCTTCACGCTTCATTCGGCCGCCCACGCCCATGTCCGTCAGCAGTTCGACGGTGCCTTGCTCCAGGACTCCGGCGCGGACGCGCTGTTCACAGTGCAGTCCGAGTTCGAGACTCAACCACGACGGAATGAATGCCTTCGCGATGCAGAAGCTGCGACAGGACTAGTCCCGCGGGCCCTGCGCCGACGATCCCCACCTGGGTGCGTATTCTCATTAACTCTTTCGTCGCGCTTTCTTATCGACTTGGCCGGGATTGGTGACCGGAGAAAACATTTCAACTACCTCCCGGGGCACCGCCTTGCTTTTAATTTGGTCCTTACGGGCGCCCGCAGAGACGGCCCAGACCCTTGTCTCAATACATTCCACGGCCAACATGTCTCTTATTAAACAATCTGTGGCGCACACGGAAGCTGCTGCGGCCCCATTCGGAAATCTCCGACTCCACCATCACTGTGTCGGAAAATCGCGACGGCACCATGAACGACGCCTGCACGGCTACCAGGGGAATTCCGACAATTCGGTAGGTCTTCACCATCTCCCGCTTGGACAGGCCAGCTTTCTGAAACAGCGCGGTCGTACAAGCATCAAAATAGGCGAAGTAGCGCGGGAAATGTACGATCTGTGCGGGATCGCAATCGCCCCACTCGATTTGGATTGTCTTACGATTAACTATTTTCGCCTTCTTGCTCACCAGGGATCCTCTTCCTCTGATCTCTTCACTGATGCTCAACAGCCTGCCGGAACCTCGAAATAAAGATGATAGTGGTTGCGACATCTGGGATTGAATTGTTCACGACAACCCGGGCAACAACTCTGGCTTTGCATATACTGATGGATGGTTAGCTCCACGCCCCAGGCGCCACAAAGAATAGCTCGTTGGCCCCGTTCCCTCTCGGGCCAGACCTCGATCTGATGATCGGCGAGCGCGTTATGACAATCTTTGCAAGCATAATAGACGCCACAGCACTTCATCTTGATCGCGATGATGTCTGTGGGTCCGTGATAGTGCTCGCAACGGGTCTGCGGATCAAGATTGACGCCGCGAACTTCTGGAAGAGTCGTAACCATCGCGTAAGCACAAAACCAGGACCTTCAACCGATTGTCAGCAATTCCTCATAGAATCCGCCAATCTCCCGGGCGCGATCCACGAAGTGAATCTCCAGTATCCAGTGTCGCTTCCGGCCTGAGGCACCCAGCATCCTCATCTGGCTGTGGTTCTTGGGATGAACGTACAGACTGATTTTATCTCCCACGATCTTCTCGTGCGGAAAGACACCGATCAGATGCCCGGCAATCGATCTGCGCTTTTTCGAGATGCAAGGCGTCCATCACAGCCAGAACATCAGAAGCCATCAACTCAGCCAGCCGCAGCCAGCTTATCGTATATCACTTCATGCTTGGACCGGGTTGGGGCGCGGGGTGGGGACGAGCGTTCTTCTTGCGGGCCGAAAGCTGGAGGGTCAACCACTCGGGTATCCGAATGAAGCGGTCCTCACGATCCTTGACCATCCACCCACGGTGCGGTTTCGGTTGGACATGGACAACGCTGTTGGCGAAGTCTAGGTCGCCCCATTCCAAGTGTGTGACTTCGCCTTCACGACAGCCGCTCGCCCAGAAGAACTGAAGACTGTCCTTGGGCTGAGACCTTCCATCCGTAGGAATCGGACGAACTCCTTCAGGTCGTCGTCGGTGATCTGGTCAACATAGACTTTGGTACACGATGTGGTGAAGCGTGACAAATCCTTTGTGTACCCTGAATCGTCTTGCGTGTCCGCTTCGCTGCTTCAAGGTCGGCGAGGTAGAGCTTGATGCTCGTCGCGATTACCTTGCGCCCAGCGTTCGGGTCCGGTCCGGGTGCCGGAGTTGGAGTGATGGCGGCGATGATTCGTGCAGCCGTGGGAATCTGGGTGTAGTTGAGCGTCCACTTCCGATGTTCCTTTTGGTCGTAGGCGTAGCGAGCATCCTTGCCGACATTCTTCCATTTGCGCTTTCCTTCAATGTTGAAGCGCAGGTGGTAGGTGCCGTCAGGCCGCTCCTGTGGCTTGCCGTCCACGAAGGCCCAAAGCGGTTTGAGTTTCTTGCGATTTTCCCAGACTGGTTTGCAGTACGGCTGGCTGCCGTCTGCGGTGCGAATGCGTAGATAGATTCCAACCTCGGCCATTTTCGTTTCCCCTGTAGGCCAATACTGGGGAAACGGGCAGGTAGCTCTACGTCGCGGTAGCTCTTTGTTAAGTGGTTAAGACTAAAGGACTGGCGGAGAGGGAGGGATTCG
>CAVOVU010000017.1:0-34805 GCA_963699935.1 Terriglobia bacterium
GACCGGAGCGGAGCGCAGCGAGCGCAGTGGAGAGACCTGCTGTTTCAGCCCACTCGACCTGCGCCGCTTACATTTCATATTCCATGTGGTTCTGGGACAGCACTCTAGTTACCGCCGCCGTGCCTCACTTCCGCTAGAATAGCCAGGTGGTGTTCGAAGACCGATTCACTCCCGGGGAGTTGAGGATGAAAGCTGGCAAACCACCTGCACCCGTCGCTGCAAACCTGATGTATCGCTGTGCCGGTCCTAATTGCGGGACGCTCAAGGGCGTCACGGACCACTGGTGGTTGATGTGGGCCTCGTTCGCCGAATATAACCGGCCCGTGCTCTACCTTTGCCCCTGGGACGACGAAATTGCCGCCCGCGAAGGCACCCTGCATGTGTGCGGCGAACTCTGTGCCCAGCGCCTGCAGTCCCAGTTCATGGGAAATGTCAGGGAAAATCAGCGGTCGGCCAGCGTGTAGGCGGCGTACGCTAAGATTCCGACAAACTTTCGATCTTCAACTTGCATCGTACTTTCATATCGGGCCCTGCTGACGCCGCCTCGTCTAGCCTGTGCTTTGGGGAGTTCATGATGCCAACAAACATGATGCGGGTAATTATTGGGATATTCCTGGTGAGCGGTCTGGCCGCGGCCCAGGTGAATCCCGCGACGCCGTCCGCTCCGCCCGCGGCCACCACTGACGCCGCCCAGCTTACGATCCCTTCCGGCACCAGGGTGCCGCTGGCACTCAAGCAATCGGTGTCCACCAAGAATGCCCGCGAAGGCGATGCTGTCTATGCCGTCACCACTTTTCCGGTGGTGATCAACGAACGCATCGTGATTCCTGCCGGCACCTATGTGCAGGGCCGCATCAGCAGCGTCAAGCGCGGCGGACATATCAAAGGGCGCGCCGAAGTCCTCATGCACTTCAGCACTCTCATTTATCCCAGCGGTTATACGGTGGTGCTGCCGGGCGCCATCGAGAATGTCCCCGGAGCTGAAAAAACCTCGATGAAAGACGAAGAAGGCACCATCCGCCAGGACAGCCAGACCGGTGAGAAAGCGAAAACCGTGGCCACCGCCGCCGGGACCGGCGCGTTGATTGGCGGCCTCAGCAACGGCGTCAAGGGTGGACTGATCGGGGCCGGTATCGGCGGCGGAATCGGCACCGCCATCGGCCTCTTCAGCCGCGGCAACGACGTGCGCCTGGAAGCCGGCACCACCCTCGAAATGGTCATCCAGCGCGAAGTCCCCCTGGACGCCAATCGCATCCCCAAATGAGTGTGGGGCGGGCGCCCTCGCCCGCCGCTTTTGACTCTGGTTTTCTCAGGGCCAACAGCCACGAACCACTCGAAGGATCACAAAGAATTTCCTTCGTGTACCTTCGTGCCCTTGGTGGTTAAAGCCCTTAGCCGCTGCTCTTGCCCGGCAGCCGCTCACTTCAAATTAAATAACGCATTCACATGCGCCGTCACTGAAATGGTCTGCGGCGTGAACTCTTCCGTAGGCGCAGGAGCCGCCGACGCCACATTCATCTTCATCATGGTCCGTGCTATCGGCATGGGACGCACATTCTCAAACGTATCCACCGACGCGTAGGACAATTCTCCCAGCGTGCGCCCGGCGCTTCGGCTCAGCGCAGCCGCCGATTCCCGTGCCCGGCGGTAGGCATCCTCGACCGCCTTGGTTTTGGCCGCGTCCATGTCCTCCAGCGTGTAGTTCAGGGACTGATTTTCCGTAACGTCGGTATCCGCCAGTTGCTGCACAATGGGCGCCACCTTGGAAAAATCCTTCAGCTTCAGGGAAACATTCGCATTCACCTGATACCCCACCAGCTTTCGCTTCGCCGTTTTGTAGTCATACACGGGTTGCAGGGAAAAGTAGCCGATCTCCGCCGTCTTGGGATCCACTCCGTTAGACCGCAGAATCTGCCGCACCTGCTCCGCCGCTTTCGAGGCGCGGTCGTAAGCTGCGCGCGAGGTCGCTTCCTGCGCCGATATATTGAATTGCATCAGCGCCGTATCGGGATTCGCCTCAAACTTCCCGTCCGCTCCCACAAAGACGCTGTTGGGCTGGGCGGCAATGGTAGGACGGTCCTGGCCCAGGACAACGGTGGATGCGAGCAGCTGCAATCAGTATGGTGGCAGTGACTCTCATAAATTCTCTCCTGGCCGCTAATGATGCCACAGTACCGTGTGGGTCGGAAGAAGGGAGTGTCCGACCCACACACATAGCTCTTCTCAGCGCCATGGAACTTGCAGGGGACGGTCCAGCCTCACTTCGAGCATGGTGCCTTTTTGCAGTTGCAGCCTGTGGTCGCTGAATATGGCTTGCACCACACCCGCGGCGGCCCCGGCCTTGGCGCCGATGCCGTCGGAATCCGGATCGCGATGCTCGCCCCCGCCCTGTCCTCGCCGTTCGATTGCGCCCTCGGCCCCTGCGATCAGGCCGTGCTCGCCCGGAACATCGATGATGGTTGCCATCAGCGGCGCCCATCCGCGCTGGGTTTCAATCTCGTCAAAGCTCAGCAGCAGTCGGGGATGAAACCCGTTGCCCACCTCGCTGACGTGTCCTCGGATTTTGCTGCCCCGCCGAACCATGGTTTCATCCGGACCCATCAGGTCTTCCGCCAGCTTGGCCTTGAACCGTTTCCCCGGCTGGATTCTGCTGACATCGAGCCTGTCCTCAAGCCGGATGAGAAGCGTGGTTCCGTAGGGAATGGCGTGAGGAGGAGCAGCGGGTTTTTCTTCCTGGCCGAGCAATGGCAGAGTGGCTAGAGTCAAACACAAGATCCAGCGAAGCCCAGCCATAAGCGAAACCTCCACGTCGCAAAAGCGACTTGCCAGATGGGTTGGATGTGGGCCGCAACCGAATTGCTGCCTGCGCCGCAGGTGGCCAGGCAGATGAATGCAACCTTAAGGGCCGGTTTCTCTGCGTCCTTTGCGTTCTTTGCGGTTAAAAGCTTTGGATTGGATGGCGCAACAGCGAATCTAGATAGAGCCCTTGGCGCTGGTGGAGTAAGCGAAGCGGTCTCTCTCCGCCCCAATCTGGCGGCGCAAATCGCCCCAGATATTTTCCGGCATGGTGAGAAAAACTTTGACCACCTGCGGATCGAATTGCTTTCCCGACCAGCGCTCGATTTCTTCCCGCGCCGCCTGCAGGGACTGGGCGGGACGATAAGGGCGGTCGGAGGTAATGGCATCGAGCGTGTCCGCCACCGAGAACATGCGCGCGCCCAGAGGAATCTGCTCGCCCTTCAGTCCGCGCGGGTATCCCGTCCCGTCGAAACGCTCCTGATGGGAATAGACGATCTCTGCCGCTTCGGTCAGAAACGGGATCCGGCTCAGGATCTGGTAGCCGTGGTAACAGTGCTCGCGCATGATGGTGATTTCGTCCGGCGTCAGCTTGTCGGGCTTGGTCAGGATCTTGTCGGGAATCGCCATCTTGCCGATGTCGTGGAGAAACGCGCCGCGAGCGATCACGTCAATCTGATCTTTTGGGCAGTCCCATGGCCCGTGCGATGGCTATGGTGAACGCCGTGACCCGCCGCGAGTGGCCCTCGGTCTCCGCGTCTTTCAAATCCAGCGCGCCGCCCAGCGCTTCCAGAGTGATGTCGTAGGAGCGTTCGAGATCGACCAGGGCCTTCTTCAGTTGTTCGGTGCGGGCTGCCACCAGCGATTCCAGGCTGGTCTGGTAAGCGCGGTTCTCCAGCTTCAACCGGCGATTCTCCAGCGCCCGGCGCACCGTAGCCAAAAGCTGTTCGCGCTCGAATGGTTTCAGCAGGTAGTCATAGGCGCCGTTTCGGATCGCGGCCAGCGCCACCGAGATATCGTGCACCGCCGTAACCATCACCACCGGCATTTCAGGAAAGCGCTCTTTGGTCCTTTCCAGCAGACCAATGCCGTCCAGGTTCGCCATCATCAGGTCGGACAGCATGAGCTCGAACTCCTCGCCGGATTCGAGCAGGGCCAACGCTTCCATTCCGGAGCCGGCCTGTCGGCACTTGTAGCCCGCCGTAGTCAGCATGGACGAGACAATCTCGCGGATCGTCTCCTCGTCATCGACAACCAGGATGCGGTCAACTGGCATGGTTTTGTTCAGACTACGGCCAATTCTACCGTAGTTCCGAGATTCCGAAAGTAACCAGAAGGTCAGGGAAACCCCATTGGCCCTCCGGGGAAGCATGCTATTAAGAAGGGGAGCGCTGAATCCCCCCTGGCTGCGATGAATCTATTGAGCTTCTCTACCGGGCTTGCGGTGAGGGACATCACTGTCCCCGGTCTGTCCCCACAGGAGTCGGCGGCCCTGCTCCTGCTGGCTGCCAGCCTGCTGGTCTTCCGCGCCTTTCGCGAGCGCTACCTGTTGATCTGGACCCTGGGGTGGCTGGCCTACTTCGTTTCCCGCTGGACCCTCGCGGATCACGTCGCCGGACCCCTCCCCAAGTATCTGATTGCCATCTCGCAAGCCGAGTTTGTCCTGGCGGTCTGCCTCTTCGCCGCCGCCATCTTCGTCTATACCCATGCCCGCGGACTCCTGCTGCCCCTGATGCTGATCACCTTGACCGTCATGGGCTTTGCCGTAGGCCGCATCTGGCTCTGGCCAGAGTCGGTTCCCCTGCGCGTCGCTCTCGAAGTGGCCTACCGGATCGTCGCCATCACCGCTGCCTATCGCCTCATTCGCTATCGCTGGGCGCGCTGGGAAATGGGTCCCTGGCTGCTCAGTATCAGCATGCTGTTGCTTCACCTCCATTGGCCCCCCATCGATTCGCACCTGCCGGCTGGGTCTAACCTGATGGTAAGCCTGCTCGCCGGGCTGAGCATGCTGCTTCTGGTTTTCGACGATTACAAGTTACACATGCGCCGCCTGGGCGTGGTCAACGCGCTCACCAGCAGCATCACCCGGGCCCAGCAGCACGGGCCCATCATGGCCACCGCCCTCGAGGAACTCAAAGGGCTCATGCGCGCCAAGGCCGCCTGGTTCCGCCTGGTGGAAGCCGATCGCATGGTCATTGCCCAGCAGATCGGCCTCTCCAAGGGCTTTCTCCAGGACCGCCTCTCCGTCCCACTGGACGACGACTTTGAACGCACCCTCGGCGGCACCGTGCCGGTCGTCGTGGTCACTTCCGCCGCCGCTGAAACCGTCCGTCCCTACCTCAAGCAGGAAGGATTTCATCATGTCGTGATGGTTCCGGTGCTGGGTAAGAAGTCAGTCATCGGGACCCTGGCCCTGGGCGGCGCTCACCGCTTGCACTACTCTCCCGACGAAATGGAATTTCTCGTCACCACCGCCCATCAGTTGGGCCTGGCAGTCGAAAACCTGCGCCTGGTGGAACAGATTCTGCGCTCCCATCGCCAGTGGACCAACACCTTCGATTCCATCCATGACCTGGTCCTCCTTCACGATTCCGATTTTCGTGTAATGAAGGCCAACCATGCCCTGCTGGAACGCCTCAACCAGGCGCCCGCTGATGTCGTGGGCCAGCTCTGCGAAGCCGTGCTGCCCCACAATCGCGGGCAGTGGAAAGGCTGTCCTTACTGCGGGCATCCCGAAGAGGGTTTCCACGAAGGCCCCGACCCCGGCTTTGGCGGCTTCTCCATGGTCTCCACCTCCACATACGTGGAACAGGGAAGCAAGCAGAGGGGCACCATTCACGTGGTGCGCGACACCACCGACCGGCGCATCGCCGAAGAAAAATATCGCCTGCTCTTCGAGCAGGTGCAGGAAGGCGTTTTCGTCGCCACTCCGGAGGGCAAGCTGCTCGATTGCAATGACGCCTTCATTCGCATGCTGGGCCACGGCAGCCGCGAAGAAGTGTTGGCCCTGAACGTTGACGCCGAGCTTTACGCCTCCCACGAACAGCGTGAAGTTTTCCGGCGCGAAGTGGAACTGCATAACTACGTTCGCAACTTTGAAGTCACCCTGCGCCGCAAGGACGGCACCCTGCTCACTGCCATGGAGAGCAGTTTCGCCACCCGCAATGCGGAAGGAAAGATCGAGCGCTACCAGGGCTTCCTGCTCGATATGACCGAAAAGAAGCGCGCCGAGGACGAAATCCGCCGCCGCAATCGCGAGCTCAACGCCTTGAATGCCATGGCGGTCATCGCCACCCAGTCTTTCGACTTGGACGAAATTCTCAACCTCACCCTCCGCCAGGTGATCACCCTGCTCGGCGCTGAAACCGGCTCCATCTATCTTTGTGATCTGGACGAAACCACCTTCCGTCGCCGCGCTGGATGGGGCCAGCGCAGCGCCGAACGCGCCCGCCTCTCCGAAATCAAGTTCACCGAGGGCTTCGGCGAGCTGGTGACCCGTTCCCGCACTGAAGTCATCACCACCGACTACTTGCCGCATCTGCCATCCCAGGTGGCGGAATTCATTCGCGCCGACGGCCTGGCTTCCTGGATCTGGGTGCTGCTGTGGGGAAAAGACAAGCCCATCGGCATCATGGGCATCAGCAGCCGCGAGAGCCGCGAGTACACCAGCAACGACGAAAGCCTGCTGGTTGCCATTGGCCGGCAATTGTCCACCACCATCGAGAAAGTCCGGCTCTACGAGGAAACCTGCCGCGCCTACGAAGACTTGCGCCGCGCCCAGGAACAATTGCTGCAAAGCGAAAAGATGTCGGCGGTAGGACAATTGATTGCCGGAGTGGCGCACGAACTCAACAATCCGCTCACCGCTATCCTCGGCTATGCCCAGCTGCTCGAAAGTGAAGGCCTGGGAGAACGCGCGGCCGATTTCGTCAGCAAGCTGTTTAAACAGGCGCAGCGCACTCACCGGGTCGTGCAAAATCTCTTGTCCTTCGCCCGCCAGCGCAAGCCGCAAAAAGAGCAGGTCGATATTTGCAAGGTGCTCGACGAAACCCTGGCCCTGCGCGATTACGACCTCAAGGTCAACGACATCAAAGTGGAGCGCGACATCGAGGCTGAAATACCGCCGGTCACCGCCGATCCTCACCAGCTCGAGCAGGTGTTTCTCAACATCATCAACAACGGCGTGGACGCCATGCTGGAATCAGGCCGGGTCGGCACTCTTAAAGTCCGGGTTTACACCCAGGAGGGAACTGTCATCACCGAATTTCAGGACTCCGGGCCCGGCATCAAGGAACCCAACCGCATCTTCGATCCCTTCTATACCACCAAGAGCGTGGGCAAAGGCACCGGCCTCGGACTCAGCATCTGCTACGGCATCATCAAGGAACACGGTGGCGATATTTCCGCGCGCAACCGGGAAGATGGCGGCGCCATCATCGAAGTCCGTCTCCCCGCCAACGACCGCGCCGGCGTTCCCGAACCTGTGTTGCCCGCTTCTTCGCGAAAGTCCGTCATCGAGGGCAGCGTCCTCCTGGTCGAAGACGAAGAGGCCGTGCTCGAATTCGAGCGCGATGTCCTCGCCGGCGCCGGCGCCAAAGTCGTGACCCTGATGAACGGCGATGAAGTAAAGGCCAGGCTGCTGCAGGAATCATTCGACGCCATGATCATCGACGGCAAGATGGCCAACGGATGGAACGCGCCCGGACGTGCATCGCTGGATCGCGGAAAACCGTCCCGGCCTGGAGAAACACCTGATGTTCACCTTCTCCAGCGCCCTGGAGCCCGAAATCCGCGACTTCCTGCACCACAACAACGTCCCCTACCTGGTGAAACCCTTCGAAGTCGGCGACCTGATTTCCCAGGCCCGCCGCCTGCTGCAAAAAACCCAGGCCGCGGTCGCCGGCTAAAAGGAATATGAAAGAAATGTGGACGCGAGCGCCGTCGCTCGTGTCCCTGTTTTTCGTAGCGCCGGCGTCCCGCCGGCTGTCGGGCGGGCATCCTGCCCGCCTCCGGGCCCTGAGCGGAGTCAAAGGAATGCCGGGCGTTATCAACCTCAAAGACTCTTCCGCAGCGACCGCCCGAACCCGCGCAAAACCGCCTCATTCCGCCGATACCAGACCCAAAGCCCAATCTTCTTGGCCTCGACCACCCCAGCCTTGGTCAAAATCGCCATATGGTGAGAAATAGTCGGCTGTGACAGGTGAATGCGCTGCTCAATATCCGAAGCGCACAACCCCACATCCTTGCCAATCGAACACCCGCCCTGTTCCTTAAGCGCACGCAGGATCCTCCGCCGTGTCGGGTCCGCGATAGCATGCAGAATGCGATCCAGTTCCTGCTCCGAATGACTCATGCGCCAAGCAATAAACCATGAATCGACAGATGTCAATATACAGACATCAGCCCTCAGCCGTTCTGTCATCCTGAGCGGAGTGAGAGGTTTCGCTTGCGAACCCCTCTCACGCAGTCGAAGGACCCCTATGAGCTGATGAGCCCGAGTTAGAACGTGAAACTTTTGTGAAGGAATGATAGTCAAATGATCTGCAGCCCGACGCCCGAAGCCTGACGTCCGAGGTCTGACGTCCGAGGTCTGACGCCCGAGGTCCCCTCTTGCTCTTCGAAGGAAACGATCGCCGCCAACTGGAGAAACTGAAGAAGAGCGAAGGCCTGTTGCCTCCCGGCCAATCGCTCACCCTGAAATGGCCGGTCCTGCACTACGGCTCAGTGCCGCGGTTTGATCCCAATACCTGGGACCTCCGCATCACTGGCCTGGTTGATTCGCCTCTCAAGCTCAGCTGGAAAGAGTTCAACGCTCTCCCCAAAATCCAGCGTACCAGCGACTTCCATTGTGTGACCCGATGGAGCCGCTTCGACAACCATTGGGACGGCGTGGTTTTCCGCGAACTGCTGGCCCGCATCCATCCCAGGCCGGAAGCCGCATACGTCCTGGTTCACGCCGAGCAGGGATACACCGCCAACGTGCCCCTGGCCGACCTCGACCGGGAAGAAGTGCTGCTCGCCACCCATCACGACGGGGAACCTCTCACCGCCGAGCACGGCTACCCGCTGCGCCTCATCGTTCCTCATCTATATGCCTGGAAGTCGGTGAAGTGGCTGCGTGGCTTGGAATTTCTCCAGCACGATACCCCAGGATTCTGGGAACAAAACGGCTACCACATGTACGGAGACCCCTGGAAAGAGCAGAGATTCAGCAGAGATTGACGGATTTACAAATCGACGCATTGTCGGATTTTCGAATTTAAAATTCTAAAATCCGTAAATTCGACAATTCGTCAATTATTTCTTCAGTATCGGATTGTACCCATCCTTCACCAGCTGCCCGCGCGCGCCCTCCGCGTCCTTGATGTCGGAGAAAGGACCCACCTGCACGTGGAACAACTTGTCTCCACCCGCGCTGGCTGCGAAGGCGGCGTATTGCTTTTTCTTGAGCGCATCCACCAGGGCCGTCGCATCTTCCTGTTTGCTGACCGCCGCCACCTGCACGAAATAACTGTTCTGGCCCGTAATTGCCGTGGGATCGGGAGGCGCATCAGCATCGTCCGCCGCCGGCTTGGCTGCACTGCCTGCAGGTGTGTCCGCAGTCTTTGCCGTCAAATCGGCCTGCGGATCCTTCTGTTCCACCGCCTTGTAAAATGTGAGATCAGAGGGCGCGCGACCTTCGGCGGCCTTGACGGCCGTGGGACGCACAGGAGACCCGCTCGTTCCCCCCTGCAGTTCGACATTGGTTTTGCTGGAATTTTTCCCCAGCGAGAATCCCATCCCGAAGAACACGGCGCACAGCGCTACCAGCCCAAAGAACAGGGCCAGCATCTTGCCCGTGCCCAGTGTGATCTCGGTATCTTCAGAAGCCGCCATCTCTCACCCTTGCCCTCGCCACTTCTACTTCAGCTTTTGGCGCCATCCGGTTTGCCCAGGAGTTTCTGAATGCCGGAGAAGAAGTCCACCGGAACCGGGAAGACCACGGTGGTGTTTTTCTCCACCCCGATTTCAGTCAGCGTCTGCAAATACCTCAGCTGCACGCTGACCGGCTCCTTGGCCAGCAGGGCGGCGGCATCCACCAGGCGCTGCGCCGCCGAGAATTCGCCTTCCGCGTGAATGATCTTGGAGCGCTTTTCCCGTTCCGCCTCGGCCTGCTTGGCCATGGCCCGCAGCATGGACTCGGGCATGTCCACCTGCTTGACTTCCACGTTCGTGACTTTCACTCCCCAGGGCGCGGTGTGGGTGTCCAGGATGCTTTGCAGCCGCAGATTTATTTTCTCCCGATGGGCCAGCAGTTCGTCCAGTTCCTGTTCGCCGAGCACGGAACGCAGCGTAGTTTGCGCGAACTGCGAGGTCTGGTACACGTAGTTGGAAACTTCAACCACTGCCTTGCGCGGATCGATCACGCGCAGGAAGATGACGGCATTTACTTTCAGGGTCACGTTATCGCGCGTGATGATGTCCTGGGGCGGGACTTCCATCGCTTCCTGGCGCAGCGAAATGCGCACCATGCGATCCAGCGGAGCGAACACCAGAATTACGCCCGGCCCTTTTTCGTGTCCCAGCAGGCGGCCCAGGCGGAAAATGACGCCCCGTTCGTATTCGGCCAGGATCTTGATCGAGCTGAAGAGATACAAAACCACAACGATCGTAGCGATGGCCGAAAATGAAAGACCCATGGGGAAGCCTCCGCGCCTGAACCTCAGGAACGCTTCTGTGGTACCACAACCTCTTTAAGCATACGGCATCTCGCCGGAGAGGGGAGTGCCTCGCATGATGCCAGCATTTGCTGTCATCCTGAGCGGAGCCAGATGTTTCGCTTGCGAAACATCCGGCGAAGTCGAAGGACCCCTGTTGCCGATCCGCAGCCGGGTAACACGGGCTGTTGACTTGCTCTTACATCGCTTCAGAGCCGCGCGCACGCGCGTTCCCCGAGTAAGCTCACACCATGCTTTCGGCGGGGGTACGCTCCACCGCCGACGAGGGTTCCACCCGCAACTGTAAACCGTCCACTGCCACGACTACCACGCTCTGCCCGGCAGGCACGCCGCTGGAGGAAAACGCGTCCCAGAGTTCGCCGTGAACAAACACTTTCCCGCGGGGCGAGAGCGTAGTCTGCGTAATGCCAACCTCTCCGACCAGTCCCTGCGCTCCGGTCGTGACCTTGTTGGCTCGCGCCTTCAGGGCAATGCTCATGAGGAACACCGTGATCCCGCCCAGTGGAATGCTCACTGCCAGCGCGGTCATCAAGTGCACCCGCATTTCCGGAATGGGGGCGTCCACCAGCAGCAGCCCACCCAAAATCATGGTGGCCATCCCGCCGATCGCCAGAACTCCATGGGTGGCAAATTTCGCTTCCAGCGCGAACAACGCAAACGACGCCAGGATCAGCACCACCGCCGCAAAACGTGTAGGCAAAAGATTGAGAGCGAAAACCGCCAGCAGGATGAACACGATCCCCACGGTCCCTGGCACCACCGCGCCCGGATGGTTGAACTCCGCATAGAGCGCCAGCGCTCCGATCGCCAAAAGAATGAACGCGATGTTGGGATCCATGATGAAGGCCAGGATCCGTTGTTTCAGCGTCATATCAAACCGCCGGACGGTTTCGCCTTCCAGGTTGAGCGTGATCGTTTTCCCATCGAAGCGCTTGACGGTTTTCCCCTGCATCTGCTGCAGCAGGTTCTGGTCGCTCGTCGCCACGTAATCGATCAACTTCTGGGAAAGCGCCTCCTGATCGGTAAATGACTTCGACTGGCGCACCGTGCTCTCGGCCACTTCGACGTTGCGGCCCCGCTTGGAGACCACGGAACGCATCAGCGCGGCGGCGTCGTTCTCCATCTTCTCCTTCATCACGTCATCCACTTTGCCGCCGCCCAGCGTCACCGGATGAGCAGCGCCGGTATTGGTTCCGGGAGCCATGGCCGCCACATCCGCGCTCTCCAGAATAAAAAACCCGGCCGACGCCGCCCGGCTGCCGCTCGGGGTCACATACACGATCACCGGCACCGGCGAGGCCAGGATCTTCTCAATGATGTCGCGCGTGGAATCGACCAGTCCGCCCGGCGTATTCAACTCGATCAGCAACGCCTGATCTTTATTGCGTTCGGCCTCGGCCAGCGCCCGCCCGATGTACTCGTCAGTGATGGGATGAATAGTGTCGTTGACAACAATCTTCAAGACTTCCGCCAAAGGAAGGAATGGAGACGCACAACAAGATTCCGACCAACAGCATTCGCGAACCGGAAAGCATTCTCATCAGCTACACCCGTCATGCCCATTGTAGCGCCGGCGTCCCGCCGGCTGTCGCGGGGGCATCCTGCCCCCGCCAGGGCACCGGTGCGCCACTCAATCCGCCGCGGTGCTCTTTTCGGATTCCTCTCCGCGCAATTCATCCCACCCCGGCAGGCGCTTGTCCCCGGTAATCAAGCGCGCTCCGCGCTCGTACGTGAAATAGGACCATGCCCACTGCACCAGCACGATAATGCGATTGCGGAATCCGATCAAAAAGAAGATGTGAACGAACAGCCACGCCAGCCAGGCTACAAACCCCGAAATATGAATCTTCCCAAAATCGGCCACCGCCGCCGCGCGTCCGATGGTCGCCAGGCTGCCCTTGTTGAAGTAATGAAAATTCTTGCGCGGCTCGCCCCGCAATTCAGCCGCGATGTTGTGCGCCGTGGCCTTGCCTTCCTGCATGGCGACGGGCGCAACCCCCGGCAGCCACTTTCCATTTTCGTCCTTGAGCGCGGCCAGGTCGCCAATCACAAAGACTTCCGGATGCCCCGGCAGGCTGAGGTCGGGATTCACCAGCACCCGTCCGGCCCGGTCCACCGGCGCTCCCAGCTTTTTCCCCAGCGGCGAGGCCGCAACTCCCGCCGCCCAGAGAATGACCGCGGCCGGCCAGCGCGTTTTCCCCATCTGCACCGCGCCCGGCGCTATCCCCGTCACCATGGCCGAGGTATGCACCTCCACGCCCAGCCGCCGCAACTGTTCTTCGGCGCTGCGCGAAAGATCTTCGGGATAGGCGGGCAGAATCCGCGGGCCGCCTTCCAGAAGCACAATCCTGGTTTTTCGCGGATCGATGCTGCGAAATTCGTTGGCCAGCGCCCGGCGCGCAATCTCGGCCAGCGTTCCCGCCAGTTCCACTCCCGTGGGACCGCCGCCGACCACCACGAAATTCAGCTGTACCTGCTCTTTCCCGCCGGCCGCCTGATGTTCCGCCAGCTCAAACGCCAGCAGCACCCGCCGCCGGATTTCCAGAGCATCTTCAATCGTCTTCAGGCCGGGCGCAAACGGCTCCCACTCATCGTGTCCAAAATAGGCATGGCTCGCCCCCGAGGCCACAATCAGGTAGTCGTATGCCACTTCGCCATCCGGCAACTTCACCACTTTGCGCGACAAATCGAAGTCCTGCACTTCCGACATCAGCACTTCGACGTTCCGCCGGTTGCGCAAAATCCAGCGAATCGGCGCGGCAATTTCTCCCGGAGACAGTCCCGCCGTCGCCACCTGGTAAAGCAGCGGCTGAAAAGTATGAAAGTTCTGGCGATCGATCAGCGTAACCTGAACTGGATTCCCGGCTATCGTGCGCGCCGCCAGCAGTCCGCCAAAGCCGCCTCCAACAATCACCACCCGCGGTTTGGCTTTCGTATCCATACCTATAAGATTCCCCCAAGCCCCCCGAAGTCTCGAAAACTTGTGCCCCAACTGAGAACCGGGAACTGATCACTGACAACCGGGTTTTATTCCACCCCACCCCGGTTCATCATTCCGAAGTAAGCGGCAAACGAAACCACAAAGCCCACAAACCAGGAGTAGTCGTAAGCGAAGCGTAAAGCCGGAACCACCAGCCCCACCAGCGCCACGCCGGCGCCAAGAAACAGAGCGCCCACGGCCTTCCAGTTGAAACCGTGAGAATACTCGTAAGCGCCGCCGCGCAAATAAAGGTCGTTCACCCGCAGCGACCGTTTCCGTATGATCCAATAGTCGCAAATCATGATGCCCGCCACCGGCCCCAGAAACGCCGCGTATCCCCCCAGCCAGCCGAAGATGAACGTTTTGTAGTTGTCCAGCAACTTCCAGGGCATGATGGCGATGCCCATGAAACAAGTGATCACTCCCCCGATCTTGAAACTGATCTTGCGCGGCCACAGGTTGGAAAAATCATTGGCCGGAGAAACCACGTTGGCGCCAATGTTCACATTCAAGGTCGCCAGCAGGATCGCGATCAGCGACACCACCACCGCCAGCCGCGAATGAAACCGGCTCAACAGTTGCACCGGGTCCCAGATCGCCGATCCGTAAATCACTACTGTCGCCGAAGTCACCAGCACTCCCACCAGCGAATAAAGCGTCATGGTGGTCGGAAGCGCCAGCGCCTGGCCGATTACCTGCGCCCGCTGGCTCCTGGCAAAGCGTGAAAAATCAGGAATATTCAGCGAAACCGTCGCCCAGAATCCCACGGTCGCGTTCAAGGCCGGAACCAGAAACTTCAGAAATTCCGGAAAGCTGGTGAAGCGCGACGGCGCGGAAAGCATCGGCCCAAAGCCCCCTGCCTGCACATAGGCCCAACCCAGCAACAGTAAACCCACGCCCAGCAGGACGGGCGCGCTGATACCCTGCAGAAATCGTATGTACTCAATTCCTTTAAGGATCACCGCCAGGTTGATCAGCCAGAACGCCATAAAGCAGATGCCCGCGCCGTGCGGCACCGCTTTCCACGCCGGCCACACCGTAGCCAGCAACACATTGATGGCCTCGCCTCCAATCCAGGTCTGGATGCCAAACCATCCGCATGCCACCAAGGCACGCAACACTGCCGCCACGTTCGCCCCCAGCACTCCGAACGAGGCCCGCGCCAGCACCGGGAAGGGAACTCCGTACTTTGCCCCGGGATGCGAATTCAGCAGCATCGGCGCCAGCACGATGCAGTTCCCCAGAAACACGGTAAACACCGCCTGCTTCCAGTTCATCCCGCCCTGAATCAAGCTGGCCGCCAGCATGTAGGTCAGGATGTTGACCGACATCGAGACCCAGAGGGCCGCGTAGTTGTAAGTGCCCCAGGTCCGCGCCCCGCGATCGCCAGAGGCTGCCTCGCCGGGCTCAACCGTCGGTGCCAGATCAGGGTTGTAGAGAGGGCTGGATTCGATGTTGGCGCGGGTGGCGGAAGAAGTCGGCATCGACATTGTTGGAATTTATCCTATAAGCCGCGCCGCGAACCACGTAGGGACAGATGTCCTCATCTGTCCGGCGGTTCTCACGCAGCCCGTAGGTCCAACGTACGGTACAACAAGAAAAATGAATACCAGTTCGAAGACCATTCCAGGCAGCATGAAGGTAGTGTCCCATGCCTCGCAGATGACCCACGTCCAGATCCACGATCATCGGAACACAGGGCACCCATGCAGCCCTCAGCGGGCAGCGGCCGCCTGGCGCACCACCAGGCCAAAGCCCCGGCTGCGGGCGTTGTTCTCTAACTCAGCCAGTTCGGCTCGCGCTGCCGCATCATGTCCTGATTTCTTCTCCCACTCCGCGAGCACCAGCCGGGCTTCGAATTCGACACCCACAAATCCGCGTTTGCGCGCCTCCCCCAGGATCTCTTCCACCTGTGCCCGGGACAATTCACGCCCCTCCGAGGTCAGCAGCACGCGCGCATGAGCCAGATCAAACTGAAATCGAGCCAGCCGGCTCTGACTCTGGGTGGCCAGGGCCTTGGCGCCATCAATCTCCTTCTTCGCATCTTGCAGCTTGCCCTCCGCCAGCAGCGCCCGCGTCAGCATGGAGCTGGCAGCCAATTCGTCATCTCCAGCCTGCTCCCGATGAAATTGTTCCTTGCACTTTCTCATTGCAGCTTCGGCCTGGTCGGCGTGACCTTCTTCGATGGTCAGTCGGGCCAGGGCCACCTGGGTTTCCGCCGCCGCCTGTTTCTCACCCGCCCCCTCTCGCAGGGCCAGCGATTCTTCATAAGACTTGCGAGCCGCCGCCAGGTCGCCTCGATCCGTAAGCACATCTCCCAGTCCAGTCAGCACGTATGCCGTCGCATCCTTATCGTCGATCTCCTGCGCCGTCGCTTTGGCCTGCTGGTAGGTGGTCTCCGCCGCCTGCAGGTTCCCCTGCTGGCGCGACAGGTCTCCCAGATTGTTCAAAGACAACGCCACTCCACTCTTGTCGTCGACGGCCTGGTACCCAGGTATCGATTCCTCCAGCAGTTTCTTCGCTTCGCTCAGATTTCCCCGGGAGAGGTTCGCGCCACCCAGGTTAGCTAATGCGGTGGCTACACCATCCGGATTTCCGACTTGCCGAAATTCCTGGATCGCCTGGCGCCACATCTTTTCCGCTCTCGCCAGGTCGCCCTGCTGGTAGTAGATGCCGGCAAGGTCGGTCAGCATCATGGCCTCGCCGTTCATGTCTCCCGCCGCCATCGAGCTCTGCAGCGCGATCTGACATTCGCGAATGGTGTCCGCTGACGCTTCGATCGCCGGGCCTTGCTGGCAAAGGATTCCATACGTGCGAGCCACCAGTACATGCGATCCCTGCGCGCTGGCCTTGTCGATGGCCCGCTGCGCCGCGCTCCGTGCTTTCGTAAAGTCCGTACCGATCAGCGCGGAGGCCTCCATCATGTCGATTCGCGCATCGTCACCCGCCGGCGGCGGCAGACGGCGAAGCCCCGCCAGCGTCTGCAGCGAATCGCCCGGCGTGATGTACATTTGCGCCGAGGCCAGCAGCAGCCCGTAATCGAGGCGATCAGGAAAGAGATGGAACAGCGTCTGATACGCCTGCACGGTTTTGGGCCAGTCCTCGATCGCCCGGCGGTACTGTCCTTCGACCAGCAACTGCTCTTCCTGCGGAAGATGCTGCGACAGATTCAACGCCTGCTGTGCCTCCGCGCGCGCCCTGGTTTCGTAGCCCATATGCCACCAGGCCTCGGACAGCGCCGAATGCGCCAGGGGATAGTTGGGATCGGCCGCCACCGCCTTGACCAGCAGGTCGCGAGCACCCTGAAAATCGAATGCCCACAGCTTGGCCCGGCCCTCTGCGTACAACCGCACCGCTTCCTGATTCGAGGGCAGTGAAGCTCGTGCGGCGCTGATCGCTTCCGCGGAAACAGAATTCACGCCCAGACTTTGCCGCAACTCAGCCCCGGCTTGCGCCGCCAGTTCGAAGAGTTTGTCCTCGCTGCCGGTCAGGGCCTGCTCCGCAATCGTCTCCCCGCCTGCGGTGTCCTGCACTCGAATGTCCAGCCGGATGCGATTTTCATCTTTGCCCGGCAACAACGTGTAGGCGCCCAGCACCACAACATCCGCGCCCGGGTTTTCGCGCAGCCTTTCCAGCGTGGCCTTGGCCAGAGTGTCTTCGTCGGCCAGAGGGAGTTCGCGTTTGGCGCGGGCCACGTCCTCTCCCGGCAGCAGCCGCAGCGCACCGCCCAGCCGCCAGCTCCGTGCTCAGCATTTCGGTAAACGCGGTCGAAAGCCAGTTGTCGTCCGGACGTCCCGCCAGGTTGCGGAAGCCCAGTACCGCCACTCCGCGGCGTGGCCGCACCCGGGGCCTGGCCGCCGCACCCTCGACCCCTGCCGCCGACTGCCGCGGATTCGACCGGAACTCATACATCGCGATTCCGACCATCACCAGCACCAGGCACGCAATGATCCAGTAGCGGCCGCGCAGCGATGCCGTCCGCGCCCCTTTCTCAGCTCCAGCTGAGAACCGGGAACTCGAAACTAACAACTGATTTTCTATTCCCGCCTGAGCCACCGGGCCTGCTCGGTTGACTGAGGAGCTGGTCGCCTCTTTTGCCGTCTCTCCCGCGAGATCGGCGTCAGCGGCATCCTGCACGGTGACCGGAGCCACAAACCGGTAGCCCCGCCGGGGCACAGTCTCGACGAACCGTGGCGCATCGGCATCGTCCCGCAAGGCCTCGCGCAACTTGCGTACCGCCACTCCCAGGCTGTTGTCGAATTCGACGAACGTGTCCTCGGGCCAGAGCCGCTGCCGCAACTCTTCCCGCGTCACGATGTCGCCCGGCCGCTCCACCAGCAGGACCAGCAGGCGCAGAGGCAGGTCCTGCAGTTTTACGCCGGAGCCGCTGCGCGAAAGTCTCCCCTGGACCGGGTCCAACTCAAACGGGCCAAACCGGTAGCGAACGCCTTTTGGGGCCGAGCTGCTCATAGTCCTCGCCGCACCTGCGGAGGTGGGGCAAATCTTATCACGGGAAATCGCCTCGCACCGCAGTTAAGATGCCCGCCTAAACCCTTGCCTGACGGCCATTTCGCGGTTAATGCAGGCTTAAAGAGCAGTTTCATTGACTGCGTCCATTACTTGCCTCACATTCGCCTTCGCACAAGGGCGGGCTCTGGAGTGGATTGACGGCGTGGTTTGACGAGGAAGACCAATTCACTCCAGACGCGGATTGGGGGAGCGAATGCGAGACACGAGCAATGGTGCAAGCCGGAAGGCACTGAGACTGACAACAGCGGTTCGGGGAACAAAGAGGGAAGGGGCAACCTCATCCGATTGCCTTAGGCACACACCCTGGACAAAAGTCCTCATTGCCCTGGTGGCCTTGACCACTCTTGCTGCGGCCCAGGGCAGCCCGCTCTTTACCACCATCTCCTTGAGTCCGGTAGCCTCTCTGCCACTCGCGGTTGCCAGCGGAGACTTCAATGGCGACGGAATCCCAGACCAGGCCGTAACCAGCAGCGGCACCAACGCGGTTTCCATTCTCCTTGGCAACCGGGGACGGGAACTTTCTGCCTGCGGTCAACTACCCGGTGGGAGCGGACCCGGTAGCCATCGTCACCGGTGACTTTAACCACGACGGTCATCTCGATTTGGCCGTGCTCAACAGCAATCCCAACACCGGCGGCGCCGGCGGCAGCGTTTCCATTCTGAATGGCCAGAGCGGCGGCACGTTTGTCGCGGGTCCTACTTATGCCGTGGGATTTATACCCACAGCCATCGCCGTGGGCGACTTTGACGGAGACGGAAACCTGGATTTGGCGGTAGTTATCAGCAACCCGAACGTTTTCAATCCTGGCTTCGTGACCATCCTGCTGGGCAGCTCGAACGGCAGCTTTACCGCCCAAGGGAACTACGCAGTTGGCATGGTGCCAGTTTCCATCGCGGTCGGCGACTTTACTGGAGACGGCAAGCTTGACCTGGCGGTGGGCTCAACCGCGATCTCACTCAGCAATCCCCAGAGCGAGATTTCCATCCTGACCAACAACGGCTCGGGAGGCTTTCAGGCCGGGCCCAGCTTCGTGACCGGTCCGACGGGAACCATCCCAGTTTCGGTCGCGGCGGCTGACTTCAACGATGACGCCAGGCTCGATCTGGCGGTGGCTTTGAACAACACTACGAATGTATTGATCTGCCAGGGCAATGGCGACGGGACTTTCTCGATCGTGAGCGCCCCCGGAGTTGGAAGCAGTCCAGTATGGGTAAGCGCGGGAGATTTCAACGGCGACGGCAAGCCTGATCTGATGGTGGCCAACAACGCCGATGGTACCGTCTCCGTGCTTTTGGGCAATGGCGACGAGACTTTTGCAGGCGGCGTCACTTATCCCGTCGGAACCCATCCCACCAACCTTGCGCTGGCCGACTTGAACGGGGACGGCAAGCTCGACGTTGCCGTCGTGAACAACGGCGACAGCAACACCCAGGTCTTCCTGGGCGAAGGCAATGGCACCTTCCGCTCGGGCATCTATCGCGTGGGAGCGAATCCCACCGGAATAACCAGCGGCGACTTCAACAAAGATGGATTTCCCGACCTGGCCGCCTTGAACGGGGACGGTACCGTTAGCGTTTTGCTGGGCGATGGCCACGGCGGATTCAGGACGATGGGTCCCTTTCCGGGGTGCCAAGGCAGCAGTCCATTGACTGGGCCAATCGTGGCCGGGGACTTCAATGGCGACGGAAAGGTTGACCTCGCGATTTCGTGCAGGAATGAGGACTCGGTAATCTTTTTTACAGGGAATGGAGATGGAACGTTCCAACTTCTTACTTTGTTAGCATCAGGTATCGTTAACGGGATGATTGCCGCTGATTTGAACGGCGACGGTTTTCCCGAAGTCGCATTCGAAAATGGTCCGGACGTAAGTTTTTTCAACCTGTTGGGTTTCGGAGGTCTTGCTTACGCGACCGGGGGTGGGCTTCAGGGAGTGGTCGCTGGAGACTTCAATGGCGACGGAAGGACGGACCTGCTTACCGTTAGCGACGATGGCAGCGTTGGTATTGCCGCCCTGTTAGGAGACGGTCATGGGAACTTCGCGGCCACTCCTCCAACTGCATTCGGAGACCGCGCGCTAGTCTCAGATTTTGACGGCGATGGTTTATCGGATTTTACTTACCAGGAAAAAACCAGCACAGGCAGCACCGCGCTTGGGATCAAACTCAGCAATGGCGATGGTACATTCCGCGATGGCTCCCGGCTTGAGTGCTGCAGCACTGGTTCAAACATCGGAGACTTCAACGGCGATGGCATCCCGGATATTGTCACGCTGGCGAACGAGGGCGGTCCCGGAGATGTCTTCCTGGGCCAACTGGACGGCAGCTTCGTCAGTTCCGGAACTACGCTCCCATATGCTTTCACCAACCAGACCGTCGGTTGCGGATTTTGACGGGAACGGATCGCAGGATGTGGCGGTTCTGGGGACCGACAACCGGGACGGTTTACATTCTGCTTAACAAGAACAGCTTCCAGTCCACTAGCACGCTCTTGTCCGAGTCGCCCGCCCACGTCGTCGCCGGACAGCCCCTCAACTTATCGGTTGCGGTCGGCAGCCAGCAAGGCACGCCCACCGGCAGCGTCGTATTCAAACAGGCTGGAATCGTCCAAACCACCCAGGCGGTGAACGCCGGCGCAGCTCAAACCACACTGGTGGCACCGTCCGCCGCAGGGCAATACGGCTACACCGCCCTCTACACCGGCGACGGAACCTACAGCGGCAGTTTGTCGCAGCGGCTGGTCGTCACCGTCAGCCCGTCTTCAACAACCACGATCGTCACCTCAAGTGATCCCACCTCCAAACTCGGACAGAGTGTCACCTTCACGGCAACCATCGCTCCGCAATTCAGCGGCGAACCTTCCGGCACGGTGAAATTCTTTGCCGATGGCGCACCGTTGGGCACGGCCAACGTGAGCGGCGGCCAGGCCACGGTCAGCACCGCGGCCCTCGCCATGGGCAAGCACACCATCGAGGCCGACTACTCCGGCGACGCCAGCTTCATCACCAGTCTTGGACTCATGAAGCAGAACGTGGGCAAGGCAGTCAGTACGGTCGCACTTACGTCCTCGCTGAATCCCGCCGCCTATGGCCAGCCGGTGACAGTGACCGCAACCGTCACGAATTCTGACGGCAGCATTCCCACCGGTCCCGTGGTGTTTGCCGAAGGCAGCACGGTGTACGGGACCTTCTCGCTGAGCGGCGGCGCGGCCCAGGTCGCTCTGCCCGCACTGATCGTGGGCAAGCACAAGATCACCGCGCAATACGGCGGCGACACCTCCGACGCCGCCGACAAGGCCACGCTCACGGAAACCATCACCGGCGGCCCCAGTACAACCACGGTGAGCAGCAGCGCCCAGCCCTCGATCTACGGACAAAGCGTCACCTTCACCGCGGTAGTCAGCGGAGCAGGCGGAACCCCCGATGGCACCGTCACTTTCAAGAATGGTGGCGCGGTCCTGGGCACGGTGGCGCTGGCCGGCGGCCAGGCCGTGTTTGCAGTAAACACGCTGACTGGCGGCTCGCACACCATCAACGCGGTTTACAACGGCAACAGCATGTACACGTCCAGCAGCGGAAGCGTGCCCCAGATCGTCGAACCGGTGGCCACGACGACGACTCTCACTTCTTCGCTCAATCCCGCACCTGCCGGCCAGACGGTGACGCTCACTGCCGTGGTGACCTCGCCGGCAGCCGCTACTCCAACCGGCAAGCTGACTCTCAAAGACGGCAGGACCGTTCTGATCTCCACGCCCCTGGTCAACGGGCAAGCGCAAATCAGCACAACGTTGCTGACCACGGGAGCACACAACATCACCGCAACCTTTGCCGGCTCCGCCAGCTTCGCCGGCAGCCAGACCACATTGTCGCAACTGATTCAGTAGTTGTAGCGCCGGCGTCCCGCCGGCTGTCCGGCGGGCGTCTCGCCCGCCGGGAAGTATTCGGGGAGAAAGGCAACAAAAGTTTTGATGAAGTACCCCTTCATCAAATCGATTCGAGACGGTCGCGTTCGGGGGCGCGGCCGCCTTCGAATCCGAACCCGGGTCGTGTAGCGCCGGCGTCTCGCCCGCCGAGCGGTAGGGCGGCAGCCGAAAGCGAGCAACAGGAGATTTCAACATGGCAAACTTCTGCAACAAATGCGGAGCACAGGTAAGCGGAATCTTCTGCGTGAAGTGTGGATATGACACTCGGCTGACGGGGAACCCACCGCCACCAGCTGCCACACCCGAGGCTCCGCCGTCAGCTCCACCTTCCGCGCCGCCGCCGGTCGCTTCCGTGCCGCTGAGCGTGCCCGCCGCCAAATTCTGCAACAAATGCGGCACCCCGTCGATCGGGACGGCGTTTTGCAACAAGTGCGGAGCCGACCTGCGACAAGCGGCGGCTCCGCCCTCGCAACCCGCAGCCATACCCGTCGCGCCAGCGCCGCCTGCACCCGTGGCGTCGGCCCCACCTCAGTCCATGCCGGCGCCTCAAGCGCAAACCAAGGGCAGCCCCCTGACCAAAATTCTCATCGGCTTCGCCGTGGTCGTGATCACCGTCGGCGCGCTCGCTGCCGGCGGCGTGTACTACGTCGTCTATCGCGTGAAGCAGAAGGTCCACGAGGTCGCCCACGACGTGACTGGCAACGCCAGCTCGGACAGCAATTCCAGTTCCAGCGGCGGCCTCCTGGGTTCGATCTCAAAAATGGTTTCCGGCTCCAGCAACAGCGGCAACAACAGCTCCGGCGACAGCGATTCCAACGGCGGCATCAGCGGAGATCCCTGCCGCCTGCTGAGTAAAGAAGAAGTCGGCCGCGCCATCGGCGTCGAAATCGTCGCCACGGAGAAATCCGACGGCCGGCTGTTCCTACCTGGCGCAAGGCGACTCGGCCGACATGACCGCCAAACATATGGCCGCCATGGTTGGAACGAAAGGCGTTGACGCGAAGACCCAGCAGATGGTCCAGAACCTCTCGGGCGGGTTCTTCAAGGCGTTCCAATCGGACGATCACGACACGGGCGCGGACAAAAACGGAAATGTTCCGGTGTTCGGCTTCAGCGTCGATAACCACCGCGGCCGAAGCCCAAATGCGCCTCAACGCGAAAGTGATGGGAAGGCTGGGCCCTGGTCAGCAGGAAATTTCCGGCATCGGCGATCAGGCCATGGACGAGTCCAGCGCCATGATGATGGTCCGCAAGGGCGACAAGCTGATCCGCATCATGTACTCCACCTGTCCGTGTTCGGTGGAAGCCATCAAGCCGCTGGCCAAGATGTTGGCCGACCGGGTGTAGAGACATCAGGCTTGAAAGAGGAGATCGCGTGACCAAGAAAACTATGGATTGCCGGCTCCGGACATTTCGTGCCGCGCTTACCATCATCCTGCTTCTGACACTGGGCGTGGCGACCAGTTGCAAGAAAAAGGAAGCGCCGGTGCAGCAAGAATCCGCGGGCGGCGCACGAAATCTTAGAAAGGCGCCCGTCTCATCGGACACTTCCTACCTGCCGCAGGACATATTTGGACCGCAGGCGGTGCCCGGCGCCGCGGTGTTGAAGCCAGTCGATATCCACTCTCTGTCCGCAAGCGAGTTGAAGTTCGGCATCGCCCCCCGGCTCTCCAGCACGGTGGAATACCAGCCGGGCGTGATCGTCATGGAGCAGGGAGACAAGGCGATCCGTTCGATTTCGAGCAATGGACTGCAATGGCAGTTTGACGCTAACGCGCCCCACGTCAGCGAATTCCAGGAAGGCAAGACCGTCTTTGCGACCGGTCGCGCTGTCGGCCGGATTGTCGCGCTGAAGAGAGATGGCGATTCCGTCACCGCGATACTCGCACCGATTCAGCTGACCGACGTGATCAAGAACGGCAAGTTCACCATGGACCAGCCGATCAGCGCGGACAACATGATTTCCTACGTGGCTCCGGATTTTCCCCAGGAACCGGATGCGCCCCCGGAACAAAAGAAGAGTTCAAGGTCGGAGGATTCGGGCGTCTTCGTGCCGCGAGTCGAGCGGGCGATGGTCGTATCCCGCGTACAGGGCGGGGTGTGGACGCCGATGTCAGTGGCGGAAACCTACTCCGACGGACACCGGGTCACCTTCCAGAGGGTCGGCGAGCGTTGGAGATCGCCGCAGGGTTCGACCGCGCGAATCGATCCGGAGCTGCTGCTGAACCCCAGTTACAAGCCCGTGCGTTACCCCGCATTTCAGCAATCGGCCCCGCCCTTGGATCCAGGAACGGGGCTGCAATTTGCGCAAGCTCCCGTGTATCAGAACCCGCCCCTGACGCCGGCTAAGACGGCCGGCACGCCGCCAGTGGTCGACATCGGCGACATCCGGACCGTGGCTGTCGCCAATCCTTCCTACATCGGACTCCAGTTCTATACCAAGAACGCTCCCGGCGGACTGGCGGTCTTCGCCGAAACCCTGATGTACGTCAACGGTATCCATCTGCGTTTCGTCCTGGATATTGTGGACGGCCGGATCGTGAAGTGCGGCATGGACATGGGCGGAGCGCTGGGCGTGAAGATGTACATGGACTCCCACAGCGCGAAGGACTTCCAGGTCAATCTCCACAAAAAGTGGTGGGAACCGGTTGACCTGACCATCCCCCTCGGTCTCGGTAACACACTCGGGATTCCTTTTAGCGTGACGTTCAACATGATGCTGAACGTCAACAGCGGGTTCAGCGCCAAACAGTCCATTCTCCACGCGGAAGGCGATTACACCTACAAGGGCGGTCTGTGGGCCGGATATACCAATGGAGACTGGAAGGTAGCCACCGCCAGCGACGTAGTCGCGCAGACCGATATGGGTCGGTCGATCCAGGGAATATCACTCGGGATCAATTCGCTGGTTATGGCATGTTCGGTGCGAGCCATGGTGGGGATTGGCGCGTTTGGCTTCAACACGGGAGTATTTATAGGAATGAGATTCGATGGAACCATTCTGCGGGCGCCCGACGAAGCATGGCCCTGCAGGCAGGGGACGATTGAGGTTTACATCGACTCGGGAGTGGGTTATTCGCTGCCCGGTTTTGTCGTCGATATCCTCAACAAGCTGCTCAGTGCCTTTACGTCGTATCAGATTGACCGTGCGGGAACAATCTTGAAGGGGCCGTCGAAGCGCCTTTTCCACGGCAACACCCAAATGCCCGGCAATTGTGCCACGCCGAATGGGGGAGGTTAGCAGCCATGAGCTTCTGCATTCAATGTGGCGCAGCAATGGATGCTGGCAGTGCATTCTGCACCAGTTGTGGCGCCATGGTCGCGCGAACCACACCACCCCCGCGTGCCACTCCGGTGCTGGTGTCCCCGCGGCCAAATGCGCCGCCGCCGAAACCCACGCCCTGGGGAAAAATCCTGGCGGTCGTGCTGGTCTTCATCGTGCTGCTCGTGGGTTCGGTCATCGGCGGCCTGGTTTACGTCGGCTATCGGGTCAAAAAGAAGGTGGCCGAATTCACCAGGACCGAGAACGCGCCGAGCGCCCAGGAAGCTCCGTCGAGTCAAGCGCCTCCCGAGAACGGCCCTTCCGGCAAGTCGCCAGCCAATTCGCCAAAGAATAACCAGAACGAGCAAGTCTCCAAGGCCCTCGACGGAATCGGCGGCCTGATGGATCGCCTGGGCTTCGGCGATCCTCCCCCCAACCCTTATGCCGATCTTCCCGTCCCCACCTCGGAGGAACTCCGAAAAAACCTGTGCGCGTCCGCGGACGCCGCCAGGGAGGTGCCGCCTCCCACAGCTTCCGAAATCGGCCCCAGCGCCATTCCCATGCGCGAGGGGCTCATGATTATTCATGCCTGGGGACGGAAGTCGGGCGACTCGGAAAGCATTAACCGCGTTACAAAAGATACCGACAAGTACGTCGAGATTGCGGATACCGGAACCTACTTCAGATCGCCCGACGACGCCAAAGGCTCGCCCGGAGCCGATTCCCGCGATGTGTGTGCCGAAGACTTACAAACCGCGCGTGGCCTGAGAACCGACTTCGGAGATGATGGGCCGAGAACTTCGCCGGGCACCACAACCATCAGTGTCTCGCAGGCTGTGTTCAACAATCTGAAAACCAAAGGCAAAGCCGATTTCCGCTATCTCGAATGGTGGAAGGTGCAGGACATGGAACGAGGCGAAGGCTATCTGCACTGGGAAGGCGGCGTCATGACCCGCGCGGAACCGGGGGACGTCGCCTTCCCCGTGATCGTCAACGGAACTCCAACCAAGCTTCAGGCAATTCACGCCACCGGCACCATGGTGGTCGAGGACAAAAGGGCCCGCGAGATGAGCAAGTCAGCCAACGACAAACCTCAGGCTGCGGAGCTTTACGTCCTCGACGATCCGAAAAATCCACTGCTGCTGCTGTACCGGATGGACATCAACAACTTCCGCGTGCAGACCACGGAAATCCGTTTCCCGCTTCCGCAGCCGGAAAAGAAAATCGAACAGGACCTGCTGAAAAACAAGCGCGCCATTGTGTACGGCATTTATTTCGACTTCAACCAGGACACGATCAAGCCCGAGTCGGATGTCGTGCTGAAAGAAATCGCCCAGGCCATTGCCGACCGGCCGGACTGGAAACTGACCGTCGTGGGATTCACCGACAACATCGGCGGCGACAAATACAACCTGGAACTGTCGCAGCGCCGCTCGGCGGCGGTCAAACGCGCGCTGGTGGAGCGTTATCACGTGGACGGAAGCCGCCTCTCCACCGCCGGATATGGCGACGCCAGTCCGATCGACACCAACGACACGCTGGAAGGCCGGGCGCGAAACCGAAGAGTCGAGCTGACCCTGGATTGACGAATGCGAACCGCGATGGCGCCAATCTCCGTGGACGAGGTCATATCCGCAAACCCAAATCAGGGCCACCCCAGTGTGGCCATGGAAATAACTGCCTACAGTGCTCTGGTGCTGTCCACGATTCTGGTCTTTGCCTGGCCTGTATTTTTAATGTTCAGCGCCTTCATTTTCGATGCGCCTATTACAAGCAAGTTCGACGAAACGATGAGATTTGCGCTATTGATTTATGTGCTGAGCTACCCGGTGGGCCTCCTGGTGGGAATCGGTTATGTAATCGCTCGACGCTGGGCCAGCCCAAAGGCTGGACATGGTGCACGAAGTGGACTGTTTTCTTCTTCCTGCTTCCCATCATCCAGTTAAGTGTGCCACTTCTGATTGTGGCGGTTGCTTCGATTGTCGTTACGTAACGTAATCGACACAGGAAAGGAATATCGACAATGCCAAACGCTGTGACCAAATCGCTCTTGTTTCTCATCGCAATTTCAGTGCTGGCACTCACCATGCCCGCCTTTGCTGGTTCCGCCAACGACCCCGTAAGCGGTCTTCCCCTGGCGCCGGGCATGACGCCGAGTAACGACCCCTTGAGCATTACCATCTGCGGCAAACTGGCACAAGCTAACCAACTCTTCGGACATGCCACCGTCGCCGAGTACCTCGCCTGGTACAAAGCTCACCTGCCCGGATACCACATGGTGCACGCATTCTGGAATAACCGGTCGCAGGACACCTTCTTCAGCCCCGATGGCACGAAGGGCGTCAACATCACTGGAACTCCCAAAAGCGACAGAGTGTTCTCCGTGATGTATCTCAGCCTGAAAACCGGGCTCACGGAACACCAGTGGATGGTGTTCAGCCCGTCCAATCCATCGTGCAAGTGAGGAGCGCCTCGTTCTCTAACTTTCTTGAATAGGAGACTCACCGTGAAGTTTTTCCGCACACTGATGATGCTCGCAAGCCTGAGCGTTGCGCTTTCGGCCGGCAACGTAGTCCTCACCACCGATCCCTTAACTGGACTGCCGATCGATCCCAAATCCGACCTCGGTATGAATCTGGGGAACGCGCCGACAAAGATGACCGACATGCAGATATGCAGCAGTAAGATGCAAGCCAACCTTTACACCGTTTATGACAAGGTGGATGCCACGGTTGCCTGGTACGCGGCTCACCTTCCAGGATTCCATAAAACTCACGCCTACTTCGACAATCGTTCGCAGAACCGGTTCTACAACGACGCGGGCACGTTGGTGGTGTCAGTTCTGGGAGAGCGCGGCGCGGACGGACAGAACGTCGATACCCATACCGTTACGTACTACCGCTTTCAACCCGGCCTTCCCGCAAAGGCCATCGCTTCCTTTGGGCAGCAGAAACTCGATTGCCATTAGATTATGGAGAACGTTCACAACCCCAAGCGCAAGGAGAAAACAGATGTCGAGAAATAGCCGGTTATTGCCCGTTCTGGTGGCACTCATGGCCGCATGCTGCGTTTCTACCCCAGCGGTTGCCGCCGCCGATGCCGCCTGCCAGCCGATATTTGATGCGGCGACCAAAATCTTCGCGGTTCCAACCCATGCTTACACCTCGCAGGCCCTCCCCGGCGGCAAGTCCCGAACTGCCGAGGTGATCTATTTCAACAACGCGATATACGCCACCGCCAACGGTAAATGGATTCACAGCAAAATGACGGCGCAAGACATGCTCAAACAGGAACAGGAAAACATTCGCGACTCGAAGACCTCGTGCCGTCATGTTCGCGACGAATTGGTGAACGGCGACCTGGCAGCGTTGTACATGGCCCACAGCGACAACGGTGGCATCAAGTCGGACGCCCAGACCTGGATCTCCAAAAGCAAAGGACTGCCCCTGAAGACCGAGGAAGACATCGATACCGGCGGCGGGGACAAGCGGCACATGTCCATTCGCTACGAATATAGCAACGTGCATCCGCCCGCCGGCGTGCAGTGATACGCCTGGCCCACGCGCGCCCATCGTTGCAGAAGGCCAAAGGAGGGATCATGTCGAGACGATTCGTGACCAAACTCTGGCTGCTCACCACCATTGTCGGCGGCGCTGCCTGCGTATTCGCAGGTAGCGCCCCTTCGACCAACGATCCCGTCACCGGCCTCCCGGTCTATCCCGGCGTCACTGACCTCGACCCGCTGCCCAGGGCGAACGTCTGCAGCAAAGCCATGCAAGGAGATTTCTACATGGTCATGGGACAGAACGTTGACGTGGTGGTGAATTGGTACGCCAGGCACCTGGCCGGCTTCAAAAAGCATCACGCCATAAGCGATCATCGCTCGCAGGACACGTTCTTCAACTCGGACGGCACTCAGGAGGTCACAGTCACCGGAAGCCCGAACAGCACCGAAGTGTTCTCCATTTCGTATGGCCGTTTTCAGCCCGGGCTGGCCGAGCCCGAGCGGGCATCGTTTAACACCGGCAAACAGGTGTGCAAGTAACCGGCGTACTCAGTCCCCCGAGCCAGCCTTTCCGCTCTGCGTGGTCAGAATGCCGTAGGTTTCCGGACGCCGGTCCCGGAAGAACTGCCACACCTTGCGCACTTCCAGGATCACGTCCAGGTCAAGGTCTGCCACCAGCACTTCATCCTTGTCGCGGCTGGCTTGCGCGATGATCTTGCCCCGCGGGATTGCAAAAGTAACTCTTGCCGTAAAACTCTCCAATGCTCCACGGCTTTTCCTCGCCCACCCGGTTGATGGCTCCGACAAAGTAGCCGTTAGCCACCGCATGGGCTGGCTGTTCCAGTTCCCATAAATACTCCGAAAGCCCGGCCACGGTGGCCGAAGGATTAAAAACAATTTCCGCGCCATTCAATCCCAGCGCGCGCGCCCCTTCGGGGAAATGCCGGTCGTAGCAGATGTACACTCCGACCTTCGCGTATTTTGTGGCAAACACCGGGTAGCCCAGGTCGCCGGGCGTGAAATAGAATTTCTCCCAGAATCCCGGATGGCAGTGCGGAATATGATGTTTGCGATATTTTCCCAGGTAACGTCCGTCCTCGTCGATTACCGCAGCGGTATTGAAATACAGCCCGGGCAGCTCCTGCTCGTAAACCGGAACGATGATTACCATGTGATGCTTCGCCGCCAGCTTCTGCATCAGCCGCACGCTGGGCCCATCCGGGACCGCCTCCGCCAGTTCATACCAGCGCGGGTCCTGTTCGGCGCAGAAGTACGGCCCATAAAACAACTCCTGCAGGCACAGGATCTGCACCTTCTCCCGGGCCGCCTGCTCGATCATCTCCACATGCTTGCGCACCATGGCTTCCCGTATCTCGCCCAGCGAGTGCTCGGCACCCAGCACATTGCGCGCCTGTATCAGTCCGCAGCGAACCATCCGTGACATCGAACACCTCGAATTCCGAAAAAACTATAACAGACAGATTCTCTCTCAGACATGAACTGGGAACCGGGAACTAATAACTGGAAACTGAATCACCACTTCCGAAAATAACCCTACCGCTCCCCCCGTCCAGACGTATAATCGCCCCAATCTGTCACCGGGGGCTAGCCATGATCTACCGCCGTACCTGCCGCGTGTTCCTCACCCTGACCTTGACCTTGGCCGCCGTTGCCCAGACCGGTAAGCCCGCGCCCGGTCGTGGTACTACAACTACCGGCCCCACCCGAAGTCCGGGCCCCATGCAACCAAACATGAATCCGCCCGACAGCACCATGGGACAAAGGGCCTTTATTTCCGGCAAGGTCGTGCTCGACGACGGCACGCAGATTACGGAATCAGCCAGCATCCAGACCATCTGCCGCGGCCATAAGCAGACGGTCACTCACACCGACTCCCGTGGCGGCTTCAGTTTTGAGCTGGGCGACCGGACCTCCGTTGCCAGCGCGGACTTCAGTGGTGCTGACGTCGATTCCATGGGCCCCGCCATGGGACGCGGCGGGCAGCGCAATTGGCGTGACTGCGAGCTCCTGGCCGTCCTGCCCGGCTTCTCCTCGCAACCCATCGATTTGAATACCCGGCTCACCACTTTCGAAAGCGCCGATATTGGCCGCCTGGTGCTGCACCGCATGGGCCAGGTCGAGGGCTTGACCATCAGCGCCACCAGCGCCATGGCTCCCAAGGATGCCCGGAAAGCCTATGAGAAAGGCAGCAAGAAATTAAGCCAGGAGAAATGGGACGAAGCCGAACCGCTTCTGGCCAAAGCGGTCGAGATTTTTCCCCGGTTTGCCGTCGCCTGGTTTGACCTGGGCCGCGTCCAGCTTCACAAGCACGACGATGCCCAGGCGCGTCATTGCTTCGAACAGTCCATCGCCGCCGACCCCAAGTATGTCAACCCCTACCGCGGACTGGCGGAGTTGGACATGCAGCAAAAACAATGGCAGGCGCTGGTCACCGTCACCGGCCAGTTGCTGGCCCTGAATCCGGTGAGTTTTCCCGATGCCTGGTTGCGTAACGCCCTGGGCAATTACTATCTCTATAATTTTCCCGAGGCCGAGAAGAGTGCCCGCCAGGGCATGAAAATTGACGACCAGCACCAGGTCCCCAAGTTGGAATACCTCCTGGGCGTCATCCTCCTGCAAAAACGCCAGTATCAGGAAGCCGCCACCCATATCCAGAACTATCTGAAATTTGCCACCCAGCCGGCAGAAATAGAAGAGGCGAAAAAACAGTTGGCCGAGATCACCAGACTCTCAGCCTCGGCCACCGCCCCCGACGCCGCGGATAAGAAGTAAGACAAGAAGTAAGACAAAAAGTAAGCAGACCTCTCGACCCCTGTCATCCCGAGCGCCGCTCCGAGCCGCGCGCAGCGCCGCAAGGGCAAGTCGAGGGACCTGCTGTTCGATGCCAGGCGATAGTAAAAGCCCTGTCATCCTGAGCGAATCTGATCGTCCGCTTCGCGGACGATCAGATGAGTCGAAGGACCCCTATCGAACGAACCGCCCGTTGCTTAAGGAGATTTGTGTTGCCAGTCGTTGAGAAGTGAAAACCTGAGCCCCCGGCCGCAGAAATAGCCATAGGGGTCCTTCGACTCCGCGGCTGCTTCGCCAAGCGAAGCCGCCACTCCGCTCAGGATGACACCTTCATTCCCCTTTCGACCTGTCCCAAAGCTGTAACCACAGATGCCCCAAACTCATTACTCAGAAGGCCCAAAGGCACTCCCCATCGCCGACTGGACTGCTAAAATCGGCTTGAGAGCAGTCATGCACAGTCGTCTATCGTTGATCGCCATGTTTGTGGTTGGGGCTGCCGTGTCGCTCCACGCCACGCCACCGCCTGCCGCAAAACCGCTGGCCACGCTCGAAAGCATAAAGGTCACCAGCACTCCCGGCGGCATCTCTGTAGTGATTGAAGCCAGCCAGTCCGTGGCCGTACGCAGCCAGGCCATCACCGATCCCGATCGCCTGATCATGGATTTTCCCAACTCCCAGCCAGCCGGCAGTCTGCGCACCACCCTGCTCAATCAGGGCGACGTAAAAGGCTATCGCGTGGCGCGCTACAGCGCGAATCCCCCCACCACGCGCGTGGTCATCGATCTGAACCGCGCGCAGCACTACCAGATTTTCCCCGATGGCAAAACAGTCATCGTCAACCTGAAGTCCGACCAGCAGCAGGCCGCCGCCCAGGCCCACGTCGATAACGTTTCGTTCACCCCGGCCCCGGCCAAGCCCGCTTTCAATCTGAACGTCGAATTCAAAAACGGAAAGCTGAGCGTGGCGGCCGATCACGTCAGCCTGGCCCAGATTCTCAACGAAGTCCACCGCCTGACCGGCACCGATATCACCATCCCCCCCGGCGCCGCCCAGGAACAGATCATGGCCGGCATCCCTCCGCTGCCCCTGCGCGATGCCCTGGTCTCGCTGCTCAACGGCTCCCGCTTCAACTTCATCATGGTCGATTCCGAGCGCGAGCCGGGAAAACTGAAAAGCGTCATCCTCACCTATCGCGGCGCCGGCGGCATATCGCAACCCGCCATCGCCACTCCCGAACCCCCGGTCGCCGACACTCCACCCGAACCCGAGCCCCAGCCCATGCCGGAGCCGCAGCCGGACACGCAACCGCAGCCCCCGGATGGCGCAGGCCAGCCCGGCTCGCAGGACGCTCCTCCTCCACCCCAATAAGATGTAGGCGCGAGCGTCCTCGCCCGTGCAGCGGATACGCCGTTGATGACGATTAGTGTTTACTGGTGAATAAGCCGCACCGGAATGGGAGACACCCCGCCACCGGACACCACGGGGTTGCCGGCGCCCGGGTTACAGCCTGCGACGTTCATGATTACAGCTTCGATCTTCCCATTGGCTGATCGCGCCCGGGGGGATTCGCGTCGGGAACATTCTGCGTGATTCCGAGCTGCAAGAAACCCACGATCGTCGCTGTCTGGTTGCAACCGCCTGGGCAGAGATTGGGGCTTCCGGGTTTGTGGTAGATCGGCACAGTAATAATCGAGTCACTGCGGCTGATGCTGCTGGCGCCTTGCAGCAGCGGATTGGGGTTGTTGTTTCCCCCGGTGATGGTGACGGGAGCGCTGCCGTTGGGGGACCGCCGGTTGCAGCGTGGTCCTGACCTAACGTCAGGACCCTGGTTGCTGGCGTGGATAAGGCATTGGCGTACCTTCGTTGGTTCGACACCCAGGCCACCGCCGGCTGCACTGTAACCGGTTTGTCCCGCTCCGACCGTCTGGCCGCAGCTGAACTGATATGTCGGAAGCAGCACGCAATATTGTCATGATAATCGTCGCTCCCTACTTGGCCGCAGCAACTGCGCTCGTCGAGGGACAGACCGGTGCTGGCGGGATTGAGGGAACGTCGCTCGGTAGTAGTCAAGGGTCCGATAGGGCAGGGTAATGGTCACATTCGGGAATGGCACCGCCGGCGACATGCGATCAGGGTAGATGGTTTTTCCCACGAAAGAGCCATTGTTCTGGATGGCCCCGGTCAGCTGTTATCCACAAAGGGGGCGCCACTCGCGCAGTCGCCCGCTCCGGGATTGGTAGGGTCGCAATTCGGTATCAGCCAGGGTTTCACCCCCTGCACCTGCACCGGCGCCGCAGACCCCGACGGGTTATACGCCTCAGCCACCGCCGTTGCCGTCACGCTGTTGGTGACGCCTCCCCAGATCCGTCCAAAGAAAGTCGGCAATGCCGTGCGCTGTATGGTGACCGAGATCTGCGGATTTGCCGCGGTGAGAGTGCAGGTAATGGACTGAACTGCGGCAGGCTGGCCGGCAATCAGGTTTTGCGCCGCTACGGCTTCCGCTTGCCGGTTAGCAGCGGCCGCCGCGCCCGGAACTGCAGAAGTCTGGCAAATATCAGAAGCGGCCAGCGTCGTCGATGCTGTGGTGTATCCAGAGCTGGCAAACATCCGGGCGCCCGCCAGCGCCGCCGCATCCGCCGCACGCTGCGCTTCCCCGTGCGCCATGTACAAAGTCGATACGTCGATGGCCAGCGCCGCCATGCCCAGCAAGGACAGCAAGGAAATCGCCACCAGCACGATGGTGATGCCGCGTTCGTTCTTCCGGTGTGCCGTGTTCACCCGAGTCACAAAGCCATCCTTCAATTCAGATTCTGCATGATGGCCACCGAGTTGATCTGCGTCGTGGCGGGATAGTTCGCACCCGGCGCGATCAACGGTGCCACCCGGTTGAACTGCCAGCGATAGGGATAGTTCAACGTCACCTTCGTGCCTTCCATGGTGTAATTCCCCGCCTGAAACGGCGGGCTGGGCAGCGTGGCCGTATAGACATAGCCGCGCTCAATTTTGAGCGTCAGGGTCCCGCCGCAGCCCGTGTTGGCGGTAAACGTCCAGCTCAGGGAGCCGCTCGGAGCGACCGGCGCGGCTCCCAGCCCGCAATCGTTCAGCTTGCTGGCCACCAGGTTGCTCTCCACCACATCGCGTACCGAACAGATCGAGGCCGGGGCGCCGCAGACCCCGTTCAGTGACAAATCCGCGGTAGGCTGGTTCGAAGCCACCCGCGCTCCTTGCTGCGCGATGTTGCCCACCTTCTGCTTGACCGTAAACGCCGACCCAAAATCGAAAAC
>CAVOVU010000018.1:0-14660 GCA_963699935.1 Terriglobia bacterium
TCTCCGGAGGAGTACGGCCGGTCGAGCCACATGGCTCCTGCCGGAAGGTGCAGGGCGCGCAGGCGGTCGGCATCTTGCATCACCTTTTCCTGAGCGTTGGTGACCCCGCGCAAATCGGCATGGTGGTCGTCCCGCCACCAGATGCTGCCAAAAGCCCAGAGCGGCGGCATGAAGGCGGGGCCGGCAAGGGCGTTGTAGCGATTCAGGATGTCGGCATAGGACGGCCCATAGATAATGTCGTATGTGAGGTGCGAGTCCTTGAAGGAAAAAGTTGTCTTGCCCGCTTGCGCGATCGCATAGTGGGCCTGCGAAAGGCTCTCGACATAGATGCCGTACTTATTCGATGTCATGTAGAAGGGCGCTCGCGCGCTGGCGTGATGAACGTAGCGCTCGTTGCCCATGCCCAGAAATTCGTGGTCGGCGCCCCGGTTGTCCAGGCTACCGCCGAAGGGCTGCTCCCAGATTCCGTAATAGTGTTCGCCCTGATCATTGAACTCCTCAGAGATTTCGCTGGGTGTCGCATCCTTATAAGTAATTGCAACCTGCAACACCTCCGGCTTCACGAAAGTGAAACTCACCTGGGCTACCGCGGGCGTTCCCGGGGGCATGCTCTCCCGACCTGCCAGCTGCAACCTGAGTTCGGCCTGCAGGCGGTTTGCCGATCTGCTTACATTTGCCGCCTCGGACGCCGGGTACAGTTCGGGCCCGAAAGTGACGCCGGTGCTGCTCTGGGAAAGCAGCAGCTTGCCGGTGGAGCGCTCGATCACCCGGTAGGAATAAGGAGACGTGTTCAATTCGAAGCGCAAGACCGAAGACTCAAGCGTCTCGGTGGCTGCCAGAAGTTCTGAATTCAAGAACAGGAGGAAAATTGCAATCAAGAGCAGTGAGCCATAATTCCTGGAGCGATGGTTCCTGAAACTCTTCACCATGAAGACCTCGGGAGCAGGATATGAACTGCGGACCTGGAAATCAACCAGACATGTTCGCGACGTTGCCGCAGCCAATCAAAGTTCAAGCCGGACACGCTGGCTTGCCAGCGGCGTATCCGGCCTGTCGGTCCTGACCAGCGCCAAGCTAAAAATAAAGCTTCAACGCCAGTTGACCAATGCGTGGGTCCGACGCCTGCTGAATGGCGCCGAATGCGCTTGCGCTGACCTTCTGGAAGTTGGTCAGAGAAGCGGTGTCATCCATGAAGTTGGCGCGGTTGAAAACGTTGAAGAACTCGGCGCGGAACTCGAGTCTCCACCGTTCCGTGAACACAAAGTTCTTGGTCGTGTTCATGTCCCAGGTGTAGGCGCCGGGCAGGCGAAATCCATTCTTGCCTGAGGTGCCGAAGGTCCCGGTGGCTTGGGCTTTGGTCTCAAAGGCGGCTTTGTTGAGCCAGTCCACGCAAGGCTTGGGGTTGCTGCCGGTACTGATCCCGGCGGCCGCGCAGGCGCCGCCGGCGTAGGGATCAGCACCCGGAATCAATGTGACCCGGTCCTGGCCTATGCCGGTGCCGGAGATTTCCCCGCCTTGCAGCAGGTTGAGCGCACGTCCGGTCTGGGCAGAAACCACTCCGCCCAGTTGCCATCCGCCCAGGACATTACGCAGAAATCCGTTGCCCCGCGCAGGCGTGGGCAGCACCCACACGTACGACGCGACGAAGCGATGGGTGTGATCGAAGTCCGACGGCCCGTAGTCAAACTGATGACGCAGCGGATCGTCCCAGGGACGCGTCGAGAACGTGTCAAAGCCGGTCACTCCAGCCCCTGCGGGAAGGTCGTCGATGCTCCTGGAGTAGGTGTAACTGCCGAGAATGGTCAGCCCATGCGACGCCCGCTTCTCAATCGAGGCTTGGAACGAATGGTAGATGGAATTGACGTCCTGCATGTCCTGCTGGACCTGCGAAAATGGCGGGACGGTAAAGCCCTGGGAGGCGGCGATCAGGTTAAGCCGCCCCGTACCTGCCGTTCCAGTTGCGTTAGGAAACGCGGGGTTCAGGTTGAGAGTTTCCGTAAGATGATTGCTGCGCGAGCCCACGTACGCGGCACGCATCAGGAGGTCCCACGGCAACTGATGTTCGAGGGCCAGGTTCCAGTTGTAAACCGTGGGCACCTGGTACTTGTGGTTGGGGTCCCAGCTCAAATAGAGCGCGCCTCCGGGAAAGATCGAGTCTTTCGGAGGGGGGAACGGAGCGGGAAATATGTTGGCCTGCGAGGTGCAGCCCAGGGCGGTTTGAGTGGAGGCCTGGGTACACAGCGGATCGCTGATGCTTCCCGGCTTGACTGCGCTGGTGCTGAAAATGAGCTGCGGGCTGAAAGGCGCCTGGTCCACAAAGCGGTTGTTGATGATTCCGGTGATGCGGGTGTCGTAGAAAATACCGGCGCCGCCGCGCAGGCTGGTCTTGCCATCGCCGAAGACATCGTACGCAAAACCCACGCGCGGCGCGAAATTGTTCAGACTGGCATTCACTCCGTTGGGCGGAACGCCAGGGTCGCCAGGGAAGTACGCTCCCGGAGGCGCATTGGGGAACTGGGTGGAACGGGTCCCGGCAATCAGACCGTCGATGCGGAATTGCTGAACCCGGCCTTTCAGTTCGCGCCAGGGCAGAGCGGGCTCGTAGCGCAGTCCCAGGTTGACGGTCAGGCGGCGAGTAACGCGAATGCTGTCCTGGGCGTACACGCCGGCAAAAGTGTTGCGATTGTTCTTGAACTCTCCCGCACCCTGGCGGAAAGCCAGGTTGCCACTGTAGTCCCCGAGCGCGCCTGACAGGAAGGCGTTGATTCCGTTAAAGCTGAACTCCGCCGGTTGGAAGAAAAGATTGTTGAGATCGACACGGCTGCGCTCAATGATTCCACCAAAGCGGAAATCGTGCCGGCCCTTCACCCAACTGACATCATCGCTCCAGGTGAAATTGTTCCGGATGAAACTGGCATTGGGGTTGTCGCCGAAGTTGAAAAAGCCGTTGACGCGGATTTGTTGGATGGCGTTTGTGGGCGGCTGAAAGGGGATATTCGAGCCCAGATCCTGGACACTGGGCACGGTCGCGGCGGGACCCCGGCTTGCCGCTTCCCGCGCATAGCTGAAACGAAAATCATTCAGCAGCGTGGGCCTGAAAATGTGGTTTTCGTGGATCAGGTAATTCTGATTGGTAATAGTGGCCCCGTCAGCGTAGGCCAGGAAATTCGAGGGATCGAAAACCGCGCCGCGTTGAAACTGGTTGTAGCCGTAACGTACCGAGAGCCGGTCGTTCTGTGTAAACGAATGGTCCACGCGGCCCAAGTATTCCTTGAAATTCTCATTGTCTGGCTTCAAAAACGTCACCGCCCGGTTCGTACTCAACGGCAGACCGGCCAGAATGTTCAAAGATACCGGGTCAATGGTGCCGGGTGTGCCGCCCGGACCGCCGGTATTCAGGTAGGTTTCGATGTCGCAGGTCGGGCATGACGAGGTAACTGGGCCGGATGCGGGGATCGAACTTAACGCCGTGGTGGGTACAGTGGAACTCGTCGGCGTCCCCACATTGCGGAAGCGGGTGAACTGCACTCCGAAAAAGAAAAACGTGCGGTTGCGGATGATGGGTCCGCCGAAAGTGCCGCCGAACTGGTTGCGCTTGATTTGATCGCGTCCATTGTCTTTAGTCGGCGTCAGAACGCCGTTTACCGGAAGAGAAGAAGGGGCAAAGTAGTTGCGGGCGTTGAACACGGAATTGCGCAGGAACTCGAAGGCGTTGCCGTGAAAGTTGTTGCTGCCGGACTTGGTGATGACGTTGACCACGCCGCCCGCGTTTTGTCCGTATTCCGCGGTGTAGTTGCTGGTCTGCACGCTGAATTCCTGCAGCGCATCAGGAAAGGGGAAGGGCTGGTTGACGTTGGTGTACTCGTCCACATAGTTGCCGCCGTCGAGCTGATAGCTGACCATGTTCTGGCGCGCGCCGTTGGCCGAAATGGTGACTGCGCCGGGAAACGTCTTGGTGAATCCCTGGTCCGCGCCACCGTTGGGAGAGTTGACCGATCCTGGCGACAGCAGCGTGAGCTGGGCGGCATTGCGTCCGTTCAGAGGCAGTTCGGTAATGCGGGCCTGTTCGACCACCTGTCTGATGGTCGAGGTCATGGTATCGACCTGGGGCGCGTTGCCTTCCACCTGGACAATTTCGCTTCCCGATCCCACTTTCAGTTGCAGGCTGAGAGTCAGAGTCTGGTCGGCCAGCAAGGTGACATTTTGCCTGGCATCGCTGAACCCTTTGGCCTTGATGTTTACGGTGTAGTCGGCGGGACGAAGAGAAGGCACGAAATAATATCCCCCGGCGTCGGTTGCGGCCTCGCGAGCGAACCCGGTGCCAATCTGCGTGACCGTGATCTGCGCCGAAACGATGGCAGCGCCGGTCGGATCGGTAATCGTTCCCGCGATGCTTCCCAATCCTTGTCCGTGCGCTAGATTCGACGACAAGGTCGAAAAGACAGCCAGGCTCAGAAGCGCCAGAACAATTTTCCTTTTCATTCTTGTGCCTTTCCAGGAGCGCGTTGCTGCTGCAAATGTTCGCCCTGTCCCCAAAGCAGCCGGTGCTAACTTGTCAGGTTCCCAAGCCATCCGTAACTCAGCGGGGCATGAAGCGTACAAGTACTCGGATACAACGCCGTCCCGTTGGTTTTGATACAGTGACCCATGGGCGCGGAAGATAGGCCAGAAACGTTTTGACTGTCAATACCAGAAAAATTCAAGAGGCGATTTAGGAACATTAAAGAACGGCGAGGCTGACGAGAAATGGATATTCACCAGTTGAAACTGTTTCTTGCAGTGATGGAATCTTCCAGCATGACGCACGCAGCGCAGCAGTTCCACCTGTCTCCGGGCGCGGTCAGTTTGCAACTCCACAGCCTGGCGGAGGAACTGCACGCCGAGCTTTTTGTGCGTTCGGGAAAGAGGCTGGTGGCCACGCCGGCGGCCGTGCGACTGGCGGAACGCGCCAAGGACGTGGTGCGCACCATGAGCCAGATCCAGCAGGAATTCGCCGACGATGTTTCGAAGGACGTGCGCCCGTTCCAGTTCGCCACCGGTGTCACCACCTTGATTCACCAGCTGGGCGGACCGCTGCGCGAAGTGCGAAAACGGTTCCCCAACGCCGATATCGGTGTGACCGTGGGAGTGACCGAGGAGATTGTCGCGGGCCTGCTGGAACGGCGCTTCGACCTGGGCCTGATTTCGCTTCCCGTGTTCGAGCAGAGCCTGGAAATCATGCCGCTGTTCGATGAGGAACTGCTGGTGTTGCGGCCCTCGCCGAACAGCGTCCGCAGTTCGCGCACGGGCGTGATTCAGGCCGCGGACCTGGCGCACGTTCCATTTCTTCTTTACCCCAAGCCCAGCAACATCCGGCACATCATTGATCAATTTTTTCAGGAGATCAATGTCACGCCGCGGGTGGTCATGGAAGCCGAGGACAGCGAAGCCATCAAGGGGTTAGTGGAGTCGGGATTCGGTTATTCGATACTGCCGCAACACGCGCTGCGGGGCCGGAACCGTTTTTTTCAAACTTTCCGGGTGGCGGGGCATCGTTTGAGCAGAAGCCTGGCGCTGGCCATGGTCCGCACCGATTATCCCCGCAAGTTGACGGAATCGATTGCCGAGTTTCTGCAGAAGATACTGACCAGCCAGTGATCGAGACCTTGCTTACCGCCGTTCACGGGCGGGACGCCCATGCTCCATCTTGCATCTCTTCAGACCAGGTTGACGAATCGTTCGAAGTTTCCGCGGAACAGGCGGTTCACATCGCGCTGGATATTTTGTCGCGTGACCGCACGGCCATCACGGGCCAGCAGTCTGTAGCTGTTGCCCAGCACCTGCGACATGGTGGCGCGGGTGTTCCGCCATTTGTAGAGGACCTGCTCGAGCACCCGCGCATCGGAGTGCTGCGGAATGAAACTCGTCCCCAGCAACTCAATACGCTCCCGCGTGATCTCTTCCACAATGGAAGGATTGTTCAGGAACCACCAGCATCCGAAAGGCATGAGGTTGCTGAACTTGCGGGCGTACACGCAGAGTTCGTGCTGATTTTCGCGGCTCAGGACGCTGGTCAGAATGCGGTTGTCCGGGTAGTCGCGGCAGATATTTTCCAATGAGCGCAGGTCCGCCCTGCCCACCGCATCCCCGGCCAGCCGGATTCTCGGATTCACCTGACGGCGGACTCCGATCATGAGAGACAGAGGCAGATCGAACTCCCGGCACGAGGGCAGCACCGCATCCCTCAGCAGCCTGCCCTGAATGCTGTCTTCCGGAAACTGGAAGGCGTCGGTGAGCGACACCGCCATGTACACCGGGTTCATGCGCTCGCACCAGTCGGCAAGAAACCGGCGCACCTCGGCCGCCGATTTGCCGCCGGCCTGGGCGTCCACGGCATAGCCTTGCTCGGCCAGCCGCTGCCAGTGACCCGGCCAGCCCCAGAGAATTCTATCCAGGCGCAACACCGCCAAGAAGTCGGCGCGGGAATGCCCGCCATTCATCCAGACTTTCTCTTCTTCGGGGTGCAGTGGATCGTTGGTCATGACTACGGAACTTACCCCCGCCATCTGCAGGACTTTCGAAACATGCGATTCAAGTTTTTGGGCGCGGAAGAACGACCGTGCCTCTTCGAGGTCGGGACTATCGGTGGGCAGGTCGAAGGCTTCGAGAACGGCGATGACACCGCGGGTGGCCTCTGAGAGCGGACTATTCTCCACGAACAGGGCCTGCCAGATGGCATCGGCCTGCTCGCGTTTCGGCATCTCCCAGTAGCGCTCGGGAGAAAGGCTCGTCGAGCGGAACAGTTCCGCTTCGAGGTAGTGATACGTCAGCAGTTCGTCGATGCCCCACAAACCGATGCCGCCAAATTCCGGGGCAAACAGGTGAGTGTGAACGTCGATAAACTGTGTCGTCGCGATTACTTCATCCACGGTCGCCTGGATCTGGTCTGCGGTCAGCAGATCGTTGCCAAGCTGTCGTCTGGTCGGTGTGGTTTCCATTCCTTCCTGCGCTTTCGTTCTGAGGCCTGCAATCAAGAGCTCAAGCAGTGATCAAGCCAGGCTTTAATATTAGCCCGGACAGCCGGTGAATTCGAGCAGATGCATGGAAGCGGTTTTACTTGTCCTGATGCAAGCTGTCAAATCAAGAGAGTTAAACGAGGCTTTTAGAAACTCTCAATGCGAAGTTGTTGCCGGCTCGCTTCCAGCCCGGACAGGCGTCGGGAAGGCACGACTTCAACCATGCCGCCCAGCGCAAAAGACCATATGAGTCTGGCTGAAATCAGACGTTAAAATTTCTCGTTTGACATTATTTTGCGGTTGCTTCAGTCTCCTGTGCGCCGCCTCATCAAGCATCTGAACCAGAAACCATACGGAGGAATCATGTTTGCCAAGCCCACCGAGAGAAGAGACTTTTTGAAGCTGACAGGAGCTGGGATCGCCGGCTCTGCGTTGGGAGCAGTCGCCACGGTTCAGCCAGCCGTTGCGAAGGCAAAGACAGACTCTGCCTCCCGGGGCACTCTCGACGTAAGAGCTTTCGGCGCCACTGGCGACGGCAAGACTCTGGACACACCCGCCGTCAATAAAGCGATCGACGCGGCCGCTGCGGCGGGCGGCGGCATCGTGCGCTTCCCGGCGGGGAATTATCTCTGCTATTCCATCCACCTGAAGAGCCACATCACTCTGCTGCTCGACGCGGGCGCGACCATCGTGGCTGCCGATGCGCCTGCCGCGGGCGCGGGCGGCGGCTATGATCCGGCCGAGCCCAATGCCTGGGACAAATTTCAGGATTTTGGCCACAGCCACTGGCACAACAGCCTGATCTGGGGTGAAGAACTGCAGAATATTTCCATCGAGGGCCAGGGGCTGATCTGGGGCAAGGGCCTGAGCCGCGGAGATCGTGACGCTCAAACTCGCCGATGGCGTGGGCAACAAATCCATCAGCCTGAAAAATTGTCACAACGTGACCCTGCGCGACATTTCAATCCTGCACGGCGGACACTTTGCCATTCTGGCCACGGGAGTGGACAACCTCACCATCGACAATCTGAAAATCGACACCAATCGCGATGCCATCGACATCGATTGCTGCCGCAACGTGCGGGTCTCGAATTGCAGCGTCAACTCACCCTGGGACGATGGCATCTGCCTGAAAGATTCCTACGGCCTCGGATTCGCGCGCTCCACCGACCACGTCACCATCACCAACTGCTACGTGACTGGAGGCTACGAAGAAGGCACGATGCTTGATGCCACGTACAAGCGCTTCGCCCCGGATTTCAAAGTCCCGCGCAACGGGCGCATCAAGTTTGGCACCGAAAGCAACGGCGGCTTCCGCAACATCACCATCTCCAACTGCGTGATCGAAGACTGCCGGGGGATCGCGCTGGAATCGGTGGACGGCGCGATCCTGGAAGACGTCGCCATTACCAACATCACCATGCGCGACATCGTCGATGTTCCGTTCTTTCTCCGCCTGGGCAGCCGCATGCGCGGTCCGGAGGGAACGCCAGTCGGAGAAATACGGCGCGTGCTGATCAGCAATGTTGTGGTTTCGAACTGCGCTTCCCGGCAGGCCACTCTCATCACCGGAATTCCGGGTCACACCATCGAAGACGTCAAGCTGAGTAATATTCTGGTGCTGCATCGCGGCGGCGGCACGAAGGCGGACGCCGCCATTCAGCCGCCTGAAGTGGAAAACGGTTATCCCGAACCCAACCGCTTCGGCCCCATGCCGGCGCACGGTTTCTACATCCGTCATGTGAAGCGGATCGAAATCAAGGATGTCGAGATCAGGCCGATGCAGCCCGACATGCGGCCCGGATTTGTGCTCGAGGACGTGAGCGGCGCGGAACTGATTCACGTCAAGCTGCCGCAAACTCCCGAGGTGCCGTCCGTGGTGCTCAAGAACGTCAAGGACTTCAGCGTGACCCAAAGCAAGCCGCTGGCAGATACGCAAGTGGAAAGCGCGGAGCAGAAAACGCTCTGATGTGGGGCGGGCGCCCTCGCCCGCCGCTTTTGACTCTGACTGCAGATGTACTCGCAGCCGCCGTCCTTACGTGACCGGCCCGGGATTGAACAGCGCCAGCGCAGTTGTGCAGTCCCCAGTGGTCCGCCCAGGTTTGCTTGCGCCCGCTGGCCACGTCGAGAATGTAGCGAAAGACTTCCCAACCAACTTCCTCGATGCTGGTGTTTCCGGTTGCGATGCGGCCCGCGTCAACATCGATCAGGTCAGGCCAGCGTTCCGCCAACGCAGTTCGCGACGAAACTTTGACCACCGGCACCAGCGCCAGCCCGTATGGACTTCCCTCTCCCGTGGTAAACACGTGCAGGTTCATCGACGCCAGTTGCTGGGTGCCGCAGATGAAATCACTCGCCGGGGTCGCGGCAAACACCAACCCTTTCGCCGTGACTTTTTCACCCTGAGCTGCAACCGCCATCAGGGCCGAACTGCCAGCCTTCGCGATTGACCCCAGCGACTTTTCCACCACGTTCGATAGTCCGCCGCGCTTATTGCCGGGGGTTGGGTTGGCGCTGCGGTCGGCGGAACCGCGAGCCAGATAGTCGTCGTACCACTGCATCTCGCGAATCAGGGAGCGGGCCACGTCCTGATTGATGGCGCGCGGAGTCAGCAGGTGCACAGCGTCGCGCACTTCGGTGACTTCGGAAAACATCACTGTGGCTCCGGCGCGCACCAGCAGATCGGCCGCATAGCCCACCGCCGGATTGCAGGTCACGCCCGAGAAGGCGTCGCTGCCGCCGCACTGCAGGCCGACCACGAGTTCGGATGCAGGCACGGCGGTCCGCTGCCGCCGGTTGAGTTGTTCCAGGCGTTTTTCGGCGGCGCGCATGATCGCGCCAACGACTTCCCCGAACCCGTGCTCGTCCTGCATGCGGACCAGGTACGGATCGCTCTCCAGCACCGATAACTTCGCGAATGGTTGTTCAGGAAAGAGCCGCTCCGGCTGCAACTTCTCGCAACCCAGGCTCACCACCAGCGGCGTGCCGCCCAGGTTGGGATGCGTGCTGATGTGCCGGATCGTCCGGATCGGAATCTCGGCGCCGGGCGCGTCCATGGCGATACCGCATCCGTAGGTGTGGGTGATGGCGATCACATCGTTCACCTGGGGGAATCGCGGAAGAATCTCGTTTTTGATTCGCCGCACCGCGTACTCCACGGTGGGAGCAACGCACTGCACCGTGGTGGTGATGCCCAGGATGTTCTTGGTTCCAACGCTGCCGTCCGGATTGCGGAAGCCGTCGAAAGCGTGGCCCAGCAGCGCCGGTTGCGGCGCCGGAGTCGCCGTAGCCAGCGGCAATTCGCCCAGCGCCGGCGGCCGCGGCAATTCGATGGCGTCTTCGTGCACCCACGAACCCTGGGCGATGGGACGGGACGCCAGTCCAATAACGTGACCGTAGCGCCGGACAGCGTCCCCGGAATTAAGGTCATGCAGCGCGACCTTGTGGGCTTGCGGGATGCGCTCGCGGAGAGTCAGTCCATCGGCAAATTGCGTGCCCGCCGGCAAGCCTTCGGGATTGACGATGATGGCAACGTTGTCCCGCGGATGGACCTGGATGTAGAGAGGTTTCACGTCGTCCTTGCCAATAGCGCTCACTTCCGTGCCACGAACTCGTTCCTGAATAATTTGCCGGGTACGTTATCACAAAAACGGAGACGGACACGTGGCGCTCTCCCTCTGAGGAACGGGGTGACAGGTGTGGCTTCGACAAAATCTTGACCGCGGCCCGCTTCGGGGCAGCCCCGGCAGGATCGGACGCTCGGGAAGGGCACGACTTCACCCGTGCCACTAGCCACGCAGGCTCCTGGGCTTCAGCCCCCTGGGGGTTCGCTTTCGACTACCGCAACTCACCGCTCGAGTGCGTCTGAATTGGACGCCGAACGGACGACTGAAGAGGCTGCGGAAAAACTCAATTTGCCCGGACGAAGCGACCACGGGGGCTAAAGCCCGCAAACATTCCTAACGACTTACGTGGCCCTGAAGGGCCGCTCTTCCACGGGAGGGCTGACATTTGCGAGTTTTTCCGCAGCCTCTGAAGTCATCCCTTTCCTTTTCGAGTCAGTGCGTGAGTGACAAGGCATGAGTTTGGCGCTCGAGAAATTCCAAGGAACCCACCTGTGGAAAATTGCTGCGCATTTAACCGGTTGATTCCCTGAGTTTGCTGCCAAACGGCATCAGGCGCCGTGTCCAGCCACGCCAAATGGCAGGCCCAGAGCGGCTTCCAGCGCAACCTCCCGGCCCGGAATGCGCAAACAATTGCATTGAGTGCAAGCCCGCTTCGCTGCCAAGATAGGCACCTGCCGACAGCGCAATTCCGTTGACAGACGGGCCATTCGAGGGCAAAATTCATACGGTTTGGTTAGAGCGTTTTGAGCGGGCAGCGGCGTCCTTAGCATTGCGATCTAATGATGGTCGGTTTCTCTTCCGATCATCGTCCTGCCTCTCCCGTTCCCCCCGCGTTCACCGGACCCCGGCCGAATGGCCGAGTCGTAAGACTCCAGGAACCATTATCCGATTATCGTTGTCTGCCACAGACTCGAGTAGCGAAGGGTGTGCCCGGGGTCATCGATAGTTGTGCGCTCAAGGTTCGCTGCGAGCGTTGTTATGGCCCGCAATCAAGATCGAATGAGGCTGGGAAAACCAGCGAGCGTTCATAAGGGGGAAGGTATGAAGGCAGGTATCTCAAGGTTCTGTGTGGTGGCCGTGATCGCGGCACTGGTGGCGTTTGCCGGGGTCACGCCGGTTCTGGCGCAGAGCCCGAACTACACTCCGGACTTCGCGGCGAACCAGAATTTGATGCATTTAACGGCAACGTCAACGGACTGCCCACGTTTTTCCGGCAAACGGATTCCAGTCCCACAGTGCTGCGTCTGACGCCTGATGCAGGAAATCGTGTGGCTGCAGCCTGGTTCAATGTGCAACAGCCGGTGAAAAACGGCTTCACCACCACGTTCACCTTCAGTATCACGCGGGCGCCTCCGGAACTCCTGGTGATGGCATAGCCTTCGTGATTCAAAATGATAGCCGGGGAGTAGGCGCGATTGGCTATGCCGGTGGAAACGGCGGCGCGCTCGGATATGGAGATCAGAGATACAAACTCTAATCCCAGCACGGGCGAGGGTATCGGGAACAGCGTTGCCATTGAGTTCGACACCTTTGTCAACGGCATGGGACAGAGGCAGTGCCAACCATATTGCGATTCAGAGTTGTGGCACGGGAAACAACACATCTCACCATGGCATGACTTGCGGAGGTAACGGCCCTGCTAACATTCAACCCTCGGCTTTCTCCCTGTCGCTGGTCCCATCTTCTCAGCTGGTGCTCCGCACACGGTGATTATTACCTACACGCCCCCATGCAGCGACTGCTCTGTTGGCAGCCTGCCGGTGACCTTGGACAACCTCGCACCGGTCTCGGTCCCGGTGAACCTCAGTACTCTCCTGGCATTGACGAGTGGCAACGCGTACGTGGGCTTCACCGCCGCCACGGGGGCCAGTGTCGAAAATCAGGACATCACGAGCTGGACTTTCCAGGCGCAAGTGCCGCCCGAAGAAACTACAGTATTTCAATTCAACAACAACAACTACCTGGTGACGCCGGACGCTGACCAGGCAGACAGCAACCATCCAGGTAACGCCGATTCTGAAGGATCAAGCCGATTGCAACACACTTGTGCAGGCTAACCCGCTATTCTTGACTCCTGACGTGCCTGCCCAAACCGCCCAGTGCTTTGTGTACAAGGATGCTGGTGGCCCGAATGTCGATAAGTCGGTGATGTACGAGGTAATTTGCCCGCCCTCGTCTCCGGGAATGCACCCCGTTCGAAGCCGAGCTAGGCAGCACATATGACTTGCCGACTAGCGGGACCAATTCAATTCTGGTTTCAACTCCGACAACCCGTTCCCAGGTTGGCTGAAAGGCGAGGGAGACGACCCGCGGCACCCCTGCACACCGCCTGCGGGTGGTTTCTTATTTGCCAGCAACCAGATCAGCTTCTTTGATCAGAGCGTCAACGACCCAGTCACCAAAGGGAGAAGCGGCGGAACCGCATCCTGTTGGGTAGCAACCTACAACACTCCGCATGAGGCTCCGACCGTCACCATCACCACGCCAGCCAACGGCCACAACTATCAGCTGGGGGCCTCAGTCAATGCGGACTATACCTGCACCGCCGCAACCAACCCTTCGGACCCATCGGTTGGGCCGTATTTGACCGTCGCGACAGTTGCACTGGGACGGTACCCGCTGGATCACCCATTGATACCTCCACAACGGGAACGAAGTCCTTCAGCGCTACGGTGAAGGACTCCGCAACCGACACAGCGACATCAATGGTGAGCTACAACGTGGTGTCGCCGGCCGATCTCGCCATCCTGAAGGTCGCACCGCTGCTGGCGCGCGCCGGCAGCACCATCACCTACGCGATCGGCGTGGGGAATCTCGGCGGGTCAAATGCAGTCGATGTTGTGGTCAGCGATATTCTGCCCGCTGATACGACCCTCGTCGGCACTCCGTCCGGGAACAACGTCAGCTGCGCCATCGTCAACAAGAAGTTGACGTGCACGACCACGGCAATGATTTGCACGGGCGGGTCAAGCGTGAGTTGCAGCAGCCAGACACCGATCGCACCTTTGTCGTGGTCATCACTGAACGGCGCGACCATAAAGATCACGGTCAAGCTGGGCAGCACATGGACAGCAGGTAAGGTGGTCAAGAACACAGCGACCGTGCAGGGGACAAACTTCGATCCCAAGACGAGCAATAACTCCTCGACCGCCGCCACACTAGTGACGCGCTAAGAGTTGCTGTGTAAAGGATTCAACTGGGAGCGCCGGAGGACCCGGCGCTCCCGATTTTTTTGGTGATCAGCCTTTGCCGGCGCGCATGCCGGCTGTGGCTGCGTCGTACATGGCTCTCAAATCAGCGCGCTGCATCAGTTTTTCCGCCCCGGGATCTTTTTTCATCGTATCCAGCAGGCGCAGGGTCTCGCGAAAATTATCCTGGGCCTCACTGGCGTTGCCGGAGCTCTGCGCGATCAGGGCCAACAGGTAATGCGCCCGGGCGCTTAGCGGTTGCAGGCCCAGCTTGTCCGCGCGCAGTAACGCCCGTTGCAGTTCTTGGCGGGCTTTGTCGCGATCGCGGCCCTGCATCATGGCCTCTGCCATGGAGACTGAACAATCCACCGAGATATGCTTCAGGCCCAGGTCTTCTGCCTTCTGGATCAGCGGCTGGAGGCTGGAAATGGCTTCCTGGCCACGCTTCTCCTGGACTTCAACCTTGGCCAGATTAGTCTGGGCAATCAGGATCTTGTCCGGTTCCTTGCTGCGCGTGGCCGCCTGCAGGGCCTGCGCGTATAAGGGATGCGCCGACTTGAAGTCTCCCTGGTAGAAGAACGCGTCGCCCTGGAACCCCAGGGTCTGGGCCACCATGCCGTCATTCTTCAATTCGCGCGCCAGGCTGAGGGCCTCTTCCAGAGAACTCTTTCCCTCGTCACTCCGCCCTGCCAGGGTCAGCGCCTCTGCATAGCCGCCCAGCATCTCGGCCATCCAGAAAGTGCGGTCTTTCAGGTCGCGAAAAGTCTTGAGGGCCGACTGCTTGGAGTTGACCGCGGCTCCGAAACGCCCCTGGTAATCGAACAGTGTGCCCAGGCTATAGGACTCGATGG
>CAVOVU010000019.1:0-18509 GCA_963699935.1 Terriglobia bacterium
CATTAAACTGCTGCATTACCAACGGCTTGACTCTGAGAAGGAGTTGAGCCGTTTTCGTTTGGACGCAAGTAGGACGCAGAACTCGGTTGAAGTGCAATCCCCAACTCGGCTGCGATCTTGCGGTCGTCCTCACCGATGACGTGAGAGTAGTTCACCATCATCCGTGTGTCACTGTGGCCCAGGCGTTCGAGTCTCACTGCGACTGGTGTGTTTCGCCGGTCGAGGAAGGTCTCATGGCCGTGGCGGAAGGCATGTAGTCCCGCACCGCTGCCGTCAATCCCGAGTCGGGTAAGGCGCGCATGCGCCGAAGCATAGCAGATCAAGTGCAGCCCTCCAGTTCATGCGCCCGCCTGGAGGCAAACCGGGGCAGATAAGACAGCGGTCAGAGACGACGGCTCAACAGGCGGGCAGCCCGCCTGGCAAGATGTTTGGTCTGCCGCCGGTTTTGTCGGAGGATGGAAGGCCTTATAAAGCCAAATTCGAAACCCAGAGAAATCAGGGCATGGGAAAGCATCTCGATGTCTTCATTCGAACATCCCGGCTTGTACAAATGGATCCGCTGAGCGACCAGTGCGGTTCGCGCGGGCATGTAATTGCGCAGAAGATTGCCCAGGCGAGGCTGCAGAATGCCACATGAGAAAGCGAGGCAAAGGAACTCACGCTCCTTCCAGAGATGGTCGAGTTGCCAGTCCATCAGTTTCCGGATTTCCGCCTCCAGGGTGGGGCTGGCGGGGCCCTCGATGGTGGTGGCCGCGTCCTGGGCGAGATGAACCTTCACGATATTGAAGAGGAGTCCAGACTTTCCCCCAAAATACCTGTGGATCAGTCCCTCCGCACATCCCGCGCGTGCGGCGATCTCGCGCGTGGTGGTTGCTTCATATCCGCGGCGCGCAAACAGGGTGGTTGCTGCCGAAACCAGAGCCTTTTCTTTTGCCAAACGGTTATTCGATGGTTTCTTCATTCGACGGATGGGCGGAGACACGCGCGAACCCGATACTTGTCTGGAGCAAGTGGGGATGCGGTGACTGGCCCGTCTCGATTCTCCTAGATGCAACTGTGTTGCATATAAATATTACGAAAATCAAGTTGAATTCATTTTCATCAGACCGTCAAGCCGGGTCCCAAGTTTTTGTTGCATACCGTTTGCAACTAGGTGCAACAACCGCGCAAACATGGAAGCTCAGCAAGCGAAAACAAGCCTATCCCGGAGAGAATTGCAATGGCCGGAAGGGAAGCCGTCAGGGGTTGGCGGCCAAGGTAAAGGCCTCGCGAGGATCGAAGAGACAGTGACGCCAGAGCGCCTGGTCGGACAGTGCTCCGGTCTTCCACTCGCGCAGTGTAGGCACCGTGGCGGCAATCATGCCGCCATCCTCCGAGTCGAAGATCACCACCACTCCAACGACGCTGCTGGAAGTACGGATGAGGTCGGCATATTCCCGGTCCAGAACAGATTTTGCGAACGCCAGCTTGGCTCCGGGGCCCGTGGTGGCTGGATTGTCAACGACTTTCTGCACGGTAACAATCCTTACCGTTTTCCCGACGAGCGGCGCCCAGTTTCCGGGAAAAGTCGCCACTTGTTCATTCAGCGCGCGGAATGGCTGGGTGTCACTGGGCCTTGGTTCGATTTCGGCCGGCGATTGTACGGGCGGTTGCACGGAATCAGCGTCAGGCATTTCCAGGCTGGAGCGCCGGATCCATCCCCGGGAAAGCCCGGAAATACGGACGTGCACCCAGTTGGAGTTTGCATCCAGCATTTCAAACTCATCTTCGGATGCGGCCAGGAAAAGGACCTTGGCGTTTTCAATCGGGTTGGCAAGTACGGGGGTGTTGGTTTTCTTCACCGCCACCAGGTTTGCGGGATGGGCCTGGTTGCGCAGGATCTCCTCCAGGCCCTTCACTTCTTTTGACTGCTCGTCGGTGCGGCGGTCGATCACTGCTTTTTGAGTGGCCAACGACGACATGTGATCCAAGCTCAGCGGATCTCCCAGGTTGAAGGGCGAACCGGCTGGCGGTCTGGATGCCGCACTGGCGGCGGCATGCGGCGGCGGAGTGCGCGCTCCCCCCGGGGGACTAGACGGACTCCCGGATGCGGAGGGTGGGTTCGACGACGGCGTGCCGCCCGAAGGCGATGCCTGATCGCCCAGCGCTTCGTGCAGGCGGTCGAGGAAATCGTTTTCCAGACGGCCGTTGGACGAAAGAACCTGGTATCCCGACTTTCCCGTAAGCGGGTCGGTGTACCAGGCGGTAATGGTGGCGTTGACCCGCACCATCGATCCGCCGGATGCGGTCGAACTTACGTGGGCCGTGCATTGATAGTAGCCGCGGTGATAGCCATCCAGGGGACGATCGCCGGAAACCGCAAAGCCCTCCAGCGCGGGGAGATGGCCGGCGCTTGACGATTGCATCTGCTTGATCTGTTTCTCCACCAGCGCCGGGGATTGAGGAAACGTCCGCTGATAGGGAACACTCTGGGCGCTGGCAACTCGGGCGGAGGTGATGGCAAGGATGGCGGAGGCCGCAAGGATGGCGGAGCGCGCGCGGAGATTGAACCGGGCGGACGAGACGGTCGGTCTCACGGGAGCGGCTCCAATTGTGCGTGGTTAATCCAACCATGCTGTCCATCGGTGGTTTCCACGCCGTACCAGTAGGGAGTCACGATCAGGATTACAACTTCGGCGCCCGCGTCCAGGGATTTCACATTCGTGGCGCTGCGGAAGGGGGCGGTTTTGAGCTGTGCCCCGGGGGCCTTGACCACGCGCTCCGCCTGCTGGCGTAAGGACTCGAGGCGTTGGTCCAGGGTCTGGGAGGACGCCTGGGCGGCGGAGAGTGCGGAGGCTTCCTCCTGGGCACGCTTGCGTTCCAATTCTTGTCCCGCCAGTTTCTCCAGTCGCTGTTTCTCGCGCTGCTCCTGCTGTTTTTTCTCTGTCTCCACGGCGTCAATCTGATTCTGGATCTCCTCGCTCTCGGCGTTTTCCACGCTTCCGTCGGAGGGATGCACGGTGCGGCGGAAATCCTCGACGAAGACCGCGTCGATGCGCAGGATGGACTTTGACGCGTCCTTGCTCTGCACAACATAGCGCACGGCCACCGTGCCTTCGTCATTGCTGTCCTTGAAATTCAGGGGTGCCAGCACGCTGGTGCGCACCTTGTAATAAACCTTTCCCGGCTCTTTCCATTGCGGAAACAATGGCGAGGAGGCAGCCGACGTGGCGCTCTCGATGTACCGGTCTTTGTTGTATTCCTTACTGCCCTGGATGGTCCCGTTATTCACGACGGCCTCCACGGCTTTTACCACTTCACTTTCGGGGGCCGCGATCTCGGTGGAGAAGCCCAAGCCGTAGTCTTCGGCTGCGACTTTCTTTTTGTGCCCGCGAGCATGAAGAAAAGGAACGAAGCCCAGCAAAAGGATGGTCACAAACACGCTGATCACGAATGGATTGGGCCGGGATGGGCGGCGGGTAACGAACTGGCGGGCTTCGACAGCAGAACGGAATCGGCCCAGGGCCCTCCACACTGCAACCGGGCGCATCGTCAGGGGCCTCCGGGATCCTGGTGCCGCTACTACTCCCATCTCCTGTTCCATACTCTCGAAGGAGTGAGGCTGTCAACTACCCGGGCTGGACTACCCGGGCTGGACGCGGACACCTGACCGGTTCGAAGGTAAACGGTCACGGTCGTTCTGAATGCAACCCTGTTCGACTTCCGATTTAAAAAACGCTGCAACCGCCTTCTGGTGACAAATCTTTTACAACTGGTCCACAAAATGAGTGTTACGCTGCAAAATTATTGACAGCCGGACCGGCCAGTGCCACGAAGCTGTCCAGGCGGAACCTACGCGAGCGGGTGGTTTCCAAAGTGAGTGCTGACGAACCCAAATCCCGATCGAAGCGGACCCGGGACCGTGCCGGCAAAAAACAGGCGCTCATTGTGGCTGCCTTGAAATTATTTGCCAGCAAAGGATACGACGCTACCACGACCCGCGAAATCGCGGCGTCCGCGGGTTGTGCGGAAGGCCTGATTCACCGCTATTTCAACGGCAAAGCGGGTCTGCTCCCTGCGCTCATGGAGTACCGTGTGTCGCGGGAAGTAGCAGACCTGGCGCATCACCTTCGTCCCGCTCACACTTTCGAAGACGAATATCTGCAGCTGGTCAACTGGGCGCTCGAGCACATGTGGGAAGACCGGGAGTTTCTGAGGGTGGCCATACCGCGGGCGCTGCTGGATCCGGGTTTTGGACAGTTGTTGCGTCAGGTGGGCCCGCTCCAGAGGGCGCATGCAATCGGCCAGCGACTGAAGAAATTTGGGAAGTGCCGAGACCTGTCCGAAGCCGAGTTCGATGCGCTGGTCCAGTCGGTGAGCGTGATCGGCTTCATGTTCGGCTTTATGCGTCCGGCGGTGTTGCGGCAGGACCGGAAAACCTCTACCCGGACTGCATCGGCGATTGCCAGACTTCTGGTTCGGAGCCTTTCTCCTGAAGAGGTGGCGAGTCCAGCGGCTCCGCAAGCGGCGTTCTTACTCAGTTAAATGCGCTCAGTGAAACGCGCTCCACTCCCCTCACCCATACAGTATTGACTGTAGTCTCACTTGAAACATTTTTCTTGACGGTCTTCTGGCGCGCGTGATATTAACTTTTTCACTGTGTAAGTGCGCCTGCACGCACTTGCAGTTTCACTAAAATTCGAATTCGGGGTCCGCGATCCACGCGGGCAAAAATGGGGCAGTAGCTTTTGGTTCGTTGTAACTGGACCCAGTTGTTCCAGTTTGGCGTAATACCAGGAGGACTCGATGACCTCTGCCCGGAAACGTTTCGCCAGTGGTGTGCTGCTGGCGTCCCTCTTTCTCCTCTTTGCCGCCGGCGACGCCAATGCTCTTCCCGCCTTCGCGCGCAAGTATGGCTTGCGCTGTTCTGCCTGCCATGAAGCCTGGCCGATGCTCAACTACTTCGGGCAGAAGTTTAAGGACAACGGCTACCAGTTGATGAATGATCGGGATGCTCCGATCTGGCAGAACAACGGCTATTGGCCGGTGACCATACGAATCACGCCGAGCTGGCATCGCGAGAGCACCGACAAGGTGTTCGTCGACCAGACGGGCGGGCAGCAGCGAATCACCTCTCATGGTTTTGACGTGGGCGGCCTCGATTTGCTTTCGGGCGGCACGCTCGACAAAAATCTTTCCTTCCTGTTCGTGCTGTCGTCGGATGAGAACGCCCTCTTCCACTTTGAATCGGTCAATGCACGATTCGATAACCTGTTTGGCAGCCCCTGGCTCAACCTCAAAGTCGGAAAATTCGAACTGGACAACATCGTTTCCGAGAAACGCGGGTTGACCCTCAGCGCGAGCGGGGGCGGTTTCCAGCTTTACCACTTCATTCCAGTCGGAGACAGCAACTTCGTCGGTCAGATTGGCGACAACCAGTTCGGATTGGAGTGGATGGGGCACTCGGCCAATGACCGCACGCGAATCTCAGCCAGCCTCTTGAATTCCAGCGACGGCAATGTGGACCTGCCAGGAAGCAACTCCTATACCGGATTCTTTGCCGGAAGTCAGGCTTTCGAAGCGGGCAAACTGGGGACCCAGCGTGTGGGCTTCTATGCCATGCTCGGACAGGCGCCGACCAATACGCTGACTTCGGGCGGGGAGCCGATTCCCGGTGGCGGGTTCGGTAACAAGAACTTCAGTCGAGTGGGTTTCAACGGATTGTTCTATCTGGGCAAACTGGATTTCCAGGTGGTAACGCAGCATGGTTCAGACGACGCCTACTTCGGCACGGCCACGGCCGCTCCCGATGCTCTCCCGGCCGGCGCCCGATCCGCGGTCTGGAACGGGGCGTTCGTCGAGACCCACTACGTGTACAGCCCACAGCTCATTTTCATACAACGTTCGGAGTGGATGCGCATGTCGCAGCAGGCGATTCCGGGCACGCCCTCCAATCTGGGCAACATTGACAACTATGTTTTCGGATACAGGTACATGCCCATCATGAACAGCCGAGCCGGATTCGCTATTCATAATGAGTACTCCTGGATCCGTCAACGCGGAACGGCGCCGGACGGCACCGACCTGGCTAGCAGCAGCGTTTTGCTGGGATTCGACTTCGACTTCTAAAAGAGGGAACGTTCGATGCGAAGAATGATGCTTAACGGTTCGCTGGTTTTGACGGCGCTGGTGACGGTGGCTCTGTGCAGCTTGTCCTGGGGGCAGGCCACCAAGGCGGAAGAGGATCAACGGCTGGGAATGGAGAGCCACATCGGCAAGCTGACCGGTCATGCCACTTCCGCGCAAGGCAACTATCGCAGGTACTGCGTTGGCTGCCATGGTGAGTTGGGAGACGGCGAGGGCGAAAACGCGCAATGGCTTGATCCCAAGCCGCGCAATTTTACCTTGGGAATCTTCAAGTGCCGCTCGACCACAACCGGGACCCTGCCGCAGGACTCGGATCTTTTCGACACCATCGGACGCGGCCTGGACAGCTCGAATATGCCATCCTGGAACCCGCTTTCCGCGCAAGAGCGGGCGGACCTGGTGGCATATGTAAAACACTTCTCGGCGCGCTTTGTCACTGAGAAGCCAGGAACACCGATTGAAATTCCGAAGGAGCCGGAACTCACTGCTGACCGTCTCAAGGCGGGTCAAGAAGTGTTTCAGCGAGTGGAGTGCTGGAAGTGTCACGGGCCCACAGGTATGGGAAATGGACCATCCGCCGCCACGCTCACCGACGACCAGAACCGGCCGATTCTCCCCTACAACTTTCATGACGGAAGACGCTTCAAGTGCGGCACCACCGACGAAGATCTGTACCGCATCTTCATGACGGGACTGGACGGAACGCCCATGCCCTCCTGGTCGGACAATATCAAGCCCGATGAAGCGTGGGACCTGGTGTTCTATCTGCGCTCGCTGCAGCCCATGAAAAGCAAAGAGAAAGAGCTTGCCCGACAAATCGGTTTGAAGCCGGGTGCTGCCGCGGCTGCGGCGCCGGCAACGCAGCCATGACAACCAGAATCGGGACGTATCTGAAAGAAAGGGAAAAGCAAATGAAAGCACGTTACCAGGTAGCAGGCATGATCTCCATCCTCCTGCTGCTCGCGATCGGTCTGTTGTGGCCAGCCCGGAGTGTGAGTGCGGCCGCCGAGGGCAAGATCACCGGAACAGTCAAGCTGAACGGCGCTCCTCCCCACATGAAGGGCATCGATATGTCCAAAGATCCGTTCTGCGTCAAGCAGCACGAGAACAGCCCGGCGCACCTGGAGAACGTTGTTGTGGGCGAGGGTGGAGGCCTGGAGAACGTTGTGCTGTACATTTCCCAGGGACTGAGTGCAGCTGAAGCCGGACAGGCGCCGGCGAAAGAGCCGGTATTTGATCAGAAGAATTGCATGTACACGCCACATGTTCTGGCGATGGACGTCAACCAGAAATTCAAGGTGATGACCAGCGATCAGACCACGCACAACATTCACCCGCTCCCCAACCCGCTTGCCGGCAACATTCCGTGGAACAAATCGCAGCCGCCCGGAGCTCCGCCGATTGAATCCAGCTGGAAGGCGGAAGAAGTCGCAATTCCGGTGAAGTGCAATATTCATCCCTGGATGCACGGCTACTTCGTAGTGGTGAAAGGGCCCTACGCAACTACCGACGAAAAGGGCGCATACACCATCGAGAACGTGCCACCGGGCAACTACACCGTGACCGCCTGGCAAGAAGAATACGGAACTCAGACGGCGAAGGTTACGGTGGCCGCCGGCAAGCCCGGGACCGCCGACTTCACGTTCAAGGCGAAGTGAAGACTCTGGGATAGAAATCAGTCCGAGCCGTTATTTCCCTGTTTCTGACACTCCTAAGAAGCAATTGGAGACGGAGATGCCAGTGTGGAATCCTGGTCAATGGGGCAGGAGGACTCATGGAAACCGCGATCGGGGTATTCTCCTCGCGAGATAGCGCGGAGGAGGGCGTAAAGGAGTTGTTGGAGCGAGGAGTCCCGGAGTCATCGCTAGTTTTCCTCACCCGTTCCGAAAGCGAAGCCAAAACGGTTGGCAAACAATTGGGAGCGTTCGCGGGAGGTTTCGCTGGTGGCGCGGCGGGGATGACGGCCGGAGTGGCGGCAGCGACCCTGCTTCTGCCCGGTATAGGTGCGGTGTTCGCGCTGGGCTTTGGCGCGGCCGCTCTGCTTGGACTCGCCGGTGCTGGTGCCGGCGCTTCAACCGGCGCGGCCATTGCGCATCAGTCCGGAGCTCCCCAGCCCACTTCTGATGAGAAGAGTTCCGAGGATGCCGCCTTCTTCCGCGAAGTCCTTAAAGAGGGTCGTTCGCTGGTTGTGGTTCGCACGGAATCCCAAGATATCGCGACGACCGCCTGTTCGATCCTTGATCGGCTGGCTCTGGGTATGCAGGGATCGCCTCCCGTCAAGATGAAGACGGTCACCCGTCAGGTGGGGCAAGTTGTAATCCTGGACGTTAGCGGGCGGATTACCCTGGGCGAAGGCAATGTGATGCTGCGTGAGATTGTCGGCGATCTGGCGGCGAAAGGAAGCACCAGCATCATACTGAATCTAGGCGAAGTGGTGTACGTTGACAGCTCAGGTGTCGGTGAGCTGGTTAAAGCCCACACCACGATTCGGAACAAGGGCGGCGTCCTGAAGCTGACCAACCTGAACCAGAGAGTGCACGAACTGCTTCAGATGACGCGGCTGACCAGTGTGTTTGATATCGAGAAGGACGAAGCTAGTGCGCTCAAATCCTTCGGGTCTAAAGCCTCGGAGGGTGTGGCCTGAGACCCTTGCATGATGTTTCCGCACCTCGGGCCCTCTTCATGGAATGCACAGATTCAGATTCGAAGCCAAGGAAATGAATCGTCGGAAAGGTTAGGGAACCTTCGGGCGGTTCAGTTCGCGTGACGCGGTCCGGGAGCCAGCCAGAAGGCATTTCCGGGGACGGACTTTCAAACCAGCGAGAACGGCCGGATAGAAGGCCGGCTAAAAAGCGAGACTTCATGGCCAAGTTTTTCGCGGTAACCATAATCATTATTGCGATCGCTTCCGCGATTCCCATCGTGCGCCACACCTGGCCGGCACCGCCGGACATTTCGGTTCACGGACACCTCATCGATGAGCAGATGTCCGAGACCATGGCGGAAGCGGGAATCTCGTTTCTGGCGGCGCAGTTCATTCTGGCGATTTTTATATGGAAGTTTTCCAACCGGCCAAAGGACGCGAAGATCGGCAAATTTCCGGGCGGTGCCAAGGGCCTGGTCATTGCTGCCTTTCTTTTAGTGGGCACTGAAGTTCTGGCCCTGGGAATTTTTGGTACCAGGGCCTGGGCCAGCGTATATTTCACGCCCCCATCCGCCGACGCCCTGCCGGTGCAAGTGCAGGCCGGGCAATTTGCGTTCTACTTCCGATATCCCGGGCCCGACGGCAAATTCGGTCCGCTCCACGCCTCGCTCATCAACGAGGCCAACGAAAACTTTTTTGGGCTGGATCTGACCAATGACCAGGATTCCAAAGACGACATTGTGACCGCTGAGATGGCGATTCCAGTGAATCGCGAGATCCATCTGCTCATGCACGCCAAAGACGTCGGGCATTCATTTTATGTTCCGGAGTTGCGGGTGCAGCAGGACTTCGTCCCCGGCCTGGACCTCTCCATCCATTTCACTGCCACCAAGATCGGGAGGTACGAAATCGTTTGTACCCAGCTTTGCGGTCTGGGGCACTACAACATGAAGGCCTACCTGTCGGTGCTTTCGCAGTCAGACTTTGACGATTGGATGAAAAAGGAAGCGGCTCTGCAGTAGCCGGTCCGTCCGTGTCCGAGGTGGTGAGGACGGGGCATTCGGTGGTTTGAGGAGAATCCATGCACGATGTGTCGGCACATGCGGCGCAACACCATGCCCCGCCGCAGGGCTTTATTCGGAAGCACGTCTTCAGCCTCGACCATAAGGTGATCGGCAAGCAGTATTACGCCCTGGCCCTGGTGGCGGTATTTGTGGGGATGGTGCTCTCCTGGATCATGCGGTTGCACCTGGGTTGGACCAATCTCGCGATTCCCGGGTTGCATTTGCTTTCCAAGACCGGCGCCCCGGGCGACCTGATGACGCCGGAGTATTACCTGCAGTTGATGACCATGCACGGAACCATCATGGTCTTCTTTGTGCTGACCACGGCGCCGTTCGCGGCCTTCGGCAATTTTTTCCTGCCCATCCAGGTGGGTGCCGAAGACATGCCCTTTCCGCGTTTTAACATGATGTCGTTCTGGGTCACGTTCACGGCATTTCTGGTGCTGATTTCGTCGTTTTTCGTGGGCGATGGACCAACCCTCGGAGGATGGACGCAGTACGCGCCGCTGAATGCGGTCGGCCCGGTGGGCGGTCCCGGCCAGGGCATGGGTGTGGTTCTTTGGGCAGCTTCGATCGCCATCTTCTGTATCGGACAGTTACTGGGCTCGCTGAACTTTATTACCACCACACTCGACCTCCGCGTAAAGGGGATGAGCCTGATGCGCCTGCCGCTTACCGCGTGGGCATGGTTTATCACCTCCTGCATGGGTTTGACAGCGTTTGCGGTGTTGATGCCAGCCTGCATTCTGGTGATTCTCGACCACGTCGCCGGCACCAGCTTCTTCGTTCCGTCGAACCTTGTGATCAATGATCAGCTGCAGCCGCACTCCGGCGGGTCCACGCTCCTCTGGCAGCACCTGTTCTGGTTCTTCGGACATCCCGAGGTGTACATCGCCATCGTGCCCGGCATGGGGATTGTTTCCCACGTCCTGATCACCAATATGCGCCGGCCGCTGCTCAGCCACCGGGTGATGATCGGTTGCATGGGTGCGATTGCCATTTTGAGCTACATGGTGTACGGACACCACATGTTTGTCAGCGGAATGAATCCGTTCTCATCCCTGGCATTCTCGTTTCCCACTCTCATCATCACGATTCCGGCGACCATTATTGTGTTGATGTGGATCGGCAGCCTGTATGGCTCGAGGTTGCGCATCAACACCGCTTCGCTATTTGCGCTGGGCTTCATTTCGATGTTTGTCGCGGGGGGCGTGAGCGGCTTCTTCCTGGCCCAGCCCTCGATTGACATCATGCTGCACGCGACTTACTTCGTCGTGGGCCACTTCCACATGGTCATGGCGGTGGCGGCCATCTTTGGCATTTTCGCAGGGACCTACTTCTGGTTCCCCAAGATGACCGGGCGCATGATGAACGAGACTCTGGGCAAGGTCCATTTCTGGCTGAGCTTTGTGGGCACGTATTGCATCTTCATGCCATTCCATTATCTGGGGATTGCCGCCAACGTGCGGCGCTACCAGGCGTTTGTGGATGAATATCTGCAGCCGCTCATCCCGGTGCACAGGTTCATCACGGTGGCCGCCATCGTGACCGGCGTGGCCCAGTTCATCTTTCTGTACAACCTGGTCCACAGCCGGTTCTGGGGCAAACCGGCGCCTGATAATCCGTGGGAGGCAACTTCGCTGGAGTGGAGCACACCGACCCCGCCGCCTTTCGATAATTTCGGAGGCAAACACCCGGTGGTCTATCACGATCCTTACCAGTACGGAGTGCAGAGTTCGACCGGCGACTACGTCATGCAGACGTCGCCTGAGCAAGTGGTGAGCGAGCACGACGAGAAGTAAGCCGCAGGATTTGAAGTTTGACGGGAGTCTGGACGTTTTATGGCGACTACCATCCACGAACCACCAAAGATCGAGCCCGGTCAACGGGACGGCGGTAACGGAGGCTGGCGGAGCCTTGTGCCGGCGGATGGAGACCGGCGGTTCGTGCAGGATTATTCTCCTCCGCCGGCGAGTACTGGCATGTGGGTGGTCTTGTATGCCATCACCATGACCTTCGCGGCGTTGACCAGCGCGTTGATTGTGCGCAAGGGCTCATCGCTGGACTGGCAGAGCTTCACCTTGCCGTCCATCCTCTACCTGAATACCGCGCTGATTTTATGCAGCAGCGTTACCCTCCAGATCGCGCGGCGGCGCATCGCCACTTTCATGGGAGGAGTCGCGCTACCGGGCGAAAGTCCGGCACGCTGGCTCTACATCACCCTGGTCTTCGGTCTGCTCTTTGTGACGGGGCAATATGTGGCCTGGGTCCGGCTCAGGGCCGAGGGGCTATATCTCGCCACCAATCCCAGCAGTTCTTTCTTCTATCTGCTCACAGCGGCCCATGTGCTGCATGTGCTGGGAGGGCTGGTCGGACTGCTCTATGTGATTGGAAAGGTCAGGAAGTCCCAGCTGCGACGAAGCACCCTGGATGCGACGGCGCGCTACTGGCATTTCGTGGACATACTCTGGGTGTATCTGCTGTTGCTGCTTTGGATGAAACTCTAGCGCGATCGCGAACAGGAGACGCTGTGAGTCAAGCCGATATCACGATGCAAGGGCACACCGCCGGCATGCTGACGGACCGCCCCTTTGCCATCCCGACCAAGAAACTGGCGATGTGGCTGTTCATTATTGCAGACACGATGACGTTCGCGGCCTGTCTTGTGGCCTACGGATTTCTGCGTAATGCCACGCCTGACTGGCCCAGACCCTTCCACAGCATCGTTAACGTCGCGGTGATGACCTTCATCCTCCTCACCAGCAGTCTGACCATGCTGCTCGGAGTCCAGACGGCCAAGCGCGGGGACAAAGCGGGAGCCTTCCGCTGGACCATGATCACTGCCCTGGCCGGCATTGTATTTGCTGTCCTACACATCCGGGAGTGGCTGGGGTTGATCGGTGAAGGCATGACGCTGTTCAAGAATCCCTGGGGCACGGGGCTGTTCGGTGCGGCATTTTTCAGCGTCACCGGGTTGCACATTACACACGTTCTGGGCGGAGTGATCGCGTTGATCATCGTAGGCCTGCGTTACAAGGGCGGGCGCTACAATTCTGACGACATCGAGATTATCGGACTCTACTGGCACTTCGTGGACCTGGTCTGGATGTTCGTAGTTCCGTTTGTCTATCTGTTGAATCTCGCCCACTAATCACGGCTGGAGCAGAACACTATGGCAACAATCGCGGAGCAGAAAAACGAGGGGACGGGGAAGTACCTGGTGGTCTATCTCTGCATTCTGGCGCTGGCGGGGCTGCAATTTCTGATCGCGTATCAAAATATCACGGCATCGCAAATGTTCCGGCGCATGCTGTCGGTCGCCCTGGTGGAAGCCGCTGTGGCCGTCATGTTCTTCATGCATCTATGGTCGGAAAAACGGGCCTTCCTGCTGTTTGTCGTGCTCTTCACGATTTTCGTGTTGTTGTCGATGCAGTTCGGTTGGACTGACAGCTTCCGGCTCACACACTGTGCGGGATATTGTTCCTGAGCGGTGGTCTGGGGTCATTTTGTTCCTGTCCGGAAAAAGCTGGACCGCAAAGGTCGCAAAGAATGGCGCAAAGATCGCAAAGAAAACCTTTGGGAGTCATGGAGCAGGAAACACCGCCAATAAGGCTGATGCTGATGCCTCTGGCCGCCCTGGCGCTGCTGGCCAGCCCATTGCCGGCAATGGCGCAGAGTTGCGCGCTTTGCTATACCCAGGCGGCTTCCGCGGGCACCCGAATGATTGACGCCTTAAAGAGCGGAATTCTGATCCTCATCGTTCCGCCCACTCTGATGTCGATTGCCATGGTATTCATAATGTATCGCAATCGGACGCGGTGCCGGGATGGCGCGGGCACGGCGGAGCCCGACGGGAGCTGGAAGAACGCAGATATACCGATTGCAGCGACGACCCCATGGCCTCCACTCACGCGATAATCGACTCTCCCGCGGGAAACGGCTTTTCTTCCAGGTTGCGGGACTACTACGCGCTGACCAAGCCGGAAGTGAACCTGCTGATTCTGATGACCACATCGGCGGGTTACTATCTGGGATCGTCGGGACCGCTGCGAATAGGCAGGCTTTTCATTACACTCGCAGGCACTTTGCTGGTGGCCAGCGGCACGGCGACGCTGAACCAGTGGATGGAGAAAAGTTACGACGCTCGGATGCGGCGTACCGCAAGGCGGCCCCTGGTTTCCGGCAGACTCAGGGGCCGCGCGGCCTGCTGGTTTGGCCTGGCTCTGAGCGCCGCGGGCGGTGGCCTTCTGGCGGCGTCGGTTAATCTGCTGTCGGCTTTCCTGGCGATCGGGACCCTGCTGGGATATCTGTTGGTTTACACGCCTCTAAAGAGGAAGACGCCATTGTGCACCCTGCTGGGTGCCGTGCCCGGCGCCATGCCTACCCTCATCGGTTGGGCGGCCGCATCCGGCGGCATCGGACGTAGTGCCTGGCTGCTTTTCGGAGTGCTGTTTCTATGGCAGTTCCCGCATTTCCTGGCCATTGCACTGTTGTACCGGGAAGATTACGCCGCGGCTGGTTTTCGAATGCTGCCTGGCTTCGATGTTGACGGGCGCTTTACCAGGATGGAGATCGTATTGTTCGCGATTGTCCTGGTGGGGTTCACGATGTTTTTGCCGCTCGGGGGCGGAAGCGGAGCAGCCTACTCTCTGATCATGTTCACGGCAGGAATCTTTTTCGTTTATCACACCGCGAAATTAGCTATGTCGCGCTCCCGGGTCATGGCCAGTCGTGTAGTTCATGCTTCGGTCATCTACCTGCCCGTGGTGCTGGCAACCATGATGGCCTGGAAACCGTGAGTCCCGGGTGAGCATTGCGCCAACTTCGCCTTGAAACAGGCTGCCAGCAAGGTGAGTGGGGAGAATCGGCGTTGTTGCGTCCCAGGTTTTGGATCCTCTGGTTTGCCATCGCGGCTGGCGTGGCGGCAGGTCAAGTGCCGCTTCCGGCCAGCGCCGAATCTGTTCAAGGGCAAACTGCGCTTCAAAGCCGCCGCCACCACTCTCGTGGGTTCCTGCCCCTCACAAACTTCTATTCGACTCCCAATCCGTTCCTGCGAGGGCAGCCGGGTGAGTTGATTCGCGCGGCCCAGTTTGACGATTACCAGCTTCCTGAGGGTGTGTCTGCATTTCGTATTCTGTATCACTCGCGCTCTGCCAGCGGAACGGATGTGGCGGCGTCGGGCGTGGTCCTGACTCCTGACCAGGCGCCGCCTTCCGGAGGCTGGCCCGTGATTGCCTGGGCCCACGGCTTCACCGGCATAGCCCGGCAGTGCGCTCCTTCCCTCATGAGAAATCTGAACGAAGGCCCCTTCCTGTCGATGTACGTCAAGCTGGGCTATGCAGTGGTGGCAACAGACTACGTGGGACTGGGAACAGATTTCAGGAACGCGTCCGTCGATATGCAATCGGATGCAGGGGATGTGATCTATTCGATTACCGCAGCACGCGCGGCGGTGCCCCAGCTGGGGAGAAGGTGGGTGGCGATGGGGGAATCCGCCGGGGGCCTGGCCGCGCTGACCGTCGCCGAACTGGAGAGCGAGATCCGCGATCCCGACTATCTGGGGAGCGTTGCAATTTCTGGCATTGCCGATGTGAAGGAATTGTACGATGTGTCCGCAAATGGGAGATCGCCGGCGCAGCTGGTTGTGCTGGCCTATGAAATTCAAACGCTGTATCCGCAGTTTCAGGCGAACCAGATGCTGAAAGAAAAAGCGCTGGCGCTGTACCCCCAGGTGCAGAAGGCATGCGGCATGGTGTCCACAGATGCGGACACGACGGCCGCGCAGGCCTTGAAACCCGGTTGGCAGGGCGACCGCGTTGTGGAGCAGTTTCTTGCCCGGAATACGATTGGCCAGAAACCCTCAAATCGCCCGCTGCTGCTGGTCAGCAGTGACGCCGATCCGGAGGTGAGGATGGGCATGACCGCGCGAATTGTAGCGCGCTTATGCCGGCAGCGCGACGTGGTTCTGTTCCACGACTACCAGAGGTCCGAATTCGCCGGTGTCCTGGGAGACTCGGTGAGGGACCAGCTTACCTGGATTCAGGCCCGTTTCGCGGGACGGCCTGCCTCCAGCAATTGTCATTGAGCGCGGGCAGGGGCCGCCTGGTGGCAGGGCCCGGGAGCGACTCAGCTTTTCTATTTTGCGCCGATGACGAAGTTGATAACAGCGGTTTCGTCGGGCGCTACGGTTACTGGTTTCTCCCAGGTTTTAGGGTCGGAGAAAATGGGCCTCCGAACTTTGTGTTCGGTCAGGACGTCGAACGCGGCTTCTTCCCGTTCAAGCTTCCAGCCCTCATGCCAGGCCACGATCTGGTAATGCCCGGGTGGCACGTCCGTCAGTTCGAACCTTCCATTCTCGTCGGTCACTGCGTAATAAGGATGGGGTACAACCATGATCTCCGCGTTCATCCAGGCATGACCACCGTTACACCTGACGTTGACCAGTCCTGGAGTCCCCATGGTGCGAGTGACAGGACGATTGGTGAAAGGGAATGGCAAGTTGTAGGAGGCGGCTCCATCCATGTGGACGGTGTGCAGCACCGCGTCCGAACTCTGCATCTGTAGTGGGCCGTTCTCGGGCACCAGAAGAATGTGGGGCTCGTAGCGGCATTCCTTCTGGTCCAGGGAGCGCCTGGATACTGGAATGTCCATGGCCTTTCCCCGGGAAATGTCTTTGAGAAATACCACGGTGTTGGCCACGCCGTTCTGGGGGCCTACGATCAAGCGATCGAGGTCGCGCACTTTGTGCGATTCTGGGTCGCAGACCTGGGGATCCTTGTCGATGGGAAAGGCCGGGATGTGAGGCAACGGGCCGGACCACCTGACGGTGCCGGAAATTGTTCCCCTCTGAGTGAGCTGGACTTCCTGGTATCCGCTCTGAGCGACGGCACCGACCGCCATCGCAAGCCATAGTATGGACGCAGCGATTTTGACTGCTCTAGACAAATTAAGTTCTTCCAAGGAAGCTACGCCAAATGCTAGCCCTTCTTCTTTTTGCTGCAAGTAACGAAGGTAATCAGGAAAGAGATGGGACGTGGGGTAAGCAGGAGGTTTTCTCGCGCCGCCGGAATTACTTTCGCGGAGCGGGTTTGATGGCACGGTCCAGGGCCTGGTCCAGGGCGGCACGGGCGCGCTTATATTCACGCCGCGAAATGCGGCCTTGCTGATGTTTCACTTCGAGCTGAAACAGGTCATTCTTGAGCCGGTCGAGAGGCGGGTGGGATCGGTTGGAGAGAGCGGCAGATGAGCGGCGCCGCATCGCGTACAGGGCTGCCCCGGTCAGCAATAATATGCCGCCAATCACATACCAGCGGAATCTTTCCGGCCCATGGGGCGCGACCGGGGCTGAACTCAGGCCTCCCCGCTGGCTGGAATCGCGGGCGGGCGAAGCGACCGTCTCCTCCGGCACGGAGTGTGGCGGTCCCAGACTATCGTCCCCAGGATCGGCCAGCGTACCAGTGCCTGAGATGGTGAAACTGAGAGGCTGTCCGGCCCGCGTGTTCGACATCACCCGGACCCAGGCGTCGGACTGGCGTGGGTCCTCCATGGCCTGAAAGACGATTCCTGGCGCGGCCGTGAAGAACATGGTTTTTGGCACCATGACCACGAAATGTTCCGCGCCGTACAGCGCTTTGGGATCAATGCTGAGCTCTCCGCGATATGCCATGTGAAACACAACTTGAAGTTCGGTTTCGCCGGGACGAAGCGGGAATACGAATCCGTAGCGATTCTTCTCTCCCACGGGGACCGGAGAGGAGCTTACCGGCTGGCCCCCGGCGGTGGTGGCGATTCCCCGATCGATTACAGCACCGTCGGGAAGAAAAAATTCGAAGTCGCTACCGTGCAGCTGGGTGCGAGGCGGATTCGACGCATTGCTCACGGCAAAGAGGCGGGTGCCTTGCAGTTCACCACCCTGGGCCTGGAAGCGCATCACGTCCGCAGTGACGGTAATCCCCTCAACCTTCCGGGAGACATCGAAGACCTGCAAAGTGACAGAGTTGCTCCCGGGCGGGGCCATGCGGTAATAGGCGACGCCCTGGTGGACAGCACGAATGAGATGCGGGCCGGCGTCGAGCAGGCGGAAACTGAAGTGACCACCGGCATCGCTTCGGGTATGGGACACTTCCTCCATCCCCTGCCCGGGCGTGATCAACACCACGCGATCTCCAGCGGACGGCTTGCTGGTGGTGCCGTTGTTGATCTTTCCAGTAAGGGTTTGAGCAAGCAGGGAAGGGGGCAATACAAAAAATGTGGAAAGAATAATAAGAATGAGGGAAATCATCCCGTCCGGGAGGACAACCCAGGCGCGACCGTGCGGGCGGCTTTCTCGGCAAGGGTTCAGATTCGGCACCTCACCAGTTTTGAAGACGGTGTTAACATTCTTTCTGCGAGTTAGCCATGGCGGGGCACTGCTCTGAGCCCGCCCGAATCACCGATAGACTCATATCCGCTCAAATATTTCTTCGTCTGGAGTCGATTTAGATCCCTCCCGTTCGACATACCCCACAAGGGCAATAAATCCTTTAGATGTTGATGAGGGCGTGGGACTTCCGGCTGCAACAAATTTGTGGTGTCTTGTCAGGACTTGTTACTGGCGATGGAACCATGTTGACAGGAATGGGGATATTTTCAAGGTCGATGGACTTCTTGGGAGATCGCGAAGTTCGGGCGGGCGA
>CAVOVU010000020.1:0-922678 GCA_963699935.1 Terriglobia bacterium
ATGTTGCATTGAAGGGGGATAATCCCGATAATGCGGCTCATGAAAATTCAGCCTGAAAAACGACTCGCTCTGTTCCTGCTGATAAGTGTCGGTCTGGTTTGGGGACAGACCGGCACCAGCGGGCGCGCCGCCGATTCGTCCGCGCCTCCTACTGCTTTTCCCGCGCCAACGCCAGCCGCCCTCGCCACCGCCGAACACGCGATCTCGGGACACGACCCCGGCCCCTCGGGCCCGAGTCCTGTTACTGACCTGCTGAAGCTGCTGCTGGCCAACGTCAACTCGACGGAAGCCATGACGAACATGGAGGCAATGTGGGCAACCGACCGCTATTTTGACTTTGCCAGATTTCAGCAGACCGCAAAGAATGTCGCGGAGATGATGCGGCAGGCGGGACTGGACGACGTCCAGATAGGCCAGGGGCCCGCCGACGGTGTGACGCAGGACGGCTTTTGGACGCAGCCGATTGCGTGGGACGCCCATTCTGCCACGCTGGAAATTGTCTCGCCGCAGGTCCCAGAGGACATGCGCGTTCTTGCCGACTATCAGAAAATTCCTACCTCGCTGTGCCAGTGGAGCGGTCCCACTCCACCGGGAGGCGTAGAGGGTGAGATCGTGCTGCGGCCCAACCGACATTCGCAATGCGGACCTGAAAGGCAAGCTGGTGCTTGGCCGCCGCATGTCCAAGACCGATTTGAAGCAGGCCGGCGCGCTGGGCCTGGTTCGCGAGAGCGAGGTGAACCCGACGCTGTTGGACGAGCGCGACTGGGAGAACGATTTCGGAGATAACGGCTGGGCCTTCAACAAAAACGACACGCCGCTGGTATGTTTCTCCATTACGCCGCGAGCGGAGCAATACCTTCATGAATTGCTGAAGAAGGGGCCAGTGAAGGTCCGCGCCAACGTTGACACCCGCTACTACGACGGCCAGTATCCCTAGGTCAGCGGCGTCATTCTCGGCACCGACGGTGCTGGCGCGGAGGAGGTGCTCTCGCTCGGCCATTTATATGAAGAGGGCGCCAACGATAACTCCAGCCGGCGTCGCATCCATTCTTGAAGCCATTGCCACCCTCAACCGGCTGATTAAGGAAGGCAAATTACCCAGGCCAAAGCGGACCATCCGCATGCTGGCCATGGGCGAGCGCTATGGCACGCTCGCGTATCTCGATGCCCACAAGGATCGAACCAAGCGAACCATTGCCGCCATGTGCATCGACACACCCGCCGGATGGCAGTACCTGGCAGGAACGCAGTTCATCTGGTCCATGAATCCGCAATCGGCTAGTTCTTTTGTGGATGCATTTACCGTGCGCCTTGCCGCGGAATATTTCCCCATGGTGCGCCGCCCCCATTCATGGAGCGAGTACAACCGGGGCGCGTACTACGGCGGAACCGACGATGACCTCGGAGAGTCGATGATCGGTATTCCCACGACCTCGCCGAATAGCGGCCACGGAATCCCTGCTCACCACACCAGCTTCGATACCCCCGCCCAGGTCGACCCCAAATCCCTGCGCGACCTCGCCGTCATGAATGCGGCTTACGCGTACTTTCTGGCATCGGCGGGACCGGAGCAGATGCACTGGATGGCTGAGTTAGCTGTGGAGCGCGGATACGATCAGATCAATGCGGGGACGGCAAACAGCCTGGACCTGGTGGCTGCGGCAAAGGACGCCGACAGCCTGGGCCATCTGCTCTACTGGGAGACGGCTCGCGTCGATTACAACCTGGCGCGCGAAACCAAGGCGGTGAAACAGGCCGCCGATCTCCAGCAGGAGCTGGCCGCGCTGGCCTCCTTTGCCGCTGCGCAGAAAGCGCGGATCGAAGGCGCCGTCGCGGAGCGTGCAACGGAACTGCATTTGGGAACGATACAGCCGATGGCCCCCAACTTCGGTCCCGAAGCCGAAAAGATCGTCGTTCGCCGCAAGCGAATGGGCGCGCTCCCACTGGATGAGATCCCGCGCGAGTCAGCGGGAAGGATTTCCTGACAGCGGCTTCTGGTCGCCAACCATGGCAGCGCTTTACTGGTGCGATGGCAAACGCAATCTGGCCGAGGTCATCCAAAACACGGAAATGGAACTGGGCCCGCAAAATAATTTTGACTGGGTGGGTTATTTTAAATTCCTGCAGCGGCACGGTTACGTGGACTTCGTGCAGCAGTGAGCTGCTGCGGCAGTTTTGATTGAGTTCTTTACAGAAAGCACGGAGATGGGTGGCGTTTACCTTAAGAAAACGCCACCCATCTTCACCTCGACGCCTTACTTGAAATCGGGGTTCTAATTATGAAGAGGCCCGAAGGTGGTCCCGAAGAAGTCCCCCTTGTTCCATGTAGGCGGATGTTCATCTTGGGCAACAAGGTAGCCAACCAGAAAATTCATCACCGTGGCTTTCGTTATCGATTCCCACATGAAAGCGCTGGTTCATGTTGTCTAGCGGAGTGTGGTAGTGAGTAGCGATCCAATTCTTGTTCACTTCGATCGCATTGATCTTGGGATCGGTCGGGTGCACTCCGTCGACGATCCAGAGCGCGGGCACACCCTGAAGAACAAAGGAATACTGGTCGCTACGTATAAAAGCAACTTGTTCCGGCATTGGATCCGGGCTAATGTCATATCCCATCACTTTTCCTGCCGCCGCCACCTCATTTCCCAACGATGAAACCTCTGAGCCTAAGGCGACGACATCTTTCATCGCGTAGAGAGTTCCAGGTACAACGTCAATGTTTAAGTCGGCCACAATCGATTTAAGCGGTACGGTAGGAAAATGTGCAAAATAGTCGGAGCCGAGTAGACCCATTTCTTCTCCGGTTACGAAGACAAACAGTATTGACCTGCGTGGGGGATGAGGCTGGCTTGCATAGGCGCGGGCGATTTCGAGGAGGGCAGCCGTGCCAGAGGCATTGTCACACGCCCCATGGCATATGTTGTCGCCTTCCACAGCTGGGCAAATTCCCACATGATCAACATGCGCGGAATATACGACATATTGCCCACGCAATGCGGGATCAGAACCTTCCAGCACGGCTACAATGTTGGAACTCTTCACAACTGTTTGCGAAGCAGCCGTGTGAATATGGGCCGTAATAGGAAGCGCAAACGCTTGGGGCTCGCTGGCTTTCGCGGCGGTCAGAACCTGCTCCAGAGTCTTAGGGGCTCCTGAAAAAAGCAATTCAGCGCCTTGTGGACTAAAGAGTGCGCTGCCTTTCAATTCCGGGAAGAAGTCATGCGAGATGCCGTTATTGTCCTGCCAGTGCATCTCTCCCGTTTGGACCTGAGTGATCTGCCAATCCCATGGAAGCATTTGCCAATCCTCAGGCAACATTATCGTGAACATGGCAATCGCACCGTGAGCCAGAGCGATTTTCGTTTTTACGGTAACGTCAGAATAATACGCACGTTTGGTGGAAGGAAACAACGACGGAGCCCCGAATATCGTTACGATAATTTTGCCGCGCACATCGACGCCGGCGTAGTCGTCATAGTTCAGTCCTGGAGCAGTGATGCCAAACCCCACAAAGAACACCGGCGCGTTTGCATCAGCCTCCGCGCTGTTGATTTTGCCGGGCGCATTGGTAAACCGCGTACTCAGAAGGTAGTCTTTGGCATCAACCAGTTGTTTCTCTGTACCTTTGATCGTGAGTGTAAGTGAACTCGCCCTTGGGTCCACCACCGACCATTGCAGTGGTACCGTCTGAAACCATCCACCCGAAACACCTGGGCGCAGCCCCATTCCTTCGAGCTGTGAGGCCACATAGTTCGCCGCCACATCATAGCCTGGCGTTCCTGGCGCGCGGCCTTGTAGCAGGCTGTCGGAAAGAAAACGCATGTGCGCACGTATCTGCTCTGGCCGAATGACATGGGCTGCAACTTTGACCGCAGCGCGGTCAGAAGAACTCTGTGCAAAGAGATGGAAGAAGGGAACAATCGAGACGAGACAGAGCAAGACTCTTAAGCGAAGTTTCATCGATATCAAACCCCAAGTTCTAAGGAGTATATGGGGCTGACCTACCTTTTGGTTTCGATTTCTTATAATCGCTCCAAGAATGGCTGCTTCGCTCTTTCCCGGTTTTGGAAAAGGGTGGGGAAAACAACTCTCAGTCTTTTAAAAGGTTTTGATTTTATCTCGCAGCCAAATTTGGGATCGAAATGTGCAATCCGATTCGCTGCGTACAGAATCCATCCTTTGAAAGCCAAAGGATGGGGCAGTTTCAGTCGATGAAAGCATGAGGAAATCTAAAACTAAGGCTGGGTCCGGCCCTCACAGTCAACCTGCTGGCTAAAGATATAACCCCCAGGATTTATTTAGGGTTTCCATTGTCAGAATTCCAATCTGGTTGAGTTTGTGCGCGCTCGCACATGGACTCGATCGTGTCTTCCGTTTCCTGAGGATCGGCTGCAAAGATCCCGTGCTGAGTCAATTGCACTGTCTTCTTCAATTCGACGCACGATTTTCCGCTTTTGAGACCTTGCTTGACCTGTTTCCACATGTCGGCAATAAAGTCCCGCTGGCGATGCAGTAGATCAACATTGCCGAGATCTCCGTGTGCCGGAATCACGGTCTTAATGGGGAGCTGGGCAATGTCATCGAGTGCGCGAATCCAACCGATATACAGGACATCCTGGTCGGACAGATTGTTCCCGGAGGTCCAATTGACAGCCAAATCTCCAACAAAAACGATGCCTTCTGCGGGCAGATAGGCCACCCCATCGCCTTTGGTGTGGGCCTGCCCATATTTGATTAGCTCGACCCGATGTTGGCCGTCGTCAAATACGAGGCGATCGTGAAACCGAATGGACGGCAAATCGAGATGTTCCAATGTGATCTTGGTCTGATCCTTGACATCTTCTATTCCCTTGGTGCCCAGCTCTAACGCAAGATCGTCCGTACTTACAATGGCGGCACCGTGGGCTATGAACACACTGTTTCCCAAGGTGTGATCTGCATGATAGTGAGTGTTGAAGACAAAACGGATTGGTTTGGGAGTGATGGTTTTTATGTCCGCAATGATTTTTTCAGCTGCCCACGGAAAATTCGCGTCGATAACCAATACGTAGTCGCGAAATACAACAAAGCCCACATTGGTCTGTTCGTGCTTGCTGAGGTCACCAGACCAGTAGTAAACATCTCGAGCAAGCTGATGCACGCGATTCTGCGCGTAACTTGGCTGACTTGCCCATGAAAGCAAGATGATTAGAAAGGACGACCAGTATATTTTCGTCTGCATCGTTGAGAACCTCAGGTATAGGCGGGTGGCCTATTCAAGCCCGGTTTTGGCTTGAGCGGGGTAATTTTGATTGTTCAGCGGCGCTCACACCTCCAAAATCAAATACCTACTCGTCATCCTCATGCAGTGGAACGCGCGTTCGGACAGCCAAGATGTAGGCCTTGGCATCCGGTTTGTTCTGGTTGTAAAAGCCCACCGTGCAGTTGGGGCGAAAGTAATAGGCGTCTCCTGCTTTGGCGGCATAGCGGCCTTCGACGCCGTTCTGCCCAGAGCCGGCCACGATTTCGCCCTGGCCATCCATTACCAGATAGATTTCTTCCGCGGCCGCGTGGTGGTGAGGCCAGTTCGTGCCTCCGGGCGCAAAATCCATCCAGAAAAAGCTATCCATCACATAGGCCTCATCGATCAAGTCCCGCTTCCCGGTGTGCAGTCCGATCAGAAGTTTGTACAGAACTGATTTCGGGTGGCCGCTGACCGTCTCTTCCTTGGACTCTGCGAGGTTTGCGACTTTCGCGTGTGCCATCGGCGCTCCAATGGAAATCGATGCCGGAATTTTGAATCCCATCACCAGCACACGCAAGGGCTGGTCAGAATCGTTGGAAATGGAATGTTTCGCGCCCGGAGGCAAATACGTGAAGTCATGCTTGCGCAATGCCTGAGCCTGATCCTGGTAGTGCAGCACGCCCGTTCCTTCCACGACGAAATAAATCTCCTCCTGGCGCTCGTAGAGGACGGTTCGGCAATTGCCATTCCGATCCAAAGAGACTTCGCCGAAACGAGTGACGGCTTGGAGAGATCGGTTCTCTGTGTCTCCCTCGCCGAAAATAGCTCGATAGTGGCAAGTTGGAGAAGCGAGATCCGCATTGGTCTCGGAAAGGTTTGGAACGTAACGATGCAGCCATGTGGGGTCTGTCTGCCGCTCTTGCGCTCGGAGCCCAGGTACCAACAACAGCAAGAACAGTAAGAAGTTTTTCACGTTCGGTGCTCCCGACTTGCTTTGGATTTGATTCCGAGTCTGCAGGGGATTCTAGTCCAAAAAAGTCTACTACCCATCGGGGCTGGCCCGCCTGTTGATTTCGATTTCTTGCCCTCGTTCCAAGAATGGCTGCCCCACTATTTCCCGTTCGGTGGGAAAAACAACTCTCAGCCTCTTAAAGGTCTTGGGGTGTCCCATCTTTCGTGCGGTGTTAGAAAGGTGGGACCTTGCTCGAATAACAAATCTTTCCTCGTTGTTTTGAAAGAGGTGATCGTGGTTGTCTCACATCTCCAAAAGCTCGAGAACCTGTCCTGAGCGGAGTCGAAGGATGTGGGACACCCAAGATAGAATCACAGGAGCCCGGACAGATCTGGGCCACCTGCCATTCGCGCTGGAAGGACTACGAGATGCGAAAAGGGTTTACGAGAAAACCACAACCGGACGCCCCCGCGACGCCAGTCAAGAACTACATCACGCCGAGCGGGCTTGCAGCGCCTCAAAGATGAGCACCGGTTTCTGCTCACCAGGGAACGCCCGGCCGTGGTGGAGGTGGTGGCGTGGGCTGCCAGCAACGGCGATCGCAGTGAAAACGCCGACTATCAGTACGGCAAGCGGCGGCTGCGGCAGATCGATGGGCGGATTCGCTTTCTCACCAAGCGAATCGAAGCCGCGGAGGTGGTGGACCCGGAAGCTCCGAGATCGGGGCAGGCGGCGACGAGGGCATTCTTCGGAGCGACCGTGCGCTATGCCAATGCCGCGGGAGTATCGCGAGTGGTGAGCATCGTGGGCACAGACGAAATCGATCTCAACCGTAACCACATCAGCTGGGTGTCACCTCTGGGGCGCGCGTTGATGAAGTCGGCAGCGGGTGACAGCGTAGTCCTTCAATTGCCGGGCGGTACAGAACACCTGACCGTGCTGGAAGTGCGTTACGAGCGCATTTCTGTGGAACCGTTCCGTGAACCACCTGGATCCGAGGCCTCGGCAAAGGGACTCCCTCGCCGACGCTAAATCCACCTGACGAAAAAGAGAGGAAACCGGCCGGGTGCCCCACGTCTCGTGGTTTTCGAGACGTGGGATTCTTGCGGCAGCCGGAAATGAATTCTTGTGCACTCCCTTACTCAGCCGTGTTCACCGGCCCCGCCGCTTCCGCCTGCTCATACATCTCTTCAATCTGCTGCCGATACCGTTCCGTCACCACCCTTCGGCGCAGTTTCATGCTGGCGGTAAGCGTCCCGTTTTCATCGGAAAATTCATCCGCCACCAGCAGAACTCTCTTCAGCTTTTCAAACCGGGCCAAATTTCCGTTTAGATCGTCCACGATGCCCTCATACAGGACCCGTACTTCGGAAGAGGCCACCAGTTCCTGCCGCGAGGCGAAAGTTACTTCGTGGTCGCGCGCCCAGTCTTCCAGCAGCGGAAAATTTGGTGAAATCAGCACCGCAGGGAACTTGCGCTTCTCTCCCACCACCACTGCCTCCGCGACCAGAGCATTGTGCTTGAGCGAATTCTCAATGGGCTGCGGCGCGATGAACTTTCCGCCCGAGGTCTTGATCAAATCCTTCTTGCGGTCGGTGATGGAGAGAAATCCGTCCGCATCCAGGTTTCCGATGTCGCCGGTTTTGAACCAGCCATCCACAAAAGCTTCCTGCGTTTCTTTCGGCTTGTTCCAGTATTGCTTGAACACAGACGGACCCCGCACCAGGACCTCGCCATCTTCCGCGATGCGCACCTCCAGGTTCGTCAGGGGTTTCCCCACCGTGCCAATCTTGTGCGCTCGCGGCGTATTGACTGCGATCACCGGAGAAGTTTCTGTCAGCCCATAACCCTCATGAATGCGGATCCCGATGGTGGCATACCACTCCGCCAGTTCGCGCCCCAGCGGCGCCCCGCCGGAAATGAAAACTCCGATGCGGCCGCCCAGGCCGGCGCGCACTTTTGAAAACACCAGCCGGTCTGCCAGCCTCCACGCCCGGGACGCGGGCACCTGACCGGCCAGGACTTCCGCCCGATGTTCTTTTCCCACCGAAAGGGCCCAGTTATAGAACGTTGAATTGGGAAACCCCTGCGCCTTCTGTTCGGTTTGAAAGTGTATTTTTTCGTACACCCGCGGCACCGCAACAAAGAATGTAGGCTTCACCTCCAGCAGCGCCCGCGGCAACTGGTTCACAACCGACAGGTGCGCCAGCGTGACTCCGCGATACAGCAGGGCGAAATCCACGTGGCGCGCCGTGACATGGGACAGCGGAAGAAATGAAATGCTGACATCGCCGGATCGCACCGGGAATTCCGCCAGCGAGCAATTGAGGTTCGACGCCATGTTGCCATGAGTCAGCATCACTCCCTTGGGAGTGCCGGTCGTTCCCGAGGTATAGATAATCGTGGCCAGATCGTCCGGTGAAACGCCCGCGCCGTCGCTTCGAGCGCCGCATCGTGGTTGGCCTGGCCGTCTGGTTCCATCGCCGCCATGCATACCGCGCCGGCGTTTTCGGAAGCGTCCATCACGACCAGCTTCTCCAGCGCAGTCTGGTCGCGAATGGAGAGGACTTTCTGCAGCTGAGTGTCGCTGGAGACAAAAACAACGCGCGCCCCCGAATCCCTCAGGATATAAGCCGTCTGATCGGCTGTGAGCGTGGCATAGATCGGCACCGTGACTGCCCCCAGCAGCAGGCAAGCGAAGTCGGCAATGATCCACTCCGGCCGGTTCTCGCTCAGAATGGCAACCCGGTCACCGCGACCGATGCCCCACCTTTGCAACCCGCCCGCCACCGCTGCGACCCGGCGGCGAAGCGCGTCCGAAGAAATCGCGCCCCATTCTTCCCCCAGCTGCTCCAACATCACCCTGGCATGCTGGCGTTCGACCACCGCAAAGTACACATCGTTAAGGGTGCGCAAGCTCATTCGAAAAAGAGGGAAGACGAGATCTATGGAAGGAATGTACTGGTTCTCCCAACCATTAGGCAACCCGCCGCAGTTTGACCGCTCCATAACGACATTGCTATGATGATTCCGCGGGGTGGAGCAGTCTGGTAGCTCGTTGGGCTCATAACCCAAAGGTCGGTGGTTCAAATCCACCCCCCGCAACCAACCTTAAATCCTTCAGGTTACTTGTTTTACGTGGCCTTTTTCTAGGCCGACGCAATCCCCAAATTGGGTCCATTGGGTCCAACAACGAGATTAAGTCCCGCTTTGCTTGCAGCTAGACGTCGGTATTCAAGTTCTTGGTGAGTGTGTGAGTACCGGTCCGTTGTTCGCAAAGAGGAATGCCCAATCCACTGCTTCTGTAAATCCTCCGGCGTGCCGTTTTTCCGCAGCATTCATGTCGAAGCGCGGCATCCCGGCTACGAGGTCGCTGGGCCGATCCCAAAGGGATTTCACCACTTGACTGTGCGTCGCGCTGAGCCGAGGGCGGAAACATTGTTTCTGTACTCGAGCAGTTCTAGTCGGCCAGGCTCGCGGAACTCGCAGCGTGGCTGCCGGTGTTAAAGAGGCGGATCAAGTAAACCCAGCCCGTCTCTGGGATTTGCTTCCTGTGATTTGAACCATTTTGCAACAAAGCCGAGCGCAGCACCGCCAAGCGCCGTATCCGTCTGCAGAACGCTGTCAGGTGCAAACTGCACCAGCGGCCCCAAGCCCCACCGCCCCCACTTCGCATTAAAGGCGAGCAGATCGAAAATGGAAACGTTGTTCAAACCTGGAGCCCGGGGCGTTGGTGTTGTAATTCACCGTGGTCCGCAACGAACTTGACGGCTCCCATGCCTGGAAAGGAATCACCGGCTGGAAGATGCTCGAAGGTCGAACAGGAGATGGATTTATGGGCCGAGGCTTCATCGCCATCTGTGGATCAACGCTACATTGCGCAAAGAACTCTTTGCTATTGAATATCCGCTTTGGCGTTCTCGACGTGCCATTTCGAGAGACGCTAAGGACTAGTATCTATCAGTCAATAGACGAGAGGCGGCCGAAAAGACTAGGCACTAGCACTGAGCAAAGCGGAATTCCTCCGCTAACTGCCCTAGCCTATCCTCCCTGAAGGCTGTCGGAGTTGGCGCTTAACGAGAGAGTCACTCGCCCACTCTAGTTTACGCTAGGCTGTCTCAGCCGCCTCGACACTCTCTTCACCCAAACAGTACCCGGATGGATCGAGAATGTGATCCGGCCTAGGAGGCTTATACTGGTTGGAGTGCGTTGACAGGTAATGACAAGGTTATCACTGCGCCGCCTCCTGAACGATCGGAGACACTTGCCGAGCCGCCATGCGCATGGGCAACGACATCCACAAAGGCTAGCCCAAGGCCGTGACCGGGAGAACGAGAGCCCTTTACGAAGCGCTCGAAAGCCCGGCTTCCGATGTCAGGTGGAAATCCTGGGCCGTCGTCTTCGATCACCAGTTCTGCAGAACCTTGATGCGAGTGCAGCCGAACACTCACGCGGCACCCCTCGGGCAAGTGAGTCAATTCGTTCTCCAGCAGATTGCTAACCACCCGATTCAGCAGCGAGAGATCAGCATCTACGATAACATGTTGTTCGAGGTCAATGGTCAATTCATGATGGCGCTCCGCCATTGCGGGCTGATAAATATCTGTCAGTTGTCTCACGACATCGGAGAAGTTGACCGGGCCGTGGTTCATGTGAAGCGCACCGGCTTCCGCTTCGGCAAGGTCCAACGTGGTGTCTAATAGCTGTAGGAGGCGATCCAGTTCTTCGATGGCTTCGCCGACAGAATTGCGCCACTTCTCGTTGCCTTCCTTGCACAAGGCAGATTCGAGTGTTCCGCGAATCAAAGTGATCGGGCTCTTCAGATCGTGCGCGACCGTGCCTGTAACCGTGCGAAGTTGGTTCACCGAGGACTGAAGCCGGTCCAACATATGGTTGAAAGTCTTTGCCAATCGGGATATCTCGTCCGAATTCACGCTTTCCGGCAACCGTTCATTCAGGTCTTTGGTGCCAATCCGCGCCACGGTCTCGGTGATGCGCTCAACCCGAAGCAGGGTACGCCGGGCGCTCCAGTACGAGATCACGAAGCCAAGGAGGAACATACCGCCCCACACCATGAAGAAACGATCGGCCAGCCGTCGCAGGATGTGGTTCGCGCCGCGATCCGAGAGTCCTATATAGACAGTCTTTCCTTCCTGGATCTGAAAAACGACACGGAATGTTTCGTGCCACCCTGCGACCCGGATTGACTTCGGAATTCCTCGAACCAGCCTTGCCTGTTGAACCGCCTTGAAAAAGTCATCCTGAGAGCCGGGACCTACCCACAACGGGGGCTCGATGCCGGTGGAGTCGATGGCCAGGAAGAAAACCGAATTCAGCCTTTCACCGCGGGAGTTGCGCTCATCCGGCACTTCCTGAGTAGCCAGTTCAGCCACTTCTCCAACAACCCGTTTGTACAGGTGATCTTTCGGAGTGTCCGCCGAGACATGCGCAAGAACTTCGGCTTCACCGCTGAGCCATGTATCACCGCGCTCCCGGATGCCCTGAGCGACAACGAAATAAACCAGGGAGAAAGCCAGCGCGGTCCCCAGCGCGAACGCCAGGGTTGTCCAAATCGAGATCCGCCAGGCTGCAGTGGTGCGCAATTTCTTAGACATGTTTGAGGACGTAGCCAACGCCACGAATGGTGTGAATGAGCGGTCGCGGGGTGTCGTGGTCTACCTTACTGCGCAAACGATAAATATGAACATCCACGACATTGGTCGCGGGATCAATCTGCATTCGCCAGACGTGGTCCAAAATCATCGTACGAGTTACCACCCGGCCTTCATTGCGGCAAAGATATTCCAGCAGAGAAAACTCCTGCGGAGTCAGCTGCAGAAGGTGGTCGCCGCGCCGTGCTTCACGGCGCACCAGGTCGAGCCTCAAGTCGTCAGTCTGCAGACGCACGGATTCATTCTGCGGAACTGCGGACCGGCGCAGAAGATTTCTGAGTCTGGCTAGAAGCTCCGGAAGGGCGAATGGCTTTGTGAGGTAGTCGTCTCCGCCGCGCTCAAGTCCGCGGACACGCTCATCGACGGAACGGCGGGCGGATACGATCAGAACCGGTGCCGAGCTGCCTTGGGCGCGGCAACGGGCAATCAAGTCCAGTCCGTCCATGTCGGGAAGACCCAGGTCGATGATGAGGGCATCGTGAACGCCCTCCAACGCTGCCGCTTCCGCTGCTTTTGCATTACTTGCCGCATCCACTTGGTATCCGGCTTCCACCAAGGCCCGCCTCAGAAACCGTTGAATGGATAAATCGTCTTCTACCAGCAGCAATCGCATGGGTGGTCCTACCCGATCCAAGACTCTACACCTAAAGGAGGGATGCGGGAAACTCCCCCTGGGTTAGCTTCGGCATTGGGTTCCTTACGGCCAAGGGCGGGTGTTTAACCGCAGATATTTAACGGTATGTAGGGGAAGGAAGGTTGCTCACTACGAAGCGGGCGAGCGCGGACGCGTTGCTGGCCGCACTCTTCCGGTCCTGCCGCAGAACTGCTGGCCGCATAAAACCAAACATAAATCCCAACACAGTAACGAGTTGGATCAGCGCATCAAGGTCCGCAGGCGGCAGCGTTCTGCACGCTTTGAATTGCTTGAGCCGCTTGGCGATCGCATGGGCCATCTGTTGCGGACCGACCCTGCGCAACGCCCGCCCGAAGCTGGGATCCAGCACTGCCCGGGGCAGAGCCACCCGCAGGAACTCACGATCTTCCCACATGTGCTCCACCGCCCAATCGACCAACTGAAGGTATTCTTCCTTGAGCGACTGGGCGGGACGGATGTGGTGCGTGAGGTCGGCCACTTCCTTGGAGATGCGATGCCCGATGAGCGCCGAAAGCAAGCCGGCCTTGCTCCGGAAATATCGGTGAATCAGACCCTCCGCACAACCGGCGCAGGTAGCGATTTCGCGGGTCGTAGTGGCTTCGTAACCCTTGCTGGCAAACAGCTTCAGGGCGGCCATGATGAGAGCTTGTTTTTTGGCGTCACGGTCTCGCATTCGCCCGGATCTGGGCTGCGGTTCGATGCCGGGAAGATTGGTTTGGACAACCTTCCGTCCACGTGAGCCGCGAGATGATCTTGCTGCCAACATTCTCAAGTTACGAATGAGTCGAAAAGATTAGCACCCATTTCGTGTGGCCTTTGTAAAAGATTTGTCTCCAAACCAACAACCGACGAGCAACCCTGAGAGAGAATCCAGCAATCGGTTACGACAGAAGGAATTCGATCCGATAGGGAACTTGCCGGCGGCAAAAGGGCTACACATTGAATCCGGGGTAGTGGCTCAGTTTGAAATTTCTCCTTATCCACTGGCGTCATCCTGAACGGCCTTCAGGCCGTGAAGGATCTGGCGTGAAGCAGATACACCCCTTTGCCCCCGCGTTGCTGCCGTTGCACGCCAGATCCCTTCGACTTCGGTCAGGGCAGGCTCTTCGGGACTGAAGTCCCTCAGGATGACGCCGCCGGGAAACGGACGGTTTCGAATTGAGCCACTACCGAATCCGGCGAGCAGTTGACAGCGTCCCGCAGTCGAGAGTAAGGAATCAGGAGATGGAAACAGTGGCAGCGGCGGAGACTCAGAGCCACCGACCCATAGGCCGAAACCGTGGAGCGAGGTGGTTGGGCGGCTTCTCCAAAGCCGCTGGGCCATCCCATCCAGTCGCCGGCCGCTCCTCGTGGCGGAACCTGTTAAACCTGGCCGTGCTGTCTGTTTTGTGCTTGCTGTCGGTTCCTCTTCTTCACGGCAAGGAACATAAAAGGAAGGTGGCGAAGGACTACGGTCTAGGCTTTTCGACCGAAGTGGCGGCGCCCGAGAGCGAAGTCTTGCAGGCCGTTGAAGACGTTGTGAATGATGGAATTATTCAGGGTAGCAAGGAATTCAACAAGGACAAGTACATCGAAAGCGCAAGTCCTGCCACTTCTTCTTCATTGTTTCCCGAGTGGAAGGAGCCAGGACATGTGTACTACAAGGTGCGCACCAGCGTACTGGCTCCTTTAAACTTCAAGGAAAGCCGGGATGAAGGCACGATTGCCGTGCGCTATGTAGTGGAGAGCAAAGGCGATTCCAAGACAATCGTGCGGATTGACGCGGTCTTCGTGGAGGATGCTCTCCGCACCGTTCACCCCTCGGACGGAAGCGTCGAGAACGCCGAATCCCAGGACATCCAGGACCGGGTTGATACCGTCGAAGCGGAAAAGAAACAAGCTGGCGAGCGTGAAAAACAGCGCCAGGAAAAACTCGCGAAACAGCAGGACGAACTCAAGAAGGAAGCGGATGAGGCTTCTGCGCTTGCGGTCGCGCAGTCCTCGGCGCAGACATTGGACCAGCGCGTCGAGTCCCTCCGTCATCAGGCGGAACGTGTCGTCAAAGCTCCTGGTAGTCAGCTGAAATCTGCTCCGTTCCAGAGTGCTTCGAATGTGAAGCCTCTCGAGGCGGGGGCGGAAGTCGTCATCCTGGTCGTAACTCCTTATTGGTATGGGGTAGAGACGACCGATGGGCAACACGGTTGGGTCAACCACCGCCAACTGGAGCCGCTTCCATGAGCCGGAAGATTCACAGGAGAACGTCCAGCTTAAAGCCACTCTTATTCCTTCTCCTTGGCGCAATTCTGACTACAGTTTTCGCCGGGACTGGCCGTGCTCAGAGCGTTCCGTACGAGCGCTCGTACCCGCAGTCCAAAGCCATCGTGGAAAGGCGAATCAAGGAATTACAGATGTCGGCCGGCCGCCTCCCCGTGCTTGACGGATTCACGGTTCCCGGCGATCGGCCGCTGAGTCGTTTCGAGCGTGGCTACTATCAATGCGTGACCCAGGTGATCTCTACGCAATCGGGTGCGTCACTGGTGCGTGTAAGCGCAACCATTACGGCCTGGTACACAGACCCGGTTGCCGGGAAATCTGGTTATCAGGTGCTGCCTTCCAACGGCCGTTTGGAAAATGATTTTCTCGACCGGTTGCAGGAGGGATTGAGCGACGGGGCGCCGTCCGAGTCTGCGAATAACAGGAAGAGCTCGATGCCGCGTCCGAAGAGCAACCTCGACGCAGCCACCCCCACGCTATCTGCGCCGACGCCGGGCCGTCCCACGCCGATCGTGAAATCCGCAACCTCCGCAGGCTCGACATTCAATCTGGGGGGCCCGCTGGGTGCAGGTCCCATGGCGTCGTCAGCCACGCAGAAAGCCATCGTGGACAAACACACTGAAGAGCAGGAAAAAGAAGCGAATGCCCTTCAAGAAATCCTGCGCAACCAGGCACATCCCAGCAACTTGGCGGCGGTGACCAAGGCAGCGACCCCGGTGCTCACGGGCCCGAACCAAGGCGCCAAGGTGTTATTTCTAGCTGCCGCGGAAGACGAGTTTGAAATTCTCGATTCGAATCCAAACTGGGTGCACATCCGGATTTCTGGTCTTTCCCGCGGTTGGATACGGCGTTCGAGTCTGGAAATGCCGGACGGTGCGGCAGACTCCGGGCCCGCTCAGAATCATGAGGAGAGGGAATCTCCGAAGCAGCCCGCTGTCCTCGACCAGAAGTCATTTCAAGTGCAGAGCGAGCAGATCGCGTCCTTCCCCGGGACTTGGGCGCCGCTTCGAGGAAAAACGGTCAGCATTATCTCGGTTCAGAAGACCGGGGACAGCTCAAACGACACCGGGTCATCGGCGAAACTCGTATTCGCTAAATCTCTGTTCGATAAGGCGTATGGCGATGTTGCCAAGGGATCAACCAGTATCGAGGGAATCGTCATTATTTTTGATTCAGAGGATGGCGGAATGACAGCCGCGACCGTAGCGGTTCTTCGCCAGTGGAAGACAGGTGCTTTGTCAGAAGAAGCATTTTGGCGCCGCTGCTTTTTCGACCCTCCGGAAGCATTCAACTCAATCTCCCATCCCTAAGTCATCAGTCATCGACAATTGCGAATCTTGGGCTGGAGGGTAGCCAAGAAGCTCAACAATGAACAAAATGTCATTTTCCCGAAATGTTACCGTAATGTTGACGACATATGTTTAGTGACGTGTTTTCGTCACAACAGGGCTTCGTCGCGCCATCTCCAGGGTTTTTGAGGAATTCCTGTCCCGACCGGCATAGTGACTGCGCTGCTTTTGTCAGGGTCGCTCCGCTTTCAATATCCCATCGCGCTCGACGAGGAACGCAAATGCATCGTGATTCCTGGTGGGGCTTACCCGCAATCGATGTCGATGGTTGTCTTAGGGTCCTGCTATTGAGTGCGTATGCACGCACTTGCCAACATCCGCGAACTCGAGACGGCAGGGTCCGAGATCGGCGAAACGCGCGACCAGAGGTCGGTGCCTTTGTGCAGTAGATACCGTCGCACCATGTTCGTGTCGCTCAGGAGGACTGCATGAGCGCTTTTCGGAAAGTCGTAGTGAGTAGTCTGCTGTTGGTTCTCTTGTCGACTTGTCTTGTTGACCGTGCGCATGCCATCCCGGCATTCGCGCGGAAATATGGCCTGCGCTGTTCGGCCTGCCACGAAGCCTGGCCGATGCTCAATTACTTCGGCCAGAAGTTCAAAGACAACGGTTATCAGCTGATGAATGATCGGGACTGCTCCGATCTGGCAGAACAATGGCTACTGGCCGGTGACCATGCGCATCACCCCGAGCTGGCACCGCGAGAGCACCGACAAGGTGGCGGTTGACACCGCGGCAGGAGTCTCGACCGGGCAGCAGCAGATCACCGCCCACGGCTTTGATGTTGGCGGTCTCGATATGCTGTCGGGCGGCACGCTCGACAAGAACATTTCGTTCCTGTTCGTTCTCGTCGTCGGATGAGACCGGCGCCTTCCATTTTGAGTCGGTCAACGCCCGCCTGGACAACCTGTTCGGCAGCCCCTGGCTGAACGTCAAGATGGGCAAATTCGAACTGGACAACATCGTTTCGGAGAAACGCGGGCTGACCTCTCAGCGCGGATGGCGGTGGTTTCCAGCTCTATCACTTCATTCCGGTCGGAGACAGTAATTTCTTCGGGCAGATCGGCGATAACCAGTTCGGCTTGGAGTGGATGGGGCACTCGGCCAACGACCGTACTCGCCTCTCAGCCTCCCTCTTGAGTTCCACCGATGGCAATGTCGGACCTGCCGGGAAGCAATTCCTACACCGGGTTCTTTGCCGGCAGCCAGGCCTTCGATGTCGGCAAACTGGGAACCCAGCGCGTCGGCTTCTACGCCATGGTCGGGCAGGCGCCAACTAACTACCCTGACGCCGAGGCGGCGTGCCCATCGCGGGCGGAGGCTTCGGCAACAAGGGCTTCAGTCGCGAAGGGTTCATACGGAATCTTCTATCTCGGCAAGCTGGATTTCCAGGTCGTGACTCAGCACGGCTCGGACAACGCCTGGTTCGGTACCGCGCACTCAGGTGGGCGGACTGACGCCCCTTCCGGCCGGTGCTCGCTCGGCCGTCTGGAACGGCGCATTCGTCGAGACCCATTACGTGTACAACCCGCAGCTGATTTTCATTCAGCGGTCGGAGTGGGTGCGAATGTCGCAGCAGGCGATCCCGGGCACGCCCTCCAACCTGGGGAACATTGACAACTACGTGTTCGGATACCGGTACATGCCCTTCATGAACAGCCGCGCCGGTTTCGCCTTTCACAACGAGTATTCATGGATCCGTCAGCGCGGAGGTGCGCCGGACGGCACTGACCTGACCAGCAACAGTCTGATGCTGGGATTCGACTTCGACTTCTAAAAGAGGAGACGCCGATGCGAACAATGATGAGCAACGGTTCGCTGGTTTTGACGCGGTGGCGGTGCTCGCGTTTTGCGGCTTCTCCCTGGCGCAAGTGACCGAAGGCGGAAGAAGACAACGGCTGAGACATGGAGAGCCACATCGGGCAGCTGACCGGCCACGCCACGGCTGCCAAGGGCACCTACCGCCGGTATTGCGTTGGTTGTCATGGCGTGTTAGGCGATGGCGAAGGAGAGAACGCGCAATGGATCGATCCCAAGCCGCGCAACTTTACCCTGGCAATATTCAAGTGCCGCTCCACCCCGACCGGGACTTTGCCCACGGACTCGGACATCTACAACACCATCGGGCGCGGACTGAAAAGCTCCAACATGCCGTCCTGGAACCCGCTTTCCGCGCAGAAGCGAGCGGACCTGGTGGCCTACGTGAAGCACTTCTCGGCGCGCTTTGTCACGGAAAAGCCGGGAACTCCGATCGAAGATTCCGCCGGAGCCGGAGGTCACGGCGGAGCGGCTCAAAGCCGGGCAGGCTGTCTTCCAGAAAGTGGAATGCTGGAAGTGTCACGGGCCGACGGGAAGCGGCAATGGGCCCTCAGCCGACACGCTGACGGACGACCAGAACCGTCCGATTCAAGCCCTACAACTTTCACGATGGAACCCGGTTCAAATGCGGCGCCACGATGACGATCTGTACCGGATCTTCATGACCGGACTGGACGGCACGCCGATGCCTTCGTTCGCCGACAATATCAAACCCGATGAGGCCTGGGACCTGGTGTTCTATCTGCGCACCCTGCAGCCCATGAAAAGCAAAGAGAAAGAAATCGCCAAGCAAATGGGGTTGAAGCCGGTTGATCCAAGTGCCGCTCCAGCGCCAGCTGCACAGCAATGACAGTCGCGCCTGAAAAACGACACTGAAAAGGGAGAAACAAATGAAACGTTCTCAAAGTCGCAGGCATGACTTCACTGTTGCTGTTGCTCGCGTTCGGTTGTTGTTCTCGACCCGGCAGTAAGCGCGCGCGGCCGACGGCAAGATCACCGGAACCGTCAAGCTCGACGGCACGGCCCCGCACATGAAGGGCATTGAATGTCCAAGGATCCGTACTGCGTCAAGCCAGCACGAGAACAACCCGGCCCACTGGAGAATGTAGTGGTCGGGTCCAGACGGCGGTCTTGCAGAACGTGGTGCTCTACATCTCCGAGGGCTGAGTGCGGCAGAAGCCAGCGCCACTCCCTCTCGGAGCCGGTATTCGATCAGAAGAACTGCATGTACACCCCGCACGTGCTGGCGATGGACGTGGACCAGAAGTTCAAGGTGACCACCAGCGACCAGACCACCCACAACATCCATCCCATCCCCAACCCGTGACCGGAAACATTCCGTGGAACAAGTCGCAGCCGCCCGGAGCGCCGCCGATCGAAACCAGCTGGAAGGCTGAGGAAGTCGCGATCCCGGTGAAGTGCAACATTCATCCCTGGATGCACGGCTGGTTCGTGGTGGTGAAGGGGCCATACGCAATCACCGACGACAAGGCACGTACACGATCGAGAACGTGCCGCCGGGAAACTACACCGTGACCGCGTGGCAGGAAGACGTACGGCACGCAGACCGCGAAGGTGACGGTGGCCGCGGGCAAGCCCGGAACGGCGGATTTCACGTTTAAGGCCAGAAGTGAGGATTCGTCCGAGAGTTGTTCGGCGGACCTGGAGGGTACGGCTGATTCTCGCGATTCATTTCCTCGGCCCTCCTCGCATACACGCATTCTCGGATCGCAGCAAATGAACAACAATTCATGGACAGTTCAGACTGACGTTCAGAGTCAGCGCGTACATGCGGATTGCGACTGCGCAAGCCAGGGACAGGCCGGACAGGCAGCGCAGAAACAAATCATGGCGAAATTATTTGCAGTCACCATTATCGTGATTGCGATTGCTTCCGCGATTCCCATTCTTCGCCATACCTGGCCGATGCCGGAGGACATCTCCACTCACGGGCACCTGATCGACGAGCAGATGTCGGAAACCATGGCGGAGGCGGGAATCTCGTTTCTGGCCGCGCAGTTCATTCTGGCCATTTTTATCTGGAAGTTTTCCAACCGCGCCCAAGGACGCGAAGATCAAGAAGTTTCCCGGCGGCGCCAAGGGGCTGGTCATCGCTGCATTTCTGTTGGTGGGCACCGAAGTTCTGGCTCTCGGCGTCTTCGGAGTCAAGGCCTGGGCCAGCGTCTATTTCACTCCGCCTTCGGCCGACGCCCTGCCGATTCAGGTGCAGGCTGGGCAGTTCGCTTTTTATTTCCGCTATCCCGGCCCGGACGGAAAGTTCGGCCCGCTTCATCCCGATCTGATCAGCGAGGCCAACGCAGAATTTCTTTGGTCTCGATACCGACCAACGATCCGGACTCCAAAGATGACATCGTGACTGCCGAGATGGCGATCCCGGTGAACAGCGAAATCCATCTGCTGATGCACGCCAAGGATGTCGGGCATTCCTTCTTTGTGCCGGAGTTGCGGGTGCAGCAGGATTTCGTCCCCGGACTGGATCTTTCGCTTCATTTCACTGCAACCAAGATCGGCAGGTACGAGATTGTCTGCACCCAGCTTTGCGGTCTGGGCCACTACAACATGAAGGCTTATCTCTCCGTGTATGTCCCAGGAAGACTTCGACGACTGGCTGAAGAAGCAGGCGGCATTGCAGTAGCTCGGATCGTCCGTGCGTCGAATGCGTTAGGACGAGCATCTCTGATTGAGGTGAACCAATGCACGACGTATCGGCACAGCGGTGCACATCATGCCCCGCCGACAGGGCTTCATCCGGAAGCACGTCTTCAGCCTCGACCACAAAGTGATCGGCAAGCAGTACTACGCCCTGGCCTTGGTGGCGGTGCTCGTGGGGATGGTCCTTTCCTGGCTGATGCGCATCCACCTGGGCTGGACGAATCTCGCCATTCCCGGCCTGCATCTGCTCTCCAAGACCGGCGCCCCCGGCGACGTGATGACGCCGGAGTATCTACCTGCAGCTGATGACCATGCACGGCACCATCATGGTCTTCTTTGTGCTGACCACCGCGCCCTTCGCGGCTTTCGGCAATTTCTTTCTGCCGATTCAGGTCGGCGCCGAGGACATGCCCTTCCCCCGCTTCAACATGATGTCGTTCTGGGTCACATTTGTGGCCTTCGTGGTTCTGATCTCGTCTTTCTTCGTTGGCGACGGGCCCACTCTGGGCGGATGGACGCAATATGCGCCGCTGAGCGCGGTGGGCGCGGTTGCCGGCCCCGGCCAGGGCATGGGCGTAGTTCTCTGGGCGGCTTCGATCGCGCATCTTCTGCGTCGGCCAGTTGCTGGGCTCGCTGAACTTCATCACCACCACGCTCGACCTGCGGGTCAAGGGCATGAGCCTGATGCGCTTGCCGCTCACGCGCCTGGGCATGGTTCATCACCTCCTGCATGGGCCTGACGGCATTCGCGGTGCTGATGCCGGCCTGCATTCTGCTGATTCTCGATCACGTGGCCGGAACCAGCTTCTTCGTCCCGTCGAATCTGGTCATCAATGACCAGCTGCAGCCGCACTCCGGCGGATCGACTCTGCTCTGGCAGCACCTGTTCTGGTTCTTCGGACATCCCGAGGTCTACATCGCGATCGTGCCCGGGATGGGCATCGTTTCCCACGTCCTGATCACCAACATGCGCAAGCCGATGCTCAGCCATCGAGTGATGATCTACTCCATGGGGCGACTCGGCTGTCCTCAGCTACATGGTCTACGGGCACCACATGTTCGTCAGCGGAATGAATCCGTTCTCGTCGCTGGCGTTCTCCTTCCCCACCCTGGTCATCACCATTCCCTCGACGATCATGGTGTTGATCTGGATCGGCAGCCTGTACGGCTCCAAGTTGCGGATCAACTCGGCTTCGCTGTTTGCGCTGGGCTTCATTTCGATGTTTGTCAGCCGGCGGGGTCAGCGGATTCTTCCTGGCCCAGCCTTCCATCGACATCATGCTGCACGCCACTTACTTCGTGGTCGGACACTTCCACATGGTGATGGCGCGTGGCGGCCATGTTCGGAATCTTTGCCGGAACTTACTTCTGGTTCCCCAAGATGTTCGGCCGCATGATGAACGAGACCCTGGGCAAGATTCATTTCTGGCTGAGCTTCGTCGGCGCGTATTGCATCTTCATGCCGTTCCACTATCTGGGAATGGCCGGCAACGTGCGCCGCTACCAGGCGTTCGTGGATGATTACCTGCAGCCGCTGATCCCGGTGCATAAGTTCATCACCGTCGCGGCCCTCGTCACCGGCGCGGCCCAGTTCATTTTTTTCTACAACCTGATTCACAGCCGCTTCTGGGGCAAACCGGCTCCCGACAATCCGTGGGAGGCGACATCGCTGGAGTGGAGCACGCCCACGCCGCCGCCGTTCGACAATTTTGGCGGCAAGCATCCGGTGGTCTACCACGATCCCTACCAGTATGGCGTGGAGAGTTCGGTCGGCGACTACGTGATGCAGGCTTCGCCGGAGCAAGTTGCAGACCGAGCACGACGAGAAGTAGCGACTCGTAGACCGCGAGAACGTTTGACTGGGAGAAGTCGGGCATATGGCAACGACAGTCCACGAACCGCCGCAAGATCGAACTCGCGCCGTCACGCGCCAAGGCTCCGGGCAATGGCGGCTGGCGGAATCTGGTTCCCGGCGGACGGCGACCTGCGCGCGGTGAAGGACTATTCGCCGCCGCCGGCTCGCACCGGCATCTGGGTGGTGCTCGCTGCCATCACGATGATGTTTGCGGCGTTCACCAGCGCTCTGATCGTTCGCAAAGGCTCAGCGCTCGACTGGCAGCACTTTCACCTTGCCGCCGATCCTCTACTTCAATACGCTGGTGCTCCTCGCCAGCAGCGTCACTCTGGAAGTCGCGCGCCGCCGCGTTGCCACCTACATGGGCGGCGTCGAACGATGCCAGGCGCGAGTCCGGCGCGCTGGCTGTACATCACCCTGTTTCTCGGATTGCTCTTTGTCGCCGGCCAGTACGTCGCCTGGTTGCAGTTGCGGGCGCAAGGGCTTTACCTGGCCACCAACCCCAGCAGTTCGTTTTTCTATGTGCTGACGGCCGTCCATGCGCTGCACGTGCTGGGCGGACTGGGCGGGCTGGCTCTACGTGATTCGCGAAGCTGCAACAAATCCGAGCTGCGACGGAGCACGCTGGATGCGACCGCGCGCTACTGGCATTTCATGGACGTGCTTTGGGTGTATCTGCTGTTGCTGCTGTGGATGAAGCTTTAGCGCGATCACGTAGGAGGCACCGTGAGCCAAGCCGATTTGACGATGCAAGGACACTCCGCAGGCCTGATGACAGGACCGCCGCGTTTTCGGTTCCTACAAAAAAGATGGCGATGTGGCTGTTCATCATCGCCGACACGGTGACTTTTGCCGCGTGCCTGGTGGCCTACGGATTTCTGCGCAACGGCACTCCCAACTGGCCGCGACCGTTTCACAGCATCACCAACGTCGCGCTGATGACGTTCATCCTCCTGACCAGCAGCCTGACCATGCTGATTGGCGTGCGCTCGGCCAGGCGGGCGACAAAGCCGGGGCCTTCCGCTGGACCATGATCACCGCGGCTGGCTCGGCATCCTTTCGCCCTGCTGCACATTCGCGAATGGATGGGGCTGATCGGCGAAGGCATGACGCTGTTCCAGAATCCCTGGGGCACCGGGCTGTTCGGCTCGTCGTTTTTCAGCATCACCGGCTTGCACTCGCTGCACGTCACCGGCGGCGTGATCGCGCTGATCGTCGTGGGCTTGCGCTACAAGGGCGGCCGCTACAACGCCGATGACATTGAAATCCTCGGACTCTACTGGCACTTCGTGGATCTGGTTTGGATGTTCGTCGTGCCGTTGGTTTATCTGTTGAATCTCGCCCACTAGAGTGACAACTCTGGAGCAGAACACTATGACAACAGCCGAAGAGCACAAACGCGAAGCGAATCGGGAAAGATCTGGTCGTCTACTGTCTGCCTGCTGGCGCTGGCGGCTTGCAATTCGTGATTGCATATCAGAATATCCTGCTTCGCAAATGTTCGTGCGCATGTTGTCGGTGGCATTGTCGAGGCCGGAGCTGGCAGTCATGTTCTTCATGCATCTTGGTCGGAAAAGCGGGGCTTCCTGGTGTTTGTAGTCGTGTTTACGGTTTTCGTCCTGCTGGCCATGCAGTATGGTTGGACTGACAGCTTCCGCCTCGATCACTGCCTGGGGTACTGTTCGTGAAGTCAACCAGGCTCATGATGATCTCCCTTGCAGGCCTGGTGCTGTTTGTGGCCCCACTGCCGGCACTGGCCCAGAGTTGTGCGCTTTGCTATACCCAGGCGGCGTCCGCGGGCGCCCGCATGATTCAGGCTCTGCAGAGTGGAATTCTTATCCTCATCGCTCCCCCCACGCTTGCTTCGATTGGCATGATTCTTATCATGTACCGCAAGCGCAACCAGATCCGCAAAGCAGCGGACGCGCCAGAGTCAGAGGCGATCTGGAAAGGCACAAAGCTTTCGAATTCGGCACCAACCCCATGACCGCGACCCGCGCAATAGTGGATTCTCCCAATCGTATCTCCTTCAAGCTGCGGGATTACTACACCCTGACCAAGCCGGAAGTGAACCTGCTGATCCTGATGACCACCTCGGCAGGCTACTATCTCGGCTCTCAGGGGCCTCTGCGGGTGGGCAGGCTTGTGCTCACGCTTGTCGGCACGCTACTTGTTGCCAGCGGCACCGCCACCCTCAACCAATGGATGGAGCGGCGCTACGACGCGCGGATGCGGCGAACGGCGAATCGGCCCCTGGTCTCGGGCAGACTCAGTAGCCGGGAAGCCTGCTGGTTTGGACTCTCGCTGAGTGTGGCCGGCGGCACGCTTCTGGCGGCGTCTGTGAATGTTGTATCGGCCTTGCTGGCCATCGGGACACTGTTGGGATATCTACTGGTGTACACGCCGCTGAAGCGGAAGACGCCCCTGTGTACCTTACTGGGCGCTGTACCCGGAGCGATGCCCACGCTCATCGGTTGGGCAGCCTCGGCGGGTGGAATCGGACGCGATGCCGGGCTGCTCTTTGGAATTCTTTTCCTGTGGCAGTTCCCTCATTTCCTGGCGATTGCGCTGATGTACCGAGAGGACTATGCCGGCGCCGGCTTTCGGATGTTGCCTCAGTTCGACACTGAGGGAAGATTCACCAAAGCAGAGATCGTGGCCTTCACGTTAGTGCTGATTGCTGTGACCATGCTGCCCTTGGCAGGACGGGGCGGCGCAATCTATTCACTGATCATGTTTACCGCTGGGGCAGTTTTCTTGTATCACACGGCTAAACTGGCCAAGTCGGGTTCCCGAGTTCTGGCCAGCCGCGTTGTCCATGCTTCGGTGATCTACTTACCGGTGGTTCTGGGGACCATGATGGTCTGGAAGGCTTAAGAATTGACTCGTTTGTCTTGTGCCAGCCTCGCCTTGAAGCGAGCGGCAAAGGTGGCGATGGGTGGGGAAATCGTCGTTGGCGCACCGCACTCGGCTTCGTCTTACCATTCTCCTGATTCTTCTCGCGGTTGGCGTTGCAACACCCGCCCCGGTTTTAGCCCTCACTGAGTCCCCTCAAAGCCAAACCGGACCCCACCGAGAACCTGCTGAGTTTCGCAGGCTCCTGCCGCTTACAAAGTTCTATTCGACTCCCAATCCACTCCCTTCCGGCCGGCCCGGCGAGTTGATCCGTTCGGAAGAGTTTGACGAATATCAGCTTCCGGAAGGGGTGGTCACGCTTCCGCATTCTCTATTACTCGCGTTCTGGCCGCGGCATGGATGTGGCTGCGTCTGGCGTTGTTCTCACTCCTGACCAACAACCGCCGGCCGGCGGTTGGCCGGTCATCGCGTGGGCCCATGGTTTCACGGGCATAGCCCGCCAATGCGCCCCCTCTCTCATGAGAAATCTGAAGGAGGGGCCCTTGCTCTCAATGTATGTCAAGCTGGGTTATGCCGTAGTGGCGACAGACTACGCGGGACTGGGAACAGATTTCAGTAATATGTCCGTCGATATGCGATCGGACGCGGCTGACGTGATCTATTCGATTGTTGCCGCGCGTGCGGCGGTGCCGCAGCTAGGGCGAAAATGGGTCGCGATGGGAGAATCGGCGGGAGGCCTCGCCGCACTGGCCGTAGCCGAGTTAGAAAGCGATATCCGCGACCCGGACTATCTGGGTAGCATTGCAGTTTCTGGTATTGCGGATGTAAAGGATTTCTATGAGCAAGCTGTCACGGGGAATTCGTTAGCCCAGCTGCTCGTCCTCGCATACGAAGTGCAAACGCTTTACCCGGCGTTTCAGACGAAGCATATGCTTACCGAAAAGGCGCTCGCGATTTACCGTCAGCTCGAAACTGCTTGTGCCGTGGCGCCTGGAGACTCGGGAGCTTCCCCCAACCAGATCGTGAAACCCGGCTGGAGCGACAACGGTTTTGTGCAGCAGTTTTTCGCCCGGAATATCGTCGGCACGAGACCTGCCTATCGTCCGCTGTTCATTGCGAGCAGCGATGCGGAACCGGTTGCGCGGATGGGCATAGCGGCGCGGACTGTGGCGCGCTTGTGTAAGCAGGGCGACAAAGTTCAATTTCAGCAGTACCAGAGTTCTGAATTCGCAGATGTGCAGGGAGACTCGGTGATGGACCAAATTACCTGGATTCAGTCGCGTTTCGCCGGACGGCCCCCAGCCAGCAATTGCCAGTGAGTTGTTTGGAGATTCCCCCGGTGTCGAGAGAAGGTTAAGAACTGCGCGGCTGCGCTATTTCTCGCTCAGGACAAAGTTGACGACCGCTGTAGCGTCCGGACCCACCGTAACCTCTTTCTCCCAGGTCTTCGGATCTGAGAATATCGGGCCGCCGAACCTTGCGCTCAGTAAGGACGTCGAAGGCCGCTTCCTCCCGATCCAGCTTCCAGCCCTCGTGCCAGGCCACGATCTCGTATGTACCCGGCGGTACGTCCGTCAATTCGAACTTTCCACTTTCGTCAGTGACGGCGTAATAGGGATGTGACACTACCAGAATCTCCGCATTCATCCAGGAATGTCCACCGTTGCATCTCACGTTGACCAGGCCTGCAGTGGGCATGTTACGAGTGATGGTCCGGTCAGTGAAGGGGAATGGCAAATTGTAGGTCGCCGCACCGTCCATGTGGACCGTGTGCAACACTGCGTCGGAGCTCTTCAGTTGCAGCGGGCCATTCTCGGGCACCAATAGGATATGGGGCTCGTAGCGGCATCGTTTCTGGTCCAAAGAGCGTCTCGCCTCCGGAATCTCCAACGGCTTTCCGCGGGAAATGTCCTTGAGGAATACCACGGTGTTGGCGACGCCGTTCTGAGGACCCACGATTAGTCGCTCCAGGTCGCGTGTCTTTTGCGAGTCCGGGTCGCAGATTTGGGGATCCTTATCGATAAGAAACGCAGCCCTATGCGGTAATGGTCCGGACCACTTCACCGTGCCGGTTATGGTTCCGGCCTGGGTCAGCGAAACCACCTGGTAGTTACTCTGGGCCGCAGCCCCGAGGGCAAACGTGAGACCTAAGAGTCCTAGTAATAAAGAAGTGGCGATCTTGGCGGCACGAAACATGCACTAGCACTTTCTACTACGTCCTAATGGTATCCCTACGTTGCTAGGTCACAAGTCACGAAGGTAATGATCGTGGCGTTAAGGAAGATACATATCACCAGGGAAGCAGTAGAAGCTGCAGAGTCTACGTTGCGGTCTACGTCTGAGGTGCGCGCTTGATCGCCCTTTTTAGCGTCCTGTCCAGCGTGGCACGGGCTCGTTCGTACTCTGGCTGGCCAATGCGGCCCTGTTTGCGGTCCACTTCGAGCTGGAATAACTCATTCTTGAGTTCTTCAAGTAGAACATCGGATCGGCTCGAGAATGCGGGTGATGCCCGGTTCGGTATCCGCTGTTTAGAAGGGCTGGGGATTGCAACGGCCCGGGAGCGCGTCCGGGTGTAAATGACTCCGGCCCCGAGCAGCAGGGCGAATCCGCCAGCGATGTATCCGCCGTATCTCTTCAGCGGACCGGGAGCTCCATCGGGATGAGCGGGCCCAGCCGGAGTCGCGTCGGGGTTGGCAGCGGTCTGGTCCGGGACGGGATGGGGTGCGCCCTGACTATCGTCTCCGGGTTCGTCCAGGGTACCGGTCCCGGAGATCCGAAAATTGAGCGGCTGACCGGCCCGTATCTTCGCCAGGACCCGGACAAGGGCGTCGGACTGGCGCGGGTCCTCCATCGTCTGAAAAGCAACGCCCGGCACTGCCGTGAACTGCATGCTCCTCGGCACCATCACGACGAAGTGCTCGGCTGCGTGGAGTGCCTTGGGATCAACGTTGAGTTCGCCGCTATACTTCATGTGAAAGATGACTTGAAATTCAGTGTCGCCCGGGCGGACGGGGAAGACAAATCCGTAACGGTTTTTATCTTTCTCGGGGACCGGCGGAGAGTTGACGGGCGGGCCGCCATTCGTCTTGGCCATGCCCTGATCGATCTCTGCGCCATCGGGGAGAAAGAACTCGAAGTCTCTTCCGTGCATCTGGGTGCGCGGCGGATTCGAAGTGTTGTTCAACGCAAATAAACGGATGCCCTGCAGTTCATCGTCTTTCGCCTGAAAGCGCATTACATCAGCGGTGACGCTGACGTCGGCGGTGCTCCGGGAAACATCGAACACCTGCACGTCGACGGAATTCGCTTCCGGGCGGCGCCATGCTGTGATAGGCCACGCCCTGATGAATGGCGCGAACCAGGTGCGCGCCGGCATCGGGCAGTTGAAAGCTGAAGTGGCCACTGGCGTTGCTGCGGGTATGGGCGACCTCCTCCATACCCTTGTCCAAACTGATCAACAACACGCTGTCTCCGGCAGCCGGTTTGCCAGTCGTGCCGTTGTTGAGCCTGCCCGTGAGGGTTTGAGCGGAAAGCAACGCGTAGGGGAAGAGAAGTATGCCGTAAATAAGGAGACGCGACCGACGGGGAACGACAGTCGAGGCGCGGACCTGCACACAAACTTTTTGATAGGTGTTCAGGCTCTAAGCCTCACTTGACTGTCGGATGCGGCGCTGCAGCTTGTGTCGTACCGGGTGGTGAAACAGGCGGCGCCGCGTCCGGAACAAGCAACTGCTTAACGGAGTCGGGAATTTCATTGGCGTGCGCCAGTAATTGACTTACCTGCCATATTTGAGTATCCGTCAACTTGGTCTTAAAGGCCGGCATTCCGGTGAGACGAATTCCGTTGGCCGTCTTCCAGTAAGTCTCCGATACGGATCGTCGCTCACCCCTTTGCCATGAAATAACTGCGGTGGGTCGGGGAACATCGTGCTCCTATAGTCGGTGGGGGGCTGGCCCGGCAGCCCATGACACATCGCACAGCGTTGTTTGTACACCTTGCGCCGGCAAGATACGCAGTCTCATCCGCCGCCACCGGGGACTGCCCGGTGGCTTGCTTCCCGATGTGAGCGTCTAGGGCAAGATGCGACAACATTCGCTCGAACGGCATCGGAGGATCACCCGTGGCCACCGGCGCCATGCCGGCGGCAAAGTAGTAATAGAGCCCGCCTCCGATAATCAATAGGGCCAACACAAATCCAATCACTACACCCTTTAGCATTACTTTGCCCTGCTCTTTCTCAGAAATTGAACGGTATCCCAAGATCATCTTCGCGATCAGGTGGTCGGTAGAGCCGGTGAGGCCCACGCCCAATCCGAAATTGAGCTCCCACTGTGGAGCGATATTCAAATCAATCGCCGGGAAAATCTGGTGCTGCTGTTGTGACAACGGATCGAATCCTGTTACTGGGCCAACCGAGCCGTAGTATTCCAGACCTGCAGCGACCTTGCGGGTCAACTCGTAGCTGAATTTTGCGTTGGGAGAAACAACGACACCCTGGTTCACACTCTCGCCGTGGAAAGACCGGTCAAGCGTAGGGTTCAGGGACCAATACCATCGGCCGATTTGCTGGTCCACGATGGGCGGATTTCCCACGTCCACGTATCCGGGGAGTATTGCCGCCGCTGATAGCCGATTTCATTCGAGATGCTGACGCCGACCGGCCAGTGCCATTTCTTCGGAACAGCAACCCGCGGCCGGATATGATCCCCACCCACTGCCATCCCTGGCCTTCGGTTATCGAAGTGAAGATGTAAAAGCCACACTCGAACCAGTCGTTAAAGCCGTGGGTGATCTCGACTGTCTCGTGCTGCGCGTGATTCGTGGGATACACGCCATCCGACGACCTCTTTGGAGCCATCAATCGTGAAGTTGCTATGCAGTTCGACCATGGTGTGCCCGGGGTCGACCAAATCATATCCGTACACTTGGATTTCGTAGTTGTCTTGCGCAGATGTGCAGACCGGAGAGAAAATCAGGGCCAGCATTGCAAAGGCGAAAAGTCGCCCATACACAAGGCCACTCTCGAAAACAGTGTTCCTAGATCGGCCCCGGTTCTGGCCAGGCATGACTTCACGACCTCGAACGGGCTCACTCCAGGTTGTTGCCATTTTGAATTGGCTGAAAATCAGCCAGTGAGATTTTACATCGGCTCACCCACCACACCACCCGTGGCAAATGAATAGGACATGTCGGGCGAATGACAAGTTGTTCATGTTTCTGCACAGGCGCGATTCGGTTGCATCAATTGCATATTGCGTGGGCAATCTCGGCGAGGTGCACTTGAAAACATCCCGAGTCACATTCGCAATCTGCTTGTTGGTCTTCGCACTCGCTGCATGCTTCGGCCAGACTTCTCTGTCTGACACACCCCTGTCCAAGAACGCATCTTCCAGAAAAACTGTGCAAAGTGTCACGGCAAGGCCGCGGAAGGCCGCCACTTCGGCGGACCATCGCTGATCTCCGACAAAGTCTCCTCCGCCGACGACCTGCGCCGCATCATCACTAACGGCAAGGGCAGGATGCCCAGATATGCCAGCAAACTGACCTCGGAAGAAATCGACACACTGGTTCTCCAGATCGAGACCTTGAACAAGAAATGAGCCGGCGGAAGCGCGCCTATGGCGCAAAGGTTGGTCTGAGGAGGTATGAGAATTAAGAAGCGATGATTTGAACTAGGGACGTCGCCTGTGAGGCCCATCGTCATCGTCTACATCAACTCTGCCGGTCGCCATGCCCACGCCTTGCGTGATTGCGCCGACAGCGAGAGTGCGCCACTTCGGCGGACTCGCCAGTGGCATGGGAGTCTCATCCCAAATGGCTTTCGGCGAAGGTTCATCTTCGAGGGTGCGTGTCGAACCCGTCTCACTCGTGTTCGCAACCGCGGAGGAGCCTAGCACGGGTAAAGGGCTTGCGTCGAACAACGAGTTGATCGATTGCGGAGATGTAGCAGCTACGCAGATTGTTTGGGGAAGCAACTGCCAGCTTTATGTCACGCCGGTGGCGCCCGTCCCATAGACATGGCACTTCATTATGATCCAACGGTTAAAAATTGTACCGTCGGGCACACCCAGAGACAAAGAACTTTCCTCTTTGGCCCTGTCTTGATCCCTGCTGGTCGCTTGGGTCCAAAGTTGGGTCCAATTGGAAGCGCTTTTCAGCCCAAAACGGAGGTTAAGTTGCGCCAGATCAACGAAAGTGTTGACGGCTCATAACCCAAAGGTCGGTGGTTCAAATCCACCCCCCGCAACCAACGCAATCATAAGGTTACAAGGCAAAGGGGCGCTTCGGCGGCCCTTTTCATTTTCTGCCGCCAACTCAGCACCCAGCACCATCTCATTGCCGTACCATCTTCATGTCCCAGGGCGGTGGGCGCCGCTGTACTCGTCGTCAGCGTTGTCGGAAGGAACCGTAAGTTGGGAAACATCCTGGAGAAAATTGTTCAAAGGATTTGTGTGGGAAGCATGCGCAGAACCGGCAAGACCAGTGAGGCCGCGGGCATGGTACGGGAACTCATGTAGTGTTGGCCCAGGTCCTATTTTTGCTGAATGCTGATCAGATACTCCGTCACATTCTGCAGCCGGACGAATCCCAGGTCTTGATCATTTTCGATCTGGTGGAAGACCGGGCCCCAGATTGGCATCTCTCGTGAACCGTGGGCGGCGTGATTTTCGTCCCCGGCAATGATGCGGCGCACGCGGGCAGTGGGAAACGCACCGTGATTTCGTCGCGCAAGAGTAGTAAGCGGCGGAACTTTGGCCTTCAGGGCTGGAGCAACCGGGCCGTCTCCGCTTCCGTTTACGCCATGGCAGGAGGCACAATAGTTCCGGAAAATCCTAGCTCCGTCCAGCGGAAGAATGGTGCTTTGATCGCGAAGTTCGGGCGGGCGAGGCGTTTTGGTGGGCCAGCAGTCGTGGGTTGCCTGCGAGCCCCAACAGCGCGGTTGCAGCAAGAGTAAAGCTGGAAACGGAGAACCGGGCTGCGGTCCTACGCGTCGGCGTCCTTTCGGTCTATGTGGCGTCCTAAGTCTGATGCGGTACCAAGATGAGAGGAACCACGGGGCTGACTCTGTGGAGTCCCGTGGTTCCTCTGTGCTGTCTTCTTAATCTGCCTGCTACGCGCGTTCTGGCATCAAGGCTTGATCGCGACCTTGATGACGCCCTCGCGGCGTTCTCCAAAGAGCTGATAGGCTTCCGTAATCCGCTCAAGTGAGAACGTATGGGTCAAGAGTGGAGTTAAGTCCAGCCGTCCCTGGCGGACCAGTTCCATCAACCTGCGCATACGTTCCTTTCCACCCGGACAGAGAGTGGTGACGATCTTGTGGTCGCCCAACCCGGCGGCGAAAGCTTCCATTGGAACGGAGAGCTTACCCGAGTAAACGCCCAGACTCGAGAGTGTTCCTCCCGGCCGCAGCACACGCAGTGCGCTCTCGAACGTCTCCTGAGTGCCGAGTGCCTCGATCGCGACGTCCACACCGCGTCCGCCGGTAAGGCGCTTGATTTCCTCGACTATGTCGTGTTGTTTGAAGTCAAACACTGCATCGGCACCCATTTTCCTCGACATCTTGGTGCGAACGGGGTCCGATTCAACGGCAATGATCAGGCTTGCGCCCTTGAGCTTCGCTCCGGCTGTGGCGCACAGACCGATCGGCCCTTGTGCGAAAACGGCGACTGTATCCCCGATCTGCAGATCGGCTCTTTCCGCTGCCGAGATACCAGTGGAAGCGATGTCCGCGAGCAGTACCACCTGCTCATCGGTCAATTCGTCCGGGATCCTGGCCAGGTTGGCCTGCGCGTAGGGAACCCGTAGATACTCTGCCTGGGCGCCGTCGATGGTATTGCCGAACTTCCAGCCTCCGATCGCGCCACCGCACTGCGACCAGTTTCCGCTCAAACAGAAGTTGCATTGCCCGCAGGGTGTGATCGCTCCGACCAGCACTCGATCACCGACTTCATATCCGGTCACGCCGTCGCCGATCTCGTGAATGACTCCCACCGGTTCGTGACCGATGATCAGGCCCGGCTTTACCGGGTATTCGCCTTTCAGGATGTGGAGATCCGTACCGCAGATGGTGGTGAGAGTAACGCGGATGATCACTTCACCCGCCCGTGCTTTCGGAATAGGCACGGTTTCCAGGCTGATGTTTCCCGGTCCATGAAACACCAGGGCCTTCATGGTCGCGGTGTCATGATCCTGTTCCATGAGCAGTGCGCAAGAGCTGTGTGACATGGGGTTTCTCCTTCATCCCACTTATAGTTTGTCGATGCGGGAGAAGCCTATGATGGGGGTTACCTGAGATTGTGATCGAAATCACACCCGCCCTGGCTAGGTTTAGAGGTCGAGGACGGCCCGCATAGAGGTTGGATCTCCAACAGCCGACGTACGGAAGCCAAGGCGTTTGGCAATCTTCTTCATGGGAAGGTTATCCGGCAAGATTTCCGCTTCGACCCGGGCCAGCTTCTCCTCCCTAGCGATCTGTACGACCCGCCGGAACAGTTCGGTTCCCAGGCCCTGATTCTGGCAGGCATCCGATATCAACACAGCAACTTCTCCTTCGTTCGTGGCATGGGACTTCACCAGCCTGCCGACTCCCAGGATGCGATGTTCCCCCGTCGTGTCCCGGTGGTCCGCGACGATTGCAATCTCGCGGTCGTAGTCCACAAAGCAAATGCGCACCATGCGATCATGCGACACGCGTGAACTCAAGCTAAGCGAGTAGAAGTAGCGCAAATACACACTGCGGTCCGAGAGTGTCTGGTGGAACTTCACCATCAGAGGTTCATCTTCGGGGCGAATAGGACGCAGCAATACGGAGGTGCCGTTCTTCATCGTCCACGAAGAAACATATTGCGCCGGGTAAGGCCGAACCGCCGGCCTGGGAAGACAATCAGGATCGGTCCCGTGCGGGTGCAATACCACGCGGGCGTCAAGGGCGAGGAATTGCCCGGGCGAAGCCAGCAAGGGGTTGATATCGATTTCCGAAATCCAGGGCTGTTCTATTACCAGTTGACTGAAGCGGACGAGCAGACTCTCCAGGGCGGGCAAGTCAACCGGCTTGCGCCCACGGACGCCCTTGAGGGCCGTGAAGATCCGAGTTTGTTCCATCATTCTCTGGGCAAGCGTGCTGTTCAGCGGTGGCAGCGCCAGGGCACGATCTCGATACACCTCAACCAGCGGACCACCGGAACCAAACAGGATGACCGGACCAAACTGCGGGTCCACGCTGCTGCCGAGAATCAACTCGTAACCTTCAAGGCGCACCATGGGCTGAACGGTAACGCCGGAGAAATGACCGGGTCCGACTTTCGTGGCCACGGAGGACTTGATCGCCTGAAAGGCGGAGCGGACGGACGGTTCATCTTCCAGGTTGAGCTTCACGCCGCCCACGTCGGTCTTGTGCGTAATCGTTTGGGAAAAAATCTTCAGCACAACCGGGTATCCAAGAGTACGGGCGCAAACCACCGCTTCGTCTTCAGTGCGGGCGATCTCGGTCTTAACTGTTGGAATACCGTAGTGCGACAGAACCTGTTTGGATTCGAACTCATTCAGCAAGACGCGGCCCTGGCTGCGGGCGGTCTCGATAACTTTTTCCGCCTGATGTCGAGAATGTGGGTCGAGCTCGCCGCCTTCCGCCAGCGCCGGGGTCTCGTACAGGCCGCGCAGGTTATAGCTGTAGCGCCACATGTAGGTGAAGGCCCGGGCAGCGGTGTCGGGGAAGGGGAATGTGGGAATGCCGGCGGCATTGAGGATGGTCTCGCCCGAGGCAACACTGGCGCCTCCCATCCAACTGGTGAGCACGGGTTTCCCGGACGATTGGGCGTACGGCTTTAAACGTTCTGCCACAGCGGCTGGATCGGTCATGCCTTGCGGTGCAAGGATGACCAGCAGGCCGTCGCTATCTGGATCATGGGAAGCGATTTCAATTGCTTTGGCATAGCGTTCCGAGTCCGCGTCGCCCAGAATGTCAATCGGATTGTTGTGGCTCCAGTGCGGCGGCAGAAATCCATCCAGGGCGTGTACGGTCGTCTCGGAAAGAATAGCGAGTTCTCCGCCATTTGCGACCAGAGCATCCGTGGCCAGAACTGCGGGCCCGCCGGCATTGGTCAGAATCGTAAGCCGTGGCCCCTTGGGACGCGGCTGCTTGCTGAGAACTTCCGCCATGTAAAACAGGTCCGCGATGGCGCCGACCCGCAACACGCCCGAGCGACGGAAGGCGGCATCAAGAACTTCATCACTGCCGGTCAATGCCCCGGTGTGAGAAGCCGCAGCCCTGGAGGCAGCTTCCGAACGACCCGCCTTGATAACGATGATAGGTTTTTGCAGCGCCACTTCGCGAGCCGCCGAGAGAAATGACCTGGCGTCGCCGACCGACTCCATATAAATGAGAATGCTGTGGGTGTTCGGATCGTCGCCAAAGTGGTAAATCAGGTCTCCCCAGCCCACGTCCAGCATGGAGCCGGTCGAAACAATGGCGCTGAATCCCACCTGTTCGAGCTGGCCCCAATCCAGGATTGCGGTGAGCAGCGCTCCACTCTGGCTCAGGAAGGCCACGTTGCCGGGCCGGGGTGCATCCTTGGCGAAGGTGGCGTTGAGCCCGATCGCCGGATTCATGACCCCCAGACAGTTGGGGCCAATCAGGCGCATGGCCCCGCGACGCAGTTGTTCCTGAATCTGGCGCTCGAGTTCGACGCCCTGCGGGCCTCTCTCCTTGAATCCCGCAGAGATCACGATTGCCGATTTCACACCTGCATCGACGCATTCGCCGATAATCCGCGGAACCGTGGGCGCGGGCGTGGCTACCACCGCCAAGTCAACTTTTTCAGGGACCCTGCCAATGCTGGGATATGCCGTGAGCCCACAGATTTCGGAATGGCGTGAATTGACGGCATACACCTTCCCCTTGAAGGAGGGGTGCTTAAGGTTTTCGAGAATAGTTCGGCCAACCGTCCCGGCACGCTCGGTGGCTCCAATAAGGGCTACAGAATCGGGCAGGAATAAGGCATCGAGGCCGGTTCGCAGGGCTCGTCTGGTTTCGTCCTTCACGCTCGATACTGTATGCCCGAACCCGGCACTTGCGATACCCACAAAAGTTTCCTATGGTCGCACCGCTGCATAGCTGAGTCTAAGGTATCCAAGGTGACGAGCGCGACTCCCAGTATTCCGGTACGTTCTGTCCGAGACGCTGCCCTTCTAAGCTGCCGCCGCTGTCCCCTCTGGCCGGAGTATCTCGGCTTCGGCCCGCACCCAGTCTTCGAACGCGTGACCATCGCTTTTGCCGTGCTCTTCATAAAGTTCGTAGGCGCGACACCGGATTTTGGCTGCGAGTTCGACCTGGGTGTGCCCTTCATTCCCCGACTTGTTTCGATTTAGAACTCTGGGCTTCTTCATAGGAGTATTTCTCCAAATTCATAAAATCCCTCTCGAACTCCTTTGGGATCGAAGAGTCGTGTTGTAGGGAATCGTAAGCACCGGGCAGTGGGCGTGGGCAACTACCTTGTGCGCCGTTGCCCATGGCAGGTGCGTGGCTGCGCCCAGGTTGCCCGACGCGGCCCGCACTCCGAGCACAATAAGATCTGCTCTGCTGCCGAGGGCCTCCTGCAGAATGCAATCAGCGGGTGAGCCAATTTGCACCGCGGGTCTGGGTGAACACCACAGGCTGGCTTCTTCGGGCACCAACTTCTCCAGTCTTTGCAGGGCTAGATCGATTGGCCCCGGGCGGCAATCGATGTCCGTGAGCTTCTCGATCACGTGAAGCAGAGTCAGCTTGGATTGAAATTCCTGTGCCAGGGAGGTCGCGAAAGGGGCTGCGGCGAGGGACTCCGGGCTGAAATCTGTGGCATAAACGATCTGTTCAACTGAAATCTCAACTGGCGTGAGATCTTCTCCCTCACCCTCGACCGCATTTAACCTGGCTCTGCCGGTGATTTGTGGGCCAACGGTAAGAACTGGACAGGGAGCCAGACGCAAAATCTCTTCGGCCTTGGATCCGAGCAGGAACTTCTTCACGCCCGTTCGCCCGTGCGTCCCCACGACCAGCAAGTCAATTTCGTGGGTGCGGATGATGTCAGACAGGCTCTCCCAGACCTCGCCTTCGCGAACGTAGGTGTGATGAGGGACAGTCTTTAGGTGTGATGCCAGCGTCTCCATCCGTTGACGGACGTCCGTGCGCGCAGCCTCGTGGATGGAGTCGATAGTGACTGGACCGCCGGGCTGGGAAGGAATTACATGGCTGGCCGGCGACATTATATGAGCAATGTGCAATTGACTGTCGTAGCGGCGGGCGATGGCTGCCGCATAGGGCAGAGCGGCTTGGGAGGCTTCGGAGAAATCCGTGGCGAAAAGGATGTTCTTCAGAGAGATACCGGCGTGACTCGTGACTTCCAGGGCTTTCATGAGGAGTCTCCTTGAAAAGTTCTTACCGCTTCAACTTCACACTTCTTTCGTTTGGACGCTGTGCCCCGTGTCACCACGGGTTGTGACCACGCGCACTCCGGCCTCCCTCATGGTTCGCGACTGGTTGGCGATGCTATAGGATGAGGTGCGTGTCCGGTCCATGCCGGCTAGCCCTGTCGAAATGACGGTTGAACATCCCAACGTGATTGGAATCGCGATCGCAGCCCTGGGTGGCGCCGCGGTGGGTCTGGAGCGCGAGTGGTCTGGTCACGCCGGCGGTGCGGAAGCACACTTTGCCGGCATCCGAACTTTTACTCTTCTGGGTGGAATGGCGGGTGTCGCGGGTTGGTTGTGGACCCTCGGGTTACATTCCGTGGCGATTGTTCTGTTGGCCGGCGCAACAGCGCTGGTGGTGGCTGCATATGTTGCCGCCAGCCGGCGCGACGTTGATGGCACGACAGAAGTGGCTGCGCTGGTGGTGCTATCGGCTGGCGTCCTGGCCGGAACTGGTTACCTCGTACTAGCCAGTGCCATCGTGGCGATCACTACGCTCCTTCTGGTTGAGAAGTCGTGGCTGCATGCCATGACAGCCCGCATCGACGACGCGGGGTTGCGCGCTGGTGTGCGCTTCGCGGTGATGGCGGTTGTCATTCTTCCTCTCTTGCCGGAGGGCCCAATCGGTCCTTTAGGCGGAGTCCGGCCGCGCCAACTCTGGCTGTTTGTATTGTTGTTTTCCGGATTGAGCTTCATCGGCTACGTGGCGCGCCGCCTCGTAGGCTCCGAGCGTGGGTACCCAGTCCTGGGCTTGCTCGGCGGATTTGTTTCCTCCACGGCGGTTGCATTTGCTTTTGCACGCATAAGCCGTCAGGAACAAGAATCCTCCTTTCCGCTCTCCGTCGGAGTCGTGGCCGCATGCACCATCATGAATTTGAGGGTATTAGCTGCCACTGCGATCCTCAGGCCCGCGCTGGCCCTGGCCTTGATCCCGTATCTGGTGGCGCCCCTTCTCGTGGGCACGATCATAGTGTTGATCGGACTAAGTCGTCGTGCAGCAAAAGGTTCGGTACAACCTCCCTCCAACCCGCTCCAGGTCATGTCGGCATTCCAGATGACGGTGCTGTTTCAAGTCGTGTTATTTGCCGTCCACGCAGTTCGTTTGCACTGGGGAGAAGCTGGTCTGCTATTCTCGGGCGCGGTTCTTGGGCTGACCGATGTGGATGTTCTGACCATCTCGATGGCAAAGAGCGCGGATGGACAGATACCGATTCCGGTCGCAGCCGAGGCGATTGCCATCGGCATACTCTCCAACACAATTCTGAAGCTGCTGCTGGGCGCCGCGGTTGGAAGGGGCAGATTTCGAAGACTAACCCCGGCCTGGCTGGCCATCATGGCCGTTGCCTCGACTGCCTCCATTGTGGCATTGCGCTGATCTTCTCTCGAAAGGTGGGCCGGCAATCATGCTACGCCCGATGGAAGAAGTGTTGTGACCGGGTTGGATTGCTCTTCATTTCCTTGCGCAGCAAGGCCAGGTACACCAGGAAAGAAACGGTCGAGACCAGGATCGTGTAGGCGAATAGTGTGCAGATTTCGGCGAAGTTGCGGAAGTAGATTTGACTTTGACTGAGCAGCGCGAAGATCACAAGCAGCGCGATCGGGCCGACCGTAGCGCCCACAACCAAGGCTCGCGGCCACGACAGGCGTGCGATCGAGCGTGCGGGGAACAGCAGCGTTGCGGGCAGGCCTACGAGCATCCAACCTATGAATGAGAAGATCGCATAGAGAATGAAGGTGTCAACCGCATCTGGAACCGCACGGGCAGCTTCTCCTGCGAGTAGAGTGGCATGGAGTGCGTGTTGGAGAAGAAAAAAGAGCAGTATCAAGTCACCCGCCAACAGCCCCACGAAGGCGTAGAGAAGCTTTTTGGCGGGACTGATGCGAGGAATCTTTGTGTTCTTCATGTCGCTACCTATGTCGTTGCGGCGGCTGAGAACTCAACGTGCCGCCTTCTCGGCCGACGGATCCTTCTTCGCCAGTGATCGGATATAGTTCACCAGGTCCCAGAGTTCGTTGGCTTTAAGCCGAGCGCCTTCGGGCGGCATATCGCCTTTTCCGGTCTTGATAATGTAAAAGAGTTCTCCATCGGTCCTGGCTTTCAGGGTTGCAGGATCGGTGAAATCGCTGACGTTCAACTTCATGTCCGCGCCGACCTCGCCCTTGCCATCGCCGTCCTTACCGTGGCACATGGCGCAGTCATATCCGTACCACCTCTTGCCGCCGGCGATCGACTCAGAAGTGGCCTTGACCGGGTTGGCCTGATGGACCGCCTCTTCAGGAATCGTGTAGGGCGGAGCCGGCGTCTTCGGAGGTTGTTTACCCTGTTGTGCCTGGGCGCAAAAGCCAACCACGAACACGAGAGAAACAGTCAGCAGGATTTTCACAGGACGACCTCCTGAAATTCGCAATACGGCCACTACCGGGCAACCGACTGCAGTTCCGGCTCAGTTCTACCCACGCCATGTTCGCTCGCTTGCAGAATCGCGCATACGGCTTGCTGATCGTTGCGGATCTGCGCCGCACGAGCAAGAGGCCATCCGCGCTGGCCGCGACCTTCTGGGCCGCCTCAAGCGCGCGACAATACAACCCATTCGCCACCACGTAGTCATGGTTGTCGCGATGGCGATTGGCCAGCACGTACAGATTGTCGGCAAAGGCCAGCCACTGTTTCCGCTGGAGTTCACCCAACCCGCGTTGAGCCGGCAGTCGCTGGTCCCCGGTCTTGGAGGCCTGCTCGCGCTCTTCTTCGATTTGGCTGATTTGATCTCGTAGCCAGCCCGCAAGCGCTTCTTCCAGCTCCAGTTGGGTTCCGCAGCGATAGAAATAATCGGCTGTCTCACCCTTCGGAGTCAGAGGAATGAGCCGGCACGGCGAAACCTGGTCCTTCTAGCTCTGCGGGGACAAACTCCATCAGCAGGCATTCGCTGCAGGGATGAGTGTGGGCAGGGTCGCCGAAATTAAGGCAGGTGAGCGAGTCCTCGAACACAAGAGGACGACGCCAGGGCGTATGTGGAGAACGGCCATAGCCGCCATCTTCCAGGAATTTGAGTTCAAACTTAAGAAGATCCAGCAGGTCACGCTCGTCTTTCGCCATAGGGCACCTCGCAGGATCAGGATCGCAGGGAAGGCCCTTCGGCTTGCGATGGCATGGATCACAGGTCATGGTGATTGAAGTCACAGTGATCGCAGCGACAGTGATCAGCCAGCGGCAAACACCAGGGCAAAATAGAGTACGCTGGCTGTCAGAAGTTTCTGTACCGGATCCCGATCATCCGGACCTGGCACACTCATGAGCGCGCGGCTTCGTGTACCGTTTCGTCTTTCAAGGCAGCCCCGTACGCGGTCACCTGACTCCGTCGCATCCGGCTTTCGGCCTCCCTTTTCACCAGTTGGAGAGATATCCATCGAATCACTTCCACACCTGGCGAAACCAGCGACCAGTAACGCCGGAACTTTTTGCGGGCAGCCTCGTCGGTGGTGGAGACGCGGGTTTCGGTGCGAGCGACAGATTCCGTGGCGTTGATCGGATCGGCGCGCAGGGTCCACACGATCTTTGCGTAACCAGGTTCGCGAAAGCCAGCAAACTCCTGGGGTGGCAGCGGGCGGAACACGGGATTGGCGTCCCACGGACGCGTGACAGCGCCCAGGACGACCTCGCGATCAGGAACCTCGGCCAGCACAGCCCATCCCAACTCTTGGGCCCAAGCCAATAGTGTCCGCGGGCTACGCATCTTGTCGGGCTGGGCTCCCAGTATCAATTCGCGGCCCTTGAAGATCCCACGGATGATTGCCGATTGCGTGAGATCCATATCGCAAGCCGCGGCCAGAGCAATTGCGGCCGGAGCAGCCACTCGCACATGATGACGTTCTACCACCTCATACGCAGGAATGAACTCATCCAACAACGAGTCGGTTTCGCCGGCCTCCGGGCCCGCAGGATGTCCATATTGCAGCCAGGTGAAGGTGGCGCGAGTGGCGTACAAAGCGGTGGCGAGCCCAGCGCCAGCCGCCAAGCAGCGGAGGACGGGCGAAATACGGCGGGTACGGTTCATGACCAGCATTCCTTTCGACCAACCAGACTCACCACTTTAAAGAGCAGTTCACGGCATTCCTAGCTTCGAACCGTCAGCACCGGGCACTGCGCTTGCGCGACTACCTGGGAGGCGACTGGCCAAGGTAGATGTTCGGGCACGCCGCTGTCTCCCGATTTTCTCACTCCCATTACGATCAAGTTCACATTCCGTTCCTTAGCGAAGCCCAGAATGCCCTCGGCAGGGAACTCGAAGCGCGCTACGAACTCAGGTTGACACCAGTCCTCGGCCGATCGAGGAACCATCAGGCGCATCGATTCGCGGGCGCTGGCCTCGTCAGATTCCCGGTACTGGGTGGGAGCCATGGGCATCAGCTGTAAGAAAATCAAATTGGCCTGATTTTCTTCCGCCAGAGACAACGCATACGGAAGAGCTTTCAGTGAAGTCTCCGAGCCGTCGGTGGGGAAGAGAATGGTCTCGAGCTTCCAGTTCGTGTCGCTCGGTGGGACAACCCGGGGGCCGACAGTCAATACGGGGCAAGTTGCTTTCCTGAAGATCTTTTCCGCCTCCGATCCCAGCACCAGCTTCTTCAGCCCCTGACGCCCGTGCGTGCCCGTCACCACGAGGTCGATCTTGTTCTGCTGAATGATATCGGAGATCACACTCCACACATCTCCACGCTTTAACAGCATCCTGGCGGGTCTTACTCCCAGAGAGTTGCCCAGAGAAAATTCCGCGAGTTTTCCTTGCGCCTCCAGGAAAGTCGGGTCGGCGTCTTTGGGCAGCGGATCCAAAGGCACGCTCATGTGCAGTTCCGGACTAAGCGCGTGCGCCACAATAATCTTTGCCTCGTATTGGCGGGCAAGAGCGGCGGCAAACGGCAGAGCATTCTTTGAAGCTTTCGAAAAATCGGTCGTTACCAGGATGTTGCTGAGCGATATGCGCGTGCTCGTCTGAAGAGCTTCCATGGTGTTGCCTCCTCTCAGGATGGCGGTGCTCCAACACAGGCACCATTAAGAGGGATCCTGGACCATGCCGCAGTGACGCTGATCACTTTCCCCGGTGACCTCAACCACCGTGGTTCCGGCCCGCGTTCGGTGAAAATGACTGCTGATGAGGGCATTGGGGGGAAGAGACATGACCGGAAACACGGGCATTCTGGACGGAAACGAAGCTGCCGCCTCGGTAGCGTATCGGCTCAACGAAGTGATTGCCATCTACCCCATTACTCCTGCTTCGCCGATGGGGGAGTGGGCGGACCAGTGGAAAGAAGAAGAGCGCAAGAACATCTGGGGCGCAGTGCCCACGGTCATCGAAATGCAGAGTGAAGGAGGCGCGGCGGGGACTCTGCATGGCGCGCTTCAGGCTGGAGCGCTTGGAACGACGTTCACGGCGTCTCAAGGTCTGCTTCTCATGATTCCCAATATGTACAAGATCGCCGGAGAGCTGACGCCCACCGTGATCCATGTAGCCGCCCGTGCTGTGGCGACGCATGCGCTCTCGATTTTCGGTGATCACAGCGATGTGATGGCCGCGCGCGCAACCGGCTTTGCGATGCTTTGCTCCAATTCCGTGCAGGAGGCCGGTGATTTTGCCTTGATCGCCCAGGCGGCTGCGCTTGAATCACGTATCCCCTTCCTGCATTTCTTTGACGGCTTCCGCACCTCGCATGAAGTTAACAAGATCGCGCTGCTGGAGGATGACGATCTGCGTGAGCTGATCGATGACACCCTGGTCCGGCAGCATCGGCAGCGGGCATTGTCTCCCGATCATCCCTTACTGCGGGGCACGGCACAAAATCCCGACGTGTATCTTTCAAGCTCGCGAGGCGAGCAATCCTTACTACCGGGCGTGTCCGACGATTGTGCAGAGTGTAATGGATCGCTTTGCCCAGCGTACCGGCCGGAGCTACCGCCTGTTCGACTACGTCGGAGCTCCCGATGCGGAACGGGTGATTGTGATGATGGGCTCGGGTGCAGGGGCCGTGGAAGAGACCATGGAACATCTGCTGCAACAGGGCGAGAAAGTGGGGTTGTTGAAGGTGCGGCTTTATCGGCCTTTCGCAACCGAAGCTTTTATTTCGGCGCTTCCGAAGACGGTACGGCGCATTGCGGTGCTGGATCGCACCAAAGAGCCGGGCAGCCTGGGCGAGCCGCTCTACCTGGATGTGGTGACCGCGCTGAGCGAGTCGTGGCCGGCAAGGAACGCGGCCTCGAAGACCTTCCCGAGGATTATCGGGGGCCGCTACGGTCTCGCATCGAAGGAATTCACCCCAGCCATGGCAAAAGCTGTCTTCGATGAAATCGAGAAATCCGATCCCAAGAATCATTTTACGGTGGGGATTCACGACGATGTTACGCACACCAGCCTGGACTACGATCCCGAGTTCTCCACTGAGGACCCCAGCGCGGTACGCGCCCTGTTCTATGGCCTCGGTTCGGATGGAACCGTGGGGGCGAACAAGAACTCGATCAAGATTATCGGCAAGAACACCGATAACTATACGCGCAGGGCTATTTCGTGTATGACTCGAAGAAGGCGGGGTCGGTTACCGTTTCACATCTGCGTTTTGGGCCGCGGCCGATTCGTTCGTCCTACCTGATCACCAGGGCCAGCTTTGTTGCGTGCCACCAGTTCCAATTCCTCGAGCGCATGGACGTTTTGGATTGTGCCGAACCGGGCGCGACGTTTCTACTGAATGCTCCCTTTGGGGCGAACGAGATATGGAACCACCTGCCGCAGTCGGCGCAGGAAATCATTATCCAGAAGAAACTCAAGTTCTACCTGATCGATGCGTACAAGGTCGCGCGCGAGACGGAGATGGGCAACCGCATCAATACCATCATGCAGACCTGCTTCTTCGCCATCAGCGGGGTCCTGCCGCGCGAACAGGCGATTGAGGCCATCAAAGAATGCCATTCGCGAGACCTACGGAAAACGCGGCGAGGCTGTGGTAGCCAAGAATTGTGTTGCCGTGGACCACACCCTCAGCCATCTCCATCAGGTCACCGTTCCCTCCGTGGCGTCGAGCGGGTTGAGAGTTCTGCCCGCCGTTCCTGAACGGGCTCCGGAGTTTGTGCGCGACGTGATTGGCCCGATGATCGCGGGCCGCGGAGACGACCTTCCGGTAAGCGCCATGCCTGTTGACGGCACGTTCCCGACGGGCACCGCAAAGTGGGAGAAGCGGAATATCGCGCAAGAGATTCCGGTTTGGGACGAACAGCTTTGCATTCAGTGCGGCAAGTGCGTCTTGGTCTGTCCGCACGCGGTCATTCGCGCCAAGGTCTATGACTCCCTGTTACTGGCGGCGCGCCGGCTGGGTTCAAGTCCGGAAAAGCCGCGCTGGCGCGAATTCGAAAATCTGCGTTACACGCTTCAGGTTTCTCCGGAAGATTGCACGGGATGCGAGCTCTGCGTTGAGGTCTGCCCGGTAAAGAGCAAGAGCGAGGCAAAACACAAAGCCATCAATATGCAGCCGCAGGCGCCACTCCGCGAGGCCGAGAGCGCCAATTGGGATTTCTTCACTAAACTTCCGGACCCCGACCGGAGCCAGCTCTCTCACGGTCAGGTAAAAGATGTCCAGCTGCTGGAACCGCTCTTCGAGTTTTCCGGAGCGTGCGCGGGCTGCGGCGAAACACCCTACATCAAATTGCTGACCCAGCTTTTTGGCGATCGCTTGATGATCGCGAATGCAACCGGCTGCTCGTCGATCTACGGCGGCAATCTGCCCACAACTCCTTACACCAGCAATTCGCAGGGGCGGGGTCCAGCCTGGTCCAACTCGCTCTTTGAAGACAATGCCGAGTTTGGCCTGGGCATGCGATTGGCGGTGGATAAACAGGCAGACTATGCACGTCAACTGGTGACCCAGCTGGCCCCGCAGCTGGGCGATCCGCTGGTGAGTGCGCTTCTGAATGCGGACCAGTCGAGCGAGGCTGGAATCGAAGCACAGAGAAAACGCGTAGCCGAGTTGAAGCAGAAGATCAGCCCGCTGGATACGCCGGCATCGCGCGATCTTCAGGCTCTCGCCGACACACTGGTACGCAAGAGTGTGTGGCTGGTAGGCGGCGACGGATGGGCTTATGACATCGGCGCTGGAGGACTCGATCACGTCCTGGGCTCCGGCATGAACGTCAACGTCCTGGTGCTCGATACAGAAGTTTATTCCAATACCGGCGGGCAGATGTCGAAAGCGACACCGCGCGGCGCGGTGGCGAAATTCGCCACCGGAGGCAAACATGCCGGTAAGAAAGACCTGGCGATGGAGGCCATCAGCTACGGATCGGTTTACGTTGCCCGTGTAGCTATGGGAGGCAACGACACGCATACGGTGAAGGCGTTCCTCGAAGCCGAGGCCTTTGACGGGCCTTCGCTGATCATCGCCTACAGCCACTGCATTGCCCACGGCTACGACATGAGCCAGGGTATGGCGCAGCAAAAGGCCGCGGTGCTCTCGGGTTACTGGCCCTTGATGCGCTACAACCCCGAGCTACGCCGGGAAGGGAAGAATCCCTTTCAGCTTGATTCCCGGGCGCCCAGTATTCCATTCAAGCAATACGCGTATCAGGAAGCCCGCTACACCATGCTGGCACGAAGCAATCCGCAAGCCGCCCGTGAACTGCTTAAGCTCGCCCAGGAGGATGTCCACCGGCAGTGGGGCGTGTACGCGAACCGCGCCGCCATGCCTGGCGATGCAGAGGCCCCTGGCAGGGCCACTCCCGAGCCAGCCTCATCCATGGCGCAACCTGTCACCGCAGGAGAAGAGAAATGATCGATATTACAACCACGTATCTCGGTTTACCGATGAAGTCTCCGATTGTGGCTTCGGCGTCTCCACTCTGCGAGTCGCTGCAGAACATTCCGGCATCTGGAAGACGCCGGGGTTGGCGCTGTGGTGCTACCCTCGCTCTTTGAAGAACAGCTCGACCTGGAGAGCCGGGCGGTTGACTCCGATCTTGCACGGGGCAGCGAAAGCTTTGCGGAATCGCTGAACTATTTACCGGACCTGCATACCTATAATCTGGGCGCCGATGGCTATCTCGAACTGATCCGAAAAGCCAGGGAGCGAGTCTCGATTCCGGTGATTGCCAGCCTGAATGGAGTCTCTCCCGGCGGCTGGGCGCGATATGCCGGCCTGATGGAGCAAGCCGGAGCGGACGCGATCGAGCTGAACATCTACGCCATCATTACCGATCCCAACATCAGCGGCGCCGAGGTCGAGCAGAACTACTGCGATCTGGTGCGCCAGGTCAAAGCAAACGTCAGCATTCCCGTCGCAGTAAAGTTTTCGCACTTCTTCAGCGCGATCGCGAACATGGGCAAACAGCTGGATGCGGCCGGCGCGAACGGATTGGTCCTTTTCAACCGCTTTTACCAGCCGGATTTCGACATTGAATCTCTGGAAGTCGTGCCCAGCCTGACCCTGAGCCGTCCGCAAGAGCTGCTGCTGCGGCTGCACTGGGTCGCCATTCTTTATGGCTGGGTCCGCGCCGACCTGGCGGTCACGGGCGGTGTGCACAGCGCCCAGGACGTCCTGAAATCCATGATGGCGGGGGCGCATGTGGCCATGATGACCTCAGCGCTGTTGCAGAACGGCATTGACCACGCAGCTTCCGTGCTCAACCACCTGGTCCACTGGATGGAGGAACACGAATACGAATCGATCCGGCAGATGCGTGGAAGCATGAGCCAGCGTTCCGTATCCGATCCGGCGGCTTTTGAGCGCGGCAATTACATGCGCGTACTGAGTTCCTACGTTGCAAGATCATGAAGCTGAAACAAAACGATCACCGCGCGCTGTGAGGGCGGTCACAGACGGACCGGCCAAGCAAGGCGAGAATGCACAAGATAGTTACAACCATTGCGAAGGGGAGAGTATGGCAGACACCGGAGAAGGCCGAGAGATAAAAGCACGCACCGACGCGAAGGAAGCGGAAGTGGTGGCGGAGTCAAGGAAGTTGTTGCAAAAGTCGGAGACCGCCACGGACCAGGCATTGCGCAGACGCCGTCGCGTCAACAAGAAGGAAATTCTGCCAATGACGCGTTCGCAGAATGGCCCCAGGTGACTCGCGTCAGCGGGCTGGCGCCGTTCTGAACCCCAGACGGAAAGGAATTTACCATGGCCGAAGCACAGAACAAACGGGTTCTCATCGTTGACAACAACGAAGAAGAATCCGGCAGACTTGGGGTGATGTTACAGCGGGCTGGTTATGATTCGATCACCACATGGAGTGGGCTTGAAGCGCTGGAACTCCTGAAATCTGAAGCGTACGACATCCTGCTGGTAAGCAGCTACCTTCCTGATGTTTATGTGGGAGAGTTTTTTGAGCGCCTGAAGCGTTTGCCGGTGCGGCCTTGCTCGATTGTCATGCAGGAAGGCTGCATTCCTGCGGCAACCCTGCAGGAGATAAAGGAACATGGCCGCAGAAGAAAAATCGCAACCAAAATGAAAGCCGCGGAGTGCGGCGTGAAGTAGCGGCACCAGAACTGATAGTCTGCCAGGCCAGGGTCCAAGGAGTTCTTCCATGAGAGCCGCCATCCTGACCTCGCCGGACAAGATTTCAAGTAACCCTCTTGGGATCGAGGAAGTTCCGCAGCCCTCCGCCGCGACCAGGCAAGTCCTTCTGCGAGTGCGGGCCTGCGGCGTCTGCCGAACGGATCTGCACATCGTCGAAGGCGAACTCCCATCTCTTCGCAAAAGACTTATTCCCGGTCATCAGATCGTGGGTGAGATCGTCGAAGGAGGCACGGCGGACCTTCCTTTGGGTTCTCGGGTCGGTGTTTCCTGGATTGGTGGGGTTGACGGGAAGTGCTGGTATTGCCAGCACGGCTTTGAAAATCTGTGCGATGCGGCCACCTTTACCGGCTACTCCGTGGATGGCGGATATGCCGAATATACGCTGGCCCGGTCTGATTTTGTATTTCCTCTTCCTGACACGCTGGATGATTTGCGCGCCGCCCCTCTTTTGTGTGCGGGCATCATCGGTTTTCGCAGCCTTCGGGTAGCAGGAGTGGAGCACGGCGAGCGGGTTGGGCTATTTGGTTTTGGGGCGTCGGCGCACCTCGCCATAGCTGTTCTTCAGGCGTGGCAATGTGAAGTGTATGTCTCGACTCGGGGCACATCTCATCGACGCCTTGCGGAGTCGCTGGGCGCAACCTGGGTAGGAAATGAGATCGAGAAACCTCCGGTCGAGTTAGACCGTGCGGTCACTTTTGCGCCCAGCGGAGATGTGGTGGTAGCCGCTCTCGGGAGTCTGCGGAAGGGCGGGGTAGTTGCGATTAACGCCATTCATCTCGACCGGATTCCTGAATTCGACTACGACCGCCTGCTTTGGGGCGAGCGACAGCTTCGCAGTGTGGCCAACATGACGCGCTCCGATGCCCGGGATTTTATCCAAATCGCAACCGAGATTGACCTCAGGCCCAAGGTAACGGCCTTTTCCCTCGATCAGGCTAATGAAGCTTTGGACGCGGTGAAGCGGGACGCCATCGATGGTGCCGCGGTCATCGTGCTCTAACCTGGCAAGGCGCCCGCGGTTTTTTCCGGATGCTTTCCTTCCCGAAACTCAGATGTCTTGCCTTCCGCGTGAGTCCCGTTACCATGCCGGGTGATGCGCCTCACCGCCATCGCGTCGATTCGGGAACAGACTGGTAATCCGGTAGCTGGAGGGTGCATATGGCAAGCAAAAAGCGCGATCTCCTCGAAGTACTGAAGCTGGAACTGGAGTTCCTGAAGGGTGGAGGCTACCGTAAGGGGTCTTCATGGCGCCCCCGATTTATTTTCGAGGATTCTCCGACCTGCTTGAATTATGGCGATCCGGAACACAAGAGACCTTGCTCCGAATGCGTCTTGATGTCGCTGGTGCCGGCGGAAGTTCGTGAAGGAAAGCCGCCGTGTCACTACATTCCCCTGAATGAGCGAAACGATACCATCGAATCCCTGCATCACTGGAGCACCCCGGAAGAACTGGAGGCGGCCGTGGGCGAGTGGCTCATGAATATGATTCAGAAGCTGGAGTTCGAGCGAGCTCAACGCCGTCCCGGCCTGGCCGCAGGGAACACCGTGGGCCAGGCCTAGAAGGACGCAGGAGGAGCAAGGTCATGTGCTTTGAGTGTTCAAATCCGGATTGCACGAAAGCTTTTGACTATCGCCGGGGACGGGTGTTTCGTTTTCACAATAATCGCCAGGGCACTGAAACGCCTGGGGCCGCCGGATGCTGCATAAGACATTTTTGGCTCTGCGATGGGTGCTCTCAAACTCACTTGCTGGAATATCACCTCGGGCTGGGAGTAGTGATCCGGCCGCGACACAGAAACTCGCCGGACGGCGAGGCGCACCGGACTGTCTGTTCTTGTCCGATGTCCCAGCTAAGTGCGTGTCTCGCTGAGTAACACTTACTGGTTGAGGCCAGTTTCGCGCCCGCAACCAGGAACCAACTACAATAGAGGCGTGAGCCAGGGGGACGAGAAATTCCGCCGTCTGCTGGAAGCAGCGCCCGACGCCATGGTCATTGTGGATCGAAGCGGGCGGATCCTGCTGGTCAACTCGCAGACGGAGAAGATGTTTGGCTATGCTCGAGAAGAACTGCTCAGGCAGCCGGTCGAAATTCTGATTCCCGAAAGCCTCCGCCCCGGACATACACATCACAGGGATACGTATTCCGCCGCGCCTCACCCGCGCCCCATGGGCACCGGTCTCGAGCTGCTCGGGCGCCGCAAAGACGGTACCACGTTTCCAGTAGAAATCAGCCTGAGCCCGCTTGAGGAACCGGACGGCGTCCTGGTCACGGCTGCGATTCGCGATGTGACCGAGCGCAAGCGAGCGGAAGAAGCCTTGCGGTCAAGCCAGGAGCGCTTCAGGCTCCTGGTGGAAGAAGTCAGGGACTACGCCATTTTCATGCTCGACCCCACCGGAAAGATCCTGAGCTGGAACGAGGGTGCGCGGAAAATCAAGGGCTATACCGCCGACGAAATCATTGGGCAGCACTTTTCCGTGTTCTACCCCTCCGAGGATATTGATCGTGGTAAGCCGAACGAGGAACTCATATTCGCCGCCGCGGAGGGACGGTGGGAAGAGGAAGGTTGGCGACTCCGGAAGGATGGTTCGCGCTTCTGGGCGGATGTGGTGATCACGGCTTTGCATGACAGAGACGGCAACCTGTTGGGCTTCACCAAGGTCACGCGCGACATGACCGAAGGAAAGCGGGCTCGGGAAGCGTTTTTGCTGGAAGTAACGAGCGCGCTGGTGTCAAATCTCGACATCCGCCAGTTGCTGTCCGCTATTGCCACTTGTGTCCGACAGGTCAAGCCGTTCGACTATGCCGCACTTGCGTTTTACGATGCGCCAACCAGGATGTTGCGCATGCATGCGCTTGAGCCTTCTGCCGGCGCTGAAGTCAGCGCAAGTTTCGGGGAGGAGCCTTTGGTAGCCCTGGGCAAGTCACCGTCGGGATGGGCGTTCACGGCCCGCAAGCCTCTGCTTCTTAAGGGGCTGCCTGATGAAAAATGGCCGTTCGAGTCGCCCCCCGAATTTGCTCACCAGGGGTTGAAGTCCGGCTGCTGGATTCCATTGCTGGGCCGGGAAGGCGTGCTGGGGACGTTGAATGTGTTTAGCCGGCGTCCGGGAAACTTTACCGAAGATGACGTAAGCATACTGACCCAGATCGCAGGCCAGGTGGCCATAGCTTTCGGCAATGCCATGGCGTTCCAGCGTGTCTCCGAACTGAAGGACCAACTCGCGGAGCAGAAGCAATATCTGGAAGACGAACTGAAAACCGAGTTCAATTTTGAGGAAATTGTCGGCCACAGCAAGCCTATAAGGCGAGTTCTGAAACAGGTCGAAACTGTGGCCCCCACAGACTCCACAGTTTTGATTCTTGGGGAGACCGGTACGGGGAAGGAATTGCTGGCCCGGGCGGTCCACAATCTGAGTCCTCGCCGGGACCACACTTTCGTCCGCGTCAGTTGCGCGTCCATACCCGCCGGCTTGCTTGAAAGCGAGTTGTTCGGTCACGAAAAAGGAGCGTTCACCGGTGCGATTGCAGCCCGCGTAGGACGGCTGGAATTAGCTCATCAGGGAACGATTTTTCTCGATGAGGTTGGAGATATCCCGCTTGAGCTGCAGCCGAAACTTTTGCGCGCATTACAGGAGAGGGAGTTCGAACGGCTGGGCAGTACCCGCACGATTAGAAGTGACGTTCGAATCGTCGCCGCCACCAACCGCGACCTGGGAAAGCTGGTAGCGGCGGCGCAATTCCGTGCTGACCTGTTTTACCGGCTGAATGTTTTTCCCATCCTGGTGCCGCCGCTGCGCGAGCGGCGCGAGGACATACCACTGCTGGTCCAATATTTCCTGTCGAAATTCTCGCAGCGCATGAAGAAAACGATCGAGATCGTGTCACCGGAAGGGATGCAGGCACTGAGCCGATATTCCTGGCCAGGGAATATTCGCGAGCTGGAACATGTCATCGAGCGCGCGGTCATTCTTTCCAGCGGGCCGGTCTTGAAGATTCCGGCGTTTGAGCCTGTGCCAGTAGAGGCTGGGTTGCCCTCCACCTCATCGGCACTGGAGGACATTGAGCGGGAACACATTATCCGCGTGCTCAGAGAAACCAAAGGCAAAATTGGCGGTCCGGGCGGCGCGGCCGAGCGGCTGGGCATGAATCGCACAACCTTGAACTCGCGCATGCAGAAGCTGAAGATCCAACGTCAACAAGTCTGATCCAGTCTGCTCGGCGCTGGGTATGACGAATCACTGCAATCCGTGATCTCCATCACTGCGTCGTCGCGCCCCTTTGCGCGATCCTGTATGTGCCAGCAGAGGCGGCGCCGGTGCCCTCAAATGCAGGAACAGGCACCGCGCGAGCCGGCACGGATTACCCCAGGAAGTGAGGAAATTACCATGGCCACATCGATTGCAGTACAGCGACCTGAAGAAAGACAGGTCACAATAACTCCGGTCGAGAATCTGATGGATCGGGTCAACAAGATGTCTCAAGCAATTACCCAGAGAGCATTCGAGATCTTCGAAGGAAACGGGCGGACAATCGGCCATGACCTCGAAGACTGGTTCAAGGCTGAAATGGAAATGCTTCATCCGGTTCATGTGAAGGTGGTTGAGGCAGAAGATAGCTTCGAGGTCAGGGCTGAGGTGCCTGGTTTCAGCGAGAAGGAGCTCGAAGTCAGCGTCGAACCGCGCCGTTTGACTATCACCGGCAAGCGCGAAACCGAGACACAAAGAGACGAGAAGAAAGGCAAGACTGTCTATTCGGAATTTTGCTCGAACCAGATTCTGCGAATTGTGGATCTGCCTGCGAGTGTGGATGCCGAGAAAACTGCCGCAACTTTGAAGAACGGCGTCCTGCAATTGACCATGCCGAAGGCTGTCAAGGGAAAGGCGATCGAGATCAAGCCCAAGGCAGCCTAGTAAGGAGCGGTGTGTACGGGCAAACCCGGGAGCTACTCCGCTTTGCCCGTACAGCTCAATTTTCGGGATCCAGGCAGGTCGTTAGAAACTGACGGAATGGCGCCGACTGACGATATACCGTCTCGTCAATAGAACCCTTGGTCAGCAGTCATTCACGCTTCAGCTTCGTCCTATCTAATTCATAATAAATGCCTTAGATATGCTACTGCGCTTGAGCTCGCGCTATGGCAGTAGCCGTGCTTTTACCATCGCGTGCTCAGGATCACTCTTCAAAGAACCCCCGATGTCGTCCTTCTAAAACTGGAGGGCCGCATTACGGGGCCGTGGGTAGATGAATTGCGAAAGGCCTGGCTTGCCTCGGCCAATATGGCGGGCGGACAGCCGATCAGTATCGACCTGGGAGCGGTGAGTTTCATTGATGCAACCGGACAGGATCTGATCCTGCGAATGCAGCGGGAAGGTGTTGCTCTCACGGGGGCCTCGAGTTTTCTCCGCCAAGTCCTGGAGGACAGGAACACAAACTCTGAACCGCATTGCGAAGATAGGAGTTCGAAATGACACGCAGGCACCGTACGGAATGGAAATGACAGATGATTGCGCAACCTGCCCGATGCGAAAAGATGGATTTTTTTGCCAGATGAGTGCTGCAACTCTGGCCGATTTTCAGAAGATGAAATTTACCAGCACGTATCCTGCGCGGGGCTGTTTTGTTTGTCGAAAGCCAGGTGCCACGCGGAGTGTACATGCTCTGCAAAGGGCGCGTGAAGCTAACCATGGCATCGCCCGATGGAAAAACCGTTATCGTGCGGGTGGTCGAAGCGGGTGAATTGCTGGGCCTGCACTCGGCCGTTTCCGGAGATCCCCACGAAGTTACCGCCGAGACTCTGCAACCCTGCCAGGTGGACTTCATCCGGCGCGATGATTTTATGAAGCTGTTACATGAACACGGCGATGCTTCGATCAGCGCAATGCAGCAATTCAGTAAGTATTACCGCGGGGCCTGCCACCAGATTCGCTATCTTGGGCTGACTCCTTCGGCCACCGAAAAAATGGCCTCGTTCCTGCTGGAAGCGGCTGTGCACGGGCAGGAAACGGCGATAGGCATCCGTTTCAACTTGACTTTGACCCACGAGGAGATCGCCCAGGTGGTCGGAGTGACACGCGAAACCGTCACCCGGGCGCTGACCGAATTGCGGACCAGGATGTTGATCTCCACCAAGGGTCCGAGCGTGCTTATCAGAAACAAGGCGGCCCTCGAAGCCATGGTGCTGGCCTGACTCGTGGGAGGCATCGCAAGAACGGATGTGCGGCAGGGGCTGGACTCATGACGCCGGCAAAAATCCCAGCTCACTGTTCCAATAGCTTCTGGCTTGCCTGTCATCGAGACTCCGCGTCCGCGGACAGCGCTCAGGATTTCGCTTCGCAGCCCGGGCTGTCGCCGTAGTAGGTGTTGCCTTTGTAGTCGAGTTCCTCCAGGCCCGCGGCCGAGGTGTAGTAGCCGCGGATGGCTTGGGCACGGGTGATCTCGAAGAACTTTCGTAGCGGGTTGCCGGGCTGGCCGGTACCGGAGGAAGTCAGCAGATCGATCTGTTGGGAAGCGGTGAGTTGCAGGAATTCCTGACCGTGGGCCTGGAGAGAGAGATCGTGCAGCGCGGCGAGTCCGGCACGAACTACAGATTGGGGATCGGCGGTTTCGAGATCGCGCACCGATTCTTCTCCGTTGACGGCCACGGCGAGCAGGCGATGCAGCGGGTCGAGGTGCTGCGCGGCGGCGCGAACTCCCGCGGCAGAATACAGCCACTGGTCGAACCACTGGGTAGCTTGTGACAAGGCCGTGGCGTCCGCGTTGCCCAGCAGGACCTCGACGAATCGGGTGACGACGCGGAACTCCTCCGCGGAAAAGAACTGCGGCTGAAACGGGAGCGAGTTGGGCTGGACGTACTCCGTCTCACTGCCGGGTGGCGGAGCCCACTTCTTGCCGCCACTACGGAGCGCGTGAACCAGATGTTCGGGCGAAGCGTCGTAGAGGCCGGGTGGGAGAGCGGCAGGGGCTGGTGACGCGTCGTGTGCTGCTCCCAGCAGAGCTGCCGCGGATTCTGGAACGAGTCCGCTCACGCCGGCGAGAACCACCATTTCGCCCAGGCGCAGCAGCCACTGGCGGCGGGAAAGATCGTCGGCTGGTGACGATGCCGTGGGGATCGGCTCTGGTTCGTCGCTCATAGCTCCCCCCGGCGAAACGCTCGCGCGATGTGCTCTCCGGCGCGGGCCGAAATGGCCATGATCGTCAGCGTGGGCTCGTAGCATCCCTGGGTGGTGAAAACGGCTCCGTCGGTCACAAAGATGTTGGGAGCATCGTGCACTTTGCAGTTGGAGTCCACCACGCTCTTCTTCGGATCAGAGCCCATGCGGGCGGTTCCGCATTCGTGGATGTTCTTGCCGAAGACGCTGAGGTCAGTCCTGGGCGGGGTCGCGTCGGTCACCTTCATCGCGTCGAGAATCGCGCTGATGTTTTCGCGCATGGATGCGGCCATGGCCTTTTCGTTCTCTCCGTAGCTCGCGTTGACGTGCAGCACGGGGATGCCCCAGGCATCTTTCCGGGTGGAATCCAGGCGAACGAAGTTGTCGGCGCGGGGCAAGCACTCGCCCTGCGCTTCAATGCCGAAATAGTAGGGGATCTCCTCGCGCACGCGCTTGCGCCATGCATCGCCCACTTCCGGCATGAGAAAGGCGTGGCCGTAAAGCTCCTGGCTGCCATCGCCATCGAAACGGTAGCCGCGCAGGAACCTGGAGTTGCGATCTTTTGCCGCGCTGCCGGCGGTGTTGACATACTTGGGGATCAGGAACCCGCAGGGGCGGCCGACCGCTTCGCGCGTGGAGGAATGCAGTCCCGGCATCAGGCCGCCGGCATCTTCGACCGTGAAGTGGTCCATCAGGTAATGCCCGAGCACGCCGTTCGCGTTGCCGACTCCCTGAGCATGGGCGGGCGATTGTGAATTCAGCAGGATGCGGGTCGATTCCAGCGCTCCGGCGGCAACCACGACAACCTGGGCATAGGCCTCGCGATGCTCACGTGTGACCCGGTCGATGTAGTGGACGCCCCTGGCGCGGCCGCTGGGGTCAATCAGAAGATCGCTGACAATGGCGTCGCTCACCAGCGTGAATTTTCCGGTGCGGGCCGCGGCGGGTAGAGTTACCGACGGGCTGTTGAAATACGAAGCGGTGAAACAGCCGCGCTGGCACTGGTCGCAATAGTGACAGGAGGGTCGGCCACGATGCGGAACCGTCAGGTTGGCGACGCGGTCGGGCATGACGCGCCAGCCAAACTTGCGTTCGATCACGTCTTTGGCTTGCAGCGCGCCGCAGGAAAGATTCATGGGCGGCAGAAATTGTCCGTCGGGCAATTGCGGCAGGCCTTCGCGCGACCCGCTGACCCCGATATACCTTTCAACCAGGTCGTAGTAGGGCTCGAGTTCCTTGTAGCTGATGGGCCAATCTTCACCGTAGCCGTCGCGAGTGGAGGCTTTGAATTCGTTGTCGCTGTAGCGATAGCTTTCGCGCGCCCAGCAGAATGTCTTCCCGCCAACCTGTCGGCCGCGAATCCACATGAAGGGTTTGTCCGCGGGAAAGGTGTAGGGATGCTCCAGATCGTTGACGAAGAACTGATGGCTGTATTCGTCGCAGGCGTAACACAGGCGTTGCACCGGCTGGGTCTCGAGCAGGCGCTGCTGGTTGCCAAAGCCGCGGAACTTCAGCTGGTAGGGCCAGATGTGCTCGGTGAAATCGCGCGTGGGGATGCGCGGCGGTCCAGCTTCGAGCATGAGGACGGTGAGTCCGCGCTCGGTCAGCTCTTTGGCGACCCATCCGCCACTGGCGCCGGAACCGATGACCAGCACTTCATGGATTTGTCTGCGCGGCAGGGGCATGAGGCGGACAGTTTAGCAAAGAGACCACTTCGTAATGGCTTCATCTGCATCAATGCGGCAATACGACTGCAGTTGGCATTTGGCAATTGGCCAGACGTCGATACCGGCCTGTAATTGGCAATCCCGGAACCCATGCATCGCAGTAGCTATAGGGGCCCTTCGACTGCGTGGCTGCTTCGCGGCGCGAAGCAGCTACTTCGCTCAGGGTGACACAGGTTGAGTTCACGAACCTTCTCTGAGGATGGCATTCGCCAATTGCCAACCGCTAACTGCTGCCTTCTTTTCCGTCAGGTCAAGCGCAGCAAGACCACACTCGTTGCCAGCCACAAGCCAAATCCGGCCAGGTTCAATACGATTCGCCACTTCATGCTGTCGATGATGTAGTTATATTTTGCATCCATGACTCGACTCCTCTTCTTACTGGGTTGGACGGGGAGGCCAGCGGATGGTTAGCTCCGTTGCTTTACCTCGTCATCACATGCTCAGATACGAAGCCGCAGCAAAGAAGGTTCCAGAAAAATGGGGCGTTTCGAACCATCGACCAACTTCTGATGGAGGGATTGGGGACAAGCGTGACGAACAAGACAAATGCCTCGAGGCTGCTTGATAGGGGAGGCCGCGGGCAAATCGGTCGTCACTCCGCGTTTTCCTGAGCAATGGATCGCCTGAGCCATTGCATCATGCGTTAACCACCGGAGTCCAGACCTGCATCGATGTCTGCTGACGATTTGACCAGGCATAGTAGGGAATGAATGTCAGTTGAACCCGGCGGCCTTTCGCCTGATCCCCGCCATAACGCGAATACAGAGCCTTGCGGGAAGCAGACCGGTCGTAAGCCATGCCGTCGTGCCGCAGCACAACCACTCCTCCCAGCAAATCGTCCTTCTTTTCGCTGTGGAATTCCGCTTGCGGCTTCTGCCCCAGGGACACCGCGAGATCGCTCATGGTAACTCCCGCGGGCTGGTCCATTTCTTCCATGCAATAGACCAGCGGACCGCGTTGGACCGCGACACGTCCAGCGTCATCGGTGACTTCAGGGTTCGCTTGCAGAACTTGCACGGGCATTTCCATTTGCAAATGAATGACGTCGCCCGGAGCCCACTGCCTGGAGATGGGCAAATACTCCCCCGGCTTCGCGCCCGTGACCGCCTTTCCGTTGACCGCGACTTGCGCGCGGTCCGCCCACCCGGGAATTCGCAGGTAAAAGATAAAATTCGAAGGCTGCGCGGGAGTGACGGTTACTTCGATCATGCCGTCCCACGGATAGTTTGTTTTCTGCGTGACCTTCAGTCCGACACCGTTTTCGAGATGCCAGTTCAGTTCCGAATTGTCGTACAGGTGCAAATAAATACCGTCGCTGCTGGTGCTGTAAAAATATCCCGGCAGGGAGGCAAAGGTGCGCTCCAGGTTCGGCGGGCAGCAGGTTGTGTCATACCACGGGTTACGAATCTTCTCTCCGGTAGCTGGATCAAATGCCAGCGGGTTGCGATAACAATAGAGCGTGCCATCCAGCGACATTCCGGAATTAATTCCGTTATAAAGGGCGCGTTCGATTACGTCGCTGAACTTTGCGTCTCCCGTCGCCGCCAGCATGCGCCAGTTCCACATCATGTTGCCGATGGCGGCACAGCTTTCTCCGTAGGCGCGGTCATTAGGGAGTTCGTAGGAATTACCGAAAGCCTCGCCGTCAGACCGGGAACCCACTCCGCCAGTCACGTACATCTTGGTGGAGGTCATATCGTCCCACAGGGCATTCAGAGTCTTCCAATAAGCCGGGTCTCCCGTCTCCATGTAGTAGTCTGTGGCGCCGCAACATGCGTACATGGCGCGGACCGCGTGTCCTTCAAGCTTTGTTCTCGCAGTGAACGGGGTGCCGCTGAACATGTAGATGGTTCGGTGCTCGGGCAGATGCAGGCGGTCGTCTCCGGCCAGAATATATCCCGCCAGATCCAGTTGCCGCTTGTCGCCGGTGATGCGATACAACTCGATCAACGCCAGCTCTATCTCAGGATGCCCGGATACGATGGGCTGTTTGGGAGCAGGACCGTAATTTGACATCAGGAAATCATTGACGAAACGTATCCCGGCGTCGAGCAACCTGCGGTCGCCGGTGGCCCGGTAGTAGGCGATGGCACCCTGCAGCATGTGGCCGATGTTGTAGAGTTCATGGCCCGTGGTCTGGGTCTGGGTAAGCATTCGCAGGGACTTGCGATCATCCTGGTAGTAGGTGTTCAGGTAGCCATTGGGTTCCTGGATCGCGACCACTTCGGCAATCATTTTGCTGGCAGTGGCGCGAAGTTCCGGCAGATCGCCCGATTGCAGCGCGAACCCCACCGCCTCGGTCCACTTGTAGATATCGGAGTCGGAGTACACCGGACCGCTTTGAGCGGCGGAACTCTTGCCCACCAGGCGGCGAAAATTGTTCATCCGGCCATTGGCTTCGAGAAGGTCGTGCATGGTAGGGATGCTTTTGCTTACGTTGATCTCACGCCGCGGCGCCCAAAAGCCGCTCTGGATGGTTACGGCATGAACCGGAATATCTCTCAACTTCGCGTGCGGTGACTTGGTCAGGTTCTCGATTGCCTGATCTTTCCATGCCACGGTCTGACCAGAAACGGCTGCCGTCTGCGGCTGCGAACTGCCCGGCGGGACTGCCTGTGCCTCGCCAGCGAAAAGGCGGTTGGCCGGCAGGGAAGCGATGGCAGCGGTCGTGATTGCCGACCCGACGAATTCTCTACGCGAGATTTTCCTGGTCATAAACCCTCCCTTGGGATGGACTGCGAACACTGCGGGGAAACCGTGCCTCACACCCTACCGTGAAATCGTTTACTCAGCCAAGCAAAAAGTAGTTTGAAGGCTCATCATCGAGGAGGATAAGCCGTACTGCGAAGACATTCCGCTTTGACCATCCTGCTCATCTCTTTCGCGTTGCTGCTCGCTTTGTTCGAGCCTGTTCAGGCACAGGAGAAGAAGCCGAAAGTGCCTCCCACATCGGGGTCCCTGCTTGACCAGGCATGATCGACATCGATACTGCCGGCTTTACTCTCACTCTCGTAACTTCTTCGCAAACCGTGGCTGCTCTGAAACCAAAGGGCGCCGGCGGATTTCGATTGGCTTTTGTAGTACACCGAAGCCAATGGTGAGACCGGATCTCGAAATCGTCTGGAAACAGAGTTGACCGCTGGGTCGGGCCAAGAGTGAGCACTATTGCTCAGACCGATCGGCGCGGCCTTTGCTACCCTCCAACCGAAACCTTAAGGAAAATTCATCATGAATAGCATTGAAATATCCTGTCCGGGCAGGATAGAGGCCTGGTTGTCCTGGTGCACCGGGGAGCCCTGTTGCCACACCAGAGTCTTGGCCGAAATTAATGTGAGGTCGTGTGACGCAGATCACAGCCGGGGCCGATTCCGTTCCTATATATAGGAGTGAAATTCGGCAAATGCCGCGCGCTCTTTGCAGGCTATCGAATTGAGTTGAGAGGGAGTCCAAATGGGGCACTCGAAGACTTTCGCCTGGCTGGCAATTGCGGTCCTTGGCTTGATTTGCTTTCCCCTGACTTCCACATTCGCGCAAGAAGGGCAAACATCAACCAGCAACGCGAAACCTTCAGAAGAGACCGCCCCCGCTTCAACCGATGCCAGCCAGTATGTGGGTGCGGAGACCTGCAAAACCTGTCACGAGGACATCTATAACGGTTGGGAGAAAAGCCCGCACTGGAAAACCACGCTGAATAAGGAGGGCGGGCCATCCCACCAGGGTTGCGAAGGCTGCCACGGGCCGGGGGCTGAGCACGTGGCGGGCGGTGGCGACAAGACCAAGATATTCACCTTCAAGGGGGTTACGGCAGAGGCCTCCAGCAAGCGCTGCCTGGCCTGCCACACCTACGGAGAAGAGCACAGTAATTTTGGGCGGTCCGCGCACCTGCAAAACAATGTGGGCTGCATTGACTGCCACTCTCCGCACCACGCCCAGGAAAGCCAGGGGCTGCTGAAGGAGAAACAGCCGCAGCTATGTTACGGCTGCCATCTGGAAGTCAAACAACAGTTCAATCGGCCCTTTCATCATCGCGTGAATGAGGGCATGGTGCAGTGCAATGACTGCCACAATCCGCATGGAGGTTTCCAGTCCCGGCAGCTGCGGGCCACCGCCGCCCAGGATATTGCCTGTATCAAATGCCACTCGGAGAAAGCTGGCCCGTTTGTGCATGAGCATCCTCCGGTAAAGACCGAGGGCTGCGCCTTTTGCCACACGCCGCACGGCTCGTCAAATCCGCGGTTGTTGAAGCGCAGCCAGGTGAACCTGTTGTGCCTGGAGTGCCACTCCTTGACCGTGGACACCGGGGCCCCGGCGACTCCGACCTTCCATAACCAGGCGCAGAAGTATCAGGCCTGCACCATGTGTCACGTTGCGATTCACGGATCCAACTTCGATCCCGTCTTCTTCAAGTAGGTGGAGCATGGCTACGGGTAAAGAAAGCAAACCGAGGCAATCACGGCAACGTTTCCGGCGGGATTGGACGTTCCCAGGCCACGTTACCTTGCTGCTTTTCATGGCCGTGACGGCCGCATGGTCTCAGCAGGCAGAGCAGGGCATTGATTCAGGAAATTACAATATCAAGCAGTCGGTGGAGTTTGGCTACCGCTTCACCGACGTCACCGGCAATCAGGCCACCTACGACACCTTCGTGAATTTACAGCAGGGTCCCCGCCTGTTGGATATGACCCTGGAGATGAGGTCGCTCGATCATCACGGCTTGCTGTTCGATCGTCTCTACATGAGCAACTTTGGGTATGGAGGCGATCCCAACAACGTCTCTCGTCTGCGCATCGGCAAGAACAAGTGGTACGACTTCGACGCCAGCTTCCGCCGCGACCAGAATGTCTGGGACTACTCATTGCAGGCCAACCCGCTGAACCCGGTCAGCACATTTACCGACGCGCCGGCGGGCTTCAATCCCATCATCAGATCCTCGCCGCACCTGTTCAACACCCGGCGGCAAATGGGCGACTACAACCTGACGCTGTTGCCGCAGTCGAAGATACGCTTCCGGCTGGGCTACTCGCACAACGTGAATGACGGCCCCTCCTTCAGCAGCCTGCATCAGGGGACCGAGGCGCTGCTGTTCCAGGATTGGAGGAACACAGTGAACGCCTACCGGCTGGGCGTGGATATCAAGCTTTTGCCCAAGACGAACATCAGCTACGACCAGATCTTGAGCTATTACAAAGGCGACACCGGGGTGTCGGACCAGAACCAGAACTTCCAGCTGGCTAATGGCACGCCGGTGGATATCGGTATTTCGCTCAATAACACAGCCAACCAGCCTTGCGCGGGGACATTTCTGCCTACTGGAGGCATTAACCCCTTATGCAATGGATTCCTGAGCTACTCCCGCAACGGGCGGGTGCGCACCAACATGCCCACCGAGCAGCTCAGCCTGCAGTCGAACTACTTCAAGACGGTTGATCTCTCCGGCCGGGCGAGCTACACCGGCGGCGACATGAACGTGGACGGATATCAGGAGTTGTTCACCGGACGCGAGAGCCGCACCGGCCTGAGAAATAACGATGTCTTTGGCCCCGCCTTCGGACGCCACGTTTCCGCAACCGTGGACTTCGGAGCCACCTGGCACGTTACCGAGCGGTTTCGCGTGCTGGATACCTTCACCTTTTCCAGCTTCCGCAATCCGGGCCAGTTCGACTCTTCCAACTGCCAGTTTTTCAGTCCCGATCTCGCGACCGGGCCCAATGTCTTCACTCCCGGCTTCACGCCATCGCTGGCGTGTCCAGTTCCTGCCGACGGCGTACCCGGTACACCGGTGCATAGCTCCTCTTCCGGGCCGGACATTTCGCAGGCTATCGAGGGGCTGCTTCTGAAACAGGACGAGAAAACCAATCTCTTCCAGCTGGAATATGACTTTACGCGGAAGTTTGGGGCGCGCCTCGGCTACCGCTTCCGGCACCGCGCCATCGCGGACTCGGATTTCGAGCAGGTCAATGAGATTTTCTATCCCTCAAACGCCAACCGCGGAGACTGTGCGCTGGACGCTGGCCTTCTCCCAGACGGATGCACCGACAATGGAGACGGCTCCTTTACCTTCCGCACGCCAACTCCGATCGTGACCGACACCGGCGAAGTGCTGATCAATGAGCATTCCGGGCTGTTCGGCATCTGGGCGCGGCCTCTGGACGGCTGGCGAGTCAATTTCGATATGGAAGTGGCCAGCGCGGACAATTCATTCACCCGCATCAGCCCGCGGCAATGGCAGGAATATCGCTTGCGTACCACCTACCGCGTGGCCAGTTGGGTCAGCTTGAGCGGCTCCATCAATGATCTCGAGAAGCGCAACAACGTGTCCGAGGTCAACAACCTGCAGCACAATCGCATGTATGGATGGAGCGCGATATTCGATCCCAGCGAGCGCGTCTCCCTCGAGGTTGGCTACGACTACAGCGATGATTTTTCGCAGATACTGGTCTGCTTTGTGAGCAGCACGGCGCCCGCGGGCATCGCCAAGTGCCCCGGTTCGACCGTCCTGAGCGAAGACCTCTCGATCTACACCAACAAGTCGCATTACGGTTATTTCGATGTCATGTGGAAGCCTGTCCGGCGGCTGACCACGCACCTGGGATACAACATCACCAGCACCACCGGCAGCGCTCTCTTTCTGAACCCCAACGCACCGTCCGGACCACTCAACTCGAACTACCACCGGCCGTACGGCGGTTTCGACTATGCCTTTGCGGAAAGGTGGACGGGTAAGGCCTATTGGGGCTACTACAGCTATCACGAAGACCCGAGTGCGGTTGCACAAGACCTGTTTGTTCCCAGAAATTTCCGGGGCAACCTGATCACGCTTTCGATGCGGTACGCGTTCTAAATCACCTGAGCGTACGAATTCTCAAACTGCGCTCGCGACACGTTCTGCGCGATCCTGGAAAGGAAATGTCCATGACATTCAAGCGGCGAAGCAAATCGTCGTCTCTCCTGCTTATTTCAATAGCTGCGCTGGTCTTCGCCCTGTTCCCAGCTCAGGCCCAGAGCAGTCCGACTGACGGGGCCGCGCTTTTCAAAGCGAAGTGTGCCATGTGCCATGGTCCTGACGGGGCGGGCAAAACACCCATGGGCCAGAAGCTGAACATCCGCGACCTGCGTTCGGCCGAGGTCCAGAAGCAGCCGGATGCCGATCTCATGCACGTGATTGGGCAGGGCAAGGCAAAAATGCCGGCATTTGGCAAGTCTTTGAATGAAGATCAAATCAAGCTCCTGGTCACTTACATTCGTGAACTTGGCAAGAAGTAGTCCATCGAAAGGCGGCTATGGCTACAGGTGACGAGGGAATGATCAGCCCGGCTGATCATATTGATCCGGTGCCGCGCCGGCAGTTTGTCGAACTGGTATTAGGTAGCGGAGTTCTGGCCACGGTTGTGGCGTTTGTGTATCCGGTATTTCGCTATCTGGTGCCGCCGAAGGAATTAGATCTGGGAAGCGATGCGGTCGTAGCTGGGCGGGTTGGGGAACTCAAGCCGAACAGTGGGAAAATCTTCCGCTTCGGCAACCGCCCGGGACTTCTGATCCGTACCGCCAGCGGCGACTACCGTGCGATGTCAGCGACCTGTACCCACCTTTCCTGCACCGTTCAGTACCGCGATGACATGCAGCAAGTCTGGTGCGCATGCCACAACGGTCATTACGACCTGAATGGCAGAAACATCGCTGGGCCGCCCCCACGCCCACTGGAGTTGTATGAAGTACAGGTCCGGGGCGAGGAAATCTTCGTGAGGCGGCGCCGGGAGGCTTAACCATGAGTCTTCTGCGTGGCCTGCGCAGTTGGCTGGACGAGCGTCTCGGATGGGACGCACTGATCGCTCCGCTACGAAAAAAGACTGTCCCCCTGCACCGGCTTTCCTACTGGTATTTTCTCGGAGGCATCACCCTGTTCCTGTTCATCATCCAGGTGATCACTGGGATCCTGCTGCTTCTCTACTACCGACCGGGGGCGAGTGAGGCCTTTGAGAGCGTTCAGTACATCATGACCAGGGTGCAGTTTGGCTGGCTGATCCGTTCCATCCATTCGTGGTCGGCCAACCTGATGATCTTTACCGCCTTCGCACACATGTTCAGCGTGCTGTTTTTCAAGGCATACCGCAAGCCGCGCGAACTCACGTGGGTCAGCGGCGTCATCCTGCTCTTTCTCGTGATGGGATTCGGATTCAGCGGTTACCTATTGCCCTGGAACACACTGGCGTTTTTCGCCACCAAAGTCGGTACCGAGATCACCGGACAGATACCAGTCGTCGGAAGGCCCATGATGATCTTCCTGCGTGGCGGCGAAGAGGTCACCGGGGCGACACTGACCCGATTCTTCGGATTTCACGTTGCCGTTCTGCCCGGTTTGACCACGTTGCTGATTCTTGTGCACCTGCTGCTGGTCCAGCGCCTGGGCATCAGCGTACCTCCCAAACTGGAAGCGGAATGGAAGGCGAGTCCGACCCAAAGGCGAGAGATGAAGTTCTTTCCGAATTTCATGCTGCGTGAACTGATGGCCTGGTACGTCGCGTTGGGCGTTCTCGGCGCTCTCGCGGCAATTTTTCCGTGGAATTTAGGCATCAAAGCCGATCCGTTTGTATCGGCCCCAGCCGGAATCAAGCCCGAGTGGTACTTCCTCTTTATGTTTCAGACGCTGAAGCTGATTCCGCCGAGGGTATGGTTCATCGATGGGGAGGTCATTGGAGTTGTGGTTTTCGGGTTGATTGCTCTGCTCTGGCTGCTCTTGCCATTTCTCGGCAGGAATCATCCTTCCCGCGCCCAACAGTGGATCACAGGAATCGGAATCTTTGCCCTCGCTTATATGGCAGGTATGACCGTCTATGGCCATTTCGCACAGTAACGGCAGGGTGTTCCTGGGGGGCCTGCTAGGCTGCCTGATGCTCTGGGCCGCCGTGGCCACCGGGCAGAGCCAAAACTCTTGCCTGGACTGCCACTCCAACCTGCCTGAGCCGCTCGGCGTGACCCAGGAAAAGTTCAGCCATGACATCCACGCGCAGAAAGGCTTGACCTGCGCCAGTTGCCATGGAGGCGATCCCACCAGCGACGATCCCGATAAGGCCATGAGTCGCAAGGCGGGATGGAAGGGCAAGATTGATCGCAAGCAAATTCCCCAACTATGCGGAACTTGCCATTCGGATACAGCCTACATCCGGCAGTTCAACCCCAGCCTGCGCACCGATCAGTTGAGCCAATACCGCACCAGCGTGCACGGCAAGCGTCTGGCCTTGGGCGATACCAAGGTTGCGGTCTGCACCGACTGCCACAGCGTGCATGACTTGCGCGCGCCCACCGACTCGCAATCAACGGTAAACCCCGTCAACGTGGCGAACACATGTGCCCGTTGCCACGCAGACGCCAGCTACATGGCCGAGTACAAGATTCCAACCAGCCAGTTCGCGGAGTATGGCAAGAGTGTTCATCATGAGGCGCTAGTCGTGCGTGGAGACCTGAGCGCTCCGACCTGCACTACCTGCCATGGGAATCACGGCGCCACCCCGCCGGGATTTGCGTCGGTAGCCAATGTTTGTTCGACTTGTCACGTCTTTCAGGCGCAGTTATTCGATGCAAGCCCTCATCGGGAGGCCTTCTCGTCAGCTGGCCTTCCGGGTTGCGTGACTTGTCACAGCAATCACGGCATCCTCCATCCGACGGACGAGCTTATCGGAACAGACGACAAGGCCGTTTGCACGCAATGCCACACCGAAGGGGATGCTGGTTTTGTTGCCGCGGGAAAAATGAAACAACAATTAGTCCAGCTTGCGGCGGCAATCGACGGTGCAGATCAGATGTTGAGTCGCGCCGAGCAGTCGGGCATGGAGGTGAGCCAGGCTAACCTGGATCTCGTACAAGCCAGGGACGTCCTGACCAAAGCGCGAGTCACGGTCCACAGTTTCAACGTTGCCCGTATCGAATCCGAAATCAAACCCGGAATGGAAACTGCCGCGAAGGATTATGACGCGGGGAAAAAAGCCATGGCGGAACGCGATTACCGGCGTGTTGGACTGGGGATGTCTCTGGTAGCTATCGCATTAGTGCTGGTTGGATTCCGGCTGTATCTCAAGCAGATTGAGCGCTAGGACCGTTGCAAGCTATGGTCACTCGCGATCGTCGATACTCCGGGATGGCAAGGCTTGTGCTGTCGATGGGATGTTTTCCCGGGTTCGTGAACCGGCGAGACGGATGTACTATGGAGCAGTTTCCGAAATGGACAAGTCGGGTTGAACAGTGCCAGGAAGGCTTGGGGCCCGGTCCTAAGCGTTCCAGGTCAACTACAATATAACAACTGAATGTGGGTTATCAGGAGGAAGTCATGTTAAAGATGAAAACTAGTCTGCAGCGCGCTTTCCTCGTGGTTGTCGTAGCCGTGGGTACCCTATGGAGTATGACACTGGTTGCGGAAGACGCAGCAAGCCTGTTCAAGGCAAAATGTGCCGCCTGCCACGGTGCTGATGGAAAGGGCGAAACGCCTGTGGGCAAGAAGTTGGGACTGCGGGATTTCAGCTCACCAGAAGTACAGAAGATGAGTGACGCTGAACTCACCACTATCATCGCCGACGGTAAAGAGAAGATGCCAGGCTACAAGAAGAGCCTGAAGCCGGAGCAGATCAAGGACCTCACTGCTTACATCCGCGACCTGGCCAGCAAGAAGTAACGGCATGGTGGACCATCCACCGCCGCTCTCTGCCACGTGGTTCATCCAAATCCGTGGCCAGGAGGACTTGTGATCGGACCGACCGGAATTCTCGTCGCTTTGATCGTACTGACGATCGTGCTGACCGCTGTGCTCATCGTGCGCCCCTCGATAACCGCGGGAGCAACGGGCAAAATTCTGGCCTTTGTGGCCTTATGCATTCTGCCCGCGTTGTGCATCGGCGGGGGAATGTCCACCCAGATGCAACGCTCCGAACAGACCAGATTCTGCATTTCATGCCACAGCATGGAGAACCACGGGAAAAGTCTGTATGTGGACGATCCCAGTTACATTCCTGCCCAGCACTTTCAGAACCACCGCGTGCCGCCGGACAAGGCTTGTTACAGCTGCCATGCCGACTACACCATCTATGGCCCGCTGAAGGACAAGTTCCAGGGCATAAAGCGGCTTTACCTGCAATATGTAAGCACTCCCCCTAAGACCTTCAAGATACCCGGCGGCTATAAAAACCTGCAGTGCCTGCACTGCCACGCCGGCGCCCGCAACTTTGAGGAGAACCCGGTGCACGCCGCGATGATGGATTCCCTCAAAACGAATGAGATGTCGTGTCTGTCGAGCGGTTGCCACGATACAGTTCACAACGTGACCCAGTTGGGTAATGTAAAAATGTGGAGGCCAGGCCAATGAAGGACCGTGCGATTGGAATCCAGCGTTTCTTGAGAGTTTCGAGTGTCCTGATTATTCTGGGCCTGCTTGCGGAAATTGTCAGCCTGCTCTGGTTTCATCCACTTTCATTTGTGCTGTTTGCCTTCGTGAGCGCCACCTTGATAGGACTGGGAATCCTGGTTTACCTGGCATCCCTGGTCTTCGCCGTTGCGTTACCTGCAGGAAACCGCGGGTGAAAAGCGAAACCGCCAACCAGGGCGGATCTGTTCTTTTGCTTTCCAGTTCTGCCCGGAACTGGCCTTACACGGGGTGAGAGACCGGAGACTGGAGCGACGGCCAGGGTCGCCCTCGCGCTCTTCATTCGCGGCTTCTCCCCTCGCGATCGACGATGTTCCGCACGAGCCGTCACCAGAAATGCCCCGCACACCTTATTATGGGAGCATGCCAATGTTCACCCGACGTGAGTTCATCGAAACGAGCATCGGAGCCACGGCCGTCCTCGCGGCCTCAGGCCTTCCTGCGTTCGCGGCCAAGTCCGGAGTGAAGTTCAAGGTTGGGGTGACCGACTGGAACCTGCGACAGGAAGGCAAGGTTGAGGCCATCGCCCTGGCCAGGGAGTTGGGCTTCGACGGGGTGCAGGTCAGCATCGGCAAGGGAACTGACAAGCTTCCGCTGTCTGATCCCGCTTTGCAGAAAATCTATCTGGACGAGTCGAAGCGGGTGGGTCTGCCGGTCGAATCGCTGTGCCTCGAAATCCTGCATCGGAACTATCTCAAGTCGGACCCTTTGGGCCAGCGCTGGGTGGCCGATTCGATTCCAATCGCCCGGGCCATGGGCGTGCGGGTCGTGCTGCTTCCGTTCTTCGGCAAGGGTGCGCTGGAGACGACCGCGGAAATGGATAAGGTTGGCGACGTCCTCAAAGAAATCGCCCCAGCCGCGGAGAAGGCCGGCGTCATCCTCGGCCTCGAGGACACGAACTCAGCCCGCGACAATGTGCGGATCATGGATCGAACCAGGTCTTCCGCCGTGCTTACTTACTACGACGTGGGCAACTCGACAAAGAATGGCTTTGACGTGGTGAAGGAGATCCGCTGGCTGGGCGGTGCGCGCATCTGCGAGGTCCACCTGAAAGACAACCCTCACTACCTGGGCGAAGGACAAATCGATTTCACAGCGGTGATTGACGCGCTGGCCGATATCGGTTTCGACGGGTGGGCCCAGCTCGAAACCGACTCGCCCGTCTCAATCGAGGCCGACATGCGCCGGAACCTGAAGTTTGTCCGGGGGCTGATTGCGGCTCGTAACGCTGCCTGAAGCAGGCCCGTAAACCACGGCCCGCATAATCTGTATCTTCTTCCCCGATGACCTGGCGTCGGCATCCGACCGGACCACGATGCGGACGGAATGCTTGCCCGCGAGCAGGCCGTTCACGTGCCAATAGTCGTTGTCGTGGGTGTTTTTGGGGATCCAGGCATCGACTTCGCCGACCCTCTTGCCATCAAGAAAAACGTCAGCGCGGCCGCCTTCCTGGCTGCAGCGGCCCACGATGGCCACGCCCGTGCCGTCAAATGTGAAGGTCGCCTCTGCACCGGCGTCTCGTGCCTCCTTGAATTTCAGCTCCTCACCCCGGGGAAACTTCATTTTCCCGTCTTCAAAGCCGCCTTTGAAAATCCAGGCGGGCTCGCTGAACTCCACTCGTGCTCGCGGCGCATCGATTTCCCACTGCTCCAACGGAGGCGCTTGAGGTTCCTGGACCGGTATCTCGATTTCCGTGGCGCTGACCTTGCCTCCGGCTCCTTCCACGACTTTCAGGGCGCGAGCCTGGGTGCTGGCCACAATCTGATTAAACGAGTACTGGGTGAATGAGAATCGGGTGTTGGCGATAGCGGGTATCCCAGCCTTCCAAACCTCGGGGATGCGGTTGTAGCCGAGCATCACGCCCAGGATGCCGGCCGCGCTCGAGGGGTTGCAGTCCGAATCCTGGCCGGACCGGGTCGCTACCTCAAGCGTCTTCGCGAAGTCTCCCTTGCCGTAGATCAGCCCCAGGGCTACGTACCCTCCGTTCAGCTTGGCGTCGATGTTGAACGGATCCAGAGCGCCATCCACGCACACGTCGGCCTTGTCCCACTTGTCCTCGATGAGATGCCAGGTCTTCATCCAGTCGTTGGGATTCTCAGCGGACCAGCGGAGCACATCGCTGATAACTTTTGCGTAGGCGCTCTCCGCCGGGATAGACCGAAGGCCCTGCTCCACGACCTTGCGCGGGTCATTTTCGAAGAAAGCCGCGGCGTACATGCCGGAGAAGAACATGCCGCCGTACAACCCATCGCCCCAGTTCATGACCCGTCCCACGCGGTCCGCGTATTTGTTGGCCTCGCGAGGAAGGCCGGGGGTCATCATGCCGATGAAATCGGACTCGATCTGGAAATCGATGTCGTTGGCGTGGATGTTGTATTTGGGATTGCCCGACATGGGTGCCTTGATGCCGTGGTTGAGGTTGCGCCGGGCCCCGGCATTGGCATGCCACAGTTCGTACTGTGAGTCCTTGAACATTTCGCCGTACTGTTCGGTGGTCGCGTCAAGGCCCACCTTGTCCATGACCTCGGCAAACGTCATCTCTACGTAGAGGTCGTCCTGGTCGATCGCGTTCTTGAGCCTCTCCGGAGACCAGTCGAGATACTTGTTCAGGTTGCCCTCGATGATCTTGCCGTTCGAACGAAACTCGGTAGGTGCGCCGTAAGAAACGCCGATCATCTGCCCCGCCCACCCACCCCGGATCTTGTCCTCCAGCGCGCTCCGGGAAAGATGGCGGGAGTCTGCGTTTTGGGCTACGGCGAATGTGGCTGCGAGTGCGATACAAAGCGTCGAAGCGGTTAACGTGAAGCGCATGATTGCTCTCTGGTGAGTGAGTCCGGATTTCACGACGCCGGTAGTGCCATGCTCGCGGAACAGGAAAAGCGCTGAGCCTGGACTGCGAGAAAGTGTGGTTCGTCGATGCGCGGGAGTCACACTCCTGTAGCGCCGCCGTCCCGCGCGGCCGTCGCGAGGGCGTCCCATCCACACTCGAGGGCGAGACGCCCTCGGGACAGCCGGCAAGATGCCGGCGCTACAAAGTGCGCAACCTGCAGGGCTAGGTCTTCTTAAGGTGTTTGCTGATGGCCTTGGTCATCTGGAACATATCCAGTCTGGCCTTTCCGAACACCGGCTTAAGTTTTTCGTCGGCCACAATCTCCCGCCGTTTCTTGGGGTCCTGGAGCTTGTGCTTCTTGATATAGGCCCACACCTTCTTCGCCACCTGGGGCCGGGAGATGGGCGCGGGTGATCCCAGGATTTCAGCCAGTTGTGGTGAAGGCTTCAGCGGCATTTGGGCCATCTTCAGGAAGGCCGGGTTTGTCTTTTTCTTGGGCATTGAGAAATCCTCCGTTTTACTGCCTCAACATTGTAGCGTCGCCGGTGCTGTTCCCGGGAGTAACGACTTGAATCTCCACCCTCGAGGCACCAAGCGTGACTCAGGTCGGATCATGCGATCAAGCCCTTGTGGCTCGAATGGAGTTTCAGCACACGGTCGGGCATTTCCAGGCATACTCAAAAACCAAGCGGCGACACTACCGCGGCTTCAATTCTGGGCCGGCTGGATTCGCTGCGGAAGGTGAGACCGCCGAAGGTGTTCACCTGCGATTCACTCACAAGGATTCCGCGCGGTGTACGCCACTCTTCTCGGCAGGCCCGGGACGAAGACCATCAGCCTGAAATCAATTCCACTGAACTTGCCGGATGTAGGCAAGGGTTGAACGGATGAAGGCTTCATTATTGTCGGCTCCCGTGAGATAGGTTCTGGGAAGCAGTCCACAATACTATAAGGTCGAAAAAACCCCGCATTGGGCCAGATATTTCTCTGTCCGGCATGTCGATCTGGAGTTCCCCGGTTCGACTTACCTCAGGAGGGTGATTTATGAGCGCAAGTAGCTGATGAGCGCGAGGGGCTTCCGGCTGCAACAAATTTGCGGTGTCTTGTCAGGAATTGTACTTACGATTGAATAAGATCGAATCCTGGCCAGCCTGAGCTGAATCAAAGACCAATCGGGATTCGACTCTGGGCGCGCGGTTGGCGCCCGGCACTCCAGTCTCCCGGGTCAATACAAGATGTCACCCGCCGGGAGTTGCCGGCAATGAGGACAAGTATTTGTTTTTGGCTAAAGGGGAAGTCATGGCGAAGAGAATGTTCCTGATGTTGGGCGCGACAGCAGTGCTGCTGACGGCCCTGGGCTTTGTAAAGTTCAAGCAGGTTCAATCCGCGGTGCAGGCGGCCTCGTTTCAGCCGCCTCCCGAAGCGGTGACGAGCGTGGTGGTAAAGCGTGAAGTATGGCCTTCAACCACAGGCGTAATCGGGACCATGGAGGCGGTGCGCGGCGTGATGGTAAGCGCGGACCTTCCTGGTTCAGTGGCGCGGATCAACTTCGATTCCGGCAAGTCAGTGCGAGCGGGGGACATCCTGGTCGAGCTTGATACCCGCCAGGAGCGGGCCCAGCTGGCCGCGCTCGAGGCCCAGCGTGATCTCGCGAAGGTGAATTTCGCCCGCATGGAGCAGTTGGTGAAACAGGGCGTGATCTCGCGGATGGAGTACGACCAGGCCACGGCGCAGCAGAGACAGACCGAAGCCAACGTGGGGGAAATACGGGCCACGATTGAGCGCAAGACCATCCGGGCGCCGTTTTCGGGCACGCTGGGTATCCGGAAGGTAAACCTCGGACAGTACCTGTCCGCGGGGAGTGCGGTGGTCCAGCTTCAGGCCCTGAATCCTATTTACGTCAACTTTGGTTTGCCGCAGCAGGCGCTGGGACAAGTGCGAGTAGGCCGCAACCTGCGCGTGACCTCGGACGATCTCGCGGGCAAGGGGTTCACCGGACGGGTCACGGCCATTGATTCTGTGGTGGACGCGGCTACGCGGAATGTTCAGGTGCAGGCAACCCTGGCCAATCCGGAGGGCAAGCTGCAGCCCGGCATGTTCGTACAGGTGGAAGTGGCCCTGGGCGCAAGCCGGCCCGTGGTCAGCCTGCCGGCATCGGCTATCAGCTATGCCCCGTATGGCGACTCGGTTTACGTGATCACCGACCTGAAAGACCCGAAAGGTCAGACTTATCGTGGAGTGCGACAGCAGTTCGTGAAGGTCGAAGGGTCGCGGGGCGACCAGGTGGGAATTGTGTCGGGCTTGAACCCGGGTGACGAAGTTGTGACGTCGGGCGTGTTCAAGCTGCGCAATGGCGCCGCGGTCCAGGTCAACAATAAAGTTCAGCCGGGAAATAATCCCGCTCCCAAGCCCGAGGAAAGCTAATGAAGTTCACGGACCTGTTCATCAAACGACCCGTCCTCGCGATGGTCGTCAGCCTGGTTATCCTGATTGCCGGGCTGCAGTCCATTCGCTCGCTGAGTGTGCGTCAGTACCCGCGCAGCGACATCGCGGTGGTGTCGGTTTCTACGGTGTATGTGGGCGCGAACGCCGACCTGGTTCGTGGATTTATCACCACCCCGCTGGAGCGTGTCATCGCCAGCGCGGATGGTATCGACTACATGGAATCGTCGAGCGCGCAGGGGCTCAGCACGATCACGGTGCACCTGAAGCTCAACTACGATACCAACGCGGCCCTCACCCAGATACAGTCCAAGGTGGCGCAGGTTCGCAACGACCTGCCCCCCGAAGCTGAGGCGCCGATCATCGACCTGCAAACCGCGGACAATCAGTTTGCCGCGATGTACATTGGCTTCTCCTCGGCCGACCTCGACCAGAACCAGATCACCGATTACCTGACGCGCGTGGTCCAGCCCAAGCTGAGTGCGATCAGCGGAGTGCAGCGCGCCGACATCCTGGGCGATCGTACTTTCGCCATGCGAATCTGGCTGAAGCCGGACAAGATGGCGGCGCTGGGGATCGCACCCTCCGCGGTGCACGATGCACTCGCGAAGAACAATTACCTGTCCGCGCTGGGAAGCACAAAAGGTTCGATGGTGTCGGTCAACCTGGTCGCCAACACCGACCTGCGGACCGCCGATGAATTCCGCCAGTTGGTGGTGAAGAACGACAATGGCGTGGTGGTACGACTGGGCGAAATTGCCGACGTCGTGCTCGGCGCCCAGAATTATGACTCCGAAGTCCGCTTCAACGGTGAGACCGCGACCTTCATGGGCGTCTGGGTGCTTCCCACGGCGAATTCGCTGGATGTGATCAAGAAAGTTCGCGAGGCGATCCCCGGAATTCAGGCGCAGTTGCCGACCGGGATGAAGGTTGGCATTCCATACGACTCGACGGCGTACATCCAGGACGCAATCAACGAAGTGCTGCGGACCCTGACCGAGACGCTGCTCATCGTTGTCGTGGTGATCTTCCTCTTTCTCGGCTCTTTTCGCTCGGTGCTTATCCCGGTCGTGGCCATTCCGATTTCGCTCATCGGCGCCGTGTTTTTGATGCTGGCGTTCGGCTTCACCATCAACCTGCTGACCCTGCTGGCCATCGTGCTCTCGGTCGGATTGGTGGTGGATGACGCGATCGTGATGGTGGAGAACGTGGAACGGCATCTGCAAATGGGCAAGTCTCCGCAGCGGGCTGCCATCGATGCCGCCCGTGAACTGGTGGGCCCGATCATTTCGATGACCATCACCCTGGCCGCGGTCTATGCGCCCATCGGTATTCAGGGCGGACTGACCGGCGCGTTGTTCAGGGAGTTTGCATTCACGCTGGCGGGCGCTGTGATCGTCTCCGGAATAGTGGCGCTGACGCTTTCTCCGATGATGGGATCGAAATTGCTGCGCGCGGGTGACACCGAGCGAGGATTTGCGGGATGGATCAATCGCCGCTTCGATCGCGTACGACGTGCCTATGAACACACCCTGACCGGCACACTCCGTTACCGGCCGGTGGTGCTCACGCTGTGGGCGATTGTCGCTGTACTGATGATTCCGTTCTACATGTTCTCGCAGCGGGAACTGGCTCCGTCCGAGGACCAGGGTGTGGTCTTCGGGGTCATCCAGGCGGCGCCCAATTCAACCATCGATCAGACCCGGTTGTTTACGAACGAGGTCTATGACGTCTATCACGCCTTCCCGGAGAGTCAGAGTATTTTTCAGATCACTTCTCCGACCGGCGGTTTCGGCGGCATGGTGACCAAGCCGTGGAGCGAGCGCAAGAAGACCGCGCAGCAGCTGTTGCTCGAATCCACCGGGCCACTTTCGAAGATCGCGGGCATTCGAGTCATCCCCACGACCCCGCCGGCACTGCCTGGGGGAGGAACTTTTCCGGTTGACTTTGTGATTGCGTCGCCGGGCGAGCCGCAGCAGCTGGTTGCCATCGCCAAACAGTTGGTCGGGGCAGCCTTTGCCAGCGGCAAATTCATTTATGCCGACTCCGATTTGAAATATGACCAGCCGCAGACCGAGGTGGTCTTTGACCGCGACAAGCTGCGCTCCCAGGGAGTGGACCTGAGCCAGGCGGGACAGGACTTATCCACGATGCTGGGTGGAAATTATGTCAACCGGTTCAGCATTCAGGGCCGGAGTTACAAGGTCATTCCGCAAATCGAACGTGCGGAGCGTTTGACGCCCGAGCAGCTCTCGCAGATTTACGTCACCGGATCGCAGGACAAGCTGGTACCACTTTCCACCTTCGCGACCCTGAAAACGACGACTGAACCGCGGGAGCTGAAGAAATTTCAGCAGCTCAACGCGGTGCGCATTCAGGGAGTGGTGCCGCCGGGGGTGCCGCTGGACCAGGCGCTCAAGGTGCTCGAAACCGAGGCCGCGAAGATCCTGCCGCAGGGCTTTACGGTTGACTACGCGGGCGAATCGCGCCAGCTCAGGACCGAAGGCAGCAAGTTCCTGGGGACCTTCCTGTTGTCTGGAATCCTGATCTACCTGGTTCTGGCGGCGCAGTTCGAGAGCTTCCGCGATCCCTTCATCATTCTCGCGGGATCCGTCCCACTGGCTATCTCGGGGGCATTACTGTTCTCGTTCCTGGGACTGACGACGCTCAACATCTACAGTCAGGTGGGGTTGATCACTCTGGTCGGCCTGGTGTCAAAGAACGGCATTCTGATCGTGGAGTTCGCCAACCATCTGCAGGAGACGGGTAAGGACAAACTGGCCGCGATCATCGAGGCGGCGGAGACCCGGTTGCGTCCCATCCTCATGACGACGGCGGCTACCGTCATCGGACACTTTCCACTGGTGCTGGCCAAGGGGCCGGGAGCTGGAGCGCGCAACAGCATCGGCATCATGCTGGTCAGCGGGATGATCATTGGAACGCTGTTCACACTCTTTATCGTGCCGTCGATTTACATGCTGGTGGCCCGGACGCACACCCACTCCACGGAAGGTGAAGCGGAACCGGAGAGCATGCTGGAGCCCGCGGGGGCGGCATTCTAGCGGAAGCCGCCATGACAAACTGGGCCCGGACTGCCGTCGGGTCGGCACTGTCAGGCGATGCATCGGCGTAAGCGTGTCGTTCGCTGTGTCAGAGAAGCCCTGGTAACTGGCCTTGCCGGATGACGCCGGTTACCGGGGAGTTTCTACTCAGTCCGGCTTTCAAGGCACGGGGACGCATGCCTCAATTATCCAAACTGCTAATTTGACTATCCAATCAGATAGGTAGATTTACCTGTACTAGTCCGTTTCAACCCATCGCCCTCGCGAATTTGTCGGCAGACTCAGCCACTTATAAGTGACCCGAGTTCGATCCGATTTTGGCATGCCACTTGCTGCGTCATCCGCATAAGTTCCGGGGACTTTCGATTCCATCGCGTGGACCCTGGGTTATTGTTTGTTCCTGCCTCCAGTAAAACCGGGAAGAGTGGAATTTACTGCTGGTGTTGACTAAGGTGCAGGTCTTGCCTCCCCGGGACGGAAAGGCAATATGTCAGATCCGAAAGATCGTATTCCTCTTCGCGGCAGCGTGAGAGCGCCATTACCAGGCGCGCGCGCCGTGGGTACCGCCAATCCCGATCAATCCATCACAGTTACAGTAATGTTACGTCCCCGCAGCTCAGCCCAGCCGTCAAATCTGGAGGAGATGGGCGCCCGCGCGCCCCGGGAACGGCAACACATGACGCGGGAGCAGTTGGAGGCAGCCAGTGGAGCGGATCCACAGGACATCGCCAGCATTGAAGCTTTCGCGCACGAGCATCAGCTGTCGGTGGCGGAAGCCAGCGCGGCGGAAAGACGCGTCGTGCTGTCGGGTACAGTGGCAAACTTCAGCAAAGCCTTTGATGTTGAGCTGAAACGATATGAGCACACAGGTGGTTCGTACCGTGGACGCACGGGCTCAGTGCATTTACCGGCCGAGATTGCGAACATCGTTCAGGGCGTGTTTGGACTGGATGACCGGCCCCAGGCCAAGGCGCACTTTCAGAGGCGGAAACGGGCGGCAGGCATCAGAGCGCTGACCCCCAGCACCTCTTTCACTCCCACCCAACTCGCAGACCTGTATGCCTTTCCGCCGGACGCGGACGGAACCGGTCAGTGCATCGCCTTGATTGAGCTGGGAGGCGGCTACCAGAGTCGAGACTTGAAGACGTACTTCAACAAGCTCAACCTTCCACACCCAAAGGTGAGCGCCGTTTCAGTGGATGGTGGTCACAACCAGCCGGGAAGCGACGCTGACGGAGAGGTAATGCTGGACATCGAGGTGGCCGGCGGCCTGGCTCCAAAGAGCAAGGTCGTGGTTTACTTCGCGCCCAACACCGACCAGGGCTTTCTTGACGCGATCGTGAAGGCGGTTCATGACAAGGTTCACAAGCCGTCCGTTATTTCCATCAGCTGGGGTGGGCCGGAGTCACAATGGACGGACCAGGCCCTGCAAGCCTACGATCAGGCGTTTCAGGATGCCGCAGCTCTCGGAGTTACTGTCTGCTGCGCCGCCGGAGATAACGGATCGACGGATGGCGTTGGAGATGGCCTGCAGCACGTCGATTTTCCGGCCTCAAGTCCTTTTGCCCTGGCTTGCGGCGGCACCCGGCTGCAGGCTTCGGGAAGCACCATTTCATCGGAAACGGTGTGGAACGATGGTCCAGACAGCGCCAGCGGAGGCGGCATAAGCGATTTCTTTGACCTCCCGAGCTGGCAAACAAGTGCGAAGGTTCCTCCATCGAAAAACCCAGGTGGCCGCGTCGGAAGAGGTGTTCCCGATGTAGCGGGAGATGCCGACCCGGAGACCGGGTATTACGTCATTGTGGACGGACAGGAGGCAGTGATCGGAGGGACGAGTGCGGTGGCACCTCTCTGGGCAGGACTGATCGCGCGTTTCAATCAGAAACTCGGCTCCAGCGTGGGCTACCTGAACCCGCTTCTCTACAGCCAGCTCCGGTCCGACTTGCATGACATTACTCAGGGCGACATAGGTGCCTACATCGCGGCCAAGGGATGGGACCCTTGTACGGGATGGGGAAGCCCCGATGGTGGGAAGCTACTTACTGACATCGGACCCAAGCCCGCCGCCAAGGCGACAGGGAAAGGGCAAAGAGTCGCATGAAGATAAATTGAGTTTGCTTTCGCTGACAAAGCGATTGGGCGCGCCGCTGGCGCGCCCTTTTCTATGCCCTGCAAGTGCCGGCCTGGCACTGCGATGGTTACTCAACCTGAGCTGGCGGTAGAAACCCAGTTCTTCAGATTTCAGTTCCCGGTTCTCAGTATCTCAGGTAGCGGTGGCGGCTTCAATTTTGGCGCGGCTGCGGAAGAAGATCACAATGAGCAGCAGGATGACAAAGGCGCTCAGCGCGGAGCTGGTCCAGAAGGCACGCCAGTTGCGGGTCACCTCGGTGCCGACGGTGTGGGTGAAATAATCCACCGCCCGGCCTGAGATCAAAGACCCGATCAGCATTCCCACTCCATAGGTCAGAAACGTAATCAGTCCTTGCGCGGCGCTTCTCAGGTTGGCGGGGCTTTCCTGGTCGGTATAAAGCTGCCCCGTCATGAAAAAGAAGTCGTAGCAGATGCCATGTAACAGGATTGCCACATAAAACATCCAGATGGCGCTGCCGGGATTGCCGTAGGCGAGCAGGATGTAACGCACTGACCAGGCGAGCAGACCCATGACCAGAATGCTTTTGACGGTGACGCGCCGGAGAATGAACGGCATCAGGATCATCATCACAACTTCGGAAGCCTGTCCCAGGGCCATCTTTCCCGCGGCGTTAGCGACGTGCAGGGAATTCAGATAGGCATTGGTAAACGAGAAGTAGAACGTGAGCGGGATGCAGGCCAGGATCGAGGCCACGGCGAACACCGCGAACGATGGACGCTTGAGCATCACCAGCGCGTCCAGCCCGAGAACGCGGCGAAGCGTGACCGACTGGCCTTTGCTGGGAGGCGGGGTGTGCGGAAGCGTCAGGCTGAAAATGCTCATGACCACGCTCGCCCCTGCGGCCAGAAGAAAAGGAACAGTGGAGGTCTCGACGCCGAGGCGGCCGATGGTCACGCCAATCGCGATCCATCCCAGAGTTCCAAAGACGCGAATCAGGGGGAAATCGCGGCCCGTGTCTTTGAGATGCTGCAGGGTGAGCGAGTTGGTAAGCGCGATCGTGGGGAAGTAGCAGAGACAGTAGGCGAACATCAGGGCGTACACCGCGCCGAAGCTGGTGGCCTTGGTGACAAAGAAGAGAAGCACGGCGCCCAGCAGATGTAAAGCCGCGAGGACCCGCTCTGAAGCGAAGAAGCGGTCCGCGATCAGGCCGACAAAAAAAGGAGAGATCATGCAGGCCAGTGCGGTCGTTCCAAACACGGCGCCGGCTTCGGTTCCGGTAAATTTCAAAGTGATGGTGAGGTACGCGCCGAGCGTGACGTACCAGGATCCCCAAATCACGTAGTTGAGGAACATCATCAGGCTGAGTCGAATTCTGTCTGCGATGGGCATATTCAGTGGGCACCAGTCGGTGGATTTGGGAAGGGCATGACTATTGGGCCTGCCGGGCTGGGCCATTCAGCCATAAATCGATGGGCTTCTTTACGGTGGGAGCCTGGAAGGGAAGCGCGATCTTTTTTCCTTCGCCGGCGGACGCGTATCCCGCATAGAGAGCGTGCATCACGACCAATCCATCTTCTCCCGTGACTCGCGGAGTTTCTTTGCCGCGAACGCAGCGGGCAAAATGGGTCAGCTCTTGCGGCGTACCGTAGTTCCAAAGTTCCTCGAAGACGGGATAGGTCCAACCTTTGGTGGTGGGGGCTTTCTCCACGGCATAGCCATAGCCGTTTTCGCTGTAGGTGGGCAGCGCGTTGCCCATGTGGAGGTTGGCGTAGGTTACGCCCTCGGCCCCGAAAACCTCGATGCGGTCGTCCATGCCGCCGCGGCGCGCCCAGCTGTTTTCAATCATTGCCACGGCGCCGTTGGCGAACTCCATGATGCATAGCGAATCGTCTTCCGCCAGGGTCTTGGCGGCGTGAACGTAGGTGCCCATCTGGCAATAGATCGACTTGATGGGCGAGCGATCCATGAACCAGTAGCAGAAGGCGATGCCGTGGCAGCCGAGGTCCATGAAGGCGCCGCCCCCGGAGCGGTTCACATCCCAGAACCACTCGCTGTGCGGACCGAAATGTTTTTCGCTTTGCTTGATCAGATAGATTTTTCCGAAGGCGCCGGCATCGGCCATTTCTTTCGCCTTTAAGTATTTCGGAGTGAAGACAAGCTCCTCTCCGTACATCAGGAGAACGCCATGGCGCTTGGCGACGGCGATCATCTCCTCGCCCTCCGCGATGGTCATGGCCAGGGGCTTTTCACAGACAATGTGTTTGCCGGCCGCCGCGCAGTCCCTGGTCATCTGCGCGTGCAGGCTATTCGGAGCCGCGATGGTCACCATCTCAATGTCTTTTTCCTTGAGCATCTCGCGGTAGTCGGTGAACACGCGCGGAATATTGAATCTCCCGGCGAATGCCGCGGCGTTGCCCGGAGTAGGGGAAGCTACGGCAACGACCTCCGCCGCATCCGGCATGATTTGCAGCGACGCGGCATGAATGTCCGCCTGAAATTGCGATCCGATGATTCCGACTTTGACTCTGCCGTTGGCCATGCGCCTTTGCGCTCCTTGTGTTCAGGGCTTCGTATTCAGGGCTTCGTGTTCAGGGCTTCTCCGGTGGCCCCAGCGGTTTGACCCTGACATCACGAAACCATATTTCGGAACCCTCCGCTTCCAGTAGAATCCTGCCCCGCTTCAGTGGGACCATCCGGGAAGGATTGGTAGGGTCGGGCTGCTGAATGTCACGGGCGTGGTTTACGATCCGGCCGTTTACCAGGTGCGTGGACTGATCTCCCTGCAGAATCACATCCACGCTATTCCAGCCGTCGCGGTTCTCGAAATCCCCCGACTTCAGCACGCGGAGGGAGTCACCCGGTGCGCTGCGGACACGGGTGCCGGCCTGCATATCGTCGTCATACATCGGAAAAGAGGGAGCTATGAAGAAAGCCGTCACCGATGCGCCGTTGACAATCCACAGGTCTCCGACATCGGTTTCCTCGATCTGGCACTCCAGGGATGTCGGATAGATCCGGTCAGCGCCCACTGCAAGATAGAGCAGGCCGCTGTTCCTCTTGCCCTCCGAAGCGCGCTTGGTGCCCCATTTGTATTCGACGTGAATGCGAACGTTGGAGAATTCCTGGGTAGTCGCGAGGTAGCCATTGTCTGATTTCCCACCGGACATGGGAACGTCCAGGATGTGAATCGCGCCATTCTCAACTTTGAAAACGCCATTCGGGTCCTTGTTCTTGCCGCTGGAATCCAGATAGGAATACCAGCCGTCCAGGTTCTTGCCGTTGAACAGAGGAACCCATCCCTCACTTTCCGGCTTCTCCCCGGGTGCGGCAGACGCGGACGCAACACTCAAGCAGGCCGCGAGCAGCAGGCCGAGGGACGGGCGCAGGAGCGCTGATTTCATGTGGACCTCGTCTGACTATGTTTGCACGCGATCAGGATGACTTGGGCGCGGGCTCGTCGCATCCGGCAAATTCCAACAGAAGCCGGTTGCCCTTGTACTCCATCTCGTCGTGAATGCCGATCTTGGATGTGTAATAGCCGCGAACGGTGAGGTGTTTCAGTTCGCGATAAAACCGGACTTCGGGAAGCTCAGTCAGTTGATCATTGTCGGAAAGCACGGTTAGCACCGCGATTCTCTCCTCCGGGCTGGAATCAACAAAGGATTTTCCGTGATAATGCTGGCTCATCAGATCGACCAGGCGAAGCCCTTCGCGCCAGGTTGATTTCCGGTTGTCATCGGTGCTTTCGCGCAGTTCCTGCTCGATGTAGTCCACAACCTTGGCGGCCTTGGCGCCGCCGGAGTGGTTGTCGGCGGGAATGATGGTCTCCGACAACTCTTCGACCAGCGTACGCTGTGCGGGAGTGAAAAAGCGCGCTGTAGTTACGTCCCCGGCGGGATTGGTTTGCGGCGTGGTTTTCGCCTGCGACGCCTCCGCAGCCACGGCCGGAAATGGCAGGAGTGATGCGCCGAGCACAGTGGCGGAGGTTTTCAGCCACTGACGGCGGTCCTGTTTCAGATTGATCGGGTCGTTCGACATGGTCTCTCCCTACAGATTGCCTTTGCCGAGTTCATCGGCGAGATAGTCGCAGGAGCGCCAGCACAACGCCATGATGGTCCAGGTGGGATTCTGGCAACTGGCGTTTACGAAAGCGCTGCCATCCACAACGAACAGGTTTTTGACGTCATGGGACTGCTCAAATTGATTAAGCACCGAAGTCTTCGGGTCGTTACCCATTCGCGCCGTGCCCATTTCATGGATGGACCAGCCTTCAGTGAGTACGCGGTTGCTGACGTGCGTAATCTTGAAGCCAGCGGCCTCGAACATTTCCTGGGCGGTTTCCTTCATGTCTTCCGCCATGCGGTGTTCGTTGTCGCCGAACTTGTAGTGAAAGCGTAAAGCCGGGACGCCCCACTTGTCTTTCACCACGGGATCGAGATCGACATAGTTTTCGTAGCGCGCCAGCACTTCACCGAACGCGCCCATGCCGATGTACGAACCCTGGTTCTGGCGAACCTCCTCCTTGAATGACGCGCCGAAGCCGTGGGCGTCCGTACCCTGGGGAAACATGCGCGCGCCGCTGCCACCTTCAAATCCGTAGCCCCGGATGAATTTGGGATGCTTTTCGGCCAGATTGCGGAACCTGGTCAGGTAAAAGCCTCCGGGACGGCCGTCATCTAGCGTGGGCGGCTTGCCCACGAGATTCTTCGCCTGGCCGGTGACGCCGGGCCCCATAATATGCTCGCAGAAATTGTGGCCCACATGGCCGCTGGAATTGCCTAGCCCATTGGGATACAAATGCGACTTCGAAAGCAGGAGAAGACGCGCCGACTCGAGCGTCGAAGCCGCGACGACGACTACTTTGGCGCGGACGTTGTAGTCCTTCATGGTCTCCGAGTCGATGAAATGCACTCCGCTGGCCTTGCCGGTCTGAGGATCGACCGTGACTTCGCGGACCACCGCGTTGGTGCGCAGTGTCAGGTTGCCCGTATCCGCTGCGGGATAGATCAAGCCGGTGGGAGAGTCAAATGCGGCATGAATGTCGCAGCCGCCTTTGCGTTCACAGGCGCCGCGTCCCCAGCAACGGCTGCGATACTTATTGTGCTTCAGCCCGTCGGTGGTGACACCGGCGCGGTACTGGGTGAGGACCCGGCCCATCTTTCGCAGGCTCTGCTGAAGCGTGACTTCGGCGCAATTCAGTTTCGTGGGCCGCTGAAATATGCTGTCGGGAAGGTGAGGAAGATTTTCCTTCACCCCGGTGATGCCGAGGTACAAGTCCACTTTGTCGTAATAGGGAGCGAGGTCGCTGTAACTGATGGGCCAGTCTTCGCCGAAACCGTCGCGGCTTTTGGCCTTGAAATCGTAGTCGGAGAGACGCAAGGCCAGGCGTCCCCAGATGTTTGTCTTGCCGCCCAGGCAGCGCGCCCGCACCCACGCGTAATTGGTGCCGGTGAAGGGATTCTCGCGTTCATCCACCACGATGTTCTTTACGTAGTCGGAGTTCCCGATGTAGCTGTGAAGATGTTTGGACTTTTCAAAGCCCGGACCATAAGGAGGATTGCGGATGGTGTATTCGTTGAAGGTAAGAGCATGATGGTCGGGCGGAAGTTCTCCCCGTTGCGCATTGTTGTAGGGCCATTCCATCGACCGCAGTTCCTTCTCGATGGGAAGTTTTTTCCCCGCTTCGAGCATCAGTACCTGCAAGCCGCGGCTGGTCAGCACATGTGCCGCCATGCCGCCCGCGGCGCCTGATCCCACTACCACTGCATCATAAGTTTTCTTTAGATCGATTTCGGACTCGGCCATTCGCGAAGACTTTCTGTCCCTGTTGCGGACTTACCTTGCTGGGGGTTTGCGGAACCCACGACTATAACAATCGCGGCGGCTGATTTCGAGCGAAATCTATCCGCATCGTCATTGTCCGGCTACGGTTTCGGGGCCCAGAAAGGCTCGCGCGCCGGAACGAATTGGATGGGGACCCCGGTGACGAAGGTCTTCAACCAGCGCGTACATTCTTCCATGCCAGCCTGCTCCGACGGGATGTGGCCGAGGATGATCAGCGATTTCTGTTTGCCTTCGCTGACCGCATCCGCCACATATTCGACCGTTTCCCACTCCCGTGCTTCGCCAATAACAAGGGTCTGCACTCCGGCCATCTCAAGCGCCCGGGCGTGATGAGTAAATCCAGCGGCGCCAGGAGCGAATGCGAGTCTGCTTACCCGCAAGCCTGGGTCCCCGACCACCCGCACGATGTGTATGCCAAGCTTCTGCTTGATGTCGGACGCCAGCTTCTCCAGCGAGGTCTCGGGCAGGTTGAACAAATACTGATTTTGCGCATCCTGAAACTTCTCCCAGCCCAGGGCATGGACCATTCCGGCCTCGATGCCGTCCGGGGTGCGGGCGTGCCAGTGGTCGTGGAAGCGCCAGACCACCAGGCCGTGTTTTTCGATGAACTGCCGTTTCTCCACCAGCACCGGGTCGTTGTCCTTCTCGGGCAATTGATCGGAGATGTCGAGATGATCGAAGAAAGTCGGTTCGTGAGTGATGATCAGATTGTCGCCGGCGGCGGCGGCACGCTGCAAGACATCGAGGGTGGCCATCATGGTCACGGCGATGCCTGTGACCGGAGTATCGGGATTGCCGGCTTTAAAAGTGTCCACCGTGTCGCTTTGCCAGGGAACCCCAACCTGCTGCTGGATGCGGGCTACGACCTCGCGAGCAGTCAGGTGTTCATCCCGGGCAAATGCGGTGCTGGCCAATACGACGATGGTGGTCAAGGCGACGGTGGTGGATCTGAAACGAGTCACGATGGACATTCGGCCTCCGGCAGACCGGACATGATAGCATCCCATTTCTTTTGACCTGATGTTCGCCAGCACACTATTCTGTTCTTCCTCCATTGGAACAAGGGATGATCAATGCCTCCTGAAAACGGCCCCGGCAAGACGGACAAAGCTCTCGGCATGGACCAGAACATCTCGCGGCGGGATTTTCTGAATTCCACACTGCTCGCCTCCGGCGGCCTGTTGATGACCTCGGTTTCGCCGATGCAACTTCTTGGTGAGAGCGACGACTGGACGGGCTATGGGGGCGTGGGCGACTACAGCGGCTCAAATGGCAACACTCTCGAAGTTTTGACCGCCGGCCATCGCATTCGAGACGGCGAATTTGAACGACCCGCGGCCAACGTTGTTGACACCAGAGAAGCGTATGACTGTGTGATTGTCGGCGGCGGCATCAGCGGCTTGGCTGCGGCGTTGTGTTTCCAGCGAAAGAGCGGCAAGAATCGGACCTGCCTGGTGCTGGACAATCATCCTGTGTTTGGTGGCGAAGCCAAACGCAACGAGTTCATGGTGGATGGGCATCGTCTGATGGCACACCAGGGCTCCGCGGTTTTCTTTGTTCAATATCCACACAGCTTTCTGGCCAGGTTCTACGACTCCATCGGGTTGAAAGAACCACGGCTGCAGTATCAGAAGTGGGCCGGGCCAGCAAAAGAAATGACGCTAAGCAAGACCCCGTACGACATGGTGGGAAGCGAACCGGCCACGTACGGATTGTATTTCGGAGCGAAGTTTGGCCAGAAGCCGGGCATGTGGCTGATCGATCCGTGGGGAAAGAAACTTCAAGGCGCGCCCATTTCGGAGGCTGCGCGGGCTGAACTGCTGAAGTGGCGGGCCGGTCCACAGCAAGAAGAGACGAGGCCGCAATATTTCGGAGATGAGATTTCCAGGCATCTGGACTCGATCACGTTGGAAGAACACATGATGCGGCGCTTTGGCATCAGTCGCGAAACTATCCGGACATTTCTCTCTCCGGTGGAAGGCGGCGGCTCCGGCCTGGGGCCCGATGCTTTATCGGCGTACGCCGACTACGCGGCCGACATGCTTCATCCCCTGCAGAGCGACGATACCGACCAGATGTTTCCCGGCGGCAACACCGGAATCGCGCGGCTCATGGCAAAGACACTGATACCCGCGTCCATTGCGGGAGATGGCAGCATGGAGGCGGTCTGCCGCAATAACATTAATTTTGTGCGCTCGATCAGCCCGAGTCTCCGGCGCGCATTCGCCTGAACTCCACGGCGGTGTGGGTGAAACATGACGGCGATCCCGACAAATCTGAGTTTGTGTCAGTAGTTTACACACGCGCCGGGAAGACATATCGCGTGAAGGCGCGTACTGCCGTTATGGCAGGTGGAGGGTGGACTACCAGGCACGTAGTCCGCGATCTTCCTCAGGCGCAACAGGACGCCTACAGTCAGTTTTATCGTTCGCCCTGCATGATGGCCAACGTGGCCTTGCGAAATTGGCGCTTCCTCTACAACATGGGCATGACCGGATTTCGCTGGTTCGAGGGCGTGGGCAACTATACCGAGGTGCGGAAGACGGCATTGATCGGCGCCGATTCGGCCACCATCAACCCGGACTCACCGGTAGTGCTGCCCTTGAAGGTGCTGTATTCCTACCCGGGATTGCCGGCAGCCGATCAGGGTCACCGCGGCCGGGGAGAAATGCTGGCAACCTCTTTCCGCGATTACGAAAGAAAAATCCGCGAGCAATTTACTGAAATGTTTGGCGGCTTCGGTTTTGATGCGCAGCGCGATATCAAGGGAATCATTCTCAACCGCTGGGGGCACGCCTACCTCAATCCGCAGCCCGGCTTTTTCTTCGGCAGGGATGGCAAGCCTGCGCCCAGCGAAGTGCTGCGCGCTGCGCCTTTCGGCCGCATTGCGTTTGCCAATACAGATCTGGCCGGAATCATGGACCATCGGTGCTCGATTCTCGAGGCCGAACGCGCCGTGGGCCAGCTGCTCGACCAGGTCCTGACTGACTAGACAATCGCCTGCCGGCACAAAGGAAACACCGATGAATGCGCTTCAGCCCGTGCTTCGGAATAAGGTTCCCGGACTTGCGATGGCCGGTGTGGTTGCCATCCTGCTGGTCTCTGCTGGTTATGCCGAGCCTCAATACTCGACCAAGGCGGCCGGAAGTGCGCGGGTAAAACGCACTCCGGCGCAGCAGCAGGACTGGCCGGCATATGGCGGGACGGCTGAAAACAATCATTACTCTTCTCTGGCCCAGATCAATCGAACCAACGTAAAGCAGCTCGCGCCGGCATGGAGTTTTGATTCACAGGAAGAAGGCGGCCTGCAGAGCACGCCAATTGTCGTCGAAGGCGTGCTCTACGGGATCACGCCGACACAAAAAGTTTTCGCCCTGAATGCCGCCACCGGCAGACTGTTCTGGAAGTTTGACTCGGGCATAAAGGGGACCCAGCCTGACCGCGGACTCGCCTACTGGGCCCAGGGCAGGGACAAACGGATCCTGGTTGGTGTGATGAACTTTGTCTATGCCCTCAACGCCACCACGGGCCGTCCCATTGCCAGCTTCGGGCACCATGGTCGACTTGATTTGCGCGAGAACCTGGGACGCGTGCCGGCGACTTCGCAATCGGTCGATCTCACCAGTCCGGGGATCGTTTACCAGGACTTGCTGATTGTTGGCGGCCGGAATCCGGAAACGCCTCCGGCCCCACCGGGAAACATTCGCGCCTTCGATGTACGAACCGGAAAACTGCGCTGGTCGTTCCATACCATCCCGCGCCCCGGGGAGTTTGGCCACGACACCTGGCCGCGGGATGCATGGAAGACCGCCGGCGCCGCCAACAATTGGGCCGGCATGGCCGTCGATGCCCGGCGCGGAATTGTTTACGTTCCAACCGGCTCCGCCGTGCCTGATTTCTACGGCGGAGAGCGGGTGGGCGATGATCTGTTTGCCAATTGCCTGATCGCGCTGCACGCGCAAACGGGTGAGAGAATCTGGCATTTTCAGGCAGTTCGTCACGATATCTGGGACCGGGATTTTCCCGCCTCACCCGTGCTCCTCACGGTGAAGCGCGAGGGCAAAGACATTGACGCGGTGGCACAGACCACGAAGCAGGGCTTTGTCTATCTTTTCGATCGGACCAACGGAGCGCCTCTTTTTCCGATCGAGTATCACAAGTATCCCGACAGCGTCGTGCCGGGAGAAGTTACCGCTGCCGAACAGCCGCTTCCCGTGCTCCCGACGCCTTATGCCCGGCAGCTTCTTAGCGAGGACCTGCTCACCAACCGAACTCCCGAGGCCCACCAGTGGGCGCTGGAAAAATTCCGCACCCTGGTGAGCGACGGACAATTCCTTCCCCTCAAAGTGGGAAAAGATACGGTGGTCTTTCCCGGCTTCGATGGCGGCGCGGAATGGGGCGGCCCGGCGGTTGATCCGGAGACAGGAATTATCTATGTGAACTCGAACGAAATGGCATGGACCGGCGCCCTGGCGCCCAACACCGGAGAGAACAGTGCTCAGGGTATTTACCTGAGCCAGTGCGGCGTCTGCCACGGCGAAAAGATGATGGGCTCGCCTCCTGCCATACCTGCACTCGTGGGTATTGGAGATCGCCTCACTCCCCAGCAGATTGCAGCCACCATCACGGCCGGAAAAGGAAGGATGCCCGGATTTCCCAACCTCTCGGACGACAAGATATCCGCCCTGGTGACATATCTCACCAGCGGAGAAAGCAAAGAACTCAGCGCTGGTGGACCGCCACCTGTACCCATGAAATATCGCTTCACGGGATATCACAAGTTCCTCGATCCCGACGGATATCCGGCAGTCCTGCCACCGTGGGGAACGCTGAACGCCATTAACCTCAATACCGGCGAATACGCCTGGAAGATCCCACTGGGCCAGTATCCGGAGCTTGCCGCTAAAGGACTGATCGACACGGGCACGGAAAACTACGGTGGGCCGATCGTGACCGCAGGCGGCCTGGTATTCATTGGGGCAACCAATTTCGACAAGAAGTTCCGCGCCTTCGATAAGGCCACGGGCGAACTGTTGTGGGAGGCAACCCTGCCCTTCGCAGGCAACGCAACGCCGATCACGTATGAAGTAAATGGACGCCAGTTTGTGGTGATCGCGGCGGGAGGCGGCAAAGACCCCAAGTCTTCGTCCGGAGGCGTGTACGTGGCTTTTGCGCTGCCGCGATAACGCCGTCAACCAGAACGCAAAATAAATACCGGACATCGGAGGTTATCCATCGATGTCCGGTATTTTTTTAAGCACGATATCCAGGCTGGTTAGTGGTTTCGCATCCGGTGATGTCCGGAACGGCGGTTGCCGCTGGGACCAGAATTGTTCATCGCCTGATGCGCATCGTTATCTGAAGTAAACAAGGTGAGGAAATTGACCACCTGATCGGCCTTGGGAGAACCCAGGCCGGTAGTCGCATCCCACTTGCGTCCGGCATTGAAGCCGGTGACGGCCACGTCCAGTCCGTTTACGTCCTGCTCAACGACCGAGTTATTGCCGCTGGTCACGTCGTGAAGCATGGCCGAATAGGTGTTGGGGAAAAAGCCAAACAGATAGAGCGTTGCGTTGATAAAGCCCAGGCTTCGATTGGCCTTCTGGTCGGCAATTGCCACCAGCGCCGCCCACTGAGGCGAGCCGGAACTGGTGCCGCCAAATCCGTAAAAGCCGACGGGAATCCCGGGAATGTCGAGATAAGTGAGCACCCCATGGGCTACGGCCGCGTTATACGCTACGTCGGGCACGCCCCGCTGCTTACGGCCGAACGGAACGCTGCCCAGTTGGTACAAAGGCGTTCTATACAAGAGGCTGAAGCCGCCACCGCTCGCCAGGCTGCCGAATTCGTTCCAGGCTATTTCGCCCTGGTAAGTTCCGGGGGCTGGGTTCGCGGTAGGATCGCAGCCGAGTTGGGTGAGACAGTAATCGGCCGCGTGGAGTTCGGTGCCGCCCACAGATGTGACCAGCGGGTCGCTGGCGGGCGAGGAAGCCGCTCGAACCCAGGAGTTTCCGTCGCACGTGCCCTGCGCTGCGCCGTCATCGCCCGAGGATGCGATAAGAGTAATGTGCTTCAAGGTCGCTTTTACGAACAGCTTATGCTGGGCTGCCAAAAGATCGGAATCGACACAACTTTCATTCTCGCCGAAGCTCTGAGAAATCACATTGCCGAGATTGTGATCGACGGCATACTGCGTAGCACTCAGGATGTCGGCATCGTCGTTGGTTTTGGAGAGGACCAGGACGATATTCGCACCAGGCGCGATGGCGTGGGCCCATAGAACATCCAATGAGATTTCCTCCGCCCACCCGACCATGTTGTCATCCGTCGGGTCAAAGTCGGTCAGTCCGTCCGGGGCGATCTGGGTGAACGTGCCGAGGCTGGGATCAGCCGGTGCGCCAAGTCCGTTCAAGCCTGGCAGGCCGTAAAAGCTGTTGTAGAAATTCAGCTGGGCCATAATGTTCGGTGACTGGAAGGCATCGACAATGACGATCGTCTTTCCCTTGCCGGTAAAGCCCGCGTTGATGAGGTTGTCGATGTTGTAGGCATGCCGAATCTGATAGGGGTCATAACAGATGTCCCCTGGTGTCTGTCCTACCTGGCACTGGAAGAGGCCATATTTCGGAGTGGATAGGCCAGAGGGGAACACTTGCGGTCCTTTTACAATGAACGGTGATGCGACTCGGCGTTTACCGGCAACATGAGGTGCACTCGCAGCGGCAGCAGGAAAGGCGGTTAGGGATAGGGCAACGACCAAGAGCAAACTGAATCTACTCCGTGAGTTCATTACAAAGCTCCTTCCATTCAAGCCACGATCTCCTTTTGAATTTCAAAAGGGGCGTCGATTGTACACCCGTCGAGTGTCTAGTTGAGCTGTGAAACATTTTGCACAGGTCGGGTTTCCGACCGGCTGTAATCGGCACCAGAAGCGCCATCTCGGCTAGCGTCGGCTCCCAATTGATGGGCGTGCGCTGGCGTCATCCTGAATTTGATGAACAAGCATCTGGTATGGACCGCAACTGCCGCTGGCCCGCAGGTGAGTTGTTGCACGCCAGATCCTTCGGGACTGAAGCCCCACAGGATGACGCTTTTGGGATGGCAAAAGAGACAAGTCCTAAGAGACGGGCTCCGCCCCCGGAACTGCCGGCGACCGGCGCCGCAAGATTTCATAGACGGGCAATCCTGCCGAGACGACCGCCACGCCCAGCAGCGCCCCGCGCGGCGTCCGCACCGCCACCAGGACCAGCATAGTCGCGACCAGGAGCAGGAACGCGAGAGGAGTTACCGGATACCCCGGAGTGAGAATCACGGATTCAGCCGCCTGTCGCCGGGACCGAAGCACAAATAATCCCGCCACGGTGAGTCCCAGAAAGAAGACCACGATGAACATTGCGTAAGAAATGATCTGTTCGAAATTGCCCAGCAACACGAGCAGGGAAGCGATGGAGCCTTGGAGGACAATCGCATTCGCCGGCGTACCGAAGCGGGGATGCGTCCGAGCGACCGCCTGAAGAAAGAGGCCATCGTTGGCCATGGCGTAGTAAACGCGTGGCGCGGAGATGATAAGCGCGGACAAACTTCCCACCAGGCAGATGATGACAATGGCCGCAAACACCACGCCGCCGGTTGGCCCGAACAAGACTTCCCCTGCCTGGGCCACGAAGGTCTGGTCCGAAGTGACTTTCTCCAGCGGAACGAGATATAGAAAGACCGTGCTGACCACGATGTAAACCACGGTCACGGCCAGCAACCCCAGCAGCAGGGCGCGGGGCAGAGTACGGCCAGGGTCGCGCACTTCGCCGGCAATCTTGCTGACGTCCCACCATCCCCCGAAGGAGAAAAACGCGCCTACCACTCCGACGGCCAGCGCCGGCGCGAGCGGCAAAGATCCGGGACGCTGTGCCGCGAAGGGCACGAAATTCGACCACGATCCCAGCCGGAAGGCAAATGCCCAAACCGTCAGAAAGCCCAGGAGGCCGAGCTTCAGAAAGGTGGTCCAGCGCAAGAATCCTGCACTCATCCGAACACTGAAGATGTTCATGAGACACAACGCCGAGATAGCTGCGACGCCGACCAGTTTGATCAGGAGCGGAGGCAAGGGGACAATGTAGGCGAAGTACCCCGCGAGGCCTGTGGCCAAGGAGGCAGTAATGGCCGGATCCATGACTAGCAGGCACATCCATCCGAACAGAAATGCGATGCGCCGCCCGTAGCACTCTTTCAAATAGATATACGCTCCCCCCGCGCGCGGAAAGCGCCCGGCAAGTTCTCCAAAACAGAGCGCGCCGCTCAGAGTCATGGCCCCGATCACCAGCCAGACCAGCAAGAGCCACAGGGGAGAGCCCAGGGCCTTAGCCATGCCGGCGGGGGTGAGAAAAATTCCGACGGCAATGATTCCGCCAATTACTGCTGAAGTGGTCGAGGCGAGTCCGAGTTCGCGGCGCAGACCTTGCGCGGAAGCGGGCGTGGTCGAGGTGGCGTTGGCCATCGGTCAGGAGTTCGATTCTATGTCGGTTGAGGCATACCCCGTGTTGTGAGGACCACGGTTGCGTCAAGTTAGTCGGGAGGGTGTTGAAGCACAATAATACGAAAGTGCTAGATACCTCGATGATCCCTGACTTGTCGGTAGTCCCTCTTTGCGATCTTTGCGGGCCTTCTTTGCGTCCTTTGCGGTTAGATGCTTTGGCCGTACCGTATGTCAGGCAAGATCTTTAACCGCAAAGGACGCAAAGAAGGGCCCGCAAAAGTCGCAAAGAAAAGCGGAAGAACTGCATCAGGAGACAGCTGAGTTCCGCACGCGAATTCGAATACTACTACTTTCCAACTATTGACCCACTGACGCGAGTCCCTATAATCGCCGCAATTTCTATGTGAGTCCAGGCCTTCGCGTTGCCATTCTGCGGCCGGATTGTGCTTCCAATGTTTGAGAAATGTTTGGCGGGGGAGAAGAACACCATGATTCGTTTCAGAAACGTGGCTTGTCTGCTGGCAGTGGTCATCGCGGGTTTGAACGCCGGAGCCCAACAGATCACGGGAAGTATTCGGGGAACGGTCCAGGACCCCAGCAGCGCGTTCGTGCAAAGCGCGTCGGTGAGCGCCCGGCAAATCGAAACTGGTTTGACGCGCACCACAACCACGGACCCGAGTGGCGCATACATCCTGTTGGAACTGCCGGTCGGGCACTACGAACTCCAGGTTGAGGCCAAGGGTTTCCAGAAATACATCCAGCAGGGCATCACCCTAAACGTAAACGAGACGGCGACGATTCCGGTGCATCTTTCAGTGGGCGCCGAGACGCAGCAAGTGCAGGTGATGGCGGACGCGCAGTTGATTCAGGGCACGGTGACCAGCCTGGGCAAGACAGTGTCAGAGCGCGAAGTGCTTGACCTGCCGCTGAACGGCCGCAACTTTACTCAGCTCGGCCTGCTTCAGCCCGGAGTCGTGCCACTCACCCCGGGTTTACAGGCAGCGGGAGGATCGCTGCGCTCCGGCCAGGCTTACGCGGTCAATGGCCAGCGGCCGGAGTCGAATAATTTTCTTATTGATGGAGCCAACAACTTCAACGGCGTGGATGGCGGGTTCGTTCTCAGGCCGCCGGTGGATGCCATCACCGAGTTCAAGATTCTGACTCACAACGCCAGCGCCGAGTTCGGGCAGAGCCTGGGCTCGACCACCAATATCATTACCCGCTCCGGCTCCAACAGGTTTCACGGAGCGCTCTGGGAGTTCCTGCGCAACGATATCTTTGACGCCACCAACTACTTCGCGGCCACCACGGAACCTCTCAAGCAGAACCAGTTCGGCGGAACGTTTGGCGGACCCATCCGCAAGGACAAGACTTTTTTCTTTGTCTATTACGAAGGCTTCCGAAACCGCCAGGGAGAGACGGACTCATCCACGGTACCTTCGGATGCGGAGCGTACAGGAGACTTTTCGGCGATTTGCACGGCAGGATTCAGCGGCGGCTTTTGCAATAATCAAAACCAGCAGCTGTTCAACATTTTTTCCAACACCCCGTATCCCAACAACCAGCTGCCGCAGCCTTTCAATTCAATTTCACAGGGCTTGTTGCAGTACTTTCCGCACGCCAACAATGGACCCAATGTGTTTACCTCGACGCAAATCGTGCGCCAGTCCTCGGACCAGGGCGGGATAAAGATAGATCACTACCTGAGCCCGTCTGACATTCTCAATTTTCGCTACGGGATCAGCGACGGCACGCAATTCAACCCAATCCCGACTTCAGGATCAACCGTGCCAGGCTTTCCGGTTGACCAGGACCAGCGGGCGCAAACCTTCGTCGCCCAGGAGACCCACACTTTCTCTCCCAGCATGATCGGCGTCTTCCGTTTCTCATTCCTGAGGAATAAATTCCTCTATGGTCAGCACACCAGTGACACTACCCCGCTGAGCTCGGCTTCGGATACGCTCCCAGCCTTGACCTGGCCGTAGGCCCGCCCTCGATTCAGGTGGCGGGCTACACCACCATCGGTGATCCCATTACCGGGCCGCGCAATACTTATGAGAATGCTTACGACGTCTCCGGCTCGTTGAGCTGGGTGCGTGGCCGTCACGAGTTCAAATTCGGAGGCGGGTATCAGCGCCTGCAGGTCAACGCGCTGCAAGGCATCGCCAGCAATGGCTTCTTTGTTTTCGCGCCTCCTCCCATCGTTCCCAATTCGTTCGCCAGCTTCCTGTTTGGCCAACCGGTCGTTTTTCTGCAGGGCCTGGGTGACTTTGAACGCGGCATCCGGGGAAATTCCGCGAACTCTTATGTTCAGGATACGTTCAAGGCGACCTCGCGCCTGACCCTGAACCTTGGCCTGCGTTATGATCTGCCGTTCCCCTACACCGAGATCAAGAACCGGCAAACTCTTTGGGTTCCGGGCCGGCAGTCCACCGTGATGCCCGATGCGCCTCCGGGATTGCTTTATCCCGGAGACAAGGTGTGCCCGCGGGCTTGATTCCGACGTTCAAGAAGGGATTCGCGCCGCGGGTCGGCTTCGCCTGGGACCCGACCGGAAGCGCCAAGTGGCTGGTCACATCCGCGTACGGAATGTTTTATGAGCCGTACTACACCGGGCAGGGTGGGCCCTTGCAGTCGCCGATCAGCGCTCCGCCCTATCTCCAGACGCCGCAAGTCAGCTTTCCCAACTTTGCCGATCCTTTCAACGGCAACCCTCCGATCAGCGGAGAGTTTTCCAAACCACTGACCAACTTAACTCTCGCCGCGAACCTGCCCCTGCCCTACTCCCAGGACTGGGACCTGAATATTCAGAGGTCCTTCGGGTCGGATCTGCTCTTCGAGATTGGCTACGTGGGAACCAAGGGAACCAAGTTGCCGCGCATGATTGAAGCCAACCCGGCCATCTACATTCCGGGTTTTGACAACAGCACCAATCCACCTTCGCCGATTTCCACCTCGGGCAACGCGGACCGGCGGCGAAAGTATTCCGGATGCACCCTCGATCCCGCCACGGTCTGCGACTACTCTTCAACCGGCCTGATCACAGGCATCGCCAATTCTTCGTATAACGCTCTCGAGGCCAGCCTGAAGAAGCGGTTCAGCCATGGGATATCGTTTCTGGCTTCCTATACATATTCCAAATCCATCGACGACTCTTCTACCTTCAACCTGACCGGCTCGGCGTCAAAGCCACTGGCCGGAGAGAATGACCTGGCCCAGAACCCGTTCGATGTTGGCGCGGAGCGCGGCCGGTCCCTGTTCGATGCCCGCCACCGCTTCGTGTTGAGCTACCAGTGGAGTCTGCCGTTGTGGAGACAGCCTCACGGCTGGTATCAACAGGTTCTTGGCAACTGGCAGGCGAACGGGATCGTAACCCTGATGACCGGCACTCCGTTTACTGTCTTCGACGGGAATGATTTTTCGGTGCAGGGTTCAGCCCCGGAAATCAGCGGATTTTTTTCAAACCGGCCAAACGTGGTCGCCGATCCCAATGACGGACCGAAAACTACAGGCGCGTGGCTCAATCCGAATGCGTTCCAGAGAATTACTCAGGACCCCAATTCTCCCGTGCAGCAATTCGGCACGGCCGGCCGTAACATCTCCCAGGGGCCGGGATACGCGAATTGGGACTTCTCATTGTTCAAGGATATCCGCGTCACCGAATCGAAGGAGCTGCAGTTTCGAGCGGAGTTCTTCAATCTCCTGAACCATACCAATTTCCGTCTTCCCGACAGCGACATGAACTCGCCAACGTTCAATCGGATTCTGGAGGCCCAGCCGCCCAGGTTGATGCAGTTGGCGTTGAAATTCAGCTTCTAACGAGAGCGAGGTAAGAGTCTGAGGTCCGAAGCCCGAAGTCCGGCGCCCGCTACTCGTAGCGCAAGGCCTCGATGGGATCGAGCCGGGCCGCCTTGCGGGCGGGATAGAAGCCGAAGAAGATTCCCACCGCCATCGAAAACAACACGGCCGCGAAAATTGCGGTGGGAGAAACCAGCACGGGCCATCCCAGGGTCTGCGTGATCAGGTAAGAAGCTCCCATGCCGGAGAGGATTCCGATGCCGCCGCCCACCACGCTGAGCACGACGGCCTCGATCAGGAACTGCTGCTGAACGTCGCCTTCGGTGGCGCCGATGGCCATGCGGATGCCGATTTCGCGGGTGCGCTCGGTGACCGAGACCAGCATGATGTTCATGATGCCGATGCCGCCGACCAGCAGCGAAATGCTGGCGATCGAGGCCAGCAGTATGGTGAACAGGCGGGCGTTCTGGTCGGCCAGATCAGCCATGTCGGCGAGGTTGCGCACGAAAAAGTCGTCGTCCTGTCCGGTGCGTATGCGGTGGCGGTCGCGCAGCAAAGCTGTGATCTGTTGTTGCGCCGTGTAGCTGGCGTCTTTCGAGGCCGCGGAAACCATGATCCAGCGCAGCCAGTCCTGTCCGGTAATTTTCTTTTGCAGCGTGGTGATGGGAACAAGAATGATGTCGTCCTGGTCCTGGCCCATGGCGGCTGAAGTGCCTTTCGGGGTCAAGAGTCCCACCACTTTGAATGACAGGTTGTTGATGCGGACCGTTTGTCCGATGGGATCAGTGGCTCCAAACAGGTTCTTGCGCACGGTCTCCCCGATGACGGCGACATTGGCGGCGGTGGTCACGTCATCTTGCGTGAAGGACGTGCCCTCGGCAAAAGGCCAGCTGCGGATATCGAAATACTGCGGTTCGGTGCCGTTGATGTTGGTGGCCCAATTGTCATTTCCAAAAACCACCTGGGCGGCAGCCTGGCTCCCCGGGGCGGCGGCCACGACCGACGGGCATTCGCGCATGATCGCCAGCAGGTCGTCGTAAACCAGCGTCTTGGTGGCGCCCCAACCCATGCGCATGCCGCCGCGGTTTACGGTGCCGGACTGCACAAACAGCATGTTGGACCCCATGGCCTGGATCTGTTGCTGCGCCTGCTGTTGCGCGCCCTGCCCCACGCTGACCATGGCGATGACCGCGCCCACTCCGATGATGATGCCCAGCATGGTGAGCATGGAGCGCAGCTTGTTGCGGGCCAGGGCCCGCATGGCGATGCGAACGATCGCTACTATATCCATAACGCCTTCCTGTCAGACGGGTGCAACCCTAACAGCAAACCTCAGGCGCTAAAGCGCGGTACATTTCCCGGCGTCTGGTGGCACGACCAAGGTCGTGCCCTTCCCAACAGTGCGCTGACTCACAAGCCCTCCTTGGACTTCCCAACCCTACAGCGCGCAGAGCCACAGCACTCCGTAGCCTTTCTACGCCACCTTGGGGCCGAACATATCCAGCGGGGTGTTGGGCCCGATCTTTCCCAGCCTTACCAGTCGTGCAATGATCGAACCGATGGACCGGTTGTGGGTCTTCGCAATCTGGTGAAAGTCAATTCCCCGGCGCAGCTCTTCACAAACCTGTTCATCTTCCGCGCGCGACCAGAGCTTACCCGCGTTCGCCGGCGGCGTCTTTTTGGAACGCTCGCGCTCTTCCACATATTCCAGGGCGAGCACCGCGCGGTGAAGGGCCCTTACCACGGGCGGGTATTGGTAAACCGCGTCGGCGGTCAGGACTTCGCCGGTCTCGGGATTCACTCCATCGGCCAGGGCTCGCATGATTTTCAACGCCTCTCCAATTTCCATGACGGACCTCCCGACGCACATCGTAGAGGGCCGGTCCTGCCCCGGCTGTGACGACTGAACCAAAGCGATGTTCACTCCCGCGACGGGAATCATGCGTTGTCTCATCACCGGATCGTCAATCCTCCAGTGCGGGCATATTTTTCAGGACCTCGGCCGCTACCGGCCGGTTCTGCACTTGTTCATCGCGGCGAATGGTTCCGTCCCGAAAGTGAATTGTCCGCCTGGCAAATTCCGCAATATCGGGCTCGTGGGTCACCAGCACGATGGTCAGGCCATCGTCATTCAGCTTTTGAAAGACCTCGAGAATCTCGACCGAAGTCCGGCTGTCGAGGTTGCCGGTGGGCTCATCGGCCAGCAGGATGGCGGGGCGATTGACCAGCCCGCGGGCGATGGCGACGCGCTGCTGCTGCCCGCCGGAAAGCTGGGAAGGGAAGTGCTGCATGCGATCTCCCAGCCCCACCAGTTCGAGCGCCTCGCGTGCCCGCTTCTGACCCTCTTCCTTGCTGACTTGCGCGTAGAGCGTAGGCAGTTCGACATTTTCCAGGGCGGTGGTGCGGGAAAGCAGGTTGAATCCCTGAAAGACAAAACCGATCTTGCGGTTGCGGATGGTGGCCAATTCTTTCTTGGTCAGTTCCGACACGGCGATATTCTCCAGCAGGTAGCGGCCGCTGGTGGGCTTGTCCAGGCAGCCCAGAATATTCATGAAAGTGGATTTGCCGCTGCCGCTGGCGCCCATGATGGCCACGAATTCGCCGCGCTCGATGCGCACATTGATGCCGCGCAGCGCGTGCACTTTGGTTTCCCCCAGATCGTAGTATTTGTGGACGTCATCAATCTGGATGAGGTTCCGCGAGCTGTTTTCGGTGGGCTTGTTCACCGCGGATTGTGGGATGGTTGCCATTGTCTGAGTCGTCGGTCGTCAGTCGTCGGTCGTCAGCTTGGCCTTAAGCTAAGGCTAAGAGCTAACAGCTAACAGCTAAGCCAGGCGGATTCTATCTTCCGCGTGGGCGGCCTCCTCCCAGGCCCGGCGCCCGGGTTGCGCCCGAAGTCGCGGCCACGCCGCCGGTGACCAATTCGTCTCCTTCGTTGAGTTGGCCTTTCAGTATCTGCGCGACTTCTGTCACGGTGTGGTCGGTGATTCCAGTGCGGATCCTGACCGGCTCAAGAGTCTTGTCGGGACGCAGCTTCCAGACCACGGCGACGTCCACCCGCGGAGTGTGCTGCGGTGCCGCGTCAGCGCCGCCGCCCTGGCTGCCTTCCGCGTGGGCGCGCTGCTGTTTGGCGGCCGCCCCGGTGTCTCCCGAGCCCGGCGTGCTCGCCGCCTGAGCGCCTCCGCCCTGGCCGGAGGTCAATCCATATTGTTTATAGAGGGCGCGCACCTGTTCGGCGGGCATGTCCGGCTTGTAGCGCAGCGCGCCGTTGGGTACGCGTAATGTGTTTTGCGCATTCGCAACCGGAATCGTGATGTAGGCAGTCATGCCGGGAAACAGCTTCAGATCCGGATTATCGAAATCGATGATGGTGTTGTAGGTGACGACGTTCTGCACCGTGGTCGCGTTCAAGCGCACCTGCGACACCCGGCCGGTAAATGAGTCTTTGGGAAATGCGTCCACCTTGAAGGTGACGATCTGCCCGGTGTGGATCATGCCTACGTCGGACTCATCGGTGCTGGCATAAACCTGCATCTTCGTGAGGTCCTGCGCGATGGTGAAGAGAGTGGGCGCCTGCAGGGACGCGGCCACCGTCTGGCCCACGTCCACGCTGCGCGCGATGACCGTGCCATCGATGGGCGCATGGATGGTCGTGTAATCGAGATTGGTCTGCGCCACCGTGACCGCTGCCTGCTTCTGTTGCGCCTGCGCGATCGCCTGGGTGATGGTTGCCTTGGCCGCGGCCACTGCCGCTTCCGCGGAGTCGGCGTTGCCCTTGGCCAGGTCGAGCTGCTGCTGGCTCATCACGCCTGCCTTGGCAAGCCCAGAGGTTCGTTCATAATCTGCCCGCGTCTGCAACGCCGTAGCCTGCGCCTTTTCCAGATTGGCCTGGGACGCAACTACATTGGCCCTGGCGTTCGCCAGATCAGCCTTGGCCTGCAGCAGAGAACCCTCGAATAACGAAGGATCGATCTGGGCCACCACCTGTCCTTTTTTCACCCGTGAATTGAAATCGGCATTCAGCCGGGAAATTGTCCCGGAGACCTGCGAGCCGACCTGGACCGTAGTCACGGCGTTGATCGTTCCAGTGGCCTCGACCACCTGGTGGATTTCGCCGCGATCGACCTTGGTGGTGAAATACTTCGGCTGGTCATTGCCCTTGAACTGAAAGGCGGCGAAGACAGCAATGGCCACAACCACCAGACCTGCTATCAGCCAATGACGTTTCAGCATGTTCACCACGTCTGCCTCACTTTTGGGGTTTTTTGTTGGATTCGGTTTCGCATCACCCCACTTGATAGAAACCCCGAACCCGGGCCAGGGTTGCGGATAGAATCACTAGCTTGCCCGGAAGGGCCGCAAACCCACCGTCTTCGATGGTACATCTTGCGTGACAAATGAGGGGATCGGGTAAGATTTTACAAAAGTTTACTTAGATGAATGTTGGCTGAAGATGAAACTTTTATAACTTTGGGTGAACGAAAGGGTCGAGAGGAAAAACGCTGATGGATGGACAGGCATTCTGGCTCACGGTCCGGCTGTCGGCGCTGGTGGCGGTTATTCTCGTGGTCATTGGGCTTCCGCTCGCCTACTGGATCACCTATTCCCGATGGCGCTGGAAATTCCTCGCGGAAGCGGTTTTTGCCTTGCCCATCGTGCTGCCTCCTACCGTGCTGGGCTTTTACGTCCTGGTCGCGCTGGGGCCGCACAGCCCCCTGGGCCGCGGCTGGGAAGCGCTTACCGGGCACACTCTGGCGTTTACCTTTGAAGGGCTGGTGATCGGCTCCATCGTGTACAGTCTTCCGTTCGCGGTGCAGCCTTTCGCGGCCTCGTTTTCGGCGGTGGATCCGCGGCTGGTGGCGGCTTCGCAGACCCTGGGAGCTTCCCGAGTGCGGACATTCTTCCGCGTCATCTTGCCCCTGTCGCGCTCCGGCCTGGTGACCGGAGTGGCCCTCAGCTTCGCCCACACCATGGGCGAGTTCGGCGTGGTGCTGATGGTCGGCGGAAATATTCCCGGAGTCACGCGGACCGTTTCCATCGACATTTACGACAAGGTGCAGGCTGTCAATTATTCCGGCGCCAATGCCACGGCCCTGGTGCTGCTGGCCATTTCGTTTGCGACGCTTTCCTTGGTGTACGCATTGAACCGGCGGGTGTGGATATGGAAGGAAATGCGATAACCACGAAGGACACGAAGTACCACGAAGGAAGACTATAAAGGGGTATCAGGGAACTCAGGGATTTCCTTCGTGATACTTCGTGCCCTTTGTGGTCAAGGTTTTGAACGAGCCACTGTTCATGCACTCATCATTAGACAACGCCGCGACCGCCAGGCCTGCCGCAGAACTGCAGGAAGCGTCGGTGCAGATTCGCAAGCGGCTGGGGAAAGATTTCGAACTCGACCTTGCCCTGGCGCTTCCGCCGGGGATTACGATCCTGTTTGGTCCTTCGGGGGCAGGGAAGACCACTCTGCTGGATTGCATAGCTGGGCTGGTCCGTCCGGACACAGGCCGAATCGCGACCCAAGAGAAGGCCCTGTTTGACAACGCGCTGGGAATTAATGCTGCTCCCCGCTTCCGCCGGATTGGTTATGTGTTTCAGGACCTGGCGCTGTTTCCCCATCTGACGGTCGAGGGCAACGTCGAGTACGGGCTTTCGGGTTTCAGCGGCGAGCAACGCAGGCTGCGTAGTGCCGCCATTCTGGAATCCTTCCGCATCGCACATCTGCGCAGACGCCGGCCGGGGCAGATTTCCGGCGGGGAGCGGCAGCGGGTCGCACTGGCCCGCGCCCTGGTGATCGACCCCGCAATCCTTCTGCTGGATGAACCTCTGGCGGCGCTGGACGCCGCCACCAAGTCGAAGATTGTGGATGACCTGCGCGCCTGGAACCAGGAGCATCGAATTCCTATTGTGTATGTCACGCATAGCCGGGAAGAGGTGTTTGCGCTGGGCGAGCAGGTGATCGTGCTGGAAAATGGGCGGGCCATCGCGCGCGGAACGCCGCACCAGGTGATGCGGGCGCCGCGCCTAGAAACCGTGGCGCAGCTCGCCGGCTTCGAAAATATTTTCGATGCCACGGTCGTTGCCGCTCACGAAGACCGCGGCACCATGGTTTGCCAACTGTCGGCAAGCAAGGTTGAGCTGGAAACACCGCTGGTGCGGGCGGATGTGGGCTCGGCGTTGCGGATCGGGATCGGCGCGGGAGATATCCTGCTGGCTTCGATTCAGCCCAGCGGCTTGAGCGCCCGCAACATCATTCCAGGCCGCGTAGTCTCGCTGGTGCAGCGCGACGTGATTGTGGTGGCAAAGGTAAATTGCGGAGTGGAAATGGAAGTCCACCTCACGCTGGCAGCGCGGGATTCGCTTCAACTCCAGCCCGGAAGGGAAGTGTGGCTGGTAGTGAAAACCCACTCCTGCCATTTGATGGGAACTTGAGGGATGGAGGCCGGGCGTCCCCGCCCGGCCTCCATCAAAACAAAAAGCCCCGTCGCCGGGCGACGAGGCTTTCTGAAAAGCCAAACCGTTAAACGCTGAACGATGATCCGCAGCCGCAGGTGCTCTTCACGTTCGGGTTTTCGAACTTGAATCCCGCGCCTTCGAGGGTCTCGACATAATCCACAATGCAGCCGTTCAGGTACATCACCGAGGTGGCGTCCACATAGACCTTCAGGCCATCCATGTCGAAAACTTTGTCCATCATGCCGGCGCCGTTTTCAAACTGCATGGAATAGGAGAAACCCGAGCAGCCGCCTCCCACCACCCCCACGCGCAGGCCGGCCGGGACAGGGTTCTGTTGCGCCATGGTTTCCTTCACCTTGGCAATGGCGCTGGCGGTCAGGCTGATGGGCGCCTTCTTTGTCTCTGCGGGCTTCACTTCCGGGGTCGTCGTCGTAGCCATGGGTATCTCCTTGAAAGGACTCGTTTATCATTATACCAAAGTGGGAGGAAGGCGCACCCTGAAAGTCGGCCTCGAACCGTTTCCAGGCTGGTTACCGGCCAACTTGCCAGCCTCCAATTAGATGACCCGTGCCACCCCGGCGGTGCAGACCTAAAAAAGACGCCGGGAATTGCCAACAGGTCTATAATTCCGCCTTGGGGCCCTTGTCCGAAAGCTGGGTTGTGGGGGCCACAACCACAATTTATCTGCAACAGCCTTCGGGACCGGCTCGACATTAGTACCGAGGTGGTCTATGACTCCGGGATTGCTATGGCTGCTGATCGTGTGGGGCGCTCTCACCGTTGTTCTGGTCATCCTTCTCATTTACCGCAGCACCCTGACCATGCAGGAGGACGATCAACTCTTTCTCGATGACTCTGCCTCAGCAATGGCAAAAGACCAGATGGAACTCATGGCCAAGGTAAACAAGATCACTCCTGTGGTGAAATATCTGGGCGCGGTTTCGGGTGCAATGATCCTGGTGATCGCAGGCTGGGCTGTCTATCTGGGATTGAACTCAGTCCAGCCCTGAGAGACTTCGCCTGGCCCGGATGCCCGTGGCAGGAGTTTGGACGCGCCTCAGTTTCATGGGAAGCCGCGACTGGGAAGCGGGGAAGGGCACGGCTAGTGAAGTGCAAGATTGGGGAAGGGCACGACTTCAGAGGTTGCGGAAAAACTCAATTTGCCCGGACGAAGCCACCACGGGGGCTGAAGCCCGCACACATTTCTGACGACTTACGCGGCCCTGAAGGGCCGCTCTTCCACGAAGGGCCGACACTGGCGAGTTTTTCCGCAGCCACTTCAGTCGTGCCAATACCCGTCGAGGGTAGCTCGGCTTTAGCCGCTGGGGTTCGCTGTTTTCACCCACCGTGGAGAATACGTGGTGCCGGGAACAGGATTTGAACCTGCACGCCTTTTGGGCATTGGATCCTAAGTCCAACGCGTCTGCCAATTCCGCCATCCCGGCTTGCGCCTATTTTAACCGACGCGTGGGCTGATATCATTGAAACCAGAGTGCCAAGGTTGAATCCAAACTGGCTCACGCACCTGCTGCTGTTGGCGATGATTGTGGTTCCGCTGGCGGGACAGGACGTATCAGCAATGATGGCGCCGGCACGGCCCGCAGGCTGCCATCAACATGAAGGCGCGCTCCCTTCGCCTCAGCCGGTGAGCTATCGCTGCTGCCAGAGCGGACACGATTCCGCCATCCTGCAAAGCGCACCCGCTTCACAACTGGATTCCGCTGACCAGCCCACTCCGGTTGAGCGGGCTGGTATTTTCAAATTGGCCTCGACAGTTTTGATCGACAGAGATGTATCGGCCTCGTCTGCCGATCCGCCCGGCCTGCCTCTGCGCATCTAGACCCAACTCAAACCATCATTATTTGTGAAACCTGCCGGTGCCTCTGCACGCGTGGGGACAGCCGCCCTTGGCCGTCCGGTCGAGCATGGCTTGACAGGTTTTGCCGGTAGCAAAATAGCGGAGCGTTGCTCCGCCGGACAGCCGAGGGCGGCTGTCCCCACGTGGTTTCATGCGCCCACCTGGGCGCTTCAATCAGGGAAAAAGGATGTCGATCCAGAAAATAATTTTGCTTGTCGTGGCCATCACATCATTGGTGGTGTCAGGAGAACTCGCTCTGGCCCAGGATGGCGGCCACGACATGAACAGGTCAGGGCAAACTCCATCCATGCCGGAAATGGCTCACGACGCGATGAGCATGAAATCAGGCTCGTTCATCGGGGCTGTGTTGCAGCATACGACATCAGGCACCGACGCCGAGCCCAATTCCACTTCCTTCCCCATGCTCATGACAACCAAGGGGAAGTGGACGCTGATGTTTCATGGCGAAGGCTTTCTGATCGAGACGCAGCAAAGCGGTCCGCGCGGTCGCGACAAACTGTTTTCCACCAACTGGTGGATGCCGATGGCGCAGCGAAAATTCGGCAGGGGCACGCTGACTCTCAGGACCATGCTCAGCTTCGAACCGGCCACGGTCTCGGACCGGCGCTATCCGGAGCTCTTCCAGGAGGGCGAGACCGCCTTCGGCCGTCCAATCGTGGACGGGCAGCATCCTCACGATTTTTTCATGGAGCTGGCCGCTTTGTATGACTACAAAATCGCAGAGCATACGCTGGTGTCGGTGTACGCCGCGCCCATGGGCGATCCGGCGATGGGGCCGGCGGCGTATCCTCATCGCGCCTCGGCGTCGGAAGATCCCATCGCGCCGCTGGGACATCATTTCCAGGACTCCACCCACATTGCGGCCGATGTAGTCACGCTGGGCATCACCCACCGCAGCCTGCGACTGGAAGCCTCGGGTTTTCATGGGCGCGAACCCGACGAGTTCCGCTGGAACATCAACTCCGGCAAGATCGACTCGTGGTCGGCCCGGGTGACCGCCAATCCCGGCCAGAACTGGAGCCTGCAGTATTCCATTGCGCAGTTGCACAGCCCGGAGGAACTTGCTCCCGATGAAGACATCCGACGCATGACCGCGTCGGTGCAGTACAACCGTCCTCTGCCGCGAGGTAATTGGGCGTCATTGCTGCTCTGGGGCAGGAATCAGGATATTTCCGGAGGCAACGTGGGCAACAGCTATCTGCTGGAATCGACGGTGCGCTTTTTTGACCGGAACTATGCCTGGACGCGCATTGAAAACGTGGACCGCACGCAATGAGCTGCTGCTGGGTGGCGATCCCGAGCCGCCCGGATTCAGCGAGCGGTTTTTCACCCGAGTGCAGGCTTACACCGCGGGCTATGAGCGGGAAGTCGGCCACATTCCGCATCTCTCCACGGCGCTGGGCGGACAATTGACCTGGTACGGCGTGCCCGATGTCCTGCAGCCGATCTACGGCCGGCACCCGGTGGGTGGGATTTTGTTCCTGCGTTTGCGGATGCAGTAGAGGCAGGGCCACGTAGGCCCGGACGCCTCGTCCGGGTGGGCGAGCGCAGCTCGCCTGGATTTTCTGCACACTCTGGAAGTCTTGCGGAGCTTCGCTCCGCCGGGCGGACGAGGCGTCCGCCCCTACGTGTGCCTCATCCGGCTGACGATCATGGCGATCGTCCTCTGGGCTGCCAGGGCCGCCCCTTCCTGCCAGCCGATAATGTGACTGCAGTGGTCTCCGGCAAAATAGATCCGATCATCGGGAACGATGAGTTCGCGGTAGGGGCCATGAAAGTAAGGGGCGTCGGCCGGAGCGGGAAACACCGGTCCGCGACTGACCCATGATCCCAAACTATAAGGTACCTTGCCCCACGACATATAAATCGGCTTCTCCAGTTCCTTGCTCTTGCCGGGATGCAGTTTTTCCACCGCGGCTCTGGACGCTGCAATCTTCGCCTCATGGCTCGGCAGCTTGCCGAACTCAGTCCAGTTTTCCACGGCGTAGCCGGAGATGAGCACTCCGCGTTTCGACATCAGCTTCGCGCTGGGATACCAGACCAAATTGATAGGGCCGGTCGTGAGAAACGAGATGCCGCCGTAAATCTCGTCGCCGTCCTGCTCCCAGAAGCGCCGCGATTCCCACGCAATTTTGTAGGCGGAGTCATAGACCACCTGCTCGATCGCCGATTTCACACGCGGAGCAAAGTCATTGGGTATGGTCTTGAGGATGCTCAGCGGCATCGCGCAAATGCAATAGGCCGCTTCCACGGACGCAACCGGGCCCGATTCTCCTTTGCGGTACAGCACCCTGACGCCGTCGGTGGTTTTTCTGATTTCGGTGACCGGCGAGTTATAGCGGACCACATCGCCCAGAGCGCGCGCGAAGGCGTAAGGAATCCGGTCCATGCCACCAACCGGCTGGAACATGGTGGCCTGCATGTCGAGCAGCTCTTCAAAGAGCATGGGCTGGCAAAAGTTCGACTTGAGCAGCTCCGGGAAAGACAGCGGTGCGCGCGGGATTTCTACCTGATCGCCCGCGCCGGGCAGTTGCTGGTCGCCGGAGCGCGACGAGCCGGTGTATTGATAGTTGTTTCCCAGTGCGCCATAGGTCTTCAGAAATTCCATGATCGCGGCATGGTCGTCCTGAGTGAAGGCCTGATCGAGTGCGCCCTGTTGCACACATTTGGCCAGCAGTTCGGCGACATGGCCGCGAGTGTCGTTGATGGCCTGCCCCTGGCGGATGGGTTTGCCGTCAAAGACGTTGTCATTCTGCAGCAGCGTGCTGCGCGAGGAATTGACCTCGACCTCAAGTTCCACTCCCAGTTCGTTGCAGTAACCCAGCATGGTCTTGTGTATGGAGGGCAGGCGCGCCGGGCCGCAGTTGAAATAATTTCCCTCGTCGAACGTACAAGTCTGCGATGTTCCATCGTTGAAGGCCAGCTTCGATCCGGCACGCAGGGTCCAGTTGCGCCCGCCGGGACGCTCGCGCGCTTCCAGCACGGTGCAGTCAAACCCGGCCCGGCGCATCTCATAGGCGGATACCAGCCCGGCAATTCCGGCGCCGAGAATAATCACTTTGGTTCCGCGTCCGGTCGATGGAGGCAGGGGAAAGTCCTTCCGCTGCTCGGTCTCGACCATGCCCAGAAGGCCCAGCGAGTGCATGGTCATGAAGGCGGCGCCATAGCCGCCGGTCTGCGCGATTCTGGCGATGAACTCGCGTCTGCTGATGGTCATCTTCTGTTTGTTCCTTGCCGCGCCTGCAATGCCGTCCATCCTCAGCAAGCGAGGGTTCTTGGGTTGGTATAACCTATCATTCCCGCAAGATGCTGCGCATTCGATCTTTGGTTTGCCCGGACTCAGGCGGTCGATCGCCCGGCAGCGAAGCCCGCTTGACCGAACATCGCAATGGCACTCGAGCACACAGTCGAACATCCCTGGTAATGGCAATGCGGAGAGGGTAGGGGTCCTTCGACTTCGCTGAGCGTTTCGCAAGCGAAACGTTCAGCTCCGCTCAGGATGACACTGTGCTCTTGTGAGGAACTCGCTTCAGACGCTCAGTGCACGAAATCCAAAACAACTTCCGAAGAGGCAAGGTTCATCCGCTCCCGTTGTTTCCCGGGCCCAATCCCGCTACACTTGCACTCTTATGTCGAACCCAATTCAGCCCAATATCAAACTGAGCAATACTCCCGACTATCGCGAGAACTATGCCAACAGCGTGCAGGTGCGGGTGAACGTCTGGGACTTCTTTCTGGTATTCGGTACGCTTCTGCAGCAGAGTGAGTCCCAGGTCGAGGTCAATAATTTTCAGGGGATTTATTTGAGTCCGCAGCAGGCCAAGGCACTGTCGGCCATCCTGCAGCAGAATGTGGCCGGGTTACGAAAGCACGTTTGGTGAGATCAAACTGGACCCGCGTATGATGGCTCCCGGTCCGGTGCACTAGCCGGCAGACACAACATCCATCCACTGCATTGACAACCGTTGACCACCCTTCGCGAGGCGTTCACCCCGGACTTTTCTTGGCTATCGCGTTTGTGGCCCTCGTGGCCCTGCATGCGCCGCTGCTGCGCCTGCCGTATTTCTGGGACGAAGCCGGATACTACGTGCCCGCGGCGCGCGATCTGTTGCTGACCGGCAGCCCGATTCCACACTCCACCGTTTCCAACGCGCACCCGCCGCTGCTGCTGGCATATCTGGCATTGTGGTGGAAGCTGGCCGGTTTCGCGCCCCTCGTGACCCGGACCGCGATGCTGCTGGCAACGTCGTTTGCCCTGCTCGGCCTGTTCAGGCTGGCGGAAACATTGGCCAGCTTCGAAGTCGCGGTGACAACCACGGTCCTGACCGCGCTCTATCCTGTCTTCTTCGCGCAAAGCTCTCTCGTCCACCTCGACCTGGCGGCTGCGGGACTTACCTTCTGGGGACTGAACGCCTACATGAAGAGAAGAGGATGGAATGCCGCGCTCTGGTTCTCGCTCGCCAGCCTGACGAAAGAGACCGCAGTCCTGGCTCCGCTTGCCTTGTTTGCCTGGGAGCTGATACGGCCCCGGTGGCGGGGGTGGGAAGGAAAGAATTTGCCGGAGCGAAGATTCCCGCAACCCGGCTTACTTCTGGTACCACTTATTCCCCTGGGCGCCTGGTATGCCTTTCATTACTGGAAGACCGGATTTGTTTTCGGCAATCCGGAGTTTTTTCGCTACAACGTCGAGGCCACACTGCAGCCTCTTCGAATTCTGCTCGCCTTGCTGGTTCGCCTGTGGCAGACCGCCGGCTATTTTCATCTGCTGCTGCTGACTCTGGCCGCGCTGCTTGCCATGTGGCTGCCTCCGCTGCGCGGCCAGAATGGTGAGCGTCCGCGCATTGCCCTGGACGCGCAGTTCGCCATGCTCGCGGTGGTGGTGGCATACGTTCTCGCCATGGCGATGGTGGGCGGCGCTGAACTGGCGCGTTACATGTTGCCGGTGGTGCCGCTGGTAATTCTGGTCTGCGTTTCCACGCTCTGGCGCAGAGTGCGCCTGTGGCGCGGCGTGGCCGCAATCGTGGCCCTGATGTTCGTGGCGGGATGGTTCACCAACCCGCCCTACGGCTTCGCTCCTGAAGACAATCTGGCTTACGTGGATTACATCCGGTTGCACCAGCGTGCCGAAGAATTCCTGGAGGCGCGCTATCCCATGGCGCGGGTGCTTACCGCCTGGCCGGCCAGCGACGAGCTGACGCGTCCGTATCTGGGCTATGTCACCCGACCCATGCGCGTGGTGCGCATTGAACACTTCGCCATGGAACAACTCATGTCGGCGGCCGATGCCCGTGTGAATGACGCCCGTTCCGAGTTTGAAGTCGCGCTCGTATTTTCTACTAAAGACGAGCCTGCCCATCCTCTACTGCAACATTGGCAGCTGTGGCAGGAATGGAAGCGGCGATTCTTCGACGACCACCACGACCTGGCGCCCGCGTCCGCAGCCCAGGTGCTGGGTGGGAATGTGGTGTACAGCGAGACCCGCAACCGGCAATGGGTTGCTGTGATTGAGCTGGAACGAATCTTCGACGCAAGAAACGAGCTGAATGGAGGACGGGCGTCATCGTCCGTCAAATCCATCTCCAAGGATCACTAGGTTTCTACTGTTGTTGCTGTGTGGGCTGCGCCGGCGGTGCACTCTGCATCCCGCCAAAAGAGCCCTGGGTTCCGGGCGAATTTGGACTCGATGAATTCTGCTGCTGCAACGGTGCTGCCGATTGCAACGCAGGCTGCGCCGGCGTGGTGATCAGGCCGCCGCGGTCCATGGTCGGGTCGTAGATAAACTGCCACTGGTTGTAGTGGTTCTTGTGATTGAACTCGCGAATCGTGGTTGCTTTGCTGATGCTGGCCACGCCCACGATGGGGCCGCCGCCGAAAACTGCGCTGGAGAGTTGGGCGCTGCCAATCCCGCCCGCCGGGCTCGAGTCGGACTTGGACGCATCCGGAGAGTCCGGGCTGGCTGCGGTCGCGTCCGCGCCCGAGTCGCCGGCTGAGTTCGCACCAGAAGTTCCAGCAGAGGTTGCGGCCGCACCCGGCGCGGTCTGGGTGGCGGCTCCTCCGAGCATCGTGCTGGCTGCTCCGAGTAGGGCTGCCCCCCCAGCCTGGGCTGCGGGGCCCCCGATAGGACTGGCTCCGGCTATGCCTGGCGAACCGGTGAGCTGCACTTCTCCCACGTGCAGCAATTTGAAATCCTTGCCCGTGACGGGGTCCTTGTAGCGCCGGCGCAGGAAGCGAATGTTGTTGGTATTTTCCAGATCTTCGAGGCGAGTCGGATATCGCCCGGTTTTCTTGACATAGCGTTGAATGGCCCGCGAGTACTGCGTTCCCCGGTGAATCATCTCCTCTTCGCGATCGCGCCGCACCCGGAATGCAATGGTGGGAGCGACCACGCCCGCAGCAATCACCATCAAGGTCACGAACAGCATCAGCATGAGCAGGATGTAACCGCGTTCGGAGCGGCGGGGCTGGTTGTTGGTCGTTGGTCGTTGGCTTTTGGTTGTTGGTCGTTGGTCTTTGGCCGTTGGTCGTTGGTCCTTGGTCGTTGGCCCTTGGCCTTTGATCGTTAGCAGTGTGTCCTGAGTCATTAATCTTCTGGATCAGTCGATAGCAGTGTGTCTTGAGTCATTAAACTTCAATCTTATGCAACCCTCTTCCGGTCAGAGAGACAGCGGACGGCGGCGCTTGGCCAACGACCAACGACCAAAAGCCAACGACCAAAGACCAACGGCCAAAGACCAACGACCAAGGGCCTGACGACCGACGACCGACGACTGCTTCTACCCTTGCGTCAACGGAATACTCTGCCGGTTATTGTTCAATACATCTTCCACTTCCACCGAGACCGGCGTGATGTGGAGAATCCGGTAGCGGCGATCGATGATATCGCCTTCTCCTGCGATGAAAACATCCTCACCCTGAGAAAGGAAAATCTTCTTGGGCTGGCCCGGCTTGCTGGCAAAACCGAAAAACTTGAGATTGATGGGTGGCGGCGGGGGCGGGCCCTGCGGGACGACTGGAGCAGGATGCGTCTGGACGGGCACGATGGGCCTCGGAATCTCGACTTCGGCGCGGAAAATATTTCGTCCCGTACCTTTATATTGGGTGTCCTCGCTGGCCTTCAGCCAGTCATAGCGCAGGGTGGGATCAAGTGAACGCAGGGGCGCAATGCCAGATTTTTTCCCCGACTTGGGCCGTACCGCCACCGTCCTCTGCGGCACCGCTGGCGACGCCACCACCGGCGTGGGAGTCTTGGCGGAGGCCGGGGAGCCGGGGAAAAAACGCATCACGACCATCGCCAGCGCCACTACCATCAGGCCGACGGCGGCGATCGTTTTGTTCCGGTTCTCTGTCCCCAGCTGCATCTAGCCGCTCGCCTTCTGATAAGTTTCCAGTTTCAATTGCAGCTTGACCACGCCCGACTGCTCGCCCCCCAGGTCCACGCTGTCAATGATAAAGAACAGCGGGTCGCGCTCCAGCGAGTTGATGAAGCGCACCAGTTGCAGATAGTCCCCGGAAAAATCCGCCTGGATCTCCACCGGGCGCAGGCCTACCGCGTCAGTGTCCTTGGCTTTGGAGCGGATCTGTCCGATCTTGACCCCACTCTGCTTGGCTACCTTGCCCAGTTCCTCGTAAATTGCTGAATCCTGCGCGGGCAGCCGGGTCTTGTAAAACTCGTCGATCTGCTGGCTGGCTACCGCGATCTTCTTGTCCACATCCTTCAGCGGTTCGACCTCGTGTGTCTTCTGCTGCAGTTCCTGCCACAACTGGTCCAGTTGTTCACGCCGCGAACTCTCTGATCCCACCAGGGGAGAAAACAACAGCACGGCGGCGGCGATGTCCACCACCAGCAGGGCCGCGATGGCGATCTTCGCCTTCTTCCGGAAATCGAGGACGTCGGCCATCAGTGCGCGCCCCCTCGGTCACTCTCGAGTTCAGGCACGTACAAGGCGCTGAGCTCAAATTCAACGTTATCGCCGGGGGTCTGTCCCGTCCGGCTCGATTCCTGTTCGATTTGAGTCTGCTGAAAGTGCTGCGAACTCTCCATCTTGCGCACCAGTTCGAGGGCGCGGTCGCGCGATTCTCCCGCCACCACCAGCTTGATTTGCAGCTGGTTGTCGCCGGCCTTTCCCGGCTGGATGGAAACCACGTGCAGGCGGGGCGGCATCACCCGCTCCAGGTCGGCGAACACCTTGGTCCAGGAGAACGACTTGCGCTGAAACAGATCGTTGAGAAACTGGGCCCGGTCGCGGGTACCGCGATTGGCAGGCAGGCTGAGGATGGCCTCAGCTTTGGCTCTTCTGCTCATCACGGGCCGCAATCTGCTGCCGGCGCTGTTCGATCAGGCTGCGGTCCTTGCCGGCCGCGATCCAGCCCGACACCGCGCTGTAAAGCAAAATCAGGGTAAAAAGGCTCAGCGCCGCCACGGCCCCGCCCCAGCGCAGCCACAGAGGCCCGGAGTCTTCGTAGGGATGGGTGGCGAGATTGATGTCAACGCGCATATCAGGAAAGCAGGGCCCCCACGACTCCCGCCATTCTCCACTTGGGAATCGATCCCACACTTCCGCCCAGTTGCGACGCGGAGACCAGGTCCGAAACCTGGGCGCTGGTCTGGGCCCGCAGGGCCGGCGCGGCCCCGCCCGATTCGGGCAGGCCAGCCACAAAAATCTGGCCAATATTCAAGTGGTAAGTATCCTGAAAGAATACCACCGAAGGATAGACTTCCTCCGCCAGTTGCTCACCGGTAATGGTGACGCCCCGGGTATTTTCGAGCGTGCGAAACAGCAAAAGTTGCGGGCCATCCAGGATGGCGATGCTGGTGGTGCGGGCATCCACCTTGATGACCAGCGAAGGCTGCTCGGCATGGGCGGCTCCCAGCGCCGCCAGCATCGAAGGCATCACCACGCCGGGCTGGTACCCGGCCTGGCGAAAGGCCGCTTCGTAATCTTCGACCACGTTGGCCAGGGCCACGGCCGCGATCACGCGGACGCCCACGTTGGAAGGCTGAACATGATAGGAGACCTTGGCTTTATCCACGTCGAAGGGCAGGGACTTCTTGAGCCGGAAGCGCACCACGCCTTCGGCTTCATCCCGTTTGGCGGGCAGCGTCTCGAAGTCGAGCAGAACCACCCGAACGGCGGCATCGGGCAGAACCGCGATGACGTCATGCGACCGCCCGCCGATGCTGCCCAGGGTGTCGCGAATGGCTTCGTACACGGCGTCGGGCTGCCGCAGGTTGGCCTCGATCAGGTCGGGCACCACGCAGCCGGGAGCCAGTTCGGCAGAGGCGCAGGCTTCCAGGGTGCGACCGCCATTCTCGGAAACCCGGCCCACCAGCACCCGGTCAGCGGAAATTTCGCAAGCCAGCTTCGGCCTGGATCCGGACTTTGGAAAAGTACTCATCTCTGGGGCTTATCTCAATCTTAACAAGTAAACCGCGGCCGGGCGTGCCTTAACAATAGCCGGAAGGGCACTATCAGTCGTCAGTCGTCGGTCGTCAGTCTTCAGCCAAGCCGCGCTCAGTCGTCGGTCGTCAGTCTTCAGTCAACCCACGCCTGCGTAACGTGTTTTGCTGACGACCGAAGACTGAGACTGACGACTGCCTTACCGCATGTTTTCGATGAATGTGACTTTGTTGATTTCCTTCAGGGTGGTCATGCCCAGCCTGACTTTGTCGAGCGCCGATTCGCGCAGGAAGCGCATACCCTCTTCGCGGGCAGCGCGGCGAATCTCCGACGTCGGTTTCTTGACCAGGATCATCTCCCGGATGCGGTCGCTGAGGTCGAGCAGTTCGTGGATCGCGGTGCGGCCGCGGAAGCCCGTGCCCGCGCATTCGATGCAGCCCTGGCCTTCGTAGAACGGCACCTGCGACCACTGTCCCGGATCGAGGCCGCTGGCTTCGAGCACCTCGGAAGGGTAGTGCACTACCGTACGGCAGGATTCGCAGATCAGCCGGACCAGCCGCTGCGCCAGAATGCAGTTCAGGGCGGAAACAAAATTGTAGGGCTCGACACCCATGTTCAGAAAGCGGCCGATCACATCCACGACGTTATTGGCGTGGACGGTGGTAAATACCAGGTGTCCGGTAAGCGCTGACTGGATGGCAATCTGCGCTGTTTCGGTGTCGCGGATTTCGCCCACCATGATCTTGTCCGGATCGTGGCGCAGAATGGAGCGCAACCCGCGGGCAAATGTCAGGCCCTTCTTTTCGTTGACTGGAATCTGGGTAATGCCGCGAATCTGATATTCCACCGGATCTTCAATGGTGATGATCTTGTCTTCTTCGGTCTTGATTTCGCTTACCGCCGCGTACAGCGTGGTGGTCTTGCCGCTGCCCGTCGGCCCCGTGACCAGCACCATGCCATAGGGCTCGGCGATGTAGCGCCGGAATTTCCTCAGATCATCGGCGTCAAAGCCCACCACGTCGAGCACCAGCTTGTGAAACTTCTCGCTCATCGACTCTTTGTCGAGCACGCGGAGCACTGCGTCCTCGCCGTGAATCGAGGGCATGATGGAAACACGGAAATCGATGGGTCGCTCGGGATTGCCGTATTTCACCCGGAAGCGGCCGTCCTGCGGGACGCGGCGCTCGGAGATATCCAGCTCGCTCATCACCTTGATGCGCGAAATGATAGTGGAATGATGCTCCTTGCCGATGGGCGGCATGGCCTGGGTGAGCACGCCGTCAATGCGGAACTTGATGCATACCGAATCGTCGCGGGTCTCGATGTGAATGTCACTGGCTCGCCGCTGCAGCGCGGTAAAGATGGTTGTATCCACCAGCCGGATAATCGGGCTGATGTCGCCCTGCGCGGTCAGCCGGTCGATGGAAATGCTGTCTTCGCCGCCGGCCTCGTCTTCGCGATACCACGGCCAGGGTGAAGCCTTCGCTGGCTTCTTCCAGCACGCGCTTCGACTGTTCCGTCTTCTTGAGGATTTCGCTGATCTGCGCCAGGGTCGAAACCTTGGTCAGAATGCGCTTGCCCAGCAGCAGGCTGATCTCGTCGATCATCATCAGCTGGCTGGGATCGGCGATGGCGATAGCCAGGCGTCCGTCTTCGGTCTCATCCAGAGGCACGAAGTTGTAGCGGAACATCAGGTCAACCGGGATCTTCTTGAACAGATCGTGGTGCAGCTGGAAGTTATGCAGGTCGATGAACTCGCAGCGATAGCGGCGGGCTATGTCCTGGGCCTTGGCCAAGTCGTCCACGTGAGGCGCGGGAGCAATACGTGTCCCCCCATTCCCCCCGTGCGCGACTATCGGTTTGGTTTCCGCTATTTTTGCCATTCCAAATCTTCCTGCAAACGTCCTGCCAAATCCCGGACTTGTTCGAGAGTACGCGGCCTAGTGAATATTCGAACCTAAAGAGAAGATCGGCAGGTAAAGCGAAATCAATACTCCGCCGACGAAGACCGCCATAATAATCAGGATGACCGGTTCGATCAGCGCCATGGTCGCCCCCAGCGCGGTCTGCACATCCTCTTCATAAAATTCGGCCACCGAATTCAGCATGGCCGGCAGGGCCCCGGTGGATTCGCCGACTTCGATCATTTCTACCGACAGGTCGGGAAACATTTTCTGTGCTTCCAGACTGCCAGAAAGGGTCTGGCCCTCGCGCACCCGGATGGCAGCGTCGGCAATCCCGTTCAGAATGCGCCGGCTGCTCATCGATGCTCCCGCGGTTTCGAGCGACGGCACCAGGGGCAGGCCGCCGGCCAGCAAGGTGGAGAGCATGCGCGAAAAATTTGCCACCTGATACTTCAGCCAGATGTCACCCATCAAGGGCAACTTCAAGATCGTCGCATCGATGCGCTCGGCCCCGCCGTCCGTGTTCTTCCAGCGCCAGAACAGCACTCCCGCGACCACCACCGCGATGCCCAGGTAGGGAGCATATTTCTGCGCCCTGGTCCCTACCGCCAGCATGATGACCGTGATGGTGGGCAATTGTGCATTAAGGTTCTCAAAGAGTTTGGCAAACTCGGGCACCACATAGGTCACCAGAAATACCAGCATGACCAGCACCATCGTCACCAGCAGCGCGGGATACACCAGGGACACGGCCAGCTTCTTTTTGAAAGTCAGGGCCAGCCGCTGAAACGCGATATAGCGGCCGAGCACTTCTTCCATGTTGCCGCTCTTCTCGCCCGCCATCAGCGTAGTGGTGTAAATCCTGGGAAACACGCCTTGCGCGGCGAACGAATCAGACAGCAACTCGCCGCTCTTCACCCGCTCCCGGACATTCTCCAGCCAGGACTTCAGGTTCGCGTCCTTCTGCCGCTTGATCAGCAGATCGAGAGAATTCAGAATGGGCAGCCCCGCTTTGATCAACGTCAGAAACTGCTGGTTGAAGATCACAAACTGGCTTTGCCGGACTTTCCGTCCCCCGAACTGCAGCTTGCCTCCGGAAAACAGGCCCCGCGGCTTTACCCAATAGACCAGGTAACCCTGCTGCACAAAGCGCTCGCGGACCTCGGATTCCGAGTAACCATGCTCCACCTGCTGCGCCAGATGGCCGCGATCGTCCGCGACTTTTACCAGAAATTGGGCCATGTCCTGGTCGTGTTACCCCTCTCGCCTCTTAAGTCTAGCATTCAGCAGCATTAACCTGGCGTGAATATGCCCTAACGAGTGTCTCCGCCAGGTACCTCTGGTAACCCCCAACCTCGAGGTGAAGTGAGACCTGCAAAGAGCTGTGTAATGGGATGATAAATAAGCCTGTTGCAAAACCTACTGTCCAAAGCTGTCATCCACGATCTCAGCCCCGGGGGGTGGGCTAAAACGAAAACGCTGATCGGAGATGTCACCATTCTCCCGCTGCCCGCTAAACCGGTACTCAGTTACTGACTCGTCCGCCTCTTGAAATTGGATGCGGACAATGCGATTGTCGGGCGTGATTTCGAGAATAACTTCGTTGATCCGATCGGCCATGGCCTTGGGCACGCCACGCAGGACAATGTTACCCGGGGTCATCGGGGAAACGTCAGGGGCCGCTGACAGGCCATCCAGTTCCTTTTCCAGCCGGGTCTTGCCCAGGAGCAGGGCCAGGGGCGATCTCAGGTCATCCAGTTTCTTCACCGAAGTCCGCCGCACCTGGCGATCGCCGGGAATATAAAACCAGGCTTCCTTGCCGTCGCTGAGGAAGAGCTTCTCTTTGGGAGAACGGTATTCCCAGCGCATCTTGCCGGGCTTTTTCAGCCACAGCGATCCCGACTCCGAGCGCTCGATTCCAGCCCCGCGGTAGCTCTCGCTGAATTCGGCCTGCAGCGTCCGCAGGTGATTGTAGTGATTGTCCACGGCCTGGGCGACGGCGTGAATATCGGGGGCAGGGTTCGCGGCAAACGCCGGCGGCAGCGCCAGCAGGAGAGCGAGAAACGGGAACGCGTGGGAAACTGCTTTCACCGATTAACGATATCGCAGTTCGCGGCCCAATAGTAGGGCATCAGACAGGGCCGTCGCGTCGGTAGCCTCAAACGAAATAGCGCCGGCGTCTCGCCGGGACGGCGGCGCTCTCAAGTCTCTCCCAAAAACGAAAACGTCCCAGACTCATAGAGTCATGGGACGCTCGTCGAACAGCCCTCCCCCGAAGTCTGCTCAACCACAGACTAGCGTCTGGCCCGAGGTATGGGAATGGCCCAAATGGGCTACTCCGTGACTCCATGTGGGCGCGAGCGTCCTCGCTCGTGCAGGGTTTTGCCTGGGGCGCGGCCATTCCTGGCTTGGAATCTAGCGTACGGACCTGCACGAGCGGGGACGCTCGCGCCTACACTTAATCCGAGGGTAGAAACTTGGGCGCGAGCGGCGGTACGTATCCCGGAGGCGTACCCTTCTGGATGAATGGAAAGTCGTCGGGTGTGACCAGTTCCACGCGCCCGTCGGGCATCAGCCGGTAGGGATGGCCGAGCGGATCGCGGGGCGTGCCGGAGAGCAGTCCAGCGGCCTCCAGTTCGCTGAAGCGGGCTGGGAAGCGTCCGGTTTGCTGTTGGTAGCGGCCGGTCAGAGCTTCCAGGTTGGTGACGTCCTCATCGACTTGCAGGGCCCGCAGGTGGGCGGCCGCGTTGGCCCGCACGTTCTTATCTTTGGTGGTCTGGTAGGTCGTACTCCACATCATGCGCGCCATCTGTTGATCGCCGGCGTGTTCCGCCATCTTGGCTGCGAGAACAGCCAGGAAAGGGTGGGCATTGGGCACCCGGGCGCCGCGGGCAAATACTTCGGCTGCGCCCGCGTAGTCCTTCAATTCCATGTAGCGGATGAACCCCTCGTTGTAATAGAGGCGCCACTCGTCGGGATTGTTGCGGATGCCGAATTCTTCCAGCTGGATGGCACGCTCCGGCATGCCGCCGCCGCCGGGTGGCTTCGGCGCCAGAAAATTGGCGCCATATTCGTACGCCACCAGCAAGTGAGGATCGAGCCCGGTGGTGATCTCCAGCAGCGGCGCCAGCAAGTCGTAGCGCTGGGCTCCGTCGTGATGCCTGTTGCCGAAGTACTGCACCGCCCGCGTCCAGTAAATATCGGCGAGAAGGCCATCGTAGCCCAGACTCATGCGCTTGAGTGCTTTGGGCGAAGAGATGTAAAGCACTTCTTCCAGGGTGGCGCCGGTCCGGGCCTGGTCCAGGCGGCGCAAAAGCACTATCGAGCCCGCCAGGCAGACCGCCAGGAGCACGCTGAATACAACCGTGACTTGCCGCGACCGGCTCATTTCAGGTTCCGGTGTTGAAACACCAGCACCGCCCCGGAGATTGCCACGGTGGCGTAAACCAGAGCATAGGCGCTGTTGTAGAGGATCAGTTGGCCCGGGACCGGGTTGGAGTGGGCCACTGAACTGATGACATTCAGGGCGGAAAAATTGGGCACGATGTAGGCCGCGCCGGTGGCCAGCCAGCGCGTGATGCCCTGGCTGATGCCGGCGAATCCGCGCAGGTCCTCGGCAAAGCTGCCAATCACAAACAGCGAGAACGCAAACACCGCCGAAAGCAGCGGGGACGAGAACGACGAAAAGAACAGAGTCAGGGCGGTGATGATCAGAAACTGCAGAATGATGAAATACAGCGCCACCAGCACCCAGGCATCCGGCTTCTGAAAACGGTGGGAAACATAAAGCAGGGCGGCAAAGACCCCGATGGCCATGAAAAACGTGTTCACCACCAGCGTGCCGGCCAGCCCGAAAAATTTGCCCACTATAAATTCCCAGCGCTGCACCGGCCGCGAGAGCACGGTGTAGAGGGTCCGTTTTTCGATTTCCTTCGAGACCAGCCCGATCCCGATGAAGATGGCAATGACCACGCCGAACAGGGAGACCGCCGTCAGGCCCAGGTTGATCACCACCAGGCGTTCGATATCGATGGAGATCTGGCCCACCAGGATGGACGCTCCCGACATCAGCAGAGCGAACACGATCAGGTTATAGAGCACCCGGTCGCGTACCGCTTCGCGGAAGGTGTTGGAAGCGATGTGGACGATGCGCGCGCTCATACCCTGCCTCCCACCGTGGCGCCTGCCGGTTGCAGCTTCTGCATGAAGTAATCTTCCAGCGAAGTCCGGACCGGAGTCACCGAGATCAGACGCAGCCTCTCGCGGCGCAGGGCCTCGAGGGCAGTGTCCTGGTTGGCCTCGGAAAGGACTGCCCGCACCGTGTTACCGGTGATGTGGCATTCCGCGCCCAGCGCCCGCAAAGATGCCGGCACCGTCGTGCCGTGCCACACCAGTTCCACCTTGCCATGAACGCTGGAGGTAAGGTCAACCACGGCGCCCACGCCGCGCAGTTCGCCCTGATGGATAATGGCCACCCGGTCGCACAGCGCTTCCGCGTCCGACAAAATATGGGTGGAGAAGAAAATGGTTTTACCTTCGTGCTTGAGCTGCTCCATGAGGTCGCGCACTTCACGGCGGCCCATGGGATCCAGGCCGGACATCGGTTCGTCAAAGAAAAGGACTTTAGGGTCGTGCAGAATGGCCTGCGCGATCCCCACGCGCTGCAGCATGCCTTTGGAAAATTTGCGCAACTGCACTCCCCCGACATCCGGCAATCCCACTCGCTGCAGGACTTCATTGACCTTGCGCGACCGCTGTTTGGGATCAACCCCTGAAAGCTGTCCGTAATACTCGAGCAGTTCGCGGGCGGTGAGATAGTCGTAAAAGTAGGGTTGCTCGGGCAGGAATCCGATCTGGGCCTTCATCCTGGGATCGTCAATTTCCATGCCCAGAATGCGGGCAGTTCCGGAGGTCGGGAAGATCAGGCCCATCAGCAGCTTGAGAGTGGTGGTTTTGCCGGCGCCGTTAGGTCCCAGAAAGCCGAAAACCTCGCCTTCTTCGATGGTCAGGTTAAGGGGCCGCAAGCCGTATCGGGGCTTCTTGCGCCAGAAGCCGACGCTGTAGGTTTTCTCCAAACCGAGTATTTCGATGGCTGCCATAGCGGGAGCAGGGCCGTCTCTCGACGCCTTGCTGGGGTTTCAAACAAAGTATATTTCAATCGTGGTGCTGGCTGGAATGGCGGGCTGAATACGCGGCATTACGAAAGTAAAGGGCTGGGACTCTGGTCCCGGCGCCGTAGAGGGCGTACTCCAGGCCCCGGCTGAAAGTGTTGATCTATTGAGCGACCGCGTAGGCCACGCAGGTCGCGACATCCGGGGCCGGCAACCCGCCCGACACGCCGGGATTGCTGCGCAGAACTGCCATCCGTAATTATGCAGAAGTTGCGGACGCCCGTCTGGTTGAACGCTGACGGGGCAGAACCCACCACAAACGAGACATTCATGGCGCTGGCGCCAGAAGGAAAACCCGTAGCCGTGAACGTGTACCCGCTCTTCACCCCGGTCGAAAGCACGGGTCGATGAGGCACGCCGTGGCCGAACTCGGAGTGCATCCTGTAGCGCAGGCCACCCAGGTTGGCTAACGCAAGTGCGTAACCCACCGTGGGATAAGCCGCGTTATAAGTGACCTCGGCAGTCGCGACACTGCGAACCGAGGCCGCCGCTGAGGACTCGTTGGCGGCGATACGCGCCCGCAACAGGTTTGGAATCGCAATCGCCGCGATAATCAGAATGATCGCAACCACGATCAGGAGCTCGATCAAAGAGAACCCTGCGTCGGTTGCAGCTTTCCGAATTGGGCTTGTCCGCTCCATTACGGGAATGGTATGGCACTTTGCTGGCCAATCCTTACCTCGATCACTGCAACTCATTAAAGACTTTAAATACAATAATTTGGAATAGGATGGAGTTTGAAAGAGGATCGTGCGGTGAGATTTTGACACTATTTGTCGCAATCAGCGACAATATTTGGCGGCTGGTCTCGGGCCTTTTTCACCGGTTTGGGCTTCGTTCAAAGCGCCTTTTTTCCCCGACCCCACTACAGAACCGGGTACGAAGGGCCGGTGCAAACCGCCGCGCCACCGGTCACCGGAGGCGCTCCGGCAGCACCCAGGTTGAAGTGGATGACGCCGTCTTCGGCGGAGCAGAAGCTTCGCACTCCGGTCTGGTTGAAGGAAGCCGGGGCGGCGCCCACTCCATAGGTCAGGTTCAAACTTCCGCCAGCTCCCGCCAAACCAGCCTCGCCATAATAATAACCACTCTTCGCCTTGACCAGGAGATGTGGCATTGGAGAAATTGCTGTCAATCAGGCAAGCGTTGGCCTGAGTAGGTCCGCCCGGCGGGCAGGTCGAACCGGGCGCCCCGGGCCCTAAGGGCCCAGGTTGGCGGAATAGCCTACGGTCGGGTAGGCGGTCGAATAGGTGACCTCAGCGGTGTTGATGGTGCGGATCCCGCTGGCCGCAGCCGATTCATTGGCCGCGATGCGGGCACGCAACAGGTTGGGAATGGCAATGGCGGCGAGGATCAGAATAATCGCCACCACGATCAAAAGTTCAATAAGCGAAAAACCCCGCTGCCGCCTCTTCATCTGAAATACCCCCACAAGTTTGGTCCCAACCTGGCCAGTGAAACCGGCGTCACGACTCCGGTCAATGTGGCTGTTTGCGCTCGGCATTGCCGCCGAATCGCGCGATGCCAGGCCTGTTCGACGCAGCCAGCCGGATTATCCTACACCTATTATCTGCTTCCATGGCTTATTGGTCGAGACGGAATCTCGCGCGAGAGGGATGGCGGAGAGTTCTGGTCTGACGAATTGCAAGATGGCAGGAATCTGGATCGGGATGGATCCGAGGCCGGATTGATTTTCAAGGAAGGTGGCGGGGCTCAGGAAGACAAAAAAAGAGCATCGGATGTTGCCATCCGATGCTCCGGCTTCGTACCCTCCCCCGGGTACTTTGCCAACTCTTACTGCAGAACGAGGTAGGCGGCGCTAGTGCAGACCGCTGCACCAGCCGTTTCCGGGGTCGTCGAGCGCACCAGTGTTGGGGTTGGCGCGAAGCACACCATCCTCAGCCGAGCAGAAGCGACGTACGCCGGTCTGGTTGTAGGCAGCCGGGGCCGCACCCACACCGTAGGTGATCAGCAGTGCGCCTGCGCCACCCGCAGCGCCCACGTGCGTCCACCTTGTAGCCGCTCTGTTGCCGCCGGCGCTAGCCATATTGTTGGCGAGCGCGCCATCCACCAGGCAAGCCGTCAAGCCTGGACGGGTCCGCCGGCGGGGCAAGACTGCACTCCGGCGCCAGGTCCCAGGGAGACCAGCGTCGCCGAGTAACCTACGGTCGGATACGCAGACTGATAGGTCACCTCGGCAGTGTTAATGGTACGAAGCGAGCTGACCGCAGACGATTCATTGGCTGCGATACGTGCCCGCAGCAAGTTAGGAATGGCGATCGCAGCGATGATCAGAATGATCGCAACCACGATCAGCAACTCAATCAGTGAAAAACCCTTCTGTTTCCGCATCTCGTTAGTCCCTCTCTCCGATTTGAAAATTTTGGTCTTCAGCAGACCCAATTAGGGAATGTGTTCGCATTCGGGAGGCCATATTCCGAGGCTCCGCATCGCCAGCCTTTCTGGCCTGTATGTCATTTATTTTCAGTCTTTAGGCAATCTTTAGTGATCCGGGTAACGCGAGTCGGCGGGGCTGCGGGCGGTTTCATCGGTGTCAGATTTTGGCAGGAGCAGTGACAATCTGTGTCATTTTGGGACTGACACCGACCACATCTCCCATTCAGGGAAGTGGTTTCCAGGCTCAAAACGAGCCACGATTCCAACCTCAATTACTATCATCCGGATACCGTGAGACCTGGTGTCCTGTCCCGGAAAATTCATTGACTTAATATTGTCATCCCTCCACTGCGCTCGCTTCGCTCCGCTCGGGATGACAATATTGATTCAACTATTCTGTGGCAAGACACTAGGGCCTGCTCGGGAACTTTGCCGAATCCATGACCAGGCCTTTCCATTGCTTCATGAGTCTGTCCGGCGGGAACGGAGACGGGCTGGTACTAGCGCAGGGCGACGAAGGCGGTACAGGTTGCGGGCACGATTACGGGGGCGGACTGTCCGCTGGGATTCTGGGCGCGCAGGACACCGTCTTCAACGGAGCAGAAGTCGCGCACGCCGGTGGAGTTGTAGCCGGACGCGGATGCACCCGCAGTGTAGCTGACCACCACGGATCCGCCGGTTACACCCGCCAGGCCGAAGAAGTATCCGCTTTTGGCAGAGTTGATTGAAGTGGCGTTGGAGAGCAGGCTGTCCATCAGGCAAGCCGCGAGTTGGGTGGGACCGGAGCAGGTGGAGCCGGCGCCGCCCGGTCCAAGCTGTGCCAGGGTGTCGGCAAAGCCGACCGTCGGGTAGGCTAACTGATAGGTGGCCTCGGCGCTGACGATGGTCCGGATCGAACTGACGGCAGAGGCTTCGTTGGCGGCAATGCGTGCCCGCAGCAGGTTGGGAATGGCGATCGCGGCAATGATCAGAATGATTGCCACCACGATCAGCAACTCAATCAGGGAAAAGCCATCAGGTTTGCGCATCTTGTTTTCCTTGCCGGCAAAATTTCCAGGGAGCATCGGCTGGCCCGATGCTCCCCTGGTTCAGGCCACTCCTAGGAGTGGTCGAGTCCCGGCCCTTACAGCGTGGTGTATGCAATGCAACCCGCGGTCGTGGCGACTGGTGCTCCACCGGAGGCGCCAGGGGTTGAGCGGACGACGCCATCTTCAATCGAGCAGAACAGGCGGACGCCGGTACTGTTGTAGGCGGATGGAGCCGCGCCCACCGTGTAGCCGGAAACCGGAGTAGTTGCGGTGTCCGAATTGGCCACTCCGAAGTAGTAGCCGCTCTTGGCCAGCGCAGTGGTCTTCGCGGACGCCAGGGTAAAGTCCAGCAGGCAGGCATTGGCCGCAGAAGGAGCCGAGCACACTCCCGCAGCGGACGGCCCGAGGGCTGCCAGCGTGACCGAGTATCCGGTGGTCGGATACGCCGTGAGGTAGGTCACTTCCGCCGTGTTGATAGTTCGGATGGACGCGACAGCCGAGGCCTCGTTAGCCGCGATCCGGGCGCGCAGTAAGTTCGGAATTGCAATCGCAGCGATGATCAGAATAATCGCGACCACGATCAGTAGTTCGATCAGTGAAAAGCCTTTTTGTTTACGCATAGTTGTTTTGTGTATCTCCGTTTTCCGTTAGTGAATTCTTAATTTCTCTACAGTTAGTGAAGGCAGATGGCGTGCCATTGCGTGCGCGTCCGCGAGATGGGAGACGTGCTGGAGCTAACTCTGATTGCTTGCACCGCGACTGCGAAAAGCGAGCGCGGCGTGAACGCACGCGAGTTCCTCGAGTGCGTGCGCATGACCACTTCGTGTCACAAAAGGTGACAGATTGCAGCAGCCCGAAAGAGGAATTCCTCCCGATTCAGAACCGCAACTGCGCGGGACGCGCCTGCGAATCAGTTGGAAACTAGAATCGAAACGGAGAGAACCGATCCCACATCGACGGCGAGTTTCCTGATCAATCCACCTGACGAACTCTGCGGGTAAATATCTTTTGAACAAGGGAAGCGAGGTGAAAGCCTTTACCGCAAAGGTCGCGAAGAAGAGCCGCAAAGGTCGCCGAGCAAGCCAAACAGCTCAACTTTGGTCGGACAACTCAATGCCCGCGCGCGGCGTTGGCGAAATGGCTTTGGAGCGTCTATGATGGGGCGCTCGGGAGGGAGCCTATGAAACCAATATTGGTTGTTCTCCTGCTCGTCATGACGGCAGTGATTGCGCTGCCGGCGCCACCCCAAAATGCATTCAGTCCCGACCAGATCAAGTTTGGTCCGGTGCCACCCGCGCTGCCGCCGGGAGCGGAGCTGGCGGTGCTCGAAGGCGATCCCATGGGTCCTTCGGGAGACTTTACGATTCGCCTGAAGATGCCCGACGGCTATCGCATCGCGCCCCACTGGCATCCCAACCGCGAAAACGTGACGGTCGTCTCCGGGAGCTTTAAGGTAGGCATGGGGGACAGTTTCGATGCGTCCAAGATGGGCGTGTTCCCGGCCGGCAGCTTCGCCTACCTCGATCCCAGCATGCATCACTACGCCATGGCGGTGGGTGAGACGGTAGTGCAGGTCCATGGAGAGGCGCCGTTTCAGATCAACTACGTCAATGCCACCGACGATCCCCGGATGAAGAAGTAGCTGGGGCGAGAGGACGGACCTCGGCTTGGAAAATGAGAGGAGCTGGCCGATTCGTTGCGAATCGGTCAGCGCAGTCGAAAGATCCCTGGCATTCCACGAGCTCTCCAGCAGCCTGCAGTACCTGGCATTTCCGAGCGAACCGGAACATAGCACCCGGCACTCACCGGGTCGTAGGGGTGCTTCGACTGCGTGGCGGCTTCGCTTCGCGAAGCAGCCACTCCGCTCAGCATGACAGCCCCCCGGAGGAACCCTGCGCCCTGACGTAGAATAGTGCGGCATGCGCGAGCTACCGGTCATTCAGATCGATGCTGATATTTCCCGGGCCTGGTCGATTCCGGCAGTCTTCTATACCGACGCTGAGGTGTGCGCGCGGGAAAGAGATTGCCTCTTTGCTCGCGCCTGGCAAGTGGTTGGGCATCGCGAGCAATTGCTGAAGCCCGGTGACTTCTTCACCACCGACCTTCTGGGCGAGCCCCTTTTGCTGGTGCGCGGCGCCCAGGGTGAGCTGCGCGCTTTTTATAACGTCTGCCGCCATCGCGCCGGGCCCCCGGCCGAAGGGTGCGGATCACGCAAGCTGTTTCGCTGCGGCTATCACGGCTGGACTTACGGCCTTGACGGAGCGCTGATCAGCGCGCCGGAGTTCGACGGGCAGCCCGGTTTCGATGCCGGGGAATTTACCCTGGCTCCAGTGCGGGCCGAAGAGTGGTCCAATCTGATTTTCGTCAACCTCGATCGTGATGCTGAGCCCCTGGCGAAGACTCTGGGCCGGCTTCCGCAGCAAGCCGAGCGCTTTGGCTTTGCCGGCATGAGGCTCTTCGAACGGCGCACTTACGAGATGAAGTGCAACTGGAAAACGTATGTGGACAATTATCTCGAAGGCTACCATTTGCCCAGCGTGCATCCCGGGCTGAACCGGGAGCTGGATTACAACGCCTATACGGTCGAGCCATATGCGCGGCACGTTCGGCAATTCAGTCCGATTCGCGGGGCGCAGCCGGGGGACGCCACGCCACGCCGTTACCAGGAAGCTGCCCAGGACCTGACCACGGACTACTTCTGGATCTTCCCCAACTGGATGCTCAACTGCTATCCCGATAATGTTTCGCTGAATATCGTGCAGCCCCTGTCGGCCGACCGGTCGCTGGCGATTTTCGAGTGGTATCTGCCGGAGAAAGATCTGGGCAGTGCCGCAGCCAAAGCGTCGGTGGAGTTCAGCGACCAGATTCAGGTTGAAGATGTGGGGATTTGCGAGACCGTGCAGAGAAATCTGCACTCGCGAAGCTACCAGCGGGGGCGTTACAGCATCAAGCAGGAGGCGGGAGTGCACGCTTTCCACCGCATGTATGCTGAAGTGATGAATGTGTAGCGCCGGTTGTAATGGAGGACGGGCGTCCCGCCCGTCGCGATGTAAAGACGGACGGGGACGCCCGTCCTCCACAACCGCCGGCGCTACTCTGAAAAGGAGTTCTTTATGAGCAGTTTGACTTTGTTGCAATCATTGCACGAAAGCCTTTCCACGCGCGCTCAGGTCACGAGCGTGTTCGGAGAACCGATCATCGCGGGCGACAAAACCATTATTCCCGTGGCCAAGATCGCTTATGGCTTTGGCGGCGGAACGGGCAGCGGCGGACTGGAAATCAAGACTGCCCGCGGCGAGGGTGGTGGGGGCGGAGGCGGAGTCGGAGCTCTTCCCGTGGGCGTCTTCGAGGTCGGTCCGCAGGGAACTCACTTCGTCGCGGTGGGAGACAAGAAGAAGCTGCTGGGTACATTGTTGCTGGGCGCGGGGCTGGGTTTGCTCTTCGCGCGCCGCAAGAGAAGGTAGAGTTGCGAGCGGCACGAGTGAAGCAGCGAGGACACGACTGGGAAGGGCACGGAAGGGCACTCTTCAGTCGTGCCAACCCGATGACCTAAGCGAAGTGGCTTCAGCCACTGGGGCTCGCTGGCCCACCCTGGCACGACGTTCCGGAGCGCTCTCCGCAGGGGAACCAGCAAACCTCAGCGGCTTAAGCCGCTCGTGAGCCAGGCCTTGTGGCAGGACTGAAGAGGCTGCGGAAAAACTCAATTTGCCCGGACGAAGCAACCACGGGGGCTAAAGCCCGCATACATTCCTGACGACTTACGCGGCCCTGAAGGGCCGCTCTTCCACGGAAGGTCCGACATTTGCGAGTTTTTTCGCAGCCTCTGAAGTCGTGCCCTTCCCAAGCTTGCGTGGCGCGCCATTTTCCAATACCGCGCGGGCACGAATTTTCGAACCTCTGAATTCGTGGCGCTTCTTTCTGTGCGAGGGGCGGCTCAAATCTAACCCACCTTCACCAGCAGGCAGGTGATGTCATCGTGTTGTGGGGTCGGGCCCACGAAACCATCCACGTCGCTCATCATGCGACGCAGCATTTCGTCGGGAGCGCCGCCCGCGCCTGCATTCAAAACCTCCAGCAGGCGCGGTTCGCCATATTCCTCTTCGCTCTGATTCAGGGCTTCCACCAGGCCATCAGTGAAGATCACCAGCCAATCGCCCTCCTGCAAGACCAGGTTGGCGGATTCATAGCTGGCGTCTGCCTGGATCCCGAGAGGCAGTCCACCGACCGTCAATCGTTCCACGGCGCCGGCGCTGCGCCGGAGAATGGGTGTGTTGTGTCCGGCATTGATGTAGGTAAGCGCCCGGCTCACCGGATCGTACTCCGCCAGGAAAGCGGTGGTGAAGCGCAGTCCTCCCTGGCTGTTGGTGCAGGCATACTGGTTCATCCCGGTGACCAGCTCTGCCAGAGAACAGGAGACGGCGGAAAGGGTCTTGAGGCTGGCCTGAAAGGTGGCCATCAGGAGGGCCGCGGGTATGCTCTTTCCCGCCACGTCGGCCACGGCCATAAGGAACCGGGCTTCGCCGGAAGGGGTGGCGGGACGGGCGAAGACGTCGTAGTAATCTCCGGCGACGGTATTCGCGGGGCGGGTGGCAAAAGCGATCGCCAGTCCGGGTACGCGGGGCGGAGTTGCCGGCAGTAGCCAGCTCTGGATATCGCGCGCGATTTCCAGATCGCGCTTCATGACCACCCGGTCCGAGACTTCGAGCATCAGCAGGATGAACAGCACAATCCCGCCGTAGAAATGAAAGTCAAACTCAACCACTTCGACCGCACCCGCTTTTCCTTGGTGGCTGAACCCTCCGCCGGGAAAAATCAGGAACAGGATCCCCACCAGGAGCAGGACGCGCCGGGCTGGACTCAGTTTTTCCAGAATGGCCCAGAGAAATTCGAGCACCGTGTGGAAGACGCTGTGGGGCTGAGTCTCCTGTCGCCGCCGCGCCCCATAGTCGCGCTGGTAGAGCCGGAAACTGGCGCGCGCATCGGTGTGAAACTGGGTCCAGAGCTGGTTGAGTTCAAGCCCGTCGGTGACGCGCTGCCAGAACTGGTTGAGCTGGCCTTTCACGCCTGCGGGTGCTGGTTCTGCGGGTCTCGAGGCGGAGGATGGCATGGGTCGAGCCCGAATTATAGTCGAGGGGCGACTGTGTGGTCGCGGGCGACCTCCGCCCGACAGCCGGCGAGACGCCGGCGTTGCGTAGGTCAGAGCGCGGGAGACTCTGCCGCAAGGATCTCCCAAACACTTTGGTGCGGCAAACCACAGCAGGTCCCTCGACTCCGACGAACGATTCGCAAGCGAATCGTTCGTCTGCGCTCGGGATGACAGGGTTGAGCGGTGGAACCGGAATCTCTTAGAAGAGCTTCAATTGCGATTCGCTTCGCCGTAGCTGGCTCCTGGCGTCTTTCCCGTTCGCGATGCGGTATCCCGTATTTCTGCCGCAGACTGGCCATCAGTTGCGAAATCCGCTGGCCGTAGGTCTTGGGCAGGAAGGCGCGATCCTTGTAGCGCTGGTGGTAGCCGGCGGCCAGCTGGGGAAATTCTTTTTCGAGAAAGGGCATGAAGACTGCTGCTGAACATGGCTTCAGAAACAGGGGATTGGCGAAGATATGCTTTCCGCCCGCTTTCGCGGTTGCGCGCACCAGCGCTTCCAGATTGCGGAGCGAGTCCGTGATTCCGGGAATCACCGGGGAGCAACTCACACCGGTTTCGATGCCTGCCTCATTCAGCTGGCGGACGGTTTCCATCCGAAGATCGGGGCGGGGCGCCCTGGGCTCGAGGATCCGCGCCAGGTCAATGTTCAGAGTGGTAATCGTGACGTTCACCATCAACCGGTTGTTTCGGGCAATCTGATGGAGCACGTCCAGGTCACGGAGAATCAGGTTGCCCTTGGTGATGATGCCCAGATCAAGTCCCTGGTGGCGGGCGAATTCTTCCAGAATGGCGCGAGTCACCTCGAAACGGCGTTCGGCGGGCTGGTAGGGATCGGTGGCGGTGCCGAGCGCAATCTGCTCGCCTGGCTTGACCCGGCGCAGCTCCTGCCGCAGTAAATCGGCGGCGTGCTGCTTGACGTAGATCTTCTGCTCAAAATCCACGCCGTCGCGCATTTCCATGAATTCGTGGGTGTAGCGGGCATAACAATACTTGCAGGCAAATTCGCAGCCCCGGTAGGGATTGATGGTCCAGGTGAACGGCATGCGCACGCCGGTGCAGCGGTTGAGCAGGGAACGCACCGGCAGGGTGAAATATTCGACCTCGTGCCCCTGGCGCAGGGATTCGCCCTCGGCGGCGAGGCGGGCGATGCCGACCAGTTTCGATCCAGCCCGGGGTAGGAGGGGAAGGGTAGCCATACTAGATTCGCTTTTTGTTCGCTATCAGCTTAAGCGCTGGCTGCCCTGCTGTCAAGAAGCTTTACCGCGAGGAATGGAGGCCAGGCGTCCGGGCCCGGCTAGACGGGCGAGACGCCCGTCCTCCATTTGGCATTTCTTACAGCAGGTGTTTGACCAGCAGCCACACGCCGGCAAGGGCAAGAACCGGGCCGCCCCAGATGTAGAGCACTGACCGCATCGCCAACTCTCGAACTACATCGCGCTGGCTGCGCCAGGAAATGAAGAATGGCTCCCCAGATGTGCTCTTCATCAGCATGACCGGGGGATTGAGATCGAATGCGTCAGTTTCGATCGAAGGAGTTTTCGGAATGGGAGGAATCGGGCTACCGGGAGGCAAGATGGATTCGATCGCCGCCCGCCGTTGGAGATCGGCGGCGGCCGCACTCAGAAATCCCTGCTGTCCCTGAGCAGCGTCACCAGCCAGACAGTCAGCCGCGCTTTCGAGGCCCGGATTCTCTCGCAGCGTGGCGAGGACGAACAGGTGGTCGCCAGGGCGTATGCAGTATTCCTGCAGAGTCGCAGGCGCAGTGCTGGGAAGCCCACGGCGCACCAGGAAGTGTCGCGTAAACGCGTCGCCTGTCGCAGGCGAATACTCGTCATCCACGGCCGGCCGGAGTTCCATCTCGGCGCCGCGCGGATCCACCATCAAGCGTCCCGTGCCGTCATCGAGAAAGAAGGGAGCATAGAGGACTTCCTCGGCCACTTTTTTCTCTTCTTCTCCCGTGCTTTTCGCCACCGCGTGGTAGTAGAGGCAGTCCGCTTCGGAAAGAGGCGAGATCAAAGTGTACGGTCCGACGACCGTGCCGCTTACTTCCACCGCACCCATCGCCGCGCCACGGATGGTGGATGTGGGTATGTTCTGGATCAGGCGTTTGCGCTTGAGAAAAGGGAAGCCCCGGAAGAAGAGGAAGATACCAACGCCCACAGCAGCGATTCCCCACATTACTGGTGATCGCAGGCCGGACAGCGGATCGCGCGACGACGCGGACCCGATGAAGTAAATCACGGCGGCGATAATTTGGCCGATGCCCTCCATCTGATCCGGCGCGGCGCGTTTGGCTACTGGGCCGGTTTGGCTGCCGGTTCCGGCGGCCCGCCCGGGGGTGGAGGGATCGTGATGTCGATGTTGGTCACCGCGCCCAGCGACGACAGCGGCTTGTCAAACTCCGGCGGATTGCCCACCACCAGTATGGCCAGCTTTTCCTTATGCAGATATTTGGAGGCGGCGCGCGCCACGTCCGCCTCCGTTACCTTCTCCACGCCTTCGCGGAACTTTTCCAGATAGTCCTGAGGGTAACCATAGAATTCGTAGGCCATGCGTTCGCGCAAAATCTTGTCGGGCGAATCCAGATTGAAGATAAAGCCGTTCAGGATCGAATCCTTGGCCAGCTTGATTTCGGCTGCGGAAATGGGATGCTTGGCCACATCGTCAATCTGCTCATCCAGCGCTTTGATGGATTCGAGCGTACTGGCGCTTTTCGTTCCCATGGCCAGGCGCACCATGCCAGGATGATCAAAAGCGGTCCCAATGCCGCCGCCGACGGAGTAGGCGAGCCCCAGTTGAGTGCGAATAGTGCGGAACAGGCGTGAAGAAAAGCCGCCGCCGAAGGCTTCGTTAAAGACGCGGACGGCGTAGTAGTCAGGATTGTCGCGCCGGATGCCGACTCCAACCATGTCGATCGAACTCTGGTTGACATCGTCTTTCTGGACCAGGTAGTACCCTGGTTTCGCCGGAGTGAATTCGATCTTTTCTTCTTTCAACGCCGGTCCTTTGGGCCAGGAGCCGTAGGCCTGGCGCAGTTTGGCCTCCAGCGCGGCCGCGTCGAAGTCGCCGACGATTCCCAGGATGATGTTGTTGGGATTGACGTGAGCGCGGTGCCAGTCGATGAAGTCCTGGCGGGTGACGGCGGCGACCGTCTTGTATTCGGCAACTCGCGCGTACGGGTTCTGCGCGCCGTAGGCCAGCTTCGCGGTCTCGCGGCCCACAATGCCATCCACGTCATCATTGCGGCGGGAGATGGCGTCGAAATATTCCTTCTGCGCCAGGTCGAGCTTGTCGGCGCGGAACTCGGGCCCGCGCAACAGGTCGTCGAACACCTTGAATACGTCGTCAAAGTCTGCTTTCAGGCAGGAGAAGGAGATGGTTGTCGAATCGGCGTTGCTATTGGTTTCGACTTTGGCGGCGCGGACTTCGAGGTAGTCATCCAATTGATCGCCGGTTTGCGCCTTGGTGCCACCGGTGCGCCAGACTTCCCCGTACATGTCGAGCATGCCCGTCTTGTCGGCGGGCTCGGAACGGGAGCCGCCGCGAATCCGGGCGACGCCGTCAACCAGAGGCAGTTCGTGGTCCACTTGCAGGAAGATGACCATGCCGTTGGGCAGGACGATGCGTTTGGGTTCCTGGGGATGAAAGGCGGGAAGCGGCGGAATATTGATCTTTTGCCAGTCGGTGGCCTGGGCGGCCGCCGGAGCGGCCTGAACGACCAAGCCCGTCAGGAACGCGAAGGTGAGAAGAGCGAGAGGAATCCTTTTCATTGCCCACCTCCGTTTTGCGCGGCCGCCGGTGGCGGCGAGATGGTCTCGATAATTCCAACGGTCCGGTTGGTGGGGACGAAAGTCTGATTGGCCACGCGCCGGATATCGGCCTTGCTCACTTTGTCGAGATTCTCCACCTGATGGAAGAGTTCGCGCCAGTCGCCATAAAGCGCCTGATACAAAGCAAGGGAGGAGGCCAGACCTTCGTTGTCATCCAGTCCGCGCAGCAGGTTGGCTTTGGCCCGCGTCCGGATCATCTTCAGTTCTTCATCGCTGATGTCTTCTTTCTTCAGGCGATCGATTTCAGCGTGAATCGCTTCCGCCACTTCTTCGTTCTTGTGGCCGGGCAGCGGGAAAGCATAGAAGGCGAACAGGTGGGGATACTTGTTGCCCGGCAATCCGGTGAAACCCGCGGAGTAAGCCGCGATCTTCTTATCCCGGACCAGGGCTCGGTAGAGACGCGAGGTGCGCCCGTTCGACATCAGGTCGGCGATGGCATCATAGACAGCATCATCGGGACTGCGGTAGTCGGGACGGTGATAGCCCTCGAGGTAAAGCGGTTGCGACCGGTCATAGAGCACGACCCGGCGCTCGGAATTTTGCGGAGGCTCGGTAGTGGTGCGCTCGTCGGGCCGCTCGCGGGAGGGGATGCGGCCAAAATACTTTTCGATGATGGGCAGCGTCTCTGACGCCTTGACATCACCCACCACCGCAACCACCATGTTCGACGGAATGTAGTATTCATCGAAAAAATGCTGCGCATCGGTGGCGGAGAATGAATTCAGGTCGGACATCCAGCCGATGCCGGGCCGATGATATGGATGCGCCTGGAACGCAGCCGTGGTGAACTGCTCCAGCAGGCGCCCGATGGGATTGCTGTCCACGCGCATGCGGCGTTCTTCAATTACCACGTTGCGCTCCTTGTAAAACTCACGCATGACCGGGTGCATGAAGCGCTCCGACTCGAGATAGGCCCAGAGTTCCAGCCGGTTTTCCGGAAACGAGTAGTGATATTCGGTCTGGTCCTCAGCGGTCGAGGCGTTGAGACCCTCCGCGCCATTGCTTTCGAGGATTTGCGGAAACTCATTGGGCTTGACGTATTTTTGCGCGTCGGCGATGTCGTCCTGCCAGGCCTTTTGCAGATCTTTCAGCTTCTGCTCATCCCGGCCCACGCGTTTATCGCGCTCTTCGATATAGGCGGCGTAAGCCTTTTCCACTTTCGCCAGAGCAACTTTTTCAGCGGCATAGTCAGTGGTGCCAATCTTGTCCGTGCCTTTGAAGGCCATGTGCTCGAACATGTGGGCCAGGCCGGTCTGTCCCATGGGGTCCTGCGCCGAGCCGGCGTTCACGTGGGTGTTGAACGAAAAGACCGGGGCCTCCGGACGCTCGCAGATAACGACGGTCAGGCCGTTGTCCAGCTTCTTGACCGTAGTTCGCTTTTCGAAAGCAGACAGATCTTGCGCGACGGCGATCGCGGACAGAACCAGAAGCACGGCTACGGACTTGAGTGCGCGGTATTTCATCGGACCTCCACTGCGGTTGGACAGAACATTACAGGAAGAACTTGAAGTTACGTGGCGGGGAGGGAAGTTGTCAAACTTGACAGATGTTGACTGTGTGGCGTGGGCGCCCGCGCCCGCGGGGGTTCAAGGTCAAGGTCAAGCTCAAAGTCAAAGGCCGCGGGCGGGGGCGCCCGCGCCACACTATACTAAACGGCGTGAGCACTGCACCGATGGTTGAAATTCAGGGCCGGCAATTGAAGCTGTCCAATCTGGACAAGGTCCTGTATCCCGCAACCGGCTTCACCAAGGGACAGGTCATTGACTACTACGCCCGCATCGGCCCAGTCCTGGTCCCTCATCTGGCGGGACGGCCGCTGACCCTGAAGCGGTATCCCAACGGGGTGGACAGCCAATATTTTTTTGAAAAGAACGCAACCGCGCACCGGCCCGATTGGGTAAAGACGGCTCCTATCTGGAGCGAGGGCAACCGGCGCACGGTCAATTACATTCTTGCCGACGATCTGAGCACGGTGGTCTGGATGGCGAACCTGGCTGCGATCGAACTGCATCCCTCGCTTTCGCTGGCGAAGGAGATCGGCCGTCCCACCATGATGGTGTTCGATCTCGATCCCGGACCGCCCGCCAACATTGTGCAGTGCGCGCAGGTCGGTATGTGGCTGCGGGAAATTTTTGAGCACTTCGGCCTGCAGAGTTTTCCCAAGACCTCGGGCTCGAAGGGGCTGCAGATTTACGTTCCGCTGAACACACCCACCAGCTATGAGGCCACCAAACCCTTTGCCCACGCGCTGGCCCGGTTGCTGGAAGACCAGCATCGCGACCTGGTGGTTTCAGATATGAAGAAGGAGTTGCGCAAAGGCAAGGTGCTGGTGGACTGGAGCCAGAACGACGAGCACAAAACCACGATTGCAATCTATTCCTTGCGGGCAAGAGAGCATCCCACGGTTTCTACGCCGGTGAAGTGGGAGGAAGTCGAGCACATGCTGAAGAAGAAAGACCCCGGCCTGCTGGTGTTTGAAGCCAACCAGGTGCTCAAGCGGGTGGAAAAGATGGGAGACTTGTTCGAGCCGGTTCTCACGCTCAAACAGGCCCTGCCGAAGTTGACAGCGGATGTGGGCGCGGGCGCCCTTTCGACTCCGCTCAGGGCAGGCCACGCCCGTGCGCGGGCGAGGCTCGCGGAAGCTCTGCCGTTGCCGGGCCGGGATTGAAAATCGCGGCCCAGGCCGGACGCCAGAAGAAGGCCGTAAAACCTGGAAAGAAAGCAGCAGTCAAGAAATCCAGAAAGATATAATCCGGGACCATGGCGCAACTCTACGTGGGAACTTCAGGATGGGCGTATCCCAGCTGGAAGCCGCAGTTTTATCCCGCCAAGCTTCCGCAGAAGAATTTCCTGCAGCACTACGCCGGCCGGCTTAACACGGTCGAAGTGAATTTTACTTTCCGGCAATTGATCAAAGAGACAACTGCACAGAAGTGGATTGCGGAGACGCCCCCTGGATTTCGCTTTGGAGTGAAGGCGCACCAGGTGATCACACACATCAAGCGGCTGAAAGGGACGGCCGACTTCGTGCCACGGTTTCTCAGCACGATCGAACCCCTGGCCCAGGCCGGGAAACTGGGCCCCGTGCTGTTTCAGTTGCCGCCGAATTTGAAAGCCGACGCCGGGCTGCTGGAGGAATTTCTTCCTGCGCTGCCGCGAGCAGTCCAGGCGGCGTTTGAATTCCGGCATCCTTCCTGGTTTACGGATGAGATTTTCAATCTATTAAAGAGCGGCAACCGGGCCCTCTGCATCGCCGAAACCGAGGAGCGGACCACTCCCGACGTGGTGACCGCGGATTTCTGCTACTACCGCTACCGCAAGCCTTCCTATACCGCCGACGAACGCCGCGTCATGGTGGATCGAATCCGCGAGCTTCTGGGGCAGGAGCGTAATGTTTTTGCATACTTCAAGCACGAAGAAACGCCCGAAGGGGTGCTATACGCGGAGGAGATTTTGAAAGAAATTCATTGACCACGGAGGACACCGAGGACACGGAGGAAAGTCCAACACTCCGTGTCCTCTGTGTCCTCCGTGGTTAACCATCCTCGGTACTTTCCCTAGGGTCCGATAATGCGCATACTCATGGTGTGCCTTCCTCAACTGACGCTCGCGTGGTCGAGGGGTTTCTCGATTACCTGAAGATCGAAAAGGGTCTGGCGCCTCTTACCGTCGCGGCCTACACCACCGACATTGGGCAATTCGCCGGTTTTCTCAGAAGCGCAAGCGCACGCTTGCTCAATGCTCAGCGCAACCATGTGCGCGAGTTCATCCAGCAGTTGTTCGGCAATTCGGTTGACGGGCGCTCGGTGGGGCGCAAGCTTTCCGCTCTGCGCCATTTTTATCGCTATTTGCTGCTCGACAAGATGGTGGACCATGATCCCACGCTGAATATCGACTCGCCCAAACAGTGGAAGGTGTTGCCCAAGGCGCTGGCCCGCGACGAAATGGAATCCATGTTACGCGGTTCGACCTCGGCTTCGAAAGGGAAGGACGCGAAAGCGCTGGCTGAGCGCGATCACGCCATGCTGGAAGTTTTATATGCGGCGGCGCTGCGCGTGTCCGAGGTCGTTGGCGTAAAACTGGAAGACCTCAAGCTCGATCTTGGTTACCTGCTGGTGCGCGGCAAGGGTGATAAGGAACGGATTGTGCCTCTGGGCAAAGGCGCGCAGGATGCGCTGACTCATTACATGAAGAGCGCGCGCCCGATTCTCGCGAAAGGAAAGGGTTCGCCGCTTCTATTTCTGGGACGCGGAGGCAGGAAGCTGACGCGGCAACGGGTCTGGCAGATGGTGCGCGCGGCCTCGGTGAGCGCGGGACGCGATGCCAGCCCGCACATGCTGCGGCATAGTTGCGCCACGCACATGGTCGAAAACGGCGCCGATCTGCGCACGGTGCAGATCATCCTGGGCCACGCCGATATTTCGACTACACAGGTGTACACGCATCTGGCGTTGGATCGGCTGAAGAGTGTGTATCAGAAGCACCATCCCCGGGCGAAGGCGAGGGAATTTGTAGCCGCTGCCGGGACGGCGTCCGCCAGGACAGCCGGCGCTACCGCAGTGAGACTGATCATGAAATCCAGCGTCGTCGATAAAGCCGTGCGTGCGTTTCTGCAGTCACTGGGCCAGCGCAATGCCTCGGTCCATACCATCAAGGCCTACCGGGGCGATCTGGAAGAATTCGCCGCGTACGCCGGCTCGCGGGGCTGGAAGCAGATCGATCACGTCACGATTCGCGGATTTCTGTCGCATCTCTACGAAAAGGGGCTGGGGAAGACTTCGGTGGCGCGGGCGACTGGCGGCGGTACGGTCGCTTTATCGCTGGCTGGCCCAGGAGGGAGTGGTCGAGCACAACCCGGCCGCCCTGGTTTCGACCCCGAAGCTGCCGAAAAAACTTCCACGAGTTCCGACGATTGAGGAGATGAATGGGGTGCTCGACGGAAAAATGCCTGAGGTCGCAGCCTTTCCCGAGCGCGACCGGATGATGTTTGAGTTGCTCTACGGCTGCGGCATCCGGAACTCCGAGCTGGTCGGGATCAACCTCGAGGACATCCGTTTGAGTAATGAGGCGATCCTCATCCGGGGCAAAGGAAAGAAGGAACGCTACGTACCGTTTGGTGACACGGTAAAGGTGGCTCTCGCGGCTTACCTGCCGGCGCGCCAGCAGGTGTTGGCGGAACACAAAAAACATTCGTCAGCTTTGCTGATCAACTGGCGGGGTGGGCGTCTCACCACCCGCAGCGTGGGACGGATCATCAAGAAGGTCGCGGTGGCGAAGGGCCTGTCTCCCGACGTCCATCCCCACACCCTGCGGCATGCGTTCGGCACTCACCTGCTCGAGGAAGGCGCCGACCTGCGCGCGATTCAGGAGATGCTCGGCCACGAGCGTCTTGCCACCACCCAGCGCTACACCCAGCTCTCCATCAAGCACGTGCTCCAGGTTTACGACCAGACCCATCCCCGGGCCAAGTAGTCTTCAGTCGTCGGTCTTCAGTCGTCAGAAAAAGCGGCAGGCGCGAGCCATCAGGAATGTGGCATTTACGTTTCTTGCTGGCCGCGTAACCCATCCCACATTCCCACCACACGCGCCTTCAAGTCTGCGGTGAGCTTCTCGTAGGCCCCTTCCGAAGCCTCGGCGTCGGGCGGCGGATAGATGGGATCGCCAATCTGAATCGTCAGCGGCGCGAACTTTTGAAAGCGCTGACCCCGCGGCCAGGCGTCATGGAAGCCCTCAATCGCCACCGGAACAATCGGTACCTGCAGATGAATGGAAAGAATGGCGGCGCCCTTCTTGAAGGTCTGCGGCGTGCCATCGATGCTGCGTTCGCCTTCGGGATAGAGAATGAGAATGCGGCCGTGACGCAGTCCGAAGGCGCCGGCGCGCATGGCGGAAACCAGGTTGGCATCGGGATCGACGACAATCACTCGCAACCAGCGCGCCAGGCGCCGCATGAAACCGGAACCGAAGATTTCGCTGGTGCCCACTGCAAACAGGTTGCGGAATACCCGCCACGGCAAAATCGATGCCAGCACAAGCGGGTCCAGGTAACTCTGGTGATTGGAGGAAATAATGTAGGCGCCCTTCGCCGGAAGCTTTTCCAGCCCGTTCACTCGCAGATGAAAGCGGTCACGCGCAAAAATCTGCATGGCCTGGAACGCAGCGTATAGGAAGGGCTCCGCCCGTCGTTCGGGCCGGGCCAGGGCGAGGACTTCCGGATCGGTCGGGTCTTCCTGTAGAACTGATTTCCACCCTGCTGGTTGCTGACTCGAGCTTGTGCGCGTCTTTCCGGATGCCGCGCTTTCACGAATCGCATCCACCAACTGGCGCACGGTATAAATTTCAACCATGACCGATTCTTCCACGTCTCCGCCCAGCTCTTTTTCGACTGCCACCAGCAATTCAATCCGCTGCATGGAATCGAGTCCGAGATCGAGCTCAAGGTTGTCGCTGGGGCGTATCACTTCCGGCGCACTCTTGCTGGATTCGCGAATGATCTTCAGCGCCTGCTGGACTTCGGGCTGCTCCAGCCATTGAGCATCTTCGACGCTTAGGGCTTGGTGCGGTGGGGGCCTCGAAATCGGGTTGTCCCTTCTTCTGGTTGGCGCGCACCAGTTTTTCCATTTCGAAGCGTTTGAGCTTGCGGGTCGTGGTGCGCGGCAATGGGTCCTGCCAGATTTCGTAACTGCCAATGCGCTTGGTGGATGGGATCTTGGCCGAGATGCTTTCAATATCGAACCGGATGACTTCCTTCGCATTCACGATCTTGCGTTCTTTCAGCAGATCGAAATCCGGCACGACCACGGCATAGAGCCGGTCGGAGGCGGGATTGCCCGGTTCGCCCTCCAGCGCCATCACGCCAATTTCCTTAATGTAGGGAGACTTCAGATAGTAGGCCTCGATTTCCTCGGGATAGACGTTCTTGCCGTTGCTGAGCACGATCACGTCTTTCTCGCGACCGGTGATAAACAGATTGCCACGCGAGTCGAAATAGCCGAGATCGCCGGTAAGGAGCCAGCCATCTTTGAGCACGGCGGCCGTGGCGTCCGGCCGGTTCCAATATCCCTTCATCACAATGGCGCCCTTGATCGCAATCTCTCCGACCGCGGGGCCGCCATCTTCGCCGGGTTTGGGATCGACAATCTTTCCTTCGACGCCGGGCAGGGGCGGTCCAACCGAACCGATTACGTTGTGATGAGGCAGGGCTGCGAATGCGGCGCCGGTGGTTTCGGTCAGACCGTAGGCCTGCAGAACGTCGATGCCGAGGGCGTGGAAGTCGTATCCGATCTGGGGATCGAAGCGCGAGCCGCCGGTGATCAGGTAGCGCATGCGGTCGCCGAAGGTGCTGGTGCAGCTTGCCGAAGAAAGTGCGGCCGGCGTTGAACCCCACCTTACGCAGACCGCGGTTCAGTGCCATCAGGGCTTTCAGCGCCCAGCCCGCAACTTTGCCGCGCTTGGCTACTTCCTTGAAGATGCGCTCGTGAATCAGGTAGAAAAATTGCGGCACCACGGCAAAAATAGTGATCTGCCGCTCGTTCAGCGCCCGCAGCAATTCCGTGGTGTTCAGTGTTTCCAGATAGACCACCTTCGCGCCCTTCACCAGAGGCAGCAGCAGATTCGCCATCTGGGAGAGCACATGAAAGAGCGGCAGCACTCCGAGCACCGCATCGTCAGGACCGACCTGCGCCCATTTGAATACCGATTCCACTTCGCCCAGCAGGTTGGCGTGGGTAAGCATCACGCCCTTGGGATTGGAAGTCGTGCCGGAGGTGTAGAGCAGGGAAGCGACCACATCCGCTTCGACCAGGGCGGGCGCGAACTTGTCCGGGCCTGAAGCAAAGATGCTTTCAAGATCGGCTATGGGTGCGAGTTCAGCCGGGCCGGGATTATTGTTTTTGCGCTCAGCCGGGTTGATCAGCGCAATTTTGATCGGCAGTTCTGCAATCGCCTCCTGTGCGGTTGCGAGATGTTTGACGTCGCAAAATAACAGCGAGCTGCCGCTGTCCTTGAGCAGGATAGTGATCTGATCGGCGTGCAAGGCCGTGTCCAGAGGCACGGCGGTGCATCCCGAGGCGACCACGCCCAGGAAAACAGCCACCCAGCGGGGGTGATTGTCGGCCAGAATTACGACGCGGGCGCCAGACTTGAATCCATTCTTGCGCCAGCCAGGACCCGATCGACTCGGCCATGTGCCGCAACTCGGCGTAGGTACAGCTCTCAACCCGGTCGCGGCGCTGGATCTCGAGGGCGACATTCCTGGGCCAGTGCTCGACGCACTCCACAAAGCGATCGTAGAAAGTGGGCATTGGTTCGCCGAAATATTACATGAAACCGGCCATTGCGGACTAAAGTACGCCCGCCCGCGCGGTTGGCCTCTGCGAGGGCGGGACCACCTCAGGACAGCCGGCTGGACGCCGGCGCTACTTTCGCTTCATCAGCGGCATTGTGAGCTGTGCTGTCAAGGTTCCTCCTCGCGACTTACCCGCTGTCCCTGCATCTAATATGCTAGGCTTCTACCAGGGGCAGTGCTGCCTCCAAAGGTGTTGTGATTTGATTAACACGCTACTAGGTAAGGTTTTCGGGACCAAGAACGAGCGCGAGCTGAAACGCCTGATGCCTCGGGTCGAGGCCATCAGTGGGCTTGAGCCGCAGATGCAGCAGCTCTCGGACGACCAGCTGCGCGCCAAGACGGACGAATTCCGCCAGCGCATTCAGGAGCGCCTGGCCACCTTGCCCGACGAACCGGACGCCGATCCCGATCGCCTGAAGCAACTCGAAGACGATCGCGCCAAGCTGATCAGCGAGATCCTTGACGAGCTTCTGGTGGAAGCCTTCGCCGTGGTCCGCGAAGCCGGGCGCCGGGTGCTCAACATGCGCCACTTCGACGTGCAGTTGATCGGCGGCATGGTGTTGCACCAGGGCAAGATTGCCGAGATGAAGACCGGCGAAGGGAAGACCCTGGTCGCGACTCTGCCGGTGTATCTGAACGCGCTCGGCGGCCGCGGCGTGCACGTGGTCACGGTCAACGACTACCTGGCCAAACGCGATTCCGAGTGGATGGGCAGGCTTTATCGCTTCCTGGGCCTGACCGTGGGCGTCATCGTGCACGATCTGGACGACGAAGAGCGTCGCGAAGCCTACGCCTCGGATGTCACCTACGGCACCAACAACGAGTTTGGTTTCGATTACCTGCGCGACAACATGAAGTTTGATGTTCGCGATTGCGTGCAGCGCAAGCACAACTTCGCCATCGTCGATGAAGTGGATTCCATCCTGATCGACGAAGCCCGCACCCCGCTGATTATTTCCGGCGCCAGCGAAGAGTCCACCGACAAGTATGCCCGGGTCAATCGCATCATCCCCAAGCTGGAAAAGGGCGAGGAAATTGACACCGCACCCGGCGAGCCCAAAGAACTCACCGGCGACTATGTGGTGGACGAGAAACACAAGAGCATCACGGTAACTGACATCGGCTGGGAGAAAGTCGAGCAGCTTCTGGGCATCGGAAACATTGCCGATCCCGAGAACTGGGACCTGAAGCACCACGTTGATACCGCAGTGAAGGCGCATGCGCTGTACAAGCGCGATGTCGAGTATGTAGTCAAAGACGGCGAAGTCATCATCGTGGATGAGTTCACCGGCCGCCTGATGCCGGGCCGGCGCTGGTCGGATGGCCTGCACCAGGCGGTCGAAGCCAAGGAAAACGTCAAGATCGAACGCGAGAACCAGACCCTGGCCACCATCACCTTCCAGAACTATTTCCGCATGTACAAGAAGCTGGCCGGCATGACCGGAACCGCGGAAACCGAAGCCTCCGAATTTGAGAAGCATCTACCGCCTGGAAGTCATGGTGATTCCCACCAACAAGGTGATGCTGCGGTTGGAGAACCCCGACGTTGTCTATCGGACGGAAAAGGAAAAGTACTTCGCCGCTTCCGATGAAATTCTGAATTTGTATGCCACGGGACGCCCGGTGCTGGTGGGCACCACCTCTATTGAGAAGTCGGAACGGCTTTCCGAGCTGCTGAAGAAGAAAAACATCAAGCACGTTGTGCTCAATGCCAAGTATCACGAGCGCGAAGCCGAGATCGTCGCCCAGGCGGGACGCAAGGGCATGGTCACCATTGCCACCAACATGGCCGGCCGTGGTACCGACATTCTGCTCGGCGGCAATCCTGAATTCATGGCCAAGCAGGAGTGCGTGAAGAAGGGAATTGCGCAGCCGCTGCGCGCCGCCCAGGGCAAGATCCAGATCGACGTTGACGAAACCAAGAGTACAGTCTGGTACTACGCGGGAAATGAGTACGTCGTTCCCACCGACCAGTGGACCGAGATCTTCAACCGCTACAAGGTTCAGACCGACAAAGAACACGACGAAGTGACTGCCGTGGGCGGCCTGCACATTTTCGGCACCGAACGCCACGAAGCCCGCCGGATCGACAACCAGCTTCGCGGCCGCGCCGGGCGCCAGGGCGATCCCGGGTCCTCGCGCTTTTATCTTTCGCTCGAAGATGACCTGATGCGCATCTTCGCCAAAGAGTGGGTTTCGAAGCTGCTGCAGCGGCTGGGCATGGAAGAGGGCATTCCCATCGAATCGCGGCTGATCACACGCCGCATCGCCACCGCGCAGGAAGCCGTCGAAGCCCAGAACTTCGAGGCCCGCAAACATCTGCTCGAGTATGACGACGTCATGAACAAGCAGCGCGAGGCGGTGTATGGCCTGCGCCGCCAGTTGCTCGAAGGCGTGGAGCAGAAGGAACTCATCCTCGAAGATTACGTTTCCGGCATTCTCAGCGATGTGATGGACCAGTTCTGCGCGGTCAAGATCCATCCCGAGGATTGGGACACCAAGGGCCTGAAAGACGCTATCTTCACGCGCTTCGGCGTGGACATTCTGGCGGAAGGCATCAAGCCCGAGGAATTGAGCCGACAGGAACTCGGCGACGCCATCTTTACGAAGCTGAAAGAACGTTACGACGCGAAAGAGAAACTCATCGGCCCTGACGCCATGCGTTACCACGAGCGCATGATCATGCTGAGCGTCCTTGATTCGCAATGGAAAGACCACCTGCGGGACATGGACCACCTGAAAGAGGGCATCGGGCTGCGCGGCTACGGGCAGCACGATCCGCTGGTCGAGTACAAGCGCGAATCGTTCGACATGTTCGAGGCCATGATGACGCGCTTCCAGGAAGAGACGGCCCGGTATCTCTACCTGATGCAGATCCTGGAGCGTGCCGGCGGCACGCGTCCGACGGACGTGCAGATCGCATGGCAGCAGGGTTCGGATGGCAATGGCAGCCGTCCTCCGCGAAACGTCTCTACCTCGGTTGACGAGCTGGAAGAATCTTTCCAGCGCAAGAAGCAGCGCGAGCTGGAACAGGCCCGCATGGCCGGGTCGGGCGAAGCCCAGACTGTACAACAGGTCGTGCGCGGCACCGCCAAGGTTGGCCGCAACGATCCCTGCCCCTGCGGCTCGGGTAAGAAATACAAGAAGTGCTGCGGCGCCCAGGGTTAGTTGTCATCCTGAGCGGAGCAACTGCTTCGCTTCGCGAAGCAGCTGCGCAGTCGAAGGACCCCTACCCGCATAGAGATACTTCTTCAATTGGAACTTGTAGCGCCGGCTTCTCGCCGGTTGTCGCGATGGCATCCTTCGACTTCGCCCAGGACAAGTCCTGTCCTCGCCAGTGGGGACGGGACGCCCCCACGACAGCCGCCGGGACGGCGGCGCTACGGTAAACCGAGCTGTATTTAAGACCGCAACGAATAGGTCCGCAGGTCACAGGCAGAAAAACCTACGGCGGGAGTGCGATCACAAATCAAAAGCTTTTACCGCAAAGATCGCAAAGGTCGCAAAGGAACCCGCACAAAGCGGTTTAACTACACCTGAAGCACGTCACCTTCCCGGGCAACGAGTTCGTAGAGCACGGGATTCACGAAGAATCCGATGAAGAGGCGGGAAATCAGGCCCGCCACGATCACGATGGCGAAGGGCTTCTGCGTGTCCGAGCCGATGCCGGTGGAAAGGGCGGCGGGCAGCAATCCCAGGCACGCCACCAGCGCGGTCATCATGATGGGACGCAGCCGCAGCAGGGAGGCTTCCCGGGTGGCGGTGCGGAATGTCCATTCCCTCCTGCCTCAGCTTGTTGATGTAGGAAACCAGAATGACGGCGGTTTCGACCGAAACTCCCAGCAGCGCCAGCAGGCCCAGCACCGACGAAACGCTGAACGGGGTGTGAGTGAGCTTCAGGGCCACCAGCGCACCCACCGGTTCCGTCATGATTACGCCCAGGGCAATGGTGATGGGAAACTTGAAATTTCCATAAAGGGCAAACAGAATCATGAAAATCAGCCCGATCGCGAGCGGAACAATAAAGTACATCTGCTCCCTGGCTTCGAGAAACTGGCTGTATTCGCCGCCCCACGTCATGCGATAACCCTGCGGCAGCGTCACGGCTTGCTGCACTGCCGCCTGACCATCGCGCACCGCACGCTCCAGATCGCGGCCCACGATGCTGTACTGCACTCCGATGTAGCGGGAGTTGTCTTCGCGATAAATAAATGACGCGCCGTTTCCCTGGCTGATCGTGGCCAGCTGGCTCAACGGAATCTGCTGCCCGTCGGGCGTTCCTACCAGCAGATTCCCAATATCGTGGGCATTGCTGCGAAACTGCGGCTGCATGCGCACCACCAGGTCGAAAAGCTTTTCTCCCTGGATGACCTGGGTGACCGCTGCGCCGCCCACCGCCGCCGAGATCACGGCTTCCGCGTCGGCGACGTTGATGCCGTAGCGCGCAATCTTGTCGCGATCCACGTCGATCAGCAGGCTGGGCTGGCCCAGCTCCCGCACCACCGTCAATTCGGTGAAGCCGGGAATTTTGGCCAGCACATTCTTCATCTGCACCGCTTTGTCCTGCAGCACGTTCAGGTCGGGGCCATAGATTTTGACCGCCAGGGAACTCTTGAGCCCGGTAAGCGCTTCGTCCACTGCATCTTCCGCGGGTTGCGTAAAGTTAAAGATGATGCCGGGAAAGGCGCTGAACTTCTTGTTCAGGGATGCGATCAGCTCTTCCTTGTTGCCGACCTCGCCGTCCCAGGCTGAATCTTTGTATGGCTTCAGTCCGACATAGAATTCGCAATTGAAAAAGCCGGTGGGGTCGGTGCCGTCGTCGGGGCGTCCCAACTCCGAGCCCACCACCGTGACCTGGGGATAAGACATCAGGATGGCGCGGATCTGCGGCGCGATCTTGCTGGCCTCTTCGAACGAGATGGTGTACGGCATGGTGGCCCGCACCCAGAGCGCGCCTTCATCCAGGTGAGGCATGAATTCGCCGCCGATGAAAGGGACCAGCAACAGCGATGCGCCGAAAATCAGGGTGGCGATCGCCATGGTCGTTTTGGGCCGGGCCAGCGCCCAATCCAGCTGGCCGGCATATTTGCGCTTCATCCATTCAAAGGCGCGGTTGGGTTTTTCGCGGACGCCACTCTTGAACCAGTAGGACGCCAGCACCGGAATCAGCGTGAGAGTCAGGATCAGCGCGCCCACCAGCGCGAAGGACATGGTTTCAGCCATGGGGTGAAACAGCTTTCCCGACGGCCCGCTCAGCGCGTATATGGGCAGATAACCCGCGAGGATAACGGCCACCGAGTAGAAGATGGGGCGGTCCACATCTCTGGCCGCGGCCAGAATTACCTCGTTCAGGTTGTAGGTTTGCCCTTCCCGCAGCGCCAGCTCGCGATAGATGTTCTCGATCATTACCACGGTGCCGTCGATCACGATTCCGAAATCGATGGCGCCGATGGAGAGCAGATTCGCCGCTACGTCATGGGCATGCAGCACGATGAAAGCGAACAGCAGGGACAGCGGAATCGTGAGCGCAACAATGACGGCGGCGCGGAAGCTGACCAGAAAGAAGATCAGGACGATCAGCACCAGCACCATCCCGCGGAGCAGGTTTGCCTCCACGGTGTCAGTCGTGAGCTTCACCAGGTCGCTACGATCGTAGAAGGGATGAACTTTAACGTCAGGAGGAAGCACTGACCGGTTCAGTTCATCGGTCTTGGCCTGAACTCCTTTCAGGACGGTCTGGGTCTGTTCGCCGCGACGCATCAGGATCACGCCCTCGACCGCATCGTTATTCTTTTGAAAACCGAATTGCCCGAGGCGCGGGGCGTGTCCGATGATCACGTCGCCTACGTCCCGCACCCGGACGGGTACGCCTTTGTTGCTGCCGACTACGATGTTCGCGATGTCGTCGGTGTTCCGGACCAGGCCGATTCCGCGGACGTAATAGAACTGGCCTCCCTGGGAGTAGAAGCCGCCTCCGGCGTTGGAATTATTCGCGGACAGGGCGGTGCTGATCTGCGCGATCGTCAGGTGATATCCATACAGGCGGGCGGGATCAAGCACCACCTGGTATTGCATGACTTCGCCGCCCAGGCCGGAATCGTCGGCCACACCGGGTACGGAGCGGTAGGCGCGCTCGACCACCCAGTCCTCAATCGTCTTCAACTCCTGCGGACTGCGATCCGGACTTTCCAGCACGTAGCGGTAAACCAGCCCACTGGGACTGAACAAAGGCGCCATGGAGGCGGTCACTCCGGTGGGGAGCTCGGCGTCGGCCAGCCGCTCGAAAACAATTTGCCGGGCCAGGTAGTCGTCGGTGTTGTCTTCGAAGGTCAGACGCAGATCGGAAAGGCCATACAGTGAAATGGACCGCATTGTGACCATATGCGGCACGCCATTCATCTCGAGTTCGAGAGGCAGCGTGACCAGGCGCTCCACTTCCTCAGCGGCGTGCCCGGGCCATTGGGTAATCAGCTCAACCTGGGGCGAGGCCAGGTCGGGATAGGCGTCCACGGGCATGCGCTGGAACGACAGGATGCCGCCGACCGTGATGAAACCAGTCAGCATGAGGACCAGGAACCGCTGGCGTAGCGCGGCTTGGACATTGGATATCTAGATGTCCCAGAAATACATGGAATATCGAAATGTGCGGCGCAGGTCGAGTTGGCCGAACAGGTCCCTCCCGCTCGCTGCGCTCCGCTCCGGTCGGGATGACAATAAATTCAGCAATTTCCGGGACAGTCAGTGGCCACTTTTTTGTTCCTCAATCATGGCTAACGCTGTAAAGAGTTGGCGAACTGCAGAAACAGACTGCCGTCGCCGATAACCCGATCGCCGGAATGCAACCCGGCGGTAATCTCGGTCTTCCCCTGCTGGCTTTCCCCAACCGTAACCGGCCGCTGTCCAAACTGATTGGGAGAAACCTCGGCATACACAAAAGGCTGATTCTCGCTGTCCCGCAAAACCGCGGAATCGGGCACGGCGATGGCATTCTGAATTTTCCCCGCCTGCACCGTCGCCGTCACGTACATGTCTTTTTTCAACTTGCCGCCCGGGTTCTGGGTCTCGATGCGCGCGGTCAAGGTGCGGGTACTGGGATCGAGCGCAGCCGCCACATACGAAATGCGTCCGTGGAAGATGTCCGGATACGCATCGGTTTGAATCGTCACCTGGTCTCCCGCCCGCACATAGGGCAAATCTTTCTGATAGACATTCACCAGCACCCACATCGTGCTGGTATCGGAAATGGTGAAGCACTGGGTGTTGCCGGGCTGGAGCAGCTGTCCGGCGGAAACCAGTTGTTCCACCACTTCTCCGCCGATGGGCGCCCGCACCGGCACCTCGTAGGACGAGGGTCCTTTCTCCATCGCATCCGGGTCGGTAACGCCCATGACCTTCAGCGCGGCTTCCGCCGAAGCCAGGTCGCCTCCGGCTTGCACTTCGGCGGACTCCGCCTGTTCCAGGTCTTTTACCGCGATGGCATGATGCTGGTACAAATCCTGCGACCGGACGTAATTCTTTTGCGCCAGCGAATATGCATCCTTGGCCTTCAGATAGTTGGTGCGCAGCTGAGAATAGTCAGGACTGGCCACATACAGCATGGGCTGGCCCTGGCGCACTTTCTGGCCGGGAACAACCACCATGCGGCTTACCGGGCCGCTGACCTGGGTGATCACCGGCGTCGTCCGGAAATTGTTGTAGGCCACTGCGCCGGTCAGCCGCAGGGTGCGGGCCAGGGTTGTGGGTTCAACCGTCACCACCTGCACATGCGACATCTGCTCCGGCCGGATGGTGAACAACTCGGGATGATTGGGGTCCTGGGCGGCGGCGTGGTTGGTCGTGGTATCCGCCGTCGGCCGCCCGCAAGCGGCAAATGCCAGCGTGATCACCGATAGTGCCACCCCCAGGGCGGAGAATCGCCAGAACAGTTTGTGGCCGCCGGCTGTGTCCTTCCGCATTTTCATGGCAGGTTCCTCGTTCCGACCGCCTGTTTCAATTGTTCGAGTGCTGTCATATAAGAAGCCAGGGCCTGGCGATAGGCCAGTTGGGCCGCCCGGTAGCTGCGTTCCGCATCCAGAAAATCCAGCAGGCTGGCCGCGCCCCGCTTGTAGGCATACTCGCTGATGTCGCGCGAATCCTGCGCCTGCTTCAGATATTCCGAGTTGTAGAGCTGGACAATTTCATCGTTGCTACGCACCGCCTCGTACGCACTGGCCACATCGGACATCACTGTATCGCTGGCCGCTTGCTGCGTTTCCTCGGCCTGGGTCAGGGCGTAGCGGGAGCGCGCGATCTCGCCCTGATTGCGATTGAAAATGGGCAGATCGAAGCTGGCAAAGAGCGAAACAGAACTCTGCCCGGCGGTGTGCGTGAAGTCGGAGGTGCCATTTACGTCCACCTTGGCGTTGGCCTGGGCCAGCAGGACCTGGCTCTGGGCGGCGGTCACGCCCAGCCGGGCGGCCTGAAAGTCGGGACGCTCGCGGATGGCCCGGGCCTGCAAGTCCTCCACGTTTCCCTTGAGCGGCTGGTACGCCAGGTCCCCCACCACGTCGTAATTGGCGGGCGCCGCATCGTAGCCCAGCAACTGTCTAAGGCCGACCAGCGCCTGCACCTTGGCCAGGCGGGCCGAGGATACGTCGGTTTGAAACTGCAGCAGCTGCAGCTTGATCTTCAGATAATCGCCTTCGCTGATGGCTCCCGCGTTGTACTGTGCCTGCGCAATATCAACTGTCCCCTGAAAGTCCTTTAAATCCTCCTGCGCGAACTGCAGGGTTGACTCCGCCAGCAGAACGCTGACGAATTGCTGTCCTACGTCGAAGGCAAGACTGCGTTCCGCGTCGGCGACCTGGGCGCGGGTGACCGCCGTCAGGTCGCGGGCGGCTTGCAGACGGCGTTGCCGCTTGTGGCCACGCTCAAACAGATAGGAGACTGCCAATGTCGAACTGCTGGGTCAGGTTCAGTTCGTCGGCTGAGAAATCCTGCGGGGTAAAAATAGGAATGAACTGCGAGTCAGCCCCGAAGGTGGGGTTGGGACGAAGGTTGGCGGTAATCTCCTGGGCCTGGTTCTGCAAGAATCAAGGTTCGCGTGGCTTTGATCGCATGGTTGTGCGCCAGGGCCAGATCAATGGCCTGGTCCAGACTGATCAGCGTCGTATTTTGCCCGGCGCCCACTCCCTGCAGCAGGAGGAGCAAAGTCGCGAGCCAGACGAGTTTTCGCAGGCCTGATGAACGCATGGCCATGGGGCCATGACGCGCCGACCTTGGCGCGCTGATATTCACGATGCCCGAGCACCCAAAAGCTGCAGCGTTCGTAACATGCTCCTTGAATGCAAGAAATGGACCTCGCCAGAAAAATGGAAAATTGCAAATCGGAAACTGCCCTAGGCCAGGGCTTGCGGAGGAGGGCGAATATAGAGCTGGAAAGAACTCAGGACGGGTTTCGGGCGCATCTGCAGGGCGCCGACAGACAGCATGCTGCTGGCCATGGCAAAGAATGCGACCAGCAGAATCACTGCACTCATGGACGGAGCCATAAGGCAAGTGAGGCAGACAGGACTGGCTGAAGTGGTCTGATCCAGCTCTACCGCTGTTTGCGTCTCAAGTCCGCGCAGACCGCAGAAATGAGTGGCCTGGACCGTGGTGGACAAAAGAACACAGACAAAGCACAGGACCGCAAGGCAGGTGAACCACTTCGGCGGCCGGTTTCGGTTATGGAATCTCAATGTGCTCAATGTCCCTTTGGACTGGACGCCGCCCAGCCATCGCCGGGTTCCCAATGGTAAGCGAATCTGGTGATTCTAGCATCGAAAAAGGGGCAAAGGACGCTGGCGAAGACTGGGGAAAAAGTCTCAGCCCCGAAAAGCGCCGAAAGCAGCAATGTGACACAGCCTCTTCAGTCCCGAAGGTCTGGCGTGCACAACGTCGGCCCTTGCCCAAACCGCGCCTGCTAACTGAGCCACTACCAGACTGCGACGATCCGATCACTCACGCTTGTTCAAAAGCAGCTTGCGCGCTGCTGCCAGTTCTTTTTGTTTCTGTGCATCCACCTTGGGATACGACAGGTCGAGCTCGTCGAGCGCATCCACGACGGCCGCCGCCACGGCCAGGCGGGTGAACCATTTGTTATCCGCGGGAATGACGAACCAGGGCGCATGCGCCGTCGAAGTGTTGGCGATCATGTCTTCGTAGGCGTCCATGTAGTCGTCCCAGCGTTCGCGTTCGTGCAGGTCAGCGGAGGAAAATTTCCAGTTCTTCTCCGGTTGCTGCAGCCGGTCGAGGAACCTCTTCTTCTGCTCCTTCTTCGATACATTAAGAAAGAACTTGCGGATTACAAAGCCGTTGCGCGCCAGATAGCGTTCGACGCCGCAAATATCCTGAAAGCGCTCTTCCCAGATGTTCTTTGTGACTAAAGGCGCGGGTATTTTCTCGTTGGCCAGAATCTCGGGATGGACCCGGACCACCAGCACCTCTTCATAGTAAGACCGGTTGAAGATGCCGATGCGCCCGCGCTCGGGAAGGCATTTCATGTTGCGCCAGAGAAAGTCATGATCCAATTCCTCCGGGGAAGGCGCCTTGAAGGAAAAAACCTGGCAACCCTGCGGATTTACTCCCGACATCACGTGCTTGATGGCGCCGTCTTTTCCGGCCGCGTCCATGGCTTGAAAAATCAGGAGCAGGCCCCAGCGGTTGTCGGCGTAGAGCTTGTCCTGCAGTTCGGCCATGCGGGCCACGCCCTTGGCCAGGAGTTCTTCGGCGTGCTCCTGAGAATGCAGCTTGGCGGTGTCGGCAGGATCGTGGTCCTTGAGCCGGAATTTCTTGCCGTGCTCCACCCGGTAAGGTTTGGAAAGCTTGTTGGCCCAGCTCATTGCGAAACCTCCTGGATGAAACCTGTTAATCCGAATCTATTCCCTGACCAGCTTTCTCAAAGCGGCAACATTCCTGAAATCGTCGCCGGGCTCGTCAATCGGAGTTTCGGCGATGAACGCGGCGTGGGCCAGCCGCGGATCATTCAACAGGCGGCGGAACGGCTCCAGACCGATGCTGCCCTTGCCGATGTGCTGATGACGATCAAGCTTCGATCCCCGGGCGGCCTTGGCATCATTACAGTGCCACACCCGGACATTCTTCAGACCCACGGTCTCGTCCAGGCGCTTCAGTGTATCCCGCAGTCCCTGCTGGCCCACAATGTCGTAACCCGCGACATGAGTGTGGCAGGTATCGATGCATGCGCCCATCGGAACCAGGTTTCGCAGGTACTCCAGCACTTCCGCCACCTGTTCGAAGCTGCCGCCGAGCGAGTATTCCGCCCCCGCCGTGTTTTCGATCAGGATGGTGAGGCCGCGTTTGGGCAGGTCCAATCCCTGGGCCGCTGCGGCAATGGCGGCCGCAGTCCGCATCAAGCCTTGCTCCCGGTCGGATCCGCGAAACGATCCGGGATGCAGCACCAGATAGTCGGCGCACAGCGTTAGTGCCCGTTCGATCTCCCCGCGGAATGCTTCCACTGATTTCTTCAGGAACAACTCATTTGCGCCCGCCAGGTTCACCAGGTAGTTGGTATGAATCACCAGCGGTTTCAGGTCATATTGGTCGCGCAGCCGCTTCATGACATCGCAATCCGGGCGGCTCAGGTCATGAGCGGCCCACTGCCGCGGGCTGGACGAAAAGATTTGAAGTGTATTGCAGCCCAGGCGATAGGCGCGTTCGGCCGCGTTCTGCACGCCGCCCGCGCTCGAAGTGTGGATCCCGATGCGCCGCGCAGTCAGACGAGGCGGGCGCTTGGGCAGGGATTGCTTGATGTCCTGTTCGCGGGCAAGGGAGCGGGGCACGGCATCAGTGTGCCACTTTCGGTCCGAAGTTTCCAGTCTCCGCTCCAGGCGCGTATCGTCCTGCAACGGCGCATTCAGGCCGTGAAGGATACTGGCGTGGAGCGGTGGTGCGCAGCGAAAGTCTGAATTACAAAGGGCACGAAGTATCACGAAGGCCAGATTTTTCCTTCGTGACCTCGAAGTCCTTCGTGGATGACGATTTCGCGTACTCGACGGTTAACTCTCAGCCGCCCTCCATTTGCGATGCCACGGGAAACAACGATAAACTCAAAGCCAGACGCGAGGGGAATCCATGTTAGTCGTAATGAAGGCGCAGGCCACGGAAGAGCAGATCGGCGCGGTTTGCCAGAAGATCGAGGAGCTGGGCTACCGGGCCCACGCCATGCCGGGGGCGCAGCGCACCGCCATCGGCATCACGGGAAATCGTGGCGAGGTCGAACCTGGCACGCTGGACGAGATGCCGGGCGTGCAGGAACTGATCCGCGTCAGCAAGCCTTACAAACTGGTCAGCCGCGACGTCAAACAGGAAAACACGGTCATCACTTTTCCGGGCACGGATGCCACATTTGGCGGTCCGGGATTGGCCGTCATCGCCGGCCCTTGCGCCATCGAAAATCGCGAACAAGCCATGGCGGTGGCCGAGCACGTATGCCGCGCCGGAGCGCAATTCTTTCGCGGCGGCGCCTACAAACCGCGTACCTCGCCGTATTCCTTCCAGGGCCTGGGCGAAGCGGGCTTGCAGATCATGGCCGAAATTCGAGACAAATTCGGGATGAAGATCGTCACCGAGGCCATCGACAACGAGTCGCTGGAACTGGTGGAGAAGTACGCCGACGTGATCCAGATCGGCGCCCGCAACATGCAGAACTTTTCCTTGCTCAAGCGCGCCGGGCGTGCCCGCATACCTGTGCTCCTCAAGCGCGGCATGTCGGCCACGCTGGAAGAATTCCTGATGGCGGCCGAATACGTGATGAGCGAGGGCAATTACAAGGTCATCCTGTGCGAGCGCGGGGTGCGGACTTTCGCCGATCACACCCGCAATACACTCGACCTCAGCATTGTTCCCGCAGTGCAAAGGCTCAGCCACCTGCCTATCGTGGTGGATCCCAGCCATGGTACGGGAAAGCGCAACAAGGTCACGCCCCTGTCGCGCGCCGCGATCGCGGTGGGCGCCGATGGTCTGATCGTCGAAGTGCACCACGAGCCCGACCGCGCCATGTCCGACGGTATCCAGTCGCTTTATCCCGAGCAGTTCGACGAACTGATGAAACAGGTGCGGCAGATTGCGCCCGTCGTGGGACGAATGGTGCCAGCCATCGGCACCCACGCCCGGACTTCTGAAGCCCTGCCGGCGCAGTCCGGCGTTCGAACTGTCGTCAGCCCACTCGCTTGAAAAAAATTCTTTTTCTTGCGGTCATTCTGGCTACCGCCGGCGGCCTGGGCTGGTGGTACTTCCAGGAACGCCAGCTGCCCAGCTACGGCCCCGCCTACCGCGAGTATGCCTACGTTACCAACGGCAAGAGCAACTCGGTTTCGGTGATCGATCTGCGCACCTTTCAGCCTGCCGCCACGATACGGGTGGGGAGCGATCCCACCGGCATTGCCGCCAACAGCAGAAAAAACGAAGTCTATGTTGTGAATACGGAGTCGAACAGCATCAGCGTGATCGATGCGGAACGCAATCAGGTGGTGGCGACGATTGGCGTGCACGCCGCTCCGTATTTCATCGATGTGTCGGTAGATGGCAAACGCGCCTATGTCGCGAATTCCAAATCAGCCAATGTCTCGGTGCTGGATCTGGACAGACGCCAGGTGTTGGGCAATATCCGCGTGGGCGCTTCGCCGGGACTGGCGCGGGTTTCGCCCGACGGCGCAACCGTCGTGGTCAGTAACCGGGGCGACCGTACCGTCTCCCTGATCGACCCCATAGAACTCAAGGTCCGGAGCACTATTCCCATCTGCCAGGAGCCCGAAGACATCGCCATCCTTCCCGACAGCAGCAAGGCCTTCGTGGCCTGCGCCGGCTCGGGGCAGGTGGCGTCCATCGACTTGAAGACCGACAAGCTGCTGGCCCTGCTGGATGTGGGCAAAACGCCGGTCGATCTCGAACTGAAACCGGACGGCGGCGAGCTGGTGGTGGCCAACTTTGATTCCGACAATATTTCGATCATCGAGACTTCGACCAACGAAGTCGGCGGCAGCTACCTGATCGGCACCCACCCTTCGCGTGGCCTGGTCACCGGTGACAGTTCGCGATTGTACGTCAGCAACTTCGGCTCCAACACCATCGCAGTCTATGACATTGACATCGGCAAGCTGATCGCCACTTTGCCGGTGGGAAGTCATCCCGACGGACTGGCGCTTTCCCGCAGCGAAAATTATCTGCTGGTGCTGGATTCGCAGTCCGGCGACGTGACGGTCATCCAAAAGCGCAATCCCACCAAACTGGAACCGACAGAGTACTCCCTGCTGACCATGATCCCGGTGGGGGTGCAGCCTAATAACATTGTGGTGAAGTCGTTCGTGCTGGCGAAGCCCGCGCCATAGTCGGAACACTGGCCACGGATTACCCCGATCTGCACGAATATTCGCCCTCCCGAACTGGTTACCCCCTGTTACTTTTGTGCCATAGGGATGGCACCGGTGGTTCATTGACCGACCGGTGCCTGGTTGTTAATTTGTGCTGGTACGGTGCGGCTATCGCACTCCCCCAATAGGCGAGAGAGCATCTAACAATTTGGGGGGAGCCATGAAGCTAGTCTATGTTTGCTATGCGGCCCTGGGCTATGCGGTGGCCCGCTGGATCTTTCAGCGGCAATCGGTTCCGGTCCCGGTGATGGACCCGGTTACGCGCTTCCGTTCCTCTGGCCTGCTGTAAGCGGAGGCTGAACGAGGGCGTGCGGTGCCGGTTGCGTGGCCGTTCGTCCCGCCAAGTGTTTGCATACGTCCCGTAGTTTCCCGGGGCGTTGTTCCGAGGTTCTACGACCAACGTTTGTGCCTGCCTGGTCCTTCCCGCCTGAACTCCTGAGTACAATTTCCTAAGGACAAGCTCCCGCTAGTTATCAATCGAATGCTGGCCGCAGCGAGGACGGCGCTGACGCGCTGCTTGCGGCACAATAAGGGGAACTGTCCGAGAAGCTTTCATGACGCGCAAATTATTCCTGCCGCTCACCCTCATTCTGGTGGGAGTCTTCCTGCCGGTGTGGGGCGTGGCACAGTCCGATAGCGGGGAACCGTCTCTGGGCGACCTGGCGCGCCTGATCCGGAAGGGCAAGGCGGCGCCCGAGCACACCGTGATCGACAACGACAACCTGCATCAGGTCATGGATGAAGTGCAGACCCGGAAGCTCAATGGCAGCCTGTTGTTCAGCATTGATGCCATTACAAAAAAGTTCCAGGTCTCCTCACCCGATGTGACCTGCGACCTCTCTTTTAGCGCCGCAGCCACTTCCTTGTTGTCGGATGCGTACGCGCCGCAGGACCTGCCGGCGGGCGAGTTGGCCAAACTGGATGGACCGGCCACCATCACCGGAGACACGCTGCAAGTCGCAGTGCACAACGGCACCAGCTGGAACATCAAGGAAATTACGGTAGGCCTTACCATTTTGCGCGGCCCCGAGGCCAACACGGCCCGGAGTGGCGCTGCGCGCCTGGTGCCGGCAGCGCAAACCACCACGATGCTTTCGGAAAAACATCCTGACTCAACCGTTCTCTACCACCTCAAAGGGTCGGCGGCACCGTCGAGCACCACGGTCTTCCACGAGAATTTAGGCATTGCTCCCGGGCAGGACCAGGAGTGGCATTGGGCGATCGTGCAGGCCAAGGGCGTTCCTTCACCCAAGCCGGAGGCGGCGGCCCCGGCTGCGGCTCCATAGACCCAGGGTCGAATTCATCTTACCCGGGCCACTTCCTCAGTCTTTCCACTCTGCAGGCTGCGGTAGGCTGCGTCCAGAATTTCCTGGTTTTGCCAGCCTTCTTCGCCCGGCACCGGAAAGTCGATTTTGCCTTCGACGGCGGCCGCGAACGCATCCACTTGCCGGGCATAGGCCATGCGATTCGAGATCTGGTCACTCTCAACCAGGGAACCGGCGCGACGCAATTCCAGCATGATCGGCCGTTCCACGTTCAGCGCGTCATCAGCCCGCAGGACGCCAGTCTCCCCGACTAGTTCCAGGGGCGTGCGGTATTCGGCGCGGAAGGAAACTGCTACCGTGCCCAGAGTGCCGCGAGAAAATTCCAGCGTGAGCACGGCAGCCGACTCCACCGCCGCCGGCCCCAGGTCGTGCCGTCCCCGAGCGCTCACCCGCACCACTTCATCCTGCAGGATGTAACGCAACGCGTCCACGCAATGGACGCCGACGTCGGCGATGGGGCCGCCGCCGGCCACGGCCGGATCGTGGATCCAGGCTCGCAGATGCCCCGCACTTCCGGGAAATGAAAACTCGGAACGGGCAAAAATCACTTTGCCGATCTGTCCCGCGGCCACGCGGTCGCGCGCCCGCGCCGTGCTCTCCTCGAAGCGAAAGACCTGGGCCACGCCCAGCAATAATTGCGCGCTGCGGGCCGCTTCTACCATGGTGCGGCATTCGCCGGCGTGAACTCCCATGGGCTTTTCGCACAAAACCGGCTTGCCACAGCGCAGGGCAAGCAGCACATCGGAAAGGTGACAGGCGTTGGGAGTGGTGACCAGCACGGCATCGACTTCGGGCGACCGGCACAGCGCCTCGGCCGAATCGAACGCCAGCGGGATGTTGTGCTGCCGGGCGGAATCGCTGCGCCTTCTCCATGGTGCGTCGCGACAGGGCGGTGACGCGGCAGTTCTGCGCCAGCGCGAACCCCGGCATCAGCCGCTTGACCGCGTGCAACCCAAACCCGAGAATGCCAAAGCGAACCATCGAAGTGCAATGTGTGGTCGCGGGCGCCCTCGCCCGCGGCTTTTGCAGTTGATTTTGATCCTGATTCTATCCGGGAGCCTGGTAGCAAGCAGTTCCGTGGCTCCAGGCCCCACGCGGGCGAGGGCGCCCGCGCCACACAGGCAACGTCTACTTTGCGAACACTATCGACGCCGGCGCCGAATTGATGGTCGCAGCCACCGTGCTGCCGGGAAGGCCGCCGCCGTCCGGATTGATGGTGAATTTGGTGATGTTCTTCGATGTCTGATTACAGACATAGAGAAATGTCCCCGCCGGATCGATCGTCGCCGACACCGGTCCAGTCCCAGCGCTGAAAGGGGATTTGTCGAGCTGGGTGGTCGCGCCCGTGGTGGAATCAAACGAATAGACGGAGACGTTGCTGGATCCCAGGTTGGTCACGTACAAAGCTTTCGCGGAAGCCGTGACCGAGATTGGCCCCGTGCCTGCGGCGAATGGAGAATTCAACGCAGTGGTCAGGGTGCCGCTGGTGGAGTCGATCTTCAACCCCGAAACGGTGTTATCACTGAAGTTGGTTACATAGAGGAAGGTTTCCGAGGGATCCACCACCAGGGAACTCGGTCCATTGCCTACCGAAAAGGGAGAATTCGGAACCGCCAGCAGGCTGCCCGTCCCCGCAGCCACGGAGTAGCCGAATACCAGCGGAAGGTTTCCGCTGGCGACATACAGGAATTTGCCCGAAGGAGCCAGGGCCAGCGCTACCGGCCGGGCGCCGGTGGGGAATGGCGATCCCGCAGCTTCGGAAAGAGTACCATCGCTCGAACTGACGGAATAAACCGAGATCGTATTCGAGGTCTTGTTGGCCACAAAGATCAAATCGCCGCCGGAGTCCATCACCAGCGACGACGGATTCAGTCCCGCTGGAGTGCGGGGCATCACCTCAGAGAGCTCTCCGGTGTTGCTGTTGACGGTGAACATCGAAACATCATTCCCACCCTGGTTCGCGGCATAGACGAACTTTCCCGAAGGGTGGACTGCGATTGCCGCCGGAGAGGTCCCGCCGGCGAAAGGGGAACCCAGCACGCGGGTGAGATCGCCGGAGGAGTTTACCCGGAACGCGGCGATGGCGCTGCCCTGGGGCACGGCGACATAGGCATTGCGGCCGGAACCCGATCCGCCGCCGCTACTGCCGCCACAGCCCGTCAACCAGGCCAGGGCAAAAGCGGCGCCCAGCAAGCTCGCCCGTCGAATCAGTATCATCAAATTCCTTCCAAGGCTTTCCTGTATCATGCCGCGACCTGCTACTGACCCAACGGGGGCGCCCGGTGTCCCTTCTTGATCCTGCCCCAGCGATAAACCAGGCCGGTGGAAAATCGCAGGTTGTTCTGGGTCTGCGAAAACAAACTGGTATGCAGATAATCCACCTGAAATACGCGCACCGCGAAGCGGGAAGTGAGATCGAAGTCCATGCCTCCGCCCAGGGCCACGGCGCGGGCGGTGTCTTCTTCGTTGTTACCCACCCGCACCAGCGAACGGGCACTGCCAATAAGCGCATGTCCGAAGAACAGCGCTTTGCCTCTGGGATAAAGAAATTGCGGCCCCACGGCGATATCGCGAAGGTTGAGGTTCGAGCCGTATTGTCCGCTTATCTCTGCCGCCACGCCGAAGTTGCGGATCAAGTTGAAAGCGGGCGAAAAATTGTATCCGTTCAGCCCGGACGGGCTGGAGAAACCGAATGACGGGCTGTCAAACCGGGTGTAGGAATAGCCGCCGAAAACCTGCACCCGGGGCGTGTCCTGTGCCGCCGCCGGCCAAGCGGTACCCAGTACCAGCAGCAAAAGAAGAAACACCGCCATCCCTGGAATTGCTCCCAGCCGGACAGGTTTCAGGTGAACCAGAGGTGTGGCCACAGGTTGGTGAACTGTCATGAATTATTTCTGGAGTCTTCTATCTAAACACTGCGTCCAGCGAAAGTTGCGCCAACTCTTCAGTGGATTGGGTAAGGCACGTCCCCCAAACCCCCGGCCGGCTTATTTCAAGGCCATGGCTCCGACCATGGATTCGAAGATCCTGAAACCCTCCGTGCCCCCCAGTTCGGGCTCGCTCGAGCGCTCCGGATGCGGCATCATCCCCAGCACGTTCCGCCCCGGACTGCAGATTCCCGCGATGTTTTCCAGCGATCCATTCGGGTTGGCGTCGGCGGTAATCTCGCCCGCGGGCGAGCAATAACGAAACACAATCTGTTGGTTGCGCTTCAACTCGGCCAGAGTTGCTTGGTCGCAGAAATAGTTGCCTTCCATGTGGCCGATGGGAATGGTCAGGACGTCGCCCTGGCGGCAGGTGCCGGTGAAGGGAGTCTCCGCATTTTCCACCCGCACCTGCACGGGTTTGCAGACGTATTTCAGCCCCACGTTCCGCATCAATGCCCCTGGTAGCAGGCCGGATTCGCACAGAATCTGGAAGCCGTTACAGATTCCCAGCACCAACCCACCCGAGGCAGCGAAGTTCCGCACAGCCTCCATCACCGGAGAGAATTTTGCGATGGCTCCGGTGCGCAGGTAGTCGCCGTAGGAGAACCCGCCGGGCACAATGACGGCATCACAGTTCTCGAGATCATGGGATTCGTGCCACAGGAAAGTGACGGGCTGGCGGGCCACTTGCTGGATCGTCCAATACGCATCATGGTCGCAGTTGGATCCTGGGAAGATGATGACGCCAAATTTCATCTGGTTTCCTCGGAGATGAGGCTAATGAAAGTCTAACACGAGGAAAACGCCGCCCGTATTGCCGAAAAGCATTACACGGTTCTAGTAGCGCCGGCATCTTCCCGGCTGGCCCGGGGGCAGCCTGACCCCGGGGGCGGGCAGGATGACCGCCCGACAGGCGGCGGGACGCCGGCGCTACAGAACCGTTCAGGAGGCGATGGAATTTTTCAGTACATCTCGTCTCCGGGAGGAGGGGGAAGGGGAGGCAATGGAATCGCGTCCGGCGGCAGAGGCGCAGTCGAGGGCCCTCCACCCGGAGGCAGCACTTTGCGGAAAAATATCCGGTCGCCGCCGGGGCCCCCGCTTTGTCCCCGAATCGACTTCAACTGCCGCCACTGGTCGAGGGACAGTACTTTGCGCAGATCGAGATTCATCATGGTGAATTCTCGCTCCAGCTTGCCGCGTGCGCCCAGGACCTGGTCCACCTGGGCTTCGACCTGGCCTTCGTTGGGGACGTCGGCATCCAGCAGAGTCTGCAGCTTCAAGTCCTGCTTTTCCATTTCCGCGCCGTAGTCGATCAGCTTCAACTTGTGGTCGTAGAAAGTTTGATCGAGCTGAGAAATCTGACCGTCGCTGAGTTGTAACTTCCTGGCCACGTCTGAGTTTTGCCACCATTTTCCCAGTTCGCCACGGTACACGAAGGTGGTTCTGGCTCCGGCAGCAGCGACTCCCGCGGACGGCGGAGCCGTGCGGGTCTGTGCCAGGACAGACAGCGGGAGGAGAAGCATTGCGAATACGCTTGAGTATCTAATTTTCATGAGTTGGCTCCTTCTTGCGAATCGGGGAATGTGCAGCCGGGAGGTCCTGAACCATCTCCTCGGCCAGAAGCGCCGCGGGATCGAGCGCTGCCGGTCCGTCATTGTGAACTGCGCGCTCCACTGCCATTAACAGTTCATGGTCGGGATCCACCTGCGCCTTGCGCGGCGGAGCAACCGGAGCACGATCCAGCATCAATCCTGCCAGCAGGACCATGGCCGCCAGCGCCGACCATGCCAGCACCAGCGGGCGGCGAACCATCCGATTGTGGGGATGGCGGTCAGGAGCGATGCGTGACCAGACAGCCCCGCGCTGCTCCTGCCAGAATTGCTCGGGCCGCTCCGCCGAACTACGGGCCCACTCGGGCAGACCCTCGAGTAGCGGACGCAGCGCCTGCTGATCGCTCTCGATCACCAGGTCGGTCAATTCCTCGTGGCTCAGATGTCGAATTATTTCCATTGTCGCTCCTTCATCTCCCGCAACTTCCCGGTCGCGCGCGACAGTTGCGTTTTTACCGTGCCTATCTTCACTTCCAGCAGTTCCGCGATCTGCGCCAGCGGCATTTCTTCCTCGTAGCGCAGGAAGAAAATGGCACGCTGCTGCGAGGAAAGGGAAGAGAGGGCATTCCAGACGGCTTCCAGTTCTTCGCGCGCCAGCAGGGCGCGTTCCGCCGAAGGCTCCCCGGCGGGAAATTGCCGCGGCCCGGTGTCGGTACTCTCGCCATCATCCAGGCCTACCAATTTTTTCCAGAAGGAAGCCCGGCGGTTTTTGCCATGGTCCCGCACCAGGTTGACCGCGATGCGCAGGATCCAGGTTTCGATCCGGCATTCGCCGCGGAAGCTGGCGCGTTTCTGGTAGGCGCGCAGAAAGCATTCCTGGGTGAGAGTGTCGGCAGTGTCGGCATCCCGCACCAGCAGGTAGATCACCCGGTACACGCGCCGCTGGTGCTGGCGCATGAGGTCGTCGAACCGCTCCACCGAGATCTCTGCGGCGGTTTGCGTCGCGGGCGAAGTCAAGGCTGTCGTCAGGACCGTGTCCACGCGCCCTCTCTCTGGATGTCTGGTAGCGGGTCATTACTCGATGTCACCCTGAATCGCGAGGCGAGATGTTGCGCTTGCGAAGCATCTCGCGGAGTCGAAGGACCGCGGCTATGCAACGGTTGAATCCGTAGCGCGGCAGAGATCCTTCGCTTGCACTCACCGTGCCTCGCGGCTCGAGGCCCGCGCTCGAGAGGATGAGTTGTCAAATTGAACTGACCACCGCGATATGCCTGCTATGGGTATGGACGAATACCACGACAGAAGGTTGACGCCCGGACAAACTTCGCCCGGGCCGGGTGCCAAGGCTATTATCATTGCAAGTGGGGGCATCATAAACAGGTGGATTTCTGGGACCACTTTCGACTCACCGGCAGCGCGCTGAAAAACTGGCTGGTGGCGCAACTTGAAGACTCGCTGGCGGTGGGCCTCCTGTGGCTGGTCGGGCTGCTCATCATCGGTGTGCCGTGGGCCCCTTTTTGGGCGGTGCTCGGGGCCGCGTTTCAGTTCGTCCCCCAGATCGGCGCCGTGCTGGGCGTGGTCGGCCCGGCCCTGACTGCCATGTTCAAGTGGGGAGACTGGGAACATCCGCTCTATGTGCTCAGTCTCTACGCCATCATCGCCGTGGTGGATGGTTTTCTGCTCCAGCCTTACCTGATGAAGCGCACGGCCAAAGTGCCGGTGTGGGCTTCGATCCTGGCGCCGATCGCGCTGGGGATGATTATTCCATTCTGGGGTGTGCTGCTGGCGCCGCCGTTGCTGGCCGTGCTCTATGCGTACAAAGCCCGACAGGCCCGAGTTCAGGGTCCCATGCTATAATTTTTTGTTCGGCGGCATTCATTAGAGGCAATCCGTTGATCTCCTCGACGGGCCAGTTCCGCGCCATAAAAGACTATTAAATACGAGGTATTTCCATGTCCGGCCATTCAAAATGGGCCACAATCAAGCATAAAAAAGGCGCTCTGGACGCCAAGCGGGGCAAGATTTTTACCCGCCTGATCAAGGAAATTTCCATTGCCGCCAAAAATGGCGGCGATCCCGACACCAACCCCCGCCTGCGTGGCGCCATCTTGGCGGCCAAGGCTGAGAACATGCCGGCCGACAACATCAAGCGGGCCATCCTGCGCGGCACGGGAGAGCTTCCCGGCGCCACCTACGAAGAGTTTTCGCTCGAGGGCTACGGCCCCGGCGGCGTAGCCGTCCTGCTCGATATCAATACCGACAATCGCAACCGCACGGTCAGCGAAATCCGTCACGCCTTCGGCAAAAACGGCGGCAACATGGCGGAAGCCGGCGCCGTTTCCTGGATGTTTCACAAGAAGGGCGACATCGTCGTTCCTAAAACCGCAGCCAAGGAAGACGATTTGATGGGTATTGTCCTTGAAGCCGGCGCCGAAGATTTGCGCGATGATGGCGACAACTGGGAAGTGCTTTCCGAGCCTTCTGTCTATGAAGCCGTTCTCGAAGCGGTGAAGAAGGCCGGGATTGAGCCGGTGTCATCCAGCGTGTCGATGATTCCGCAAAACTACATCAAGCTGGAGGGACCGGCCGCGAGCCAGATGATCCGCCTGATGGAAGCGCTCGAAGAACACGACGACGTGCAGAACGTCCACTCCAATTTCGATATCGACCAGAAACTTCTGGAAGAAGTAGCGGGCTAGAACAGACGTCAGACCTCGGACTTCGGCGAGTCCCATCCACACTCGGCCGTTCAGGTGACTAAGCGCCATTCCATCCACCCGTTCCTCAGGCTCGCCGAACCGGCGTGCTGAACTTTTTCAACACCGTTGTGGAAAATTCTGTGGGAAAACGGGAAAGTACACTGTTAAGTTGTTTGTTACGAGAGCCTTCTGCACCTTGCACCTTCGCGGGTGCTCAAACCGCTTTAGTTGCGTTAGTCCGGAGTCTGGTTTTGAAAATGCGGCTCGACAAGTTGTTGCTGGAACGGGGAATGGCCGGCTCGCGGGAGCGTGCCCAGGCGTTGATCCTCGCCGGGAAGGTGCTGGTCAACGGACAAAAAGTCGAAAAGGCGGGAGCGGGTGTGGAGGCCGCGGCCGACATCCGCCTGCTCGGAGAAGACCTCAAATACGTCAGCCGCGGCGGACTCAAACTCGAGGAGGCGCTCAAGCACTGGCAGATTGATGTTGCCGGCAAGACCTGTCTCGACGTGGGAACCTCGACCGGAGGCTTTACCGATTGTCTTTTGCAGCGCGGGGCGGAGCGGGTCATTGCTGTTGATACCGGCCACGGCCAGATTGACTTCCGTCTGCGTCAGGACGCTCGCGTGCGGCTGCTGGAGAAGACCAATGCCCGCTATCTCACACCGCCCCAGCTCGGAGAAGCGATAGACCTGGTAGTGATGGATGTCTCTTTCATCTCGGCGACCCTGGTTCTGCCCGCGGTGATCGCAGCCGCTTTTCCCGGGCTGCCTGAGCGTCGCGGGCGGAAGATCATCGTTCTGGTCAAACCGCAGTTCGAAGCCGGCCGCGAACAGGTAGGGAAGGGAGGCATCGTACGCGACCCGGTGGTGCAAAAGGCAGCGGTCGAAAAGGTTCGTCACGCCTTGCTGGCACTGGGATGCACCCAGACCGACGTGATCGAATCCCCCATACTGGGTGGTGAAGGAAATCGCGAATTTCTGTTGTACGCGCAATTCTAGGTTTTACCCTGTGTCCTCCGTGTCCTCCGTGGTTAAGCTTTTGCCGGGAATTTCTGTACAATTCGACTTTCACCATGGCAACCAGGAATGCGGTCTCAACAAACAAGTTTGCCGGCATCATTTCCAAGCCGGGCAAAGCGGAACTTGCAGATATCGTCCCACCCCTGCTGGCGTGGTTTCGCGAGCACCAATATCAGGTCGTGGTCGATCCCGAGACCGCGCCCTTCGCTCCCGGCGTGGAAGTCCTGGCGCGGGAACAGATGGCCTCCCGCGCGCTGAACTTCGTGGTGGTGCTGGGGGGAGACGGAACGCTGCTATCTGCAGCCCGGGCCGTATCCAAGGCCGGAATTCCGGTGCTCGGCATCAATCTGGGTTCGCTCGGATTCCTCACCGAAGTGCCGCTGGAAAATTTGTACTCCACTCTGCAGGACATCGAGCGTAGCTGCTGCAATCTGGACCGGCGGTCCATGGTGCACTGCGACGTGCTCCGCAAAGACGCTTCCGTGGGGAGTTATGAAGCGCTTAACGATGTGGTGGTCGGCAAAGGCACCATCGCCCGGCTGAATCATTGCGACGTCTATATTGACCGGGTGTTTGTCTCGAGCTACCAGGCCGACAGCCTGATCGTCTCCACCGCCACCGGTTCGACGGCGTATTCGCTGGCGGCCGGCGGTCCCATCCTGATGCCTTCCGTGGATGCATTCGTGGTGACGCCGGTGTCGGCGCACTCGCTCACTCATCGTCCGCTGGTGGTTCGCGATACTTCTGAAATCGAGATTGTGGTCAAGACCGGGGAGGACGAAGCCTATCTCAGCATCGACGGCCAGATCGGCATGCCCATGCTGGATGGGGACCGTGTACTGTGCCGCAAATCACAGCACCAGGTCACGCTGCTGCATACCCAGGGAACATTCTTTGATGTGCTGCGCACCAAGCTGAAATGGGGCCAGCGCTAGCCCTGATGTGGGCGCGAGCGTCCCGCTCGTGCGTCTGTAATCGCAGCACGTAAGGGACAACGTCCGCAGGCTAGTCTTCGCGATCGATCGAAGAAATCGCCGCGTTTCACGCGGCCGGATTGGCTGTTGCGGATGTACTCGCGTGGTTTTCGGTGGCTGCCTGCACGAGCGGGACGCTCGCGCCTACATTCTCAAACCGCTTCGGCAAAGCCTAGTTCTGAACGCGGGTTCTTGCGCTGGCGCGAGGCAGTCTCCTGCGCGGTTGCCTCCTGCGCTTCGATTCCCGCCTTGCCCGGTTCGGCCAGGAATTCACGAATCCTGAGCTTTGCCTTGTGCAGTTGTGACTTGGAATTTCCCACCGAGCAATCCAGGATCTTCGCGATCTCCTGGTGCTCGTAGCCTTCCACTTCGTGCAGCAGGAAGATGGTCCTGTAGCCGGCGGGCAGATCTTTAATGGCGCGGGTCAGGGTAATGCGGTCCACCGATCCTGACAGGCGGCCATCGCGGCTGCCGTATTCACGGCGCACCATCTTGGCATCATGGCTGGAGGGCTCGTCCAGCGAGATCTGCTTCAACGCCTTCTTCCGGAAGTGCATCAACACGGTATTGACCGCGATGCGATAGAGCCAGGTGGACAGCGCCGAGTTTCCCTTAAAAGTGGATAATTTCCGGAACACCTGCAGAAATGCGTCCTGGGTGAGGTCTTCAGCCTGCGCTGCATTGTTGGTCATGCGCAGGCAAATGGAATAAATCCTCGCCTTGTGCGCGTGGAACAGAGCGGCAAAGGCTTCCGAGTCGCCTCGCTGGGCGCGCTTGACCAATTCAAGGTCCGTGCTCGAACGGACCGTACAATTCGCATCGGAGTTCATTGCCATAGGAATGTTCTGGTTCGTCACGCGTCTGCCTCCCGGGTCTGAGATTGACCCTCGCAAATCGGTTTTCATAACGACGATAAGACTAGGTGCAGAAGCGATCAGGGTCTATCCGGTGCACCCTGTAGTGGTTTCATTAACTTGCTGTATAGGGTGAACCCGAAACCGATCCTGAAGTTGTGTGCATCCGGGCGCATCCGGCGCGAAGATCAAATACGATCGCATCCTCGCCCAGCATGCCGCATGGCCCGATCTTACCCGGAGAATCCCGACACCCTACTCAATCGTAGGTTGGACCACGTGAACAATGTTGTTCCGTACTGCGTACAGCACCAGATCGCTGACCGAATGCAGTTGCAGCTTGCGCATGATATTCGAGCGATGAGTTTCCGCCGTCTTCACGCTCAGGCCCAGCGCCACCGCAACCTCTTTCGTGCTTTTACCCTCGGCCAGCAGCTGTACCACTTCGCGCTCCCGCGGAGTAAGCCGGTCGCGGCCCAGGGAAATGGCGGCCGCCTGGGTCCCGCCTTTCAGATATCCGTCCAGCACCATGGCTGCGACCTTGGAAGTAAAGTATGTCTTGTCGCGCTTGAGAGCTTCGACCGCGACCACCAGATCGCGAGCTGCATCGGATTTAAGCAGGAATCCCCGGGCGCCGGCATTCAGAACGTCCCGCACCACCTGGTCGGAGTCATGGAAGGTCAGAATGAGCACGCGGGCGCGCGGATCCTCTTTTATGATCTGCCGGGTCGCCTCCAGGCCGTTCAGACCGGGCATGCCAATGTCGAGGATGATGGCGTCAGGCTTCAAGGCACGGACTTTTTCCGTAGCCTCACGCCCGTCTGCAGCTTCGCCGCAAATTTCCCATCCCGGCTCTGCCTGCAGCAGCGCGCACAAGCCCTTGCGCACCACTTCGTGGTCGTCCGCGATAAATATCCTGAATGCACCCATCAACCTACCTCCCCAGAATTACCTGACGTTGCGGACAAAACTGCCCTGGATGCCCTACATAAGCATCATGGTTGCCAAACGGGGATGCTCCGCCCTTCCAACGCGTTAGCTGCCTGTGGAAAACTTTTGCAGTGTAATTCTTGCTGATATCGCGCACGAAACTTCGCGCTTTCACCCACCGCAATGTCAGGAGCAAACATGGTAGGCCTGACGGCGGAAACCCTTGCCGGGAGCCACTTTCAGACACTACCCTAGAGTGCCTTCCAGTCTATACCCAAGGCTATCGGGAGCCAATACAGTTTGTCCTGTATTTTCAGATTGGCCATATCGTCGAATTGAATCTGTGGAAATTTCGATTCATTCCACCGGCTCGTTCCGTAAAGACCGCAGATCGACACCCAATTGCTCCGCTTTTTTGTAGAAATGACTGCGCTCCAGGCCCAGGGCCTTGGCTGCGTTGGTGACGTGAAAGTGGTTTCGCTTCAGCTCGGCCAGCATGACTTCCCGCTCAAAGGCCTGCGTCCGTTCCGCCAGGGTACCCGAGCCGGCCGGCGAAGTTGGCGATGTAAGCCCGTGGGGTAACGCCATCTCGACCATGTCACCAGTTACTTCACCTTCGGTTGCCAGCAGGATCAACCGTTCCACCACGTTGCGCAGCTCGCGAACGTTGCCCGGCCAGCTATGCGCCTGGAGTTCCTGAATCGCCTCCGGACGGAAGGGCAGCGGCTTCCAGTTGTTCTGGGCGCAGACTTGGGCCGCAAAATGCTGTATCAGCAGGGGGATGTCCTCTTTTCGCTCCCGGAGCGGCGGCAGCAGGACGGGGAAGACGTAAATCCGGTGAAACAGGTCCTGACGGAACTTGCCGTCGCGCACCAGGGACTCCAGGTTGCGATGGGTCGCCACCACCACTCGCACATCCACCCTGGTGGGCTTGTCGCCGCCGATACGCTCGACCTCGCCTTCCTCCAGCACGCGCAGCAGTTTGGCCTGCATGGCTAGAGGCATGTCGCCGATCTCGTCGAGGAAGATCGTGCCGCGCTCCGCCTGTTCGAATTTGCCGACATGGCGGCCGGCGGCGCCGGTGAAAGAGCCTTTTTCATGGCCGAACAGTTCGGACTCGATCAGCTCAGCCGGAACCGCGGCGCAGTTCAAAGTGATGAAGGGACCGGAGGCGCGGGGGCTGCGTTCGTGCAGCGTGCGCGCCACCAGTTCCTTGCCGGTGCCGGTTTCGCCCAGAATGCAGACCCGGGTTTCGCTGGCGGCCACCCTTTCGATCTGGGCCATCAGCTTTTTCATGGTTTCGCCGGTCCACACAATTTCGTGCTTCCCCAGGCGTTGCCGGAGCTGCCGGTTTTCCGACTCCAGCCGCTGCAGCTTGAGCGCGTTCTCCACCGTGAGCAGCAGCTTTTCCGTGGAGACAGGTTTTTCCAGGAAATCCAGTGCCCCCAGGCGCGTGGCCCGTACCGCCATGTCGATATGCGCCTGCCCGGACATCATGACCACAGGCGTCGTGACTCCCTGGGACTTGAGGTCTTCCAGAAGCGAGAGCCCATCTTTGCCCGGCATCACGACGTCCGAGAGGATCAAGTCGAAAGTCTGGGAGCGAGCCAGTTCCAGGGCCTTGGCGGCGTTGTCGCACAGCGTCGCCTCGTGGCCGGCGAGACGAAAGGCGCGCGCCAGCGAGGCCAGAGTATTGGCTTCGTCGTCCACGATCAGCAGATGCGCTTTCTGAGGCACCGATGTCTCCTTAGCCCGCGCGGCAGCTTGTCCAGATTGCCCGGCAGCTCGATCATAAATGTAGTGCCCCGTCCGGGCTGGCTGCGCACGCTGATTCTGCCGCCATGGTCGCTCACAATGGATTGCACGATGGCCAATCCAAGTCCGGTGCCATGCGCCTTGCTGGTGTAGTAGGGCGTAAACAGGCGCTCGCACTCTTCCGCGGTCAGGCCGGTTCCGGTGTCGGCAATTTCCACCGTGACGCGGTCACCGCTCGGCCGCGTGCGTAGAGTGAGCGTGCCGCCCTCAGGCATGGCATCCATCGCGTTCAACGCGAGATTGGAAAAAGCCCGATGCAGCAGTTCCGGATCGGCCGCGATGGGCGCAAGGTGCTCCGCCAGTTCAAGCCGGCATTCAACCGGAGGATGCTCCGGAGATTGCAGTTGCGCCTGCAGCAGGCGCGCCACATTCTGCACGACCTCGTTCACCTGCACCCGTTGAAACTGGGGTTGCGGCATGCGGGAAAATTCGCTGAACCGCGAAATGATGGTTTTCAAATTCGCGATCTCCGCCAGCAGCGTGGACGAGCTCTCGGGAAAAATTTCCTCGAACTGCTCCGGACTCTGCTGCCGAGCCCGCACCAGGTTCTCTACCGTCAGCTGCAGCGGGAACAACGGATTCTTGAGTTCGTGCGCCAGGCGCCGCGCTAATTCGCGCCAGGCCGCGACCCGCTCGGCCTGCACCAGGCGTTCCCGCTGCTGGAGAAGTTCTCCGGTCATACGGTTGAAGGATTCGGCCAGAGCTCCCAGTTCGTCGGATGAATCCACGGCCACGCGCGTGTTCCAGTTTCCCGCCGCCACTTCCCGCGCCGCCTCCGCCAGTTGTTCCACCGGTCGCGTGACCCGGGAGGAGGCCCATCCGCTGAACAGGATGGCGAGAACAATACCGACGCTTCCCGCCAGCAGTGCGGCCGAGCGAATGCGGTCGCGCAACTCAACATAGGGACGCCGCGTGTTGCCCACCAGCAGAATGCCGAGTAACTGGTTATCTCGGCCGCTCAGCGGGATGGCATGGACGCTCTCATCGTCTGCCGCATCGCCTGACCAATGAAGGAGTGCGGTGGCTTCCTGCCGCTGCTGCTGGACTTGCTCAATCAGGGGCGCCAGCCGGGCCAGTTCTCGCGGGTCGCCGGCTGGGGCGATCAGCAGCGGCGCGGAGAAGCCCTTGGCCAGGTTGCGATAGAGCATGGCCCGCATGCCAGCCGGGAGTTCGAGGCTGGCCATGAAATCCTGGTCGAGGCGACGGCCGCCGATCACGAAGATGGGCTTGTCGCCGACCTCCACCCGCCGGATGGCGGAAAGGCTCAGCGCCGCTCCGTCAGGAAGCTCCTCCTGCCGGAGAAAGGCGGCTGGGCGACGGCGCTCCCGCCGGCAGTGAACTTTCCTTATAACCAAATTTCGCCGGCCACTGCGCCGACGAGAGAATGGTGCCGCTGCTGTCCACGAATTCCAGAAAGTCCAGCTGCTGGTTGTCGGCGAGCGTCTTGGCCTCATTCACGTACGCACTGTAGTCCGCCGAACCGCGGCTCACCGCCAGCGCCATGCGGGTCGCGGCGTCGCTGCCTGCGACGGTTTCCACGCGGTGTGCCACTTCGTCACCCCGCCGGCTGAACTCGCGGCGAAATTGCGCGATCAGCGCCGTCGTCTGCGCTTCGTTGGCGCGCTCGAAGGCGCGCCGGGTCACGCTGGATACGATCCAGGTGACCGCGCCCACGCAAAGAAAGACCGTCAGCGCGAATACCAGCAGAAGTTTGCGGCGAAAGCTCAAGGCTTCCCCGTTTCCAGCCAGACGTCCTGCAAACGCCAGCTGCCATCTGGATCTTCCCGCCAACCCATCACGTTTGCACCCAGCGCAACCGCAGTTCGCAGATGCAGCAGGGGAATCACGCGCTGCGATTGCAGTAGAGTGCTCTCGGCTGCGTACGCCGTGGATGCGCTTGCACTCTGCTGCAGCGGATCACCATCGAATTTCGGTTGTGGCAATCCCAGGCTTCGAGCCAGCTCGCTGAGCGCAACCCAGGCATCGAGCGAGGGCAGCGGCATGCGGACCAGTCGGATGTCGGCGGCCGCGGTGGCTGTTGTTTGCAGCGTCAGTCCAGCGTCGCGCGCGTTCAGCGCGATACGCTCCGCGATGACTCGCGCCAGCGGATCGGATGCATCGTAGCTCAGCGTCCACACCGGTGCCTGGCGCACCGCATCCCGTGCCTGGCGCGCACGCTGCAGATCGATGGCGGTGGGAAAGAGGAACGCATAGCCGCTCATCCAGCCTGGCAGGAGCGTGCCGGCGGGTTCGCCTCCGCCCTTGCAACAGAACGTTGTTCATCGCGTCGCGATCGATGCTGAGCGCCAGGGCCTCGCGCAATTTCCCATCCTCTGCGGACTGAACATCCCGGGTGAAGACCAGCCCCATCCATTCCGCGGGAGGTGAGCTCTCCACACGTCGGCCCTCCAGCGACCGCATGACGGGCCTGGTCAGGTGCGACCTCCACCAGGTCAGCCTTGCCCAGATCGAACCCGATCATCTGCTCGCGGAAGCTCTTGCCCATTTCAATTTCGATCGAGTCCAGAAACGCTCGTCCTCCCCAATAATCGTCGCGGGCAGACAATGCCAGTTTCTTCCCCGGGTCCCAGCGCTCGATGGCGAAAGGGCCGCTGCCGACAACCTTTCCGCCCGTGCGTTTGGCGATGCCATAGCGCGGTAGTGCCAGGACCGCGGCAAGGTACGGTGTGGGAGCGTTGCACTCAATGATGACCGATTCTCCGGTGGCGAACACTTTCCAGTCAGGATTGGCGGCGCGCAGGGAAGCCGCGACCGCATCCGAACTCACCGCTGTACCATCATGAAATGCAACTCCGCGGCGGATGCTGAACTGCCAGCGCTGATAGCTGGGATCGGCTTGCCATGAAGGTGAGAGCGCGGGCTCGGCCTGGCCGCGCGCGTCCAGCGTGACCAGGGTGTCAAAGATCAGGCGCGAGAGGCCGGGCAACATCGAGTTGTCGAGCCGGTTGGATTCCGCAGGATCAAGCGAGGCAGGAGCTTCCCCGATAGCCACGCGCAGGGTCCCGCCGTAGTGCGGTCGGGTACGGGCCGGTGCCGCGATCGCCAGAGACAAACTAACGGCCACAAGTAACAGTAAGCCGGAAGGCCTCATATTCCCCCGTTTCCGAATTGTGGACCACCGCCACGACACTGGTTCCGCCGGATCCTGTCCATAAGGCGGTGACCGCGCCGCCTACGTCGAGGGGAATGCTCGCGGCCACAGGCTCCCGTCCGGTAGTTTCGAAAGCTTGCACCGCATCATTCCGACCGGCGCCGGCCGCAGTTGCCAGAACTTGCCAGCCCGACCCGCAGCCGCTGCGCAGGCTGGCGATGTCGCTGCCCCACTTCAGCTTCTCCATTACCTGATCGGTGACGCCGTCGAGCAGATGGACCTTCCCATCCACGGCGGCCAGCAGCCACCATGTGGACTGTTCGCGGGGAAGGGCGGCGGCGGAATAAAACGCCGGCGCCCGCGTTTGCGTGCCTGTTCCGGCAGAGAGTGTGCCACTGAAGAAATTGCGCGAGGAGGTAAAAGACGCACTCTGGCTGAACAGGTCGGCTCCGATCGGCCAGGGATCGTTACTCTCGAAGCATGTCATGGCCAGGGAGGCGGAACCTCGACAATAGACGCCGGGCAACTAGGCATCAAAAAAATGATCTTTGTCCCCGTCCCTTCGCCATACCAGCCTTCCTCGCAGATCGCGCGGCCACGGCCGCGAATGGGTGATGGGAAGTGATTGCTCGACCAGCCAGCGACTCTCCTGCATCCGGTAAGACGTCACGCCGTTTGCGTCCAGCACCAGCATGCGCGCGGGATTGCCCTCGATGACCGCAACATCCAGAATGCGTTCCGTCTGCGACCACAGGGAAACTTCGCGGAGCACCATCGCCGCGGCTGCGGGTTCCACGGCGAGGGCGGCTGACCGCGGCAGGGAAACCATTACCACCGTGGGCGGATTCGCATCCTGGCGAATTTCCGCAACCCAGACGTAGCTATGCAGGTCCTCGGAGAGCGTGACCCGCACGTTCACCGCAGCCTGTTCGGCCGTAACGAAACGCACTCCCGTGACAGCAAGCTGAGTTAGAAGATTGCGCCGGATGTCGTCGCTCAGGGCGGCGCTCAGCGACGAGCGATTCAATACTTCCACGGCCATGGTTTTCGGGCCGGTTGCCGATACGATCTTTCCTGCCAGCAGCCCTTCCGCGCCGGCCCAGTTCTGCGCGCTGGCTTCGACGACGAACAGCAACGCAAACAGGAGGCTGCTGAAAAATCGCGGAGAGAGTGGCGAGAGCATGCCTGGATGCGCAAATTGACGCCCAAATTGATAGTGGCGCAAATTGAGGGGCGGATGGATGGGCGAATTATAAACCGCATCACCCATCCCCCCGGACACCGCGTCTGGTACTCTCTGGGTTCGTACGTTTGGCATTCAACCCCCGGGCCTCAAACCATACCCTCTCTATCAACATTGACCTGCGCCTGCCCGCAAAGGTTCCACCGGCGCCGCGCTTTGGGTCTAGCGTTGAATGGCGGTTTTGGGTTGGGGTGCGCGAGGAGCAAAAAACACGCAGAGCACCTTGCCAAAAATCAGTTCTTCCACCAGGATTGCGACGGCCAGCGAGAAGGTCATTCCCCCGATAACTGCGACGGTCGTGAATACCAGTTCCATAGTTGCCTCCATTCGGACAGACCGTATGTAGCGAGTGAGCGACCATATGTATATGATTGATGAATAGACACTTACAAGATGCTGCGGGCTGCAAACTTGTGGCTCTTTAACGACGTCGTGTCAGGGCTGACACGACCGGACCGGTGTGGGTCGGACACTCCCTTCGACTTCGCTCAGGGCAGGCTCTGTCCGACGCTTTTGGGTTTGATTTCAGGTTTGGACCTGGGCAGTCAGTGGCCGGCGGATGATTTCACGCGTGCGAAAAGTCAGGGTCGAGAAGTCGAAGTCAAAATCCAAAGATCAAAAGTCAAGATCAAGGACGCGGACAAGAGCGTCCGCCCCACACCACCTCCGATGAGAGGGACGCTTAGCCGGGCGGAGTTTCGGAGTCAAAGGTCTTCGGGAGTGAGGCCCGTACGCTTGGCGATACGGGACAGCATCTTATGACCGATTTCTTCGTTGTCGTGGAATCCGAACATGTAATTTCCGTACTGCGGATGCTGAAGCTTGATGTGCGAACCTTTTTGAGAGAGAACGCGCCAGCCCCTTCGCAAAAGCGAGCGAACAGGTTCAGCACCGGTTCCCGAAACAGGAATGGATTCTTGCAGTTGTTTGAACTCCAATCATCATGCTGGTTCAGAATTCCGGCGAGCGACTAGAATTCGGGCTCGGTAGAAACTCCGCACAATTCTTCTTCTGGTTCCGATTCGCGGCGCGACACCGGGTGCGCTTCGATCATGATCTCCTGACGCAGAGCATCGAGCAGGGCATCAAGGACAACCTTGAGGGACTGCGGGTTCTCGGCCAGTACACGCTCGATGCTTTCGCGATGGACCGCCAGTTCTCCGATGCACCGCGCGCCGCTGAGGTCAACCCGGCCGGCTGACGGGGTCGGGCGGCGCCAGCCCGTCGCTCCCAGTGCGGTTCGCGCGAAGGGATAATCAAGACTTCCCGTCGTCATCCAATGAATGACCAGTTCCTCGACATGGTCGATGCCGCAAGCCACCTGAATGCCCGCGCGGGAGGCCATCGGCTCATTCCACTGCAGTATCGCCAGTTTGTCTTCCCAGGTGTTTTCGGCGACCAGGAAACGGGGCTGGTTCGCGGAGCGCTCTTCGCCACAGATCGCACACAAATGCGTTCTGAAATGATTCATAAGGTACCTTTCAACTCCCTCGGAGACGCGCTCATCGTCCCCTGCATGTTAGTCAGATGCAGGGCAGGTACAGGGTGGTTCCGGGCAGGGAGCGGAACTGTAACCATCCCTCGTCCTCGTTCAAAGGTCAGGGTGAGTAAGGAAGAGCAGCCATCGCACAGCCAGTAGCGTTCCAGGCGGCGAAGCGAACGGTGCCGGCGACTCCGGGGAGCGGTCGCGGGCAACTCCTCGCCGTAGTCAGTCTCGAGAAGGAACAGTTTGCCGACGCTGAGGCTGCGGAACAAATTCGTACAGGCGGCATTAGCGCACTTATGCAGCACTGAGGGTCTCCTGAGAGCGTGAACCGATGACCGGGAGCGACTGGTTATCCGAAAGGTATGCACGCCAGGGGCCGCAAGTGAAAGTTGAGGGAAGTTGCGTAACCGACTGATGCGTTTAAGTTCTCGGCGGGCAAGCGGGCTGCTATATGCCGACCTGAGGTCACTGCTGCCGACCGCCCGTCATCTGACCTCTGGATTGGGGCTCCCCGCCGGCTGTGTGATCGCGCCAGTCCGCGCCTCGTGATTGCCCGCCCTCCAGCCCAGGAGTAAGATTGCGCAACGGCGGCCCCGCAGAACTGTCCTTAACGCCTCGGGACGCTGTTCTCCATTCTGAATTGTGTAGGGCCCTATGGCGGAATTTGAGCCCACGCTCGCGAGTTCGACACAGCCGCAGGATTCCTTGTCCGGGCAGGTGGTGGGGCGCTTTCGCATTGGAGAACGGCTCGGCAAAGGAGGGATGGGCGAGGTTTACAGCGCCGAGGACACCAAGCTCAAGCGTACCGTTGCCCTCAAGCGCCTGGCGCCTTCGTTGCGTGCTGATTCGCTTTACCGCCACCGCTTCCTCGAAGAAGCGGAACGCGCATCCCGCTTCGGCGATGCCCACGTGGCCGCTGTTTATGATGTGCTGGAGGAGCAGGGCGAGATATTCCTGATCCTGGAATATGTGGAAGGCCAGAACCTGCGCCAGCGGCTGACGCAACCATTGTCGCTGGATGAGTTCTTCGCCATTGCTTTTCAGTGTGCCGAAGCACTGGTGTCGGCGCACCGGCATGGCATCGTTCACTGCGATATCAAGCCGGAAAACATCATGCTCACTAGCACCGGCCAGGTCAAGATACTGGACTTCGGGGTGGCCAAGCACCTGCCGCGTTCCGACCAGAGTTCGACCGTGGACCGCTCCGGCACTTTTGCCGGCACGCCCGCCTATATGTCGCCGGAAGTTCTGCTGGAGCAGGCCCCGGACGGCCGGGCTGACATTTTTTCCCTGGGCGTGGTCTTCTACGAAGTCCTGACCGGACAGCATCCCTTCATGGCGGGCAGTTTCGTTGCCACCACCGACCGCATCCGGGGCGAGACCCCGGCTTCCATACGCATTTTCAATCGCTCGGTTTCCCGGGAGTTGGAGGTGGTGGTCAATAAAGCGATGGCCAAAGATGCCGGGCAGCGCTATTCCAGCGCGGAAGAACTGCTGGAGGCACTTCGCGAGGTGCACGGGGGATTGACCTCCAGTGGGCTGGCGCGGCCGGTGCCACTGCCGCAACCGCATCCGCAGCGCAAGAAATGGCTGTGGGCAGCCGGGGTCGCGGCTGCGTTATTGCTTTCGGTTCCCCTGTATCTCCATTACCGGGTTCGTCCGCGGGTGATCCTGTCCAGGTCTTCGGTGCCGGTGCAATTGGCGGTGCTGCCCTTCGCGCCCACCACCAATGACCCCAGCAGCAAGGCCTTCGGTGACGGCCTGACCGAAACCCTGTCCGCCAAACTGGCGCAGCTCAGCGGCAACTATCCCCTGCAGGTGGTGGCGACCAGCGAGATACGCGCCGAGGGCGTCACCAGCGTCGAACAGGCGCGCAAGAATTTCGGGGTGGGCCTGGTTCTGGAGGGAAATCTGCACAGCTCGGGCAACCAGGTGCGGGTGAATTATTCACTGGTGGATGCAGAAACCAACCGCCAGTTAAGCGCCGATACCGTGGACGCCGACGTCAGCGACGCCTTCGCCGTCGAGGACCAGGTGGTCGATGGCGTCCTTCGCATGCTCGGCCTCTCCATCCAGAGCAACGAGCGTGTAGTGCTGGCCGCTCACGGGACGGGCGATCCCACCGCCTACGATCAGTATCTGCGCGGCCGCGGATATCTGCTGGATTATCACAAACACGAAAACATCGAGAATGCCATTTCCGCCTTCAACCGCGCTCTTACCCTCGATCCAAAATATGGCCAGGCCTATGCCGGCCTTGGAAAAGCCTACTGGCTCGGGTATGGAGAGGGCCTGGGAGGCAGCGAATGGCTGGAGAAGGCACGGGCGGCCTGTGATCAGGCTGTGGCTGGCTCGCCCAGCCTTGCCGACGGTTATGTCTGCCTGGGTAGCGTGTACCGGGACCGGGGCGAGTATGAGAAAGCCATTGCCCAGTTCGAGAAGGCGGCAGCGCTTGACCCGGTCAACGATGACACCTTTCGTGGGCTGGCGGAGGTCTATCGCAAGCTCAATCGTCCGGCCGAGGCAGAAGCTACGTACCGGAAAGCTATCGAGCTGAGGCCGCAATATTGGGCGGGCTACAGCTGGCTGGGAGCCTTTTACCGGGAGGAAGGCCGATACGAAGATGCCGCCAGAATGTTCCAGGAAGTCGTGACTCTGGCCCCGGACAATTTCCGCGGTTATTCGAACCTGGGAGCGATGTACGTGGTGCAGGGAAAATATCCGCAGGCTATCGCTCTGCTGGAGAAGTCTATCGCCATTCGGCCGACCGTGGAAGTTTATGACAACCTGGGTACAGCCTATTTCTACATGCGGAAATTCGACGGGGCAGCGGCGAACTATGAGCAAGGCCTGAAATTCGATAAGACCAGCTGGCTCAGTTGGGGCAATCTGGGGGATGCATATTCCCAAGTCCCGGGTAAACGGGACAAGGCCGTCGAGGCGTATCGGGAAGCCATTCGACTGACGGATGAGGAGCTGCGTATCAACCCCCGCGACGGGCGCATCTGGTCATTCAAGGCTGAATATCTGGCAATGACCGAGAATAAGCCGGAGGCCCTGGCGGCCCTGCAGAAGGCAGCGGCGTTCGCTCCTGACAATGCGGGTGTGCTGTTCAATGGCGCCCTGGTGCACAACCACTTCGGGGAGACAACTCCCACGATCAAGTGGCTGCAGCGGGCGCTGGCTGCAGGCCTGCCCGTCAACGTAATAAATAGCACGCCCGATCTTGACCACTTGCACTCCAACCCGGCTTTTCAGGCTATACTACGCGGCACTAAGGTGTAAGAGGGGCCCTTAGATAACTCAATGGAATTGAAGGAGGAGCTATGAAGAGGGATCCAGCCACGGTTAAAGTGCACATCTATGAGGATTGCGATGTGGATTGCGAAGCGGTCAATGTAAGCAAAGAATCCGGTGACCAGATCGAGTGGCATTCGACGGGTGAAGCCTTTACCGTCAGATTTGAAAGTTCACCTTTTAAAGATGCCGAGTTTCAGGTGCCGGCCAGAGGATGCAAGGCGTCGGGTCCGGTAGTGGACACCGCACTGTACGTGACCTACCACTATGAGATTCGAAGAGTAGGCAGCGATCAGGGGCAGGCGACCGGCGCAGCCGATCCTGACATCAACGTGAAGCACTAAAGAATCCCGGCCGATCAAGGCGATTTCCTGTGAGGGTGCAACGGTCATTCCTCCGGCCCCGCACCCTCAATCTTCTTCTCTCGCCTCCCGTTCTAGTCTGCGAGTCCCAGCCTGAAAGCATCAGAGGCTTTCCCTCACGCCGGTTTCGTTGGTCTCGCCACTCCGCCATCTGGGAAAAAATCGTGCGCTGTGCGGTTTAGCGATTTTCCGGCTGTTACGGAAGTCCACTGCCCATTTCTTCGGTTACTTGCTGCTCTTTCACGCACAGATTCCAATAACCATGTGCGCGGGGCGTGAGGCTTCCGAGCACAGGCGTTGATGGTGGGCCCTGGCGATCATGAAGCCGTGATCTGCCAGCTCAAAGGTCAACGCATATACCAATGCGTGGAGGAGTGCGATCGATGCGAAAACTCTTGACTGTGACAGTCCTGCTTGTGCTGGCGTCGTTGTCGGCGGCGGCCCAGGATTTCCCCAAAGCGGAGATTTTTGGCGGATACCAGCTCACCCGGCTGGACGGCACCACACTGAACGGCTGGAACGCCGCGCTTACTGGAAACCTGAATCACTGGTTCGGAGTCACCGCAGACTTCAGCGGCGCTTACACTTCTCAGGGTGGAGTGGACTTCCGCAACTACACCTACACCTTTGGCCCGACCATTGCGGCCCGGGGTAATGAGACCTTCACCCCGTTTGCTCATGCCTTGTTCGGCGGGTCCCATGCTTCGGCGGGTTTCGGTGGAGTTTCGGCGAGCGACAATGGCTTTGCCATGATTTTCGGCGGGGGTGTGGATGCCAAATTCTCCCAACACCTGTCCTTTCGCGTGGCACAGTTTGACTGGATGTCGTTCCATGCCAATGGAGGCTCGTCGAATAACAATTTCCGTTACTCCGCGGGAATCGTGATTCGCCCGTAGTCATCGGAATTCGAATGCAGGAAAAGAGGGCGGCTTCAGGCCGCCCTCGGCTTTGTTTCCGTCCGTCTAAGAAAGTCGTGAGCTTACTCGCCCATCACTTTTACGATCACCCGCTTGTCCCGCTGGCCGTCGAATTCGGCATAGAAGATTCGCTGCCAGGTCCCCAAATCAAGTTTGCCCGCGGTGATTGGGACGATGACCTCGTGGTGAATCAGCAGTGCCTTCAAATGCGAGTCGCCGTTGTCTTCGCCGGTGTCGTGATGTTTGTAGTCCTTGCGGAAGGGCGCCAGCTTTTCCAGCCACTGATCGATGTCTTCGATCAGTCCGCTCTCGTTGTCATTCACATAGACTCCCGCCGTGATGTGCATGGCGGAAACCAGCACCATGCCTTCCTTGACCCCGCTCTTGCTGACGATCTGCTCCACCTGGGGCGTGATGTGCACGTAGGCGCGGTGGGAGCGGGTGTGGAATTTCAGGTATTCAGTAAGACACTTCATGGTTCGTCCCCTTAATAATTCGTGAAAGCCAGACCAGTTTCGCAGATAATGCTACGGAAATCAGTTTCCCGGAGGTGGGGTGGATACTTCCAGCAGCGAACTGCAGGAACTGCGACGGCTGGTGGGCGAACTCACCGCGCGGGTATTTCGGCTTGAGCGCGCCTTGAATTTGCCGGCGGGAGTTGCCGCCGAAGCGCCACGGCCCCAGGCATCCCCGCCTCCACCACCGCCTGCGCCGGAAGCCAAGCCTGTACTGCCGGCGATGCCGTATATTCCGCCACGCCCCCCTGCAGTCTCATCCGGAAAGAAGAGCAGCGGCGATCTGGAATCCCGCATCGGTTCGCACTGGCTGAACCGGATCGGCATCGCCGCGGTGCTGATCGGCGTTTCCTACTTTCTGAAATTCGCCTTCGACAACAACTGGATTGGGCCGGCGGGCCGCGTCGCCATCGGGTTGCTGGCCGGGATCGCCATCGTGGTCTGGAGCGAGAATTTTCGCCGCCGCGGATACCTCATCTTTTCATACTCCTTGAAGGCGGTCGGTATCGGCGTGCTTTACCTCTCCTTGTACGCGGCCTTCCAGGTGTACAGCCTGGTGACCGGCGGCGTGGCCTTCAGCATGATGTTTGCGGTGACGGCTGCGATTGCGTTGATGGCCTGGGCCCAGGACGCGGAAATCCTGGCGGCCTTCGCCCTGGTCGGCGGATTCGCTACGCCTCTGCTGCTCTCCACCGGCCAGAATCGTGAAGTGGCGCTGTTCACCTACGTTGTCCTGCTGGACGCAGGCGCGCTCGCGCTGGTCATCCTGAAACCGTGGCGGCGCCTGCTGCTGTTGAGTTACGCCGGAACTCTGCTGCTTTACGTCGGCTGGTACGCAAGCTTCTATGACGTCACCCAGGTGCGGATGACGGTGGGCTTCGCCACGCTGTTCTTCGCCATCTTCGCAGTAGCGCCATTATTGGCACGCCCCGCGCAGAAAGGATGGCTCTCCGACTCCGTCCCACCTCTGGTCGCGGTGGTGAACGCGGCCGCATATTTTCTCGAGATCTACGTCATGTTCGAAGAGATTGGGACCAGGGACACGGCATGGTTTGCCCTGGCACTCGCGGCCCTTTACATCTTCCTCAGCCGCCAGTCCCGTGGACGGGCGGGCAATCCCGAGGCGGCGCGGACCGTGGACCTGCTGCACCTGGCGCTGGCCATCGGATTTATCACGGTGGCGATCCCCATTCGGCTCGACGCCCACTGGATCACCATGGGGTGGTTCGTGGAAGTGGCGGTGCTGTTGTGGGTCGCAGACCGGATTCACTCGGAGTTACTCAATGTCTTCGCCATTGGCGCCCTGCTGCTGGGCGTAGGCCGGCTTCTCCTGATCGATAATTTTTCCGTCACTCGCCCGATTTTCAATGCGCGGATGGCGACGTACGCGGTGGCAATCGCGGTGCTCGGGGCTGTCGCATGGTACGGCAGCCGCCGTAAGGATGAAGCGGCGCGCGCTGTTGCCGGGGTTGCGGTTGTTGCGTTGAATCTCCTGGCCCTGATTGCCTTGAGCCGCGAAGTCGCGGATTACTACAGCCGGGAGATGACCAGCCTTAGTCCCCGGGGACAATGGGACCCATCCGCCTGGAAGGACTGGCACCACCTGAAAATCGCCCGTGACTTTACTTACTCCGCTCTATGGATGGCCTATGGCGCCATGTTGATGGTGGTGGGCTTCTGGCGGCGCTCCGCATTTGTGCGCTGGCAGGCGCTGGCCCTGATCGCTTTCACTATCGGCAAGGTGTTCCTGTACGATGTGTCGGAGCTGGATCGTGGCTACCGCATCGTGAGTTTCATCGTGCTGGGAGTGCTGCTGCTGGCGATTTCGTTCATGTATCAACGCGACTGGCTCAAGCTCTCGAGCCGCAATCAATCCAAAGAAAGCCCCGCCGGCACATGAAGTCCCGGTCTCTACCTGTTCGCGATGATTGTGGCCCTCGGTGCGGCTTTGGCACAGGGACCGTCGATTTCCTATTTCACCAACGTCCGCGATGTCCGCATCTCTCAGGCCGATCAGCAGAACTACTTTGTAGTGGATGAAGAAATCTGGGCTCGGGCGCGCCCCGATCTGGCGGACTTGCGAATCTATGACGGAGACTCCCAGGTGCAATACGCGCTCAGCGAACAGCGCGGAGGACCGTCGAGTCATGAGGCGGCGGCAAAGATTCTAAATTTGGGGAGCGTGGGAGGACGCACTGAGTTCGATCTTGATATGGGCGAAGTCGGCGAGTACGACCGCATCCGATTGCAGCTGGATGCCAAAGATTTCGTAGTGACAGCATCGCTCGCGGGAAGCAACCAGCTGGGCGCGAAGTCCGCAACCCAATTACCGCCGGCGACGCTCTATGACTTTACCCGCGAGGAACTCGGCTCCAACCCGGTGTTGAAGTTGCCGGCTTCGAGCTTCCGGTATCTGCATGTGAAGCTTTCGGCTGGAATTTCTCCCGCCCAGGTCAAGGGTGCATCGGTTTACAACCTGCAGGAAACGAAAGCCGTCTGGACCAGCGTGGGCTCATGCGGCGCAGCCTTCGCAGGTCGCGCGGACTACGGTGATCATTTGCGATTCGCCGTTGCGCGTGCCGGTGGAGCGCGTCCGCTTTCGGATAGATCCGAAGCAGGTAAATTTCCGGCGGGCGGTCGTCCTCTCGGATGCGAGCGGGCAGCGGTACGGGAGCGGCGAGATCACGCGTGTGCGGATGAATCGCGGAGGCACGACGATCGTCTCGGAAGAGATGGATGTGTCGATCCGGGGACAGAATCCCGGCCAGCTGAGAGTCACCGTGGACAATGGGGACAATCCTCCGCTGTCGATATCCGGAGCTGAACTGCTGTCGGTCGAACGGCGAGTGTACTTTGATCCGCAGGGCAAAACGCTGCTCAGGCTTTACTACGGCGACAGCAAGCTTGAATCGCCGGTTTATGATTACGCCCGGTTCTTCAAGACTGATCCTGCCGCAGCCAGGGCAGAGCTTGGGCCGGGCACGCACAACGAAGCCTATCGCGGCCGCCCGGATGACCGGCCCTGGTCGGAACGTCACAAAGCAGTGCTGTGGCTGGCGATGCTGGTGGCGGTGGTAGTGCTGGCGGCGCTGGCGATTCGGGGACTAAGAGCAAAGGCATTGTCATCCTGAGCGAAGTCGGTACTTCGCAAAGCGAAGTGCCGACGCAGTCGAAGGACCCCTATTCCCGCGATGCAGCGTTGTGATAGGGGTCCTTCGACTCCGCAAGAATTTCGCTTCGCGAAATTCTTGCTCCGCTCAGGATGACACAGGAAATTTACCGCATCGATTCTTCTACTTCGGAAAGCCAGGTGGGGCGCTTCAGGACTTCGCGGGGTTTGGGGCCGTCGGCCGCGCCCACGATGCCGTCACGCTCCATCAGATCGATCAGATGGGCGGCGCGGCCGTAGCCGATGCGCAGGCGGCGTTGCAGCAGGGAAGTGGACGCTTTGCCGAACTCAACCACCAGGCGCACGGCGTCGTTGTAAAGAGGGTCGTTTTCTTCGTCTCCGTCTTCACCCGCCGGGCCGGCTTCGCCGGAGCCATCGTTCGTCTTTCGGAGCCTGCAGGAATTTCTCTTCGTACTCGGCCGAGCCTTGCGCCTTCCAGAACTCGACCACGGCGGCGATTTCTTTTTCGGTGACGAAGGGCGCGTGCAGACGATGCACGCGGGCCGATCCCGAGGGCAGGTAGAGCATGTCGCCTTTGCCCAGCAGCGCCTCGGCGCCGTTGGCATCGAGAATGGTGCGAGAGTCCACCTTGGTGGCGACGCGGAACGAAATGCGGGCAGGGAAGTTGGCCTTGATGAGGCCGGTGATGACATCGACGGACGGCCGCTGCGTTGCCAGCACCAGATGAATGCCGACGGCCCGCGCCATCTGGGCCAGGCGTGTGACCGACTCTTCCACGTTGCCCGAGTCCAGCATCATGAGGTCGGCCAACTCGTCGATGATGATGACGATGTAAGGCAGTGGGCGGTCTTCGGAATCCTCGCCAAACAGGCTGCGCGTGCCTTCGTCGTCGAACAGTTTGTTGTACTGCTCCATGTTGCGCACGCCTTTTTCAGCCAGCAGCTTCAGGCGGCGTTCCATCTCGCGCACGGCGTTGCGCAGCGCATTGGCGGCCAGCTTGGGCTCGGTGATGATTGGCGTGAACAGGTGCGGGACGCCTTCGTAGTTGCCCAACTCCAGCCGCTTGGGATCCACCAGGATCAGGCGCACCTGGTCGGGCGTGGCCTTATACAGAATGGACATGATCATGGCGTTGATGGCCACGCTCTTGCCCGCGCCGGTCGAGCCCGCGATCAGCAGGTGCGGCATGCCCGCGAGATCGGCGGTGACGATGCGTCCGTTAATGTCTTTGCCCAGCGCCAGCGTGAGCTTCGACTTGGTGCCGATGAACTCGGAGGATTCGATGTTTTCCCGCAGCCAGATGATTTCGCGCTCGCGGTTCGGCACCTGAATGCCCACCGTGGACTTGCCCGCCATGCGCTCGATCAGGATGCTCTCGGCTTTGAGCGCCAGGCACAAGTCATCGGTGAGGTTGGTGATGCGGCTGTACTTGATGCCGGCTTCGGGCTTGTATTCGAAAGTCGTGACCACCGGCCCGGGATTGATCTGCGTCACTTGTCCGTGAACGTCGAACTCGGAATATTTTTCCGTGAGCACCTGGGCCAGCAGCTTCAATTCGTCGGCGTCAATCGCCTGTTGCTCATCGGGACGGTGCAGCAGGCTGCTGGGCGGCAACTTGAAGCCGCCGGCCGCAATGCGCGGCATGGTCGTCTTCGGCTTGGCCCCGGTGTCGGCGCGCTCGGTAACCTCAACGTCCGGAATGATGGCCTCGGGAACAGGGTGTTGGGCCGGTGATTCTAGATCATGTTCTTCGCCGCGAATCGCCGCCCTCATGCGGTCAATGCCGGTCGCACGAACAGGCTCAGGCGCACGAACCGGTGCTGGAGGTGGAGCGGAACGCGCGGGAACCAGTTGAGCGGTGATCGTCGGCCGGGCCGCTCGCCGCTTCTCCAGTTCTTTCTGCATCTTCCTTTTCGCGCGGTCTTCCTGCCAGTCTTTGTAGCGGTTCCAGAGCGCGACCACAAAGGCAAAGCGGGTCGGCGCCCACACTCGCAGGGAAGCGAAAGAGAAAGCGGTGGTGAGATACAACGCGACCGCCAGAATCGTAGCGCACACAATATATGCGCCGGCCAGGTTCAGATAATGGATGAGGACATCGCCGACGATGCGCCCGGCCAGGCCTTCCATGGGAATCACGCCCATCCAGCGCATGTGCCCGGGCATCAGGCCCAGCAATGCGGGGACGAAGATCAGCAGCCAGGCTGCGCCCAGCGATTTCGCCACCGGCGACGTGACCTTGCGCGAGCGGAACCAGCGCCCGCCCAACGCTCCCAGGAACACAGGAACCAGAAAGGCCCCGATGCCGAAGCCCTGCAGCATCAAGTCGGAAATAATGGCGCCCACCAGTCCCACCCAGTTGCGCGCGGATTGCGAACCGGTCAGCACGGAAGCGCTGTTGAACGAAGGGTCAAGCGGAGAATAGGAGGCCAGCGCCAGGAACAAGAGCAGTCCTGAGACGCAAAGCACGAACCCGATCAGCTCATTGAGGCGCCGGTTGTTCGTGGGAGCGAAGATCTGTGAGAACTTCATTGGGCGTGTTTGGCAGCCTGACAGAAAGTAAGAATCTTCTTCCGGATGCCAGACCAAGCCAGAGCCCAATAATTATGTCAAGAAGCGCGCGACACGACAATCAGGGAAATGGGAAGAGTATCGAGTTAGTAGCGCCCGCGACCGTGTGGGTCGGGCACTCCTGTCCGACCCACAATGAGTGGACTGTGGCACCTCAACCCGCCAGCTTTGCGGCGAACGCCAGCACCAGAATCCCGCCACGATCCGGTACACCGCAAAGGGCACAAATCCGTGCTTCCGCACCCAGGCCATGAACCAGGCCACTGACGCATACGCGACCAGGAATGAAACCACAAAGCCAATCGCCAGCAGCAGCCATTGATGTCCGACGATCTGCGCAACCCCAATCGGATTTTCGCCTTTTCCCATGACCGACTTGAGCAGGGTGTATCCGGTGGCTGCAGCCATGGTGGGAATGGACAGGAAAAAGGAAAACTCCAGTGCGGACGCTCGCGACATGCCAGCCAGTTGACCAGCCGCGATGGTTGCCATGGAGCGCGATGTGCCGGGAAATACAGCCGAAAGAATCTGGCACAGTCCGATCCAGACCGCTTGTCCCAGGCTCATCGCCTCCATCTTCCAGGTGCGGATGGGGCTCGAGGGTGCTCCGGGTCCCGCCGCCTCCGGCTTCGCCTTGGCCGCATCGACGATCCACATCACGATTCCACCCACCACCAGAGACCAGCCGATAATGGGCATGCTTTCCAGGTTCTTGCCGATGACCTTGGTCAGCAGAAAAGCTGGAATCGCCGTTACCACAAACGCAATGAGCACCAGGCTGAGCGGGTGCGTGAAGACGGTGCGATCCCCATCCTCACCCTGTGGAAACGTGGAGAGAAATTTTGTGATCCGGTCGCGGAAATACACCGGCAGGCACAGAATGGCGCCCAGCTGAATCACAATGCTGTACATCTTCCAATAGCCGTCGGACAGGCTGAGGTGGAAAATCGCCTCGGAGATGCGCAGGTGCGCGGTGGAACTGACTGGAAGAAATTCCGTGAGTCCCTCGATAATTCCCAGGACGACGGACAGCAGGTAGTCGTTCAAGCTTCCTCCCAAAAGGGGTGATGGAAAGTATTACAGAAAAATCCGACCGGTGAATTGAAACTTCGCGAAGGTGCTTACTGGGTTACGTTTCCGTAGGTCGGGATGCCTTGCTCCATCAGGTAGAGCAGGCGTTGGGCGCGGGCCCCCCAGTCCTGCGATGTGGTCTGCGCCACCGCTTTCTGGGCCAGCGCGACGGCTTTACCTCTCGCCTCTTCCGACTTTTTGGGCTCTTCTTCGGTCTTGTAGATTTCGATCAATGTGGACCAGCGCCAGGCGGCGTCGTACAGCGCTTCCGCTACCGCCGGAGACTGGGGATGTTCGGTGGCGTATTTTTCGTATATCTCCGCTTCCTTCACCGGGCATTTCGAGCTGCCCTGCCAGTCGCCGCAGAGCTTGTTGTCAATCAAGTGGAAAGCCGCCAGGTCGGCCCACTTGGTCCCGGGAAATTTCTTGATGACCTCTTTCATGTATTTCTCTTCCATGCCTTCGCGCAGGAAAGACTCCCGTTCCCGGGATGAAGGACGCGATGCCACGTCCGCTTTCTCCAGTTGCCAGCGGATATCGGCGGAGCGATACATGGCCTCGCCCGCCAGCGGCGAGGTGGGGAAATAATCGGCGACGCGGTAGTAGAGGCGCATCGCGTCCTGGGCAGCGCCGTTGCGTCCGTGCCGACGGCTGGCCTGGTCCTCGGAATCGACCGCCTCGCCAAACAGTATTTTGTCTCCGTTCGGAGTGGAGGCGCGCACCACTCCTTTATCCAGAACCCATCCCGTGATGGTGCGTTCTTCGGTCAGATTGGCCTGGACGTGCGCCCACTCGCGGCTGGTTTCGAGGACGATGATTTCGCGACCGCGATCCATTTCCGCAAGTTTCGCGGAGCTGGCGTCGGGCGAGAGATAGACTTGAGCGACGCGTATTACGGAGCCGCGCTCGTAGTTGGCAGCGGCGGCCGCGGAGGCGAAGGCGAGCAGGCTGGCGGCGAGAAGTGCTCCCAACATGACAGCGCCGGCGCTACGCGTAAATCCTAACTTCCTGTCATCCCGAGCGAGCTCGCACATTCGCTGGCGAATGTGCGGCGGAGTCGAGGGACCCCTATTCCCGGCAATCCATCTTGGCGCTAGGGGTCCTTCGACTCCGCACAAACTTCGCAGAGCGAAGTTTGTGCTCCGCTCAGGATGACAGGCCTTCATGATGTTTCTTTCCTCAGCTCTGCCAGCATTTCGGCTTCGACATTTCCGCCGCTGATCACGGCCACGTTCATGGTCGTGCTGGGCAATTGGTCCCGGTGGAACAGGAATGCGGCCACGGCCACCGCCCCGCTCGGTTCCGCCAGGGTCTTGGGATCAGCGGACAGATGCAGCATAGCCTTCCGGATTTCGTCCTCGCTCACGGTCACGATGTCATCCACATAGCGCCGGATATGTTCAAAGTTAAGCGCGCCGATGCTCTGAGTTCGCAGCCCGTCGGCCAGCGTCCGCGTGACCTGTTCAGCCGATGACTCGACGATCTTGCCGGAGCGCAGGCTGGCCTGCGCGTCGGCTGCGAGCTCGGGTTCGGCGCCAATCACCTTCACCGCCGGCTTACTCAGCTTGATGGCGGTGGCAATTCCGCTCAGCATCCCGCCGCCGCCGACCGGAGCGATCACGGTCTCGACTTCCGGCAAGTCTTCCAGTATTTCCAGCCCCATGGTGCCCTGGCCCGCGATGATCATTTCGTCGTTGTAAGGGGGAACAATCGCGTATCCGTGCTGGGCCGCCAGTTCTTCCGCCTTGGCCTGACGCTCGGAACTTGCCGGGCCCACCAGTATGATCTCCGCGCCCAGTGCCTGGGTTGCCTCGCGCTTGACCGCGGGCGCATTTCCCGGCATCACGATGACCGCCTTTACTCCCAGCGCCCGCGCGGCGTAGGCCACACCTTGAGCGTGATTGCCGCTGGAATAGGTGATCACGCCGCGCTTGAGGTCTTCCTTGGATAGTGACGCGATCTTGTTGTAGGCGCCGCGCAGCTTGAAGGACCCGATCGGCTGCAGGTTTTCGGGCTTGAGAAAAAGCTGGCGGCTATCTTGGACCTTGCCGGACTCGTGGATGTGGGAAGGAACCAGCTTCGTATGCACGGCCACGCCGCGCAGGCGCGATTGCGCTTCGCGAATGTCGTTGAGCGTGACGATGGGATTATCTCCATTGTCATCCTGAGCGCAGGGCAAACTTCGCTTTGCGAAGTTTGTCCGGAGTCGAAGGATCCCTATTGCCAGGCACTCTGCCGGGGGTAGGGGTCCTTCGACTGCGTGGCTGCTTCGCGAAGCGAAGCAGCCACTTCGCTCAGGATGACAAAAATACTCGGGATGACAACTCTTCCTATATCTCTAATATCACCGGCATGATCAGCGGACGCTTCTGCGTCTGCTTGGAAACGTAGCGCTTCAGATCGGCGCGGATTTTTTCCTTGATCACGCCGTAGTCAGCTTTTTCCTCGGCGCTGGAAGAATCCAGGGTCTGCATCACAATCTGGCGGGCCCCGTCGTCAAAGCCGTCTTCTCCGGGAGAAAAGCCGCGGGTCACGATTTCGGGCGAAGTCTCTACCTTGCCGGTAAGCTTGTTAATGGCAATGATAGGCAGCACAATGCCGTCTTCGCTCAGGTGCCGGCGATCTTTGACAATCAGGTCTTCGACCACGTCGGTCCGCGATCCCGAATCAATGCAGACCCTGCCCACATTCACCCGGCCAGCTTTGCGAGCTCCCAGTTCGTCGAACTCGAGGACGTCGCCGCTCTCGATCAGAATCACATTTCCGACCGACCCTTTCATCGCTCCCGCCATCTCCGCGTGCAGCTTCAGTTGCCGGTACTCGCCATGGATGGGAATGAAATACTTCGGCTTCACCAGGTTGATGATGAGCTTCAATTCTTCCTGGCTGGCGTGGCCGCTGACGTGTACTGGCGGCGACGAGCCGTCGTCGTAGATGACGTGGGCTTCGCGCCGGAACAGGTGGTCGATCATCCTGTAGATGGCCTTCTCGTTGCCGGGAATGATCCGGGACGAGAGCATCACGGTGTCGCCCTTTTCGATTTTGGCGTGCTTGTGATTGTCCACCGCAGCGCGGGAGAGCGCCGACATGGGCTCGCCCTGGGTGCCGCTGATCAGCACGCAGACTTTTTCGGGCGGAAAATTCTTCATCTCGCCAGGATGGATCAGCAAGCCCTCGGGAATCTCGATGTACCCGAGGTCCTCGGCAATTTCCGCGGAGTTGTTCATCGAGCGCCCGGCGAACGCCACCTTGCGCCCATGCTGCCACGCCATCTCCACCACCAGCTTGATGCGATGGATGGAGGATGAAAAGCACGAGATGAACAGCCGCCGCTTGGTGTGCGCGAAGACTTCGTCAAATTTGCGGCGCACCGCCCGCTCACTCGGCGTGTAGCCTTTGCGCTCCACGTTGGTCGAGTCCTGGAACAACGCCAGCACGCCCGTCTTGCCGTACTCGGCAAAGGCGTGCAGATCGAACAGGCGGTTGTCCGTCGGCGTGGGATCGACCTTGAAATCGCCGGTATGAATGATCACTCCCAGCGGAGTGTGGACGGCCAGCGCCACGCAATCCACCAGACTATGCGTGACCTGAATGGGGTGAATGGTGAAGGGTCCGATCTTGAAACCCTCGCCGGGACGGATTTCGCGCAGGTCGGCGTCGTCGAGCAAGCCGTGTTCTTCGAGCTTGTCTTCCACGTAGGCCAGGGTGAACTCCGTGCCCCAGACGGGCACGTTCAACTCGCTGAGAATCCAGGGCAGCGCGCCGATATGGTCTTCGTGGCCGTGGGTGAGAATGATGCCTTTCACCCGCTGGCGGTTTTCGGTCAGATAGGAAATATCAGGGACAACAATATCGACGCCCAGCAGTTCGGCTTCAGGAAACATCAGGCCGCCGTCGATGACGATGATGTCGTCACCCCAGCGTACGGCCATGCAGTTCATTCCGAACTCGCCCAGGCCCCCGAGGGGTACGATGTGCAATTTTCCAGTTGGCATGCGGTGTACTGATCGTAGCACAAGGAATGTAGGGCGAGCGTCTCGCCCGTGCCCGGTTGTGTAGCCTGTGTGGGGCGGGCGCCCTCGCCCGCCTGAACGCTGGCAGTACTACACTCGGCGGAAGATATAGGAAGAGTTGTCATCCTGACTATTTTTGTCATCCTGAGCGAAGTGGCTGCTTCGCTTCGCGAAGCAGCCACGCAGTCGAAGGACCCCTACCCCCAGCAGAGTGCTTGGTAATAGGGATCCTTCGACTCCGTACAAACTTCGCAAAGCGAAGTTTGTCCTGCGCTCAGGATGACATCGGAAGGATGCTTTAGCTGTCGCAATGATGGATAGTCTCGAGGACGCGGGCAACGGCGCCCGCGCCACACAACAAACGTAATCTTCCCCACTGGCCATCATCTGCGATATGGTTGAATTTCATGGTTGAGCTGGAGCGAAAAACATGGTTGCGGCGGCGGGTGGAAGCAGGCTTGAGTCGCGGCTTCCAGCGCGCCTACGAAACCGTGAAGGTGGATCCGTCGAAGTTTCTGCTGCAGGTACGGGCTGCCTATGGCCTTCCCATCAGTAACTTTCAGGGCGTCTATTCGGTGGAAGTCAGCCAGCTCGATGACCTGGCTCACCGTGTGATTCGCAGCGGGATGAAAGTGGCTGCGGCTGAAGGCGCCGGATTTGGCCTGGGTGGCCTCATCACCATCATTCCCGATCTGGGAATCCTGTCGGGCGTGACCTTGCGCACCATTCAGAAGCTCAGCCTGCTTTACGGCTTCGAATTCAACACGGAAGAAGAAACCGCGGAACTGTGGATTGCGGCCGCCAGCGCCGCCGGGGTGGACATCAGCCGCGAGCTGGTGGAGAAAGAAGTGATCGCCAAATTCGTGCCTCGCGTGATCCAGCGCATCGCCGCCCAGGCCAGCAGGGAAGTGGTGGAGAAGTGGTCGGGACGGCTCATTCCTCTAGCCAGCTCGGTGATTGGCGCGGGATTGAATTATTATTTCGTGCGCGCATGGGGCGAGCGCGCCCGCTCGCACTTCCGCAAGCGCCACATGGAGATCCGGGAACAGATGGCCTCAGGGAAGTTGATTGTCGTTTCTGACGCCCCAAAAGTATTGCCGTCCTGAAAACGCCGGCCGGTGAGCTTTTCTTTGCGTTCTTTGCGGCCGTCTTTGCGTCCTTTGCGGTTAAAAGGTTTAATACGAAGAGCTTTTAACCGCAAAGGACGCAAAGGAAACCGCAAAGTTCGCAAAGAACCCATGAAAACGTTCGACTGCGCTGCCATTCTCTTCGATCTCGACGGCGTCTTGGTGGACTCCACCGGCTCGGTCACGCGCCAATGGCGAAGGTGGGCTGAGGAGCAAAGTCTGGATCCGGATGAGGTGGTGGAGATCGCTCACGGCGTTCGCACCATTGAAATCGTACGCCGGCTGGCGCCCCATCTCGACGCGCAAGCGGAAACATTGAGACTGGAAAAGCGCGAGGCGGACGACCAGGAGGGCGTCTCAGTTATGCCGGGCGCCGCGGAGTTGCTGAAGGCCATTCCCGAAGGCCACTGGTGCGTGGTCACGTCGGGCACTCGCTATCTGGCAACTGCCCGGCTGCAGCTCGGGAACCTGCCCATGCCGAAGGTGCTGGTTTCGGCGGATGATGTGTCAAAGGGCAAGCCCCATCCCGAACCCTATCTCATGGGAGCACAACTGCTCGGCGCGAATCCCGCGGAGTGCCTGGTGATCGAAGATGCCCCGGCCGGGATCCGCGCGGCCCACGCCGGAGGAATGAAGGCGATTGGAATTACCAGCACCTATCCGGCGCCGGCGTTGCTGGAGGCTGACGCGGTCGTGGAACGCTTGACGCAGATAAGAGTTAGAAACGCCAGTGGTTCGGGAAGACTAAGCGTAGGCGTCGAATAGATCTCTTGAATCGTGGGCGGCTGGTGTGCTGTCCCAGAAATACACGGAATATCGAAATGTAAGCGGCGCAGGTCGAGTTGGCTGAAATAGCGGGTCCCTCCACTGCGCTCGCTTCGCTCCGCTCCGGTCGGGATGACAATATGAATTCAACAAATTTCCGAGACAGGACACTAGATGGCCGGAGGGAATTCTGCGGACAGCCGCGAAGCGGCGCCAGAATGCAGCCCCGGGCGCAAGCCCGGGGACGACGAGCGGGATTTGAAGAGCCCTGAAAGGGCGAAAGAACCGCCACGACAAGATCGGAATTAGCGCAGCCACTCCTCCAATTCAATCCTCTGGTCGGTCTTCTCGTCGCGATACTTCACGATGACCGGCGTGTACAGCGAAAGATTCCACTCCTTTGCTTGTCCCTTTTTCACCGCGCGCGATCCGGGCACGACCACGGCGTTTTCCGGTACCTCGAGGGGCTTCTCGTCTGTGGCCCTGTAAATCTGGCCGCGCACGATGTCATAAAGCGGCGTGGACCGGGTCAAAATGGTGCCCGCTCCGAGCACGGCTCGCGCCCGCACCAGCGTTCCTTCATAGATGCCGCAGTTCCCGCCCACCAGCACGTCGTCCTCGATGATGACTGGAGCGGCATTGACAGGCTCGAGCACGCCGCCAATCTGCGCCGCCGCGCTCAGATGCACCCGCTTGCCCACCTGGGCGCAGGACCCGACCAGGGCGTGCGAATCCACCATCGTGCCTTCATCCACATATGCGCCGACGTTAATAAACATGGGCGGCATGCAGATTACCGAAGGCGCGACGTAGGAGCCCTCGCGCACGGATGATCCGCCCGGGACCACGCGCACTTTGTCGCCGACCGCAAACTGGCGGGCAGGGAACGTGTCTTTATCCACGAAAGAAAGCGCGGCGTCGCCCATCTTGGTGAGTTCGCCCAGACGGAAGCCCAGCAGGATGCCTTGCTTTACCCAGGCGTTCACCTTCCACTCGCCGTTGCTTTTCTCCGCGGCGCGAATCCTGCCTTGCGTGAGTTGCTCGCGGAATTCGAGGAAAGTTTTACGGGCGTCGGGGTTGCGTTCCACCTCGCCCAGCGTAGCCAGGCGCTCGATCGCAGATTGCAGGGAGGGCATGAGAAGGGAAGTATAGAAGAAAGAATTTCAGATTGCAGATTTTAGATTGCAGATTTAAAAGCAATCCCGCTGCCGTCCGGCAATCTGACATCCCAGAGGCTTTCAATCTGCAATCTAAGACTCTGCAATCTCAAATGCACTTGCACTCGCTCCGGATCAGCACGCCCGCCATTTGTTGCGAGGCCTCGCGGGCCTCGGAGAGCGAGGCGTACGGGCCATGCCAGCGGGCATGGTTGGCATCGTGTCCTGCCGGGCGGCCTTTGCCGTGATTACACTGGCCGCAACTGGAGCGATGCAGCACGATCTTGTGCGGCCCGGCCAGCCAGTTTTCATAAACGTAGAAGTTAGCGGCTTCGACCGGCGCCGTGGCCAGTTTGCTGATCAATCCCGCTTCGGCAGCAATCTTTTGCAGCCTGGAGCGAGTATCGCGGCGCATGGGCAGCATGGGCAGGCGGTACACTTCTTCGATCCTGCCCATCATGGTCAGCACGGCCTTCACCGGCAGAGGGTTGGACTCAATAAAGTTTGCCAGCATCAGCGGAAGATATTTCCGATGAATGCGGCGGGCCGTCTCCCAGTCGTTGGCCAGCGCGGCGCGGGTCATCTCCGACATCTCGCGCGGAATTTCGTTGGAAGCCACGGAAATAATCCCCACGCCGCCGAGTGCAATCAGGGGAAGGGTGACGGCGTCATCGCCTGACAATACCGCAAAAGTTTCTGGAACGGCATTGCAGACTTCAGCCATCTGACTGATGTTGCCGCTGGCTTCCTTGACGCCGGCGATGTTCGGGACTTCGGCAAGGCGGGCCAGCGTAGCTGGCTCAATGTTCGCGCCGGTGCGGCCAGGGACGTTATAAAGAATGATCGGCTTGTCCACGGCTTCCGCGATGGCGCGGAAGTGGCGGTATTGTCCTTCCTGCGTCGGCTTGTTGTAGTAAGGCGATGCGGTGAGAATGCCATCGACCCCAGGCCGGGCCGCCAGTTCCTTGGCCTTGTTGACCGCATCCTGGGTCGAATTCGAAGTGGCGCCGGCCACAATCGGCACGCGCCCAGCCGCTACTTCAACCGTGATATCGACAACCTGCAGCCATTCATCATGCGAAAGCGTGGGCGTTTCGCCGGTGGTGCCGCAGGGAACCAGAAAATCGATGCCCGATTCCACCTGCCACGCGACCAGGTTGCGCAGGGCAGTCTCGTCGATGGAGCCGTCCTGCTTGAATGGGGTGACCAAAGCCGTACCGCAGCCACGGAATTGCATGAGATAAAGATAACGCTAATCGGGGTGGGAACGAAACTGTCCGGAGGCTCAAGGGCACGAACCACGTCAGGGGCGGGTGAGGGCACCCACCCCTACGTGATTACAGTCAGGCAAAGCCCCGGTTGGCTACAGTTTCTCGCCAGATATCCTTGAAGTCGAAGAATCCCTTTTTCCCAGCCAGCCATTCCGCGGCCCGCACCGCGCCCTCGGCAAATCCCCGGCGCGATTTGGAGTCGTGGCACAGATAAATCGTGTCGTTGGGTGAATCCAGCACGATCTCGTGCATGCCGACCACGTCGCCCTCGCGGAAGGAAGTGATTTCCAGCTCCTTGCCTGATGTGTCGCGAATGATTTTCTGCAGAGTGGCCGCCGTCCCCGAGGGAGCGTCTTTCTTCTGCGCATGATGGCGTTCGAAGATCTGTCCGGAATAGTGATGTTGCAGGATTCCGGCGGCGGTGCGTGCGGCCTCGAACAGCAGGTTGATGCCGATGGAGAAATTCGCGGCGTACAGGAAGCCGGTGCCGTTCTTTTCGACCAGCTGGCGGACCTTGTCCAGATCGCCATACCAGCCCGTGGTCCCGACCACCATGTTCTTTCCGGCGCTGACGCAAGCCTCGATATTTTCCAGGACAGCCTGCGGGATTGTGAAATCGATCACGACATCGAAATCGCGCAGTTTCTCGGCCGTGAGCGCGGTCGCTCCGGCGTTATCCGCTGCGGACAGCAGCGTGATGTCATGGCCCCGTTCGCGCGCTACTTCCGCGACCAGGGAGCCGGTTTTGCCGCGTCCTAAGATGAGCAGCTTCACAAACAGTTCCTCGAGATTTCGTGGTCCGCTCTGGAACAGCGAACCCCAGCGGCTGAAGCCGCTCGGTTCAGCTATTTATGGCACGACTGAAGTCGTGCCCTTCCACAACGTCTATTGCCAGAGTCAACCTGGTTCAGACCCCAATACCAAACCAGTTCGCATACATCGAGACATTCCTCCGCGCCTAGGCGAATACTTCCGGATCCAGATCGGAGAAGAAGGTCTTGTGCAGCCGCTGCACGACGTCGGAGACCACATCTTCTTCTACCACAAACGTCAGATTGATCTCGGAAGCGCCCTGCGAAATCATGCGGATCTTGACGTCGGCCAGTTCGCCGAAGACGCGCGCCGCAATGCCGGGAGTGTCGCGCAAATTCTCGCCCACCAGGCAGACGATGGCCTTGCGTCCTTCATATTTTACGTCCGCCAGTTTGGCCAGGTCGGCGGCCAGCGGGGGGATGGATTCGTTCGAGTCCACGGTGAGCGACACGCTGACTTCCGAAGTGGAGACCACATCCACCGCCACGCGATGCCGGTCAAAGGCGGAAAAAATCGAACTGAGAAAACCATGCGCCAGCTGCATGCGGGGAGCGGCCACATCCACAATCGTGATGCGCTTTTTCACCGCGATGGCCTTGAAAGAATTCCGGCACTGGGGGGCGCGGGCGGTGATGCGCGTGCCTTCGCAGCCGGGATTGCCGGAATTCAGAATATAGACGGGAATATTCTTCTGCACCGCGGGCAGCACCGTAGCGGGGTGCAGGACTTTCGCTCCAAAGTAGGCGAGCTCGGCGGCTTCATCGAAGCTGATGACCTTGATGCGGCGCGCGTCCGCGCTCAGGCGTGGGTCGGTGGTCATCATGCCGTCCACGTCGGTCCATATCTCGATGCGCTCGGCACCCAGGCCGGCGCCCGCGATGGCGGCGGAATAGTCTGACCCGCCGCGGCCGATTGTGGTCGTGATCCCGGCTTTCGATGCGCCGATGAAACCGCCCATCACGGGGACTTTGCCGGCCGCCACCAGCGGCGCCACTCTCGATTGCAAGCGCTGGTTGGTCTCTTCGAACAGGGGCGCGGCGCGCATGTGAGCGCTGTCGGTTACCAGCCACTCCCGCGAATCTACCAGGGCGGACGGCATGTCCAACGCGGAGAAGGCCGCAGCCACAATCTTGCTCGACAGTATTTCCCCGAACGCGGAGACGTAGTCGGTGGTGCGCGGCGTCAGTTCGCCCACGGCGGCGATGCCGCGCAGCAATTCTTCCAGAGTTTCAAAATCAGCGCCCAGGTCGGAATGAAACTGGGTGAAAAGTGCCGTACCCAGCAATTCTCCGGCAGTGTTGTAGTGGCGCTCTTGCAGGGCCCGGCAGAGTTTGAGGCAGTCTTGCGGTCGCCGGCGCCGGCGGCCCGGGCCATGGCCAGCAGCTGGTCGGTCACCTTGGCCATGGCGCTGACCACCACCACTGGCTTTTGCTCCAGACGGCCTTTGACGATCGCGCCGGCGCGCTCGATCGCTTTGGCGTCCTGCACCGAGGTGCCGCCGAACTTCATGACGATCATCGGAGTAGATTCCTCTGGCGGAGAAAGGCGACCTGCGCGTGAGTGATATGCCAGGGTGTCATCAGTTCTTAAAGGCGCAAACCACGAAGGACACGAAGGTACACGAAGGAGGCTCCGGCTCAATCGTTCGAGATCCGGTGTTCACCCCAGATAGCCCTGCACCTTCAGCAACTCTGCGTTCAGCAACGCCGCCCCCGCCGCTCCGCGAATCGTATTGTGCGAGAGCACGGTGAACTTCCAGTCCAGCACGCCACAGGGACGCAGCCGGCCCACCGTCGTCGTCATTCCATTTCCAGCTTCAACATCCAAGCGCGGCTGAGGACGGTCGCTGGAGGTCAGGTAATGCACCGGCTGCTCGGGCGCGCTGGGCAGCTTCAACTCTTGCGGCAGGCTGCGAAAATCATTCCAGACTGCGATGATCTCCTCCGGCTTCGCTTTCTTCGTGAGCTTCACCGAGACTGACTCCGTATGCCCGTCCTCCACCGCGACGCGGTTGCACTGGGCGCTCATGCGGAAGGAGCCCATCACGATTCCCGCGCCATTCAGCTTGCCCAGCAGCTTCCGGGTTTCCTCTTCCATCTTTTCTTCTTCTTTGGAGATGTAGGGAATCACGTTGCCCAGAATGTCGAGCGAAGCCACTCCGGGATAGCCGGCGCCACTCACGGCCTGCATGGTGACCGCCATCACCGTATCCAGGCCAAAGGCGTGCTGGAGCGGGGCCAGCGCGATGACCAGGCCAATCGCCGAACAATTTGGGTTCGTGACCACAAACCCGCCCGACTTCCTGCGCCACGCCTGGCATTCCAGCAGCTTGACGTGATCATGATTCACCTCCGGAATCACCAGGGGCACATCCTTTTGCATGCGCAGCGCGCTGGAGTTGGTGATGACGGCGCATCCGGCCTCGGCGAAGCGCGGTTCCATCTCGGCTGCGATGGAGGCATCGAGCGCGGCGAAGATAACCTTGGGCGCGCCTTCGGGCGTGGCGGGCGCAACCCGCATTCCAGCCACTCGCGCGGGAATCGCTGTCTTCAACTTCCAGCGCGCGGCCTCCGCGTAGGGACGGCCCTCGGAGCGGTCCGAGGCCGCCAGCCACGCTACCTCGAACCAGGGATGATGCTCCAGCAACTGCACAAAGCGCTGCCCGACAATGCCGGTAGCGCCCAGAATTCCGACAGGGATTTTCTCAGCCATAAGGGTTTCTTGGGATTTTACAACACAGGTGGCTCACGCCCTCGGAACGAAGCCGAAAGTGTTGCCTGACAAGTGTCAATGTCCAGTTCAGTTCGCTGCCCCCACGTGGGCTTATGTTCTGGGAGTGATCTCGGAGCCGAAGGAATATTCGTTCAGCGGGCCGAAGCGTTTCTTCTCGGCATAGAGCCGCCAGCGCCGCCACACGATGCGCAGGCTGGCCATGATGGGGATGGAAAGGTAAATGCCGAGTACACCTGCGATCTCGCCCCCGGCCAGCACGCCAAAGATGGCCGCCAGCGGGTGCAGTTCCATGCTTTGTCCCATGATGCGCGGTGAGATCACGTAGTCCTGCACCAGGCGCCAGGCCGCCAGAAAAATCAGCAGGATGAGCCAGTGCGGGATAGCTCATCAGCAATGCGACACCGAAGATCACGGCGGCGGCGACCAGAGGTCCGACCACCGGGATGAATTCCAGCATTCCGCCTGCCGTACCGAGCACCAGCGCGTAGGGAACACTCGCCAGTTCCATGAACGCTATGTAGATGACGAACGAAAATGCCGCCAGCGTCAACTGGGCGCGGATGAATTGGGCCAGCATCTGGTTGAGATCGCCCAGCACCCCCTCCAGAAATTCACGCTGCGGGCGGGAGTGCACGAACGAGAGCAGCACTTCGCCGAAGGCGCGCCCGTCCTTGAGAAAGAAGCCCGCCAGAATGGGCACGACGATCAGCAACCAGGCTTCCTTGGCAACATCCGCCACGCGCAAGCCGATACGCTGGGCCAGGCCGAGGAGGTCATTGCGGTGGCTGGCCAGCAAGGACGAGAGCTGTACCCGGGTATGCACGCTCCACCCCTGTTCCTTGCCGATCTGTTCGGCAATCTGGCCGGAACTGACGGTCTCCAGAAGCTTGGGCAGGGACTCGCTCAAACGCTGCCCCTGGCGCGCAATTTTCGGTCCGACGAAAAAGAAGAACGTAATCAGGAGAACCACCAGCAGTAAATAAATTACCGCGATCGCCCGCCCCCTGCCGCGTACCAGTTTTTCTATGCGGGAGACTGCAGGATCCACCAGATAGGCAAAGAAGACCGCAAACAGGAATGCAATCAGGGTGTGGCGCGCGATGTAGAGAAAGCCGAACCCCAGCGCGAACAGCAGCACCGTGAACAGGACCCGCGACGTACGTGCGTCGATCAGGGACATGGAAACCGTGTGTATCTAGTCGCGCACCACTTCGGTATTGTCGCCGGGCACCAGAATGCGCACCAGCTTGAACTGATCGTCGAACCACAGCGACCATTCCCCGGCATCGCTCTTGAGCAGAAAGTGATTGAGTTCCCGCTCCACGCCATTTACCGGCGTCTTCTCTTTCCCGGTGAAGGCCATGCTCACCAGCAGGGAAGAACGCTGGTGCGGATTGATAGCGCCGAATTTTACCTGCTGGTTCTGCGGGCAGGTGACTTGTCCTTTGTCCTGACGGCAACCGGTGGCCAGATATTTCCACACCAGAATTTCCCGGTGGATGAAGAAGTAGTCGTCCAGAACACTGGTGGAAAGCGGCAGCAGGAAAGGGTGCTCCTCTTCCTTGTCCTGAGGGGTGTTGGTAGAGCGTTCGACCAGAAGATTATCGTTGGGCGTGATCACCGCCCGGGCTTTTCCCGGGCTGACTTCTTTCCACTCGTACTTGCGCAAGTCACCGTTCGGCGCCAGCTCCAATTCTGAAGACTGAACGGCGGGGGCGGTGGCCACGTCGGTCTTGAATTCCGAAGTGGCAACGCTACCGGAAGCATTTTGCTGGATGGAAAACTTTTCGGTAGCGACTCTGTGTCCGTTCATGAAGACGCCAAATGAGCCCGCGTCCACATTCTGGTATGCGGGTTCCTTGTCCTTGGCCGGGCTTGCCACCGCCGCGAGCAGCAGAAGCCACCAGATCGCCACTGTCCGAGCCGTTCTCACCTTCACGTTCACACTCCTTCGAAATGCGGGTTAAACGCGGTCTTCGATAGGCCGAGCGCGGCTACCGAAGACCCAGGATGTCGATCACTTCGGCCGCTACCCGGTCCACGTCCTTGCCCGCGGTGTCGATGCGCAGCCCGGCTTTCAGATAGCAGGGCCGGCGGGCGTCGTACAAGCGGCGGAATTCATCCAGATCGCCGCGCAGGGGTCGATCCACCGGTTGCTGTCGGCAGCGGCGGAACAACTCTTCCACCGGAGCGTCCAGGAAGATGGTCGAGAACCCGGCCGCTTCGAGCAGCGCGGCATTTTTCTCCTGGGCGAAGGCCCCACCCCCAACCGCCACCACCTTGGCGGAAGCGCCCAGCTCCGCAATCAGCGAACCCAGCGCGGCATGCTCCAACTGGCGAAACGCATGCTCCCCGGAAACCCGAAAAATCTGCTCGATGGAGCGTTGTTCCCGGGCCTGGATGCGCTCGTCCAGATCTTCAAAAGGCCAGCCCAACCTGCGGCCCAGAGCGGCCCCGACACTGCTCTTGCCGGCGCCCATGAAGCCCACCAGGACGACGGCCCGCACCCCGGGGACAGACGCCGGCTTGGTGCTGTCGGACGGCCCGCCTGGTCGAGTGCTCATGTAGGGCAAATCGCGGGACCGAATCCAACCGTCCCGCCAGCCTCTCACTGTCGCTTGGTTTTTAGCGCTTCTTGAGGTGGATTTTACCACTGAAGGAAAACAACCGGACCGAAGATGCTGCCTTGTTCATCGTACCTGCGAAGGCACTCCCTGCCCTGGCCACGAAGGGAGTGTGTTTCGGCTCCAGGAGGAAGTCGTTCTCCACCTTGCCCCGGACCGAGCGCGCGGTCACGTCAAACGACGCATCGGTTGGAGCGCTGGCCTCGATATCTCCGCTGTGACTGGTCAACATGTACTCGCCACTGCTGCCAAAATCGCCTTCGTAGTGGATCTTTCCGCTGGTCGAGTTTACCTGCACCAGCGGGCCGTTCACCGAATTCAGCACCACGTCACCGCCCACCGAGGTGACTTCCACGTGCCCGTTGCGGATATTGTTCAGGGTAACGGAGCCGTTCAGAGTGCGGACATGCACGTGGGCATTGCTGATGTCACGTACTTCCACATTGGCCTGGCTGCCTTCCAGGGTCACATCGCCGTGCAGGCCCTCGGCACGCAGCAGGCCGGTGGAGGAGCGCAGGGTAACGCTGGCGTCGGCCGGTACGGATACTTCGTAGTCCACCCGGCCAGTGTCGGCATCGGCCTGGGAAAGAAGGTGGGTGAGAATATCCACGCGGCTCCCGCTCTGGGCTTGATCAACCTCGACCTGGTCAGAGTGAAGAATGGCAGTCACGATAACCTGCGTGCCCCCGCCCGGCTTCACCGAAATGGGTCCGTACTGGTTGGTGATTGAGATGACTGATCTGGGTCCCACGGTAAAGCGGAATTCCTTGCGCACCTCGGCGGAAGCGCAAATCGCCGTCGCCAGTATCACCACCGAAACCAGTTGTGTCCGCCGCGCTTTCGCCATTGGGTTTTCTCTCATGGTCGGCTGCGACGATGAGTCCATCCTCTCCCGCTAAGGCAGGGAACGATCCAACGCCATTTCGTAAACCGCCGCGCGTTGCTCGTAAGCATCCATCACGATCTGCTGAGCTTCCTCGTCGTTGGGATCAGCCTGGGCGGATTCCTCGGCATCGCGAATGTAGGCATTCACATTCTGCAGATTGGAAGCATACTGCGCCCGCATGGCCGGGAGAGCGCGAGGCCACCGCGGCCAGTAATTGCTGGTCCTCATTGTTATTGTTAGCGGGCTGGCTTTTCGCCGCCTGCGGGTTGGAGATCTGGGCGGGGACCGTGGCCGTCACCTGCGGCGGCGATTGCGGGCTGCGCAATCCTCTCTGGTACACACCGATTCCGAACGCGACCAGGGCCAGGGCCGCCACCGGAGCCAGCCATCCTCCCAGGTTCCAGGATCGCGCGCGTGGCGCCACCAGCGTGGGTCCGCCCTGGGCCTCATGAATAACGCCTTCGCGCCGCAATTCGATCTCAATCGAGTTCCACACCCGCGGGCTGGGCTCGGCCAGCTCTTGCAGTTGCCGTGCTTCACGAGCAATGAGATCGAGGTCCGCGAGCAAGCCGGAACACCTGGGACAGGACTTCAAATGCGCTGCCTGCTCCGCTGTCCTGCCCGCCTCAAACACCTCCGGCAAAATTTCCTGAAATTCTGTGCAGTTCATACTTCATCTCCCCAATTTGCTGCTCTCTACAGCTCTGCCATCGCTTACCACGGCTTGGTGGCCTTTTCGGCTCTGCTCGTCTTAAGCGATTCGCGCAATTTCATGCGCGCCTTGTGGAGCTGAGATTTGCTGTTGCCGATGGAGCATCCCACCATTGCGGCAATCTCGTTATGTTCGTATCCTTCTACATCGTGCAGGACAAAAATCCTGCGATATCCCGGCGGCAGCGCATCTACCGCACGCTGCAACCGCAGCCGATCAATCGAGCCGGCCAGCATCGGATCTTGCGCGCCCAGTTCCTTCTTGGGCGCCTCTTCCTCGTTGTCCAGCGTTTCGTCGAGCGGGACCACGGGAAGACTTTTCTTGCGCAACTGCATCAGGACAACGTTTACCGCCATCCGGTGCAGCCACGTGGAAAAAGCTGATTCGCCTCGAAAGGTGGCAATCTTGCGAAACAACTGCAGAAAAGCTTCCTGAGTCAGGTCCTCAGCTTCCGCGGTGTTGGCGGTCATGCGAAGGCACAGCGAGTAAACCCGCCTCTTATGCAGGCTGTAGAGAAGCTGAAAGGCTTCTGCATCTCCCTGCTTGGCGCGCTCGATCGCAGCTGCTTCCGAAAGCTTGTCGCCCTGTAGTTTTTTCGCGTCCGTCAAGTCGCCTTTTCCGGCCGCACTAATTCAGATGCGGCGTAACTGTCTTTTCGTTGTACTGCTTGCAGGGTTGCGAGTGACTGAACCCAATTCCCGCCCGGACCATCGGCCCCGGTATTTCCAGTCCCGGGCTGAGCCATTGACCTTGGTAACCATTAGCAGCCTATCGGGGTCGGGCAAATCCCGTCAACTATGGTTCTTTGTACCTATGATTCTTTGTAGCCCTTTTGGATTCAATGAGAATTTGCCTACAGTTTCCCCCTGATTACGTCAGCTCTCTCACCAGGGTGATGTAGTGGCTGAAAGAGGACCTGGGTCAGAATGAATGTCACCGCTGGCCCGGAGTTAGCCAGCCGGACAGCGAGGAGGAGGGGATAGAGGATGATGAAGACCAAGATTTTCATGACGGCAGTCCTGTTGGTCTCCTGGGCCCAGGCCAAGGAACCAAAAGTCCACCAGAGCGGCACTTTACTCCAAATGGACTCGGTAGAGTGTGGGCTGGATGAAAACAGCGGAAAGAGCTTTGTCGGGGAAATGGTGGGGACCGATTCCGCTCATAAGAAAACCCACGCGTTACTTTGCCAGGAATACCTCTTGCAGAGCGACACTGTGATATACCGCATCCGTCCTCGGGATGAAAAACATCCCGTGCTGCTGCCGGTGGGTCAAGACGCCCAGTTTCGTATCCATAAGGACAAGATGCTGCTGCAAGTGGAAGATCTGGATGAGAAGGAAAGAGAATACACAGTGGTTTCAATGACCCCGCGACAACAGAAGTCCGCGGATAACCGTACCCCAGCGAAATGAACGCATGCGCATCGACCTCGGGGCGCGGGTCCCTCCGGATCCGCGCCAATTGTTTTCGGAGCTTATTCCTGTAACCGACGGTGTGCTGAGTAGTTCAGGGACCTGATCTTCGCACCCAACCCAACCGCCTACTGCGGGCATCTTATGCCTTGCTTACCCGCCTGCACCGCTCCTGCAGCAGTTCTTCCCCGTGGCCAATGCTCTCAGGGAAGAGTGTGTGAGCGAGATGAAGACCGAACCAGGAGGAAATACAACGGATGAAACGCTTTATTTTTCTGCTCGTGCTAGGTTGCGGTTTGGCCTTGCCGTCGGCGCTAGTGGCGCAAGATTCTGACCACGTCGAAGTGGGAGTCTTCGCAGACTATTTGAATCTCAGTACGACGACTCCCCACATCAATTTCGTCGGAGTAGGTGGGCGAGCCGCTTTCAACGTGCATCCCAACATTCAGCTCGAGGGCGAAATGTCCTACGACTTCGAGCGCAACTTCACCAGCGTGTTTTCCGACGGGGTTACGACTCAGTTTGTGCAAACGCGCCTGCGCCCGCTCACTGCTCTGTTCGGGCCTAAATTCCAGACCAGTTCGGGGCCCTTCCGGGCTTATGTGACCGGCAAACTTGGGTTCGTCAACTTCACCGTGAGCGATCAGAACGCCCCCTCAGGCTTTGTCGGGGCCCTGGGCGCGGTCCAGAACGGGGACACACGGTTCGCCATGTATCCCGGTGGCGGGGTTGAGGGCTTCTGGGGACCCATCGGATTGCGGCTGGAGGCGGGTGACGAGATCTATTTTGATAACGGCACTCATAATAACTTTAAAGTAACCTTTGGACCTGCGTTCCGCTTCTAGGCAGGAAGCTGGAATGGTACCCGCGGCAGCCTTCCCAGGCTGCCGCTTTATTCCTCCCAAAACCCTCACAAAGGATAGATACCAAACCGCATACGTGGTAGAGTGGTGCCCTTTACTGCCCCCGAGAGGGCTCCCAAGTTGACGCCGAGAGGAGTCGTCCATGTCGCCGATCTATGATCTCGTAAAAAACCGCCGGGTTTATTCGATCGAAGCCGACCGCAGCGTTCTGGAAGGCGCGCGTTTCATGATGGAGCATCGCATCGGCGCGCTGCCGGTTTTGCGCAATGGCGAGTTGGTGGGCATCTTCTCCGAGCGCGACATCATGAACCGCGTCGTGGCCGCCGGACGGTTGCCTGGGACCACCAGGATCTCAGAAGTGATGACCGCCAACCCCAAGGCGGTCAGCGTTGAAGAAACCATGGAGAATTGTCTGTACCTGATGAGGGAATTCGGCTTTCGTCATTTGCCCATCGTGGATGGCAAGGAACTGAAGGGGCTGGTTTCTTCCCGCGACATTCTGTTGCAGTACATTGCCCAGAAAGAAGCCGAGCAGGGCCGCATGGCGGTATGACACAAATGAGCGTGTGTGGGTCGGACACTCCCTTCGACTTCGCTCAGGGCAGGCTCTGTCCGACGCCTTTGACTTTAATACCATTGCAACACAACGATCAAAATCAACTGCAAAGGCGTCGGACAGGAAGTCGAAGGGAGTGTCCGACCCACACGTTCCTAGCCAAACCTCATGACTTACTCAACCGCAGCCTTAAAAGTCACGCGATTCAAGCAGATTGTTGTCATTGCGCTTTTAGCACTGGCGAGCGTCAGGACGTACGCCGCCGAAGCCAAATCCGCGCCGGATTCAGGTCTCGCGCCCATCCTCACTTACATATCCTCGGGTTGGGACACGCTGACCCGCTCCATGACAGACTGCCAGACCGTGGTTGATCCGAAGTTGACCGAGGCCTCGGTGCTATATCTGCCGGCTGATTTCCCCGCGTCCCCGGCAGTGCAGGACCTGCAGAAGCGATGCAAGGTACAGGTGCGTCCCCTGCCCTGCCGTTATTACCGCTCCCGGACAGATTGATCCCAGCAAGATCGCTCCCGGCCTGTTGTACCTCGAGAACAAGTACGTGGTTCCCGGCGGCCGCTTCAACGAGATGTACGGATGGGACAGCTATTTCATCATTCTGGGACTGGTGCGCGCCGGACGTCTTGACCTGGCCCGGGGCATGGTGGACAACTTCTTTTTCGAGATTGAGCATTACGGCACCATCCTGAATGCGAATCGCGCCTACTATCTGACGCGCTCGCAACCGCCCTTTCTGACCTCCATGATCATGGCCGTGTACGAAGCCGACAAGGCTGCCGGTCACGAGAACCGAGGCTGGCTGGAAAAGGGGTACGCCTACGCCAGCAAGGACTATGAAACCTGGAACCGGGAGCCGCACCTCGCCGGATCCACCGGGCTCTCGCGCTATTACGACTTCGGAAACGGTCCGGCCCCGGAGAGCCTGAAAGACGAAGCGGGAAGCTATCGCAAAGTTGCAGGTTACTTCCTGCTGCACCCCCAGACGGGGCGGAACTATCTGGTGGAGAATACCGGCGACTCCGATTCCGCAGTCGGCTTCCGCTTCTCCATGCAGGTCTGTGATGCCGCAACCACCATGGCAAAGCCCGAGTGCGAACCGGCGCGGAAGATTTCACTCACCCCTGACTATTACAAGGGCGACCGCTCCATGCGGGAATCGGGGTTCGACATTTCCTTTCGCTTTGGCCCCTATGGCGCCGCGACTCATCACTTTGCTCCCATCTGCCTGAACAGCCTGCTTTATAAAACTGAAAAAGACCTGCAGGCGATGGCGGAGATTCTGGGGCGCAAGGACGAGTCGCAGAAATGGCTGCAGCGGGCGGAGCTGAGAAAGGAGAGGATCCAGAAATATCTATGGGATCCCGGGCGCCGGCTGTTCTTCGATTACGATTTCGAAACCGGGGTGCGCTCCTCCTACGAATACATAACCACGTTCTATCCGCTGTGGGCCGGACTGGCCACCCCGGAACAGGCGCAGGAACTGGCCCGCAACCTGGGCATTTTCGAGCAGCCCGGAGGACTGGCCATGAGCAGCAACTTCGCTGACGTGCAGTGGGATTATCCTTACGGCTGGGCGCCCACGCAGATTGTCGCCATCGAAGGCCTGCGGCGCTATGGCTTTAATGACGATGCCAATCGGATTTCCTACAATTTTCTGGCTACCATCGCGGAAAACTTTCGCCGCGATGGGACGATCCGCGAGAAGTACAACGTGGTCACGCGCTCTTCGGAGTCAGGCGTGCACGCGGGATATCAGCAGAACGTGATCGGCTTCGGCTGGACCAACGCCGCCTTCCTGGTGTTCCTGCATGAACTGCCGAAGGACATGGCGGAGCGCCTGGCCAAAGAGCAGAAATGAAATGTGTGGGTCGGACAGAGCCTGTCCTGAGCGAAGTCGAAGGGAGTGTCCGACCCACACGTGCTAGGGCTTGCCGTTCCCGCTTTCCTGCAACTGCTCGGCGATTTTCAACTCGCGCTCTGCGTCTTCGTTTCGTCCCATATCGCGATAGGCCTGGCCCAGCAGGTGGTGGGTGACGGAATTGTTGGGGTCCATGCCCAATGCGTGTTGCAGGGCCCTCACCGAGAGTTCGGTTTCCCCTTTTTTCTGCAGTACTTTACCCATAAGAATGTAAGGTCCGGTTGAAGTCGAATCCAGCCAGATGGAGCGTTGCAGCAGCCGCTCCGCATCATCGAACTTCTGGATGCGGGAGTAGGCGTCGGCCAGTTTGTAGTAGGTCGGCGCGTGGCCGGGGTTAAGGGCGAGTTCCTGCTGGAAGTCGCTGATCGCCTCCGGAATCCTCGATTTGTACAGGTGAAGCTCTCCCAGGAAGAAGTGGGCCAGGGGCAACTTGGGATCGAGAGCGATGGCCTTCTGGGCGTACTCTTCGGCGATCGGATCAAATTCCTGGCGCAGCAGCATGCGCGCCGTAAACAGGTAGCTGGCGGCAGAATCCGCCGGGACCGCAAACATTCTGGCGAAGGCCGTTCGCGCCTGCGGGTAGTCCTTGGACTGGATGTAGCACAATCCCAAAATATAGGTGGCATCCACATTGGCGCGCGGATACCAAGCCTGGACCTTTTCCAGCAGCGGGATGGCTTCACCGGGCCGGCCGGAAAGGTAGTAGGACAGCCCGAGCAACTGGATCGCTTCCTTATTCTCGCGGATCTTCGGCGAGGGCCTGCTTGAACGATTCAATCGCCTTGATGTAGTCGCCTTTCTTGTAATAGGCGGTACCAAGTTCATGGGACAAGCCCTTTAGTCCGGGATTCTTCGCCGCTAAATCCGAAAGTTGTGCCACCGCTTCGTCGTACTTACCCTGTTGCAGCAGAGTCCGCGCTGCAGCGAAGTCGGGATTTGCAGGCTCGGGAGGGAGGGACTGTGCCCGTTCATCAGCGAGACGGGACGGGGAAGCAGCCGGGGTCTGTGGCCAGGCCGAGACGCAGCAGGCCAGCAGGAACACAATCACACAAGTTGACCACCTCGTCGAAGTCTTGCGGTGAGAAAAATTCATGCGCAAATTGACGGCACCTGAAATGTGAAGCACTTGGAATTAGAACACAAAGAGCAATCGATCCTCATGCCGAACCCGCCGACGTGTCAGCCGGGTTCAGAACTCGGCGTCGCCTGAGACCGCGCGGACGGATCAGTTGGCACAACCTGGAGGCGTGCGATTCAGGGACTGCAACATATTTTTGGCCACACCCATGTCGGGATTGAATTCCAAAACACGGAGAGTGTAAGACCGCGCGTCGTCAAACCTTCCGAGCGCACAGAAAGATCGAGCCAGGTTCAACCCAATGCCGCTTCTGCCCGGGGCGCGCTGGAACGCTCCCTGCCATAACTCTATGGCTTCGCGGGCGTGTCCGCTTTCGGCTTCAATGACACCCAGGTTGTCGGCCGCATCGATCAGATTGGGGTCCGCCGCCAGCGCCCGCCGGTACAGCTCACGAGCTTGCCTGGTCGAACCCTGTCGCTGTTCGATGTAGGCGAGCCCGGACAGTATTTCTGGGTCATGAGGGAATTGTGAGGCGGCCGCTGCGCAGTAGCGTCTCGGCATGGGGTTCAGCCGTAATCACACCCCGGTCGGCCAGCGCTTGCCAGGCCAGGGCCAAATCACGGACATCGTGTTCGGCTTCGGGCGAGTTGGGAAAAGGAAGGATGGACACGGTTGAAGCATTCACCTCCTCCCGTACCTGGGCGGGATGGCGGAGAATGCGGTGGTCTGTGACCTGAGTGTGAGCCACATCGCTACTGGGCAGCGCGGCCATATGACAAGAGGTGCAGTCAGGCTGGTGGATGTGATGGCTGGCACCGAATAGGGCCCCGTGACAAGTGAGGCACTTTTTGCGGTAGAAGGACACCCGCTCTGCAGCCGACGGCTCAAAGTGCGGATCGTGGCAACTGACGCACGACATGGCGTCCCCGGACTTTTTCTTGCATTCGCTTTGCGCCAGGGCCTCCACCTGGCTCACTCCTCCCAGTTCTCCGGCCTGATTGTTTTTCGGGACGTAATAACGAATGTAGTCAGAAAGAGATTCCCCTGGCTGGAACTCATAGGCGTGGCGGCCCGCACGCTCAATCGCGACCTTGCCCTCCATGTGGCACTGCATACACACTGCATCGCGAAGCTCTGGCGAGAGCTTCAAAGGGTTCACGATCCTGCTCTGGCCTTTCGCGATCTGCGCCGGAGAGGCATGCGCCGCCGCGATGTGCGCAGCCCCCGGTCCGTGACAGCGTTCGCAGCTAACCCCGGGTTGCAGGAACGCGGGCCGGGCGTAGAGGTTTTCTGTTCCCTTGACGGGCGCCCGCATTTCGCTGACGTGGCAGCGCAAACAGCTGGTGACTACGGGGAGGTTGAGCGGAATTTCGTCCGCCTTCTGATAGGCAGGTGCCATGTCCCAGCGCTGCTCGCGGCCATACCAGTTAATTGGCGATTCAAAGAGGAAGCCGTCCCGGGCGAACAGGTAAGTGAGGCCGCGGCGTCCCGAGCCAATGTAGTAGAGCAATTCCCGTTTGCCATTCACCGCCGGGTCGCCTGGCCGCTCGAAGCTAAGCCAGACGCGGTCGTTCTCGGAATAAATACGGTAGTGCACATTTGACGCGGTATGGACGAAATCGGCTGGAATCACGTTGGCCGTCGCCGGACCGCTGGCTCGTGCCATCGGGGTGCGCGCGTAGGACTGGTAGATGGAGGCATGACAGGCGGCGCAGGCTTTGTTTCCGGCGTACCCGGAGTTTCCTCTGCCGGCCGGAAGCCCGCCCGGTTGGGCTGAATCGAGATGGGTTTGCTGGATTGATTTCGCCGTTCCAGCGGCGCTCATGGAGGGCGTCTGGGACCGCATCCAGGCTGGAATCAAACTGAGTGTGAGGAGGGCAGCAAGCCATCTGGTCCGCGGCATCCGTGAAGACCCCGAGAGCCGCCCCTCCAGGTAAGATGCAGCACTTCGAGCTTGCGTTCGCAAAAATCAATGGATGATCGAGAAGAAGCGACTCAGTGTGGCAGATGGTGGTGCGCAGGCCACGGGGGATTGGCGACTATGGGATAAAAAAAGAGGAGGGAATCGATGACTCCCTCCTCCAAAGCAAGGCTCGCTTCTATTTCTAGAAGTCGAAGCGGATGGCAAACTGCAGTTGACGCATGGTTGTACCACCCTCAAGGCTGGTGATCTTGCCGTTGTTACCACCCTGGCAATCGATACAGCCATTGGCCCCGTTGTTGGCGCTGAAAGCATAGACGGGATGATTGAAGATGTTGAAGGCATCCACGCGGAACTGTGCGTTGAGCTTCTCCGTGATCTGGAACTTCTTCACTGCCGACATATCAGAGTAGAAGCCCGACGGGCCATGGTAGGTGTTACGGCCCAGGTTGCCCAGGTTTCCGAAACCTGGATCAGCGAAAACTCCAGGATCTGTAACGATGTTGGCAACCGGGGTGAAGTAAGTGATGGTATGGGAGATGGGGTCAAGGGAACCCGCTCCGGTGTGGAGCGTGCCTGAACCCTTGTTGGGACGGCAGACGCCTACGTCTTCCTCATCACCGCATTCGGCGAAGCTGGGAGTCCAGGGCAAACCGCTGCTCCAGTTCGTGGTGTTGCTCACCTGCCATCCGCCCACGACGTAGTCCATTCCTCTGCTTACGCCGCCCATGTACTTCTTGCCTTTTCCGAAAGGCAATTCGTACACCGTGCTGAATACGAACACATGGTTCCGGTTGAAATCAACCGGTCCGTAGGCGATGGGATGGCTGATCGCATAGTAATTGCTGTCGTAGCCGTTGGCGTGGGAGAAGGTGTAGTGAGAAACGAACTGCAGACCGCTGGTGAAGCGCTTCTCTATCTTGGCTTCGAACGCCTTGTACGAACTGGAGGCATCGTTGCCATAGAAATTCCCCAAGTCAAAGGGAATCTGCGGGAATAGAGGCCGCCGTTCATTTTGGGTGTACAACACGCCTGTTGCCGGGTTGATTTGTTGATAGCCGAACATCGACACGGGGTTTACGTCGTAGTTCGGACCGTCGCCCGCGAAGCCATGTGTCCCTTTGCTGCCCACGAATGCGACTTCCACGCTAATGCTGTTGGTGAGTTGGTGCTGCACTGTAGCATTCCACGAATCCACCAGCGGCAATACCTGGCCGGTAGGACGGATGTGGATGCCCGAAACCTGGCCCCCAAGAGCGCTGAACGGAATGATTCCGTCCGAAGGAACGGCTGGGAAAGTGGCCGCTACCGGGCCAGCGTCCAGCAGGAACACCGGCACCTTGCTACCAGAAGCGGCGGGGTTGAATGCGGTGGCATCCACGTTCTGCTTTAGCAGTACCGGCAGGTTCTGGGTAACCGTGTGCCCGAAATTCGAACCGAACACGCCGATGTCATAGCTGCGCCCATACCCCATGCGTATTACAGTCTTCGGAGTGGCCTGGTAAGCGATACCCAGGCGTGGCGCGAAGGCCTTGAAGTAATTGTCCACGTTGCCATTCAAGCCGACGTCGCCGAAGCCTGCCACGCGGATCGCCCCCGCCCCGTTCAGGTCCTTGATGTTGGCGAATCCGCCGTTGCCTTTGGCATTGACGGTTTCAGGGAAGTAAATCTCCCAACGCAATCCGAAGTTAACAGTCAACTTGTTGGTGGCACGCCAGGTGTCCTGGCCGTAAAAGAACCAGCGCTTCTGGCGCTCGGCAGCATTGTTTGCCGAAGCGATGTCGGGGTTATTGACATAGCGCGCGAAGGACGTGACCTGTCCCAGCAGGAAAGATGCCAGGTCCAGACCGCCAGTGCCGCCGTTCGACGTTGCCTGAGGGCTGAAGTTGTATTCTCCGGTGCGGTTATTGTCGCTGGGGATGCGCAAGTTCATGGCGTAGCGGATGTCACCACCGAACTTGATCTGGTGGTTACCCATGATCTTGGTCCAGTTGTTGACGAACTGGAATTGCTGCTCGCTCTCGGTCAGCGGGCAATTGCAGCGCGCGACTCCCAGACCGTCACCGAAGCTCGAAATAACACAGCCCTGGCCTCCGTTGTTGGTGGTGCAGCCCTGGCCGCTAATGGGGTCTGAGCCCAGCAGAAATGCCCCCAGACCTGCGGTCTTGGGGTCGCTGGTATTTGCGTTGGGAATTCCGAAATCACTCATCGGAGAGCCACCATCCGGTTTTTCCGTCTGGGGGTTGTATTTGAACCAGCCGAAGCGGAAGTCGGTCAGCAAGGTTGAGCTGAGGGTTTTGGTAAAACCGGTGGCCAGGCTGTAGTTGTGGGTGATCGAGCTGCCCGCCAGACCAAGTAGGCCATTGCCGGGACCACCGACTGCGCCCAGCAATCCCTTGCCAGACAATTTGAAGTAGTCGAGGCTAAACCGGCCGAACACATTCATGGTTGAACTGGCAGCGTAGTCAATGCGGGTGTCAAAGCTGTTTTGGCTGAAGGGACCGGAACCGGAGCCAATGAAGTTATTGAGAACGGTGTTCGTCTGGGGAGCAGGGAAGGCTGCCAGGACGGCCCTCGCGGCGGGCGAGATTCATGCTGTTCGGAATCAGGTTTCCTGCGAATGCAGTGCGGCCGGCCCCGGTGTTGGGGTCGCCCGTAGTGGGATCGTAAACCTGGCCCCCGCCAGCAACGCCTGCTGCCAGATATTCGCTGAGATCACAGTTCCCGGTGGTCTGTGTGCAGGTGCTCAGGACCGTGTTGGTCGGAAGCGTGAAGGTTCCGCTTACGCCGTTGGTCTGACGTGTGCCTTGGTAGTCGCCGAAAAAGAAGAGTTTGTCCTTGATGATGGGCCCACCGATGGTGCCCCCGAACTGCGCCCATCGAGACGGCGGAATAAATCGTCCACTAACGGGATCCTTGGCATATTGGGTGAAAGGATCGCGCGCCTGCTGCGCATCGGAGCGCCGGAACAGAAAGCCGCTGCCATGAAGACTGTTGGTGCCCGACTTGGTTTGCGCCGTGACCACACTGGCGACTGCCTTGCCGAATTCGGCGTCGTAGTTCTGCAACGCCACCTTGGCTTCAGTAACGGCGTCGAGGTTCGGATTCACAACGATAATGCCCAGGATCGGGTCCTGGTTGTCGGTTCCATCCAGTTCGAACGCGGTGCCGCTGAAGTGCTGGCCCTGAGTAAAGATCTGTAGGCTGCCCTGCGGATTCTCAGTGGCGGCATGGCTCCAGCCCACCATCTTCTGCGAGCCCGGCGCCATCAACTGCAAATTGGTGAAGTTGCGGTTCAGAATGGGAACGTCCTGGACGTATTTGTCATTGAAGGTGGTGGACACGTCAGCACGATCTGTCTTCAATTGAGGCGCCTCTCCAGTCACCTCCACGGTTTCGGTGGAACCGCCTACCTGGAATTGCCCGTCCACGCGGGCGCCGGCGTCGGCGGAGACTTGAATGTTCTTGGTCTCAAACGCCTTGAATCCGGAACCTTCCGCTCGAATGTTGTAGAGGTCAGGGATGAGGTGGGTGACGCTATAATTACCATCAGAGTTAGTCGTGGTTTCGAAGGTCGTGCCCTTGGTGGCCGACGTGACCACCACCTTGGCTCCTGCTACCGCCGCGCCCGTCGGATCGGTGACGGTTCCGAAAATACTGCCGTAGACCGCTTGGGCGGCCGCTTGCGGTGTGTACAACGCGCAGCTCAACGCGAGCAGAGCCAGGGTGCCTAAAATTACGGAGAACTTCTTCATTGTTGCCTCCCCACACTGAGTACTCAACTTGGCAAATGGTTTCGACGTGGAAGACTTGGAAACAGCGGTAGCCCCCGTCATATCAGCGAATCGCAGTGATCGAGCTTCGTTTGAAGATGTGACTGGCAGATTCAGCTTCTCCCGTGAAGACACTTTAGGTGATTAATACAAAAGCACTAGTTGCAAACGATGCCAGCAGTTCGTCTTCCCAACGACGGCGGGCTGTAGATTGTTGATAGCGTTGACAAATGCAACTCTGATTCGCGAATCGGGTATGACATTTGGAAGTTCACGCCTACGGGCAATATGAAAAAAAATAATTCTCCGGATTCGTTTCCGCCCTTTTAAAATTCGCAAAATCTTCGTAAACAACTGATTACAATCATATAAAAGCGTCCGATGTCCTTGCGGAAGACGGGCCGGAAGCCAAGACACCACATGCCGAGGCGACCTGAAATCCGCACAAAATCTGGGCTCAAGCCGGTAATTTTTTAAGTTTCATGAGGTTTGATACAGTGACGGCGAGGCTAAGTCTTCCGCTTGCCGCCTGATGCGGGGGCTTGTTACCCTACGTTAAATGTCTGTTACGCGCGCGCAAAGTTCCGAAAGAGAGCGGTGCCTGGGGCAGATTGACAAGCTCGTCAACAGCCAGGTGCTTCACGGCTCGGAATCTCTCTGCAAATTGCTGCGGTATTTGGCTGAGCACGCGCTCGATCATCCCGGATCATCGTTGAAGGAATATCAGATCGCGACTGAGGTTTTTGGGCGCCCGCACGACTTCGATCCGCAGCATGACTCGACCATCCGGGTGCAGGCCGGCCGGCTTCGCCTCAAACTGGCGGAGTACTACAGCACCGAAGGAGCAGAAGACAACCTGGTGGTTGAGGTGCCGAAGGGCACTTACGTAGTCTCCTTCCATCAGCGGGCTGCGGGGCCAGTCAGGGTGCGCTCGGCGAGCGGACACGACCTTGATAAAGACGCAACCGAAAGAAGAGGGCCGCGCCAGTGGCCCATGGTGCCGGTGATTTTGTCGGTGCTGCTGGCCGCTGCGGTCGCGACCATTGGTCTGCTGCTGTTGAACCAGAACGCCGCCCGCCAACGGGCGGTGGGAACGGAAGCGGCCCCGGCCGCATTTTCCGCTTTCTGGAAAGGGTTTGTCATCGGACCGGAAGAGCCCTGGGTGATTTTCAGCAACGGCGCTTTCGTGGGGCGGCCGGAAACCGGAATGCGTTACTTCGATTCCGCCCGCGACTCGCGCGATGCCATTCTGGACCACTACACCGGCGTGGGAGAAGTGCTGGCGGTGCACGCTCTCGACCGCACTTTCGGTTTGCTGCACCGGCAGATTCGGGTCAAGCGCGGCAGTCTGCTTTCGCTCGACGATGTCAAGAACAACGACATGATCTTTGTCGGCTCGCCGGCGGAGAACCTGACCCTGCGCGAAATTCCCAGTACGCAGGATTTTGTGTTTCGCCGCCTCGACTCCGGCCCGCGCCAGGGCGACTTGTCGATCACCAACGTCCATCCCCAACCGGGAGAAGCGGAGTACTGGGTGGGCAGCCCTTCTCACTCCACCTTGAGCGAGGATTATTCCGTGATCGCGCTGGTGCATGGTTTGAATCCCGCGAAGTCGGTCCTGATTCTTGCCGGCACTACCACGATCGGCACGCAGGCGGCGGTCGAGTATGTGTGTCAGCAGAATTCGCTCGAGGAATTGCTGCGACGCGTCCCGGTTGAGAATACGGGGGAATTGAAACCGTTTGAAGCAGTGCTGCGAGTCAAGGTTACGCGCGGGGTTCCGGTAGAGTCGGAGATCGTGGCGTTACGGAGCGCGAAGCCCTAGCCGATATCAGGGAAGTTGCGGCTTCAATTGCGGATCGAGTTCGGCGGCGCGTTGAAATTCCGCGGCCGCCTCCTTCACTTCACCTTTCCTCTGCAGCGCCTCCGCCAGATGAAAATGGGCGGGAGCGTAGGTCGGCACCAGGGCGACGGCGGCGCGGAACTGAGAAATGGCTCCGTCGAGATCTCCCAGGCCGAGCAGCCTCTTTCCGGAGTTGGTATCGAAAGTCGCAGCCTGCAGATTGGTTTTGTCTTTGCTGATCTGCGCCCCCAGTTGGCGCTCCCGGGCGGCGCCTTCTTCATCACCCAACTGGCGCAGGATGATGGAGAGCGTGGTATGCGCTCCGGCAAAATCGGGCTGCAGGCGGATGGCCTCGCGCAGGGATGCGGCGGCTTCCGGTAATTTGCCCTGCTGCTTGAGTACCGTGCCGAGCGTGTAGTGCGCTTCGGCATAGTCAGGCTTGGACTGGATGGCGGCGCGCAACTCGCTGGCGGCCTGGTCGAACTCGCCCTGCTGCCAGAAGGTTACGCCCAGGGTGTAGTGAACGTCAGGCTGGCTGGGATCGAGTTCGGCGGCCTTTTTCAGTTCGACGATCGCCTCGGGCAATTTGTCTTTCAATTTCAGGGCGAGGCCGAGATCGTAGTGCAAAGTCGCGTCGTTCGGCGTTGCCTTTAGGGCGGTTTGAAATTGTGCGATGGCAGCGTCGAAATCAGCCTTCTGCAGGTAGGCTGTCCCCAGGTTGGTGCGGTAACCGGTGTCGGCGGGACGAAGCTGAAGCGCCGCTTCGAACTCAGGAATGGAACCGGTTGCGTCACCCGACTGGATCAGCGCCAGGCCCAGATTGTTGTGCGCATCAGGATCGTTGGGGCGCAATTGAACAAGCTGCCGGAATGCCGCGACCGCCCCGGGGGCGTCGCCTGAACGCTGCAGCATCTTTCCGAGCTGGGTCTGGGCCTCGATGAACTCGGGCTGTAGCTTGACCGCGGCCTGCAGTTCCTCAATGGCCTTGGCAGTCTGCCCCGTGTCTTCGAGGACGCGTCCCAGATAGAAGTGGGCCTGGGCGTTTTGCGGGGAACTTTGAACGGCGCGCTGCAGCAGGCTGAGAGCTTCGTCCATCTGCTTCTGCTGCCAGCGCACCACGCCGAGATGCAAGGCGGCCTGGGCAAAGTTAGGCTGCAGGCGCAGGGCCTCGGAAAATTGTTTGGCGGCTTCGTCCGTTTGTGAACTCTGGGCCAGCACCGAACCCAGTTCGTCGCGTAAGTCGGCCCTTTGCGGCTGCAGCTCCACCGCCTTTTTCAGTTCAGTGGCGGCCGTCGCCGGGTCGGAGCGAAAGCTGGCGATTCTTCCCAGGGTGCGGTGCGCCTCTGCGTCATTGGCAGACAGGCGCAAGGCGGTTCGGGCTTCGGACTCGGCCTCCGCCAGCGAGCCATTTTTCACAAATGCATTGGCGAGGTTGATATGAGCCGCCGCCAAATCAGGCTTCAGGCGCAGGGCAGTCTTGAACTGGGAAATGGATTCGGCGGTTTGTCCCTGGGCAAACAGCACCCAGCCCAACAGGTTGTGTGCCTCGGCGCTGCCGGGCGCGAGCTTCAGTACTTGTTCGAAGGCGGCGCGGGCATTGGCCAGATCACCGGATTGCAACGCCGCCAGTCCCTGGCGATAGAGCGAATCCACCTGCTGCGGAGTGGATGGCTTCTGGGCGAGAGCGGAAAATGACAAGGCGACCAGACATATCGCCAGAACAGTCACGCACCGCAGCATCAACCGCGAGCTGTTCCGGGTGCGCCCGTGGTTCTGGATGCTTAAACGAAATGATGCGAGGGCCACGCAGAAATACTACTATGCTCCGCCGGGCAGACCTGGTGCTGGATTCCCAGGTCTAGGGGGCATTGTTCGTCGGTTCCGGCGCGAGAGGGGTCAATAGCGTATTCTGTAAGTATGTACACCGCCGATGTGTTGAGAAACGTTGTGGCCCTGCGAAGTGAGATCGCGAATATCCGTGACATGAACGACCGTTATGCCGCCCAGGAGGATCCGGCCCCGATGGCCTCCCGCGCCAACAAAGAGCGCCGGACACGGCTTCAGGAAATAGTCCGCGAGCTGGCCGTCATGGCCAAAGAACAGCATCCCTGAAGGGGCTCGGTCGCCCGGCTAAGTTCGTTTGCCTGGGGACGGGCAGTCTCTGCGCGCCGGCTTGACCCTCTCATTTCAGCGCCCTAGTATTCAGGCTGGGCCATGAATCCAGTTTTTTCGCCGCAGTCTCGTACGCTCCCAGCCACTGCAAGACTGGCGGCGCTCCTCGTCTTTGTTACCACTTCGGTCGCCCAGAGCGGAAAGACCACGCCCATCGCCAACTTTGTGGACACGGCAGAAAAGGCCGGCCTGACCATGACCCAGGTCTTCGGCGGGAAAGACACCAAGAAATACATCATCGAGACCACCGGAACCGGCGTAGCCATTTTCGATTACGACAACGATGGCTGGCCTGACATTTTCCTGGTGAACGGCACCACACTCGAAGGATTTCCGGCAGGAACGGCGCCCACAAATCATCTGTATCGCAACCAGCACGACGGAACCTTTACCGACGTGACCGCCAAGGCCGGGCTGACCGCGAATGGCTGGGGCCAGGGCGTCTGCGTGGGCGACTACGACAACGACGGATGGGAAGACCTCTACGTCACCTACTACGGCAAGAACCGGCTTTATCACAATCAGAGTGGAGTGTTCACGGAAGTGGCAGCGCAATCCGGCGTTGCCGGGAGCGGGAAAGCCTGGGGGACGGGATGCGCTTTCGTCGATTACGATCGCGACGGCCGCCTCGACCTGATGGTGGCGAACTACGTGGACTTCGATCTGTCCACCGCCCCTGCGCCGGGAGAGAGAGCGTCGTGCGTGTGGAAGGGGGTGCCGGTAATGTGCGGGCCGCGCGGCCTGGCGGGCGCCAAAAATATTCTTTACCACAACCAGGGCAACGGCAAATTTGAGGATGTCACCGCGAAGGCGAAGATCGACCAGACCAGCGGCCACTACGCTTTCAGCGTCTCCACTTTCGACTTCGACGACGATGGCTGGCCCGATATCTACGTGGCCTGTGACAGCACGCCCAGCATTCTCTACCGTAACAATCGCGATGGAACTTTCACCGACGTGGCAGTGGTGGCCGGCGCCGCTTACAACGAGGACGGCCGCGAGCAGGCCGGGATGGGATCAACCATCGGCGACTACGATGGCGATGGCCGGCTGGATATTTTCAAAACCAATTTTTCCGACGACACTTCGACCCTCTATCGCAACAACGGCAACGGCACGTTCGACGATGTCACCTTCGCCGCCGGCCTGGGTCTTTACACCCGCTACCTGGGCTGGGGCACGATGTTTCTGGATTTCGACAACGACAGCTGGCCCGACCTGCTGCTGGTGAATGGACACGTCTATCCCGAAGTCGATAAGCAGAACCTGGGCAGCAGCTACGAGGAGCCGCGCATCCTGTATCACAACAATGGCAACAAGACGTTCAGCGATATTTCGGCTGACGCCGGGCCGGGCATCACGGCAGTTCGTGCCGGGCGTGGGCTGGCCATCGGCGACCTGTGGAACGATGGCCGAATTTCAGCGGTGATCAGCAACATGAACGCAACTCCAAGCCTGCTGGTGAACCAGGTGCGCACGCCCAATCACTGGATCGGAATCAGGACCGTGGGTACGAAATCCAATCGGGACGGAATTGGCGCGCGGGTCACGGTGAAAGTGGGAGCGCGAATGCTGGTTGACGAAGTCCGCAGCGGTTCAAGCTACGACTCGAACAACGACATGCGCATACACTTCGGCCTGGGAGCGGCAGCGAAAATAGATTGGATCCAGATTCGCTGGCCGAGCGGACTCACCGAGCGCTTCGATAACAACGTCCCGGTGGACGCCATCCATACTCTGAAAGAGGGATCGGGAACCGAGGTCAAGCAGCCCGCGAAGAGTTCCTGAGATCGGCGAATTCCCAGAGCCTGTTCCTTTGCGTCCTTTGCGTTCTTCGCGGTTAAAGCCTTTGACCGCAAAGTTCGCAAAGGACTCGCAAAGGACGCAAAGAAATGCACCGGCGAAACTCAGTAACTTGAACGGGCGGTGAGTGCCACTGGCTGACTGGCTCCGTTCAGTTTGCCGCGCATGTGGCTGGCCTGCTCACTGGTGAACCAGAGGCTGCCCCGCGACAGGCGGCGCAGCTCTTCGCCCTGCCAGTGTGCTCGCATGATTCCCGCGCCGGAGTGCGAGTTCGATCCCAGAAGTAGATGTCCGAGTTCGTGTGCCATTACGTTACCCAGAATGTCCGCAAGGCCGACGTTCCAATCGGCGTGCAATTCCGTCGCGCGGTCATAGAAGACATCGCTGTAGCAGCCGGTGCCTTCGTCCGAGAGGAAGGCTACGCCGAAGACTTCGCTGGCTGAGCTCGCAGAGCGCGGGCGCGATTCGCACCGCAAGGCGAGTTGGCCAGGCAAAGCTGACACAGTCGATACCGGACCGCGTAGGGGCGGGTGCCCCCACCCTCCCGGCCGGGCGAAACCCGGCAATGTTTTGCTGTTTCTCTGCTCCAAACTCGCTTTGCTCTGCGCCTCCCAAGAACCCGCGGCGAGCTGCGCTCGCCTGCCCGGACGAGGGCGTCCGGGCCTGCGTGGGTTTGGGAAGTTGAACAGTTCTTCCAGACGACATCGACTCCGGCTTCGTCGAAAATCCTTGCCGCTCTCCGCTCCGCTTCGGCCAAGACAGTCGCTGAGACTCCGGCGCCGTCATAGACAGAGACAAACACCTGTGGCCTTTGGTGAGGATAGGCTTCCGGCCACGCCGGGAACGTAAACCCCAGTGCGAACGTAACTAACAGCAGGCATGTTTTCCAAGATTGAAGCACCGGCAGCCACCTCAGCAGCGCCGATCCTCAGGGCGCGCGGAGGGTGCCTCAAGGCTTTGCCAGTCACCCGCAACCTATTTGTGGGTAACTTGTTAAGCGCTTGCCCGTCAAATGCTTAGGAGCGTGGGTGACACGAGAACAAGTGGACGCTTCGGCTAAAACTTCGTAGGCTCGGAGAAGGCACGTGACCGTCATGAGCAGCAATGGGACGCGGATGATCCAGTTTGGAGTCTTCGAAGTCGATTTGCGGGCGGGAGAACTGCGGCGCAATGGCTCGAGAGTCAAGCTGCAGGAACAACCGTTGCAGATACTGACCCTGTTACTGGAACGGCCCGGCGAGGTGGTCTCGCGGGACGAGCTGCGGAGCCGCTTGTGGCCCGCCGACACCTTTGTCGATTTCGATCACAGCCTCAACGCCGCCGTCCGCCGGCTTCGGGACGCGCTGGGAGACAGCGCCGAGAACCCGCGTTTTGTTGAGACCGTGGCGCGGCGGGGTTACCGCTTTCTGGTGCCGGTCAGCGGGGTGCCGCCCGCGGTCGAGGCCGAGCTCCCGGTTCATCCGCCCCGGCCCGCCCGTATCTGGTGGATCGCCTCGGCGGCGGTTGTCCTGCTGGTGGCAGGGTTGGGTGCGGGGTTGTTTCTGGGCCGGCGCGGATCGCGGACTTTGCCCGCATCTCCTCCTGTCGTCGAGCGCCGCTTGACCGCCAATCCCAGCGAGTACCCCATCAGCAGCGCGGCCCTTTCCTACGATGGCAAGTACCTGGCATTTTCCGACGACACCGGGTCTTACCTGCGCCAGGTCGATACCGGTGAAACTCATCCCTTAGCTTTGCCCGAAGGATTCAGGGCGAAGCCGGTGAGCTGGTTTCCTGATGGATCGCACATTCTGGCCACCTCGCTCGCGGGATCGTCACGGGAACCGGGTTTGTGGCAGATCTCCGCTCTGGGAGGAAGCCCGCGCAAGCTGGCTGACCAGGGCCGGGAGGCGGCGGTCTCGCCAGACGGCACGCAGATCGTGTTTCTGAAAGGAACCTCGGAGAGCCAGGAACTGTGGGTGATGGGAGCGGACGGAGAGCAGCCTCGAAAACTCGCCGGCCAGACCGGCGATCTTTTCCGTTCTCCGGCCTGGTCCCAGGATGGCAAGCGGATCGCGTTTCTGCGGGGCGTGTATCGGGCAGGAACCTACGGAATACAGCCTCAGATTGAAATTCTCGATTTGGCCACCAACCAACGATGGGTGGTCTCGTCAGAGGCGCGGCTGGGGCCGGCGCTGGCCTGGGCTGGAGATCGCATGGTGTATGTGTTGAATGAGGCCTCACCCAGCCAGAACGACTCCAATCTGTGGTCGTTGAAAATCGATGCGCGCACGGGAAAGCCCCTGGGCACACCTGCGCGGATTACTTCCAGCCCCGGCGCCATCCGATACCTCAGCGGCTCCGCCAATGGGAAGCGTCTCGCCTACCTTAAAGAGGGCTGGCAGCCGGATGTTTACGTCGCCAGGCTGGAAGGGAACGGAACCAGGCTGAGCACGCCGCGGCGCCTCACTCTGGATGAGCGGCAGGACTTGCCGTGGGCGTGGACGCCCGACAGCAAGCAGGTGCTCTTCGGTTCGGACCGCGACGGATCATTCCACATTTTCCGGCAGGCGCCAGACCAGACCACGCCCGAGCTGCTGATTGGCGGCAGTGAGCAATCGATGCTGCCACGCCTGACGCCGGACGGAAAGACAGCTCGTCTATCTGCAATACCGCCAGGCCTTCGATTCGTCGAACGCCGTTCGCATGCTGCGGATCCCGGTTGCCGGCGGTCCGCCCCAGCTGGTGATGGAAGTGCAAGGCCTCACCAACGAACAGTGCGCACGCCAGCCTTCCAGTCTCTGCCTTTACAGTGTTGCCGGCGACCGGCGCCTGACGTTCATGAGCTTCGATCCCATGCAAGGTACGGGGCAGGAGGTGGCACACATCGATGATGAGCTGCCCTACGCCTTTAACTGGACTCTTTCGCCGGATGGCTCGACCCTGGCCATTGCTAAATCAAACAAACTCGACATCATCGTGCAGCCGGAAATCCGGCTGTTGACTCTGAAAGACGGCAAAGAGCGACGGATTGCCTTGAAAGACTGGTCTTCGATTAACGCAATCGATTGGACGGCAGACGGAAAGGGTCTGTGGGTCAGCGCTTCCAACACTGCCGGCACCAATGCACTGTTGAATGTGGACCTGCAGGGTCGAGCGCGACCATTTTGGGAGCAGACCAAAATGGCCGTGGGCTGGGCGATCCCTTCGCCCGATGGACGCTATCTGGCGATGTGGCAAGCCAGCGGCAACGCCAACGTCTGGATGGTGGAGAATTTCTAACCGCGAGGAGTGTCACCCTGAGCGAGTCCGGATCGTCCGCTTGCGGACGATCCGGGGGAGTCGAAGGGCCCCTATCGGATGCGGTGATGCGTGCCACGCGGGCTTTTCTTGCTCGGCGACCCAAGAGCTTCTTGTACCCCAGGCATTGAACTCGCTATAGGGGCCCTTCGACTGCGTAGCTGCTTCGCGAAGCGAAGCAGCTACTCCGCTCAGGGTGACAACATATTTCAGAAGGGTGACAACGAGGTTAATGCTGCAGGGCTTCGATCTCATCTGTCTTGCCCAGGTATTCGTAGCGCAACAAGGCGATGGGCACATTGCCGTTCTTCCACACAAAGTCGTGAAACTCGCGCAGGTTGAATTTGTCGCCCTGGGCCAGGCGAGCCTCGGCCAGCAATTTCATGATCTGCAGTTTGCCCGTCTGATAGGAAATTCCCACGCCGGGTACGGAAGCGTAGAAGGTGGCGTCTTCCATCGCCGTGGCGCGGTCGAGCGGAACGGTTTTCATGAAGTACTCGGCGGCCTGCTCGATGGTGAACTCTCCCGTGGACAGCTTCACGTCCACCTCGACCCGCAGGGCGCGAAAGCGCATGAAGTTGTAGATGATCTCGCGGGTGCGCGGGCTGTCGTCGAACAATCCGGCTTGCAGCATCATTTCTTCCGCGTAGAAGCCGATGCCTTCGTTGGCGCTGGAGTCGTAGTAGTGACGCCGGATCGGGTCTTCGTTGGTCCACGACATTACCTTCTGGAAGTAGTGTCCCGGCATGCCTTCATGCACAATGATGCCGCGCGGATCGCGGGCGGTGGAGAGATCGAAGTATCCCCGGTCAGGCGAAGGCGTCTTGATGTAGCTGGTGGCGTTGTCCTTCAGCCGCGTGGGTCCAGTGAGATCGTCGGCCACCCCGAAAGCAGCCAGCGGCGCGAGATAAGCGGGGTAGGGAAGATTGCGATAGTGCTGCACCCAGGCGGGGACAGTGAGGATGTTTTTCTCTTCGAGAAAATCGCGGATTTCCTGTTCCTGTGTTTTCTCCCTGGCTATTTGTGCGGCTTGATCTTTGGCCAGGGCCAATTGCGGCAGCCTGGAATTGCGATTCTTTTCGTAGGCCTCGAAGGCGACCGCCCGCTCCCACTCCTGACGGCCGTTGGCGACTAATTGTTCGGGCGTGTAGGGGACCAGCGCAACATGCTTCAGGAAGAAAACGTAGTTCTCGCGTCCGACGGCCACGTTGCTGGACATGCCCGGCAGTCGTTGCTGCAGCCATCCCCGATATTCTTCCAACGCGCGGATGGCGGCCCGAACCGCGGGATCCAGGTGGGACGCGGTTGCCGGCGTGAGATAAGGTTTGAGCTGGCGCGCCATCTCTTCCAGGCGAGGACCAATGTCCTGCAGTTGATGAATGGATAATTGAGCCAGCGGGCCGGCGGGGTCTTTTAGATTGGCCTCTCCGTCAACAAGGATCCGCGGAATGGCCTGAAGGCGACCAACGATTTCCGTGCTACGCGTTTCGTCGAAAGGCGGTGGCGGGGTCAGGCTGACGAACAGCGAAGCCAGAGTCTGGTCCAGATAGAACCAGGGGTTGCGCTGCCACCCGCGCACGTAATCGAGTTCCCAGCGGGCGCGTGCGATGGCGGAGCCGACCAGCAGGTAGTCCACGGTTTCATGCGGCGAGCGGTCGCGGACGTCTTTCCCCAATTGTTTCCAGCGATCTTCGAAAGCAGTCAATTCATCGCGGCGTTTTGCGATAGTGGAGGGCGACCAGTCGGCGACCCATCCGGCGGGACGGTCAAGGCGAGGGATATCGTCAAAGGAGAACGGTTGTTCCGCCGCCCGCCACTCCCAGAAATCAGCAGAGAGTTGCTGCAGGGCATGTGCACGTGACGTCGACGAGGGAGACGGTCTGTGCCACGGACAGATGGAGCCGGCACAGGAGCACGGTGATCAGGGTTGTGATCGCGAGTAGTTTTATCATTTCATTTTTCGAAGGCGCTGCGCCGTGGATCCCCTCTTACCCCCTGTCACCCTGAGCGCAGCAGAAAACTTTGCGCAGCGAAGTTTTCTGCGGAGTCGAAGGGCCCCTATGGCCGGCAGGGACCCTGCAAGTAGGGTCCCTCGACTTCGCCCTACATTCGCAAGCGAATGTACGACTCCGCTCGGGATGACACGGCAGAATGAAACTCTACTTCGACCGAGGGGCAGGGAACTGCATGGTGCGCACAATCCCTTCGCCTTCCTTCACGAAAATCACTTGATTGACTTTGACGTCCTTCAGCGCGTCCACCTGTCCGCTGGGCCAACGGATTTCGAGCACCTGGACTCTATCGGCCTTGCCCAGGCCAAAGTGGATTCGCAAGTCGTTCTGCGCGAAATAGCCGCCACCGCTGCGGACTTCATCGATCTGAGAATGCGGTTTGGTTTCGCCCGGCGCCTGAGTCACGCAGCGCAAGCGGGCACCGATGCCGCTGCGGTTTGATTTGGTGCCAATGGTCCGCACTTTGATCCAGTTGTTGCCGGGAGCGAGATCGCAGCGCAGCAGTTGCGGATAGTCATTCACCGTGTTTACCACAAGATCGAGATCGCCGTCGTTGTCGAAGTCTCCGAAGGCGCATCCCCGCGACGCCACCGGCACTGAGATTCCGGGGCCGGCCTGCATGGATACATCCTCAAAGCGGCCGTTCCGCAGGTTGCGATAGAGCAGTTTGCGTTGCGGATACCCGGCCTCGGTCTTGAGCTGCTCGACTTCAGGATAGACGTGGCCATTGCAGATCAGAATGTCGGGCCAGCCGTCGTTGTCCATGTCGAAAAATCCGCAGCCCCATCCCAGATACTGAGTGTGCGCGCCCAGCCCGGCGGCAAAAGTGGCGTCTTCAAAATTGCCGTCCCCCAGGTTGTGGTAGAGCGAAGGGGTGTCGCCCGCGAAGTTGGTTTTTACGATGTCCAGATTGCCGTCCATATCGTAGTCGGCAGCCGACACTCCCATGCCGGCCTGCGGTTTGCCGTCTGGACTCAGCGCGCAACCGGCTTCCATGGCGATGTCCACAAACTTCCCATTCTTCTTGTTCTGGTAAAGAGCGCTGGCGGTGGAATCGTTGGCTACGTAAATATCGGGCCAGCCGTCGTTATCGAAATCCGCCGTCAGGACTCCCAGGCCGAAAGTGCCATTGGCCTGCAGAATTCCGGAGGCCTCGGAGACATCCGTGAAGGTTCCGTTGCCATTGTTGTGGTAAAGGATATTTTTTCCGCCCTTGAGGCCGGGCGGCCCGCAGGCCACCATCACACTCTTGTAAAGACAGGGGCCAGACTCTGGGACCGGCGCCGTTGCCAGGTCCAGGTCAATGTAGTTGGCGACGAACAGATCGAGTTTGCCGTCGCGGTCGTAATCCACAAAGGCACAACCGGTGTTCCAGCGCTTGCCGGTCCCGGCGACGCCCGCCTTTTCACTCACATCGGAAAATGTGCCATCGCCGTTATTGTGGTAGAGGACGTTCTTGCCGAAGTAGGTGACAAAGAGGTCCTCGAAGCCGTCGTTGTCATAATCGCCGATGCAGACGCCCTGTCCCCAGCCGGAGTGCGCCACGCCCGCTTTGGCGGTGACGTCGGTGAAAGTGCCGTCACGATTGTTCTTGAAAAGATGGGAAGCAGGTTCCTGTCCGGCAGGGAAGCCCTCGAGGCGCCAGCCGTTAACCAGAAAAATATCCAGCCAGCCATCATTGTCATAATCGTAAAAAGCAACGCCGCAACCTGTGGTCTCCAGAAGATATTTATTCTTGTGCTCGCCGCCGTAGATGGTTTTTGCGTTGAGCCCGGACTCGCGGGCGACGTCGATAAAGCTCAATCCCAGGCCTGTGGCGGATTTTGCCGGTTCTTCCGCCGCGGAGAACAATGCGCGCGGCCGCAACGGACGGGCCAGCGCCAGAACATTGTCGAGAGACAGCACCAGCGCCGACTTGCTCAGGGACTGGAGAAACGTACGGCGCGAAGAAGACAAAAGGGCGGTACCTTCCCGGAGTTGGCTCGTGCTAGAATTCGCCCCTACTCTATTCAGTGCATTGCTACTTTGCAAGTTCAGGCACGGACGCAAATTCAAAGCATCGAGCTCCATGCAAGTGGGCTAGTCTGTTTGTGTATATGATACGCGCAACTGTCTGCTGTCCCCGTGAATTGGCCTCCTGGTTGATCGTGGCCGCCCTCCTCTTGATGGGTTTGGCGCTTCCTGCAAGTGCGGTTGAGCCGTCGGCCTCCCTTGAACTCTCGCGCCCGGTCCGTCCCTGGGAGTTTCTTTCGTCGGTGGGCGAGCGCGCCGGACTGCTGGGCAACGAAGCGGGAAACTTTGAGGCCTGGGTTTATCCGCTGAAAATTCTGCGCGATTTCCACCTGAGATTTCTGGTGGACGGCCATGTGGTTCCAGCGGAGGCGCTGGCTCGCACCCTCACGGTGCGGCCGGAGTCCAGCACGATTCTCTACGCCGGGGACACGTTCTCGGTGCGCGAGACGTTTTTCGTTCCGGTGCGCGAGCCCGGAGCTGTAATCATCATCGAGGTTGAGACCGCGAGTCCCCTGGACGTGCAGGTTGAGTTCGAACGTGATTTCCAGTTGGAATGGCCGGCCGCGTTGGGCGGAACCTACGGGCACTGGGACACGGCGATGAACGCGTTTTACTTCGGTGAGGAGCAGAAGAAATTCTCCGCTTTTGTGGGTTCTCCGACCGCCGCCGATGTCCACGAGGAATATGACACGAACTACTCCAGCGCGAAAGAAAGCTCGTTTCATCTGGGGGTCATCAGCAAAGGTAAAGAGACCAGGGTCGTGGTGATCGCTGGTTCGGTTCATGGCCAGGCAGAAGCAGAGGCGGCCTACCATCGCCTCGAAAGCAACTATGCGGCGCTGCTGAAAGAGTCGGCGGACTACTACCGCGCATACCTGGATGGCACGGTGAATATCGAGCTGCCTGATCGCCAATTGCAACAGTCGTACGACTGGGCCCGGGTCAGCGTGGTGCAGGGACTGGTAAACAATCCCTACCTGGGCACCGGGCTGATTGCCGGATATCGCACCTCGGGCGGCAGCCAGCGCCCGGGCTTCGCCTGGTTTTTCGGCCGCGATTCGCTATGGACCGCGCTGGCGCTCGATGCCGAGGGCGATTTTGGCACGACCCGCACCGCGCTGGATTTTTTGAGCAAGTATCAGCGCGCTGACGGCAAGGTGCCGCACGAGATTTCCCAGGGCGCAAACTTCGTTCCCTGGTTCACCGACTATCCCTATCCTTATGCTTCCGCCGATGCGACGCCGCTGTACATCATCACCATGAACGATTACGTCGTGGCGAGCGGCGATGTGGCGTTTGCCCAGCAGAAGTGGGACAGCCTGTGGAAGGCGTATCAATTTTTGCTCTCCACTTATGATGCGCAGGGGCTGCCGCGGAATTTTGGCATTGGCCATGGCTGGGTGGAAGGCGGACCGCTGCTGCCGGTACATACCGAGCTTTACCAGAGCGCGCTGGGGGCGGAGGCTCTGCGAGCGCTCTCCAGCCTGGCGCGTCTTACCGGGAAGGAAGATGTCAGCCGGAAGCTGAGCGAGGATTTCTCGCGCCAGCAAGCGCTGCTGAACAAGACTTTCTGGTCGGCGGAAACAAATCGGTTCGCCTTTGCTCTCGATCAAAAGAACCAGCAGGTGGACGAGCCCAGCGTGCTGGCCACGGTGCCCATGTGGTTTGGTTTGCTGGACCAGGACAAGGCCGGCAGCATGATCGCCGAACTCGCCGCGCCTGAACATCAGGCCGATTGGGGGATGAGGATTATTTCCTCTCGCGCCGCAAAATACAGCGCTGGCGGCTACCACTTCGGCTCAGTGTGGCCGCTGTTTACGGGCTGGGCGTCGGTCGGCGAATACCGTTACCACCGCGCCCTGCCGGGCTTTTCCAATCTCATGGCCAATGCGCAACTGGCGCTCGACGGATCGCTGGGCCACGTCACCGAGGTGCTCTCGGGCGACTACTATCAGCCGCTGTCCACCAGCTCCCCACACCAGATCTGGTCGGCCGCCATGGTCATCAGTCCGCTGCTGCGCGGACTTTTTGGTCTGCAGACCGATGCCGGTGCGCACCAGGTTACGCTGGCCCCGCACGTCCCGGCGGATTGGAACGGTTTCACGCTGAACAATGTGCGTGTGGGCCAGGCTTCGTTGCGCCTGGCCTATCGCCGGAGTGCCAACGAAATTTCGCTGGTTGTGACCCGGAACGGCAGCGGCGATTGCAGTCTGGAGTTTTCTCCCGCGCTCAGCCTGCGGGCGCAAATTCTCGGCGCGGAGGTGAACGGCAGGAAGGTGCCGTTCCAGGTGAAGAAAAGTGATGTGGACCAGCACGTCACTGTGCGATTTCCTCTCGGCAAGCGGAGCCAGCACCTTGCGCCTTCGCATCAGGGACGATTTCGGCTTGAGCATCTCGCCGGTATTGCCGGCCTTGGGAAGCGCCAGCCAGGGTTTGCGGGTGCTGTCCGAATCATGGACGTCGGCGCGGGACACTCTTACCCTCGAAGTTGCTGGAGCCCAGGGCAGACAGTATGAAATAGGAGTGTGGAATGCGGCGCAAGTGGCGTCGGTCGAGGGCGGCGAACTGGTGAGGATCGATGCGGACAGCTCAAGAGTCAACCTCACCATTCCAGCAAAGCGACTCTGAACCGAATCCTCATGAGAAAATCGTCATTCATTTCATCAGCAAGGCGCACTAGAGTGAGAGTGCGAACGCCATCCTCGCGGAGAGACCATGATGCACTCATCTTGCAAGGTTCTTACATTCTGTTTCTGGGTTGCTGTCGCACTAATTCCTGCCCAGGCGCAGGCCCGCGTGGCGTCACAGCCCGCCATCACGATCGAGGCCGTGACCAGCTCCCAGCCGAGGCGGGACGGCATTGACGTTAAGGCGGGCCCGGCCAGTTTGCGCATCACGGCTCTGCGGGACGATATCATCCGGGTGCGCATAACCCTGGGGAGCAAATTTCCGGAGGACGCGTCATGGGCTGTCCTTTCCGGACCACGCAGCAAGTCTGTCGCTGTGCAGGCGACGCAGGATGCCGCGTCCGTCGGTTTCCGCACGGCGGCGCTCGATGTCCGGGTGGAGCGCACTCCGCTGCGACTTGTGGTTCGTGATCTTGCGGGCAACATCATCTCGGCCGACGCGGTTGGACGCCCCACCCAATTCCAGCTGGGGGGCTTCACCGTTCACAAGGCCATGCCGGGCGACGAACATTATTTCGGCCTGGGCGACAAGGCAGGCACATTCGACCGCAGGAACCAGGCTTACACTCTGTGGAACACGGACATCGGCACCCAGGAATCGATCGATCCTATTTACAAGAGCATTCCGTTTTTTCTCGGAATCGGCGGCGGCCGCAGCTACGGGCTGTTCCTCGACAACACCTGGCGCACCTGGTTTGATTTCGGCAAACAGGCGCGGGACGCCTATTCCTTCGGCGCCGAAGGCGGTCCCCTCGACTATTACCTGCTCTGCGGACAGACTCCCAAGCAGGTGGTCGAAGGCTACGCCTACCTCACGGGGACACATCCGCTTCCTCCGTTGTGGAGTCTCGGCTTCCAGCAGTCGCGCTACAGCTACACGCCGGAATCGCAGATCACGGGAAATTGCCGACCGCATGCGCGCCGACAAGATTCCGTCGGATGTGCTCTACCTCGACATCGACTACCAGGACAGAAATCGACCCTTCACCGTCGATGAGAAAACCTTTCCCAATTTTCCGGGACTGGTTTCGGATCTTCGCAAGCAGCATTTTCACCTCGTCCTGATTACCGATCTGCATATCGCCCGCGTTGCCAACCAGGGCTACGCGCCTTACGACACTGGCGAGGCGGGCAATCACTTTGTGAAGAAAGCCGACGGCAGCGAGTTTGTCGGCATCGTCTGGCCGGGCCCAGCGGTCTTTCCTGACTTCACCCGCGCGCAGACGCGCACCTGGTGGGGCGGTCTGTATAAGGGCTTCGTTAAAGACGGCGTCGCCGGATTCTGGAATGACATGAACGAGCCCGCGGTCTTTGACGGGCCAGGCAAGACCATGCCGCTCGACAATATTCATCGCATCGAGGAACCGGGTTTCACCACCCGCAACGCGACTCACGCCGAGATCCACAACATCGTCGGACTGGAGAATGCCCGCGCCACTTACGACGGCCTGCTCAAGCTGCGTCCCGACGAACGTCCCTTTGTCCTTACCCGCGCGACCTTCGCCGGTGGACAGCGCTACGGCTTCACCTGGACGGGAGACAATTCCGCCACCTGGAACCATGTTCGCCTGGCCACGCAGCAGCTGCTCAACCTCGGCATCAGTGGAATTTCATTCGTGGGCGCAGACATCGGAGGCTTCAACGGTTCGCCGGAACCCGACCTGCTCACGCGCTGGATTGAGATCGGAGCTTTCAATCCGCTCTTCCGCGACCACACCACGAAGGGATCGCTGATGCAGGAAGTCTGGGTCCACGGTCCGGAACACGAAGCCATTCGGCGCCGTTACATCGAAACTCGCTACCGCTTGCTGCCCTACATTTACAGTCTAGCCGAAGAGTCCTCGCGCACCGGACTCCCCATGGTCCGTCCCATTTTTCTCGAGTTTCCGGAAGTTTTCACGCCGCCTTCGAACGGGTTCGGCAATCTGGATACAGAGTTCTTGCTGGGACCCAGCCTGCTGGTGGCTCCGCCGCCATTCGCTGAGATGCTCGACAATTACGTGGTCTCGTTCCCGAACGGTGATTGGTATGATTTCTGGACTGGGCTCAAGACGCCGATTCCCCCGCCAGAACCATCGATTGTGCAAATTTCCAACGACATCGCCAAAAACGGACCGGGAACGCCGTACCCAGTCCGCCCTTTCATTCATCCCACGCTTGATACTTTGCCCGTGTACGTCCGGGGCGGAAGCATTCTGCCGCTGCAGCCACTCGTCCAGAGCACGGACGAAACTCCCAACGGCCCGCTGGAACTGCGGGTCTATCCTGGCCCGCAGTGCAGCGGCTCACTCTATCTCGATGACGGCCACACTCTGCGTTACCAGCACGGCGAGTTTCTGCGGCAGGCATTCACCTGCCAGTCCGATGGAAATTCGGTACGTGTCAACTTCGGCGCGCGCCAGGGAACGTATGCGCCCTGGTGGAAAACGGTGGAGGTCGTGATTTACAACTGGCCATCGGCCCAGGCCAACGCGAAGGTCACCAACAACGCGTCTCCGCTCCAGACTTCGTACGACGCGACCCAGCACGCGCTCCACATCACGATCCCGGACGTTGCCGGGGAGGCCGAACTCCGCGTCGGAAATTAGGCTCAACGCATCCAGCACGTGCACAGCCCTTGGCGGCATTGCCGGCGCGCCTAGAACGTCCAGGCGATTGTGCTCCGCGCGACTCGTGGTTCGCCCGGTTTCACATAGAGCGCGTCGTATGATCCAGTGAAGTAACGATTGTCTGCCAGGTTGTACAGGTTCAGCTGCCAGGAAAGGTGTCCACGGCGATAGAAGACAGATGCGTCCACCAATCCGTAAGCCGGAATCTTGAATGTATCCAGCAGATCGCCGGACTGGTCGGTGTAGTATCTCCCTCCGAAACCCAGGCCCAGGCCGCGCGCACGTCCGTGCTGAACTTCATAGGTCGTCCAGAAGTTGAATGAATGTTTCGGGACATTCTGGGTGGGCGTTCCCACCGGGATATCGCTATCCTCCGTCACCTTCGCGTCGGTCAGGGCATAGGCGGCGGTGACGCTCCAACCGGGACGGAGGTGGAGAGCGGTTTCAAGTTCTACACCCCGGCTGCGCTGTTCACCCGTAAGCAGGTAAAAGTTGGGGTGAACCGGATCGGTGGTGATCACATTCCTCCGGCTCAGCTGATAGACCGCCAGGGTGGTGGACAAGCGCCCGCCGAGAAGCGCGCTCTTGACTCCGGCTTCCCATTGCTGGCCGGTTTCCGGAGGGACAAAGGCTCCGCTCGACGAGCCGTCGAAGAGCCTTCCCGTCTGCGGCAGAAACGATTTGCTGAAGCTGGAGTAAAGAGCGAGGCCGGGCACAAGCTCATAGGTCAGGCCCACCCGCGGTGTGAAGGCGGTGTTGTTGTTGCTGGGTTCCGGTTCCTCACGATTGGAAGCGAAATCGAACCGCCCGCCCAGCGTCAGCGTCAGGCGGCGCAGCAGCCTGGCCTGGTCCTGCAGATAAATGCCGGTGAACTGGGTGATTGTCTTGCCGCTGGCATACGGTGGCAGCACCGGAAACGGAGTGCCATAGACAGGATGGAACAGGTCGATCGGCATGTACTGGGAAAGGTCCGCAAAGTCGATCGATTCTCCGTGATATTCGTTGGGTTGACGGTAGTAGTCCAGACCAAGCAGAACGTTGTGGCGGACCGCTCCGGTTTTGAAGGTGGCTTCGAAGCCGCTGTCCACCGCGTAGTCGCTCCAGTCGCCGCTCCAGTTAAGGGGATAACGGAAAAGCGTGCGTTCATCGGCGTCGAGGAACCCGGGATACAGGAGGTGATTCCAATCGTTCTGGTACCAGTCCAGGCGCAGGTTCTGGTGGAAAGAAAGCGAGTCACTGAAGCGATGGGTAAGTTGATATCCGAATTGCTTGTTGGACTCTTCCACCTTGTTGGCCGATCCCAGTTCACCGGTGTACAGACTGATCGGCAGTTCTCCATTGATGTTAGGCAAAACCGTCCCTTCCGCCGGCAGAGGAAAGGCGTGGCGGCCGTTGTCGCGCTGGAAGCGGCTCAGGAAGGTCAGCGTGGTGGATGGATTAATTTCCCAGGTCAGGGCCGGAGCAACATAAGAGCGGTGCTTGTAAGCATAGTTCGAGAATGAATCCTGCATGCGGTACAACCCAGTGAGGCGGGCGTACACCGTGTGCGCTGAATTCAGCGGGCCGCCAATATCGATTGCTGGTTCAACAAAACCGAACGAGCCTCCTGTCAACTGGACCCTGGCAAAGGCTTCGGAAGTCGGCCGCTTGCTGCGCAGGTTGACCAGTCCGCCCAGAACGCTTTCGCCATAGAGCGCGGAGGATGGACCTTTCAGAACCTCAACCGATTCCAGGCCGAAGGTCTCCTCGGCCACGCCATTTCCTCCTCGCAGGCCGTCGATGTAGGTGGTGAAGGATGCGTCAAAGCCTCGGATGCGGTAGTAGTCCCAGCCGTCGTAATACCCGCCGGGCATGACGCCCGCGACATTCTTGAGAGCGTCGTCGATCTTGACGGCACCCTGATCGTCCAGCAGCTGGCGGTCAACCACCGTGATGGCCTGAGGGACGTCGATGAGGGGGGTGTCGGTTTTGGTTGCGGCCGCGCTCTCAGTGACCACGTAGCCGGAATCGGCAGTCACCGTCACCGTGCTCTTCACTTGTTCGAGCGCCAGGGAAATATTCCACTCCGGATTGCCGCCGGCCGCAGAGATGGTCAATTCCCGCGACACGCGTGCGAATTTGGGCGCGGCGACGTTCAGGCGGTAGGTTCCCGGAGGCAAGGCCAGCAAATATCTTCCGTCCACGCCAGTTTCTGTCTGCCGCCGAAGGGTCCCGCACTCGGCTGTCACGGACGCGCCGATCACGTGCGCGCCGGACGGATCGGAAACCGTGCCGGATATAGTTTTCACCGGTTGGCCGGGCGAATCGTCGCAGGCATGTGAGTTAGCCTGCGATTGCGCCCATGCGCCTGGCGGGCACAGCAAGAGTGAAAGTAGAAGCAGGGTTGCGGCGGTAAGAACGGTCCTCTTTAAAGAAAGAGCGCAGCCAGTCATTGAAGTTCCTTTTCATGTGAGCCTTGGCTGCCGAGACAAGCAACAAATGGAGTTCGGCAACCTGCGGGTTGTTTGTTGTCTGCCGCGGTGCTTCGCCAAAAGACTGCCGCGGCAGACCAGAACGCATTCAGTTTCTAGTCATCGGTAAAACTCGGTTCCTCGAGGTCATGAGGCGATAGCTTGCGTGACGCCCGCATTCGACGGCCTGCCTTCAACTGCTTCCAGAGGCGGCTCAAAGAACGGTTCCAGTACATCAATGCTCCGGTCACCGTCAGCAGCGGCAGACTAAGGCCGAGAGTCGCCCAAATGATCTTTACCGGCAGCCCCCAATAAACTCCGAAGTGCAAGGGGCCGAGCCAGTAGAGAAGTTTGCCGCCCAGCGTCGGATTGACGCCGGCGTGCCAGACGGCCAACTGTTTTCCGCTGGAGGGATCGAAGTACACGTGATCCATCTGGGAAAAATCGCCGATGTTTTTCCGCGCCATGAAGACTGTGATGGGAGCCTTAGGATCTTCGGGGAGATAGATTCCCGACAGCCGGCTGGCGGGTGATGCCGCCCGGGCCAGAGCCGCGACGTTGCGCAAGTCGGCGGACTGCCCTTCCGGCCGGGGCTGAATGTCGAACGCCGGCTCCGTCGCGCTGGCCACCGACGAGACCTTGCCCACAATCGCCTCAAACTGTTTGGGCCAGACAAAATACATTCCGGAAAGGGCCCACATGAAAATGATCGCGAGCGTCCAGAAACCGACTGCACTGTGAAGATCGAAGTTAATGCGCTTCCAGCTTCTTCGAAAGTTGACTTTCAGCGCCCGCGTCCATTTCCTGATACCCGGCCACCACAAAACCATTCCGCTGAAGCACAGAAGCACCAGAAAGGCCGCACCGATGCCGTTCAGAATGAATCCGACCTCTCCAGCCAGCAGGCGGAAGTGAAGGTCGGTCACCCAGAATAGCCAGCTGCTTTTCAGATCGAGAGCGCCGATCACATGGCCGTCCGCCGGGTCAGCAAAAACGTACAGCCAGTTTTCCCCGGGCGCTTCCATGTAGAGAAGAAAAGTTTCGCCGAATACACCCGGGGCGTAGGCGCTGACCAGCTTGTGTTGCGGATACGCGACCCGGGCGCGCTCGATCACGGTTGGGAGCTCGGCCCGTGCGCTTTCGTCCGCCCGAGCCGCGTGCATCAGGTTGGGATAAGAGAGCATTGCCAGTTCGTCCTTGAAGACCAGGATCGACCCGGTGACGGCAACCACAATGATGTAGATGCCCAGGATGATTCCGACCCACAAGTGGACCTGAAACAGAACCTTGCGCCACCACAGTGGTTGCGGCTTGTGCAGGTATCCCATTTCACATGATCCGCGACGGCACGGTGGAGTCCTGCTCAAGAGCCGCCCTGGCCGCGACCAGCTGGCCGCGCAGGCTTCGGGCTTCGTCCTCAGACAGGCGCAACACTACGCGGTCGCGGCAGAGCAGGTAGTACCAGCCATCGCCGCAGTGGCAGGCGGAAAAGGAGTCCCGGCCCAGGGAAAAGCCGAACGGAGGCTCGGACAACACGTCCTCCAGGCACTCCATGGCGCGGACCAGATCCCCGTAATCGAGATGCAAGACCAGGCTGCGATGCCATTGCAGGCAGACGCATCCACACCCGCAGCGGAAGCAACGCACATCGCCGCCGCGAGCATGGGCAGAGGGAAGGGCATCGAGCATGCGCCTAGCGGCCGCCATGGCACACCGCTCGAAAGGAGACGAAAAACGGATCCAGCGCTCGAAGAATAGTTGGGCCACGCATGATATCTCCCTTTCTTGACCGCGTGGCTGATGGAATCCTATACTCGCCAACGGGTCCTCAGCCTGCGGGTTGTAGACCTTCCGGTCCCCATGGTGCTTCGCCAAAAGACTGCCGTGGGGGCCGCTCTTTTTCTCTCTCAGATGCAACTCAGTGGCAACTATGCGTTAATAAAAAAATGAAATTGAAAGGCCACTTTCAATTTCATTGTGACTGGGCCTCAATGTACGACAAATTTAGTCCGATATCAATCTCCAGGCAGTGTCACGGCGCTATTTTGTTGCATCCTGGTTGCAACTGTTGCAACCGCCACAGCGGTGCAAGGCAAAATTGTAAATCCGTCCGAGCAATCCAATGGAGCCCAGGGCGAGCCCACGCCTATCCTGATTTTGGGCGACTCGTCCCCTGACCTTGCGCGAAGCAATCGACAGCGGTAACTGAGCGCGGCGGGCGGACAGTTATTCCTGTGTTAGATTTAGTAGAGAGTGGGCGCGTAGCTCAGTTGGCAGAGCAATGCCCTTTTAAGGCATGGGTCGATGGTTCGAGTCCATCCGCGCTCACCAATCCTTCGTTTCACTACCGTACAGAGCATGAGATGCTCTGAATTCGGGCCTCTCTGCAAGAACCTCCAGAAATCAGAATCTGCTGTGGCGGCTATGGCCTCGACAAGGGAATCTGTCGGACGGTTGAGCCGTAACCCCTAAAAGCCACCGAGCCAGGGCCCATTAGTGCGGTTTCGGCTCTGGGACCACCGGCGAAATGAGTCCCAAAATGACACAGATTGTCACTATTCCTACTAAATTCTGACACTGCGGAAGCCCGCCGCCACCCTCCGGCGACGCCGTCGGTGTGACTAAAGATTGACGGATACTGAGGATAAGCCACATAGGGGCCAGAAAGGCGTTGCAGGGAGAGTCCTGAGCATGTGGTCACCCGAATGCGAACAGATTCCCTAATTGGGTCTGAGGAAGACTAAAAAATTCGAATCGGAGAGAGGGACTAACGAGATGCGGAAACAGAAGGGTTTTTCACTGATTGAGTTGCTGATCGTGGTTGCGATCATTCTGATCATCGCTGCGATCGCCATTCCTAACTTGCTGCGGGCACGTATCGCAGCCAATGAATCGTCTGCGGTCAGCTCGCTGCGTACCATCAACACTGCCGAGGTGACCTATCAGTCTGCGTATCCGACCGTCGGTTACGCGGCGGACCTGGTCTCCCTGGGGCCTGGTGCCAGAGCGCAGTCTTGCCCGGCTGGCGGACCCGTCCAGGCGACGGCTTGCCTGGTGGATGGCGCGCTCGCTAACAATATCGCTACTGGTGGCAAGAGCGGCTACAAGGTGGACGCACTGGGCGCTGCGGGTGGCGCAGGCGCACTGCTGATCACTTACGGTGTGGGTGCGGCCCCAGCGGCCTACAACCAGACCGGCGTACGCGCGTTCTGCACGGCCGAGGATGGTGTGCTTCGCGCCAACCCCAACACCGGTGGCGCGGTTGCGACCCCGGAAACGGGTGGTACGGCGAACTGCAAAGCTCCCTACCTCGTTCTGCAGTAAGAGTTGGCAAAGTACCCGGGGGAGGGTACGAAGCCGGAGCATCGGGTGGCAACACCCGATGCTCTTTTTTTGTTTTCTCACCGCACCTTCAATCGCAAAATCCTGCCCGCAAGAGCTTGCTCTCAAAATTTTGCTATCATGGCGGCGTTCTTTCGGCCTACGAACTGCCCGGCGTTTAGAATCTCGCCACGCAAGAAATACAGAATTGAGGAAGGCATATGAAGAAGATCATCTTAAGCTTCGGTTTACTGGCCCTTTTGGCCATGCCCGCTCTGGGCCAGGATAAAGAAGAGGAACGGGTAGCCAATGCGGGAAAGGTCATCAAAGAGATCATGAACATTCCCGACAATGTCCCGCAGGACGTCATCGATAAGGCGGACTGTGTCGTGGTATTGCCTTCCGTGACTCAAATTTGCCTTCGGGATTGGAGGCAGCTATGGTCGCGGCGTGATGACATGCCGAAGCGGCAAGAATTTTCATGGCGCCTGGAGCGCTCCCACCATGATGGCGCTGGAGGGCGGCAGTTTCGGATTGCAACTGGGTGGGCAGGCGACTGACTTTGTCCTGTTGCTGATGAGTCCAAGGTCGGCTTCGAGCATCCTGAGCAGCAAGGTGAAACTCGGCGGGGACGTTTCGGCGGCCGCCGGGCCGGTGGGGCGGAACGCTTCCGCCGAGACGGATGTCAGCCTGCGGGCGGAAATTCTGTCCTACTCCCGGGCCCGCGGACTGTTTGCCGGCATTTCGCTGGCCGGGTCCACACTCCGTCCCGACAACGACGCCAACAAGAAGCTTTATGGTAAAGAGGTAAGCGCAAAAGACGTTGTGTTTAACAAGGCCGTGGCCGCTCCCCCGTCTGCGAGTGTGCTGCTGGCCACGCTGAGGAAGAGGTCGCCGAAGAACCTGGCGAAATAGCAGGGCTGCCTGGCGGCCGAAATTCGCACCGCTCTTCGAGGGGAACGCCGGGCCGACTCTGAAAGAGGATGGTTCCCTGAAATTCAGACCGTCCCTGCCCTGGCGTTCCTCCTCGACTTTGCCTTCAGGCAATTTTGGCCAGCCCCGGGTTGGGCTCAGCGCGCTCCGTACAGGCTGACTTTGGGGCGCCTGCTCCAGTTGCCCCTGCTGTACCAGAGGTCCACGCTCTGGATCATTCGCCGGTCACCCGGCAGATCGATGGCGCGGGTGTGTCCGCCGTCAGGGATGTGGGCGCGGATCGGAATCTCTTCCTGGGTGCCGTTTCCGTAGCGGACAATGACGCGCTCAAAATTAATGGCGCCGTCGCTGACCCGCAATTGGATGGCGCGAAAAGATCCATCCGACCTGCCCACCTTGATGCTGTCATGGTCCACGGAGCCATCCACATGGGAGTCGCCCAGGTAGGTCCAGTGTCCTCCTTTCGCATAGAGGGACGTGCAGAAGGCAAGGACAAGCACGAAACCAATGGCCCATTTACTACGGTTCTTTGACATCATCATTCTTTCCTTTCTCAATGGTTGGAAACTGACAATGAGACTGAGACGCGTCGGGAAGGGGAGAACAGAAGTCGATCAGCCCACCCCGACTCGTGCGATGCTTGAACAACTTTCGCAATTCTATTTCAGCCTCCGGTTGCGACTCCAAGATTAATTCAAAAATGGGGAGCGTCCTAGTTTCAAACTAGGACACCGCCCAAAACTGGGTTGGAGGCTGACTCAGGACGCTAAGCCTGGGCGCTGAGCTCAGAACACACGGCCCAGTTGGAAGAACCACTTGCGATGTCCGCTGTCGCCAACGCTTCCTCCAAAAACCAAAGGCCCTACGGCAGTCTCAGCCAGAATGCCGATGGCAACGTCATTGGGGAACTTGCTGGCGCCGGGAAAGCCGTACATCTTGCCAAACTCGTAGGCGCCGATGGCATAGACTTTCTTTCCGGCGAGCGGTGGCAGGGTCAGCAGATCGTGCAGATATCCAACCCGGAAGAAGTAAAACTGATCGCCAAAAAGTTCGTTGGTGCCGTATGCGCTCAGGCGATTTGAACCGCCGAGAAAAAACTGTGGATAGCCGCTGGCGGAGCCGAAAGTGGTCCCGCCTTCGCCGACCACGAACAACGATGCCGGTTTGGTGATGGGTTGAAAGTATCCGACCCGCGCGTCGCCAACCGGAAAGCTTTTGGTCTGGCCGGGGCTGGTGTCGTACCACTGGAAGTTCGACTCCGCGCTCACTCCGCGCCGCGGGACTACGGGATCGTCGGTATGGTCGAGCAGCCAGCGAAAGCGCGCCGCGCCGGTCCTGCCGCTGATGGACGAGAATTCCGGAGTGCCCAGACGCAGCCGGGCGTCGAGCGTGCCCACTTCGTAGCCGAAACGGACTTCATTGAAACGGCTGAATCCGTATCCGATATCGCCGCCGATCTCGGTGCGGTTGAAACGGTACTCGGCGAGTGGATCGCTCTTGCGGTAAACCTTGAAGGCCGAGCTGCTGGCAGCAGCGTGGGGAGCGAAGAACCACTTACTGGCGGGGAAGAAGGGACGGTAGAGCTCGCTCTCGATCCCATAAGTGTTGCCAAAAATGAAATCGGTGCGCCACTCGGAGCGGTAGCCGGCCACATCGAGGAAGGTCAAGCGGGTGGCGAGCGTGAAATCGACGTCGTTGCTCTCCGATCCATCCACTTCAAAGCCCAACTGCAGCGTGGGCGGAGCGTAGAGTTTTTCGTGCATGGTCACCAGCAACCCGTCCTGCCCGTTCTGCTGGGTGAGCTGGTAGCCCGCGGTATCGTAGCGCCCGATACCGGTCAAGCGCGTGAGCAGGCCTTCAAGTTCGTTGGTGTCGATCGGTTTCCCGGCCTGGGGTTGCAGGAAGAGCTCGATGTTCTTCTCCGCTTCCGGAGTCGCACCCTGCACCTTCACGAACTGCGGCACCGCGATATCACTTTTCCGATGCGACTGCCGCCGCTCCATATATTGCGTCCAGTCGGCATCGCCCAGCGCATAGGTCTCAAGCACACGCGATTTCTGGGCTGCGGCTTCAGAGCCCTTTTCGATGATCTCCTTCGATTTCGGATAGTCCAGTGAGCCGAAATCCTGCAAGCCCACGTTGATCACCAGGTCCGCACCGGCCAGGCCGCGAATCTCGTTGCCCGCCACCACCACATCGATCGAGCGCCCCAGGATGGCGAACAGCGATTCGATCTTGGCGGCTTCGGCGGGCGAGGTCTGCAGATGCACACCGATGACGACGTCGGCGCCCATGGCGCGCACCACATCCGTCGGCAGGTTGCCCACCAGTCCGCCATCGACATAGACGTGCTCGCCTTCGCGAATGGGAGAGAACAGCCCGGGTATGGCCATGGTCGCGCGCATGGCGGTGGAAAGAGATCCATCTTTGAATACCGCCTGCTTTCCGCTTACCAGGTCGGTGGCCACGCAGCGGAAGGGAATGGGGAGATCGTCGAACGATTGCACACTCGAATAAGCCAGCGTTTCCCGGTCGATCAGAAGGCTGATCTGCTGGCCGGCATTCAGTCCTCCGGGCAGCACCAGACCTCGCCGCAGACCCAGCACAATCGAGTTGGGGAAAGCGACCTTGTCTTCTTTTCTTCGGAACGACAGGTCTTCATACGGAATGGCCCCGCCCAGGATGACATCCCAATTCTGTTCTTCAACCAACTGGCGAAGCTGTTGTGGACTTTTGCCGGTGGCATAGAGTCCGCCCACGAGACCGCCCATGCTGGTGCCCGCGAGATAGTCGATGGGGATGTGATGGTCTTCAAACCACTGCAACACACCGACGTGAGCCAGACCGAGCGCTCCACCGCCCTCCAGGGCCACGCCGATTTTCAGCCGGGGCCTGGCGGGCTGTGCCGTTGGCTCCGCGGCCGGGGCTGATTCTGACGTTGAAACGGAACCGGCCGGTGGTGCCGGCGTCTCCTGCGCCGAAGCAAGAGGGACGAGCAACAACAGGCAAAAGAGTGCGTGCACGCTACCGCGCATGAAAAGCTCCCTTCGACGAATCGCGAGGACACAATCGTGGATGATGACCAGTTTCACCCAGCCTGACCATTCGCACAAGGTAGCGTCCCTTTTGCGTTCTTTGCGGCTTATCTTTGCGTCCTTTGCGGTAAAGGGTTTGGTCTCGCTCGCAAACGATCGCCCAAAAACCTTAACCGCAAAGGACGCAAAGGAAGCCGCCAAGAACGCAAAGAAGATGCTCAAAAATGACGCGGCATCTGCATCCGGTGTAAATTAGCTGGCGAATATTTGGAGAGGGTCAATCGCGGGCGATGAAAACCATCAAAGGTCCGGCAATATTCCTGGCGCAGTTCGCCGCCGATGCTGCTCCGTTCAACAGCCTGCAACATATCGCGCACTGGGCCGGAAGTCTGGGCTACAAGGGGGTGCAGATTCCGTCGTGGGACGGCCGCCTGTTCGATCTGAAACGCGCCGCCGAGAGCAAGACTTACTGCGATGAAGTACTCGGTACCCTGGCCACCCACGGTCTGCAGTTGACTGAACTGTCCACCCATCTGCAAGGCCAGCTGGTGGCGGTGCATCCTGCCTATGACGCGATGTTCGACGGGTTCGCGGCGGAAGCGGTCCGGGGAAACCGCAAGGCCCGGCAGGAGTGGGCGGTGGAACAGCTCCGTTTTGCGGCCAGGGCGTCGGCAAATCTGGGCCTCAAGGCCCACGCCACGTTTTCGGGAGCGCTGGCCTGGCCCTACGTTTACCCATGGCCGCAGCGGCCCGCGGGACTCATCGAGACCGCCTTCGCGGAATTGTCCGCCCGCTGGCTGCCCATTCTGAATGCGTTTGACGAAGCGGGAGTGGATTTATGTTTCGAGATTCATCCCGGAGAAGACCTGCACGATGGCGTCACGTTCGAAATGTTCCTGGAGCGGGTGAAGAACCATCCCCGCTGCAACATGCTGTTCGATCCCAGTCATTTTGTGCTGCAGCAGCTCAACTATTTGCAGTTCATCGACCTCTATCACTCGCGCATCAAGATGTTTCATGTGAAGGACGCGGAATTTAATTCTTCGGCGCGGCAGGGCGTGTACGGAGGCTACCAGCCCTGGATCGACCGGGCCGGACGGTTTCGTTCGCTGGGTGACGGGCAAGTTGATTTCGCCGGCATTTTCTCCAAACTTACGCAATACGGTTTTGCGGGCTGGGCCGTGATGGAGTGGGAGTGCTGTATAAAGAGCAGCGAGCAGGGAGCGGCTGAAGGCGCTCCGTTCATATCCCGCCATATTATTCAGGCGGCGAATCAATCGTTCGACGATTTCGCCAGCTCCGGTTCCGATGAGGCCGCGAACCGGCGGATGATGGGGTTGGACTAAGTGATCAGATGTCAGTTCTCAGTTCTCGGTTCAAGAAGGATGAACCCGTGAGCCTTGAAATAAAGCGCGACGAAACTCCAGGCCGTCGCTTGCGCCTGGGCATGGTAGGCGGTGGACCGGGCGGGTTTATCGGGGCGGTGCATCGCATCGCGGCGCGGCTTGACGATCGCTTTGAGCTGGTAGCGGCGGCGTTGTCTTCCGATCCGGCGCGGGCGCGAGCGGCTGCGCTGGACCTCCACATTGTGCCGGAGCGGGCATACGGCAGTTTTACGGAAATGGCTGCGGCGGAAGCGGCCAGAAAAGATCGCATTGATGCCGTCGCCATCGTGACCCCGAACCATCTGCACTATGCGCCGGCCAAAGCATTTCTCGAGGCCGGCATCCACGTCATCTGCGACAAGCCGCTCACCACGACTATGGAGGATGCCCAGGACCTGGAGCGGACCGTGCGCCGCACCGGGCTGCTTTTTGCCGTGACCCACAACTACACCGGCTATCCCCTGGTGCGCCAGGCCCGGGAGATGATCGCCGGTGGCGAACTGGGAGCGATTCGTGTGGTCCAGGTTGAATATGCGCAGGACTGGTTGGCCACTCCACTGGAGCAGACCGGACAGAAACAAGCTGCCTGGCGCACTGATCCAGCTCAAAGCGGCCCCGCCGGTTCGCTGGGAGACATCGGAACTCACGCATACAATCTCGCCTGCTTTGTGACTGGACTGAACTGCCGGGAGCTGGCCGCCGAACTCTCCACTTTCGTGCCCGGCCGGCGCCTGGACGACCACGTACAAATCATGTTGCGTTTTGCGGAGGGCGCCCGGGGTCTGCTCTGGGCCAGCCAGGTCGCGACCGGCAACCAGAACAATCTGCGCTTGCGGGTCTTCGGAGAAAAGGGCGGCCTGGAATGGCGGCAGGAAGATCCGAACTGCCTGTGGTTTGCCCCGCTGGGCAAGACGCCCACTCTGATCTACCGCGCGGGACCGGGCGCGACTCCGGTGGCCGCGCACGCCAGCCGTGTGCCGTCGGGCCATCCCGAGGGATATCTCGAAGCCTTTGCCCAGCTCTATACCGACATCGCCGAGCAGATCAGCGCCCGCCTGGAGAAGCGTTCTCCAGCCTCGTCTTCTTTACTGGTGCCGACGGTCGAAGATGGCGTGGCCGGCATGCGATTCATCTCTGCCGTTCTGGCATCTTCCAGCCGCAATTCGGCCTGGACTGCGGTCCCGGCTCGAAGCTGACCTTCGCATCGTTCCGTTGCCTGGCGATGATTATTGCCTAGTAAACATCTCCGCCGGCGCGTACTGTTAAAGAGGTCTCATAACGCATCTTCCCGCCGCGCCTCACGGTGACGGTTCCCTGCGAAATCAGACGGTTAAAACCTCTTGCGCAAGGATCCGCCATGCCTGATAAGCTCATCCCGCCTTCGTGTGAAGTCCGACGGTCACGCTCCGCCCGCCATCGATGCCCAGCCAGTGGAGAACGAAATTCTGCTGAGCCTGCCGGCAAAGGAACGCGAAGTGCTGTTTCCGCAGCTAACCTTCGTCGCGATGCGGACCCACGACGTATTGCATGAACCGGGGGAGCCGATTCAGTTCGGCTATTTTCCGAATAGCGGGATGACCTCGATTCTGACCGTGCTGGCCGAGGGGAAAAGCGTGGAAGTAGGATTGACCGGCAAGGACGGCTTTGTCGGATTGCCCCTGATCGTGGGCTTCAGCAGCGGTCCGACCCAGGCGGTGGTCCAGATTGCGGGCAGCGCCTTCCGCATCGGCGCGCGTGCAATCACCCAAACGGTAAGGCAGTGTCCCACCCTGGCCAATCGCCTGCAACGCTACGTGCAAGTGCTGGCTATGCAGGGCACCCAGGTGGCGGCCTGCAACCGTCTGCACGAAGTGGATGAAAGACTGGCGCGCTGGCTGCTGATGTGCCAGGACCGGATCGGCTCCAGCCTGGTGCCCCTGACCCAGGAATTCCTGGCCCACATGCTGGGCACACGCCGGGCCAGCGTCACAGTCGCGGCCGGCATTCTCCAGAAGGCTGGGCTGATCACTTATTCGCGCGGGCACGTAAACATTGTTGACCGGGACCGGCTCGAAGGAGCCTGCTGCGAATGTTACGAAATCATGCAGCAGCAGGACAAAAGATGGCGCAACGAAGGGCCCGGGGATTGATTCTTGTGGCGCCGCTGTCCTCGGCGGACTGCGGCGGGTCCGCCCGCCGCAAGGGGCAGACGCCCTGCGAGACGGCGGGCCATGCACGCCGGTGCTACATTTTGTCGGACAGGCTGGTCCACATGGGCAGGTGCTCGCTTACAATAGCGGGCATGCAGACCAGCGGACAAACGGGGACCAGAATGATCCGGGACTGGAAACAGTGGGAGGGCCAGACTGTGAATGGCACCTTCCTGCTCCGCCAATATCTGGGCGGCTCCGCCCACAGCGCGGTTTTCCTGACGGAACGCCGCGGACGGGAGCCGCAGCGAGCCGTCATCAAACTCATTCCCGCGGATCCGGCCACGGCTGGAGTCCAGCTTTCACGCTGGGAAGCGACCGCGAAGTTGTCCCATCCCCACTTGCTGCGGCTATTTGAATCGGGCAGTTGCCAGCTGGACAAAGTCGTCCTCCTTTATGTGGTGATGGAGTATGCCGAGGACAATCTGGCGCAGATTCTTCCCCACCGCGCGCTCACCCCGGCGGAAGTCCGCGACCTGCTGGAACCGGCCCTGGATGCGTTGACCTTTATTCATGCGAAGGGGCTGGTTCACAGCCGGCTGAAGCCGTCGAATGTCCTGGCAGCGCAGGACCAGCTGAAGCTCTCGAGCGACAGCCTGCTTCGGACCGGCGAGACTGCAGGCCTCAGCGCTCCTGCCAGCGCGTACGACGCGCCCGAGGTCGCGAACGGCCAAATCCTTCCCGCATCCGACGCCTGGTCATTGGGTATGACGGTGATGGAAGCGCTCACCCAGCGCCTGCCCGCCTGCGAGGGCATTGCGGAACCTTTGCCGGAGACCGTGCCGGCGCCCTTCATGGGAATTGCCCACTGCTGTTTGCGCCTCGATCCCCAGCGCCGCTGCACGGTGACGGATATTGCTGCGCGGCTGCAGTCCGCGCCATCCAATTCGCCGCAGCCTTCGACGGTCAGAATTCCCGCTGGGTCCGCGAAGTGGCGCTACATCCTTCTTGTCGCGGCTGTGGTCCTGGTGGCAGCGGCCTTGTTCATCGGCCCCAGGCTTTTCCGCTCCTCCGGGGCGCAGCCAGCCAGTTCAGTTTCGCCGAACTCCCCGATTCCTTCTGAACCCGCTGCCGTGCCTGAGGCCCAGAGCGCCGCGCCAAAGGCGGAACCGGCGCCTGCGGATGCAGCCAAACCCTCGGCAATAAAGACGCGCAGTGAGCGCCCAGGCCTCCAGAGCCGCTGCCCCGGTGGCACCTGCCGCTGTGGCGCAGCACAGCCGCCGGAAACGCCAATCCGGGCGGAGTTCTGCAGCAAGTTTCGCCGGTGGTGTCCAAATCGGCGCAGAACACGATCAGCGGCACCATCCGGATCCGGATAAAAGTTTTGGTCGATGCTTCTGGAAACGTCGAGAGTGCCAATTTCATTTCCGCGGGCCCAAGCAAATACTTTTCCCGGCAGGCCATGCAAGCGGCGCAACAGTGGAAATTTTCCCCAGCTCAGTCCGCCGCGAGGGCGTGGATTCTGCATTTCGGTTTCAGAAGGTCAGGGATCGAAGTGGATTCCGAACCGGCGAAGCCTTAGCTGCCATTCGGACGCAACAGACGCTTCGGCGCTCTTCTTTGCCACGCCGTCCGCAATGCAGCGGCCAGTATGTCCCGCGGCACCTTGGCCAGTCGCACCCGGGTAGCGCCCATCCGCCCCCAGCCCTTGGGGACGGGAGAAAAAATCTCAGGCCCGTCTTCTACCATCCCGGCCTGCTGCTCTGGAGTCAGCAGAAGGACTCCGTAGCCTTCGGCTTCGAGCGCCAGTGTGGCGAAGATTTTGCCGCCCACTCGGAAGTCAGCCTTCCCAAAATGAGAGGCTTCGACAGCCTCGGGCAAAGCTAGAGCGATGCGTCGAAAATCCGCTGCGGTCACGAGCCGACTCCTTTCGATTTGATCCGGTCATCCTGTGCAGCCAATGCAGAGTCATCCTGAGGGACTTTAGTCCCGAAGGATCTCGCTTGTACAGCGCCTACGCTCGCCCCAACCGCGCACTTGCTTCACGCCAGATGTTTCGCGAGCTCAGCATGACGCCTTGAATTGTGAGCGAAAACTGAAAAGTGAGATACCACGCAAATAGGCAAAGAACGGCTCCGTCCGGCGATATTGAGCATACAATGGGCTGCCATTGCAGGTGCACCAACCGGACCAGGGAACTCCCGTCATAGAAACAGATGCATGATCGAAAAGCTTCCTGAAAGGGGCTTATGCGAACCTGGACAGTTCTCGTGATCTTCTTATGGTGTTCTGGTCTGTCAGCCGAAAATCTGGAGAAAACCCAGAAGAAGGAACTGGAAGCTCAAGTCAAGACCATGACGGCGGAGGCCCAAAGCCTGGAGCGCTCCGGACATCTGGCGGAGGCGCGCACCAGGTACGCAGAGTCCCAGGCGCTTATCGAAGTGAACGAGGTCACCGACGCCATCAAGCGCCTGGATGAACAGATTCACAAACGGGTGAAGGATGCCCTGAACGACTCGCGCAAACTTTACGAAGCGCACAAGTTCAAGGAATCCGCCGCAGTGCTTGACCAGGCCATGAAACTCGAGGCCTTTCAAACCGTGCTGGCCTACAATCTCGCGCTTTGCTATCACCAGCTCGGCGACCACGCCCAGGCTCTCGAATACCTGAGAAAAGCCAAAGCCGGCACGCCGGAGCCGAAGCAAAAGGAGAAGCTACTGCAGCTTCAGACTTTCTTCACCACGGGAGAGAACGGCCTGTCCGTGAATGACATCGACCGCGATCGGATCCTCCGGGTCAACGCCCTCGCCGACAGTGTCGGACTGGAATCATCGCTCGAAGACGAAGGCGGAGCCGAAGAGTCGTTCTCGGAAACCGAGGCTGCGTCTCCTGAACCTTCCCCCCAAGCAGCGGCCCAGCCGTTCCTGAAGACGGACCGGCCGGTGGTCACGCACAGCGACACCCGCGCCAGTCACAGATCGAGTTTGTGCAATGCCCTGATTGAGCTCAAGGCGACTTTAGCCGGCAGTCCGGCCGAAACCTTTGATCTGGCAAATTGCGCCGAATCAAACGGACGAACCGCCGAGGCTGTCCGGCTGCTGGAAAAATATCTGGAAATGTCGCCCGACGCCCTCGATGGCAGAGAATCGCGCGCCCGCATCGCGGACTTGAAATCGCTGCTGACTTTGCCCGGTCAGAACGGAGTCGGAAGTGCGCCGGCTCTATGCGGCGGCGTATGGCAACCTGGCGGAGCGTAAATATGATCGCGCACTGACCGCGTTCACCAAAGCAGGCGACCTCGCCCCGGAATTTGCCCTGACCAAGTGGAAACTGGCGCTGTTCTATGAAGCCATGGGCGACATCGGCCGAGCCCGGGAAAATTTCACCCGCTACCAGCAGCTGGTCTCCGATCAGAGCGCCAAAGACGAAGCTGAACTCCACCTCAGCACCCTGGATCCGAAGAAGGCCAAGTATGACGAGGAGGTGGACGAGGCCGAGGACATCGTCGCCGATCTGTTTAACCGGGCCCTGAACCTGACTTTCAACGGCCCCGAAAATCGCAGCGCCTTGCGGGCCAAACGCGCGCGAGTGAAAAAGAAGGAAGACAAAGGCAAGGCAAAGTATCGAGTCGGTGGCTTTGCCATCCCTTTCCCTTATGCGCAACAGCAACTGGCGCGGGCCAGCGAACATCTGCAGATCGCCCTCGCTCTGTTTCCCCTGGGCGCCGAGGCCAACCAGCTAATGGGATTGGTTTTCATGCAGGCCAACGACGGTCAATCCGCCACCAGGAGTTTTGATGTGGTCGCCAGCCAGGGACTGCCGGTTGCGTTTTATGCCGAGTTGCGCGACCGCAAGCATGACCAGGCAGTGAAATGCGAGCTAAGTCACGACCGGGTGCGCCTGATCTATCTCAGCTCGTATGACAAGAAAGGGAACCCGGCGCCGCCCAGCAAACCGGCCGGCGAAGACGGCCTCGGAGACCTGGTGATCGATCCTTCGACACCGCGGCAGCAGGGTTTCGATTCCCTCGATGTGACCTTAAGCGAGATCAAAAAGGTGGAGACCGACAAGGGGATGCTGAAGCTGAAGCTGACCAGGCAGGATGTCTGGCTGGCCCCGATTTACCTGCCGTCGTTCACGCCGATTGAGGGTCCCCAGGCGCGCCGCTTCGCCAACACCTACACCCGGCTGTTTATTCGCTATCCGGGCCTCGAGGATTCCAAGCTCGGAACCGAAGGCATGAGCGGAGGCGAGAAGTTCGTCATGGGATACAAAATCGCCAGCGCCAGCGCCGACATTGCCATGTCCGGTTTCGGTGGAATCGGAGCGATCTCAAGCGTGCAGGACATCATCTCGATCACCCGAACCATTCGCGCGGCCATGGTTTCGCTCAATGTGAGCTTCGCTTCCTGGGAGAAGAGCGTGGAAGATCAGCAGCAACTCCTTGCGGGTAAATCATTTAAGGCGATCCCGATCCAGCCGGCAAACCTGGCATTTGTGCAGGAGGCGAAGTAAGACGGAGGCGCTACTCGAAATGGCTTTCCGTCAGAGTGCAACTTTTTTGATGCGTCCCATTCAAAGTTTTCATCCAATGAACCCGAAAGAAGATTGACAGGCTTTGGTCTGCTATCTAGGATAATCAGGTTGATGTCAGCTTCCTGCCTAACGCGCTGCCAGTGTTGTACTTGTTGTTGTATGTGTGCGTCCACTGGCGCCCGGGGGCTGCTGACCTAAGAATCATTTAGAAATCGGCACTTATCACCCACCGCCAGTGCAGCTTACTGGCGGTGGGTTTTTTTGTGGCCCAAAATTCCTATGGCAAATGCAGTGACAGAAACGAAAGCGCAGCGGGTGGAGCGGCTGAAGCGGGAGAAGAACCCGTGGGAGGGCCTCGACGACATCCGCAAGTTCGCCCGCGAAGGCTTCGATTCGATCACGCCCGAGTGGCTGGGCACATATTTCCGCTGGTGGGGCGTGTACACCCAGGGAGACGGCGTCGGCGTGATTGGCGGCAAGAACGGAGAAGGCAAAGCTCTGCCGTTTTTCATGGTGCGCATCCGCATTCCCAACGGCCTGCTCCACTCTCACCAGTTGCGAACCATTGCCAGCGTCACCGAGAAATACGCCCGCGGGACCGCCGACCTGACCGTGCGCCAGAACATTCAGCTGCACTGGGTGACGATTCAGGACCTGCCCGAATTGCTCGACGGATTGTGGCGGGCCGGCCTGACCACGATGGGCTCCTGCGGCGACGATACCCGAAACATCACCGGTTGCCCGCTCGCCGGCGTCGATGCCGATGAGATCTGCGATGCCTCGTCCCTGGCGCTCGAAGCCAATCGCTTCTTCGTGGGCAACGGCGACTTCTACAACCTGCCGCGCAAATTCAAAGTCTGCATTACGGGATGCCGCGTCTGGTGCGCCTATCCGGAAATCAACGATGTGGGTTTCACCGCGATCCGGCGGGATTCCGAAGTCGGTTTCTCGTTGCGTGTAGGCGGAGGGCTTTCGACCGATCCTCACCTCGCGCTTCGACTGAATGCTTTTGTGCAGCGGCACCAGGTGATTCCGGTGCTTAAGGGTGTTGCCGAGATTTTCCGCGAGAGCGAAAAGCTGCGGGAGAACCGGGAACGCGCCCGGCTCAAGTTTCTGTTCCTGAAACACGGCTGGACCGCCGAGAGCTTTCAGGAGGAACTGGAACGGCGCATCGGATTTCATCTCGACCCGGCGGTAGAAGAAAAACCGCCGGAAGACATTTATCGCGATCACGTCGGGGATCCATCCTCAGAAGCAGGCCGGATATTCCTACGTGGGAGCGGCGGTGCTGCGCGGGCGCATATCGGCCCAGCAAATGCGCGCCGCGGCCGACGCCGCCGATCGCTACGCCGCAGGTGAGTTGCGCACCACCAACATGCAGAACCTGCTGATCGTGAATGTGCCCAACCGCAACGCCGCGGCGCTGGCCGGCGAACTCGAAGCCAACAAGATGCCGGTGGGCGGCTCGCCATTCTGGCGGGGCGTGGTGGCTTGCAGCGGGTCGGAGTTCTGCAAGATCGCGATTACCGAGACCAAGAGCTTTTCCCGCTGGCTGGTGGAAGAACTCGACGAGCGCCTGCCCGGCTTTGAGCAGCACCTGAAGCTGCACGTCACGGGATGCCCCAACAGTTGCGGCCAGCACTGGATCGCCGACATCGGCATCGAGGGCAAGAAGATCAAGGTGGATGGCCGCCAGCAGGATGCCTACTACTTCTGCGTGGGCGGCGCCGTCGGCTTGCACCAGTCGGTGGCGCGTCCTATCGGCTATCGCTGCCTGGCCAGCGAAGTCCCGGACGCCATCGAACGCCTTTTGCTGCGCTATCTGGACGAACGGTCGGCCGGCGAAAATTTGCGCCACTACTTTGCGCGCCGCAGCGACGACGAACTGCGCGAGTGCCTGGCAGGGAAGTTTCTGCCGGCAGTCGAGCGCGACGCTTCGCCGGGAAAGGTGCCGCATGCGGTGGAAGGCTAGGAGAAAGCGCGACATGGAAAATCCCGCAAAAACCGGCAATGTCATCCTGAGCGCAACCAATCCATTCGCTTGCGAATGGATTGGTGGAGTCGAAGGACCCCTGGCAGCTCACGAACGGCAGGAAATTGCGGATTTCTTCATTAAATTGCGCGGGGAAAGCGCGAGGCAAGTAGGGGTCCTTCGACTGCGTGGCTGCTTCGCTGCGCGAAGCGGCCACTCCGCTCAGGATGACAGCGTTCAGGATGATCAGGTTCGGATTCTATGACGCTATTTCCGATGTTCATGAAACTCGAAGGCCGTTCCTGCCTGGTAGTCGGAGCCGGGACCATCGGCGAGCCGAAGATCGGCAGCCTGCTGGCGTCGGGCGCCGCGGTACGCGTGGTGGCGTTCACTGCCACGGCGGCGGTTGCCGAATGGGCAAAGACGGGAGCGATCACCTGGGAAGCACGGGCATTCAATTCTTCCGACCTCGATGGCGTTTTCCTGGTGATTGCCGCGACCAATTCCCGCGATGTGAATGCCGCGATTTTTCGCGAAGCCGGGCAGCGAAACATTTTGTGCAACGTGGTGGATGATCCCGAGTACTGCGATTTCTATTATCCCGCAGTGGTGCGGCGGGGAGAGCTTCAGCTCGCCATCTCGACCAATGGCCATAGCCCCGCGCTGGCGCAAAGGATCAGGCGCGAACTCGAAGCACAGTTTGGTCCGGAGTACGGCGAGTGGCTGGAGCAGTTGGGCACCATCAGGCAGCAATTATTTGCCAGCAAGATCGACCCCGAGGAGCGCCGCCAGTTGCTGCATGAACTGGCCAGCCGCGAGGCCTTCGAAAAAGCGCGGTCCGAGGGATTCAACAGCGAAGCAATCAGTCTGGAGAAAATATCATGACCGGTAAGGTGTACCTGGTGGGAGCAGGTCCGGGCGATCCCGAATTGCTGACCCTCAAAGCGCTCAAACTTCTCAAGTCAGCCGACGTGGTGTTGCATGACGACCTGATCAGCGCGGAAATTCTCGCATTCATTCCGTCCTCGACCGAGGTTCAGAACGTGGGCAAGCGCTTCGGTCAAAAGCGCATCAGCCAGGCCGAAATTCATGCGCTGATGATTCAGAACGCGCTGCTGGGGCTGCAGGTCGTCCGCCTCAAGAGTGGCGACCCGCTGATCTTCGGCCGCGCTGGAGAAGAGATGGAAGCCTTGCGCGCGGCCGGCATCGAGTTTGAAATCGTTCCCGGCGTGACCTCGGCCTTCGGCGCTGCGGCCAACGCGCAGATTCCGCTCACCCATCGCCAGGTCTCGTCTGCGGTGGTACTGGTGACCGGCCACCACGCCGGCTCCGAGGAATTTGCCGACTGGCCGGCAAAGATACCAACCGACGCGACGGTTGTGGTTTACATGCCCGGCTACGACTATCGCAACACATCGCAACAGTTGCTGCGGGCGGGCGTTGCGGGCACGACGCCCTGCGCCATCGTCTCGCAAGCCACGTCGGCGAACGAGCAGGTTCACGTGACGACCGTGGATGATCTGCACACATCTCCACGGCTGCCCTCGCCTACATTGCTGGTGGTCGGCGAGGTGGTGCGGCTGGCCAAACCCGCCACGCTGCTTCAGCAGTTCGCATGGCAGGGCAATTTTGCCGCAAATGGTACAGGGTCGCCGGTTCCCCAGGAGCGTGCGGAGTGAGAGACCACGCAGAGTTGATACCCGCGGAAGCGGAGACGTGGCGGCCGGAAGAAGTACTGAGCTGGGCCTTTGCCACGTATGGAAACGACGTGGCCATCGCGTCGGGCTTCGGCGTCGAAGGCATGGTGCTGCTTGACCTGGCTTCGCGGGTGCGAAGGGATTTCCGGGTTTTCACCCTGGATACGGAATTCCTGTTTCCTGAAACCTACGATCTGATGGACCGCGTAGAGAAGCGCTACGGAATCAAGATCGAGCGAGTTTACAGCACCCTGACTCCGGAAGAGCAGGAGCGCAAACACGGGGCAGCGTTGTGGAAGCGCGACCCTGACCTGTGCTGCGGCCTGCGCAAGGTAGAGCCGCTGCGGACGAAACTGACTGAACTGCGCGCCTGGATCACGGCCATCCGTCGCGACCAGACTTCGGTGCGCGCCTCCGCCCGCAAGGTGGAATGGGATGCCAAGTTTCAGTTGCTGAAGGTCAATCCCATCGCCGACTGGACTTCGGCGATGGTGTGGGGTCACGCGCTCAAGCACAATGTCCCCTACAACCCGCTGCATGACAAGAATTATCCCAGCATCGGATGCACCCACTGCACCCGCGCCATCCGTCCGGGAGAGAGCGCGCGGGCCGGGCGCTGGGCCGGATCGGAAAAGACCGAGTGCGGCCTGCACGTCACTGCGCCCGCGGAAATAGCTCCGCTTGTGGGGATCAAGAGTCTCCAGGCTAAAACCTCGTTCAGCGTTGAAGACTAGCCAAATTCATCAACCACGAAGGACACCAAGGTTCACGAAGGAAATCCACCTAAGTCCAAGTTTTTCCTTCGTGTACCTTCGTGTCCTTGGTGGTTAAGGCCTTTCCCAGCTGCCCAAAAAATCCATTAGCGCCATCGAAATTCTCGATTGTACTTCCACGGTCGAATGACGATAAACAGTGTAAAGATGAATCCGAGTCACTTAACCACAGACCACGACGCCTGCGGTGTCGGCCTGGTCGCCCGAATCGACGGGGCGGCTTCGCGCGAGATCGTGGACCGCGCCCTCGAGGCGCTGGTCCGGCTGGCGCATCGCGGCGGTGTGGACGCCGATGGACGAAGTGGCGACGGCGCCGGACTGCTGACTCGCATCCCGGAAAAATTAATTCGCAAGCATGCGCTTGAGGCCGGAATCAAGCTGCCGGCGGTCGTTCGGGCTGGGCATGGTTTTCATGCCGCCGGGTCAAGAAGAGACCGCGCGCAAAGTCATCGAGACCCAGGCGAAGCAGAGCGGCCTGAAATGCCTGGGCTGGCGTTCGGTGCCAATCAATCCGGAAGTTGTCGGCCCCCGGGCGCACGATGCTCTTCCCGTGATCGAGCAATGCTTCTTCGCTCCCCGATCGGAAACGCCGAACCTTGAAATGCTGCTCTTCCGTTTCCGCAAGGAAGCCGAGGCCAAAGCTCCTCGCGGTACTTATTTTTGTTCGCTGTCCTGCCGGACCGTGGTTTACAAAGGGCTGCTGACGCCCTTTCAGCTGCCGGCGTTTTACTCCGACTTGCGCGACCCGGATTTTGAAACTCCGTTTGCCATCTTTCACCAGCGCTACTCCACCAATACCCAGCCCAGCTGGTCGCTGGCGCAGCCCTTCCGCTTTGTGGCGCACAACGGCGAGATCAACACCATCAGCGGTAACCGGCGCTGGCTGCGCGCCAAGGCGCCGGCGGTGCGTCGCGAACTGGGACTGTCGGAGCAGGTCCGCCTGCTGGAAGAACGGGTCAGCGACTCGGCCAGCTTCGACAATGGATTTGAACTCTTCCTGCGCCGCGACTACAGCCCGGCCGAGGCCATGCTCTCGATGGTGCCTCCGGCGTGGGAGCGTTCACCCGAGGCGGCGCCCGAGCTGCGAACTTTTCTGGAAGAGCAAGCCCGGCTGCAGGAGCCGTGGGACGGCCCGGCGGCACTGATCTTCACCGACGGGTGCACTGTCGGCGCGAAGCTGGACCGCAACGGGCTGCGTCCGCTGCGCTACACCCTGACCACGGACGGGTTGCTGGTGGTGGGATCGGAAGTAGGCATTGCCGATCTGCACGACAAAGAGATTGCCGAGAGGCAGCGCCTGGGGCCGGGAGAAGTTCTGCTGTTGAATGCGGCGAGCGGTGAGTTTGTCCGCCCCATGAACTCGTTGCAGTTGCGCCAGGGAATTCGCGCCGCCTCCTTCACGCCGGCTGTGCTCGTCGATCCCACCGATCAACCGTATCTCGAGACCACGCCGGAGCCCAGGCAGACCATGGCGGCGCTGGGCTGGAGCGAAGATCAGTTTCGCCTGCTCTTCCAGCCGCTGGTGGAACAAGGGCAGGAAGCGGTGTGGAGCATGGGCGATGATGCGCCGCCGGCTTCGATGTCCACCTTCCGCCGGCCGTTATGGGACTATTGCAAACAGCGCTTCGCGCAAGTCACAAACCCTCCCATTGATTCTCTGCGTGAGAGTCATGTGATGTCGCTGAAAGTATTTCTGGGCAGAGCCGCGGTCAACTCGCCGTTGCTCGATGCCGGACAACTGCGGCTGCTGCGAAAAGAGTTGGGAGCGACTGAGCAAATCGCTTTCACGTTTCGAGCAGAGGATGGAGTGGAAGCGGCCAAGGCCACGCTGGCGGGCATGCGGGAGACCATCGCAGGCCGCCTCGGCCCATCCTCCCGGTCTCATTCTGTTAACCGACCGCGGTGTGGGTACGCAACAGGTGGCGCTGCCGGCGCTGCTGGCGGTGGCCGCGGCCTGGAAGGCGATGGTCGAGGCCGGCCTGCAGGACGTTCCGCTGGTGATCGAAAGCGGGCAGGTGATCGATACCCATCACGTGGCGCTGCTGGTGGCGGCGGGCGCGAGCGCGGTTTTCCCTTACCTGGCACTGGAACAGGCGGCGCACCTGAAGCCGGGTGGCGCGGCGGCTTATCGCGGCGCGGTGGAAAAGGGGCTGCGCAAGGTGATGGCGCGGATGGGCATCTCAACCATCGCCAGCTACCGCAATAGTCATCTCTTCGAGATCGTCGGTCTCGATCCCGATGTGTGCGAACAGTTTTTTGAAGATGCGAGTTGCTCGCTGGCAGGTAAGGGCCTGACCGAGCTCCTGCAGGATTGTCTGGACCGGCACGATTCGGTTTTTGCCCTGACTTTCCCCACCATGACGGTAAGCGCGAAATTGCAGGACCACGGGCTCTATCGCTTCCGCCACCAGGGAGAGCTGCACGCCACGTCGCCTGAGCTGGTGCGGCGAATGCATCGCTACATCAAATTTCCGACTGAAGAAAATCATCGGGCCTTTCGGGAACTCGGCCAGCAGAGGGAGCCGGTGGCAGTCCGGGACTTGCTGGAGGTAGTGCCCGGCCAGGCGCTGCCGCTCGACGAGGTCGAAACCGACGCTTCGATTCTGGGCCGCTTCAGCACGCAGGCCATGTCGCTGGGCGCGATTTCGCCGGAGACCCACAGCACGCTCGCGGTTGCCATGAACCGCCTCGGCGGTCGCAGCAATACCGGGGAGGGCGGGGAAGATCCCGAAGTTTATCGCGACGGCAGCGAGGCCAATAATCGGGTCAAGCAGGTGGCATCGGCGCGCTTCGGCGTGACCGCGGAATACCTGGTGCACGCCGACGAACTCGAAATCAAGATTGCGCAAGGCGCGAAGCCCGGCGAGGGCGGACAGCTCCCGGCCAGCAAAGTTTCTGTCTACATCGCGCGTTTGCGGCATGCGGTGCCGGGAATGATGCTGATCTCTCCGCCGCCGCATCATGACATCTACAGCATCGAGGACCTGGCGCAACTGATCTACGATCTGCGGGCGATCAATCCTCAGGCGCGAATCGGCGTGAAGCTGGTGGCCAGCGCCGGGGTTGGAATTATCGCCACGGGCGTGGCCAAGGCGGGGGCCGACATCATCACCATCAGCGGCCACGACGGCGGCACCGGAGCTTCGCCGATTACTTCCATCAAGAACACGGGCCTGCCCTGGGAAGTTGGACTGCGCGACGCGCATGCCGCGCTGGTGAGGGCCGGACTGCGCGGCCGCGTCCGCCTGCGAGTGGACGGCGGATTCAAATTCGCCAGCGACGTGATTATCGGCGCGCTTCTGGGCGCGGAGGAATTCGGTTTTGGCACCGCCTCTCTGCTGGCACTGGGATGCGTCATGGCGCGGCAATGCCATCTCAATACTTGTCCTGTCGGCATCGCGACCCAGGATGAAAAGCTGCGCACCCGCTTCACCGGCAAACCGGAGATGGTCGAAACCTACTTCCGGGCGGTGGCCGCGGACGTGCGCGAATTGCTGGCCGCGATGGGGGCCCGCTCGATCGATGACATCGTGGGCCAGGCGGAGCGGTTGCGACCCCGCACTCCGCAGGCGGAGCGTACGCTGGGCGGATTGCTGGATGACATCGTTTCTTCCAGCCATCCGGCTTGCCCGGTCGAGGACCGGAGCACTCTGTATCGCGAGTTGAACCAGACCATCCTGGGTGACCCCGATAGCCGGGTCGCGCGTCGCCGCCGTTTCCGGATTACCAACGCGGACCGCTCCATCGGCGCCCATTTGAGTGGAGAGATGTTGCGCCAGGCGGAAACGCCGGCGGATGCGTCTCTGAAATACGAATTTGTCGGCAGTGCGGGACAGACATTCGGCGGATTCCTGGTCAAGGGCCTCAACTTCCGGCTGGTGGGCGAGGCCAACGATTATGTGGGCAAGAGTTTGTCCGGAGGCACGATTGCCATCACCGGGGGTGAGAAAGCGTCCCTGCGGGGCGATGTACTCGCGGGCAACACCGTGCTCTACGGCGCGACCGGTGGAGAACTGTACGTCGCGGGCCGGGTAGGCGAACGCTTTGCCGTGCGCAACAGCGGCGCTCTCGCCGTGGTGGAAGGCGTGGGACAACACGGTTGCGAATACATGACCGCGGGCGTGGCCGTCATTCTGGGTCCGGCGGGAATGAACCTGGGTGCGGGCATGACCGGCGGGCTGGCCTACGTCCTGCGCGATTCGATTGGGGGCTACGGATACAACCAGCAATCGGTCCGCCTGGCGCCGGTCGAGGTAAGAGAAGAGGTGTGGCTGCGCCGGGTGTTGCGCAAGCATTTGCGTCTCACCGGCAGCCCGCGCGCCCTGGTCTTATTGAATTCCACGGCCCCTCTGCCGTTCCTGCGGGTGGAGCCTCTGGTTCTGCCCTGCACAATCGCTGAAACCTGGGCCGCTATCCTGACCCGGTTCAAGCGCCAGCCGGCAGTCGGCGCCGCGGCCGACGGCGGTATATGTACCCCGTGCCGCGGACGCGCGTTCTATCGCCGTGGTGTGAAACGAAGTCTCTGACCACTGTGCACACAGCATCCCCGGCAAAACTTATCAATCCATTAAATTGTCCGCTATAATCTTCCACTACTCATGGACTTTGATCAGCTAGTAACGTTCCTGGAAGTGGCCAAGCTGGGGAGTTTTTCCCGGGCTGGGCAAAAGGTTTTTCGCTCCCAGTCCGCGGTCAGCGCCCAGATCCGCCAGCTGGAGCAGGAGTACGGTGACCGCCTGCTCGATCGTTCCGGTAAAGATGTGACTCTCACGCCCGCCGGCCGGGTGCTCTTTGCTTATGCTGAGCGCCTGCTGCAGATGCGGGACGAGTCTCTTCTGGCCGTGGCCGATCAGGGCACCAGTCCTCGCGGCACGCTGGTCATCGGCGCCAATGAGGCTACCTGCCTGTATGTCCTGCCCGACGTCTTCGCCAAGTACTGCCATTTGTATCCCGGCGTGCAGATCAGCATTTACCGCAACTTCAGCTACAAGATTGTCGAGAAGCTGGAAAATGGCAGCATTGACGTGGGTATCGTGACCCTGCCGGTGAAGTCGGCCAGCGTGAAGACGCACTCTATTTTTCGCGATCAGCTGATGCTGATGGTGAGTCCGCAGAACGCCCTGGCCAAGCTCGACGTGGTGCCGGTGAGCGAGGTCGCCAAGCAGCCCTTGCTGCTGCCCAAGACCGGTTACAGCCGCCGGGTGATGGACAAGCTGTTCCGTCCTTATGCCTCGCATCTCCAAATTCGGATGGAACTGCCCAGCGTGGGCATGATCAAGAGCTTTGTGGCCGCCGGGCTGGGAGTTTCGCTGATCAGCTCCAGTTTTGCCAAAGACCAGGTGCTGGCGGGACGAGTTAAACTGATTCCCATCCGGGACCAGGAGCTGTGGCGGGAGTTGGGTATTGCCTACCGGCGCGACCGCACCCACACCCGGGCCACGACCACCTTCATCAGCACGGTCCGGCAGCTGGCCACAGCCTCCAAGTGATCCCATCAGACGCGTAGATTCATGTTCTCCTGTCATCCTGAGCGCAGCAGGCACTTCGCAACGCGAAGTGTTCGCGGAGTCGAAGGACCCCTATGAGCGGATAAGAGCGGGATGCTTCATTCTCCCGTGGCAGCGCAAAAATCTGATTCAAACGACCTCGCGACGTTCGTGGAAAAACCAGGGGTCCTTCGACTGCGCCTCTGCTTCGCGATGCGAAGCGGAGGCTCCGCTCAGGATGACAACTGACGTCTCCAGTAAATGGGCGCCGGATCGTGATCGAATTTGTTGATGCAGCCAATCATAATTTCCAATTTCTTTTTACCTCCAGGAATTGCTACTCTTCATGCAGAAGCCTCAGAAGCTTAGATCGCTGTTGTACGTGGTTGTCCAACCAACTTAAACCCAGCTGAGGGGGTGTGGCATGAGAGAACTGGAAAGTGGACTAAACAAAATCCTGGAAGAGCATCAGCATGAGAGCGGCCTCCATGTTATCGGAGGCAGGCGCAGGTTGATCGACCGGCTGATGCAATTCTTCGAAGAATTCAAACCGGAAGAGACTCCGGACTCGAGATTGGGCCGGGAGCAACACAACTAGATCGCGGTACGCGAACAGCAACCCATGAAAGCAACTTCCCAGAAGGCTAAGCGAATTACATCGATGGGCACAGGCACGTCGAAGCGAATTAGCGTGCTTCTGGGGGAGGGCGTCAGGTGAGCTGAGAAACACAAAGTTCTAACGGCTGACAAGACCCACCGCCAGAAGCAACTGGCCGGTGGGTTTTTTGTTTGTCCGCTGTTTCTCAGGATTTCCAGATTAGAGGTCGAGGTCAGATTAAGAGCACAGGGGAGATGATATGAACGATCCGTCGCAACACAGCAGGGAAGCAGCGGCCCGGAGCTGCGGATGTGTAGTCATGAAATTCGGCGGCACTTCGGTGGAGGATGCCGCTGCCATTCGCCGCTTGTGTCAACTGGTGGCGCGGCCTCCGGCTCAACCCCGGGTGGTGGTGGTCAGCGCCCTGGCAAAAGTCACCGACCAGCTCATGAGCGCCGGTGAGGCAGCGGCAGCGGGAGACCTGGATTCCGCCCGGGAGATGCTTCAAGTTCTCCAGCAGCGGCATGAAAGCGTGGCCGGCGCACTGGTAAGGGACGACGAACGCATCCGCCTGTTCGGCGAGTTCGCCGCTGAATTTACTGCCCTGGACAATCTGGTGCGCAAAATTGTCTCGGATAAAGCATTGCTTCCGTGCTCGCAGGACAGCCTGTTGGGAGCGGGCGAAGCGCTCTCGTCCAGACTGGTTCACTCCGCATTGCGCTCGTCTGGAGTGAACGCCGCGCTGGTCGATGCCCGGGAGTGCATCGTGACCGACGCTGCCCATACCCGGGCCACGCCCTTGTGGGACGAGACCAATGAGCGCCTGCAGTCGATTGTGCTGCCCCTGCTGGAGGCGGGGCAAGTCCCGGTGATGGGAGGATTTGTCGGCGCGACCCGGGACCGCATTCCCACCACGCTGGGTCGCGGCGGCTCCGATTTCAGCGCCTCGATCGTGGCCGCGGGCCTGCACGCGAGCCGCATCGAAATCTGGACTGATGTGGATGGAATCCTGACCACCGATCCGAACCTGTGTCCGGACGCTCGCCGCGTGGCTCGCATGAGTTTCGACGAAGCGGCCGATCTGGCCTACTTCGGCGCCAAGGTGTTGCATCCTGCCACCCTGGTGCCCGCCATGCGCGGCAACATTCCGGTGTGGGTGCTCAATTCGCGAAGCCCGGAGTGTCCGGGGACCGAAATCGTGGCGCACTGCGGGCCCGCCGATGGGGTGAAGGCCATTACCGCCAAGCGAGGCGTGGCCATCGTGGACGTCGAACCCGTGCGCTGGTTTGCGCCCGAACTGCTGCGCGAGGTCTTCGACGTATTCGAACGTCATCAGCACAGTCTGGATCTGCTGTCGGCCTCACGCGGCAGCCTGGCCCTGCTGGTGAGTTCGGTCTCGGGCTTGCCGGCGATCGCCGACGAACTGAAGGGAATGGCCAACGTGCGCTGGGAAAACCACAAGGCGCTGGTCTGCCTGGTGGGCGAGCAGGTGCGGCGGCGTCCGGAAATCGCCAGCCAGGCATTCCGCGCCATGGGCGATATCGAGGTGCGCATGATCTGCCAGGGTGCTTCGGAGCGCAACATCAGCTTCCTGGTGGAGGAGTCGCGCGCCGAGGAGGCGGTGCAGCGCCTGCACCGGGCGTTCTTCTCAAACATGGAACCGGTGATGGAACACAGCGCCTCGCAGGCCATGTGCCAGTCCGAATGGTCATGGCATGGTGCTGATTGATGTAGGCGCGAGCGTCCGCTCGTGCGGGGCCGGCACAGGGGCAGCCGCGGCTGTCCACGAGCGAGCTCGACGCTCCGCTCTGCGATAGCCAGGCGGCTGTCCCACGGTTCCGCGATTGCACGAGCGGGACGCTCGCGCCCACATTCCCGATTCGCCGTATCGAAATTTCTACTTGACACCCGCCGCATACCAATTACCATAGATGAATAATTATTCAGCACGATGAATAGTCATTCATGAGCAAGCCGCTGCGACAAAGGGTCATTCTGGAAGTGCTGGAGCGCAGCTCGGTCAGCAGCCAGGAAGATCTGCAGCGTGCACTGAGCAAGCGCGGTTTGAAGGTGGGGCAGGCGACGCTGTCGCGAGACATTCACGAGCTTGGCCTGGTCAAGACCGGATCCGGATATGTGCTGCCGGGCGAGGCGCTGTCAGAGCCAGCCCTGCCGCCGGTTTCGCGGCTGGTACGGGAGTTTGTACTGGAAGTGAAAGCGGCGCAAAACCTGCTGGTCATCAAGACGACAGTAGGCAGCGCGCAGCCTGTTGCTGCCGCGCTCGACGGGCAGGATTGGGAGGAAGCCATCGGAACCATCGCCGGCGACGACACAATATTGATGGTGTGCTCGGACAACCGGGGCGCAAAGGCCCTGGCCGCGCGCATTCAGGAGATGCTCGCCTGATGGCGGCCAAACTCAAAACCGCAATCCTGGGCGCAACCGGCTACTCCGGCTTCGAACTCGCCCGCATTCTGCTGCGCCACCCCGGCGTGGAAACACCGGTGATGCTTCAGCGTTCCGGCGAATCCGCGGCCGAGGCCAATCTCGCGGACATGTATCCCGCCATCTCGGGCAACGGCGGATATCCGCTGCAGCCGTGGTCATGGTCGGAACTGAAGCGGCGCGAAATCGAGTTGCTTTTTTTGGCGACGCCGCATGAAGTCTCCCGGGCGCTGGTGCCGGAAGCGCTGGCCCATGGTATGCGCGTGGTGGATCTCAGCGGCGCCTGGCGGTTGCGGCAGGCGCACAACCGCGCCGTCTATGGCTTTCAAGATGCTGACACGGTCACCACGGCCGATCTCATGGAGAAGGCGGTGTACGGCCTTCCCGAGTTGAATGGCGACTGCCTTCCCGGCGCCGCGCTGGTGGCCAATCCCGGCTGCTATGCCACCTCCGTGATTCTTGCCCTGGCCCCGCTGCTGGCGGCGGACATCGTCGATCGCGAGAAGGGAATCATTTCCGACTCGAAGTCCGGCGTTTCGGGCGCGGGCAAGGAGGCAACCGCACGCACCCATTTTGTTTCCGTGGCGGACAATCTTTCCGCCTACTCAGTCTTCGGACACCGCCATGTGGGAGAGATTCTCGAGCAGTTGAAACTGGATTCGAGCGAACTGATTTTCACTCCGCACCTGTTGCCGATTCCACGGGGAATTCTTTCCACCATCTATGTCCATCTGAAGCAGGAGATGAAAGTGGGTGAGGTGGAATCGTGTTTCCAGGATTTCTATCGTGGCAAGCCGTGGGTGCGTGTTTTCGCCACGCCGAAACTGCCGCAGATTCAATTCTCGCTTGCATACCAACTACTGCGACCTGGGCTTTTGCCTGGCCCCGGACGGACGCCGCCTGGTGCTGCTGTCTTGCATCGACAATTTACTCAAGGGCGCCGCCGGACAGGCGGTGCAGAACATGAATCTCATGTATGGGTTTAAAGAACAGGATGGCTTGCAGTGAAGATCGTAATCAAACTCGGCGGTGCAGCCCTCGAAAACAAGGACACGCTGCACAAATGCGCTCGCGCCATCGTGGAACTGGCCGAGGACGGCCACAAAATCACCGTGGTGCATGGCGGCGGCGCCGCGCTCACGCGCACCCTGAAGCTGCTGGGCAAGGAGAGCGATTTCGTAAACGGCTTGCGCATCACCGATGCCGAGACTCGCGACGTTGCCCTGATGGTCCTGGCCGGAATCGTGAACAAGAGTCTGGTCGCGGCTATTGTCGCTGCGGGACGTCCGGCGATCGGCCTCTGCGGTGGCGACGGCATGGCGTTTCGCGCCCGCAAGAAACAGACACCAGGCTACGACCTGGGATACGTGGGGGAAATCTGTTCCGTGGAACCGCGCTGGCTGGAAGCCATCTGGGGCCTGGGCGGCATTCCGGTGCTGTCCTCGGTGGCGCTGGCTTCGGACGGCGAATATTACAACGTGAACGCCGACCAGATGGCCTCCGCCTGCGCCGTGGCCTGCCATGCCGATACGCTCATCTTCCTTACTGACGTGGCGGGGGTAAAGGATGCCGAAGGCGCAGTCATGCCCTGGCTGAACACCAAACAGATTGCAGGCATGGTCGAGAACGCAGTGATTGCCGGAGGGATGCTGCCCAAACTCGAAGCTTGCGGCCAGGCGCTGCGCAGAGGCGTGGGCCGGGTACGAATCCTGCCGGCCGCGCAGGCCGAAATTCTGCCCCAGTTCTACCTCACCAAACTTGATGGTGGCACGGAGGTGATCGTCGCATGAGCCTCGCCACCGTAGCGCGTTCCGAATCCAAATTGCTGCTTCCCACTTACGATCGCCAGCGCGTGCTGTTCGAGCGCGGGCGCGGCGTCTATCTGTGGGATTCGCGAGGGCAAACGCTACCTCGACTTTCTGAGCGGCATCGGGGTCAATGCCCTGGGCCACGCGCATCCTGTCATTCAGGCGACGTTGAAGCGCCAGGCGGGACGGCTGATTCACGTATCGAATCTCTTTTTCCACGAGTACCAGGCCGAGCTGGCGAAGCGGCTGACTAAAATCTCCGGTCTGGACAAGGCATTTTTCTGCAACAGCGGCACCGAGGCCTGGGAAGGCGCGCTCAAGCTGGCCCGCGCCTTCGCCCGTACGCAGAACAACAACGGCCACAAAGCCAAGTGGCGCCTGCTGGCGCTGGAAAATTCCTTTCACGGCCGCACCTTCGGCTCGCTCGCCACTACGGGCCAGGAAAAATATCGGCATCCCTTCGCACCGCTGGTGCCGGGAGTCGGATTTGTCGCCTTCAACGATGTTGATGACCTCAAGCGGCAGTTTGATGGCAGCGTCTGCGCCATTTGCCTGGAGACCATCCAGGGCGAAGGCGGAATCCGGCCGCTGAGTCCGGAATTTCTGCAGACTGCGCGACAACTCTGCGACCGCACCGGCGCATTGCTGATTCTGGATGAAATTCAATGCGGACTGGGCCGCACCGGAAAATATTTCGCCTATCAGCATTACGGCATTCAGCCTGACATCGTGACCGTCGCGAAACCCCTGGCGGCGGGGCTTCCGCTGGGAGCGTTGCTGACCACCGACCGCGTGGCTAGCCGGCATGCATCCCGGAATGCACGGCACCACCTTCGGCGGCGGGCCGCTGGCCTGTGCCGTGGCCATCGAGTTTCTGCGCGTGCTCGATGGCATGCTGGGACACATACGGCAGACCGGCGACTATTTCCACGCCAAACTGGAAGGCCTCAAGACCCGTCACGACGGCGTCCGCGAAATTCGCGGCATGGGCCTGATGCTGGGGATGAATCTGGATTCCGCCGAGCGGGCGAAGGCAGTGGTCGCGCAGTTGCTGGATCGCGGCATTCTCATCAACCGCACCCAGGACACGGTGCTGCGTTTTCTGCCGCCCTACATCATTCAGAAAGCCCACGTGGACCTCGTGGTTCGCGCCCTCGATACCGCGCTTGCCTCCACTCAGCCGAAAAAGCATTTGAGCAGTGACGCAAAGTCAAAAAGAAGGAGCCAACTACGTTGAGCAGCCAGCCATTCCAATCCACGCAGGTCGCGACTCCCCCGGCCACCACGACTTTTTCGGGGCGCGATCTTATTTCGATCCGCGATCTCAGCCCGATTGAAATTGAATCTATTTTCCATCTCGCGGGACTGCTCAAGGCGCGTCCGGCAAATTTCCGCAGCGCGCTTGCCGGCAAGCAGATGGTGATGTTTTTCGAAAAGCAATCGCTGCGCACCCGTCTGACCTTCGAGGCGGGCATGGCCAGCATGGGCGGCAACGCGTTCTTCATGGACCAGACCGCGGGCCGCCTCGATGCGCGCGAAAAGCTGAGTGACATCGCGCACAACGTGGAACGCTGGGTGGATGCCATCGTGCTGCGCACTTACTCCCACGGCACGGTCGAGGGAATGGCGGAGCACGCCTGCATTCCAGTGATCAACGCGCTGAGCGACCTGGAACATCCCTGCCAGGCGCTGGCTGATTACTTCACCCTGCTGGAGCGCTTCGGCGATCTGAAGAAGATCTGCCTCGCCTACGTGGGCGATGGCAACAACGTCGCGCATTCTCTGCTGCTGACCGCTGCCACTCTGGGCTCCCGTATTCGTATCGCTACGCCGGCTGGCTATGAGTGCGACGCGCAAATCGTGAGCGATGCCTGCGACCTTGCGCGACAGACCGGAGCGGTCATCGAAATCCTCAACGATCCAAAGCAGGCCGTGGACGGGGCAGACGCGGTCTATACTGATGCCTGGACCAGCATGGGTCACGAGCATGAAGAGCAGGAGCGGAACCGGATTTTTCCGCCCTACCAGGTAAACGAAAAGCTCGTGGCCGGCGCGGCGCCTCACGCCGTCTTCATGCACTGCTTGCCCGCGCACCGCGGAATGGAAATCACGGACGCGATCATGGATTGCGATCGCTCCGTGGTTTTCGACCAGGCCGAAAGCCGCCTGCACGTGCAGAAGGCCATTCTGTTGTTACTGCTTGGCGGCAAGGTGGGCCGCTCGAATTCGAGGAATTCCAATGGCTGAAAAAGTTGTGCTGGCATACTCCGGAGGCCTGGACACCTCCATCATCATTCCCTGGCTGAAGGAGAACTACGCCTACGACGTCATTGCCATGGTCGGAGACGTGGGCCAGGGAGACGACATCGAAGCTGTCGTCGAGAAGGCATATAAGACGGGCGCCAGTAAGGTGGTGGTCGAGGACATGCGCGAGGAATTTCTCACGGGATATGTATTCCCCGCGCTCCGGGCCGGCGCGGTGTACGAACACAAGTATCTGCTGGGCACTTCGCTGGCGCGTCCGGTGATTGCCAAACACCAGGTGGAAGTGGCGCTCCGCGAGGGCGCGACCGCGGTGGCGCACGGTTGCACCGGAAAGGGCAACGATCAGGTCCGCTTCGAACTGGCCTACCAGGCGCTGGCTCCCGAGCTCAAAGTCATTGCGCCCTGGCGCGAATGGACCTTGAAATCGCGCGAAGACTGTCTCGACTACGCCGAGAAGCGGGGCATCTCCGTGAGCGCGAGCCGGGAGAAGATCCACAGCCGCGACCGCAATCTTTGGCACATCAGCCACGAGGGCGGGGAACTGGAAGACGCCGGCAACGCGCCTCTGCCCAGCACCTGGCAGTTGACTCGTTCGCCGCAGGAAGCGCCGGACCGCGAGGAGCAGGTCGTCATCGGTTTTGAAAAGGGAACGCCGGTTTCCGTCAACGGCATGAAGCTGGATCCGGTTTCGCTGGTCGAGTTGCTGAACGAAATCGGCGGGCGCAATGCCATTGGCCGCATCGATCTGGTGGAGAACCGCTTTGTCGGCATCAAGTCGCGCGGCTGTTACGAGACCCCGGGCGGCACACTGCTGATCGCCGCCCACCGCGAACTCGAAGCTCTGTGCCTGGAGCGCGACCTCATGCACTTCAAGCAGCACATTGGGCTGAAGTATGCCGAGCTGGCCTATTTCGGCCTGTGGTTCACCCCGCTGCGCGAAGCGCTGGACGCATTCGTCGACAACACACAGCAGGACGTCACCGGCACGACCACGCTTGCCTTGTACAAAGGCAACGTGTCGGTGGTCAGCCGTTACTCCGAGAATTCGCTCTACCGTACCGACCTCTCGTCCTTCACCATGGGCGACAGCTACGACCAGAAAGATGCGGAAGGATTCATCCGCATCCTGGGACTGCCGTCGCGCTCGCGCGCCCGTCTCCGCGCTGACGCCGTGAAACCCGAGGTGACACGATCTGGGGGGACGCGATGAAGATGTGGTCGGGACGATTCCGCCAGCCACTCGATGCCGATTTCGAGCGCTGGCAGCGGTCGTTCGACTTCGACCGGCGCTTGCTGCGGGAAGAGCTGGCGGCCAGCCACGCCCATGCCTCCGCGCTGAAGAATGCCGGAATACTGTCTTCAAGCGAGCTCATCACCATTCTTGAGGGCCTGAAGCAGATTGGCGAAAAGGCCGCGGCGGTCACCGGCATTTCTCGACGACGGCGAAGCGGAAGACGTGCACCATTTCGTCGAAAAGCAACTGGTCGCGCTGATTGGCGACGCCGGATACAAGCTGCACAGCGGCCGCAGCCGCAACGAGCAGATTGCGACCGACCTGCGTCTTTACGTCCGCGCCGCGATTGATCAGATACGCGTCCGACCTGGCGGAGTGGCTGAGCGTTGCGCTCGACCGCGCCGAGCAGGCGGGAAATGCCGCCATGCCCGCCTACACGCATCTGCAACGCGCGGAGCCTGTGCTGGTTGCGCACTGGTTGCTGGCCTATGTCGAAATGTTCCTGCGTGATGCCGATCGCCTGGCTGACTGCCGCAAGCGGCTGAATGTTTCTCCCTTGGGCTCGGGCGCCGTCGCTGGCGCGACCCTGCCGCTCGACCGCCGCGCCATGGCCGAAGAACTGGGCTTTGACGCGCCAACCGCCAACAGCATCGATGCTACCAGCGATCGCGATTTCGTTCTGGAGTTCGTCGGAGCCCTTTCTCTCCTGGCCGTGCACCTGAGCCGCTGGGCGGAAGAGATGATCCTGTTTTCATCGCAGGAGTTTGGCTTCATCCGTCTGCCCGAGGCTTATTCGACGGGAAGCAGCGCCATGCCGCAGAAGATGAATCCTGACCTGCTCGAACTCACGCGCGGCAAGGCCGCCCGCATCATTGGCGACGCGACCGCGCTCCTGGTCACGATGAAGGGCCTGCCCCTGGCCTACAACAAAGATTTGCAGGAAACCCAGCAGCCGCTCTTTGACGCTGCCGGCACCGTGCTTGCGCTGCTGCCCCTTGCCTCCGGCTGGATGAAGGCCGTGGAATTCAATCACGAACGCATGCAGGAAGCGGCGCAGTCCGGATTCATGAACGCCTGGGCCGGCGCCACCTATCTGGTCAGGCGCGGAGTTCCTTTCCGCCTGGCTCACGAACAGATTGGCAAGGCGGTGCAAGCCTGCATCGAAAAGGATTGTGAGTTGGCAGATTTGCCGTTGGAGGAACTACGCCAGTTGAATTCAGCGTTTGATCAGGATTTTTACTCCTCGTTGAGCCTGCAGGCCGTGCTCAATATCCACGATGTTCCGGGGGGGACAGCGCCGGCACGTGTTCGGCAGGCCCTTGACGATGCCCGGCGGAAGGTCGAAAGCATGCGGGAGGACGTCCATGCGCACGCGTGAAGCCCTGCTGCCCGACGCTGAACAGATCCACGAATTGATCGCAACTTACTCTCACGACGGCACGCTGCTGCCGCGCACCTTCGCCGAGGTCTGCGAGAACGTGCGCGACTTCGTTGTCCTTGAAGACCACGGCCACATTATCGGCTGCGGCGCGCTCCATCTATACGGCCCCCACCTGGCGGAGATTCGTTCCATCACCGTCGATCCCGCGCGCCAGGGCTCGGGAGGCGGCGAGCGTCTGGTGAAAGCTTTGCTGGCGCAGGCCCGCAAGCACGACGTCAACTCCATCTGCCTGTTTACACGCATTCCGGAATTCTTTGCCCGCCTGGGATTCGCCATGGCGCAGCGCGAAGACTTGCCCGACAAGATTCACAAAGACTGCTGCGTCTGTCCGCGCTTTCACCAGTGCGACGAAGTCGCCATGGTGCGCGGCGAGCTGCCCAAATTCGCCATGCTTCCTCAGTCCGCCAACTGGCTGGTGAAGATCGAGGTATGAAAGTTCGCGGTCTTCCACGCAAATACATTTGCCTGCCTGCGGGTTTTACCTTCTCGGCGGCGTGTGCGGGAATCAAGGCCAGTGGCCGGCCTGATCTGGCGCTGGTGGAAGCCTGTCCCGGCACAACCGCGGCAGCCGTCTTCACAAAGAATCGCGTTGTAGCCGCACCTCTGGAGGTGGGACGCGCGTCGCTGACGGCCAGTCGCGGACGGGTTCGGGCCGTAATCGTGAACTCAGGCAACGCCAACTGTGCCACCGGCAAGGCTGGGATTCGAGCCAGCCATCGAGTTTGCCGGGAACTGGCGCGGCTTCTGGGACTGCATGCCAACGAGGTTTTCCCCTCATCCACGGGCATCATCGGTGTTCCTCTGCCGGTAGAAAAAATAGTTTCAAAGTTGCCCGAACTGACGGCGGCGCGCGCCGCGACCAAGCAGGGAATTGCCAGCTTCTCCCGCGCCATCATGACCACTGACACCCATCCCAAGCTGGCTTGCGCGACCTTTCATTCCGGAAAGGCAGTCGGTGAACGTGCTGGGCGTAGCCAAAGGCGCGGGCATGATCCATCCCCAGCTGGCCACCATGCTGGTGTACATATTCACTGATGTCGGGGCAAGGCCAGACGATCTAAAGAGCGCCTTATCAAATTGTTGCGAGGGAACCTTCAACTGTATCTCGATCGATGGCGACACTTCCACCAACGACACGGTTCTGCTCCTGGCCAGCGGGAGAAGCGGAGTAAACCTCATGCCGGTCGCGGTGCGAAGGCAATTCTCGGAAGCGCTTCTGGAGGTCTGTCAGTCTCTGGCGGAGCAGATTGTCTGCGATGGTGAAGGGGTGAAGCACGTCATTCGACTTTCGGTCGAGCAGGCAAAGAGCCGCAATGAGGCCCGCCAAATAGCCCAAACCGTCGCGCACTCATTGTTGGTGAAGACCGCATGGGCGGGCGCGGACCCGAATTGGGGGCGCATTCTGGCCGCGGTCGGCAGGTCAGGGGTTGCCGTTGACCCGGCCAGGGTCAGCATCCAGATCGGCGATCAGATGGTCTGCCGCAGGGGCATGGGCTGCGCCTTTGACGAGAAGCGGGCGCATGAAGCGCTGGGCCAGCCGCGCTCCGAGGTGCGCATCTTACTGGGGCGAGGTGGCGCTTCCATCCGCTTTCTGACCACCGATCTCACAGCTGAGTACGTGCGCATTAACGCGGACTATTCCACCTGATGGTCCGTGAGACAAGTAGGATCTTGTAAGCGATCTTCCTGGCCTGCCCTACAGCATATTCCGGATAGCGGACCCCGGCCTCAACGACGTACCGTGAGAATACCCCAACGCGAAGGAGCGAACGGCAGACGCTGGTAACTCCCCATAACCGGCCGGCGTCTGCCCCTCCTATAATCCTTCCCCAAAATCATGAGTCAGCTCGAAGTTGATTTCCGGCCGGGAAAGAATGTTCCGCCGGCCAAAACTGTTTCTACCGCCAGCACCAGATCGCGCGCCGCATCTCCCTTGGCGACCGCTCCCCGAATTCCGTCGGTCTTGAAGTGGCGAAAGAGGTCGTCGGACAGGTGCAGAGAGAACAGAATGACGGGAATTTCCGGTTGTTTCCTGGTAATTTGGCTGGCCGCTTCGAGGCCGTTCATCACCGGCATGGTGATGTCCATGATGATCACGTCGGGATGAAACTGCAGCGTTTTTTCCACCGCTTCCTGCCCGTTATTGGCCTCCGCGCAAATGCTCCAACCGGGATGGACTTCGAGCAGATTACGAATTCCCAGCCGCATCACTTCGTGATCGTCGGCCACCAGGACCCTTACCCGGGGATGAGGGGAATCATAGACTATCGATGATGCCATGTTCATACTTCAAATCCTGCCAGTCTCGCGGACGTCAAAGCGCGAAGCTACTCCTTTGGCGCTTCCATGCTGCGTCCCAGCCGGCCAGATAATAATGTAAGTTGCGATGGCCGAGAGTAACTGCGCCGATCGTCCAAGGCAATGGCTCGGTCGTGCGGGACGTGGCACAAAAGTGTTAAGGAAACCCCTGAGCCGGTTCGGGTGCTGCCCACCGGAACTTTCAACCCGGACGCCGATCTTGTATGTTTATTCGCCTATGAGTTCGACCTTCGATTCCTATCTGCTGCAACTCAATGCAGGACCACGCAAAATGAAAACCCCTCATGGCTGTGCCGTGCGCCGTACGGCGGCATTGGTCACACTGTTGGTGTTCTCCATTGTGACGCCGTGCCTGCGGGCGCAGTCGCGGCCCGCCGCCGATCTCATTATTCGCAACGCCAAAATCTGGACGGTGGACAAAGACCATCCCACGGCCCAGGCGGTGGCCGTCCTCGGTGACCGCATTGTGGCGGTGGGCTCGAACCGCGAAGTTGATGCCTGGCACGGCGCCCGCACCCGGACCATCGATGCCGCCGGCAAACTTCTGCTGCCGGGATTCAACGATGCTCATGTGCATTTTGTGGATGGCGGCCTGGCCCTTGACCGGGTGCAATTGAACGACGCCACCAGCGCCGAGGAATTTGCCCGCCGCATTCGCGAGCGGGTCAAGCAGACGCCCAAGGGCGAATGGGTGACGGGCGGCGACTGGGATGAGACCAAGTGGACTCCCTCGGCCATGCCCACCAGGGAGTTGATCGATCCGTTTACTCCGGACACACCCGTATTCGTGGGCCGCTACGACGGCCACATGGCGCTGGCCAACTCGGTCGCGTTGCGACTGGCAGGCATCACCGCGCAAACTCCGGACCCTCCCGGCGGCGTGATTGTCCGCGACGCTCAAGGCAATCCCACCGGCGCCCTGAAAGATGCCGCCATGGACTACGTGTACAAGATCGCGCCGCCGCTTTCGCCGGATGAGCGTTTGCGGGCAGTCAAGCGCGCCCTGGCCCACGCGGCATCGCTCGGTGTCACCAGCGTGCAGCACATGAATCCGGAATACGCCGACATCGCGGTTTACTCCGAGTTGCTGGAGCGGGGGGAACTGACCGCGCGCATTTATGCCGCGCCTCTCATTACAGGGGTGGATGATCAGGTCAAGATCGGCATCCGGCACGCCTTTGGCGGCCCCTATCTTCGCATCGGAGCTCTCAAGGCATACGCCGACGGCTCCCTGGGGTCTTCCACCGCCTACTTTTTCGAACCCTTCAGCAACCAGCCCAACAACCACGGCCTGCTTTCCGATGAAATGCATCCGGTTTCGCTGATGCGGGAACGCATGATGAGAGCCGACGCCGCCGGCTTGCAGCTTTGCACTCACGCCATCGGCGACCAGGGCATTTCGATCATTCTCGACCTGTACAGCGATATCGTGAAGGCCCATGGCGAAAGGGACCGCCGCTTCCGCATTGAACACGCGCAGCATATGGCCGCAAAAGATTTTGATCGCTTCGCTCAGTTGCACGTAATCGCCTCCATGCAGCCTTACCACGCCATCGATGACGGGCGCTGGGCCGAAGAGCGCATCGGCCACGACCGCGCCAGCCGCACTTACGCCTTTCGTACTTTCCTGAACCACGGAGTCCGCCTCGCCTTCGGCACTGATTGGAATGTTGCTCCTCTCAACCCGATGCTGGGCCTCTATGCCGCAGTAACTCGCGCCACGCTCGACGGCAAAAATCCCGGCGGCTGGTTTCCTGAACAGAAGCTGACGGTGGCGGAAGCGGTTGAGGCTTACACACTCGGCTCCGCCTACGCTGAATTTCAGGAAAAAGATAAAGGCTCGATCACGCCGGGCAAGCTGGCCGACATGGTCTTGCTCAGCCACGACATCTTTACCATCGACCCAGCCAAAATCAGGGACGTACGAGTGCTGAAGACGTTCGTAGGCGGGAAGATGGTGTGGGACGGCGGGGAGAAACCTGGCCAATAGCCTCTCCAGAGGCTTAGATCCGCCAATTCCGACGTGGCTGGATTCTCTGGAAGGTGAAATGTTTTACACATGTCAGGATGTACTAACGGCCATCTTGACAGGTTTCCGGTTGCAGCGTACCTTCCATTAACGTTTTCTAATGCTCGGCACGGTATGTGGAAAGCCGTGCCTGTAGCCACTTCCAGGCCGTTGCGACTGCAAGCAGCGACGCCAAACCTTTGGCGGAGTCGAAACGGCAGAATCACAAAATCGCGCCTCTCCCAAGGAGTAAACAAACTGGCTGAGCCAGGGGTGTGTCTTCACGCGTATGGAGGTGCAGTTTGAAAAAAGTTCGTTTGCTAGCAGTGGCCGGTCTCGCCTTGAGCGTGATCGTGAACACGGGAACGGTTGCGGCCCAGCACGACCCCGGGCCGCGTGTGGGAGATGCAGGAGCCGGGGGAGCTTTGCCCGGACTGAGTCCAGACCTGCAATCCTTTTTTGACGAGGCCAGGGTTGATTTCATGGAGTTGGATTCGGTGAGCGGAACCATAGCCGGGGAAGATGGAGCCGGCCTGGGGCCGACGTTCAACGGGACCGGATGTGCCCAGTGTCATGCCCATCCGGCGGTGGGCGGGAGCAGTCCGATGACCAATCCGCAGGTTGCTCTGGCCAACCTGGACGGCGCCAAAAACACCGTTCCGTCCTTTATTACTACCGACGGACCGGTGCGGGAAGCTCGATTCATCCGCAATCCCGACGGCTCGCTGGACGGCGGGGTACACGGCCTGTACACCATAACCGGCCGCACCGATGCTGAGGGATGTAGTCTGCAGCAGCCTGACTTCGCCCGGCAACTGGCCAATCGCAACGTGATTTTTCGTATTCCGACTCCAACCTTCGGGCTCGGTCTGGTGGAAGCCACTCCGGACTCGACCCTGCAGGCCAACCTGGCTGCCAACCGGCGGACCAAGTCTCAGCTTGGTATTGGCGGCATTCTCAACTCCAGTGGCAACGACGGCACGGTCACGCGGTTCGGCTGGAAAGCGCAGAACAAATCGCTGATGATCTTTGCCGGCGAAGCCTACAACGTCGAACAGGGAGTATCGAATGAGGCATTCGGCAATGAACGCGCGGCCGTGGCGGGCTGCGTGTACAACGGATCGCCGGAAGATGCCACCAAGATGAGTGACAATGGCAGCCCCATGGGCACAGCAGCGGCATTGTCCTCGGACCTGGTGAACTTCGCCGGCTTCATGCGCCTCACCGCGCCCCCCACACCGGGTGCCATGTCGAGCTCGGCACGGAACGGGGCCAACCTGTTCAGCAGCGTGGGCTGCGCCCTGTGTCATACCTCCACCCTGACCACCGGCATGTCGAAATTTGCCGGCATGTCGAACATCACCTATCACCCTTTCTCCGACTTCGCCCTCCACCATATGGGATCGCGCTTGTCGGACGGCATCAATCAGGGGGCGGCCGGTCCGGACCAGTTCCGCACGGCTCCGCTCTGGGGCCTCGGTCAACGCCTGTTTTTCCTGCATGACGGACGGACCTCCGACCTGCTGGAGACCATTCAGGCTCATTCTTCGAACGGATCGGAAGCCAACAACGTGACTCGCAGGTTCAATTCGCTCAGTCGCTCGCAGAAGCAGGATGTGCTGAACTTCCTGCGTTCGTTGTAAGGTGACCGCTTGGTTCGTCCCCGGATCGCGGAGAGAGTCTGTGAGGCTCTCCGCGATCCGCTCCGTTTTTCGTGGCACGCCGGTCCAGACCGGTGTCGCTTTGCTGCTGCTACTGACCGCAGCATGGGCGCAGGGAGAGGCCTGTGGCCCATCACCCGAAATACGCTCCCGGATCGAGCAGGTCAAAGTGGTTGTCTCCGGCCCCTCGGACTTTGACCGCGGTCTTGCCCCCCTGCTTGCTCTCCGCCGGCAGCATCCCAGTGATCTCTTGGTCAACCTGCGCTATCAGGACGCGGTCCAGCAATACGGAATCGAAGGTCACTTGAGGAAGCTGACTGAGGAATATCAGGTCCTTTCCATGCAGCACCCCGACGAAGTGACCTACGGCTATCTCTATGCGCGCAGCCTGATGGGGCGCAATACTTCTTCCGCAATTCAGCAAATGACGGAAATTATCGCCAGTCATCCCGACTTCGCACCGGCGCACGCCTCGCTGGCGGAAATCTACTCTTCGACGGCGTTCCACGATGAGTCCAGGAAGAAGACCGAGCGGGAGCGCTTGCTGGCGCTCTGTCCCGGATATTCTCTGCAGCAGCGCCCGGCGGACCTGCCCGATCCGAGCCCGCTGGTCGATCAGGCCGAGCGCCTGCTGGCCCAGCACGGCGACCCCGGCCGCATTGCAGCGCTGGCTCTGCAGGGCATTCGGCAAGACGAGTGGCGGCTGCAGCGCATCCGGCCTTTCGACTGGTACAGCGTTGAGTTCAAGCGTCAGGCCCAGCGCGAACTCCAGGCCAAATACTGGAGAGTATGGAGTTTGCAGGTCCGTTGCTGAGCGCCTTGCCGGGCGGCCGCAAAAAGCGGCTGAGCTCCTCGCCGTGATGGACCAGCGCACCGCGGCCCCGCGCGCTTCGGCAGATCCACTCTATTGGGATGCCCTCACCGCGCTGGTTCATTTGTATCGAGAGGGAAGTCAGGTGGACCTGGCAAATCGAAAGCTAAGCCTGATGCAGGATTTCCTGACGGCCCATCCCGATCCACAGCATGCCGCGCAACTGGAAGAATTGCGCAAGTCGGTCAGCGCCGAATGATAAGCGACCGCGTGGGGAACAGCCGCTCTCGGCTGTCCGGCGGAGCAAAGCTCCGCAGCCTCGATCTCTTGAGGAAGCACCCCGAGTGAGGTCAGCGCAGCTGCAACTCCGGCCGCAGCAGATCATCCATCGTCTCCCGCCGCCGGATGAGCTTCACAGACTTGCCATCGACCAGCACTTCCGCCGGCCGGCGCCGCGTGTTGTAGTTGGACGCCAGCGTCATGCCGTAAGCGCCGGCATCCAGAACCGCCAGCAGATCGCCTTCGTTGACCACGGGCAACTCGCGGCCGCGCGCCAGGAAATCCCCGCTCTCGCAGATGGGGCCGACCACATCCACGGTTTCGTGGCGCGCAGCGTTCGCGTCCAGTTCCACCGGAATGATCTCGTGATACGCGTCATAGAGCGAAGGCCGGAGCAGATCATTCATCGCCGCATCCACCACCAGAAACTGTTTAGGGCCGTTCGTCTTCCGGTACAACACTCGAGTCAGCAGAACGCCCGCCGGCCCCACGATGGAGCGGCCCGGTTCGAGCAGAAGGTGGACCTTCAATCCCCGCAAGGGACGCAGCAGAGCGGTCGCATACTCGGCCGCCAGTTCGGCGAATCCCTCCGGCGATGCATCCTGGTAGTCAATGCCCAGGCCGCCGCCGGCGTCCACATATTCAATGCGGTGGCCATCGTCTTTGCAGCACGCTTACCAGTTCGGCCACGCGTTCCATGGCCAGCGCGAAGGGCTGCACATCGGTGATCTGGGAGCCGATGTGGACACTCACGCCCGCAATCTTCAGATACTTTGTCCCCGAAGCCTGGGCGTATAACTTTCTCGCCTTGCTGATGGGGATGCCGAATTTGTGCTGCTGCAGACCCGTCGAGATGTAAGGATGGGTGTTGGCGGGAACGTCGGGATTCACCCGCAGCGCGATCCGCGCCTTCTCCCGGGTGCGGGCGGCACACTCGGCCAGTCGCCATAGCTCGGACTCGCTTTCCACGTTGAACAGCATCACGCCGGCCTTGAGTGCAGCCTGCATCTCCTCGGCGGTCTTGCCCACGCCGGAGAACACGACTTTCTTCGCCGCGCGGCGGTCCACGCGCAAGACCCGCTCCAGCTCTCCCCCCGAAACCACATCGAAGCCGCATCCCATCCCTGCCAGCAGGCGAAGAATACCCAGACTGGAATTTGCTTTCACGGAATAGCAGACGGTGTGAGGAACTTTGCGGAAGGCATGTTCGAAGCCGGCCATGCGTTCGCGGAGGGTGGATGCCGAGTACACGTACAGCGGAGTTCCGAAACGCTCCGCCAGGCGTTCCAGAGCAACCTCGTCACACTGCAGCGCAGACCCCACCGGGCGGCGGCGAAGAAATCCCTGGTGCACTTCGCGATAGGAAAAGGCCGAGGGACGGCCCGCGCTCCGGTTTGCGATGGGGTTCACTTGCGCTTGGGATCGCCTTTCACCTTGATGGCAACCACGGTCTCGTCGTCGAAAGCCTCTTCTCCCGCGGCATGGTCGGTCACCGCTTTGAACAGGGACTTGACCACGCAATCAGCCGAAATGTCGGCACAGCCCGCGATAATGGCTTCGGTCCGGTGGCGGCCAAACATATCGCCGGCGCGGTTGCGGGCGTCCAGAATGCCGTCGCTGAAAAACACGAACATGTCGCCGGGTTTGGCCTTGAAGGTGAACTCGTCATACTCGGCATCGTCAAACAGGCCGAGCGGCAGGCCAGTGGCTTCGATGACTTCAATCTTGCCGTCATGAACATAGAGCGGACGCGGCAGCCCGGAATTGGCGATCTTCACCGCCCGATTGCGGTCATCCCACACCGCATAAATCAGCGACACGAACTGGCCCTCGATACGCCGCTCTCCCAGGGAAAAATTGACTGCCCGCAGCATCTCGGCCGGCCCCGGCTCAATGGGAGCGTGCGAACGCAGAATGCCGCTGACCAGCGCCGCGTAAATGGCCGCCGGGGCGCCCTTGCCGCTGACGTCTCCAATCACCATTCCCAGGTGATCGAGCGAGTAGTTGACAAAGTCGTACAAATCGCCGCCGATGGCGCGCGCGGGCGCGAACTTGGCGGCAACCTCCAGGTTGGGCAGTTGGGGCAGGGCGTGCGGCAACAAGCGAAACTGCAATTCACGGGCCAGTGCCAGGTCGCGCTCCAGTCGCTTTTCCTGGCGGGCGATCTCTTCGTAGAGCCTGGCATTTTCAATCGCGATCGCAACCTGGGCGGCCAGAGTGGTGACCGTGCGTTTGTGGTCGTCGGTAAAAAATCCACGCTTGGTATGTTCCAGGTCGAGCACGCCGATGACGTTGTCCTTGTAGATCAGGGGCACCGCCAGTTCCGAACGGGTCTCAGGATTTAACAGGATGTAGCGCGGGTCCTTGCTCACATCGGGCACCAGCACGGCCTGGCGGTGACGCGGCGGCGTAACCCACCAGGCCATCGCCCAGCGGGACATCGTGCTTGAGCTGGATGTTCTCCTGAAAGCGCAGGGAAAAACGGTGCTGTAATTTTTCGCCCGCGGTGTCCACCAGCAGAATGCTGAACATCTGGTAATCGATCAGGCGGCTGAGCAGTTCGGCAATGCGCTTGAGCAATTCATCCACGTTCAGGATGGAGGTGAGCTCGCGCGCAATTTCGTTCAGCAAAACCAGGGTTCGCGCCTGGCGCGTAGTACGGGTGTGCAGGCGGGCGTTCTCGATCCCGACCGCCATGCGGGACCCGATCAAAGTCAACAGCCGCTTGTGCTCCTCGGTGAAGCGGCCGGCTTCGTGCGTTTCCAGATTCAGCACCCCGATGACCCGATTTTTCACGATCAATGGAATGGCCAGCTCCGAGCGCACGTCGGCCGCGCCGGAGATGTATTCCGGATGCTTGGACACGTCGTCCACCAGGATGGCCTCGCGGCTCTGCGCCGCCAGTCCGGTGACGCCCTCGCCAATCTTGATCTTCACCCGCTCCGCAACTTCGCGCGCATATCCCACCTGAAAGCGGATTCGCAGGTCCTGCGCTTTTTCATTCACCAGCAGGATGGCGAAGATTTCATAGTCAATGACCCGGCGCACCAACTCCGCCACGCGGCGCAAGGTGGTGTCCAGGTCGAGGGTGGTGTTGACGACGTCCGCCACCTCCAGCAGCAGCGGCTCGACTTTCAACTGATCGGATTGGCTCACTGCACTTTCCACGAATCCCGTTTCCAGAGAACATCAATGATAACAGCCAGAGTGATGTGATCCGTCAGCGGCCAGGGCCGGGTACGAAATGTGGGCGCGAGCGCCCACATTACCCTTCCCGCGGCACAATGCAAATGTCGGGAAGATTGCGGTACTTCTCGGCATAATCCAGGCCATAGCCGACCACGAACTCGTCCGGAATACTGAACCCTACGTAGTCAGCCTGGATGGGCTGCTTTCGGCGCGATGGCTTGTCCAGCAGCGCGGCGATGCGGAGAGATTTCGGTTGCCGCGCCATCAGCAGCTTTTTCAGGTAGGTCAGGGTGAGCCCCGTGTCGAGAATGTCTTCCACCAGAATCACGTTTTTGCCGATCATGGATTGGTCCATGTCCTTGGTCAGCCGCACTTCTCCGGTTGAGTCCCATCCGGATTTGAGCTCCTGAGCAGGGCTCGGCCGATTGCCGTAACTGGAAACGCCGATAAAGTCGAACGTGGAATCAATCTGCAGCTGGCGGGACAAATCGCTGAGAAAGATCGCGGCTCCCTTCAACACTCCCAGCAGGATTACGGATTGACCGGCGTAGTCCCGGTTGATCTCTGCTCCCATTTCAGCCACACGGTGGGCGATCTTTTCGCGCGGAATGAGGACCTTCAACTCAGGCATGGCGATTCATATTAAACTAAAGCACTTGGCAATTGGCACTTGGCAATTAGCCAATGCTCTGGTTGCACGCGTTGGAGCTTGGAAGGGCCAACTGCCAATTGCGAACTGCTAAGTGCTGGTTTTACCGAAGGCCTGAGATGAACCTGAACGGAATCAAGCTTACCTGGCTCGGCCACGCGACTTTTCGTATTGAGACTCCGGCCGGCAAGAGCATCATCGTGGACCCGTGGATCATGGGTAACCCCGCCTGTCCGGCGAAGGAGAAGGACATAAAAAAGGTGAATGTCATGCTGTGCACCCACGGCCACTTCGATCACATCGGCGACGCCGTCGAGATTGGCAAGAAGCACAATCCGGCAGTGGTCGCGATTCCCGAGCTGGCGCACTGGCTGGGGAAGAAGGGCGTAAAGCAGGTCGCGGAGATGAACAAAGGCGGCACTCAGACTGTAGGGGACATCAAAGTCACCATGGTGCACGCCGACCACTCTTGTGGAATTACGGATGGCGACCAGATTGTTTACGGCGGCGAGGCTTGTGGCTACGTGATCGAATTCTCCAACGGCGTGAAGATCTACCACGCCGGCGATACCAATGTGTTCGGCGACATGGCCATCATTCGCGATCTGTATGCGCCGGAGATTGTCATGATTCCGATTGGCGACCACTACACCATGTCACCCCGCGAAGCCGCCTACGCCTGTAGCCTGTTAAAGCCGAAGACGGTCATCCCCATGCACTTTGGAACTTTTCCGGTGCTCACCGGCCGGCCCGCCGATTTGCAAAAACAACTGCCGGGCGTCGAGATCATGGAAATGACGCCGGGCGTAACGCTGTCGTAAAGGAGAGAGCATTTGCCAGCACAGAGCGATATCAATGCTGCCTGGCGCATGGGCGGAATCACTGCCGGCGCCGTCGAGGATTACATTTACTCCCTGCTGCCTCCCCGTGACCAGGTATTGACCGAGATCGAAGCGGAGGCGGCCAAGCGGAAGATTCCCATCGTCGGTCCCGCCGTGGGCCGCATCTTGTACCAGCTGGCCTTGATGATCAACGCCAGGACCGTGTTCGAGCTGGGCTCGGCGGTCGGCTACTCCACCATCTGGTGGGCCCGCGCCGTGGGCGAAGGTGGCCGCGTGATCTACACTGACGGCGACCGCAAGAAAGCTGACGAAGCCCGCGGATATTTCAATCGCGCCGGAGTCACTAAACAAATCACCCTCAAGACCGGTGACGCGCTCGAGCTTCTTTCCGAAGAAAAGCAGCAGTTCGACATTATCTTCAACGACGTGGATAAAGAAGACTATCCCCGCGTCTTCAAGCTGATCCTGCCACGCCTGCGTAAAGGCGGCCTGTTTGTTACCGACAACGTTTTGTGGAGCGGAAAGGTAGCGCAGGAAAATCCGTCCGAGGCTTCGACCAAGGCAATCCTGGAGTTCAACCGGTTGCTCTATGGCTCGGCTGAATTTTTCACCACGATCCTGCCTATTCGAGACGGAGTGGCTGTGGCCATAAAAAAGTAGGAGATCTGGAACCAGCCGATTTCAGGCCGTGGCCATAAAAAAGTGGGAGCTCTGGAACCAACCAGTTTCAGGCCGTGGCCTCAAAAAAGCAGGAGACCTGGAACCAACCGGTTTTCAGTTGGAAGTTCTCCGTTCTCAGTTGACCTAGATCGATTTGACCGGAATGAGCGTCAGGTCTTCCACCAGCCCCACTTCCTTCTGAAGAAAGGGTTCGGCGTAAGTCACCCCACCTAGCATGCCGTAGAAGCGGGCCATGGCCTCAACCCGCGACCGGATCTCATCCCGAGCAGGGAAAATGCCTTTGCCCGCCTCCTGATCGCTGAACTGGGTTTTGTAGGCCATGAGCGACTCAAGGCGGGCTTCGAACTGTTCGGTGATATCGACGACGAAGGTAGGTCTCACGTCGTAGTAGAGGGTGGCATAGATGATCTTGAAAGGCCGATGGGGCTTGGTAGCATGAACGTCCAGCTTGGCCAATCCTGACAGAAAGCAGGCTTCGTATCCCAGCACCGATGCCGTGTAGTGGTCCGGATGCCGCCCCTTCCAGTAAGGAAGGATGACTACTCGCGGCCGCTGCTCCCGTAGTACGCGCACAACTTTCAGCCGGTTCTCCCAGGTGTTCTCGACCCGCCCATCGGGAATGTCGAGCGCCTGCCGCCACGAAGTGCACAATATCTTTGCCGCTTCCGCAGCCTCGCGGGCGCGCTCTTCGGCGCTGCCTCGCGTCCCCATTTCGCCCTGGGTCAAGTCGAGGATCCCGGTGCGATGTCCGCGTTGCGCCATCTTGAGCAGGGTCCCGCCACAGGTCTGCTCTACATCGTCACGGTGGGCAGCGAGGGCAAGAATATCGAGGGGAGGAGTCATCACTTTTTTCGCTCCACCAGAAATCGGGCCAACTCCTTGAGCGCTTCGGCCCGCGCTCCGAAACCATCCAGCGAAGCCAAAGCAGAATCTACCAGCATGCCGGCCCTTCGCAACGACTCGTCAATTCCAAACAACGCCGGATAGGTGGCCTTCTCCGCTGCCGTGTCTTTTCCCGCCGTTTTGCCCAGTTGCTCGGAGGTCTGGGTCACGTCCAGTACGTCATCCACAATCTGAAAGGCCAAGCCGATAGATTGTCCGAACACTCGCAGTGCGCCGACCGCGTTATCATCCGCGCCGGCATAGAGTCCGCCGCTGACCACGCTGGCGCCAATCAGGGCGGCGGTCTTCGAGCGATGAATGTACTCCAGCGTCGCCAGGTCGGGCTTGGTGTGTTCCGCTTCAAGGTCCACGACCTGTCCTCCAATCATGCCCTCGATGGTGCCGGTACCGTGGGCGATTTCTTCGATAATTCGCACCCGGAATTCGGCGGAGCAGCGCAGCCGGGACAAGACCTCGTAAGCCTGGGTCTGCAGCGCATCGCCCGCCAGAATGGCGGTTGCTTCCCCAAAAGCCTTGTGGCACGTTGGACGTCCCCGGCGCAGGTCGTCATTGTCGAGCGCCGGCAGATCGTCGTGGATCAGGGAATAGGTGTGCAGCATTTCGAGGGCGGCGCCGAGGTCTTCGATTCCCGGGGGAAGGGAACCGGCAACCATACGTCCCGCCTCCATGCAGAGAATGGGACGCAACCGCTTGCCGCCGGCGAACACACTGTGGCGCATGGCCTGGTGGATTGAAGACGGACGTTGAGCGGCCGCCGGCAGCAGACGCTCTAATGCCGTGTCGGTCAGCGCCTGGCCCTGCTCCAAAGTCTGTTTGAGCATGCGGCTGAGTATAACAATCGCCCGTGTGGGTCGGACACTCCCTTCGGCTTCGCTCAGGGCAGGCTCTGTCCGACGCTAAGGGAGTGTCCGACCCACACTTTAGGGTTTGCGGGCGGGGGGCTCGAAGACTTCAGGCTGTAGCTTTCCATTCTGCTTCAGCAGGATCTCGACTTTGCCCTCGGCTTCCTCGAGTTCCTTGCGGCAAGTGGCGGAAAGCTGCATGCCTTCCTCGAACAGGGTCAGAGATTTTTCCAAAGGCACTTCGCCCTTTTCCAGTTCCTGCACGATTTTTTCCAGGCGCTGCAGGCAATCTTCAAATTTGGCCAACGGATTTACTCCTCTAGCTATTTTAGTCTCAGGACAAAGTCAGGAGCCCAGGGCTTCGAGCACGTCCGCCGCCGAAGAATATCGGCCCAGGGGCGCGCTGATCTGGGCCCCCTGCACCATGCTCCGCACCGCAACCAGCATCTCACGGGCGATGGCGATTCCTTCTTCGCGTGCGGCCTCGGGGGTCTTCGCTCCGGCCATGCGTTCCAGAATCGAGTCCGGCACCGAGACGCGCAGCTCGTTTTTCATGAATTCCGCGTTGCGCACACTCACCAGCGGCCAGATGCCCGCGATGACGGGTATCCTGCAGTGCTCGATGCGGCGCAGGAAGGCCTCGAGGAGTTTGAGGTCGAACACCGGTTGGGTTACCGCGCATTCAGCTCCGGCCTCCACTTTGTATTCGAAGCGCTTGATCTCTTCGTCGATATTCGGCACGCCCGGGTTGGCCCCCACGCCGATTACGAACGAAGTGCCCGTCCCCAGCGGATTGCCGCCGATATCCAGGCCCCGGTTGAGATTGTGCACAATGTTGACCAACCCGATTGCGTCCACGTCAAACACTGCCGTCGCGTCGGGATAGTTGCCCATCTTCGGTGGATCGCCCGTGATACAGATCAGGTTGTGAATGCCCAGCGCAGCCGCGCCCAGCAGGTCTGACTGCATGCTCAGCACATTGCGGTCGCGGCAGGTGTAGTGCAGGATGGCCTCGATCCCTACTTCCTGCTGTACCAGCAGGGAAAGGGCCTGGTTGCTCATGCGCGCCGAGGCCCGCGGGCTGTCCGGAATGTTGATCGCGTCCACGCCCACGGATTTCAGAAAGCGCGCGCCCTCGACTTCCTTGCGGACATCGATCCCCTTGGGCGGAACAATTTCCACCATGGTCAGGAATTCGCCGGCGGCGATCTTGGCGCCGAGCCTGGACCGTTTCTCCAGCGGAACCGTGGGCGTGGCGTTCACCACCGCCTCGCTCTGAGTTTTTGATGGACTGGTTTTGGCCCGTGCCTCGCTTGCCCGCAACGCCGATTTCATGACCCGGATGTGCTCCGGTGTCGTGCCGCAACATCCGCCCACCAGTCGGACTCCCGCAGCCACGAATTTGCGTGCATAACTCGCCATGTATTCGGGCGAGCACAGGTAGATATTTCGGCCCTCGACTGATCGTGGCATGCCGGCGTTGGGCTGGGCAGCCAGAGGCAGGGAAGTGAGGGCGCGGACCCGTTCGATCACGTCCAACATCGCGACCGGGCCTACGCTGCAGTTACAGCCGATCACATCCACGCCCCAGCTTTCAATCCGTGGCGTAAAGCTCTCCGGGGTCGAGCCGTCGAGGCAGTTTCCGTCTTCGTCGATGGTAACGTGAGCCACCACCGGAATCCTGGGATTCACATCCCGCGCCGCCAGAATCGCCTGGTGAAGTTCCTCCACGTAACCGAAGGTCTCCAGCATGAGCAGATTAACGCCGCCTTCGACCAGGGCTGCGATCTGATCTCGGAAGGCTGCGCGGGCTTCCTCGAAAGAGGTTTTTCCCAGCGGTTCAATGCGGACCCCGAGCGGTCCCACTGAGCCGGCAACCCACACGTCGAAGCTCTTGGCTGCTTCGCGCGCCAGGCGAACCCCCGCGAGGTTGATTTCGCGGACCTGGCTTTCCAGGCTGTGGCGTCCCAGGCGAAAAGAATTTCCCCCGAAAGTATTGGTTTCAATGATCTCCGCACCCGCCTGCAAATATTCATGATGAAGCTGGCGGATGAGGTCTGGCTGCGAGACATTCAGCTCGTCATAACAGCGATTGATAAAGATACCCTTGGCATAGAGCAGGGTCCCTGTAGCCCCGTCGCAAAGGACGGGAGACTGTTTTAGGCGGGCTAGCAGATCGGCAGCCATCTGTTTGAGAATACAAGATGAAGATTAGTTTTGCATCATGGCGGGATGCCCGGTCAACGCGGTTCAGCGCGTCCCTTCCCCACTCGCCAGAAAGCCTCTGCTATAATCCCGATTCTTGCATCTAACTCTCCATTCCTCATGTTCTTGGGAGTTCCTGGTTTGAGGCAATCTCCATTCGCCATTCTGGTTCTAGCCGCGGCCACCGCCGTGCTCGTCTCTTGCGGAACTAACTACAACAACACTCCCATCGGGTCCACGCCGGGTGCGAACCCGGCCGACATCAAGGTGCACGTGTTCGTTTCCAATCCGTTGTTTCCTAACGCCTCGAGCACCGCCCCTGTCCTGAATGTTGTGGACGGGCAGCGCGATCTGCTTTCACCCGCTGTGATCTCCGTGGGCGCAACCAGCACCAACCCGGGTTTGATGGTGTTGTTTCCCAATAAGAGATTCACCCTGGTTTTCAGTGCCGCGAACAACTCTCTCACTGTAGTCAACAATGCCAGCCAGAGTGTGGCCCAAACCTCCGGCGGGACGTCGGCGTCAATTACGCTGCCCGGCTTCAGCGAAAGTATCGTGGTGGCACCGGACAACGTCACCGGTTTTGCCGCGGTTCCCAACGCAACCGTGACCGGGCAGTCTCCCGGCGTGGTTGACGTGCTGGACATGGCCAACGATCTCATTTCGGCCGCAGTCCCGGTTCCCGGCGCCCGCTACCTGGCGCAGAATCACAACGGAAACCGTGTTCTGGTTTTTGGCAGCCGGCCGGACACCGTGACTGTCCTGGCGCCAAGTTCAGTCGGCACCGGCGCGGATCCGCGCACCGATGTTCAAAGTTCGCTTTTCGATCATCCGGTTTGGGCCGTTTTCAGCAGCGATGATTCGACCGCCTACATCCTGAACTGCGGCGCCGAGTGTGGAGGCACGGCGGCCAGCATCACGCTGCTGGACATGAACAGCAACCTGCCCGGACCGACCATTCCGATCGACGCCGGCACCACCGGATTGCTCTCCGGCAATATCCTCTATGTTGCAGGCACCAAACCCGGCGCCAACACCTGCGCCGGTTCTTCACCCGCGACGCTGGCCAATACGTGCGGAGAAGTTTCCACGGTTGACCTGGGCCTGATGACGGTCACTGCCACCGCAACCATCACAGACGGCTACCACAACCATATGGAGATGGGTGCCAACAACCGCCTGTACATCGGCGCCCGCACCTGTACCAGCATCAAAGCCCCGCCCAGTGGCAACAACCCGGGTGAGGTTCGCGGTTGCTTGTCCATCCTCAACACCAGCAAGTCAACCGTCGTCGTTCCGCCCCTGCAGGGTGACGTCACCGGCATTCAACCCATCAACCGCAGGAGCGTGGTGTACGTCGTCCAGAACGGCGAGTTAGGCATCTACGACACCACCACCGACAAGCTCCAAATTATCCAGGTGAATATCATCGGCCAGGCCGTGGATGTGAAAGAAGTGGACTGAGCGCCGGCGTCAGGCGTCGGACGTCAGACTTCGGGCCAGCTGTCAGCTCTAGCCTACGCACATCTAGAAACAGGCTGAGAACTGACAACTGAAATCTGAGAGCTGACAGCTATTCCATCACCAGTTCATGCTGCTTGGCTCCCGCGACCGCCTCTTCGGAATAGGGCAGCTTGAACGTGTAACCTTCGTACCACGCCTTCCACTGGTCCATGTAATAGGGACTGAGAAAATTTCCGGCCTCGCCGGTGACCAGGTTCAGCGTGCTCTGGTCCAGATCGGACAGGTCCACCGTCAGGCGCTCTGACGGCCCATGGCTGCGTGACACCGCTTTCACCGTATAGCCACTCCCCGATTGCGGCAGGGTCCCGGGGCCCGCCCAGCGTTGCAGCAGCGGAACCCGGCCCAGGATAGGGTGCTGGATCTCTACCGGGCGAAACTCTCCCCACTTCCACGAAGCCAGGTCTTGCGAGGCCTCCGGAGCACTGACCGCAGCCTCAACCGCCGCGGCAAGCAGATCGTCGTAACTGGCATAGGCCTGCGGAAGCCAACGCGCAGGCTGATGGTGGACCACATTTTCCAGCCACACCGACTGCATCCCCCAGGAATAAGTCTTCCAACTCAGCGTGGCCGCGGCTTGTTTGAGATCCGCGGGCGCCGTACCCAGCCTGGGCTCGAGCAGCAGACGCGTCAGCTCGGCGCGGGCCTGATAAGCGATGGTGGGGGCGGCGGAATCCGCGGTCATGCGGCCATCCCATCCTCGCAGGATTTCGGCGGCCTGTTTGGTCCGCGCAGAGGCATTCCGGACGTGGTCCACGCTGTACACGAACCGTTCCGCAAAATAGCGGTCGGCTTCGGAATAAATGTCGGTCTGCAATGCCAGCATGTCAGCAGCAGAAAACTTCTTGCCCGACTCCAGCACGCGATAAATCCGCGCCGACCGCCAGGGAGCCTCCCAGCCGGTGCTGATCGAGTAGGGATATCCGTCCGGCGTGATGCGGCTGTTGGCGGTCGCGATGATGCCGGAGGGCGGATTGTAGGCCCTGGGCAGCTTGTCGAAGGGAATGTATCCCGTCCACTCATGCGCGTTGTCGCTGCCGTTTTCGGGCAGGCTGCCGTCGCCCGAAGCGCGGATGGGAATCTTTCCCGTAGCCTGGTAGCCGATGTTGCCATCCACATCGGCATACACCACGTTCTGTCCGGGAGCGTCAAAGGCGGAGAAAGCGCTCCGGAACTGCTCCCAGTTCTGTGCCGAATCCACTTCGAAAAACGGATCGTGGGTGCCGTCGTAGAGCGTCCAGCGCAGCGCCAGCTTACGGGTTTCGCCCGGGACCAACTCACTAATGACGGGTCCGTGGCGGGTCACGGCCACATCCACCGTCACATCTGGCTTGCTCTTCACGTGAATCACTTCGCTGCGGTGCTCAGGCGCCTTCCATCCGTCGGGAGTCAGATATTGACCGTCCGGATTGAAGGTCTCGATGTAAAGGTCCTCCACGGTCGGGCCGATATTGGTGAAGCCCCAGGCGATGCGCTGGTTGTGTCCTACGATCACGTAAGGCAGGCCGGGCAGTGTCACGCCGGCAGCGTCAAAGTTGCCGCAACGAAGATGGGCCTCATACCAAAGGTTGGGCATCTGGTGTCCCAGGTGCATGTCATTCGAGAGCAGGGGCTTGCCCGAAACCGTGTGCGCCCCGGAGACCACCCAGTTGTTTGAACCGATCACCATGCGCTCCGAATCCGATCGGGATGCGCCGGCGAGGTCCTGAAAATCCGTAACCGCTGACATCCCCGCCACCGAACTGCCAATCGGACGCCGGGGACGGTTTTCCTCGTCGGTATCCTGGTCGAGTCCCGGGCGTGCCACGGTGGGCGGACGGTCGCGCCAGGAAGAGTTCACGTACAAGTCGGCTGTCAGTTCCGGCCCGAGCTTGGCCAGGATTTTCTCGCGCTCCAGCGCGTCACGATAGGGATAGTGGTTCAGGTCCTTCACCATCTGGGAGGCAATTAACGTGGAGTCTTCCGGCGCCCATTGACGCGGAGAATAGCGCAGGATGCGGAACTCGATAGGCAGACTGGCCCCGATGCGATGCGATGAATGCGTTCACCCCACGCGCATAATCTTCGAAGTGAGTGCGATTTTGCGCCGACGCAACCTCCAGCGCTTTTTGCGCGGCCACCTTCAGCCCCAGAATTCTTTGCTCACGGTCGTGCTGGAGGAAGGCATCGCCCAGAATCTCGGAAACTTCGCCGGCGGCGAAGCGCCGCATCATGTCCATCTGCCACAGACGGTCCTGCGCTGTGACATACCCCTGCGCAAAAAAGAGGTCGTCGAGATTTGCGGCCTCGATGGTGGGCACGCCGTGTCCGTCACGAATGACTGTGACCCGGGCGGAGAGACCGGAAATCTTCAGCCTTCCGTCCAATTGGGGCAGGGCAGAGCGCGCCATCGAATAGAACCAGGCCAGCGGCCCCCAGAACGACGAGCAATAGGGCGGCGAGCAAGAACACAAGAACTCGCCCGACGCCGAAGCGGGTGCGAGGGGAAATCGAGGTGGACGTAGTGGCCATGCGTTTTGTAGCGCCGGCATCCCGCCGGCTGTCGGGCGGGCATCTTGCCCGCCCCGGGGGCAGGATGCCCCCGAGCCAGCCGGCAAGATGCTGGCGCTACGAGAACCTGGTGCCCGCGAGCTTTCGATTCTATGGCGGCCGCGCGGCTAAAACAAATGCGCCTACATATCACTCGATCGCGGACAGTGCCCGCGACCGGCTCCGGTGAACATCTTTTGGTTGCGCTGACAAATCTTTTTTGATACTGTCCGCCGAACTCGGCCAATCCTCCCCAGGCCGGGCATAGCCGTCGCAGGCCGCGGGCTGACCATGCCCGCTGCTACTTCTCTTGCAGGAGACAGATGCATGCCCTTCATCCTGGTGTCGGAAGCCGCACGAGCGTGCGAGACGATGCTGTCCGCCAGCTTCCTGCTGTGGCAACGCGATCCTGATGCCAGCCCCTTTGTGGCCTGCGGTTGCCTGGGCTTCTTCGGCGTAATCATGGTGGGCATCATTGCCCTCAACATTGCGTTGCTGATCTGGGTGGCGCGCGACGCCAAGAGCCGGGGCATGGACAACTCCGTTATCTGGATGATCCTGGTCATGCTCACCGGAATCATCGGGCTCATCATCTACCTGTTCACCCGGCCGCCGGGGAATCTGGTGCCTTGCCCTCATTGCCAAAATAAGCGGCTGCAAGTGAGCGCGAAATGTCCCCACTGCGGAAACTCCTGAAGCATCCCGCGACCTATCTGGCGATTCTGGGCTTGCTGGCGGGGAGCGTGTTCGCTGACAGCTTTCGGCCACCCGAGCGGCAGCTTGCAGCCAGGGTTTACATCGTCGTGGTGCGCGCTTACCAGCGTGTGGGCAACCCTGTTTTGGCAGGCTATGTTCAGTGCCGCTACCGTCCGACCTGCTCCCGCTACTCGATAGAAACCGTGCAACGCTACGGACTGCGCAAGGGCCTCGCACTGACAGCGGCCCGCCTGTGGCGCTGCCGCAGCAGCGTTCCTCTCGGCACCAGCGATCCGGTTCCATAGCCCGGTCTTTGGTTCGCGAACCACCGGGATCGCATTGATAGGGAAGGCCCTGCGGGCTTCGATCATGCGATGGCGGCACACCGGCGGCCAGGCTCACCGTGCGATTCTGTTTGCCTTGGAGGGCTGATTCTGGTAACTTTCGCGGGGTTCAGGCAGGGCCGGACAGACTCGCGTCCGGGGGCCGAGTTGCACAATCACGGGAGGGAATGTCAATGGCTTTTTGTAGCGGGTGTGGAACGCAGATCGCGGACGGCACGACCATGTGTCCGGCCTGTAGTAGTCGCACCGCAGCGCCGCCGGCCCCAGCCGCCCAGGGCACAACCGGTGGAATGACCGACAACGTTGTCGGCATGTTGTGCTACATCACCATCGTTCCGGCGATCATTTTTCTGGTGATGGAGCCCTATAACAAGAGCCGCTTCGTGCGGTTCCATGCTTTTCAGATGATTTTCTTTTGCGTGGCCATGATTGCCATCTGGATCGGCCTGACCATTATTGGCTTTGTGCCCGGGTTGATCTTTATCACTTTCCCGCTGCACATGATCATATGGCTGGGATCGTTCATCATCTGGATCATCCTCCTGATCAAAGCCAATCAGGGACTGATGTTCAAGCTGCCGGTCATTGGCGACCTGGCGGAGAAGCAGGCCAACGCCGTCTAGTTTGCGCGCGCAGGCGGGCGTAATTCGCCGGCGCTCTTTGCTCTTGCGAATCACCGGTCTCCGCCGCCGACTGGCCGGGAGACCGGTTCAAAACTTCCTCGCTTGACAGATCTTCTTCGGGATGTCATTCCTATTAGCTTTCGGTTCGCATCCTCGTCGTGACGCTACAGGCGCGGAAAGCAGGACCTTTGAAGGGATTGATTGAAAGTACGGGTCTTCTATCACGACAAATGCTTCGATGGGGCGTGCTCGGCTGCCCTCTTCTCGCGCTTTTACCGGGAGCGAATCAGAAACGATGTCACCTTCGTTTTCTCCGGCCTGCTGCACCGGGCTGGCGCGTTATTCGACGAGAAGCAATTTGATGGCGACGAAAACGCCATCGTGGACTTCAAATACTCCAGTTCGCCCAGGATTACCTGGTGGTTTGACCATCATCTGAGCGCCTTTCTCACGCCCGAGGATGCGGCGCACTTCGAGCAGGACCAGAGCAATCGCAAGTTTTACGATCCTGATTTCAAGTCCTGCACCAGTTTCATCGCCGCCATAGCCCAACAGCGTTTTGGCTTTGATCCCAGCCCCGTGGCCGATCTGGTCCACTGGACCGACATCGTCGATGGCGCGATGTATCCGGATGCCAGGACGGCGGTAGAAATGCAAGCGCCCGCCATGAAGCTCACACTGATCATTGAGTCGGCGCAGAGCTACAGCTTCATTCCCCAACTCATCCCGCTGCTGGCGACCCGGCCTCTGGCCGAGATTCTGAAAGAGCCCTTTGTGGCGCCACTGCTGCCGCCGTTGCTCGAGCGGCACCAGCGTTCGATCGCGGTCCTGAAGGAACGAATAGAGTCGAAGGACCATACCCTCTTTTTCGATATCACCGACCATGACCTCGAGGGCTACAACAAATTCGTGCCCTACTATCTCCATCCCGAATCGATTTACAGCGTGGGTTTGAGCAAGAGTAGTTTCCGGGTGAAGGTTTCGGTAGGCTCGAATCCCTGGGCGCCCTCCGAGCCGACGGTGAATCTGGCCAAGGTTTGTGAGCGCTACGGCGGCGGCGGTCACGCCCGGGTAGGTGCGATCTCATTCGGCGTCACCGAGGAAGTAGCAGCCCGCAAGGCAGCCCGCGAGATCGCGGAAGAACTGCGCGCCAGCGTGCGCGCACCAGTTAAGATTTCCTCTGTCATCCTGAGCGGAGAGAACCGCTTCGCTTGCGAAGCGGGTTTCGGAGTCGAAAGGACCCCTACTCCCTTCACTGTGTTCGGTCGATCATGGGAATTGTGGAAGCAAAGGCGTGATAGAGAAAGTTCATGGCACTCGGCGCAAGGAGTGATGATAGGGGTCCTTCGACTCCGCCAGCCCATTCGCGAGCGAATGGGCTGACTCGCTCAGGATGACAAATACGTGAGGGTGTCCCAGATCCCAACCCGATCATCCTGCGAGCCGAGCACCTGGGACGGAGCGTCCCCGGCAAGATTCTGATTCAGGACGCGAACTTTGAATTGCGGGCAGGAGAAGTATTGGCCATCACCGGCCCCAGCGGTTCGGGCAAGACTTCGTTACTGCGACTGCTGAACCGTCTCGACGAGCCCACGTCGGGAACCGTGTTGTCGAGGGCAAGGATTATCGCGGTATCGAGCCCCGGGAACTGCGCCGCAAACTCGGCCTGGTGACGCAACGTCCCTACCTGTTTCCCGGCACCGTGGCTGACAATCTCCGCTTCGGCCCGATGCAGCGGGGCGAGACCCTGGGGACCGAAGCCGTCGAGGCACTACTGGCCCAGGTGGGTCTCAAAGATTACGCTGGCCGCGACGTTGCCAATCTTTCCGGGGGCGAAGCTCAGCGCGTTTCCGTCGCCCGCACCCTGGCTAACTCGCCCCTGGTTCTGTTGCTCGACGAGCCCACCTCCGCTTTGGACGATGCCGCTAAATTCGAAGTAGAGTCTGCCATCCAGAAAGTCGTGCAGGACCAGGGGCTGACTTGCGTTGTGGTCACGCATGACGTTGCGCAGGCGGCACGGCTGGCTGGGCGGGCGCTAGTGCTCGAATCGGGACGCATTGTCCGGGATGGTCCGGCAGAGGAGGTCCTTCGTGCTTAGACTGTGGTTCCACTCGCAACTACAATTGGGCCTGGCGCAGGCATTGGTGGCAGCATTAGCGGCGTTGGCGGTCGTCTTGCTGGCTCGTCGCCGGGGTATTCATCTGGAAGTCGAGACCTTGATCGCGATGGCGCGCGGGTTGGTGCAAATCGTTGCGGTGGGCTCCATTCTTGTTATTCTTTTGCGGGCTCCGCGGTGGACCAGCGGCTTCCTGCTGGCCGGGATGATCGTAGCCGCGGGGGCAACCTCGGCGCGCCGGGCCAAGGGGATGCCGGGCGCCTTCCACGTTTCCGCCTGGGCCATCGCCTTTGGCGCGGGCTCCATTATTGCCCTGATGACCTCTTTGGGAGTGATTGATACCGCCATAACCTCGCTGGTTCCAGTAGGCAGTATGCTGATTGCCAACGCCATGAACACCAATGGACTGGCCCTGAACCGTTTCCGTTCCGATGTGCTGGCGCACGCGGGCGAGATTGAGACCGCGCTGGCTTTGGGGGCAGAAGTTCGCCAGAGCGTTTCGCCCTACGTGCAGGCATCGTTCGAGGCCAGCCTCATTCCCGCCATCGACTCCATGCGCTCGCTGGGCATCGTTTGGATTCCTGGACTGATGGCGGGTATGTTGCTCTCCGGCGCTCGTCCTGTCTATGCGGCGATTTACCAGTTTGTGGTGCTGGCCATGATTTTCGCAGCATCAGGGTTGACCTCGCTGGTCAGCACCATGATGATCCGCGGCCGGATATTCTCCAGCGCGGAACAGCTTCTGCTGCAGCCCGGCAGATAATCGCAATTCCTTATGGACCATGTGGCTGCAGCCATCGTTGAGCACGCCCGGGCGGCGGAGCGGCACCGCCGCCGGGCCGCGCTGCGGGCCGTGGCCTCGCTCGAGCTGCTCAAGGGCGTGGTCGTACTGCTGCTGGGCTTTGGCGCGGTCTCCCTGGTCCATAAGGACGCCTGGGACATTGCCGAAGCTCTGTTGAGATTTCTGCGGGTAAACCCCGATCACCATCACTACGCGCAAGTCTTCCTTGACCTGGCAGACAATGTCACCGATCGAAAGTTATGGGCCATGGCGGGCGGCGCCGCGGCGTATTCGATCGTCCGCTTCGTCGAAGCCTACGGGCTATGGTGGGAGCGGACCTGGGCGGAATGGTTTGCGCTGATCTCGGGAGCGCTGTATGTTCCCTTCGAGACTTATGAACTGATTCGCCGGCAGACCGTGATTCACGCCGCCGTGTTGCTCATCAATCTTGCCATCGTGTTTTACATGATTTATCTGAGATTGACCGCGAATGCGGAAGCCGCCAGGAACAAGCGGGCGCCGGAGTAGGCCGCCCAGCGCGCGATTTGAAGCGGAGGGTGAGACTGGACCCCGCGTCTCCCAATCTTTCATGGTTGACGCGGGGTCTTTCTGGGGGGGGAAGGTCTGCATTGTGCCAGCATCGACGGCCGCGCGATCAAGAAAATGCGCGGGTCGGTTTTCCGACGAATAGATGCTGCTGCCGGACGCTGAAACTCTTGTACCTCCGACTGGCCTGTTGAAGGGACTACCGGACCTATGATCGATTCCGAAAGTCAAAGTCAAAGTCAAAAGCGACGGGCGAGGGCGCCCGTGCCACACGTTCTGCTCGTCCTCGCGGCCCTGATCGTACCCTTGCAGGCGCAGCAGGTTTCGCTGCAGGCCCTGGTCACGCCCTCAACCACGATCATGAAAGACGGCCGTCCCGTCAGCTTCGCCCTTCATGGCTTCATCGAGTTCAAGACGCTGGCGGACATGTTTCCCTACATCGATTCCCAGAAGCAGCGCTGGAAACCCAGCCTCGACGATGCCGCACGGCAGCGCCTGGCAGGCGAACTGCTGCGGCGCGGAATTGAGAGCCGCGTCGTCTCCATGATTGACGAGCGCCCGCTCGAGGCCCTGGTCACTCACACCATCGGGGAATTGCGGCTGGCCCTGGCCCAGGTGAAAGAACCGGTGCCGCCCGGTTATGACGAGGCGTTTCTGGCGGTGCAGGAGAAGTGGAAACACTCCCTGAACTGCTGGAGCGCCGCGCCCTCAATTCCGGCGCGCGTGCTTTCAAACTGGTATCCCATTGAGGAAGGCATCGAGCTTTACGGTTCCACCTACGATTCGACAGAACACTTCTGGCAGGCGGTGAAATATCATCCCGACGTCACCGTCGCTCAATTGGTGGAATTACTCGGCGTGCTCGAGCACCGGGACTGGGGCCCCTGGCTCGCACGGCTCGATGCCGATCCCAAACTGTATTTGCCGAACGCCTACGCCATCGAGTTTCTGCGCTACAACCTGGCGCCGCAACGGCTTGCCTTTTTTCGCGGCGAGCTGGCGGGCCACGGCCTCAGTTCTTCCGATCACGCCCGGCTGGCGCAGCAGCGCGGCGCCTGCCGCGTTTCGCTTCAGCGCGTTCGAAGAAAAAGTCCTGTGGGGAGACCTGGCCGATCTGTTCCACCTGGTCTATCGCTTCTCCACGCCGGACGACCCCATTCGCAAGACTCTGGCAGACCGCCACTTCGACGCAATCTATCTGGGCGAGCGCAGAATGGGTTTCATCAGCGCAGAATTCCGCGCCCTGATGCTGGAAATCTGGCACGTGAAATATCTCCAGATGCCGCGCTTCCGCGAAGTGATCAGCTCGATCCCGATGGAGATCAGGCTTTCCCACTTCCTCAACGACGGCGACTCTCCCGACATCCCCATCCCGATCTACATCGAGTACCTGAACCAGATTCGCGACCTGGCCCGCCGCCCCATGTAGGCGCGAGCGTCCACGCTCGCGCAAAGCATGCAGCAGAGCCGAGCCGGAGCTTCACTAGTGGCCGAAGTCCAGCTACAGTAAAATCAATCCCAGGCCCCGTAGCTCAGATGGATAGAGCAGCGGTTTCCTAAACCGAAGGTCGCGTGTTCGACTCACGCCGGGGCCACCAGTGATTCCAATCAGTTTAGGATTTTCAGAGCCGCTTCTGACTGGGGTTTTGGCGCACAATCAGCGTACAGAGAGGGGACCAGGTGGTTTCTTCCAAAGCAGCGGACACACTCGGAGCCCAGCAACTCTTGAGTCTCACAGTCCTTGGGACTTAAAGAAACTTTGCCAGCTTTTAATGACGTTGTTCACTAGATCAAGGCAGGGAAAGCTTGTGCCGTCGTTCAGTTGGACCTCAATGCTCTCCTCTCCTACTCCATATCCGCCTTTTCCATACCGGCCAACACCGTAACCACGCTTTGACGATGCTGATGCAGTTATGGGTTTGCGCTTGTGCAGATCCAGCGTGAAGTGCTTGCACCCATTGGCGAGGTCTCCACAAATTCTGAGCCACCGGTCGTCGTGAAGGCCTTGGACAACGGGGTCTGCCTTTGCAGCAGGAGGAACCTTTGGATCATTCTTGACCCAATCGATCATGGAGTATCCCGTGACGACGAAGTTGAACAAGCGGTCGCTCGTAACTTCTTGTTCCAAGGCAGCGGCATCTCGCTGCAACTTGGCAAAGAGATCATTTACAGACAATAGGCTAAAGGTGAGTGCCATAAGAGCGCGCTTTTCTACCGCGCACAAATCCGCGCAAGTGACGAGTGCCAAGGTTTCTCTCCGAAAATCGGGCACTCATTCGATTGTAATTGGTTGATTCGATTGATTGCTTAGTTGCATGGTGACATTCCTAAACCGAAGGTCGCGTGTTCGACTCACGCCGGGGCCACCAGTTCGCCAAACAGTCAGAATCCTATCTCCTCCAAACGCCCATTGCGGATACACTATTCCCGCGTAGATTCCTTTCCCCAGGTGACAATGCCATGACGTGGTACGTGATCAGTTCTATTGTGCTGTTCAACCTTTTCCTCGGAATCAGCCAGGCGCAGACCAGCCCGCACTCGAGTGAGACCATGAAGCCGCGAAATCTTTTGCTGGTGGTGAACCAGGGTGATCAGAGCATGAGCCTGGTGGATCCCGAGGCCGGGGTGCAGATCGGCAAAGTGAAGACCAACGAAGTGCGCGCCCACGAGGTCGTTGCGTCTGCCGACGGGCGTCTGGCGTATTTGCCCATTTACGGCAACTCTGGTGTGGGGAAGCCGGGGACCGATGGGCGCTCAGTTGAGATTGTTGATCTCGACAAACAGGCCATCGTGGCCAGCATGGACCTGGGTCCGGTGCGGCCACACTGGGTCAAATTCGGACCGGACGGCATGCTTTATGTTTCCGCCGAACTCGACAATGCCGTGGATGTGCTCGATCCTCATCTGCGAAAAAAGATTGGATCGATTCCCACCGAGCAGGCCGAGTCGCACATGGTGGTGATTTCACCTGACGGGCGCCGTGCATACACCGCCAACGTCGATGCCGGAACCGTTTCCGCGCTCGACCTGGAGCACCGCAAGCTGATCAAGGTGATTCCCGTGGCCGAGACCGTGCAGCGCATCTCCATGTCGCTGGATGGACGATGGGTGTTTACCTCCGACCAGAAGCGTCCCCGGCTGGCGATCATCGATACCAAGACTAACGAAGTCACGGACTGGATCACGCTGCCCGCCGTGGGATACGGAACCACGCCTACGCCGGACGGCAAGTGGCTGCTGGTGAGCATGCAGAGCGCCAATGCCGTGGCCGTGGTGGACCTGGCGCAGATGAAGGTGGTCCGTACCGTTGCGGTGGGCGCGGACCCGGTGCAGATTCTGGCGCGCCACGATCGGGCTTACGTTTCCTGCAGCGGAGACGGAAAGGTCGCGGTACTCAACCTCGCCGACTGGAAAGTAGAAAAGCAGATTGCGACCGGCCCCGGCGCGGATGGCTTGGCCTGGGTGGAGAGAAAACCCTAACCGCAAAGCGCGCAAAGAAATGCCGCAAAGGCCGCAAAGAACTTCAGGGGAAGCCTTTGCGACCTTTGCGGTCTCTTTGCGTCCTTTGCGGTTTAAGATCTTGCATTCTCAACACTAGGCAAGAACTTCGGCGGCTTTCTAGCTTTGGTGGCTTGCTCAAAACCATAGGCGATCTTCAGCAAGATCGGTTCACTCCACGCCCTCCCGAAGAACGACACGCCCACGGGCAGTCCTGCAATGAAACCCGCAGGCACGGTGATGTCGGGATATCCCGCCACCGCCGCCGCATTCGAACTCCCGCCGCCCGAGTGATCCCCGTTGACCAGGTCCGTGAGCCAGGCTGGACTTCCGGTCGGCGCCATGATGGCGTCCAGGTGAAACTTGTCCATGAGCGCGTCAATGCCTTCGGCGCGCGAAAGCCGGTGATTGGCCTCGAGAGCATCTAGATATTCTTTGCTGGTCAGCGGGTCCTTGGCCTCGGCCTTGATGAAAATGTCCTGGAGAAAGTACGGCATCTCCTTCTCTTTATTGCGTTCGTTGAATTCGATGATGTCTTTCAGGGAATGAACTGCGGCGTCGGGACGGGTCGCAAGATAAGCGTTGAGATCGGCTTTCAATTCGTAGAGCAGCACAAGAAATTCGCTGTCGTCGAACTTGCCGTGAGTTTCCAGGTCAGCGGGATCCACCAGCACGGCGCCCTGGCGCTTCATCTCTTCCATCACACTGCTCATCAGAGCATCCACGCTGTCGCTGAAGCCGAAATATTTGCGCGCCACGCCGATGCGGGCGCCGCGCAATCCATTGGGATCAAGAAAGCGTGTGTAGTCGGCGGCGATCTTGCCGTTGCTGGCTGCGGTCGCGGCTGTCACGCGGATCGGCGCCGGCCAGCGCATTGAGCAGGATCGCGGCATCGCGCACCGTTCGCGCCATGGGGCCGGCTGTGTCCTGGCTGTGCGCGATGGGAATGATGCCGGAGCGGCTGATCAGGCCCAGCGTCGGCTTGATGCCCACGATGCCATTGGCGGACGACGGGCACACCACCGAGCCATCGGTTTCGGTGCCTACGGCAAGCCCGCAGAGGTTGGCCGCCGTGGCCGCTCCGGAGCCCGAACTCGAGCCGCAGGGGTTGCGATCGAGCGCGTACGGGTTCCGGGTGAGTCCGCCGCGGCCGCTCCAGCCGCTGACCGAGTGGCTGGAGCGAATGTTGGCCCACTCGCTGAGGTTGGTCTTGCCCAGAATGACGGCGCCCGCCTCGCGCAATTTTTGCGCCACGAAAGAATCTTTCGCTGGACGCGAACCCACCAGCGCCAGCGATCCGGCAGTGGTCTGCATGCGGTCGGCGGTGTCGATGTTGTCCTTGATCAGGACGGGAATGCCATGCAGCGGGCCGCGCGCGCCCTTGGCTGTACGCTCCTGGTCGAGGGCTTGCGCGATGGCAAGGGCGTCGGGATTGAGTTCGATCACGCTGTTGACGGCCGGCCCGCGGCGGTCGGTTTTCTGGCGATCGACTTCTTCGATCCGGGCGGTATATTTTTCGGCCAGGGATTGAGCGGTAAATTTCCCCGATGTCATGCCCGCCTGGAGATCCGCGATGGTGAGTTCGTCGAGTTCGAAACCTCCAACTTCGGGAGGGGCGGGCGCGGCGGCCGCCATCTCGCGGGCCCCCGCCAGCGCAGGCAGCAGAGCGGCACCGACTCCGCCGACGACAGCAGTCTGAACGAATCGGCGGCGGGACGGAACCGCATCAGCGGGAAGTGTGCTCTTCGGTTTGCGCAAAGCGGGTCTCCTTCTTGACGCTGCCTAAGCGGGAAGCGGAATTATAGGCGATCCGTCAATGCTACCCCGGGGGTTTTGCCTTTGCGTTCTTTGCGGGTTTCCTGGCGACCTTTGCGGTAAGAGGCTTTAACCGCAAAGGGCGCAAAGGATGGCTCCGGGATACGCTCAGATTTAACTTCCATCCACCCCGCTTTCCTTTCCCCGCCTTACCCGTCCAAGACACCGAAGCGGCGTGATGATTTCGAGCTGTACGGGCTGTTACAATCGCACGTTCGTTTCGTGATGAGAGACTATTCCACTTTCCCGCCCGCTGAACCCCGTCTGGAAAGACCTGTCACAGAGGAGTCCCAATGTCCTGTCTGAAAAAATTGCTGCCGTTCTTGATGCTCGCCTTTGCCTGTACCGGATCAGGCCAGGAAATGGCAGAAGGCCGCCTGATGCGTTTTCCTGACATCTACAAGGACAAGATCGTCTTCATGTACGGCGGCGATCTTTGGCTGGCGTCCAGCGCGGGCGGAGAGGCGAGGCGCATCACCGCTGATGCGGGCAGGGAACTCTTTCCAAAATTTTCACCGGACGGCAAATGGATTGCCTTCACCGCGCAATATGACGGCAATTTCAACGTCTACGTAATGCCCGCCCAGGGCGGCCAGCCCCGGCAGTTGACGTTTTATCAGGGAGCGGCGGCGCCGCTCAGCGATCGCATGGGCATTCACAACGAAGTGGTCACCTGGTTTCCGGACAGCAAGCGCATTCTGTTTCTCTCCCGTCGCGATGCCTCGAATGGCTGGACCAAGCGCCCCTTCAGCGTGAGCATCGACGGTGGTTTACCCGAACCGTTGCCGATTGACCAGGGCGGCATCACCTCGTTTTCTCCCGACGGCACGAAAATCGCCTACAACCCCATCTTCCGCAACTTCCGCACCTGGAAGCGTTACACCGGCGGCCTGGCCCAGGCCATCGCTATTTATGATCTCAAGAACAATACGGTCGAAGACGTGCCGCACACCGACTGGACCGACACTTTTCCCATGTGGCATGGCAACGCCATCTATTTCACCTCCGATCGCGGCCCGGAGCATCACCTCAATCTTTACAGTTACGATCTGAGCAGCAAGCAGATCGAACAACTCACCCACTTCACTGACTTCGACGTGATGTGGCCGAGCCTGGGTCCCGATTCCATCATCTTCGAGAACGGCGGCTACCTTTACACCTTTGATTTTGAATCGAAGCAGCCGAAGAAGCTGACCGTCTATCTGCCCGGCGACCGCGACCAGACACTCAAGCACTGGACCAGCGTCGCCAAAAACATTACGGACTTCGACATTTCACCGGAAGGGAAGCGGGCGGTGTTCGGCGCCCGCGGAGACGTTTTCACCGTCCCGGCAAAAGAGGGAAGCGTCCGCAACCTGACCCGCACTCCGGGCATTCGCGAGAAATCGGTGGCCTGGTCGCCTGACGGCCGCTGGATCCTTTACGTGTCCGACCGCAGCGGCGAAGACGAACTCTACATTTCGCCCCAGGACGGAATGGGCAAGGAGCAGCAAATCACCAGCGGCTACAAAGGTTTCAAATACGCTCCGGCGTGGTCACCCGACAGCAAAAAAGTAGCGTGGTCCGACAAGGACTGCCGCCTCTGGTATGCCGACATCAACGTGAAGAAACAGGTGGAGGTCGATCGGGGAAAGTACGGGGAAATTCTGAATTACTCGTGGTCTCCCGACAGCAAGTGGCTGGCCTACGACAAAAATGACGAAAACGGGTATTCGGTAGTGCAGCTCTATTCGTTAGCCGACAGCAAGATCACTCCCGTCACCACCTTCATGACCAACAGCTACGCTCCGGTCTTCGATCCGGACGGAAAGTATCTGTACTTCCTCTCCGACCGTGACTTCAACGAGGTCCTGGGCAATGTGGATTTCGAGTTCGCCAATCCCAAGACCACGCGGATCTATGTCGTGACCCTGCGCCGGATGAGCCTTCGCCCTTTCAGCCTCTGAGCGACGAGACGCAAATCAAAAAAGAAGAAAACAAGGACGAGTTGCTCACCCCGCCGGGCAAGGAGCAGGGCAAGACCGGAGGGAAGAGCGGAGACAAGGGCGAGACCAGAGATAAGAAGAAGAACGAGAAAGAACCATCTCCGGAAGCAAAAGGCAAAGATAAAGACAAGGGCGACAGCGACAAGAAAGAGGACAAGGAGAAGCTCAAGGAGTTCCGCATTGACCTCGCAGGCATCACGGGCCGCGTGGTGGCTTTGCCCATCGAACCGGCAGTCATTGGTTCCTATTTAGCCGCTAAAGGCTTTATCTACTACTCTACCCGTCCCATTCAGGGGCTCTCCGGGCCGCTTCCGGGAGAGGCGCCGGCAACCCACGTTTACGATCTGAAAGAGCGCAAGGACAAGGTCCTGATCGAAGGCGTGCAGCGCTTTGCTCTTTCCTTTGACGGCTCCAAGCTGCTCTATGAGGCCGATGGCGGCCGCGATGGCCACACCTACGGCATCATCGACGCCAAGCCGGATGGTCCCAAGAAAGTCGGCGACGGCGCGCTCAACCTGGGCGGCATGAAAGCGCAAATCGACCCTCCAGCCGAGTGGAAGCAGATGTTCAACGAAGTGTGGCGGCAGGAACGCGATTATTTCTACGCCGCGGCCATGAACGGTGTGGACTGGGAAAAGATGCGCGACAAGTATGCCCCGCTACTGCCTTCTGTGGCCGACCGCTACAGTCTGACTTACATCCTGGGCGAGATGATTGGCGAACTCTCAAACTCGCACACTTACGTGGGCGGCGGAGATTATCCCGATCTGCATCCCGTCAACGTGGGGCTGCTGGGAGTGGATTTCGAAGCCGACCAGGCCGCCGGCATGTACCGCTTCAAGAAAATCTACGCCGGAGAGAACTGGGACCCGCAGACCCGTTCGCCTCTGACCGAACCCGGAGTGACGGTCAAAGAGGGCGACTACCTGGTCGCGGTCAACGGACGGCCGCTGCGTACGCCCCAAAACCCCTATGAGCTCTTCGTCAACACGGCCAACGAAAATGTCACGCTGACCGTCAATTCGAAGCCCTCCGAGGAGGGCTCTCACACGGTGCAGGTAAAGCCGGTGGCGGATGAATTCAGCCTGCGCGAACTGGCCTGGATCGAGAGCAATCGCAAAAAGGTTGATGCTGCCAGCAACGGACGCATCGGCTACGTCTATCTCCCCGACATGGGCGGCCCGGGGCTCAACGAATTCGTCAAACAGTACTTCCCGCAGATTCGCAAAGAGGGAATGATTATCGACGTGCGCTATAACGGCGGCGGCTTCGTGGACCAGCTCATCTTCGCCAGGCTGCGGCGCGTGCTGGCCGGCATGGGTTCGATTCGCAACTGGGAGAGCAACACCGTCCCCCCAGTCGTCTTCAACGGCGCCATGGCCTGCGTGACCAATCGTTATGCCGCCTCTGACGGCGACATCTTCAGCTACTACTTCAAGTATTACAAACTCGGGCCCGCTCATCGGGGAACGCACCTGGGGCGGAGTGCGTGGCATCCGCGGCCCGATGCCGCTGCTGGATGGAGGGTACATCACGCGTCCCGAGGCCGCGCGCTACGACCTCAACAGCAAGTGGGTGGTGGAGAACCGCGGCGTGCAGCCCGACATCGTGGTCGAGAACCGCCCCGACCTGGTGGTGAAGGGGCAGGACCCGCAACTGGAGAAGGCCATCGAAGTAGTGATGAAGGAAATCCAGGCGAATCCGAAGAAGCTGCCCCCGCGGCCCCCGGATTTGCCGGCCTATCCCGAGGGCCCAGGCCTGTAGCATCGCCGCCCGCGTAGGGGCGGGTGCCCCCACCCGCCCAGCCGGGCAAGGCCCGGCTGGGGTTCTGTGGTTTGGTGACAACGTAAACCCTCAGGCGAACTGCGCTCGCCCGCCCGGGTCCTGAGCGAAGTCGAAGGAGGGCGTCCGGGCCTACGTGGTTACTATTGGGGTTTCACCGGCGCACAAATAGTGCTGCATCAATGGTTCAAAATCGGGCATCTAATCGTATAATCAGACAGCCCATGCCCAAGTATTCCATTGTGGTTCCGCTGCACAACGAGCAGGAGAATGTCACCGACCTCTACGACCGCCTCAAAGCCGTCATGGAGGCCAACGGTGAAACCTTCGAGATTGTGCTGGTGGACGACGGCTCGACCGACCGTAGTTTCCACATGCTGCGTGAGATCGCGGCCGTCGATAGCCGCGTGACCGTGGTGAAGCTGCGCCGCAACTTCGGCCAGACTTCGGCCTTGGCTGCCGGTTTCGATCACGCCCGCGGCGAATACATCATCGCCATGGATGGCGACCTGCAGCACGATCCCGCCGACATCCCCATTTTTCTGGAAAAGATTTCCGAGGGCTACGACATTGTCAGCGGCTGGCGCAAGCGGCGCATCGATAACTTCTGGCTTCGCCGCCTGCCTTCCCGCTGCGCCAACTGGCTGATGGCCAAGCTGAGCGGCGTGGACATCCACGATTTTGGCACGACCTTCAAAGCCTATCGCCGGGAGATTCTGGACCAGGTCCCGCTCTACGGCGAGTTGCACCGCTTTATCCCGGCGCTGGCTTCGTGGCACGGAGCTTCCATCTGCGAAGTGCCCATCCGGAACGTGAACCGCGAGCGCGGAGTTTCACACTACGGCATCTCGCGCACCTTCCGGGTATTTTTCGATCTGATCACCATTCGTTTCCTGCTGCGCTATTTGTCGCGCCCGCTGCATTTCTTCGGAACATTCGGGATGCTCAGCATGATGGCGGGATCGAGCGTCGCCCTCTGGCTGGTGGTTCAGAAAGTTTTGCACCATACGCCTATCATGGCCAAGCACGGGCCGCTGATGATCTTTACCGCAGTGCTGCTGCTGGCTGGCCTGAACATGCTGGCGGTGGGGTTGCTGGGCGAAATGCAGGTACGGCACTACCACGAGCCCACCCGGCGCGCGCCGTATTCGGTGGATCGCGTCCTCCGCGCCCAGAGCGAAGAGCACACCATCTCCGAGTAAATGTAGGCGCGAGCGTCCCGCTCGTGCAACCCTCTTCCTTAGTCTGTCGTTCTCTGATGCCGTAGCGTAATTCAGCACGAGCGAGGACGCTCGCGCCTACACGAACGCTTCTTTGTTCACTACATACGGCATCTTGGTTACATCGCCGCCGTAGTTGCCCTCGAGCACATCAATCAGCCCCTGCACCGCCCGTCCCGCCATACCCTTGTCGGGATCGGGCGAGAGGCGCGTGATGCGGCCGGCACTGGCAAAGTGAGGATACAGCCGGCAGCGGTCTTCGATCGCCGGATCACGCAACGGCGAATCCGCCGGCAGCGGCTCTTTCTCGTACACGTCCAGCGCCGCGCCGGCAATCCATTTCTCCCGCAGCGCCTTCGCCAGGGCGGCTTCATCCACCACCGGCCCGCGGGAAGTATTCACCAGAAACGCGGTCGGTTTCATCTGGCGCAGCGTTCGTTCGTTGAACAGATGGTAGGTGGGTGCGGAGCTCTCGCCTTCGCGGAGCAGCGGCACGTGCACGCTGACGAAATCGGCCTGGCTCAACGCCTCGTCCACGCTCACGTACTTGATCCAGTTTTTGATTTTTGAAATGCCCCGTGCCTGCCGCAGGTCCATGTTCTCCTGGATTGCATTTACGTAATCATGGTTCTGATAGGCCGGGTCGTAGCACAGGATATTCATGTCGAAGCCGGCGCATTTCTTGATCATGGCCAGGCCGATCCGTCCGGTGCCGATGATGGCGATGGTCTTTCCGGTCACTTCATCGCCGAGGAAGGGAAGGTAAGGATGCCAATAGCTCCATTTGTTGTCGCGGGTCAGGTGTTCCGCCGTCCACAATTTTCGCGCCAGGGCGCCCAGCATGAAAAATGCGAATTCCGCCGTGGCCTCGGTGAGCACGTCGGCGGTGTTGGTGAAGGGAACCTTGTAGCGGTTGGCATCGGCCCGGTTGATGTTGTCGAAGCCCACGGCAAACTGGGCCACAACTTTCAATTTGCCCTTGCCCGCCTCGAATACTTCGGCGTCAATGGAATCGCGCAGGGTGGTGATCAGCCCGTCGATACCGGATTTCACTTTCTCGACAATGAGGCTCTTCGGAGGCGCTTCCGGTTTGGGATAGATTTCAACTGCGTAGCCTCGCTGGCGCAACAAGTCGATGGCATCGCCGATGTCGCAGGTCGCAAAAACGCGAAATTTGTTGGGCATGTGAGAATCTTACCGCACCACGAACCGTGGGGAAAGCCCTCCGGCTATCCGGTCGAGCGCAGTTCGACGGCCTTTGCTGATCAAGAAAATAGCGGAGCTTCGCTCCGCCGGACAGCCGAGGGCGGCTGTCCCCACGTGGGTCATCTAGCCCTTGAACATCCAGCGCGTGGCGCTGCCCATGAAATTCTTCTCATACAATCCGAAGACCACGCGCGGGCGAACCGCAAACACCGGCTCTTTCATGGCCAGAATGTCCTTCTCCATCCCCGCCATATCGAAGTGGTATTTCGGCTGGTATTTCTTGAGGAATTCCCGGCGCACAGCCACTCCTGCAATCTCAGCCACGCCTTCGACGACGACCGCTTCCTCCGCCTGTTCGGTACAAACCACGCAGCGTGGATTCTTGGCCAGATTCCGGGCCTTGCGCGACTGCCGCCCCGTGCTGAACAGGAAGGCTCCACCCATCCACAGACCCCAGACCACCATGGTGTGTGGCGAACCGTCCGGCTTCACCGTCGTGATCCAGTAGTTGTGACTCTTGCGCAGGCGCTGCTCGGCCCATTTCCAGGGCAGCAGGCCCTTCTTACTCTCCGGCATTCCGTAGCCCGGCATGTGGGGCCGGCTGGGTTTGGGTGCCGCGTGCTTGCGCGCTTTTGCCATGATGATTTCTCCTTTAGGGCTTTTGCGTAGGCCGCAGCAGCACTTCGCTGACGAATGATTGTGGCTCCTGCGTTACCAGCATGGCCACCACGTGGGCCACATCTTCCGATTGCAGCATTTTCTTCGGGTCCTTGCCCGGGTGCGGGCTCAGATCGGTGTTCACCGACCCGGGACAAACCACCGACACCCGGATGTTGTGGCCCCGCAGTTCTTCCGCCGCCGAATAGCTTAGTCCGTTCAGGCCCCATTTCGAAGCGGCGTAAGCGGCGCCGTTGGGCAGCGCATTTTTTCCCGCCAGCGAAGAGATGTTGACGATGTGCCCGTAGCGCGCGCGAATCATCATGGGAGCGAAGCTGCGCATGCAGTAATAGACGCCGCGCAGATTGGTGTTCATGACCTGTTCCCAGGCTTCAGGAGACATCAGGTGCAGGGGGCTGTCGAAGCTGCCGACTCCAGCGTTGTTCACCAGGATGTCCACGCGGCCCGACTTGCCCTCGACCAGGGCGGCCAGCGCTTCGACCGACGCCAAATCGGTCACGTCGCACTCGGCGATTTCAGCTCGCCCGCCTGCCTTGACGATCGCCGCCGCCGTGCCTTCGAGGGCGGCGCGCCGGCGTCCGCAGAGGAAAGTAAGCGCGCCCATCCGGGCCAGTCGGCGGGCGATTGCCGCCCCGATGCCCCCGCCAGCGCCTGTAACGATTGCCAGCTGCCCTTGCAGTTCAGGTTCGGTTAACTTAGCCATAGAATCACTCTCCTGGCACTTCCGGGCCACCAATTGGACCCTACGGATGCGCTCTAAACCGCATCCTACAAGATGGGGTGATAAGCCATTGTAAAGACGAACTTGCCTTAGGCGGGACACATACTTATAATCCGCCTCACCGGAAATGGTTCCATCGGCGGTGTAACGTTTACTGCAACTGCTGAGTGTTTCCGGAAGCTGTCGGCTGGGTTATGTGTGCCGCCAATGTTCGAGCAAGACCCGGGGTAGGCTTGCTTGGGTGATACCTGGGTGCTGTCGCCGTTTTTCCCGAAAATCTAAGGAGCGATTCGAATGAAGACGAGTCTAGTGGCGCTATTGCTGGTGTTGGCTAACCTGGCATCCGGCCAGACTGCTGCTTCGCCGCAACCGCAGGCGTCTCAACCGCAGGCATCCCCGGCACAGCCGCAAACCCAGAAGAAGGAAATCAAGGATCCCGCCGAATATAACGCGTATGTCGGCGCAGTGCAGCAGACGGACCCTGCTGCCAAGATCAGTGGGCTGGAAGCTTTCCTCACTCAGTATCCCAATAGCGTGATGAAGGAGGATGCCCTGGAACTGCTGATGGGGACCTATCAGCAGTCCAATAACCAGGCCAAGGTCATCGACGCCGCGAACCGCCTCCTTGCCGCGAACCCGAACAACGCTCGAGCCCTGGTGCTGCTCGCCTACAACGAGAGGGCGGCCCAGAAGTGGGCAGATGCCAAGCAACATGCCGAGCGCGGTTTGCTGGCCCTGGACAAGATGCCCAAGGCGGACAACGTCTCCGACGCGGATTTCGCCAAGCAGAAGACCCAACTGGCCGGCTTGCTGAACAGCGTGGCGGGTTTTTCCGCTCTGCAGCTTAAGGACTATGCCGAGGCGCAGAAATATTTGCGCCCGGCGGTCGAGGCTGACCCGAACAACGTGGAAAACGTTTATCCCCTGGCGCTCGCCTACCTGACCGCTACGCCCTCCGATGACGTGAACGGGCTCTTTTTCATCGCCCGCGCCGCCAACCTGGTCAGCGACCCGAAAGGGAAGGACTCGATCATCAAGTTCGGGCGCAGCCGCTACGTCAAGTACCACGGCACCGACCAGGGTTGGGACGACCTGCTGGCCCAGACCAAGACCACGCCGCTGCCGGCGGCCGGATTCACCATCACACAATATGTTCCTCCAACTCCGCAGCAGCAAGCCGCTGAGCTGGTCAAAACCAAGAAGCCCGAAGAGATGAGTTTTGCGGAATGGGAACTGGTTCTGTCGGTGGGAACCCAGGCCGACCAGGACACGGTCTGGAATGCGCTCAAAGGCAAGAACCTGCAGATGGCGGAAGTGGCAGTGATCACCTCTTCGCCCACCAAGCTGGGATTGGCGGCCAGCGTGGACGACATCGACCAGAAGCGGGCCGACATCGAGCTCACGTTCCCCGCCGCGATCCCGGCCCGGATGGTTCCCAAGGAGGGCGACAAGATCAACTTTGAAGGCACCCCGGTCTCCTACACTCCCAGCCCGTTTGTGATGGTTATGGAAAAGGGAGCGCTATTGACCAAGGCGGCGCGGCGCCGGCGAGGAAGGCACCAGTTCGCAAGAAGCCGCAGTAGCCGGTCATCGCCGCATACGAAAGGGCAGCCCGCAGGGGGCTGCCCTTAATTTTTGGAGATTTCTTTGCGACCTTGGCGAGTTGCTTTGCGTCCTTTGCGGTTCAAGATTTTGCCTCATTCGCGGATAAGATCAAAACCTTTAACCGCAAAGGACGCAAAGGAACCCGCCAAGGTCGCAAAGTTTGATCCTGCAGACTTTAGCGCGCCGCCTTCTTCTCGTAGCCAACCGGACGGGCGCTGCGCGGCGGGCGTTTCACGCCGTCACGCAGTTGCCGCACGTCAATCTTGAGTTCAGAAATAGTGCGGCTCAGGGTGTTGCGGTGCATGCCAAGTTCGCGCGCGGCGCGGCATTGGTTGCCCTTGTTCTCCTGCAGAACGGTGAGGATGAACTTCTTTTTGAATTCGCGCACCGCTTCGGAATAAAGGATATTACTCCGGTACATCTGCATAATAAGGGCTTCGAGCTGATCTCTCACGGCATCTCTCTTTCTGCGCGAACCATCGCTGGCCTGTAAAGGCCGGTTCTCCAATTGTGTTTGCCGAAATTCCTACTTCGCCGGCGCTGGAGGGGGCAGGACACCGCCGGGGACGGTTTGCGGCATACGGCGCAGCAAATCCAGTCCCTGGTAGAACCTGGCCCGCAGTTCCGCGGGGGCGACCCAGATGACGGCCCGCCCTACCGCTTGAAAATACGGGGCCCACTCCGAACCTGCCAGCCACTTCGAGCTGGGCGTAAACGCTGTCATGGTCACCACAATGACCGCCACAATCAGGCAGCCCCGCAGCAAACCCAACGCCCCGCCCAAAAGCCGGTCCACAAAGCTGAGACCGGACTTCTTCATGATCCAACGGGCGGTCTGGCCAGCCATACCTGCAGCTACCGCGACCGCAAAAAAAATAATCAGGAAGCCCGCGCTCTCGGCCACCCAGGCTGACTTCAGATACCGCTCCAGCCACCCGGCAACACGCTGATACTGCCACGCCGCCAGCAGGTATCCTGCCACCAGGCCCGCCAGATGAAATGCTTCCTGGAAAAACCCCGCGTAAGCTGCCTGCACGGTGGATAGCAGCACCACCGCAACAATGGCCCAGTCCGCGCCGCTCATACCGTCTTCCTGCAGTTCACGGTGCGCTTAAACATCCAGCTCGAGTCCGGTGAGCTGGCGGTACGCCTCGACATATTTCTCGCTGGTCCGTTGCGCCACTTCAACCGGAAGTGCCGGCGCCGGCGGCTGCTTGTTCCAGCGAATTTCTTCCAGATAGTCGCGAACATATTGCTTGTCGAACGACTCCTGGGCCCGGCCGGGAGAGTACTTGTCCGCCGGCCAGAAGCGGGACGAGTCCGGGGTAAGCACCTCGTCCGCCAGAGTGATGCCCCGGGCGGTGCGCCCGAACTCGAACTTGGTGTCCGCAATGATAATGCCTTTTTGCCGCGCATAGTCCGCGGCCCTTACATAAACCGCCAGGGTGAGGTCGCGCAGCTGCCCGCTCAACTCTGGTCCCACCAGCTTGGTCATTTCTGCAAAGGAAATATTCTCGTCGTGACCGCTGGTGGCCTTGGTCGAAGGCGTGAAGATAGGCTCAGGCAATTGCTCGGACTCGCGCAGGCCCGCAGGCAATTCGATGCCGCACACCCGGCCAGTAGCCTTGTACTCCTTCCAGGCTGATCCGGAAATGTAGCCCCGCACCACGCATTCCACGGGAAACATGTCCGCCCGCGCCACGATCATCGAGCGGCCGCGCAGTTGGTCGGCAGTACTTTTGCAGCGGCGCCGGATACTGGCTCACGTCAGCGCTAAGCAGATGGTTGGGCACCAGGTCGCGAAGAAACTCAAACCAGAAAAGCGAAAGTTGTGTCAGCACCCGCCCCTTGTGCGGGATGCCGGTGGCCAGCACGTAGTCAAACGCGGAAATGCGGTCGGTCGCCACGAACAGCAGCCGGTCTTCGTCCAGATGGTAAACGTCGCGCACCTTGCCGCTGGCATGCAGTTTCAGTTCGGGGAAGTCGGTTTGCAGCAAAACGGAGTCGAGAAGTTGAGAGTTCATGGATGAAATTCTACAGGCAGAAATCGTCGCGTATTCTAGTCCTAAAGAAATTTTTGTCAACGGCCTGTCTCGCGCATCTGCAATCCTGCCCGAAATTGTTGACTGCAATTTGATTGACAGGACTGGCATGCGCCGAAATCGCCCGCCAGGCAAGGCCTTCGCGGGTCTCCCGGTTGTGGAAAAACTGAGGATGCCTGTGCAAAGGCTGGAAGCAGGGAAGTGCGCTGCGTCAACCCCGGGCGCAACTGCGCTATACTTGAACTGCGATGCCGGCAGATTCCCCAAAGACGTTCTACCTGGAAGTCTTTGGCTGCCAGATGAACGTTCACGATTCGGAGAAGGTGGTCGGCACGCTCCTGGCCCAGGGATACCGGCAGGTTTCCACCGTCGAAGAGGCCGGGCTGATCCTCTACAACACCTGCTCCATTCGAGACAAGGCCGAGCAGAAGGTCTTCCACCGCCTGGCCGACTACAAGAAACTGCAGAAACAGGGGAAACGCTTTGGCGTGCTGGGCTGCGTAGCGCAACAGGAGGGGGAGAAGATTTTCGAGCGCGCTCCCCATGTTTCGCTGGTTTGCGGCTCGGCCTCGTATCGCAATCTGCCGCAGATGCTGGTGCAGCTCGAGGCCGGGAAGCGGGTCACCGGCCTGGACGACCGCGAGACCGAGGAATGTTTTGAGACCGAATTCACCGCCCGCACCAACCCGCACCGCGGCTATCTGACCATCATCGAGGGCTGTGACAAATTCTGCGCCTATTGCGTCGTACCGTTCACTCGCGGCAAGGAGCGCAGCCGGACCTCGGATTCCGTCCTGGCGGAAGCGAAAGGGATGGCCGATCTCGGTTATACCGAGGTTCAGTTGCTGGGCCAGAATGTGAACTCCTACAAGGACCCCTCGGGAAAGAAAACTTTTGCTGAACTTCTGGCGGCGGTGGGCGAGATCCCAGGCGTGCGCCGAGTGCGCTTCACCACGTCGCATCCCAGGGATTTCGGGCGTGACATCGTCGAGGCCATTGACGCGGTTTCGACCCTGTGCGATCACGTGCATCTGCCGGTGCAGAGCGGCTCCGATCCCGTGCTCGATGCCATGCAGCGCCTCTACACCCGCGACCAGTATCTGGAACGCATCGCCTGGATCAAGGCGGCCCGGCGGGAAATCAGTATTACGTCCGACATGATCGTCGGCTTTCCCGGCGAAACCGAGGCGGATTTTGAACGGACGCTGGGCCTGCTGGATGAAGTCGAGTACGACAGCATTTTCTGCTTCAAGTATTCGCCGCGCCCCAATACGCCTTCGCTGCAACTGGAAGACGCAATCCCGGAAGCGGAGAAATCCCGCCGCCTGATCATCCTGCAGGAGAAGCAACGGGAAATCCAGCGGCGCCGCTATCAGCGTCACCTGGGGCAGGTGCAGGAAGTCATGGTGGAAGGGAAGAACGAGGCCCGGAGCCAGTGGATCGGCCGCACTTCACAAAACAAGACCCTGAATTTCACCGCTCCTCCGGGCGTTGTTCCGGAGGTGGGCAGCTATATTCCCGTGGTTACCACCGGGAGTTTTCCCAACAGCCTGTTGGGCGAAATGGTGATATAAGGAGCAAAGAAGGGCGATTTCAGATTGAAGATTTCAGATTGAAAATTTCCGACGCAGCTTTGACCTGAAATCTGCAATCTAATATCTTCAATCTGAAATCGGTATTTGCCCGGGGGCCACGATGGAAGTTGAAATGAAAATTCGCGGGCTCATGATGGATCCTGTTACCAACATGCCCATCGTGATCCTGAAAGACACCAGCGGCGATGCCGTACTGCCTATCTGGGTGGGGATTTACGAAGCCAACGCCATCGCGCTCGAAATCGAGAAGGTCAGTACCCCGCGTCCCATGACCCACGATCTGATCAAGAATGTTCTGGTCGGGCTCGACACCCAGGTGCACAAAGTCGTGGTCACCGAACTGCAGAGAAGATACTTTTTATGCGGTCATCTGGATGGAGCGGCAGGGAAACGTCATCAGCATCGATTCCCGTCCTTCAGACGCGCTGGCTCTTGCCCTGCGCGTCGATTGTCCCATCTTCGTCGAAGACGATGTCCTGAAGAACTCCAAGCTGGCAGCCAATGTCTCCGACCGGGTCACCAGCGAGGAACTGCGCAAGTGGCTGGAAGGACTGAACGACGAGGACCTGGGCCGATACAAGATGTAAAGCGGCTTCTGGCTTCTAGCTGCGGGCTCCTACGAGTTCATATTGTTCATCCCGACCGGAGCGGAGCGAAGCGAGCGCAGTGGAGGGACCTGCTGTAACGACCTGCGCCGCTTACATTTCGATATTCCATGTATTTCTGGGGGAGCACAGTAGCTGCTGGCTTCTGTCCCAGGGCCTAAAGCTGACGGCTGGGAACCGCTTTCCATCGGGGGTACAAGCCAGGAGCCAGTAGCCAGAAGCCCCCTTCATGCCTGATCCCGCCGAACAGCTGCAGCGTCTTTATCTCGCCGGCTTCGAGTTCCAGACCTTCGACCGCTTTCCCAAGTGCGTGGGCGTGGTGCGTGACCATTGCATAGCGCTGCTGGTGCCATCGGTCGATGGCCTGCAAATGCTCGGCACGCCCGGCTGGCGCATGGGAGAAGCCATCGGAGTCCTCACCGAGAAGGATGGGCGTCCGGTCTTTCAGGCTAAACAGGAACTGGTTGACGCTACTCCAGAGAGGCTGGAGATGTTGCGAAGCTTCCGCGCTGACCTGCAGACCATTCTGGCCGGCCCATCCTGACGCCACTAGTGGACGCCTCAAGCCATGATGGTAAAGCTCGACAGATGCTGGCGGAGTTGGGCCACGCTCTGCCTTTGGGCATTATCGACAGCCAGAAACTCCACCCCATAATGATAACCGCTCCGATTACAGATTCTGGCAGCCACCCTTATTGGAGGCGATGAAAAGGGCGGAGTAAATTCGACTGCCACGTGGTCTCCGGGCCGCAATTCCGCGCCCGCGAACAGGGCCATTCCACCTTGGCTCAGAGAAGTTCCTCTGCCGTCAAAAATCGATGCTTTCATGGCACGGGAAACGATGACTCGAATCGGGACATTGACGTTATAACGCTCCCAGCGACGCATCGAAGTGAAATTTGGCGAATGGTTGATTGCGGCGGCTTCGGACATGAGTTGGCCTCAATTAGACTATCGGCGGCTGTGCGCCCACACTTGAGCTGGAAAGAAACAACGTAGCCGACCCCCCAAGGCCAGCTGCCTTCGCCCTCCCGGGTCCTGAGCGAAGTCGAAGGAGGGCGTCCGGGACTACGTAGGCCGCGGCACCCCGCAGCGTAGTGGACATAATATCTGTTATCGGACATTAGCATTACTCCGGCGATCCGGCCTTGACAGTCCGCCGCTGCAGACGCACTATCTCAGGCCATGAACGCTAACCTGAAACGTGGCATTTTGCTCGCTGCCCTGCTGACCCTCACGTCGCTGACCCAGGCTGCCGGCCCGGCCTCTCCTCAGCCGGCGACCCCAGTGGCGCGACCCGCCATCGTCGGTGTCGCACACATTGGATTAAAAACCGACAATCTGGACGCGGCCCGCAAGTTCTATACCGGAATTCTGGGCTTCCAGGAGCCCTTCAGCCTGGACAAGACACCCGACGAAGGCACCGGCCTGCTGCTCACTTATTTCAAGGTCAACGACCACCAGTACATTGAAATGTTTCCCGAGCTGACCGATCCCAGGATGGACCGGCTCTCTCACATATCCTTCGAAACCACCAATGCCGAGCAGATGCGCGCCTACCTGGCCAGCCGCGGCGTCAAGGTGCCGGAGAAGCTCGAACCCATGCAGGACGGCAACCGCGGCTTTGACGTCATCGATCCGGATGGCCACGACGTTGAGTTCGTGGAATTCGTTCCCGGATCCCTGCACAGCCGCAACTTCGGCAAGTTTCTTCCCGACACACGCATCTCAACCCGCATCATTCATGTGGGCGTGGTGGTGAAAGACCGGGCGGCAGCAGATCGCTTCTACAAGGACATTCTGGGATTCAAATTGCAGTGGCAAGGCGGAATGAAGGACAAAGACACAGACTGGGTGGCCATGCGCGTTCCTGACGGGACCGACTGGCTGGAGTACATGCTGAATGTAAACAATCCGGACCCGCACGAACTTGGAGTAATGCATCACCTGTCGCTTGGAGTGCCCAGTATCCAGGCTGGATATAAGCTCGCCCTGCAGCGGGGATATAAGGGCAAAGAGAAGCCTCAAATAGGCCGCGACGGCAAGTGGCAGTACAACCTCTACGATCCCAACTTCACCCGGGTCGAACTGATGGAGCCGAAACCAGTGCAGAAGCCCTGCTGCTCCCCAATCATCGAATAGCACACGCACTACACGTAGGGGCGGGTGCCCTCACCCGCCCGGCCGGGCAGAGCCCGGCAACATTCAGATGCCTGCAACGCTAACCCCAAGGCAAACTGCGCCTGCCCGGGTTCTGAGCGAAGTCGAAGGAGGGTGTCCGGGCCTACGTGGTTCGTGTATCCGTGGCGAGAACAATTCTGGGATGGAACAGAGTTCCGGCGATGCGGGTGGCGATGGCGATCAGTTCCCTTTGCCCGGCAAAGACCTTGACCTGCCGGGCTTGAGACAGCTCCGGCAAATTTACCGCGCGCCCGTTGCGAATCAGCGCGGCCGTCTCCTCCGTGGCGGTAACGCACGGAAACTCGGGCAGCAGCAGGCGCGGATGAATGAAAAACTCCTCGCTCCTGCCGCTCCGGCTGGCTGCCTCCAACTCTTCCAGGGTGTGGGCCTGGTTCAGGTCGAACTCCCCGAGACTGGTGCGACGCAGCGACTGTAAGTGCGCCCCGCAGCCCAGCCGCTGGCCCATATCGTGGGCGACGGAGCGCATGTAGGTCCCCGAGGCTACCCGGGCGCGAAAACTGGCCTGGTCGCCATCGACTGCCAGAATCTCGAATTGCTTGATCTCCACCTGCACCGGTTTCAGTGCAACTTCCTGATGCTTCCGGGCCAGTTTGTAGGCGGGCACGCCCTTGACCTTTTTCGCCGAAAATGGCGGCGGCATCTGTTCGATCAAGCCCGCAAATCGGCTTGCGAGCTCGCGTAGTTGTTCAAGTGACACTTTAACTTCGTGAGGGGGGCCGGCGGCCTCCCCGTCAGAATCGTATGTGTCAGTCGCAAAGCCGAATCGGATCACGCCTTCGTAGGTTTTCTCCGATGCCCCGTAAAACTGGGCCAGCCGGGTCAGGTTGCCGGTGACCAGCGGAAGCACTCCCGTCGCCAGCGGATCGAGCGTGCCCAGGTGACCCACCGAAGGCTGCTGCAGAATACGGCGCACCCGGTTGACCACGTCATGCGAGGTCATTCCGCCAGGCTTGTCGATGATGAGCACGCCGTTCATTGAGAGTGGGAGATTGAGTAATTTGGTAATTTAGTAATCGGGTAATTGGAGCTCTTTAGTTGCCCAATTACTTAATTACCAAATTAACAGATTGCTTAGTCCCCCATGATTCCTCTTCGCGACGACCAGCCCCGATTCAGCACGCCCTACGTGACCTATTTTCTGATCGGTCTCAACCTGGTCATTTTCCTGTTCGAGGCCACTCTCACGCCGCAAAATTTCAAAGTCCTTCTCTACCAGCTGGGAATGGTGCCCGCGAACATCACGGGATTTCTGGCCGGAGCCAGCCGGATAGGGCTGATGGCGGCATTCCTTCCCACCCTCACTTCCATGTTTCTGCATGGCTCATGGATGCACGTGATCGGCAACATGTGGTTCTTATGGATCTTCGGGGACAACATTGAGGACCACCTGGGGCACTTCAAGTACCTGCTCTTTTATCTTCTCAGCGGGCTGGGAGCTGCGTTTGCGCAGATCGTTCTCAATCCCCATTCCATCGTTCCGACGGTCGGGGCCAGCGGCGCCATCGCCGGCGTTCTGGGCGCGTACTTCCTGCTTTATCCACGGGCGAAGGTGTTGATCTGGTTCCCCATTTTGTTTCTTTTTTACCTGCCGGCCTGGGTCACGCTGGGCTACTGGTTTGCCATGCAATTTGTGAGCGGGGCCGCCACCTCGATCGCCAGCTACAGTGACACCCGGGGCGGGGTCGCGTTCTGGGCCCACGTGGGAGGCTTTGTCGCGGGCATCATCCTGATCAAGCTCATTCCCGAGCGGCCGCGGCGCTATCGCTATGGGACCTGGTGAAGCAATGCGCCTGGCCCGCGGACCTCGGGCGCGCTCAACCGGGTGTGGAAGCGCACGGCTTCAGCCGTGCGAAAAAATCGCGCGGAAAAGCGGCTTCAGCCGCCGTGAAGAACTCTGTCGAAACGCATGTGTTGTGCCACTGCGGCTAAAGCCGGTCGCGCGACTGTCTAAATTGGCACGGCTGGAAGCCGTGCCCTTCCACATCCCTGTGGCGCGGCGGGAGGTCTGACGTCCGAAGTCCGACGCCCGCCTTTAGACTCCATTGGTCCGGTTGCGGATCAGCGACAAGAATTCCGTGCGCGTTTCCTGCTCGTTGCGAAAGCATCCCAGCATGGACGAAGTCACCGCCGCCGAGTGCTGCTTTTCGACTCCCCGCATCATCATGCAGAGATGGCGCGCCTCGATCACAACTCCGACGCCCTGAGGATCAATCGCCTTCTGAATGGTCTCGGCGATCTGCGTGGTCAGGCGCTCCTGAATCTGCAGGCGGCGGGAAAAAATCTCGATCAGGCGCGGAATCTTGCTCAGCCCAATCACTTTGCCTTTCGGAATATAAGCCACGTGGACTTTGCCGAAGAACGGCAGCATGTGATGCTCGCACAGGCTGAACATTTCAATGTCTTTGACGATGACCATTTCGTCATAGCTGACCGTGAACAGCGCCTTTTGCAGCATGGCGTCGGGGTCTTCCCTGTAGCCGCGGGAGAGAAATTCCCAGGAGCGTCGCACCCGGTCCGGCGTGCGGACCAGGCCCTCGCGTTCGGGGTCTTCGCCGATGCGTACAATCATTTCGCGCACCAGCTCTTCGAAGCTGGCGCTGGTCAGAGTGGCTGGTTCAACCGGTGCTGGCATAGGACCTTCTTTTCCTTCCCGCCTCGCCGAGCTGCGCTCGGCCGGACAGCCGAGGACGGCTGTCCCCGCGTGTTCCTGTCAGGGGCGGATTTCCGTGCCCCCGGCGTACTCGAACGAATTCATCATGGTTTCTTCGATCCGTACCTTATCCAGATGTGCCAGGGTGAAACCGCGCTGCAAAATATCGTAGATGGCGGTGCACAGGTTCTCGGTGGTCGGCACCGACCGGAGAAATTCCTGGCGCGTGTTGAGGTTTTCCAGATCGAAGCGTTGCAGAATTTCGCGCTGCACGAAACCGTCCAGATCAACCAGATTGCAGACCATTCCCGTGCTCTCGTCCACCCGTCCGCTGACCGTGACTTCAAGCGCGTAATTGTGCCCGTGGCCGTAAGGGTTGTTGCATTTGCCATAGGTGGCCAGGTTCTCGGTATCGGACATGGCATCGCTGTGCAGCCGGTGCGAGGCCGAGAACATGTAGCGACGGGTCAGATGCGCCTTCATGCTTCACCGTAGAAATCGACAAACAGATCGGGCGTTTCATAGACCCGTACCCGGTGCAACTGGGCCTTGTTCAATTTCGACGCCAGGCGCTGCCAGATGGCGATGGCCAGGTTCTCGGTGGTCGGAATCCGGGCAGAGAATTCCGGCACTTCCTTGTTGAGGAAGCGATGGTCCATGGCGTCGAGCACCTCGCGGTTCAGAACTTCCTTTAGCTGCTTCAGATCAACCACGAAACCGGAGCGCGGATCCACTTCGCCTTTGACCGTGACCTCCAGGGTGTAGTTGTGGCCGTGACCGTTCGGGTTATTGCACTTGCCGAAAATACGCTGGTTCTCCTCCGCAGTAAGATCCGGATTGTGGTAGTAGTGCGATGCGGCGAATTCGGCTTTGCGAGTGAGATAGACCATGCGTTGTGCTTCCTGATTTCTAGGCCGAGCTGCGCTCGGCGGGACCCTGACTCTCTATGATGACAGCGTCCGTCCCGGGGTGGTTTGTGCCGCCTCCGTAGGTCCTTCCCTTCCACAGCACGCTTCCCTCCTCATGACAGAGTTTGGAGCGCAACAAAAGATACGCAAAAAGGGGAAGGCCCGCGGGAGACAGGGCAGTTGCCTGCCAGGAAAAATGTGCCCTGCGAATTCGATTCAGAAGAAACCCGTACATCGTAGCCGCTAAAAGAGCTGCGGTTACGGCCGGCGTCATGTGGCCGCGCCGGAAAGCCCCAACCGCCGCCGCCGCGCCGCCGGCAATCAGCACAAACTCCGTCAGCCGCAGCAGGGCAAGGCGCGCGGGCGAGACAAACAGCAGCGCCAGGTTCTTGGTCCAGCCTTCGCGCAATTGCGAAAAGCTGCGATACATGCGGGTGCGAACGGCATCGCCGCCGAAGCGAAAGAAAATCCTGCCGCCCGATGCTTTCACTGCCCTGGCCAGCGCCACATCTTCGAGCAGGCTGCCGCTCACCGCCGCGTGTCCCCCGATGGCGTCGTAAGCCGGGCGCGCGATCAGGATGTATTGACCGTTGGCCGCGGCAACCGGCGACCCGGGATCACTGACGAGAGCGGGTGGATAGGCAGCGGCCAGTTCGGCAAAGATGACGGGCATCACTGCTTTCTCCCAGAATCCGTGGACTTCCTGCTCGGGCGAGTACGAAAGCAGACTCGCGCCGCGCCGGCTGACCTCTGCGACCGCGCGCGCCAGGGAGCCCGGCAGATGGAACGTGTCAGCATCGGTAAAGAGCAGCCATTGGCCGGCGGCAACTTTGGCGCCGGCAGCCATGGCATTGTTCTTTCCCGTCCAGTGGTCAGGGGGCGGGCCGGCGTCCACCACGCGCACGGACGGAAACGACTGCGCGATTTCGCGCGTCCGGTCGGTCGAAGCGTCGTCCACCAGGATGATTTCAGCGCTGACACCCGTCTGGGCCGTCAGGGACTCCAGGCATGAGCCCAGGCTGGCTTCCTCATCGCGCGCCGGCACGATCACCGACACGGTTGGCCTGCCCGATACTGTCTCTGGCGCCGTCATGGGCCGAATCAGCTATTATAACTTTGTGCGACGGTCTTCATTTCTGTTTCTGTCCAACATGTTTTTGTCGGGCATCGTAGTCCTCTCCCTGAGCCTGACCGGCTGTTACGGCGGCAGCCGCCCGCCCCGCATCGGGACCGCGGCCCCGGACTTCACCGTCCAGGACAGCGACCGCAAAGTCAGCCTCGACGAATTGCGCGGCAAGGTGGTCGTGCTGAATTTCTGGGCCACCTGGTGCCCGCCCTGCATTGAAGAGATGCCATCCCTGGTGCAGATGCAGCAAAGAATGAAAGGCAAGGGCGTTGAAGTGTTGGCCGTGAGCGTTGACGCCGACCAGGGCGCATACCAGGATTTCCTGAAGGCGCACAACGTGAACCTGCTCACCGTGCGCGATCCCGACCAGAAGAGCAACAACCTTTACGGGACTTTCAAGTTTCCCGAGACTTACATCATCGACCGCCAGGGCGTGCTGCGCCGCAAATTTATCGGCGCCGATGGACTGGGGCCACCTGAAATCGTGGATTACCTCGGCCAAACTCTAAGCCACATCGATACCGGTCCAGTGACTCTTCTACAATGCGAACGTGCAAACCTGGGACGTGATCATCATCGGCGGCGGGATCATTGGGCTCTCGCTCGCGATCGCGTTGCGCAAGCGCGGCGTCACCGTTCTGGTGGTGGAACGCGGAGAGCCTGGGCAGGAGGCATCGCATGCGGCCGCCGGCATGCTCGCCGACTTCCCTCTCGAAACTCCACTTGCGCTTCAATCCCTCGCCACCGCCAGCGCACGCCTGTATCCCGAGTTCGTGCACGAACTGCAGGACGAATCCGGCACCAACGTTGATCTGCGCGACCAGGGCACAATTTTTTTCGTCACGCCGGAACAACTCCGGGAGCAACCCAGCCTGATGACGGACTGTCCGCTTCCCTCATCGCTATCCAAACTCGAGCCCGCGCTGGGGCCTCTGAACCTGACCGCCATTTATCTGAAGGAACGCAGCGTCGATCCGCGCGCGCTCACTGCGGCGGCGTTGAAAGCCGCTCGCCATCGCGGGGTGGACATTGCTTCCGGGACGGCCGTCACCGAAGTCCTTCTGGCCAACGGGAGCGTTGCCGGAGTGGCCACGGGCAGGACCAGCTATTCGGCTGCGGCGGTCGTGAACTGCGCGGGCGCATGGGCCGGGCAGTTGCCGCCGCTGCGATTTCCGACGCGCCCCGTCAAGGGACAGATGCTGTCGCTGGTGGGGGCATCGCGCGACCTGGTTCGTCACGTCATTCGCGCTCCCGAAATCTATCTGGTGCCGCGCAGCGACGGCCGCATCCTGGTGGGCGCGACCGTCGAAGAGGCCGGATACGACAAGCGCACCGACGCACCCACCATCCAGCGCATGCACCAGGCGGCGATCCGCCTGGTTCCTGCTCTGGCCCAGGCGCGCATGCTGGAGGCCTGGGCGGGATTGCGGCCAGGTTCTCCCGATAACCTGCCCATTCTCGGGGCCACGCAAATACCCGGCTATTTCGTTGCGACCGGTCACTTCCGCGATGGCATCCTGCTCGCTCCGGTTACCGCCGCAGGTGATGGCGCAAATGGTTACCGGTGGCCAACCTCAGTATGATGTCTCGTCCTTTTCTCCGGCACGTTTTCAGGACTGATGAGCACCGCCCTACCCATCACGGCAGATGAAATCAGAGAGCACTATGACTCTCTCGCACTCATTTATCGCACCTTCTGGGGCGACCACATTCATCATGGACTGTTTCTGGAAAAAGAGTCGACGCCCGCGGATGCGCAGGTCCGCATGCTGGAGTACTGCACCAACTTGGTCGGCCTTTCTTCTGGTGCGCATGTGCTCGACGTGGGCTGTGGCCACGGGGGCACGCTGATTCATCTGGCCCGATCGCTGTCATGCCCGGGAGTCGGCCTTACCCTCAGCCCCAAGCAGGCCAGGCTGGCACGCGAGCACGCGGCCAAGGCAGGAGTTGAGCGCCTTTTGACCTTCGAAGTCGGAAATGCCGACTCGTTCCAATTCCCTGCTTCAGCCTTTGACCTGGTGTGGACCATGGAGTCCTCCGAACATTTCGCGGACAAGGCGCGCTACTTCAGCAATGTCGCACGCACCCTGCGGCCGGTTGGCCAGCTGCTGGTAGTGGCATGGACAGGCGCGATGGATCGTTCCCGGGTCCGTAATGTCGCCCGCGCGTTTCTTTGTCCGGAATTGTGGACAGCGGACCAATACCAGTCGGCGATTGAGGCTGCAGGAATGCGAGTGCGGCATCGCGAAGACCTCACCGCAAGAATCGTGCGCACCTGGGAGATCTGTCAGGAACGCGCCCGCGCCGCCAGCATCGCCGTCAGGCTATTGCCCCGGGCGGCACAGGAATTCGTGGAAGGCATTGACATCATTCTCGATGCCTATCGCTCCGGCGATCTGACCTACACGGTTCTGGTCGCGGCGAAATAGCCTTTCGTAGCGCCGGCATCCTGCCCTCAGCGCGCAAACTGATTGAAAAATGCACGGTGTGAATTGGCTTCACTCCGGTGCGGACGGGACGCCGGCGCTACACGGTCAGTTATACTTAAAGCGCTTTCTCTTCAGAAAGGCACTTCCCATGGCCTCTCCCGCAGTCGAATACGCCCGTGGCAATCAGCAGCGTTTCCTCAACGAACTGAAAGACCTGTTGCGCATCCCCAGCATCAGCACCCTGCATGAGCACAAGTTCGACGTGCAGAAGGCGGCTGAATTTGTGGCGGCCGAACTTCGGCGCATAGGACTCGAGCACGTCGAAGCCATTCCCACCAAGGGCCATCCCCTGGTGTACGCCGACTGGCTCCACGCTCCCGGCAAGCCAACCGTGCTGTGCTACGCGCATTACGACGTGCAGCCTCCCGATCCGCTCAACGAGTGGGTTTCTCCGCCCTTCGAGCCTACCGAGCGCAACAACAACATTTACGCTCGCGGCGCAGTCGATGACAAAGGCCAGCTATGGATGGAAATCAAGGCCATCGAGGCCCTGATGAAGGGTCACAACGGAACATTGCCGTTAAACGTCAAGTTCATCATCGAAGGCGAAGAAGAAGTTGGCGGAGAATCGATCGCTGCCTATGTCCGCAAGGAAAAAGCAAAGCTGAAAGCTGACTTCGCTCTGGTCTGCGACACTGAACTCTTTGCGCCCGATCTCCCCACCCTGTGCGTGGGACTGCGCGGCCTGGTCTATACCGAGATTGAAGCCGTGGGAGCGAAAACGGACCTGCACTCCGGCATGTATGGCGGTGCCGCCCCTAATCCATTTTTTGGTTTGATCGAAATCATCAGCAAACTGAAAGACGCCAGGGGCAAAGTCCTGGTCCCGGGCTTCTACAAGAATGTGAAAGCGCCCGGCAAAGAGGAACTGAAGGCATGGAAGCGCCTGCCCTTCAACGTCGAGCATTATCGCAAGACGGAAGTTGGTTCCACGGTGCTCACGGGCGAGCCGGGGTATTCAGTTCTGTATCGCACCTGGGCTCGTCCCACTCTCGAAGTGCACGGCATGCCCGGCGGATTCGTCGCGCCCGGCGCGAAGACCGTGATTCCAGCCAAGGCCTCGGCCAAAGTTTCCATGCGGCTGGTTCCTAACCAGGATCCGGACGACATTCTCAAGCGCTACAAGAATTACGTGAAGAAGCTGACGCCCAAAGGCATCCAGACCAGCATCAAGGTTTGGAGCAAGGGCCCGGCGTGCGTGGTGGGCACGGAGAACAAATACATCAAAGCTGCCACTGAAGCCATGCACGACGTTTTCAAGAAAGAGACTGTCTTCATCCGCTCCGGCGGTTCAATTCCCATCGTCACCGATTTCCAGGACGTATTAAAGATTCCGTCGGTGATGATGGGCTTCGGCCTGCCCGACGACAACCTGCACGCGCCCAACGAAAAGTTTCACATCCCGAACTTCTATCGCGGTATTGAATCGATCTGCCTGTTCTTCGAAAAGCTGGGCGAATAGCTATGAACACGTAGGGGCGGGTACCCCACCCGCCCGGCCGGGCAAAGCCCGGCGGGGTTTTGGCTGGCGCAAACGTTGAACCCCAGGCGAGCTGCGCTCGCCCTCCCGGACGGGGCGTCCGGGCCTACGCATGTTCAGGCTGAGATGGCGCTGGGAAAGCGGGTCTGAAAATCGAGAAGCCCGACCCATTCCGGCGTGATCGCAATCCGCACCATGGTTGAAACGCGGGTGCGAAGCTGGGCCATCCAGGCCTCTCTCACGGCGGGCTCGAAGTAGCGTTCCGCGGCCGCGGCATACTCCGGCACAATCCCATTGACGGTTTCCAGGCGCGCCGTACCGCGTATCAGCAGCACCTTGTGGGGAAAATCGTTGTCGTCGATGGTGAGCGACACTTTCGGATTCCTGGCCAGGGCCTTCAGCTTCGGCGCCTTGGGTGGCGTTCCCATGACAATCTCTCGCCCGTTCCAGTGAAACCAGATGGGAATGACTCTGGGTGTGCCGTCAGTCCAGATGTAGGCCAGGCGAGCCGGGATCTTCGAATGCAAAAGTTCCTGCGACGCCGGATGCTGCAGAAGCGAGAGGTCTCCCTGTTTGACGGTCATGGGCTGCTCCTTGCCACCGGGGGCAGTGCAATGCTCGGAATGTTGCGAGCACGCAGGATTTCGGGCACGGGGATTCTGTGCTTATTGGCGGACGAGGTCAAGTGCTGCATTCGCTGGGACTATTTTCTGCGTACGCTTCCGAATCCCTGGCGCTGAACCCTGCCGCTCGTTCGTGATCGCGACATTGTTATTGCGCTCCGGTTGGGTGTAGGCTGGTTGTGCTCTCGCGCTTCTCCCCTCCTTCGTCCTTCCCGTGCCGATTTAACGTCCCGATGCTGCATTATGTGTTCAATCTGACGTGGTTGCTCCTAAGGCCATACCAGATATAGTGTTTTGGTGCTTGACCCCGGTACGATTTCGCCGTTACAGTAGCTCTAATTTGTGCCTCGCCGACTCCAGCCTGGGCGGCGCTCACCAGAGCGATGTATTGGAGGAATCCAATTAATCAACCCGGCTGATAATGCTCATATGGTTCCGGCGTTCGTCCGAAAAGCGGTATTGAGAGCGCACGCGGGCGAGGGTGTCCGCGCCACATAGAACTCACATAACCTCGGCAGCCCCAAGGAGTAGAAGTTGCTCAAACTTAAACGACTCCAGATTCTCGGTTTCAAATCGTTCTGCGACCGCACCGAACTCAAGTTTCACGGGGACGGCGTGGCGGCCATCATTGGCCCTAACGGTTGCGGCAAGTCCAACATCGCCGACGCCATCTCGTGGGTGCTGGGCGAGCAGTCGGCCAAGACCCTGCGCGGTTCGCGCATGGAAGACGTGATTTTTGCCGGCACTCGCGATCGCAAGCCGACTGGAATGGCCGAGGTGTCGCTCACGCTGATTGATCCCGAAGTGTATGACGGCGCCGATGCGAATGAACCTACCGAGGTCGAAATCCAGGACGAGATGCCCCGGCCGGTCCGAGGATTGGGACGAAGCCGAAGTTCGCGCCGAAGCCGCGGAGGAAACTGAGCGCCTGACGGAAGAGGCTCGTCCGGGGAGGTTGGAAGAGAATGGAGAGACGGGCGTCCCGCCCGTCCAGCCGGGCGAGGACACCCGGGCCTCCATAGAAGCAGAAGCGGCCGTGGCCGGACCCCAGGTCGTTCTTAAAATTCGCCGCCGCCAGTTCAAGCAACAGTTTAAGGCTGGCGAGATCGTGGTCAACCGCCGCCTGTTTCGCAGTGGCGAAAGCGAATATCTGCTGAACGGCAAGTTGTGCCGCTTGCGCGATATCCAGGAACTCTTCATGGGGACCGGGCTGGGGCCGGAGTCCTATGCCCTGATCGAGCAGGGACGCATCGGACAAATCCTGAGCAGCCGCCCCACCGACCGCCGGGCCATCATCGAAGAAGCGGCCGGCATTACCAAGTTCAAGACCAAGAAGCGGCTGGCCGAAGCGCGTCTCGAAGATGCCAAGCAGAACCTGGCCCGCGTGAATGACATTTTCGAGGAAGTCACGCGGCAGATGAATTCGCTCAAGCGCCAGGCTTCCAAGGCCGAACGTTACGCCAAGTTGCGCGAGGAGATGCGGGCCAAGCTGCGTCTGGTGCTGGCCAGCAAGTTCGCTCACCTGGAGCAGGAGAGCGCGGCGCTCGACGCGCAGATCAATTCGATCTCGGAAGAAATGCGTCAACAGGCCGAAACCGTTCAGCAGGCCGAGTCCGAGCATGCGGAACGCACCCAGCGCGGTTACGCCATCGAGGCCGAAGTGCGCGAGAACCGCGAGCGCCTGAGCCAGCTCAAGCTGGAATCTGACCGCGCTCTGGCTCAGCGGCGTCATAACGAGGAGCGCTGCGCGGAACTGGTGACGCGCGCGGCCGCATCCGAGGCCGAACTGGCGCAGGCCCAGCAGCGGCTGGCGGCGCTGGCGGCGGAACGCGACGCCAATCGTCAGATTCTGGATTCGGCGGCGGGCGATCTGGCAGACGCGCAACAGGAGTTGGCCCAGAGTCAGCAGGAGTCCAGCGCCACGGTCCAGGCTTTGGCTGAATTGGAGCGTCAGCAGGAACAATCGCGGCTCGCGATCGTCGAGGCCGTTGCGGCCGCGTCCGCGCTGCGCAATCAGCACACCCAGATAGAAGAGCGCCTGGCCGGAGTCGATCGCGAGGCGCAGCGGTTGCAGTCTGAAATGACCGCCGCCAATTCTCAAATGGAAGCTTTTGGAGGACAGCGGGGCCAGCTCGGACTGGAATTTGAAAGCGTGTCGCAGCGTGTCTCCGGACTGACCGAGGAACTGCGCCAGACCCGGCAGGCGCTTGATTCCCGGCGCCACGAAGAGTCTGAAGCCAAGAACCATCTGGACAGCCTGCGCGCCGAGTATGCCTCCGCCATCGGCAAAAAGGGTTCGCTCGAAGCAGTGATCGCAGAACACGGATACTCCACCGAGTCCGTGCGCCGTCTTTTTCAATCGGGAGTAATGCAGGGTGGGATGGCTCCCGCGGGCGTCCTGGCCGATTTCCTCGAAGTGGAAACGCGCTATGAAGGTGTAGTCGAAGACTTCCTGCGCGATGAACTCAACTACATCGTGGTGAAATCGTGGGATGCCGCGGATGAAGGCTTGCGTCTGCTCCGCACCGATGTGGATGGCCGCGCCACCTTCCTGGTGCATCCCGAGGATTCGCAAGCCAAGTTTTCTTTTGCGATTGACGAAAACGCGCACCAGGTCGCAGCCCGAGCGCCCGATTGTCCCGCTTGAAGAATGCGATTCGCGTGCTCAACGGCTTTGGCCGTTCGCTGGAAGTCATCCTGCCTAAACTGCGCGATGGCTACATCGTCCCCGACCCCGACCTTCGCCCGCGAGCTGGCTCTCGAAAATCCCGATGCTTTCTTTCTCTCGCAGTCGGGTGAATGCTTCCATAACGTGACCGTGACCGGCGGCAGGCAGCGCGCCGAAGGCCCGCTCTCCATGAAGCGCGAGCTGCGCGACGTGCTGCGCCAGCTGGGAGAACTGGAACAGGGGCTGCGCCACGAAGAAATGCGCGTGCTCACCCTGGGCCGTGAAATCAAGGACCTCACTTCCCTGCTGGACCGGCTCGAAAACGAAAAACGCGAGGCGGAAAAGCAGGCCATGACTTCGGGCCACTTGCTGCAACAACTGGAATCCGAGTTCACGCGGGCCGGCGAACGCCTGCAGACCTCCAGGCAGGAACTGCACCGGCTGGAAGCCGAGCGCACGGAAAAAGGGTCGCTGCTCGACGAACTGCGGATGCAGATTGCCGCAGCCGAGCAACAGCGCGTCGAGCGGGAACATTTCGCGGCTGCGGGACAGGAGCAACTCTCCAGCCTGCGCGAGCGCCGCGACCAGGCCGCGCAGGATGCGTCGCAGCGACTGGCCCGGGTGGCTACGCTCGAAGAACGGCATCGCAGCGCCACCGCCGGCCTGGAACGAATCGAATTGCTGGTTACTGAAATGATCGAGCGGGTGGTAGCCCTGCGCCTGCAACTCGAATCTTCGGCCGCGGAGAAATTGCGGCGGGAGACCGAGAACCAGGAAATCGCCGTCCGCCTGGTGGATTTCGATGCTGAGCGCAACGCCTGTGAAACCCGCGACGGCCTGCTGCAGGTCGAGTCGGAACAGGTCCGAGCCCGCCTGTCGGAGATTGACCTGGCCCTCCACCAGGCCCGCCAGTTGCTCGACCAGCTACGCGACCGTCGCGCTGACCTTTCCGCAGCCGCAGCCAAGCTACAGTCTGACGGGCAGTACATGGCGGAAACCTGCTTGAACGAACTAGGTGTCCAGCGCGACGAGTTGATGGCAGACATCACCATCTCCATCGTCCGTGATGAGCAGCTCACCGTCGAAGACCAGATCTACCGCGATATGCGCACCCGCCTGGATGCCATGGGCCCGGTCAACATGATGGCGCTTGAGGAATACAAGGAAACCGCCGAGCGCCACGCGTTTCTCGAGACCCAGAGAAAAGATCTCTACGATTCCATCGAGAACACCCAGGCCACCATCAAGGAAATTGACACGTTCTCGCGGCAGAAATTTGAAGAGGCGTTCCACAAGATCAACGAGAACTTCCAGGCCACCTTCCGCAAGCTCTTTGGCGGTGGCCAGGGCTTCATGCGCTTGACCGACGAGGAAAACAGCGCGGAGAGCGGCATTGACGTGGTGGCTTCGCCTCCGGGAAAGAAGCTGCAGAACGTGTTGCTGCTTTCCGGCGGCGAGAAGGCCCTCACGGCGCTGGCGCTGCTGGTCGGCATCTTCCAGTATCAGCCCAGCCCGTTCTGCATCCTCGACGAAGTGGACGCGCCGCTCGACGAGGCCAACATCGGCCGCTTTACGGAACTGGTGAAAGAGATGAGCATCCAGACCCAGTTCGTGCTCATTACCCACAGCAAGAAGACCATGAGCATCGCGCCCGTGCTCTACGGCGTGACCATGCAGGAGCCGGGAGTCTCAAAATTGGTTTCAGTCCGGTTCGGCGCGACCGCATAGCCCTGTCATGCTGAGCGGAACACAAGTGGTCGCTTGCGACCGCTTGTGCGGAGTCGAAGCATCCCTACCTTGTTCCATACCTGCCGTGGAGAATGCGGCCGAATTCCCTGCGCCGAAACGTTCAGTAGCGCGGTAGGGGTCCTTCGACTTCGCCAACCCTGCGCTAGCGCAGGGTTGGCTTCGCTCAGGATGACAGCGCATGCTAGCGGGTGTCGATCGTCTTCCCCTGTTCGACAAACACCTGCATCCAGCCGAGCACCCGCACCCAGCCGTCGCCGTGGCCCTTCGCCTGCTTGATATCACCGGCAAATCCATCGTGGCGGATTTTAACGAATGTGCCCGTCCCGGCTTTCTGTGGACCGGCATGGTGCAAGTTGTGGACGCCGCGCGCTTCCAGCTCCCAGCGAACCACCGTTTTCAGCTCCGGGGAGTAGCTTCCAATCCAGGTGTGAACCAGGAGGCGAGGCGGGTCAACCTCCAGATACTCACCCTCCACTCGAAATTTAGCGCCGTCGGCTCCCACCCCGTCGCTCTGCCACTTGCCCCCTGGGCGCACATCCGCCTTCCATTCCGTGACGCGATACAGGCCTCGCTGTCCCCACCATAAGGGCATCTGCTGGGGGTCGGTGATTGCCTGAAATACTCGCTCCGGCGGGGCGGCAATGAAAACTTCCGCGAGAACAGCGTCATTGTCGGGAGTAACTGCGGCAGTTGCCATGATCTTTCTCCTCGTTCCTGATTCGCTTAGTCTTATGCTTAATCCTTAAATGGAGGACGGGCGTCCCGCCCGCCCCCGCGATTGCTGTTACTGTTTGCGCCGCAAATCAAAGACTTCCTTCATCTCTTTGCCGTGGTCGCTGAATACCCACTCTTCGGTGTGATGATTGGCGTCCGGCATCGAGATGACCAGGCGATGCATGTGCGCGGCGTCGGGAGTGGCAAGATTGGTGGCATCGAGAAAGGAAAAAGTGAACGTCTTGCCATCGGGCGAAGCGCTGGCCACCATGCGAGGCTGGTTTCCCGCACCACAATAGTGGGTCATCAGCAGGCGTTCGCCGTCGAGATGGAACATGGTGATCATGTCTTCCTTACCTTTGATTTCGCTCATCAGCGCCGATCCGCCCGCCGTCAGGCGATAATCCACCTCGACCGGCTGGCCGTTCTTCACGGTTCCCTCCCAGGTCCCGTCCAGCGCCTTGAGCTCATCAAAAGACTTCTGCGCCGCCGATGCGCCAAAGGCGGCAGTGGTGGCCAGCACAAACAGCAGAGTGATTGCGATACGGATTGCTTTCATGTTCAACTTCCTCCTCGTCAGATCGGTCGCGACGACCGTGATTGATGGTGCAAGGTTCTATTACTCTTTCGCTTTCGAACGTTTAACGCTGTCTGCTCTCCCGCCTCCCAGGCCGGCGGTTTCCCGGGCATGCTCGGCTTCGACAAAAGCTTTCAGGCTGTTCAGGTTTGCCTGCCAGAAGACGCGGTACTGCTCCAGCCACGAGTCCACTGCCTTCAGCGGTTCCGGGTTGAGCTGGTACAGGCGATGCCGCCCTTCCCGTTTTTCCTGCACCAGGTGGGCGCGGCGCAACAAACGCAGGTGTTTCGAAATCGCGGGCCGCGACACCGGAAAGGCCCGCGCAATCTGTCCCGCCGGCTGAATGCCCTGCCGCAACAGGTCGAGCACGGCCCTTCGGGTGGGATCGGCCAGAGCGTGAAAAGCGGCTTCCGATGAATATGTAACCGAACGGTTCCGCATAATGCGTAACCATAGCGTTACATATGGGAGTTGTCAACAGGAAGTTGTGGTCCCGCGCTGGCTTACTTAATGGTATGATGTAAGCTATGTTACGTCGGATTACTACCGTAAGCAGCAAAGGGCAGTTCGTCATTCCGGCGGAGATTCGAGCTTCCCTCCGGATTGAACCCGGAACTCGAATCTCGGTCGCCGTGGAAGACTCCAGAATCGTGCTCGAGCCGGTTTCCAAAGCCCTGGTCGAGAGGACCCGGGGGATGTTGAAAGGCGGGCCTTCGCTCTCGGCAGCATTGAAGAGAGAACGCCAGAAGGACAAATGGTAACCTACGTCCTCGACGCCAGCGCGGTGCTGCGCTATCTGGACGACGAGCCTGGTTCGGATCGGGTTGCTGAAATTATCGAGTCGCACCTGGCCGGAACCTGCTCGGCCATCCTATCGGCGGTTCACTGGGGCGAGATCGCGGGAGTGACCTGCAAGTTTCATGGCCGGTCCACCATGGACCGGGTGCTGGGGCGTCTCGAAGCCTTCGGATTTGAGATCGTACCGGTAAACCCGGAACGCGCCGTTCGGGCTTCGCTCATCAAGCTCAACAGAAAGATTCCTTACGTAGATGCTTTCGGAGTGGAACTGGCCGCCGAATCTTCCGATCGCATTCTGGTAACCGCTGATTTTGATCTGAAACCCGCGACCAAGGACGTCAAGGTTGAGTTCCTGCCCCGCAAGTGACTGTTCCCCGGGCTGCTGGGTGGGAATGCCAGCTACTCTTGCTGTCCATTGTTCACTAGATCCAGAAACGCCCGGTGCACACGGGTGTCTTCGGAAAGCTCGGGGTGAAACGTCGCCGCCATCGCCTTTCCCTGCCGCACCGCCACCGCATCATCGCCTTCGGTTGCCAGGACTTCCACGCCCGGTCCTACGCGCTCAATTTTCGGAGCGCGTATGAAGACCATCTCGAGGGGTGAGTTGCGAAACATGCCCTGGCGGATCGAACTGTCAACCTGGCGGCCGTAGGCGTTGCGGCGGATGCCAATATCGAGTGCGCCCAAGCCTGCCTGCTTCGGATTCTCGACTTCATCGGCCAGCAGGATGGCTCCCGCGCAGGTTCCAAAGGTGGGTTTGCTGCGCGCGAAATGTTTCAGTTTCTCGAAGCCGGCTTCGCCGAGAAGCTTGAGAAATGTGCCGGACTCCCCGCCAGGGATTACCAGGCCGTCGATCTCGTCCAGTTGCTCGGGTTTCTTGACCAGCACAACTTCGGCGCCCAGCTCTTCAAGCCGCCTGCGATGGGCGTCAAAATCTCCTTGCAGAGCTAAGACTCCGATTCTCATAAGCAGTGTTCAGCGAATCCTGTCTGATTCAATTCTACTGGAAACCCGCACAGGATTGGATTCCACTCCGCAACCGGGGTCCAACTCTGAAGTTTTGAATTAAGCTGGAATTACCATGAACGCGAACTCTCTCATCCTCACCCTTCAAGACTCGCGGCCTCGCGCCAAAAACGGCTCCGTGAGCACAACCCACAGCTGGGCTGCGGCCAGCAAGGTTCCCGAAGTTGCCATCGCATTCTGGATCATCAAGATCGCTGCGACCACGCTCGGCGAAACCGGCGGGGACGCTCTCTCCATGACCATGAACCTGGGCTATCTGCTGAGCACGGTGATATTCATGGCGTGCTTTGTCGTGGCGCTTGCGATTCAGGTCAAGGCAAAGGCGTTCCATCCGTTTCTGTATTGGACGGTAATTGTGACCACGACGACCGTGGGTACTACGATGGCGGATTATGCCGACCGCTCGCTAGGAGTCGGTTATGTCGGGGGCTCGCTGATCCTGTTCGCGATCCTGATGGTCTGTCTGGGATTGTGGAAATACTCGGTGGGCTCGGTATCATTCAGCGACATCCGGTCGCCCCAGGTTGAGATTTTTTACTGGATCACGATTCTTTTCTCGAACACGCTGGGTACTGCTCTCGGCGACTTTCTCGCCGACACGTCCGGAGTCGGCTACGAACGCGGCGCGCTGGTCTTCGCCGGGGCTTTGACCCTGGTTGCTCTAGCCTACTTCTTCACCAGCATTTCGCACACTGTGTTGTTCTGGATGGCGTTCATCCTGACGCGGCCGCTGGGCGCGACCCTCGGAGACCTGCTCACCAAGCCCCACGAGAATGGCGGCCTTAACCTCAGCCGCATCAGTTCGTCGCTGACCATTGCGGTCTTCATGGTTGGCTGTATTTTGATCACGTCGCAAAGAGCGGGTCGGCATCCGGGAAAAGGGTCGCACAACCTGCCAAGCTAGGCTGCTGGAGATTGTTTGTACCGCCGCCATCCCTCCGACTTCGCTCAGGCAGGCTCTGCCGGCTCTGGGGAGGGCATCGTGCCCTCCCAAGGCGGGCGGGACGCCCGCGCTACCAACCCCGGGTCTGCAGCATGTGGGCTTCGTCCAGCCCCGACACGGCCAGGCCTTTCATGGCCCCGGTCAGGTTCTCGCTGACTTCAAGTAATACTTTAGGATCGTTGAAGTGCGTGGCGGCGAGCACGATCGCCTTGGCGCGCTTCTCGGCCTCTTCCGGGATCCGCGAAAGTGGTGGAATCCTGCATGAAGATGCCGGAGCCGACAAACACCGATTCCGCCCCTAACTGCATGACCAGCGCAGCGTCCGCCGGGGTGGCGATGCCGCCCGCCGAGAAATTCGGCACCGGCAGCTTCCCTGCCTTGGCCACCATCCGCACCAGTTCATACGGCGCCTGGTGTTCTTTGGCTTTGGCGTAGAGCTCTTCTTCCCCCAGGACGGTAAGAATTCTCATCTCCTGCACGATCTGGCGCATGTGCTTTACGGCATGGACCACGTCGCCCGTGCCGGCCTCTCCCTTGGTGCGAATCATGGCCGCGCCCTCAGCGATACGGCGCAGGGCTTCGCCCAGATTGCGCGCGCCGCAGACGAACGGGACGGTGAAGGCATGCTTGTCCACGTGGTGGGCTTCGTCGGCGGGCGTCAGGACTTCGGATTCGTCGATGTAGTCCACGCCCAGTTCCTGAAGTATCTGCGCTTCCGCAAAGTGCCCGATGCGGCATTTCGCCATCACGGGAATGGAAACCGCGGCCATGATCTCGCGAATCTTTTTGGGCGAGGCCATGCGCGCCACGCCGCCCTCGGCGCGAATCTGTGCCGGGACCCGCTCCAGCGCCATGACCGAGACCGCGCCCGCCTTTTCGGCAATGACGGCCTGCTCGGCGTTGATGACGTCCATGATGACGCCGCCCTTCAGCATTTCCGCCAAACCGGTTTTCAGGCGCAAGCTGGTTGAACTGCCATTATTCTGCGACATGAGCTTCTCCTTCTTCCTTACCTCGACCGCGTAGGCCCGGACGCCCCGTCCGGGTGGGCGAGCGCAGCTCGCCGGTCCCAGCGTATGTGCCCAGCAAAAACAAAGCTATGTTCTGGACAGCAGAGCGAAGAAACCTGCCGGGCCTTGCCCGGCCGGGCGGGGGCACCCGCCCCTGCGTGTTCCAGGTTAGACTATCTTCAAAGTGGACTTGTCATAAGGTCCATTTACGCTATTCTGTACATACCATTTATGAACGCCGTTGGTCATTGGTCATTGGTCATTGGTCGTTGGCCAAAATCACCAGACCTCAGGGCTGACGACTGAACACTGACGACCGAAGACTGCCCATGCCAAAACAGACCACATCTTTACCTTTGAGTCTTCCCGCTCCTCCTTCGGGAACGCCCCTCTACCGCTGGTTCTATGACGAATTACGCTCGGCCATCCTGGAAGGCCGGATCGCACCCGGGGCCCGCCTGCCTGCCACCAGAGATTTGTCCCGCGAATACAAGCTGGCGCGCGCCACTGTGGTTGCCGCCTTTGAGCAGCTCAAATCCGAAGGCTACGTGGAAGGCAGGGTCGGGGCCGGCACCTACGTTAGTGAGGTGCTGCCGGACGATCTGCTGCAGGCGGACCGGCCGGGCGCAGGCAAGTCCGCCGGTCCCCGGCGCGTGGGTTGGTCGGCCTATGCGCGTCGTCTGCGCCTTTACCCGGGAGGCGGACCGCGCACCACCCGCGCCTTTCGCGCCAACCAGGCTGCGCTGGATGTCTTTCCCACCACGCTTTGGGCCCAGGTCGTCGCCCGGCGATTGCGGCGCGCTTCGGCCCAATTGTTGTCCGGCGGCGAGGCGCTGGGATACCGTCCGCTGCGCCAGGCGGTCGCGGCCTATCTGAACACCTCGCGCGGTGTGAAGTGTTCGTTGGAGCAGGTGTTGATTATTTCTGGCGTGCAGGAAGCGCTCGAACGCGCTGCCCACCTGCTGCTCGATTCGGAAGATCCGGTGTGGATGGAAGACCCCGGCTATCCCGGTGCTGCCATTGTCTTCCGAGCCGTGGGCGCCCAGGTTCGCCCTGTCCCTGTGGATGCTGAGGGCCTGGACCTGGAGTGGGGAAAGCGGCGCTGGGGCAAGGCCAAACTGATCTACGTGACCCCGGCCCATCAATTCCCGCTGGGAGTCACCATGAGCCTGCGCCGGCGGCTGGCCCTGCTGGAATGGGCGCGGCGCTCGCGCACCTTGATTTTCGAAGATGACTACGACAGCGAGTATCGCTACCAGGGACGCCCCATCCCTGCTCTTCAGGGACTCGATCGTGCGGGTGTAGTGATCTATGCCGGCACCTTCAACGAAGTTTTATTTCCCGCCTTGCGTCTTGCCTATCTGGTGGTGCCGCCCGGCATGGTGGACCGTTTCGCCGCCGCGCAGGCAGTCAGCATGCGTCATGCTCCATTGCTCGACCAGGCCGCGCTCTGCGACTTCATCACCGAAGGACATTTCGCGCGCCACATTCGCCGCATGCGCGAGCTCTATTCCGAGAGGCTGGCCGTATTTCTGGAAGCATCGCGCTCCCGGCTTGAAGGGCTGCTGGAAATTCCTGACATCGAAGCCGGATTGCAAACTGTGGGATGGCTGGCGCCCGGCATCGCTGCGGACGGCGCTGCAGAAGAGGCGGGCAGGCGCGAGGTCGAAGTGATACCGCTCAGCCGCTATTCCTCCCGCCGCTTTGCCCGGCAAGGCTTGCTTCTCGGTTTTGCCGCGGTGGACGCGAGAGAGCTGCGACGGGGAGTTGAGCAGTTGGGGCGGGCGCTGGAGGTCTGTCGGCGCGAGCGGCGCTAGATTGCGGTGCGTTTGACGAAAGCTTGCGGAGCGTTGCTCCGCCGCACGGGCGGAACGCCCGCGCCCACATTTATTTCGCGAACTTCGCGAACCTTCGCGGATCGATGGCGATGAACAGTGCCCGGCCGCGGGCCAGCACTTCACCTTTCTGATTCAGGATCTCGCCCACATTTATGTGCTTGCGTCCGCGCACGCTGACCTCGCGCGACTCCACCCGCAACGGTTTGTTGAGCGGCACGGGCCGCAGGTAGTCCACCTTCATCTGCGAAGTCAGCGCAATCACCTGGCGCAGCTTGTTCACTTTGCCCATGGCCTCATCGAGAATGGTGGCGATGATGCCGCCGTGGCAGTGTCCCGGAGGTCCGGTGTAGCGCTCATCCAGGCGGAAGCGGCAAACGAAAACCCGGCGTTGGTTGTCGAAGGTAAATTTCAAGTGCATGCCGGCCGCGTTGTCTGGCCCGCAGGCAAAACATTTATTCTTCGGCAAGCGAAGTCCGCGGATATCGTGGCCGCGACCGTGTGATTTTCCGGGCATAGGCAGGAGATTTTATACCGGCGTGCAGGCGGTCTTGTCTTTACTCTGTGTCCTCCGTGTCCTCCGTGGTTAGCGCGCTCTCTCAGGCTTGCGTCCCTTACGTGGAGCTGTGATAGACTTCCGGCGATCCGCAGAAGTATTTTTGATTCATCCGAATCGCTGTCCGTATTCCATGACCTTCGGGAGGTCTGGTAGATGGGTCTCGCTCTGCTCGCGATTATCTGGCTGATCACCTTCTTCAGCACCTACTTCTTTGTAGCCCGCGCCTGGTGGCCTCATGGGGCTTCCACTGCCTCGGCCTTTATCGACGGCCAGTTCACCCTGACCCTGGTCCTGATGGGCATCGTCTTTGTGGCGGCGCAGGGTGCGCTGGGACTGTTCGTTTGGCAATATCGCGAACGGCCCGACTCCAGGAAGGTCGAGTACTCCCACGGCAACACCAAGCTCGAAGTGCTGTGGACCGTGCTCACCGCCGTGCTTTTTGTCGGGCTGAACCTTATGGGCAGCAACGTCTGGGCGCGTGAACGTTTTGCCCCGGCGGATGCGGGTTCGGTGCCGGTGGAAGTGACGGGCATGCAGTTTGCCTGGTACTTCCGCTATCCCGGCGCGGACGGCAAATTCGGCGCCACCAGCCCCACCTTGATGGACCCTTCCGCCGGCAACGAAGCTGCGGTGGGCCTGGACACCAACGACCCAGCCTCGAAAGATGATGTGGTCACCGGCACCATGTATCTGCCGGTCAGCCGCCAGGTGGACCTCAGGCTGCGCGCCGTGGACGTGATCCACAGCTTCTTTGTTCCGAACATGCGCTTCAAGCAGGACGCGGTTCCCGGCCTCGAGATCCACATGCACTTCACGCCCACCGAGATCGGAGACTATGAAATTGCCTGCGCCGAGCTTTGCGGTCTCGGCCATTACAAGATGCACGGCATGCTGAAAGTCGTCAGCCAGGAAGATTTCGACAAATGGCTGGCGGCGCGGGAGGCGGAGAAACAATAATGGTTGCCCAGGATTCTCACGACCACGACGCTCACGGTCCCCACGGAAACGACCCTCACGGACATGCAGTTCATGCGCACGCGGCCCCGACCAGCTTTATTCGTAAGTACATTTTCAGCCTGGATCACAAGGTCATCGGGCTGCAATATTATTTTCTGGCGCTGACCGCGGTGTTTGTCGGCATGTTCCTGTCGCTGCTGATGCGCATTCACATGATCTGGCCGACGGCAAATCTGCCGCTGCTGGGCGAGATCAAGCCGGAGACCTATCTCAGCCTGCTGACCATGCACGGCACCATCATGGTGTTCTTCGTGCTGACCACGGCGCCCCAGGGCGGATTCGGCAATTACTTTCTGCCCATCCAGATCGGCGCGCCGGACATGGCGTTTCCCGTCCTGAACATGCTTTCGTTCTGGACCACCTTCATCGCGTTCGTGGTGATTCTCGCCGCCTTCTTCGTGACCGGAGGCGCTCCACTCCACGGCTGGACGGGCTACGCGCCTCTGAGCGCGCTGCCCAGCGCCGGACCCGGCGAACAACTGGGCGCCGATTTGTGGATCGCCAGCATCGCGATTTTCTGCGTGGCCTCGCTGATGGGCGCGCTGAACTTCATCACCACCACGCTCGACCTGCGCGCCAAAGGCATGACCATGATGCGCATGCCGCTGACCGTCTGGGCATGGTTCATTACCGCCATTCTCGGACTGCTGGCCTTCGGCGTCCTGCTTTCGGCCGGCATTCTGCTGCTGCTCGATCGCAATCTTGGCACCAGCTTCTATGTCCCGCTGGTTGTGGTGAACGGCCAGATCATGGGACACAAGGGCGGATCGCCGCTGCTCTGGCAACATCTGTTCTGGTTCTTCGGGCATCCCGAGGTGTACATCGCCATCCTGCCCGGCATGGGCGTGGCTTCGCAGCTGCTGTCCACTTTCTCGCGCAAGCCGATCTTCGGATACAAGGCGATGGTGTACGCCATCATGGGCATCGGCTTCCTCGGCTTCATGGTCTGGGGCCACCACATGTTCATGAGCGGCATGAGCCCGTACTCGGCTTTTGCCTTTTCCATCATGACCATGGCCATCGGCGTGCCCTCGGCGATCAAGACCTTTAACTGGCTGGGGACGATTCGCGGCGGGCGGGTACGTTTCCAGACTCCCATGCTGTACGCCATCGGATTCGTTTCCCTGTTCGTCTCCGGCGGCCTGAGCGGCCCGTTCCTGGCACAGCCCGTGCTGGATATTCCGCTGCATGACACCGCTTTCGTCGTCGGACACTTCCACCTGATCATGGGTGTGGCCGCGATCTTTGGCATGTTCGCCGGAACCTACTACTGGTTCCCCAAGATGTTCGGCCGCATGATGAACGAGAAGTGGGGACGGGTGCATTTCTTCATTACCCTGGCCGGCACCTACGCCATCTTCATGCCCATGCATTACCTGGGCATGGCAGCACAGCCGCGGCGCTATTCCCAGTTCACCGAGCTGGCCTACCTGCAGCATCTGATTCCACTGAACCGGTTCATCACTTACGCGGCGATCATCACTATCTCAGCCCAGTTTATTTTTGTGATCAATCTGTTCTGGAGCATGTTCAAGGGACCGAAGGCGAGCGACAATCCCTGGGAAGCGACTACGCTGGAGTGGACGACGGCCACGCCGCCTCCGCATGACAACTTTGGCGGCAAGACTCCCGTGGTTTATCACGGGCCGTATGAGTACAGCGTTCCGGGAGCTCCGAAAGATTATGTAATGCAGACCGACCCGGCAACGGTTACGTCGCATTGAAGTAGCGCCGGCATCTTGCCCTCCCCGCGCGGGCGAGAGCGCCACCGCGACAGACGTTCTTGATATGGCAACTTTTAGTTCAACAGTCACGATCACGGATCAGGCCGTTAAAGATCCCAAGACCGGCCGCGGCAGCGGCGGAACGCGTCCCCCTCTCCCGGGCGGTGGCGGCGGCGATCGCGGCGGGGGTGGCTCATCCGATTATGGCGGCCGGTTGCGCCGGACCCGGCTGGGGCTGATTGTCGGCCTGGTGGCCAGCAGCATGCTGTTCGTGTCGTTCACCAGCGTTTACATCATGCGCCGGGGCCTGCCTTCGCTGGACGATCGCACCGGAGCCTATGTCAGCGACTGGCTGCAGGTGAATCTGCCTACCACCCTGCTCCTGGTCAATACGTTCCTGTTGCTGCTCAGCAGCCTCACCGTGGAACTGGCGCGCCGCCAGATTGCGCGGCAGGCGGCGCTGGCGCCAGTCCGCAATATTCCGGGCGTTTCGATTGGCAAGGAACGCAACTTTCCCTGGCTGGGCGCCACCGTCGCCCTCGGCCTGGCCTTCCTGGCTGGGCAATGGATGGCCTGGCGCGAACTGGCGAACCGTGGCTTCTACGTTGCCACCAGTCCCAGCAGTTCGATGGTTTACGTGCTGACCGCGGCGCACGCCATTCACCTGGCCGGAGGTCTGCTGGTATTGCTTTACGCTGGCGCCACCGCACTGCGGCAAAAAGCGGTGGAAGATCGCCGCATTGTCGTTGACGTGACCGCATGGTACTGGCACTTCATGGCGCTGGTGTGGCTGTACATCTTTGCGCTTCTTGAGTTTGTGCGTTGATAAGCTCGGCGGTCGGCATGAATTTGTCATCCCGACCGGAGCGCAGCGCAGCAAGCGCAGTGGAGGGACCTGTTGTTCGCTTGCTGTGGCAAAAGGTGAAAGAAAAGCAGGTCCCTCCACTGCGCTTGGCTTCGCCGCGCTTCGGTCGGGATGACAATGTTGCGTAGTGCGAAAGCAATTCGACACAACTAAGTCCGGGAGACTAACACATGTCTGATGTGGCCTTGCAGCAGGTGCCAGGGGTTTACGAGCCTTCCCTGTTCGGCACCTATTCCAAGAAGATCGGGATGTGGCTGTTCCTGCTCTCCGATTCGCTGACCTTCGGAGCCTTGCTCTACGCTTACACCTACGGGCGCATTTCCACCCCGAACTGGCCGACGCCGTTTCATTCCGAAAGCATCCGCAACGCGACCTTCATGACCGCGTTCCTGCTCACCAGTTCGCTGACCATGGTGTTTGCGGTGCGTTCCGCGGTCATGGGAAACCAGAAAGCGCAGCGCCTGTGGCTGTTCGCCACCATGGCATGCGGCCTGGGATTCGTGGTGCTGCACGGCCGCGAGTGGACCAATCTCATTGCGGAAGGTCTGACTCTGCCGGTCTTTCCCGTTCCTCCCGGTGAAGCGGGCAATGCCGAGTTTGTGAACGTCACCAAGACCGCACCACAATTTGCCGCCACCTTTTTCGGCCTCACTGGCATGCACATGTTGCACGTCACGCTGGGCGTGGTTTACCTGGGTGTGGTGGCCATGCGAAGGTGGTTCATCCCGGTCCTGCTGGGATTGTGGCTGGTGGCCTGGCTCGGTACGCCCGCCTATAGCCCGTTCCATTACGGCGCACACGTGCTGCTGGTGGCCGCGATCGTCATCTCGATCATTCTCTGGTTGAAGCCCAAGGTGTACGACTCCTCGGACGTCGAAGTCGCCGGCCTTTACTGGCACTTTGTCGACCTGGTCTGGATGTTCATTTTCCCGCTGGTGTACCTCATGTCAACCAGGATCGTGTAGCGCAAAACTTTTTGAGGAGCTCTACTTCAAATGAATGACTCAACCCAGTTAGCGCTGGAGCAGAATGCGGCAGCGGAGCAGCGGCATCATGCCAAGGGGCAGTTTCTCTGGGTCTGGGCCGCCCTGCTGGTGATGACCGGCATCGAGGTTTACCTGGCCTATCAGAACATGGAACTGGTCCGGATGCTGTCCATCCTGATGGGACTGTCGCTCATCAAGGCGGGACTCATCATCGGTTACTTCATGCACCTGAAATTTGAGATCTCGGCCATGAAGTGGGTTACCATGAGCTCGCTGGTATTTTGCCTGGCCATGATGCTGGTCTTTCTGCCCGATGCATATCGCATTCTGCACCTGGGAGTAGGAGTGAAATGAAGCTGCGCCTCTGCGCCTTCGCCGTCTTCCTGCTGCTCTGGGCGGCTCCCGCCTTCAGCCAGGGCTGCGCCATGTGCTACAGCAGCGCCAAGGGCACCACCAAGGAAGGCCAGAAAGCAATTAGCCGCGGTGTCCTGGTATTGCTGCTTCCCCCGCTCGCCTTCATGACCCTGGGCGCAGGCATGGCAGTCCGCTACAGCAAGAAGCGGGACGAAGAGCAGTAGTCAAGAGAGCCTTAAGTATTCCCGTTTTGGTTTCGAACCCGCCTTGGATTGAATTTCTCGTCAAACCTTGCGCTGTTCATCCGTACACTCTGAGTCGGGCCCGTGGTGTAAATGAGAGCACGTCTCCCTGTCATGGTGAAGGTACGGGTTTGATCCCCGTCGGGTCCATACGCCACGTCAGAACGTGGAGTAGCCTCCAGGAGAGAAAAAGCAGGGATAATCTCTCCCACATGAAGCCGTCGTTGGTTCCGTTGCGTCTCGAAAAGTAAAGTATTGACACCTGGTACTGGCTACCGGATACTTGAAGAGCACCATGACAGGGATCCAGGCTCCGATGCGTCGGGGCCTTTTGTTTTGTCCGTAACGGTCCAGCGACTCAACTCCGGTAGTCTGCACCCCACTGCGCCAACCCTTCCCCCTGCCTTATAATAGAAAGATTCGCCAGTCGCTCCTGAAGCCTTCTGAGCACCCTCGGCAGGTCTAAAGCGGCTGGGACGGGTCCTCCTTAACTGATGTCCACGGAAACGATAGTGGTTCGCGGTGCCCGGGTTCACAACCTCAAAAACGTGGACTTCGAAATCCCGCACAATTCATTGACGGTGGTCACCGGCGTCTCCGGCTCCGGCAAATCGTCGCTTGCCTTCGACACCATCTACGCCGAAGGCCAGCGCCGTTATGTTGAGTCGCTCTCCGCCTATGCCCGCCAGTTTCTGGAGCGCATCGAGAAACCCGATGCCGACTCCATCGACGGCATCGCCCCGGCCGTGGCAATCCGTCAGAAGAACACCACCCGCAATCCGCGATCGACGGTAGGCACGGCCACCGAGATCTATGACTATCTCAGGCTGCTCTTCGCCCGGGTCGGCCGGACGTACTGCCTGCAATGCGGCCAGGAGGTCAAGAAAGACACGGTGGACGAAGTAACCGCGACCGTTCTGGCGCTGGGTGAGGGCACACGCCTGAACGCGCTGTTCCCGCTACAGGGAGCACCGACAGCTCCTCCAAAGGAACCGGCCCGCGCCAAAAAACGAAGCCCTGACAGTAGCGCCGGCGTCCCTTCGGCTTCGCTCAGGGCAGGCCCGCCGGCTGTCGCGGGGGCGTCCCGCCCGCGCCGCAAGAGCGATCCCGAAGCCGCCCTGTCCGATCACCTGCGAACCCGCCTCTTCGAACTCCGCCAGCGCGGCTTCAACCGCCTCTATCAGAACGGCCAGATTTTCGAATTCTCCACTCCGGAGTCCTGCTCGACGTTGACTTCAACCAGCCCGTCTTCCTGCTGGTTGACCGCCTGGTCGTTTCTCCCGACGCCCGCGCCCGGATCGTGGACGCCATCGAGATCAGCTATCGCGAGGCCGGCGAAGTCATCTTCGAGACTGCTCCGCGCGATGGCGAGCCCGCGCAGCGCCTTCGCTTTTCGCAGCGCTTCGAGTGCAAGCACTGCAACCTGCGTTACGAGGAGCCCGAACCGCGGCTGTTCTCCTTCAACAACCCGTACGGCGCCTGCCCGCGCTGCCAGGGCTTTGGCAACACTATCGACTTCGATCTCGACCTGGTCATTCCCGACAAGTCGAAATCGCTGGACCAGGGCGCCATCGATCCCTGGACCAAGCCCAAATATCGGACGCTCTTTACTGAGCTCAAGCGCTTCGCCAAGCAGGCCAGGATTCCGCTCTATGCGCCCTGGGCCGAGCTTGACCCTGAGCAGCGCCGCATGGTGGTCGAGGGTGATGGCAAGTTCCCCGGCATACGCGGCTTCTTCAATTATCTCGAGCGCAAGAAATACAAGCTGCACGTGCGAGTATTTCTCAGCCGTTATCGCGGCTACTCGACTTGTTCGGCCTGCGGCGGCGCCCGGCTTCGCATTGAGGCCCAACAGGTCAGGATCAACGGCAGGAACATCTGCCAGGTCACCAGCATGACCGTCGAAGAGGCGTCTAAGTTTTTCTCCGCGGTCAAGCTGACCGACCAGGAATCCGCCATCGCCGACAAGCTGCTGCAGGAAATTCACGAGCGCCTGCAGTTCCTGATCGATGTGGGGCTGGAATACCTGACCCTGGACCGGCTGGCTTCCACTCTCTCGGGAGGCGAGGCGCAGCGCATTCAGCTGGCAACTTCGCTGGGTTCGCGGCTGGTGGGAACGCTATATGTCCTCGATGAGCCGTCCATCGGATTGCACAGCCGCGATACTCATCGCCTGATCAAGATTCTTCACGACCTGCGCGACCTGGGAAACACCATCCTGGTGGTTGAGCACGATCCCGACGTCATGCGCGCTTCAGACCGTATTCTCGATCTTGGTCCGGGCGCGGGAGAGAGCGGCGGCCAGGTCATCGCAGTGGGCAGCTACGACGAAATATTGAAGGCGCCAGGTTCGTTGACCGGAAGATATCTCTCCGGCGAACTGCGAATCCAGCTTCCCCAGGCGCGCCGCAAGCCGGGTCCACGCCAGATCAAAATTTCAGGAGCGCGGGCGCACAATCTCAAGAATATCGATTTCGCCGTGCCCCTGGGAATGCTGGTCGCCATCACGGGCGTCTCCGGTTCGGGGAAGTCAACCCTGCTGCACGACGTGCTGTTTCAGGCCCTGTCCGCCGCCAAGCGGCAGGCCAACGGCGAGCCCTTGCCTTCTCCCGACTGGAAAGAACTCGAAGGCGACGACCTGATCGACGACGTCATCCTGGTGGACCAGTCGCCGATCGGACGCACACCGCGTTCGAATCCGGTCACCTACATCAAGGCCTTCGACGGAATCCGTGACCTCTTTGCCTCGCTGCCCGAGGCCAAGAAGCGAGGCTTCAGCGCCGGGCACTTTTCTTTCAATATTCCCGGAGGCCGCTGCGAGACCTGCCAGGGCGACGGCACGGTTACCGTGGAAATGCAATTTCTCGCCGACGTCGAACTGATCTGCGAAGAGTGCAAAGGCGCGCGCTACAAGCCGCAGGTCCTCGAAGTGCGTTATCGCGGCAAGAACATTCACGAAGTTCTGGAGCTTACGGTCAAAGAAGCGCTGCATTTTTTCTCCGGCGTGCCCAAAGTCGTGGAGAAGCTGCGCGTGCTGGAAGAAGTCGGCCTGGGATATTTGCGGCTGGGCCAGTCGGCGACTACGCTCTCCGGCGGCGAGGCGCAACGCATGAAGCTGGCCGCCCACCTGCAACCGGCGTCGCGGGATATTGGACGTCCGTCGAGTTCGGCAGGTCTGACCCGCCGCCGCAATCGCATGCTTTATATCTTTGACGAGCCCACAACCGGGCTGCATTTCGACGATGTCAGCAAACTACTTTCTGCCTTCCGGCGTCTAATTGAAGCAGGGGGCTCGATTCTGGTCATCGAGCATAATCTGGAAGTAATCAAGACAGCTGATTGGGTGATTGACCTCGGCCCCGAGGGCGGCGAACGGGGCGGATACGTGGTGGGCGCAGGTCCGCCCGAGGCCATCGCCAGGCTGCCGAATTCGTACACAGGCAAATTTCTGGCGCGAGTCCTGAATGGAAACGGACAACCAAACAACGGCCGGAAGTAGCAACGCCAACGTAGCGGCGGGTGCCCTCACCCGCCCAGCCGAGCGCAGCTCGGCAAGTGTGGCGACAGTTGCGCCACTCGCAGCGGGCAAAGACTCGGCGAGCTGCGCTCGCCTGCCCGGACGAGGGCCTCTGGGCCCACGTGTGATCGTATTGCTTACGCTGTTTGCCTTTGCCGGAAGCGCGCTGGCTCAAACCAGCGGCAAGACCGTCCGTCACCACAAAGTTGCGGTGGACGATCCCTCTTCCCCACCTGAACTCATTCAGGCCGAAAGCGCCATCGAAAAGCAGGATTACACCACTGCCGAGCCCCTGTTGAAAAAGGTGGTCGCGCAGGATCCCGACAACTTTGCGGCCTGGTTTGACCTGGGATTTCTCTACAATGCCCTGGGCAAGACCGACGACTCCATTGCCGCCTACCGCAAGTCGGTTGCGGCCAAGCCCGGAGTATTCGAATCCAACCTGAATCTCGGCCTGATGCTGGTGAAAGCGCACCAGCCGGGCGCCGAGCAGTTTCTGCGCGCAGCTACAAAACTGAAACCCACTTCGCACCTTGCCGAGGGCCAGGCCCGCGCCTGGTTGTCGCTGGGACACGTGCTTGAAGCCAGCAATCCAGACGGGGCACTGGAAGCCTACAAGCAGGCTGCCCAGCTCGATCCCAAAGATCCTGAACCCCATCTATCGGCCGGCCCACTGCTGGAAAATCAGAATCGCTTTGCCGATGCCGAGCAGGAGTACAAACAAGCCTTAGCTCTCGACCCCTCCTCCACCGACGCCCTCACCGGCATGGCCAATATTTACATGCGCGGCCACCGCTACACCGAGGCCGAGGAGATTTTGCGCAAGCTGGTTGCACTTCACCCCGGTGACGCCGGCGCCCACATGCAACTGGGCCGAATGCTGGCGGCCGACGGTCAGAACGAGCCCGCCATCGCGGAGTTGCAGCAGGCCCTCAAGCTGGCTCCCGGCGATGCCTCGGTACAGCTCGACCTGGCAGATCTATATGTCAATGCGAAGAAATACGATCTGGCTGAACCCATGTATCGTTCCCTGCTGGCAGCCAAGCCCAACGATCCCGAGTTGCGCTACGGCCTGGGAAGGCTGCTTTTGCAGCAGCGCAAGTTTCCCCAGGCCCAACAGGAATTGCTGGCCGCAATTCAGCTCAAGCCCAGCATGGGCACCGCGTACGGCGATCTGGCTGCGGCCGCCAATGAAAACAAGAATTATGAGCTTGTGATCAAAGCGCTGGACGCCCGCGCCCAGCTTCTGCCTGAACTCCCGATCGGCTATTTTCTGCGGGCCACGGCCTATGACCACTTGCGCCAGTTCAAGCCGGCCGCGGAAAATTATCACCGCTTCCTTGAGACAGCGACGGGAAACTTTCCCGACCAGGAATGGCAGGCCCGCCATCGCCTGATCACGATCGAGCCTCATAGATGACTATAATGCGGACCCGGATATTTATCCTCGCGCTCCTGGTGGTGGCTTCTCTGGCAACATTCGCAGCCAGGGAAGAAAGCGTGGACGAGCTCATCGCCCGGGCCGAATCCGCTCCGCCGGACGATCGCCCGGCCCTGTACCTCAAAATCGCCCACTTGAAGGCAGAGGCGGCCGACAAGCTTTACGACGACGGTAACGCGGACGCAGGCAAAGCTGCTCTTCAGGATGTGGTCACCTATTCGAAAAAGGCGACGGATGCAGCCATCGCGACCGGAAAGAAGTTGAAGAACGTGGAAATCACGCTGCGAAAAATGGCGGAGAAGTTTCGCGATATCAAACGCACCGTGGCCTTCGACGATCAGGCCCCACTCCAACAGACAGTGGACGAACTGGAGAAGATGCGCACCGACCTGCTCTCCGCCATGTTTGGGAAAAAGAAGGGTAAATGACTCGCCTCCGCGTCCTCTTCGCGTGGTTGGCCTTCTTTCTGTTGCTTTCGCCTGCGCTTGCCCAGCGCCACCGCGACCCGCTCACCGATCCGGAGATCGATCAGCTGCGCGATACCGCTCTCGAGCCCGATCTCCGGCTCAAACTCTATGTCGGCTTCGCCCGGGCCCGGCTGGCCACGCTCGAGCAGGCCCGCTCCGATCCCAAAACCACCGACCGCGGTCTGGCCACCCACGATCGTTTACAGGATTTCCTCGATGTTTACGACGAGTTGAACGACAACATCGACACCTACGTGGAACGCAAATCGGACTTGCGCAAGGCGCTGAAAGCCGTCATTGAAGGCGACACTGAATTCCAGTCCAAGCTGCGCGCCCTGCGAGACGATGCCACCGCCAAAAAAGAAGAAACCGGGCAATATGAATTCCTGCTCTCCAATGCCCTCGATACGCTGGACAGCAGCGTGCAGGACCACCGTCAGCTGTTGACCGAACAGGAAGAGGCAGCCAGGCGCAAGAAGCCGGCGAAGCGGTGAATGCGTGTTCGTTCCGGGCTTAACAGTAGGAACTTTCGTCGTGCTAATCTAGCCGGACGTGAGGCACAATCCACTTCAAATCTTTGAGCAGGTATTCCGCGACCTTCGCCCTGACACCGCTTTACCCGGGCTGAGAGTGGAATTCTTCCCCTTCACCAGCATCAAGAACACCATCCGGATGCGCGAAGGCAAACTGCTGGTGCGCCTCTCCGACCTGCTGGAAGGTGCTCCCGCTCCGGTATTGAAGGCCATCGCCCACATACTGCTGGCCAAGATGTACCGCCGGCCGATTGACCGCGAGGCCGCGGCCCGTTATCGCAAGTACGTTTCCAGCCATCATGTCAGCCGGAAGGCCCACCTGGTGCGCCAGATGCGCGGACGGAAGCGTCTCGACTCCGCCCAGGGCCGTACCTACGACCTGGAAGCTTTGTTTGAAGATCTCAACCAAAGGTTCTTTCATGGCCTCATGGCCCGCCCGCAGATGACCTGGAGCCGCGACCATGCGCGCAACAGTCTTGGCCATTACGATCCGGCGCACAATGCCATCGTAGTCAGCCGCATCTTCGATCATCCCAGGGTTCCCCGTTTCGCGGTCGAGTACATCGTGTATCACGAGATGCTTCACCTCAAGCATCCGGTAAGACTGCGGGGCAGCCGCCGCTGTGTGCATTCGGCCGACTTTCAGGCAGAAGAAAAACTCTTCCCCCAACTGGCCGAAGTAAAACAGTTCCTGAAAGGCCTCTGACCTTGGGGTTCTTTGCGACCTTCGCGGTACCTTTGCGTCCTTTGCGGTAAAGGGTCTGATCTTGTGCCGGAAGCACGGCAAATCTTGAAGCGCAAAGGACGGAAACACGTCTGAACGAACTCTCAAGCTCCGTTGACGCCTGCACCAAGGGGGGCTATTCTTAACCAAGGAAGCAATAGCAACTGTCAAGTTGCAACCGAGTTGCAATAACAAGGTTTTCCACAAGATGCTGCAGGCATTCATCGTCACTTTGCGCGAGGGCGTCGAGGCCGCCCTTATCGTCGGCATTACCCTGGCCTATCTGGCCAAAATTGGCCGCCCTGAGCTGCGTAAGCCTGTCTTTGCCGCTCTGATTTCCGCCTTCGTTGGTAGCATCGGGATCGCCATCCTGCTGTCGCGCACCCAGTGGAATCAGGATATTTTCGAAGGCTGGATCATGCTCATTGCCGCCTTCTTTGTCATCACCATGATCGTTTTCATGATGAAGACCGGGCGCGCGCTCAAGGGACAGATTGAGGGCAAAGTCGGCCTTCTGGCCGGCCGCAACGCGGCCTTCGGCCTGTTTCTCTTCGTCTTTCTGATGGTCCTGCGCGAAGGCGTGGAAACGGTCCTTATCCTGGGAGCGGTTTCGCTGAACTCCACCGAACTGCTCAGCTTCCTGGGCACGTTGTCGGGCGTGATCGTAGCCATCGTGTTTGGCGTGATGTTCGTCAAGGGCAGCGTGCGCGTCAATCTGCAGAAATTCTTCCGGGTGACCACCGCCATTCTGTTCTTCGTGGCGGCGCAGCTGATCATCTCCGGACTGCACGAGCTTTCCGAAAACGGCGTGCTTCCCTCTTCGCGCGAGGAGATGGCGCTGATCGGTCCCATCGTGCGCAACGACTTGTTCTTTTTTGTCACCATCGTGGCCCTGGCTGCGCTGATGGTGCTGTTCGAGGTCAAGCGGCGCCAGCCTGCTGCCCTTCCTGATTCTCCGGCCGAGCGCCGCAAGGCGCAGTGGAGCGCCCGCCGCGAACGCCTGTGGATGGTTTCCGTTTACGCCAGCTCGTTCCTGTTCATTCTGATGGTCACGGCGGAATTTATCTATGCCAAGAGCGTGAGCGCGCTCTCCCCCGCGACCGAAGTGACTTTCCAGGATGGGCAGGTGAGCATTCCGCTGGCCCAGGTCGCCGACGGTGATCTGCATCGCTTCGCGGCCCGGGAAAACGGCGTCGAAGTGCGCTTCTGGCTGTACCGGAAGCCCGACGGCAAGGTTGCCACGGTTTTCGATGCCTGTGAAATTTGCGGCCCGGTAGGCTTTTACAAGGGGCCCAACGGAGTGGTTTGCAAGAACTGCGCCGCCCCGATCAACGGACAATCCGTGGGCATGACCGGCGGCTGCAATCCGATTCCGCTGCGCGCCGAACAGACCGCCGATGCTGTCATCATCCGGGAGACCGACGTCGCTGCCGGCGCCCACATTTTCCAACCCTGACCCATGTTCCTGCGCCTACTCTATGAGTCTTTCCGGCGGCAGAAGCGCCGCAAACTGCTGGCCGGAGTCGCCATCATGCTGGGCGTGGGAGTGGCCACCGCCATGATCGCCGTGGCCACCGATATCGGCGACAAGATCAGCCGCGAGTTGCGCACCTACGGCGCCAACCTGATCGTCACTCCCCAGGAAGACACGCTGGACGTCGAGATCGGCGGCGTCAATCTGAAGCCGCCCAGCGACGGCGCTTACCTGAACGAAGCCGATCTGCCCAAAATCAAAGGCATGTTCTGGCGCAACAACATCGTGGGTTTTGCACCCATGCTGCCCGCCGGCATCACGCTTGGCGGGGCAAAGAATGTCACCCTGCTGGGGACGTATTTCGCCCGGCACGTTGTATTTGGAAAGCAGGACTTCGTTACCGGAGTTCGCACCACACATCCCTGGTGGAAGGTGCAGGGTGCCTGGCCGGAGGATAGTTCCGAAGACGTCCTGCTCGGCGATCACCTGGCGGCCAAGCTGAACCAAACGCCTGGACAGGACATTGAAATTGCGGGCCGCCAGCATCGCATTGCCGGCATTCTCTCCACCGGCGGGCCGGAAGACAATCAGGTCGTAGCGCCTCTTCTGCTGGCGCAGGAGATCCTGGGCAAGCCGGGCGCGGTGCGGCGCATCTACGTCAGCGCGGTGACCAAGCCCGAAGACGCCTTCGCCCGCCGCGATCCCAAAAGCATGTCGCCGGAGATGTACGACCGCTGGTACTGCTCGCCTTACGCGCAGTCGATCGCATTCCAGTTGCAGGAGGCCATCCCGCACTCCCACGCCGAACAGATTCGCCAGGTGGCGCAGAACGAGGGCACCGTGCTTTCTCGGATCCAGGGACTGATGCTGCTGATCACGCTGGCGGCGCTGCTGGCCTCCGCGCTGGCGGTTTCCGCCGCGATGGCGACCGCGGTGGTGGAGCGGCGCGGCGAGGTGGGACTGATGAAGGCGCTGGGCGCCGGCAATCTGGCTGTGGCAGTCCTGTTCTTTGCCGAGGCCGCGCTGCTGGCCTTGCTGGCTGGAGCCGCGGGTTTTGCCGGCGGCGCGCTGTCTGGCCCGCCAGATTGGGCACTCCATCTTCGCTTCGCAGATCGCCATCCAGCCGGTGCTCCTGCCCATCATTCTGGCGATCGCGGTGCTGGTGACTTTTGCCGGCAGCGCGGCAGCGATCCGGCGCGCCGTAAAGTTTGATCCGGTGTACGCCCTGCGGGGTGACGCTTGAGCTCTCCTGACGGCACTCGCGTTGCCCGGCGCCGTTCTGCCGTGCCCCACACTTCGATGTTCCTGCGCATGCTGTGGCGCGCCGCCGTCCTGCGCCGCGGCCGGGCCGCGTCCGCTGCTGCTGGCCATGGCGGTGGCGGCTGCCGTGGCCACGGCCATGCTCAACCTCTACGTGGATGTCCAGGCCAAACTGCGGCGCGAGTTTCGCAAATATGGCGCCAACGTTGTCGTAGTCGCCAGGGACGGCCAGAGCCTGCCGGACGATACTTTGACGACGGTCCGCTCGGTCCTGGGCGGCGGAGGCATAGCAGTTCCCTTTGCGTACGCCGTTGCCCGCACCCCGGATGGGCGTTCGGTGGTCGTTGCCGGAACCGACTTTGAACAGGCGCAAAAGCTAAATGGCAGCTGGTGGTCGGTAAGCGCATGGCCGAAAGCTTCCCACGATGCGCTGGTTGGCGCCCATGCAGCCAGTATTCTTGGCGCATCGGGAAAGCCGTTCGACCTCAGCTTTCAGGGCCGCAGCATTCGACTCAATCCGGCCGGGACCTTGCAGACTGGCGCCGCCGAAGATAGCCGTGTGTACGTTTCCCTCGCCGACTTTGCCGAATGGACCCATGTTCCCTATTCGACGGTTGAGATCTCGGCTTCAGGTTCTGCGGAAGATGTGAGTGCCGTCATCCAACGCCTCGGACAGGCTCTTCCCGGAGCCGACGTCCATCCCGTGCGCCAGGTCACGGAGGGCGAGGCCAACGTACTGGGCAAGATGCGCTCGACGCTTCTGGTGGCATCCATTCTCATCATTCTCACCGCCGCGGTATGCGTGCTCTCCACTTTGACGGGATGGGTCTCGGACCGCCGCCGCGACTTTGCCCTGATGAAGGCCCTGGGCGCTTCGGGCAGGATGCTGCAGGGGTTCTTCGCCGCCGAAGCCGCCGTCCTGGGCGCGATCGGCGCGAGTTTGGTTTTGCCCTCGGAGTCGGAGTGGCGATCTGGATCGGCCACGCCAATTTTCATGCCCCGGTGACGCCCCGGCTGAGCGTGTTGCCGGTCGTTCTTGTGGGCGGGATCGCCATCGCCCTGGTCGCCGCGATCCTGCCAATATCTCTGCTGCGGCGGGTCCAACCTGCTACCATCCTGAGGGGAGAATGACATGATCAAGCTCAGCCATGTCAGCCGCCTGTACCCGGCCCGGGCCGAGACCAATGGCGGTGTCATCCGTGCCCTGGATGAGATTTCTCTCGAAGTTGCGCCCGGCGAGTGGCTGGCCGTCATGGGTCCCTCCGGCTCCGGCAAGTCCACCCTGGTCAATTTGATCGGGTGCCTTGATCGCCCAACCTCGGGCGAAATCTGGCTCGACGGTGAAGACGTGGCCCGGATCTCCACCCAGGATTTGAACCGTGCCCGGGCGGAAAAAGTTGGCTTCATCTTCCAGCAATTTCACCTGATTCCCTACCTGACCGCGCTCGAAAACGTCATGCTGGCCCAGTACTTTCACAGCATGACCGACGAGCAGGAGGCGCTGGCCGCCCTGGCGCACGTAGGGTTGAAGGATCGCGCCGCGCATCTTCCCGCCCATCTCTCCGGCGGGGAGCAGCAGCGGGTGTGCATCGCGCGCGCCCTGATCAACGATCCCAAAATCGTTCTGGCCGACGAGCCCACCGGCAATCTGGATGCGGTCAACGAAGAGATTGTCCTGCGCCTGCTGCGCGAACTGCACCGCCAGGGACGAACCATCGTCATGGTCACGCACGATCCGGTCGTCGCCCGCCTGGCCGACCGCCGCATCGAACTGCACCATGGCAAGATTGCCGATCAGGAAGTATTCGCCATGGCCGACGAGGAGCAGTTCGACGAAGTCCTCGAAGAACTATGGGCGGTGGAAGAGCACGGAGAGATCGCCGAAATCGAGCGTTTGGAAGTTCACGGCGCCCTGCCGGTAAGCATCGCGGTGGAGAAGATGAGCGGCCCTGGGCCTGCTTACCACCAAGCCGCATCCGCCGGAAGCCCACAATCACAAGCCGTTCGTGAACCCATGCCACGATGCGCTCAAACCTTCCGGCGTTCCACCGGCGACGGCAGCATGATCGTGGAATTCACTCCCCGCGGCCGCCTGCGCGCTGCCGACATCATCCGCCGCCACCGCCTGGCCGAACGCCTCTTCACCGACAGCCTGGCCCTCGACAGCGAATCAGAAATCGAGCAGCAGGCCTGCAAGTTCGAACACATCCTCTCGCCCGAAGCCACGGACAAGATTTGCGCCTTCCTGGGCCACCCCCGCACCTGTCCGCACGGAGCGCCGATTCCGATTGGGCCGTGTTGCGAGCGCAATCTGCCTGCCCGGGAAGATGAACAGGTCCAGGCCTCGCGTTTCAAGTAAGCATCCCTCTCTGACCAATCGTAAGAACCGACGGTGCCCCATTCATTTCGCGTCCTTCGCGAAATGAGTGGGATCCGCACCTACCCGACTTTCTTCCACACCACGTCCTCATTGTTCCTGCGATCAATCATGGCCTCGACCTTGCCGTTAGCAGCCCGCCGGAACAAACGCCGGCCTTCCACGCCCTTGCGAAAGAAGATGTCGCCTGACTCAGGAATCAGCTCGGCTTCCGGGCTGCTCCCACGTTTTGCGTACAAGCCACCGTCGCGAATAGAAATCGTCTGTGTCACGCCGGGCGACAGTTCGTAAGTTCCGGCGTACTCGCCATATTTCTTGACGTTCGCCTTCCCCGGCGCGGGGTCTTCGTAGTAGCGGAACATTTGCCCGGCCACGATCTGCCATTTCCCGTTGCGATACATCCAGGTGTCGGTGCCGTGATAGCGGGCGGTCAGGTCCTGACCGAAAATCGTCTCGCTTTCGTTCAGGTCGTAGGAGAGGATTGCCGTATCACCCTGGATGTTGCTTTTGGCATTCACGATTTTGATGCTGCCGGAATAGCCCGCCGGAAGCGGGGTCACGTCTTTGACGAGTGCGGTTTTGTCCATGCCTCTTCCCTTCTCGTCGAAGTACATGCTGTCGTCGGCGAAATATTTCTGCCATGGCGCCTGGTCACCTGCGGCGACGCCATCGAACATCTCCTGACTATGATGAACGAGTTCGTCCTGCGTGATCGCGGCTGGCTTGCGCGACGTGCAGGACGACGCGAACGCCGCCATTAAGGTGACCAGCAGTGTCATCGGGAAACGGGTCATAAGCTTTTCCTTCGTGTGCCTTTGTGTCCTTCGTGGTTAACGGTTTCGCAGATGATACGCTGCGGATAGCCACCAACCCTAAAAGTGGATTGTCCGCGCAAAAACTCAACCCGCCCGTTATGATGTCTCTTCGCATACCTTCATGGCCACCGCTCGGCGACCCTGTATCGGCGTATTTGATTCCGGCTTTGGCGGACTGACGGTCCTCAAGGAACTGGTCGCGCTCGTCCCCGACGCCGATTACATCTACTTCGGCGACACGGCGCGTTTGCCCTACGGCTCGAAATCGGCCGAGACCGTTGCCCGGTACGCCATTGGCGCGGCCCAGTATCTCGAGCAACACGGCGCCCAGATGCTGGTGATCGCCTGCAACACGGCCACCGCGCTGGCCCTCGACCAGATCACCCAGGCTTCCAGCGTTCCCGTGGTGGGGGTCATCGAGCCCGGCGCGGCGCGCGCCGCCGCCGCCAGCCAGACTCGCAAAGTGGTGGTCATCGCCACCGAGGCTACAGTGAGCAGCCACGCCTACGCGAAGGCCCTGCAGGCCCGTGGAGTCGAAGCCGTGGAGAAGGCTTGCCCGCTGTTGGTGCCGTTAGTCGAAGAAGGATGGGCGGAGCACCCGGTCGCGGAACAAGTGGCCCGCATTTATCTCGACCAGGCGTTTACCGGAGATTTCGAGTCCGGTGACGTTCTGGTGCTGGGATGCACCCACTATCCCCTGCTGAAGCCGCTTCTGCGCCGCCTGGTGCCGGCCGCTGTGACTATTGTCGATTCGGCTGAATCCACGGCCCGCGTGGTCAGCCAGTTACTCCGCAAAGGCCTGCCCAAACCTTCCCCTGAAAGCGAACGCCGCGGAGTGCCCCGCCTGAAATTCTTCGTGACCGATTCCGTGGACAAATTCCGCCGCATGGGAGCGCAGTTTCTGGGAAGCCCGATCGAAGACGTCCAGCACGTTGAACTGAAAGAGTAGCTGTCACCCTGAGCGGAGTAGCTGCTTCGCGAAGCGAAGCAGGATGCAGTCGAAGGGCCCCTACAGCAAGATCGACGCCTGTGTTGAGGGGAGTTGCGGGCATTCGGAAAAGAGCTCGTGCTGAAACCTCATGAGAGTAGCTGTCACCCTGAGCGGAGTAACTGCTTCGCGAAGCGAAGCAGCGACGCAGTCGAAGGGCCCCTACAGCAAGATCGACGCCTGTCTTGAGGGGAGTTGCGGGCATTCGGAAAAGAGCTCGTGCTGAAAGCTCATGGCGGAAATAGGGGCCCTTCGACTCCCCGTGATCGTCCGCAAGCGGACGATCACGACTCGCTCAGGGTGACACTGTTAGTTGATGTTGTGGGGCTGCGCAACAAACAAAAAGCGGCCGCGAAACATCGCGGCCGCTCCCTGGTAGAAATTAAGGATCAGTACAGCCGGAAGCTGACTTCCACATTGATCTGTACCGCTACCGGCTTTCCGTCTTTCATTGCCGGCTCGAACTTCCAGGTCTTGACCGCCTCGATGGCTTTCTCGTCCAGTCCAAGTCCCAGGCTGCGGGCCACGCGGATGTCGCGCGGTCGGCCGTCCGGCCCTACCACCAGCCAGAGCACGCAGGTTCCCTGATACTTCGCCTTGCGGGCTTCTTCCGAGTACTCAGGATCAGGCTGATAGACCACGCGCGGCGCGCTCACGCCGCCGCCTACACGAAATACTCCGCCACCCACGCCGCCGCCACGTCCCTCACCTACGCCGGGGCCGGTGCCTACACCCACGCCGCCACCTGAGCCGGCGCCGATGCCCCCGCCTGAACCAGTTCCATTAGAGGGCGGGCCGGAAGGCAAATGCGACATCGGGTCTCCCAGATTGGGCAGATTATTCATGGCCAGCTTCACCTGCGGCGGGACAACCACTGTAGGTTCGGCCGTCAGTTTGGGATTCTCGTTCCGCACCACCATCATGGGAGGCGTGATCTGCTCCATCGACTGTTTGGGCAATTTGCCTTTGGGCGCCTGGAACTTGTCACGGTCGCCGCCGCCTCCGCCGCCACCCGAAAGCGTCTTCGAAGGTTGAAGCGGAGGAATGTCATCCGGAGAGACCAGGGTGATCGCCTCATGCGGCTTCACGATCTGCTGCACCACTCTTCGACCCAGCAGGGTAATGCCAATGATGGCTGCGATCGCCAGCATGTGCACTACGGTCGAGCCCAGCACTCCGTTTTTCTTGTAATCGTAAAAGCCCCAAATATCCTTGACCGGGACGGGCTTCGAAGTCAGCACCAGCGGGGGTAGTTTCTTGGGAAAGAAAAAATCATCCAGGTTCTGAAAGAGCGACTTCCACAGCGGCTCTTCCAGGGTGCTTTTCGAAAGCAGCAGATTGAGTTCGGGTTCGGCTTCGCCGCGGGGTTTCATCTCGAGTGTTGGCATAGTTGACCCGACTTTGCCTGCGTTGTTGCCGGGACCTATCAGCAACCGACCTTCAGCCTAATCTATCTTAAGCTTGATGAGCACATTAGCTGCCAAGTTGCTTTCGGGTCGCCAAATACTTCAAGCTCCCGTTTGAGCGCAACCAGACCTACAGCAATACGCTTACCTAATCCTTTAGATGCCAGCTTCCAGCAAACGTTACTCTGGCAAAATTGTACACGCTTCCCAGGCCTTTCCGACAGTGCTTTTGGGGCTGCCGCTCACATCATCCCCGCTTGTCCCAGGGCGTGATCCACGGTAGCGGGTTAGAACACGGCAGTGCATAAACCACGAATGACACGAAGTATCACGAAGGCTTTGTTTTCTAGGGTTTCCTTCGTGTACCTTTGTGCCCTTCGTGGTTCACAGTCTCCAAACCGACCCCTGCCTGATCCGCGGGTCAATGGACGTTCGTTCCGCCGCTCCCTATAATGAAAAAAATCAATCATTTGGGAGAAATCAACCGAGTGCCGCTGGAGCTGAAATCCACCATCAATCTGCCTAAGACCGGCTTTCCCATGAAGGCCAACCTGCCCCAAAATGAGCCCAAGGCCCTGGCGCGCTGGGAGGAAATGGGGATTTACCAGCGCGTTCGTGAGGCCAGGCAGGGGGCCCCGACCTACGTTCTGCACGACGGCCCCCCCTACGCCAACGGCCCCATTCACCTGGGCCATGCGCTGAACAAGTGCCTGAAAGATTTCATCGTCAAATCCAAAACCATGTCCGGATTCGACTCGCCTTACGTCCCGGGATGGGATTGTCACGGCCTGCCCATCGAGATCAAAGTTGATCAACAGCTGGGCGGTAAAAAACTCCAGATGGAAAAACTGGAGGTCCGGGAAGCATGCAGAAAGTACGCGCAAAAATTTCTCGATCTGCAGCGCGAGCAGTTCAAACGTATCGGCGTCTTCGGACGCTGGGACGACCCCTACTCCACCATGACTCCGCAGTACGAGTCGGTGGTGCTGGCCACGTTCTACGATTTTCTGGAAAAGGAATTTGTCTATAAGGGGCTGCGTTCGGTGTACTGGTGCATCTTCGACAAGACTGCCCTCGCCGAAGCCGAGGTGGAATACGAAAACCATACCAGCCCGACGGTCTGGGTAAAGTACGCGCTGGCCGAGGATCCCGCCCGGCTTGATCCTGCGCTTGCCGGAAAGAAAGTTTTCACCGTGATCTGGACCACCACGCCCTGGACGCTTCCCGCGTCCATGGCCGTCGCCTTTCATCCCGACGCCGAATACGTCGCGCTTGAATCCGGCGGCGAGGTGTACATCGTCGCCGAACAACTGGCCGCGGAGTTCGCCGGCAAAGTCGGGCTGAAGGAAACCCAGATCGTCGCCCGCTTCCCCGGCAGAAAACTCGAGTTCACGAAGTTCGCGCACCCCTTCCTTGATCGTACCGTGCTCGGTGTGCTCGCCGACTACGTCACCATGGATCAAGGCACGGGCGTAGTCCACACCGCCCCTTCCCACGGCGCGGATGACTTCAACACCGGGGTGAAGTACAAGCTCGACCTGACCACCAACGTGGATGCCGCGGGAATCATGCACAACGGCCTGCCCGAATACGATGGCAAGAAAGTTTTTGACGCCAACCAGCCCATCGTTGAGCTGCTCAAAAAGCGCGGCGTGCTGATGCATTCCGAAAAGCTCGAGCATTCGTATCCACATTGCTGGCGTTGCCACAATCCCATCATCTTTCGCGCCACCGAGCAGTGGTTCATCTCCATGGAAACGCCCATGCCGGGCGGGACCCTGCGCAGCCGAACGCTGGACGAAATCAAGAAAGTGAAATGGGACCCGGCCTGGGGCGAAGAACGCATCTCGAACATGATCGCCACCCGCCCCGATTGGTGTATTTCCCGCCAGCGCATCTGGGGCGTGCCCATCGCGGTGTTCTTGTGCGAGGGCTGTGGCAAGCCTTTGAACGATCCCGCCCTGAACCGTAAGGTGATCGAACTGTTCGCCCGCGGCGGCGCCGACGCCTGGTACACGCCGCAGGCCGACGCCCTGGTTCCCGCCGGAACCAAATGCGCCAAGTGCGGCCATGCGAAGTTCACCAAAGAGACCGACATTCTGGACGTCTGGTTCGAATCGGGATGCAGCCACGCCGCCGTGCTCGGCCACGAACCCGGCCTGCCCTGGCCCGCCGATCTCTATCTCGAAGGCGGCGACCAGCACCGCGGATGGTTTCACTCTTCCCTGCTCTGCGCCGTCGGCACCCGCAACCAGGCTCCCTATCGCGCGGTGGCTACCAATGGCTGGACGCTCGACGAACAGGGCCGGGCTTTGTCGAAGTCTCGCGGCAACGACGTCGATCCCGTCGATATCGCCAACCGCATGGGCGGCGAGATCGTGCGGCTCTGGGTCGCTTCCGTCGATTTTCGTGAAGACGTGGTCGGCTCCGAGCAACTGATGCAGCGCGTGGCCGAAAGCTATCGCAAGATTCGCAACAGCCTGTTCCGCTACGTGCTGAGCAATCTCTACGACTTTGATCCGCAGAAGAACGCGGTCTCATTCGACGAGATGGACATTCTCGATCAGTACATGCTGCGCCAGACCGTGGCCATGTCCGCGGACGTGACCCGCTGGTACGACGAGTTCGCTTTCCACAAAATCTATCACCGCATAAATGACTTCTGCGTGGTGGAGTTGAGCGCGTTTTACTTCGATGTGTTGAAGGACCGCCTTTATACGTCCGCCCCGAACTCACGCGCCCGGCGGGCCGCACAGACCGCGATCTGGCGCATCGGCGAAGCTCTTGTCCGCCTGCTCGCGCCCATCACCAGCTTTACTTGTGACGAAGTGTGGCAGTATCTGCCCATCCTGCCCGATCGTCCGGCCAGTGTGCATCTGGCAGCCTTTCCCGGCGCATCTGACATTGTGGGCGGCTCGTTTCCCGCGGATGACCCAAAACAGCGCGAAGACTGGAGCACGCTGCTGGCGGTCCGTACCGAAGTGCTGAAGGCGCTCGAAGAGGCCCGGCAGAGCAAGCTGATTGGCGGCGCCAATCTCGAAGCGCAAGTTACGGTGACAGCGGCCGAACCGGTGTTCTCCGTCCTGGCGCGCTACCAGGACCGGCTCCGCTATCTGTTCATTGTGTCGGCGGTCACACTGGTTCAGGGTACGTCAGGAAACGGCACCGGCGGAGTCAGCGTCCAGGTGAGCAAAGCCGACGGCAAGAAGTGCGAGCGCTGCTGGAATTACTCCACTCACGTGGGCGAGGACAGCGCCTATCCCACGGTATGCGAGCGCTGCAGCGCCGTGCTGAAAGAAATCGGCGGGTGAGCCAGCCCGGGCCAACCTCTGTGATGGCTGGAGACTTTGAAAAGGTCCGAATGACGACTCATACCACGCGCGGCTTCCACTTCCTGATTGCCGTTCTGGTGATCGTTCTTGACCGGGCGGCGAAGTGGGCGGTAACGAAAAACATTTCCCTGCATGACAGCATCCAGGTGATCCCGGGATTCTTCCGCCTCACTCACGTGGAGAATCGCGGCGCTGCCTTCGGTATCTTCGCCGACTCGCCTTCAGAGTGGAAGATTGCGGCCCTGGTCACGTTTTCGATCGTGGCCCTGGCCATCGTTTCCGTTCTGCTCTGGCGCAACAGCCACTCCATGCACACCACGGGAATTGGCTTGGCATTGATTCTCGGAGGCGCGGTAGGCAATCTATGGGACCGCCTGCTCAGCGGCCGCGTGGTGGATTTCCTGCTGTTTTATGTCGGCCAATACCAGTGGCCGGCTTTCAACGTCGCCGATAGCGCGATTGTGGTCGGCGCCGGCTTGCTGGTAGTCGAAATCCTGTTTGGAAAAACGTCGGCGCCAGAAAAGCCGGCCTGAAAAGGCTAACCGCAAAGAGCGCAAAGAACCCCCGCAAAGGACGCTAAGAATCTCTTGGCGTCCTTTGCGGCAGTTCCTTTGCGCTCTTTGCGGTTTAAGTGTTTCCTGTAAGCTACGCCGATTTCTTCTGTGCCATCTGGGCGTAAAACTCCTGGGCGCCCTTTTCCATTTCCTGCTCAGTCAGGTCGGCCACGTGCGTGGCTACGGTCCAGGCGTGGCCGAAGGGATCCACGAAGTGGCCCAGGCGGTCACCCCAGAACATGTCATTCACACCACCCGACGGCTTTGCCGCCGGCATCCACTGCCCGCTTGAAGACTTCGTCCACGTTCGGCACGTAAAGATAAAGTCCTCCGGTGTACGTACCCGCGGATTGCGGCGACTTGCCCCCCATGCCGGGGATCTCATCCGACAGGAAGATGATCGAATCGCCGATTTTTATCTCAGCATGCATGATTCTTCCGTCCGGACCCGGCATCTGCATGCGCTCCTCGGCACCGAATGCCTTCTTGTAGTATTCGATGGCCTTCGCGGCGTCGTGAACGACCAGGGACGGGGTTGCGGTATGGAATCCCTCAGGAACTGGTTTAACATTAGCTGGCATTAGATTCTCTCCTTTACATTTGTTACATCAGCTGGAATAAAGAGCTAGTCTGTAGTATTCGAGCTGTGGTTGATCTTAGTCCTCGCCTGCCTGTGCGGAATAACAAAAGATTGTAAAAAGTCGTAACCGGCAGGGCCTCGGGAATTGGGTCAGGGCTCTCTTTCGTTCTTTCAGGGCTGTGTTTGCGATCCACCCCAGGGCTGGCGCTCTGGGCTGCATTTGCGCCGCTTCGCGGTGGGTACGGAGTCGCTAAGGAAGCCTGACCGGGCCGGACGCCGGGGCTACGGTGCCCCATACAGCTGCCGGTACACATTGGCATTGCGCAGAATGGCCTGCACGTACTCCCGGGTTTCGGTGAACGGGATGGACTCGACAAACTCCTGCGGGTCGCGATATTTCCCCTGTCCCAGCCAGTCATCCACCCGGTTCGATCCGGCGTTGTAGGCGGCCAGGGCGTATTCGAAGGTGCCGAATTTGTCCACCATCTCGCGGAAATAACGCGTGCCCAGCTGCAGATTGATTTCGGGGGTAAACAGTTGCGCCGAGGAAAAATGGCGCAGCTTCTCCTGTCTCGCGACCGAGCTGCCCACCTTGGGCAGCAGCTGCATCAGGCCTAGCGCGTTCGCTCGAGACACGGCGCCGGGATTGAACTCCGACTCCTGCCGTATCAGGGATGCCACCAGATAGGGATCGAGCGCATTCTGCGAGGAAAACTTTTTCAGGTCAAGCCAGTAGGGTTTGGGAAACAAGGCCTCCCAATAAGGACGCGGCAGGGTGGGCAAGTCCACCGCGAAATAATTGGGCACGGCGCGCTTGAACACCTGGATGGCACCGTCGTAGCGTCCCGCGTCTTCGTAGAGCTTTGCGGTAGCGGCCGTCACCCAGTTCCCACTGTCTTCGGCTGCGGCGGCTTGCAGTTCGCGCACCGCAAGGTCCACCAGGGCGCCGTTCTCCAAAACTTGCGCCTTCTGATAACGCAGGTTGTCGATGGGCGGGTCGCTGGTTGTGATATGGGTGCCGGCGTTAATGGCGGGAACGCGGTCCAGTAAAGTGTAAGGCTGGGCGGCGGCGTCCGCCTTGATTTCCCGCAGGCGGCGGCGCGCCAGTTCGCCATAATAAAAATTGCGGAAGCGCTCCGAAATCTTCTGGTAATAGGCGCGCGCCATGGCGGAATCTTTGTCTTCTTCCGCCAGGCGGGCTCGCCAGTACAGCGCCGCGGGGACTTCCGCCGAAGTGGGATACAGCCCAATCTGCTGCTCGAATCCTGTCTTGGCTTCGGCCGTCCTGCCCTGGCGCAGGCTCAGCCAGGCCACTTTCCAATGGGCGTAAGAGGCGCGGCCGCTGTTGGGAAAGCGCTGCTCTAATTCCCGATAGGCGTCAATTGCCTTGTCGTAGTCGGGCTTGAGCAGGTAGTAATTCCCTTCCGAGAGCAGGGCCTGCTGCAGCCAGAAACTGGTGGGCGCTGCCTGACGCAGTTGTCCCAGGTACAGCAGGAAGCCGGGTTCGTCGTTGTCGGAACGAGCAATTTCTCCCAGGTTGAAAATGCGTTGAATATTCATTTCAGTCCCGGCGGGACTTTCCATGGCATCCAGAATTTTCTTGGCTTCCTTGTCGTCGCCGGAGCGCCGCAAGGCCACCGCCAGCGCCATTTGGATCTCGGGACGATCGCTCGGGCTCACCACGCTGAGCAGGTCGCGATACTCGGCCGCGGCATCGCTGAATCGTTTGCCTTTGGCCAGCAGATCGGCGCGCGTTCTACGCCCGTTCAGGCCCACGGGGGGTAGCTGGGTGGTCGAAGCCAGTTGCTTCAGTTCGACATCCGCCTGGCTGGCCTCCGCGCTGAGCGGCATGGTGACGTACAGGTTGCGCAGGATCTCCGCCGCTTTCGCCGGCTCTCCGGCTGCAGCATAGGCCTTTCCCAGGGCCAGCTCCAGATCGGCCCGCGGCGGCTGCCGGTCTTTCTCCAGGACCGCAATCGCGTCTTTCGCCCGGCTTTCCGCCAGCAGCGCGCTGCCATACAGCACGCCGGCATCGCGCAGCAGTAACGACTCGGGGTACTGCTTCTCGAAATCGGCCAGAGTGGTGACGGCTTCCGCGGTCCGGCCGCTTTGAAAATAGGCGGTGCCCAGATAAAAGTTGACATACTCTCCCAGGTCACCCGCCCGGGGTTTGGCCCGGCTCAGGGGATCCACGGCTTTGGCATAGTCCTTATCGAGGATGTGGGCGTACCCCAGCACCAGCCAGGCCAGGGCACCCGCGTCTTCCTGAGCGTGGCGGCGCGCATAGGCTTCCACTCCCGCATAAGCAGCCGGAGTCCGGTCCTGCAGAAGTTGCCGCGCCATCGGTTTCAAGCTGGTAGAGGCCACGAAAGCGGCATGCATCCGGCGCGACCGCGGCGTGGGACGGCTGCGGCGCCGGGCCGCAACTTTGGCCCCTTTCTTTTTGGAAGGCTGGGCTTTGGAGGGCTGGACTTTTTTGCTGGAAGCTTGCGCCACAGCGGGCGTGGCGAACAGGGCCAAATCGAAGCACAACACGGCCACGATCAAAGAAACTCGAATCAGTATCGAATGCCAGCGATGGAGAACCACTATGATTAATTTCGCCGAAAATTGGCGCCCATGATAGAAGTGTCATCTTCGGCCAGACTGCGAACCAGTTCCTGGCTGAAGTAATCGGCTCCGCCAGCCGCCGTGTTGCCATACCGCTTTTGATAGGTGATCCGGCTCTTCTCGATATCTTCCTTGAGCCGGTCGTACAAATCGTGGTTCTTGCGTCCCTCGGAAACCTTTACCTGGTTGTACAGTTTGATCTCATCCACCAGCAGCCGTGCGAAGCGGTGCGCCTTGCGGTGGACGTCAGCGTCCTCAGGTGAGAGATTGGCAAAGGCATCGGTTGCGGGAGCGGGTGCCGCCGCAGCCGCCGTGACGACCGGCTCAGCCTGGGCCACGGCTACGGGCTGCTCCACCACGGCAGGTGCAATCGGAACCGGCTCGGGATCGGGAGCAACGTGTTTTGGAGCGTGCGCCGCAAATGGATCGGAGTGGGCGGGCGCGCTGGGCGGCGGCGGCGCGCTTTCCGTCTTCTCGCCTGCCGCGTCGGTGGATTCTTCCTTGTGCGCCTGTTTGCGCAACGACGCCACTTCCAGCCAGGCACTGGTGGCCAGCACCAGCAATTCGACGGCGCTGGCATCCAGCTTTCCGCCGCCGTCAGCACCGGCGTCGGCATAGACCAGAGCTGCCACCTTTTCCTTCAGCAAGAGAGGCAGCACCAGCACATGGTCATCGGCCGGCGCTCCGAATTTCGCCACAAATTCCGGATCGATATCGCGGGTCGCGCCGCTGAACGGCATGCGCGACCGCAAGGCTTGTTCCGGTACTCCGGTGCTCACGTTGAGGGCAAAATCCTTGATGGTGTCGTCGCCATCCTTGTCAAAGCCGCGACCCTGCCAGCCTGTGGCCGCGCCTGCTTTCACTACGAAGAGCGCCCCGCGTCCGCTGTAGCGCACCGCATTGTCCAGCAGGGTGCGTAAGATCTCCCGTTGCGTGGTGCCGGACTGAATGGCCGAAATTGCTTTCAGTAGGTTGGCCGATCCGCCTTCTCCGGAAGCGGCGGTGGCCGCCTCACCCGTCCCCTGCGGCAGTTGTTCCAGAACCCGGCGCACCAACTCCTCCCGCAACTGCGGGACGTGGCTGTCCAGGACCTGGGACACCACCTTCTCCACGATTTGTTCCACCCCGGTTCTCTCCGCCATGGTCGGGTCAGCTGTTCGGCCGCTGGATCCGGCTTTTTTGCCCTTCATTCTGGTTAAACCTTGATTATAGGGTCACTTGCCCGGTGTTTTCCGGTCACCTAAGGACGTGTTCTACTGCGGAGTGGCCGCTGCTTGGAATTTATCGCAAACCGGCCAGCCATAGATACGTCAAAACAAACAAGACGAAACTTGGGTTACCAAGTAAAATAACATTTCTGTCGGCCCTCGCAGGGCGCGAAAATTGTTGCATCGGAAGGTAGATGACAGCCATCCAACCAAATGTAAGTGAGCCGGTCAGCGACGAGCTGGCGCTGGTTCAGGCCGCCAAAGGCGGCGATGTAAGCTCGTTCGAGGAACTGGTCCGGCGTTACGACCGGAACGTGTTCCGCATCGCCCAGCACATCACGCAAAACCGCGAAGACGCGGAAGATGTGGTGCAGGATGCATTCCTCAAGGCTTACACCAATCTGAAGCAGTTCCAGGGTCAGTCGAAGTTTTATACCTGGCTGGTGCGCATTGCGGTCAACGAAGCGCTGATGAAGTTGCGGCGCCGGCGTCCCGAGCGCATGGTTTCGCTGGACGAGGATGTAAAGACCGAGGAAGATTCGGTCCCTCGCGAAGTCGCGGATTGGAGTCCGAACCCGGAGCAGCAGTACAACCAGGCCGAGCTCAAGGAAATCCTCAGCAAGACGATTCAGGGACTTCCGCCCAGCTTCCGCACGGTTTTTGTTCTGCGCGACGTGGAAGGGCTTTCGACCGAGGAAACAGCAGACGCGTTGGAACTGAGTATTCCGGCGGTGAAGTCGCGGTTGCTGCGGGCCCGGTTGCAGTTGCGGGAACGGCTCAGCCGTTACTTTCAGAAACGTGAGAGCGGAGATGGTAAACAGTGAAGTGCGCTGAATTCCTGCAGGAACTGACGAACTACCTGGACGGCGTCCTTGACGACCGCACCAAGGCTGAATTGGAAGACCATCTGGCCTGGTGCCACAACTGCTACGTGGTTTGCGATACCACCAAGAAGACCATCGAGATTTATCGCGATTCCCAGCTCTACGAACTGCCCGACGATCTGCGCAACCGTCTGCGTTCCGCCATCGTCGCCAAGTGTGAGGCCCACAAGAAAACCGGGCCGCGCGAAGCCTGAGCGGTCCTTACCCAGCCCTTTTTCCCAATATGGAGTTCGTTCCCGTCGAGGCATAACCCCTTCATCTGCAGGGCGTTTCCGTAATCTGCCTGGGCGGTTTCCCTCGTATCATAATCGAGCATCCCGGTTCCACTATCCCGCGTAGAACCTTTTTGTACCGAGCTGAATCTAAGTATCTGGTTGAAGGTTGGCAGGCCCTGAGTTGAGACGGTTGGGGAGGGAGTATGATCACGGAACTGATAGATGCATTCTTCGGTTGCAAACATTCTCATTATAGTTTTCCTATCTCGGTTCGGCCCGTCGCGCGGCGGAATTCAGCGGCCAAGCTGACTGGCACCTATGTGGCATGTCTGGATTGCGGCAAGGAATTTCCTTATGACTGGCAGGAAATGAAGGTCATCGATTCAGCTGCGGAGCAGCGGCACTATGTGGCCTCGCTGGCCCACAAAGCAGCTGCCTGAACAGTTGATGGATAGAGGACGGGCGTTCCCGCCCGTCTTTCGCAAACCACCCCGCCCGTCCTAAAAAAACACACCGCCAGTGCTTTGTGGATAGAAATCAGTCATCAGTTTTTCAGTCGTCAGTTCCCGGTTGGGTTACACGCCGCTTTGAGATTTCCCCGCAAATAGAAACCGGCGGCCGAAGCCGCCGGTTTGTGTACGCCCAAGTGGATCAGTTGCTGCTGGAGTCGTCCCGCCGCTTCAGGGTTGGCCGATCATCGTCGTTGGTCTTGTCGTCGCTGCCATTCTTGTCGGTCGTCGATGTCCGCCGCAGGCTGGGCCGGTTCTTGTCTTCGTTCTTGTCCAGGACCTTGTGCCGGTTTTCAATTGCTGCCAGGCGCGCCTTGACGTCGTCAAACTCCGACGTCGAAACCGTGTACTGCGCTCGCGCCGGCAGGATGGTTGCGATCTCCTCCTGCGATTTCTCTATCCGGTCCGGAGTCTGAGGATGCGTCGAGAATGCCTTGGCCAGACTCCCGGGCTTCTTTTTCTCTTGTGCCTGCACTTTTTCGAAGAAACTGATGAAGGCCTGCGGGTCATATCCCGACTTGTACATGTACTGCAGCCCGAGATAGTCGGCCTCGGCCTCGAAGCCTCGCGAGAAGTGCAGGAAGGTCAGGGGAAGCGCCAGACCGGCGGCCTCATAACCGGCATAGCCGATGGCTCCGCCCACGAAAATGAGCGGAATCGAAGCCATCTGCATCAGATTTCCGCGGGTATTTTCGCGCGCCGCATGGCAGGCTGCCACATGCGCGATCTCGTGCGCCATCACTCCCGCCAGTTCCGCTTCTTCATCGGCCGCCAGGATCAGTCCGGAATTGACGTAGAAAAACCCGCCGGGCAGGGCGAATGCATTGATCTCGTCGGAGTCGATGACCTTGATGGTAAACGGGACCTGGGCATCGGAGTTGCGCACCAGGTTTTGTCCCACCCGGTTTACATATTCCGTGACCACCGGGTCCTGGATCAGTTTGACGCTCGATTCCACCTGCTGGGCGTACTGTTTGCCCATGGCGATCTGCTTCTCCACCCCATACCAGTTGCCCATGCCGGTCTTGCAGCCTACGTTCCGGTTGCCGATGGCATCGACGTCTTCCTTGCCGCCGTCATGTTTGACCTTCTCCGGGTCGGCCGCCTTTACCGGGGTTGGCGCGGTGCTCTTGGCTGCGCTGTCGGGGGTGCTTGGGTCCGGCGTCGCGGCTCCGCCTTTGTCCTGCGCCCAGCCTTGCGGCGCCGCATAACTCAGGGTCAGCAACACTGCCGACAGTGCTAAGAGCCGTAACTTCATGATGGACTCCTGTATTCCGTCCCCGCCCCTGAGGACTCTTTCGTGATTATACGCCCGGGGGGAAACACCGATTCCTCGAATCTGACTCTATAGAGTTGGACGCATGATTTTGCACCGGGGTTACCCGACTCTTTGTTTGTACTTTGTACCGGTTGCCACCGGCGAAAGGGCTAGGGTTTGGCCACGATATCGAATTCCACTCGCAGCTCGTCTCTTACCTTGACCGCCCCGCCTCCGACGCTCACGGGCTCAATCCCGAAGTCCCTTTGTTTCAGCGGCGCGGCCCCCTTGAAATGACCATTCTGCGACTGGACGTCCAGCTTCACGGGATGGGTTTGGCCGTGCAGAGTGAGATCTCCGCGCACTGTCCAGCGGCCCGCGCCGGCGGGTTCCACAGCGGTTGAACGAAAGCGTATTTCCGGAAACCGGCCGGCGTCCAGAACTTTGGGCCCCATCATTGTCTCCTGTATCTCGGCCCTGTCTTTTTCTGAAACGTCCTTGTCCATGACCCGCATCTGGCGCGCATCGACGGTCAATTCGGCTGCTGGCCGGCTTTCGTTGAATGACCCGCTGGCGATGGGCGCGCTGATGTCGTGCTCGTGGCCAAAGGCGGAAAGCAGTCCAGACTTGAACACGCGGACGCTCATCACCGATCTCTGGATGTCGATTTCCCGGGCAGCGCCGGAATCGGCGGCCCAAAGCGCGGCCGGCAAGACCACCGCCGCAGCCCACAGCGCAAACCGTGCCTTAGTCTTCATCAGTCCGCCCCATACTCCCGAGACTTGGTAGAATCCTCTTCACTAGGATGCGGTTGCGAGGACTGCCGAGTGAGCGAGAACGAAGTTGAACGCTATGCGCCGGGCTGGCCGGGCATTTCTCCACGCTGGACTTCGAGCGCCAAAACCGGCATAGGTACGGCGCTCAACCTGCACAGCCGGGTTTGGTTCACCCTCAGCCACGGCATCCTGAACGAAGTTTACTACCCGCGAGTGGACCAGGCCTGCACCCGCGACCAGGGGCTGATCGTCACGGACGGTTCCAGCTACTTCTCCGAAGAGAAGCGCCATTGCAGATTTGAAAACCGCGCTATCCAACCTGGTGTACCCGTTTACAAGCTTACGAATACCGAATTGCAGGGTCGCTACCGGATCGAAAAGGAAGTCTTTTCCGATCCTTACCGCAATGTCGTGCTGCAGAGAATACGCTTCGTCCCCCTGCAGGGCACGCTCGCGGACTACCGTCTATATGCGCTGCTGGCGCCCCATCTGGCGAACTGCGGCCGGGAAAATACGGGCTGGGTCGGAGACTACAAAGGAACGCCCACTCTGTTTGCTCACCGCAATGGCGTCGCCCTGGCCTTTGCCTGCTCGACTCCCTGGCGGAAGATGGCGGTGGGCTTTGCCGGATTCTCCGATGGATGGCAGGACCTCTCGCAGCACTACCAGCTCACCTGGGACTACACGCGCGCGGAAAACGGAAACGTGGCGCTCACCGGCGAGATCGACCTGGCGGCCTGTAACGGCGAGTTCACGCTGGCGCTGGGTTTCGGCGGCATCTGGTCCGAGGCCGGACAAGAGGCGCGGTCCACTTTGCTTGAGTCCTACGACGACATACGCCAGCACTACGTGTGGCATTGGAAAAACTGGCACGACAACCTCTTGCAACTGGATGAACCCCGCCGCGAGGTTGACCTGTATCGCACGAGTGTGGCCGTGCTGCGCTCGCACGAGTCCAAGGATTTTCTGGGAGGGGTAATCGCCAGCCTCTCCATTCCCTGGGGATTCAACAAAGGCGACGAAGATCTGGGCGGATACCATCTGGTCTGGCCCCGCGACCTGGTGGAAACCGCGTTTGGTTTCCTGGCCGCGGGCGCCGAGCCCGACGCGCTGCGCGTCCTGCGCTATCTGGAAGTCACCCAGGAGCCGGCGGGAAATTGGGCGCAGAACATGTGGCTCGACGGGCGTCCCTACTGGGACGGAATGCAGATGGACGAGGCCGCGTTTCCCATTCTGCTGGTCGATATGCTGCGCCGTCTCTCTCCCTTCGTTCTGGGCGATCTGCAGCGCTGGTGGGCGATGGTCAGCCGGGCCGCCGGATATATCATTCGCAACGGCCCCGTGACCCAGCAGGACCGCTGGGAGGAAGACGCTGGTTATTCGCCGTTTACCCTGGCCGTCGAAATATCGGGACTGCTGGCGGCCGCCGACCTGGCCGATGCGGTAGCGCAAGCCGCCATCGCGACCCACCTGCGCGAGACCGCAGATTACTGGAACGACAACATCGAGCGCTGGACCTACGCCCAGGATAGCGATCTGGCCCGGCAGCTCGGCGTGGAAGGCTACTATGTGCGCATCGCGCCCCCGGACTCGGACTGCGCAGCGTCGCCGCTGGAGGGATTTGTTCCCATCAAGAACCGGCCGCCGGGGCAAAGCGAATTGCGCGCCGTGCACCTGATCAGTCCGGACTCTCTGGCGCTGGTGCGATTTGGATTGCGGGCGCCGGATGATCCGCGAATCCTGAACACCTTGAAAGTGATCGATGCCCTGCTGAAAGTGAACCTTCCGCAGGGCCCCTGCTGGTACCGCTACAACGGCGACGGCTACGGCGAGCACCAGGACGGCTCGCCCTTCGACGGGACCGGTATAGGGCGGCCCTGGCCCCTGCTTGCGGGCGAGCGGGCGCACTATGAGCTGGCGGCGGGACGTCCCCAGGCCGCCGAGGACTTGCTCAAGGTGATGGAACTTTCCACCGAGGGCGGCCGCCTGATTCCCGAGCAGGTCTGGGATGCGGATGATATTCCCGCGCTTGAATTGTTTCGCGGAAAACCATCGGGCTCAGCCTGCCCCCTGGTTTGGGCGCACTCCGAGTACATCAAGCTGCGGCGATCGTTGCGCGACGGCAAAATTTTTGATCAGCCGCCCCAGCCGGTGCAGCGCTACCAGGTGGAGCGTAAGAAATCCCCCCTCTGCGAATGGCGATTCAACAACAAATGCCGCACCATTCCGCGGGGAAAGAAGCTGCGCCTGCTGTTGCCTTCGCCGGCCATGGTGCACTGGAGCTTCGATGGATGGCAGACCGCGCAGGACACCAACACGCGCGACCCGCTCGGAGTCTTCGTGGCCGACCTGCCCTCCGACCCTCTAGGGGTAGGCCGCGAGATTGTCTTCACCTTCTACTGGCCGCAGGAACAGCGCTGGGAAGGCGTGAATTACACCATCGTCGTAGAGTAACGTTCGTAGAGCAGCGGTAGCAGTCTTTCCTGTTTCTTCCTTTGCGACCTTGGCGACGTCCTTGGCGTCCTTTGCGGTTTAAGCTTTTCCGGAAACATCTAAACCGCAAAGATCGCAAAGAAACTCCGCAAAGGACGCAAAGGAAAACCTACTCACTCCAGTTGCTGCGCAGGATGTTCGAATACAGCGCGCCGGCGCAGATCGCGGCCGCCGTCAACAACCCAATCCCCTCCCAGAAGGGCCCCAGCAGCACGTGCCCCAGCCCAAAAAGAGTCATGTAAACCATGAAACAGCCGAGTACCCAGGAAAGCAGATTTTGCCCCAGATCATGGCTCTGAGGCACCTCGGAAGCGATCGCCGCAATCGGCCGCCATCCAGTTATCTGCGGCCGAACACTGCGATAAAACTTGAGCAATATCTCCTGCGGCTCGGGCTTGGTGGCGAAAGTGACGACCAGCCAGACCACGGTGGTCACGCCGGTGACGAGCAGGGCCCGCATGGCGGTATCGACGGACGAGCCGCTGGGATGAAAAGTGGTGAACCGCAGCCCCACGCTCATGATCAGCGCGGACGTCATCGCCGAGATCTCGCTCCACGCATTGATCCGCCACCAGTACCAGCGCAGCAGGTAAACCGCTCCAGTCCCCGCGCCGGTCTCGAGCACAATCTTCCAGCCCTCACCTACTGACTGCAGCAGCGCCGCCACCAGGGCCGATGCGATCACCAATAGAACTGTCACCAGGCGCGAGGCCACGACGTAATGATGTCTCGCTGGCCTGGCGCTTGATAAACCGGCGGTAGAAATCCGACACCAGGTAAGATGCGCCCCAGTTTAGCTGTGTGGCGATGGTGGACATGAATGCCGCCATGAATCCCGCGATCACAATGCCGCGCAAGGCAGGCGGCACATGCTGGCTGACCACCAGCATGTATCCCGTTTCCGGGTGCTCCAGGTGGGGATACAGAACGATGGCCGCCAGCGCGGTCAGGATCCAGGGCCAGGGGCGCAAGGCGTAATGCGCCACGTTGAACCAGAGCACCGAAAGCAAACCGTTGCGCTCGTCCTTGGCGCTGAAGATGCGCTGCGCGATGTATCCACCGCCGCCCGGCTCCGCACCCGGATACCAGAACGCCCACCACTGCACTCCGATGTTCACCAGGAAGGCCAGGACCGGAAGCACCCAGATCGCTTCCTGCGTCAGAGGCCGCGACAAGTCAGGAAAGAAAGCGGTGGCATCGCCCGCGCCCGGGCCTGCGGCCGTCTTCATCTCGGCCAGACGGGCCAGCAGTGTGCTCATGCCTCCGGCAGCCGCAACCGCGTACCAGGCCACTCCGATTACGATCGCCATCTTGAGCGCGAACTGAAACAGATCGGTCCACAGCACACCCCAAAGCCCGCCCAGCGCGACGTAGAGACCAGTGAATGGAATCAGGAACAGGACGCAAATGGCCAGCGCCTTTCCGTCGCTTACACCCAGAGTGACCGCCACGATGCTGGTCATGGCCTTGGTTACCCATCCCAGAATCAGGCAGTTCATCAGCAGGCCGAGGTAAACCGCACGGAAGCCGCGGAGGAACGCGGCGGGCTTTCCGCTATAGCGCATCTCGGCGAACTGCACGTCGGTCAGGAGTCCGGAGCGGCGCCACAGGCGGGCAAACAGAAACACCGTCATCATGCCGGAGGGCAGGAAGGCCCACCACAACCAGTTCCCTGCTATGCCTTGCGAATAGACCAGGCCGGTCACCACCAGCGGCGTGTCGGCGGCGAACGTGGTCGCCACCATCGACGTGCCCGCCAGCCACCAGGAAACGTTGCGTCCGGAGACAAAGTAGTCGTCCACGCTCTTGCCCGAACGCGAGCGGAAATAAAGCCCCAGCGCCAGGGTGATTCCGAGATAGAGGATGATCGCCGACCAGTCCAGCAAGGTGAAGTTCATGGCGGAAAAGAATACATCAGGTTTGCCGGGTTGGAACAAAAAAGTGTTATATAGCGGTGGCAGTGGGGTTTCATCCGAGAATCATCCCCGCACGCGCCGGTCAATGGCCGACGAACGGAACAACGTACCACGAAGGCATGAGTCTCAACGGTGTCCTCAGTGTCCTCCGTGACCTCCGTGGCTAATGATTTTCGAAACTGGATTATTGCCGGGTGCCCCACACATCGCGTGCTTTGCGATGTGCGGCTTTTCGGCATAACCGGAATGCTTCGGGATCGCAATCAAACTGCCTTGCTCGGAGCACTGAACGATTGGTCGCAGAGGTGTCGCAATCGATAAGTGAGATGAGCGCGCATCGCCCACACATTCGCAAAGTACGCGAATGCGTGGGGCACCTGTGCTTGTGTAATCGCGTTTACAACAACTAAAGCGTTTGTGTAGGAAGTAGGCGAAGCTTTCGCTGAGCGTCACGCACGGACGGAGACATCGCAGCCCTGAAATGGAGCCGCGCAGTGAGCAGGTACGCCAGCGCGACGCATCCAGCATAAGCACCGACACTGAGGTATACGCTTCCGAAAAGATGTCCGACATACACGAAGCACAGAATCCCGCATATCGCCATGATCCGAGCTAGCGCGAATCCCCCTACGACGTTCAACAGAAAGCCCAGCAGTCCTAGGTGGTAGTAGCCGAGGAGGGCGGGCACCACGCCAGTGAAAAAGAGCGAGAACGTTACGTAAGGGTCAAGAGTGTGAGGCCAGAAGAGATCGCGCAGGAGTGCGGTCTGGTCACGAGATACCGACTGCACCGCCAGTGGGAAGGCGATCAATGCTGCGGAAACGGAGGCCAGTACGAGGCCTTGTACTGGGTTGAGCACGTGGAATCTGCGCCACACGACGCTAATTGTAGCCGACCCAGGCGACGCACGTCATTATAGTTGGCGTAACATCGAAGGGTGCCCCACACATCGCGTGCTTTGCGATGTGTGGGTTTTCGGCATAGCCGGAATGCTTCGAGAGCAATCAAACTGCCTTGCTCGGAGCACTGAACGATTGGTCGCAGAAGTGTCGCAATCGATAAGTGAGATGACGCGCGCCTCGCCCACACATTCGCAAAGTACGCGAATGCGTGGGGCACCCGGCTCTTCGCTCCACCCGCCGCGATCGCTAATATCGCCAGAAAATTGATGCCGAATGAAAAGGAGAACCGATGAGCCGACTCTTGAGTATTTGCTTGCTTGCAGGCTGCGAGATCCTCTCGCTGTTCGCGGTGTCTCACAATCCACAGAGCACGTCGATGGAGGGCGCCCGGGCAAATGCTTCCAAAGCAACCATAGAGGGCCTGGTTCGGGATGTTGCGTGTCCCATTCAGAACCTCGACAGCCATGCCACCAGCCTCAGCCGCAAGTGCGTAGAGGATTGCGTGAGGGGTGGCTCGCCGCTGGTTATTCTGACCCAGGATGGTCAGCTGTATTTTCCTATCTCTGCCAAAATGCCTGACAAGGATCAGCGGCAGGAACTGATGCCGTTCGTGGGCAAATATGTGCGGGCGAGCGGGATTGTGTTTGAGCGAACCGGGACTCATGCAATCGTGATCACGGAGATTAAGGAAATGAAAGAGGTCCGCTTGACGATTGATGAGGGATGACCCAGGCAGCCGGGTGGCCCAGGCTTTTAACCTCGCTGGCGCCAAAAATACAGTGGGTGCCCCGTCCTTTGCGCACTTCGCAAAGGGCGGGAGCCTGGAACGCATGCGCGACCGGGTTGCAGAGCCACAAAAAAGTTGTGTCGGCAGCATCGTTACCCCTTGCAAAACACGCAGGGTGGGGCACCTCAACAGCGATGGTGTGCACCGCCATCCTCAAAGGATGGGCCGCCCGCAGATGAAGTACAGCTGTGCCACAGCATCGGGAAATTCGTAGAGATCTTCAATGCGTCGAATTCGCTCCGGCCTTGTGTGCTGCAGCGGCTTGGGCAAGAAGCCTCTTGATCTCCTCCCGGTGATCTTCCACAAACTTGACGTGCTCAGGAGAAGCTGCAACCTCGGCGGGGTCATCGCCCGCGCGCCGGGATTGCAAACCTTGCGGCGCCCGCGGAAACATCGCCGTGTTGAGCGCCATCGTGGTGAGAACGTAGTCCCGAACTGATAGGCCGTGCTTTTCTATGATTTTTGCTGCCTGGGACACCGCCTCAAGGTAATGAGTCTGTGCCTCCAGCGTGCCTTGCTCTGGGCCATTCTGCATCTGGCGGCGGAACGCGGCATCGGAACTGAAGAGCTGGGCCATTTCGATCGTTGCCTGATACTTCTTTTCGACCTTCTCCATGGTCAGGGGATAGGCAGCGATGACCTTGGCATCTTGCATGGATTGCGCTTGGCCGAGCGGACAAAGCAGCAGTACAAGAAGCAAAATCTGAAACCAGCTGAGACGGGCATGAAGGTGAAACATGGGGTGTCCCCCTGTTAAAGAGATTCCCGAAAGTTCAGAAAACCTGCCAGCGGGTCTGGGCGGGCATAGATTCAATCAAGCTGGCGGCAGCGTCAACAAAACAGTTTCTTATCGCATCATTAACTGCCAATTGGTTTTTACTCAATGAGTTGGGCGACACTTCTTAACAGGGCGAGGGGGGACCGGGGAAAACCGGGGACATCCATGAGTGGTCAGTCCTTCCAAGTGCGCGTACCGCTGGAAGTGCCGGGTGGCCCAGGCTTTTAACCTCGCTGGCAGCCAAAAATACAGCGGGTGCCCCGTCCTTTGCGCACTTTGCAAAGGGCGGGAGCCGAACGCATGCGCGATCGGGTTGCAGAGCCACAAAAAAGTTGTGTCGGCAGCATCGTTACCCGCCCTTGCAAAAAACGCAAGGGCGGGGCACCCTCAAAAGCGATGGTGCACGCCGACATCCTCAAAGGATGGGCCACCCGCCAGCTGTCATCGCTGGGAGATCGCGGGTAGCATCTCACTGGCGGATTTCGCGATTGACAGTTTCATAGAGGTGACTTCCGATGAGTCCCTGAACCGTCAACGCTACATTTCAGCGCGGTATGTGGGAAACCGGCCGAATCCGCTCTGCTGGAACGACCCCTTCCCCTTCCAGCAGGGCATAGAAGCGATCGGCTGCGAGGTTCTTGAGAGTCTCAACTTTCCCGGAAGGCCAGCGGACCTCCAGCGACTCAATCTTCTCTGCCGACCCCAGCCCAAAGTGCAAACGGAAATCGCTCTGGGAGATGTAACTACCGCCACTGCGAACCTCGTCGGTCTGCGTCATCCCTCCGGCCACGATCTTAACCCGCGCCCCGATTGCCATGCGATTGCTCCTGGTACCCGCCAATTCCAGACTCACCCAGTGGCGGCCGGAAACACCGTGGTTTTGCAGGATCATCGGCGCGCTATCGAGATCCTCGACCACGACGTCCACATTGCCGTCGTTGAACAGATCCCCGACCGCCAGGCCCCGTGACACGCGTCTTTCTTCCAGAGCCGGTCCGGCCAGATTGCCGGCATCACAGAAGGTGCCATCTTTCTGGTTCATGTGGAGCAGCTTGGCCTGCCCGTAACCACCGCTGGCAGGCACCTTTTCCATTTGCGGATAGACATGACCGCTCACCGCCACCAGATCCAGCCAGCCATCGTTGTCGAGATCCACGAAAGCATCGCCCCACTTCACAAGAGGAAACGAGGGCAAGGCTACCCCTGACGCATAAGAGACATCCGTAAACATCCAGTTCCCGTCGTTGCGATACAGGTCGCTATAGTCGTCGCCGAAATTTGTCACGTAGATGGAAGGACGTCCATTGTGCAGGTAGTCGCCGAGGGCAACTCCCATGGAGGCTTGCTCAGAGCCCGTCTCGCTCAACGCGGTGCCGGATTCGAGGCCAATCTCGGTGAACTTGCCTTTGCCGTCGTTGCGGTAAAGAAAGTTGGGCACCGTGTCGTTGGCCACGTAGAGGTCAGGCCAGCCGGTGTTGTTGAAGTCGGCCCAAACCACACCGAGACCGTAGTAACCGTGCGGGTCATCCACGCCGGCGGTCTTGGAAACGTCGGTAAACGTGCCATCGCCGTTGTTGTGGAACAGCGAATCGCCTGCGCCCTTCAATCCGCGCGGTCCGCAATAGACATCGATACCGCGATATTTGCAGAGTGACTTGCCGCCAAACGGGGGCAGATGGTCGAGTTGGAAGTCAACATAGTTGGCCACCATCAGGTCAACAAATCCGTCGCGGTCGTAATCTCCGAAAGCCGCACCAACCGACATGCGACCGTCCGCAACACCGGCTTTCGCGGTGACATCCGTGAACGTGCCATCCCCATTGTTGCGAAACAGAATATTTCCGCCGAGACACGTCAGGTACAGATCTGGCCAGCCATCGTTGTTGTAGTCGGCCACGGCGCCGCCCATGGCGAAGCAAGGCGCCGCCAGGCCTGACTTCTCCGTCGCATCGCTAAATGTGCCGTCGTGGTTGTTATGGTAGAGCGCTCCGCGAGCCGATTCCTTGCGCAGGGCCATCTCGATGGTAGGCGCGTTGGTGAAATAGATGTCCAGCCAGCCATCGCGATCGTAATCCCACAGAATGACGCCGCCGCTCATCGACTCGACAATGTATGTGCTCAGCGGATTGGCGATATGGCGGAAACGGATACCTGCCTTCTCCGTGACGTCCTCCAGCTGCGGTACCGGACGTCCTTTGCACTGAACCTTCCTGGCGGTCGGCGGAGGAGGAGGCGCGGCCGGATGCTGCTCCTGACTCAAAGCCATCGGTGCAAGCAGCAACGCTGCGCCGACGAGCAGGACGCGAATGCAAAGTAGTGGTTGCGGATTCAATTGCTGTCCGTCGCCCTCAAGTTCATGGCTTCTTGTCTTCCTTCTTTTGCGGAACCTGTCCGGGGACAGTAGTCCCCAATTCTCGCAGAGCCGAGCGAACCGCATCATCACCCGGGGCAAGTGCCAGCGCCTTTCGCAATGCCCGGATTGCTTCCGGCTGGTTCCCGGCGCGATAGGCCGTGAACCCGAGATTGCGCATCAGGTTGGGTACTTTGGGATCCCATCCCTCCGCTTCCTGGTAGTGTCCGAGAGCTGCGGCATACTGCTCCTGCATTGCTTCGACCGTGGCCAGATCACTGAAGGCGCCGCCCAGAACAGAACGCAAGAATTCTTCCTGGGCCGCTGCCTGTCTCTTCTGGCCCTGCGTCAGCTTGGCGTGCGACAGCGCGTTGCTGCCTAACGGCGTGGCCGCATCCTTGCCCGTCCCCCCCAGAGGAACCGGCGGCTCGTTTTGCGAAAGGCTGGTGACATCGGCTGAAGAAACTCCGGATCCACCCGAATCACCCAGGCCACTCCCTTCCTGGTTGTCGGCGATGATGTTTTGCTGAATCGCGCGCGCCTTTTCGAAGTATCGCTCCCCTTCCGCTGCTCTTCCGGAAGCAATGAGGATCCGGCCAAGGCTGGTGTAGGCCTTCCGGATATCGTTGTGAGCGTTTACGTCGCTACGTTCGGCGAGTGCAATTGCCTTCCGGAAGAGCCGCTCCGCGCGCTGATTTTCCTTGCGGCGGTAGGCATTCAGTCCCAAATACAGCCAGGCTTCCGATGAAGACGGATTCAATCGCGCCGCCTCCCCCAGATAGCGATCCGCCTCCTGCGGCTGGTTCGAACTGAACGCCATATAGCCCAGGAGATAGTTGGCAAAAAAATTTCCGGGGTCGATTCGCAGTTGCTCGAGAAATTGCCGGCGGGCCTCCGGCGTGAGCACCCATTCGTTCTGCATCAAGTAGGTCAGCCCGAGAAAGTAGTGGCCGTTTGGAACTTTGGGATCGAGTGAGAGCGCACGCTGAAACTCCCGGATAGCGTCGCCGTACAGGGTGGCATTTCGATAAGCGTCGCCGAACAAGAGATGCAGGCCGCTGCGATCACCGGACTCCACCGTCATCTGCTGGAAAATGGCCGCGGCCTTTTCCTTCTCTTTCAATCGCAGCAAACAACTGGCGAGACTGTAGCTGGTTTCGCGGTTGGGACGAATCTCGAGGGACTTCTGGAAAGACTCCACCGCGGCGCGGTAGTCCTTTTTCTTCATCTGCGCCTGGCCCTGAATGTTCCAGGCCGTGGCGTTGCGCGGATCGGCGGCAAGAGCCTGGCTGATTTCTTTGAGTGCTTCGTCCAACTGGCCGGTAAACAAGTTGGCAGCAGCGAGATCGACGTGCGCATCTGCAACATCCTCGAACTCGAGGGACCTGCGGGAGAACCTGGCGGCCTCGGGATATGCGGCTTCAAAGAGGCGCAACTTCCCCATTTCGCGGAGTCCGAGGGCGATTATCTTCTCGCTGGCGGCAGCGGCAGCGGGCAAGTCACCCGCCTCCTTCGCCGAGTTTGCAGCCGCAAATCGCCGCTCAAATTCGTCGAGTTGTGACGCGGGCTTCTGTTGCGCGCTGGCTGGCAGGCCCCCCAGAACGGCAAGCAGGAAAAGGCACGCGCCACGCGCAGACCGTCTCCAGAGAATGAGGTTCGAAGACCGGGAAGGTGGGGTGTGGATCAAAGGCGAATGTCCCAGGTTGGCACCTAAAAGTACACGCTTGGTGGCGAGCTGTTCAAGTCGCGGGATTTGGCGAGAAATCGCCATTAGGCTCATGGACATTCGCATCGGTGAAGGCGGGAACGATCGCGATTACCCTCATGACCGGATCGTGAGTCGCCTGTTTCGGCAGTGAAGTCCCTTTCCTCCAAATCGCATCGACGATTATCGCGCCGGAGTCAGCTTCACTTCTGGCCCGCCTCGGACAAATACATTCCTGCCACATGCTCCGCAATCTTTCCTGGCTCGGCCTCGGCCAGATTGGCCAGCACCACCACGGTCAGCTTGTCATCCACGTAGCGGGAAATCTGGGTCTTGAAGCCTTGCCACGACCCGCTGTGGCCGATGACCCGGTGTCCGTGGACGTTTTCGATCTCCCAGCCGAATCCGTAGTGACCGGAATTCGGCTGGCCGCCCTTGAGCCGGGCGACGGTCCACATCTGTTCCAGGCTGGAGCGCTTCAAAAGCTTTTCGGTGTATAGCGCGGCGTCCCACTTCGCCAGATCGAGAATCGAAAAATAGAGACTGCCGTCAGCCGTGGTATTCAATGTTGGCGAAACCCACTCCTGGTTCTTCAACTCGCCCTTGACCAGGCGATATCCCGAGGCACGATTGGGAATGATGTCGGCTTCGCTCATGATGCGCGTTGTCGTCATCCCCAGCGGCCGGAAGATGCGAGCCTGCAGCATGTCGCCATAGAACTTGCCTGTGACCCGGTGTATGAGCACGCCCAGCGTCAAATATCCAAGATTGCTGTAACTCCATTTCGTCCCCGGCGGGAAAGCGAGCGGAATTCCAGTCACAATTTTAAGCAGCTCGTCCTCGCTGTAGTCCTTACGGAAATCGAAGGCTTTCGGATAATCCGTGAACCCCGCCGTATGAGTCAGCAGATGGCGAATCGTGACCGGCTTCCAGGTGGCCGGGGCCTCGGGGAAGTATTTCGTAATCGAGTCATCGAGCCCGATCTTTCCCTGCTCCACCAGCATCATGACGGCGGTAGCAGTGAACTGCTTGCCCATCGACCCTGACTGGAACAGAGTCTCGGGCTTTACCGGCACCTGCAGCTCGACGTTAGCGAAGCCAAATCCCTGGGCCCTAACAATTTCTCCATTGCGAGCGACCAGCAGCGCGACTCCCGGAATGTGCTGGCGGGCCATCTCTTGGTTCACATACTGCGCGACCTGGTCCGATTGCGTGGGTGGATCCTGGCCCAAGGCGGCGCCCGCCAGAATCGCTACAAGGGCTATGATTCGCAAGACAGGGTTCTTCACCAATTTGGCCTCCCCTCTGCGCTATGGATGAACTACGTTACGACAGGAATTGCCGGGTGGGTCTCTTGAAGACTTGCTGAAAACTGACAGCTGAGAGCTGCCAGCTGCTAACCTGAATACACCAGTTCCACCACAGTGCAATCATCGCTGAGCGGCGTGCCGCCGCAGAAGTTGGCCACGGCGGCAAAAATATCTTCGAGCGTCGCACTCTTCGCGGCCACGGCCTCCAGGCGCGAATCCTCGAAGAAATCGCCGCGCGCATTCTCCGCCTCGGTGACACCATCGGTGACCAGAATCAAGCGATCTCCGGCGTGCAGGCTGACGTGGTCGCTCTCGTAAGTGGCATCAGCCAGCAGGCCAACCGGCAGGTTGCCGTGGGGCGGCCGAATCACCTCATTGTTGCAAACCAGTAGCGGAGGCACGTGGCCGCAGTTGACATATTCCAGTTCCCCGTCGCGCCGGATGCGGGCGATGATCAGCGTGGCGTACTTTTCTCCAATGTGTTTATGGGTGAAGAAACGGTTGGCGGCGACCACGATATCGATCAGCGGCATGCCGGCGGAAAGCTGGGAATAGATCATGCCCTGCAGAGTGGATGCCAGCAGCGCCGCCGACACTCCCTTGCCGCTGACGTCGGCCAGCACCACCGCCAAACCTTCGTCGGTATTGACCGCGTCGAAAAAGTCGCCGCCGATTTCCTTACAGGAAAGGTTCCGGCCCTTGAGCCGGGCAAACGGGACTTCAGGAATGGTCACCGCCATCAGGCGCTGCTGAATGGACGCGGCGATCGAAAGTTCCTGCTGGTAGCGGCGTGATGCCTCTTCGGCTTGCACCAGGCGGGCGTTTTCGATCAGCGACGCCGCTTCAGTCGCGATGGCCCGCAGAATGTCGTTGCTCACGCTCGAGATGTCGCGCGAAGCGAAACGCGAATCCACATACAGCGCGCCCATGACCTCGGCTGAGCTTTCGGTCTGCACCACAGCCTGCGCATCACGCGTGGCCTGTACCTGCGGCTTGCGCAACGGAATGCAGATCACGGTGCGCAGGTCGTAAGCCACGATACTGTGCCGGCCGGCCAGGTCGAGCGACTGGCTTGTATCTGTGATCACAAATTCTGAATTCGACTTCACGCCTTCATCCAGGATGGAGTGCGAAATCGTGGTGTCGTCGAGCAGCGGCTCGCCTTTGGAGTTGCGCCCGGCGGCCAGACGCAGGTTGTTCTCTTCGTCCCTCATGAAGACGTAGCCGCGCTCGGCGCGGGTGAGCTTCAGGGTAGCGTCCAGCAGCGTGACCAGGATTTCATCGAGCACGCCGGTGGTATTGAGCTTGCGCGCGGCTTCGAGAAACAGCGTCAGCTTCTCCAGGTCGGTGGTGTCGGTCGAAATCTGGATCCCGGAAATCTGGCTCAGAAATTCGCGGGCGGTATTGGAGCTGGCATGGTGAGGATGAAAAATGACGTAAGAAACGTCGCGCACGCCAAACTCGACGCGATCGTTGCGCTCCAGCGTCTTGCGCTGAATCCTCTCGCCATTGACGAAAGTTCCGTGCTTGCTGCCCTGATCGACCACGCAGAACTGCCCGTCTTCGGAGGTGATCAGAGCATGGTCGCGGGAGACACGAGGGTCGGCGATGACCAGGTCCTTGTCCACCTTGCGGCCCACGGTAAACGGAGTGTGGTCGAGGTTGATGGTGCGCTGGTCGTTCCCCTGCACGAAAACCAGGGTGGGGAAAATCCCCGACCCCGGGGATGAAACCGGGCCCGTGATGGGTTGAAATGCCATGTGGCGCTGGCCTGCCTGTGTTTCCCTTCAGGCGACCGACTTCGGCAGGCAGAAGTGCGATCCCCCAGCCTTCCCCACCTGCAGGAAGGCTACTTCAGGCGCTCAAGCAGCCCCTCGACCCAGGGCGGTGAGCGCCTCCTGTTCACTGTCAAAGACCTCGAAAACCGTTGCCAGCTTGGTAATCTGCAGCACGTCGCGCAGGCGCTGCCCCAGGCCGGTAAGCTTGATATCGGCGCCGGCCCCGCGGGCTGAAGAATAGACCCCAACCAGCGTCCCCAGGCCGCCGCTATCAATATAAGTCACGCCCGAAAGATTCAGGACCAGGCGCGGAGTCTCGGTCAGCACCTGCTTGAGAAAATCGCGCAAGGCGTTGGCCTCATCTCCAAACATGATACGGCCCTGACACGAGACTATGGTGACCCCGTCCACCCGGCGTTTCTCGATCTTGAGGTTCATACCGTCCTCCGAAACGTTGTCGTGGCCGCAGCGTGGGAGAAGACTAACCTGTGATCGCGGCCCAATGCAAGGCCGGCGCGGCTTGGGCGAGACGGAGCGTTTGCGAAGGAACTCCAGCGACAGGTAGTTAAACGCCTGATTTCTTCAACAATGCCTGCTCTATCAGTTCAGCGTCTTGACACTATTTGCGAGTGTCTTCACGAGCAGACGGTGCTTCCCATACCTGATGACCACCTTTGTTACAAATTCGCAGACTGGTGCTAACCTCCGACGCCTGCATGACGACACATGGGCCCGCCACAGGACCTATCAAGGGCGCTCCAGCCGCTATGGTTGACGACATTCCGTCTTTGGACACTCCCGCCCCCATTGTGGCTCCCAATCGTCCTTTTTCATCCTTCATTTCGAGATGCTGCGAAGTCTTCGGCGGATGTGAGTGCAACGCGCTCAGTGTCCCAGCCCGGTCGAGGAACCTGAGCTTAGTTGAACCTTCCTTTACGTCGAGTTTGGCTTTCACATTCCCGTCTGCATCTTGAGCAGGAACTCTTCCGCCTCAATGGTTCTTGCTGGCCGTGCCTGCCCCATCGCCACCACCGCAGCGATTAGGACCAGTGCCGCAATTCCGAACTGTTTCAATCGACGATTTTCACGCTCCAAATGTTCTACGCGCCGCGTAAGTTCAAAATCAGTGGGCATTGTTGGCCTCCACTCGGTCAGATTACCTCCCAAGCCTACTTAATTTCGCGCAACCGGCCGCTGCTGACGTCATAGACGAATCCTCGCACCGAGACCTCTTTCGGAATCCAGGGATGGGTACGCAGTTTCTGTAATTGGTGACGCACGTTCTCCTCGATATTCTTAAAGGCAAAGAAGAATGCCGGAGCGATGGCCGCGGTCCCGGTGCGGTTCTGGATTCTGGTGCGTAACTCCTCCTCACTGGCATGCATCAGGCCGCAATCGGTGTGGTTGATGACCATGATTTCTTCGGTGTCCAGCAGGTAGTGCGATACCAGCAGCGAGCGCAAGCTATCGTCGGTCACAATGCCGCCCGCGTTGCGGATGATGTGCGCGTCTCCCGTCGCCAACCCTAGAGTGCGGATGGAAAGGCGCGTGTCCATGCAAGTCAGAATGGCAAGCTTGCGTGCCGGGCGCGGAGTAAGGCGGCGCAACTCGTGGGTGCGCGAGTAGATTTCGTTGGCTTCCAGAACTTCGTCGATTACGCTCATGGCCAGCCCAGTCTAGCAAAACCCAAGAACACTCCGTGGCGGGTCCGACTCCAATAATCTTTAACCACGAAGGGCACGAAGGTACACAAAAGAACACCATTCCAAGCCTTCGTGAATACTTCGTGTCCTTCGCGGTTTATGCATTTTGTATTGATTCAGGGCTGGCTTGTGAAAGCGTAATGATCAGATTTTGGAAGAAGTCTGCAAGCGATCCCGGGCGCAGAGACTCAGCAATCCCAAAACCACCAGTGGAATGCCAAGGCTCGTATAGAGAGGGATGGTCCAGGCTCTTTGCAGCGAGCTCGGGGATACAAAGCGCGAAGCCAGCATCAATCCGCAGGACGCCAGCCAGGGCCAGCCCACCACCAGCAACCCCAGTCCACATGCCAAGCGAGTAAGGCTGCCCCGGCTCCACAAATCTTTCCACGACCTCGCGATCAGAAATACCGCGGGAAGCAGAAGCACCTGGTTGTACGGCGCGAAGCTGGGAACGATCACCAGGGTCACGGCCAGCACCAGCGCCAGCATGGTGCTGAATGCCTCTGAATCATGAGGAGGCGCGCCGGACCCTCCATGCCATGATCATGGCCGAGAGCACCGCCACTGCGGCCAGGATTTTCCCCAGCCACGGCGTGGTCAGCACGTCCAGCAGCGAACCCGCGCCTCCGGTGTACTGGCGATAGGCGGCAACCGCTTCGCGAAACTCCTTCATCCATCCCGGCAGGATGTACTCCGACGCGGCCAGAAAAATTGCCGTGCTCAATGCGAAGCTCCAGACAAAAAGTTGACGCCGGCGCCAATCGCTCAGTGCCCACAACGTCAGCCATCCCGCGATCGGCAGAGCCAGTTGAGGCTTGATGGTTGCCAGAGCCAGCAAAAAGCCCGCCAGAGAAAAGTTCCCGGCCACCAGCGCGGCGCCGCATCCCGCCAGCAGCGCGCTCACCACCAGGGTCAACTGCTGCAGCTTGATTCCCTGCACCACGGCGTAACTGCCCAAGGTCAGTACGATAAGGATCGCGGTCGATGCGACTGAAGGCCGCCAACGCACCACCCGCAGCCACAGAAACACACTCGCCAGCGTGAGGAATGACAAGCAGCCAGCGAAATCCCGTCTGCACTACGGGAAACGGCAAGCCGATGGTCGGCGCCAGCAGAAAAATCACGTGCAGCGGGTAGGCAAAAGCCTGCTGATCTTTGGGCTCATTGAAGCGGGGATCGTCCATGCGCCCAGGGTCGAGCGGGCGGCCGTAGTATCCGGTCTGAATTTCGCGCGTGACTTCGGAGCTGTAGGGATCGCGATGGTGCAGCAGCAATTCGCGCGTCCCCAGCCAGCGGGGATAAAGGTCAGACAGATTGCCGCGCGGCCGATCGTGGGCCGCGGCGTCTGCCTTCTGATAGGGCACCAGCACCCATTGCACGTAGAACCACATGCTGGCGGCGGACAGCAACGCCAGCAGCAGCCCGAGTCTGGAGTCTTTGAGCAAGCGCGTGACGGAAGCAGAACCGGCTCCATGTTACAACTTATGCGAGCGAACTTCCGTTGCGATTGCGAATCTGCATCTCCGCGATGATCGGCGTGGCAAGTGCGGCGTTCTGCTATTTCCTGATGCTGCATTTCCACCAGGGAGCCGCCGATTTCGGCTGGGCCGTCCGCGCCGCCCGGCACGTGCTGGCCGGGCAAAATCCTTACGACACTCCGCTCGAACAATACCCCCTGACCGCCGCATTTTTTGGTGTGCCCTTCGTCTGGTTGCGCCCTGAGCTGGCGGCCGCTCTCTTCTACGGCATCAGCTCTGCCCTGCTGGCATTTGGCATCAGCCGCCACGGCTATCATCGCCTGCTGGTATTTCTGGCCTATCCTTATTGGGGAGGCCTGTTGGCGGTGCAGTGGTCCACGCTGATCTTCGCCAGCGCTTTCTTCCCTCTGTTGCTGCCTGTCACCATGGCCAAGCCCCAGCTCGGCCTTCCGGTGGCGCTTAGGAATTTGAGCTGGCGCGGCGTGGTGGCTTGCGCCGTGGTTGCGCTACTCACGCTCATCGCCATGCCGCGGTGGCCGCTGCTGTGGCTGGGACAACTGAAGAACTACGAACATTTCATTCCCCTGCTGGTTCTTCCCGGACCGTTGCTGGCCCTGGCTCTCTGGCGTTATCGCGACAAGGATGCCTGGTTCCTGCTGTTGACCGCGCTGATGCCGCAACGCTGGTTCTTTGACGCCTTCATCCTGTGGCTGATTCCCAGGTCGCGCCGCGAGATTCTCTTCACCGCCGCCCTGAGCTGGGGCGCCGGCATCTGGCGCTGGTATCACATCCCGCACAGCTTTGCGGAGGTGGGAAGGTACACCGTGCTGTTCATGTACCTGCCGATGCTGGCGGTGATACTGCTGCGCCAGTTTTCGCGCGAAGAGAGTGTCCGACCCACACCTACTTAACTAAACGAGTCGTTGGGACGCTACCCAGCGGCCGCTTAGCAACGACCGGGCTATACTCCACCTATGTTTTTGGCTCCTCGCGCGCTTGATAGCGCATCGCTCAGACGCATTCTTGTCATCTTTCTGGTGGCAATGATTTTCCTGCACGGGTGGATGTTTTTCAGCCTTCGGCGCGAAATCGCAACTGGCTATCCGGACTTTACAATTTTCTATACGGCGGGCAAATGCATTCTCCAGGGTCAGGGTCGTCAACTGTATGACCTGGAAACCCAGTTCGCAATCCAGCGTGAGTTCGCCTCCGAGGTCAAGCACCGCGAAAATGCTCTCCCCTTTAATCATCCGCCGTTCGAGGCTTTGCTGTTCGCGCCTCTGGCCCGCCTGCCATATGTTGCGGCGTACGTGGTTTGGGCGGCATTCAACATTGCGCTCATTCTGGGTTTCTGGATTCTGCTTCGCCCGCGCCTGCCCAGCTTGCACGGTTTCTTACCGGCCTTGCCGCTGCTGGCAATCTTCGGTTTTTTTCCTTTAGCCATTGCATTGCTGCAGGGGCAGGACTCCATCCTGCTGCTTTTTCTCTATGGCCTCGTTTTTTCGGCCCTGGCGACGGGACGCAATTTTGTCGCCGGAGTATGTCTAGCCCTGGCGCTTTTTAAGTTTCAGTTGGTTCTGCCCTTTGTGCTGGTGCTGTTGCTCAGACGTCAATGGAGAGCTGTTGCGGGATTTGTCGTTACCGCTTTCGGGTTGCTCTTACTCTCGGCGGCCGTGGTGGGTTGGAGCGGTGTGATGGCATATCCGGGATTTGTGCTTCGGTTGAGTCGCAGCGGCGCCCAGGCGGGCATTTATCCGCGGGCCATGCCGAACCTGCGCGGCCTGGTTGCCGGGTCATTACACCTGGCAGGTCTGCCGGCTGCGCTGCTGATCATCGCGCTTTCTATTGCGCTCCTGGCGCTGGCCGCGCATGGGTGGCGTGAGCAAGCTGGGCGTCGGTTCGTGCTCGGGTTCTCGCTGTGTCTGACGGTCACGATCATCACCAGCTACCACATGCTCACGCACGATCTCAGTCTGCTGATCCTTGCTATCCTGCTGCTCGCGGAGCTGCTTGTCTCTGGTGAAATCGTTGGACCGGCGCGCCGCATTCTGGTCGCGTCCATCGCGGTCCTGTTCTTGACGCCCTTATACGCGGTCCTTCAGTTCTGGTTGCGGGAGATGAATCTGATGGTGTTTGCCGTGGCCACGTTTGCGGCTGGGACCGCAATCGCGGTGACCTCCAAAAGAGTGGGAGAGCATGCTGCACAGCGCGCGATGTAGATGTCGTCCAACCCGTCAACCACAAAGGACACGAAGGTACACGAAGAAGATCCATCGCGACTGGAGCCTTCGTGATACTTCGTGTCCTTCGTGGTTAACGGATTTTTCGAACTTGGCCGCCAAGCCAAAACCCGAACGCTATCTGCTGGCTCGGACGAGCGGTATAATGCGCCGGTTCGCAAATCGCAAGACTTGAATCTCCAAAGCCGACGGTCACATTGCCACTGATAGCGTCCGCAATTTTCCGCTGCCGGCAAAACCTGAAGCTCCTCGCGCGAAAGCGCAGGCTCGCGGTGATCCTGGTGGGCGTGCTGACGCTGGCGATTCGCGCATGTCTCCTGCCTCTTCTGCCCATACCCAAGCCGCATTTTCAAGATGAGTTCAGCTATCTGCTGGCAGCGGACACTTTCGCGTCCGGCCGCCTGACCAATCCTCCTCATCCCATGTGGGTGCATTTCGAAAGTGAGCACATTCTGCAGCAGCCGACTTACATGTCGATGTATCCGCCTGCGCAAGGTTTCGTCCTGGCCGCAGGTCAGGTTATTGCCGGCATCCCCTGGCTCGGAGTCTGGTTGAGCGTGGCTGCGATGTGCGCAGCCGTCACCTGGATGCTGCAGGCATGGTTCCCTCCAGGGTGGGCGTTGTTTGGAGGGCTGCTGTGCCTGATGGGACAGGGCATCTCCAGCTATTGGATGAATTCATATTGGGGTGGCGCAGTGGCGGCCACCGCCGGAGCGCTGGTTCTGGGCGCCTATCCGCGCATCTTGCGATGGCAAAGACCGCGCGACGCCGTGATTATGGGCCTCGGCCTCGCAATACTGGCGAATAGCCGGCCCTTTGAAGGATTTTTGTTCAGTCTTCCCGTGGGATTTTGGCTGGCCTGCTGGTTGTGGAGGCACAAAACGCGATCCTGTTTGACCCGGATTGCGTTGCCCCTGGTGCTGGTTCTTGGCTTGCGCGGCGGTTGCGACTGGCTACTATAACTGGCGCGTAACTGGCAGCGCTTTCGAGATGCCGGAAGCGTTGAATCGTAGAACTTACGCCATTGCACCGCTCTTCCTTGGCCTGGAACTGCGTCCGGCGCCGGAGTACCGGAACCCCGCGATGCAGAGATTTTATGCGGACTGGGAAGTTTCAAGGTATGTGAAAACTCGTACGCTTCGAGGATTGGCACGGGAGGAATGGGCCAAGCTGGCAACTCTGTGGTGGTTTTTTCTGGGCCCTGTACTGCCGCTTGCGCTGCTCGCCTTACCTCGTATTGCTCGCGATCGTCGCGTGAAGCTTCTGTTGATCACTGCGATGGTTACGCTTGCGGGATTAGCCGTAGAGGCCTGGCACCAACCTCATTATTTTGCTCCCATGACCTGCGTCATTTATGCCATCGTGATTCAAGGACTGCGCCACCTTCGGCAGTGGCGGCGAGCCGGTAATAACCTGGGACGCGCACTCGTCCCGATCATTGGTATCGCATGTTTTGCCGTGTGTCTCGTGAATATCCGCGCCCAGTATCTCGGAGTACCGCGGAACCCGGATACTTATCCCTGGCACTGGCAACGTGCCGAAATCCTGGATCGCCTCCGCCAAATGGGCGGCCGGCATCTCGTCATCGTTCGTTACAGTTCCAGTCACGATCCGATTCACGAATGGGTCTATAACCGGGCTGACATTGATGCTGCGAACGTCATCTGGGCGCAGGATATGGGAGATCAAAATCAGGAATTGATAAAGTATTTTGACTTGCGGCGAGTGTGGTTGCTCGAACCGGGTGAACCGGGAATGGCGAGATTGTCACCTTATCACTCCAACAACCAGCAGTAAGGCCCGATGACACGGTCCCTCTATTCCGCTGGGCTTACGATCGCGAGAGGGCCACGACGCAGTTGCCCCACCACCTCCCATGCCAGCCCGGCTACAAGAAACAAGGGGAGTACCGGCATGACCGCCAGGGGCGCCACCCAGAGACGGGTAGCAAGTGCAGGCAGCACGGGTGATATCACCGCCAAAAAGATGGTCGCAACATAAGGCCACGCTACCAGGCCCAGGGCAGCCACCAACGTGTGCCTTGCCCAGCGTCCCAGACCCCAGATTTCCCTTCTCTGTTTCAATAGCAACAGAACGGCAGGGAGCAATTGCAGGTCCGAGTACGGCACGAGGTTCGGGGTCACCACCAGGGTAGTTGCCAAAGCCGAGACGACTACAAGAGAGAACTCGGCGGAAGAGGCGGGTGCCCGCCGGAGTCTCCACGCCAGATACGCCATACCAGCCATCGCCGGCAGCGCCAGGAGCAAACCGAGCGGGCGCGTGAATACCAATTGCAGCGGGCTCACCCCGTAGGATTTTTCAGGATAGACGAGGATGCCGCGGACGCACTGCGTTACCCAGCCCGGCAATATCAATTCTCCGGCCGCGATCAATACAGCCATGCTGAGGAGAAAGCTCCATACCAGCTTCCGGCGTTCGCTCCAGGCGCCAGTGCTCCAGATGAAAAGACAGCCGGCCAGCGGCAAGACCAGGTGTGGCTTGATGGTGGCAAACGCCAGCAGAGGTCCGGCCAGGAGCAACCGTCCGCGACGCACGGCAAAACATCCCCCTGCGATCAGCGCGGACACCAGCAGGCCGAGGTTCTGCAAGTAGATCCCCTGCAGTGCGGGCATGCTGGCCAAGGTGAGCACTAGCGCAAGAAATTGCTGCATCGGCGTCAAACGCCATTGCACGAAGTCCAGCCACAAAGGCACGCTGACAGCGGTAAGAACCAGCAGAAGGACGGCAAATAACTTCTTCACCCACGGGAAGGGGAGGCGCACCGTGGGCGCCATCAGAAAGACCACATAGACGGGATAATAAAAACGTTGCTCAGCCGTATCCCGCCGCGAGTCATACTTGTGCCCGCTCAGGCCGATCTGTATTTCCTCCGTGACCTCCTTGCCGTAGGGATTGCGCCCGTTCAGCAACAGTTCGCGGCTTCCCAACCAGCGGTGATAAATATCCCCGGGGTGCCCTTTCCAGACCTGGTTTCCGTAGCGCCACGCGGCAAAGCCCACCAGAAAAATAATTGGGAGGAGATAAGAAGGTTTGCGGAACCGATCCACCTTGCCGGGAGTTTACCATCAAGCCAGTGCGTCGGGCGATGCGCTTTCTGGGCACCCGGTGGTGAGATGCTTTCTCGCTGAATACGCCTCCCTGGATGAGCCCATTCCAGCCAGACGGTAGATTAGCGAAGATGGCACCGATGGGGTCCATCAACGGCGATTGCGGGGGACGACTGAATACTAGTGTTCTGATTCATCCCCGAAAACAGTACACTCGGCTGCGGCGCCTGTAGAGGCTGCGGAAAAACTCGCATCTGGCGGCCCTTCCGTGGAAGAGCGGCCCTTCAGGGCCGCGTAGGTCGTCAGGAATGTATGCGGGCTTTAGCCCCCGTGGTCGCTTCGTCCGGGCTAATTGAGTTTTTCCGCAGCCTCTATGCCGTTGCTGGTTTTTCGCCGCCATGACCAGGTTTCTTCAAACTCGCCATGTGTGTGTCGCCATCCTGGCGCTCGGCCTGTTCACCATGGCCGTGCGCGGCATGACTGACCCTGACGTGTGGTGGCACCTTCGCACCGGACAACTGATTCTGCAGAACCACAGCGTCTTCCACACCGATCCTTATTCGTTCACTCGCTTCGGCCAGCCCTGGATAAACCACGAATGGCTCTCGGAAGTCCTGCTGTTCGGCATCTACCGGCTGGCGGGATTCGGCGGACTCATCGTGGCCTTTGCCGCCGTCATAGCCGCTGCGCTTTTTCTGGTTTTCCTGCGTTCTCCGGGCCGACCCTACATCGCCGCGATCATGACGCTCTGGGGTGCGCTGGCTTCTGCCTCCACCTGGGGCGTTCGTCCGCAGATGTTTTCGCTGTTGCTGGCCAGTGTTTTCCTGGTGCTGCTCGATGCCTCCGAACGACGTCCGCAACTCCTTTGGTGGACCGCTCCCCTGATGCTGCTCTGGGTGAATCTGCACGCGGGCTTTCCCATCGGACTGGCCTTCATCGCACTCTTCTTAATCGGCGAAGGTCTGGAGGCGGCGACTGGTCCGGAGCCCTGGCAGAAATCTTTGCCTCGGCTCAAGCCGTTGGCGGCTGCGTTCGCGCTTTGCGTGGCGCTGGTGGCGGTGAATCCCAATGGCATCAGACTTTACTGGTACCCGTTTCAGACGCTGGGATCGGAGTCGATGCACCGCTTCATCCACGAGTGGTTTTCTCCGGACTTCCACGATCTCACGTACCTGCCTCTCCTGCTCATGCTGTTGGCTCTGATGGCCGGACTGGCCGTGGCCCCCCGATGTCCCCGGCTGCGCAATCTTCTGCTGGTACTGGCGACGATCCCGGCGGCGCTGCGCTCCATGCGCCACATCCCTATCTTGGTATTGGTTATCGTCCCGGCGCTCTCCGAGATGGCCCAGACCTGGCTGCAGGATCGGGGAGCCGTGCGATGGCCCGGCAAGGCGGTACTCGGCGTGGCTCCGCGAACCCTGGCATTTAATTTGATTGTGCTGCTGACCTTCGCCGGCTTCACCGCGGCCCGGGTGCGACAGGTGGTGGGCCGCCAGGCAGAAACGGAAGCGCGACATTTTCCCGCTGCCGCGGCCGCTTTCCTGCAGCAGGAGCACCCTCCCGGCCCGATGATGAACCACTACAACTGGGGCGGGTATTTCATCTGGAAGTTGTATCCCCAATATCGTGTTTTCTTGGACGGCCGGGCCGACGTCTATGGAGACACTCTCATGAACGAATTCGGTTCCTGCTATCACCTGAAGGACGATTGGAGAAAGCCCATCCAGACGTGGGGGATTCGCACCGTTGTCCTTCCCCCGGACGCTCCTTTGATCACCGCCCTTCGAGCGAGTCCGAAATGGAGACAGATTTATGGCGATACCGAGACGGTCATTCTGACCCGCAGCCAATAAGCTCTGCATGCTGCGCGGGCAGGAACCAAGTTAGATAATCCCCTGGATCAACTTTAAGCTGCAAAACCTTGCACACTGGACATTATCATTCCGTCTGCATTTCGCAGTTTGCCCGCTCGATGTCATTCTCCGGTTTACGGGCACAAAAGCGAGGGTCAACCATGTTCAGTGTTTTAGCCCGGTTGTGGGAGGAAGATGGTCAGGATGTGGCGGAATACGCGGTTATGCTGGCGGTCATCCTCGCCGTTGTAGTAGGCACCATTCGGATGATTGGATCGAACGCCAACAACGTCTTTTCCTCGGTCTCGAGCGCCATTCAGTAGATGATTTAGATACGGACGCGGTCCCATCCGCAATGCGAAAGCGGTTCCTCCGGGGGCGTGGGAGGCGAACGGCCGCCAGGGACTGGGAGACCTCGGGTGCCCTTCTGGTTGGAAATCGGTCGGATCAGCCCGCCTGGCCCTCAAAATAGCCCTCATTACGACTCCGCCCCCGACCGGCAGGCCGCCGGTTGTTACCAGCGATTCAAGAAATTGTCGCTAAGCACGACCCTGCGGGTTATGATGAGCGTGGGGATTCAGGATCATCCCTCTGGTCGCGCGTAAGCTATTGATTCGGAAACAACAAGAAAAATCGCCTTTCAGGGCGCAGAGCGCTGTCCCAATCTGATCGGGATGGCAGTTTCTGGCTTGTCCGTTCGATTCATCAGGAGGCAACATCATGAGAGCGAAGGCTATAAGTTTGTGGCGCGAAGATTCAGGCCAGGACATCGCGGAATACGCCGTGATGCTGGCAGTCATTCTGGTGATCGTGGTGGGGACCATTCGGCTGATCGGTTCCAACGCCAACAACGTGTTCTCTTCGGTTGCCAGCTCGGTTCAGTAGCGACATTTCGGGCGCAACCATCCGCGCGGGCTGCAATGAGGGTTCGATGCGGAGGACCGGACTGTGGGAGCCGTGATGAGCCCGGTTGACGCATGCGCGATGGCCTGCGTTTGTCAGACCTCGTGGCGCGACACCGCCGGCCAGGAGTATCGACACCAATTGGGGAGTGGGGAGTTCGGCGTTCGCAGCCGTGCAAGGCCGCGTCAACTCTGAGGAGAAGTCATGAATCGCACCCGGCTTTTGTTGATTGGGTTTGTGGCCCTTGCTCTGGGCGCAATTGTGAGCTACAGCGTCTATCGTACCCTGCAGAGCAAAACCGGAGGAGACGCCGCGCCCGGCGTCGAGGTGGTGGTCGCGGCCAATGATATTGCCGTCGGAGCCAAGGTTGGAGAGAGCGACGTGAAGACGGTGCGCTACACCGCGGCCGACCTGCCCGCGAACGCCTTTCACTTGAAAACTTCCGTCGTGGGCCGGGGCGCTATCCTTCCCATCGCCAAGGGCGAATTTTTTCTGCCCAACAAGCTGGCGGGAGAAAATGCGGGCGCTGGAATGCCGTCCTTGATTCCTCCGGGGATGCGGGCGATCTCGGTACGGGTGAACGAAGTCATCGGCGTGGCCGGGTTTGTAGTGCCGGGAACACGCGTGGATGTACTGCTTACCGGCAACCCCTCCGGCGCGCCCGAGCAGCAGACCACCACCGTGCTGGAAAATGTGGCCGTGATCGCCACGGGTCAGAAGTTGGAGCGCAATACCGCCGGGGAGCCCCTGGTCACGCCCGTCATCACCCTGCTGGTGTCTCCCGACGATGCCCAAAAACTCACCCTGGCCACCACCCAGGGCAAGATTCAGCTGGCGTTGCGCAATCCGCTGGACACCAAGCAGCAGGAATTGGCCTCGGTGAACACGGGGTCGCTGTACAAAGGCGTCCCCACTCCCGTGCACGTTGCCGCGCCGACGCGGCCCAGGCCGGCTAAACACGCCACGCCGGTTCCAGTGACCGCCATGCCCTCGGGCTATTCGGTCGAAGTAATCAAGGGAACAAAAAAAGACGTCACCAAGTTCCAGGAACAGTAAGTACTCCGAGGACGAAGACATGTCGATCTGCTCCCGCAGGTGGGAGAAACACAGCCTGAAACCGAGCCCGAGGGTGCGATGGGTGCTGTCCGTGTTGGTTCTGCTCACGGCGTCTATCGCGGTCTCTCAGCAACCGCCGGCTAGCTCAGCGGCGCCAGAACCCACCCCGGCCCCCGCGACCCAGGCCCCCGGTCCCGAGGCCAGCTCACAAGCTCCGCAAGCCGCGGCGCAAGGGGCGGCGCCCTTGCGGGTCATGGTGGGCAAGTCGCTCCTGATCAACACCACGGAGCGTCTCAAGCGGGTTTCCGTCACCGATGATGCCGTGGCCGACGCCATCGTAGTCACACCCACCCAGATCCTGGTGCATGGCCGGGCCGCGGGCGAGGTGTCGCTGCTGATCTGGGACGAACTGGAGCGCTCGCGCAGCTTTGATCTCCGCGTGGATGTGGACGTCACCGCCGCCGCCGAGGAAGAAAGGCGGGTCTTCCCCGATGAGCGGATCAACGTCTCACCATCGCGCTCCGCCATCGTGCTTTCCGGCCACGTTTCCACCGAGGATGTTTCCAAGCGCGCCGGAATGATTGCCGAGGCCTACTCCAAGAACGTGGTGAATGTGCTGACCTTCGGTCCGGTCGGAGCCCAGGAAGTATTGCTGGAAGTGAAATTCGCCGAAGTGGATCGCTCGGTCATCACCCAGCTGGGAATCAATTTGTTCATGCCGGGTCTGGGCAACACCATCGCCACCAGCCAGACTGGGCAATTTGGCTCGGTGCAGGTCGTCAGGCCGCCCAATTCGACCAGCACCAGCAATGGCGTGAGTACCACCACCAGCGTGGCGCCCACCACCACCATCAGCGACTTTCTCAATCTCTTCGTGACTCGCACCGACGTCAATATCGGCGCCGTGATCAAGGCGCTGCAGCAGAAGAACCTGCTGCAGATTCTGGCCGAGCCCAACCTGATCGCGGTCAACGGCAAGGAAGCCAGCTTTCTGGCGGGAGGAGAATTTCCCTTCCCCATCGTGCAGCCCGGCCAGGGTTTCACCGCAGTCACGATTTCGTTCAAGGAATTCGGAGTCGAGCTGAAATTTACCCCGGTGATCATGCCCAATGGAAACATCCATTTGAAAGTGGCGCCGTCGGTCAGCGCGCTGGATTTCGCTAATGCGCTGACGATTTCCGGATTCACTGTGCCCGCGCTGAGTACGCGCAAGGCTGAAACCGAGTTCGAACTGCAGGACGGGCAAAGCTTTGTGATCGCCGGATTGATCGATAACCGGGTGACCGATCTGTACAACAAGATACCCGGGCTGGGCGACATCCCGATTCTGGGAAATTTCTTCAAAAGCAAGAGTGCGCAAAGGACCAATTCTGAATTGATGGTGCTGTGCACGGCGCATCGCATCTCTCCCAGCACGCAGGCCCCGCCACTGCCGGTCAATCCCAAGCCCTTTATGGACAAAGACAAGTTCGACGGCAAGCCGGCCGATGACAAGAAGTGAAACGAATGACCTGCGTAATCTGCACGATATAGTTCAGGCACGTAGAATGGTGAAGGAAGAGGATCAGTAGGGGGCCGGAAATACGATGCCCGAACTTTCTGTCGTAGTCATTGCCCAGGATAGCGAGCAGCGTGCCGTGCTGCAGGTGCTGGTGGATGGCACCAGCGTGGCGCGCGTGGTGCACACCTGCACCAGTTATCCGGTTGTGGTCACAGACCCGGTCCTGCGCCGGGTGCAAAGCGCTGCTCCTCAGGTCGTCCTGGTGGATGTGCCCATGGACAATTACACGCTGGCGCTGCGGGCCATCGAACTGATCCACCAGGAAGTGCGTGACGCCGCCATTTTTGCGGTGGGCAGCATGTCCCAGCCCCAGGTCATCGTGAGCGCCATGCGCTCCGGCGCGCGCGAATTCATCGAGCGTCCCACCACCACCACCGACCTGCTCGAAGCCTTCGTCCGGCTGACCGCGGCGCAACGGAAAGTTGACCGCGAGGGGCCGCGGGGAAAAGTCTTTACCGTAGTCAATGCCAAAGGCGGGAGCGGGGCCACCACCACCGCCGTGAATCTGGCCCTGGCGCTGCATTCGGCCCACGGCAACGTTGCCCTGGTGGACATTGCCTCCCTGGGACACGCCGCCCTGCACATGAATCTGAAGCCCCAGTTCACGCTGGCGGACGCGATTCGCAACCTGCACCGGCTCGACAGTTCGCTGCTGGAGAGCTTCATGACTCGCCATGGCGGCGGCCTGCAGTTGCTGGCGGGCGCCAATATGCCTCTGGTCGTGGAACCGGCCACGGCGGAATTCGCGCGCCTGTTTGATTTGCTGGTCGGCACACTTCCGCTACGTGGTGGTCGATGCCTCTTCGCGGGTGGACGCGACCACGCGACTGGTGTGCAATCTTTCGGAAACCGTGCTGCTGGTCGCCCATGCCGATGTCGCGTCGCTGTGGAGCGCGACCCGGATCCAGCAATATCTGGGCGAGACCGGAGGACGGGAGCGGGTGCGCCTGGTGCTCAACCGCTTCCGCAAGATCGCCGGCTTCAGCGAAGCCGACGCCGAGGCTGCAGCGGGAGCCAAGCTGCTGTGGAAGATTCCCAATCAGTATTTCGCGGTATCGGGCGCTATCGATCGCGGCGTCCCGCTCATGCAGCAGGCCTATAGCGAAATGGCCCGGTCCTTTGCCGGGCTGGCCGCGGCTTTGACCGAAAACGACATCGATGTGAAGCGCAAAGCGTGGTCTTTGTTTAAGACCGTTTAGGTTCAAGACAGGATTGAGGCAGGGTCAGGTTAGAACGTATGGCGAATTTGCAGACCTTCGAAAGAACCGAATACCAGCAGGTCAAGGCCGACCTTCATCGCAAGATCCTTGACCGCCTCGACCTGGAGAAACTGGGGCGCACCCCCAGCGATGCGGCGCGCGAAGAAGTTCTGCTGCTTATCCGGAATACGGTCAACAGCGAGGCCGTGCCTCTCAGTTTCGCCGAGCGCGAACGGCTCTCCCGCGAAATTCTGGATGAGATCTTCGGCCTGGGCCCGCTGGAACCTCTGCTCAAAGACCCGACCATCTCCGATATTCTGGTCAACCGCTACAACAGGGTCTACGTGGAACGGGCGGGCAAACTCGAGGCCACCGGTCTGAGTTTCAAGGACGACGCTCACCTGATGCAGATCATCGACCGCATCGTCTCGCGCATCGGACGGCGCGTGGATGAGTCTTCGCCCATGGTCGATGCGCGCCTGGCCGATGGCTCCCGCGTCAACGCCATCATTCCGCCTCTGGCCATCGACGGCCCCTGTCTTTCGATTCGCCGTTTTGGCCGCGATCCGGTCACCGCCCGCAACATGATCGAGAACAAGAGCCTGACCGAGCCCATGCTGGAATTGTTGTCGGCCATGGTCAAGGGACGGCTGAATTTCCTGATCTCCGGCGGCACCGGCGCCGGCAAGACCACGCTGCTGAACGTTCTCTCCAGCTACATTCCGAATTCCGACCGCATCGTCACCATCGAGGATGCGGCCGAACTGCAGTTGAAGCAGGAGCACGTGGTCCGGCTGGAAACGCGTCCGCCCAATATCGAAGGCAAGGGCGCGGTGCGGCAGCGGCAACTGGTCATCAACAGTCTGCGTATGCGTCCCGACCGCATCGTGGTGGGCGAGGTCCGCGGCGAAGAGGCCTTTGACATGCTGCAGGCCATGAATACCGGCCACGAGGGCTCGCTGACCACGGTGCACGCCAACACCCCGCGCGACGCGCTGGCCCGGGTTGAGAACATGTGCTCCATGGCCAATCTCAATATTCCCGAGCGCGCCATGCGCCATCAGATCGCGGCCGCCATTCATGCCGTGGTCCAGGTTTCACGCCTCTCCGACGGCACCCGGAAAGTGATCACTATTTCCGAGGTGACTGGCATGGAAGGCGAAGTAATCTGCATGCAGGACATCTTCGTCTTCGAGCGCCAGGGAATTGACGAAACCGGGAAAGTGCGCGGCACGTTCCGGGCCAGCGGGATCCGGCCCAAGTTTGCCGACCGCTTGGCCACGGCGGGCTGCCGCCTGCGTCCCGCGTTGTTCGAATCGCACATGGAGGTTTAGTCGGACTGCGGAGAGACTTGGGCCCGCACGGGTTGGGCAAGGCACGACCAGCCGGGAAGTTGGGTTGCTGACATCGTATGTTCATCGTGATTTCCATTGCGGTCTTTCTGGTGGTGGCGCTGGCCGTGTTTGTCGGCGCTTCCCTGCTGGACGAACGCAGTTCCAAGGCCCGGCTGCTGCGCGAACGGCTCTCCACCGTGCAGAAGGCCGGGGAGCGCGAGCCCAACCAGGAACTGGCCCTGCTGCGCGACGAAGTAATGAGCAAGATCCCGGCGCTCGACAACCTGCTGCGCCGCTCTTCCAGCATCTCCAACTTCCAGACCCTGCTCGAGCAGGCCGATGTCAAGAGCCGCGCCGGCAACGTCCTGCTTTTGTGCCTGCTCAGCGGAGCCGGGCTGGGACTGATTGTTCTGCTGTTCAGCGGTTTCCCGCAATTTGCCTGGCTGGGCCTTCTGATTGGCGCATTTCTGCCTTACTCCTACGCCAACTACAAACGGACCAAGCGCTTCGAAAAATTCGAGGAGATTTTTCCCGAGGCGATTGACACCCTGGCCCGCGCGGTTCGTGCCGGTCATGCCTTCACCACCGCCCTGGAACTGATTGCCAGCGAGATTGGCGAGCCGGTGGCTTCCGAATTCCGCAAGTTGTATGAAGAGCAGAAGTTCGGTCTGCCGGTGCGCGATGCCCTGATCAACCTGACCGAGCGCATGCCCCTGGTGGACGTCAAGTTCTTTGTCACCGCGGTAATGCTGCAGCGCGAGACCGGCGGTAATCTTGCGGAAATTCTCGACAACCTGTCCTATGTCATTCGGGAACGGTTCAAGATCATGCGGCAGGTGCGGGTGCACACTGCCCAGGGGCGCATGACCATGATGCTGCTGATGGGACTGCCGCCCATCATTGTGGTCACCATGCAGGCCATGAACCCCAGTTTTATCCGGCCGCTGTTTGACGACCCCATCGGGCACATGCTGATCGTGGTCGGCATTACCTTGCAGACGTTGGGCTATTTCGTGATCCGGAAGATCATTCAGATTCAGGTCTAAAAGCATGGCTCTGGCACTGGCAATCCTGTTGTTTCTGACCATCGCCCTGGTCGTGTTTTCGTTCGGGGCGGCTGCCTACGCGCCTTTCTCGGTGCTGGGTTCGCGCCTGCGCGCCCTGGGCTGGCAGAAGGCCCAACCCCAGGAAAAACCGGCTTTCAAGGAACGCCTGGAACAGGCGCTCGACCCTCTCAGCAAGGCCCTTCCTCTCTCTCCGAGTGAAGTTTCGAGAACGCGCAAATGGCTGATTCAGGCTGGCTATCGCGAACCGCGACACTTGACCATCTACGTCGGCGCGCGCGTGCTGCTGGCCCTGGTCGGTATGCTGGGCGTGATCGCGGTCAAGGGCAACTTCGATTTGCTCCTGATGATCGGAGTGGGAGGCTTTGGTTTCTTTATTCCCCGCTTTGTGCTCAAGCGCTTGATCCGCAACCGGCAGCGGCGCATCACCCTGGGATTGCCGGATGCCCTGGACCTCACCGTAATTTGCGTGGAAGTCGGCCTGGCGCTGGACCAGGCACTGATGCGGGTCGGCGAAGACTTGCGCCATGCCCATCCCGACCTGAGTGACGAATTCTATCTGATGAATCTGGAAATGCGGGCCGGCAAGCCCCGCTCCGAGGCGCTGCGAAATCTGGTCGATCGCACCGGGGTTGACGATGTACGCGCACTGGTCGCCACCCTGGTCCAGACCGACCGCTTCGGTACCAGCGTCAGCCAGGCGCTTCGTATTCACTCCGATTCGCTGCGCACCGAACGCCGCCAGCGGGCCGAGGAACAGGCCGCAAAAACCACCATCAAGATGATCATCCCCCTGGTGCTGTTCGTTCTTCCCTCCATCATCTTCGTGACGCTGGGGCCGGCCATCATCCAGCTGTTTCGTATCCTGGCGCCAGGGGCACACTAAAAATGCCTTTGCTGCAAGGTCAAGCCCAGGAGTTGTGATGCCGGTACCGGGTCCCACGGGATACGCTTTGAATCGAACGCGCCAGGCTTACCTGGCCCGGCACCTCCGTATCGCAGAGACCCACTGGTCCCGCTTCTGCGGATTGATGTGCACCGATGCCGGCAACTTCCCTGCTGGACAAGGTTTGTGGATCGTGCCCTCGCGCGGCGTGCACACCTTCGCCATGCGTTTTCCCATTGACGTGATCTACCTGGACAGCGACAAAGTTGTGGTTCACCTGGAAGAAAATCTGAAACCGTGGCGGCTGGCTCCAGTGCGTTTGCGGGCAACGTCCGTGCTGGAGTTGCCCTGCCGTACCTTGAGTTCCACCCAGACCGCTATCGGCGACAAAATCGAGATTGCTTTGGGACAGGCAGGCCAGGAATGAACGACGCCCCCAACTTTCTGGTCGAATGGCCCTCGCGTTGGGACGAGTTCCTGACCGCCATTGGTCCGGCGATGGGCAAGTCGCCCAAGCGCCTGGCCGGCGAGGCCCAGGTTGGCCTGTTTCCGTGGTGGGGCATTCTGCTGTCCTGGGCGTTTGAGCTGCTCCTGCTGGTCGCCGTTATCGTGATACCCGCGAAGCTGGCCAGCATGCAGCCCTACGAGCCGCCGCCCAAACCCAAGTACGACGTCATCTACTATTCCGGCAACGAACTGCCACGCACAGAGGACGTTGGCGGCGCGGAGGCAGGCCGCTCCGGGCGCTCGGGCGGGCGCGAGGCGCATCATCCCACGCAAACCATCCGGGTGGCGCGCGGCAGCACGCTGCGCGAAACCGTTGCCGACGCACCCAAGCTTGACCTGCCCAGGTCCAATTCCGCGGTCGCGAACCTGCTGGCATTGAAGGCGCTGCCCGGCCCTGCTCCGGCGGAAGGCATGCGCTCTTCGTTACGGGCGCCGGTATTGACTCAGACCGTAGTCGCGCCAGCTCCACAGGTGCCGGACCAACTGCGGGCCGCGCCCCAGTTGAACGTGGGAGTGGCCCCGCCCAGCGTGGCGGCGCCCCAGCGCGAAGTCTCCACTCTTCGTATTCCCGGATCGAATGCGGTGCAAGTGGTTCCGCCTCCGGTTTCGGCCCCGGAGCAGCTGACGAACCTGAATCCGCGGCTCACCATGCCGGCGCCCAGGGTCGTCGCACCGCCGCCCACCATGACTCGCGAGGTGGCGACGATGGGACCGGGCTTCGGGCCCGGCGAGCTGCAGAAGCAGGTGGTTCCGCCTCCGGTCCAGGTGAACGATGACTCAGCTCAACGCCGTAACATCAGCGGCCTGGGCAGCGCTTCGGTTGTGCCTCCCACTGTCCAATTGGGCGCAGGAGCGGCACAGCGTTCCATGGCAGGTGGATTGGGAAGCGGCACGGCAACGTCCGTGGTCCCGCCGCCTCCCTCGGTTTCGGGCGGAGGTTCCCTTACCGGACAAGGCAGAGGCAACCGCGGCGCAGGGCTGGGCGGCCCGCTGGATGCCGGCCTGGCGGCAGCGCCTCCCAGCAGCAACGGCGGTGGCAGCACTTCGGGCGTGGTGGTTTCCAGCCAGCCCGGGTCGAAGGTTGGCCTGCCCGGCAGCGGCGGAAGCGGCGCACTGGCGATGTCTCCCTCGGGAGGCGACAAGGCCGGGCTGGGCGGCTCGGGCGGAGGCGGCGGCATCGGACGCGGCGACGGACCGGGTAGCGGCTTCTCCGGCCCCGGGGCGGGCGCCGGCAAGGATGGCACTGGTCCCGGATCCGATCCCATGGCGCGCGGCGGTATCTCGCCTTTTCCCGGCTCCGGCGGCGCGGGCACCGGAACCAGCGGCACTCCTGCCCTGCCCGGAGTCTCCGTTAAGGGTGGCAGCAGCAACGTCGTGACCTTGCCCAGCTTTGGTTCCGGCGGGAAGGCAGCAGGGGGCCCGGGACGTTCCAATACCAGTCCGGAAAATCGCGGGCCTGATATTACGGTAGTCGCCACTTCGCGTTCAGGTGGCGCATTCGATTTCTACGGCAAGCTGAAGGGAGACAAGGTTTACACCATCTACATTGAGACCGCGCTGGGCACGGCTGTCATGCAGTTTGCCGACCCGACTTCCGCCGTCCACGGTTACGCCGAAGACCTCACCGCTCCTCAAGCCATGCGCTCTGACCTTCCGACGGGGCTGCCCAAGGCGCGCCTGGTGATCTCCTGCGTCCTCGACCGCACTGGATTACTGCGCCGGCCTCACGTGCTCGAGCCCGCTAACGCAGTGATGACCAGCAAAGTCCTGACCGCGCTCAACAGCTGGAAGTTTCGTCCCGTGCTGCGCGGCAACGAGCCGATTGAGGTCAACGCGATCCTCGGCTTCAATATCGATACCAACGATCAATACTAGGAAAGCGCTTCTAGCTCCTGGCTTCTTGGCTTCTTGGCTTCTAGTGTCCTGCCCCGGAAATTCGTTGAATTAATAAATTGTCATCCCGACCGGAGCGGAGCGAAGCGAGCGCAGTGGAGGGACCTGCTGTTTCAGCCGACTCGACCGGCACCGCTTACATCTCGAAATTCCCTGTACTTCTGAGGCAGCACACCGGCTCCTGGCATCGATCGGGTCCTGGTCGATAAGCCAGTAGCTATGTCCTGTCCCGGAAATTCATTGAATTACTATTGTCATCCCGACCGCAGCGGAGCGAAGCGAGCGCAGTGGAGAGCCTGCCCTGAGCGAACCCCGAGTGCACACGAGGGGGAGTCGAATGGGGACCTGCTGTTCAGTCAACTCGAACTGCGCCGCCTACATTCACCTCGGACAGCACACCAGAAGCTAGAAGCCAGGAGCCAGAAGCTGCTTCCGTTCCAGCAACACCGCGGTTCCATCCCGATACGCCACATTCCACTGCGCGGTTTCCTCCAGCATGTTGGCCAATGATGACCCGGCCGGCAGCAGCGCCCAATTGACGTGCTTCTCTTCAAGAACTTGTCCCAGTCGGGCGTCAGCCGAATTGCCTTCAGGTAATCGCGCAGAAAATCTACTCCGTAGAAGTCGTGGCGGTCATCGACGAAGACTTTGTTTTGCGGGTAGAGGCGGTAAATCAGGTATCCGCCCCAGGAGTCGGGCGCGAAGATCGGCTCGTGAAGGCCGCGTTGCATAATCACATCGGTGGCCTGCACCGGCAGGTGTTTGGGATCGAAGTGCGCGTTCATCCATTGCGATGAGCCCAGCTTGCCCTGATGCGCGCATACCAGCAAACCAAGAAGTATCGCAGCCAGAGGCCAGACATGGCCGCTGAAGCCTAGTTCAATCCGCCCCATGCGCGCTGTGGATGCCCGCCACCTCGAAAGCAAGGCTTGCAGCCTTGAGGAGAGATGGGGATTACGGCCCCCTTCCGCGATGGCCTGGGTCCACAGCGGCGCTACGATGAGCGTGAGCAGCAGTGACGACACCGGAAGACTGCGCGCAGCGAACAAACCGCTGTAGGTCGCAAAAAGCAGGACAAACACACGCGACAGGGACGGCTTGGTGCGGGCCACGGCCAACGCCACAATCGTGATCAGCAGGATCGCGACAAAGCATTGCTGGGCCACGCCGTGAAAATTGGGCGAAAGAAATTCGTCGATATGGTTCATCAGCCAGCGGCTGGTAAGGTATCGGTAAACATGAACGTGCAACTCATAACCGTACGGATTGATCAGACTGGCTGCCAGCGAAGCCACGGTCACCATTCCGAGCGTTTTCAAACGCTGCGCCAAGCTTCGTGACTCTTCTCCATCGCGCCCCCGGTAGTACCGTATGGCAGCGCTCAACAGATACAAGCCGAGCAGCGCCAGGCCCAGCACGAATCCGCCATGTACATTCACCCAGAGCAGCATCAGCGCGGGCAGGTACCACAAGCGCCGGCGGCTCCGTGCGCTGTCTCCGCTTTCGGAGCTATCCAATACCTGGAACCAGATCACGGTGAACAACCAGCTCAGCACATGGGGCCGGGCAAACAGATGAATCATGGAGACGCCCAAAGACAGGGCGAGCAGGAGCGCCGTGACCGGAAGGTCGGCGCCGCGCCGCAAGCACAGGCGCAGCGTGAGCGCGAAAGTCAGGGCAATGATCACGGCGGTGAAGAAGACCACGCCGTTCAGTCCGAAGCCATGGTGAATGCCCGCGATGGCCAGGTCATAGAGCCATTCCCAGGCGTACCAGGTATGCCCGCCCATGGTGACGGAGAACGGATCGGTGCGCGTGATCGAGTGCGCCTGCAGCATCTGCTCGCCGTTGCGGATGTGCCACCCAATGCTGGCATCTCCCAGCAGCCGCGGCGCCAGCGCCCCGCTGCTCATGGCAAACAGCAGAATGACGAAGATCAGATCGGTGATGGAGGGAGCAAGAAATCGAAACCACGCCGGGGGTGGGGCTTTGTCGGAAACAGTGTCGATTTCAGCGGCGTTCGAATCCAAGATGGTTCACACCCAACCGGACATGTTACCCGATCAGCGCTCTGGCAATTGGCAATTAGACAATTGGCCAGCCCGTCTCGAAGGCTTTATCAGCAGTCGCGCCATCAACCCACTCCGATACCCAGCGCAGCAGATGATCCGCAGCCACCACGGGCCGATTTGAACCGGAAGGGCAAACAGAAGGACGGGTTGGCTAATTGCCAATTGCTAATTGCCGAGTGCTGATTCCTGTCCTACTTGCTCGCCTTCCCCGCGAGCGCGGGTTCCCTTTCGAATTCACTCTCCGGAAGCGCCTTGCGCTTCTTGCGGGAGCGGAGCCAGTTCTGGAAGGAATCCATGTAGATGTAATAGACGGGAGTAATGTAGAGCGTCAGCAGTTGGGAGAATACCAGCCCACCCACGACTGCCAGCCCCAGCGGGCGGCGTGATTCCGCGCCCGCGCCAAAGCCCAGCGCGATGGGCAGCGTGCCCATGAGCGCCGCCATTGTCGTCATCATGATGGGACGGAAGCGCAGCAACGCTCCCTGATAGATCGCCTCCTGCGGAGCAGCGTTGCTGTCGCGCTGCCGCTCCAGTGCCACATCGATCATCATGATGGCATTTTTCTTCACGATCCCGACCAGCATGATTACACCCACAAAACCGTACAGGTTGAGCTCCAGGTGGAAGAGCATCAGCGTAATCAGCGCGCCAAAACCAGCCGAAGGCAGGCCGGAAAGAATCGTGAGGGGATGGATGAAGCTCTCATACAGGATGCCCAGCACCAGGTAGATCACCAGGATGGCCATCACTAACAGCAGGCCGAGCCCGCTGATCGACGACTCGAACGCCTGCGCCGTGCCCTGAAAGCTGGTGCTGACGGTTGCCGGCAGCATTTCCCGCGCTGCTTTGCCCACGGCGTTGACGGCGTCGCCCAGCGAGACCCCCGGGCGCAGATTGAAAGAGATGGTCACCGCGGGCAGCTGGCCCAGGTGATTGATGGTGAGCGGGCCCAGCGATCGCGTCAATTTGGCTACGGCGTTCAAGGGAACAAGTTGCCCACCGGAAGACCTCACGTACAACATCGAAAGCGCCGAGGGATCGAGCTGGTACTGGTTTTCCAGTTCGGTGATCACGCGATAGGCGTTGTTGGGCGCGTAGATGGTGGAAATCTGGCGCTGGCCATAAGCGGTGTAAAGCGCGTCTTCCACCTGGTTGGCGGTGACGCCCAGTGCCGAAGCCTTGTCCCGGTCGATGTCCACATTCACCTGCGGATTGGTGATCTGCAAATCGCTGGTGACATCCTGCAGCAGCTTTTGCAATTGCGGATCGCTGCGCAGTTTCGCTTCCAGCTTAGGGGCGTCCTGATACAGTTCGTTGGTGTCCGGCGCCTGCAGCGTGAACTGGTACTGGCTCTTGGTCAGCTGCCCGCCGATGCGGATGGTCGGCAACATCTGCGGGAAGGCGTTGATGCCCGGAACCGCCGCCAGCTTCCCGCGCAGGTCCTGAACGATCTCCTGCGCCGATGGGCGCTGGCTGCGGGGTTTCAAGCGGGCAAAGAGACGCCCTGCGTTGCCTCCCGCAGCCGTGGACATGAAGGAATCGATATAGGGCTGCGCCATCACTACCTTGTTCAATGCCGCCTGGTGCTCCACCATGTTGTCGAAAGAGATGCCCTGCGGGCCTTCGGTGAAGATGAAGATCTGTCCCTGGTCCTCATCGGGCAGGAAGCCTTTGGGGATGGCCACAAACAGGTACGCTGTGCCCGCCATCACCACGACGGAGACCGCCATGGTGGCAAATTTGTGTCGTAGCGTGACCTGCAGAGTGCGATCGTAAAGGCGTAACAGCCCGTCGAAGAAGCTCTCGAAGAGCCTGCCACAGCCGGCCATGCTCTATTTCCTTCGACGCCCGCAGGAAACGGCTGCACAGCATGGGCGTGAGGCTGAGTGAAACCACGCCGGAGACCAGAATCGCCACGCTGATGGTGACCGCGAATTCGTGCAGCAGCCGTCCCAGAATGCCGCTCATGAACAGCACGGGAATAAACACCGCGGCCAGCGACAGGGTCATGGAAACGATGGTGAAGCCGATTTCGCGCGCCCCGCGAAAAGCCGCTTCCATCGGTGGCTCGCCCATCTCCATGTGGCGCACGATGTTTTCCAGCATCACGATGGCGTCATCGACCACGAAGCCGACCGACAGGGTCAAGGCCATCAGCGACAGATTGTCCAGCGAATAGCCCAGCAGATACATGATCGCGAACGTGCCCACGATGGACATGGGCAACGCCATGCTGGGAATGGCGGTCGCCGAAAGGTTCCGCAAAAACAGGAAGATGACCAGAATGACAAGTACCAGCGCCAGGAACAGTGTGAACTTAACATCGTCCACCGACGAGCGGATGGAAACCGAGCGGTCGTAAAGCGTGTCCACATTTACCGAAGGCGGCATGACCGCGCGGAAGCTGGGCATCAACTGGTTGATGGAGTCCACGACTTCGACCGTGTTGGTCCCGGGCTGACGTTGAATGGCGAGGACGATGCCGCGCCGCAAACCCTTGGCGTCGTAATACCAGCTTGCAGTTTTGTCGTTCTCGACGCCATCGACTACTTCTCCCAGGTCCTGCAGGCGGACGGGAGCGCCGTTGCGGTAGGCCACAACCAGCGGCCCATATTCGGAGGCCTTGGTCAGCTGGCCATTCACCTGGACCGTAAACGCCTGGTGCGTGCCGTACAGAATTCCGGTGGGAAGATTTACGTTGCCGTTCTGAATCGCGTTCGAGACTTCATCAATGCCGATCTGGCGGCTGGCCAGCGCCTTGGGATCAAGTTTGGCGTGGACCGCGTACTTCTGCGCTCCGAACACGCTCACCTGGGCCACGCCGCTCACCATGGAGATGCGCTGTGCCATCAGCGTCTCGGCATATTCATCCACATCGGAAAGCCGCAAGGTTGGAGAACTGAGGGTGAGATACAAAATCGGCTGGTCGGCCGGATTCACCTTCTGATACGAAGGCGGGCTGGGCAGGTTCTGCGGCAGATCGCGGGCCGCCTTCGCAATCATGGACTGCACGTCCTGCGCGGCAGCATCCAGATTGCGGCTCAGATTGAATTGCAGCGTGATCTGCGTCGAACCCTGAGTGCTCGACGAAGTCATCGAGTCCACGCCGGCGATGGTCGAGAATTGCTTCTCCAGCGGCATGGCCACGGCCGAAGCCATGGTGTCCGGCGTCGCGCCCGGCAGGCTGGCCGAAACCAGGATGGTGGGAAAATCCACGTTGGGCAAATCGCTCACCGGCAGCAGGCGATAACCCATGATGCCGAACATGAGGATGCCCAGCATCACCAGGGTGGTCATGACCGGACGGCGAATAAAGATTTCGGCGACGTTCATGATGACTAGCCCCCGGCCCGGGCAGGGTTCGCAGGGGGCGCCGCAACTTCCTTGAGTTCCACTTTGGTCACTCCAGGGACCAGACGCAGCTGGCCGTCAGTGACTACCTGTTCTCCCGGGGTGAGCCCCTTCGAGATAACTGCCTGTCCGTCGGTACTGCGATCGAGAATCACGGTTCGCGCTTCGACCGTCATGTCCGGCTTGACCACGAAAACGAACTGTCCCTGCTGACCATTCTGCAGCGCCTGGGAGGGCACGACGATGGCGTTGGGCTGCTGGGCCAGGGTCAGGACCACGTCCACAAACTGGCCCGGCCAGAGCCGCCGGTCGGCATTGGGAAATTCACCTTTCAGCTTGATGGTGCCGGTGGCCTGGTCCACGGTGTTGTCGATAAAGCTCAGCCAACCCGAGGCCGGACCGCGCGTGTCGTTGGGAATGAATGCCTGCACCCGCAACTTTCCCCGGCCGGAATAGCGTTTGATGTCGGCCAGGTTCTGCTCGGGCACGGTAAAAGTCGCATAAATCGGCTGCACCTGGTTGATGCTCACCAGAAACGGCGTGTCGTTGGCCTTGATCATGTTGCCCTGGTGAATCAGCAGAGGACCGGTGCGGCCATTGATCGGCGAATAAATGCTGCAGTAAACCAGCTGCACCCGCGCGTTCTCGACCGCGGCCTGATCGGCAACCACGGCGGCCTCGAGGGCATCCGCCTCGGATTGCATGCGATCATATTCTTCTTTCGAAACTACGCCCGCCTGGTTCAGCGCCCGCGAACGATTGGCCTGGTTGCGCGCATTGGCGGCCTGCGCCTGGTCGCGCGAGAGCATTCCCTGCGCCTGTTTCAGCGCCGCTTCAAACGGCCGCTTATCGAGGGTAAATAACAGTTGTCCCTGGCTGACGTCGGCGCCTTCCTTGAAGTGCACTCCGGTAAGTTCCCCAGTGACCTGCGTCTTCACCGAAACGTTCGAGTAGGCTTCGACAGCGCCAATCGCCTTCACCTGTAACGGAACGGATTTCTGTTCCACCGTGGCCACCAGCACCGGAACCGCGCTCATGCGCGGAGCCTCAGCCTTGGTCCCCGAGCATGCGCTCAAAAGGGCTAAACTGCTGCCTGCAAAAAGCGCTGTAAGAATTCGAAGCATCTTATTCTTTGACGAAAAAACTCTCATAACGTTTCTGAGAACCGAGAACCACAAAACTGGTAACTGAAAATAGCCCGCTCAATCCCCCGCGCGAAACCCAGGCAGCACGTCCCGCTTGTAGGACTCAAGGGTCAGCTCTTCGTCCCCGCACATCAGATAGATATTGAACTGGGTCACGCCCACCTCAGCGAGTTTCTTGAGCTTCTGGCGATGAGCTTCAACCGGTCCCACCAGGCAAAACCGGTCCACAACCTCATCGGAAACGAAGCGGGCATTGTCGCTGCCCACCTCGGCATGGTGCTGGTAATCGTATCCGGCCCGGTCCTGCACGTAGGAAGTGAGCGACGCCGGGAGGTCTTCAGGCTTGTACCGCGATACCAGATCAACCACATGATTTGACACCAGCGCGGGAAACCAGCGCACCCGCTGCCGCGCCACGGCCAGGTCATCCGAGACCCAAACCGGGGCCGCAGCCATGACTTCGACTGCCGAGGGATCGCGGCCCGCTTCCCTCGCGCCTTGCCGGACAAATCCCAGGCACCACTCAATCAGGTCGGGATCGGCGAATTGCAGAATCACACCGTCCGCGATCCGTCCCGCCAGGCTCAAAACCTTCGGCCCGTAACCCGCAATCCAGACCGGAGGGGATCCGCTCGCCCAGGCGAGCCGGGCGGGCTGACCATCGTACTGCACTTCCCGTCCCGCCGTGAGTTCGCGAAAAGTGACGACCGCGCGCTCCAACTCCGCCGGAGTTACCGGTTTCTTTCCTAGTACACGCCTGGAGCTGTCGCCGCGTCCAATACCCAACTCCATGCGCCCGCCCGAAATCAGGTTCAGCGTAGAAAAAAGACTGGCGGTCACCGTAAGGTCGCGAACGGCGGGATTAGTTACGCACGGACCCAGCCGCATGCTCCGGGTTGCGTTCGCCATCAGGGTCAGGAGCGGGTAAGGCTCCTTCCACAGCACGTGGGAATCAAAAATCCATCCGTACTCGAAGCCAGAGGCCTCGGCTTGCCGGGTCAGCGCGACAATGCGCTCCACTGAAATGTCGGGTTTGAGGGTGATCCCGAACTTCATAATTCCCTTTGTGTTGTGGGGTAGAAGTAAACCGCACGGTCAACCAAGAAACCTAACGGCAAACCTCAGGCGCCAAAGCGCAAACCCATTTCCAATGATCAGGTGGCACGACTGAAGTCGTGCCCTTCCCAAGCTGCCCCAAACCGATTCTTGCTTAACTCATCGCCGCTTTTCCGCAGCCTGCTAGCATAGAATACATCACGCTTCGGCCCCGTCCCGACGGGACTCAAGCGTCAGGGGATTAGCCAATGGGGTTCGACACCATCATTACCGGCGGCACCGTGGTCACGGCTGCCGATACTTCTCAGGCGGACGTCGCCATTACAGGCGGCCGGGTGGTTGCCCTGGGCAGCAGCTTGCCGCGCGAAAATGCCACGCGCCTGATTGACGCCTCCGGCAAGTACGTGTTCCCCGGCGGAATCGATGTCCACACTCATCTCGATATGCCCTTCGGCGGCACCACCAGCGCCGATGATTTTGAAACCGGTACTCGCGCCGCCGCTTTCGGTGGCACCACCACCCTGATCGACTTCGCCATCCAGTACAAGGGCCAGTCCCTGCGCACCGCCTTTGATGCCTGGATGCAAAAGGCTTCGTCAAAAGCAGTGGCCGATTACGGATTTCACTGCATCATCACTGATCTGCCCGACGCGCAACTGGCGGAAATGCCGCAACTGGTCCGCGAAGGCGTCAGCAGCTTCAAACTGTTCATGGCCTACCCCGGCGTTTTCATGCTCGACGACGCCAGCATTTTCAAAGCCATGCGGACTTCGGCCGCAGCCGGGGCCATGGTCTGCATGCATGCGGAGAATGGCGGCGCCATCGACGTGATCGTCAAGCAGGCTCTGGCCGAAGGCAAGACCGCCCCCAAGTATCACGCCCTCACTCGCCCGACCACGGCGGAAGCCGAAGCCACCGCTCGCGCCATCGCTCTCGCTGAAATGGCTGGTTCACCGGTGTACATCGTGCATCTCAGCTGCAACGACGCGCTGGAAAAAGTTCGCGAGGCCCGCGATCGCGGCCTGCCCGTCTATGCCGAAACCTGTCCCCAATATCTCTACCTGTCACTGGAGAACATGGACGCGCCCGGCTTTGAAGGCGCCAAATATGTTTTCACCCCGCCGCTGCGGGAAAAATGGCACCAGGAAAAATTGTGGAAGGGACTCACCCACGACCATCTGCAGGTCGTCTCGACCGACCACTGCCCGTTCTGCTACAAGGAGCAGAAGGAAATGGGCATCGGCGACTTCACCAAAATCCCCAACGGCGGCCCCGGCATCGAGCATCGCATGAGCCTGGTGTACTCCGGCGGGGTCGCCCAGGGACGCTTCAGCGTAAATCGTTTTGTTCAACTGGTAGCCACCGCGCCCGCCAAACTGTTCGGTCTCTATCCCCGCAAGGGCACGATTGCGGTGGGCAGCGACGCCGACCTGGTGATCTTCGATCCCAAACGTGAGCACACCATCAGCGCCAAAACCCATCATATGCGCGTGGACTATTCCATGTTCGAAGGCATCAAGGTGACCGGCATGCCGGACGTCGTCCTCTCCCGCGGACGCGTCCTGGTCGAGGGAGAGAAATTTCTGGGCCACGCCGGTCAAGGCGAGTTCATCAAAAGAGGCGCCTGCCCCGCAATCTAGCAAAACCCGTGAGTCTGTGCCACCAGGGATTGGGGCCGACCTATTGCCTCAGCAGACTTTTCGATACCTGTCATCCCGACCGGAGCGAGCGCAGCGAGCAGAGTGGAGGGACCTGCTTTCGGAGAGCTGAACAACCGAAGGTCACTTCGTCTTCGTCTTGCCGCTGGTCGCGAAAGTCTGCTGAGGCAAGGTCGGTTCCAAACCCTGGTGGCACAGACTCACGAAGCAGGCTCTCCACTCCGCTCGCTGCGCTCACTCCGGTCGTGATGACAAACCCTTTAATAGGTACACTGGTTGCAACAGCTCATTCGTCTCCGAGATTCGGGTATCGGAGAAAGGAGATCGCTTCATGCCCATCACGATCGCCCCCGCCCAGCAGGAAGAAATGCTGGCCTCCGCCCGCGCCGCTTTCAGGAATGCCCACGCACCCTATTCAAATTTCAAGGTTGGAGCAACCATCCTCACCGAGCGCGGCAGCATGTATCACGGCTGCAACGTGGAAAACGCCTCTTATGGCCTGACCATCTGCGCTGAGCGCAACGCTATTTTTGCGGCCGTCGCCGCCGAAGGCAGCGGCATGAGGATTAAAGTGGTGGCCGTAGCCACTGAGCGCGACGGCCCCTGCGCCCCCTGCGGAGCCTGCCGCCAGGTCATCTACGAATTTGGTCCCGATGCTTTGATTCTGTTCCGGGGTCAGACGGGCACGGAAAAAATGACGATTACGACGTTGCTTCCTGAAGGCTTCCGGTTGTAACGGGACAATACGGCACTTCCTGGGCCCTCACTCCGGCGACGTCGCAGCCAATCCCATCCTGGCCCGCACTGCCTGCCACTCCTCCCGCACGCGGGGCTCGTGCGAAAGTTCGAAGGCGCGACGCAGCGACTTCTCGGCCTTGGGCAAGTCATCGAGTTTGAATGCACATTCTCCCAGACCCGCCCAGGCATACCAGTCTTGCGGGTATTGCCGGATCGCCTCTTCGAATATCGGTACCGCTTGATCGCACCGTCCCTGATCATCCAGGCCGAGGGCAACCTGTACATGCGCCCTTGCCAGATTTCGGGCCACCGGTTCGTTCTGCGGCGCATTTTGGTGGGCCGCCGTGAAAAGCGTCAAGTCATCTCGAAACTTTCATACTATGAGGAACCTTCCCGGAGAATCGCCTTGCAGCTATCAGGACCGTACCGCAACTTGTCCTGGTCATTGGGACGCAAGGTACAGCGATGCCTGTGCGTCCTATCGCTTGAGCCAGTAGATGAGAATGCCGTAGCCCACGCCCGCGGCGTCGCTCGTCCGGGCGGATTGGAATGTCATAAACCGGCCGTCAGTGGAAATCACAGGATTCGATGCCTTACCCCCCTCGTAATCATTGAAGAAGGTCAGGCGGGTAAAATCCTTTCCGGTTCCGTCAAGTCTCAGCTTCCAGATATCAATGTTTCCCGAGCCACGCGTGCCGCCCAGTTGCTCGCACTGCCGGTCCGCCTCGACTGCGGTGTACCGGCCGTCCGGAAAAATTCCTTCCACTTCGTTATACGATCCCGGCGCCTTTGAGAAATTCGTCACCTGGCCTGTTTTCAGATCAATACCCATCACTGAGGAACGGCCCTCGGGTTCGTAGCAGGTAAAAGTCATCTTGCGTGTCGTTGTCATAGAAGTCCTGTGCTTCGATGACACAGCTGCGGTCCTTACTCTCATAAGCCGTTTTCTGGTTTACCAGCCGCGGAACGCCCGAGAGGTCCAGGTCGGCCACCACCAGTCGTGAGGCTTCCGGCGCAAGCCCGGGCGCCTGGGCCGCCACCTGCGAAAACGCAATCTTCAGGGTCTTCTTGGAAATCGCCGCGCCCTCGCTCATCTTCTGCCCGAGCTTCACCGGCCTGGCTCCCGGTTCCCTGCTGAGAAACCAGAGTTCGTTGTCACGAGTGCGGCTGGTATGAACATCCTCGAAGTGTTCGGGACCGATCAGGATGTAATCCCCGGTCACCAGATGCATCACCCGCAAAAACGCGGCGCCGGGGACGTTGCACGTCAGGCACTGAATGACGCGCGACTTCAAGTCAATTACCATGGCGTCGCCAAAACTCTTGGTCATGAATGCGACACGCTGGTTGTCCGGAGAGATGTCCGCGCGTTCCCCGAAATGGGTCAGAACCTCGATATTGGAAGGCAAATGATCGAGCGGGCTGCCTGGGGTCCTTTGCGCGAGTGCCACAGCCGAGGTAAGAAGCAGAACGAGCAATCGCATTCCCGAGATACTATCAAAGCTTCCTGCTGCCGCGGCCTATCGGGGCACGAAACCCTTTCCACCACCCCACCCCGCAATGTAAGCTTCCCTGTTCCTGACGCGACCGACGATGTCCCAGAGCCCAGCCAAGCTGACCTCATCTCCGCCGACTGCAAGCATGCGCCCCCTCGACCTTATCCGCAAGAAACGCGATGGAGGCGAATTATCGTCCGATGAGATCGGTTTCCTGGTCCGCGCCTATACCAACGACGAAATTCCCGACTACCAGATGGCGGCCTGGCTGATGGCCGTGCTCATCCGGGGGATGACTGGTCCCGAGCTGAGCGCGCTCACCGCGGCCATGCTGCATTCAGGCGAGGTTTTGGACCTCTCTGACCTTCCCGGTCCCAAGGTGGACAAACACTCTACCGGCGGCGTCGGCGACAAGACTTCGCTCATCATCGCGCCTATTGTGGCCGCGGCCGGCGTCACTGTTCCGATGATCAGCGGGCGTGGGCTTGGCCACACCGGCGGCACCCTGGACAAACTGCAATCCATCCCCGGCTTCAACATTAATTTGTCGCTGAGCGAGTTTCGCCGCGTGCTCAAGAGTTGTGGCTGCGCCTTGATCGGACAGACTGCCGAGATTGCTCCCGCCGACAAAAAGCTCTATGCCCTGCGCGATGTGACCGCCACGGTCGAAAGTCCAAACCTGATCTGCGCTTCCATCATGAGCAAGAAGCTGGCCGAGGGCATCGACGGTCTTGTCCTGGATGTGAAAACCGGCAGCGGGGCGTTCATGAAGACCGAAAAAGACTCCGTCCACCTGGCTGAACTCATGGTCGAAACCGGCGAACGCATGGGAAAAAAGATGGTCGCGCTCATCACTGACATGGACCAACCCCTGGGCCTGAAGGTCGGCAACGCTCTCGAAGTCGAGGAGTGCATCGAGGTGATGAATGGCGGCGGTCCCGCCGACCTGCGCGAGGTTTCGGTTGAACTCGCCGCCTGGATGTTCTACCTCGCAGGCCGTACGGCGAACGTGGATGCGGGCCGCAAATTGGCGGACAAACTCATTCGCGATCATTCCGCGCTCAAGAAGTTTCGCGAGATCGTCACCCAGCAGGGCGGCGACCCGCGCTCCATTGATGATCCCAGGCGCTTGCCCCAGGCGCAGCATCGGACGCAAGTCCTCAGTCCAGCCAGCGGCTTCGTCGAATCCATTCAATGCGAGCAGGTGGGAATTGCCAGCCTGATGCTGGGCGGCGGCCGTGAAAAGAAAGAAGACACGATCGATCCCGCGGTCGGACTTGTCTTGCACAAAAAGGTCGGCGATGCCGTTCGGGAAGGCGAAGCGCTCTGCACGGTGCATTACAATTCCGACGCCCGGCTCAGCAGCGCGCAGAGCCTGCTGCAACAGGCGTATCGTGTCGCCCCGAAAGCCTCGGCGGAGAAGCGGCCATTGATCCACCGCGTCATTTCCGGAAAGAGAGCGCAGGTATGACGAGCCAGGGTCGAACCAGCGGCCGCGATCTTATCCCCACGGTTCCGGGCCTGGGACCACCGAAGTTTCGCAGTGTATGAACGGGAGGCACGAATGGGCCGTCTGACAGGGCTTTTGGGCCTGGCCACCATGCTGGGCCTGGCTTATCTGTTTTCCAGCAACCGTCGCGCCATCCGGCTCAAGACCGTGGCCCTGGGACTCTTCCTTCAGTTCTTATTTGCCATCTTCGTCTTGCGTTTCAACTTCGGCCATGCCCTGCTGGAGTGGGCGGGCCACGGTGTGGAGAAGTTCTTGGAGTATTCCTTCGCCGGCTCCCAGCTGGTCTTCGGGGAACTGGGCCGGAAGGGCGGCTCGCTGGGAATGATTTTTGCCTTCCAGGTCTTGCCCACGGTCATCTTCATCTCTGCATTCTTCGCCGTGCTTTATCACTACGGCGTGATGCAGTTCATCATCCGCCAGATGGCGAGGGTCATGATCCGAATGGGCGCCAGCGGCGCGGAATCGCTCGACGTGGCTGCCAGCATCTTCATGGGCCAGACCGAGGCGCCGCTTACCATCCGTCCCTATCTGCCGTCGTTGACCCGCTCTGAGCTGATGACCGTCATGACCGCGGGCATGGCCCACGTTTCCGGCGGCATCATGGGCGCCTACATTCTCTATGGCGTCGAGGCGAAGAACCTGCTCAGCGCCGTGATCATGACCGCCCCCGGCACCATCCTGATGGCGAAAATGTTCGTGCCGGAAACGGAAGAGCCGGTTACGAAACCGCGTAGCAAATCAGACACGAAGAAGGAGGACATTCCTTCGTTGACCGAGATTGATCCTGAGGCCTTACCCAAAGACGAGAATGTTCTCGGAGCCATCACCCGCGGCACCATCGACGGTCTGCACCTGGCCCTGAACATCGCCGCCATGCTGATTTCTTTCCTCGCGCTGATCGCCCTGGTCAACAGCATCTTTGGAGGAATTCACAACCACATCTTTCACTGGTTCCCGTCCAGTCTGGAACAAGTCTTCGGCGTGATCTTCGCTCCCATCGCTTTTGTGATTGGCATTCCCTGGCACGAGTGTGGCATCGTGGGCAATCTTCTGGGAACGCGCATGGTGATCAACGAACTGGTGGCCTACGGCATGCTGGGCGCCCAGAAAGGCATTCTCGATCCCCGCTCCTTCGCCATCGCAACTTTCGCGCTATGCGGCTTCGCCAACTTCAGTTCGATTGGAATTCAGATCGGAGGCATCAGCGCGCTCGCGCCCAACAAGCGCGGCGAACTGGCGAAACTCGGCTTCCGCGCCATGATTGCCGGCACCATGGCCAATCTGATGTCGGCGTCAATTGTGGGCATTCTGCTGCGCTGACGTTGGGTGGGAGACCGGAAGCAACGTGGGACCGCTGAAACACAGCATGGGAAGGGCACGACTTCAGTCGTGCCGCAACCAGCGCAAATATGAAGGCGGCTTTAGCCGCTGGGGTGTGCTCTTGATGTTTCCGGAATTCGGCGTTGGAGAATAGCGGAGCCAGGGATCTCAATTCAAGAGCCTGCGCGCAAAGCCAACCCCAGGCGCTAAAGCGCCATTACGTTGAGCACCGTAGTGGCACGCGTGAACTCGTGCCCTTCCACTCTTTCCAGGTCAACCCGCCTACGTCAACCCTGCCCAGGCCACACTGGCAAACGGATCGACAGTCGCCAGGGGCGAAACTACGCTCATCGTTTCAAGGGCTTTCTCGGCCATCATTTGGTCCAGAATGAGAGGCACTTCGAAAATGGCGTAGTTCCTGTAAGCGCTGACGTTCCGCCGAAGCTCCGCGAACGTGGCGCTCGCCAGCAACTGCTCAACTGCAATTGCAATTTCCCGGAAGTCCGGCACTACCATGCCCAGGCGCTTTTCGACGAGCCAGCTTCCGTTGTAACGCTCCTGCGGCATGGTGCGCGCGTTGTGCTCCACAATCACCGGCAGACCGAATTGCAGGGCTTCGCTGATACTGCCCGGCCCGGGCTTGCCAATAAAGAAATCCGCCAGCGCCATGAAGTAGTCCACCTGAGCGGTAAAGCCCTCGATGACTGCAGGTTTGGTCAGCCCCAGGCCGCGCAGTTTCGCTGCCAGTTCAAGATTGTGGCCGCACAGAAAGATCAACTGGAGCTGGCTCGAACTCTGCTCCAGTCTCTTTGCGATTTCAAGCATTGACGCCGAGCCCTGGCCTCCAAACATTACAATGCCGGTCGGCAAGTCGGGCCTGAGGCCCAGCTTGATTCTTTCCGCAGCTCGATCGATCTCTGGCTTCCGGTAAAACGATGGCTTGAGAATCATTCCGGAGGTTTGATAAACCCGCCGCTTGCGGTGCCCCATCTCGAGGGCCTGGTCCCTTGCAAGCTGGCTGCCGCAAATAATGAATTCCGATTCCGGCACGATCCAGAAGTTGGGCGGATAGTCGGCTAGATCGGTGAGCAGCGTGACGAAAGCGGCGTTCGGCATCTCGTGCTGAATGCTCTGTCCCAGACAGCGATTGAAATGCGGAATCACGGACAGAACCAGGTCAGTCGGATGTTGCGCCCAGTAATTTCGCAAAATGCGCACAATGCGCGAGTGGTGGAGTTGGATGGTACGCTGGAAAAGAGTCAGCAAAGGCGGGGTCAGCCGGGTCCACCCCTTTTTCAGGATCAGGTTGTATCCATCCTGAATGCGCAGGCCGGTGGCGCGGTGGACAAAATCGATCGGGTCCAGCAATTCCTGCAGGTTCAGAAGCTTTACGTTCCAGGGATGATACTGCTGTTCCAGGACCGTCTTCAGGGCCCCCGCGGCACTTCGGTGTCCGCCGCCCGCGTCATGAAAAACTATGGTGAGGTCGTGCATGGCAACCTCCTGACCACCATCGAGCATAAGCATCTCAACTTCGCCTTAAGGGAAGATCAACGCTCTATGAATTTTTCGTGAATTAAAGGGATGGAGAACAAGTAACGTTACTGATGAAAAAGGCGAGTCATCCCGAGCGCGGCTCGAGCCGCGCTGGCGCGGTGAGAGCAAATCGAGGAACCCCTATCCAACCGGGGAGCCATCCGCTCATAGGGGTCCTTCGACTCCGGCAGACACTTCGCCAGCGAAATGTCCACCTGCGCTCAGGATGACAAAAGTAGGGGATGACGCGAAGCCAGCCCATTGCCGCGAACAATCTCACTGAATAGTTTCGCGCTGCTTCGCAGGGTGCGCTCTTGCGTCTCCGGATCGAGCGCCACCAGTCCGAAGCGAAGTGTCCAGCCCTCGTTCCACTCGAAGTTGTCGGTGAGCGTCCAATGCAAATATCCACGGATGTCGTGGCCCTGTGCCATCAGTCCATGCAGCTCGCGCAAGACACTCACAATCAGCCAGGGACGAATCTGGTCCTCAGCGTCGGGCACGCCATTTTCCATGATGTAGATCGGCTTTCCCAGCCCCGCCGCACGCTTTACCGCCTGGGTGATGGCCTGCGGATACGCTTCCCCGTAAGGCCGCTCAAAGCCCGGGTCTCCCTGTGGGACATGCGAAGGCACAAATACATTGGCAAAAAATGTGCTGGCATTGCGGATGTCGAAGGCGACATGGAACCGGCTGTACACGTTCAGCCCCACGAAATCACAACAGCCCACGGCCTCGCGATCGCGGCCATTGAGCAGACCAAACGGAAACCCCAGCCGGCCGCTTTCGATCAGATCGAAGAAAGTATGATTGAACAGCCGGTCCAGCAAGCTGGCTACCCATCGATTGGCCATTCCCCGCACCGGCTCGAACACTACATAGTGCTGGGCCCATCCCACCTGCGCGTCTGGCACCAGTTCGTGCAGGGCGCGATATGCCAGCACGTGAGCGCGCGCCTGCGTGCGGTTGACCCGTAGTGCATTGAGCAATTGCCCTTTGTGGCCCGGCGGAAATTCGCCCAGCACGTATCCGCAGGCCGCATAAACGTTGGGCTCGTTGAAGGTGACCCAGAAACGGCAAAGGTCCCCGACCGCTCTCGCCACTTCCCGCGTAAAGCGCTCGAAAAGCTGCGGTGCATCCGCCCGCAGAAACGCTCCCCGCTCCTCAAACCATCGCGGGTGGGTGAAGTGATGCAGACAAACAATCGGCTCAATTCCCCGCTCGACGCAAAGCCTCCAGCATCTGCCGATAGCGTCGCAGCGCCGCTGGGTCAAAACGGCCTTCTTCCGGCTCGATGCGGCTCCACTCCAGCGAGAGCCGCAGCGCTTTCAATCCCAGGTCGCGGGCAATATCAAAGTCGCGCTCGGCGTTCTCCCACCAGTCGCAGGCCTGGCCGCACCGGTCTCCGGACTTGATCCGCCCCGCCAGTTCCCAGTCCGACCACTGATTGCAATTGCCGCCTTCCACCTGATGAGCAGCCGTGGACACGCCCCACAGAAAATCTTTGGGAAAGAGAAGAAACGACTCAGGACTTGAGTCGCGAAGGTCCAATTCGTTCATGCTCTGCATTCCATGGCTTGCATCTTACGATATCGTGACGCTACAACCCGATGCCCAATTGCTTCCCCTAGTGTTTATTGGCTGTGGTCGGCTGCGCCTCGCTCTAGCCAAGCTCTCGGGCATCGGATTGTCAAGACTCCAAACGGAATCGGGTCGAAACAGCGGTCTGGCCGCAAAGATTTAGGTATTGGTGGAGCTAGTCGGGATCGAACCGACGACCTCATCGTTGCGAACGATGCGCTCTCCCAGCTGAGCTATAGCCCCACTTTTCAGGCGAACTAGTGGTCAGTGTTGCGATTTTATCAGCCTTTCCCGCCGGTGACCAACCTCTCGACTGCGCGGTAGTGGATCAGTTTGGAGACATGAACCACGAAGGACACGAAGGTACACGAAGGAAACCCTGGAAAAAGCCTTCGTGATACTTCGTGCCCTTCGTGGTTTATGCACTTGCGTCTCTTATCGCCAAACTGACCCACTACCGACTGCGCTGGACGTAACCTGGCTCCGCGAGAATAGTGTTTACCTGCCGCGCTCTTCCACGTCTAATAGAGGCAGCGGAAGCTGCGGCATTCCGAAAACGATGTTTACGCCTATCCAGCTCAGCCATGGTCAAACCCGACTGGCGAAGTACGGCTCCGTGGCCGCGCATGGCCTGCTGTTGCTATGGCTTCTGCATCCGGCCAGCCCGAAACTCGTCGCACCATCTTTTGTGGTTCATGGCGATCACGGCGTTCAGATTGCGCATCTTTATTGGCTGGCTCAACCAACGGCGGGTTCCAATGTTTCTCCCGGCACTTCCGCCGCGGATTCCCGTCAGCAATTGAATTCCCACCTGACCTGGAAGCGGCCCACCAGAAAGGCCAGGGCGGCCGAGCGTGAGCTTCCCCGCCCCAGGATCGGACTGGACGATCAGACCAGCGCGCCCGGGCAGGCGGCTCAGGCCCGTGCCGCGGGCTCGCCGCTGGGGACAGTGCTTGAAGGGCCTTTGACCGGCGAAGAGGTCCGTCCCGCTCTGCCGCTTGTTTCGCCCGACCCGCACGTTGCGGCCGACGAACTGGGCGGGCTTCAGGGCGACGTCATTGTTGAAGTCACGATCGACGAAAAGGGCAACATCGTCCAGAAAGTTGTTATCCAAAGCCTGGCTCCAGCAATCGACGGCAAGGTGCTCGAAGCCCTGGAGAACTGGCGCTTCCGCCCCGCCACCCGCAACGGCGTCGCCATCGCCTCCAAGCAGGATGTGTATTACCACTTCCCTCGCCTGGGCAAAGGGTAAACGCAAATGTGGGCGCGAGCGTCCACGCTCGTGCGGGTTGCCCGCCCTTCGTCGAAGCGCCCCGGCATCCCGCTATAATGTCAGTGTGTCCTCGAACCAGGTTCGCCAGGTAGCTTCCGCCGACTTCCCTACTCGCTGGGGAAAGTTCCGCATCCACGGGTTTCGCAGGAGCTTCGGCCCATCTGGCTCGTCCCGTGACGAGGACGCGGTCGCCCTGGTCATTGGGGACATCCATTCCACTCCGCCATTACTCCGCATCCATTCCCAATGCCTTACGGGCGACGTCTTCGGCTCGCTGCGTTGTGATTGTCGCGCGCAACTCGAAATGGCGTTGTCCATGATCTCCGAGCAGGGCGCGGGCATTTTGATCTATGAGCAGCAGGAGGGCCGCGGCATCGGTCTGATGGCCAAGCTGCAGGCTTACGAACTGCAGGACCAGGGACTGGACACGGTCGAGGCCAACGAACGCCTCGGCTTCAAAGCCGACCACCGCGAGTTCACGCTGCCTGCGGAAATTCTGAAGGCGCTCGGAGTTTCAAGCGTGCGTCTGCTGTCGAACAATCCCGACAAAGTGGCGGCGCTGGAAAAAGGCGGGATCGTAGTGGCCGAGCGCGTACCCTGCGAAGTCGCTCCCGAAGCCCACTCCGAAGACTACCTCAAGACCAAAAAAGAAAAGCTGGGCCACCTGTTCACGTCGCGCTAGTTTTTGTAACGCCGGCATCCCTTCGACTTCGCTCAGGGCAGGCTTTGCCGGCCGTCCCGAGGGCGTCTCGCCCTCGGCGTTGTGGCCGAGGACAGCGGCCGGGACAGCGGCGCTACCGTACTAATTCTCCGCCGCTGCCAGCACTGCCCTCTTCGTGAACACTCGAATCATCTCCCGCCGATACTCCGGCGTGAGCGCAGACGTAGTAAGCGGTCGAGCCATCTTCGCCGCCAGGTCGCCAACCGCCCCCGCCAACTCTTCGTCCATCGTCTTTCCCTCCAGCAACTCGCCGGCGCCCTTTACCAGTAGAGGATCGGGATTGACCGCCGTGATGGCCACGCGCGCATCGGCGATGTGGCGATTCGATCTCTTGATGACGACGGCGACGCCGGCCAGGGGACAGTCAATCGATCACCGGACCCGCCGAAAAGTCCAGCAGAAGCGCGCTGGACTCGAGCGCAACTTCATGCCTGCGACCGTTGACGCGGAGTTCGATGAGTTCTTTTTTCATTAATAGCTCTTAGCCATTAGCTTTTAGCTCTTGGCGCAATGCCAGGTTCCTGAGCTAAAGGCTAAGAGCTAATGGCTAAAGGCTGCCGTTAATACAGCGGCATTTTCGGGTCCACCGTGCGGGCCCAGCCGTCGATCCCGCCGCGCATGGACTGTACTTTCTCGAATCCCTGCTGCCGCAGCCAGTTGGTGACACTCAATGAGCGCACCCCGTGGTGGCAGACCACGACGATGTGTTCGTCGGGATCGAGCTCCTGGTTGGCGCGCGTGGGAACATCACCCATGGGGATATTCTTGCTGCCCTCCAGCCGGGCCTTCTCCAGTTCCCACGGTTCGCGAACGTCCAGTAGAGTGAATTTGTCGCCCTGCTTGAGCAGAGCTTTCACCTGACCGGCGCTGATTTCGAAGTCCATAAGAACTCGCTCCTGGCTTCTAGCTGCTGGCTGCTAGCTCCACCCACCAGCTCTGTGCTTCTTTGGTTTGGCCAGAAGCCAGCAGCTAGAAGCGAAGCGCTTCTCAATATCCAAAATCCGTCGGCGCCGCGTACGCATGCTGCTTCACGCTCAACTCTTCCACTCGACATCCGCCCAGCTGGTTCATATACGCTCGGCGATCGGCGACGCCATACACCCAGCGCTGCAGCCAGGCTTCGCTGTCCGCTCTGGCCTTCGTCTGCTCGTGATATTGCCGGAAGAAAGCGTTGTCTCGCCCGTAATATCCCTGCACCGGCGAGGGGTGCGCGCCGTAGCGGCACTCGACCACGGCATTGACCAGGAATCCTGGGATAACTGTGCGATTGGGATCGCTCGCGATCACCTCAGCATCGACGATTTCTTCCGCCACCACAATCACGCGCTTGGCAGCACGAACGCCTTCGATCATCACTCCAAAATTTCCCCAACAGTGGGCGTTGCCGTCGGAATCAGCCCGCTGCAGATGGACGATCGCAACATCGGGCGAAAGCGCTCGCACCGCATGCAGCTTGTGATGCTCACGTAGGAGCGGACGCCCTCGTCCGCCCAGGCGAGTCGAAGACTCCCCCGACTCTGCTTCCACAAACGGCGATTCCACCTCCGCGAAGAAATCATTGTCGCGAGCCACATCGCTACCGAGCGCGGTTAGAGTCGGCAGAAAAGGCACTCCCATCGCCGCCGCCTGCAGCGCCAACGCGACCGCGAAGTTGCTCAGGTTCACGACCTCCAAGTCACCATCCTCCACCGCCCGCCGGAAGTTGTAAGCCGAGCCCATCATCACATTCCCCACCCAGGCCGCGATGACGCGCTTCACGCATCCCGCCGCAATCATCTGATCGAAGAGAATATCGGAGATCGGTCCAATCAGAGTGAGACCGCGCTTCTTCTGCCGGATGATTTCGTGGCCCGTGGCAAAAGGAATCATCTGCTCCATCTGCAGGCCAAGAGCGACGGAAGACCCATCCGGAACCAACTCGGCAATGGCCTCGCGCATGGTCAGGAGCTTGGACATGGCGAAACCCTACCTTCCCTTCCACACTGGCACGCGTTTCTCCAGAAACGCGTTAATTCCCTCCTGAACATCTTCCGTCTTCATCAACTCCTCGAGATAGATCTTCTCCGCCCGCGCCAGCCCTTTGTCAAAGTGCATCGAGTCCCAGGCGTAGTTCGCCTTTTTGGCAATGGCCAGCGCAGCCGGACTAAGCCGCGAAAGTTGTTGGACCGCCTCCTGCACTGCCGCTTCCACTTCACTATCAGCCACTGCGCAGTTGGCCAGCCCGATGCGCGCCGCTTCAGTGCCGGTAATGCTGCGTCCGGTAAGGATCAAGTCCGCCGCGTGCTTTTGCCCGACCAGAGCGGCCAGCGCCGTGGCTGCCACAGGCGGATAGCATCCCAGCTTGATCTCCGGAAATCCCCACGATGCGTTTTCGGCGGTGTACACCAGGTCACAGACCATGGCCAGCTCCGCTCCGCCGCCCAGACAATGACCGTGCACGGCCGCGATCGTCACCTTCTTGCTGCTGACCAAAGCACGAATCACAGCGTGAAACCTGCCCAGCATGCCTTCCACTTTGTCCGGCGTATGCGCGGCCACATCCACGCCCACCGAGAACGACTTCCCCGCGCCGCTCAGCACCAGCAGGGATACATCAGCCCGCGCCTCGATCCTAGCCAGCGCCTGCGCCAGCTCATCCATCATCGGCACGTCAATCACGTTGACCAGCGGATGCTGCAGCGTGAGCCGCGCCACTGGCGGCTGAATGTCAAGCGTGATTCGGGTTTGCGTAATTGTTCCGGCCGCCATGCTGATGCCTACCTGGTCCAGAAACCGTCTTTGTCGTATTCCCGGATCGCCTGGAGTTCTTCCGCGCTCGGCGCCGGCGTGGTCTTTACCTCGTCCGCGATCCGCAGGCGCCATCCCGTGTTATGTAACACATCTTCCACATCCACTCCCGAATGAGTGGAAGACAAATACGCCTCACCGTCGTCGCCGAAGCGCAATACGGCTTTACTCGTGATCACCGCCGCCGGGCCGCCGCGAGGCAAGCCCACCCTCTGCCGCCAAGCCCAGCCGTCGCCATTGCCCGGGCTGGTGACGTACGAAACCCGCTCCGGCAACCGATCTTTCCTGTGTTCCAGCAACACCACAAAACGCTGCGCCAGAGACGCGATATCGCAAGCGCCGCCCGACCCGGGCAACCGCGTCATTCCCTTTGCCCCGCGCACCTGAGTGGAATTCAGGTTGCCGAAGCGATCGACTTCGGCCGCCCCCAGAAAACCCATGTGCACACGCCCGGATTGCAGCAGGCTCATCACTCCCATCATGTCCAGGCACTGGGTTGCGTTCCTGATATTGGCAGGATCGGCCATGGTGTAGATAAGTTCCGGAGAGGGTGTACTGCGTATGACGCCGTTTTCGAATAATCCGACAGCGTCAGGGGCATGAGTCTTCTTCGCCACCACAAACGCAATCAGCGGCAGCCGCATGCCGACAAACACGATTTCACGGTCGCGGATTTCGCGCGCCGCGCTGACCACCATCAGTTCTCCCGGCGTGTAAGTTCGCCTCTCCGAAATAACGGTCGTCATCGGCATAAACCAACTGAGAACCGAGAACTCATAACTGAAAACCGGGTTTGAAAAAGACTTTGGGCAGCGCCGCAAACTACAAATTAATCGCCGACTTACGGACCTCGCCAATCGAAGCCAGGGGATCGCGCGCGCCTTCCTTGGCAGCAATCCACCGCTTTTCATTGCTGATAATGTCGAGCAGCACCTTTTTGTCTTCGGCGGATGGCAGGTATTCCTTCAAGTGCGATTCGTAGCTGCTGTCCTCCAGGGCCTCGCCGGTTTCGGCATGAAATTTCTGTCCGGCCCAGCGCCCGATGTTCCGGTTGAACTTGATATGTGGCGCGTAAAGCTTTGGTTGTCCAGGCTTTAAATAGCTGTTAAAGCGCGAGATCAGGCCCGCCACCTCGTCGTGGTAAAGACGCCGGTTGTAGTCATTCAGATCGTCAAGGTCTGCCGCCTGCTCGTTCTTCGGTTCATCGTAGCGTCCCTTGATGCCCCACACGTACGCCCAATGTGCGGAAGAAGAATGGTCGGTGCCGAACAGGTCGTACGAGCTTGAAATCCACTTGTTGAGATATTTCTGGATCAGCCATCCCGGGATTACGCCGGCTTCGACAATCCGTCGCAAGCCATCGTTGCCGGTGCCCATGTGAAACGCTTCCTCGCGCAACATGTACGACATGGACCGCCCCAGCGGCGCGAAGGCGGAATATTTGAACATCTGCAACTGGAACTTGCCGTCGCGGTCAACGAAGTCCGTGTAGGTGAAGAAGTCCATCCAGTTATCGACGTCAACATTGAAAGCGCCCAGCAGACGCTTGTTCTCGAAGGCCCGGCGCTCCAGCATCTTCTGCGCCTCAACTTTGCCGGAGTATCCGAAGTGGTCCACCAGCAGCGCGCACATCTGCCAGCCGTGGCGCATTTCCTCGATCATCACCCGGGTGATGGCACGGCGGTCCCAGTCGGTGGGCGCGCTTTCGAACAGGTAGCGCTGCTGCTCCACGCTGGCGAATTCGGTATCGCCCTGGTAAACGATCATGTTGATCAGCGCGTCGCGCATCTGCTGAGTCGGGACCTGGCGCAGGTTCTCCCACTTGCGGCGGCCTTTGTAAGAACCGAATTCAATCTCTTCGGTGTCGATCGCTCCGTATAGCGTGTCGAATTTGAAGCTGGCAATTTCGTCGTGGTTGACGCCAATCTCTTTGCGCCAATCGTCAAAGAGTCCGACCCAATCACTAAAGGTTCCGATTTTTGCTACTTTGCCTGGCATAGTGTTTAAACCTTTAACCACGAAGGTCACGAAGTATCACAAAGGAATTCCACACTGACGCACTCCTTCGTGGTACTTCGTGTCCTTTGTGGTTTATGCTTTTCACTCTGAATTTCGGAAACGACCGCTATTTCGCCTTGAAAACCGCCGGCCGCTTCTCCACGTACGCCGCCAGACCTTCTTTAGCGTCCTCGCTCTGGAACAGGAGCTGCTGATTCTCGCGCTCGACCGCCAGCGCCGATTCCATCGGAATCTCCCAGCCTGTCTGCACCGCGCGCTTGATGCGTCCCACGGCCTTCGCCGCCTTGTTCGGCGGACAGAACTGGCGGGCATATTCCATGATGTTTTCCATGAAATTGTCGCGCTCGTAAATGTCGTTGACGATGCCCAGCTCCTTCGCTTCTTCAAAAGAAAAAGTGTTGCCGGTCACCATCAGTTCGATCGCCTTGCTCTTGCCTACTATCCGCGACAGGCGCTGGGTGCCGCCGGTGCCGGGCAGCACGCCGAGATTCACTTCGGGCAGGCCGATCTTGCCTGCGTCCTGGCGCGCGATGCGGATGTCGGCCGCCATGGCGATCTCCAGCCCACCGCCCACGCAGTGTCCGTTCAGCGCGGCGATCACCAGCTTGGGCGTGTGCTCCAGGCGTAGCAGAGTCTCATTGGCATGCAGGCAGAAGTAATACTTGAAAGTCGGATCGACGCTGACCAGCATCTTGATATTCGCGCCGGCGGAAAAGAATTTGTCGCCCGCGCCGGTGAGCACGATGACGTACACATCGTTGTCCATGCGCGCCTTGAGGATGGCATTCGTCGAGTTGCCGGTTCATCTCGTAGGTGTAAGTATTGGCCGGAGGGTCGCACAGTTCGATCACCGCCACCCCGGCATCGACCCGGTAGTTGATCAGCTGTTTCGTGGTCTCACCGCTCGCCGGCTGCACTGTCGTCGCCATCGTCGTACTCCTTTTCGCTAGCTTTAAAATCTCGCTCTTAGTTCGATACGCCAGGCCTTTTCTTCTGCGGCCCCGGGGCAGGCCCGGCCCCGATGCCCTTGAGGAAAATATCTGCCATCTCGCCGGCCAGTTCCGCGGCCTCGCCATCCACCCGCGGGTTGTACCAGGTATAAATCCAGTTCATCATGCCGAACAGGCTGAGCACTGCGGTGCGGCTGGAGAATTCCAGCCCGCGCGCAAGCTTGTAACTGTCCAGCAGTTCAACGCAGATGCGGTAGTACTCTTTCTTCAGCGATGCAATCTCCGCGCCGAAGCCATTCTTCAGGACGTCGTCCTCGTGAGAAAGCACCTTCATGGCCTTCTGGTTGGCCAGAAAATACTCGAGATGATTCAGGATAAACATGCGAATGCGCTGGGCCGGGTCCGTGACTTCCGGCAACCGCTCTCGCAGACGGTCCACGATGGTGCTGAAGGTGTGCTTCTGAATGAGGTAAAGCAGCTCCTCTTTGGACTTGAAGTAGTAGTACAGGCCGGAGAGTGAAACGCCGCTGGCGCGGGAAAGATCGCGCATCGATGCCGCCGCATAACCGTTCTGGTAAAAGACATCGGTTGCGTGCACCAGTATCTTCGCCAGGCGGCGATCGAAACGGGTTTCCAGGCGCGGCCCCGCGGCGGGCAGACTTCGTCGCGCCGCAAGCTGGGATCGAATGGGAGAAGGAGCCGCCATAGTTCGAACGTTCGTTCAAATCATATCCCGTTCAAGAGTCGAACACAAGGGCAAAGCCACACGTCTATCGATTGCTGTTTAGTGCGACTGGGCCGATGCCGGCCCGGCGGTTGATGGTTGCAGTGGTACCTGTCGTTGGACGAAAATGATCTTCTTTACGCTGTTTCTATCGTAAGTCGATTCTTTCCCTTCCACTCGTACCGTCACCGAAATCGGTGACACTGAAACGACATCTCCGAGAAGCATGGTGCCATCATGCAGTTCCACTGTATCTCGCGATAGACCTCCCAATTCCACCGTGACGCTGCCGCCGGGAAGCTCATCGGGAGTTACCTCCAGGGGTGTATTCCCCGGTGCGTAGCCTTCTTTGGTAAGGTCGAGCGAGTGGGTTCCCACCGTCAAACGCACCATGACAGGCGTGATCCCGGCGGCCTGGCCGTCAACTCGCAGACTTGCGCCGGGAGGCACAGAGATCACTCTGACCGGGATTGTCTTGCCATCCAGCATGTCCTTCTTCCGGAGAGAGTGAGATGTATTGTAAGCCACCGAATTGTGAACGCGGAGAGAGTGAGGTGCACCGGAAGGCCCACCGAATTGAACTGAAACTGTATCCTTGCCGACTGCGCGGCCTCCAGATCGGCAACTTGCAGCAGTCCGTCCCCGACGCGCACGTCGGTCTTGTCCGTGAAGTAAACGGTAAACGATGCTCGCGCGATTTTCTTGTCGGTCAGATTTTGCACGATTACATCCGAAATGAACGTGCTTTGACCGGCATAGTTGCCAATCTGTCGAAATTTTTCAAAGGTCAGCTTCAAGGCTGGATGGTCCGGCGGCCACAGCATTACGATACTGTTCGTTGTATTACTTTGACTTCTTAGTTGCTGATTTCGAAATTTTTCTACGGTTTGCTTCTATGCCGGATGGTTTGGAGGCCAGAGGATTACGTATGGTTCCGCTTTGGCCAGTGCGAGGGGAGCGAAAAGACAAACAACAAGATCGGCAGAAGACAATGGATCTTCATCAAGCCCCGAGTTTTAGCATACTTCTAAGACACCGGCAATTGACCCGGGGTGTACTTCAGCTAGTTCCGGATGTCTGCCAGCAACCGCTCCACTTCGCTCTTCAAGTCCGCCGTAAGCGGTAAAAACGGCAAACGCGCCGGACCACCATAGTAGCCGTTTAAATCCATCCCATACTTCATGCCGGGGATGCCCAATTCCCCGCCGATGCGTTGGGCCGCACCCGCGATCCTCTCTTGTTTCAAGCGGGCCAGTTCCGCATCGCCTTCCTTCCACGCCGCGTAAATCTCGTAACAGGCGGTCGGAGCCACATCGGCAAAGGCGAGGACTCCGCCCACTGCGCCCGCCTGCAAGGATGCTTCGAGTTTTTGCGCCAGCCCCGCCATGATCTGGAATCCCACTTCCTTCTGGCGGGTCTTGATCCCGCTCACCACGTTCACCGCGGCAGACGACGGCTTGGCGCCGCCGACGCCCGCCACCTGCACCAGTTCCCCGCCCTGTCCGTTGCCGCCGGTGGATGCTTTCAGCATGCGAGGCGTGACCGCATCGAATGTCTCGGTCACCGTGGCCGCGCGTTTCACCTGCCGGGTGGCTTCCGCCATGCGCCGGATTTTTTCCACGTCGCCGCCCGACTCCTTGATGCCGATAATGTTGGGATGGTCCGCCAGTTCCACCACCACTTCGGCGGGAATGTCATAGCCGGTAAATCCCGGGACGTTATAAATCAGCACCGGCAGCGGAGCCCGATCGGCTATAGTCCGATAGAAGGCCAGCAGGTTCGCCGGCTGCATCTGCTTCCTGTAAAAGTGCGGCGTGCGCACCAGGGCGGCGTCATAACCGAGTTCAGCCGCATACTCGGTAAGCCGCAACGTCTCACTGGCTGACTCGATGCCGGTGCCGGCGATCAGCACTTTGTTCGCAGCCGCGGCTTCCCGCGCCACTTTGAGGACTTCGCGCCGCTCGTCATCGGAGAGCATAACGGCCTCGCCGGTTGAACCCAGAACCACCAGTCCAGCCGCGGGAGTCTTCGAATAGCGTTCAACGTTGTGCTCGAGTTTTTTGAAGTACACCTTGCCGTCGGGATAGAAAGGCGTCGTGAGCGGAGGAAAAATACCGTGAAGGAGCATGGGAGTGCAAATTACTCTAAGAGCTTATCAAATCCCGCCCTGTCATCCTGAGCGGAGCCGGAACTTCGCAAAGCGAAGTTCCGGCGCAGTCGAAGAGCCTGCCCCGAGCGAAGCCGAGGGGACCCCTATCGCAACGCGACTCTAAGCACCGCACTCAGGACCGGGGCGGCAGCGGTTTCACATCCACATTGTGATATGCGGCGATCCACCATTCACCATCTTCCTGGGTCAGGACCAGTTGAAGTTTGGCTCGCAGGGCCCCATCACTTGCAGCCTGCACCCCTGGAGGCAAGCGGACAGAGCCGGTGACCGCCGCATCCACATCAACCACCGCCACATCCGGACGGATAAAGCGCAGCTTCCCAATCGATTGTTGCAGCCTGCTCCCCTTATAGAGGGTGCTGAAAATCTCAGCATGCCGAAGTTCAAAGATTTCCCGCCCATAAGCAACAATCCCAAGCACGTTAGTGAAGCTGCCGTCAGGGGCAAACCTGGCGGAAAAAGCCCTGGCGTCGCCGCGGTTCCAAGCGTCAGTTAGTCCGGCGACGAGAGCTTCGATTGCGGCAGTATGGTGAGACTCGCGAGGCTGTGTCTCAACGGGCATGAATGTTTCTTCTTCCTTTATAGAATTGCACTTTCCGCGGTGGAACACGATCAGGCCGAGCGACGTTCCGCGGGCGGCACAAAATGCGCGGCCGGCACCGCCCCAATCTGCACCAGCAGACCCAACTGGTCCCAGTTGTCCCAGCCTTCAACAATCTTGCCGTTAGAAAATCTCTGGGTCGAAGTGCCGGTGACGGTGACTTTCTTCCCCGTGGGCGCGAATCCCAGAAAGTCACCCTTATGGGTCATGGTCGCGGTCCACCGGGCCGCCGCCTTGTCTCCCTGCTCGACGATATGGTCGATCTTCACCTTGATATCTGGAAATGCACGGCGGAACTCGATGGCGAACGTCCTGAACTGCTCGCGGCCAATCACAGTGTCGTGCTGGGCCTGGCCATGGCCGACGACGTCGGGCGACGCCATTTCGTCGATCGTTTCCATGCGCCCGTTATTCCACACTTCCTCAAACCATCGGCGAATCAGAGCACTATTTTCCTGCGCCATACCAAACCTCCGAGGCGAAATCAGCCTCTTTGGCCTTTCACTGTACGCTCGGCATGCAAGTGCTGCAATGCCTGCACCCGCAACTCGCCGCGCTGCAAGGCAGCGATGCCTTCGGCTGCCGCGCGAGCCGCCGAGAGCGTCGTAATCGTGGGAATCCGCGCCTGCACCGCGGCGCGCCGGATCGCCTTCTCATCAAACCACGGATCGACACCGTGCGGAGTATTCACGATCAGGTGAATGCGCTCGCCCTTGATCAGGTCCACCACGTTGGGGCGTCCTTCTTTTACTTTGTAAACCCGCTCCACCGACATGCCCGCGGCCTCAAGCACGTCGGCGGTACCCGCCGTGGCCACCAGCTTGAAACCCATATCGACGAACTTGCGCGAGACTTCGGCCACTCCCGGCTTGTCATGATCGGTGACGCTGATGAAAACCATGCCCTGCGTGGGCAGCTTCTGTCCGGCCGCGGTCTGGGCCTTGGCAAACGCCTCGCCGAAGTTATCCGCCACGCCCATCACTTCACCCGTGGACTTCATCTCCGGACCGAGAACAGTATCCACGCCGGGAAATTTATTCCAGGGAAATACCGGCGACTTCACGTAGTAACAGTGCCCGGTATCAAGATCCGCGCCGCGCTCGATAAATTCCGGCAGGAATTCGCGCAGCTTGCGCCCCGTCATCAGCCGGGCTGCGATTTTTGCCATCGGCACCCCGGTCGCTTTCGAAACGTAAGGCACGGTCCGCGAAGCCCGCGGATTCACTTCCAGCACGTAAACCTTTCCGCCATCGGACGCAGAGCCTGAAACTACACTCGCCCGCGGAATCGCAAACTGAATATTCATCAATCCCACAACCTTCAGGGCCCGCGCCAGCTTGAACGTGTACTCCCGCATGCGCTGCAAAAGATGCTCGGGAATATCCACCGCCGGCAGCACGCAGGAAGAATCGCCGGAATGAATGCCGGCTTCTTCAATGTGCTGCATGATGCCGCCGATGACAACATCTTCGCCATCCGAAAGCGCATCCACGTCCACTTCGATCGCGTCTTCAAGGAAGTGGTCAATCAGCACCGGACGGTCCTGCGAATACTCGACCGCTTCCTTCATGTAGCGGACGACCATCTCTTCGTCGTAGGCGATCACCATGGCGCGTCCGCCGAGAACGTATGATGGCCGCACCAGCACTGGATATCCAACCCGGTTCGCGCCCGCGACCGCTTCTTCCACCGAAGCGGCCATCGCGCCCGGGGCCTGCGGAATTTCAAGTTCATCCAGCAACTTGCCAAAGCGCTTGCGGTCTTCCGCCAGATCGATCGATTCCGGCGACGTGCCGATAATATTCACTCCGGCCGCCTTCAGCGGCAGCGCCAGGTTCAAAGGAGTCTGCCCGCCGAATTGCACAATCACGCCCACCGCCGCGCCGGAAGAAGCTTCGTGTTCGCAGATGGCAAACACGTCTTCCAACGTCAGCGGCTCGAAGTAGAGTCGGTCGCTGGTGTCGTAGTCGGTCGAGACCGTTTCCGGATTGCAGTTGATCATGATGGTCTCGTAACCATCGTCGCGCAGGGCAAACGCCGCATGGCAGCAGCAGTAATCAAACTCGATTCCCTGCCCGATGCGGTTCGGCCCGCTCCCCAGAATGATCACTTTCTTCTTCCCGGTCGGTGCGGCCTCGTCTTCTTCTTCGTAAGTCGAGTAAAGATACGGCGTATAGCTTTCGAACTCGGCGGCGCAGGTATCCACGCGTTTGTAAACCGGCGCGATGCCGTGCTTCTTGCGCAGGTGCCGGACTTTTTCCTGCGCCCCTTTGCCGTCGAGCCTCCACACGCCTGCCAGCCGCCCGTCGGAGAAACCCATGCGCTTGGCCTCGCGCAGCACCTCCGTCGGAATCGATTCCATGGGATGCTTCTCCAGCTCCAGCTGCATGTCATTAATCTCTTTGAGCTGGTACAGAAACCAGGGATCGATAGACGTCATCTTCGCCAGTTGCTTGACCGTGTGACCCTGACGCAGGGCGTAACGAACGTACGAAAGCCGCTCGGGATGCGGCGTCACCAGCCTCTGGGTGAGAATCTTCGGCTCGATTTTCTCCGAACCCGTCTTCTTGCCGGTATCGAGTGCGCGCACGCCCTTGAGCAAGGCTTCCTTGAAAGTCCGCCCGATGGCCATCACTTCGCCCACGGACTTCATCTGCGGGCCAAGATTCTCGTCGGCGCCAGGAAATTTTTCAAACTGCCACTTGGGAATCTTTACGACAACGTAATCGAGCGTCGGCTCAAAGCAGGCGGGCGTCTTGCGCGTGATGTCGTTGGGAATTTCATCCAGCGTGTAACCGACGGCCAGCTTGGCGGCAATCTTGGCGATAGGAAATCCGGTCGCCTTCGAGGCCAGCGCCGACGACCGCGAAACTCGCGGGTTCATCTCAATGATGACCATGCGCCCGTCGTGGGATGAACGCCGAACTGAATATTCGATCCGCCAGTCTCGACGCCAATCTCGCGAATCACCGCAATCGCCGCGTCACGCATGGCCTGATACTCGCGGTCGGTAAGCGTCTGCGCCGGGGCGACGGTGATCGAATCGCCGGTATGCACGCCCATGGGATCGAAGTTCTCAATCGAGCAGATGATGATGACGTTGTCTTTCAGATCACGCATCACCTCAAGCTCATATTCCTTCCACCCCAAAACCGACTCTTCGATCAGAGCTTCGTGCACTGGAGAGAAGTCGAGCCCGCGGGCCAGCACTTCCAGCATCTCTTCGCGGTTGTAGGCGATGCCGCCGCCACTGCCGCCCAGCGTGAACGACGGCCGCACAATGACGGGAAAGCCAATCTTGCCGGCGAATTCCAGGCCATCTTTCAGATTGTTCACCAAGGCAGACTTGGGAACATCGAGCCCAATCTTCTGCATTGCGTCTTTGAAGTAAAGCCGGTCTTCAGCTTTCTTGATCGCGGCCACATTCGCGCCAATTAAGTGCACGTTGTACTTCTCGAGCACGCCGCCGTCAGAAAGTTCAATGGCCAGATTGAGCGCAGTCTGTCCGCCCACGGTAGGCAGGATGGCGAATCCCTGGCCGCCCGACAGGTCACGCTCAATGCGAATAATTTCTTCCAGATACTCGCGCGTGAGCGGCTCGATGTAAGTGCGGTCGGCGATCTCCGGATCGGTCATGATGGTGGCCGGGTTGGAATTGGCCAGCACCACTTCAAATCCCTCGGCTTTGAGCGCCTTGCAAGCCTGCGTCCCGGAGTAATCAAACTCCGCCGACTGGCCAATGATGATAGGGCCAGAGCCGATGATCAGTATTTTCGAAATGTCAGTTCTTCTGGGCATCAGATGTTAATGTTTGCTCTTTCCTCAAAATAACTCTGTCATCCCGACCGACCCAGTTGATTCGCCTTGCGAATCAACTGGCGAGTGGAGGGACCTGCTGGTCCGGTGCGTACCGATGTCGGATAAACCACTCGGCCGCCAGATCTTCCCAAGTAGGATTTTCGCGCTCGATCAGAAAAACCTTCTTCGTCCGGTTCCATCGCTTGAGCTGCTTCTCGCGATTGATTGCTTTAGTTACATCATCAAACGATTCGTAATAAACCAGCCGATGGCACTTGTACTGCCTGGAAAATCCCTCAATCACATCGTTCTTATGCTCGAAAACCCGGCGTTCCAGATTGTTCGTCATCCCGATGTACAGCACGCGTGATTTGCTGGCGACCATATACACGCAGTAGCTGTGGCGCTTCATCAAAGCAGGTCCCTCGACTCCGCATAGCGATTCGCAAGCGAATCGCTATGCTGCGCTCGGGATGACAGGTCCGCGTGGGAACTGTCATTCCGTTCTACAAAAACTCAGTCATCCCGTTCTAAGTAACCCTGTCATCCCGACCGACCCAGTTGATTCGCCGTGCGAATCAACTGGCGAGTGGAGGGATCTGCTTTCCCGTCCGCATCACTACCCCTTCCACTCCTCCATCATCTTCACAAAATCCTTGAACAAATAATGTGAATCATGCGGACCCGGCGACGCCTCGGGATGGTATTGCACGCTGAACAAGGGTAAGTTCCGGTGCCGCATCCCTTCCAAAGTGTTGTCGTTCAGATCGATGTGCGTCAGCTCGACTTCACTCTGCGGCAACGAATCCGGATCGACCGCAAAGTTATGGTTGTGCGCCGTGATCTCGATCTTCCCCGAGTTCAACTGCTTCACGGGATGGTTTCCGCCGTGATGTCCAAACTTCAGCTTGAAAGTTTTTCCTCCCAGCGCGATCCCGGTGAGTTGGTGCCCCAGGCAAATCCCAAAGATCGGCTGCCGCCCCATGAGGCGGCGAATGTTGTCCACCGCATAAGTGCAAGGCTCGGGATCGCCCGGCCCGTTGGAGAGAAACACGCCGTCCGGCTTCAGCGCGAGCACGTCTTCCGCCAGAGTCTGCGCCGGCACCACCGTGACCTTGCAACCTTCGCCGCGCAGCTTGCGCAGAATGTTCTGCTTGATGCCATAGTCGTAGGCCACGACATGAAACCGCGCCGGCTCGTCTTTGACACCCACCACTTCATCCGGCAGATGAGAGCGCTCGCCCGTTTCCCATTGGTATGTGCTCTTCGTGCTGACCACCTTGGCGAGGTCAGTCCCATCCATCTTGGGAATGGAACGGGCTTTCGCAACCAGCTTGTCGGCGTCACTTTCCAGAGTGGAAACCACACCGCGCATCACGCCGTGGTCGCGCAAGTGCCGCACCAGGGCCCGTGAATCGATTTCCGCCAGCACTGGAATCTTGAATTGTTCAAGATACTCTTCCGCGACCTGCTGCGAGCGCCAGTTGGAGCTGACTTTCGAAAACTCGCGCACCACCAGGCCCTCGATATACGGGCGTGTGGCTTCGTTGTCTTCGGCGTTGGTGCCGTAGTTGCCGATTTCAGGATTGGTGAGAACTACAATCTGGCCGCAGTAGGAAGGGTCGGTGAAAATTTCCTGATAGCCAGTGATGGAAGTATTAAAAACGACTTCGCCGTAACATTCGCCTTTGGCGCCGTATCCTTTGCCTCGGAAGACTCTGCCGTCTTCGAGCGCAAGCGTAGCTTGCATTCGTGCTCCAGGGAGTGGATTTTCAGAATTTTAGCAGGGATACCGAAATCGCGAAACAAATGATTTCGATGATTCGGATTTTCTTTGCGGTCTTTGCGGCTTTTCTTTGCGTCCTTGGCGGTAAAAAGCTTTTGACCGCAAAGATCGCAAAGAAGGCCCGCAAAGGACGCGAAGCCGGCCTTACCGCACTCTTCCCATCTTGTCCATCGGCCAGTATCCGAAAACCGCCTTGCCGTAGATATAGCCGATGTTCACCGGCCCAAAGTCGCGGCTGTCGTTCGACATGGTGCGATGGTCGCCCAGCACGAAGTAGCTGTTGGGAGGCACCACCATCTCGGAATACGAACGCTGGTCGGCGTAGGCGGCGGGAACGTAGTCTTCCTCGAGCGCTTCGCCGTTGACGAACACTTCGCCCGAATCAATCCGGATCCGGTCGCCCGCCAGCCCGATCACCCGTTTGATAAAACTCTTCGAGGGATCGCGGGGATAGCGGAAAACCACGATGTCGCCGCGCTGGATGGGCTCCAGCCGGTACACGTACTTGTTGACGAAGATGCGCTCCTGGTCGTCCAGCGAGGGCATCATGCTGGTGCCCTCCACTTTCACCGGTTGGTAAAGAAAGATGATGATGAAGGCGGAAATCGCCAGCGAAACCACCAGGTCGCGCAGCCACACCGAGAGCACCGGCAAAGTGCGAGGCGAAACGGGAACGGCACCCTTGTCAGGGCGTGGGCGCAATTCCTCGGGACGACCTTGGTCCGGCATACCGTCTTTCATTATACGGGTCAGGCTGATCGGGTTGAAGCCGGCCGCCCGCTTCGCTGCGGTTACCTCGGGGCTACTGCCGCGGCGTCGCAATTCGAGTTACAATCGTGAAACTGAGGGCGTCTGAATCATGATCAAGCGCGGGTTGACTCTTGCCTTTGTAGGTCTGATTGTGCTGGCCGTTTCTGCTCCCTGGGCCACCTCCCAGCAGGATGGTGCCGTGCCCCATTACAACGCCGGCCCGCCCGCCAAGGGCGCCACACTGCCTCCAATTCTGGGCCGGGAGCAACTGTGGGGCGCGAACGCTCAGTATCCTTTTCAAAGCCATGCCTACGAACTGGCCGCCAAAATTCCGGTGGTCTTGCATCAACAGCCCTGCTATTGCTACTGCGACCGCGGCATGGGTCACAATAGTCTGCACAGCTGTTTCGAGGGTACCCACGGCGCCGAGTGCTCGGTCTGCCTCAAAGAGCTGTACTATTCCTATTCCATGCACAAGAAGGGAAAGACAGCCACCCAGATTCGTCAGGGCATCGTGAAGGGTGATTGGAAGCAGATAGACCTGCAAACCGCAGCCGCCATCAATTGATTCGTGCAGGACGCAGTTCAGGCGGAGTTGACGGAGATGCGAATCCGCGTATAACCTGCTGATTCGGGTGGGTCGGGCTTTTTCCACAGATGCCACCCAGGGCCCCCTGACCAACAGTCACAACGTCGCCGGTACGAATCGGCCAGGAAACAGTGGTTATGCCTTAAGCCGGTTTCTCCCAAGCGCGTGAAAAAGGAGAGCTTACGAAGAGTCCAGGAAGAGTTTTGCGGATGGCCCAGAAAACCACACCCAAAAAGCCGATGAGCGAAGATCCTCGTTTTGCACAAGCTGTGCAAAACTACGAGGCCGGGCTGCGTGCCATGCAGGAGCACAAATTCGAAAAGGCCAAGGGTTTCCTGCAGAAAGCCGTGACCGGCGCCAGCAAGGAGTTGGCCGACCGGGTCACCGTCCACCTCAATACCTGCAACCAGCATCTGGAGCGTTCCGCTACCCAGTTCAAGAGTCCGGAAGAGCACTACGATTACGCCGTCTCGTTGATGAATGTGGGAGACTACGTGACCGCCCGCGAGCACCTGGAAAAGCTCTCCAAGCAGGTTCCCAGAGTGGACTATGTTGCCTACGGCCTGGCCGCTCTCGATTGCCTCACCGGCCATCTGGAGGATTCCCTGCGGCATCTCGACGAAGCGATCCGGATCAATGCCGCGCTGCGCTTCCAGGCCCGGAACGACTCCGATTTCCAGAACCTGGCGGAAGATCCCCGCTTCACCGAATTGCTGTATCCCGACCCGGGGGCTGAGTTCTCCCCGGAATCAGTCGTCCCTGAGGACAATGGATAGCCGTGGCGGTGCCTGATGCCCAGCGACGCGCGCCGCGACCCCGGGGCAACACAATATCAACCAGTTTGCGCGTCGTCGCCATCGGCGGCGGCACCGGCCTGTCCACCCTGCTCAAGGGACTCAAGCGCTACGTGACTCGAGTCGGCGCCCTGGCAACACCCGGCCAGCCTGAAATCAGCGAACTCTGCGCCGTGGTCACGGTCAGCGATGACGGCGGCTCCAGCGGACGTCTCCGCAAGGAGCTCAACATGCTTCCTCCGGGAGACATTCGCAACTGCATCGTCGCACTCTCCGAAGATGAAGCCCTGCTCTCCCGCCTCTTTCAGCATCGTTTCGTCAAAGGATCAGGGCTCGAAGGCCATAGCTTCGGCAATCTGTTTCTGGCGGCCTTGACCTCGGTCACCAGCGACTTCAGCGAGGCCGTCCGCCTGTCTTCGGAAATCCTGCTCACCCGCGGACACATCTATCCCGCCACCACCTCGCACGTCGAACTCGAAGCCCTGATGGAAGATGGCACCAGGGTGCGGGGAGAGACCAAAATCACGGCCAGCAGCGGCCGCATCAGGCAACTCTTCCTCGACCCTCCCGACGTTCAACCCCTGCCCCAGACTCTGGAGGCCATGGCGCGCGCCGACCTGATCACGCTCGGTCCCGGCTCGCTCTTTACCAGCCTCATCCCCAACCTGCTGGTTCCGGGCATCGCCCAGGCCATGGTGAATTCGGCGGCGGTGAAGGTCTACGTGGGCAACCTGATGACCCAGGCCAACGAAAGCCTGGGGCTGACCGCCTCCGATCACATCAAGGCGTTGAATCGCCATGCCCAGGTCAAGCGTATTTTCGATTTCGCGCTCATCAATCGCGCCCCCGCGCCCCCTGCCCTGAAAGCCAAATATGCCCTGGAAGGCGCCAGCCAGATCGTGGCTGACCTTGAAGCCATCGAGGAACTGGGCGTCATCCCAGTGCTGGGCGACTACCTGGACGAAAAGGACATGGTGGCCCGCCACCTGACCGACCGCATCGCCGCCGACCTCATGGAACTGGCCACCCAAACCCCCGGCGGAACCCGCGCCGCCACCCCGTAAGGTCTGATGTGGGGCGGGCGCCCTCGCCCGCCGCCTTTGACTCTGATGTTTAATCCGATTCGGTTCGTCGCGATCGCATTGGGGTAGAAACCGCAAGAAGGATCGAAGTTGGCTGGCGATTGCGCCTGTCCCATACGATCCGCCGGTAACCACCGTAACCCTGCCCCGCACGGAGCTCTCGCGGTATATTGGATCGAATGCCGAAAGCCAATGACCATACCTCACGCGCACCCAGGATCGCGATAGCCATCCTGGCCGCGGGCAAAGGCACCCGCCTGAAGTCCAAGCACCCCAAGGTGCTGCATGAGGTTGGCGGGAAACCGCTGCTGGCCCACGTAATCGCAGCCGCGACCAGAGTGGTCCCGGCCAGCGACGTATTCGCAATCATCGGACATGAAGCCGACCGTGTCCGCAGCGCCGTGGCCGCTACCGGCATAGGATTCGTGCTGCAGCAGGAGCAGCGCGGCACTGGACACGCCCTCATGGTCGCGCGCAAGGCGCTGGCTGCGTACGATCTCGTCATCGTGCTCTCCGGCGATGCTCCGCTCATCACCTCCACAGACCATCGAGCAGCTGCGCGATTTCCATCTCTCGAAGAAAGCCGCGATGACGCTGCTCACCGCCCGCCTGGAAAACCCCAGTGGTTACGGAAGGATCGTCCGCAAGAAACCCGGCCAGCCTGAAGTCAAAGCCATCGTCGAACAGAAAAACCTGACGTCGGCCCAGCAGAAAATACACGAGATCAACGCCGGCTTCTACGCCTTCGACGCCAGGGCGTTATTCAGCCGCATCGACAAACTGGACTCCGACAATCATCACGGCGAGTTTTACCTCACCGACATGGCTGCGCTTCTGGCCAAGGCCAGGCAGCGCGTGGTGGCCGTGCAAGCCCACGATGCTCATGAAGTCCTGGGGGGAAACACCCGCGCCGAACTTTCGGAGATCGACCAGCACATGCGCCTGGCCAAGTGCCGGCAGTTGATGGACCAGGGCGTCACCATTCTCTTTCCCGAAAGCTGCGTCATCGACAACGACGTCGAAGTCGGCGCTGACACGGTCATTGAACCCAGCGTCCAGCTGCGCGGCACAACCCGCGTCGGCAGCGACACGCGCATCGCTTCCTACAGCGTAATCATGAGCTGCGAGATCGGAGATAACGTCCTGGTCCAGACCGGCTGCGTACTGGAACATTCCGTGATCCGCGCTCGCGCCTCGCTCGGCCCCTACAGCCATCTGCGCCCGGGCTGCGAAGTCTGCGAAGACGCCCACATCGGAAATTTCGTCGAGCTGAAGAAGACCCGCGTCGGCAAAGGCTCGAAAGCCAACCATCTGACCTACCTCGGCGACACCGAAGTCGGAGAAAGGGTCAACGTTGGCGCCGGAACCATCACCTGCAACTACGACGGCGTGAACAAGCACAAGACCGTCATCGAAGACGGTGTGTTCGTCGGCAGTGACAGCATCCTGATCGCGCCCCTTCGCATTGGAAAAGGCGCTTACGTGGCCGCCGCCACCACCGTCACCGAAGACGTCCCGCCCGATTCCCTGGCCCTGGGCCGCGCGCGCCAGATCGTGAAAGAAGGTTGGGCACGAACAAAAAGAGAGAAAGCTCAGGCGCAAAAAGCCAAGTAACCCTGTCATCCTGAGCGCAGCAGCGGCTTCGCGCAGCGAAGCGGCTGCGCAGTCGAAGGACCCCTATTTCACCAGGAAGGCCGCGAGCCACTGCAGTCCAGCCAAGCCGGAAAACAAAAAAGCCCTCGAAGCAAGAGCCAGCTTGATGGGTAGAGATCCTTCGACTTCGCCGGATCGTCCGCCAAGCGGACGATCCAACTCGCTCAGGATGACAGCGGTTCAAATTTAAGAAGGGATGAAAAAAAAGCCGGGCTTGCGCCCGGCGCGTGCACGAGCGGGACGCTCGCGCCTACATCGTTACTTCGAAACCGCCGCGAACAACGGCGAGTGCAGCAACCCCTGAAACTGCTTGTCATCCGCCTTGAAATGCATCTGCAGGTTCGAGCTGTCGGAGTTGACCGTGACATTATCCAGCGCCAGCTTTTCGACCGGAGTGGCCGACATCTTCTTGTAGAGCATCCCCGCCTTGAGCAGCGATGATAACGTGGTTGCGGTCATCGAATCGGAAGTCACCACATCCAGATCGAAATTCACGCCGCTCTCGAAGTTCATGGCGTAGCGCGAACCCAGAATGCGCTTCTTGACCGTCTCGTAGTCCGCCAGTCCGGCCGCGTCGCCCAGGGCGGAGTGCAGCATGTTCTGCGTTCCCTGCTGATCGAGCACGCTCCACACGGTGCCGGAATCAACCGATCCCATCATGTCGGCGATCTGGGTGTTGCTGTCCAGGGTATAGGTATAACCGTCGCGCGCATCCAGGGCGCCGCGCAGCGCGGCGCTGTCGCCGAACAGCAACGTGCTCTCGTCGAGGAAGGTCATCTGCATGCCGGCCGGCATAGGATAGATGTCCGCATTACGCACTTTGATCGGCTTCACTTTGCGCAGGCGCATTTTCTTGAGCACCGCCGCCATGGCAAATTGTCCTTGCGCCACTCCCACCACCTTCACGCCCTGTTTGCCGCTGCGATAGGAAGCGAAGGTAAGCTGTTCGACATCTTTGTCGGGATCAATGCCCACGCCCCGCAGCGCGCCTTCAAATTCCTTCAGACTGGGCGGCAGCACCTGCTGCTTCAGCGCCATCGCGGTATCGGAATTCTTGAGCGCGCGATAGTCCACGGAAATAATCTGTTGGATGTCGGAAGGAATCACGGTGCGCGCCGAACTGCCCAGCGGCATCGACCACGCGGTCGCGCTCATCAGCAGCAGAATGCAAAGACTACCCTTCACTGTTTTCATGAACTACCTCGAAGAATTATGTGCGTTTAGATGCGATTTATAGGCCTATTGTATGCTCATTTTGCGACAGAAAGGCGAAACGAAAGGGCAGGTGGTGTGTCAGGAGAGGTGCATGGCCCCGGACATCACCTTGTCAGCGCGGCAACTTTTTTGCGGGTTTCCGCCGCAAAGCCGCTGTCTTTAAGCGACTCCAGATTGATTTCCACGTTAGCCAGCGCGCCCTGAATGGCCGCCCGGGCCAGCGCCGTTGCCGTAGTCAGGTCCGACTTCATGTTCGGATTGGTGATCGGCTGCAAGCGCTCGACGATCCCCGCCACTTCCCTGGCCCGCTCCGCCACGCTCAAAGGAACGCTGGTCGCCTGTTTCAAAGCAGCGTCAATGATGCCGTCCGCGCCCGCCGAATCCTTGGCCTGCTTGTAGGCCTTCATCACCGCGTTGTATGACTCCGCGTCGGCATCAATCGCCGCCTTCAATTCCTCGCGCAATTGCGAAAGACGGGCAATCGCCTCGCTCAGCTCACGCTCGTGCTGCAGGTATGCCTTTTTGCCCCGCGACATGGAAGCCACCATGGTGGCAAGTCCAGCTGCCATGGCTCCGCTGGCCGCCGCGGCGCTGCCACCGCCGGGGGTCGCCGTGGGTGCCGCCAGTTGTTCCACAAAGGGCTCGACCCCGGCGCGCAGTCCGCCCATCGCCATCTTGCCGCCCATCACAGCTGCCAGCCGGTTTTCGAGAATCAGTGAGGAATCGAAATTCTCCACCTGCAAAAACCATTCCGCCGCCGACTCCAGCGCCTTCTTCGGAATCAACCCGACAATCTCGCTGCTCACCGGCATGACGCCGTAGCGGGCCGCTTCCCTTTTCACCACTTCAAACACGCGGTGGATCGGAGTCTGCTCAAAGTCAGTCAGGTTCATCGAGACCTGCGCCAGCCCGCGGACCAGAAATCCCGCGCCCTTCACGAAGCGCATCCCGCCGCTCGAGAAGCGCACCACCTTGGCGATCTTCTTCGCGATCTCGACATCGGAAGTGTTGAGGAAGACGTTATAGGCAATCAGAGGCTTGCGCGCGCCCACGACCGTCGCGCCCGCGGAGGGATGAACCTTCAACTCGCCGTAGTCAGGCTTCCGCGCCGGGTTGGTCGCGATGTCTGCCCGTATGCCCTCAAATTGTCCGCGCCGGATGTTCTCCAGGTTCTGCCGTTCGGGTGAGGTCGCGGCCGCTTCGTAGAGGTACACCGGGACCTGGTAGCGTTTCCATATCTGCTCGCCGACATGCCGCGCCATGGCCACACAATCTTCAATCGTGACCCCGTCAATGGGAATAAACGGCACCACATCCGCCGCGCCCATACGCGGATGCGCTCCCTGATGCTGGTTCAGATCAATCAGCTCTGCTGCCTTGCCCACGCCCCGAATCGCCGCTTCCTGGATCGCCTCCCGCTCCCCCACCAGCGTAATCACGCAGCGGTTGTGGTCGGCATCCATCTCCCGGTCCAGCAGAAAGACGCCATCCATCTTCATGGCCTCGACAATAGCATCCACTTTCGCTTTGTCGCGGCCTTCAGAAAAATTGGGAACACACTCGACAAGAGTTGCCATACGCGCGAAAAGAATATCACCGAGGCCCGTGTGGGGCGGACACTCTTGTCCGCCGCCGTTGACTTTGCCTGAGATGTTGGAAATCCAGCGGTCACCGCGACCCGCGTAGGGGCGGGTGCCCTCAACCGCCCGGCCGGGCAACGCCCGGCGGTCTTCCGCCCGCCAACCTGGCGAGCTTTGCTCGCCCACCGGACGAGGCGTCCGGGCACGCAGTTCGTGATCGTCAGCTCACTGAGCCTTCACAAAATCCTCCATCACCGCCTGGCGCATAAGGTCGGGCGGCAGCAGGCCCTGCGCCAGAATGAAGTCGTGGAACTTCTTCTGGTTGAACTTCGGGCCGAGCGCCGCCTCCACATCTTTCCGCAAGGCAATCAGCTTGGTATAGCCATAGAAATAACTGTTGGCCTGCCCGGGCGCGCGATAGGTGTAGCGCTCGACTTCCTCCTGGGCGAAGGCGTGCGACTGCACCACGTCCTGCTCCAGAACGCGAAACGCGTCCGCCGGTTGAATCTTTCCCGACTGCAATTCCGGATCGAGAAACGCCCGCGCCGCCCGCAGCAACCGGTAATCAAGCGAAATCAGCTGCCCTTCCAGCGGCATGTAGGGCCGCATGAGATATTCCGAGTAGAGTCCCCAGCCCTCCACGTTGGTGCTGTTGAAGGCGTAACGAATCCGCGCCAGCGAGACTCCATGTTCGAGCATGGAATCAAACTGCAGCTCGTGACCGGGACGGGCCTCGTGGGCGGTGAGGGTCCAGGCCGCGGCATCGAAAGTAAAGTCGTCGTATTTTTCCGCGCTGGCCTGCCCGGGCGCTGCCGGTATGTTCAGCGGCAAAACAAACTCGCCCTTCTGCCCGGTATTGTGCAGGAATGGGGGAGGCACCATGTGCGGCGCCGGCTGCTGCGCGGTCTCCGCCGCGGTGGCAATCCGGATTCGCGCTGGCCGGTCCGGCAAACTGACAATCTGTTTATCGACAATGATCTTTTCAATCTGCTTCAGGCGCTCCTGGTAAAACGGCAGAATGGCATCGCCCACCAGCTGTTGCTTTTTCAGTTCGCGGATCACGTCGCGATAGTCGCTTGAAGGCAGGTGCCGTTGCTTCGCGATCTGCTCCGCGATGGGCTTCATCTCGGCCTGAAGTTCGCCGAACATCTGGTGTGCCATGGCCGCGAGCTGGGCGGGCGGAATGTCGATGCCGTAGTCTTCCAGATTGAGCGCATACTCCTCGGGCGGAAGCCGGAAATCGGCGCGCGCCTTGGGCAGCACATTGGCCCTTGTCCATGCGTCATACTCGGTGAGCTGCGCTTTCAGCTTGTTGTACGGCTCCTGCCAGCCCGTCAGTTTGTATTTCTCGAGCAGCGCCGCAATGCCCTCCATGTAGTTGGGATTGCGGCCCAGTTCGGTTTCAATCTCGGTGCGGGCGGGATAAACCACTCCGGCCTTCGCCATCTGCTCCATCACGCGCTGCTTCAGGATGTCGGCCAGGGGTTTGTATCCCGGCTCCATCCCGGCATATTTCCGGATGCGGGCCACGGCCGCGGGCCGCCGTTCCGCGGGAGTCTGCTCATCGAGCAGCACTCGCAGCCCGCTGAATACCGTTCCGCTGGCATTCAGATAATCCACTTTGTGGGCGCGTTCGAAGTCCTGCTCCCTGAACTGCAGTTCGATTCTGCGGATCACGATCTCGAGGTCCTGCGCGACTTCCTTCTGCTTCTGCTGCCCCACGGCGCTCTTCAGGGTGGCGAGTACGGCCTCGGTTTCCTGCCGCTCCTGGTCTTCATCGGCCAGCGTAGGCTGGGACACGTCGGTGTCGAATTGACTTAGCCCCTGGTTCGAACCCAGCTCCGGAGTGTGTTTCATCTCAACGGTCAGCAGCAGGTTAGTGTATTTATTGCTGGCGGCGATCCAGTCGGCGGGCGCCTGGGCGCAAACCGGCAGGCACAACATGGCAACGGCTAGGAAATTGGCGAATCTGCGAATCACTTGGTCTCCGATCCTGTGGCCTGAATCCTACTGTTTTGGTTTTCTACCGCTACTGAAAAACTTTCCGATTCCCACCCGCACCTGAATCGTGTTGATTCCGGGATTGGGATCGCTCAGGCCGGCGTTCGAAATATGCATGTAGCGCAACTCGACGCTCCAGTTGCGCGCGTCTCCCAGAAAATGCGCCCCCAGCGCGGCCGAAGATGTGAAGTTCACCCGGTCAGTCCCGGAGGGCACGTCATGATTGGTAAACAGCGTCCCGCCGCTGAGTTCGAGATAGGGCACGACCCTGCCCCGCGTGGCGAAGTTCCACTTCAGGTTCAGGGGATTGAAACCGATTCCGTAAGCTGTGTTGGCCGGCTGGAACACCAGAAAAGCTGGTATGGCATCGAGCGCGTACTCGAATCTTCCTTTCAGAAATCCCGGGCCGTGAGGCCGGGTTAGAACCCAACCATAGCGCAGGCCGGCATTCCACACTCCGGTGTTCGAGGTGCCGCCTGAAACGGAGTGGCCGCCGCCGGTCCAAAGCTGTATCTCGTGTCCCCCATCCTCGATCCGGGTCTGGGCCCAGGCCAGGGAAGAAGCGAGCAGCAACAGTACGCCCAACACTCTCGTCATGAACCCGTCACGATATCGTAAACTTCCAGACCATGACAATCGTGGGTGGGTCGGTGTGCGGTCGGACCTCGTGTTGCGCCACGACCCACACCACCAGGTCACAGGCCCAACCCGCCATCCACCGCCAGGATCTGCCCGGTAATAAAGTGGGGCGCGGTAGCGAAGAACAGGGCCGCGGCGGCAATCTCTTCGCCCTTGCCATTGCGCCGCATCGGAGTCTGCCGGGCCATCTTTTTCATGAAACGAGGCCGCAGCTTTTTCCCCCAGATCGATCATCCCCGGAGCGATGCAGTTGACCGCGATCTCCGGCGCCAGGGCTTTGGCCATCACTTTGGTCAGCATGTGGACCGCGGCCTTCGACGAACAATAGTGCGCATGACTGGCCCAGGGACGCAAGCCGCCCAGCGAGCCCATGTTGATGATCTTTCCCCGCCGCTCCCGCAAATGCTTCAGGGCCTCGCGCGAGACCAGAAATGGGCCCCGCGTGTTGGAGGCAAATATGGCGTCCCACTGCTGGAGGGTGAGCTCGCCGAATTCCGCAGTCTCGTAGTTGGCGGCGTTGTTGACCAGGATATCGATTCCACCCAGTTCTTTTACCGTTTCCTTGATCGCCGACCTGACGCTTTTTTCGTCAGTAATGTCACAACGCAAAGCCACGGCTCGGACTCCGAAGCTCCCCAGGTCGATGACGGTATGCTGAGCCTCGCCCGCGGAGTTGCGAAAAGTGATGGCCACATCCGCCCCGGCCTGGGCCAGTTCGAGCCCGATGGCGCGCCCCAGGCGCCGCGCTCCGCCCGTGATCAGGGCAGTCTTCCCTGAAAGTGGTTTGCTGCGATCCATGCTGGGGATTGTAATAGAGAGGAGCACTTAGCACTTAGTGCTGCGCAATTGCCACTTAGCAATGAGCATTCGCCGAGCCCGCTTCATCGACCCGAGCTATGTGCCAATTGCCAATTGCCAAGTGCTTTCCCCCTTGCTAAACTCCGCCCATGGAGGCGCCGCGCCAAGTCGTAGTTTATTCCCGCAAGGGTTGTCACCTGTGCGAGATCGTCAAGGAAACGCTTACCAAATTGCAGCGCCGGGGCGGATTTACCTGGAGGGAAATCGACGTTGAAAGCGACGACGAACTGCGCCGACGTTTCACCGACGAAGTCCCAGTCATCTTCATCGATGGCCACAAAGCCTTCAAATATCACATGGACGAGCGCGAATTCCTGCGCAAACTAGCCAGCTAGGTAAAACCGACGGTGCCCCATTCATTTCGCGCTCTTGGCGAAATGAGTGGGGGGATTTTCATCACTCGCCAGTCAGAAACTTGAACTGCGGCCCGCTCAGCGGCACCACGCTCAATCTTCCCTGCCGCACCAATGGAGATTCGGCAAAAAGCTTGTTGGCCTTGACTTCTCCCAGAGTCACGGGCTTACCCAGCGCCTTCCCAACTTTGATCTTCACTTGGGGATTCTTGGGGTCCGAGGCATCCACCGAAACCACCGAAGCGGTCCCCACCGCGCTTTTACGCTCGCCGGTTTCGTAGATCACCAGGCCGTCACCCGGCTTCATCGCGCGCAGGTTTCTCAAAGCTACAGGATTCGACACTCCGTCCCAGACAGTGTTCTTGTCCCGTTGCAGGTCGTCAAACGAGTATGCGGTAGGCTCGGTCTTGAGTAGGTAATCCATAAGCGAGATTTTAGATTGCTGATTTTAGATTTCAGATTGAAACCCCGAGGTTCTAAATCTGAAATCTAAAATCTGAAATCTGCAATGTTCTACTGCGGCTTGTCCTTCGAATCCTTCTCCGGCGGCGGCTTCTCCGTGCCGGGTTCGTCTTTTTTCTGCTCGGGATGCTCTTCATAGATGGAGTACTGTCCCTGGGGACGCTTCATCTTGACCGTAATCTCAACCGTCGGCTTCTCGATGGCATAGTCGTCGCCAAAAGTCTGGAAGCCCTGCGCCAGCACCTGAATCCGCAGCTTACCATAGGGCACGCCATCAAAGCTGGCCTTGCCTTCCGCGTCGGTCTTGAGCTGCAGTCCGCCCCTGGACTGTTTCCCGTTCTTCTCCACCGGATGCATCACCACGCTGGCATTGCGGATGGGCTTGCCGTTGTAGTCCCGGATCACCACGAAGTTCAGCAGCGCCATCTCGTCGTCCTGCGCCAGAGCCATGGAGGTCAGAACAAGCAGGGTTGCGAAACCGATGGTGAGCTTTCTCATAGCTGGCCCCCGAACTAACAAATTCAACATGTTACAGGATCCTAACCGCGTTCCGGGTTGACAACTGGCTGCCCCATTGCCTACAATTAGCACTCGCCAACAGTGAGTGCTAACAACACAGTTGGCCGGTTTCTAGCTATCAAACCCTCAGGATTTTAACCCAAACGAACGAAAGGAGTCAGCAAGTATGGCAAAGTTCACCCCGTTGCACGACCGCCTGTTGGTTCGGCGGATTGAAGAAGGTGAGACCACCCGTGGTGGCATCATCATTCCCGACAGCGCCAAGGAAAAACCGCAGGAGGGCGAAGTAATCTCCGTCGGCAAAGGCAAGAGCAACGACGAAGGCAAAGTGTTCCCTCTGGCCGTGAAAGAGGGCGACCGCATCCTGTTCGGCAAGTACTCCGGCACCGAAATCAAGCTGGATGGTGAAGATTTCATCATCATGCGCGAAGAGGAAGTCCTGGGCATCCTGACCGGCGCCGCCAAGAAAGAGCTCGCCGGATCACGCCGCTAACTGAGAACCGGGAACTAAGAACTGGCAACTGGTTTTCCTGATTTTTCGCAGGCCAGACCTGCACATCAAGCGAAGGAGATTTCAGATATGGCAAAGACATCGTACATGGCGAGGAGTCGCGACAGGCGATTCTCCGCGGCGTCAACTTATTGGCTGACGCGGTAAAAGTCACTCTCGGCCCCAAGGGCCGCAACGTCGTCATCGAAAAGAAATTCGGTTCCCCGACCATCACCAAGGACGGCGTCACCGTCGCCAAGGAAATCGAACTCAAAGACAGCCTCGAAAACATGGGCGCACAGATGGTGCGCGAAGTGGCCTCGAAGACCTCCGACGTTGCCGGCGACGGCACCACCACCGCCACCGTTCTGGCCCAGGCGATCTACCGCGAAGGCGTGAAGACCGTCGCAGCCGGCGCCAACCCGATGGCCATGAAGCGCGGCATCGAGAAGGCGATCACCACCATTTGCGGCAGCCTCGACAAAGAAGGCAACCGCATCAAGGGCGAACTGGACAAATTCTCCAAGCCCGTCACCGGCGACATGATCGCCCAAGTAGGCACTATCAGCGCCAACAACGACGAGACTATTGGGAACATTATTGCTCAGGCTATGAAGAAGGTGGGCAAGGATGGCGTCATTACTGTCGAAGAAGCGAAGACGCTGGAGACGCAGTTGGATGTTGTTGAGGGAATGCAGTTTGATCGTGGGTATCTGTCTCCTTACTTTGTGACGGATCCGGAGCGGATGGAAGTTTCTCTTGAGAATGCTTACATCCTGATCAATGAGAAGAAGATCAGCTCGATGAAAGATTTGCTGCCTCTTTTGGAGCAGATCGCGAAGAGCGGCAAGCCGCTTCTGATCGTGGCTGAGGACGTCGAAGGCGAAGCGCTTGCTACCCTCGTCGTCAACAAGCTGCGTGGCACGTTGCAAGTCGCGGCCGTCAAGGCCCCCGGCTTCGGCGATCGCCGCAAAGCCATGCTGCAGGACATTGCCACCCTCACCGGCGGCAAGGCCATCACCGAAGACCTGGGCATCAAGCTGGAGAACGTCCAGATTGGCGACCTCGGCCAGGCCAAGAAGATCACGGTGGACAAGGACAACACCACGATCGTCGAAGGCAAAGGCAAGCACTCGGACATCGAAGGCCGGGTGAAGGAAATCCGCAGCCAGATCGACAAGACCACCAGCGACTACGACCGCGAGAAGTTGCAGGAGCGGCTGGCGAAGCTGGTTGGTGGCGTGGCTGTGATCAAGGTAGGCGCTGCGACCGAGACCGAAATGAAAGAGAAGAAGGCTCGCGTCGAAGATGCCATGCACGCAACCCGTGCGGCCGTGGAAGAAGGCATTGTCCCCGGCGGCGGCGTGGCCCTGGCCCGTTGCGTGGGCGCGCTCGACAAGCTGAAGCTCGAGGGCGATGAGCAGATCGGCGTCAACGTCGTTAGGCGCTCCCTGGTAGAACCGTTGCGTCAGATCGCCGAGAACGCCGGCGAAGAAGGCGCAATTGTTCTGGGCAAGGTCAACGACTCGAAGGACAACAACTTCGGCTACAACGCCCTGACCGGCGACTATGAGGACCTGGTCAAGGCGGGCGTGCTCGATCCGACCAAAGTGGTGCGCACCGCACTGCAGAACGCCGGCTCGATCGCGTCATTGATGCTGACCACCGAAGCGCTGGTGGCGGAGATCCCGGAAGAGAAAAAGGGAGCTCCAGCCGGCGGCGGACACGGCGGCGGCGGTATGGAAGGCATGTACTAAGAGCAGCTTCTAGCTTCTAGCTATTAGCTTCTAGCTTGAACCAAAAGCCCTGCGCGCGAGCGTGGGGCTTTTGCTTTTTGGTGCCTCCGCCCGCGTAGGGACGGCGCGAAGCGCGCCTGCGTTTTCCATGGTCTCAGTTTTCAGTTCGGACATTCCTGCGGGTTTCTTGCTGCGCACCGAAGAAAACGATAGCCTTTACCTCTTGGTAGAGGGGGTGGAATGCCTCGCAGGCGGCGAGCGGTCATTACGGGAGGAGCGCGCGGTATCGGTTTCGGTATCGCGACGGCGATGCTGGACGCTGGTTACGAAGTCACCGTGACCGGCTTTTCTGAAGAAGAGGTCGCGGCCGTACCCGAACGGACCCGCCTTTCGGCGTGCAGGCTTGACGTCACCCGGGCGGAGTCGGTCGCAGAATTAATGGAGCGGTTTGACCAGCTGGATGCGCTGGTTAATTGTGCGGGAACAATTTTCCGGGATGGCGCCGAATACGACATTGAGACCTTCCAAAGAGTCATTGATGTCAACCTCACCGGCACGATGCGAATGTGTGTTGCTTCCCGGCCAAAACTGGCGGCTACCCGTGGAACGATCGTCAACACTGCCTCGATGCTCTCATTTTTCGGTGGTCCGCTGGTGCCGGCCTACACCGCATCGAAGGGCGGCGTCATGCAACTTACGAAGTCGCTGGCCGTTGCCTGGGCGCCGGAAGGCATCCGGGTGAACGCCATTGCTCCCGGTTGGGTTGCGACCGAGATGACACGAGGCCTGGTCGCGGACAAGACGCGCTCAGCCCAGATCCTCGAGCGTACGCCGCAAAAACGGTGGGGAGATCCGGCTGACGTTGCCGGAGTCGTCGTGTTCCTTTGTTCCGACGCGGCGCGTTTCATCACGGGCGCGATATTGCCCGTTGACGGAGGCTACGCCGCTACTTGAGTCCCGAGGTCCGCCATGAAGGATGCCGTCATTAAACGCACAGACAGTAAACGCCCAGAATCGCGGTCAAACAGCTCCCAGGAGCGCATTCCCTACAGGCATCCCCAACCGAAGGAATCGTTCCCCGAACTCGTCGTTCCTCATGCCATTCCGGAGGACGAACGGCTATGGGTGCCACAGATTGAGAATGTGTGGTTTCGTCCCCTCTGCCTTTCAGCCAGCCGTGGTTACTGGGTGAATCTGCTGCGCGTGCGGAAATCCGGAGTTCTATCCCGCCATCGCCATCCCCAGCCCGTGCATGGTTACGTTCTGAAAGGGAGCTGGCATTATCTGGAGCACGATTGGATTGCCACCGAGGGATCCTATGTCTATGAAGCTCCCGGAGAAACGCACACCCTGGTGGTCGAAGCCGACGTCCCGGAAATGATCACTCTCTTTCAGGTGAACGGAGCCATGATCTATGTCGATCCGGATGGCGGCGTGCTTGGCTACGAAGACGTATTTACGAAGATTGACCTATGCCGCCGGCATTTCGCCGCAACCGGACTGGGCGAGAGTTTTGTCGAACAGTTCATCAGGTAATAACTCGATGCGGCGGGTGGGCACAGGTTTTGTTTTGCGCTACGATCGGCCGTGGAGTGGCACGGACCACGTAGGGACGGGCGCCCTTCGACTACGCTCAGGGCAGGCTCCGACCCGTCCCCACACGGTCTGTGGCAGGCGATTGCTCCGTGCCTGCTTCTTTGAGCTCCGAGTCGAGCAGCCACCAGGCTTCGCGATAGCTTTCGAAGCGCGATCCCTTTTTGCTCCCGTTGGGATAGAACCACAGATTCTTGCAGGGCGAGAAGGCCTCGACCGGGAGCACGTACCAGAGATCGAGGGGCACGATGTAGGCGATGATGCAATCGATCTGGTCGGCGGTGAGGGCGACCATTTTGCGCTTTACGTAAACGTAGGTATGGACGGCGTATCCGCGATGGCTCTCGTAGGCGGTGGAGCGGACCTGAACGCGCCAGAAGCGTCGTCCGGCGTCGAGGATGTAGTCGTAGCGGTCGCTGTCTCCCCAGGGCTTGGCCACGCCGAAGCCCAGGGTGACAGCTTTCTGCATGAAGGCCAGTTCGGCGATCTCTCCGCGGCGTTTGGGAGGGAGAGCATGGCGCTGGTTGGTGGCGGGGCGTCGCGGAAGCGGGCGCGCCTGAGGCTTCTCCATTATTTGACCTGATTTCGACTAGCCTGTTGTCTCTATACCTTTGCTCCTAAATACAAAAGGCGCAGCTTTTGGGCTGCGCCTTTTTTGGTCTTCTAGTTTAAGGATAGCAGGTTGGGTGGGGGGAATGGGACATGGGTGTACTAACTATGGCGGGTTTGGGGTGAAGGGGTTAGGGGGAATTGGGTGGGTTTGGGGCTTGACAAAAATTGGGGGCCCGGAATCGATGGCGATGGTAGCAACGAAATGTGCCCCCGGAATCCACCCTAATCCCCGGCACCGATCCGCGCTTGAACAAGATTCGCCGGACTAGATGGTGTGGAGTTATCCCATGTCTACGAAAGAAGCCGGACGGGGGACACCGGTCATTATTATTGCCAGCGCGCATACGTATAACGTGGTTAATGGCACACAACATTCATTAAAACCGCTCTTTTGGCCTTGCTTTTGCACAGCCATTAGTGATGTTATATCGATAGCGAAGATACTCTGAATAATCCCAGGGGGCCGACCAATGGCGAAAGCACATATCGCAAGACCAGACGGAACACGTATCATTCTAGAAGGCACGCCAGCGGAGATTGCAGCCGTAGTAAACGAGGTCGGAGAAAGTAAAGCGAAATCCCTATCCTGCACGCGGCGGGCAAGAAGAAAAGGCAAGGGAAAAGAAAGGACGACGGTTACGACGCTTGTTGATGATTTGAAAACAGGAGGTTTTTTTAAGAAACCCAAAACGTTGCGACGTGCGAACCCCGGCTTGCAGAAATGGGCCATAGCTACCCGTTGACGGGGTTGTCGGGGCCGATGCGGCGCGAAGTTCGCAAGAAACGGCTACGCAGATTAAAGGAGAATGGCAAAGTACGTCGACGCGCAGTAGGAAAGGAACAATCGCTGTGCAGTATTCCTCAATTATTGTCACCGACGACGAAGGAAATACTTTTCAGGGGGGCGCCGAGCTGGTCTCGGCAACTAAGAAACTGGCGCGCAAACGCGTGGCGCAAGACCGAACCAGTTCCAGCGAACACTGACTGCCGTCGGTTTTTCCTCGCCAATCCGCGCTTTCATGAGGAAGAACTCGCGTGGTATGGGCGGCCCACAGAAGTTTGCCTTGTTGTTGGCCTACCTGGTTAAAGGCGATGGGCATAAAGCAAGTTCAACTCTACGAGATACAGAAGCGGTGGAACAAAATGAAGGGGATTCTCGGCGGCGAATTTAACCGGGCGCATTCCGTGAGAGCGAAAGACCACGAGTGGGTTGATTCGCCGAAACAGGGCGTTATGTTGTTGCCGGGCTGAAAGGAATCTTTCAGTGCCTGACAAAACCGCCATCGAGATGTTGAAGGACAAGTTTGAGCCGAAATATGCGGAGGCGGCTGTACGCCACATGGGTCGCATGGCGGGAGACTTTCAGCAGCGCGAATGGGACGACGCGAATGCAAAAGCGGGCAAATTTGTTGAGGCCGTTCTCAAAGCTCTATGGCGCGAGGCTGGAGAGGTTGTGCTGAAAGGAAAGAATTTCAAAGCTGGCACCATCCTTGACCAAATCGACAAGAAAACGACTTTAACGGATTCACTTCGATTGACGATTCCGCGTGCATGCCGCTTTGTGTACGAGGTTGCAAGCAATCGTGGTGCGCGCCATGACGCGGACGAGATAGAGGCCAGTGAAATGGACGCCACGGCGGTTATGGCGATGTGCTCTTGGATTCTGGCGGAAATGATCAGCTACTCCCAAAAAGGTCTAGATTTGGATGAGGCAAAGGCAGTCGCAGACAGCGTAATCAAACGCAAGTATCCGTTTATAGAGGAAATTGATGGCCGGGTTTACGTCGAAATTGCCAATAGCGCTCGAGAAGCTGCCGTCCTGATTCTTTGGCACAAATACCCAAAGCGCATCTCTGAAGATAACGCTCTATGTCACCTCTTCTGCTTCGGCACAAGTACAAGAAGGCCAATGCTTCCCGAAGCAATAAAGCGGATTCAAAAAATCGTTGACAACGATGGCGGTGACCTGCGGGTCCGGGCAATTGGAATTAGAGAGGCCGAAGAACTCATGGAAAAGGCAGTCCGCCAACGGGAAGTAGTGTTCACCTCTTGCTCAGCGAACAGCAAACTGCCCCCACTCAAGCCAAAAGCGGCTTGAGTGGGCCACCCGTCCAACGGGCAAACTAGATTGTCCTCATGCCATGGGGACTAACGCGTTTTCACCACAGCGGGCAGAGTCATTTCGTCACTTTCTGCTGCTACCACCGCCGTCGACCTTCACTGTGGCTCACAAACAACAGCAGGTCCCTCCACTCCGCAGATCATCTCCATAGACCATGGCGTTCGCGATGATCTGTTCCGGTCGGGATGACAGGGTTGGGAAATATGAAGTGCCCCACTCAAGCCAAAAGCGGGCTCTTCGACAGGCTCAGGGCAGGCTTTGAATGGGCCACCCGTCCGGCGTCATCCGAGGGACATAAGGTCCCCATTCGACTCCCTCTCGCGTGCGCTCACGGCTGGCGGTAGAGTGCAGATCCGCTGCGCGCCAGATCCTTCGCAAGCTCAGGATGACCCATTGCAGATGGGAAAGTTCAAATTGAGCCAATACCGGAATTGGTTTTGCCGGGCTTTGCTGGACTGGGCACCCGGCGTCCGCCCCTACGTGAGTCGTGGTGGCGAGAAACGCAATGTCCCCGTTCGCCTCCCCCTCGTTGGCACTCGGGCGTATAATTTTCGAGTCAGACATCCTAGTCGGAAATTCTGTTTTTAAACTCAATCTCACCTAAAAACACAGAGGAGAAGCTATGTCCCATCATTATTCCGGCCCCGATTTTGGGTTCCCTCATGGGGACGCCCGCCTGGACTTTACCGATCTATACGCTTTCCCCAAGCCTGGGGATGCCAGCAAGTCGATTCTGATTATGAACGCGCATCCGTCCCTCGGCGCCAACCCGCCCGGGCCGACCAGGGACGACGCCTTCTCGCCCGAGGCGATTTATGAACTTAAGATTGATACGAACGGCGATAACGTCGCCGATATCGCGTACCGGGTGCGATTCACGTCCGCAAAAGACGGAACTCAGACCGCGACGCTTCGCCGGGTTGAAGGCGCGCAGGCCGCTGGGACAGGCGACGACGGGAAGGTCATCGTCGAGGGAGCGCCGGTCTCGACCGGGAAGGAAACACGGGTGACGGAGGCCGGTGACTACCGCTTCTTTGCCGGCTGGCGCAGCGATCCCTTTTTCTTCGACGTAAATGGCGCCTTGAACAACCTGCAATTCACCGGTCACGATTACTTTGCCGAAGCGGATGTGTGCTGCATCGTGCTGGAAGTGCCCAACTCTGCCCTTGGTAGCAAAAAGCTGGGCATCTGGGCTCGTACTCTGGACGGCACAAGCGGGAAATGGGTGCAGGCGGATCGCGGCGCGCGGCCGAATCAAACTCCCTTTCTCGCCGGCGAGCAGAACGCCGCTTATCTGGCTGCGGAGCCGAAGGACGATGCCCGTTTTGTCCCTGTGTTCGCGCACGCGCTGGAGCACACCGGTGGATACACGCCGGAGGAGGCAACGCGGGTGGCCGGGACCTTGCTGCCGGACGTTCTTCACTATGATCCCACGCGGGCGGCGTCCTTCCCGAACAATGGCCGGGCACTCGCCGATGACGTCGTGAATTTCTTCCTTCCCCTGCTCACAAATGGAAAGGTGACGGACGATAACGTGGGACCCCACAAAGACCTGCTCGCCGAATTCCCCTACGTGGGCCCGCCGCACAAGGCCCGGGCGGCGGAGCGGGTTGCCGCGTAGGCGTCGGCGGGTGGCCCAGCCTAGCAAGTGAGTCCCTCTTTCGAGGGTGCCCCCGTCCAAGCTTCCGCTTGGGCGGGGTTTTCTGTGGTTGCCGCACTGAACCATCGGAACGATCCTGGCTTGTTCCCTCTTCCGTGCCGTCCCAATTCGGGACGTTTTGGAGGTATCTGTTTGATCACGCGGCGCGGGGCGGGAAACGGTTGTACACTTGGGCGCCACTTTTGAGGTCAAAGGAGTTTCGTGATGAATAAGTTTCTGGCCATGGTGCTCTGTCTGGCGATGCCGATTGCGGTCTTTGCGGGCGACAACGGGTACAAAGTCACATATGACGGAGGGTCGATACCCGATGCTAAAGCAGGGAGCGGAATGAAATTGTTCATTGATCCGAACCAGGTTCGGCTCGTAGAAGACAAGGGCCAGGTGGTGACCATTCCGGCTTCGGCGGTTACGGAGATCAGTTATGGCCAGGATGTCCATCGGAGAGTTGGAGCAGCGATTGGCCTGGCTGTGGTCTCCCTCGGGATTGGGGCGCTGATGGCGCTTACCAAATCAAAGAAACACTATGTTGGTTTGACCTGGACCGATGGGGACAAGAAGGGTGGCTTTGCGATGCAGTGTGATAAGAACGAGTATCGCGGAGTTCTGGCCGGGCTTGAAGGAGTGACTGGCAAGAAAGCCGTGAACTCCGATGCCATGACCGTGAAGAATTAGAGCTGGACCTCGGCAGACGTCGACGCGGTGTAGAGGACAGCAGGTCCCTCGACTTCGCTCGGGATGACATGGGAGATTGGGTGTCGTGCTGGTCCCCTGTACGAGCGGGGCGGGCGAGTCGCCCGTGGCCACAGGTGCTGATCTACAGGATTTCCCCTAGCGCGGAAATTCCTGCTGACTTTATCGAACTTTCTCGCCTTCCATTTGCCATAGACGCTATCCCTCAGAAAACACAGGCCTGCGTTCTGGCAACCCTCGTGCTCTTAGGATGAGCAGATCAAATATGGAGGGAATCATGTCCAACATACATGTTGATAGGGTCGGTGACATGGCGGTGGTGGAATGCGAAGGCAGATTTGTTCGCAGTGACGAGGCCTTCAAGTTGCGCGACGCGGTTACGTCCCAGGCGCAGGCCAACGTGGTGGTGCTGGACCTTACGGAAATGCGCGCCATCGGGGGCGGCAGTGTCGGCGTGCTGGTTTTTCTGCAGCGCTGGTGCCGGGACCACGATATTCGCTTCAAGCTGTTCAATCCCTCGCGCGCGGTGCGGGAGCAGTTGGAACATGTCAACTCCATGTCGGAGTTCGATATTGCCTCATTGGACGAGATGATGGCATTGCTCGGCCATGCCGACAGCCGCTACGCGCTGGCTTCGTGAAAGCGTTGCTGGCGCAACATCGCTTGATGGGTCTTCCGCGGGACTCACACAGGTTTTCCGCGGCTATAGGGGTCCTTCGACTGCGCAGCTGGTTCGCTTCGCGAACCAGCTACTCCGCTCAGGATGACATTTCCGGAGTTTTGTTCTCACCGCACTGGTGTTCTTACTGCACGCGCAGCATCAGCTGCGTTCCACTGTCCAGATGAACGTTACCGGTGCTCGAGGTCAGGAGGGACACCGGGCCTGACGTCTGCAGAGCGAGACCTTTTATTCCGACGACTCCGCGGCTGGTGGGAGCGAGCGGGCTGACGGTGGAAGTGTTGGGCACATTGAGGCCCGGCGGTTCGGGGATGGTGGAGGTCGGATATTTCGGAGGGATGGAAGGGGCGGTGGAATCGCCAGCCGAGGCAGGGGTCCGGCCCGGCATGCCCGAGGCGGCGTTGGTGAGAGCGTCGGGCTCGTTTCCCAGATAATTGAGCTGCAGCGGGCGGGCGATCGCCTGCACGATGGCTTGCAGAGGCACTTCGCGTCCACCTTTTACGAGCATGCGCTCAAAAGTGATTCCCAGCAGCGACCCTGGAGACGCCTTGCTGTGGGCCTTGGCCTCGGTCACGTGGCCGAAGATTTTTGTGTTTCGCGGGACCACGATCTGACCGTGCACTAATAAATCGATCGCAGTCCTGGCCTCGATTTTGGCATCGGCCCTGGACTTCTTCGCGTCCAGCGATTTCGACAACTCGACGGAGAGAACGGTCCCGGGCGGCAGAGCATCGGCGGCCGGCGCGGACTTCGGGGCGGGCGACGCCCCATCCTGAACCTTGGGTCTGGCGGGCTCCGGGGCGTCTTGTGCCTGGGCCGCAGAGGTCCACGACGGAGAAATCCCGAACAAGGCCAACGCAAGTATGACCGGCACTGATACAAACTTCCCCATGTTTACTCCACGACTCTTTCCCTTCGCGTGCTGGATATGATGCGTCCGGTCAGAACCAGGTTCCCTCCCGGTATTTCCGATACTGATCGCCGAACCTGGCTTCGAGCACGCCGGCTTCCTGGCGGGCACGGACAATCTGGATGGGTACCAGCACCAGCAGCAGGAGCAGCGCGTAACGATACTGCAAGGAAATCAAGATGCCCAGTACCAGCAACCCGCTGAACACGTAGATCGGGTTCCTGATTTTTGCATACAGACCGTGGGTAACAAGCTCCTTGGCCTGGGGGGTCACCGAAAACGATTGTCCCAACTGCCAGCGGGCGGTGAAGAGCAACACGGCGGCTGGAAAGGCAATGCAAAGTCCCGCCAGGCGAGCGCCATTCCACACTCCAGGGCGCAGCAGGACAACTCCGATGACGATCAGCACGACGCAAAACTGCAGCGCGAAGAGGGGAGTAATTTTGGTGGGAGCGGCGATCGAGTCTGACATAAAGCTATTTTACGAATCCCTGGCGGATACTGTGGATAAAATCGGTGTAGGCCGGAGTGAGTCCGGCGGCACGCACGGCCGCCGCCACCTGCCCGCGGTGATAAATGGAGTGGGTGATGACGTGGGTCAGAATGTCGTGCTTGCGGCTGCTCCAGGTTTCACCCTGGCTGTTCTGATAAGTGACGGTCGCGGCCAGGCCGGCTTCGCTGCCGGCGGCCAGGTATTTTTTCCAGAGTGCGGGCAGCTCTGCGGCTTGCCGTTCGCATTCGTCGGCTGTGAACTCAGGCCAGACCGCAATAGTCTGCGGCTTTTGTTCGAGCCGTTCCATCCAGAGAAGTTCCGCGGCAAAGATGTGGGCCATCAATTTCAGGGGTTGAGGCAGTGGAGTCCTGGCGGCGCGCACGCTGGTGAGCGCTTCCCGGTTCGCCCAACCGTCGTAGGCGAAGAGACGGCTGAAATGCGCAATCAGGTCCATGGCCCCTATTCAAGCACAATTCGCTTGCGAGCGTCGCGGAGCCTCCAGCAGAGCACGTGGGACGGCCGCCCTCGGCTGTCCGGGCGAGCAAGGCTCGCCCAGTCTGATCCTGTACCCTTCTACATGTTGCGTTGGGTTTTCCCCAGGCCTTTGGAAGAGCTAGCGGAGTTGCGCTCCGCCGAACAGCCGAGGGCGGCTGTCCCCACGTGGTTTGTGCCGCCGTAGGGGTCCTTCGACTCCCCTGCTCCTTCGCAAGCGAAGGAGCGAGGTCGCTCAGGATGACAGTGTGGTTGTTTTGACTTCAATTCTTCCATGGCCTGCGTGCATCAGACCTGGCGCAGACACGAAAAAAGCCCCGCTGGTTGGCGAGGCTGGTGGGCGAAGCGGCGATTCCGCACAGGATTATTTCTTGTCCTGCATGTCGTCCTTGGCTTCGTGGGCGGCGGCCTGATGGCCGGCCATCGAGAGTGCGGACATGAAGGGCGCAGCCGCGGCGGGCGGTTTCACGTCGCCGATGAGGACCTTGCGAAACCCTACATCGTGGCCATAGATGGCGGTGGTCGAATCGGAGTCCTGCTCGATCACGGCGCCTTCCAGAGTCAGGCCGGCAAATGCGCCTTTAGAACGGGAGTAGGTGAGCATCTCGGTATTCAGCTTCCAGTCAGTGCCGGCGGAGGCATGACGTCCCACCGGTCCGGCCGCAGCGGAACCCTCGCCGCTGAGCTGGAATTTGCTGGACAGCAAGTGCTGCAGACCCTTGTCGTTCATCACCAGCATGACCAGGTCCACGCCTTCGGCTCCGATCTGAAGTCCCCAGCTGCCTCCGCCCACGGAGATGAATGCGGGGGCGCTCCAGCCGGTGGCGGTGCGGCAACTGGCCACGCCGCGGCCGTGCTTGCCGCCGAAAATGAAACCGGCCTTGATCAGGTGCGGGACCACGACAACGCATTTCGCATTGTCCAGAACTTCTTCAGGTATGCCCTTGTCGGGCGCATCCATGATTTGTTTGAGCACATCCCCGGCATTCTGCAGGCGCTCCACAGAATCCTCTTTGGCAGTGGCGAAAGCCATCGTACCCAGCATGACCAAACTGAACAGCAGTGCGATAAGAGATCGTTTCAATTGATCCTCCTTGAAAATGGAATTCGATGATGTTGCCGAGGCCCGGACAATCTGCTCTGCCGGATGTTCGCGCGGGTCAGAGGGCTGGTCGGCGACCGGAAAACAGCTGGATCAGCAGTACCACGACCGCCACCACCAGCAGAATGTGGATGAATCCGCCCAGCGTGTATGAGCTCACCAGTCCCAGCAACCACAGGACCAACAGGATCACAAAAATTGTCCAAAGCATGTGTCACCTCATTGGTGATTCAAATCAACCTTGGCCGAATGACTTTGCTTTTGATCCATCACGCCAATTTGGAGTTGTCTCAGAACTGGTACATGGAACGCTGTAGAAATACGGGGATGAGAGGGGAGTCGGTTAGAGGCGGGCTGTCTTACTTTCCTGAAAACGACGTCCATCCGTGAGGCTGAACTGCCTGGAAAACCGAAACCCCAGTGGCTGAAGCCAACGGAGGCTCATCCATGGGTGGCACGACTGAAGAGGCTGCGGAAAAACTCAACTTGCCCGGACGAAGATCCCACGGGGGCTAAAGCCCGCACTCATTTCTGACGACTTACGCGGCCCTGAAGGGCCGCTCTTCCACGGACTTACGCGGCCCTGAAGGGCCGCTCTTCCACGGACTTACGCGGCCTGAAGGGCCGCTCTTCCACGGACTTACGCGGCCTGAAGGGCCGCTCTTCCACGGAAGGTCCGACATTTGCGAGTTTTTCCGCAGCTCTGAAGTCGTGTCCTTCCACGATCGGCTTGGCGCTGGATGAACAGGTCGTGCCCTTCTCCAGAAACTCGTGCTCTCCCAGACAAGGGCTTGAATTCGAGCAGGCTGAGGGGTACGGTGGGCTGGAGCGCCGACGTGCCGTCACGAACGGGGCATCGGGATCGACGTCCACCATAGCGGTTGCCGTTGATATCCAGATTCACGATGACTTCGTCTAACCAGGCAAAAGAAGACTTTGATTTCGAGGAGGCACCATGAAACGCAGAGACTTCATCATCGGGGCAACCGCCGGGGTGGGGGCGGCGTGGATTGGATCGCGAGGCCTGGCCCGGGCCATGAGCGCGCTGCCGGCATTGCCGCGCAAGTTCACGGCGGCGGATACGGTGGTGCTGGGCAAGACCGGGATCAAGACCAGCCGTCTCGCCATGGGAACCGGTACGGTCGGCAGCGGGCATCACTCTCACCAGACTGCCCTGGGCGTGAAGGGCCTCTCCGATCTGCTGCTCAACGGCCACGACAACGGCCTGCGATTCTTCGACGCCGCCGATGCCTACGGCAGCCATCCTCACGTGGCCGAGGCGCTCAAGCATCTACGCCGCGACCAGGTGACCGTGCTCACCAAGACCTGGGCGCGCGATCCGGACGAGGCCCGCGCCGATCTCGACCGCTTTCGCAAGGAACTGGGCATCGACTACATCGATATCTGCCTGATGCACTGCCTCACGGAAGGCGATTGGACCGAGCGCTATCGCGGCGTGATGGACGTTTTCTCCGAAGCCAAGGAAAAAGGAATTATCCGGGCCCATGGCTGTTCCTGCCACAGCATCGAAGCCCTGCGCGCGGCCGCCAAGTCGCCCTGGGTGGAAGTCGATCTGGTGCGCATCAACCCGATTGGTTCGCACATGGACGCCGATCCCGACACGGTCGTGGGCGTGCTGCGCGAGATGAAGGCCGCCGGAAAAGGAATTGTCGGAATGAAAATTCTGGGCCAGGGTGATTTGCGCAACCGGCAGGACGAAGCCTTGAAGTACGCGCTCTCGCTCGGCGTGCTCGACGCCTTCACCATCGGGGCCGAGAGCAAGAATGAGCAGGAAGACCTGATACGGAGAATCTCCGCGGCTGCTTAGAAACCTGGCCACGGATTTTCACGGATCACACGGATAAATCGCAATAAGATGTTTTGACTCTTGAATTTGTGCGAATCCGTGTTGATCCGCGCGAATCCGTGGCCGCTTTTTCGAATTCGCTTCGCTCCCGGCCATCCTCGATCCACTGCATGCCATCCTAACCTTGAATTCAGAAGTTGGAGGTGGATGGCAAAGTCGGACGAAGAAAAGCAGGCAATCGAAGCCAAAGCGGCCCAGATTGCGGGGTCGGACAAGGTCACGAACGAACTTCAAGTTGCGTCCAAATAATATCGTCAACCATCAGAAATCAAACCATCATCATAAGGAGATCATCATGGCAGGCAAAAATACAGCAGCATTTGGAATCTATCGGGACCGGGCCGGAGTCGAAACCGCGGTGGACATGTTGCGAGAAAATGGATTTCGCAATACCGATATCTCAGTCCTGTTTCCGCACAACGATGGCACCAAGGATTTTGCCACTGAGAAAAACACCAAAGCACCCGAAGGCACGGCAGCCGGAGCGGGAACAGGTGCTGTCCTAGGTGGCGCTCTAGGCTGGCTCGCCGGGATCGGCGCGTTGGCAATTCCAGGCGTGGGCCCGTTCATCGCGGCCGGTCCGATCATGGCGGCTTTGGCCGGCGTGGGCGTCGGCGGGGCCATTGGCGGCCTGACCGGGGCCCTGATCGGCATGGGCATCCCGGAGTTCGAAGCCAAGCGTTATGAGGGCCGGATCAAGGAAGGCGGAATCCTGCTTTCGGTGCACTGCGATGACTCCGACTGGACCAAGAGGGCCAAGGAGATCCTCGAACATACGGGCGCTCAGGATGTCACGTCCACTGGCGAGGCCAAGGCGGACTTCCAGAAGACCGATAAACCAATGCCTCGCGCCAGCTAGTGAAAGCAGTAGCGCTGCCGTCCCGGCGGCTGGGGGCGTCTCGCCTGCACCTTCGAGGGCGAGACGCCCTCGGGACAGGCGGCGAGACGCCGGCGCTACTTTTAATAGCCTTGCTTTTTATCTACCACCCAACGCAGAGGCTGGCCCTGCAGATAGCGACGCAGGTTTTCAGAGACGCACTGATAGTGGCGCTCCCAGAGTTTTTCGGTAAGCCCGGCGGTGTGGGGCGTAATCAGGAGATTTTCCAGGTCCCATAGGGGCGAGTCCTGTGGCAGGGGCTCGGCTTCGAAGACGTCGAGCGCGGCGCCTCCGATTATTTTCTCGCGCAGGGCGTGAGCCAGCGCCTCTTCATCCACCAGGGGACCGCGGCCCACGTTGATCAGGCAGGCATCGGATTTCATTTTGGCCAGGCGTTCGGCGTTCATCATGCGGTTGGTACCGGGCGTGACAGGGACGGCCAGGACAACATAGTCCGATTGCGCCAGCAGTTCATCCAGTTGGGAAGAGGCGAATACCTGCTGCACGCCCTCGGGACTTCCCTTCCCGGGGTTCTCGCGCACCGCGATCACGCGCATGCCGAGATTCGAGGCATGTTTTGCGACGGCGCGCGCGATGCTGCCCAGGCCGACCAGGCCCAGCGTGGCTCCCGCCAATTCACGCGGGCGAGGGTGCCCGCGCCAGATGGGCCCTTGTCCCCAGATGTGCTTTTGCTGAAAGCGCACCGATTGAGGCAGACACCTGGCCAGGGCGAACATCATCGCCATGACTTGCTCCGCCACGACTGGGCCGTGGACATCACGGCCATTGGTGAGCACCACGTCGCTATTGACCAGCTCGGGAAACATGAGCTGGTGAACCGCCGCCGCGGGAGAATGAATCCAGCGCAACCTGGTCGCGACTTTGAACTGCTGCGGACGCAGTGACCAGCTGACGATTACTTCCGCCTCTCTGAGCTGAGGTTCGATTCCTTCATAGCTGGATTCCTGCGTGGCTTCCACGGTGGGGAAATCCTGATGCAGACGCGCCGAGAACCAGGACGGCGTGTTCCACAGTTCGAAGGGATGATGGACCAGCGTCAGGAGTTTCATAGGATCAAAGACTTAACCACAGAGGACACCGAGGACACGGAGACGCATCTCAACTTCTTAGACTTTCGCTAGCGACACCCGCAGATCCTGTCCCGTCATCTCTTTCGGCTGCGGGATGCCCAGCATACCCAATACGGTGGGCGAAATATCGCGTAGCGAACCGCCCGGCTTCAAGGAGAATTTCTTTCCGTTTTCCGCCACGACAATAAACGGGACGGGATTTGTGGTGTGGGCGGTGTGCGGGCCGCCTGTCGCGGGGTCGATCATCATCTCGGCGTTGCCGTGGTCGGCGGTGATCAGCAGCGCGCCGCCCTTGGCGCGGACCGCGGGTTCGATCCGGCCCAGGCAGGCGTCCACGGTTTCTACGGCCTTGATCGTCGGCTCAATCTTGCCGGAGTGTCCGACCATGTCGGCGTTGGCAAAATTAACGATGATGACATCGAAGGTTCCGTCTTCCACAGCTTTGATGACAGCGTCGGCGATGCCGGCCGCGCTCATCTCCGGCTTCAGGTCGTAAGTGGCAACTTTGGGTGACGGCACCAGCAGGCGGTCTTCTCCGGGGAAGGGTTGCTCAATTCCACCGTTGAAGAAATACGTCACGTGCGCGTACTTCTCGGTTTCCGCCACGCGCAGGTTACGAAGACTCGCCTGGCCCATCACGTTGGCGAGAATATTGTCGAGCGATTCCGGGGGAATCACGACCGGAAGGGAGAACTTCTTGTCGTACTGGGTCATGCAGACGTAATGCAGGTTCCTGGGCACGCGGTCGCGAGGGATGGCCGCATCGAGATCGGCGGCGCCGGGCAGATCGCTTCCGCCTTGCGCATTCAGCCCGCTGTTGCGGGTGAGGGCGCGGGTGATCTGGCGGACCCGGTCGGCGCGGAAGTTAAAGCAGATGCAGGAATCTTCATCACGGATGGTGGCCAGCGGTTCTCCGCGATTGTCCACGCAAACGAAGGGAACGATGAATTCGTCGGTCACTCCCTTGTTGTAGGACTCTTTCACGCCCTGCACCGGGTCCACATATTTGCCGCCTTCGCCATCGCCGAAAACCATGGCATTGAAGGCCTTGAGAATGCGCTCCCAGCGGCGGTCGCGGTCCATGGCGTAGTAGCGTCCGTTGACGGAAGCGATCTTGCCGGTGTTGTACTCGCGCATCTTCTGCTGCAGTTGTTCCAGGTACCCGGCGCCATTGGTGGGCAGGGTGTCACGGCCGTCCATGAAGGCGTGCACGAAGACGCGGTCAACCCCGTTTTGTTTGGCCATCTTCAACAGGGCGTAGAGATGGGTCTGATAAGAGTGCACGCCGCCGTCGGAAAGCAGTCCGAAAAGATGCAGCCGGCGCCCGCCGGAACGGGCGTTCTTCATGGCCGCGAGAAGAACGGGGTGAGAAAAGAATTCGCCGTTCTGAATCATCAGCTCGATGCGGGTGCTGTCCATGTGCACGATGCGTCCGGCGCCGATGTTGAGATGGCCGACTTCGCTGTTGCCCATCTGTCCGTCGGGCAGGCCGACGTAGTGGCCGCTGGTCTGAATCAGGGTGTTGGGATATTCACGCAGCAGGCGATCGTAGTTGGGCTTGCGGGCCAGGGCGATGGCGTTGGCTTTGCTCTCGGCGCGGTAGCCCCAGCCGTCGAGAATGATCAGCACAAGTGGTTTGGGACGCTTCATTAAGCTCCTGGCTTTGTGTCTGGCTCGCCGGACAACGGAATACCGAGGCGCAGAGGAACAAGAAAAATTGGAAGAACAGAAATTATAGGCGAGCGCGGCAGGTTTTCAAATCCGCGACTGCATAATATAGTCGTTCTATCTTCATTCGGAGGAAGGCATGCCCATCAGCGATCTTCTAATTGTTGAATTTGATGCCGAAGCGAAAACCACCCGCACTATGCTGGAACGTGTACCCGAAGACAATAAGGACTTCACGCCGCACCCCAAATCGATGCCGCTGAACAAACTTGCTCCGCATGTGGCGGAACTGGCGGGATTTGGAGTCACTATCCTGACTACCCCGGAGTTGGACTTTTCCAAAAGCACTCGTCAGCGGGTGCCTTTTGAGTCCGCCGCGCAGCTTGTAAAGGTCTTCGACGAGGGCGCAGCCCAGGTTCGCGCCGCTCTAAAAAACATGCCCGATGAGGCCTGGACCCAGAACTGGAAACTCAGCTTTCAGGGCAAACCTATTTTCAATGGATCGCGCTTTCTGGCTTACCGGCAGATGTTTCTGAATCACCTGGTGCATCACCGCGCCCAGCTTGGCGTGTACCTGCGTCTGAACGGGAAGCCGCTGCCGGCGACCTATGGGCCCTCGGCGGACGACACCATGGGATTTTAATTGTGTGGGTCGGACACTCTTGTCCGACGCCTTTGAAGTTGTTTTTGGTTTGTGGATATTGCTGTCGGATTCCAACTGGCCCTTACCTGTCTCCAGGAGATCAGAATCAAAGTCAAAGGCGTCGGACAGGAGTGTCCGACCCACACAACCAACGGCTACCCTCTGTAGTTCAGGGCCTTCAGTCCCAGGAACCTGGCGGCTCCGCCCAGCTCTTCTTCGATCCGCAGCAGCTGGTTGTATTTTGCGATGCGATCGGTGCGCGAGGCTGAGCCGGTCTTGATCTGGCCCGCTCCCGTCGCGACCGCCAGGTCGGCGATGAACGTGTCTTCGGTTTCGCCCGAGCGGTGCGAGATGACCGACGTATAACCGTTGCGGCGCGCCAGGTCGATCGCGTCCAGAGTTTCGCTGACCGTGCCAATCTGATTCACCTTGATGAGAATGGAATTGGCCACGTGCTTGTCGATTCCCTCCTGCAGGAACGTGACATTGGTGACGAACAGATCGTCGCCGACGAGTTGGATCTTGCCGCCCAGCTCTTTGGTGAGGTTCTGCCAGCCCTCCCAGTCGTTCTCGGACAAGCCATCCTCCAGCGAGACGATCGGGATAATCCTTCACCCATTTCGCCCAGTAGCGCACCATGTCGTCGGAACTCTTGGTTGACTTGTCGGATTTCTTGAAGACGTATTTGCCGTCCTGATAAAACTCGCTGGCGGCGGGATCGAGCGCGATGGCGATCTGTTCCCCTGGCTTGTATCCCGCCTGGGTGATGGCTTCGAGGACGACTTCAATTCCTTCGACATTCGATTTCACGGACGGTGCGAAACCACCCTCGTCGCCGACTGCGGTGTTGTAGCCGCGCTTTTTGAGCACGCCTTTCAGAGTGTGGAAGACCTCGACGCCCCAGCGCAGGGCTTCCGAAAAGGATTCCGCTCCCACCGGCATCACCATGAATTCCTGAAAGTCCACGTTGCTGTCGGCATGAGCGCCGCCATTCAGAATGTTCATCATCGGGGTGGGCAGGATATTGGCGCCGGCCCCGCCGAGATAGCGATAGAGCGGCAAGCTGAACGCGGCCGCGGAAGCTCGCGCTGCCGCCATCGAAACCGCCAGGATGGCATTGGCGCCCAGCCGGCCCTTGTTCTCGGTGCCATCGAGTTCGATCATCTTCTGGTCGATGGCGCGCTGGTCGGCGGCGTCGAGGTTGGCCAGGGCGTCGGCGATTTCGCCGTTCACATTTTCTATCGCCTTCAGTACACCCTTGCCCTGGTAGCGTTGCTTGTCGCCGTCGCGCAACTCGACCGCCTCGTGCTCGCCGGTGGATGCTCCGCTGGGGACGGCTGCACGTCCCCTGGTTCCGTCGGCCAGGGTGACTTCCGCCTCGACCGTAGGATTGCCGCGAGAATCGAGAATCTCCCGCGCCCGAATTTCCTGAATCTGCGTGATCACGTCCATGATTGCTGGTGTGCCTCGTTCTTTCTGTGTGGGGTGACTGGAAATTATATCGGTTTTTCCGGTGTGGCGCGGGCGCCCTCGCCCGCGAGAGTCAAGGGCCAACGTCAAAGGCCGCGGGCGGGGGCGCCCGCGCCACACCAGCGTACTTCGCCCGTGTCTATGCTGGTTCCTCGAGTTTTTCACAGGCTGGCGTCCGCCACTTCTGCTCTAGAGTCGAGGCAGGATGTTGCATCGCACGGAAACTCTGGCTGTCGGCTCGCGCGCGCCGGAATTCCTGTTGTCGGCCGCGAATCGCGACGGGATTCTCTCCCTTTCCGGTTTTCTGTCGCGGGGAGCGCTGATCGTGGAGTTTCTGCGCGGCACCTGGTGACCGAATTGCGTGAAACGCATGGCTCAGTTGGAGCCGATGAAAAGTGAAATCGAGCAGGCGGGAGCGCAACTGGTGTACATCGCGGCAGAAATGGGCGAGGGAGTGTGGAAACCGGCCAAGTTTCTGCAATCGCATCCCGTGTCATATCCCTTTCTGCTGGATGAGGATCGCTCCGTGACCAAGGCTTACGGGCTGTATCACCGGCTGGGCGTGGATGCAATCAACATCGCTCATCCCGCGTCGCTGGTCATCGAGCGCGACCGCAAGGTTGGCTACATCTATCGCGGAGACAGTCAAACGGACCGGGCGCCGTTCGACCAGGTGCTGGCGGCAGTGAGAAAGCTATCGATGTCCGGTTGATGGATTTTTACGGCCGGGTGGGGCAGATTTGCAACGGAAACTCAGGAGGCGGGATGAAGAAGATACTCGCAGTGCTCGGTGTGATAGGTCTGGCGGTCGCGGCTGGAGCACAAACCAACATGGCTCTACCCGCGGGCACGGCCTTCAAAGTCAAACTGGAAAACACGCTGTCAACTTTTTCGAGCAAGGAAGGCGATGCCTTCTCGGGGCGAGTGGTGGATGCGGTGATGCTGGATGGAAAGACTGTGATTCCCGTTGGCTCGACGGTGCAGGGGCGGGTCACCAAAGTCAACGAACCGCGCCGCATCGCCGGCAAACCGACCATTGGAATTTTTCCCGAGGCTGTCGTCCTGCCCAACGGCGAGCGCTACATGCTGAACGCCACCATGGTGGACACCAGTCTGCGCAACGGAACCGATGTCAACACCGAAGGCCAGTTCAAGGGTGACGGCTACGACGGCAAGGACCTGACCGAGGTTGGCTTCGGCACCGGCGGCGGAATGCTGATCGGCGGACTGGCCGGCGGCGGCAAAGGTCTGCTGATCGGCGGGGCCGTGGGCGCTACCCTGACGGTTGCGCACTGGCTGGGCAAGAAACGCTCCGCGGTGCTGCCCTCGGGCACGGAGTTGATGATGGAGTTGAGCCGTCCGCTGGCAATGACGGCAGACACCGGCGGCCAGTAGCCTGGCGGTGCGAATTGCCGACGTGTCCTGATGCAGGACTCTTTGCGTTCTTTGCGGTTTTCTTTGCGAACTTTGCGGTTCAAGATTTTAGAATGAGTGCGGTCAAGGTCAAACCCTTTTACCGCAAAGGACGCAAAGACCCGACGCTGAGGACGCAAAGAAATGCCTGCAACGGGAATGTGGTGAGCACGGGAGCCGCTGTGGATCGGACACTCCACCCCAGGTTATTGCTGCGCGATCAGATCTTCTTCGCTGAGGAGGGGTAGTTCCATCCAGCCTTCCACGGGAAGTGCGTCCGCGGGCAGGCCGTTTTGCCACAGACTGAAGCGCATGCGCAGGCGGGTCGCGACCGGAACCATGGGTTTGCCGTTCCCACTCTCTGGGGTCGAGGTCACGGGAGTGGCCAGCAACCACTCCAGCGGAAGCTTGAACTCAAAGTTTCGGAACAACGCGACGATTACCTGATCGCCGGCCTGGCCAGACGCCGCGAGCGGCGCTTCGGAGTCGGAAATGCTGATTTTCCAGGTTCGGATCGTGCGCTCTTCTATTGCGGCGTCGAGACGCAAGGCGCGGCGTGGCCGCTGGCCTTCATCCGCCCAGGACTCCAGGTTGACCACCAGTTCGAAATCGGCGGCCGGAACTTTATTCTCGGTAAAGTCGAGGCGCCCGTAAATGCAGGTGTCGTCGATTCCCGCGTGCACCGCATCCAGCAGAAACAGTTTGCCATGCATGGCGCCGGCGCGCCGGTCGGCGGTGTACACGGCGGCCCCCATCCATTCGAAGTAGCGCACCATATCGCCTGTGATCCGGGGATGGATATAGGCGGTCTGCGGCAGCACCGCGGGCCGCTCCCCGCCGCCGAGGATGGGTTGCGACAGATAGTCCGGCGGGCGGCTGCCCAGCAGCTGGTAAATGTTCGAAAGGTGTTTGCGGTAGAGTTCGTCGAATTCGCGGTCGTTGGCGGAATGATGCTCCGGGCCATACCACCAGTTCCAGTCGCTGCCTTCGGCGATCAGGATTTCTTCGAAAGCAAGTTTCCGCTGCTCTTCCCCGGCCTCGGGAGCGGCCTGGGCATAGAAGTTGCGGGCGTTGTAGAGATAGTCCCAGGAGCGATTGTCTTCCGGCGCACCAATCCAGACGTTGAAGTTGGCGTGAATCCAGGAGCCCGGAACCAGGGACGTGAGCCGGGGAAACTGCTGGTGGCGCTGAATGGCCTCGGAAACCGTGGTCGCCTCGACGCCGCCCTCACGCTGCAGGGCATCGTAAAAGCGGCGCAGGAATTCCCGGCCGGACTGGGGATAGTATTCCCAGGCATTTTCGCCATCCAGAATGATTGGAACCACAGCGTCATGCCCATTATTTAACAGTGGATACGCTGCTTGTTTAATGTTGTTCATGAGATGATGGGCGGCGTCTTGAGGCGGCATCCCGGAATAGACAAACCCGATCAGGTCCGAGATGGTGTGATCGCGGAAGATCAGGTTCATCTCGGTCTGCTCATTCTCGAAGCGATGGATGGTGTATAGCTTTTCTGCCAGCTCAGCGGGCAAATGGCCATGGGCGTCGCGCGCGAACGACAGGCCCAGGCTGCGGCCCAACACCTCTTCGTCGGTGGCCATCCACTTCACGCCCAGACCCTGCGCGATACCCAGGACTTCTTCCGAGACACTGCCCTCGGACGGCCAGACCCCCTGCGGACGAATTCCAAAAACCTCCTGATGGAGATTCAGTCCACGCAGTAATTGCTCGCGAGCATCCTCGGGATGGCGAAAGCGATTCTGGGGCAGAGGCAGTCCGGGAGTGGAAACCGCGCCCATGTTGGTATCGCAGACCAGAGGCAGAATCGGATGATAGAAGGCGGAGGTGGAAATCTCAATTCGTCCATGCTGCGCCGCTTCAGCGTGCGCGGGCAACACTTTGGCCAGCAGTTCGCGTTGATGGGCCATCACGAAGCGCTGGTCGTCGAGCGAGTACCCGCGGCCTTTTTGAACGAGGCCGGCGACGTCGGGATCGTCCAGGAAGTATTCGTCGAACCAGGCGATTTGCGAGAGCACCTGCAGGTCAGTAAAGTCCTGCAGCGAAAAATATTTCTCCGCGCTTTCCGGTGTGCCGCCGGCGTTGCGAAAGTGGTCCCACAGTTCCTGGTAGCGCGGATACCGTCCAATCAGATTTACCGGATTGGCCTGGAAGAGATACTGCAATGCGAAATGACGTTCGTCAGGAGTGAGGTCTCTTGCCGGCTTGGCGGCAACTTCGAGGAACGGGTCGCGAGCGGCGCCGGTCACGTAGTCTTGTATCTGGGTGATCAGCGACGGGACGAGGTTAAAAGTCTGGTGAACGTCGGGAAACTCGTCCAGCAGCTTGACCATGCCGTAGTAATCCTTGAGGGCATGCAATCGCACCCAGGGCAACCGGTAGCGGCCGGTGACCAGGTCCTTGTAAAACGGCTGATGCTGGTGCCAGAGAACTACGACGCGCAGAACGGGCATGAGCGTGAGATTTCCAAACCTAGGAGTCTAACAGGGCCGCCGTGGCAGGCGCGACGTTACCAAAGCGAGGTCGTCCCTTTGCGACCTTCGCGGTAAAAGCCTTAAACCGCAAAGGTCGCAAAGAGGGCCGCAAAGTACGCAAAGGTGAGGCATTCCCCACCCAAACTCCGGTACACTATGAGAGCACTGCTGTGAATGATGAGTAAGGAAACCACATCCACGTTAGCGCCGCCCGCGCCCAGCGACGCCAGCCTGCTGACCGAGCAGGACCTGCATCTCTTTAACGAAGGCACGCATTACCGGATTTACGACAAGCTGGGCGCGCACATGACTACCGTCGCGGGCAAGGCAGGCACCTACTTTGGAGTGTGGGCGCCGAACGCCAGCTCGGTTTCCGTGGTCGGCGACTTCAATGGCTGGGACACGCAATCGCATCCTCTGCGAGCGCGTGCCAGTTCCGGTATCTGGGAAGGCTTCGTGGCCGGTGTCGGCAAAGGGCGCGCTCTACAAGTACCACATTGTTTCCCACAATCAGGGACACGTGGGCGAGAAAGCCGATCCGTTCGGCATTCTTCACGAAAAACCTCCGCGCACTGCCTCGGTGGTGTGGGACCTGGAATACCAGTGGGCCGATAGGCAGTGGATGGAAACCAGGGCAAAGCGGGATTCGCTGCAGGCCCCGATTTCGGTTTACGAGGTGCATCTGGGTTCGTGGATGCGCGTCCCCGAAGAGGGCGACCGGCCGCTGACTTACCGCGAAACCGCGCCCCGGCTGGCGGAATACGTCAAGCACATGAATTTTACCCATGTGGAATTGATGCCCATCATGGAGCATCCTTTCTACGGCTCGTGGGGTTATCAGACCACGGGATACTTTGCGCCCACATCGCGCTACGGCACGCCACAGGATTTCATGTACCTGGTGGACTATCTGCACCAGCAAGGGATCGGCGTGATTCTGGACTGGGTGCCGTCGCACTTCCCTACCGACGCGCACGGGCTGGCCTATTTCGACGGCACCCATCTGTTCGAGCACGCCGACGCGCGCAAGGGCTTTCATCCCGACTGGAAGACTTTCATCTTCAACTACGGCCGCAACGAGGTGCGCAGCTTCCTGATGGCCAGCGGACTGTTCTGGCTGGACAAGTATCACATCGACGGCCTGCGCGTGGATGCGGTCGCGTCCATGCTCTACCTCGACTATTCGCGCCAGGCGGGCGAGTGGATTCCCAACAAGTTTGGCGGACGCGAGAACCTGGAAGCCATCGATTTTCTGCGCCAGTTCAACACCGAGGCCTACAAGGAGTACCCGGGCATTCAGACCATCGCGGAAGAATCCACGGCATGGCCGATGGTGTCGCGGCCCACCTACGTGGGAGGGCTGGGCTTCGGCATGAAGTGGGACATGGGCTGGATGCATGACACACTGGCTTATTTCTCCCAGGACCCGATTCATCGCCGCTACCATCACAACCAACTGACGTTCCGCATGCTGTACGGCTTCACCGAAAATTTCGTGCTGCCGCTGTCGCACGATGAAGTGGTGCACGGCAAAGGCTCGCTCATCGGCAAGATGCCGGGAGACGAGTGGCAGAAGTTCGCCAACCTGCGCCTGCTGTTCGGTTACATGTACGCGCAGCCGGGCAAGAAGATGCTGTTCATGGGTTGCGAATTCGGCCAGGTGCGGGAATGGGCCCATGACACCAGCCTGGAATGGCATGTGGTGCAGTATCCGGTGCACAGGGGAGTGCAGAACTGGGTGGCGCAGCTGAACCAGGTTTATCGTGAGCAGCCCGCGCTGCACCAGCTCGATACTGATTCCGCCGGTTTCGAATGGGTGGATTGCAATGACACTGCCGCCAGCATTATTTCCCTGTTGCGCAAAAGCCGAACGCCGGCTGATGAAATCCTGATTGTCTGCAATTTCACTCCGGTGCCGCGGTACGGGTACCGGGTGGGCGTGCCCTCCGGCGGATTCTGGCGTGAGTTGCTCAACAGTGACGCGCAGGAATACGGCGGAAGCGGGATGGGGAACCTGGGAGGCGTGCACGCGGAAGCTCAGCCCACGCATGGCCGTCCGTTTTCGGTGAGCCTGACCCTGCCTCCGCTCTCTGCACTCTTCCTCAAACCCGAATAAGTGCAGCCGAAAACCATCCCTTGTCATCCTGAGCGGAGCAAGATGTTTCGCTCGCGAAACATCTTGTAGAGTCGAAGGACCCCTATAAGCTGATGAGTCCCCGGCCAGGCAGGGGTCCCTCGACTTGCTCTCACCGCGCCAGGCGGTTCGAGACTGCGCTCGGGATGACTCGCTTTCTCCGGGGATGCCAACCCGGGTGCCATGCGAGGAAGTACTCTTCCTCACACTACCGGCTATGCGTCAATTCTCCGTGCTATGCTCGGTTTTGCTCCTTGAGTCAGTCGCATGCGGATTCTGACGCGCTACATCCTGCGTGAAGTGATCTCGCACGCCGCCATCGGCGTGGCGGTGTTCACATTTGTGCTGTTCACGAGGGACCTGGGACACATTCTCGACCTGGTGGTACGCAACAGCGCGCCCTTGCCCAGCGTGCTGGAGATTTTCCTCTATACCCTGCCGGTGGCTTTCACGTACACGATTCCGATGGGGGTGCTGGTGGGAATTCTGATCGGGCTCAGCCGCCTGGCCGCGGACAGCGAAATCACGGCCATGCGGGCCAGCGGGATCGGGGTGTGGACGTTCCTGCGGGTGGTTTCGATTTTTGCCGTGACCGCCTGGGCCCTGGCGATGTTCAACGCCGTGTACCTGGCACCGGCATCGCAAGCGGCGCTGGGGAGGCTCGAGGACCGGCTCAAGACGTCGCAGGCGTCATTCGAAATCCAGCCGCGAGTTTTCTACGAGGGCTTTCCCAAGCTTGTGCTTTACGTGCAGGACGTGAAGACCGCGCAGGGCGCCGCCATCTGGCGCGGCGTTTTCATCGCCGACATCAGCAACCCGGCGTCGCCGCGCATTACTCTGGCGCGGCAAGGCATCCTGGTCAGCGAAGGGCCGCAGATGCTGCACCTGCACTTGACCAATGGGTCCACGCACGAGACCGATCCCGCTTCTGCCGACCATTATCAGATTTCGACATTCGACCAGACCGACGTGCCGATTCCAGTCCCGCAGACTGACAGCCGCGATCAGGAACCGGTGCCGGCGGCGCAGATGGGCACGTGGGAGCTGCGCGACCAGGCACGCAAGGTGAAGAAATACGTGGCTCCCTGGTATTTCATCGAGTTCCACCGCCGCTTTGCGCTGCCTACGTCATGCCTGGTGCTGGCGCTGGTGGGAATTCCCCTGGGGCTGTCGGCCAAGAAGGGAGGCAAGTCGGCGGGATTCGTTCTTACCATCCTGCTGGTATTTGCTTACTACTCGGTCACGCTGATCGGCGTCTCGCTGGCGCGCCAGGGCAAAGTGCCGCCTGCCCTGGGGGCATGGCTGGCCAACATCGTCTTCTTTCTGGCCGGGGCCTTTCTGTTGTGGCGGGCGGAACGCCGGCCCCTGGAGATCGGTCATTTCCGCGCCCGCTGGAATCCTTTGAAGAGCAAGCTGGTTCAAGGGACGAGGAACCTGTTCCGATTCAACCGGCCCGAGGATGCCTTCCAACGGGCAGTCAGCCGCCGCCGCGTATTCAGCGCCAGCTTTCCCATGATCCTGGACGACTATGTGCTGCGGGATTTTCTACTTTACCTGACCATGATCCTGGCGTCGTTCCTCATGCTGTTGCAGGTGTTCACGCTTTTTGAGTTGCTGGGAGACATCCTGCGCAACCGTATTTCGCCATTGGTGGTGGGCGAATATCTGCTCAACGTGGCTCCTTTTTTTCTCTATAACGTTCTGCATCTGAGCATTCTGCTGGCGGTGCTGATCACGCTGGGCCTGATGCAGAGGTCGAATGAAATTACCGCCATCAAGGCCACAGGAATCAGCATCTACCGCGTGATTGTGCCCATCCTGGTGGTGTCCACCATGCTGGCGGCAGGGCTGTTTTTTTTCGATCAGTTCTATCTTCCCCACGCCAACAAGCGGCAGGACGCGTTGCGCAACCTGATCAAAGGCAAGCCGGCGCAGACCTATCTGAATCCCGATCGCAAGTGGATTTTCGGACAGCACTCGACGATCTACTACTACCAGTTTTTTGATTCCGACCGGGACCAGTTCGGCAGTCTCTCGGCATTCCAGTTCGATCCAGCAACCTTCCAGTTGACCGACCGGGTGTACGCCGACCAGGCGCACTGGGAGGAGCGCCTGCAGCGCTGGGTTTGCACCCAGGGATGGGAGCGCAACGTGCGCGGGTCCGCCATCGTGGATTACCGCACTTTTGATGTGGCTACTTTCGCGGCGATCAACGAGCCTCCGGCGTACTTCAAGAAGGAGGTGCGGCAGTCGTCCGAGATGAACTCGGAAGACCTGCGGCGCTACATTCGCGATTTGCAACAGAGCGGATTTGACGTGGTGCGGCTGCGGGTGCAGCTGCAGGAAAAATTTGCCTTCCCCTTCAATTCTCTAATCATGGCCGTGCTGGCCATTCCTTTTGCGCTGGCCGCGGGCAAGCGCGGCGCGGTGGCGGGTGTGGCTACGGCCGTAGGCATCGGGTTGCTGTACATCATGGTCTCGCGGTTGTCGGAGTCGATGGGAAATGTCAGCCAGTTGCCGCCGTTTCTGGCGGCCTGGGCCCCTGCGTTTCTGTTTGGTCTGGCGGGCGGCTATCTGATTCTCAAAGTGCCAACGTAAAAGTAGCGCCGGCGGGACACCGGCTGTCCGGAGGGCATCCTTCGACTGTGCTCAGGACAAGCCTTGTCCCCCGCCTCGCGGGCGAGACGCCGGCGCCACTTTTGACGCTCAGCGTGTAAACTGTGGGGCGCAACTCACTCCACGTAACAGGGGAATGCTTCATGTCACGATTGTTTCACCCGGCGGCCTTCTCATACTTTGGCTTCATCATCGTGCTCTGCTGCAGTTTGTGGGCTGGAGCAGCCAGCGCGCAAACGGCAGCAAAGGCGACTCAATCCGCTTCTCCGGTGCCGCTCGATGCCGCGCCTCCCTCTTATCCGGATGTACAGTCCGACGGGACTGCAGTGTTTCACCTGGCCATGCCGAACGCCGCGAAAGTGGAACTGCATCTCGAGGGCGTGAAAGACCCATTTCCCATGAGCAAGGGACCCGAGGGCGCCTGGAGCACCAGCGTTCCCAAACTCGCTCCGCAGTACTACAGCTACAGCTTCAACGTGGATGGCACCGAGGTGCTCGATCCGCACAATGTTTCGATCAAGACCAGCTTCTTCAGCAACCAGAATATTTTTCTGGTTCCCGGCCAGCCCCCCAGGTCATGGGAGCCGGCGAACGTTCCGCACGGCGTAGTGCATCATCACTACTACCATTCGAACATCGTCGGCATCAACAGCGAGTATTACGTTTACACTCCGCCCGGCTTCGATCCCGGCAGCAAGCAGAAATATCCGGTGCTCTATTTGCTGCATGGATACAGCGACGACCCCAGCGCGTGGACCGGCATGGGCAAGGCGAACGTGATCCTGGATAACCTGATCGCGCAGGGGAAGGCCAAGGCGATGATCGTGGTCATGCCGCTGGGTTACGGCACCATGGAAGTGATTACCCGGGGCTGGAGCGCATGGAAAGATCCTGAACTGGTTCACCGCAACTACTCGCGCTTCTCCGATGCGCTTTTTCAGGAAGTCATGCCCCTGGTGAAAAGGCAGTATCCGCTCTCCGACAAGCGTGAGGAGCATGCGGTGGCCGGACTGTCGATGGGCGGCGCGGAGAGCCTGCTGGTGGGGCTCAATCATCTCGACGACTTTGCCTATGTTGGAGGCTTCAGCTCTGCTCCGTTGGGTGGTCAGAACGGTTTCGAAGCATCTTTCCCGGCAATCACAGCGCAGTCAGCGTCCGACATCAATGCGAAGCTGCGAGTTCTTTGGGTGGCGTGTGGAACCGAAGACGGCCTGTTCGACGGCAATCAGAAATTTATCGCGTGGTTAAAAGAGAAAGGCCTGAAACCGACGGCGATCCAAACCCCGGGCATGCATGTCTGGATGGTGTGGCGTGACAATCTGACGAACTTTGCGCCGTTGCTGTTTCAGGGGAAGTAACGGCGAACAAATTAATCTGTCATCCCGACCGGAGCGCAGCGCAGCAAGCGCAGTGGAGGGACCTGCTTTGCAGGAAATGATCAGAGCAGTTAGCAGCAGCTCTCCGCTATGCAGAGCACATCTTTTTCTCCCTTCCGCATGATAAATCGGAAGCCCGCTGGGGAATTACGCACAGTTCGCGACCCGTGCCCTCTAGCGTTAAAGATATTACCTCGTCGCCCGCAAAGCAGGTCCCCATTCGACTCCCCCTCGTGTGCACTCGGAGTTCGCTCAGGGCAGGCTCTCCACGCGCTTGCTGCGCTGCGGTCGGGATGACAGATTTGATTTATGACTTACGACGCCGGGCCCGGGCCCCGTCCCTACTCCGCCGCCAGGGCAGAGGGCTGACCGCCAGTGATGGTGATGGGCGGGCCTACGCGGCCCAGCGTGCCCACGGTCGAATCAAACGTATAAATCGAGAGCGAGGACGCTCCCAGTTCGGCCACAAACAGATAATCCGTGGTACCGCCGGTGGTTGCGTTCGTTGAGGTGCCTACCTGAAGCGCCGCCCAAACCGGATTGGCTCCGGTTGAGATCGTGGCCTGGGTATTGGCGGTCAGGACCCCGGTTCCGGTGGCGATTTTGTATTCGGAAATCTGGTTGGAGAGGCGGTCAACGACGAACATGAATTTGCCCGAGGGCGTGACCACGATGGACGCCGGTCCCAGTCCTGCGGAAAAGGGCGAGCCGGTGATGGCAGTGAGAGTGCCGTCAGGAGCGGTGGGATCGCTGCAACTGGTCACAACCTGGTTACAGATCGCGAACCCGGACAGGGTGCTGGCATTGGCGACATACAGAAAACCGCCGTTGGGAGTAATGGCGAGGGCCGAAGGCGAGGTACCCACCGGCACGACTGATCCGCGCGTCAGCACCCCGGAGGCATCCACCGAGAAGGTTGTAACAGTGCTGTCGAACTGATTGGAAACGTACAGGAACCTGGCGTCGGGCGTGACTGCCACTCCGGCGGGACCGGTGCCGCTGGATGCTCCGATTTCGGCAACTCGAAATGGCGATCCCGGCACCGCCGTCAAAGTCGCATCCTGGACCGCGAATACGGATATTGTGCCGGAAGCCGGATCGATCTGGAGTCCCTGGTTCGCTACAAAAAGAAAGTGGCCTCCCGAGTCCATGGCCATGTTCAGCGGCGTCATTCCCCCGGTTGGAGTGGTCGCACCGGCTGTGAGCGTGCCGTCCGATTTTACGGTGTAGGCTGAAATGTCATTCGTGCCGCTGTTGGCAACGAACAATGCCGTGCCCGAGGGCGCCAGGAGCATGGCTGCAGGCACGCTGCCCGTGGGCACGCTGTCGCCGATGGCGCTAATTGTCCCGGACGTCAGGTTGATGGTGTAGGCCGAGACCGACGAGTCTCCCTGGGTGGCTACGAATAGAGCCCCTGTGCCGGTTGGAGTCGATGAACTGCTGGTGTTGCACGCGCTCAGAGTGAGCAGCAAAACTGGAACCACTACTCCTGCCAGGAACCGGAACCTCGTCCCCATTCTTATTGTTCTCCCTTGTCCTCGCTCAACCTTCCTGACGCGCCGCACACGGTTCACGCCGGAAGATTGAGGTCCAAAAGTAACCCTCATTTGTGTATCAGGAATGACCCGGAAGAGCAAACCACACTGGCTGGTTGGAACCACGATGGAGGCGGAAAGTTGCCCGTGGATCAGGGTAGTTTATTTCTCAATTTGAGCGACCCGAACCGGCTTCCACAGGCTCCCTTTGCTCGACCGCGCGATCTGGTCCGGGGCTGGCTTCCGCAGCCAAAGGCAACCGAATTTCGACCTGCAGACCGCCCTCGGGGCGATTGCTGGCTTTGACCGTCCCGCCGTGCAGGCGGACCGCGCGCTCGGTGATCGCCAAGCCCAGGCCCACTCCACCCGTCTTCCGGCCGCGGGCATCGTCAATGCGGTAGAACGGCCGGAAAAGTTTGTCCAGCGCGTCCTCGGGCACGCCCGGACCTGAGTCCACGATGCGGATGACGGCTTCGGGCCCGCCACTTCCCAGGCCACGCTCCAGCGTGATCTTCGCGCTGGTGCCTTCGCCAGTGTAGCGAGCGGCGTTGCGTACCACATTTTCAATCGCACTGTGCAGCAAGCCGGGCGCGCCCATCACCAGGCAGTCTTCCTTGATCACGCTTTCCACGCCGGAATTGCGGCCCTGGGCCTCGAAATTGGCATCCGCGGCTATGCCTTCGATTATCTCTCCCAGAAGAACTGGCGACTTCTGCCGGGCATCGTTGCCACTTTCCAGGCGGGCGATGGTGAGCAGGCCTCCGATCAGTTCGTTCAGTCGCTCGGCTTCGAGGTCGATGCGCTCGAGGGCGCTATGCGCCTCGACTCCGGCGCGCTGATGGGCCAGGGCGGAGGCAACGTTAAGACGGGCGAGTGGGGACCGCAGCTCGTGAGAAATATCATTCAGCAGTCGCGCCTGGGCGTGGACTGCGGCTTCCAGGCGTTCCGCCATGGTGTCGAAATCGCGCACTAACTGTGCCATCTCGTCGCGGCGCCGGGCGGCGAGGCCACCCGCCCGGGCGCTCAGATCGCCGGCAGCCAGACGCTGCGTGGCAGCGCGCAGACGGACCACCGGCGCGGTCAGGTATCGGGCCAGCAAATAGCAGACCAGGCCCGACGAAATAATTCCAATAAGAATGGTCAGGCCGGGAACCCCGCCGGGTCCGAAAGGACCACCGGGCGGCAGAAACGCCACCAGGGTATAACGGTGTCCGCTGGCCGCTACCTGCACCTGCCGGCGAAATGGGCTGGGAGTCACGCGCTGCCAGAAGTCGCGACGCGGTGGCTCCACTCCCTTTCCCAAAGACTCCGCCCAGCGCGGCAGTTCGCGTCCCGAAATATCCTGGCCGTGGTCGTCCAGCAGGTAAGCCCGGACATGGAATGAGTCGCGCACCTCTTCGAAGTAACGCCGCGCTTCGGTCGGGCCGCTTTGTTCATACGTCTGCACTGCCTTTTCGAGGACAGCGCCTTGTTGTGCGTCCCAGGCGGCCGACTCTCCACGCTCGCGCACCGCTACCGTGATCAGGATGGCGAGTGCCACGAACAGAGCCTGGGCCACCCAGTAGGAAAGAAAAATCTTGAGAAAAAGACTTTTCATTGTCCGCCGCTCCTGATCTTTTCGGCCACGACTTCCTGCGGCCGGGTGAAGATGTAACCTACGCCGCGCACGGTTTTGATGTGGTCCAGACCGGAGTCGGACTCTCCCAGCTTTTTGCGGATCTTGCTGACGTGCATATCTATGCTGCGGTCAAAGGGGGAGAATTTGCGGCTGAGCACGATGTCCACCAGCCGCTCGCGCGGGACGACGCGCCCGGCCTCGCGCAGCAGCACGTGCAACAGATTGAACTCCACCGAAGTCAACTCCACCGGCTTGCCCTTCTGCAGAACGGTCCGCGTGGCGGGATCCAGTTCAACCTCACCCACGCGCAGGATTTCCGGCGGCTGCCCGCTCGCCGATCGCTCCGGCGACCGGGTGCGGCGCAGGATAGCGCGGATGCGCGCCACCAGTTCACGCGGATTGAAAGGCTTGGGAAGATAATCGTCGGCGCCGATCTCCAGGCCCACGATGCGGTCCACGTCCTCGCCGCGAGCGGTAAGCAGCAGGACCGGGATCCGGGACTTGTCGCGCAGCCGGCGTAGAACTTCGAAGCCATTCAGGCCGGGCAACATGACGTCGAGCACCACCAGAAGGAACTCTCCGTTCAGCGCCATCTCCAGGCCGCGAGTTCCGTCGGCCGCGGACTCGACCTGGAAGCCTTCCGGAGCCAGGTACTCGCTCACCAGGCTGCACAATTCAACGTCGTCATCGATGACCAGTATGCGATCCACAGGCTTCATTGTACTTCTACAACCTCGATTTCCGCGTGCGGGTAAAGGCCTGCAGGGGTAAAGAATTGTCAATCGGCCGGAGTTTACCCTTTACAAAACTTTACTCCGCTTGACCGAGTTTTTACCGCCACAGCAGCAGAAAGAGCTTCTAATCCTTGTAGCGCTGGCGTCCCGCCGGCTGTCGCGAGGGCATCCTGTTCTCGCTGCAGGGCGTGGAGCCGGAGGGGAGCACAAGATGAAACCAAAATACTTCAAGATTCTGGCCGTAGTTCTGGTTCTGACGGTGGTCGCAGCCATCGCGGTAGCACAAGGCATGAGGCGAGGCCACATGCGCGGCGATGGCATGTTCGGCGGGCCCATGATGGGTTATTACATCCATAAACTCGACCTGACCGATGCGCAACAGGCGCAAGTGAAAGCCATCATGGCCAGGGAAAAGCCGGCCCTGCAGCCACTGATGCTGCAAATGGCCCAGGGCCACGCGCAGTTGCGGGAACAGGTCATGAACGGGAACTTCGACGAAGCGAAAGTCCGCGACCTGGCGTCGCAGCAGAGCCAGGCCATGACCGAGCTTATCGTGCAGTATGCCCGCACCGGCTCGGAAATGGTGCAGGTCCTTACTCCAGAACAGAAAACAAAACTGGCCGCTCTGATGAATGCGCGCGAGCAACGGTTCATGAATCGCATGCAGGGAAAGACCCCGGAAGCGACGCCGAGCCAGTAACCCCGTCGCCGGCCGCCAGCTATTCATTTTTATCCGGATCATAAAACGCTGGCAGCCGGCGATTGCTTCTTCAAGATAAGGAGACCAACCCGTGGCAACCACGACCCTCAACCATGACCTGGTCCTGGCCATTGCAGAAGAAATGGCGCACGGAGTACAGAATGCCGTCGATTGCTGGATGACGGAGATCGAACTGGCCCTCACCGATACTCACCTCACCACTCTGGGCCGGTTGAAAGCGGTGCACGAAATTGTGGAAAACTACAAGCACCTGACCGGCCAGGCCGACCTGACCTGCCGGATGCTGCCCGCGGTGGGATCTTCGTAGGTACGATCGTCATGAACGCTGTCTATGAGTACCTCATGGCCTGGAGTTGGGTATTTCTATTGGGCTGGATTGCCCTGCTGCTGGTAGCGTACGTGCTGGCCTTCCAGGGAGATTCGGCCTAGCCTGGTTGTTATGTGGCCGCGGGCGACCTCGCCCACAAGAGTTGGCAGGACCGCTGAGTACTGCTCAATTCAGATTTCCGGCCGGCCAGCGATAGACTACCCTTAGAACCCCAGTTTTCAGTTCCGAGTTCCCAGTTCTCAGTTGGCGGCGTGATGAAGCTTGGGCTGCTAGAATTGCATCTACTAGAAGGCCATGCTGCCCAAGAACCTGCGTCCACTCTTTCCCTACCTGAAGAAGTACCGCGGCAGCTATGTTGTCGGCACCGTCTGCGTTTTCATTAATAACGGCGTGTGGATCCTGTTTCCCCTGGTCCTCCGCCATGCCGTGGACGGCCTGCGCGCTGAAGTGAGTCGCGAAAAGTTGCTGACCTATTCCCTGGAGTTGCTGGGAGTGGCGGCGATCAAGGGCATCTTCCAGTTTTTGACCCGCTGGATCGTGATCGGCATTTCACGCGAGATTGAGTTTGACCTGCGCAACGATCTGTTTCGCCACCTGGAAAGGCTTTCTTATTCCTACTACCAGCGCACCCGCACCGGCGACATCATGGCCCGGGCCACCAACGATCTGAATGCCGTCCGCATGCTTTTGGGGCCGGCCATCATGTATTCGGCGAACACGATTGTGTTTACCGCCGGCGCGCTGGCCTTCATGCTCTCGATCAGTCCCAAGCTGACCATGTATGCCTTTCTACCGCTGCCGGTGGTGAGCATTACGGTGCAGTATTTCGGAAAACAGATTCATGAGCGTTTCGAGAAAATCCAGGCGATGTTTTCCGAGATTTCGGCGCGGGCGCAGGAAAATTTCTCCGGCGCCCGGGTGGTTCGCGCCTATGTGCAGGAAGAGCCGGAAATCGCGGCCTTCGAAACTTCCAACCGTGAATACATTCACCGCAGCCTGAAACTGGTGCGCCTGATGGGAATGCTCTGGCCCACCCTGGAGACCATGCTGGGCATGGCCATCGTGCTGGTGCTCTGGCTGGGCGGGCGGGAAGTCCTGCACGGACGTATGACGGTCGGCGGCTTCGTGGCCTTCAACACCTACATGGTGCAACTGACCTGGCCGGTGATCGCGCTGGGATGGGTGATCAATATTTTCCAGCGTGGGACCGCATCCATGGCGCGGATCAACGAAATCCTGGTGGAACAGCCTGAGATTGCAGATAGTTCAAGCGCCGCGGGCGAGGGCGCCCGCGCCACACCAATCCGGGGAGAGATCGAGTTCCGGGGATTGGAGTTCGCCTACAACGGCGTGCCGGTGCTGCATGAGATCAATCTGCGGGTCCCCGCGGGCAGCAGCCTTGCGATTGTTGGCCCCACCGGTTCCGGCAAGACCACGCTGGTCAGCCTGATCCCGCGCATTTACGATGCCGCCCCGGGAAGCGTCCTGATCGACGGCCGGCCGGTGCGTGAATTTCCCCTGGAGCACCTGCGCCGGCAGATCGGTTTTGTGCCCCAGGAAACTTTCCTGTTCAGCGAGACCATCCGCGAAAATATCGCTTTTGGCAAGGCCGATGCCACCGAGGAAGAGGTGCGTTCAGCGGCCGAGGCGGCCAGCATCGCCCAGGACATTGAAGAGTTTCCCGAGCGCTACCGCACGCTGGTCGGTGAACGCGGAATCACCCTCTCCGGGGGACAAAAACAGCGGACGGCGATCGCGCGCGCCATCATCCGCAATCCCCGCATCCTGATTCTCGACGACGCTCTCTCCAGCGTGGATACGCACACCGAGGACAAGATCCTGAACCATCTTCGCGAGGTGATGCAGGGCCGGACTACGATCTTCATTTCCCACCGCGTCTCCACCGTGCGCAATGCCGACCGGATCGCGGTCCTGCATGCCGGCCGCATCGTTGAACTGGGCACCCACGATGAACTGCTGGCGCGCAACGGCTACTACAGCGACCTTTACAACAAACAGTTGCTGGAAGAGGAACTGGCGGAAGTCTAGCAACCGTCGTCAGTCTTCAGCGAATCGACGGCGTCTTACAGACGGCTGACAACCAGGGGAAAATTCACGAGCAGTAGCCAGTTATCAGTTCTCGGTTGTCAGCGGATCATCGTGGTGCAGGCTTTTGCCGAAGACTGACGACCGACGACTGCTTTTTATGAAGCGCGTAGTCATCGCCGAACTGCTTGATACCGACTGCGGAACTGCCGCTGAAGTCGCAGCCTCGCTCGGGGACTTGCGGCGAATCAATCGCTGGTTCGGAGGCGTGGCCACGACTGAAGACATGATCTGGAGCGTGGCACGTCAAATCAGCGCATCATCGTTGTCGCTGCTTGAGGTGGCCGCCGGCACTGGATACGTCCCGCAGGCCGCTGGCGAGCGCCTGCTGCATCGGGGACTAAGCCTGCAAATCACTTCACTCGATCGAGCCACGTCGCATCTTGATCTTCATTTGAATAATGGCGGCCGGAAGGTGGCCGGTGATGCTCTCGCTCTTCCCTTCCGCGGCGCATCTTTCGATCTGTTGAGCAGCACTCTGTTTGCCCACCATCTGTCTCCACAGGAGCTCGTGCAATTTGTAAACGAAGCGCTGCGCGTTTGCCGGGTCGCGGTACTGATCAATGACCTGGTCCGGCACCCGCTGCACATGTCGCTGGTGTACGCCGGGATGCCTCTGTACCGCAGCCGGCTTACGCGTCATGATGCCCCGGCGTCGGTTCGCCAGGCGTACACGGTGGAAGAGATGCAAAGCCTGCTGTCGCAAACCAGCGCCGCCAGAGTGGAGATTCACCGTCACTACCTGTTCCGCATGGGAGTGGTAGCGTGGAAACACTGAGAACTGAAAACTAATCTCTGACAACCAAATGAATTACGATCTCATCATCATCGGAGCAGGCCCGGCAGGGACCGCCGCCGCCATTTCGGCGGCGCGACAAGGCGCCAGCGTCCTGCTGCTCGATCGCGGACGCTTTCCGCGCCACAAGGTTTGCGGGGAGTTTGTCTCCGCTGAATCGCTCGGCTTGCTGGGAGAGTTTCTCGATCTTCAACATGCCCCGTTGATACAAGATGCGGTTCGGATTCCACGGGCGCGGGTGTTCCTCGATGGGCGCACGCTGCGGGCCCGCGTGGACCCGCCCGCTGCCAGCATCGCCCGCTTTGAGCTTGATGTCGCGATGTGGCAGTCGGCCCGCAGCGCCGGCGTAGATGCCCGGCAGCAAGTTACCGTGCAGGGCGTCGCCGGCCGCGGCCCCTTCCGCATCGCGACCAGCGACGGGGAGTTTGAGAGCCGGGCCCTGGTCAATGCTTCCGGGCGCTGGTCGAACCTCAATCTTCCTCCCGCGGAAAGCGGGGTCCGGCGAAAGAAATGGCTGGGGGTCAAGGCCCACTTTGCCGAGCCGCCCTCCGAGCCCTCGGTGGACCTGTATTTTTTTGAAGGCGGATACTGCGGGGTGCAGCCGGTCGCTGTCGCCGGCGAAAGCGGCGGACGCGTGAACGCTTCGGCCGTGGTTCGTGCCGACGTGGCCAGCACGCTGCCCGAAGTGTTTGCGCGCCATCCCGCGCTACGCGAGCGCAGCAGGAACTGGAGCCCGCTGAGCGATCCCGTGAGCACTTCGCCCTTGATCTTCCGCCAGCCGCAGCCCGAGCGGGACGGCATGCTGATGGTGGGAGACGCTGCGGGGTTTGTCGATCCATTTGTGGGCGATGGGATTTCGCTTGCCCTGCGAGGCGGAGCGTTGGCAGCGCACTGCCTGGGGTCTTTTTTCTACGGCGAAGCCACCCTGCGCGAAGCGGCGCGGCGCTATGGCCGAGCCTACGAAGAATCGCTGTTGCCGGTATTTCGCGCCTCATCGACCATCCGCCGCATGCTTGTCCTGCCCGGTTCGATTCGCAGACCGCTGCTGTCTATTCTGGAGCGCACTCCCGCGATAACCAATTATTTGGTACGGAAGACCCGCTGAGGGATGTGGGCGCGAGCCTCCTTGCTCGTGCTGCGTCATCAAGAACGAGTGGAGGCTGAGGGCGAGACGCCCTCAGGACAGCCGGCAAAGCCTGCCCTGAGCGGAGTCGAAGGGATGCCGGCGCTACGAAGGCCGCCACAAAACAGTCGAGTTGCGCTCGACCGGACAGCCGAGGGCTGTCCCCACGCGGTTTGCGGTTAGCGCACGACCAGGACTTCGCGAACGTTGTCGCGGGCGAGGAAGAATTTTATGGAAGCGAAGTCGCGGAAGAGATTTTCTATGTTGCGGTTGTTGAACACCCGCTGCAGGCGAAACTTGCCGGCGGGACCACCTTTTTTTCCGTCGCCACGAGCGATGTGCTGCATCTCCAGAACGTCGCCGCCCACGATGTGGTAACGGTAGCAAGGCGCGTCCGGGCCCGCCTCCTGGGTGTGAAAAAATGCCAGCAGCATGCCGCCGGGCTTGAGCAGCGACCAGAGGCGGCCGATCACGGGCTTCACCAGGCTTTCGTCGAGGTAGTCGGCGAGATTCCAGCACAGCACAATATCGAACTGCGCGCCGGGATAGACCAGGTTTTCATCCAGGAAGCGCTTGCTGTCCAGGGCTGGTTTTCCCGCCTCATCCTTGATGGCGAGTGACGGGTCGGTCGAAGAAATCAGCAGGTCGTCGCTGTAGATTTTGTGGCCACGCTCGGTGCAATAGCGGATGTTGGCCGGGGAGGTGGACCCGAGATCGAGTATGCAGAGGGTTTCTTCTGATTCGAGGGTGTTAATCAGTTGGGCAAGACTGCTGGAGCGGCGTGTGAGCTTCGCTCCCTGGGCCGCCGCCGAATCCTGCGCGGTGCTGTTTGTCGAACCAAAAAATTTCATGAAGCTGTGCGCAACTCACGCCGCCGGCAAGCGCTGGGCGTCCGGCTCATATGCTCACTACCGCGTGAGCCAGGGAGAATCGGGGGCAGGAACTACTTGCCTTCACTCGAATTCGTTTTCACGGACACCGCGGAACCGCCGGCCGCGGAGGCGGAGCTTGCTGCCGCGGACGAACTGGCGGCCGGTGCACTCCTGGCCCCGTCCGTCTTCGCCATATCCTTCTGGATATCAACCTTGCCCTTGAAGTACGCCCCCTCTTCGATGGCCACCCGCTGGGTGGTGATATCGCCTACGGCGATGGCGGACTTGGTCAATTCGGCGCGCTCCGAAGCGCGGATATTTCCGTCCAGCTTGCCCTGCACGATCACGCCCTTGGCGTTTACGTTGGCCCGGACCTGTCCGTGAGGGCCAATAATCAAACGATTGCCCGCCAGCTCGATGTTCCCCTCCACCTGGCCATCCACGTAGAGGTCCTCACTTCCCGAGAGTTCCCCTTTGATGATGACGGACTTCCCGATATGCGCAAACTCTGCCGTCTTCGGCGTTTCCATGATTGCGGCCTCCTTGGGCCATTTACCACACCCGACGTACACGGGAATCCCAAGTCACCTGTGACTTGTCAGGGCCAGAAAAGCCAGAAAGGAAACCCCGTAACCCTTCGCGAACGCCACTCCTGCTTCATCGAACTATATCCCACGATGGTGACCTGAGCAACCTGCGCTATCTCGAAAGGGCCATCAAACCCGGTGCCTTTCGCGGTTCCTGGAGCAGTCGTCAGTCGTCGGTCGTCAGTCGTCGGTCCGCCGCCGAGATCGGCGCGGAATCGTTGACGACTGAAGACTGAAGACTGACGACCGACGACTGCGCTGACGCCATTTTAGACAACACCTTTTGCGGATTTTTCGTCTAATCTAGGAGTTGCGTACTCTTTAGGGCGTACGGTTATGAAGCCATTCCTGTTCCACACGTCCGCGCCGATTCTGCTGGCTGCGCTGGCTCTTGTCGCAGGTCCCTTAAGCCCGGCGGAAGGACCGCCCGCAATCAAGCCGAGGGAATTGGTCAGGCTCGCGGTCGCGAACGAGATCAAGAATGACAACCAAAGCACGAAATACATGTTCCAGCAACGCAAGGTGACTCCAGGCGGGTCGCAAACCAAACTCATGGTGCAGACCCGCGACGCCATGGTGGGCATGGTGGTGGCCAATAATGACCAATCCCTGGACCAGGAACAGCGTCGAGCGGAGTATGGCCGAATCGAACGCTTCCTGAGCCGGCCCGACGAGTTGGAGCGCAAGCGAAAGCAGGAGCTGGAGAGTGCCGAGCGGGTCAACCGCATCCTGAAGGCAATGCCCGATGCTTTTCTATATGAATACGATGGCACCGAAAGCGGCAGGCCCGGTGTGGGGAAACCCGGCGACCTCCTTTTGCGGCTCAAGTTCCGTCCTGATCCCAGCTATGACCCGCCCACGCATGTGGAACAGGTTCTGGTTGGCATGCAGGGAGTGGTCCTGATCGATGCTCGAAAACAGCACATCGCCAGAATCGACGGCAGGCTTTTTAAGGAAGTAGGCTTCGGATGGGGAATTCTCGGCCATCTTGATCAGGGCGGCCACTTCCAGGTTGATCAGGCCGATATCAGCGACGACAGTTGGGCCATCTCCCGCATGGATCTTGCGTTCACCGGGAAAGTCCTTCTGTTCAAGAACATCAACATCAAGTCCACCGAGACCTACAGCGATTTCCGTCCTGTGCCTGCCGACCTTACATTTGCCCAGGGCATTCAGTTGCTGAAGAAACAGCAGGCGGCACTCGCGCAAAACCAGCCGCCCCGAGCCATTAAATGACGCTGTGCCTGTGTGGGTGCGGACACTCTGCTTCCCACACACTGGTTCCCACACACACTGATTATGGAGTGAGCGTTTCTTTTCTAACTGCCAGCTTTTCAATCAGGTCTTCGCGGATGCGGTAGCCGGTGCCGGGCTGGTCGCTGACCGTGATTGTTCCCTGGGAGCTGACTTCGACCTCGGGCTCGATGATGTCTTCCTTCCAGTAGCGCTTCGAAGCGGACACGTCGCCGGGCAGACGGAAATTTGGCAGCGTGGAGAGCGCGATATTGTGGGCCCGTCCGACGCCCGATTCCAGCATGCCGCCGCACCATACCGGAATGTTGTTGGCCTGGCAGAGGTCGTGCACTTTTCTGGCCTCGCTGAAGCCCCCCACCCGGCCGACTTTGATATTCACGATGCGGCAGGCGCCGGTTTCGACGGCTGCCGCCGCGTCGCGGGCGTGACGTATGGACTCGTCCAGGCAAATGGCGGTGCGCAGCTCGCGCTGCAGCCGGGCATGATAGTAGATGTCGTCATTCCATAGCGGCTGCTCGATCATCAGCAGCTGGAAGCGATCAAATTTGCGCAGGTGTTCAACTTCATCCAGGGTGTAGGCGGAGTTGGCGTCGCAACTAAGCAAAATGTCCGGCCAGCGGGCGCGGATGCGCTCCAGCACGTCCACGTCCCAGCCCGGCTTGACCTTCACCTTGATGCGACGGTAGCCCGCAGCCAGTTCAGTTTCAATTTTCGCCAGCAGTTGTTCAACGGAATCCTGGATACCGATGGAAACGCCGCACTGGATCTCGCGGGTCGTGCCTCCAAGCAGCTGCCAGAGGGGCTGGCCTTTCTGTCTGGCTTCGGCATCCCAGGCCGCGTTTTCAATTGCAGCTTTCGCCATGCGGTGGCCACGCACCTTGGCCATCAGCCCAGCGGCTTCGTGTGCCGCCGCCAGCGGCCGTCCCATGACCGCCGGCGCCAGGTAGTGCTTGAGGGTGGACCATGCGGTTTCGATCCATTCGGAACTGTAGTAGGGATCTTCGGCGGCCACACATTCCGCCCATCCATCAACGCCTTCGCACCGGGCGGTGAGCAGCAGGATGCGGCGGCTGTACACACGGCCGAAGCTGGTCTCAAAAAAATGGACCAGCGGCATTTGAATTTCGCGCAGTGTAATGGTTTCAATCTTCATCGGATCTCAAGACGGATAAATCCAGCTTTCATCCCACCGCCCCAGCAGGAATTTTCCGGCCCCCTGCTGATCGCGCTCGTAGCCCAGGACCGCCAGACCGTCGGAAAACGCCTGCAGAAAATCTTTTCGATTGCAATCCTGCACTTCGCGGGCGCGTTCCCGGGTGGCCGGCGAAGCCTTCCATTCGTATATCTCGGCAGGAACTGAAATCGTTTTCAGGGTCTCAAATCCGGGCTTCTGCGCACCGCGCAACAAGCGCTCCACCCGCTTCGATTTCAGCCACCACTCCGCCACCAGCCGGTCTGAGGGCAATCCGCCCTGCAGCGGTGATGAGGTGATCCCATACTGGTTGACGCTGTAGCGGCGCGCAATGGCAGCCAGGCGCTCGATGTTCAAATAAGCGTTCTTGATTTCGAGGGGATCGAAAGTCCACTCGATCAATTCGAAACCCCGGGCGAGTGCGTCTTCTCGCTGAAAAAGTTTGATTTGCCGGCCCAGGCCGGCGTTGCGGTATTCGCTCCGCACCGCGAGCATCTGCGAGTGAAGATAGGAATGTCCGCCGCGCGAGCCCGGCAGGGACAAGGCGAAGGCTACGAGCCGCCCGTCGTCGAATGCGCCGATGACCTGCCCGCCGATCTTCTCGGCGACTACAAAAACGCGCAGCGGCACCAGTTCGCCTTCGGCGAAATTCCAGACTTCTTTTTGCAGCGCAACGCAGGCCGACATTTCATCCAGGTTATGGCACTTGCGGACCACCATCGCGCTTTCGGTCATCCGGCTTCACGCTGTCTGGCGCGCTCGTCTTCCCGCAAATCGAGCTTGGCCTGTTGCCACAGTGACTCCAGCTCCGTCATCGAAGCTTGCTGCGGTCCGCGTCCGGAGGCGCGCAACTGGTCCTCGATCCACTGAAATCGCCGTTTGAATTTGCGGTTCGTCTTGCGCAGCGCCGACTCCGGGTCAAGCGAGAGATAGCGCGCAATATTCACCAGCACAAAGAACAGATCTCCCACTTCCTCTTCCATCTGCTGCCGGAGAGTTTCAGGCACCCGCTCAATGCCCGAACCGGCAACGCCCCGTCCGTGCGGGCGCGGGCCCGGCGCCGGAAATGCTTTCAGCTCCTGTTGCAGCTCTGCCGTTTCTTCTTCGCAGTTTTTCAAAGAGCCCGGCGATGTCCGGCCAGTCGAAGCCCACCTGGGCCGCGCGCGAGCTCAGCTTGTAAGCTTCCATCAACGACGGCATCGCGGCAGAAACGCCTGCCAGCACGGACTGGGATGGGCCTGCTGCCGCTCCGGTTGCCGCTCTGCTCTTTTTTTCTTCCGCCTTGAGCGCCTCCCAGTTGCGCAGCACTTCGGACGAAGTCTCGGCTTTCACGTCGCCAAAAACATGCGGATGCCGGTTGACCAGTTTGTCAGACAAGCGATCCAACACTTCGTCAATCGAGAATGTGCCCTGGTCTTTGGCCATCTGAGCATAGAAGAGAACTTGCAGCAGCAGGTCGCCGAGCTCGCCCGGCAGTTCATCCCAGTCCCGATTGTCGATGGCTTCCAGTACTTCGTAGGTTTCTTCAAGGGTGTACGGCTTGATCGAATCGAAGGTCTGTTCGCGGTCCCAGGGACAGCCATCCGGACCGCGCAGCCGGGCCATGATCGCGACCGCGCGTTCGAAGCGTTCTCCAGTTGTTGGCATGAGCCCCAACAATGTAAACGACGGGCGGGCGTTGGGCAATGAAGGCCGGTTCCGGTAGTGGGTCAGTTTCGTGATAAGAGACGGCAAGTGCATGAACCACGAAGGACACCAAGTATCACGAAGGCTTTGTTTTTCCAGGGTTTCCTTCCCGATACCCGGGTTCCTGCGCTTGTTGTCCGATCAGGGCTGCTCGCTGTTTGCAATTTCGGCGGCTGTCCCGCGGCGGCGGGCAGGATGCCCGCCGGACAGCCGGCGGGACGCCGGCGCTACCTGAATCGGCGCCAACACCATTTGTTTGATGAAATATATAACTGTTTATTATTCAATCGCTTACATCTACGATCTAAGGTTTAACTGGAATGGTTGGAGTACCCAGCTGAGGTTACTCTGCTGACCGACGTTATCTTTCGCGAACCGTCAAACCGAGGCAGGTTATCCTAGGACATTGCCGCAGGCGGGCCCCGGCCTGCCTCTGTTATGAACTACGCTCCCCCAATCAGGCGTCCACTGGAAGGTGAACGCTTCCATGTGATCGTTATCGGCGGCGGAATCAACGGGGTCGCCATCGCCCGGGAGTGCGCCCGCGCCGGCCGCCGTACCCTGCTGGTTGAGCAACACGATTTTGCCGCCGGCACCACCAGCCGGGCCACGCGCATCATCCACGGGGGCTTGCGCTATCTGGAACATGCGGAGATCGGGACTGGTGCGCGAGTCTTTGCTTGAGCGCCGGCGCCTGCTGCGGGAGCGTCCGCACCTGGTGCATCCCATACATTTTCTGCTGGCCCTCGATCAGAACAGCGGGCGCAGCGCTCTGGCCATCCGCACCGGCCTGTGGTTATATCGCCGGCTGGGCGGCGGCAGGCTGCAACCAGGATCGAGCCGGGCGGACCAGCAGAAACTGGAGCGCCTGCTCGACTCCGGTCGCCGCTGGTCGGTGTTCAGTTACGAAGATGCGCAGTGCGAATTTCCCGAACGCCTGGTTGCGGAATGGCTGGTGGAGGCGACCGAAGCCGGCGCAGTGGCGCGCAATCATACCCAGGTGCTCGCCGTCGATGTCCGGCATCGACGCGTGGCGGGCGTGCTATTGCGAGATCAGCTGAGCGGGAAGGAAGAACGGGTCGAGGCCACCTGGATCATCAACGCCACCGGCCCCTGGGCGGACCGGATTTGCCAGCGTTCCCGCATCCAGACGCCGCACCCCATGGTCGGCGGCGTCCGCGGATCACATATCGTTCTGCCCCGATTCGCGGGCGCGCCTGACGCCGCCGTGTACACCGAGGCAGTGGACAAGCGTCCGATATTTGTCATCCCATGGAACGAACAGGTGCTGGTAGGGACGACGGAAGTTGCAGACCAGGGCGATCCGGCGAAGGTCCAACCCTCGACCGAGGAGATCGACTACCTGGTGCGCTCGCTGCTGCACCTGTTTCCGGGCGTCAAGTTGTCGGCTGCCGACGTTCGTTACACTTTCGCCGGGGTGCGGCCTCTGCCGTTCGCGCCCAAGGAAAAGGCATCGGCCGTGAGCCGCAAACATTACCTGCACGATCACGCCGCGGATGGCGCGGAGCACATGATTTCGGTGATTGGCGGCAAGCTAACGACCGCAGCGGAATTGGCGCGGCAATGCGCAGCGAAGATTGGCGTTTCGCAAAAATCCTCGAAGACGCTGGCCATCGCGTCCGCGGAAAGCGCGGAGCTGCTTCTCGATCGGTGGGTGATTGAGATTGGCGACACCGCTGGAATTACCCAGGACACCGCCCGCGGCATTGTGGAATGGCATGGCAAGAGGGCCCTGGACATCTCCCGGATGGCGCAGGGCAGCGCGGATCTCCGGGCGCCGCTTTGTTCCCACAGCGAGCACATTGTCGCCGAAGCGGTCGATGCTTTTGCCGGAGAGTGCGCGGCCACTCTAGGCGACGTACTGCTGCGGCGAGTGCCGGTGGCCTTGGGCGGCATGCTGGTCGCCGGCCTGCAGCCGCGAAGCTGCCGCGCGTATCGGCGCCGTCATGGGATGGAATGAAACGCAGGCCGCGGTCCAGCTGGAAGCTTTCGAAAGCGAGCGCTCGGCATTTCTGCGCAAGCCGCCGCGACTGGGTTCAGTGTTGGAAGCGGCCGCCGACTAACCGCCGGCCACTATGCTGTCATCCTGAGCGGAGTATCTGCTGCGCGTAGCGAAGCAGGTACGAAGTCGAAGGACCCCTATGCGCAAGGGGGACTTGCTCGAACCGCAGACCTCAGGCGCTAAAGCGCGACCAGGTTTCGGGAGCTTAGCGGGACGACTGAAGAGGCTGCGGAAAAACTCAATTTGCCCGGACGAAGATCCCACGGGGGCTAAAGCCCGCACTCATTTCTAACGCCGACGCGGCCCTGAAGGGCCGCTCTTCCACAGGAGGGTCGACATAGACGAGTTTTTCCGCAGCGTCTGAAGTCGTGCCCTTCCTGGTGACCTTCCCAAAATCCTTATCGTCGATTGCCGCGGTCTCTCATTTTCGGCCCGAGATGGCTCTCCTCATCCCGCGACGCCGTGGGCCCTCGGCGGCGCTGTTCCCTTCAGCGTGCGCACCAGAAGTTCGGTGTCATCGGAAATGATTCCATCCACTCCCCAGTGGGCCAGGCGGCGCATGCTTTCTTCGTCATTTACGGTCCACACAAAAATTCTGCGGCCGGCGCTCTGAATGTCCTGCACCAGCAAGCGGTTCACCAGAGACTGGTGAGGAATCACGCAGTCAACCGGCAGGTCACGCCAACGGGCAAGTTGGACGGCGGTTTCACAGATGAGTCCAATGCAAACGGTGGGGCTGCGCGCTTCCAGGTCCATGACCACGTCGGGGATAAAAGAAGAAACCACGTAGTCCTGCGATGGCGGATAGTTGCTCAACGCGGTCAGCACATTCGATTCCAGGTCTTTTACCTTGAGCTCGATGTCGAGAAAGGCGCGCTGGCCATAGCCCTTGATCACCTCATCGAGCCGAGGCAGTTGAGGTAAGCGCTTGGCTTGGGCCCGCGCCACCGTGATCCCACCCACTTTGGGATCGTGACAAACCACGGCAGTCCCGCACGCCGTCAGACGAACGTCGAACTCAAAACCGTCGCAGCCATGCTTGAGAGCAAGGTCGAACGAGGCAAAAGTATTCTCCGGGATTCCGGCGGACGCACGAGCGCCGCGATGGCCGAGGAGGAGGGGAAGGGCCATGGCGCATTCTAAGCCGGAATCGATTTAACGGCTGATGAATTTTTCGTGAAGAAACTAGTCCAGATCGAAATCCCGGATCGGCTTTCCCGTGTCGGGAGATTCCTTGGCTTTCTTGACCGCCTCCTGGAACTTCTTTTCCAGCAGGTCGGAGGCATGCTTCTGCGCCTCCACGGACTGGCGGAAGATGGAATCGCGGCGGGTGTCCTGCTCCTTCATGGCCCGGGCGGCCTCTTCGATGTCAGCGAACATCTTGGGTTTGACGGCGGCGGTGTGAGCGATAACTCCCTTGATTTCAGCGTCCACCTTGAGGACAGCATTGCAGCAAGGGCAGGTCACCTCGAACGGGGGGACGTTCTTCGGCATGATCGAATCATACCCCAAAACGGCTAGTCGTGACGCTGCAGCTTGATGGGGAAGATCTTGAAAAGACTGAGCATCTCCCAGCCCAGAAGGACAATCGAGACGATAACCACCAGGATGGCGATGGTTTCGCCGAAATTGAGCCGGTTCCGATTGGGCTCGAAGCGCCTGGCCACCAGTCCGAGAATATTGAGGGTGGCGAAGCCGAAGACCAGGGCCCACAAAATGTTATAGATGTCACCCCGTTTACCGAACTCCTCGAGCACAACCAACAACAGGAGCTGAAATTGGAACGCGAACCCCACCCCCTTCAGGGAAATGGGGAGAGAGGTCAGCAGCGAGGTCAGGGACATGGGCATGGGTGCGGTGTTGGGATGCTTGAAGATAAAAATTTAATGGCTCGCCAAAAGGAAAGATATTACGCTTTTCTGGTGCCGAAGTCAGCCGTCACGATTTGGTTTCACGGTGGGACTCACCAAATGCATCAACCACCAAGGACACGAAGGCACACGAAGGAAAGGCTGGGGGCGTGATCTTTTATCGTGCTGGGATAGAATGTCGCCGGTATGAAGAGGTCCGTCAGTGTTCTCTCCTTGTGGTTTCTGACTGCTGCGATCACCGCTGCCGCTCAAGCCGGCCCGAGCCGCACCGATAACAGCGTCAATCAGGACAGTCTCCGAACCCGGGCACAAGCCGCCCTTTCCACGGTCCAGGGCACGCTCAAGGTGACGGGCCTCGAACGACCGGTGAAGGTGTTGCGCGACCGCTGGGGCGTTGCCCATATCTACGCTCAGAACCAGCGCGACCTGTTTTTTGCTCAGGGATACGTGGCCGCTCAGGACCGTCTTTTTCAAATGGAATTGTGGAAGCGCTCGGGCCAGGGCCGCCTGGCCGAGGTCCTGGGTCCTTCCGCCCTCAAGCGTGACATCAATGCCCGCCTGCTGAGTTATCGCGGGGACATGAAAGCGGAGTACGAAAGCTATTCGCCGGACACGCAGCAGATTCTTGAAGCGTTCACCGCTGGAATCAATGCCTACATCGAGAGCCGCCTCGCCCCCGGTGGCCCCGGCCTGCCGCTCGAGTTTCAACTGGCAGGCTTCAGGCCGGAACCCTGGAAGCCCGCCGACTGCCTGAATCGCATGGCTGCGTTCTCCATGACGGGAAACGCGTTCGACGAACTGGAGCACGCGCAGGTAGTGACCGCCGTGGGAGCCGACGCGGCTTCCCTGCTGTTCGATTTCGATCCTGCGGTGAAATTAGATCCAGCTCCGGACACAAGCCTGGCCGGCCTGTCGCCTCGCTCTATTGCACAATCTGGTGGGCAGCGACACTCGCATTGAATTTCCCCGGCATCCCGCGGAAGGCAGCAATAACTGGACCGTCTCCGGCAAGCTGACTCGTAGCGGCAAACCGCTGCTGGCCAATGATCCGCACCGCGTGATTGCCGAACCCTCGCTGCGCTACATGGTCCACCTGGTGGCGCCGGGATGGGACGTGATCGGCGCGGGCGAACCGGGTCTGCCCGGAGTCGCGCTGGGACACAATCAGAACATCGCCTGGGGCTTCACAATTTTTGGTCTCGATCAGCAGGACCTTTACCTGGAAGAGTTGAATCCCGCCGACGCCTCGCAGTACAAGACCGCCCGAGGCTGGGAGACGGTGCAAATACGCAAAGAGACGTTCGGAATCCGCGGCGGCAAGAGCGTCGAGGTGGACCTGAAATTCACCGCTCACGGCCCTGTACTTTGGGAGGACGGCACGCGCGCCCTGGCCCTGCGCTGGGTCGGCGCGGAAGCGGGAACGGCCGGCTATCTGGGTTCGCTGGCGGTTGACCGGGCGCAGAACTGGCAGGAATTCGAAGCCGCCATGCCGCGCTGGAAAGTTCCTTCCGAAAACATCGTGTTTGCCGACCGCGCCGGAAATATCGGAGAGCACTCCACCGGCCTGGCTCCACTGCGCAAGACCTGGACTGGGCTGCTGCCCGTGCCGGGCCGAGGGGGCTACGAGTGGTCTGGCTTTGTGCCCAACTCCGAACTGCCGCATGATTACAATCCGCACCAGGGGTTCATCGCCACCGCGAATCATAAGATGATCCCCGACGGCTATCCCTACAAGGTGGGCTATAGCTGGGCCCCGCCTTACCGCTTCCAGCGGGTCACTCAGGTGCTGCAGCAAGCGAAGGCAGGCAAGAAATTGGATGTCGGCGACATGCAGCGGCTGCAGACCGATGTGGTCTCTCTGCCTGCTCGGCAACTGATCGACCTGCTGCGCGCGGCCACGGCGCGGGAGAAAGCCAACCCCGCGGCGGAACTCCTGTTGCATTGGAACTGCGAGGTCGAGCGCGACTCGGCCGCCGCCGCCCTGTATGAGGTCTGGTTACAGATCGTCACTCGGGAGACGATGAATCTGGCGATACCGGTGGCTGCGCGGAGCATGATCGATGACTGGTCTCCGCATCAGGTCATCAGCTATCTCGGGGGCATCAATCATTCGGGATGGGGTGCGCCGGTCGCAAACCGGGACCATATGCTCCGAGAATCCCTGGAAGAAGCCTGGAAGGAAATGCAAAAGCTCCAGGGAGTGGATTCGGCAAAGTGGTCGTGGGGACAAATGCATCACGTCCGGTTTCGTCATCCGCTCGATCAAATGCCGGGTGCGGCTGCTCTCACGGATCCATCGCCGGTTTCCCGCCCCGGAGATGAGTACACGGTGAATGCCACAGGGTATTACGACAGTACTTTTGACCAGGTTTCAGGCGCGAGTTATCGCGAAATTCTCGATCTCAGCGACTGGGACCATTCGGTGGCAGTAAACGTACCCGGCCAGAGTGGGCAGCCGGCAAGCCCGCACTACTCCGACTTGATACCGCTGTGGAGTGAGGGAAAGTATTTCCCCCTGCTGTACTCGCGGGAAGCAGTAGAGAAAGAAGCTACCGACAGGCTGGTGTTGCAACCGTGAGAAATCCTTCTGGTCGTGCCATTTCTGGTCGTGTCATTTCTGGTCGTGTCATCCTGAGCGGAGTGTCTGCTTCGCTTCGCGAAGCAGACACGGAGTCGAAGGACCCCTGCCCTCGCGATTAAGGTGCGTGGAATTCTCGCCGGAACCAACCTGCTCTTATAGGGGGAAATCTCCTTCAACCTTGCGCTTCTTCGGAAGGTAGGGGTCCTTCGACTGCGCGAGATCATTCGCGAGCGAATGATCTTGCTGCGCTCAGGATGACAGGGAGATGATCTGGTGATCCAGGCAGTTGGTTTGCAGGGTGTCATGGAGACTCTGCAAGAGTTCGGTGCCGTGCCGCGCCACGAAATACACGCCGCCGATCTCACGCTCCTGCAGGACTTTGTTGGGGTAGAGCGCGTTGCTGAGCAATTCGGCATGACGACCCAAAATCTCGCTCTGGCGCAGCTCGGCCCGCGCCGCGCGCGAGCGGAGTTGCTCGAGTTGATGCTGCATCTTCGATCCGGCGTTGGTCGCGGCTTCCACTAAAGTCTTGTCCAGGCGCTCCAGCGATTGCTGAATCGCGCCGAGAGATTGCTGCAACGACGACTCCGCCCGATCGAAAGCGGTTTGCAAGTCAGGCGGCAGGGTGTGCTTGGCCAGGGTTTCCCGTACCGCATCAGAACCGTGAAAGACGTCTGGAACCGTCAAATGATAACGTTCAAGTAATGCTTGAGGTTTGGTTTCAACGATGGTCGCGGAAAAACGCGGGAGAATGGGCGTCGCCCGTCCGAGTAATGCCTTATAGACCACCGCTCCCTGGCCGAAGTAGGCGATCTCCGCCGCCCCGCCTACGTAAGCCAGTGTGGGCAAAAGGTAGTCCTGCACCACCGGCCGCAGTAACACATTGGCGCTGAACTGCTCCGGCTCGGAAGTAATGCGACGCAACAATTCCGTCTGGGAAATGGTTTCGTCGTTGATCAGGAACTCCGCGCTACTGCCACTTGCCCGGCGATGCAGGGGCACGCGGGCGCCCTGACGCAGGATAAAGAGGAGCGTGGACGATGGAGTCACCTTGACCTGCTGGTGATAACCCGCGGCTTCCAGTTCCCTGCCACGCGCCAGCAATGCGTCATCCAGTTCGGCGGCGCGCTCGATGGCCGCGCTGTAGATCGGGGCGGCGATGCGATGGAATTCGGGGTCAGAAGCGTCGAGCACGATCACGCCCCACTGGGCGAAGAGACGCGAAAACAGGCGAGCAAATGCGCTGCCGAAGTTCTCTCCCGGCCGGTACGCCTCGCGCAGGAATTTTGTGACTTCCGAATCGCCCAGCAGTCCGGCAGCCGCTTCGACGACAGGCTCGATCTCGGGTCCGAAGGTCACCGTTCCCACGGGAGCATCGGGCAGGCCTCGAGTAGGGGCGGAGAATTTCTGCAGCGAACCATCCGGCCCCAGAAGAGAAACGTGGTTGATCTCATCCAGGTCGTGGTCGGACGTGGCCAGCCAGAATATGGGAATGCAATCGGAGCCGGCGCGGGTGGCTTCACCGGCCAATTTGACCGTACTCAGGGCTTTGAAAACGGAAAACAACGGACCGCCGAAAAGGCCGACCTGTTGTCCCGTGACCAGGGCGGACGCGCCGGCGCGCAGGCGGTCAATATTTTCCAGAGTTTTGGGCGACGCGTCCCACGCCCGGTTTTGCCGTTCCAGAATGTCCGCCACCCGTGTCCGCCGCGCCGAGTCATAACTCACCGTGGCGGTTTCGTCCTTGCACCATTGCGCGAAAATATGGGGAGCGGGAATAAAAGGGCTGGATGGTGGGAGACCAGGAAAGGAAATCGCTGAAAAGGCGTGTGGTATGCGGAATCTGGCGGAATGGCAGACACTGCGCCTTCACCGGCAATTCTCCTGACACTGCATCCTGCTACAGGGTTGGACGAAGGAAGTCATAGGTTGGTCAACGCACCGATTCTACCGTGTGCCCGTAATTGAGATGTCAGAAACCGCGGCAGGATGCAAAAGGTGCAAAATGTGGGCGCGAGCGTCCCGCTCGTGCAGCAGTGGAATAAATCTCCCAGCCTGCGGCGTTACTGCTGTTGCTGCTCCTGTTGCATGTTCCTGGCGGGAACGGGCGGTGGTTCCTGCGCCTGTTCGACCAGCAGAGACCACTCTTCCGGGACCGGAAGGCCGTGCTCGAGTTCAGGCTGCTCGACTGAAGCCGTGACCCGCACCGCCACCGACAGTTCGCTGGGAGTTTGTCCGCGAAAAATTCCCCGGGTCGGGGGCACGTCGGCATAGTCGCGACCGATGGCGGTGCGTACGTGGCGCTCGCCCGCCAGCAGACAATTGGTGGGATCGAACCCGACCCAGCCCAGCGGCGGCAGAAAAGCTTCCACCCAGGCATGAGTCGCATCCACCACCGAACGGTCGTGACTCTGCGCGCTGCGATAGAGATATCCGCTGACATAACGGCAGGGGATTTTCACCCGGCGCACCAGCGCAATCATGATGTGGGCAAAATCCTGGCACACTCCCTGGCGGGTTTCGATGGCGTGATCAATCGGCGAATCTACTTTCGTGCTCTTGGGCACATATTCGAACCACTCGTAAAGCCTCTGATTCAGTTCGCGCAACAGGCTCAGAGGGTCGTCGCGCCGGCAGACTTCCATCTGCCGGGCGAGTTCGATCAAACCTGGCGTGGGCTGGGCAAACTCACTGGGAAGCAGCATCTCCCAGTAGTCGCCCATTTTGACCATGGCATCGGCTTCGGCCCAGGCATCGGCGGGCAAAGAGCTCGGAAGCTCGGGTGCCGGTTGCATGTCGAGCAGCGACTCGGCCACGATCACGAGGTAGGAATGCTGTCCCGGAATATCAAAGTGGTGGATGTTGTTGCCCACATGATCGCGGTAGGCAAACACCCGGCAACGCGGGCTCACCGCCAGGTGAAAGGTGAGGCAGCGCTGGTTGCCTTCGCTACGGGGATGCATCCGCGCTTCCATCACGCTCTCGCTGACCGGCGAGGCGTAGTGAAATTTCGTCAGATGCTGAATGGAATAGAACATGAAACCCTGGTCCCCTATCCTGCCAAAGCCGTCTGGATCGCGTAATTCACGTAGAGCTCGTAGATGGTCTCGTGGATGTCGCGGCACTGCCGCAAAATATCCTGCAAATATGCGCCGACATCCTGCGACAGGATTTCGGAAATCTGTCCGAAGCCGAGCGACGCCTGCAACCGTCCCGCCAGCCGGGTCAACTGCGCGCCCCGCCGCTTCCCGCCCTCGCCGTGAATGGCTTCGAGAGCGCGTTGCAGGCGATCGATGGAGTAGCGCACCGAGTGCGGAAACTCCGGATTCAGCAGCAGGAATTCAATGATCCGGTCCGGACTGATGTCCGCGGTATAGACCTTGCAGTAGGCTTCAAACGCGGTGCAGGAGCGCAGCAGTCCAACCCACTCCAGATACTCGGCCGCCTCGGGAGTCTGGTCTGGACGCCCCCAGAATTCGCGGTGATACAGGCCCAGCAGCGTGACTGTGGCGCAGGCGCGCTCCATGTGGCGTCCCACCTGAATAAAATGCCAGCCCTCGCCGTGGCTCATGGTGGAATCGGTGACGCCCTGGATCAGGTGCACGCCTTCGATTACGGCCAGCAGGAAATCGGACGGCAGCACGTCATCGGTCTCGTTCGGTTTGTGCCGCGTCACCTGGTGGAACAGGCGGTTCAGCCTCTGCCACTGGTCCGAGCTGATCTCTTCGCGTACCTGGCGCGCGTTCTCGCGGGCACTGGCCACGCAGGCGGTGATGGACGAACGATTTCCCGGATCGAAGGTAAGGATCTGCGCCACCTGGTAAGCGTCGCCGCTCCATGACAGGTTGGGCGGATTTCCCAGCGCCGCCAAGACCCGCCGCCAGCGGCGGTCCGCGCTCGAGGCGGACTCATCCAGCATCAGGTTCAGGTTCACATCCAGAAGACGGGCGGCATGCTCGGCGCGCTCCAGGTAGCGGCTCATCCAGTACAGGTTGTCAGCGACGCGAGAGAGCATGTTATTGGTTCAACACCCAGGTATCCTTGCTGCCGCCACCCTGTGACGAATTCACCACCAGCGATCCGCGGCGCAGCGCCACCCGCGTGAGCCCGCCGGGAACGATGGTCACTTTGTCTCCGAACAGCACGTAGGGACGCAAGTCCACGTGCCGGGGCTGCAAGGTGTCATCGATAAAACAAGGCGCGCGCGAGAAAGTGATGGTGGGCTGCGCAATATAATTTCGCGGGTCGGCGATGATGCGTTCGCGAAACTCCTGCCGCTGCGCGCTGGTGCTGTGCGGCCCGATCAGCATGCCGTAACCACCCGATTCTCCCACTGCCTTGACCACCAGCTTGTCGAGATTCTGCAACACGTGGTCACGCTGTACCGGGTCGTTGAGCAGATAGGTTTCCACGTTATCCAGCACGGGATCTTCGTCGAGGTAGTACTTGATGATCTTGGGCACGTACGCGTACAGCGCTTTGTCGTCGGCCACGCCGGTGCCGAAGGCGTTGGCCAGAGTCACATTTCCCGCGCGATAGGCATTGAACAGTCCCGAAACACCCAGCACCGAATCCGAGCGGAAAGCCAGGGGATCGATGAAGTCGTCATCCACGCGCCGGTAGATCACGTCCACGCGCCGGAGGCCGGTGGTGGTCCGCATGTAAACCACGTTGTCGTGAGTCACCAGATCGCGGCCTTCGACCAGTTCAATTCCCATCTGGCGCGCCAGGTAGGCGTGTTCGAAATAAGCCGAGTTGAAGACGCCCGGGCTGAGCAGCACGATGGTCGGCTCCGGCCGGCCCTCGGGTGAAAGCGAGCGCAGCGTACTGAGCAGGGCCTGGGTGTAATGCTCGATGGGGCGCACGCCCTGGCGGCGAAACAGATTGGGGAAAATCCGTTTCATCACCCGGCGGTTGGTCAGCATGTAGGAAACTCCGCTGGGCACGCGGAGATTGTCTTCGAGAACCACGAACTCCCCGCCCGGCATCCGGATCAGGTCCGACCCGACCACCGCGACATATACATTGCGCGGCACCTGCAGCCCGCGCATCTGGCGGCGGAAGTGTCTGCAGCTATAGACAATTTCGCGGGGCACGATGCCGTCGGAAAGAATGCGGCCTTCGTGGTAAATGTCGCGCAAGAAGAGATTGAGGGCGGTGATGCGCTGGGTCAGCCCACGTTCGATGCGGCTCCACTCCGCGCTGGTAATGAGGCGGGGCAGAAGATCATACGGAAAGATCTTCTCCGTCCCCTCTTCGCGACCGTAAACCGTGAAGGTGATGCCCTGGTTGAGGAAGGCGAGGTCAGCGGAGTGTTTGCGGCGCCGGATCTCGTCTGCCGGCAGCGAAGAGAACGTCTCTAATAGAGGCGCATAGTGCGGGCGAGGTTTGCCCGGGCTTTCAAAGGTCTCGTCATAAGCGTCATCGACGAGATAATTCTGCAGAACCGGGTGGTCGAAGCGGCTGATTTCCGCTAAACCCATGGCGAAGTATAAGGTGAGCCATTCGGGCTAGGCAATAGAGTTTGCGAAGGCTTCCCAGGATCAGATCGACCAGCGGCACAAAGACTGCCATGATCATCCGCAGACAATGGACTTACAACCCATGGGCGCAGGTTTATTGATAGCCAGCATCAGCAAAATAGCGTCATCCCCCGGATGGCAGACGCCCTTCTTTGCATTCTTTGCGGACCCTTTGCGATTCTTTGCGGTTAAAAGCTTTTTTACCGCAAAGGACGCAAAGAAAGCCGCAAAGAGCGCGAAGAGAATGCGCTATGTTAATCTGCGCGCAAAGGTTTTTCGGCTGCGTACATCCCGGGCCCTGGTCTCAACCGAAGAGACAAAAGGATGAACACTATGACTGCCTTCTCCGTGAACGGCAAGCAGGTCAATCTCGACGTCGATCCTTCCACTCCGTGCTTTGGGTCACGCGATATTTGGGTCTGCGCGAACGAAGTATGGATGCGGCATGGCGCAGTGCGGCGCCTGCACCGTACACATCGATGGCGAGGCGGTGCGCTCGTGTGTGGCCCCCGTATCGCGAGCATCCGGCAAAGCGGTCACCACGATCGAGGGACTGTCGTCTGATCTCAGTCATCCCTTGCAACGGGCGTGGCTGGAAGAGGACGTGCCGCAGTGCGGCTACTGCCAATCGGGACAGCTGATGAGCGCTGCTGTGCTTCTGCGCGAGAAGCCGCAGCCCAGCGATGAGGACATCGATCAGGCCATGACCGGCAACATCTGCCGCTGCGGGACCTATCCGCGTATTCGCAGGGCCATCCACCGGGCCGCCGGCATGGTGGTGAAGGCAGGTGCGCGATGAACCATCGATCGCGCAAGCTCGAGCCTGTTCGGAACGGCATGCCTCGTCGCGACTTCTTGAGATTTTCGGTCGCCGCCAGTGGCGGTCTGCTCATTGGATTTTACCTTCCCGGAATCAGCGGCACGGCGTCGGCGCAGGCGTCGGCAAACGAGTTCATGCCTAACGCTTTTGTGCGTATCGGGACCGATGAACGGGTGACTGTCATCGTGAACCACTCCGAGATGGGACAGGGTGTTTACACTTCCCTGCCCATGCTGCTGGCCGAGGAACTGGACGCTGATTGGTCGAAGGTGGGCTTTGAATCGGCGCCCGTGGATCCCAAATACAACCACCCCGTCTTCGGCATGCAGATGACCGGAGGCAGCTCCAGCGTCTGGTCGGGCATGGAGCAATTCCGCCAGGCCGGGGCTGCCGCGCGCGCCATGCTGATTGCCGCCGCGGCACAGCGCTGGAGCATAGAACCCATCTACTGCCGCACTGAATCAGGCGCAGTATTCGACAATTCCGACGGCAAGCTCACTTACGGCCAGCTGGTGGCCGATGCGGCGAAACTGCCTCCGCCCGCCAAGGTCCAGCTGAAAGACCCGAAGAACTTCAAGCTGATCGGCAAGCCCATCAAGCGTCTCGACACCGGTATGAAGTCGAACGGCAGCGCAGTCTTCGGACTCGACGTGAAACTGCCGGGGATGTTGACTGCCGTGGTCGCCCGTGCCCCGATTTTCGGCGCCAAGGTGAGAAGCTTTGACGACTCCAGGGCGCGGTCAATGCCCGGCGTCCGCAAGATTGCCCAGGTTCCCTCCGGTATCGCGGTGGTAGCTGACACCTTCTGGCAGGCAAAAGTTGCTCGCGAGGCCCTGCGCGTGGAGTGGGACGAAGGCGCCATGCAAAACTTCAGCACCACGCAACTGATGCAGCAATTTCGCGAGCGTGCAAAGTCTCCCGGGGTGAGCGTGCGAAAAGAAGGAGACGCACCCTCTGCGTTGGCCAGTGCGGCGAAAACCATCCAGGCGGTTTACGAGGCACCTTATCTGTCGCATTTGATGATGGAACCGCTGAACTGCGTGGTGGACCTGGGATCGGATTCCTGCGAGGTCTGGACAGGTTCGCAGTTTCAAACTATCGACCGCGCCAACGCAGCCAAGACAGCAGGTCTGCCGAATGAAAGGGTTCAACTGCACACCACTTTTCTCGGCGGAGGTTTCGGCCGGCGCGCCAATCCGCAATCGGATTTTGTGGTCGAGGCGGTCGCGGTAGCCAAAGCCATCGGGGCACCAGCAAAGGTAAAGGTGGTCTGGACGCGCGAGGATGATATGCAAGGCGGCTGGTACCGCCCGGCATTCCTGCATGCCATCGAAGGCGGCATCGACGCCAGCGGCAGTGCGGTGAGTTGGAGATCGCGCTCGGTGGGGCAATCGATCATGGCGGGGACGATCTTTCAGGCGATGATGATGAAGGGGAAGGAATATGATCCGGCGTCGGTCGAGGGTCTGGACGATCTCCCCTACGCCATTCCTAACCTCGCCATTGAGTCGCACCAGGTTGATGTCAATGTGCCGGTACAGTGGCTGCGTTCTGTCGGCCATTCTCACACTGCATTCGCGGCGGAATGCTTCATGGATGAACTGGCGGCGCTGGCGCAAAAAGATCCCTACCAGTTCCGGCGCGAGTTATTACAAAAGCAGCCTCGATACCTGGGAGTGCTTGACCTCGCAGCGCAGAAATCGGGATGGGGCCAGCCCCTTCCCAAGGGCATGGGCCGGGGAATCGCCGTGCACTTTGCCTTCGGCAGTTACCTGGCGCACGTGGCGGAAGTATCGGTCACGGACGGAAAGATCAAAGTGCATCGCATGGTGTGCGCGGTGGACTGCGGTCAATACGTGAACCCGGGTATCATTTCCTCTCAAATCGAAGGTGGAGCAATCTTCGGCGCGTCAGCCGCACTCTTCCAGGAGCTCACCTTTGAGAATGGACGCCTGCAGCAGACCAATTTCAACACTTTTCCCGTGATGCGCATGAACGAATGCCCGGAGATCGAAACCTACATCGTGGAGAGTAAGGAGAAGTCTGGCGGAATCGGAGAGCCCGGAGTTCCCTGCGCCGCGCCGGCCATTGCCAACGCCCTCTTCGCGGTCACCGGAAAACGGGTCCGGCGTCTGCCCATCCGCTTGACGGAGGCCGTATGAAAACTTCGCGCACTTCCGTCGCCCATTCTGTCTCCGTCCTGATCGCTGTTGCCGCCCTCAGCAGCGGGTTCTGGTTGTCGCCCCCCGTGGCGGCGGCGCCACCAGCGAAGAATGCTCCCGCGCCGCCGGCCAAGGGCGATGGGAAACTCTTTACCGCATTTGTCCCGGTGCTGCGGCACCCGCGATGCATGAACTGCCATTCCTCGGGAGACTTTCCCCGGCAAGGCGACGACGGGCATCCTCATGCGATGGATGTACGGCGCGGCACCGAAGGTCACGGCGTGACTGCGGAAAAATGCAGCACCTGCCATCAGGACCACAATCTTGAAGGCGCACATCTTCCTCCGGGCGCGCCCAACTGGGGCTTGCCTCCAGCTAGCACGCCCATGATCTGGCAGGGTCTGACGGATGGGCAGATTTGCCAGTCCATCAAGGACCCGAAGCAGAACAAGAACCGGAACCTCGACCAGCTGGTCGAGCACCTTACCGCAGACAAGCTGGTAATGTGGGCCTGGACTCCGGGAGAAGGCAGAACCGCGGTCCCCATGCCTCACGATGAGTTTGCCGCCAAGGTGAAACGCTGGCAGGCGGCAGGCGCACCCTGTCCCTGAAGCCCGCGGGAAGCGAGGAGGTGTTCCCTGCCGCTCCCCGTTCGCTATTTAGCGCTTGGCTTTGGAAAAGTCCGCTACGGCGAATACGACTCCGTTGCGCTCGGCGGCGCCGGCGCCGATGGTGTCCATGTCGGCGTCAAGCAGATTGGCGCGGTGATTGGGAGACTGCATCCACTGCTCGCGGATATTTTCCGCGCTCGGTCCGGCAGCGACGTTCTCCGACAGCCAGCTAAAGCGGGCGCCCGCCCGGGTGGCCCGGCTGGGCAGGCTGGGTTCGCCCGAAAAGCCGTGCGAAATCGATCGCTGTGCCGCCATCATTTCCGCGTGCTGCCGGGCGGCGTTGGCCAGGGCGTCGTCCCACTTCAAAGGGGGCAGGCCATGGGCTGCCCGCTCGCGGTTAATGGCCTGGAAAAGCTGCTGCTCGGCAGCCTCGGTTCGAGGCTGGGCAAGGACCGATGTGCATGAAAACACTACCCCAACGATGAAACATGCGATAAGAGCGAAAGGCAAAAAGGTGGTCAGTTTCATATGATTATTATGATGCGTCGCCCACCCTCTTCCCACCCCCGAAAGAGCCCTGGCGGGCACTCCCCGGTTGAGCACCTTTTGTAACCTTAGCTACATCTAATCATATGTTTGACTTCCAGTCGGGTGACCCCTAGATTGGATGTAGTTGGATGAGTTGGAAGGGGCTCCCTGAGCCCGGTTGTCTGTTCTTTAAAGGCCATTCCCACCAGTGGGGGCGTCACGGCTTCGACGGAGATGCTTGCGGCCAAGAGGCATGCCAGGGTGCTCGCACCTGTAATCGTGGGCAAAATGATAATTGCCAATCAAGAAATGGCATACGCAGCCTAATTAATTAGGCAGCCGTTCTCCACAGCTTCGCCCTTGGGCTGTGAGCGAACGTCACACAGAGGGCTGCTCTTCTCTTCTACGTCTGGGGAGAGAGGCTAAGATCTCAGGCTAGCGGCTGGGGTTTCTTGTCCGTTCTGAGCAGCAGCCGCGAACGTCTTCAGGGTAATGCCGAGGGCATGAACGTGAATAAGCATGTAGTCTCTTGACCAGTAACATTTTCGGACGCGGGTTCAACTCCCGCCGCCTCCACCAATACTTCAGTCGTCAGTCGTCGGTCGTCGGTCGTCAGCTTCCTCGTTCAGGCGGGCTGACCCTCCTTATCCAGGTTTCCTTGTCGCACTCTGAGGCTGCCCCACCCTTTGCGATTTTCAAAGGGTAGGAGATTCAACTTCTAATTTCCTGGGGGTTTTGATTGTTTAACGAGTGGATCTTCAAAGTCCGGAAGCGCGAAAGTCCACTTCCGAGAAGATCGAGAGTGCATAAATCCCACCCTTTGAAAACCGCAAAGCGTGGGGCAGCCTGGCTATACGCGCCGCGTCTCAAGTCGATGACGGATTTTCGGGACAAGTTTCTTCCTTAGGGCCAACAGTACAAAGGAATTCTAGAGTCACTGGGTGCGAAAATGATAGGCTTTCGCCGTTACGGCCGTATGGCATTGGAGTGTCTGTCGACAGTCATGGAAGCGCGACTGCCGTCAACCTAGAATTCGACCCGGATGGCAGCATAAATTTTTTTGTCGGCCGTGATACTTGTACCGGGTGCCTTCGTAGTTGAACAACCGCATAACCGCCTCCGCGGATTTTCCGGGGACCAAAAAAGTCTCTGGCTGTCCTTTTCGATGACGAAAGCCTGGGTAAAAACGTCTGACACATCCACGACGAAGGGGGCCTCCGTGCTCTTCTTCGGCTGCCACTGGAGCTTCACGATCCTGGAGCCATCCGGAAAAAGCTGGCCGTTGCCGGGTACACCGGCCTTGTATGCCTTGATCATCGTTGGGTTCGCGACGATCACCTTGAGCACTTCGTCGGTCCGGGCGGAAGAGACCACCGCCCAGTCCTCGTATCCCCTGAAGTCGGAGAACGCGATTCCGCTTGGGGATTTCAGGGAGTACTTGTCCTGCGCGTAAACAGCCGCGGCGCCGAGGACGGCGAGCACTGTCGTGGCTATCGCAAGCGTGAGCTTGTTGTTGCGCTTCATGGCTGATCTTTTCCCAACCAGGATTTCCATTTTGCCTTCTGGATCGGGCAGAGGATATCACACCGCCAATTCCTGATCCTCCGAAGCGCGGTTGAGCTGTGTAACATCGCGTCTCTGACAATGTCGGCGGTGTCAAGTAGTTTGCGAGCACACTGCGGCGTGCACTCGAATAAGAGCGCCATTTCGCTCTAGTTGAAGAACTGCCAATCCAACCACGGCTCGCATCGTAATCGTCTCAGGTCGGGAACTCGGTCCGACCCATGCATCTCTTCGGTCGCAAGCTGCGATCATGATTACTACTTCAGACTCCCCCGGTGAAAGGGGAGCGGGACGCCGCAATCAATTACTCGGTGTTCTACTGCACACCATGGCGATGTCCGGGCTGTCCCGCGTGCGAACCGAACTTTTTCACCTGCTCGTAATCCCATCCCTGGCGCCACATCCAGTACAAACCAATGGCGAGTCTCCGCGCCATCGCCACCTTGGCGATCTTCCGTCCTCGCCGCATGGCTAAGTGAAAATACTTGCTGCGCCATTCCGGCAGGCTACGTACCGTGACCTGGGCTGCTTCCACCAGCAAGAAGCGCAATAGAGAGTTCCCTTGTTTGGTGATATGCCCCAGTCGGCGCCGGTTGCCGCTCGAGTCCTCCAACGGCACCAGTCCCAGATAGCTCGCGATTTGCTTCCCACACTCAAACCGCTCTGCCTTTCCGATGATCAGCACGAAGGCCAACGCGGTCAACGGACCCACGCCGGGATGGGTCATCAACCGCTTCGCCTCTGGACAGTTTTCGACTTCTTGCTCGATCGCTTGGCTCAGCTCCGCGATGGTCGGATTCAGTCGATCCAGCAGCTCCAGCAGATCGCACCGTCGCCGGCTGGCCCACGGAGCCAGGCGAAACGATTCCAGTTGCTGTCGTCCGCGCTCCCGCCATAACCGCTTCTTGCAACGCAGTCCCTGGTTCAGCGCTACGGCCTGCAGTTGGTTCATGATGCGCGTGCGCGCCTGCACCAGGCGATGCCGGTGCCAGAGCAGTTGCCGCAGATCCCGATTCTCCCAACTCGGCACCCAGATCTGCGGAAAGTCATCCTTCAGCATGAGTTTCAGAATCAGCTGCGCATCTTGCCGATCGGTCTTCTGTTTGCGGACTCGCTTGGCGCGTATCTGGGCTGCGTCTCCGATCCACAACTCCAACTGCAGCTCGGCTAGCAGTCGTTCGAACCAGCGCGCGTGCCCACTGGCTTCCATTCCCACACGCACCTTCTTGCCCTGCGCCGCGAGATCGCGGTAGAACTGCTCCGCCTCCGCGGGATGCGCCAAACGTTTTTCCTGAAACTCTCCGCTGTCGGTATCCACCGAAGCAATTTGTTGAAACTCGGGGTGAAAATCTACACCTATAATAATCATCGTTCGGCTCCTTTCTCCCGAGCCTGTTGGTTGGTGTTGGCACCACCAACTTTACTCGGGCGTCGGAGCCGACATTGTCATGGAATAATTACCTGACCAAGTCCGTGACGGATGAACCTCCCCACTCACGCCAAAACCGCGCTGGAGCGGGCCGCCGCCCCCCGCCCCTGATCCGATCTAGGATGCCGCCGCGTCGCGGGCGAGGGCTCGAACCGCCATGGGTTGAGGACGCAACAGGAAATAGAATGCGACGACGTGCGTGATCATCAGCACGGGCACATAGATGATCGGGATTGCGTAGGCGGCGCCCAGCTGCCCCGCCACAGCCGGCAGGCCGGCCTGGATGGCGTGGTAATAGTCGAGAATGAGGTCAATTACTCCCACGAGATTGAAGGCGACCACCAACAGCCAAAAGAGCGGACGTATCCTTACTGTGAGAAGCGCGAGGATGGCGAGGACTCCGGTCGCCAGGTCCCAGTAGGCGGCAAACGTGACGAAGCTGGCGGGCAGATTGGGACCGACCACGCCGGGAAGGATAAACACGAGCCCGAAGAAGCGGAAGCTGTGCAGAGTAGCAATTGCGCGTTGGGCTGCGACCAAGTCCATTGACTTGAGCCAGGGCATGACGTAAGCGCCGAAGCACAGCAGCCAGGCGACATAACCGAGAATGAGATGCAGGTTGAAGATGATTTCCGGGGACATTGTGGCCTCCAATTCAACTCAAAGTTTGCCAGGGCAAATCTGCGACGCCGGGAACCCGGCCCGACGGCCCAGGTCACAGCGCGTGGTACCATTGGGTACCATCCATTAGGGATGGTACTATACGGTACCAGCGTGGTCAAGGAGGGCAATGGCTACGACATCGATCTCAAAACGCCGCCAGGAAGGCGGCGATGAAAGCGGCGGTGCGGCAACGCATCCTGAATGCAGCCTTTGCTGCCTTCATGAAGAGAGGCTACGCAACAACCAGCACGCTCGAGATCGCGACGCGCGCGCGGGTTTCGAAGCGAGAGCTTTACGCGCTGGTTGGCAACAAACAGGAAATGCTGATCGCCTGCATCAGCGAGCGCGCCCAGCGGCTGGATGTGACCGCTGACCTGCCCGTGCTGCGCGATCGCGAGACCCTGGCGCGGGTGCTGGCTTCTTTCGGGACGAAGCTCGTCCGCGAGATAAGCGATCCCACGGTCATTGCGGTATTCCGACTGGCGATCGCGGAGGCGGTCCAGGCACCCGAAGTGGCGCGGAGCGCTCAACTCCATAGGGCGCGAGGCAAGCCGCGCCGCCTTGCGTAAAATCATGGCCCAGGCCCAGTCGTCCGGCCTGCTCACAGGCCGCCCTGCCGAACTTGCCGAGCAGTTCGCCGGGCTGCTTTGGCGCGATTTGATGGTCAGCCTGTTGCTTGGAGTCGCCGAGCGACCCAATCCCCGCGAAATCGCTGGACGTGCCCGCGACGCAGCAGCCGCCTTCCTGCAACTTCATCCGTTGCCGGATAATGCTCCGTGACGCACCCCCCTCAGCACGAATCTGGTATCAGCAGAGTAAGTCGTCCTGGAGCGGGCAGTTTCGCCGACCCTCGAGCTCGCTCTGCGATGATCTGCTCTGGCCCGGATGACAGGAATATCCCCACTCAAGCCAAAACCGGGATTGAGTGGGCCACCCGTCAGATTCGTTCAGTGTCCCGCAGAGGGATCGCCAGTAGGCGGTGGGGCATGATCCACGGCAGCGGGAGGCCCCAGCAACTCCGTAAGGATCGGCTTCAGTGCATCGGCCCAGACTTGATATGCCTTCACGGTCGGATGGAGTTTGTCTTTAGGTTCATCATCCCGTCGAGTAGCCTTCCGTCGCCGTCGGCCAGTTTGTCGTTGATATTCAGATAGCGAATCTTCTGGCCATCGGCGAACTTCGACAGACTTCGGTTGATCCTGTCGATGACGGGCACGAACGCCATGTTGTCGTTTCTCGGGAAGATCCCCATCACGATGATTGTCGCCGCGGGCGCCTTCTCCTGAATCACATGCACAATCGCCTGAAGACCTCGTGTAATGTCGTCTGCTCGCGCCTCGGCGTCCACCTGGGCGCCGATAGCATCGCCGACGTTGTTTGTGCCGGCGAGCAGAACGACGACTTTGGGATTGACTCCGTCCAACTCGCCGTTCTCCAGACGCCAGAGGATATTCTGGGTTCGATCCCCGCCCCATCCAAAGTCAGCCGCGTTCCAGCCGAAGAAATTCTGTTTCCAATTGGCGAGCAGATCCGGGTAGTCGAGCGGCACCCCACCTTCGTGTGATCGAATCGCCTTCGAAGTAAACGTCGATTCCGCCTTGCTTCGCCTTCGCCAGCAACTGGGAATGAGCGACCAGCGAGTTCGCGTCCGTGCGAAAAACCGGCTGATCGGCCGGAAGTTCCCACGCTGCCGCGTGATAGTTGAAGAATTTGTCCGCCCAGGGAATGAAGTACTTCCAGTTCGGGGCATCGGTGTGGCCGGCGTCATGCTGCCGCCACGCAAGTTGGCCATCGAGAAGCCCCGTATTCACCGGCGGCATTTTCGCGGTGTGATAGTCCTCACGTCACTCCAAGATCCTTCGCACCCAATAGCCGGAAGACAGCACCCGCGGCCACGGTCGCCATGAAGCTGCCCTGCTGGTCCAGCCACTTTGCGTCCCCCATTTCAGGGATCGCCGTAGCTGATGAACGTCGGCCGCGGCGCGCACAGCGCAATCAGTTCGTTCGAATCCACCGGCAAGTCGCCGGCATTCTTGCTCCCGAACGAAGCCTGGGCCGCGCCGTACTTCAGGAAATTACCTGCCATCCAGTGATACTCGCCGGACCCCGTGAGATTCTCCACCGCTTCTCCGAAATTACGCCGGTGCGGTTTGGTGCCGCCTTCGCCGGAGGAACCGACCAGCACGACGGCAAAGCGCGGATCGAACGCCATGGTCACGAGCGCGGCCTTGCCATAACGAGAGACGCCTTCGATGCCAACGCGCTTCGCATCCACGCTCTTGTCCGTCTCCAGATAGTCGAGGCCGCGCGAGGCACCCCAGCCCCACGCCCGCAACGCACCCCAGTCCTCCGGCTTTCGAGGCTGACCCTTATTTGTAAGGCCGATGATCCCCTTCGTCAGGCCCGCGCCGTTGTCCGCCTGAATGCTGCCGGTGTCGAGCAGCGCGTAACCCCAGCCGCCGGCGATGAGTTGCTCCGTCGCGGGCGGATCAGCTCCCCATCATCTTCTTGAATTCCGGATGGCTTGCCATGATCTGTCAGGAATGGCCGCGCTGCTGAACATGATCATCACGGGCACGGGACCTTTCGCATTCCCGGGCGTGACCAGCGTCATCTCGATATCAACGTTAATCGACGGATACGCCGAGTTGTCCACGTGTCCGACCAACTGCTTCTCAATCACGGGGAAAACACCGGCCTTCGAATCGGTTGTACTCTTCACCGCCCAGGTCACTTTCGGCACATTGGGCGGGATGCGGCCGAGAACCTCGCGCTCGAAGTCTTCGACAATCTCCGGACGCCGCTGCTTCCACCACTGTTCCGCCGACGTGACCTTTTGCCCGTTTTTCAAGGTGAGCGCGTCGGGCAGATCACCAAAGGGATTCGCCTTCGCCTCGTCGTAGTTGGCGTGATTGGGATCTTTCTCATTGCCGCTCGGCCCGGGACGGAGCGCTTTGATCCCCAGCTGATCCATCATGTTCTGATGGTCCTGTTCCGCCGTCCAATCGGTGGGCGGGGGCTGCTGTCCCGTGGCCATCTGACAGACGAGGACGATCAGCGAGGCGAATGCGGCAACCCTTAACAGTGCCTGCTGTAAGCCGTGGCCAGAATCATGTTTGACTTCAAGAAAAAGTTAGCGGACAACGATCCGCGACGTTGGGCCGCGCCCGAAGCCGAGATATTAACTTGCCGGGTGCCCCGCGTTTCGTGGTTTTCGAAACGTGGGACGGCGGTCAGAGCAATTGCGTTTCCAAGGAGGCAATGAACTGAATCCCCGGCACAATCTTGCCCACGAACCGTTTATCGTTCGTCAGGAATAAATCCGTACCCGCCTGGGCAGCGGCGGCAAGGTGAATCGCATCCGCTGGAGCAACGCCTAACGTCCCGCGAATGCGCGCATAGTGGTCTGCGGTTTCAATGGTAAAAGGAACCACCTCGGAGACTATCTCTCGCAACAAGCGCCGCGACTCCGTGGCAACCTGGGTCGCGCCTTGGCGGTAAGCGCCGGCGAGGATTTCTCCGAAGGTGAAGGCGCCGGTGATGAGTTGATCTCCGCGTTCTTCCATGCGAGAGCGGATCGCGTCCACCCGCCTGGCATATTGAGGGTGGTCTTCGAGCCAGTAGATGAAGAGCATGGTATCCCAGTAGATCCGGCTCACTGGCTCTCCGTCGGCGGATAAAAGCCGTCGCGCTCACGGCGCAGGTAGGCCTCGCCACCGCCGAACTGCCGGAAGACGTTCTTTAACGCCCCCCGCAGCTGAATCCAGGGGTCCTCCCTGGGTAGTTCCGACTTCTTCTCGTCCACGAATTCATACGTATAGGTCACGGTTGTGCTCTGCCCGGATTTTGGGCCGCTAATCTCAATCAGGCGGAGATTATTGTGTTGCAGGAATTTGTGCCCCTTGAGGGCACTACACACTGCGGGGACGCGACCATTCATCCCGAGCTCGCGGACGACATCTCCAGCCCGAATCGAAAAGCGCTTCATCTTTTGTTTACGGGCCGGCAGCACATATTTATCTTTTCCGTGGAGGCGAATCTCATCGGCATTCTGCATGGTGACCCTCTTAAGAACTACCGAAACAATGCTAGCATAGAATGCATAGAATGCATAGCATACAATAGCAAGCTTAATTATTTGGATGTTTACACTTATACGGTGTACACATATACTGTGTCAATGAACGTTACTCTGTCGATCGACGAGCAGACGGTCGCTCGGGCTCGCAAAAAGGCAGAAGCCTTGGGCAAGAGCCTCAATCAGCTGATCCGCGACTATCTACAAAGGCTGGCTGGGGGCGACGATCCCGAGCAAAGCATCAATGAATTCAAGCGACTCTCCGGCCAGGGACACTCACGGGGCTGGAAGTTCAATCGAGACGAGATTCATGAGCGCCCGTAGCTTCTTCGATACCAATGTCCTGGTGTACGCCGATGACAAGGCAGCCCCGGCCAAGCAACGCCGCGCCATCGAACTGGTGGCCGAGCATCGCCGTTCCGGCACCGGTGTTGTGTCCTTGCAGGTGTTGCAGGAGTATTTCGTGACGGTAACGCGCAAGCTGGGGGTGGACGCTCAGATTGTGCGCCGAAAAGTTGAGTTGCTCGCGGAATTCGATGTCGCTGCCCCGGATATTGCCGACATCCTGGCGGCTATTGACCTTCACCGGCTGCACAGGTTTTCTTTCTGGGACGCGCTGATTCTGCGCTCGGCCAAACAGGCTGGCTGCGGCGTTCTGCTATCTGAGAATTTCCAGCAATCGCGGGAAATCGATGGGGTCCGCGTGGTGAATCCGTTCCTGCGTGTAGATCCCAGCCGGTAACATTAGTCGGAGGCGGGTCCTACCGCTCGCCTTTCGGATGCCAGAAATTCACAATCTGATAATTCAATCCGGCGGTTGGGAAATATTAATCACTTCCAAATGCCGCTCTGACCCGTGGCCGCGTCATGTAGAAGAGCAAGGCGCTCGCGATCACCACGCCGGCGGTGCCGCGCAGTACGTCGCCCCGGAGCAGATTCAAAAAGTCGCCCAGTACCTGAATGGCAATGATGACTACTGCCAGTATCCATCCCCAGGGGCGGCGACGCCACCAGCCGGTCGCGGCCACCGCCAGAACTACCGCCAGGAATAAAAAGACAATGCCGACGGGCATGCCCGAGCGGGGCAAGTTGGGCGTAGGCGACCGGATTCAGGCGCCAGGCGCGGTCGAGAATTGTCCCGGGCAAAACCAGGGTTGTTCCCGCGAGTGCAGCCATCGCCGCTCCGAAGAGCAGGAACACGGCAACTGCGGTCAATCCGCGAGGCGATTTCTGTGGAGCGACTTGTGGCATGTGGACGGCCTCGACCAGTGTCCGTGCAGCACGGCAGTGAGCGGCCCGCCGCGCGGTGAAGAAGTATATGACATGGTGCGGGGGCGTCCTGCCCGCCCTCAATTTGCCCTGAATCCACCGACAAAAGGCGCGAAATCCTAGTCAGGAGAAAACGGAGAAGAGATGAACCACGAGCAACTTCAGGCGACTGGAAGGGCGATCGGCGCCTGGCCGATGGATAGCGCATGGGAGTGGCGATCTTGAGTAACTGGCCGAGCTTTGCTCGGCCTGGACGGGTCGGAGACCCGTCCCTACACGGGCTGCGGAGGCGCTAGACCGCGAGCAGGACTCTGGATTCGTCCCCGGTGGAATCGAAGCGTTCCCGGAGCGACTCATAGCCGCGCCGCGTGAACCGGATCACGCCGCGCTCCTGCTCCTCGACGTAGCCCTCATTTCTCAGGTCGGCAATGACCGCTCGCGCCGACGAGGAATCAACCACCTGTCTAGGCAAGCTGACGAAATGGGCGGGATCTGCTTCGTAACGCTCGGTCAGTGCGGCCAGCAGTCCGTCCCGGATTGATATGTTATCCATTTGGGCCTCCCATCCGGAATAGTGCGATCCTAAGCGGGGCCGGCCCGCTTGCAGAATGGCCCACTGGTGCCAGACGAGGTTACCTTAGTCACGCCCCCTCTAACTGGCACTGAGATCCGAGCTTTGGAGCGGTAGCGAAGGTCAATTTCTGCTAACCCACGACGCGCCACGCGAGTGGCGTTTTACCGGGCAACAACTCTCCTCATGGAATCAGGCGGGAGGGCACAGCCGCCGGACCAGCTGTATCCCGCTCCAGACAAGGGATTCCGGACGCCTGTTCCACCACGATTGTGCAAACAATTTCACTGGACTCTGCAATTCCCTCCTCAAATCCTAGACAGCGCTTCTGAAAAGTTTGGTATCCGGGTTGCGTATTGCCAGGGTGGAGTCAAAACAGGTAGCAGGATTCGAGGCAACCGTTCGCGGCTCGATCCTGGATTCTGCCAAAGGTCGGAGGCATTTGATGAAGACAACGTTGCTGGTATTGGGTCTGCTTTGTTTCGCAGGAGCGGCCTTTGGACAGGCCACGGTCGGGGGAGTCGGAATAAGCGCTGAACCGGTAATATACGAGTTTCAGAGCCATGCTGGGCATGCTTCTCAAACGGACATGGGCAAGCACCAGGACATCATGGAGACGTTTACCAACGTGCAAGCTCACGGGGTGAGGCCACTGTGGGAAGTGGCCAAGCCGGCGTATGTGGTTCCCCTGGGCGATTCCGCCCGCATGCTGAGAAAAGAGCACCTGTACGCCAAGAAGGCCGAAATCGTGTGGAACAACTGATGCTGGTTCGCGCTGCAAAATAAGTTTACGGCCGAAGGTGCCCCACCGGTCGCGTCGTCCGCGACCGATGGGGCATTTTGCTTTTGGTGCCAGCTGTAGAGTCCGCGTAGTATTGTCGGTCTGAATGCCCTCGCCAAAGCAGACCCTGAACGTCGCGATGATCGGCAGTGGTTCTATTGCCAAGGCGCACTCCAACGCCTTCCGCCAGGTCACACACTTCTTCGACGTCCCCTACGATTTGAGCTTGAAGGTGATCTGCGGACGCAACCAGGCCAGGCTTGACTCCGCGGCGGCACAGTGGGGATGGGAAGAAGTCTCGACCGACTGGCAGGCTGTGGTGGCGCGTCCCGACATTGATGTCGTGGATATAGCCGTGCCTAACATCCTGCACGCGCCCATTGCCATCGCCGCGGCGCGGGCGGGGAAAATGGTCTGGTGCGAGAAGCCGCTGGCCACTTCCCTGCCGGAGGCCGAAAGCATGGCCCATGCGGTGCGCGAGATTCCTAACCTGGTCTGGTTTAACTACCGGCGGATTCCGGCCGTGGTCTTCGCCAAACGACTGATTGATGAAGGCCGCCTGGGGCAGGCCTATCACTACCGGGCGCTGTACTTGAATCAGTCGGGAAACGACCCGAGCAAGGCCGCGACCTGGCGCTACCAGCGCTCCGAGGCCGGACTGGGAGCGGCAGGAGATCTGCTCTCCCACTCCATCGATTCGGCGCTTTACCTCAACGGGCCGATCACGGAATTGACGGCCATGATGCACACCTTCGTCCCGGGCCGCGACGTGGATGATGCCACCTACTTTCTGGCCCGCTACGCCAACGGCAGCGTGGGCACGTTTGAAGCCACACGCTACGGCGTCGGCTGCCGCAATCGCCACGCCTTTGAGATCAATGGCTCGAAGGGCATGTTGCGTTTCAATCTGGAGCACATGAACCAGCTCGAGTTTTACGATGCGGCCGAAACGCCCAACCAGCAGGGCATGAAGAACATCACGGTGACGGGTCCGGACCATCCTTATTCCGACAATTTCTGGAAGCCCGGCCACATCATCGGCTACGAACACACGTTCATCGCTGTTCTGGGAGATTTTCTGAGGGCCCTGGCGCGCAAAGAATCGCGCTACCCGGATTTCGATGATGCGGTTGCGGTGCAGAGAGTGCTGGACGCGGTCGAGCGCTCAGCGGCATCGCGCGGCTGGGTGAAGCTGTAGGGTTGTTCGCGTGTGGGTCCGTCCCACACCAGCAAGGCTACTTGAAATCAGGCCTTATCGGATAATCCACGATGATGGCACGGCCATCGGTGAGGGCCTTGATGGAATGTCGAACGTTGGCCGGCACGATCGCGACCAGGCCGGGGCGGGCATCCTGGGCCACGCCATCGATGGTAACCTCGAGTTCTCCCTCGATCACCTCATAGACTTTTTCCTGGATATGGAAGTGTTCGTGAATGGATGAACTACGCTCGAAGTCATAGTGCGCGAAGGTCATGCTCGGTGAGTGGAAATAGCGTCCATGCCAACCTGGCAGGCGTTCAACGACCTTGAGGCTTCTGGGATCAACAAAGGGCATATGGACCTATCCTTCCTGCGACAGAGCCGAGCGGAAGAGACCTACCGCAAGGGATCGAGATTGTGAATCGTCCCTGCTCAGCGAGACTTTTCAGCGCTGCACTCTTCCCGAGCCGTCGCCCTTGAGCAGCGCGTTTACTTCGTCCACGGTAGAGCGGCTGAAGTCTCCCTGCTGGGAATGCTTCAGGCAGCTTGTGGCGACGGCAAACTCGAGTGCTTCCTGATGGGTGGGCAATACCTGAAAACCATAGATCAGGCCGGCCGCAAAAGAATCGCCCGAACCCACGCGGTCCACGATGTGCGTGATCTCATAGGAACGGCTTACGCTGAACCCCTGCCGGTCATTGAGGCAGGCCGACCAGCCATTGTGCGAGGCGCTCTTGGACTCCCGCAAGGTGATGGCAATGGCCTTGAGATTGGGATACTCGGCCAGCACCTTCGCGGTCAGCTTCTGATATTGTGCGCGATCGAGCTGGCCGGAGTGAACGTCCACGTCAGCCGCAATGCCAAGCGCCATCTGCACGTCTTCTTCGTTGGCGATGGCGATATCTATGTTCTTCACCAGCTCGCGCATTACTTCCGCTGCCGGCTTGCCCCACTTCCACAGGTTCTTGCGATAGTTCAAGTCGCAGGACACGGTGATGCCCTTGGCCTGCGCTTTCTTTACCGCTTCGAGCGCCAGCTCGGCTGCCGAACTGCTGATGGCTGGAGTAATGCCGGTTACGTGGAACCAGCCTGCGCCTTCGAGGGCGCGCTCCCAGTTAATGTCTCCGGGTTTGGCCAGGGCGATGGCGCTGTAGTCGCGGTCGTAGGCCACCTTTGAAGGACGCTGGTTGGCGCCGGCCTCCACGTAATAAACGCCCATCCGACCCTTGCCGCGCACGATTCGCGAAGTATCCACACCGAAACGCCGCAGCTCGCCGACGACGGCCTCTGCCACCGGATTCTTGTCGGGCAAAACCGTCACAAAGGCCGCAGGCAGTCCCAACTGCGCCAGTGCCACTGCAACGTTGGCCTCGCCGCCGCCGAAAGTCGCCACGAACCGCCCGGTTTGCAGAATTCTTTCGAAGCCCGGCGGTGCGAGCCTCAACATGATTTCGCCAAAAGTTACAGTCGTCTTTGTCATGTCCCTGGATTGTTTTCCTCAGACTAGTGTTCAAGTCTTGCATTCGAAGTTTGCGGTCAGCGCCGCGTTTTCTTTTCCTTGCCCGCGATCAGTTCAATGCCCAGCTTGGCCAGAACGACGTCTTCGCTCGATGAAAGCCCGCTTACAGCCACCGCGCCGACTACCTCGCCGTCTTTCCATACGGGAATGCCGCCGCCCCAACCCACAAACTTCGGATCGCCATAGTAGGCAATGTCGTGACCTTTTTTCGGATGACGGACCCGGTCTCCAATGTCCTGGGTTGGCTTGCGTTCCCGCGCCGCCGTCCATGCCTTGTTGGCGGCGATGCGAATGCAAGAGAGCGGAGCGCCATCCATGCGGGCGAAGGCAATCAGCTCGCCATGCGAGTCGGCCACGGCAATCACCGCAGCCTTCCGCATGGCCAGCGCCTTCGCCACGATCCGGTCAATGATCTTACTAGCTTCGGAATACTCGATGGTCTGGGTGGTCTTCATCCTGGCGTCCTGGCGTCCTTGAGAGCTGGCTTCCGCAGCCAAGGATTGTAAATCATGTGCGACTCCAGCTTCGCTACCTGGGCGGGCAACTAAGGATTAAAAGAGTGACAAGTTGAAAGCGGACAGTTCTCTCCAGGGATCGCCGTGACCGAATCGTGACCGAGTTCAGCAACGATTATGACGTCGAGTTGAAAAGGAGCGAGAGGGTAAAAAGAAGATCGCCCGCTGGTACAGGATTGCAGGGAGTGCGCGGTCGCGCTACATGGGCGACGGGGAGCCCGCGTTGCTGTAGGATCGCCGCAACCCGGTCAATGAGTGGGCTCTCCGGTCGTGGAATGCAATCCAAGCGCGCTCTCGCGGGATTGCCCAGCTGGGCGAAGCCAACCAACATAGATGATGGCGCCTATAACATTAACTATGAACAGAGTCAGGCTCAGTCGGAGCGCAGAGAACTGTGCAATGTTTGGGTTATGCTCCCCAGCCTAACGATTGTCGATTCGCCGGAGTGCCTGGGCTGCTTGTTGGGCAACATCCGGATCTTTGCCGGCAGCGGCTTTGCGTAGGTGCTCAGTCGCGCCCGGTAAGTCTCCTTGTGCGGCCAGAATCAAGCCTAAGTCCAGTTGCACCCGATTCAAATCAGGCTGTAGTTTCACCGCCTGCTGATACTCGCTCGCTGCCTCAGCTAACCGCTGGTCTCTCGCGAGAAGTCCACCTAACAAAACGTGGCCTTCAGCAAGACTTGGATCCGCGTTCACTGCGGCCTGGGCTTGTGCCCGCGCTTCATCTAATCGCTGCGCGCCTACCAGCGCCAGAGCATAGTTATAAAGATAGGGCCCATAGTTCGGACGAAGCTGCGTTGCTTTTTGGAAATTATAGAGAGCCCGAGTCGTTTCATTCTTCCCTGCCGCCACCTGGCCCATCAGATCGTAAGCCGCCGCGTTGTACGGATCAATGCCTAGTGCGCGTTTCAAGGCTGTTTCGGCAGGGTCGATCTGCGCTTCTCGGACAAAGAGGCTGGCGAGGTTCATGTAGCCCTCTGGCAAATCCGGATTGAGTGCGAGAGCTTTCTGAAGCTTCTCGACTGCGCTACCGGTTCGCCCAAGCTGGGCTTCAAGGATGCCGTATTGATACCAAACGCCAGCGTCCTGGGGCGCCAAATGCAACGCTTGGTTCAATATCTGCTCGCTTCGTGAGACATTCCCCAATGTTTTCAAGCTAGCGGCGAGAGACTGCAATGCGGTCACAGAGTTTGGCCTGAGCCGAATTGCCTGTTCAAACGCACCAACGGCCGCGTTCGGGTTTCCGCTGTTTTTCCATGCATTGCCAAGGGTAACGTAAAACTCCATCTCGCGAGGAGGATGTTGGTTCATTTCGCGGGCCAGGTCGGCCACGCCTTTCTGCAGATTATTCTGAAGAGCCACCTGCGCTACAGCAAGGTATAGGTTGTTGTCGCTCGTTTTCGGCAGGGGAGAAGGATAGTTTGGAACCACTTCTCCATGGTATTCCTCTGCATCGGTCAAATGGCGTTCCTGAAGTTCTGCTTGAAGATCACGCGTTGGGATGTTGCGCTGGATAAGATGGTCGGTGATGACTACATGAACTACATCCTCAGTTCTCCGTTTTGGCATGTGGCACGAAACGCAATCAGCCGCATCCGGGTGCTTGCCGCTAGCGACCAAGGTGCGAATGGCGGGTTCATGGCAATGACGGCATGCTCCGGAATAGTGCTTTGTCGCTTCGTCGCCCGTCGGAAGCTTGCGATGTGGGTCATGGCAGAGCAGGCAGGTCAGTGCCCCTTTGCTTTCTAGAAAGCAGCGAGACTTCCGAAGTCGATATGCAGCACTCTGGATTTCAAATTTGTCATCGTATCCAGTGCTAGGGGCATGATCGAAGTATAGGATACAGTCCTCAAGCGGTTGCCCTGGAATGTAGGAAAATATCCCGCGATCAAAACGTCTGACTAAAGCTGGGATGCGGCCGCTCGTCGGTTCCAGGTGGCATTGCATGCAGAGTTCCATCTGGAGCTTTGAACTTAGCCGTGCAGGATTCACAATTCTGCCAGTGATGTCCGAAAGCTTGGCGCCTGAAGTCTGAGCTGCTCGAATATGTTGGCCGCCGGGACCATGACATCGTTGACAATCAATCCCTTCAGGAAGGTCTCCAGTAAATACCGGATCAGCAGTAAAGACCGGATCAGCACTCGGAACATCGCTCCCGGAGGGCACTTGAGGATATCCATCGTGACAAAATACGCATCCATATGAAACCAGTCGCCGGGTCTGCGGATGACGCGAATCGAATCCTGGACTCATGCCCCAATATCCACCTCGCTCCGTGTACCAACCTAGAGGAAGTTCGATCAACGTTCCTCGTGGGGTACGGTGCAGGTAGGACCTCGCATGGTCGCCTGCGCCTAGCACGTAGTCAATCTTCATCTCTTCGACATTCGTCTCAGTTCCGTCGAAGCCGATTTGCCACCGTCTTTGGTAATATGCCCGGTCGCGAAAAATCATCGAGTAGTGCGTGTCGGACAAGGAGTGGTAGAACTCCGTGTTCTCTTTATAGTCTTCAATTGTGTTCGCAGGAGTGGGCTTAAACAGGGATCTACCCATGCCCGTTTGGCGATAGTTTTCATAGATTTGATCATGACAACGCGCGCAAAGCCGGGAGTCGACGTATTCGTTTACTGGAGTGCTTTCAGGTGGGGCGCCGCCTGCCTGTTGTGTCTTGGTTTTTTCCGAGGAACCCACAATGAGCCCAACCACGCAGCAGAGCTTGAACAAGCGCTGAGATTTCATATCGGCTCTTTGCACTACTCGTTCCCGGATGGCGGCTCCGCGTTAGCGCGTTCTACTCCATCATGCGCTTCCAGAGGAAATACTTGAGCCTTGTCTTGCAGACGTCGAATTGGAGTGGAAAACACCGCTGTTCCAAAATCCCTGTCGAATTCCGACCCACAAAAAAAGTGCCACCAGATGTCGGCGAAGTCTTTGGCGTTCGTGATACCTGTGCTTCGGAACCGCCCGGAGTAGCCCGCCCACTCCGCGCCTGTAACGAGTAGGCCGAGGCCCACTGCCACCGCCAGGGCGGGCCGTCAGGGAACTCATCGGCAAAGTGTATCAGCAACTGTTGTAATCAAGGCGCTTACACTCATTGACCCTGATGGCTTTTGCATTCCTTGTCTAGCGCCCGTCTGGCAATTGATCGATTTCAAAAGCGGTTCCCTCAGTTCACGAAACAAAACTGCGCTCGGTTGTGGATAAGGCTGCCGATCTCCTGGTGCAGAACGCATCTGTCCTGTCGGCTCGGCAGTAGGGCAAAACAAACCCTTTGCCGCAGCGAAGAATGCTGAGTTAGGACACAGGCCAGATTTGCTACTATCTTGGTCGGCAGAAAGGGCACAATGAGTACGCAGTTCAAAAACCAACCATGACTATGCTGAAGCTGAAGGTTCTCGGAAAGGTAATTGAATCAGGACTGGTCGCCATCGTGCGGACCCACAGTTCAGACCAGGCCGCACGTATTGCGGAAGCTTGCGCTCTCGGGGGCGCGGCCGCGATTGAGATCACATTCACAGTCCCCGGCGCGGCTGCCGTCATCGAAGATCTCGCCAAGAAATACAAGTCCGGCGAAATCCTTATCGGGGCGGGAACCGTGCTTGACCCGGAGACAGCCCGCATCGCCATACTGGCCGGGGCGCAATACATCGTCAGCCCGTCGGTAAGTGTTGAAACGGCCCGTTTGTGCAACCGCTATCAGGTGCCTTACATGCCGGGTGCCGGGACCATGCGCGAGATTGTGGACGCCATGGAGTGCGGCGCCGACATCGTAAAGCTGTTCCCCGGCGAAACGCTTGGACCTGCTTTCGTGAAAGCGGTGAAAGGTCCGCTGCCCCAGGCTTCCCTGATGCCGACGGGTGGCGTCAGCATCGACAACGTAGCGGACTGGATCAAGGCCGGCGCGGTGGCGGTGGGCGTGGGCGGCAGCCTCACGGCTGGAGCAGAGAAAGGCAACCTGCAACTGGTCACGGACACGGCGAAACAGTTTGTCGAGAGGATCGCGAAAGCACGGGGAAAATAGTGCAGGACTTTTAGCGTTCTTTGCGCTCTTTGCGTTCTTTGCGGTTTAAGATTTTTCAGGTGATCAAGCAAAAGTCAAACGCTTTACCGCAAAGGACGCTAAGAAAGGCGCAAAGAACGCAAAGCAAACCAGCGCTTACTTCGTGTGAGCGCCGCGGACTCCCGCCCGGCATTCGTTTATGAAAATTGGCCTGGGGCTGTATCGCCATATGCTGACGCGCGACTACTATGACTTCGCGCGCCAGGCGGGCTGCACGCATGTGGTGGTCCACCTGGTTGATTATTTCAACCAGGGCGCAACCAATCCGCGGAACAATCAGCCCACAGGCGGGAAGTACGAACCCTGGGGAAGAGCGGGCGATCCCGAGAAGTTGTGGACGGTTGACGAACTGAAGGCACTGCGCCGCGAGATTGAAGACGCGGGCCTGGTCCTGGCCGCGATCGAGAACCTCGACCCAGCCTACTGGCACGATATTCTGCTCGACGGCCCGCAGCGTCCGCAGCAAATCGAAAAGGTCAAAACAATTATTCGCCGCATGGGTGAAGCCGGCGTCCCGGTGCTGGGATATAACTTCAGCCTGGCCGGGGTGTGCGGCCGCGTAACTGCACCGCTGGGACGCGGCCATGCCCTCACTGTCGGCATGGATGGCCCCGCCGACGATGTCCATATCCCGAGGGGAATGGTCTGGAACATGGTTTACGATCCCGACGCACCGCCGGGCACGCTGCCAGCCATCTCCCATGACGAATTGTGGAGACGCCTCGAGAGATTTCTGCAGGAAGTCGTCCCGGTCGCCGAACAGTCCGGCGTGCGGCTGGCCGCCCATCCCGATGATCCTCCCATGCCCACCATGCGCGGGCAGCCTCGCCTGGTTTACCAGCCTGGCATGTATCAACGCCTGATTGATCTGGCCCCCAGCCGCAGCAATGCGCTGGAACTATGCGTGGGCACGTTGGCCGAGATGACGGAAGGAGATATCTACGAGGCGGTTGACCGCTACAGCCGGCAGGGAAAAATCGCCTACATCCATCTGCGCAACGTGGTGGGAAAAGTACCGAACTACCGCGAGACATTCATCGATGAGGGCGATGTGGACATGATTCGCATCCTCACCATCCTGGCGAAAAACAAATTTGATGGCGTCGTCATACCCGACCACACGCCGCAGATGACTTGTCCCGCACCCTGGCACGCCGGCATGGCGCACACCATTGGTTTCATACTGGCGGCCCAGGCCATGCTGGAGACCTCTGCAAAACCCCTGTAGGGCGTCCCGCCGGCTGTCGCGAGGGCGTCCTGCCTTCGCAGTCCAGGGGGATAAACCTGCTACCCAGCTACATTCGCCAGCAACATATTGTCTTGTCCATGGATTGAAATTCCGAAGGAACTGTGGCGTTCAAAGTAGAGAAGGAAACCCTGCACGCATGCGTCTCAGGCCAGGTGGGGGTCCCTCGGCTTGCTCTCACCGCGCCAGCGCGGCTCGAGCCGCGCTCGGGATGACTCGCATTCGGGGTTTGTGAACCGGCTGCGATCAGCTTCGTCCGATGGCAGGAGAGGCGGCTGAAGCCGGCAGCGTGGCAAAGCCCAACTGCCCGAGGTCGTTCCTGAACTGCTCCACCGATTGGAACTGAAGGGCGCGCATTCCGACCGCGCGCGCGCCCTGAACATTGGGTTCCTTGTCGTCCACAAAAAGGGCTTCGGATGCCCGCACCTCAACCCCGCGCAGGCTGTGCTCGTAGATGGCCGCGTCAGGCTTGATCAGCTGCACCTCGGCCGAGAATGTCTGATGATCAAAATATTCCAGCCAGGCAAACTGCTGCCGCACGTGCCGGATCATATCGTGAGGCATGTTGGAGAGAAGCCCGGTCCTGATTCCGGCGGAATGAATCTGCTTCAACCATGCCACCATGACGGGATTTTCGTGGGCCCACATCTCGACATCCCACTGGCGCAGCAAGGGGAGTTGCTGGGGCGCCAACTGCGTGCCGGCATCTTTTGCCACGGTTGACCAATAGGCTTCGGGCGAAAGATCGCCACGGTCATAGCGCAGCCGATTGCGATCCCAAAGCTTGCGGAAGGAAACCGGGTCAACCCCAAAAAGACTGGCCATGCGGGCCCATTCTTCCGGGGTCGGCGAATAGCAGAGCACTTCTCCGTAATCCAGAATCACAGCCTTGATCTGCGAGGAACTTGCGCGATCCATTCGGCCTCCACATCCATATTCTCCCGCTCGACGCTGTTCAGTCCAATGAATTGATGTTTGCTCTGTGATAACTTGTGGGCTGCTTAAACCTACCGGAGACTGTCGCCGGACACAATTCTGACGGCTGGAGTCAGCATGAAGCTGAATGCAACCTTGGTGAAGAGCACGGTGGTGGCCGCTCTCGGCGGCCTTCTGTTCGGCTTTGACACGGCAGTCATTTCCGGTACCACCAGTGCCCTGACCCAAAACTACAGCCTCACGCCCTTTCTGCTGGGGGTCACGGTGTTCAGCGCGCTCTTCGGGACGGTCCTGGGCGCGATGCTGGCGGGAATCCCAGGTGAGCGTTTCGGACGCCGCGACAGCCTGCGCGTAATGGCAATCCTGTACCTCATCTCGGGACTGGGCTGCGCCTTCGCCTGGAACTGGCATGCCCTGGTCATTTTCCGATTTATCGGCGGACTGGGGGTCGGCGGCTCCTCGGTGCTCGGACCCATGTACATCGCGGAAATTTCCCCGGCACAATTGCGTGGCCGCCTGGTGGGATTTTTTCAGTTCAACGTGGTGTTCGGAATTCTGGTGGCCTACTTCTCGAACTACGTCATCGGCCTGCAACATCTCGGGGCCATGGAATGGAGATGGGAACTGGGCGTCACTGCCCTTCCCGCGGCCCTGTTCTTCGTCATGCTGTTCACCATTCCGCGCAGCCCGCGCTGGCTGGTCAAGAAGGGACGAGTGGAGGAAGCCCGTGCTGTTTTGCAGTTGACGGGAGACGAGAACTACGAGCATGACCTGCAGGAAATCGTAGCTTCTATCGGCATGGAGCAAAGCCAGGCTACGGAGAAACTGTTCTCCAGAAAATTCGCGTTGCCGATTTTCCTGGCGGTCAGCATCGGATTGTTTAACCAGCTTTCCGGCATTAACGCGATCCTCTATTACCTGAATGATATTTTCGCCCACGCCGGCTTCAGCAAAGTGTCAGGAAACCTGCAGGCGGTCGCAATCGGCGCTACTAATCTGCTCTTCACCATGATCGCGATGTCGGTGATTGACCGGCTCGGGCGCAAGACTCTGCTGCTGGTCGGTTCGGTCGGGACTGCGGCGTGCCTGGCTGGAGTCTCGATCATCTTCTTTACCGGCCGGCATCAGAGCCTTCTGGTTTGGCTGCTGGTCGGCTACATCGCGTTTTTCGCTTTTTCCCAGGGCGCCGTCATCTGGGTTTACCTCTCGGAAGTGTTCCCCAATTCGGTTCGGGCCAAGGGCCAGAGTCTGGGAAGCTTCTCGCACTGGTTCATGAATGCGGCCATCTCTCTCATCTTCCCGCTGATGGCCGCCTCTTCGGGCGCCTATCCCTTCGTGTTCTTTGCCGTGATGATGGTGGTGCAGTTCTTTGTCGTGCTGTTTGTCTATCCGGAAACCAAGGGGCTCTCGCTGGAAGAAATGCAGAAGAAGCTGGCGATCAGCTGAGAGGCGTTTGTTTGATCTCCCATTCTTTTGCGCCCTTGGCGGTTTCCTTTGCGTCCTTTGCGGTTTAAGATTTCTGATCGATCAGGCGAAGTCAAAACCCTTTACCGCAAAGGACGCAAAGGAAAACCGCCAAGGGCGCAAAGCAAACGGGTTGTCTTCAAATCTCTATCAGGTCCGCCTGATTCTGGGGTAGGATTTCGCCTATGCCGACGCACACTCTTTCCCGCCGATCGTTTCTAGCCTTGTCCGCCATGCTCCCATGGTCGCTGCGCGCCTTTGCGGCTACATCGATACCCATAGGCCTCGAACTATATTCTGTGCGCAATGCGATGAAGAGCGATCTCCAGGGCACAGTGCTCGAAGTCGCCCAGATGGGGTACCAGGGCGTCGAATTCTACGCTCCTTATTTCGATTGGACCGAGCCTCAAACGCGGGAGATGAAAAAGACTCTGGATGATCTGGGCATTCGATGTTACTCCACCCACAACAGCCACACCTACTTCACCCCGGAGAATCTCAAGAAGGCGCGCGACATGAATCTGATTCTGGGAAGCAAGTACATGATCATGTCGAGTTCTGAGCCCAAGCCGGGTCTGGAGGGATGGAAGGAAGTTGCCGACAGCTTGAACTCCGCCGCCGATCAACTCGAGCCGGCAGGCCTGAAGACGGGATACCACAACCACGAGCGCGAGTTCACTCCAATGGAGGGCAAGCGGCCGATTGAAATACTGGCGGCCAACACGAAGTCGTCGATCGCGTTGCAGCTCGATGTGGGCACTTGTCTCAAAGCGGGCTCCGACCCAGTCGCGTGGATCCGCGCCAACCCAGGAAGAATCCGATCCATTCACTGCAAAGATTGGGCGCCCGGCGAGGACAAGGGTTACACAGTGCTGTTTGGGGAAGGCGCCGCCGACTGGAAAGGCATTTTCGCCGCGGCCGAGAGTGTTGGCGGCGTCGAATATTATCTGGTCGAACAGGAGGGCAGCAGGTTCTCCGAGTTCGAGACGGCGAAGAAATGTCTGGAGACATTCCGGCGGCAGCATTCAGGCTAGACATCGCGCGGCAAGGTCGAGACAGACCACGAAGACTTTTGCCGGAACGTCGGCACCGGTGGCCGCGCTCGCATGCACGGAACAAATCCTGAGACCGGATTCGTCTAGCCGCCAAACGCACGAAACCTGTTTTCTGCCTGTCCGCTGACCTCGCACTGGATCGCGAACAATCCGCCAGCCAGGCGCTCGCCGGGAGCAGCGTCCACTGAGGCGGTGGTGACAAACAGCGTTTTCAGATCCGCGCCTCCAAAGGTGCAGGTCGTGATTTTTTTCACCGGCATCTCGATTATGCGATCGATCTTTCCCTCCGGAGAGAGGCGCACAATGCAGCCGCCATCGTAGCGGCAGTTCCAGAGATAACCATCCGCATCCACCGTCGATCCATCGGGTAATCCACGCTCGAAGCCGGCAAAGAAGACGGCTTCATTTTGAATCGTCCCCGTGGCGCGATCATAGTCATACGACCAGATTGTATTGGCCAGCGAATCTCCAGAGTAGAAACGACGCCGGTCAGGGCTCCAGGCCAGCGTGTTGGAGATTCCAATATCACGGCGATGGACGGTAAGGTTCGCATCCGGATCGATCCGGTGGAGAATGCCATCCTTTCCGCCCGCCTCCCGAGACGAACCGTCCGGGTTCACGTTGTTGCGCATCGAGCCCACCCATAACGAGCCGCGCGGATCGGCGCGCGCGTCGTTGAGCCGGACGGAAGGCCATCCTGCGAGCTGATAGATGGGTTTGTGGCGAACGTCGGAGGCGGGCTCCCACAGAATCACGCTGGAGCCGAGCACCACGGCCAGCACATCATCGCGGTCGGTCAAAGTCAGGGCGGTTACAGGCTCATCGAAAAACCAGGTGCGGACACACTGGTCAGTCAAAGTGAACCGATGAATCAGAAAGCGGTTGATGTCGGTCCAGTAAACCGCGGAGTGCGCCGCATGCCACACCGCACCTTCGCCGCACCGATCTCCGGTCGGCGCGATACAAAGTGGCAGCGAAGCAACCGGCCCGGCGTTCACTGCACCCCGATGCCGGCCAGGAGACCGCCATCCACCAGGTAGTCGCCGCCGGTGCAGAATGCCGCCTTGTCTGAAACCAAAAACGCCGCCAGCTCCGCCACTTCTTCCGGCGTTCCAATCCGCCCGATGGGATGAGCCTGGCCCCAACGTTGGAACACCTCGGCCAGCGGCACGCCGGGCGCGAAGTTCGCCGCCGAGCGCTCGAGCATGGGCGTGTTGATGGATCCCGGGCTGATCGAATTCACCCGGATGTTGTCGGAGGCGTGATCGAGCGCCATGGCGCGGGTAAGACTATGGACCGCGCCCTTCGACGCGGCATAGGCCGCGACCCCGCGCTGGCAGGCATGTCCCTGCACCGACGCCAGGTTGATGATCGCTCCCCCGCCCCGCTTTTTCATTTGTGGAATGCCGAAATGTCCCAGCAGATAGATGCTGGCGACGTTCACCATCATGCACCGGTTCCAGCTTTCGAGATCGGTGTCGAGCACCGTGCCAAAAGGATGAAAGGCAGCGGCGTTCACGATGATGTCGAGACCGCCAAATTCATTTGCAGCTTTGGCGACCACGGCCTGCACGGCTTCGGCCTGAGTGACGTCGCATTCTTCAACGCGTAGGCTCAGCTTTTTCGCTGCGGCTTCACGGGCCAGCTCGTGGTTCGCGGCGACGTCGATGCCGCAGGCCAGAACGCTGGCCCCGCCCGCAGCAAAGCGCTGGGCGATCGCCCGCCCGATGCCGGTGGTTCCCGTCACGATGGCGACTTTTCCGTCGAACTCTTTCATGGGAGCTTCCAGTGTGCTGTCCCGGAAATACACGGAGAATCGATAATGTAAATCCAGGTCGGGTTGGCTGAAACAGCAGGTCCCTCCACTGCGCTCGCTTCGCTCCGCTCCGGTCGGGATGACAATATTAATTCAATAATTTCCGGGACGGGATATTAGAGGCGTTTTTCTTTAGTGACTTTCTCTCGGTATGCCCGCTCCGCGGGAGCCCACCAGAAAATCAAAATCCGCGCCGCGGTCAGCCTGCAGAACATGATCGATGTACAGCTTCTGATACCCGCCGCTCGCCAGCGGTGGCGGAGGCGTCCAGGCAGCGCGTCTGCGTGCCAGTTCTTCCTGGGTCACGCAGAGGTCCAGTTTGCGCGCTTCCACGTCCATTTCGATTTCATCGCCGTTCCGCACCAGGGCCAAGGTTCCTCCGGCTGCCGATTCCGGAGTCACGTGCAGCACCACGGTCCCGTATGCAGTGCCGCTCATGCGCGCATCGGAAACCCGCACCACATCGGTAATTCCGCGCTGCAGCAACTTTTTCGGCAAGGGCATGTTCCCCACTTCCGGCATCCCGGGATAGCCCTTGGGCCCCGCGCCCTGCAGGACCATCACCGAATTTTCATCGACCTCGAGCGCCGGATCGTCCACCCGCTTCTTGAAATCTTCGATGTCGGCAAAAACGACCGCGCGCCCCCGGTGTTTGAGCAGATGAGGACTGGCCGCGGAAGGCTTGACCAGCGCGCCACCCGGCGCCAGATTACCGCGCAGCACGGCAATGCCGGCACGCTCTCGGATGGGATTATCCCGGCTGTGAATTACCTCCGCATTCCAGCAGGGAGCCTCGGCGGTGTTCTCGCCCATGGTCTTGCCGTTGACGGTCAGCGCATCGCGGTGGATCAGTTCACCCAAAGCGCGCACCACGGCCGGCACGCCGCCGGCGTAGTAGAAGTCTTCCATCAGGAATTTGCCGGAAGGCATCAGGTCCACCAGCAGAGGCAGGGCGTGGCCCAGACGATCGAAGTCTTCGAGCTCCAGCTTGACCCCCACCCGGCCCGCCAGCGCCAGCAGATGCAAGACCGCGTTGGTCGAGCCGCCAATCGCCGCATTCACGCGGATCGCATTCTCGAAAGCCTTCCGAGTCAGAATCTGCGACATCTTCACGTCGTCGCGAACCATGTCGACAATGCGCCGGCCCGCTTCCTGCGCCAGCACGTAGCGCCGCGAATCGACGGCGGGAATCGTCGCATTCTGCGGCATGCCCATGCCCAGGGCTTCCACCATGCAGGCCATGGTCGAGGCCGTGCCCATGGTCATGCAGTGGCCGGCCGAGCGCGACATGCAGGATTCAGCGTCCATGAAGTCGGCGCAGCTCATCTTGCCCGCGCGCACGTCTTCGCTCATCGACCACACACTGGTGCCCGACCCGATGGTCTCGCCGCGGAAGTGGCCGTTGAGCATGGCGCCGCCCGAAACCACCAGGGCCGGCAAATCGCAACTCGCGGCGCCCATCATCAGCGAAGGCGTGGTCTTGTCGCAGCCACACAGCAGCACCACTCCATCGATGGGATTGCCCCGGATCGACTCTTCCACATCCATGCTCACCAGGTTGCGGAACAGCATGGCGGTCGGACGGATATTGGTTTCCCCCAGCGACATCACGGGAAACTCCAGGGGAAAGCCTCCGGCTTCGTACACGCCGCGTTTGACCCGGTCCGCAATCATCCGGAAGTGGGCGTTGCAGGGCGTCAGCTCGGACCACGTGTTACAGATTCCGATTACCGGCCGGCCGTCAAAGAGGTTGGAAGGAAATCCCTGGTTCTTCATCCACGAACGATGAATGAATCCATCCCTATCCTGGAGGCCGAACCAATGGGTGGAGCGCAAAGGCTTTCCGTTTTTATTAGTCATGATTTTGAACTTGACTGATCCTGGGCCGGTCATTGCCGGACCGAACGCAAACATATTACAACGCTTGGCCTGAAGGCTGTTATGCGGGCGAATCTCAATTCTTGTCTGGCTGCTTGAGCCATGAGGCTCATTACCATGGTATTCGCGGGCTGGTTACCGGCGATCTCATGAAATAAGGAGGAATCGTATACAATCGGACGGTTTTGACTCCTGGCCCGAACTGCATCCGCCGGGGTTTGGAAGACACGCAATGCACAAATATCTTCTCGTCGCCGCTTTCGTGTTGGGGTCGCTGTGGCCGATACGCGCCCAGAACAGCCAGTCAGAAACAGATTCGAAATATCAGCAACAAATTCAAGCCGGTCATGACGCGCTGGCGGCAGGCAAATACAAAGACGCCCTGGAGACGTTCAAGAAGCTCAACAAGCTCCAACACAATTCGTGCGCGGTCTGTTATCTCAACATGGCTGCCACGTATGAGCGCATGCACGACTTCAAGAACGCCATTGCGAGCTCCGACCGAGCTCTTGCGGTTGCGGACAACGATTCAACCAGAGCGGCCGCCCATAGCATGAAAGGTACCGCCATCCTGGGCCGGAGCGACCCTGATACCCAGAACCTGAAGGAGGGAGAAGCGGAGTACCGCGCGGCCCTCGCGCTGGTTAACAATGAGCCCGTCTTTCACTTTAACCTGGCGACGGTCTTGCTGCGCCAGTCCAGAGATGAGGAGGGGAAAGACGAGTTAAACAAATGCCTCGCGCTGCATCCCCCGCCGTCCATCGCCGCCCAGGCAAGCAAGCTGATGGCAGATCCGAGGCGGGCGCGGGAAGATTTTGCTCCCGATTTTCACGTAACCACGCTGCAAGGGCAGGACATTTCTCTCCAGCAGCTGCGAGGCGACATAGTCGTTCTCGATTTTTGGGCGACGTGGTGCCCGCCCTGTCGCGCATCGGTTTCTGAGTTAAAGGAGCTGACCCGAAAATACGCGAACGCCAAAGTCGTGCTCATCAGCGTCAGCGCCGACAAGGATGAGAAAGCCTGGCGCGAGTTCGTCGCCAGCAAGAAAATGGATTGGCCGCAGTATCGGGACACCAATGAGAACATGCTCCGCACGTTTGCCGTGCATTCCTTTCCCACTTACCTGGTTATCGATGGAGACGGCATCATCAAGCAGAGGATCACCGGCATGGATCCCCAGGAAACTGTGGTGCACCGCCTGAAGGCGACTCTGCAGGCGATGCCGCAGCTGGAAGGAATAGCTTCCAAGTAGCCACTGGCAAAAAAGGCTCGATCCGGCCCGCACTAACTAGTGTTCCGGGACCGGTTCGGGTTCTGCCGAGCCGTCGGCCCGCGGATCGGAGGCAGCGAAGTTCACATTGCTTTTCGAATTGTGCAGCACGGCCTGCCCGCGGCCCATCGCCGTCGAATACTCTTTCCTTACTTTGAACTTGTGGCCCTTTCTGCTCCAGTTCGGTGAGCGTCTCCGCCGGAACCCGGGATTCGATCATGATGTCGCATCCAATTCCCTGCTCCGTGGGCCGGACGGTGAAGCGGGGCTCGGAGAGCGCGGCCTGGATGTTCATCCCATAGTCCACGAAGTTGGAAACAAACTGTGCGTGCGCCAGGGGCTGGTTGGCTCCGCCCATGATGCCGAACCCAATGTGCACATCTCCCTGTTCCATGAAGGCGGGGATGATGGTGTGAAAGGGCCGCTTGCGCGGCGCCAGCGCATTGGGATGGCTGGGATCGAGCACGAACAGGCCGCCACGATCCTGCAAAACAAATCCCCGGCCTTTGACCGCGACTCCGGAACCGAAGGCATCGTAATTGCTCTGGATGAGTGAAGCAATGTTGCCGTCTTTGTCCACGACGGCCAGATAAGTTGTGTCGCTTCTCGCCGGAGAGCCGCTGGCTGGAGTGCAATTCGCCTTGGCGGGATCGATCAGCGAAGCGCGCTGTTTGGCGTAGTCCGGGGCCAGCAGTCCCTTGACCGGAACCTTGGCAAAACGAGGATCGGCGTTGTAGCGATACAGGTCACTGTAGGCCAGCTTCATGGCCTCAATGCGGTTGTGCAGTTCCATGGGAGCCAGCGGCCCGGCAGTGTCAGGTTGCAGCGTGCTCATGATATTGAGCATCTCGAGCGCGGCCATGCCTTGTCCGTTGGGAGGCAGCTCGTAAACCTTCCAGCCGTGGTAGTTGATCGGAAATCGGCTCCACCCACTCCGCGGAAAAATCGGCCAGATCATCGGGCTGCATGGTTCCACCCAGTTCGGTGGACGTAGCTATGATCGACTGCGCAATTTCGCCGCGATAGAATGCGTCCCGCCCGCCTTCCGCAATCAGCCGCAGAGTTTTGCCCAGGTCCGGATTGGAAAACATCTGGCCAATTTCGGGGACCTTCCCGCCGGGGAGATAAATCCGCTCGGCTTCGGCGGACTGCTTCAAGACCTGTTCATCTCCCTCCCAGAAACCGTGGATCAGTTCAGGCACGGGATAGCCATGCTCGGCGTAATAAATTGCGGGCGTGAACAGATCTTTCCAGGGCAGCTTTCCAAAGCGGGCATGAGCTTTTGACCAGCCCTCGACGGCGCCGGGCACGGTTACGCTATCGATTCCAGCCTGCGGCATCTGGAAAATGCCTTTCTGCTTCAGGTATTCAATGGACAGCCCGCGCGGCGCCCAGCCGCTGGAGTTCAAGCCGTACAGCTTGCCGGTCTTGGCGTCCCAATAGATGAGGAAGAGATCGCCGCCAACTCCGTTCATCATGGGCTCGGTAACGCCGAGCACGGCGTTGGCCGCGATCGCGGCATCGATTGCAGAACCGCCCCGCGCCAGAATCTGCGCCCCGGCCTGAGACGCCAGAGTGTGGCTGGTGGCTACGATGCCGCCATCGGTGATCACCATGGAGCGGCCGTAAGAACGATCCTGCGCGACGAGGGGCAAGGGCAGCAGGTTCAACAGAAGCAGGACGCAGCGGAGTCAGGAGTTTCATGGCGGGAGAATTATAGATGACGGGCTCGGTTTTCTTCGGATCCCTCTCTGTAACCTCTTCAAACCGCTGGCTTAAGGTTGGCTTCAGAAAACAACTTTTCTTTCCGGCGGGGTTTAATCAGGGTGAGGATTGGAGGCGCTCAATGTTAAAGAAAACCGCACTTTCACTGTTCGGACTGGTGGCGATGCTGATCTTTGTCAACCCACCGCAGGCACACGCCGGCGTGGTGATTGCGATCGGACCAGCCTATCCGCGTCCGGTTTACGTACGTCCGTACCGGTACGTGGCGCCGGTACCTTTTGTCGCTTACCGGCCGGCTCCGCTTTTCTATGGACCGACCTATGTTCGCCCGGGCTGGGGCTACCGTCCAGGCTTTTACGCACGCCCGTATATTGCGCCGCGGCCTGTGCATCGCGAGTTTGTAGGACGCCGTCCGTACTGGAGGCGGTAAGAGTTTCGACTGATTGACGCGGCGCCAGCCGCGCTGTCCCGCCCTTCGCCTCCACGGCGGAGGGCGGGCCGCACGATGGCACGACTTCGAGCTTATCATTCCAACGTGAATCGATTCAGAGCACATTCCTGGACGGACATCCGTGCTCCAGATGCGTGCGTCATCTTCGGGAAGTCGGCACTTCAGCGCCCTTCGGCGACGGGTGAAGCCTTTGCGCTTGTAGGTCGGGCACGACTAGCTTCGGCGACCTCTTCAGTCTGCCACGGCGCGCCCGACGTAGCCCTAGTCGTCTGACGCCAGCGTGCTTATAAGCCGTCATGCATCGATCCGACCCATGAGCAACATCTGCCGCTTCACCCGTCAATTTTGCCGCGGCAGGTGGTATAGTCTTTTCCCTGATTCGGGAGCCCTATGGCGGAATCCGCCGCTTACCTTTCTCTGCATCACGACCTACGAAAAGGGACAGGAATTCATGCGCGAATGCAAACGCCAGGGCTGTCGCGTGTTCCTGCTTACGGCCGAGAAACTCCGCGATGCCGATTGGCCGCGCGAGAGCCTGGATGACATCTTCTACATTCCCGCCGACCTGCCCATCCCCGAGATCGTAAAAGCGGTAACTTACCTGGCGCGGGACAAGAAGATTGACCGCATCGTCGCGCTCGACGAGTTCGACATGGAAACCGCGTCCACGCTGCGCGAGCACATGCGCATCCCCGGCATGGGGCTGACCACCATGCGCTACTTCCGCGACAAGCTGGCCATGCGCATGCAGGCGCTCGAACACGGAATCCGCGTGCCCGATTTCATTCCCGTGCTCAATCACGACGACATTCGTTACTACCTGGACCACGTATCCGGCCCGTGGGTGCTCAAGCCCCGGTCGGAAGCATCGGCCATCGGCATCAAGCTGATCGATTCTCGGGAGGCCCTGTGGCCGGTTCTCGACTCGCTGGGCGACCAGCAGTCTTCGTTCCTGCTGGAAAAGTTTCTCCCCGGCGACGTTTATCACGTGGACTCGGTGGTCTCGGAGCGGGAGGCGGTCTTCTCGAGTGTCAGCCGCTATGGCCAACCACCGATGGCGGTGGCGCAGAAGGGCGGCATCTTTACCACGTATCTTCTGCCCAGCGAGTCGGACGAAGCCGCCGCCTTGCGCGATCTCAACCGCGAATTGATCGACGCGCTGGGACTGGTGCGCGGCGTGTCGCACGCGGAGTTCATCCGCGCCCGCGGCGACGGACATTTTTATTTTCTGGAATGCGCGGCCCGGGTGGGCGGTGCTTACATCAGCGAGATGGTAGAGATCGCCACCGGCATCAACCTGTGGCGGGAGTGGGCGCGCATCGAAATCGCCGGCGGCAAGGAACCTTACCGGCTCCCTGCCGTGCGCAGCGATTATGCCGGATTGATCCTGTCGTTGGCCCGGCAGGAATATCCGGACACTTCGGCCTACAACGATCCCGAAATTGCTTTACGCCTCAAGCGACGGCATCACGCCGGCCTGGTCCTGCGCTCCTCCGACCCCGCCCGCATTCAGGCCTTGCTGGAAAACTACAGCCGGCGTTTTGCGGAAGAATTTCTCGCCATCGAACCTCCGGGCACCAAGCCGGCCGCCTAAGCCGCCAGATCGTAGATGTGAGATTGCAGATTTTAGATTGGGCTGATCCAAAGAATGAAATTGAAATCTGCAATCTAGACCGTGACGCTCGCATGACTGACTCGAAGGCGGCCGGGCGGCCCCTCATGCGTTGACTCCACCAATCGAAACAGCAAAAAGATTGGCTTCGCTGTCTTACAGCCTCTGCGAGCGTCCCTGACGCTGTTCATCTCCGGGCGGTCTTTGCTCCATAGTCCATTAACATGCGCTTGGTAGATGCGAAACTTCCCTGGCGGGTGGTCGCGAAACCGCAATTTTGGGGCGGGAAGCCGTAAAATTCTGTCTGGCCTGTGCCGGTACTTGCATCCATGAAGATTCGCATTCGCCAGGCTGTTACGGAAGACATTCCCATCCTGCGCGAACTGATCGATGCATCCGTGCGCGGATTGCAGACCCTTGACTACACTCCATCCCAGATTGAGAGCGCGCTGGCGACGGTCTATGGCGTGGACACTCAGCTCATTGCCGACGGAACGTATCTCGTCGCCGAGACCGAAGGCGACGTGGAGCCGGTCATAGTCGGTTGCGGCGGCTGGAGCAAGCGGAAGACCCTCTATGGTGGAGACCAATGGACGGGCCGCGAAGCCGCCTTGCTCGATCCGCGGCACGACGCCGCCAAGATTCGTGCCTTCTTTATCCATCCCTCGTGGGCCCGGCGCGGCATCGGGAGCATGATCCTGGAAGCCTGCGAAAACGCTGCCGTCGCAGCCGGTTTTACCCGCTTCGAAATGGGGGCCACCCTCACCGGAGTGCCGCTCTACCGGGCTCGCGGCTACGTCGCGCTTGGAAAATCTCGAAGTTCCGCTGGCCAACGGAGAGTCCCTGCCGATTGTCCGCATGGAAAAGCAGGTGCCCAGGAGGGCTCCGTAGGGTCTCGACTATGCTTCCCGGGCGGGCGTCTTCACATGTTCCGGACGAAATCCCAGCCCAACCACCCGTGCCGGAATGCGCTGCAGGAACTTCCACCGCCCCAGGAGCTTTACGGGCCAGGGCGGCGTGAGCGGCCGGGTAGTGTCCAGCACTCTGCGGATCACATTGTTCTGCACTATTAATTGCAGGCGCTGGGTGGCGCGCGTGGGAAATGTTCTTCGTTGCTGCACCGCCTGCCAGGTCGCCTTCGTTCACCGTTCCCAGCCGCAGCCTTTCCCCCAGGATGTTCGCCGTCGCCACCGCATCCTGAATCGCCAGGTTGATTCCTACGCCACCGATGGGCGACATGGCGTGCGCGGCATCTCCGATGCATAGCAATCCGGGCCGGAACCATCGCCGCAAGCGATCGACTACGACGGTGAGCAACTTAATATCGTCCCAGTCGCGGAGCTCCTCCATCCGATTCTCGAGAAACGGCGCCAGCCGGACCAGTTCCTGGCGGAAGGCCGGCAGCCCCTGTTGCCGCAGTTCATTCGCGTTGCCTTTCGAGATGACGTAGGCAACCTGCCAATAGTCTTCCCGGTTGAGAAAGACCAGGATCCTGCCGGTATCGAAGCGGCCGAAGGTTTGTCCGGGATCGGCCGGCTGGCGGCTGACCCGCATCCACAGCACATCCATGGGCGCGCCCAGGTTGAGCACGGAGAGGCCGGCACGCTCGCGCACCACGGAATGCCTTCCGTCGGCCCCGATGGTCAAGTCGGCGCGGACTTCCAGCATTCCCTCCGGACTCCGCGCCCGTACACCCACCACCCTGCCGTCTTCTTCGAGGAGGTCGATGACCTCGGTCTGCATCTTCAAGTGGAAGGATGGACAGCGCCGCGCCTGCTCGACGATGAAATCCAGAAAATCCCACTGCGGCATCAGCCCGAGGAATTTGCAGTGCGTAGGCAGGTGAGTGAAATCAGCCACCGCGATGGTCTGGTTCCCGATCTGTCCCTTGAGTTGGCGGACTTCCTGGTGCGGACGCTTGAGAAAGGCGTCCACAATGCCCAGTTCGTACATGACTTCGAGTGTGGAAGGATGAATCGTGTCTCCACGAAAATCGCGGAGAAAGTCGGCATGCTTTTCCAGCACCACCACGTCCACGCCCATGCGGGCCAGGAGGAAGCCCAGCATCATGCCGGCAGGGCCGCCTCCCGCGATACAACAGCGCGCGCGCATGCAGACATTATGGAGAATTATCTGAGAACCGGGAACTACAAACTGGTCACTGAGATTGACCTTGCCGCTGACAAGGAGAGTCGGCGGAAGTTCTTATGAAGATCAGCGGAACGATGCGGCAGTGACCGAAGACCAGTGAACTCAACCAAAGCAGGAGGAACTGGATGCCAGGCGGAAGGAATTTGCGTAGGAAATAGAAAAGGCCGTGACATTGGTTATGCTCTAGCCGCCAGCTCCTGCGAGGAAGCATAACAGCGTGGACGCATGCACCATCACGGCCCTTGATGTGATCGCTGCTTTCGCAGTCCCTGACCCCAACTGCCCCTCGCAGGGCCGTCGGTTTTTTCGGGTCCGGTCGCCTTCCAGGTTGCCCCTTCCAGCGGATCACCCGGCCTACTTCGCACTGGCTAAGTTTTAATTTGAGCCAGCCCTTTCGGCCGTCGACGTTGGCGAAGTTAAATGCTTCTCATGTAAATGTCAACGCCGTTTTTCAGTGCAATCACAACTTTCGATCCTGTGCAAATTCAAAATTGTACTTACTTGAATCAGCGATGCTTAGTTGATTTCGTCATTCTGCCGAACTGGTTTTCCACAAACTATTCCACAGCCGCCGCCGGTTGTTGCAAGCGCTCCAAATAAACAACTTGACGCAAAATCGGTTCTGACGCATGTTGATGACAACGGACAACGCTGGATGTCGGACCTCGTAGCCTACGTGGATGGCGGTTCTCTGGGAAACCCGGGGCCGTCGGGCATTGGGGTTGTGATCGAGGGCGGCGAGGGCGGTACCATCCGCATCGCGCGCTGGATTGGACGTCAGGACAACAACGTTGCCGAGTACGTCGCCCTGCTCGAAGCCCTGCAATGTGCCCAGACGCTGAAAGCGAGGGCACTGCACGTCTATTCCGACTCCCAGGTGGTGGTTCGCCAGATGCAGGGCGAGTACGCCTGCCGCAGCCCGCGCCTCTATTCCCTGCACTGGATCTGCCGCAAGCTGGCTCGTTCCTTCAAATTTTCCATCACTCACGTTCCCCGCGAGCGCAACGCTGAAGCCAACAATCTGGCCACGTCCGCGGTGCGTGAACGCATCGCCGCGAAACCATCATCAACACAACCCACGTAGGGGCGGGTGCCTCACCCGCCTGTCCGGGCAAAGCCCGGCTGGGTTTTTGGCGGTAGCCTCCGCAAAAAAAACAAAGGCGAGCTTCGCTCGCCCGCCCGGGTCCTGAGCGAAGTCGAAGGAGGGCGTCCGGGCCTATGTGGTTTGTGCTAAGTTTTCTTTGGCACCTGATCCGGAGAACGAATGCCTTTCCGCTACGCTCAGTTTTTTCTTTTGCTCCTGGTAATCCCCACCGCCGCCTACGCGGCCGACAATGCCGCCACCCAGACCCTGCATCAATTGTTCGATCAGGACTGGGAGTACCAGATGGCGCACGATCCGGTGGCTGCCTCTGAACTGGGCGACCGCCGCTGGAACGACCAGTGGGAAAACCTCAGCCTCGACTCTCTGCACCAGCAATTCCAGCACGCCCGCGAGATGCTCACCCGCTTGCACGCCATCGACCGCGCCCAGCTCTCCCCGCAAGACCAGGTCAGCTACGACGTCTTCGAGTACAACTCCAACGACTATCTCGAGGGTGAACAGTACAAGTGGTATCTGGTGCGCACCGATACGTTCGATGGAATCCAGACGGTCGAAAATGTGGTCGATTCGCTGCGCTTTGAGACGGTCAAGGACTACGACGACTGGCTCGGCCGCATGCACAACTTTCCCGCCTACATGGACCAGAACATTGGACTGATGCGCGAGGGAATCAAGGAACACATCCTGCTGCCCAAAGTGATTGGCGAAAAAGTCCTCACCCAACTCAACGGTATGGACTGGCAGGACCCAACCAGGCACGGCTTCTACAAGCCGTTTCTGAAAATGCCGCCGGCGTTCTCGGAAGCGGACAAGCAGCGCCTGACCGCCGCTGGTCGGCAAACCATCAAGAGCGACATTCTGCCCGCCTATCAGCGCTTCCGAGATTTCATGCAGAAGGAATACGTTCCGGCATCGTTTGAGCAAGTCGGCGCCTGGCAAGTCCCCAATGGAGACGCCACGTATGCCTATCTCACCCGCTCCCGCACCACCACCAACTTCACTCCCGAACAGATCCATGAGATCGGCCTGCAGGAGGTGAAGCGCATCGGCGCGGAGATGGATAGAGTCCGCGAGCAATCGGGATTCAAGGGGACGAGCCAGGAGTTCTTTCACTTCTTGCGCACTGACCCGCGCTTTCTACGCCAAGACTTCGGGGGAACTTTTGGAATACACCCGGGCCCGCGCCAAGGAAATCGATCCCCTGCTGGTGAAACTGTTTCGGACATTTCCCCGCCTGCCGTATGGCGTGGAGCCTGTGCCTGCGGAGATCGCCCCTGGAATGCCGGCTGCATACGCCGATGGCGCGGCGCCCGATGGTTCCCGGCCCGGCTACTTCTACATCAATACCTACAAGCCCGAGACCCGTCCGGAGTATGAAATCACTTCGCTGATTCTGCACGAGGCCATCCCCGGCCACACTTTCCAGGGCGGCATCGCGGTCGAACTCAAAGACCTTCCGAAATTCCGCCGTTACGGCGGATACAGCGCCTACGCCGAGGGCTGGGCGCTCTATTGCGAATCTCTGGGAGACGAACTCGGATTGTACGGCGATCCCTACGTGCACTTCGGAGCATTGAGCAACGAGATGTGGCGCGCAGTTCGCCTGGTGGTCGATACCGGAATGCACTACAAGCACTGGACTCGCCAGCAGGCCATCGATTATTTTCTCGCCCACGTCGCCACCACCGAATACAACGCCACCAGCGAGGTTGACCGCTACATTTCATGGCCGGGACAGGCGCTCGCCTACAAGATGGGCGAACTCAAAATCAAGGAACTGCGGCAGCGTGCGGAAAAAGAATTGGGACCGAAGTTCGACATTCGCGCCTTCCACGATGCCCTGCTGCTGGACGGACCATTACCGCTGACCGTCCTGGAGAAGCAGGTGAATGCCTGGATAGCCGCGCAAAAAACAGGTAACGTAGGGGCGGGTGCCCTCACCCGCCCAGCCGAGCAGAGCTCGGCAGTTGCCCCATCACCGAACTAGATTCTTATGCCCGAAACCGCAACCTTGCTAGTTTCCTGTCCCGACCAGAAAGGCCTGGTCTCAGGAATCTCCACCTTCATTTTCAACAATGGCGGCAACATTCTGCAGTCGGACCAATATACCGACGTCGAAGCCGGCATCTTTCTGGCCCGCTTCGAATTTCATCTCACCGGATTCCAGGTCCCCGCCGATCAGATCGCCGAGCGCTTTCGCCCCCTGGCCCAGGAATTCGCCATGAAGTTCGAACTCCACTTCAGCGACCACAAACCCAAAGTCGCACTGTTTGCCTCCCGCCTGCCGCACTGCCTGGAAGATCTTCTGCAACGCCAGCAGGCCGGCGAATTCAACGCCGAAATCGCCGTGGTGGTGAGCAATCATCCCGAGGCCGGCGCGATTGCCAGGCGCTACGATGTGCCCTTCCTGCATTTCCCCATCACTCCGGAAAACAAGAAGCAGCAGGAAGCTGAGGAACTCCGGGAGCTGCGCTCACGGGGCGTCGATCTGATCGTGCTGGCGCGCTACATGCAGGTCCTGAGCGAGGACTTCATTGCCAACTATCCCAATCGCATTATCAATATCCATCATTCCTTTCTTCCGGCGTTCGTGGGCGCCAAGCCCTACCACCAGGCCTTTCTGCGGGGAGTGAAGCTGATCGGGGCCACGGGACACTACGTCACCATGAATCTGGATGAAGGTCCCATCATCGAACAGGAAGTGGCGCGCGTTTCGCACCGCGATTCCATCGAAGACATGGTCCGCAAGGGACGCGATCTGGAACGCACGGTCCTCGGCCGGGCGGTGCGCCTGCATCTCTGTCACCGCGTGCTGACCTACGGAAACAAGACAGTAGTATTCGATTAAGGCCGGCTGGCGCGCAACTGCATGAGGCGGAGTTTGCCGCCCACCCAGGCACAGGGCAGCGCGGTGACAACCAGGGCCAGCGGATACCAGTGCGGCCCCATATCCTTGTTCCACGTCACCACGGCGCCCACGGCGCTCAAGACAAGACCGATTGCACCGCCCACCAGCGCGTGCCCCATGGGCCGATCGGGCGCGAGCCGCGCCGTGATGTAACTGCCCACGACGGCGTAAACCGTACGATAGATAGTCGCCAGCAGGAAAAGCGCGTTGGACATAATTTGGCCCAACGGCGGGAAGATGCCGGCCGCGTGCAGCGCCAGGTCAGTACCGAGCGAAAGGATGACGACGACCACGAAACCGGCAAGCAGGGCCCCGATGCTGCGACCGATACTCCGCGCAGGCTGTGTCTCGCTCATGAATCCGTCCTCATTTCCAGTTTTTGATGGGCTCACTAACCCGCCCTGTCTCTCCAAAGAACGGAAGAGATGAGACGGGGTACCCGGTTCTTCCCGAGAGGCGGAAAAAGCTATCACAAACGATTCCGCGAAGGGAGAGGATGGTTGGGTAAACCCGATCCGCACCTAGGCAATCACGTCATAGGGCCGCATCATTTCGTTGTCCTCGTGCTCCAGGATGTGGCAGTGCCACACGTAGCGGCCGGGATAGCCTTCGAAGCGCGCGATAATGCGGGTCACCATTCCGGGGTGCGCCTGCACAGTGTCCTTCCATCCGGCTTCGTTGGCGGCAGGCGGCACCGCGGGCCCGATGTACTTCACTTTTCCCTGGGTGTAGTAGTAGAAAGGCTCAAAGCCCCGCCGGTCGAGGATTTGAAAGCGCACCAGGTGCAGATGGATGGGATGAGAATCGTCGGTAAAATTGAGGAAGTTCCAGATCTCCACCGAATCCAGCTTCGGATTTTCGGTTACCGGCATGCCCCAGTGCGCGTTGTTGAGCAGCATCATCATGGGGTTCGCTGCCTTGTCGTCTTTTTCGCCCAGGGTCAGGATGCGGTTCTGCACTGCCGCCGACTTCCGGAATCCTGGGGACGGGCCGCAGGCTCGACGGAAGTGAACTGGTGTCCGGCGCCCCGGTTTTCGCCACGCGGAATTGCATCACGGTGAAAGCGTCGTTGGTGACTACGATCTGTTCTCCGCCGTGGCCGGAAAAATCTATGACCAGGTCGGCGCGTTCCGCGGGCGCGATCAGCAGGCTCTTCAACGAGACAGGGGCGGGCAGCAGTCCCAGATCAGTTCCGATCTGGTGGAACTCCTGTCCATTTGAAAGCGCCAGGTGAAAGAAGCGTCCATTGGCAGCGTTGAGAACCCGGAAGCGATACTTGCGCGGCTCGACTTCCAGGTAAGGAAACATCTTGCCGTTGACCAGAATCGCGTCGCCGAATACTTCCGGCACCCAGGGCGATTCCGGTTCCGGCGACACCGGATAGTAAAGCTGGCCCTCGCGATCGAACGACCGATCATAGATGGCCAGAGGAATCTCGTACTTGCCCTTGGGCAGATTCAAGCCATCTTCAAACTCGTCGCGAATGACGAACGCGCCAAAGAGTCCGGCATACATGTTCAGGCGAGTGATTCCCAGCGCGTGGTCGTGATACCAGAGCATGGCCGCGTCCTGATGATTGGGGTAAAAGTAGAGCGCGGATTTGCCCGGCACCCACCAGTCTTCCGGATAGCCGTCGCTTTTGGCGGGCGCTTTCGCTCCATGCAGGTGGGTGACGGCGCGAACACTGGGCTTGTCGGCCTCTGCGCCGTGGACGCTGTGATCGATGGGGAGAAAATGTGCTGCCGGCAATTCGTTCGCCCACTCGACCAGCAGGGGTTGGCCGCTGCGGGTCTCGAACGTCGGCCCCGGAGAATTCTCGTCGAAGCCCCAAAGGCGCGTGGGCTTCACATCGCGATGAACTTTGCTCTCGAACGCCCGCATCTCAACCCGGTAATAGGGAATCTGCACGGCGGGAGTATCCGGGCTGGGACGGGTCCCGCTGGGCTTGAGAATCGCGGGCACGGGAAGCGGATCCACGAAACGCGCCAGAGCATTCACATCCAGCTGCGGCGTGGCGATGATGCCGGTGCGGTGAGGGTTGACCTGGCCGGCCGCCATTCCCGCGACAAGCATTCCCTGATCTCTGCAGGAACTCCCGTCGGGTGAGGTGGGCAAATCTCTCTGTCATCTTCAATTAAGGGCTCCGATTAGCAAGACTCCAATAATACTGACAGGCATGGAGAGGAAATCCCCATGCCTGTCGTCTTACGTCAGGACGGTCAAACTTCGACAATCCGTAAATCCGACAATCGGAAATTCCTAGCGGAACTGCGGCTGTCCGCTGATCGGATTCAGAAACAGCGGGCCGTTTTTCCCGTGGTGCCTGAAATCAAACATCTGGCTGATCGAGTTGGCGTAGGCGTCAAACGAGCCTCCGCCAATCCGTTCGCCGCCCAGCCAGTTGTCCTCGATGAAGCGCAGCACCGAGGTTTGGTCGGTGACCGTGTTGTCCACGAAGTTTTCCCTGGACCAGGGAGAGATCACCAACAGCGGCTGCCGCGGACCGTAGCCGCAGCGGCCTTGCGCATGCGGGTTGCTGGAGTCGATGCCGGGCAGCGCGGTGCTGCCGTCGCCGCAGGCGCCGGGGCCGGTCAGCTCATCGGCCGGGCTGGTCGATTGATTCACAATCGGGCCCAACTGATGGTCATACCAGCCGTCCGAGTCGTCGTAGAGGATCACGACCGCGGTGTTGTCCCAATCGGGTGACTTTTGCAGGAAGTTGATCACGTTCACGATGAACACCTGCTCGTCGAGCGGATCGGAGTATCCGGCGTGACCGTCCTGATAAGCCTGCGCTTTCAGAAAGCTGACCGCCGGAAGGTTGCCATGCTTCACTGCAGTGAAGAAATCGTTCATGTCGTACTGGTGATTGGCGGTGCCGTCACGTCCGATTTCGGAAACCGAACTGGGACGGGCGTGGGTGGGGTTGGCGGTGGAAGCGTAATACTGGAAGAAAGCATGGTGCGGCAATGTAGTCGGCGCTGGTTCCGGTGAATGCGGAGGTGGAACTTCGCAGGCAGCCGGTGGTGCCGTTGGAATTCTTCGCGGTCAGGTCGAAGCCTCCCATGAACGCGCCCCAGCTCACTCCGGCATCGTTCAGCAGGTCGCCAATGTTGCGCCCGCCCATCTGCACCTGGTTGCGAGTCGGCGCCGAGCAAACGTCTCCCACCGGATCAGGATCGCCCACCACGGTCAAGCGTGCCGTTGCCGCCGTCGGTTTCGCTTCCCGTCCCGTTCAACACGGTGGTGACCCCGTTGGTCTGACCCGAAACCAGGTTCATCAGGCCCGGAGTCGAAGGTCCAAACACGGTGTCATACGAGTTGTCGCTCATGGCAAACTGTTGCGCATAATTCCACAACGCGGTCACGGTGTTGCCATCGTAGTAGCCCATGGTGAGGCCCTTGGTGGTGACGATCTGCGGCGGCGCGTTGGGCGGCGGTCCGGCAGTGCCGACATTCAACGGATAGAGATCGATCAAGCCGAAGTGCGCTGCGGCCTGCTCCGGTCCATAGTTATGTCCCTGGTCGGCGGTGGCGGCCTGGGAGCGGTCCAGCCGGAAAGGGTTGGTCGCGCCGGTTCCGTTCCCGGCGTTCAGCAGGTTCGGATTGTTGTTCAGCAGCACCGCCGAAAGCCCGTTCACGGTCGGAGTATCCGGCCGCGCGTAGAACGCCGGCTCTCCTCTGGGATTGGCTGCGTTGGGATAGGTCCCGAAATAATGATCGAACGAAACGTTCTCCTGAAAGATCACGACCAGATGCTTGATCGGGGTTGCCGTGCGTGAAAAAGATGAGTTCGCGTAGGCTGGCATCGTTCCCAGGACGGTGAGGTACGCCATCACCATCGCGAAAAATCTCCTGGGGGCTTCAGACCTTCTGAGTCGCTGCAACATGCTTGCTCCTCCGTGCTTGGCACTGACCTGATTGGCTGACAACTCCGGACTGGATGGACCGCCGGCTGGAAGCGGCTTCTGGTTCGGTTTGCCCACGGTAAGCAGGGCTTATTACGGAGGTGTTACTCGCTGGTTAAAACTCGGTGAATTTTGGTTTTTGCGAAGTTTTCCAGCGAAAAACGTTCGTTACTGGTTTGGTGATGGCAGCTTCAGGGCGGGAAGATTAGAAAAATTTCTGGCGGTGCCTGTGGAAATCCAGGGACCAGGAAAATATTTGGTTGCCCCCCAGGGATTCGAACCCCGATAAGCAGATCCAGAATCTGCTGTCCTACCATTGAACGAGGGGGCAACTCACGGCGAGAAACGCGGCGATCCGCTAACTGTGATTCTATGGGCGTGCGGCGTTGTGGTCAATATCGACGGCGTTTCTTGCCGGCATGCAACTCCACTCAGCCGGCGTCATCCTGAAGGACTTCAGTCCTGAAGGATCTGGCGAGCAGCAGTCAGAAACTTGTACCTCCACTCTGCGTTGTGCGCGCCGGATCCTTCGCAAGCTCAGGATGACGCCGCCAAGTGCGGTTACTCCTTGCGCTTCACCCTGACCACTGTGATCTTGGAGAACCCTTCTTCAAACGTCGGCGCCTTCAGCTTGGCGCTCATGCGCCGCATTACGTCGTCGGCTACCGTGCGTTCGCGCTTGTGATTGCGCTCCAGGCAAACTTCCAGAGGGACGTCGAAGAACACGGCCTGCACTTCGTAGCCATAATCCTGGCCCAGCTTGATCCAGCTTTGCCGTTCGTGCGGGGTCAGGTTGGTGGCATCGACATAATTCAGCGGACGCCGCGCGATCAGGCGCGCCTTCAACATGGAACGCAGGTTGGAGAAAATCAGGTCCTGAAAACGCTGCTCGGTGGGATCGTCGAACAGAAGCGCGCGCAACATGTCGCTCGAAAGCGGCGTGATGTTGTGCCGCTTGAACCATGAACTCTTGCCGGAACCCGGCAGTCCGATGGCAAGGACCACGGTGCCCTTGGAAGCCCGGGGGGCGGTTGCCGGCGTTGCTTTCGCGCCGCCCGCGGTTTCGATTGCAGCAGCGGCGACGGGTTCACCCTCGGCCACTGCTTCGGGCGACGCCTGGGCGACGGGTGCAGGTTTCGCTCCCTGCGCTCCACCGCGGCCTCGTCCGCCTCTGCCCCGCCGCCGGCGGCGGCGCGGGTCGCCGTTTCCAGCTGCGCGTTGCGGCTGCGACGGGCGTGCCTCCGGAGTTTCGTCGTGAATTGTTGGAGGTTCCGGCGCCGGCGGTTGAATTTCTGCTTCGGCTATACGGATTGGGGCCGCCGGCGCGATGGCATCCGGGGCATCGTAGTAGGCGGGCTGAAGAGGGGCCTGTGCAGGCTCGGTCTTACCGGCTTCCGCATTCTTTTTGGGGCGCTTGAGACGATCGCGCATCCACTTGCGCATGTTTGGTTTGTAACACAGCTATTTAGCGCAGGCAATCCGGCTCAGGCAAAACGTACCAAAGCTGCCAGCCATTCAGCTCCTGTGTTGGCGTGGGCGCCCGCGCCACACAAAACAACCCGCACCAGCCGCATTATGCCTGCAGCACGCGGACGCCGTACCCGCCAATATCAATCTTTCCCGCGAGCTTTTCCCCGCTGAGCAGATCGACAAACGCCCTGGGTAAGGCTCACACTCTGTGAAGACGCGGTGTGGTTCAGAAGGAATATCCATTGCTTGTTGCCGGCCTTGCGCACGGTCAGCTCGACGCCGGCCGGCACTTCGAGCGGCGGCTTCACTCCGGCCATCCCGGAAAGGGTTCGCAGCACCCGGGCCAGACTGGACTCATCCAGGTCTCCACCGATGTACACGGCCTTACCCTTGCCAAAACTGTTCATGGTGATCGCCGGCTGCCCGGCATGCGCTCCCGCCGTGTACGAAGCCAGCACCTCGGCACCGGTGGGTTGGAGAATGTCCGTCCACAAAACGCACTCTGAATCGGGACCGGCCAGGGCGGGCGAGAATTTCACTCCATTCTTCGCCGAGTACACGGGAACGTAGTCCTCGACTGTCACGCCCATCACGTCGCGCAGCAACCCGGGAAGCGGAGTGCGGACCATCTGGCTGGTCTCGGTTTTCACGCCCAGGCGGAAATTGGTGACAAACATTCCGCCGCCCTGCACAAAACTTCTGATCCGGGCAGCCTGCTTTTCCGACATCACGTAGGCGACCGGCGCGAACACAATCTTGTAGGCGGAGAGGTCGATTTCCGGCCCGATCACATCGATTCCGGAGCGGCTGGCCGAAATGGCGCCGTACCAGGAGACGATCTGGTCCAGATAAGCCAGCCGGAAGTGGCCCGGTTGAATCGCGAGCGCCCAGCTGCAATCGTAGTCAAACACCAGAGCGGTTTCCGCCACATAGTTGGAATACAAAACCTCCCGCCCCAGCGCCTTGAGTTCTTTGACTCCCTGCCTGATCTCGTCATAAGCCGGGCTCTTCGAGCGATCGTGGTTCAGGACGCCGTGCCAGTACTCTTCCGCTCCGAAAGTCGCCGTGTCCCAGCGAAAGTAATTCACTCCCATGGCGCCGTGCGCGATGGCCTGATAGGTCCACAGGCGCACTTGCCCTTTCTCGGGCTGCGGAGAAAAAGTTTTCTGGCCCGCTTTTCCCGATTGCTCTTCCATGATCATGAAGGGCTTGCCGCCCTTTACGCTGCGCGCGAGGTCGTGTCCCAGGGCGATGGCCGACGAAACAAAGGCCGAAGATCCCATCCTGCCTTGCTGCGCCATCAGCATGTCGAAAAAGCCGGGGTAGTTATCGAAGGCCGTGAAATCCAGCTTCTCGTACAGGTCGCGCATGTTGATGGTGTCCACCAGCCCGACATTGTTCGTCGTAACGAAATGCCGCGGACAAGTTTTGCGCAGCATGTCCAACTGTTCCTGCTGGAAGGATACGTTGGCGTAAGACTGGTAGCGATCGTAGTCGAGAGCGAGTCCTGGATTCGGATCTCCGCCTGACGGCAGCGGCACCGGGATCTGGCTGAAATCCGTATAGGTCTGGCTCCAGAAGACTGTTCCCCAACTCTGATTCAGGTTGTCCAGGCTGCCGTACCTGGAGCGAAGCCAGGTCTGAAATCCGGCCTGACAGTAGTTGCAGTAGCAACGCTGCGATGAGCCCAGGGTAAATTCGTTGTCGATCTGCCAGCCGATCACGCCGGGCGCATCGACAAAAGTCCTGGCCATTTCGCTGGCGATGATCAACGACAACCGCCGATAGACCTGGTTGGTGGGACAGGTAAAGCGCCGCCCCCCGGGATGCAGCCGCTCGCCCTTTTCGTTTACTTCGACGATGTCGGGATACCTGGCCGTCAGCCAGGGTGGAGGCGCCGCCGACGGAGTGCCCAGAATGACGGCGATGTTGTGCTTGTGCAATATGTCGATGGAGCGGCGCAGCCAGGCAAAATCGAACTTGCCCTCCGACGGCTCCATCAGCGCCCAGGCGAATTCGGCGATGCGCACGTTGGTAAAGCCGAAGTCGGCCATCATGCGCGCGTCTTCTTCCCAAAGCCCTTCGGGCGTCTGGTCGGGATAGTAGTCAACCCCGAACAGGAGAGGCCCCGCTGCGGGAGTGCCGGCAAGGCTTGCGGCTGTCTGGGCCCAGATGGGAAGCCGGATACTGGCCGCGCTCATCAACGCGAGAGTGCCGCCGAGAAACTCACGCCTGGTCGGAGAGGTCAAAGCAGGTCCTCGTTTCTGTTAGTCAACGCGCATTTTCGACTCAACTCGAAAGCCTGTCAAGAACAGGTGTGTTTGTGTGGCGCGGGCGACCTCGCTCAGGACAGGTCCGCGCCACACATTCACAACCCTCGGGACCGTACAATGTCTCCATGCTGGTTCCACATGAAATCAAGGGCCAAAAATACATAGACCTGGCCACGTTTCGCAAGGATGGCTCCGCCGTCCACACACCCGTCTGGTTCGGCGAAAAAGATGACAGGCTCTACGTAATGACTCGCAGCGACTCTGGCAAATACAAGCGTATCCGGAACAATCCCAGGGCCCGCATTGCTCCCTGCACCATGCGCGGAAAAATTACCGGCCCGGAATTCGCGGCGAACGTTCGGATACTTCCGCCCGAGGACTGGCCGTGGGCCAGCAAGACCGTTAAGGCCAAGTACTGGCTGGCGCGGATTCCCTTCTTCTGGAGCAAGCAGAACGTCTATATGGAAATCGAAATCACTTCTTAACGGTGGCCTCTTTTGCGTTCTTTGCGGCAACTTCGCGACCCTTGCGGTCAAAGTCTTTGAAGGAACGTCGCCCCGGGGCGGCCCGCAATTTGCCGCATTCTTCGTTTCCCTGTTAACATTTTCTTTCCACTTTCCAACAACGTGTTAAGTCAACCCTTCGGAGGAGAAATGGCAATCAAGGTAGGAATCAACGGATTCGGACGCATCGGGCGAAATGTGTTCCGGGCTTCGCTCAATGACAGCAACATCGAATTCGTGGCGGTCAACGATCTCACCGACCCCAAGACCCTGGCCCACCTGCTCAAATACGATTCCATCCTGGGCAATCTGCCGCACAAAATAACCGCCGGTGCGGACAGCATCACGATCGACAACAAGACCATCAAAGTATTCAAAGAACGAGACCCGGGAAAACTGCCCTGGGAATCGGTGGGGGCCCAGGTTGTGATTGAATCCACCGGCCACTTCACCGACGCCAACGAGGCCAAAAAGCATATGCGCGGGCCGGTGAAGAAAGTGATCATTTCAGCGCCCGCCAAGAACGAAGATGTCACGGTTGTGCTGGGCGTGAATGAAGGGGTTTACGATCCGGCCAAGCACCACATTATTTCGAACGCGTCCTGCACCACCAATTGCCTGGCTCCGATCGCGAAAGTGGTCAATGATAGTTTCAAAATCATCAGCGGCACCATGACCACGATCCACTCTTACACCAACGACCAGGTCATTCTGGATTTCCCGCATAAAGACCTGCGCCGCGCGCGCGCCGCCGCCATCAACATGATTCCGACTTCGACCGGCGCGGCCAAGGCGTTGAAGCTGGTGATCCCCGACCTGGCCGGCAAACTTGACGGCTTCTCCGTGCGCGTACCCACGCCCAACGTCTCGGTCGTGGACCTGGTGGCTTTTGTGGAAAAGAAAACCACGAAAGAAGAAGTGAATGCCGCGCTCAAGAAGGCCTCCGAGAGCGGATCGCTGAAGGGCTATCTGGGCTATGAAGAGCAGGAATTGGTCTCCTCGGACTTCAAGGGCGACGGCCGTTCTTCGATCGTCGATGCGCCCTCGACTCTGGTCGTCGGCGGTAATTGCGTGAAGGTGATTTCGTGGTACGACAACGAATGGGGATATTCGTCCCGCGTCCGTGACCTGATCAATTACATCGCAAGCAAGGGCCTGTAAGCTCGTGTGGTCAAATGGTCGCGGGCGACTCAACCGCGTGGGGCGGCCAACCGCCGCCCCGGCAGTCGCGGGAGCGGCTGCGCCATCCCTAGAGGACGCCCGCTATGTCAAAGCTCTCCATCCGCGACCTGTCGCTTAACAATCACCGTGTCCTCATGCGGGTGGATTTCAATGTCCCACTCGAGGATGGGCGCGTCATCGATGACACTCGCATACGCGAGACCCTGCCCACGATTGAGTACGCTCTCCGTCACGGGGCGCGGCTGGTGCTGGTTTCCCATCTGGGCCGGCCCAAGGGCAAGCCCAATCCTGCGATGAGCCTCAAACCTGCGGCGGAGCGCCTGCGCATGTTGCTGGACAAAGAGCTGGCGCGGGGCGAAAACGTGGGCTTCTGCCCCGAATGCATCGGGCCGGAAGCTGAAGAGATGGCCGGAAGGCTGGAACAGGGCCAGACCCTGCTGCTGGAGAATCTGCGTTTCCATCCCGAAGAAGAAGCCAACGATCCCAAGTTCGCCAAGCAGCTTGCCGGCCTGGCGGACTATTACGTAAACGACGCTTTTGGCACGGCGCATCGCGCTCATGCCTCCACGGTCGGCGTCACCCGCTTTGTGCAGAAGTCCGCCGCGGGGCTGCTCATGGAGAAAGAACTGCAGTACCTGGGCAAGGTACTGCGCCACCCGGAGCGGCCGTTCATCGCCATTCTCGGCGGCGCCAAAGTGAGCGACAAGATCGGCGTCATCCGCAATCTTCTGGATAAAGTTGACGCCCTCATCATCGGTGGCGGCATGGCCTACACCTTCCTCAAGGCCCAGGGCGAGCCGGTCGGCAAATCTCTGGTGGAGGAAGACAAAATTGACCTGGCGCGCCAGCTTTTGAAAGAGGCAAAGAGCCACAAGCTGAAGTTCCTGTTGCCGACAGACCACGTGGTGGCGGAAAAAATCGATCTCAATGCCATCGTGCAGACCGTAGCGAGCGGGCATATTCCCGCGAACACGATGGCCCTGGATATCGGACCGAAGACCATCGAGGCCTTCACGGAAGAGATCGCCCGCGCCCTGACTATCGTCTGGAACGGCCCCATGGGCGTCTTCGAGGTTGCGCCTTTCGCCAAGGGCACTTTCAAGATTGCCCACGCCATAGCCGAGAATGTCGGCGCTACTTCAATTGTTGGCGGAGGAGATTCAGTGTCCGCGGTCAATGCGGCCGGCGTCGCCGACAAGATTACACACATCTCCACCGGCGGCGGAGCTTCGCTGGAATTTTTGGAAGGCAAGAAGCTCCCCGGCGTAGAGGCGCTCACCGACAAGAAGTGAACAAACACCTTGTGCTGAGGAACATCTTGAAATGGTTCTGCCAGGAGACAAGAGCTATGAGGTGACTCTGCGAGTTGGGGATCCAGGCGAGGTTCGCGTGGAGCTTGGCGATATCACTGAATCCCGGTACGACGCGATCGTGAACGCCGCTAACTCTGACTTGCTCCCCGGAGGCGGGGTGTGCGGAGCTATCCATCGTGCTGGAGGTCCCGCGGTCACGGAGGAGTGCCGCCGCATTCGTAGCGAGCGAGGACCGCTTCTGCCCGGTCAAGCGGTCGCAACCACGGCGGGCATGCTAAGTGCGAAATATGTGATCCACACGGTCGGCCCGATTTGGCGCGGAGGGAACCATGGAGAAGCCGAAGTACTTTCCTCGTGCTACAGGGAGTCGATCCGCGTCGCCGACGACTTGGGAATGCATAATATGGCATTCCCAGCAATTTCCACCGGCATCTTTGGGTATCCCGCGGAAAAGGCAGCCTGGGTAGCAATCCCCTGCGCAATTGAACAGCTCAGGACTGCCAAGTGGGTGGTGTACATATCAATGATGATGTTCGACAAATCAACTTTGGACGCTTTCGCTGCTGCCGCGATGGCCCAACGTAATCCTTTGCCGGGTACTCCATACGAGATCGGAATCTGGGAAATCAAATGACGAGAAAAAAAGTGATGGCCGCCAACTGGAAGATGTACAAGAACCCCGATCAGACCCGGGCGTTCTTCCGCGATTTCCTCCCCCTGGTGGCCGGCCATACCCGGGACGAAATTGTTGTCTGCCCGCCCTACATTGATCTTTACTTCGCGATCGAAGATACCAAGGGCTCCAATGTGGCCATCGGCGCGCAAGACCTGTACTGGGAAAAAGAGGGCGCCTACACCGGCGAAATCTGTCCCGCCATGTTGTTCGATATCGGATGCACTCATGTGATCATCGGCCACTCCGAGCGCCGCCAGCACTTCGGAGAAACCGATGACATAGTGAACTTCAAGCTCAAGGCTGCGCTTGAAGGCGGCCTCACTCCCATCGTGTGCGTCGGAGAAGTCCTCGAAGAACGCGAGGCCAACCTCACCGAGGACGTGTTGCGCCGCCAGTGCCTCCGCGCCTTCCACGCCATCTCCGCGAAGAAAGCAGCGAAGCTGGTTGTGGCCTACGAACCGGTGTGGGCCATCGGGACAGGAAAGACTGCCACGCCGCAACTCGCTGCCGCTGCCCACCATCTGATTCGAGGCGAGGCCGCCAAGGCTTTCGGCGAAGACTTCGCGGGCAATCTCCGCATCCTCTACGGAGGTTCGGTGAAGCCGGAAAACGTAAAGGCGCTGATGTCCGAAGAGGAAATCGACGGGGCCCTGGTGGGCGGCGCCAGCCTGGACCCGAAATCCTTCGCGGCCATCGTAAAGTACTGAAAGGCCCTTTGCTATAATCGACCCTGCTGCGGAAGTGGTGGAACTGGCAGACACACCATCTTGAGGGGGTGGCGCCGAAAGGCGTGGGGGTTCAAATCCCCCCTTCCGCACCATAGTTTTTGCCAGCCGCGATACTTCGCGATACGAATTCTTTACTCCGATAGGGGATGGTTGGGAACCGCATGATTTATCTGATTACGACGATTCACATTATTGTCTGCTTCTTTCTGATCATCGTAGTGCTGCTGCAGAGCGGTAAGAGCGGTGACATTGCAGCTGCATTTGGCGGGATGGGCAGCCAGACCGCTTTTGGTCCGCGGGGCGCCGCCACAGCGCTGTCCAAGGCGACCACATGGTCAACCATCATTTTTATGATCACCTCGATCACGCTGTCGATCATGGCCTCGCGCGGCGGCAGCGGTACGAACTCCGTCCTGCAGGGGATAACTCCGTCGCAGACCAAGACCCAGCCGGCTACGCCTGCAACAGTCCCAGCGCCACCGGCGCAGAAATAGTCTCTGGTCGTTGGTCGTTGGTCTTTGGCCAGAGCGAACTGCGATAAGCTGGCGACCAGCGACTGACGACTGACGACTGTCCCATGATTCACGAAATCCTTCCCGTCGGACCATTGCAGTGCAACTGCTCCGTGATCGGGGACGAGACTACACGTGACGCCATGGTGATCGATCCTGGCGACGACATCGAAGATGTTCTCGCCCTCATCCAAAAGCACAATCTACGGGTGAAGCAGATCGTCATCACTCATGCTCACATCGATCACGTGGGCGGAGCGATGAAGTTGCGGGCAGTCACCGGCGCGCCCATCCTGCTCAACCAGAACGACTATGCCCTGCTGAAAATGCTGGATGTGCAGGCCGCGTGGATTGGAGTAGAAAACCCGGGCAAGGTCGAGATTGATCAGAGCATCGGACAATCGGATACTGTCCAGGCGGGCCCGCTCACCGCAAACGTGATTCATACCCCGGGACACACCGAAGGCAGCGTGTGCCTCTACTTTCCGCTGGAAAAGAAGTTGATTGCCGGCGACACGTTGTTCGCGGGAAGCATCGGCCGCACCGATCTGCCGGGAGGTTCGATGAAGAAAATCATCCAATCACTGCACGAAAAAGTTCTGGCCCTGCCCGATGAGACCGTGGTCATTCCTGGCCACGGCCCCTTGACAACGATTGGAGAGGAACGCGAGAGCAATCCTTTTCTAGTGAAACGCTAGCCAAAGCTGGCCGCCTTCGCGCTACTTCTTGTCCGGACTCTTCTCGTCGCTCTTGTTTTGGATGGAGAGCAGCTCCACTTCAAAAATCAGAGTGGAATCCGGGCCAATTTCCGGGCCGGGAGAGCGTTCACCGTAGGCCAGGTCCGAGGGCACGAAGAGTTGCCACTTGGATCCTACGGGCATGAGTTGCAGGGCTTCGGTCCATCCCTTGATGACGCCGTTTACCGGAAAAGTCGCAGGCTCGCCGCGCTTGTAGGAGCTGTCAAATTCCGTGCCGTTGATGAGAGTGCCGCGGTAGTTGCAGACAACTGAATCGGTTGCTGTCGGCTTGGGCCCGGTGCCTTGGGTCAGAATCTTGTACTGCAGGCCGCTGGGCAGGGTGACGACACCGTCTTTGGTTTTGTTGGCGGCCAGAAATGCGTCGCCTTCTTTCTTGCTGGCCTCCCCGGCCGCCTGCATCTGCTCTTGTTGTTTCTTGCGCATTTCGTTCTGCACTTCCATGAGCGCAGCCCTCGCCTGATCTTCGGTCAGGGCTGTCTTGCCGCCGGCCAGAGCATCCTTTAACCCGCGCAAGAGGATATTGGGGTCCACAGGCACGGATTGCTTGTGCAGGTTTGTTCCCAGGTTCATCCCGAGGGCGTAGCTGAATTTGTCTTTTTGGGTGGTGAGCGCGGGGGCAGCCTGAGTTTTTGTCGCAGGCGCTCGCCGCGCCCTGGTCGTGGGAGTCGCAGGGGCTTTTGGCGCCGGTGTCTGCTGGCCCAGGGAATAGTGACTCCCAAGCAGCATGGCCCCAGCCGCCAGGAGATTTACCGCCGAGGTGAAAGATTTGTGCATGCTGCTATTGTCACATTGGTCTGAACAACTCGGCAAACCGGCGGCAACTGCCGGGCCCAGGTTCAGGAATGACAAGTGATTTTCTGGAGGAAGATCTCTGTTCTCAGTTCTCTGTTCTCGGTTCTCAGTTGCCGCGACGGTCCTCACGAGTCCTGACCGAGAAATTTGAGTATGCGCCGTGTGCCTTCGCGGAAGTCGCTGAATGGGGTCAGCAGGCTGAGTATCAGGTTTCCATCGTTGGGAAAATCGTAAAAGTGGCCGGGATGGACCAGCACGGAGGCTTGGCGGAGCAGTGCAATCGCCAGTTCCTCGTCGGTTCGGGTCACCGGTACACGCAACACGGCATACCATCCTCCATCAACCTGCAGGCGTTGGGTTGATGTCTGCCCTTTGAGTTGATCATCGAGCTGAGCGAGATTTACACGTAGCCGGTCGAGGAGCAGCGGCTGGATGTTCTTCCGCTGCTCCAGCAGGACGGTTGCGGCCAGCTGGACGGGAGCGTTCATGGAAAGGTAGGTGTCGGCAATTACTTCCAGCCGGTCCATGGCCGCAGTGGCGACCGGGGCCGGGCCGCTGGTTGCAACCCAGGCCAGCTTCATCTGCGGCAGGCCGGAGATTTTCGAGAGGCCGCTGAGCGTAAACGTCAGCACATCCTGGTTGAGCGCGAAGCTTGGCCTGGCGGAGCCGTCGTGCGGATAGTCCAGAAATACTTCGTCCACGATCAGAGCCAGGCCATGTTTCACGGCAGAACGAATTCAGTTGGGTACGTTCGCCCAAGCTGACATACGATCCGGTGGGATTGTTGGGATGCACCACAACCACGGCGCGCGTGCGTGGCGTCAGCGCCCGCGACAGCGACGGGAAATCGATCTGCCAGCCGTGATCGTAAAGCAGCGGGTAGGGCGCCAACTTCACATCCTGCAAGTCGGCGAGGAACTCGAACAGCGGATAACTGGGCTTGGGCACCAGGACTTCATCGTCGGGATTGCACAGCAGGCGAAAAACGTAGGAGTAGCCTTCGCTGGTGCTGGTGGTAAGCACCAGCGACTCGGGATCGACCGGAGACTGGTGCTGCTCTCGATAATAGGCTGCCACGGCCTGGCGTGCGCTGGGCAAGCCTCTGGGCTGAGGATCGTAATCCATCGCCTTGGGATTCTTCAGGGAGTCGAGGATGGCTTCCGCGTCGTATTGCAAACCGGCGCGGACCGGATTGGAGAGGGTCAGGTCGAGCACTTCCCTGCCCGCCGATGAAAGTTCCCGCTGGGCCTGGGTGAAGCGGTTGGGAGTGAGTGTCCAATCGGTGCGGCGCGAAAACATGCGCGACCATGGTACCGCAAGGGGAAGTCCATCCTGCTAGAATCGGGCCATGGCGACTCAGAATTCACGACTCACCACACCCATGGTCCGGGAAAACGGCGGGCTGCGTCCCGCTACCTGGGACGAAGCTCTGGAGCGCGCCGCCCGCGGCTTTCGCGGCGCGGTGCAGACGCAACGGTCCGCAGGGCTTTGGGCTTTTCAGTTGCTCGAAGACGACCAATGAGATGAATTTTCTGGCCCAGAAATTCGCTCGGGTGGTGGTGGGGAGTAACAACATCGATAGTTGCAACCGGACTTGACACGCCCCCAGCGTCGTCGGTCTGGCGACGGTATTCGGGATGGGCGGCGGCACCAGTTCGTATCGCGAAGTGGAAGAAACGGACCTGATCGTTCTCTGGGGATCGAATGCCCGCGAGACGCATCCCATCTTCTTTCACCACCTGCTTAAGGGCGTGCACCGCGGCGCCAAGCTTTTCGTGGTGGACCCGCGGCGCACCAGTTCCGCGCAATGGACTGAGAAGTGGCTCGGGTTGCATGTGGGGACGGACATCGCCCTGGCTAACGCGGTGGCGCGGGAAATTCTCGTCGCCGGTCTGGAGAATCGTGATTTTATCGAGAACGCCACCAGCGGTTGTGAAGAATTCCGTAAGCACGTGCAGAAGTTCACTCTCGAATATGCCGAGAACACCTGTGGCGTGCCGGCGGAGTTGATTCGGGAGCTGGCGCACGCTTATGCCCGGGCCGGGCACGCGCAGATTTGCTGGACCCTGGGCATCACCGAGCACCACAACGCGGTGGACAATGTGCTGGCGCTGATCAATCTTGGCCTGCTGACCGGACACGTGGGGCGTTACGGCTCCGGGCTGAATCCGCTGCGCGGGCAGAACAACGTGCAGGGGGGCGGCGACATGGGCGCGCTGCCCGACCGCTTGCCCGGGTTCCAGCACGTCGAAAACGATGAGCTGCGCGCTAAATTCGAGCAAGCCTGGGGAGTAAATATCCCACCCAAGCGAGGTTGGCACCTGAGCGGAATGTTTGATGCCATGGAACGCGGCGAGCTGAAGGCGCTGTACGTGATCGGCGAGAATCCGGCGAACTCTGAAGCTGACGCGCACCGTACCATCAAGCTGCTGCAGGGTCTCGACATCCTGGTGGTGCAGGACATGTTGATGACGAAGACGGCGGAGTTGGCCGACGTGGTTTTTCCGGCCGCGGCCGGGTGGTGCGAATCCGAGGGCACCGTAACCAACAGCGAGCGCCGGGTGCAGCGGGTTCGTCGGGCTCTGGCGCCTCCCGCCGGGGTGCGCGATGACACTGAAATCCTTTGCGATCTGGCGCGCCGCATGGGCCGCGATCTGGGTCATCCCACTTCCGAGGAAATCTGGAACGAGCTGCGCAGCTTGAGCCCGATCCACGCCGGAATGAGTTACGCAGCGTCTGGAAGCCATGCATGGCTTGCAATGGCCGTGTTACGACGAGAGCCATCCCGGCGAGCAATACCTGCATGGACGCTTGTGGGCGCGGCCGGTAATCGGCCCTCTGGCGCCTTTCAGCTGTGTGGAGCAAGAGCCGCCGGTGGACGGGCTGGATGACGACTTCCCCATACGACTGACGACCGGACGGCGTCTGGATTCTTACAACACCGGAGTGCAGACTTCGCGCTACGCATCACCTTTGCGCCACGGCGAGACACTGGATCTCTCTCCCCAGGATGGTCAGCGGTACGGCTTCAAGGAAGGTGAAATAGTGCGCGTGACATCGCGGCGCGGGTCGGTTGAAGCCCCGGTACGATTTGACCCAGGTTTGCGCCCCGGCCTCGCATTCATGACATTGCACTTCCCCGATCAGGTGGCGACTAACGAATTGACCATTGATGCCGTGGACCCGAAGTCGGGGACGTCTGAGTTCAAAGCAACGGCTGTGCGCATCGAGAAGATTGGAAAAACGGAGCCCGTCACCGTTTAGGAATTCAGAGAGCGTCATTCAACTTGCAACGTGAATCATGGACCTGCATTTCACTGGAGCCACACCCACGGCGGAAGAGATCGCGGCAGTTGACGGCGTGGCCATGGTTGCTTCCGGTTCGAAACGCACCTACCTATTGCCAGTGCTGCATGCCATTCAGGATCGCGTCGGCTGGATCAGTCCGGGTGCGTTGAACTATGCCAGCCGGAAACTGGAGGTCCCGCCAGCTGAAGCTTTCGGCGTGGCGGATTTCTACGCGCTCCTTTCCACTCGCCCCCAGGCCCCGGCCGTAGTTCACCTATGCGACGACATTGCCTGCAAAGTCAAAGGCGCGGACCGGCTTTGTGCGGAGATGGAGAGAATGCACGGGCCCGAGGGATCGAGCCCGGATGGAAAGACTACCTGGCATCGCAGCCCTTGCCTGGGCCTGTGCGAGCGCGCGCCGGCTGCCCTGGTGCTGGCTGCGGGAGAACAGAACTCCATGCAAGCCCTGGCCCCAGCGAACGCACGCGAGATTGCGGCTGCCTTGCAGGGCGTGCGGCTTTCACCGCCTGAGTTGCGGGCTTCCGTTCCGCAGATGGGCCGGCCCGGACTCACCCTGCTGCGCCGCGTGGGGCAGATCGACCCGGAGAACCTCGACGAGTATCGCGCTGCTGGTGGTTTTGCAGCCCTGCGGCGCGCCCACGAAATGGGGGCGGCCGCGGTGGTTCGCGAGGTGATCGAGTCGAAGCTGGTGGGACGCGGCGGGGCCGCTTTCCCCTGCGGTCAGAAGTGGCAATCGATTCTCAGCACTGCATTGCCACGGTATCTGATCTGCAATGGGGATGAATCGGAGCCTGGGACTTTCAAAGACCGTGTGCTGATGGAAGGCGATCCATACGCATTGATCGAGTCCATGATCATCGCCGGCTTCGCCACCGGATGCGAGCAGGGTTACCTGTACATTCGAGGCGAGTACCCGCTGGCCCGGCGCCGTCTCGAACGTGCCATTCGCGAGTGCCGCGCGCAGTTTCTCCTGGGTACCAATATCCCCGGCGCCGGAGTGCGCTTTGACATCGAGCTGCGGGTTGGGGCCGGGGCCTACATCTGCGGCGAAGAAACTGCCCTCATGAACTCGATTGAAGGCAAACGTGGAGAGCCGCGCAACAAGCCTCCATTTCCCACCCAGGTCGGACTGTTCGGCAGGCCCACCATTATTCAGAACGTGGAGACGTTGTTGAATGTTCTGCCCATCATCACGCAGGGCGGAAAGGCCTTTGCTGCGATGGGCACCGAGCGTTCCACCGGAACCAAACTGTTCTGCCTCTCCGGCCACGTGGCGAATCCCGGTGTGTATGAAGTACCTTTCGGCGCGACCCTGCGACAATTGCTCGCTTTGGCAGGAGGCATCGCGGGCAGCGGAAAGTTGCAGGCCGTTCTGATTGGTGGCGCCGCCGGCGCATTTCTGGGCCCGAAAGACCTCGACACGCCGATGACTTTTGAGGGCACGCGGGCGGCCGCCGCCGCGCTGGGCTCAGCTGTGGTCATGGCATTCGACGACACCGTCGATTTGCGGGAGATCCTGCTGCGCATCGCTTCTTTCTTTCGCGACGAATCCTGCGGGCAATGTGTTCCCTGCCGCGTGGGCACGGTTCGCCAGGAGGAGATTCTACTGCGGCTGGCTGCGGGCAAGCCCTTGGCGTCAGGTGCGGCTGAACTTGTGCTACTGAAGGAAGTCGGCCAGGCCATGCGAGATGCCTCCATCTGCGGGCTGGGCCAGACGGCATCGAGCGCGATCGAATCGGCGCTGGCCCGGTTCCCGCTTTTCGAATCAGGAGAGTGGGGCCGGGCGATGAACCCACAAGAGTGCGCCCGACCTCAAGATTCCCGTGCCTCGCGGCCCATTGCCCATCTTGCCGGTCGCCAGCCCGGCACGCATGATGGAGATCACGATTGATGGCAAACCCGTCTCCGTCGCGGAAGGCTCCACGCTCCTCGAAGCGGCACGCAGCATCGGCATCGACACTCCCACGCTCTGCTTCCTGGAGAGCCTTACTCCGGTGAACGTTTGCCGCATCTGCGTGGTCGAAGTCGAAGGATCGCGCACGCTGGTTCCAGCTTGCTCGCGCCGAGTCGAACCGGGCATGGTGATCAGGACCGATTCGGAGAGGGTGCGCCTGAGCCGGCGGCTGGTGCTGGAATTGCTCGCGTCGTCCGTCGATGTTTCCACTGCGCCCCAGTTTCAGGCATACATGCAGCGCTATGGCGCCAGGCCGGAGCGCTTCGGGGAGGCCGCGCCCCCGACAGCGGCAGGTGAGCGCGATACGGCGTTGCCGGGCCATCACCACCCGCCGGAAACTGGGGCCGCCACGGTTTCCCAGCCGGTGAAGATCGACAATGATCTATACATGCGTGACTATGGCAAATGCATCCTCTGCTACAAGTGCGTCGAAGCCTGTGGCGTGGACGCGCAAAACACGTTTGCCATCGCGGTCGCGGGGCGCGGCTTCGAGGCCCGCATCTCGACCGAATACAACATGCCCTTGACCGAGTCGGCGTGCGTTTACTGCGGCAATTGCATCGGCGTGTGTCCTACCGGCGCACTCATGTTTCGCAGCGAATACGAGATGCGCCAGGCCGGCACCTGGGATGAGTCCAAGCAAACCCGCACCGACACCGTCTGTCCCTACTGCGGCGTGGGCTGCACTCTGACCGTGCATGTGCAGGACGAGAAGATCGTCAAGGTAACTTCACCTCTGGATCAGGAAATCACCGAAGGGCATCTCTGCATTAAGGGCCGCTTCGGCTGGGAGTGGGTCAACCAGAAGAAGTGAAGTCGCCCGCGGGATATAATGCCGTGTTTTGCCTCGCTATGGAGAAAGCTACGCAGCACGAACTTCGATTGGCTGAGCGCATGTCGCGACTCGGGACTGAGACTGCCTTTGAAGTTCTGAACAAGGCGCGGGCGCTGGAGCGTCTGGGCAAGAAAATTATCCATCTGGAAATTGGCGAGCCCGACTTCGACACTCCAGCCAACGTGGTCGAAGCTGGAATCGGCGCGCTCCGCCAGGGCTGGACCCACTATGGCCCGTCGGCCGGCCTGCCCGAGTTGCGCCAGGCCATTGCGGAGGACGTCAGCCGCTCGCGCGGAGTACGGGTCACCAGCGAAGAAGTGGTGGTGGTCCCCGGCGGCAAGCCAATTATTTTTTTTACTCTGCTGGCTTTGGCCGATGCGGGCGATGAAGTCATATTTCCCAATCCCGGCTTCCCGATTTACGAATCGATGATCGACTATGCCGGGGCGCGGGCAGTGCCCATCCGTCTGCGGGAAGAAAAAGATTTCGGCTTTGATGTGGACGAACTGGCCTCGCTGATCAGTGATCGTACCCGGCTCATCATCCTGAATTCGCCGCAAAACCCTACCGGTGGAGTGCTGAGCAAACAGGACGTCCATGACATCGCCGACGTCATTGGCGATCGCAATATCATGGTGCTTTCGGATGAGATTTACAGCCGGCTGCTGTTTGAAGGCGAGCATTACTCGATCATGTCGGTGCCCGGTTTTCAGGAGCGCACCATCTTGCTCGACGGCTTTTCCAAAACTTACGCCATGACGGGATGGCGCCTGGGCTACGGCGTCATGCGGGCGGAACTGGCCACACACATCGCGCGGCTCATGACCAATTCGAATTCCTGTACCGCCAGCTTTACCCAGATCGCTGGAGTTGAGGCCATCCGCGGCGACCAGGCTTCAGTGGAGCGAATGCGAGCGGAGTTCCAGCAGCGGCGCGACGTTTTCGTGGCCGGACTGAACCGGATCAAAGGATTCTCCTGCCGCATGCCGAAAGGGGCCTTCTACGCTTTCCCCAATATCACGAAGACCGGTTGGAGTTCGAGGAAGCTTTCCGAGGCGCTGCTGGAACAGGCCGGGGTGGCTTGTCTGTCCGGAGCTTCTTTTGGAGAATTCGGGGAAGGCTATTTGCGTTTCAGCGTGGCTAATTCGCTGGAAAATCTGAAGCAGGCACTCGCCCAGATTGACAAGTGGACAAAGCAGAATCTCTAGAGGGACCGTTCTCGTCGGCCGCGCTCTCAGGCGACGAGCTTACCTCAGGCGCTAAAGCGCGGTCCCTGTTCGCCCTTTGTTGGCACGAGTGAACTCGTGCCTTGCTTGTCAGCACGTGGCCAGTGATGGCGCACTGCCGCGATCGCACATCACTTCTTGAACAGATTCTCGAAGGCCTGGCGAGCGTCGTTGGGACGCTGGGCGGCGGGTGTGGACGTCTCCTTCTCCACCATCACGCGCATGGAGTAGAAGGTGCAATCGTTGCGCTGGTCCTTACGAGGAATTCGTTCCGGAATGGGCTGGGTGCACTCGAAACGGCTGGAAGGATCGAAGTAGGTACACTGCTTGCAGGAGTGCAGTTCGAAGCCGCACTTGGGACACTGGCCCACGGGATCGCCGGGCGACTGCAGCAGCGAACCGCACTGTGAACACCGGGAAACGGCGCGCGTGCCCGGCATCTGGATCGGCCGCGGGCCAAATGTATCTTTCTTGACCGGTCTCTCGGTCGATTCCTTCTTCCGCGATTCTTCGCCGCGGTCCTGGTAGCCGTGTTGCCGGTACTTCAAGGCGCTCCCTCCTCGCTGGTGCGGGAACATTGTCTCGCTTCAACGACGCGGCGACAAGTGGTTGGCGGGGCGAATTGTATTTCCCATCTACGGGTGCTACGATCTGATGTGTATGCAACTGGTTGCATGGAGGTTTGATCATGGCAGACGATAACAACAGCATCCTGTGGTTCCTCGCGGGACTTGGTGTTGGCGCGGCGGTAGGGGTACTGTATGCGCCCCGTTCCGGCAGCGAGACGCGCGAGACCCTGCGGTCCAAAGCGGATGAGGGCCGTGAGTTTGTGTCCCAGCGCGCCCGCAAGGCGCGGGAGCAGGCCTCCGACCTGGTGGACAAGGGGCGCGAAGTTGCCAAGCAGCAAAAAGAACAGTTCAAGTCGGCTTATGAGGCCGGGCGTCAGGCTTATCACGAGGCCACCGCAGCCGATGGCGGTGCATCGAAGAACCTGTAATTTTGCGCCTCTCCGCAGCGCTGGATCGGGCGGCGCAGCATCGCGGAAAATCCTATGGACTATCTACCGATCTTTGTCGGTGTAACGGCGGCGGCGGTCGTCATCCAGGCCGGCATCCTGGTGGCGCTTTTTGTGGCCGTAAAAAAGAGTACTTCCCGCATGGAAGCTCTCGCCACCGAAGTGAAAACCAAGGTCATGCCCACGGTGGACACGGCCCAATCCATGCTGGTGGAGTGGCGGCCGAAAATTGACACCATCGCCAGCAACGTCAGCGAAACCACTACGGTGGTTCGGGGCCAGGTGGAGCGTCTGGATGCCACCGTTACCGATATCGTGGACCGCACTCGCCTGCAGGTGATTCGGGCCGACGAGTTGCTCAACCGCACCATGGATCGAATCGAAGAGACCAGCGACGTGGTCCATCGCACCGTGGTTTCACCGGTTCGCCAGCTTTCCGGCATCATTCAGGGTCTGACTGCGGGTCTGGAGTTCCTGCTGGGTGGTGAAAGGCGCCGCCGGCACGACGTTTCAGTTCCGCAGGATGAGATGTTTATCTAAGACTGATAACCGGGAACTGTTATCTGAAAACCGGTTGTCAGATGCCAGTTCCCGGTTCTCAGTCTCAGGCGATCCAGCCTCCGCCTATCACAACATCATGGTCGTAAAACACCGCTGCCTGCCCCGGTGTGACCGCTCGCTGCGGCTGGTCGAATGAGACCAGAATCTCGTCGTCGCCAGACTTCTCGATCAGCGCGGATGCGCCTTCATGGCGATGGCGGATCTTCACCGTGACTCGCATGGGCTCGCACAGCTCTTCCACGGCGATGAGATTGGTACGCTGCACCCGCAGGGTGCGGGTGTAGAGTTCTTCCTGGTTGCCGACCACCACCTGGCGAGCGTCTCCCTTGATCTGTATTACGTAGAGCGGCGAACCAGTCGCGACGCCCAATCCCTTGCGCTGGCCCACGGTGAAGTTATGGATGCCGCCATGCTCGCCTACTACTTCGCCGTCGGTGGTGACCAGTTCGCCCGCAGTGTCAGGCAGGGACTCGCCCTGCTCCGCCAGGTAGGCATCGAGAAACTTCTTGTAATCACCGCCAGGGACAAAGCAGATTTCCTGCGAGTCAGGCTTCTGGGCCAGGGCCAGACCGTGCTGCTGGGCAAGTTGGCGAACCTCAGGCTTCATCATGCCGCCCAGGGGAAACAGGGTGCGGCTGAGCTGCGCCTGGGTCAACCCAAACAGGAAGTATGTCTGGTCCTTTGAGCGGTCGGTGGGACGCTTCAGCAGCCAACGGCCGACCGATTCGTCGAACTCCACGCGGGCATAGTGGCCGGTGGCCAGAGCGTCGGCGCCAATCTGCTGGGCCACAATCAGTAACTGATCAAACTTCAAGTGATTGTTGCACAAACTGCAGGGGATGGGCGTGCGTCCCGAAAGATACTGCTCGACGAACGGCCGCACCACATCGCGCTCGAAGCGCTCCTCGTGATTGACCACGTAATACGGAATGCCGATGGTCTCGGCGACCCGGCGCGCGTCGTAAACATCATCCAGCGAACAGCAGCGTCCCTGCACGGACTCAGGCATGCCCTCGTGGCCCGCCAGACGGCGCTGGTTCCAGAGTTGCATGGTCAGCCCGACGACGTTATGGCCATCAGCGCGGAGCATGGCCGCAACCGTGGAGGAATCAACTCCTCCCGACATGGCGACGGCGATGGTTCTGGGCGCGGACATTGACGTAAGTTTCAGTTGACCAGCTGCTAGCTGCTAGCTTCTAGCTCTTAACTCTAAGCTCGATGAGCTAGATAGCCAGAAGCTAGGAGCTAGTAGCTGCTTTATTGTAAACCGGCGAAAGCTCTCGCAGCCGGGTTACGGTCGGTGAAATCAGGCTCAGGGCAAATTCGACGTCCTCAGGCGTATTCTGCTTGCCCAGGCTGAAGCGGAGGCTGCCTCGCGCCTGCTCGGGCCGCATGCCCATCGCGGTCAGCACGTGCGACGGCTCAATCGCGCCCGAAGAGCATGCCGCGCCGGTTGAGACCGCCAAGCCCTTCAGGTCGAGAGCAATCACCAGCGCTTCTCCTTCGATGCAATCGAAGTAGATGCTGCTGGTATTGGGCACACGCGGCGCACCCTGACCGTTCACGCTGGTGGACTCGACCTGGTTGAGGATAGTCTGCTCCAGACGATCGCGCATGCGGGACATCTGCTCAATATCTCCGCGGGCAAACGCTTCGCGGGCAAGTTCTGCGGCCTTGCCCAGAGCAACGATCCCGGGAACATTCTCCGTTCCTGCTCGCCGCGAACGCTCGTGGCTTCCGCCGAAGAGCATCGGACGCAGCGCGGTTCCCTTGCGTACGTAGAGCGCTCCCACGCCTTGCGGAGCATTCATCTTGTGGCCGGAGATGGAAAGCAGGTCGCACCCGATGCGCTTCAACATCGATCGCAACCTTGCCGGCCGCCTGCACCGCGTCGGTGTGAAAGTAAACGTCGGCTTCAGCCGCGATCTTGCCGATCTCCTCGACCGGCTGCAGCACGCCGGTTTCATTGTTGGCCATCATGATGGTGATGAGCCGGGTATTCGGCCGCAGAGCCCGGCGCACGTCATCAGGATCCACCTGGCCCCGGCCGTTCACCGGAACGTACGTGACTTCGCAGCCCGACGCTTCCAGATGCTTGCATGAGTTCAGCACGGCATGATGCTCGATGGTTGAGCTGATGACGTGCTGTCCGGGTCCGGTGAGGCCGAAAATTGCCAGATTGTCGCCTTCGGTGCCGCCGCTGGTGAAGACGATCTCCGAGGCCCGGCATCCCAGCAGAGCGGCTACCGACTCGCGCGCCCGCTCCACTGCCGCCCGCGTCTCCTGTCCGTGATGATGGATGGACGACGCGTTCCCGAAACGCTCCCCGAAGTAGGCCTGCATGGCCTCAAGGACCTCGGGCAGGACCGGGGTGGTGGCGTTATTGTCGAGGTAAACGCGGCGCATGGCTAGGCTTCCATCTTACGCTGTATTGGAGCGGACAAAACGATGCCGCAGGGTAGTCCGAGCGATCTCCGCGGGTCATCCGCACGACCGTCGGCAGGATCACGTATGCGCTCACGCCAGATGCTTCGCAGCTCAGCATGACGCCTGGAGAAACACGCGCCGTAGCGCCTACCGCTTCTCGATGGGCACATACTTCTGCGGATACGCCGGCCCAACGTAGTCCGCGCGGGGACGGATCAGGCGGTTGTCGTCGAGTTGCTCGATGACATGGGCGGCCCAGCCGCTGATTCGCGAGACGGCGAATACCGGGGTGAACAAATCCACATCAATCCCCAGCGTCGTGGTAGGTGGAGGCGGAGTAGAAGTCCACGTTGGCGTTGAGCTTTTTCTCGGCCTTCACAAATTCTTCGATCTTGTGCGACATCTCAAACCATTTGCTCTGGCCGCTGCTTTTGCCCAGGTCGGCGGACATCTTGCGCAGATGCGTGGCCCGCGGATCTTCGGTGTGATAGACGCGATGGCCGAAGCCCGGAACTTTCTTCTTCTGCGCCAGCATGTCCTTCACGTAATCGATGGGGTCGGCTTTCGCCTTGTCGATGGCCTGCAGAATGTGGAACACGGCCTCGTTGGCGCCTCCGTGCAGCGGGCCTTTCAGCGCGCCGATGGCCGCGGTGACCGCCGAATGCATATCGGAAAGCGTCGCCGCCACTACCCGGGCTGCGAAAGTGGAAGCGTTGAGTTCGTGGTCGGCGTGCAGGATGAGGGCCATATCCAGCGCCCGCTCGGCTGTCTCCGAGGGCTTGGTGCCATTCAGCAGCAGCAGAAAATTGGCCGCGTGCGAGAGCGACGGGTCCGGCTCAACCACCTTCTTGCCTTTGCGCACGCGATCGTAAGCCGCCACGATCATGGCAATCTGCGAAGTCAGCCGGAAAGCCTTGTGCAGGTTGGCGTCGTGATCGTTCTTCTTGTCTTCGGGATCGTAAAACGATAGCGCCGAAACCGCGGTGCGCAGCACGTCCATCGGCTGAGTCTGCTTGGGAGCGGTGCGCAGCAGATCGATGATGGCAGGATCCAGCTTGCGCTCCTCCGCCAGCTGCCGGCGAAATTCCTTCAGTTCATTCTGCGTGGGCAGCTTGCCATACCACAGCAGGTAGCAGGTCTCTTCGAAATTGGAGTGGTCGGCAAGTTCGTGAATGTCGATGCCGCGGTAGGCGAGGACGCCCTGATCTCCGTCGATGTAGCAGATACTGGAATTGGTAGCGACTATTCCTTCCAGGCCCCTGGGGGCGTGCGTGGCGGTCAGGCTGGACATGTTCCCTCGCTCGAGATTTTGAACCCTGGTTGAGGCCGCACGGGGAGGAAAAATGGAGCGTGCTGTCGCAACTAACTTTTATACGCCAAAAGAGGTAAGTTTCCAAGGCGAGCGGGTGTTGACTTGCTTTGCGTCCTTTGCGGTTTTTCTTGGCGCACTTGGCGGATTAGGATTTTGGAACGTTTTAGGCGAGATCAAAACCTTTACCGCAAAGGGCGCGAAGAAGAGCCGCAAAGGCCGCCAAGAGCGGTCAATTTTAGGACGGCCTTTGTGGTGATTCCTCAGTCAGAAGCCCGTGCCGGCGGCACGAGTGGGACGCTCGCGCCTACATTCAATCCGGGACGAATACACGAAGGTACAGTGCCCTTGTCGAAACCCTCAGTCGTGCCTTGGTTCCCGGTTACAATCGGGACATGCGCGGGGGGAAGTTCGTTCGGCTAGTGCTTATTTTGCTGACGGCAGGATTGGTTGCCTCTGCGAGCGACCAAGCCATCACTGCGCCGCTGTTGCCGTGTCCTGAAGGCTCCCCCGGTGCAGTTTCCTGCACTCCCTCCAAAAAAGAATTGAAGGAAGCCGGCCAGGCGTTTGCCAAGGGGCTGAAGCTGCAGCGGGAAAAGCGGCAGGACGAGGCCTTCGACCAGTTCGAGACGGCGGCGCGGCTGGCTCCCAAAGACGTGGAATTCGTCACGGCGCGGGAATTGACCCGCCAGCAACTGGTCTTCGATCACCTGGAGCGAGGCAATGATGAAATGCGCCAGGGCCGCCAGATCGAGGCGCTGGCGGAGTTCCGCACCGCGTTGCATCTGGATCCGCAAAATGAATTTGCCCGGCAGCGTTTGACGGATGCGATGGGAGAGTGGGCGCCAAAGACTTCCGTCGCGCCGCAGGTGGTGGCGGCTTCCGATGAAATTCGCGTCGTGCCCGACGCCACCCAGGCCGACTTTCACTACCGCGGCGATGGCCGTGGATTGCTGACCCAGGTGGCCTCTGCGTTCGGCGTCACCGCCACCTTTGACGAGTCCGTGGTCTCGCGCCAGGTCCGCTTCGATATTGGCCGCGCGAACTTTTACACGGCCATGGCCGCGGCTTGCCAGATGACTCACACTTTCTGGACGCCGCTCGATGACAAGCAGATTCTGCTGGCGGCGGAGTCGGTGCAAAATCACCGCCAGTTTGATCGCATGGCGTTGCGCACTTTCTATCTGCCGGGCGTCACCTCTCCGCAGGAACTGAATGACATCGTAAATCTGTTGCGCAATCTTTTTGAAATACGCCTGGTGACTCCGCAGCCCAGCGCCAGCACCATCGTGGTCCGGGCGCCGCGGAAGATGCTGGATGCCGCCACCAAAATTATCGAAGGGCTGGGGGACTCGCGCCCGCAGGTCATGCTCGACGTGCATGTGTACGAGATCACCAACAGCCTGACCCGCAACATGGGATTACAGATTCCCAATAACTTCCAGTTGTTCAATATTCCGGCGGGCGCGCTGGCGGCGCTGGCCGGACAGAACATCCAGGACCTCATCAACCAGCTGATCTCAGGCGGCGGCATCAACCAGGCCAATTCGCAGGCGCTCTCCGGACTTCTGGCCCAGCTTCAAAATCAGCAGAGTTCGGTCTTCAGCCAGCCCCTGGCAACATTCGGAAACGGCCTCACCCTCATGGGACTGAGCCTGGGAACCGCGGGGGCGCAACTGTCGCTGAACGAGAGCACGGTAAAATCACTGGAGCACGCCTCACTGCGCGTCGCCCAAGGCACGGATGCGACGTTTCGCGTGGGCGCGAGGTATCCCATCCTCAATGCCAGTTTCGCTCCGGTCTTCAATACTCCGGCGATTGCGTCGGTGATCCAGAACAACTCGTTTCAAAGTCCCTTTCCGTCATTCAACTACGAGGACATTGGGCTGAGCGTCAAAGCCAAGCCGCGGGTAAACGGGAGTTCTGACGTCAGCCTGGACCTGGAAATACAGTTTCGGGCATTGTCGGGCCAGTCGATTAACGGGGTGCCGGTGATTTCGAACCGGGAGTACAAGGGCAGCATTTCCCTGATGAATGGAGAACCGGCGGTGGTGGCCGGGGCAGTCACGAATTCCGAGCAGTTCAGCCTGAACGGAATTCCCGGGCTGGGGGCGGTGCCGGGGCTGAATCAGGTAATGACCAGCAACAGCAAGCAATTGAGCGAGGACGAATTGCTGATCGTGATCACACCGCGGGTCATCAGCCACGAGCAAAATCAAAACGCGGAAGTCTGGCTGCAAAAATAAGTGCGAAGTTCCGGCACGCGCAAAGCAGGTTCCTCGACTACGCATGACGATTCGCACGGCGAATCGTCATGCTCCGCTCGGGATGACAAGACTTCGTTGGGCTACTTCCCTTCTTTAGCTGCGAATTCAGTAAGACCTTTCAGCACTTCGTACGGCAGGCCGGCCACGTTGCTGATCTTTCTGCCGTTGATGAACAGGGTTGGCGTCCCGGTAATCTCGAGCGCCGCGCCCAGGGCAACGGAACGCTGCACCCGGCCAATGGTTTCGGGCTTGGCGGCGCAGGCGGCGGTGTCCGCTCCCTTGGCGCCCGACTGCTCGGCGAGAGCGGTCAGCTTTTCATCGGCAGTGGCGGCGGTGATGTCGCTTTGCGCGGCATAGACGTTCTCCACATATTTCCAGAACGCGTCGGGCGAACTGCGCCCAATGCAATCTCCATAGTAAGCCGCCTTGGCGGCCCAGTCGTGCAAAGGCAGGGGGAAATTCTGGAACACCAGGCGGGCATTCTTTTCCTCCGCCATCAGCTTGTCGATGGTGGGCTGGGCTTCCTTGCAATGCGGGCATTGCAGGTCGCTGAACTCAACCAGGGTCACGGGAGCGTCTGCCGGGCCGCGGGAGGGGCCGTTGATTCCCTGGTTGAGGGCGTCTTGCGCGGCGGCGAAGGGATGCGCGCCAAAGGGAATGATGTCGCCGACCACGGCATGCTGACCATCTTCGGTGACGTACAGGCGGTTGTTTTGCTGGCCCTGGGCGTTGCTGAGGACAACCAGCACTTCGCTGAGTCCTTCGGCCTGGGAGGGCCGGATGGCGGCGATCTTCCACGATACCGCGGGATCATAGCCAAACATCTGCTTCATAAAAGCGTTACGGTTTCCTCGGAAGGAAGCCGGGTGCTGAAGGTGGGGGCCGGAGGAGGCGCGTCCTTTGCTTTGGCCGGCGACTTCTGTTGCGCGACGGCAAGCGAAAGCATGAGGATGATAAACAGGCAGCAGAGCAGCGAACGGCGCATGAGTTCCTTTCGAAAACGCGATTTCCTGCATGTCAGGACCATCGTCAGCCAGTCATCCTGGCGGCGATGGGAAAGCGGCGGCCGGAGCCGAAAGCCTTGGAAGAAATTTTAAGTCCGGGCGCGGCCTGCTGGCGCTTGTATTCCGCGCCATCGACCATGCGAATGACCCTTTGCACCAGCGCCAGATCGAAGTTGCGGTCGGCCGCGATCTGTTCCGCGGTGTGCAGGTCCTCGACATAGTCTTCGAGGATGGCATCCAGAACGTCGTACGGAGGCAGCGAATCAATGTCCTTCTGATCGGGACGCAACTCCGCCGAAGGCGGTTTCTCCAGTGTTGCCTCGGGAATTACGAGGCGGCGGGAATTAACGTACCGGCTCAGGCGATAGACCAGCGTCTTGGGCACATCTGAAATCACCGCCAGTCCGCCGACCATGTCACCGTACAGGGTGCAGTATCCCACCCCCAGTTCGCTCTTGTTGCCGGTGCTGAGAACGATCGCTCCAAACTTGTTGGACAAGGCCATGAGCAGCGCGCCGCGGGTGCGCGCCTGTATGTTTTCTTCGGTGGTATCTTCCTTGCACCCGGCGAAAACTTTCTGCAGAGTCTTGCGGTAGCTCTCGAAAATCTCGGTGATGCAGAGCAATTCAAAGCGAATACCGAGATTGCCGGCCAGCGCCCGCGCATCGTCGATCGAGCCCGGCGACGAATAGGGACCGGGCATGCCCACGCCAATCACGTTTTCGGGTCCAAGAGCTTCAGCGGCAATGCAAGCGGTGAGAGCGGAATCGATGCCGCCGCTCAATCCGATGATCACGCGCTCAAAGCCGCACTTGCGAACATAGTCGCGCGTGCCCAGCACCAGCGCGGCGTAGGCGCTGGCTTCTTCCCCGGGCATCTGCGGGTGTAATTCTCCCGTCAAACGGTCGGAATCGAAATAGACCAGGTCCTCTTCGAACGACTTGCCTTGCGCGATCACTTCTCCGGCGGAATTCAGCACCAGGCTGGAGCCGTCAAACACCAGGCTGTCGTTGCCTCCGACCTGGTTGACCATCGCCACCGGCACTTTGTCCTGACGGGCGATGGTGGCCAGCATCTCGCGGCGCAGTTCGCGCTTGCCCAGCCAGAACGGCGAAGCGGAAATGTTGAGCACGAAATTTCCTCCGGCCTGGACCAGTGCCTCGACCGGATCCACGGTGTAAAGACGCTTGTTCCAGAAATGCTTGTCGTTCCAGGCATCCTCGCAAATGGTGAGCGCCATCTGCTTGCCGCAGAACGGAAACAGCGACTGGCTGCGGGCGGGCGCGAAGTTGCGCATCTCGTCGAACACGTCGTAGGTAGGCAGCAGCATCTTCGACTGCAGGAAGGCGATGGCGCCGTCCTGCAGCAGGGCGGCGGAGTTCATGACTGACTTGCCGGTCTCGGCATGGGCCGGGGTGGCCAGGCCGCAAATCACGGCGATGCCGCGGGTCTCGGCGGCGATGCGCTCAGCGGTCTCGCGATTGCGGGCCACGAACGAAGGCCGCTCCACCAGATCGCGTGGCGGATAGCCGCAGACGGACAACTCAGGAAACAGAATCAGGCCGGCGCCGGCGGTTCGCGCCCGGCCTGCAAAGTCGATCATCTTGGCGGCGTTGCCGGAGAAATCTCCAACTGTAGGATTGATCTGTCCCAGCGCGATCTTCACCCTTCCAGTGTAAAGGGGCGGTGCGCGGGAGCCAAGTCAGGGCCAGGTAGCGCCCGCCGGACAGCCGCCGGGACGGCGGGGCTACATCGAGGGCGCTTTGCGGGGAATCCCTTGATTCCGGTCCAGCGGCGGATTTCAGATTGCAGATTCTAGATTGCAGATTTGAAAGGCGGCCAAAGCGGGTTGTTGAAATCTAAAATCTGAAATCACAAATCTGCAATCATCCCTCAGTTGGGTTGGGTCGGGCCGTCCTGACCGAGCGGGTCGGGAGGAGGCAAGGGCCCGGGGGCGGCACCGCCGGCCGGCGAGTTGGGATCGGGTTCTTCGCCCGGGCGGCGCAGCGAGGGTGCGTTCGGCGGACGCACCTCCGGCGCCGAGCTCTTGGCCACGGTCGAGCTCAGGTCCACTTCTTTTTCGGTGTGAACGACTTTCTCGCCGTCCACTTTCATGCTCTCGAGGCGCACCACTTCGTCGCCCACCAGGCGGACGAAGTCCACGTCGGCCGGGGGCTCGCCGTAGATCCATTCTTCATATTCGACTTCGCCGTCTTTCTCCCGAATCTTCTTGGGCGGGCGGCCCTTGGAAGCCATCACCATTTCGCGATTCATACCCACCAGAACCTGGTGTGCCTTGATGGCATCTCTGATCTTGGGCGGGAGGGTGTCGAGGTAGGCCTCCACGGCGGACTTGGCGTTGAAGTCAAAGACCGGGCGGAGCAAATCCTTCAGCTCCTGCGGATTCAGCTCAGGCACGTAGCCATGGTCGAATACCAGGTCCACATACGAGCCCCGCGGATTGGCGCTGGCGTCGCTCGGGCCCAGCGAAGTCATGCCGGCGCCCGAGCCCACCTGAATGTGCTGATACCACTTGAGCTTTTTGACCGGACCGCCGTTGATCTCAAAATGAATGCGGTCTTTCTTGATCAATATTTCGCTGATGCGGGCCTGGTCGCCGGGCTTGGCCGCAGGGCCCCACATGGCCAGCATGTTCTGCATCTGGTCTCCGTCCGGAGAGAGCTGCCCACCTTTCAGGGTCAGCCCGGTCTTCCCCATGGGAAAAGGCGAACGAATGTAAACCAGTTCAAAATTAAAGGTATGGATCAGGTCCATCCGGGTTTGCTTGGAAATATGAGGGGCGTTGTGATCGTCGGCGCTGACCACAACTACACAGAGAAGCACGATGGGCAATAGAAGCGGAACGTAACGTGGGTACATACGACACCCCGAGCCGACTTGGATGAATTATAACGCCGTCCGGGTTGGGAACGAACCGTAGAAAATAACAGGTAGTGCCTCAGCTTAACTAAGCCGGCGACCACGTGGGGACAGCCGCCCCCGGCTGTCGAGCGGAGCAAAGTTACGACAAGGCTTTGAGCATGCGCAAAAACGCTGTCGAGCTTCGCTCGATCCGGGACAGCCGGGGGCGGCTGTCCCCACGTGGTTGTGCTGCTTTCAGGCAGACCAGATATGCAAGCCGTTGCGGGCAACCTGTAGCGGCAGAACGCGTCCGCCATTGTCGCCGATAGCCGTCGCGACCCGGCTGGCGGCGCCCTGCTCCACCAGGAAGATCACGCAGCCTCCGCCGCCCGCGCCGCAGGCCTTGGCCGCCCTTCCGCCTTGCCGGGCGGTGACGCTGATCAGTTTGTCGATGAGCGGCGTCGTGATTCCCGGAGCGTTGCTGCGGCGCAACTTCCACTCCTCGCGGAGCAGGCGAGTCACCTCGTCCCATTTGGCGTCAGCCAGCGCCTGGTGCATGGCGCGGGCAATTTCAACGATGCGTTCGAAGTTGCGGAACACGCGCTTGTCGCCATTGATATGCGCCTTGAAAACCTCCCAGTTGTTGATACCGGACTTGCGCGGGGCGCCGGTGTAGGCCAGAACAAAACGGGATTCGATCTCTTCCGGAGCAACCGCGACGGCCTCGCGGTGGATGCCGTCCGCATCCAGATGGATCGCGCTCGTCCCCCCGTAAAGCGCGGGATAGTAATCCTGGCAGCCGGTGGGGACCTGGATGATCTGGGCCTCGACGTTCTGGGCGATCACCCGCATCTGCTCGAGCGTAAGATTGCGGTCGGTAAAGCGGGCCAGGGCGGCGGTGCTGGCGATCATCAGGGCGGACGATCCCGAAATGCCGGCGCCCGCGGGAGACTCGGAATCCGTCTCCATCAACAGACCTTCCTTGGGCGCGAAAAACTGCAGCAGCCGGGCGGCCAGGGGCAGCCGAAAATGGCGGGCTCGGCGCAGCGCCTCGAAGCTGGGAAAATGCTCTTCCCGCCGGGTATCGATCGAGTGCAGGTGGATGCCCTTCCCTTTCAGCGGAGTGATGCGGCAGGTGGTAAGGATATTGACCGCAAAATTCAGAGTAAGCGCCCCGGGATGGAACAGGTACAGGGGCCACAGGTCGATGGTGCCGCCCGCCAGATCAGCCCGGCAGGGAGCCTGGGCCACGATGGTCGGTCCGCTGGCCGCGTAAGGAATTTTCCGCATGCTGTGTTTTACCATGAGCCGGCTCGGGTAGCGCCGGCGTCTCGCCGGCTGTCGTGGGGGCGTCCCGCCCCACCGCGGAGGGCAAGATGCCCTCGGGACAGCCGCCGGGACGGCGGCGCTACGAGAGCCCATGATATGGACGGAACCATGGCTGCCTGGGCGAAATTACTAAAGGCCGCCGGGCGCGGATGAGGCACAGAAAGTAATCGATGAATACTACAGAGGCGAAACCTAGAGATAAACAGAGGGCCCTCAGTGAGTGGTGCGGGCGATCCACAGAGCAACTTCAACAGCAACGGCGGCGGCCAGAGCCTGTCCTGAGCAAGTTCGCAGGGATTGTCCGCCCTACACGCGCCTAACTGCCTACTTTTCTGGCGTAATCGTCGAGCGTTCTCCTGGTTTCCTCTGCTCTGGCGGCTTCCTGGGATGCCTGCTGTTTCTCGATGCGATCCACAAGTTTTTGCGATTCGCGGTCTTCGTGAGACTCGCGATATTCCTGTTTCTTTTCCATGCTATGGCCTCTGACAACCATCATGCCTGGCAACCGGACAGAATACTGTGCAATCTTGAACGGTCTTGAGCGGTGGCGCCCCGCTGGCGAGATCGAATTCCGGGCCACCGTCGACGGTGAGTGTAAACGCCGATTTCGACAACGATCAGTGCCCTGATGTTCCGTCGGCACCGTGCTCCGAACCGCGAGCGATCCGGCGCGTGCCGTACCTTCGTCAGCACGGTAGCGCACCGACAGCTACCCAATATCAGAGTAGGCTGAAGCTTGCGCCGCTTATCCTCTGCGCTGAGGGGGAATTAGCGTGTCAACAGCTCTCGTCGTCGACGACTTCAAGCCATTTCGGCGGTTCGTTTGTTCAACGCTGGAAACCAGGCCGGATTTGCAGGTCATCGGTGAAGCCTCAGATGGGTTAGAGGCTGTTGAGAAAGCCCAGGCACTGAAACCAGACTTGATCTTGCTGGACATCGGTCTTCCCAGTCTAAATGGGATTGAAGCTGCGCATCGTATAGCGCGGCTCCTTCCAAAAGCAACAATCCTCTTTGTAAGTCAGATCAGCGATGCGGATGTGGTTCAGGAAGCCTTAAGCAACGGAGCGAAAGGATACGTTTGGAAGCAGGACGCAGGCACAGACCTGCTGCCCGCGGTAGAGGCTACTCTGCGAGGGGCGCACTTTGTCAGTGGCCAGGTGGAAAAACCCCATATGCAATCTTTAGTCTGAGCGACTTCCATTTTCCGGCGTCATTCTCTCGCCTAAAACTCTTGCATCGTCCCCAGAGCGATCGTCCAGCAACACACCCAATTCCTTCTCGGGAATTGCAAATTCCGTGAAGCCGCAATTCAAACAGACCAGAAGTTTTGGAAAAACCCAAACTATGGGTTTGTCCAGTCCTTCAAATCCAGGGAAGTGAATCGCAATCTCACCATTGAATGTGCTCTGGTTGGCTGATTGGCATGACCTGCAATGAGAGCTGCTTTCGGCGCGCATCATACACCTCACACGTACAAGCTTCTTCGCTGAAGAAGGCACAAAACCGAAGGTTGAGACTTGTACACAAATGGCCCCCACGCTAACTTACGCTTGCACCCGATATCGTGCAATTCTCTTTCAAATCGCGATGGTCCGGCGATGCAACATGCGGTCGTCGGAAAGCCGACACCGCACGCGCACAGGTGTAGTTCGTGAAATATCGCCATTGCACTCAAAATCCTCACGCGACCATCGGAGGCAGGCCATACCTCTCACTATATTCAGGTCTGAGCGTGCGGACATACCACTCGTCCAGCGAATCAAAGGAATCTTTGATCGTGTAGCAATCCTCGGTCAGAGTAACAAACCGCTGATCGGAAAGCCGAACAGCGGAGAGAAACGCACCTTGCTGAAACGTTTGACCATCCAAATGAACAGGTCCGGTACTGGGCAGGGAATGCTTTGGAAGAGGAGGGGCCAACCACCTCGAAACAAAATGCCGAATACAGGCAAAAGCGTGCCAAGGAATGACGGGAGTGTGCGAGAGGCGCGATTTACTGTTGAGGCATCGCGATTACACTCATTGGCCGGGGATGTGAGTGTAATCGCCTGATTTCGTAAATTGTCGAACTTCGGACTGCTCTGTCTCCATCCAATCCATTCCTGTCACTTCTAACAGTTCCCCATACACCGAACCCGTCCTAGCCTGAATCGTTCCTACGACCAGCGGTGCAGCTCTGCTGGCCGTAGCGGCGAGCCTCATGGATACGACGAGTTCATTGCCAGTGTCGATACCATTCTGATTGGCCGCAACACGTTCTCCCACGATGGGGGCTCGATTCGTCCCTCCGTTTCAGCATCAGGCTGCCCTGAACGATCAGGCATCCACGGATAAACTCCATGAGCAAAATCCTCTTCCCCGCCATCTGCGTTGTCTTGGCGCTGTCCATAGCAGCCTCCGGAGCCGAAGCCCTGCCGAACCAGTCGGCCGCCGCCACCACACCCACCAACGTCGCTCGTGTTTACGTCCAGACCGCAAAAGGGGTGAATGTTTACACCACCTCGTCAACCGGCAGGCTGACCCTGGTGTCGGGCTCGCCCTTCAAGAACACCGTAGGCCTGATGATCGGCACCGCCGGAAGCTACTTCATTACGGTGGGCACCCACTACATTCATTCTTACGCGATCAAATCCACCGGCGGGATCGGGGGGCAGGTGGCGCAGATCAACTCGGCACTCTACCCGGCCGGGGAGTGCGGCACTACCCTTGGGGGCACGATCGACCGCACTGGCACCGAAGTCTACATCCAACAGGGAACGTCTGATTATGCCTGCAATGGCTTGCAGTCCTTTAAGATCAATGCAACCACCGGCGCATTCACGTTTGGCGGGGTCGCGTGGAGCTTCTGCGGCACTGGCGGCTGCGCCATCCGGAGCCCCCTTGTCGTTGCCGGGAATAACGGCCACGCCTATACCTTCCAGGAGTCTTATTGTGACAACGGCTTCGTGGCCTTTTACCGCGACAGATTTGGGGTGATGAACCTCGACGACCCCAACATCACATTCCCGCCGCCGACCGGCGATGGGGGCGGTTATTCCACCGTCTCGATGGCCTCCGACAACCAGAACGTGCCCACGGGCCACATGGCGGTAGCCCTTCAGAAGAACTATGACTACCCCTGCGGCCCCTCCTTGCCGCCCGTGCTTGCCTCTTACACCAACGACTACTACGGCAACCTTTTCTACAACGGCGCTAAGCTCAAACCCGCTGTTTACCCGGAGTCGATGGTGATCAACCCCCAGGGCAATCTCCTAGCGGTGAGCGGGGCCCATTACGATGAGTCCATGAAGGAAGTGCCGGGTCTTCAGGTCTTCCACTTCAACGGACGCAATCCCATCGCCAGGTACTCAAATATCCTTACCAAGGACGTCATCAGCAGCGTCGCCTGGGACAAGAGCTATCACCTCTACGCCACCAGCCGTGCCACCAACAAGTTGTATGTCTTCACCATCACGCCGACCTCCATCGAGCCGGTCGCGGGATCACCCTTTACCCTAAGTGGCCCCAGCACCCTTGTGGTTCGACCGTTGTAGCCAAGCGATGGGGAGAGCGGAGACGCCATTCCCATCGCGCAGCGCTGCTGAAGAGCATACGAATTTCGCAGCGGTTCCGCGTGTTCTGGTCGGTCCCGGGCTGGCGCGTCCGCGGCACATTGACCACCACTGACCTAGGGGGGGCGACCTTTTTAGAGGCCGTGAGGGTCAAAGAGCAACAAGGTGTTCATTGTGCACCCATAGACCGCCACGCGGACGCGACTGGCCATCGATCCTGATCGCCCTACGCATCGAAGGGCGGCCCACCCTGAGTGGTTGGCGAAAAATCGCCATTACACTCATTGACCATGGAGGAAGGTACATGGAGGCGCCTGAACAGGGCCGGGGAACTTCAGATTTGATCCTGATCTTTGGCATTGCCGTGGAACAAACTTTGGATTTCCACCTTTGACGGCTCGGCCCTAGCATCGTAGCGGCCAGCGCTCCCGCCGTACTCATCCAGGAACGTCAGCAACTTCAGATAGAGCCACATACAGACGGCTATTGCCGACATGCCTAAAACAATCTTTAGAAGTTCCTTCATGTTGCTGCACCGCGCTAGGTAGCAATTTCGGACGATAAGATTCTACAGCGCCTCGCCACACGTTTTGCATCCATTACCTACCAGCGGATGGGATTGTTGGTGATAAATCGCCATTGCACTCATTGACCAGGTCAGGACATCGATTGCGGGGCCGAAAAGCTGGATAGCGGCGTCAAAACATCATTGCTCCAACGCAACGACCACTGACGCGGCAAGACGCTAACCTTCCAATTGGGTGCGGCTCAATTGAGGGGGACTTCCCGTTGCTGTGAGGATGGACTCCCCCGCTCACAAGCAATGCTCTTGGGTCGCACCCCGCCTGGATCGTGGAGGTCAATTCCTTCGGCGCAGATTATGTGGTTGTAACCTCGCCATTACACTCACAACTTTCCAACGCTATGAGATGGGTTCCCTGGTGAGGCCAGCTGCGGGTTGACGAACCAAATCCTTCGTTGACAAGCTGATTGGTTTGCCGCACACTCGGCCTGTACGGGTTGCTGGCCGCTACGGTGGCGGTGCGCAACAGGTTGTAAACAATGGCCCCTCTCCCTCCCCTTACCCCAAGCCCTCCCGAATCTACGGGATCGCGAGTCTCTGTGCGGACCCGGCCGGAAGTCTCCGAGGAGACCGTCCGGCAGTCAGACGCGGCCCTGATTTTCGTCAAGCTGCGGAAGATGATCGCCTCCGACACCCAGCCCACCGACACCATCCTGGGCACCATCGCGGTGGCCGCTCATTCCCTGACCGGAGCCACCGGGGCGGCCATTGCCATGCCGCGTGACGGATCGGTGGTCTGCGTGGGCAGAAGCGGCGAAACGGCACCGGATTTGGGCGAGCGGCTTGACGTGGATTCGGGAATCTCCGGCGAATGCCTGCGCACCGGCGTGAGCCTGCGCTGCGATGACGCCAGCCGGGATTTCCACGTCGATGCCGAAGTTTGCCGCCAGATGGGACTGCAGTCCATCGCGGTCGTGCCCTTGCGCGGGCAGCACGGCAGGGTGGGCGTGCTGGAGGCGTTCTCGACCGAGGCCTATGCCTTCACGGAAGACAAGATGGAGCTGCTGGAGCGGCTGGCGGGGCTGGCCGAGGCAGCCTGGGCGCGCGGAGCGGTGACGGAGGCTCAGGCCGCAGCCACAAGTCTGGTCCTGCCGGTAGAACTGGAGGAGGCCGTAAACCAGGACGCGGCGATAGACGATGCCCCGGCCCAAGTTGCGACTCCGCTGGAGCCGGTTGCTCCGGTTGCAGCCGAGGTTCCGCTGGCTCAAGTGCGGGAAGCCTTCGCCAGCGCGCAAATCAAAGAGGCCCTCGCCCGGAAAAAGTGGCGTCTCGTGGCCATAGCCGCCGCAGCCGTAATCGGGCTGGCGATGCTGTCGGTTTATGGCTGGAGAGCGTGGTATGAGGCCAGTGTTGCGTCCCGCAGCAGGAAGACCGCCAGCCCCAAGGTGGTTCCCTCCGTCACTGCGAATCCAACCGCTGGGGCGGGATTTCCCGGGACTCCCGACGTCGTTTATCCGAAAGCGCGCCCCGGCAAACCATCTGCTCCACATGCCGCAGCAAATGCCGCCACAACTCCGATCCCCGATGAAGTAATCGACGGAAAGTCCAGGCGGCGCAACCGGCCGACAACAGTGCCGCGGGCACAGAGGCCCCACCGCCTGCCGCGTCGAACAATGAGGACCTTCCGATGGTCGCGACATCCAGCGCCGCGCCGGTTGATCTTGGGAAGGTGATTGAGGCAGCGCCAGAAGTGCCCAAGCTGAGTGTCCCGGTTTCGCAGGGCACGACCGGAGGCGTACTGCGGCACAAGGTGCAGCCGGTCTATCCTGAAGAAGCGCGACGGCTGCATATGACCGGCAGCGTGGTGATTGACGCCGTCGTGAACGTTGAAGGCCAGGTGGACGACCTGAAGCTGGTGAGCGGAGATCCACTGCTGTCAGCGGCAGCGATGGATGCGGTCCGCAAATGGCGGTACAGCCCCTACCTGCTGAACGGCAAGCCCATTCCGAAAGAAACCCGGATCACCATCAGCTTTATCGCACCGTAGTAATTTTCTTCAGCCTGAGGAAAGTCAGCCGAGGTTTAAGGCGCGCCGCACCGAGCCGCGCTCCTGCTGGATTTTTTCCTGCAGCAGCGTGATGGCGTAGATCAACTGTTCGGGACGCGGCGGACAACCCGGAACATAGACATCGACAGGAATCACCTGGTTCACGCTCTGCACCAGGGCATAGTTATTGAACACCCCGCCGGAAGTGGCGCAGGCTCCCATCGAAATCACCCATTTGGGCTCGGGCATCTGTTCCCAGAGCTGGCGGATGACGGGCGCCATTTTGTTGGAGACCCGTCCGGCGATGATGATGAGATCAGACTGGCGAGGCGAGGGACGAAATACTTCCGCTCCGAAGCGGGCAATATCAAAACGGGATGCGCCCATCGACATCATCTCGATGGCGCAACAGGCCAAGCCGAACGTGAGCGGCCAGATGGAATTCTTGCGCATCCAGTTGACCGCCGAATCGAGCGTGGTCAGCACCACGCCTTCCGGCGCCGGGTTCCCGAAGGTAAGTTCCTTGACGACCTTCTTGCCGTTCTCGGTGGTGGTGTAAGGGCCGAAGCTGAGTCCGTCTGACATGACAGATTTATTGTAAACCAGGCAGGTGAACGAGGTAAGGCGCGTGGGCCTTCCGGTAATTCATTGAGTATCCCAGACGGGCTGGCCCACCCTCGCTTTTGATTTTTCTCGACCTAATTCTGAATGAGGCTGCCCCACCCTCTGTGGTTTTCAGAGGGTGGGGACCTGTGCGGCCTGCCTGGCGCAGGCTACTATCCGCTTGCATTACACTGAACGCGCCAAGAATAAAGTCAGAATTTCAAGAGGTTGAGCGCATCGTCTCCCACCCTCTGAAATTCGCAGAGGGTGGGGCAGCCTCAAACGGTTTGATGGAAGGGTGGGCCAGCCAGCCGATACGACGGCGTTGATAGACGCGACAGGATGGAGAGGATTCGTCATGAGCGGCAACTTACTGAATTCGTCGGCAGTCATGGTCTTCTTCGCAGTGCCGAGCACGGTGATCTGGTCGTATCTTGCCTTTGGGTTGGCTCTCGCCATCGGGCTGGTCACGATCTTTCTTCGCGGCGATTGGCACAAGGCTCGAGGCTTGGACAAGTTGATTTTGTTCGGGCCGCTTTTCTACGCGGCGCCACTCGCGGCCTTCGGCACCGAACACTTCACGCTGACGAAGGCCGTCGCGTCGATCGTACCGCGGTGGATTCCGTGGCATCTGTTTTGGGCGTACTTCGTAGGCGCCTGCTTTATCGCAGCCGCGCTGAGCCTGGTGACGAAGATCCAGGCGCCTCTCGCGGCGAGTTTGCTGGCCTTGACGTTTTTCCTTTTCGTAGTGCTGATGGACGCCCCAGGTTGGGCACACAATCCGGGGGACCGGTTTGGTCTGACGTTGACGCTGCGGGAACTATCCTTCAGCGGCGGCGCTCTGGCGCTGGCAGCCAGCCTGGCCGAGCCGGGACGCGGAGCGCCGCAAGCACGTCCTGGCAACGATTGCGCGATACTTCATCGCCATCCCCGTGCTGTTTTACAGCTTCGAGCAATTCATGCATGCCGATCACGTGCCCGCCGTTCCGCTGGAAAGGCTGACGCCGCAGTGGATCTTCGGTCACGCCATTTGGACGTACCTGGCGGCCGTGGTTTACGCCGTCGCGGGTATCCTGTTGCTTGTCGGCAAGAAAACCCGCGCCGCAGCCACGTGGATCGGCCTGACCGTGCTCTTCGTGGAGTTAGTCGTGTACGTGCCGATCGCAGTCGTAGAGCGCGCCAGCCTCGACAACGGCCTCAATTACATGGCGGATACGCTGATGTATTGCGGCGCCATCCTTCTGCTCGCGGGCGCCATGCCGCGCGAAGCGCAGCGGCGGGAATCACCGGCCGATCAGTGGTCTCCTGAAACCGGCGCCCGCCCAAACCAGCAGGCCAGTTCATTTTGACCGCGAAGCTTGGGTCACATCGCGGAGCCGGTCACAGCCTCAAGGTCGCGCAAGGCCTTTGCGGTGGACCATCCGCCCGTATTCTTTTGTCTTTCCCGATTGGAGCGAGCCCTTTCTCTGCTACGCTTTGTTTTCATATTTCACACTGATCGACAGCATAAACCACAAATTGTCCGTCTTGCTTCGATCTGGGGAAATCGGCGATGAAGCGCGTTCTTCTGTCGTGGAGCAGCGGCAAAGATAGTGCGTGGAGTTTACATGTTCTCCGTCAGCGCGGAGAGTATGAAGTCGCCGGACTGCTGACCACGTTCAACGAGGCGGCCGGCCGGGTTGCTATGCACGCCGTCCGCCGTGAACTGGTCGAACAACAAGCCTCGGCAGCCGGGTTGCCGCTTTGGGCTGTCCCTTTGCCCTGGCCTTGTTCCAACGACCAGTATGAGTTGCTTATGGCCGAAACATGCGGCAAAGCTGTCGCGGCTGGAATCGAAGGGATCGCATTTGGCGACCTCTTTCTCGAAGACGTGCGCGCGTACCGTGAAAAACAGATGAGAAACACTGGCCTACTGCCAATATTTCCCTTGTGGGGGCAGCCCACTCGGGACTTGGCAAGGCAGATGATCGCCTCTGGCGTGCGGGCGAAACTGACCTGTGTGGACACGCTCAAACTCGACGCTTCGTTTGCCGGGCACGAGTTTGATGAGAACTTGTTGTCTGCTCTGCCCGACGGAGTCGATCCATGCGGTGAGAAAGGGGAGTTTCACTCATTTGTATATGCAGGGCCCATGCTGAGCATCGACATTCCTGTTTCGGTCGGCGAGAGCGTCGTGCGCGATCCATTTGTGTTTGCCGATCTCAACCCCGCCACGGTGGTTGCTAACCCTTTGCCCCAATAGCTCTCGCAAATCTGTATTGCAGTTGTTCTCCAGCCGCTTCTGGTCCCGTGATTTCGGCCGTAGCCAGTTCGGGGTACTGATGGCTGTAGATGGTGGGCACTTCTTCCGGCGTCATCCTCATTTTCTGACTTGGGTGGGGGCGTCTACCACTTATTGGACACAGTTGGCGCTCGATTCGTTCCCCTTCTTCCGTCCACTCACGGCAGCAGAGCGCCGGGACAAAGCCCCATTCAAGCCAAAAGACGGCTTGATGGGCCACCCGTTCCACCGTGCCTCACTTCTGTCTAGCGTGGAGTTCCGGGAAATCGGCGACGCTCTGATCCAAGGGCAGCTCGTGTACGCGTAGTTCCATAGGCCCGCCACTCGCGCTACTGCCACGATACCGGTCGATGAGATAAGGCACACCTTCACCCGACGCCAGTCTCGAAGAAGTGGTGACTTCGAAATGCAGATGAGGCTCGCGCGCGTCGCCGGTACAGCCGATGCGCGCCAACACCTGCCCCTGGCGCACGCGGTCGCCTGCCTTTACTCGCAGACTGCCCGATTGCAGATGCATGTAGTATGCAAACTGACCGCCACCGAGATCGAGGGTGATCGTATTTCCCGCAACTGTTTCCATCGTAATCGGCACAGCGGGGTGGAACGACTCGCCATGTCCGGGAACATTGTCGGGAAGGCCATCTCTTGCCGTAACCACCCGGGCATCGGCGACAGCCAACACCGGCCTGCCATAGGCAAAGTAAGAGCCCACTTCCCGCGAGTCTCCAGAGAACGTCGTACCGTCCTTGATCTGCTTCCAATCGATCGCGTAGCGTCGCGAGATCACCGCCTGGCCATTGAGAACGAAAATTCCGCGTCGATGATGGTTGTCCGGGTCATTACCCGGGCCATCGCCTGCAACCCAGTTGGCTCCTTCCAGCGGCGGCCCGAGCACATGCAGCGCAGTGTGACGTGTGGTGATGACCGCCCCTTCGGCCATAGAGTCGGCCGTCACAACCAGATGAAGCAATCTGTCTGGTATAGGTGAGCCGCGGTCGAACGCTATACACACAAAAGCGATGGCGGTCCGGCCACCGGCAATTGTGAGATTTCCTTTCGCTCCGGCAACTGCGCCACCCACGGGCTGCAGCATGGTTTCAAGCTGCTCCTGCCCAAAAATGGCAATCGGCTGGGCAGCCGGCGAATCTGCGTCGCGCACGTCGATCCGGCTCAGGCTAAGAGGAGCCGACCCGAAGTTCGTCAGATGCAACTCATAGATCAGAGAATTACGGCCTTCGCTGGGGAATGCCGTGGGCTCGAAAGGCACACGCATTTCGAGCTGTAGCGGAAAGGAAGGGGGCGTGGGCGGTTGGTTGGCAGATCGCCCGCCTGCACCCGCTGAATCGTTCACTAGCGGGCAGCTCGGTTGAGCGACGGCAGAGCACGAACAAAACGCAGACACCAGGAAAAAGATCAGGAGGCGCATGCTAAGAGTACGCAATAGACCACCGCAGAGTTCCGCGCTCTGCCTGGATGGTCCGGAACAGGCCTCTTAGCTCCCGGGTGCCCGATCCAGAATCGTCTCCGTGGCGGCATCCCAAAACTGCTTTTTGCCTGACCAGTAAGCCTCCGCTGCCATCATGCAGGCCACGGAGTGCGCGAACCCATCCTGCACTGTGCAATTGGGCTGCTGCCGCGAGCGCATGCATTCGAACCAATTCGCCATGTGCCCCAGCGACAGGTCATCGATGCCCATGGGCGGAAGCTCGGTTTCGCCCGGGAGAAGAACGTATTTCGCGGTTCTGGCCTGGTCGATGTTGGCGTTGTCCTCATGGTTCCCTTTCTCTTCCACCAACTGATATCGTGGACTGCCCTCACCTCCGAGGTTCATCAGGGTTGCTTTTTTTCCCATATAGCGGGTGAAGCCGGGGGAGTCGTTGCCGAAGCTGGTTGAGTAGCTCACCAAAAACCCCTTGGGATATTCCAGTAAGGCTTGAAACGTATCCGCGTTCTCCCGGCCATCGTGCCAGGCAAAAATGCCGCCATGAGCGACCACCGAACGGGGAAAGCTGTCGTTCATGAACCAGTGGACGAGGTCGGAAGCGTGGCTCATCCATTGATCGGGAATGCCGCTTGAAAATTCCCTGTACAAGCGGAATTCGCAATAGACTTGCGGATCAAATGGGCGATAGGGCTTGGTGAGCAGCCATTTCCGCCAATCCGTGTCCTGTTCGCGCAGCAGCTTCGTTTCCTCGCGTCCACGCCAGCGGGGACCGTGGTAATTCCAGACAATTTCCACCTTGCTCACTTCTCCGAGAACTCCGGTTTGAACCAATTCGCGAGCGGCCTTGGGATAAGGTTCACTGCGATGCTGCGTACCTACTTGTACAATCCTGTTCAGTTTCATGGCTGCATCGCGGGCCGCCTTTGCCTCTGCCAGCACGTTGCCCATCGGCTTTTCAACGTAGGCGTCTTTGCCGGCTTCCACCGCCATTTTCAGGATGGGCGAGTGGGAGTGTTCCGGGGTGGAAATAATCACCGCGTCAACGTCTTTCAAAGCGAGCACGTCATCCAAATACTGATACCCGCGTGGCGCACGGCCGTAATACTTCGCATTCACCGCGACCGCCTTCTCGCGGTTCAGTCGCCACAGATCACAGACTGCGGTCGTCTCCACGTTGTGGCTGGTTTTCAGCTGGGACACAATCCAGTCCAGGTCCCCGCCCCGGCTCCCGTTGCCGATGTGGCACACCGAAATACGATCGTTGGCGCCCAGGATCTTGTCATACGAAAGAGCTGTCCTGACAAATGCGGCGCCTCCGCCCAGCAGGGCTGCGGACTTGGCCAGGAATCTTCTCCGATCGATGGTTGGTTCCGGGTCGCTCATGGTTGACTCCAGTGTGGATTTGGTTGCATTGCCCCGCTGCGGCGCCCCAATTATGCCAGAGTGACTGGGCGGGCGATTGGGTGAGGGCCTTTGAAGCGTATGTTAGAAATAAATGGGGCGGCTCGAACTCAAATCTCTAAGGAGGAGTCCCGTGCCTTCCCTGCCCGACAATGGAATGGTCCATCTCAGCAGCCCTTATTCGGTGGCGGAAACAATTACGCGGCTGGAGGCCCTGCTTCAGGCCCAGGGGTTGACCGAATTTTGCCGCATCGACCACAGCGGCGAGGCCGAAAAAGCTGGGCCTGAAGATGCCGCCCACGCAAGTGATCATCTTCGGCAGCCCCAAGGGCGGGACGCCGCTGATGATCGCCTCCCCCACGCTCGCCATTGATCTGCCGCTGAAGGCGTTGATCTGGCAGGACGCCGGCGGGCAAGTCCGGGTCTCCTACAACAGCCCGGAATACCTCAAGCAGAGGCACAATATTCCCGACGGCCTGCTGAAGAATATTGCCGCCATCGGGCCGCTGCTGCAAAAAGTTGTAGGATAGATGCCCACAACATTTTTTATCCCCTAGGAGAAAGTTCATGGCCGAATCGAAGTCTGCTGACAACCAACGAGAGATTTCCCGCGACCGCCTGGCGGAACTGCTGAACGAAGATCTTTCCCGCGAGTACCAGGCCATCATCGGTTACGTCGTGTACTCCCAGGTGCTCAAGGGCGCCGAATACATGAACATCGCCGACCAGCTGGCCATCCATGCCAAGCAGGAACTCGATCACGCGCTGATCATCTCGCGCCAGATTGACTATCTGGGCAAAATGCCCACGGTGAATCCGTTGCCGGTCAAGACTTCGGATGACGCGCGCGAAATGCTGCGCTTCGACCTGGCCAACGAAAATGACACCATACGAAATTACCGCGAGCGCATCGGGCAATGTGAAGCTCTGGGAGAGTTCGCGCTGGCGGAACAGATTCGACAGATCCTGGTGGACGAACAGGACCATCAGATCGACCTGGCCACCGCGCTGGGAGAAGAAGTCCCGGATGTCAGAGCGAGAGGAAGCGCCCGCCGCAAGTAAGATTCAAGTGTAGGGCGGGCGCCCTCGCCCGCCGCCGTTGAAGTTGGTTTTGATTTTGATCACGCGTAGGGAAGTCAAAGTCCAAAGCGTCGGACAGAGCCTGCCCTGAGCGAAGTCGGACAGGAGTGTCCGACCCACACGAACTAGGCGGACGGGGCACCGCCGCCACGGAGGCCGGCGCTCAAGCGCGCCAGTTGCTGGCGGTCTTCGAACTTGTCGGAAAGAAATTCCACTCCGTACAGATAGACGCTGCGGTTACGGACCTTCCCGTGCACCCGCACCGGCTCATCGGTGTGGGGATTAGTGAACTCGACCTTGATATGGCTTCCTACCGGCAGGTTGGCGGCGGCAAAAAGACACAGTCCGCCTTCGCTGAAATGAACGCCGCGCGCATCCACGATCGTGGTTTCGGCGGAATGGTTGACTCTGGCGTGGTCCACTACGACGCGCACCGAGGCGTCAAACGGATAACGTTCCCAGCGGCGGCGATTGACTTGTTGCTCCATCCTCATCCCGACTTCCAGAATTTTGTTGGCTAGCGGCGTTTCTCAATGGAAAACTCCGCGTCCCTGTGGTTCGCCAGTCTCGAAAGTAGTGGAGTGGGCTGATTCGTGAAAGTTACGGTGGTACGAGAGACCGTACCGTGACCTGCGTAACATACGAAGCGAGCATCCGCTGGAAGGGCTTAAGACATCCGCTCCCAGCACTGTTCAACAGAAGAACAGGGCGATTCCGGGCAAACAGGCGTCTATCTTCCCCTGGTCAATCGCTTGATGATTGCTGTTTGGGGGCTGCTGTGCTGCAGGCTGGAGAGGTTGCCGGGTCGCACCCACTGGCCAGACAGAGAGTCCGGGAAAAAATGGCTGTAGTCGCAACGAGGGCCAATCAGGTTTCGTAGAACTTGAAATTTAGCTTTTCGTTTTCGTTCTGACCTTCGCCCGTTGCGCGGCGGCAATTTTCTTGCGAGCCGCGAGACTCAATATGCGGCGCTGGCGGCTGGGCAGGCGATAGAAAGTTGCAAACGCCGTCAGGGCAGCGTCTATCCCAGAGAGCTGTTTTGCTACTCGATCTCTTTCCTGCTTGAGCTGCTTGATAATTGCAGAAACGTTCGGCATTGGATGCCACCTCAGTCGGGGATTGTAGTAGAAACTCCCGCGCCACGTTGTCTGCAGGTATGCCCGTGGATCCGTGCAGGCCCGCGCCTCAGGACCAGAATCACTGCAATTTCCGTCTGTTTGATTCCTGGACTGAACCGGGGGCGCAGACAAGAAAAACGCGCCGTGTGGATGACACGGCGCGAAAGCTGAACCTGACTTGATTTGCGAACTTTAGTGCAACGTTATTTTCAGGATTTCGCCCTCACCCGGACCGAATCCAAAACCTTTGTTGGAAACGTACAGGTTGCCGTCACGGCCAAACGTCATGCCGGTAGGGAAATCCAATTCGCTGGCGATAGTCTGCTTGTGGCCGGCGAGGTCAACGCTAACGATGTCACCAGTGTGAGGTGCGGGACCGTTAGCCGCATTTGACATTTCCAGCACATAAATCTTGCCGTTGCGCGCAGCCAGACCCAGTACGGCGGTGAAGCCGGAAACCAGTTTCACGAACCCTCCTGTTTTGGTGGCGACGAATAACGAGGAAGACCCGGGAACGATAGGAAAGGTGTCCAGGTTGGAAATCAGAAAAATTCCACCGAGTAGCTCAGTGATCGCCGTCGGCACAATATGGCCCTGCGAAGCCGAGATATCCACCAACCGTGTGATCTTCCCTGATTTGTCGATTTTGTCGAGTTCTCCATGGTTGGGCTCAACTGCGTAAAACGCGTTTCCCGAGGCCACCATGCTGTACCAGGTGCCATCGGGCTCGAAGTCGAGGGGTTGCGGATTCTTGACCGGGTGGGCCTTTTGAAATGCGCTCAGATTGGCAATTTCTTTCCAGCTGCCATCCGGGTTCACAACCAGCACCCCGTTGTTGGTGTTTATCAGTCCATGGGAGCAGCCCGCGCCTGCTTTGAGAGCGTAGAGAGTGTTGCCGATGAAAGCGATATCGGCAATGCCGCTGACCAGGCTGCCGATCGCTGGACTGGTTTGGCTGGAAGGCAAGTGGTCCGCCACAGTCGTGCGGACTCCCTTGGGATTAATCTTTGAGATGCGTGCGGTAAAGCCTCCGGTATAAGGGCCGGGGCCGGGGGCTGCCTGCTCACACTTGCCGATGGTCGAGCGAGTACCGCCGGTTCCACCCTCCGCCACAAAAAGGTTTACCCCATTCGGGCCAAACTTCAGTCCTCGGGGATTGTTAAGTCCCGTGGCAAACACGGTGACGTTCGCGGACTGGGCTGAAAGTCCCGGAACGAGAGCCAAACAAACTGTACCGAGTAAGAGCCCAAACTTGGCTGTGCTCAATTTCCTTTTCATTGGTGCCACTCCTTATCGAGTCAGTTGACCTGCGTTGAATTGCTGTTCAGAAGATTGGGGCTGGTTCATTTCAAGAATTTGCTTTTGGTCTGACTCCGCCACGCAGGCTAAAAGTAGTTGACACTGGGGCGAGCCGCCGATGTTGGTGTGGTCTGGTCTTGCGCGAACAACGTCACTTGACGCTTTCCGGATCAAGTGCAATGCGAAGATTGGATACTGCCCTTGGGTTCGGTTTTAGACGACGAGGGAAAAAGCTATTCGCCTCCTGGAAGGTGCGGTTCCGAACGAACTGGAAATACATCTTCGGAGGGACGCCAGGAATTCTGACCCTTAGGATTCGGGAAGTCAACGCAATTGTAAGAAGCGATCTGGCAATTTGGTCTGGAACTCGCGGAGCCCAGGTCAAGGAGCGATGTAGCCGAACTGTTTCAAGCCTCAGGTGAACTTGCTTACGCCAACTCAATGAGAACATTCGATCACTAGTTTGCCGAACATCTTGCTCTGCTCCAGGTATTCGTGCGCGGCGCGAATTTCCTGCAGCGGAAACACTCGATCGACCATCGGCTTGAGGCGTCCGGCGAAGACATGGCCCAGCACCTCGCGCAATTCTGCCATCGTGCCCATGTAGGAACCCAGAAGCGAGAGCTGGCGTGAAAACAAAAAGCGCAAATCGATGCCGGCGGCAAATCCGGTGGTGGCGCCGCAGGTGACCAGGGTGCCGGCGGGCTTGAGACATTTCAGGCTCTCGTCCCAGGTGGCGGAGCCCACGTGCTCGATGACGATGTCCACACCTTCCTTGTTAGTGAGCTTGCGTACTTCTTCAGAAATCTTCTGCTGGTAGTGGTTGATGCCGTGGTCGGCACCCAGCCCTCGGGCCTTCTCCAGTTTCCTCTCGTCACCTGCGGTGGTAATCACGAGAGCGTTAAATAATTTCGCAATCTGGATGGCAGCGATGCCCACACCGGAGCTGGCGCCCAGCACCAGCACAGTTTGTCCGGGACGAATATTGGCCCGACCCACCAGCATGTGCCACGCGGTGAGGAACACCAGCGGAACACTGGCGGCCTGGTTGAAATCCAGGCTATCGGGAATCGGGATTACATTCACGGCAGGGACGGCGATCAGTTCGCAATTTCCGCCGTCCACACGATTGCCGAGGACGGTAAATTCTGGACACTGGTTCTGCAAACCCGCCAGACACTTGGCACAGTGATGGCAAAAGTGCATCGGCGCCAACACTACTCGTTGTCCGGTTGTGATACCGGTGACGTACTCTCCCACCTCGGCAATCTCACCGGCGATGTCCGCCCCGAGAATGTGTGGCAGGGTCACTCCGGGCAGGCCTTTTCTTACCCAAAGATCGACATGGTTCAGAGCGCAAGCCTTGACGCGAACGAGAACTTGATCCTGTCGTGGCCGCGGATCGGGAACATCTTCGTAGCGCAGAACTTCAGGACCACCAAATTCATGGATGCGGACAGCTTTCATGGCTCCTCCGATAGGAACTCAACCTACCACAGGTGTATTTCGAAGTCCCATTTCGGCACGTCAGGATGTTCACATATCACAGACAGCGGGACGATCTTCCAAGTAATGTCGCTATTGACATGCCGGATCTGGAGGGCGTTGCCAGTGGGTACTGGACACGGCCTGTCACGCCGGAGAGTGGTCCAATCAGCCACTGCGGTTCAAATCCGCCGCCCTCCGCGGCGACCACTCCCATAAGTATGCTTGACAACTTGGAAGCGCGGCGCGACGATAGAGGGTGACAGGCCGTGTTTCAAGTACGCTGGTCAAGCGCCAGCAGCCCCGGAGTGATGATCCGGGGCTTTTGTTTTTGTCCTGTTGACTCCCCCTGTTAACCGACTGATAATCAAGCTGCCATGGACATCTACGAGGAGATCGTCAAGCTGCGGCAGGAGGGGCGCCGGGGGGCGGTGGCGACCATCGTCAACGTGCGCGGGTCGATTCCCTCGTTCAAGACTGCCAAGATGCTGGTGCGGGACGATGGCTCGATCGTAGGCACGATTGGCGGTGGCTGCGTCGAGGCTGAGATATGGCAGGCGGCGCGCGAAGTGATGGAAAGCGAGAAGCCCCGCACCCTGACCTTCAACCTCAATCAGGACCCCAAGTACGATACCGGGTTGGTCTGCGGTGGCACCCTCGACATTTTCGTGGAGCCGGTCTTACCTCCAGCATCACTTTATATCTTCGGTGCAGGTCATGTTTCCGTAAACCTTTATAAGATCGCAAGAAACGCGGGTTTCGACGTGACCGTGGTGGACGACCGCGAAGCTTATGCCAACCGCGAACGCTTCCCCGAAGCCAAAGAAGTGATTGCTGAAGATTTCGACCGCGCCATGGCGCGACTTGCTCCCAATGAATCTTCTTATCTTGTAATCGTCACCCGCGGACATCGCGACGATATGCGAGTGTTGCGCTGGGCGGTGCAGACCTCCGCTCGCTATATCGGGATGATTGGCTCCAGACGCAAGACCATCACCATCTTTCAGGAGCTGACCAAAGAAGGCCTTGCGGCCGAGCTTTTTGACCGCGTACATGCCCCGGTCGGACTCGACATCGGAGCGGTCACCCCGGAGGAGATCGCGGTGGCGATTACCGCCGAACTGATTGCCGCGCGCCGGCGTGTGGAGCGAGAGCTGCCCCACATGAGCTGGTTTCATTCGCGCCAGCGAGAGCCAGGCGGTGCAGCGTCCGAGGCTTTGGAAGAATCGGAAGAAGAAGTTTAGGGCAGCGTCCAAACTGCAGGCCCGACGGCCTGCTCCACCAAGTCCCTGCGATTGAGCCGTTCTTAACCTTCAATATTTGCTATCTTCCTTACATGAGCCGGGCGCCCAGTTGGTGCGGAGTGATATTGGCGGCGGGTGAGTCCTCGCGCATGGGGTCGGACAAGGCGCTGCTGCCCTGGCCTCCGGTAGCCAGAGGCATGCCATTTTCCGGGGAGACATTTCTGTCCGCCGCGATTCGTTCCCTGAGTTCCACTGACCAGGTGGTTGTGGTGGTCGGAAATAACGAGCGTGAACTGGCTCCGGTGGTGTACGCGGCGGGCGGTTCGCTGGTGCGAAACCCGGCGCCGGAGGGTGGTCAGTTCAGTTCTCTGCGCGTCGGACTGCAGGCCGTCATGGATCTGGGGCGCGATGCCGCCATGATCACACTGGTGGATCGTCCGCCTGCCAGCGCCACGGCCCTGGCCATATTGCGCGCCGCATTTGAAAACGCGACTTCCGAAATCTGGGCGGTGGTGCCGGAATACGATGGGCGCCATGGGCATCCCTTCCTGGCCGGGCGCGAAATGATCGAGGTATTTCTCAAGGCCCCCGCAACTGCGACCGCCAGAGATGTCGAACATCAGCAGCAGCAACATGTGCTGTACGTCCCGGTTGACGATCCGCATGTCGCCATGAATGTGAATACGCCCGAGGACTATGCCGCGCTGTTAAATCCTCAAACGAGATAATCCACTCATAAGCATGAATCCAGAGAATGCGCAGCTGAACTCCTCGTCGAAAATCGCCGGCTTCATCCAGTCGGTCCTGCAGTTGCAGCCCCGGCTCGCCGTCTTCGACTGTGACGGCACCCTTTGGTCAGGCGACGCCGGCTTCGGTTTTTTCGAGTGGGAATTGAATGGCGGCCTGGTTTCTGACCACGTGGTTCGCTGGGCCTGGGCCCGTTATGCCGACTACCTGGCCGGCAAGGTCAGCGAAGACGACATGTGCGCCGAAATGGTAACCATGAATCGAGGGCTTCTGGAATCCGACATGTTGCGCGCCGCGGAAAAGTTTTTCGAGGCAAAAATGGTGGGCGGATTCTTTCCCGAGATGAAGGACCTGGTCTTCCGCCTGCATGAAACCGGCTGCGAGGTCTGGGCGGTGTCGTCCACCAGTGAATGGGTCATCCGGGCGGGGATGAAGCACTTCGGGATCCCATCTAATCGGATACTGGCGGCGGCGGTCGTGGCCGAAAACGGCAAGGTCACCGACCGGGTTGTCCGCGTGCCCAGCGGGAAAGGCAAGCCCCTGGCTATCCGCGAGGTGATCGCGCGCACTCCGGACGCTGTCTTTGGAAATTCCATCTGGGACGCTGACATGCTGGAAATCGCACGGCATCCCTTTGCCATTAATCCCACCACCGAACTGCTGGCTATCGCCGCCCAACGTGGCTGGCCGGTTTATCATCCCGAACCAGTTGCTGGTTCTTAGTTGCCGGTTCCCAGTTGCTTGAGGAGGGCGGCCAGGGTGTCCAGCGCCAGGTGGCTGGCGTGGGTCGAGGCCTGGGGCAGGCCGCCTAGGGCTCGAATCAGTTCTTCGCGGCGCAACTGCCGGGCTTCCGCGATTGTTTTTCCCTGCAGCATTTCGGTGAGCAGCGAGGCGCAAGCCATGGCGGGAACGCATCCCTGGGCGAGAAACCGGATGTCCGCGATGCGTCCGGCCGCAACTCGCAGGGTGAGTTTCAGGACATCGCCGCAGGCCGGGTTCTCAATCTGGGCGGAGGCGTCCGGATTGGCGACTATGCCCGGGTTGCGCGGATTCTGGAAGTGATCGAGGACCTGCGGTGAGTACATCGCGAGCCTTAAATCCCGGCCTCGAAGTCCACTTCGATCGGATCAATCAAAGGCACCAGCCAGGCCAGCAACTTCTGATGTATGGGATGAGGGCCGTAGGCACGCAGGGCCGCCTCGTCGGTAAACTTCATTACGCCACCCAGTTCGAAGCCTTGTCCGCGCGGTGAAGTGTTGGTGCCGACGAGAGTTTCCACCAGGCCCGGGATTTGGCCTTGCAGCTTGCGTATTTCGGCAATGACGCGTTGTTTCTGCTCTTCCGTGACGCCTGCTTTCCAGCGGAACGCGAACATGTGGATGAACATGATGGACTGAAACCCTCCGCGAGATTGTAGCGGGTGGCCGGCGATTGTGTAAAAGCCCGCTCCCCAAAAAACGGAGGGCCTGTACGATGGGGAGAGTGATGGCCGACAATACTCCACGGCGCGTGGTCTGCCTGCAGCCCAGCGCCACCGTCATCCTGGCCGCGCTGGGCCGGCTGGACAGAGTAGTGGCCTGCACCCGGTATTGCGCCGATGTCTGCCCGGAAGTCAACGATGGCGCACGCAGCATCGTCGCCGATTCCTGGACGGCGCAGGGCCGGCAGATAATGGCCGCACGTCCCGACCTGGTGATCGCGGCCGTTCCCTACCAGGAGAAGGCAGTGGTGGAAATCCTGAAGGCGGGCGTCCGCTTTCTGGGCCTCGCGCCAAAAACGCTGGCCGACATTTATACCGACATCGCCACCATCGCCGGAGTTGTAGGCGCCGGAGAGCGAGGGCAGAGTGTGATTGCGGACATGCAGCGTGAGATCGAGGCCCTTCGTGCGCGGGTCACGAGCGCGCAACGGCCCCGCGTCTATTGTGAAGAGTGGGGTAGGCCGCTGATTGCGTCGCAGAAATGGGTGGCGGAACTGGTCGAAGCCGCAGGCGGCGAGTTCCTGGGCGAACCGGGAGCACAGTCGTCAGCGGAGTTGGTTCTGGCCCATGCCCCGGAAGTCGTCGTGGCTGCGTGGTGCGGGGCCGGGGACCGCGTGCCCCTGCAGAGGATTGTCCGGGAGCGGGGGTGGCAGGAGATGCCAGCGGTGCGCGCCGGCCGGGTGTACTGCATCCGCGATGAGCTTCTGAACACGCCGGCTCCCACTCTGGTGCACGGCCTGCGAGCGTTGGCGGCGGCGATTCATCCCAGTGCTTTTCCACACCCCAAAGGGCTAAGATGTATCGTCGAGGTGTGAGTTTGACCGCACGCGCTTCGGCCTCGTAATCCGGACACCTATGCCCTCTGGTTCCGCATTCGCAGAAGTCAGGAAAGAGATCGACCGCATCAACCAAGCTGCCGGATCGGTGGAAGACTTCATGTGGGAAACCGTGAAGGTACTGCATGATCGCATGCTGAAATACAACTGGGTCGGCTTCTACATGCTGGAGAACAAGCCCCTGGATTCGCAACCGCGCATGCTGGCCCTGGGACCCTTTCAGGGAGCCATGACGCCGCACACTCGCATCCCCCTGAACCAGGGTATCTGCGGAGCGGCCGCTTCCACGGGCAAGACCATCGTGGTCGATGACGTCAACCTCGACAACCGCTACCTGGCTTGCTCCACCGAAACCAAATCTGAAATCGTCGTGCCCGTGTTTGTCCGCGGCAAGGTCGTGGGCGAACTGGACATTGACAGCCACTTCCCTGCCGCTTTCGGTGACGAAGACCGCGTCCTGGTGGAGTATTGTGCTTCGCTGGTGGGGAAGCAGCTGGAAAAGTTCGCAGGATGAAGAGTGGGAAAGACCAGGCTCGCGCAAGCGGGGGCAGTCGGGCATCCGATTCGGCACGCCCTTACCAGCGGGGACCTCTGCCTTCCCTGAAGCAAGTGGTGGCCGCGTTGATTTTCCAGGATGAGCGGCTTCTGGTATGCCAGCGTACCCGGCACCAGACCATGCCGCTGAAATGGGAATTCCCTGGAGGCAAGATCGAAGCCGGCGAGCAGCCGCGCGACGCCCTGCGCCGTGAATTGAACGAGGAACTCGGCATCGATGCCACCATCGGGGACGAAGTAGCGCGTCTGCGCCATGATTACAACAACCGGTCTGCTGTGGAATTGCGCTTCTACGCCGTGCGCGAATACAAAGGCGAAATCGAGAACCGGATTTTCAAGGACATGCGCTGGGCCACGCGCTCCGACCTGCCTTCATTCGATTTTCTGGAAGCCGACCTGCAACTGGTGAAAGAGTTGTCCGAAGGCAAGATCGCCTAAGCACCATGTGGGCCGCACACTTTTAATTGTTCTGCTATGGACGGTCAACCGCTCCGCAGCGTCCAGAACCAGGCCAGCGTGAGGCCCACCATGATCACGGTCGTGGCCCAGGCAATCACATTGTAGAGACGCGAGCTCACATACTCGCCCATCAGGTCCTTCTTGTTCACCAGCAGCAGCATGAAGACCAGCACGAACGGCAGCACGATGCCATTGACCACCTGGGAAAGAATGGAAATCTTCACCAGGGGAATATTGGGCAGCAGGATCACGCCCGCCCCGGCCACGATCAGGATGGTGTACAGCCAGTAGAATACCGGCGCTTCGCTGAAGCGTTTTCCGACTCCCGACTCAAATCCCAGGCCTTCACAAACCGCGTAGGCGGTGGAAAGCGGCAGAATCGAGGCCGCGAACAGCGAAGCGTTGAACAATCCCATGGCAAAAAGGATGTAGGCATAGTCCCCGGCCAGGGGATGCAGCGCCTGGGCCGCATCTTTCGCGTCGCTGATGTTGTGGTAACCGTGCACATAGAGCGTGGACGCGCAGGCCACGATGATGAACCAGGCCACAATGTCAGTAAAGACGCAGCCGGTGACCACGTCGAGCCGCGACGCCTTGTACTGCCGCCGGGTCACGCCTTTCTCCACGATGGACGCCTGCAGGTAGAACTGCATCCAGGGCGCGATGGTGGTGCCGACGACACCGATCACCATGTACAGGTAATCCTGCCGCAGAAACATTTCCTTGTGCGGCGGGACAATGGTGGCTTCGAGCGCTTCCAGCCAGGCAGGCTTGGCCAGGAATCCGGCAACGATGTAGGTGAGATAGAAAAACGACGCGGCGAGGAAGACTTTCTCCACCGTCTTGTACTGGCCCTTGACCACGATCAGCCAGACAATGACGGCGCAAATCGGGACGGTGAAGTACTTGTTGAGGCCGAATAGTTCGAGGCTGCCGGCGATGCCGGCAAATTCGGTGACCACATTCCCGAAATTGACGATCACCAGGCCGATCATCATCAGGAAGGTGATGCGAAACCCAAATTCCTCGCGAATCAGATCGCTCAGGCCCTTGCCCGTGACCGCGCCCATGCGCGCCGCGATTTCCTGCACCACGATCAGGGCCACCGTGATCGGGATCATGGTCCAGAGCAGCATGTGCCCGAACTGGGCCCCGGCCGCGGAATAGGTCCAGATGCCGCCGGCATCGTTGTCCACGTTGGCGGTGATGAATCCCGGCCCGACGACGGCAAAGAAGATCAGAAGCCGGATTTTCCAGCGTTTCAGGAAGGTCATGCGGCGCACACATATCGTTGCAGTGACCGATCAGCATAAATGCATGGACGGAAATCTGGATAGGTGAAATCGGAGACCGTCTGTGGTCATTGGTCGTTGGTCATTGGCCAAATCTCAAAGGGATGAGTTTTGAGCCCACGGCCAACGACCAACGGCCAACGACCGGTTCCTTACAGGTTGGCTCGCAGCAGGCTGATGATGTCGTCGGAGGTGATGACTCCGGTCAATTTCTTGTTATCGTCCACCACCGCCAGGGTCAGCAGATTGTACTTGTCGAAAAGCTCGGCAACGTCCTTCTCCTTGGCGCCGGCACGCGTGGAGATCAGCGGCTCCTGGGTGAGGGAAAGCATGGCAGTGTCCGGAGCGGCCAGCACCACCTTGGCCAGGGGTACGGCTCCCGCCAGGGTGCCGTGGGAATCCACCAGATAGATGGTACTGACAGTTTCAACCCCGCCCTCGAAGCGACGCAAGGCCTCAATGGCATCGTGCACGGTGGCGCTCACGTTGACCGCCAGGTACTCGGTGTTCATCCGGCCGGCGGCCGTGTTTTCCTTGAACTCCAGGAGCTCGACCATCTCCTTGCGTTCCTGGGGTTCCATCTCCAGCAGGATTTCGGAGGTGCGTTCTTCGGGCAAATCGGCCAGCAGATCGGCGGCCGCGTCGGGTTCCATCTCCTCTACGATCTCGGCGGCGCGCTCCGAATCCAGGGACTCCAGGATCGCCTTCTGGACTCTGGGCTCGACTTCCTCCAGGGCTCCGGCGGCTACGTCCTCATTCAGGGTCTCAAACACAGCCTCGCGTTCGTCGGGCGCCAGGTCCTCGACGATATCGGCAATGTCCGCAGGGTGCAGCTTGGCCAGGCGCTCGTGGGAAATCTTGAGCTTTACCCGGCGGGCAGGATCGGTTTCGATGAGGTCAACGAAATCCCAGGGAATGCTGCGCGGAGGGATTTGCCGCAGCAGGGCTCGCAAGGCCACCACTGGAACCACCCCCTTAAGCAAGCGCCGGATGGCGCCGCGGGGCCCGACGTCCACTGAGCCCACTTTCAGCACGGGGCGGTTCCCGACCGACTCCTGCAAAAAGTCGAGATCGTTTACCCGAACGACTTTCCTGCCGAAAACGTCGATGACCTGCTGATCCAGAAGGTCGCGTCCCAGCAGCAGCATGCCTTCCGCGCCCTCGCCGTCGGCCCAGTCGGAGGCCGGCGCGTCGGTGCGAATGCCGCCATTGATCGAGGTGACGGACCCAAATGGCAGCATGCGGTCGCCGCCGCTGGTTCTTACAATCAACACCGCCACCCGGGCCCGGTCCTCTTGTGGGACCAGGGCCACTTCGCGCACCCGGCCGCAGCGGCTTCCGCCGGTGTCAAACACCGCGGTGCCCAGCAGTTCGGTAAGCGCAAAGGTCAACATACTTTCGAGAATACTCAACTGACCGGTAAGAATCCACAGGAGCTTTAGGTTTCCTTGGCGTCCTTTGCGGCCCTTCTTTGCGACCTTTGCGGTTAAAGATTTTTTGTTGGCCTAGGCGAGGGCAAACCCTTTACCGCAAAGGTCGCAAAGAAAGGCCCGCAAAGGACGCCAAGGAGGGCTGAGTTAAAGACGCCGCCCAAGTCCCAAAATCCAGCTCCGCGTTGACATTTCCGGGGCATAAGGGCAAACTACCGCATTCGCTGCAACGACCGTTTCCGGCCATGGCTAAGTACCCGCCGCCGGCCGGAACGCGGAGCAGCGGAGATTCCGGATCCACGAAGCTGTACCAAAAATCTTTGCCATGACCGAACAGCGGGTCTCCTACACGTTGGATTCGACGCTGGAGACCGTCGACAGCGCCGAGCAGGCAGCCAGCCGGATTGCTTCCGAAGCGGGCTTCGACGATGACGAGGTCATGAGGATCGCCATGGCGGTGCGGGAGGCCGCGGTCAACGCCGTGCTCCACGGCAACGCGTACGATCCCGGCAAGAAGGTCAGCCTGGAATTCGAGCAGACCGGCGGCAACCTGGTGATCACGATCAAGGACCAGGGCAAAGGGCTGGACCTGGAGAAGATCCCGGACCCGCTGGCGCCGGAAAATCTTTTGAAGACGTCGGGCCGGGGCATTTTTCTTATACGCTCGTTCATGGATGAGGTGCACATCAGCCCCTCCCAGACGGGCACCGAAATTAAACTTGTCAAGCACGTCCACGGTCCATCCGAGGGCGTTAAGGAGGCTTCCCAGTGAGCATGAAGACCAGTACGCGCCAGGTTAACGGCGTCACCATCGTGGATTGCAGCGGCCGCATTACTCTCGGCGAAGGCAGCGTGATACTGAAGGACGTGGTGCGTGAGCTGCTTTCCAAGGGGCAGAAGAAAATCCTGCTCAATCTCGGAGACGTGAACTATATCGACAGCTCGGGCATCGGCGAACTGGTCAGCGCCTTCACCACCGTGCGCAACCAGGGCGGCGAACTCAAGCTGCTCAACCTGACCAAAAAAGTTCACGACCTGCTGCAGATCACCAAGCTGTACACCGTTTTCGACGTGAAAGACGACGAAGCCAGCGCAGTCAAGTCGTTCAGTTAAGTTCCCTATCATTTATCTCTGACGAGGGCCGGTATCAGTCCGGCCCCGGGCTGTTTCTATTTCGGGAAATCTGCGGGTTTCTTTTGCCGGCGTCCGCCTCCGCGACACCCCTCCGCCTTACAATTCGAGACATACCAATGGCCTGTCATCCCGAGCGCCGCTCCGAGCTGCGCGCGCGCGGCGCGGACAAGTCGAGGGACCTGCTGTTACCCGCGAGCTCGCGGAATGCCGTCCTCAGCAAATACTTCCTGCTGGTAGCGACCGTAATGCTGACCACCGCTGCTCGGTCCGATTGCCTTCCCTTTGGCGAAGCGGGGAAACATGTGGGCGAGATCAAGTGCATCACGGGCACGGTCATAAGGGTCAAACAGGGGTCGCGGGGAGTTCATTTTCTGGACTTTTGCGACGATTCCGGCTCTGTCCATTCACCGTCGTGATCTTTCCCAGTGACTTGAAGAGCGTGGGTGACGTGCGGCAACTGCAGGGACGGATGATTGAGATTCACGGCAAGGTCAAAGAGTACGACGGCCGGGCCGAGATCGTCCTGGAAGAATACCGGCAGCTGAGCGGCTCCGGCGCCCGCATTCCTCCCCTTCCCAAAAACTACGACGTGGAAAAAAAGGGCCGCTACAGCGCGGGAACGTTCAGCCATCCCAAGGCAAAGCGAAAAACGTCGAAGCGGCAACCAGCGGAAGTTGTCACCCAGGAGCCCGAGGACCCGTAGCAAATAACCAGCGCCAGCGTCTGGTAGAGCCGGCGCTACACGAGACCTACGCGTCACGAGCCTTGGCCGCTCGTATCAATCGCGCAACTTTTTCTTCCAGCACGACGTATCGCTGGTATTCGTTGCCCTCGATAGTTCCCATTGAAATATTTTCGTTCCGGTAACGCATGGGGCTGGCGGCAGCGGTCCTCAGGCCTACGTGGATCTCCCGCACCGCAGTTTTCTCCACCACGGCCTGGATATTCTGATCGTTGATGCCGCCGCACGCCATGATGACGGCGCGCTGGCCTGCCTGGTCAACCAGCCGGCGCAGGGTTGCGGCCCCCTGGAGAGCGGTTTTCGCTCCCCCCGATGTGAGGATCCGGTCAGCTCCGGTTTCCGTCACCTGCTCCAGTGACCGGAACAGATCGGCGGACATATCGAACGCCCGATGGCAGGTCGCCTTAAGGGGCCTCGCCAGATCAACCAGGGCGCGCGTTCTTGGAATGTCAACATTGGCTTCCGCATCCAGGATTCCGAACACGACACCCTCCGCGCCCAGCTGTTTCGCCATGAGCACGTCGCGTCGCATCACGTCAAACTCATCGTCGCTGTAATAGAAATCGCCCGCGCGCGGACGAATCATGATGTGCAGTCCGATTGAGATTTTCTGGCGGGCGGTGGCGATCAGGCCCGCGCTCGGAGTGACTCCTCCTTCCACCAGGCTGGCGCACAGCTCCACTCTGTTCGCTCCACCGCGCTCGGCGGCGATGGCGGAGTCCAGAGAATCGACACAAACTTCGACGATGAGGTCAGTAACGGACAGGGGTTAGTCCTTGGCGGCACGCTGAAATTCCTGCATTGCACGCAAAAGCGCAGCGGGTTCGTGCCGCAGTTCGGCGCCATTCAAGGTTTCGGGGCGCATTCGACATCCTTCGCTTCGGTTGATACTTCGCCAATCGATACGAGGTTCCCCGATAATTTGCAGGCGAAGTGATTCGACATCCCTGCTCGGCTGTCCTCAGCGCTGCTTGAACCGGCTCTTGCTAGGAACATTCCTTCTCGGTCCACAGCGAAACGAACTGGTCGGAGCTTCGCTCGCCGGACAGCAGTTAAAGTATGGCTGTACTGTCTCATGATTGGGGTTGATTTACTGGGCTTCATCACGGCTCTAGTCCGCTTCGGAGACCCTCAGGACCAGCCTACGGTTTGCGACGAAGACGCAATATCTTGCGCAAGTGCCGGGCAGTACATCTGTAACTGCATAAATCTAAAGTCCCAAATTCTTTCAGGGGTTGGCATCCAACCTGCCCTATTTATTCTCGCCCCCCGCCAGGATAAGTCCGTCCCTCGCGTCCATTCTTACGCCTTATGCTTTCCGCGATGGGGCGCCGGTGTACACAGACTCTTACAAGGAGAGTACCTTTCATGCCCGAGGCAAGCGCGCCAGCGAAGAATCCGACCGACGAACATCGCGACAAGTATTTCAGCTTCCAAATCAAAGGGTGGACAAATTTCGACCCCATGGCCAAGACGCTGGCCAGAGTAGCTGAAGGCATAGAACACGGCGGCGGATTCCTGACCCTGGTGGAGGTCCTGGAAGTCGAGGATGATCTGGCTTCGATCGCCGATGAAGAAGTGCGGGAATGTTTTGCCAACATACTGGCCGCCAGGCGGTTGGTAAAGAACGTCCACGAACTTCCAAAGGAACTGCTCGAGGAATTGCGGTCGGCGCTGAAAACCGAGGCGGACGTTCCTAAAAAACCTCCTACTCTGGCCGCGATTTCTCCCAACCGCCGAAGAGCCGGGGTTGCGGGGCAAGCGTTGGCCATAAAGAAACCTAACTGGAGAATGGCCCAGATTTCCGTCGAATAGGCGCCTGCCTTTTCTCAAGTTGCTCGTGGAGCGCGATGTGCCGCGCTCAAGGGAACTCCCCGAATCCTGGAAATGAGCTGAACCCCCCGGTCGCGATGCGAATGGGGATGGAGGCCAGCTGAGTACAGTCGTGTTGCCCGAATTCGATGATTCCTTTGACCGGGAGCTGGTGGAGTGGTTCGCTCTGCGGAAAGGCGTCTGGTCTGGAACTGCGGCTGAATTGCTGGCCGCCGTGCAGGCCCGACCCGATGCGGGAAAGGCCGCGTGGTCTCAAGCGGCGCACACTCTGTATGTCCATCTGGAATCCCGCCGGCACATACTTCTGTCCCTGGGCGTGGAGGTCCGGTTGCACCAGGGCCCGCCGCGACTGCTGTCGCTCCGTCACTGCCCGGCGGGAATATCCGCAAAAAAGCCGCCCGCCACCGCGTCCGCTTTTCACCTCCCCTCGGCTTCAGCTGTAAATTCGATTCCATCGGTTGACCCGGGGCAGGACGCGCCGCCTGGTTCGGAAGAGGCAAAGCCGGCGGCCAGCGAAAACTCCGGTCCAGACATTGCCATAGCCAGAACTGACTCTGCCGCTCGCTTTGTGAGTGGCCGCTACGCCGAGAAGGAAGGTCCAGAAGGCCGCGTCTTCGAGAATACGGGGGCGGCACTCTCGACCGTTGGCGAAATACGTGACCTGATTGGAGACCAGAACCTTGATCTTGAGGCAGCCATTGAGTTGATGGCTGAACGGGCCCAGGAAATCACCCGATGCTGCGGAACCGCAGTTGGATTGCTGGATCAGAATACGGTGGTGTACGCAGTTCGAACTGGCATCGCCGCAACCATGGTGGGGCTTGATCTGCACGCGAACTTCTTTCAGTCCTGCGTCAGGACTGGAGGCGCCTTGCAGTTACGGGACGCCCAAAGGCATCCCATTCTGGGCGCCATGTGTCAGCTCGAGGGGGTCGGATCCCTGGTTATCGTTCCTATATTCCATCACCGCAAAGTCATTGGGGCGATGGAATTTTTTTACAAGGAAAGCCGCTCGTTTTCAACCGGCCACGTTATGGATCTGGAGCTCATAGCGGGTGTGGTCAGTGAACGCTTGAGCGCGGCCGCGGAAGGCGATTTGAAACCAGGAGAACCAGGCGACAATCCCGAGCCGCAGCCTGTCGATATCACGGATTCTGCCAGACTGAAATCTCTCAGCTCCCGCCTGGCAACTGCACCCACCCGGATGGGGCGTGCGTTGAAGAGGGCCTGGACACAAGGGGCCGAGGCCGTCCCAATGGATCAGGAGAGCGGCACAACCATCCCTGCCCCGCCGGCAACCGAGGTGGATGGCACTGCACCGGTCCGGCCCGAAGCTCAGTCCATCTCACCTTCCGGACCAAACCTGGACGTGCCCCCGGAGCCGCAAGAGGATGGGTAGTGGGTCAGTTGGGAGACCATGAACCACGAAGCGGCACGAAGGACACCCTGGAAAACAACGCCTTCGTGATACTTCGTGTCCTTCGTGGTTTATGCACTTGCCGTGTCTGATCACGAAACTGACCCACGACTGCCTGGTGAATAACTACACCATGCCCTTCCTCAACTCCTCCAATGGATAAAACGTTCCTCGCCACACCACGCCTCCGCGTCCCAGGGTCAGGAATGTCGAACGTAGCATGGTGTAAACGAACAGCGCGGTGCTGACGGGATGCAGCACGAAATAGTACGGCGGAATATCCGACTTCCGCGACATGCCAACGTAGATCGAAAACATCGAGAACAGCGCCACGGCATATCCCAGGCGGGCCCAGCCGTGTGCCAGCCAGATTCCGGCAAACGGCATGAAGTTTAGAAAGGCCAGCGCGAAGCACGAGGCCAGCGCCCGCGGCCACTGGAAGGACATGATCGCGAAGAAATTCTTGGTGAGGTTGTCCACCACGCCCCAGGCGCCTTTGGCCCAGCGGATGGAAATGAGATCGGAGCCGAAGACATTGCGTTGCGCGTAGCCGGCATTTTTCACGACTTTGCCCAGTTTCATGTCGTCGAGCACGTCGAAGCGCAGCGCCTGATAGGTGCCCAGAGCTTCGTACACAGGCCGTCGAATCATGTTGAATGCCCCTACGCCGATGTGATCTTTGGTCTTTGGGTCGGCCACCTTCCAGGGACGATGTCCGAAGACGAACAGAGTCTGGAAAAAAGCAATCATCATCCTTTCTCCCGGGTGCTTCATGATCATGCGTGGAAAAAGCACGAGGTGGTCGGCGCGCTCGGATTCAGCATAGGCCAGGGCGCGGCGAACAGCATCGGGCTTGAACAGTACGTCGGCATCAGTGAACAGCAACCAGTCGCCAGTCGCCAGGTTGCTGGCGCTCCACATGGCGTGCGGCTTCCCCATCCAGCCGGAGGGCAGTTGTGCGATGTGAATGACCTTGAGCCGGCCGGGCGGCGCCGCAGCGGCGATCGTCTCCATGATCTCGCCCGTACGATCACTGGAGCGATCATCCACGGCGATCACTTCGTAGTTGTCGTATTCGAGCGCGAGCAGGCGGGTCAGCGTGGCTTCAATGTCAGCGGCTTCGTTGCATGCGGGGACGATGATGCTGACGCGCGGATGGCCGGGCGGTTTGCGGTTCCACCCCGCTTCGGAGATGTCGGCGATCTTCGGCACGCCCACCGCCGCATCGACGAGACGCCAAAACCAGGCCAGGCCCAGGGCGCATCCTGCAATCCAGTGGAAATAACTCATCCCGCCGACGTTTCCGGCACACCCGGCTGTCTGCTTTTGTCCGTGCCCACCGCCGGTGCGAATCTCATTCCGTAAAAGAGTATGGCAGAGGAGAGGACCATGGCGACAACCGGACCGATGAAGGCGGTCTGCAGCGAGCGCTTGTCGGCGATGTAGCCCATGAGCGTGGGGGAAGGTACATCGCCAAGAATGTGGATGATGAAAATATTTACCGCGATGGCAGTGGCACGGATGTGAGCGCCGACGGAATTAATCAGGGCGGCATTCAGCGGAGCAGTATTCAATAGCAGGAGAAAGGCCGCGATGGCGATTCCCGGCAACATCGCCGGCCCTTTGGAAAACAGCGCCACAATCATCACCGGCACGCCCAGCGCCATGCTGACCGCGGACACCGAGTAATAGGCGCTGCGGTAGCGGCGCAGCAGGCGGTCTCCCAGCCATCCTCCGGCCAATGACGCGACGATTCCATCCACCACGATGATGGCGCCAAAGGTTTCGTTGGCCGATTCCAGGGAGTAGCCCCGCGACTGCGAGAGGAAAGTCGGCATCCACACCTGCAGGCCGCCCAGCGCAAAGGTCATCATGGCCATGCCCAGGGTGGCGGTCCAGAAAGCCGGGTTGCGGGCCAATCCCCAGATGGTCCCCCGCTCCCGTGGTTTCCTTGAGCGAATCGAAACGGCCGCGTTCCGGCTCGGGCACGAAAGCCAGCGCAAGTGCCAGCAGAAAGCCCGGCACTGCCGCCACGTAAAAGGGAAAGCGCCAGCCGTGCACCGGACCCAGCTTGCCTCCCAGCAGATACCCGGCGGCGGTGCCCACCGGGATCGCCAGGTAGAAGATGCCCAAAATGCGGCCGCGTTTCTCCTCCGAGAAAAGATCGGCGACAAACGTGGGAGCGATGGTCACGAAGGTGGCCTCGCCAATTCCCACCAGGGTGTGGCGCAGCAGTAATTCCCCGTAGGTGTGCGTGACCGCGGTCAGCAGGGTGAGGCCGCTCCAGAAAATGGCGCCCAGAATGATGATCAGCTTGCGCGAGTAGCGGTCGGCCAGGGGTCCGACAAAGGGCGCGGCGATCATGTAGAAAATCAGAAAGGCGCTGGTCAGATATCCCAGCTGAGCGTTGCTGAGGTGAAATTCGTCCCGCACCAGGGGCTGCACCGCAAACAGGACGGAGCGGTCGATGTAGTTGAGAAAGTTCAGCGTGGTCAGCAGGACCAGCGCCGTCCAGGGATAAAGTTTGCGTTGGGTCACTTGGGGAAGGAATATAACACGGAGTTCCATTCCCTCGGATAATAACGATTGACGTTATTAACGGCTTACGTTACTATTGAGCCGTGATCAAGAGTTTCGCCACAACGAAAACGGCGGAAATCTGGAACACGGGCAGGACCCGAGGATCGCCGCCCGCCAGTGTCACGAGACGAAAACTGGCGATGCTGGACGCAGCCGGGAATCTGGACGATCTGAAAGTTCCTCCCGGCAATCGCCTGGAAAAACTGAAGGGAGACCGGCAGGGCCAGTACAGTCTCCGCATCAACGACCAATACAGGATCTGCTTCAGTTGGCGCGATCACGATGCTTACATTGTCGAAATAACGGACTATCACTGAACTTGAGGAACCTATGAGCGTGGCACGAAAAAGTACACCGGCCTGGCGAGTTCATCCCGGCGAGATTCTTCGGGAGGAGTTCCTGAAGCCGATGGGAATGTCGGCCTACGAACTGGCGAAGCGGTTGTTGGTGCCAGCCCCTCGCATCAACGATATTGTTCTGGAACGACGCGGAGTCACGGCGGACACCGCGATCCGCCTCTCCCGATTCTTTCGAACCACCGAACAGTTTTGGCTGAACCTGCAAGGCGCTTACGAAGTAAGTCGTGTGAAAGCGGAACGTGCCACGGAATTGGAGCGCATCGAGCCCATCAAAACCAGCGAAACGCGAGTTTGATGGAGTGCGTTTTGCCTTGTCATCCTGAGCGCAGCTGACCGATTCGGAACGAATCGGTCAGCGCAGTCGAAGGACCCCTACCCTTCCACCAACTGTTCAGAGCACGAACATTTTGGAGGAGCTTAAGAGAAAGCCATGCAGCCCGCAATTGGTCCACTCATAGGGGTCCTTCGACTCCGCCGGCACTTCGCGTTGCGAAGTGCTGGCTGCGCTCAGGATGACACCCGGGTGAGAAAACTTAACCGCGCTTCTTCCCTTTCGGCCGCGGCCACCTGGCTAGCACAACCGTCGAGATTCCACCGCGCGGCCGGAAGTCTCCCTTGACCTCAGCCCACACCGGCTTGGCCCAGCGCACCACGTCTTCGAGCACGCGGTTCACGATGTTTTCCTGGAAGATTCCCAGATTGCGGTAGGACTGCAAATATTCCTTCAGCGATTTCAGCTCCAGGCAATGCTGGTCCGGCATGTAGCGGATGGTGACGGTGCCGAAATCGGGAAGACCGGTCTTGGGACAGACCGAAGTAAATTCCGGGTCGTCCACCACGATCTCGTAGCCGGGAAACTGGTTCGGCCAGGTCTCGATGGCGGGAAACTTGTGATCGAGACCGGCCGCGGCGTGGGCCTCGGTATAGCGTGGCTGCGGCATCACACTATTGTAACCAGACTCTCGTAGCGCCGGCGGGCATCCCTTCGGCTTCGCTCAGGGCAGGCTTTGCCCGCCGCTTTGTAGCACCCAACCTTTCCCAAAATCGGAGCTCGGACCAGGAACCGGTGGCATGCTCCCACCTTATTGTTCTTCGGCGGGCCGGTGCCACAAATCCGCTTCCTTGCCCAATAGTGCGCATCTAAGTTCTTAACGCTGTTAAGCTTGGGCTCAGGCCTGCGGTGATACATTATCTAGCGGCAAGATGGCATTGACGGCAAACAACAACGGGTTTTTCGGCCGGCATCGCTGGCTGGTGTGGGCAGCCGGAATTGCTGTCGCCGTACTGTTGCTGGCTTCATTCATGTCGCGCGACGAAGCGATCCCGGTGCGCGCCGCAACGGTGGAGCGGAGCACGATTCGCAGCGTGATTTCGACCAATGGAAAAGTCGAACCGCTACAAAGTTTTGAAGCTCATGCCCCGGTCGGCACCACGGTAAAGAAGTTGCTGGTCAAAGAGGGCGATCGCGTAAAGAAGGGGCAACTCCTGGCCCAACTGGACGACGCCGACGCCAGCAGCCAGGCGGCCCGCGCTCTGGCGCAGGTGCGGGCTTCACAGGCTGATGTCAGCGCCCTGCAGAGTGGCGGCAATCGCGAAGAAGTTCTCACCCTCGAAGCCCAACTGGTGAAGTCCCGCAACGAGCGCGACACCGCGCAACGCAATCTTGAAGCCCTGAAGCGTCTGCAGCAGCAGGGCGCAGCCTCACCCGGTGAGGTAAAGCAGGCCGAAGATCAACTGGCGGGCGCAGAGGCAGACTTCAAGCTGGTCCAGCAGAAACAGAAAGAGCGCTATTCGCAACCCGAGATCGCGCGCGTTGAGGCGCAGAAGGCTGAGGCACAAAGCGCCTATGCGGCGGCGGAAAATATTCTCCGTCAACTGAACATCCGCGCCCCTTTCGACGGCATTGTGTATTCCCTTCCCGTTCATCAGGGAGCTTACGTCAGTCCTGGAGACCTGGTACTGCAGGAGGCCGATCTTTCGAAGGTTCTGGTGCGCGCCTACGTGGATGAACCCGACGTAGGCCGTTTGGCGCGCGGACAGAGAATCGATCTCACGTGGGATGCAGTCCCCGGACGTACCTGGCAGGGTTCGGTAAGCACCATACCGTCCACGGTGAAGCTCCTGGGAACGCGAAACGTGGGAGAGACCACCTGCATCGTGGATAACCAGGACTTCAAGCTCCTGCCCAACATCAACGTCGGAGTCACCATCGTCACCGCGGAGCATCAGAATGCGCTCACCATGCCCCGCGAAGCGGTTCGCCTGGATGATGGCAAGACTTTTGTTTATCAGATCGTCAACAACGAGTTGCAGAGGCGGGACGTTCAGACTTCCATCTCGAATCTGACGCAGGTGGAAATTACCAGCGGGGTTGCGGAAAAGGCGCTGCTGGCCCTGGCTTCGACCAACTCCAAGCCTCTGCGTGAAGGTGCCGCCGTGAAGGTAGTTCGATAGGTCGATAAGAGAGATGAAATTGCGCATTATCATTCTGTTCCTGACTTTGTTCTCCGCCGCAGCGGTTGCGGCAGGCGACGATTCCGCTCCCGCCCTGCTGGCCGCCGGGCGGGCCGACGACGCCATCAATACTCTGCGCTCCAAAATCAGCACCTCCCCCAGCGACGCCGAAGCTCACAACCTGCTGTGCCGCGTCTATTTTTCCATGGGCGATTGGGACCGTGGCATTTCGGCCTGCGAGAAGGCGGTCGCGCTCGAACCCAGCAACAGCCGTTACCACATGTGGATGGGACGGATTTATGGCGAGAAAGCGGACACAGCGAATTTCCTGAGCGCAGCGTCTTTGGCCGGCAAGGTGCGCAACGAGTTCGAAGCGGCAGTCAGACTGGACCCGAACAATGTGGAAGCGCGCAGCGACCTGGGCGAATTTTATCTGGAAGCTCCCGGCATCGTCGGCGGCGGGCGCGATAAGGCCGAGGCTCAGGCCCAGGCGCTGGCTGGGCTTGATCCCGCCAAGGCCGACTATCTCAAGGGCCGCCTTGCCGAGAAGAAGAAAGACTTCGAGACTGCGGAAAAGGAATACCGCGCCGCCATTGAAGCCAGTCGCGGCAGCGCCCTGACCTGGTTCAATCTGGCCCTGTTCTTCCGGCATCGGGAACGCTGGAGCGACATGGAAGACGCCATCAATCACGCCGTCTCGGCGCAGGTGGACCGTCCGGAAATCATCATGGAGTCGGGAGAAGTGCTGCTGCGCAGTGGCCGCAACTTCCCGGCGGCTGTCCAGTATTTGCGTCGTTATCTGGCCCTGAATGCCAAAGCGGAAGAAGCTCCGGCCTTCAAGGCCCACTACCTGCTGGGTACCGCTCTTGAAAAACAGGGGGACAAGCAGGGAGCAGCCCAGGAATATCGCGCCGCCCTGTCTCTGGCCCGAAATTTTTCGCGCGCCCAGGAAGCTCTGGACCGGCTCAACCGTTGAGCGTTGCCCACGCAGGCCTGGACGCCTCGTCCGGGCGGGCGAGCAGCGCCCGCCAGAGTTTCTGTCTGCAGCCAGGCAAAGTGATTCGCCCCTCCGACCGCGAGCGCAAGAAGCAGCCGGGCCTCGCCCGGCCGGGCGGGTGAGGGCACCCGACCCTACGTGAGATCATTGATCACAATCCCATGAGCACAATCCCATCGAATTTCTTTGGAAGGTGACGAGATGAACTTTGCTCCTCGCTGTGTTCCGCGTCTTTGTGGCTTTCTGATCGTTGCCTCTCTCGCCTTGCCCCGTCTGGCCGCCGAGCCTTTGCCGCTCAAGCGCGCCGTCGAACTGGCGCTGGCCCACAGCACCACCGCGGCTTCGGCCAATGCCGATGAGCAGCGCGTCTTTGCTTCCTACCGCGAGGCGCGGAACCAGTACATCCCCCAGTTCATTCTGGGCTCCGGGCTGGGACAATCCTGGGGATACCCGTTGAGCCTGGAAGGCTCGGCGCCCTCGATTGTCAACCTCAATAGCCAGTCTGCCATATTCAATCCGTCGCTGCGGGATTTTGTCCGCGCCGCCAAAACGGACTGGAGCGCCGCTACGCTGCAGAGCAAAGACCAGCGCAACCAGGTGATTCAGGACACCGTGCTGAGCTATGCCGAACTGAGTAAATGGGAAGCGCTGGTGGGAAATTTGGAGGAGGAGCACGCCGCCGCGCTGCAGACCGAGCAACAGGTCAGCGAGCGGATCAAGGAGGGCGTGGACAGCCCGATCATGCAGAGCAAGGCGCACCTGAGCACGGCGCGGCTGCGCTTGCGCCTGGCGGAGGCACAGGGCGCCATCGACGTCATCCGCAACCGGCTTTCGCACCTGACCGGGCTTGCGGCGGCCACCATTGAAACCGAGTCAGACTCGATGCCTCCATTCCCGGAAGTAAAACAGGAAGATGATCTGGCGGGAAAAGCGTCGCAGAGCAGCCCGGGAGTGCAGGCGGCGGAAAACCGCGCGGCGGCGGAGAGTTTGCGCGCCCGCGGAGAGCACCGCGCCATGCTGCCATCGGTGGATTTCGCGGCGCAGTACGCTGTGCTGGCCGCGTACAACAACTACCAGGATTTTTTCCAGCCCGGCAGCTTTCAGCGCCACAACGCCACCTCGGGGTGTCATAAAATTTCCTCTCTTCAGTCCCACCCAGCGCGCCCGGGCCGACGCAGCCGATGCCCTCGCACTTAAAGGCCAGGAAGGATGCAGAAACGGCCAAGAACCAGGTCTCTGAAGAAACGCTGCGCCTGCAGCGCTCAGTGGAGCAAATGGCTGCGGCCAAAGAGGTGGCCGACCTCGAATATCAGGTCGCGCAATCGAATCTGGAGTCGCTGCGAGTGCGCGTGGATTCCGGAAGCGCTGCCTGGCATGACGTTCAGGATGCGCGGGAGCAGGTCAACCAGCGTTACAATTCTTTACAGGACGCAAACTTTGAGTTGGAACGGGCCCGCATCACACTGTTGCGCGCCACCGGCGAACTGGCCAGCTGGGTGGGCGCGGGCCAATGATCGACAGCGTACATAACTCCAACGCCGGAAAGGATTTGGAGAACCGGGCAAGCGCTGGTGGATGTACCTTGAATGTACCTGGGGTGCGGGTAAAATTCGCGCCGAAATGTTAAACTAACTTACTCACAATTATGCCTTTAAAAACACTTTTCCTGAATCCGCCCTCTTTTGAGAATTTCGACGGCGGCGCCGGTTCGCGGTGGCCCGCCACGCGCGAGATTGAGTCTTACTGGTATCCCGTCTGGCTGGCGTACCCGGCCGGCATGCTGGAAGGAGCACGCCTGGTCGATGCTCCCTCGCATCACATTTCCGCCGAGGAGACCATCAGGATTGCCCGGGACTATGAGTTTCTGGTCCTCTACACCAGCACGCCAGGTTTTCCCGGGGACATCGGGCTGGCACAGGCCATCAGGAACGCCAACCCCCGCATCCGGATTGCGTTCGTGGGACCGCATGTCACGGTGCTGCCGGAACGCACCTTGAAGGATTGTCCGGCCATCGATTTCGTCTGCCGCCGGGAGTTTGATTACTCCGTGGTCGAATTCGCGCAGGGCAAGCCGCTCGACGAAATCCTCGGAATTTCTTATCGCAAAAACGGAGCGGTGGTGCACAATCCCGACCGTCCCCAGATTCAGGACCTGGACGCTCTGCCCCACGTCACCGATATCTATTATCGCGATCTCGATCCGCGGCGTTACACCGTCCCCTTTCTGCTCCACCCCTATGTGGCGCTGTATTCTACGCGCGGATGCCCGGCGCAGTGCACCTTCTGCCTGTGGCCGCAGACCACCAGCGGTCACGCCTGGCGCAAACGCTCCACCGACGACGTGGCCCGCGAAATGGCCAAGGCCAGGGAATACTGGCCCTGGGTCAAGGAATTCTTTTTTGACGATGACACCTTCAACATTCAGAAGGCGCGCACGGTTGAACTCTGCGCCAAGCTGAAGCCGCTGAATATGACGTGGTCCTGCACTTCGCGCGTTACCACCGACTACGAGACGCTGAAGGCGATGAAGGAAGCAGGCTGCCGCCTCCTGATCGTCGGCTATGAATCCGGCGACCAGCAGATCCTGAAGAACATCAAGAAAGGCGCCACCGTCGAACGTGCCCGCCAGTTCACCAAGGATTGTCACAAGCTTGGACTGGTGGTCCACGGCGATTTCATCCTGGGCCTGCCCGGCGAGACCCCGGAAACCATCAACAACACCATTGCCTTTGCCAAGGAACTGGACGTCGAAACCATCCAGGTATCGGTGGCGCACGCTTATCCCGGCACTGAACTGTACGAGTATGCGATGAAGAACGGCTTCATGGTGGCGGACTCCAAAATGGTGGATGAGGGCGGCCACCAGATGGCGCAGATCCAGTATCCCGGGCTGCCGGCCGATGAAATTATGGAGTCGGTGCACCGCTTCTACGACGAGTACTACTTCCGCCCCAAAGCCATCTATCGCATCTTGAAGAAGGCTGCGTTCAACAGCGGTGAGCGCAAACGCCTCTACAAGGACGCCAGGAGCTTCCTGAAACTCCGCGCCTCGCGCAACAAATGGGTGAAGGAAAAGCGCGAACGCGGCGACTCTGCCAGTGTGGCTGAGCCCGCCAAGGCCTGAAGGCGAAAGAAAGACCGTGTGACGTTCCGCAAGTATCTGGTGCTGGCCGGTGTGACCCTCTTCGCTGCCATTGGCGATACCTTTCTCGCCCGCGGCATGAAGCAGGTCGGCAACATTTCGCTGCACAGCCTGCCTGATCTCGTCTTCACCATTCTGGATCCCTGGGTCGCCCTGGGGATTTTGTTTCTGCTGGCCTTCTTCGCTGCCTACATGACGGCCCTGTCCTGGGCTGACCTCACCTACGTGCTGCCCGCCACCTCCCTGGGATACGTGTTGCTTGCCCTCATTGCGAAATTTTATCTGCACGAGCAGGTGAGCACCCTGCGCTGGGTCGGGATTGGCCTCATCTCGGCTGGCGTCGGGTTCGTCACGCAGGGCCCGGCCTTGACTCGCCATCCCGCTCATCAGGACCCGTCGGATAGAGAACCGGAGCCCGTGGGTTCAAGGGCCGAGCCATGAAACACGCCTACACCTGGGGAGCAATCATGGTAGTTGTGCTGGCCTCCACTACCGGAGACGTGCTGCTCTCCCGCGCCATGAAGAAAGTGGGCGATGTGGGGAACCTCTGGCGCCGCTCCGGACTGGTCACGGTGGTGTGGCACATCGTGCGGCGTCCCAGCTTCATGGTGGGCATTTTCATGATGGCGGTGGCATTTTTCAGCCTGCTGTTTGCCCTCTCCTGGGCGGATGTGAGCCTGGTGGCTCCCGCCTCCGCTTCCCTCACCTTCGTGGCCAACGCCGTGGCCGCGAAGATTTTCCTGCATGAACGGGTCGATCACCGACGCTGGATCGCCGCGCTCCTGGTGGCTGGCGGCGTCGTTCTGCTGGCGGCCTAGAGATCCCTTTCTTCTTCTTCCGCAATCTCTACCCCAGTTACTAAAGTCCATCACGAACGTTACTTTCTCGCCTGCCTGGCCGTTGCAGAATACGGGTGAGCGGCAACGCCTAAAGTATTGATAACAGTGCTTCTCGACCCGACATACAGGACATCCTGACCGCGAACCTACAACCTCCAGCGGGTTGGCACAATCCTAATAAGTGATTGGAACTCAGCGACTTAGGTTATGAGACGAGTGTTCTACCCCAACTCATTTACGGATGCATCGTCGCTGACGACGGCGCCCCCGGGGAACCTGGGGCGGGCGATGCTGCTCCTTGGGCTGGCATTGGTCATCGCGTGCCTGACCAGTTCCAAAGCCTATGGCGACGTAGGCGTGGTGCTCAACGAGTCACTCGACACCAGCGTTGCCCGAATCACCGGCTCGGGGCACAGCGCGGTTTACTTTTCGCGCATTTGTCCGGCGTCTCCCGGTCAAACTTCGGCTCTGTCTTCCCGGAGAGCAGGGCTCGGTCATGAGCAACTACACCACCCTGGGTGAAGATCAGCCTTTTGAATGGAATGTCGTGCCGCTCAATGTTTACCTTTACGGGGTCGAAAACCCGCGCTACCGGCCGATCGTGGGCTCGCAGAAGATCAAGCGCGTGCTGGAAGAAAGATATCGCGAGAATTATCTTGCCGACTACTGCGCCAGCGAGTCCTGCCAGACCAGCAACAAGGCGGAGTGGCGGGAGATGGTGGGTGCCACTCTCTCGCGCAGCCTGTACATCTTCGCGGTCGCCACAACCGTGGAGCAGGACCTCGCCCTGATCGAACAATTCAATTCGCTGCCCAACGAAAACCACTTTAACGGCATGACCCGCAACTGCGCCGATTTCACGCGGCGCGTGATCAACACTTATTTTCCCAACGCCACCGGGCCCGACTACATCAACGACTTCGGCATGACCAGTCCGAAAGCCATCGCCCGCTCTTTCACACGCTACGCGAAACGGCATCCCGAGGCAGATTTCCGGGTGCTCCATTTCGCCCAGGTGCCGGGCACCATCAAACGCAGCAGCGAGTGCCGCGCCGGCACCGAGCAACTGGTCCGTTCCAAGAAGCTGCTGGTGCCCATGCTGATTTTTGCCGACCATGTGCTGCCGTTTGTGGCGGCTTCCTACATCCTCACTGGGCGCTTCAATCCGCAACGTGAACTGGAAAAACATCCGACCATCGAGGCCACGGAAGCGGAGTATCAAATCAAGCAGGCCCGGGCCGCGAATAACGACGCCCGGGTCGAGAAACTCGAAGCCGACAAGAATCAACAGCGTGCCCGGGTGCTGGGGACTCCAGAGGAATGGAAGCAGTATCGCGCGTCTTTCGCCTCCATGGTCACCGAATCCGCCGCGGAGCAGGGCGCCTCGACCAGCGGGCCCTTGTACGTGAGCGGCTCTTTGAAGAAATTCTTCCGGAAGCTGGACGACGCCGGCACCCCGGTGGCGGACCGCAATGGCGCGCTCTGGATGGAATTTTCGGATGGTGACGAGTCATCCCGGATCGGCCTGAGCGCCAACAACGTCTTCAGTTCAGGCACGGACACAGACCTGGCCTACCAGCTGGTTCTGGCCCGCGTCGGGCACGTCCTGAAAAGTCCAAAACACAGCCGTGAGAGCATGGTGGAATTCAAGAAGGACTGGAACCTGCTGCAATCTGTTCGCTCCAATCGCGCCAGCGCATTTGCCAGGTCCGCACCGGCCTCCGGGCTGGGAGTCAGCGAACTGCCCGGCACCGAATAGCCCAGCACTCTTTTCGACCGCAAATAAATTCCTATTTAGTGCAAATCAATTCAACCCAGCCGGTCGCTTGTCCCTTTGCGAGCTTTGCGAGTTCTTCTTTGCGTCCTTTGCGGTTTAAGATTTGTGTGTGAGGTAGGACGAGTCAAACTCTTTACCGCAAAGGTCGCAAAGAGGAACCGCAAAGGACGCAAAGCAAAACGAGGGCGTCAACGAAATTTCATCCCTCCGCCCCTTGTCTTTCTTGTTATTATTCCTTCCTGCCATGCGTGGTGTCCGCAGATGCGTCCGGATCGTTCCGCTGTTCCTGACCTTTGTCCTGGCGTTTGGAGAAGCAGGTTCACCGGGTCCCGTGATTTCAGCTGAGTCTCGCGCCACCCCGCCCGCCATGGTGATCGGTTTCGTCGGCGGCTTCGTCAACCACAATGACCGCGTGCACAGCACGGTGCAGGTTGTCGAACACCTGCGCAATGAATACCCCGATGGCGTGTATGTACAGAGTTTCGCGAACCGTCACCGCGACCGGGCCTACGCCGAAGTTCTGCGGCGCCTGGATGGAAACCACGACGGCACGCTGTCAGCCGACGAAAAACAGCAGGCACGGATCATAATTTTTGGGCATAGCTGGGGCGCGTCTGAAACTGTGTCTCTCGCGCGCAAGCTCGAACGAGACGGCATTCCCGTCCTGCTCACCGTCCAGGTGGATAGCGTGGCCAAGATCGGCCAGAATGACGCGGTGATTCCCGCCAACGTGCAAGAGGCGGTAAATTTCTACCAGCCCCATGGCATCGTGCATGGGCGTCCCCAGATTCGGGCTGCGGATCCGGCGCGGACGGAAATTCTGGGAAACTACCGCTACGACTACACGGCGAATCCGATCAGTTGCGAAGGATACCCCTGGTTCGACCGCTTCCTGGTGAAGGCGCACACCGAAATCGAGTGCGATCCCAAGGTCTGGAACCAGGTGGAGTCGTTGATCTACTCGAAGCTCGCGCCGGAAGCGCGCAACACCGCCCGCTACGAGTGCAGCGCACGTCCGGCAGCATCCAACCCCGTGTGACTGCTCAACCAAACAGCCGCATGAATCCCGACGGCGGCAGGTCCGGCACCAGGAACGCGGCATCGCGACGTCCGGCGACCCGGGCCACGCATTGCGCGGCCGCATAGCCGCTGCGTACCGCGCCTTCCATGGTGGCCGGCCATCCGGTCGCCGTCCAGTCTCCCGCCAGAAAGATACGCGGCCATACGGTCTCTGGGCTGGGCCGGTGCGATTCGATTCCCGGGCGGGGCGAGTAGGTAGCGTGGACTTCCTTGATCACCGTGGACTTCACCAGGTTCGCAGTCCGCGCCCCGGGAAAAAACTCGCGCAGTTCCGCCAGCGCCAGATCGATAATGTCCTGGCGGGATTTCTCGACCAGAGTCTTCGAGGAGCTGACTACCAGCTCGACATAGCTATTTTCCGGGGCCGCGCCCGGCGCCGACAGCAGCTTTGACTTGTGGAACATCCACTGAATGGTGCGGTCGAGCAGCACGGCATGGTCAAGCTCGGTGATCTGGCGATCGAACCACAGATGAATGCCTGTGATCGGCGAAGTCTCGAAGCGGCCGAGGGTCTGGCGCAATGGCTCCGCGGCCGTAGTGTCTGGCAACATGCGTGACAACACATCAAAGGGCACGGCGAAGATTACGAAATCGAAGCTCTCTTCTCCTCCCGGCAATAGCAGCTTTACGTCGGCAAACTCTGCCCGGAACGATTCCGCCGCGGCACGGAACCGCACCTCTCCTCCGCGCGCCATCATGTAATCACCGGCCCGGTTGTAAAGCTCGGTCAGGGGGACCGTAGGGACGCCCATGCGTCCGGCAGTCCGGCTTTTTAGAAACGATTCGCGCATGACCTGGGCGGCGTAGGGGATCGAGATCAGATCAACATCCTCATTCAGCGCGCTGACCAGCACCGTCTTCCAGAAACGATCGATGGCACGTTCGGTTTGCCCATGCCGGCGCAACCACTTCAGAAAAGATTCGCCGGTGTCGCGCGGGGCGATGGGGGTCAGGGCCGCCAGGCCTGCCGCAATGGAAAGCTTGTCTGGCAGGTTGAGACATGAGGCCCGCAGAAAAGCGGGCGCGGTGTGCAGAGGAGCGGGTAGAGCCGAAGGTTTGATCACCGAAGCACGTCCGCCGGGCTCGAGAAAAGTCATTCGCTCATACCAGCGAATCTTGTCCTCGACCCCAATGCGCTGGTAAAACTCGATCAGATTGGTGCAGCAGCCGAGCAGCACGTGCTGGCAGTTGTCCACCACTTCGCCGGTGCCAGGATGTTGATAGGACGACGCCCGTCCGCCCAGGTAGGCACGCCGCTCGAAAAGCGTGACGCGAAAACCACTTTCGGCCAGCGCGCTGCCGGCTGCCAATCCCGCGAGGCCGCCTCCCACCACTGCTACTTTTGGAGATTGTGTCCAGCGCTCCGTCATCAAGCCAGGCGTTTCACCAGACCCTTTCCCAGGATGATGACTTTCTCGCGCACCGTGAGCTTGATCTTCTTGCCGAAGACGTCATACTTGCGCTCCGAGATTTTCTCCAGCAGGCGGCGGTAGATGCTCACCAGGACCCAAAGCGCGGGCTGGCTGTCCTCGTCGATGAGAAGCATGAGTTCGCGGGCGGCTTCATAGTATTCGCGGGCCCGGTCGGCTTCGGCCGCCAGCAGCCAGCGCAGCCGCTCCGGAATCGCCGCCTGGCGAAATTCCGAGGGTGCAATCTTGAAGCGGTCGAGATCTTCGGCGGGAAGATAAATCCTGCCCATGCCGGCGTCTTCCTGAATGTCGCGGATGATGTTGGTGAGCTGAAAAGCCAGCCCGAGATTTTCCGCCAGCCCTTCGGCAGCGGGATCGCTATAGCCAAATATCCGAATGCAAACCAAACCGACGACCGATGCCACCCGGTAGCAATAAAGACGCAGATCGCCGAAGGTGCGGTAAAGCACCTGGGGCCCGTCCGCCGGAGACGACCCGGGATCGGCGCTGTCCTGGATATCCATGCCGGTGCCATAGGCCAACTGGTCGAGCAATTCGACCGGAACCTTGAAGCGCCGCTGAGTGTCGGTCAGCGCCAGCAGCACGGGATCGTCGGTGGGGTGACCGGATTCGGCGCGGTGAAACGCATCCAGCCAGGCCTCGAGCCTTTGCCGTCTTTCATAGGACGGCTGTTTGAAGTCGTCGGCAATGTCGTCGCAGCGCCGCATGAAGGCGTACACCGCGCACAACGCCTGGCGCTTGGCCTGGGGCAGGACCAGAAAGGCGTAGTAGAAATTCTTGGCCGCGGCGCGGGTGATGCTGCGGCATACGGAATATGCGACCGCGATCTGCGACGAGGTCGGCGAAAATGGCGAGGGCATGGGCTGCACGGCGGCGCTCATATCCTGGTCCCCAGCAGCTTCCCCAACCCAGCCCGGGCTACCAGCGCCAGTTTGCGGGTCTTCGAAATCGCAGGGCGCCGGCCCAGCACGGCATGACCCTGGCGCTCGATGGCGTTCAGAATTTCCTGCCCGCCGCGGCTGAACAACTCGATATCGACCGCCAGCTCGCGGTCCACCTGCTTGATCAGCGGCAGGCCCCGCCCAAACCACTGCCGCGCGCGCTCCACCTCGAACCGCATCATGTCACGAAATTCCGGGGTGTTGCGGGCCGCTGGAATATCGTCTTGACTCACGCCATGACGGCGCAGGTCCTCCAATGGGAGATAGATTCGTCCCTTGGCATGGTCATCGCTTACGTCTTGCCAGAAATTGGCCAGTTGCAGCGCGGTACAGGTGAAATCAGAAAGGGCTTGCCGATCAGGATCGCGATATCCGCAGAGGTAGAGAACGAGATGACCCACTGGATTCGCCGAATAGCGGCAGTAGCCGAGCAGATCTTCGAAGGTTTCGTAACGCGTGATCGTCTGGTCCTGGCGAAAGGCTTTCAGCAGGTCGTCAAAGGGCTGTTGCGGAATATCAAATTTCCGCACGGTCTCTTCGAGGGCCACAAAGACCGGGTGCCGCGGTGTACCGGCATAACAGGCATCGAGTTCCGCCTGCCACTGGTCGAGCATTTCGAGCGAAGCATCGGGGTCGCCCACTTCGTCACCCAGATCGTCTGAAATCCGGCAGTAGGCATAAACATTGAAAAAGTGCTGACGCAGCCGCTGGGGCAGGAACCAGGTAGCGACGGAAAAATTCTCGTAGTGACTGCGGGCCAGGCTGCGGCAATACTCCTGAGCGTCAGCCCGGGTAGGCGCTCGCTCCGGGATGGCATATCCCGGTGGAAGCCGGTTCCAACCGTCAGCAGCCGCGCTGGACGCGGTACGGGAGTCGCTGCTGGCGATGGATGACATGTCAGTTTGGTGCCCCCGTAATGTGGAAGTGCGTCAACCACAGGGCGTCCCCAGCCATGTCTCTACCAGAGCCGAGTAGAGACTGAACTGGTTACCGCCTCGCTACCTCTCAAGGCCGTCGCTGAACCTTGAATCTATGATCAGGGCTCAGTGCCCTGGAATGATTGCCGTCTTGATATCACCGTTGCGGTTCAGCATGTGGCGGAGGACTTGCTGCAGCCGCGATAGGGGCGCCTCTCCGGTGATGTAGTCAGTAGAGCGAATCTTCTTTTCCGCGATCAGGGCGAACGCCTTGCGCACGGTTTCCGGCGTGTGATGGAACGTGGCCTTCAGCGTGACTTCCGAATAGTGCAGGCGGTTGGTATCCATCTGGACCTTGGTGCCGCTGGCGCAGCCGCCGAAGAAATTGACGGTGCCGCCCTTGCGCACCATGTCGATGGCCCACTCCCAGGCTTCGGGCCGGCCGACAGCCTCGACCACAACATCGCTGCCCCGCTTTTCGGGAGAAATCAGGCGCACCGCTTCCACCGCGTCTTTTACTTTCGTGATCTGCACCACTTCATGCGCGCCCATGCGCTTGGCGGCTGCCACCTGGGAATCGCGCTTGACCACCGAAATAACATTGCATCCCGTGGCCTTGGCCACCTGCACAAACATGAGGCCGATCGGCCCGCCGCCTATGACGGTGACCGTGTCTCCGATTTCCACGCCAGTCTCGTGCAGTCCGCGCAGCACGCAAGCCAGCGGCTCAACCATGGCGGCTTCTTCGTAGGTGACGTCGGCCGGGACCGCCAGCATGTTGGTTTCAACGATGCGCCGCGGAATGCGAATGTACTCCGCGTAGGCTCCATTGTTAAACAGAAGATCTTCGCAGAGATTTTCCTGATGCTTGGAGCAGTAGAAGCACATCTGGCAGGGCGCCGAGTTCAGCGCCACCACCCGCATGCCCTTCTTGAAGCCGCGCACGCCGTGCCCGACTTCTTCGATCACTCCGGCCAATTCGTGTCCAAACAGAGCCGGAGGAACAATCATGCGCGCGTGATAGCCGCGCTGGTAAACCTTCAAGTCGGTGCCGCAAGTCAACGCGACCTGCACTTTGACCAGTACTTCTCCGTCGCCCACGCGAGGGATGGGTACTCTTTCAATTTTTACGTCCTCTTTGCCATAGAGGACAGCAGCGGTCATCTTACCGTTCACGCTCGGATTCCTTCCCACGAGCTGCCCGGTTGAATCGCTATCTTCATAGAATCGGGTTGGGGGTGGGCAGCCAGGTTCAGAGCTTCGACGCTGCTGGACAACGAGAATCGATGAGTAATCAACCGTTCCAGATCCATTTCACGGTTCATAACAAACTGCACCGAATCCTCTTGCAGATCGACCGAAGCGCTATACGACCCCAACAGCGTTTTTTCATCTACACAAACTGCTCCAGGGTCAAACGTTGACTCCCCATGAACGGTTTGCGCGAACAGCAAAACCCGGCCCCCAGGACGCACCGCATCCATCGCGGTCCGGATCAAACCATTACCACCGACCGCCAGGATGGCTGCATCTGCGCCGCGTCCTTCGGTCTGCTCACGCACCGCTTTCACCACATCGGCACGCGATGCATCAATGCTGTTCCCCAAGCCGTAACTTGTAGATATTGTAAGCCTTTGGGGATACAAATCGGAAGTGACTACCGTGGCGCCAGCCCGTTTAGCCAATACACTCAACATGATACCGATGGGACCCTGACCTATTACTACAACCGTCTCATCCGGCTGTAATCCCAATCTTTGGATTCCCTTCATACAGGTATTGATGGGCTCCACAAAACAGGCCTGCTCGTAAGAAACATTTCCCGGAATGGGAACCGTGCCGCGACGCGCGATCCAGTCCATCACCCGGACATATTCGGCGAAACCGCCGCCAGAAGGTTCGAAGCCCGCGGTGCAGCCCACTTTTTTGTAGGTCTCGCACTGGGCAAATGTCTTATGCCGGCAGTAGTAGCAATTGCCGCACGGAATGTGGTGGAACACGACCACGCGGTCGCCGGGCTGGAAGTCACGAACTCCGGCGCCCACGGCGGCAATTACGCCCGCCGTTTCGTGACCAAAAATGCGGGGCGCAGAATGCGAGCCGGTGGCGATTTTTTTCAGATCGGTGCCGCAGATTCCGCAAGTGTGCACCCGCAGGAGCAATTCGCCGGGGCCTATCGCGGGTACCGGGACAGTCTCCAGGCGGACGTCATTCACGCCGCGATACACAGCCGCCAGCATGGTGGCAGGAATGGCCTGCAGGTTTTGTTCGATCGCGATTTGTCCGGCTATGGCCATGGCGAATCTAAGCAGAGCAAATTAATTTCCAGGTCCGGCGCTGGGATGCAAGCCCGGTTCGGTTTCTCCCGCTTCTTCGGGCGCAAGATTGTACTGCTCCAGCCATCCACAAAGGGCGGCCGCTGCCTTGTTGCTGTTGCGCGCGAGCCGAAACACCCTGAGCCAAAGCCAGGGGCGGAGGGCGACGAACGCGACAAAGGCTGCAGTACGGAACTGCCCGCCGCCGGTGACGAATTGACCGAGCGGCGGCATCTCAAAATCGGCTTCGTCGGAAATGGCTTTAAGCCCGACGAATGTGATGTCGTGTGCCTGGGCTCCCCGGGCCACCGCGGCCGCTTCCATATCCACGGCGTGCGCCCAGTACGCCTCCGCCAACTTGGCTTTCTGCTGGACGCTGACCGGCTGATCGACGCTGACCAGCACCCAATGCCCCACCGCGGCTTCAACCCGGCTTCCATCTTTGGCGTCGATGACGCAAACCGGGGCCAGCACCGTGCCCACCTTCAGCGTGGAATCGAGCGCCCCGGCAAAGCCGACAGACTGCACCAGAACCGGTGCATACAGCTTAATGATGGCCTCGGTCGCTCGCCGTGCAGCTTCGGGCCCGATGCCGCCGCAAACCAGCACGGCGCGGTCGTTTTCGAAAAACTTATACTGGCGGCCGTCAAATTCGCGTTCGACCGCCTTCCACCGCTGAATAAGCGGGCGCACTTCGCGCTCCATGGCGGCGACGATCGCGATTTTGGCTTGATTGGGCAATGTCAAAATCTTGCCGAGTCTTGCTCGGCCTGACCGGGTCTGAAACCCGGTCCCACACGCTTCCTGCTGCGCCTACACATAGCCATTCGCCTTGAACCATTCCACCGCCCGGCGTAACGCGTCATCTACCGGGACCGTTTTCCATCCCAGGTCGCGCTCGGCTTTACTTGAAGACACAAACATTTTCTTTCGGCCCATGCGGACCGCGTCGATGGTGGCACGAGGTTCGCGATTCCGGATGTGGCCGGTAACTACCTGATCGACAACTCCGGTGGCCAAAGCCACCACATAAGGAACTTTTATTTTTGGCGACGGCAGTCCGGTGATGTCCGCGAGCTGGTCGAGAATCTGCTTCAGCGTGAGGTTCTCGCCACCCAGAATGTAACGCTCCCCGCTTCTTCCCTTCTCCAGCGCGGTCACGTGACCGCGGGCGCACTCGGCCACATCCACGAGATTCAGCCCGGTGTCCACATAAGCGGGGAACTTCTTCTTGAGAAAATCGACTACGATCCGCCCGGTTGGCGTCGGCTTGATATCGCGCTCCCCCACCGGAGTTGTCGGATTCACCACCACCACATCCATTCCCGATTTCCCGGCCGCGATCGCGATTTCTTCCGCCATGAACTTCGAACGCTTGTAAGGCCCAATCATATTGTCCAGGGAAACCGGCGATTCTTCGTTGGCCAGGTGCCCGTTCGATTGAAATCCCATGGTGGCGACGCTCGAGGTGTAAACCACCCGGCGCACTTTGCTGTCCCGTGCCGCCTCCAGAATCGCTCTCGTGCCCTCAACATTGGAGCGATACATCTCTTGCGGATCGCGGACCCACAGCCGGTAGTCCGCGGCGACATGGAAAACCACATCGCATCCCGCCACGGCCCTCTTCAGGGACGCGGCATCGCGCAGATCGCCCAGCACCCGCTCGGCCTGCAACTCCTGAATATTCCTGAGATCGCTGCCGGAGCGGACCAGAAGCCGAAGCTCCGCGCCCTGCGCGGCCAGTGCCCGGGCCACATGACTGCCCACAAATCCCGTCGCGCCGGTGACGAAAGCTAGCATTTGGCTCTCAGCATTCAGCTCTCAGGCATTCAGCACCTAGCCGCCGCATTGGCTGCGGTTTTTTTGAAACCGACAACTCTTGAGTCCGGCTGAATGCTGAGTGCTAAATGCTGTTCCTCTCCGCCATGACTTTCTTGTACGTCGTCAGCGCGATCAGCGGGAAGTATTGCCGGTACATGTGGTACTTCAGGTAGAACACGCGCGGGAACCCGGTGCCGGTGAAGTGGGGCTCGTCCCAGGACCCATCTTTCTTTTGCGTGCGCAGCAGATAGGCGATGCCCCGCACCACGCAGTCGCTGCGGGTGTCATGCGCGGCCAGCAATCCCATGATGGCCCATGCCGTCTGCGAAGGAGTGCTGGGGCCGACCCCCTTGGTATTGGGATCGTCGTAAGAACCACAGGTCTCTCCCCAGCCACCGTCGGGATTCTGCACCATGCGCAGCCATTCGGCGGCCTGCTGCACGTAGGGCTCGTGATGATCGATTTCCATGGCCTCCAGACCGCGCAGTACCTGCATGGTGCCGTAGATATAGTTGACGCCCCAGCGTCCAAACCAGGAGCCGTCCGGTTCCTGTTCGGCGCGGATAAACTTCAGCGCCTTCTTCACCGCGGGATGGTTCTTGTCGTAACCATAAGCCGCCAGCATCTCGAGGATGCGCCCCGTGATATCGACGGTCGCCGGATCAAGCATGGCGTTATGATCGGCAAAGGGCACGTACTGGAACACCATGCGGTCGTTGTTCTTGTCGAACGATGCCCAGCCGCCGTTGCGGCATTGCATGGAGAGAATCCAGTCAATGGCGCGCTGCACGGACTCGCGTTGATATCTTCCGTTGGGATGATCGACGTGGGTCAGACCCAGGCAGACCATCGCGCTGTCGTCCACGTCGGGATAGAACTCGTTGTTAAACTCGAAATACCATCCCCCGGGCAGGCCCTGCTTGTTCTTCACTTTCCAATCGCCCGCGACCCGGACCTGTTTCTGCAGGACCCAGTCGGCGCATTTCACCATGCGGGGATCGGCGGCCGGCACTCCGCTCTCACCCAGTGTAAACAGGGCATAGGCCGTGTCCCACACCGGCGACTTGCAGGGCTGCATGCGAAAAGTGTCTGGCTCCTCGATGCCCAGCTTTTCGAATTCATCCATGGCGCGAATCACCTGGGGATCGTCCACGGAATATCCCAGGCAGCGCAAGGCGATGATGGAATTCATCATGGACGGAAAAATCGCCCCCAGGCCATCGCTCATCTCGAAGCGTTCCAGCATCCATTTCTCGGCGACTTTCAAGGCGACGGAACGCAGCGGCCGGATATGCACCCGCTCAAACCAGTGCGTCAGCCGGTCGAGCGACAGGAAGAAGTTGCGCCATGAAAACAGCTTTTTGTCCCAGCGCAAATGCATGCGCGACTTTTCGCGCCCGCCGACAAAGAGCTCTTCGACGCCCAACTCTTCGGGGATCTTCTTGAACGGCTTCTTGGCGTAGCAAATCGACAACGGCACCAGAATGGCCCGTGACCAGGAAGAGATTTCGTAGATGTTGAACCAGAACCACTTGGGAAAAAGGACGATCTCCGGCGGAATGGCGGGGACGGCATCGTAATCGTACTGCCCGAAGAAGCACAGATAGATCTTGGTAAAGGTGTTGACCTCGGTGACGCCGCCCATTTCCAGAATCCTCTTGCGGGCGCGAACCAGGTCCGGGTGAGCAGCGGCAAAACCCGCCAGCTTCAACCCGAAATAGCATTTGACCGAAGCGCTGATATTGGATGGGCCGCGGAAGTAGATGCCCCATCCGCCATCCTCATTCTGCTGCTGCAGAATGTAGCGCGCAGCTTTCGCCATGCGCTCCGGACTGCCGGTGCCCAGAAGAACGTGCAGGATGATGTAGTCGGCTTCGAGCGTGGCATCGGCTTCCAATTCGCCGCACCAGTAGCCATCTTCGTGCTGCTCGGAAAAGAGGCAGTTGCGCGCGCCGTCAATGGCCGCAGCCACCCGGCTGATGAGATCATCAATTTTTCCGAAACGCATCTGCGGCACCGCAGAGGCAGGAGAGAGGGGGGAGGCGTCTTCCATAATTTGCTGTCGCTACTCCACAGCCGCCCCGCTGGGCGCGGCGGCAATAGCTTCCACGATTTCAGGAGGCAAACCGAACCTCACGTTCTCCGGCATGACCTCGACTTCCTGCACATTGGCGAAGCCTTCGGTACCCAGAAACTTCACGACCTCTTCGACCAGGCATTCCGGAGCGGACGCGCCCGCGGTCAAGGCAATCGTCTTCACACCCTGCAGCCATTCCGGCCGGATGTTGCGGAAGCTGTCTATTAGATGCGATCCCGTGCCCAGATTGCGCGCAACTTCCACCAGGCGGTTGGAATTGGAGCTGTTGTCAGAACCCACCACCAGCAGCAGGTCAGCGTCGGAAGCCACATGCTTCACCGCAACCTGCCTGTTTTCGGTGGCATAACAGATATCCTGCGCCGCCGGACCCTTGATGTTGGGGAAGCGCTGGCGGAGCGCGGCAATGATGTCCCTGGTCTCATCCAGGCTCAGAGTGGTCTGGGTCAGGTAAGCCACCCGGCTGGGGTCGGCTACGGTCAGCGAGGCTACTTCGTCCGGCGAGCCGACCACCTGGGTCACGACCGGCGCCTCGCCCAGCGTCCCGATGACTTCATCATGGTCGCGGTGGCCGATCAGGATCAGCGAATAACCTTCTTTGGCGAACTTTACCGCTTCCACGTGGACTTTGGTGACCAGCGGACAGGTGGCATCAATCACGCGCAATCCCCGTTGTTCGCTGGCCTCGCGCACTTCGGGCGAGACCCCGTGGGCGCTGTAGATCACCCGTTCCCCATTTGGGACTTCTTCCACGCTATCCACGAAAATAGCGCCTTTGCTTTGCAATTCCTCAACCACGAAGCGGTTGTGCACGATCTCCTTGCGCACGTAGATGGGCGGCCCGAAGGCTTCGAGGGCGATGCGAACAATATCAATCGCCCGCACCACGCCCGCACAGAAACCGCGGGGCTTGAGCAAAAGCAACGTCTTTTCGTCCAGGTTTGGGGCCATAATCTGCCTTCTCAGGGTACACGTTCCCTACGGGTAGTTAGCTATTAGACTATCGGAGAAGTACCCAGTTGGTCAACGTAAGCCGTAGAAAGGCTTAGGATTAGCAGCGATTGGGGAATTCCCGGTAGCGAACGGCGTCAGCCTCCACTAGGATCACCAGAGCCGATTGATATCGTACTGATCCAGCACACGATCGGCGCTTAGGATCGGCAGGTGCAAGGCTTGGGCCTGCGCCACCAGCAACCGGTCAAAAGGATCACGATGATGCGTGGGCAGCAGCCCTGCCCTGGCAGCATGTTCAATGCTGATGGGCAGTTCGGTAAATCCCTCTTGCTCCGCGTAACGTCCCAATTCCACGACCAAGGCTAGAGCGTCTATTTTGCCGAGGTTTACCTTGAGCGCAAGCTCCCAGGCGGTTGCCGCGGACACGAGAACCGTGTTGCTTCGGTTGCCGACGATAGCAAGGGCCCGCTTCGAAAGTTTCGTCGCATCGCTGAACCACCAGAAAAAGGTATGGGTATCGAGCAGGACATTCATCGGCGAACCTTATTGATCAAAACCCAATTCAGACATCTCTTGATCTGTGAGGGGATCAAAAGCGCCTGATTTGTGTGAGATTTGACCGGCAAGCTTGCCGGGAACCCTCTTGCTCCCACCAGAGGAAAGCGCGACCAGTTTGGCGACTGGGTGCTTGCCTCGCGCAATGACAATTTCTTCCCCCCGGCAGACCTGTTCGATCAACTTGGAGAGTTGGGTCTTGGCCTTGTGGATGGTAATGGTCTTCATAGCTTTATTAGCTAACCAATATTAGCTAATACAGAGCGGTTTCGCAAGATATACCTTTGGTGTCGCCTGCTTTACCTGGATTGGACTGGCAAGGTAAACTAGCTATGCCCGACATTCAGATAATCGGGCGCATCTTATGGAGACCAGCAAGGTGGGCAAGCGAGGCGCGATCGTGGTTCCGGCCCGTCTTCGACGTAAGTTCGGCATTGAGGAAGGCGGGTTGGTGGTGGCTGAAGAACGTTCGGACGGAATCCTTATCCGCCCAGCGGTCGCTATACCGGTCGAGCTCTACAGCCCGGAGCGCAAAGCGGAATTCCTGCTTTCGAACGCGGTAGATGCGGAGGATTACCATGCCGCTATACAGGAAGTCAGAAAGATGGGGATCAATCCAGCGAAGGTCCCTCACCGCAAACCTCATAAGTTGCCGCGGACCTGAGTGTGGATCGGCTCTTTCTCGATGCCAATGTGCTGTTCTCCGCTGCCTATCGACGGGATGCCGGCATTGCCCGCTTGTGGCGCTTCAGTAATGTGGAACTTATTACCTCGCATTACGCCGCCGAGGAAGCCAGAATCAATCTGACCGAAAGCGACCAGCGCCAGAGACTTGAAATGCTCCTGCAACGAGTCAAAATCGTCACTGGGGTGTCAGGACTGCCGCCGGGTATGATCCTGCCGAAAAAGGACCGCCCCATTCTTCGAGCCGCAATACAGGCACGGGCCACACATCTGCTGACCGGCGACAAGCGTCACTTTGGAGTGTATTTTGGTCAACGATGCGGTGGGGTCCTGGTGTTGGCGCCAGCCGATTACTTTGAGGGCCGAGAAAGCTGATGCCCCCGCATCGCCAGCGTTCTTACGCGTTGGTCTTCAGCATCTGCTCGGCGTGCTTGCGCGAGGTCTCGGTGAGCTTGGCGCCGCTCAGCATGCGGGCGACTTCCTCGGTGCGCGCTTCTCCGGTTATGAGGTGGACGCCGGTGCGGGTCCTTCCGCCGGCGGCCTTCTTTTCGATCAGGTAGTGATGGTCGGCAAAGGTGGCGATCTGGGGCAGGTGAGTGACGCAAAGGACCTGGTTCGACCGCGACAGGCTCTTCAGCTTCTTGCCTACGGCCTCGGCTGCCCGGCCGCCGATCCCGGTGTCGATTTCGTCGAAGACCAGGGTGCGCTGCGCTCCTGAACTGCGCCTCCTGCCGGATGAGGCCTCAACGCTGGCCTTGAGAGCCAGCATGACGCGAGACAGCTCTCCGCCGGAAGCGATGTGCTCCAGTGGACGCAACGGCTCGCCGGGATTGGTGGCGATCATGTACGCCACCTGATCAAAACCTGCCGCCGTCCAGTTCCCTTCTTCGTCGGTGCCGCTGACTTCAATTCGGAAACTGGACTTCATGGCAAGATCGTTGATCTCAGCCTCGACCAGCTTTTCCAGTTTGCGCGCGGCTTCGTAGCGCTTCTTCGAAACCGTCCGGGATGCAGCGAGGTACTCCTCGGCCGCTTGCTCCAATTCGCTGCGAAGCTGGCGGAGAACTTCGTCCTTATTTTCCATCTCCGAAAGTCTGCGGCTCACTTCGGCGCCATGCTTGATTACGTCTTCGAGCGTCGGACCATACTTGCGCTTGAGCCGGTCCATGGCGGCGAGGCGGTCTTCCACCTCCGCCAGATGTTCGGGAGAGGCCTCGATGCCGCCGGCATAGTCGCGCAGACTGGCGCCGACGTCTTCCACGCTGATGCGGGCGGTCTCGAGCGTGGCCATGGTCTCCTGAAATCTGGGCTCGTAGCGGGCCAGCTCTTCGATGTGTTTCTGTGCCGTGCGCAATGACGCAGCCGTCGAGGCGTTCCCTTCGTAGAGCAGGTCGAAGGCATTCATGGCCGCGCTGTGAATTTTTTCCGCGTTGGCCAGGACGCGCTTCTCGGTCTCCAGGCGCTCGTCTTCTCCCGTCTGCAATTTGGCGACTTCAATCTCGCGCTGCTGGAAGGTCCACAGGTCGAGCAGCCGCAAGCGGTCCTGCTCATCGCGCTGCAGTTCTTCGATGCGACTGTTGATGTTCTTCCACTTGGAAAATGCTTCCGCGGTCGCATCGATCTGAACATTGGCAAAGGTATCGAGCAGGCGTAAGCGGGTGGATGCGTCGAACGACAGAAGCGACTCGTTCTGAGCATGAATGGTGGCGAGATAGGGCGCCAGTTGGCGCAATACTGCGACGGTCGCCGGCTGGTTATTGACGAACACGCGTCCCTTGCCGCCAGTCGAAATCTCGCGGCGCAGGATGACTGACTCGTCTTCCTGGTCAGGGTCAATGCCATTATTTTCGAGAATTCGGGCGACGGTCTTCTCCGCCCCGCCTTCAACTTCAAAGACGGCGGAAATCGTGGCTTTGTCGGCCCCGGCGCGAATCACGTCCGCAGAGGCTTTATCGCCGAGAAGGAGGGCCAGGGCATCAATGAGGATGGATTTCCCCGCGCCGGTTTCGCCGGTCAGCAGGTTCAGGCCGGGCGCGAACTCCACCGCCAGGTTATCTATGACCGCGTAGTTCTCGAGCCGCAGTTCGATGAGCACCGGCGTCCTGGAACGCAGAATTTAAGGTGAACAAAGTTGAGCGCAGGATAGCATGGACTCGCCCACCAAGCGACAAGCGTCAACGCTCGTCCAGGCCGATCAGGGCTGGTTCGCCTGGTTCGTCCTCCCGGACTCTGAGCATCAAGCTTTACAGTTTCCGGCCTGTCGCGCTCTGACCGGCCAGCAAGAATGTTCTCGGATAGGCACCTTCGCCGCAGATTTTGAACGATCCAAAGTCTTTGTACCAGGCGCCTTCGGGAACGTCGGGCCTGGATTCGATCCAGATGCGAAGTTGATTGAGATCGTCGAGACTGATCTTGCGCTCGCGCATGCGATCGACAAGGTGGTCGCGGATTGCCTGGGGAAACCGCGGCCAGGTTTCGATTTGCGGCATTATTCACCAAACACAAATTGCCCCAACTCGTCTCCCAGTCTTTTTGCTTCTTCCGGATCCTGCGATGCGCGGAAGCGTTCCGCGAGTTCGAAGAACGCCCTTTCTTTGCGTTCACGGGCTTCAATTCCCAGCTCAATCAGTTCTACGAGCACCCGGTTGTCGCTCAGGCGCCGGCGTTTGGCGATGCTGTCCACCTGCTTAGCGACCTGGGCAGGAAGGGTCAGGCTACGCCGCACTTGCTTTGACATTGGCATAGCACCAGTATACACCATTGTGGTGTACTGCTATCGACGACGTAAGACCGGTATCGCCGGCAGGAGTCCGGTTCAGTTTGACTGGGCGACGTAGTGCGCCATTTTTCCCTGGCGATGTATTAGTCGAAACAACTGAGTTCCCTACGGCCGAAGACCGCGTCTTTTTGCACAGGGGGACGGGGTAATGGATCGTGTTCACCCGCGAATTAGGCCGCTGCCATGGTCTATAATCGAAGACAGGAATCCTCCTAAAACCAATGAATCTGTATCCCTTGCTGGCAGCAGCGGTCGGCGGCGAAATTATTGACCTGGTGGGCGAAACCGGACCCGTCGCCAAGGTGGTCTTACTTATCCTTCTGATCTTCAGCCTGGTTTCCTGGGCGATCATTCTTTCCAAGTGGAGCGTGTTGCGGCGGGCGCGGGTGCAGAGCGGCCGTTTTGTGCGCGCCTTCCGCAAGGCCCAGCGGTTGCAGGATGTGGGCGCGGTGGCGGAACAGTTTCGTCCCAGCCCGCTGGTGGGAGTGTTTGAAGGTGGCTTTGAGGAGTACCGCCGTCAGGGCGCGGTGGCCAATGGCATGGTCAGAAGCCCGCTGGCCATCCAGCGCGCCATGCAGATCGCGAACTCGGAAGAGCTGACCCGCTTTGAACGCAACCTGCCGTGGCTGGCGATTACCGGGGCGGTCACGCCTTTTGTCGGGCTGTTTGGCACGGTGTGGGGCATCATTGACGCCTTCCACGGCCTGGGAACGGCGGGCGCTGCCACCCTGCGCGCGGTCGCGCCGGGAATTTCCGAGGCTCTGATCACCACCGCTGCCGGTTTGGCGGCTGCCATCCCGGCGGTGATTGCCTACAACCTGATTGGCGGATCGATTCGTGAGCTGGCTGCCCGCGGCGACGACTTTGCCATGGAAATGCTGAACGCAGTCGAGCGCCAGCAGCCGCAGCCCGCCTACCGCACGGCGGAAGCTCCGGGGGTGCAGCGGTAATGGCCTTTACGGCTTCGAACGGACGAACCCAAACTTCCCTCTCCGACATCAACATTACCCCGCTGGTGGACGTGGTATTGGTCCTGCTGATCATCTTCATGGTCACCGCGCCGGTGCTGCAATCCGGCATCGAAGTAAGTGTGCCCAAGACCCGGACGGTGAAAGAGATCACCGAGGAGCGCCTGGTGATCAGCATCAACAAACAGCAGCGGGTGTTTCTGGGCAACGACGCCATCAACATCAACGAAATCGCGGCCCGGATCAAACAGAAAGTTCGCGACCCTCAGCATCAGTCCATCTTCGTCCGCGCTGATGAAGATGTGCCCTTCGGCGCCTTCGCCACCGTGATGGATGCGGTCAAGTCATCCGGCATCACCAACGTGAGCATCGTGACTCAACCCCTGGACGCGCATGGCAGCAAACGCTGAGATTTTTTTCGAACACGACCGCTGGGGCCGCAACCTCTCGTGGTCGCTGGGGTTGCACCTTGCGATTGCGGGCGCCATTGTGCTCTATGCCGTGGTCGCGCCCAGCAGCAGCGGCGAGGGCTGGGGCGCGGGCGGCGGCGGCGATGCCATGGGCGTAAGCCTGGTGAGCAACGTCCCTCTGCCGGCCAATCCCGTAAAAACCGAAAACGTTCTGGCCAACGATTCCAAGGGGCTGACCCAGTCGCAACCCAAGCCGGTGGAGAAAGAACCGGACGCGATTCCGATTCCGGACAAAGCCACCAAGGTCAAACCCACGCCGAAGAACAGCGCGACTCATCAGAAGCCGCAGCCCGAACCGGCAGTCGAGGCCGATAACGAAGTCCCCTTCGGACAGGGCGGGCCGGTCAGCGGGCCGTATGGCAACTTCAACGCCAACGGGGCCAAGGGCGGCTTCGGCTTCACCGGCGGGGGCGGTGATTTCGGCTCGCGCTACTCCTGGTATGTGCGCGTGGTGCAGCAGAAGGTTTCCGAGAACTGGCTGAAGTATGAAGTGGACCCCAGCATCACGACGGCGCAACGGGTGTACATCACCTTTGACGTGATGCGCGACGGTCACCCGGCGAATGTTCAGGTGGAGCAATCGAGCGGTGTCCCATCGCTCGACCAGTCGGCCACGCGGGCCATCCAGCGCATTGACACTTTTGGTCCCTTGCCCTCGGATTATGCCGCGAATAAGGTGTCAGTAGAGTTCTGGTTCGATTACAAAAGATAGCAAGGTGCTTTTGAACTTACAGTTGCGGGCGGCAAGTTTGAGATCATCCCTTATTAACTAAGGCGTCATCCTGAGCAAAGCGAAGGATCTGGCGTGGGAGTGGATAAGAGCTTGTAGGAGTACGCGCGTCGTCCTTCGGGACTGAAGTCCCTCAGGATGACGCCGGATCAGGGAGCTAGTGTAGTGGCGAGTTACTAACGTTAGGAAGCGATCATTAATGAAGCGATTTTTCTTACTATTGTTACCGCTGTTTCTGTTGACCTCGAGCTTTGCCCAGGACTGGATCAAGACCGGCACTGGTCTGGGCGTGGAAAAGGTGCGTCTGGCAGTCCCCGACTTCAACGCTTCCACCCAGGATGCCAAGAACGCCGATCTGCTCAAGGCGTTCAACGAAACCCTGTGGAACGATCTGGACAATGCCGGCATCTTCGACATGGTTTCGAAGAGTTTCTATCCCCTGGGTCAAGTGGGGACGCCCGCGGATGTGAAGTTCGAGGGCTGGAGCGCGCCGCCACCGAATGCGGCCATGCTGGCCTTCGGCAACCTGGGCGTCATCGGCACCAGCATGACGGTGCAGGGCTGGCTTTACGATGTGAAAAATGTCACCTCGCCGCAAGTGCTGGGCAAGCAGTATCAGGATGCCGCCACCAGCGACGCCGCCCGCACCACCGCGCACAAGTTCGCCGATGAAATTATCTTCCGGCTGGGCGGCGGAATTCCCGGGATTGCGGAAAGCAAGATTTATTTTGTGAGCAGCCGCAGCGGGCACAAGGAAATATGGGCCATGGATTACGACGGCGCCAACCAGCACGCCGTTACTCATCTGGGCTCGATTTCACTGTCGCCGCGGGTTTCGCCCGACGGATCGCGCATCGCGTTCAGTTCGATGACCAAGTCGGGCTGGGAAATTCTGATGTATTCGCTCGACCTGAACCGCATGGTTTCATTTCCGCGGTTCGGCGGGACCAATCTTTCGCCCGCATGGTCGCCGGATGGAACCAGGATCGCTTTCTCCTCCTCACGCAGTGGAGATCCCGAAATCTATTCCGTGGACTCTTCCGGCGCGAGTCTGAAACGCATTACATCTTCGAAGGGCCCGGACGTTTCGCCCGCCTGGAACCGCAAGACGGGATCACAAATTGCATGGGTCAGCGGGCGCACCGGACTGCCGCAGGTGTACACCATGGAGTCGGATGGCACCAACGTGCAGCGGCTCACCGACCAGGGCTACGCCGTCTCTCCGTCGTGGTCGCCGAATGGGCAATTTCTGGTGGTCTCGTGGATGCGCAAATATGGCCCGGGAGCGCCGGGAGCGCAGGACATCTACATCATGGACATCGCCAGCAAGCAATGGGTGCAACTGACCCACGACGGCGGGCGCAATGATTTCCCCTATTGGTCGCCGGACGGCAGGCACATCATTTTCCAATCCAGCCGTGCCGGCAGCCTCCAGATATGGACCATGCTGGCCGATGGTACCAATCAGAAACAGCTGACTTTTGCGGGCGCTAACAGTCAACCCAACTGGAGTTGGAAGTGATGTGGGGAATTGATATTCGCGAATAAGATCATGGAATCATATTTGCCGTTATGGCAGTTAATTCCCGGACAAAGTGGAGTACGCGTTCCCCTTTCCGGACCTGAGCCGGGCGCAATCACTGCGCACCAAAAGTATGGAGGAGCAGAGTGAACCAAAGAAGACTGAGATGGATGATGTTAGCGTTCGTCCTGATGACGATCATGACGCTGGGTGCCTGCAAGAAGAAAGTGGCGCCCCCGCCACCGCCGCCACCCCCACCGCCGGCCGCGCCGACGGCTTCGCTCACGGCCAGTCCCAACACGGTCGATAAGGGTGGATCCACAACTTTGACCTGGCAGACCAGCAACGCGACCGACGTGAGCATTGATGGCGTAGGCGCAGTGCAACCCAGCGGGTCGCAAAGCGTGACCCCGGCCGACTCCACCACCTACACCTTGACCGCCAAGGGAGCGGGCGGAACCCAGACCGCCACGGCGCGTGTCACCGTGACCTCGCCGCCGCCACCGCCGCCTCAGCCGTCGGCCACCGAGGAAGAACTGTTCTCACAGACCGTGAAGGACATCTACTTCGATTACGACAAGAGCGATGTCAACGCGGACCAGCAATCGTCCATGCAGGGCGATATCGAGTTCCTCAAGCAGCATCCCAACATCAGCTTCACGATTGAGGGACACTGCGACGAACGAGGATCGACGGAATATAACCTGGCCCTGGGCGACAGCCGCGCCAATTCCGTGCGCAATGCCCTGGTACAGGGAGGCGTCGCCGCCGACCACGTCAAGACCATCAGCTACGGCAAAGAGAAGCCGTTCTGCACCGAATCAAACGAGCAGTGCTGGCAGCAGAACCGGCGTGGTCATTTCGTGTACGGCAAGTAAGGTCTTGTAGCGCCGGCGTCCCGCCGGCTGTCGCGAGGACGCCTCGCCCTTGCCCGCAGGGAGGTACTGATGTCGCCTCCCTGCCGCGGCGACAAGCCGGCGCTACATTACTGCTTCGTCCTCTGGCCTGGACGTAATACACACTCTTCGCATCGTAGGTATTGGACTATGAAAACCCAACGATATCCCGTCTTACTGGCTCTTGTTGCCCTGCTCTCTACCGGCATCACGCCGGCCTGGGGCGTTAACAAGGACATGGTGCAACTGCAGACCCAGGTGCAGGACCTGCAGGATCGAATCGCCCACATGCAGCAGTCTTTTGACGAGCGCATGGGCGTGCTGCAGCACCTCATCGAGCAAAGTACGGACCGCGCCAACAAGGTCGCGACGTCGGTCACCGACCTTCAGACCACTCTGCAGAAGCAACAGAGCGACAGCGGTACTCATGCCGACCAGCTTTCGGGCCAGATCCAGTCTTTGAACGATACTCTGGATGAACTCAAAGCCCGGCTGGGCAAGGTGAGCAAGCAACTCGAGGACATGCAGGCAGCCCAGCAAAGCCTGGCGGTCCAGCAGACCCAGCAACAGCAGCAGGCGGCAGCCGCTCCACCCCCTGATGTTCTCTACAACAATGCCCTGCGCGACTACCAGGCGGGAAAGAACGATCTGGCGGCGCAGGAATTCGGGGACTATGTGAAGTTCTATCCCAACACGGATCTGGCCGGGAATTCGAGCTTCTACCTGGCTGACATCCAGTTCAAACAGGGCAATTATGCAGCAGCGGTGAAGAGTTACGACCAGGTCCTGCAGAGTTTTCCGGACGGCAACAAGGCAGCCTCAGCCGAGCTGAAAAAAGGCCTGGCGCTGATCGAACTGGGGCAACAGGAAGCCGGAATTGCAGCCCTCCGTCATGTGATGCAGCGCTATCCCAAATCGAATGAAGCCCTGCAGGCCCGAGACCGGCTGCGCAAGCTGGGAGTGGCTACCACAGGGGCCACCAGAAAACCCCAGTAATGTCCTGACCGGCTTCGGCTACGCCTTGCCATGACGGCGGCGATGGTGATGCTGGCGCTTCCGTTGATGGTGTTGATGATAGCGTGCGGCGTGCTCCTTGGCCTCGCGCCTGTGAGCGGCCACACTGGCATGCGCCTGCTCCCCCGTCGCCGTTTGCCCCCAACCGGCCAGGGTCAAAAGCATGATTGCTGAAATGGCCAATAGCACGGGCTTCATCCAATCCTCCTCATTTATTTCCTCAAATCTACAGGATTAACCCTTCCCACGGGCAAAAGTTTCGCGATACGCTGACCATGCCGGGCCGCATGCAACTCCATGCCTGGTGAGGACACTCCATGACTGAAACAAGAAAAGATCTGGATGCCGGTCTGGCCGACGACCAGGACCGCGGCAAGGGCGCCGTGGAACAGGATAGACCACAGGAGTCAGGAAACACCTCCATGCCGGGCCAGCTGGGGCATCGCGACCAGGACCCGTTGCTGAAATCTTCTGATACCGATTTTCCAGAGCCCGGCGGCAGCCCCGAACACTCCGGCGAACCCACGGAGCCGAAAAAGCGCGGCGCGGCCTAGGCCTACTTTGGTTCGGATTCGAGGCGCGGGGTATTGACTATCGCCGCGGCGCGGCCCCCTCTAGCAGAATTCCGGTGGTGGATCGGTTTCGTGATAAGAGACGGCAAGTGCATAAACCACTAAGGACACGAAGTATCACGAAGGCTTTTTCCAGGCTTTCCTTCGTGTGCCTTCGTGCCCTTCGTGGTTCATGGTCTCCAAACCGACCCTCTACCAGAATTGCTCGTCGATTGCCAAAAAGTCGCTGATTGCGCGACTCAAGTGTCGGCCTGGCCACATTGATAGCGAGCCTTTATTGCAGGAGATAGATGCGAAAGAGGTTGGCCTTCACCGAACGGCGAGTACTGGCGAAGTGGTTCGGGGACATGCCCATGGGTATATCGGATTCATTGATCAAACGGGAGCCGGGAGTCCGCGCGAAGTCCGCTTCGCTGTCGAAACCCTTGGTAAAGGCGGGAGGTGCAGTCCCGGGATTGATGGGGATCACTGCCGTCTTCAGGGAACCAAAGGGAAACTGCCGGAGGGATACGTACACGCATTTCCCGTCCAGACTCCATGAGAGCAGGGGTGCCGACGAGCGCGCGGTGCCGAACCCGACGCTGCAGTTGTCACATACGGTGATCGGTGCACCACCCTCAAGCGGCACAGCCATAATTACCGTGTTCCTATCGCCGTGCCCGTGCGGCGGCGTTGTCCCTACGATACCCCAGCGCGCGTCGGGCGACACGCTTTGCAACTGCATGATGGGAAGGTCCGAGACCACATCCTGTCCGCTGCCATCTTCGCTCATCCTCATGATCTTCGACGGAATCTGAGTGCCCTGATACAAGATCTGTCCCGGCCTGCCGAAAAAGGCACGCTCTTCGCCTCCGAATGTAAGTTGCCGCGGCGCTTGTGTGCGGTCAAGCCAGCCGATCCAGATCCCCGACCGGGCCTGACCGTGTTCTGTCGCGAACACGACTTTCTTCCCATCCTGCGATATGGAGAAATGAGTTAGCACCAGACCTCGAAAGAGCCGCTCCGCGGCGCCGGTCGCGACGTCGGAAACCCACAGTTCACCGCTGAAATACGAATGTGCATTCCTGGTTCGTTGCAAGTAGTAAACCTTCTTGCCATCCGGTGACAGGGTCGGTAAGAACGAGTAACCCTCAGTAGTAATCTGCTTCTCACCTGTCTTGTCGTCGTGAAGCCAGATCGCGGATTGCTGCGTGCCTGATGTGGTGATGAACGATTTGCCATCCGGCATCATGGCCAGGCCTTCTTCCTCACTGGCGCCAGAGGGGGTCAGCTGCCGAGGCGTGCCGACAGGAAAACGTTGGCGCCAGACGTGAAAACCGTCTGTCCGAGTATCCACAGTGAAGTACATCCATTTTCCGTCGGGAGACCACTGGGCCCACGTACAAGAACCCTCAGGTCCGACCGGCTGTCCCACCGAGGAGCCGTCGAACGGAGCCAGACGACATTGTCTCCACCACTCGGCATCCATCTCCGCCATCAAAACGTTCTTCCCATCCGGTGACAGTGCAGATCGGTGCACCATCCCCTGGAGATGATCGGTGGGAACGTAAATGTCCCGCTCTTCGGTCCGGTTGGGCTTTGAGGTGACGAGCTTCATGTGTATGCCGGTAGCGATCGCCGAGAACAGTACCTGGTCGCTGTCAATCCAGCTCAGGCCCGTGGCGTTTGCCATGAACAGTTTCGGCTCCTGCGCGCCCAGCAATGGCAACTCGTAGGTGTTCCAGACAAACCGGCCTTCCAGTTGGGTAAAGAAGAGGCGGCTGCCGTCCTGAGAAAAATTGATCGTCTGTTTCCGTAAGGGAGTCTTTGTGAGCTGAAAGGGTTCGCCATCCGGAAGAGACTTGAGCCAAATCTGGCCAGCATTCGCAGAAATTCCAAAACTGCCGGGGCCGCGAAGAAACGCCACCAGTTTGCCATCGCGCGACAACGCGGGAATTTCGGCTGCATCATTAAAGTTTGTGAGTTGCTCCCAGCGTAATGCAGGCGTTGTATTCTCGCTGCTGGTGAACCGCGGCCACAACAACCAGGTCGTGACGATCAATGCGAAAACGCCGGTGGCGGCTACCGCAGACTTAAGCCAGCGTTGCGGCGGTTTCGGCAGCGTTGCCGTGGTGGTCACAGAGGTTGACGTCACTTCGAGGCGTCGCAGGTCGGTTGCCAGTTCCTTTGCTGACTGGTATCGAAGCTCCGGGTCTTTTTCCAGGCATTTCAGCACGATGCGTTCAAACTCGGGCGAGAGCTTCGGAGCTAACGGTCTGAGGGCTGGTGGCACCTGATGCAGAATTGCGTTGGTCAGCTTCGGGACTAACGAATCCGTGAAGGGCAGGCGCTGGGTCGCGAGCTCGAACAACGTAACACCGGCTGAGTAAATGTCGCTGCGTTGATCACCTTCCTCTCCCATCAGTAGCTCGGGCGACATGTAGGGCAGGGTGCCAGCGACGCCCGTGGGCGCATCTGCCATCGTCAGTGTTTTGCTCAGTGTCAACACCGCCTCGTGGGAGAGTGTTGCCAGACCAAAATCGAGTATTTTGAGCCGGCCGTCAGAGGTGACGCGCAAATTCGCAGGCTTCAGATCGCGGTGCAGGACACCTGCGGCGTGCGCTGCCGCCAAGCCTTGCGCCAATTGATAGCCGAGACGGGCTACCTCGATCTCTGGCAGCGCGCCTGATCGCAAGCGCGCGTCCAGCGACACCCCCGGCACTAGTTCGCTAATCAGGAAATCGTGCCCCTCCAGGGTTTCAAAGTCGTGAATGGTCTGAATGGACGAGTGATTCAGCCGTGAAAGGATGCGGGCCTCGTTGCGAAACCGCTTGCGTGCACCTTCGTCATTCAGCGCGCCGGGAGTCAGTACCTTGATGGCAAGATCACGCTCAAGCTTTTCGTCGTAGGCCCGGTAAACGACACCCATGCCGCCGGCACCGATTTCCTCTTCGATGCGATAGCGCCCGAACTTCCGGCCAGCAAACGACATCCGCGATACCCGTGGCCCGAGATGGTAGCACGTCAATCGGCCAAGCACGCGAAGACCGCTCGGGGATGAACCCAAGCTGTGAGACAGCGATGTGCCCGCTTTCCTGAGTCGTGCTCGAGAAGGACTGCAATGCGTTACTTCACTGCGCATTACGTTAGCGCTTATGGGGCAGCTCCACCGCCGAAGGCAGGATGCCCTCGGGACAGCCGGCGAGACGCCGGCGCTACTTGAGCCTTCGCGGCGCTACTCGCCCTTTTCTTTTTCTTTCTCTTTGTGACCGAGGTCGAGTCCGAAGGAGGGGTGGTCCCGTTGGCCGGTAATCTTGATGGGCACCTCGGTCTGTCCGTCTTTGCGGAAAAAGGGATCGACGGCTTTCAGCACCAATGACTTCACACCAGTGGTGGTCTGCGAAATCTTGGCCTGCATTCGCAGCTTGCCGTGAAAGTCGAGGTCTTCCTTGTCTAGTCCATACTTCCCGTCCAGGGCCACCTGGGCTCCGGTGACGGCAAAGGTCAGACCGCGAAAGCCGATCACGCCGTTGTCCAGCACGAAGTTGCCTTTCAATTGGGACACGCTGCTGCCCGCGTCCTTGTTTTCCGGCTGGCCTTGCGCTTTGCGGCTCAAGGTCTCGATTTTTGCCGTCACTTCGGGGCTGGTGAATTGTGCCTGCTCGACATCAAATTTTCCGTTCAGATTCAACCGGTCGGTAAGGTCACCCTTCCCTGGCGGGAGATCGAATTTGGTGCGGAAATTTATAGCGCCTTTCAGGGGAGGCTGGTCAGACTTCACCGCCAGGCGCAACAGGTCTTCAATCCTGCCCTTATCGACCGTCACATCGAGGGTAATTTCCTTGCCCTTCTTGTCTTTGTCCAGAGACTTCACCACGCCGCCCTGGGCGACGATGACCGTATTCAACAGGCGGGCGGTTACCGGATGCAGCAGCGTGTCTCCATTGGTGCCGTCCACGGTAGCGCTGAAAACCGTCTCCAGATCGAGCGGATGCCCGCCGATGCTCACGGTGAAGTCGGGAGTCGAGGTCTTCCCCTCCACTTCGATCTTTTCCAGCACGCCGCCAAATTTTCCGGTGGACGAAAGAATTCCGCTGATTCCCTTGAAGTATCCCAGGTCGGCTTTGTCGAAGGTGTACTCGGCCGCCAGCGGCGTCTGGCCGGGATCGTCCGGGCTCCACGGCCCGAACGTTCCCTTGGTATCAATCTCCCCGGGAGGAACTGCATTGGTGAGTTGTGCCGTGAACGACGCGGGTCGGTCGAGCCCGACCGAATGCATCACCAGGTGGTGAATGGCGAACACGTGGGGATCTTTATCGGCGGATTTGGGAAGCAACCGCAGCTCGGCGTCATCGGAAACAATTTCTCCGATTAGCACCGGAATGTTCTTCGCCTTTGGCCATTTCTGGTTCCCCCGGTCTTCCTTGGGAGGAATTTGTATGGTCAGGCCCTTGAGCTTGACCTGGTCCACCTTCCACGGTTTCCAGGGCAGTCCCAGAATGCCGGCCTGGGCCGAGAATTCCTGGATTGAAATCAGGGGCGGAATGTCGGTGCGGCCTTCATGGCGAAGGGCGAGGCCAGAGCCCTCGATCCGCACCCCGGGAAAGAGGAAGACATGGAATTCCTTGAGCTCCACATCAGCGTGAAACTTCTGGCCAAGCATCTCCACAACCCTCCGACGCAGGTACGGATTGGAGAGATGGATTCCGGTCACGATCAGGGCCACGACGGCGATCACGACCAGTGATATCACGATCAGCAGGGTCCTGCTTGCCGGTCTGGTCCTGGTTTCAATCATGGGCGCAGGTTCTCTGACGCTGTTTCGGAGTCAGGGGTTGTTAGCACCCCTGTTGGCAGTGAGTTCTCCTTTCCCACAGGCGTCATCCCGAGGGCCTTCAGGGCGTGAGGGACCTGGGTGAATCAGATACAACCCTTTGCCCCTGCACTGCCGCCGATGGACCCCGTATCCCTTCAGGACCGAAGTCCCTCAGGATGGCGCCGCCGGAAAGGGACGGTTTCGAATTCAGCCACTACCCCTCGGTTGGCAGCTTTGTAAATCGACCCGCGATGGCCGCCCGGTTGCCCCAAGATCACATAACACTTCTCTACTGCTGAAACATTTTTTTTGTCAACCTTACGAGATCCCATAACTCCGCAACATTGGCTTCTGGTTTTCAATATTTGTCTTGACCCCTCGTTGGCAACTCCATGGGAATACGACCTGTCGCAGAAGCGATGTTTTGGAATGTGACTTGCTTCTACAGGGATGGTCTCGATCAGACAGTTGAGCATGACGCGCAATCACAGCAGTGTCTTAACAGTGTGAAAGAAATGTTTCGTTGTAATTACTTTTTGAGCTTTCAGCTTTGAGGAGAAAGTATATGAATCGACGCGTATCTATGTTCCGGCCGATCATCCTCGGCTTTGCTTTATTCCTGATGACATTGGCTTCGAACCTGGCTTACGGCCAGGCCATCAGCGGCAATCTGGTGGGCACAGTCATTGATTCTTCCTCCGCGGTCGTTTCCAACGCGAATGTCGAGGCGACCAAAATCGACACCGGAGTGACCAGCACCACGATCACGGGCAGCACCGGCGCCTATCGTTTCGAAAACCTGCCGGTGGGCACCTACAGAATCACGGTGCAGAGCCGGGGATTCAAGACCGCGATCCAGCAGGTCGATGTGGCGCTGAACCAAACCGGCACATTAAACGTCACGCTGGCTCCGGGCGCGGCCAGCGAGACCATTGAAGTCTCCGGCGTGGCTGCGACCATTGACACCACCTCGGCGCAGCTGCAATCGAACTACAATGAGCGTTTCTCGCAGGACCTGGGCATTTCGTCCGCCGGCGGCACCGGCGCGGGTGTCCTGAACCTGTCCTTGTTGAGCCCGGGAGTGGCGCAGGCCAGCGGGGTTGGAATTGGAGTGGGACCATCCGTAGGCGGCCAGCGCCCGTACAACAATAACTTCACCGTGGAAGGGGTGGATAACAACAACAAGGCGGTGACAGGCAACCTGATCACCGTGCCCAACGACGCAGTCGAGAACTTTACCCTGCTGTCGAACCAGTTCAACACCGAGTTCGGCCACTCCTCAGGCGGCCAGTTCAACACCACGATCAAGAGCGGGACCAACACCTTTCACGGATCGCTCTACGAATATTTCCGGAATCGCAACCTGAACGCAGTGGACAACGCTTTCGTGCTTCAGGGCTTCACTTCCAATCCGCGTTTTGACAGCAACCGCTATGGCGGCACGCTGGGCGGTCCGATTATCAAGAACAAACTGTTCTTCTTCACTAACTTCGAGCGCCAGGGCATATCGCTGACCGCAACTGCCGGCGGCCAGGTGCTGACGCCGACAGCGGATGGCCTGGCGGCCATCGCCACCGACCCCAACCTGAGCGCGACTAATTTCGGGATATTCAAACAGTATGTGCCGGTAGCGGCGGCCCAGGCCCCAAGCGACGATCCCAGTACGCCGTGCAAGATCGGGACCAATGCCATCGCCTATTCAGGAGCTCCAGCGGTTGGAACCTGCGCGGGCGGAGCCATCCCCATTGGGACGGTTTCCATCGCGTCGCCGGCGTGGCAAAACTTCGAGAACTTTGTCCAAAGCGTTGACTACAACATTTCTTCCCGCGATCAGGTCCGCGGGCGGTACATCTACAACAAGGTGGACAAGGTGGACCAGAGCGCCAACCTGTCAGCGTTCTACACCGTGCAGCCCTTCCGCTTCCATCTTTTTACTCTCGGCGAATACCACAGCTTCACTCCCTCGATCATCAATGAGTTTCGAGTGGGCTTCAACCGGTACTTCAACAACACGCCTGACGGCAACTTCCAGTTCCCCGGATTGGACGCTTTCCCCAATCTTATTTTGCTGGATCTGGGCGGCAATGGTCTGCAACTCGGGCCGGATTCTCAAGCCCCGCAGTTCACCATCCAGAACCTGTATCAGGGCGTGGACAACATCAGCTGGACCCGGGGCAACCACACCCTGAAGTTCGGCGGCGAGTTCCGCTGGTACATTTCGCCGCAAAGCTTCACCCAACGTCAGCGCGGAGACTACAACTACAACTCCTCGCAGCTATTCCTGGAAGATTTTTCGCCGGACAACTTTGGTGAACGCAGCGCCGGTTCAGTGACCTATTACGGTAATCAGAAAGCAGTTTACTGGTACGCGAATGATACCTGGAAACTTAACCCGCACCTGGCCCTGAATCTGGGCATTCGCTACGAATACACCACGATTTCTTCCAGCGAAGCACAACAGGCGCTGAACACCATATCCAATACGCCGAGCATCATCGTGCCGGGCGCAGTGAACCAACCGCTGTTATTCGACAAGCCGCAGGCGCCGAAAAACAACTGGGCTCCACGCGTTGGTTTCGCCTACTCCCCGGGTAACAGCGGCAGCACGTCGATTCGCGGAGGCTTCGGCCTGGCCTACGATGTGCTTTACGACAACATCGGAATTCTCGCGGTCCCTCCCCAGATCGGAGCCACACACGACGTTCCCGATCTGAACCACCCCACGCCCGGGTTCCTTGCGGGCGGCGGTTTGCCCGGCGGCGGCACCGGTATCACCGTCCTCCCCGAAGCCGACGCGCGCGCGCTTACTTCCAACTGGATACCGCCCCAGGTCAAGTGGCCGTATTCGATTAATTGGAACCTCGGCGTGCAGCATTCCTTTGGGAAGGACTTCACGGCCGAAGTGCGATATGTGGGAACGCGGGGCATCCATCTGGATGTTCAGAACCGGATCAACAAACGGTCGCTGGTGAGCGAATCGGCCTTCCTGCCGACATTCCTGCAGGCGCCGTCGCAATCCCAGCTGGATTCTCTGCCGAACACGCTGGCATCCCTGGAGGCCCCGGGCGCTCAAATCCCGGCGTTCGCCAACGCCGGCTTCGCCAGTAACATCGTCACTGATTCTCCCAATGGCTGGTCCGTGTATCATGGGCTGCAGACTTCACTGAACCGTCGCTTCAGTAACGGTCTGATGTTCCAGGCGTCGTACACTTACAGCCGTACCATCGACAACAGCACGGCGGACTTCTTCACCACCAGCCTTACTCCACGCCGTCCGCAGGACTTCCAGAATTGGGATGCCGAGAAATCGGTCTCTCCTCTGTCCCGGACACATCGCTTCACGCTGGCAGCCGTTTACGATCTGCCTTTCTTCAAGAACGGCAACTGGCTGATGCGGAATGTCGTAGGCAACTGGGGTTTCAGCCCGGTCTATACTTACGAGTCTCCGCAGTGGGCGACCGTGCAATCCGCAGTGGATTCAAACCTGAATGGCGATTCTGCCGGGGACCGGGCATTCATCAACCCTAGCGGCGTGCGGGGAACGGGAAGCGGAGTCACTCCGTTGCTCAACACGGCGGGAGACACGGTGGGTTATCTCGCCGACAATCCCAATGCCCAGTACATCGTTGCCGGGCCGGGCGCGCTTTCAACCGGCGGCCGCAATACTCTGGCCACCCAACCTACCAACGACTTTTCACTCGCCACCTACAAGGACATCAACATTACGGAACGGGTGAAATTCCGATTCGGTGCGCAATTTGCCAACCTGCTGAATCACCCTCAGTACATTCCGGGCAGCAATCCTGGTCAGGGTCTGGGAGTGAATGACGTAACCTCTTTCCTTACCGGCCCCAACAGCACGAGCTACTTGAACTACCTGACACCTGGCAATGCCATCTTCAACAATCCGAAGGCGGTGTTCGCCAGCAACGCTCGCACCATTGGGCTGGTGGCCAAAATCACCTTCTAGCCCCAGCGGGGGAGAAGTGACATCAGCAACTGATTGGGGGCCCTTACGGGGCCCCCTTTTTTGTGGTCATCGAAGAAGGCGGCGCTTCCCGTCCAGTGCCGGCCTGCACGAGCGTGGACGCTCGCGCCTACATTCAAGCTCTCCTCTTGGATGGCGTGGGCTCTGCGAGGGCCAGATGCCCTCGCGACAGCCGGCGGGACGCCGGCGCTACCTGGACACGGCGCCGGTCAGTACAAATCTAGCGCAGCTCTTCCATGACCTGTTCCAGCACTTCCCTGCCCGGGCGCACGGCGGATTCGGGCAGCGTGGCCAAGGGCTCTTCCGTCATGTTCAGTAGATCAACGAAAGTCGGCGTCTTGGAGTTGACATAGAACACGCCGGTCAGGACTTCGCCCTTTTCATGGGCTTCGTTCAGGCGAGTGATGGCCTTTATCCGGTTGGTGGGATCGTATTCTTCTTCGAGCTTGCGCAGGCGGAGATGAGAGCCGTCGTGCATGGTCACGTCGATGGTGGTGCCGGGATCGTAGTCGATGGCAATGTCTTCAAACGCGGGCACGAAGCTGACTTCCTGCAGCGGCTCTTCGTGGTCCTTCATGTATTTGTAGGATTTGGTCGAGCCTTCGTGATCGTTGAAGGTCACGCAGGGCGACACCACGTCGAGCATGACCGTGCCCTGGTGGGCGATGGCGGCTTTCATCATGGCGTGCAGCTGCTTTTTGTCACCGGAAAACGAACGCCCGACGAAAGTCGCTCCCAGCGTAATGGCCATGGCACAGGTGTCGATGGGAGGGAGATCGTTGATCACGCCGGTCTTTAGCGTCGATCCCATGTCGGCGGTGGCGGAGAATTGGCCCTTGGTCAGCCCGTAAACACCGTTGTCCTCGATGATGTAAATGATGGGCAGATTGCGCCGCATGAGGTGAATAAACTGGCCGACGCCAATGGAGGCCGTGTCGCCGTCGCCGCTGACGCCGAGGGCGATCAGGTGGCGATTGGCCAGCACCGCGCCGGTGGCTACCGAAGGCATGCGGCCGTGCACGGCGTTGAAACTGTGCGAACGCCCCATGAAGTACGCCGGACTCTTGGACGAACAGCCAATGCCGCTGGGCTTGATGACGCGCTCGGGCGGCACTCCCATTTCGTACATGGCGTCGATGATGCGTTCGGAAATTGCGTTGTGGCCGCAGCCGGCGCATAGGGTGGTCTTGCCGCCGCGATAATCCAGGACGGCCAGGCCAATGCGATTGGTCTTGGGTGCGGGAGCCGGCTTGTCGGGAGTGCTGGTCGCCATTTACTTACCCTCCATGGTCATGAGTTCGTCGGTGACCGAGCGCGCATCGAGCGGCAGGCCGTGAATGTGAGCAATGCTGCGCAGCCGGGTGTGGAGCGCTGCCTCCAGGTCCATCTTGAGCAGGGTAAGCATCTGGGCGTCGCGGTTCTGTTCCACCAGGTAAACCCGCTCGTGCTGCTTCACAAAATCGTGCACTTCGCGGGTAAAGGGATAAGCGCGCAGGCGCAGATAGTCAGTTTCGACGTTGTACTCCTGGCGCAACTGGTCGCGGGCTTCGATCAGACCCCAGTGCGATGTGCCATATCCGATGAACCCGATCTTTGACTTACCGGTATCAACTTCGGGGCGAGGTACGAAGGAACGGGCGGTCTCGAATTTCCGGTTGAGCCGCTCCATGTTGCGCTCGAAGTCGTCGGGGCGTTCGCTGTATTGGGCTTTCTCGTTGTGTCCGCTGCCGCGGGCAAAATAGGCGGCGGCGGGATGATCGGTGCCAGGCAGGGTGCGATAGCCTACGCCGTCGCCATCCACATCCTCGTAGCGGGCAAAGCCGCCCAGGCGGTCCAGATCTGCTTTGCTCAACACTTTGCCGCGGCTGATGGGCTTCTCCGGATATTTAAAGGGATCGGCCATCCAGTTGTTCATCCCCAGATCGAGGTCGGACATCACGAAGACCAGGGTTTGAAACTGCTCGGCCAGATCGAAAGCGTCGCCGGCCATGGTGAAACACTCTTCCGCGGAACACGGCAGCAGCAGGATGTGCTTGGTGTCTCCGTGGGAAAGAAATGCGGTGGAAAGAATATCGCCCTGCGAAGTACGGGTGGGCAGACCGGTGGAAGGACCAACGCGCTGGATGTCCCAGATCACGCCGGGGACTTCGGCGTAATAGGCCAGTCCGGCAAATTCCGCCATGAGCGAAATTCCGGGCCCGGCGGTCGCGGTCATGGCGCGCGCACCGGCCCATCCGGCGCCTACCACCATGCCGATCGCGGCCAGTTCGTCTTCCGCCTGCACGATGGCAAAAGTAGCCTTACCGTCGGCGCGGATGCGGAAGCGCTTCATGTAGTCAATCATGCTTTCGGGCAGCGACGACGAAGGCGTAATGGGATACCAGGCGACCATGGTCACGCCGGCGAACATGCAGCCCAGCGCCGCGGCCGAGTTGCCATCAATGATGATCTTGCCCGCGGTCTTGTCCATGCGCTGGATAAAATACGGATCGCGCTTGACCAGGTTGGCGGCGGCGTAGTCGTACCCCGCTTTAACCGCGGCCAGGTTCAGGTTGGCCGCCTTCACCTTTTTGGCAAACTGTTTGCGGATGGCCTTTTCGACTTCAGCAATGTCGATTTCCAGCAACTTGGCCACTACGCCCACGTAGATCATGTTCTTGACCAGCTTGCGCAGCTTGGCCTCGGGACACACGGGCGCCACCAGCTTGTCGTAGGGCACGGCGTAAAAAACCAGATCGGAGCGCAGTCGGCTGAGATTCAAGGGCTCGTCGTACAGCACGGCGGCGCCCGCGGCCACCGACATTACATCTTCCTCGGCGGTCTCAGGATTCATGGCGACCACGAAATCAATTTCTTTTTTGCGCGCGATGTAACCGTCTTTGTTGGCGCGAATGGTGTACCAGGTGGGCAGGCCGGCGATGTTCGAGGGAAACAGGTTCTTGCCGGAGACTGGAACTCCCATCTGGAAAATGCTGCGCAACAACACCGTGTTGGAACTTTGCGAGCCGGACCCGTTGACGGTCGCGACCTGGATACTCATGTTGTTTACGACCGGTTTTGGCTCTGGTTGGCGGCTCTCAGCGTGGAGAGATACATCGGTGGTGGCCATTCCCTTCCCTTCCTTGTCCCTGGAGCGGAGTGCCTCCGCCCACAATTACTGATGCAGCAGAACCCTTTATTATACGGCAGCCAGCGGCGCAAGAGGATCGATGTACCTGTCTGAGAAACAGATCTTTCAATGGACGATCGGTAGTGGCTCAGTTGGAAATTTGACCTGACCCACAGGCGTCATCCGGAACGGCCTCAGGCCGTGAAGGGCATTCGCTGGCCGGATCGTCCTGGTCAGTGCACTCGGGTGACGGTCACGAGCGGTTCGGTTTGCGCAACGGGACGCACAAACACAAAATCCAGCAGGGTGTCAGTGGCGCGCAGAGCGGAGTTATTGCCGATCTGAATAGCGGTAGCATGGGAAGCCATTCCCAGCGCCGTGGGGAAAACTGTGCTGCCGCTGATCAGGTTGCCAAAACTATCCAGCAGCGAGGCTTGCTGCGTACCGTGGATTTCGTCCACCACGGTTCGCAGACGATAAGGTTGGCCGTAGTTAAAAGTGGTCAGCATCGTCACGAGTACTTTGTTGGAAATGAATCCGGACTGCGACGTCGGATCGGCCGCGTGGGTGGATGGCACTTCCCAGTTGACCAGGCGCGAAGGCAAAACCGAGGCCTGCCCCTGAAGCAAGACCGAAAACTGGCTTCCCCCAGGAGTTGGATTCGAACGAAAGCGGAATTCGAGGGCGTAACGGGTGAGGTCGAGATTGAGCGCGTGGGTGGCGACTCCGGACGCAAACTGGCTGAGCACGTGAATGGAAGCAGCCGGCAGCGTGGCGGGCGGGGCTACGGACAAGGTCAGCGCCTTGATGTCGGGCCGTTGTAGATTTTGCGAGTCGGAGTAATAGGCTACATACACTTGCCCGCTGGGCAGCAGCATCGGCCAGGAATAACCGCCATCGATCTGCTTTCCGGTATAAGCGTCGAGCACGGTGCCGTAGCCAAACGTCTGCCCTCCATCGTAGGAAACGAAGGCAGCCAGCTGCCGGGGAAAACCTGTAGTGTTGGGCGGCTGGACACCGGGAATCTGGATGGTCTCGCGGCCCAGCAGAATGAGCGCCGGTCCCGCCTGCACCATCACCGGCCCCTGCAGGACGCCCACCTGCGAAGTGTAGGAGAGCAGCGGCCCCCAACTCACTCCCATATCGCTGGAGTAGCGCCCGTAGGTATTCAGGCCGTCATCGGAGCGCATGATGGCGAACAGTGTGCCGGGCGCAGTCTGGGCAACCGTGGTTTCACTGAGCGAGGGATCGCCCAGCAAACGAAGGGACGAGAGTTTTGTCCAGTTGACACCGTCGTCGGGGGACGCCCACAAGCCGGGTGCGCTGCCGGTGCCCAGCGTGTACGTCCCGTAGCCTGCTCCATAGATCATCTGCCCAACCACCAGCGAGGGCGCCACGCTGAAGGCGTCCGTGGACGGGTCGTTGAAAAAAGTGAAAGGCGCCCAGGTGAGGCCATTGTCGGTCGAGCGGCTGTAGGCCGCAAATTCCTGACCGGACTGATCAGCTTTGCCCAGAGAAATGACCAGGGCGCCGAGAGGAGTCCGAAGCAGCGCCGGGTCGGGCAGCGAAGAATCAAAATAGACGACTTCGGGACTCCAGGTTTTGCCCTCATCCGAACTGTGCCGCACGACGACCAAGGGACTGTTCACGTGAGTAAGGCCTTTTTTGTACGTCAGCACGAAATCCCCGTTAGCCGCCTGGGCCACGCCGGGAAAGCCGTTGTAAAAGCCATCACTCTCGATCACGCTGCGTCCGCCGATGTTGAGCGGCCCCGCGGTGACCGTATCCGTCACTTTGAGCCCGTTGCTGGTCTGCCAGGCAGAGACGTCATGAACGTCGCTGAAAAAAGGAAAGACCGAGTAACCGTCGAACGAGGTCTCAGCGCAGCCCGCCGCATGTCCGGCCGTTAATAAGAGACTCTGCGATGCCTGCGGACCTAAGCCGGGCACTTTCACCCATAGCAGAGCTTTCCCCGCCAGCGCATCGTAAGACTCCAGCCAGGCGGGCATGGGCTGTTGGCTGATGGCGTCCCACACCGCCACGCCGGATCCATTTTTCGCAACCGTGAAATCGAAGACCGTTTCATCCAGAGCAATGGCCACGGGATAGTTCTGCAGCGTCTCCTGCCCGGCATTCTGTATGGTCAGGGACAGCACTTCGGGTGCTGCATTCGGGTCGCAAGGGCGGACAGAAGGGTGGATGGAAGGCTGCAGAGATCCTCCACAGCCAACCAGCGACTCGAGCAGGATGCAGGTAAATACTAACCACGGCACTTTGACGCTGACCGGACCCGCGAAGAACAAATTGGACTCCCCGAACCTGGGAGGAAACTTGTGTCCTGCGAATGGCTGAAGTCAGGGCCTTGAATTCATGGCAGGAAATCCAGCGTAGCAGTCAGAACAGGAAGGAGGTTAGGCACTTAGGGACGTGGGTTGTCGCTCGGCTGAAATGGCTTGACGAGCTATACTCTTCGCCGACGCCGGTCGGGAAGCGGGGTACTCATGCGCGCTGCGCGCTCCGGTGGAATGCTTGCAGTAACGGACTTGGGGTTGCTGAGCTCGGTCTTGTTGAGCTTCGTTTTGCTGAGCTTCGTTTTACTGGTCTTGGTTCCAAATGCTTCCGCCCAGAATTTTGCCGAGATCAAACCCTCTCCCCAGCAGGTGGAGTGGCAGGACCTCGAGTTCGGCGTGATCATCCACTTTGGCCCAAATACTTTCATGGACCGGGAATGGGGAGACGGTACAGCCAGTCCACAGGTATTCAATCCCACACAATTCGATCCGGATCAATGGATGCGGGCGGCGCAGGCGGCGGGAGCGAAATATGTCGTGCTGGTGGCCAAACATCATGACGGTTTCTGCCTGTGGCCCACGGAACAATCCGATTACGGCGTGAAGAGCAGCCCCTGGGAAAATGGCCGAGGCGATGTGGTGCGGCGGGTTTCAGACTCGGCGCGAAAGTTTGGATTGAAGTTCGGCATTTATCTTTCCCCCTGGGACCGCCACGAGCCGCGCTACAGTAATTCCGCCGAGTATGACAAATACTACGTCGCGGAGTTGAGTGAACTGGCCCAGCACTACGGTAATCTGGTCGAATTCTGGCTGGATGGCGCGGGCAGTGCCGGTCACGTTTACAACTTTCCGCGCATCATCGAGGAGCTTCGCACCTACCAGCCCAATACCCTCGTCTTCGCCGACACTGGGCTCTTCGAGTACGGCGACATACGCTGGGTGGGCAACGAGGATGGAAACGTTCCCTACGAAAATTGGAACGTGATCGACCGGCACGGATTCCTGCGCTGGCGTCCCGTCGAGGCCGACACGCCGTTGCATAAGGGCCACTGGTTCTGGCACCCCAATGACGAAGCCAGCCTGAAGACGACGCAGGAATTGATCTCCACATACGAGCAAACCGTCGGGCACGGCGGCCAGCTCATGCTCGGCCTGGCGCCGGACCGGCGCGGCCTTCTGCCCGAAGCGGATGTAAAGCGCCTGGAAGAATTCGGCGCAGCCATTGGCCAGCGCTACGCCAACAATCTGGTCGCCGCCGGACACATTCGGACCGCGGCGGCCACCGAAGCGGCGCTGGACGGCGATCCTGATACGTTCTGGTCGGCTCCGGCCGGCTCACACCATGCCGTGCTCGAAGTGAGCTTCTCCAAGCCCGTAACATTTGATCGCGCCTTGACCATGGAGTGGTTGAACGACGGGCAGCACGTCGAGCACTTTCGGATCGAGGTGTGGGATGGCAAGACCTGGAAGGCGGTCGTGGAGGGCCGGGCGATGGGGCACAAGCGCATCGATCGTTTTGCGCGAGTCACCGCTGCGCGCATTCGCCTGAATATTCTCGCCTCAACAGGCGAGGCGCATATTCGCGAGTTTCAGGTGTTTGACGGAGGCGAACCCGCAGCACCGTGATTCAGTGTGGGTCTGATGTTTAGTCGTCGCCGGTAAAGAACTGGGCCATCTTGCGGAACTTGGCATAGCGGGTGGCAACCAGTTCCTTTACTGTGTTTCTCTTCAGTTCGGCGAGTTGTTTTTCCAGCGTGGCATCGAGCAGGGCGGCGGCGGCCTCGTGGTCAACGTGGGCGCCGCCCTCGGGTTCGGGCACGATGCCGTCGATGCATCCCAGTTCCTGCAAGTCTTCGGCGGTGATGCGCATGGCCTCGGCGGCCAGCGCTTTCTTGGTGGGATCGCGCCACATGATGGAGGCGCAGCCTTCCGGCGAGATCACGGAATAAATCGAGTTCTCCATCATCAGCACGCGGTCGGCGATGGCGATGGCGAGGGCTCCGCCGCTGCCGCCTTCGCCAGTGATCGTGGCAATGATGGGAATCTGCAGGCGCGCCATCTCGCGCAGATTGTGCGCAATGGCTTCCGCCTGGCCGCGCTCTTCCGCTCCCAGGCCGGGATAGGCGCCCGGCGTGTCCACGAAGGTAAATAAGCGGGCGGCCAAATTTTTCCGCAATCTTCATCACCCGCATGGCCTTGCGGTAGCCCTCCGGGTTGGGCATGCCGAAGTTGCGGTAAACCTTTTGCTTGGTATCGCGGGCCTTCTGATGTCCAACAATCATCACCTCTTCGCCGTGGAAACGGGCCATGCCGCAGATGATGGCGGGGTCATCCGCATAGCCGCGATCGCCGTGGATCTCGCTCCAGTCGGTGAAGATACGCTCAATGTAGTCGAGCGGATAGGGCCGCTGGGGATGCCGTGCCAACTCTGCTTTGTCCCAGGCCTTGTAGTGAGAGGTTGACATGTCTTGGCGTAAGGCTTCGATGCGGTCGCGCAGTTGCTGAATATCGCGCCCGGTATTCTCGTCGGGCCCGGCTGCCGCCTGCAGGCGGGCGATCTGCTCCTCGATTTTCTCCAACTCCTGGTGCGTCTTTTCCCCAGGTTCCATTTTGCCGCCGCCGTTCCTGGCCAAGCGCGCTTCCACCATGGAGAGAAGGAACTCGGCCCCTGCCATCACCAGCGCTTCGTTGGGCACCGGTAGTGCGTTCTTCGCCGCCACCTTGGAAGTCTTTTGAATGGAAACTCTTATCCGCCGCAGATTTCGGTACGGCTCGTCATGAAGCGGTTAGCGGAGTGGTATTTTTTACCCGCAAGTCCAGCTCCCACTCCGGCTGTTGTGTCAGTCAATTACCCGCACGGCGCCCCGGCCACATAGTTCCTCGACGCGCGCGATGAAGTTGCGGTCTGGCAGGACATTATAGCCTTCCGCCTCCATCACCACCATGAAATCGCCCTGGCGTTCCACGTCAAACAACACTTTGGCAGCGCCTTTCTGCTGGGCGCAGAGGCTGTGCAACGCGTCCACCGTGGACTCATTTGCGGTCTCGAGCGGCACCCGGATGCGCAACGAATTCGGCAGGGGCACTTTAGCGTCTTCTAATGGAAGAATCTCGTTCACCGTCAGCTTGGGATTGGCGCCTTCTTCGATGCGCACGCCGCCCCGAATCAGCACCGGCACTTCCAGCTTCACTTTTTCCTGCAGCTTGCGATAGGCCTCGGGGAACACCAGCATCTCGACGGTGCCGGCCATGTCTTCGAGCGCGCCCTGGGCATAAAAATCGCCGCGCTTGGATTTCAGCACGCGCAGGTTGGTGATGATGCCGGCAGTGGTGATGTTTTCGTCCTTGCCGGTGGATTTGGTAAGGGCGGCAATCTCTTCCGTCGAGAGCGCGCGCAGGTCTTCCAGCTTGTCGCGATATTTTTCCAGGGGATGGCCGCTGATGAAGAAACCAAGAATCTCTTTCTCATTGGCGAGCCGGGTGTGTTCATCCCAGTCCGGGGTATCCGGCAGTTTGTCGTGTCGCCCCTGAGACTTCTTCCTCCTGAAAGACACCGAACAGGCCATGCTGGCCGCTCTCGGCATCGCGCTGCGTTTTTTGCGCGCCCTCGATGGCGCGGTCGAGGACGGCCATGAGCTGGGCGCGGCGGCCGAGTCCATCCATGGCGCCGCTCTTGATCAGCGATTCCAGCACGCGCTTGTTCAGCAGCCGCAACTCTACCTTCTCGCAGAATTCGTAAATCGAGCTGTAGCGGCCCAGCTCTTTGCGTCCGGCGACGATGGATTCTATGGCGTTATGGCCGACGTTCTTTACCGCGGCCAGGCCAAAGCGAATCGCACTGCCGTGGGGCGTGAAGTTGGCGTCGCTCACATTGATGTCGGGGGCCTCGACGGCAATGCCCATCTCGCGGCATTCGTTGATGTACTTCACCACGTCGTCGGTGTTGCCGGTGACCGAAGTCAGCAGCGCTGCCATGAACTCGACCGGATAGCGCGTCTTTAAATATGCCGTCTGGTAGGCCAGCAGCGCGTAGGCGGCCGAGTGCGCCTTGGGGAAGCCGTATTCGGCAAACTTGGCCAGCAGGTCGAAGATCTTCTCAATCTTCTTGGGAGGATAGCCACGCTGCACCGCGCCCTCGATAAAGCGCTCGCGCTGCTTGGCCATTTCTTCGGGCTTTTTCTTGCCCATGGCGCGCCGCAGCAGATCGGCTTCGCCCAGCGAGTAGCCGGCCAGGCGATGGGCAATCTGCATCACGTGCTCCTGGTAAACGATCACGCCGAACGTCTCTTCCAGGATTTGTTCCAGTTCCGGCAGTTCGTACTCAATCTTCTTGCGCCCATGCTTGCGGTCGATGAAGTAGTCGATCATGCCGCCCTGAATCGGGCCGGGGCGGTAGAGCGCGTTCAAGGCGGTAAGGTCTTCGATGGTGTTGGGCTGGTAGCGGCGCAGCACGTCGCGCATGCCGCGGGATTCAAACTGGAACACGCCCGAAGTCAGGGCGCTGTGAAACACCTTTTCGTAAGTTTCGTGATCATCGAGCGGGAGGGCTGCGAGATCAATCTGCTCGCCGCGGGTCTGCGCGATCAGCTTCACCGTGTCATCCAGAATGGTCAGCGTCGTCAGGCCCAGGAAATCCATCTTCAACAGGCCCATTTTTTCGATGGCGACCATGTCGAAGGCGGTGACGATTTCGTCGTTCTTGGTGCGATGCAGCGGGACCAACTCGGTCAGTGGGCGCGGGGAAATCACGACGCCCGCGGCGTGCACGCCTGCATTGCGTACCAGGCCTTCCAGCTTGCGCGCTGTGTCGAGCAATTGGCGTACCTGCGGTTCGCTGTCGTAGGCCTGTTGCAGGCCGGGCGATTCCCTGATCGCGTCCTCCAGCTTGATGTTCAAGGTGGTGGGGACCATCTTGGCAATCCGGTCCACGTCGGCGTAGGGGATATCCATGGCGCGTCCTACGTCTTTGATCGCCGCCTTGGCCGCCATGGTGCCGAAGGTGATGATCTGCGCCACATTCTCGCGGCCGTATTTCTGGGTGACGTAATTGATGACTTCGCCGCGCCGGTTCATGCAGAAATCCATGTCGATATCGGGCAGCGAAATGCGCTCTGGATTCAGGAAGCGCTCGAAAAACAACTCGTGCTGCAGGGGATCGATGTCAGTGATCCGCAGCGAATAGGAAACCAGCGAGCCCGCCGCCGAACCGCGGCCCGGTCCCACCGGAATGCCATGCTCGCGCGCGTAGCGGACAAAATCCCAGACAATCAGGAAGTATCCCGAAAACTGCATCTGCTGGATGATCGCGACTTCCTGCGCCAGACGCTGCTCGTATTCAGCGACGGTATGCTTCGCCGCGCCTTGCCCCCCGGACGCGCGCAGCGCCTCCAGCCGCCGCGCGAATCCTTCACGCGTTACGTGTTCGAAATAGCTGTCGAGGGTATATCCCTCCGGCACGTCGAAGTGCGGAAACGGGTTGCTGACTTTCTCCAGCCGCATGTTGCAGCGTTCCGCGATGGCCAGGGTGCGGGAGAGCACGTCGGGCGCGTCTTTGAAGACCTGCTGCATTTCGTCATGACTCTTGACGAAAAATCCGCTGCCCTGGAACTTCATGCGGTTGGTGTCCTGAATGGACTTGCCGGTCTGAATGCACAGCATCACGTCCTGGGCGTGAGCATCGTCCTCGCAGAGATAGTGGCTGTCGTTGGTCGCGACCATCGGCAGGCCCAGGTCTTTTTCCAGGCGGAAGAGATTGGAATGGATACGATGTTCCTGTTCCAGACCCTGGTCCTGAATCTCAAGAAAGAAGTTGTTCGGACCAAAAATATCGCTGTAGGTCGCGGCCGCATTCCGCGCCGCGTCGTAGTTTTCTTCCATCAGGCGCTCGGCGACTTCGCCTTTCAGGCAGCCTGAGAGTCCGATCAACCCCTTGGAGTGTTCGGCCAGGAAACTTCTTGCTCACCCGCGGCTTGTAGTAGAAGCCGCGAAGCGAAGCCTCGGACGTGATCCGGGCAAGGTTGCGGTAGCCTTCTTCATTTTCCGCCAGGACCAGCAGGTGGTTATAGGTGTCACCCTCGGGAGGAGTGCGCTCGATGTTGTGGTCGTCCTTTTTGCAGATGTAAAGCTCGCAGCCGACGATCGGCTTCACCCCGGCCTTGTGCGCGGCATTGACGAAATGGACAGCACCGAAGATATTGCCGTGGTCGGTCATGGCGACCGCGGGCATGCCCAGCTCTTTCACGCGCTGGACAAGCTTTTCCACGTCGCAGGCGCCGTCGAGCATGGAGTAGTCGGTATGGAGGTGCAGGTGAACGAATTGGGACATGGGTCGCCGTGGCGAACTTGCTTGTTCTTATTCTAATGGGAAATGGCGGGTGAAAGGCGGAGAGTTTATCCACAGAACAAACCACGTAGGCCCGGACGCCCCTTGTCCGGGCGGGCGAGCAAGGCTCGCCAAGGCCGTTATCGCGGGACCTGGAAGTTTACGCCGCGTTCGTCGTTGGCCTGGGTGGTGGCCTCGATGTCCAGCCAGGAGAGCGGAAGCTTGGTGGCCCGCTGTTCGCTGAAAATCCAAAGCGTGCCGCCGACTATCGCGTAGTTCTGGACTTCCTGCGTGTGCTTGTCGCGGAAGACCAGCACAGTGGGCTCAGCCGGGCTTTCGGTTTGAGCTGCCGGCGACTCCGGCGCCGGTTGCTGCGTTTCCCGTTGCTCCCGCAAACGCGCGACTTCATCCTCCAGGCGATCGATGTCCTGCTGCTGCGCTATGTCATTCTGGGCAGAGTAGGCAGGGGCGGAGTACGACGAGCCGTAGTAGTCGTACCCGGGATAGTAGTCCGGAGTCGAGTAGTAGTCGCCACCGTAGTAGGCGGGATAGCCGTAATACCCGTAGTAGCCCGGGAACACCGAGCCAAAGAAAGCGCGGTGATGGAAACGCCGGGAGCCGAAGACCGGCTGGTGAAAACCGCCGAACGACCCGCGAGTACGGAGGGCGGGCTGGCGCAAACCGGTGCCGAACGCCGCTCCAAACCGAGGCGCCGATCCCAAGTGCGAAGCGGATCCGAAACCTGAACTGCCACGAAATCCGGCTGGGCCGCGCGAGGAAAATCCGCCGCGTCCCATGGATGCTCCGCCTATCGATCCTCCGCCTCGCGACCCGCCGTGCATCTGGGCCAGCAAGGGAGCGGCCAGCAAAGTGGTGGATAACGCCGCAATGGCCGACCAGCGCCGCATACCAGGAAGTATAGCGCTTCTGGCTGCTAGCTTCTAGCTTCTGGCTTTTTAACCAAACATCACGAATGGGTCTGGCCAAAATCCAGCAGCCAGGAGCTAGAAGCAAGCAGCTAGAAGCTCGCCTAGTTCTGATCTCCGCCTCCATGTTTCTGGCGGCACAGCTTGCAGTAAGTCGGCGGCAGGCTGTTGTCCACCCGGTGCTTCACCGGAGGAACGGTTCGCAGGTATGCGAAGATCGCCTTAAGGTCGTCGTCGGTGAGGTTGGTAAATTCCTCGAAGGGCATGATGGAATTCAGCTTTCGTGCCTTCACGAATCCGGTGCGCATGGCCTGGAGAAACAGTGCCTCGTCGAAGTAGCCGATGCCGGAGGCATCCGGGGTGATATTCGCGCTGGTGACCTCTCCCCAGGGTCCGTTCAAAACTTCTCCGCCGCCATGTTCCAGGCCGCGAATCGGTCCCTTCTGATCGACGGGAGTATGGCATCCGCAACCCACAGCGACCATATATTTTCCACGCTCTACCGGGCTGGCTTGTGGACCTGGACCGCTCACCGGGCCACTCAAAGGTTGGGGCGCGTTGCGGATCAGATAGTTGACAGGAAAATTCACCCGGGTGGGCGGCAACGGATTGTGCACCGGCGCGATCGAGCGCAGATAGACCACGATGGAAGCGACATCCTCGTCGGAAAGAGTACGGTAAGCCTGGTAAGGCATGATGGGAAAAATGGTGCGCCCGTCGTGGCCAATGCCTTCCCGGATAGAGCGCGCGATCTGATCGTCGCTCCAGTTGGCTGCGCCGGTTTCCGGATCAGGCGTAAGGTTCGAAGCTATGACTGTCCCCGGCAGAGCGGGGAACGGGAGTATCTGTCCCGCGAGTTCCATGCCCGGCAGGTTGGGAGCTCCATGCGTCTTCCAGTCCTTCGGCGAGTGGCAGACTTCGCAACCCGCCAACCCCACGACCAGATAGCGGCCTCGAGCCAGGCGTTCGGGGGTGCGTTCGAACTGGCGGCCGTTGGTGGCTCTGGCCCTGGGGCCGATGAAGGGGCGCCAGCCGATCGTGAAAGTGATCGCCACCGCGAGCAGGAGGCAAAGTACAAGCAGAATCTTTCCCAGTGTCTTCATCCCTCACCTGAGCTTAGTAGTACAAGAACTCTGAAGAACATTTGGGTATGACAGGTACGAGAAGGAATTCAGCGTTTCTTTTTGCCCTTATCGTTTTTGGCCAGGGCCTTGCTCGGACTCTTGCTCACGACCACCGGCGCTTTTTTCACCTTCAGCTTCTCGGACTTCTGGGGAGTGGTCGCCTTCGAAGGCTCCGCTTTGGTCACAGCAGGGGCCAGGGGCTTGGGGGCCTGCCCTTTTCCCTTCTTCTTCCCCGCGACTGAAGCCGCTGTCGCTGCCGCAGCGGCGGCGGCTTCCGCAGCAGCCTTGGCTGCCCTTCCCCGCTTGGGCGGAGGAGGTGGAGGCGGTGGAGGAGGCGGTGGCGCCAGCGGCTTCAGGTACTTCAGGGTTTCGGTCCGCGAGCGCAACTTGCCATCGAGCAGGAGCATGAAGACGTCATGCGCGATCTTGGGGTACTCCGGCAATTGCGGCGTGATGTGCAGCTCGGTCATCTCCGGCAATGGAATCTTTTGCTGCACCTGCCGCCACTTGGTGAAGAAACTCTTGATCTTCTGCGCCACCGCCTGCTGCCGCGCGGTCACGGCCAGGAACAGGATCATCTCCGGCCGGGCTTCGGAGAGCAACTTCCAGGCGCGGGACGGCGTGGCGGCTTCCTTGCCGACCAGCCGCTTCGCCAGATCTTTGGCGTGGTCTTCCAGATCGCGCCAGGACTCGACCAGGTCTTTGCGCGGAATCTGTTTGCGCATGTCCGCGATATCTTTGTCGGCGAGCCGGGCGGTCAGGAAATACATGACCGCGGGCGCCGGATCCGGAGCATAGCCCAGCTCCGTCATCTGCTGGCGGGTCTTGAGCAGCTGGCCCAGCTGCGCGGTATCCACTTTGGCGCTGGTCCAGTGCGGATTCAGTACTTTGAGCCAGCCTTCTTTTTCCAGCACACGCACCACGTGCAGAGGGTCATCCTCATAGGCCAACTGGGCAATTTCGTAGCCCACCGCTTTGTGGGTGATGTACTCGATGTAATTATTTTCCTTGGCGGAATCAAAGCGGGCCTGGGTGCGTTCCTCCAGCGGCCAGTGAAAGCGCGCGGCGAAGCGGCTGGCCCGGATCAGCCGCGAGGGGTCTTCGACAAATGCGTAGTTGTGCAGCACGCGGAGAAGTTTGGCTTCAATATCAGCAGCGCCGTTGAACGGATCCATCAGCAGGCCGCGCGAGCCCGGATTCAGCGACAGGGCCATGGCGTTGACGGTAAAATCCCGGCGCCGCAAGTCTTCGATGAGGGTGGCGGGAGAAATCACCGGGGGCTTGCCCGCCTTCTCGTAGTGCTCAAGGCGCGCCATGCTGATTTCAGCGCGAACGTTGCCGGGCAGACCCAGATACAGCGCCTTTACGTCGTCATCGCTGCCGGCAATCCGCACGCCGGCCTTCTCCAGGTCCTTTTGCAGTTTGAGGGGATTGCCCTGGACCGAGAAGTCGAGATCGCGGATGGGAAAACCGCTGATAATGTCGCGGACCGCGCCTCCGGTCAGGTAAATGTTCATACCGGCGGCGCGCGCGATGTCTTGTACCAGGGTGACGCCGCGCTGCTGGTCCGGCGTCAGCCGGATTTCCATGGTGTATATGTAATCAGCCATGCTTGCTTAAGGAAGCGGCTCCGCGACCCGTTTTGGCACAGCAGAGAGCGGGTTTTCCACAGGCTTCGCCCCGGGAAAGCACACGACTCCGGCCGCTTTCATGTAAGTGACTCTATCCAATAGGCTTAGAATACATGAGATGGGACGCCGCAAGCTACAGAAAATAACACAAGGTTAACGGTTTGGCTACAAGGAACGTACAAGGCGTCCGCTTTTCAGCCGAAAAGTGCGAGAATCGGCTGAAAACAGTCGTCAGTCGCCGGTCTTCAGTCGTCAGGAATACTTGGCAGCTGGCTGAAGACTGGCTGAAGACCGACGACCGAAGACTGACGACTGACCTTCCATGCCCTCAACCCACAAAAAAGTCGTAGTGCGCAAGATGGACCGTGATTCGATCAACGGACACGTGTCTCCGGCCAATTTCGTCCGCGAAGGCAAGCTCGAACTCCTGAACACCTCGGGCAACGTGGTGGCGATTGATCTCAAGGACATCAAGGCGGTTTACTTTGTCCGCGAATTCGGGGACTTCGAATCGCCCAGCCGCAAGACCTTCACCAGCCGTCCGCGGACGGAAGGGTTGTGGGTCCGGCTCAAATTCAAAGACAACGAAGTGCTGGAAGGGATGATGCCCAACGACCTCAGCCTGACCACGGCGGAAGGATTCCTCATCAATCCGCCCGACCTGCGCTCGAACACACAGCGGATTTTCGTTCCGCGCACCGCCCTGGAGTCACTGACCGTGCTGGCCGTGATCGGAGCCACGCACCGCCGCCGCAAGGGAGCCCCTACGGACACCCGGCAGGTGCCGATGTTCGGCGAGTGAGCGGCAGGCGTCGGACCTCGGACGTCGGACGTCAGACCTCGGGATCCTGGCCGAGGTCTGACGCCCGACGCCCGAGGTCAGGGCTTTACCACTTGAAGATTGTTGGTGACGCCGAACACTCCGGACACGCCTTTGGCGCGGATGTTGGCGATGTTCTTGTCGCTTTCGTTGTCCACCACGCCTTCGAGGTTCACGTTTCCGTTCTTCACGATGATCCGGATCGGTTGTTGAACGCCCATGGCGTACTTCTGCATCGGTCCGTAGCCATAGATCGCTCGATAAAGCTGACGGCGGAGGCGGTCGTCATTGGGGGACACGGGCAGGACTTCAATCTGATTGTCCACGTGCTCAACGCCCTCAATTCTCTTGACCACATTCTCGGCATCGGACTTCAGGGTCGGGCGTGTGACCTGTCCGATCAGGGTGACGTTGTATCCATCCACTTTGTAGGCGAGATAGTCGAATACATTCAGATAGGGCAACATCAGCAGCTCGTGCCTGACTTCTTTCGTAATGCGCTCGGTCGCGCGCGCGGGAGCGTCAGAAGCCTGGCGGGCCAAAACCGCGGAGCTTAGTGCTAAAATTGTGCAAGCGACGAACATGGTGCGCAGTTTCATTTGCGTTCTCCGTTACTGGACTAATGCAGATGGTACGGGGCCGGTTCCGGTTGCACATATTAGCAGGGAAATATTGATTTGTCCGTGGTGCCTGGGGGTGGGGCGCAGGCACTGAAGAATTAAGTGCGCCAGACGACAAGTCCTTACCCGCACTCGTCGGCCGAATGTTCTTGAGACAGGTTCTTGTTCAACTATGGCTAGCCCCGAAGAAAATCACGAGCTTGATCTGTTGCTTCCAGCGAGCGTGACCGGTCCGCTCTGGAGGTCGCTGCTGCGCAATCTTCGCGATCGCTTCTTCCCGGAAAAGCTTCCGCCCCTGCAACTCACTTCGCGTCCGGTGAACACCGGCATGCTGATCGGCGACGCAGTCAGCCTGCCCTGGTACCGGACAGTTTTCACGAACCTGGGGAACGTGATCAATCCCGAGGTCCTGCCGCCGCTGGAATTGGAATCGCGGCCGGTGGATGTAGGCGAACTGGTCAGCGACCAGATGGGACACATGTGGTGGAGTTCCCTGCTGCGCAACCTGGCCGATCGGGTCGCGCCCGAACGCCTGCCTCCTCTGCAACTGACTTCCGCTCCGGTGGATGCTGACCTGAAATCGGGGTCGATGCAGCTGGCGCGCTGGTCTTCGCTGATTACCCTGCCGAAAGTCCCCCTGGCGGAACGAAAATACTTTACCGCCACGCCGCCCCGGCCGAGCGTGGCGCGAGTCGGACAGCCGCCTCCCTTCGCCGGGTTTGCGGGAGCTGCCCTGTTCGAAGGCACGCCGGCACATGCCCATCCCGCTAAATTGCAGACTGCACTGTCGCGTTCGCGGCTGCGGGAGGCCCTGTTGATTTCGCTGGCAGTTCTGGAAGCGGTGTACCTGGTGGGCTCACTTCTTGGGCTGGTGTGAATTTCCTGCGGTAGAACCTGTCATCCTGAGCGAAGACACGACTTCGCCTAGCAAAGTCGTGGCGGAGTCGAAGGATCCCTCCCCGCTTTCCTGCCTCGCATTGAAACCTAGAATCTTCCGCCATGTTGAGTTTGTTGCTCTCCCAGGGGTCCTTCGACTTCGCCGGCCCATTCGTAAACGAATGAGCCGACTCCGCTCAGGATGACAGTACCACCGTCTCGGGACGCCCCGCACTTCTGCCTCCGTTACAATCACTGTTCTGCTTGCTCTCTCAGGACAAGGCTTATGAAACTTGCACAGATTGCTTCTGCTCTCAACGCCCGGCTGGAAAATGGCTCGCCGGACACGGAAATTACCGGCGTTGCCGGCATCAAAGACGCGGGCCCGGGACAACTTACTTTCGTGGCCAATCCCAAGTATGCCGGCGCCGCCCGGACCACCCGGGCTTCAGCGGTGATCGTGACCGAGGAATTCCCTGCCGTTTCCGCGGCCCTGTTGCGCAGCAAGAACCCTTACCTGGCTTTCGCGCATGCCCTCGAGCTTTTCTCCCAGCCGCCACGCTATGAACCGGGCGTGCACGCAACGGCGGTGGTGCATGCTTCGGCAAAGATCGGCGACGGGACGCACATCGGGCCTTACGTAGTGATCGACCAGGACGTCGAAATCGGCCGGAACGCGGTGCTGCTGGCGCACGTAGTCATCTATCGCGGGGCCAGAATCGGCGACAGTTTTTTTGCCCACGCCCATGCCGTGGTACGCGAAGGCTGCCGCCTCGGCAATCGCGTGTTGTTACAGAATGGCGCTGTCATCGGGGCTGATGGTTTCGGCTTCGCCAAGGATGACTCCGGCCACTGGTACAAGATTCTTCAACCCGAACCGGTAGTCATTGAAGACGACGTTGAAATCCAGGCTAACTCCTGTGTGGACCGGGCCAGCGTGGAGAAGACCCGCATCGGGCGCGGCACCAAGATCGACAATCTGGTGCAGGTTGGACACGGCTCCCGCATCGGGGAAGATTCGCTGCTGGCTTCACAAGTGGGGCTGGCCGGTTCGACTGACGTGGGCAACAACGTGATTCTGACCGGGCAGGTGGGCGTGGTCGGCCACTGCAAGATCGGCGATGGCGCTATCGTCACCCCCCAGAGCGGCGTGGCGGGTGACATTGAAGCGGGAGCGATTGTCAGCGGCGCGCCCGCCGTCGATCACAAGCTGTGGTTGAAGTATTCGGCCCTGCTGAGCCGGCTGCCTGAAATCGCGCGCGCGGTGCGAGCTAAGACATCAAAGGATTAACCACCGGGGACACCGAGGGAACGGAAACTCGCTCCTCCTGCATCTCCTCCGGCAAACCACTGTCGATCGCTCTTCTGACTTTCTCCATCAGTTGCTCGCGGCTGCCGAAATCTTCCGGTTCGATCGGCGCGTGGAAGTTCAGTGTGACGGTGCCCGGTTTGATGGCAAACCTGCCTTTGGGCATGACGTAATGCGAACCGGAAATGGTCACGGGCACGACCGGCACGCCACACTCCATCGCCAAATAGAATGGACCTTTCTTGAAGGGCAGCAATTTGCCGTCGAAGGAACGATGGCCCTCGACATAGATAGTCATGTTGATCCCCTGGCGCAGCACGGCGGCCGCGGCCCGCACCGCTGAGATGCCGGCGTCACGATTTCCGCGATCGACCGGGACCAGCGATCCCAGCCTCATCGTCTTTCCCAGCAGCGGATAGTCAAACAGTTCCTTCTTGGCCATTACCGAGGTGCGCCGTGGAATCAGCGGCAGCATGATGGGCGGATCGATGTTGGATACGTGGTTCGACATGAACACGTAAGTGCGTTTGGGATCGAGCTGGTCGAGTCCGATGGTCTGCACCCGTATTCCGGCCAGCCGCGCCCCCATCCAGGCCGCCCCCATGGCTACGCGATAGAGAAAACGGATATCGCCGGTCAGAAACGTCCAGGGAAAACAAAGCACCGCCGCCAGCGGAAGCGCCAGACTCCAGAACGCGAGCATCAGCGATGGTGCGGATCATGGAGCGGACGCTCCCAGCGCCCGGGATTCGCCTTTCAGCCACGCCCCCCGGCGAGCCCTCTGCTCTGGAGTGATTTTGTCCAGATCGGCCAACTCCAGCTCAATTTCCTGGCGGCTGCCTATCTTCCAATGCAATGCGCGCTCGCCGGCTGAGTTGCGTATCCGGAGGCGGAGGGTATCCCCCGGGCGAACTTCCGAACGTGCGGCGAACCCCCGATCAGCTTTCTGTCCGTTGATCTCCAGAATGGAATCTCCGACGGCCAGGCCGGCAAGCTCGGCTGCGCTTCCCGGCGTGACGGCAGACACCACCAGCGCAGCGTCGAAGTTCTGGGTGGCCACGAATCCGACATCGGCAATGTTGATGGTGCGCCGTGACAAATGCAGTCCCACGTTCTTGAAGAAATCATCCCACGGAATTTCATCCGTGCCGGCAACATATTTCTGGAAGAACCATCCCAGGTCGGCATGGCTGACGGCCTCGGCGGCACGCCGCACTCCGTCGGTGTCGGGGAAGAATTGTCCTTTCCGCGCGTAGTTTTCGTTCATCCAATGAAAGACGTCGCGAATCGAGGCGGCGTCGTGGGTGGCCTCGCGCACCTGCAGGTCGAGCAGTACGCCCAGCAGGTTTCCCTTGTTGTAATAGGAGATGCTGCGCGTGGGCAGGCGGTAGTAGTCGTATTTCTCCAGCCACGCATCCAGACTGGATTCTTCCACCGACTGAGTGAGATGGGCCGGACGCCGTTCCAGTTCGCCAATTTCAGCGGCCAGGCCCTTGAGATAGCGGGTTTCATCCAGCAGGCCGGCGCGCAGGAGGATGATGTTCGCCGCCGTGGTGGTCGTGCCCTCGCTGAACCACAACGCTCGAGTGTAGTTCTCTCTGGTGTAGTCAATGGGCTCGAGCGACTGGGGCCGGATTCGCTTCACGTTCCATAAATGGAAAAATTCGTGAGCGGTCAGGCCGGCGAATCCCTGGGGATTGTTAGCCAGCGCTTCCGGGCTGAAATCGATGGCGGTGGCATTGGCGTGCTCCATGCCGTTGCCCGGCGCTCCTGGCCGGAAGTGAAAGATAAACACATATCCGGAGAACTGCGGATCGCTCATGAAGGGCTCGTCACCCATCCACTCCCCACTCGCCACGACGATGCGTTGCACCGTCGAAACGACTTTCTGCATATCGTAACCGGACGGGTCGGCATCCACGACCACGCGGTAGCGCGCTCCGCCTCGCTCAAAATCAACTTGCTGAAATGTACCCAGCTCAACCGGTGAATCCACCAGGCGGTCGTAGTTCGCCGCCGGGAAACCACCACGTACCCGGCGAATTCAGAGGTACGGCGTAGCTCCAGCCTGGAGGCAAGTCGGTGAACTGGACGGCTACGGGATCGTTGCGCGCGTCCGGCAGGTACATCAGGATTTCCGCCAGGTTGAAGAATGCGTGCGCCGTATTCAGCTGGGCACCAAAGGGACCAGGCTGGTCGGCAAAGATTTCGTATTCGATCATCGCACCCTTAGCCGCTCCGCTGAGGTGCCACGTTGCCTTATCTATCTTCTGCACTGGAAGCGGGTGGCCATCGCCAGTTCTGGCCCGGACCCAGTTCACATACTGGGAAAAATCGCGCACCTGGTAGAGCGCGTTCCACACCGGCAGTTGCAGATCGCGTTCGGATGCGCCGGCATCAAGCAGAATTTTCACTCTGACCAGGTGCTCAGACCGATTTGCCAGTGAAACGATGTACCGCACCGTTGCCGGCTGCGATGGAGGTTGGGAATTCTGCGCTCGCGCTGGCGCCGCCACGAGCGCGGCGAGCCAGACCAGAGCAAGAGCGAGGCGCGTGCTGGGCGAGTGATTCACGCCTTGGCTGATGCCTTCAGCGAAGAATTGCCCGAAGCGCCACCGGCAATTGATTTCAGACGTTGCGGCAGCTTTTCGTAAATGCCGCCAAAGCCGCCATTGGAAAGAATGGCCACGACATCTCCCGGCCGCATTTCCGGGGCGGCCGTCTGCACAATCGCATCGGCGTCGGGAAGGATGCGGGCGCGCCGTCCCTGCTTTTGCACGTCGGCCACCAGCGCGGCCACATCCATGCGCTCGTTCTCGGGGATCGATTCCGATCTAAATACGTTGGCCACCACGACCTCATCTGCCACCGCCAGGCTGCGGGCCAGTTCTTTCTGAAAAACGTTGCGGCGGAGTGTATTGGAGCGGGGCTCGAGAATCGCCCACAGCCGGGCCCCGGGATAGCGCGCATGCAGCGCCTTCAGCGTGCCTGCAATCGCGGTGGGATGATGCGCGAAATCGTCGATGATGGTGATGCCGTTCACCTGCGCCCTCACCTCCAGGCGGCGTTTCACGCTCTTGAATGTCTTCAGGGCCGCGGCAATTTGCTCCTTGCGGAATCCCGCATCCGGAAGCCAGCGCAGCCGCCGCGGTCGCGTTCAGCACGTTGTATTCGCCGGCCAGGGCAAACTCAAAATCCGACCAGGGCTTGCCGTTTCGCAACACGGTCCACGAGGTGCGAGTAGGATCCAGCCGGAGATCTCTTATCTGCCAGGTTGCGCCAGGACCGCTACCGTAACGCTCCACTGGACAAAACGCCCTGGCCAGGCAGCGTTCGATACTTTCGCCTGTGTCCAGGGCGACGATCCGCCCGCGCCCCGGCACCAGGTTGACCAGGCGCTTGAACGCCGTTTCGACGGCGTCGAGGTCCTTGTAAATGTCAGCGTGATCGAATTCCACCGAGGTCAGGATGATGGCGTCGGGAAAATAGTGCAGAAACTTCGGACCCTTGTCGAAGAACGCGGTGTCGTACTCGTCGCCTTCAAGGATGAAATGTTTGCCCTCGCCCAACTGAAAGCTGCTGCCGAAATTTTCCGCGATGCCTCCAATCAGGAACGAAGGCTGCACCCCGGCGCTGTGGAAGATCCAGGCCAGCATCGAAGTGGTCGTGGTCTTGCCGTGCGTTCCGGCCACGACCAGAACTTCTTTCCCGCGCAGGAATTCTTCGTGCAGGATCTGGGGCAGCGAGCAGAACGGAATGCGCTGGTCGAGAATGTGTTCCAGTTCAACGTTGCCGCGTGAAATGGCGTTTCCCACCACGACCATATCTGGCCGCGGATCGAGATTGGCGGCCGCAAAAGGCTGGGCCAGCGGAATATCCAGCGAAGCCAGGAAGTCCGACATGGGAGGATACGCAGCCGCGTCGGAGCCGGTCACGCGAAAACCGCGCTGCTTGAGCATGCCGGCCAGAGACGCCATGGCGGTGCCACAAATGCCGATCAGGTGTATATGCCGTTTATCGCTCATAATTCGTGCCGTCAACGCAGGAACACTCTGTGTCCTCCGTGTCCTCCGTGGTTATTTTCGTTTGCCTTCATCCCGCAGACCGAGAGGAAACCGCCGCAGTCGTGGCGGCTTCCAGTATCTTAAGGTTGACCCCGCCGCTCGCAGCCTCCAGCGCCGCATGCACGCCGAAAGGCAGAGTAATGTTGCGGCCGGAAACATGTCCGGAACGTAAGCCGTAAGCCACGGGCACGCCCAGGTCGCCGACCACGCGCAACACAACTTCCTCGAGCCTGTAGCCTTGGTCCTTATTCTGTTCACAATCCAGCATTTCACCAAAGACGATGCCCTGAACATCGGCCAGCTTTCCCGCCAGCTTCAAGTGCATGAGCATGCGGTCGATCTGGTAGGGCTTGGCGGCGATGTCTTCGATAAACAGAATTGTGCCCGCGGTGCGAATTTCATAGGGCGTGCCCAACGAAGCCACCAGAATGGAGAGGCATCCGCCATAAAGAATTCCTTCTCCAGATCCCGCGACCAGCGATTTCACATCCGAATCCAGTTCGAGCGCCCATTCTGAAGATCCGCTCAAGGCGCGCTTCCCAGGAATTTCGGTCCACGCCGTCGGCGTGGGCAAAATCCTTGGCCACCATGGGGCCGTGAAAAGTAATCAATCCAGTCGCGTCCGCGAAGTATGTCAGCAGAGTAGTCAGATCGCTGTAGCCGACAAAAATCTTGGGATGTGCCTTGATCTTCTTAAGATCGAGAATATCGAGAAGATAGTTCGCCCCGTATCCGCCCCGGGCACACACGATCGCCCGCACTTCGTCGCGAATGAACATTTCTTCCAGTTCCCTCGCGCGCCGCGTCGGCCGAGCCGGCGAAATAGAGATCACGCTCGAAGATGGAATCAAAATAGAAAGGCCTGTATCCCAGGTCACGCAAGGCCGCGCAGCCTGCTTCCAGCTGCTCCGGTTTGACGTTGCTGGCCGGGGCCACGATTCCCACGGTGTCACCAGGCTGGAGCGCCGGCGGCTTGATGCGCGTAGCTTCTGTAGGCGAAGACATCTGTGACCCATCTTAAACGCGAACGCCAAACCAGGCCCTAAACCAAAAACTCACCGCGGCAGACCAACTCGGCCGGCCCGCGAAGAAAAACCTGTCCCTCCCAGCGGACGGTCTGCACTCCGCCTGGGGCATGAACGCGTACCGGCGAGTGGGCGCGTTTTGTGGCAATGGCAGCTACCGCGGAGGCGCAGGAACCTGTCCCGGAAGACTGGGTCTCGCCGACTCCGCGCTCGAAAAACCTGGCTTCGACAGTCCCTGCATCCTTAATGATAACCAGCTCAACGTTGATCCCTTGCTTGAAGTGGTCGTGATGCCCGATTTCGGCGGCCTCGGCCTGCCATTCCGGGGCAAACTGCTTTACAAAGATGACGTAGTGCGGGTTCCCCATGGAGACGGGGATGCCGCGCACTTCACCAAATGAAAGCCGAAGCCGGGTTTCTTCTCCAACCTGCGGCTCGCCCATGGCGGTTTCGAACTCATACCGGGATTCACTGCGACTGATAAGTTCGCAGTTCTTGATCCCGGCGCCGGTGCGGATCGTAAACTTCTCCTTCGCCCGCTCCGAGCAAAGATAGGCCGCCACGCAGCGGGTGCCATTGCCGGAAATTTCTGCTTCCGAGCCATCGGCATTGAACAGCTGCGCGCGCACGTCCGCGTCCGGAGCAGGAAACAGCCACTCTACGCCATCTGCCCCCACCCCGTGATGGCGGTCGCAGATGCGCTTGCTGAAATCCGCGACATCGGCCGGAAAGTACAGGCCATCGATAATCAGGAAATCATTGCCGCAGGCATTCGCCTTGACGAAGGGGATCACCCGATGCGATGGCGTCATTCTGCCTGCACCGGCCCCAGAGATACAACAGTTTCAAGCAAGGAAGACTGCTTCAATGCGTGCAACGCTTTCTCCTGCTCCTTGCGCGTCCCTTCCAGATCGAACTGAAGACGCACATGCTGCCGGGTCTCGGCCACGTGGACGTTTTCCATCATGGCGTGGATACACTCCAGCGCGGCATTGACTTCTGCCTTGATGTCATCCGCGTTGCGGCCGGTCACTTCGTAGCTGTGCAGGGCCAGCTTCAGATTGAGTTTCTGCTCGACATTCCCCAGCAGGAACAGGCAAACCAGAATGAGCCCGGTGCCAAAAATCGCAGTGAGATAAAACCCGCCGCCGACCGCCATGCCGATCGAGGCCACCACGAACAGAGTGGCGGCCGATGTGATTCCGGTGATCAGGCTGCCTCGATTGTGCAGGATGGAACCTGCCCCAATGAATCCGATGCCGGGGATGATCTGCGCCGCGATACGGGTGTGGTCGCCCAGATATCGGACCGCCAGTGCATCCGAGAGCAGGGTAAACATGGCCGCGCCCAGGCAGATAAAAAGATTCGTGCGCAGGCCGGCAGGGCGATGCTTGATCTCGCGCTCCAGCCCGATGGCGCCTCCCAGGACTACGGCCAGCACCAGGCGCAACAGGTAAACCCCGGCCGAAGACATCTCGCTCATCAGGACTTCGTGGATACGTTGCACGAGTGGCATGGAAGCTTGGGTGGCTGGATTTTATCACCGGAAAACTTGGTCCCCGGCGGCTTCCGCGCCCGCAAGTTAACCCAGATGATTACCGGGAGGGGGCGCGCGTCCGGTAGATGGTGGCCTTGGACTGACCCGAAGCATGAATCACCGCCAGCGGCATCAGATTTTGCTTTTGGACTGCAGTGGAAACCGCATCACCCTCGAAGGCAATGACAAACTCGGCGTACTGCGACGGATTGGCCAGCGCGCGCTCCCACAATCCGTCCACATCGACGGGCTGCTTCCAGGTGCGATGGTTGCCTTCGTTGATCGCCCGCCGCAGCGGGATGCCGGCCTGCTGCAAGGCCCCGACATGTTCGCCCAGATACATGAGCAGCGTCGAATCGTTCGGGAGCGCCTTCAGAAAGTCGGCCAGTTCACGTTCCACCGCGATGCGCCCCCGCGAGTTGACGGTGGCTTCGCCAAGGCAGACCGGCGCAGACCAGATCGAGCCGTAGCTCGCTCCCACAAAGATCACGGCCGCCGCCGTTATTGAAAGTCTGAAGGCGCGGCGTCGCATCAGCTCCGCGGCGAAGTAAACCGCCAGAGCCACAAACACCGCAAAGGCCGGCAGCAATTCCAATCCATAACGCACGTTGTAATAGGAAAACGGCCACCACACGGGCATGAAGATGGGGACGCCACTGTAGGCGACGGAAAGCGCGTAGAACGGTACCGGGACCCACAGCAGAAGCACCGGCCACACTTGACCCCGAAAGCGCCTCCGGCCCAGGCCCGCGATCACTCCGGCCAGCGCCAGCAGCACCCAGAACTTTTGCCAGCCTTCGGCGGCGAGATTCACCTCCGCCGACTTCAGAAAATAGTTGTACGCGGTCCGAAGATCATGGCTGCCGGGATGAAACGCGCCCGGCGTCCGCTGTTCGATGGCCTTCGCCGAATAGGGGCCATTGGCGAATTCAAGCGGATTGCGATAGACAATCGCGTTATAGGCCAGCCACAGCGCAGGAGCGGCTGCAGCCACCAGAATGAATTTTACGAGTCGGCCTCTGAGGCCGCGTACCCGGTGATGGGCTCGCAGCGCTATGGCCAGCGCGGCCACACACATCGCAGACGCCAGAAACCAGCCGTCGTAGCGGGTCAGGCAGGCGGCAGCCAGGCAAGTCCCGCATTTGAGCAGCGCAGACGAGGAGGGTGAAGGCGCGTCTTCGCCGGCCTGGCGGCACTCCTGCACGAATTCGTTGAAGTACACCACCGCCCAGATAAACAACGCCAGGTAAAGAGGCTCGGTCATGGCCGTGGCCTGCAGATAGATCAGGTTGGGGTTGGCGGCGTAAATGATCGCCGCCAGCCACGCCGCGAATCTGACCATCGGACTGGACTGGCGAGGCGGGGCCAAGGCCGCGACGCACGATCCGGAAGATTCCGACCGCACCAAAAACGTAGGCGGCCATCGACGGAATCGATCCGCCCACTCCCGTCTTCCACATCCAGTTCGAGAGCAGAAACGGAATCATCAGCAGATGCGGCAGTGGCAGCCAGACGGTCCCCAGTTGCAGCAGGCCCGGAGTGCGGGAATCGAACACCCGGCGCGCAATGTTGATGTGCGCCACCGCGTCGCCGTAGAGCAGAATGTCGCCGCGTCGCAGATAAAACAGGAAGGAAAGAATCGAAACGCACGCAGTAAGCCATGCCAGCAGGGCGATCTCGCGGTCCCAGCGCCGGATCGGCTGTGCGCTCATTCCAGGTGGGTCAGCTCGCGGAAGATTTGAAAGCGGGCGTCAATTTCCTCGCGGGTCAGCGACTGCAGGCGCTCGGTACCAAAGCGTTCCACCGCAAACGATCCCATCACCCCGCCGTAAAAGAGCGCGCGTTTCAGCACTTCGCGGCTCAATTCTCCCTGCGAGGCGATGTATCCCATGAAGCCGCCGGCAAAAGAATCGCCGGCGCCGGTAGGATCCTTGACTTCGTCGATGGGCAGCGCCGGAGCGCGAAAGGGATGACGGCCGATCCCGAAGGCGCCTTCGCGAAAGAAGATGGTGGCGCCGTACTCACCGTGCTTGATGACCAGCGCCTGCGGCCCCATGGCCAGCACTTTCAGCGCGGCCCGCGGCAGGTTGGTCTCTCCCGCCAGACTCTTGGCTTCGGTATCGTTGATCAACAGCACGTCCACCAGCTTCAGAGTCTCGGTCAACTGCTGGCGCGCGTTGTTGATCCAGTAATTCATGGTATCGCCGCCGGTCAGGCGCACCGTCTTCATCTCCCGCCGCACCATGGCCTGCAGGTCGGGCTGGATGTTGGCCAGAAACAGAAACTGCGAGTCCTGATAGTGGGACGGAATGTGGGGCTGAAAATTCTGAAACACGTTGAGGTCGGTGAAGTCGGTCTTGGCTTCATTCAGATTGTCGAGATACTGGCCGCCCCAGCGAAATGTCTTCCCTTTGGCATGTTCAATGCCGCGCGTGTCCACTCCGCGCTTCTTCAGGACACTTTCGTGCTCGGCGGTGAAATCCTCGCCCACAATCGCGACCACGCGCACATCGGTGAAGTAGCTGGCGGCCAGAGCGAAATACGTAGCTGCGCCGCCCAGAACGTCTTCCACTTTGCCCGAGGGACTGGCGATGGTATCGAACGCCACTGAACCCACTGCGACGATGCTCATGCTTTCCTGGCCTTGAGATATTTATCCAGGATGAGTTTCAACTTCTGCCGCGTGGCCGCGGGAATTTTGCTGCGATCGGTGAGGATGGCGTGCGCCAGCGCCGACCCGCATTTGCAGCTGCGCTCTTTGGGCATGGCGGATACTGTCTCGCGCACCACCCGGGTTGCGTTCTCCGCATTTTTCAGCAGCACGGCCACGATCTGGTCCACGGTCACCGAATCATGGTGCGGATGCCAGCAGTCGTAGTCGGTGACCATCGCAACGGTGACGTAACAGATTTCCGCCTCGCGGGCCAGCTTGGCTTCCTGCAGGTTGGTCATGCCGATCACGTCCATGCCCCAGCTGCGATAGACGTTGGATTCGGCTTTGGTCGAGAACTGCGGACCTTCCATGCACACGTAAGTGCCGCCGCGCTTGGCGGTGACTCCGGCCTTTCTGCACGCGCCTTCGACGGCCTGGGCCAGCTGAGGACAGATGGGATCGGCAAAGGCGATGTGGGCCACGATGCCGTTTCCGAAGAACGTGTCCACGCGGTGGCGGGTGCGGTCGAAAAACTGGTCGGGGATCACGAACTCCAGCGGCTTATGCTCTTCCTTCAGCGATCCCACGGCGGAAATGGAAACGATCCGCTCCACTCCGAGCTGCTTGAAGCCATAAATGTTGGCCCGGAAATTCAGTTCGGTGGGAAGAATGCGGTGCCCCCGGCCGTGACGGGCCAGGAACGCGACCTTGCGGCCTTCCAGCGTGCCCAGGACGTAGGCGTCCGAAGGTTTGCCGAAGGGCGTCTTCAGGCGTACTTCTTTGACTTTGGTGAGGCCGGGCATCGAATACAGCCCGCTGCCGCCAATGATTCCGATTTCTGCTTGTGGCAAAGGTCTCCTCGGAAAGGGGTGATTATACAGGGGGCTGAGCAGGACTGTGTGGGACCGGTCGGAGCCCGCCCTGAGCGAAGTCGAAGGGACCCGGTCCCACACAATCAAAAGCTATTTTGCAGCTGCGGCCATTCCAAATATTTCCTGCTCCAGCTTGTCCGTCGTGTTTTGGTCCAGGCTCTCGGTGACCATGACTGTGTCGCCCTGCACATCGATGACGACGGGGCCATCTTCGGTCAGCCAGGTTCGCTTGCCGGTCAAATGGTCTGAGGCGGCGGTCTCGATAGCCGGCTGCTCGCCAGCCTGCGGGACATCGTGCACATGCGAGTATCGTTTGCTTAGCCCCGTGGCATAGATCGCGGCAAAGTTGGACGCCTTTTCCGGAGTGGACCAGCGCGAGGCGTAGAGCAGGGCCAGCGGCGCGGCGGGATCGCCCCTGGGCCGCACCGCAAAGTAGTATCCTCCACGCCAGTGTGGATACAGGGTGTGCGAAATTGCGGCTCCGGCGTACTGGTCAATCAGGACCGCCACGTCGAATTCGCCCACCGCGCCCACATCGAAGCGGTCATAATTTTTGAAAACCTGTCGCAGGTCGGGCACGGGCATGGGGTCCAGGCGCTCGCCGGAAAGATAGGTCTGGGGTTCCATGATCTGCCGCGTGGTCCGCGGAGGATTGCGAAAAAGCTCAGCGAAGGCCTTTTCCTTCCCGCCCTTGATCAGCACTTCGGCGATGAAATCGATGCCATAGCGATAGGGGAAGGTCAGCGCTTCTTTCATATAGATGGGTGCATTACGGAACTGCACCGAGTCCGCCGTACCCACCAGCATGCCGTCCTTCAAGCCCTGGACCACTTGCGGCGAATCCTTCAGCGACAGGCCCATGGGCTCCAGCATGTAGTCCACGAGCACGACCATGGCCTGGCCCTCGACCACGGCTTGCCGCGTGGTGCTGACCTCATCATTCTCGATGTCCTGCGCGGTGATTTCTTTCTTCTTCGCGAGATCGGCATCCGCCGGCTTCATGTATTTTTCGAGGTTGAAAGACTGGTCCTGCAGGGCATGCGTCAGTTCGTGCGCCAGAACCGGCTTCTGCTGGTCCGCACCCAGCCAGTCCAGAAGATTCACCGTCCTGGTTTTGGGATCGTAGTATCCCGCGACCTGCTCTTTCAGCAGCAGGGGCAGGAATTTTCCCAGGTCGAAGTCTCGTGGCAGCAGTCCGAATTTCTTGAGCACGAGTTCGGAACGGCGCAAGCGTTTGGCGTCTTCGTCCTCGCTGGTGTGCTTGCTGACGTAGCTTTCCACTTCTTCGCGGCTGACCAACTGCCGCTTGACCTCGTGCTTGATGGGAAACAACGTGTCATTGCTGGCAAACTTGAGAATCTCGTCCACCGAACGGAAGAGTTTCTCCGCTTCCTGGGGCGAGATCTTCTGGTCTTCGGTGGAAGGCTGTGTGGTCGTTTGTGTGGTCGCGGGCGACCCGCCCGCGGCTTCTGGCACTTCTGTCAGCTGTCCAGCCCAGACCCGGCCGGAGGCGGTGAGCGACAGCAGAAGCAAAACAACTTCAAGAATCGACACCGGGCGCCGCTTGCCGCCCATCTTCAATTTAGCCATGGGATATGAGTTTATACTTTTCAGATGAGCGTTAACCTCTGGGCCTCAACTCAGCACGCCCTCGACTACCTGGGCCGCGCCGACTCCATCCCGCACCGCGTCGAAGGCGAGTCAACCCTTCTGGAATTCATTCCTGAGCCAGCCCGACGCATCCTCGATCTTGGCACCGGGGACGGAAGGCTGCTTGCCCTGGTTAAATTGGCCCATCCCAACGCGACCGCGGTGGCGATTGATTTCTCGCCTGCCATGCTGGATGCCGCAAGCCAACGCTTTGCCGGCGATCCCTCGGTCGAAATCATCGCCCACAACATGGAGGACCCTCTTCCCCAGGTAGGCACGTTTGACGCAGTGGTGTCCAGTTTCGCGATTCATCATCTCACGCACGAACGCAAGCGGTCACTTTACGCTGAGATTTATGACCGGCTGAACCCCGGCGGAGTGTTTTGCAATCTGGAGCATGTGGCCTCGGCAACGCCCCAGCTTCATGAAGAGTTCCTGCGGCACATCGGATGCACGGTCGAAACCGAAGATCCTTCCAACCAACTGCTGGCCCTGGAAACGCAGCTGCAATGGCTGCGAGAGATCGGCTTCAGCGATGTCGATTGCCACTGGAAATGGCGCGAACTGGCGCTGCTGACCGGGCAGAAAATATAGGTTGCAGCATCTTGCGGCCGCAATTGGTGGCCCGTTTCGGGAATGTTTCGCCTATGGTGTGACACGCGTCACATCACCACAGCTCCACACGGTGGAGAATCAAACTCTGGCGGCACCGTGGAAGCGCACGGCTTCAGCCGTGCGAAAAACGTCGCAAGAGGAGGCGGCTTTAGCCGCTGTGGACAACTTCGCCGAGCGCACATTCTTCGTCACATCCGTTACCTGGGGACGCCGCTCCCTGTTCCAGTCCGAACGCGCCGCCACTTTGTTTCTCGACACTTTGTTCGCTTACCGTGAGCGCGGCGTCTTTCAACTCTACGAATTCGTCGTCATGCCTGACCACATCCACTTGATGCTCGCTCCCCAACATGCGGTCACACTGGAGCGAGCGATGCAATTCATCAAAGGCGGCTATTCTCATCGCTTCTTGAAGGAAATCGGATCAAGAATGGAAATCTGGCAACGGAGCTTTACCAACCATCGAATTCGGGATGGAACGGACTTCGAGAAGTACCGTCGCTACATTCATCTCAACCCTGTCCGCGCCGGGTTCGTCGAATCTCCCAAGGACTATCCGTATTCGTCCGCGCATGCAGGGTTCTCGGTCGATGAGGCGCCCCAGCGGCTAAAGCCGGTCGCGTGACCCCTCTGGTGGCACGGCTGAAACAGGCTGCGGAAGAACTCGATTTGCCCGGACGAAGCGACCACGGGGGCTAAAGCCCGCATACATTCCTGACGACTTACGCGGCCCTGAAGGGCCGCTCTTCCACGGAAGGGTCGGCATTTTTGCGAGCTTTCTGCAGCCTCTGGAAGCCGTGCCCTTCCACAACAGCTCGATCAGCCCATCGGGCATCATGCCACGTGCATCGTGGAAGCGCACGGCTTCCAGCCGTGCGAACAAAGTCGCAAAGAGGAGGCGGTTTCAGCCGCTGCGACACTCAGCCTGCGACCCGCTTCGCCACCCACTCCCCCGCTTCCCGCGTACCCAGGCTGCCGCCGATATCTTGCGTTGTCTTCTTTTGCCGCACCGCTTCGAGCACCGCGGCTTCAATCTTTTCTGCCTCATGGGTCAGGCCCAAGTGCGCCAGCATCATCGCCGCCGTGAGAATTGCGCCCAATGGATTGGCAATGTTCTTGCCCGCAATGGGTGGCGCCGAGCCGTGCACCGGCTCGAACATGGATGTTTTTCCGGGATGAATATTCCCGCTCGCGGCCATGCCCAGGCCGCCCTGCAGCCCGGCCGCCAGGTCGGTGATGATGTCGCCAAACATGTTATTGGTCACGATCACATCGAACTGCCGGGGATCGCGCACCATCTGGGTGCAGAGCGCGTCCACGTACATGTGCTGCGAAGTAATCTGCGGATACTCGCGGCCCACTTCCTTGAAGACTCGCTGCCAAAGCCCGCCCGCGTGGGTCATGGCATTCGATTTGTCGCACATGAGCACGCGCTGGCGCGGCGTCCCATCGTGCTTCTTGTGACGTTCGCAATATTCGAAGGCATAGCGGACTACCCGCTCCACGCCCTTGCGGGTGTTGATGTCTTCCTGCACGGCGACCTCGTCCGGCGTGCCCGGTTTGAAGACGCCGCCGGCATCGACGTAAACGCCCTCGGTATTTTCGCGCACTACCACGAAATCAATGTCCCTGGGCTCGACGCCTTTCAGCGGGCAGAGCGATGCGTCCAGCAGACGCACCGGGCGCAGGTTGGCGTAAAGGTCCATCTTGAAGCGCATGCCCAGGAGGATTTCCTTGGCGTGGATATTGGACGCCACTCGCGGATCGCCGAACGCGCCCAGCAGGATGGCGTCGAAATCGCGCTCCAGCATGGCGAAGCCGTCGGGCGGGACGGTAACTCCGTCCGCCAGGTAACGATTGGCGCTCCAGTCGAAATGGGTCATCTCGACGCCGGCTCGCGAAGCCTGGACGACTTTAACAGCCTCGGCGATGACTTCCGGGCCTATGCCGTCTCCAGGAATGATGGCGATACGTTTTTGTGGACTCACGAGATGGAAGATTATCAACTCGGTCGGCGGGGCGCAAAGCAAGAAAAAGGAGAGGACGGGCATCCTCGCCCGTCTCGCGGCAAACGGGATGGAGACGCCCGCCCTCCATGGCAGCGCTATATAATCAAACCAAGAGAAAATGAGTGTGACCACACAACAAAACGCGGTGGACGCGGCCTCCTCGACCACGGCTCCGCCACCCGCCGACTTTGGCGACATCCGCTCCGAATTCCAGGCGCTGACAATGGCAACTGGGGTTTACGAACTCAGCACTCGCGCCAAGGTTTCGCTCACCGGCAGCGACCGGGTGCGCTGGCTGAACGGCATGGTCACCAACAATATCCGCGATCTCGCGCCCGGACACGGCGCGTACGCTTTCCTGCTCAATCCGCAGGGGCATATCCTGGGCGATTTGTACGCTTACAATCGGGGAGAGTCCTTGCTGGTCGATACCGACCGGTCGCAACTGGAAAAAATCCTCGCCGTCTTCGAAAAGTACATCATCATGGACGATGTTGAGGTGGCCGGCGAGATGCTGGCAGCCATTGGAATCGCGGGACCAAACTCCCAGGAAACGCTGCAGACAGCCGGGTTCCAAGTGCCCGACCTCGGGCCTTTGCAATTTGCCGCTGCGACCTGGCAGCAAACTGCCGTGACCCTGATACGTGGCGATAATCCGCGCGTGGAATCTCTTGAATTGTGGCTGGCGCCCCGTGACCTTGAAATGGTATCCAGGGCATTGGTGAAGGCCGGGGCCAGGCCGGTGGGAACGGCGGCGCTCGACTTGTTGCGCATTGCTGCGGGAATTCCGCGCTATGGCGCAGACATTCGCGAACGCGATTTGCCCCAGGAAACGGAGCAGGAGCGCGCCTTGAATTTCTCCAAGGGCTGCTACGTTGGCCAGGAGATCGTGGAGCGCATCCGCTCGCGTGGACAGGTGCGCCGCAAATTCACCGGCTTTGACATCAACGGGCCGTTGCCCGCTCCGGGAAGCAAAATCCTGGTTGAAGGGAAAGAGGTCGGCGAAATTACGAGCGCTGGTTCACTGCCCCTGTCGGGCGGCGAGCGCCGGGTGGCGCTGGGCTACCTCCGCCGCGAAGTAGCGACGCCCGGTAAGCCAGTGGAGGCCGGGGGGAGCGCTGCCAGCGTGGCGAACCTGCCGTTCGCCGAAGCATTCAAGTAATTCAAGGAAAGAATTTATGGCTGAAAAAAAACAGGAAAGCTTTACCGTAACCGACCGGCGGCTGTTCACTTCCGATGGCGAGCTGCGCCAGGAAGTCAGTGAAGAGGAAGTCTCGACCTCAACCCCCACTCCTCCCGCGGCCGCCGAGGCGAGACCTGCCGCGGCCGAACCGTCGCCGCTGGATTCATCGTCGCTGGATTCATCGTCGCTGGATGCGTCCGTGCCGCCGAGTCCAAGCGCGGCGGAGCAAAAAGAACAGGCCGATGCCTACCGCAAGTCGGCTAAAGAACTGGATGCCCGCGTCGAACTCAGCGGCCATTCCGCAAAAGAAATGGAGATGACATTCGAGCGCTTCATGGCCTCTCTGTATATGACCGCCATGCTGCAACTCGGGCTTATGCAGGAGGAGCGAGGACAGCCGCGAATCGATCTTCTGGGGGCACGCCAGACGGTTGACACTCTCGGTCTGCTGGCGGAAAAGACCAGGGGCAACCTCACGCCCGCGGAAGAAAACTTCTTGCAGAACTGCCTTTACGAACTGCGCATGGCTTATGTGGAAGTGACCAACGCCCTGGCCCGGCCGCCGCAGGCGACCGGCACCAACCCCGCGAAACGATGAAAGCCACGCTGACGGTGCTGGGGAGCGGCACGTCCATGGGCGTGCCCACCATTGGCTGCGACTGCGCCGTCTGCCGCTCTTCCGACCCGCGTGACCGCCGCACCCGGCCTTCCGTGTTGATTGAGTATGGTGGTCGAAGCGTGCTCATCGACACTACTCCTGATTTTCGCGAGCAGGCGATCCGGGAAAATATACGCAGCCTGGACGCGGTGCTTTACACCCACGCGCACGCCGACCATATTCTGGGCATTGACGACCTGCGCCCGCTCAGCTTTCGCCACCGGCCGGGCAAGCTACCGCTCTATGCCCGTCCCGATGTGGCTGCGTTCGTCCGCAGCATGTTTCGCTACATCTTTGACGCCGACTACAAATTTGGCGGACTGCCACAGGTGGAACTTAAACCCCTGGAGGGTCCGCTGGAGCTCTTCGGCGCCCGTTTCGAACCGGTCGCCGTGATTCATGGGGAAACTGAAATCTACGGATTCCGGTTTGGGTCTGCTGCCTATCTTACCGATCACAGTTCCGTGCCTGAAGCGGCTTTCGACAAGCTACAGGACCTCGACATTCTGTTTCTGGACGCGCTGCGGCACAAGCCTCATCCCACGCATTCGACGGTGGAGAATTCGCTTCGCATCGTGGAACGGGTCAAACCCCAGGCGTGCGTTCTTCACCCATATCTGCCACGATCTGCCGCATGCGGAAACCAATGCTTCACTTCCGCCGCATGTGCGGCTTTCTTATGACGGAATGAAACTGGAATTTGAGATTTAGGAAGGAAAATCTTTAACCGCAAAGGCCGCAAAGATATTCCGCAAAGTTCGCAAAGGCCTCGTTGCGGTGAATGGGTTTTGGATTTAGCTAGAGAGCCAGGAGCTAAGAAGCTGCTTTTAATGCAAGTCTTCCACAAACTCGAGGACGTTCCGGCAGACTTCGGCCCGACCGTGGTCAGTATCGGGAACTTTGACGGCGTGCACCGCGCTCACAGCCACGTGCTCAAAGAAATCGTGGAGCGTGCGCGGCAGCAGGGCGCCAGGGCCATGGCGGTCACATTCGAGCCTCATCCGGTCCGCATCCTGAAGCCGGATTCCGGGCTGAAATTAATCACTCCCACTCCCGAAAAACTTCGCCTGCTCGAAGCCAGCGGCCTGGATGCGGTGCTGCTCCTGCCTTTCGGGCGCGATCTTTCATTGATGACGCCACGGCAGTTCGCGGAAGAGATTCTCAGGAAGCAGCTGCGTGCCCGCGAAGTCCACGAAGGCTACAACTTTCATTTCGGCCATAAGGCCGCGGGCAATGTGGATATGCTGGCCGAATTCGGACGCGAGATGGGCTTCCAGGTCAAAGTCTATCCGGAAATGAAACTGCGCGGCGAACCCGTGTCCAGCAGCCACGTCCGCCGGCTTCTGAGTGAAGGCCGGATCAGCCGCGCCCGGCACTTGCTGGGACATCCCTTCAGCATGCTCTCCACCGCGGGCCGGGGGCGAGGATACGGCTCCAAATACACGGTGCCCACCATCAACCTGAGCCGCTATGAAGAATTCGTGCCCAGGGACGGGGTTTACGTCAGCCGCACCCGCGTCGGCAACGAGTGTTTTGACTCGGTCACGAACGTAGGCGGACGTCCCACGTTTGGGGCGGAATCATTCGCAGTCGAAACTCACCTGTTGAACTTTCATCCCATAGAGCTGTCGCCCGACACGGAAGTCGAGATTTATTTTTTACAGCGCCTGCGCGACGAGATTAAATTTCCCTCGGTCGATGCTCTGCGCGAACAGATAGCGCGCGATGTGCACAAAGCCCGCAGATACTTCCATCTTTTGAAAGCGTAGGCTGAATCGCCTTTCTCTGTGTCCTCAGTGTCCTCCGTGGTTCCAAGAAAACCACAGAGGACACGGAGGACACAATTCTCATCCGATATTCGAAAAGTAGGCTGAATTTGCCTTCTCCGTGTCCTCAGTGTCCTCCGTGGTTCGAATCAGATAACCACGGAGGACACAGATTCGTGATCCGATATTTTGAAAACGCAGGCTGAATTGCCTTCCTCAGTGTCCTCCGTGGTTCAATCAGAAAACCACGAGGACACGGAGTTGCTTGCTTAGCGTCAACACAGGTTTTCGATTGCCAATTGGCCGCTGACCATTAACAATCCGTCCGATGGCAACCAGCCTGGCCTTCCCTTTCACCCAAGCCACCTCCGCGCAACGCCGGACGCTCGTGGCCGCCGCGCTGGGCTGGATGCTCGACGCTTTCGACGCCATGCTCTACGCCCTGGTGCTGGCGCACGTCATGCGCGACCTGGGGATGACCAAGGGGACCGCCGGCCTGCTCAACAGCTTGACTCTGCTGGCGTCAGGGATCGGCGGCGTCGCCTTCGGATTCATTGCCGACCGCATGGGCCGCAAGCGCGCCCTGATGTTGAGCATCCTCACTTATTCCGTATGTTCCTTCGCTTCCGGTCTTGCAACTTCGGTGCTGATGCTGGCGGTTTTCCGTTTCATCCTCGGGCTCGGAATGGGCGGAGAGTGGAACACCGGCGCCACCCTGGTAGCCGAGACCTGGCCGACCGAGTTGCGGGCCAAAGCCATCTCCATTGTCCAGAGTTCGTGGGCCATCGGTTACGCTCTGGCCGCGCTGGCGGTGGGAATCGTGCTCCACTACGCCGACTGGCGCATGGCATTTTTCGTCGGAATTCTGCCCGCGCTGGTGGTCTTGTGGATTCGCCGCGGCGTCCCGAGTCGGAAATGTGGCGGCAACGTGAGCTCAGGGGAGTTGACTCCTCTTCAAAGAATGTCCCGCAGATGGGATTCGCCGGCCTCTTCAAGCCGCCGTACGGAAAACATACCTGGGCGCTGCTGTTCATGAATTTCTTCGGCATGTTCGCCTGGTGGGGATTGTTTACCTGGATCCCGCCTTACCTTTCCCTCCCAGTGGAACAAGGAGGACGCGGATTCGGAATCATGGGTACGACCACGCTGCTGGTGGTACTAAACCTGGTTGGAATGTTTCCTGGATATGCCAGCTTCGGCTGGGTGGCAGACTATCTTGGGCGCCGCAAGTCGTTTATTTTGTATACGTTCATGGCAGCAGTTATAGTACCATTTTATGCCGTGGCCAGAGCACCTTGGGCCCTGATGGTGTTGGGTACCGTGTTGGCGTTCTTCGGCACCGGATTCTTCTCGGGCTCGGGAATTATCGGCAGCGAGATTTTTCCTACCTCAGTCCGGGCCCGCGCTTTGGGTTTTACCTACAACGGCGCACGCACCATGAGTTCGATCGCACCCTTCGTAATCGGGCGCGTGGGAGAGGCCAAGGGGCTGAGTTGGGCGTTCTACCTGTGCGCAGTGTCGTTTCTGCTGTCGTGCCTGGTGGCGACGCAATTGCCGGAGACGAAAGGCAAACAGCTGGAGTAGCCGGCGCCATTCGACAAGCTGAATAGCTGGAGACCCCCCTATGAGGAGCCGGGTTTTCATAGCGTCCATTGTCTTTGTCTTCCTCGCAGCCTCCCTGCGCGCCGACTGCCCGAAGGGTCAGGACCATCGTTCCAGCAAGAACTCAGGAGTGTTGATTACCGACTTCACGATCAACGGCACCCAAACGCTAGGTTCAGACGAGCTCGCCACCCTCGAAAGCGAGATGACAGGTTCCTGCTTCGACGAGAACTCGGACGCATTAGAAGAGCGCGTCCGAGCTTTGTTTCAAAACCGGGGATATTTCGGCGCTGTGCTCAACAGCTTGCGTATTCGGCCGAATGACCCCGTCGCCGTGCCCAAGGCCGTGACGGTCGAAGCCGACGTTCTGGAGGGCCCACGCTACCGGCTGGCGGAAATCGGCTTCGTCGGAAACCACGCCTTCAACGCGGAGGAACTTCGCAATAAGTTCCCATTAAAAAAGGGGGATCTGTTCGCCAGGGACAAGATAGCCAGCGGTCTTGATGCTCTTCGCGATCTCTACGTCTCGAGTGGTTTCATCGATTTCACGGCCATACCGGATACCGAGATTCTCTCCAATGCAACCGTTATTCTTTCTGTCTCCATCATGGAAAGTCAGCAATACCACTTGGGAAAACTGCAGATCTTTGCCAGGAAGGAAATTGCGGAGAGGCTTCGGACAGCGTGGCAGATGCCTGAAGGCGCAGTGTTCGACATGACCTATCTGGAGAAGTACATCGTGAGCAATCGTTCCCTGCTGCCCCCTGAATTTCAACGGGAACACATGCAAGTGGTTCGCGACTGCCAGGATGCGACGGTTGAAGTGCGGCTACCGCTTGACGCTGCAGATCCGAGATCGCAAGCTGTGCCGAAAGAACCGGGGTGCGATGCGCCAAAAGGCAGGCAGTAGGAGCAACGCTAATTCAGTCCAGTACTCCAACCTGTGTGCGTGTCATCCTGAGCGAAGAGTTTGCTTCGCCTGGCGAAGCAAGTTCGCAGTCGAAGCACCCCTACCTGACAAATCAACCGCGCCCGAGCGTGGGAAACTTCGTCACACCCGCCAGGGAGAGCCGGCCCTCGACAAGCTATAGGGGTCCTTCGACTTCGTTGTCCCATTCGCTATGCGAATGGGACAACTCCGCTCAGGATGACAATTTTTAAGAATTAATCTTCGCCCGCGGCGCTGCCCAGCACACGAAGTTTGGCATCCTTGCCCATCGCATAGCGCGGACGGCTGGCTGGGGAAAGGGCTGCAGCCACCAGGGCCACGCCCGGCATTGCACTTTGCGATCGTGCCTTCGATCTCGCGGCCGGCTCCTGCGAATCTCCGCCTGGTCCGCCTTTTGTCTGGGCAGCGGAAGGGATAGCCTGCAGGAACGAACGGATCCAGCGGTGCACGTTGTGATCTTTCACGATCTGGCGCAGCAGCCGCATGCGGCAGCGCTTGTCGTCAGCGCTCATGTGGGCGGCGTCGTACAGGGCCTGGGCCACTTCGGCAAAATCGTTGGGATTGACGATGATGGCCCCGCTGCGCAATTCCGGTCCAGCGCCCGCGAATTCACTGACAATCAGCACTCCGCGCTCGTCGATCTGGGCGGCACAGAATTCCTTGGCGACCAGGTTCATTCCATCCTTGAGCGGAGTCACCAGGCCGATGTCGGCGGCACGATAGTACGCCAGCAGTTCATCCCGTCCCAGGTTGCGATGAATGTAGTGCACCGGCACCCATCCCGGTTCGGTGAACTCGCCGTTGATCTGGCTGACCAGCAGTTCCACCTCGCGGCGCAAATGCTTGTAGTTGGGAATTTCCTCACGGCTGGGGACCACCACCTGCACCAGTGTGATGTGCCCGCGCATTTCCGGAAAACGGCGCAGCAGCAGGCGGAATGACTTGAGCCGCTCTGGGATCCCTTTGGTGTAATCCAGCCGGTCAACGCCCAGGACCAGCACATCGTCCGCCACCCGTTTTCTGAGGTCGGCGGCGTGGGCTGCGGTCTCCGGACGCTTCGCATCGCGCTCAAACGCCTCAAAATCGATGCCGATGGGGAACGTCCCTACCACCGTTTGCCGCCCCTCCTGACTCACCAGCAAGTGCGGCGTGCCATGTTCGACCCTGGCTTCAGGCAGCAGGCGTTCGAGACAGCTCACGAAATTTGAGCGGTCGCGATCGCCCTGGAACCCGATGACGTCGAATTCCAGCAGTGACTTCAGGATGGGCTTTTTCCACGGAAGCTTTTCAAACACGTCGGGCGAAGGAAACGGGATGTGCAGGAAAAATCCCATGCGCGCCCGCACTCCCGCCTGTCTGAGCGCAGAAGCAGTCAGCATCAGGTGGTAGTCGTGGACCCAGACGAAATCGTCGTCCTGTGCTGTTTCCGCCGCCACCATGGCAAATTTGCGATTCACGCGCTGGTAAATTTCCCAGTACTCGGGATCGAAATTGCAGCGCGAAGGCATGTCGTGAAAGAGGGGCCAGATGATTTCATTGGCGAAGCCGGAATAGAACTTGGCGGTTTCTTCTTCGGTCAGAGCGACCGAGCGAAGAGTATAGGAACGCCGATGCGCGGCCCGCACCAGGAAGGGTTCGATATTTTCATCCGGGCCAGTGCCGGCCCATCCAATCCAGACTCCGGGCGTGTCGCGCCAACCTGCTTCGAGGGCGGTGGCCAGTCCTCCCGAGCTTCTTTCCAGGCGGGCGCCGCCTGCGTGTTTCCGGATGAGAATTGGCAGCCGGTTTGAAACATTGATCACTCGTCCCTTGATTTCGTTCATTCTTGCCCTCCTGAAGCGCGGAGCCACTCCTCCAGAAACTGGAGCAGTTCGTGGGGTGGTTGCAGCCAGATATCGGCTGCGGTCGGCCGTGACTGAGGGCGCACTAAAACCGTCAGCCCGTTGCCCTTAAGCGCCTGGAATGCATCTTCATCGGTCTGGTCATCGCCCAGATAGGCGACGGCCGCGCCCGGTACTGACTCCTTTAGGATGGCGCGAACCGCATCCCCTTTGCCTCGACCGGCTACACGAATTTCCAGTCCGCCATCAAATTCGAGCAACCGTAATGGTGCCCGATCGAGCAGCGGCTTCCAAAGCTGTGGTACTTCACGCGCCAGCTTCTCTGCTTTCGCCGGGGCCAGGCCGCGCCAGTGCACGGCAACTCCTCCCGGCTTGATTTCAGTGCGGTCCTCCAGCCCGGCATCGCTCAGTATCGCGGCCGCGGCCACCAGATAGTCCTTGTGCGCCGGTACCGAGCTCACTTCGTAACTGCCATCCGCCAGCAGCCGCTCCAGGCCATGGCTTCCCCAAATCTCCGGCTGCGGAGAGATCCCACTGAGCAGCAGCAATTCCCTGACCGGGCGGCCGCTGATCAGCACCACGCGCGTCCCCTGGTTCATGATGCGGACAATCAGGGGCGGCACTTCGGGATACGGAACGGCCAGGCTGCGATCCACGCAGAACGGGGCCAAAGTACCGTCGTAGTCGAGCAAAAGGATACGGGCCGGAGCGGAGCGCAATTTCTCCAAAAAAGGACCGTAAGTGATTTGTCGCTCGATTACCTTCAATGTCACCTCCGGGTTGCAATAACGGAAGTATGACAACCATACTCAGCCGTGAACCGCGGATGAGTTTGGGCCTGACGATGGAACGGCAGCTCAGCTCAACAGAGCAGAACGCCGGTCAGGAACGAAGGGCCAGATATGGATGCCGAATCAGCCAAATAGCGGGTGAAAGTCTGTCTCACCGGATCTACCCGGATATCCCTGAACGGGTACCGGGCGCACAATGCGATGGTCAAGAGCAGCATGATGGATGCCTGCTGGGCACGCAGCGCACTGGCGGGCAAGGTTACCGCTGGACAAACGAAAATAAACAACACCGCGAGCAGCAAGCCGACTGCCGCAGCGACGTGGAATTTAGAGATCACCACCTCGGATTATACACCCGGCTGGCCCCGTCGAAACGTCATTAATACAGCGGATTTGCATGATTTTAAAAGATTTATCAGGTCCAGCGGAACCAGCGAAGGGCCAGCGCAAAGGAGATTACTCCCCACAGCACAAGGACGAGCAGGCGCCCTGACTGGGCCCCCAGGGAGGCGCCCTGAAGAATCGTGGCTCGCAAGGCATCGTTCAGCGCGGTCAGGGGCAGCAATTTGATAAAGGGCTGCAACACCGCGGGAAAACGTTCAGAGGAAAAAAATACGCCGGAAAAGATCCACATCGGCATCATCACCAGGTTCATCAGCCCGCTCACGCTTTCGATTTTCTGCGCCCGGCTGGCGGTGAGCAGCCCCAGGCCTCCAAACGATATGGCTCCGACAGTCGTAAGCAGCAAGATCGTGAACACCGAACCCAACACGCGCATGTGAAAGGCCAGCACACCAAAGCCCAGCAGAAGCACGATTTCAATCACCATCAGCACCAGTCGGCTGCTGGTCAGGGCCAGCAGGAAATCACTGCGGCGCATGGGCGTGCCCACAAAACGCTTGAGCAGTTTGCGCTGCCGCATGTCCACCAGCGCAAAACCGATGCCCCACATGCCGGAGTTCATCAGGTTCATGCCCAGCAGGCCGGGAATCAGAAAATCGATGTAACGCGATCCCGGTTCACTGGAAGCCACTGCTGTGGTCGGCAACGGGTCCTTCCGTCCGGCTGCGGATTGCAGAGAGTCGTCCACCTCGGCCCGGGACAGCACGCTCTCCGGCCGCGCGGGATCATAGCGATACTGAAAACTGTTCGTGCCATTGGGCACGATCACCAGATCGTACTTTCCCAGGCGGAATCCCTGCAGGGCATCCGGCTCCGCCACCACCGTGGCGCGAATCGAGGAACTCCGCGGTGAATGCTCGATCAGGCGCAGCGCATCGCCAGCGCCGGGGCCGGCGACAATGGCCACCGGAGTAATGTCGGCTGGCTTGTTGCGAAACGCAATGCCCAATCCCAGGGCAAGCAGCACGGGAAACCCGAAGACCCAGAAGATGACCTCGGGCTCGCGTTTGAGTTCCAGCAGGCGCGCCATCAGCAGATGATTGAACCCAGACCAGCGCCCATTGCGTGGCGGCGTTCCCGAGGAGACCGGCTGGACCCGGGTTGGCGGAATTTGTTGTGCGACGGTCATCAATTGTTCTCTCCGCTCAATTCAGCAGCGCTGATCATTACTCTTCCCTCAAATGGCGGCCGGTCAGGCGGACGAAAACATCTTCCAGGCTGGCCTGGCGAGTGGTCAGGTGCAGCAGATGATTGCCTTGTTTCTCGACCGCGTCAAGCAGCGCCGGGATGGTCAGGTGTGGCTCGCGTACATTCAGACAAACCAGGCCGTTGTCATGGCGGACCGACTCGACTCCAGGGAGCGCCCGCCAGACCTCGATGCCATCGCCGTTCGAGCTGCCGCTTGCCTGGAATTCCACCATGTGGTGACCGCCCAGGCGCTCGATCAGATCAGGCGGCGTGCCTTCGGCAATCACCTGTCCGTGATCGACTATTGCCAGACGATCGCACAGGCGCTCGGCTTCATCCATGTAGTGCGTGGTGAGCAGCACCGTGCCTCCGGCCTGCTGGAAGCAGCGAATGATGTCCCAGAGCTGGCGGCGGCTCTGGGGATCGAGTCCGGTGGTGGGCTCGTCCAGGAAAAGAATTTTAGGATTGCCCACCAGCGCGGTTGCCACGGCGAGACGCTGGCGCTGGCCGCCGGAAAGCTTGCCGACCCAGGAATCGGCCTTCTCGCTGAGTTGCATCTGCTCCAGCACATCGACCGCCGCGCGAGGCTGGCGATAGAAGCCGGAAAACAACTTGATGGTTTCGAGCACGGTCAGCTTCTCCGACAGGCGGGTCTCCTGCAGGGAAATGCCCATCACCTCGCGGAGTTCGCGCGCGTTCTCTTTCCAGGTCTGGCCCAGGATCGTGACCTGTCCCGAGGTGGGCGCAAGCAGACCTTCGAGGATTTCGATGGTGGTGGTCTTCCCCGCCCCGTTCGGTCCCAGCAGGCCAAAACACTCACCCGCCGCGATTTCGAGATTCAAGCCCGCGCACGGCCTCCACCTTGCCGTCGTAGGTCTTGCGCAGGTCGCGGCACTGGATGGCAGTGGCCATGCCGAGATTCTATCTGAGCCTTGCTTGTGAATGTAGGCGCGAGCGTCCACGCTGGTGCGGTGGTGCCTGAACCCCCGAACTCACCGCGGCAGTATCCACAATCCGTTTTCGACTAGAATTGCCCTGCCCATGAGATCCCCGCGGCACGGCTTTACCTGACCCCGCTTCTCCTAAAACGCCCGTGCGTCGTTTCCCATCGTTCAGCTTTACCAGGAAATTGTGAAAGGATCTCCCCATGCGAAAGCTATGGTTGTCATTGTTTCTCGCCGCAGTTTCAACGGCCTCGGCGCAAGACTCCCGCCACTTCACCTTCCACTACGGCTTCACCGTGAAGAACGTGCCCGCCGGAGAGCGGATACGAGTGTGGATTCCGGCGGCGCACTCGGACGATTTTCAGGAAGTGAAGGTAATTTCCGCGACCGGCGACCTGAAGCTGAAGAAGACTCGCGAATCGCGATTCGGCAACCAGATGTACTACGCAGAAAGCGCCAAGGCGAAATCGCCTGACTTACATTTCGAAGTCATTTACGACGTGGTACGCCACGAGCGCCTGACGCTGGGCGTGGAAAGACCACGTCTGGCCGAGGTTCAGCTCAAGGAGAGTGACCGCAAGCAATACCTGCAACCGGACAAACTGGTCCCGGTCACTGGACTGCCGGCCGATCTTGCAGTGAAGGTGACCGAAGGCGACACCACGCCGCTCGAGAAGGCACGCGCTATCTATGACTACGTGTTCACCACTATGCGCTACGACAAAACCGGCACCGGCTGGGGGCACGGCGACGTGCTCTACGCCTGCGATGCCAAAAAGGGGAACTGCACCGACTTTCATTCGTTGTTTATCGCCATGGCCCGTTCCCAGGGGATTCCGGCGCGTTTTGAAATTGGATTTCCCCTGCCCCCGGACAAACATTCCGCGGAGATCGCCGGCTATCACTGCTGGTCCGATTTCTTCGAACCCAAACATGGATGGGTGCCGGTGGACATTTCGGAGGCGTGGAAGCACCCGGAGAAGCGGGACTATTTCTTCGGGGCGCATGACGTGAACCGGGTACAGTTCACCATGGGACGCGACCTGCGCCTGAGCCCGGCGCAGGACGGCCCGCCGCTCAACTACTTCGTGTATCCCTACGTTGAAGTGGCCGGCAAAGAGTATCCCAACATCTCGCTGGCGTTCTCATTCGCCGACGTAGATGGAGGAAAAGCAGCAGCCCGATGATGCTCGTGCGGGGACGGATCTCCGACCCGTCCAGGACGAGCGCAGCTCGTCTGGTTTTGCAGCCGACAAAGCCCACGTAGGGGCACCTCAGTCGTCAGCCCGCGACCCCTTCTGTGGAAACACCGTGTGTTTCGGCGCCGGCATGGGTTCGCTTCCCATGCGGTCGCGCCACAGAATCAGGTTGAGCACCGCGGTGTTGACCGCATCGGGACGGGTGAAGTCCATCTTCGCCGATTCCGCCGCGCCCTGGCCTTTGGCGGGGTTGGTCTGGTAAATCAGCCCGTTGTCGCGATTACTCCAATCCGCGATAAACGGCGGCTGAGTTCCCGGCCCCGTGAACAAGGGCGCCATCACGGGCGCGTAGGCGTCGTTCTGGTTCATCGGCGGCAGCCCCAGCAGGGTTTCCATGGTGTGCATCATGTTTACCGTGGTGTAAAAGCGGCTGTCCACGAAGGGTTGGCCGGGCGAGCCGGACGAATATTTGCTGATCTCGAACGCAATCGAGCGATGCGCGTCCACGTGGTCGGCGCCATCCTGGGCGTCGTCTTCGATGATGAAAATCGCCGTGTCATCCCAGTAAGGACTGTGTGAGACGGCTTCGACCACGCGGCCGACCGCGAGATCGTTGTCCGCGACAGAGGCCGCCGGGCGCGGCTTGCCGGGCGTCGTGCCGTGGGTGTGATCGTCCGGCAAGTAGAGAAGGACGAACGCTGGCAGCTCGGTTCCCTTGCCTTCTTTTTTGCGGGCGCGAACAAAATCCTCAAACTCGTTGAGGAAAAGGTCGGCGCGAAGCTGGTCCGGATATTCCGTGTTGAAATCAGGGAACCAGGGATGAAAGTGGTCTCGCAGTGCCGCCTTGCTGGCCTTCATCCCTTTCAGTACCGGCACGTCCCAGGGCCACGGGCTGGCCGATCCGTGAGGCTGCCCCACGTCGGGCGGAAGCGGTTCACCCTTGCGAACCACGGCGCGCTCGCACTCCGAGCTTAGTGGAGAGGGCGTGCCTTCCTTCGGCGACGCACCCGATTTCTTTGCTGCCTCGCACCACACTCCCGTGATGAACTCGCCATAGTCGCGGTAGGTCAACGCGTGGCTGGCGAGATTGTCCCAGAGGTACCCGGTGCCGGGAGCGTCCACATCGGGTTCACCCAACTCCAGAGGAGATTCATCGGCGACCGTCCCCTGGAAGTCGTAGGTGCGTTCCTTGCCGCGATAGGCGATCTGCCAGGTCTTCTCGTTGTAGTCACTGGTGATGGCGGCGTTTGACCAGTCATGACCGTCACCCGAGACTTCACCGCTGTCATAGAAATTGTCCAGCACTCCGAACTGCAGCGCCAGCTTGTGCAGGTTGGGGGTCACATCGGCGCCGTACAGGGTCAAGCGCGGGATCGCCGTTGCCCACTTTCCGGCCGTCAAGTTTCAGATCGCCCAGCACCTGGTCGTAGGTGCGGTTTTCCTTGAGGATGTAGATCACATGACGAATCGGATTTCGTCCGCTCTGAAACGTTATCTTTCCGGGATCAGCCAGGAAAAGATTGTTTTCCTTGACCTTCTGCGTCAACTCGGGCAAGCGTTTCTCCACATTGCGAAAGTTCAACCGGGAGAGCGAACCGTACATCAAGGTGGGGATGTAGGGATGTTCGCGACGCCGCCGTTCGCCTTTCAGCTGGCTGATGCCGCTATTGGGGCCCGCGCCTTCTCCCTTGGCGGTTGCGATGAGCAGATCGTCTCCCCGCAACCGACAAGGCGCTGGGATACCAGTCGGTCGGAATGAATCCGAGAGCCTCGGGTGGCAAGGGAAAAGTGATGCCCGGTTTCGTCAGCGCGGCAGAGTCAAAAACTGCAACCGCATTTAACGACGAATCCGCAACAAACACGCGGGTGCCGTCGGGCGACTGCGCCAGCGCGGTGGGATAAGTTCCGGCGTGCTCCTGTCCGGCAAGGTTGGTAGAGGCAACATGGATGACCAGGCCCGAAGCGGTATCAATGGTGGCAATCGCGTCGGCGTTGGACAGCGCGACGTAGAGCCATTTTTCGTCCGGGCTGAGCAGAAGATCGGTGGGATGAGAGCCGGGCGCGATGGGATCTTTCGGCTCGAGCAGCGGGATCCATCGCGTCATCCTTCCCTTCTCCAGATCCAGCTCGGCCACGCGGGAAGAATTCCACAGACTGCACCAGGCGCGCCGGCCGTCCCGGCTGGCAACGACCGTATAGGGAAATGATGACGGAATCGTTGCATGCGTGCTCAGGTCGAAGCGCTGCAGGACGCGCCCGTCAGCCGAGTCCAGCAGCACGGCATTGTCGGAGAGATTGTTGGCCACCAGCAACCGGTCGTTGCCCTTGCCCGGAATCACGGCCAGGCCGGCGGGATACGGAATCGCGGTCCCCGCCGCGGTTTTACGGACTCCGAATTGCAACCTTCCTGCCCGCAGCAATCTTCTGTGGCGAGACTTTCAGAAAGCGTTCCGAAGTCACTCTGCCATTTTCAAATTTGTACACTGCGATGCCGTTGCCGGTATTGCCTCGCTTCACCCCGGTCGGGTCGGTGATTGAGCCCATCGACGCGTATAGACGGCTTCCGTCGGAACTGAAAGCGAGACCGAGGAAGTAACTCTGATGGGCGGTGTCAGACAAGCGGGCGTCGGGAAAATCCTTCAGCTGGTTGGTCTGGAGATCAAGAATCGTGATGGACTGGTGCGCCTGCGTCTGCTGCGTGCCGTAGCCGTTATTCAACAGCGCCGCGTAGTGGCCGTCCGGGCTGAGCGCGATGGTCGCAGGAAAACTATTCACCGCGCCGATGCGGCCGGGTGAGGGCGTATCCAGCAGCTTGCTGGTAGGCAGTGAGAGGTGCCGGGGTTTGGCGGAGTCCTGGGCAAAAAGGGGCGCCAAAGAAACAGCAAGCAGGAAGATAATTCCGGTAAAGCGCTTCAAGATTCCTCCAGAAAGGTCTGAAAGATCTTGTAGCACCGGCATCGGCAAAAGAAAAGCTGAGGAATTCTGCTGTCCAGCAAGCGACTACAGACACATGATACCGGTCGGCTGGCTGGCTCGATGAACCACGTGGGGACAGCTGCCCCCTGACCACCCAGCGCACTACAGCCGTATCCCGCTGGCTGGCCGACTAAGCTGTGCGCAGGCTACGCTCGCGCGGGAGTGTAAAGCATGTACCGGAACATTGTGTAAAGGATGTCATGGAACTGGACACGAGGGCGGCTGTCCCCAGTGGTCATTGTTGATTATTGACTTCAATGAGGGTCGGTAACTTCCTGCTGCTCCGGCTGTTCCGGCGCTACATTGTGGCGGACATCGGCCCCGCGCACCCAGAAGATTACATCCTCCGCGATGTTGGTGGCGTGGTCGGCCACCCGTTCCAGATTGCGGGCCACCAGCAGCGCGTCCAGCGCCTGGCGCGTGGTTTCGGGATGTTCATTCATGGACTTCACCAGCACGATGAAGGCTTCATCCTTCATGCGATCGACCACGTTGTCCATTTCGAGGACCGCCTGCGCCAGTTCAGCCTTGCCTTCGATGAAAGATTCGAGGGCGCGGCGCACCATGGCGGAAACCGCCGCCGCCATGCGCGGGATGTCCACCGGAAGGTCGGCCTTGGGCAGGTCCACCATGTCCATCACGCGCTCGGCAATGTTGACCGCCTGGTCGCCTACACGCTCGAGGTCGGCATTGATTTTGGTGACGGCGAGAATAAAGCGCAGATCGACCGCCATGGGTTGCTGCATGGCCAGAAGGTCAAAGGCCATTTCGTCGATTTCGCGCTCAGTGAGATTGATCTGGGTTTCGCCTTCGAGCACCATGCGGCAGCGCGTCAGGTCGCGCTCGATATACGCCTGACAGGCGCGGTCCACGGCCTGCTCGGCCAGTCCGCCCATACGCAGCAAACGTGCCCGGAGCTCGTCCAGTCCTTGCAGAAAACGGGTGCGCGCCATTATCCAAACCTGCCTGTAATGTAGTCTTCCGTCCGCTTGTCGGACGGGGTGGTGAAAATCTTCTCCGTCTTGTCGAATTCGATGAGCTTGCCCAGGAGAAAGAACCCGGTGAACTCCGCCACTCGCGACGCCTGCTGCATGTTGTGAGTGACGATCACGATGGTGAATTTTTCCTTGAGCTGAAAGATGAGCTCTTCGATCTTGCCGGTGGAGATCGGATCGAGCGCCGAACAGGGCTCGTCCATGAGCAGCACCTGCGGCTCGACGGCCAGCGCGCGCGCGATACAGAGGCGTTGCTGCTGGCCTCCGGAGAGGCTGGCGCCGGACTTCTTGCGCATCGTGTCCTTCACCTCGTCCCAGAGGGCGGAGAGGACCAGTGAGCGTTCGACAATTTCATCCAGCCGCTTGTGATCGTGAAATCCGTTCAGCTTCAACCCGGCCGCCACATTGTCGTAAATGGACATGGTGGGAAACGGGTTCGCCTTCTGGAACACCATCCCGATGCGCCGGCGAATCTGCACCGCGGAAGTCCCGTTGTACACGTCCATTTCGCCGATGCGCACGCGTCCGGTGGCGCGCGCTTCCGGAATGGTCTCGTGCATGCGGTTGAGGCAGCGCACGAAGGTGGACTTGCCGCATCCCGACGGACCAATCACCGCCGTGGCGTGGTTCGCCGCCACCGTCATGTTGATGTCATACAGGGCCTGGGTCTTGCCGAACCAGGCGTTCAGTTGATCGACTTGGATGCCCACGCCCATGAGGTTCTCAGTTCGCTCCCTTGAGCATACCCCGGTTGGCCACCAACCGCACCGCGCCGACCGAAGTCACGATCAGCACAATCAGGATCAGCGCGCCCGCCCACGCCTGGCGGTGCCATTCATCGAAGGGCGAAATCGCGTATGTGAATATCTGCAGCGACAGCGCCGCCGTGGGCTGCTCCAGTTTCCAGTTCCAGTACTGGTTGCCGAACGCGGTGAACAGCAGCGGTGCGGTCTCTCCCGCCACCCGGGCAAATGCCAGCATCACTCCGGTGATGACGCCCGAGGTCGCGGTGCGCAGCGTGATCGAAAGCGTGGTCCGCCAGCGCGAAACTCCCAGACCGTAGGCCGCCTCGCGCACCGCTTGCGGCACCAGCAACAGCATCTCTTCCGTAGTCCGGGTGATGGTGGGAATCATCATGATGGCGAGGGCAACTCCGCCGGCGAGCGCCGAAAAGTGCCCCTGAGTCAACACCACCAGGCCGTAGGCCACAATGCCCACGATGATCGAGGGCACGCCGTTGAGCACGTCCGCGGTAAAGCGGATCAGGTTGCCGAAGCGGGTGCCACGCCCGTATTCCGAGAGATAAATGCCCGCGCCGATGCCCAGGGGAACGCCCATGGAACTGGCAATGAGCAGAATGTAAACCGACCCGGCGATGGCGTTCGCCATGCCTCCACCGGCTTCGCCGGGAGGCTTGGGAATCTGGGTCAGGAAGGCCCAGTTGATGGAGCCTATGCCCTTGTAGATCAGATAGCCGAAGACTGCTCCCAATGGCATCAGCACCAGGACCACGGCCCCGATTGCCGCCACCGAAACCGCGAAATTCAGGCCGCGGCGCCACAGGCTGATGGGAGCGTCTGAAAAATCGGCCGGAAGCATCGTCTTTTCAGGCATGGCTCCTCGCAGGAGTACCGCGCGTCACCGTCCACACCAGCAACTGCGCCACAATATTGACGATGATGGTCACCAGAAACAGCGCCAGGCCGACTTCAACCAGAGCGCTGAGATAAAGGTCGCCGGTGGCCTCGCTGAACTCGTTGGCGATCACGCTGGCCATGGTGTAGCCGGGAGCGAAAAGGGATTTCGCAATTTCAGGGCGGTTGCCGATCACCATGGTGACCGCCATGGTTTCGCCCAGGGCCCGGCCCAGGCCGAGGATTACGCCGCCCATGATGCCGGCGCGCGCGTTGCGCAGCACCCCGGTGCGGATCATCTCCCAGCGCGTGGCGCCCAGAGCGAGCACGGCCTCCCGCTGCTGCTGCGGGACCGCGGTCATGACCTCACGCGTGATCGAAGAAACAATCGGAACCACCATGATGGCGAGAATGATTCCGGCAGCCAGCATGCCGATGCCATAGGGCGGCCCTTCAAATAACCCGGTCCAGCCCAGGTATTTTGCCAGCCAGGGTTGCAGGTATTGGCGGAGCAGAGGCACCAGGACGAAAATCGCCCACAATCCATAAATGACGCTGGGGATGGCAGCCAGCAATTCCGTGGTGAAGGCCAGGGCCCCGCGCAACCAGCGCGGCGCCATTTCGGTGATATAGACCGCTACTCCGACCGCAAGGGGCACGGCGATGAGCAGCGCAAGAATGGAAGATACAATCGTGCCATAGACAAAAGGCAGGGCGCCGAACTGGTCGTTGACCGGGTCCCAATCGCTTTGGAAAAAGAACTTCCAGCCAAAAGCGTGCCAGGAAAGGCTGGACTTGGTAATCAACTCATAAACAATCAATCCGACCAGGGCCAGCACGGAACACCCGCAGGCCAGCATGGCGTAAAAAAACGCGGCGTCCGCGCGCCGGCTGTCCCCGGCATGGATCAAGGGCTGCGCGTGCGCCAGAGCGCCCGCCGCAACTGCTTGTTCCGGAACGGGTTGTGGACCGGTCAGTCGAGGCGCTCCCAAAGCTCGATTAGCCATTTCCGGCAAGGTAGCACGGTCGTGTTACAGCAGTGTTAAAATAACTGTTTGCCCCTGCCTCCGGGAAGCTTCCTGTCGAAGACCCGGAACTTTAGCTTCACTGATTCCGAGTAACAGGTACCCAGAACTTGCAGTTCGTGGTTTTTGATCGTATGCCGCTACGCCCCGAAAATACACGCGCTACGTTCCGCAAGCTCAGCCGGCAATTGTCGAAGCTGGCCGGAAAGCTGTCGCCAGAAAATGTCCATAGATTCCGTACTTCCAGTCGCAGAGTTGAGGTGCTGGTTTCAGATTTGGGTGAACGGCGCAGCGGCAACGACAAGAAGCTGCTCAAGCTTCTGGCGCAGCTGCGAAAGAAGGCAGGCCGGGTGCGCGACCTGGATGTGCAGAGCGCTGCTTTGCGCAGCCTGAAGATACCGGAGCAACCCGTGCGCAAGGCCCGGCTCATGCGAACGCTGGCCGAGGAACGTTCGCAACGGGAAAAGCGGCTCATCAAGTCCCTGGACAAGAAAACGGTTGCCGAAGTCCACAAGCGCCTGAAGCGCGCCGCCGCCAGCCTGGAAATTGCAAAGAACGCCGACCCGTTGACGTTGGCCCGGCGAAGGCTGAACGCACTGGAAGTGGACCAGGGCGTAATCACTGAAGAGACCCTGCATCAGTTCAGGATTGCGGGCAAGCGGGCGCGCTATATCGCGGAACTGGCGGGCAAAGACGCGGAGGCTTCCCATCTGATCGGGCTCCTCAACCATATGCAGGACGTGATCGGCGACTGGCATGACTGGGTCCAGCTGGCGGAGAGAGCAGAAAAGCTTTTTGGCAGCGTTCAGGAATCCGCACTGGTGGCCGTGCTGCGCAACGTGACCCGCGCCAAGTTCCGCCAGGCCGTAAACACTTTGACCGAGACCCGAGCCGCGCTGGCCCCCAAGAAGCCAGCTTCGATCACATCCACCAGCCGCAATCCCTCGCACCAGGCCGTCGCCTAAATCCAATTGCCAGTGAACCTCATCTAATAAAACTGGTCGATCGATTGGAGAAAACCCACCCTTGAGGTCTCGAATCGTTGTTTTCATTGCAGTCATTCAATCCATTTTGTTTTTGGCTCATTGGTTCTTGTATGAGACCTGGGAATTTTTCTGGGGAATACCCACCGCCTCCAGGATTTCCCCTCTCCCCATAGTGCTGGCCGTACTCTCGGTCAGCTTCGTGCTGGCTTCGCTGCTGGCCTGGCGCTCTTCCCATGTCGTGGTGCGCGTCCTGTACACCGTCTCGGCGGTGTGGCTGGGGACTTTGAGCTTCTGCTTTCTGGCGGCCTGTCTTTGCTGGGCAAGCTACGGCGGTGCCCGGCTTTTGGGACTGCATCCCGACCGGCAAGAACTGGTAATGGTGTTCTTCGCAATCGCGCTGCTGGCCAGTCTGTACGGCATCGTGAACGCCGCCTGGACGCGGGTGCGGAGAATCAGCGTCACGCTTCCCAACCTGCCGGCATCGTGGCGAGGGCGGGTGGCGGCGCTGGTGACTGACACTCATCTCGGCCACGTTCGCGGTTTCCGATTCATGCGGCGCATCGTGACCACGCTTACGCGACTGCGGCCCGACATCGTTTTTATCGCCGGCGATATGTACGACGGGACGGTGGCGCGAGTGCGGGAACTTGCCCAGCCCTGGGCCCGGCTGGCCGCCCCGCTGGGGGCATTCTTTGTTCTGGGCAATCACGAACAGTTCAGCGATTCCGCCAAATATCTCGATGCGGTCGAGCACTCCGGCGTGCGGGTACTGAACAACGAAAAGGTGACCGTCGATGGTTTACAGATCGTGGGCGTGCACTACAGCGATTCAACCAACGACGACCACTTCCGCTCCGTCCTGCGGCAAGCCGATGTGGACCGCGACCGGGCCAGCATCCTGCTCACCCACGCCCCCGACCGCCTGAAGATCGCCGAAGAAGAAGGCTTCTCCCTGCAACTCTCCGGCCACACCCATGGCGGACAGTTCTTCCCTTTTACCTGGATCACGTCCCGAATGTACGGAAAATTTGTCTATGGCCTGCAACGTTTGGGCAATCTGATCGTCTATGTCTCCTACGGGGCAGGCACCTGGGGTCCACCCTTGCGGCTGGGGACAACCCCTGAAATTGTGCTGATCCAGTTCGACTGAGTGAGGATGTGTTGTGTGGGCCGGACAGTCCCTTCGACTGCGCTCAGGGCAGCCTTTGTCCCACCCCTTCGACTTGGACTTAACCGTCAGCTCTTGCGGAGTTGTTTGCAACTTTGCCAAGAGCTTTGCCGTAAAAGAGCTTAGGGCTTCGTAGGCTAGCCCTAAAAGCGGCCCCGGATAAGCACTTTAGGCGATCCTGCCCTGGCCGGGAGAAGGTACAATGACACAGATCATGCGCACGGTCGTGGACATTTTCGTGCAGATCTTCCGCAACCTGTGGGCCCACAAGCTGCGCTCATTCCTCACCATGTTCGGCATCGCCTGGGGAGTGGGATCGTTGCTGCTGCTGGTGGGCGTGGGCGAGGGCTTCCGTTCAGGCAACAAGCGAGAGATGGCCGAGTTCGGCAAGGACATCATGTTTATCTTTCCCGGGCGCGCGCCGGCGGTAAAGGGCAGCATGAATTCCGCCCGCTCCTATCTGCTCACCTACCAGGACTACATGGATATCCGCACCCAGGCCCCGCATGTGCGCAACGCCTGCCCTCTGCTTTCCCGCACCGACCTGCATGAGGTGAGTGAGTTCTCCAACGCCGGCGGCGAAATTCTGGGCGTCGAGCCCCAGCTCAGCGACATAAGTTATCTTCCCCTCAAGGAAGGACGCTGGCTCAATGAACTGGACGGATCGCAAAGGCGCAACGTGATCGTGCTGGGGAACGAACTGCTCAAGACGCTGTTTCCCGGGCGTCCTGCGGTCGGCGCATTTGTTCTGCTGAACGGCATCCGGTTTGAAGTCGTAGGCAGCATGCCGCACCTCGGCCGCGGCGACAACAACTGGTTGAACATGCGGGGCTACATTCCTTTCCAGGTGATGGCAACATATTTCCCGCTCAAGGGAGAAAACCACGAAAACTCCATTTCGTTCATTGAATATCAGCCGACCGTAAGAGAGGACCACGCACTGGCCCAGAACGACGTTTACAAAATCATCGCCCACAATCACGGTTTCGACGGCAGCGATGAAAACGCGTTCGACAGCTGGGACACGATCAAGCAATCCCAGATGGTGGGGACGATTTTCGACGTCATGAACATGTTCCTGGGAGCGGTGGGGATGGTCACGCTGGCCCTGGGCGCCATCGGCGTCATCAATATCATGCTGGTAGCGGTCAGCGAGCGCACCCATGAAATCGGATTGCGCAAGGCGCTGGGCGCCACCAACCGCAGCATCCTGTTTCAGTTCTTTCTGGAGGGGTTGCTTCTGACTCTGGGCAGCGGCGTGATCGGCATGGGCCTGGCGACCGGCTTGATGGCGATGCTGGGCACGGTGCAGGGGCCGGGCGGATTTGATCCCCCTAAACTGGTGCCGATGTCGGCCGTCCTGGCGATTGGCTGCCTGACCCTGGCGGGAGTGGTGGCGGGTCTGTATCCCGCGCGCAAGGCGGCCATGCTGCAGCCGGTGGAGGCGCTCCGGCAGGAGTGAAATGGAATTTGTAATTGGGTAATTTTGCAATTGAAAGGAACGTAAAAGTTCTGAATTACCAAATTACGCAATTACACAATTACCCAATGACTCCTATGTTTCGTGATCTGCTCCGCGAAGCCTACGGCGCCATGCGGCACAACCGCCGCCGCACTGCGCTTACGATGCTGGGCATGGCGTGGGGCATCGCCACGGTAGTCATGCTGCTGGCTTACGGAGATGGTTTCGGCCAGGCCTGCGCCAATATCTTCGCCAATTTCGGCACCAAGCTGGTCATCGTGGTCCCGGGTCGCACTTCCCTGCAGGCGGGTGGTCAGAAAGCGGGAACTCTCGTCCGCTTCACACTGGAAGATGTGGAAGCGCTTAGCACCAACCTCCCTCAGATCACCAATATCACTCCCGAAGTCGGAAAGCAGGCGCACGTCCAGTACGACACCCGGGTCTTCGACTTCCCGGTCACCGGAAATTATCCCAACGTGCCCGCGGTTCGCGTCCTGAAACTGGCGCAGGGCCGCTACTACAACGCGGAGGACCAGATACAGCACTCGCGAGTAGCGGTGATCGGCTCGGAAGCAAAGGAAAAACTCTTCTCCGGGCGCAACGCCCTGGGTGAGCACATTCGCCTGGACGGTCTAAGCTTTGAGGTGGTGGGCGTTCTCGACGCCAAGATGCAGGAGGGAAATGACGATATAAACCGTGTGGTATATGTTCCCTTCACCACCATGAGCGACCTGAAAGATACCCACTACCTCGACTCCATCTGGTTCACCTACCAGACGCCTGAGTACGAGCGTCTCGAACAATCGGTGCGCTCGATTCTGGCAGGACCGCACAAACTGAATCAGACGGACCGCCAGGCGGTCAGAGTGTTCAACCTCATGATGCAGGTCCACCAATTCGAGATCATTACCCTGGGGCTGAAGGTCCTGATGGGTTTCATCGGCACGCTTACCCTCGGCATCGGGGGTGTCGGCCTGATGAACATCATGCTGGTTTCCGTCACCCAGCGCACTCGTGAGATCGGCGTGCAGAAGGCGCTGGGCGCGCCCCGGCGCTACATCCTGATGCAGTTCCTCGCCGAGGCCCTGACCATCACTTTCATCGGCGGAGTGCTGGGAGTGATTCTGGCTTACACAGTCGCGCTTTCGGTGGGCAGGCTCACGTTATACAGTGCGTTCGCCAAAAATGGCGAAGCCGGCGACATCCGTCTGATCATCGCCCCTGGAACGCTGATCGCGGCCACGCTGATTCTGGGCTTCGTAGGCCTGGTGAGCGGCATGGTTCCCGCCTTCCGCGCCTCCCGCCTGGATCCCATCGAAGCCCTCCGCCACGAATAAAATAAAATATGTGTGGGTCGGACACTCCCTTCGACTTCGCTCAGGGCGGGCTCTGTCCGACGCCTTTGACTTTTTCTTCTGGTAAATTGCCAGGATGGAGCAGGATAAGATCAGTTGTCGGTTATTAGTTGTCAGTTGTCAGATAATGATCGTGACGACTGAAGACTGACGACTGACGACTACCCTATCGAGCAGCCATGAAATTTGCCAAAATCGTCTTCCGGATCGCCGCCATCTGGGGTGTGCTGGTGCTCACTCCGCTCTACTTCATGTTCAACCTGATCGGCCGCAACGATCCCCCACCCATCACCCACCCGGCTTTCTTCTACGGATTCATAGGGGCCGCGCTGGCCTGGCAGATCGCGTTTTTCATCATCGCGACCGATCCGTCCCGGTACCGACTGCTGATGATTCCGTCAGTTTTCGAGAAATTCACCTATGGGATTGCGGTGGTAATTCTGGTCATGCAACACCGCATGCATGCCTCGGACCTGGTCTTCGGTGGAGTGGATCTGCTGCTCGGCGTCCTGTTTGCAATAGCCTTCGTCGTCACACCGCGTCGCCTTGCCTGACGATCAGGCGATTTCCGGGCTAGCGGCTCAATTGATGAAGTTGCTGCCGCCACGTTTCCACAATCAGACCGATCAAACCATACGTGACAGCATTCGCAAGCAGGGACCAGTACAACCCAAGGGCAAAGTGGAAATGAATGCTCGCAAACACAACGGGGCAGGTTAATTCCACGAGACTTACAAGCGGGTCGGCGGAAGTCATCGCTGGAGGCGCGCTGGCGAAGGCGTAAAGGGCCCAACCCACCGCAACCAGAAAGCCCACACTCGCCCACAAAGCAATTCGGTATTTCATGCTGACACCCTGCCAGTTCCTGTCCCAATGATCTCACTGATTCTTTCAGACTCCAAACATCCTTTGCCGAGCTGCGCTCGGCCGGACAGCCGAGGGCGGCTGTCCCCAGGTGGTTCGTGGCCTGCATGCCTTCACGCGGGCGAGTCGCCCGCGACCACACTATTGGTCCCTGAACTGGCCTGGACAATCGCTATAATCGTACGGCTCATTGCGCAGCGAGCTTTCACGAAAGAGACATGCAACCTACCGATCATGGCGAAGGCCGTAACTGGTTAACCAGCGTGCTTACCGACGTGCACTTCTGGGTGCCGGTGGCAGTCCTGATCGGCGGCCTGATGCTTCTGGAATACATACATTGAACCACTGAACCGAGGGTCAGCGGAACATGCAATCGGTCGTCACGCCGGGAAGCGCGGCCGGAGGGGAGAAACCCTCGCGCCTGCGCCAGTTGCAAGTATTGGGCATTCTTTGCGGCTTCACCGCGGGCGCCTGGCTGGGCGCCGCGGAGGCGCCGACCAAGCTGGTTTCCGTAGGCGTGTCGCCCCTGGTGATTTCGCTGATCATGGTGACCGGCGTTTTTCTGGCGCGCTGGAGCCTGCCAGCGTTGATCCTGGGCACCTCTTCGGTCCGCGCCGACCTGCGGCGCGCGCCTCACCTCATCATCTGGGCCCTGCTCGCGGGATGTCTCTGGGCGGTGGCCAACACCATGACCATCTTCGCCATCCGCGATATCGGATTGAGTATCGCCTTCCCGCTGTGGAATTCAAATAGTCTGCTCGGCATACTCTGGGGTTTCATTTTCTTCAACGAGTTGCGCCAGGCGGGCTGGCGGCGCTGGACGGGCGTGCTGGGCGGAGCACTCGTGATGTGTGTGGGCGCGACTCTGCTGGCGATTGCGTCCTCCACCCAGGCCCCGGCAGCCCATTCCATGCGCGGGGTGTGGGCCGCGCTGGGCGCGGGTGTCCTGTGGGGAACCATGTATATTCCCTATCGCAAAGCCTATCTGTCCGGGATGAACCCGCTTTCGTTTGTCACCTTCTTCACCTTTGGAGAACTGGGAATGATGGCCGCTCTTGCCATCGGATATCTGGGCCTGGCCCCGCTCTGGCATGAATTGATCAGGGCGCGGGACGTCCTCTTCTGGCTGATGCTGGGCGGCTTCATCTGGGTAATTGGAGACGTCTTTCAGCAGTACGCCGCGAAGTATGTGGGCATCAGCCGCGGCATTCCGCTGTCGAATTCCAATCAATTGTGGGGATTACTGTGGGGGATTTTTGTTTTTGGCGAGTTGCACGGCACGGGGACTTCCACCTACATGCAAGTCATTGGGGGTTCGCTGCTGATGATGCTGGGAGTGGGAGCCATCGCATTTTCCTCCGCCGCCGGCAAGGAGCAGGCAAAGTGGCAGGAAGCCTCGCGGCGCGAATCGCGCCGCTACCATATCGCCGAAGATTACGTGGAGGCCCGCATGCAAGGCAGGCAGACCGCCGGAGAGGTCAGGCCGCCGCGCACGGTGTTGGACTGGCTGCTGGTCGCCGGCGCCTCCGGCATCTTCGTGTTTTTCGCTACTCTGGCGCGCGCGCCGCGCATGTCTTTTCACTGGGTTCCGGCGCTGCTCTTGATCGGAGCGACGTTGGCCCTGCTTGTGGTTTGTGGCATTACACTCTGGCGCACCACCCGTTTTAACTGAATCCATCGTGACTGAATCGTCCAAGGTCGATCTGGTCGGCGTCGGATTGAACGCCACCGACACGTTGATTCGCCTGCCGCATTATCCCGCGCTGGGATCAAAAGTCGAATTTCGTTCGGCCGACATCCTGCCCGGCGGCCAGGTCGCAACCGCGGTCGCTGCCTGCGCCCAATGGGGCCTGCGCACCCGCTACGTGGGCAAGATCGGTGACGACCGCGCGGCCGCGATTCATCGCGCCGAGTTCGAACGACTGGGCGTGGAGACTCACCTCCTCACCGCGCCGGGCTGCGCCAGCCAGCAGGCAGTTATTCTTGTGGATGACGCCGGCGAGCGCACCGTACTTTGGAAGCGCGACAACGGATTGACTCTTTTGCCCGGAGAACTGCGGCGCGAATGGATCAGCAGTGCGCGCGCCCTTCACCTTGACGGGCATGACACCGCAGCCGCTGTGACAGCCGCAGGCTGGGCGCGGGAAGCGGGCGTCCCCGTGATCGCCGACCTCGACGATCTTTATCCGGGAGTGGAAGAGCTGTTAGGAAAAATCGACTACCTGATTACCAGCCGCGACATTCCCGGACGTCTGACTGGCGAGTCGGACTTGCGCAAGTCACTGCCCGTGGTTCGCAGCCGCTACAGCTGCCGCCTCACCGCAGCCACGCTGGGCCACGAAGGCGTCCTGGCCTGGGATGGCTCCCGGTTCCACTACGCGCCCGCCTTTCGGGTGCAGCCACTGGACACCACCGGTGCCGGAGATATCTTCCACGCCGGATTTATCTATGGACTTCTGCAAAGCTGGCCGCTGCCCCGTCAACTTGATTTCGCCTGTGCCGCCGCCGCCCTGAACTGCACCGCCGCCGGCGCCCGTGGCGGCATTCAGTCGGTGGAAAATATCGAACAGCTGATCGCCACGGGCCCGCGACACGCGGCTGCTTTCGATCTATTCACATGATCTGGAGAGTGTTCGCGAGAACAAATCCAAATCCGCTGTCATCCTGAGCGAGCGAGAAGTTTCGCTTGCGAAACATCTCGCGCAGTCGAAGGATCCCTATCCCCGGGAACACGCTTTCAGTTTTCAAGGCAGCAGCAGTTCTATCAGCAGCAGTTCTGAGGATAGGGGTCCTTCGACTCCGCTCAGGATGACACGGGACAAATTCATTGCAGCGCTGTGAACAACGCTTCCTTCCAGCGCCGGTGGTCGATCGTCCAGCAGATTTTGGTCTTCCTTCCCTGCCGCATCGCGTCGGCCCAGACCGCCCGGTTCCGTTCGTCGGCTGCCACGTTGAGGCGATCCACAACCGTCATTCCCCGGGTCAACTCGCTTTGCGTCTCGACCTCGACGTAGTGCTCGCTCCACTGAGTTCCGATGGTGGGATCGAGCGCGATGCTCATCGCCACTGGGTCGGGCAGTGAGATGCCGTCTTCTCCCGTTTGTTCTTTATAGGCTTCACGGGCGCGGCTGTTGCACTCGATGGCAAAGCGGGCAAGGTCGTTGTTGGATCCCAGAATCTTTGCGATGTCGCCTTCGTTGAGGACGGCCTCACCGCGGCAGGTCTGCCAGCCGACGAGTTCCACCGGAAGACCACTGAGCATGACAATCCGTGCCGCCTCGGGATCGACCCAGATGTTGTACTCGGCCGCCGGAGTTACGTTGCCTTCGCAGCAGGGCGCGCCGCCCATGACCACGCAGCGTCCGACTTGGGCCGCCAGAGCGGGTTTGCGGGTCACGGCCAGGGCAAGATTGGTGAGCGGGCCGAGAGTAACCACGACGATTCCAGGATTGGCATCGATGGCGTCAATCATGGCATCGACGGCCTGCAACTTTCCCGCGGCCCGGCGCGGCGCCGGATAGCCGTGGTCGCCGAGTCCGTCGAGGCCATGAAACCAGGTCGCACTCTCATGCGCCCGCCGCAAGGGCTTCTCGGCTCCGGTAAAGACAGGAACGCTCGCTCCACAGAGTTCAGCGGTGTAGAGGGCGTTGCGCGTGGCCTGTTGTACTCCGACGTTTCCGGCCACGGTCGTGATCGCAACCACCCGCACCTCGGGAGCGCGCAGCGCCATGATGAGGGCGACGGCGTCGTCAGAGGCTACGTCGGTATCGATGAGGAAGGCACGCGGCATCGGCGTAGGATAGCAAATTGCTCGCCGGTCTCGTTCCAGGTCCGCGCTAATTGGTGATGGTGACAGTAATGCTTGCCGAGTGCGTCGCGCTTCCTCCAACCGCGGCCGCAGTCGCGGTCACCGTCGTTGTTCCCAGGGGAGTCTTGGGGCCGGCAGGAGTCGACCTGGAAATGGAGCCGCAGCCAGCCATTCCCAGAAAAAACACAGGCAGTATCAACAGGTGCAACCAGCGCAGTGACGCCCAGCGCGAGCGTGACAAATCCTTGCCGCGTCTCGTGATTGAAAACAATGACAAGGCGAGGAAAGGAGTGAGGAGCGCCAGGATGGACCCACGCCCAAAATCGGAACTGGCCGGGGAAACGAAGGGGCCGGCGGTATTCAGCCTGAACTGCACGGTCTGAGCAGTATTGCTGCCATCTACCTGCACGCTGGCTGGAGAAAACGTGCAGGTTGCAAACTGGGGAAGCCCGGAGCAGGTGAACGCCACCACGCCGGTGTACCCGCCTACCGGAGTGAGCGTCAAGGTCGCGGTGCCCGTCTGACCGCGGCGAATGGCAAGGGCAGTGGGCGTGGCGGTGATCGAGTAGTCGGGCGCACTCACGGTCAGGATGGCGGCTGAAGCGTTGCTGGCGGTGAAGTTTTCATCGCCGGAATAAGCCGCCGTGATGTCGTGATCGCCGCTGGCCAGGTCGCTCTTGCTCAAGACCGCGTGACCATTGCTGACGGCCACGGGTGAACCGATGGCGGCACCGCCATCAGAAAAAATGACCGTGCCGGACGGGGTGTACCCGCCACTGCTCGAAGGAGTAACGGTCGCGGTCAGGCTCACCGACTGCCCCGGTGAGGCCGGATCGGGTGAAATGCTCAAAGCCAGGCTGGTCGAAACTTGCGATCCGGTCAGGCTGACGAGGCTGGACACGCTCACGCCTGAGTTGGCGTCTCCCGCATAACTGGCGACCACATTATGATTACCGCCGCCGGGAATCGAAACCGCGGCCAGGGTCGCAGTTGCGGAAATGGATCCCAGCGAAACCACCGCATTGCTGGCTCCCAGGTTGGCGACCGCGAGATCGATTACACCGTCACCATTAAGATCGCCCAGGGCGAGCAGGTAGTTGGAGGCTGATGTGCTCGTGGACACCGCGGCCAGCAGGGTTCCATCCCCCACTCCCTGGAGCAAGGTTGACCTCCCCGGCCAGGCTGGTGGCCACCACATCTGGGATTCCGTCGCCATTGACATCGGCGACCGCCACTCCCCAGGGGCTAGGCACCTGGTAATCGACTTTCGGCTGGAAGGTTCCATCTCCAACTCCCAGTAAAACACTGACGACTGGAGCTCTCGATGTTGCACACAACCAGGTCCTGGTTCCCGTCCGCATTCAGATCCACCGCGGCGAGATTGGTGGGATATCGCCAACCGGATAAGTGACTCCAGTCTGCAGCGTCCCATCGCCGTTGCCCAGCAGCACGGAGACTGTGGAACCGGAGTAGTTCGACACCGCCACGTCAACCTTGCCGTCATGGTTGAAGTCTGCGACGGTCAAGCCATAGGAGTAGGAACCAACCCCAAAACTCTGCTCCGCTTGAAACGTCCCGTTTCCATTGCCCAGCAGGACTGACGCACTGCCAGCGTAGGAGTTCAAGGTGACAATATCCAGGTTTCCATCCCCGTTGAGATCGGCGAGCGCGATGTACTCAGAAACTCCGCTGGTTGCGCTGGCCTCCATCGCCTGAAAGGTTCCATCCCCATTGCCCAACAGCACGCCGACGCCGCTGTTGGTATGGAATGCCACTGCGATGTCGGGGTAGCCGTCGCCGTTCACATCGCCCAAGGCCAACCCGAATGAGTATGGGCCCACTTCATAGTCCACATGGGGCTGAAAGGACCCGTCTCCGATGCCTAGCAACACACTCAGAGTAGTGCCTATGTAATTTGAGGTGACCAGGTCCGGTATGCCGTCGCCGTTCAAATCTCCCATCACCACGCCATAGCTCGGGTCGGCGGTCGCGGAATTCACCAGGGACTGCCAGCCACTGGTCCGGGTGGCCGCATCCAGCGGCGCCGAGCCCAGCGAATAATTGCTGTTGCTCTGGTCCAGGAAGGAAACGCTTCCCGTGGGCGCGCTGGAGCTGTAAGCCGTCACTTTTCCGCTGAGGGTGTAATTACCGGTGCTGCCGCTGGAAGTGATTTCCGTGCTGGTCGTGGCCGCGGAAGACGCCGTCACGGTGATGGTCTGAGTAGAAGATGTGCTGCCCAGATACGAGTTCACGCGGCCATACACGGCCTTGATCACGTGGCTGCCCGGTCCCAGTCGCAGCTTCAGAGTGGCGGTACCCAGGGTGTATGTGGATGCTACGGCGTTGACCAGCTGCGCCGCGGAGAGTACCGTGGCGCCGTCGTAGAAGGTAACGGAACCGGTGGTGACCGCCGTTGCTCCTGACACCACCGTTGCCTGCAGAGTCAAGGTCGTACCCTGAGTCACCGAGCCTCCGGGAGTCACGGAGAGCGTCGTGGTGGTCGCGGGGGGCGGGATGGCCTGGCCTAACGGCGCGAAGATCAGCAGGGTCCCCAGCAACAGGCTGCCGGTTAAGCGACGCGTAAAGGGAAATTCTGGAATGGTCACACGGCCATGGCGCATCGCGAGAAACTCCTTTGAAGTCCGGATTCTGGAGAGGTGCAGTGTTCTGGTCAGTGCCTGCGCAGAGACGGGCCCACACCGCGGCGCCAGGCCTCGGCCTTCCGACAGCTGCGGTATTGCACGTCGAACCTGCTCTCAAGGAATTGATCGGCTTGTGAACAGAGAACTTTAGGCGGAGCCGGGAAACGCAATACTGCTGTTTGACTAGTTATCTGACTAGTCATATAATTAGGCTGTCGAGAGGTAGAAATGAGTGATTGGCAAGTCCAGGACGCGAAAGCCCGCTTTAGTGAGCTCTTGAATAGCACGCTCAAGCACGGCCCCCAGATCGTGACCCGGCGCGGGGTTGCGGCGGCAGTATTGGTTCCTATCAGCGAATGGCGTCGCCTGCAGGAGTCCTCCCGGCCCAGTCTGAAGACCCTCCTGGTTGAGGGCCCGCGGTTCGACAATTTGATTCCGGTGCGCGGCAAGCTTCGACGTCGAGCGCCTGTGGAGTTCGGTTGACGCGCTACCTGCTCGACACCAATGTGGTCTCGGAACTACGCAAGCCAAAACCCCATGGCACAGTGCTGGCCTGGATAAACCAGTTGCAGGCGGACCAGATTTACCTCTCCGCGGTCACCATCGGCGAACTGCAGACTGGCGTCGAACTCGCCCGCCTGCAGGATCCCGCGAAGGCCGCCGAGATCGAGCTCTGGGTTGATCGACTGGCGGAGTCTCTCCAGGTGTTGCCTATGGATGCCTCCTGTTTTCGCGAGTGGGCGCGGCTTATGCAGGGCAAGGCGGAACGCCTTATCGAGGATGTCATGATCGCCGCCACCGCCCGCATTCACCAAATGACCATCGCCACCCGCAATGGAAGGGACTTCAAGCAGCTGGACGTGCCGGTCCTCGACCCCTTCAAGACCCCGCGCTAGCCCGCTGCCCACACCACTCCGCCGTCGCGGTACACTGTTGCCCTCGCCATGCCAACTTTAGCCGCGGTCGATATCGGATCGAACTCCGTCCGTCTGAAGATTTCCCGTCTTTCCGGACGGCGTCTGATTGAAATTCACGAAGACCGCCAGGTCACGCGGCTGGGCGATAGTGTTTTCCGCAACGGTTTTCTTTCGCCCGAGGCCATCGACGATACGGTCAAGGCGCTGCGGCGCTTTCATCGCGCGGTGCAGCACGAAGGCACGGACACGGTGCGCGTGGTGGCCACCAGCGCGGTGCGCGACGCGCGCAACTCGCGGGCCTTCCTGGAGTGGGTACGTTCGGCCACGGGGTGGAAGGTCGAAATCATCTCCGGACTGGAAGAGGCGCGGTTGATTCACCTGGGCCTGGTTTCAAGCCTGCGGGTCAGTCCCGCGGCCACGCTGATGGTCGATCTGGGCGGCGGCAGCTGTGAGCTGACCATTTCCAGCCAGGGACACATCCGCGACACGGTCAGTCTGCCTCTGGGCGCGGTGCGGCTGACCAATGAGTTTCTGGCCCACGATCCGCCGCGCAAATCGGAACTGCGCCGCCTGCGGGGATTTGTGGAAAGAGAAATCGGGCGCATCGCCGACCGGATTGCCCGCTCCCGGCCCAAGACCGTGATCGCGACCTCGGGCACGGCTGCTTCCCTGGCCGCGGTCTGTCACGGCTTGTACAAGACGAAAGGTTCGCGCGCCGCCGCGGTCTCGCGCACCCAGATGCGCCGGATCGCCAAGATGCTGGCGCGCCTTCCCGTGGCGGAACGCAAGAAGCTTTCCGGGGTGGGGCCACGGCGGGCCGAGATCGTGGTCGCAGGAGCTGTGGTCTATGCCGAACTTCTGGAACGCTGCCAGTTGGCGGGCTTCCGCTACTCTCCGCTGGGATTGCGCGACGGGCAGCTGGCACAAATGGCTGCGGACTACGATCGCAGCACACGTTCCGGAAAGCACATCGAATCGGAGCGCTGGGATTCCATCCGCGCCGCCGTTGCCCATTACCGCGTGGACATGGACCATGCCCTGCAAGTGCGCGAATTCGCCATGCACTTATTCAAAACCTTGAAAGCGCTGCACCGGCTCCCCGCCGAGTATGCGGAATGGTTGTCGGCGGCGGCGATGTTGTATGAGGTCGGCGACTATGTCAATCGCAACGGGCGGCACCGCCACGCCTACTACATCATCGCCCACTCGGAAATCCTGGGATACACGCCGGAACAGAGGCGGATCATCGCGGCCACGGCGCGCTATCTGGGCAAATCGCGACCTTCGGCCGGGGATTCGGCCATCAAAGTCCTGCCGCCGGCCGACCGGGAATTCGTGCGCAAAGCCTCACTGCTGCTTCGGCTGGCGCGCGCCCTCAATCTCGGACGCAGCGGCGCGGTGCGCGCCACCGACGTGCGGATAAGTCCGGGCGCGGTCAAGCTGACTCTTCGCGCCAAACCGCGCGCCAGCGTGGACCTGGAATTGTGGGCGGTGGAAAAAGAGAAAGCCTATTTTCGCGAAGTTTTCGGACGCGAGGTTTCCGCCGCCGCGGCATAGAGGGTGCGCAGAATCTTGGGCGTGAGGCACCAGGTCAGCGAGGCCGAGTTGCGGCTCATCTCCGCCCGCGCCACCGCGCCCTTCTTGAGGTCAATCGCCGCTTCACAGCCGCTTTCGCTGATCGCCCGCCCCAGAAATTCGCTGAGGGTCGGGTTGTGGCCCACCACCATGATGGCGTCGTGACGGATGTACTTGTCGAGCATCTTGCGGAAGTCCGCGAACGAGGCGGTGGGGCGCAGTGCGTCCTCGAACTGCAGCTTGCCTTCGTAACCCATTTCATTGCCCACCAGTGAAGCGGTCTGAGCGGCCCGCTTCAGCGGACTCGAAATAACAACGTCCACCTGTACATCCAACGCCGCCAGGGCGCGGCCCACGTAACCGCATTGTTCGACTCCGGTTTCATCCAGGGCGCGCTTTTCATCTTTCTTGAGATTGCTTACCGGTTCACCGGCACTGGCGTGGCGCAGGAAATAGAGAATCATCTTGGTTTACCGTCCCTTCACCGTGGCGAATCGGCGGACCTTTGACGCTGCCGGCACCGGCATGGCTTCCACCGCCTGTTTGCCTTCCGCCAGTCCCAGCAGGAAGTCCTGCGCGCTGAAGGCGACGGCCTCTGACGGTGGCTTGCGTTTGCCCTCGGCCTGCCAGGTGCGCACATAAGCGCCGTCTTTCCGGAGTACCCGGGACTTCACATTGTCCACCAGGTAGGCATCCAGGATCTCATGGCGCACGCGCTCTCGTCCCAGCGCGTCTTTCAGCGGAAACATGACTTCCACGCGCTCGTAGAGATTGCGCGGCATCCAGTCGGCGCTGGCGAGATAGACCTCCTCCTGGCCCCCGTTGGCAAAGCTGAAAATGCGGCTATGCTCCAGAAAGCGTCCCACGATACTCCGCACCCGGATGCGGTCGCTCACCCCGCGCACGCCGGGCCGCAGAGCGCACATGCCGCGCACAATCAGATCAACTTCCACACCTGCCTGCGAAGCCCGGTACAAGGCCATGATGATGTTCTTGTCCAGCAGGGCGTTCATCTTGGCGATGATGCGGGCGGGACGTCCGTGACGCGCATGCTCACCCTCGCGCTCGATCAAACCCAGGCAGCGTTCCGCCAGGTCCAGGGGAGCCACCAGCAAAGGCTCGTAGTTGGCGTGCTCGGCATAGGCCGTGAGAAAACTGAAAACATCGTGTACCGCGCCCGTGATTTCCGGATCGGCGGTAAGCAGGCTCAGATCGGTGTAAACCCGCGCCGTACTCGCGTTGTAGTTGCCCGTCCCCAGGTGGGCGTAGCGCCGCGTCGACGCCATCGGAGTCGCGCCGCACCAGCAACGACAGCTTGCAGTGCGTCTTCAGCCCGACCAGGCCGTGGAACACCTGCACACCGGCATCCTCGAGATCGCGGGCCCAGCGAATGTTGGTGTCTTCATCGAAGCGCGCTTTGAGTTCCACCACCGCGGTGACTTCCTTTTTTTCTGCCGCCGAAATCAGGGCCGGCACGATCAATGAGTGCTCGTTCGTGCGATAGAGCGTCTGCTTGATCGAAAGCACTCGCGGGTCCTGGGCGGCAGCCTCAATGAACGAAACCACGGCGTCGTAGGAGTCGAAGGGATGGTGCAGCAAAACGTCGTGGCGGCGCAGTTCCTCGAACAGGTCCTGCGATTTGGCGGTCAATCGCAATTCGCGCGGAGAAAAGGGCCTGAACTTGAGGTCAGGATGCGCCGTCTGCTCGTAAATGTTGAACAACCGCGAGAGATTGACCGGGCCGTGGACGGAGAAAACCTGCCAGGGTTCCAGTTCAAAGTTGGTGCGCAGGCGTTCGATGATTTCAGGGTCGGCGTCGGCCTCGATCTCCAGCCGCACCGCATCGCCTTTGCGCCGGTTATGCAGCTCGGTGCGGACCGATTCCAGCAGGTTGCGCGATTCCTCCTCTGCCAGATAGAGGTTGCTGTTGCGGGTGACCCGGAACGCGGCCGAGGAAACAATATCGTAGCCGTGGTACATCCGCGAGGCGTGGAAGGCCACCAGGTCGGCGAGAAAAATAAAATCGTCGGTTCCGTCCGAGGGCAGCCGGACCAGGCGCGGCAAAGCCCGCGGCACGGTGACCACGCCGGTATAGGTGAGGGCGGAGCGGCGGCGGCGGCGCAGCAGAAACGCCACGCACAGCGCCTTGTTGATGACTCGTGGAAAGGGATGCGCCGGGTCCACGGTCACCGGCGTGAGCAGCAGGTCGAGTTCCTTCTCGCAGTACTCTTCGATGAAGGCGCGGGCGCGTGATTCCAGTTCGTGCAGGCCCAGAACGCGGATGCCATGGTCAGCCAGCGCCGGACGCAGTTTCTCGTTCCAACAGTGGTACTGATCGTCCACGAACTCGTGAGTGTCGCGGGAAACCACGTCGCGCTCTTCCAGAAGAGTGAGGCCGTCCGGTCCAGCCTCGGTGTATCCGTCTTCAATCTGCTGCACCAGGCCGGCCACGCGTACTTCGAAAAACTCATCCAGGTTGCTGGCCGAGATGGAAAGAAATTTCAGCCGCTCGAGCAGAGGGTTCTTGGGGTCCTGCGCTTCTTCGAGGACGCGGCGGTTAAAGGCCAGCCAGGAAGCTTCCCGGTTGATGTAGTTGGCCGGATTGTCCAGCGCGAGGCGAGCCATAAGCCAATGAGGCGGAAGAACTACCTGATGCGGAGAAGGGCGGTTTCCGTATCAGTTCAGAGTGGACACCGGTTTGGGAGCCGCCGTTTTGGTGGTCCCGGGCGGACGGTTCGCGAACCGCACGCAGCGCCAGTATAGAACATAGTCGCCAGCCAAGACTGGCCCGCCTAAACATTACCCGGGAAGGGACGGGGCGGCTTGTGGCCGCCCCGTGACCTTGGATCGCTTTGACTAAGTGCTTTCCGGCCCTGGTGTCAGGTGCCTACCGTACCTGCTTGATCGCGTCCCTCACCTTGGCTGCGACGTTGTCTGGCAGGGGTGCATAGGCGAGTTGAGTGGTCATGCCCTCGCCGTGATCAAGCATCCAGTTCAGGAAGTCCACCAGAATCTTGCCCTTGGCCGGGTCCTTGGATTGGGTTGGAATCAATAACCAGGTAAAACTGGAAATTGGATAGGCATCCTTGCCCGGTGCGTTGGTGATGGAAACGCGGAAGTCTGCAGGCATTTCTTTTACCGAGGCGGCGGCTGCCGTCGCCCCTTCGAGACTGCCCTTCAACCAGGTGCCGGCTGAGTTTTCCACAATACCGTAGGGGATGTTGTTCTGCACCGCGTAGATGAGTTCCACGTAGCCGAACGCACCATCCATCTGCCGGATCATTCCCGCGACGCCTTCGTTCCCTTTGGCGCCAAGGCCCACAGGCCACTTCACCGATGTGCCCTTGCCCACTTGACTCTTCCAGTCGTTACTCACCTTGGACAGGAAATCGGTAAAGATGTAGTTGGTGCCGCTGCCATCGGAACGATGCACAACAATGATCTGCTTGTCGGGCAACTTTACTCCGGGATTGTCCGCCGCGACGGCCTTGTCATTCCAGTTGGCGATCTTTCCCAGGCAGATGTCAGCAATCGTCTTGGGCGAAAAACGCAGGTCCGCTGGCGCGCCAGAGACGTTGTACGCCGGAACCACTGCCCCCAGTACAGTCGGGATATGCAGCAGCTTAACCTTGGCTTGGGACAATTGCTCATCGGTCATAGGACCGTCGCTCGCCCCGAAATCCACCGTCTGGGCCAGAACCTGACGAATACCGCCACCACTTCCAATGGACTGGTAGTTAAACTCGATCTCGGGATGGGCTTTGTGGTATTCGCTGAACCACTTCTGGTAAATGGGATTTGGAAAGGTTGCGCCGGCCCCATTCAAGGTCGTCTGACCGAAAGCGGGCACAGCCAGAACAACACAAAGAAGCGCAATGCGGCGTATCACGCGATGGTTCCTCCTTATTAATCTGATGGGCCAGTTTTACGCCGTGAATGTTACAGGACTGTTACAGGGTGGTGAATTTCCAGTGAACTGAATTACTGGATCACGTAGGGACGCGTGCCCACACCCGTCCGGCGGAGCGAAGCTCCGCAAGGTTTCTGATGAAGATTCGCAAATTCCAGGCGAGCGTTGCCCGGCCGCCCGGGTCCTGAGCAAAGTCGAAGGAGGGCGTCCGGGCCTGCGCCGTTTCTGTAGCTTTCAGTGCCCTGAGTCCAGGCGGGCGATTTCGCGGGCGAACAACGGATTCTTGGGAAACTCGTCCCGCAGGGCAGCCAGCACCTCCCGGGCGCGGGCATGGTCCTTGTCGCGGACGTAAGCGATGGCCAGCAGGATGCGCGCGAACGGGCCCAGGTAACGGCCATGGTCGGCCGTCATCTGCAACTCCACGATTCCCTGCTTCTTGTCTCCCGAGACTCCGCCCAGCCGCAATACCCAGCGCAGCGGCGCCGCCATGCTCCCGATGATGTATTTGCTGAAACCGGTGGCCACGCGGGCATCGTAGCAATCGGGATCCACGGCCAGCAGTTTGTCCGCCCACTCATTGGCATCGCGGGTGTACTTCAATGACGCCATATTCCGCTTCTCGATCAGGGCGGCGTAGTCGGCTTGCAGGCCGGACGAAAGCGTCATGGCAAATAACGCGTCACGGTCTTTGGGATTGGTAGCCAGCCGGGCGCTGGCAACGGCCTGGGCGCGGCCCAGCGCCGCATTGAGATGGTCCCGAACCGCGTTGTTCGGCTGGGGCTTGTCACGGTTCAGGAAGCTCTTGTCGTCCTCGTAAAATTGCGCTTCCAGCACGCCCAGCCGGTGAAATTCCGAGAAAAGTATTCCCGCTGCTTCGGCCGTGGGCCCCACAGGATCCTGGGGGTGGTCGTGCTGCCAGGAAAGAAACACCTGATGCGCCTGGTCGAAATCAAGGTCGTAGAGCAGGCGAAATCCCTGATCCAGAGAGGTGCGAATCGGCGGCGCATCGGCCGCGGCTGCCGGGATGAGCAGCGTCGCCAGGCACAGGGCCACTGATAGACCTGCCCGCGTCACCGATCGTCGGCTCACTTTAATGGTCATATCCGGCAAACCGCAGTATTGTGCCTGTCTTTCGGCCGCTGTGCAACTTACTTAAAGCTTAGATGCTACAAGGCAAAAACGCGTCCGGAACTTGCAAAAAGTTTGTCAAAACTGTTTCCCTCCGGGCCTCGAATTCCCAGTTGGGACACCCGGGCTGGATTGAGCTCGAATTAAGGCAGGTCCCGCTTGACGTGGAACCATATTTCTGCAATTATCGAATTATGCCAGTCGCCTCACGTAAAGAAAGCACAGAGAACGTCGCCAAATACGCCGACATGCTGTCCGCCATGGGCACCGAACCACGCCTTCGCATCATCCGGTTGCTGCTATCCGCGCATCCCGACGGCTTGGTCGTGGGCGATATCCAGTCCGAGCTCGACATTCCGAACTCCACCCTTTCCCATCACCTGGAAAAACTGAAGAATGAAGATCTGGTAAACGTGCGCCGCGAAAGCACCTTCTTGCGCTACACGGCTAACGCCGAGGCTCTCCAGGAACTGCTGCAATTCCTCTACGCCGAGTGCTGCACCAGAAACAAGGCAGTCAAACCGCAAACTATCGTCCAGCTGTGCAAATAGGAGCCCACCATGAGCAGCACCGACCTCAAGAGCGTCATCAAGGAAAAATATGGCCAGGCAGCCTTGCGCGTGAACCAGGGCGGCAGTGGCTGTTGCGGCGCCACCGCGGCGAGCGGCTCGGGTTGCGACCCAATCACTTCTGATCTCTACAACTCCTCCCAGGCCGGACAAGTTCCCGAGGAGGCCATTCTCGCTTCGCTGGGGTGCGGAAATCCGACGGCGCTGGCGCAACTGAATCCCGGAGAAGTGGTTCTGGACCTCGGCTCCGGCGGCGGCGTGGATGTTCTGCTTTCGGCAAAGCGAGTCGGTCCCACTGGCAAGGCATACGGTCTCGATATGACGGATGAGATGCTGGCGCTTGCCAACGAAAACAAGCGTAAAGCGGGCGCGGAGAACGTCGAGTTCCTGCGCGGCGAGATCGAGCACATCCCTTTGCCCGACAACTCGGTGGACGTGATTATCTCGAATTGTGTGATCAACCTTTCGGGGGACAAAGACCGTGTGCTGCGGGAAGCCTTCCGCGTGCTGAAGCCGGGCGGCCGCTTCGCGGTTTCCGATGTTGTGACCCGGGGCGAAATCGCGCCGGAGATTCGCCAGAGCGTGCTTCTGTGGGTCGGCTGTGTGGCGGGGGCGCTCGACGATGACGAATTTCGCGACAAGCTCGCTGCCGCCGGTTTTGAGCAAATTGATATTGAGCCGACCCGGGTCTATCGCGCCGAAGATGCGCGCGAGATTCTTTCCGCGGAAGGCCTTGATGTGGACGCGATCGCGCCGCAGGTTGACGGCAAGTTCATGAGCGCTTTCGTGCGCGCCGTCAAACCAGTGGCGAGCGAAGGCATGCTGTGGACCGACCTGCTGCAATTAGGAGAAAACGACTATGCAAGGACATTACAACGTCTTGTTCCTGTGCACGGGCAATTCCGCGCGCTCCATCATGGCCGAGGCGATTTTGAACTTCAAAGGCCGCCCGAATTTCACCGCCTACAGCGCCGGAAGTCATCCCTCAGGCACGGTTCGACCGGAAGCTTTGAAGCAGCTCGAAATCGCGCACCTGCCTACCCAGGGTCTGCGCAGCAAGGCCTGGGATGAATTTTCCCTGCCCGGTTCTCCCCAGCTCGATTTTGTCTTTACGGTTTGCGATAACGCTGCCCAGGAAGTCTGCCCCATTTGGCCAGGACAGCCCATGACTGCCCACTGGGGCGTTCCAGACCCGGCGGCAGTTCGCGGCAGCGCAGCGGAGATAGAACGGGCGTTTCGCGAAGCGTTTTTTATTCTGGACCGCAGAATCACTCTGTTTCTCTCGCTTCCCCTTAAGAGTCTCGACAGCCTGGCGCTCAAGCGGGAACTGGACAACATCGGCCAGACGATGACGCCGGTCCCGCACGAATAGCGTACGTCTTGCCGCGGCCGGCTGCGCTTCAGTCAGCTTGCCGCAACACGAGGATTCCAGAATGAAGGCAACCCGTCGTCTCGGTTTTCTGGACCGCTACCTGACCGCGTGGATCTTCGCCGCCATGGTCGACGGGCGTCGTACTGGGTTGGCTGGTGCCTGGAGTCGTGCCGTTTCTGAATCGCTTCAACATCGGCACCACGTCGGTTCCGATTGCGGCGGGATTGATCCTGATGATGTATCCACCCTTCACCAAGGTGCGATATGAAGAACTGCACGAGGTCTTTCGCAATAAGCGGGTGCTCGGCCTCTCGCTGGTGCAGAACTGGGTGGTAGGGCCGATTCTGATGTTCGTTCTGGCCATCGTGTTCCTGCGCGGATATCCGGAATACATGGCAGGACTGATCATGATCGGCCTGGCACGCTGCATCGCCATGGTCATCGTCTGGAATGAACTGGCCCGAGGCGATACGGAATACGCGGCCGGCCTGGTGGCCTTCAATTCCCTTTTCCAGGTTTTTTTCTACTCTCTCTACGCCTGGGTGTTTATTACCGTCCTTCCCGCCAAGCTCGGCCTTCGCAGTGCGGTGGTCAATGTGTCCATGGCAGAGATTGCGAAGAGCGTCTTTATTTATCTGGGAATTCCATTTCTCGCCGGATTCCTGACTCGGGTCGCACTGGTTCGTGCCCGGGGAGCCGATTGGTACAACCGGAATTTCATTCCCCGCATAAGCCCGCTGACGCTGATCGCCCTGCTGTTCACGATTGTCGTGATGTTCTCGCTGAAGGGTGAATATATTGTTCGTCTGCCCCTGGACGTCCTGCGCATCGCCGTGCCGCTGCTGATTTACTTCGTCCTGATGTTTCTGGTGTCCTTTTACATGGGCAAGAAGCTGGGAGCGGACTATTCCAAAACCACAACCCTGGCATTCACCGCTGCCTCGAACAACTTTGAACTGGCGATCGCGGTGGCAGTGTCGGTATTTGGCATCAACTCCGGAGCCGCCTTCGCGGCCGTCATCGGGCCTCTGGTGGAAGTGCCGGTGATGATTGCCCTGGTCAATGTGGCGCTCTACTTTCAGCGTCATTATTTCCCCAACCCGCAAGCGGTGGCCATCGAGCCGGTTTGCTCGCCGACTGCCTAGGTAGTGGGTTAGTTGGGAGAGCATGAACCACGAAGGGCACGAAGGTACACGAAGGAAACCCTGGAAAACAGCGCCTTCGTGATTCCTCGTGTCCTTCGTGGTTTACGCATTTGCCGTGACATCTCACAAAACTGATCCACCACCACCCGCTAAGCTTGTTTGACTGCCCTTCCACCCTTTGTTACCTTCAAGGGTTTCCACTCCCTGAGTGCCTGCGCCGGTTCGCGGCGATGAAACAGAAACGAGAAGCTGATGGCCATCAAGTTCCGGGGAGTTGATTTCCTCGAATTCGACTCCCTGCTCACCGACGACGAACGCCTGGTGCGCGACACCACGCGCAAATTCATCGAAGACAATCTCATTCCCATCATCGAAGAGTGCAATCGCGCCGGCCGCTTTCCCACGCGAACTGGTCAAGCCCATGGCCGACCTCGGCTTCTTCGGCGCCAGCCTCAAAGGCTACGGCTGCGCCGGGATGTCGAACGTCGAATACGGCCTGGTCATGCAGGAACTGGAGCGCGGCGACTCCGGCGTGCGCTCTTTCGTCAGCGTGCAGTCCGCGCTGGTCCATGTATCCCATTTACGCCTTCGGCAGCGACGAGCAAAAACAGACCTGGCTCCCCGCCATGCAGAAGGGCGAGAAGCTCGGCTGCTTCGGCCTGACCGAGCCCGACTTCGGCTCCAACCCCGGCGGCATGCGCACGCGCGCCCGCAAAGTCCGGCAAGGAATACGTCCTCAACGGCGAGAAGATGTGGATCACCTCCGGCTCGATCGCCGACGTGGCCATCATCTGGGCCAAGGTCGAAGACGAAGACAACAACGATCCGCGGCTTTCTGGTCGAAACCGACCGCCCCGGCTTCAGCGCCGAGGACATTCACGGCAAGTGGTCGCTGCGCGCTCGGTGACTTCGGGCCTGTCGCTGCAGGACGTTCACATCCCGCGAGTCGAATCTGCTGCCCAAAACCGGACGGCCTGAAGTCTCCGCTGATGTGCCTGAACCAGGCGCGCTACGGAATCGCCTGGGGCGCAATCGGCGCGGCCATGGCCTGCTACGACTGCGCGCTGCAGTATTCGCTGTTCCGCAAGCAGTTCCACGACCAGCCCATCGCCTCGCACCAACTGGTGCAGGAAAAGCTTACCTGGATGATTTCACTGAGATCACCAAAGGCCCAGTTGCTGGTCCTGCAAGTCGGCCGCCTCAAAGATAAAGACAAAGTCGGGCACCAGCACATCTCCATGGCCAAGCGAAACAACGTCTGGATGGCGCTGGAATGCGCCCGCATGGCCCGCGACATCCTGGGCGCCAACGGCATCGCCGACGAATACCCGATCATCCGCCACATGATGAACCTGGAGTCGGTGAAGACCTACGAAGGCACGCACGACATCCACACGTTGATCATCGGGCAGAAGCGTGACTGGGATCGACGCGTTTTGAGCGCGTCCTGCCGGCGATGAGCAAGCCGGAAGCTTAGTCGAATTGTGTGACCCGGCGAAGCTTGCAGGTGAAGATCCTGCAGCGTAGCGACGGCATCTGCTCGCTGGCAATTATGTCATCGAGTCATATTCGGAGCGCATTCGATGGCAACTTCATATGACAGGAAGAATCATGACACTCAGCAAGACCGTGGCCAAGCCAGATCGAAAGAGATCTGGCTTCTAGAGTTCTGCGCGCGTAGTGGAAGACGGCAGCCATCGCCTCGGCCCACACCATGGGCCAGGGCGAACGCAAACTCTCCGACCAGGTGGCCACCGAAGCCATGCGCAAGACCATGGATACGATGCCCATGCGCGGCACCATCGTGATTGGCGAAGGCGAACGCGACGAGGCGCCCATGCTTTACATCGGCGAAAAAGTCGGCGCCGAGTTTCCCGACGGCACCGAAGTTCCCGAAGTGGACATTGCCGTCGATCCCCTCGAAGGCACGAACCTGTGCGCCACCGGCGCGCCCGGCGCCATCACCGTGCTGGCGGCTTCCGAAAGCGGCGGACTGCTGAACGCGCCCGACTGCTACATGGAAAAGATCGTCGTCGGCCCGTCCTGCAAGGGCGCGGTGGACATTGACGCGCCGGTGGTCGACAACCTGAAGAACATTGCCAAACGCATGCACCGCGACGTGGAAGACCTGGTCATCATCGTGCTCGACCGGCCGCGGCACGAGAAGCTGATCGCCGACATTCGCAAGGCCGGAGCGCGCATCCGGCTGATCGGCGACGGCGATCTGTCGGCCGGCATCGCAGCCGCCGTCATCGGCACCGGCGTCCACGCGGTCATGGGCTCGGGCGGCGCTCCCGAGGGCGTGATCACGGCCGCCGCCATTCGCTGCCTGAACGGCTACATGCTGGGCCGCCTGGTGATCGACAAGCCCGAACTGGAAGAGCGCATCGCGCGCATGGGCATCAAGGACAAGAACAAGATCTACGAAGCCGAGGACCTCGCGCCCGGCAAGCAACTCATCTTCGCCGCCACCGGCGTCACCGAAGGCGTCGTTGCTGAAGGGCGTCCGCTTCTTCGGCGAAGGCACGCGGACCTCCTCGGTGGTCCTGACGCTGCGCACCGGCAAGGTGCGCTTCATCGACAGCATTCATCTGGAGAAGGGGCCGGATGTGAAGGTGAGGTTCGTGTAGGGGGATTGACCTCGACCGTAACGGGCCGTAGGTCCGAAATCAGATCTCGCCAGCACTCGGGACGATGTTGTCACAAGGGCCAATGCGACCTCAGACTAGTATCGGATTCAGGAAGGAAGTAGAGATGCGCACCGTAGCGCTGTCTGAAGCCAGGAAAATGCTTTCCAAGCTCGTAGGCCGCGCCGAGCAAGGCGAGCACATCGGAATCACGCGTAGGGGAAAGTTGGTTGCCTTTTTCGTCCCGGCGCGTCCTGTCAACAGTCCGGCCGAGATATTCGCCGGGATTGAACGTATTAGGAAGAGCGCCAGGGGGCACTCAGCCAGTGCAAAGGATTTCATCGAAGAGGGTCGACGCTAGTCCACTACTAAGCCGGCCGAGTAAAAAAGCTTAACAGCCTATTGCGGCGTCGGCGGCCACTCCTGCGACACTCCCGCGAACAGGCTGACCGTCTTTTCCAGCCGCCTGGTTCCGTCGTGCACTGCGATCTTGTGCGGCTTGCCGGGCTCGTACCCATCCCACAGCGAGACGCCGGCGTAGGCGCCGTCTTTGCGCAGCGCGTAGTAGGTCATGTCCATGAAGCGGAGGCGGTCCATATCGCCGTTGTAGTTGCGCACGATGCGCTTCAGGGCATCCATGCTCGGCATCGAAGGGTGACATGCCGTGGCGCATATTCTCCACAATGGTGTGCGCCCCCACGACCTTGATGTTCTCTTCCCCGCTACCCGTGGCGCCCGCCGAACCTACATCCTGATCGGTATAGCAGCCGGCCCCGATAATGGGAGAATCGCCGCACGCGTCCCGGCAGCTTCCAGGCCAGGCCGCTGGTGGTGGTGCTGCCGGAAATTTCTCCTTTTTCGTTGAGCGCGGAACAATGAATAGTTCCGGTGGGCGGAAACAGGACCTTGCGGATGGCCACCATGCGCTGCTCCGGCTCAATTCCGATATCCGCAGCGACCTGCTTCATGCGCTCGATGCGGCGCTCGAAATCGTCGGCGTGAGGCGCTGCCGGCAGGCGCTTGTGCCAGTCGGGACTGGACAATCCCGGCCCCCACCAGTCGGAATGGGTCTCCTTCCACAACAACCAGATCTTGCGGGAGTGCTCGGTCAGCAGGTTCTCGCGTGGAAAACCCTGGGCCACGGCAAAGCGTTCGGCGCCTTCCCCCACCAGCATCACGTGGCCAGTGTGCTCCATCACCGCCCGGGCCACCTGCGAAACATTCTTGATATTGCGCACGCCCCCAACCGACCCGGCCCGCCGCGTGGGGCCGTGCATGCAGCAGGAGTCGAGTTCGACCACGCCTTCTTCGTTGGGCAGACCGCCCAGTCCGACGCTGTCCTCGTTGGGATCGTCTTCCGGGCCTTTAACGACTTTCAGCGCGGCCTCGAGCGTGTCGCCGCCGTTTTTAAGGAAAGCAAAGGCCTCATCGAGATAGTCGAATCCGTTGGCCGCGCTGATGATAATCGGACGCTTGCCGGCCTCGGCGGCAGCCTCGCCCTTATCGGTGGCAGGTTTCTTCCGCTCTTCTCCCTCTAACCCTAAAGATACGGCTCCAACCATGGCGGTAGAGAGAAAATCCCGGCGCGAAAAGGCCATTGCGGTCCTCCATTGTGTGACGGAAGTTGCAGGAAACCGGAAAGGATACCACGTTCGTGCGGAACCGGAACCGGCCACGGATTTCACGGATTTTCACGGATCAGATCAAGCCAAAAGAATTGATTAAGATCCGTGAAAATCCGTGGCCAATAGAATTTCTTACGAGGCCACAGCCATCCCGCCCTTTTTCTGGCCGGCGCGGAAGCGTAGCAGCGCGGCGATGCCGCCCACATTTTCGAACTCGGGCTCGTCCTTTACATATACCAGCTCAACGTCGCGACGGATGGCCGCCGGGACGAGGGCTTCGCAAACATCCTCCAACTCTTGCGTGCCCCGTCCACACACCGGACAATAGCGCACCATGTGCGCGTCAAGATGGCCGCAGCTCGGGCATTCGACGGCGTGCGCCGCGTAATTTTCGGCCATCAGCAAAGTCTGCACTTCACCCATTTCGAGCGAACGCAGCACCCGGCGCAGGCCGGTCACGCCTCGACCGTTGCTCCGGGCCTGGCCCAGAGCTTCACGCACCAGCTCATGGCGGTGTTGAGTGAGCGATTCTTTCAACATGCGTTCGCCCTGCTCGCGCACCTGCTCTTCGCTGACCTTCCCCACGTCTGCGGTAAAGCGGCCCAGCAGTCTCTGCTTGACGTAAGGGTGAATCTGGGCCTCAAAGTCATGCCAATGGATGTCTGGACATCCGATGATGAACTGGTCAAACGCGCCCTTTTCCAGTCCCTGTTTCAAAACTTCCGCCACGTTTTTGAAATGGTGCAGGACCTCGTCATTCACACTGCGCTCGGCGTGGCCGGCATCGTAACCCAGAAAGCCGTCGCCGCGGCCGCGCCGGGAGAGAGTATGGAAAAGGGCCTCGTGCTCGCTGACTTCATCGAGATGCAGATCAAAGAATCGCGCCCGGTGACGATCCAGAATGGCCACTCGCAAACGCGGCTGCCGGCCCAGCACCACGGCCAGTTCGTTGAGGTGGAAGCGGCGGTTGACGAACAGCTGGGTCTTGGCCAGCTGTGGCGGCAGTTCGAACTCGCGCCAGATGTTCCGTCCGCCGCAGGCAAACACCGCCTTGGCCCGGGCGCTATTGCCCTGCCAATCCGCGGTCAGATCAAGGATGCGTTGCAGATCAGCCCGGGCGCAGCCATTGCGGCCGTTCTTCTCCGCCTCGCGCAGGGCGTGTCGGACCAGGTCCTTGGCCAGGATGGCCTGCTCGCGGTGCGATTTGTTGCTGGGCCGGGCGGGCTGAAAATAGAAACTGATCGCGCAATCCGTTCCACTGCCCTGAAATTCCGCCAGCTCACGCACATCTTCGCGGGTAATCATTTCACTCTCTCCTGAGTGCGACAGCAACAATGACTGCCGCGGAAATCAGTCGGTGCCGGTGCTCTGGAGCGCTCTTTTCTTGAATCGACTGGCGATGGGTGGTGAGTGCCGCAAGTGTTCGCGGGCGGCGATGATGGAAGCGTGGATCGCCTCGGGTTTGCGATCGGTTATGGCAGAGATCTCCGCCACCGAAAATCCTTCCACCGTGTGCAGGATAAAAGCTTCGCGGTCCCGCGGCCGGGCGGCGGCCAGGGCAAACTCCACCAGCCGGTTCATCTCGTCAGACGAGGCGATGTCTTCCGGCGTCGAGGTACGACGGTCAGCGATTACGCTTTCCCCGGTCAGGGTTTCATCCGGCTGATGGAACTGCAGTTCGGCCTCGTCGCTGGCCCGCACGTTGGGCATGCGCGCCGAGTCTTCGAGGTGGACGGAAAGCACGTTATCGGAGCTGCGGGCCTGCAAGTCGCCAATGGCATGGATCGCCAGCCGGTACAGCCATGGCTCCAGGGCCAGCTTGTCAGGCTTATCTCCGCCATCGCCCAGCGCGCCGGCGATGACTTCGTCGATCACTTCATCCTTGGTGATGGAATCGGGCACGATCTGCTCGGCGGCCTCGCGAAAATAAAGTTCGCGCTCGACAAAAAGCTCCAGCCGGGAAAGATTCGCATTCACGTAGCAGCGTATGTCCTCGGCGGACACGGTCGATGGACGAACCGACGCCAGGGTCTGCTCGAACGGGACCTGCGCTTCCGGACGGGACCCTATCGAGCGGCGCCGCGTCCACTTGTGCGAACTCCGCAGCAGGTCCTTGTGGCGAGTGATCTGTTGCAACAGATCGTCGAACGCGGTCTTGATCGCCGCCACTGCCGTTGGGGATGACCGCTGCGCCGCCAACTGGCCCGAAGGCAGGCGCAGGTTCAGCGACACAGTTACCGCCTTGCGCGGAGAGGCTTGCTCCACCACCGCCTTCAGATGCAGCAGTTCGGGCCGAAAAACCTGCAGCCGCTTGCGCAGTTTTTCCACCAGGTGATTGATTTCTTTTTCGAGATCAGGTGTCTTACGCAGCTTATAGCTGATGTGGACATTCATGCCAAGCCTCAGAACACGGGTAGCGGGTCCCGTGAAGCTTTGTCGTCCTTACTAATCGGATTCTACACCCTCGACGGGAAAAGAAGGAGGACGAAAAGTCGTATCAGCTACGGCGATTTGTCTTCAGCAAATTGATCAGGATTGGAACCAAAAAGCCATTCCGCCTTGGACGCTGAGTGTTAAGATTGGCACATGGCAAGAGGTGATGAAACAAAGCAGAAAGTTCACCGTTGTCATTGAACGAGACGAGGAAGGTCTTTATGTCGCGACCGTCCCTGCTCTGCGGGGCTGCCACACCCAGGCGAAAACCCTGGACACGCTCATGAAGCGCGTCCGGGAAGCTATCGAGGTTTGCCTGGGCAGGAACGACGACCGCTTCGGTTCGCTGGAGTTAGTTGGTATCCAACAGATTTCTCTATGACCCGCCTTCCCCGACTCAAGGGCAAGGAAATTATACGAATCCTTGAACAAGCAGGCTTTAGGGTGGTTCGGACTCGCGGCAGCCATGCCGTTCTGAGGCATCAGGATGGACGGACCACGGTAGTCCCGCTACATTCCAGGGAAACAATTGGCCCGGGCCTTCTTCGAGCCATTCTGCGTGATGTTGAAGTGTCCGTCGAAGATTTCCAGAAACTCTGTTGAGTCTTCCGCCATGCTATACGGCCACCGTAACCGACGTCTCCGTCCTCGTGACTGGCCGGTATAACGTGTCGCGCTCCACCGGTTCCCTGCCCGCTTCGCGGATCAGGCGAACCAGGTCCTGGCGGCGCATGCCTTGCGGAGTGGTGGCGCCGGCATCGTGGTAGATTTTTTCTTCGATCACGGTCCCATCAATGTCATCGGCGCCGAAGCGCAGCGCAATCTGCGCGATCTTCGGAGTCATCATCTGCCAGTAGGCTTTGACGTGGGGAAAATTATCCAGCACCAGCCGGCTGACGGCGATCTGCTTGATGTCGAGCATGCCGCTGGTCTTGGGCAAATGCTGCAGCGGCGTGTTGTCGGGATGAAAGGCCAGCGGAATAAACGTCTGGAAGCCGTGGGTTTCGTCCTGCAGGGCCCGAAGTTTGAGCAGGTGGTCAACCCGGTCTTCATCGTTTTCCACGTGGCCGTAAAGCATGGTGGCGTTCGACTTCAGTCCGATCTGGTGGGCCAGCTTCGCCGTATCCAGCCACTGATCGCCGTCAATCTTGTGGTCGCAGATAATGTGGCGCACCCGGTCGGCAAAAATCTCCGCGCCGCCGCCGGGCAGTGAATCCACGCCCGCGGCTTTCAGCTGTTCCAGCGTCTCCTGAATCGAAAGCTTGGCTCGCTTGGCCAGATAAGCCACTTCGACCATGGTGAAGGCTTTCAGATGGACCTGCGGAAAGCGCTGCTTGAGCCCTGAAATCAGGTCGAGAAAATACTGGAACGGCAGATCAGGATGCAGCCCGCCGACGATGTGAAACTCCGTTACCGCCTCAGCTGTAGCCGGACGCGGCAGTCTCGAAAGCTTCTTCCAGCGCCATGGTGTAGGCGCCCGGAGTGTCCTTCTTGCGGCCGAACGCGCATAGCCGGCAGGCGGCCACGCAAACATTGGTCGGATTAATATGGCGGTTGACGTTGAAGTACGTCTTGTCGCCATGCATGCGTTCGCGGACATGGTTGGCCATCCAGCCCACGGCCAGAATATCGCCGGTGCGGTAGAGGGCGAGAGCGTCATCGGCGCTGAGTCGCTCACCTGCCATGACCTTGTCGTGGATTGGCCCCAGCCGGGCGTCGTCTGTCTGGAATGAATGCATCGTGGACATTCATGTTGATGATACCGCACTGGGTGCGCGGTGCGAAGACGGTCAGCGGTCGCGTAGCATCTCGCCGCAGCAGCAGATCTCCGGCGATGAAAAGAAAGAACACAACCGAGATCACTCCATTCATGGTGAAAAACGCCGCATTCAGCCTGGACAGATTGTCGTGCGACACCAGCGAATGCTCATAAGCCAGAAGCAGCGCCACCACGATTACCCCTGCCACCGCCAGTTGGCCCAGCCCGAAAGCCACCACCAGTCCCATCAGCAGGACCAGCATGAGCAGATGGAACAAGCGCGCGATCCACAAGCGCGCGCCCGATACCGAAGTAACGCGGGATGGAATGCAGACCCGCCTCGCGGTCGAATTCATAGTCCTGGCAGGCATAGAGCACGTCAAAACCTGCCACCCAGAACGTGACCGCAGCGGTCAGCAGCAGAATGCGCGGATCAAGCGATCCGCGCACCGCGATCCAGGCGGCGGACGGAGCAATGCCCAGGGCCAAGCCCAAGACCAGATGCGACCAGCGCGTAAAGCGTTTGGTGTAGGAATAGAGCAACACCACGGCCAGCGCCACCGGGGAGAGCAGCAGCGCCAGGCGGTTCAGGTGGGACGCGGCCAGCACAAACACCACGCAGGAACAGACCACGAAAGTCGCGACAAATGCCGGGGTCAGCGTGCCGGCCGGCAAGGCCCGGGTTTGAGTGCGCGGATTGGCAGCATCAATGGAGGCATCGGCAAGCCGGTTAAACGCCATGGCGGCGGAGCGCGCCGCGACCATGGCCACGACGATCCACAGCAGCTGCTGTCCCGCAGGCAAGCCGTTCGCCGCCAGCATGGCGCCGCATAGCGCAAAAGGGAGCGCAAAAACCGAATGCTCCCACTTGATCATTTCCAGCGTAACCCGCAAATTGCGCAGTACTGGCACACCAGAATTGTAAAGCACAATGTGTGGGCCGGACACTCCCTTCGACTTCGCTCAGGGCAGGCTTTGTCCGAGCCACATTCTCAAGCTGGATCCCCGCCGCTGATCAACGGCACAAACCGGCAGGCTTCGCGCAGAACCATCAACGCCTTTCCGCCCTGCTTGCGGACCAACTGCAACTCCTGCGCCTCCGGCGGCCCCACGGGGATGATCATGCGTCCACCCTCGCGTAGCTGCTCAAACAGCGCCGGCGGAATCTGTGCCGCCGCCGCCGAGACAATGATGGCGTCGAAGGGAGCATATTCCGGCAAGCCCCTGCTTCCGTCCCCGGTCACTACGGTGACATTGGTCAAACCCAGGCGGGACAGGTTGTCTGCCGCCTGTCGTGCCAGTTCGGCATGACGTTCCACAGAGTAAACATGTTTGGCGAGCTGAGTCAGCAAGGCGGTCTGATATCCGGAGCCGGTTCCGATTTCCAGCACTTTCGACGAGGGCTCCAGTTGCAGAAGGTCCAGCATGAGCGGCAACGATGTAGGGCTGCGAAATTGTCTGACCCGCAGCGATGGGAAGAGGATGGTCCGCATAGGCCTGGTCCCGGTAGCGGGGTTCCACGAATTCGTGACGCGGGACATTCGCCATTGCATCGAGCAAGCGCTGGTCGCTGATGCCGCGAGCCCGCACCTGGGTCTCCACCATGTGCTGGCGTTCGACCGCAAAGCGATCGGACTGGAGTTCGGCAACCAACGCCGCTCCAGAATACTCCTCCGCGCATTACCCGTGTGGCCGCGAGCGCCGAGTCGCCCGCGACCACACAGGCCAGGACAGGCATACAAGCCCAAACTTTACCTCGCGACTACTTTTTGCGCTGCCGCACCCGCACGTCGATGCTGACCACGCCGTTCTGGTCCCGCACTCCCACGATGGAAACATTGCGGGTGATGTTGTACTCCGCTTGAATAATCTGCTGCGAGGCCTGGGCCACGTTGGTGGTGTAGGTAAGAGTGAGGTTGTTTTTGACCTGCTGCTCGATGGTGACGGCCGGACCCGTCTGGGTGGACGAGGTTTCCGTGTTCAAGCCCTGGGGATCGATCTTGATGCGGCTGACGCCAAACAGTTTCTGTACCCGGTTGCTGACGGTCGCGTTCAGGGCCGCGCTCAGGATCGCGCTGGACGTTTCCGAGTTGAAGGCGGACTGCGACTGGTTCAGCTGCGCCGATTCCTCCGAAGTCTGCCCGAAGGCCAGCAGCCCGATGATGTCAGAGGTCGGCAGCGGCGGCTCCGAGCGGTAAGTGACATTGGGCCGGTCGATCTGGCCGTTCAGGTTCAGCGTAATGTCATAGTCGCGCACCCGGGTGGAAGCCTGCAGATCAAGCACTGGCGTCGTGGTCACCGGATTGATAAAGGTGATGTCGCCGCGTTCCAGGCGATATTTGGTCCCGTTGAACTGCACCTCTCCCTCGATGATATCGGCGCGCCCCAGTATGACGGGCTTGCCCGCCGTACCCCGGAGATGCAAGTCGGCGTCGCCGGAAAGCCGCAAACTGGCAGTCTGCATCTGCAGTTCCGGAGTGGTGGCAATATGAACATCCAGGCGAATACGGTTGAGCAGCCGGTTGGTTGGCGGCAGCACCGAACCCTGCGAACGCTCCAGGTAGGCTCCGAAATCGAAGCCGGGAGTCATGGCCAGTTTGGTTACGATGATCTCGCCATTCAACGTCGAGGTGGAAGAACGTTCCCACAAAATGTAAATCGGCATTGGCGGTGGCACTGACGCCGGGGGGATAGCGCAGGCGCACATCCTCCCCGCGCACGGTCAGGTCGAAATTCAATTTGCCGTTGTACGCAGTGGCATAGCCGCCAAATGTGACCAGGCCTCCGCCGGTGTGTGCGGTAAGACTCTGGACCTGCAGTCGGTCCTGATTGAAGATGAGCGAGCCGTTTATGTCGCTCAGCGCGCTGGGCAGATCAATATAAGCGATGGCGCCGTGGTCAACTCTCAGCTGGCCCTGGGTAAGGGGTTTGGCCACCGTGCCTCCCACCGACAAATCAACCGAGACCACGCCGGAGGAAGTGAAGTCGGGATTGAGACTCTCGATCAGCTTAAGGTTCACCCGGCCCTGGGCGCGCAAGTCAAGTTCACGGTCTCCATTCAGGCGCACCTTGCCGGTCGCCGAAATGTCGGTGTCCTCTCCCACCAGATGGAACTGGTCAATCTGCAGCGTCTGTTCGGCAACCGAAAAACGGATGGGGCCCTGGTTCTTGATTTTTACGTCTTCGACATCGGCATCCAGGTTGTCCACGTTGGCGGTGAATTGCAATTCGCGGGGCCGCCGCAACGGACCCACCATGTGCACTTCACCGTCCGCCCGCGAATGTCCGTTCACCGCCCCGCGCAGGTAGGTTTTGAAGATCGCGTCCAGCTCCAGCTGGTGGAAGCGGAAATACACATCCGCGGGCCAGTCCTCGCGCAGATGCACGTTGCCATCGATCTTGAGGTCCGCCTGTTCGAACTGGGATTGTCCCGTGATGCGCAGTTCCGGGCCCTGCGACACTGCATGAATGGTGAAGTCGCCGGCGCGTTCCTGGTCGAAGGTAAGATCGTGGAGATGGATGGCCGCGTTCAGCCGGGGAGCTTCCAGGGTGCCGGAGCCTTCGGCGGTGAAGTCCGCGCGGCCGGTTACTGCGATGCGCGCGCTCTGCAGCGTGGTGACACGCGCCAGGTCAAAATTGTTCCCGGTCAGATTGAAGCCATAGGCATGACTGGATAGATTGTAGGTGGCCCCGCCGGCGACGTTGGACTCGCGGTAGGCCAGCTGAATATCCTTGAGCTCGACTTCCTCTCCTTTGAAGCTCAAGGTCGAAGTCAAGCGCTGCACCGGTTCGCCGTAAATACTTCCGTCGCGCAACTGCATGCTGCCTTCCCCTTGCGGGACGGAGCGTGTTCCCGACAGTTGCATGTGAAGATCCACGGTCCCCGTCACCGGATAGGAGTAACCTGCCAGGGCAAGAATGCCGGTCAAATCCGCATTCTGCGTATCCAGGTGCGCCTGGAAGCGACTGCTGTCGGTGAACTGCCTGCCGGCAAGTTGGGCGTGAAAGTCAAATTTGAGCGAATCGGGATCGCGGCTCAGCGTACCGTTGCGCACGGCGAACACTGAGGGGGACAGCTGAACATCGGCCTGCAGGGCGTTCCAGTTGATCGTTCTCTCGGGGGTGTAAGCGGTGGCCGGAATTGTGGTCTCGAAGTCCTGCGACTGCACCGTGCCCGCGATGGCGATCTGGCTGAGCTTTCCCGTGGCCGTACCGTTGAACGAGGCGTGCCCTTTGAGCGTTACCGGAATCTGCCCGGCATATCCTGCGGCGCTGAAAACCGGTTGCCATTCGCCCAGGTTCGTGGTCGTCACTACGAGTTTGAGCGCTGCGCTGGACGAAAGCGTGCCGGAAGCATGCACCTGGGTGGCACGGGTGGCGGCGGTCAATTCCGCAAGCTCCAGTTCGCCCGGACCGAAACGGTAGGTGCCCTGAGCGTGCCCGGTGAGCGGGAATTGCGCGTTCGTGGATAGCGCCGGCGGCAGCACATCGGCGACGAACTGGGCTTCTGCATTGCGGATGGTGTCTTTCCAGCTGGCATCCACCTTGCCGCTGACCAGGCCAGCGGGTTTGATCCGCTGAAAGGGACGTGAAGCCGTAGCCAGGGCGGCTGCGATTTCCGCCGCCGACAAGTCCTTAAAGCGAAGCCGCGCGCTTCCGCTCTGCCGGTTCGTTTGTTTTTCTCTGGGGTTGAGGCCTGCGGGTTGCGGGCTGAGCCATTGCGCTACATCAGCATCACCCGTAACACTTCCGCCCAGTACGTGACCCTGTATCTGGGAGAGTACCAGCCGCCTCGGATCCATGGCGTATTGCGTGCTCAAGCTGGCGTTGTGCACACCGATCGGAGCGTCCCGCCAATCGAGATTCGACAACAGGGCCTTGCCGATGGATGAAAAATCATCCGCCGACCAGGAGCCGTGCCCGGTCAACTGCAGGATGCCGCGCCGCACCTCGGGATGCCGGATGATCGCGGCCGCCTCGGCCAGATCGAGGCTGAGGTCGTAGTCCGCGATCACGTGGGGCTGCCTGAAATTGTCCACCTGGCCGGTGGCCTGGAGGCGCGAGCGCCCCGAGGTCGCCTTCAGCGATCGCAGCTGGACCCGGCTCCTGCCCAGGGTGAAGTGGGCCTCTGCGGTCCAGGCAAAGGGACGATATCCGCTAAAGGCGGTGTCAGCTTTGCCCAGCAGAATATTTCCCTCATAGACGCCGCGAAACAGCGAATAACTCATGTCCGCCGACACGTCGCGCAGCGCAAAATCCAGCGGCATTCTCTGGTTTCCCCAGATCAATTCGCCGCGGCGCACTTCAAAATGGCTGATAGACAGCGCGAAAAGCTGCTCCATCGTCTTCTTTGACGACGTCGCCTTCACCTTCGGCTCCGGCTGGTTGGTGGTGCCGTCGGAGTAAAGAATAATGTGCACTACGGGATGATCGAGCACGACGTAGTTGAGCCCAAGCTCACTACGCAGCAGAGACCAGATCTTGACCTGCGCCATCAGGCTGTTTACGTGGGCAAAGGGAATTTCTCGCGGTCCCTCCCGGCCGTGGATGGTCACTTCGCGAACTTCCACCTGGAAGTGGAAGGGGACAACGTGGACGCTCCCCAGCTCGACTCGGCCGCCGGTGGTTCGCTCCAGGGTAGCAATCAAACGCTGGCGCACCAGCGCCCGGAAGGACTCTGTAGTGCTGTACCAACCCACGCCCAGCACCACCAGCGCGCCCGCCAGCGTAAGCCAGAGCAGATACTTCCAGATTCTGCTCCGTGCCGGCTTGGCGCCGGTTTCACTCATTGGCTCAGGCCTCCGGAGGTGGGCGTCAGCGCCTCGCCGCGGATCTGGCTTCCCGCCCGCAGGTTTTGCAGCCAGGCGGTCAGCAGCTGGCTGATTTTCTTCTGGGTGAGAAGTTCCTTGATCTTCCCCGTCACCTCCGCCAGGGGAACGCTCTGCGCCCCGGATTGACGAAGCTGGGGCAGGAGTTCCTGCTTGTAATAGCTCTCGATGCTCTTGGAATCTACCGTCACCGAGGGCCGCAGGCGCGCATCCACCAGGCGCATCAGATCAAGTTCCATCGCCACGTGGTTCTTCAGGGTTTCTTCGCTCAACCGGTACTTGTCGAGCAGGGCCTTCCATCCCAGCTCAGTTTCGGCGTCGGCGTACTGTTTGCGAATCTCCGCTACACGCTGCGCTACTTCCTCCGACGAGGCGTGGGGAGAGTCTGTAGCCGGCTGTTGCTCGCGCAGTAACTCCTGATCGATCAGGCGATCGAGCGCAGACTTGCGGTCCTCTGCGGTCATGCTGGCCAGGGGACGTCCGGCGCTGAAGGCTTCGTAGCGCAGCGAATCCTCCCAGTCGCTCAGCAGGATGATGTGGCCGTTCACCGTGGCCACAATGCGGTCGATCACTTCGGCCGCGCCGGCACCGGACGCGAGCGTGAGAAACGCTCCGATACAGATCAGGATGGAGATCCTTTTACCCATCAGAAAGTCTGTCCGATGCTGAAATAGACGTTGAAATGACTGGCGTGCTGAGGCTCGAAAACGGTCACATTGTTGACTACCTTCTGGCCCGGGAACGCGGGCGGATTCAGATTGTATCCGAAATCAAAACGCACCGGGCCCACCGGTGTCTTGTAACGCACTCCGATCCCGATGGCATGCGAAATGTAGTTGTAGTCGCACTGTTTTCTGGTGGCCTCCTGCAAACACACTCCAGGGTCCTTCTGCGACCAGCGCAGCAAGCTGTGGAACATGTCATGGACGTTTGTAAATACGTTTCCCGCATCATGAAAGATGGCGAAACTAATGTTGTCCTGAAAGAACGGGAGGGTCGGCGGCGGCATGCGGAGCTCGATATTGTTCACGAATAGCGCCGTGCCCCCCAGGGGAAAACCAGTGTCGGGATCGCGCGGCCCCGCCTGGTTCAGTCCAAACCCGCGATGCGAATTTCCTCCGCCCGCGAAAAAACGTTCAGCCAGGGGCAAACACACCAGAGGCGATGGGCAATCACCTCCCACCTGGTCCTTGGGCACGAGCTGGGGCATGACCGTATTTCCATAGGGAATTTCAATTCCAATGCGGGTGGAGCGGGCCAGAACAAATTTCTGGTCCGAATTCCTCTTTCTTCCGATGGAGTAGTAGGTGGAATTCTGGATCAGCATGCGGCCGAAATCAGTCTCCGAACCAAAATGACTGTCGGCCACGCCCCCGTCCACGGTGGTGTAGTTTCCCTTGGTAGTTTCCAGATCGTTGTCGCGCTTGTTGCGAATATAGGTGAAGTTGGGAATGGCAACCCGAGTGGGCAGGGAGAGCAGAGGAATCTGGTCCGAACTGACCTGGACGTCGTTCGCCCGCACCCGCCGGTAAGTCAGGCGGTAGGTCATGATGCTGGCCTTGTTGATGATCTGTTCGGCCTGCACTGATCCCTCCAGGCGCTGTGAAGTAAATGTGGTTACGTCCACCGTGTTGTCGTAGAAAGCGGTGAATGTGAGCCGCCAGTTGGGATTGTTGAACAAGCGTGGAGCGTCGTAACTCATCAGTCCCCGTTGTTGCAGGCCGCCCACATTGGCCTTCAGGTTCAAGGTATGGTTACGGCCACGAAAATTGAGTCGGGTCATGCCAAACGAGACCCGCGGGCTGACGCCTGTCTCCCCCAGCGGCTGGGTGCCGCTCGAGGTCGGCTGTCCCGTCTGGAATTCCAGTCCCAGGCCATAATTAAATGTGTAGCGCCTGGCTTCCTGCACGTTCACCAGAACATTCTTTTCCCGTTCGCTGCTCTCCGGATTCTGCACCGCCGTATCCACCTGACTGAAGATGCCCAGGTCGTATAGCCGCTTCTGGGTATTCAGCATATCGATCTGGCTCAGGGGATCGCCCGGCTTGATCTGGATTTCGCGCTGCACGATGAAAGGGCGGGTGTGATTCAGTCCAGCTGTAAACACCTGGTCCACGATGACCTGTTCACCGGGGTGGACGGTATAAGTGACATCCCGGGCCTGGGGGTCGGTGGGCGATCGCTTCGCGGACGCCTCGAAGGTGGCATTGGGAAATCCATTGTTGAAATAGTAATTGAGAATGATTTCGCGGTCCTCGTTGATCTTGGAATAGGAAAACCCCTGTCCGGGAGAAATATTGAGATCGGGGAGTGGGCTGGTCAGAGCGGTCTCGTTGCCGACGATCTGTAAGGTCCCTACCCGGGTCTGTGCACCTTCTTCGACCTGCAGCGTGATTCCCAGATCGTTCTCACTGCCTTGATAGTTGTCTTCCACCTTGGGGGTAATCTTGGCGTCCAGAAAGCCGTTGGCACGATAAGGGTTGGCGATGAGATTGCGCACATCCGCGTTCAAGAGCGACTGGCTGTAGCGCCCATGCGCCAGAAAGCGCCCGGCCGGCTGAATTTGCATGCGGGCCCGCAGGAGGTCTTCGCTGAAGATATGGTTGCCTGTGATGGCCAGCCTCACCAACTTGTGCCGCTCGCCGGCGTCGATGTTGTAGGTCACCCGCATTTCGCCGGTCGAGACCGGGTTCCTCTTCACCGTCACCTTGGCATCGAAGTAGCCCAACCCTTGCACGTAGTTGAGCAGGTTGCGCCGGCCTTCATTCAGCAGGTCATCGTCCAGCGCATTTTCTTCGTACACCGGAACGTTCCTCTTGATCTGGCTGCGGCTGATCTTGAGACCCTCGACTGCGATTTCAACCTTCGGTCCCGGGTCGATGTCAAAGGTATAGTCCACCGTATTGCTTGCCGGAAGATAGACCCGGCCTGCGATCGCCACCTGGGACAAGAGCCGGTCCTGCTTCTGATACTTTTTCCGCAGCCGGTCGAGAGCGCGGCTGACGCGTTGCACGGTCACGTAGTCCCCGGTGTGCATCTTGGCAATGTCCTGAATCTGCCCCTCGGAAAATCCCGCCGGACCGTTCACCGTGACGCGGCCGACACGGGCGTGGTCGCCGGGGGCCAGCCGGAACAGTACATTCATCTGCTGGGTCTCGTTTTGCGGCTGCTCCTCGTCGGTGACGGACGAGCGGTAATATCCGTTCTGCTCCATCAGTTGTTTGATGCCCTGCAACCCGCGCTCCAGCTTTTCCCGGGTGAACAATTCTCCCAGCTGCAGCTTGGATGCATTCACGATCTGATTGGCCGCCGGAGGATTGGGGGCCCCTTCCACAAAGAGTTGGCCGACAAAAAAGTTAGGCCGCATGCGAAATGTCAACGCGACCTGTCCGTCCGGAGTGCGCTCCGCTTCGGCTTGAATATCGGCAAAACGCCCGGTGTCGTGCAGGGCCTGAATGCTTTGCCGCACCTTCTCGCGTTCCAAAGGGGCACCAGCCTGTTGCGGAATCAGATTGAGCAGACCCTTGGTACTGGCTGAGGGCAGGTCGGCAAAGTCAATCTTCTGAACGATCAGACCCTCATAGGAGGCCATCCCTCCCATCACCGGCACGGGCGGAACTGCTTCCTGGCCCGGGGACGGCTGCGCGGGTGGCGCCTGGGAGAGTCCTGGTGGTGGAGACGCTTGTGCCCCCGCGCTCAGGCAGAGGGAGACCGCGAGCGCCAGTCCTGTCAGGGTCCTCCCTATCGCTCCCTCTAGACGCAAACCGGCTCCTCGCAAGTGCAGGCGATGTTGGTTCGATGAATGGCGATCAGACAGTGTTGCATTTTGGCCCGGGATACCGCGCGGCACCTATAATAAAGGTTTGCAGGCCGGGAAACTGGTGACCTATTTGGAACTGGAGGAAAGATACTCGCGGCAGGTGCTCTTTCCCGGAATCGGGCGGGAGGGGCAAAGCCGGCTGGCCGCGGCACGCGTGGCCCTGGTGGGATGCGGCGCCACCGGCTCCGCTCTGGCTTCCCTGCTGGCCCGCGCCGGCGTGGGCCGCATCCGCATTATCGATCGCGACTACGTCGAGCCCAGTAACCTGCAGCGCCAGTCGCTGTTCGATGAAGCTGATGCCTCGGAGGCGCTACCCAAGGCGGTCGCGGCCGCGCGCAAAATTTCCGCCTTCAATTCTCAGATTGTGGTGGAACCGCAGGTCAGCGATCTCGTCCCCGCCAACATTGAGGCCCTGCTGGATGGCATGCCGTTGGTCCTCGACGGCACCGACAACTTCGAGACCCGCTACCTCATCAATGACTTCGCGGTGAAAACTTCCCTCCCCTGGATCTACACCGCTGCCGTGGGCAGCTATGGCATCACCATGAACGTGCTGCCGGGAAAGACCGCCTGCCTGGCCTGTCTTTTCCCCGATCAGCCGCGGGGAGCGTTCGAGACTTGTGAGACCGCCGGGATCCTCAACTCAGCCGTGAACCTGGCGGCATCCATTGCCGCGACTGAAGCCATCAAGCTGCTGGTAGGCGCCGACCAACAGCTCCGGCGCACTCTGCTCTCCTTCGACGTGTGGAGCAACCAGCGCGCCGAAGTCAATGCCGCAAGCCCGCGGCCGGGATGCCAGGCCTGCGGTGAGCGTGACTTTATCCATCTTGCCGGCGAAGGCCGCCCTCACATTACGCTGTGTGGACGAAACTCGGTGCAGATCCACGAACGCCACCGGCCGGTTGATTTCGTGGAAGTAAGCGCCCGGCTCCAACCCCACGGCCCGGTGCGGCACAACGATTTCGTCCTGAAGTTCTGGCCCCAGCCCTATGAGATGACGCTCTTCCGCGACGGGCGGGCCATCATCAAGGGCACAACCGACACAGCCGTGGCCCGCAGCCTGTACGCCAGATACGTGGGAAGTTAGGTAGCGCCGGCGTCCCTTCGACTTCGCTCAAGACGGGCCCGCCGGCTGTCGGGCGGACATCTTGCCCGCCCAGTGCGGAAATCTGAGGTAATGTTCGACATGGAGGAGAACATCATGCGCCAGTTAGTCAGTCTTTTAGTCGTAGTCTGCTGCTGCGGCTTCGCTGCGGCTCAGAGCGATCAGGTCCTTCCCGGAACCTACGCTCAACCATTCGCTCCCCGCGTCGCCACACCTTCGGCTCCCCCTGAAGCCCTGGCGACGCCGTCTCTGACTCTGGACACACCGCACCTTGGCGTCGGAGCAAGCACGGGCACACTGAGCGCGACTGGCTCTCCCGTGTACGTCAACCAGCCAGTCTGGTATGAGCCGGGAGTACGGTTCAATGCGGCGGTCAAAGAACCGTCACTTTCCGCCGCGCCCGCCGCCTCCAGCTACGGAATTGAACTGGGAGCCGCCATGTTTCAAAGCAGCTACGGCGTTGCCCAACTGGCGAGTACGATCTCTCGGGGGAAAGCGAAAAGGGTCTATACCAATCAGGACGTTGCCAGCGTCAACGACAGCAATGGCCTGATCAAGTTTCGCGGCAAGCTGGAACACGCAAACTAAGTCTGGTTGAGATGCATCCCCGGGCGCGGCCCTGGCGGCATGTGCCGCTATCGCGCCCCTTTTCGCTCAAGCGATACCCTCGAAGGAGTCCGATCATGCGCTCTGATATCGTGCCCGGAGGCACCTTTCCCGACTACGAACTGCCCGACCACACGCAAACCATGCGTCGGCTTAGCGAGCTGCAGGGCGATGACCCGCTGATTCTCACGCTCGCGCGTGGCCACTACTGCCCGAAGGAGCACCAGCAGCACCTGGAGCTCGCCGCGTTCTACCCGAAGGTCGCCGTGGCCTATACCCAGATCGCCACGATCTCCACCGACGACCACCATACCCTTCAGGAGTTCCGTGCGTCGGTCGGCGCCCAGTGGCCATTCCTCTCGGACCCAGAGCGAAGAGTTCAGAAGGACCTCGACATTCAGGAGTACACCGACCCGGAGCACAACCCGATGGTCCCACACACGCTGGTGCTCAAGCCGGGCCTCGTGATCCACCGCATCTATAACGGCTATTGGTTCTGGGGCCGCCCGTCCGCAATCGACCTCTGGCACGACCTGCGCACCGTAACGAGCGAGATCCGCCCCGACTGGGATCTGAGCGCCCCTGGTACTCCGCGAGGCCTGGAACGCGGGCGACTTTTCGCGCTTCCATGGGTGGAACAAGCGGGCCGATGCGAAAGCGGCCCCGGTTGACCCGAAAAAGAAGCGATGAGGGAACAAACTCTTTTGATGATCCCTATAGAGCTCATCGAATTGCTTCCAGGGAACGAACGGCGCAGACTGGCTATCGCCTGACAAATTCGATGCGATAGCCGCCGGATCAACCCCTTGCAAGTACCGTGCGCGTCAGGCGCCAGCTTTCAGCGTCGCACTACTCTCTCCAGCGCGTCGAAGAATCCGGGATAGGAAATGACCGCCGCTTCCGCCCCCCGAATCCGCGTCTCCCCCTCCGCCCGCAGCGCAGCTACCGCAAAAGCCATGGCGATGCGGTGATCGCCCAGAGAATCGATGTCCGCTCCGCGCAGCTTCTGCTTCCCCGGAATTTTCAAACCATCTTCGCGTTCTTCCACCTGCGCTCCCATGGCGCGCAGATTGGTGGCGATGGCGGCAATGCGATCGGATTCTTTTACCCGCAACTCGCGCGCGTCGCGAATCTCGATGCCGTCTTCGGTATAGGGTGCGATCGCCGCCAGCACCGGAATTTCATCGATCAGGGCGGCGGTATCGGCTCCGGCGATCGTGATTCCTTTCAAGGTCGCGCCCTTCAACCTTCACCGTGCCGCGCAATTCCCCGTGCTGCTCTTGCAGTTGGGTCACGGAAATTCCCACGCCCAGCAGAATCAGGATATCCAGCAGCCGCGCCCGGGTCGGATTCATCAGCAGGTCCTCGATGATCAGTTCCGCGCCCGGAAACAGCGCCGCCGCACAGAGGAAGAAAGCCGCGCTTGAAATATCGCCTGGAATCGCAGCTTCAATCGCCCGCAATTTTTGCCCGCCGGCAATCCGGGTTTCATTTCCCACCTGCCTGAGTTCCGCGCCAAACCCGCGCAGCGCCAGCTCGCTGTGATCGCGAGTGCGCATCGGCTCGCTGACCGCCGTTTCCCCGCTGGCCAACAGGCCGGCAAACAGCACACATGATTTCACCTGCGCGCTGGCCACCGGCAGGTTCGTAGCGGATTGCTTTCAGTTTTCCGCCGCGCACCCGTAAAGGCGGCCGACCGCCGTTCTGGGCGGTGATCTTCGCTCCCATCATTTCCAGCGGCGTGATAATTCGCGCCATGGGACGGCGGGAAAGGGATTCATCGCCGGTAAGCTCGCTCTCGAAATCCTGTCCCGCCAGGATGCCGCTCAGCATCCGCATGGTAGAACCTGAGTTGCCGCAATCCAGCGGCGATTCCGGCCCCCGTAATTTCGGGCCGCGACCGTGAATGACGACGCTGTTTTCGGTGCGCTCGACCTCTACACCCAGAGCGCGCACGCAGCCCAGCGTGCTGGCGCAGTCCGCGCCGGTGGAGAAATTCTCCAGCCGCGTATCGCCTTCCGCGATAGCGGCCAGCATGGCATAACGGTGGGAAATTGATTTGTCGCCGGGCAGCCGCAGCGCTCCAGCGACACTTCGAGCGGGCCGCATGATGACAGTGGAAGTCAAATTCATCGCTTGATGAGCAAGTTTTGATGCGCCGGCAGGCGCTCTTGATCTGAAATCAGAAATCTACAATTACAAATCTGCAATCGCTAGGCCAATGCCTTGGCTTCGGCCGTGGCTTCCTTCAGAACCTCAGGCGGCACTTCCCGGATGGTGAGGTGGAATTCGAACATCGGGGTTTCCGTGCCCCGACCCCAGCGGTTGACTTCCCAATGGGCGCGAATGAACTTCACCTCGGCGTGCCCGCTCACATCCAGCAACATGGGATGCTGGCCGCGATAGAACTTCTGGGGAAAGGCCAGCAGCGGCTTCGCCCCCCAGGCGGCGCCGTCACCCGAGCCATAGATGCTCACGTCCAAAGCTTCCTGCTCGATAATGTCGGTGATGTCGAGGGTCAGCAGGAAGACGCGGCTGGCCGCCGTGCCGATATCCAGCGCCGGCCCGTCGCCTTTGGCGCTGGCCACGGTTTTTTCAGGAACCAGAAGAGTATTGATCGTTGTCTGTGAAGAAGACATGGCGAGAGAATTGTAGCAAAGCCCGGCTCGATTCGATGCAGGCGCGAGCGCCCCGCTCGTGCAGGCACTCCTGGTGCTGCCGCACGAGCGTGGACGCTCGTGCCTACATGTCGTCGAAGAACTGGCGCAGCAGTTTGCCCACTTCCACGGGCTTCTCCCAGGGTGAATAGTGGCCCGCTTGAGCGATGATCTTCAGTTCACTGCCGACGATATTTTGCCGCATCAACTCCGCTTCCGAAGGCCCGGTGAGCGTATCTTCGTCCCCGGTCACAATCAAAGTCGGGACGTTGATCGTCTTCAGGTCAGGCACCGAGTCCGGCCGGGCCGCCATGCCGCGCTGCACCTCGGCGACATTTCCGGCCGACATCTTTCGCATCATGCGCAGGGCGCCATCCACCAGGTCGGGACGACTCTCCCGCGTAGTGTTGCCTCATCAATTTTGGAACCATGCTCTCGAAGAAGGGCTCGGTGCCCCGCTCCAGCACATCGGCGGCAGCCTGCAAGCGCCCGGCCCTGGCTTCGGGAGAGTCGGGCGGCGCCTTGGTGTTGCAAAGCGCCAGCGCCGCTACCCGCCCGCGATAACGCCGCCAGAACTCAAACAGCACATAGCCGCCAATGGAGACTCCCGCCAGCGGCACCCGCCCCAATTCCGCGTGATCAAGAATCCTGGCGACATCGGCCGCATGCTTCTCCATGGTGGCCGGCCCCTCTCCAGCGGATGATTCACCATGCCCGCGCAGGTCGGGAAGGATGAGTTGATAGCGCGACGCCAGGGCCTGGGCCGCGGGCAGCCAGAATTCATGATGGGCGGGAAAGGGATGGAGCAGCACCAGCGGCGGTCCCGTCCCCAGGATATGGTATGCAATCTCGGCGTCGCCACTCGTGATGTGCATCATCGGACTGCGTGGGTCGGAGGGTCGTGTGTGGGTCGGACACTCCTGTCCGACGCTTTTGACTTTGAGGCCTCAAAAAGTATCAGAAGGACGAACATCGAAAGCTACACGAGGACCAATCCCGAAACTATTCGACAAAGCTACGTGATACTTCGTGCCCTTCTGGTTTATACATTTTGCAGATTACGAAACCGCAGCCTGGTGCCCGGCAGGCGCCTCAGCCCGCAGCGGTTCTTCCGGCATCACCACCCAGGCGATGGGATACGAGAGCAACCCGATGCCCGTCATCACCGCTGTAATCAACCACACCAGCCGGACCAGGGTCACATCGAGATCAAAGTATTCGGCGAAACCGGCACAGACTCCGGCAATCTTGCGGTCGCCACGAGGACGCACCAGACGCCGGCGCGCTACCGCACTCCCGATTCGCTTGCCACAGTATGCGCAATGACTGGCATCATCCTGAATCACCTTGCCACAGTAGTTGCAGTACATGATCTCCTCCACTCCCACTCCCATGTGGGTCGGACACTCAACATATCTACTTAACAATACGCACAGTGACACCGGAAGGTTCCCAGACCTAGTTCTCCCGATAAGCTTCCTTGATCCGCTTGCGCGCCGTCTCGGCCGGCAGAGAGTTGGAATCCCTGGCCACCACCGCCTGATATTTGGCCAGCGCCAGATCGCGCTTCTGCAGCAGATCGTACATCTCCCCGGCCCCCAGGTTGGCCTTCTGCAAGGCCTCCCCTTCCGGCTGCGAGGCCTGCCCCACCTGTTCGTACGCGGCCGCAGCCCCGCCGTAATCCTTCTGACCGCGCAGCAAATCGCCCAGGCTAAGGGCGGCGATTTCGTAGTGCAGTCCGGGATAGTGTCCTTCCCTGCCCGCCTGCCATATTTTTCGATAAACCGCCGCGGCTTCCGGAGTACGCCCCGACGCGCGCAGCAGGTGGCCCTCTTCCAGCGCCAGCAGGATGTCCTGGGGAAAGCGCGGGACCAGCGAGCGCACAATCGGCAGGGCCTCATCATAGCGATGCTCGCGGCGCAGAAACACCGCCAGCAGTATCTGCGCATCGATGCTGGTCTCGCCGTTCCCCTGGGCACACTCTTTGAGGTACTCCAGTCCCTTCTCCTTGTTTCCTCCCAGGCCGACCATTGAAGCTGCCACTTTCACTCCCCAGGGCAGACTTCCCGACAACATAGTTGTGCGCCCCCACGATCAGCTTCGCCTCCACCGTGGAAGGAGAAAGTTCGAGCACCCGCTCGTGATCGCGGCGCGCCCCTACGGCATTCCGCAGGGCCGAAAACCAGGCGCGTTCGATCAGCGCGGTGTAGGTGGCGAATTGGGCCCGGGTCACGCCGCGGGCGTAAAGCGCGTCCACGTCGTTCGGGTTTGCGGCCAGGCGTTTTTCCTCCAGCTGCAGGGCCCGATCCACCAGATTCTTGATCTGATCCTTGACCTTCGGATCCGCCGGACGGTGCGGCGCGGAAATAAAACTGTCGTTGGCGTACTCTCCCGTATTCAACACGCCCATGCGGTAGAGTTCCCGGAACAAGGTCGAGGTCAGCAGATGATTGACCGCGAAGGGATCGTCAGGATGCCGCGCCAGCACCTGTTCGAACTCCTGCACCGCCCGGTCGTAGTCGAGGTTGTAGAAATGGTTGAACGCGGTCAGGTTCAGCGGATCATGGGGACGATAAGCAAGGGATGTAGGGTTGGTATCCGAAGCCGCCATCGCCTGCGCAGCCAGCAGCACACACACCAGAGAGCAGAAAGGCGCGGCGTGGAAGGGGGAAAAAGCAAATTTTCTCTCGTCGGAGTCGCTGAACTTTAGTTTACCTGAAGCCGGCAGGCTCCTGCCTCGAACCAAGAAGGTTAAGATTCGCGTCGGAAAGCAGACTGAAAGTGTGCCTATAATCATCGTCCAGAATTAACTCTTCATAATCAATCGAGCGCATCTTTCCTAGTAGCAGCGGTAATTCTTGCGCGATTTGAGACGGTCACTTAGGGCCTCGGTCGTCAAAGAATCGGCTTTTCAATAACTTAGCCATTTTTGGTTTTTGGTTACCGGCTTGCGATCTGGGAAGCGAGGATTTTTATGTCCAACGTGGTGCACGATGCGCAACACGAGTTCTGGCGGCCCCCCGTAGTCCCCGCCGACGCACCTCGCCCGGCCAGGGTGGAGGTCTGCGACAGTTGCGCCAGCGAGTTCATGGTGGGCTCACTGTTCTGCCATGTCTGCGGGGCTTCTCGTGAAACACGGCCTGCGACTGCTTCTCATTCTCATTGGACCCTGTACCTGGAGTTCCACAACATCCAGCGCGCGCTGGGTCTGTCCACCGCCTCATTGGTCGCTTTCCTGATCGGAATGGTGTGCCTGATTATGGCCGGGATCGCGGTTGGCCTGATCTACAGCGTTCAAACCTTCAACGATTTTCAGGCGGTACAACTCTACCGGATGCAATGGCTGCTGGGAGCCATAGCAGCCTTCGCCGCCGGCCTGCTGCTCAAAAAGTCCCCGGAGAAGAAGCGCTAAAAATTACGCCGCCCACGTAGGCCCGGACGCCTCGTCCGGGCGGGCGAGCAAAGCTCGCCCCGTCCCTTCCATCAGTTTCCTGATATGACACGGCAAGTGCATAAACCACGAAGGACACGAAGTATCACGAAGGTTCTGTTTCCGGGTTTCCTTCGTGTCCCTTCGTGTCCTTCGTGGTTCATGGTCCCCAAACTGACCGCTACCCAAAAACAGGGCTGGGGGCACCCGCCCCCTACGTGGGATCGTTGATCACGACCCGCCGCTGTTGATGCATGCGATACAGATGGTGGACCGGTCCGGTGCCGCGCCCCAGGGGATGGGCGTTGGAGATCGCGGCGGCGACGTAAGCCTTGGACAACAGCACGGCCTCGGGCAGTCCGCGACCCCGCGCCAGGTGGCAGGCCATCGCGGTGGCGAATGCACAGCCTGTGCCATGGGTAGATTTCGACTCCAGCCGGTTGGATTTGAACACTTCCTGTTCCGTTCCGTGGCGACTGGTAAAACTCAAGAGATCAATTGCCTTGTCCAGGTGGCCGCCGGTGATGACCACAGCCGCCGCACCCATCTCATGCAGACGTGCGGCCGCCACCCGCATCTGCTCCAGGTTCGTGACCGCGAGTCCGGTCAGGGCTGCGGCTTCATCCACATTGGGTGTAATGACTGTAGCCTGTGGCAGCAACCTCTCGACCAGAAGGCGCAGACCAGCCGTGTCGATCAGATCTCTGCCGGATGACGATTTAATAATGGGATCGAGAACGACATTGCCCAGTTCCGATTTTTCCAGAAAGTCGCTGACCACCCGGGCGACCTTCCCGGAGCCCAGCATGCCGATGTGGACCGCCGCAATCTCAAGATCGGCGCTCAGTTCCGCAAGGGTTTCCGCAATCAGCTCGGGACTGACCGCCTCAACCCGCTTCACCCCCGCCGTGGACTGGACGGTCAAAGCCGTGATACAGGCCACGCCGTAGCAACCGTGGGCGGCGATGGTCTTCACGTCCGCCGTCACCCCGGCTCCGGAAGAGGGGTCGAATCCGGCAATGGTGAGAACCACCGGTGGAGACTGGGCCATAGGGGAAATGTAACAGTTTCAGCTGTAGGCGCGAGCGTCCTCGCTCGTGCGGCGGCGCCACGCCGCCTGGGCGCGAACGCTCGGGCTCGCGACAAGCCAGCCCCTGACAGGTCGCCCGCTCGCGCCGCGACGCCCCTCTGCCACCCCCGCACGAGCGGGACGCTCGCGCCCACATTGAGTCAAAACCTTGAGCCAAAATATTACCTCAGGGCAAACTGAGGTAATGTCGGTAACTCGTTGAAACCAAATGGGAGGTAATAAATTCCGTCCCGTACACTCTGGACTGTATTTACTATTGTGTAAACACATAACACCATTAACTACAGCAATATGGGTAGCATCAGTCAAGATTAACAGTATGTTACGTAAGACATCTATTACTAGATAAGCATCTTGCTAGGGTCAAATCCGCATTGACAGGCGGCCCCTCCCCCGGTAGCCTTGTCAAATCCTTGGCGAGGGTGGGTGCGAAGACTGGCAACGACTTAGAGATGTGGAGGTGACAATGCGAGGACATATAGCTCATATCCTGGCGACGGTTTTAATGGTCGTCAGCCTAGGGGCGGCTCAGCGACCGACCAGCTCGGAGTCCGTGAATACCGGCAGTAAGGCAGTACCGGGCAAACCAGCCCGGGCAAAGGCGTATCAAATTGGGACGGCGTCGTGGTACGGAAGCTACTTTCAGGGCCGAGCCACGGCCAGCGGTGAGCCCTACGACATGTACGACCTGACCGCCGCGCACCCTACGCTACCTCTGGGCAGCTGGGTACGGGTCACCAACCTGCATAACGGGCGGGCGGTGGTGGTGCGTATCAACGATCGCGGGCCCATCGTCCCGGGACGGATCATCGACCTTTCCTACAACACTGCGCGCGTGCTGCGCTTCGAGTCGAAAGGCTTGCAGCGAGTGCGTCTGGACGTGGTCAAGAACAAGACGAACGCCAAGAGTTCGGAAATGATGGCTGCCCTGCACTACTAGCCTGCAAGCTCTAAATCCCTTACACTCTTTTAGGATGTACGATCCGAGACAGCATCTGATCGTGGCTTTGGATGTATCGACCGCGGCCGCGGCGCAGAAGATCGTGGCGGCCCTGGGTGAATCCGCCTTGACCTACAAGGTGGGGATGCAGCTCTACACCGCCGAAGGTCCCAGGGTGGTGCGCGACCTCATTGCCTCCGGTCGCCGCGTCTTCCTCGATCTCAAATATCACGACATTCCGAACACAGTCGCGGCGGCGGTACACCAGGCGGCCGAGCTCGGGGTGGGAATGCTCACGGTGCACGCCTCGGGTGGCGGCAAGATGTTGCGCGCCGCGGCGGAAGCCGCACGCAGTGTGAGCCCTGCCCTGATGGTGCTGGGAGTCACGGTGCTCACCAGCATGGACGATCAGGACCTCGACAAAGTCGGGGTGCGCGGCCGCGTCGTGGACCAGGTCTTGCGTCTGGGGGCTCTGGCCCTCAACAGCGGCTGTCAGGGCGTGGTGGCTTCCGCGCTGGAAGCTTCCGAACTGCGCTCGGAACTGGGCGACCACTTTCTGATTGTGACTCCGGGCGTGCGTCCGGCAGGCCAGGACCACGGCGATCAAAGCCGGGTGGTGACGCCCTCGGAGGCGATCGCCGCCGGAGCCACCTACATCGTGGTCGGCCGCCCCATCACCGCAGCCCCAACCCTGCCGCTGAAGCCCGATCGATTCTGGAGCAGATGAGCCTGGCGGTCAGCGCTTAGCCCGGTTTTCCTTCTTCCTCGGTGTGAGTGTGGTACGCCTGGTTACGTCAGAAATCCCATGCGACTTTCCGCGACATTAGCTTTTGCTGTAGATTCTATTTGTGAAAAAGGCAATCCAGACGGTTGTATTGCTAGGTTGCGCCGTTATTGCGGTCTCGCAGACGATTGCACAGGGGTCAACCTCCGCTGTGACCATCAAAGTCACCGATGAGCTTGGAGCAGTGATACCGAAGGCGTTGGTCGTGCTTCACGCAGATACGCTCGAAAGAGGTAATCCCAAGCCATTCAATCTAGAGCTTCGCACAAGTTCGGAGGGTGAGGCTAAGGCGGTTCTTCCATCAGGCTTTTTCGATGCTTTCGTTGCTTCGACAGGATTCGCGCCTCACTGCGCGAAATTGAGGATGCGCGATGGTAGGCCAGCTGAACTCAAGTTTGTCCTGAAAGTAGACAAACTCATGTCCGATGAATACGGCGACCGCTTTGTACAGCCCTAGTTTGGTCACCAGTTGAAAAATCGCCGTTGCCCTCGGGAGTATAAACGCTTCGCGGCGGCCAAACGCGTTAGAGCTTCTCGTAGAATTCGCAGGCCGAGCAGGAAATAAAAATCCCGCCGGGAACCCCGCGCTCGCGATCTTTCACCCGCTTCACGATGCGTGTGGGTTTGCCGCACTTGGGACAGTCCGTGCTCTTGGTGGTGTCCATTTCCTTCTTACGGTCTGCGGTCTTCGCAATCTTGACTGCCATTGTCTGATCTCCTTAAGGCCTTACGGTCTGATGTCTTGTGTCTAAACTCAGTAATATTCCAGTCCCAGGTGCGTGATCAGTTCTTCGCCCTTCAAGTGCCGCAGCGTGTTCTTCAGCTTCATCAGCTGAATAAACAGATCGTGCTCGGGATAAAGTCCGGGCGCGCTCATGGGAGACTTGAAGTAGAAGCTCAGCCACTCCTGGATTCCCAGCCCGCGCAATTGCTTGCTGCGCTGCGCCAGGTCGAGAAACAGGACCAGGTCGAGCACCAGGGGCGCGGCCAGAATCGAATCGCGGCACAGGAAATCCACCTTGATCTGCATGGGATAGCCCAGCCATCCGAAGATATCGATGTTGTCCCAGCCTTCTTTGTTGTCGCCGCGCGGCGGGTAATAGTTGATGCGGACCTTGTGGGTGAACTTGCCGTAAAGCTCGGGATAAAGCTCCGGCTGCAGGATATGCTCCAGCACCGACAGCTTGGACTCTTCCTTGGTCTTGAAAGACCCCGGGTCTTCCAGCACTTCGCCGTCGCGATTGCCCAGAATGTTGGTGGAGAACCAGCCATTCAGCCCGATCATGCGCGCCTTGAATCCGGGCGCGAGGATGGTCTTGATCAGGGTCTGTCCCGTCTTGTAATCCTTGCCGCAGATGGGCGCCGAATTCTCCCGCGACAACTCCTGCATCACCGGCAGGTCCACGGTCAGGTTGGGGGCGCCGTTGGCGAAGGGCACGCCCTCCATCAGCGAGGCGTAGGCGTAAATCATCGAAGGCGCGATCATTTCGTCGTTCTGGGTCAACGCCTTCTCGAACGACTTCAGCGACTGGTGGGCCGCGGTCTGCTCAATAAATGTTTCCGTCGAGCCGCACCAGATCGTGACCAGCCGCGACGCGCCGGAAGTCTTCTTGAACTCCCGCATGTCGGCCCGCACCTGCTCCGCCAGGTCCATCTTGTTCTTGCCCTTTTTGACGTTGGGGCCGTCGAGCTTCTTCACGTAGTTGTGATCGAAGACCGCCGTGCGCGGCTTGATGGAGGTAAGAAACGGCTTCACCTGGTCGAGCAGGTCCCGCTCCAGCACGCCGGCCTTCGACGCCGCCGCGTACATGTTGTCGTCAAAAATGTCCCAGCCGGTAAAGACCAGGTCGTTGAGCGACGCCAGCGGAACAAATTCCTTGATCTTGGGCGACAGTGCATCCGTGCGCTTGCCCAGCCGGATCGTTCCCATCTGCGTAAGCGATCCGATGGGCTTGGCAATGCCCTTGCGCACCGCTTCCACGCCGGCGACAAACGTGGTGGCCACGGCCCCCATGCCGGGAATCATGATGCCCAGTTTGCCCTTGGGCGCCTGGATCTCACTGCTGGATGGCTTCGATTCTGTCCTGCTTCTTGCGTTCTTCGGCCGCGTCGGCATGTTTAAGCTGCTTCCTCTTGGCTTATGGAAATTTAAGGCGAACCGCTATGTTCTCGTATTGAGTCAGCATTTGCAACCGCGCGACCAGCGAATGGCTGCGGAAGCAGCGTGAACGGCTGCATCCCGGAGTTCTTTAACCACAGAGGACACTGAGGACACAGAGGTAAACCGACTTCTTCGTGTCCTCTGTGCCCTCCGTGGTTAAGAAATCTTCTACTTCTCGAGGTCCAGGGTCTTCACCGGCAAGTCCCAGTGTGCGTCCAGAATCTCAAATCTGCGCTGTTCCTCGCGTTCATAGGTCGCCTGATCGGGCCAGAGCTGCTTCTTCAAGGCATCTTCCTCAAAGGGTTCGTTGGCCACGGTCGAGTTCTTGAACACGATGGTCACGCGGTAGTCCCAGCGCCCGTCTTCGGTGGTGTGATAACGGGGCTGGTCCATCCAGACTTTGAGCATGCGTCCCATTTCCACTTCTTTCTTGAGCAGGGGGTAGTGGTTCTTTTTGAACAGGCGGAGAAATTCGTCCGCGTGCCCCCACTTGGTCTTGTAGTAGTACTCGACTACGAAGGGCTGGCCCGGCGCAGCGCTCTGCGCCACGCTGCCGATGACTCCCATGATCAACACGACCAGCAAGAGAATAAGACGCTTCACTGTCAGTCTCCTCAGACAAGAACGATTTCAGATTGCAGATTTTAGATTGCAGATTTAAGAGATTAAGTTTGCAGCGAAATCTGCAATCCAAAATCAAAAATCTGAAATGTTGTTGGTGAGCCTACTCCGTCCGCATCCGGTTCTGCCAGTGGGACCAGACAAACCAGATGATGCCGGCGGCCAGCACCGCTCCGATCACCAGGTCGAACTCGTGGAAATATTTTCCCAGTTCGCGCCAGTTTTCGCCCAGCTTCATTCCCAGCCAGGCCAGACCGAAACACCAGGGCCACGATCCCAGAAAAGTATAGATGTGGAAGCGGCCGCGAGGCATGCGGGCAATTCCCGCCGGCAAGGCAATGAAGGTGCGGATCACTGGCAGCAGGCGCGCGATCAGTACCGCCAGGTAGCCCCAGCGCAGAAAGAAGCGGTCGGCCCAATCCAGTTCGCGCCGGCCCATCAGGATCCAGCGGCCGTACTTCTCCACCAGAGGCCGGCCGCCGTAGTAACCAATTTCGTATGCCACCAGCGACCCCAGATTACAGCCAATGGCTCCCGCAGTCGCCACCCATAGCAGTTTCATCGAACCTTCGTACACCAGATACCCCGCGAAGGGCATGATCAGTTCGGAAGGCAGGGGGATGCAGGCCGACTCGATGGCCATCAGCAGCGCAACCCCGGAGTAGCCCGTAGCTGCAACGACGGACTTGATGAACACAAACAGGATGGCAAGAATTTTTTCGGTCATGCCGGGAACATGATAAATGGAAACGCTGGTTTGGATACGGGCCGGAAGCTGTCTTGGGCGAGGGCGAAGGGATTCGCCGCAACGGACGGCAAGGCTCAGAATGCGCCTTCCTGGGTAAAGGTGTATCCGGGAAGCGAAGCGCCGCTGGCGTTCTTGTTCACTTTTACCCGGACCGTGGCTACATCGGGCGCCGACAAACCCGCCGGCCGCAATACCGCGTACTGGGTGAACACTTCGCTGTACATCTTGGTGACAAGATAGTCCTTGCCATCGCTGTCGTTCCGCCACACCTGGCCGAGCTGGATGGATTTCACCGCCACGTCAAAACTCCTGCATCGCTGGAAATCTCTTTCAGGGTACCGGGACAGGCCCAGCCCGTCAATTAGGCCGGTGGTTCCGCAGCATTACGAAAGGCTAGGCGGAACGGGACAGGTGTGGGGACGGGCACTCCTGCCCGTCCAGGCCGTCCGCAGGACGGCTGGATTCGTCAGCACCACGACAGTTCACTCTTTGCTAAGATTGACCCTCGCTTTGGAGGAATTTTCATGCCCCGCGGCATCACCCCTCGCCAACCGGCACGAACCGGACGCCACGAAGGCGCCCGCAAGGCTGCTCCCCGGGAAAAGCCAGGCGTCCTTCGGACGCCCCGGACGGGCAAGAGTGCCCGTCCCCACACGATGGCACCTGCTGCCCCGAAGAAGTCAGCCGGCAAGAATACCTACAATCCCACCGCACCCGCCCGGGTCCAGGAAATTCTTCAGCGGCTCAACACTCTCTATCCCGACGTGACCTGCGCCTTGCACCACCACAGCGCATGGGAACTGCTGGTGGCGACGATTCTCTCCGCCCAGTCCACCGACGTTCGCGTGAACATGGTTACGCCTGAGCTGTTCAGAAAATATCCCACGGTCGAGGATTTTGCGGCGCTCACGCCCGAACAGCTTCAGCCTGACGTCCGCTCCACCGGCTTTTTCCGGAACAAATCGAAGTCGGTTGTGGGAGCCGCGAAAAAGATCGTGAGTGATTTCGGCGGCCAGGTGCCCGATCAGATGGATGAGCTTCTCACTCTGCCCGGTGTGGCCCGCAAGACCGCCAACGTCGTCCTGGGCTCATGGTTCAAGAAGAACGAGGGCGTGGTCGTGGATACACACGTCCACCGCATCAGCCGCCGCCTCGAACTCACGCGCAATGACGACCCGAAGAAGATCGAGCAGGACCTGATGCAGATCATCCCGCGCGAAAAGTGGACCCTGTTCTCCCACCAGATCATCTGGCACGGCCGCAAATTATGCATCGCCCGCCGTCCCAAGTGCGCCGACTGTCCGCTCGAAAACATCTGCCACGCCGCCGACAAGACCTGGAGCACGGTGGAGATCCACAAGAACGCCAAGTAGATGTCATCAATTCCGTGGGTGTCATCCTGAGCGAACCGGTTCATTCGCTTGCGAATGAACTGGTGAAGTCGAAGGACCCCTGGCGCAACCATGCACTCCTTCAACTTGAGCTGTGAGTCATGAGTAACCGACCGTCGCGGTACTATAGGGATCCTTCGACTCCGCAGCTTCTTCGCTGCGCGAAGAAGCTACTCCGCTCAGGATGACAGCTGCTACACTTTCTCTCTCACCGTATGCGCACTCTTATCCTGTTGGCCATCGTCATTTCTATGAGCACTCTTGCCCTGCCTCAGAAGCTCCCGGCACCCCAGGCGATCACCGATCCCAAGCTGATCACCAGCAAGCCCAACGCGAATGTGGAACAGAACCAGCAGAGCCTGTCCATCGAACGCCTGTTCATGACGCGCTCGGTCGGGGCCAGCGCCTGGTCGCCGGATGGCAAGAGCATCGCCTTCGTCTCGAACATCAGCGGCCGCAACAATATCTGGCTGGTGCCCGCCACAGGCGGCTGGCCCACGCAACTCACCGTGAGCGACCAGCGGCAGACTCAGCCGGCATGGTCACCGGACGGCAAATGGATCGCCTACATCTCCGACTACGACGGCGATGAGCAGTGGGACATTTTCTTCGTCTCGCCCAAGACCGGGCAGGTCATCAACATCACCAATACGCGCGAGATCTCGGAAGAGAGTCCGACCTGGTCGCCCAACGGCCGCTATCTGGCCTACACGGTGAAGCCCAAGACGTCGTCGGTGTTCGAAATCGACATCTTCGACACCTTGATGCGCGACACCAAGCACCTGACTAGCGGCACGCCCAAGGACAAGATGAATGTTAATCCCATCTGGTCCGCCGACAACAAGTGGATCGCCTACACCCAGCAGCAGGCCAAGGGCACGGATTCCAATATCTTCATCGCCGAAGTCGCCACCGGCAAGAGCACTCTGCTGACCCCGCACCAGGGCGAACAGCTTTACACCGCAAACGAAATCTCTCCCGATGGAAAGCGCCTGCTGATCACCTCGAATGCCGGCAACGGCTATGACAACGTCGGCCTGCTGGATATCGCCAGCAAGAAAATCGACTGGCTCACCCAGGACAAATGGGAAATCGAAGGCGGCAATTTTTCTCCCGACGGCAAGTCCGTCACCTGGACCGCCAACGTGGACGGCAATACCGATATCTACCTGCACGATCTGGCTTCCGGAAAGACCACTTCCCTGCCGCTGCCTAAAGGCGTAAACGGCTTGGCGGGCGCGGAGTCTGCCTTCACTCGCGATGGCTCGCGCCTGCTCTACTCTCACAACGGCCCGACCTCACCCAAGGACGTCTGGGTTTATTCCGTGGCCGACGGCAAGTCGCAACAGATTACGCATTCGCTGGTGGCGGGCGTGCGCTCCGAAGACATGGTCGAACCGTTTCTGGTGCACTATCCCAGCCGCGACGGCAAGTGGACCATCTCCGCTTTCGTGTACGTGCCTTACAACATGGCGCGCAGCGGACAGAACGCGGCCGTAGTTTATGTCCACGGCGGCCCCACGTCGCAGACCGTGAATTCGTTCAGCCGCATCATTCAGCACCTGGTCAATCAGGGCTACATGGTGATTGCGCCCAACTATCGCGGATCCACCGGCTACGGCAAGGAATTTCAGCATGCCAACCTGTTCGACATGGGCGGAGGCGATCTGCAGGATGTTCTCGCCGCCGCCGACTGGATCAAGCAGACCGGTTATCTCGATCCGAAAAAGCTGGTCCTGATGGGCGGCAGCTACGGCGGCTACATGACCATGATGGGCGTGACCAAGGCGCCGGAGGTGTGGGCGGCCGGCGTTCCCATCGTGCCCTTCGTCAACTGGTTCACCGAAATCGCCAACGAAGATCCGGTGCTGCAGCAATCCGATCTCGCCACCATGGGCGATCTGGAGACAAACAAAGACCTCTTTCACGACCGCTCGCCGATTTTCTTCGTCGATCAGATCAAGGCGCCGCTGCTGCTGCTGGCGGGCGGCAACGACCCGCGCTGTCCCAAAGAAGAAGCCCAGCAGGTGGTGGACGCGGTCAAGAAGCGCGGCGGCGTGGCCGAGTACAAAGTGTACGAAAACGAAGGCCACGGCTTCGCCCGGGTGGAGAACCAGATCGACGCCTACCAGCGCGTGTCGCAGTTCCTGAAGGCCCACGTGCCGCCGGCAAACTGCGGCTGCTCGCTCACCGAGTGATTGGAAATGTGGGCGCGAGCGTCCTCGCTCGTGCTGGGTCAGCGGTGAAGCTGCACGAGCGGGACGCTCGCGCCCACATTTGTTATTTCCTGGCGAACTTGGCGAAGAAATCGCCTGCGTTCCAGTGCGGACGCTCGGTCTGCTGCGCGATCTCATAACCTGCAGCCAGATCCACGCGTGTGCACTTGACCGTTGCATTGAAATCGAAGGGCTGATTCATGTCATCGCTGGGCTGGTGGTAGCGCTGGGTCTCCCAGTCGAACTGCATCTTCTTGCCATCAAGATTCGGATTTACCGTCTGCAATCCTTCTCCGATGTACAACGCCGGCACCCCCTGCAGGATGAAGGAATATTGATCACTGCGGATGAAATAGACTTCTTCCGGCGACGGGTCCGGGCTCACGGTGAGGCCCATGTGCCTTGCCACATCATCCGCGACGGCGCCCAGGCTGGAGTGCTCCCCTCCCAGCGGCACGATGTCTTTGAAGTCGTAGAGGAAGGAAACTTCGTCCATGTTGACGTCGGCCACGATCTGCGCCATCGGCACCGTGGGATAGTGCGCGTAATAATCGGAACCCAGCAGGCCCTCTTCTTCGCCGGTGACCGCGAGAAAAAGAAGCGAGCGCCGCGGAGCGGTTTTCATTCCGGAAAACGCCCGCGCCATTTCCAGCAGCGCCGCCGTGCCCGACGCGTTGTCAGCCGCCCCGTTGTAGATGCTGTCGCCCTTGACCGGGTCCCCGATGCCGAGGTGGTCGAGATGCGCGGTGAAGACCACGTATTCATTCTTGAGCTGGGGATCGGAACCCGGCAGAACGGCTGCCACGTTCGGACTCTCCAACTCCGAGTAGCGGCTGACCGCGTGCATGGAGACGCTGGTGGCCAGCGGAAACGCCTGGGGCTGGCTGTCCTCCGCCGCCTGCAGCGTGTCTTTCCAGGATTTCGGCGCGCCCTCGAACAGCGCCGCGGCTGTGGTGGAATTTATCCGGGCATAGCCCTTGATTTTCGGTTGGACATCATTCGGAATTCCCTTGTCATCCAGCCAGCGCAGCGCCGGCCCCTTCGAAAAACGCACGTATTCTGAAAACGGAGTGCGCTGTTCCGGCTTGCCGGCCCAGATGGTAAGAAATCCGATCGCCCCGTGCTCCGCGGCCATGCGCAGTTTCTGTTCGGAGGAAGAAAAATGGGCGCCCGGGGCGGACGGAAGTTTCGACGGGGCGCCATACAGCGCCGCCACGATTTTTCCCCGGACGTCGATTCCGGCGTAGTCGTCGTAGCCGAACTCTGGCGCGCTCACGCCGAAACCTACGAAGACGACCGGGCCTTCAACTTTGGCGTCGCTGGAAAGCGGATCGCCTCCCATCACGTAATCCTTGTCGAGAACCAGCGTCCGGGCCATGCCACCGTGCTTCAGGGTCAGCGAACTCTTGTCCTGCTGAAGTTCAATCTTGCGGAAGCGAACTTTTTGGAAGTATGTTCCGTTCGCGCCCCCCGGTTTCAAACCCATTTCCTCGAATTGCGCCCGCACATAATCGGCGGCCAGTTGATAGCCGCGCGTTCCGGTGCCTCGGCCTTCCAGCAGATCGTCCGCCAGAAAGGCCATATGCGCCCGCAGCCCCTCGGCAGTGATGCGCTGCAGGAGTTCGTCCGGCGGAAAATCAGAAGAAGTGGTCTGGCAAAAGGCGAAGGCAACCACCAGCACCAGACCGAGTGAGCACGACAAGACGCCTTAGCGACAAACCTGCCTCCCTGGAGCGACCGTCGCGTGCGCCGCTACCGTTCGCACCGCGCGATGGCTTTGATAAGGCCTGGAATCGTATATTCACGGGCTTCGATGTCAACCGGCAAACCAAAGGCCCGAAGAGTAGACGAAGTAATCGGCCCAATGGAAGCAAACCGCACGCCGATCAGGTTCCGTGCCTATGTGGACGCGGGCGACTCGCCCGCGGCTCTCTGCCAGCAGTGCCACGAAATTCCTGACCGTGGAAGAACTGGTAAAGGTAATCCAGTCGGGACGTTGCTTCTGAGATTTCAGGGCCGCACGCAGCCGTCGCCGTGAAGACTCTGGAATCACGGTCTCGTAAGCCTCGACCACGTCCACCCGCGCCCCCAGTTTTCGCAGTTCACGCGGAATCACATCACGCGCAATTTTCGCCCGCGCCAGCAGCACGCGCTTCCCTTTCACCTTCCGCCGCAGGCTCGCTACCACTGACTCCGCCACATATTCCCTGGGCACAACGTCCACTTTCATCCCGTGCTGCTCGATGGCCTGCCGGGTCGCAGGACCGATCGCAGCGATCTTCAGATGACGCATGGGTTTCCCGCTCAGCCGGAGTTTTCGCAGCCTCTCCCACACTGCTTCGACTCCGTTCACGCTGGTCAGGATCAGCCAGTCGTATTCGGAAAGATTCTTCAGGGCCCCGTCCAGCCCTTTGTAGGAGCGGGGCTTGCGGATTTCGATGAACGGAATTTCCAGGACTTCCGCGCCCAGGTCGCGCAGGCCCGCGGAAAGCGCGCTGGCCTGATGGCGCGCCCGGCCCACCAGAATGCGCACTCCGGCGAGTCCGGGCGTTTTCGATTTCCGGTTTGATTTCATATCGCGAAAGAGCTACCGCAGCGCGGGCGAGTCGCCCGCGACCACACTAGATCCGGCAGACTACACGCTCACGGCTGCTCTGGCGCCGCCGTTGCTGTGCCGTACACTTCGCGCAAGATCGCATCGCCGCCGCGACGCAACAGCGCCTCGCCCACGGTCTCACCCAACTCCACGGGATTGTCTCCCTCGCCGGATTCGCGCAACACTTTTGTTCCATCCGGACGCGCGACCACTGCGTCAAGGTGCAACCGGCCATTGACCACTTCCGCCAGCGCCCCGATCGGCACCTGGCAGCCTCCACCCATCTTGTTCAGCAAGGCGCGTTCGCACGTGGTGGTAAGGCGAGCGGCGTTGTCATCCAGGAAGACCACGTGCAGCTGCACGGCCGAGTCGTCTTTGCGGATCTCGACTGCCAGCGCGCCCTGGCCCGCCGCCGGACACATCAGCTTCGCCGGGAGCACCTGCCTTATGGATTCCCGCTTACCCAGGCGATTCAGCCCGGCGGCGGCCAGGATCACAGCATCGTATTCGCCGGCCTCAAGTTTCCGCAGGCGGGTGTCCACGTTGCCGCGCAAGGGATGAATGTCGAGATCGGGCCGCAACGCCTTCAGCTGCGCCTGCCGCCGCAGGCTGCTGGTGCCGACCCTGGCCCGGTTGGGCAATTCTTTAATGCTGTCGTATTGGCGCGAGCAGAAAACATCGCGCGCATCCTCACGCGTGGTGATGGCGGCGATTTCAAACTCCGCCGGGATTTCGGTGGGCAGGTCCTTCAGGCTGTGCACCGCCAGATCGACCCGCTTCTCCGCCAGCGCTTCCTCGATTTCCCTGGTGAACATTCCCTTGGTGCCGACCTGGGCGAGGGCGACATCGGTGATTCTGTCGCCGGTGGTCTTGATGATTTCAATTTCGACGCTGTGCCCGCGTTGCTCGAGCAGCGCTTTGATGTGACTGGCCTGCCATAGGGCAAGTTGCGATCCGCGGGAACCAATGCGTAGCCGTGCCACTACTCTTTTGCTCCGGATTCTCCGCCCAGGCTTCGCCGCCTTTTTGTCGTCTCTCCTCCGCCCTTGCAGGTCCTTCTCTTGCACACCTTTGTCATGGAGATCGAACAGCCGCCGCACGATATCGACCACGGTGGTGGCTTCCGGCTCCCGCACTGCCGTCTTCAACGTGCTGATGGGCGTGTGCATGATCTTGCTGATGATGCCGCGGGTAAGCGCTTCCACCGCCAGTTCCTGTTCCGGCGAAAGCGGCCCCAGGCGGCCCCGCACCCGGTCAATCTCGGCCTGGCGAATGGTTTCCAGGTGGTCCTGCAGCGAGACGATGGTTGGCACCACATCCAGGGTCTGCAGCCGCACCTGAAAACGCTCCACCTCGCCGGTGATGATGGCCTCGGCGCGCTCCGCTTCTTTCTTGCGATCGGCGACGTGCGAGGTGACCGCCTGCTGCAAATCGTCGATGTCATAAACGAAGATGCCGTCCAGCCGGTTCATCTCCGGATCGACATCGCGAGGCACGGCGATATCGATAAAGAACATGGGCCGGTTTTTCCGCCGGGCCAGAAACAGCTCGCCATGCTCCCGCCGGAAGATGGCGTGGGGCGCGCCGGTCGAGGTAATCACGATGTCGGCGCGGTCGCAGGTTTCGTAGAGCTGCTCAAACAGGATGGCCTGTCCGTCAAACCGCGCCGCCAGTTGCTGGGCCCGATCGTAAGTGCGATTGGCCACAAAAATAGACTCCGCGCCGTGCGCGATCAGGTGGCGCGCCGCCAGTTCGCTCATCTTGCCCGCGCCCACGAGATAGACGTGCTTGCCCTGCAGCGATCCGAAAATCTTTTTGGCCAGTTCCACTGCGACCGAGGCCACCGAGACCGCGGACGAACCCACTGCGGTTTCCGTGCGCACCCGCTTGGCCACTGCGAACGCCCGGGTCAGCAGCAGATCAAGCTGGGAGTGGACTGCACCCACGGCACGGGCCGTGGCATAAGCCTCCTTCACCTGCCCCAGAATTTGCGGCTCGCCCACCACCATCGAGTCCAGGCTCGAGGCCACGCGAAACAGGTGCCGGACTGCGTCGCTTTCGCGGTATTCATAAAGGTGAGGCTCGTAGTCGGCTGGATTCAGTTGAAAGTAGTCGCGGAGAAAGCCGCGCAGGTCCACCGCGCCGTTTTTGGTTTGCGCCAGCACTTCCACCCGGTTGCAGGTGGACAGGATGATGCCTTCGTCCACGCCGGGATGCCCCGCCAGGCGCTTCAAGGCCTCGGGCAGTCGCCACTCGGGGATAGCGAAACGCTCCCGCACCTCCACCGGCGCGGTCTTATGGTTCACCCCAATGAGTTGAAACTTCATGATTGGACGAACCCGTGAATCGCACTGTAATAATTCGCCGACCAGGCGATGACCGCCGCGATTACAGCGCCGGTAGCCAGATACGCGGCGCGGCGTCCCCGCCATCCCGCATTCCAGCGGGTAAACACCATCACCATATAAACCGCCCACATCAGCAGCGACAGAAAAATCTTGGGATCGAGAAAATCCAGACGCCCGTAGGTGGCCTGGGCCACGATGCTGCCCGCGATCAGTCCCAGGGTCATGAAGGGAAAGCCGAGCAGCAGCGAGCGATAACCGATCTGGTCAATCACCTCGAGAGCGGGCAGACGCAACAGAATCGCGGCCGGCTTTTTCGATTTCAGGCTGCGTTCCTGCAGAAGGTAAAGCAGGCTGGCGGCAAAACTCAGGAACAGCGCCGCATAGCCAATGAAGATCATGGCAATGTGGACGAAGAGCCATCCCCGACGCATGCCCGGCGAAACCTCCAGAAACGGCTGCTGGGTAGTGGCCGCCACAAAAGTCAAAACGAACACCAGTGGAAACACTACGATGCCGGGCGAGGTGGTGCGATACACGAGATACACAATCATGAACGCCGCCATCACCAGCAACGCCAGCAGCGACTCCGAATTGTGCACGGAGGCCAGGGTCAGCTGTCCGGAAAGCAGCACGGCCTCGGTCAGGGACACGAATTGAAACACCATGCCCAGGCTCATGGCGGGCAGCGCCACCCGGTTCAGAAGCGAACTGGTGCGAGTCAGCGCCAGGAGCGCGTAGAGCAGTCCCACCGTGTAGCAGCCCAGCGCCACTCGGAGCCACAGTATTGGCATAGTGATGGACAGAGAAGGTCGAACCGGTCCAGCCGGCCGTCCCGCTGATTATAGTCTGCACCGGAGCCAGGGCAGAAGAGTAAGAAGGGCACCCGGTAGCGCCGGCCCTGGTAGCGCCGGCGTCCCGCCCTCCGCTCGTGAGCCGCTCAAAAAGCTGCAGGAAAAATGGCGGGCTCTACCCGCACATCAGGCCAGGCGCCGGCGCTACAGTAACCCGTTACTGCACGCCCAGCGACTCGAGGGCTTTCTCAAGGCCATCGGAACTTACAACCAGGCGGCGCCCGTCCGCCAGCATGTCCTCAATTTCATCGAAAGCCTGAAACAACCTGAGCTTCACCGCGCCGTATTGCTCGGCATCGGTCAGTCCGCGCTCATGCGCTGTTGCCCAGGTTTGCACCGACTCGCCAGGCAGGAAAACGCTCACCGCGAAGGTAGTCTTGCGGTCCGAAGTGACGTCGAAAATATATTCGCTGGCCGGAGCTTCAGGAGCATCCGCCAAAGCCGCTCGCTTGCCCACGAAATAGTACTGATAGACGTAGCCCTGACCACCGGTGTACGTCTTCATGCGACGGAGAGTCATAGGACAGTCGTCGGTCGTCAGTCTTCAGTCGTCTTGCCGTCAGCTCGCATCAGTCTTGGCCGACGACTGATGACTGACGACTGACGACCGATCTCACTTGCCGTTTCCCGGCGAAACTACGCGCCCGTATTCGCTTGCCCGGGCCAGCCGGTCGAACATGCGGTAGGCGGCGACGGAGATTTTCGCGATTGCCTCCTCGCCGTCCCGTTCACGATGCAGGTATGTCGTCATCACGCAGATCACGTAGGGGCGATTCTCGACGAACACGATGCCCGAATCGTTTCGCACGCCTTCCAGTTCGCCCGGCTTGTTGGCGATCTTCAGGCCCTCGGGCAAGTCTCGCGGGATGAAACTGTTCTTGGGCGTGCTGAGCATGACGAAGAAGTCAGCGGTCATTTCTTTATTCAGGACTTTGCCGCGATAGAGATCTTCGAGCAGGGTCATCATTTCCGCCGGAGTCGAAATGTTCTCTCTGCCCTCGCTGGCCGCCTTCAGGTCCATCATCTTGCGGCGCAGGCGGGTGTGGGCAAGGCCGAGCGAATCCATCAGGGCATTTACATTCTCCATGCCCACGCGATCAATCAGAACATTGGTTGCGCTGTTGTCGCTGACCGCAATCATCATGGTGGCGAGATCGCGCAGGGTAATCCGGGTGACGCCCGGCGTGAGTCCGCCCATGATGGTGCTGTCCGGAACCAGGTCCGCTGCCTGGACCGTGTACAAATCGGTGAGTTTCAGTCTGCCGGCCTGCGCCTGGCGGTAAAGCTCCGCTAATACGGCTACCTTGATGGAGCTGGCTTGAGGAAAAACGTCGTCGCCCCGCAGCAGGAATTTCTCTCCGCTGCCCAGGTCGAGAATGGCAACGCCCAGCACGCCGTCCAGGCCGTGATCCACATCGCTGATATTGGCTTCGAGTTTCTGCCAGAGAACTTCCTGCTTGGCGGGAGCGGTTTGGGCCAGAGTCATGCCCGCCAACAGAAACAGGACGAAGAAACTTTTCAAGAGTTGGTCCCTCCGGAAACCAGTCATTATGTCATGCTGAGCGACTGAACCCTCTTTGCCTGGCAAAGGGTAATGGCGCAGCTTCGTGATAGGACACGGCAAGGGCATAAACCACGAAGGACACGAAGTATCACGAAGGCTTTGTTTTCCTGGGTTTCCTTCGTGGACCTTCGTGCCCTTCGTGATTCATGGTCTCCAAACTGACCCACCACGCGGCAAAGAGGTGAAGCAGTCGAAGCACCTCGACCCAGACCAACCGCCGGAAATAGGGGTCCTTCGACTCCGCACCTTCTTCGCTATGCGAAGAAGGTACTGCGCTCAGGTATGACAACTCGACTCATCCTTCAATTCTCGCTTCCCGCAGCCGCTTGACCGCGGTCTCTGAAGTCACGGGCGAGTAATAAACTTCCTTGAAGGTGTATGACCTTGCCCGGCCTCCGATCACCGGCAGGATTTCAATGTGCCAGTGGTAGTCGTCGTCGATGGTCTTCCAATAGTCCAGACTCTTCGAGCGAAACGAGGTATTGGGCGAAGTGTGCAGCACCAGGTGAAATTCCCGGGTCACGGTGCGAATCCTTTGCAGGGTACGGCGCAACAAGGCCGCCAGATCGATCAAGTGGGCGGGCCGGGCAAGTCCGAAGCGGGCGAACGAGGCTTCGTGGGATCTCGGAATAATCCAGGTCTCATAGGGCACGCGGGGCGCGTAAGGACAAAACGCGACAAAGTCGCCACGCACTTCGACGACTCGCTGGTTCTGCTGAATTTCCTGGGAAATGATGTCGCAGAAGACACAGCGCTCCTTGGCCTTGAAGTAATCCCGGGCGGCGCGCAGTTCATAAAGCACCCGGCGAGGAACGAATGTGGTGGCAGTGAGCTGCGAAGTGGGATGCTCGAATTCCTGGCCGGCATTGACTCCGTGATTCTTGAAGATGCTGACGTACTTGAAGCGCGCATCGCGCTTCAAGTCCTGAATGCGGTGCGCCGCCAGCAGCAGGAACTGCTCGATCTCAGCATCACTCGCGTTCCATAGTTGCCGGTCATGATGCACGTTCTCCACCAGCACCTCGTGCGCGCCCACCGAGGACATGCGATCGTAGATGCCGTCGCCGCGGCGCGCCGGCTCGCCTTCAATGCGGTACAGAGGCGCGGGATGCACCACGGCACGCGCCGACCAGGGGCCGCCCTTGATCCCCGGCATGTTGGAAACCAGTTGCGCCGCCACCGGTGAGTCCGGGCAAAAGCGGCAGAAGGCCTCCGCGCGGGGAGCGGTGTCGGGAACATCGTCCCCAGTGATGACCCACGAGCGGGTAATCGGATCCTTGCGCAATTCCATGGCTGTAAGGAAAACATCGGCGCAGATGGCGCGTCAACTCCGATTGCTGACTGACATCCCTTGCCTTTCTTTGCGACCTTTGCGCTTGCCTTTGCGTTCTTTGCGGTTACGGGGTTGATCTGTCCGCAAGTCAAACAAATTCTTAAACCGCGAAGGACGCAAAGAAAAGCCGCAAAGGACGCAAAGGCGGCCGAACTCTGGGATGTGATTGTCAGCACAGAAACAGCGACGCTGCCTTTGTTATAATCCGCGCACGAAGCCCGTTGAAATGACCGAGCCGTCCACCCCGTTGATGCGGCAGTATGCCGCCATCAAGAAGGAGCACCCCAGCGCCCTGCTGTTCTTCCGCCTGGGAGATTTTTACGAACTTTTCTTCGACGACGCTGTTCTTGCCGCCAAGGAGCTGCAGATCACGCTGACCTCTCGCAACAAAGAAAAAGGCGTCGCCATCCCCATGTGCGGAGTGCCACATCATGCCGCTGAGGGTTATATCTCGAAGTTGATTCGCAAGGGATTCAAGGTCGCGATCTGTGAGCAGGTGGAGGACCCGCGCCTGGCCAAGAAACTGGTGCGGCGCGAAGTCACAAGGGTAGTCACGCCGGGTACTGCGGCAGATTCTTCTCTCAGTTCCGAGGAAAACAATTTCCTGGCCGCCATCGCGCAGACTGGTGAGCGCGTGGGCTTCGCCGCCCTCGATCTTTCTACCGGCGAGTTTCGCGCCACCGAATTTCAGGGAGAAGGCGCCAGCAAAAGAATTCAGGAGGAAATCCAGCAGTTGCGCCCCAGGGAAGTCCTGTACGCCTCATCCGCTCCGTTATTTGAGTTACGCCACGAACCCTGTGAGAACGGGTCGGAGCCTGCCCTGAGCAGAGTCGAAGGGACTCGTCCGGGCCGCCCAACGGGCGGGTCGGGTTATGCCGAAACTCCGCTCGACGACTGGATTTTCGCTCCAGACCACTCCATCCCTCTGCTGGAAAATCATTTTGGAGTGCTGTCGCTGGAAGGCTTCGGTCTGTCAGGCAAGCCCGCGGCGGCCGCCGCCGCCGGCGCCATCCTCTACTATGTCCGCTCCACCCAGCGCGGGACCTTGAGCCATGTGGACCGCATCGGGTTCTACGAACGGCAAACCTGCCTGGTGCTCGACGCGGTCACGGTGCGCAACCTCGAACTCATCGAACCTCTCTTCGCCGGTGCTGACGCCGGGATCACGCTGTTCCGCTCGATCGACGCCACCGTGACCCCGATGGGCAAACGCTTGTTGCGCTCCTGGCTGCTGCGCCCGTCCATCGAAATCACCGAGATCAACGCTCGTCTCGATGCCGTCGAGTCTCAGGTGAAGGAGACCATCGCTCGCGAGGAACTTCGCCGCGCGCTCGATGGCATTCTCGATCTGGAGCGCCTGCTCAGCCGGGTCACGCTCGAAACCGCCAACCCGCGCGACGTCCTGGCCCTGGCCGCTTCCCTGGCCAGGCTGCCGTCGGTGCGCATAGCCCTGCAGCGTGTAGCAGGTGTGGCCGCGGCCGACTCGGCCGCGCAGGTTGCGCCACCCACTCACAGCGAGCGGCTGACCGCACTCCATTCCTCAGTTGACGAGCTCACCGACCTGCGCCAGCGCATCGAGAGCACAATCGTCCCGGAGCCCCCGATTTCTCTCTCCGATGGCGGCGTCATTCAGCCCGGTGTCGATCCAGAACTTGACCAGCTCCGCGACCTCAGCCGCAACAGCAAACAATTTCTCGCCCAGATCGAACAGCGCGAACGCCAGCGCACCGGTATTGCCAGCCTGAAAGTGAAGTTCAACTCGATCTTTGGCTACTATCTCGAAATCTCGAAGGCGAACTCGCACCTGGCACCGCCCGATTACGAACGCAAGCAGACCCTGGTCAATGCCGAGCGCTTTACTACGCCGGAGTTGAAGGAATACGAATCAAAGATTCTCGATGCTCAGGAAAAGATCGTCGATATCGAGCGCCGGTTGTTTATCGAATTGCGCTCGGCTATTGCCGGTGAGGCCCGCCGCATCCGCCAGACCGCGCTGGCGCTGGCTGAGGTGGATGTGCTGGCGGCATTGGCTCAGGTGGCGGCCCTGCGAAATTATTGCCGCCCGAAGTTTGACGACTCGGCCGACCTCGAGATTGTTGCCGGACGGCACCCCGTCATCGAACAACTGGAATTGGGCAGCGGAGACCGCTTCGTGCCCAACGATCTTTTTCTGAACTCAACCACCAACGCCATCATGGTGCTGACCGGCCCCAACATGGGTGGCAAATCCACCTACCTGAGGCAAGCCGCGCTTACCGTGATCATGGCGCAGGCAGGATCATTCGTGCCCGCGCGTTCGGCCCGGCTGGGACTGGTGGACCGCGTGTTCACCCGCATTGGCGCCAGCGACAACCTGGCCCGCGGCCGTTCCACTTTCATGATCGAGATGACGGAGACTGCCGCCATCCTCCATACTGCGACGCCACGTTCTTTAATTCTTCTGGACGAAGTCGGACGCGGAACCGCCACCTACGATGGCCTGGCCATCGCCTGGGCCGCGGTCGAATATATTCACGCCCGCACTCGCGCCAAGACCCTCTTCGCTACTCATTACTTCGAATTGACCGAACTGGCCGAACAACTCTCGGGCGTCAAGAACTATCACGTGACGGTAAAGGAAACCGGCGGCGGGATCGTTTTCCTCCGCAAAGTCGCGCCCGGGGCCGCCGACCGCAGCTACGGAATCGAAGTGGCCAAGCTGGCGGGGCTTCCCCAACGAAGTCATCGTGCGCGCCCGCGAAGTGCTGGCCGAACATGAGAGCGCGGAACGCCAACTGATGGGGCATCTCTCGCCCGGTTCACACCCGCCAGCCGCGCAGTTGACCATCTTCACGCCGCTGTCACAACCGGTGCTGGACAAGCTGCGCGAAGTCGATTTGAATTCACTGACTCCGCTCGAGGCGCTGAACCTGCTGGCACAACTGAAAAAGCAGGTGGAATGAGGGTTTAACGACGTCTGACTTCGCAGTAGGTTTTCTTAGCGACCTTTGCGGACTTCTTTGCGAACTTTGCGGTTAAGAGCCTTTTTACCGCAAAGGACGCAAAGAAACCCGCAAAGAACGCGAAGAAAATCTAAGTGAAGTGTTACTTGAATAGTTACCCATAATGCCCAGACAGAACAACCTATCCGATCTGCGTCGCGACGTCGGCCAGCTCCTCATCATCGGTTTCGACGGAACCGAGATGTCCTCCGGCCTGGCCGACCTGCTGACCCGCATTCAACCCGCCGGCGTCATCCTGTTCGCGCGCAACATTACCGGCGGAGAGCAAACTTACAACCTGCTGAAGGACTGCCAGGCCTGCGTATCCACACCCCTTTTCACCGCCGTGGACATGGAGGGCGGCCGGGTCGATCGCTTCCGCAACATCAACGGCTCAAGCCCTTCTGCCGCCGACGTCTTCTCCACCGGAGACCGCAAACTCTTTCGCAAACACGGCAAAGTCATCGGAGAATCCTGCCGGACCTTGGGATTCAACACTGACTTCGCGCCAGTGGTGGACCTGGCCTTCGAGCCCTCCAAAACGGTCATGAGTTCGCGCGCGGTTTCCGCAGACCCGAAACAAGCAGTCCTTTATGCCCGGGAATTTCTCCAGGGACTGCGCGAGGCACGGGTGATCGGCTCCGCCAAGCATTTTCCCGGCCTCGGCGAGGCCAACCTCGACACTCACCAGGAACTTCCATCGATACACAAGTCGTGGAAGAAGCTCTGGGCGGAGGACCTGTATCCCTACCGGACTTTGCGCCGTGAACTGCCCATGGTGCTGATCGGACACGCCAACTACCCCGCGATTACCCACGACAAAAGTCCCGCATCGCTCTCCAAAAAGTGGATCACCGATGTCCTGCGAAAAAAGATCGGCTACCGCGGCCTGGTCGTCTCCGACGATCTGGAAATGGGAGGCGTGCTGAAGGCGGCGCCCATCGAGCAGGCCGCGGTTGAGCACGTCCGCGCCGGCGGCGACCTGTGCCTGATCTGTCACATCGAGGAATACGTTACGCGCTCTTACGAAGCCCTCATCCAGGAAGCGGAGAACAACCGCAAGTTTGCCCAGCGGGTGAGGGAGTCTGCCGCACGCGTGCTGGCCTTCAAGAAGAAGTCTCCGGAGTTAAAGCGCAGACCGCCGGCGCCCACTGCGGCGAAACTCGAAAGACTGTCCCGCCAGGTATGGGAACTCGGCGAGCAGGTCAGGCTGGCTAAACTGGCGGCGGCTTCATGATCGTCGCCGGCATCATGAGCGGCACCTCAGCCGACGGCATCAACGTGGCCCTGGTAAGGCTGGTGTGGTCGCGCGCGACCCGCCCGCGAGTTTTTGATCCATCCAACCTAACCTTCAAATTCGTAGCCCAAGCCGAGTACCCGTACCCGAGAGCGGTCCGCCGTGCGGTGCTGCAAGCCATGAACGCCGCACAAATCAGCGTGGCCGACCTTGCCCGCCTGAATTTTCTGCTGGCCGAGCTCTATGCCGAAGCCGTCCTGGCCACCCAACGCCGTTTCCGCCTGAAAGTAGAACTCATTGGCTGCCACGGGCAGACGCTCTACCACCAGGGCGAGCCAGCAAGATTTCTCGGCCGCAAACTGGCCGTCACCTGGCAGACGGGAGAAGGCGCCGTGATTGCCGCGCGCACGGGCGTCCCCGTCGTGTCCGATTTCCGTCCGGCCGACATGGCCGCCGGAGGCAAGGGAGCGCCCCTGGTTCCCTTCCTCGATTACCTGCTCTACCGCGATCGACAGATCGGCCGCATTGTGCAAAACATCGGAGGGATCGCGAATCTGACTGCGATCCCGGCGGGTGCGTCGGCGAAACAAGTCACAGCTTTCGACACCGGCCCCGGCAACATGGTGATCGATGCGGTCACGGAACGCCTCTTCGGCCAGCCCTACGATCGCGACGGCCGCATCGCAGCTTCGGGCGCGGTACTTGAGCGGGTGGCGTCCGAGATCCTGCGCCGTCCATTTTTCCGCTGCCTCCCGCCCAAGACTGCGGGGCGGGAAGAATTCGGACGCGAGTTCGCGCAGCAATTCATCAAGAGTTGTGGGCGCGCAGGTAAAGCAGATGTGGTCGCCACCGCCACGGCTTTGACAGCACGCTCGATCGCCGACGCCTTGCGACGCTTCGTGCTATCGCGTCGCGGTAATTATCGGGAGTTCGTGGTCTCCGGCGGCGGCGCCAATAATCCGACACTCCTCGCCATGCTGGCCAACGAACTTCGGCCTCTGCATCTAGCCATTCGCGCTTCCGACGAATTCGGGTTGCCCTCTGCGGCCAAGGAAGCCGCCGCCTTCGCGCTCATGGCGTATGAAACCTGGAACCATCGCCCGTCCAATATTCCCTCCGCAACGGGTGCCACGCGGCCGGCGATCCTGGGAAAGATCTCGTATGCGTGAGGAAGAATATAAAAAACTGTCATCCCGAGCGAAGGTGAAGGCGCGCTCGCGCGCCGAAACGAGTCGAGGGACCGGCTGTTTCTTTTTGCCGGCAGCGAAGACCATTCAGGCTCTCGCCTGCGCCGCGTGCTTCCTCCTGATCTCCTGCTCCAGCAAACCCGACCCCAACACCCTGGTGATGATCATCGAGAGCAGCCCCACCAACCTCGATCCGCGCATCGGCCTGGACGCGCAATCGGAGCGCATCGATGACCTCATCTTCGACGACCTGCTCACCCGCGGCAACAACCTCGATGTCGCTCCCGGCCTGGCCGAACGCTGGGACATTCCCGATCCGCTGACCTACGTCTTCCACCTGCACCACGGCGTCAGGTTTCACGACGGCCGCCCCCTGACCGCTCGCGATGTGAAGTGGACCTTCGACTCCCTGCTGCAGGGAAAGGTGCGCAGCGCAAAAGCAGCGGTTTACCGATTCGTGGACCGCATCGAGGCGACCGACGACTACACCGTCGTCTTCCATCTCAAAGAACCTTTCGCTACGTTGCTGTGGAACCTCTCCGACGGCGCCATGGGCATCGTTCCCTACGGCAGCGGCGACGAGGTCGGCCGCCAGCCCATGGGCTCGGGGCCTTTCCGTTTCGTCAGCGCGGAGCAGGACAAGGATGTTGTGCTCGCCCGCAATGACGACTACTGGGGCGAAAAGGCGCATCTTTCGAAAGTCCATTTTATCGTGGTGCCCGATACCACTACGCGCGCGCTGGAATTGCGCAAAGGCAGCGCCGACATCGCCATCAACGCCCTGACTTCCGACATGGTCCTGACTCTGGAGCACGATCCGAATCTCGCCGTCATGCACGCCCCCGGCACCGTGCTGGCCTATCTGGCGTTCAACCTGCGCGATCCTATTCTCAAGAACGAGCGGGTTCGCCAGGCCCTGGCTTATGCCATCGACCGCCGCCCTCTGCTCGAATATCTGCAACGCGGTTTTGCCCGGCCCGCCAACAGCCTTCTGCCCCCGGAAAGCTGGGCCTACAACGGCGACGTGCCCGCCTACGACTACGATCCCGCACGCGCCCGCCAGTTGCTCGAGCAATCAGGATATCCGGAGGTAAACGGCGTCCGCTTCCATCTCACCATGAAGTCGTCGACCGAAGAAAGCACGCGCCTTATGGCGGCGGTGCTGCAGCAACAGCTGCGGCAGGTGGGAATCGCACTCGATATTCGCACTTTTGAATTCGCGACTTTTTTTTCCGACGTGACCCACGGCCTTTTCCAGGTCTATTCGCTGCGCTGGATCGGCGGCAACGAAGACCCCGACATCTTCGAATATGTCTTCCACTCCTCCAAATTCCCTCCCAACGGCGCCAACCGCGGATACTTCGCCGATCCGCGGGTGGATGCGCTGATCGATCAGGCCCGCCAGGAACTCGACCGCAACACCCGCAAGCAGTTATACGCAGAACTCCAGCGCACCCTGGCCGATGAATTGCCCTACATCAATCTGTGGTATTTCGACAACGTTCTGGTGCACTCGAAGCGAGTTCGCAATCTCACGCTGAATCCCTCCGGCAACTACGATTTTCTGAAAACGGCAGAGCTGGATGGGAGTCGTCAGTCGTCGGTCGTCAGTCGTCAGTGAATGCACGTCGCGCTTGCTGACGACCGACGACTGACGACTGGCTAGTCAGTGTTACCATCGAAACGCATCTCTGATCATGAATATTCTCTTCATCGGCGACATTTTCGGACGCCCCGGACGCAACATCGTCAAAGACCGCCTGCCCGGACTGGTGAAGGAACGCGCCATCGATCTGGTCATTGCCAATGGTGAAAACTCGGCCGGCGGCTTCGGTATTACAGGAGCGCTGGCGGAAGACCTGTTCGACCTGGGCATCGATGTCATCACCACCGGCAATCACATCTGGGACAAGCGCGAAATCATCGACTACTTTCAGAGCGCTGACGGCAACCAGCACAGCCCCGCCCGCCGCCTGCTGCGCCCGGCCAACTATGCGCCCGACCTGCCGGGATGGGGCGTGTACGAAGGCCTCAAGAACAATGTCCCGTATGCGGTGATCAATCTCCAGGGACGCGTGTTCATGGCGTCGAACGATGACCCGTTCCGCATCGCCGACCAGTTATTGAAAGGGATCAAGGCCAAGGTGATTTTTGTCGATGTGCACGCCGAAGCTACGTCGGAAAAACTGGCTCTGGGATGGTATCTGGATGGCCGGGTCACGGCCGTCGTCGGCACGCACACGCATATTCCGACCGCCGACGAGCAAGTCATGCCCGGCGGCACTGCCTACATCACCGACGTCGGTATGACGGGCCCCTACGACAGCGTCATCGGTGTGCAGAAAGAAATGATCATTGCCCGCTTCCTGAACAACATGCCCGCGCGTTTCGAGGCCGCCACCGGCGACGTTCGCCTCTGCGCCGTGGTAGTCGATTGCGATGAAGTAACGGGCCGCGCCCGGAAAATCGAAAGGCTGATGCTGACCTGAAATAATCCCGTGTCATCCTGAGCGCAGCCACTTCTTCGCTTCGCGAAGAAGTGGCGGAGTCGAAGGACCCCTATAGTCGCCTCGAGCTCAGAGTTGACGGAACGCTAAAGGGCAACGGGCGGCGGATGCAATCTCTACCTCCGCAGTATCCTGTCCAGTTCCTTCCGATTCCCCACGGGCAGATACCGCAGCGCTGCGCGCGCCAGCGCCAGGTAAACGTCCCCAGCCCCAGGAATCTTCTTCAACTCTCTCAGATGCTGTCGCACCACCAGCGCATCCCCGCGCACAATGGGCCCGCTGAAAGCCCCCGCCGGACCCAGCTTCGCGTAGTTGGCCAGGGTCTGGCGCAGAATCGGCATCATCTTCCGGCGGGCTTCAGCGCTCGAAAGGCCGGCCGCACGCGCCACTTTTTCTGCCGTCACCAACAAGGCAACCAGCAGCGGAGAAGTGAACGCTCCCCACGCGTGATAGGCCGGTTTCCTGTTTTTCGAAATGGAAAACGGCTGCGCGCCGAGGTCGCGCACAATTCTGCCGGCCGCTCGCAGGGCAGCGGAATCACCCTGGAGCGCAAAAGGCACACCGCGAAACGAAGGAAGCGATCTTCGGACAAAAGTCATCAACGGATGTACCGAGGCCACGGCCGCACCGCGATGGTGCAGCGCCCGTAGTTCGTCGCTCGCGAGGGCGCCGCTCGAGTGCAGCGCGATCCTGCCTTTCCACTCCACCACATTTTCGAGCTGCCGGGCGGCCCGCGCAATTTCGCGGTCAGGCACGCAGAACCAGACCAGATCGGCTTCAAAGGGCGTGCCAGGCGCGCTCCACCGGGCATGCACCCGCCGGGCAAGCGCCCGGGCTTTCCTTTGAGACGCGTGGGTATTTCCAGAGATGATTGCGTTGACGCGATATCCGGCCCGCCAGAGTTCCAGCGCCAGCGCGCTGCCCAGCCTTCCGGGACCCACAATCGCGATGCGCGGCCTGACTGCCATCGCCGCAGCATAGCATCTGAGGCTCCCTGTAGCGCCGGCGTCTCGCCGGCTGTCCCGGAGGGCACCCTGCCGTCCGCCGGGACGGCGGCGCTACAAGAATCCAGCAGCCCCGTGCTTTATAGTATTTCCCATGCCTAAAGCCCGTAAGAGAACCACCAAAGCCCGCGTGCTCTCATCCCGCGAGGTCTATCACGGACCTGCCTTTCGCGTCACCGAGGAACATGTGCTCGAGCCCAGCGGCGTGCGCACTCGCCGCGACATTGTGCGTCACTCCGGTTCAGTTGTGATTCTTGCGGTTGAGGACAGCCGCTCCGAGCCGCGCATCCTGCTCGAGCGCCAGTACCGCCACGCCGCCCGCCAGCTTTTATGGGAACTGCCCGCGGGACGCATCGACGACGGCGAAAATGATTTGACCGCCGCCAAACGCGAACTTCTGGAGGAGACCGGTTACACCGCATCACGCTGGCGACGCATTCTGTGCTTCTACGCCAGCCCGGGATTCCTGGCAGAGACCATGAACCTGTTTCTGGCGCGCGGTCTGCGCCCAGGCCCGGCCCAACCGGAAGCCGATGAAGTCATCCACCTTCGCATGGTGCCGCTTTCGGCCGCGGTTGGCATGGTCATGCGGGGCACGATCAAGGACGCCAAGACCATCTCCGGCGTCCTCTGGCTCAACCAGTCCCTCGCCGGTCCAAAGCCGCACTGATCGCGGCCGCTATGTACCGCAGTCCCTTGACAGCACCCCCCGCTGGCAGCACAATTGCCTCAAATGCTAGGGTACGGCCTCGCTTCGCAGAGAACGTGCCCGAGGGGGCGTACGTGGAACGTTTGAAAGGTACGGTAAAGTGGTTTAACAACGCCAAGGGCTACGGTTTTATAGGACGTGACGATGGCAGCCCTGACGTGTTCGTGCATTACAGCGCGATCTCCTCGGAAGGTTACAAAAGCCTTCAGGAGGGCGATCAAGTTGAGTTCGAGGTTGCACAAGGACCGAAAGGCCCACAGGCCGCCAACGTCACCAAGGCTTCCTAAGATCTTGGATTGCAGCACAGGCTCTCGCGATTACTACCGTTGTCCGGGAGCCTGACTTCAATAATACCGGCGTCGAGCCGGATGTCGCGAGGGCCTCTTGCTCTCGTCCGCGACCATAGGCAAGCTGTCTCGACCACCTTCCACCTTCCCCTCGAGCCCCAACTTGTTTAATCTTTAGCGCAATGGACAACAAAGCTATCGCCGGCATTCTCTACGAAACCGCCGACCTGCTCGAAATCGACGGACAGGATTCCTTCCGCATCCGCTCTTACCGTAACGCCGCCGAAGCCATCGAGGCCCAGACTCAACAGATCGCCGACCTGATCGGTGAACCCAAGAAGGTGCTGGCCATTCCCGGCATTGGCAAAGGCATGCTCCTGAACCTGCAGGAAATGTTCAAAGAGGGCAAACTTTCGCTGCACGCCGAATTGCTCAAGAAATATCACCCATCAATGCTTGACCTGCTCAAGATCCAGGGCCTGGGCCCGAAGACCATCGCTCTGATCTGGAGTGCGTATCAGGTGAGCGATGTCGATGGCGTGGCCAGGCTGGCCAAGGAGGGAAAGATTCGTGAACTCCCCCGCATGGGCGAGAAGCAGGAACAGAAACTGCTCAAGGCCATCGAGGACTACCGCCGCATTGCCGGACGCTTTCTGCTCGACGCGGCCGAACAGCAGGCCGACAAGATCATCGAACACCTCCGCGACTATCCCGGGGTGGAAAAGGTAACTCCCGCCGGCTCGTTGCGCCGCGGACGCGAGACCGTCGGCGATCTCGACATCCTGGTTACAGGCAAAGCCTGCTGCGATGACGGGGCCCGCCAGGACCTCATCGACCACATCATCAAACTTCCCGGCCTGATGGAAATCATCGCCCGCGGAGATAATAAGATCAGTTTTCGCCTGCGCGGAGGCATGCAGGTGGATGTGCGCCTTCTGCCTCCCGAATCCTTCGGCGCCGCAATGCAGTATTTCACCGGCTCCAAGGCCCACAATGTGGCCCTGCGCCAGCGCGCGCTGAAGATGGGGTACACCCTCAGCGAGTACAGCCTGGCCAAACTCGACACCGAAAAGCCGGTCGCGGGAAAAACCGAGGAAGAGATTTACGCCAAACTCAAGCTCGACTACATTCCGCCCGAGCTGCGCGAAAATCTCGGTGAAATCGACGCCGCCGAGGCCCACACCCTGCCCGATCTGATCACTCAGGCCGACCTGCAAGGCGACGTTCACATGCACACCGTCGAAACTGACGGCCGCAACACCATCGAAGAAATGGCCGCAGCCGCTGAACAGTATGGCTACAAGTACATGGCCATCACCGACCATTCCAAGAACCTGGCTTTCGCCAACGGCCTGGACGACGAGCGCGCCGTCCAACACATTCAGCGCATTCGCGCCGTGAACGACATGCTGGGCGAGCTCACCATTCTTGCCGGCATCGAGGTGGACATCCTGGCCGACGGCACTCTCGACCTCTCCGACTCTGTGCTGGAGCAGATGGACATCGTTATCGCCAGCGTGCACTCCCACTTCAACCAGAGCGCGTCCGAGATGACGGACCGTCTGCTTAAGGCGGTGGAAAATCCAAACACTTCGCTGATCGGCCACCCCACCGGACGCATGTTGCTCCGCCGTGATGCCTATGCCTTCGATATCGACGCCGTGCTGAAAGCTGCCGCGCGAAAGAAGGTGGCCATGGAATTGAATTCCTATCCCGATCGCCTTGACCTGAACGACCGCCATCTCAGGCTGGCGAAAGAGCACGGCGTCAAGATCGTGATCAATACTGACTCTCACCACACTTCCCACCTGGACAAAATTCGCTTCGGGATACTGCAGGCCCGGCGCGCCTGGCTCACGAAGGAAGACGTTTTGAACACCCTGCCACTGTCGAAATTTGCCAAGGCAATGAAGCACGCCTGGTAGAGTGTGGCGGTCACTCAAGAAACGCGGTTTGAACTGTGAGATTTTCTTTGCGTCCTTGGCGGCAATCCTTTGCGTCCTTGGCGGTCAAATTCTCTTGATCACAACGGACACCGGGCGGGACGATGCGCGAAAAAACACGCATCGCGTCCCGCCGCCTTGCATCTATTTTCTATGGAATTCCGACAGCTGGGCCGCTCTGGCCTTAAAGTACCCGCACTCAGTTTTGGCACTGGCACATTCGGCGGAGGGACTGAATTCTTTCGCGCCTGGGGGGCAAGCGATGTAGCCGAAGCCACTCGCCTGGTGTCCATCTGCCTGGAAGCCGGCGTCAATCTCTTCGACACCGCCGACGTCTATTCCAATGGCCTCTCCGAAGAGATTCTCGGCAAAGCCATCGAGGGAGGCCGTCAGGATGTCCTGATCTCGACCAAGACCACGTTCCGCCTGGGTAAAGGGCCGAACGACGTGGGATCATCCCGCCATCATTTGATTCAGGCCTGTGAGGCCAGCCTGCGCCGTCTGGGCACTGACTACATCGACATTTACCACCTGCACGGATTCGACGCGCTTACTCCCGTCGAAGAAGTCCTGAGCACGCTCAACCACCTGGTCGAGAGCGGCAAGGTGCGTTACATCGCCTGCTCAAATTTTTCCGGCTGGCACTTGATGAAGTCTCTTGCCGTTTCCGACCGCTACGGCTGGTCCCGCTACGTAGGCCACCAGGTCTATTATTCGCTGCTGGGAAGAGAGTACGAGTGGGAACTCATGCCGCTCGCGCTGGATCAGGGAGTGGGCGCGCTCGTCTGGAGTCCGCTGGGCTGGGGCCGTTTGACGGGAAAGATCCGACGCGGCCAACCCCTGCCCGCCGGCAGCCGGCTGCACCAGACCAGCGACAAGGGCCCGCAGGTCAGCAGACGAGCGTTTGTACAAAGTCGTGGATGCCCTGGAGCAGGTGGCCAAAGAAACTGGAAAAGAGCGTACCGCAGGTCGCATTGAACTGGCTCCTGCAGCGACCCACAATTTCCAGCGTCATCATCGGCGCCCGCAACGAAGAGCAGTTGCGCCAGAACCTGGCCGCGGAAGGCTGGTCGCTCTCGGCGGCGCAAGTCGCGGCGCTCGATCGCGCCAGCGAACAGGAGCCGGTCTATCCATACTGGCACCAGTGGCAGTTCGCCGAGCGCAACCCGCCGCCGGTCGCCCACTGAGCACACGTGGGGACAGCCAGCGACGGCTGTCCCCACGTGGTCTCAAATTCCTTCGGCACGAGCGGGACGCTCGCGCCTCCATTCTGATTTCAGGAGATTTCCATCGGCAGCTTCAGAAGCGTATAGAATTGCCGGTGTCGAGGCCTGCCATGCCTGAAGATATCCCTCCTACCCCGTCGCCCGCTCCCGTGCCGGAGCCAGGCACAGAACCGCCTCCGTCAGTGGATCTCGGTCCGGGTCCAGGAATCAATATCGCTGAGGAGTTTGGCACCGCGAAACGCAATCTTCCGCCGGCCAAGATCGTGGCCATCGTTCTGGGCGCGGCCGCGATCCTGCTGGGCATCTACGCCTTCATGGCACGCGCCAAGCCGCAGGGCGGAGGCTCAGTGGACAATATCACCGCAGTCGAAGTTCCAGACCAGAATATGGTCATGGTGGCGATCAATGTTACCGTCCACAATTCAGGCGAGAAGTCGCTGTGGATCCATGACATCAAGGGCAGGATCGCGACTGACAGCGGCGAACTCAGCGATGAAGCCGCCTCCCCCATGGACTTCGATCGTTACTTTCAGGCTTTTCCCGCGCTCAAGGAACACGCCCTGGCGCCGCATACCGCCGGAGACGAAAATTCCGCCCGGCGGCCAGGCTCAAGGCACGATCGTGGTGACCTTCCCCGTAACCAGGGACGGCTTCGACAAACGCAAATCTCTGAGCGTGGTGATCCAGCCCTACGATCAGCCCCTGCCGCTGGTGCTGACCAAATAAGAGAGTCGCCACGGATTCACACGGATTTTCACGGATCCAAAATCTTAAGATGATAGTGTAAATCCGCGTGAAATCCGTGGCCGATTTTGCCTTTACTCGCGCTTCTTCATGAATTTTCTATGCGCCAGGTGAGTGGAGGCGGTGGGTTGGATCTCGTCGTACTTCAGGCAACTGATGGAACCATCGACTTCGAGGACCGCGAGGGCCACGTCGGGCAAACCTGCAATGCCATGCTCCCGCAGAGACTGGTGTAACTCATCCAGACTGACGTGCTCACGGGCCATGTGGGCGGCAATGATCTTGCCGTCATGCACCAGCAAACTGGGCTGGCCTTGCACCAGTTTACGGAAGCGCCGGTTCCCGCCTGAGAGTTCCGCAATCAGGTAGTTGAGTAACAGCAGGGTGGCGGCGGCGACCACTCCGCCCAGAACTGAGGTATCCGGACCGGTCATTGCGTTCTGCACGGAATTGCTGAGTAGCAGGAGCAGGACGAGGTCGAAGGGCGTCATCTGTCCCACTTCGCGCTTGCCGCTCAGCCGCATGCCCAGCAGCACGACCCCATAAATTACCGTCGTCCGCAGCGCGATGCCGATCAGAACATGACCGCCGGGATACATGCGATCTACTGCGTCGCCGTGACCGGCGTCGGCGCACCCTTGGGTGTGCTCAGGTATCCGGTGGCTTTCTTCTTGTCCACGCTCCAGACCACGAGTTCATAGAGCATGCGATCGCGCCCGCTGTAGAACTGGATGGGCTCGCTGACGTTGCGGTCCTTCTTCTCGATGGTCCTGTCGTCGGAGGTCACATTAAGGGTGAATTTTCCCTTTTTCATGTCGGTCTTTTTCAATTGCAGCGCCACCGTGGAAACCGGCTGCGGCTTGGCTCCCTTGATCAGGGTGAATTCGTAGTAGTTGCGGTCGCCCTTGTGCTTGAGAATCTCCAGGTCGCCGCGGGTGTTGGCAATCAGGCCGCTTTGCACGCCCAGGTCGCCAATCGTGCTCTGCAGCTTGGCCTTGGTGGCTTCGAGGTCGGCCTTGGTGGAAGCCACGTCGGTCTTGACTCCGCCCACGTCGCTCTTCACGCCCGCCACTTCCCCGCTGACCGCGCTGATCTGCTGCTTCTGCTGCTCCGCCAGACGCGCTTCGGCTGCACGCTGCTGCCGCTGCAAGTCGGCAGACCGGGTCGCCATCTCTTTCTTGGTCATGCCCAGTTGATGGGCCAGAGTCTCGTCGTCAGCTTCCGCGGACTGCATGCGCTTGCTCAGGTCGGCAATCTGCGTGCTGCTGGACGCCTGGTCCTTGCTCATCTTGTCGATGCGTCCGCGCAAATCAAAGATGAAATAGAGCGACCCCGCGACATAAATCGCCGCGAGCGCCAACAGGATCCATTTTCCCGCGCTACCCTCCGACGTGACGTGAACGTCGCCCTCGTCCGCCATAAAAGCCCCTCCGCTGGTTGGATTAGATTGTTGAAGCAATTGTTGAATACAGCCCGCGCAGTGTCAATTGCCAGAATGGTGCAGCCACATGACCTTAGGGCCTATGCTTCAGGGGCGATTGTCAGTTTTTGTCAACCGCCCACGCTGTCGCGGATCACCGCGTTGGCCGCAGGCAGAATGCCGAGATCGACATAGATCGGTCGTATCAATTTCCGGATTGTGCGTACCTGGGTCGCAAACCATATTGCTCCCGCGAGACAGCACGCTCCACTCAACATCACGGTGAGTGGCGCTCCGATGGCGTGGGCGCTGACTCCTGCGAGCAGGCTTCCGAACGGGGCCATGCCCACGAAGGCCATGGCGTAGAAGCTCATCACCCGTCCGCGTTTGTCATCTTCGACAATGGTTTGGATGATGGTGTTGCTGGCCGCCATCTGCTGCATCATGCCGAAACCGCAGAACAACATCAGCAAAAGCGACAGCCACAATACCCGCGACATCCCAAACAGTATCAGGCCCACGCCCAGGCAGGCGGTCGAGATGGGAATCATCCTGCCCAGTCCCAGCACGGTCTTACGCAAGGCCAGCGAAATCGCCGACACCAGCGCGCCGACGCCCACCGCACCCATCAGAAATCCCAAGGTGTGCGGACCGCCCTTCAGGATGGTTCCTGCAAAAATCGGCATCAGCACAGTGAAAGGCCAGCCCATCAGGCTGACCATGGCAAATAGCAACAGAATGGTACGGACCGGCGCGAAACCGGAGACGTATCTCCAGCCTTCCTTGAACTGGCCGAGCATCGAGACGGTTGTCGCTCTCACGGCCCCAGGCTGCAGCCGCATCGCCAGCAACGACGCAATGACCGCGATGTAGCTGATGCCGTCGATCAGGAAGCAAGCGCCTTCACCTGACAACGCGATCACCGCTCCAGCCAGCGAAGGACCAACCAACCGAGCCAGATTGACCATCGACGAATTCAGCGCGATTGCATTTCCCAAATGTTGTTTGTCGTCCACCATCTGCACCAGGAAAGCCTGCCGGGCGGGCATGTCAACCGCGTTGATCAGGCCCTGAAACGCGCTGAGCCAGATGATTTCCTGAATATTGATGTGCCGGCTCAGCGTAAGCGCGGCCAGAGCCAGCGACTGCAGCATGGCCAGAAACTGCGTCACCACCAGCACCCGGCGTCGATCCAGCCGGTCCACCCAAACCCCGGCAAGGGGCGCAAACAGAAACGTGGGGATCTGTCCCGAGAACCCCACGATGCCGAGCAGGAGCGCCGAACCCGTCAGGCGATAGACCAGCCAACTGGTCGCCAGGCGCGTCATCCAGGTGCCGATCAGGGAAATCGTCTGGCCGCTGAAATACAGGCGAAAATTGCGCGACCGCAAGGCGCGCCAGGCATGCGAGATGCCGGGCTTGCGGAGTGAAGATGTCGGCGTTGAAGGAATCTGCGCGCTCACAGCGTTCTATTGTGCCACTGGCGCGCAGATGGCGGCCGCCCAATCACCCGGAAGCTTATGGGCAGTGTCCTTCGTGGTTATCGCTTTTGGATTTGCCCCCGGATTTTGAAGCGCACAAGAATGGCATCACGAGTGCCATTATAAATGGCATTCAATATGGTAAACTGCCATTATGAATGCCACTCTGACCATCGACAAAGCGGGCCGGATCGTCCTGCCCAAACCTGTACGAGAAGCCCTGCAGATCAGCCCGGGCGACTCCCTGGAACTAGAAAGCTCCGAAGACCACATCCTGCTGCGCCCCGCGCGGGGCAGGGCGCGCATGTACAGGAAGCAAGGCGTGTGGGTACTTCACGGCGACGGACCTCTTCCCGCCGGCGCTGTAGAGGAGACCATGCGCAAAGTCCGCCGCGAACGCGAGCGGGCACATCCTGGGAAAACAGCGGTGAGATATTTCTTCGACACCTCCGTCCTGGTGCCTGCTTTCATCGATCAGCATGGCATCATGAAGCCAGCCTCAAGGCCTATCTCGAAGGCCGACAAGAAACGCGATGGTTGTGGCGTTCACAGCCTGGCAGAGGTTTACTCGACTCTCACTCGCATGCCCGCCAGTCACCGGGCGAGCGCGGATCAGGCCATGCTTTTTCTGGAAGATATGGCGCGGAGACTGACCTTCATCGCCTTGAATGTTGAGGAATACTGGGATGCCATAGCCGATGCCGCTGCGTCCGGCGTCCTGGGAGGTTTGACTTACGACGCCCTGCTGGCTCGTTGCGCGTTAAAGGCCAAAGCAGAAACGATTTTGACCTGGAACGTGGGCCACTTCCAACAGTTGGGAAGTAAGGTAGCAAGACTGATAAAGACTCCCTAGTCAGACAGCGTTTGTTGCCTACAGCTTCACCTTCCGCAAGCGCAGCGAATTCGTAATCACCGAAACCGAACTCAGGCTCATCGCGGCCGCCGCCAGGATCGGGCTCAATAACAGCCCAAAGAAGGGATAGAGCACGCCCGCCGCAATCGGCACACCCAGCGAGTTATAGACAAACGCGAAGAACAGGTTCTGCCGGATATTGCCGCATGGTCGCCTGGCTGAGCTTGCGCGCCCGCACGATGCCTGCAAGATCGCCCTTCACCAGCGTGATGCCGCCGCTTTCCATCGCAATGTCGGTCCCAGTTCCCATGGCGATGCCGACATCGGCCTGGGCCAGCGCGGGCGCGTCGTTGATACCGTCGCCGGCCATGGCCACGGTCCGCCCTGCTTCTTGTAGCCGCTGCACTACCTCGGATTTTTTATCGGGCAATACTTCCGCCTCGAATTCCTCGATGCCCAGATTCCTGGCTACTGCTTCCGCCGTAACACGGCTGTCACCGGTCAGCATTACCAGCCGCAAGCCCTCCCGCCTGAGAACACGCAGGGCTTCGGCCGCTGAAGCCTTGATCGAATCCGCAATGCCGATCAGGCCCGCAGCCTGTCCGTCCACCGCAACCAGGATCACGGTTTGCCCCTCGCGCCGCAGCTCTTCCGCCTTCTGCGTCAGTGCCGCCGCTGAAGTTCCGCTCTCCTCCAGAAAACGTTCGTTGCCGATCAGAACCCTGTGGCCCTCCACCCGGGCGCTCACTCCCCGGCCGGTGTGAGATTGAAACTCATCCCCAGTCGCCAAAACCAACCCTCGGCTGTTGGCGGCTGCGATCACCGCCGCTCCGAGCGGATGCTCGCTTCCCTGCTCCACGCTGGCCACCAGGCGCAACAGCTCATTTTCATTCCAGCCCGATTCATTCCCGCCGGGCACGGGGACAACGGAAAGGACTCGCGGCTTGCCGTCGGTCAGCGTGCCGGTCTTATCGATGACCAGGGTGTCAACTTTTTCCATGATCTCGAGCGCTTCCGCATTCTTGATCAGCACGCCGGCGTGGGCGCCGCGTCCTGTCCCCACCATGATCGCAATCGGAGTGGCCAGGCCCAGCGCGCACGGACAGGCAATGATCAGCACCGCCACCGCGTTGACCAAAGCGTGCGCCAGCCGCGGCTCGGGCCCGAACAGACTCCACGCCGCGAAAGTCAGCACGGCAATCGCAATCACCGCCGGAACGAACCAGCCCGCCACCCGGTCCGCCAGGCGCTGAATGGGAGCGCGGCTGCGCTGCGCCTGGCTCACCATGCGTACAATCTGCGCCAGCAGGGTTTCGCTTCCCACGCGTTCGGCACGCATCACCAGCGATCCCGTCCCATTCACCGTCGCCCCTATCACCGGGCTGCCCGGTCCCTTGCTTACCGGAATCGACTCCCCGGTAATCATCGACTCATCCACGCCGCTGTTGCCTTCGAGCACCGCGCCATCCACCGGAATTTTCTCTCCCGGACGGACGCGCAACCGGTCGCCCGGCCTCACCTGCTCCAGCGGGATATCTTCCTCGCGCCCATCGCGCAGCACTCGCGCCTGTCTTGGGCGACAAATCCAGCAACGCACGGATGGCCGCTCCGGTGCGGCTGCGGGCGCGCAATTCGAGCACCTGCCCCAGCAGCACCAGAGTCGTGATCGCCGCCGCCGCTTCGAAATACACCGGAGGTCTTCCCCCCATTTCGCGGAACGATGCGGGAAATATTTGCGGGAATACGGTCGCCACCAGGCTGAACAGATACGCCACGCCCGTGCCCATCGCGATCAGGGTGAACATGTTGGTGGAGCGATTGACAATGGACGTCCAGCCGCGCTGAAAAAATGGCGCTCCGCCCCACAGCACCACCGGCGTGGCCAGAAGCAGCTCGATCCAGGGCTGCCAGCCTTCCGGCAGCAGCCTGTGGCCATGCCCGGCAGCATGTGGCCCATCGCGATCACCAGCAGCGGAACGGTCAGCGCCAGGCTGATCCAGAAGCGGCGCGTCATGTCGCGCAGCTCGGGATTGTCTTCCTCCTGCGCGGTGACGGTGCGCGGCTCCAGCGCCATGCCGCATATCGGGCAAGCGCCCGGCCCCGGCCGCACAATTTCCGGGTGCATCGGGCAGGTGTACTCCACGCGCGTTGCCGCCATCGGCATCTCGGGCTCGAGCGCCATACCGCAGCGCGGACAGGCGGCGGGCCTGGGCGATCGCACCTCCGGACACATCGGGCAAACGTAGGCAGCAGCAGTGGTGGCGCTCACATCCGCAGATATTGCCGGCGCACTCTTTGCCACCGGCGCCGGGGCTATGCCGATCATGTGCAATCCCGCGCCCGAGGCGGGACGCGCTGCCAGGTAGTCCTCCGGACGCGCGCGAAATTTTTCCCGGCAATGGGCGCAGCAGAAGTAGTAGGTTTTCCCGCGCATGATCCAATTTGTGCCTGGCCGTGGACGGTTCCACGTTCATTCCACAGACTGGATCCTTCACCGCGGTCGCAGATTTGGGAGAATTATCCATAGTCGCCGACGCCGGCATTGCGAAATTCAACCGAACCATATTAGATTCATTCGCTTATATAATCGATTGTTGTATCTTCAAACACAGGCCGAATCAGGCAGCGCCGCGCGCGGAACCTATCCAGGGGATATTCCGCGGGCGTGATGCCCTGGCCTGATCCAGGAAAAGCCAAATGACGCAATTGGAAGTAGCGTACCGCTACCACACCCCACCCACCCAGGCCACCATACGCGCGCTCGATAGCATGCGCGAAGTTTACGGCGTCCGCCGGATTGCATTCGACGAGGCCGAGCGCAGCGTCCGCGTCGAATTCGACGCCTCGCGCTTCAAGGAGCCGGTGATTGCAGCCTTGTTGCGCCGCACCGGGCTTGACCTTGGCGAACAATTGATCCTCGCCTGAGAAGACCTCCAGCTCCACCCCGCTTCAGCAGGCACACGGCGTCGCGAAAATAGTTGGGGAATGGACGCCAGGGGAGGGGTATTGGAAGAAGGACAACGTTGGGGCAGCGCTCAACGTCTGGGAAGCGCTCGACGTCTGGGAAGGGGCAAGGGCACGCTTTGGAAGGCTACGACTTCAGAGGCTGCGGAAAAACTCGCAAATGTCGACCCTTCCGTGGAAGAGCGGCCCTTCAGGGCCGCGTAAGTCGTCAGGAATGTATGCGGGCTTTAGCCCCCGTGGTCGCTTCGTCCGGGCAAATTGAGTTTTTCCGCAGCCTCTTCAGCCGTGCCGCTAACCGCTGAAGATTGATGGCGCTTAGCGCCTGAGGTTCGCTCTTTGTGCTTAGAATGCGAGGAGGACACACATCTAACGATCAGGATTGAATGGGGGAGAGGGCTGTGAGTTGCGAAAATGCAAGGGGCGCTCAAGAAAACCTCTGGCCGAAGTTTTTTCTCTGGAGCGCCCCGTTGCGCGCCACTTCGTCTGTTTAGCGTTAAAGCATCCCCGCTGCCACTCTCAAGTGACTGAAAACGCTGGACCCAAACCTTCCGTAATCGAGTAGGAATTGCCCCTTAGGGGGAAAGTTTTACGTTGAGCCAGCCTGTGGCACGAATCCTGCCGAACCTTGTGGAAATCCTTCAAACCCATTGACCGTGGCCCGTTTTGGAACCATGAAGGTGTGGGGTCGGACACTCCCTTCGACTTCGCTCAGGGCAGGCTCTGTCCGACCCACACCAGACTCCTCACCGCCCCAGCGGCGCTCCCGGCAGATGCTCCGCCTTCCAGCGCATCGCTGCTGTGATTCGGGTGCGTCCGCTGGGATGATCGAAGAAGATAAATTCCTCGACCGGCCCCGGATCCAGTTTCCGATATTCGCCCAGCATCAGATCGACTTCCGCTTCTCCATCCGGCTGCTGGCTGGCATTGATGCCGTACATGTCGGCTTCGTATTCCATGGTGCGAGTGATGGTGTTGTTCAGCGGGGTGGTCACAAAGGAAAACACAGAAAGCAGAAAAACTGCGAGCGGCACAACCGCCAGGTCGGTCATGCCCCTGATTCCCCACTTTTCTCCCCATCGTGCCAGCGCGGCGTTGAGACCCCAATTCAAAAACGCAAAAGTAATGACCACGCCGATTCCGTTGAACACCAGGCCTTTGAACACATGGTTCAACACGTAGTGCCCCATTTCGTGGCCCATGGTCGCCTCGATTCCCGCCAGCGAGCAGCGCTTCAGCAGATTGTCGTTGAGCGAAATCCGCGTGGTGCCGGCAAAGCCGCTCACGTTGGCGCTTACCCGGTTGGACTGGCGCGAGGCGTCAAATTCGTACACCTCGGTGGCGGGAATCCCGTTGGCCCGCGCCAGGCTCAGGATCGGCACTTTGAAGCGCGGGTCTTCCAGCGTGGTGTACTTGTTGAATAGAGGAGAAATAAAAACCGGCGCAATCATCACCACGAAGGCGGTGAAGCCTATCACCACGGCGCTTCCCCACAGCCACCAGTTCCTGCCCAGCCGCCTGACTACGGCAAACAAGAGCGCCACCAGGAGGGCGCCCAGCACCGCCACCAGCGCCACCCCGACCAGCTGGTCGCGCATCCATTCCCAAAAAGTCTGATTGGAGAGGCCGTACTTGTGCTCGCGAAAATAACTTTCGTACACGGTCAGCGGAAAGACGATCACCGCAAACAGGACAACGAACTGCGCCCAGTACAGCGCCGATTGCAGCGCTTTGAAGCGGGTCAGTCGCTCCGCCAGATCGCGCATGCGCACCGACCAGCGAAAGCGCAGCATCATCCACATCACAACCACGGTGGAGAGAAAGTCCCACAGCAGAAGCCAGTAACCGCCTTCAAAATAAGCGTCGGAGCGGGCGCGCTGATCGGGAGGGACCCGGGCCAGATAAGCATCCACCGCAGCTTTAACGTCAAACGGCTGCGCGGCCACGCCACTTCCACTCTCGGCCGTCACGCTGGCCGGAGAAGCCTGCGCGCGCGCTGAGCGGGGCCATCCAGGTCGAGAGCAGAACAGTAAAACTAAGGAATGCCAGAAGAACCACGGACGAAAGCCCTGCTCGTAGAGTCCAGTGCACACTGCCTCCGGTGGCGGAGATCACGCTCCGCGCCGGGGCATCTTATCAAGAACCCAGGCTTTCGCTATAATCGAAGTCGCTGCCGGTCACACCCGCATCGCGCCCTTAGCTCAGCTGGATAGAGCGTCTGGCTACGAACCAGAAGGTCGGGAGTTCGAATCTCTCAGGGCGCACCATTTTTATTCCCACTCTTCGCTTCCCTCATCTTTCGCAAAAGCGCCGGGTGCCCCACACATTCGCGCACACAGGACGCGAAAGGGCACTCTCAAGTCTTGAGGATGTCAAAGAGTGGGCCACCACCACTGCCCTCGCATTACTCAAACGTTCCCATAAATATGGTAATATGGGACGGTGAAGACAACCCTTGAGATGCCTGATTTCTTGTTCCGCCGCGCCAAGTCGGTCGCTGCTGAACGCGGCATTCCCCTGCGGCAATTTGTCACCGAGGCGGTCCAGGAAAAGTTAAAAACGACCTCTTCGGAAAAACCCTGGATGAAACATCTGGGAAAGCTCAAACACGTCCACAAAGAGAGACGACAAGTCGAAAAACGTGTTGAAGAGGCCTTCGAGCAGATTGACCAGGATGTCTGGAAATGACCCTCTGGAAGTGATTCTCGATACCAATGCCTTGTCTGCCGCCGCCGACGGCGATCCGGCAGTCGTTCCGCTTTTGGCTGGCGCCGACCAGGTTGCGGTTCCGGTGATTGTGTTGGGAGAGTATCGCTACGGCATCGCCCAGTCGCGAAACCGGGCCACTTACGTAAACTGGCTAAAGGGGCTGATCAATGATTGCCTGGTGCTGGACATCAATGAGCCGACTACTTTCTACTACGCCGAGATCACTCTCGAATTAAAGCGGCAAGGCAAGCCCATTCCAACCAATGACATTTGGATTGCGGCACTTTGCCGGCAGCATGCTCTTCCGCTGTTGAGCCGCGATCGGCATTTTGATCTAGTAGCGGGAACCAAGCGAATCGGGTGGTAAACAGCAGCACCCAGTCTGTTCCGTACCGACATATTTTGCCGCTCCTAGAAAGGGACCAGCAGTTTGTCCGGGCCTTCAATTTCGTTTTTGGCCTCTATAAATTCCTCACTCCATGGTTTCCCCGTGCACTCGGGACATTCGTCTATCGTATTGCCAATCGCAAAGCAGTGATAGCAGGTCCCATCGGAGTTAGTGCCAGGAAACTTATTACATTTCTTGCATGGCCTGAAGAACTCGCGTTCAATCACGCGGTGCTCCTCCCATAGTTCCCGCTCGCAGATTACGCACATAATCAATTCCTCCGCCTTTCGAGTTCTTTCCGCTGGCGGATAATGTAACTGAATCGCATTCCTTGGGCGCTGTTCAAATCGGAGTGGACATCGCAACCTTGCGAATATCTTCCCAAAATGGAAAAGGCCAAGCTTATTTCGAGGACTCTACTTTTGTTTGCCGGGTGCCCACACCTTCGCGCACTTTTGCGAGTGTGTGGGTGCGGACGCCGAGTCCACTCGTGGCTTGAGGTAGGATTTCCATCATCAACGCTAAGTGTATCGGCCTGCGGAGAGTCATCGTGAACTCGACGTGTTCCGGTGGCAGCCCAAAACCCACACATCGCAGAGTACGCGATGTGAGGCACCCGGCGTACGACCCCGGCCGCACCTGATCAGGACAACAAAAAAGGGGCTGCTCTGGCAGCCCCTTGATTCGCCGACCCTGTCTTTGACTACCGGCTAAAAAACTGTGTCAGAACTCCTCTTTCGCTCCTTCGGAGCTCGCTTGCGGTCCAATTCTTTCCCATGGCTTGCGCCGCTTCGCGGCTTCTTTGCGGGCCCGCTATTCGACTTTTGGCTCGCGCTCACGGTCTGCGACACCGTCTCTACAGGCCCTCATCCCTTGCCTGACGAGGGTTCCGTCGAATAGAGTCCGAGCTTGATCAACTGCAGATGCGCCTGCTGGCAAAAAGTGCGGAAATCAACTTCTGAATACGGGACCGCCTCGTTCTCGGGCAAAACAATTTCCCGGACTCCCAGGCGATGACCCAGGCCTGACAGATCGTCCAGACCGCCCACTACTTGAGTACCCCAGACCCATCGCCCGAGATCGCTGCCACCGTTGGTGTCGATCAGGCCGGCACACTTGATTCGCCGATCGCGCAGGAAGCGTAGAGCCAGCTCGGCGCCCTCCGAGGTGCCCAGCACGAACACCCGCCGCTCTCCCGCATCGACCAGCCGCCACCTGCCGAAAGACTCGCGGAAAAGGGAGAATGACGCGCGTATCCCTACCAGCAGGCTCCAGGAAAATACGGCGTCCAGAACGAATACCAGGCGGGAGAAACCCTGGAAGCGATAGAGTCCGATGATGAGCAGGACCGCGGCGGCCTCTCCGATCAACGTGGCTCTGCCCACGCGGTGAAAGTCGCCGATCGAACCCCGCCACCAGGAGCGCTTGTAAATCCGGCATACCCAGAGAGAGACGAATTTCACTCCCAGAACGATGGGCAGAGAATGCAGGAACAGTTGCAGGTCGGAATCGGGGACCGCAGTTCGGAATCTTAGAAAGTAGGCAAGGTAGTAAGAGAAGGACAACGCCACCGGATCAAGCAGAAATACCAGCGCGTCCCGAACCAGTATTTTGTGCAGCAAACTGGTTGTCTCATGACCCGTTCCGGAAGGGGCAGGTGCTTCCATCCGGAACAAGTGGATTCCAAAAAGAAAAAGAAAGAGAAACCAGAACCCGATCAATCCCAGGGCGTGCGGGTACAACACATAACGGACGGAGAGGGCCACCAGGCCGGATGCGATGGAAAGCGCGAAGAGTAGGAACACGGCATGGCGCTCATTCAAGCCGAGCCGCACCAGGCGGTGCGAACTATGGTCGGTCCCTCCCTGGGAGACGGCCTGGCCGCGAAGGCGCCGCGTAACCGAAACAAAGAATGTGTCAAAAATTGGAATTGCCAGAACCACAACGGGGGCAAGTGCGAAGGCAGGAACGCCCACAACGTGAGTCACTTCCAGCTGGGACGAAGTCCCCAGCAGGAAGCCAATGAAAAGACTGCCGCAGTCCCCCATAAAAATGCGTGCCGGGTTGAGATTGAAGATCAGGAAACCAGCCAGGGCTCCAGCGATCAGAATTACCAGAATCGCATTTTCGCGGGAACCGCTGCTGGCATAGAAATACGCCAGGTAGAGGGCCGAGATAAGCGCCACGCCGGCGGCCAGGCCGTCCATGTTGTCGAGCAGGTTGAAAGCGTTGGTGATGCCCACAATCCAGAGCAGGGAAACCGCCATATTCAAGCTGCTGTTGTGGAACAGAGGATAGGTTACGCCCGAACTGACCACCAATCCCGCCGCACAAATCTGTACTATCAGTTTCGACCGCGGACTCAGGTGCCAGATATCGTCCACGAAGCCCAGCAGGAACATCAGCGTGGAGGCGCCGATCAGCTTCCACGCGACATGGTTTGACAGGGGAAGAAAAACAGCGCTCAGCACTACAAACGTGAACCAGATGGGCAATCCCCCGAACAAACTGGGCACGGTCCGGTGCCAGCGATCGGAGCGCGGTTTGGCCACCCAACCGCGCTTGCGGCAGATTCGAATGGTCAGGGCAACCAGACCTCCACTCAGCGCAAATGCGCTGGCAAAGGCGGTTACACCCACACCCATCAGATTCAGGTTATGAAACATCAGGATAATCTGCTGTCAGATTCTTTATGCGGCGGTTACCGGACTGCCGTCGAGTTCGACAGCCGAAGATACCTCGGGAAAGACAATCTGACTGACGGACATGCTCTCAACCACTGCTTCCACCAGTTCACGAAGACTCTTGCTGGGAGCGTAGCCAATAGCCGCTCGAATACGGCTTAGGTCAGGGACGCGCCGCTGCATGTCTTCAAAGTCCTTGCCATAGGCCTGGTCGTAAGAAACATGTTGGATGGCAGATCCCGAACCGGCCACTTCTTTAACCAGCTGAGCGAGTTGGTTAATAGTGACCTCCTCGTCGGATCCAATGTTGAAGACCGAACCTTCCGCCTTTGGAAGACCGGCAAGGCTGACGATGGCTTTGACCACATCTCCTACCCAGCCAAAGCAGCGCGTCTGGTTTCCGTCTCCGAAGATGGTGATCGGCTGCCCGTGCAGCGCCTGATTCACAAAGCGGGGCAACACCATCCCATAGGCTCCGCTCTGTCGCGGTCCCACGGTGTTGAACAGCCGAACAATGACCACGGGGACCTGTCGCTCCCGGTAGTAGGAGATAGCCATGAATTCATCGACAGCCTTGGAGCAGGCATAGCTCCAGCGCCCGCGCACCGGCGGGCCGATGACCAGGTCGTCATCCTCCCCGAACGGAATGCGTTGCGATTTTCCATAGACTTCGGATGTCGAAGTGAGGACAACCTTTTTCTTCTTTTTGCTGGCTACTTCCAGCACCAATTCTGTCGCACCAATATTTGTATGCAGGGTGCGCACCGGAGACTCCACGATGAGTCTCACCCCCACGGCAGCGGCAAGATGAAACACTACATCGCACTCATCCACCAATTCCGCCAGCAACGGCCGGTCGAAGACGCTATCGATCACATACTGGAACCTGGCTCGATCCTTGAGGTGCCGTATGTTGATCATGGATCCGGTCGAAAGGTCGTCCAGCACCGTGACCTCCCAATTCAGATCGAGTAATTGTTCCGCCAGGTGAGAGCCGATAAATCCGGCGCCACCAGTAATCAGAGCACGCATCATGACCTCCTTGAATTTGCTGGAAGAAATGTTCTGGAAGACGGGTACGGAGTGGGCTGCAGACTCTATACACCGCCGCTATTGGAAGTGGAAACAGCGACCGGTTCAGCCGGGGTTCGGCCCAGGTTCTCCCGGAAGACTTTCTTATCTTTTGCCAGCCGCAGATAGAGGCTCTCCAGTTCGTCGGCCAGGCGGCGTTCGGAAAACCTTGCGCTGACGAACTTTCGGCCCGCCAGTCCCATATCTCGCCGCAGTTCAGGGTGAAGCAGCAGATATTGGACTGCGTTCGCAATCACCCGCGGATCACGAGGAACAAGGATGCCATTATCGAATCGTTCCCAACCGCGCTCCTTGCGTACCTTGCCGGTCATCAGATCCCGAATGCCCCCGACATCGGTTGCGACGATTGCCCGAGCCGAGGCCATCGCCTCCAGCAGAGCCAACGGGGTGCCTTCGTTGATGGACGTCAATAACAGCAGCTCCAGATCGGCATAAACGCGGCTAAGATCACGCTGCCAGCCCACGAAGGAGAGCTTTCCTTCTAATCCGGTTCCGGGAATGCGTTTTTCACAACTGCCCCGTAGTTCCCCGTCGCCGGCCATGACAAATCGGGCCAGCGGTAAATCGGATGCGACCATTGCAGCCGATTCGAGAAACAAGTCGGGCCCCTTGATCGCGGTAAGGCGTCCCACCCAACCCACCAACAGGGACTCGGGCGGGCAGCCAATCGATGCTCGCAAGGAACCTTCGCGCCCTTCTACGCGCAAGAATCCCTGTAAGTCGAAACCGAGGGGAATGCTGACCACTTTTTTTTCAGGAGCAATGCGGTAAACCTCTACCAGCTCCCTCTTTTGTGACTCGCTGACCGCGACAATACAGTCAGTATGGCGCGCCAGAAATCTTTCGATGGCAAGAAACACTCGAGTTCGAGGGGCGGAAAAATAGCCATGGAAGACGTGCCCGTGGAAGGTGTGCACCCGCACCGGAATGCCGGTCAACATGGCAGCCAAACGCCCCAGGGTCCCGGCCTTCGCCGTGTGGGTGTGCAGGATCGCGGGCTTTTCTCGACGGAAGATCCGCACCAGCCGCCACAGGGACTGCAGGTCCCGGGTGTAAGAAATCTTTCGGGACATGGCAGCAATCTTGACGGGTTGAATGTTGAGTTCGCGGGCAAGATATTCCATGCTGGCTTCGCCGGGCGCGACTTCACCGGTCAAAAGCGATGCCTGGTAGCCCCTGCGTTGAAAAGCGTCCGTCATCAGGATGGCCTGGGTGGCGGGTCCGCCCACATTCAGCCGCGCAATCACGCGGGCGATTTTCAATTGCTGATGGGCGCTCATGCCAAACCCTGTCTGCGCTTCTGCAGCAGATCTTCATAAAGGTCTTCATGGGCTCGGACCATGGTCTGGAGCGAAAACATGCGTTCCACCCGCATTCGCCCATTCATTCCAATCGTCCGGCGCAGAGTTTCATCGAGCAGGAGCTGTTCGGCGACCTCGGCCACCTTGCGGGGATCGCCGCGGGGACCAGAAATCCCGATTCTCCATGACGTATGGCCTCGCTATTGCCGCCCACGTCCGTGGCGATCACGGGTTTGCCGCAGGCCATGGCTTCCAGCAAGACATTCGAGAAGCCTTCCGCGTGAGAGGTGCAGACACAAATGTCCAGCGCGGTGAAGATTTTTTCCGGAGCGGGATCACTGTCCAGTACCCGCATTCTGCCGGAGAGGTGAAGGTTTTCCACCTGGCGCACGATTGCGGCTCTTTCTCCACTATCGGCCCCGGCCATGATGAAGCGGGCCCTGGGGTGGCGCTGTGCAATCAAAGCCGCCGCCTGCACAAACTCGCGATGGCCCTTGCATGCCCGGAAGTTTGCCACCATCCCGAATACAACTTCTTCCTGCGACCAGCCGAACTGCTGGCGCAGCACGGAAGAGAGATTGGGTCGAAACCGCTGCACATCCACGCCGTTGTAGATCATCCCGCACTTCCGCGCGGGGCATCCGCCAACCTCGACCATCTCGCGACTCACCGCCAGACTATTCCCCAGGTTAAAGTGCGAGAGATGAAACGCGGCAGTGTCCGCCCATCCCGCGACGCGGCTCGCACCGCGATATTGGCTGGCCAGTGAACGGCGGCTCCCGATGATCAATGGAACCCGCGCCAGCCTGCCTGCCGCCATACCGACAATGGACGGTCCTGGCAGGAATGCGTGGACGATCTCGGTTTGCAACTCTCGGAGGAATCCAGAGGTTCGACGCACGGCGCCTGCGATCGACAGGCTGCGGCCAAACCAATGCGCGTTGCCGGCTTCAGCAATTCCCATGGTGTAAGGCGCTTCCACCAATCCGTTTGCCCGGTCCAGGTTGGCGTCTTCCATGGTGACCAGCGAGGGCTCGAAGCGGCTGCGATCGAGATGCCGGATCAGTTCCAGAAGCTGTCGTTCGGTGCCTCCGTCGCGCAACGAGCCCACTACATAGGTAACCTTCACCCTGCGTGTCAACGAAGGCGCCTGCATTCGGTCCTGAATCGCAGCGGAAGGTTGTAGTAGCTCTGGGGTCATGCAGCGGCCTGCAGTTGGGTGCGAAGAAAGAGCACGGTGGAGTGTGCCTTGGCGTAGAGGCTGTCCATGGGACTATGTCTCCGGTTGCGGTACGCAGAAGTTACAGCCGCCAAATCCGTTATTTTTTGCCGATATATTTCAATTGCCCGGCGAAATTGGGAGACATCTCGTTCGGTCCAGGAGTTGTGATGACAACACACCGTCCAAAGACCAAAAGGTCTCCAGCGGAACTTCCACAATTGTTGTGGAACCCAGAACGCTCCCCGCGAATCGGTATGCGGCGCCAGGGCAAAGCCGTCGCTGATGCTGAAGATGCCAAGCTTCTTCAAGGCCTCGACTGTATTCCAGTCAAAAGAGTGACCCGGAGCGATCCAAACCTTGGGCTCAATGCCCTCGTCGTGGAAGATTTCGGCAGCCTTACGCAGCTTGTCCTCTTGCACTTTTGCCGGTAGTCCCGCGAACTCGCTGCGATGCTGAATGCCCACGATGCCTCGGTCTTCGGTTATGTAGAGATGTTGATAGCCATGCAGGCCGATGGTCCACCCTCGCGCTTGCCATTTGCGGACCTGTTCCCAGAATGCTGAATGGGCGGGTGCGACCGCGAGTTTCTGGTCTCGATTGTCCGGAACCACGGCCAGAAGCGGAGTGATCTGCTGCTCCACCAGGATGGATTCAATCTCCGCCCACACTCGCCAGTTCATGGTCGGGCACAGATCATCAAAACGAATTAGATATTGCGCACTCAACAGGTGGCCTGAATTCTGGTTAGACCGACGGCGCTTTCACGAAGAGGACAATGTCCTCCAGGTCGGAAGAGTAGTCGAGGACCATGCGGGTGATGGGATACTTGTGCAAGAGGCCGGCGATGCGCCCATGGGGCGGCATGGGATGCCCGATCTTCCACCACAGGTGCTGATTCATCCAATACTGCAGCTTGCGCGCCCCCCTGGGCCGGGAAAATTCCGGGGTGTTGCAGGTCACGTAGCCCACGCCGCCCGGCCTCACCAGCGAATATAGAAGCTGCGCAAAACCGCGGTCGCTGCGCGCGTAGTACCAGCAAACGCGGCAAAACACCAGGTCAAATGGCGCTTTGCAGAAGCGCTTTGCGTCCTCCAGATAACCCATCGAAAAGTCGATCGCCACCGAGGCCCTCTCCGCGCGGTCTCGGGCGATGGCGGCGTATTCCCGGCTCACGTCATGCCAGGTCACGCATCCCCCGCGTTGCGCGAAAAGGACACTGTACTGACCGGGCCCGCCGCCCAGGTCCAGGATGCGCTTGCCTTTCAGCCCGGAGAGTTCTTCTTCCACCTGGTCCACGACCGCCGGTCGGGCCTGGCTCCATGCCATGGCGGCGTACTTTTTCGCATAGGCGGTGGGAATAGGGTCCCAGCCCTTTTCGACGCGATGCAGCCGGCTATGAAGATAATTAACAGGCACGGTTCAGACTCCGATGAATTCACCACCCGGGCAGCGGGCAGAGGCGGAACCCATTTCTTCTAGCGAGTTGCAACCGCCTGACCACGATCCCAACCGGTTTCGACCCTGTGGGAGGATTCCAGCATCTGTGCTGGTCCCAGTCTCGATAGCCACCCCTCGAGCACGAGAAGGCGCCACAGTTGAATGTGCCAGTTGTGTTTTCGAGCGGCGTGGTCATCCAACATCATTTTGATTTTCGCGGGACTACACAGCTCCGAGATGCGGCTTTGCGATCCCAGCAGAGTGTCATGCGCCAGGCTGCGCAATTCGCCCCGGAACCAGTCCGCAAGCGGCAGGCTAAAGCCGGCCTTGCTTCGTCCGGCGATGGCGGCCGGCAATTGCTTTTTGAATGCCTGCTTGAGAATGTACTTCTGGCTTACACCATGAATCTTGAGAGACGTGGGAATGCGGGCACAGAACTCAACCAGTTTGTGATCCAGGAACGGAGACCGGACTTCCAGACCGGAAGCCATGCTGCAAATGTCCACTTTTACATTGAGGCATTCGGGAATATAGCCGAGAGTATCGCTGGCCATGGCGCGGCCCAGATCATCGGATGCATTTGCCCGGTCCCATCCCAGCAGAAACGGTCGTCCGTTATCCGCTGCGGCGAGGGAGTCGCGAAAGCCGTCGCTGTAGAGCGATTTCCACTGCTCCTCGTCGATCATGCCGAGCAGGATGGCGCGGTACTGCTCTTGCGGGCTGCGGTCGGCGATGCCCAGCAACTCCCGGAAATAGCGCAGTCTGCTGCGCTCCGTCGATCGATAGGGCAGAAGCGAGCGCAGCGCTTTCAGCCATCTGCCTCCGGGGACATGCGACAAGCGGCCCAGCGCCTTCAGCGCCAGGTAGCGCTGATATCCGCCCAGGGCCTCATCGCCACCATCGCCGCTCAAGGCCACGGTTACATGCTCACGGGTAAGCCTGGAGAGGTAGTAAGTTGGAATTGCCGCCAGATCAGCGAAGGGTTCATCAAACAGCGCGGCCATCTCGGGCAGGAATTCCAGCACCGTGGGAGTCACCTGAAATTCATGATGTTCAGTCTCAAACTGCCGGGCCAGAAGGCGCGCATATTTCGACTCGTCGAAATAGCGGTTTCCAAAAGTGACGGAAAAGGTCTTCAACTTGCCGGGGTGCGCCTGGCGCGCGGCCGCCAGCACACATGCCGAATCAAGTCCTCCGCTGAGAAAAATCCCCACCGGAACGTCCGCCACCAGACGCATGCGCGTGCACTCACGGACCAGGTGGTTCAGCTGTTGAGACAGTTCCTCGGGCTGGGTTGCGACCGGGTCCCGGCAATCCAGCTCCCAGTAGCGGCGAATCTCCAGCTGTTTCCCCTCCTGCCAGGTCAGTATCGAGGCTGGAGGCAATTTTCGGATTCCACGAAAGCCGGTGGCTGGGCTGGGGATGCACTGCCACAGCAGGAACTGATGAATGCTGTCCGCATCGGGCACCGCGTCGATCTCTCCGCTGGCCAGAAGCGCCTTGATCTCCGAGCCAAACAACAGCCCGGAAGAGGTCACGGCATAGTGCAGAGGCTTTACCCCCAGACGGTCGCGAGCCAACAGCAACTGGCGCGAGCGGCGGTCCCAGATGGCGAAAGCAAACATGCCTCTCAGATGTTCCACGCAGGCGGGGCCGTATTCTTCGTACAAATGGAGGATCACTTCGGTATCGGTGCGGGATTTGAATTTGTGGCCGGCCGCTTCCAGTCCCGGCCGCAGTTCCAGAAAGTTGTAGATCTCACCGTTGAAGACAATCCAGACCGTGCCATCTTCGTTGCACATGGGATTGCGCCCGCTGGGAGTCAGGTCGATGATGGAGAGCCGCCGGTGTCCCAATCCCACGCCGTCGCCGGTCCAGATTCCATCGTCGTCTGGCCCCCGGTGGCGAAGCGCCTCCGCCATGCGGCGGATTTGCCGAGGATCAACCGGGCACTCCGAAGCGAAATTAATTTTGCCGACTATGCCGCACATAGAAACTCGCTTTACTCCGGCTTCTGGTATATCCCGACGATGTAGGGAGATGCGAGGCGCGATTCGAAGTCGAGATGCAGCAGACTTAGCGGCCAGCACACCAACTGCTGGGCCAACTTGATGGGGGGCAGCAGAAAGCGTGCCTTGGAACCATAGTTGACCACTCCGGGAGCAAAACAACCCCAGAACTGCGCCGGCATCACAGGCTGGAGACCGGCTGCGACGTGGGGCAAGTCGAGATCCCCGCAATCCATCACCACATGCTTGTCAAAGATTGCGGGATCCACGCGTTTCTGCAGGCTACCGTAAAGGCCAACAAAATTGGGGATCAGAGTCAGCACCCTTCCTCCGGGACGAAGGGTTTGGGCGATCCGCCGTGTAACCACCATGGGGTCGGAATAGTGCTCGATGAAGCCCCGCGAAAAAATAAAGTCAAAATAGTCGCCCGGTAACAGCGATTGGTCGAAGAAGTCCCCTGCCACCAGGTGTACGCCAGGCCTCCCGGCATTGCTTTCTTCGGCAATGCGAAGCCCCTCGGGCGAGTAATCGATCCCCCAGGTCTCGCATCCGATTTCGCGGTCGAAGAAACCGATCCAGCGCGATCCCCCGCAACCGATTTCAAGAACACGCGACTGCGGCCCCGCCAGAGACCGGAAAAGCCTGGCCACGCGACGATCGTAGTAGCTGAGCCGCGACACCCTGCGGGCCGAACGTTTCTTCTTCCATACCGACTCCCAATGATCAAGAGTGGCGATGTCGGTGGCTGGCTTCCCAGTTTGCGAAAACATGTGAAATCACTCCGCGATCTTTTTGAGAAGAATCAAGACATGGATACAGAGTCCCGCCGGAAACAAAACTGCTTTAGCTGAGGGCAGGCCGGTTCGGTGAGGGCGAGTCAAGCGGCAGGGATCGCAATGCCATATTCGTACTTCTCAATCCGTAACAGACAAAGACGACGAATCCGGTCACCGCGACGTTCGCAAGCAAGGCAGCCGCCGTCCAACCCACACTCCGGAAGCTGGCGATAAGTGGAAACAGCAGTGCCATTTGAACCAGCCAGAACCAATCGTGCTTCTTAAGCAAACGAAAGTAGAGGGTCTTGGACATGACCGCCAAACCCAGTGGGACCAGGAAGACTCCCGGATACCAGAAATTGGCATACGCCTCGACCAGGAAACCGGTCGGAAAAGTGGCGCCCACATTGTCGATGAAATCCGGGGCCAGCTTGTCCTGCACCAGTACCGCGCCGTAACGCTCCGGCTTCCATGGGAATATGACGCGGGGAAGCCAGGTGTAAACCAGGTCGCTGGCGTAGGTTCGCCCCCAGAACAAATCGGAGAATTGAACATAATTTTGAGCGGCAATGGTGAACTCGAAGCTGTCCCACGCGCTGATGGCCATGGCCGCCATGCCTGGAACCGAAACTTCCTTGCCCTTCATCAGCAACCCGATCGGTCCCGCAACGCAGGTGAATACCACCACCGCACCCACGGTCAAAATGATCGCCTTGCGACGCCTCTGCCGGGTGACTTCGGAGTCGGCCGATGAAATGGTGAAATAGAGTGCAATGGGGACAAACAAGACTGTAACAATCGAAGCTCTTTCACCCAAACCTAACCAGATGAGAATCGTGCCAAAAAACCAGCCATAACGGACGAACGCGTGCACCGCCTTGCTCAAGCCTGATCGTCGCCCGGGGAATGCAATCCACTTGGCACAAATCATTACCCATCCCAGCAGTGACAGCTGCATGGCGAAGGTGTAGTACCCATGCCCCAAAATGACCTGCATGAATGCGTCACGCTGACCGCCTGAAAAAAGCTCCAACAGAGTTCCGGCCCAGCCCGCCGCCGACACAAAGCCATAGAATCCAACTCCGCCGATAACCAGGAAAAACAAGGCGAAAACATTGTAGGAAGCACGCTGCGCGAACTCCTTTAACGGCAAGGTTGGCAGGCGGTCAGACATCCTTCTAGCCACGCGCTCAAAGAGCCAGTCTCCCAGGGCAAACCCTGACAGGCCCAGCAGGGCAAACAACAAAGCACCATTCACGCCATGCCGGATCATGGCTTCCGGATAGATGTCATCCTGATATATGCCCCCGACACTTGGATCAAACAGGAACAGGATCGGCCGGACGCAGTAATTGATCGCGTACCCAGCCAGGAAGGCCCAGGCCGGATCGAGAAGAATGAACGGGTGACGCCGGGCCCGCAAGAGCGAGAATGCCGTTACCGCCAGCACATTCAGCGCGATCAGACAAATAAAGATCATCGCTCGTCCGCCATCGCGGTCAAGGTCTTCGCGGGCGCAATACCAAGCAGGCCTCGCGCAATGTGCCAACCGCGCTGCCGGTCTTCACCGGTGTAGGCCGTCATAACACACAAGCCCAGGTAGGCAAGGTAGGAGAAAACGAAGGCCAGCACCAGAGAGAAGAGGTTGTGAATCGACGGCCTCAGCCCGAACCAGCAAACTGCACCGATGAAGGTCGCGCACATCCATGGCATCAGAAAGCATCGCCACAACAAGGAGGGGATAGAAACTTTCACCATGTTCCGACTGACCCACCAAATGGACGCCACAAAGACAAACCCATAAGCCACAGCGAATGCCAGGGCGATGCCAGCGGTTCCCCACAAGTGAAGCCACCACAGGCTGGCGCCGAAATGTATGACGGTGGCGGCGCCGAAGATCTTGACACAGACGCCCGGTCGCGCTCCCCCGGCGATGATTGCGGTGTACGGAATGGTCACATAGCAGGAAAGCAGGATTCCCACCGCCAGCAGGCCCAGGAGAGGCTTGCTGTTGGCGGCGAATTCGGGGCTGATCCAATAGGTGACGAGTTCTCGTCCCATGGCGACCAGCAGCATGGTCACTCCCGTAGCCATTACCGCCAGGGCCTTCGTGGCCTGTAAATAGCTATGTTCCAAATCACCCGGGCTGGCCACCGCCTTTCCGCTGAAAACCGGGAAAAATGCCTGCGAGACGCTGCTCGATATGTACCACTGCTTCGAGGTGATGTCGAAGGCCATGGTGTAGTAGCCGATGAGTGACAACGGAAAGAATATTCCGATAAGAAAACGATCCGCATAGAGAAAAATCACATTGGCAAAAACCCAACTCACGGTGGAAACCACTCCCAGCGTCAGCAGTTGCCTGGCAATCTCCCGGTCCCATCCAAAACCGATTTGAAGCTGGCCGGCGAAATGATGCCGGGTGTACCACCATAGTCCGCCTGCGTGGAGATAACAGACCAGCACGTTGACCGCGACAATGGCCAGCACAGAGTAGCCGCTCAAGATAGCTGCGACACTCAACCCAATTTTCAGCGTATTGGCGATCATGTTGCCGGCGCTGAGAAAAGCGATTCGATGATGTCCGGCCAAAACTCCGTCAAACAGAATCCGCAGCAGCACCGGCATCAGGCCCACCGCGGTAAGCACAAACGCCAGCGTGGCCTGGGCCTGCATGGGTTCCCGGATGGTGAACACATGTCTGACCAGAAGAGGCGTAATCAGCAGCAGAACCGCGGTACCCAATCCCCCCATGGTGGCGCTCACGGTGAGGGCGGTCCTGACAAACTTCTGAGTGCGGACTACCTCATTGCGTTCATAGTCTTCAGCGATGAACTTGGACGCGGCCCGCCCGACCCCGAGATCGGCGACCGCAGCGAATCCGATCAGGGCCAGACTCAGAGCCAGGAGTCCATAACGCTCCGCACCCAAGCCCCGAACCAGAATAGGGAGGGCGATCAGGCCCAGTAGCGCGGTCCACGCCTGAGCAAGAAGTCCGGAGCCAACATTTTTTACGATGCGTTCAGACATCAGGAACGATCTTCGTGATTGTGATTGCGCTGAAATTTGGCCCGCACCACTTGCAGACGGCTTTGTAAGCGCGAGTATGCCGGGCGCGTGTCATACCATATTTCAAGCGCGCCGCGTTTGAGCGGATCCTCGGGATCGACATGTTGCCATGCGGCCTTTCCGATGACGAACAAGGCTCCCAGACCAAATGAAACGAACACGCCGAAGGCCACAATGATGAGTCGGGGCGGACCGGACTTTTTTTCGGGCACGTCCGCAGGATCCATTACCTTGACGCTGGGGATCTCTTTCGCTTCCTCAATCTTCGCCAGCTCATACTGCTGGGTAAGAGTCTCAAAAACCGCTTCTCGTAGTTTCAGTTCCCGATAAAGGTCGGCGTACGTCACACCCAACGCCGGCAATTTACGGAAGCTCGGATAGGAGGAATTATCGCTGTCCTCGCTGCCGGAGGACTGCCCGGGATCCGGGCCGCGAAGCTCCTGGATCTGGTGCCGCAGCTCCGCGATTCGAGCTTTTATCGACCGCACACGAACGTTGTTGTCGGTGTAGATCGCTTCCAGCCCTCGCAGTTGAGTCTCGTCGGCGATCAGTTCTCCTTGCAAAGCGACCGCGGCACCCAACATCGCTTTCCCCTGTTCCTTTGGATCGATCGCGGTGTTCTTGATCGAGAAGTCGCTTAGCTGTTTGGCGGCGGCATCAAGTTCTTTCTTGACCAGCTCTAACCTTTCCTCAATAAACACTCGCTCCCGATGCGCCGCGGAGGTGTTCACCAGCACCAGCAGCCGGTTGAGTTCGTCCACGTAAGCGCGAGCCAGGTCGGCGGCGCGGCGCGGATCTCGGTCAGCCACGGCGATGGTGATGATTCCGCTCTTTCGGTCTTCCGAAACATCAGTCCGGTCGGCAAGTTTTTCCCGGGCGTCAACGTCCTTTCGCACCCAATAGACTCTCTTGAGATCAAACTTATTGACCAGATTGTCGGCGATGGTGCGACTGCGGAGAACTCCTACAAACAGCGCGCCGGTGTTGTTTCCCCCCAGCAGATTTGACGCCAGGCCCGCCACGCCCCCGCTTGCCTTGGCCAGCAGACCGGCCATCATCGCCATTTCCGAGCCTCCGCCTCGAATGTCAGGGGCCATCAGGCGGGTGGAGGACTCGTAGGTGTTGGGGATCAGGAACGCAATCGCCAGACTCAGCAGGGCGCCCACTCCAATGATCTTTTTTAGCGTTTCCCTCTGGCGCCACAACAGTATTGCGGAGGCCAGCAGAGCAGGCCGGTCGCTCGGAGCACGCTCCGTCTCGGCCTCAGCGCCATTGGGCGAATACGCAGGAGAAGGCTCGAGTTCCCGGACCGCGGCATTGCGCAGCCGATCCATCAGCGGCCGAGCCTCCATTTCGGATAGTAGGTAAATCCCACTGAAACTGTCAGGTTCGACTTGGCGGTGGGTGCGAGCAAGGGGAAGTTCCAGTGTTCGTATTGCGCGGTGCCGGAAAGCGCCAGATTGGTCCCTAACATGAAATCACTCCGCAGCGAGATGTCATCGAGTCTCCCGCCTTCAAGAAAATCGCGATCCACACCCTGGTGTCTGTATCCCAGTTGAATCTTGTTCTGGGGCGAGAGCCAGTAGGTGCTCGACAGTTGAACTCCGCGGCCCGCTCGGCCGACCCAGTTTCCAATGATGTCTCCGTAGTTGGTGTATCCACTGCGATAGATGATGTTCTGATAGTTGGAGCCCAGGGCCAGTCCGGGGACGTCGGTATAAACGCCTTCAGCCCGAAAGTCGAATTTGCTCATATGGGGAAGTTGAGAGAGGTACAGGCCGGGACTCCAGGCACAGCGTTGCGGCGCGGCCAGGGGCGACACGTCATCGTCGCAAAAAGAGTCGGTATAAAGAGTCACCCATTTTCTCAGGTGAGGCAGACGGTAGCTGAAGTCAAAGCCGCTGCGGCGATCGCCCTCGTCCCCGTTGACACTCACGCCCGCACCCGCCGTGCTTCCCACCGAACCAAAACTTCTCCAGAAATTTCCCAGCGTAAAGGGATGGCCCAGGCCGGCAAATACGACAGTGCGGGAAAAGCCGAATTCCAGATTCGGAGTGGGCTTGAAACTCAATTTCTGACCATGGACGTAAGGCTGCGGCTGAAACAGACTTGGTCCCACTACGCCATTCGCATTCACAATGTATTGCTGGCCGTCGAGCTGGCCCAGGAAAAACTCACTTCGCACCGGTCCCAGCCAGCGCAGGAAACTGGGCAGGGTGAATGGGCTCGGGGTTGAGATTCGCAACATCGTGATCGGCTCCGCGTTGGTGCTCCACATCATGGAACCGGTTTCGGTAGGGCCCCACCAGAGTGATTGCTTTCCGAACGAAAACTGCATCCCTTTGAAGGTCAGGCTTCCGTACCCCTCAACGATGCGGGCCCGGTTCATTTCGGCGAAAGGTGTGTAAGGAGCAACCGGCACGCCCTGCTGGCTGGCGACCGCCTGGCGGACGTCCGCCGATGACCCTGCGGCAAAGGGCGCGTGCTGGTATTCGGCCCGCAGGTAAAAAGAAAAAGGTCCGGCAGTGCCATAGCTGGAAACACCGCTGTACGAATTTGCTCCCTCCTGAAACGGCCGGCCGTAATCATTCGTTATGGTGCTGCCGAAGTTGTAACTGTCAGTAATGGGCGGGCCAGAGATTGCGGTCACTCGGCTATAGATGGAATCCACTCGCAGGCCCAGGTTCGGGCTGCCCTCGAGGGTTTCCCGCTCAGGAAGGAACTGTTTCTGCAGGGAGCGATAGAGAGTGGCGGCTTCACCTTCAACCCCATGTGACGTGTCCGCAGAAATTCGCGAGCCCGCTTCTTCGAGCAGACGGGCGCACTCCAGTCGTGTCCAGGGGCGCTGGCCGAGCATTTCTGTTTGTACATAGCCCCATGCCGCCAGGCGCTCGAAGGCAGGGTAAATCCAGCTATCCAACGCTACGTAGGGCGATGCCATGTTTTCGACGGAGTGCCGCCTGGGTTCGCGAGGTTCGGGCGCGGTGGAACCCCAGGCAGTGCCGCCAATGGCCGGGTCGTGGTGAGCGCGATAAACCTGGCGCCCGAGATACCATCCTAGGGCGCTTCCAACCACCACATCGGAGGGAAAATGCTGCCGCCCAGTCACCCGGGCCACCGTAATCCCGGAGGCCAGCCCGTAAGCGAAGATTTTGGTTAGCGGGCCCGGATATTCGTGGGCCAGAACGCTCGCCACCGACCAGGCAACCGCCGCATGTTCAGACGGGAATGAACTGCCTCCCTGGAAAAAGGTGCCGTTGCCATTTCCCACCTCCGGTCGAGGGCGCTGGGTCAAACCCTTCAGCACATAGCTGACGGCGGTGCTGTTGATCGCCGCCTCGGCGCTCAAGAGTCCAGCTTCGCGTAAGTGATCATTGCGCGTGAAATGCCCCCAGATGAATGCCGCCCCGGCGGTTCCGACCAGGGAGTACACCGCGAAGTCGGAAAAATTCTGGCTGCGCTTAAGCTGGCTGGGTGAATCAGGCACTTGCTTTGATATCCAGCTGTCAGCCGCGATCAGCGTCCCGGTGAAAGCCAGGAACGGGACCGCGCGTTCTGCGCTTCCGCGCGACAGATGAAATGGTGAGGTCCAAAAAGTTTGCTGATCGTTGCCCAAGTGTTTGATAAAACTCCAACCCAGTTGGTTCTGCGGATCTTCTCCCGCGGGCAATAGTCCCCAGCTATTTGCAGCAGGAACTTGTGCCACGCGCGAAGCCGCTGGCAGCGGAGGGGGCGGCGCAGCGGGCGAAGCTGTGTGGTGCAATCGTGGGTCAGACATGGGCAACGTTTGGGCTTCGTTCTGGCCGTCCAGCTGTGTCTGCGCGCCGGCGAGCAAAGAAGCACCCATGAGAAGGAAAGGCATAACGCGAATCTTTATTCTCGATACCGGAAGCGCGGGTATCGCAAATCCAAATATCACGAGAACAGGCATCCGTAACCCGGCCATCGGAGACGCTCACCGCTAGAAACCCCTGGCCACCTGAACGCCGATGCCTATTGCAGAAACCAGCTGGCTGACTTCCAGCACTGTCTTCCACTTGCTGGTGCCGCTGATGGCCTTCTCGGGCACCATGACCATGTCACCCGGGCGCAACTCGGCACTCGCTGCGCCTCCTCCCCACATTCCTCCCGAACCGCCGACCACCGAGCCGTCGGCCCGGATTACGAACACTGCTTTCTTTTTTGCCATTTGGGTGGGCCCGCCGGCCTGCCGCAAATACCACTCCGCCGATTTGCCCGGCCTGTAGGTGATCGCGGTTGGGTTATAGACCGCTCCATCCACCAGCACAAAATTTGGTTGCTTGGGCATGATCAGAACGTCGCCCGCGCGTAGCGGCAAGTCGGCTGGTGTGTTCGCCCAGCGGTTTACGTCGTTTGCGATGTGCACTACCATGCGGCCGGTTGGAGGAGTGTTCTGAAGTTTTTGCAGGGCTGCCTGCCACTGCGCCAGAGCCGCGTCTTTCGCTATTTTTTGGTCGGCGTCGGTTTCGGGAATGAGTTTGAGCGCGGTACCCTCATTTTGCACACGGCGGATCAGGTCCGCGCGAGTCTTCTCCTCGAGGTCCCTTACCTGGGCTCGTACCAAAACAGCTCCGTAGGGATAAGCGTCAGCCCGCAATCCCCCCGATCGTTCCAGAACGGAGCTCAGCTTCTCCCCTTCCTGGATACCGTACGTTCCCGGACGCATGACCTCGCCTTTGATAGTGACGGAAGCGCCAATGTCATTCCACCCGGCGACCTGCGGTATGGTGAGAACGTCTCCATCGCGCAGCCTTACATCCTGGTCGGGTGCGCCGGACAGCGCTTTTGCGATATTGATGTTGCGCTGTTCGCCCATCTGTTTCCGGCCGCCCTGTTCCAGATATCGCATCAGGTCCGCCGCCTGGCTGTCGGCACTGCGCTTTAGCCCACCCGCGAGCCGCACCAAATCTGCTGCGGTCATTCCGTCGCCCAGGGGATATTTGCCCGGTCTGCCCACCTCTCCCTCTATGCTGACCGCCGCCGGATCGGTCTTCGCCAGGTTGCGATGGATAAACACCCGGTCCTTGGATTCGAGCAATACATTCTGCATTTGCTCGCCGGAGAGGGCCTTGGTCAGGTCAACGCTGATGACGGTCAACTTGCCGTCGCTGGTATGGCGGAAGATTTGCGCGTCGCCCAACTCCGCATCGGGTGTGACTCCGCCCGCAAGATACACGGCGTCTCGCAGACGAGTGACGCCGTTGGTGACGTGATCGCCCGGGTCGCGAACTTCGCCGCTCACCGTGACCACCGGCGGATCTTCGAAGTCGTAGCGCCCGAAAATTCTGATGGTATCGAAGGGCTTCAATACCAGATCTTGCTGCTTCCCCTCCATGGCATCCGCGAGATTGAATGCCAGCACCATCGGCGTGTAGTCGGGAGCTTGCAGGCGAATGATCTCGGCATGACGCTTGGAAGGTTCAGGAAGCAGGTCGCTATAAGAGTGCAGGACGTCGGTGACTTTCATACCCTCGCGATAGGGATACTTGCCGGGGTGAAAGACGTGCCCATCCAGGTAAACCGTCTGGTCGGAGTACGGGAGGATGGGAGAAATCCTCACCTGATCGCCGTCCTGTATCTGGAATTTCTCCAGCTCAGTGTTGACTGCCTGCTGGTTGCTGGTGTCAGGCAAGTCAAGCCGCAGCATGGTGCGTTTCTCGTGCGCCACCAACCGGTCCACATCGACGTGACGCAAGGTACCGGAAGGCAGCACACCGCCGGCAAGTTCGAGCACCTCAGCCAGGTCTTTCTCTCCAGCCAATTCGTAAATGGCGGGGCGGCGGACCATGCCCTGCACCGTGACCTGCGCGCCCATGGGAGGAACCAGGATCGTATCTCCGGATTGAATTCCGGCCAACTCTCCGTGAATTCCATGCAGCAGAAGATCGTAGGCGTCGATCTCCTGGACCAGTTGTTTACCGCGGTAGTGCTGCAGGTGGCGCAGGGATCCGCGCGAGGTCGGGCCTCCGGCGGCAAAAAGCGCATTCAACGGCGTCGAGAGCGAGCTGATATCGTATGCCCCGGGATTGGCCACGTCACCCACCACGTACACCCTTATCGAACGGATGCGTGCCAGCGAAATATCCGCCTCGACATCGCGGAACTGCGTGCGCATGACCGATTGCACCAGGCGTTGCACGTCTCCCAGGCTGCGGCCCGAAACCGGTACCATGCCGACTTCAGGCAAGGCCACGCGTCCTTCCCGGTCAACCACACGGCGCAGGCGCTGGGTGACTCCGCCCCAGAGTTCAATGCTCAGACCGTCCCCGGGGCCCAGTACGTAATCCGGACCTGCCGGAAGATCCATGGGCAGGCTTTCCGGATTCCCCGTACCGTTGCGGAAAACATCCATCCCGAATCGCTCCAACACGGCGGGCCGTTGCGAAACCTGGGCGTAGAGGTCGTAAAGCGAAGGCACGTTGGCATAAGGATTAGGGCGATGGCGGATCAGAGGACGATCCTGGTTCAGATCGCGCAGCCCGGGCATGGGCCGCCGCTGATTTTCCAGCGTCGCCTGCTGGGGCATCCGGGGCATGGGATCAGACGTGTCCGCGCCCACTCCCGGTATCTGCAGCGGCAGGCTCGATAGTCCACCAGCGTCCGAGGTTCCAAGCGATGATCGCAGGGATGACCCGAATGATGGACCAGCCTGCCCACCATCCTGGTCGTTGCGCAATTGTCCCAGGGCACTGAGTTGATCCGCGCCTCCGTTGGTTGCGCTTACCTTCAACAGTTGGGAGAGCTCCTCCGGGCGGATTTGACTCAATCCGCCGGCCCCGATTCCGAAGCCGTCAAAACTGTCCTGGTCCTGTGGCAGGCTCGTCCGCTCAACGGCGCGTGCCGGATTCTGCGGCGTTACATCGCGGGGAAGAGCAAAGGGCACGGCAGGTGCCGCGGGTTGGCCCGGGTTAGGACCAGTCACGGGAGCGGCGTAATTCTGGAAGTCGCTCTCATGCTTGTCCCAATAGGCGTCCTCCTGATTGCGATTGCTGCCTGCCGGCGCTGAGGCAGACTGCATCGTAGGCGTCGTTGACAAGCCTTTTTGCGCAGCCAGGTCCCGCTCTCTTTCAATTTCTTCCTTCGTGGGTTTGGCGCGGATGTAGGAACGGTCTTCAATTTCGCGGGTGGCCAAAATGCGGATGTTCTCATCCTCTCTCACCAGGCGAAATAATGCCTCATCGGTCAAATCAGCGGGATCAAGCAGGCGTCCCTGTTCGAAAGCTTTGCGCACCAGCATCTTCTTGACCTGAAGCAGCAAGCCCGGTTCCTGTTGCAGAATGTCAAGAATTCGATCGGCGGAAAGCGAAACCCGTTCCTCGGCTTCTTTCTCGGCCCGGCTGGGAGCGGCATTCTCTCTAAGGGTTGAAGTACGAGGGTAGTCGGAATCATTTTGCGCGAGCAATCCGCTCGCGCTGCTGATCAAGAGGACCGCGATGCCAATGAACCGGCTTTTTCTGCGGATTGAAAAATCAAATAGCACGAGCGACCTCCGTATCCTGGCTGGGCTTCACATCGAACCGAAGATAATCCACGCCATCAGTGGAGCTTCTCTGGCGTACGTTGAGGCTGCTGGCTGCGACTCTCATTACAGATCGGCCGCCTGTACTTCGACCGTGACCGATCGCATCAGGAGATCGATGGAGAATACCAGGCGGAGGTTATCTTTCTTGCGCACCAGAATCCCTTCCACACCAGCCAACGGACCGCGCCTGATTCGGACCCTTTGTCCGACTTTCAGGAAGGGACAGGGTTCGACCTTCACCCCATTGGCCACACCCTTTCGCAGCCCCTCAATTTCGCCATCGTCGAGCGCGGCGGGATGTCCGCCGAAACTTACAAACCTCACTACGCTCGACGTCTGCAGTACCCGCAAGCGTTCCTCGGGAGCAACCTGAACGAACACGTATCCCGGAAACAGCGGGAGATCCAGCTCTTTCTGCCGGTCCTTCCAGCGGCGAACGCTGCGATAGAGCGGCAGGAAACAGTTGATGTTTTTTTCTTCCAGTTGCCGGGCAACATGCTTTTCGTGGTGCGCACAGGTGTAGGCGGCGTACCAGGCGGAGATGGCGCAGGCATCTGACCGGCTATTCCAATGAGTCTGCAGTGGGGCACTCACAAAGCGCGCTGCTGGATTTGTCATTGCGGACATGTGTTCCGGCCTCAGCTTTGTAGCTCCGGCCTTTCCGAAAATTCCTGATCTTGATCCATGCCGAGCATCCTTTCAGCCCTGCTCCTGGTACAGCTTCGCCACCTCACTTACAGGTCCATGTGAGATAACCCATTGATAACGAATCCCTCGGCGTCCCCCCGGGCACCGTCAGTTGGCGCGCGAGTTATTCTCCTGGGGCACAGGGCTCGCCACCAGCTTGCCCCGCAGCGCGCTCAGGATGCTTTCTTCCGAATTCTCGATCCAAGTCGATCGAATATCGATGTTCGCCCAATAAATAGCCGTGTTGTTGCTCTCCGCGGCCAGCGCAAGGACCCGCATATGGGGAAATTGATCCAGCAAAATGTCGCAGAGGTGTGGCCGTTCCCCCGAACCGCCCAATGAGACGATCAGAAAGTCAGGACGCGATTGCTCGACCGTGCCGATAATCGAGGCCTCATCCTCCAGCACGCCGACGATTTCGAGGTCGGGCTGGTCCAACAGGGTGGCCATCACTAGCTCCCGCATCAGACGGGGTTGATTCGCGACCAGCACTGTGATTTTTCGCACGCCCCAACCTCCGCAGCAGTTTCTGCGCAATGGGGAAAAGATGTAAGGTTCAATTTGGCATCAGCAATCGAGGTTGGAAGTCGTGCGCGGCGGTACCAGTTGAAGGTTCAATAGAGGGGTGATCGGGAGCCAGGACAGTACCATGAAAGTACCAATCTGGCGTCGGATATCCGACGGATAATGGAGAGAGCAAGAGAGTCTAAAGAAGTTATGTCAGCGGGAAGCCGTGGGTGCGGCAGATCTCGACCGCTTCCAGACGGTCGCTTACGCCGACTTTGCGAAGCATGCGATGAATGTGGTTTTTCACGGTTTGCTCGGAAAGACCCAGTTCCTGCGCAATCTCTTTGTTGGTGCTCCCGCGGCCGACCATTCCTACCAGCTGCTGCTCCCGGCGAGTCAAGCCGAGCTCCTGTTTTGCCGCGAAATTGGGAAACGATGCGCGCTGACCTGCAACATACCGGAACAATACCTGGCACAGTTCCGGCGGGCACACCGCTCCGCCCCGGGCGACGGACCGCACCGCCGCCACGATTTCCGCGGCGGTAGCATCCATGAGCATGTATCCCGCGATGCCCTCACGCAAGGTCTGCATGAAAAGTTCGCCATTCAGCTCCATGCCTATCATGACGACTCTCGCTCCCGGCAGTGTTTCTCGCAGTGCCGCCAGGAAACTCAGGTCAGGACGGGTATCGACAGGATTGAACAGAAGTACATCAGGAGGCACCGTAATGATGGCGCTCAAGACGGTTGCGGAATAGGATGTCGCGCCCACTACTTCGATGTCGGTCTTCTTGCTCAGAATCCGTGCGAGAGCTTCCCGGAGAAGACGATTCTCGGCGAGCAGAAATACAGACGTCGGAACAACTGACACAGTCATACTGCTTGAACCCTTGCTTTGGGGGAAGCTTGGTTCCAACCAAAAACAAACTTTGCTTTAGGGAAGCGGCTTTACCTTAGAGTCAGCATACCGGTGGTCGGGTTGTGTGTCATCCCAAAAAGGGAATTTTCTCCAGGAGATCGAGATTTCCACTGTGCGCCGAGGGTTTTCTCACTTTTTGCGCCGACACGGCGGTCGGGGGATGAAGTTTGTGGAGGCCAACTCTTTAACTGTTAGTCATTATCTCGGATTACATCAACCATCAGTTTCAGGGTTATGGGCACGCCGGGACACTCATCGTGCGGCCCGCGGGTACTGCGAGGGATCCAGGTCTTCGGGGCGGTCCTTTTCGAACAACACGCTGAACAGTTGAAAAGCCGCAATCGGAATTACCAGCAGAACGCAGCCAATCATGCCGATCACAAACATCCAGCTCAGGAGATGAGCCACACCCGCGACCAGGGAATTGAACATATCCACACTAACCCCTGGCGCCATTCTACAGCAGGTCCCCGCCCGAGGGGAGAAGCGACCGTGGGATGCAAGGATTGGCTGGTTTCCTGCCCTGGAAATCAGTCGGTAAATTTTACGACTTTTTTATTTTCTTTTTGGTTAGCTAGGGATGAAAGGGTTGAGACATTTCTCCATGCTGCTAACCACCGCAATTCGTCTGCTGGAAGGGCTGTTCGTGCTGGGAGCAGTTGGCTCTGCCATAGTTGTGCTTCTGACCGCTGTTGAGGACTTCAAAATGCTGTTCGCGAGAGACGAGAAGGTCCCTCGAACCAGCCCGGATTAGGACAGCAACGATGCATTGGGCTTGACCCTCCCCCGGGGCGCCCACTCATTCGCCTTCTTTTTGCAAATGAGTGGGTGATTGGCCTGACCACCACCTGCAGCGATTCCTGCCCGTTCAACCTCCAGGATAAACCTTAAAGTACGCCCGCACAGAGCCGGGTGCGGCGCGGCCAAACCCCAATCATTCGCAAAATGCGCGAATCAATGGGGCCCCTGCGGTGTCATGCATCCCCGGCCGGGATTGGTGATCCTCCAGAGCGAAAAGGGCGGCGTGGTTTAAACTGGCAGCGGCGTATTCAGGAGAGAAGCCGTCATGCGAATCATTCCTATATCCCAGGAAGAGTGCGTTGAGATGCTGCAACGGGTATCGATCGGCAGGCTGGCATGTTCCTTGAACGATCAACCGTATGTGGTGCCGGTGGCATTTTCCTACGAGCCCGGCCTCCTCCACTTTTTCTCGACCTTCGGCCAGAAGATTGAGTGGATGCGGCAAAATCCCAAGGTTTGCCTGCAGGCCGACGAAATCGGAAACCGGTCGAACTGGACCAGTGTGGTGGTGACCGGGACCTACCTGGAATTGCGGGAGCCGCAATACACGTATGAGCGGGAACATACCCAGAAACAGCTGGCACAGCACTCCCGCTACTGGCAGAACCCTCTGGCGGAGAGGCGCGAACAGACCAGCGATCTCGCGATGGAGCTGGTGTTTTTTCGCATCGACATCGCGTCCATGAGCGGCCTCCGCGCCATGCCCGAAGGGGTGTAAGGCTCAGGGGTGCGAACTCGCGTTCGCGCAATATTGTCTTTGCCAATTCCCTCGCTTGTTTCTTACTGACAAGCCTTTCCCGCTCCGATTCTGCGCGATGACCTTTGTAGCGCCGGCGTCTGCGCTACACAAATCCACAAATTTCAACGAACGGTGCTGGGCTTCAAGACGGGCGCAATGGTGCCGGCCCGGAGTGAAAACTTTTGCACTTGCGTCCATCGCTCACTAACCTCATCCACCACAACATCTTTCATGGTAACCAGTTACCCTCGCCGCCATCTGGCAATCAAACTGCCTCCGGGAAAGCGGAGTACAAATCTGGTCCGGAGTTTCCCTTGTTCTCGCAGCACGTCCTGGTTGCACTCGAAACTGGTCATGGCGTGATTTATGCGCCCGCTTCGGGCTGGAACCGGCTTTATCTGATGTGGACATTCCGGAACTTTCACAGCCTTCCCCAGACCGTTCTGAACCCGCGCCAGCAGCAGTTGATCGGATCTTTGTATCGCGAAGCGGCCAATTATTCAGCGCCCGAATTGTTTGAAGCGCCCGTGGTTGGCACAGTAGAAGGCTTCAATCCATCGTCACTTTCAGCCCTCCCCAATTCCTCCAAAGCGCGAAAGTTGGATCCCGTCGCGCAGGCTCCCGCGCTCGAACAGGGGCAACCATTCCCTGCACGATTGGCCCTTAGTCGGATGACCCTGAGAGTCGGCGCCGCAGCATTGGTGGCCATCATCGCGATACTGGCGTGGCGAGAATCGGGGGCGCAACCGATCTCTTACTCGGGATTGGAACGAACCCCGGCGCCAGCGCGCCGGAGCGACGATTCCATCGTGATCGCGAAAGACTTGAGCCCTGCAACCACCGGTCTGCATTCTGATTCTGTTGCCCTACCGCCCTCCCCTGCACCAATCGCCAACCCGAGTCCGATGACACAATCGCCGGCCAGCGCGATCGCGACTACGGAAACGGCCGCGCTGCCGTCAGGCAACACTTCCAGCGTGTCCGGCAAACGCGAAGCACCCAGGCATGCAGCCAGTGTTCGAGTCCCAGACGTAACGGCGCCTGGCCTGTACCAAGCCGCGGCCGATCAGCCCCGGCTGCATATCTCGGGTCGTCCCCGCAAGCTGGTTTATCCGGTCTGCCCTCGCACCGACGCCCGGGGCAAGGTTTCCCTGCAGGCTGTGGTGAGCGGTGACGGCGCGGTGAACCGGGTCAGGGTCCTGACCGGAGACCGCGTACTCGCTGCAGCCGCAATCGAAGCCGTGCGGCAGTGGCGTTACGAACCTTCTTCCGGCGAGGTCCAGGGCGTGGAACGCGAAACCGAAATCACTGTCTCTTTCATTTCAGACCAGGTCGTGGCCGTGAGCTTCCCCGAGTACGCGTCCGTTTCCCGCTAGTGTGCTGTCCCAGAAATACACGGAACATCGAAATGTAAGCGGCGCAGGTCGAGTTGGCTGAACCAGCAGGTCCCCGTTCGACTCCCCCTCGTGTGCACTCGGAGTTCGCTCAGGGCAGGCTCTCCACTACGCTCGCTGCGCTCCGCTCCGGTCGGGATGACAATATTATTTCCACGAATTTCCGGGAGAGGACACACTAGCAATACTGATCACTCTGGCTATCCCGTACGTTCACATACCAGCCATACATGGCAGCTCTTGTGCATGAGCCCGGGTTCGAAGCCGGCTACCACTGTCCGTTTCACCTTGAATCCATTTTGCAGCAGGACCTGCTCCCACCCGCTCACCGTCTTGAACTCGAAGGGCATATTCATTTCCGGAATTCCCTGGGCAATTGCGTTGGCGAAAAAATCAATCAGCACCAGCACCTGCTGCTGCGTCTCGAGCGTCATCTGGGTAAATATTTCCAGCAACGGCTGCGTTCTTAGAGCATCAGCCAGACCCTCGCCATCTTCGGGCAAGCCATAGGTGTCCTCTTTGATCAGAGCGTATTTGGCCACTCTTCCCAGCCGCTGGATTACTCCGGGCAAGTCGTCGGGATTGATGTGATGCAACACGGCCAGCACCAGCGCCACATCCACGCTGTCGTCCGGATAGGCAATGTCCGTCGGCGACGCCATCTGGACGAACGGGAGATGCCGGGCTTCCGGGTAGCGGTAGTCCAGCACGTCAGTGGTGAAGACTTTGTATCCTCCCCGGGCCATCCGGGCCGCCAGATAGCCGCTGCCGCAGCCGTAATCCAAAACTCTCTTGCCCGGCAATAAGGTTTGCAGGCGCTGAAAATCAGCCTCCGGCTTGGCTTGCGTCTTGTACTGGTGATAAATCCGGTTGAACCAGAACGAAGGATCGGATTTTTTGAAGGTGTCACGCAAGAGCACCGACGTCGTTTCAAGCAGACGGCCTGGATCAATTCCGTCCTGCTGGCTCCGCCAGAGGCGGTCGAAGGCCTGGTCCACCATGCCGCAAACTTCATCGCTCGAGGCGCCGAAGAACCCGCGGTATCCGGTCTTGACCGAAGTGCTCACGAAGTCAACCACGCGCCGGTCGCGCAGGGTGCCGGCCACCGTACGAAGTGCCTGCTCCTGTTTCATATTTGGAGGCCCACATTCGGAAACACAGAAGTGAAATGGCTCCGCCCGCCCGGTCTCTCGCTTTGCAGTCGCCGGATTTTTATTTCTTGATCAGATTGGTATGGCTGGCCACGCACTGCCACTTGTTGTTCTGGTAGAGCCAGGTATCGGTAAAGCGTCCGTAGTGATCGAAGGCCTGGCGTTTGTAGGTCCCCTTGGAGTGATAGGTGCCGACCACAATGGCCGCATTGGTGTAGGAAATTACCCGCGCTTCGTCATTGGCAATCAGGGTCGCGCGATAGTCCGGGTCCTTCAGATCGGCCAGAAACTCGGCTTTGTTCATGACCGTGCCGTCGTAGTCGGTGTAAACGAAGCCGTCGGAAACCAGGTTGTTCAAGGCCTTGGCGTCATGATGAAGTTGCGCCTGGTTCCAGGCATTTTCCAGCGCGATAAGTTTGCTGGCATCGGCGGTGACATCGTTGGCACCGCCCCGCGCCACCAGCAAGCCGCTCAATAAGAAAAGCAGAAATATGAAACCTTTGTTCGCCACAAATCCCCCAATTCTCGCCCGGACGATCGTCCGCGGACGAAACCCGAGCGCACCTATCCAGCAATCAGAAATAAACATTGCTCATTGGTCAAGTGGCAGGGGTTGCACACCCGCGTCGGTGTGCGCCGAGGATTGGTCCTCGATCAGTATGCGTCCGCTGAAGAGAATTATGCGGCCCGGTCCGCCTTCACCTGCACCTATTGGACGGTAAGTGTGAAAGGCACTGAATGCGTAATAGTTCCGCTGGTCGCGGTCACAGTCACGACCGAACTACCCACGGGCGTTCCCGGGTCCTGGTTGCTGGCCGCCACCTCCGCTACTGCCGCCGCCACAACCCGCAACCATAAGCAGGAACGCGAATGCCATCAGCGCAAGGACTGTTCGGGCGCCACGCCCGGGTTTCATCCTTCGTCGCGACGCGCCGCCCAGCAGGATGATCCCCGCGAACGAGGCCCCGAAACTAGTGAACCACCAGGCGGGACTCTCGAGCCTTGCGCTTCGCGCCGCCTTGGTGGAAATGGTGAGCGTGGTGGAACCGCTACCCGTCACCGAAGCCGGACTAAAACTGCACGTGCTTTCGCGTGGCAAGCCGGAGCACGACGTCGATGGGAAGTTGATGGTGCCGGCGTAGCCGGGCTGGCCGGTGACGGTGAGCGTGAGGGTCCCGCTGCCGCCGGGACTGGCAATGGTGATCGACGGCGCGTCCGCGGCGAAGGCAAAATCGGCCTGCACGTTCACCGTCGTCGTAGCAGAAGATGACCCGGTATAGTTCGAATCGCCGGCATACTGAGCTGTGATGATATTTTGGCCGGCCGGCAGGATGATGTAGGAAGTTGCCGTGCCGAACGCCGGCACGAGCGTGCCCGTCTGAATATTTCCGGATCCGCTTGTTCCGACCACTCCACCCAAAGTAAGCGCTGTTGCTCCCGACATGAAATTCGCCAGACCGGTCGGGCCGAGTCCGCCGCTGCTGGTGTTCACCGTGGCCGTCAACGTCACCGGCGTACCCTGAACCACGCTGCTGCTGCTCGAAGCAATCGTGGTCGTGGTCGGGGCCTTGGTGACGGTGATGTTTACCGGCGCAGAAAGGCTGGCGTTGAGGCCGGCGTCTCCGCTGTAAGAAGCCACTACGGAATGCGGACCGGCTGGGATAGTGAATACGCCCCGCGCCGTGGCCGCCGTGCCCTCGCTGCTCAGGCCATATTGAACGCCGTCCAGGCTTCCCAGATTATCGAAAAACAAAACGTTGCCCGTCGCCACGCCATGACCGGAGAGGGCTGAAATATCGGCTCTCAAATACGCGGGATTGCCATAAGGTTGGCTGGTAAACGGAATGAGATTGCCAACCACATCAAAGCCGAACACCGAAAGCGCGGTGGTACTTCCCTCCGGCGAAACCGTAATCGTCACCGGAGCAGAGTCGCTGGCCGCAAAGGTCCCGTCGCCCGCATAGTGCGCGTGAACGTCGTAAGTACCGCCGGGCAAACCATTCCACGTGCTGGAGACGGAGCCGGCATTAAGCGTAAACGCGGTTGCGCCCGGTAGAGGAGGAGTCAGATTGGTCACCAGCGAGACATCGCCTGTGGGCACTCCGGCGCCGCTGGTGGGCGCCACGGCGATGCTCACACTCGCATTGGCGCCGTGGGTGAAGGTGGTTGGGCTCAGCGCAAGAGTCGTAGTTGTAGCCGTAAATGCGATGGAGCCCCACTGGTTCACCAGGTTCTGAACGTTTACCGATCCCAGCCCCGTGGCCAGGTCATAGCCAACCGTACTCTTATATTTCGCGCTCGGGCTTCCGTATCCAGCCTCGCCGGGAACCGCATTGTTGCCCACGGTAACGTCGTTGAAGATGCAAGTAAGGCCGGGAAGAGCCGTGGTCTTCGATCCGTTGCACTGCGAGAGATTCTCCGCCGCGGCCAGGCGATAGAGGACGTAGTTGGCCTGGCCCTGGCGCGAGCCGGTCTTCTGGTTGACCAGCGCCATGATGCCGGCAAACGAAGGAGCGGCGGCCGAAGTCCCAAAAACCGTGGCCACAAAGCCGGTCTGGCAGGAACCCTCGTAGCACAAAAGATAGGGATCGTGACCGGCCGCCGATAGCGAGACATCCGGCAGATCACGGGCTCCATCAGCCGGGATCCCGGTCACACCGGACTGCCATGAAGGCTTGCTGAAAATTGTGCTGGCTCCGCCGCCGCCGGCGAGAATATTCGCGTTGGCACCGCACTGCGCCGACGCGCAGCTCTGGTTCCAGACATTTTCCGGAATATACGATTTCACCGACAGACCGTCGGAGCCGTTGACCGACTTCCAGTAAGTGCCGGCTTGACCGTTCTCGTTGAACTGAGTGCCTCCCACGGCGACGTTGAAGGGAGTGGAGGCGAGCACACTGACCGAGACCGGTCCCGTGGCCACGCTCTGATTTTGATTGTCGCAACCTTCGGCGCCGGAGTCGCCGCTGGAGAGGATGTAAGTGATGCCCTGGGCCGCGGCCTGCTCCGCCATGGCCGAAATAGCCTGCGCCTCCGCATCGGGAACTCCGCTCTCGCAGCCTCCGAAGCTCTCCGTCATCACCGGCGCCAGATTGTTGTCGATGATGTAGCTTTCCGACAGAAAAATGCCGTCCGTGGCGTTGGTTCCGGCAGAGACCACAAAATCCACCTGCGCATTGGGCGCCATAACCGCAGCCCAGGATGCATCCAGAGTGGCCTCAGCTTCTTCCCCTCCGCCCAGATCGCCCGGGTCAGGTCCGTTGAGGATGATGTTCAGGCCGCCACCAAAGCCCCCGAAAATATTTCGGAAGTCGGACACATCCAGCCCTCCTGCATACAGGTTGCTGCGCGCGACTACCGCGATAGTCTGGCCCTGTCCATTGATTCCGTTTGAGAGCGTTAGTGTGGCGTTGTAAATCACTCGATAATCTGCCGGGCCCAGGGCGTGAGTCCCATCTGAAAATGTGACCTGCGGCTGGCCCCCCGGGCTGGTTGTAAGGCGTCCCCTTTCCGGGGAGAGGCCGAGTTGAGTCTTCTTATAGAAATTGTGCAGCGAATTCACGCCTGCCACCACCGGCGCCAACGCTCCAGGTATTTCCGGGTTGCTGGCATTCGCCCAGTGGGCTTCGCCCTTCACCACGTATTTCTGGATCGGGGTGTGAAATGCCTCCTGCACCTGGGCGGCAGTGCCTGAGAACTCAATCAAGGTGCGGCCCTTGCTGACCTGCGCGATTTCAAACCCGTGCCCCTGCAACCATGAGGTCACGGCTTGAATGTCGGAGTCTGCCGGGCCGAACTGTTGTCCGAACTGTTCCGGCGTCACCCACTTATGAAATTGAGGCGAGGACTTGTCCTGCTGATCATCAAGCAGCTTCAACAGCGCAGTTTCCTGCTCCGGACTGCGTTTAAGGACCAGCAGCATGCGCTCCATCGGCAGGTCTGGTGGAGCGGTAGCCACTTCGAACTGGGGACGGGCAAGGGGATGGACGTTGCCCTTGAGCACAACCCGTTGACGGTCATCCACTGGCTCATGGACCAGCGGTCGAATGTATCGTTGTTGCGCTGCGGTCAGTGTGGACAGGCCAAGTAAAACAACCGAAAGGATTGTAAATCGCAGACGAAAGGGATCAGTTCGCATACTTCTCCTAAGCAGACTTCCAGCCACCCGGGCAGAGCACCGGCCAGGCCGCAACCAGGCAGAAGACGAGACCCCCTCGTCAACAATTCCCATCAACCGCGCAAGCCACCCGGCGCCGTGGTCTGGTATCGAAAAACCGTCCAGATCCGATGCGCCGATTGTGGCCGCACATCATAACCCAGCTGCTCAAAATGTAAAGTGCAAGATTTGATCCGAGGGATGACCCTGGTTCCTTGATCAAAGGCGGGAATCCGGCACAGCCCAACGCATTGACACTGCGGAAAACGCCCCAAATAAGAAGCGCCCCAAACTCTCGCGAGTTATGGGACGCCCGAACAGCCCTCCCCCAGGTCTGCTCACGTAAGAAGGTACGTCTGGCCGCCAAAAGTGTAAATCCCACCTTCGTGCCAATCTCCTGGCACGAACAGGCCATATGCGCCGAGAAACTGCTTCCAGCTCCTGGCTCCTGGCTTTCAGCTTGAAACGTGGATGGCCCTGAACGGAGAGCATTTTGGAAGCTGTGGGGCACCAACAAAGCTAGAAGCTAGAAGCCAGAAGCCCGCCCGAGTAAGCCCTATGCCCCGGTTACTCCCGTAATCTTCCGCAGGGGGATTGGCGTTGACCGTAGCAGCCGCAGTACTTACATTCGCCACAGGGGGTCGTAATGAAGGATATTCACGAGGTTTTACGCCGTAAGCAGGCCAAGTACGCCCAGCTCACCAAGCAGATCGAGGCGTTGCAGCAGGCGGCCGAAAAACTGCGCGAAGTGGCCCCTCTGCTCGCCGAAAGTGACGAAGAGGAAAGCGCAGTTTTGGCCGATGTGGAGGAGCAGGGCAACAGCATGGCAGCCCGAGCCGGGTCATCGCCAGCGGGCGGTGCGGCCGCCGCTCCGAAGCCTGCGCCACGTGCTCCGCGCTGGCCTTAATCCGGCAAGAGTTGAGTTGGGGCACAAGGCCCGCATATGACATTTCAGTCTCTTCTGGTTTGCAAAGACGAACAGGCGACGGCTGTGCTCACGCCCGTCCTGGCCGGTTTCGGCCTGGGCGTGCAGTGCTGCGGCTATCCTGACGCTCTCTGCCGCCTGACGGAGCAGAAATTCGACGCCGTGATCGTCGATTACGACGATCCGCACAGCGCTGCCCTGGTCCTGCAAAACGCCTACCAGTCTTCGACGCCGCACAAAACCGTAACCGTCGCGCTGCTCGGCGACAAGACCAAGGTGCGCCATGTTTTCGGCGCGGGCGCGAATTTCGTTCTCTACAAACCCATTTCACAGCAGCAGGCGGAAGCCAGCCTGCGCGCCGCCATGGCGCTGATGAAGCGTGAACGCCGGCGCTCTTTCCGGGTTCCGGTTCAGCTTCCCGTCAGACTACGGGTTGAAAACGGCGCGGAGATGGAAGGCATCCTGCTCGACCTGAGCGAAGACGGCCTGGACGTTCTGGCGGCACAGCCGCTGTGTCCGGCCGCCATCATCAGCGCTCATTTCGCGCTGCCCGACCAGGGCACCGAGATGGATATTCGCGGTGAAGTCGCCTGGGCCAACCCTAACGGCGAATCGGGCGTGCGTTACATCGATCTCCCGGACAATCTTCGTCAGACGCTCAAGACCTGGGTGGTCACCAACGCAGCGGAATTTCTTCCCGAAGATCCCGAACCAGTTTCCGAATGCAAGCTCACCGATCTCAGCCTGGGTGGCTGCTATGTCGAAACCGAGTCGCCCTTCCCGGAACGCTCCGGCATCGTCCTCTGCCTGAAAGCAGAAGACATGGAAGTCCAGGCCGAAGGCATGGTCCGGGTCATGCATCCGGAATTCGGCATGGGCATCCAGTTCGCTTCGGGCACCGCGGAACAACGCGAACAAGTGGGTACATTCATCAACTTCCTCACCAGCCGTCCGGGGACGCTTCCCCAGTTGCTCATTACGCCTCGTGCCCTGGCCGCCGTCAATGAGCAGGACTACCGTCACAGCAAGACATCCGACGAACCTGAGGACCTGCTGCTCGGATTGCTAGACCGCGCCGATTCTCTCAGCCAGCAAGATTTCCTCCAGGAACTCCGGCAACAACGCAGCTCCGAAGAAGTGGCCTCCTCGTAGTCAGTTCTTTTGAACATCCATTTGAACACACTGTTTTGAACACACTGCTTGAACACACTGCTTGAACTGTGCTTTAAACATACTGTTTGAACACAGTGTTTTAAACATACTGTCATCCCGAGCGCCGCTCCGAGCCGCGCTTGCGCGGAGAGGACAAGTCGAGGGACCTGCTTTCCTGCTCGGGAAAAACACCCGAACAGTCAAAAAAGGGGCCTGCAATGCAGCTCGCATTGCAGACCCCGTGCCCTCTCGGGCTTGCTCCACCCTGTGTCTTCCAATCTACCGTGAGCGTTCCGGAAAAATATTTCAGGCAGGTTAATTCCTTGTCAAAATCGGTGAAACATCGTTATTCGGCGGAACCTGATCGCGATTGCCAAATGAATTTGCTCATTTGCTTCTGTTTAGGCAACAATCGATTCCGTGCCGACCAACGGTCCGCCTGAATCTGTCTCCGCAGCAGCATCACCTGAAACCGCATTGGGTGGTCCTCTTTCTGGCTCCCCTATCCTGATCATCATGGCCGCGGCGTTCGCCGTGCTCCTGCCTACCTTCTTTCTCGGAATCCCCTCCGGCCATGACTTCGAATTTCACCTTAACTCCTGGATGGAAGTCCTTGGTCAGTGGAGGCTTGGCATCCTCTATCCGCGCTGGGCCGCGCTGGCCCACTTTGGCTACGGCGAGGCCCGCTTCATCTTCTATCCTCCGTCATCGTGGATGCTGGGAGCGGCACTGGGAGCGTTCCTGCCCTGGAAAATCGTTCCCGGCGCTTATGAGTGGATCGCGCTTACGCTCTCCGGGGTCTCAATGTTCCTGCTGGCGCGCTCTTATCTGGCGCGAGTGGACGCCATCTTTGCCGCCGCTTTGTACGCCGCGAACCCGTACCACATCGTCATCGTGTACTGGCGCAGCGCCTGTGCTGAGTTACTCGCCGCCGCGCTTCTGCCGCTCCTCCTGCTGGCCGTCCTGCGCTCGGGGAAATTTGAAAGAAAAGCCACTCTGTCTTTGACGTTGATCGTCGCCGCTGCCTGGCTGACCAACATTCCCTCCGCCGTGATGTTGACCTACTCCATGGCATTGCTGCTGATCATCGCCGCCGTCATGCGCCGCTCCTGGCGGCCCCTGGCAATCGGCGCTTTGGCTCTGTTGCTCGGTTTGGCGTTGGCCGGGTTTTACGTTGTGCCAGTTTTGTACGAGCAGAAGTGGGTGGAGATCGCGCAGGTGCTGTCGCCCGGGGTCCGTCCCCAGGACAATTTTCTGTTCACCTCTCTCAACAACCCCGATCATGATCGCTTCAATCTGTTGATCTCCCTGCTTTCAACCGCCGAAATCATTCTTCTGGGCATCTTCTGTTTTCTGTCGCGCTCCTGGCGTAATCGCGCCCCGCAGTTGTGGTGGATGCTTGCGGCCTGGTCAGCTGCCTGCGCACTGCTCCTTTCTTCGGTCAGCTTCTTGCTCTATCGCTTTCTCCCCGAGCTGCGTTATGTGCAACTGCCGCTGCGCTGGCTGCTCTGCCTGAACGTCGGGTTCGCGTTGCTGGTCGCTATGGCATCCCCGCGCCGGCTGGTCCGTCCTCTGGCCTGTCTGGTCATGCTGGCGGTCCTGGTATTTGTCTGGCATCGCGTACAGCCGCCCTGGTGGGACGACGCCGGCGATGTGGCTGAGATGCTGGACAATCAGCAGAACGCCACCGGCTATGAAGGCATCGACGAATATGTTCCCACCGGTGCCGACGTCTATGAGATCAAAAATGACGCGCGCCGGGTGAGCTTCGAGGGCGAAGGCAGCGCACGCATTCGCATCACCCAATGGGGGCCCGAGTCAAAGGCGTTCAGCGCGAAGCTGAGCCAGCCCGGTAATCTGGTGCTCAGATTGTTCAACTATCCTGCGTGGCAGGTCGCGGTGAATAATCGTCCGGTAACCACCGGGACACTCGAGATCACGGGTCAAATGGTCATTCCGGCAGATGCGGGAGAGAATCAGGTCCAGATTACGTTCGCTCGGACTCGTGACCGGGAAATTGGCGGAATAATCTCGCTCGCCACCGTTATGCTGATCCTGGCAGTCTTGCTCTACGACCGCCGAAGACTTGCGCTATGACTCGTGTCCTCATCGCTACCTCGAACCCAGGCAAACTTCGCGATTTCGCCGGCGCCGCGACTCCGCTGGGAATCACGATCGTCTCTCTACCCAATTTTGCCGCAATTCCCACCGCGGTCGAGGATGGTCTCACCTTCGAGGCCAACGCCAGCAAAAAAGCTGAATACTACAGCGCATTCGCCCCGGGTGAAGTTGTTCTGGCGGACGATTCCGGCCTCGAGGTGGACGCTCTAGGCGGCGCTCCCGGAGTTCACTCCGCGCGCTATGCGGCTGACCAGCCTCATCTGGTGGGAAACAACACCGACGACCAGGCCAATAATGCCCGCTTGATTCGTGAACTTAGAAAAATTCCGCCCGAACAACGCACCGCCAGGTTCGTATGCGTGATTGCCGTCGCCCGCGACAGGACAATCCTCAATGTATTTCGCGGCCAGGCCGAGGGCGTGCTCCTCGATTCTCCCCGGGGCTCGGGTGGATTCGGGTATGACCCGCTGTTTTATTTTCCTTCCATTCAAAAAACCTTCGCCGAACTGACCCCTGAAGAAAAAGCCCAGTACAGCCACCGTGGCGCAGCCTTCCGCCTGTTCCTCGACTGGTACCTCACAGGTCCTGACTAAGAACTAAAAACCGGGAACAGAGAACTGGTGTCCTTGACTTCCCTTCTACCCCACCGACATAATAAAAGGTTCTCCAATCATCTCTGACAGCACAAGGGGTCCAGTGGCGACAACCGCCAGTCCTGCAGGTCCAGTAAACACGCATGAAGGCGTCCCTCCTCTGCGCGCCGGCCAGGGGCATTCGTTCCTGCTGCGCAAACTGCACTCGCTGAGCGGCATCATTCCGGTAGGAGCGTTCCTGGTTGAGCATTTCGTCTCCAACGCGTTCGCCACCCGCGGACCCGGGGCCTACGCCAAGCAGGTCGAATTGCTGTCCAGCTTTCCTTTTGTCTTCTACCTCGAGCTGTTCGGGATCTGGCTGCCGATTCTCTATCACGCGCTCTACGGCTTCTACATCTGGTTCCGCGGCGAGAGCAACGTCACCGACTATCCCTGGGCCGGCAACTGGATGTTCACCCTGCAGCGCTGGACCGGCGCCATCGCCTTCTGCTACATCGTGTGGCACACCTGGCACCTGCGCTTCAGCGGCGTGCACATCCTGACTCATCCCGACGCAGCCTTCGGCAAAGTGCAACTGGAATTCCAGCACACCTGGGCCATCGCGTTTTACGCTCTGGGAATTTTCTGCGCCTCCTGGCACTTCGCCTACGGACTGTGGCTGTTCGCCGCCAAGTGGGGAATCACGACTGGCGACGCGGCCCGGCGCAGGTTCGGCTACGTCTGCTTCGCCATCGGATTGCTGTTTATCACGGTGGGAGCCCTTACCATGCGCTCGTTTTTGAATACGCCGCTGCAGCCTCTCGGTCCGGAGAACGGCACGCATGATTCCTTTGCCGGCGCGGCGGCCCCCGTAAACAGATCGCGTCCGATAGGAAATCCAAACTAGATGGCATCGAATCCGAAAATCATAGTGATCGGCGGCGGCCTGGCGGGACTTGCCGCCGTCATCAAGATCGCCGAGATGGGCGGGCACGTGGACCTGTTTTCCATCGTGCCGGTGAAGCGTTCGCACTCGGTCTGCGCCCAGGGCGGCATCAACGCCGCCAAGAATCTGAAGGGCGAAGGCGATTCCACCTGGCAGCATTTTGACGACACCGTTTACGGCGGCGACTTCCTGGCCAACCAGCCTCCGGTCAAGGCCATGTGCGAAGCCGCTCCCGGCATCATCGACCTGCTCGACCGCATGGGCGTGCCCTTCAACCGTACTCCCGAAGGACTGCTCGACTTCCGCCGCTTCGGAGGCACGCTCTTCAACCGCACCGCCTTCGCCGGCGCGACCACCGGCCAGCAACTGCTCTACGCGCTCGATGAGCAGGTGCGGCGCTACGAATCCGAAGGCAAGGTCCGCAAATTCGAGCACTGGGAATTTCTCTCCGCCGTGCTCGACTCCAACCGCGTCTGCCGCGGCATTTGCGCCATGGATTTGCGCTCCATGGAAGTCCGCACCTTCCCTGCCGACGCCATCATCATGGCCACCGGCGGCAACGGCGCCATTTTCGGCCGGTCCACGAACTCCGTGGTCTGCACCGGCTCGGCGCAATCGGCGCTCTATCAGCAGGGATGCTATTACGCCAACGGCGAGTTCATTCAGGTCCATCCCACCTGCATTCCCGGCGAAGACAAGCTGCGCCTGATGTCGGAGTCGGCGCGCGGCGAAGGCGGACGCGTCTGGGTCCCGAAAACTCCTGGCGACAAACGCGATCCGAAGTCGATCCCGGAAAATGAGCAGGTGGTACTTTCTCGAAGAGTGGTATCCGAAGTACGGCAACCTGGTGCCGCGCGACATCGCCACCCGCGCCATCCACAAAGTGGTGTACGAGCACAACCTCGGCATTGACGGCAAGCCGATGGTCTATCTCGACCTCACCCACATCGACCGCAAGATTCTTGATCGCAAGCTCGAAGGCATTCTGGAAATTTACGAGAAGTTCGTGGGCGACGATCCCCGCGACACGCCCATGAAGATTTTCCCCGGCATGCACTACACCATGGGCGGCCTGTGGGTGGATTTCACCCAGGCCACGAACATCCCCGGCATTTACGCCGCGGGCGAATGCGAGTATCAGTACCACGGCGCCAACCGCCTGGGCGCCAATTCGCTGGTCTCCTGCATTTTCGGCGGATTCATCGCCGGGCCCAACGCGGTGAACTATGCCCGCAACCTCAAGGCCGCGCCCAGCAATGGCTTATTTCGATACCGAGCGCAAGCATCAGGAAGAAAACAACGCCACCCTGATGAAGTCGGATGGCTCCGAGAATCCTTTCAAGCTGTGGCGCGAACTGGGCGACCTGATGACGAAGAACTGCACCGTCATCCGCTACAACAAGAACCTTCAGGAAACCGATGCCGAGCTGTGCAAACTGCTGGAGCGCTTCCGCCACATCAACCTGAGCGACCGCACCCAGTGGGCGAATACGTCGGTAGTCTTCGCGCGGCAACTCTACAACATGCTGCAACTGGCGCGGGTGATCGCCCAGGGCGCCGCGCCTGCGCGACGAATCGCGCGGCGCGCACTACAAACCAGATTTCCCCGAGCGCGACGACAAGAACTGGCTGAAGACGACGAAAGCGACTTTCGCCCCGGATGCCGACGAGCCGAAGTTCGAGTTCGAGCCGGTGGACGTTTCGTTGATTCCGCCGCGCCCGAGGAGATACGACGCAGTGAAGTAAGCAACGCCCGCGTAGGGGCAGGTGCCCTCGCCTCCCGGCCGAGGGCGTCCGGGCCTACGTGGTTTGAGCTAAAAGCAAATGGCTAATTCCAAAACCGTACTCTTCAAAATCAAGCGCCAGCCGAACCCCAACGTTCGTCCCTACTGGGAGGAATTCGAACTCCCCTGGCACCCGGGCATGAACGTGATCTCATCGCTGATGGAGATCGCCGCCAATCCCGGTCACCCGCGAAGGCAAGGCGACCACGCCCATCACTTACGACTCCAACTGCCTCGAGGAAGTCTGCGGCTCCTGCGCCATGCTGATCAACGGACGCGCCCGCATGGCATGCTCTGCCCTGGTTGACAAGCTCGAACAGCCTATCCGGCTCGAGCCATTTTCAAAATTTCCCGTGGTCCGCGACCTGGCGGTTGATCGCAGCGTCCTGTTCGAAAATCTCAAAGCGGTAAAGGCCTGGGTGCCGATCGACGGCAGCTACGATCTCGGCTCCGGGCCGCGCATGACCATGCAGGAGCAGGAGGAAGCGTATCCGCTCTCCCGCTGTATCTCCTGCTGCTGTTGCATGGAGGCTTGTCCGCAGTTCAACGAGGACACCGGATTCGTCGGGGCCGCCACGATTTCCCAGGTGCGACTCTTCAATACGCATCCCACAGGAGCAGCCCTCAAGCGTGAACGTCTTGCTGCATTGATGGGCGACGGCGGCATTCAGGAATGTGGCTATGCCCAGAACTGCGTCGAGGTCTGTCCCAAGGACATTCCCCTCACGCGCTCCATTGCCGAGGTGGGCGGCGATGTGATGAAACAGGCGATTGGTGATTTGTTCAGAAAATGAGCACCCATCCGTAACCCCACTAAAGTGGCGTGTCGGGAATTGTCATCGCCGGACCGCAGAGTGTCATTCAGAAACGCCAAAAGCCCCGCGCATAGGGCTTTTCGGCCCGTAACCTCTTGTAAATTACTTACCATCTGATTGGCATCACGGTTGCAGCTACATCTAGCGGTTACCACGGGCGCGCCGTTAGCGCGAGTTAAGTAACCAAGGGTAACGCCCGGCGGCTCTTCCAGAGTCGCCCGGGCTTAAAAAAAGCACTTGTTTTTGTGCAGCTCAGGTTTAGAATACGCGCCTGTCTCAAGCGCCTTGAGACCTGGCAGAAAAGTTAAAGGCCACTTCGTGAAACGTAGGATTCAAAGCGCGACACTTCTATTTTTGCTGGCCGCTCTCTGTGCGCCCGCTTTTGCCCTGCACAGCTACGTTGCGCCGCGTCGCACTCATCGAGTCCGTCGTGCTCACCTTCGCCGCCTTCGCTGGAATCCCGTGTTTCGTCCATCCCGCGAATCTCTGCTGCTGCAGAACCAGGAGATCGACCGGATGGATTTGCCCCGCATTCAGGACGACGCTGAACTGGAGCAACTGAAGGCCAGCGAAGACCTGGTCCCGATCGTTGCCGGCCCCACGCTTGCGTTTCGATCCGCGCCTCGATCCCGACCGGCGCTATTGCCGTCCCTGGACCCGTGAATTTCTCGACGACATGAGCGCGGCCTATTACAAGCGTTTTCATACCTCGATTCAGGTGAACTCGGCAGTCCGAACGGTGAAGGTGCAGAAGAAGCTTCGCCGCCACAATCGCAATGCCGCGCCCGCCGAAGGCGAGATCGCTTCTTCACATCTCGCGGGCGTCACGGTGGACATTCAGCGGCGCGGACTGAGCCGCGAACAGATCAAGTGGGTCCAGGACTACATGCGGCCCCTGAAAGAGCAAGGCCTGATCGAACCGGAAGAAGAACGCCGCCAGTGGGTGTTCCACGTAATGGTCTCCGGCCGCTACACCGACTGGCGCGAGTCCATGATGCTGGCCGGCGAGCAGCCGATTCCGCAAGCCTCCGAAACCGCGGAACTGCCGCTCCAGTAACTCCCGCCAGTCTAAAAAACGCTTCGGCTTCTCACTCCCACTCGATTGTCCCCGGCGGCTTCGAGGTGACGTCATACACCACGCGGTTTACGCCCTTCACCTCATTGACGATCCGGCTGGAAATTGTTTTCAGCACCTCATGCGGCAGGGGCACCCAGTCGGCGGTCATGCCATCTTCAGAGTGAACCGCGCGCACGGCGCAGGTGTAGGCGTAGGTGCGCTGGTCGCCCATGACGCCTACCGACATCACGGGAAGCAACACGGCAAAGCTTTGCCAGATTTTGGTGTAGAGACCCGCTTTCTTGATTTCCGTTACCACGATGTCATCGCATTCCCGCAGGATCTTCAGGCGCTCGGGCGTAACTTCGCCGAGAATTCTCACGGCCAGCCCGGGTCCCGGGAAAGGCTGGCGCTGCAGCACCTCTTCCGGCATGCCCAGGTCGCGGCCGATCTTTCGCACTTCATCTTTAAATAAATCTTTCAGCGGCTCAATCAACTTGAGCTTCATTTTGTCGGGCAGGCCGCCCACGTTGTGATGGGTCTTGATGGTCTGCGACGGCCCGCGCACTGAGCGCGACTCGATCACATCGGGATAAAGCGTGCCCTGCACCAGCCACTCCACCTCGCCCTCCGCCTGCTCGATGCGATGGGCCTCGGCGTCGAAGACCGCGATGAATTCGTTGCCGATGATCTTGCGCTTGGTCTCCGGATCGGTCACGCCGGCCAGCTTGTCCAGGAAACGATCGGTGGCCTCGACCGCGACCAGGTGCAAGCCCAGTTTGTCGCGCAGACCCTGCTGCACTTTTTCGAACTCGTTCTTGCGCAGCACGCCGTTGTTGACGAACACGCAAGTGAGGCGCGAAACACCCTTTTCGTCGCGCATGGCCCGGTCCACCAGGGTCGCGGCCACAGCGGAATCGACGCCGCCGGAGAGGGCGCAGATGGCTCTCCCCTCGCCCACAGTCTGGCGCACGCTGGCGATGGTGGCATCGATGAAGTGCTGCGCCGTCCAGGTGGGTTGGGCGCCGCAAATGCCGAGAGCGAAGTTGCGTAAAATGTCCGTGCCCGACTGCGTGTGGCGCACTTCCGGATGGAACTGCACCGCCCACATCTTTCGCTCGGGAGCCTCGATGGCAGCCACGGCGCTGGAGGAACTGGCCACCAGGTGAAAACCGGTGGGCAGTTCTACCGCTTCGTCGCCGTGCGACATCCAGACGGAAAGTCTGGCGGGGAGGCCTTCAAAAAGACGAGAGCCGTTCTGGATTTGAACGTCGGCGTGACCGTACTCGCGCTTGTCCGCGGCCCGCACTTTGCCGCCCAGGGCGTGCACCATGAACTGCAGCCCGTAGCAGATACCAAGAACCGGCAAGCCCAGCTGGAGCACACGCGGGTCGGCGGGCGGCGCGTCAGCGTCATACACCGATGACGGGCCGCCGGAGAGAATAATCCCGGCCGGCGAGTAGCTGCGAATTTCTTCCAGCGTGGCCGTGCAGGGGAGCACAACGGAGAAAACATTCTGTTCACGGATGCGGCGCGCGATGAGTTGCGAATACTGCGCCCCGAAATCGAGGACTACGATGGATTGGGTTTCCACGGACGAGTTTCTCAGATTGCGGGGAGCGTGTAAAGGGGGAACCCGGTTGCCCTCAGGACCTGGCGGTGAATTTCAACGTGGTGCATCTGAGTGATGGGATCCGGCGCATAGTGCCGAGCGAACCACCCTCCGTGTCCTTTATGTCCTCAGTGGTTAAGACCCCAGCGAAGCCTGATTTTGCAAATCTGGTGTGGTTCATCAGGACATGTTGCCATCAGTTGCTGGTTTCTAATTCTCGGTCGCCAGTATCTGGAGGCCGGGGGTGTCGCTGAGGATGTCGTCGTCCGATGCAGGGAGCGGCAATACGATTGGGGGTTCGCTCATGAACACATACGCGGCCAGGCGACCGACATAAAGAAAATCCACCGCCGCAAAATAGAGCAGGGCGACCAGCAGCAGGCCGCCGAGTACCACGCCCCCGGGAAGCACATCCGAAAGACCCAGGGGGACCGCGGCCGCGGAGCTGGCCACCACGAAGATGGCGGTGTGAGCTACACCAAACCAGGTGAGAGCGGCGGCCATGGAACCCGTCCGCGAGCGGCAGAGGTCGGTGGCAGCAGCCAGGGCTGCGAAGGTGGACGCTCCGTCCCTGACCACGAAAATCGCCGCCAGCGAGAGATACCAGTTCAACAGCGAGCATGCCAGACCAACCAGCATGATTAGCATCCAGAAAATCAGCAGTGCGCTTCCCGGGGAAGGATCGCCGGACGACGAGGCCGCTCCGGCCGCCAACAGGGCGCCTACAATGCCAACGGCCCCGGCCAGGAATGTCACGGCGCGCAAGGAGTTCAGTGCCAGTAGCGAGGTCAGGCGTACGCGACCGCGAGAACCGCGGAAGTATTCAATCAAAGTCTTGAGAGTGGCGGCCCGGCCGAGGGAGGCGATGATGATCCAGGCCAGTCCCAGGGCTGGCAGGAGTACCACGAACGCAGCCACGGCGCGCGGCGCGCTTCCCTGGAAGATGCGGGAAATGGCCTGCAACATCAAAACGGGCTGCCGGGTCCGCAGAAGCAACATGTCTCCCGCTGTGACCGGCAGCGTATCCAGGTATTCGCGGAGCGAGAGCAGGAGCACTGCTGCGGCCGCCAGGCCGAAACTCCATCGCCACGCAATTTCTGCCAGCCCGAGCAAGGGCACCCGAAACATGATCTGGAAGCCTTCCAGCGTGGGTGAGCGTCGCTTCATCCGTTTTAGGATAACTCAAACCTTGCCAGCGCAAGACTCGAGTTGCATACATCACACATCTTTACAGCAACCCTGCGGCGGGGCCAGCGCATCATTCTCAGTAGCTTCTATTTTTATCCCGGGCGAGGACGTGCCTGTCTTACACGCGCATCCTTTTACCCCTATTTTAAATGTTGGCCACATAACCCTTAGGAGAAAGATATGAAATGCACGAAGTATCTGGGCGGAGCGGCGCTGGCCGGGCTGATGCTGTTACCCGCCAGCTCATTTGCCAAAGACAAGAATCAAGGCAACCTTAAGCTCTTCGATCCGGTGCAGGTGGGATCGACCCAGCTGGAGCCGGGTAATTACAAGGTGGAGTGGAATGGCGCCGGGCCGAACGTCAACGTGGACATTCTGCAAAACAAGAAGACGGTGGCAACGACTTCGGCCAAGCTGGTCGGGTACACCTCAGGATACGATGCGGTGGTGACCGAACCGGCTGCCAACCATTCTCAGGCCAAGGTCCTGCAGGAAATTGACTTTGGTAAGCAGAAAGAAGGGTTGCAATTCAAACCGGCCAGCTAGACCGGCGTGCACAGCGGCGAATGGAGGCGGGCGAGGGCCCGCCTTTTTTGCGCCCGGCCGATTTCAGCGGACAACGACATTCACCAGTTTGCCGGGCACTACAATCACCTTCACAATCTGCTTGCCGGCAATCGTCGAGCCGATTTTTTCATCCGAGAGAGCACGCTCGCGGACCAGTTCGTCAGAAGCATCCGCCGGAACCACAATGCGGCTGCGCAGCTTCCCGTTGACCTGCACTGGAAGTTCGATTTCTTCTTCCTTGGCCAGAACGGGATCGTACTTCGGCCAGGGAGCGCGCAGCAGACTTCCCTTCTCTCCCAGCATTTCCCAAAGTTCGTGGGCCAGGTACGGAGCGAAGGGGGCCAGCAGCAGGGCCAGGGTGCGCTGGATATCCGCCAGCAGTGGGACCGGAACAGCCTTCGCGGTCGAGTCGTCTGCGGCCACACGGGTTTCCAGGGCGTAAAGTTCGTTGACCAGCTTCATGATGGCGGCGATGCTGGTATTGAAGTGCCACCGGCCCTGGAAGTCGTCGCTGACGCGCTTGATGGTCTGATGCAATTTGCGCTGCAGACCCCGGGCGAGGGGATCCAGAGTTTCCGGCAAGGGCTTGTTCCATGCCGGGTCGTTCGGGCGGGCGTTACGAACTGCGAACCTGTAAACCCGACTCAGGAATCGTTCGATACCTTCCACGCCTTCATCCTGCCAGTCGAGCTCGCGATCGGGAGACGTCGCGAACAGCGTGTACATACGCGTGCTGTCGGCGCCATAGCGCTCGACCATATCGTCCGGCGAAACCACGTTGCCCAGGCTCTTGGACATCTTGGCTCCGCCCTTGATGATCATGCCCTGGGTGAACAGGCGCTCGGCAGGCTCATCATTCCTGATCAATCCCATGTCGCGCATGAACTTGGTCCAGAAGCGCGAGTAGATCAGGTGCAGAATGGCATGCTCGACCCCGCCGATGTACTGATCGATGCCGCGATCCCCGAACCAGTATCCGGCTTTCTCGCCATCGAATGGCGCCTGGTCGTTGTGCGCATCGGTGTAGCGGTAGAAATACCAGGACGAATCTACGAACGTGTCCATGGTGTCGGTTTCGCGTCGGGCCGGGCCACCGCACTTTGGACAAGTCGCGTTGACAAACTCCGGCACCCGGCCGAGCGGCGAACCGCCGGTCAGGGTAATGTCCACATTTTCCGGCAGGATGACGGGCAGGTCTTTCTCCGGCACAGCGACGATGCCATCCTTCTCGCAATACAACATCGGGATGGGTGTTCCCCAGTAGCGCTGGCGCGAGATGCCCCAGTCCTTGAGGCGATAGGTGATCGTGGCTTTGCCGAAACCATTTTTCTCGGCCTGCTCCGACATGGCTTTGATGGCCGTTTCGCAGTCCAGGCCGCTGAAGCGTCCCGAATTTACCAGCATGCCCTGCATGGTGGTGAATGGAAGCTTGGGCTCAACCGCAGTTTCCTCGGGATCACCCGCCGGAAGGATGACCAGCCGAATCTCGAGTTTGTATTTCCTGGCAAATTCGTAGTCCCGTTCGTCGTGAGCCGGCACGCTCATGATGGCGCCGGTGCCGTAATCCATCAGGATGTAGTTGGCCACCCAGATCGGCACCTTCTCCCCGTTGTAAGGATTGACGGCATAGCGGCCGGTGTTGACGCCGTGCTTCTCGATCTCGCCGATGTCGCCCACTTCCCGGGCCTTGCGCTGCTCCGCGATGAGCCGGTCCACTTCCCCGCGCAGCAGGTCGTTGTTTTTGGTCAGGCGCGCGACCAGGGGATGCTGGGGCGCGAGCTGCAATGAAGTGGCGCCGAAAATCGTATCGACGCGGGTGGTGAAGACAGTGATGGTCGCAGCTGGCGGGATCGGTCGCGCCATCGAGTTTGAAATCGACCAGCGTGCCTTCACTGCGGCCAATCCAGTTGCGCTGCATGGTGCGGACTTTTTCCGGCCAGCCGGGCAGACGATCGAGATCGCGCAGCAACTCTTCGGAGTAATTGGTGATGCGCAGGAACCACTGCTCCAGTTCGCGCTGCTCGACCAGGGTGTCTTCGTGACGCCAGCAGCATCCGTTCACCACCTGCTCGTTGGCCAATACCGTGGCGCATTTTGGACACCAGTTGACCCGGCTCTTTTTGCGATAGGCCAGGCCCTTCTCGAACAGCTTGATGAAGAACCATTGGTTCCATCTGTAGTAATCGGGCAGGCAGGTGGTGACTTCGCGGGACCAGTCGTAGGCAAAGCCCAGGCGCCTCATCTGCGCCTTCATGGCAGCGATGTTGCGCAGCGTCCACTCGCGGGGAGGGGTGTTGTTCTGGATGGCCGCGTTCTCGGCCGGAAGACCGAAAGAATCCCAGCCCATGGGATGGAGCACGTTGTAGTCGTTCATCCACATGTAGCGAGCCAGCGCGTCGCCGATGGCGTAGTTGCGCACGTGCCCCATGTGCAGCGCGCCCGAGGGATAGGGCAGCATTTCGAGCACGTAATACTTCTGTCGCGTGGAGTGGGGTTCGGCAGCGTACTGGGACGGGTCCTGCTGCCAGCGCTCGAACCATTTTGCCTCGATGCGGTGGGCATCGTAACGGGCCTCGTCTCGGGCTTCACGAATGTCGGCGGTCTTTTCTTCCTGCGCCATAGTTTAGGGGGGCACACTGAGTGCAATCAGTCATTTTACAATGAGCGCCGCTTTCGTGATGCGGGGTTCGCTCAGCGTGCGCGGGGCAACGTCATTCGTAGCGAAGCCCTTGAATGGGGTCCAGTTGGGATGCCTTTCGGGCAGGATAGTATCCAAAGAGAATTCCGACGCTGAGGGCAAACAAGCCGGCGATGGCGAACACCTCCGGCGTCAGCTTGGTGGGAAATTCGAAGACCTGTTCGACGACGGTGGACGAAAGCAGGCCTGCCGCCACTCCCAGTACACCTCCCATCATGCTGAGGGCTACGGCTTCGCTCAGAAATTGCAACTGGACGTCCCATTCGGTTGCTCCCACAGCCAGACGGACTCCAATCTCGCGCGTCCGCTGGGTGACCGATACCAGCATGATATTCATGATTCCGATGCCGCCGACCAGCAACGAGAGAGAAGCGATGCTACCCAGCAGAATAGTCATGATTCGGCTGGTCGCGAGCTGTGCCTGGATCAGGTCTTCTGGCCGGCGGACGTTGAAATCGTTGTCCTCACCAGGATTCATGTGGTGGCGCTCGCGGAGCAGGCCGCTGATCTGACGGGTCGCTTCGGGCATCGCATCGCGAGAGACGGCGGAGCAGAAGATGTCATCCAGCCAGAAAGTGCCCGTGATTCTTTTCTGTACTGTGGTGAAGGGCAGGAGCACGAAGTCGTCCTGGTCCTGACCCATGGCAGAAAATCCTTTTGCCCGCAGGACGCCTATCACCTTGCACGGCAGACCCTGAATCCGGATCGTCGCTCCGATGGGATCGTCATTTCCGAACAGGTAGTCAACCACGGTTTGACCCAGCACACAGACTGGAACGGCGGCGTCCACGTCGGCCTTGGTGAAGAACGTGCCCCGGCGCATCCGCCAACGTCGAATCTGGACGTATTCCGGCCCCACGCCCCGGTATCGGGTGGCCCAGTTCTCCCCGCCGTAAACCACTTGAACACGGCCATCGACGTTGGGCGACATGCGCCTGATCAACGGCACTTGCTCGCTGATGGCCTGGGCGTCGCTGAGCACCAGGGACCGGGTGCCGCGCGCTCCCGCCCGCATGCCATTACGGGTACGGCTACCCGCTTCGATCCAGACAAAGTTGTTGCCCAGATTTTGCAGCTGTTCTTCGATCCTGCTGGAACCCGCGTTGCCGATGGCAACGACACAGATAAATGCCCCCACACCGACCGCGATTCCAAGGATGGTAAGAGCGCTCCGAAGCCAGTTGCGTGTCAGAGTTACAAACGCCTCGCGAAACAGGGCCTTGAAATTCATGAGAAACCAGGCAGAGAGTGATTTTACTGCTGATCCTCACATCGGCAAAGTGTATGTCCCGAACAGAGTGGAAAGTGGTTTGACCCGCGGTGGCATGGCAGCTCCGGCGGGATGAATATTGCGCCTAGACCGATGCCTTTTGGGCCGCGGCTTTAGGGCCGCGTTGCTTGCGCAGTTCTACCTGGAAGGCCGCAGGCGCGAGGTCGGATCTTTTTCGAAACAGTTCCAGCAGCGGGTCTTCAACCCCAGACGCGGACTTTGAAGTGGCCGGAGGCCCGCCCATGTCCAACCCCTCGGGTTCCACCAGAAGTTCCGGGAGAACACCATTGCTGTTGGTCAGGGCCTGGATAAATCGTTCAAGTTGGTTCTTTTGCGCGTCTGTGGTTTGAGTGAATTCAATTCCCATGCCCAGCTCGGAATGCATCACCAGCACCTGGCCTTGGGCCCGGAAACTTACCCCGGCCACCTTCATGGAAAGGATGATGCGAGTGCCGAGCGGAAAGGGCGAAGCTGTGTCCAGATAGCAGCCACCGAGGCTCAGGTCGGTGAGCTTGCACGGGGCCGGCGGGTCATCCTGCTCAAATTCGGGAGCGCGGCTTTCCAGCCAGGCGTTCAGCTGGTCGCGCATCGCGGCAGGCAGGTCCAGGAAGCGGAGTCCAACCTGGCGCCCGGGATTTTCCCAGGCCACTTCACCCGTACACTCAATTTTGTCCGGGGTGCCAGGCAGAGAAAACTGCAGCATCACAGGGCCGAGATTTTTGGGACGGTGGGCCAGCTGGACGGCAATGCCGCCTTCGCCGATATCGCTGCTGGTCGCGCGCAACTGCCCGGCGCCATCGTTTACCTGGATAGTGACCGGAGTTTCGACTGTGATTCGGGCATTGCGCCGCCGTTCGCGCTTCATCAGGGCCCGCACCGCGCGGAAACTGGTTTTGGCCTTCTCCGGAGAAAGCGGCTGATGGAGAACGAAATGGGCCCCCAGGTCGCGCTCGCTGCCGAGATCGGTCTGGGCGCCGACAATGGCGACAGCCACGGCCCGTTTGTTACAGGGCGCGGAGCGGGCGCTGCGCAGCACGCGCGAGGCGGTGCGCGGGTCTGCGCAGTCCACGATGACTGCTTCAAACCTCCGGCGGGTCAGCTTGTGAATGGCCGATTCGGCATCGGGGCAAAGCTCCATGCCGATTTCCAGTTCACTCAGCACCCGGCGCAGCACGCGCACGACTTTTTCATCGGCACAAAAAACCAGCGCTTGTAAACTCATAAGACGCCTTTAAATCGAGCCAGCCTGGCGGTTTGCTTCAGCCCCGGGCAGCGGCCCCTTCGGCTTCCTCGCGCTCATCGTCCAGCAGGTGAGCCACGCCGCGGAGCTGTTCAGCAGCCGTCTGCAATGCTTCGATCTGCTTGCCCAATTGAGCCTGCTCCGCCTGTTTCTTACGCAGCACCTCGTAGATGTCCCTCACAGTTTTGGCCTCCATATCGCACTCTAGGTTTGTCAGTGGCAGCCGTCAATGACCGGTCATCACCCGCCCATTACCCCGGTAACGCAGTCCCTGGGCACGGCAGCATGGCGGCACCGGCGGGAATGGGTAAGAAGTTTTGTTCGCAGCAGTTAGCCTGTGCACTCTAGCGAACCAGACACAGCGATGGCAGGGTGTAAGCCGCCGGCAATCCCGGGAAGAGGGGGCCCAAGATCGCATAAGTCATTAATTTTCTGTAATATAGCTTGACTCCAGCCAGCAAAAGCATGATATTTTCATTGACTTGTGGAGTCAAACGTCCTAGAATCTATAGCTTCCAGTCATAGCTATAACCCTGGTAAGTAGCAGCCTGGTTACGCATGCTGAGCGATTTGGCATGAATCCTCAATACCGTAATGTGAATCTAAGCTTTCATTGTTCGTAGTTGTGATAATTCCCGGGTACGAGGCATAGTCTTCATGGCGAAGCGACGCGGAAATCCTAACTGGGGCAAGCCCGAGCCGATCGGGCCCATCACCCCGACAATCACCGAATTCGAGCAGGTCGTGCGCGAGTATAAGCTTTCGCCGGACCAGTACTTGCGCTCCACCCGGCTGCGGGAATGGGCCCGGCGTAACAAGAACTCCAAGTACATCCCAGAACCACTTTTGGAAGCCTGGGGCTTTGAAATTGAATCCACGCTGTAATCGATTTGATCCATTCGACACCGGGGCCGCCTGACTGGCGGCCTTTTTCTCGTGCCGGCACAAAAAACTGAAAACATAACTTTGTCACCCTGAGCGAAGTGGTTGCTTCGCTCCGCGAAGCAGCCACGCAGTCTAAGGGCCCCAATAGCTACGCGATGCATTAGTTCAAGGGACCTTGCCGGTGTCAGAGAAAACGCTCGTGAACTCAAGCTCAAAGCGCCTGTAGCGGCCCTTCGACTCGCCGTGATCGTCCGCAAGCGGACGATCTCAGCTGGCTCAGGGTGACACATCGGATTGTAGGACGTTATTTTGCGGGATTAATATTGGTGCGGCGGACTATCCTGTCGGGGAGATGAAGTTTTCCGGTGATCAGATCGTGGCCCTGGTGGTGGCAACCAGCTTTGCCGCCGGCCTCAACCTGTACGCCACCGTGGCCACCCTGGGGCTGCTGGCTCGCGCCGGAGTGCTGGCCTTGCCGCCGGCCCTGGGAATTTTGACAAACTTGTGGGTGATAGGAATCAGTGCTGCGCTGTTCGCCATTGAGTTCTTCGCCGACAAGATTCCCGCCTTTGACCTGGTCTGGAACACTTTACACACCTTCATACGGGTCCCCGTAGCGGCGCTTTTGGCCTATCGTGCCACGGCGGCACTATCGCCCTGGGAGCAGATGGCAGCGACCGCGGCGGGCGGCCTGATCGCGTTTGCGGCCCATGGAGGAAAGACGGCTGCGCGGGCCGCCGTGACCGCGTCTCCTGAACCTTTCTCCAATGCGGCGCTGAGCCTGGGCGAGGACGGCCTGGCCATCTTCCTGACCTGGTTCGCCACCCGGCATCCCTACTGGGCGGCGGGCATTGTGGGTTTCCTGCTGGTGGTGATCGTCATTCTGGCGCGTTGGGTGTGGCGTGCGTTGCGGGCGCTCTTTCGGGGGACCGAGGATCTGCTGACCGGGGACCCGAGGGCCTGAGTGACGACACGATCAATCCCTCAACGCAAAAAGGGCAACAAGCCACACGAAGGGAAGCGTTGAGATTAGGCCTTCGTGATACTTCGTGCCCTTCGTGGTCATGCACTTTGCAGGTCATATCGCAAAAGGAAGCAACTACCAACCCAAGGGTAGTGTGTCAGTTTGGAGACCATGAACCACGAAGGGCACGAAGGTACACGAAGGAAACCCTGGAAAACAAAGCCTTCGTGATACTTCGTGCCCTTCGTGGCTCATGCACTTTGCAGGTCATATCGCAAAAGGAACCAACCACCAACCCAGCGGCTGGTTTGACGGTACAAAACTCACATGAGATAGTTATGCGTTTCTCGCGTGGACGGGAAACCAGCCCGGAATTTTAGCCGGCGAGGAGCCCCCAGTTTCATGATCCGTCTGATTCCGCGGGAGACCAAATTCTTCCGCATGTTTGCGGAAGTGTCGCAGAATGTGACTGAGGGGGCCCGTCTCCTCCAGGATATTCTCAAGAATCCTGCCCAAATGGATGAGCGGCTGGCCCAGCTGCAGGCCATCGAACACCGCGGCGACGAGATGACCCATGCCATCATTACCGCGCTGAACCAGACATTTATTACCCCGTTTGACCGCGAGGACATCCACCGGCTTACCTCGTCACTGGACGACGTGCTTGACTATGTCAATGCCGCTGGAATGCGGCTCAGGCTGTACCGGATCAATGAACCGCCACCGGTGGCGGCCGAGCTGGCAGGACTGATTGTGCAGCAGTCCGACGAACTGGCCCAGGGGGTTTCGCTGCTGGAGCAGAACCAGCGGGTGCTGGAGCATTGCGTGGAGGTCCATCGTCTGGAAAATGAGGCTGATCGGGTCAGCCGCAACGCCATTGCCGAGTTGTTCGACAATGAGAAAGATCCCATCCGCTTGATCAAGATGAAAGAGCTGTACGAAGTGCTTGAAATGCGACGGACAAGGCGGAGGACGCCGCCAATGTGCTGGAAGCAGTGGCCTTGAAGAGCACTTAATGGCCTTCGGTTTCGACTATCACCATGGCAGCGAGGGGACCCCGCCGGTGAACACAGGACTGCTGCTGCTGATCGTCACCGTGGCTGTTGCCCTGGTTGTTTGATTTCCTGAACGGCTTCCACGACGCCGCCAATAGCATCGCCACCGTGGTCTCCACGCGGGTTTTGTCACCCAAGCTGGCCGTAGTCTGGGCCGCCTTCTTCAACTTCGTGGCTGCCTTTCTTCTGGGGACGGCGGTGGCCAAGACCATCGGCAAAGGGATGATCCGGCTGGATGACGTGACCCAGTACGTGGTCATCGCCGGGCTGGCAGGGGCCATCGTGTGGGACTTGCTGACCTGGTGGTGGGGCCTTCCAACCTCTTCGTCGCACGCCCTGATCGGAGGCTACGCGGGTGCGGCCATGGCGCGAGCCGCCTTGAACCACGGCATCGGCAGCGCTTACTCCGTAATTCTGCCCCAGGGCTGGACCCTGACCCTGATCTTCATCGTGGTCGCTCCAGTGATGGGACTGGTTCTCGCACTCTTGTTTTCTTCGCGCCAGCTATTGGCTGCTGCGCAACCGGACGCCGAGGCCAGGTGGACAAATGGTTTCGCAAGCTGCAATTGCTGTCGGCCGCGGCCTACAGCCTGGGCCACGGAGGAAACGATGCCCAGAAGACCATGGGCATCATCGCGGGAGCGCTGTTCACCGCCGGTTACATGACCCCGGAAGAGATCACCCATGAGTGGGGCCGCTACAAATGGTTCATCATCCTTTCCGCGCATACGGCGATTGCGCTGGGGACGTATTTCGGCGGCTGGCGCATTGTTCATACCATGGGATCGAAAATCACCAAGCTGAAGCCCTGGGCGGATTTTGCGCTGAAAGTGCCGGGGCTTTGACCCTGTTCGGAACCGCACTGGCTGGCATCCCGGTCAGCACCACCCACACCATTACTGGCGCCATTATCGGAGTGGGAGCCGTTCATCGTCTTTCGGCGGTACGCTGGGGTGTGGCGCGGCGCATACTCTGGGCCTGGATGATTACCATTCCGGCGTCCGGCGCGGTGGCCGGGCTGGTCTTCTGGGTCATCCGGCTGGTTTATCCGGCCGCGTAAACCCAGCCATTAACCACGAAGACACGAAGTACCACGAAGGAAACCTCCATGGCTTTCCTTCGTGGTACTTCGTGTCCTTAGTGGTTAATGGTGTGGGGGTGGCACTTCAGTTTCGAGACTGCGTAGCCTTGCTCCGCCGGACAGCCGGGGGGCGGCTGTCTCCGCGTGATTTCACGGGCCGGGCACGAGCGGGACGCTCGCGCCTGCATTTGATAAAATTGGGCCACTATGATGGCGCATTCGCCGTTTACTGACGTTCCTGCCGCAATCGAGGAAATCCGCGCCGGGCGGATGATTGTGGTGGTGGACGACGAAGATCGTGAAAACGAAGGCGACCTGACTCTGGCCGCGGAGAAAGTCACGCCTGAGGCCATCAATTTCATGGCCAAGTATGGTCGTGGCCTGGTCTGCCTGGCCATGACCGAGGAGCGCCTGGACCACCTGCGGATCGGTCCGATGACTGCGGAGAACACCTCGAACTACGGTACTGCCTTTTGCGAAGCCATTGATGCCCGCGATGGCGTGACCACCGGAATCTCGGCCTACGACCGGGCCCGGACCATCAAGGTGGCAATTGATCCAGCCACCCGGCCTGCCGACCTGGCCCGCCCCGGCCACGTTTTTCCGCTGCGGGCGCGCAAGGGTGGGGTGCTGCTCCGCGCTGGGCAGACGGAAGCCGCTGTGGACCTGGCCCGGATGGCAGGAATGGTGCCGGCCGGCATCATCTGCGAGATCATGCGCGACGACGGGACCATGGCCCGCGTCCCCGATCTCATCGAATTCTGCAAGATCCACAACCTGAAAATGCTGACGGTGGCGGAACTCATCCGTTACCGCATGCAGCACGAACGCCACGTGCATCGCGTCGGCGAGGCCTTGATCGACACCAATCACGGAGAGTTCCGCCTGATCGCCTACGAAAGCGAAGTGGACGGCGGCGAGTCTCACATCGCGCTGGTGCGCGGCGACATCGAGAGCGGCGACGAACCCGTGCTGGTTCGCATGCACTCGCACTGCCTGATGGGCGATGTTTTCGGATCGACCGGCTGCGACTGCCATGCCACCATCGAAGGCTCGATGCAGCGGATTGCCCGCGAAGGCCGGGGAGCGCTGATCTACCTGCATCAGACCTCCAAAGGCTTTTCAGTGGAAAAGCTGGCGGAGCGGACTGCGCTCACCTTTCATCGCGACAAGCGTATGCCGGCGTTGCCCGAGAGCGAGCGCAAGACGCAGCGCGAAGTGGGCATCGGGGCGCAGATTCTGTCGGACCTGAACCTGCGGCGCATACGGCTGCTTACCAATCATCCGCGCAAGGTTGCCGGCCTGGAAGGATTCGGCATCGAGATTGTGGAGCAGATTCCGGTCGCGCTGGATCGGGTGCGAAGCCCGCAGACTACCTAAACCGTAGCGCCGGCGGTGACGCCCGCCGGGAAGCTTAGTGACGGCGGCGTCTCTGCTGGTCCGGAACAAGATGAAGACCCCTTCCCGCACGCCGTCCACCTACATTGCATTGCTTCGGGGGATCAATCTGGGCGGGCACAAGATCGTCAAGATGGACCAGCTGCGAAAGACCTTCGAGGGGTTGGGATTTGCAGACGTCCGAACATACATTCAGAGCGGGAACGTGGTTTTCAAAGCGCCGCCGCAAACTCCCGCGAAGCTGGCGAAGCGTATTGAAGAAAGCATTCTTCACCACTTCGGCTTCTCCGTGGCGGTAGTGGTGAAGACGGCAGCTGAAATCGGCGAAGTGATAGCCAACAATCCCCTGCTGAAAGAAAAAGGCATCGACCCTACCCGGCTGCATGTAACGTTTTTGGCGTGCGCACCCGACAAGAGCGCGCTGAAGGCACTGGATGCGGCAGAGGTCGCTCCCGATCAGTTTCGCTGTTCCGCGCAGGCAGTCTATCTCCATTGCCCGAATGGATACCACGCGACCAAGTTGGGCAATAACGTCCTGGAGAAGATGCTGAAGGTGGGCACGACTACGCGCAACTGGAACACGGTAAACAAACTGTGGGAGATGGCGCGGAGCTAGAGCAGGGTTCCCTCGAAGCATTTCCTCAAAGCGACGGCAATCCCTTGGACTGCGCTCAGCAGGCTCGGCTGTTGCAGTTTCGTTTCGCCCTGTGGGGGCGGGACGCCCCCACGACAGCCGCCGGGACGGCGGCAGCTACATTACCCCTGATGGTCAATTGCTTTGCTCAAATCCGTCCAGATATTCTGGGGCATCGCCAGGAACAATTGCACTACTTCGGGATCGAACTGACGGCCGGACCAGCACAGGATTTCTTCCCTCGCCGCGGCTAGAGATTGGGCTGGACGGTAAGGCCGGTCGCTGGTGATCGCGTCTAGGGTATTCGCCACGGCTACCAGCCTCGCCCCGAGGGGTATTTCCTCGCCCTTCAGGCCTCGCGGGTATCCGCTGCCGTCGTAGTTTTCGTGATGGCTATAGACAATCTCTGCAGGTTCTGCCACGAACGGAACCCTTTTTAGAATTTCATATCCGTGGAAGCAGTGCTGGCGTACCACCGCAGTCTCATCTGGAGTCAGATTGCTGGGCTTGAGAAGAATCTTCTCTGGAATCGACATTTTGCCGATGTCGTGCAAAAAAGCTCCACGGGCAACCACAGCAATCTGGTCCACCCTCACTCCCATGGCCCGTGCGATGGCGATGGCGAAAGCGGTGACCCGCCTGGAGTGCCGCTCGGTCTCCGCATCTTTCATTGCCAAGAAGAGCACCCAGATTTTCCAGCGTTTGGTCATAGGAACGCTCCAAATCGCCCATTGCCTTCTTCAGTTCTCGGTACGGTCGGCGACCAGGGATTCCAGGTTCGCCTGATAACCACGGTTCTCCACGATAAGCGTGCGATGCTCCAGCGCGCGGTGGACAACTGCCAGTAAGATCTCGCGCGTGAAGGGAATTTGCAGGTAGTCGTAAGCACCTTTCTCAAGCGCCGCCAGGAACACGGAGACATCTCGCACAGCGCTGTGAATTACAAAGGCCATATCTAGGGAATTTCTCGTGGGTGCGCTCGAGCAAGCCGATCCCGTCCAAGTTGGGCATCATGAAATTGGAGAACAGGAGTTCGAATTCCTGCCCGGAGTCGAGCACTGCCAGGGCTTCGAGTCCATCCGCGGCGGTGGCACACTGGTAGCCTGCCGAGGTCAGAATGGAGACGATGATTTCACGGATGGCTGCCTCATCATTGACCACGAGAATCCGGGCCGCTGATTCAGAATCGGACATTGGATCTTGCCTTCTTGCGTCGATTGGCGAATCTCTGAACGGTTGGGCCGAGAACCGCTTGTTGGTGGCTTTCTACGCCGGAAATGACTGGCAATTGAAAAAATGTCCGGCGCGGGTTCGCACTCCACGCTAGGGACGCAGCCTGTGGAGCGGCAAGTTACTTCGGTAACTGGAGGTCTTGATGACCGTTCCAGGCGGGTGAAGGCGGAACGGTTGGCGGCACGACTGAGTCGTACCTTTCCCACTCAGCAGGGCTTGCGGATCACGATGTCGCTGTCATTGATGAAGAACTGCACCGAGCACTGGTCGGAGCCGCAGATGACGGGCAGCAGGCCGGCGAGTTGTTTGCGCGTGATGAGGCCCAGGGTGCCGCAGTCCGGACAGGCGAGCACGGCCCAATAGGGATCCTCTTTTTCACCCACGTGGCCGGCATTCTCCAGCACGAAGATCGTGCCCGGATGCATCTGCTCGGGAATCCACTCGTTCAGGACGTTCAGTTCTCCAACCATCTCTCCTCCCCCGGAGCCAAACTTTGTGGAGCCAAACTTCCCTGCTACGACACTTTTCTGCGTACCGGTCGATCAAGAACGGGCGCGCCGGCGCTAGCTTTTTTTTCCGCGTGGCGGATGTCGGCGCGCACCTGGCGCACGGTATCGCTGAGACAGATTGCCAGCATGGGCTGGCGGGAATTCTTGAGGATGTCCACAATCTGCCGGGCTGACGTTTCCAGATAGAGCGTGCGGCCGTCGGTGAGGAGATGGTAGTCCGACGAGCCGGTAACGGTTTCGGCCAGACGCTTGCTGAACTCGCGCTGCAAAAAGCGCATCACCTTGCGCACCCGCTGCAGGGAAAAGCCGCGGCGGCGCAGTTCGCAGATGACCGCCACTTCGGCCAGATCTTCGATCGAGTACAGGCGACGATGCCCTTCGCGGGCGGGAACGACGATACGTCGCTCGTCCCACCATTGCAGTTGGCGGAGGGTGATGCCGGTCAGGGCCATCACTTCGCGGGATGTGAATTGAGTCTGCACTCTGAATCCGGAAATTGTTTCAAACATTCAAGATATAAAATGTTTGACACATTTTAGGCGTGAACTGGCGGCTGTCAACGGAAGATTTGGCCGGGAGGTGTACTAGGCGAGTTCCCCGCTCGCCCGCTCTGAGGGCGGGACGCTCTCAGGACAGCCCTGAGCGAAGTCGAAGGAACGCCGGCGCTACAAACGCCCGCCGCCTACGAAGTGGACGATTTCCAGGTGGTCGCCTTCCGCCAGGTTGGTTTCTGCCCACTGGGATCGTGGGACGATGTTGCGGTTCAGCTCTACCGCTACGCGGTCCTGCTTCATGCCGAGCTGCTCGACCAGCCCCGCCAGTGTGATCGGGGGGGAGCTTTGCTCTTGCCCGTTGATGGTGATTTTCATTGGATCGATTTTCGCAATTAACGGATGCGGCGGCAAGAGACACGTGGGGACAGCCGCCCCCGGCTGTCCGGCCGAGCGCAGCTCGACGTTTGCTTGTCGGAAGCAAAAACCTGGCGGAGCTTCGCGCCGCTGACAGCCGCCCTCGGCTGTCCCCACGTGTTTATGCTTCTACTTTTCTGAGCTGGAACTTGCGGGTGGCGGTGCGGCCGGAGTAGCTGGCCTGCACCAGGACCGACGAATCCGGTAAGGAGGATTCATCGACTTCGATCTTCATCTCGGTGTCGCCGGCTGGGTCGGTGACCACCTGGGCGTAGAAGGGTGCTGCATCGGGGCGGGCGAAGCGGACCGTGAGACGTGCCCCGGGAACGCCGGAGCCGCTCTCCGTCACCCGCAGACGCATGGTCAGATTGCGGTCGGCGTGGACGGAATTGGCGTTCAGCCATTGCACGTCGAGCTCTTTAACGGCGGCCAGGGTCTCCGGAGTTTCCCGCTTGTCAAGGATGTCGTCCAGGCGGCCATCCCGGATGGCGTCGAGGACGAGGCGGTGCTGGTCGCGCAGGCCGTGCTCTTTTTGCTGGTCGGTAAAGCCGCCCGCCAGCTTGTCTCCGTACGGAGTCGCACGCTTGCCGATACAGCGGCCGCGCACGAAGACCTGGGTTTGCAGCAGGAGCTCGCTTTCACGGGCCTCGCTCTGCACGTGATAGACGGTGTCGCCTTGCTTGATGTCAGTGTTGAAGCCAAAGATCATGTTCTTTTGTACACCGTCGCGAAAGAGATCGGGCCAATCGATTAAAAAGTTTTAACAAAGCGACAACAGGGGCGGCCGTTCGCTTGACACCACCAATAACGAAATCTAATCTAGAATGTTTACTTAAGGCTTGGCGCGAATTATATATAGCTCTCCTATGCCCGACAATTACTTCGCCCGCTACCTGCCATTACTGATTCACTTCCTGGTCGCGGGAGCCCTCGCGGGCGCAATCGTCCTGCTTTCCTGGTTGATCGGGTACCGCCGTCCTACCCGGGCCAAGATGTCGCCCTATGAGTGTGGCATGACGCCCGGTCGGGGACGCCAGGGAACGATTTTCGGTTAAATTCTACCTGGTAGGGATGCTGTTCATCCTGTTTGACATAGAGGCGATCTTTCTTTATCCCTGGGCAGTGATTTTGCGCGATCTTAAGATGTTTGGTTTCTGGGAGATGCTGGTCTATATCGGCATCATGCTGGTGGGCTTCTTCTATGTGTGGAAAAAGGGCGCGCTGGACTGGGGCAAGCCGTCGGCCCGGCGAGGCGAAGTCTGATGCCGCTGCCCCCCGCCATCACCGATCTGGAACAACTGAAGCATCACCCGGCTATTGCCAAGGTGATTGCCTGGAATCCCGCCGCGGTCGAGGGAGCCAAGTTCGATCGCGACGAGATGAGCATCTACGTGGAGCGATCGTCGATCCGGGATGTTTGCGACCTGCTGCGCCAGGACGAGGATTGTCCCTTCAACTATCTCGCCGACATAACCTGTGTGGACTGGTTTCCTTCAGAGCCGCGTTTCGAGGTCATCTATCATCTGCTCTCGATCTCTAAGAAGGAGCGGGTGCGTTTGAAGGTGCGGCTGGAGGGCAGCAGCCCGGCCCTGGATTCCGTTACCGCGGTCTGGCCCGCCGCCAACTATTTCGAGCGCGAAGTCTTCGACCTGTTTGGAGTGCGCTTCGCCGGCCATCCCTACCTGCGGCGGTTGCTGATGCCGGAGGATTGGGAAGGATATCCGCTGCGCAAGGACTATCCGGTGGAGGGCTACCGCTAGGTCCCGTCATGGCTCATCTCTCCCCCACGCCCGCGCTCGAACCCGGCCAGGACCGCACCATGATCCTGAACATGGGCCCGCATCACCCGTCCACGCACGGCGTGCTGCGGCTGCTGCTCGAAATCGATGGCGAAAATATTGTGCGCATCATGCCCGACATCGGGTATCTGCACACCGGGATTGAAAAGACCTGCGAGGCCAAGTTTTACCAGCAAGTGGTGCCGCTCACTGACCGCATCGATTACCTTTGCCCCCTGACCAACAATCTCTGCTACGTGCTGGCGGTGGAAAAGCTGCTGGGCCTGGAGATTCCGCCCAAGGCGCAATGGATGCGGGTGATGTTGAATGAACTGACCCGGATCAACTCGCACCTGGTGTGGCTGGGAACCCACGCGCTCGATATCGGGGCCATGACAGTCTTCCTTTATTGCTTCCGCGAGCGGGAAGACATTCTGCGCCTGTTCGAGATGGTCAGCGGACAGCGCATGATGACTTCATACTTCCGCATCGGCGGGCTGGCGCTCGAGCCTCCGTTGGGGTTTTTTGAGCGGGTGCAGGATTTTGCCACGCGCTTCCCCGCCAAGGTGGATGAATACGAAAATCTGCTGACCGGAAATCCCATCTGGGGAATGCGCACCAAGGGCGTGGCACGGATCACCGCAGAAGATGCGATCGCTTTGGGAGCCAGCGGGCCCACCCTGCGCGGCAGCGGAGTTGATTTCGATTTGCGGCGCGACATGCCGTATTCCGGCTACGAGAATTTCGAGTTCAAGGTCCCGGTTTTGCAGGACGGCGACGTATTCGCCCGCTACGCCTGCCGGGTGGCGGAGATGCGGGAGTCAATCGCCATGGTGCAGCAGGCCTTGAACGGGATGCCGGAAGGCCCGATCAAGGCGGTGGCGCCGAAGGTGATTCTGCCCGACCGGGAGATGATGAAGACGCAGATGGAAGCGCTCATCTATCACTTTAAGATTATTACGGAAGGTTTTGCTGTGCCGGCAGGCGAAGTCTATCAGGCAGTGGAGTCGCCACGCGGTGAAATGGGCTACTACATAGTCAGCGACGGAACGGCGAAGCCCTATCGGGTGCACATGCGGTCGGCGTGTCTGGCGAATCTGCAGACGCTGCCTACGATGTGCGAGGGCCGGTTGCTGGCGGATGTGGTGGCAGCGATTGGATCTATTGATATTGTGTTGGGCGAGATTGACCGGTAATTGACTCAGTGTCCTCGGTGTCGTCTGTGGTAAATCATTTTGATCAACCACAGACGACACGGAGGACACCGAGGAAAGATGAATGAGATTCTCTGACCAATTCGAGCAACGCTTCACGGAGATGTTGACCCACTATCCGACGAAGCGGTCAGTGCTGGTGCCCACGCTGCTTTATGCCCAGGATGAAGTGGGTTATCTGTCGGATGAAGTCATCGAGGAACTGGCGCAACGGCTGGAGTTGACGGCGCTCGACGTGCGCAACGTGATCAGCTACTACTCCATGCTGACCACCAAACCACGAGGCAAATACAATGTGCAGGTTTGCACCAACATTGCCTGCATGTTGCGCGGCGGCGAGGAACTGCTGGAGCACTGCGTGAAAAGACTTGGCGTAGGGCACAAGGGAACCACGCCGGACGGTTTGTTCTCCCTGGAGGAAGTGGAGTGCATCGGCGGCTGCAGCTGGGCCCCGGCGGTGCAGGTGAACTATGATTTTCATGAGAACCTGACGACGGAGAAGATGGACAAGGTGCTGGACGAGTACGCGAAACGCGGAACTCAATGAGGATTTACGGATTGTCGTATTTTACAGATTGACGAATTGAAATTCGACAATCTGTAAATACGACAATTTGGCAATTTCATTATGGCTGATCTGGTCTCTCATCCCGACGAAGTAAAGGTCGTCTCCCGGCGCTTCGGCCTGGGTGCGACCAATCTTGATCGCTACCTGGAGCTTGACGGCTACAAGGCGGTGCAGAAGGCCCTTGGCATGGGGCCGGACGGCATCGTGAACGAGGTCAAGAATTCCGGGCTGCGCGGACGCGGCGGCGCGGGCTTCAGCACCGGACTCAAGTGGTCGTTCGTGCCCAAGCAGGCCCCCAAGCCGAAGTATGTTCTGTGCAACGGCGACGAGAGCGAACCTGGCACCTGCAAGGACCGGCTGATTTTCGAGCACGATCCGCATGCGGTGATTGAAGGCGTGATGATCGCTGGGCTAGCGGTTGGCTCGAAGACCGGGTACATCTATGTTCGCGGCGAATACCGTTATCTTCTGGAAATTGTGCAGAAAGCGATTGCCGACGCCTACGCGCGCGGCTTTCTGGGCAAGAACATTTTTGGCAGCGGCTACGATTTCGATATTTACTGGCACGGCGGCGCGGGCGCCTACGAAGTTGGAGAGGAGTCGGCGCTGATGGAGTCACTCGAGGGCAAGCGCGGCATTCCGCGCATTCGGCCTCCCTTCCCTGCGGTGGTCGGGTTGTGGGGCGGGCCGACCGTTATTAACAATGCTGAAACCCTGGCCAGCGTCCCCCACATTATTCTGGGCGGGGCGGAATGGTATGCCGGCCTGGGTCCGCCGAAGAATGGCGGTACGCGGCTGTTCTGCCTCAGTGGGCATGTGAAACGTCCCGGAGTTTACGAACTGCCCATGGGTTACAACCTCCGAAAGATGATTTTCGAAGTGGCGGGCGGGATCCCCAACGGGCGCGCGCTCAAGGCCGTCGTCCCAGGCGGATCGAGCACGCCGGTGTTGAAGTCCGACGAAATCGACATCGGAATGGATTTTGACAGCGTGGCCAAGGCGGGCTCGATGCTGGGGTCGGGTGGCGTGGTCGTCCTGGACGACACCACCTGCATGGTCAAGTTTGCTTTGCGCACCATGAAGTTCTACCAGCACGAGAGTTGCGGCTGGTGTATCCCCTGCCGCGAAGGCACCGACTGGCTGAAGAAGACGCTGATCCGCTTCCACTCGGGCGGCGGCGTCCAAAAAGACATCGACAACATGTACTACCTGTCCGAGAACATGCTGGGCCGGACGTTCTGCCCGCTGGGCGATGCCGCGGCTATGCCGACCATGGCATTTATTAAAAAGTTCCGGCAGGAGTTTGAAGATCATCTGGACGGCAAGCCATGTCCGTTTGAGAAGGCGGCGGAGCCGGTGTTGGCGTAGGAACCCCGCCCTTGGTCCTTGGCCATTGGTCGTTGGCCAACACCACTGGACTCAAGGTTTTCGCCAACGACCGAAGACCAAGGACCAACGACGAATTTATGGCTGACGTAAACATCACGGTGGACGGCAAGAAAGTCACGGCCCCGGCCGGGACCCTGCTGATTGAAGCCTGCAAGTCTGTGGGCATCGAAGTACCCTCGTTCTGCTACTACCCCAATCTTTCGCTGCAGGGCGCGTGTCGCATGTGCCTGGTGAAAGTCGAGAAGATGCCCAAGCTGCAGACGGCGTGCACGACCGTGATCGGCGAAGGCATGATCGTCACCACCGACAGCGATGAAGTGCATCAGGCGCGCAAAGGCATGGTGGAATTGCTGCTGGGCAATCATCCGCTGGATTGTCCGGTGTGCGATGCCGGGGGCGAATGCGAACTGCAGGACATGACATTTTCCTACGGCGCGGCGGAATCGAAGTACATGGAGCCCAAGAACCACAAGGAAGAGCAGCAGTGGTCTCCGGTGGTGTACTTCGACCGGCCGCGGTGCATTCTGTGTTATCGCTGCGTGCGGGTGTGCGGCGAGGGCATGGATGTCTGGGCGCTGGGAGTGCAGAACCGCGGCGTGGGCTCGATCATCGCGCCTAATAAAGAAGATCACCTGGAGTGCGAAGAATGCGGCATGTGCATCGACATTTGTCCCGTGGGCGCGCTGACTTCGGGAGCCTATCGTTATAAGACGCGTCCCTGGGAGATGAACCACATAGGCACGACTTGCACCCATTGTGCCGACGGCTGCAAGACCACACTGGGAGTGCGCCGCTCCGAAAGCGGCATGGAAATCGTGCGGGGAGACAATCGCGACAAGAGCGGCATCAACGGCGATTTCCTCTGCATCAAGGGCCGCTATGCCTTCGATTTCGCCAACCGCGAAGACCGCCTGACCCAGCCGCTCATTCGCAAGGATGGGCAACTGGCGCCGTCCACGTGGGAAGAGGCGTTTCAGCTGATCGGGAAGCGCTTCAAGGAAGCGCGCGAGCAACATGGCGGGCAGGCGATCGGGGTCGTGGGCTCGAACCGCACCACCAACGAGGAGAGCTACCTGTTGCAGAAGTTCGCGCGCGTGGTGCTGCAGACCAACAACATCGACCATCACCGCACCGCTGACTTCCCTGCCCTGGCTGCCGCGCTTAAGGGCAAGCCGGGATCCACGGCCAGCATGCGCGACATATACAATGCGCCCGCGATCCTGCTGATCGGCAACGATCCTACGGAACAGCATCCCTTGCTGGCCTGGCAGATTCGGAATAATGTCCGCCTGCATCGCGCGAAGTTGTACGTCGTGAATTCAGCTGACATCAAACTCGGGCGCCAGGCGGCGGCATTTTTGCAGATTCCCGTGGGAACTGAGGGCCAGGTCGCCGCGTTTTTGGCCGGCGATGATGCGGCGGCGGAAGGGCTGGGGCTGGCGGCGAGCCTCGCGGGCGAGCCGCCCGCGACCACACCGACAGGTTTCCGCGACCAGGTGCGGGGCGAGCAGAATCTGGTCATCATCTTTGGGGCGGAGATTCGGGGCCGCGATATTTCATCCCTGGTGAAGTTTGGCTCCGGTATTCCCGGCGCGAAGTATCTTTGTCTGGCGGACTACGCCAACTCACGCGGAGCTGCTGACATGGGTCTCTATCCCGACCTGCTTCCCGGCTACCATTCCATCGTGGCTGCCGGAAAATTCCATGAGGAGTGGGGTGAAGTTCCGGCGGCGCCTGGTTTGACCTTGCCCGAAATGGTGGAAAGAGCGCGCGCTGGAGAATTGAAGGCCTTGTATGTCGTGGGCGCGAATCCGGTGGGACGCTTCGCCATCGATCCCTTTGTTTTCGCCCAGAGTTTCGTAGTGGTGCAGGACATGTTCCTGACCGAGACTGCTTCTCTAGCCGACGTGGTGTTGCCGGCGGCCAACGCCTATGAGAAAACCGGGACTTTCACCAACACCTGCGGCGATCTGCAGTTGGTGAAAAAGGCGGGAGAAGTCAGCGGCAGCAAGTCGGATTTTGAGATGATTGTGCGCATTGCCGATGCCATGGGCGCGGATGTCCACAAGCTTGTGCCTTTCGGGCGGGGAGCGGCCGCGGACATGGGGCAATCGCGCGGGGCGCAATCAGGAGAGGCCGACCGGCATGCGGTTTGGCTGGAAGCGCACGGGCTGGAACCGAAAATGAGTCCGTTTGATCCGACGGCAATCCTGGATGAAATTCAGCGGCTGGTGCCGGGTTACGAAGTTTCGCGGATGAACCTGGTGGCGGGAAACGATCAGCACACAACCCTGGTCGGGATTGCCAGCGGGGCCGCCCAGGACCCGAACCTGATTACTCCCGCCAATGACAACCTGTTCAGTTCGGGGACCCTGGGGCGCTATTCCCGGACCCTGAACTCGGTAATGGAAAATCGGAACCAGCAGCCCGCTGAGTCTGAGGTTGCGGCGGACTAAAAGACTTTTTCTTCACCTATACAGTGGCGAAGGCGAGACGCCCTCGCGACAGCCGGCGGGCCTGTTCTGAGCGAAGTCGAAGGAACGCCGGGGCTACTTGGAAACAGGGCATTGAATCTCACTACGTTCATCGTCGTTTCTGTCATCAAGACCGTGCTGGCACTCTTTGTGCTGCTGACCGCGGTGGCTTATACCGTTTGGCTCGAGCGCAAAGTTGTGGGTCACATGCAGAACCGGTGGGGACCGACCCGAGTGGGGCCGTTTGGCCTGCTACAACCTCTGGCGGACGGCGTGAAATTTCTGTTCAAGGAAGATCTGACGCCGCCCCATGTGTACAAACCCTTGTACATCGCGGCGCCGATGATTGCCGTCGTCTTTGCCCTGAGCTCGATTGCGGTCATTCCGATCGGCAATTCGATCACGCTGGGGCACCTGGTCATTCCGCTGCAGATTACGGATGTCAATATCGGCCTGCTGATCATTCTGGGCGTCACGTCGTTGGGCGTGTATGGGGTCGCGCTGGCGGGTTGGTCGTCCAACAGCAAGTATTCCCTGCTGGGCGGGCTGCGGGCCAGCGCGCAGATGATCAGTTACGAGATTTCATTGGGCCTCTCGCTGGTGGGCGTGCTGATGCTGACCGGCAGCTTCAGCCTGCGCGACATCGTGGATGCCCAGAGCGGGGTCTTCTGGGGATTTATTCCGCGCTGGAACATTTTTTACGGCGGGCAGTTTATCGCTTTCTTTATTTATCTGATGTCGGCCTATGCGGAGACCAATCGCATCCCCTTCGATTTGCCCGAGGCGGAAACCGAACTGGTGGCTGGTTATCACACCGAGTACAGCGCCATGAAGTTTGCCATGTTCTTCATGGCTGAGTACGCCAACATGATTACGGTGGCGGCTGTGGCCTCGCTGCTGTTCCTGGGTGGCTGGCATGGGCCGGTGTTTGGGCCGCCGCTGATGCAGGCGCTTCTGCCGGTGTTCTGGTTTGCCCTTCGGATATTCGGCTTTCTCTTTGTATATATATGGGTGCGAGGTACGCTGCCACGCTTTCGCTATGACCAGCTTATGGCATTTGGATGGAAATTCCTGTTGCCGCTTGCGATTGTGAATCTGGTGATTACGGCTTTGGTCGTGGCCTTGCGGGCTTAGAAGTGATGCCCTGGTTTTTGGTCTTTCTGTCCCGGGCTTTTGATTCTTGAATTCAGTTCTTAGTTGTTAGTTCCCGGTTCTTAGTTTTCAGGCTTGACATGACTCATCTGATCATATTTTTGGCGTTCGGCGCGCTGTGCGTGGCAGGGGCGGTGAATCTGCTGGTGCAGCGGCATCCCATTAACAGCGCGTTGTCGCTGGTGGTGGTGATGGGTTCACTGGCCGTGGAATATTTGCTGCTGGGCGCGGAATTCGTGGCGGCGGTGCAAGTCATCGTTTATGCCGGCGCCATCATGGTGCTGTTTGTCTTCGTCATCATGCTCTTGAATGCGGGAGAAGAAGAGCGCACCAGGGGCAGCCGGGTGGCGATGCTGTTTGGAATCCCTGGAATGCTGGTGGGCAGCGTGCTGGTGGGCTGGATGCTGATCGAGCGCACCGGCAGCCAGACTGTGGCCGCCGGGGCTTTGCCAGGCGCGCCGCGCACGATTGGCTGGCTGCTGTTTCACAATTTCCTGCTCCCGTTTGAAGTCACTTCGATTCTGGTCTTGATCGCCATCATGGGCGCCGTAGTTTTGGCCAGCCATCCGGACACCGACACGGGAAGGAAGGAAAGCTGATGGTACCGATCTCCTACTATCTGGTATTGAGCGGAATTTTGTTTGCTTGCGGTGTGACCGGGTTTCTGATCAAACGCAATATCATCAGCATCTTTATGTCGATCGAGTTGATGCTAAATGGCGTGAACCTGTCATTCGTCGCTTTTGCCGCCCAGTGGCATGCGCTCAGCGGCCAGATATTTGTCTTCTTCGTAATGGTGGTGGCGGCCGCCGAAGCCGCGGTGGGACTGGCCATCATTATTGCCGTGTACCGCACACGTGAAACCTTGAACGTTGACCGGGTGGACCTGCTCAAACTATGACTCCCAATTTGCATCTGTGGCTGATTCCGGTGCTGCCTCTGCTGGGCGCCGCAGTCAATGGTTTGCTGGGCAAGAAGTTCTCCCGGCAGATCGTGGCCGCTGTGGCGCTGCTTTTCAGCGGCGCAGCGTTTGCCATGGTGCTGCTGGTGGCTTCCCGGTTTTCTTCATTGACCACACCGCATATCGAGTTTCTGGCTACCTGGATCCGGGCGGGAAAGTTTCAGGTGGACTTCTCCTTTTATCTCGATCAGCTTTCGCTGGTGATGCTGCTCGTGGTCACCGGCGTCGGCTTCCTTATTCATATCTACTCCGTTGGGTACATGTGGGAGGAAGGCGGGTTCTACCGCTTCTTTGCCTACCTGAACCTGTTCATGTTTTTCATGCTGACGCTGGTGCTGGCCAGCAATTACCTGCTGATGTTTATCGGGTGGGAAGGGGTGGGCCTGGCTTCGTATCTTCTGATTGGGTTCTGGTTCACCAAGGATTCGGCGGCGGCGGCGGGCAAGAAGGCCTTCATCGTCAATCGCATCGGTGACTTCGGATTTCTGATCGCACTGTTTCTCCTGATAAAACATTTTGGCTCGCTCAACTTTGACCAGGTTTTCCAGAGCGTCCTTCCCATGGGCGCCGAGACTGGCGGTGCAGGACTGCTGACCGCGGTCGGGTTGCTGCTGATGGTGGGAGCCGCGGGCAAGTCAGCGCAGATTCCGCTCTACGTGTGGCTGCCCGACGCCATGGAAGGCCCGACCCCGGTCTCCGCGCTGATTCACGCAGCGACCATGGTCACCGCGGGCGTGTACATGGTTTCGCGTTCGCATGTGATTTTTGAGCGGGCGCCGATGGCCATGACCGTGGTTGCGATTATCGGGACGTTGACGGCCCTGTTTGCGGCCACGATCGGGATCACTCAGACCGATATCAAAAAGGTGCTGGCATACTCCACCGTCTCGCAGCTGGGTTACATGTTTATTGCCTGCGGAGTCGGCGCTTTCTCCGCTGCGATTTTTCATTTGATGACCCATGCTTTCTTCAAGGGCCTTTTGTTTCTGGCTGCGGGGTCGGTCATTCACGCCGTGAGCGGCGAGCAGGACATGCGGCAGATGGGCGGGTTGCGGACGAAAATTCCGTGGACGTTCTGGACCATGACCATTGCCACCTTTGCTATCGCCGGAATTCCGCCCTTTGCCGGCTTCTTCAGCAAGGATGAAATTTTGTGGCGGGCTTATCAGGCTAGCTGGGTTTACTGGTTTATTGGACTGTTCACTGCTTTTCTTACGTCCTTTTATATGTTCCGGCTCTGGTTCATGACTTTTTTTGGGGAGTATCGGGGAGCGGCGGAGGATTCGCATCACGAGCCGGCGCACGATATTGCCCTTGCCGGCGCGCGGGCGGGGGTGCCCGCGCCACATGCACAAGGGCATGGGCACGGCGGGATTCATGAGAGTCCTCGGCTCATGGTTGTGCCCCTGGTGGTGCTGGCGGTGCTGTCCTTCACGGGCGGTTGGATTGGGGTCCCGGCGGCGCTCGGCGGCAGCAATCGTTTTGAGAAATTTCTCAGCCCTGTTTTTCACGCGACCAGCCTCGGCGCCGTAGGGCACGAGGTGGCGAATACGGAGAACGAACCCGAACCACCCGAGGCGCAGACTGGTCATGCTACTGAGTTGATCTTTACCGGCATTTCGGTGTTCGCGGGATTGCTGGGGTTCCTGCTGGCCTGGTTGCTCTATTACCGCAACCCGCAGTTGCCGCAGCAGATCGCGGCTGGGCTGGGCGGGCCTTTACCAGGCGGTGGTCCACAAATATTACATCGACGAACTGTACGCGACCCTGTTCGTGAAGCCGCTCATTGCGGGCTCTGCCCTGATTCTTTGGCACGGAATTGACCGGGATGTGATTGACGCAACGCTCGACAACAGCGCGCACGGGGCGCGTGAAGTTTCTGATTCGGTGCGGCACATGCAGTCTGGCAACCTGCGATCTTACGCCGGGTGGGTGGCAGCCGGCGCCGCCGTGGTCATCGCCTACATGATCTGGATGGGAACCCGATGAGCCTGCACCCCATGGACATGGACCGCTGGAGTCCCATCATTCTCACGCTGGTGACGTTCATCCCGCTGGCGGGCGCGCTCCTGTTGCTGCTGCTGCCGCGGCGTCATCGTGATATCCGCGTGTTTTCCCTGGTCGTGACCCTGCTGACTTTTGTCTTGTCCTTGCATCTGCCGGTGCACTTCCACCGGGCCCAGGGCGGATTCCAGTATGAGCTCGACCGCGCCTGGATTCCCACGCCCAACATTCACTACCACATGGGTGTGGACGGAATCTCGATGTGGCTGGTGGTCCTGACCACTTTTCTGACCCCGCTGTGTGTTCTGATCTCCTGGAAATCGATTGACGAGCGGGTGAAAGAATTTTTCATCATATTGCTGGTCCTGGAAACGGCACTGATCGGCGTCTTCGTTTCTCTCGACCTGTTCCTGTTCTATTTCTTCTGGGAAGCGACCCTGATTCCGATGGCCCTGCTGATCGGAATGTACGGTCACGGGCGCAAGGTTTATGCCGCGGTGAAATTCTTTTTGTACACCATGATTGCCTCGGTGTTCATGCTGGCGGCGATCCTGTGGCTTTACGCGAAGGTGGGTACCTTCGATTTTGTGACCATCCAGAACGCGATCCGCAGCGGGCAGGTTGCCGGTTTCAGCAGCGCGGCGCAGTGGCTTTTCCTGGGCTTCTTCGTTGCGTTTGCAGTCAAGGTGCCGCTCTTCCCCTTCCATACCTGGTTGCCGGACGCCCACGTGGAGGCACCCACAGCAGGTTCAGTGCTGCTGGCCGGCGTGCTGCTCAAGATGGGAACTTACGGCATGCTGCGCTTCAACCTGGGGCTATTCCCCGATCAGGCCCGCGCCAACGCCTGGTGGGTTATGATTCTGGCCCTGGTCGGCATTGTTTATGGCGCGCTGGTGGCGCTGGTCCAGCCCAACATGAAAAAGCTGATTGCCTATTCGTCGATCAGCCATCTGGGTTTTGTGGTGCTGGGAATTTTCAGCTTTACCCAGGCCGGGCTGGATGGAGCGACTTTCGTGATGCTGGCCCACGGGGTCTCGACCGGCGCTCTCTTCATGCTGGCGGGCGCCTTGTATGAGCGCCGTCACACTTATGATATTTCGGAATTCGGCGGGCTGGCGAGCCCGATGCCGGTGTATGCCAGCTTCTTTCTCTTCATCGTGCTGGCATCGGTGGGGCTGCCGCTGCTGAACGGCTTTATCGGCGAATTTCTGGTGCTCAGTGGAGCGTTTCAGGATCGCGCGGTTTACGGAATTCTGGCTGCGACCGGAGTGATCTGGAGCGCCGGTTACCTGCTCTGGATGTATCAACGAGTCTTCTTCGGAAAGATCACGCATCAGGTAAACGAGAGATTGCCTGACCTGGATGTGCGCGAGCGAATTGCACTTCTGCCTGCGGCCGCGGCCGCACTGGTGATGGGAGTGGCGCCGCTGCTGTGGTTGAACGCCATCGATCCCGCCGTCCAAACTGCATTGGCGCCCTTTGCGGAACTGGCCAGTAAGGTGGTTGGCCAGTGAACCCCGCGGGAATCGCTCAGTCCCTGCCCCAGGGCGTCGAATACGTTCGCATCCTGCCGGAAATCGTGCTCTCCGTCTTCGGCATGCTCATTATGGTGCTCGATCCGCTGGTGGATGAGCGCGGTAGCCAGAGACTGCTGGGCCTCATCGCCCTGACCGGCTCGGTCGCCGCGATTGCGTCCGCGCTGTACCAGTCGCAATATCCTGGCCTGGGGTTCTGGGGCATGGTCAAGGTGGATGCGTTCAGCACCTTCTTCCACGTCCTGATTACCGCGATCGCGGCTGTGGTCATCCTCAGCTCTTACGAGTACATGGAAGTGCAGCGGATCCGGGCGGGTGAGTATTACGGCGCTCATTCTGTTTGGCGCGGTCGGCATGTGCCTGATGTCGTCGGCGGTCGAGTTGGTGCTGATCTTCATCGCGCTGGAAATTTCCTCGATTTCCACTTACGTTCTGGCCGGATTCAGGCGGCGGGCGGCGATCAGCAGCGAAGCTTCACTGAAATATTTCCTGCTGGGGTCGTTTGCCACCGCCTTCTTCCTTTACGGAGTAGCGTTGATGTTCGGAGCCACCGGGTCCACCAGCATTGCGGTGATTGCCGAGTCGCTTCGCACAAACCCGATTCCGCTGCTGGCTTACGCCGGCGTGGCCTTCATGTTCGTAGGGCTGGGTTTCAAAGTGGCAGCCGCTCCGTTTCATGTGTGGACGCCCGACGTGTACGAAGGCGCTCCGGCGCCGGTGGTCGGCTTCATGTCAACCGCGCCCAAGGCGGCGGCGTTTGCCGTGCTGCTGCGTCTGATGTTTGAAGTCAATGCTCCCGGACGCCTGGGATTGATCTGGGTGACGGCGGCGCTCTCCATGACCCTGGGCAATGTGGGCGCCCTGGTGCAGCAGAATGTCAAGCGGCTGCTGGCCTACTCTTCGATCGCCCATGCCGGATATGTGCTGGTGGCCTTTGCCGCGCTGCCCAACAATGGCATTCCCGCGGTAATGTTTTATACCGCCTCTTATGCAGCGATGAATGTGGGCGCGTTTGCCGTGGTCAGCCACCTCGCGGGCGCGGGAGAGCGCTTTGTCACCCTGGACGACTATGCCGGGCTGGGCCGCCGCTCGCCCCTGCTCGCCGCCACGCTAACCATATTTCTGCTGTCCCTGATCGGAATTCCGATGACGGGCGGCTTCTTCGCCAAGTTTTACGTCTTCAGTGCTGCCCTGCAAGCCAACCTGGTTGGACTCACGATTATCGGCGTCCTCAACAGCGCTGTGGGTGCGTACTACTACCTGCGAATTATTGTGATGATGTACATGCGCGAAGCACGGGAGGAAGTGCCGGCAGCGATCCCGGTTTCGCCCGCTCTCGGCGTCGCGCTGGCCATCAGCGTGGCAGCCACCCTCTACTTTGGCCTGTTGCCTGGGAGAATTCTGGAATACGCTTCGCGCTCCGCTGCGGAGCTTCTACGTTAACTCTTCGCGCCTGGCTTGTGTACGGTAACGAGTTACCGCTGTTACCGCAGCGCAGGCAGCAGCCAATCGCCAAATCCTTCAGAACCTAGGCCCAGCGGGCGTTTTGGCGTATGCAAAAAAATGCAGTTAATTCACAGCTGACCAATTGACAATCGGGAACTATACGTTCATCATGGGTTCCTAATCGAGAATATTTGGAGCCTTGGAGGTCGTCATGAGCGAGTTCATTCAGAGACTTTGGTCCGAAGACCAGGGGCAGGACATCGCGGAATACGCGGTCATGCTGGCGGTGATTCTGGTTCTGGTAGTTGGGACGATACGACTGGTCGGCTCGAACGCCAACAACGTCTTCTCCAACGTCGCCAGTTCAGTTCAATAACCACTCGAGACGCTGGTTGGAACGGGCTGATTCGCCAGGCGGTAAAGGATTTCGCCGGCGTGGGGAACCAGCTTGATGCCTTCCTTTTCGCGTCCCTGCCACTCTTCCAGGTTGATGCTCTTGGGGTCGAGGTAGTTCAGGTTCACGCGCCGGCAGCGTTCTTCCGAAATGCCGGTAGCGAGTGTGACCCTGATCCGCAGTTCCTCGGTCCCGCTCGCGGCATCGTAAGTGCCCTGTCCTATCAGGTGCGTGGAGTGAGCGATTACGCCACGAGGCACGCCCGCAAACCGCTCCCCTTGTTTAAGAAAGTAGTCGCGGCAGTGATAGCCGATCCGGTCGAGAAAAACTCCGTGGGTATAACTGAATTCTGTAATGTGCGGAGCGTAGATCACGACCTCGCCGCCGTCCGCCATGGCGGGCTCGAGCTTGTACATTCCCTTGGCGCCGGTCCAGATGTCGTCATACATCCGGGGCAATACCGAGAGGACGCGACGAAACGGTCGATCTACCCACTGAATATGTTCTTGCGCTGATTGCGCGGCTGCCGCCTTCCAGGCATCTCGTGCGGGACCGAAATACATGCCGGCAATTTCCTGCTGTCTTAGTACCAGCGCGAAACAGGCGACGGGCGCGGTCACTTTTTCGGCGGCGCGATCGATCAACGCGCGCACCGGAGTGCAGGCGGTTCCGATCAGGTTGTAACTCCCAAGCAGAGCGCCCAGCCAGTGGGTCTGATTGATCATTTCGCCGGTGCTGACACCCGGAAAAAGATATTTATTTCCCCCCGAAAAGCCTACTACCTCATGGGGAAAGACCGGTCCGCAGATCAGGACCTGGTCGTAATCGAAGAGCAGCCGATTGATCTTGACCAGGATTGCTTCCGACAGCAGGCCGCCAGAGGCCTCTGACACTGTGTCTGCGGAGATCGTGCCCAGATCCACAAATGTATCCGGGAGGTCCCAGCGGTGATTGAGGACCCTGGCCTTGCCGCACATTCCGTTGACGACCGGCTGTCCCATGTGCCGGGTAAGCTGGGCCTCGCTCATCTGAGGATGCGTGCCGAGGGCGACAAGGTAGTCGCAAGCGGCAGCCCGCGCGCCGATTTCTTCCTGCAGAAGCTGGAACATCAGCGGCATGGGCATGGTGCGTGTGCCATCGGGAATGATGGTGAGCACGCGCTTGCCGGTGAGGGTGAGGCTGGCGGCCGCCTGGGCAACGGTTTGGCGGGCTTCATCAGTCGATAGGACTGCGCTTTTATCGATGTTCACGGTTTTGAGGCTCGGTCTCTTTTTTTCTGACAGCGACAGCTCAGGTTGAATTATCCCACTGTTTTCGACTGCGGCGCTCGATACGGGTACCTCAGCGGCTCGAACCGCTGAGAAGTGTCATTACAAGCCGGGTTTAAGATGTTTGCGGCGAACAAACGGCGCAAGCTGGTGAGAACGCGTGATTTCGTCAACTATTATCGATGTCAGTTGATTAGGCCCGCCAAGACTCATACGATTTACTGTTCGACGAGCGAACCATCCATATGCGGCTTTGCAGGCTATTTTGGCTTATCGGTGGGATTTGTCTCGCCCAATTCGCATTCGCGCAGTGTCCTCCTGTTTCCCATGAAGCGGGCGATGCCGCGTCCCATCCAGTTCCGGCTTCGACAACGTCGGCAGGAGAACAACGCGAAGTGGAAGATCACACTGTCTGGTTGAAACTGATGCTGAGCAAATCAGGGCGCGTCCGCGAGGCGACAGTACTCGGGGGTTCGGCGGCGCTAGCACCGGCGGCGATTGAGGCTGCAAAGCAGCGGAACTACAAGCACCTCATGTGGTATCGTTCGCCCGACACGGGGGAAACGATGGTCGCGGTGACGTTTCGTGAGGACAACAAAGTAGCACCTGAGATTCGGCAGTCACTACCAGCCGGTGTATCGGGCTGTGTGCAACCTGAGCCTCGGCGAATGCCGCCTTGGTTGACTCTCTGGTTGAGTGAGCAGCCGCTCAATCCCGTACTGGCTTCAGAAAATAAGAAATAGTCCGAGGAAGAAGGTCGAGTGGCGAAAAATCGCCATTACACTCATAACCCCTGGAGCAAGCTGCCTTGAGAGATGTTTACCGGGCCACTTTCTCCAAGGAGATAAACAGCCGTTGGGGTGGTGTAATGACTCTTCTCAGCGGCTAAAGCCGGGAGCGTCAAAGCACATGGAAGGCTGCGCTAAAGCGCTGCTCCACCCTGGTCCATGAGCCCCTCAAAGCGCTCCTGCTTTCTCCAGCGCATCTTTCATTCCCGCCCAGCTCTCGATGGTTGAAGCTTCGGGAGTGCCGGCGCCGCGCCAGTGAGTTTCGAGGCTCACGACGTGGTGATAGCCGTCGCGCTTGAGTGCCTTGTATTGACCCACCCAGTCGATCATGCCTTTGCCCATGGCGGCCCATTCCACACCCTTGGCCGTTTTGATCGCGTCTTTGCAGTGGCAATGGCCGATTCGATTTTTGGGCAGAAGATTGTAGCCGTCGGGATATGGCGTCTCACCGAACATGGCGGCGTTGCCGGGGTCCCAGTTCAGCATGAACGCCGGGGACGGTACGCCGCTAAGGACTTTGGCGGATTCGGCTCCGGTCGCGGTGTTACAGGCGAATTCATTTTCGAGAATAAGGATAAGGCCGATCTTGCGCAGCTTCTCTGCGGCCTGTTGCAGCTGGTCATTCATGGCTTTACGGTAGGGGGCCTGGTCATCCAGACGCCAGAAGTCGAAGCAGCGGATGCGATCGGTGGAAAACTTCTTTGCCAGCTCTATCGCGCGATCGAGGACCTCACCCTGCTGGTCGTAGGTAAAATTCGCGTTGAACTGATCATGTTCCGGGCTGAACTTCGATTTCGGCGCGCCGGCGAAGTCCACTTTAAAGAGAGGGCTGCCGATATCGGTAACGCGCAGCTTGTTCTTTTTGAGGATGCGTTGCGCCTCCGCGATTTCGTTGGCATCGAGAGCGGCGACATTCTTGTTCCACATGCTGCGCAGTTCCATCCACTCCATGCCAAACTTCTGGGAGGCGATCTCGCAGGCGTGACCGAAGTCCTGCGAGATTTCGTCGTTGATGACCGCAATCTTGAACGGCGACTTGCCGAGACGCGGAGCTTCGGAGCCCGAGGAAGATGGAAAGGGAGTAGCTGAGAGGTTGCTTTTCGCCGCAGCCAGTAATCCCAGGCCGGCAATAAATTCACGACGTGAAACATCTGATCGCATGGGTGATCTCTCCTGTTTACAGTTGTGAACGTGAACTGAGTCCAAAAAACTTCAAACCTTTTGCCCACTCCTGCTATCGAGGAGCAGGTAGCGCGGGATTCAGTCTTTGCGCAATTTGCAGCTCGTGCGCAGCCTGGTCGAGTTGGCCGCGCGACTTCAAAGCGTGCGCCAAATCATAGTGTGCGGCGGCGTCCTCCGGGCTCCATGCAACTACCGCCTGGAATTCCTGCGCTGCGGTAGGCCAATCATGGGAGTCCACGGCCAGCCGCGCCAGCGCGCGGTGAGCTTCCACCAGTCCCGGAGCAAGTTGCACAGCCTTTTGGAATTCGGCGGAAGCCTGTGCTTTGTCACCTCGAGCAGCCAGCAGACCTCCCAACTCAAAATGCGCGGGAGCATGATTTGGATTCAACTGTAGAACCTGGCGGAAGGCGGCTTCGGCCTTAGCGGAACCATTTGGCGACTGCGACAGGGCCAAGCCCAACTGGTAGTGGGCCTCGGTGAAGTCGGGACTGAGCGCGACCGCCTCCTGCAGCTCGCCCACGGCCGCGGATAGCTGACCACTCTTCATGTGGCCTTCGGCGGTCTCCACCAGAATCATGGCACGTCCGACGTTGGCGGTTCCCTGATTCAGTTTTTCCAGCTCGGCCAGTTGCTTCTGGGACTCTTCTTTCTGGCCGGCTTTTTGCAAGGCCTGCGCCAGGCTGGCGTGGGCTTGCGCGAGATACGGATCAAGGTTGATGGCGCGACGAAATTCCTCGATGGCGCCGGTCACATCATTCAATTTGAGCAGCACAGTTCCGAGGATGTGATGGCCTTCGGCATCGTCCGGGCGCTGGGCCACGGCCAGGCGAAGTTCGTCGGCCGCAGCCGGCAAGTCTCCGCGCTCGCGCAACACCAATCCCAGGGAGCGATGAGCCAGGGCATGGTTTGGATCGAGCCGGATGGCCTCGCGAAACTGGGCGCCGGCCGGTTCCATATCGTCTTTCAGGCGGAGTGCAAGTCCGAGATTGTAGTGATATTCCGCGTTGGCGGGATTCAGGTCAACCGCCTTTTGCAGATTCTCCACCGCGGATACCAGATCACCCCGGTCGGCCATGACTTGACCCAGCGCAAAATAGATTGCCGGCTGGCGAGGCTGGAGCTGGCTGGCGGTTTTTAGCTCCTCCTGGGCATCGTCGAGGTCGGACTTCTGCCTGAGGCCCATCGAGGTTTTGTATTTGTTCCAGAGATTCAGTCCGAGATTGTAGTGAGCTTCGCCGAAGTTGGGGGCGGCTTCGATTACTTCGCGCAGCAGGCGGATGGCGCCCTCAAGATCGCCGATCTTGGCGCAAATCGCACTCAGGCCATAGCGGGCTTCGACCATCGCCGGGTCAAGGCGCAGGGCCTCGTGATACTCGGCGATGGCCTGGCTGGTACGGCCGGTCCGTTCGTAGGCCAGTCCGAGATGAAAATGCGGATCCGGCAACGCCGGTTGGAGGCGGGCTGCCTGCTCAAACTCCGCGAGCGCCTGGTCCAACTGGCCTGATTCTCCCAAGATGATGCCGATGTAGTCGTGCGAGATCGCGTCAGCGGGATTCTCCGCGACGGCTGCGCGAAATTCGGTTAGAGCTTCCTGCACATGGCCTTGCTTCAGCTGGGCAATTCCCTCCCGTTGATGCTGGGCCTGGGATCGCGCGATGGTGGAGAGACAGGCGCCAACCAGGACTGCGGCCATCCATCTCATAGAAATTCCGTGCTTACGCATGCCGTTTCTTTCGCCCCTTTGGGGCTCTATCGTCTTCGCGTTTCCCACCCGGGGCTTACGCCCCGGGCTGCATTCTTGCGCCGCTTCGCGGCTGCGCACGGTGCCGGTTGCGCTTGCTTCGCACCATCACTTCATCAATCCTCTGGCCTTCGCCTGGTCCTTCATTTCGCGCAGAACCTGGTCCTCGGGAAAAAGATTCAGGCCGCGTTGGAGCGTCTCCAGGCCGTCGGCAATATCTCCGTTTGAGAGTTGGCGGACGGTCAGGCTCTCATAGATGAGCCGGTCGTAGGGCGCGATATTTATACCCTTCTTCAGGGTTGCGATGCTCGCCGGTAGATTTCCCGAACGCGCCAGCAGTCCGTCGAGAAGCAAATAATCATAGGTCTGGGTTGATCCCTGATCGATCACTTCGGTTGCGTACGCGATCGCTTTATTCATGTCTCCATCGCTCGACGCCTTCTGCGCGATGGCTGAGAGCACGAACGGATCCTTATTGTTCTCCTTCGCCAGCTGATCGAGGAGAGAGAAATAGTAATCCTTGTATTCCAGGTGCGACCGAACGAGTTCCTTGCGGTACGCCTGCAGCAGCGCTACCGGCGGAACGCCGTTTTCCTTTCCCGGTACCGCATTCACGTGAATGAAACCGGTGCCGGGAAGGGATTCCTTAAAGGCGATTTCGGGATAAGGTTCATCCGGAGTGCGGCGAATGCGGTGGTCGGTGAGGGTCGAGTGCGAAACCGTGAGCGCGGGTTGCCGCTGCATGTGGCAGGTGGTGCAGGCGTCCGCAGGCTGCTGGGCCAGGCGCTTCTGCAAATCGAAGCTGCAACTCTTCTCGGTATGGCATCGCAGACACTTGCCGCGAAAATATGCCGGGGCTTCCCCGGCCGACGGTTGCACGTGGGGATCGTGGCAGGTCTGGCATCCGAATTTTTGCCCGCTGCCTCGATAGCACTGGCTCAGGGTCATCGAGTAATAGTGTTCGAGCAGCGGCGACTCAGTGGATCGCGGGTCGATGGGGGCCTTCAGAATAGCGACGGTGTTGTTCAGCGGCGTGCCGGGACGGAAATCGTCCTCTGTCTTGCCCGGCTGCAGAGCTCGAATGTCTCCCTCATGGCAATTCATGCAGATGTTGTCCGCCAGCCAGGGTGGAAGTTTGGCAGGGTTTACGATCGAGCGGTCGATGGCGCCGGAAACCGGCTTTCCTGCCAGCCTTTCGTTGACGTGCAATTCCCCCGGACCGTGACAGCGCTCGCAGTTGATGGCCATCTCGACAACTGGCGGATCTTCGTAGAGCCCTTCCCTGCCCTTCACCGGATTCGTCCTGCCGGTGTGGCAGCCAATGCAATCGGCGGTAACGGGAAGGCTGAAGCCGAGGTCGTGCTCCTCATAGTTGGGTGAAAGGTCCCACGTCTTCTTGGCGGTGTAATAGGAAACCGGAGCCTGAAACAAATAGTTGTCCCGGCGGACGATGGGTGTCACGCCGTTGGCGCCGGTTCCCACCACGTAAGCCAGTTCTTCGGTGTGCCGGAAGAGTTCCTTGCCCTGCTGGTCCAGGGCATATTCAATCTGATAAACCTTGCCATCGCGGGCGAAGACCTGATAGTGGCGGTCCAGTTTCTGGTTGAAGATATCCACTGGCTTGGGCAGCCAACCTTTATCGAGTATGCTTCCCGGCAACGAAGTGGAGTGGGCCATGTCGGTGCGAGAGTACTGCTGGTAGATGGCGGAGTGGCAACCCTTGCACATGTTGGACCCGACATAGCGCACGCCCGGCGCGGCATTGCGGAATTCAGGACTCTCGTCCTTGCTCTTCGAATTCTGGGCGCCGGCACAGGCTGCCACCACGGAGATCACGGCCAGGGCTGCAATCCCGGGCCCACCACGGGTACACCGATCTGTGAAAATGCCAACCGTGCCCGATGCCCATGGATTAGGGTGTTGCTTGCATTTGTGACGGGGTCGTGTCCTGCCTGACCAGTCGCTTCAATTCTTTCTTCAGATCCAGATTGTGATCTTCGGAGTGAAGCTGTGCGATCCGGGCAAGCATTTCGTCGGCTTGGGCTTTCTGGCCCTTTTTACGATAGGCCTGGGCCAGAACGTAAACCGGGCCCGAGTCGCCGGGATCGAGCGTTGTGGCAGCTTTCAGTTCGGTGATGGCCCGGTCAACCTCGCCCTGCTTGAACAGCAACTTTCCCAGTTCAGCGTGGGAGTGCGAGAAATTTGAATTCAGCCGGATGGACGACTCGAAAGCCGCGACGGCTTCATCCGCCGCCGGAGTGCCGGCATCGGCGCCGGAATGGACCAGGGCGACGCCGAAGATGTACGGAACCAGGAAATCCATGCCCGGAAGTTTGCTCTTCTCGCGAAGCACTCTCACCGCTTTGTCGGTTTGCGCGCTCTGCACCCACACCCAGCCCAGGGCGAAATAAGGGAGAGACTTGTTGGGAGCGAGGTTGGCGGCCGTCTCAAAGTCCTTCTCAGCTTCCGCCAGCGAGCCGCGCATCACGAAAGTGACGCCACGCTGGATGTACAGGCGATAGGAGTTCGGAATGTAGTGAATGCCGACATCCAGGATTTCCTTGCCCAGGGGATAGTCTTCGTACTCCAGGCAGACCGAAGCCAGATCGACATAATTGTCTTCCGATTCAGGCTCGAGGCGAGTTGCCGTGCGCAATGCGTCGTAGGCATCCTGGACCCGGTCCGTCTTGAGGTATGCCTCCGAGATCAGATTATAGAGTTCGGCACGCTGATAGCCCTGGGCTGTGAGCTCATGAAAGAGCTGGATGGCATCGGGGTAACTCTTGCCCTTGATGAGCATCAGCAGCTGATTGTATCCGGCAGCATAAGGATCGCTGTAGCGTTTGCGCGAGGAGGCAAAAAACTCGGCCGCGGGCGCGAAGGCTTCGGCGCGGCCCAGAATTAATCCTGCCTGAAAACGATCTTCGCCATCATCCGGAGGGAGCAATTTCAAAACAGCCTGGCGCCCGAGACATCATGCTGTGCCAGCAGACACTCGGAATAGTGCAGTATCCATGTGACCTTCAGGGCAATCCGCTTGCGGCCTTTTTCATATTGTTTCGCCGCGGCAGCGAGGTCCTTCTTCTCGAAGCTGATTTCTCCCAGGTACACATGCGTGATCTCGTCGCCGGGTGCGTCTTTCAACACGCGGTTGAACTGCAGCTCCGCCTCGGCGAAGCGTTTCATATCGAACTCGTTGATGGCCAGGTTCTTGCGCGCAGGGTAGAAACGTGGATTGACCGCCAGCGCCTGTGCGAATTTCGCTGCTGCCTTTTGTGGCTGGCCCGATCCCGTAAGCGCAATGCCGAGGAGATTAAGTGCGTTCAGGTTCTGAGGGTGTTGCTGCAACTCTGCGGTCAACGATCGGATGGCGGCCTGAAACTTTTGCTGTTCAACGAAGGTGAGGGCACACTCATAGCGCGTCCGCGTACACTCAGCAGCCTGAACGGAATGGCACAGAAGGACCCAGACGCTAAGCGCAACGGCAAGGTGGCCCACAGCACGACGCATGAGGCATTTTCGTAGGTTCAACGCCCCGAAGCAAGGAAGCCCTGCTTCGGGGCGCTGTTTTTCTCGACTAGAACGCGATCCGCAGGGCGAACTGGATGTCCCTGGCGGGGTAGGCTCCGGTGGACTTGCCAAAGTTAGACAGGTTTGCGATGTCAGTGCCAACCTGTGTAAGGTTCACCCGGTTGAACACGTTGAAGAACTCGGTGCGGAATTGCAGGTTCGCGCCTTCCCCACCGATGAACCATGGAATCTTCAGGTTCTTGATGACGGAGAAATCCGTGTTGGCAAAACCCGGTCCATGGAAGGTATTGCGGCCCAGATTTCCCTCCACAAGCCCCGGCGACGGGAAGACGCTTCCGCAAAGGGCCGTGCCACCGCAGGCAAAGATCCCGGTGAGGTAGTCCGAGCGCGATAGCCCGTTCTTGCTGTTGCCGAACCCGGGAGTATTGGGCCGGTCATAATTGGTGCCGTCCGCGTTGTAGTCGCAACCAGTGTTGCCGACGACATTGCCGCCGGTATCGAAGACCGGAGCAAAGTTCGCGGTACAGATCACCGAGAACGGCGGACCGCTTTGCAGAATGGTTACGTTTGTCAGTTCCCAACCGCCCAGCAACTTGTTCATGAATCCGCTGCCGTGCGGACTTGGCAGAGACCACAGAGTGGTAAAGGCCAGACGGTGCCGCACATCGAAATCGGCCAACCCGCGGCTCAGGCTATCGTCGAATGCGTCAACGTGCTCTGCGCCGTCGAGTTTGCTGGCTTGATCGATCGCTTTCGAAAAAGTGTAGGCGGCATTCAGAGTCACGCCGTGACTGGCACGCTGCCTTACCGAAGCCGTGAAACCGTTGTAACCGCTGCTCTCACTGGCCTGCCCATAATTGATGGCTCCGAAGCCAGGCGCCAGGCCTGTGAAGTTCCCCCCGTTCTGGATCAGGTCTCCCGCGAAGCGGTTGACGTTGTATTTGGCGTACAGGTGGCGGCCTACGGAACCGATGTAATCGACTTCCGCAACCGTCGTGCTGGTCACGGCGCGTTGCACTCCGAAGAACCAATTCTCCATGTAGGAGGGGCCCATGTTGCGATCGGTCACAGTGACGTTGGCCTGGCCGCTGATCAAGCCGCCGCTGGGCAGCAAGCCGGGCTGAATCCCTGGGGGGAGAGGATAATTGTAGGGCGGGTCCGAGGTCGTGCCCAGAGCGAAGAGTGGCTGGTTCGATCCACACTGCAAGCAGGCCGATCCCAGGGCGAACTTGGGGCTGTTGGTGAAGTAGTCGTTATAAAGCTGTTCCGAGGGTTTGTCGTAGAAAATTCCAAAACCACCGCGGACCGACATCTTGCCTTGCTTGGTGGGGTCCCAGGCAAACCCGATGCGCGGGCTGAAGGTATTGAGCGTGTGATCGAGAAGATGCTTCTGGCACGTCATCACGCCATTCGGAATCTGGCTCTTCAGGCTGCCGCCGCCGTTGGGGAACACCATGTTGCAGACACCTTGATCTCCCAGACCGTCGGACGGATTGAAAAAGTCTTCGTAGCGGAAGCCCAGGCTTACGGTCAAGTTGGGCGCGAGCTTCCAGTCGTCCTGGACAAACGCCGACAGTGAACCATCGCGCACCAGGCTGTACAGCTTGTTGAGGCGGGCGCCGGTGTTGGGGTCGAAACCGAATTGTGATTCCGAGTTGGCCTTGTCCGTCGCGAAATCAAACACACTGTTGAACTGGAACTCCGGCCGGTTATAGACCCGGGAGGACTCGTGATCGGCACGGCCTCGGGTGATATTGCCTCCGACTTTCAGGTTGTGGGCTCCGCGGGTAAACGAGGCCACGTCACGCCACTCGAAATTGTTCTGCACGAACGCATTCGGGCCCCATCCGGTTTGATAGCCCTCGATACCCAGGACCGTGATCCCGGGCACTTCCGGATGGTTCACCAGCGCTTCTCCGAAGGGGCGGGTCGTGGCAAAACCGAATTCGTTAACGAAGTTGCTGGCAGCATGCACCCATCCCACGGCGAAGTGGTCGCTGTAGGTGGGCTCGATGGTGTTAAAGGCCGGGTACACGAAGGGCGCGCCGAACAGCACCTGATGCAGGGTGGTCCGGTTGAAGGAGCCAAAGATACGGTCCTTATTGTTGTTCAGCGAGTGGTCCACCCGCACGGTGTATTGAAAACCGTTGCGGGGAAGGCCGGTGGCGAAACTGCCTACGCCCGTGACCGGCAGGTTACAAGGTATGCTTCCGACTTCGGTGGTGATCGGATCCGAGGGGGAAGGCAGGGTGGAGCAATCCGTTCCGTTCATCGTCCCGGCAGTCGTGAAACCGCTGGTTGGCGTAATGGAGGCCGGAAAGCTCTTGGCCACGAAAGTCGAAATATTGTTGGGGAAATTCGTCTCCATGTAATTGATGAAATCGGGCGTCAACACGGTCGCGGCCCGGCCGGTTGCCACGCCTGATTTCAGGAAGTCCATGGAAGCGAAGAAGAAAGTGTGGTCCTTCCAGACTGGACCGCCGAAGCTCCAGGCACCTTCGTTTCTACGGAACACCGGCACACCTGCCGATTGAAAGCGGTTGGCAGCCTGCAACTTGTTATCGGTGTGATAGAAACCCAGGGTTCCATGCCATTTGTTCGAACCCTGTTTGGTGATGATATTCACCAGGGCGGCGCCATTCCGGCCGAATTCGGCGGAGAAATTGTTGGCCGCCACGCGGACTTCCTGAACGTCTTCGGCATTAGGGTTGACGTTGGTGACGCCGTTGCGCTGGCTGGAGTCGATGGATGCGGAGTCGATCAGAAAGCTGTTGGACTCGGCCCGGGAGCCATTGGCGCTGAGATTGACTCCGTATTCCGGGTTGAAGATGTCACCGCTCGCTTGCGCGTAAGCTTGTCCACCTCCGCTGGCCAGGCCGGTCACACCCGGGGTGAGCACAACCAGAGTGTAAAAGTTTCGGCCGGAGAGGGGAAGGTCGTGAACTTCCTTCTCGGAAACCTGCCCTGACACGCGGGCCTGCGCGGTCTCAACCGCGGGCGCTTCGTCGGTCACGGTCACGGTGGAGTCATTCCCGCCCACCACCATGCGAACGTTGAGAGTCTTGACTTCGGCGACCTGCAGGCGAACATGTTCCTGCAGGGTGGTCTTGAATCCCGGCGCTGCCACGCTAACCGAGAACGCCGACGAAGGGAGCGTGGTAAAGCGGAAAGAACCGGATTCCTGAGTCTGAAAGGTCTGCACCGCTCCGGTTTCCTCGTTTTTGATGGTGACAGTGGCCCCGGACACGACGGCCCCCGTAGGATCGGTGACCGTACCTTCAATGCCGCTGGTGAATTGCGCCCAGGCGCTGGAGGAACCACCACCACCACCACCAGCCAGAGCACGCTAAACAGCATGACCCTTCTCGGGATCATAGGCCCACCTCCACGATGAGGATTCGTACCGATCACTAACCGGAAAAGACTATTGCCCAACGCTTCCCCAATTGCTTACGTAGGTAACATCAGCGGAAAAATCGTGTCAACGAAGTTTTTCCGAATTGTCTCTTTGATAAAACTGAAAGATAGCGTGCGGAGGAAGAATTCCTTGCGAGTTTTTGTACGTTGCAGAACGTTCGCAGCGAGTATTCTTGCGGTCTTCACCACACTTGCGCAAAACGGCGTCGAACCCGGTCCTCGCAGCGCGCACTGGACGGCAAGCGTTCTCTTCTGAGTTCGACCTCGCACCACGGAAGCCAACCCGGACGCGCGGTTCGTGTGACGCACTCCCCGTATAAAGGCGTCATCCTGAGGGCCTTCAGTCCCGAAGGATCTGGCGTGCACCATGCCCGCGTTTGCCCAAGCCCCCGATGCTTCGTAAGCCCAGCATGACGCCTCCGATCGTGAGCCGAGCCTCAAATCGGGGCGACCAACCCGGGTTTGGCTGCGGGCGGCTATGTGATAGTTTGGTTGCAGCAGGCACTCGAGACCTTCACAACCTGAATGACCTCGGTTTCGAAGGAAATCATCAAAGCAACGAAATGAAAGAAATCATTTCGAAGATGCTGCAAACCGGCCTGCTGGTTTCCCTTCTCGCGATCGCTCAATTTGCGCAGACGGCGCGTCCTGACCAGCCGGGCCAGGCCAGCCCTCCGGTGGCAATCGACTTCCGCGATATCGCGCCTGAGGCCGGACTAACGGCGGAAAATGTTTCCGGAGATGCGGACAACAAACGCTACATCCTCGAAACCACCGGCGACGGGGTTGCGATTTTCGATCTCGACAACGATGGCCTGATGGACGTTCTGCTGGTCAACGCGACTACTATGGACGGCAAGGGTCGCGGCGAGAATTCCACCAGCCATCTTTATCGCAATGTCGGAAATCATGCATTTTGTCGATATCACGCAGAAAGCCGGTCTGGGAAAGGTGGGATGGGGGCAGGGCGCCTGCGTCGGCGATTACGACAACGATGGCTACGAGGACCTGTTCGTCACTTATTACGGTCACAGCGTGCTTTATCACAACGAAGGCAATGGGACATTCAAAGACGTCACGGAAGCGGCCGGGCTGAAATCGGATGCGGTGCGCTGGGACACCGGCTGCTCATTCTTCGACTACGACCTTGATGGCAAGCTCGATCTGGCGCTCACGGGGTACGTCGAGTTTGACCGCAGCAAGATTCCCGAGCCTGGCTCGGGCGGATATTGCCAGTGGAAGGGGATGCCCGTGATGTGCGGCCCGCGCGGGCTGCCGTCCGGACGCAGTTTTCTTTTTCACAACGATGGCAAGGGGAAATTCAGCGATGTTTCAATGGCGAGCGGCATTGGCAAGCCGACCGGTTGCTATGGGTTCACCGTACTGGCCACCGACTACGACAACGATGGCTATCCCGATCTGTACATGTCCTGCGACTCCCGGCCCAGCCTGCTTTATCACAACCAGAAGAATGGCACCTTCGAGGAAGTCGGCGTCGCTTCCGGCGTGGCCTTGAGCGATGCCGGGCAGGAGCAGGCCGGCATGGGCGTGACCGCGTCCGACTATGACGAAGACGGATTTGTCGATATCGCCAAGACAAATTTCAGCGACGACGTCCCCAATCTTTACCACAACAACGGCGACGGTACGTTCACCGACCGGGTTTACGAGGCCGGACTGGGAGCGCACACCCAATATCTGGGCTGGGGCATTCAGTTTCTCGACGCCGATAACGACGGGCGCAAAGACATTGTGATGGTCAACGGGCATGTCTATCCCGAAGTCGAACGCGGTCCGCTGAATTACAAGTACCATCAGCCGAGATTGTTTTACTGGAATGCGGGCGGAGGCAAATTCAAAGACATGTCGAACAGCGCCGGGCCCGGCATCAGCGAGCCCTGGGCATCAAGAGGGCTGGCGGTGGGAGACCTGGGCAACGACGGGTCGCTCGAAGTAGTCATCAACAATCTCGACACGCGGCCGAGCCTGCTGAAGAATTTCGGCACCAGAAAGAACTGGCTGATGGTGCGGTGCGTTGGCACCAAGAGTAATCGGGATGCCGTAGGCGCGCGAGTGTATGTCTATGTTGGCGACCGCCGGATCTCGGGTGAAATCCAGACGGGAGCAAGCTTTCTTTCGCAGAACGATCCCCGAGTACACGTCGGCCTCGGCGACGATACCAGCTATCAGCGCATTGAAGTACAGTGGCCAGGCAAACAGAGGGAAGTTTTTCCCGGGGGAAAGGCCAATCAGATCGTGGTCCTGACCGAGGGCACGGGCTCTCCAGCTGCCAGGACGGCGGCGGGACCACGGCCGTGAGCGTCAGAAGGATTGCTTGATTTTCGATTTCAAGCCGTGTGCCAGCTTCTCAATTTGTTCAGCTTTTTTGACCGCGTCCAGGGACAGGATGCCCTGATTCTTGTCCACGTACTCTTTCAGGTCGGTGGATAGCTGAAACAGTTTTTCGGTGTCGCGCTTGATTTCGTCTTGCAGCATCGCGTTGGCCTTTTGGGCCCGCTCTCTGTCCAGGTCTTCCTCGGTCCGCACCGGTATGTTCCCCGTGGTTGGCCCCTGCCGGACGGAGGGTGGAAGGTGAATGGTCTGGCCGGATGCGAAGCCGCCCGTTGCCCAGATGAAGCAGATAAATAACGGCAAAACTGTCTTGAGCATGACGAACCTCCAGCGAAAGCGCGTTCTTGACGTACTATACACCGCCGGATGAGGCGATTAAGACTGGCTGGGTGGCGGCCATGGACTTGTTCTTGCTTACGAGGCCTCAGGCTGAGCTTGCGCGGCATCTGCCGTGAAGAGCGTGCGCGGCTCGGTCAAGCGCGGGCGTTGTGCACGCCAGATCCTTGGGGACTGAAGTCCCTCAGGAGGACGCCTGCTGGCGGCGACGCGTGTCATCGAACCGGTTCGAGAATCAACTTCTGCACTCGCCAGTTCAACAGCTCGCCGACGAAGAGTTCGTTTTCCGACGGGCACGCGATTTCGTGAATCCAGCCAAACTGTTTTAGCTGTTTGCCCGATTCACCGAGTACGCCCAGGATCTTTCCGTCGAGAGTGAGTTTGTAGATGCGGCCGGGATAGCCATCGGAGCTGTACAGCACCTGGTTAGGCGGAGGCGTAATGCATATGGCCCAGGGCGCACCCGGCGCCATGGCCTGGTTCCCGGTGATAGGCAGCTGCGGCTTATTGCCGATGGCGGGGCGTGCGTTTGGGTCGAAAGGCACATCGATCACAATCTGGCGCAGGAATTTTCCTTCCTCATCGAAAACCTGAATGCGGCGATTGCCGCGATCGGCAACGTAAACATTTCCCTCTGCATCGAGCGCGATGCTGTGTGGAGTACTGAACTGTCCGGGCTGGTCGCCTGGTTCACCCCAGGACTTGATCCAGGCGCCGTTCTTGTCGATCTTGGCGACACGCGAATTAATGTAGCCATCACTGATGTAGGTATTGCCGGCTGCGTCCCAGGCCATGTCGGTGACCTGGCGGAACATGCCGTCCACGGGCGGCAGCGGCGGCCGGGGATGCTTCAACGGCGCGGTGCCTTCGTCAGAGGCCTCCTGCTTGCGCCCAAACACCATGGCTACGCGGCCCTGCGGGTCGAACTTGATGACCATGTCGGAGCCCTTGTCCGCCACCCAGATGTTGTCATCCCGGTCGATCTTTACCGAGTGCGCGAATGACCATGCGTAGAGGTTGTGGCCGATCTCGCGCAGGAATTTGCCGTCGCTGTCGAACTCCAGAAGCTGCGCGGCACTCGCGCCATAGGCGGGGCCGTTCGTGCTGCCACGCGAGAACACGAAGATGTGTCCTTTGGAATTGACCGCAACCCCGGCGACTTCACCCAAATACAAATCGGCGGGTAGCTTGAGAAACCCGGCAACGGAGCGATACTGGATTTCTGGCACGCGCGCGGGTTGCGCCAGCAGCGTACCCGCCATTGTCAGGAACAAGAGTAGAACACACCGTCTCATGAATCTCCGGATGTCACTGGCCTTTTTAGTCTAAGCACCGTGACCAGCGACAAATACGATGACAGCACCGTCAGGATCGGTAACGGAAACAGCATGCCGGCTCTTTTGCACCTTGAGTCCTCGACTGCGCAACTCATGAGCCGCCTGCCCAACGTTCGTTACTTCAAACACCACGCGAGGCTTCGCAGCCGGAGAGTCGGCCTGAAGCTCCACTCTGTCGCCCGAGTTGCCGGCAATGTACATTTCGTTTTCATCAGTACCGCTTTTGAAGGCGAGCTTGCCGGTATAGTACGAACGCTCCGCCGCCAAATCGCGGACCGGGGTTGTTGCCTCGACCATGTGAGTCGAAACCCGGTTTGGCAACAGATGCTTGCCGCGACTCTGGGAATGCAATGAATCTGGCATGTACTGCGTGTACTCCAGCAACTGCTTGTCGGGGCCGTGCATGACGAACAGCATATTGCCGGCGCGCGCTTTCTTGGTCTCGGTGGGCTGCAGGCCCCGTTCCATATAAGCCTTGTGCAGCGCTTCAATGTCGGCCACTTCGAAACACGTGTGCAGGATGCCGCCGGGCTGGGAATCGTTGCTGCGTGGAATCAACTCGATGAACTGGCGATCGTTGACTTTGACGTATGAGACCGAAACTCTGCCGTCGTCCGTGAATGAAAAAGCTTCTTCATAACCCAGCATTTTGTAAAACGCCTGTGATTTCTGCAGGTCGTTCACCCGCAAAGCTACATGAGCAATTCCCATCAGGTCCGTCGATTGCGCGCCTGCATTCTGTACCCAGAACAACCCAAGGACAACGATCGCGATCAGGCCAGTCCGATAAGCGACAGAAGATTGTTTGCGCAAAAACATCGTCAAGGTTCCGCTCCAATCCGTAATCGGACAAAAGCCTACACCAATGCCGCGTACACTGGCTAGCTTCCCTCCATTTAGATTTTATGAAGTCATGGTTCACAATTTCACGATTGTAAGCCGGCCAAGATGCTCTGCTATGATGCCGACCAATCTTTCACAGGAGATGCCTGATGTCTTTCACGCGACGTGAGATGTGCCTACTGCTGCCCGCGCTTCTGCCGGCTGCCGCCGAACTGCAGGCCTTCGCGCAGGACAAGTCCCTGCCGTCAGGAGCATTTTCGTTCGACAAAGCTCCGATGCACGTGGCCAACAACAACGCGCAGGTCCGGATGATGCTTCGCGGAAAGCTGGCTACGGGCGAGGGCATCGAAGTGCACCAGACCACGCTGCCTCCCGGGGGCGCGCCCACAGCCACCACGCATCATCATCCCCACTCTGAAATGTGGCTGATACGGGAAGGGACGATCGAGCTGACGGTCAAGGACAAGAGGTTTCGCCTGGAGCCGGGATCAGTCGGATTTGTCGCCTCGAACGAAGAGCACGGAATCAGGAATGTGGGCAGCAAGCCAGCTCTGTACTTCGTGGTCGCGGTTGGACCAGGCGCGGAGTTGCAAGAGTAGAAACACTTCGCGGAACATGAAACGTCCGTGATCGCGAATCCCTCATGACCATTCACATCGGCCTGATCGGCGGCGGGAACATCAGTCAGACGCACGCCCGGGCTGCTCGCGCGATTGCCGGAGTGGAAATCGCTGCGATCTACGGAACCAACGCCAAGAAAGTCGCAGCCCTCTGCCGGGAGCACGGCGGGAAGTCGTATCACGACTTCGACGCATTCCTGGCGCATCGCCCGATGGACATGGTTGCGATTGGCAGCCCCTCTGGCCTGCATGCGGCCCAGGGCATTGCCGCGGCGCAGCGCGGACTTCATGTGCTGACCGAAAAGCCAATCGATATCAGCACCGAACGGGCGGATGCGCTTATCGAAGCAGCAGAGCGCTCCGGCGTGAAACTTGGCGTCATGTTTCAGGACCGCGTGAAACCCGGAATCCGGGAACTCCGCGACTGGATCACCACGGGAGTGATCGGCAAGCCTCTGTTGGTGGATGCGCAAGTGAAATGGTACCGGCCTCCGGAATATTACAGCGGCTCACGCTGGCGTGGGACGTCTGCCCTGGACGGCGGCGGCGCCCTCATCAACCAGGCGGTGCATACCGTCGATCTGTTGTTGTGGCTGTTCGGGGATGTGGTGCGAGTGCAGGCACGCACGGCAACGATACTGCACGCGATCGAAACGGAAGATACTGCGCTCGCCATTCTCGAATTTGCCAGCGGTGCGTTGGGGACTCTGGAGGCCACGACGGCGGCTTATCCCGGATATCCGCGGCGCGTGGAGATTACGGGAAGCGAAGGCACGGTGATTCTCGAACAGGATCGCATCCTGGCGGCGGACCTGCGAAACCCGCCACCTGCCGCCAGCGCCGGCGTCGCGCCGGACGAGAACCAGAGCGCCTCATCGGCAGTGGTCAGTGATGTTCGCGGGCATCAGGCGTTGTTTGAGGATTTCCTTCAGGCGATTGAGGCCGACACAGCTCCAATCTGCGACGGGCACGAGGGACGGCGAAGTATAGCCCTGGTCGAGGCCATCTATCGGGCGGCGCGCAACGGCGGCGCAGAAGCAATTGCGATAAAGTCACCCACAACCTAATCGGCGCGCGCAGTCGCGCAGTATTTCCTGTTCCCAGGCGGGGCGTTTTGGATTTTTAGGATGCACCAGGTCGGTGGGAATCCGCCCGGTCAAATGCAGGAATACTGCCGCCGAGTGCTTGTAGGCCGGAACCGGCGGGCGAAAGGCCACATTGCCGAGATACTGCAGATCGTCTGAAAGCGCGTAGTACGCCGGATCTCCGGCCTCCCAGAGGCGGTCGCGCTCGGCGAATTTTTCCGGTGCGAAGCTGGCCAGGCCCAGCAGATAGTCGGACCCGTACTCGATCATGTTGATGCCGAGATCGTTTCCGGTGTAAATGCGGAAGTCCGGACGATGCGCGTCGCGCAGAGCGAGGCGCTGCAGTTCGACGAGGCGGTCGAGCGACGAATGCTTCATGCCCTTGATCTCGGGAATATCCATCAGGCGGCGGACGGTTTCTTCATCGAAGATTTCTCCGTTAGGCGCGAACATGGTGCCCAATTCAAATGCCAGCACGTGGGGATAGCCCTCGCACGCGGCTTGATAGACCGCGGCTTTTTCCTTGGAGGACTGACCATGCAGCCGCGCGCTCTGAAACAGGATCGGGATGCCGCCGGCCTGAACGATCATGTCCATCTGCTGCCGGTAGAGAGCGACGATGTCGCCAGTTTGATTTTCAATATAGGCTCCGGCCACGAATGGAATGCTTTTCCCAGGGCTTCAGCAGTCCATCGCAGCACGTCTCGTTTTTCTGATTCGCTCAGATAGTTGACATAGCCCGTGTCCATGTTGACCGCGTTCATCAGTCCAGCCTGATGGGTTGCGATCAAGTGTTGCTTGAACGATTCGACGGCGACTCTCCCGTCCGCCTCATACGGCAGCAAAGCGGCGGCAATTCCCTGCACTTTCCGGCCAGGCTGCCGTCGTTCGATCAGGGATTCAATGTTCATTCCTGCTTTCTCCGGATCCGGATCTTCAGCCTCATGGCTGCGTCAGCTTTTTCTTGGCGATGGTCAGCTGGGTCATCAGCTCGGAATCTTTGTAGAAACTATCCAGCGGATAGCACCCCGAAGGCAAGCCTTTGCGCGGCGCGGTGGTGCAATCGCTGAAGGTCCTGCAGATTCGCTTGCGCTCGATGCTCCGGCCTTCGCACGCGTCCCAGAGCAGTTCGGGATAGGTCAGCACCATTCGTCCCAGCCCGACCATGTCAACCCAGCCTTCCCGCAGCGCGGCCTGCGCCACATGCGGCAGGAAATCCTGCAGGTAGCTGTAACCGGTGCCTACAAATATCAGTTGGGGAAATTGTTGCTTCAGGCGCCGCGTTGCTTCCATCTGGCGCGCCACGCTGACCAGTGGGTCTTCCGGTGGCAAATATCCATCCGAAGGCGGATACAGCGCGGGCCGTTGCATGTGCGGATTGTAATAAGGACTTCCCGCCGTGATATTCACCAGCCGAATTCCGAGCTCTTCCAGTAAAGACAGAAAGCGAGCCGGTTCGTCCAGGTCCGACTCGGTCGGGTCGAGAGCGTTGACGCCGAAGCCCCAACGGTATGGGATTTCGTTTTGTGCGATTCGGGAATTCCAGGGCCTAGCTTGCCGTTGGACGACTTTGCCGGATCGGGATGGAATGGCACGCTGTCAATCGCAGAAAGGCGGACCGCGATCCCGAGTTGCGGGGCGACGGAACGAATGCCTTGCACAATTTCGCGCAGAAAGCGCGTGCGATTCTCGAAACTTCCGCCGTAGCGGCCGGTGCGAGTGTGGGCGCTGAGAAATTCGTGGCCGAGATAGCCGTGGCAATGCTTGATATCGACGAAATCGAAGCCCAGCTTCCAGGCCAGGAGCGCGGCCTTGTGGAAGTTTTCGATGATGCCCTCAATGTCGGCGTCGGTGAGCAAGGGAAAGTCGGCGGGCAAACCCAGGCGCCGATCGAGGAAAGGATGATGATAGAGAATCCGCGGCTCGGGGCGGCCGTGCGCATTGGGACGGCAGTAGCGGCCGGAATGCGTAAGCTGCAAACCGATCAGCAGGCCGTCGTCGGAGCCGGTGGTCAGGCGATGCTCTTCGATCAAACTGGCACGCAGGCGGGACAAGCCTTTCTCGGTATGCGCGGCCGCCACCAGCTGATTGGGATTGGCACGCGCCTTCGTGTGAGACCGCGACCGCTTCTCCGCCCCAAATCAATTTCGCGCCGCTGCGGCCGAAGCGCTGCCAGCGCCGGATCGTGTGCTCCGAGGGGTTGCCGTCCGGCAATCCGTCCCAGCCCTCCATGGGATGCACCACGATGCGGTTGCCGATCTTGATGTCGCCAGGGACCAGGGGCTGGCGCAATGGAGATTCCGTTCCGGTCAGGAGTTCGTGATCGCACGGGATGGTCAAGCCGAGCGATTGCAGATGCTCTGAAATCCGGCCACGTTCTTCACGGTGCCCAGGCGCAGAATGGGTCGAGTGCTCATGCGGTTGTTTTTCTCTGTTCAGGCAATCCCAGCACGGCGACGGCACCCAGCAGCGCGATGCCGATCAGCACGAAACAGCTTTCGGAGTAGCTTCCTGTAACGTCGCGCAAGCGTCCCGTCAGCCAGGGCGATACGGCTTCAGCAATGCCGCCCGCGGTCAGGATGACTCCCAGCAGCCTGCCCAGGATCTGCATGCCGAAGATTTCCGCGGTCATCAGCGGAATGATCATGTAATCGCCGCCCAGTCCGACCCCGAATATCGCCGCCGACGCATAGATCGCCAGCCTTGTGCGCCCCAGGAACAGAAGTGGAATGCCGGCCGCGACCAGCAAATAAGTCAGCAGCATCACGTATTTCTTGGAAAAGCGGTCGGCGAGCCAGCCCATGAGCAGGCGCCCTGCGATACTAAACGAAAGCACCAGTGACAGAACTCGCGCCGCGTCGCTTTGTGTGAAATGCCGGTCGAGGCTCAGAAAGAGTTTGAGATTCTGCTGGGTGCCGCTGACCGCTGCGATCGAACACATGCTGCCGAAAGTGAGCAGGAAGAACGGAAGAGTTTTGAACGCGCCCAGAACCTCCGCGGCACCCGACACTTTGCGCTCTGGTGCCAGTCGAAGCGGCGCTTCCTTCACGAAAAACGCCAACGGAAGTGAGACCACGACGATCAGCAAGCCCAACCAGCGCAATGCCGCCTGCCAGCCGAAATGCTCTATCAGCGCGTGCGAGATCCAGGGCACGGTGGCGCCGCCGATTCCGATTCCCAGATAAGCGAAGCCCATGGCTTTGCCGCGCGACTTGTCGAACCAGCGTGATAACAGTACCTGGTTCGGCAGCGGGCCTCCACACACATAACCCAGCGCGTTGAAGAAATAAAATAAATAGAACATGCCGAGGGTCGAGACCCAGCCCAGGCCCACCAGCGCTCCGCCGGCCATCAGAATGCCGGCCATCATGACGCGGCGCGGGCCAAAGCGGTCGATGATCCAGCCGGCGATGAATCCAAAGATGGGCCCGACTACCAGTTTGCTCAGCGCGTTTCCGGAGGTGACCTGGGCGCGCGTCCAGCCGAACTGCTGCACCATGAAGTCGTAGTAAAACGGCAGTCCCCACAGTGCGAGCCCCACGATGCAGAACAGGACGACGAAGGCGGTGATGGCGACTTGCAGCCCGCCGGATTCGATGCCCCGAGGTTCCTCGCGGTCAGGCGAGCCGCCTTCTCGCGGACTGTGTTCTGCTTTCTCCAATAATGGCTTCGATTCCCTCACATGCTCCTCTTCGGCGCTGCCGGCTTTGCACGAGCGGGACGCTCGCGCCTGCATTAACTCAGCTCTGTCCGAAAACCTCTGGTATGATGCCGGGCGGATTTCACCATATCATTTGCGAGAGGCGCTCATGACCATCACGCGACGTGAAATGTGCATCCTGCTTCCTGGGCTTTTGCCGGCTGCGGCCGCGCTCGACTCTTTCGCCGAAGCAGACACTTCCCTGCCCTCGGCAAACTATCCGTACGACAAACTGCCTGTGCACACGCTCAACCATGCCGAAATACGCGGGGTCCTGAAGGGCAAGCTGGCCACCGGAGAAGCCCTGGAGGTGCACGAGACCACGCTGCCGCCCGGAGGCGCGCCGCACGCGCCCCACCATCACGTGCATTCCGAAATGTGGCTCATCCGCGAAGGCACGGTCGAGCTTACGGTGAATGGCACCAGCTACCGCCTGGGCCCGGGCTCGGTGGGCTTCGTTCATTCGAATGACGAGCATGGCATCAAGAATGCTGGCCCGACTCCGGCCAGCTACTTTGTCGTCGCCATGGGGCCGGGAGCGGACGCGTGATGCATTGGTTTGCTTCAACACGAGAGTATAGGCTGAGAGCGGAATACATTTTGTTTAGTTCGGCTGAAGGTCACAGTCAGTTTTTACGAATTGACAGCATGGAAATGCGGTTCTTATAGTTTGCGGACAGCGTGGGCGGCGGAAGTAAATCCTTTCGCAGGGTTCACACTCCGAGGGCGGGACGCCCTCGGGACAGCCGGCGGGACGCCGGCGCTACAATTCAAGAGGTGAGGGTCTGATGAAAGTATTCTGGCTGCTGGGTTTGCTTGCGATCACCCTGGTCATGGTCAGCGCGGAGGAAAAGGTGCCGGAAGGATTTCAGCATTGGACGGGCGCGTCTCTCAAAGAACTCGAGCAAACACTGAAATCCGAGGCTGACGCCAGCTCGCACCACATGTCGGTGCGCGCCCTGGGAGATTTTCCTCAGGACAAGTTCATGCTGTCACGCCGCCAGACCGATGGCATGCCCGAATGGCACGAAAATCAGGCCGATGTTTTCTTCGTGCAATCCGGTTCGGCAACCCTCGTTGTGGGCGGCACCCTGGTGGGCGCGGAATCCACTGAGCCGCATGAGAAGCGCAACGGAACCATTCAGGGCGGCGTCAGGCAGAAGCTGTCCGCGGGCGATGTGGTTCGCATTCCGCCCAAGGTGCCGCATCAGCTCCTGCTCGATGGCTCGCCGGAATTCACCTACTTTGTTGTCAAGGTGAAGGGCTACTAGAAACTTTGGAAAGCCCCGCCCTCTCTCTCAAAAAACGGAGAGACGAGGACGGGGAACCCAGCACGCTCGCGGCTCAAGGAGCAGGTCGATGCCTCTACGATTGCTGAAGCTTCCCGCTGTACTGGCAGTGTTGTGCGCCGTGAGCGCGCTGGCGCAGTCGCCCAACCCTTACGGGCTGCCGGTCAGCGTGGAGAATGCAAAAAAAGCCGCGGCCGTCGCGCTGGACGAAGCGCGGAAGGGCAATTGGAAGATGGCGGTGGCGGTGGTCGATACCGGCGGCACTCTGGTTTACTACGAGAAAATGGACAATACGCAGATTGGAAGCGCGGACATCGCGATCGAGAAAGCGCGGACTGCGGTGCGTTTCAAGCGGCCGAGCAAGGCATTTCAGGATGCCGTCGCCGCCGGCGGAGCTGGCTTGCGCATCCTGCGCCTGCCGGGCGGGATTCCTCTCGAAGGCGGCTTTCCTCTCATCATGAACGGCGAGATCGTGGGCGCCATCGGAGTTTCCGGCGACAGCGGCGATCACGACAGCATCTGCGCGCAGGCGGGCGCGAGCACGCTTAAGTAGTTGACTTTCTTTCTTGACCGTCCGGCGCATACACGATCACCCGCCTGGGATTCACGAATAGCCATGACAGCGCGGCGATGAAAAACATCGCGGCATTGAAATAGAGACTCACCTTCCAGCTGGGATGCCCGGGCCGTCCCGCCAGCACGGCCAGCCAGGCTACAACCGGTATGCTGACCACCTGCCCCAGGTTGCCAATCATGTTCATGAACCCGGCCACGGTACCCGAGTAGCGTTGTCCGATATCGATGGTGGTGGCCCAACTGGACGCCATTCCAAAATCCTTCACAAATGAAGACAGACATAGAGAGGAAAATGCAAGGCCGATGTGGCTGGGCGTCAAAGCGACGCTGACCAGCATAAAGACGCCGCCCAGTCCATACGCAATCACACCTTGCAGAGTGCGTCCCCAGCGCGGTCCCCAGAGTCGCACCTGGCGGTCGGTGAGAAAGCCACCCAGGAGACAAGCGGCTCCGCCGAAAAAGAGCGGCGCTCCGGAGGCCAGAACCAGCTCAATGCCTGACAGGCGAAGATCGTGGCGCAAGTAGGGTGTGATCCAGGATGCGAAGAACGACCAGCCGGCGTTGCTGCAGAGATACATCACGCTGAGGCACCACAAGGTGGGACTGCGGAGCATGGTTTTCCAGGAGAGCGGAGCGGGTTTGCCGGCATCTTTGCGTCCTTCCAGGATGAGCGCGCGCTCTGCGGCGTTCACGGCGGGGTCCGATTGGGGCGAGTCCTTGTACCGCGACTGAAATCCCCACAGCCAGACCGCGCCCAGCACGCTCATGAGCACGAACCCGCCTCGCCATCCGAAAGGGTAAGCCAGGACCATCATCAGGAGAGGCGCGACCGCGCCGCCCCAGCGGGCGCACATCCACACCATGCCCTGGGTAAAACCTCTTTCGCTGAAAGGAAACCACTCGCGCGAGGCCCGGCTGATGTTGGGAAACGCTCCGGCTTCGCCTGCCCCGAAGAGAAAACGGAATACGATGAGGCTGATCAGACCCCAGGCCAAGCCAGTGAGCGCAGTGAAGGCGGTCCAGACCAGGACGATGCGGATCAGGACCTTGCGCGGCCCCAACTTGTCGCCCAGCCAGCCGCTGGGCATTTCGAATAGCGCATAGGCCAGCGAGAAGGCGGAAAAGGCATAGGCCAGTCTCTGCGGGGTCAGATGCAAGTCCAGTTCAATGCGGTCCTGCACCTGGATGATGCCGATGCGCGTGATGTAAGTGAGAGCGGAGAGGCTGCACAGCCAGGCCAGGACCTTCCAGCGGACTCGAGTGGCCTTCTCCATAATCACGTGGGGACAGCCGCCCTCGGCTGTCCAGTCGAGCGCAGCTCGACCGGTTTTACGCTACCAGAACAGCGGAGCTTCGCTCCGCCAGACAGCCGAGGGCGGCTGTCTCCACGTGGTTTGTCTCACGACAGGAAGGGCTTCCATTTTTCGAGCACTGCTTTGATCTCCACAATTTCCTCGGATCGCACGTTGGGGAGAGGCGGACGGACCGGGCCGGCTGCAAGGCCGATCAGGTTCATCATTTCCTTCATGACCGAGACTTCGTATCCCTTGCGGCGCGCGCGGATGGCGTAGAGCGGGTTCACGTAATCGCTCATCAGGTTGGCGAGCGCCGGGGAATCTCCGGCGGAAGCAAGTTCATCCAGGCGCAAGGAAAGTCTGGGCGCCACCGTGGCAATACTCGAAGTGTAGGTGCGGATGCCGATCCTGTAATAGGCCGGCACGGACGCGTCACCGGCGCCGCCAATCCAGTACAAGCGGTCGCCTACACGCTTCATGATCTGCTGGTAGCGCACCGTGTCGCCCTGCCCGTCTTTCCAGGCGATCAGAGTAGGAATTCTGCCCGCCAACTGTTCGACCCACTCGGGTGACGGCTTCACCCAATCGCGACTGTAAACAAACAGGCCCAGAGGCGTGGCGGCGCCGATTGCCGCATAGTAGTCAGCCAGCCCTTCATCGTCGGCGTTTGGATAATATGGCGGCAGGGCCAGAATTCCGTCCACGCCCGCCTGTGCGGACTGCTGCGCCAGCTCGATCGCCATCTGACGGTTAAAGCCGGTGCCACTGATGACCGGGACCTGCCCACGCACTTCTTCCACAATGGTCTTGACCACCGCCAGGAGTTCGGCAGGCGTCAACGAATACATTTCGCCCGTACCGCCGACAGCGACGATCGCGGCAATGCGATGGCGAAGTAATTCCTGAATGTTTTTCCGCAGCCCCACAAGGTCCAGCGATAAATCGGGTTTGAAGGGAGTGACCGGGAAGGCGATCACGCCCCGCAGTTTGCCCCGGAATTCTTCTGGTCTCATCTCTCACCAATATGGCAAAACGCCTGCTGGCGCGGAGCGAGGCCCGTGCCGCTTTGCGATTGGACGACCCCGCGCCAACCTGGACGGTTCAGCGGTTAACGCAGGAATGCCGAAGCGCACCACAGGATCGGTGCCTGTCCGTGAAGATCGCCCGTGAGTTTCTCGCGGTCGAGGTAGTACTGCAAGTCGTTTTTCTTGCCGGTACCCTGGCACACGTTGCGCAGGTCGCCGTTGGGCTCGAGATAACTGATCATCCCCAGCCACCCTTTGCGCGCCGCTTTGCCGTAGGTCTTTTCGTCCAGCCAGCCGTTTTTGACTCCGGTAATCATGGCGAAAGTGAACATCCCGGTCGAAGAAGTCTCCGGCCAGGATTCGGGGTGATCGATCAGCTGGCGCCAGACTCCGTCCTTGCCCTGATACTGCAGCAACGCCTTCATCATTTTGCGATAGGACTCCATGATGCGCGCCCGCCGCGGATGGTTCTCCGGCAGCGACCGCAACATTTCCGCCATGCCCGCCGCTACCCAGCCGTCGCCGCGGCCCCAGTAGAACGGAACATCGGGCGCATGGTAAAAAAGGCCGTTCGGCTGCTGCAGCTTGTCCAGATACGTGGTCATCTCGAGTGCCGCGCGATCCAGATACCTGGCGTCGCCGGTCGCCCGATAGGCCTGCAGCTGCAGGATGATGAGCATGTACATGTCGTCGATCCAGTAGCGCGTTTGCGAGCTCAATCCATCGGGCGTGGGATCGTCCCATTGCTTGTCGGCCGAGTTCAGCCCCAGATCGAGATACTTTTTCTCTTTAGTCTGGATATAGATTTCCAGGGGCACGGTGCCGAACACGCTCCGGTCCACATGGTCCGGTACCGGAATCAGATTCGATTCGCTGGCGAAAAGAGGATCGAAACGCTTGATCAGGCGAGCGTCAAGCTCTTTGTCGCCGCTCAACTGGGCAAATGTCAGGGCGCCGTACCAGGTAGCTACTTCAGGATACGTGATGAACGGGGGCGGGCCCGGCCGACCGAAATTGGAATGTGGAATCGCGAGCAGCCGTTCGGCAACCCGCTTGCCAATCTCCTGGGGCGAACTGCCCGCCGGCCATTTCTTAAATTCCTTCGGTTGTTTCTGCGCCTGCAGGGGCAGGGTCAGCACGATCATCCCTGCGGCCAGCAGCAGTCCCAACGTTGTACGGTATCGATTCATCATGAGTTCACTGTCCCCTTATGTTCGCCGGTGAAGGCATAGTGTGCTGATTTTCTTACGTTCTGCCGCGGTGAATGCATATGTCACGCCAGCGTCGCAGACTACAGAAGCCTCAGGTCGAAGGTCAACCCGTAAAAACTGAATTCACTATTAAGCTGAACTAAACAACGTCGGAAACAGATGTCGGCGCGAGCGTCCCGCTCGTGCAGGGCCGGCACGAGCGAGGACGCTCGCGCCCACATCGAAGCTTCCCTGCTATGCTGGCAGCGACACCAACCGGAGACGAGTCGATGCTTCGAGTCTCGTATCAGGAACTGTTCGATGCTCTGTTGCGGGTATTGCTGAAGCTGGGATTTGAGCCTGAACGCGCCCGTCTCTGCGCCCGGCTTTTCGCCGATACCAGCCGCGACGGCGTGTACTCGCACGGACTGAATCGCTTTCCCCGGTTCGTCGCCATGATTCGAAATGGGTCGATTGATATTCACGCCAAGCCGGAGTTATTGACGGGTTCCGGGCCACTGGAACGCTGGAACGGCAACATCGGGCCCGGCAATCTGAACGCCCATCACTGCATGGACAGGACTATCGCGTTGGCCCGCGAACATGGGATGGGGTGCGTGGCGCTGGCGAATACGAACCACTGGATGCGAGGCGGCAGCTATGGCTGGCAGGCTGCCGATGCAGGCATGATCGCAATGTGCTGGACCAATACCCTGCCCAATCTTCCGCCCTGGGGCGCGGCCGACCCGCGGGTCGGAAATAATCCGCTGGTGATCGCGGTGCCTCGTGCGGACGGACACGTTGTCCTCGACATGGCGATGTCACAATTCTCTTACGGCACTCTGGCCTCTTATCGAATGCGCGGCGAGTTGCTGCCCATGGATGGCGGCTTTGACTCGAGCGGCCAGCTCACGCGAGTCCCCGGAGATATCGAGGCATCCAATCGTCCGTTGCCCATTGGCTTCTGGAAAGGGTCGGGACTGGCATTGATGCTGGACCTCGTGGCCGCGATGTTGTCAGGAGGAAAGGCCACGCACCAGATTGCGACGGAACCGGAGCGCGAGAATGGGCTTTCCCAGGTCTTCATCGCGTTCGATGCTTCCTCTCTCAACCCAGACCACACGGCATCTCGAGTCGCAGATCTGGTGATCGAGTATTTCCAGCTGCCCCCGAATTCGGCTGGAGAACGCGTGCGCTATCCCGGCCAGCGGGTTTTGGCCACGCGAAAAGAAAACCTCGCCAAAGGTATCCCGGTGGAGCCCTCCATCTGGCAGCAGCTGGATTCACTTTAAGGCTGGCGTCCGCTTCCGTTGAGTCTGGCTGAAATCAAACTTCAATTTTTATGGTTTGACAGGTATGACGCGCTTTCTATACTTGGAATGATTTTCATATTGATGACCCAGCACGATGATTTTAGCTGCTCGATACGCACCCGGGCTGCCCTGCCGGCGCAACCACTGAAGTTACTTCGGACCGCAATCTTACATGCAGGCCGTTGCGAGAATGGAAACGCTCCACTCGCCGTATTTTTGCAAGGGAGTTTCTGATGAGCACGCAAGAGGAAGGCGGCATCGATCAACTGATTTTTCGCGGGACTGACCGGCACACCGGGCGGCAGGTTTCCATCACGCCCGGCAACAGTTCCATGAAGCATCTGGCCTACGGACGCATCATCCTCAATCCGGAGAAAACGTCGGAGTCGTTCTCCACAGGAGACCGCGAAACCGGACTGATCGTTCTCTCCGGCAACGCCACGGTGACCACCGAGGCCAAGGAAGTATCGCTCGGGCAGTATGACGCAATCTATGTTCCACGCGATTCTTCGGTAAAGATCGCGACCACCTCAAGCGTGGACATTGCCGAGTTTTCGGCGGAGGTTTCGCAGCACTACCCGTTTCAGGTTGTGCGCTTCTCCCAGGTCGAGAACGATCCTGGACTGAAATTCACCACCGGCGGATCAGGATCATCGCGCCAGCTGCATATGCTGCTGGCCAAGAATGTTGAAGCGGGACGGCTGGTGGCCGGGTTTACTATTTCGGAGCCGGGCAACTGGACCAGTTGGCCTCCCCACGAGCACGCCAAGATGCTGGAAGAGATGTACGTTTATTTCGACATGCCCGATCCGGCATTCGGCATTCAACTTGTGTATAACCGTACTGACTACCCGGAAGTGGTCACGGTGGTGCGCGACGGCGATGCGGTGCTGATGCCCAGCGGATATCATCCGAATGTTTCGGTGCCGGGTCATCGCATCTGTTTTCTATGGGCGATGGCGGCCCACCGCGAGGGCGAAGACCGGCAGTTTGGCGTGGTCAACGTGCAGCGCGGATTCGACCAGGGTTCCTCCGGACTGGAAGCGGGCCGCAAAAAGTAGCAACCTCCAATATGGACCGTGCCGCCAGCTCCGCGAACCGGCTCTCTCCAGCGGAATCCGAAACGGCGACGCCGGGACCATCCACCCGGACCGGCTATTTCCGCTGGGTCATCTGTGCCCTCCTGCTATTCGGAGTCACCAAAAACTACATGGACCGCCAGGTCCTGGGAATTCTCAAAACCACACTGCAACACGATCTGGGATGGAACGAAATCGACTACGGCAATCTGGTGTTCGCTTTTCAGGCGGCTTACGCCGTGGGCATGGTGGTGGTGGGCCGGCTGGTGGACCGTCTGGGAACCCGGCTGGGTTACGCCCTGGCCATGATCTTCTGGAGCCTGGCTTCGATGGCGCACGCCTTCGGCAGCTCCTTCACCAGCTTTATGGTCGCCCGGTCAGCGTTGGGTTTCGGAGAGTCGGGAGTTTTTCCCGCCAGCATCAAGACCGTAGCCGAATGGTTTCCGAAGAAGGAGCGGGCGCTGGCCACGGGAATCTTCAACGCCGGCACAAATATCGGCGCCATCATCACTCCCTTGGTGGTTCCATGGATCACGATTCAATGGGGCTGGCGCTGGGCCTTCATCATCACCGGTGCCTTGGGGTTTGTCTGGCTTATCTTCTGGCTGCTGCTTTATCGCAAGCCGGATGAGCATCCCCGCGTGTCCAAAGCGGAGCTGGACTACATACGCAGCGACCCCCAGGTACCGATGGCGAAAATCAAATGGGCCCGCCTCATCCCTCATCGTCAAACCTGGGCGTTCGTGGTAGGCAAATTCCTGACCGATCCCATCTGGTGGTTCTATCTGTTCTGGATACCGGATTTTCTGGAACGTAAACATGGTTTGTCGTTGATGAAGATCGGACTGCCCATCGTGGTGATCTACGTGATCGCAGACGTTGGCAGCGTCGCCGGGGGCTGGCTGTCATCCTGGCTGATCCATCGCGGCCGCAGCGTCAACTTCGCCCGCAAAATTGCGTTACTGATTTGCGCGGTATGCGTTGTCCCCATTGTGTTCGCTTACAACATGCAAAGTTTATGGGGAGCGGTCCTGCTGATCGGGCTGGCGGCCGCGGCCCACCAGGGGTTCTCCGCCAATCTGTTTACCCTGACCTCTGACACTTTTCCGGCGCAGGCCGTGGGCTCGGTGGTGGGAATGGGTGGAATGGCGGGCTCGATCGGAGGAATGTTGATCGCAACCATCGTCGGCCACGCCTTGCAATGGACAGGCAGTTACATGATCCCGTTCCTGATGGCGGGCTGCGCCTACCTGCTGGCGCTGGGCGCGATTCAATTGTTGGTGCCCAGGCTGGAACCCGCCGATCTTGGCTGAGAAAACAAGCATGATTCTGGAGACCTTCCAACTGAAAGGCAAGAACGCGCTTGTGACCGGATCGAGCCGCGGCCTCGGCGCCGCGATCGCCATTGCGCTGGCGCAAGCCGGGGCTAACGTCGGATGTCATGGGCGCAGCGCAGACGGCAAGGCCACCAGCGAGAATCATCGTCAGATGGGAAAGAAATCTTTTTATCTGGCCGGCGATATGGCCGATGCCGGCCTGTATCCGGCCTTGATCGGAAAGACGGTGGAAGAATTTGGCTCCATCGACATCCTGGTCAACAACGCCGGCACAATACGCCGGGCGCCGGCGGCTGAATATCCGCAAGATTACTGGGATGAACTCATCAGCGTGAACCTGACATCGTATTTCGGCTGTCGCAACTGGCCGGCCAGGACATGCTGAAGCGGGGCGCAAAAGGCAAGATTCTCAACATCGCTTCCCTGCTTTCCTTTCAGGGAGGAATCACGGTTCCGGCCTACGCCGCAGCCAAGGGAGGCGTGGCGCAGCTCACCAAAGCACTCGCCAACGAATGGGCCTCGAAGGGCATCAACGTCAATGCGATCGCGCCCGGCTACATGGCGACGGACAACACCACCGCCCTGCGACAAGATCCGCAGCGCAGTCGCCAGATTCTGGAGCGGATTCCCGCCGGACGATGGGGGGAGCCAGGCGATGTTGCCGGCGCCGCGGTTTTTCTTTGCTCGCCGGCCAGCGACTACATCCACGGACACATCATGGCAGTTGACGGTGGCTGGCTGGGTCGTTAAAGAGCCACCGAACACGTGGGGACAGCCGCCCTCGGCTGTCCGGCGGAGCGAAGCTCCGCTAATTTGATTGCTAGACTGCCTACGAAGGACAGTCGAGGGCGGCTGTCCCCACGTGGTTATTGATTTACGCCGCTGGCCAGGAAGCCTCCGTCCACCGCTAACACGTGGCCGGTTACAAAGCTGGCGGCTTCTGAAGCCAGGAACACGGCCGCCCCGCCGAGCTCATCCAGTTTCCCAAACCTCTTCATCGGAGTGCGCAGTAGAAATTCGCGGCCGCGGTCGGTGCCGTCAAGCAGGGCGGAATTCAGGTCGGTGCGGAAGACGCCGGGTGCGATGGCATTCACGCAAACACCGGACTTGGCCCATTCAATGGCGAGAGATTTGGTCAGCGAAGCCACCGCCGCCTTGCTGGCGCTGTATGCGGCAACCTCGTAGAGCGCCACAAATGATGAGAGCGAAGCAATATTAATAATGCGGCCATAACCGCGCTCGATCATGTGCCGGCCAAACACCTGGCAGGCCCGCAGAGTTCCGTTCAGGTTGGTCTCGAGAATGCCATTCCATTCGGAGTCCGGGACCTCGAGCGTCGGCGTTCGCTTGGTGCGGCCGGCACAGTTCACCAGCACCTGGACGCTGCCGAATTCGCCGGTCACCGCTTGCAGAAGCTGTTCGAGGCTGGCGGCGTCGGTGACGTCGCAAGTCTGGGCAAGCGACCGCCGGCCGAGGGCTTTGACTTCAGAGACGGCGGCATTCACCTGTTCGGCGCGGCGGCCCGTGGGAATCACGTCAGCGCCGGCTTGAGCCAGCGCCCGGGTAAGGGCAAGTCCGATGCCGCTGGTACCGCCGATCACCACTGCGGTCTTTTTCGTCAGATCGAGAAGCGGATGACCCATCAATCACTCCTTCCTAATTTGGTGGAGTGAATTATAAGGTGAGTCTCCACTTTCGTGGTTCCGTCTTTTTCCGGCATCGCCTCGAGGTCTGCCTGAAATTCAAGCGGTCAACATTGTCCGCAGCGATTCCGCAACCGACAATGTCAGCTTGCGGGGATAGTCGGTTTGCACCATCGCCAGCGCCAGGCCGCGGGTTATGGGATGACCATCAACCCGAAAAGTCTGGAAAAAACGCGTACGGCGCCGAAGCGCGTGCTCGGGCAGGATCGAGTAACCGAAGCCCGATTCCACCAGGCGCTTGATGGCCTCGGTATCTTCCGCTTCCATGACAACACGAGGACTCACGCCGATGTCTTTGAAGAAACGATCGATGAGCACTCGCAGCACGGTCCCCACGGGATAGAGCAGGAACGGCACCCGGGCCAACTCGGAGACACGCACGGATCCCGTCTGCGGGCCCCGGACTTTGCTGGTTGAAGGACGCACAATCAGGAGTTCCTCATCAAAAAGAGGGATGATTTTGAGATTCTCTTCCGGAATCGGAAGCGAAATCAGGCCCAGATCGAAGCGGCGGTCGTGCAGCCCCCTGACGGTTTCCTCGGTCACATTCACCGAAACGCGGATCTCCGCTTTGGGATACTGCTTGCGCAGCTGCCGAAGGGGCTTTCCCAGTTGATAGATCAGGGTGGTCACGCCGGTAGCAAAGTGGAAGGGCCGGATATCGGTGGTCAGGTCGTTTTGAAACTCCTGCTTGATCTGACCCATCCGCTTGATCAGGTCCTTGGCATGTTCCGCCAGGCGCATCGCAGCCGGAGTGGGAATCAGGCGCTTTCCGCTGCGCACGAACAGTTCAGTATGGAGTTCGTCGGCGAGATTGTGCAGCTGAAGACTGACCGCGCCCGGAGACAGGAAAACCTTCTCGGCGGCGCGAGTCATGCTCGGCGACTCCATCACGGCCAGAAACAATTCGAGCTGGTGAATATCCATAGAAATACTCCCCTCAGGGCGATGCATGCCGGCAAAAGCTCCCGCCGGTGTCAGGAGAAAACGGTAGTATTAAATCCTTTTAGCCTTCCTGAAACGTCTTTTTAGCTTTTCCAATTTGACAGCGCTGGCGCCCCTGCCTATCGTTTGAAAGCTGGTAGGGTTACTTTAGCAAATCTAAAGGGTGGAGTTGTGAACCGGAGATTTGCTGGGTCCATTCCCGCCATCGACAAACCTTCTGACTGCGGTGCAGGTCCTGCACTCGGCCTGTGAAACGGCGTCCCAACGCCGTCGATGCTGCCGGCAATTTCTGAGGTGAGGATTGATGAAGAAACTCTGGCTGCTTTGTCCGGTCGTGATTCTTTTGCTGGCCGCCGGCGCGCAAGAAGCAGCCCCGGCGGGGTTCGAACTGTGGACTCCGGCATCCTTGAAGCATTTCGAAAGCAAGATGCATGCTGATGCCACCGCCGATCCGCACCACTTTGCCGTGGAGCTGCTGGCGGATTTCCCCAACGACAGCGCCATGCTGGTCCACCGGGAATCCGATGGCCCGCCGGAGTGGCACGAAACCCAGGTTGACGTCTTCTTCGTGCAATCCGGATCGGCGACCCTGGTGTTGGGCGGCACGCTGGTGAATGGAGAGACCGTAGGCCCGCACGAAAAGCGCAATGGCACGATCCAGGGCGGCATCCGGCGAAAGCTTTCCGCGGGAGACGTGGTTCGTATTCCTCCCGGGGTGCCACATCAGCTCTTGCTGGAGGGCTCGCCCGAATTCAACTACTTTGTGATTAAAATAAAAGGATATTGAAGCCGCCTGGCCGTTATGACATCTTTTACGACTCGAGTCGTGCTCAGGGAGGAACAGTTTTGAAAGCTATCGTCAGCATCCTTCAAGGTTCGCTTGCCATCTTTGTCATTGCCGGCGTATTGCTGGTTTCCCGGGCCCCGGCCCAGAGCTCGAATTTCCATAACGCGCCGGAATCGGCCAAGGCACTGAAGAACCCTTACCAGGGCCAGCCCACGCCCCACGCCAAAGCGCTGTTCCATCTGCGTTGCGCCCGCTGCCACGGCGAGAATGGCGAAGGCTCGGGAAATATTCCTGCCTTGAAGGCGGAAAAGATCAAGGAAGTGACGCCCGGCGAGATTTTCTGGTTTATCACCAAGGGCGACGTGAACAATGGCATGCCGTCCTGGGCGACTTTGCCCAAGGCACAACGCTGGCAGATCGTGAGCTACGTGCAAACGCTCGGGCAGCCGCAGAACTCACAGGCCAGCAGCGCGCCGGCAGCGCCCATGGCCGCCGTGAAATTGAACGCTCCGCCTCCGAAGCCGCCCTTCACCGATTTCCGCTATGAGAAACCGGGAGAGATTCGCAAGATCACAGTCAAGGATTTGCCCGCTCCATTCGCGACTTCGTCCGCCGGCAACGGCCCCAAGGTTGTGGCGCGTCCGGAAGGCGCATGGCCGCAGGTCCCGGCAGGCTTCAAAGTGGAGCAGTACGCGAGCGGGCTGGACAATCCGCGGATCATTCGCACCGCTCCCAATGGCGACATTTTCGTGGCCGAGACCAAGGCCGGCGACATCAGGGTATTCCGCGGGATCACCAGCAATGGCAAGCCCGAGCAGATGTCGATGTTCGCCAGCGGCCTGAACGAGCCCTTCGGCATCAATTTCTATCCCCCAGGCCCGAATCCGGAATGGGTCTATATCGGCAACACGGACTCGGTGGTGCGCTTCCCCTATCAGAACGGCGATCTGCAGGCGCGCGGCCCGGCGCAGCACATTGCCGACTTGCCCGGCGGCGGCGGCCACTCGACGCGCGACATTCAGTTCTCGCCCGATGGCAAGAAAATGTTTGTCTCCGTGGGCTCGGCCTCGAATGTCGACGACCCGGATACTACACCCGGCGAGAAAAGAACCGCGCCGACGTTCTGGAGTTCAATCCCGACGGCTCCGGCATGCGGATCTACGCCTACGGAATTCGCAACTGCGTGGGGCTGGCGATCAATCCGAAGACCGGCGAGCTGTGGTGCTCGGTCAACGAGCGCGACGGACTGGGCGACAATCTGGTTCCCGACTACATCACCCACGTGCAGGACGGCGGCTTTTACGGCTGGCCGTGGTGGTACATGGGCGGCCATCAGGATCCGCGGCACGAAGGCAAGCATCCCGAACTGAAGGACAAGGTCATCGTTCCAGACGTAATGCTGAACCCGCACAACGCCTCGCTGGGGATCACTTTCTACGACGGCAAACAATTCCCCGCGGAATATCAGGGCGACCTTTTCGGCGCCGAACATGGCTCGTGGAACCGGGCGGTCCGCGTGGGCTACGAGTTGATTCGCGTGCCTCTGCATCAGACCGGACACGCCAGCGGCGAATATGAGGACTTCATGACCGGATTCGTGGTTGACAACGAGCACGTGTGGGGACGGCCGGTTGCCGTCACCGTCGCTCCGGACGGATCGCTGCTGGTCACCGACGATGGCGGGGACTGCATCTGGAGGATCAGCTACACGGGAAAGTAGGCCGTTCCCTCGAATACCCTCGCGAGAGGGCATTCGGTTATCGCGCTGATCGAAAGACATCATGGCAGGCTCGTCCCTCTCGCGTCGAAATTTCCTGAAGGCGGCGGGGTCGATCGCGGGCACTTCCCTGCTTTCTCCCGTTGCGCTGTTTGGCCAACCGGCTGTGGCACGTCCCCAGGAGCCTGCTTCGCGGACAGTCGGCCCTCCGGACTACACGCTCACCATCGCGGTCAAGCCCATTGAGCTTGCTCCGAATCGCATCCTCTCCATGACCACCTACAACGGCCAGTTTCCCGGCCCGCTGCTGCGCCTGAAAGAGGGCCAGCAGGTGACCATCGACATTCACAACCAAACCGACCGGCCCGAACAATTGCACTGGCACGGGCAATTCGTTTCTACCGATGTGGATGGAGCCGCGGAAGAAGGCACGCCCTTCATCGCTCCCCACGGCAGCCGCCGCATTTCGTTTGTTCCCAAGCCTTCGGGATTTCGCTTCTATCACACCCACGTACGCGCCAGGGCGGACCTGAGCGCGGGACAATACAGCGGCCTGGTGGGTCCGGTGTACATCGAACCGAAGAACCATCCCGGCGATTATGATCGCGAAGTCTTTCTGACCTTGAAGGAATTCGAGCCCACATACAGCCGCGGTGGTGATATGGCGATGGACTTTCTGTCCCCGGCGACGGTAGTAAAAAGCCTGAAAGATAGCGGCGAGCGCGCGATGAAGGCCTCTCTCGCGAAGGGCGCGCCTCATGGCTTCGAGGTTGGGTACGGATCCTTCACCATCAACGGACGAATGCTGGGCCATGGCGAGCCCCTGCGGGTAAAGCGAGGCGAGCGCGTGCTGTTCCATGTGCTGAATGGAAGCGCGACCGAAATCCGCAGCCTGGCGCTGCCCGGACACAGCTTCACGGTCGTTGCCCTGGATGGAAATGCAATTCCCAAGCCAGTGCAGCGTCCCAGGGCTTTGGCTGGGCACGGCGGAACGGGTCTCTGCCATCGTGGAGATGAACCATCCCGGCATTTGGATCATGGGCGATCTGTCAGACGACGACCGCCATCACGGCATGGGCATTGTGGTCGAATATGCGGGAGAGAAGGGCAAGCCCCAGTGGGTCACTCCGAAACCGTTCCGCTGGAACTATGCCCACTTTGGCGGCACGGCGCGCGGTCCCCGAACCTGACCAGATCTTCGACATGACTTTTGCCAAGCAAAATGCCGCGCAGGATGGCTTCAACCTGTGGACCATAAATGACGTCGCCTTCTCGGAAGAGCGCATGCAGCCCATGCTTCGCGTGGAGAAAGGCAAGCGCTACCGGTTGCGAATGCACAACGCGAGTGATGATATCCATCCCATCCATCTTCATCGTCACAGTTTCGAACTGACTCAGATAGCCGGCCAGAAGACTTCCGGAGTGATGAAAGATGTTGTGATGGTCGGCGGTTATCAGAGCGTCGAGGTTGATTTCACGGCGGACAACCCCGGCCTCACGTTGTTCCATTGCCATCAGCAACTGCACATGGATTTTGGCTTCATGGCTTTGTTCGACTACATCTAGTGCTGCCGGATTCGAATAGGATTGACCGGACGACGAACGGCGCAGTGAGGCCGCGTTTCGACCACTGCCTTCATCGATATCCGGTTTCGCAGCCACAGCTTTGATCCACAAATTTGACGCTCTGATTCTCGGCGGCGGCGCGGCCGGACTGATGTGCGCCATCGAAGCCGGCAAGCGGGGACGGCGGGTGGCTGTCCTCGAACATGCCGAGCGGCTGGGGAAGAAAATTCTCATCTCCGGCGGCGGGCGCTGCAATTTCACCAACATCCATTGCTCGGCCGGAAAACTTTCATCTCGGCCAATCCGCACTTCGCCAAGTCGGCCCTGGCGCGCTACACGCCTGACGACTTCATCGCCCTGGTCGAGAAGCATCGCATCCCTTATCACGAGAAAACTCTGGGCCAGCTTTTCTGCGATCGCTCGGCTCAGGACATTCTGGACATGCTCGAAAAGGAATGCCGCGAGGCTGGAGTGCAGACTGTTCCCAAGACTGCAATTCAGGAAGTGACGCGCACCGACGAATTCGTGGTGACGGCCGCAGAACACGAATTCCGCGCTCCGGCGCTGGTCGTGGCCACCGGCGGACTGTCGATTCCAAAGATGGGGGCCACCGCGATTCGGCTACGACCTGGCGCGACAATTCGGCTTGAAGATCCGTGAAACCCGGCCGGGGCTGGTGCCGCTTCTGTTCGGCGCGGAGGACGGCCGTCACTACACCGATCTGGCGGGCGTATCTGCGGAAGTGATCGCTGCGTGCAACGGCCAGCGCTTCCGGGAAAAAATGCTGATCACGCATCGCGGGCTCAGCGGGCCGGCGATCCTGCAGATTTCGTCCTACTGGAGGAAGCCGGAGTCCATCTCGATCGACCTCGCGCCGGAGCAGGAAGTCACCGCGGAGCTTCTCGAATCTGCGGCTCCGCGAAATATCGCGTCGCTGCGAGCAGCGTTGCGCAGATTTCTCCCCAACCGTTTTGCCGACCGGTGGCTGGAACTCCATGCGCCCAAAAGCTGGACGAACTCTTCCTTCAGCAACTGGAGCGCACAGATACACAGTTGGGCCGTGCTCCCGTCGGGGACCGAGGGCTACGAAAAGGCCGAGGTAACCGCGGGAGGCGTGGACACCGATGAATTGTCGCCGAAAACGATGGAGAGCCGAAAAGTTCCCGGCCTGTTTTTCATCGGAGAAGTAGTGGACGTAACCGGACACCTGGGCGGCTTCAATTTTCAGTGGGCATGGGCGTCGGGCGCCAGCGCCGGGCGGGCGTTGTAGGACGAGCCTCGGTCGAACTCGTTCTTGACGGGAACAAGAAGCTGGGTTGATGATCTTCTGTCGAATATCGTCGATCGAATCGAACCTTGGAGCTTGAAATGACTTGCACTTTCTCCGCGGTCTGCCGGCGAAGCAAACGTAGGCCTTCCCTGCTGCGGGCGGCATGCGTGGGCCTTCTGTGTCTTGGCCTGGGAATCGCATCCTGGGCTGCGCCCGCTCACAAAGACAAAAACCTGCACATCTACTTCGTGGATGTCGAGGGCGGACAGGCAACATTGTTCGTCACGCCCGCGGGGCAATCGCTTCTGATCGACACGGGCTGGCCGGGCAATGATGGCCGCGATGCGGACCGTATCGTAGCCGCCGCCCGCAAAGCAGGCATCAGCAAAATCGACTACGTTCTGATTACCCATTTTCACCAGGACCACGTCGGCGGAGTTTCACAATTGGCCGCGCGCATTCCGATTGGGACTTTTATCGACCACGGAGAAAATCGCGAGACTGGCAACGCCGCAACCGTTCGAGACTTTCAGGCCTACCAGGCGGTGCTGGCGACGGGAAAGTACAAGCACATCACGGCCAAGCCCGGAGATGTCCTGCCCATCAAAGGCATGCGAGCGACGATTGTCAGTTCGGACGGAGCGTTGATCGACAAGCCACTGGCCGGCGCCGGGCAGGAAAATCCGAACTGCAAGGGCGCTGAGCAATATCCGGCAGACACGACGGAGAACCTGCGTTCCCTGGGAACGTTCATTCAGTTTGGTAAACTGAGAATTCTCGACCTGGGCGATCTTACGCACGATAAGGAAATGCAGCTGATGTGTCCGGTCAACAAAATCGGCAAGGTTGACATCTACATCGTCTCTCATCATGGCTGGGCGCAAAGCGGCAGCCCCGCGTTGGTTTACGGCATCGCTCCCCGCGTGGCGATCATGGACAACGGCGCCAAGAAGGGCGGAAGTCCTTCGGTCTGGGACATCATCGAGAAATCGCCCGGCCTGGAAGACCTCTGGCAACTGCATTTTTCCGAAGAGGGCGGCGCGGCGCACAACGTTGCCGGCGGAGTTCATCGCCAATCCCGACGGCCCCGATGCAGCCAATGGTCTCGAGTTGACGGCCCATCCCGACGGAAGCTTTGAAGTCTTCAATTCCCGGACACAGAAGAGCAAACTCTATCCGGCGCGATGAAACAACGGCGCGACAATAATCTGTAGGCAGCACAGCATTCCAATATTGAGCAGAATCGAGGACCACGGCATTGCTGCGCTGGCGAATCGCCCTCCTGGTTAGCGCTGCGATCGCCATCAGCTATCTGGACCGCCAGACGCTTCCGGTGGCCATCAGCGCGATCGCCCGAGATATCCCGCTCACCAACGAGCGGTTCTCCGCTCTGCAGTCGGCGTTCCTGCTCGCCTACGCGTTCATGTACGCTGGGCGGCGGCAAGCTGGTGGACGCTCTGGGCACGCGCATCGGGTTCGCCGTCATCATGGTGTTCTGGTCGCTGGCCTGCGCCAGCCATGGCTGGCCACCAGTTTCGCCATGCTGATGGCCAGCCGGTTTCTGCTGGGCATGGGCGAGGGCGGCGGCTTTCCCGCCGCCACCCGCGCCGTGGCCGAATGGTTCCCGGTGAAAGAGCGCTCCACGGCGATGGGCATCATCAACGCGGGCACCGCCGTGGGCGCGGTGAGTGGCGCCGCCGCTGATCGCCCTGGTCCTGGGTTACGCAGGCTGGCGCTGGGTTTTCTTCGTCACCGGCGGCCTCGGATTGCTGTGGACGCTGGTGGTGGATCGCATCCTATTTTCCGCCGGACGAATCCTCTCCGAGCCGAGCGCGCGATGCAGTCTCTGCTCCGCCGGATTCCACGGCCAGACCTGCGCTGGATCGATCTGCTGCGAATTCGCGAGACCTGGGGACTGGTGACCGCCAAGTTTCTGAGCGATGCGGCCTGGTACTTCTACCTCTTCTGGCTGCCGAAATATCTCTACGATGCCCGCGGCTTCGACATCAAGGCGGTCGGCACGTTCGCCTGGATTCCCTACGCCGCGGCGGGCGTCGGCTGTCTGTCGGCGGCTGGTTTTCCAGCTACCTGGTGCGGCGCAAGTTCTCGCTGGGCGTGGCCCGAAAGATGGCGCTGGGATGAGCGCGGCGGTCATGCCGTCCATCCTGCTCGTGCCGCGCGTGCCGGTGGCCTGGGCGATCGCGCTATTCAGCCTCGCCTATTTCGGCCAGCAATCCTGGTCCACCCTGGTGATGGTCCTGCCCGCCGATCTTTTCCCTGCAAGGTGGTCGGCTCGGTCGCTGGACTGGTCGGCTTCGGCGGCGCGATGGGCGGAATCGCGTTCGGCCAATGGTCGGATACTGCTGGACCACGGCTTCGGCTACGGCGTCGTATTCTCATTGGCGGGAACGTTTCACGTCGTCGCTTTCGTTATCATTCTGCTACCGTTCCCGTGGTCGCAGCCTCTGAACCTGGAACGCAAACTGAGTTCTGAGGAGCTTCATGAAGATCACAGAAATCCGCACCCGCGTCGTGCAGTGGCGCGGCAAGACCGTTCCCTTGCCGCCGCATTTCTGCACCAATCCCATGGACCTGCTGGCCCTGCCGGAAGCCTCCATGCAGACGTTCACCTTTCATGGCTGGCTGGTGGTCGAGATCTTCACCGACGACGGCCTCGTCGGCATCGGCAATGCCGCGCTCGCGCCGCACGTCACCAAGCAGGTGATCGACCTCTACCTCAAGCCGCTGCTGATCGGCGCAGACCCCTGGGACATCGAGTTCCTCTGGCAGCACATGTACCGCAAGACCATGGCGTTCGGCCGCAAGGGCATCGGCATGGTCGCCATCAGCGCGGTGGACATCGCGCTCTGGGACCTGCTGGGCAAGTCGGCGAAGCAGCCTGTCTATCGCTGCTCGGCGGCCGGACCAAGCCGCGGATTCCGGTCTATGCCAGCCGGCTCTACAGCACGCCGCTCGAACGAACTGGCCGCGCGAAGCGCAAGCGATACAAGGACGAAGGCTACAAGGCGATGAAGCTGCGCTTCGGCTGGGGGCCGGTCGACGGCGCCGCCGGCATGCAGCGGAACTGGATCTGGTCCGCACGGTGCGCGAGACGGTCGGCGACGACATCGACGTGATGGCCGATGCCTACATGGGCTGGACCCTCGACTACGCCAGGCGCATGCTGCCGCTGCTCGAGCCGTTCAATCTGCGCTGGCTGGAAGAGCCGGTCATTCCCGATGACATGCACGGCTACGCCGAGCTGAAGGCGTACGGACGCATTCCGATCGCCGGCGGCGAGCACGAATTCACGCTCTACGGCTTCCGCGAACTGCTCGAGGCCGCGCGCGTGGACTACATCCAGTTCGACACCAACCGCGTCGGCGGCATCACCCAGGCGCGCAAGATCGCGGCGCTGGCCGAGGCGTACTCCGTCCCGGTGATTCCGCACGCCGGCCAGATGCACAACTACCACGTCGTGATGGCGAGCCTGAATTCCCCCATGGCGGAGTACTTTCCCGTCGTGGATGTCGAAGTCGGCAACGAACTGTTCTGGTACATCTTCGACGGCGAGCCCAAGGCCAAAGATGGCTTCATCGATCTGGACGACGATGTTCCCGGCCTGGGCCTCACGATCAACGAAGCGGCGCTCGACGAAGTTTGAAGTCATCGAGTGAACGACTCCGATGACCGACTGGTTCAAATCTGAAACGGCGACGAGCGCCGCGTGGCACTGGTCGAGGAGCCACACCTGCGCCTGCTCGACGGTTGCGCCTCGATTTACGAACTGGCCAGGCGGCCATCGCGACGGCGATGAAGCTCACCGACGCTCGCACGCGCAGCGCGCCACGGCGATGAGCTGCTGGACTACGACCCGATCTACCGCGGCGAGTCGGCGTGGCGCCTGCTGCCGCCGATCGATCATCCCGGGAGCCCGCACGCTGCCTGGTCACCGGCACCGGCCTCACCCATCTGGGCAGCGCCCGCAATCGCCAGGCCATGCACGCCGTCAACCGAAGCGGACCTCACCGACAGCATGAGGATGTTCCGCTGGGGCGTCGAAGGCGGGCGCCCAGCGCCGGGAGCGATCGGCACTCGCTCCGGAATGGTTTTACAAAGGCACCGGCACGATCCTGCGCGCCCACGACGAGCCGCTCGATGTTCCGGCCTACGCCGAAGATGGCGGCGAGGAGGCGGAGATCGCGGGCGTCTACCTCATCGACCCGACGGCCGGCCGCGCCGCATCGGCATGGCCGCGGGCAACGAATTCTCCGACCACGTATTCGAGAAGAAGAATTACCTCAACCTCGCGGCGTCGAAGCTCCGCACCTGCGCGATCGGTCCGGAACTGGTGGTCGATCCGGATTTCGAGTCCGTGCCGGCGAAGTCACGATCGAGCGCGCGCGGCAAGCTGCTTTGGTCCAAGAACATCCGCACCGGCGAAGCCGAGATGTGCCACAGCCTGGCGAACATCGAGCATCATCATTTCAAGTTCGAAGCGCACCGCCGCCCGGGCGATGTCCACGTCCATTTCTTCGGCGCGGACTGCCTCAGCTTCGGCGAAGGCATCAGCTTGCGGACGGCGACGTCATGCAGGTCTCGTTCGAAGGCTTCGGCCGGCCCTTGCGCAATCCGGTGCGGGTGGCTGAAACCAAGGCAGAACTAATCAGCGTAAAAGCTCTAGGGTGAGCATCGTAGATTTGTCGAATATATGGAGGACGGGCGTCCCCGCCCGTCACACGGCGCAGCCGCAAAAAGAGACGGGCGGGACGCCCTCCTCCATATCAAGTCTGACCACTCCAACGCGATACGGATGAGCGAAAGCCCCTGCCTGGGCAAAGCAAATCGCAGATGGACGACACCTTGCGCGATCGGCACCCACGCCGGCGAAGTGAGCAGCTGTAACTGGCCGGCCCGCTCCAATTGTTCGTATTGCCCGTCGGTGGGCGATGCGGCGACCCATTTCTTTCCACCTGTCGCGAAGGCGTTGCTGTGGCTGGCATCGACACGGAAGAGTTCGATCAAGACCGCGACTGGTCTTTTGCGGGCAGCCCGCCCATAGTCAGGTCAATCGAAGTCTCGGCGTCCGCCAGATCGTCGTCGTGATAATTCCAGATCAGGACCTCGACCTCGTGGTCTTTCCGGCAGCGATCGCGGCGATGTCGGGCTGACCACGTACGCCGGCGCGACGACTGCTTCTCGCGGGCAGCGCGCCTGAACTCGTCGCCTTCATGCGTTCGCTCCCCAACAGGCCAAACATGCGAAACGCATTCAGACCGGCTTGTCGACGCCGTTGGTGGCCAGTTCGCGAAAGCCTTCAAAGGGAGGCTGGTCCTCGAATTCAAATGCCCAGGTAACCGCGCCCAGAAAATTGATGTGCTCGCCCCTGGCCAGCCAGAATGTTGTTCAAGACCTCAGCGGTGTAAGCGGCATACAACGGGCCGTTGCGATAAGAGTTCTGCGGATTGTTCTTCGCCGAGCAGGCGGCGCAGCCTTCCGGGTCGGATTCGCCAAGAACGATTGGAGTGTTCCGCCATTCCGGAAACGATGCCACGATCTTGAAGCCCTGCTCGATGGCGGCCAGTTGGTGCGCAATGCCCATCTGCACATGATCGCCCTGCCACTTGGGCGATCCCTTGGGATGGAAGGAGATGAAATCCAGCGGCGAACCCGGTCTTGCCGGTCGCGTAGTTGGTCTGGTGAGCGCAATGGTCGAAGAACTTGCGCAGAAAATCTGCGGCTTTGGGATAGGCGGGGCCGGTGCTGTCGGGGCCGCCAATGCGTGCGCTCCGGCAGGGCGCGCAGGACCGCGTCCGCACTGATAAGTCGTAGAGCTTGAAATATTCTTCCGGCGTTCCTTGCCAGTAACGGATGTCCGGCTCGTTCCACACTTCCCACAGCCAGGTCTTGACTTCGGCATCGCCATAGCGCTCGCGCAGGTGTCGACAAACTGAAAGACGAGCTCTGACCACTTGCTGATAATCCTTGGGCGGATAGGCCCATCCCGTGAAAATCTCGCCTTGCGGAAAATTGTGGCGGTACGGCTCGGGATGAGTCGAAAGCGCTTCGGGCATAAAGCCGATTTCGACCAGCGGCTTGACTCCGGCTGCGTGAAAGGCGTCAAAGATGCGGTCCAGGATCGTCCAGCTATAGACGGGATTCCCGGCCGCATCTTCGCGTGTAAACATTGGTCGATCCCCACTTCAAAGAAGCGGTTCCGTCGCCCGAGGTGAACAGGTTGTGCACGCGAACATAGCCGGGCGCGGGGCTGAGTGCCGAGAGTTCGCCGAGCAGCTTCTTTCCATTGGGCGCATAGGTGTAGTTGGGCTCGTCGTAGCCGAAGAAGCTCCAGACCGGAGAGATCGCACCCTGGGACTTGATCGAAATGTACTTTGATCTCCACATTTCCCGCAACGTGCTGCGCCAACGGGCCGGAGAAATCAGCAGCAAGACAACCGTCGCCAGGAAGCAAGCGAAGGATCTTGGAGATCGCCTGAAATTATTGTGGTTGAATTCTATTACACGCTCCAGAGCTTGAAAAACATTGACGTTAACCCGAAGGCGCCACACTCGTAGCGCCGCCGTCCCGGCGGCTGTCGTGGGTGCTGCCTGCGCGGCGCGACGCTCAAAGCCGAGGGCGAGACGCCGGCGCTGCAATACTCCAACCGCAGCCGTATCATAGTTGATCTACGAGCCTGGAATTTCCGCCGTCTAAAATTAGACTTTCCTCGCGTCTTCTGCAACAATAGGGGCGGAAAATCCAAGGTAGAGGCAAAAAACAATCCAGATCAAAGTCAATGGCGTAGAACGTTCATTCCACGGCGATCCCAACATGCCGCTGCTGTGGTATGTGCGCGACATCCTGGGATTGACGGGAACCAAATTCGGCTGCGGCATGGCGCTCTGCGGAGCTTGCACGGTGCACCAGGACGGCAAGGCCATCCGCTCCTGCGTCGACCCGGTAGCGCGACTCGCCGGCGAAGAAATCACCACGATCGAAGCCATTTCGAAAACGGTCTGCACCCGGTGCAGAAGAAATGGATCGAGTCTCAACGTCCCGCAATGCGGCTACTGCCAGTCGGGACAGATCATGCAGGCCATCCCTGCTCAAGGAAAACCCCAAGCCCAACGACGAGGACATCGACGACGGCATGGCCGGAAATATCTGCCGCTGCGGCACCTACCAGCGAATTCGGGCGGCCATCAAGGCGGCCGGGAGAACGCATGAGCGACAGATCCTGAACGTCAGCCGGCGCGGTTTCCTCAAGGGCATCGTTCGCATCGGGGGCGCTGGTCTGAGCGTCCGCCGGTCCCGATTTCCTGTGGGCCCTGAAGATAGCTGCGGACGTCACCACGTCGACCATGCCACCCTGCACCCCAGCGTATTCGTAGGAATCGATACCGACGGAACCGTCTATCTGGTGGCGCATCGCTCGGAGATGGGACCGACCAGCCGCACTTCCGCTCGCCTCTCATTCTGGCCGATGAACTGGATGCGGAATGGAAGCGGGTGAAAATCGAACAGGCGATTGGTGACACCCGCTACGGCGACCAGGACACCGACGGATCGCATTCGGTCCGCGACGGTTTCTGACCATGCGCGAGGCGGGAGCGACGGCACCCGGCCGACGCCGACCCAGGCGGCAGCCCAAAAATGGGGAGTGCCGGTTTCCGAGTGCGAATCTGATCTTCACGTGATCATGCATCGTCCGGGAGACCGCAGAGCGGGCTACGGAGAGCTGGCTTCGGCCGCAGCCAAACTGCCCGTACCTAAGAAAGAAGAACTGCAATACAAACCAAAGAGCGCCTGGCGGTATATCGGCAAAGGGGCTATCAGCTACGACCTGACTGACGTCTGCACCGGCAAGGCCGGGTTTGGCATGGATGCGCATCTCG